>CBDHCS010000016.1:0-93764 GCA_965261125.1 Candidatus Poribacteria bacterium | reverse complement strand
CTCAATCGCCTGAAGAAGAATAGTTTTCAAGTCTTGCTGAATTGGCATTCATTTTTTCGCTTTATAACCACAGAAAGTTAGTTATGTTCAAAGAACTTATTGAATACATCGTAATAGCCCTTGTTGACTATCCTAATGATGTAGTAGTCCGTGAAGTGACTGGCGAAAAGGTGGTTATCATTGAATTGAGTGTCGCAGAAGCGGATTTTGGTAAAGTTATCGGTAGATACGGGCGGACGCTAAAAGCAATTAGAACGCTGCTTTACACTGCCGGATTGAAAGCCAACAAAAAGGTTATACTTGAACTACTTGAAAAACCGAGGCCCGAAGAATAGCGATGACAGGCAAGCGTCAAGATGAAAATGGATGTGCTCGCGCTGTTTCCAGAGATAATTGCACCTGCCCTGCAAACGGGTATCTTAAAACGTATTCAAGACGCAGACCGACTCAGCATTAACGTGTATAATCTGCGGGATTGGGCAACAGATAAACATAAGACTGTTGATGATTACCCTTATGGTGGCGGCGCAGGGATGATTCTCAAACCAGAACCGCTTTTTGATGCTGTTGCAGCGTTGAGTCCAGAAACTGAGGCACAAATTGTCTACTTAACACCACAAGGCACCCCGTTGACGCAATCGCTCGTCGAATCGTTGTCTTTGGAATCTCACCTCATTCTGATCTGCGGACGATACAAAGGGATTGATGAACGGGTTCGTCAAAAAATTGTCACCACTGAAATATCAATTGGTGATTACGTTTTGAGTGGCGGTGAAATCGCAGCACTTGTGTTAATTGATGCTATTGGACGTGTTTTGCCGGGAGCATTAGGAGATTTTGAATCTGCACACGAGGACTCTTTCAGTCAGGATTTGCTTGACCATCCGCACTACACACGTCCCGCTGAGTATGAAGGGATGAAAGTTCCAGAAGTGCTGTTAAGTGGACATCATGAGAACATCAAAAAATGGCGGCATGCAGAGGCACTAAAACGTACTGCCCAACGCCGTCCAGATTTACTGCAAAATCTTGAACTCACTGATGAAGAGCTTGCACTTTTGCAAAGATCAGAAAACAAATCATCTTGTTAAATTATGAGGAAAGGAGGAAAGAACAATGAATTTGATTGAATCCGTAGAAAACCAATATAAAAAAACTGATATTCCTGAGTTTAGTCCTGGCGATGTAATAAGAGTCAATACTCGTATTCGAGAGGGACAGAAGGAGCGAATTCAAGCTTATGAAGGCACCGTGATTCGGCGTGCACATGGCGGAACTCGTGCTACATTTACCGTCCGACGCGTTGCATTCGGTACAGGGAGTGAAAGAACATTTCCGCTTCATTCACCCAATATAGAAAGTATCCGAGTTGTTCGATACGGTGCTGTTCGGCGCGCAAAGTTATACTATTTGAGGGATCGTACAGGTAAATCTGCCCGTGTCAAGGAACGTAGAAGATAACAAAATGTACGCTTTTGAGCGTGCTTGCATACAGGAAGGCTACAAGCGAATTGCTGGTATTGACGAAGCGGGTAGAGGTGCTTTGGCAGGGCCAGTCGTCGCTGCCGCGGTTATTCTGCCTGCCGGTTGTCAAATTGACGGTTTAAAAGATTCCAAACAATTGACTCCAAAACAACGTTCGTTGTTGGCTAATGAAATCCAAAGTGTTGCTATTTCGGTTGGTGTCGGTTTAGTAGATAATCGTCTAATTGAGGAACTTAATATCTTACAAGCTGCGCTGCGGGCTATGGCGGAAGCTGTCCAACAACTCACACCGCAACCTGATTATCTGCTGGTAGATGGTTCTAAGCTGCCAAAAACGAACATGCCAGCACAGGCAATTCCGAAAGGTGATAACTTAAGTCTGTCCATCGCTGCGGCTTCAGTTATCGCTAAAACGACGCGTGACAACCTAATGATTGAATTCCATCAAACGTATCCAAATTATGGATTTGCGCAACACAAAGGTTATCCTACAACACAACATCGTCAAGCGATTGCCCAGTTCGGCGCTTCAGCAATTCACAGGAATACGTTCAAATTGCTTTCAGATTCATAGAGAATCTATCCGTTTGCGATGATTCGAGGAAATTCAAATGCGGCGTTCACTGCCGAACATTGCAAAAATCAGTGAAACATTCGCAGCAGAACATCTTAAAGCACAAGGTTACCAGATTCTTGCACAAAATTACCGTTTCCAACGTGGTGAAATTGACCTTATTGCACAGCAAGATAACAGGATTATTTTTGTTGAGGTAAAAACGCGACGCAGTTTAAAATTTGGTTTACCACAGTCCGCTGTGACAGAGCAGAAACAACGGCAAATTTCTAAAATTGCATTGGCATATTTACAAACACAAAACTTGTTAGATGCTCCTTGTCGTTTTGATGTAATAGCAATCCATCTGTCGCCACAATTTGAATTACTACGACTTGAGCAAATTGAAAACGCATTTGATTTTCTTCCCGAAACTATTTGAAGAGGATCCGTAAGTTCAGTGTTTGACAGCATATATTTAAGAGTTCATGGAAATAGAGGTGACTTCCATGGCAAAATCAATGGCAGAAGTACTAACCGAAAAAGGGGCGCGTGAAACCACCGTGGAAAATATACTCTCAATACTTACAACACGGTTCCCCAAAAATGACTTACATAACATAGAACGAGCACTTAAATCAATTTCTAATCTCGAACAACTGAAGCAGCTGGTTGTTCCCGCGTTTCAAACTCCGAGTGTTGAGACATTCCTACATACTTTGAGGACATAGAAAGCAAGCACATACAAACATAGGTCAAGTTCATGCAAGCGATTATTCTCTGTGGTGGACTTTCCACAAGACTTGGTCAGACAACAGAAAGACTTCCAAAGGTCCTGCTGAAAATTGGGGACCGCACCGTTTTAGAGTGGCAGTTAACACTTTTAGCTGAGGCTGGTGTAATTGAGGTAATTCTTGCTTCTGGGTATCTGCATGACGTGCTATATAAACATGTCGGCGAAGAATGCGCTGGTGTGAAAATCCGATACGCCAAAGAAGAAAAACCGCTTGGAACCGGCGGCGCGATTAAAAACGCATTTCGTTTCGTATACGACTTTCCAGTCTTTGTTTTGCATGGCGATATCTTATTGAGAAATTTCTCATTAGCTGACATGTTGTCTTGTCTACGCCCAGAAATGGAGGGATTATTGCTTGGTATTTCGGTGTCCGATCTCACATCTTATGGGGAAATTGTTGCTGACACACAGGGGCGGATTACCGAGTTCAAAGAAAAGCAGCAAGCAGCGCGTCCTGGTTGTGCTAACGGTGCCATTTTTCTTTTTAACCGTTCCATCATAAATACTTTTCCACAAAAGGAAGCCTTTTCTATTGAACGAGATGTCTTTCCTTACTTATCCCAACTTTACGTCCACAAAGTCGAAACTGAATGGATTGATATCGGAGTACCAGAACGTCTTGAATATGCCCGTAAGCATTTTGCATCATAAGTGTTAGTGATTTACTCGCCAAACATTTATCATATACAAAACTCACGTAATAGATCCAAAAGTCCCCTCCCCTCGCTTGCGGGGGGATAAAGGGGGGTGAATTTAGGGATTTCAAAACACAAAAACTTAGCGAGTGAACCAGTTAGTTCTATAAATAGTTCGTAAATACCTTTATTGTAGTTAGTACCGTTGAAAAGTTGATTTTCAGGATATAATTCTCACATTATATGCGTGCTTTGTAAGCGCGCTGTTATATGTTATAAGTGTAGATTTTACAAATATTGGAGAAACTTATGCCTGTTTTTAGTAAAGAAGACTTAGAATTTTGGGAAGAACACGGTTATGTCGTAGTCCCTGAAGCTGTTCCCATTGAAAACTGCCGTGCCGCCGAACAAGCAGTATGGAATTTCCTCGAAATGGACGGTGATGACCCAGATAGTTGGTATCCTGAAGATCCGCCACGCCGCGGCATTATGGTAGAAATCTATCAACACCAAGCTATATGGAATAACCGCCAATATCCGCGTGTACATCAAGCGTTCACAGAAATCTGGGGGAACGAAAAACTCTGGGTCAGTTTTGACCGTGCCAGCATGAATCCTCCCGAACGCGATGATTGGAAGTTCCCAGGTCCCCACCTGCATTGGGATATGTCGTTAGATATGCCTGTTCGGTTAAAGGTACAAGGTGTTCTGTATTTGGTAGATACCCCAGGCAATCAGGGGGCATTTACGTGCATACCCGGTTTTCATCGGAAATTGGAAGAATGGTTGAAGGACCTCCCATCTGATGCCGACCCACGCCGCGTGATACGTGAATATCAGGAGGACGGGGTTCCTGTACCTGGGAAAGCAGGTGATTTGGTTATTTGGCATAGTGCCTTGCCGCATGGTAGTAGCCCAAACTCCGCGGAACGTCCACGGATGGCACAATATATCACAATGAATCCTGCTCCAAATGATGGAAAAGAGACAAACGAACACCGGATTACATGGTGGCAAGAGCGGCTTACAGGACTCGGAAAAAATCAGAAAGAGAAAGAACACCACCACGGAAAAACCGCTGAGCTGACACCCTTAGGTAAAAAACTTCTCGGTCTTAACCCGTGGGTTGCATAATCATTCTCTGGCTTGTAGGCGGGCAAACAGCCCGCCTATTTTGTTATGGGTAAAGTTGTATGGAAGACCTATTAGCAGCACGCGCGCAGATGGCGATGTCCCTCGCTTTTCACATTATTTTTGCCTCCGTTGGTATAGCGATGCCATTGCTCATGGTAATTGCCGAAGGGATGTGGCTGAAAACGAAGGACGAAACTTATCTCATACTCGCAAAACGATGGTCAAAGGGCACTGCCATTATGTTTGCTGTGGGAGCAGTATCAGGAACTGTCTTGTCCTTTGAACTCGGTTTGTTGTGGCCGACTTTTATGGCGTATGCCGGCCCCATTATTGGCATGCCGTTTTCATTAGAGGGATTAGCGTTCTTTGTTGAGGCAATCTTTCTCGGCATCTATTTATATGGGTGGGAACGTGTCCCAAAGAATGTCCACTGGTTCGCTGGTGTAATGGTACTACTTGGCGGCACTTTTTCCGGTATTTTTGTTGTTACTGCTAATGCTTGGATGAACACACCTGTCGGTTTTTCCATTGTTGAAGGGAAGGTTACCAACATTGACCCCATTGCAGCGATGCTAAACCCTTCCTCATTTAGTCAAGCACTTCACATGACCTTAGCCGCATTTCTTGCAGTCGGATTTGCAGTTGCTGGTATCCATGCCTATTTTCTAAGACGCGATCCAGATAACGCATTTCATAGAAAAGCATTCGCGATTGCCTTGAGTGTTGGTGGTGTAGTTGCAATTCTCCAACCGATTTCTGGGGACATCAGTGCAAAACGACTTGCCAAGCATCAACCTGTCAAACTCGCGGCAATGGAAGGGCAATGGGAAACCGAACGCGGTGCTCCTTTACGCATAGGAGGCATTCCAGATGAAGAAGCTGAAGTGACCCGATTCGCCATAGAAATTCCGAAAGCACTTAGTTTCCTCGCACATTTTGACTTCAATGCCGAGATTATGGGACTCAAAGACGTGCCACCCGAAGATCGTCCACCTGTTGCAATTGTGCATTTCGCTTTTCAGATTATGGTTGCGTGCGGGATGGTAATGATTGTAGCGGGTATCCTCGGCGGATGGTTAGCATGGAGACAAAAGGGTTTGCCTGTGAATAGGTGGTATCTTAGGTTTGTCACATTCTGCACACCGCTTGGGTTTATTGCGATAGAAGCAGGATGGACGGTGACAGAAGTCGGTAGGCAACCGTGGATTATTTATGGCTACATGCGAACAGCAGAAGCAGTAACACCTATGCCAAATCTCGTCGTGCCGTTTATTGGATTTACTATCCTTTATATTTTTCTCTCGATTATCGTTGTTATCCTATTACGTCGCCAAATCTTTTTAAACTAACCAATACCTAATCCAATTGTTCAGTATTGAGTTTAGAGATAGAATCAATGAAAGAAAAAACCAGTTTTGAAACTGCCGAATGGAATCGACTTGTGAAGGATGCTTATAACTCATTGGAGTTTTTGCTAACAATGCACTACCTTCGGAAACATCTGCCTGAAACAGGTAGGATTTTAGACGCAGGCGGTGGGCCAGGGCGTTATGCCCTTGAACTTTGTCGAGCAGGTTACGATGTTGCTCTCTTGGATATTGACGCAACTTACACGGCTTTTGCTGAAGAAAAAATCAAGTTAGAACCGCAACCTATTCAGAGGCGACTAATCGCGTCGGTTGTCGGAGATATACGAGACCTTTCGCGTTTTAATACAAATCACTTTGATGCGGTGCTATGTCTCGGTGGCCCGTTAACACATATCAGTGATGAAACCGAGCGGGCCCAAGCGACTTCCGAATTGGTTCGGGTCGCTAAATCTGGGGCGATCGTCTGCATTAGTGTTATGGGTTACCTTGCAATGCTGCGGACCGTTCTCAGTCGTGTGAGTCAGGAACTGATAATGCCCAGGTACTGGGAGTTAATAAAGGAAGGAAAAGGCAATAACCTCGTTCAAGATAACCTATGGCATTTTTTTCGAGCTTCCGAACTTCAGCAACTTGCTGAATCATGTGGATTAACCACGCTGGAAATGGTGGGTTGTGAGGGGCTATCAACAGGATTATCTGCAGCGACTAACAAGGCGGCAGAAGACACAACAAAGTGGAAACGTTGGATTGAGTTAATCTTGGAAACTGCAACGGAACCTGCCGTAGTGGACATGGCTGCGCATATCTTGTACATTGGTCGGGTTGACAAAATTTCCTTCACGGAGTTCTAATGTTGAATCTTGAAATCTGGGTTGCGGGCGTGATGTTGATCTCGCTGATCCTTTACATGCTGACAGGCGGTGCTGATTTTGGTGGTGGCGTATGGGACCTATTTGCCACAGGGCACAGAGCGAAAGCACAGCGCGATCTTATCACAAACGCACTCGCGCCAATCTGGGAAGCAAACCATGTTTGGTTAATTGTTATTATAGTGCTGCTCTTTGTGGCATTTCCAGTGGCATTTGCCACAATTGGTACTGCATTGCATATTCCACTTACCTTAATGCTCATCGGCATTGTGCTTCGTGGAACAGCGTTTGTCTTCCGAACCTACGACGATCAATCAGACAAAACCCATCTCAGATGGAGTCGTGTGTTTGCCATTGCAAGCGTTATTACGCCTATTATGTTGGGTGTTACCTTAGGTGCAGTAGCATCAGGTACAATTCAGGTGAATGTAGAAACCGGCACCGTAGACACTGACTTTTTCTCATCGTGGTTTGCCCCCTTTCCTTTCGCAATCGGCTTTTTTACATTGACACTCTGTGCGTTGCTCGCTGCCGTTTATCTTACCCTTGAAACTGACAATTCGGAATTACAAGCGGATTTTCGCGTACGTGCAATTATAGCAGCAGTCAGTGTCGGTGCAATGGCAGGAATTAGTTTTCTCTTATCTGCCAAAGGTGCACCTTCAATACGACAAGGACTGGGCAATAGCGTTTGGTCAATTCCGTTTCATCTTTTGACGGGCGCAGTGGCAATCTGTGCTATTTGGTCGATTTGGAAGCGTTACTTTCAACTTGCGCGTATCCTGGTTCCGGTACAGGTCGTATTGATTATTTTCGGTTGGGGCTTGGCACAGTTTCCTTATCTTGTTGCACCAAACCTTACATTTTCAAATACCGCTGCCCCCGATTCAGTGCTTCAACCTGTGTTGATCATAATTGTTATTGGCGGTATTCTGTTAGTACCCGCATTCTGGTATCTTTATGCCGTGTTCAAGGGAAACCGAGGCTAAGTTAGCGAGTTGTGCTAAATAACTATTTGTCCAATATCGTTTCACAATTATATGACGTTGTTAGTTTTATCATGAGCTGATTTCTTTTTTTGTCCCGATAAATCATGCGGAATCATGTAGAATACCAACGCTTTTCCACCACGCGCTTATGGTGTTGATTCACTCCTACAAGAGAATATATCCTTAAATTGACATATATAACTCAAGTTGCTACCTATAAGTTTTTAGACATGCAAACACCGTTTTTCATAGAGAATAGTTCATTATAGGTGAAATATTGTAGAGCAAACTGTTAGTTTGCGGACGAATATGCACAATCTAACAGATTATGCTACATAAGTGGCAACTTAGGTATATATAGTGAACTTTGAAATTATTGGGATATTTCTGTAGCGCAAACTGTCCGAAGTTTAAGTAAATAATTCGGTCCTGTGGCGAGGTTAGGAAGAAATCAACGGTATGAATCATGGCAAATCATGTAGAATACCACACGGGGAATGCCAAAAGGCATTCATACCGTTGATTTGGCGTATTCTACCACGCGCATTCGTCTTTAGGCATTCCGCGCCTCGCCAGCAAGGGGATGCACCTGTCTTGTGCGGACCGAAAATTATCAAATTAATAAATTAATCTTCATACAGTTTGTGCTATAACATTAGTGCTCTAAACAAATGTGCAGAAAATAAGCAATGGCACCGCCATTGCGTTAGCATCCGCAGCCTCAGCCGCCCGATGCCTCCACCGGTTCGGTTGTATCTGGGTCAGGAGGTGCCACCGTGCCATTCAGGTCTCCGTAGCAGAGGACAAATCCCCCCGTGCCAAACCATGAACCTAATGACAATCTGTAATTATCTATATTGTTGTGTGCCAAAAAATCACCACGTAATTTGTGATCATGGCGCGCAAAGAAATAGTGGCGATCCCCGCCCCAGTACAGTTCCCCGTTCATTGAAATACGATAAGAAGTATTCGGTATCGGGTCCATATCCTCCGGCTTGACATACTCAAGTGGTATCTTAAGTGCCTCAATAAAATCATCCAGTGAACCGCCCTCTCGGTAATAGGCGAGGATGTCGTTCCAATCGGCAAGTCTAACGCCTATACCCAATTTTTCCTTACAGGCTGCTTTAAGATCACCCCTTTCGGACAAATTATGAGTGAATACGTGGAACTTTTGGTAACTCACTACATGTGTCAGAATTGGTTCCGTAGTATCTGGCTCAGAGACTGGAATGGAGTCGTTATCCATCTCATCGGGCACAATTACTTCTGGTTCAGGAGGTGCAATTGTGCTTTCTGGGTCTCCGTAGCAGAGGGCAAAACCCCCCGTGCCAAACCATGAACCCAATGACAATCTGTAATTATCTATATTGTTGTGTGCCAAAAAATCACCACGTAATTTGTGATCATGGCGCGCAAAGAAATAGTGGCGATCCCCGCCCCAGTACAGTTCCCCGTTCATTGAAATACGATAAGAAGTATTCGGTACCGGGTTCATATCCTCCGGCTTGACATACTCAAGTGGTATCTTAAGTGCCTCAATGAAATCATCCAGTGAACCGCCCGCTTCAACGTAGGCAACTATGTCGTTCCAGTCAGCGAGTCGAACGCCTTCACCCAATTGCGCCTTACATTCGACTTTAAGGTCTTCTGTCTCGTCCAAATCGTGCGTAATGACGTGAAACTGTTGGTAACTCGCTGCAATTTTTTGTTTTTGCATTATGTGAACTCCTTTTATAGATTGTTGTTTTCTTTGGCATCTTACTTTTCGCAAGACAGTGATAGTAGGATACTATTAACATAAAAATGATAATGGTTCACCTATACACATTTTTGGATGCACTTTTGCACGCGTTTGAATGAAGTTTATAATAATATTTGATAATATCTTAACAATGTTAGGTGCGGTTTCCTAACCAATGCAGAGGGCTACACGGGGAATCATGGCGAATACCGTTGATTTGGCGTATTCTGCTGGATCTTTCTGCAAAATTACCGATTAATAAATTAATCTTCATTTAGTTTGTGCATAAAACGACGCAAACTAACAGGTTACGCTACAGAAGTGTCCCATTAATCGTAGATTCTACTATAAGGTGATTTGTAACAAGAACTGGACACACCGAACATTGACATCCGTAACGTTCCATGCTATACTTTCCAAAAAAGGAGATATGTTCATGGTTACTCAAAAAGACATTCAAGCCACATGTGATGACATTGTGCGAGAATTTGCGCCGTTACAGGTCATCCTGTTTGGTTCCTACGCTTACGGCACACCGACAGAAGACTCGGATGTTGACTTGCTGGTAGTTATGGACATTCAGGAATCGGAGACGAGTCGTCAAGCTTCGGAGATTTGGCAGCGTATCCCACGCCGTTTCGGTATGGATTTATTGGTGCGTTCACCGCAAGAAATTGCGTATCGCATTTCACATAACGACTGGTTTCTTCGCGAGATTACTGAAAAAGGCGAAGTGCTTTATGAATCCGTAGGGTTTTCCTATAATAAGATAGCTCGTAAAAAATCACCGAATAAGGGAAAGTGCCTTATGAACCCATTAACACTTGAGTGGGCACAGAAAGCTGAAAGAGACTATGCTGCGATAGCGTTGCATCAGCAAGCGAAATCGCCAGATTTCGATCTCATCTGCTTCCATTCGCAACAGTGTATAGAAAAGTATTTAAAGGCGTGGATACAAGAATCAAATATCCCTTTTCCGAAATCACATGATTTGTTAGGATTGTTAGGGTTGATTCTTCCGACTATGCCGAGTTGGCATGCTTGGCAAACAGATTTTTCTATTATTGCACCATACGCTGTGGAATTTCGTTACCCAGGAAAATCAGCAACATCTGAGAATGCTGAACATGCAGTAAAAATCTGCAATGTGGTTCGCCAAGCAGTTCGGGAAGCGTTGAAACTACCACAAAATTAATTAGAAAGGTAGGTTTCGCTCGTGAGCATAGGAACAACGATAAACATTCCCAAATTAGAAATCTCTGCAGAGGAGCGCGCCGAAAGCAAATTGACACCAGAGAGCATTGATGCTGCCACTCGCCTTTTACGCGAGGCCGGATTAGTTGTTATTGAGAGTGTTCTTCCACGTGATTGGATTGAAGAGGTTAACACTGCTATGGAGGCAGTGCTTGATACGGAAGAAGATGCCCATAACGGCGAACACCCAATGTTAAAAATGCCGTTCATGGATACACGTATCATTGACAATCCGTTTGCGATGCCAATAATGAAAGCTGCGATGGGAGAGAAAATATTTGCTTATTTACCTTATGGGTGCAATGCTATCACACCTGGCAACGAAATACAATGGATTCATCGCGATTCTGGTCAACTTTTCCCTGAATTGCCGTTTGCACTGCCAGTTTCAACAATTGTCCTAAACATCCCACTCGTTGATTTTACGGTGGAAAATGGCGCTACAGAGGTTTGGCCTGGATCGCATCTTATTATTGATGATGAGGCAGTACGCAATACGCCTTACAACGTCTGTGATGAGGTGCGTGCTGCGCAGATGCCTTCTTTTCAGTTAGTTATGCCTGCCGGTTCCGTGGTGGTGCGGGATATGCGGTGCTGGCATCGAGCAATGCCGAATCGAACGCAAACTCGGCGACCTATGCTCGCCCTCGTCTATTTCCGAAGGTTTCATCATTCACCGGATGCGCCGGGAATATTCAACGCAAAAGTGCCAGCAGATGTATGGACGAACATGTCCGAAAATGCGCAAGAGGTATACCGTTTTCAGACACACGATTAGGAAATTATTGCATCTTAAGAGGAGATTATGGAACGCACACTGCTTATTCATCCAGATATGCCCGATATTGATAGAGAACACGGATTCTCCAATATTAATGGTCCGTCACTTGTTCGTGTGCCGGAATGGGTAGACAACCCGTTGGGTAAATACTACCTCTATTTCGCGCACCATCGCGGTGCTTATATCCGCTTAGCTTATGCCGATGAGATTGAGGGTCCGTATACTGTCTATCGTCCTGGTACACTGCATCGTGACCACACAGTCTTTAAAGGATGTGATCACATTGCATCCCCAGATGTTCATATAGATGAGGACAACAAACGTTTTATCCTGTATTTTCACGGCAATTATCGTGGCGGACAAGCAACCTGTTGGGCAACCTCTCCTGATGGCATACATTATACAGCATCAGAAACGTTAGAAAAGCAGCAGGGACCGTATTTCCGTGTTTTTTGGTGGAAAGGTCTTCCTTACGCAACGAATCATAACTTGCTGAACCGTGGAAAAACTGCTGAATGGACAACTGTGTTTGAAAGACGTGATGCTCCGCTCTTTCCAGGAGAACCGGGCAAAGGCAGAGACGGCACTCCGCGTCATACTGCTAACCACCTTGTCGGAGATACGTTGACTGTTTATTATTCGCTTTATGGTGGCACGCCTGAACGGATTTTAAAAAGCACAGTGGAACTTTCGGAAGATTGGAACGATTGGCATGCGTCTCCACCGATAGAGGTTATTGCGCCAAAATACGATTTTGAAGGCGTGGATATCCCGATTGTGCCTTCAACGAATGGGCTTGACCGGGAAATGGTTCATCAACTCCGCGACCCAGAGATCTTTTGTGAGGATGGAGAGACGTGGCTGCTCTATTCTGTAGCTGGTGAACAAGGAATTGCAGTTATGAAACTGGACTCTGAATAGTTGTCAGGTAAGATGCTTTTCATAGAAAGGTTTCAATTTATAGTGAACTTTGAAATTATTAGGACACTTTAATAAACCTGTTTCAGAAACATAACGGACAATAGAAGTTGTAGCACACCCTGTTAGGTTGTGCATCTTAGTCCGCCCCCTAACAGGTTGCGATACAGAAGTGTCCCATTAATTGTCCGTTGGACTATAGTTTTAAGAATTCTTAGTTATTAAGGTTAACTTCAAGTTTAGATTTTGAATCAGAATGGACATAAGTTTTCGTTGCATCATTGTTTATTGTTTGAACCAGGATTTTCAGTGTTACCCATCAACCCCTATTCTGCATCCAAACGCGGACGACAAACATGTTCATAAACACTAAATCCACAAAAAACCCATCTTGATAATCCGATAATCCGGGGAATGCCTAAAGACGAATGCGCGTATGGCATTCGCCATGATTCATACCGTTGATTTGAAAATCTTGGTTCAGACAATAAGTGATTTAGGACAGACAATAAGTCCATTGATATATTAACGTCTGTGATAAAATCTGCTCAAAAAACCGAAAACTAAATAACCCTGCCTCATCTGTAAAAAACTTGCGTATTTTGCATAATTCTGTTATACTCTTGGGTAACCAAAATTTTTAGGAGGCTATTTTAAATGGCACACACATTACCAAGACTTCCTTATGCACACGATGCTTTGGAACCTTATATTGACGCACAAACAATGGAAATCCATCACGGCAAACACCATCAAGGTTATGTAAATAATCTGAATGCTGCATTAGAAGGTCATGACGACCTTGCTCAATTAGATGTAGAAGAGTTACTTAGAAATATTGATCAAGTACCAGAAGACATTCGTCAGGCAGTCATTAACAACGGGGGTGGGCATGCAAACCATTCACTTTTCTGGTCCATCATGTGTCCCAGTGGTAATGGCGGTGACCCCGGTGGAGAGCTCGCAGCTGCGCTAAAATCTGCCTTCGGTTCACTTGAGGCTGCGAATGAAGAATTCACTACTGCTGCAACCAAACGTTTCGGTTCTGGGTGGGCATGGCTTGTTCTCGGTGACAGCGGACTGGAGATATACTCCACAGCAAATCAAGATAGTCCAATTATGCAGGGACATACCCCGCTTCTCGGGATTGATGTGTGGGAACATGCATACTATCTGAACTATCAGAACCGTCGTCCCGACTACGTTGAGGCGTGGAAAAAAGTCATCAACTGGGCACGAGTCAACGAACTCTATGCGGCAAACGCCTAAAACCCGTTTTGATATTTTGTAGGGGCGCTCTCTGAGCTGCCCCTTATGTGTCAATTTAAGTGCCTTTCAAACATATAGTGAACTTTGAAATTAATTGGGACACTTTCATAAAACTGTTTCAGAAACATAACGGACAAGAGATGTTGTAGCACAACCTGTTAGGTTGTGCATCTTAGTCCGCAAACTAATAGTTTGCAGTACATAAAGTGTCCCATTAATTGTCCGTTTTACTAAACCTAATCTAAATGAGGGTGGGCATAATTATTTGGTGTCCTAAAACCTGTAACCACGCGATTTATCGCACACTTGATTTGTCCTAAATCTAAAAAATGGGTGAGGAATCCATCTCAGCAGCGCGTGTTGTTACCGAGAACGCTATAATCCTGAAAATCCTAAAATCTTGTGAATCCTGGTTCAGACAATTGAGGGTGTTTCATAAATAATAGTTGTCAAAAGTCAGGATACTGGGTATTCTTTCATTTTATATCACATAAATTGAAGGAGACACTCATGCAGTATCCTGACAGTCAAGAGTATATCACATTTCTTTTTTCCATGTTAGATGCGTTTTCAACAACCGAAGAAAAAGTGCGAAAAAGAGGACGACCAGAGACTTATTCCGATGCCTCCCTCATCGTCTTTTATGCGGTTATGACGCTGAAAGGGATCACGACTATGCGCTCACAGCAGCATTACTTATTTCACCACCCACTCCTGCTTGAAAGATGCCGGTTGCCTGCGTGTCCTTCACACGTGACGCTCGGACGCCGATACAAAGCGTTGATGCCCAAACTCCAAGCCTTTACGCAATACGTCTCATCCTCAAGGTTCGCCACTGAAGCCGGGTTTCATCAACAGGTCGTTTATGAAGATAAAAGCCTTTTCAAAGCCGCAGGGCCTGTATGGCATCAGAAAGACCGTGCCAAGAATCATCTCCCCAAAGGCTTACGCGGTGTTGATAAAACTGCGACTTGGTCTAAAAGCGGGTATCACGGATGGGTGTATGGATACGGGCTGCATCTCACCAGCATCCGCACCGGGTTTCCCATCCTGTTTGAAGTTCTACCTGCTAATGTTAACGAACGCAAGGTCTTAGATACCAAGAAAGACCGACTGATTGAAAAAGGTGTGCGGTGTATCGTGGCGGATAACGGATATGTTGATAAAAAACGCCAAGCCGCTTTTGCCCAAGCCGAAGTGCTTTTGCTCACACCCAAGACAACTTTAGCAGAGACCAACCCACTCTTAGGTGCGGACCCGCTGTATACCGCAACACAAGTTGATACTTGGCAAGCCTCACGAAAAACCGCTATTGAACCCGTCTTTGATTTGCTCAGTAAACTCCTGTCTATCACAGGGGCACACAAACCTTTACCAATACGAGACTTACCTTATGTTACCACCTTTTTGGGGCTTGGCATCCTCTTGTTGCAACTCACAATGTTAATGAATGTTCGCTGCGGCTTACCCACGCGAAACATCACACACATCAAAACTGTCTTTCGATAGAAAACTAATGATTTATGAAACACCCTCACTTAATTCTATACCGCTCAACTGCATCCATGTCCAGATGAATACCCAATCCAGGTTCGTCTGACAGATGGATCGCACCATTAGTGAGGTTCATACTACCCCCAGATAGATCGTCAACGCGGATATGTGGGAGTTCGTCAATAGGCATTGTGCAGTTTGGAATGGTGCAAACCATGTGTGCCGCAAAAGTCGATGCAACACAACAACCGAATGCAAAGCACTGCACCCAAATTGGCAATTCTGCCGCTTCAGCCACAGCAGCACTCTTTCGGAGTCCTGCGACATTTCCTTGTGTGTTTATTGCATCTACAGCATCAGCACGGATGTTCTTTAATATCTCTGCTAAACCGCCTACATGCCTTGCGACTGGCACATCTGTCTGTTTCCTCAGTTCACGGTACCAAGATAAATCTTCAAATTTAATTGGATCTTCATAGACTTCAATGTTATACGGTAGCAATTCATTTGCAAGCCGTATCCCAGTTTCCAAGTCTCCAAATTCAGTATTAGGGTCAACCCGAATCTCAAAATCGGGACCGCATGCTTCTTTAATTAAACGGGCAGTTTCAACAATAGTCGCACTTCGCGCTTTGAGTTTATGCACTCGAAAACCTAAGTTTGCAGCGCGTTCTGCCTCTGCTGCTGTTGCTTCGGGCGGCATTGGTGGCGACCAATAGGCGAGCTCAACGCTATCTCTATGCTTACGACCTATTAACTTATGCGCTGGTACACCTAACGCTTGTCCAGCTATGTCATAAAATGCACTTTGGAAGGTGAATCCTTCGTCGGCAAAATCAAAATCCCATATATTTTTGCCGACATATCTTTCGGCAATCTGTTCCGCTTGTTCTGTAATATCGCTATGAACAGCATTGCTTTCACCTATACCTGTTATACCTTCGTCTGTATGCACCCAGACAAGAGTAGTTGGATAGACCATTTCCCAATGTTCCTGTATCGCTGGAAGAAACGGGATGGAAACGGTGCGGTATTCTATATTCGTAATTTTCATAATGTCCCAGCTCCTTAAATACTCGTTGAATTCAAAGTTTTCAAATGGTATAATCCTCTAAGATTAATTCAAAACATTTATCCACGATGTCCATCGCATTGTATAGCATAGGTTATCAAGAAATAACACTATTTGTCAAGGTTCGGCGCATATCAATTGTAAGGATAAATTCATGAAACACCTATTTGTAATACTATCTTTAACGTTGCAATTTCTGCCAATCGGTTTTACCCAAGACTACACACAATGGGAATTGCCGGAGGGTGCTTCTATGCGACTTGGAAAAGGCGACATTACAGGAAACATTGCGTTTTCGCCAGATAGCACAATGATAGCAATTCCGAGCTCTATTGGAATTTGGCTATATGATGCACGAACATACAAAGAACTTGCACTAGTGACAGAACACGCCGCACATGTTGAGATATTAGCCTTTTCTCCAGATGGCAAAACACTTGTCGGTGTGAAAGCTTCGAGCGATCCTATAATTCTATGGGATATGTCAAAAACATCCAACTTTGGAAAATATAAAACATCACTGAAAGGTCACACGCGAAAGATTACGCGTATAGCATTTTCTTCTGATGGGCAAACGCTTGCGAGCGCAAGCGAAGATAGGACAGTTATTTTGTGGAACCCATACACCGGTAAAAACAAGTTCACCCTCAAAGGACATACAAAAGGTGTCCGCTCCATTGCTTTCGCACCAGATAACAGTATGTTGGCGAGTGGGAGTAATGATGGAACAGTTCGCCTGTGGAACGCAAAAACAGGTAAACAAATACTTATACTCAAAGCAAATGCAAAGACTATCAGTTATAGAGAGGCAGTGTATTCTGTTGCATTTTCACCAGATAGCCGTATGCTTGTTAGCCTAACTGATGACGGCACAATTCGATTATGGGACACAAAAACCGGAAAACATATACGTAAGTTCAAAGGGACATTAAATGAGGGATATCCTGAAAACAATTCTGTCTCGTTTTCGCCAGATAACCGGACTATAGTTAGTATAAGTGATTCTGATACGAAATTGTGGAACGTTAGAACGGGTAAGCTGCTCTGGGAGCTTAAGGGACGTTTACATATCTCTCCGGATTGGAGTCTGGACGCAAGTACGGATCAGGACAAAATCTTGTTGTGGGATATGAAAGCAAGAAAACAGGTAACAACACTCACAGATTATAAATCAAAATACAGATCGTTGGTGTTTTCTCCCGATGGTAAGAAAATCGCAAATGGATTGGGAATCTGGGACATAAGCACAGGGGAACACGCGCCAATCAATGAAGAACATGTATCAACCGGCTCTTCTGTAATGTTCATCCAAGAAGGAAAAACGCTTGTCAGTTGGGGTAACCATACCCCGATGCAGTTGTGGGATACAAAAACTGGAAAACGGATTAGAACATTCCCGGGAGATATTTATGCTATATCTTCAGATGGAAAAACGGTAGCAGGAGGCTTTAAAAATTGGCAAAAACCTCCCTCTGTTCAGGTTTGGGACACAGAAACAGGTAAACTGAAACAAGCATTTTCCATAAACCCTGAGAAGGGAAGAGAATTACTCGTCGTTTCTCCTGATGGCGAAACGCTGGTAAGTTGTAGACATTATTCTGATCAAATATATGAATTATGGGATGTGGTCACAGGTGAACATAAATTGACACTCAATACAAAACCCTACTATGTTCGTTCTGTCGTATTTTCTCCTGATAGTCAAACGTTGGTCGGTTTGGGTGAAAAAGACATTCCATTATGGAATGCAAATACTGGTGAGCTTATTGCAACACTTAAAGGACATACTTCAGATGTCAGATTCATAGTATTCTCGCCGAACGAGGGTATTCTGGCAAGTGCCAGTTCAGATGAGACAGTTCGTTTGTGGGATACAAAAACTTATGAACTCAAGGCAACACTTATCGGGCATACACAAGTTATCACTTCAATTGTCTTTTTTCCAGACGGTGAAACCGTAGCAACCACGGGTTGGATTGAGACAACTCGGTTGTGGGACACAAAGACTGAAAAACTCAAGAAAACACTGCCGGGGCATCAACCAGTTGCATTTTTCCCAGATGGAAATACGTTAGTAAATATAAGTTGGAACACAATTGAGTTTTTGAGCACAAAAACGTGGGAACACAAATTGATGCTTGAGGGACCGCCTGAACAAATTAATTCTGTAGCGTTCTCTCCAGATGGAAAAACTATGGCGAGTGCTGGCAGTACGATCCTGCTGTGGAAATTGGATAGTCCGAACCTACTACCTATGAAAAAGTAAATAGTCTGCTTAAGGAGAAATGAAACAGATGAGATATTTTAAGAACAACCTTGAATCGCGCAACTTATGTGGTATGCTCCTACTCCCGATATTCTTACTTTTTTATATACTGCTGTGTTTACCTAAAATTGCTGATGCCCTTTCTATACTTGATAGTTCTCAAATAGAAGATTTCGCGTATTCTCCTGATGGAAACCTGTTTGCAGTAGCAGCTTCTGATGAAATCTGGTTGTATGATATACACACTTATGAAAAACGTCTTACCCTCAAAGATGATACACACCATTTTGGAGGCTTCTACGATATAGTTGCGTTTTCTCCAGACGGTAAGATGTTAGCGAGCGTGAATAGCCGAAATGAAGAGATACAATTTTGGAATCCTAGTACGGGTGAAAATTTGTTATCGATTTTTGGGCATACCGAATATATAAGTTCCATTGTGTTTTCTCCAGATGGGAAAATACTTGCAAGTGAAGACTCCGATAATAATATCAGGTTATGGGACGTACACACTGGTCAACTTCTAAAAATTCTCAAAATAGACTTAGGTTCATCATTTGTGTTTTCACCTGATGGTAAGACGATTGCAACGGCAGGATATCAGAAAATATTTTTATGGGACGTACACACTGGTCAACTTCTAAAAACACTTAAAGGACATACAGATTTCGTGTATTCAGTCGCATTTTCACTTGATGGACAGGTCCTTGCAAGTTCAGGTTATCAGGAAATACTGTTGTGGGATCCACACACGGAGGAAAAACTAAATACGCTTGCAGGACATAGAGGGAGTGTTGAATCTATTGCATTTTCACCTGACAGCAGGACGCTTGCTGGCGGCAGTTACCAAGAAATTTTGCTGTGGGACGTACGCGATGGACGACATCTTAAAACCCTGTCAAAACCCAATATTTTTCATGCTGGCGTTACTTCTATTGCGTTTTCACCTGATGGGCAAAAAATAGCGAGTATGAGCGAGGCCGGTTGGAGTATGGGTTGGAACCCGATACAAATATGGGATGTTAAAACGGGGAAGCATCAGTTAACGTTCGGGGAAGATGTAAGAAATCATATTCCAGCGATCGGATATTCGCCCCCAATTGCTTTTTCCGCAGATGTGAATACAGTAACCAATATCGTTCAAGATTCATTTGCTGGCTGGGAATACGTAATAGTCTTCATGCAGCTGCCTAAAGAGGAACTAATATCTGATAGTACCAACATGAAGAAAATACGACGTACAGGTGCACGTCTCAGTAAAGTCCATGAAACACCAGTCTTTTATGAATCACCCGTCAAATCCACACAGTTTTCCCGAGATGGGAAAACCTTCGTTAGCATAAGTAAAAATGACATTGCTCTATGGAACGCAGACACGGGAAAACACAAGGTAACACTAAAGGACGAAGCTGCACAAGTCTATTCGGTTGCTATATCACCTGATGGAAAAACGCTCGCAAGCGGAAACGGTTGGAATAACAGTCAGATTCGCTTGTGGAACACAAGGAACGGCAAACTCAAGAAAACCCTTACAGGACATACGCATTGGGTTGATACGCTTGCGTTTTCTCCAGATGAACAAACTTTAGTGAGCGGTAGTCGGGATAGCACGATCCGTCTGTGGAACGCAAAAACCGGGGAACACAAAGCTATTCTCACAGCGCATACAGCTGGTGTTCATACTATAGAATTCTCATCTGATAGAAACTTGCTTGCAAGTGCAAGTCAAGATAATACGATTATGTTATGGGACATGTCATCAACATTACAGAACAATCAACCCAAAGCCATATATGAAGGACATACAGATCGGATTAATCTCGTCAAGTTTTCTCCAAATGAAAAAACATTGGCGAGTGCAAGTTGGGATAACACAATTCGTTTGTGGGATACTGAAACCGGTAAACACAAGGCTACATTGGCGGGACACACATCTTGGATAAACTACCTCGAGTTTGCAGTTGATGGACATACATTGGTCAGTGGTAGTTGGGACAAAACTATTCGTCTTTGGGACACGAAAATAGGAACACTCCGCACTATACTTGAGAAAAATAGGAATGAATACGCACAGATTCTATTGTCTCCTGATGGGAGAACATTAGTTACCCAGGAAGATAGTTACACGCTTCATTTATGGGATTTGAGAACTGGCACACACCGAGCAACCATTAAAGAGAATGGAATAAGTTTTACAGGTTTTGCGTTTTTACCAAGTGGAACAAGTCTAATTAGCACGGTTCGGGAGATAAGATCGTTTTGTCTGTGGGATGTGGAGACTGGCAAACTGCAAAAGAAAATTGAAACACAGAGACGTTAGATGAATATCTTGTAGGTACGCAGACCAGATACAGGCCCAATGATTGCCCAGATGCTGCCAATCACATAATCGCCTAAAATTAATCCCAAAAAGAGCGGTGCAACGCGTCTATGTAGTCTCAAACCACCGTGTCGTAAAATCATTAACTTCAAAAACCAGGCGACAAAGAAGGCAAACCAGAAGTAATCCATCGCGAAACTAATGGCAAGCGCGTAACCAGCGGGATGGAAGGGCCACCATAGAAAATGCATCCGCATATACATCATCACAAACGTTAAGATCGCACCGATACCCATAAAACCGATACCGATTATGTTTGGTTCAGTTGGATTATGTAACCACCGCTGAAGTCGACCGAACGACGCTCTACCGACCCATACCTTGAATCCACCAGCTTTTGCAACTGCACCATTTCGGAAGGTGATATCAAGATTCGCCCAAAAAGTCGCTAAAATCCCTACCACAATTGCAATTAGCATCGCTATCCATAAGCGTCTGTTGCCCATACTGGTTGATTCTGCCAACTTAAACGCTTCAATCTGATTTGGCATCGGGTGATTCCGATAACCACGATTGAACCAATAGAAAAGCGACATAATTGTGAGGCTGCTTGTATCAAACTGACGAGTACCGCCGACCATTGCCAACATGTCGTGTGGGTTTACGTAGTAAATTTCATGCGGTGTACCAAGTTCCGCACGCACACGTGTAATCGCAAAAGAGATTAGGAAATAGATTGAAAAGAAAATCCCTGCAATCCATAACGCCATCCCTGCTATCTTCGCAAAAATACCGAGCGCGATAAGCGAACCGATAATGCCTAACAGTGCAGCGCGATACGGCATCGGTTCATCTGAATCGTCTAAGTGTGACTTAAAACCGAGTGCTTTCTTCAATACCTCCGTTAAATGACGACGCGTAACCCAGATTGCGAGCAAGAAAAGTGCAACCCATGCGCCGTACGCTTGTTCATTCAAAGCAGGAAAATATCGCGTGCCAAGTGCCGCAGCAATCACAAATTCTGCTAACCGTACAACAAAGAAAAACCAGCACGAAAATGAGAGATCAAGCGGGAGAAAAAAAGCTAAACCGACAGCAAACGGATAGACAGAGATGCGTGTTCCACGGATCGCACTCCAGGGGCGTTCGGTGAAGATATTATAAAACACGGCAGTCCGCTTGATATAAGGTATTTCTGGAAACTGCGGAAACAAGTAATGAACACCGTTTATCACACCAATGACTACTGCGATACTGAATCCTGTCCACATCATCCGATTTTTCAACAAGCGACTGCCGCCTTCCTCCGAAAGGCGAAGCGGTAATTGGATGATGGGATACGCTAACTTCTCTTGCTCTGCCCACCGCTTCCGCACAAGTGTGTTGATGCAAAGCATCATAAACATCATTATGAGAAAGAAAAATCCCCAGAACAGCAGTGGTTTGAGCCAAACGGTAAAATTATGACTGGTATAAAAACTCGACTCTCCTTCATAAAATCCTTGTAAACTTTGCGGATCAGAAATAGTGAGCCAAGAAGGTAGATACCGAAAAAAGAGTGTCTGCCATTCATTCTCTTCTGTTGCAAAACGAAAAGGATGTGCGATACTACCGAACATATTTTGCATTGTGTCGTGTCCTGCAAACGTGCAGGAAATCGCAACCATGATGTAAACAGTGAGCAACTCTCCTTGATGAAGCGTGTGTTTCGGCGCGAAACGTTTCAGTAAGAAGTTTGCAACAACACACACAAACATGATAAAAATAGGTTGGATAAAAAGCGGTAGGCATGACCCGTCCAACGAATAGTATTTGACCTCAACTATTGTCATCCAGTAGACGTTAATGGGGATGAGCAAAACACCTATAAGAAGGGAACGTCCTGTGATGCGCGTAGATGAGATTGAACTTTCATGATTGTTCATAGAATCCAAATGGATATGGATGAATTGTTAACGATAGGTCTGGACGATTTCTGAAATCACACCGCGTCTGTTTTTCCAATTTAGACGGGCGGGTGGGATAAGATAAATTCCATCAATTGGGATCGTCCCTTGATTGCGGATTTCTTTAACAAGGTCAAGGGTCAACTGCATGCCGAGTTCGTTCCCTGCTGTATCACCAAGGTCGCGGAATTTATCCACAATGAACTGCGGAATATAAAGACCTAAATTATCGCGCAGATAGGAAGCACTGCGGAAACTTGTCAGCGGCAGGATACCGTAAAGGACCTTTATACCGAGGTGTTCTGTTGCTTTCTGTGCGAGCTTGATGTCTTCAAAAGTCCATACAGGTTGTGTATAGGCAAATTTCGCGCCTTCTGCCACCTTATTCGTCAAATGCTTTACATGGGGGGCAAGATTCTCGGCAATTGTAAATCCACCACCATAGTAGAATCCACACGGTTCGCCAATTGATGAACCGTCGGCGAGTTCTCCTTGATTTAGGCGGGAGATGAGTTTCATCAGTTGAACCGCACCCCGGACGTCCGGCACAAGACTCGCTGCTTCATACGGACCTGCTTTTGGATGGTCGCCTGATAATGCGACTATTCCACGAATCCCCAACGCCTCTGCTTCCAAAAGATGTGACTGCATGCTAATAAGATTGCGTGACCGCGTTGTCCAATGGATAAGGGTTGGAATGTGAGTTGCTTGCTGAAGTCTAAATGCAGTTCCGACTGCCCCGATATTCACCGCAGCACCGGAATTGTCGGTCACATCAAACAGGTCTACACCCATAGCAGCAAGAACCTTTGCTTCCTTTAGCAATGCCCGCAATTGTGGAAAAGTATTTGCCCGCGCTTCAACGCTTACAATACGTTCCCGGGTTTCAAATACTTGCTGAACAGGGTTTTCTCTTTCTGATTTATGTGTCGCTGAACGTTTAGGCAGAACAAAGATGCGGGGATATCGCTGAACAGGCTTTTTTCCCGTAACCGCTTGTCGAATTTTAGCGGTATATTCCGGTGTTGTTCCGCAACAACCCCCAATCATGTTCGCTCCAAGATTGATTAACTTGTCAACATAGTCACTAAAAACATCTGCACCGACGGTATATGAAACAGCGATTTCTCCCTGCTCAACTCTTGGATTTCCTGCGTTTGGTTGCACAACAAGTGGAGCTCTGATAACAGGTGCAAGGAGCTCCATTGCTTGAACAAGATCGTGTGGTCCTCTACAATTGATACCGATTGCATGTGCCCCGAGTTGTTCCAATTCTTGGGCAAAGACACGGACATCCAGACCAGTGCCAACAGTTCCTCCCGAAATTCCGCTTATCTCTACAATAACAGGTATATCGTAAGTAAGTGCTTGCTTTGTGGCAACCTCTGCTTGCTTAGGAGATACAAATGTCTCTAGCAAAAGCAGATCAACACCTTCATCAACAAGTGCATCCATCTGTTGTTTGAAAAGCTGACGCATTTTTTTAGTTGACGGTTCAGTGTTTGTTTCAGTTGTGTCTTCCGTGTAAAATGAAATTTGCCCTACCGATCCTGCAATATAACATGACTCACCCGCTCCCTGGCGCGCTAATTTCACCCCTGCACGATTAATCGCCTTAACTTGATCGGCTAACCCATGTATTGCCAATGCCTCGCTATTTGCCTGATAGGTATTGGTTTGGATAACATCAGCGCCAGCATGCGCGTAAGCGCGGTGGATTTCGACCACTTTATCAGCATGCTCATCAGAAACATTACATGCATCCACACAAGGCAGATTTGCTGGAATACGTTTTCGCAGTTCCGTTCCGATAGCACCATCACACACCAACACACGATGCTTTAGAGATTCTATGAAATTGTCTTTTGTTGTGGGAGGGATACTCATACTGTTTGCTACTGCCCCAAAACGTTATACAGGATTTCCGCGCCTACAGCAGCAGGCACGGGGAAGAATCCATGGACTACAGAAAATAAATCGAGGGTATTGATCAAATAATGATATTTCCAAAACTTAGTGAGGCTCAACCTGCTATAGACGTAATAGGCATCTTCCGTGTTCCAGTGTAGTTCTCCGCCTTAAGAAGCGTCCAGAAGGACACACTCACCGAAATGATAAATGATTACGTTCGTTCATCTCAGGACGCTGTATGCTTTGGTGTTATTTGCGCGTTTGTAAGCGTTCAAGTTGTTCTCGGAGTTGTGCGGCTTCCGCTTCTGCTGTCTCAGCGCGTGCCGCTTCTTGTTGTCGTGCGGCGGCTTCCTGTTTTGCGCGTGCTTCGGCGGTATCAGCGCGTTCGGCTTCCTGTTTTGCGCGTGCTTCGGCGGTATCAGCGCGTTCGGCTTCCTGTTCCGCCCGTGCTGATGCCGATTCTGCCGGGGTCTGCAGCCACGCCCCCGCAGCAGGATCGTAAAGACCTAAACCTACTTCACCAACATGGAAATCTAAACCAAGCACAGTAGAATGTAAGCCGCCATCTCTATCATCCGAAAGCGGAACATACACAGCATCAACTAATGTAAAACCCATCAGGGGCGATGGTAGGTATAGACCTTCCGCATCATATAAGAAATAGTCTTGTATGCCCAGCAAAGCATAGAGCTCCATTTTATCCGTTAAATCTTTATCATAAGTGGTTTTGCTACTGAACTCCATCGCAAAATCAGGCGATTTGCCCTCCACCCAGACAAGATACGTCTGACGGTCTTTTTTGCCTAATCCGAAAGCGACTAACACATCCGGTGAAATTGATTTACGCGGGTCGCCCTCCACGTAATACATCAGTATATCGCCGGAGACGTAAACTTCCGGTTGTTGTTCAAAATGTGCGTCAAGTGCTTGTAATGTGCGCGTGAGGATACGTCTGTGAAGGTCGCTAACTGCCATCGGTTTACCATCCGCATCAGGATAAAATATCGCTCCGTCTGTAGGGACAGAAGCAATTTGTCCTGTCTTTGAGGTTGCCATCGGTGTTTCTCCTTTTTGTCAGGTCTGTGAAAATAGGGTTAAAACTTGAACCGTGGAGACATCGCGTGCTAATTATAACTGAGGGGTCTGCATGATTACTTGTGCTTTGACACAGACAAGAACGGACTTCAGGTCCACTGCCGTTTATCCTTGTACCGCAAACTGAATGAAGATAAAGAAAATATTTCGGTAATTTAGCAGCGAAGTCCGGCGCGTTTCCAAAACGCGCCTACAAGGTTAATGGAAATGAGTATTACCGAATTAATAAATTAATCTTCATTCAGTTTGCGCACTCACAGACACAATCTAACAGATTGTGCTACTTCAACTTGAAAACGGCACAAGGCATGTGTGAACTACATTTAAGCACATATTTAAATCGGAGTTAGTTATGCACATCCCTCAACTAAATAGACGGTTTTAAGGAAATAATGATGAGAAAACTATCAGGGTCCTTTCTGAATTGTACGCATCACATTTCAACTGTGGAAATGTGATGCGATAAACAGAACGTTACTGAATTATCTCTCCTGCCTTTTCCACAGGAATATAATAATAACCAAAGATAATACACATTTCATCCTCGGATGTAAGCCCGAATTGGAGCGGTACGTTTTTATCGTAGTTATTATGTATACATTCGAATCTAAGACCATCGTCTGGTTCTAACACAAGGACTGGATCAAAGAGGTCAATAGGGGCATCATCATAAGCGATACTACGATGGAGCAAATCGCCTGTTGAATCCTGAAAAATTTCAAACAATTCACCGTGTCTGTGCATGTGGGATGTAAGCAGAAAGACGTTCAACGACGTATCCGGATCGTGTCCGCGTATTCTGAGTTCATCTTCAACATACCACGTCAATTTAGCAACCCGTGTTAATCCTGGGGGGACGTTTATTCCCCGGTTAGAAACGAAAATCTCTACAGCTTCGTACTTTACTTCTTCTTCCGGAATTGTGTAGATATTGACATAAGTTTCCCCGATCAATGTTTCTTCACCGAGCAGATTGATATAGTGGGAATTCAGGTCGTAAACAGTATTACCAGGGAGTCGTAATCCAACACCTTTGGGAAACTGGAATAGCGTATCATCGGTCTGTGTGCCGACTACGAAAAGCCTATCCACACCAAAATTACCGAGTACCTGTGGGTCTTTTGGGTCAAGTTCTCGGAATTCATCTTCCGAATTTACGCCGATGCTGGGGTCTATCCCTCTATTTTGCACACCGTTTGCTACACCTTCCTCCGTGAGTCGATACACGATGAAGTGATGACTTCCAGATGGATAGAAGATTTCAACTCTATTAATAAAGATGTCTCCTTCTATAGGTTGCCCATTTTCATCTTTGATCTGTGTGGCGTAGAAAACCTCACGTTCAGTGCCGGGTTCAATCTTAAAAGGTGGCAAATGTATTTGATACCCTTCTCCAGGTGCTGGTGGCGGCGGTGGATTGAACACTTCTTGAGGATCACGAAGGACTCCAAGGTCGCCAATACCAGGGATTTTTCCTTCTTGTGGTGCCCCGGCAGCTATCCATGTCCGGATTGCATCTATCTTTCCTTTGTGGAGTGGCCCCATACCAAAAGGCATACGCCCTCCGAATTCTGGTGCTTCTGGTCCCATTAACTTTGTTAAAAGAAAACTGTTATCTGGATTGCCAGGGTCGATTAACTTCATCCCCGCTGCTGCCGCTGCAGCGTTGCGCGGAACTCTGTTGACTAAATCATGATAAGATTGACCGTAAGTAAGATTTAAATCCGCTGAGTTTTGGGGTGACGCATGGCAAGCACTGTTTGCACAACTCTTATCGAAGATATTGTCCTGAATATCATGATAAGTGGAGTTATCTCCCTGTTCAGTTTCACCAAAACGGTTCGACACCCGAACAAGATCAAGCACATTAACAGTGCCATCACGATTGACATCAGGGTTTTGTTCAGCACTTCGGTCCCCCGGTTGGCCGAGTGCAGCAGCGACTAACACAAGGTCTTGAATATTCACTTCCCCATCCTTATTGACATCTTCCAATAAGGTAGACCCTTCATCGTGGCCAAACGCGAAAAATGACACGCCAGCCATAAACAAAACGAGGAATGTGGAAAAAACTATTTTTTTATACATTATTTACAATTTAACCTCCAGATGTTGGTATTAACACAATTCATTTGGTATTAACACAATTCATTATGTGTCGTGTTTTTGAAAATTTTTGACTTTGAAATAAACCTATATTTTAAAAGTGTCCATGCTGCGAATAATCCATCCGACAAAAAGCGAAGTTTTTTACCTTCTTTTTTTGTACGCGGAAAATAGGAAACCGGTACTTCATGGATGCAATAACCAGCACGCAAAATCTTTGCTGTGACTTCAGGGCAAAACTCAAATCCCTCACATGTCAAATTCAATTCTTTTATTAGTTCAGTTGAAAACGCTTTGTACCCTGTAGACTCATCTGTAATTCGGCATCCATAGAGAAGGTTAGTGTACATCGCAAGGATCCGGTTTGCAATATAGTTGTGGAGACTGGCGTTACCTCTACCGTTCAAAAACCTGGAACCGTAGACAACTTCAACCTCTTTACTCTTTAACAGCTCAACCAGCGGCAAAATGTCGTTTGGAGAAAGTTCCATGTCTGCATCCTGAATTACAACCACTTTTCCCTTAACGGATGGGATCCCACTCCGAATCGCAGAACCTTTACCCCGGTTCTCCTCACAATGGACGATAGTTAGATTTTCACCGTTGCGCAGCTCCTCAAGGATGGCATACGTTTTGTCAGTTGACCCATCATTGACAACAATAATCTGTTTTTCAAGTGGTAATGCTTGCACAGATTCAAGTACCTGTCGGATCGTTTGCTCTTCATTATACGCAGGAATAATAACAGATACTAACATTTTGCATTACGTTTCTATTGATGGCTATCAGTGATCGGCTTTCAGCAGTCGGCAAGAGGTCCTAATCCATCTCCGAAACTAATTAGAGCAATGATCTTACCATGCCACCGTCTGCCTGAATTGTTGTACCGGTAATATAACTTGCTTTTTCTGAAGCAAGAAACACGACTAAGTTGGCGAATTCTTCTGGATCTCCAATTCTTCCCAAAGGAATATCTGCTGTCATTTTCTCAAGGGCTGCATCAAACGAGATGCCTGCTTCCTCCGCCCGTACTGTTGCTAACTGCTTAATTCTATCTGTAAAAATAATCCCAGGACATACGTTATTGACCAATATCTTGTCAGGAGCGAGTTCTGTAGCGAGTGTCTTGGCAAAACCGATTACACCTGTCCGCGCCATATTTGATAACATCAGTCCATCTACAGGCTGTTTAACAGAAACCGAAGTAAGATTGATAATCCGACCGCCGCCGCGTGCGCGCATAGTCGGCACAACGGCACGGCATAGGTTAATCGTGCTCATCAGATTTAGATGCACAGCGTTCAGATAATCTTCAACTGACAGGTCATCAAATCGCCCCGCTCTGGGTCCACCCGCATTGTTAACTAAAATATCAATACCACCAAAATGTGATATCGCTTTATTGATCAGAGATTCAACATGTTCTGGGTGACTAACATCTGCTGGCACAGTCAACACTTCAGAGTTCGTTTGATTGCGAATTTCTTCCGCAGTTGTCTCCAGTGTGTCGCTGTTTCTGGCACAGATGGTGACCTTTGCGCCTTCTTGTGCTAAACCGAGTGCAATTGCTTTGCCAAGCCCTTTGCTTGACGCACCTACAACTGCAATTTTGTCCGTAAGTCCGAGATCCATACAATGACTATATGAGCAGAAAACTGCTCACAATCCTTTCAAAATACTGAAATCTACCTTATTTGATTAAGTATACTATTTTTGTTCTGTATTGTCAAGAATAATCCTTCACATTTTCCATTGACAAAAATCCAAAAAAAGGTTAAAATATGTGATAGTTAACATTTTAGAATTCAGTAGTTTTTTTCTGTACAATCCGGACACTTAGTTTGTGTAGGACGTACTTATTTTAAGATCCCTTCATCAATACACTACACGTAAATATGTGTAAATCTTCTTTATTCTAACGTTTGTACCCTATTGCTTGGAGATGACAAGATGCAGCAAAAAATACAGTCTGCGCCGACATTTGTCTATCCGGAATCGGACGGTAAACCTATGGCAGAAACGGATACACATAGAAATCTAATGGTGGATTTCATTCAGATGCTTCAACACCATTTTAGGAACGATCCTGTTTATGTTTCGGGAAATCTTCTAATATATTATGAAGAAGGAAATGTGAAAAAGTCAGTATCACCTGATGTCTTTATCGTTCAAGATGTTGCTAAAAAACGAAGACGTACCTATCTGATCTGGGAAGAGGGAAAAACACCCGATTTTGTCTTAGAAGTATCAAGCAGAAGTACTTATAAAGATGACATAGACAAGAAAAAGGATCTTTACGCCGCGGTGCTTAAAGTTAAGGAATATTACATCTATGATCCGGAAGGTGAAATCTATCCCAGTTTTATAGGTTATCACCTCATTGATGGCGTATATCAGGAAATAGATTTCACGGAGTCACGTCTACCGTCCACTGTTTTGGGATTGGAGTTAGGTGAACGGGAAGGTGTTCTCCGTTTGTATAACCCTAATACACAGCAATGGTTGCAACCTCCTCCAGAACGCGTGGACATTGCAGAAGCGCGAGCGGAACAGGAACAACTCGCACGGCAAGAAGCAGAGGCACGTGCGGAACAAGAACAACTCGCACGGCAAGAAGCAGAGATGCGAGCGGAACAGGAACAACTCGCACGGCAAGAAGCAGAGGCACGTGCAGACAACGCTGAAAATGAAGTTAACAGATTGTTAGCGGAACTTGAACGTCTCCAAGCAGAGAAAAACAGTTGACCGTGAAGGACGAAATTTAATAAACGGTGTTATCACCCCGTTCATCTTATACCTTATTTGAGGAGTTTTATAAAGTCAATGAAACAACTTACATATCTATTTACTGTTCTTTTTGTTATAATATCTGGGCAGGTACAATTTACCGCTGCTGATGATTGGTCACAGTGGCGTGGAGATAACCGAGATGGTGTTTGGAAAGAAACCGGTATCATTGAAAAATTTGATGGACCAGAAATTCCTATCCGCTGGAGTGTCCCTATCGGCAGTGGATATAGTGGTCCGACTGTTGCTGATGGACGTGTCTATGTCACCGACAGGATCACAAAACCGAAACAAGTTGAGCGCGTTCACTGCTTTGATTGGAAAACAGGCGACGAAATCTGGTCATATACTTATGATTGTGTATACACAATCCAATATACAGCAGGTCCCCGTGCAAATGTTACTGTCCACGACGGACTCGCTTATGCTTTAGGTGCAATGGGACATCTGCACTGTTTTGATGCTGCTACTGGCGACATCGTATGGAAAAAAGACCTGAACACTGAGTATAACATCAATATGCCGATCTGGGGGATCGCATGTGCGCCTATTGTGGAAGCAGATAACCTTATCGTTCAGATTGGGGGCAAACCGGACGCATGCATCGTTGCGTTTGACAGAAAAACGGGTGAGGAAAAGTGGAAAGCACTTAACGATAACGCTTCTTATTCTGCCCCGATTATCATAGAGCAAGCGGGGAAACGGGTCTTAATCTGCTGGACTGGTCGTAACATCGCCGCGCTTGATCCGCAAACAGGCACGGTGCACTGGCTTTTTCCACTTCCACCGAAACGTTATGAGGTTGCAATTGCTACGCCAGTTTTCGACCAAAATGAACTGTTTATGACTCATTTCATTCAAGGTTCACTGATGTTGAAGTTACCACCGGACAAGCTGGCTGTAGAACTCGGCTGGCATCGCAAGGGGAAAGACGAACAGAACACAGAGGCACTCCATACAACGATGGCAACACCGGTCCGTATTGCAAACTACATTTACGGTGTGGACAGTTATGGTGAACTTAGATGCCTTGATGCACGAAACGGTGATCGGATATGGGAAGACCTAACCGCTGTTCGAAAGGCGCGTTGGAGTAATATCCACTTTGTTCAACACGAAGATAAAGTGTGGATGTTCAATGAACATGGAGAACTCCTCATCACAGAACTTTCTCCCAAAGGACTTAACATTATCAGTCGTGCTAAATTGATTGAACCGACGCGTGGCCAACTGAACCAGAGAGGTGGGGTGACGTGGGCACATCCAGCGTTTGCATACAAACACGTCTTTGCACGGAATGACAATGAACTTGTTTGTGCAGACTTAGAAAAGAAATAAATTAACCCAAGTTGCCACCTTGTAGCACAATCTGTATGAAGATTAATTTATTAATTCGGTAATTTCCGGTCGGCACAAGGCAGTTGTACCCATCTGCTGGCGAGGTTTCCTAACCTCGCCACATTACCGAAATATTTTCTTAATCTTCATTTAGATTGTGCATCCGTGAACGCAAACTGAACGAAGATTAATTAACAGGACATACGCATTTCCTCTTAAAGTCCCCTTGATAAGGGGATTTAGGGGGCGGGTCCCCATAGTGATAGCGTGTGGGGAGATCAATCACTGAAATAGCGGCTTTGAACCCCCTAACCCCTTTATCAAGGGGGAATGCGTAAGTCCTGTGGATAAGAAAATTCTCGAACGCTTCACAAATACTGCTAACACATAATGTTTAGGGACTACCCTCTATGAAAGCTGTCCATAAGATCCTTTTTCAAGATTCACGGAATTTGAAAAACATCCCATCGGAAAGTGTCGATCTAATAGTCACCTCACCGCCTTATCCAATGATTGATATGTGGGATGATATGTTTGGTAATCAGAATCCAGATATCCAGAATGCGTTAGCGGGCGGCGATGGAAAGTTGGCTTTTGACTTGATGCACGAAATTCTCGATTCTGTATGGAATGAAGTTTTTAGAGTTTTAAAGAATGGTCGATTTGCCTGTATCAATATCGGTGATGCAACAAGGAAAGTCCAAGATGATTTTTGTTTATACCCAAACCATGCAAGAATCTTGAATTCTCTTTTAGAAATCGGATTTTCAGTACTACCTGATATCCTCTGGCGAAAGCAGGCGAATACCCCTAATAAATTTATGGGATCGGGTATGCTACCCGCTGGTGCTTATGTGACACTGGAACACGAGTATATTCTGATAGTCAGAAAAGGCCCGAAAAGAGAATTTAAAACAGACATGGAAAAAGAAAATAGACGCGAAAGTGCGCTGTTTTGGGAAGAAAGGAATATTTGGTACTCGGATGTTTGGACAGACATTAAGGGAACGGAACAGAAACTTTCTAATAATATGTCAAGATTGAGAAGTGGAGCATTTCCATTCGAGTTAGCTTATAGACTCATCAACATGTATTCTGTGAAAGGCGATGTGGTCCTTGATCCATTTTTAGGCACTGGGACCACGGTCACGGCTGCCATGACATCTGCACGCAATAGTGTCGGCGTTGAAATAGACAGTAGTTTTCAACAGGCTATTTGCCCTATTACACATCATATTGTAGAATTTTCAAACAATTATTTGCACAATAGACTGCTAAGACATTTTGCGTTTGTCAAGAACCGTATTCAAAACTCGGAGCCTTTGAAATATATAAACAAGCATTACGGTTGTCCGGTAGTAACGAGTCAAGAACAGTTTACTTTCTTCAATAGTTTAAAGGGTGTGCAGTCACTCGGAGATAATATTTTTGAAATCGTGTATTCACAGGAACCACAGGCTTTAAATTTTGAGCAAACCCCAGAATCTTTAGTTGAAAATACCACTAAACATCATAAAAGGTTTTCTCAGCTTAACCTTTTGAACGCACAATAACCTCATATTTTCAAAGGGTAATGTATGAAAATCAAACTAAAAAATGCTGAAATTCAGGAATATGTAGTACAGGAGTCTCCCAGTGAATTTCCGAAGTACACGACCCAATTAATAAATCTCGCAAATCAAAATTCACAAGCTACGCGCCCAAAAAATGTTGGACAGATGACTGAGCTGATCAAGGAATTTCCAGGAAAATCTTTTGAAGAATGGGTTAAATGGTATCAAGAACAGTATCCAAATGCGATTGATGATGCTACTGATAAAATTATCTCAATGATTGAAAACTTCAACGAAGCGTTTCCCAAAATTGATCGGACTATGGTTAAAACATGGGTAGAAGATCTGATTCTTGTCAAAACATTTATAGGACTTAGATTTCAGGAGGCAATTCTGAGAAAGTTATCCGAAATAAAAGGCTGTGACTATCGCTTAGCAGAACCCCTCGAAGAATCCCAAGGTATAGATGGATTTGTAGGCGATGAAGCATATTCTATTAAGCCCAGCACTTATGATTCAATGCAATATTTGTCAGAATCCATAGAGGTAAAGATGATTTTTTACGAAAAAAGAGGGGACGGTGTGGTGTTTGAAATACCGGAGGACTAAGAAATAGTGAAAGGTATCCGTTTATGGATTGTATGTTTTGAAGGTTTTAACTATAGTAAAACCTATTAAATTTTGATTGAATTGCGTAAGTCCTATTTAGAATAAAAATGGAGGTAAAATGGGATCAAAACATTCGGTTGGTACAGGTGGGGCATCATGCCCGTCCGTTAATTTACGACAAGGACAAAAACTTCATGGATTTGAAGTCAAAGCCATCACACCAATTGACGAATTGCGTGCGGTAGCAATAGAACTGTTGCATCCACACAGCGGCGCACGGTTGTTACATCTCTATTCAGACGACTCCAGAAACCTATTTTCAATCAGTCCACTAACACCAACATTTAATGATAGAGGTGATACAGGATTAACTCATATCCTTGAACACTGCGTAATGAAGGGATCACGTAAGTATCCAGTAAAAGGTGGGGTCTCTGAGATAATGAAGATGAGTCTCGCGACTTATGACAGTACGAATGCGATGAACTGGGGTGATCATGCCTTGTACTACACCTCAAACAACGTGAAAAAAGACCTATTTAATGTTGCAGAAGTCCACTTTGATTCAGTTTTTCATCCGCTACTGACCGAGGAGACCTTTAAACGCGAAGGACACCATCTTGAACCTATGGACCCAGATCAACCGACAGGAGATTTAAAAATAAACGGGATCGTTTATAATGAAGTGAAGATAGGTTTGTTTACTCCAGAATTCCTTTTATTTTTCACGGTAGTGAATAATCTTCTGCCTGATACCTGCTATGCTAACAATGGTGGCGGAAATTATCTGGTTATACCTGACTTAACCTACGAACAAGTGAAAACGTATCACCAAACCTATTATCATCCACACAACAGCTACTTCTTCTTCTACGGTAATATCCCAACACAAGATTATCTCCTATTTCTTGCAGATAAATTGGCAGCTATTCCTAATACTGAGACAAAAGGTTTTCTACACCCTCTCCGACCAGAAATCACACGTCAACCGAAGTGGAATTCTCCACGGACTGTAACGGATACCTACCCAATTAGTGCAGATGAGCCACTCACTGAAAAGACAGACTTAATGCTGAGTTGGATTATTGGAGGGACAGCGGATCCTGAAAAGGCTATCTTATGCGATATATTACGCAGGGTCCTACTCAATAACGCAGGCTCACCTCTCCGCAAGGCGATTATCAATTCAAAACTTGGTACTGATATACGATACAATATTTTTGATATTTTTGGTGGTAAGATAGGACCAAATAGAACATTTAGTGTCGGTTTAGTTGGAAGTGAAGCAGATCGCGTTGACGCCTTCACGGAATTGGTTATCAATACACTCACGCAAATTGCAGACTCAGAAATTGACAAAGAGCAGATAGAAGCCGCATTCCAACAAATCGCCTACAACTATCAGGAAGTTACCTCGAACTTCCCGTTTCAAATGGCGAGACGTGTTTTAGGCACATGGATATATGAAAAGGAACCGACCCTCTTTTTAAGGATGGGGACACACCTCTCTGCTGTCCGTCAGCAATGGGAGCAAAATCCGCAGATTTTCAATGAATTGATCCGAGAGAGGCTTATCGACAACCCACATCGGTTGACGACCATCCTTACGCCTGACCCAGATATGCAGGCAAGGATTGATGCGACAGAAAATAAACGTCTGAAAGCAATTCGCGCACAACTCACCGATGAACAGATGCGGCAAATTGCTGCCGATGCCGCTGAGCTTGAACGTATAAGCGGCCAACCGAACTCACCAGAGGATTTGGCAAAGTTGCCGCAACTGCACGTCTCTGAACTGCCCGATGAACCGCTACATATACCCACAACCGTTGAGACAGTTCGCGGGCGTCCTCTGCTTCGGAACGACATTTTTTCAAACGGTGTGAACTATCTTGTGCTGAACTTCGACTTGCAAGGGTTACCGCAACATCTTTGGCAATACCTACCGAGATACACCGATGCCATCGGCAGACTCGGCGCGGGTAAGATGAATTACGAACAGATTGCACAACGTAGAGCCGCTGCCACCGGCGGCATTGGATGCTCGCCAAACTTTACCACCCACGCACTTGATCCGAATCATCCAATATGGGATATGCAATTTCGACTCAAAGCACTTGACGGTAAAATAGAGGATGCCTTAGACATTTTGCACGATTTGATTTTCGCTGTGAATCCACGCGATAAAGAACGCCTCTACGACGTTCTCAATCAGGCAGTGGATTCTAAACACGACTACTATTGGTCACATGTTGCAGACCGCCGTGCTGCCCGTGGACTTTCAAAACGAGGATTTCTTACAGATATCGTCTACGGACTACCACGACTCCGCACGAGTGAAATGTTGCTCAACCGTTTTGACGAATCTTATGAAGAACTTACCGGTTATATTGAACAGATTCGCGAGTTTCTATTAGTCCGAAGCCGCGTGACCGCAAGTTTTACTGGTTCTGACGCAGCTTTTGAGGTGTTTCAAGGACAGTTCTCTGAATGGATTAGCACCATGCGTGACGAACCGATAATCCCAGCACCGATAGGTTTTAAATCTTTTGGGACACCACGTGAAGGATTGGCGGCTCCTATTCCAATAGCACACTGCACGCAGATGATGCCAGCACCGCACTACGCACATCCTGATTCAGGACTCCTGACAATCGGCTCACATATCTTATCAAATGATTACATGTTGCCCGAAATCCGGCTCAAAGGTAATGCCTACGGTTTTGGTTTTTCATATAACCCTTATGAATCCTTGATCCACCAAGGATCTGAGCGTGATCCGCACGTCGCTCGTACACTTGACGTTTTCGCACGGACAATTGACTATGTTAAACAGGCAGAGTGGACACAGGTTGATATTGACCGGGCGATTATTGCGAAATCGTCAGATTACCTAAAAACAGTTCGACCCAGTCAAGCCTCAAATGATGCCATCTGGCATTATGTTAAGGGACAGACACTCGAAGTGGTTGAAGAAAAATATGCTCTACTCCGACGCGCAACCCCTAAGGAAGTCAAACGTGCACTGCTTCAAGTTTTTGAGGAAAATCAAGATAAAGCCGCAATATGCGTCATCGCAAGTCGTGAGAAATTAGAGGCAGAAAATCAGAAAATGGATCATCCCCTTGTAATTGAGGATATATAAACGTATACTTGTAAACCATATTTTCGGAGAAAAGACCTATTATTGAGCCGATGTCATTTATAGTGGATTCTACAATTAACTTTACATCTGAACTGTAGGAGGGAACTCCGATTCCCGACTAACAGTGGTTTTGTCGCGATTCGGAGATCGCTCCTACAGAATATATGTAAACGTATTTAAATAATTTACTATATTATCAAACTGACGTTAAAATGTAAAATCTAATAAAAATTGGAGGCAAAATGGATTCAAAAATCGCAGCTGATAATGGCGGGGCCCAGCACCCGCCCATTGACCTTCACCTCGGACAACAACTACACGGATTTGAAGTCAAAGCCATTACACCCATTGATGAATTGCGGGCAGTTACAATTGAATTGACGCATAACCATAGTGGGGCGCGTTTACTTCATCTCTACACAGACGATACAGAAAACCTTTTCTCAATCAATTTCCCTACGCCACCGACAGACGATACTGGTGTTCCACACATCCTTGAGCATGCTGTCTTGGCAGGCTCACAAAAATTTCCGGTGAAAGAGCCATTTTTTGAAATGATTAAGATGAGCATGGCGACTTTTATCAACGCCATGACAAGCTCAGACCATACCTATTATCCGGTAGCAAGCAATGTTAAAAAAGACCTCTTTAATCTTGCAGAAGTCTACTTTGACGCTGTCTTTCACCCGCTACTGACAGAAGAAACTTTCAAACGCGAAGGACATCATCTTGCCCCTGCCGATCCGGAAGACCCTACAGGTGATCTGAAGATTACCGGCATCGTTTACAACGAGATGAAAGGTGTTTTTTCTGACCCCGAATCGCGGTTATATCGTTCCATGACGAGCCGACTTCTTCCCGACACACTTTACGCCAAAGAATCAGGTGGAGACCCAGACGCTATTCCTGACTTGACATATCAGCAGCTCAAGAGTTTTCACGAAACATATTACCATCCAAGTAACGGGTATTTTTTCCTCTATGGAGATATTCTAACAAGCGACTATCTTGCATTTCTTGCAGATAAACTGGAAAAAATACCAAAAAATGAGACCGTTGCCTCCATGCAACCTCTCAATACGGAAGTTACACACCAACCGAGATGGAAATCGCCGCAGACTGTGACCGATGCTTATCCTATTGCGCCAGATGAATCTCTCACAGAAAAGACATATCTGATGCTAAGCTGGCTTATCGGTGATGCAACAGATCCCGAAGATGTCGCTATGTGTCACATTCTAAGTTTAATTCTTCTCGGTAATGAAGCGGCTCCACTGAAAAAAGCGATTATCGACTCTAAATTGGGGACTGACCTCATTTATTCCGGTGCAAGTTCTATTGGTCCGAACAGTACTTTTTATGTTGGAATCAAAGGGAGCGAATCAGATCGCGTTGAAGTATTTACTAATTTGGTAACCAATACCCTCACCGAACTTGCTGAAAACGAGTTTGAAAGCGAATTGGTCCAAGCTGCTTTCCAACAGTCAACCTATCACTATCAAGAAGTAGCGCCGATGTTCCCGCTCCACATGCTTTTTCGTGTAATTGGTGCATGGATATACGATAGGGGGACAGATACTTTCTTGAAGATGCGAGAGAGTCTCACTACTATTCGCCAACGTTGGCAGGAAAATCCAAGTATTTTCAACGAGATAATCCGTGAACGACTTGTTGACAATCCACACCGATTGACGAGTGTGCTTTCTCCTGACCCAAACATGCAGGCAAAACTTGACACTGAATTAGAAGAACGCACCAAGAACATTCGCGCACAACTTACCGATGAACAGACGAAACAGATTGCTGCGGATGCTGCTGAGCTTGAACGGATGAACGGGCAACCGAATCCGCCTGAAGCGTTGGCAAAACTCCCACAACTTAAAGTGAGTGATCTCCCCGATAAACCGAAACATATCCCCACCACTATAGAGAAAGTTGGTGGGCAAGACCTGCTCCACAATGATGTTTTTGCAAACGGGGTTAACTATTTTGTGTTGGATTTTGATATAAGGGGATTGCCGCAACACCTCTGGACTTATATGCCGAGGTATATTGACGCTATTCATAAACTCGGTGCGGCGGAAATGAATTTTGCTGAAATGGCACTACGCAAATCGTCGGTTACGGGTGGAATCCGATGCGGTGTCGGGTTTCGCACACATGCGCTTGATCCAAACCGTTCATTGCAAAACGCATACTTTCACCTCAAAACACTTGATGATAAAATGGACGTAGCACTTGATGTGCTGCATGATCTCGTTTTTTCTGTAAATCCACGCGATACTGAACGGCTTCGGGATATAATGGTACAAGCTGTCGCTGAATATCAGACAGAGATGGTTCAGGACGGTTCAAGTACCGCAATTCATCATGCTTCTCGTGGGCTTTCACCACAAGCACACCTCGCTGAAATTGTCCACGGTCTTCCACAACTCAGACACAGTGAAAGTCTGCTCAACAGTTTTGACGAACTAAACACTAACCTTATGGGTCATATAGAAGAGATTCGTGATTTCTTGTTAAATCGTGGACGTGTGACAGCTGGGTTCGCCGGTTCTGACTCTGCTTACAAAACAACACGGACAAAACTCGATGATTGGCTGAGTGCTATGCGAGATGAAGCGATTGCCACAGATCCGATTGCGTTTCAAACGGATACCACACCACCGCGCGAAGGATTAGCGGGACCGATTCAGATTGCGCACTGCGCGCATGTAATGCCTGCACCACATTATTCACATCCGGATTCAACCTTGCTTAGTATCGGTACGCATCTTGTCCGAATGGATTACATATTGAGTGAAATCCGATTTAAAGGCAATGCTTACGGTGCAAGGCTTTCTTATAATTCCTTTGATGCGGCACTGTACCAATCCTCGTTCAGGGACCCACATGTGGCACGTACGATTAATGTTTTTGAACAAACAATAGATTATATCAAGCAGGTGGAGTGGACGCAAACGGATATTGACCGTGCTATCATCGCAACAGCGAAAGATGCGGAAAAACCGATCCGGCCAAGCCAAGCCGTAAGTAACGCGCAGTGGTACCACATCAGCGGACAAACGCGCGAGATGCGGGAGGAACGTTACGCACGACTTCGTAGCGCTACTCCTACTGAAGTCAAACGCGCGCTTCTACAACTTTTTGAAGAGAATATGGATAAGGCAGCAGTTTGTGTTGTTTCAAGTCGTGAAAAACTTGAGGAAGCAAACGGTGAATTAGACCAGCCGCTTGATATTGAAGATATATTAACCTAATGGTTGAGTTGTTAGATTTCGAAGCGCTCTACCAACGGACAAATTACTATAACAAACATGAAAGGAATTAAGATAATGAAAAAATTTGCATTCTTGACGATATGTATCTGTGCTTTAGCAGTTTTCGCAACGTTTATTTTAAAAACCACTGCTGATAATCATGCAACCAAGACTGAACAGACACCCAATTTTGAAAAAAATTGGCATTATTGGCGAGGTCCTCATTCAACGGGGATGGCAACAAACGCTAATCCACCCACTACATGGAGTGAAACAGAAAATATCCGTTGGAAAGTGCCAATTCCTGGTTTAGGTCATGCTACACCGATTATTTGGGAAGATACGATCCTTATTCAGACTGCCATTCAGGGTGAGATGCCAAAGACCGAGAACACAGAAGCGGATAAGCCACCCGAAGAGGCTCAGGAGGAGAGCAGACGGAATAGGAGAAGAAATAGGAATAGAAACCTACCTATACATAAGTTTGAACTTCTTGTGTTAAACCGAAGTGATGGGAGCGTTAGGTGGCAGAAAACGCTTCGGGAAGCCGCTCCTCACGAAGGTATGCACGATCATTCAAGTTTTGCTTCTAACTCACCAACAACCGATGGAAAACACATTTATGCTTATTTCGGTTCTCGTGGTCTCTACTGTTTAGATTTCAAAGGGAATTTGATATGGGAGAAAGATATTGGACAGATGCGTAAAGCGGGTACTTTCGGGGAAGGGAGCTGCCCAGTGATATATGGTGATACCCTTATTGTACTACAGGACCATCAAGGTCAATCCTTTATTATTGCATTGGATAAACGAACTGGAGATGAATTGTGGCGTATGGACAGGGAGGAACCGACAACGTGGACATCTCCTATTGTTGTAGATTATAACGGTATCTCACAGGTAATTGTTCCCGCGACAAACCGCACGCGTAGTTATGATTTAGCAAATGGCGATTTGGTTTGGGAATGTGGCGGTATGACGCGGAATGTTATACCATCTCCGATGTATAAGGATGGACATATCTATGTGATTAGTGGTCATGGTGGAAGTTCGTTACAATCCATTAACCTTGAACTTGCATCGGGTGATATTACTGGTACTGAGGCTGTCGATTGGCATTATGATCGAGACACGCCCTATGTCCCATCACCGTTATTGAGTGATAATACTATCTATTTCCTAAAAAGAAATGGTAATGTACTCACTGCTATTGATAGAAATAATGGAGAGGTGTTGTTCGGACCTGAAAGGGTTAACGGTGTATCCAATGTGTATGCATCCATTGTTGGTGCAGCAGGTCGGGTATATATAGCGAGTCGAAACGGAAACGTTGTGGTCCTAAAAGACGCACCTACGCTTGAAGTCATTGCCGTGAATCAACTTGATGAGAGTTTCAACGCTTCGCCTGCAATTGTCGGTTCCGAATTATATCTGCGTGGAACAAAACATTTATATTGTATTGCAGAATAATCGTATATAATACTTTTTCAAATAAGATGAAAGGAATTAAAAAAATGAAAAAATTGGCATTCTTGACAATATGTATCTGTGCTTTAGCAGTGTTCGCAATGTTTACTTTATATAGCACTGCTGACCATCATGGAACTAAGACTGAACAAACCTCCAAATTTGAAAAAAATTGGCATCATTGGCGCGGCCCTATTACAACGGGTGCCGCAGTTAATGCCAATCCGCCAACTACATGGAGCGAATCTGAAAACATCCGCTGGAAAGTTCCTATTCCTGGAATGGGACATGCTACACCAATCATCTGGGAAGATAAAATCTTTATTCAAACTGCGATTAAAGGTGAGATGCCCGAAACGCAAACTGGGGACACAGAAACGGAGAATCCTCCAGAAGACTCTCGCAGCAGAAGACGCGGTAGAAGAGGAAACAGAACTTATCCACCGTATAAGTTTGAACTGCTTGCGCTCAATCGAAGTGACGGCAGCATTTTATGGCAAAAAACACTGCGGGAGACGAAACCACATGAAGGCATCCACAATACGGCAAGTTTTGCTTCCAATTCCCCCATAACCGATGGAGAACATATCTATGCATATTTTGGTTCTCGCGGACTTTACTGTTTAGATATGAAGGGAAACATCAAGTGGGAAAAGGATATTGGGCAAATGTACAAAAAGAATACCTTTGGTGAAGGCAGCTGCCCTATCATTCACGGCAATACGATTGTAATCTTGCAAGATCACGAGGGCCCGTCCTTTATCATTGCACTTGATAAACGAACTGGCGATGAACTGTGGAAAACGGACCGTGATGAACGCACTACATGGACATCACCTATTGTTGTGGAACACGGTGGAAAAGCACAAGTTATTGTCTCTGCTACAAATAGATCGCGCAGTTACGATTTAGAAACTGGGGAAGTTTTGTGGGAGTGTGGCGGTATGACAGGGAACGTTATTCCCTCACCTGTAGCCACCGATAGCTTTGTCTACCTCATCAGTGGTTTCAGAGGTGCTGCATTGCAGGCGGTTAATCTTGCCAATGCTGCAGGTGATATTACCGGATCCGAGGAAGCTATCGCTTGGGAATATGATCGTAACACACCTTATGTGCCATCGCCACTGCTACACGGAGATATCCTATACTTCCTCAATCGCGACAACATTATCTCAGCGGTTGATAGAATTACAGGTGCGTTACACTATGGACCGCAGAGATTAAATGGTATATCTGGTATCTACGCATCTATTGTTGGTGCTGCTGACCGTGTATATGTTGCAAGTCGGAACGGTGCTGTAGCTGTCGTTCAACACGGTCCTAAATTTGAAATTTTGGCAACTAACAAGTTGGAAGATAGTTTCAATGCATCGCCTGCAATTGCCGGTTCTGAATTATACTTGCGGGGAAGTCAGTATCTCTACTGTATTGCAGAATGACGGTAATTGATTTTATCGTAGAGGCGGGTCTTTGTACCCGCCCTATATTTTTTAATACGTTGCCCTGCCGCCGCTCACATCGTAGCATTGCCCCGTCACAAAACTCGCCTCATCTGATGCTAAGAAATTCACAACAGCCGCGACCTCTTCCGGTTTTCCAACACGTCCCAATGGAATCTTACTTATCATATAGTCAATCGTAGACTGTGCCATGCCCTCTAAAATCGGAGTTCCAATGACCGCAGGCGATACCGCATTTACGCGGATATCATAGTCCGTTACCTCTTTCGCAAGTGCTTTTGTCAAGCAGATAACACCCGCCTTAGACACAGAATACGGAATAAGAGTTGGATTGCCCTCTTTGCCAGCAATTGAGGCGATATTTACTATTCTGCCGTAATCCTGTGCGATCATCGTGTCAATAACCGCCTTACAACAGAGAAAAAACACCCGTCAGATTCACACCTATCACTGCGTCCCAGTCTGATTCATCTAAATCAGTTAGCGGCAGCGTTCTCCCCGCAATGCCAGCATTATTGACAAGAATATCAATCCGTCCAAATTCAGAAAGGACTTTGTCTACAGCAGCATTGACATCAGTAGACTGCGAAACATCCGCTTGAATAGGAAGTGCGCGTCGACCAAGTTTTTCTACCTCCTTGCCAACAACTTCTGCTAATGGTAGGTTTATAAATCTATGATAGCAACATTAGCACCTGAGCTGGCAAGGCTGAGGGCAATTGCTTTCCCTATGCCTTGTCCTGCGCCTGTTACAATTGCTATTTTATCATTCAGATTCATCGCTTATTTCACCAATGACGATACCGTATTCACCAACGACTGCACCTCTGTGTCCAGATTGATAATGTAGATGCCTTTCACCAACAATAGGCTGTGAACTTTGCGCTTCAACGGAACCTCGAATGTTTCCCATTGCCGCTTCGTCAACATCTGCACAACATCTTGGTTTAATCCGTCGATGAATTTTGCCGTCTAATATCTCCCCTTTTATTTCGGACAATGATGTTAACTAATGCATCGTCTTCTCCGACATTAAGGAAACGGAACCAGTCCTTTGCGCCACTTGCAACTTCTGGGAAAAACAACCGAAGCCCTACATGTCCCACCTTCTTCGGAGGCACCAGGCAGATCAATCACGGCAGTTCCACTGTGCATGTGTCGTTCAGCTACAATCGGTTGATCACTACGTATCAAGATAGAAGATTTGATTTTAATGTCTTCCATTTTTGGAATCCAGCACTCAAAAGGATCCAATTCGCTTTCCATCGTCGTCACCGGGTTTCCAGTTCCATCGTCATGTGCGATCAGCGTAACATCAGCCCTCTCTCTACCGACATTGACAATAATTGCCCAGTCCTGCCATGCCGGTCCAACCTCTGGAAAGTATAGGGTTTTCGGTGCATCAGAGATAACTTGACCATACTGCCCAACGCACGTTTTCCCACCTTGATAATGGAGATGTCGTTCCCCAACAATGGGTTGCGTACTTTGTACTTCAAGCGTTCCTTGCACATTCCCCATTAAGCCTTCAGCAATATCCCAACAACAAAGTGGTTTGATTGCATGGTGGCGTTGCCTGACAATATCACCGCGTCGATTACGGACAATTATGTTTACCAACGCATCCGCTTCGCCAACGTTCAAAAATCGAAACCAATCTAATGCCCCTGGAACCAATTCTGGAAAGAACAAAACGCAGTCCGACTGTTTCATATTCCTCCGCTGCACCCACAAAATCGAGAATATTTGTTTTATTGTGCATGTGGCGTTCCGCTACAATCGGTTCATCAGCAGAAAGCTGCATTGATGAATTCTGTTTAATTGCCTCCACGTTTGGTGTCCAACACTCAAATGGGGAAATTTCTTTTTCATCAGACCAAGTGGGCTGACCGTTGGCAGCGTGTCTTGCTATGCCTGTCACACGGGTTTCTTCTGTCCCTACATTGATCACCTGGATCCAGTCTTCCCACTGGGGACCGACTTCTGGAAAATATAGTGTTGTTGCAAGTGCCATTTTTTCTCCTTCTATCTATTTGAACAATTTTTACTTGATATAATCTTATATTTCTATTACAATTTTAACCTAATCTGACCTAATATTCCACTTAAATTTTGCGGAGGGACTCAATGGCACAAAAAAAACTTACTGATTCTGAAATTCAGAAGAACTTAGAAAAACTCAACGGTTGGACTGTTGAAAACGGTAAACTCCATAAGGAATTTCAGTTCGACAACTTCGTTTCGGCGTTCGGTTTCATGACACAACTCGCCTTAATCGCGGAATCTATGAACCATCACCCTGAATGGTTCAATGTTTACAATCGCGTGACAATTGAAATGAGCACACACGATGCAGGTGGCATTACTGAATTAGACTTTAAATTTGCAGAACATGCTGATGCGTTCAGCAGCGGAGATTAGTTGATGTTCCAACAAGGTTGTTAGGATATAATGGCACATACAAGCTTCGTTTTAATCGCAGGACTTATCTTTCTAATTCGCTATGAAGTACCAGCGGAAGAACAATTCAATGACGCGCAAGTTGCCTTTTGGATATGTATACTTACAACAGTCCCAGTACTTCTTGCATATCTCACAAAGCGGCTCACCACCCTACGTCCAATGATTGTTTTTGAAATCTTGAGTTTAGTAGCGTACGTTTACATCCTGTACCAGATGAACTTGCCAGGATTCATCAATAAACACCTCACCTTTTTGAAAGGGGTACATCATTCGCGTGAGATTTTTTCTCTAATTCCGCTTTTCGTTGGGTTGCTCGGTATCCGCGTTGTAATGCAGGAGGTCCCGCAGAAACGAACCGGACTACGACGGGAATTACTTAGTTTCAATTTCAGATTGCTACTCCTTCCACTGATTCCACTGTTAGTAATTAACGCGGTTTTTGACCTTACGCATTTGCTTCCTGAAACGGTTCAACCTTTTGTAGGTTTGGGGCTTCTTCTTCCGCTACTCGTGCTTCCATTTATCATTGCACCTTTAATGATGCAATTCTTGTGGAAAACAGAACCGCTAACCAATACCGTCCTGAAGCAAAAACTGCAGCAGTTAACAGAGCGAAGCGGAATAAAGTACCGAGATATTGCAGTGTGTCAAACAGGGAACTTAGCAATAGCAAATGCTGCTGTCGCAGGCATAATTCCACGCAACCGTAAAATCTTTATAACAGATGTTCTCTTACGCAATTTTACAGATGAACAAATTGAGACAATAGTAGCTCATGAAATCGGACACATTCGTCATAGACATCTCCTTATTTCTGGCTGCCTTGTGTTCGGTTATTTGATAAGTTCTGTACTTTTTTACCAATTAATAGGAGAATCGTTAAAGTCGCTTCTCACGGGATACCCAATTATTTCATCAATTGTTTCGGTACTCTTTTTTGTCCTCTATTTTAAAGTCTTCTTTAATTATCTGTCTCGACGTTTTGAACATCAAGCAGATTTGTACGCTGTTGACCTTACCAACAATCAGGAAGCCTTTAAATCCGCATTAGAAAGCCTCAGATTCCTGAGCACACTTCCAAAATCAATTCGTTTTATTCTTGATATATTCAATACACACCCATCCATAGAGCGAAGAATCAAATTTTTAGAGAGATCAACGGAGGCAAATTCCGATATTCAACGTTATAGAAAGTGTTTGCTTGAGGTAAAAGTATTGCTCGCTTTAATCCCGATATTCGGGATTCTCATTTTTCTGATAAATTAGTAGACACAGTTCATTATCCTATAAAAGAGGTACTATTTTTATGAGTCAAAAAACATATCGTGCGGCAGCAATTGGACGGACCGGTGCCGGAAACTTCGGACACGGATTGCATATTGCATACAAAAACATAGAAAATGTAGAATTTATCGCTATCTCTGACCCCGATGAAGCGGGTAGGGCAAAAGCTACTGAGGAAACAAATGCTTTGCGTAGCTACGCTGATTATCGTGACATGTTGGAAAAGGAGACGTTAGACATTGTGAGTGTCTGTCCACGCTGGACATCGGAACATGTTGCTATGGTAACTGCTTGTCTTGAGGCAGGATGCAGCGTCTATTGTGAGAAACCGATGACGAGTACACTTGCAGATGGCGATATAATTGTTGGGACAGCGAAAAAACATGGATTAAAGGTTGCTGTTGCGCATCAAGCGGTCTACCTTCCAGCCACGCACACCATCAAACAGATGCTTGACGATGGTAAAATCGGCACCGTCCAAGCTATCTATGCCAGCGGTAAGCAGGATCATCGAGGTGGTGGTGAGGATATGATTGTCCTCGGCACACACCTATTTAATATGATGCGTTTCTTCGTTGGTGATGTTGCCTGGATGCAGTCTCATGTTACCAAAGATGGAAAAGAGGTCGCTTCTGGTGATGACCACGAACCGACTGAACCTGTTGGACCTGTTGCTGGTGATTGCGTCAATAGCTATTTTGCTTTTAAAAGTGGTGTATCCGGTTTCTTCGAGTCGCGTAAAGATCAAGCTGGCTCAGGCAGATACGGCATGGAGATTGTTGGAAGCGAGGGGACTTTCTCTTTACGTGGTGATGTTGCTAATCGCCTTATGGTATATCCGTATCCTGTATTAGTGCCTTCAAATCCTGAGCAGGAATGGGAAGCGATTGATTTAGACGATACCCCTTTCTCAAAGGGCAATGAACTCGCTATTCTCGATCTCATTGATGCGATTGAGAATGATCGGAAACCGATCTCCGCTGCTGAGGATGCTGTCGCTGCGTTAGAGATGATTTTAGGTGCCTATGAATCGCAACTCACAGGTGGGCGCGTCCCTTTTCCAATTGCAAATCGCGAACATCCATTAAGTCGAGGTGCTTAAGCAGCGCATCAGCAATCCTCTCCTTGGTAGGTGCGGTTAGAAACCGCACCTAATAAAAATAAGAAAAATCGCGTTAATTTGGCATTATATATGCACAATGATTTCACTTAGTCTTTTGAAACAAGACCGACACCTGCTGATATTGCCTCATCCCAGTCAGCAGTGAACAGCCACCAATTTGTCATATCTTTGTTCTCATACTGAATGCCGTTTTTGTATCCGGGCATATTTTGCATCCAGTAGATATACCACTGTGATTCTATCCGTTGCACAATTTTGTCAGGGTTTGGATCTGGCCATGCATATTTCAATTTTCCGTAAGTATCCACGTTAACTAATTTCTTTGTTCCACTATTATCTGGTGTCCAATCTTCAATATCGCTTTCAACGAGTGTCATCGTTTCGGTGTAGTCATAGTGTTTTGTGGTATTCGGTGGCATGTGTGTCCACCCCGCACGTCCGGTGATAAAGTTACCATTTTCATCTTGACCAACGAATTTTTTCCAAAAGAGATCCGTGTTACCGAATTGTAGATGATTGACATGGCTCAGTATCGCTTCCAACTGATGCCCATGATTGTGAACCGCTTCTGCATGGCTTCGTCTAAAATTCTGCCCGTATACTGTATAAGTTGAATTATAGATAGGTAGGTCGGTGTTATCTCGGTTACTGTTGGATATATCCCCAGTCAATGGACTCGACATATTCGATTCCCACCAGTTTCTGAAATCTTCAGCTTTATGGATAGCCGGGTCATAACAAGGAAAATCAGAGTTCACACCCCCCATCCATATCCATATCTCTTTGACACCTAAATCATTAACATAATGTTCCATGTTGAATCGTTTGAAAATTTTGTGATAATCGGGTGAATAGAGAGGACTACCATCCTTTAAATGGTCTGAAATAGGGGCCTTGCGGTGTTTGCTCATAAATAGTAATATATTCTACCACCCGATATCCAATAGAAGATATAGCAGCAGCGTTTTTATAGCCTCTAAACCGAGTTCCCTCTTCAAGCATAAATTTTATCCGTTTATCAAAAAGATCGATCCTTGCTTTCAATTCCTGTAATGAAATTTCCCCTAATTCCCAAAAATCAGGGGCTTTAGAAACATCCAAATTTAAGCCGTCTGCTGTCGGTAAAAACCGCATAATGACAACTGGGATTTCATAAAGGTGTCCTGGTGCTGGGGTTGTTAGATAAGGATCAATTTTTTCAAATACGGGCGGAATATCCTCGGTATATCCCTGCATAGATTGCATTAGCATCATAATGAATATAGTTCCAAAGTAGATAATCTGATATTTTCCAAATTTATTCATAATTCGATATTTATCACTGTTTTCTTAGTATTTGTTCAGTTTCTGTGGGGGTATTTGGTTTGGTTTAGGAATATTCCACGCGCCGATAAGCGCGGTAACAAAACCCATGGCTGTCCCAAACCCACCAAATTGTATATCTCCATTTGAAGTATAGGTTGTATTTCCCACGCTGCGAATCCCATCTTCGCTTATTACCATGACGACTAAAAATGTGAGAAGAAGGCATCCGAGCCCGATCCCGCTGCTGATGAGAACGAATAGTTTAGATTTATCGTGTGTTCGTTGGGTTAACATATAAACGCTGCAACCGATGGTGGCAATAGCTGTAGTGAACACAATCGTAATTAAATTCCCTTTTATGGCAATATTGAAACCTAAGTACTTGTGGTGGCTGGCTGGTACGCCTTTAATTATTGCTCCTTGTTCTGTGACAGGCCTGCTGCTTCTAAACGTTGCATTGCCTATTTTTCCAGTTTGCACGTCGGTTTCCCAGCTTTTTTTGTAACCGCCCTGTGTAAATGTAACCCACGGCTGTGTGAACCAGCATAATGCCAAAATTCCGCCTAAAAACGTTATTAAAAGTGAATGTTTTTTCATCATTCTACATCTCCGTGAAACTCTGGTTCATCCTCTCTCTTCAATATTAACTGCTAACCAATCAGAAGACTGTATTCCGATCATATACTCACAGAATAGGTCTTTCTATGTGACAACCTCTTGTTCTTTATCTTTCATCGAAATATCTGATTTTGGGATGTTACATGCCCCGATAATGGCAACAATAAATCCGATGGTTGCACCGAATCCACCAAATTGGAGACTAATAGCTTTTTCAAAAGCCTCCTTGAAACTGAAACCGATAGCTTTGCCTAAATCGTTAGCGGATTCAATAATATCTGACATCTTCTTTATACTTGAATTAAGTGATTGAGTGAATAGAATAAGTGTCAACAGAACACATAAAAACCCAATCCCTCCGCTAATTAGTAACGGCGTTCTGGATTTCCAAGGCATTTTTTGATTCAACGTGTAAATAGAGAGACCAAGAATTGCTAATGCAGCGATGAATGCAAGTGTTATCAAGAAGTATTTATCTGTTTTGAAGCCTGAGTATATAATAGCTTCGGCAGTATCGACTTCATCGGGCATTAAAGACCTGTCAAACTTAACCCACGGCAAAAATAAGCAGATAAAGGCAACACCTCCACCTACTAATGAGAGTATAAGTGAATTTTGTTTCATAGTGAGTCCCTCATATTGCTAAAGTTTAGTAGGTAAGTTATGAACCTACCTACTATTTTATAAATCAACGCGCACCACACGCCTGTAAACACGCTTGCATGTGCCCGCGCGATTCAGCAGCGATTGTGCAACACTGCTCTAAACGATATTCTTTTGCCCCAATTACTTCAAGGTTCAGGGGCCCCGTATAACCATTTTCATGTAGCACACGGATGTAACCGACAAGGTCAATGTCGCCGCGTCCGTTCGCTTGCAACTCAGGATCACCAGGTCCGCGTTGTGTGCCTTTGCAATCTCGTATGTGTACGTGTTTCACGCGTGAAACAACCGCGGCGATTGCTTCCACAGGATTTTCACCTGCGCGGTGAATATGCGAAGGATCCATGTCAATACCAAATGCGGGAGATGTAATTGCCTCCATTGCACGGAGGGTTGTCGGTGTATTATAAATGCTTGCACCGACATGCGCTTTGACACATAGTGTTACGCCATAGTGTTCTGCCCTTTCCGAGAGGTTACCCAGAGAATCAATTACCTCGGGCCATGCAGATTCATCATCTGACGAACCGCCAGGACCGCAGTTAATAATTGGGATACCTATCTCAGCGGCTGCTTGAAACGCAAGTTCCATCCTTTCAGGATCGCGTGAGGGTTGTTCCATTGCCAACAACTCAAGATTATATTCTTTTGAGAGGCGTTTAATATCATCCGCGAGTTCCTGCCAATTTGCGAGGACGAGGTGCTGACTCATTCCGTCAATCGCAGAAAGTTCAATACCATCGTAGCCAGCCATGGCAATATGCTTAAAGGCGGTTTCCATATCATAACCACCAAATAGCACCGAATTTGCTCCTAATTTCAAATGTTGTTTCTCCTTCTATATAATTTCTAAGGTCAATTGTTCTGGGTCAGTCGTTTGCTTTACAGTCCACTCAACGAAGGAAGTGGATGCGGACGTACCAGGATACCGCCCTGTTCATAAGATTCCATCGCTGCCCACGTATATTCAAGTGCAGCGAGTGCATCTCTGCCAGAGGCACGTATCTTCTCTTTCGGTACACCGTTTGTAATGTCCTCTAAAAACGCGTGAATTCTTAATGGGAAGGTCTGTCCAAAGTCACTGATTCCTGATTCGGTTACGACTGTCTCTCCACCTTCAGGGGCACCGGGTGAGGGCCAGAACGTAATTTTTTCAATGCAGTTTTCAATGCAGAATGTACCGCGTGTGCCAGCAAGTTCAACGCTCCACCACCCGCCGAGTCCAAAGGTAGCATCTCCACGTTGGCTTAGCAGATAGCCGATACAACCGTTTTCAAAACGGAGATGAATACTGTTGATAGAGACCATGAGATCGCCTTCACGGCGCCGAAAATGCGGACGTTCCATAAATGCCTGCACATGAGTCACGTCACCGCAGAAATGACGCATTACGCTGAACGGATGTGAGAGAAACGCTTTCACGTGAAAATAGGGAAAACCGTCTGAACGCGGCGCTTTAGAATAACTGTAGTTGAATTCCCCGCCAGCAAATCCCATCTTATGAAGGACATAGACCATCTCTCCGATCTGTCCGTTGTCAATATATTTCTTTGCTTGTTCTGCGGGCGGCGTGAAGTAGTGATTCAGGTTACAGGCGAGGTAGAGGTCCTCTTCTGTGGCTTTTGCAACCATTTCACGTGCCTGCCCGATGTCGTTAGAGATAGGTTTCTCAACAAGCACATGCTTGCCCTTGTCAAGTGCTTCCATCGTCGGCTCGTAGTGCCAACTACCGTTCTCATTTCCGCCTGTCGTAACATCAACGATGTCCATATCCGGTTCACCATCAATCATATCCGCTAAGCTGTAATAAGCTTTCACACCGAGACGTTCCGCTGCGCTGTCCGCGCGCTCTTTCACAATATCGCATACTGCAACAAGTTCTGCTAAATCATCATTCGCGTGGCAATTAGCATGATTATTCCCAATTCCACTCATGCCGACTACACCAACTTTTAATGCCATTTTTAATTCCTTCCAATAGGTCAAAATAGACTATAATGATACAATTCTATATGGTTAGATGTGATTTTGTCAACAAATATCTGAAGACGTGTGCAATTTTGGGCATGTGTGTCTGAATCCCTGATGAACGCGGAGGGCGGCGTTGGGGTTACCGTGCTGTTTCAGAGGACACGTAGGGTGTGTAAAGTTTTGGTGATAAATGTCATGCTGCCTATGGGAGTTGATTCCAATAGCTGTCCCACACCTCATCTTTGGCTAAACACCGTCCGGCAAGCACCGAGTTAATACCTTCTTTTTTTCATCTCATAGCAGCTTGTGGACACTTTTGTCCCACAACATGTAGACAGGCACTCTCAATCACACCACTCCTGATTTGATACCCGTTTTCCCGAAACTTTTTATACCATATACGATCAGCATGCTTTTGAAAATCATGAACACACTTTTGCACCTGTCTGATTCTCCCTTGCTTGCGGGGGCAGAATAAAGGAGAGTAATCTTGCATGTGTGAACTTAATTGTAGATTTCTACTATACAATCCAAGTTGCTACTTATGTAGCACAACCTAACTGGTTGTGCATCTTAAGTCCGCAACCTGACAGGTTGCTCTACAGAAGTAAACCATTATAGTAAAATCCATAATTACTTGAACACAACGGTAGGTTCGGTTTCCTAACCGAACCTACGTCCAATTCGTGCGGTTAGAAACCGCCACCTACCAGGGAGTGTAAACATATTTTGAATTTTACTATAATTACCTAAGTTGCCATCTATGTAGCACAACCTATATGAAGATTAATCTATTAATTCGGTCATTTTCTATCCGTACGAAACACGCGTGCCTTGCTGCTGGCGAGGTTTCCTAACCTCGCCACATTACCGATTTATTTTCTTAATCTTCATTTAGGTTGTGCATCTTAGTTCCGCAACCCTGACAGGTTGCTCTACAAAATATCGGCTAATTATCAGCATTTTTCCTTGAAGAAGGTGTTTACATGTCTAAAAACTTATAGGTAGCAATCTTGGGTTTATAATTGTAAGTTTTACTATAAAAAAGCAGAAACCGAGCCAAAACCGAAAAGCAAAAGGAGGCGAATTTAGACTCGCCTCCCAAAAATATCGTTAGTTTTTCAATGTGTACACAGATTAAATTCAGTTATTCGGACAGAACTACTTGGCTTTGAGGTGCCCCCCAAGTAACAGCGAGGTTTACCAGTGGCTTCTACAGCTGTTAGGTTACTACTCTCCATCACTGATGCGACTTCGGCTGCTTCACTCAATGCACAGGTTATACACCCGCACCTCATCTATTATACCCTTAAAAAGATATTCATGATTGGCGCGTTCATTTGCGCCTGCCCCGATGAGGAATTCCTGTTTTGTATTGAGCGTAGGCTGCGAGTCAACTTCTCCGACAAGTTCACCGTTTACATAGAATTTCTGTTTGCCATCCGCATAAGTTACCAGCAACGTGGGTCCCATTCGCCCAGATATTGATAGCGGGGGCCTGTAATAGGGTGGCCCCATGCAATTCCCAATGCCAGTCCAAAACTGCCATTTATTGCCGGGTTCCCGCGTAGATGATATATCCACTTACCGGAGGTTCATCCCGACCAGAAATAACTGCACGGTGTCCTCCGCTCCCCGGTTCCACGTTTGCCCAGGCAGCTATAGTAAAGGCTTCTTGATTGAGGTCTTCATGAAAGGGAACGTTTACCTCATCGCCAGCTTGATCAAATTCAAGTCCGCCCCCGAAGTATCCATCCTTCGTCCATTGTGGGTCTCCCATCAATGTACCATCGTGTCCGTTACCGCTTGAGTCACTTGCAGTGGTGCCAGATTCTTCATCAAATGCCCAGTAAGCTACAAGACCATCAGTAACAGCTTGTGTTAATATCGGCAGTCCCAAGAGACCAACACATAATGTTATTACAAACATCAAAGTAATAGATTTCATTTTCAATTCCTTTCTGTTTTAAACAGTATTTGATTTGTATTAGGTTTTTCCAACAATGTTATTGCAAGCGACACACAGAAGACTCTACAACCATGCCTCGCCGCAGTTAATCCATAAAAAGGCTTGCTTAAAGTAGCAAATTGAAGTGGTTTAAGAATAGTTCACCAATTTTGTTACTTGGCTTTGAGGTGACCCCAAGTAACAGCAAGTTTGCCAGATGCTTTAACATCTAACGACTCACTTTCCATTACTGCATCGATTTCCTTTTTATCCAGTACATGGTTATACACCCGCACCTCATCTATTATACCCTTGAAAAGATATTCGTGATTGGCACGTTCATTTGCGCCTGCGCCAATGAGAAATTCCTGTTGTAAATTGAAGATAGGGTCAGAGTCCGTTTCGCCGACAAGTTCACCGTTTACATAGAATTTCTGTTTGCCATCCGCATAAGTACCAGCGACGTGGTCCCATTCGCCCAGATTGACAGCGGGGCCTGTAATAGGGGACCATGCATTCCCAATGCCAGTCCAAAACTGCCATTTATTGCCGGGTTCCGCGTAGATGATATATCCGCTTACCGGAGGTTCATCACGGGAAGAGATAACAGCACGATGCCCTCCGCTCCCCGATTCCACGTTTGCCCAGGCACATATCGTGAAGGTTTCTTGATTGAGGTCTTCATGAAACGGAATGTTTACCTCATCGCCTGCTTGATCAAATTCAAGTCCGCCACCAAAGTATCCGTCCTTCGTCCATTGCGGGTCTCCCAAGAGCGTTCCATCGTGTCCATTTCCAGATGAGTCGCTTGCGATTTCACCTTTCGTTTCGTTGAAATCCCAGTACGCAACAAGGCCTTCCTCAACAGCGTGAACAAATATCGGTAAGGTCAAGAATCCTACAAATAGCAGTAGGGTCAATATGATAGTTTTCATTTTCAACTCCTTTAGTTTTACTTCTTTGAGAACCACAATCCTTTCCCAACAGTGCTTCTCTATAATTAATATTTGAAGTAATCGGTTTTGCCTAAATTGTAGCAATGTAGAGTGAACATCACAATTACACATCCCTACAACTCATCAATGAATGCATTATAACAAAAACATTAATGGATGTCAAAGAAAATGAGAATGTAAAAGGTAAAATGTGAGAAAGGAGTTTTTATGCCAAATGCCGCTGGCGTATTTCACCCCAGGGACCAGTAATGGCAATTGTAATGCCCGAATGCTGTATGTTAACGAAGAGTGTCGTGCCATCAGGGGAGAACGTTGCCCCCGCAAACTCAGAGGTATTGCTTGCATTTCGCGCAAATTGATAGGTATGTCCTTCAGGGGTAACACCGACTAAATACTGTTCTTTTGGGCCGTCTTCGCAGATAATGAGGTCACCCCACGGTGTGACGGTCAGATTATCGGCATTTTCAAGAAGTTTGCTATCATTCGGTTCAATAAAAAGTTCAAGGGTGCCAGGCTCTTTATCTTCGCGGCTTGTGCCTTCATAAGGGCTTGGCGTGTATCGCCAGATTTGTCCTTTTTGTGCAAACCCGCCATTTGTGCAAGCAATATAAAACGCATTTCCACTGAACCATATCCCTTCACCACGGGCAAATTTGGCAGCATTTTTGCCCTCTACCCCCTGCTTACGAAGGTCATCGTTAGGGGCTTCCACATTCTCAACATCCACCCATTCAACAGCCAATTTATGCAAGACGGGGATAGGGTTATAGGTCCACGAAGCGATTTTTTGTAGACCGGTTTTCCAGTTTCGCGTATCAGCAGCCTTCATATCCCTGATTTTTAATGCTTGCAGGCGCCCCCCTTTGACAAGTTTACCGGGTTCTTTAGGAATGAAGCGATAGAATAATCCATCATTCCTGTCTTCAGTTTCATAGACAATACCGGTGCGTGTATCCACAGCAACTGCTTCATGGTTGAAACGTCCCATCGCTTTCAGGGGGATTGCTTCGACTAAACCCGGCGTAGTAGAAACAGGCACTTCAAAATTGTAACCGTGGTCCTCTTCAAATGTGTTTTCTGCCTTTTGCACCGTTTCCTCACAGGTTATCCATGTATTCCAAGGTGTGGTGCCGCCGGCACAATTTCGGATTGTACCTGCTAAACTCAAAAAATGTTTTTCAAGGGTTCCCGTACGAGTATCGTAAATAAGCGTTGTCGTTGCACCGAGGCAAGGAGCCTCTTTAGACCCTAAATCGTAGATTTTTTCAGTGTCAACCAGATTGATCTTTTCGTTGTTCCACCCAAATGGACCGAGAATTTTATCCGTTGCGTTTAATTCGTGGTTTCGTATCAGGATTGTTTTTCCACCAGGTCCAGGAAAGGCAGCCATACCATCGTGCTTACCTGGTACCCAAAGCCCATCGTCCATCTTTTCACCTATCCGAGAAAATGCATGTGCCACAAATCCTTCTGGTAGATCAAGTAGTTGGTTCTGTGTTGGTTTAAATATGTAGGGAGGATCAGGTCTAAAACCTGGCACGTGCTTAATCAGTTTTCGACTCACACCTGAAAACCCGAAACCGACTGCTGCAGATGCAGCGGCAACCGCACCAAAACTCAAAAACTGCCGTCGGGATAAATTGAATTTCACTATTTCTCTTCTCCTATCCTGAATTGACGTAGAACATTAACAATCGCAACACTATTACATTGTCTTTAAGGATAGTCCATAAATGTTACATTTGTTTTGAGATTTCTGTAAGTTTTATTGACAACTCTTTTCTACTTTCTATTTTGGCTACTTCGTCCATAAGGTATAGATTAATTTTGACACATTATACCATTTTGTGCTAAAATTCTACAACGACTATTAAGTATAACATAGTTTCAAGAAATATGCATTAACCCTGCAGAAATTAAAAGTAGTAGGTACGCCATGTGCCATTAAATAAGCGAGTAAGGAGGAACCGTGTAATGGAGACCCACAGTTACGCCCCAGGAGAAATAGAGCCAAAGTGGCAAGCTGCATGGCAAGAAATGGAAGCATTCAAAGTATCTAACGATATTGAGACGCTAAAAGAGAAACCGAAATTTTATGTACTTGGCATGTTTCCATATACTTCAGGTGCAGGACTTCACATGGGGCATGCGAAAAACTATGTGCCAACCGATGTTCTTGCTAATTTTCGACGTATGCAAGGCTATCATGTAATGCATCCGATGGGATGGGATGCGTTTGGACTGCCAACGGAACGAACTGCAGTTCAAGAAAATGAACACCCAGCACATATCACAAGACGGAATACTGAAACTTTTCAACAACAGATACAACGTATCGGTTTCTCCTACGATTGGTCTCGCAAAATTGACACCTCCCTGCCAGAATACTACAGATGGACACAGTGGATTTTTCTTCGCCTTTATGAAAAAGACTTAGCATATCTTGCGGATGTCCCTGTTAACTGGTGCCCCGCATTAGGCACAGTGCTTTCTAATGAAGAGGTAAAGGATGGAAAATATGTGGAGACCGGTGATCCGGTCGAACGTCGTCTGATGCATCAATGGATGCTCAAAATTACCGCCTATGCAGAACGTCTTTTGGAAGATTTGGATTTATTAGATTGGCCTGATGGTCTCAAAGAGATGCAGCGGCACTGGATCGGTAAATCGGATGGCGCTGAGATTATTTTTGACATCAAAGGTCGCGATTCGACGTTTACCGTTTTCACGACACGTCCCGATACGCTCTTCGGTGCGACTTACTGTGTTCTCGCACCTGAACATCCGCTTGTTGCTCAGATAACACACCCCGATGCGGTTTCTGCAGTTTATAATTATGTGCAGGAAGCAGCCAACAAATCTGATCTTCAACGCACAGACCTTGCCACAGAAAAGACCGGTGTTTTCACAGGGACTTATGCTATCAATCCGTGTAACAACGAACCTATCCCGATTTGGGTGGCAGACTATGTGCTTATGACTTACGGCACAGGTGCTATTATGGCTGTTCCAGGACATGATGAACGTGACCATGAATTTGCCACCACCTTCGGCATTCCTATCGTTGAGGTGATCAGCGGCGGCGAAAAACCGATAGAGGAAGAGGCTTTTGAAGGTGATGGTGTTTGTGTTAACTCCGATTTTCTGAACGGTTTGCAGGTTGACGATGCGAAGGAGAAGATGATTGCATGGCTTGAAAACGAAAAGAGAGGCACGCGTCAAGTTCAGTATCGTCTGCGGGATTGGCTTTTCTCGCGACAAAGGTATTGGGGTGAACCTTTTCCACTTGCACATCTTGATGACGGCACCATTGTTCAACTTCCTGATGATCAGCTGCCTGTCCAACTGCCGCCGATTGATGCCTATAAACCGACAGCGGATGGCAAACCGCCACTTGCTCGTGCTGATGAAACGTGGTTGAAGGTGAAACTACCCGATGGTAGAATTGCGACGCGCGAGACAAACATTATGCCGCAGTGGGCAGGGTCGTGTTGGTATTATCTCCGCTTTTTGGACGCGCACAACACGGATGCACCTTTTGATACCAAGCTTGAACGTTATTGGATGCCGGTTGACCTCTATATGGGTGGAACAGAACACGCTGTGTTACATCTACTTTATGCGCGCTTTTGGCACAAGGTGCTTTACGATTGCGGATTGGTCTCCACAAAAGAACCATTCCAAGGACTTCTGAACCAAGGGACTATTCTGGCTGAATCTTTCCAAGATGATGCTGGCAAATATTATTATCCCCACGAAGTTGAGCGAAACAACGAAAAAGCAACAGCAAAAACATCTGGCAAACCGCTCCATGTGCAACTGGAAAAGATGTCTAAATCGCGTTTTAACGTCATCAATCCGAACGATGTTATAGACAAATATGGCGCGGATGCACTTCGTCTTTATTTATTATTTATCGGCCCGGTCACTGCGAGTACACCGTGGCAGGATGCTGGCGTTGAGGGAGTGTCCCGATTCTTACAACGTGTATGGCGGCTTATCGTTGATGAACAGAACGGTGAACTTAATGAGAAGCTGACTGATGCTGCAGGTAAAACGGAGTCTGAACTTTGGCGAGAACTCCATAAAACTATCAAACAGGTAACAGAAGACACAGAATCAATTGACAAGATGAATACTGCGATTAGTCAGATGATGATTTTCGTCAATACTGCAACGCAGGTAAAATCGCTGCCGATTGAGACAGTGAAAATATTCCTGCATCTGCTTGCACCTTATGCACCGCACATCGCGCAGGAGTTGTGGCACCGTCTCGGTGAGACGGGATTCATTGCGCATGCTGCATGGCCTGAATATGACGAAAGTGTCCTTGAAAGTGCCACGATCACCATTATCGCGCAAGTCAACGGAAAACTTCGGAACAGACTACAACTCCCTGCCGATGCTACCGACAAAGAAGTTGAAGAAGCTGCACTTGCTGATGAACGGGTTCAGCGGTTTATTGAAGGGAAACCGATTCGGAAGGTGATTGTCGTGCCGAATCGCCTGATTAATATTGTTGTTTAGATCGTTTCTAAACAGAACTAACGCATTTCCTTTTAAAGTCCCACTGATAAGCGGATTGAGGGGGTGGGTGCCCATAACGATAGTGTGTGGGGAGATAAAAACACCAAAATTAGGACTTTTAACCCTCTATCCCCTCTTATCAAGCTTACTATTACCCATAAGTATTTGAGAGAGAAGTTGTCTTTTTTGAAGTTGATTTGGGATGGCTCTAAATGCCCGAGGTAAACCTTTGAACCCGGTATTGATATGTTTTTGCCTGGTTGAAGCAGGTGAGATGACTTTTGTGATCCGTGCTGCCCAAGATCGTTGTGGATGCGTCGGTTGGTAAACTCAGCGAGTTGGTTCGGTGTCAAGAAGTTGCGGGTGAGTTTCGGGCAGAAGTTGCCCGGTGGCAATCAACCGGCACGCGAGGCACCGTAAGTGTTCGCTGGACAAAGACGACGCTATGTCCCCATGGTGTCAGACTTCGGGGACTGAAGCGTTGCCACTTGTTGATGTGTTTGCTATCTGGGTGGTAGAACCTGATCCACCTGAGAATGCGACCACATTGGAATGGTTGCTGATTACAAATGTTGAAGTTTCCACCTTTTCTGATGCGCTTCAACGCATAGACTGGTATAAACAACGTTGGCAGATTGAAGTGTATTTCAAAGTGCTGAAGTCCGGCACGAAGGTTGACAGGTGCGTCTGGCAACCAAAGACCGACTGCTTCACTATATTGCTTTACTCAGTGTGATTGCGTGGCGACTTTACTGGTTGACGATGATAAATCGGCACATACCCGATGCTGACTGCACGCACATCTTACAGGACTATGAATGGAAAGCACTTTGCCCCATAAGACGCAGGGGCTACCTGAAAAAATACCATCTGTCTCTGAAGTTGTCATTTGGATTGCTAAACTCGGTGGTTTTTAGTCCGCAAGTCAGATGGCAATCCGGGGGATAGTGCTTCGGCGAGGTTGGTAAAGGTTGAATGATATTTCTAATGCCTTTGCCATTTTTCAAAACCTCAAGAAGGCAGACCAACCAACAAATAAACCCTATAGAACGATTAGACAATACTTATGGGTAATAGTATGACACAAGCGAGGGGGGCTGCGTCCGTCCTGTAGAATTGAATCTATCTTGTTTTGCTTGACGCATAAATACGAATTGTGGTATTTTATTTATCTATAGGATAAGCGAAGGTTACGAAACAATGAATATTTTCTGTACAGGCATCAGTTGTTCAGGACGCAAAGAGTTAATCGCAGATTTTGAGGCACTCTGTGTGCAAAGAGAGCTGAACATCGGTTTTTTCAATGTTGGTGATTATATGCATCGCGTTGCTGCAGAAGCGCGTGTTCATTTCACAGAGAAGGTTCTCGATTCGGATCCGGCGGTTTTATCGTTGGCGCGGCGCACCGCTTTCTACGAAATCGCAAGAGATGCCAAATCTTATGACCATGCTATCATAGGATTACACGCCTGCTTCCGATGGCGTGGCAGTCTGCTTGAAGGATTCTCTTTTAAAGATATAGAAATTATTCCGCCGGATATGTTTATCAACGTCGTTGACAACATCGCGGATATCTATGCACGCATGGACAAAAGCACGCAGTGGGCAGGTATCAAAAAAGCAGCACTCAATGTCTGGTTAGACGAGGAAGAATTTTTGACGAGACAGATTGCGCATCTCACAGAAAAACCGCACTATACTGTCGCACGGCAACACGAACTCGCGAATTTTTATGAACTCCTTTTTTCAGACAAACCGAAATTTTATCTCAGTTATCCGATTACACTGCTAAGAGACACACCAGAGGAGATTGAGAAAATCCGTAAACTTGGTGAAAAACTCCGTCATTCTTTTATCGTTTTTGATCCGTTGGCGATTAAGGATATGGCACTCGTCACTTTCTCAAAAGCGGAGGCTGATGATGAAATGTTGAACGTGCCTGAGACGATGAGCGAATTGGACGATGACGTAATTGAGCAAATAAAAACGCGAACGATTTCGCGGGATTACCAGTTTGTTCACCAAAGCGATTTCGTTGTTGTACTGTATCCTACGGATAAATTGTCGCCGGGTGTTCTTAGCGAGATGAACTATGCTACCCGTCATAACAAGCCAGTATATGCTGTTTACAACGAGACACGGAGCATCTTTTTTGAAAACTTATGTGATAAGATTTTTGACACTTTTGAGGAATTGGAAGTTTTTCTGAAAGAAACGTACCAGAAAAAATAAAAGACATTTAGGATTTACCATAATGGGGATAGCGCATCTGCCGAGTTCGCTTGCATTCTACCAACCTATTGCATCCCGACAGCGATCATGCTATTATAATTACGAAACAGGAGGCAAGAGATTGCAAAAAGATGATAGAGTATCAATACTCAGCATAAGACGGATATGGATTGATCTTGCGCTAACAGTATTCTCAATTCAAGTCCTCGTTTTCGCTGTTTTGGTCATACGGCATGAAGCAGCTAAAGGCAACGAGCCGATGGAGACAGCACAAGTTGTAGTCGTCCAACTTGCTGCGGCGATGGCAGTTGCTACAGGCACCACATTTATTTTATTTCAAGGAGTAGATTTCATTATGTTTCTTACACAACTTTACAAAGAACGGCTTGAACGCAAAATTAAAGCCGCAAAAGCAGAAGGCAAAGCGGAAGGCAAAGCGGAAGGCAAAGCGGAAGGTAAGACTGAAGAGCGTGAATTATGGATAGAATGGAACAATCGCAGATTAGAAGCAGAGGCAAAGGGTGAAACGTTTAATGAACCGTCACCTGCTAAACCGAAAGATTCCAATAAACTACAATAACCTAAGTTGCCACATTCAATAGGTCCGGTTTTCTAACCTTTCACAATGTCCGAGAATAATTCTAAAATCTACCAAAAGTTGTTTTGTTAGTTGTCAGTTCTATTTTCAGTTTTACTCAACAATTACAATTCTTTTTAATAACTGACAACTGAATACCATCTTAACTATGAACATTGCTATCCTTTCCCGTGGACCCGAAAACCACTCAACCCGCAGCCTCGTTGAAGCCGCAGAAAAAGCAGGACACACCGCGAAAGTCCGAGACCCTTTTGGGTTTTACCTCCAAATCGGTGGCACTGGACACCGTATCATCTATGATGGTGTCCCTTCAGAAGACTTTGATGTCGTTATCCCACGCCTCAGCGGCGCGACAGCGAGATACGGTGGGGAGGTCCTATTACACTTTGAGTGGCTCGGCATTCCTGCGGTAAATTCTGCAAGCGCTATAGCGGACGCACGTCACAAGTTTCGCTCTCTGCGTATACTCCAGCAGCACGGATTACCCACCCCACCGAGTCTCACCGTCGGTTCTGCCACATTTTTAGAGGATGCCGTGCCTGGAATAGGGGATTATCCGTTCATTTTAAAACCTTTTTACGGCACACATGGCATTGGTGTAATGCTGTTAGATACACCGACTTCCTTGACTTCAACGGTAGAGACAATGTGTGACCTGCATAGAGATTACGTCATTCAATCCTTTATCGCAGAAGCAGCTGGTGTTGACATCCGGGTTCTTGTCGTAGACGGCAATGTAATCGCGGCAATGAAAAGATATGCGGGCCCCGGTGAATTCCGGGCAAACATCCATCAGGGGGCAAACGGAGAGGCGATAACGCTCACAGATGAATACAATCGCATCGCAACCGATGCAGCCAACGCACTGAAATTAGGTATCGCGGGTGTCGATTTACTCCAGACAAAAAATGGTCCCGTTATATTAGAAGTTAATCCTTCACCAGGTTTTGAGGAACTTGAGTCGGTCACTAAAATAGATATTGCAAAAGTGATGCTCGAATACGCTGTGCAACTGGCAAAAAATCACAAAAGGAATATGTAACTAATTGGCTTCTCAGCAACGAAAAATTTTGATGTTCAATCATGAATTTCCTCCTATTGGTGGCGGTGGCGGTTGGGTGAGTTATTACTTAGGGAAACACTACGCCGCAGCAGGACACGATGTACATCTGATTACTTCACAATTCCGTGACTGTGTAAGAAGGGAAGAAATAGCAGGAATTCACGTCCACCGTGTCAGCGCACTTCGGAAAAATCCGAATGTATGTGCGGTTCATGAAATGTTAACATACTCAGTGAGTTCAAGTATTTACGGATTGAGATTTGCGAAAAAGTTTAAACCGGATATCGTACAAGTTTTCTTCGGTATCCCTGCGGGTGGCGGTGCGTTTCTGCTACAAAAATTCAAAAATGTGCCGTACGTTGTGTTTTTAGGCGGTAGAGATGTGCCGCGTCCTAATCCCGACCCGCCCTACTATCGTTGGTTATACATCCTGTTAAAACCTATTATCCGAACGATTTGGGACAACGCTGCTGCAGTTGTTGCATGCAGCGATGGTTTGCGAGACCTCGCGCGTACAACAGATACAAACTTGAAAATAGATGTCATTCCTGATGGCTTAGATTTAGCAAGTTTTGCATCGTTACAACGGAAGGTGAATCCGAAAACAGTCCGCTGTCTGGCTATTGGCAGGCTCATTCCGCGTAAAGGGTTTCAATTTCTGATTCGCGCTCTTCCGCAAATACTTGACAAAGTCTCACATAACTTTGAAATAGAAATCATCGGTGATGGACCCTACCGGGAAGAATTGATTGGATTAGCAGAAAATCTCGGTGTAACTTTTTATGTCCATTTTACTGGCACGGTACCGTATTCCGAATTACCACAAAAGTACCGTGAGGCTGACATCTTCATTTTACCATCATTGGCAGAAGGCATGCCGCTTGTCGTTTTAGAAGCGATGGGAACAGGCCTGCCGATTATTGCCAGTCGTGTTCAAGGTATTGATGAACTTGTGGCAGAAGATGTTAACGGTGCGTTGTTTGACGCAGGCGATGTTGATGGACTGGCGGATTGCCTTGTACAACTCATCAACGCAGGTGAAAAACGTATTGAGATGGGCAAAGCAAGCACTGAAAAGGTGATACCTTACGATTGGAAAAACATCGCTGACACATATCTTACACTTTATGAAGACGTTCTATTGTAACCCAAGTTACAATCTTTGTAGCACAAACTTTTAGTTTGTGCATCTGTCCAACGCAAACTATAGTGAACTTTGAAATGATTGAGACGCTTTGATAAACTTGTATCGGAAACATAACGGACAATAGAAGCTGTAGCACAACCTGTTAGGTTGGGCATCTTAGTCCGCAACCTAACAGGTTGCGATACAGAAGTGTCCCATTAATTGTAGATTTTACTCTAAAAGTTGCTCTACAAAAAATTGTGGACACCGAGCTCACACTAAACATTAGGAAGGAGAAACAAACAGACACATGCTGCCAATAAAAATACTTGCTATTGGTGCGGGCGGTTTACAGCGCGCCTTAACACATCAATTTGTCCATATCCTCAACCAAAGAAATCTATACAACGGTGGTATCTTTGTCGGGCAACCCACAGGCACCGAGAAAGCGGATGCCTTCAACCGACAGGAAGGTGTATATCATGTCGTCGCGTTTGACTTAGATGGTATTCATGATATTCAACAGATTTCAAGTGTAGTTGGCGCGACGACACTTGCAACGGAAGCTGGTCGTGAGCAATTCTATGCCCAAACCGTAAATCAGTTGGATATTCTTCTGATAGGCGTAACCGAAGCAGGCATCGCTAAAGGTGAATTGGCGATGGATGTGTTAGATGAGACGCTCTATCGCTATTTTCGCAAGCACGGTGCAGATGCAGACATCTGTGTTATCAATACCGATAACCTTCGAAACAATGGAGATGTTATCCAGGATATTCTTACCAACGAGTATCCGAAACGCAGCGATGATTATACGAAATGGTTGGAAAGGAAAGTCGGTTTTCTCAACGAAATGGGAGATCGACTTGTGCCACAAGTTTACGCAGTCCCCGATGAGATAAAGGAAGCCGCACAAACACAGATTGAAGGTTCAGATGAATTGATTACCTATGCAGAACAGATGCCTGCAACACCACTGATTCTGGAAGACCTGGAGAACAAGTTACGCGTTCCCTTCGGCAAACTTGATGACTATGGGGTTGTTGTTAGTCGGGATAGCATTGAGCCGTATCACGATTGGAAATTGCTCCTTGTGAATTCCGTGCATGTGCCAGGAATCACACACAAAGGCATGCTCTCAGGGATTGACTACGTGAATGAGGCAGCAGCACATCCAATATTCGCGCCGCATCTGGAACGTTTGATGCGCGGATACGCTGAAATAGTTGAGGCAGATATCCCGATAGCGGGGAAAAGCGCGCAAGCGTATACGCTGGAGTTTATTGATCGCATCCGCCGGGTTAAAGATGATAACGCACGGATTAACATTATTGAAACGGTGAAACTCCGTGAACGCGCCGCGGATATTGTCCGATCCCCGAACTATGATAGTAGTACAGAACTTTTTAAATCCGATTTCGCGTATTCCTTCGCAACCGTCCTCCGATTTTTGACACCTCACACTATATCAGGAGGCGACTACCGAGGCATCACCGATACAGGGATAAAATACGAAATCCGAGACCCAGACCGAACAATACAAAATATTTTAGAAGGTGCATTTGGCGCGAGCGAAACAGACGTGAAAAACCGAATCCAGACTGTTTTCTCAAATGCTACCCTATGGGCACCTCAGAACGCAACGCCTGAAAATACCTTGAATCAAAATCAAGACTTTAGCGAACGCGTTGCACAATACTATTATCAGTTAGTTAACGGAAAGACGTGTCTTGAGGTATTAGAAAGTATCAATTCACAAAACGATTAAAAGAAAAGGTGCGCTTACAAGCGCACCTAAATATGACAGCACTAACCTGTAAGAGAAATAACGCCCTTCTTGCGTTGCAGCACCGCATCATAGAACCGCATCGTGCCAACACAATCCTGGATGCTTGATACAGGTTCTCTATCCTCACGAATAGCGTTAGCAAACTCAGTGAGACTGATACCATCCCCGGTCAATTCGCCATTACGCTCATCAGAAAAGTTGGATTTAAAAGTGTTTCCACCACCTGTATAGTGTTCAAAACCCCACAGTCCTTCTAACACGATATATTCATGCTGCCCGGTTATTTCAATGTGGTCATAATTACGCTGCCACAAACGTTGGCTTGAGAGTTGCAAAGTTCCAACTGCACCGTTCGTATATTCTACAGCAACAGCAAATGAACCTTGATCATCAACCACATTGTGAAAAACGCTCAGTTCTTTAACGTCAGCACCCGCAATGTGCCGCGCCAAATCAAAGTGATGGATTGCAAAATCCAGAAGATAGTGTTTGACTGTTCCGTACCGTCCACTACAGAACGAACAGAAAAGTTGTGTGAGTTGCCCGAAGGATTCGGTCTGCATAATTCTCCGCGCTTCCCGCACGCCGAGACTAAACCGACGCTGGAAGTTGACCATCAATGTTTTACCATGCTTTTCAGCTGCCTCTGCTAAGGTGATGGTTTCTTCAAGCGATGGCGCAGGGGGTTTGGGTGTGAAAACGTGATACCCTGCCGCAAGTGCCTCAAGCACAAGCGGTTGCCTGGGATCCGGTCCCATACTGATTATTACCGCCTCCAAATCCTCTTTTTCAAACATTTCGTGTCGATCTAAGTAATATCTGCCTGTGCCAAATTTTCCAGCGGCAGCTTTGGCTCTATTTTCATCTGCATCGCAAACTGCCTGCAATGCCACAGGTGCTAAATGTAACGCGGGATATATCGTGTGCCTCGCGAAGCCGCCAGCACCGAGAAATCCAATTCGAAGAGGTTCCATATTTTTCCTTTGTGCGCTTCAAAGCGCATTTTCAAAATTGATTTTGTATAAAATTTAGCATATCTACACTTCTCTGTAAAGGAAAATCAACGTGACCTCATCTGTCTGAATACTGTTTTTAACTCAACGTATTTCTTAAAAATCTGTCAAAAACAACGCGCAAATAGAGATTAATGTACTAATTTACTCCTTCCTGATGAAAGACAAAAAGGAATGCTTAAAAACAGAGACAACCAACGGCGAAACTTCGGGTTTGCGCTGCTTCAAGGCACCTTCATGCGAATCAACCTCGCTTTTGTAGATGCATCGACGGTGCTTTCAGCTTTTATCCATAAACTCACCGGGTCAGAGATGATGGTAGGTTTGACAGGTTCTATGATGACAGCCGGTTGGATGTGGCCTCAGTTGTTGGTTTCGAATCTGTTGGAACATCGTCAGCGTAAAATGCCATATTATGCAGTCGGCATGAGTATCCGCGTGTTCGCATGGCTTGCTATCTCCTTTTGCACCATCAGCATCGGTGCAGATAATCCTATTTTACTCGCTGTTTGTTTCTTAGGATTCTATTTTCTTTCTTCCTCCGCCATGGGTGTTTCTACGTTGCCCTACATGGACATCATCTCAAAATCTATAGCACCGAATCGGCGCGCGCGCTTTTTTAGTTTACGACAAATTTTCGGAGGCTTTTTTGGAATTTGGGTTGGATTTTGGGTACGTGCTATGCTCGGAAATGAAGACGAATTTACGGGTATGTTCGGGTGGATTACACAAGCTTTTAAAACATTTACCCTATATTTCATCAGTTCTGTCTGTCAGATTGAGACTGAACTCGGATTTCCATCTAATTACGCTTTTCTCTTTATCTGCTCGGTGAGTACCGCTTTTCTTTCGTTTATTAGTTTCTTGGCTGTACGTGAACCTATTCATCCTGTCAACTCTCGCCGTCAACCTATGTGGCAACACCTAAAGCAGGGACCACATTTCTTACGCACAGACCCAAATTATCGGAGGTTTATCTTCTTCCGCATCGGATTGCATTTTTCCAGTATGGCAACACCTTTCTATACAACGTACGCCTTGTCTGAATTAGGCGTTTCTGAGGCGACTATCGGATTCTTTATCGTATGTTCCGCATTGAGCGGTGTTGTTTCAAACGCATTTTGGGGCTATATCGGTGAAAAATATGGCGTGCGGTGGGTGTTGATTATCACAGCAGGGTTAATGTTGTTCCCACCGATAATAGCGTTCTTTTCTGGAGTGTTCCCCGTTTCTTTACACGTTCCTGCCTACCTGTTAATCTTCACAATTGGCGGTATCTTGACAAACGGTATGATGGTTGGATTCATGGCATATATGCTAAACATCGCGCCGCCGCGTAGTCGTCCAAGTTACATCGGATTTATGAATACGTTGCTGGTACCCGCAAGTTTCGCTCCAACATTAGGAGGACTCCTGGTGAAGCTTATTGGTTATCGGTGGTTGTTTGCAGTTTGTTTTGGTATCTGTCTCATCGCTTTTCGCATTGCAACTGGTTTACAGGAAATCATGCATGAGGACGAGTTGGAAGAGGATACTGAGGTATAGGGTTTTGGGGGAGCAATATCGTTGCAATCTTCTGCTAAATATGGTATCATTTTGAAACAAGCAAAATCAGTAATGTTAAGTGAAGTGAATGCACAAGCCTCGTACAGTTAATGGAATACTCAGAAAAATAGAAGAAAAAGCAGATACTGGGGAGTATCTATACCGTGGTGAACCTGAACACTATCAGGAAGATCCTTATTATGGAAAGATCTCCTCAAACTTGTATCGTGTCTTTCTGGAGGATGAAGAATTTGATGTTGAAGATGAACAATTTGATATAGAGGAAATCCAACTGGAAATGTTGGAAATTGCTAAACCCTTTATACGCAAAACATATAGCGAAATTGAATGTCTCGCCGAAATTCAACATTATGGTGGCAAAACCAACCTAATTGATTTTTCAGAAGACTATCTCATTGCACTTTACATGGCGTGTAACAGTTCTCTTGATAAAGACGGTAGAGTTATTACACAAAGAAAAGAATCAATAGATTCTTACATTAAAGACCCTTACGAACCAATGAATCGTGTCATTGCACAGAAGAGCGTATTTGTTAGACACCCTAAGGGATTTATTCAACCAAATGACGACGATGTAATCAATATTCCAGCGTCCCTCAAAATACCGATGCAGGAATATCTAAAAAAGGCACACGGTATCTATACCGAATCCGTTTACAATGATGTCCACGGATTTATTCGACATCAAAGCCTTAAACTGGAAACTTATAGAATGACTTACAAAGGTTTATCACAAGATCGGAAGGGAGATTCAGAAAATGGCTAACAAAGCAAAGATGGCACACTATGAAGAAGCCGTTAAATATTTTAGTAAAGCTATTGAACTGAGCCCCGATTTTGCTATGCCCTATACCTACCGTGGCGAGGTTTACCACAAAATGGGCAAGTTTGATCTCGCCATTGATGATTATACCGAAGCTATTTTCTGGACTCGGCAACCTGCAAGGGCGTATTTTGGTCGTGGAATGGCACATGGTGCTAAAGGTGATATTGACAAAGCAATTGAAGACTTCACGAAGGCGATCCAACATGAACCTGACTACGCTGAGGCATACTACCATCGTGGTCACGCGTATGTCAGTAAAAACGAGTTTGATATCGCTATTGAAGACTGTGACAAGGCAATACAACTTAACCCCGATCTCGCTGATGCTTATGTCGTTCGAGGCAATGCCTATAGTGACAAAGGTGAGTTTGACTTTGCTGTCACGGATTATAACAAGGCTATAAGACTTAAGCCAGATTATGCAAATGCTTACGCTGTTCGTGGCAACGCTTATTTTTACAAACACGAGTTTGCTTCCGCAATGGCAGATTATACAAAGACATTAGAACTAAAACCACAGTACGCTAATGCCTATGTTATGCGAAGCAATATCAGTATACTTAGGGGAGATTATAATTCGGCAATTGCAGATTGTCAGAAAATGATAAGACTCAACCCTAATGATTCCGGACCTTACATCACTCGCGCAACCGCCTATAGTCTTAAAGATGACTTTGATTCTGCTATTGCAGACTGTGAACGGGCAATTGAACTTAATCCTAAGGCTGCTGATGCCTACCTAATTCGTGGTATGGCTTATCACAACAGATTAATTCGTGATATGGCTTATCACAATAAAAGTGAGTTAGAATTTGCTATTGCAGATTGTACAAAGGTGATTAATTTAGTTTCCTTTGTTCATATAGGTGCTTATTTTGAGCGAGGGAACATATATAGTAGCAAAGAAGAATACGATAAAGCAATAAAGGATTATTCCGTAGTTCTTGAGCAAGTAAAGGACCATACCTTATGTTACTTTAACCGTGGTCTTGCTTACAGTAGAATCCAACAGTTTGATAAAGCAATTGCAGACTATAATGTGGTCATCCAACTCCAGCCTAACTATGTTGATGCCTATGTCAATCGCGGCATTGCTTATAGCAATAAAGGTGAGTTCAAAAACGCTATTACAGATTATACAATAGCTATACAGTTTGATCCAAAGTTTGCCGTCCCGTATCATAATCGCGGCAACGTTTATTTGCTAAACGGTGATTTTGAGTCTGCTATTACAGACTACACAACAACTATACAGCTTAATCCCAATGATCCAATGACTTTTGCTAGTAGAGGTGCCGCTTACGGTATTATAGGTAAGGTTGACAAAGCTATCAGTGACTGCACGAAGGCGATAGAACTTGGTCTTAATCATGAGGATATCTATTTCAATCGCGCTATTGGTTACAATTGCATAGGAAAACTTGAATTGGCTATCAAGGACTATACCAAGACAATAGAACTTGATCCCAAACATATTAGAGCGTATGTCAATCGTGGCGTTACTTATGGTAACACAAATGAGGTAAGCTTTGCCATTGCCGATTTAAATAGGGCAATAGAACTGAAACCAGAGGATGCAACAGCTTATAACAATCTTGGCAATGTTTACGGTAAGAAAGGTGATTTTGACTTGGCTATTGAAAATTATAGTAAGGCGATTGAACTGGGTCAAAATGAGGCAATATTTTATCACAATCGCGGTTTAGCTTACTTTAACAATAACGAGTTTAGTCAAGCACGCGAAGACTATACGAAAGCACTAAAATTAGACCCCGATTATGCCCCAGCCTATTATAATCGCGCAATGGCTTGGTTGCACCAACAAAGATGGGAGAAAGCCAAAGCAAGCTTAATAGATGCAGTAAACAAAGGCATAGATATTACAGCTGTTTTTGGTAAAGACTATCAAGGCGTGGAGGGCTTTGAGAAGAAAACTAACCTTAAACTACCAAAAGATATTGCTGCAATGTTAAGACAGGAAAAGGAACAGATTTCCACTTCACCTATAGAGGAAAGCCCGTTTGAATTTCAAAGCGAAATCGATCTGTATTCATTTAAAGGTTTTGCAGCAATGCCTCTGCAACATGCAGGAGAACCCGAAACTCCATCCATACCAACTAACTTGCTTCAGTCTCCAAGCCAAACACTGCCAAGTCTATTTGCAAACTAGGGTATTGAAAAAGTTCTACTCCTGATTTATTTGTGTAAACACTTGAATACACGGAGATTATGTTACAGAACAGCTACCTGAAAAGAAAATCGTCACTATGTTTTTTCCAAACGAACCTACCCAACAAAATACTGAATGGTATACCTTCGAAGAACCCAAAACACCACTGACTCCTTGGCAAATTGCAGAGTACTCCACGGGTAGCACGGTACTTTTGGTTAAAAACAGATATGTGTCGCGCGACGCGGATCCATCTGATATTAAGGCAGATTCGAGGATATTTAAATATACCACTGTTAATGGCTTCTTCGTTAAACAGGGCATGATTTCTACATACACTCATCTTTGGACTTCTCCGGGACTTTTCGGACGAAGACTTTTTGGTGATTGGATTATTCAGATTGTTACTGCTAAAAATCGTGTTATCAAAGAAACAAACCTGAATTCTCTTGCATTATTTCACAACGAGCGGAGAGGTTATATTGACATAGAAAGTATCGCAGCAATTGACGATCAACTGGCAATACTAAAGGTTTCAGATTGTGAAGTGCAACCACTTTGCCTCAGTGACGAAGGTGTTAAGATAGGTGATACTGTCTACGTCGCAAGTACCCCAAACACCTTTTCACAAGGTATTGTCAGCAGTATAGTCACTTTTCGGAACCGAACATTTTATCAGATAACAGCTTCGATTCCTTACGGATGCAATGGAAGTCCTGTGTTAAATAACAAAGGTCAAGTTATAGGTGTTGCAATGGCAACTCGCATAGGTGGACAGGTTCAATTTAATGCACCGTATGCAAAACTGCTCCATGATTATGACAAGCAGAATCCTAACTATGCGATTCCTGCATACTACCTGAGAGAATTGCTATCCAAAGTAGAAGAATCAAATTAAGATTTTTGGGTAAATTGACCAGTTGAAATGCTGAAACGATAAGATATGAAAAGAATGATCTTCCAAAAATCTACAAAGAATAGACACCATGCCTGCAAACAACCCCAATATCATCATCTCCGACAAACATGTCACGATGTACAGCGGACCTTACATATATCCCTCGTCAAAACCCTACACATAGAGAGGTCAGTTTGTCCAATCTGCCACTTGTAATCCGTTGAAAGTTGGAATCAGCAGTGACAATCAAATCGGACTGGTACTTCCCTACAGCGTATCTCATAAATAGTTAGATCGGGTTGATAAAAATTTTGTCAAAAACAAGTGTCTCTGGTCCACTTTGAGTTAGACATTAAAATATATTTTGGTATTAAAATAATAAAGCCGAACGCGATTACGGCATTCGACAACTACCAGGCATTATCAACTTTTATATCTTACAAATCTAAAAGTTAAGATTCCTCAGCCTTTGCTTTTAAATCATAAAGGATATTCACCGCATCTAAAGGTGTTATCTGCGAAAGTTCCATCTGTCGGATCTCTTCTATAAGTGGATGTGTTTTCGGTGTGAACAACGCCATCTGCAGCGAATCGCTCTGTAACGTTTTCCGAGTAACGCGGCGTTTTGGGCGCGGCATTGTCTGGGTTGTTTTTTGCGGTTTTTCTGCGGCACCGTCTGCCTCAACACTGAGATTGTGTTGCTCAAGCACTTCAAGAATCTGCTGTGCGCGTGAAATCACCGTATGCGGTAAGCCTGCAAGCCGAGCAACGTGAATCCCATAACTCTGGTCTGCACCACCGGGTACGACTTTTCGTAGGAACGTCACCTTCTCTCCATCTTCATGCACAGCGACATTATAATTTTTCGCGTGTTTGTACTTGCTTGCCAGTTCAACAAGTTCATGGTAATGCGTTGCAAAGAGCGTTTTAGCACCCATCTTTTTCTCATCAAGTAGATATTCTGAAACTGCCCATGCAATACTAAGTCCATCAAATGTGCTTGTGCCGCGTCCAACTTCATCCAAAATCACAAGACTTTTACGGGTAGCATTGTTGAGGATATTCGCCGTTTCGTTCATTTCCACAAGGAAAGTACTCTGTCCCATCACGAGATTGTCCGAGGCACCAACCCGCGTAAAAATCCTGTCCACTAATCCAATTTTCGCGGCGGATGCTGGCACAAAACACCCTATCTGCGACATCAAAACGATAAGTGCCGTTTGGCGTAAATAGGTGCTTTTTCCGCTCATATTCGGTCCCGTGATAATGTGCAGTTGTTCGTCATCACAGTTCAGCATCGTATCGTTTGGCACAAAACCTTCTTGGATGAATATCCGTTCTACCACCGGATGCCGACCATCACGGATAATTATCTCCTCACTGCTCGCTACAGTAGGTTTCACATAGTTATATCTCGATGCGCAATATGCAAAGTTTGCTATGACATCAACCATCGCAATAACGGCTGATATTTTCTGAATTTCCTCTGTAGATTTTGCTACCTCATCCCGAATCTCACAAAACAGTTCATATTCAAGCGTTTGTATCCGATCCTCTGCATTCAAGACTTTCGCTTCCTGCTCTTTCAGCTCGGGCGTAATAAATCGTTCCGAGTTTCGCAACGTCTGTTTGCGGATATAGTGTTCAGGCACCATGTTAAGATTCGGTTTCGTCACCTCAATGTAGTAGCCAAAGACCTGATTGAAGCCAATCTTAAGTGATGTGATTCCGCTACGTTTTCGCTCCTCTTCTTGCAGCTGAGCCATCCATTCTCTACCTTGTCCCACAATTTGCCTTAATTCATCAAGTTCTGTGTTATAGCTATCGCTAATAATGCCCCCCTCGCGAATTGTTGCAGGCGGGTTCGGATGAATGCCACCTTCAATCAATTCTACCAAAGCTACCATAGGATTCAATTCTGAGTTTAGAGAGGTTAAAAGCACTGTCTGACAATTTTGGAGCTGTTCCTTAACAGCAGGAATAAGGCGAAGTGAATCTTTGAGTGAATGTAGGTCGCGCCCATTTACTGAACCGAGACTGATACGAGTGATAAGACGTTCTATATCGGACATCTGCTCAAGTGCTTCCCGCAATTCCTCCTGTAAATTTATCTGTGTTTTTAATTCGTCAACCGCGTCAAGCCGTTCTATAATTCCATCTTCATCTAACAATGGCTGCAATAGGCACTGCCGCAGTTTTCTACCTCCCATAGAGGTCACCGTTTGATCAAGGACTTCAAGTAACGTGCCTTTTGTAGAACCGTCGCGAATAGAAGCAGTTAATTCAAGATTCCGTTGCGTATCTGCATCCAGCACCATAAAATCCGAAAGCGTGTAGGTATGAAGAGAAAGGATATGTTCTACTTCCTGCTTCTGTGTTTCATGGAGATAATAGATGAGTGCGCCAGCTGCGCAGATAGCAGTGGAGAGGTGCTCACAGCCGAATCCGTCCAGCGAAATCGTGTTGAAATGTTGAAGGAGTTCGGTTCGAGCCGTATCGAAGTCAAACCGCCAATCAGGAAGCAAATTGACCACAGCTTTCAGTTCTACTTTAAGCTGCTCAAACATTTTTTCGTCTTCAAAAGATTCCGAAAAAAGACATTCTTTTGGTGAAAAACGGTGTATTTCTGCCCAAAGTCGTGAAAAATCTGTGAACTCTGTTACCTGAAATTCTCCGGTAGAGAGATCCGCAACAGCGATGCCATAAGTGTCTTTTTGGTGATAAATTGAGATGAGATAATTATTCGTCTTATGTTCAAGTGCTTTTGGATCAGTGACGGTGCCAGGCGTAACAATTCGGACAACATCGCGTTTGACAAGGCGGTTTTCATCGCGCGCAATTTTGGCATCTTCAGTTTGATCCAAAATTGCAACTTTGTGGCCAGCAGCAACTAATTTGTAAAGATAAGAGTCAAGTGCATGGTGTGGGATTCCAGCCATTGGTGGCGGTGGTGTTTTTTGGTTCTTATGGCTTCTGGTTGTCAGGGCGATTTCAAGGAGACGTGAGATTAGCTCGGCATCTTCAAAAAAAGCTTCATAGAAATCACCGACTCGACAGAGGAGGATGGCATCTTCATGCTGTTTTTTTACCTCTTTGTAGAGTTCCATCATGGAAGGTTCTGACTGTCTAAGACGCGGCATTTAGGTGTCCTCAGCTATTTTTCGAGAAAATAATTTCGCTCATGTAAAAATGTGTGCGGTTGTTTTTAATCAAGCCAATGACTATGCGGGTTAAACTTTTTATTAGCACTCATACCAAATCAACGGTCCGAATCATGCAGCATCATGCAGAATGCCAAAAGTGCATTCTACCAAGCGCCTGCTGCCAAAGGCATTCCTCGCGTGGTCCTCTGCACGGATTGCGTTAATTTGGTATTATTACCAACATTTGTGCGCTTGTCCTGCTACTATTTTGTAGGTATGGATTTCTATCTACTCTGGTTCTGGTTCAAGCACAAACTTAAGTTTATCAATAGCACGGTTAATAGGTAATTCGTAAAACTTCTGTAACTCTCGCAACTCATTTGCTATGTCAAAAGCGGCAAGAATCGGGACTCGTGTATGGTCATAACCTTTCTGCGTAAAACTTTCTATCCGCTGCTTAACGTAAGTGACCAGGATGTCAATGTCCTCAGCGGTTAACTCCTCTGTCGGTTTAATAGAATAAGGGACACCCAAAATAACAAAACGAATAGCTTTACTTTCTCCAGTAGATTGTTTTTCTTCCTCTGTTTGCTGTTCGTCTTGCATATCAGTTTGCTGTTCGTCTTGCATATCAGTTTGCTGTTCGTCTTGCATATCAGTTTGCTGTTCGTCTTGCATATCAGTTCCTTTCAGAAAAAGTTGATAATTTACGCCGCTGTGTCTGGATTATAACGAGATTTGATAGAATTAGAGAAAATTACTAAATCTGTTTCTGCTATGAAAGTGCTTTTTGCATAGTTTCCACGCACGGTTCAACGCCTGTCCACCGTTCAAAAGCGATTGCTCCCTGATGCACCAACATACCAATTCCACCAACTATTGAACATCCTTTTTCAGCTGCTGCTATTAATAACGTTGTCATGGGCGGAGTGTATACAATATCGTAGACGATAGTGCTCGGTTGCAACCAATTCGGATCAATCAAAAGTGGATGTGTGGTATCCATACTTGATGAAGCGGTATTTACAAGCAGCGCGCTGCCTTTCACCACATCGGGCAAACGGGAATCTTGTAAACCCATGCCTTCAAAGACGGTTTCCTCCTGCCCATTCATCTTTTTAGAAAGTTCTTCTGCTAATGCGACTGCCTTTGATGCCGTTCGGTTAGCAATAACGACTGAACGCACACCTGCAAGCGCTAAAGCGACCACAATTGCCCGTGCTGATCCACCTGCACCTAATACAATAACATCTTTATCAATCGGCACGGATGCTCCTGTTTCCTCCAACGCTCGTAAAAATCCTGGGGCATCTGTATTTTCACCGTGTATCCCTTCGTCAATAAAAGTAAGTGTATTTACAGCACCAATGAGTTCCGCCTCCCGCGAAATAGATGTCAAAAACGGAATGACCGCTTGTTTGTGTGGCAGTGTAACATTGATACCGACAACATTGAGTGCCTTAAACCCATGCATCGCATCGGCCACTGCATCAGCAGCCACATGGAACGGGAGATAGACGTAATCAAGTCCTGCTTTTGCAAGGGCGGCGTTATGCATTTGCGGAGAACGGCTATGTTCTACCGGTGCCCCTATCACACCAACAATTTTTGTATGACCGGTGATTGTGTGTAATTTATTCATCTAAAAAACGGGCGGACAAAGCCCTTCCACAAAAGACATATCCTTATGTTAACATCTATAACTTGAACAACGTGAAATCCGACATGATCTGCGTCTGAATCAATCCGTTTGCTTGAGGTGGCCCCACTGAAGCGTGAGTTTACCCGCAGGCGACACTACATACGGACTATTACTTACCCAATCCACGGCAATATCACTCACGGGACGTTCTAACAAAGTCGTTATTTTTTTGGTAGCAATATGATACTTATAGATATTGCTGGATGGCACTTGATCAGGGGGCAATTCTGGTTCGTTCAACTTTGCCTGACGCGCACTGAAAACTACTGATTTGCCATTATCTGTCCAGTCAATACTTCCAGGATCCCAGTGGGTCGGTATATTTAACTGCTTAAACGTTTCACCGTTTAGATCACAGATATAATACCGATACGCCTTCGGGATATTTATTATGCCATTCGGGCCTTTTTTCTGCTGGGTAAACTCTTCTTGTATATACAGTATCTGTTTACCTTTCGGTGACCAACGTGGATTGTGTCGAGTTATAAACAATTCATCCTGTGGTGCTTCCGGGACCAGTCTACGCACATTATCGCCATCGGAATCCATAATATAGACATTTCCACCTGTCCCGATAAAAGGCACATCGTGTATTAGAAATACAATTTGTTTGCCATCTGGCGACCAATCCGGGGAAATGATGTCATGATCAGAAATTTTCTCAAGCTTACCGCTCTTAAGATGCAGCACGTAGCCGTTATTATTCCATTCACCATCTATTTTCTCCGACCTTGCAAATACAACTTTTTCTCCATCGGGTGAAAAAGTTGGATAGAAATCGAACATTTTATTTCTTATAGGGTGGGTGATGTGTCGGATATTCGTGCCATCAGCATCCATCAAATGGATTGTAGAGTGGTCACGATACACAATCTGGTTGCCATCAGCTGACCAGCGCGGATTTCCAGCCTCAGGTGAAGCAGTAATTAGCGTTAAATTACTACCATCATCCTCCATGGTATATATTTCATAAACACCTTCAAAACGAAAAAATCCATCAAAATCAACATGTTTACCACGTTTTGATATAAAAACGATTTTGGCACTTGCAACAGTTGAAAAAAGCAGCAGCAAAAGGCATAAGATTGCCCATTTCCAAAACCGCATTTTAGACCTCCGTTGATCTTGCAAGAGACTCCATTGTAGATATTCCATAAAATAACAGTAATATAGCAATATTGTGAAAAGTTGTCAATAAACCCAGAGGCATTTAATTGTCGAGTTTATGCCCGTTTTCTATCAGATATTATCCAATTAACATGCCAACCTTCTTCTGTAGGAGGGAATTCCTATTCCCGATAAGTCGCGATTCGGAAATCGCTCCTACAGGAAGAAACCTATGTTCTAATGTGAAATTAATCGACAATTGAATGACCTGTCAACAAGCCATCATGCAGGTGAATTTAGTTAATCCGAAGCAAGTAATTTCGCCACCGTTTGTTTCGCCGCTTCCATCGTCGGGTAACGAATTTCCCTATACCCACGAACAGTTTCTGCACATTCTAATGCTTGGACATGTTTGTCATAGTTTCCATCATCAGTTGGGTCAAATGTATCTATCACTTCTCGAATATACCAATCCCGGAATTCCTTCTCTTTTGCATGCCACTGTGATAACCAACGTCTCAGAAACTTCATCCGTTTCATTAGGTGCAATACCCAATTACGGGCATCAATGTCATATTCAAAATCAAAACCCATCACGGTAAAATGCGGACGATTGAGATGAAGATAACGAATTTTATCACCGTTTTTCTCATCAATATTATAGCGTACCTTATCGCGGGCGAGTTTTTCTTTACTTGTCAGTAGGTGTGAAACATATACTTCATCTTTAATTAGCATCACTTTGTGTAAATACTTTATAGCAGCTTTTGTGGCACGGTAGTCATCACGGTCTTTTTCGTGAACTTGTTCAATTTTTTCAATGTATAACTGTGCATAATTTATATTTTCAAACTGAATCAGATCATAGATATAAAGTGCAAGACTACGATGTGTTGAGTCATCTAACTGAACTTTCTTGACGATTCTCTCCACTAAACTGATGTATGAATCAGCAAGACGTTTACCTCTGAATTTTTCTGTTAGGATACCACTTTTTTCCGCTAATGTCTTTGCATAAGTCTGTTTTGAAACATGGGATGTATGTTGCAGTAGAGTGCTATCAACATTTTCATGGACTGCAAGGTATCTGCCAATCTCAAAAGCATTAAGATTTTGTTGTAAATCGGAACGCCTGACCATCTGCTTTAAGGCAAGTTTCAACGGTTCCAATGCAAGTGGCATCAAACCGCGTTGGAGCGCAACCCCTATTAGCATGATATTTGCGTACAGTTTTGTGCCGAACAATTGTTCCGAGATATCAAATAGATTGATACCAACATAAGCATTCGTATTTTGTTCAATCGTCTCTTCTAAATCATCAGTCTTAAAACTATCTTTCCCGATAAGGGTTGTCATTGTCTCTGTTTTAGCCGTATTAACAACGGCGGCAGTACGCCCAGACGATGCAACACGGAAAACCGATTCGGCTGAAATGCCTCGGACCGTTTCTAAAATATCAAGTCCCAAGACAAGATCAGCTTTGCCGTAAGGGATGATCGGTGAAATCTTGTGACCATTATTTGTATAGGTAACGTGTGTATAGACTCCACCATTTCGTATCGCTAACCCTTTTCTATCACAGAAATGGACATCATATCCTTGGATATACCCTGCTACGACGAGGATTTTTGAGATTGTGCCAATACCCATCCCACCTACACCAGCGGCGTAGACACTCCATACTCTGTCAAAGGTTTGTGGCGGTGGTGGCGGTAAAGGGGCGGCTCCGTCTATCCCCAGTCGTGAAAGCAATTCAGATAGCCCTGAATCTTCCCACTGATTTGCTGAGTCTTCGTTCTTCTGCGTAGGTTTTTCAATTTGATGAACATATTGTGTACGAGGGGGACGTTTACGTGTTACGACTACTTCTTCAAAGGAGGGACATGCCCACTTAATTCGCGCACAGGCACCATCGGTTACACAGTTAGACCGATCAATTGCTATTTTGTTTCCGTAATCGGTATCAATAATTTTTAAGGCAGGACACCCAGTAGATTTTGTACATTCTAAACAAAACTCACAAACTTCTGGCGTAATGTTAATATGTTTTTCGACCTTTAAAAAGCCGTCTTTCTCTTTAATTGCTTGTTGTTCGCGTCTGAGTCGGCGGTGGAAAGTAATTGCACATTCTTTATCCGCAATGATAATTTTGACACCATCTCTCAAAATCGCCTTCTCAAGATATTTTTTATAGTTCAACCGATCTTCCGGATTTACTCGGACGATGGTAATCTCGGAATTCCCAGCTAACCCCTGTACAACTTTCTCAATGTCTTGGGCAAAAGTTGGGTTTCCGAGGATGTCCATTTCGCCTGCAGGTGTCGGTTGGTGTCCAGTCATGGCTGTTGTTTGGTTATCTAAAATAATATAGGCGATATCTTGGTTATTTTTGATGGAATCAGAAATTGCGGACATCCCACCGTGAAAGAAAGTTGAATCCCCCATAAAAACGATCTGCTTGTTGACAATGAACGGATCAATACCTGCACCTGCGCCACCGCCCAACGTCATCGCAGAAAGATTGTGCATCAAGCGTGGAAACGGTTCGTATTTTAGCATTGAATAGCAGCCGATATCTCCGTGAAAGACAAGGTCTACAGGCGGTGAGTCGTGATGCTTCTGCATATACGCGGCATCTATAAATTGATTTGTGATTTCAAGAAGAACACTGGAGGAATCTCGGTGTGGGCAGCCGGGGCAGAAAGTTGGAGTTCGTGCTGGAATATCAGTCTTGATATGAGCGACCTCTTGCTGCAGCTGCGCCTCTTTTTCAAAAAGTTCTGCATCAACAGAAACGCTTTTGGCATATTGAACATTTTTTCCATTGTTTGAAAAAAGAGACATTAAACGTTGAATCAGAATAGAAGTGTCCAACCCCGCTTCTATTGGAATTCCAGGCAATCCTTCAGGAAACTGTTTACCCCAAACCTTCACAAACTTATTAAGATTTTCTTCCTGATACTTATGTGTCAGAAATGCTTTGATTTCGTTTTCAAGGATAGGACGTTTCTCTTCAATGACAAACAGTTCATTTACTTCCTGTGCAAACTCATAGAGGATATCTTCGTCAAGTGGGTGTGTCATACCGAGTTTGAGGATAGGGATAGAACCGCTAAGGTTTAGTTCAGTTAGGGCATGTTCCAGATAAATATAACTGAAACCAGATGCCACGAATCCGATTCTACGTTGTGCTTGAACCGATGCTGAATTTCCGTTACTATTCGTAGGATACAGAATTTCGTTGAGTCCTAACCGTTTCGCTGTTTCCAGTGCGGCGGGAAACCGTTCACGAAGTGTTTCTACTTCAATGCGAGCAGTATCGGGCGGCAAAACCACGCGGTCATCAATAGAAATCAATTCTGTATTCAACTCCGTTTGAGATATCTGGCTGATGGTTGGTTCGCAATTTGGTAACAACTCAACAATTCCGCCACCATCTGCCTGATTCTGTGTTGTTAAATAGCAGGTATAGAGGTTTGCTGCAGCAGAAATTTCAAATGCATAATTAACCCAATTTTTCATTTCTTGCCAAGTAGAAGGCTCTAAAAGCGGCATGTAGAGATGCCGTGCTAAAACACGAGAATCGGCGGGAACTTGTGTGCTATAAGACCACGTATCATCACCGACAACAACGACAGCACCACCGGTTGTACCTGCCATATTACTAATGGCAAGCGCATCAGACGCAACGTGCAACCCAACGCTCTTCATAAATGCAATTGCGCGCATGTCTGCCATTTGCGAGCCGTTCAACCGTGCGATACTCAACGCCTCATTATTGGCTATCTGTGCTACGATCCCATTTGATTTGAGAAGATCCGCATTGCGTTCAAGGACATCAAACACCTCAGCAAGCGGTGAACCGGGATATCCTGTCATCAGGCTAACACCGCTTTCTAATGAACCTTTGACGAGCAACTCACAGCCAGTATAGACGTTTGTGCCGTTTGATTGTGTAAACCTTTCATCCATTTTTATGATCCTTTGAGTGGACTATCCACTCAATAATTCTCGCGCATGAGCAAGTCCGACTTCTGTCTCTTTTCCACCGTGCATACGTGCGATTTCCGTAACCCGTTCAGCCTCTGTCAGCGGTTTAGCATTAATCAGTGTTCGTTCACCCACTACCTCTTTTTCAACCAGAAAATGGCGATCAGCGAAACGGGCAATCTGTGGTAGATGCGTGATGCAGATAACTTGAGCAGATTGGGAAAGTTCTTTCAATTTCATACCAACGACATCAGCGATTTTCCCGCCGATGCCGCTATCAATCTCATCAAAGAGTACGGTTGGGATATTGTCCACCTGAACTAACACTGTTTTTAGTGCCAGCATGACGCGCGATATTTCCCCACCCGAAGCAATTTTTGCTAACGGCCGTAGTTCAGAACCAACGTTAGGCGCAATTAAAAACTCAACTTTATCCATACCGTGTTCACGGAACGCATAACGTTTCCCATCAATCAGGAGTAAACCGTTATCATCTTGAAGTGGCTCAACATAAGTCTGAAATTCCGCTTTCTCCATTCCTAACGCTTGGAGTTCCTTTTCAACTAACGTTGAAAGTCTTTCAGCAACTATTTTGCGTTTTTCGGACAACGCAATACACAATTCCTGCGCCTCCAGTTTCATTTCACGAATTTGCGCTTTAAGTCCATCAATTTTTTCAGAACCGAGTTCTAAATCTTCCAATTTACGTTCTGCCTCAGCATGGTAATTTATCATCTCTGAAATCGTGTTACCATATCGCCGCTTGAATTTAGAAATAAGTTCCAATCGATCAGTTACTTCGGCAAGACGCATCGGATTAAACTCCACTGTGTCTGTATATTGACGAATTTGTGCAGTAATATCCTCAAGCTCATATAACGATGAATCTATCCGTTCACTCAGTTCAGAAAGACTTGCATCGATTTCAGATAATTTCGTCAGAGTCTTTGCGGAATCTCTCAGATTCTGTAGCACTGAACCGCTACCGGCAGAACTTGTGCCTCCAAAATCACCCTGTCCATCAAGTTGTTCGTACACTAAGTTCGCGGATTCAAATAATTGTTCAGCGTTGTTTAGCACTTGTAACTCAGCTGTCAGTTCTTCCTCTTCACCTTCTTGGAGATCTGCTGAAGTAAGTTCCTTCACCTCAAATTCAAGTAGTTCTTTTTCGCGTTCAGATGTCCGCAATGTATGTAATAGTGAATCCATCTCCCGTTGCAAATCAAGCAGATGGTGATATTTTTCGGTAACTTGTTGCCGTTCTGTGTCGGTTTCCCCGAAGTCGTCTAATAGTTCGAGATGCGTTTCAATTCTAAACAACGATTGATGTTCGTGTTGCCCATGGATATCAACCAATAAAGCCCCAATTTCTTCTAACTGTTTTAAATTTGCTAATTCCCCATTGATACGACATCTACTTCTACCATTTGCGTTTATTTGTCTTGAAAGAACTAATGTATCACCCGATTCCGTGTCTATGGGCAGCAATGATGATGGAACAGCACTGACTTCTACCGCCGCAAAATCAGTGCCTTCTCGCACAATATCGGCAGAAGTTCGTTCACCTAAAACCAAACCAATTGATTTGAGGATAACGGATTTCCCTGCTCCCGTCTCCCCAGTGAAGATGTTTAATCCTGGTGAGAGTTCCAGTTCCAGTTCGTCTATCAGGGCAATGTTGCGGATAGAGATCGCTTCTATCACGGTATTTCCTTTAAAATCTATAATTAATGGGACATTTCTGTAGCGTCCATTTTTAGTTTGCGTGTCATAAGGCACAACCTAACAGGTTATGCTCCAATGGCAAGTTTATCAAAATGTCCCAACAATTTCAAAGTTCACTATAATATCTTTTATTTAATTCTTTCACCTAACATCAACTTTTCGCGCAATGCTTTGTAGTAACTATGACTTTGAGATCGGATAAGTTGAATTGTCCGTTTTGCTTTCCGGACTTTTATCTCTGTTTCCCTTGCAAGGGTATGTGTTTCGCGTTGTCCGTCAATAAAAAGGTCCAAGTGTTCATACGTAGAATGCATCTCCACTTTTATCTCCGCGTCCCCGTGTGCGATAAAGGGGCGCACTGTGAGACTGTGCGGTGCAATGGGTGTCAGTAAAATCGCTTCCAATTGAGGTGCTACAATCGTTCCGCCACACGCGAGCGAATACCCCGTTGAACCGCTCGGTGTCGCAATTATCAACCCATCAGCATTATACGGAATAAACAGTTCGCCATCAATATAAGCATTCAACTCAATTAGCCGTGTATAGTGTCGGATGACGACATCGTTCAGCGCGAACGCATGGAACGGTTGCGGGCTCTGACTATTCACGACAACTTCTAACATCATCCGATGTTCTATCCGATAATCTCCTCGTAACGTAGCTTTTAAGGTCGGTTTCAGTTCATCCAACGAAGCATCTGTCAAAAATCCAAGGTGTCCGATATTGATAGCGAGGATAGGCACATTTTCAATCTGTGGTGTGTGTGCTGCACTGAGAAGCGTTCCATCACCACCAAGGACAAGTACCAAGTCAACATCTTCTACCATCTGTACTGTGGTGATTCCCGTTAGTGAAAGTCCAAGTGCTTTTGCTTGTTCATCAGGTACTACCGGCACAACACCTGCTTTCTTTAGCAACTCTGCCACATCCGCCACAACTTGCGATGCATTTTCCTTAGTGGTATTGACAAAAAAACCGACCTTTTTCGTCATCCCGTCTCCTTCTCTAATCGTGGAAAACCCTAAGATTATCACACAACCCACCAGAAAAACACAAAAAGTGATGAGCAAATTCATATCAAATTGCGGAAGCAAATGCGCCGTATCATAGTGCTTTTCGCCAACTGTCACTGAATCACGAAACGGCCACAAACCATATAAAGACCCTACCATTAACCCAATTAAAAAAGCAATTGTCAGATTGCGGTGGCGTTCCAGTAAAAAGTTTAGCAACCTTGTAAATACTAATAAACCGAACAGACATCCGAGTGCAAAAATAGCGAGTATCAGTCCGTTACTTAGAATTGGGGGACTTATGTCTCCTTTGAATAATGTTGGGACATCCTCCATAAAGTTCTTAATCGCTGTTACAAGCGGAAAATATACACCGAATGCAAGTAGTAAAAACGAACCGCTGACACCAGGGAGGATCATTGCTGAAATCGCTAGCGCACCACATCCAAAGAATATCGCCAGCGTCCCAATTGATACTTCTAATCCTTCACTTGACTCCGATGTTGAACCGGCAGCAGACTTTTTGAGTTCTTCTGCAAAAACAAGCAATGCAACAGACACAAGTAGGACTAACAATTCCCGCCAACTAAACCCTTTTAACATCCGTGCCGGTATCAAAATAGATGTCAAAACTAAGCCAAAAAAGAAGCCATAAGTCGCATCGTGGTGATAATTTAAAAGATAAACTATCAGGTTAGACGAGACCAACACAGCTGCGACAGCACCAATCCCCAATATGAATAGAAAATTAAAATCAATACGGCGAAGTTCATCTTGAAAATCCGAAAATGCCTTCTTTCTAAAGGTAAAAATGCTCAGCAATCGCTTAGCAGTAGAAGTCCCTATGTTGCGTAATGCTGTGATTAAACGTTCATAAATCCCTAAAACAAGGGCAAGCGTGCCACCGCTCATCCCCGGAATAATGTTGGCAATGCCTATCAGAAAGCCATTAACAAACAGACGGAGTACATTCATATTTTGGTGTGTTGAAAGCAGCCAGCTTCTAATGTTATAGCATCTGCCTCACTACAATTCTCCGTTCAGTAAACTGCGAAAAAGTAATCCTATTGAATACTGTCAAGAATTATACTATAAAAACCCAACTATGTCAACCGTTTATATAAAGGTGAATATATAAAGTTTTTGACATAAATATTCTCTTTTCTCTTGAATTTCACAAATAGTATATATAAAATAATCAAAAGTATATTTGTAATCATGCGTAATAAAATGATACTGAGTCTCATTACCATAAAAAATAAATGATATTGAGACTCAGTTTCTATAAGTGTTAATAATAAAGAGTCTCAATATCATTTTTATAAAGTTACCAACGTTAAGTTTATATTCCAATTTCGTGACTACATTTCCCATTTACTATAATGAACATTATAATGATTTTATTTGAATTAAGGTTACCGAGTATCTCGACCCTCTTGAGCTATTATAAACATAATGCTCCTGCTGCTATGCAGCAGGAGCATTATGTTTATAAGTGTGATCTAATAAATTGTGAGGAATTCCTCACACGGTATATTACTCTTCTTCGTAGCGGCTTTGGCTTTGGTAGCGGGGGCCACCAGAACGTCGTTCGCGTGGGCGGGCGGGGTTAACCTTCAACGGGCGTCCCATAACCTCTTGACCATCAAGAGCTTCAATTGCTCGCTCACCATCTTCTTGATTTTCCATTTCAACGAATCCATAACCTTTGGAGCGGCCATCATAACGGTCGCGGATAATTGTTACCGAACTAAGTGGTCCATGCGGTTCAAATAGTTCTTCCAAGTCAGTTTCTGTCGCTGCATAGGGCACATTGCCAACGTAGATGTTCATCTCGTTTCTCCTTTTGAAATTGAAATAAACGGGAATGTGAGAAAACTGAGTACTGTCAGCATGTTCTATAGGCAGGCATTTGGCAGTAAGCGAAGATTGGCAAAAATGAACTCGGGATTCTCATCAATCTCTTTCGGAAGCCGCATCACAATCTACAAGAATGCTTCTGGTTCCAAACCGTAAAACTGTCAAAATACTACACATAATTTGGTTCGCAGACACCATCACATTTCCCAAACGTTAATATGATACTACAAATTATTAAATTTGTCAAATTTGATTTTACATTTTAATTATTTCGCGTCCATCCAATTATCCGCAATACCTGTTTCTGTGCGAAGCGGCACGCGAAGTGGCAATGCGTTTTCCATCTCTTCGGAGACAATTGCAGCTTGTGCTTCTACTAATTCATTCGGTGCTTCAAGGATAAGTTCATCGTGGATTTGCAATAACATCTTCATTGGCAACTGATCTTTGTCAATCCTGTGTTGGACTTTGACCATAGCGGCTTTTATCAAATCCGCTGCAGTTCCTTGAATAACGGTGTTGATTGCTAACCGTTCACCCAAACTCTGCCTGCTCTGAGAACGTTCAAAGATTTCAGGTATAGCACGGCGCCGGCCGGTTAAAGTAGAGACATAACCTTGGTCTAACGCTTGTTGAACGCACCCTTGGAAAAACGTGTTGATACCTGGGAACCGTTCTTTATAATCTGTAATCAATTCTCTTGCCTCATCTACATTCATCCCCTGAATTCGGCGGGCTAATCCTGAGGGTGAAACACCATAGATGATACCAAAATTAACGATCTTTGCTTTGTCTCTGAGCTCTCGTGATACATCTTCTGGTGCTACCTTAAAAACTTCTGCAGCAACGGATGTATGGATATCTAAATCTTGGGTGAAGATCTCAGTCAGCTTAGGGTCTTCACTGAAATGGGCAAGGACACGGAGTTCAACCTGTGAATAATCGGCGCAGAATTAACTTATACCCATCTGGTGCTCTGAATGCCCGCCGCAGCTGTCGTCCAATCTCCGTTCTCACAGGAATGTTTTGAAGATTTGGCCCGTCAGACTTTAATCTTCCAGTTGCGGTTGTTAGTTGATATAGGTGCGTGTGAATGCGACGTGTCCCCTCATCAACAGAGTGTCGCAGCTGTCCAAGGTAGGTGCTTTGGAGCTTGCGAAATTGGCGATATTCTACAATTAAGCGTGGCACAGTTGTTTTCGGGTTATTTACATCCTCTGCTAAGGCAAGTGTTTCAAGCACATTCACATCCGTTGAACGTTTGCCACTTTTGGTGCGCCGCACGGGTTTGAAACCGATTTCATCAAACAAAATGTCTGCTAACTGGGCAGGAGAATCTGTATTAAATGAATACCCTACTAACTCGTGTATCTCTTTTTGGCGTTCATTCACAAGTTGTTCAACTACACCGGTTTGCCTTTTCAATTCCTCAGTATCACACATGATACCGTTAAATTCCATCAGTGCCAGTACTGGACCGAGAGGCGACTCTATCTCTCTGACTAATTCAGTGGTTTCGGTTTCCTCAAGTTTCGGTTTAAAATAATGATAGAGTTGAAGGACGATATCAGTATCCTCTGAAGCGTACTTTGTTACCGCCTCATAAGGAATTTTGTCAATTGATGTAGAATCTTCTTCATCACCAAGCAAGTCTGTGATCGGAATCATCTTATGGTTTAGGTGCAGTAGTGCAAGGTTATCCAGGTTATGTGACGGTTGTCGTGGGTCAACAAGTTGGCTTGCCAACATTGTATCAAAAACAACGCCTCGTAGTTGTATGCCGTGCCGAATGAAAATACTTGCATCAAATTTCAGGTTGTGTCCACATTTTGGCAATTCCGGATTTTCTAAAATCGGTTTAAGTTTGGAGACGACTGTTTCCTGCTCCAAATGCTTTTCAGGATTAGAAGATCGGATAGGTACATAGACCCCTTGCTTCGGTTCCCACGAGAAACTAATACCGCACAAGGCAGAATTACGATACAAGCCATCTGTTTCTGTGTCTACAGCGATAATCGGTTGTGTTGAAAGTGTCTCAACAAGGTCTGTCAATTGTGCTTCCGTAGTGATTGCTGTGTAATTTCCAGATTCTGCAGTCGTGTAATTCCCTTCTTCCAAAATGGCATCTTTTTGTTCTTCCATTGCGTCCAATCGTTCTCTTCTTGTAGTTTGGACATCAGTTTTGACTGAATCGGATACCGTGCTTCCTGCAGCGAGTTCAGCGATAGGTTTGTGGAAACGTTTGAGTTCAAGCTGGTCAAGTAAAGGGTTGATTTTGCTGAGGTCAGGCGGTTTGACGCGTGCTTGTTCCAAAGAGAAATCCAGTTCAGCATCACGCTTAAGAGTTACAAGTTCTTGGGAAAGAGAAATATATTTCTGTGCTTTTTCTAAATTCTCACGACGTTTGCCCTTAATCTGGTCTATATTCGCGTAAATGCTTTCAAGTGAACCGAACTCTTGAATTAATTTCGCTGCAGTTTTCAAGCCGATTCCTTCAACTCCCGGCACATTGTCAGAGGTATCCCCCATTAGCGCGAGGGTATCAATAACTTGGTCCGGTGTGATGCCTTTCGTTTCCCATAATGCTGCAACATCAATCGTTTTTTCGTTACGGATATCAAACATCGTAACTCGGTCACAAAGTAATTGCTCAAGGTCTTTGTCTTTAGAGATGATGCAAACATGCACATCTTGGGTATCGGGTGAATCCAATATAAATTGTGTGACAGAGGCAATAATATCATCTGCTTCCAGGTCCGGTTTGCCGAGGACAGGAATTTCAAAGGTTTCAAGTACGTGTTGAATACGAGGGATCTGTGTGACGAGGTCATCCGGTGGAGTCTTCCGATGCCCCTTATAATCAGCGTAAAGTTCGTTTCGGAAGGTGTCCCCGGGGGTATCAATAGCAGCGATCAGATACTGTGCTTTATAATCGGACAAGAGTTTGATCAGTGTACCAGTAAAGCCGTAGATAGCGTTGGTAGGTTCGCCAGTAACAGAACTCACCAATCGGGTTTGGATAGCGTAAAATGATCGGAAAATTTCAGCCAGCGTGTCAATAATATAGAGCGTTTTTGGATTTTCGTTTGGTGTCATAAAATGTTCCTTATGATTTATAGCGAAATTTAAAACAAAGTAAACTTCTACACTATAAATTAAAACGAAAAAATGTATATTCTATTTCATTAATCAAGATTTTGGATAGTGCCATTTTCGCAGCGAATCTGATGCGGATAAGCCAGCTTCTTGACCGAGCGCGAAAGCGGTTGCGATTAGGTTTCGTTCTTCAGATATGATGTCGCCAGCAGCAAAAAGACCGGGAATAGGTTCACCGTTACTGTCTAACATCTGCATGTCTTCGTTTGCAATGATTAATCCCTCATCATCTTTTTGGTAGTCCCATCCATCCAAAAACTTTGTATTCGGAATTAAGCCTTCATCAACGAGGAAGCCGTGGAAATATAACTCGGTACCATCAATCATCTCAAAACCGAGGAGATTGGTCTTCTCACCGATATGCCGCTTAATCTTTTTTTCAATGATATGGATATTTCTCTCTTTAATCTGTTTGAGTATCGGAGGTGACATTCCGTGGGGGCGCCCGTTTGTGAGGATAGTGATTTTATCAGTGAAATCTTGCGCACCTATCGCAGCTTCATAGATATAGTCACCCACACCAAGTAGTGCAAGATGTTCATTGACGTGTAAATGCCCATCGCAACGGATGCAAACATGCCACCCTTTTCTGTTGCCAGCATAGCGAAACACGGTAGCGTACTGTTTATACAACCGATCTGCATCGGCTTGAAACTCAATATCGGGCCATTTGTCATCAAAACCCGATGCAACAACAACGGTGTGAGATTTGAAGTGTTCCACCTGCAAAGGTGTGTCTTTCTTGAGGGCTTTCGTAGACGCTTCCAACTCAAAAATTCCGTTGTTTCGTGTCAGTCGTGTAACAAGACCGTCCTTGATCTCAATGCCTGTTTTTCGGTGTTCTTCACCGAGCATGAATTGGACGACAGGACGACTTTCCATCCACTTCATGAGTTCTTTGGCAAAATTTGGGCCGATAATACCAGGAAAAACAGGGGCATCTTCAATTTCAACGGACTTTGACCAATATGCCCTACCACGACTAAAACTTACCTTGCCAGAGTGTAGCACCAGCACATGCCGCATCTGATGGCTTGCGGAAACTGCTGCTTGTGTTCCTGCCGGTCCAGCCCCAATTACTGCAACATCGTAAATTGTTTCTGCCATTTCTCATCTCTCTGAAACATCGCCTGTCTAATATAGTGAATTTTGAAATTGTTGGAACACTTGATAAACGATAAATCTGTTTTGGAAACATAACGGACAACAGAAGTTGTTCCACAAACTGTCCGAAGATTAAGAAAATATTTCGGTCATTTCTTCAGTCCCGTAGGGACGATATGTTTATAGAAAAACGAAATAAACGCCCTCTTTAGTCCCGTAGGGACGATATGTAGGGACCAATGACAAGTCCATAAACATATCGTCCCTACGGGACTAAGAGGGGTGATGATCCTTGCTGCTATAAACATATCGTCCCTACGGGACTAAGAATCGGAATTGAAAAGCTTTAACATATTCCGAATATGCATAATAGGAAAGGACCGAATTAATAAATAAATCTTCATTTAGTTTGTGCATAATGAGACGCAAACTAACAGTTCGCGCTACAGAAATGTCCCATTAATTATAGGTTTTATTATATATGAATTGTTAACTATAGAAACTACAATTTTGTTTACAATCCATATTTTTTCCACCGTTCGTTGACGAGTTCAACAATTTCGTCAGACATCTGGATTTCTGGGGGGCCAATCTCGGTGATAACCTTCTTCTGGCCATTTCGTTGTGGCATCAATACCCATTTTTGATCCAGCACCGATAAGCGGTGCAGCGTGGTCAAGTACATCAACGGGACCTTCAACGATTGTAACGTCCCGTTTCGGGTCTACATTGCTTCCGACATAAAAAAGGACTTCCTCCACGTTTTGCACATCTACGTCTTTATCCACAACAATAATAATTTTGCTGAACATCAGTTGTCCAAGTCCCCAAAAACTATGCATAATCTTTTTTGCTTGGAAAGGATAACGTTTATCTATTGAAATCAGAGCAAAGTTGTGAAACACACCGAATAAAGGTAGATTCATATCAACAAGTTCGGGAAGTTGCGTTTTAATCAACGGCATGAAGATACGTTCTGTCGCCTTACCCATATAGCAATCTTCCATCGGTGGTTTACCGACAATGATAGTTTGGTAGATCGGGTCCTTGCGGTGCGTAATTGCAGAAATGCGGAAAACAGGATATTCATCAGGCATGGAATAGAAACCGGTGTGGTCACCGAATGGTCCCTCAATGCAGGTTTCATCAGGTTCAATGAAACCTTCAATAAACAATATCTGCATCGGCAGGCACCATCA
>CBDHCS010000015.1:0-228544 GCA_965261125.1 Candidatus Poribacteria bacterium | reverse complement strand
TTTTCTATGTCTGCTCCGAAACCTGTTGCGCTCCGTCCACCTACCAAACAACATATCCCCAAATTAGTTGCACCGCAACCTATTCGCTTGCATCGTCAACAGTCTAAAACGATTCATCCGGTCACACCTTTGACAATGACCGAAACTCCAGAGGTCACAACATTGACCCAAACCCCGACACTCACAGCAAATTTTACACTGAATGTGCCACAAAGTTCTTTATCTGATGTAAAACATCCAATTGCAGTCCTAGTCGGAACGAAACCAGTTTTTACGTCATCTGTCAACCTTTTTCCACAAAAACCCGAGCGGAAGTCGGATGTACCAGTAGTAGATTCAGACAACCTACAAATAACTACTATTCCGTTAAATTTGCCAACTATAAACGAGCCTACACAAAACGCTTGTTTTAAGAAAAAGGTTGAACCGATATATCCCGAATCTGCCCGATCCACGCATCAAGAGGGATTAGTCGTCCTTGAAGCCACTATAGGCATAGATGGAAAAGCGCAAAACATTCAGGTCGTTGAGGTTATAAGAATTAGTGGTCTTGGTTGTGAAGAAGCAGCAATTCAGGCACTCAAAGCCTCGTTATTCACACCCGCGATGCAGGACAAAGTTGCCGTTAGCCAGCGGCTGCGCATTCCGTATCGTTTTAGCTTGAAAAGCTAATCTATTCAACGTGAGTTTGATAAATCATATTTTTGGACTCGGTGCGGTTAGGAAACCGCACCTACCGGGGGTTGAAAATGTGTATTTATTTTGGAATTTACTATAAATAACTCGGTAACCTCACCTCATTTTTCTCCATCCAAATATTTCTTGCCTTGTTAAAAGATTCCTTTTATACTTTCTATATATTTTTACCACTTGGAGAAGATAAGGTGAATATTCAACTTTCAGGCAAGGTAGCGGTTATTACGGGGGCTTCCACAGGTATTGGCGCTGCAACTGCTATCACTTATGCGGAAGCCGGTGCAAAAGTTGTCATGGGGGATGTAAACGAACTTGATGGACAAGAAACGTTAAAAGCAATTGTAAAAAACGGTGGTGTTGCTAAATTCTGCTGCAGCGATGTTACTTCCGAAGCAGAGGTCGCCGATCTAATGCGTACTGCTAAAGAAACATACGGTAGAATTGATACCTTAGTAACGTGTGCTGGTATTTTGCAAGGGGCAAGCGTTCGTATTGAAGATTTTGAAGCTGCTACCTTTGATTCCGTAATTGATGTCAATCTTAAAGGCACTTTCTTTGCTCTCAAGCACGCTGTACCGATAATGGGTGAAAGCGGCGGAGGAGTTATCCTCTGTATTGCTTCTGGCGCAGGCGTTCGCGGTGGCAGTTCCTCAGTTGCTTATGCGTCAAGTAAAGGCGGCGTTAATGGCCTTGTGATGACTGTAGAAAACCAAGTAGCTTCTCTTAACATCCGTATGCACACGATATGCCCTGGCGGGCTCGCTACACCGCTTAAACTTGGACAAATTGCCCAGTCCGCTAAGCGAGACGGAAATGATCCGGATGCAGCCGTTGCCAATGCGCTGAAATCTCTTGCGGATCCAATAGGTGTTGCAAGAGTCCTTACATTTCTCGCTTCAGATGAGGGGTCTTATATGCGTGGACAAGTTTTCACAAGATAGTTGGAAATAATTTTAGAAACTACGAACAATTGGGGTTAATCGTGTAGTCTATGTTTAGCCACAAACTTTTTGAATAACGATAGAAAAAGACTGGAAATATACCTGAAACGATACCCCATATTCCAAAATTGACCAGAAAAGGGATAGATGTGAAAACATCAAAGATAAAGTACCCCGGAAAAGCAAGGAATACCGTTGCACCATAATTGATATACATTGCACCGATAAAATATCCTTGCTCGCGTTCAAACTTTAACCCACATTCGGTGCAATGGGAATACATGGTGAACCGTTTTTGAAAAAGCGAACCTATCTCACATCGTGGACACTTGAGTCCAAAACTGCACTGTAAAATCTTTTTGAGATTCCCAAGAGTTCGTTTCATATATGTTTCAATTGTAAGTTAGAATCAACCTGTTATAAGTTAATAGGTGTTATCATCCCAAAAAACCTTGAACGTCCGTAGCAATATTTTAAAATCGTTCCATAAGGACAAATTCTCAATGTATTCCAGATCAACAGGAATACCATCACGGATTGATCCGCGGCGACGTGGGCTTAACTGCCAAAGCCCTGTCATTCCTGGACGCACGAGATGGCGTTGATTTTCCCAATCCTCGTAATGCTCAGCGAGAAAAGGCATTTCAGGACGAGGACCAACGAGACTCATTTCACCCTTAATCACGTTAAATAACTGAGGTAATTCGTCTAAACTTGTTTTCCGAATCCACTTACCGATTGGTGTAATGCGAACATCTTCTGTTGAATCGGGTTTTTCTGAGTAGGAGGGCGTATCAATATGAAGGCTTCTGAACTTGTGAATGACAAAAAGCTTGTTATTTATTCCAACCCGTTTATGTGAGAAAAAAATTGGTCCACGTGAAGATAATTTAATCAATATTGAAATGAGAATCATGAGTGGGGCAAAGAGGAGAATTAAAAAAAATGCTGCCACAAAATCAAGCAAATATTTCCCTCGCTTTGCGTAAAAGGAGGAAAGTCTTTTAACTGAAGGCTGTGCTGTGTCGTTCATATATGCAAAGTCAGATTTGGAGACGTAAAATTTTGTTGGCAAATGTGCCATTATCCTTACCTATACGAAATTAGTAGATTTCACTTTTTCTTTTGTAGTCCTTCAAAAACATCAATATATTGTTCTGCAATATGATCCCAATTGAATTGTTTTCGAATCTGCTCAGGAGCGCGGCGGCGAAAGTCGTCAACCTTTTCTGGATTCTGTTCTAATGCTTCTATCTCAGTTTTGAGAGCATCTGAATTCTTATCAAAAAGCACACCGTAAGTGCCACCTTCTAAGACTTCATGGTTGAACGGTGTATTTAGAGCAAGGATACAGTTAGAAAATCCTAACGCCTTCAAAATAGAGGGGTTGATACCGCCAAATTGATGTCCGTGAATGTAAGCGAAGCAGTGATGGTGGAGTTCTTTTATATGTTCTGAATTATTAATGTGTCCGAGAAACAGGACGTTTTCATTAGCAATGCTTTTCAATTTATCCAAAAATTGATTTTCAAGTTTGTTGCCTTTATAGTCTGCCCCACCTGCTATCGCGAGTTTTTTCTGGCTTTTTGAGTTAACAAATGCTTCCAAAATCATGTCTGCATTATTATCGGGTACAAGACGACTCGCGATCAGATAGTAATTCCGTGATTCAAGTCCATAACTTTCAAGGACTTCTGGATTCTCCGATGGCTCAATATTAGCGCCGTAAGCGATATATGTAGTTTCAGCACCTAATTCTTCAAGATAAAGCCGCTTCATTTCTTCGGCATCGGTAATTACAATTGGAAACGCGGCAGTAGCCATCTTTGCAGCCCATTTGAAATAGATTGCCCCTATACCTTTCCACTTTGGACGAAGCCACTCCATTCCATCAACGTTGATAACAGCATTTTTACCAGCAATACGGAAAAACCAGCCAAAGGGGCCATTGCCAGCATTCCATACGAGAATAGCATCAGAAGGTGAAAACGAAGCGTGTAAAGTTGCTAAAAAACTGTGGCTGAGGGTACTAAATACTTTATGTTCAATGCTCGGTAAATAAATTAACTTGATGCCTTTCCATTCGGAGGGTCTCTCTTTAAAAACTGCTTTTCGACAATAGACAATGACCTCATGTCCCGCTTCTACCCAGCGCGGTGCAAGCTCCCCCATGATAGTTTCCAACCCACTATAAGTTCCCGGAAGTCCACGAATACCCAACACACGAATTTTCATCTTAAATCCTTCTGAATAATACCGAGATGTACCTACAAAACAATTTCTTTGATGCTTTAACCAATATGAATCTTCATTTAAAATGCTGTTCCAATTGAAGTTCCCAGCTCCGCTCTAATGACAAGAGAAACACCTTTAAAATCTATAAAGTGCTTTGGCTTGTATTTCGTTCCCAGTTTCATGTACATCTTGACGATTTTCAATGTTTCGTCTCCAAATCCTTGCCCATTCACCATAGAATGAATAATGACCAATGGTAACCCAATTAAAACCGATCTTTAAGCGATGCTCACTTTCTGTAATCCCAGAGAGTGGAGTCCACACGTCATCTTTTGGCGCTTCAGGGGAATGGTTTTTGTCTATGTTTCCTTGACCGTGACGTTCAAGTTCGTAACCAAAAACAGTTTCAAGCTTATCAGTAAATCGACGACGTAATTCAATCCATAGATTGTCTGCATCAGAACCGATACGATGCCCTATAGGTGTCGTAAAGTGCTTATAAACGTTTACTGGATTGACGTGTGTATAGGCGTATTGGTTGATAAAAGCGTATTCGGCATGGAAATCGGTATCTTTCAATCCAAAAGGGTCCGTAATATAAATACCGCCGAGGATTCCGAATTTCGTATCCCAATGTTTAAAAACGGATATTGGATTTCCATCATCAACCATTACCTCACCATAAATTTCAAAATTGTCTATAGGACGAATCCGCATATCAGCACTTATCAATATATTGTCGCCACTACCCGGGACTCGGCTATCGGCACGTGAAATTGCCTGTTCGTTAATCAAGTATATATTGACTGGATTGAGATATCCTGGTTCAAAACGGTTTCCAAAAATGATTACCTCAGAAATACCAAACCCAACCCTATCCCAGAAATATCCCTCAAGCCTATGTCCTGAAATATATTTTTCATTGATTTCATCTGCCATGTCTTCTAAAATACCGGTGAATGCGGTGAAGGTGGTAGTTTTGTATGTCGTTTGCAATTTCAGCATATCTATAGCAATAGGGTTTGGAGAAATCAATAGATTGCCGTGATAACCAGGTCCCCACTGAAGATTGTCTTGTCCCAATTGTAATTCGAACCAAGGGAAGTTAAACTTAAGATACGCATTGATCGCGGTTCGATATTTCTGTCCAATTTTCAGTTCACCTTCCAGTTGCCGATATTTTGATTCATCCGGATAAAAATCGTCAAAAATATCACCGTATAACCATCTATACGCCATATTTGTTGTAAACGCAAATCCCTCTTTGACTTGTCCATAAAGATGTGGGAACCACGTTGTCACAAACATAGTTCCTTCAACAGGTTCTTTTTCGGACATGTTATCCACTAATCTGGTGATTGTTCGTTGTCTCGCTCTTAAATCAAATGAAAAGCGATAAGTGGTGTTGTCACTGAGAGTAAATACATGTGGTCGCCGATTAGGTGGCGTTTGTGTGCCAGCCTCTGCGTAAAAGGCTAACAATTCATTCAAGCGTTTTTGGTCGTTAACACTCAACGCCAGTTCACCACTATCAAGTTTTTGAGACACCTCCGCCAGAAAAGATGCAATCTGTTTTCGCGTAAACGGTAAAGAACCTCGCGCCACACCGGACACTACACGTTTATTAAGTAAACGATGAATAAAGCGGTAGGTTTCACTATTAAAATCGGTTATATCTGGGTTAAGTGGCACGTTTATAAGCGATGCAGCCTCGGCGCACGGTAAACACCAGAAATGTGTAGCTATGCAAAATATAAGTAATATTCGTCCAAACATGTTATCTTTGCTCCCGGGAAATGATATAAATCATCTCAAATTAAATTTTTATTTCCTATAGAATAATTTCTCTTTGTGAGGTGGCACAGTCTTTACCTGTATGCTTTGAAAGTATACCTAAGTATTATACCCTAATCTTATCATCGTGTCATAGAAAATCGGTGCTATCTTTGGATGTAAGTCAAAAGGTTCTCTTGGCGGCACCGGGTTTAGCGTATGTCGCGCATAATTTAGGAATGTTCTGTCAGTTGGCAATTCGCAGAACTCACATAGCGGTGAAAATATTTCTTCAGGTTTTGATGTTAATTCTTCAAAATAAACCTTGTAGGTAAAATCGGGTCCGTTTTGCATCAGATGTAATCCTTCACGCATAGTCAACACCCATTCAGTCGCCGCCCTATCTAAATGTAGATCAAAATTTTTCACATCCTCAACAATGTTTTTCAAGTCTGGGTCTGTAGTAACCAACTGATCCACTATTAGTTTCCATTTTCGGTCATCCACTCCCCACCAATCATGTTTCTCACCATTGACTTGAACACCGAGTCGTTTTGACCAATTGGCAATTGAATGGCAGGTATCCCATCCATTTCGTACGAGAAAAATAAACCGCGCATCAGGAAATAGGGAGCGGACAAAATCTACTCTGAAGATCAGTTCAGGATATTTATCTACCAAACGTTTTGACCCAGTTACTGACAAGTACGCCCCAAACATCTGGGCAGCACGTTGACACATTGCGTCTGTTGCATCTTCGGAGGTGAGGCGGTACTTTGCAGGGCTAAGACTGTAATTCCCTATGATGTCTTCCTGCGGATGGATGAGATGCCACATCGCTTTCGGTTCATTTAGGTACCCCACATCTTTATGCATGGAAAGCACTATCCCTAAGACTGTTGTTCCGCTTCGTCCCGTGCCAAGGATGAAGATAGGTTTATCAATAGGTGTAAATCGTCTATTACTTCCCGCAGCCGTTTTCAGAATAGAAAAAACGACTGGATTTATCCATCTACCTTTTGTTGTTACAGGTCGCCCTTCAAAGAAGGCATAACTCATGAGACGAGTTAGTGCTTTTGTCGGGCGCGTTTTGATGTAATCAGAATTAATTTGGGCAATCATGTTCTTCGTACAGATCAATCTTAGGGTTACACACGTCTTTTTAAAGTTTCACGGATGTTCTTAATTCTATCAAGGTTACAAACAAATGCCGCCGCTAATTTCATTGGAAATGAGAGGATATTAGCAGCTAAACTAAATATGTTTGGACGAATTGAAATAGGAATATAGCTATGCTTTAACATTAGTGTTTTATTTATTTTTTGGGATATGTAAATTTCAGTACTACTGAGTGCGCTTCGGTTTTTGGTCGAAGGAAGATCAGGGTTTTTCTTCATGCTTTGCCCAATCTGCCAGTTGTTTGCACGAGTTGAGTTTATACCGAGTTGAGTAGGCTTATCAGTATTAACAGAGGAACCGACTTGTGGTACTTGAAGCATTGCAGTAGCATATTCAATACCTACAAAATCACAAATGTGAGAAACAGTGGCTTCAGGATCTGCCAGTAGTTTTTCAAAATAAATTGAAGTAACCCGTTCATTGTCAACAAACCTATCTGCGGCGGTAACTGCGGTCCGCCAAATTTGGCTAATAGTGATGGGATGATAATTTATCCAATCACGGAATGTTTCTTTCATAGGCATATCGGTCCCGCCGAGGAAGCGGCGTTTCCACTTTTGCTTTTGGGATAGAAGTACATCCCGCGGATCCCGAATCATGTTAATGATTTTTGCCTCTGGATAAAATTGCAGGATGTCGTCTATATAAAATACATTGCGAGGTGTTTGATCGCACGGGATAGTTTTACTGTTTTGTCCTGCCTCGTATTGGAGAAACGCTGAAAAGAGACGGTCATGTGTCGCTGGCAATTCGGGTAATTCACTGAGAAAACGCTGAGATTCTTCTAAAAAACTTCCTGGCTTACCGTGTGTACGATAACCTTCACGTTGAATACAAAATAACTGCGCAGCCAATTTTTCCGCTTCCTGTTTATATAATTCAGATGAGGATGCGGGGGACCATAACTGTCCAAAAAAGTGGAGTTCACCAAAAGTATAAACGTCAGCATGTTTACCCAAAATACGTCCCATCATTGTTGTGCCACTTCTACTATTCCCTACGACAAATAGCATTTTTCCCAATTTCACTTTTTGACCTCTATCACGCCGAAACTGTTTTTAGGAATCGTAAGTTCAGCAGAATTTCCTGTCCATTCCTGAATACGCACCTCAATTTCGCCAGAACCTTCCATTTCAGCATTACCACCGTTGGTCGCTGTAAGTCTCTCATTTGCAACATAGCGATAGGTAACTTCTTTTTTCAAACGTTTTCTGTCAAAAAGAAGTTGTGGGGTCAGTTGATCCCCGGAACGATTGCTCACCATAATATAGACGGTTTTTGTGTTTCCGATTGCTTGAACTTGAATTGCCGACATCTGTTTTCCTTTGGACTCTAATTGTCCTTCAAGTGTAGGTACATTTTGTAGCGCAACGGCAAATTGTGTATCTGATTCTGCAAATGTTTCACCAATTAATTGAAAAGAATAGTAGACTGTGCGGCGAATTGTATCACCATAGTCTGCTTCTGGTTCCCCGCCATATTTCCAAAAAGTGCGTTTTGATGCAGGCGTAATCCGCGAAAAAACTGGAAATCCTTTGCCCGGACCAGTAATCACATGAAAATTTGCTTGTGTTATGTTTGGTATACTGAGCAATTTCAGAAAAAAGTCGCCAGCGTACATTGCATGAAGCTGTGTGTTAGCAACGCGGTTTGCAGGATTAGCAATGTTCCACTCTGTTATCCACATCTCCTTATTCGGAAATAATTTCTCATAGTACTCCATTGCTTCATCTATGCCGAAGTGTATCCATCCGAAGAGGTAACCTCGCATGATTTCAATATCTGTTTTTCGTACTGCTTTATAAGCGTAGACATGAACAGTATAGGCATCGTACCAGCTGTTTGTTGCGGGATAAGTGTTCTCAGCGAGTTTTTCATCCCATTTACGTTGTGCGGTTTTTATTAACCAACCCTCTTTGTGGAAAGCTACAGGAGTTGCACATACAGATACTTTTATATCAGGATTAACCGCTTTCATTGCTAAAGCATGTTTTTTGGCTTCCTTCATATAGATTTCAGCAGTACGGAATTTGTTGGCATAATGCGGAAGATAATATTCATTGCCAAGTTCCCAATGTGTAATCTTATATCCTTTCGTTTTAGCATAACGCACCCATTCAGCACTCTCTTCGGGAGTACCTGTCCACAAATTAACAACGACAATAGGGGTTATTTTTAATTCTTGGCATAACTGCATAAAATCATCAAAAGAAATTATGCCGTTCCGCCGCTTTTGGAGTTTAACGTAATTCCCTCTGTTTCGTTTATTAAGTTGCGGACTGAGAGTTGAACCCATTTCATCTTTGAGAAAACCAGAGGTTTTCCAATGATAGAAATTACCGACTGTGCCACCGGGAAATCTTAATGTTTTCGGTTGAAGAGCTTTTGTTAAGGCAATAAAATCATCATCAAGATAACCGTAATCTCCACTTATCATGTTTGTATTGAAGCCAAAAAGTTCTTTTCTCAAATGTGTTTTTGCTTGTGTGTTAACCCCAAAGCGTACTTCCCCGGAAATTAACGATTTATTTTGACAGCCACGAATTACCACTAACAATAGCAGACATACCACTAAAACGATGGAAAATAGGAATGATAGTGATAAGAATAATTTTCGTTTCTCAGTTCGATCCTGGTTAATATGTTTCATAAAGTAACCCTTAGCGGTTTATAGGTTTTAAGGGAAGCATCACTTGCAAACATTAGTCCTGCACATAGCCAAAAGTAAAACCCGTAGCCCCGGAATTCGAGTGTTCGATTAAAAAACAGTAGAAATACAGTAACTGTAACGAGACACAACATAACCATTGCGATCTCTTTTGTGTATTTACTAACTGCGCGCTTGTAAAGACTTAACGCCGCTATAAAAAGACGGAGAAATATTAAACTGAATAAGACTAATCCTAATACCCCATAGAAACAGAGGATGGCAACCCAATACACATCCTTAAATCCTTTTTTACTTAGTACTTTGAAAAGAAATGAACGTTTACTCATATTCAGTTTTTCAATTGTGCTGTTTTGATCAGCTCCGTATCCTAAAATCGGTTTGTTTGCGAGTACTGTCGGCACATTCCCAATTAAGGCACCGAGTCTCTGTTTTTGCGCAACACGCACATAAGAGCCAGAGAACACACCTGTGACATTCCCAACCAAACCAACTTTTGCCTTGCGTGGATTAACGTACTCTAAGCCGAATGGGTTCACTAGCGATAAGATAATACCGAAAACGAGTAATATCGCTAACGCTAAGCGGAGTGTTTTTTTCCAACCGTATTGGAAGAAGTACCATGCAGCACAAGCAAGAACCGCAGAAAAGGTAGCAGCGCGTGAATAAGAACGCGCAATAAACATTAACAGAACAACTATACTGAGTAGATTCAGATACTCTAACCGTCTTACCCGTGAAAGAAAAATTACAAGGACAAGAATCATAAACACGCCGTAAATAACCGTATCCCCTAAAGTGCCGTAGATGCTTCCAATTTCTCTACCAAGTTCAAGCAATCTATACTCTTTTGTGAACCCACCCACTTCAAGCGTTGATGCACGCGGGAGGAAGAAGTCAAAAGCACTTCGGCCACCAGCCCATTGGATCATGCCAGCAAAGAGCTGGATTGCACCAATGCACAGAATTATCCGCAGAAGTGTCGCAATGCGTTTTTCAGATAAAGAAGAATTCGCAATAAGATAAAAGAGGACTATGTATCGGGCGAAAGGTCTAATATTATAAAGACTTCCAATTAATGGTGAACGGTTTATCACCATTGAAAGAAGTACCACAATGTAAAACCCGATAATAGGGATATCTATTGCTGTTTTGACGAAGGGAATTCCTTTGTAGAGTTTGTGAATAACAAGTTTTCCAAATGCTGCATAGATAAGTAATTCTCCTAAGAATCTGAGGTAGGAATATACAGCATCACTGACAGGTAGAAATTTCAGTACAAACTCTTCAAAAGCAACGTATCCTGTGAGAAAATAGATAATTAACATTTTTCAGGCACAAACTGGGCGAGATCGTTTTTGGACTTTAAATAACCTAAGTTGCTACTTCTGTAGCACAACCTGTTAGGTTGTGCCGTAGCGGACGCAACCTAATAGGTTGCTCTACAATATTTCACCTATAACGAACTGTTCTTGTTTAAAAATGACGTTTGTGTGTCTAAAATCTTATAGGTAGCAACTTGGGTTTTAAATAGAAACATTGTGAGTATCCCAATGTGTTAAATCTTGTCCTAATAATTCTGATAATTGCTGATTAAAAGGTTTAAAATAGTTTTCCAATTGTTCGCGTGTCTTCGGGTTCATTGACGGCGGTGCGAAAGGCTTATCATTCCAATTCAGGATTGTTTTTCTCAATTTGTAAGCAGCAGCATCCGGCACAAGTTTGCGAATCGCACGTTTCAGCGGATTGTGAGATGATAGAAATTGTGTAAACAGAAAACTAAACTTTTCAGACCGAGGCATTGCTGCTTGGTTGTGCCGTTCTTCTGCTACAGGTTCAAAATCGGATTGGATATTAATAAGATTAAAAAGTCGTTGACAAACAGACTGGGGATTTTCTTTTAATTGATCGGTCAAAATGCAATGCACGTGGCTTTCTCCAAATTGGCTAATTAAACTTTTGACGTGTGGATAGTAAGTGCTATTATTGAGATAACCACACTGTCGCCATTTAAACCAATCTTCCTTTAAACGAGCTTCTTCAGCAGTGAGTGCTTCTTCAAATGTTTTGATGTTTTCCCACCCTCTGCGTCTTGCCCACCAATAAGCAGAATACGCTCGTGCTACCGGTTCCCGCAGAAGCACAACGAGATGTATCTCTGGATTGTGCTGATAAATTCGTTGCATAATTTCTGGTGAGTGCATCACCATCACATTTTTAGCAATAAGTTTTTTGTCCTCTGGGCACTGAGAGAAGTATTTTGCGAATGCCGATTCGTACCCGCGTATATACTCATGATCTTGGAGAAAAAAAGTCATTTCGGGTTGTGGGTGTGTATAGATATCGGGATGTTGTGCTAAGTAACGCAGCAGCGAAGACGTGCCTGACTTCTGTGTCCCCACAATCATGAGTTGAATTAACTTATCCGCCAAAACGAATCTCCTCTGATAGAAAACAGGATGCCTTGTCTTATGACACTGAAGAAAACGGTTCCCAAGGCGGCACTTTGCCGATTAATTCTGTAAGATCATTAACATCGCTTTTGTAGTAATTTATTAATTGGTTTCGCGTCCCTTCTGACATGTTGACGTTTTCAGTAGGACGTGTGTTTAACCGAAGATAGAGCGGTTCAATTGTTCGTCTCAATAATCTTAATGGATTGTGAATTATTGGTTTATTATGTGTCCACTGACGTAAACGAAATCGGACATCTCTATACTTTTTATGAAGCTCACTGTTTTTCATCGTTTCGGTACGATTCGTGACTTTAAATACGTAGTCTTCGTAAAATTTAGCATCTATACCAGCAAAGTGGCATAACTCTGTAAGAACTTTTGATGGGTACGCAGCAAGGTCTTCATAAAAGAAGATATAGAGACGATTTGCCCCGAATTCTTTAAAATATTCCTTCAGATAGATTGCATAACACCCTTGTCTAAGTGCTTGCATGTACTGTTCAGGAATAAGTTTTTTATCTGTGGGCGTGCTGTCCATTTGAAACTGTTCTTCTATATCAAAAAGTTGTTTTACATAAGCATCAAAACTCAGGTCTTGCGGCAATTTTCCGATTTGTTTCGCGAACCGATACCACGAGATTAACCTTGAAATTGGTTCGCGAAGACTAAAGACTAACTTGGCATGCGGTAAAAATTTCGCAATTCGTTCAAGCGCATGTGGGCAATACAGATAATCCGGTGTTGAATCGAGGCGAACTTGATCTTCATCACAAAGCGGAAACAAAAGATTGTATTCCTCTAAATCCCCACTGTATCGATATTTTGAGGGTAGCGGATAATCACTGTGGAGAAAAAATCGTGTTTCTTTATATGTAGCTCCGCAAATTGTGGGATGGTCTGTGAGATATGCAAACAAGGACGTAGTAGCTGCCTTAGTTGTCCCACCTACAATTAGATAACGGTAATCGCTGACTTTTTTTGTAGGAGTGCTCATAAATTCGTCCCGCATTAAAGCTGATGCACCATTACAATCATTTAGATTCAAGGCATCTAAAATCATACATCATTTCAGTGATAGCAAGGCAATTCCAGTTTTTTGAAGTAGGTATACCAGATTTACAACGGCAAGAACGGCAGTGACTGAAACAGCCACTGCTATACCAAGAAGTCCCCAGGCTATAAAAAATCCATAAGCCAAAGCAAAGTTCAAAACTGCCATCGTTACCATGTTTCTAAAAACAAGCCGATATGCTTTTTGAGCATAGAGTCCAGCGTTTAACACAGGTATTAAGCAGGAAAAAACCATCCCCGTGCTGAGCCAAAAGAGCACTTGCGCTATCTGTTGAATTGATGTGTGATCAAATTTATTCCCCGTATACAAAAGCGTGACTATTTTTGTGTGACTCAAAAGAAGTAGCAATGTCACTGGAAGTGCGATGCAAATTGCTGTTGCTATGTTTCTATTAAGTGTGCGTCTCAATTTGAGTTGGTTATCTTCCACATCTTGAGTTGACATATCGGGCAAACCCGTTGTAGCAATACTAATCCCAATGAGCGTCTGTAACGCAGAGAAAATCCTAAAAGCGCATTCATAGAGCGTAACTGCTCCGCTTCCAAGTTGTGAGACAAGGGATACTTCAACTAATAAACGATTTGTAACTTGTCGGACAGTGAAACCGAGTGTTGGTAAAGTAACCGTGTTTTTCAAAGAACGCAGCGTGTCTAAAGAGATTCTTCCAAACTGAAACTGATATCCTGTTCGGGACATTCCGATACACAACCATCCAAAGTATAAGATAAAACCGCCCGTGTATGCGGCTGCAATCCAGTTTTCCAAGTTCTCTGTGTTCCATAGCAATAGAAAAACAACCGCGGCGGCACCAGGGGGTAGTGCGTTTCGGAGTGCCACTGTTTTAAAATGTTGCTGACTGTTTAGCAACGCCCCGAGTACTGTGCTGCCGAACCCAAAGATAATCAATGGCGCACATAATCGCAACAGAACCGTCGTTTTCTGCACATCAATGGTTGACGATAATACCCTCACAATCCAAGGGGCGCACAGTTCAATTAGGATAAATATGCCTAAGCCAACACAGAGCAAAAAATTGAGGAGACTATTCGTAAAACGCTGGTATTCTGTTTTCGTCATCTCCTTTTCACAAGTGATAAAAAGCGGAACAAGACTAAACTTAGCACCTTCTCGTACCACTGTATCGGTTAACAGGACAACTTTTAATGCGGTAATGAGTGCATCTGATGTTATGCCGATATCAAACCTTTTGGGAATCAAGATGGCACGGACGAGAAGACTCAAACCCATTCCAGCGGAGGTAATCACCATTACCCAAAAGGTATTGTGCCGTAGGAGTTTTTTTACCATGGCAATTCAGGTCAGAGGCGAAGATTATTTCCAACCTTCAGGTAGGTTTTTGCGAATTTCAATGTCCTTAAATAAGGTAGAATCCCGCGGACCGACAGACTTTGCCCATGCTGCCATTCTACCTAAACCTTCTGAAAGTGTAACCTGTGATGACTCCCCGAAAACTGTGTAAAATTTTTCGTGTGTGCAATAGGCGTGTTTCACCTCTTCCCTCTCTCTAAGATATTTTACAGGCACGTCCTTTTTCATGGCTGTCATGACGAGATCTGCTAATTCATTGACAGAAACATGTTTATCCGAACCGACGTTGAAAACTTCACCTGAGGTTTCCGGTATATCTACGCAGCGCACGATATACGGTGCGACATCTGCGATATGTGTAAACGCGCGCGTCTGTTCTCCATCACCAAATATGATTAAAGGTTCGCCCTGCATAATTTTATTCATAAAGATGCCGATAACGTTTCTATACTTATCACTAATATTCTGAAGTTCACCGTAAACATTGTGTGGTCGAAAAATGGTGTAATCCAAGCCAAAGAGGCGTTTAGAAACGTTCAATTCTTGTTCAACTGCATACTTGGCGATGCCGTAGGAATCTTCAGGCATCGGTATGAGTCCTTCGTGCATTGGAAGTTGGTTTTCACCATAAACAGCGATGGAAGAGGTGAACACAAACCGTTCAACATTATAGTTCACAGCGGCGTTTATCAAGTTAACGCTACCGATAAGGTTATTTTGATAGTTAAATCGTTTGATGAAATGGCTTAATCCTTCTGCTGCGTACGCCGCGAGATGGTAGATATAGTTAAATTTATACTGCTCACAGAGTCGGTTTATGAGTGGCACATCAAGTATGCTTCCTTCGACGAATGTTGCTTTAGGGTTCACATTTTCACGAAATCCACCGCTTATGTCATCAAGTACAACAACTGTGGGGTCACCGTCGCGAAGCAATTCATTGACGACGTGGGCACCCATGAAGCCTGCTCCACCAGTAACCAATGCGTTTTTTTTCATATTTTTGCCTTTTATTTTAGGACTATAGGTCGTTTTGTTTGTTGTAATGTCTGCTGATTTTCTTCAAAAAAATCTCAGACTAAATGTCTGTAGAGAATTGATTTGATCCTTTTCCAAACCAAATTCACTGTTCAATTATCATGAACTTATGTGGTTTCAGTATTCCATTAGGTTACTTCCGTATGATCATTTTTCGGGTAGCAGTGAAATCATCAGCAGTGAGCGTATAGAAGTACACGCCGCTTGCCACAGACTCACCGACATTATTTTTGCCATCCCAATACGCTGCGCGGGTTTTATGATGATATACGCCTGCAGCCTGATGCCCTAACGCCAACGTGCGAACCAACTTCCCATCGGCAGCATAAATAGAGACGATCACTTCTGCAGGTTTTGCTAACTGATACGGTATCCACGTCTCTGGATTGAACGGGTTCGGGTAGTTCGCTAACAAGGCAGCCTCTTTCGGTAGTGCCTCTGTCAAAGTAAGGTTCGCTAAGAGTTGCTCCAACACAGTAATCCCTATTTGTGTCTGCTGATCATGCGTATCAAGTTGCTTGGCAAGTCGTATCCACTGTGTGAGATTCTTAGCTGTCAGATTTGTGGTTTCAATGGAGTTTTTGCTAAGAGTTGGCGCAGCAGTAGAACTCATTTCCGCAGCAACAGCGACCAAGTCTCTGATATCCACAACACCATCGTCATTGACATCTGGATAGATGTTCATCTGTGCAAGTGCCGCTAAGTCGGGGTCCTCAAAGTTGGATGCGACTAAGATCATATCTGCTATATTGACAACACCATCGCGATTCACATCCGCAGATTTATAGGTAAGAAGCGTTTGATTGCTGTTATCATATTCAAGTAAATTCTCTATCAACCCAGCAATTGGAGAGAAATCAGATATATGATTGCCACTAAGATCAAGCATCTTTAGGTTTATCAAAGTCATGAGTGGCGACACATCCGATATCTTGTTATCGGAAACATCCAGGATTTGTAGATTTATCATCTCTTTGAGGTGAGTAATACCTAATATCTGGTTGTCGTGCAGGTCCAGTTCAACCAAATTTGTCAGGTTTTTGAGTGGGGAAATACTTAATATCTGGTTGCCATCTAAATCGAGGACTGCCAGATTTATCATATCCTTAAGTGCGGATATATCTGATATCCTGTTGTCGTCAAGATCTAATTCTGTAAGATTCGTCATGTTTTTCAGTGGGGAAATATCCGATATGCTGTTTTCGTGAAGATCAAGGATTAGGATTCTTGTCATGTCTTTGAGTGGGGATACATCAGATATCCGATTTTCATCGAGATCCAGATTCCGCATTCTTATCATGTTTTTGAGTGGTGATATATCTGCTATCTTGTTACCATCAAGATCCAGCACTGTTATAAACACCATATTCTCGATTGACGATATATCGGATATCTCATTTTTATGAAGTTTTAGCACTCTCAGATTTTTCAAATCTTTGATCGGAGACACGTCTGAAATCAGATTGTTATGGGCATCTAAACGCCAAAGTTTTGTCATATCTTTGAGAGGAAATAGGTCAGAAATCTTGTTGTCGTCAAGATCAAAATTTCCCATATTTATCAAATTCTTAAGCGGAGATATATCCGATATCTCGTTGTCGGAAATATCCAGGACTATCAGTTTAATTAAATCCTTGAGCGGAGATACATCCGAAACCTTGTTTTCATCAAGGTCCAGTTCAGTGAGATTCGTTAAATCTTTGAGTGGGGACACATCAGATACCATGTTTGTTTCAAGATCAAGGTATTCCAGGTCTGTTAAATCTTTGAGTGGCGAGATGTCTGATATATTGAAATTGTATCCAAGACGCAGATATGTCAGATTTGCCATGTTTTTGAGGGGCGACACATCCGTAATACGATTACCTCTAAGATTTAGTACTTGCAAGTTTGTCAAAGCGCTGAGAGGTGACACATCGGAAATTTTTCGGTATGTGCGGGTGAGATCGTGGCGATAAAGATCCAGAACTGTCAAATTCGTCAAATTTTTGAGGGGCGACACATCTGCTATACGGTTTCGAGGAAGATGCAGCTCCGTTAAATTAGTAGCAAACTCCATACCCGTTAGATCGCGAATTCCGGATTCATACGCATCAAATATTTGCAAACTCGCCATATCCGCTTGAGTTATGTCTGCACCAGCTTCTTTGCCTAATGCCAACTCAAGAGCGCTGCGGAGTTTGAGGTCCGGGATGTCGATAGTCTGCGCAGCTGTTGTTTGGAGCGGCACGAAAAAAAGCGCGCACATTGTGAGAATGGGAATAATGACATAGAAAGAGATCGAGTTCCAGCTTAAAGGGTATGTGCATGTTAATTTATTAAGTATAAAAGGTTTCAAGAAATTTATACTCCTTTATTTAATTTAGATTAGTGGTTTCAACGGAGTTTTCGTTGAGTGTCGGTGCATCTGCTGAGCTTATCTCTGCAGCTATAACGATCAAGTCTCTGATATCCACAACGCCATCGGTATTGACATCCGGATAGATGTTCATCTGTGCAAGTGACACCAAGTCGGAGGTGCCAAAGTGAGATGCGGTTAACACAAGGTCTATTATATTTACAACCCTATCACGGTTCACGTCTGCAGGTTCAATAGTTAGTTCTTTTTGGCTACCATTATAATATTTTACCAAGTTTCCTATTAAACCTGCAATGGGCGAGAAATCCAAAATATAATTTCTACTAAGATCCAGGTACGTCAAATTTGTTAGATTTTTGAGTGGGGATATATCTGATATCTGATTGTCATGAAGATCAAGTTTTTTGAGTTGAGTCAAATCTTTGAGTGGGGACACATCAGAGATTTGGTTCGCATATAGCAACAAGGTCTTCAGATTTGTTAGATTTTTGAGTGGTGCTATATCTGATATTCGGTTTTCATGAAATCTCAGGATTTTCAGTTTCGTCAAACCTTTAAGTGGTCTTCCATCCGAAATTTGATTTCCGTGAAGATTCAGATCTGTTAAGTTTGTCAACTCTTTGAGTGGTGATATATCTGATATCTGATTATCGTTAATATTCAAAAATGTAAGATTTGTCAACTCTTTTAGCGGAGATATATCAAAGATTTTGTTGTCATCGAGGTGCAGTTCTGTCAGATTTGTTAGATTTTTGAGTAGGGATATATCCAATAACTTGTTCTGATCAAGGTTGAGAAATGTAAGTGTATTCAAATTTTTGAACGGTGATATATCTGATATTATGTTGTACCCGATATGCAGGTATGTAAGCTTTGCCAAGTCTTTTAGGGGTGATACATCAGATATTCGGTTGCCTCTAAGGGAAAGGTGTGTCAAGTTTATTAAATTTTTTAGCGGAGATACATCGGATATATTCCGACTACGATGAAGATCAAGAAATGTCAGATTAGTTAGATGTTTCAGTGGTGAGAGGTCTGATATTTGGTTGAGGCCGAGATGTAATTCTGTCAGATTAGTAGCAAACTCCAAACCGGTTAGATCGCGAATATCGGATTCAAACGCATCAAACGATTCTAAACTTGCCATATCCGCCTGGGTTATGTCAGTGCCAGCATTTTTGTTCAAAGCCAATTCAAGGGCAGCACGGAGGTTGGGGTCAGGAATATTGACGGTTTGAGCAAATGCAATCTGATGATGCTCCAAAAAGAACACAGACGTAAAAAGAAGCAGACTGACAATCAAGGTAATCCGTGGATTTAGCCTTTGGTGTCTTATATGTATTGATCCAGTATATATCAAAAATCTCAATTGATTCACCCTCTTTAGTCAATATTATGGTGAATTAGAAAAATAAATAAACACTTTCTTCCCACGGTAGGCGGGGAATGCCTAAAGACGAATGCGCGTGGTAGAATACGCCAAATCAACGGTATGAATGCCTTTTGGCATTCCCCGTGTGGTATTCTACATGATTCGCCATGATTCATACCGTTGATTTGGAGGTTTCCTAACCTCGCTGGTGTAAAGTGTTCAATTAATTCTAAGACTTACCATAATAAATCAATTCTCTATTTGAAAAAGACTGAAAAGAAAGGAAGGAAAACATGAACGTGTCTCTCCCAATCTCCCAGTCTTATTTTCAAACTTAGTCGTTATTCTACTCTATTTGCCTCGCCTGGCGTTGGCAGGACAACTTGAAAATCACCGGTGCCATTTGGCCAGCGACCAAAGGCAACATCTGTCTCTTGCTCTTCAAATGTAATGCTATCCAGCACTTGATTGCCGCGTGCATCAATATCTACAAGCATGACCGTTTCGCCACTTTTAGATAACTTGAAATTGGCATGTATCCCTTCGGTAGCATTTTCGTCATCATGATCTTCATCTAACCATACGATCAAATACCCATTCGCTGGAATCTCTGTGCCTTCAGGAAATTGCCATTTTGTCGGATTATCCTCTTTGTCGGAAAGATATAGTCCTGTTAACGGTAACGCCATATCGGTAAGATTGTGCAACTCAAGCCAGTCGTCATAGTCGCCTTGCGGGTCAGCGATGATATTGTCGTTATCTGCCATCAATTCATTAATTACCACTGGGGATCTGTCTATAATAGGATCCATCATTTTTGGAGGATCTATAGGATCCATGGGAGGGGGTTCTAACATTTGCGGCACGCGTTCGCAAGATACAAATACAACACAGCCAAGTAAAAAAACAATTAAGAGGATTCGAAATTTTGCCATTAATATACTCCTTATTTTGAACTTAATTAAATGTTAATGAGGTTTAGACCTATACAGCCTATATTAGTAAGTGGACCTTTAAAACAATAAAACTTGTTTTGTAGGAATTCGTTTCTTGACGTATCACGTTATTAATGATACCACATCAGCTTATTCATGTCAAAATATAACCCTATCATTCCGTGCAGTTTTTATGTTATTCCGCTTTTATATATAGTTAAATCCATAATTATTTGGACACTTGTCTAATTTTCCCTCGCTTGCGGGGATTGGGGGGCGGGATAAAGGGGGATAGTCTTTCATGTGTCCACTTAATTGTGGATTCCACTATAAATGGGATTTATTAGGAATTGTCACATAACTTTACGGTAGATATTCATAATCTTTTCATAGTGAATGTCGGCATTAAATTCGGTTTCCATCTTTTTACGGCCGGCTTTTCCCATCTCCGCTGCTTCATCTTTATGTTCAAACATCCATAACAATTTTTCTCGCAGTGCTTCGGTTCCAGCAGAAGGAACGAGGAATCCATCAACACTATCTTCAATTAATTCTGGGATACCCCCAATATCTGCACCAATTACCGGTTTTCCGTAAGCAAAGGATTCCAAAACGGACATAGGACAATTTTCATACCATTCGGAAGGCAAAACAGTACAAATGCTATTCAGAATCAGTTGCTGGAGTTCATCACCCTGTTTAAAACCTAAGAGATGGATATGTTCACACCCATTTTGTTCTATAATTTGCTGAACTTCAGGCATTGCTTCTCCATCTCCGACAATATAAAGTGGCACCTGTTCCAACGGAGCAGCAGCCTCTATTAGTGTCAAAATACCTTTACTCCGATGCACCCTCCCGAAATAAAGCACATATTCACCAACTGAGAAATTCGGGGTTATATGGGAGACATCCGCAAAGTTGTGAACCGTTGATATTTTTTCTTCAGGAATCCCATACTGTATCATTTTTTTTCTCAGAAAATGAGACACTGAAATGAAATGGTCAAACTTTTCAACCGCACCTAATTGTCGTGAAACATAGGACTCGGTAACACTCAGGGCAGTACGTGCAATTGAACCTCTATTACACCTTTTAGGAAGTGCACGCCAAAAGTGTTTGCCTTCACAGTCTTCACAAATCTCATCATTTGATAGATGACTATAGACAGGACAAGTTAATTTATATTCGTGCAACGTCTGAATAAGGGGGACACCCGCTTTTTTTAGATGTCCTAAAATTGAGGCAGTTATCTTGCCGTAATAGATATGAAAGTGCGCCATATCCACGTCTGTATTGCTCAATAGCCTTTGTATTGATTTAACAGCATCACGTGAATATAAAAAACGGAGCAGGTCAATCGGTCCCGGATTTTCAAGATCTGCTCCACGCGGAAAATACTGTTCCCACTCAGTCGGTTCATTATTCGGATTCGCTGCTGTGAACGGAATTACCTTGTGTCCATGTTTTTGTAGCAGTTCGCCCATCGTAAAAAAGTACCTGTCAGAACCGCCGCGAACATAATGATTTTGGGAGATATTCAGAATAGTCAACATAATCCTCACTCCCGAGGACCGGCATCCTCGAAACGTGCTTCGGTAATCGGCTCATAATCTACCGTTCCGAGAGGTTTCGTTATAATGTTTGTGTCATTAGCATCAAGAATAGTCTTGTCAATTTCTTCATTGACAACTGTTCCCCACCAATTATTCGGAATTCCAAGATCAAATTTGACATTTAACTTGATCGCGTAATCATTGTTTTCAAGGTTATTATTTTGAACGATAGACTGCACATTCTCACAAAAAATTCCAGTCTCATTTTTTGTTATGTTATTTCTTTCAATTCGTGGACGGGTTTGTCTACCAATAGTATAAATACCGATGTTGTTATCGTGGATAGCATTATATTGAAGTTTTGCGTTACTACCATCTAAAGCGATTGCGGTTTCGTTATAGCGAAATGTACAATCTATCAATGTAGGGGAGGTCGTTTTGATGTCAAGTGCAACTGTGCCGTATTCTATTACTGTGTTTCTCAGGAAACTCTCTGAATCATGTGTGTGATCAAATAGTATGCCATTCCAATCACCAGGTTGTGGATTGGTGTTATTTGAGGTTAAGGACACAGGTTCGCTTAACTCAACCCGTACTAATGGGGTTCCTATTTTTAGTTTTCCTCTTACTTTAACGATGGCATCACGATCAAATTTAACAACCGTTCCAGGTAATATCTCAAGTACGCCGTTAGGTGCAATCTCTAATGTTCCGTGTACAATATAGGTTTTCTCAGGTTCCCAAGTTTCGTCTTCTGACAGTAGGTAGTCTCTTAGGACGACTTCAGTATCGTTTTTGCCACCATTAACTGAAGTGGAATCTTGGCATCCGTAAACTAATAAACTAATACAAAAAGAAAATATACAAAAGTATAATGGAGAACGCTTAATATTCATGTGTTGATTTTGTTGTTTTTCATCCAATTTTTCTTCAAAATAGCTGTCTATTTTGAAATGCGCGTTGCCTGTAGAGATGCTCAAACAAATTGCCTTCATGCGGACTATCCCAAGAAATTTGGGTTATCGGGTTTTGCCTATATTGTTTCAGTCAAAGCAATGTTTGTTAGGTGCATAACTCCTAATTTTTTCGCAATAGTGGTTGTGGTTCCGGTGCACCTATCTGCTCATAAAGCAAATCAGGAAGATTCGCATGTAAGTTAGCATGTTCAATTGTGATTGCCACAGGATTACCCTCAGAATCCAGGTCTATATAAATGTTCTCATTGATTTCTTTTGTTTCGGCAATAGGGTGTATTGAAAATTCAATGAGTGCTGTGCCAGTGTCATGAAAATATTTTACTTTCATTGTGGTATTCCTTTAAAATTTCTATCAAAAAAAGCATTATGAACTGTTTCTCCATCTTCCAGCAAAATCACTCTGAGAAACTTACCTTCTTCGGATATCAATTTCCATTTTCTTATTCTACCATCAACTTGTATTTCTGTATATACAGGATTCCCAATGGTCTCTTCAATCCATTCAGTTTTGATTTTTGCTCGGTCAGGTCTCTGACGCATATACTGAAAATATTCCGTTGATTTCAATTTTGAAACAACCTCAATAAGATTATGAATTCTATCCAAAAAGGGTTGATGGGGTAAAAGCGTAAACCTACAGCGGCAAAGACATTTGAAATGCGCGTTGCCTGTAGAGATGCTCAAACAAATTGCCTTCATGTGGACTATCCCAAGAAATCTGATTTGTCGGGATAGCACCTAAATTTAATCGATCAACAAGAGGTGTTGCTAAGAGCGTTTGCGTAAGTTCTGCATCTTCGGTAATGACGGTGGCAACCAGTGTAGCACCGATAGATTCTACAAGTTTCGCTGCTGGCACTTCAACGACACTCGCAAACGGAAATGGAAATTCTGTGTTTGCCAAGGGATGTTCTGGGTCTTCACACCAAATAACTGTGGGGCTGAGGAAGGTGCAACCATCTAATTCAACCACACGTTCCCCGGTTGTCAATTCTGTTGCCCCGGGTTGCTTGAGATGTCGGTCAATCAACGCAGATATACTATGGGCAGCTTTCGGATTTGCCCATGCCGCAATTCCTGCTTCTGGATGATCAAGCGGTTTCGGTTCAATATGTGCCAAACGTTCTGCTAATGCTTCGGCAAAATTTCTGCCATTTGCCGTTACCCACACGCCAGAGGCATTAATGCATGATCTACCACCGTTTTTAGAAACTGATTCTACAATGAGATCAAGATATTCTTCCCAATTTGTTTGCTGTCCTTCATGAATAATGATTTTGCTACGTCCCGGTCCGTGGATTTCCACGCGTGGGTCATTTAACCATGGCGCGACAGTTGAACCACCGCCAAACAGCATGGATCTACCACATCGGAATAAGATTTCGTTAGCACCAGGATAATCGGTTGGGTAGAAACTGAATGCCTCCGGTGGTACACCTGCTGCTATAAATGCTTGTGCTATCCGATACGGAGTCCACGGTTCCTCACGCCCCGGTTTTAGCACCAGTGGCACTTTTAAGGCAACAGCAGGAATCCACAGAGAATGCACACCAGGAGAATTACTCGGCAACACAGCACCAAGAGCATCTGTTTCACAAACATAACTTAAGGTACGCTCATTTTGGACATTCCATCCTGTATCTAATATTTGCAAACCAAGTCCACGTGTCAAGCCATCCAAAACCGTTTCTATATTCTCTAAAACACCTTGTATCTTTCCCATGTTTTGTTGACAAAGTGTTTCAGGTAAGCCTGTTGTGCCAGAAACCTGTTTGATATATTCTATCGGTGATTGGGTGCCACCATCAAGCGGTAGGTCAGCGGTAGTGAATAGGCGCGCAGCTTTGTTGCACATCCCAATCAACTCTGAGATGGAATGTTGTGAAAGTGTTTGCTTGTGAAGTGGCAAGTCGCGTAGATCCTTGGCTATCAAACCAGTGTTAGCTTGACTAACTTCAACCAACGGTTCACCCGTTTTGATATGGGAAACGCTGACGGTTTTCAAACTTCTGTAAGAACGTCCGGCGCGTAGAATTGGGATGTGTATCATTGTTTGTTATTAGGTTACGGCACAACGGAGTGTGTCTACTACCATGTAATCTTTGCAACCCACCCAGAAGATGCATCGCAATACAGGAAATCCTCACCATAGATGGACAAACCATGTGGTTCAGGGTAATCTTCTGATACCTCAATCTTATCCAATATTGTTCCATCTACAAGGTCAAGTTTCACAATAACCCGATTAGAGGTATGCGTTACCCATAGCCCATCTTCAACGCGCACAGTCCCGTGCGCTCTGCCATAAGGTAAAGGCAACGTATGTTGAATCGACCAATCGGATATTCTGACCTTGTGTATCTCCTGATTTTTAAGTGTTTGTACCCAGAGATGTCCTTCGTGGTAGTTGTCATATTCAACGCCATGCGTGCCGCCGCCCTCTGGTACAGGATAGCGTCCGAGTGTTTCACCAGTGGCAGAGTCAACTTGAAAAATCTCACCAGATTTGGCATCGGTACCACGAACTGTGCGCCAGCGATCACCAGGACCGTTTGCAGCTAACCAGAGTGATCCTCCACCGTACGCCATACCACTGGTGTTGGAGGATTCGCTCGGAATGTCACGGATATGTTTCGGCACGTGATACTCCGGATCACAAGTAATTTCAACTAAAGCAACTCTGTCGGTAATTTGGTCTACTATCCATAAACCTTCGTCTGTAACTTGCAAACCGTTAGGGACTGCATAAGGTGAACGAAAGACTTTTTCAATTTTTATTGGCATGTTCCAATTCCTCTTTTATGCTAAGGACAACCTTAACCATAATCATTGTCAAAGGTTTAATAAACACCTACAACAACACTTTCTTGTAGTTCAGAAAGCAGGCGGAGGTTTTCAACGCCATCCCACGGATACTCCCGTGCCTCGCCATGTATCTGGGTACTAAAACAACGGGCGGGCACAGGGTCCACCCGGACAATGAATTACAACGATAGAGTAATTACTTAAAATCGGATTTATGAGATACACTCTATATTTTCAGTCAATGCCTCACTTCTTCAGCGTTCCCCACGTTATTTTTTTTTTACCCTGTGGTGTTACAGATAACACATCATCACTGATCCAATCCAATGAATAATCTGCCCCCGGATGTTCTGTCAAACGCGTTATTTTGCTTGTGGCAATATGATATTTATAGATATTATAAGATGGCGAGGGACCCTTTATTGGTTCATTTAACCTTGTTTTAGCTGCACTGAAAACGATATATTTGTCGTTATCCATCCAGTCAGTGCCAGCGGACCTCAAATCCTTCGGTATACCGACTAACCGATGCAGTTGTTTTCGGGTGAGATCATAAATGAAATAGTAATAGCCTTGCGGGAGAAGGTGCACGACACCATCAATTTCTGCGGGTTTATGTCGGGACTCCTCATACAGTATCTTTTTACTATCAGCCGACCATTTCGGTGCATACCTACTAATAGCCAATTGCCCAACAGGTGGAGGGGGAACTAGCGGTAGCAGTTCTTGTAGGTTGCCACCATCAGCCGCCATAACCCAAACATTGGACACAGTCTTGCCGATAGTAGAAACGTTTGTAAACACAATCTTCCTGCCATCTGGCGACCATTCGGGGTTGTTCACACCGAGATCGGAGATCTCTTTGATCTGACCGCTTGCAAGGTCTATCACGCAGACGCTGGGTATGTATTCGTTGTTTTTTCTTTCAAGCCGTTTAAAAATAATAGACTTGCCATCCGGTGAAAACGAGGGGTGAGCATCTCGATAGGTATCATCGGGGGCTGTGAGTTGTCGGATATTACTACCATCTGCATTCATCAAGAAAATGTGCCATTGCTCTGTATCTTTTGGACCCTTCAGTCTACTAAATACGATCTGTTTTCCATCGGGAGACCAGCGCGGACTCCTGGGACTGAGTGTATCGGTGAGTAGTGTGATATCACTGCCATCATCGTCCATAGTATAGATACCTCGGATACCATCACGCTTAGAATTAAAAACGATTTTCGCGCTCACGACGGTTGAAAAAAGTAGTAAGATAAGACACAAACTTATTAGCTTCCAAATACGCATTATAATCTCTTTCCCTTACCCGATACGGATTGCTTGCCCATTCGTTTAGATTTTCGGTCAATGCCTCACTTCTTCAGTGTTCCCCACGTTATTTTTTTTTTACCTTGTGGTGTTACAGATAACACATCATCACTGATCCAATCGAACGCGTAATCCACCCCGGGATGCTCCGTCAAACGCGTTATTTTAGTGGTGGCGATATGATATTTATAGGTGTTAAAAGATGGCAATGGTCCCTGTACCGGTTCATTCAACTTGGTTTTAGCCGCGCTAAAAACAATTGATTTGTCGTTATCCATCCAGTTAATACCTGCACTTCTATAGTCTTTCGGTATATTTAGTCGCCGCGATTGTCTGTGGGTGAAATCATAAATGAAGTAGTAATAGCCTTGTGGGAGGAGGTGTACGATACCGTCTATTTCCACGGGTTTATGCTGGTATTCTGTATACAGTATCTTTTTACCATCCATCGACCATTTCGGTTTAAACCTATCAATAATCAACTGTCCAATAGGTGGGGGTGGTTCTGGTGGTAGCAGTTCGCGTGGGTTACCACCATCAGCCGCCATTATCCAAATATTGGCCACAGTTTTGCCGATAGTAGAAACGTTTGAAAACGCAACTTTCCTACCATCCGGAGACCATTTTGGGTGGTTCACACCGAGATCGGAGATCTTTTTGATCTGACCGCTTGCAAGGTCCATTACGCGGACGCTGGGTATGTATTCGTTGTTTTTTTCTTCCAGCCTGCAAAAAATGATGGACTTGCCATCCGGTGAAAATGAGGGGTGCCAATCATCATAAGCATCATCAGGTGCTGTGAGTTGCCGAATATTGCTGCCGTCCGCATTCATCAAGAAAAGATGCTCTCGATCTATGTTATTCGCATGCTTATCTCTTTCAAACACGATCTGTTTGCCATCTGGTGACCAATGCGGGGCATTTGGAGACAGCATATCGGTTAGCAGTTTGACGTCGCTACCATCATCGTCCATGACATAAATACCACCAATGCCATCACGCTTAGAATTAAAAACGATTTTCGCACTCGCCACCGTGGAAAATAGGAGTAGCACAAGGCACAAATTTATTAGCTTCCAAAAACGCATTATAATCTCCTCTCCTTTGTGAGTGAGGTTGTTTTTTGGAAAGGGGAATGTTCCCTTTCCAAAAAACTTTATGGATTTTTACTCACGATACAACCACAGATCATGGGCAAAGTGCCAATCCCTTTTCGGATTAGCATTTACTGTGATCCGGACGTATGCTTCACACCTATATTCTACGCCTTCCCTTCCGTTTGCAAGAGCCCCATTTGTAATGGACCCCGAATCAGAAAAGCTTCGTTGCAGATCAGAGTCATTTTCGTCATAGCCTATTTTCCCTGACGGGTCATCGCCCGGGACACTTACGAGACCACCTGGTAGGTCAAAGATGGTGTTTTTGTTTTCGGTGGTCACGCTATATTCTACTTCCTCATCCCCGTTATAGTATACAGAAACATAGTAGTCCATGGTGACATCGTTACCGCTTCTGTAGTGCTTTGAGAGTTCAGCGCGTCCCCACACGTCATCAAGCGGTTTAGGGGATGGACTCGATAGGACGATGGGTTGATACACGGTCACCTCATAAGAGTCGGTGTCTGAAAGGTCATCACTATGATCCTCTTGATCCCACGCTTTTGCTGTGATCGTATAAGTTGTCCCTGTAATGGTCCCTGTTCCTACTTCAAAACAACAAGAGGCTTCTGTCGGGCCGTTCTCCTCGCCTTCATTAGCACCAGGCGAATACCCAACGTAAACTCCGTCCACATACCACTCAACGACATAATATGGGGTGTCAGTCTTGGCGTAAGCGTAGTGGGATACATCACTACTACTATATTGATAAAGGTCATAATTCCAATAAAAGGGACGCACTTCCTCTATTTCAAGTGCATCACTGTGACCAGCAAAGCCGAGTAAAGTCAGAAAGGTTATTGTTATAGCAATCAAAAACGTTTGGATTTTCATTTCAAATCTCCTTGTCAATTTGACATCATTCGGTATAAGCAGTTTTTTATAGCGCAAACTTTCAGTTTGCGTCGTTTTATGCACAAACTTTATGAACATTAATTTATTATTTTGGTAATTTTATATCCTTACGAGGCAGGTTTCCCTCCCCCGCTGGCGAGGCGGGGAATGCCTAAATGGCATTCATACCGTTGATTTCTTCCTAACCTCGCCAGATTACCGAAATATTTTCTTAAACTTCATAAAGTTTGCGCTACTATGTGGTAACTCACATTATTATAGAAAACGTGCAAAAAATTGTCAAGAAAAAAGGGGGTGTAAATATTTCGGCACATAAGTTCAACTTCCGAAAAATCCTCTACGTTTCAACTTTAGGGCGGGATCTCCGGGGAATACCTAAATGGTATTTGGGCCGTTGATTTGGTGCCTCGCCATGTATTTGGGTTCTGAAACAACGGGCGGGCACAGGTACCCACACGGACAATGAATTACGACGATAGAGTAATTACTTAAAACCGGATTTATAAGATACACTCTTCAGAGAGAAGGATGTTTTGGATTTTGTCTTATCAGTTGAAATTTCTGCGGAACACGTCTCCGAATTTCCTGCGGAAGTCTCACGCAAAATCTCCAAAAATCCGCATCCAGAATATGATTCATGTAACAGGCTACTTCTCCAATAATTTCTGGAGGTCTTCTATCTTGTAGTATCTGCCGGCTTTGAAATTCTTTTCTGCTTTTTCTAAGAGATGATCAAGATGTCCTGCTTTCACATTTTCTTCAAGCTGCTTTTCCCATGCTTCTTGTTCCGCTTCTAAGGCTTTGTGGAGTTCTTTTGCAAGTGTTTTCAGCAATTCTTCTTGTGTGTTTTCTTCACACTTCACTTCAGGAATTTCTGGGACCCATCCGATCCACACGGTGCCATTTTTTTGAATATGGGCGGCATAGGCTTCTTCGTATACTGGATCTTCTATTTCTACGATCTGTATTTTTTCCATGATTATCTCCTTTGATTAAGAGAGTTAGTAGACACCTACTACAACACTCTCTTGGAGTTCAGAAAGCAGCCGAAGATTTTCAACGCCATCCCACGGATATTCAGGAATCGGTTCAGCGCGTTCCGCTTCATCACGTTCTAAAAAACGCGGAACAAAAAATTCCTTGGTTAATGTCGTCAGCATCACGCGTCCTGTTTCACCGTAATCGACAAGTTGATCAGGATTTTCAGGGTTTACCAGCTCAATAACAGCTCGCGGTTGTGGCGGATAATAAATAATCGCGTAGTTGTCCGCAGGATCAAAGGGTTTACAAGTGGCTAATCCCATAAGGGTATTGCCGTAAGTTGGCACGAAATCGATCCCTGGTACAAGTTCTTCCCTTGCAAAGCGGTGAAATTGTGCATCCATCTCAGTACCGCCACAAAAGATGCCTTTGATACCGACCTTTTCTAATGAAATTTTCTCACACAACGCCTCAAGCAATTTTGGTGTAGTAAAAAGACACTGAACGTTTTCGTGTGCTTTTAGAACGTTAAGTGCCTGTGAGATAACATGGCTCTTATACGCATCCAATTCCTGATGTTTTCCATATCGGACAAGTTGATTCACCCAACGCGGGTCAAGGTCAACAAGGAAACAGATACCGCCGCGATGTTGTGCAAGATGTTCAACTGCAAGCCGTAATCGACGTGGTCCGGTGGGACCTAACATCAACCAATCACTACCGGGTGGAAAACTTTCATCGGAAAGCGTTTGGCTAAACAACTCATAATCAATGTGGAAATCTCGGATGCTAATCCGACATTTCGGTATACCTGTTGAACCGCCTGTTTCAAAAACATAGATCGGTTTATCGGTGTATGCTTTCGGTACCCATCGTCGAACGGGGCCACCCCGCAGCCATTCATCTTGAAAATGTCCGAGACATTTGAGATCTGCATAACCCCCGATCTCTTTTCGTGGATCAAAATCTAAATTTTCTGCGAATTCTAACCAGAAGGGGCATCCAGTTTCTGGACTGAAATGCCAATTTACAATCTCCCGAACATGCACATCAAGTGCTGTTCGAGCGGTTTCTATTTTGGGGGAAAGAGTTTTTTGCATAAAGTTCTTTTAGACAGTGTACTTTTATTCAATTTTACAAACTTTAACCAGTTAGGTTGTAGTAACTGATTCCCTAATATGTTCAATCAAAAGAACGTTCACTAAGGTTTCAATTGATACACCTTGGGATCGGGCTTTTTTAATTAATTCTTCTGCTATTTCCGGAAGAATTGCCACACGAATAGCTTTGTTGGTATCAAAACGGAACCATTGCCCATCGTCTTCCATAAAATCGGCGGTATCCAGATTATCCCAAAAAGCGGCTTCTTCTTCATAAGTCGAAAATTCTGGTACCTGCAACGTTTTCATTTTCGGAGCCTCCTAAAATTTCTTTTTTCTCGGTCAGTCATATTTCGTGCAGTAATTGGTTTATAGACAGACCATTCGATCTGCTCTAAAACTACAAATAAGTATCGTCCATCCAAGGTCTGCAATATGCTCAACACGATAATCGTCCCATTCTAATTTGCTAATATACATGCAATATAAAACTACTTTATTTCGTCTCTTCTATTCCAATCAATTGATTACGGTTGAGGCAGTTCATGCTGTTTGTGCAACCATGCTTGCAAGGATTCCGAGAACTTTGTCGCATGTTTCAATCGGGTAAGGTAGCATGTCAATGTCAAGTTTTTTACCCTCTAATTTTAGGAAACGCCATTCTGTGCCTGACGTTGTTGCCCCATATACACGGGGAACTTCATTCCCGTGTTCAGTATTAAAGTGTTGTGCAGCAACCATCTCTGCTACACACTGCCCAAGCCCTACTTCAAGGTTATCGTTCTTTGCTTCTACAAGGACAATGATCGGAGCTTGCAAGTCAAATTGTATAGGTGAAAGACTAACCACAAAGTCACACACACCTGTCAATCCAAGTTCATCATCAACGTTGAAATCAATACCTGAAAAAAGGCTAACGCGATGGTTTAATTGTTCACGGAGTTCAACAAGAACATTGGCGACAATCAACTCAGATTTTGCTTTTTCAGTGCCGATAGCGGTGGCTAAAGGTATATTTCGCGCCAACACGGCTTTGAGCAATTCACTGGGAACAACAGGCTCTACATCAGAAAAGAGGCCAGCGGTGTCTACCTCTTCTAATTCAAATGCTGCTCGCGCAGCTGGCAAAGTAAAGCTGCTATACGACATGTGATTATCCTTTAAATACAAGAAATAGAATGGATATTACTTTAAAGTTAAGAGACATCTATTCAGAAATTGCAATCAACTGATTACGGGTTACGATGTAAAGTATCCCGTCCTTTGCCACAGGTGTAGTATAAACCGAACTTCCCATATTCGTTTCGAACAGTACCTCTTTGGTTTTGCCTGTTTTTAAGATAACAACATCGCCATCTTCATCGCCAAGATAGACCTTACCATCAACAACATAGGGTGAACCCCATATCGCTGCAAATGTATCATGCGTCCAGAAAAGGTCGCCTGTTTTCACATCCAAGCAGTAAAGGAATCCGCTTAAATCGGAGATATAGAGAAGCCCGTCATGAATAGCAACGGTTGACATTGTGCGATTGAATTGTTCATCGCCAAAATGCCAGACTGCAGCAGTTGAAGTCGTATCACCTGTCTGTGATGCATCAATGCACCAGAGGTGTCCTACGCCCTCACCATGCTCCGGGTCTTGCCCAACAGCGAGATAGACTTTATCATCATGCACAACTGGGGTAGAGATGATATTGTTTCGTGTGCCACGTCCCCCAAGTTCCCATTCAGAGTCTTTCGGATTGCAGTCAAACTGCCAGATAATTTTGCCGGTTTCCGGTTCGAACGAGTAGACCCAACCATCACCGCCCGGAATGATAACTTGCGGAACACCTTTGATAACACCGTAAGCTGGATTAGACCACTGTCCGTGCAGTATATTTTCACCGGGAGAAGCATCTTCCCAAACAAGTTCACCTGTGTTCTTATTTAGGGCAATAAAACTCGGAGCATCGGGAACAGGAATGTGGATATGTGTTTCATCAACACCGTTGCTTGTCTCCAAGAAAAGTAGATCACCGACAGCAAGCGGAGAACAGGTGGCGAGGTTGTGTGGGAACACATCCAACTCGTCCATCATATCGTAAATCCAAATAATGTCCCCGTCAATTTCGCTTGTTTCAGTTTCCTCTTTAAAGGGACCATCATTTTCACCATCCAGAAAACCTTCTGTATCAACACAGACGACCTCACAACGGTTAGAGATATAATAAAGTCTATCACCTTCAATATAAGGGGTTGAACAGATTCCCTGCAGCGGCCAGTCATTTACGCGCCCAGAAAGGAGTTTCGTGTGTGTAATTTGCCACAGAAATTCGCCATCGGATTCGCGAAACGCCATGAGATTTCCACGGTCACCCGTCAATTTCGGATTTTTCAGGGCATCATTATTAGTACCAACAAACACTTTGCCACCACTAATCAGGGGCCCCGCATAACTTTGTGATCCGAGTTCTGCTACCCATTTAATATTTTCGCCTGTTGCCATATCCCACTTTGCGGGGATGTTTTTCTCATCCGAGACCATGTTACGGCTTAAAGAACCACCCCACAACGCTATTTCTTTCTTAGCAGACTTATGGGAATCTGCCAAACTATTTGGCACTTGAAATATAATAAGAAGACCAAATAAAAAAATGAAAAGGACATAAGAATATGAACGGACTACGTAATTGGACTTTTCTGCAGAAGTGCGTCTGTGTAATAAATTTCCTGTCCTTGGCGTGTAATCTAATTTGCGAAATAATTTTGCTAAGACACCAGGAAACATAGCGATGCGTTTGACATCGCTTCTAAATTCAAAAATCATATATCACCATACCTTTAGATTATCATAATAGATTTCAGTCGCGGAATAAGCATAGATGCCCGGACTACCTTCTCGATTCGGCAAAGGATCTTCGGCTGTAATCGTCCATTCATCTGGCTCCGATTCACCAGTGCGCCACACCTTGCCACTGATTATCGCTTTATCGTCAATAACTTCTACCTTCATTTTCATGGTATACCAAACGTCTGCATCCCATGCAAAGTCAATCGTTTTTGCCATACGCAAATCAGATGCCCAAGACCGAATTTGAAGACGTTGCTGTCTACCTTGCATATCCAACGTATAGCGGTTTGCAATTAATCCCATATCGGGCATACGGCGCTTGTCTCTTGTCCCCATCAGGTCAACTTGGATATGATAGTCTTTCATTGTTGGAGGACCGATATAGACATTAGACTTGTTCAAACCGCGCTGAACAGGTGTCTTGACTAAAACCTTGTTACCATCTTTTTCACGAACAAAATATTTATTTGTAGCGGCAATCCAATGTGATGGTGCTTTTTCAAGTTCAACCTTTTCAAAATCTTCTGTCCACGGTAGTGGTGGAATAACACGAATCCGAGCAGTCGCCTTTAACTCTCCCGATTGAGCAGTGACGGTGCCTGCATGTGGCCCAGCACTTTTTTCAGGTGTGAATTTGTTGTCCTCAAGTGTACCAATTAATCCATTGCGTATCAATTCTACTGTCCCGATTGCACTTGTCTGCATTCCATTCACATCAAAACCGATAACGTTAAGTTCTACTGGTTCACCTGATGTCACCGTTTCAGCAGGTGTGAGTAGCAGCGCAACTGCAGGGGCAGTACTCATCTTTGGAACTTCAATCTCTTTGGTAGCACATCCGACAGAAACAAGGCAGATAATCAAACTCGTATAAAGAACATAATGTCCGAAAACAAACGCTTTCTGCTTTGTCGTAAAACAAATTTTCTTCATTATTTCCCTCCTACACAGTAGAGACGTTCCTCTGTAGTGAAATAGATACGTCCGTTGGCAATGGCGGGTGAACCGAAGATTTCAACATAGTGATCATCTTCTTCGCGGCTTATTTCTTGGACATTCAACGGCCTACACTTATCCGCACGGGGTTGAAGGATATGAAATTTGCCGTTGACTTCGGTAACAAACAATTTACCATCTGCCCAGACAGGCGAACCCCTCCCGACAGTACCGATGCTGTGTTGCCATAAAACTTTACCAGTTTCAGCATTGAGACAATGCATATTTGCTGAGTTATCAACGACATAGAGCTGCCCATTTTTGAGTGTAGGCGAGGCATAACCAACCCCGACTCCATCATATCGCCACACTTCATGAGTAGCGGTAACATCTCCCGTTCCAGTTGCATCTATACAGACAACACGTCCCATCGCCGTAGTATCAAAATTTTCTTCGCTGTGTGAAGCGTAAACCTTTTTACCAGCCACAAGCACTGAGGTATTGATACCGCGCTTACTTAGTTTGAAACCCCACACCATCTCACCAGTGGTCTGTTTCATCGCGTAAATGCCTCCATCAGCATTGCCGCCAATAATAAGTGCTTGTCCGTTGATCTCTGTAACAACTGGTGTAGAATAGGTGGTATCAAGCGGTCTGCCGCCAGGAGTTGATACCCAAATTAGATCGCCGTTGCGTTTGTCAAACGCAAAGTAGCGGTGCCGAGGGATAGACTGGTTCCCCCATCCTACATTCAGATAACTGATAACCACAAGATTACCAGCAATAACCGGTGTATGCACACGTCCACCGTACCCAGAAATCCGCCCATATTCTTCAGTAAGTGAGCGTGACCAGACGATGTCTCCATCTTTGTTGAAGCAGATGAAAAGCCCTTGAACGCCGTGGATGTAGATATTTCCTGTTTCTGTATCACCGACAGGATTTGTCCAACCGACACGGTTGAAAGTGATAGTAGTGTGAAAAACGTTAAATTGATAATTCCACAACAGATCACCGGTTTTCGCATCAAAACAGGCGATTCGTTCTTGTTGCGTTATATCCTCGCCGATACGTCCCATGACGTAGACTCTGTCGTTGAGGACAACCGGTGTAGAACGTCCGATAAAATCTGCCTGCCAGAGAAGGTTTTCTCCTGCAACAGACCAATTAGATACTAACCCAGTTTCCGCAGATGTGCCATCCTGATTCGGGCCGCGCCAACTCGGCCAATCGCCGGCGACAGCGGACATCGGAATAGCAATTAAAAGAAAAATGATGAATAGCCGACAAAAGGTCGGTTTACAATAGCGCAAATTTTTATTCCTCCTATCCATTTATACGTGTTTTTGTCATTTTAAGACGATAAAATAGGTTTTATGTTTAAGGTGAGGTGCCTTACACAATTGAAGGCAAAAGTGATAATCAACTTTTTATTTTTGCAATGTCTTCAAAAATCCCCATACAAGCGGCAGCTTATCGTCAGGTTCAACACCGAGTCCAACTTTTGATTTAAAATTACGAGTCACTTCTTCTGCTGTGAGGGCGCGGTCATAAATACGAACTTCATCAATCACACCCGGAAAGTGCTTTTCTACATTACCACGATTGTTCGCTGCACCGATATAGACAGGTTGCACAAACGAAATAAAGGCATCCAAATTCTTTTCTTTGCCAACAATAATTTCTTGCGGTTCGCTGTCCATATAGATACTGAGTTTCGCTTCACCCGCGTCCTCAATTGCAAAAACGACGTGATGCCATTTTCCATCTGATAGTTCAAACTCAATTTCAACGGCAATATCATTGCAACCAGCAGCAGCATGCTGACGTACATAGTAGTGAACAATGTCTTGGGCAAGTGGAAATCCAGCTTTCGCGCTTCGATTGACATCAATTGCCCATGCCATATTGCAGCCTACATCAAGCACTTTGAAAAGTGTTGTCCAATCTTTCTTGAAGTCTGTTTTGACCCATGCTTCAAATGTTGATGTGCCGACTTTACTGCCAAAATCACCGAGGTTTGTCAGGTTAACATAATCGTCAGAACCGTCAAACTCAAGGGCATCGCCCACCTTTCCAGCAACAACCTTTGGATCTCCAACGATTGTGCCACTGTTTTTACCCCAAACATCTTTGACTGTTTTATCCGTAATGTCTTGTTCATCAAACGTCCAATAACTCACCAGGCCATCAGTTACGATAGTTTCCGCTGTAGCGTAGAAAGCAATTTGTAACACTAATCATCATAATTGTAACAGAATAGAGCAGTTTTTTCATGGTTATACTCCTTAAAAATGAGAATAGGAATAGAGGTTTGCACACTTGCGTGAAATGGTTAACGTGATCATCATAACATTTTTGCAGAATTTACGCAAATTTAATTTGGCTGAGGGAAGATATTTCTTACAATGGCGAATAACCTACACGCCAATTATAAGGGGTGTGCATAAATATACGGAATTATTTATGCACACCACCAATTTAGTGGTTCATTCGCTAAACATTTATTATAATACATAGAATGGACAGAATAGACCCAAAAGTCCCTCCCCTCGCTTGCGGGGGGATAAAAGGGGGGGTGGATTTAGGGAATTCAAAACATAAAAACTTGACGAGGTAAACCATTTAGATATGGCATTATATATTTGACCGTGACTGACATCCATCAACATTAATACACGCCCCTGTAACAAGGCTTGCCCGTTCAGATGCAAGAAAAACAGCAACATTCGCGATCTCTTCCGGTTTTCCGAATCGTCCGAGTGGCATCTCGCTTTCAACAAACGCTTTCATGCGTTCAGGGTCCGCTTTAATGCGGCGATCCCAGCCGCCGCCGGGAAACAGAATAGACCCTGGGGCAATACTATTGACACGTATATTATCGGGGGGCAAGTTCTTTTGCCAACGACTTCGCCATACTAATTTCTGCGGCTTTCGCTGCGTTATAGGTGATGTGTCCGCCACCTTCTCTACCGTAAATAGAGGCGATCATTAGGATCACGCCGCCACCCTGTTTTTTGCATCGCAGGGATAACAAGTCGGTTAATACGCGCTGCTGAAACAAGATTCAGATCGAGAATCTCGTGCCATTCATTATCAGAAATCTCGTTTAAAGATGTCCACCGGCTCCCACCAACATTGTTAACAACAACATCAATTCTACTGAAACGGTCCAATGTTTCTGTTATAAACGCATCTACTTGATCGGTATCAGTTACATCGGTAGGTTTTGACAACACCTTTATACCGTGTGAGCTGAGTTCTTCGGTTGCAGATTGTAAGGTGTCTGGGTCTCTGCCACAAAACACTGAGGCGTGCGCCCTCTTCAGCAAAACCGTTTGCTATTGCTCTACCTATTCCACGACTTGCACCTGTTACAACGACAACTTTATCTCTTAATCTTAAATTCATAAAAAGGCTCCATGTTCATTTCGGTCTTTTATAATCACTATTTTTCATACTGTAGTATCAAAAATGCCTATGAGCAAATTATTTCTCTTCTTTAAGCCGATATCCAACGCCGTACACCGTTTCAATATGTTTTCCTAAATCACCGAGTTTGCGTCTGAGCCGGCTGACGTGTGTGTCAACTGTCCTATCAATGCCGTAATACTCCTGTCCCCAAATAGCATCCATCAGGATATTGCGAGAAAAAACGCGTCCGGGTGAACGTGCAAACAGCGTAATGAGTTTAAACTCAGTCGCAGTGAGATCAATTGCTCCATCTTCGGTCAAAACTTGATGTCGATCTAAATCAATTGTCACACCGTGCGTTTCGATCTGGTTTTCCTCATCATCTTGTTCGCTCGCCCGGAGTCTCCGTAGCACAGCATTGATGCGTAAGACAACCTCGCGTGGGCTAAAAGGTTTTGTGATATAATCATCAGCTCCCAACTCAAGTCCAGTTACGCGATCCTGTTCTTCGGTTTTTGCGGTTAGCATCACGATAGGAATATTTTTGGTGCGGGGATCGTTCTTCAGGAGTCGACAGACAATTAATCCATCAACTTCAGGCAGCATGAGGTCTAACAAAATGAGGTCGGGCGGGTCATCCACTGCACGCTGTAATGCGTCGGCACCGTTCTGTACAGTATTAACTTTAAAATCTGCTTCCCGCAGATTGTATCTTAGCAACTCTACGATATCGCGTTCATCCTCTACAATCAATATTTTTGCTTCCATCAGAATTTCCTTGCATTTCGTGTTGAAAATATCAAAATGGGCTAAAGATATATCTTTTTCCTATAGTTTGGACAGTTTTAAGATTTTTTAAGGTAAAAACAGATCAGTATACTAATACTTATTTTGAAAGGATATTCAAAATGGATCCTCTTTCCTGCTTAGATAATATGTTATCAGACTATCAACATCTTTTCAAGTATAAATCCCCTTATCTCCCAATTATAGTGAACTTGAAAGTATTAGGACACTTTATAGTAAAGCCTATAATTATTTGGACATTGGCGAGGTTAGGAAACCTCGCCAGCAGTGGGTGTTGAGATAGGTAGTCCATTTGAAGTGCTCACGTGTTTTTAGATTCTACTATAATAAACCTATTTCAGAAACATAACGGACAATAGAAGTTGTAGCACACCCTGTTAGTTTGTGCATCTTAGTCCGCACCCTGTCTGAAGATTAATTTATTAATTCGGTAATTTTCCGTCTGCACAAGGCAGGTGTCAACCTCTGCTGGCGAGGTTTCCTAACCTCGCCAAATTACCGAAATATTTTCTTAATCTTCAGACAGGGTGCGGGACAGAAGTGTCCCATTAATTGTCCGTTTTACTATAATCTTGACAAATCTATGACACCATGATATACTTAAAAAATAGATGAATTTTATGGTAAGGAGATGTGATGTCAAGAAAAAATAATATCTTGTTAACGCTAAGCCAAATCGCTATCGGAGGTGCGATAACGGTTGCCGGTATTTTAATATACCTACTAATCTTTAAGAATCTTTGGCAGGTGCTGATTGATAACCGAATAACTCACGGATTTTGGGTCGGACTGTTTTTGTTAATATCAATAGGATGTACTTACGGTGTAATCGTAGTAGGAGTAAGTGAAGGAATTAGGTATGTTGGACGGAAATTCGGAATTGATATTCCTTTCAAACCCGTGTGTTCAGGCGCTTTTTTGGGTGCACCCGCAATCGTTGGCCCTCTTGAACTACTGAATTTACTATCGGATATTTCTGGCATACAAAATATTATTTTTGTCTTAATTTTTCCGGTATTTAAAGCCCTTGTCTTCCTTTTATCTTTACCTGTTCAAGCTTGGCTGATGCTTCGGTTGCCAATTGAAATTTTATATGTTCTATCAATACCGATTGGTGCAATTTTAGGGTACCGGTTAGCGAACATAGAAGAGGTAGAAGTCAACGTCCAAGAAGCGTAAAAGATTATACGTGTCTGTTTCCGATTGGTTCATTTTTAGTGTCATGAAGGTTTTGTCTTTAAGTGAAGGATAGCACTGTGAATTGCGCGGATTCACTTGCGTGCTGGAGGTATTGTTGGACAAATGCAGTATGATAAACCCAAGGACGAATGTGGCGTATTCGGTGTTTTTGGACACCCAAGAGCGGTAGAATTAACCTATTTAGGGTTACGCGCGCTTCAGCACCGAGGCCAGGAGAGCAGCGGAATTGTCGCCGCTGATGGTGAGAAATTATCAAGTCATCATGGGATGGGGCTTGTAGATTCTGTCTTTAATACCGATATTTTAGCGAAACTCACAGGACATATTGCTATTGGGCACAACCGATATTCAACTGCAGGTGAAAGCACGCTCGAAAATGCTCAACCTTTGGTACGTAATTATAAGCAGGGGCAGCTTGCGCTTGGGCACAACGGTAACTTAGTCAATGCACCACACATCCAGAATCATCTTGAAAGTATCGGGTCAATTTTCAGCACAAGTTTGGATACGGAAGTTGTCTTCCATCTTATAGCACATTCTCGTCAAAACAGTTTAGAAGATAGAATTTTTGATGCATTTCGGGCTGTTGAGGGGGCGTATTCGTTCATTGTGATGGACAAAACAACGCTGATGGGGGCGCGTGATCCGTACGGGTTCCGTCCGCTATGGATCGGTAAATTAGGTGAAGCTTATGTGCTTGCTTCTGAAACATGTGCCCTCGACGTTATTGAAGCAGAACCGATACGTGAAGTTGAACCGGGTGAATTGGTCACTTTGCGCTCCAAACATCTCGGTATAGAATCTTTCCGTTTTTCTCCACAACAACCTAAACTATCTCAGTGCATCTTTGAACACATCTACCTTGCTCGTCCAGATGGCATGATGTTTGGACAAGGTGTGAACAGCACACGGCGTGAGTTCGGTAAGCAGCTTGCACGTGAACATCCCGTCAAAGCTGATGTCGTCATCCCCGTTCCCGATTCAGCCACGATAGCAGCGCTCGGTTATGCCCAGGAATCTGGCATCCCTTTTGATCTCGGATTATCAAGGAATGCCTTCGTAGGACGTTCATTCATGAATCCTACACAAAATATCCGTGAACTCATGGTAAAAGTGAAGCAGAATCCGATTCGCGAAGTTCTCAAAGGAAAACGGGTTGTGATGGTTGATGATTCAATCATGCGCGGCACCAATAGCCGAAAACTCGTTAAGATTGTGCGACAAGGTGGTGCAACCGCGGTACATGTCCGTATTGCATCACCACCCAATAAATATCCATGTTTTTATGGCGTTGATACCCCTACCCGATCAGAACTGATAGCAAGTAAACATTCTGTTGAAGAAATCCGTAAATATATTCGTGCTGATAGCTTAGGATATGTCAGTATTGAAGGGATGCTAAAGGCAGTGAAAGCACCGGACAATTTTTGCACTGCATGTTTTGATGGAAATTATCCTATTACCTTGCATGAAAGGATACCGCGCCAATTGCCATTAATCGTAGATTAACTTTTATCAACAGGCCTGAAAATTGTGACCGCGATGCAAGAAGGTTTAACTGAAAACAGATAACATAGGAAAACAGAACTGTTTCTACTGTGGATAAGGAAAATGCTATGATGTCTCTACCACCAAAACAGAATCCGAAAAAGAATTTCCCGAAGAGAATCTTGCAACGTCGCCACAATTCAATAGGTCCAGGAAGCAGATTGAGTGGGATAGTGCGAAGCTCACTCAGTACATCGCAAGGTATGTCTACGTTAAAAATTGTCCTTATGTATTCTATCCTCGGTATGATCTTGCATTGGTTGCTGCCTCCCGTCCTTATGAAGATGAACCCTGATATGTTAGAGGAAGATGCGGAGTATTTTGGAACTCTGGGCGCTATAGCTGTAACCGGTTTCTTTTTAATAGTGAGTCTTTTGAAAGGACTAATACTACGCAGCAGATCGCATCAAAAGCAATCAGAATCGCGTCATCAAGATACCTAACTTTTGAAAAATAGACGATAAAGAGGTCGTTAGCTCAGGTAATTTCATAGTTCTTTCGTAAGCATAGAATATCAAATTAGAGTTGCGCAGTATCTCTTTAAAAACTGTGCAAAGGAGAAAAAATGAGGGGTAGACCCAAAAAAGACCCAGAGATTCTGAAAATCTTTGCGGAGAATCTCAACAGATTTCTCCGTAAGCCGCAGCACACACAAAAATCGATTGCTGACGCACTCGGCGTTTCAAAACAATCTGTTTCTAACTGGTCCAGAGGTAAAGATTTTCCATCAAGAAAAAATATCTACTGCCTCGCCGACCATCTTGGCGTGACGGTGGATGACTTAACAGACGAAAGCATTGGAAATAAGGAGAATAGAGGGACAGATAAAAAATCTTTGACCTATGCTGATGCAGGTGTTTCATTTGAAGCAGAAGCCAAAGCTATGCAACGGATAAAGGGAATGATGGAAACTACGTACCGATCCGAAGTTCTGAGCAACGTAGGAAGTTTTGGGGGCTTATTCGCACTCGGTACATACAAAAAGCCTGTTCTTGTATCAAGCACGGACAGTGTCGGCACTAAGTTGAAGGTTGCCTTTAAAGCAGACAAACATGATACGGTAGGATATGATATTGTTACACATTGCGGCAATGATATTGTTGTGCAGGGTGCCGAACCACTTTTCTTTTTAGATTATATCGGCATCGGAAAACTGGATCCGTTGGTATTTGAACAGATTATAATAGGACTTGCAGCAGGGTGCCGCGAGATTGGGTGCGCTTTAATTGGTGGAGAAACGGCAGAACTCCCTGGTTTCTATGCGCCAGGGGAATACGACTTGGCTGGAACAATTGTAGGGGTAGTAGAAAAAGACACCTTGATTACGGGTGAGAATATAAACCCTGGCGATAAGTTAATTGGTTTAGGGGCAACAGGGTTACATACAAATGGGTATTCACTTGCACGGAGCATTTTATTTGACCGTTGTAACTACAATGTGGATACTTATCTGCCGGAACTTTCATCAACAGTCGGTGAAGAGCTGCTCAAAACCCACAAAAGTTATGTCAAATCCATCTTGAAACTCCGCGAGGTGTGTGAAGTCAAAGGGATTGCACATATTACAGGAGGCGGATTGCCCGGAAACCTCAAGCGGATCCTACCTGAAGGGTGTTGTGCAGTAATTCAAAAGCAAAGTTGGGAAGTACCACCTATTTTCAAGCTCCTCCAACGAGAAGGAAATGTGGAAGAAACGGAAATGTATAGAGTTTTCAATATGGGAGTTGGAATGGTCTTGGTTCTTGCCCCTGATTCAGTTGCAGCGGCTTCGGAATTGCTAAACGCATCAGGTGAGGCAGCGTTTCTGTTAGGGGATGTAGTTTCAGGTAACAAAGGAGTAGAGTTGTGTCCACATCATTCTTAAATCAAGACTCGCTTCAAGAGCTAACAAACCTATTTGAAAAAGCACCGTTGCCTGTGGTTATGCGAGCATTTGAGCAGGCGGATGATGCAGATATCGCTGCGTTTTTGCTACTATTAGATGTTGCAGCTGGCAAAGTTCCATCAGAGAGTTCCGATGAGATACGTAGGACATTAGCACGCGCTGACGATGATATACCTAAAGGGGAGACAAAGGGAACACTTACCGCTTATGCGCAGCAGATATTTGCGCAATTTCCGATTCAAAGGCAGATTCGCATAGCAGAACACTTGGCAACTACAGAGATGATTGATACCTCACAAGCAGAACACGTTTGGGATGACTTTATCAAGAAAATAGACGAGATGCTGCAAAGTACACTCTTTTTTGGAGACGGCGCGAAAAACCTTGCGAAATTCCTTGCACAAGTTGATATTGAAAGACAGAATCAACTTATGCAGGCGTTAGAAAAAGATCAACCTGAGTTGGCAAACACTGTTGTTGATCGTTTGTTTGCCTTTGAAGACCTTGTCGAGGTGCCTGACGAGGCGATTTTGACACTCCTGCAGGTTTTAGAGCCGAACACGTTAGCCCTTGCCCTGCACGAGGCCTCCCCCGCAATTCAGGATAAATTTTTTGAAAATATGACACCTGAGCAAGCGGAAACGCTTGAATCAGAAAGTGCACAACTCACCTTTGAGCAGAAACAACTCAGTGAAACTGCCCGGCAATCTGTCGTGAATTTGGTTCGCAATTTTGCGGCTAAAGGATTATTAAAAATCCGCTAAAGATAAAAGATAATCACTTGGTATCTTGGATTTTCTCTAAATTTACTTATCCTCTAACTTGAATTCAAAAGGGATCTTGACATCATATTCAATTTCTTTATCACCTTTCTTTGCAGGGATAAACTTAAACCGCTTTAATGCCGCAATTGCTGCTTCCTCAAAACCGAATCCAAGATTTGTTAATGCCTTAATATCTTTCGCAACGCCATCTGTTGTAATCGTTGCGCGTAAAATTACGGTACCTTCTTTTTCCGCTCTTTTGGCATTCTTCGGATATTCAGGCTTCCGCGAAATTTTTGTCTTTGGCAGTGTTATACCTGCTTGCGCAGTATCAATATCGGGAATTATTGTTGGCCCTTCAGATGGCTTAACGGTGTTAGAAAGATCCGCAATTGAGGTGTTGTCTTGGAAAGGTCTATCAAGTTCAGGTTTTATTGTGGTTTGTTTCGGTTGAACCGGTCCCCTCACACCTCCCGGAATTGGCTTGATTCTTGGTCCCTCATTGAGTGCCGGTCCTACGGGGCCAAGACCTTCGTCAGACAGAGAAGTAAACTCAAAATCATCGCTTGGTGTTTTTCTAATATCTGGATTCTTGATTGGCGCTCGTTGAACCGGTACATCTATTTCCTCTATCTCAGCATCAAATTTCGCCGGAGGTCGTGGTTTGATAGGGGCGCGTTTTGTCTGTGGCGGCTCTTCTGGAATTAACGCGACTGCAAGGTCTTCATCTGCCGATGTAATTTGCTGCTTAATATAAAAGAAACCTAATAATAAAGCTAAAGTTACATGTAGTCCAACAGAAAATGTTAAAGCAACAGAATTGCGCCCACTTGTTTTCTGCATGGTTATCGGCGGCGGTTTATTCTCTTGTGCGGCAACGATTCCGCCTTTCTGGCTTTCATCAATGCTAACTTTCTTCAATTTCGCATTGATCTTTGGTTTTTTTCGTTCAACTCGACGTTGTTGCATTTGTTGTACAATATCGGAACTTCTACTCATCTCTTGCCTCCCAAAATTATCTCGTGATGTCGATAGTGCGCGTTCAACACACTTATCGGGGTTTATGAGATAGTATCGTAAAATTTAAGTTGTCGTTACAACATTAATTTACGCATTAATGGCCTGTTAATATCAATGCAAGTTTTTAAATTAAACCCAAGTTGCTACCTGTAATTTTTAAACACAGAAACACTGTCTTAAATGAAAAATATGCTGATAATTAGCCAATATAGTAAAACAGATCATTATTTGGACATTTCTGTAGCACATGCAGTCTGTTAGGTTTGCTAAAAGCCTGGATAAAAGTGTTAGATAATTCTAAAATCTACTATATTTGTAGCGCAAACTGTTAGGTTGTGTTTTCACAGGCGCAATCTAAATGAAGATTAATACATATTTCGGTAATGGGACGAAGTTAGCAAACCTTGCCAGCAGCGGGAACGCGTGTCTCGTACGGACCGAGAATTACCGAACCTAAAATTTACTTATCTTCTAACTTGAATTCAAAAGGGATCTTGACATCATATTCAATTTCTTTATCACCTTTCTTTGCAGGGATAAACTTAAACCGCTTTAATGCCGCAATTGCTGCTTCCTCAAAACCGAATCCAAGATTTGTTAATGCCTTAATATCTTTCGCAACACCATCTGTTGTAATCGTTGCGAATAACATTACGGTACCTTCTTTTTCTGCCCTTTTGGCATTCTTCGGATACTCAGGTTTCCGCGAAATTTTTGTCTTTGGCGGTGTTACACCTGCTTGCGTAGTATCAATTGGGTCAATTATTTTTGGCCCATCAGATGGCGTAACGGTGTCAATATCCACGATGGGTTTGGGCTCTTGGGGAGGTCTTTTAAATGTAGGTTCTACTACAGGTTTTTCCGGTTGAACCGGTCCCCTCACACCTCCCGGAATTGATTTGAATCTTAGTCCCTCATTCAGTCCAGGTCCTGCAGGGGCAAATTCTGGTTCAGACGGAGACGGCAACTCGAAATCGTTTGGTGTCTTTCTAATATTTGGATTCGTGACTGGTGTCCGTTGAACCGGCGCATCCATTTCCTGCGGCTTAGCGTCAAATGTCACACGCGGCCGTGGTTTGATAGTGGCACGTTTTGTCGGTGGTGTCTCTTGTGGAATTAACGCGACCGCAAGGTCTTCATTTGCCGATGTAATTTGCTGCTTAATATAAAAGAAACCCAATAATAAAGCTAAAGTTACATGTAGTCCAACAGAAAATGTTAAAGCAACAGAATTACGTCCACCTGTTTTCTGCATGGTTATTGGCAGCGGTTTATTCTCTTGTGCGGCGGCAATCCCACCTTTCTGGCTTTCTTCAATGCTGACTTTCTTCAACTTAGCATTAATCTTCGGTTTTTTCCGTTCTGCTCGACGGTGTTGGATTTGGTGTACAATATCGGAACTTCTACTCATCTCTTTCCTCCCAAAATTATCTCGTGATGTCGATAGCGCGCGTTCAACACACTTACCGGAGTTTATGAGATAGTATCGTAAAATTTAAGTTGTCGTTACAACATTAATTTACGCATTAATGGCCTGTTAACATCAATGCAAGTATTTAATTAATAATATTATAACATATTTCAATATATATGTCAAACTTTTTTTCAATTGTAAGGAATTTTTACTCTTCAGTGGCGAAGTTTGATTATGGATTCCACCAAAACGTCATTTTTGCGACTACTGTAGAATTCTGAAGTCTTGTCTTTGCTGTATTGTCTGTCCTGTATGTTTGGTTAAAAACAAAATAAAAATCGCTGCCTGGACGATAGATATAATTGATCAGAAAATTGGTAGACACAAGGTCAGTTTCTGTATTCCATTGTGCAAAAAGTTTCGCAAACAGGGTTGTTGAAAACGAATAGTTTAACCTACCTGAGAAGAGGTTGGCATCAAAATCACCTGCTGGTAGGTTGACTCGATTAAATTGGTAGTTTGCGTGTAGACTGATTCGTCCACTCGGTTTCAGGCTTCCATCAACGTAAAATTTGCGAATTTGGCCGTTATAAAAATTCCCCAATTCAAAACCGGTTGTCGTGCTGATGATACGGCTATCACTGGTTGAAAATCGCCCGCCAACTATGCTGTATTCGTAATCTCCAATTGGAATAAAAATATCCTCGCGTATTTCAAAATCTTCGTCAAGTCGCTCAAAAGCACTTCTAACAAACAGCATAACTGAGTCGCCTGTGGTAAATGATGTCCAATGGGTATAGGAGAAATTCCAACGTTCCAATTCATTTTCTTGGTTGAGAATATAGCTTAGTTCTGGTCCTGACCACATTTCGCGAATTCCATATTTTTGTGGTCTGGGTGCCCAGCGAAAATCACCCCGCAGTTGTCGGATGCCTGTTTGCCTAACGTATCCGACTGCAGGATCAAACTCTTCGTCAATATCGGTATAAGATACGCCGGATCGAAAGATGTCGTTTCGCCATTTAGTACCGAAGTACCATGCGTTATTTTTTCTCGACACATCAGGAGCAAAAGTGCGCGCCCACATCCCGCGTACATCAAATCTATCGTTTGGACGAAATTCGAAGTCGAACCCACCTGCACGGTTATAGTTGCCGATTTCGTCTTTGTTGATAGCAATTATACCGAAGCGCGTCCCTGCTGCAGCATCCTTTGTAACTCGGATAACAGAGTAGTTGGTACGCGGAATGTCAATTGGGTCGTCTTCTGCGGGTTCATCATAGAATTCGTCTGTTAGAACATTGAGGATCCCAACTCCGTAAGAACCGATTTTGCCGCTGGCTTTTCCGCCGAAGATAATTGGAATAGCGTTCCCCTCGGCTAACCCGATACGCCGACTGTAGAAAAGCAGCATTGGTGGCGGTCTTCGAAAACTTTGCCTTGGGACACCGAAATCGAAAAGTCCTGCTCCTTCTAAAAAGAACGGTCTTTTTTCAGGAAAAAAGAGGCTAAATCGGGTGAGGTTAACCTGCTCCTGGTCTGCCTCAACTTGTGCAAAGTCAGTGTTATAGGTGATGTCCGCAATTAGGTTAGATGTGATGCCGTATTTTGCGTCAAAACCGAGTTTGAATTCGCGCGTAGTCTTTTGCACCGCATCGTCATCGTTGACTTGTGTAATACCAGGCAGAACGTAAGGAAGAAATTCTAAATTTCGTGAGGGGGCAATGCCTTCTAAACCAACAAGTGTGCCAAGGTTTGTTGTGCGATATTTTGCTAAGCCGCCATAAGACGCTGACACGGGTTTCCATAACGCTTCTTCCTTATACCGTTTATGTTGACGCCCAACGTTAATTCCCCATATAATCTGGTCGCTTTTTTTAAAACGGAGTTGACTAAAGGGAATGCTGAGTTCTGTTGTCCAAAATGTGTCGTTAATTTTTGATTTACATGCCACCACAGCATCCCAGTCGTCGTTCCGCGTATCACCATTATTCGTTACTGCCCTATCCTGGACTGCCCCTAAGGCGTTTGCGCGAAAGAAGAACCCGCTCCGTTTATCATTGTATGTATCTAATAGAATAAAAACGTTGTCGTTCTCGTGTATGTCGCGCGCGTCTCGCCGCATTTCGTTAGCAACAAGTTTTGACATATCTGAGTCGAAACAGATAAAACCGAAATAGATGTTTTCATCGTCATATAGAATTCGCACCTCCATCGGTTCGGTGCTGACTTCACCTTCAGACGGTTCAATTTGGACAAACCTATCCATAACTTCAGCTTTTTGCCAATCTGCTTCGGTGAGATCGCCGTCTATCTCAATGCTCTCGTAGGTACGGGACGCTGTAATCTGGTAAATTGGTGTTTCGGCACTCATACTGGAAACAACGATGAACAAAAATGTAAGAACAAATAAGTAAATTCTGATTTTGGGAAACGGCAGGAAAGAAAATAGGTAGTGGTCCAAAAGCGTTGCCTCCTTTACGCCAAAATTGAACATTAATATTTTAAAAGACGAAAAAGGAGGCTAATTGGATTATACAAAATTTAATGATTGTGTATATCAAAATTCCAAGGTCGCCGCAAAGAATGGGACAATTGGTAATTGGTAAATCGGCACCTCTTTTGTAAAGTGCTCACCATAGCGGACTTGCAGAATATTTCTACGGTTATAGGCGTTCCAAAGTTCAAAAGTAAATCCCGCCTTCGCTTTGTCCAAACGAATGAAGTACCAATGAATACGTAGGTCCAAACGGTGATAGGGTGCTGTGCGTTTTTGGACACCCCAAATCGGCAGCCATGTTTCGTTTTTAGTGAACGGGTTAGTATACGGTTCCCTGCCTTCTAATGTAGAATAGAGAATACCGCTTTTGTATTGCCAATTCGCTCCGAATTCCCACGACTCAAAAGTGTAGTTCAGATTAACTACCAAAACATGAGGTGTGCCAAACATAAAATCTCTTTCTTTTTCCCAGGACGAATCTTGGCGTTTGGAAACGGTGTAAGAATAAGCAAGCCACCCTCGGAATGCTTCTCCGATCTCATGTTCCAGTGAAACTTCTATGCCCGTTACATTTCCACTCCTCTGATTTTCGTAGCGTTCCTCTAATAGATTGAAGGTAATCATATCGCGAAGGTTTTTGTAATAGCCTGCAACTTCAACTTTTGTTTCAGCAGTAAGTCTTTTTTCCATCGCAACAACATAATGTCTCGCTAAACTTGGTGCAATCTCAGGATTTTCGTTTCCAAGGACGACTTGGTAAAGTAGCGGGTTTTGAACATAATTGCCGGACATAAAGCGCAGGTCTATCGGTAGAAGGGAGAATCCGACAGTGTTCGGTTGCTCGGGACCAAGTGTTAAGCCAAGTAGACCGCGTGGTTGCAGCGAAAAGGAGTCTATCAGATTAAAGTAATTTGCGCGTATTCCTATGGTGGCATAGAGAGCAGCGTAGCGAGAAGCAACAAGGTCTTGTGTTGCTTGCACATATCCTTCAAACCGATGCAGGGTTTTAGACTTGACGGTGTGGATTTTCTCACCTTGTGCCTTTAACCTAAAATCATAGTCCCAATCCCCTTCTTCAAGTGGTCGTGCTCCGATGCTGGTAAGGCTTGAAGGGAGGCTTGAGAAATCAAAACCTGATTCTAACAATGTTTTCGGAAATTTGACCCAGTACTGAAGATCGCCGCGGAGTGAATAGACACTATCCGTGTTTCCATAGAAGTATCCGTCACCATATTGTATATCCCTCCGAGAAAATGACCGTGTCAATGATACGACAGACTTAAACGTTTTTTCTTTTTCCGAATAGAGATGAATGCCTTGTGAATCGAAAGGGTTTTCCGATTTCAACGGACCCTGTAAGTCACTATCAGAGACTTCATCGGGGCCGAGGCGAAATTCTGCTGAGTCGTCTGCTCCAATAGCGTTAATGACCAATCTGTGGTTTTTAGTTAATTGGTAGACAGCCTTTCCTTGATAACTCCAAAAACTTGGCACTTGGGTTACCAAATCTTCGTCCACCTTGACCAAACGCGGTAACAATTCAAAAAGGGGTCCCATATAACTATGTCGACCAAATGCGTACCAATATCCACGTTTCCCAATATTTCCTTCGAGAAAAGCTTGGGAATACACCAGATTGGAATTGAGTTTACCTCCTAAGGGAGTATCAGTGATGCTGCGGGAATAGATGTCAATGACTGCTTGAGAATCGGAACCGAATTCTGCCCCGTACCCGCCTGGGTACACTTCAACATTCTGAATCACCTCTGCATTGACAGTAGAGACGATTCCATAGAGATGATACGGATATCCTAAAGGCAGGCGATCGAAAGAGTAGAGGTTGTCTTCAGGTCCGCCGCCACGCACGGAAAGAATTCCTGTGAAGTCACTTAGAACACCGACGCTGGGGAGTTGGTTTAGAAGTCGCAACGGATCGCCACCTGTTCCAATGGCATTTCTAAATGAATGTCCTTTAAAAGTGTGTCTCGGTTTCTTTTCTATCCGTTCTGTTTTGACTTCTATTGGCGGTAAGGTGATAACATCATCCGATGGTTGGTCCTTTACGGGGGCGTCGGTTTGTCCGAAAGCTGAAATTGGCAATAAAAGGATTAAAAGGAGCAATATCAGTTTCAAGGTGCTGTTCATGAGAATAACCATTTAGAATGTCGCCGTAATACCTAAGTATGGGAGAATAGGAAACTGATAAATAGGGTTTTTATCTTTGTAGTCTTCTTCATATTGATAATCAAGGAGGTTTTTACGATTATAGGCGTTAAGCAGTTCTAAAAATATTCCGAACTCCCAACTATTAAAACGGAAGACTTTACTCACGCGTAGGTCTAATCTATGATATGGCGGTAATCTTTCTGAGTTCTTTTCACCATAAATTGGTAGGTAGATAAGTTTTCCATTCCTAGGATCGGGTACGCGTGTAGCGTCCACAACAGGTGTATACGGGTTACCTGTTCGGTACTGCCATTTTGCTCCGAACTCCCAGGTAGGTGTAAGATTATAGCTTGCTGCGAGGGTAGCGACATGTGTTTGGTCAAACGAATAGTAGCGATAAGGCTCACCTAAACGGTCACGCCGTTTTGAAAGTGCGTAAGCGTAGGAAATCCAGCCAAAAAACCGATCGCCGCTTTGGTGTCGAAGAAATATCTCCGTGCCTTGCGCATACCCCTCACCTTGATTAAGGAATACTGATAATTCGTCAGATGTCACCAAATTTATGAGGTCTTTGTAATATGCTGCGATTTTAATTTCAGTATCTTGTGAAAGTTGCCGTTTGAGTTCAAGGATATAATGGCTTGCCTGACTGGATTTTAATTCTGGGTTGCCAACACTGGTAGAGAGTTGTGCGGGTATAGGGGTTTGATTGTAAATTCCGTAAGCGAATTGGAGTTCAGAACTGTTAGGAAGCTCAACACGTAAACTGCCACGCGGTTGAACAGAAAGCTCATCAATTCGGTTAAAATAGTCAAATCGCAAACCATACACGACTGATAAAAATGGTAACAGATTATACCGGTCTTGCAAGTAACCTTCAATACGTTGTCCTCGAACACTTTCGTCAATGACCTGTTTTTCTTCAAACCGAATATCATACTCAACTTCACCCTCATCTGGTATTCGTGTAAATGTGCCGCTAACTTCTCCAGGTTCAAGCCCGAGGATAAGCCCGGATTCTAATCGGTGTTTTTCGTTTATCTCGTAAGTGAGATCTTCGCGTAGTGTATAAGTTGGTGCATCAATATTAAGAGAGATAGCGGGACCGAAATTGACATCAAATAAAAAATTTGAACGAGTTAAGGAAAGAAAGGAGGTAAGACGATCTGTCAGGACGGAACGTAGGTGAAATCCTCCGCCCTCAAAACCACTGTCAAAACTTGTATCTCCCCTAAAATCTTCGTCTACGTTTTCACCGTCTAATGTTATCGCAAACTTATCCCCCGACGCGAAGAGATTGAAAAAAAGTTGGTGTTTTTCGCTGAGGTCGTAGCCAGCTTTGAGTTGATAATCCCAAAAGCGGGGAAATGCAGTGATTGAACCTGTGGCAAACGAAAGGGAACCAATAAATAGGTCAATATAACTCCTGCGCCCAGCAGCATACCAATATCCTTTTTCACCGATTTTGCCTTGGAGTAATCCCTCTGAGTAAAGCAGATTGAGATTAAATTTTCCACGTAGATTCTCTGGGCTGCTGTTTTGTGAATAGATATCAATTACGGCTTGAGAGTCCACACCGTATTCGGCACCATAACCGCCTGCATAGACATCAATCCGATCGATGATTTCAGAACTCAATGACGAAACGAGACCACCAAAGTGGTATGGATAGCCGACAGGCACACGGTCAAAGTAGTACAGATTATCTTCATCTGAACCACCACGGATATAGAGTGCGCCGCTAAAATCGTTCGCGACACCAATACCGGGGATGGCAGGTAGCGCCCGTAGTGCATCGCCCGCAGTGCCAGGGATACGTGTTATTTCTTTCGATTGAATGCTCTTTTTGATAATAGTTTTTGGCTCACGTTTTGTCTTTACCTCTACCGTTTCAAGCTCATACGCAGATGCACTGACATAGAGGTTAGGTGTAAGGGTTTTACCTTCCTCAAGGATAATAGTGGTTTTTTCAGTTAATTCCGTATCTGGAAAAGATATAGATAAAGTATATTTACCTGCTGGGATTTCGTTGAAAGAAAACTTTCCGTTTTCGTCTGTCTTTAAGCGTTTGTCGAGTTCAATGATATAGACCTCTGCGCCTGCTAACGGTTCGTCCGTATTTCTGCTATATACAGTGCCTTCAATAGACCCTGTTTGAGAAAATGCAGTAATAGGTATTATTAGGAATATTAGTAAACAGATGAAACTTTTCATGATTTCGGTAACTCCAATGCAAAATGTGTTAAAAATCAGTATGTAGAATAGACCGTTAAATTATACAATTTCTTTCACCAGAATTGCCAGAAAATGTGTTGTAATTTTGCAAAATTAAAATTCAACCGTTAGTCCAACATAGATTATACGTGGAAGTTGAGATAGCTCCTCAGATTCCCATTCTTCAATTTGAATTTCTTCACCTTGAATTTCAAGTGTTGCTTCATTAAAATAGAATTTTATCGTATTTTTTCGGTTGTAAAAATTGATAACATCCAGAAATCCACCTATCTTCATGCCTCGGACGTTCCATTTGCGACTAATTCTGAAATCTAACTTGTGATACGGTGTTAACTGGGCATGTAATTCTTCGTCAGCACTTGCCAGCAGGGGATTTAACCCGCGCGTAACCGGGTCTTGAATCAGGACAAGATCACTAATCGGGACTTCAGAAGTGCCATTTAAATACTGCCATTTCACGCCCATCTCAAAATTAGGCGTGAAGTTATAGTTTGCGACAATGCTAACGATATGTGTGTTATCAAAAAGGTACGGTTGATAGCTTGCATCCGGTTTCTCACGCCGCTCAGCGTGCGTATATGCATAAGAGATCCATCCGAAGAATTTATCTGATATGCGGTGGCGCAGGAACGCTTCCACACCACCAACGTACGCTGCTCCTTGATTGAGATAGTTTGAAACCTCATCTTCTGTTGCTAATCTCCCTCCCTCAGAAATAGCAGATTCCGACTCGGATGTCATTGAAACTTTATCTTTCGTTACCAATTTCTGCTCGTCTTTGTAATATGTTGCAAACTTGAATTCCGTTTGAGAGGTGAGATCATGTTCTATCTCCATGATATAGTGGCGTGCAAGACTGGATTTCAAATCTGGGTTTCCATTCTCTGATAGTATCTGATACGGTTTCGGACTCTGTTCATAGTTTCCATAAGCAAACCGAATATTGAAATCACTCGGTAGTTTGAAACTTACACTCCCTCGCGGTTGTACGGAGAGTTGCTCTGTCAAATCGAGGTAATCTAATCGTGTGCCAAGTGCTATTGAAATGGAAGGTAACGGATCATATCGTGCTTGTAGATAGCCTTCGGCGCGGTAAAAATCGTGTCCAAATTCGTAGTGTGTCTTTTCCAAGTTTGTTACTTCATAGCGAACTGCTGTTTGGGTCGTAATCCTTTCTCTTATCTGATCGCCATTTTCAATAAGTGGGGTACTTATTTCTATCGGTTCACCAATTGCTACGTATTCATATATATTACTGTCTTCAAAACTATTGGCTGGACTGTACGACAAAAGGAGACCCGATTCAAACTGCAGCGTGGGGTTTAATCTGTAGGATACATCTTCGCGTAGTGTCCAGACCGGAACCTTGACTTTTACGTCATAGTTATTGGTAAGTATCTCTTCAGCCACTAATTTACCGTCCTCCAGTTTAAATTCACCGTTTTCTAACGCATAAGACAGGACAAAAGGGTCTTCAAATTTAATATTGAGGTAATTGAAGGTGCGGGTAAATGAAAAATGGGATGTTAAATTTTCGGTAAAGTTTGAATGGAGATGGATGCCTTGTCCGCTAAAACCGTTTTTGAAATAGAAAGTCCCTCTTTCAAGATGGGCATCTATAGAATTTTCTATTTCTTCCTCTTTAAAGTTGAAATGGTCTGTTGCCGCAAACGCGTTGAGTGTAAGATGATGGTTATCTGTTAGTGGATAAACAAATTTGAACTGATAATCTGAAAAATATGGGAATTGCTGCTCTGATCCTGTCTGTGCTTCAACAATTGGTCCAAGGATGAGATCAAAATAACTTCTCCGTCCAGAGGCAGAGATATACCCTTTTTCGCCAATCCTTCCTTCAAGCAAGCCTTCAGAATAGATTATATTTAGGTTGAATGTTCCATCTAATCGGTCTTCAATACTATCACGTGCTTGGATGTCGAGCACTGCTTGTGAATCTAACCCAAATTCTGATCCATATCCACCTGCGTAAATATCTATTTTTTCAATTGTTTCTGAACTGATGGTTGAAAGTAAACCACCCCAATGAAAAGGATAGCCGAGTTGTGTTCGGTCAAGATAGTAGAGATTGGAACCAGGGTCACTACCCCGTATATAGAGTATTCCAAAAAAATCATTTGGAATGCCGATGCTTGGTAGTGTGGTCAGCCCCTTTAGTGCATCATTCATTACCCCAGGAATGCGGAGAAGTTCGCTGCCACGGATGTCTTTTTTGCTTACCGTGGGTGGAACACGTTCCCCTTCAATGACAACTGTTTCTAACTCAAATACTTCACCGAGGGACATTCTTGCTTGTGTGGTCCGTCCGGCGGTTACCTCAATGGTGGTTTTTGTTGGTGTGGTAAAAGAGGGATGTGTGATTGTAAGCATGTATGTGCCGGGTGGAATGCGTGTGAACCAGACTTTACCGGCTGTATCACTTGTTTGGCGTTCATCTGTTTCAAGGATGTGGACTTCTGCACCTGAGAGTGGTTTTCCGGTGGTTTGGTCATAGACGGTGCCTTCAATGGTGCCTGTTTGTGCAAATGCTGATATTGGAAATAAGAAAATGAGTAATAGCCAGAGAAAACTTTTTTTCAATTTAATAGCTCCTATTGTGTACAGGTGATAGACTTTTATCAATTATAGTAGGTTTTCGAAGGATTTGAACACTGAAAATCAGCGAGGTTAGGAAACCTCCAAATCAACGGTATGAATCATGGCGAATGCCATAGGCGCATTCGTCTTTAGGCATTCCCCGCCTACCAGGGGGGAAGTGTTCATTTATTTTCATAATTCACTATAATTCTACAATATTTTATTTTAAGATTGCCAAACTAAAATTCATAGATTACGCCGACAGAGACGAAAAAGGGGATTTGTGGTATTTTTCTGGGTTCTAAGGTCGCTGGATCGAAATCTTCATCAGACCAATCTTCATCAGACCAATCTTCAGGAGCAATATTTTCAATAACATCTAAGAGCTGATTGGAAACGCCTAACCTCATACTGTTTCGGCGCAAGTAGACATTCCATATTTCTATAAATTCGGTGACAGGCAAACCGAACCAACTACCTTTGCGGCTCAACCTCAAATCTAATCGGTGGTAGGGAGGTAATTCAGCCTCAAGAATAGCACCCAGGTTATCAGAGATAACCTTGTTCATGCCGAGCGTAACAGGGTCTTGAATTTGGAACAGCGCGCCTATTGGCGCTGCAGACGTTCCGCTTAAAAACTGCCATTTCATTCCGATCTGAGTATTTTGACTGAGGTTATAGTTTGCAACAACGCTTACAATATGGCTATGATCAAAGAGATAAGGCTTATAGACATCATTTGGATGATTACGCCGTTCTGAATGTGTATATGTGTATGAAATCCATCCGAAGAACTTGTCCTTGATTCGATGCCGCAAGAAAGCCTCTACGCCACTAACGAAACCTTCGCCTTGGTTGAGATAGTCCGTAAAAGGCACATCTACAGTTGCATCTTCAAGGGAATCAATAAGTGTTTCCAAATCAATATCCCGTGAGACCAATTTCTGTAGGTCTTTGTAATAGGTAGCAAACTTGAATTCTGTATATGGTGAAAAATTGTGTTCCAATTCCATAATATAATGCTGCGCAACACTGGATTTTAATGATCGGTTTCCACCCTCCCTTAGCACTTGATATGCTAACGGACTTTGCTCGTACTGACCGTAGGCGAGACGGACGTTAGAACCGATCGGTAATTTTACGTTTATGCTTGCTCTTGGCTGCGTTGAGAGTTCGTCTGTCATATTGAGATAGTCGAACCGCACGCCAAGAGCGAGTGATAAAAATGAAAATGGGTCATACCTTCCTTGAAGGTAACCCTCCGCACGTTGAAACGGGTAATTAAAATTGTCTGACGCTTCACTTCCAACCAGTTCGCCACTATCAGATTCTTCGTCCACGAATGCGCGGGTGGAATATGAAGAACTGTCGGCTGGACTGTAGGATAAGAGAAAACCCGGTTCAAACTGGAAATTGTCAGTTATTTTGTAGGCAATATCTGTCCGAAGTTGATATGCTGGAACCTTAGTTTTTGTGTCAGAGAATATTCCTTCTTGTGTTGGACCTTCATTAATATTAAAAGGGTTGCCAAACTGCATATTGAGAAAGTTAAAAGAACGGGTTAGGGACAGATGGGATATGAATTTTTCTGTAAATTCTGACTTGAGATGGATGCCTGCACCTTCAAAGCCATTTTTGTAATAGGCAGAAAAATTATCATCTTCCTCTGTGTAATCAAATATGAAATTAGAGAAATCAAAATGATCTGTCGCACCTAAAGCGTTGAGTGTAAGCTGATGTTTGTCGGTGAGTAGATAAACAAATTTGAGTTGATAATCTGAAAAGTTAGGAAATGTAAAGCCATAGAAGCGGTCAAAAATGAGACCTGAGAGGTCGCGTCGAGCAGCGGCGGAGGCATATCCTTTCTTACCAATCTTGGTTTGAATGTAAACTTGGGGATACAGTAGGTTAATATCAATTACGCCAGACCTCTTTCTCTCTATCCAATCTGGTGAATGTATATCAATAACGGATTGCGAATCCAAACCGAATTCCGCACCGTAACCCCCCGCGTAAATGTGAATATCGTCAATCGCACCCGAATAAATTGTTGAGAAAATCCCGCCAAAATGGAACGGATATCCCAACGGTGTGCGGTCAAAATAGTAGCGTGTAGATCCCGGTTCGCTGCCGCGAATATAGAGAATTCCAAAGAAATCGTTCGGAATACCGATGCTCGGAAGCGTTGTCAATGCTTTGAGCGCATCAGCACCGGTACCTGTGATACGTCTAATTTCTGATCCGCGTATCTGTTTTCTACTAATAGTTGGCGGCAGGCGTGTTCCTTCCACGATTATTGTTTCAAGTTTAAAAACCGGTCCCAAATATATTTTGACTTGGGTTGTCGCGCCTGCGCTAATCTCAACAGTGGTTGGTGTTGGTGTGTCGAAAGCGAGGTGTTTTATTGAAATGGTATAAGTTCCGGGAACGATGTCAATGAACCGAAACTTTCCATCCCTTTTGGTTTCTTGACGTTGTTTGGTCTCAATTATCTGAACCTCTGCGCCTGCTAATAGTGCTCCAGTCTCGCGATCATAGACGATGCCTTCAATATCGCCTGTCGCCGTATCTTTTTCCAATTGAAAGGCCGGTCCAAGGTAGATTTTGCCTTGAATGGTTTTTCCTGCACTTATTTCAATTGTCGTCTTTTCAGGTGTTTTAAAGTTTGGGTGGGATACGGATAGCGTATAAGTGCCTATAGGAATTTCGGTGAACTGAAATTTTCCATTTGCGTCTGTTTTTTGGTGTTGGTCTGTTTCAAGGATGTGAACATCTGCGCCTTCAAGCGGTTTCCCTGTGCTCCGCTGATAGATTGTGCCTTCAACGTTCCCTGTTTGTGCTAAAATTGGTAAAGGTGTAACCATCAACAAAAATATAAATAGAAAAGAACGGACTTTCATTAAGCGCGAAAACTCCTGCTTTGGTGTGTTATGTACTCTTGAACGTCAGATTAATATTTTGGTTGACTTTTAGCATAATTCAATTCAGGAAATTGCGTTCTTCGTAATATAATAAAACCTGGCTCATGTAAAGAATGCGTGCTAATAAAAAATCTAACCCGCGTTGCCATTGACTTCACCAAAACAACCGCACATATCTTTTATTTGCACCAACATTTTATTCCACAGCAACAATTGATATTTTCCAACGGTCAGCTTGTTGGAATAGAGTCTCTGGTTCCATAACAAAGGTTCGCCTTGCTTCAACTGCTAAAACGCTACCTTTGACAGCTTGTAACGTCTGAAGCGTTTGCATCCCTACAGTTGGAACATCAGTCCGAAAATCGTGGTTTTCAGATGCGGCTTTTGCCACAACAACGCCTTTTCCGCCTAAGTCCCCGCCTCTCTGAATTGTGGTATCTGTTCCTTCAATAGCCTCAATTGCAAGGATAATCTGATTTTTGAGGACCACAGTCTGTCCGATATCCAGGTTTGCTATCTGCCGTGCTGTTGCGATGCCGGTCTTTATATCGTCCCACTGCGCAGCGTTCGGTTTGCGTTTTGTGAGTACACCGGGTTCCGGTAATAGATGGGATAAAAAATGATCCTGCTTTAGGATAGAGAGTCCAGCGTTTTGAAAGTGTTCAAGAACTGCTGAAACGAGTGAGGCGGGGTTTTGGCTACGGTTCTGTGCCAAAATCTTGAGTGCAGTTGCATCAACTTGGAAAGGACGCAATAGGATACTTGGTTCAATTTTTCCTATGATGACGAGTTCTTTTACGTTTAAATCAAGAAATTTTTGCGTGATTTTTTGTATTTGTCCGACACCGTAAGAATAGACTTCACACTGGATCTCAGTAAAACGTTGTTCATCTGTTTTAGTAATTTGGACGATTACCGGTTTTCGTCCTTGTGCAGTTGCGCTTTTTGCGACAAGGGTTGGAAGTTCACCTGCTCCTGCTATAATACCGAGTTTTTCCACGTCGTATGTTCCGCCCATGCAACTGTTGTGACTTGCTATTCCGAGCTTCTTCAGATGATTTTCCTACTATGTATGTCGAATCGCATCAATTGGACTTAATTTTGCTGCTTGACTGGCGGGATAGTAGCCGAAAAATATGCCAACAGCAGTTCCTGCTGCGACAGAAGTCAACACAGATTTTATGGTAATGACCGAAGGCCATCCGATCATGCCTTTCATAAATTTTCCAACAGCCCACGCAAAACCTTGTCCGACTAATGCCCCTAATGCAATACCGAGCACACTCCCAATAAGACACAAAAGGATTGACTCAGTCAGAAATTGGAATCGAATTTGGTAGTTTTTCGCACCGACAGCTTTCCGCAACCCGATCTCTGGTATCCGTTCTGTTACTGAAACGAGCATAATATTTAGGATGCCGATGCCGCCTACAATCAATGAAACAGATGCAATGATAACTAACACCATCTCTATAATAAAAATAGTCTTTTTCGCGCTTTCAATACCTTTTTGTGCTTGCCATGTTCGGAAAAAAGTGTCGTCCCCACCGTGGTTGCGTCTAATTATAGTTTGTACCTCTTTAACTGCCTGGTCAACCACAAGAGGGCTTTTCGCACGCACCATAATATGTCCGACGTTATCGTGTCCCCAAAACCGGGTTTGAGCAGTTGTAATCGGAATAAAGATCATATTATCGTCACTTTTGCCTGCTTCTAAACCGGGACCGCGGCTTTCCATAATTCCGATAACAGTGAAACGTTTGTTATTGATTCCAACTTCCTTGCCAATCGGATCCATTCCCTTGAACTGTTCTTTCCAGACTTGTGAACCGATGACACAAACCTTATTCCAGAAGTCCATGTCCGTATCCGCAAGAAACCTGCCATATTCAGCATGCCACTGTCGGACTCCTTGATATTCAACTGTGGTTGCTCGCATGTAGGTCGGTCGGTGTTTCCCTTCAACGTCAAAGCTGATATAATAACTTCCTTCTACGGTAGCTATTTCGACAGATGGGCACTGCTCTAAAACATCACGCAGATCCGCCATATTTAGATAATGCGGACTCGTGTTTCGCTGCCATCGGTGATTGCGACGGACATACCCTGGACGGTAGACTCCAAACATGCTGGGGCCACCAATTTTTTCAAATTCCGACATCACGAGTTTTTCGGCACCAGCACCTAACGACATCATTGCGATCACACCTGCAATTCCGATTGTAATTCCTAAGAGTGTCAGGATTGTTCGGAGTTTGCTTGCATGAAGTGCTGAAAATGCTGTGATTAAGTTCTCAAGAATTCTCATTTTTCTTACACACAATCAATAAACGGCTATAAGACGCGATGCAGAATTGGCAAATAGGGTAACCAACGCATTGCATCTGTCAACGAAACATGATAACATGGCAAAACGATTTTCCAATCAATACATATTCTTAAAGTATACTACAAAACCGATAAAATATGCAAATTTCTTGGAGAAATATCAGTTGTGGCAACGAATTTGACCTATATTCCAAATAGCTCTCTGCTATCCTATCAGAATTCGGAAAAATCTACAGCGCATCAAGCAGCGTTAGCAAAACTTGTTCGGTTTAGCAAGCAGGCGTGGATACAATTGGACTCTGCAACAATTCAGACGCGGTACCAACTGAAAGTTGTAACATTAGATTTCAGGGCATCGGAAACAGCCGCATCTATCCAGCGAAACTTGCGAAACACTTATGACATAGGTGAGCCGTTATTCAATCAATTCTACCTTATTGCGCAGCCACGGACAGACGCATTATTCTATAACATCACTGATTACATTCAAAGTTGTATAGCATCGGATCTTACAGTTGCAGAGCGGTTACGTGGTCGGACACTTCTTTACATCTATCAGGTTGAAAAAGATGCAGATGATTTACTGAGTGATTCTGGTGTTAACGCTTTTATCAAACGGGTTCTAACGAATTACGTGGAGTCTTATAGCACAGATGCAATTTTAGGTTTTGCTGTTGAACTACCACGTTTCTTATCTGTGTTTGAGACGGATGGAACGTCAGTGCCCTGGAGTGACACGTTACTGAAACAAATTCGCGAAGACGATTACCAGAATAGCCATAGAACTTCTACGAATGCCCGTGGGAGTTTTCTGCCTTTTCTTTTTTATGACACGTACGATTCGTCAGTGATCAGAAGTGTTTTCTGGCAGGAATTAACATCACAATTCGCGCAGTGTTTCCTGAGCGGGCTAAGAGATTTCTGTCATCAGCACCACTTAAAATTGGCGGTAACACTACGAGAAAGTGCAAGGTCATTGCAATATGAACTGGGATCACTTTTGGAACAGGTGGATTGTCCAATCCTCACTGCATCGGAGTCGGACACACCGAGGCAGTTTATTGTTGCTAAGTCCGTGTGTAGCAGGACGCAACATGCTGGGATTTTTAGAAAAGGGAGACACCCATTTTCGCAATATCTCAGTGATGCAACCTTCGGATTTAATCAGTGGATCTCAAGCAGGGTTAAAGATAGCCACTCCGAAACATATCCTGACGAATCTTTAGCCGAATTATTACAAGTTGGGCACCCAAAACGCCCAATTTTAATGTTATCACCAACACAGAGCCTTTGGATGAAACCTGAAGAGAAACAATGGAATAACATAACAAAAGCGTGGGGATGGTTGTGTCAGACAGTGTGGAACATGGGTTATGATTTTGACATTGCCTCTGAGGTGCAACTCTATAGGACAACAGTGGAAAAGAAGGATGGCGCGATTTGTCTGAATGGAAGGAAATATCATCTTGTCCTACTGCCGAGTTGTTTATCCCTGCATGAAACGACTGTGCAACGTTTAACAGCATTTGTGAAGGCAAAGGGAAGGTTCATTGTTAACGCCCCTGCCCCCTATCTGCTGAATGGGCGGGTTGGACTTGAACCGTATCTGTTGGAACGTCTAATTTACAAACACCGCACTACTATATTAGATGGACCGCAAGCGGAGAGGGAGACAGATCTCCGAAAATTACTCCGTAAATGGATCACCCCAGCTATTTCCGTTTATGTAGGACAGGAAAATCAACTAACGGAAGTCGTGCAGGTGCACCACAGAACACATGAGAAATATCAAACATTCTATCTGTTTAATACAAGTGAAAAACGGCTTGAAACTTTAGTTGAAATATTAGGTGAAGCAGAGATAGTTGAAGAACGACTTTTGCAGACAGGGAAACATGCGTCGTTAACCTCTTGGCATGCAAATGGAAAGACGTATCTAAATTGTACGTTTGCCCCGCGACAAGGTAGGTTATTAGTTGTCACTTAAAACACAATAGCAACATCATAGGGCAATAATGAGATGACTCTTAACGTTAGTTGCTTGTCAATGTAATAATAGCAGATGCTATTACAACAGTAGTAGAAGATATATTTAAGATCAATCCCCAATTCATTTGAAACCGCTTATGGACCTCTAAGATGTCTCCAGGATAAAGTAAAGTGGTGTCTGTGCCGGGTTGAAAAAGATGTTCTGTAGTCGTCCCGTCCTTACGGTGGATATGAACTTTCTTACGGTTCGCTACATTCTCAAATCCACCTGCAACTGCAATAGCTTTCTGGAGTGTGAGTGGACCACGAACGCGGTGTGCACCCGGTATACGCACATACCCAGTAACATAGATAGGTTCTACTTTAAACGCATTCGGAACAAAAAGCGTATCACCATCGGATAAAGAAATTTCCGAGCCGTTTTTATCAGTCGGTTTCCAAAATTGTTCGGATACACTTAATTCGATGAGGGTGCCGTCTTTAGCAACCTTTACCAGTGCAGTCAAATCACCCTCCTCAGTAGGTCCTCCTGCTCTTGCTAACGCATTGGCAATGCTAATTTTGTCGCGAATGAACAATTTTCCTGGCACCTTTACTTCACCTTGTACCTCAATCACGCTGAACGGCATTACAAACACAAAATCGTTAGCATTTACACGGATATCACGATAAGACTGGTTTGTTGATAAATCGTAAGTTTCAACCTGTGCGATTGGTTTTTTCGGTATAAGAGAACTTGATTGAATCTGCTTTGATGCATCACTTAACTGAGTAATAGCATTATATCGGATCAATTGGACCTTTTGTAAATCGGCGTTCTCTTTCATTCCACCAGCGAGCTGGATTGCACGATATATACCAATATCAGTTTCTGGGGATATGACGTAGCGACCAGGAGTGGTCACAGCACCACCGACATAAACACTTTCCTCTTGTGATGCTACAGACACCATAATCACAGGATTATTAACAAGTTTCTCGCTCAACAAAAACTCACGAATAACCGCGTTGATCTCTTCAGAGGTCTTACCTACTACCTCAAGATCACCACCAAAGTAACTAATCCTACCGTCATCGCGTACATGCACAGAATGTGTATACTCCGGTTGTCCTATCACAGCTATCAGCAGTCTATCTCCTTTTCTGATGCGGTAAACATCGCCCAAAAGTGTTGTGCTTGTAAACAAAAAAAAGATAATAATAAAAGCCTGCAAGCGACACGAAGTGATATAGGAAACTTGCAAGCTTCGTAAAAAACAGATCATAACTTTATCCTAAAAAATTTGGTTGCGGCATAAAATTTTGGTATGTTCCAATATTTGTGATAACTGGCTACTCAATCTAATTTGAAGAGCGGGAGTTGTTCTTTTCTGACAGGAACATGCCTACCAGCACCAATTTGTTTGCTTGGAGGTTTTCGCCAATACGGTTTGACGTAAGTGCCACCGCTTCGGCGGTATCCATTCACATAAACTTTTCCGCTCGTATCAATATCCGTTTTCATTGTCTTAAAAAGGTAGATTTGCTTCGCCTTCATGGCAGCCTACTTACGAATGCTAATCTTCTTTTAGCGAATCAAGATATGCTTTGAGACATTCCCGTGCTTGTTGCACGCTAAAACCGGGTACAAGAATATCGCCCCATTCAGATTTTCCGATGTTCCCTTTTATTGCCCCGTGAGCAGGCATTTCATGAGAGCGCAAATAGACATGAATTCCTTCATCCTCTAACACACTCTTGAGGATATGTCCGGCGACTTCATTCGGCACAGATTGGACAACGAACCAATCAACTGACTCCGGAACTTGAGCAGGAACTAAGCCGGGAAGCAGGTCATCCTGACACTTTGGACAGGTCAAAACATCTTCCTTATATTCAGTTTTACATTGTGGACAAAACGGCATAACCTTCTCCCCATGGGGTGTGTCATTGATTGCATTATAACAGATACGGAAAAATTAATCAAGATTGTGAAGCAGAATCCAGAGTTATGGAATAGGCCAACCTGGTGTTGGTTCGGTGCGAAGTGCCTCAAGTTCATAAAGTTCTTCCACAGTAACTTCACGCTTCAGTTTTGCCGACAGAAGCGCGCCACTCATAATCTCTGTAACCTTCAGTCCAATATCACCATTGCTGACAGGTTGTGCATCGCTATTGCAAGCGTTGAGAAAATCACGGAACTTGTCAGGAAAATGTTTATCAGGAAGTTCCAACGGTGTTTCAACAAGATTGCCTTGATAACGTCTACGGTTGCCTTTATCATCTGTTTCCCATTTCCCTTTCTCAAGAAAAAGTTTATTACCACTGAACGACCCTTTTGAACCGAAGATGAAGATGCCTTGTGGCTGTCCTGCCATATTACATGACCAACCGTGTTCGTAAGTAAATGACATGCCGTTTGTAAATCGGACAAACACAGAAACGAATTCTTCAACGTCGTTAATTTCTTCACCTGTATATTCCGGAGGCATACCGCGATATGCAATGCCACTAATTGTTGCAGGTTGTGGTGAACCGAGTAAATAGATAGAACGGTTGATATCGTAGACACCTGTGTCGTATATCGTACCTCCTCCACTGTAAACCGAATTGAGAAACCATTTGCCGAATCCGAACATATCTACATTGGGTCTACCTCGGAGACGGTAACTGGTGAGTCTACCGTAGTGCACATCTCCGATTTTTCCTGTAGTGACATATTCTCGGATCGCGTAACTTGTTGGGTCTAAACATGTGCCGCCACTCTGATATGCAAGTTTAACGCCAGCTTTGTCGCAAGCGTCGCGCATGTTTCTCGCCTCAGTGGCAGTGCGCGCCATCGGTTTCTCACAAAAAACGTGTTTTCCAGCGTTTGCAGCTGCTACTGTAGGTGCTTCATGAACAAAGGGTGGTGTAGCAAGGCTGACTGCGTCTAACTTACATTTTTTCAACATCTCGTTGTAATCGCTGAAGATTTCAACGCCATTGTCTTTATATTCTGTCCAGCGTGCGGCGTTTTCTTCCAAACGTTCGCGTGCTTCTGCGTTATCCGCTTTTTCTGCGTCAGCAGTCGCGGAGTTCGCTCGTGCTTCCGCACCAGAAAGCACTTCTGCGGCTCTCCGTTGTGCATTTGCGTCAACTGTATCGCAAACAGCAACGATCTCAGCGTGCTGTGGATGTGCCAAATATCCGTTGACGTGTGAACCGGATATCATACCACATCCGATCAGTCCAATTTTAATACGTTTTGACATTGTAATGCTCCTTAGTAAAGCTCAGAGTGTGAAGTCTTTTCAATTATACAGGACTTACGCAAAATCAAGTATCCCTGTTTAGAATTTTGTCCTTTCACGGATTTTAACCCTGATTTTTGTCCTTTTCAAGGCTTTACCCCCCTTTATCCTCCCAATTCGCATGCCACAAGCGCATGCGATGGCGAGGGGAATGCATAAGTCCTGAGAATTATAGGATTGATTCAAATTAAAAGGTCTAATACCATTTCTCAATAATTATATATCATTTGCGACTTTTGTGAAATATTTAAAATTTGTAATTTGAGCAATAGCTGTCTTCGTCCAACTTCTCAAGATTGTGTGATTTTGCCCTGCATTTCCTCTATCGACTCTAACGTATGTTGAAACAACTTAGCTTTAATATCTTGCCAGAGCCTTTCTATCGGGTTCAGCTCTGGACTATAAAGGGGAAGAAAAAGCAAAACTATATTGTCAGGAAGTTGTAGCGATTTCGCTTGATGAAAACGACCATTATCAAGCACAAGGATATTTAGCGTTTCTGGAAGAGTTTTTGCGAACTTATCAATGAATAGTTGAAAACAGATACTATTCAACCACGGCATTTCAAGGAAGAAACTTTCGCCTGTTATCGGTTCCACAGCTCCGTATAGATATAGGTTCTCAAAAGTGTAATCGATGTTGGCAATCGGTTTAATACCGGGTAAAGTGATACGCCGAGACGACACAGGCAAAAGACCAAATCTCAGGTTATTTAGTTTTAGGTATTTTAGTTGTTTTTTATCACATTTGTTATTATTTATGAAAAGCAGATATAGCGTGATTTTGGACACCATACCTGCTATACTTCACCTTAAAACTACCTATTTTGAGGTGAACAATGACAAAAAGAATATCTTGCCACTTGATGAATATGTTAGCAAAACTTGAAGACCTACGCAAGAATAAAGGAAGACGACATCCGTTGAAATTCATTCTTGCCCTTATCGTTATCGGATTGACGTGTGGACATAAAGGGTATACCTCCATCGCAACTTAGGCACGAACCCAACCGAAACTCGCAAAAGCACTCGGATGGACACACAAGAAAACACCTTGTGCTGCAACTATTCATAATCTATTGAAAAGATTAAATGTTGTGGTATTAGAAGAAACCCTGACACAATGGGTCCACATCATGATAGAAAGCTGTCCCGATTTGACAAGATGTCTTGACGCAGTTGCTATAGATGGCAAAACGATGCGTGCCTCACGAAAAAGTGGGTGCGCTAACAAGCCACTTGCTCTCTGTCGTTTCTCATGAGTTAGGCGTTACCCTCACGCAGCAAGGTGTCAGCGACAAAACTAATCAAATACCGATCTCAACAGAGATCCTCAAAGCGTTTGATGTGAGTGGGAAAGTTATCACAACCAAATCAATGGTATGAATGCGCGTTTGGCATTCCCCGGACGCTCTTTTGACACAGTGCCCTTTCTGCTATGCGATCATAGAGGGGGGTGGCGACTATATGCTCCCTGTCAAAGACAACCCACCGGACTTTTAGATGCGATTAAGAAACTCTTTCAAGTGCTGAAGGGACACGCCATCCTATTGGGCATTGGTCAATAGAGAACAAGTCGCATTGGATGCGGGATACTTTACTTGGAGAAGATGCATCACCTGTCCGATGTGGAGCAATACCGCAAGTCATGGCTGCTTTGCGCAATACCGCATTATCCGTCTGCCGATTCGCAGGAATAACGCGGATAGCGAATGAGATGAAATATTATGCTTCAAAACCTAAACTCGCAGTTAACATGATAAAATGAGAACTTATAAAACTAAATAACCCTGCTGCTTCTGTATTTTCTTTGACCTCACAACTATCTAATGATATACTAAACATTGGTATCATCTCTTATGTGAAAGTTTATCAGGAAAGGATACCATTTTGTATACTTTATCACAACTCAAACTTAAAACTCTTCAAGTAACAAAAACTTTACACACCCTGCGCAACTTTTTTCTTGCTATCTATTGAAATATATGGTATTGTAACGGGATAAATTTCCACCTCATCAAAGCAGACAATTCGTTTAGCATGCAGAAAAAATTGATCAGTATCCTCTTCATCTGTAGTTTGTTTCCAATTCTCGCTGAAGCGGCACCCCCAAAGGTCCGCACTCATCTGCCGCCAAACTCGGTTGCTATGAGTGATGATGCTTTAGCTACTTTTTTTAATCCTGCCGGTCTTGGTACCAGCCGCGCGCTGAATTTATACTACTTACGCACATATCGCAGTAATTTGCCTGGTGATGATGCTTTCTTTATTTCTGTCCCTGGTGGTGGGTTCAGCACGGAATTTGCAAATGCTTTGAACGATATTGACTTTACACGTTATAGTCTCTCTGCTGGACATCATTTAGGTAGTGCTCTTCACTGGGGAACAAGTTATAGCTGGATCAATTCTGACAATAGATTTTATGACCGATATAAATCGCTCTCTGTCGGATTAATGTATCGGCGCCGCTACATCTCAATAGGAGCAATAGGCCGCGACCTGAATCGACCAAAACTTCAAAATCAAAAGTTAGGACGCACCTACGACTTAGGTATCGCGCTGCGGCCAGGAACATGGCGCACCACTTTTTCCATAGATATGCGGAAAACACAAGATGTGAGTGAAATCGATTTGAGCTACGCCGTTGAAATCCGTCCGATACGTGAACTCATGCTTCGCGGTACATACAATAGTGATAGCAGTTTTGACATCCGCTTTGGCATTAATGTCGGAAATTTCGGTATTGGTACCGCAAACTATTTTGATGAAAATAGAAAAACAGGTACTGGTGTGGGTTACTTTCACTTTTCAACAGCCTCTATAGCGAAACCGATCCCTCGTAAACGCCTTTTTCTTGACTTAGACATGCATCAACTTGACTCAATACTCCGAATCGCCAAATGGGACGAAGATATCGCAGGTGTTTTAATCCGAATTAACGGGAGCGAGTATGGAATGGGACAGTTCCAGGAAATACGCGATGCAATTTTAGAATTCAAGGAATCGGGTAAAGTCGTTATGTGCTATATCACCGATTGTTCTACTGGAGATTATATCGTTGCCGCTGCATGTGATGCGATCTTGATGCATCCAAGTGCCGAAGTGCGTCTTATCGGTTTACGGTCAGAACGCACTTTTTACAAAGGAGCGTTAGACAAACTCGGCATCCGAGCACACCTTGAACATATTGGTGAATATAAATCTGCATCGGAACCGTTCACTCGAAGCAATATGTCTCAGCCTCATCGCGAAAACCAAAATGCTCTTCTTGATGACCTATACGATCAACTCACAACGGATATTGCAACAGCACGGGGTTGGACATCTGAACACGTTAAACAGCTAATTGATCACGGACCCTATACTGCTATTGGAGCAATCAGATCCAAAATTGTTGACGAACTTGTTTATGAAGATAGACTGAAACACAGAGCAAGTAAATTTGCGGAAAGTGAGGTTACCCTTGTTAAGATCAATGAGTATCTAAACAGTGGTTTGTATCCTCACGATTGGACTGTTCCAAAACCCAAAATTGCAGTTATTGAAGCAAAAGGGTTGATGTTAACCGGAGAAAGTTTTAACGATCTTTTTACTGGTACGACGGTAATGGGAGCAGGGACGATTGCTCGTGCAATCAAGTCCACGCGTGAAGACACATCAATTAAAGCAGTCGTCTTGCGAATTGATAGTGGTGGTGGGTTAGTTATCGCTGCGGATATTATCTGGAATGAACTCATGTGGCTCACGCAGGAAAAACCACTTGTTGTCTCTATGGCAGATGTCGCCGCTTCTGGCGGATATTATATTGCTGCGCCTGCGGATGTTATTGTCGCTGAACCAGGGACAATAACTGGTTCGATCGGTGTCATCGGTGGAAAATATAGTTTCAAAGGATTGTATGAAAAACTCGGTATCAAGAAAGAAATTATGACTCGCGGGGAACATGCAGACTTTTATAGTGATTATAGCGATTATCCTTCAGACGAACAGAAGATCGTTCAGAAACAAATCAATGAAATTTATGAAGATTTTATCTCTAAAGTCGCACAAGGAAGAACGCAATTAACGAGAGAAGACGTGGATAAAGTTGCCCGCGGCCGTGTGTGGACAGGAAGACAAGCGAAAGAGCAAGGATTGGTTGATGAACTCGGTGGATTGAGCAAAGCACTTTCAATTGCAAAAAATCTTGCAGGATTGGAGAAAAAAACTGTTGAGATCGTCAGGTTTCCTAAACGACCTTGGATAACACAATTATTGGCAAATATTCAACTGATATATCAGAAAAGAATGTTTCTGCTGTCAGGTATTCACCAATCTTTGGGACATCAATTGTTTGGAAATACCTTGAGCCTAAAATTAGTCAATGTCATCAAAAAGCATCGGATTTTTCTTTTGGTGCCTTATGATATAAATGTCAGTTCATAAAGCGAATTTGTTGTCCCACAAACTGTTAGTTTGTGCATATTCGTCCGCAAACTAATAGGGTGCGGTACAAAAGTGTCCCATTAATTATAGGTTGGACTATACAAACGCTCTAAACCCCAAAAAATATCTATAGTCTATAAACTATAAAACGGTAGATTCAAGGTAAGTATGCAATGACACAAGTCGATGAATTTGCTATTGCCAGAAAAAAGATGGTCCGGGACCAAATTGAAAATCGTGATATTCGGAATCCTGATGTATTGGCTGCGATGCGAAAAATTGAAAGACATCTTTTTGTAACATCTGAATTTCGCAAATGGGCATACCAGGATAGACCCCTTCCAATTAATAAAGGACAAACAATTTCACAACCCTATATGGTTGCCTTGATGACAGAATTATTAGAATTAACCCCTAATTCCAAAGTGCTTGAAATCGGTACAGGATGTGGGTATCAAACCGCTGTGTTAGCAGAAATTTCCCAAAATGTGTATTCCGTTGAAATTCTATCAGAACTTGTGAAAAGTGCTAAAACAAGGTTAAGGGCACTTAACTATCAGAATGTTCATATTAAACATGGAAACGGATATCACGGTTGGGTAGAACATGCACCTTATGATGCAGTACTCGTAGCAGCTGCGCCGAAAAAGATTCCGCATCGACTTACACAACAACTTGCTGAAGGGGGACGAATGGTTATACCTATAGGCTCGGATATGCAAGAACTGTTCTTAATTCAGAAATATTGTGGTAAAGTTGAAACCACAAGGATAACGGGTGTTAGTTTTGTTCCGATGACAGGTACGCCTTAGGAGAAAAAATGACGATAATTAGATTGAGATGCTATTTCATACTGCTGATGTCCCTATTTTTCACTTCGCCTACTTTTGCTGCTTTTAATGACATCGGTGTTGGTGCTCGCCCGCTCGGTCTCGGTGGGGCGTTCGTCGCCCTCGCTGATGATAGCAATGCTGCAAACTATAACGCTGCTGGCTTAGCTTATATCGAGGAGATTCAGATTGGTGCGACTTACACACAGCGATTTAACGGACTTATTACCTATAACACGATTGGCGGCATTATACCACTCGGCAGGGTGGGAACACTTGGGGCAAACATCGGTATTCTTGCGGAAGACTCTGATATTTATCAGGAACAAACATTACGTTTTTCTTATGGGAACACTATTTTTAAACACTTGGGGTTTGGTGTTAACCTAAAACTGCTTGGGATTAATTTTGATGAAGAAAATGAATTTGTTGCCGAGAATCCATATTTTGCGCAAACCTCAAATTCAGCTTTATCGTTTGATGTTGGGCTGATAGCAAAGCCGTTCAATAGCCTAAGCATCGGCATTTCTGTAGAAAATCTACTTCCTGCCAATATGAGTATCTCCGAGACTAATACAGATTCAGTCCCCCAAAATATTCGCGCGGGTATAGTATATAGGCTTGAATCTATCGCTGAAATGAGTGCTCAAGGTGCAGCAATCAGTAATTTGTTGAAATCAACCTTGGGGACTGTTGAGGTGTTGTCACGTGGCGGTGAAATTTTCACACGCGCAGGTGTAGAAATTTGGTTGAACAAAACTATCGGTGTCCGAGGCGGTTATGGAATGAAAAACAGCGGAAATTCTGCAACTACTTTTAGTCTCGGTGGTAGTGCCAAGATTCTGATCAGCAGCACAGCCCTGCAACTTGACTACGGATTTCAGTTCCTAACGGGAAACTTACAAGATAATACAACACAGCGATTCTCTGTAAATTTGCTATTTTAAAGAAGGAATTATATCTTATGAAAAACGCAATTTTTAATTTGATTCTTATTGTTAGTCTATTTATCGTTTTCCAAAGTTACGGTGGAATCACATCAGTTGATTCCCGCGGTGAAATTAACGTAGCGGGCGAAACCAAAGGCATTGTCCCTGCCAGTTCAACGGTGCCGCTCATTGTGACACTTATAATTGATAGGTCCTTGGCAGAACCCGGTGAAGAAATTAAGACTATTGAAATAATATTACCCACAGGATTTGTTCCGCAAGTGTCTGATTTTGATAGTATCTTACGAGATGGAAAAAAACTGAATGCAAAAGCAGTAATCTCCGGAAATGTGCTGCGTGTAGAACTTGCACTAACGATCACCGACGATCAAAATTCCAATTTTGAAATCGCATTTGACTGTAGAACATCAAATAATGTTTTTGAAGCTATGTTCAGAGTGCTGCTGCGTAATAACAACGATGCACCAATCGGTGAATTTGTCAAGCCAGGACAAGCAGACGGCAAATTAAATAACGATGACTTTACATTACAAGTAATTCCAAATGTGCCACCCGCGCCTGTCTCCGGTTTTACTGCAGAAGCTGATAAAACGGGTGAAAATGATGTAACACTCCGCTGGCAAAAATCAACAGACCCTGATGTCAACGGCTATCTCATTTATAGAGATGAGGATTTCCGAATAAATGTCCAAAATCGTGCGTCAACAACGTTCCGCGATGTGAATGTACTCTCCGGAAATCATACTTATCAGATAACTGCCTACAAGACACTTTTTTTGCAATCTGACCGATCACCGAAACGGGTTGTAGAGGTATCAGAAGACACTGCAGCACCTGAGCCGCCAAGCATGCTCCGCTTTGTTACTTCAAGCGAAGGGGTAGAAGTTTTATGGAAACCGAGCGTTAGTCGTGATGTATCAAAATATCAAATTTTGTTCGGATCATCAGAATCTGAAACTTTGGAGCTTCTTCCTAATGGTGAAATTTCTGCTGAAAAACCAACAAATGAATCTACAGAGTATAAATTTGTTGACAACAGACTCTTGTCAATTGGAAGTTTTACTTATGCCGTCGTCGCAATTGATGAGGCTGATAATAAATCCGCACCCACAAAGAAAAGGCTTCGGATATTTGATAAACCTTATCCGAATCCATTTACACCGTTATCAGACGACCGAGATTTCAATACCGTTGTCTTTCCAGCACGTGCCATTGAAGATGTTGAAGGTGAATTTAGTGTGCTGCTCTTTAATCTCAAAGGTGTGCTTGTAAAAACCTTGACTGCACAACTTGGCGAAACAGAACTGAAATGGGACGGTAAAAATGAAAACGGTGAAATTGTTGAAAGCGGCATCTATATTTACCAATTACAAGTTGGAGATAGTTATAAAACTGGCACAATCATTCTGGCAAAATAGGATCACATTATAGTGAACTTTGGAATGATTGGGACACTTTGATAACCTATTTTGGAAACATAACGGACAACAGAAGTGTCCCATTAATTATAGGTAAGACTATAGTTTGGAAATATTTGACTTAATATTAGACATACATGTATACTATAAACAAGACTCTTCTTAGAAGAATTTTTTAAATTTAAAGGAGTTATCATGAACAGATTAAAGTCGTCTTTACAATTATCAAGAATTATTAGATTTTCAATTATTTGTACTTTAGCAATTGCCTTACCAGCTATGGCAGCATGGGTTGTAATACAAACAACCGATCCAGACAATCGCGATTATATGTCTATTACATTTACAGGAGAAAATACTGGGTGGGTTGTCGGTTCAGCACTGCTTGATGATTTAGATAACCCTGGCTTCATCGGATATACGATGGATGGTGGGAAAACGTGGCAAAAATCGGATGCTAAACTCAGAGCAGACTTAGCCGGAATCTATTTTTTAGATGCTAATCATGGATGGGCAGTCGGAGCAGATGGCTTAATTGTCGGTACTACCAACGGTAAAGACTGGGAACGCCAAATATGTAAGGTGGACAAAGTTCTTCAGGTGAATACTGCACTTAAAAGTGTCTACTTCGTTGATAAGAATGTTGGGTACGCTGTGGGTCAGAACGACACGATTGTCTCAACAAAAAATGGCGGAAGAAGCTGGGAAGCATTACAAGGCGGAAAAGTTGGAAACGTAGGTGATGATGAGACCAGTATGTTCAATGCAATCCAGTTTCTTGACGAAAATACCGGATGGATTGCTGGTGTCCGTGTTTTTCCTGCTACAAAGACACAAAAGACCATTATCCAGAAAACTACAGATGGTGCAAAAACTTGGAAAATGCAAGAAACAGGAACAGAGGATATTCTTGAAGATATCTTTTTCCTCGATGCATCCGTAGGTTGGGCAGTAGGGGAAAACGGTCTTATTCTCCACACGGCCAATGGTGGTAAAACTTGGAAAACACAGAAAAGCGAAACCACAGAAACACTTCGGAGCGTCCAATTTGTAGATAAATTTACTGGATGGGCAGTCGGAGGTGATTTCGGAGTCGGTGTTGTTCTCAGTACCAACAATGGTGGGAAAAAATGGGAAATTGAAGAATCAAATCAAAAAATGGTTGATGTATTTGTGCATGATAAAAAGAATGTATGGTTAATAGGGGGACGTGGTTTGATCTTGAAGACGGAATAGTCTCTAAATATAGTGAATTTTGAGTTGTAGCACAAACTGTTAGTTCGTGCATAATGAGACGCAAACTAACAGATTGCGGAACAGAAGTACCCCATTAATTGTCCGTTTTACTATACATTTGGAAAACGTAACTGTCTAAAAGATGTCCGTAGTTAAAAAAATAATTAAGGCACATCGTGCCTATGAACTCGCGGTTAGCTGTAAAGGAGGAAATTTTGGGAAGCCCTACATTCGCCAAGCGGATGAGCCGCTTGGGAACAGAATCTGCGTTTGAGGTGTTAGCCAAAGCTAAAAACTTAGAAGCACAAGGTAAAGATATTATTCATTTAGAAATAGGTCAGCCAGATTTTTCTACGCCCATGAATGTGTGTGAAGCCGCATTTAAAGCAATGAAAGACGGACATACCGGTTACTGTCCATCAGCTGGGATACCTGAATTTCGAGAGGTTGTTGCGCAGCATATTTCTGATACGCGCGGTATAGATATCCATCCAGATGAAGTTACCGTCACTCCAGGTGCGAAACCGATCATCTTTTTCACAATTTTAGCATTAGTTGATGATGGCGATGAAGTAATTTATCCTGAACCCGGCTTCCCTGTCTATGAATCTGTCATTGATTTTATTGGTGGTAAAGCGGTCCCGCTCGCGCTTCGTGAAGAAGTTGGCTTTCGCTTCCGCATTGAGGATTTAGTTGATGCAATAACTGAACGCACAAAATTATTGATACTCAATTCACCCCAGAACCCAACAGGGGGCACTCTAACTGAATCAGACCTCGTTGCCATAGCAGAACTCGCCGAAAAACATAATTTTTATATCCTTACAGATGAAGTCTATTCACGCCTTTTATATGAAGGAACGCATCAGAGTATTATGAGCCTTCCCGGTATGAAAGAGCAAACAATTCTGATTGATGGACATTCTAAAACGTACGCTATGACAGGGTGGCGGCTTGGATATGGTGTCGCACCTCAAGAAATTGCGGATAAGATTACGCAGTTAACAATCAACTCAAATTCTTGTACTGCGACTTTTACACAAATTGCTGGAATAGAAGCACTGACAGGCCCCCAAACATTTGTCACGCAGATGGTTGCAGAATTCCGAAAAAGGCGCGATACTATTGTGGCTGGCTTAAATGCAATTGATGGTATTAGTTGTATCAAACCGCTTGGTTCATTCTACGTTTTCCCGAATGTCACTCAACTCCCCCTTTCCTGCGAAAAATTGGCTGATTATTTGATGGATGATGCAGGGGTTGCTCTGTTGCCTGGTACAGCTTTCGGAAAATATGGTGATGGTTATCTGCGCCTTTCTTATGCGAATTCGCTGGAAAATATTGAAGAGGCATTACACCGAATAAAAACCGCAATTGCAAAGTTATAACTCAAGTTGCCACATAGTAGCACAATCTGTTAGATTGTGTCTATGAGTGCGCAAACTGAATTGCTACAAAACTCTTGCAAATAATGCACTATTTTGGATTAAAACAGTGTTTGCCTGTCTAAAACTTGCCGTAGCAACTTGGATAATTATAAATAAAGTGGGAAAATTTATCGTATGTCTCGTAAAGTAAGTGCGCGTATTCCTGCAAGCACCACAAACCTGGGCCCCGGATTTGATGTGTTGGGTCTTGCGTTACAACTGTACAGCACCGTCTCATTAGAAATTACTGGAAGCACGACAGAAGTTGTAATTAGTGGAGTAGATGTTGACAAGATACCAAGTACCCCTGAACATATCGCATTTCAAGCTGTCCAATCTGTTTTTCAACGGAGCGGTGTGCAACAACCCGAAGGCTTAAAATTGTGTATAGCGAACGGAATTCCGGCGATTCGCGGTTTAGGGGGAAGTGGGACAGCAATTCTCGGCGGGCTACTGACAGCGAATACCTTATGTGGGAATCCATTTTCTCGTTCAGACCTACTCAATTTTGCAACATCCATAGAGGGACATCCCGATAATGTCGCTGCTTCTCTCTATGGTGGCGTGGTCATTTCTGTACAAGAAGAGGAACACATCCATACGATTCAGTTTGCATGTGATCCTGCACTTCATGTCGTACTCGCTATTCCAGAATTTACATTGTCAACACAGAAGGCGCGGAACGTTTTACCGAAAACTGTTGATTTTACTGACGCTATTTATAATATAAGTAGAAGCTCTTTATTAGTTGCTTGCATTGCTACTGGCAAATTGGAGATGCTACGGGTGGCGATGGCGGATAAACTCCATCAACCTTATCGCAGTACCCTAATTCCTGGATTCAATGATGTCGTTGAAGCTGCAACATCTGCAGGCGCACTCAGTATCGCATTAAGCGGTGCGGGCCCAACCGTCGCGGCATACTGTTTGAATAATATGGACGAGGTTGGAAATCGGATGCGGGATGTCTTTAAAAACCATGATATTCCATGCGAAATCATGGTACTCAATGCTGATCTGGAAGGTGCAAAAGTTTGGGATAACAAACACGCAAATCCATTAATATAAAATTTGATATTTTTGTTAGAACGTGAGATGTTAGGGAAAACTATGGCCAATTTTTATGAAGAAAGTATCTCTTTTCTGTTAAACCAATTCAATACTGACTTGGAATACGGTTTGAGCCACGCCGATGTAGAAAAATTACAGGAACGTTATGGCGAAAATAAGCCAAATTCCAAGAGAGGCGCTTGGCAGATAGGAATGTTTTTTGAACAGGTACTTAACTGGAGACTACTACTTTTAGTAGGTGTCGTAGCAGTCTTTGCATTTTTACCTGATGTTCCGAGACTTTCGAGAATTGCCCTTATCGGTGGTATTTTGATTCTTTCTTTTTGCTGGGCAACTATAGTTTCAATAAGTTTACGGCATAGACACAAGAAACGTTTAGCACAATTCGACATCACCGTTGCGGTAATTCGCCAAGGCGAACAAGAAAAATGTCTCCCTTCGGATATTGTGCCAGGAGACCTACTTCTGCTTAGACCTGGCGCCTATATACCAGCCGATGCGCGAGTTGTACATGCAGACGGATTAAAAGTTAACGAATCTGCCTTATTTGGAAGTAGTGGCTCAGCCACAAAAATCGCCAAAGCACTAAATGAGGCTGGACTCCCGTCAGAAAAGCAGACAAATATGGTTTTTGGTGGAACGTATGTTGATGCCGGCATAGGGCGTGCAATTGTAGTCAGGACAGGTGATGAATTAGAAATGTCCCAGAACCGTGGAAGCACACGCGCTTTACCGAGCGAAATGACTGTCGCAGAAAATCAAATAAAATACTTCAAAGATATATTAAAAGTAACGGGTCTTATTGTGGGTGGAATCGCAGTTGCTATTTTCTGGTGGCAAAAATCACAGCAGGGCGATCCAATAGATTGGGAAGAGGTTCTGCAATTCGGTTTAATTTTCGCTATTGCTGCAACCCCCTACGACTTAGTATTGTTACTTCACACTATCCTTGATCAGAAAACCTCTGACATGCTAAAAAGAGGAATCGCACTCCGCGATAGGCATTTCCTTGAGAAATTGAACCGTCTCACTGCTTTCTGTTCCGATGAAAAAGGCATCGCAAGCACAAAATCTCTTACTATTTCGGGTATCTTCGCTGATCTACAAATGGTGAATCGTTCAGTATGGGAAAATTGGTTAAACTCGTTCAAATCCGAACCGCCAGAAGAAAAAAGCAAGCGCGCTAACAATATTCCGCCCCGGTTTCAAATCCCACAAGGCGCACCCGGCCTCGTGTTGACAGCAGGATTAGGGACCTCCGGTGAACGATATTATGATAGAACAGGAATTGATGATACACATCAACGCGTTATCCAAGATACAATGGAACAACTTGGGTATAAGTTGCCGGACCTTAAATCTAATATGCGGCTTGTTTCAGAATATCCGTGGACATCTAACTTCAGATATGAACTTCATGTGTTTGAATCAAGCGAAAACGAATATCTTAATATTATATTTGGTGATGCACGCAATGTCCTTGAGGCGTGTGACTCTATTTTAGTAAACGGAAAGGTAAATGATTTCTACTATGAACAGTACGAAATGTGTAGTGAAATCCTGAATTACATGCAAAACCCCAGGGATACGGTCTACGGTGTAGCATCATTAAATTCTGAGGTGCCGCTAACACCCCAAGAAGTTCAAGGCATATCAACCTTCTTAGGATTCATCAGTTTTTCTGTCACCGATAACGATGCTACAAAAGAGGTAATCAAATCATTCTTGGACACGGGATTAAAGGTCATCCTAATGAGTGATAGTGATGAGCAAGCAACAACTGATTTAGCGAGAGAGTTAGGGCTCGTCCATACCCGCAATGCAGTCGGAACAAGAAAACAACTGATGCGCCTCTCCACACAAGAGTTTGACAAAGAGGTCCCAAATTGGAACGCTTATTCTCAACCGACTCAAGAACAACGCCGAAATATTGTGATGAGTTTAAAACGTCACAATCATTCTGTGGGTTTTTTAGGTCAAAATGTCCATGATCAACGCGCCATGATTATTGCAGACCTTGCATTTGCAGATACAAGATACGCCTCACATTTTGCCCAAGAACATGCTGATTGCCTAATAGTCGAAAAAGGTTCCAAAGCAGTAAAAGACTGCTTACTTTTTGCGAGAGAAGCGTATCAAAATATTTCAGGAGCACTTCGGTGGTGTTTTTCTTGTACATTAGCACAATTTTTCACCGTTGTTTTTGGGGTCATTTTACAGGGAGCATTCAATTTTGAGATGCCGTTAACCCTAACACAAGTGGTCTGGGTTCAATTTTTAACGACACTGCTCCCAGCAATCGGGTTAGGATACGAAAAAATATCTATCAATGAAAAGCGATATCGCCCTGGTAGGACAACCATGTTTCTTCCCAAAACTGCTGTAATTGACATTATTTGTCGGAGTCTTGTTATCGGTTTAATGACGATTATTCATTTCTTGGTCCTCACATCTTCTGCGATCGAATCTGATCTTGAAGCGGCGCGGACTGCGGCTTGTACTACGTTGATCTTTGCACAGATAGCGGCTTACTTCCAATGCACGCGCTATCCCTGGGAATCTCTTTTTAAAAGGATGTTCTCCAACGTCCGTCTGTTTGTTATTTTTATCATTGCTATTGGCATTCACCTATCAGCGATGTACATTGGACCCATGCAAGATGTTTTGGAAATCGTACCACTTGGGAAGGAATGGATAGTAACTTCTTTATGCAGTCTGATCTTGCTACTCTTACCATTGAATCTGGCAATAAACCCGCACAAAGACAGAGCTTAGACCCAGAATCCGTAGGTTGGCATCCCTGCCACAATCCCTATAATTGTCCAGACACTGCCTACCGTGAACTCACCAAGAATAAGACCTAAAAAGAACGGTGCTACCTTTCTATATCTCACAGGTCCACCGTATTTGAGAATTATCAATTTAATTAGCCAACTCATGAAAAGACAACCCCAGGTAACATGCATGCCCCAACTGGTAGAGATAGCGAACCCAGCCGGATGAAACGGCCACCACACAAATCGCATCCGAAATAACATCAACACAGTTGTCATCAGAAATCCGAAACCCGTAAACAGACTTTCTGGGATACGCGTGTCCGTAGGAGATTGAAGCCAGCCTGTTAGACGGCGGTAAGGTTCTATACCAAACGCACTCAAGGATGGTGAAGATGCCCGAACTTCCATTCCTAATTGATAACCTCGGTCAATTAAAGCCCAGAAACCTGCTAACGACCCTAACACAGCGGCTAACATGAGTGCGAAGACTATTCGCCGCATTGTCATATTCGTCCGTTCCATGATTTTAAAGCCTTCTAACTGATGGGGCATCGGATGGCTTCTATACGCACGATTGATGAACCAAAACATTGAAAACATGACAAGGTTATCCCTACCCAACCTCCGTGTGCCGACTACGCGTGTTAAGATTTGGTCAGGACCAGAATAGTGCAGATCATGTACTGGTGTTCCCAACTCTGCACGCATACGTGTAATTGCAATAGAAATCATATAGTAAATAACGAAAAACGCAAGCATAATGCCAATGTTTGCGCCGCCATAGTAGCAAAAAATTACTAAGAAGACCATTGCGGCGATTAATCCCAAAATGGCTGTTCTGTAAGAGATCGGTTCATTCTCATCTTCTTGTGAATTATTTCGCCTGAAAAGAGCGTGTCCTACCTGAAGTAAATGCCTACGACTTGCCCATATAGCAAGAACGCATAAGGCAAGATAGCCACCAGACGCTTGCTCGTTAGTGTAGGGAAAACGTGGAAGGTTTCGAAATCCAAATGCTGCACCTGCAACGCGCATTAATCGCCAATACCAAAAGAAAAACCAGCAGGAAAATGAGAGGTCAAGTGGAATGAAAAACCCAAGCCCAATTGCAAAAGGATAGAGCGAAAAAGGTATCCTACCCATTGCGTTCCAGGGACTCTCCGTGAAAACCTGATAACTCTGAATACGTGTACGTAACTCTGGGAGAAACGGGTATAGAAAACTGACACCATTCCACAAAGCCAAGCCACCAGCAACACCGAAACCGAGCCACATGAGTTTATTCTGAAAAAGACGATTAGAAGGGGTTTCTGTAAGATGAAGGGGAAGATGTATAATGGGATAACTTAGTTTTTCATACGCTATCCACTGTTTGCGGATAATAACATTGATGCAAAGCATGCCGAAAACCAACACACTGATAAAAGCTGTCCACCACAATACAGGTGTTGCCCAACCGAGTAGGGTTTCAAATGTGTAGAGGGGTAAATCACCTTCATAATAACCTTGTAGTAACTTACTGTTGCTTACCGTGAGCCATTCTGGAAGAAAGGGTAAAAACAGTTGTTGCCATTCATTTTCAGGTGTAGCAAACCGAAATGCATGCCCAAGCATCGGCACTAAAATCTCAAGCATATCATGCCCAGTAATGCCAGAAGCAATCGAAAGCATTAGGTAAACGATGACCAGCTCGCTTTGAACTAACGCAAGTCGTGGCAGAAAACGCTGCAGCAACTGGTTGAAACCGATAACTACGAACAGACTAAAAATAACGTTAAAAAAGAGAGAGATCGTAACCGGGTGTCCCGAATAGCGGATTACCTCCATTTCAATAATCCAGTAGCAATTTATCGGAATTAGGATAACAGCAATTAGGATGGATTTGATCGTAACCCCGTGGGCAGGAACTTGAGAGGAGGTCGACAATAGGGGTTTTTGGATTTCCATGTGGAAGCTAAATGATTTTACAGAGAATTATTTTCATGTAGTCTACCGCAATGTGCTTGGGTTGTCAACTGCTATTTTACAGATGGGATAGAACGCGCGAAATCCTTATGTGTCAATAAACAAAGTAGGCGCGCTTTGTAAGCACGCCTTTAATAAAAAGGACTCTTTGTAGGAACGAGCTCCAACTCTCGACATCTTAAAAATTCAGATAAGCCGTGATCCAGACAATGTTAGGTTCACTCGCGCAGGACTTCAAGGTTGTCGCCAAGATAGAGTTTGTTTATTGTGAATTATTCATATATGCTGAAAGTGATTTACACTCAGCTATGTAATAATTTGTCCACTTTGTACTCCAAGACGTTGAACGACATCCAACAAAGACATTAATAAAAACCCTATTCAAAACTTGTTTTAATGCTCTGCGAATTTTAATAGCATCCAAAGGATCTCGATCCGCATTTGGACGAATTACTTTAACATATAAGCGATCTTTATTATGTGATCGTTTTTCGTCATATTCTAAGTAATCGTAATTCTTGAGAATATGATTAAGTGCCTCAACACATCTTTTGTCTTGTGATAGTAACATTATATCCTCCTTATAGAGTGCGGAGGTTAACATCTCCGCACTTGATTTACAGGTTAGTGCCAAAATAGCGTTTGTTCATGGGTTCGGATTTAATCCTAACAAGGTACGGTGACCCTCGTTCCCAAGTTCAGCTATAGCAGCAGGTAAAAGTTCACACCACTTGCCTTTTCGGTACTTTTTGCTTAACATATTTGACAACTTTTTTATTCGAGGGTCTGGATTTGCGCGGTTAAATGCCCGAATGGTTTCTATCCAAGCTTCTCGGTTTTGGAAAGAAAATTTTACATACGTTAGTATTTCAATCTTTAATTCATCCAACATTTGTCGTCTTGACTTCTTGACTGCAGCAATAGCAGTTATCAAACTAATCATATCCACTAAAAATCTCCTTTGGTAATGTAAGTTAGATTTCGCTTTCGCTCTACCCAACCTATTGGTTAAACAGATTATCATCTTTATATTCTGTTCAAGTTATATTGATGTGGCGTTTCTCTAATCCGTTGCACCAGATATTGCCACGTCCATTCGCTTGCTCTGCGCAAGTCTATGAGTGTACCTTCCTTCATATATCCTTTTTGTTCGTTGATTTTACGCAGCTGAGGCAGTGTCATACGGTTGCTTTTTTCAAGGTTACAAGGTTTACATAAAAGCGCGCGGTTATTTATATGGTGCTGTCCATAGTCATCCTTACCGCTTTTTGGATTTATATGGTCAAGCTCAAGATAGCGCGGATCCGGTGCTTCAAAATTACAACCCCAGCAATAAGGTCCAAACTGCTCTACGAGTGTCTTATGTATCTCTGCACGAGTCATTTGAAATTCTTCAGTAATTGGAAGGACAGGAGGTAACTCGGCAGCTGCGGTTTCCTGATTATCAGTGCGGACAGGCGGCTCAGTTCGGTAGTGCATTTCGTATTTCTGCATTTGTCTGTCAAGCCATTCTCTGTCAGTCGCATATTTTTCAAGACGTTCTCGTTCTTTTGGGTCAATCCCCATAAGGCGTGTGATAATGTGGTAACGTGCATCTTTACGTCTATCAATACCTATCCACCGACGGTTAAGGTTATTGGCGGCGATAATCGTTGTTGCACACCCGCAGAATGGGTCTAACACAATGTCCCCCTCGTTGCTACTGGCTTTAATAATCCGCTCATAAAGCGCAAGTGGCTTTTGGTCGGGCGATCCTGTCCATTCTTTTCCTTTGTTATAATTTGTGAAACCAGAAATATCTATAAATAGAGATTGAACTGGATTGCCAGAGTCTGCTTCTGCGTACCGTTTGAGCCCGGGCCATCCAGAACGCCCTTTTTTGGGATGGTGAATTAATCCTACAGAATCAAGAATATCTAATCTATCATGAACTCCCTTTATAGATCTATAGTTCGGAATGAGGTTGTCTTCAATCCATTTCGCATAACCCCCTGTTAGTGGGGCTGACCAAACGCGCCCTTTCGACCTCACATCATACCCCGACCAAGGTTGTGAGCTCTCCCCACCACTATAACCGTGAGATGGACCTGTCAAGTCACCCGTTCTGTACCTTCCGCGATCGTCTTGAAGCGGATACGTTTTATCAATTTCTTCTGGGGATTTTGGAACAGCGATGGCAGATCCATTCCAAGTTATCTTTCCGTCTTTGGCGTAATACAACAATCTATCTGAGTTATTACCATATCTCTTCGGATCATTGTGAGCAATAGATCTTCGCCACACGATTTCATTTCTAAAGTTTTTCCTATCAAAAATAGCATCCATACACATTTTAATGTAGTGGCTTGCGGTGGGGTCACAATGCAAATAAATGCTGCCTGTCTCTTTTAGGATACGATGCATTTCAATGAGTCTGACACTGAGAAAGCATAGGAATGCGGCGGTATCCTCGCCTTGACAATGTTTGGCAGCGTCAATAGCATGGTAAAGTGCGGGGTGACCGTCTTGGATAGTTTCAAGCCATTTCGGGTGGACTTCGTTCCATTTCCATTGGTCCGGCAGCTTGTCTGTATCCCCGTATTTCCATTTATCAACGTAGAATCCAGCCGTGCCGCTACGGTTGCGCTTAGTGTTAAATGGAGGATCTGTTGCGATGAGGTCTATGCTGTCACTATTGATTCCACGCAGAACCTCTAAATTGTCCATTTCGTAAAGTGTGTTGGCTATGTCTTGTGTCATCAAAAGCATCTCCTTAATTTATATTCATTCTAAGCGTTTTGATGTAGTTATTTTATTTTCTGTATGAATTGCCTTAACATGTATAACATATTTCAGTTAGAAAGTCAATCAATTCTGTAAACAATAATTTATGTTTCTCTTTTTCTTAACAAGGTTTTCATGGTATAATTGAGAAACAACACAATTCGGCATAGCATTTTCACTAATCTATTTTTATTTTAATATATCTATTTGAAAACCGATGTCAAAAGTCGGTCATTGATAAATTGGATCCATTAACAAAGAGAATCACATGAATCCACTCAAATTCTTTAAGAACCGAATAGAAAAAAGGTTTTACAGTGCGTACCAAAAACGGTTGGAAGCGGAAGCAGGTACGTGGAATATTCCGCGCCATATCGGTGTAATTCTTGATGGAAACCGACGCTATGCCAAAGCGAGTGGGTTAGACAATATAATTAAAGGACATTATGAAGGTGCGGATAAACTTGAAGAAGTTCTTCATTGGTGTGATGAACTTGGCGTTGAAATCTTTTCAATTTGGATTTTCTCACTGGATAACTTCAAGCGTGCAGATGATGAAGTCGAAGGAATCTTAGGATTAATAGAGAGAAAAATGCGAGAATTGGTTACTATTGAAGGGCTTCATGCAAACCAGATTAAAGTGCGGGCGATGGGGCAAATTGAACAACTGCCACAAAGCCTTCAAGAAGCAATCCAGGAAGCAGAAGAGGCAACAAAAGATTATGACAAGTTTATTCTGAACGTTGCTGTCGCTTATGGCGGACGCGAGGAGATAATTGAAGCATTTAGAGGACATCTAAAAGCGGAAATTCAGGATGGAAAAGATGCCGACCAAATCGCTGCAGAATTGAGTGTTGACAAAATTGCCCCGTATCTATATACTTCTAATTTGCCTGACCCAGAGTTAATTATTCGGACGAGCGGTGAGGTTCGACTCTCTGGATTCTTATTGTGGCAGAGCGTCTATTCAGAATTCTATTTCTGTGATACCTATTGGCCCTCGTTTCGAAAAATTGACTTTCTTCGTGCCTTGCGCGACTATAGTCATCGTAAACGCAGATTCGGAAAATAAAAAAGGATGGATATAATAATGAATTACATCATAACATATAAAGCAAAATTGATGTTTAGTTTTATACTTTTATTAGGACTTCTATGTTATGAGATAAATATCGTAACTGCCCAATCCCCTAACATCATTGCCCAAAGAACCAAAGCATCCACAGTACTATTGGAAATGAAGGGGTCCGGAGGGAGGTCTTCACAAGGCAGCGGTTTCTTTGTTGGCAAAGGTCTTGTGGCAACTAACTATCATGTTATCAACGGTGCCAAGACAGGCACCGCAAAATTAGTCGTTGAGCAAAGACGGTTTGAAATTGAAGGCGCTGTTGCCACTGATAAAGAACATGATCTTGCAATCGTAAAAGTTACCGATCTTAATGCGCCGCCACTCCCTCTTGGCAACAGTGATAATGTTGCAGAAGGTGAAATTGTTTATGCGGTAGGCAATCCGCGCGGCTTTGAAGGTACATTCTCATCAGGTAATATCAGTAGCATTCGATCTCAAGGTACCCCCCGCATCCGTGACAAAGTGCTTCAGTTTACAGCCCCCATTTCGCGTGGTAGCAGTGGCGGCGCAGTGGTAAATCGATGGGGACAAGTGATAGGCATTGTTTCTGAAACCAGAGACGATGGACAAAACCTTAACTTCGCTATTCCTGTAAACACATTGAAGTCCCTACTTACGCAAGTGGGCCCGGTGACACCCTTTCCTGATGATGCATCATCACCTGGAATGAAAAATCAAACGGCATATCCTATAGTTTTGCTCACTATGAGCGTTACTGTTTTTCTTATAATCTGGTTTTTGCCAATAGTGAAAATTGAACAATGGCAAATAGCTGTAGGGGTTGCACTCGGATTTGGTGCTATTAAAACCCTGCTCACAGCAATTCTTAGGTCCGATTCATTACCTGTTGGTATAAAGTCTTTCCTGGCATCTGCACCGCCTACAGACATTGGCCACGCCTTAGGGTGTCAGGACTGCATCGTAGGACTGATATTTTATGTAATTAAATTACCGATTTACTTTGTTTTTATAGCTTTTCTTCTTGGTATTGCAAATGTAGCGGTGTGTAAGTTTGAGCTAAATGGTTTTTTTAGCACTTTTTTCGTAGCATTATTGATTGTTACGGGTGAAATTTTACTACGTCTGCTCGTGCCAGGAGTTTAGCTCGTACGGAGAAGCAACTTATGCGATTTGGAATATGTACTGGTTTAAACAATGTCAATCGACTTGCAGAAGTCGGGTACGACTATATTGAATTAGGGGTACGAAGTGCCCTGATGCCAGAAGCAGATGAAACCGAATTTCAGAAGATTCGGGAACAGGTAGCAGCAGCACCCTTGAAACCTGAAGCGTATGCAGGATTTATTCCCGGAGACTTGCGCGTTGTCGGTGATGCGGTGGATTTTCCGCGCCTGTCTCGCTATGTAGAGACTGCATGTCGCAGAGCCAGCGAAATCGGCGGCAAGGTTATCGTTTATGGCAGCAGCGGTTCGCGGAACATTGAAGAAGGTTATTCAAAAGAACGGGCATTAGCACAGATCGCAGAATTTCTTGATATGGCTGCCGACCATGCAGAAACACACGGCATCACAATTGTTATTGAACCGATCTGCATGAAAGAGGGGAACATATTACGCACCGTTGCAGATGGACTAACGATGGCGAAACGAGTAAATAGAAAAGGGATTAAGGTCCTGGCTGACCTATACCACGTTTGGCAGGAAAACGAACCGATACAAAACATTGTTGACGCAGCTGAGTGGTTAGCACATGTGCATATCGCTGAACCTATCAAACGTTCCTATCCTGGAAATGATGACTTTGATTTCACAGATTTTTTTACTGCCCTTAAAAAAGCAGGATATGACGGACGTATCTCGTGTGAGTGCAAATTTGATAATTTCCATGAAGATATCAAAACTGCATTAGAAACAATGAAAAAATATGTTTGAAGACAACAAGATAGAAGAGCAAATGCTTCGCTCTACCAACAATATAATGGAACTACTTCATAGGAACTGAATATCGGATATACAAATTGGGGGTGGCGTTTATTCTTACCCGTGAACAAGGCAGAGTCATTCGCGCACGGACAGGATTTTATGACGTTCAGCACGGTGAACTTGTGCTGCGATGTACTTTACGCGGCACCTTGAAAAGAAAACGACGCTCCGAAACAGGACGTAGGCTTTACGCGGATCCAGTCGCTGTTGGGGATCAAGTCATTTTCACGCAACTCGATTCTGAGGAAGGCGTTGTGGAGGAAATACTTTCACGTCAAACCAAATTCTCACGGCAATATGCAGGAAAACATGAAGAGATTGAGCAGATTATCGTTGCGAATGCGGATCAGGTAGTAGCTGTTGTTTCAACGCGGATGCCGTCTCTTAATTTTCGGACACTGGATAGATTCCTGATTTTAGCAGAGGCAGGAGACATGGCAGCCGTAATCTGCTTGAATAAAATGGACTTGGTGAATTCAACCGAACATGACCAACTTACCTCTACTTTCAAAATCTATGAGAAACTCGGTTACCAAGTCTTGTATACAACCATAAACACGCCTACCACCCTTGAATCTCTGAAGAATGCGCTAAGAGATAAATTCAGCGTGATTGTAGGCGCATCCGGTGTCGGAAAATCAAGCATCCTGAATGCGATACAACCGAATCTTAAGTTACGAACAGCAGAAGTTGGAGAAAAAACTCGGAAAGGTAGGCATACAACTACGCTGGTAGAGTTGTTTACACTTGAAATCGGTGGTGAAGTCGCAGATACACCAGGCATTCGTGAAGTCGGTTTGTGGGGTGTTGATACAGAAAATCTTGAACTCTATTTTCCAGAGATGGAACCTTTTCTTAGTACATGCAGATATAACGACTGTGCACATGTTAAAGAGTCTGACTGCGCTATTCAAAGTGCAGTTGAAGCGGGAGATATACACCCAGAACGTTATCGGAGTTATGTTGTCTTAAAAACAGGAGAAACTACACAATTTTAAGGAGATTAAAATGAAAAATAAATATCGTATTTTAAGTCTTGTTATGGTCTGTCTAATCAGTCTTTACATTGCTGGTTGTGGTTCAGACGATGATGAACCAGCCAATAACTCGCCTACAGTTGATACTTTTATTGTCCCCACGGAATTCAATCCTGGAGAAACGCTTGAATTCAAGATAATTGCTTATGATGAAGATGGCGACCCATTGACCTATACATGGGAAGTGGATGCCGGAAAACTGAGCACAACAACAGGAACAACTGTAAAATGGACTGCCCCTCCGGATGTTGAATCCGTGAAAGTTACTGTCTATGTGAGTGATGGTGTGACGGAATCCATAAAAAGAGTCAAAAAGAGCGCAAACAAGCAATTCATCCCACCAGATCCTATAGAAGAGCCCGTCCCAGACTTCGAACCTCCCCAAATAAATCTTATTGAGCCTGGGAGGAGTGCCGCTGGCATAAGGTTAGGGGAACCGTTTAAAAATGTTAAAGAACTTTATGGAGATCCGGATGGTCCGCTTGGTGTAGATCGACATTTTTCATATTGGGATCCTGACAAAGGGTTATCCGGTTTTGTTGATGATAATAATCTTGTTAGTGCTATATTCGTGAGAAGACCTAATAAAGCAAAAACAGCCGGTAGAAGAGGTATTGGAAATACGCTCAAGCAGGTGGAGGAAGAGTTTGGAAATGCCGAAGAAGAAAGAGCTCTTATCGCTGGTGAGAAAACGCACTGGTACCGGAAAAAGGGTATCTCATTTACTTTTGATGTTGAAAACAAAGTGATCCGGATTTACATCTTTAAACCGCATGCCGCAGCACCAGGAGTAGCAGGTGCTCCGCGTCAACAAGAGATGGGAAGAGCAGCTATTGAAGACTTACGTCGCAGAGAGGCTTTTTCAACGCAGTCTGGAGATTAAACAAACTTGCCTTTATGAGGACTTGCTTGCCATTGTGCATGCCACGTATCCCACGAAGTTGGACATTGCTTACTGTGTGGTTCGCGAACAGGGCACGCAATTGCTTCATGCCAGAGTCCATCCAATGATGTGCCAGTCCGACTGAATCGAAAATCAACAGACCAACGAATGGCATCACTACGGTTTAGCAAGGAACGGTGAAATACCAGATTGTTAAAAATCAGTAGGTCACCTTTTTTCATCTCTAATGTGTCAATGTCGGCATGAGACGATGTAGGCGGTAGGACCGGTACAGCGAACACTTCGCCTTCAACACGGTGATAAGTTTGTAACCCATCAGTGTGGCTTCCCGGCAAAAATTGCAGCGCGCCATTTTCTGTTTGGACATCTACTAACGGTAGCCATACTGTCAAGTGCGTATCGTTTTCTGTCTGCGGCATGTAGGCACTGTCTTGATGCCAAGGAAGTGTAGTGAGTTTTTCATTAGGTAATTTTGGACGCACCCAAAAGTCTCCGTTAAATTGAATCTCACTTCCGATAAGTGCTTCTACTACATCTAACACTTTTGGATGTGTAATTAGTTCAAAGAGTGCCTCACTAAAAACGAGTGTATGCCATCCAAAAACCTCATTTTCTTTACCACATTCCTGAAGAATAGCGGACCAGCGGCGTTCAAAAGGCATGTTTTCATAAACGTCCGAGATTGTCCCAGTGTTGTAGAATTCGCGTGAACGGGTATCTACAACTTCAGAAATAACAGCAATTAACGGTGCCAAATCTTCTGATTGGAGCACGTCCTCTACAACGAGGTACCCGTCTTCAACGAATTTTTCAGAATTGGTTTGCATCGTTTTTAGCGTCGAGATTTTATCTTCCCCCAAGTGATTGTGAGTTTGCCTTTTGGTTGGACAGGTGATGGGTTCAGGGATTCCTCAACAGTGATTGCCTCGTCCCAAAATGCAACTTCGTCGACAACACCAGCAAAGTAGTTTTGTCCGTTTCTGCTGCCGATGGTAAAGGGTAATCCTTCGGTTATGTGAACAGCATCATTCCCTGCCATTTCGCCTTCTAATTTACCATCAACGTAAGCCTTCACTGACTTGCCATCATAAGAGCCAAAAATATGGTACCATTGACCAATTTTAAGTGCTACATTGCCTACACAGCAAACAAGATTATTCGCAGGTCCAGTGGAGACTTCAAACGAAAGTGTACCATCCGGTTCAATGAAGAAGCCGTAACTCCAATTCTCGTGGATACCCTTTTCTAAAACGGCTACCCACGCACCGAGTTTTTTAGGTTGAATCCACGCAGACATAGACAACGCATCTAATTCCGAAATCGCTTTGTGATCAGGAATTGCGACATAATCAGTAAAGCCGTTGAATTCTAATGCCTCACCAACTTTGCCTTCTACGAACTCTGGATTTCCGTGAATAATTCCATCGTGACCGTTTCCGCTCAAGTCAGATACTCCATCTGCTTCATCAAACGACCAATAACCAACCAATTCACTATTTGCTGTGAAACAAACCATACTCAAAAGAGCGAAAATAATAATAGTAAGTATATTTTTTAAAATAAACATCAATTTGCTCCTTCATTTTATCCGAAAATGTCTTGGGGCGGTGGTCCATATCTGTTATCACCATCTGTGCCTTTAAGAATCCCGCAAACAATAATGATATAACACCACCCAAAAATTGGAATCAACCCAAATAACACAAACCAACCAGACTCCTCACAGTCATGAAGTCGTTTAATGCATATCGCAATGTTTGCATGGAGAAGCGGCAGAAATAGGAGAATAAATATAGGCATAAATTCACTATAACTGCCATTATGTGTTCTCTGTATCATTGCAACAAGAAATGCATGGAGTACGGGGGCACAAACCAGATAAAACCACCAGCCACTACGATTGATTCTTCCGTTAAACGAAATAAGAAGTTAAGGATTGGCATAATCAAACCCCTGTTTCTCAGATCTGCAATTTTTATAGTAGAATCCACAATTAAGTTCACACACGAAAGGCTACTCTCCTTTATCTCGCCCCCCCAACCCTCGCCATTGCATGCCACACGGGGAATGCCTAAATGGCATTCATACCGTTGATTTGGTGCATGCAATGCGAGGGGCTAAGAATAGCAAGCGAAAGGAGATCAGACAGGTGCAAAAGTGTGCCATAATTATGGGTTGGACTATAAACAGTGCTACGAGTGGCTGAATTCTACAACCGTTCCCTAAGCGAATCCATCAATCCATCTGGTGGATCAAACGGCAGTTCAATTACTTCGTTTGTAATGCCGCTATAATAAATTCCCAGAAGCAAATTGAATTCTGCAAGGGATTGCTTGAGATGTGTCGGATGTACTTTGTTCTCATCATCAAGCCAGTCAAAAACAGCATTGGTAAGGTTGCCTTGCGCTTCAACATCTTGTTCGCCATAGTTGAGGGGACCACCTTCATAACCACCTTCTCGGGTTGAACGTTCCCAACTACTGAATCGCCAATGCACAAATCCATCTGTACCGATAACGAAGACGCGTTTGTGAAAGAAAACAGTTTGATCATCAGACGCAGAGGGTGCGATGGCTGTCCCGAATGCAACAGAGACATGCAGCCCGTTCTCGTATTGAACCCGCGCTGCGGCATATTGCGGGGATGGCTGCGCCGAATCTAAATGTGCACCGCCAGAGATTTGTCCCAATACTCGTACCGGGCGCGAGTTATCAATGTAGGATGATACTAATTGAAGGACATGCGGTCCTTGGTCTACAGGTGTGCTGCGTGCACTTGCGTCAATAAACTTGATTTCCCCGATTTTACCTTCTGCCACATCTCGCTTCAGTTCAAGATTTTGCGGGTGAAAATTAAGCTGCGTGTTAACAACAAATTTTGTTTTTGTCTCTTCTGCCAAGCCAGCAATCTGTTTCCAGTCTTCACTTTCAACAGCAATCGGTTTCTCCACAATCGCTGCTGGCACACCGTGGTCAGATGCTTGCTTCATCAATGGATACCGAATACGTTCATTGGATCCACGAAGTACTGGTGCCGTGACAATGTGAAGGACATCCGGTTTTTCCTTTTCAAGCATCTCATCTAAATCTGTATAGCGTGAAGAGATACCGAAGTCGTCTCCGAATCTGTTAAGTAATTCTTCGTTCATATCGCAGATTGCTGCGAGTTTGCCACCTTTAACAAAGCGATAGGCGTCTGCATGAGCGCGGGCACGACCACCACACCCTAACATCGCTGTTTTATACATAGAATTTCTCCTTTAATATTTTGATCACAAGCAGGATAAATAGATGTCAGTCGTGAAAAAGATAACTTGTGAAAACTACGTATTTGTTATTCACTATTTTCGTTCAACGCTTGCGCAAAGTCGTCCAGAGTTTCTACTTGCATTGCAGCACTAAACAACTGCTCAAGGCGTTGCAGGTCATCAATTGTGTCCAGCGTTGAATTAAAAGTTTGTGCTGCGTCGAGCAGTTTGGACACATCGGCGAAGCCATTGTTCGGCCTACATCTGCTGGACGTTTCATAAGCGGCGTAAAACGTGCCATTTTTCTACATAGTTTGTGGGAGGCAGACAACATAGCTGCCTCCACATAAATTTGTAGGATTATAGGTGCTCCTTGAGAGAAGCCATTAACCCATCGGGCGGGTCAAACGGGAGATCAATGATCTGATTCGTTATACCGCTATAGTAAATTCCCAGAAGCAGATTGAATTCTGCAAGGGATTGCTTGAGATGTGTCGGATGTTCATTTTTCTCGTCATCAAGCCAGTCAAAGGCTGCTTCAGTAAGGTTACCCTGTGCTTGAATATCTTGCTCACCATAGTTGAGAGGCCCACCCTCGTAACCCCCTTCATGTGTGGACCGCTCCCAGCTACTGAACCGCCAATGTACAAAACCTTTTGTGCCGACAACAAAAACACGTTTATGTGTTACTGTGCCGCCAGTCTCTGATGCCAACGTCCCCATACCTGTCCCAAACGCAAGTGAAACGTGTAGACCATTTTCATAAATTGCTTGTCCGGCAGCATGCATCGGGGAGGGTTGCGCTGAATCTAATTGCTCTCTCCCCGCAATTTGACCTAATACCCGCACAGGACGCGAGTTGTCAATATATGACGATACCAACTGCAATACGTGAGGTGCCTGGTCAACAGGTGTACTACGTGCGCTTGCGTCAATAAACTTGATTTCACCGATTTTACCGTCTGCGACATCCCGCTTCAATTCAAGGTTTTTGGGATGAAAGTTAAGTTGTGTGTTGACGATAAACTTTGTTTTCGTCTCCTCTGCCAAGCCAGCAATCTGTTTCCAGTCTTCGCTTTCAACGGCAATCGGTTTCTCTACAATTGCGGCAGGTACGCCGTGATCAGACGCTTGCTTCATTAACGGATATCGGATACGTTGATTGGTACCACGTAATACCGGTGCCGTTACAATGTGAAGCAGATCGGGTTTCTCTTTTTCGAGCATCTCATCTAAATCTGTGTAGCGGGAAGAAACATCAAAGTCGTCACCGAACTTATTGAGTAGTTCTTCGTTCATATCACAGATTGCTCCGATTTTGCCGCCTTTAACAAAACGGTAGGCGCTTGCATGCGCACGCGCACGACCGCCACATCCTAAAAATGCACTTTTATACATGGAAATTTCTCCTTAAAAAACGATTTTGTCCCGTGGAACATCTAAGTGTTCTGAACACGGGATACAATAGATAGTTGTAAGTACTACTATAACCTAAGTTGCCACTATGTAGCACAAACTTTATGAAGTTTAATTTATTAATTCGGTAATATTTATTTTCCCAATCCCGGTAGGTGCGGTTTCCTAACCGCACCGGATATGATTACCAAATTACCGAAATATTTTCTTAATCTTCATTTAGTTTGTGCTTATGAGAACGCAAACTGAAAGTCTGCGGACAATGGACAATATTTCACCAATAATAAACTGTTCTCTATTAAAAGGCATCTGTGTGTCTAAAATCTTATAGGTAGCCACTTGGTTACTATAGTTTGGACAGTTTTAAGATTTTTAGATACAAAAAGTAGAAAAGGGGTTATCCTTTCAGTATAATTGATTTTTTTGAAAGGAGATTAAAATGACACCACTTACCTACTTATCTTCTATGTTATCAGAATATCAGTAGGTTTTCAAGTATTATCAGAGGCATAGAGGCATTCAATTGTCGCGAAGCACGGTTATAGGAAAGCTTTGTCCGCCCGATTTAACGATAAACGCTTTTGTAGTCACGCAATTCATTGCACCTCTTTGCCCGATGTGAGGAATCTTCTTGTCAAAATTATAAGAGTATGTTAGTATCTCTACATACATGATTGACCTTCATACATTACCTAAAAAGGAGACAGACATGGCAGTATTTTTACATACACGGGTTCGCGTTAGCGACCTTGATCATTCTATTAAATGGTATTGTGACCATCTGGGGTTCAAAGTTCTGAGTCGGAGCGATAAATCCCCCGCAGGCAACCAAATCGTGCATCTTGAACTTCCGGGCAATGCTCACACTTTGGAGTTAACCTATTCACCTGATTTTGATCTTCAGGTACAGGAAGACCTGATGCATTTTGCTATTGGTGTCCCCGATATTGTCGAGTTTTGCGATGGCTTGGAAAAAGCAGGACTGGAGATTTGGCCAGATGAGTGGCGCAAGCAATTTACTTCCGGTGGAATGAAGATGGCTTTTATCACCGATCCAGACGGCTATGAAGTTGAACTGTTGGAACGCAAAGACGCTTCAGGGGATCCGCTTGATGTTCTTGAAGAATCTTAATCTGTGGTGAAATATTGAAATCCACTGGTAGGCGCGCTTTGTAAGCGCGCCGATGAAAAATAAAGTTTTAGACATAAGGCCAGAACTGATTCCACGCTGTCATCCAATCCTTTGCGCGGCTCTCAGCGGTGACGGGTCCTGTTATTTCAACGCCGAGTCGTCCTTTAAAGTCTGCAAGTTTATCTACACTTGAGACTTCAATTTTGATGGTAGTGGGTTGTGCAGGTATGTATGGACGAACCTGTGTTAAATCTGAAAGGGCATCTTTTGCTGCGTCTTCTATCATCTGACGGGCCCGTACAGGTGGGATTTGTCTTGCGCTGTATCTACTGAGGCCTTTCTTAACAGCAACTGTTGGCAAGGCATCTCCGAGCAGCTCTTTTGCTTCTCTACAAACTGCCGTATCGCCTGTAACAAGCGCGATAGGAACACCGTAATGTCCGTTAAGTGCCGCGTTTACGCCAGTTTCACCGACAAGATCATCATTGAACCAAAGATTCCGGTATCTGACAGTCGAAATAGTATGACACAACACACCGTCAGAAGTGTTATTGCGAGCATGCATCCCGATAAGCAAACAAGCATCACACCCCTCTTTCCACATATCATCAAACCGTCCCCATCCGTGGTGTGCCACCCATTCACAATCTGGATGTATTTTATCTGGGATAAGCGAATTAAATGTCCAACCTTGTCCGGCGCCATGGCAATCCACAACCACGATCTCTGTTGCACCAGCCGCTTTGGCACCGCGCACAGCAGCGTTGATTTCTTCAGTGTAGAGGAGTCTACCCTCTTCAAACATTGCAGCACCGCCATCAACCTGATCCCACACAACGATGCCGCTTACGCCCTCCATATCGGACATAATCAATACTCTCACTATATGATTCACCTCTTTTTAAGATTGTGTATTTTGTTTCAGTATAAATCAATCGATCTTTAAATTCAAGGGCAAAGTTGGGGTCCGGTAGCGGTGACAAGGAAATTGCCTGCTGCATAGCAGAGAGGATATGAATGAATAAAACACAAGTTGATTTAACTCAAGGTAGTCTTCTCCGCCATCTGTTACAACTTGCAGTGCCGATAACGTTTGGTTATATTCTCCAAGACGCGTTCAATATTGTTGATATGATATTTGTTGGTAGGTTAGGGGCAGCTGCAATCGCAGCCGTTGGGGGTAAGCGGCAATTTGCTAAGGTTAATTGCTGTGTTCTCTCTCGGTATCTCAACGGGTGCGGGGATTATGGTAGCACAGTACCTCGGTGCCAGAAACCACGCGCAAGCCGGATACGTAGCGATGCAGGCTATCCTACTTGCCTTTTTCTTTGCTATCGGTATCGGTATCGTTGGTTATCCTTTGGTTGAATTCGGTTTACGTGCTGTCCGAACAACAGACTCGGATGTGATACAGCTCGGCACAACTTACATGCAAATAATACTTGTCGGCATCAGCACAATGTTTTTGTCAATGACACTCAGCTCAATCTTCCGGGCAGGCGGTGATGCTATCACGCCGATGGTTGTGTTAATTTTGTCCACAACAATTAACATTGTCCTTGATCCGCTGTTAATCTTTGGACTTTGGAAATTCCCCAAATTAGGTGTCGCAGGTTCAGCGTATGCAACGCTCATCGGCAGAGGGGTCGGTGTCCTTATTCTGCTATTTCTCAGTTTCAGTGGACGTGCGCCAATATCGTTACGCAACGTACAATTTCGCGCAGACCTCGTAGAAATGCTTGACATTTTAAGGGTAGGCGTTTATAGTTCTATGCAAGGATTCTGGCGGCATTTATCTCGGCTCGGTTTCCTTTGGGTCCTAGGTCCTTACGGTAAAAATGTAGTTGCTGCCTATACGGTTTGCATGCGCCTCCGAATATTTGTTATGAATCCCGGTTTTGGAATTGCTAACGCGGTTGCCCCTGTAGTCGGGCAGAATTTAGGCGCAAACCAGATAGAAAGAGCAGAAAAATCAACCCGGATGGGAAATATATTAGGCACAACGGTCATGGCGGGTATTGGTGCACTATTTCTGATCTTTCCGCAGATATTTATTCAAATTTTCTCCAATGATGCAGAAGTTATAAAAATTGGTTCCGTTTATCTCCAGTTTCTGTCGCTCACATTTGGATTTATAGCATTTTCCTTAGTGTTAGGCAAGGCACTTAACGGTGCTGGTGATACCTTTTCACCGATGATTATCACGCTCGCTGCTCAGATAGGAGTTGGTTTAGGACTTGTAATTCTATTATCACACTTTATCGGATTAAAAGGGGTTTGGATCGGAATTGCACTTTCGAATGTGGTACAAGGTATCGCCATGTGGCTTTGGTATCACACCGGAAGATGGAAAACACTAAAGATTATTAAAAATGGTAGGGGAAATCCTACCAGAAAGGTAGTTTGAAATGGCGTATAAAGGTTACATGAATCCTCAACTTGTAATTTCAGTTGAGGAATTGAAAAGCAATTTTAATGATGAATCGTTTTGTATCGTTGATACGCGTCCAACGCATGAATATATAAGCGGACATATTCCAGGGGCACTTCACCTTGATCTGTTCGGTTTGAGCCTCATCAACACTCAGAAAGAGATGTTTGACACTTTTATGTGGATGATCGCTTACCTATTCCAACAAAGAGGTCTTGATCCAGCAAAAACAATAATTTGGTATGAGAACATTTCAGGTACGAAGGCATCTCGCGGTCTCTGGTTTTGTGAGTATTTGGGACATTCCAAGACCCGGGTATTAGATGGTGGATATAAAGCATGGGTAGCAGCAGACGGTCCCGTCAGTACAGAGGGTGTTGAGCCACCTGAAGTGCCACCATTTCCGATTGAAGCAAAGCACAACATACACATGGATGCGGATGTGATTCATGCCTCACTAAACCAAGAAGACTTCATTGCTTTGGACACACGCACAGATGATGAACACTACGGGAGAGTCGCCCGCGCAGAACGCGCAGGGGCAATTCCAGGTTCAATTCATATAGAATGGGTCGACAACCTTGATGAAAATGGTGCGTTTAAACCGGCTGATGAACTCCGAGAGATGTATGCTGCAGCAGGCATCACATCAGAGAATCAGGTGATGTGCTACTGACAGGGTGGGTACCGTTCTTCCCAAACCTATTTGGCGTTGCGCCTTATCGGTTATACGATGGTAAGCAACTACATCGGGTCTTGGAAAGAATGGGGAGACCGGCTGGATTTGCCGGTTGAAATTCCTGAGGAAAAGTAAGTTTATAGTAAAATCTTAAATATGTGCACATTCTTGGTAGGTTCGGTTGGGAAACCGAACCATAGGTGTCAATTTTAGAAGATAAACCCGTTTGGACAATGTCCTCAGTCCCGTAGGGACGATATGTTTATAGAAAAACGTCATAAAAACCCTCTTTAGTCCCGTAGGGACGATATGTGTCCAATAACGACACCTATAAACATATCGTCCCTACGGGACTAAAGAACTCATGTTTAACCTTATTCTATAAACATTCCGTCCCTACGGGACTAAAGATTAGGACAATCTCAATAATCATGCGTATTTAGAGGTGTTCACAATAATACAGATATTTCTTAAATTGACGACTATGGTTCGGTTTCCTAACCGAACCTACTGCCACAGCTAAATGGAACGATCAGGAAAATGTTTCCACAAAATTAATGCAGATATCAGACACCGCCACCGGATATTCATGTGGTAAATAGTGTCCTGCATTAGGCACCCATATTACCTCAATATTAGGATTTAGTGGAATGCGCAACTTCTGCTCAGTCAATTCATTTCTACCCATCTCGCCAAATACTTCATAGATAGGAATGTATGACTGTTCAAGGTAAACATAAGCGTCAAAATCTTGGACAGATGTCCAAAAAAAGTCCCAGACATTCAGTTTAAAACGGTTTCGCGTGTCTTCAGCTTTCCGCTGAATGTTCTTAATCTCTGTTTCAGACAGTGATCCATAAAACCTCCCTGTGTCAAAGGCACTACCTGCAGACGCGAGACTCGTCCATCCTTCAAGCAATATGAGTCCAGCAATACAAGATGAACGTTTTGCTACTTCCATTGCAACCATACCACCAAGACTATGCCCAGCGAGAATTATTTTGTCAATTCCGATAGAGTTTACAAGGTGTAGGACATCAGCAGCAAGGTTAGCTAATGTAAACTGTTCAGTAGGTACAGTACTCAATCCATGCCCACGAAAATCAAGCGTAATGTGGTGCTGATCGCGAGGCAATCTTTCAATAACCGATACCCAATCCGCTGAATCACATCCTGTCCCATGTAAGAAAAGCAAAGGCTTACCTGAACCACCAGTATCCGAGTAAGCCATCTCTCCCCAATCTGTGGTAAGGGGCGTTGCGCTTGCCATACAGTTTTATTCAGTCCAGAAATTGGGCATCCACGGTTTCGCCTGCATGTAAGGTCGCACCGGATGGAATGGTGATCAAGCCATTCGCTAACACAAGGGAATGGAGGATACCTGACCCTTGGGGTCCCGTTGTTTTAGCAATGTATTGCCCACTCTGTTCTGTAAGAATCGCGCGCATATAATTCACGCGTCCATCTTTATTCGTAACGTCTGCTGCTAAGGTGGCTTTGAAGGTAGGGCGTAGTAGATCGGTGTGCCCCGCCATTTTCAGGAGTGCAGGACGAACAAACAACTCAAACACAACAAGCGAAGACACAGGATTACCCGGCAATCCAAAAATCGGTTTTCCATCAATAATACCGTAAGCCTGCGGTTTTCCGGGCTTCATTGCCACACGCCAAAAATTCATCTTACCCAATTTCGTCAGGACATTTTTCACTACGTCGTGTTCACCGACCGAAACACCACCACTTGTGATAAGCGCATCTGCTTTGGCAAGGGATTCACGAAAGATTCGCTCTGTTTCAGCCTCATCGTCAGGCGCAATACCCATATCAATTGGGATACCACCAGCATTTTGGACTTGCGCGTACATACCGTACCGATTGCTATCCCGAATTTTTCCTGGCATTAGCGGTTCTCCAAGCGGCGTGAGTTCATCACCAGTTGAGACAACGGCTACCGTCGGTTTTCGATGTACCGTTACCTCGACACAATTGAGTGAAGCAAGCATTGATACTTCTGGCGGACGAAGCAGTTTCCCTGGAGACATAACGCAGTCTCCTTGTTTGACACTTTCACCCATAAAACGAACATTTTCGTTTTCCTCAACGTTTTCAAAGATTTTGACCTTATCACCAACAAGTTCGGTTACCTCTTGCATGATGACAGCATTTGCACCATCAGGCATCATTGCACCTGTCATAATCCGTGCTGCTTCTCCAGATGTAACCTGTTTTTCTGGTGCATATCCTGCAGCAATCGTTTCAACAACGGAAAGGACAGCAGGATTCTCTTTGGATGCATCCTTCACTTCTGCTGAACGGACTGCAAAACCGTCCATCGCAGAATTGTCAAAAGGTGGGATATTTTCAGTAGCATGTAGTGCTTCTGCAAGGACATAACCTGTACAGTCAAGAATCCCTCGCTTTTCTGTTGGTAAAATAGGAATGGTTTCTAACATCTGTTGACGTGCTTCTTCAACACTTAACATTTAATTCGCTCCAGTCAAATTCATAATCTAATACATTCACAGGATTTAACTGATTTTTCTTTTCATTTTGCATGTCCAATCAGGAGCACCGCAGCAGGCAAAGAAGTTTCCGCAGACTTGCGATATGCCCAATCAATGCTGCCAATATCAGCGTCCGTTTCTAACATTCGATAGGGTAAATTCCAGGCTTTGAGTGTCGGTTCAAGGAAGGTGGCAGCAGAGTCAACCCACTTGCCATCAGCATCCCGATTGTGATACCCACGATATCCGATGAATACCACCACAGGCACTTGCATATTTATAACAGTGCCACGGATTGCATCGCCAGATTCCAAGAAGCCTGTATTTTGAATGATGATAACAGGTTTTTTGCCACCAACGAACAATCCTGCCGCAATAGCGAATGCCTCACCTTCGCGAGTTACGGTGATGACCTCAATCTCCGATTCTTCACGCAATAACTCATAAATCCTGGCACTGCCATTATCTGGCACACCAACGGCATGGGTAATATTCTGTTTTTTCAACGCATCTACAATTTTTTGTGCTGATGCCACAAAGTGTTCCTCATTTATGTAATTGGTCAGAATGGTGCGGTTAGGAAACCGCACTATAGGTGTCAATTTAGCATTGATTTAAGGGTAGCAGGCACGCTCCGTGGGTTTCCGTCCGCTTCACATGCTTTGGGTATATAACGGCACACGGAGTGTGCCTACTACTTTGCATCGCTCATCTTTTTTCTTAAATTGACGCTTATGGGTATGTCAAAATACGCGTATGGTATTCTGAATTGGTTAGGAAACCGCACCTACCGAGCCTTTTCCTCAATCAACTTACTGTCTACCTTCAACCAATGCATCTACCACCGTCGGATCAGCAAGCGTTGAGATATCACCAAGGTCAGATATGTCACCTTCTGCTATTTTACGGAGAATACGCCGCATGATTTTACCTGATCGGGTCTTCGGTAAAGCAGGCGTAAACTGAATCTTATCCGGTGTAGCGATAGGACCAATATGTTGTCGCACCGCTTGTTTTATACCTGCTGCCACATCATCCGAGGCAGATTCACCCGTCATAAGCGTGACATACGCATAGATACCCTGTCCCTTGATATCGTGCGGGTATCCTACAACTGCAGCTTCCGCAACAGCATCATGTTGCCCGATAGCACCTTCAACCTCTGCCGTGCCTAACCTGTGTCCAGAGACGTTCAGTACATCGTCCACACGCCCCGTAATCCAATAATAACCATCTTCATCACGCAATACGCCATCGCCTGTCATGTAATAGCCAGGGAACCTACTAAAATAGACATCAATGAAACGTTCATGGTCGCCATACACTGTGCGCATGATGCCGGGCCAAGCAGTTTTAATGCAAAGATAACCGGTCGCAGGATTGCCTTCCACTTCGTTTCCTTCTTCATCTAATATCACAGGTTCAATACCGAAAAATGGGAACGTTGCGGAGCCAGGCTTCAGCGGTGTTGCAGCGGGTAATGGCGTAATCAGAATGCCGCCCGTCTCGGTCTGCCACCACGTATCAACTATCGGACACCGTTTATCACCGACAATGTTATAATACCACAGCCACTCCGGTTCTTTAATCGGTTCACCGACTGTGCCAAGCAATCGGAGCGTAGACCTATCATATTTCTCTACCCATGTATCGCCCTCTTTCATTAAAGCGCGCAGAGCAGTAGGGGCAGTGTAGAAAAGATTAATTTTGTGCTTCTCCACAACTTGCCAAAATCGTCCAAAATCGGGGTAGTTCGGCACACCTTCAAACATGACGGTTATTGCACGATTCGCAAGCGGTCCGTAGATGATATAAGAATGCCCAGTAATCCAACCTATATCAGCAGTACACCAATAGACATCACCTTCATGGTAGTCAAAAATCTGTTGATGTGTGTAAGAGGTATACACCAGATAACCGCCCGTAGTGTGCAAAACGCCCTTCGGTTTTCCTGTTGACCCAGATGTATAAAGAATAAAAAGCGGGTCTTCAGCGTTCATTACTTCGGGTTCACATTCGGCATCTGCAGTTGCCATCGCTTCGTGCCACCAAACATCGCGGGCAGCGTCAAAATCAACCGCATCACCCGTGCGTTGGACGACAACAACCTTTTCAATAGAAGGGCAATCTGCCACTGCTGCATCCGCGTTTGCCTTCATTGGAATATCGCTGCGGGCACCACGCATTGCTGTATCCTGTGTTATCAAAAGTTTGCATGCAGAATCATTAATCCGATCTCTTAGTGATTCCGCTGAAAATGCACCAAAAACGATGGAATGAACCGCCCCAATCCTTGCACATGCTAACATTGCAATTGCCAATTCTGGTACCATCTGCAAGTAGATACAGACACGGTCACCTTTTTCAATACCTTGCGCTTTCAGAACATTTGCAAACTTTTTAACCTCTGCAAGCAGTTCGCTAAAACTGAATGTTTTATCTTCGGAAGGGTCGTTACCTTCCCAAATAATCGCTGTCTCATCGCCGTGCCCTGCTTCCACATGCCGATCAACGCAGTTATAGCAGGCGTTTAACGTGCCACCTTCAAACCATTTTATCTGTGCTTTCACAAAATCGTAATCTTGAACGGTATCCCACTTTTGGTACCACGTCAATCGTTCAGCAATTGTTGCCCAGAAACCTTCCGGGTCTTGAATTGATTCAGCGTATCGTTCCTGATACGCTTCTAAACTGCTGACATGCGCGTCACCGATTGGATAGGTAGTCTCCATCGGCGGAAAAATGTTATTAGCCATCTATCTTCTCCTATATGAACTTACCTCTGTGCCATTCTGTTGTCTTGAGTTTGATTCCATTTTATAGTATAACAGCGAATGTGTCAATACATTGGCGCGGAATTGAGACATTCAATTTATTTTTTTAGAACTAAAGTCCAATCAGTATTGATCCGTTCTTCTCTTGGAACCTTAATGAAGTGTTTGATAATCTCCGAACCGAAATAGGTTTCTACTTCAAATCCAATTTTTTCGGCAATCGGCATGAGGTACTTCCAATTCTCAAATAACTGGCCACGAATACGATTGTTGCCTACGACCACAATATATCTGCCGCCTTTACGTAAAACCTCGTAGACTTCAGTAAGGTTTTTTCGCATATCGTCAAGGTATTTAAAGGCGATGTAGGCACGCCTTGGATCCACTTCAAAAATGTTAGCCATAGCCTTGTCTGCCTCTGGCACTCCGATTTCGTGTTGATTTTTGTAATTACGGGCAGAAACACTTTCTGTACCAACGTTCTGTTTTTTCAAAGCAGTTAACGAATCTTGCGCGAAACCGAGCCAATACATCTCTAATTGATGGGTTCTCGGATAATCAACGGCATTGACATACGGCGGAGAGGTTACCGCGAGATCGAAATAACCTTCCCCATACTTGATATTCCTTGCATCCATGTCTTCTGGAAAATCAACGGTAATATCAGATGGATAGTTTTGGGAAAACGCTACCATTTTAGGCACTTTGGTGAGAACGGTTTTTGCAAACCGATTTAGTGCATCGGAAGGTCGGACCAATTTATTCAATTTCTTTCGAATCACCGTCCGAGTACAATTGTCATCGGCATTAGAAACTGATCGGATAATAGACGAAAGACAAACTTTGAAAAAGTCTTTGATCTCATCGTTAGCATCAAGTTGTTGGATATGTTTTCTTAAATAGGTTAGTTCATAGAGAATTTCTGTGTTAAACCAGTTGTCTCTATAAGGAAAATTGGGTAAGTCGGATTCGGTAACCTGTGAGGAATCGTAATTGAGGATAGCCTCCATAAGCGATTTCTGCGCAGACTTAAGTTCTCTTTCTGGCAAAGGGGTTACCTTTACTTGTGAAATGAAACGGGAAAATGGATCAACATCTATTCCAACAGAGTTGCGCTGAGAGAGAAGTGCTTCAACATTTGTTGTGCCACTCCCAGCAAACGGATCCAGGATTTGGTCATGTTCCCGTGAATACCGTTTGATGAGCCAACGCGGTAATTCGGGGAAAAACTTAGCGGGGTATTTGTGCAGGCCATGTGTCAAAAAACTCTGGTCGTAGCTGATGAATAGAAACCTGTCGCCATCCTTTGCGGGCAAATCGACAGGAATATCACCATCCACTTGAACAATACTTTCGCCAAAATCATTGATAATTTGCGTAACGTTTTCCATTCTTCTCTCTAAAACCTGTTGGACTTTATTAGACGTTGCAAATTATAGCACAATTGCTCTGCCTGTGCAATAAGTAGTCAGATAGTGAGTGTGTAAGTTTTGGTAATAAAGTCATGCTGCTTGTGGGAGTTTGTAGGTCGGGTAGGAGCGATAGCGAAACCTGACAGACGATATAAGCTTTCGGTATTATTTTTCAGATGTAGTCGATGAAGGCCGTTCCTGCATCACAGGAATTACGTAACTACGTATTCTCACATCCCCCTCTGCTTCTGATTCGACGAGAGGTGTTGGATTCTCACGATGATCAAAGACTACGTAGTAACCTTCTAATGCCTTTTCTAATTTGAGATATGCCATCAGCTGCTGCTTACCGGCTTGATAACGTTTTTCACCTTCCCATATCTTTGTTTCAACAATATATTTTCGCCCATTGTGAAAAATGACGAGGTCAATCCGGCCACGCCCCGTTTGCACTTCAAGATACATAGCACCGCTCACCATGCTAACGAACTGATCTAAATAAGCATAAAGTAGATCCTGCCCAACGAACTCTTGTGGCGTTTCTGGCACTTGCAGTATTCTAAAACCAACACGCGCAATAAAATCACGAAAATTGTCAAGAAGCCGTTCCATGTCAATATGTCCTGTTGATGTAAGATAATCTTCAAAGTCAGTATCTTCAGGAAAGTAATTATTTTCAAGTCCGTTAATCAATGGTCTAAACGCCTGTAAAATGCACTGCTGATAAATTGGGTTTACAATCTCACACAAGTCACCTGTGCCTTTCGTGATAACACCATAAATGGAGAGCTCATTCATCACATCGTCATGAAGATTGAAGGGCACCCCGCCTTCATAAGAAGCGATCTTCATGAGGATACTTTTAAAGCGGGGATTTCTACGGACATTTGTAATCAGATGTTGAATGTTGACACTTCGTTCTTGAGAAATTTGGGTATGTGCTGTTAGAAAATGCTCCATGCCAATTGTCTGCGTTTTCGGTATGTCCATTTCTTCAGTCAGTATCTGTCCGAACCGATTGACAAGGAAGGGTTGTCCACCTGTCTGTGTATGAAACATTTCAAGGACTTCTGAGGTGAAAGCTTGTCCAGTTTCTTCGGTATACTGTGAAAAAAGTTCGTGGACCTGTTCAAGTGTGAAGTTGGATAAGTTGAAATCATCTTGGATATTGAACGGAGAGATAGATCGGTCATAATTTAGCTGCGCAATACTCTTTACACCGACAATGCCGACACTATACGGGCAATGGAGTTTATCAGAGAGATAGATATGGCGTAGTGCATTAAGAAACCCACTAACAGCGTCTTGTGGGATACCATCAAACTCGTCTATAATGAGCAAAACTTTTTGGTTATTCAGAAATTTCTCGAATTTGCTGAAGAATCTTCTCATGGAGAAAGCATTTGAAAAGTTGGTGTCATCCAGAAAATTTCTTAGCGGACCAGAAGAAACGTTGTTCTGCCGGTGGAAAACGTTCTCTATTTCCTCACGCAGGTCTTCATAAAGACTTTCGTAAAAGTCTGACATAGAGAGGTCCGCATACGTGTCAAAATTCAATTGAATTGGGAAGTAGTTTGGGGCTTCTGTTGAGAGAGCGTCAAGAGCGTGCCGGAAAAAGGTAGTTTTGCCTGTTTGGCGGGGTGCGAAGAGGACAATATATCTGCCATTTTTGATGCGGTCGATAAAATCAGCTGTCTCTTCTGATCGTGAAACGACATAGCTCTTCTGCGGATTGACGGGGCCTCGGGTTTCAAAATATCTCATACTCTCTCCTGATCATCGGCATTGTTCGCGTACAGTTTGCCGACTAATATGCACAAACTAACAGTTTCAGGACTTACGCAAATTCAAGTATCCCTGTTTAGAATTTTGCCCTTTCACGGATTTTAACCCTGTTTTTTGTCATTTTCAAGGCTTTATCCCCCCGCAAGCGAGGGGAATGCGTAAGTCCTGAGTTTGTGAGACAAGGTAGCAGCTTGGGTTATTGTACCAGAATCCAGGGTGTTAATCAAGACCGATTGCAGCTGTTTCAAATCAGATTCTGTGTCTGCTTAACGGTCAATGCCAACAAGTGAGTTCAGAATAGGGAGCAATGCCCCCATTGTTGGCACATCGCGGAAGGTAAAACCGAACTGTGAGAAATACGCGGATGCTTCCAACGCCTCTGCGATTATCGACTTTTTCTCTAATTCCTTTGAAACACCAAGGATAAGACGGACATCAGTCTGTTCGGCAAGTGTGTTGAGGCGCGCAAGAAGATGTCCTTGGTGCCACGGATGGAATAACTCAATTGCTACTTCCACACCGCTGGTATGAATCAATTGGTAATCTGGAAAGCAGTAGAAATCTCCCGGTAAAGGTAGAAACTGGCTGCCGGGATGAATCTGCCACTCATCTGTTTTGTTGTGCAGCATCTCCTGAAAAAGTTGAATATCTTCAGGAATATAGGCAAGAAATTGTTGTGAAATCGGTTTTATCCCGCACGATTCATTGAGATATAACCGAGAACGGTTTTTATTTCTAAATTGAACATGTGCAGTGAGTTCCCATTTCGGTTGATGCAACACGGCGACGAAGAAGTTTGCGAGGTTCATGCCGTAGCGCTTCGTTTTGTAAAATAGGTTAAGCGGCCCGTCTACTGTAATCTGAAACAGATCCTCGTTTTCTATCCTCTCTTTCCGAATCGTGGTGAGGAGTTGGTTAAATCTAAGATATTTGAACAATTGACGCAATTCGGCTGTCATGGAATCGGTGAGATTTAAGGTGAGGGAATTACAATGGAGGAGCAATCCTTGTACCTGCGCGGTGTTGTAGCGGTGAAGGAGGTGTTCAGCAGAAAGTGTTTTGAAAGATAAAATCGGTTGGCAACTCGGCAGATCGGCGTAGAGTCTATCACCTAACGCTGTTTCCTTTAATTGCCCTTCGTTTCCTGCTATCTGTTCGACTTTCTGCTGATAGTCTGCATAATTCAAAAAATGTTCTTGTGAAAGCAAACGACTCGTTTCTGTGAAAAGTTTTTGCCGAAATGTGATCAGTTCTTCGTTAGGTGCAGTGTCAAACTCGGTTCTATCTAACAGTAGTTTTTCAAGACCACGTTTGATTAAAGGTGTTCCCGGTGTGCTATCAATAACATGTTTACTTGCCTCTAATAGCGTTGCGCGCGGCGTGTCTATTGATTCCTCGAAAACATTGATTAATTGTTCAGCAATTGCCAACAATTGGCTATCAGTCGGTTTTACAAATTGAGGGTAGATTTGTCCGTTCTGAATTTTGTAGCGGAGCAGGTCTTTGGTAAGCATGATAATTTGATGGCACAAGATTGTGCATATTATACCATTTCTAAAAGAGGCGAGTGTGCCGCGTTCACGTTGCTGGCAAGGTTAGGAAACCTCACCAGCAACGGCGGCACCCCTGCTTGGTATTACTTTGATTTTTGGTATGCGTGGTGTTGTCTTCGCCGCTTGTTAACAAACTGTTCGCTGGTCTGTTTAGAAATAAGTTCGTAAAGCACTGCTTGTTTGCCTTCCCGTTTGCGGAGGATACGCCCTAACCGCTGCACATGCTCCCGCACACTGCCGCTCCCTGAGACGATAATAGCGACATTCGCCTCAGGCACATCCACGCCTTCATTTAGCACTTTGGAGGTGACAAGGACAGAAAATGTGCCGTCACGAAATCCGTTCAAAAAGGCATTCCGCTCTTTCAGTTTGGTTTGATGTGTTAGCACCGGCAGAAAGAAACGCGTGCCTATTTGATATGCCGTGTCATTATCTTGTGTAAAGATGAGGATACGATCACCACGATGCCGTTGAATCAGTTTCCACACCCACTCCTGTTTTGCAGCGGAGGCGAAGCTGAGCTGCTTCTGTGTGAGGTATGCTTTGAAAGCAGTCCGTCCCTCTTCGGATTGTGAGGATTTCCATAGAAACGTTTGCCATCCGCGAGACATTCCCATATTGATTTGTGCTTTCTTCAGGAAGTTCAAGTAGGTGCGGCGCGCTGCCTCATACTGAACCCGTTCCCTATCTTCCATATCAACTGCAATCGTGACGACGCGGTATTCGGAGAGCGTTTTCCCAGAAAGTTCCTGCACCTGCGCTTCATAGCAACATTCACCGACGAGCGCATAGAGTCTGCTCTCTTTTCCATCAACGCGTTCGGGGGTAGCTGTCAACCCCAGACGGAAAGGTGCAATGCTACTGATCGCTGCGTATTGATATTGGTCTCCTGGCAGGTGATGGCATTCGTCAAAAATGGCGAACCCGAACCGATTGCCGTAGTGAGGGGCATGCATCACAGCGGATTGATACGTTGTCACGGTGAGCTCACACAATTCATGTTGCCCGCCGCCGTAAAGCCCAACCTCCTCTCCAAAATGTTCTTTTAGCACTTCGTACCACTGGTGCATCAAATCAATTGTTGGCACATGCACAAGCGTTGGGCGTTGCGTATCCGCGATAAGCAGCACCGCGATGAAGGTTTTGCCTGCACCTGTCGGAAGGCTAATAACGCCTCGCTTGTTGTTGGCGTGCCAAGCATCAATTGCTTCAGATTGATAAGGGTAAGGCGATACGGTTTTTTGGTTGGTAAAAGATTTGACGGTGAATTGTCTCGCTGTATCCGTGTATGGAATGTCGTGTGTGCGCAGCTGCGAGATAATATGGCGATAGCGGTAGGCGGGCGCACGGAAGGTCAGAGTACGCTCGTCCCAACGGATGTCTGGCATCTGCGATTGGAGTGCCTCTGGGACATTCTGTAGGATAAGGGTGCCTTTGTCAAAGTCTATTTTGAGTGAAGCCATGATACTGTTCTCTTTGCCTGCCAAATCTGTAGCATAGCAAGCTAACAGCTTGCTTTACAATAAGAACGCAAACTAACAGTTTGCGGTACAGGAAGAATTTGACATTTCTGTGGAATTGTGTTAAAATCTTAATGAAGTTTGGTTTAGTCTTCTCATACTAAGGAGTCACACATGGATAATCAAGAATTTCAAAACCTCGTCTTAAAGTGGATGGAGCGCGTAGATGATCGCCTTGAGCGCGTGCATGATCGCCTTGAGCGCTTTGATGGCCGCCTCGGTTCACTTGAGCAGGATGTCAGTTGGATAAAAGGAAAAATGGAAGGGCGGTCTGAGTCTTCGTCTACGCACCGCGCGAACCTCGCTATCGGTATTAGTATTGTTGTTGGTATTGGAACTCTTATCGGACTCATTATTAATTGGACCAACTAAGAACAATAGGATAGACGCAAATTCAAGTATCCCTTTTTTGTCATTTTCAAGACTGCCCCCGTTATCCCGCCCCCCCCCCCGCAAGCGAGGGGAATACGTAAGTCCTCAATTAATTAGACATTGTGAATAGGAATAGGCGAGGTTAGGAAACCTCGCCTATCGTTGAATGTTTGAAGCGCAAAGGGACAATCCTATTTCAGGATCAACATTTTGCGCGTAGCAGAGAACTGATCTGCGGTGAGTACGTAGAAATACACACCACTTGCCACACGTTCACCGGTAGCATTGCGTCCATCCCAATAGGCTGCACGGCTCCGGTCTGTGTAGTAGCCTTCCGCCTGATGCCCAAGCGTTAAGGTGCGCACCAAGTTTCCAGCTGCGTTGTAAATCGTAATCTGCACATGAGAATCCGTTGCTAACTGATACGGTATCCATGTCTCCGGATTGAACGGGTTCGGATAGTTCGCAAGCAGACGGGTCTTTCCGGGTGTTACAACTTCTAACAGGCTCTGCAGATATGCCAGCGTCTGCTGTGCCGTAAGCGATTCGTTGTTGGAAGCAATTAATAGATTAATTTGCTTCTGAACTTCTTCACGTGACACCTTTGGCAGCTTGGCAACTGCGACTGCTGGGGCAGCGTTGACATCATCACGGTTGTCAAACACAAGGAGCAGGTCAAGGAAATTGACACGTCCATCATCGTTGACATCGAGTCTTGCATTACTCGGTGGGCTTTCCCCAAGCGCATCTGCTACTAAGGCTGCATCGGTGTTATCAACCACGCCATCCTTGTTAACATCGTATTTGGAGAAGGTTCCCGGTGGCCGTGTCGGCGTTGTGCCCGCTGGCACTGAGATATCTCCCAGTGAAACCAAGTTTGAAACGACAGCCTTGGGAGACTTACCTTTGAGGTTGCTCTGCATGATTTTGCCGCGGCTGTTCGTCCAATACAGCTTTTTCCCAGCCGAGTCGACGGAAATGCCGTGCGGTGCAGCGTTTACTGACAAGAGTTCAGTAACATTACTGCCATCAAGGTCGGCAGTGTGGATTTTACCGGCTGAGCCGGTGGTTTCCTCTGTCCAGAACACTTTACCAGCACCGACAGCGATGCTTCCCAACATGTTATAGCCACTGGCGAATTGGGTCTCACCTGAACCATCAACGTTGGCGTAATGCACGGTTCCGCTCTCCGTTATCCAGAACATTTTACCGGAACCAGTGTCAACCGCAATGTCTCCCGGGGTGTCCAAACCGACGAGTAGGTTCGGTTCATATTGAGAACCGTCTACGTTGATTTGCTGGATTTTACCCCGTTCGGTCGTTACGTAAAGCTTACCGTTGACGGTGTCAATCGCGATACCCGCAGGGGCAGTTGTGAGGCTCCGAATCAGCTGAATGCTATTGCCATTCAGGTTAGAACGTCTAATTCTGCCGCTATTACTGCTCGTCTTCTCAACCCAGTAGAGTCTATTTTCTGTAGCAACGAGACTGACCACATCTTGGGCATTATTGGGAGCAACGTCTTCCACGCTGTTGCCAACGAGGCGGTGGAGCGTGCCGCTGTCCGTGTTTATCCAATATGTATCGGCTCGCTGTCCGGCAGGCAGACGGATATCGGGTTCTGGCGGTGCGGGGTCTTCCGCTGTAGCAGTGAAAGTAACACGGCCTGAAACGCCTGAGACACTTGCACGGACCGTGTTCCGACCCGGATCATCACCGAGGGTGAGGTCCGTTTGTGCGCGTCCACTGGAATTCGTCGTAACCGATGTATCCGAAAGGCTACCGCCACCTGCTGTTACGCTAAACGTTACGGTAACGCCTGAAACAGGATCGTCATCTTCGTCAAGCACTTCCACAACAAGCGGATCGTCAAGTTCGGTTCCGGGTTCACCACTCTGGTTATCACCGGAAACGATTTCTATGGAATCCGCTAATTCGCCAACTGTAATAGTAAAGCGAACAGATGGCACGCCTGTAACACTTGCAGTAACGAAGTAGGTACCGGCATCTCGTGGCAATAATTCTGCCTCCGCTTCACCGTTGCGGTCTGTCGTTGCACTACGGGGTGTCAAAGTTCCACCGGGGCCCCTCAAACTGAACGTCACGGTTGCGCCTTGCAGATCTCTGCCGTTCTCATCTGTAACCCGAACGACCATCGGATCGGTATAACGGTCCGGTGTACCGCGCTGATTATTACCGGAGACGATTTCAAGGTCACCGGGAACAAGCGCACCGGTAGCGTCAAAGAACACATCTGTCACAGTAGTGATCCCAACGCTTGCGCGAACCCTATTATCTTCATCGTCTTCGCCTAAGACAAGGTACGCACGCACTTCACCGTTCGCATCGCTTCGAACTGTCAATGAAGCACTACCACTTGTGGCATTGCTGGAGGTAGAAAGTTCACCGTCACCATCTACGACTGTAAATGTCACCGGAACACCTTGCACAGCTGTTGCAGTACTGGTAGCCTGAACGACTTTGAGGAGAAACGGATCACTCAGCACTTCCCCGCGATCGCCTTCCTGGTTATCACCGGAAACGCTATCGTTGGCATCTTTCAAGAGCCTAATCGCCACGACTGTAACCGCAACCTCTCGGAATTCGGCACCAGATGCAGCTCTAATAGTATACGTACCAGGGGCAGTCGGTAGGTTGAACGTATCCGTTGTTTCTGCTCTGCCATTGATATCCGTTATTAACGTAGTGGTTGAGACAATCGCCTGCGCAGCGTTCGTGACGGTAAGGGTAACAACCCGATTGACAGCCGGCGTATTATTTTGATTAGTAAACAGAATTGTCAACGGATACGATGCCCCCGGACCAGCACGGGTCAATATTTGATTGAGATTGTCACGGGGTCGAATAATTGCGAGTTGAGCGGATTGTGTTGGCTGTGGCACTTCTCCCGTAATTTCAAAGGTTACAGCCGTTGCGCCGCTTGTGTCAACGGTAGTATCCGTAATGACCACACTTATCAACCGTCTTGCCGTTGAAGTTACAGCCAGTGCATAGGTGGCTTGACCGGTAGAACCGGTGTTTACTGTGCCTGAAGGAAGGTCATTCCCACTGCTATCGCGGAACGTGACTGCCACACCCGATTGCGGGCTACTCGTCCTTGTATTTGTTACGAGAACCCGCAATGTAGCACTACTCCCGATAGGCACGGTTTGTACCCGATTTGTCCCGCTGGGGATCGTTAAACGCACTGGGGCATTCGTAGGCGTGGCAGTACCTGAAACATTTATTACGATAAGCTCACGTTCATATCCAGTAGCATTTGCATAGAGTCGATAAATGGCGGCAGTACTCGGCATCTCAACAGATATAGTCACAGAACGGTTGTTATCTGTTGTACCTCCGACAGTCGTAAAACCTGTACCACTGAGCGTAATCTGGACGCCAGGGTTTTCTGCTCGAACATTTATGTTTATGTCTTCACCCGGCCTTGCATTGATGGGTCGTGGTGTAAGCACTACAAGGGTTGAGAGCCCTGACGCGACCTGAACATTCGCTGTACCTGCTGTATAGCCGGTCGCGTTTGCGGTGATGGTTAGCGGCCCGGCATCGATCGGTAACGTGTACCGTGTTCTTGCAACACCATTTGAATCCACCGGTATAGGGGTTTGTGTAAAATTACCGCCGCCTCGATTACTGCTGAATGCCACAATGACTGTTTGGCCGGCGTAATTAGGGACAGTCGCTGTAACATCAATCATATCACCGCCAGTGGCGTTGGCAGGTGCGCTCACGGTAAGGGGTGGTCCTCCTGGTGGCTGTGGTGGGGTCGGCGTTGTTCCCGTACCTTGATAGAGATAAGTAACCTCGTACGTTTGAGGTGGTACTGTACCTGTAATTGTTGCCCGAATTTTGTTAGTGCCGCCGTTCAACCGCAACCTCACCCTTGCTATATTGGCATCAGCAGTGTTACCATCATAATTACGAGTTAATGTCCTGGTGGTTTTTGAATTTCTGTTTTCACGGGGGTCAGGTTCTGAATCATCGTTCAGATCTTGATAAACAGATCCGGGGCCCTCAATAACTTCAAAATCAACAAATGCATACGACGAAGCACCCGCACCTGCTACACCGATTTGACCTAACGTGACCAAAACATTCTCATCATATATGGGGTTAGCCGGATCGAATGATGGATAGACTATTTTGGTTGTAGGGTTTACCTCAGGATTTGTAGTGGTTGCGGCAAACCTGAGACTTTGAACGTTTGCAGGCAGTCGTACAGCGTAAGCCGTGAATGTTAGTGGGTCAAAACCCGCAGTAGATGCTTGATCGGTTACCGTAACTGTAATACTTCCGACGGTATTTGCAGGATCAACCTTTACGGTTACAGTACCGTTGGTAAGGTCACCATCACCAGCTGTCTCTGTACCATGTCTTTCTGTCAGCGTGAAAGACGCATCTGTATCTGCGTACGGTGTGCTATTCATTCTTACTTCATCAATAGTTCCGCCAGTTGCAGCTATCACTATGCTTTCTCGATCACCATCACCAGTAGTTCTGCTTCCCGGAACGCCGCTTATAGAAAAAGAGAACTCAAACGTTTGGTTCGTAACCAAAGGCTTGACTTCTAAATCACCTCTGCTTTTTCTTGCAGTCAACGCCGCGTCCGCCACGCTCTGCACACCAAACGCCAATACAAATGCTATTAGCATGCCGAGGCCGAGCTTTTGTGTGAAAAATGTCTTATTCATGAAAAATATACCTCATTTAAAAATTTTTTTAAGCGTTTTGCATGGCGGAGGCACAGCGGCCTTGCCCTGCAAATCTTATAGCGTTTTCAGCGCGGGCTTCGTGGGGAAACCCGCACGCGTGCCTCGCTGCTATTATTCTCTTGGAGTGTCCATCTTTATATTATAGGTCGCGATTCGGAGATCGCTCCTACAAAAATCTTGTCTATGGTAGGAGGGAACTCCGATTCCCGACTATTGCTTATATCCACAAGTTTAGACTGGACTATCCATTATATTCATTCGCCACGGGATGTGCCGTGGCAGTTCTGTTCATGTCTTTCTTTAGTGTATCGGCGCGCTTTTATAGGCATCCTCGCCTGTCTCCTTCGCGACGTTGCCCTGAAGTCTGCCCACCAACTTAAATAGAGAAATATGTAGGTACAGACTTCCACTCCCTACAATAAATACGAATGTACAGATTACCGTATAAGTCCTTGTTTTCGCGTTAAACTTATGCGTCAAATTTTAACATATATCTTGTGATTAAGTCAAGTTTTTTTGAGGAAAAAACGCTATACGTTTAATTTTAAAAACGTTTAGGTTCGTAAATGGGTTACGCGTTTTAGGGGGCGTGTGCGTAATTATTAATACATTGTAATATGGCGAGGTTAGGAAACCTCGCCAGCGGCATTGGGAAGAGAGTGAGTTCGGAAACCTCGCCAGCAGCATTGGGAATAGGGCGAGGTTCGGAAACATCGCCAGCGGAGGAGATTTGTAGGGCGGGTAGAGCAAAGTGAAACCTCGCCAGCAGCATTGGGAATAGGGCGAGGTTCGGAAACCTCGCCAGCGAGGGAGATTTGTATCGCTGCTGGCGAGGTTTCCTAACCTCGCCTTTATCCAAGGGCAACGCATTTCTTTTCTGCTTGACTTTAAAAAAAAAAAATTGTTGTCCTGTTAAAACGGGGGTTCAATAAGTGGCGAGGTTCGGAAACATCGCAAGCGGGGGGAAATTTGTAGGGCGAGTTCGGAAACATCGCAAGCGGGGGAGATTTGTATCGCTGCTGGCGAGGTTTCCTAACCTCGCCTTTACACAAGGGCACCCCTCGCTGATCCCTGGTGCTGGCGAGGTTTCCTAACCTCGCCTTTATCCAAGGGCACCCCTCGCTGATCCCTGGTGCTGGCGAGGTTTCCTAACCTCGCCTTTATCCAAGGGCAACGCATTTCTTTTCTGCTTGACTTTAAAAAAAAAAAAAATTGTTGTCCTGTTAAAACGGGGGTTCAATAAGTGGCGAGGTTCGGAAACCTCGCCAGCGGCATTGGGATAAAGGCGAGGTTCGGAAACCTCGCCAGCGGAGGAGATTTGGGAAGAGGGCGAGGTTCGGAAACCTCGCCAGCGGGGGAGATTTGTAGGGCGGGTAGAAAACCTCGCCAGCGGGGGAGATTTGGGAAGAGGGCGAGGTTAGGAAACCTCGCCAGCAGCATTGGGAAGAGGGATAAAACAATAAAGTAGGGACATTGCAAGCAATGTCCCTACTTTACTTTTGGTTAGGTTAGCTACACATTCCACACTTGGAAGTTGCTGTGCCGGAAAGTTACAGCAACTTCCTAAATGGGAATTGTTTAGTTAGATTTTCCTTCAATAAGAATCTGCAGCATCCTTATCGTGAGGAGAAATTGGTTAAATATCCCTGAATTTAACCTTATTGTGAAGCTTGTTTTAGCTCACTCCACGTTGTCGTAAGTTTGTTATCCGCTGAGATTAAGCCTTTCAACTTGGTTATAGCAAGTGCTTGGCGTTCACCAGCAAAGGATACATCTTCAATCTGATAGTAGTAGACAACGCCCGGTTTAGCAGTCTGATCAACCCATTTATAGGAGCTGCGTTCACCTGTGGTGCCAGCACCTTGGATCATTTCAGCGTTGACCTGCTTGTACTCACCGTTCCGAGTTTCACTACGGAGGATATTAAATCCAGCGTTGTCAAGTTCGGATTCAGTGGTCCAACGGATAGTTACTACGCCATCTTCAAGTGTCGGACGGAAGAAGGACAACTCAACCGGTAACACCATACCCGGACGGTTGTTCGGTGTGCCGTAATCATCTTCATTACCATACCAGGTAGACTTGATAGTGATCTTGAATTCCCTTTGGGTATTTACAGCGGGTATCCAACTATACTTGGCATCAATGCCCTTATCTTTCATCTTCTTGTCGCCCATTCCAAAGATAGGCATGACATTACTTTCTGTTTCGTTCACACCAGCGCGTGCGACACCTGGAGCACCGGCGCGGCCATCAGCATCATCATAGACACGGATGAAAGATGTGCGGTTACCGTCAGCAGCGACACCAGCGGGGAAATCCCAATCATTTGTATCACTGGTTCGGGCATCACCGTCAAGGTTACCGATCCGGTCAACAACTTTATTGTCTTTGTCCAAGAGCGCGATAGAGAATGCTTTCGGATTAAAGAACATATAACGTGTGTTTGCACCGAATTTGCCTAAACCGACATCTCGCTGGACATTAAAGACACGATTATCGTTAAAGACATCCGTGCCCGCTCTGGAATCACTATTCGCTTGTGAACGGCTTGCCACAATCAGCATCGTCTGTTGCGGTGGGATAGTTTTCACACGTCCCCTATTTAAATCAAGGTTCATCAAGCTATCCATCGGATTGCCTTCAGCGTCAAGCATTTCAAACTGCAGTTTCCAATTTTTCAGACTAACCGCGTTGGTAGGCGAACTGTTGTAGAGTTCAATCCATTGCGGATAGACAGCTCTATCAGCATTAGGCCCTGTGGAAGTCATGATTTCGCTGATGGTCACGTCAGCAGTATCAGCAGTGGCTTTGACAACACCTGTATTGCCAACGCGATTACCGTCGTATCCGGGTGTTCCGTTGTGATAACCGACATTTGCTCTCGCTGTGCGTCTATAACCGAGACCGGTATACTCTGTATCACGGAAAGCGTAGTGTTCAACGCCTCTATTCTTGTGTGTGAAACCAGTACCGCCACGATTATTAGACGCGCCATCTTTACCAGGTAGCGCCTTTGTAATTTGGTGTTGACGATAACGAACCCGATTTGCCTCAAAACGGTTGTGACGTCTATGATTCCAGTCACCATGTCCACGATTCGGTCTCATATCACCGTTGTAATTGACCAACGGCCATAAAGTGGTATTATTGAGCCCTGTCGGGGTTGTTGCTGGATAGTTGGATTTACTCAATCCTTCATGGTGCCCAGCAATATCAACAATTTTGTCAATATCTGCTTCACCGCGTTCAGCGTGGTCACCATTGGTAGGATGATCCGGTCTGCGCAGGAGCAGTATGAAAGCACCATCATCAGGCAAACCACCACCTCGGAAGTCAACTACTTTCTGTCTCGGTGGCTGACGATTACTACCTTCCACAATGAGTCCCAGGCCATCCACTTGATCATTGCGATTGACATCAACATTATAACCAGGTGCGATTGGATGATCATCATCATGTCTCGGATCAGAGGCAAGTAACAAGATAACGCCGCCAGCTGGAACTTTCGTGTTATCGTTATTGGGAAGATGAATCAGAACATCGTCTGTCCCTACAGCTGTTACCTTTGAGAGAATGTAGTTACGTAAATTCTGTTCGCTACCTGTCACATTTTTAATCTCAATCCATTCATATTTAGCATTCGCGTTGTCGCGGTTGGCGACTTCGTTAATGATAAATGGACTGGAGGGAACATTTGTTACACCAGCTTTTGTGCTCGGTAGCGGCAGTTTTACACTTTGGAGACGGCCGGGTGTGCCTACATGGTTATAGAGCGCACCATCGTTATCATTTGCTGTGGCAGATGTCAGATAAATGGTAGTTGAAGCACGCCAATTGCCGCTCCCTGTACCATTCTCGTAATGGTTCTTATTGTTATCTTTATGGTGTCTTCTCCACATAGAGACAAAATCTACACCTGTATAACTATTACCATTACTCCCTGGGACTGGCCAAGGTGCACTTCCAGGACCACCGTTATAGGCGTTACCGACTCTGTCTATATGTCCATCAGCGGTATTTATAGCAGAATCTCTACCAGTTCTGGCATAAATAATGATATGCACTGGGTGTGCATTCGCGTTTTCTACCTCAATCCACTGTTCAGCGGCTTGCGCATCATTGACACCACCGCGTTTGAATTCATCAATCGCCCACATCACTTCAGTTATTCTGACATCACCAGTCCCAGAGCCAGTGCCCTCAGTGGGATGTGTGCCTGCCGCTTTGATGTTTAGTGTACCACCGTTACCAGAAGTCGTGTTAAAGAGCCGTTCTAAATCTGGCATATTGCTCCATACTCCTACAGTAAGATTAGGCGCAGGTGTTGGTGGACTCTGGTCAAGCGGAGTCCTATGAAGTGTGGGTTGATCTGAAAGATACGTATGCGTCGGACTGTCAGTCGTTTTAGTAATAACTAAATAACCGGGATTTTCTCTACCAGCACCAGCGGGCACTGTGAAGATTGGACCGACATTGAATGTCATTGAAACAGCAGCACTGCCGTTTCCAGCGGCATCCATCGCTGCATCAGCCGCTACACTCACTTCTACTGTTGTCTGAGCAACGTGCGGTGTAACCATGAGCATATTGTTAGCAAAAGCACCTTTGGCACCGCGTGTAACAGTAATTTCACCAGCCTCTACTTGGTTTGTCACACCGACATTGTCAGTTGCTGTGATCATGACATTACCACCACTCACAGAATCGATGTAAGTCATACCGCCCGCAAGTGCGATCGTAACAACCGGGTCATCTGTCTCATCAGCAGGCGGTGCAGGACGTGTCCACGTTACAATCGTATCCCGCAACAGTGGATTATTAGCCGCATCCATAACTGAACCTGCTTTAATAACAACTATAGCTTGTGACCCAGTCACGTTTGTAACCATCAAATCCCAGACCTGCGTGCCATCTGTAGGCTGTGTTGCAGCCGTAGTAGGTTCGGTGTTGGTTAACAATACATTACTATTCGTTCTATCAATATCCGCATTCATGAAACCGCCAGCACCAGAACCTAATGCTTCACTAAAAGTGATGTTAAGTGTTCCTGCTCCATTTGCATCTATAGTACCTGTAGCGGTTGGGTGTACTGTCGGGTTCACGGTATCATATCTTGCACTATCCGGACCTGCAGTTGGAGCCGTATACCGGTTTCCACTCTCATCCGATACAGATTGATCATTAAGCGTTACCGTAACCTCGGTGTTGGCGGGATCACCAGCCGGATCAACAGCTACAGTCCAAACGGTTCTAGCGGTGTTTGCCGTTGCTGAAACGAAAGTTCCACCAGTAATCGTAAGATCGCCTTGAACAAGGCTAACAATCGCTTCGTTAAACGTTAGCGTAAAGCTTAAATTCGCTGTAGAACCTGGTGTAGTGACTCGTGCGGGAGCTACTATCTCAACCGTTGGTGCATCTTCTTCTCGAGGTGTTGGACCTGGAGGAGGCGGTGCCTCATAACCATCCAAGGAGAACGGTTCTGTTCCCGGAGTCCGGTATTCTGCGTTTCCACGACCTTGCACATGGTCACCATTGATAAGTAGCGTTGGGGAAAATACTTGATCAGCAGCCACGTTTATCCAAATAGATACAGGGGTTTGAGCCGACGTAAAACCGGCTGACACCGCAACCGTTACCAGAAATTCTCTTTTAGATAAACTCGCTGGGTTATCGGCTGTATCATCTGGGGTAGTATCTACGCGTGCCACAGTAGTAATTGAAAAGTTAGTACCAGTCGTTCCAATTCCAATATTCAGATTCGGATTGTCTGCTGCTGCTGCTATAAGTGTAATATCAGCTGCCTCAAGATCACCAGCAGCAAGGGCGGGGGCAGTATTAGCATCAGCTCCAGCAGAAGTATACACATCCTCATTAAACGTGATCTTCAATACAAATTCACCCGCTGCAAGCGAGTCAAGAACTACTGGATTAGCGGTAGCATCGCCACCAGCAAGAGGAATAACTACGCGTGCGTCATCAGCCCCATCTGCATCGCTCACAAGCGCTATATCTCTGCCATCAACACTACTGACTAATGTACCACCAGCGGTGACAGCACCTGTTATATCTTCTGCTGTAATAGAAGATACCGTTGGCACGGTTGCATGGTGCCTATGACCAGTCTCAGCGGCAAATTCCGCAGCATCTTGCGTATCGGAATTTCGCACACCATCGTGGGATTCAGCAAAAGTCTGACCCGAAGGCGGTTGGTGCGCCATCACTGGCACTATAGCAAACGCCAGCAAAATAAAAACTGTTATACAAAATGTCAATTTATTTGACAATAACATTATAAAACTCCTTATAAAATTGTTAAATTCAAGTTAAAGATTCAGGGAATTAAATCCTGTTAATCTAATTTTCCAATTTCAAATTACGTTAAAACAGGAAAGACCTGTTTACATAGTGAATTGGTGCCACACCCGTTTTGCTATCACAACTACAAGTAGGTGCGGTTCTCAACCCACGTTCGTAGCTACCAATTGTTTTTTCTTACATTTTGACTAACGAAGCCGTGCTTTTTAGGCATAATTTTGCTTCGGTTCAATCTATAAGACCTCTCAATCTACATTGTCCAGTGCAGATTATCACAACGTCTGCACTTTGTCAATGGATTAATTATACATTTAAATTAATATGATGTCAAATTAAATTTTAGTTTAATTGCCTCACATATAAATAAACAGTCTAAATAGGACTTCATCGTGGAATATATTCGTTTATTTCTGATTTAAGTTTTCGCTCTCTACTCCGTTACTTGAAGCCTTAATATTGAACACATATTAATTATAGTATTAAATTTAATCTAAGTCAAATTAAATTTTCACTTTATTTTTATTATAACATATCTTTCAAAGAAGGACAAGACATATTATATACTATATTACGTTATAAGTCAAATTAAATTACAAGAATTTTACATCTTTTACGAAAATTCTTTGCACTTTTTAGCGAAATTCATGCCTTAAAATTCAATTATAACACACATTGTATACTATATTACGTTATTAAGTCAAATTAAATTACAAGAATTTTACATCTTTTACGAAAATTCTGCACTTTTTGCATTTTTGGTCAGAAATCGGTGTTTTTTTGGGCAGAAAGGGACTCACGTAGTATATAATGTTGAATACGGGCTTAAAGGTACAGGACTTTTCAATACATTGCGTAAGTCCTATATATATTAAGGTAACAGTAAATCCCGTAGGTTGGGGAGAACGGAAATGAACAATAAAACAGATAGGACTTACGCATTCCCTCGCTTGCTATTCTTAGCCCCCCGCAGGCAGAAGAACCCCCCTTTATCCTCCCAATTCGCATGCCACAAGCGCATGCGATGGCGGGGGGAAGGATTTTCGAAGAACCCATCTTAGCCCTACGCAGGCTATTCTTAGCCCCCCGCTTGCGGGGGGTAAAGTCTTGAAAGTGAAACCTGAAAACGCCTATGGCACTTGTGAAAAGATGAACAGATGAAAAGTGAAATAAAAAATTACCCAATCACGCACACGACAATCCAGTTGGAAGATAGCGCAATTCAGCTCACGCTTGTAGACAATCCTGACCGTTTTTTAGATGAATTGAGCAGAGAGGATAGTGAAGGACGGTTCTTTTTACCCTATTGGATTTATCTGTGGGAGTCTGCTATCGCTTTAGCGCGCCACGTCTCTGAGAAGCGGGAAGCGTTCACTGATCAACATATTTTAGAAATCGGATGCGGTTTTGGGTTGGCGGGGATTGCCGCATCTCAAGCAGGTGCAAATGTTGTTTTTACCGATTTTGAGCATGATGCACTGCTGTTTGCAAAACACAATGCAGAATTAAACAGCGTTGATTCGGCTACTTTTGTCCAGATGGATTGGAGCGCGCCGTGCTTTCACCGCAAATTTGATGTTATTCTCGCCTCTGATGTAATATATGAGGAACAGAATTGGCAACCGATTTTGGGGTTACTTCAGAACTTGCTGAGTGATAACGGGACCGCCATCTTTTCTGAACCGAATAGAAAAAATGCAGATGGATTTTTCGAATGTATCCGTGAAAACGGATTTACGTACCAAAAATCCACCTGCTCTATTTCGTTGAATCAAAAGACAACCTTAATTAACATTTACACTATTAAACGTGTTTATAGACCAATCTAAAATACGTGAGCACTTCAAATGGACAACCTACCCCCCACTGCCGGCGAGGCGGGGAATGCCTAAATGAAGATTAAGTAAATATTTCGGTAATTTGGCGAGGTTTCCTAACATCCCACTGCTGGCGAGGCGGGGAATGCCTAAATGGCATTCATACCGTTGATTTCTTCCTAACCTCCCACTGCTGGCAAGGTTTCCTAACATCCCACTGCTGGCAAGGTTTCCTAACATCCCACTGCTGGCGAGGTTTCCTAACCTCGCCAATGTCCAGATAATTGTGGATTGAACTATAATGAAACGGGTTATGGATTTGACTTACGGCTGTTTAGGCGGATGAATCTCATAACATGTGCCCTTATGACAAACGATGACATGTTTGCCAATCGCAAGATATTTCGTTAATTCCGGCTCTTTTTTAAGCAACTCAAAATAAGTATCGCTGCCAAACTCAATTTTCTTTGTTTTGGTTTCAGGTTTGTGGGTGCTATCCACCCAAACTTTTTCTCGAAGATGGAAAGTCTTGTTCTTGACCTGTTGAACAGTGATAGCCGTTTCCGCTACTTGTTCTTGCGTCTGACGGGCTTGCAATGCTTCGCTCACTTCAACTTGATCTTTTACACTGGGGGCACGGGCTTGAGAGGTTTGAGGAACCGCAGAAAGTGGAGCTAACCGCTCTCTTCCTGCCCTTGACAATTGTCTTCGCTGTGCTTCATCTTCTGTAACAAGAAATGAGGTATATGGAGTCATAATTCCATATTTTTCACTAAGGCGAGTAATTTCATCAATCAATTCCTTGTTTTCACCGTTGAGTCTGATTTCATCAACGAGATATGCAACCTTACGTTGTGCCCACAGCTTCGGTAAAAATTGATGATCCGCTTCCTGTTTCGGAAACTTTGCTGCGTTAGAGAATTCGTGCTTTTTGCCGTTGATGTCTCCGCTTAGGACAAGTTTCGTTTTTCCATTCCCAGCATACCTACCAAGCACAGTCAATTGCGAACCACGAAACAGATGCGGTAGTTTCTGCGGATACAAATTTTTGGTTTTGATGTTCTGGATTTCCAAAGCCAAATTGACGAGAATAGGTTCACTTACCTTCGTAAAGAAAGCGGAAACAGCGACTTCCAAATTCTCTTTCGGTTTGACATATTGACGGGTGCCACCATTTTGTCCTGCCATTTTATCAAGCAAATTGACGTTTACATCGTAACCCACGCCAAACACAAAGATACGGGATTTATCACTGTTTTCACCCGTAATGTTCTTGAGAATTCGTGTTGTATCCGTTTCGCCGACGGTTGCTTCTCCATCCGTTAAGAAAACAATGATGCGCGGTCGTTTCGGATCCGGTTTATCAGCTAAGGCAGCGAGTAATGCGTCATTGATATTTGTACCGCCGTTACCAACAATATCATCAACAAAAGCGAGTGCATTTTCACGTTCCGCTTTTACTGAAACAAGCGTATCGGAGAACGGTTCAACATCCGTATTAAATAGAATGAGGTTAAAACGGTCTCCATCGTTTAGACTGTTCACGCAAAAGCGGAGCGCCTCTTTTGCCTGTTCTATTTTCGGTCCTTTCATACTCCCTGAACGGTCGAGAATGAAGATGAAATCTTTCTCAATAACTTCTGTCTTCTTTACCTCATATTTGGGTGAAATCAGGAGCATAAAAAAGCCATCTTCGTCTGTGTTATCGCGATGGGTAATCAGGTCAATGCCAAAATCTTTGTCTGAAAGTGAATAGTAGCATACAAAATCACGTTTTACGTGGACGTTTGTGCCTTCATAACTGATTTTCGCGCGATGATCACTCTTGCGGTTGACTGCCACCTCATGTGAGGGAGAATAGATGGTTTTGAGCGCATGTTTACTCTTGAGATCAATTGAAACAGCAAGACTTCCTACGGGTTGATGGGTATATTTGTCGGTTCGTAGCGGGTATGTATATTTGGCAAGTGCTGAATCTACGTGAATAACTTGTGAGTACTCAAGTTGAATCCGCCTTTCACCGTTAGGTGGTATCGGAAACACGCGCGCCTGAAAAGCACGAGTTCCAATATATTCCAGAAGTGCCGGGTCTTGCATAGAACGGACAATGCCTTCGTAAATAGCTCGTGCCTTATCTTTTGCGAGCAGTTCCCCCTTTACCGGCTTCCCATCAATGTATAGCACAAAATCTGAAACGGCTACATCATCAGGAAGTGGAAAAAGATATGTGCCTTCCAATTGGAAGTTGTTCGGGTTTGCGAAAATTTGGTCAATTTTTGTCGTTGCAAGTTGGTTATCAATAGAGACGTTCACATGATGTTTTTCAATTCTGAGAGTTTCAATTTGCGGAATGCGGGATTGGCTTGTGACAATAATGCCTTGCGTATGCGCGAATTGGATAAATCCGGTAAAAAACAGGATTAACAATGCTGCGTGGAAATTCAATCTTTTCATTTGGAATCTCCTTTTAGATATGTAAATAATTTACTTCAACGGGTTTTATAGATTCTGATAGTACGATATGAAGATTAATTTATTAATTCGGTAATTTCCCATCTACACAAGTCATGTGCAAGCCTCTGCTGGCGAGGTTTCCTAACCTCGCCACATTACCGATTTATTTTCTTAAACTTCATTACGTACTATTTAAAACGTATGTTTAAAATTTGGGTTTACTGGTTTGTGAATTGGTCTACCGAATTTATCTGGTACGGGTTTGGAATAGTGCCTTGGTAAAGGTTACTTACTGACTCTTAGACATTTATAGTAAAACCCATAATTATTTGGACACTTTTGCACCTGTCTTATCTCCCCTCGCTTGTTATTCTTAGCCCCCCGCCATCGCATGCGCGTGTGGCATGCGAATTGGGTGGTTGGGGGGCGGGATAAAGGAAGCTTTTCGTGTGTCCACTTAATTGTCGATTCTACTTTAAACGGCGTGCCTCTCGCACAAGATTAAGCAGTTCTTCTTGACGCTCTTTGTGTTGCGGCGTTTTTGCGTGAAGATGCGGAAGAACGCCCTCAATTGTCTCTTGAACAGCTGCTAAACTCCCTTCTTTTGCCCAGTAACTCTCTTTAAGAATTTCAGCGTATTCTGCTATAGCAGCGACAAGTTGGAATTCAGAAGATGTCTCTGCAAACGATTGTTTCAGTTGATTCGTGGAGATCATCTCCTTAACTTCAGTAACACGTTGCGTGTCAGGGTCTTCATGTCGGATAAAGACGGTAGCGAGTTTACCATCCGCATTTTCGTGGAGTTTAATCTCATAGAGAGCGGTTACGCTATGTCCAGAACCGACTTCACCTGCATCCACATCGTCTTTACGGAAATCTTCATGCGCAAGTGCTCTATTCTCATAACCGAGCAGACGAAAACGACTGACTGTCTTCGGATTAAACTCAACCTGAATTTTGGCATCTTTGGCAATCATTTGGAGTGTGCCTGTCAGATTCTCCACAAAAACACGCTTTGCCTCTTTGATCGTATCGACGTAGGCGTAACTTCCGTTGCCTTTATTGGCAAGTTGTTCCATAAGGACATCGTTGTAGTTGCCCATGCCGAAACCAACGGTGGTAAGTGTTACACCTTCCTTGACATAATTGCTAATCTCTTTGAGGATTGCGTCGGGTCCAGTTTGTCCCACATTTGCCACGCCATCTGAACAGAGAATCACGCGATTGATGCAGTCAGATTTTGAATTCTTAAGGGCGAGTTTGTATCCCATTCGGAGACCTTCTTCGGCATTCGTTGAGCCGTCGGGGACAAGATTACTAATCGTTTCAAAGATGTATTCACGGTTCTCAATGCCGGTATGCGGCAGCACGACACGTGCATTTGATCCGTAAACGACAATCCCAACCTTATCACCAGGACGGAGTTGATTAAGTAGAATGAATAGCGCTCTTTTTACCAAGTCCAACCGATTCTCACGTTCCATTGAACCGGAGACATCAATTACGAAAGTCAAAACTGAGTCTTTGCGATTGTTATCTGGAATGACGCGACCTTGAATACCGATACGCAATAACTGAAGACGTTTCCCCTCTCCAAATTTTGACGGTGCGCCCTCAATATGAACGGCAAAGGCATCTTCAGCTGGCGGCGTATAGTTGTAATCAAAAGCGTTTACAAATTCTTCCACGCGCACTGCATCTGATGGCGGAAGGAGTCCATCTCTTAGATAACGGCGCATCACAGAATAAGATGCAGTATCTACATCCATACCAAACGTTGAAAAATTATCGTCTTCTGTATCTATAAATGGATTGGTGCCATGGTTTTTGTAAAAAACATCGTCATAAGCAGCACCATTTGGTGGATTTACGGAAACCCCGTCACCTATCGAACTGCTCTGCCCAAGGGACCTCACTTTAACGTTGGCAGGGGTAATGGATTCACTAACAGACCTAAGTGCTGCACTCCGACCTCCCCTCACTTGTAAACGCTGCCGTTTAGATGTTATGAGTTCAGGCGCACGCAGGTTTGCCCTACTGTCAAGATGCAGGTTTGCCCTACTGTCAAGGTTGATGTTCGCCAGGTCAGCAGTAGCTTCGGCCGACTGTGATGATGGCCCTACATAAGCCAAGGACGATGGATTATCTGATATAGGCACGTTAGCGTGGGGACCCACCGTTGGCACCGGTACATTTGGTGGACTCAATAAATGTTTGACAATTGGTTTGCGCACCTTTGCTTTCGGTGCATCTGGTACTGAAAATGTTTCTACATCAATAATATCTTTGAGTGTGTGTACTTCTTGATTCGTTAAACGAGTTTGAACGATAAACACAGCAATTGTAAGGAGCACGAGAGAAATAAAAAATGTTCCTATGAATTTTTTAATACGCATTGCTTTACCTCCAAGGTATTTCACAAGTATTATTTGAAAATATACGAGCAATTCGCGTGCCAACTTCAGAAGCACTGAATATAAACGTTCTTACAGCATAATATACAGAATCTTGCACCAAATGGGGCAATTGTTTAGGCATGCTGCACGAAAAAGGGCAATGGTTTTTGTGAGTTTGCAGAAAAAGTCTAAAGCGTTTTTGAGAACTAACGTTCTCTGTCAGACACAAGTAGATCAAACGAATTACTTTGCCATCCACCTTCCATAACGATATTATCTTTTGTTTCGCGTAACCGCTTGACCATACGGTCTTTCATGCGGCGGAGTACGTGTTTGTATCCGAGATGTGTTGCGAGATTATGAAGTTCATGCGGGTCACTTTGCATATCGTAGAGTTCGTCTTCACTATATGGATTGTAGACGTATTTCCAAGAGTCCGTGCGCACCATCCGCACAGATGCAAGTGTCGATTCATATCCATGAAATTCAGCGAAAACGTCGTCTGGCCAATCTGCTACCTTTTCACCTTTGAGAAGTGGCACAATGGATCTTCCATCGAGATTATCGGGCATTGATGCATTGCCGATTTCCAAAAATGTTGGCATCAGATCAACAAGGTTTACGAATTCATCACAGGTCGTTCCAGGAGATGTGATACCAGACCATCGGACCACAAGTGGAATGTGATGTGTCTCCTCGTACATGTGAAAACCTTTGTTGAAAAGTCGGTGGCTACCGAGCATGTCTCCGTGGTCAGTTGAAAAGATGATGATAGTGTTTTCTGCTAAACCGTTTGCCTCAAGACAGTCAATAACTCGCTGTACTTGATCATCAATAAAGGTGCAAAAACCCCAATACGCAGCGATGACTTTCTGCCAGTCGGGCCACGTCAAATGGCTGGCGTTCCAGCGAAGCATCTCTTTCTGTTGAATAAGCGGTTTGTTGATGAACTGTTCATCAAAGTTGCCCCAACGCTCAACAGAATCTGGGTCGTACATCGTATCGTAAGGTTCTGGCACAGCGTAAGGGAAGTGCGGTCCGAAGAAATTAGCCGCAATCATAAAAGGTTGTTCAGAGTTGGTATACCCGTTGATTAATTCAATCGTTTTATCGGATGTCCACGCCTCCATCGTTCGCTCAGCGGCAAGTGGAAGTCTGCCATAGAAAGGTGCCTCTCCACCCCACTCAAAGGGTTGCACAGCATCACGGTCAATCCTAAAATCAATCCCATCTTCTCGGAGCCATTGATGCCATTCGCTATAAGGGTGCCACTTGTCATAACCCCAGAACTCTGTATCGCCCTGTTTAGCAAGATGCCATTTCCCAACACACGCCACGTTATATCCGGCGGCTTTTAGTAGTTGTGGATATGCAGGTTTGTCAAGGATCTGATCTGAGAACACCGCGTTGAAATTCCCCATGTTTGAGAGTTGCCCATGATTGTGCGGATAAAGTCCTGTAAGTAATGAACCGCGTGCAGGTGAACAGAGTGCTATCGGCGTATAGGCTTTTGTGAAACGCATCCCGGTTGCTGCAATATTATCCACCGCAGGCGTTTGGCAAATGGGAGCACCGTTGCAACCCAATGAATCAAAACGTTGCTGATCGGTGAGTAAAAATAAGATATTAGGGGATTGTGACATAGTGTATCCTTTCTATAGTGAACTTTGAAATGATTGGAACACTCTGATAAACCTATTTTGGAAATATAACGGACAATAGAAGTTGTCCCACAAACTGTTAGTTTGGGTTTCCGATGAGTCGCAAACTAAATGAAGATTAATTTATTAATTCGGTAATTTTTTATCCGTACGAGGCAAGTGTACTTCCCCGCTGGCGAGGCGGGGAATGCCTAAATGGCATTCATACCCGGGGAATGACTAAATGTCATTCATACCGTTGATTTCTTGATTTCTTCCTAACCTCGCCAAATTACCGAAATATTTTCTAAATCTTCATACAGTTTGCGGTACAGAAGTGTCCTATTAATTGTCCGTTGGACTATAAGTAGTTTTCTTGCATATTTTTAGCAATGGATGCCCACCATATATCATCCGCGTTGACGCGTAAAACATGGGTATAGCGCGGTGCATCATTCGCACCTAAACTTTTTTCTATTATCTGTGTCCCTGCATTGTGTTCTAAAAATTCTGCGATAGTATTTTCTAAGCGTTTAGGAGAACGAATTGCAATAACGTTGGTAATCTCCGCTAATTCTAAATCCAACATAAAATCTATGTTCCAGAACAATTTTTTACCGCTTTTGGGTAACGGGTTGGGCGGTCCCAAACTGCATTCACGAAATTGCTTTAACATTTCTTCTCTAATAGTGTGTGGTGGTTTATCTCCACTTCGTGTTGCATGTCGTACAAGTCTACGTGCAAGTGAAGTTGCGCCTTTTTCCGACAGTGCGGAACCTACATAAGTGTAATCTCCAGCAGGGAGTGAAATCAGTTTACCCCTCTTAAATCGTCCAAATTTTAATTCGGTATCTTTTTTAAGTCGGATTCGCAGAACATAAGTTCCTGCTCGTGAATTTTCTCCGATAATGAAGATTTTTGGAATTTTCACTGTCTCTCCAAATTTACTTTCTGTAAGTTTAATCCCATGAAAGCATTGCTTCTTTGTGAGTATAACGTTTCTATAAGGATGAGTCAAGAAAAATAAGAGTTACATGGCAGAGGCATTCAATTTGAGAAGGGGTTCCTAACCCCGATTTGAAGGAAATAGTCCCCGTCTGTTGGGTAGAACTTGCGAAACCCGCCCGTGTAGAGCTGCGGGATCTCTGTTCACTGAAAACTGAATGCTTCTGCTGCCATTAAGTGTTTAACTTGACTTGCATTAAGCTGTATGTTACAATAGCACAAAAAACAGCAGGGAGACGGAATATGACACTGATATCTATGTTTGAACAATCAGTTCAGAACTACGGCAATAAACCCGCATTAGCACATAAACCGAAGGGCGGCACCTATCAAGATATCTCTTACACCGAATTCGGCGAATCGGTAGAAGCGTTTAGTAAAGGCTTAAGGGCGTTGGGGGTGCAAAAAGGGGACAGGGTGGCAATCTTATCGGAAAATCGTCCGGAATGGGCAATCTCTGACCTTGGCATACTCAAAGCTGGCACAATTAACGTGCCGATGTTTTCAACCCTAACTGCAACGCAGGTTGGTTACATTCTCAAAGATTCCGGTGCAAAAATAATCTGTGTCTCTACTAAAGATCAGCTGGAAAAGGCGATCACAATTCGCGATGAAGTGCCATCACTTGAACAGATAATTGTCTATGATTCGATTGAAAGTAAACCTCCTGAAGGTGTTTTAGAATTTGGACGCATCTGCCATCGTGGTAAAGAAGCAGATGCTCCTGAAGAAATTGACGTGGATAAAGACGACCTAGCAACGATTATCTATACCTCTGGCACAACTGGTAACCCGAAAGGCGTTATGCTCACGCATGCAAATTTCTTATCAAATTTTAAGGCATGTAAATCGCTTATTGATGTTGACGAAACAGATGTATTGTTATCTTTCCTCCCGTTATCTCATGTCTTTGAACGGCTTGGCGGACACTATGTGCCGTTGTTCTCTGGTGCAAAGATAGCTTATGCAGAAAGCACTTTTACAGTTGCCCAGAATATGCAGGAGGTCTCGCCGACAGTAATGCTCAGCGTGCCGCGCTTGTACGAAACAATGCATGATAGGGTTTTACGTGCTGTGCAGGCAGGGTCGTCGTTAAAACAGAAGATTTTCCACTGGGGTGTATCAGTCGGTTCAGCGGTAAGTTCAAAGATTCAACAAGGCGAAAAACCGTCCGCACTCTTGCAGCTGAAACAAAATATCGCGGATAAACTTGTTTTTGCAAAATTAAAGGCAGCAACAGGGGGACAACTGCGGTTTTTCGTGTCGGGCGGTGCAGCGCTACCACAATCAATCGCCGAGTTTTTCCACGCAGCAGGGATTCTGATTTTAGAAGGGTATGGCTTAACAGAGACCTCGCCTGTCATTAGCATGAACCATCCGAAGAAATGGAAGTTTGGTACTGTCGGCGCGCCTATTCCCGGTATTGAAGTGCGTATCGCTGAGGATGGCGAGATTTTAACACGTGGACCGCACGTCATGAAGGGGTATTTCAACAATGATGATGCCACCACAGAGGTTATTGATGATGAAGGTTGGTTTCACACAGGCGACATCGGTATTATTGACGATAATGGATTTATCAAGATTACTGACCGGAAAAAGAATATTATTGTGTTATCTAACGGCAAAAATGTAGCGCCACAACCGCTAGAAAGCCAATTAGTGCAAAGTCCTTTTATTGATCAGATTATGTTGGTGGGCAATGAACGTAAAAATGTTGCTGCATTAATTGTCCCAAATTTTGATGCACTTAAATCGTGGGCATCAGAGAATGATGTTGATGCTTCTGATATTCCTGAGATGTTGAAGACCCGTGAAGTGCAACAACTTATTCAGAATGAGATACGGGAACGTTTGACAGATTTCGCAGATTTTGAACAGGTTAGACGGTTTGCACTGCTTGAAAAGGAATTCTCACAGGAAGCGGATGAGATGACCCCAACACTGAAGTTGAAGCGGAACGTTATTATTGAAAAGTATGGACATGTAATAGACGGGATGTATCCAGAAGAATCCTAATTACAACCTAAGTTGCCACATAGTAGCACAATCTGTATAAAGATTAAAATAATATTTCGGTAATTTCTTTAGCCCCGTGAATCAACGCCAAATACGCGTATGGTATTTGACGGGAACGATATGTGTACAGGACAAAGCCTAATATCTGTGAAAACATAAAAAACAATTAGTTAACTGGCACAAGTCGTATTATTAATTCAGGACTTACGCATTTTTTCTTATAGTAAAATCCGAAAATATGTGGATATCTTAATGAACAATCCCACACGCTCGCGCTGGCGAGGTTTCCTAACCTCGCCAATGTCCAGGTAATTGTGGTTTGGACTATAAAGTCCCTGATAAGAGGGTTAAATCGTTGAAATGCCGACTTTTTAATCCCTCTAACCCCTTTATATGAAGTTTAAGAAATGAATCGGTAATGTTGTGGCGAGGTTCGGAAACCTCGCCAGCAGGGGACACACCTGCATTGGACAGAAAAGGACCGAATTAAAAATTAATCTTCATTCAAGGGAAATGCGTAAGTCCTGATTAATTGTAAAATTTACTATCGATTACTGTAGATGTGTATCTAATAACATGATTTGGTTTTTAATTCTGAACAAAAAGCTAAGAAAATTGTCTAATTGTTTAGAATATAGGAACATTTAAAAACTTAAGGTGTGTAAATTAAAGTGATTTACACTTTTGTATTTGTCCAATTAGCCCCAAAATGTTCACACCCATCATGGAGAATTAGCATGCCAGACACAAAAAGACACTCGGATTTGCCATTTACCGATGAATTAGAATTAATTGATGAACAGGAATTAGTGATCCGATTCCAAAACGGTGATATAAGTGCTTTTAACACACTCGTCTTGAAATATCAGACCCGCATTGCGAAACTTATTTATAGACACATTAACGACGCTGAAACAACAAAAGACCTCTGCCAAGAAGTGTTCCTGAAGGCCTTTAAGGCGTTGCCAAAATTTAAACGTGAATCCGCTTTTTATAGTTGGCTTTACCGTATAGCGATGAATTGCTGTATTGATTTCTTACGTCAACAGAGTAGAAGGAAAACTGTTGCGCTTGAAGAATTGACAGGAGGTCCGGAGGAGTTGATGTTGGTTAGCAAGTATCCATCTCCATCTCACCTCATTGAGATGGAGGAACTTGGAGATATTATTAGCAAAGCGGTGAGCCAACTTGCTCCGAAACAGCAACGCGTTTTCAGATTGCGGTATGATCAGAAACTTCAGATTAAAGAGATTGCTGTCCGCATCAATCGATCGGAAGGCACAGTCAAAACACATTTGCATCATGCGCATCGGCGGCTTCGTGAGCTGCTGCGTCCGTATGTAGAGAATCGTCCGTTGGAATGGAACGGGGAAATGTAAATGAGGGTGTTTACCAATAACTGAAGCTAAATAGGTTTAAAAAGGTAGGCACGTTTAGGTGAATGCCCTGGACGTGCCTACAATGCGTTCAATATTACGAGAGTCCTAAATTTATTTGCATATAAAACCTAAATGTGGTATTATTTTAACAGTAATGAGAAATGATGTGTAGTAGAATGTTGAGTACGAGAACTTAGAAAATGAAATTTATCCGTTCACACTCCAGTTTGTATAGTATATCTAACCATTGGCATTGGTGGCATTCCGATTCCATTAAAGAGGGGTGTGCGCGCTAAACGAAATTGTATCTATACTATTTTGAAGTTATCTGTCCGCCTTATGCACACAAACCTCAGTGGCATAAGGTTTTTTGTTTTTAATATGACAAAGGAGAAATCATGAAAATTTTATCGGAACTAAAATATGATAGCGATGGTTTGGTCGCCGCAGTAATTCAGGATAAGACAAATAACAAAGTGTTGATGGTTGGCTATATGAACGCTGAAGCGATCGAACAGACATTATCAACTGGTCGAGTCTGCTTCTGGAGTCGTTCCCGTCAAAAGTTGTGGATAAAGGGGGAGACTTCGGGGCATACACAGACCGTTGAGTCTATTGCTGTGGATTGTGACGGTGATGCCCTGCTTATTAAGGTTGAGCAGAAGGTGGCAGCGTGTCATGTGGGATATCGCTCATGCTTCTTTCGGGAAGTCTCCCCCGATGGTGATTCAACGCGTGTGGTAGGTGAAAAGATTTTCGATGCTGATGCGGTCTATTAGGCTTTGAAATTTCCTTGCTTTCGTCTCTTAGCATTAGATCGGGAATTGGACGATTGATTATCTATCATTCAAAATCAGAAAGAAATAGTTCGTAGGTTGGGTAGAGCGAACACGAAACCCAATTTTGGCACTTATGAGAAAAAATTGGATGCTAAGAATAAGAATACGAAAAGGAGTTATTCAATGTATTATCCGACATTGGAAGAATTTAAGGAAAAAGCAAAAATAGGTAATACGGTCCCGGTATATCGCCCGATTTTGGCAGATATGGAGACACCGGTGTCCGCATTTTACAAATTGATGCCTGATAATTACGCTTTCTTATTGGAAAGCATTGAGGGCGGTGAAACCGTTGCACGCTACTCTTTTTTGGGAAGTCAACCCTCAGTGCTTTTCCAGAGCAAAGGACATCAGGTTACCATTGAATATTTGGCAAAAGGTGAAAAAGTTTCTAAAGAATACGAAGACCCGTTGAAAGCGCTTGAAGAGGTGATGCAGAACTACCAACCTGTCGGCGTTGAGGGTTTACCAGAATTCCACGGTGGCGCTGTCGGTTATATGAGCTATGATATGGTGCGTTTTGTTGAGGAATTACCCGATGATAACGAAGATGAACTACAACTTCCCGACTGCTTTTTCATGATTGCTGAGACAATTCTGATCTTTGATCATGTAAATCATCAGATTAAAGTTGTGGCAAACGCGCATATTGACGGAGATGTAGATGCAGCTTACGCTGATGCCATTGCAAAAATCGATGCGTTAGTTGAAAAATTGACAACTGTCTCAGATAAAGCTTCAATTGATTATAGGAAACAGGGGACAGAAAACCCGCCTGAACCTATACCTGATCCACAATCAAATTTCACAAAATCTGCTTACGAAGACGCGGTGAGGCGTGCCAAAGAATATATCGCGGCAGGCGACATCATACAGGTTGTTCCTTCGCAGCGGTTTAGCCGTCCGATATCCGTTGACTCGTTTGATATTTATAGGGCATTGCGGGTCGTGAATCCATCGCCTTATATGTATTACTTAAAATGTGATGGTTTTGAAATTGTTGGGGCATCCCCAGAGATGATGGTGCGGGTGGAAGATGGACTTGTTCAGACTGTTCCGATTGCCGGAACACGCCCGCGCGGCAAAACTGATGAGGAAGATAAGGCATTAGAACAGGAACTTCTCACCGATCCGAAGGAACGTGCAGAACATGTTATGCTTGTTGATTTAGGGCGGAACGATCTGGGGCGTGTATGTGAATACCGGACCGTTGAGGTAACCGATCTGATGATAATTGAAAAGTTTTCGCATGTGATGCACATCGTTTCGCATGTTGTTGGCAGGCTACGCGATAATCTTTCCGCTTTTGATGTGATGCGTGCGTGCCTCCCCGCAGGCACCCTCTCTGGTGCGCCGAAGATACGCGCAATGGAGATCATTGATGAACTGGAACCGACACGGCGTGGTACGTATGGTGGTACAGTCGGTTATTTCAGTTTTTCTGGTAGTGCGGACACAGCGATAACCATTCGGACTGCGGTTATCAAAGACGGGATCGCTTACGTACAAGCTGGCGGCGGTGTCGTTGCTGATTCAGTGCCTGAAAATGAGTATTATGAAACTGTCAGTAAGGCATGGGCAATGCTCACTGCTATTGAAATGGCGCAACAAGGGCTGCTATTATAGGAGGGAAAAAGATGGTTTTGATGATTGACAACTACGACTCATTTACTTACAATCTTGTACAGTATCTTGGTGAACTTGGTGCGGAATTAGAGGTGCATCGGAGTCGAAAAATAGGCATAGAAGAATTAGATACGCTGGCACCTGAACGGATTGTCATTTCACCCGGCCCTTGCACACCACGTGAGGCAGGCATATCCAACGATGTGATAAAACACTTTGCTGGAAAAGTACCGATTTTAGGGGTATGTCTTGGGCATCAGTGTATCGGTGACGTGTTTGGTGGTGAGGTTGTCCGCGCAAATCGATTGATGCACGGTAAAACCTCAATGATAGGACACAATGGAGCTGAACTCTTCAAGGATTTGGACAATCCGTTTGAGGCGACGCGCTATCATTCGCTGATTGTGAAAAAAGAGACATTGCCAGATTGTCTTGAAATTACGGCATGGACAGATCAGGATGAAATTATGGGACTGCGGCATAAAACTTTGCCTATATGGGGTGTGCAGTTTCATCCGGAGTCTATTTTGACCGCTGCTGGAAAGGATTTGTTAGGGAACTTCTTGGCACTGTAGATCAAATTTGGAAGAAAATCTCAATTATGACAAATAAAACGATAGACAAATCGCCCACGCCCGTTTTCGTTTCCTGGTCGTCAGGGAAAGATTCTGCGTGGGCACTTCACACTTTACGTCAACAGCCAGAACGATACGATGTGCGCGGAATCTTCACTACCGTCACGAAGACGTTTGATCGTGTCTCTATTCACTCTACACCCGCGTGGGTTTTGAAACAGCAAGCAGAGAAACTTGGCGTGCCGTTGTACGAGATACCGATTCCGTACCCTTGCTCTAACGAAATTTATGAAGCGGCGATGCGCAAGTTTCTTGCAGAAGTAGAAGCGTTGCCTAAAAATATGACCGCTTCGCACTTCGCCTTTGGAGATCTGTTCCTTGAAGACATTCGTGCCTACCGCGAGGAGAAACTGAGCGGCACTGGTTTCAGACCAATTTTCCCTGTATGGGGTGAAGATACCACATTGCTCGCGCAAAAAATGATTGCGTCTGGCATACAAGCGATTGTCACTGCCCTCAATCCGACCAAAGTCCCTGCAGATTTCGCAGGACGCTGGTTTGATGCGGAATTCCTCGCAGATTTGCCCGATGATGTGGACCCGCTCGGTGAAAATGGAGAATTCCATACCTGCGTTATTGATGGGCCGATGTTTCGTTCACCAATTGCTGCGAAACCTGGTAAAATCGTGCAGAGAGACATTGTCTCTGCCTCAAAAGACAAGGATGACAAAATTCACGCCAGCAGTCCCAACCCTCCAACTTATGTATATGCGGACGTAGTGCCTTTATAAGTTTGGTAATTGTCTGAATTTTAACTCCCTTATCTAAACACACTCCTATTTGTGCAGAATTATGCACCCGATTCACCGTTTCGTGGTGTCACTATAGGGTGAAATCGGAGGTGATCTATGAAAAACAATGATGTGCAATTAATCAACCGGACCCTTGATGGCGATGATGCTGCTTTCGCGGAACTTGTGAAAAAATATCAGAAGCAGGTTCATGCGCTTGTATGGCGGAAAATCGGAGATTTTCACATAGCTGAAGAGATTACGCAAGATACATTTCTGAAAGCGTATCAGAAATTAGGCGAGCTTAAGAAACCGCAGCGTTTTGTAAGCTGGCTTTATGTGATTGCAGCGAATCGCTGCAGCACATGGTTGCATAAAAAGCATTTGCGTAAGCGGTTGCTGGAGGATAAGGACGTTGCACAATCCGAAAAAGCGACTTACTCTGAGTATGTGCATGAGGAAAATGAACGGATCGCCGCAGAAACACAACGCGATGTCGTCAAAAAACTGCTTGCGAAACTTGGCGAAAGTGAACGCACTGTCATGACGTTGCATTATTTTGGAGAGATGTCGTGTACAGAGATAGGTGCTTTTTTAGGCGTATCGGCAAATACAATTAAGAGTCGTCTTCGCCGCGCCCAGCAGCGTCTACAAAAGGAGGAAGTGATGATAAGAGAGGCTTTAGACAATTTCAAAATTACACCGAATCTTACGGAAAACATCATGCAAGAGATTTCGCGGGCCAAACCCACTACGCCAGCCAGCAGTAAACCGTTAATTCCGTGGGCAGTTGCTGCTTCTACGTTAGCAGTCGTGTTGATCATGCTCGGATTTGGAAATAGCAAATACTTAACGCGTTTTCAGCAACCTTATAGCTTAGATGCTACCTCGGAGATGGCGGTTGAGATTATTGACGCACCTATTGTTGCGAACTTAGAATCCAAACCTGATGTGCGGACGCAAATAGAAAATGTCAATGCACTGGATAAACACAATAACCCTGAACAGCAACCGAATGATGCTTCTGCAGCAGTTGCAGAGGTACAAGCGAACGAAATTGTAGAGGATTATACTCAATGGCATTTACCGAAAGCGGCAAAAGCTCGTTTAGGAAAGGGCGGAATTAGAGCGATGCAATTTTCTCCAGATGCTAAGCAGCTTGCAATAGGTAGTGATATTGGTGTGTGGTTATACGATGTGAAAACAGGCAAAGAAATATCCTTGTTCCCTGGTGCGTGTCAATCCCTTGCATTTTCGCCAGATGGACGTTTTCTTGCCAATGGCGGCGGCAGATTTAGTGGAAAGGAACTCCAACTGTGGGAAGTAGCGACTGGTCGCAAAATGTCACTTCCTGATGCTCTTTTGCCTGCCTCAGCATTGCGGTTTTCTGAAGATGGCAAGACGCTTTTCAGTTTGGGGGATTGGGGAGACTCAATTGGTCAGTTAGATATTGAGACCAAAAAGGGAGATGTAAAAAAGATAGAAGGACGATCTTGGGAAACGATAAAGAGGCGAAGTCTCCCTGAACCCTATACGCTGACACATGATAAATTTGGTGTCGGAGGAAGGTACGGGAGTATTGAGTTGTGGAGTACGGCAACTGGCAAAAAGTTATCTACCCTCAGAGGACATACAAAACCTTCGGAGGTAGAGAAACATATATTAGCCTTGGCATTTTCACCCGATGGCAAACACCTTGCCAGTGGGAGTAGGGATACGACAGTACTTTTATGGGATACTACCAGTAATAACAAACCGATTACCCTTAAAAAACACACTGGTTGGATCAGCGTGTTAGCATTCTCACCAGGTGCAAAGATGCTTGCCAGCGGGAGTACTGATAAAACGGTACAGCTGTGGGATACCGCCACGGGTGAGCCTATCACAACTTTCACAGGCCACATCAAAAGTATTTGTGCGTTAACGTTTTCACCCGATGGCACAACGCTTGCCAGTGGGAGTGCGGACGGCACGGTCAGATTCTGGAATATAGAAACTGGTGCTGCATTACCGGCCCGTATCAGCGGGCACACAGAGTGGGTGAAAGCAGTAACTTTTTTTAAAGATAACACAACACTTGCCAGTGCGGCGGTAAATGGCATTATTTCCTTTTGGGATCTAAAAACATTGCAAAAAACTGATGTCCAGATGAAAAGACATCAAGATTTGTTAGCTGGTTTAGCTTTTTCGTCTGATGGAACTCAGATCGTCAGCATGGGTGCTGAAGGTAATGTGATTTTTAATGAAGGTGTAGCAGGCTTTTCTGGTACAACAAGACCAGATGGATTGATTCGTATGACTGATGTCCAGACAGGTCGTGAGTTGGCAAACTTGATAACAGGAGGTGGCCGTGGAGCAATTGCTTTTTCACCTGACGGTAAAACGGTAGCTTTCAGTAGTTTCGGTAATATTTGCGTTTGGAATACGGAAACAGGATTTGTTCTCAATAACCCTCTATCAAGTAAAGTGAAGTTAGATCAAGACGGTGCTTTGGTATTTCCACCAGGTGAAAACCATGAAGATCTACGACATCAAACCCGAATGATCAGTGCTCTGGTATTTTCACCGGATGGGGAGAAGCTTGTCAGTGGGACTGACAGAGGACAGGTTGAGGTGTGGGATGTGGAAACTGGTGCTGTGTTAACTTCGCTAACAGAACAGAATCTACGGGAACAGATCACAGCGTTGTCATTTTCTTCAAACGGCACCCTGCTTGCCGTAGGAAGCAATAAACGAGTCCGCATAATGGGAAATAATAAATTGGCGCGTCTTAAGGAAGTGCCTCAAGGTGTAGAGGCGTTAGTGTTTGTCCCAGATAGGAACGTACTTGTTACCGGACTTAGAAACGGTGTAATTGAACTATGGGATGTTGAATCTGGCGACAAACTCATTACACTTGATGGGCATTCAGAACCAGTAGGAACGTTAGTATTTTCGCCTGATCATAAAACACTCGTCAGCACGGGGTCGGATGGTACAATTCTTGTGTGGGATTGGGATGAAGTTCTTAAGGGAACGGATAAGCGAGAGTAATAAGTAGAAGCACATTACCGTTCTGACTCCAGCCACTTCTGAACCCGTGCTAACTTGTCAGCGGCGATGTGTGCAACGTTGGCATCTGTTGGAAAAACTCCGTTTTCTACCTCTTGTTTATATTCGCATATCGCTTCAAACGTAAGTTGGTTGTAATCCTGATAACGTTTGACGTGTTTGAAAAGGGGACCGATCCCTAAAACATCGTTGATAACAAGCACCTGCCCATCACAGAATCGTCCTGCACCGATACCGATAGTCGGAATATCAAGCGTGTCCGTGATGATTTGGCTAATTTCTTCAGTGATTTTTTCCAGTACGATGAGTTTCGCGCCAGCGTCTGCAAGTGCCGATGCAGTTTGAATGAGTTCTTTTGCTTTAGATACCGTTTTGCCGTGCGTTGCCGCTTTAGTGCCGTGGATTTGTGGGTTATGTCCGATGTGTGCGCAAACCTCTATCTCCTGCTCGGTCAATGCGGTAACGATAGAGACTTTTTCTGTCCCACCTTCTAACTTAACACCATCAGCACCGTTGTCTAAAAAGAGATTTGCATTGGCAACAGCTTGCTTTGCCTTACGGTCAGAGGCATAAGGCATATCAATGAGAAGATAAGCATCTGTTACGCCGCGGCGGACTGCTTTGAGGTGATGCAGCATATCTGCCATCGTCACCTCCATCTCGCTTTTATAGCCGAGGATATTCGTGCCGACGCTATCCCCAACAAAAACGATGTCTATACCTGCATCATCCTGCATGCAAGCAGTGGGATAATCGTAGCAGGTTAGCACGGTGATGGGTTGATTTTGTTGTTTTTTAGTGTGGAGATAGGTAATGTCTTTTTTCATTGTTTATACTAAAATCTAAATATGTGAACACCCTTGGTAGGTTCGGTTTCCCAACCGAACCGGTGTTTATACAGTCTATTAGGTGCGGTTAGGAAACCGAACCTACCGTACTTATGGAAACCACACTTAAGAGGTGTGAATAAACGAAAACCCATTTAAGCCAAGACCTCTGCAACTGTTTCCCCGATGGTGGTGAGGTCATCTGCAACAGCAATTCCGGCATCTTTCAGTGCCGCAATTTTATCGGCAGCGGTGCCTTGTCCACCTGAGATGATTGCCCCCGCATGTCCCATGCGTTTGCCGGGAGGTGCAGTTTGTCCGGCGATAAAACCGACCACTGGCTTTGTCATTTCGTTCTTGACGAACTGTGCAGCTTTTTCCTCTGCTGTGCCACCGATTTCCCCAATTAAAACAACAGCATGTGTGTCATCGTCTTCTTCAAAAAGTTTGAGAACATCAACGAAGTTTGTCCCTATCACGGGGTCACCACCAATACCAACACAGGTAGACTGTCCGATACCAAGTTGTTTCAATTGATACGCGGCTTCATAAGTTAAAGTGCCACTTCGTGAGACAATGCCGACGTTCCCGGAGGTATAGGCAAATGCAGGCATCACACCGATTTTACATTCACCGGGTGTGATGATGCCCGGACAGTTCGGACCGATTAACCGAGTCTGTTTACCTTGAAGAAACGCTTTTGCTTTTACCATGTCAAGCACAGGGATATGTTCCGAGATGCAGATAATCAGTTCGATGCCAGCATCAGCGGCTTCCATGATGGAGTCGGCAGCGTTGAAGCGCGCAGGAACGAAAATAAGAGAGGTATCTACGCCTGTTTCTGCGACTCCCTCTGCTACGGTGTCAAATACAGGGATGCCGTTCACATCCGTTCCACCTCTACCGGGAACCGATCCAGCAACAATTTGCGTGCCGTAATCTACGCACTGTTCTGTGTGAAAACGGCCAGAACGCCCTGTGATACCTTGAACAATAACTTTTGTGTTTTTGTGGACAAGTATACTCATATTTTTTATTCAATTCAGCGTTAATTCAATACGCATTGTATTGTGTGTCAGTTTGTGCGTTGACAGGCACAATCTAACAGATTGTGCTACAAAGAGAGCTTGATACATTTAGCAGTTACCTTTTCGTTTTCAATTTCGCCCAAACCGTGGTCAGTTTCGTTTGCGGAGACACAGCTGCAAAACCGAGTGCGATAGATAATCCACTATCTACAATCGCTTTCACATCATTGTCTGAGAGTGCAACATTGAAAAACGCGATTTCATCAATGAGACCTGTGAAAGCCTCTTGCTTGTCGTCTCTTGAGCCAATATACTTGGGACCAGTTTTAAATGCTCCTGCGGCAGCGTCAGATGCTTCTAATTTCCCATCAACATAGACCTTCACTGTTTTACCGTCATAAGTCCCGCAATATGATGCCACTTATCATCGTTCAACAAAGTTGTAGACCACGTATTATGCAGAATCGGTTGGGCACACTGTGCAGCAAAGTTTAATTTGTGGTTCTGTAATGTCAAGATAACATCACCGCAGGGACCTACGATGATGTCGGACCATGCAGGTGCTGCAGGCGTTTTAATCAAAGCGACGATTGAAACTTTATCCGTATAGTCAGCAAAATCGCCAACAGCAACATGCGCGCCACCCTCAAACTTTAAGGCTCCACCGTACCTGCCAGCGACCCATTCGGCACCAACATTTTCTCCATCATTGCCATTATTGGAAGTATCTTTTGCAGTCCTGCCATCACCTTCATCAAACAACCATATTCCCAAAGCTGCATCTGGATTGAGAGCAGCACTTAGACCTGGGTTCATGAAACAGAGGTAGATCAATGTTATGTATACCAAAATTGTTTTTCTGAATTGGATGACTCTCACGTTTACCTCCTTATGTGGATGTACGGTTTAATTACGTAGGACTTACGCAAATTCAAGTATCCCTGTTTAGAATTTTGTCTTTTCACGGATTTTAACCCTGATTTTTTGTTATTTTCAAGGCTTTACCCCCCTTTATCCCCCCGCAAGCGAGGGGAATGCGTAAGTCCTGTTACGTTAATTCCATTAGTATCAATAATTAGTGAAAACTAATGTTCAAGGTTCAATAACGAGATAGGTAACGCTTTTTGCCTCCATCTCAATTGGAATCTCAACGTTGTAGTTTCGGTCGAGTTTGTACTGTTTGGGTTCTCCCTCTTTTTCACGAATGTTTGCAGTTTCAGACAACCCAGTGTAATAGAGCGGTAATTTCAAAGTGATCTGCTGTGCTGTTCGCGTAGGATTATAGAGCATCGCGAGTCCACAAGGATTGAGTTGTGGGTTTGCGTGGAGCATACAATCAATGGAACGCCCATCTGGTCGTCTAACATGAATTACGTCAGACTCTAATATTGTACGATACTTTTTGAAAAAGTCAACCCATTTCTTAACAACCGCTTTTGTCTGTTCGGTATCAAAAAGTCGGGGACCGCGATAGCACGCAATCACACCGCTGCCGAAGTTCTGTGCAAGGTGTGATTCGTAGTCATCGAGATGATCGCAAAGCGGTTCAAATGTTGCAGCTTGTCCACCACCGTGATACTCCACTAACGGAACGAACATCCATCCCATACTCGGTGTTTTTTCGTAAGTGGCATCATAGATATTTTGTCGTGCAATTAGAATTTGCCGCTCGCGAGGCAAGCTGAAATTTGTTTCGCGATAGCCCATACCGCATTTGTTGGATCCGTTGAGATAATAATTATCTGGCGAATTGATATGAATACCGCGTTTTCGGCATTCGTGATAAAAATTAACGCACGCTTCCCACTGACGCAACTGTGAATCTGCTAAGCCGTTATGGTGTTCATGTTTCGTTGAAGCGCAGACATCACCGTGATAAGGACCATCTGTCTCTATAATATCCATTCCAGTCGCATCCATGAAATTCAGCACTCGCTTGACATAACCGTCTCCCCATGCGCTCGCAAGACAAGCGCTCTGTCCAAACCTACTGCCGGGTTTTCCTGTATCCGGGTCAATACAGTTGTATTCTTCACCCACACCCCGTGAAGCACACATTAAGGTATAACCACCGATCCGAATATCTTTGCTATGTGCATAATCTGCCAAGCCCTTCATAGTGGCGATGTATTCTGGGTCTTCACTCTCAATATTGTATCCACTTCCAAAAGTCATAATCACCATATCAAATCCGACTTCGGCACATTGATCAATCGCCAAACGGACCGCGTCCAGCTCGGCACTCCGAACGTGCATAAAAATCGGATTCTCCGTGACCTGTGGCGCGACTGTGCGATACATCTTGCGGCGTGCGAGTCCTTTTCGTTCACGGTCATCGCTATCGTGCAGAATCTCAAAGGTGCGAAAACTTGTGAAAGTCTCTCCTGGTTGGAGAAGCACCCCCGGGCCGAGCGGATAGTGACTTGTCATCAACAACGGCATCTGATACCGATAATCCACTTGTGTCAAGTAATCCGCATCGGGCCCCCACTGTGTCGTTTCCATTCTGCTAAAGGCGTAATCGCTTTCCACATGTAACCGATGCTGCTCCTGCTCGTTGACAGCAAGGATTTCACAGCTTAAGGCATCCAATTGAATCGGTTTTTGACCATCATTGTGAATTGTAATCCACTTGGACAGGACTGGAATACCTTGGTAGAGTTCATAATGTACGGAAACCTGAAGGGAGTCAATACCCCCCTTAGTCCCCCCGCAAGCGGGGGGAACGAGAGACGGTTTATCCTCCCCGCTTGCGGGGGGAACGAGAGACGGTTTATCCTCCCCGCTTGCGGGGGGAAAGGGGGGTAGTGAAAACACAACCGTCAGTGTCACACCTTCTGGCGGATATGTTGATGATGTTGTGGTACGTCTATGTTCCCACGGATACGGTGCTTCAGGTTTACCGACTCGATATTCGCGGAATTGGAATGCGTTCGGATCGCTTGTCAAGTCTGCGATCCACTCGTCATCGAGATAAGCGTAATCGGGCTGTCCTTTTAAGCCACCTACCTCAAATTCCTGTCCGTTAATCGTAAGAACCGCCTCTGGTTTGATGCCACGCAGCAGACTGCTACCGGTGATTTGATTGGCATAATCAACTGTTGCGAAATTCGGTGCGGTGACGAACCTTCGCTGAATGAGCCCGTTACCGAGAATAAGCTGATTGTCCGTTTCTTGGACTGTAGCGGGTTGGCTATAGGGTTGAACTAACCAGTCATTTTGTTGTGATGTGTAGTGCATGTTAAGTCTTTCTTATATTTTAATGTGAGTTTAAATAAACCGCAATCCCATTAAGCAACTTCCTCAAATTCTGCTAAGTCGCGAGCATAATCAAGACAAGCATGAATCTGCATTGTTTTGAGATCAGGAAATTCAACAATGATTTCGTCTGCCGTATATCCCGCCGCAAAGTAACCAAGAATGAGACAGACAGAAATCCTCGTGCCTTTTATACGTGGTTTACCTCGTAATATTTCTGGAGCACTCACAATGTGATCTCTCCAATTTATAGGCATTTACCATTCTCCAATAGTATCACATTTTTAAATTCGCCCACCGCGTTGTGAGCTTACCATCTGCTTCAACAGCAGCAAATTCTTCAACATAGTTTAGTAGATTCTCCATGAAAAGTTTTGCCATGTCTTTCGTATTACCATCGTTACCTACGACATGATATTTATCGGGAGCAATTGCCATCATCAGGAACTTACCTTTTCCGTAAATTGCTTCCATGATGACAGGATCTCCCAAACTTTCCATCAACACGTCAAATCCGTTTTGAGAAGCGATGACTTCCCAAACAGTAGGCCAATTTCCAAATCCCCAGCCTTTAAACGATTCCGCATTCATACGGTGTGGTTTGTTAAAGAGCGGATGGTCCGCTGCCAGTATTCTAAAGCCCGGGCTATCACGGTCACTCCGAACACAACTCAATTCAGGAGGCAACCAATCTACATTCGCTTCGTTCTGATCAGCTTGGGTCGGTTCCCAAACGACACCACCATTTTTGACGAAATCTTGAATTGCTTTTGCATTCTTATCGAGGTTTTGGTGAAGTACAGCATTATTGGTCGTCATGCTACCGATTAAGAAGATTCTATTTTTTGCTTCAAAATGTAGCTGCCCACCTTCAAGCGCATTTGTCAGATCATCATACGCAACTTTGAATTCATCCAGTGTCTGACGCAATGCATCAACCTTTGTCCATTCGTCAGCAAAATCAACAATGGCAATTTCAGCGGCTTGGACAGCCATTACACTCAAAACGAGTGTCAAAATACAGCACACTACAAACAAACGGGATAGCATAAGTTCATCTCCTTACTCAATCTTTTTAATTGAGGGTCTTTTATTTTCCTCACTTCTGGATGTTATTTGTTAACGGATTTACAAAATTTTCCTACAAAAGCATTCATTAAATAGGTAGGAACTTGAGTTATAATAAGGTATAAAATGCAAGAACGTTTCATTTCTTTCATGTGTAGTGTTCTTTCTTGTCCTTGTCTTGGGACGTTTTGCACGTTACAAGTGACGTGCTGAAGCCAATCAGGACAAGAATTGTGACGTGATTTTAAGTTTTTTTATTTCCTTTCTCTTTATTCTGTGGACAATTTGGATCTATTTAGGCTTATGCTTTTTTACCATGTAATAATTACCATAACATAAGTCGTTATGGTTGTCAAGTAAAATTTTATTGTCCGTTTCTTGGACTGAAGCGGGTTGACTATAGGGTTGAACTAATCAGTCGTTTTGTTGTGATGTGTAGTGCATGTTAGGTTTTTCTTATATTTTGTGTTGAAGTCATATTGAGTAAACATAAGAATGTGGTAAAGTAGGGAAAGAAAAGAGGATAATTTATGTTCTATTCTTTCTACTTCAGATACATATTTACTTTGATTTCTTAGATCTTACTCACTATGAGTTCAACATAAATCATTTGTAGAATATTAAAAAGACAGAAAGTCAATGGAATTATCAAAAATACGTGCAATAAGTTTACCGTTGGGACTAAACATTATTCCTTTATTCTCCCTACCAAATTTCTCTACAGTTTTTATGATTTTTCCAGTGATTACATCCCACATTTGAATTCTACCATAATCTCCAATTGCGAATGTCTTACTATCTGGACTGAAAGCATATGTAGATGTAAGTGATACAACTCCAATTGAAGTTAAGATTATTTCACCTGAATTTATATTCAATAGTTCTATGTAGTGAGCATTATTAGTCAAACGACTTAGTGCAAGTATCTTTCCATTTGGACTAAATGGTATACCATGAATAGAAAAACGGTAGCGATTTATTTCGGTATTTTGTGCAATTGTTTTCAGGTGTTTTCCTGTGTTTACATCCAACAATTGAATTGTTGTACCAACACCCCTAACGGAAACTGTTGCACCGATAATTTGCAAATCATAGCTAAAGGTTAATTGCCAAGCAGGAACATCCCAAGTGAGTGATTTTAATTCCTTTCCTGAATTTAAATTATATAATCGTATAATGACTTTATCAGTTGTGGTCACTGCTGGCTTTGCTATTGCGAGTGTCTTTCCATCCGGACTGAATGCTATAGCAGAAGTTTCACCAAAATCTGTTGAAATAATATTGTTTCCTGTTTTTACATTCCACACTCTAATCGGAGCGTAAAACCTCTCACTATTATTATCCTCTATTACCTTATATGAACTTCGACTAACAAGAAATTCTCCATTTGGACTGAAATTAACTTGAGAGACAGTGTGTTCGTGTCCTATCAAAGTTTTTTCGTGCTCACCAGTATTCATATTCCAGATCTCAATAGTATTGTCACTACCAGCACTGGCAAGATTCTGGAAATCAGGACTTATTGATAAACCAAAACTTTCACCGAATTCCTCTACATTACCGTTTTTCTCTACATTTCTGTTTTTCTCTAATTTTCTTTTAAGTTTAATACTCTCCCTCTGTCCATTTTTATTCCACTGCAACCACACACCATCTTCTTTTCCATTCTTATAGAATTGAATACTACGCATTTGACCATTTTCATACCACTGGGTCCATTTACCGTCGTATGTTCCTTCAAAGTAGTTTCCTTCGGCACCTTTTTGACCATTCCTATGCCAAAAGATCCATATACCATCTCGCACTCCAATCTTGTATTCGTCTTTTTCCTTGAAGTTTCCTTCACCAAACTTCTGACCGTTCTCATAGTAGTAAGACCACAGTCCAATTGGCATGTCGTTGAAGAAAGCACCTTTTTCAGAATTTCTAGAGTTGCTGTACCAACTAATATATGGACCATGTTTCCTACCGTTCTCAATCCACTGTAATGTCCGTATATCTTCCCACTCATCTGTTTGCTCATCCGTGGATCCTGTGATAAATCCATCCTCAATTAATCGCGGTTTGACAAATTGAATTGACCACTCGATTTTTTGAATATTATTCCATTCCATTGTTTCTGATAGTTCTGTCAGTGTTCCTTTAACCCAACCTGTATATGGTTTTTCTTGATTAGGTGCATAAATTAGAAATTCGTTAGTGCGAGCTCGTCTTGTTTGTAAATCATCTTCATTCATTGCCTTAGATAATATTTTCTCGCGAACTTCTGGGTCATCTAAATTAGGGCTAGAATTGCCACATCCAATGAAAAGGACAAATCCTATACAGAGAATAAGTAATCCCTTCCATATCATTATTACTTTATTAATATATAATAAAAAACCTATGTTTTTTTCACTTTTTAGCATGTTTCGTTTAGTCTGCATTTTATTTTATATGCCTCCTTTAATTATTGTCTGGTTTGAGAATGCTATTTGTAACTCTTATCAATTTATCCATTTGAAGGGACTTCCTCATTGGATATTGATCCTCAATTTTCTTTAAGTTCGTTGCCATATCAACTAACAGACTTGATAAGTTCCACTATGAAAAAATGGAAAATCAATAGAAATGTCCTGCTGAGAACAGAGAAAACAAAAAAATATTCCAAAAATAAAGTTCATGTTGTGTCCTACGGCGCGTAGGAAAAAATCCAATAAATCTGTATTCCCGATCCGAAGATAGAAACTACCAATGCTTGAATCCCGGATCCAACAATTCCCGAGAAAGCAATTTCTTCAAATAGTCGTATCAGAATAACTGTAATAGGTGGCAAAGTAAGTGTGTTCCAGCGGCAAGCGCGTATTGAGACAAATTATGTTAGAATGTGTGGACATTTTAAGATCCGTCAATACGTTCCTTTTTAAGTTTTTCTATCTCTTGTTGTAACGCCTCAATACGTTGGTCTTGTTGTGTGCGCATCTCTTTTGCTTGCCTCGCAACAAGGATTTGCGGCAACCCTACAGCTACAGCAATCAAAGCAACCAATGCAATCACAAACCCATATATCTGTGTCAATCGTCCCTCTACGCCATTGATCCGTTCACCTACAGCGTTAATTTGACCAGTTAACTTTGCTTCTACAGCATTAATTTGACCAGTTAACCTTTCTTCTACAGCCTTGATTTCACCGGTTAACCTTTCGTCTAAAGCCTTGATTTCACCACTCAACTTGGCATCTAAAGCGTTGATTTTTAAATCGACATATCCCTTAATCCGATTTTCAGATGCCTGAATAAGTTTGTCAATTTCTTTAAGATCGGATTGTTTGAGTTCTGCAAATGCGTTAGTGCTTAGGATTAGAAAACAGATTGAGAAGAGTAAAACCTTCTTTTTCATTTAATGCTCCTTTAAACATAGGAAACCCAAACTAACAGTTTGTGGGACAACACAAGAGGGTAGACCCGGTTGGAACCGAATAGACCAGGGTATTCACATATTTTAGATTTCACTATAAACAGAGTTTACCATATCAAGATAAGGAATGCAAGTACGGTTCATCTCCTTCAGAGCCATTCAATTGTTGTGATGGCCTCTTGTGGGAGTGAATCAACACCAAATGCGCGGGGCAGAATAAACGTGCGGTATTCCAAGTAGTTATTTCGGTGTTTTAACCCTAAATCCTCGTTATCAGGGAACTTTTGAAGATATTTCGTAAACCCTACCCTTTATTGCCGAAAACACTAATGCATATCTACAGAAAAAATATAACTGAGAATTGTCACTAAAATATAAGTTCCGACCAACACTACCCCAAATGGGCGTTTCAATTGGCTCCCCGACACGAAAATCCCAATTCGAAAGACAATCAAAATAAATACCATTGCTGGAAACAGGAATTGGAAAAATTTTCCAGATGCTTGCAAACCAGCTGGCGTTGCAGCCGCCGATACACCTGCAACAAATAGCACATTTAGTATATCCGCACCGATTATGTTGCCGACTGCTAACTCACCATGTCCACGCCGAACGGCTGTTAACGCTGTTACAAGCTCTGGTAACGATGTGCCAAACGCGACAAGCGTTGCTGCAATGATTTCCTCTGGCACATTAAATCTAATTGCAAGCGTTTTTACAGCTGGAATAAGGATTTGTGCGGAAATAACAACAATTGCAATTGCCCCAATGAGTGTAAGCAGTGTAACAAATGTCCTGGACCCTTCCGGTGCTGTTTCTTCATCGTGTTCGGAAGTAGATGTTATTGAACCTGCCCATCGGATGGACTGCCACACGTACAATCCTAAAAGGATTACAAAAATAACTCCAACGAATTGATAGAGAGTCCCTCCATTACTAAAAACTTTTGCTGGAGATGACCATGGAAAACATGCCAGCACCATGAGTATGCCAGCACTGACCTGAACATTGGACAATCGTGATGCCAATTGACGGTTAAAAGATAGTGGTGCAATTAACGATGCTAAACCGAGAATAAGTCCTGTGTCACAAATAATTGAACCGACTGCGTTTCCGAGTGCGAGTCCCGGTTCTCCTTGGACTGCAGATAGAACGGAAACCGCTGCTTCAGGCGTAGTTGTACCGATGCTTACAATTGTTGCACCGATAATCGCTTTCCCTAAACCCCACCGAGTTGAGAGTGTTACCGCGTCATCTACCAGCCGATCTGCTCCTTTGCTGAGCGCAAAAAGGGACACTACAATTATCAGCAAAAGCAGTAGAATATGAAAATTCCGTATCTTAAATTCCAACCAACCTGCTTTGACAAGTCTGACGAGTTCTTCTATTGCCTTTTTATCTTGAAGTAAAGTGTGGAAGTTTGCGTCACTGAATAGTGCTTGGACACCGTTATCTTCTTTGAGTAGTGTTATGAATTTATTTTTTACTTTAGGTACTAATTCTTTTAAGTGTTCAGGATTCACAACCACTTGGTTTAAGTTGTCAGCGGTCAATCCTGCTTGGATTTCAGGATCCTTAAATGCATTTAAGACATCCGGAAGGACATTTCGTACATCGTTTTGCTGCAATGTTGTCTTATGTTTTTCAAAGACCTGTTCAGCAAGAGAGTTGTCCTTAGCAAAAACCGCGTTTGACAGTAAACTATGAAAAACACAAAATAGAATAATTAAACAACTAACAAATGTTCGCTTTTTCATTATGCCTCCGAAATAAAATAGTTATGTCGTCCTGATGAATAGATTATCGTACAATCTCATCACAGTCAATAAATTAGTGTCTGACCAGCGTATTCACTTGATATTGTGCGTTTTAACATGGTATCCTTAGATTATGCATGGGGGTGAATGGATTCGACGGTGGGCGAAAGCGTGGTTGCTTTCAATTTCCATCGGAAGTGGGTTCAATTCCCACCACCTCCATCTGGGCAAGTCGTTACATTTTGACCAATCACTTCCCGCGCTTCCAAAACCTTTGCAACGACTGTTTTGACATCTTCTTCATCAACAAACGGTGATAGGATAAACGATTTCAAAGCGACAATCGGTTCTCCATAAGTGGTTTTACGATAGCAGTCTGTTGTGGAGATAAAAACACCTCGCCCTTCCATTGCCTCAGAATTCACGTATTGAAAGATCTCTTGATTGTAAGTATTGTGCGCTATCAAACTGTCCCGATAAGTCGTATCCTCAAATTCCTGACGCTTGATTTCAAAGGTATCTATACCGACTGGATAGGCACGGAAAAGGGTAACGGTTCCAAAATTTCCTCGGTTCAGTACGGTTGTACCTTCGTGTCCTTCCAGATGTTCCCGTAGAAGCTGCGTCATTTCAACGATGTGTCCAAGAATAGCGCGTAAGCCTTCTTCTCCGAACAGTTTAAGATTGGCAAGCGCGGCAAGTGGGCCTGTTCCAGCTCTTGAGGTTTCAAGTGTGAACATACCGGGACGATACTGTCCAAAATGATAGAGATAAGGCATCTGCTCAGGATATCTTTTCAACAGATCCAGATCAGATTGATTTTTGACGAGGATGAGGCTGGAGATATAAGGCGCGAAGCCTGTTTTATGGAAGTCAATACCGATGGAATCCGCAAGGGAGAGGTGTCGGATGCGTCTACATGCGCCCGCAATAGCACGGACAGTGCGCGGACGGAAACCTAAGGGATTTTGTTCAAAATCGTAGTCGTTGAATACTGACCATGCCCATCCGATGACTGCATCAGCGTGAATATGCGGTTGATAGTCGAGTTCGAATTCATCAACGAGGGTATTCCGTAAATCTACGATGGACTTTAAATTATCTAAACCGAACGCGTCTGTAGTCCCCAATGTAGCAATTACGCAGGCAATCCTTTTTCCATCTGTGAGTGCTTTGCGCAGTTCTGCTTCAAGTTGTTTGAGGTCAATTTCGTTTTCAGGTGTTGTCGGAATGGTAATTAGATTGTTCGTTCCGATTCCGAGCCAACTTGTGATATTCGCTGCACAGTAGTGGCCTGTATCCGACACAAAGACGAGAGCATTTTCGGGTGTTCCTTTTTGCATCGTCTCCGGACATGCTTTTTCTAACCCGATCTTCACGCCATAAAGAGTCGTTCCAGTGCCACCAAAGGTAAACACACCACTCGCCTGATCCGGATCATATCCGATCAATTGTGATGTGATTGCGGTGACTTCAACTTCGGCTAACGCAACGAGTCTGCTAAATTCATCCCAAGCGAGGTTGGGGTTGTGTAAAGAAGCAAGAAGAACTCCTATCAGACTCGGAATTGTAGTCGGTGCAATAACGTTCTGTTGCGTGCGAGGATGTCCGAAGATGGTCATACCTTCAAGATAACTGACAAGATCCTTAGTTACCTCCTCAACCGAGGACATAGTATCAGCTAACTTTGTCTCCTTTGCTGCTTCAAAATCCCCGGTAACAATGCTGCCGAGGAATGGCAGATGTGTTTTTAGGGCATCTACCTGGTCTAAGGCGCGCATCATGGAATGAACAAAGTAAGAATCATGTATGGTATCAGATACGGGTTGCGGGAAAGCAAGTCTTATTTTTTCTAATATGTTGCGATATGTCATTTTTCCTCACAAAGTGTATTTTCTTGGATTTTCTACAAATATTCGGTACAGCAAGTGCTTGTTTTATGAAATGGTTTAAGCTATAATAAAATTATACATTAATCTTCTGGATTCTTCCAAGAGTTTTCGGAAAATATCAATCTTTTCCAACAATCCCGCTGAGGCTAATGTTTTATCTGATATTTATACTATTTTTTGCGATTTAGCCGCCTGAAGAAACTCATGGAAAAAGACTATAAAACAGCCCCAGCAGGGCGGGAGGTGTATAGAAACTTAGTTTGTACGTAAGGGAAGTCAAATTTTTGTTTTCATTCTTACAGCGTTGATGTATAATATATTCAAGGAATAGGATGTTAGTCTCCTTTTTATAACACTTAAGTGTTTAGAAGGGAGGACATTAAAGAATAAGTAGGAAAAATACAGAACACGATTGGAGGAAATATGAGTAACGAAAGTAAATGCCCAGTGATGCACCATACTCACGCACAGGGCACTATAAAGAACCAACAGTGGTGGCCGAATCAGGTGAACCTGAAGATGCTCCACCAGAACCCACCCTCATCCAATCCTATGGGAGAGGATTTCAACTATGCCGAGGCGTTCAACACACTTGACTTGGATGCCTTGAGAGATGACATATATAAGGTAATGACGACATCGCAGGAGTGGTGGCCCGCTGACTACGGTCATTATGGTCCTCTCTTCATTCGGATGGCATGGCACAGTGCAGGCACGTACCGCATCCACGACGGACGCGGTGGTGGTGCCTCTGGCACGCTCCGCTTTGCCCCTCTCAACAGTTGGCCTGACAATGCGAGCCTTGACAAGGCGGTACGGTTGCTCTGGCCCGTCAAGCAGAAATATGGTCGGAAGCTCTCAATGGCGGATCTGATTATCTTCGCCGGGAATTGTGCCCTTGAGTCGATGGGGTTAAAGACGCTCGGATTCGCCGGCGGGCGAGAGGATGTATGGGAACCCGAAGAAGACATCTATTGGGGAAAGGAGACCACGTGGTTGGGCGATGAACGCTACACAGGCGAAAGGGATTTGGAGAAACCTCTCGGTGCCGTTCAGATGGGCTTAATCTATGTGAATCCGCAGGGACCGAACGGTAACCCGGATCCAGTCGCTGCAGCTATAGACATTAGAGAGACGTTCCGCCGCATGGCAATGAACGATGAGGAGACGGTTGCGCTTATCGCTGGCGGACACACATTCGGCAAAACCCATGGTGCTGCTGATGCAGACGAGTACGTCGGTCCCGAACCCGAAGGAGCTTCTCTGGAAGAGCAAGGACTCGGTTGGAAAAACAGCTACGGTAGCGGCAAAGGCGTACACACGATTACCAGCGGACTGGAAGGTGCCTGGACCGCCACGCCGATTAAGTGGGACAATAGCTTCTTCTACAACCTGTTTAACTATGAATGGGAACTGATAAAAGGTCCTGGCGGCGCGTGGCAATGGACTCCCAAAGATGAATCTGCACAAGACACCGTACCGGACGCTCACGATCCCTCAAAAAAGCATGCTCCGATGATGCTCACGACTGACCTGTCTCTGAAAGCGGATCCAATCTATGAGAAGATTTCCAAACGCTTCTATGAGAATCCGGAGGATTTCGCAGACGCATTTGCTAAGGCGTGGTACAAGTTAACCCATCGCGACATGGGACCTCGTAAACGATGTCTCGGTCCCTGGGTTCCTGCGGAACCGCAGTTGTGGCAAGACCCTGTCCCTGACGTGGATCATGAATTGATTGGGGAACAAGACATTGCTGCCCTCAAGGGTAAATGCCTCGAATCAGGACTGTCTATTTCCCAACTCGTCTCGACCGCTTGGGCATCTGCGGCAACATTCCGCGGCACCGACAAGCGCGGTGGCGCGAACGGGGCACGCATTCGCCTTGCACCGCAGAAGGATTGGGAAGTCAACAATCCATCCGAATTAGAGAAGGTGCTTCAGACTCTTGAGGAGATTCAACAGGATTTTAACGGATCGCAGTCCGACGGGAAGAAGGTCTCACTTGCGGATATAATCGTTTTGGCTGGCTGTGCAGCGGTAGAAGCAGCTGCGAAAAACGCTGGTACCGACGTAGAAGTCCCCTTCACGCCGGGACGCACAGACGCGTTGCAGGATCAAACTGATGTAGAGTCATTTGCTGTGCTTGAACCGACTGCTGATGGATTTCGTAACTACCTCGCAAATGAACACCAGAGAACAGCCGAAGAACTGTTGGTGGATCGCGCACACATGCTGACGTTAACCGCTCCCGAGATGACAGTTCTCGTCGGTGGCTTGCGTGTCCTGAATACAAACGTTTGTCAGTCCGGATTCGGTATCTTTACTGATCGTCCCGAGACGTTGACGACTGATTTCTTTGTAAACCTGCTTAACATGAACATTGAGTGGACGGCATCCTCTACAAATGAGAATATATTTGAAGGTCGCCATCGCTTGACAGGTGATCTCAAGTGGACAGGCACCCGTGCCGATCTCGTATTCGGCTCAAATTCCCAGCTCCGAGCCATTGCGGAAGTCTACGCATGTGATGACGCTCAACACGCATTTGTGCATGACTTCGTGGCTGCGTGGAACAAAGTCATGAATCTTGATCGCTTTGACCTTGACTAACCTCGTTGAGGTAAGGGCAGTGGGAACGTGGAACTTTCATTCTCCTACTGCCCCAATTCGCTTGTATAGTCGATATGGGAAACACAAAAAAGGTGCCGTCCTTCCTTTGCAAGTAGGAAAAATATGAAAAACGATAAGAAGTCAATCTTCGGTTGGTGCATGTACGACTGGGCAAATTCTGCCTATATTACGACCGCTGCTGTCGCTATATTGCCCGATTATTTCGCGAGAGAGGTTGTTGGAGGAGCCGGCGTTGACATCCTTGGCACCAATATGAGTGCAACGGCATTATGGGGTTTTATGTTGGGAGGTGCAGCATTTATTGTCTTTCTCTTTGCGCCTGTCCTGGGTGCGATCGCCGATTTCTCTTCAGCAAAAAAGAAATTTCTCACCAGTTTTGCATATATAGGCAGCCTCTTTGCAACGATGCTTTATTTTTGCAAATCTGGCGATGTAGGGTTGACAATCTTTCTATTTATCGGTTCACAAGTCTGTTTTGTTGGCGGTAATGTCTTCTATGATGCATTTTTACCGCAGATCGCCTCTGAGGACAAAATGGATTCTGTTTCTGCTAAAGGATATGCATTTGGATATGTTGGGGGTTCACTTCAATTTGGTATCGCGCTTGGGCTTGTCGCTATGCATGAGGCGGTAGGCATTAGTATAACAACGGCAGCACGTATCGGGATGGCAATGACAGGGATATGGTGGGCAGGTTGGACGTTGTTGACCATGAAATATCTGAAAGAGGTAAAAACACCCTACCAACTTCCAGAAAAGTATCAGCATCAGCCGAAAATTTTAGCATATCTTACCGTCGGCATCAGCAGGACAATCGCGACTGCCAAAAAGGTCGGACGCTTTAAACACCTCGTTCTGTTTATCGTCGCTTATATGGTTTACAATGACGGTATCCATACGGTTACCAGCATGGCGACGATCTACGGCACTGAAACATTAGAACTTTCCAGGGAGGCATTAATGGTGACGCTCCTGCTTGTCCAAGTTGTTGCGATAGGTGGTGCGTTAATCTTCAGTCGTCTTGCTGATCGTATTGGTGCCAAGCGATCTGTGATGTTCGCCTTAGTCCTATGGAGTGGGGTTGTCACTTACGGATATTTCATTCAGAAAGGACAAGTAACACAATTCTTTGTTTTGGGAATGGTTGTCGGGTTAGTTCTTGGTGGAACGCAAGCACTCAGTCGTTCTTTCTATGGGGCAATGATTCCGGAACAAGCAAGTGCTGAGTTTTACGGATTTTTTTCTATCTTTAGCAAGTTTTCTGCTATTTGGGGACCACTTACCTTTGGGCTCATAAGACAGATTACTGGCACCGCGCGTCTGGCTATAATATCATTGATGGTTTTCTTTATCGTTGGGTTGATTCTTCTTGCCTTTGTGAATGAAGAGAAAGCGAAAGCGGAAAAACTTGCATTTGATATATAATCTAATACCATATTATAGTCCAACCTAATTATTGGGACACTTCTGTAGAGCAATCTGTTAGTTTGCGTCGTTTTATGCACAAACTAAAAGTTTGTGCTACATAAGAATAGGTCAAATCTTATTAAAGTACACACTAAATTGACACCTATGAGTGCGGAAATCAAGCACTCAATCCAAGTTCTTTCCCAAGTTCCATCAATCGGGCGTTGATCTTTGTTTTGTCAATCTGATTTTCGTTTACAAACTCCCGGTATGGGGGCGGTAATCTATCTGGTAGCATAGCACGGGAATTTGCCTCCTGTAACGCCAATAATGTCATGAACATCCGCATTTCTGGAGAATAGTCTGGCATAAAATCTGCTACCACCTCGCGCAAATCTTCTTCTGTGAAAGCAGGACGATTTTTCCGTTTTGCGACATTATGGCTACGTTGTGCAATTAGATTGAGATCGTTGACACTCACGCCCCGTAGTTTTTCGTCTCTTGCAATTTCCTGAAAATTAATTTTTTCCTGTGTGTGAAATCGGCTGAAAAACTGTAAAATACCGGCTCGACTCTCTCGTATAGGTGGCAGCAGCACCAATTTATGACTGAAGATATCAGGGCGTCGAAAGATAGGTGGAATTAGATCAGGACGGCTTGATGTGCCAACCCATATTACCTTACCACGCAAGGAAGCATCGCTGATAGCATTCGTCAGAATAGCAGGGAAAGGGCGTTCCAAGTTTGCTGTTTTCATGCTTGCATGTGGTGAAACCTGCTCAATTTCGTCCATAAACACAACGACTGGTGCAAGCCCGCGGATAAAGTTGATAGCAGAATTCAAGTTTCTATCATAACCCGCCCCATTGTCATTAAGGTTTATTGTCACCTCGCTTATCTGACTCGCATACCGAAGTTTCACAAACGCCATATTGGTTAGTCCAGCCAACATACGCGCTGCAAAAATGTTTCCATTACCGGTAGGTCCAAGTAGAAGAATCCCCCGTGGCACGCGCCTCAAATCCTGTTCATTTAAACCGGCTACAATATCTTGAATGACCCTTGTTACATGGCTTGACCAATGTTGATTTGTATCGATAATTGGGGCAATGACATCAATAATACCGTGGCTAAACGTTTTCACACTTTCACGCCGATAGGGAGTAAGCAAGGTATCTACTTTCTGGTTTAATGAAGCTGCGTGCCGTACCAAATCGTGGATACCAAAAAGATTTAAACCTACCGTATCTCCTGCTAAGGTTTGCTTTTCGCGATCATTCCCAAGGTTTAATCGCACTTCTACCTTCGCATCTGGCGAATCCTGATGTGAAATCTCCTGCGGAATTGTACTCAAATGCTCAATAAACTTCAGACGTTCATCATAATCTGGAAACGGCACCTCCACGATAGGTATTTCTTGATTCACAAGAAAATGCGGGTGAATATCGTAGGTGTTTTGTGTAAGAAGTAAGATTATATGCTTTTTCCTACGAATTTCCAAGTCTGATGCCCAATTTTGGAGTTGATGGAAGAAGAATGGAAGATTATCTTTTGCGCCTGTGTCAAACATGGGGTCATTCGGTGCTATCTGTTCAAGATTGTTGATAATCAAGCCTATCCTGACTCTGTCTTGCTTCAGGAGGTCATGCATCTTATTTGCTAAGTCTTTTGTAGGTAATGGATCGCTTTTAAGAAATGGATCCTCATGTAGCTTATGCAGTGCAAGCTGACTATTAATTCTTTTACGATCGTCGGTCTCTTCTGGTGCTCCTTGGTCTTTAGGAATAAGCCCTAAAATTTTCTGTGTTTCCAACCATTTACCTATATTGGGCCACGAAAATCCTTGTGTTGCGTTATAGCCAAGGACTAAACGGCACCCGAGCACATTCAGTTGCTCCATTAAATAATCCACAGTGGGCAAATAGCCAAAAGCTTCGTCGTACTGCAAATCTTTTACGTTAAAATGAAGTAAAAATTGGTGCGCAGCGGCGACTTTGAATTGTGATTCAATTTTTTCCCAAAACATATTTTCTCTCCACGATAAAAGACAGTGTGTAGTTAAAATAACATAAATAATCTACCGAAGTCAAATTAAAACTAAATTACCTTATCACGAACACTTCTGAAAAGTGTTGACACCAAAAGTTTTTCTATCTATAATAAATAAGAAATTTTAAAACGATTGGAATATTTCCGTTATCTATGTTTAAAGAAATGAATATGAAGCAGATAGGATCTATATTTTTTATTATTGTTTTCCTTAGTGTCCAACCACTGTTTGGGCAGTTGCCAGATTCGCAAACTGAGCCTTCTTCTCCACCTACGCAAGAAGAAAAACCTGTGGAGAACGGTGAACAGAACGCGGAACTTGTTTCACCATCAACACAAGAGACACCTTTGGAAAGCGAGAAACAGGAGACCGAAAATGAATCACAATCTACACCTGAAGAAATCTCTGTAGATAGCGACAAACAGGAGGCAGTACCGAATAGAGAGAAAGTAGAAACCGAAGAACCGCTTGATACACCGGAGCCAACACTGCCAAAGTGGCAAGGTCGACAGCGGATTTTCAAGCTTGTTAACGATTATCAGTTAAAAGCAGATGATGTCATAACAACGCTTGTGATGATTGCTGGTGACGCGACTATACAAGGGACAGTAACAGGCAATATTTTAATAATCGGTGGAGATGTTGCGCTCGCACCTGGGTCACAGGTGAAAGGAATGTTAAGGGTAATTGGTGGACAGATAACTGGAAATCTTGAATCGGCAAAAAATGCCAGTGTGAGTAACCATTGGAGAACATTACCCGCTGTGGCGGATGTGTTGATGCATCCTCATGCTGTCTGGGATATCAAAAAGCATCGGAATTTTCGCTTGACTACCTTAAAATTCGGTCTTCTACTTTTGACATACCTGTTAATTGCGCTGGTATTTCCGAGACCGATAAATGCGATAAGTTCATTGCTGACTCGTAGACCGATTGAGTGTATTCTATTTAGCATTCTAATGTTTGTTGTTATTCCGGCAGTTTTTGTTGTACTCATACTTTCTATTATAGGCTATCCGTTCTTGTTGCTGTGCATTTGCTTTTTGGTGCCGTTGGCATTATGTGGAAAAGCGGCAATTTTTTTTCACACTTGGAAGCACACTTCTTGCCGGCCGTTTAAAACCGCTTGCTGTTATTTTTGGCTTTATTCCTTACTTCATGGCAACTGAAATTCCACATGTGGACTGGATAGCCTTCCTTACTTTTAATGGCATCGGTATTAGTCTCTGTATACTGGCAATCTTAAGTGCCACGTCATCACAAAGGCAGGGCAAAAACACCCATTGGTCTGAAAGGGTGCGCTAATCATGCATCTTGAATCCCCTATTTTTCTCAGTCTGTTCCTCATATTACCGCTGTTGATAATATATATCTGGTGGATACGGAAACAAGCAGCTTCGCCTGCCATTCGCTTCGGTGAGCTTGAAGGTGTCCGCCAAATTCCGAAAACGTCCGCTGTCAAACTACTCCCTTTGCTCAAGGTAATTAGGTTCAGCATAATAGCACTTCTTATTTTTACGCTTGCTCGTCCACAACTCTCCCAAAGTCAGGAGCGGCGTTTCGTGGAAGGCATTAATATCTTTTTGGCACTTGATGTCTCTGAAAGCATGCGCGCGGAGGATTTTAAGGACGCTAATCGGCTCCAAACAGCGAAATCAGTTATTCGAGATTTTTTGAGGAACCGTGAAAGCGATCAGATCGGATTAGTCGTTTTTCCAGGGGAAAGTTTTACACTTTGCCCACTCACATTGGATTATTCATTTTTGAGAGAAAGACTTGATGATGTAGAAATTGCCATGGGAGGTCAATTACGAGACGGTACGGCTATCGGCGATGCAATTGCCACTGCCACACATCGGCTGCGTGATTCAGAGGCAACGACAAAAATTGCCATTCTTTTAACAGATGGTGAAAACAACGCTGGTACAATTGACCCGAAGACAGCAGCATCGTTAGCGCAATCTTTTGGTATTAAGGTTTACACCATTGGCATGGGTAAAGAAGGAGGGGCGCGTATCCCTTATGAAGATACTACATTTGGAAAGCGATATCGAGACGAATTAACCTATCTTGATGAAGACACACTCCAACAGATTGCTAACACAACTGGTGCCCGTTATTTTCGCGCTACGGACGTAGAATCGTTAAAATATACTTATGCAGAAATTGATAAACTCGAAAAGACAAAATTTAAGATTGTTAACTATACGGAACACAAAGAATTAGCAGCATATTTTTTAATACCTGCAGCCTTTCTATTAGGGCTTGAAATTGTATTGCGAAATACGGTTCTACGGAAAATACCATAGAACCCTTAATATTTGAATTATTCTCAAGGAGATAATTATGAAAAACATTATTGCATGTAATTTAGGAAGTTATCGGCAGTTCGGAGCGAATGCTTATGAGCATTTGGCAGAAATCGGTTTGACCAATGTTGAAATCGGTGTACCTTCGGCTGATGCAGTTGACGCAGTCCAATCGAATTTAAAAGCACACGGACTCACTGCTACAAGTTTAACCGGCAGTTGCGATGTGAAATCAGACACGGTTGTTGAGGATTTTCAGACGACGTTAAACACCGCAAACGAGATGGGTGTTAAGGTTATTTTCGTTAGCGTTCACGCGGGTGAAACAGGCCGAAACGTTGTATATGATCGTCTCCGTGCTATTGGTGAAAATGCTGAGCCGTTGAGTGTTAAAGTCTGTTTAGAAACGCATCCGGATATGGCACACAACGGAGACATCGCGCTTGAGACAATGAAAGGTGTTAATCATCCGAATATCTGCATCAACTTTGATACAGGCAACGTCTATTACTATAACCATGATGTAGACGCAGTCACAGAAGTGGAAAAAATTGTTGAATATGTTGGTGCAGTTCATCTTAAAGATACAAATGGCGGTTATCGGACGTGGCATTTTCCAACCCTTGGAGAAGGTGTAGTTGATTACAAAACCGTATTTCAGACACTGAACGATGCCGATTTTTATGGTCCCTTTACGATGGAATTAGAGGGCATTGAAGGTGAGAATCTTGATGAAGCAGGCGTTAAGGCTCGCGTAGCAGATTCACTGCAACACCTGAAAGACATTGGGGTCATCTAATGGATACAAATCTCTGTATTATCCGACTCGGTGAAGGTGAACGGGTCGGCGGCGAGCTCGGAGAAATCTTGGATACCCCAGATATGACAACGATTGGACCTTTTGCTGTATCCAAGGAACATCCGACTGAGCTTCACTTCCACGATTTTGATGAGTACTGGTATTTTACGGAAGGCACAACAACGGTGACACTTCGCACCGCTGACGGTCAATCTGAATCCTATTGCATAGGACCAGGGGATTTAGTCGTCACTCCTAAGGGTGTTGAACATGGGCACATTCCAGACGATGTTGTTAAAGGTGTGCAGTGGGTGAGTGTGATTCATCCCGATGCACGCCGTGGGCATCTACACCGATAAAAAATTAACTATGTCAACACAAACAAATTTGTTGCCTAAAAAAAGATTGGGACGAACCGAATTAGATGTCACATGCCTTAGCATGGGTGGTGCTGGGATCGGCAGAGCGGAAGTCACCGATGATGAGGCGATTGAAGCAGTACACCGTGCCATTACATTGGGCATGAATTATCTTGATACTTCACCGCTATATGGCGAGAGCGAAAGACGGGTTGGACTCGCACTTGCAGATGGATGGCGCGAGAAGATTTTTCTTGCTACAAAAACAGGCACACACCCGAAATGGCGCGGTGATTATAGCTCCTCCGGCACCCGGCGCAGTGTCGAAAATAGCCTCCGTCTGTTGGGAACTGATTATCTTGATGTCTGTTTAGTGCATGACCCCGCAAGCATGGATCCAGTTATTGCCAAAGACTGCGCGTTGGATGAACTACAGCGAATGCGCGAGGAAGGATTGGTTAAATTTATCGGACTCGGTGTGAGGAAGCATGAATTCCATAAGATTGCTATAGAAACTGGGACAGTTGATGTTATCCTAACCCATTTGGATTATACATTACTTAGCCAAACCGCAAATGAATGGTTATTATCCTTTGCTTATGAACACGACATTGGTGTCATCAACGGCAGTCCTTTGGCATGGGCGTTATTGACTGGACTTAAACCGGATCTCGAAAACAAATCACCTGAGGCAGAAAAAGCACGCCAACTGTGGCAGTGGACAACTGACAACAATTTGAGTTTGCTGAACCTCGCTATTCAATTTTGTCTCCGTCAACCGTTAATTGCAACAACCTTGACAGGTTCTAAGAATGCGATAGAAGTGGAGCAAAATTTCGTTGCTGCTACAACTCCTGTTTCCGATAATGTGTGGGAACAATTACAGACTCTTTTGTAGGAGAAGATTTAATGAAATTTCAGGGAAGGGTTGCATTGGTAACCGGTGCAAGCCGCGGTATAGGGAAGGCAACTGCTCTTAAACTTGCAAGTGAAGGGGCAACCGTGGCTGTTCACTATTCCCGATCAGGTGCTAAAGCGGAAGTGGTCTGTAATCAGATTGGTGCCTTGGGACAGAATGCGATTCCTGTACAAGCCGACATTTCGGACAGAGAAGCTGTAAACAGAATGGTTGCAGCAGTAACAAAAGAACTCGGCACAATTGAATTGCTTGTGAATAATGCTGGCGATGTCGGCGATATGGCGTTTGACGAACTTACACCTGAACATTGGGACCGAATCGTAGCGATTAACCTGACCGGTCCCTTCAACGTGCTATGGGCAGTCAAACCTGGGATGATTGAACAACAGTTTGGACGTATTGTAAATGTGTCGTCAATTGCAGCGTTAGCAGTCCGTCCGAATCAATTGCCGTACGCGGCAGCAAAAGCAGGCATCATTTCTCTGACGAAATCGTGTTGTGGACCACTTGCGCAACACAATATCCGCATCAATTCAATAGCGCCGGGTGCAATAGCAACAGATATGCTAAGTGAAGTATCGCCAGAAATGGTAGAGCAACTCCGTTCCACAACACCGCTTGGCAGACTTGGCGAACCGGAAGAGATGGCGGATGTGATAGCGTTTCTTTTAAGCGAAGAATCGAGTTATATGACGGGTGCGACTGTAATTGCAAGTGGGGGACGTATCCTCATACCGTAACTATCAGCTCTGTTTCGCCTATTTCCAAATCGAAAGCAACATAAGTCTGTTTGCCTTCACAGAGAAACGTGTCTCTCTGAAAGTCGCGCCGCGAATGAACCTCGCGCAGGTCCCATCCATCAACTTGAATACGTCGTATTGGCACATCAATAGCCAACGTAAAGTCTGCTGTCGGAAATTGGGTGGAGAGATTTATCTGCTGTTGTTCTTCACGGATCGTAATTTCGGTAAGTTCACGTGCCATCCAATAGTGTCCAATTTCTGAGTTCTTCATCCAGATTGTTTTCGTCCCATCAGGATCGTAATTATCCAACCTTGATTTGACAGTTTTTAAAATATCAAATCCGAGTTTTTCTCCATTGAAATAGAAACCGGGCCAATGTCCTACAAGAACACATGGAAGTTCCTTCTCAAGAATCGGTGGTAACCGCCCTTCCTGTCCATCTTCTGTGATGAATCGGTCAGCATCTCCTAAGTCGTAGCCTGTCCATCCGCCAAACCAATCGCCTGCACACGCAACGATACTGGCAATAGCGATCCCTTTCTCCTTTTCAACGTGCCAGATACGCACTTCTGGGAGTTCGTCATGTTTTAGCCAAAGAAAATAGAAGGGACGTGGATCGTTGTTGACCTCCTGTGCTGCGGTTAGGACCGCTTGCGAGTATGCTGCCTCTTGTCGTTTTCCGAATGCGCCAGGACTCGTTACGCCTTCACACGGGATTCCGACATTATTTAACATTTGCATCGCAGTGATAATATAATCAGTCAGTCTATTATCAATAGGTGGGTCTACCCATTCTACCTGTTCCCACTCTTCAGTCAGTGAGAACGTCTCCAAATCAACAACAGCGGTATGCGTGAGCATTTCCGGTGTTAAATCGAAGTTTGGCCAAATAATTTCTCTATAAATCCGCAGCCACGACTGATATTCGTGTGTCGGACTTTTTTCGAAAACTTGGGTGGGAAAACCTTCATCTATGCGCCCTATGCCTGCAGGATAGGGAATAAGACTAAATTTGCCTTTCACACCGTTTTCCCAGCACCATTCTGCCCACTCCCATGCAAAATCTGCCGGGATTGTTGGCGGTATCTTTTTCAATTGAGCCGCATCGCCTTCCCACCGATCTGGTGAGACATTTGGTTGATGACGTGCTTTCCATGCATGCCTCTGCTGTATCCAATAGTAGGTGAGATTAATTACTGGACACGAATCGTCAACAATAAGCGAGAGAGGGGTTCTGAGAAGCGGGTTGCAAATAGTAACATTCATTCTTTTCTAATTCTATGATTCAGTTTGATTTGTAATTTGTTTGACACAGTTTTTGATGTAAGGCACATCGTCTACCCATAGTCCTTGGATACCATTTTTTAGTGCCCAAGCAACATCTTGGGGTGTCAGGATAAAACCGGCTTCAACAACAATTCCTTTTGCACGCAACTTACTCACTTGCTGAGGGATGGAACGGGTGAAAGAATTGTAGATTCCAAAATGATTGATTTTGTGCCATCCCAAGATAATACGGTTTGCATCAATTGCGGTGGCTGCTTTGAGATAGTTTGCCATCGGATTAATTAAAATTACACTCGTCTGGATCCGTGGTTCTAATCGTTTAGCATCAATAAGTAATTGCCTCTGCTTCTTAAAGTAAAAAGTGAGAATGCTGACGAGGTGAACGACACCAAAGTGACGAATGCGTTCTATGATGATAGGGAGGAGTTCAGGTGTGTCTGATTTCGGTTCAACAAAGCATGGCATTTGGTTTTCACGTGCAAATTTAAGTGCGTCATCAAGGTGTGCCACAGGTTCATCTGAGTTTTTTGATTTTAGCTGCCGTACTTCTTTCCAGTTTAATTGACTGAGGGGTGTCGCGCATCCAGTGGCTTCGCGGATATCGTATCGGTTAAAGTCGACGTGAATCAACACAGGTTGCTTATCTTGGGTGAGGCAGACATCACATTCAAATCCATCAGCACCGTCTGAGAATGCTTGTTTAAAAGAAGCAAGCGTGTTTTCAGGTGCGCGTCCCATGCCACCGCGATGTGCCAAAAATTGAATGTTCATAAACTAATTTGTGCCGGATGTTCTCCTAAACTTAATAATGCTCTACGCAAATTCACCCGCTGTGGAAGATTCATGTTCAACGCTTCAACTGTTGCTCTGCCTGTCCGCGTCCGACCTATAATAAAGAGAAGATCCTCACTCCACATAAAATGGCGATTCCAGTTTTTTAGGCGGGGATTAAAGAGAGGGACACGTTGCCCTGTTTGTGGGTCACGCGCATGCGTTTTCGTGTGTTTATGGTTGTTACACCTTGGGCATGCCCATGCCAAATTATCTAATGAATTAGTTCCACCGGTTTTTTGAGGAATGATATGTTCACAGTGAAAAGGGGAAGTTGCGAAATTATCAGGAGCCCGACAGTATTCACAAAATCCTTTCGCACGTTCTTGAACTTGTCGACGTATACGAGCAGTGGACATCATTCTTAACTCTATTCCTGCCTTTTGGTTTCCGAATGAATTACTTGAGAAATAGATTCATAATAATCAGATTCATCACAATGGGAAATATGTAGACCATGTTCTGAGAGAATTTCGCTTGCTGGCTTTTCCCAACGGTGTACTAAGATAGCGAGTGCTTCAAGACGTTTGACACTCATCTCTCCCAACTTTGTTAAAAAATCCTCATATTCAACCGTTTCGTCATTGCATAAATCTGTACCCTCTCGTTTAAGTCGCAATTCCCAATAACGTCGATTCTCTTTTTCGGGTAAACGTGTGTTTTTCTTGATAAATGCTAATACCTCGTCATCTGAAGCATTAGGATCTAAATCTTCATCTGTTGAATGTTCTTGCTGCCATTCTGTTAACTTCTGCGTGAATTCATTCAATTCAACCGGAGACAACTGTTTAACGCTATTCAGCAGATGTTCAACGCTTAGTTCGGTGGATGTATCAACGGTAGACATCATTCTCCTCCGAGGATGTATGGTAATCAACAAATGGTATTGTGATTACATATCATTTTTAACTGCGGTTTTGTATATCACAAGTTTAACACAGATTTTTGCGTGTTGCAAACCATTCTGTGTTGGCGTACGGAACATCTTACTTTTCCTTCTTTTTATGCCACATCCATTCAAAGTTGTCCTGCGGTTGAAACCCTAAAATCCGTTTCGTCTTTGCATTTGAGAATTGCTGATGTGGTAAATCTGCAAAGATGTTGAAAATCTCACACTTTGATGGTAGTTCTTCCAGATCAATCTCTAAGCCTAATCGAAACGCCTCGCCCGCATCGCGCCAACTAACGGAAAATGGGTTTAGATCAGTGCCTTCTGCCTCATGGTTGATGTCCTGGAAACTGAGAAATAGATAACAGAGAACATAAATGTCGTAATGTTCAGTAAAGACTTTGCAGATTTCCTGTCCAAGTCCCTTAGTTAATGGATAAAGTCCTATGCTTGTCTTTGGTGGAACATCTGGGTTAATTTCGTAATCCCAACTTGTATAATCGTCACCTTGGATAGTGAAATGTGGACCGGTATTGATGACACGGCGAATACCGTGTTCAACAGCAGCACGCATCATGTTATAACATCCACGCGTGCTAACATCAAATGCTAATTGTCGGTCATGACGAAGCACTGAACAATTTATTATAGTATCCATTCCCTCTGCTGCTTGCATTACCTGATCTAATGAACCGACATCAATGTGCATTGATTCATGTTTTGTGTCTATCTCATTTATGTCTGTTACGCGTAGAGTGTAATAGGGTTCTAATGCCTTAACAACATGGGGACCGAGGTAACCGTTTCCACCTAAAATAAGAACTTTCATTACTATATCTCCTCCGGGCCTGCTATTTTGTCGGCGGTACAAATTGTGGATTGAATTTCAAATGTCCCTTCGCTTTTCCGATATTAAAGCGGGAACCGGGAAATTCCGACTGGACATGAAAAATGCCCCATTTTGACGGTGCATTAATTGCGCCTTGAAATGCTGCAACAGCATCGTTTATTTCAAGCCACATGGCGTTGAACTCCGCCTCAGCTGCTTCTTCAGCAGTAGTAATTGCGCCAAGTCTAAGGCATGTTATATTGATTTTTCCTTCCCGTGCGAATTCACGACATGTGAATTCACCAAGGTGTTTTGCCAGTACGAAACTATCCGTACTCGGACGCGGTCTCCAATTCTCTTTAACCGTCCAATCTTCACCGTGCTGTTCAAACAAACGGAGCGTGCTGGCATAAATGAAGTGTTTCACACCTTCTGCCGATGCAGCCATTAATAAGTTATAGGTGCAGCGCGTCTGATAATCAATCTCAAAGTTCTCAGGTTCGTCGGAATTTGCTTTAAGTTCGGGCGGCGTTTCTGCGATATGGACAATAGCATCCATGCCTTTCACCAATTCATTTGTTGACTCGTCGTGTCCTAACGCACTCTGCACAAACTTGCATCCATGTAAATTGGCGGTATCAACATGTTCAAGCTCTGTTAGACGGATCGTATGCGATTCGGAAGCAGCGTCTGCTAATCTGTGTGCCAATTCAGAAGCTGCTGAGGTAATTAAAACGTTCATAGGATTTCTCACTTAAAATTGGGTTGTTAATTTTACAAAGCCTCTCGAATTTTTGATGCAATGTTGCTAATCTCTTCAATATTTCCTTCACTCCTCGGTTGCCAAAGTGGCTGCAATGAATCTGTTTCCCACCGCGGAATGAGGTGCAGATGAAAATGGAAAACCGTCTGAAATCCAGCTGGTTCGTTATTTTGAATTAGGTTGAGACCATCTGGGTTTAGTGCCTCACGAATCGCTGTAGCAAGCGGGATTGCGGTTTCCATTATTTTACTGCCTACTTCTGTGGGCAAATCAAAAATATTACGATAGTGTTGTTTTGGTATAACCACTAAATGCCCCGGGTTGGCGGGAGCAATATCCATAAAAGCGAAGACGTGTTCGTCCTCATATACTTTTGCAGAAGGAATTTTGCCCTCTGCAATCGCACAAAAGATACATTGCATTAATTTGTCACCTTGCAAGAATTTTGGGTAATTTTAGCAAATTCAGGTTTGAATATCAACAAAAAATACGCGTGTGTAAAGTTTTTGGTACTAAGCGTATATTGCAGGCAGTATTCCGTATTTTGATGTTGTCGGGAATTGGAGTTGCTGCTACAACAAGTCGGGAATCGGAATTCTCTTCTACTGTAAGAACGAGCCCCGAATAGCGATACATTTTGACAAATATCTACAATACCCTACTATTCTTTCGGCACCGCTACTTCAAGATATTTCGCGTCTACTTCTATATCGGGTGGGTAGTGTATCTCCCAAAGTTTGATAGGTGATCTGGCGAAGTCGGTTTCGGGATACACAGGTCTAAAGTTTTTGTATCCGAGTGGATTTCTATTCAGCAAAACGTTGTGTGGGTCGTCAGGTGTAATTAGAACGTGTGTAGCTTCGTGTGTTTTTAGGTATTCAAGTGCTTCGCATTCGTTGGCAGCATGGTGCACGTGTTGGTTGTATAGGTATATCCAGTTGGGTAAATAATGGTCTTGATCGGTGATCGTTTTGACACCAGCGAGCACATTGAGTTGGCTACCGAACCGCCAATGTGCAGCAACTACACCGCCTTTGACATGTGTCTTTATCCAATGAAAAGTGTTGTTAATTTGAGAGTGCTGTCCGGGTATTGCAGTCCGCATCTGCTCTGAAGCATAAAGTGAGAAACGCGCATGTCCACCTATGGGTGCCCAAAAAAGGATAAGAGCGAGTGCTGTGATCGCTGCAATTTTACCAGATTGTGTGTTGTTCACGAAATTTCCGGATGCTTCAGCGAATGCTTTAATACCGAGCGCAGTCCAGAAGGCGAAGGATATACCGATGAAAAAGTCATACCGCATTGCGTCGCGGGAGAGTGCTGCCCATAAAAAGAACCATAGTGCCAAAAAAATATATGCAAGTTGGACTTTTTCCGTTTGCTTTTGTTGGCAAAAAGCGGTGTATAAGTATCCAAGAACGCAGGTAGCAAGTGCTACAAAAAAGAGAACCGTGGTTGTCAATTCACCGAAGAGTGCATCTATCGGTTGTCTCGCAAAGATGGTTAATGCGAAAAGATAGAGCGGTAGTGCAAGTATCAAACGTTTCCAGTAGTAGGCACCAGCTACAAGCGCGATGCTTGCAATAATAAAGCTGCTTCCGTATCTGCCGGTCCAAAAGTCAAAATAGGAATTTTGAAGTTCAGAAACGGTTTGCATGAGCGGAGTGTTCAATAGAATTGTTGTTGTCTCAAAGTTTTTGAGTTGTGTGAAAAAGTAGATGAGTCCGATGCTGAGCATTAAGACCGTCAACCCGAGTGCAAGTTTCCGGCTGTGACTTTTTAACGTCTCTGCTGTCTGTGGGATTGTAAGGAGTAGGTGTCGGAGTGCGCGCATTGCCAAAATCGCTATAGGTAGCACAAGAACAAAGGCAGCAAGATGTGCCGCAAAGAATTCACCTCGACGATACGCAGGCGCGATAAGATAAAGCGTAGGAACAAAGGAACAGACCCAAAGTAGATAGTATAAGATGTCTGTTTCTCTTTCTGAAGTAATAAAACGCCATATCTCTATCGCGTAAATGATAAGCAAAAATGCACCAAAACCCTCCCATGATAATCCACCTAAAAGAGTGAAAAACCCACTAATGAGTGTCCAAGCAGTCTGTTTGCGCGAGGTTTGTGTTTGCAACGCGATGAGGTAGGTAACAATGACAACAATAGCAAGCAGCAGACACCAACAATCTCTATCACCAAATCCGACAGTACTACGTCCTATTGTACCAGGGAGCGTTGCGATTAAGATTCCTGTGGTATTCGCCACAAACGCACCGAACGTGCTATAAAGGAAAAGACAGAGAACACCTAAACCAAGCACAAAACAGATCGTCGGTAGGTAAAGACTGACATGATACAACGATACGTCTTTGAAAAATAGGTTGACCGCTTTATAGGTCCGTGCCAGCAGATGTGGATACAGCGACAGGAGCAATCCGTTATCTCTACCGATCGGCAGCCATCGGTGCATGTCGCGCGGTGGGAGTTTGCCTTGTTCCACTATTGTGTTTGCCTGCCAATAGTAAAAGTAACCGTCATTTTCAAGGAATTGTCTATCAGGGAGTGTCTCCGCACTCTGGATACGCAGCCAGAAAGCGAGAAACAGAATGCTGATCAGTAAGAAAAGTGGAACGAGATATTTAAAACGTGGGTTTTGCATTGAATTGATGGGTGGGCAGGTACCGCAGTACCTGCCAGGGTTGGAGTGATAACAAAAACACTTGGAAACACTTAGGGGGATACAGGCCCCAAACACTCAAAGTAAGCATGCCCCGTTGCCGTGCTACACCCCGGTGCGGTGCCAAGAAGCTGACCATTTTGCCAATATGGATTATACGCACAGCGGCGCCAGGTGGTGCCACACGGATCCCCATTCTGTCGCGGGCGCGTGCAGCTACGTAGCCCGTGCTCTGCCACATCGGAACTGTTGCACGTCCAATATTCATCATTACATCCAGGGCAAGTCACTTGGTGTTCATAAGCATTACTTACTTGGGTGTAACACCTTTCATACCCACCAGCGGTGCCATGCCTATAGCAGTTGACGAGCGTTGGCGTTGTAGTGCAGCCACCATTTGCCGGGGGTGTCGTGCAGCCGCCATTGGCTACAGGTGTCCCATCGTTCCCCCCTGGGAGAACGTAGTCGTTGGTGTTTTGCCCTACACCACCGCCACCATTGCCGGATTGTGAACAGCTGCTGCCGCTACCGCTACCGCTACAGCTGCAGCCCCCACTTGGATAGGTAAAATGGTGTTCATGTCTGCACAACCATTCTCCATAGCCATCGCAAAAAACCGTATTACCAGTTTGCGGATCCGCACTTGCGTGGCGACACCCTCCATCATCGGGCACATCATGGTCGCCCGGTTTGCAGACGTAATAGTTATGCCCACATTGGCCAGCGATCATTTTGTGTTCGTCTTCTTCACTTTCTTGGTAAGTATGGCCACACGGACCTGTGACATCAGGATTACTTTCAGTATCGGTAGTACTTACACTCCAATCTACTGTAAGTTCCGTTGCATTTAAGGTCCTGTCGCTACCTTTTTCCCATTTCCAAGTCCTCGTACTACCTATGACAAACCCAGCATTTGGCCCTGCTACACCGACTCCTGCTTGCAGAGATGTTGTGCCAGCAGAGAAAGTTGTTATGGCTCTGGGTGTTCTTATCACATCACCAGTGACATTAGTCTGATAATTTCCTTTGTTTATCTCATTCGCAAACCCACGATTGAGTATTGGACGCGGAGGCGGACCCCCGCCAAAAATAATTACTCTACCATTAGGATCTGTGGTATAAGCAGGACTATCTATATATGCAGTATGAGAGTAAGTTTGGAGAGGGGCCGCTATTAATAATGGTCCCGAACGCCAATTTCCCACATCAACAGGCCCGTATGTGCCTCCCGTTACTTTAAAATCAAGCTCACCATATCCAGAGGCCTTAATTGATATTGTATTGGCAATCTTATGAGACGGTTTTTCCGGGGTCCATGACTCACTTCTGATTTTTTTCGTGACACTGTTAATGGATCGGATTCCATGATATGAGGTGTCATCCGTTATTGATGTAGTTACTTCAGGGTAATCGTCAGTAGACATTTGAGCGCGTATGTTGCCAAAATGGAAGAAACAAGTGGACATCATTATAAACATAAAAGCCTGCATCACTTTTTTTATCATTTTATTCTCCTTCGGTATCGACCTATAAATTAAATAAAACAGATTAAAATTCGGTGTTAAACAAATGTTCTATTTCCATGAACTCGTAGAGTTCTCTGATAGCTTCATTATTTGTTCTTATTATTTCCTCCGGAGAACGTTTATCTCCATAATAGGAAACCCCTAGAACTATCGGAATTTCTCCTTGTGCGGAATTGACAAGTTCTTGCATTTCCATCATGATTCGGTTTGCTTCATTGATATTTCCTAACCCTTGTTCTTCAGTCCATGCTTCTTGCAAATCTTTGTACCGACGAAGTTCTTTGGGTGTGGGAGCGAAATCAATCCTGATATCATAATTTGTCACTAGAGGTTTGTTCCGAAAAAATCTACGGACCTTACCTTGACTATCGCGAATATGTTGGAATTCGCCATTCCAAGATGGATCCTCACCCCAGAAGGCACGGTAAGATTCCAATGTTTTTGGATCATGCCAGTTGACATATGTAGGATTCTTCCAATCAACGTTAGATGCTTTCGTTTGTAGAGGCGAAGTATGCGGTGTGTCGTGCCATTCACCGTCGTGCCAGTGTCCATTTGGGGAGGCACCAGGTGGTTTCTGCTTCTCGTTCAGTCTATCTGCCTGTTGTGCTTTCTGTGCTGCCTGTTTCTCCCTTATGTTTTGCAGAATTTCCTCCGATGGTGCTTTAAACACCGTCTTCGGTTCGGGTTCTGGCTTAAGTATTAAGAAAACACCAGCAATTCCAATCAGTAAAATGAGGATACCAACTCCCCAAAACATTCTTTTTTTCATTGTGATTACTCCTTATGATATAGATATGGTTGTTCACCTTGCCCCGCTGCGTCCAGCGGGCAGAGGGTTATATGTGGACTTGGGCAAATCGGCTTAGGCCCCCCGCGGGACACATTCCGACCCAATCCGTTTTGGACAAATCGGCTTGGGCCCTTGAGGGACGCATTCCGATCCAATCCGTTCTAATGATTCACAATCAGTCGTCTCTGTGGCATCAAGTATGCCAAGCAGCAGACCGCTTGCGATGATAAATATAACTACGAAAATGAAGGTGAGAAGGACTTTGTAGTGCTGTCTCATCTTGTACCTCCTTAGTATACTACAAAGCAGGTTAATTGTTTAGACAGGCCTACAAGGGCAGGTGAAAATGGGAAAGCTTTTCTATCCTTGTAGGGGCTGCTGGTCCCTATTCCAACATGGACATCAAGTCTATGTTAGTGTTATAATAGAAACCAGCGCTGTCGTAGACCGTTCACATATACGGCAGTGCTAAGCATCGGCAGTGTTAAAACAACAGCACACTGTCGGTGCATCTATTAGCACCCCCAGACGTTAAAAATCCATGCATTTACCGCGGATCCCCAACGTCAATTACATATTGTACAACAATACATAATAAAATGTCAAGAAATTTGTGCATTTTTTTTTACATTTTATTGCATAATATATAAAAAACGCGAAAAATTGTCAAGAAATCTGCACATTTTTCTAACGTTTATTATATTATAACACAATTACATGAAAGATGTCAAATTAAATTTAAAAAAATTTTACATTATCTGAAATTGTGGCATTTTCTAAGATAAAACATCTGTTTTTTTCTGTCTGAATCGCGGAAAGCGCGGAAGACGCAGATTATATGCCTGGAGGGACCAGGTTGTTTTTCGTCATTGTGCTTTGGGGGATAGCACAAACTAAAAATTTATGGGACAAAATGCTTGCCAGTTTTTGGTGTCATTCGCGATAATCCGCGATTCAGACAAATTTTGATGTGTTTTTCTGATGGGGCAATGCTCTATGTGACAAAAATTTTACATACCCATAAATACGCGTGAATTGCGCAAATCGGGAACTTCTGCTAACATATTGAGTCCGGGGGCGAGATTTTGTTTTCGTCATTAGTATAGTGACCTTTAGAATTAACAGGACATTTTGAGGTGTAGGAGGGAACTCCGATTCCCGACTATCAGTGAGTTTTGTCGCGATTCGGAGATCGCTCCTACAAAAATGTGCATCTTTAATTTCAAAGTTCACCATAAAAGGAGAATAGCAATGTCTACACAACATGATCAAGACGGACTTACAGAAGAACAGAAACAACGATTTCAGGACGATGGATTTTTGCATATCCGAAATCTGCTATCTAACCAAGCGCTTCAACCTTTGATTGATGAATTAACTAAAAAGGTTGATGAGGGTACTCAGGCGGCAGTGAAAGCGGGCATTCTTGATCCATCAAATACCTATGATGATGAACCCTTTGAAACGAGATTGGGCATGGTATCAAGTGTCTGTTCCGATCCGAACTGGATTTGGCGTAACTATTTCAGCGACCAAAAAATCCGTACTGCTGGCATGTTCACGCTCAGAACAGCACCCGAATTGCTTGACGTTGTCGGTTCACTGATTGGTCAAGAGATATTTGCACATCCACAGTTTAATTATCGTGCAAAACTGCCTAATCAGGATATAACTGTTATTCCATGGCACCAAGATTTAGCGTATCTTATCCCTGAAGAAGCCGGTGACACTCTGGTTGTGAACGTTTGGCTGCCATTGGTAAAGGCTTATGAAGAGAACGGATGTATGCAGCTCATCCGAGGTTCACACCGATTCAATCTAATTAACCACAACTATCAGGATCCGACACCAGGTCATACGGGCGGTAAAGGTATTAGTGAAGCAGAATTGCCAGACGGTGACATCGTTACGGCTGAGCTTGATGTTGGTGATGTTTTATTGACGACTGAGAGGGTTGTCCATCGGGGGTTACCGAACCGTGGCAAAACGGTCAGGTGGAGTGTAGATACGCGCTACAGCCAAATTGGCCTGCCGACCGGGCGCGCACATGTGCCAGGTTTTGTCGCTCGGAGTCTGAAAAATTCCGAAAGTGTTGCAAGGTCGCATCATGATTGGAATCGGCAATTTGCGTAGGTTTCAAATTTTGTATCTAACTAACTTACGCGCAGCATCAACAATCTGTTCTGTATCTGGAATAACAAAGTTCTCCATCACGGGAGCGAAAGGGACAGGCACTGGTGCTGCAGCGACACGTTCAATCGGTGCGTCGAGATAATCAAACGCTTCGCGCACAACCAGGGCAGCGATCTCAGCACCGAATCCGGCTCTGCCAACTGCCTCATGTGCAATTAACAGACGATTTGTTTTCTTCACGGAGTCGAAAATGGTTTCTTTGTCAAGCGGCATTAGTGTTCTCGGATCAACAACCTCCGCGGAAATGCCTTCTTCAGCGAGTTCATCAGCAGCGGCAAGTGCTTTCAAAACCATACGCGATGTCGCTAAAATCGTTATATCTTCACCTTCTCGCTTTATATCTGCTTCCCCCAACGGAATGGTATACTCCTCATCAGGAATTTCACCCTCTTCCGTATAAAGCAGTTTATGTTCAATAAACATAATCGGGTTATCGTTTCGGATAGCGGTTTTTAGCAATCCTTTTGCGTCATAAGGGGTAGCGGGCATCACAACGAGGAGTCCCGGAATATGTACAAACCACGCCTCAAGGCTTTGGGCGTGCTGTGCAGCAGAGGAGCGTCCCGCGCCACCTTGTGTGCGAATTACAAGCGGTACATCTAACTGTCCACCTACCATATAACGAATTTTTGCCACTTGATTGACAATCTGATCCATACCGACCGCAGTGAAGTCAATGTACATCAGTTCAGCGACAGGACGCATGCCTGTAACAGCAGCACCAAGTGCCGTTCCGATGATAGCCGCTTCAGAAATAGGCGTATTTCGGATGCGATCTTTTCCAAATTGTTTAAAAAGACCGTCGGTGACCTTGTATGCGCCGCCATATTCAGCAATATCTTCCCCCATAAGAAAGACTGCTTCGTCGCGTTCCATCTCCTCGACCAGTGCCTCTTTCAGGGCATCACGATAGGTAATTGTTTTCATTCTTGTTTGTTCCTTTCAGAATTCGTTTTAGTTGTCTTGCTTTCCATCTAAGACGATGAAGGACGTGTTTGTATCACAGAAATAACGTAACTGCGAATTGTCGCACCGTCCACTGTTTCTGTTTCTACCAACGGTTCCGGCTTGTCGCAATGATCGAATACAACGTAATATCCTTCTGTAGTTCTCTCCAATTCCATATACGCGGCGAGTTGCTTTTTGCCCGTTGCATAGCGGTTTTTTCCTTCCCAAATCTTAGTTTCTACAATGTATTTTCGCTGGTTGTGAATGAGGAGAATATCCATCCTGCCCCGGCCTGTTTGCACTTCAAGGTACATATTGCCACCTACACTGCGAATAAACTGCTCAAGATAGGCATAAAGCAGGTGCTGTCCAACATATTCCTGTGGTTTATCGGGTACTTGCAAGATGCGAAAACCGACACGTGCGATAAAGTCGCGGAAGTTATCAAGTAGTTTTACCATATCAATCTGTCCGTTCGCGGTGAGATAATCCAAAAAACATTCATCCTTCTCTTCAGACAGATATTCATTCTCCAACCCATTGAATGTCGGTTTGAAGGTCCTTATAATACGGTAGAGATAAATTGGATTAACTATCTCACACTTTCCGTCGGATGCCTCTTTGATAACACCGTAGGTGGCAAGTTCACTGATGATGTCGTCATCAAGGTTGAAATCCACGCCTTCCTCGCGCGCCATGATTTTCATCAGCATACTTTCAAATCGACGATCTCTACGGATATTCGTTGTTAGATGCTGAATATTAACGTTTTGTTCGCGAAGAAGCCGCGTGTGTGCCGCTGAGAAGTGTATAGGGGTAATGGTTTCGGTTTTGGGAATATCCATCTCCTCAGTGAGAATCTGTGCGAGACGGTTCACAAGCACAGGTTGCCCTGCTGTCTGCTTATGAATTGATTTGATCACCTCTGGCGCAAAAGCTTGACCTACTTCGTCCGTATATTGCGAAAGTAGTTCTTGCACCTGTTGTAACGTAAAGTTTGGCAAGCGAAACTCGTCTTGGATATTAAACGGTGAAACAGAGCGGTCATAGTTCAGTTGACTGATACTCTTAACACCGACTATCCCAACACTGTGTGGACATTGAAGTTCATCAGAGAGATAAATGTTGCGGAGCGTATACAGAAAATCACTTACAACATCTTGAGGGATACCATCAAATTCGTCAATGAGTAGCACAACCTTCTTATTCCCCAGTAGTACTTCTAATTCTTCAAAGAATGCTAACATTGAAAAATGATCACTTAATTGTGTCCCATCCAAAAATTGCGTTAAGTCTTCGCTTGGTTTCATCTCATTTTTTTCTAAGACAAATTCAATATACCTGCGAATCACTTGAGAGAGCCTATCATAAAAAATAGGCGGCGAAGCACTTCGCATCACTTGAAAATCCAACTGAATAGGGAAATAGGTTGGATCTTCAGTGGTAAGTGCCTCAAGTGCAAATCGGAAAAAGGTTGTCTTCCCAGTTTGGCGCGGAGCAAACAGGACAATATAGCGTCCATCTTTCACACGTGCGATGAAGTCAGCAATTTCTTCGGTGCGTGGAACAACATAGTGTCGATCAGGATACACGCGTCCTTGCGTTCCAAAACGTCTCATTTTTCTCTCTCTTGTCCAATCTTCGTTATCAGTTAAGCAGTCAAGCAGGTATTGCCTTCAAAAATTACTTTTGGGTTATCTTCTCCGCGTATCAAAGCCGCCTCATCATCAGTTTTAAAGGTATTATTGTAGAAGCGGATGTTGTGGATTCCCTCACTCATACAGTCAATTGCAGCGGGATTCCCAGTGGTAGATTTAGATGTTGAGATTGTATTCCGATAGATAGTTGTGTTCCTGATGCCACCATTCGCGCCGGTAGACCAGAGGTGAATACCGCCATAACTATTCTTTCGTGCGTCATTTTCACTCACATTGTAACGAATTACGTTATTGTGAAACGCCTTTGCACCTTCAAACTGTGCTAACAGGTACCCAGCACCATCGTTATCGTGTGAATAGTTGTACTGCATAATTGAATTCCGCACCCCTCCATCCAGATCAAATCCGCCGCCGTCTTTACTGCTGCCAGTCCAGTTATGATGCGATTCATTGAACTGAATGAGAACACGATTTGAATCCCATGTCCAAATTCCAACAGGACCGCCAACTTCACAATCGTTTAGCTCGCCATTTTGATATGCTTCGCAATGCTCAATCGTTGCTCCATCTACTTGTGCAAGCACAATGCCATTCCCCGAATGACTTTCTTTACCAGGAATGCCTAAGTTCCTATAGACACGGCATTTGCCAACATAAACATCTGTGTGAGAATATCCCGCTTCTTCCGGATTCCATGTGCCTATGCAGCTTATCCCCGCATCTCCATTGTCATGAACGTTGGCGTGTGTAATTTTTACATCGTCAAATCCACTCCAACTCTCATCAGTTGGTTGTGCGGCGATGCCAATTCCAGCATTCTTGAATCCACTAACGTCTACCTTTTCAATACGGATATATCGCAGCTTTTTGTGTTCTGGTAACGTGTTGACAAACCATATACCAAAACCTGTGTTCTGCCCTATTCCTGATCCGACAAAGTTGAGGTCTCTTATCAACACACCACCCCTGTTTTTTGCGAAAAAACCAGTGCCAGTGCCAGCATCAATCGTTGCCCTACCATCCCCGTACGAACCGAATGTTATCAATTCGCCTGCAACATCTGTTCCCACACCAGAAAGCGTAAGGTTTCCCTTGAAGGTCTGATTGGCTCGAAACCGAACCGAATCACCCGGTAGTAATTGGATTGCGTTTACCCTGCCAATGCTCCGCCACGGTTGCTTTTGCGAAATACCTGTGTTTGAATCGTCACCGAATGGACTGATATAGTAATCCATATACCTTCGGTCTACCTAATTAGCCCATCCGCTTTCATCCACTCAATCGTCTGCTCAAAAGCCTGCACCGTTTTTGTGATGTCTGCTTCTGTATGTGCAGCGGTTGTCATGCCACCGTTAGTAGCGAGGTCAACACCGTTGAGTAGTAAACCGCATCGGAGATGTGTAAGCAACTCTTCATCGTTACCCCCTTTGAGTTTTCGGTAATCCCAAGTGTAAGGGTCAAAATCAACAGCGCGCATATCCTTTTCGCCGTGTCCAACGAGCAATTTGATGCCTGAAAATTCTCCGTAAATCGCCCAATCTAATCTGTGCCCATCAATAAGATTATTAAGTTCATCGCGAAGTTTTTGTGCAATGTGATTTGCCTGTTCGTGCGGTTTGCCAGTCCTGACAATGTTGAGCATCGCAATGCCTGCGGATGCAGAGAGTGGATTGGCATTAAATGTGCCTGGATGTGGCATTTTCAGTCCGTCTTCCTCAGCCTGCATTGAAATTAACTCAAGAATCTCTTTTTTTCCTGCAAGTGCACCGCCGGGAAGTCCACCCGCCAAAATCTTCGCTAATGTGGTTAGATCGGGGATAACATCGTAGTGTGCTTGTGCACCGCCAGGCGCAACCCGAAATCCTGTTATTACTTCGTCAAAAATGAGGAGAACACCATGCTTCTGTGTAAGTTCACGAAGTTGTAGCAAAAACACACCATCGGTAGGTACAATTCCGAAGGACGCTCCTGTCGGTTCAAGGATAATACAGGCAATGTCTTTATCTGTTTTCAAGTGCTTTTCAACGGCATCAATATCGTTGGGTGGACAGAGAAGCGTTGTCTCGCGCACCTCCTGCGGTATGCCCGGAACAGACATATCAAAGGGAGGGTATGCACCAAAGATAAGGCTGTCGTGCCAACCGTGAAAGTGTCCAGCAAACTTCAACACCTTATTTTTGCGCGTGTAGGTGCGTGCCAAACGAATCGCCATCAGCGTTGCCTCAGTACCAGAACTGACAAATCTGACGCGTTCCGCTGATGGTATCAGTTGCGTTACGAGATTTCCCCATTCCAATTCAAGCGGATGACAAGCGCCATAATGTGTGCCGCGATGCATCTGTGCTGTTACTGCTTCCACAACTTCAGATGGGTTATGACCGAGTAGCAAGGCACCGTGTCCTGCCCAATAGTCTATGAACGTCTTGTCCTCAAGACCCCATTTTTTCGCACCATCCGCACGCGTAATGTAAATCGGAAATGGCGACATATAACGGCTATCATGCGTTACACCATCAGGAAAAAGTTGATTTGCTGCCTGCGCCAATTCTCTATCTTTTGCGAAGGTTTTTTGATACCGCTCCAAAATTGTTGGCATTTTAGTCTCTGTTTGTTTTTGTATTTTTTTTGAAAATGTTTAGGCGTTGGTCCGAATTTATACCTATGATACACTAACAGGGCGGGGATTGTCAATGAAAATGATGGAACGTTTTGGGTTAGCAGGCGAGAAGGAAGTTAACTATTGAAGCGGAGGAATATTGGCATTCGGCATTTTTAATGGTATACTTAGCATGGTCCCATCTGATTTCAAATTATTTACGTAAGTCCTAAAAAGAATCAAGGAGAAATGTAATATGGCAAAGGTTAAGGTTTTTCTAAGTTTTGAGTTTGACAGAGATAGAGAACTTCAACCCAATTTCTACGCGCAAGCCAAGAAGCACTCCGATTATGAGATTGAAAATTATTCGCTGAAAGAGACAAGGCGGCCAAATGATAATAGTTGGTTGAGGGAAGCAGAGAAGCAGATTGCCCTTTCGGACATCGTGATTGTCGTTTTAGGGCAAGATACACATAACGCACCCGGTGTTAAAAAAGAGGTGAAAATCGCAAGTAAGAAAGGCAAACCGATGTTTCAGACTCGCCCGCAAAAAAGAACAAGCGGTACTGTCCCTGGAGCAGGTGATGAGATTACGTGGGAATGGAAAAAAATTGATGCAAAAATCTCTGAGTGTCTGAAAAAATGATGAAAGTGTAGGATCGCAGGAGCGTAACGTTATCCCACATCTTGTCCTATCAAATGCCAAAGAAGTACTATCACGATAACAAGTAGGATTGTGACGTAAAAACAGAGAAGTGTCTTTGAGAAAACAGCTTTAAGCCAGTCTCCAGTCTGCTTAAAAGGGACGGTGTCCATAGAGAAATCTATTTCGTCTTCATCGGTCTCTCTAACGGTATCGTATAACCGCCGAAAAAGCCTCTCTTGATTGAGATAAAAACCATCTAATACCCAAAAGGAGAGCGTAGGAATCGCAGCTAACCAAACATACATCGGTTTGGAATCTTTTGTAGCAAACCCCAGCACGGCGGCGACAAAAATAACCGTCCATCCCTTCAAGAAAAAGGAACTATTCGCCAGTCTATTGATGACATTTTGAATCATTTCTAAATGTTTTAGTGTTTTTTCCATTGGTATATCATTACTTGCCCAGCAAGTGCTTCCTTATGAGGACTCTAAATTTTGAGTGAATTCACATTTAGCTTATATGTTGATAATATACTACATCAGCATATAAATGTCAAGAAAATAGGACAATCATTAATTTAATGTGGAATAATTAACAAGACAGTTATAATGGAAAATTTGTATTATTCCGTAACAATCATTTCCTCGCCAAGCATATCAATAATCTTCACCGCCACACGCGCCTCAGGGCGCGACAATGATACCGTCCATTTCCCCTCAATAAAATTAGTCTTTTTCTCTGGCACATCACTCGCAACTATTGTGAAATGTTCCCCCGAATAATCAGTATCAATCAGCACACAGTCAATCTGTGCTCGGAAATCGTCAATCTGTTCGTCAAAAATGGTGCGGTCTATGTCCATACGTGCTAAGATGGTTGGACTAATATATTCTGAAATGGTAATTTTAACACTATCTCCCTCTCTCAAAATTAACTTCTGCTGAGGCAGGTTCAAATGTAGTGATTCCTTCGCTGTAGTAAGGTATTCCATTTAAGCATGTTTCCTACAGGTCGCACTTAATGTGGGATTATCTCAATAATCATTTACATCGGAATTATATCACATTTGAGTAAAGAACGTCAATCAAAATGTTTGACATAAAATGTCTAATATGTTAAAATACAATTGACAGTAACTTAATTGTTGCACCCCCGTAACAATTAAGGCTAAAAATTTGATATACTGAAAAATTTGATATACTGATTGAAATGTGTTATAATTATGTTACGTTAAATAATTTAGGAAGAGTCTATCCAACAGATAGAACAGTTTAATAAATTAATTCTCTGCTCCCTAATTTACACAGTGGAGCCGTGAGTCCATAGAGAGGATATAAATTGAAACCTTACGAACTTATGCTTATCATCACCCCTGACCATGAGGAAAATGAAGCGGAAGCACTCATTGAAAACGTCAAGGGTATAATAGAAAATGGCGGGAACATTATCCATACGGATGTTTGGGGAAAGAGACGACTCGCCTATCCGATACGGAAGCGCAGCGAAGGTTATTATGTAGTTTATGTGTTTGAATGCGACCCCAGTTTTGTTGCGCAGTTGAACCAATCACTCCGTGTTATTGAACCAATTTTACGACACATGATTGTGCTCTATGAAGACGATGTCGAAAAGTTGAAAGCAGCACAAACAGAGGCAGCAGCACCCGAAGCGTCAGATATTGAAACGGTTGAAGATACATCTGAATTTGTAGAAGATTCAGCAGAATCACACGCAGATACTGAAGAACCAGCAGAAGATAGTGAAGAATCTGTTTAATAACATCATTCAAAACCTGCGCCCTAATATGTTTTATTTGGGACATCTAACAGAGAAAGGAGCAAATCATGGCAAGTTATAACAAAGTTATTCTGATGGGCAACCTCACCCGTGATCCTGAAATGAAATACCTACCGAGCGGGACCGCTGTCGCGAATTTTGGAATCGCCGTGAGTGAACGTTACACAGACCGACAAACTGGTGAACAGAAGGAAAATGTTTGCTTTGTTGATGTAGAGGCATGGGACAGACAAGCCGAAATCGTAAATGAATATTTGAGTAAAGGCAGTCCTGTTTTCATTGATGGTGCCCTCAAATTTGAATCTTGGGAAACTGAAGATGGAACAAAACGTAATAGACTAAAAGTCCGACTTCTAAGGTTTCAATTTGTCGGTGGCAGACGGGATGAAGAGGGCGCAGGTGGCGGTTACGCGGATGCGACACCTGCAGATTCCTCAACGCAAGGATCGTCTGATCAGATGACCGCACCTTCAACAAGCGAGAGCGAAACATCGTCCACTGAAGATGATATCCCGTTCTAAAGAAAGTGTATAGGCGAATTTTGGACTACACGACTAAATTTTTATCTTATAGTAAATTCCAAAAATAAATACACATTTTCAACCCCCGGTAGGTGCGGTTTCCTAACCAATTCAGAATACCATACGGGGAATGTCTGAACGGCATTCATACCGTTGATTTGGCGTATTCTGACATATCGATGCTGAGTGTCCAAGTAATCACAGAATCTACTATAATAGATGAAATATTGTCCCGCAAACTGTCAGTTTGCGGACTAATATGCACAATCTAACAGATTGTGCTACTATGTGTAGCAACTTATGTTAATATAATACGGTATCATGACCTTTTTGCATCTAACCGTTCCGGAAATGCGATATGGTACTAAAACACTGATACCGAGACTAAAAGGAGTTAGATTAATATGGCATATCGTCGGAGATCCCGTTTTAGTAAACTGGAAACCGTAGATTATAAAGATGTAGATACGTTAAGGAAGTTTGTAAATGAGCGTGGGAAGATAGTGAGCCGCCGAGCTTCTGGGCTTTCGGCAAAACAACAGCGAATGATAACCCGTGCGGTAAAACGCGCGCGGAATATGGCTTTATTGCCTTTTACGCGGTAAACTTTGGAATATAATCACATAACTGCAGCACAAATCAGTGTCGAATATGCTAACAGCATGCGTTAAGTTTTTTGTCTATGAGATAATCTCAATAATTCCGTGCTGCAAGGATAAAAGAAAATATGGAAATCATACTGAAAAAAAGAATTGATGGACTCGGAGCACCGGGAGATGTCTTAAAAGTTGCAGATGGTTATGCCCGAAACTATTTGCTGCCGAACCAGCTAGCAGTGCATGCAACGGAACGAAATCGTCGACATCTTGAACATCAGATTCGGGTAATTGAACAGCAAGAATCGAAGGATAAAGAACACGCTCAGGAAATTGCAGCGCAAATCGCTGATGTCACCTGCCATCTTACCAGACGAGCAGGTGAAAATGACCGTCTATTCGGTTCTGTAACCCCTGCGGATATAGTAGAGTCATTGCGGACATCCGCTAACGTTGAATTAGACCGGCGCGTCATAGAACTCTCTGAACCGATACGCGAACTTGGCGCTTTTACAGTCTCTGTTAAACTGCACGCAGATGTGACAGCAGAACTACGCGTCGTTGTTGAAAGAGACGAATAAGAAGATTAGACTATAGGACGTAGAGACAATGTTAAGGTTGTCTCCTCATGTGAGAAACAGCCATGCAAACGCAAACAGTTGATTCCCTCATGGATAAAGAAGCAGAACGAGCGGTACTTGGGGCAATGATGACCGAAAAATCGGTTATTCCAAGCGTAGAGGCGTTGCTCGGTCCCACCTCTGATGCTTTCTTCACAACCGATCACCAGCTTATCTATACTGCCATTCTCTCTGTCTATAATCGTGATAACAACGTAGACCCGATTCTCGTCGCGAATGAACTGAATCGGGGAGAGCAGTTGAACCGTGTTGGTGGCTCAGATTATCTTTATGAACTGCAGGCACCGATTGTTGAAACCGAAAGCACTGAGTTCTATGCAGAAATTTTACGAGAAAAGGCAACACGGCGACGGTTAATTCGAACCGCTACGCAGATACGGGAGCTTGCTCAAGATGAAAGCATAGAAATTAGTGAAGTCCTTGATCAATCACAAGAGGCAGTCTTTGAAATTGGGCAAACCGGTAGCAAACGCGGGTTTGAACATATTCGCTCATTGCTCAAACAGAGCATTGATGCAATAGAAAAACTCTTTAAGACAAAAGAACGGTTTTTAGGTACGCCTACAGGATTTATAGATTTTGACAACCTAACCTCCGGTTTGCAACCTGGAAATTTCATTGTGATCGCGGCGCGGCCAGGTATGGGAAAAACAACCTTGGTACTCAACATGGCACAAAACATTGCCATTGAACAAAAACGACCTGTCGCAATTTTTAATTTTGAGCAGCCTGCACAAGACATCGCCTTACGGATGCTCTCAGCTGAAGCGAAAATTGATTACCAACGGCTACGCACAGGCAAATTCAGTGAAGAATACTGGGGATCTTTGGGGCAGAGCATCGGCAAGCTTGGTGAAACATCTATCCTGATTAATGATAACCGAGGCATGACTGTGCAAGGACTTCGGGCAGAGGCACGCCGTTTGAAAGGCGAACACGAAAACTTGGCATTAATTATTGTTGACTACCTCCAGCTGCTGCGAGGTTCCGGACGCTATCCTTCCCGTGAACAGGAAATCTCTGAAATTTCACGAGCTCTAAAGATTCTTGCATGGGAATTAAACATACCTGTTCTTGCCTGTGCGCAGCTGAGCAGAGAAGTTGAACGTCGCCCCGGCAAACTGCCACAACTTTCTGATTTACGGGAATCCGGAGCGATTGAGCAAGACGCTGATCTGGTCGCTTTTATACACCGTGATGATTACTACGACGATCAAGATGATTATACGGACGACACGGTTGAGGCAACCCTATTAATTAAAAAGCAACGTAACGGACCTACTGGAAATATTGTTCTGCACTATTGCAAAACGCAGATGCGTTTTGATAATCCGAGTTAAAAAATCTCTGGCTGGTACATTTTCTATGCGCAATCCGTCTTCTGAGTCAGCATCTTCAAATGGGTTCGCGTTTTTAATAAAAAATAGACTCCATCACGCGCTTTCAGAAATAGGGGATGCCTTCCGTCTACTTGCCGAAACCGTTTTCCAAATTTTTAGACCGCCGTTGCAATTTGACCTATTGATGAAGCAACTGCTATTTATCGGTTTCAACTCGTTGTCAGTTGTTTTAGTATCCGGTTTTTTTACCGGAATGGTATTGGGGGTTCAAGGTTATGTCCAATTGAAGCCTTACGCTGTTGAAGGTTCGGTTGCTCAATTCGTCAGTGTCTCTGTTGTAAAAGAATTGGGCCCCATGATAACAGCTTTTGTGCTTTCTGGGCGCATAGGTGCATCTATTACAGCCGAACTCTCTACGATGAAGGTGACCGAGCAAATTGATGCGTTGGAGGTAATGGGAACAAACCCGGTGAAGTATCTGGTTGTCCCCCGTTTTCTCGCCTGCTCAATTATGCTCCCTACCCTCACAATTTTTTCAACGTTTGCCGGTATCTTCGGGGGCTATATCGCAGTGGTTTCATTGTTCGGTTTCAATGGCGATTTTTACATATTACAGGTCCAAAATAATTTGTATGTTGAAAGTGTGCTGATTAGTTTAATCAAAGCAACATCCTTTGGAATGGCTATCGCCGCAGTCGGATGCTATAAGGGGTTTAGTATTTCAGCTGCTGGCGGTGCAGAAGGGGTTGGAACAGCAACAACTGGTTCAGCGGTCATATCTCTGATAACTATTCTTGTTTTAGACTTTGTACTAAACCATATACTGTTCAATATTTTAGGATTGACTTAACACATATATTTTTTACTTGCGAATAAAAAACGGCGAATGCCCAAAACTATTTTATGATTTCAATTAAAAACGTCAGAAAAGCATTTGATGAAAAAAAAGTACTAAACGGGTTAGACCTTGAGATTCCGCGCGGCGAAACTCTTGTTATTATGGGACGAAGCGGGTGCGGAAAAAGCGTTTTGCTCAAGATTATCGCCGGACTTCTTACCGTGGATACAGGTGAAGTGTGGATCAACGGAGCAGAAATCACTAAACTTAAAAGGAAACCATTGAACCAGATTCGCCGAAAAATCGGAATGCTTTTTCAGTCTGCAGCGTTATTCGATTCAATGACAGTCGCGGAAAACATCGCTTTTATGCTTGACCAACATACCGATTTAAGCCAGCAAGAGATGCGTAAGATCGTAGATGAAAAGCTTAAATTAGTTGATTTACACGGTGTTCAGGAGCTAAAACCCGCACAACTTAGCGGCGGCATGCGAAAACGCGTAGGGCTTGCACGCGCCCTCGCTTTCAATCCTGAGATCATTTTATATGATGAACCTACTACCGGACTTGATCCAGTAACCTGCACCGAAATTAATGAACTGATTCGCGACCTAAACCAAAAGCTGCAAGTCACCTCTGTCGTTGTTACACATGATATGCACAGTGCTTTCAGTGTTGGAACGCTTATGGTAATGCTCCACGAAGGAAGACAACTGGCTTATGGAACACCAGAGACTTTGATTAACGAAGATAATCCGGTGTTACAGCAATTCATCCTTTTCGGCGCACCAAACCAGATTCTTAACATTGACAATCCAACTTTAAAGACATTTACTGGAAGGGACACGCAATGAAGTTTTGGACCCCCTCTGTGAAAGTAGGACTGATGGTTGTTGTAGCCATTGTCCTGCTTGCGATCCTCCTTATCAATGCAGGAAACTGGCCCTGGGGAACACGGGGCGACGATGTATCTTTCGAATTTCGGGCTGTGAATGGGCTTTATGTAGGTGCTGGCGTTTATCTATCTGGTGTTTCTATCGGAAAGGTGACAAATATTGAACTCAAACATGAGACAAATACTGTCGAAATCCGAGCCCGCGTTAGAAACGCATTTCAGATGTTGAGAAAAGGATGTGATGCCCGCATCTCTATGAGCGGTTTTGTCGGGGAGACATACATCGCACTCAATAACGGAGACGTTGGAGCTCCGCCGCTTCAACCATCTGACCTTCCAATCATCGGAATTGACCCTGTAAATCCGCTGGAACTACTTGAACAAACCAGCTCCGGATTGAGTAAAGCTATTGAGTTGACGACTGCAGCAAATGAAGTACTACAAGCGAGTCAGGAGGAAATTCAACAAGGTATTAAAGAAACACGGAAATTGGTCGAATTGACGAGTAAGACACTTACAAAATTCAGTGAACACATAGACACAACAGTTGAGACTTTGCAGGACCTAACTTCGGATTATGATAAACGTTTCCAAGCTACGCTTTCAAAGACGAACGAGTTGTTAGACCAGCTAAGTAATGATTCCTTGATACTCAGTAGCCAAATTACGGATGTGAGTCGTTCCGTGTTGAGATTGATTGACCGAAACTCGCCAAAGGTAAATTCTATGCTAACGGATTTGCAGCGAAGTACTTCTGATTTTCGCCGTTTAGCAACGCAAGCCCGCCAAGATTTAAGCGCTTTGACAACCGAAATCTCTAATCTCATTGCCCAAGGAACCACATTCATTGAAAAGGGAAGCACAGATGTTACACCAATTATAGAAAACCTACAGACAGCAACAGCAGCAATTACAACTTTGGAGAAAAACATCAGTGAACTGATAAACACAGTGAAACATGGCGATGGCACCTTCGCGCAACTTCTAAATAATCCGGAACCATTTGCAGAAGCAAAACAAACTCTCAAAAGTATGAATGAAATGTTCACTGGATTGAAGGATTTTTATCAGCAGACCGACAAACAATTAAAAGGTTTTAAACTTCCTAAATATTCATGGGATACTGAACTCCAATATCTAAGCCGTGAGGAAAATCTACATACCGAATTCGGTTTTTCGCTTATACCCTCGTCGCCTTCAAAAAATCTCTACCATTTTGGACTCAGTATTCGAGAGGAGAAAATTGGCGTTGATTTTCAATATGCGTATAATTTCACAGACTATCTCCGAGGCAAATTCGGTTTCACACGTTCCAAAATTGGTGCGGGGTTTGACCTATGGTTGTTATCACGGCGGTTAGGTATTGGCCTCGAAAGTATTGGAGTAACACAAGACAGACCTGAACTGAACGCAGAGATGAGTTTCCGTTTTTACCGTGGTGGACATATACTCGTCGGTGTAGAAAATTGGTGGAGTCAAGATAGACGTTGGACAACTGGACTTAAGTTAATCACAAGCGATTGGTAAAACGACTTTCGGCATCAGAGATTTGGAAGCAAGTCATTTGATTAGGAAAACCAACTGTCGGATGTCAATAGTGAAAATGGGTTGTTATGGCACGAGCAAAACGTAAATTTGTCTGTCAAGAATGTGGATATACAACGCCGAGAGCACTTGGCAAATGCCCTGGATGTGAAGCATGGGATAGTTTTGCTGAAGAAACAGAACTTGTGACAACATCTCCATTACATCGAAGTATCAACCAACATGCTAACAGGCCAGAGTTAATTTCTGACGTTACAGCAGAGGATGTAGAACGACAACTCACAGGTATGCCCGAATTTGACAGAGTCCTCGGAGGCGGAATTGTACCCGGCTCCGTAATTTTAATTGGAGGAGACCCAGGAATAGGAAAATCTACGCTTCTACTACAAGCAAGCGATGCATTAAGCCGCAAATACGGCAGCGTGCTATATGTTACCGGTGAAGAATCGGTAAGTCAGACAAAAATTCGTTCAAATCGACTCGGACTCAATTCCGATGCCCTCTACGTATTGTGCGAAAATAACTTAGGTGAAATTGAAAGACATATCGAAAAACTGCAGCCACAAGCAGTTGTTATTGACTCCATTCAAGCGGTCTATCTATCTGATTTTGAATCCGCACCGGGCAGTATTACACAGATACGTGAATGCGCAGCAAATCTTTTAATTTGTGCCAAAAATCAGAACATACCGATGTTTCTCGTTGGGCATGTGACAAAAGAAGGGACACTGGCAGGCCCCAGAGTTTTAGAACACATAGTAGATACAGTCCTCTATTTTGAAGGAGAACCGCATCACATATATCGCGTGCTGCGTGCAGTCAAGAATCGGTTTGGATCAACAAATGAACTCGGTATCTTTGAGATGCAAAATATAGGGCTTGTTGATGTCAAAAATCCGTCACAACTCTTTTTGAGCGACAGAGCGGAGGAAATTTCCGGTTCCGTTATCGTGTCAAGTATGGAAGGCACACGTCCTTTGCTATTGGAAGTACAAGCGTTAGTCGTTTCGACTCACTACGGAACGCCACGCAACACCGCAACTGGAATTGACCGAAACCGTGTCGCACTACTCACTGCAGTTTTGAATAAACGCATCGGGTTGGATATAGGTGACTCAGATATCTTTGTGAATATTACTGGCGGGTTACGTGTTGATGAACCAGGAATAGACCTGGGCGTGTTGATGGCAATTATTTCTAACCATCGGAATATCCCGATTGACAGACGAACAGTGGTAATTGGTGAAGTCGGGTTAGGTGGTGAAATCCGACCAGTCCCCCATATTGAAAAACGTATCCGAGAAGCCGCAAAACTCGGATTCACGCGAGCAATTTTTCCTGCTTACCATCAGAAAGGTTTAGAGATCAATGACACAATCGAACTTATCGGGGTGAAAAATATCTATGAAAGCCTAAATGCTTTACTATAATCAGGAGGTGAGTTCTACAGAAGAATTTAAGTGCATCCATAGTTGAGTTAATCGTAAAAGAAAGTTCTACAAATACAATGTTTCCGTGTGAAATTCATATAGGTAGACATAGCGAAACCCATCAACCAAAAACAAATAAAGTTCCTGTTGATTAACAAACATAGTTAGTAGGTGTTGTCTTCATAAGACAATGTTCAATAATCGCCGATCTGCAACACATGGTTCAAACTATACATCATACATATTTCATTGCTTTAACTTGGCGCGGAGAAAAAAACTATGCAAATTTGGGGAATTCGTCTCTTTTTTATATTCGCAAGTACTGTCGCCTTTTATTTTTCAGATACTAACCTTGCTGACGCATTTATAGGGCTTGCTATTGCATGCATCCTCGTTGCAGGTGAAATATCTCTCCATTTACCCCACACACGCAGGATTGTCTCAAGTGGCGTAGGGCTTGCATTCGGTTTATTGATCTCTCAAGGATTGCTCCGACTCCTCAATCAATCCGACTCTATTTTTCAAAACGCCACTTTAAAGATTGCTGTTATTCTCGGATTTGGTTATGCTGGGATGGTGTGTGGCTACTATATATCAGAAAGTTTACCCGTTGTGAGATTGCTGAATTCTCACCGCTATAGCCAAGCAGGGGCACCATTTGCAACAAACGATTCTAATGGATTTAAAATTTTGGATACAAGCGTTATTATTGACGGACGTATCCTTGAAGTTTGTGAGACGCAATTTATTGATGGTACGTTGTTAATTCCACGGTTTGTTTTAAATGAATTGCAAAATATTGCGGATTCAACTGAGTTGCTGCGAAGAAATAAGGGGCGGCGCGGTTTTGATATCCTACGTTCACTACAAAATAGTCCATCTATTGCTGTTGAAATTATAGAAGAAGATGTAACACACATAAATGAGGTGGATGCCAAACTTGTACACCTCGCTCGAAAATATTTCGCTAAAATAATTACCAATGATTTAAACCTTAACAAAGTTGCAGAATTGCAAGGTATCACGGTACTCAATATCAATGAATTAGCAAATGCCATCCGTCCCATTGTAGTTGCCGGAGAAATTATTCAGGTTCACCTACAAAAGATTGGTAAAGAACCGAATCAAGGTGTAGGTTATCTTGATGACGGAACGATGGTGATCGTTGAAGATGGCAAATCGTATATCGGACAGACACTTGACGTTGTCGTCACACAGATGTTACGGACAAGCACCGGTCAGATGATTTTCGCACGAAACGCAGATGAATCTTTATCAGAGAAAGGGACGCGATGAGATGGTCACAGATGAACAGCAAAATATCTGTACTGATTGCTGCTGCTGGGCAAGGTAAACGGATGAAAACATCGGTTAAAAAGCCATATTTAATATTAGCCGATAAACCGATCTTATCCCACACGATAGACCGCTTTGAACAAAACAGTGTTATTGACGAAATTTTTGTGATTGTTGACGAATCAGATTTTATAGTGTGCCGCAAAAATGTTCTTGCACCTTTTCATTTTCGAAAAGTACAAGAATTGGTACCCGGCGGGGAAACTCGACAGGTCTCCGTGTTCAATGGGCTCCGCGCGCTTTCAGACGATGTTGATTTTGTGGTTGTCCATGATGGTGTGCGCCCATTTATAAATGACGAGATTATTTTTCAATGTCTTGAGGCAACAGCAGAATGGGGTGCTGCTGTCTCCGCTGTGCCAGTAAAAGAAACTATTAAAGTAGCAAACGAAGAATCCTTCATCGTTGGGACACCTAAACGAGATCGGTTGTGGCGAGTTCAAACACCACAAGTTTTTCGGAAATCGCTATTGGTAGAAGCACACAGAAAGGCAACCCAGGACGGAATTGACGCACCTGATGACGCTGCATTGGTCGAAAAACTCGGTTTCCCGGTAAAATTGGTCATGGGGAGTTACAAAAATATGAAATTAACAACTCCAGAAGATTTGCGAGTTGCTGAGACTTTACTAAATGATGAGATATAAGGTATAATATCTAATAAGGATTTCCTAAAAGAACTTGACAAAATGAGAGTAGGGATCGGTTACGATGTTCATAGACTTATTGAAAATAGAAAACTGATTTTGGGCGGCGTAGAAATCCCTTATCATTTAGGATTGTTGGGGCATTCAGATGCGGATGTGTTGACACATGCTATTTGTGATGCGATTTTAGGTGCAGCAGCACTGGGTGATATTGGAACACACTTTCCAGATACGGACGCAAGTTACGCTGGAATGGACAGTCAATTTTTCCTTCGCGCTATCGGAATGAAGGTTAAAAAGCAAGGTTATACAATTGAAAATGTTGACAGCACAGTAATCGCACAACAACCGAAATTAGCCCCCTATATCAGACAAATGCGTCGAGGGCTCGCAAAAACTTTGGATATCTCTGAAGCACAAGTAAGTGTCAAAGCCACAACCGCAGAAGGTTTAGGTATTGTTGGGAAAGAAAAGGCAATCGTTGCCCAAGCAATTGTGTGTCTCGCTAAAGTCTAATTCTGTAGTGTTGTAAGCTACCGCAAGTTGCTATTTATAAGATTTTAGACACACAAACGTCATTTTTAATAGAGAAAAGTTCGTTATAGTGAAATATTGTCCAGCAAACTGTCAGTTTGCTGACGAATAGCACAATCTAACAGATTGTGCTACGTAAGTAACAACTTAGGTTAAGCTAAAACAAAAAATGAAGGAATAGTGAATGGGGTTAAAGATATATAATTCCCTTAGCCGACAACTTGAAGAATTTTCACCGTTGATAGAAGGACATGTCTCAATGTACAGTTGTGGTCCCACAGTCTACGACTATATTCACATCGGTAATGCTCGCACGGCACTTGTCACTGACATTATACGGCGGTATCTCACCTACAAAGGATATGTTGTCAAGTTAGTTCAAAATTTGACAGATATTGATGATAAAATTATCGCTCGTGCGCAAACACTTGGCACCAGTGCAAGTCAACTTGCTTATGCAAACAGTGAAGCATACTTTGAAGATACGCAACGCCTCGGCATTCACCCAGCAGATGTGCATCCCAAAGCGACAGAACACATTCCTGAGATGATCAACCTGATTCAAACACTTATTGACAAAGGTGCCGCTTACATTGTTGATGGAAGTGTCTATTATCGCGTCAATTCCTTTAACGAATACGGTAAATTGTCACGTCGAAAACCTGAAGATTTGCTTGCGGGGGCGCGCGTTGAAGTTGATGAACGTAAAGAAGACCCGCGCGATTTTGATATGTGGAAAGCAGCAAAACCCGGCGAACCTTATTGGGATAGCCCTTGGGGACACGGCAGACCTGGTTGGCACATTGAATGTTCATCTATGGCAATGAAACATCTGGGAGAAACGATTGATATTCATGCTGGAGGTGAAGACCTGCTGTTTCCGCATCACGAAAATGAGATCGCACAAAGTGAATTGGCAACAGGTAGACCTTTTGCTCGTTACTGGGTACATGTCGCTTTTCTGAAAATAGACGGTGCTCGAATGGGCAAATCGGAAAAAAACTTTATTTTTCTGCGGGATGCTTTAGACAAATACCCTGCCGAAGTCATAAGGCATTTTCTCATTTCTGCCCACTACCGACATCCACTCGATTACAGTTTGGAAAGTTTACAAAAATCAGAATCCGCGCTCAAACGTTTGGGAAATTGTTTAGAAGCATTAAAAAAATATGAACAGGTGACACCTGAGATTACTGATAAACACACCTCAACATCACAAGATGCTGCTGATGCAGACACAAACCTTCTTTCTGCCATTAAAACTATGCAGACGCAATTTACCGATGCGATGGATACTGATTTCAATACCGCACAAGCAATAGGTTCAATTTTTTCACTTGTCAGTCAAGTTAATAGGTCCCTGGGAACGTCCAACGGCATATCTGATCAAATTTTCGCACAAGCCTATAAAGTTTTAAGCGAAACTTGTCAAATACTCGGTATTTATACAATGAATGCACAGGATGCTGCAGATACCGCTGAAATTCTCAAACCCCTACTTGAACTTCTATTAGAAATAAGACAAAACGCTCGGGATCAGAAAGATTGGGATACATCCGATAAAATTCGTGATCAACTGAAACAACTTAATATTGAAATCCAAGACACCCGTGAGGGGTCTACGTGGAAGTTTCTGTCGTAATAACAGTACAGCTCACAACTGTCTGGGATAATCGAAAAAAAGAGTTTGTAGTTACCCATAGATGTACAATATTTGAATGTCGGGTTTCAAAATAAAAAAGATAGTCAATATTACAGAAAAGTAGTATAATGTTTAAGGGCGTTCTTTTAAAATCGGCCTATTTGACATGCCAGAAAGATTTTTTTGTCACACGGCTATTTCTTACGTCAAACCCATGTTGTGTAAGAAAGTGATACGTTAACACTTAAAATTATGGAGGGAACCGTGAAAACCAACAAATATACTTTAGATTTCAATGGTGTGAAAACATACACGTTTTTACGCCATATAATAAAACTGTTTTTAGTTCTCATTGGGGGCTGTCTTATTTTCAACGGTTGTGCTGCACTGGAGGAGGCGCAGCAACTGCGAGAGGCGCGCGAAAAGAAACAAAGACATGAAGAGTATTTAATGCTGGCTCCATCTAAAGGCGAGATCAAAGTCGCTGAGGATGCACAAACAGCGGAAAGTGCTCACTACACAATTACTTTCGGTCCGGATTTGAAAGAACACGAGGATTTTGACGAAGATTCGGAGCGGGGTCCATTCATGAAAGGTGCTCTCGGCTATATGGAAAGTCTATACAATGAAATGAATGCGATTTTCGGATTTCAACCTGAACATAAAATTCATGTAACGCTGCATGATCTCTATAATCAATCAAGAAGTGTCGCAACCACGACTACTCAATATCGTTATGAGAGTCAAGGAGACACCTCGCTGAAATACGTTACCGGTATCAAGATGGATTTTCCATTGAGGATGTATGAAAAGCCGGATGTCCGTGTCCATGAATTAACGCACGCTTTCACAAATATTTATTTCTTGCCAACATGGTTTAACGAAGGTATTGCTGTTCTAATGCAAACAGAATGGGCTAAGGGCGGATCGCATCCAAAATTTGATAATCTTGAGGCAAATGTGAAGCGAAATTTAGATGGCGTTAATGATCTTGAGGACTGGGAATTCCACGGGGGAACTTCAAAACTCCTCCAATGGCGATATAGTTATGCTTATAGTATCGTTTCAGAACTCCGAAAGAGATTTGGTCCTGATTACTACATCAAAGTTTTTCAATTGATGGAAGCTGATCAATTGCACAATAAATTACCCAGTAAAATGTCAACGAGTTTTCTGATTTATTATCTTAACCAAGCTGCTGGAACAGACTTGATACCTTTCTTTGAAAGTCTTCATTTTAAAGTTCGTAAATTGACAAAAGAGGATATCCTTCAAAATATCAGGCAGGCAAACCGATAAGTTTGTAATTTGTGGGGTTACCTGTATATTAGTCTATACGCTATTCTTCTTGAGAAGATTAGCATCATTTTACAAAAAAGGAGTAAAAAAAATGTTCTATCGAATTACAACGTACTTTTCACTATTTTGTTGCTCTATTATCCTAATAGGATGTAGTGTGCTCTTTTCAGCGCAGGAATGGAGCGACAACTATGCACTTATGGATGGGGCACGATCAACGAGCCCACAAATGATTGATGGAAAACTTGAGACCGTAGGCGAAACAATTTTCTCCTCGACGGGAGGAGGAGCGAGAGCCGGCGGTATCGGATACGCCAATTTCAAAGGTTCTGAAGTCATTGTTACGTTACCTGAAAAGAAAAGGATCCATAGGATTGTTCTGCACGCGGATAATTTAAAACGTATTATTATTTATGCGGATAAAGGCGGCGGAATAATAGACGGTTCGAATTGGCAATTTGTTAAAGAGATGCAAAGCATCAAAACAAAAACGGTGGATCTTAAGATTACGATACCGTATCTCACCGATAGAATCAGGATACTGGTCCTAAAGACCACTGAAGATGCTCAATTGGTACGAGAATCAAGTGTAAATCTCGGTGGACTTAGGATTATCGGCTCCAGAGGTGCCCCTGGTAAAATTCGAGAAATTGAACTCTACGGTTTTAAAACTATTGAGCAAGCTGAGGTCGATGATGTCGTTGAAACACGGGAAAAAGAACTTGATGAATTACTCGATTTTGAGTAATACTCATTAGAGATCAAGGCGGATATTACAACAATACCGCCTTAATTTCGTCCTATCCGGAGTAGTCCCTGTTCTGCTTCATGCCACAAGGAGACATACATGCGTACTGGATTATCGGTTATAATGCTCTGTGGGTTATTTGGGATGTCAGGATGTATCCTTGCATCAAACCCATCGCTCAACTGGAGTAAGAACGTTGCTGTTACAGCTGCAAGTGACGACTCGAAGTTTCATGATAACAATATATATACAGAAGGAGCAACCACGACTATAAGCGAAGATGCAAAGGATGTCGCCTCACAACAAGAATCCGATAAGTTCACCGAGGCAATCTTAAGCTGGAATATCCCTCAGACTATCCAACAAGTTGTCATCAAGGCAAAAGAGGGACAACTGGAATTCTTTGAAATTCAATATATGAATGACGAAGGAAAATGGGTTACAGTTAAAAAAGTAAGTGAACATTTACGTTCTGTATACAAATATACTCTCAAAGAGCCAATTGTAACCAAAAAGTTCCGCTTGAAAGTTCCACGCAGATGGGATTCCCGGCGCGTTGGAGGGCGAAGCCGTTCAAAACGATCTGAAACTGGTGGCCCTACTGCCGCAGAGTATAGGAAAATTCAAGAGATAGAACTCTATTACGCACTTCCTACGTCTGCTGCTGAAACCTCACCGATGCAGTAGTGAACACAATTGGTATTCAGTTCGTTTTCCAAAATCCGCGGAATTGCTTAAACCATAGACACGGTTTTTTAGGAGCATTATTAGGTGATGTTATCTCAGGAAACAACAAACCTCCTCCATCTCAGCCTGATTCAAGGTATAGGAACAAAAACCGTTCAATTCTTAATCAAAATTTTGGGGAGTGCTGAAAAAGTTCTGAACGCTTCTCCGCAAGAATTAGAGAAAATTGATGACCTTTCTCCAGCAGCACGCGAGCGTCTGATCCAAAAAAGACTTGGATGTCCATTAGAACGCGAATTGGAATTAATACACGAATTTGGATGCCACATTGTCACCCTCTATGACGCAGCGTACCCGCCGTTATTGAAGGAAATTGACACACCGCCGCTTTTACTTTACGTTAGAGGTGAGTTTAAACCAGAAGACACACTTAGCATCGCTATTGTTGGTTCCCGAGATGCAAAGGATTATGGGCGGCGCGTCAGTTACCAACTGAGCTATCAACTTGCCAAGCGCGGTCTGACGGTGGTAAGCGGTTTTGCAAAGGGAATAGATACTTGCGCACACCGAGGTGCCCTTGAGGCAAGCGGCAGAACAATTGCTGTTATGGGAAACGGACTCAGTCTTATTTATCCCGCCGGAAATAGTGAATTAGTTGAAAAAGTCATGGAGTCCGGGGCGTTAATTTCTGAATTCCCAATGGGTATGAAGCCGAGAGCGGAAAACTTTCCAAGACGTAACCGCATTATAAGTGGATTGACATTCGGAACCGTTGTTGTGGAAGCATCAAACCGAAGTGGCGCACTTATTACTGCACGCCTCGCAAGTGAACAAGGCAGAGAGGTGTTCGCTGTCCCTGGAGAAATTTTCTCTGAATTATCAACCGGCACACATAAATTAATTGATAACGGCGCGAAACTTATAAGCACTGTGGATGATTTGTTAGAAGCACTACCACAATATGCCTTACGCCAAATCTCTGTCCTTACACCAACACAAGAGTCAGACAGAAACATAGAAAGTTCTGAAACACCGCCTGTTATGAAGGGAGAACTTGAACAAACAAGCAGTACCACCTCTAAAAAAAAGAAAGAGACTGCCCCCGTAGCTCCACCACCCGATTTAACATCTGATGAAAAAACGGTGTTCAATGCGATTGAAATGCCTTCATCACACATTGATACTATAGTCCGAACAACGCAGTTGCCGATTAGTCAAGTTTCAAGTCTGCTCTTGATGCTGGAACTCAAAGGTGCTATTCAGCAGTTGCCAGGAAAACAATTTACCAAAAGTTCGGTGTGAATGTTAACGTCTCCCTTTGTACCGCAACCTGTTAGGTTGCGGCGTTTTTATGCACAATCTAACAGATTATGCTACATTTCGTACCGCAAGCTGTCCGAAGATTAAATGAATATTTCGGTACTTTCTTCAGTCCCGTAGGGACGATATGTTTATAGAAAAACGAATAAATACCCTCTTTAGTCCCGTAGGGACGATATGTTTTGAAGCACATAGACAATAAATATGCCGTTCCTACGGAACTCAAGAGGGGTAAGAGTTGCCTTTTTCTATAAACATATCGTCCCTACGGGACTGAAGAGCGATACCTATATTTTAAATATCCTTAAATTGGCACTTATAGCGCTGTTTCCGAACAACATCAGATTGCCCTCAGAAATTACCGAATTAATAAATTAATTCTTCATACAGGTTGTGGGACAACTTCTATTGTCCGTTATGTTTCCAAGAAGATGTTATTTTAATTTTGGATTTAGAACTCGACAATTGAATGCTTCTTAATGAAATCGCCAGAGTTGCAGCGCAGTTTTTCCGAATACCCATTCTCTATCTTCTGGCGTGAAAAAATCCATTTCATCACGGACAACAGATAGCGTTTGCGCATAAGTTGCCCGGCTTAAACAGACGGGCCAATCCGTTCCCCACATTATCCGTGAGCCACCGAAGGTCCGGTATACTTTCTTCACCTGTTCATGTGTGTCCCCCCAAGGATAATTCTGCTTAGAAATTGACCACGTATGGCTAATTTTGACATAGACACGAGGAAACTGAGCGAGATTCAGCAACAATTGCAGTTTTTCTGGATCATCAGGTGAACAGTCTGCCATGTGGTCAATCACAACATCAAGGTCAGGATGCTGTTCTAAGAGTGGCACAAGGTCAACTAATCTTTCAGCTTTGGTAAGAATCAGCAGCGGCACGCCAAGAGATTCTGCACGGCTAAAGATAGGCGGCATCAATGGACCAGTAAACCAATCTCCATCAGCACCGACTGAAGGACTCAAACGGACACCGTGAAAACCGTGTTCTTCTGTCCAACGACTGAGATGGTCTGGGGCATCTGGGTCTTCAGGGTTAATTCTACACACACCCATAAATTTGTCAGGATACCTTCTCATAACGTCTGCAGCGTAACTATTATCCCAAAGATAGTGGATAACCTGGACGAGTACAGTTTTTTCTACGCCGTTCGCTTCCATTAATTCAAGTAACATTTCCGATGTAGCATCCTCAGCTGGATGATTTCTCCTTTCGGGTGCCCACGGAAACTGCGGGTCGTTTTTCCAGACATGAACATGCGGGTCGATAATTCTCATATTATTGCTCCTTCGGTTTGCTAAAGAATCCGTACGCGCCTAATGGCAAACAGTAAAGTAAAATCAAAATGTGTAAACTGAACCCAGTAACAGTGGCAGTCGCAATTGATGTGCCAAAATAGTTCAAGAACCATGCAAATGGAAATTCTGTTGTCCCGAAATTACCAACAGTCTGTATTGGCAAAAGATTAAATCCGTTTGTAAAAGCAAGCGCGAAAAGCACCTCAGTCAACGGAATATCAACACCCATCTCAGTAACAAGATAACACTGAAACCCGAAACGGATTATGAGACATAATAAAGAATATCCCCATACTTTAAAAAAACGTAAGTTGAATCGAAACGCAGTGATTTCATTAAGAATTGAGATAATTTTGTTGATAATCCATGTCAATGGTAATTTTTCCAAGCGCAGTAGCGGTTTAACACATCTCTGAGCAAGGTTATTACAAAAATTCGGCGCGGTGCACGCCAAAATCATCAAGACTATTAATCCTGTGCCAACGACTAATGGCGTTAGAAAAAGTACCGCCCAAGAAAGTTTCCCACTCAATTTGGAAAGCAGTAGTGTAGCGGTGGTAACCATCAAGCCAATTAACAGCACTAAGTCAATAATACTTGCCACTATTAGCGAGGCAATTCCTTGCGTTGCCTCTACTTTTTGTCGGCGTTGCATGAGATAGAGATATGAAATATCCCCTGTCCGCATCGGCAGAAAATTGCCCCAAAATGTGTGTAGAGCAAGAATTGGATAAATCTGATGTACACTGGAACCTAAACCGAGTAAAGTTCGGAATCGTAGTGTTTTTGCCAATACAAGCAGACAATAACATCCGAACCCAACTAACACTGCCTTAATTGAGATTCGGCTAAGGGTTTTAGGTATCTCTTTAAGGTCAATCTCTCTTAACAGTAGATAGGAAATAACAACCGCCAAAACAGTTGGCAAAACATATCTGGCAATCCTCTGCAGGCGCTTTTTGTTCAAAATATCCCTACCGTTGCGACTGGACATCAAAATGGCCCGAGTAAACTTTCACAAGATCGCCTTTTCGAAAACCGGGAACAGCAGTGCCACATTCTCTGGCTAACCGCGCATAGTCAATCTGTTTTAATCTTGCTAAGATGTTAGGATCGTTCGCTTTTAGCAGGATCCACTGTTTATTTCGTTCACACTGTTTTTCGTCTGTTTCTTTGCGGGAATAATCTTGCCATCCTTGACACGGCACGGCAAAATCAAAACTGTTCTGAAAGACTTTTAGCGCGGCGGGCGTGTTATTATATTGCCACATCTGAAAATCTGGATGGCGTATCGGTAAAGGTTTATATTCTCGCATGTCTTGATGCGTACTCGGCAAACGCGTCCATATCTGAAATTCCGTATTAACCGAAAATGATTTACCAGAATCCAGGTGAAAAGCATCTCTTGGCAATGCTAATTTGCAAATAAATCGCATGCTTGTTTCAAGCTGCTTATGGACAATATATTTTCTGAAATTGACAGGGACAATAAAAGCGACAATATCTGCTAAAGCGGCAGCGTGGTTAAAGAAGGCTATTGCCAATTTTCCACGCTTGCCAAATGGAGGATTGCCGATGATAGCAGTATCTTCAGGGGCATACGGTAGACTGGTAACCGTAAAGAAGTCTTGCGTTATTATATTTTTGCATTTCGGGAGAATGTCTATGCCCAGCCTGCGGTGTGGCGGCAAGCAATTGTAAAATGCCCCCGCACCAGCGGAAGGTTCCACAAAGAACATTTTATCTGCTGTTCGGTTCACAGAAGAAAGCGTTTGTAAGAAGTATTCCCAACACGATGCTGCCACTTCTTGCTTAGTGTAAAATGGATTTAGTGACGTATCCATAAATCAATTCCTTTGATGAATTGATTTATGATACCTATTTATGAACTAATTGTCAAGTAATAGGAGGTTGGGTGTGTAAAGTTGTTGGCAAAGTTATCTAACAGACATTATAATGATTTAATCGGAAGATGTAGATTGTTGGACTGAGGAAGCCAAACCTATAACTGGCAACTTAAGGATTTTCCAAATATGAGAAACCCTCTTTAGTCCCGTAGGGACGATATGTTTATAGAAAAATGTCGGACACCCCTCTTTAGTCCCGTAGGGACGATATGTGTCTAATCATAAACAAATTATAAACATATCGTCCCTACGGGACTAAAGATCCTGTGGACAAACGTTTTCTATAAACATATCGTCCCTACGGGACTAATATAGGACAAACCCAATAACTATGCGTCTTGATAAGGGTTTATAATAATGCAGACGTTTTCTTAAGTTGACACATAAGGGTAGAGCAAACGAACCCAACGAACAAACTCACAATTAAAAACGTTATAATGTCCAACGTTTATAGACATGGACATCGTCCGAGCGAGGCCTCCGCGCCTGTGCAAATAGGGCATATCAGGTTAATAGTGATTGCGCCATAACCTTCTGCGCCGGGAAATGCGGGAACAGTTGGCATCCCTGCTGCCAATGCGTTTGGAAGCAGTATGAGAATACCGGTACATATAAGCAGTAGGTATTTGTGGAGATGTGCCTTATAATTTAGTGTGTGCATTTGGAATAATAAGGGTTTAACATGGCCGCGCAGGATTTCAAAATTTTCGTCAAAGTATAGTTTATTCATAGTTATTTCTTGGGGTTATCAAGTTGTTCCCCTAACTTGCTTAAATCACTTAATAGACGTTTCTCTAATCGGTCCCATTCTTTGTTATCAAGTTGTTCGTTGGAGTTGTCAAGTTGTTCCACCAGCTCGTTTAATACTCGCTTTAGTATTTCCTGGCCATGATTATCAAGTTGTTCCCTTAACTCACTTAAATCATCTACTCTCTTTAATGTTTTCAGTTCTACCTGTTCTTGGCTGTCCAGTTGTTCCCGCAACTTAGGGATTACCTGATAAATATCACACCACAACTCACGAAGTTGTCGCCTGGCAAGTCGCATTTTTAACTGGTTCAAAGGTTCACCTTCAACCAGAGTATACTCACCTCTTCTGGGTTTTTCAAGTAGACCGATAGAGACGAGATGTGCTAACCTCGGACTTACAGCATTCTTTTTTTCTCTACAATGTGAATGGTCCATCAAATCCTTTGGTGCAAAAACTTCACCAGGTAATTTTTTCCCATTCTTATACATTTCATAAATAATCTGATCAAATCTGTTTTCCCATTCGATACGTAAAAAATTTTCCTCTTGAACACGCTGCAATGTATCCATTATATCACCTTTCTAAATAGTGCGCGAAATTAACGTCTCCGCGCAGGATGTGGATCCCAGCCTTTTCACGTAATATGCATATCTTGGTTTTCTTTTACCAAAGATATAACATAATTTGCAAAGTCATCATTAACCATCAGGTCAGAAATTTTAACCGCTATTCGGTTAGCACGTCTTTCATGGTCAATACTGTTGACAAAATCCAAAATATCTTTTCGAGCTTCTTCAGCTGCAACATCAAGAGCTTTGTCAGCACCAAACGCCCTTATCATGTCTAACAACTCTGAATCTGATTTATCCACAAGTTCAGAATTATACTCATCCATAAAGCGCGTTGCGACTCGCCACGCAATTGGCGACATAGCCGCAGCTATTTTTTCCTTACGTATTCTTTCTTTTCGTTCTTTCCAGAGTCTTTCCGCCATCATAATTCCAGACATTACAAATCCTCCTAATTCTATGAAAAGTGTTGCAAATAATAAAAATAACGGAAGTAAAGCACTCACGTTGAGCAATGTGGATCGTAATGATTGCTTTTCATCTATCCATAGCCAATATGGGGCAACCATTACTGCTGTGATCCATATTGCTATGGGCATCCACTTCTTGATGATTTCTCGCGCGTTCCCACTCTCTTCTTTATCCATTTGCTTTGGTGTTCACTTTTAAAGGTTGCAACTGTGGTGAATCTCATATTTTCACTTACATGTTACTATACCACAAAAAGGACTAAACCTCAAGTTAACGCCTCAGCAATTGGGAATTTTTGAGATACTTATAGAGTTCACTATCAGTCGTCAAAATCAGCTTCGTACTTGCGTTAGTTGATTTACGATAGGTCTCTAAGGTTTGGAGAAAAGCAAAAAACTCAGGGTCTTTGCCGTGTGCATCAGCATAAATTTGAATAGCTTGCGCATCAGCAGCCCCTTTAATCTGTTCCGCTTCCTTATATGCTTCTGATTGGATACGTTCCAGTTCTTTCTGTTTTTGCCCACTGATGTTTGCCGCTTCACCCGCACCCTCCGATTTGTACTTCTCGGAGATACGTTGACGTTCCGAAACCATGCGGTCAAAAACTTTCTGGCGCACTTCGTCTATGTAGTTAATTCGCTTTATCTGAACATCAACGAGTTGAATGCCAAAACGTGGTACAGCTTTTTGCGCCTTTTCAAGAATCATCTGTGTAATCTTTTCTCTGCCAATCTCAATCTCTTCTAACGGTTCGCTGGATTGACCTTCCTCATCTTCAAGGACTTCCATATCCAGTTCTAATACTCGGTTTGAATTTCGGACAACTTCAATCAACAGTTGTGCTGTCACTAAATCACGCGCTGCAGAATCAATGATATCATCTAAACGTGATTGCGCAAGCGCCTCTGTGCCAAGTGCTTGATAAAACACAAGGGCATCTGTAATGCGCCAACGTGCTGTGGTATCAAGCCAGATAAATTTCTTGTCCTTTGTGGGAATCTGGTTTGCCTTACCATCCCATTCGAGGATGCGCTTCTCGAAACGGTGAACCTGCTGAATGAATGGGGTTTTTATTTTTAATCCCGCATCCACAATAGGCTCTCCAACGGGACGACCAAATTCAGTAAGGACAATCTGTTCACCTTCTTTGACAATATAGAACGCACCTGAGGCAAATATAATCACCAGAATAACAACGACAATCAATGGTACTAGGACTTTAAACTTCATCGGAAAACTCCTTTTGTTGTAGCTGCAACTTGCTATAAATTATTCTTTCAGCTGCAGAATCGGAATAAGGGTATTGGCTTTATCGTCAATAATATAAATCTCTTTAACCTGCGGCAAAACTTCCTGCATTGCCTCTAAATAAAGGCGTTGGCGTGTTACCTCTTTCGCTTTTTGGTATTCTGCACGTATTGCATTAAATTTATCCGCGTCCCCTTGTGCTTCGTTAACCCGTTTCAACGCGTAACCTTCTGCTTCTGAAACCCGTTGTTGTGCTAACCCTTTAGATTTCGGGACAGATTGGTTGTAATCCCGCCACGCTTCATTGATGAGACGGTCTTTTTCTTGTTTCGCCTCGTTAACAGCGTTAAAGGCAGATTTTACCTTTTCTGGTGGATTCACATCCTGTAGCGTCACGGTTGCTACATCCAACCCCGTTTCATACAGATCAAGCAGTTTCTGCAGATGTTGTTCAACTTCCGCAGCAATTTCTATACGTCCAACGGTTAACACTTCGGTAACAGTCCGGTCTCCAATCACTCGGCTCATCACTGATTCTGAGAGATCTCGCAAAGCCTGCTCTGGTACTTTTACGGAAAATAGATATTTTTCAGGGTCATTAATTTTGTACTGAACTACCCACTCAACGTCAGCAATGTTAAGGTCGCCCGTCAATAGCAGAGATTCAGAGCCGAAATCTCCTGGGGCATATTGGGTACGTCTCCCCGGTACGAGTGTTCTAAACCCGAATTCTTCTTTAAAAACCTTTCGCACTTGAACCTTTTTGGCTTCCTCAATGCCAAAAGGCAACTTAAAGTGGAGCCCGGGTTCGGTTTGTCGAACAGCTTTTCCGAACAGTAAGACAACAGCAATTTCATTTGCTTCAACAGTATAAAAACTGGTTGCTAAACTCGCCAAAACGGCCACGCCAATAATCACAAACAAAATCCGTTTTGGGGTAATAAAATCCATGTATTGGGAAAGTTCCATGTTATTCTCCTTTTGTATCCAACAATTTGAAACAATATTTCAATAATTAACGTGAGTTTGATAATAGGTCCATGAACTTCATTTTTCCAAAAATATTGCTCTCATAGACCCGGTAGGCGGGGAATGCTATATAGCATCATACCGTTGATTTGGCGTATTCCTAACCAATTCAGAATACCATACGGGGAATGCCTAAAGAAGCATGCGCGTACGGCATGCTCCATGATTCATACCGTTGATTTGGCGTATTCTGACATACCCATAAGCGTCAATTTAATGTATTATCTTTCTTGTGATAGTTCCTTGTCCACCCGATAGGACTGGTTTCCCTCTTTTGTCTGAACCAGGATTAGCAAATCAACGGTATGAATCATGGAGCATGCCGTACGCGCATGCTTCTTTAGGCATCCCCGGGAGGACAAGATGAACAGAATTGAAGTCTCCACATAGGATTAGACTCATCCTGAAAATCCTATAATCTTGTCCATCTTGGTTCAGACAATTAACAATTCAGACTATACAACTGCCTAATGGACACAAAAGCTGGGACAATTTTTCTTAAATTGACGCTTATGGTGCGGTTTCCTAACCAATGCAGAATACCACACGCGTATTCTGCCGATGCAGAGTATCCAAGTCCTTCTAAAATCTACTATAGTAGGACATCTCAGGCTAATTCAGCTTATCAAATCTACAGACTTTTTTCAACTACTTCTCTGACTTCCGACTTCCTTTCAAATTCGTTATGCCATTCGGATGCCGCCATTAACATCAAGTGTGGCACCAGTGATGTACTGTCCTTCTTCCGAGGCGAGGAAAAGGATAACATTTGCAACCTCTGAGGGATCTGCTACGCGTCCAAGCGGAATCTGGTCGGTCATATCTGGATGGTTTTTTGCCATCTCTGTTGCCGCGATGCCCGGTGCGATAGAGTTAACCGTAATTCCATACGCGCCCAAAACCCGCGCGAACGATTTTGTCAGACACATGACACCTGCTTTTGAAGCAGAATAAGGTGCGGATGCTACCAAACCTCCCACCTGTCCTGCTAACGAACCGAGATTGATGATACGTCCAAACTTTTGTGCTTTCATGGTCTCCATAACTGCCTGTGAACAAAGAAAGGGACCTTTGAGATTGACAGCCATCATCCTATCCCATTCCGCTTCGGTGCAAGCGTCTATACGGGTATAACTAAAAATACCAGCGTTGTTCACTAAAATATCAATTCGTCCAAATTCTTCAAGGGTCTTATGTACCATCGCACACACGGATTCACCTTCGGCAACATCCGTTTCAATCACAACGCATCGTCTATTAAGTGCCACGACCTCTTTTGAAACCGCCTCAGCATTCGCCCTATTTACTTCGGGGATAACAATATCTGCCCCTTCTTGTGCAAACGCGAGACAGGTTGCTTTTCCAATGCCACCACCACCCCCTGTAACAATTGCAACGCGTCCATCCAACCGCATTTTGTTTCTCCTTTGCCGATTTTTATTCTTTTCAGTGCAAGCCCTATTGAATAAAATTTGTCTTACACTCTTTTTCCTTGAAAATCTATTATGAATGTTGTAACATGTGAATATTATCACACTTATTCTGCAAAAAGTCAATACACAGTAGAAAGGATATGGAGTCTTCAGTTATGAAAACAACCACATTTTGGAATTTACTCAAGTTATTTTTCGTATTCGGTTTTGTCTGCAACTTTGTTTCTACAGCCTCAGCACAGAATTATTACCCCGCTAATATAGGCAACAAATGGGTCTTAGAAAGCACTGATAGTAAAGAGAGACGCACTTATTCACTTGAACAACCTAAAAACGTTGCGGATCAAAAATTTGTTCTTCTGAAAATTGAAACGGAGGATCTTAGCACCAACGAGGTTGTTGACACAGACAATTACTTTTTGACATCTAACGATGAAGGGATCAAACTCCATAAGACTGTCCTTGAACAAGACATTGGTGCTACTGTGACAACTGTGGAAGCGAATTTTGCAATACCTGCTATTTTTTTCCCTAAAGTGTTAGTGCAAGGGGATAAGTGGGATATAGTAGCGGATACAACGATCCTCGGAATCCCTATAAAAAGCATCACCAATTTAGAGGTCGTTGGATTTGAGGACATTGTAACACCAGCTGGAACATTCCAGAACTGTGCTAAAATTGAACTGAAAGTGGCAGTTACGAGTGCGGTTATTAACATCCAACCAACAACTTCTTATCAGTGGTTAGCACCTGATGTGGGCCCCATTAAATTTGAGAATAGTGATGGTCTTGTCTATGAGATAACTAACTTCAAATTATCCGGCCCACCTGTCAGAGAAGCGCAGGGGCCACCCGTATGGCAACTGCCATCTCTTGAGTTTCAAGTCACTGGATCGCGTGTCGGTGGAATACTCAATGCCAAGATACTTGAAAATGTTGAAGATTATGCATCTGAAGTGCACAATTTAGGAATAGTAGCCGTAACTGGCGGAATTGTTCCGCCTGGAGATGGCACTGGTTTCGCAACGAACTCTGAAAGAAAACAAGACCTATGGGTTGCTGGAATCTTTGGGAATGCACCTATCATCGGCACAATAACGCTTTTTGCAGAAAATGATAAAGGTAGAACTGTAGTAACTATTAAAGTAACTATTATTAAATGACTCTTATAGTGAAATCCAAAAATATATGCACGCTTTTGGTCCGTGGATCCTAACAGCCAGACTGTGTTGTAGCACAACCTGTATGAAGATTAATTTATTAATTCGGTAATTTTCTATCCGTACGAGGCAGGTGTACTCCCCCGCTGGTGAGGCGGGGAATGCCTAAATGGCATTCATACCGTTGATTTCTTCCTAACCTTGCCAAATTACCGAAATATTTTATTAATCTTCATTTAGGTTGTGCATATTCGTCCGCAACCTAACAGGTTGCGATACAATTGTGTGCAAGTAATTATAAATTCCACTATAATTCGCTATAATCTGATGATGGGCGCAAGATTTAATTTTGCACACATTTGGAGGAAACAACATACATGAATTTAGGACGGTTCCCTTACTCAAGATGGGTAGGAACCTTTTTACTACTATTAGTAACTTTCTCAGCATCCGCTGAAAAAGTTAAAGTGTTAACTCTTGAAGATAGCCTACAAATTGCTAAAGAGAACAATCTCACTATTCAGTCGGCTGAACAAAATCTGAAATCTGCTGAAGCACAAATTAGCACCGCCCGCGCTGTAATGCTACCTCGCCTCGCAGCAAGCGGTAATTATACCTACTTTAAAGACGTACAAAAATCCGTAATTCAGGCAGCAGGAGGCTTTGGATTCCCTATACCCGGTGAAGATATGAATAGCATGTCAACATCAAGTCCGGACAATGAGGCAGATTTGATTGAATTGGAGTTTGGCGCACACCATAATGTTCAAGGCACAGTTAGTTTAACGCAACCTGTGTTTGCTTGGGGACGCTACTATTACGGTTACCAAGCTGCCAAACTCAAATACGAAGCGGCGCAAAAAGAGTTAAATGCTGCGTCCAATAAACTACAGTTAGATGTCCAGGAGGCATTTTATCGTGTGTTAATAGCACAAGAGTTTGTAGAAGTTGCTGAACAAGGCGTTACGTTAGTTGAAAAGCAACTCGGTATTGCGCAAACATCCTTTGATGCTGGGGCGACCACTAATTTTGACGTGCTTCGTGCAAAGGTGCAACTCGCAAATTCAGAATCACAATTGATTCGTGCCAAAAACAGTGTTAAAACAGCACAAAATGCATATAAAACATTGCTGAACCTACCGCTTTCTGAACAAATTTCAGTAGAAGGCTCGTTTGAGATTCCCGAAACCCAAATTCAATTGGATGAATTAATTAAATTAGCGTTTGAAACGCGCCCAGAAATTAGTCAATCTCAACTCAACGAACAAGCTGGGCAAAAACAACTCAGTGTTGCCAAGACGCGAAACCTACCTGATCTTGCTTTTTTCTCTAATTATCAAATATCCCATAACGAAAGACTCACGCAAATGAACCGTATCTGGAGCCTTGGGTTGCAAGTTAATATCCCAATTTTTGATGGGTTTGCTTCCCGCGCGGGTGTCCAGCAAAGTGAATCGGTTTTAGCACAGCTCCAATTAGGTACAAAACAGGTTAGGTCAACCATTGAATTTGAAGTACGCAACGCCTATCTTGCTTTGCTTGAAGCAAAAACAATTATTAACGTTCAGCGTGAAACCGTAGCACAGGCACAAGAAAGCGTTAGGATTGCCACACTTCAATTTGAAAACGGTATGATTACGAGTGTTGGACTCACTGACACACAACTTGCACTGATGCAGGCGAAAGTTAATCGTCTTCAAGCACAACACGATTACGTCGTTGGCTTAGCAAAACTCGAAAAAGCAATTGGACAGAAAATACAATAAACAACATTACACCAAAAGAAATAAATCATATTTAAGGATGGAGTTTCTTTCCATCCACTGAAGGAGCATTACAAATTGAAAAGAATTTGGATTCCGATCATAATTGTAGTTATCGCTGTAATTGCAATGTTCCGATTTTTGAAACCCGAAAAACCGGAAATTGAGCAAGCAGATCAAACCGATGTTGCAAAACCTGTAGAAATAACCAAGGCTAAACGTGGCGAAATCCGTTCAGAACTCCAACTTTCAGGAACAATTGAAGCGGCCTCTCGTGTGAGCGTTATCCCTAAAATTTCTGGTCGTATCATTTCCTCTCCTGTAACAGAGGGGACCCGTGTGAAAAAAGGAGAGACACTTGCTGTGATTGAGCATGAGGAGCTAAAACTTGCTGTAGAACAAGCAGAGGCAACCTTCGAATCTGCTGAAACCGGGTACTCTCAGGTACAGCAACTCGCTGAAGTTCGCGTACATTCACAGGTTGCACAAGCAAAGGCGCAACTCAATGCTGCTGAAGTGTCGCTACAGCAGGTCCAAGAACTTGCTGAAATTCGCACTGTCACGCAAATAGACCAAGCGGAAGCGGGGTTAAAATCGCTTGTGGCGAATTTGGAAAAAATAAAAACAGGTGCCCGTGATGAAGACCGGCGGCAGGCGGAAGCTGGGTTAAATCAGGCGAAGGCGAACCTACTTAATGCCCAAAACAACTATGCCCGCATGGAACAACTCTTCAAAAACGGAGCAATTAGTCAGCAATCACTGGAAAACAGTCAGACACAGTTGGATGTTGTTCAAGCACAGCATAAAATTGCAACTGAACAGCTTCAACTTATTGATAATGGCGCGCGGGAAGAAGATATTCAGGCGATGGAAGCACAAGTAGAACAAGCAAAGGCTGCACTCAGATTGGCGCAAGTACAAGCCTCCACTAAAACATGGGAAAAAGACATCGCACTTGCACAATCTCAGGTTGAAACGACGCGGGCAGGATTTACATCCGCACATGCCTTAGAAAAAGCAAAAAGTTGGGAAGCGGAGATTATGACTGCGAAGACTGCGCGGACACAAGCCAGCATCGCTTTACAACTTGCCAAAAAACGACTTAGAGATGCCACAATTAAAGCACCTATTGATGGTATTGTGTCACAAAAGTTCTTAGATTTAGGTGGTATGGCAGTACCAACAGCACCGTTATTTGAAATTGTAGACATTGATACAGTCAAAGCCTCTGCAGATGTGATCGAAGCACATTTGAGCCAATTGACATTGGATCAACAAGCTTATATCAATATTGACGGAATCAACATGCCGATAACAGGTAAGATCGTATATATCAGCCCGACACTGCATCCGATGCAGCGCACCGCGAGAGTAGAAATTCGTATTGATAACCTTGAAGGAACGCTCAAACCGGGAATGTTCGCCAAAGTTACTGTTCCTGTTGAGGTGCACACAGATGCAATTTTGGTCCCCCGTGTTTCACTGATTGAAGATGCTGACACAAAAACCCAAAACGTCTTCGTCGTGGAAGCAGGTGTGAGTGAACGCCGTTCTGTGGAGATAGGGCTTTCTCGTGGCGGTGAAGTGGAAATAGTCAGCGGATTGAATGAAGGGGATTCTGTTGTCATCGCCGGGCAGCACTCTCTCAAAGTTGGTGAGAGTGTCACAGTTGTTAATCCTTAAAAAGCATTTGTCTTGTAGGAGAACTTTGTAAGTCCGAATCTGCAGTTAAAACTGATTTCTGATAACTGATGCGAAAAATACAAAATGAAAGTTGAGCAGCTTCACGGTCCCAAAGAAAAAACGCTTCAGGTCGTTGAACTTGAATATCTTTTACAAAGCGATTCTCCCGAAGTTTTTTGCCCTTATGGGTTACAAAAGGAAGGGAACGTAATAGTTGCCCGCGCGCCGGCAAGGCTTGACATAATGGGGGGCATAGCGGACTACTGCGGATCGAACGTTTTTGAGATGACGTTAAACCGTGCTGCAGTTGCAGCATGCCAAGCAAGGGAAGATAGAAATCTCTATGCCTTGACACTACAAGCAGGTAGTCTATTAAAACCCAGTTTTCAGATGTCGCTTGATGATCTCTATTCTGACGGTAAACTCAAATCGTCCACCCAAGTCAAAGCTATCTTTAGCGAGGAGATACGGACAACCTGGGTTGGATATGTTCTCGGCTGTTTTTTTACGCTGCTAAAAGAAAAAAAGATTGAGAAGTTTCCACACGGTGCTGCAATAGTTATCAGCAGTGATATTCCGATGGGAGCAGGTATTGCTTCATCCGCAGCAATTGAAGTTGCAACCTTGACTGTCCTCAATCAACTCTACGATTTGAAATTGGACGCAATGGAAATAGCGAGACTTGCACAAATCGTAGAAAACCGAATTGTTGGGGCACCATGTGGCATCATGGACCAGATAACTTCTGTAGCTGGCACAAGAAATAAAATGCTTTCCATTCTCTGTCAACCTGATCAAATCCTTGAATTAGTGGAATGTCCATCAGAAGTGAGTTTCATTGGGATCCACACCAAAGCACCTCGTAGCACAAAAAGTGATGCGTATATCAACACACGCACCGCAGCATTTATGGGATTATCAATTATAAAAAAGGAACTCGGATGGGAAAAGTTAAATGATAACTATTTGTGTAATGTTTCTGTTCAAGAATTTCGAGAGCATTGCGAACCGATTTTGCCTGAAAAGTTGCGAGGTAACGAATTTCTCGATAAATACGGTGAGACCGTCGATCCAATAACACAGGTTGACCCTGCCAAAATATATGCTGTTAGGGACTGCGTCCAACATCCGGTTTATGAAAACGAAAGGGTTAAACAATTTGTAAACGCCATCAAAAATGTTAGTAAATACCCGGACCGCGCACGTGATTTCCTAAAAGTAGCAGGTAGCCTTATGTACCAATCAAATGCAAGCTACCGGGACTTAGCAGGACTTGGCTCTCCCGAAATAGATGGAATTGTTAATATCGCGCAAAAAATCGGCGAACAAGGTGGTATTTACGGTGCCAAAATTACTGGCGGTGGAGGCGGCGGGACTGCGGCTATCCTTTGCTATGGAGATGTCTCAACTTCGTTGACACAAATAATCTCCGCGTATAAATTAGCTTGGGGTATCCAAACAGAAACCTTTAGCGGCTCGTCACCTGGTGCTTGTGAATTCGGGCATATTGTATGGGAATTGAAAGAGAGCGAACCGTTGACACATTTTTGACTTGAGAAAACTATTAGCAAATCTGAAAACATGGAATCATCAGCACAAAACCTCAGCGAACTAAATCAACGCCGTGAGTCTGGTGTCACATGGCGCGCCATTCTCATTGCGATTTTTTTAATCCCACCCAACGTGTTTTGGATCATTGAAGTTGAGTGTGTGTGGCACTCTGGACATCCAACGACTATTTCCCTGTTTTGGAATGTCGTTCTCAACATCTTTTTCTTAATCCTCATTAACCTCTTTATAAAGCGCGTAGCACCAAGAGCAGCATTGACACAGGGTGAGATGATTACGATTTACGCGATGCTCTCTATCGCCTCTGGTTTGGCTGGACACGATATGTTAGCCTTAACAATTCCTGCGCTGCCACATGCATTTTGGTTCGCGACGGTGGAAAACGATTGGGCTGGCACGTTCCACAGTTACATTCCACAACACCTCGTTGTGTCTGATAAAGATATCATACGTGGATTCTACGAAGGCGATACACCGTTTTACAACGCACAGATCGGGGGTGCGTGGATAATGCCAACTTTGTGGTGGACCTCTTTTATTTTGGCTCTCGGCGCTATCATGATCTGCCTAAACGTGCTTATCCGTAAGCAGTGGACAGAACACGAAAAATTGGCATATCCGATCATTCAACTGCCGATGGCAATTACTGAAGGCGGGGGCAGAGCGCAACTTTTCAAAAACAGGTTATTGTGGTATGGGTTCATCGCTGCGGCTATACTGAATGTTTGGCACGGATTAGCGCACTTCTTCCCAGTCCTTCCAGATTTCAGCGTTCGACATAATGCACGTAATTGGGGAACGTTTTTCACTGAAAAACCGTGGAACGCTGTCGGGAATATCCCTGTCCCGCTTTACCCATTCGTCATAGGATTAGGTTTCCTTTTACCGCTTGACCTGTCTTTCTCCTTATGGTTCTTCTACCTTTTCGAGAAGATACAACGTGTTTTTGGAAGTGCTGTCGGCATTCCTGCACCTTTTCCTTATGGGAGTGAACAATCCATAGGCGGATGGATGGCAATTTTTATCATCGCGCTGCTTGTAACACGTAGACACATTGTGAATGTTGCCCGAACTATATTAGGTATGCGGGGCGGCATTGACGATTCACGAGAGCCGATCCGGTATCGGACCGCATTTCTTTTGATTATCCTTGCAAGCCTCTATATTATTTGGTTCTGTCTGAAGGCGGGGATGACGCTTCCAATTATTCTTCCATTTTTCGGATTTTTCTATGCTATCTCAATCGGTATCACGCGCGTTCGTGCTGAAATCGGTCCTCCTGCTCATGAAATGGCAGGGATGTGCAACGCGCAGCAATTTTTAGTGAATATTTTAGGCACGCGACGCATCGGACCAAACAACCTAACAGTGTTTCCGTATTTTTGGTTTTTCAGTGGGCGCGGCTATCGCGAACACATCATGCCACATCAACTTGAAGCATTTAAGATGGCAGAACGGGCAAATATGAACACGAAAAAGTTGGTGTTAGCAATGATTATTGCCGTTGTCCTCGGTTCACTCTCTGCATTTTGGGCAACGCTGAGTGAATTATACCGTCTCGGTGGTGCTATCACAGGTGCAGGTGGCGGCATCGGCCCGTCTGTTGGTCATATCGGTCAATTCGGATGGCTTGCTGGTCTTTTCGCTTTTCCCCGCGATCCAAACGTTCCTGCAATGAGTTTTATGGCTGGTGGCATGGGGTTCACCTTTTTACTGATGTTTATGCGGATGCGTTTTATTTGGTGGCCGCTTCATCCAGCAGGTTATCCTATATCTATGACTTTCGGTGTTGGTTATTTTTGGAGTTGTCTTGTTATTAGTACTTTTCTTAAGTGGATGGCACTTCGATTTGGTGGTCCTACCACATACAGAAAAATGATTTTCTTCTTCTTTGGAGTTATCCTCGGTGAGTACTGTGTAGGCGCGTTCTGGAGTGTCTTAAGCGTCATTATCCGTGAACCGATCTACGACTTCGCACCAGGGTAAAATTTATCATGAAATTAATAAAAATCACTCTTTTTCTATTCATAATAGGTATTTTCTCATCCTCAACCTTATTTGCCGCCGATGAAGGTTCACACGCTGCCGAATTTCTCAGTCATGGCGTTGGTGCGCGTGCACTCGGAATGGGAAGCGCATTTGTTGCAATCGCTGACGATGCTACCGCTACGTATTGGAATCCCGCTGGGCTAACGGAAGTCAAAAAACATAGTTTTTCAGCAATGTATTCCGATACCTTTAGCACTGGTGACGGTAGTTTTTTGAGCAAAGGTTTGGTCAGCTACAATTTTGTTAACTATGTTCATCAGATTGAAGATATCGGTAGTCTCGGTTTAAGTTGGATTCGTCTCGGCATTGACGACATACCACGTACTACTTTCATTGATGTTGATAATAACGGTTTTCTCGGTGATTTTCAGGATATAAACGGAAACGGCACTAAAGACCAAGGCGAACCTTATATTGACAGACCTACAGTGGCGGAATATTTCAGTAATACTGATAACGCGCTATTGATCTCTTATGCACGGCAAATCCATCCGATTGTTGCTGTTGGAGGTAACCTTAAACTTCTGAGCCAATCTATATTTGAGAACAGTGGAAGAGGCTTCGGCATTGACATCGGTTTTATTCTCGCGCCTTACAAAGATCTACGGTTCGGTACTATGTTGCTTGATGCCACTGGCACGCAAATTCGGTGGGATACTGCGGATAAACCGATTTTTACTCGCGGGCGGAGATTGCGATTTGGCGGCGCATATCAATTTACCTTTCCAAGTTTCGGCAAAGGTGCTATCAGTGCAGACTTTGAAACCGATCAAGCGGATTTGGAAGAAGGCACAGATTCTGGTGGTGGACTTCTCTTTCGTACAGGTGCGGAGTATTGGCTTTTCGATCTACTTGCGCTGCGCTGCGGTTGGAACGGGCATGGGTTTTCTGCTGGCACAGGACTCCAATTGCGTGTTGGCACGATGACGTTTTTTGTGGATTACGCTTTCAATACGCATACGCTTGGTGGATCACAACGTATTTCTGTTTCTGGGCAATTTTAGCCGTCCAACGCCTTAGGAAGTCAACTTTTTGTAATATTTTTACATCATTTTTTGAAATGGAAGGATGGAAAAACTAACACTATCTTTCAATAACAATCCGATTACATGTTGCAATCAAAAATTAATAAAAGGAGTTTATGATGAAATCACAAGTTATAAAACAGGAAGGTTTTGTATTTATTCTAATTGTAGTTTTAATAGCTGCCTTTGGAGTCCAAGGAGTTAGTTACGCGCAGGAAGGGAACCCGACAATCACAGCCTCTGTTCAAGCACCGTTAACGGAGGCAACCTTGAATAGCAGCGTAGTGACACTGACACTCACTGATGCAACTTTCGAACGTTCTACGTCCAGGGTTAGAGGTGGTGTAACAGTCTCTGGCATTCATGGTGTCACCGTTGACACTTCTGATGTTCGGCGTGTCAACAATACAAAGGTGACCGTTGAACTCACCTTCTCTGGCAATATAGATACAGATACGTCGCTTGTCTTTACAGTGGGATCAAGCGCAATAGTGGACTACAACGGTGCTGCACTCACCACTCAACTCCCCGTCACTGCAGTAGAGGAGTCATTAGTCGCAACAACGGAGGCACCCCTGGCAGAAGCAACCCTACACGGTAGTGTTGTGACACTCACCCTCAGCGGGCGTTCTTATACAAGGTATTCTTCTTCGATCGAAGATGCGATAACTATATCTGGAATTAACGGAGTAGCAGTATATGATGTAGACCGTATCAGTAATACAGAGGCAAATGTTGAACTCACTTTCTCTGGTAACATTGACACGGATGCGACACTCACTCTCACCGTGGGTGCGAATGCAATCGTAGGCTACAATGAGGGGTTCACCCTTCAACTCCCTGTCACTGCCGTTGAGGAGTCGTTAGTCGCAACAACGGAGGCCCCTTTGACAGAGGCAACTCTTAGCGGGAGCGTTGTGACACTCACGCTTAGCGGGCGTTCTTTCGATTCGTCGAGTTATGACATTGAGCGTGCGTTAACGATATCTGGCATTGATGGCGTGACCATATACGATGTTGATCGCAACAGTAATACGGAGGCAACTGTTGATATAAGGTTCTCCGGTAACATTGACGCAGATGCTACTCTTACTCTCACCGTCGGTGCAAATGCTATTGTAGGTTACAATGAAGGATTTACCTTTGAACTCCCTGTCACTGCCGTTGAGGAGTCGTTAGTCGCAACAACGGTGGCACCTCTGACAGAGGCAACTCTTAGCGGGAGCGTTGTGACACTCACCCTGAATGGGCGTTCTTTCAACACCTCTGGCACCGTGTCTGTATCTGGCATTGATGGTGTAACCATAAGTAGGATCAGACGCGTCAGTAACACACAGATGACGGTGTCACTTGCTTTCTCCGGGAATATTGACGCGGATAGCACACTCACCTTTATCGTAAGTGCAGCTCGTATAGCAGGCTACAATGAGGCATTCACTATCCAACTCCCTATTACAGCAGTAGAGGAGTCGTTAGTCGCAACAACAGCGGTACCCTTGACAGAGGCAACATTGCACGGAAGCATTGTGACGCTCACACTCAGCGGGCGTTCTTTCGATTCGTCGAGTTATGACATTGAGCGTGCGTTAACGATATCTGGCATTGATGGCGTGACCATATACGATGTTGATCGCAACAGTGATACGGAGGCAACTGTTGATATAAGGTTCTCCGGTAACATTGACGCAGATGCTACTCTTACTCTCACCGTCGGTGCAAATGCTATTGTAGGTTACAATGAAGGATTTACCTTTGAACTCCCTGTCACTGCCGTTGAGGAGTCATTAGTCGCAACAACGGCAGCACCCTTGACAGAGGCAACATTGCACGGAAACGTTGTGACACTCACCCTGAACGGGCGTTCTTTTGTTCGTTATTCTTCCGACATTGCGCGTGTTTCAGCAATATCTGGTATTGAAAGTGTAACAGGTAGTTTCAGACGCGTAAGTAATACAGAGGCTACAATAACACTGAGTTTCTCTGGCAACATTGACGCAGATGCTACTCTTACCATCACGGTGGGAGCAAATGCTATCGTAGGCTATAATCAGGGATTCACTCTTCAACTCCCTGTTACTGCCGTTGAAGAGTCGTTAGTCGCAACAACGGCAGCACCCTTGACAGAGGCAACATTGAACGGTAGTGTTGTGACACTCACGCTCAGCGGACGTAACTTCACTTCGAGGGAATCAGACATAAGAGAAGCGAGGACGATTTCTGGTATAGAGGGTGTCACGGTTTATAGGACAACCCGCGTGAGCGACACAGAAGTGATACTAACACTAAGTTTCTCTGGCAACATAGACGCAGATGGGATACTTACTATTACAGTTGACGCGGATGCGATCGCTGGCTACAATAAGGGGTTCACTTTTCAACTCCCTGTCACTGCCGTTGAGGAGTCGTTAGTCGCAACAACGGTGGCACCTCTGACAGAGGCAACTCTTAGCGGTAGTGTGGTGACGCTCACGCTCAGCGGACGCGTCTTTGATACCTCTGGTACTGTGTCTGTATCTGGCATAGAAGGAGTAGAAATAAAAAGGTATGGTGTAACACGTGTGAGTGACACGGAGTTGTCAGTTGAACTTATCTTCTCTGGTAACATAGATGCAGATAGCACGCTTACAATTACCGCAAATGCGGCTATTATAGCAGGCTATAATAAAGAAATCACTGTCCAACTTCCCGTCACTGCTGTAGCGGAGTCATTAGTCGCAACAACGGCAGCACCTTTGACAGAGGCAACATTGCACGGAAACGTTGTGACGCTCACACTCAGCGGGCGTTCTTTCGATTCGTCGAGCTATGATATTGAGCGTGCGTTGACGATATCTGGTATTGATGGCGTGACCATATACGATGTTGATCGCAACAGTAATACGGAGGCAACTGTTGATATAAGGTTCTCCGGTAACATTGATGTGGATGCGACACTTACTCTCACCGTCGGTGCAAATGCTATCATAGGCTACAATGAGGCGTTCACTCTCCAACTACCCGTTACTGCCGTTGAAGAGTCGTTAGTTGCCTCAACGGCGGCACCTTTGGCAGAAGCAACACTTAGCGGAAGTGTTGTGACACTCACCCTGAACGGGCGTTCTTTTGTTCGTTATTCTTCCGACATTGCGCGTGTTTCAGCAATATCTGGTATTGAAAGTGTAACAGGTAGTTTCAGACGCGTAAGTAATACAGAGGCTACAATAACACTGGGTTTCTCCGGCAACATAGACGCAGATGCTATTCTTACCATCACGGTGGGGGCAAATGCTATCGTAGGTTATAATCAGGGATTCACTCTTCAACTCCCTGTTACTGCCGTTGAGGAGACATTAGTCGCAACAACGGCAGCACCCTTGACAGAGGCAACATTGCACGGAAGCATTGTGACGCTCACACTCAGCGGGCGTTCTTTCGATTCGTCGAGCTATGACATTGAGCGTGCGTTAACGATATCTGGCATTGATGGCGTGACCATATACGATGTTGATCGCAACAGTAATACGGAGGCAACTGTTGATATAAGGTTCTCCGGTAACATTGACGCAGATGCTACTCTTACTCTCACCGTCGGTGCAAATGCTATTGTAGGTTACAATGAAGGATTTACCTTTGAACTCCCTGTCACTGCCGTTGAGGAGTCGTTAGTCGCAACAACGGTGGCACCTCTGACAGAGGCAACTCTTAGCGGGAGCGTTGTGACACTCACCCTGAATGGGCGTTCTTTCAACACCTCTGGCACCGTGTCTGTATCTGGCATTGATGGTGTAACCATAAGTAGGATCAGACGCGTCAGTAACACACAGATGACGGTGTCACTTGCTTTCTCCGGGAATATTGACGCGGATAGCACACTCACCTTTATCGTAAGTGCAGCTCGTATAGCAGGCTACAATGAGGCATTCACTATCCAACTCCCTATTACAGCAGTAGAGGAGTCGTTAGTCGCAACAACAGCGGTACCCTTGACAGAGGCAACACTGCACGGGAGCCTTGTGACACTCACACTCAGCGGACGGCAGTTTACCGATAGGGAATGGGATATTAGGGATGCCTTGACGATATCTGGTGTTGAAGGTGTCACTATTGTCAGTTGGGTTGATTTAGATCGCGTTAGTGCTACAAAGGTGACCATTCCGTTGATATATGCAGGCAACATTGACGCGGATGCGACACTCACTCTCACCGTGGGTGCGGACGCCATTATAGGCTACAATGAGGCGTTCACTGTCCAACTACCTGTTGCGGCAGTAGAGGAGTCATTGGTTGCAACAACAGAGACACCTCTAACAGAGGCAACACTGAGTGGAAGCGTTGTGACCCTTACACTCAGTGGGCGTTCTTTCGATTCGTCACGTTATGACATTGAGCGTGCGCTAACTATTTCCGGTATAGAAGGTGTCACAGTTTATAGGGCAAACCGCGTGAGCGATACCAAAGTAACAGTTGTATTGATTTCTACCGAAGATTTTGACATAGATAGTGTGCTGACTCTTACCGTCGGTGCGGGTGCCATAGCAGGTTACAATGAAGGATTTTCCTTTGAATTCCCTGTGACTGCTGTGGAAGAGTCGCTTATTGCAACAACAGAAACCCCTTTGTCGGAAGCGACCCTTACTGGCAGCGTGGTAACACTCACGCTCAGCGGAAGGCATTTTACAGACGAATGGGACATCGAAAATGCGTTGTCATTCTCTGGCATTGAAGGTATTTTTGTTCCAAGGGACGGCGTGGACCGTGTGAGTAACACAGAAGCAAAGGTTACACTGTTATTCGCCGGAAACATAGACATAGATGGAACCTTCACGCTCACCGTGGGTGCGGACGCGATAACCAGCTACAATGAAGGATTTTCCTTTGAATTTCCCGTTACGGCTGTTGAGGAGTCGTTAGTCGCATCGATGCAGACCCCTTTAACAGAGGCAACCCTCTACGGCAATTCTGTCATACTAACACTTAATGGACGTAATTTCACATGGTGGACAAAAGATGTTCAAGATGTAGTGACGGTGTCTGGCATTGAAGGCGTAACCGTTGGAAACGAAGGTTTTTATACCGAAAACAATTCACAGGTCGCCGTGCCGCTTTTCTTCTCTGGTGACATTGACGAGGATGCTACTCTCACTCTCACCGTGGCGGCGGGTGCCATAGCAGGTTACAATGAGGCATTCACTGCAGCGTTTTCCGTTCCGGCAGTAGAGGAATCGCTGGAGGTCTCATCTGAATTTTCCTTGAACGAGGCAACGCTGCCCGGAACCGTTGTGACATTTACACTAAATGGTCGTCAATTTACCAGGTGGGAGTCGGACATCTTTGAAGTTTTGACAGTATCCGGCATTGATGGTGTATCAATTGAAAGATACGATATTGACCGCGTGAGTGACACAGAGATTGAGGTTGATCTCAACTATGACGGAACCGACTTTGACATAGATGGCGTGCTTACTTTTACTGTAGGTGCAGATGCTATTGCTGGATACGAAGAGTCATTGACCGCGAATATCAATGTCACAGCGATTAAGCAATCCGAAGCAAAGGTAAGCATATCACCAAACCCGATTGTATCTCCACCGCTTTCTGAACAGCTGACTTTCAGTCTAAATATTACAAATGGAAAAGATGTCGCTGGATTTCAAGCTGTTGTCTGGCATGATGACGACACGCTCACATACGTGGGAAGTGCAAAAGGCAACTATCTGCCAGCGGATGCGTTCTTTGTTGCCCCAACCGTGCCGGAGTATGAATATTATCGGTATCCTTATGTGCCGATTGCTGCAACCGCTCTTGATGGCGTAAGCAACGGTAATGGCACACTCGCCACCCTCACCTTTGAAGTTTATAATGATGTTAAAGAATCTGAGATAACCTTGACAAATGTCTACATTGTAGACCGTGAGGGTGTTCGATGGGAAGTTGAGATTGAAGGGGCTGAGGTGACTGAACCGGGACACGACATCGTTGGAGATATCAATCGTGACGGTATCGTGAATATCCGTGATTTGGTACTCGCAGGTAACCGTTTTGGACTGTGGGGAGAAAACCGCGCGGATATTAACGAGGATGGCATTGTTGATATAGCTGACCTTGTTCTCGTGGCAAATGCGTTTGGTGCGGATGCAGCTGCGCCATCGCTAAATCCACAAGGATTGGAACTGCTCACTGCCGCGGATGTGAAGGATTGGCTAACCCAAGCACAGAAAATCACACTAACCGATCCCGATTATAGGCGTGGTATTAGCATCCTGGAACAACTCCATAAGGCACTGACTCCTAAAAAGACAGCACTTTTGCCTAATTTTCCTAACCCGTTCAATCCAGAGACGTGGATACCGTATCACTTGGCAAAGGATGCTGAGGTTACCTTGCGTATTTATGCAATGAATGGTACATTGGTGCGGACATTGGCAATTGGGCATCAAACTGCGGGTATATATCAGAGCCGCAGCCGTGCTGCGTATTGGGATGGTAAAAATGAATTTGGTGAATCTGTTGCGAGTGGTGTGTATTTTTATACGCTTAAAGCAGGTGATTTCACAGCTACCCGAAAAATGATCATACGGAAGTAATCTTTCAACAGTTTGTATAGGCGAGGCTACGATCCTCGCCTATACAAGGAGTTTCTCTCATGATAAAAAGAAATAAGTGTTCAGTCGTCAATCTTCTAATCTTAACAGCTGTTTTGTTTGGTGTGCCCTTTGTTTTTATCGGCTGTGGTGGGAACGATCAACCGTCCATTGAACAGATAACCGATCAGACGGTTGCTGTAAATGCAAGGAGAATGGTGGAAATCTACATCACCGATACAGATGATAAGGACATGCATACAGTCAGTGCCACCTCTGAAAACAGTAGAATTGCCACCGTGTCTGTAAGCGAAAAGGACCTCGACCTTATAGGCGTAGCAGACCTTACCATTGCAGGTGTAGCGGAAGGAAGCACGATTATTACAGTCTCTGCTACAGATGATAGTGGGGAAGACAACGCAACTTTTGAGCAAGTGTTTGTGGTCACTGTCGTTGAACCAGAAATAATCGTATCCACACCTTCACCGTTGAAAGAGTCATCTTTAGATGTAAGCGTTGTCACACTCAGTTTGATCGGTCTTACTTTCCGTCAGTCTATTCAGCCGGATAGCGTGAACATATCTGGGATTGACGGCGTTACTTCTAACACGACGCTTATAAGTGATACTGAAGCTAAGGTTGAGCTGAGTTATGATTACACAGACTTTAAAGCAGATAGTCTCTTGAACTTCACTGTGAACCCTGATGCCTTTGAAGAAGAATATTACGGTCCCACCTTAACCGCGAAGTTACCTGTTGTTTCAGACTTACGGGCAGATGCCTATTATGATCATATAGTAGGGCCCTGGCTCTGGATGATCGCACCTGGTGGAGATATAAACACTGATAATCTCTCCGTAGCAAGTAAAGGCGTGATTACGGAGAATCAGATCGCTCAAAACGGTGTTAGTGAAGGAGAACACTTTAACGCACTGAAATGGACAAAAGGACATTTACTTCCTACGACCGTTTGCGGAATTTTCTTATGTTCATCAGATAATGTCATTAACGTAGTCAGAGAAATTGGGCTAACAGATAGTTATCAACTAACTCAATATTCTGCTTATGCTTTGATTAACGTTTATTCTCCACGCGATCAAAACGATGTTTTGATGGGCATAGGGAGTGATGATTCTAACAAAGTTTGGCTCAATGGGTCAGTTGTCAACACAAATGATGTTACAAGAAGGACAACCCGTGTCCAAAACCGGTTCCATGTAGATTTGAATCGTGGTAACAATCTACTGTTAGTTAAAATTTGCAACTCTGGTTCTTGGGACCTTTGGGGCAATGATGATTGGGGCATGTTTTTTAAAATCTACCTTGACCCTGCGGATTATACTATATCTCTTCCAAGGTGATTGGGACATGTTGTTAAATCTGCTTGAGGCTGAGGATTTGTCATATCTATTCCAAAACTGACGGGAATGTTTCAAAGCCGTTCCCGTGCAGCATATTGAGATGGTAAAAATGAATTTGGTGAATCCGTGGCAAGTGGTGTCTATTTCTATACACTTAAAGCAGGTGATTTCTCTGCGACGCGAAAGATGTTAATTATGAAATAAACCCAAACTATATTGTAGGTGTGGGTCTTTGTGCCTGCACCCGCTAACAATAGGAGAACTAACTCATCAAAACACTATTCTATTTCACACTCACACTACTCACTTTTGTAACATTCGCGTTGATACCAAACAGTATTGCCGGAGAAGCAGACCGGGTTCCAGAACAACCACAAGAACAGGAAAGGCCTGTTGTTAAGGTCATCTACTTTTACCCAAACGATGTGACACCGCAACCTGATATAGACGCGAAGTTAGACAAGTTGCTGAAGGACGTGCAACAGATCTACGCTGGCTTGATGGAAGTACACGGGTTTGGCAGAAAAACTTTCCTATTAGAAGAAGATACAGCCGGTAACACGTTAGTGCATCAGATACAAGGAAGATTTAACAACACATATTATGAAAATGATGCAGGAAAGGTGTGGAGTGAAAGGGATGAAATTCGTGAAACGTTTGACATAAACAAAGATATTTACTTGGTTTTTCTTGATATTAGCAGCGGATTACTTAGCGGTTTTGCTTGTGGGTTTGGTTTTTACCACTTAAACGGCGCGATTATCCCTGCCTCC
>CBDHCS010000014.1:0-501708 GCA_965261125.1 Candidatus Poribacteria bacterium | reverse complement strand
CTGCTCAAAATTAGGCATAGAACGAAATGTGCCACCAGGAACATAGACCTGACCAATTAATCCGTGTCCATGTTCTACGTCATCGTCAAAGATACCGAGTCCCTTGATATTTTCATCCAAAAATATTGAGCCGAGGTCCCTCCACACCCTCCACACCTGCTACGCCTGGCAATCCTCTGCCTACACCGCTGCCACGGCCAGTGCCTGTGCCGCCACGCCCAGGACCAGGGATGTTGCCTCCATATCCACGGTACTCTGGATCGAAAACGGGCCCCGCTGCTTCAGCGTCTTTCCTAAAACTCGTGTTCGGTATTGCTGGAACGTTCGTTTGAGGTATATTTGCAAAAGTGACAATTTCTGGGACGACATTATCGTGAATCGGGGCTTTTGGCGGGTTCACCTTAGGGGAATACTTTGGGGCTGCGCGCGAAAGAGTCGGCGCACCATCATCGGTGCTACGTTTCGGTTGGACCTGCTGGTGTTGGCGCATCACACGTTTTTTTATGGGATCAGAAGTATCTACCTTAAAAATTTCAAGAGAGAAAGCATCATCTGTTTCTTTGAAATGTTTTACCAAAAACGGTGATACAATTAACATCAATATAAAATGTATCCCTAAAGAAATAAGTAAAAATATTTTGCTTTTGTCACTTTTCATGGCACAATTCACCTCATTATTTGTTAAATATTGCCCAATACAATTGAATTTATGGTAGAACCAATAACTGAAGAAGGTTTGTCGTTAATACAAGAAATTATGAGAAAGTTGCAAGATTAAACAGATATTTTCACTACGATGTTTACAATTTTAACAGATTAAGGTTTTGTTGTCAAATTGTGTATTTTGATGTTAAAGTGAAGAAAAGTTTTAGTTTGCTTGGAAGGGATTTTCTAAAAGAAAAAAGGTGCACCGTGGAGCACACCTTACGCTTCATTAGTTATAAAATTTTTGTCAGTTACTTTTCTCTTTCAAGGATTGCCATTCGTGTTCGTCCTAAGTGTGAGTTTTCTGAATCAACAGCGATCCATTTACCCTTCTTGTCATTTAGATATGGAGGAGACATAATCACATAGTCCTTCTTCTCTTCTTTTTGTTTTTGCAAGCCGTCTTTAACGCCAAAAATCCTAAGCAGTGCAGGCACGTCGCTGGAAAAGTTGTCATCAACCTTTGCCCAGTTGGTATATTTGAGAGGTTCTCCATTGTCCCACTGCCATTTTCCTTCTTTTTGAATATCGGTCAACCCAATCCAATATGGTCCTATTCCAAAAACGGCTTCAAGCCATATCTGTTCTGCCTCGTTGGTGATTGTAACGAGATATGCATCTTCACGAGCGGCTTGGATTTGTGCATCTACTCTGGTCTTACACCTGATCCATTTGTAAGCGTGGCCATTTGCAGGATTGATTATCCACGTCCCAGGAGAGTCCGGTTGATACAGTAGGGAGGCTTCTTCTGTTTCTCCGTTTTCAGCGGATAATTCTTCAAGTTCGTCAGGATTACCGTTGAGCGTTAAAACTACAACTTCCTGCGGTTGTTCACCATTAAGAATAAAAGGTTCAGAGATAGTGGAAAGCCCACGATAATTTACGGAGAACGCAAAGACTCCTGGAAGAAAAACAGGCTGATTAAAATATCCATCGTCATCCGTTCCAATTAATAAAGGCTGACTAAAAGGATAGTCACTGGTTCCATCTAAATTGAGCTGCCCTATTTTCATTTCAAGAGCAGTTTCGGACAGTGGTTCTCCGTTCTCAAAAACGATTCTGCCTCGGATATTTAGTGAGTTTTCCATAACAACTTTAAGATGGACATTTTCTATGTTCGTTCCGGGTTTAATTGCAAATGTTACAGCACCAAGTGGTGGAAAGAATGTGTAATTATGTGAAAAAAAAGATACTTTTCCGAACTGAATTGATTGAATTTGTGGGAGAAGCGGGAAGTTACCTTTTCCTAACTCTCGGATCGGCATTTCTTTTCCTGGCGGCATGGTAGGCAAAACCATCAATTGCACCATCTCTGCAGCAATCCCAGTAAAAGCAAATTTTCCATCTGAATCAGTCTTAGATTCTAAATACGGTTGCAATTCTTGCATTTTCTGATATTTTGTCATTTTTGCACCGTTAAACATTGTTGGTATTTGAAGAAGAAAAGGGTACTGTTTGCTGTTATGTGGTAGGTATATACCACTATTTTCATCTATTATGACATAAAGAAGAAGGACTGATACATCAGCAATCGGTTCACCTTTTGCATCGGTAATGCGTCCAGACAACGTTGATGTCTGCTCTTCAGCACTGCTTTGATATACAGCACCGAAGCTAAATAGAATAATGAGTGTCATATAGATAAGTGCTTGTTTTGTGAAATCAAAATACGTCATAATTATCTCCTTTTCAAAATAGATAAGACGAATCTCTTTGGATCTATTTAACACCATCAGTTAATACGACCTGCATATCCTCTTTCTCAAGAATCGCATGTTTCACAACAGACAAAAATGGGCTATCAGCTTCTATTGGCATCCATCTTTTAGAAAAGAATTCCACAGCAACAGGAACTTTGGATTCGTTGATAGATTCCTCCGTTGTTAACCAATTAGTATAGGTGAGTGGCTCACCGTTGTCCCACTGTAGTGATGGGTTATTTTGTGAAGTGTTCAATCCTATCCAATAAAACAAGTTTTCAGCAAAACGTGCTTCTAACCATTTCTGTTCTGCTTCATCGTTAATAGCAACGAGATAGGCGTTTTCTGCAGCAGCTATAGTTTTTGCGTCATTCCAACTGTCGCATTGGATCTTTTTATAAGCATGTCCATTTTGAGGGTTCACTGTCCATATCGCTTGTTGTGCTTTGGTGCGTTCTCTCCGAATTTTACGGAGTTTTTCTAAATTTTTTAGCCTGAAAACCAGCTTGTCGTAACGTTGTCCTTCTTTCATACGAAACCATCTTGAGCTTACTTTTTCGCCTTCATACTCCACTGACACGGAGTATTCAGCTGGCTCATTCGGATGATAAGATACAAAGTAACCTTGCGAATCAGTTTTAGCGCCTCCGCTTGAGGTTGAACTGCTTCCATCACCGCGAAAGAAAAAGAGGAAAGTTTCCTTATTACGTTGTTGAACAGTGAGTCCAAACTCTGCATTGGCAAGTGGTTTTCCATCCTTTAAAAGAATTCGTCCCCTAATCCGCATTTGTGAAGGTTTCACAGTCACAATTATGTTTTCGAGCGGCGTACCCGTTTCAATCGCAAAGTTAAGTTTGCCAAGCCAATTGGGCATATTAACGTGGTGTCCTGTGGAATAAAAGGTCATATCGCCGATTTCAAGGGAAATAATCTTAAAATCGGGTCCCGCTTCAGGAGACATCACCAATTGCGATGAGACTGAATCAATGTTGGGAAAAGAAAAACCGCCTTGTTTATTCGTTACGACTCTTTTCCAAGAGGAGAAAGGTGCGCGGGGTATTACATCTGTATTGGGATTTAAACTAAATTTGACAGGTTTTATTGTAAGTTGCAGCCCAGGAACAGCATTTCCATCTTCATCTATGACCTTACCGGAAAAAGATGTAGTGCCTTTCTGCAAAATATCATCTGATTTTGAGTCTTTTGTCGCATCTGCTTGTATTGAATCGACTAATTGTGAGTTCGGTTTCTGTGCAGCCCCGTTGTTCCGATTTGGAATTTCTGATTGTCGGACTTGATTTTGTACCTTAGGTTTATTTGGAGAATCTATAACATGTTTTGCTTCTATAATCTCAATCGTCGGTTCAGATGTTGCCTCAAAGTCATACGGCTGCTGAAAACGGTATAGATATTGTGCGCCTATACCTATCAGTAGAAATACCAAAATGGCAGAAGCACCGGAAAGCACCCACGGCACAAGCGGTTTACTTGTTGATGGTGCTATTGGTTCAAGGTCGGATATTTTGTTCATTATATTTTCTGCCAGCTGTTTTGAGGCTTCGAAACTACTTAGATTCTCTTGAATTATCGCTTCTTCCTTTCGCAATCTCTTGCGTGCGCGGTGCAATCGAATCTTAACCGTGTTCGTTGAAACACCGAGAAACCGACCAATCTCTTCACAACTCAACCCAGCAAGATAGTGTAGTGTAATCACTGTCCGCTCACTCTCTCGGAGTTTACTGAGCAGTTCTTGAACCAATGCACGCCGCTTTTCGTTTGCCGCCTCTTCACGCTGCCGAGACTCATAATCCAAATAATATACCTCTTCCAATTCCATTGGATCTGTCTCTTCTAAAGATTGCGGTTGAGGCTTTTTCTTTCGGTACCAAGTGATACACTTACGATTCGCGATGACATAAAGCCACCCTGAAAAGCGGTTGGGATGTTTGAGGGTAGCAAGTTTTTGATACGCAGCAATGAATACGTCTTGCGTAATCTCTTGTGCAATGTGAAAATCACCGATCTTTTGCCATACAAGCATGTGTATCTGATCTTGATATTTTTCTACAAGCAGCGCAAACGCGCGCTGATCACCTTCAAGTGTCCGTTCAATCAACTCAGCATCATCGTGTTTCATGAAACACCTCACAAATAGATATAATCTTTTAATTTATAGACGCGATTTTGAATTGGAAGGTTTCACTTTCAGAAAAACAGTGTGTTTTTTTAGAGGAACAACTAAATTTTCTGATAAATTGAGGTATGATGACGAATCCTTAGAAACGTGTAATCTAAAGGATAGCATAGTGTTGGATAACAGTCAATTTAAAATGAGGGTTGTGCATAATATTTGGCGCATCAAAACAGACAGGAACGGACTTCAGGTCCATCGCCATTTGTCCTTGTACTCCAAACTTTCAGTTTGCGCACTCACAGGAAACCCAATCTAACAGATTGTGGGACATCAACTTGAAAACGGCACAGGACTGTGCGGATTACCTTTAAGCGCATATTTATAGTAAAACGGACAATTAATGGGACACTTCTGTATCGCACCCTGTATGAAGATTAAATAATTAATTCGGTAATAATCCGACATATCGGAGCAAGTCTTTGATCCGTCTTTGAACTGTGTCATAAACGCAATTACCTTTTTTGGAGGGCACCCCAGTCATCACAAAGACGATGAACATGCAAAACGGATTGACGCACCCATCGCCATAACTTTTCAATCGGATTTGTCCACCCCGCATAAGTCGGTAGCTGCACTATCTCAATCGGTAGTTTTGCATGTTTGCCAATCTTCTTTGAGAGTTTCCCTGTCCAAGTGGGCGGTGCCGGTTTCACAAACGAAACTTCCTGAGGCAGAAAGGTCTCCATTAGGTTCGCGTGGAAATGGATCGCCCGATTATCCTGGATCATATAAATCCGTTCAGCCTGTGGATAGCGTTGGCAAATCTCGGTGTAAAACGAATGGAGTGTTTCAACGGTACAGCTTGACACTTGCTGATAAACAACGCTTCCTGTGTGTGGGTTTAGGGCACCAATCCCATAACAAGTCTCTTGAGATTTGTAGCTCTGACGGGCTAATGGTGTTTTCGTGCCAGTCTGTGCCCAGTCTTTTGCGATGGTGGGTTGACGATAAAATCCGAACTCATCTTGATAAAGCGCAACAAGGGTTTGTGGATGGCGAAGGGGCTCTTCTAAAACGTGCTGGATACGGTTCATTTTTTCAGCGTAGTCTTTATCTGGACTTCGCACATATAGCCTGGCGCGTTTATAGCTGATACCGAGCCGTGAGAGGATTTGGTGAATACCCGGCACGGACACATCACAGAGCCCCGGGACGATGTTGCCAAGTGTTCGGAGTGTCCAGCGCGTTTGATGCACATTGAGTTGTTCAGGTCCCTGTCCGATGGTATTATAGACCGCCGACTCTGCTTCTTCGGGGGATTTAGGGGAATAGGCAGGTTTGCGACCACGACCAGGTTTTTGGAATAGACCTTGAATACCGTTTTCTTTGTATCGGCGAAGCCACGTATAGACCGTATCAGGGTCGCGTTCTTTCAAGAGTGCTTTTCGGGCGACTTTGTGAGGGGAAAATCCCTCGTTTATTTTCAAAAGGGCCGCAGCGCGTTCCCGTAGATATGCCGGTTCGCCTTTATCGCGGAGTTCAATGAGTTTTGTCGTTCAGTTTCACTGAGTTCAAGTTTATGATGTTTTGTCATGAATAAATACCTCCTTGAACAAGCGTATAACAAAAAAAAACAAAATTACCGAATTAATTATTTAATCTTCATTTAGGTTGTGCAGAAACGGACGGAACACAACCTACATAGGTTATGGGACAACACATGCAATCCGTTAGGTTTGCTAAACGTATAGATCAAAAGTGTTCAGGTAATTCTAAAATCTACTATAAATGATCTATGAGATATGTTCTACTTTTTAAACAAAATGTCCCCTTTTTTTGCTCAATTTGTGTGAGTCCTGAATAAATTAATCTTCATTAAACCTACCCTATTTTGTTACAGTATCTATAGCTCGGTAGGTCCTATCAAGGAGGGAATCCAATTCTGAAATTGAAATTTGTAAAGGCGGCATCAGAACAATGGTATTGACAAGGGGGCGGAGTATCGCACCTTGAGCAAGCGCAGCTTTACAGACTCGGATACCTACCTTCTCCTCAAACGGATAAGAGGTATAAGTGTCCGGGTTTTTCATTAATTCTATGCCTGCAGCCATACCACAGACGCGGACATCACCAACATGCGGCAGCTCGTAGAATTCCTGAAGCCGATTTTGGAAGTGTTTGATAGTTGTTTGAAGGCGGTCCAAAAGGTTTTCCCGTTCAAAAATTGCTATATTCTCTAATGCCACAGCACACGCTAATGGATTTCCAGTAAAAGTATGTCCGTGAAAAAAAGTTTTGAGGTCACTATATTCACCGAGGAAGGCATTATATATCTCATCCGTAGTTAACGTTGCTGCGAGCGGAAGATAGCCAGCCGCGAGCCCTTTTGCCGTACATAAAAGGTCAGGCGTAACGCCCTCATGTTCACATGCCCACATTTTCCCTGTACGACCAAAACCTGTCATCACCTCATCAACAATCAGGAGCGTTCCCCACTTTTTTGCTAAGGCAGCAAGCTCTTTTAGAAACCCTTTCGGGGAAATTAACATGCCACCCGCCCCTTGGACTAACGGTTCTAAAATGATGCCTGCAATCTGTTCGGAATGTTCGGATAATGTCTGCTCTACCGCATCAAGCCAGCGAGTTTTGAGTGCCTCTACAACATAAGTTTCAGGAGCGGGTACGCGAATACTATTGAAAAGGAGAGTGTTAAAGGTGCTATGAAAACTCTCAATACCACCAACACTCATAGCACCAATTGTGTCTCCGTGGTAGGCTTTATCAAAGTGGACAAACAGTTTACGTTGCGGTTGCCCTTGATGCTGCCAGTACTGAAATGCCATCTTCAGTGCGACTTCAACCGCAGTCGAACCGTTATCGGAATAGAAAACCTTATTAAGACCTTTCGGCGTAATCTCGACCAGTTTTTGGGCAAGTTGAATGGCGGGGATATTGCTGTACCCAAGGAGGGTAGAATGCGCAATGTTATCTAATTGGTTTTTGAGGGCAGCGTTCAGTTCAGGATGATTGTGTCCGTGGACGTTTGTCCACATAGAGGCAATTCCATCAAGATACCGATTTCCGTCAATATCAATTAGGTAAACCCCTTCACCCCGTTCAATGATAATCGGTGCCTCTGCCAGCCAATCACGCATCTGTGTGAAAGGATGCCACAGGTAATCCTTATCCCACGCAGCTAACTTCTCTCTATCCCTTAAGTTTTGCATAGTGGACAGGTTGTTCTATTCCGAGTTCATGATATGTTCCGGTTTTCGGCACGACAATTTCAAGCATCCTATTTCGATATTTTGCATGGAAATCCTCTGGCTGCCCTGGAATAGGAAAGATATTTCTGAAACCGTCTGGAAATGAACTGGTACGTCCAACGACTTTTTCAAACCGCGGATCGGTGAACTGTTGAGGTTTTTCAGGATCCCTGGGAAGCTGTGTTTGCACCGTCACAACGCTCTCTGAGGTAGGCGTTGCATCTGGAGCATAAGGCGAACTCAGAAAAACTTCATAGTCATAATGTGGCATTCTATCTGGGAGTTGATATGTTTCTTTGGCAGCAGAATTTGGTACCCATCGTGGAAACTCAATTTCTATCCGATAGTAGTCTGCCATTTCTAAAACCCGATTGACCATTCCGTAGCGGCGGTAACGTTCTTTTATATCGTCAGAAAAAATCGAACCGTCGGTTTGAACAGCACCAGGCATTGTTGCCCGTTGTGCTTCGGGAGCTTTTACCAGAGCAGAACGCATGGCTTTGAGAAGCGGTGTGGCAAAGAGTGAGGGGACCCATCCATAAAATGATGCACCATAGCGCGATTGTTCATCGTCAGGTGTTGAAGTGAGTTCAGATTTAAAACGGAAGGCCCCTTCGACAATAGCGATCACTATTCCCAAAAAGATCATAAAATTGCCCGCAGGCGTGAAAAAACCGTAACCTCCCTGTTTCATCCCGATGAAAAAAAGCACAAGTGGATACAGAATCAGATTGATTAAACTATTGATACCTGTTGAAACAGCAGCACTGAAAACACGTGGATTGCCTGCCATCTCTTCTAATTGCGCTTTAAAACTTGCTGAAAACGCACCTAAGATCGGTTGACCAAGCATAGTTAGCAAACCCAAAGGCGCACGCAGGGACGACCCGACAGCATCTGGCAGCTGCACAAATTCTTCAGGGATTCCTTGTTCTTTTCCTTTACTTTGTCCTGCCCCGTCAGCTCCATCATCTGTTTTCTCAGGATAAACAAATGTCTCAAAGAATTTGCTGTTTATATCAATATATGATTCCCACTGGCTTGGAACTTCGCTTTCCATATAGATTGCTGTAACAGGACACTCGGGGACACACGCTGCACAGTCAATACACACGTTTGGATCAATATAGAGTTGATTTTCACCTTCGGAGGTGTGTATGCAATCCACTGGACACACAACCACGCAAGCAGTGTCCTTTACGTCTACACACGGTTCGCAAATTATGTATGCCATTCAAATTCCGCCTCCTTTTCAGAATACCGATTTTAATTATATCACAATTACTTATGGATAGCAAGTTAATCACAGTCCGGGATACGTAAATATTTTGGCAAAGGTTACCTTACACTTGGACACATCTCTAAAAATTGCAATTTTTTGGAAAAAAGTTGCAATTTTTTGTAACCTGATGTTTCATGTATGCGTTGTATGTTACAAATATGGATATTTGTGGAATGCAAAAGTTGTATTAACGCCAACCATATTTTTTCACAAGGGGATTTTCAGAATGCAGAACCGACATGTTAAAACCACAACCCAGAATATGATCGTGCCAGGGATTTTTGCTTCACGTGCAAAATTGCCTGCGGATAATATTTTGTGGGTGTATTTTAACTATAAGTTAACTACCCCCCCCCCACTTCACATCTGTTAATATTTTTAACTTTAATTTATCAAATCGCCTTGCAGACATTAACATCTGCGATATTTTGCGCTCGCCCGGTGTTACGCCGTGCGGGCTTTTCGTGTTGCATTGGAACTCGTTTCAATGTGTGTCATCCTTGTTGCTCACACGTACCTCCCCCTGCTTGCGGGCCTCCCCCCTGCTTGCGGGGTTTATCCTTCACATTCCCCTTGCTTGCGGGGGGATAAAGGGGGGTAGTGCGGACAGCACAACAGGATATAACAAAACGGTACTAACAATCGTTAAAATCACTTGAAAGTTTTTAACACAGGAGGTATAATTGTGAAAAAACTTTTGACAGGAAATACAGATATAACAGTCTTAGCTACAAATGTTGGACGGACCGCTATTCGGTGGCGAAAAGTAGGGGTTATTGCAGCCTTGATTGTTTTTATGGGTGGCAGCCTGCTGTTTGGCGCAATCAAAATGATTGATACCACGCAGGCAGACACGCTTGACTGTGAACGGATCAGATCGGAATGTGTCCCTCGTGGTCCCAAGCCGATTTGTCCCAATCCAAATCCAAAACGGATTGGGTCGGAATGTGTCCCTCGTGGTCCCAAGCCGATTTGTCCCAATCCAAATCTAAACCCCTGCCCGCTGGACGCAGCGAAGTAGGCTAACCCTTAATATTAAGGAGTAACTGACATGAAATTCTTTAGAAACAATTGGTATTGGGTCCTCGGTATTGTTATCGGGCTTGGTATTGGGAGCATCATTGTTGTCCAACGTGGACAACAGCAGACACGTGAACCCGAGCAGCAGATGCCTAAGGTTGCAGAAAGCACACCGGATACTGCACGCAATACACCGAATAACGATGTACTGAGAAAACGTAGACCTGTGCGTATCAACACAGACGCACGCAAAAGTTCTGGGACGACACACGGCGGTCATGATCATCCGAAACGCCCCTCACCACTGCCAACCGATCTCCAAATGCGTCTTGACAAGACGCACCAAGAAATGGCGGCTGCAGGGGAGGCGTATGAAATACGAAATGGCGAAAAATTCATGACCATGGCAGCACACAAAAGAAGACTTGAAATCCTTGCCGGTGATATGAACCCTGAAGAGGCGATTGCTTTTCTGGAAAAGCATGGTACGTATAATGAGGCGATCTTAGATCAAGTGTCCGCACACCGCGCTTTTAAATATCTTCAGGCAATACGTGCACATCCAGAAACAGTTAATGCTTATGCTGAAAAAGCACTCACAGAAAATCCTGACGATTTTGAGGCGAAGATGAAATTAATGCTTTCCGAAAAGGACAATGCGAAAGCTGCGGCGGGGTATAGAGAAATACTTGCGAAAGACCCGAACCACCTCGGTGCTTTGCTCAATTTGGGTGGGCGGATTCATTTCGACGATCCAGAGGGCGCGTTAGTACACTTCACAAAAGCGAACAAACTGGATCCGACGCATGGTTTAAGCGGTATAGGACGGGTATACGAGCGTCTGGGTGATCTGAAAACGGCGTGGCTCTATTACAGGAAACACCTAACATTTTGGCCTGATGATATATTAGCTGAAGGACACATGCAGAGGATTGAGGAAGGTGACCCGGCGTATACGCCGATTCATTTAGAACGCCAACCGGTTCCGTCCCGTGACGAAGCGGTTATGGAGAAGGGTGCTGTTGCCCCCAAAGAGAAACAGTCTCCCGCTACGAAAGAGATGCCGTGGTTTCCGGAACTCCCACCGCGGGAGACGCATCCACAGGAAGATCAACCGTTAGATGCGGAAGCCGCACGGGCAGCGTTTCAACGTAGACAACAAGCAGCGGTGCAGAAAGAGTTTGATGAGTTTATCAAATGGGCGGAACGTATTATGCATGAGGACTCTGTGCGTGATACCGAAGACTTTCTGGCGCGAGAACTTGCAATCCATCTCAAAGGTGGTAAATCAGAGGTGTCTCCCGAACGGCTTGTGCGTGCGTTTGAACTGATGGAACGGCACGGCAGAACGAACGGGCTCGAACGTCTCAAAAACAAGGACCCTGATCTTGCGGCAGCGGTGGAACGGCTTCTTGAAGAAAAACGACAACCACCACGCCGTAGCAATCAACAGAACAAGAAGAAGTAGCACAAACTATGTAGCACAACCTGTTAGGTTGTGCAAAAATGGAACACACCCTAAAATGGGACACACCCTAAATGAAGTTTAAGAAAATAAATCGGTCCTTTGGCGAGGTTCGGAAACCTCGCCAGCGGGGGAGTACACCCGCCTCGGACGGATAGAAAAGGACCGAATTAATAAATTAATCTTCATACAGGTTGTGCAAAAACTAAAAAAGGAGAATTTATTATGAAAATGACAAAAGTTTTTGTGAAGACCTTATGCTTTTTATGCTTAGTCAGTTTTTGGACGGTTGGATACGTTGCGGAAAGTTCGGGTGCCCGAGTCGTCCTTGAGTTCACGAATCTTGCGAATGATTTGCCAATAGATTGGCGGCCTGAAGCTGGCAAATCGTTAAGTTTTACCGTAAAAGTGACCAAACCGCCGAGTTATTCGGGGGGCAGCCTGATCGCAAAGCTCTCGGATGTGACAAACTATCTGGGGGAATGTGGTAATCGTATGTCCCTATACAACGATCTTGAATTACGTCAAGATTTGGTTCGTAACCCTGGGTGGCGTGTCCAAGAAGCAAGAATATCACTCAGCCATCCGATTGGACCGAATCCGAACGCGGAGAAGGAAAGTGTGGAATTGATCACCGTTACAGTTGACTGTGCCGATTACGCTGCGTATGGGAAGCTGACATTCTCAACGGGCGGAAGTTCTATTCTTGAGGCATTTCCAATTGATGTCATTATCCCGCGCGATATTAATGGCAATAAGATTGCGGATTGCTGGAAAGATGATGAGACCACCGCAGATCCGAATAATGCTAATCCTTCCAAGAATTATGTTGCGGATTGGGATGAAGATAGCGGCCCGAATGCGAATCTTGGTGATGGCATCGCTGTGCTTGACGAGTATCGCGGGCTTTACGTCAGCGGTAGCTGGACAGATACGGATCCGGAGGGGTGGGATGTTTTTATCCAGTGTGATCTCGGAACAGGGGTCAGTTCACCTGATGATATGTCATTCCACTCAATGAGTTCCAGCGAAGTTGGTTACGAGGATGGGTTGGTACATGACTTTAAAATAGTAGCCACGCCCCCACACGGCATGGTTTACGCCCTCAGATTTGTAGTCAATCTTGATGCCTTTGATGAGAAAAATCCTGGTGCTCGCTGGGGGGAAATGTGGGTGGGCGTTCCCTCCTCTAGCACAAAGGGTCAGATTTGGACCGAGCGTATTCGGACAGGCGTACCACTCCTTCTTAAGGGGCAAACAGTCTCCGGTATCACCGACTACGTCATTACCCATGAAATCGGGCACGGTGTTCACTTGGACCATTGTCCGAATACTACCGACTTAGACTGCTATATGTGGGCAAAAACGGATAGTTATGCAAACCATGTAACGCAATATCACAATCACCACGATATAGACTATGATATAAAACTGAACGCGGAGCTGCCACAGGCTCCCGCCACTATCCCTAAAGGTAAAAAGAGAACCTATGATCCGAAGACGAAAACATGGTCACTCGAAAAAGTTAAGAAGAGCAATAGTGCCTTGCTGACGCCTTCGGGTGGGGTGTATACAGCGACTGCGGGGAATAGCCACACTGCGGATCTGACGTTAACTGCTGCGCCGAGTTATGTGTTTTGGTATGTTCAGTCGCCGGGTGGGTCGTCGCCGGGGACATTGGAATATCAGGACACTTCTGGGAGTTTGACGTCGCAGTTAAGTTACACTTTCCCCACGGGTGTGATTGGGGATTATGTGTTTTCGGTGTCTGGGACACTGGCATCGGATGGTTCTGCGATTACGGCCAGTTATACGGTGACGGTGAGCAGTAGCACCACTTCTGATAGTAGCACCACTTCTGATAGTAGTACCACTGCTGATAGTAGCACTTCTGATAGTAGCACTTCTGATAGTAGCACTTCTGATAGTAGCACTTCTGATAGTAGCACCACTTCCGACAGCTCCTCTGCCCCCGCGCCAACTGCGACGTGTGCCAATGGTCACTCTTACGATCCGGATAATAGTTTTGAGAACAATAGGCACCGGACGCGCACGTGTCGGTGGTGCAGTCAAACGTGGCAAAAGTGCGTGAGCGGAGCGCCACAGTGTTTAGTCAAGACAAAGCGAAACTGCTGGGCGATAGAGTAGCCACGTCGCAAAATTATCTCACAGGCAGGGACCCTTTTGGGTGCCTGCCTTTTCTTTTTTGTTCGACAATGTTTGCTTTCATCTGTTAGTTGTTTGTTGTCTGAATCGCGGAAAGCACAGAGGACGCAAAAATATAATAGCGCCTCTCCAAAATTTGACAATTCATTCATTTTATGTTATAATAATAGCTTGAAAAATCCTAATTTGAATTGGAGAAATATCTTGCCGACTCATGAGAGTCAACGCATTAATACCACGGATAAAAAAATTAGCATAGCACCTTCAGTGATGTGTGCTGATCTCTGTAATTTGGAAACAGATATTCATGAATTGGAAGAAGCAGGGATTAGTCTGCTGCATTTCGACTTGATGGACGCGCACTTTGTGCCAAACATGCCGATTGGGTTGGCACTCATTGAACAATTACGACAAAAAACAGATTGCGCTTTTGACATTCACCTGATGGTGCAAGATAACGATTTTTTTGTGGAAGCAGTCGCAAACATAGGTGTTCAGCAAATCGCGGTTCATGCAGAATCTGCTACACATCTGGATAGAACTTTATCGGTAATTCAAGGACATGGTATAAAAGCAGGCGTTGCTTTGAACCCGGCGACACCGCTCTCTGCGATAGCATACATTATTGATCGGCTTGACTTCGTCCTGATTATGACGGTTAATCCAGGATTCGCCGGTCAGAAATTGGTGCCAGCCACCCTACAAAAAATTTCGGATTGTCGCGCTTTTTTGAACGAACGCGGTGTGAACCTCCCGATTGAAGTGGACGGTAATGTCAGTTTTGAAAATATACCGAAAATGGTAGCTGCTGGTGCAGATATCTTGGTCGGCGGCACCAGCAGCGTTTTTCACAAATCAGGTTCTCGCGCAGAAAATATCCAACAGATCCATCAGGCTATTTCGCTTGGACTCGCAAAAAGAGGAATATGATGCATAGCGGCTTGATGGAGGCACTTGTGCTGCACGGTGTTGGTGATTTACGACTGTCACAGATGCCTATTCCAAACGTCTCTGAAGGGCAAGTCCGAGTCCGAATCGGTTTTTGTGGTGTGTGTGGTTCCGACATACCAAGAATATTTTCTAAAGGCACTTACAGTTTTCCCACAGTTTGTGGACACGAATTTGCTGGAACTATAGACTTATGTGGTTCAGGTGTTGAAGGGTTTGAACAAGGAGACAGTGTCGTTGTTTTTCCACTGATTTGGTGTGGAAAGTGTGATGCATGTGAGAACGGAAAATATGTTCAGTGCAGTGACTACGACTATCTCGGTTCACGCAGTGATGGAGCTTTTGCCGAATTTGTTGTAGCACCGAAAGAGAACCTTATCCGTGTACCGAACGGCGTAACTTTGCAGGAGGCAGCCCTCACCGAACCAGCCGCGGTAGCACTCCATGCACTGAAGCGCGTTCAAGATTCACTTGTCGGTAAAACGGTTGCAATTTTCGGTGCCGGTCCAATCGGGTTAATCGTAGCACAGTGGGCAAGAATAATGGGCACAGCGCAGGTACTACTGTTTGATATTGTCACTGAAAAACTTGAATTGGCAAAATGTCTCGGTTTTGAAAATGTCTTTAACAGCACAGCAGAAGACCCCGTTGACGTAGTAAACGCGCAGACTAAAGCAAAAGGAGCGCACGTCTGTATTGAAGCAGCGGGCGTTCCACAGACATACCATTATGCGTTAGGTAGTGTTCAACGGGGCGGTAGTGTCGTGTTGCTTGGAAACCCTGTTGCAGATGTAACCTTACCCGCATCTCTTATCTCACAACTCATGCGGCGCGAGGTTAGTCTATTAGGAACATGGAATTCCGATTACAGCATATCCGGCAATGATGACGATTGGCGAGCAGTCTTACAAGCAATGGCTTCTGGCATGTTAGATATCGCTCCGCTGATTACACATAAGGTGCCGTTAGCAGATAGCACCGAAGCACTAAACATGATGAAGGACAAAAGCCAATTTTACGCAAAGGTTCTTATTCATCCATCGTAAGCACCTGCAGAGAAGAAGGGGAAATATGAAAGCGGCTATACTTGAAAGCCTTGAAAACTTAAATGTTCAGGATGTTCCAGAACCGGAAATTGATAACGACTCCGCATTGATGCGGGTTGAATCTGTCAGTATATGTGGTTCCGATGTCCGTATCTTCCATCACGGCAATCCCCGTGTCAAACCACCAACGATTATCGGACACGAAAATTCAGGTGTAATTGTCAAAGTCGGTAAAAATGTAACCCGTGTCAAAGAAGGTGATCGCGTCTCCATCGGTGCAGATGTACCGTGTGGACAGTGTCATTGGTGTCGGAACGGACTCGGAAACAACTGCGATATTAATTACGCCATCGGCTACCAAATTCCCGGTGCTTTTGCACAATACATGAAACTGCCCCGCCTTGTTTTGGAAGAAGGCCCTGTTACCGCATTTGATACCACCCTCAGTTTTGATGAAGCCGCCCTCGCTGAACCCCTCGCCTGTGCTATCAATGGACTTGAATTAGTAAACATGTCTCTCGGTAAGAGCGTCGTCATTATCGGTTTGGGACCGATCGGATGTATGATGATTGACCTCGCCCGTGTCATGGGCGCAACGAAAGTTATCGGCGTGCAAAGAAGCAAACTGCGGATGGAGATAGCAAAGTTCTACGAAGCGGATGTCTATATCGCCTCCGAAGAAGAGGATGTAGTAGAACGCTGCCGCGAAGAAACGGATAGAGAAGGTCCAGATATCGTTATTACAACGTGTGCTTCTGTTGAAGCGCATGAACAGGGTGTTGAAATGGTCGCACACCGCGGTTATGTCAACCTGTTCGGTGGATTGCCTAAAACTATGCGTCCGATGAGTGTTCTCTCAAATACAATCCACTATAAGGAATGTTTTGTTACCGGTTCCCACGGATGTGTGCCTCGTCATCACGAATTGGCAGTCCGGCTCCTTGAAAAGGGTTTAGTCCGTGTACAACCGCTTATCACACACCATTTTCCACTTGTTGAAATTGACAAGGCTTTTGAAACAATGGAATCCCGAAAGGGTATGAAGATTATGATTCATCCGCATGCTGCATCTCCGTAAGACGAGACAACAAAAAAGTTAAAGTAAATACGTATGAGCGATTTTATTAAGTTTATTCGAGAGATACCGAATTTCCCAAAACAGGGTGTTTCATATAAGGATATTACACCTCTTTTAGGAAATGGATCAGCCTTTAATGCCGCAATTGAGGTATTCGTAAACCGTTTTAAATCTGATATGATTGACGTAATTGTAGGAATTGATGCGCGAGGTTTCATTCTGGCTTCAGTACTTGCACATCGCCTCAATATCGGTTTTGTTCCTATTCGTAAAAGTGGGAAATTACCCTTTGATTGCTATGAAATCACCTACAACCTTGAATACGGCACTGATACGCTTGCTATTCATCAAGATGCTTTTCCAAAAGGGAGTCGTGTACTTATATGCGACGACGTTTTAGCAACCGGCGGAACGCTTTCAGCCTCAATTGAACTCGTCAAAAAACTTGGTGGAGATGTGATCGGTATTGCTCTTTTATTAGAACTCACGGAATTCGAGGGACGAAAAAAAGTAACAGATCAACCGATTTTTTCTCTCATAGAATTTTAGTGATATTTTGTTATATTTTAATAGATAACCAAGTTGCTACGGACAAGTTTTTAATAGAAAATATCGTAGCGCAACCTATTAGTTTGCGCCTATTCAACACAAACTAATAGGTTGCGCTACTATGTGGTAACTTAGGTTAGATAGGACAACAAATTGAACATGGAACGGGATTCTAACAGTAAACGCGCCTGTAGCTCAGGGGATAGAGCAGGGGCTTCCTAAGCCTCGTGTCGGGGGTTCGATTCCTCCCAGGCGCACCTGAACCATCTACCATAAATTCATAAGGAAAATCTCTTAAAGCATATATTGTGATACTCTCGTGCAGATGTATCTATCGTACTTTCTCATCTGTAATTTAGTTTTAGAAAATAGGAGCATTTAATGTACAGATTCAATATCTGGAAAATTGTTTTAATCCTTGGCGTTTTGCTATTATCAGTTTTATACCTTATTCCTACGCCAGATCGTTTCTACCTTCCGTTGTACGGAAATCTACCGCTCTGGATGCAGGAAACACTCCCACGTTTTGAAGTCACCGAAGATAACGCTTTCAAAGTGGACTTGTCGGCCGTTAACTATCCAGAGGGTAAGAACTTCCAAGACGCAACCGACGAACTTCAAGACATCTTTAAAGTCCATTTGGAGAAGCTTGAACTTGAAGAAACGGTTGACTATCAATTTGATACCACTGAAGCAAAAGAATTTTTCGTTAGACTCACCTCTGACAAGGCGAAAGAAAATCCAACGGCTACCTTAGAGAATTTATATTTATACGGTAGCCTTCCAACTACATTACGTAGGATAATACCCGACAACCGATTAAAACTTGGTTTGGATTTGAAAGGTGGTGTTCATCTCGTACTTGAAGTGGATTTAGAGAAGTCAAAAAGGGAGTTACTAAAAGAAAGTTCGTACTCGATTCCAGAAAGGCTTAAATCAGAGCAGATCTTATGTCGGCAAGCAGAGCAAGTAAGTGGCGAAGACGCGCTCAACGTACTTGTTGAAATTCCCTCCCGCCTCAGATCCGATCCAGAGGAAAAGAAAAAATACCTGGAAAAAGCTGTCAGTCTCTTAAACGAAATTGATTTTTTCGAGAATGCCGAAGTTATTACTGAAAAAGACGCACAGTCCACATATCGACTCCACCTGAGCGATAGGGGAATGAAAGAATACAGCGACCAAGCAATCCAACAAGTATTGATAGTCTTACGGAACCGCGTAGATGCTTTTGGGGTCGCCGAACCTTCTATCGTCCCAGTAGCAAATCGTCCACGAATTATCATTGAGCTGCCGGGCGCGAAGGATTCCTCAGAACCGCTCCGTATTGTGCAGACGATGGGTCGGTTAGAATTTAAGATGGTGAAGAAATCGCCATCCGGCGGCAGCTTATGGTCAGGTACAGCAGATACACCCCCGCCAGATGATCTGCCTGAAAATACCGAAATTCGTTATCACTATGAAACTGGCAATTGGTATGTTTTGGAAAGCCCAGTCCTCCTAACAGGTCATAGTATTAAGGATGCCAGACCTGGTTCTGGAAATACAAGTTTTGAAATTGTTGTCCTTATGGATTTTGATGGTGAAGGTAAAAGGAAATTTGCCAAAATCACTGGTGATCATATCGGCGAACATTTGGCAATATTGCTTGATGATAAAGTTCAGTCTGCTCCTGTCATCAACTCCCAAATTTTCGGGAGCGCTATGATTGAAGGAAACTTTAGTTTTCCGGAGGCAGACTACCTCTCAAATATACTTAAAGCTGGTGCTTTTCCAGTGGGTGTCAAAGTGGGTGAAGAACGGGCTGTCGGCCCCACCCTTGGTCAAGAGTCTATTGACAACGGAATCAAAGCAGCCGTTATTGGATTAGGGGTTGTCCTGGTCTTCATGATATTTTACTACAGGTTATCAGGCATCATCGCCATTATCGCACTCGTCTTTAATATGATTATCATTCTCGGTGCTTTGGCAGGCTTTGGTGCGGCATTAACACTCCCAGGGATTGCAGGACTTGTGCTAACTATCGGCATGGCTGTTGATGCAAATGTCCTTATCTTTGAACGAATTCGCGAGGAGCTGCGAACAGGGAAAGCTGTTTGGGCTGCTATTACCAGCGGCTATCAACGCGCTTTTATAACAATCTTGGATGCAAATCTTACAACGTTCTTTACTGCACTTGTCCTCTACCACTTCGGGGATGGACCAATCAAAGGATTTGCGGTTACACTCGGCATCGGTATTCTGGCGAGTATGTTCACAGCAATTGTTGTCACACGCGAAATATACGGGTTGACAATCGGAAGCCGAGATGTAGAAAAATTGAGCATCTAATTTGTCAGATACAATCTCTGAAATATGCCCGACCTGAAAAAAACGATTCCTAACGGGCAAACCGAATACGGAAAGGATATAAAATTGCAACTATTAAGAGATACAAAATTTGATTTTATCAGTAAACATCGCACCGGATTTTTATTTTCTGCTGTGTTTATCGCTGTCGGCATCGCATTCCTTATTGTTAATGGCGGACCAAACTTCGGCATTGACTTCCGAGGTGGTGTTAAGATTGAAGCGAAATTCAATAGAGCGGTCACACAAGCCGAGTTGGAAACCAAGTTGACTGAATTGAACTATGAAGATGTCAAAATACAGCTTGAACCTAACGAAAACAAGGCTTTCATCTCTATGGGACATCGGCCCGAATTTCAGGAACAGTCCATTAGTATACCTATCATGGCTGACCCCGGAGATGCTACCGCAACAAGCCTTCAAGTGAGCAGCACAGCAGAAAAAGTACATCTGTTGAATACCGGTGACACAGTGGAGTTGAGTGATGGCAATACGCAACGGCGCAACGAAATTAGTGACGTTAAACCTATGCCTGAAGCCGCAGCGATTCAACTCACTTTTGTAAATGAATTCGGCATAGACCTAACAGAAAATGCCACTATTCAAATACAAGCAAGCGTTGGCAGTATTCTTACAGAGGCACTACTTGCAGGTGGAGACGGATGGCAAGCTGAGTCCGAAGGCGTAAATGTTACGGAAGTAGGTCCCAGCGTTGGGCGTGACCTCAAATGGTCGGCACTCTGGTCTGTTCTCTCATCAATCGCTATTTTGCTGGTTTATATTTCTTGGCGGTTTGAATTTCGCTTTGCTATCGGCGCTATCGCAGCGCTTGTTCATGATGTGCTTATCACTTTAGGGATTTTCGCTGTTCTGGCAAAAGAAATCAATCTACCTACTGTCGCTGCGTTCCTCACAATTATCGGATATTCGCTCAACGACACAATCGTCGTGTTTGACCGAATTCGAGAAAATGGGCAATCCTTAAAAGGTGTTGAGTATGTTGAAGTGCTAAACCGAAGTATCAATCAATCGCTAAGCCGCACTGTTATCACATCTTTGACAACCTTATTTGTTGTCGTTGTTATCTTCACACTTTCCAGTCCAGGGGAGGAAATTAACACATTCGCCTTAGCCCTCATCGTCGGTGTGTTAATAGGAACGTATTCTTCAGTCTTCATCGCCAGTCCGATTCTGCATATATGGCAGCAAAGAGAACAAAAAGCGGGAGCATAGTCTTGTGAAAATATTGATTTTTAACTCTTACACAACAGGGCAGAAACATAAACTTGATAACCCGCTCAGCGCCGAAGATTGTAGTTCACCTGACCGCCTCAAGTCAAAAATAAAAGAGTTATGCGGTTTCAATGAAGAAGGGTGGCACGATAAAAGTAGAGACTACCGCTTACCCGCTGCTGAGATGTTCACAGGACCTTTATATGTTCAGTTACGAGAAGGCTTAAAACAGATTAGAGAACACGAGCAGTACGGCAAGACAACCCTTGACCTCTATTTTCCGTGGTATCATTGCAGAGTTGACAGAAAGATGAGTCCAGTGGGTGAAAAAGATATTATTGTCCCTTTCGACACTGCCCCACTTCACGAACTTGAGGTTTTAGAATTCGGTGAGAATGGCGTTCCCGAGCAAACAGTAGATTTACTTGAGAGTTACGACCTCGTTTTTTCGCTGTTGCGGCAAGACGACATTAAATCGTTACAACGCGTTTTTGAAGTAGAGCGAGCGACAACCCTAATCTTCCTACTGCCAAAAAGTCAGAGAAAGGCAGTCAATGAGGATTTACCGAATGTCCACATTGTTGAAACTGGCAGTGCTTTGCAGAAAAGCCTCCGCACTACAAATTGGGCGTTGAAAGGTGTTGTGATGCGGAGATTGTGTGAAGCTGCGTGTCGTGATGGTTTCCAAGTGTTTGAAGACGTAAAGCAGGATCCGCAAAGGTTAATTGAAATTATCCAGAATCAATAACAGAGGTTTAATCTTATGAAAATATTGGTAATTAGTCCTTGCTCAGAAAGCCAAAACAAAAAACCTATGCCCGCCGCCGAACTTTATAGAGGTCCTGAACATCAAAAAATAAAGGCAGGTTTAGGGGAGGTAAGAAAACATCCTCAATATGGTGGAATAACTATTAAGTGGTATATTATTTCAACTAAACATGGATTAGTAAAGGATGACAAAGTACTTGCCCCTTACAATGTTCCTAACAGCAAGAGTCCTATTTTAGAAGATGGGAAAAAACTTAACGAGGACATAAGTAAATTAATCAAAGATTATGATCTTGTTTTCTTTGTGTTAGGTAAAGCCTACGTTGAAGCATTGCAACTCCCTTTTCAGGATGCTGATTCGGTTACTCAGATTTTCCTGATTTACACAAAGACTGAAGGATATAGACATCTGATCCCTGAAAATCTACCGAATTCAAATTGTTATGCTGTTGAACTAAAATTTGATGATGGGTTTAGGGATATACGTAGAACAAAAGGGTCCGCATTCAAAAGATTGTGCGAAGCTGCATGTCATGATGGTTTTGAGGTATTTGAAAAAGTGAAGGAAAACCCACAACTAATCCTTGACATTGTCCAATAAAATAGTTGGCAAATCTACCTCAGCGTTTTCAGGGAGACAAAATGAATCTTCCAACCCCCCTTACCGATCCGAATGCATATCCCATTATCGGTGAATCCGAACAGATGCGGGAAGTCTGGCACCAAGTCGCGCAGGTCGCGCCAACAAATGCGACTGTCCTCATCACAGGCGAAACAGGTGTTGGAAAAGAGGTTGTTGCACAGACTATCCACAAAAACAGCCCTCGTTCAAACCGACTCTTCAAAGCAGTCAACTGCGGTGTGCTTTATCAAGACCTGCTGCAAAGCGAACTCTTTGGACATGAAAAAGGGGCTTTCACGGGTGCTACAAGCCAACGCCGAGGCGTATTTGAACTTGCAGATGGCGGCACTCTCTTCCTTGATGAGATAGGCGAAATGTCGCCCGAAGTGCAGGTAAAATTTCTGCGTGTGTTAGAGACACAAGAATTCACACGACTCGGCGGTGAGAAAAACGTAAAAGTAGATGTCCGAGTCATCGCCGCAACAAATGTTGACCTTGAAACATCGGTTAAGCAAAAAGATTTTAGACAAGACCTCTATTATAGACTGAACCTCTTCCGTATCCAGATTCCACCTTTACGTGACAGACGCGAAGATATTCCACCTTTTGTAGATGCGTTTATCTCAGAATTAAGTACAAAACATAATAAAAACATTGTCGGTATAAAGTCTGATGCCCTCAACTATCTTGAAAATGCAGACTGGCCCGGTAATATCCGCCAGCTCAAAAATGCTGTTGAATCCGCTATCATCGTAGCCACTTCCGAGGAACTTGAACTTAAAGATTTTCCCATAGATTCAGAATTTGGACATCCCAAGTTTCCTGTTCAAATTATTGATGAACCGGGAACATCTATACAGGTTGTGAATCCAGAACCCGGAACGATTTCAACAGAAAATGTAGCTATTTATAAAACAATTCTTGGGCTTATTCTTTCAGCGGTCCGACTGCTTGAACCCAATGCTACTTATGGCGATGCGTTACCCCCGCTAATTCCCGATGAGGACACAAGTTGGTTACAGGTAGCAGATACCGATGACCCCGCAGCTGTCTTGCGAAAAACACTTGAAGTACTTTCTACCATTGCCAAGGCACTTGAACATCGAACTGACGAAGGACTTATACCGTTGCCAATTTCTAATACCGAGCATTCTAAAGTGATACATGCAACAAATCAAGTTGAGGAAGATGCCATCGGTAAGGTCGGTATGACAATGACGCAAATTGAAAAGGAAGCTATCCAGAAAACCCTTACTGAAACAGGTGGGAATAAGACAGAAGCAGCAAAGATTTTGGATATCGGGGTGCGAACGTTACACCGTAAATTAGATGCTTACAAAAAGGAATCTGATAAGGGACAGGATACACTAAGTCAGGAATAGAAGATTAGGGGTTATGATTAAGTAAACGATGCAGTTTCAAACGAATATATCCTGGACCCGACATTGAAACCCTTCAATAACATCGCCACCGTCAAGGATGTCATCACCACGCAAAACGGTAATATCTTGAGGAGATCGGTACACTTCTACTGTTTCTCTACGCGGATTCACAACCCACACCATTGCACAACCTGCAATTAACCATTCATCCACCTTTTCGTCTATCTCAGTATAAGTGTCACTTGGCGAAATAACTTCAACAACAAGATCAGGTGCACCTTCCCAATACCCTTTTGGAGTGCCTTGTTCATCAATTGCGGCTTGACGGACAAATGCCGCATCTGGCGCACGTACAGTGTCTGGATTTTGAGTGATTTTAAATCCTGTTCCAGCACTGCAAACATAGCCTAATTTATATTTTTGAACATGTTCGCAAAGATAACCTCCAATTTTAACCGTTTGAATCCCGTGCTCAAATCCAGTCAGAGGCATTCTACGTATTATTCCTTTCACCAATTCATACCGATAACCATCATCAGCCTGTTTCAATATGTCTTCAGCAGTCAGAAGTGTCCGTTGCGCGGAGGGTAATTCCGATTTGGATTGATTATGTTCTCTTTCTTCCATTTTCCTGCCTCATATAATTTGATGGAAGTTCAACAATTTCAAGAACTCTTTGAAGTCTCTTTTGCTTTCATCGTAGAATATTATACCTTTGGTATTTGAAACTATTCACTGAAGCGTAACAAAACGTTAGGTGAAAATCAATCTGCCTCCGGCGGTTCAACTTTTTCTAACAACTGTGAGATAATATCTAAACTACTAATACCATCCGCCTCAGCATTAAAGTTGGTCAAGATTCGGTGACGTAGCACAGGTTTTGCTACTGCTCTGATGTCCTCATAACTGACATGATAACGTCCGTGCATAATTGCGCGTGCCTTTGCCCCTAAAACAAGATATTGGGATGCTCGCGGTCCTGCCCCCCAATTCACCCAATCCTTAATAAAATCGGGCGCATCAGGATGGCTTGGGCGCGTGTTAAGACTCAATTCAACCGCGTAATCAACCATCGCCTCGGCAATCGGCACTTTCCGCACAATCTGTTGTAACCGCAACACCTCTTCACCCGTGATAACCGGTTCTATATCGGGATCGTAAGCAGAGGTTGTCGTCATAACAATCTCTTTCTCTTCAGATTTCTCTGGGTAATCAATGTAGATATTGAACATAAAGCGGTCAAGTTGTGCTTCAGGCAGTGGATAAGTGCCTTCCTGCTCAATTGGGTTCTGTGTAGCTAACACAAAAAACGGAAGTTCCAATGTGTATGTATTACCTCCTGCTGTGACTTTATACTCCTGCATTGCTTGTAAGAGTGCCGCTTGTGTTTTCGGAGGCGTTCGATTTATCTCATCTGCAAGCACAATGTTCGCAAAAACCGGCCCCTTGATAAAACGGAATGCACGTTTACCAGTATTCACTTCTTCTTCAATAATATCTGTTCCAATGATATCTGAAGGCATCAGGTCCGGCGTAAACTGAATGCGGTTGAATGGAAGTTCAAGAATTTGGGCAAAGGTACTGATAAGCAACGTCTTTGCTAACCCCGGCACCCCTACAAGGAGACAATGCCCCTGTGAAAAGAGAGCAATCAAAAGTTGATCAATCACATCGCTTTGCCCTACTATTCGCTTTTTCAGTTCAGTCAAAATGTTTTCACGAGCCGTTTTTAAAAACTCGGCAGCTTCCAAATCAGTTTCAATTGGGGTAGTTTCCATGAATCTTCCTTCCATCGTGTATTGAGGATGCTTTTTGTTTACGAAATTGATAGCAATAGAAACGGCACACAGCATGTGCCGAATATTTTAGTAGGGGCTGTGTAACTATTCTGCTCTCCATACCTGAAGCCCATCAAAATCAAAGTTAAAGTCAATAACTTGAGTCCCTGCTTCTTCAAGTTTCTGTCGCACGCTATGTTCCCGTGTCGGTTGGCAGTAAAAGAGGAGACAACCACCGCCACCAGCACCACACGCTTTCCCACCGATAGCCCCATGCTCATTCGCGATGCGAAAAAGTTTCTCTATCTGTTCGTTTGTTACAGACGAATGTAGTTTTTTTTGATTTTCCCAATTTTCAGTTAAGAGTTCGCCAAAATCTGTTAAACGTCCCCGAATTAGTGCTGTTTTGGTGGATTCTGCAATTGCTTTTAGGTTTTCCAAAGCTTCCCGGACACCTACTTCACCGCTTTTATACGCTTGTGTTACATTTTGATGAATATTACCTGAGAGACGGGACTGTCCGGTGTAGCAAAGTACAAGATTTTTTTCCAGTTCATAACGGATATGCGGCGGCAGTTTTAAAGGTGACGTTTTTACCTCTTCCCCTTGAAACTCCATAAAACTAATACCACCGATAGCACTTGCATAATGGTCCTGCTTACCGCCCAGGATACCCAGCTCATGCCGTTCAATACTGCTGGCAAGTTCGGCATACTGATAGGGGAGATGTGTCACATCCTTAAGCGCGCCAAGCACTCCAATTAACGTTACACCCATTGCTGCGGAGGTGCCAAGCCCACTCCCGGGCGGCGCGTTTGACTGCGTAATCAGATCAAAACCTCCGATTTGGATAGACATCTGACGCACAGCTGCTTTTACGAGATCAATGTTGCCATCGTATTCAAGTTGCCGTACATCTTCAGCCTCAACAAACGTATCAAAATCTGCGGAATAGATGCGGATCCTTTTATCCAGGACACGTTGAAGTTCAACCGAGTCAACGAAATTTGTTTGACTTTCGCAAACAAGCGTTGCATAAGCATACCGATTGATGGCACCATTGACAACAAACCCTTTGGACTCTTCAGTGAAAAGGGCGACATCACTCCAACCTCCGGCAAAATCAATACGAACAGGTGCTCTGGTCCTGATTAACATCAAAGTTCTCCTGAAATCAACGCTTTACTATCATATCTCTTGCCTCCAATATTATTGAACACTCAGGGACAGTAAAATGGAGACGTATATCGTCTACAATAATAGCATAGCATAGTATTAGCGTATTTTCCAGTTAATTTTTCTGGAGAATTTTAAGAAAGTACATACAGAACACGTCTTATCAAGGATAAGTAGAAATTGGAAAATGTTGCATTGTGCTACAAAGGTGGCAGCTTAGGTTATAAAAAGAAAAAACCGTAGAAATACCACTCAAAATGAGATGGACCCCACGGCTTTTTCTGCTAAACGAGTTCTATGTTTAGGAGACAGCGTCTTTAAGTTTCTTACCAGCTTTGAATGCAGGCACCTTTTTCTTCGGAATCTTAAGCGGCTCGCCGGTTCGTGGGTTGCGGCCTTCTCGTGCAGCGCGAGTTCTAACTTCAAACGTCCCAAAGCCGATAAGTCCAACTGAATTTCCTTTTTTTAAGGTGTCTTGCACAGTCTTGGTGAACGCTTCAACGGCAGCTCCCGCATCTTTTTTGCTGAGACCGGTTTCTTTTACGACGCTATTGATGATGTCATCCTTCATTAATTTCTTCGCCATGATTCAACTTCCTTATTATAAATATAAATTAATTTTTCAGTCAACCCAACTCACTCAGATTCGGGATCACAAAAGTGAGGCGTTTTGGTATCAGACTGAAGATAATTTGATAGAAACTACATCAAATGTAATTAAACTTACACACGTATAAAGTGTCAAGAAAAAGTTAACATAATATAGTTTCTGTTTATAATGATACCACATAATTCAAGCGTTGTCAAGGGACACCTGAATTTTTTCAAACCGTTAACTTCCAGATTTCGCATTCATAAATGGCGGAATTACAGTTATCTACTACTATTAACGTTGTTTTGTCAAAATAGTTACTTAACACTCTTCCTGTCAAATCCCCATGCTTTAGCCTGGGGGATGTAGGCGGGTGATTTTAACTATTTCATAAATATATGGTATCCTTTGAGGACAATGAAAACGTATAAATACGAGTTATCTCATCAATCTAATAATATTCAACTCGGCAACTTGCTTGATGATCTGCACCAAGGGCATGTACTGCCATTGAAAATTAGGGCCACTGTCTAAAAAAAGATTGTGGTATAATATCAATCTATTTCAAAGGAGTATCCGATGGCAGTACAATTGTTTATATATACGATTTTAAACGATTATATCAAATTCTGTCTTAAGATTCAACTTCAGGGCCAGGGTTATTTAGTTTTAAGAATTCTTAGTTATTAAGGTTAACTGTGAGTTTAGGTTTTGAATCAGAATGGACATAAGTTTTAGGGGCATCATTGTTTATTGTCTGAACCAGGATTTTCAGGATTATCGGATTTCCAAGATTTTTGAGTGTGACCTATCAACCTCTATTCTGCATCCAAACGCAGACGACAAACATGTCCAGAGACACTAAATCCACAAAAAACCCATCTTGATAATCCGATAATCCTGAAAATCCTGGTTCAGACAATAAGTGATTCGGGACGGACAATAAGTCCATTGATGTATTAACGTCTGTGATAAAATCTGCCCGAAAAACCTAAAACTAAATAGCCCTGGATTCAGCACAATATATCTTGACATTGCGGCCTAATTAAGTTACGCTATTAAGATATAGATAAGTGGTAGGGTAGGATGCAAAGCGATACAGATAAACAGAAAGCTGAAATACGCGATTTTTTCAAAATACCTATTGGACATTACCCTGACAAAAGCGCGCGGTGGTTATTCAAAGTAAAAGACAACGTCCGTGGCTTAGTAGAAATAGTTGCCAGTGAACTCGTGGAACACCTTGATTTCAGTGGTCTCATTCAACTAAACACGAGTTTCGTCTCCGATTCGTTAAAAGGGTTGGAGTCTGACATGGTGTTTAGCGTGCCTTTTCTAAGCGAGGTACAAAGTGATGATGAACTGTTGATCTATATCCTTATAGAACATCAATCCAAGGTTGATCCAATCATGGCGTTCCGTGTGTTGTTTTATATGTGTTAAATATGGGATGTGCAGCGTCGTGAGTTGGAGGCATCGGATACTCCAAAAAGTAAATGGCGGTTGCGTCCTATCCTACCTATCGTGTATTACACAGGATCACAGCGGTGGCAGACACCTCTGTCGTTAACAGAGGTGATGGACGTGCCAGGCGTGTTAGCGCGGTTCGTGCCGAGTTTTGATACACTCTTTCTCGGTGTGAAGGATACCGATGCATCGGATTTGACGAAAACGGGACACCCACTCGGTTGGTTGCTGACGGTGCTTCAGAAAGAGCACGCTGACAAAGAAATACTATGGGAGGCATTGCAGGCGGCACTCTCTTATCTTGATACGTTAGAACCAACACAGGCGACACAGTACCATAATGCGATATTGTATCTGTGGCACTTGGTGGTTTTTCGTAGACCGAAAGAAGAACGCGAAGACTTTATTCAACTTATGCAAGCACATACACACGGCAAGGAGGTAGAAAACATGTGGCAGACAACAGCAGAAGTGCTTATTGAACAGGGTAAAGCAGAAGGTATTGAACAGGGTAAAGCAGAAGGTATTGAACAGGGAGAAAAGAAATTTGCTGTTGAATCCATTCTGGATATGCTTGGAATTCGGTTTCCTTCAAAAGATGTTCAGTCTCTAAAACCCCAGCTTGAGGAAATTTCGGATCTGAATCGGTTGAAATCGTTGAATCGTGCTACTAACACTACAGACAGTTTTGAGGAATTCACAGAAATGCTGCAAAATAGTCTGTAGGTGGGTTTTTGCTATGCGCTACCCGAACTACTGACTAATCAATTCTAATCAATAAATAATTTGACTTTTCCGCTGAGACAGGGTATAATATCATTAAATTAATTTTATGCCAAAAACGTTATGTTAATGCAATTTCTCTGTCACCATCACCATTCAATCCATTCATGAGTAGGGCGGATTAGAATGATGAGGTGATTATTTCGGACATCATAGTGGACATGAAGCAAGTGGAACTTGCTACAACCCCAATAAACTAACCGCTCTCCTCAATGCCGACTTGTCGTGCGTTGAGATTAAGGAGTTATATGTTTACGGGGTTTTTTGTTTATATGACATCTTGTGAAACGGATAGGGAAATCCATTCACATTTTATTAGGAGGAACGCATAATGGAAGAGTTTACCAAACCTGCCGGAACGGAAGATTTTCTACCTGAACAGATGGTGCAGCGAAACTTTGTTGAAAATATTGTTCGTGAGACCTTTGAGAGTTACGGATATGCCCAGATTCAGACACCGCTTTTTGAATCCTTTGCGCTTTTATCCGCACAATCCGGCGAAGAGATACGTCACAAAATGTTTACGTTTGTCGGACCAGATCGCGTAGACTACGCGCTGAGACCCGAACTTACCGCACCTGTTTGTAGAATTATTGCGAATGGAGACCTACAACATCTCCCTTATCCTTATAAGCTTTACTACATCGGACAGTGCGTACGGCAAGAACCGAAAACCAACAAGCCAGAGGTTAGGCGTGAATTCCGACAAGCAGGAGTCGAACTGATAGGACCTGCATCAACACTGGCAGACGCAGAGATTATTACAATTCCTGTTAGAATTCTTGAAAAACTCAATATTCCGAAAACGAAGTTGAAAATCGGTAGTCCTGGGGTATTTCGTGAGATTTTTAAACAGGTTGCTCTTGATTCGAAAGATCACAGTGAAGTAATATTGGATATTGATCACCTTTCTCGGCTGCGCTCAGAAAGCAAACTTTTGGAGATAGAAACGCTGCGTGAGGAACTGAATATGTTGCGGCGTTTACAGGGAGTTGATTATGAAGGTGACCACAAAATAGAAATTGCCACAGTTCAAGAGTTAACAGAAAACACTACTGGTACTTGGATAGAGAAGTTACCAATGATTGCTGAGGAAACTTATAAAGCGAGATGGCATCGATATTTCGATATTTCTGAAGAGGTCGCACAACGTTGTATTGACGTTTCAAAGATTAGTGGTGATAAGGAGACAGTCATGACAGCGTGGGAAACGGGTCTTGGTGGGACCGCCCATGAAGTTCGTCAAGAATTGCAAACGCTTTGCGAATGTTTGGAAAACAACGACATTAAAAATTTTGAAATCAATTTGGGTATTACGCGCGGATTCGATTTCTATACCGGGACGGTTTTTCAAATTGAATTGTCTGAGAAAAACTTACCGATCTGCGGTGGTGGAAGATACGATAAGTTGATAGAAAGCTTTGGCGGACCATCGCTTCCAGGGGCAGGTTTTGCGTTCCAATTTGATTCGCTCATAGAGGCGTTTGTTGAGACGCAGAGCGAATCTATTCAAGCGAAAAAGGATTACTTTATTGCATCAGCATCCGATGATCTTATCCCTGAAGTACAACTTCTCGCGGAAAAAATAAGACTCTCAGATAAAACTGTGGAAATAGATTTGATGGGGCAAAACCTTCAAGAACAACACGACTATGCTGTTAAAGCGAACTACGATTATATAATTAACTTAATCCCAGATCAACCGATACAACGCATTGATTTAAAAACTGGAAACACAGAGGTAGTTACCCTCAAAGACCTTGATAAATGGTTATAGACGGATATCGAAAACTACGCCGGACCTTTAGAATTAAGGAAACTAATTATGCAAGCAGAAAGGATATTGAATCTACTTTTGCCGAAAGGCACAATACAGTCTGAGACGCTTGAAACTTTTCAGCGTGCAGGCTACGAAATGAACGGTTACAAGTCAACTGACCGATCCTATCGTGCTACTTTTCAGAACGATAGCGGATTTCAGATAAAAATTTCCCGTCCACAAGAGATACCGGTCTATGTCGGCATGGATGATTTTTACGATCTGGGAATTACTGGACAGGATTGGGTGGAGGAAACCGACGCGGATGTGGAGGAGATTTTGCCGTTAGAATATGGATACGTTAGTATTGTTTTAGCGGTTCGCGAAGAACGAGAGGATATCAATACATTTACAGATTTGGTAAACCTCGCGGATAGAAACATCCGTATCTCTACGGAATATTTGAACATCGCTGAAAAATATATCCTTGAAAAGACCGAAAACCGTATCGCACCAGCTATTTTAACCCCATGGAAAAGACTAAACACTCTTGGAACTTACCAGTCCCCTATTACACTTATGCTCTCTTTCGGTGCAACAGAGGGAAAGCCACCTGAAGAAGCTGATGCTATTATTGACAATTGTAGCTCAGCACGGACGCTTAAGGCAAACCATCTGAAAATAATTGAAGTGCTGCGAGAATCTGAATCGACATTGATTGCGAACCCGAAATCACTCAAGGATCCTTGGAAACGCGAAAAGATTGACGAACTGAAGCAGACGTTAGAAAAAGGATTACGGAGACGCAGAAGTCAAGCACTTCCCGGACATATTTAAGGAGTAAATTATGGCACCCTTTATTAAACCGCGTGTTCCCCGTGGGATGCGAGATATTTTACCTGAACAGATGATTCGTAGGCAATATGTTATAGATGTTATTCGTGACGTATTTGAAGAATTTGGGTTTGAACCATTACAGACTCCCGCGATGGAATTATCTGAAGTGCTTACGGGTAAATATGGACCAGATGCAGAAAAACTGATATATCAGGCGGGACACACAGGTGGCAAGGAGGATATTTCGCTTCGCTACGACCTTTCTGTGCCGCTCTGTCGAGTTGTTGCGATGTATCCACAACTGCCGAAACCGTTTAAGCGATACCAAATTGATCCTGTGTGGCGCGCAGAACGCCCGCAAAAGGGGCGTTATCGCCAATTTTTTCAGTGTGATGCGGATACTGTCGGAAGCGATAGTATGTTAGCCGATGCAGAAAATGTTAATATCATTTATCAGGTGCTTTTCCGTCTCGGTTTTTATGACTTTATGATTAACATTAACAACCGAAAACTGATTACCGCAATAGGGGAATTCGCTGGTGTGCCTTCCGAACAACTCGGTGGTCTCTACCGTTCTATTGACAAATTGGATAAAATCGGTTTGGATGGTGTCACCGCGGAATTACGAGAAAATGGGATTTCAGAAGATGTTACTGAGAAGTTGCTTCCACTGCTCCAAATAGAAGAGCCTCCGAAGGTAGTGCTTGGAGAACTCTATGACCAACTCGAACATTTGGAGATCGCACGGGAGGGCATCGCTGAATTGGACGAATTAATTGGCTTTATCAACACACTTGGCGTTACTGAGGAGTGCTACAAAGTGAACCCAGCTATGGTGCGCGGATTGGAATACTATACGGGACCGATTTATGAAACGGTTGTTGAAGAACCGAAGATCGGCAGTATCACAGGAGGCGGTAGATATGATGAACTCATTGGAAGTTTTAGCAAACAGAGTTTCCCCGCAACAGGCACAAGTTTCGGTATTGAACGAATTATTGACGTTATGGAAGAATTTGATATGTTTCCGTCTGCTGTAGGAAAAACGGTAACACAGGTACTAATGACTGTTTTTGATGATGAGTTGATGGAAACATCTCTTAAATTGGCAACATTGTTACGTCAAGGAGGAGTGCAAACAGAGGTCTATTTCCGTCCAGCTAAACTCAGCACACAGTTAAAATATGCCGACGCGAAAGGAATACCTTATGCTGTCATCCTCGGATCGGATGAGTTAGCTGCAGGTAATGCGGCTGTCAGGGATTTGGCAACCAGAGAACAAGAAAATGTGCCGTTAGATAAGGTTGTTGATCAGATTAAGCAATTGATTAAAACATCATAAGGGAGGTAAACATTCTAAACAGATGAAGGTTGTTCTTGGACCACAGGAATAACGTAGCTACGAATGGTAAAACCGTCCAATGTCTCTGTTTGGACGCGAGGTTCAGGCACTGTGCGATGGTCAAAAACAACGTAGTATCCTTCTAAAGCACCTTCTGATTTGAGGTACGCAGCGAGCTGCCGTTTGCCAGACTGATAACGACGTTCGCTTTCCCAAATCTTAGTTTCAACGATATATTTCTGTGTGTTGTGCAGGATAAGTAAGTCTATCCTACCACGGCCGGTTTGTACTTCAAGATACATTGTCCCGCGTACGATTCGAACAAACTGATCAAGGTAAGCATAGAGCAAATATTGTCCGACAAACTCTTTTGGGGTCTCTGGAACGTGTAAAATTTTAAATCCCGCACGGGCAATAAAATCCTGAAAATTGTCAAGCATCGACATCATATCAATTTTACCATCAGGCATGAGGTAATCAATGAAATCTGTATCTGCATTTTCGGGAAAATAATCTCCTTCAAGTCCATTAAATAAAGGTTGGAATGCTTGAATAATGCAGTGCTGATAAATCGGATTCACAATCTCACACATACCATCAATACCTTTTTTAATGACACCATAAGTTGTAAGTTGATTGATAAGATCATTACGGTGGTTGTACTGCGTGCCTTTGTCGTAAGAAACAATTTTCATGAGCAGACTTTCAAAACGGGGGTCTCTTCGGATATTTGTAAGTAGATGTCTAATATTAACGTTGTCTTCTCCAAGTAGTCCTGTTAGTCCGTTCAAAAAAATGTGACATCGTAATCGTTTTCAGTTTTCGGGGATATTTAATTCTTCAGTAAGAATCTGCCCAAATCGGTTCACGAGGAAAGGTTGACCAGCAGTCTGTTTATGGAGTACTTTCGATAACTTCTGGTGAGAAGAGTTGTCCGGTTTCCTCTGTATACTGTGTGAATAATTCTTGCACCTGTTGTAAGGAGAAGTTAGGCAAATGAAACTCGGTCTTGAACATTGAATGGAGAAACGGACCTATCGTAGTTAAGTTGTGCAATGCTGCTTTTAACCTCCGATAATGCCGACACTATAAGGGCAACGCGTCTCATCGGACAAATAGATAGCACGAAGTGAATGCAGAAAATCGCTTAGAACGGCCTGGGGAATTCCATCAAACTCATCTACTAACCACAACGACTTTCTGGTCGGTTATATTGACTATGCAGATGCAGTTGAAAACTGTCCAAAAAATTCCATCATTGAAAGATGAATTTGTGATCTTAGCGTTTTCAAGAAAGTACGTTAGTATACTACAAGGGGCGTGTCCACGTTTTTTGGAGTATTCGCTCAATTTCCTTACATATTCTTTTGCCAAAATCCTCGTAAAAATCGGCAGAGGAGAGATTTTTATACATTTCAAAATTGAGTTGAATTGGAAAATAAATTGACGACTCAGTCGCGAGTGTATCAAGTGCCATTCGGAAAAAGGTTGTTTTGCCAGTCTGTCGTGGCGCAAAGAGAACGATATACCGTCCCTCTTTAACACGCGCGAGAAAATCGGAAATTTCCTCGCTTCGAGGAACAACGTAATGCTTTCCTGGATATACACGTCCTTGAGTTCCAAAACGTCTCATATTTTCGCCTCGTTTCGTAAAATCCTCAATGGTTTATTGTATCACATCATTTATTGAAAATCTATAATTAATTTGGTGAGTTGTTATCAATGGAGAGAAAAGATGACACGATTTTATAAACGCCCACGTATCCTTTGGACTATTTTTATACTCGGTATAATTGTTCAGATAGTGCAGCTGACAATTGTAGGGTGTAGCCACACTTCGCCCTACTACCATCCGAACATTCCTACCAGCGCAAAACAGGATATCGTAACGGAGAATACGTTCCATTATCGCATCTTACTTCTTGGTGATGGGGGGCCAACCGAAACAGGATGAACCCGTACTAAAAACGTTATCAACTTGGGCACAAAAAACACCTGAGAAGACCAGCATTGTTTTTTTAGGCGACAATATGTATCCTGATGGAATGACAGAACAGAAACAGCACGAAGCACCTATGAGACTCGGTCCACAAATAGAGGCTGTAAAATCTACGAATACGCACGGTCTGTTTATCCCTGGGAACCACGATTGGACAAATGGCAAAGAAGAAGGGTATCGTGCGCTTCTTGCACAAGAAAAATATATTAACGAAGCACTATCACACCCACCAAAATTCCTACCGCAGGGAGGTTCCCCGGGACCGGTTGTGTTGGAACTGCCAAAGTCTACACCTGTTGTGCGAATAATTGTACTTGATACGCAGTGGTGGCTACATCAACACGAAAAACCGCAAAAATCTTCGGAGAAGATTATAGCAGAACTCAAAACCGCTTTGGATACCGAATTACCCGTTATCGTTGTTGGACATCACCCTTTGCAAAGTTACGGAGTACACGGGGGTTTCTATGATTGGAAAGCACACCTTTTTCCCGGCAGAGTTTCAAAAAAATGGCTTTGGGTCCCGGTCCCAATCGTCGGTTCTCTATATCCGTTGGTGCGATGGCATCTGGTAAGGTCTGATCAAGACCTCAACGGTGCACGCAACAAAAATATGGTATCACAACTCAATGCTGCTTTTTCAACCGCAAAAAAGACATCTCTTTTAATATATGCCTCTGGACATGAACATTCTCTGCAGGTTTTAAAAGGAGATGCCACAGATTACTTACTCGTAAGCGGACTTGCTTCCAGTGAAAAAGCAACAGAGGTGAGCCATGGGGATAATACGTTGTTTGCGCACCAACACACAGGGTTTATGGCAGTAGATTTTCTTACAAACGGAAAGGTTTTGCTACGAGTGGTTGAACCTGGCGGGGAAGATGTGTTGTTTCATCATTGGCTGAAATGATGGATTCTTATGGAAGCTGAAGTCTTATTTGTTATAACTTTTACTCTGCTTTATCGTCTTGGCGAGCATACTTCAGAAATTCCATCTGTCTTAAGGACGGTTCAACATCATCCAATTGTAAGCGAACATCAGTTAAATCAGCGGCAACCTGATTCAAATCTGTTTGGACCTGTTGGTACGCTACTTGTGACATGTTGGGACGATATCCGCTTTTCTTAAGAAGTTGAGCGGTAATCAGTTTCACAACAACGAGGATTGTAATGGTTACGCTAACTGTTACAATTAACGTAAGTGTCGCAGCAAAAAATAAGAAGTTAGACATGGTTTCTTCTCTACTCAGCGATACCTTTCGCAATTTGGATAAGTTCTTGTAAATGTTTTTTCACGGCATCAACTTCGCTCCGCATTTCGGTGACTTGTTGCTGTAGTGCCTCTATCTCACGTTGCGATGCGCCTTGTTGAAGTCCACGTTTCTTTTCAGCGTATGACGTTCCCATTGAGACACAACCAAGTACCGTTACTGTAAAACATGCACACACTATCAATGCTATGGCTATAAATCCTGACATTTCAAAGTTCTCCATATCTATTGTGTTATTGGGTATTAGAGTATGTTCAATCCTAAAAGGATAGTTAAATTTGAAAATTAGAAGTATGTAAGTCTAATTTACTGAAATTCTTGAAAGGTGTCAATTGCTTTTTTTAAACAGGACTTATGCATTCCCCTCGCTTGCGGGGGATAAAGGGGGGTAAAGCCTTGAAAATGACAAAAAATCAGGATTAAAATCCGTGAAAGTACAAAATTCTAAACAGGGATACTTGATTTTGCGTAAGTCTTGTTAAACATATTTCTCCTATAGATAGCAGTGCAGTATGTAAGAAGGATAAATTCTATTAAACTTTTCGGACTAATTTAATGTCTAAATATAGCATCTTTTACACTAAAAATGCAGAATGGAGACAATAGTGATATGCTTACGCAAAAACAGAAGTTAGAATTCCATGAAAACGGCTATATTAAAGTCCCTGGTGTTGTGCCGAAATTGATGGTAGATGCTGCCCGTAAAATGATTAACCATTCTATCGGTGGTGTAGGACTGCACGAAGGCGATTTAGAGAAGTTTCGGGCACAATCATATTGCAACGAAATTCGAAACGCTCCGCAGATTGTAGATATTTTCAATAAAACACCTATCCACAACATTGCCGAATCAATGTTAGGTGAAGGTAACGTCAAGGTGCCAGGTTCAGCGCAGATAGCACTCCGCTTCCCGATGCCGTTGGGGCGTGATGCAAAGGAACCTGGCGGACATCTGGATGGGTTAGGTAGTGGTACAAACGGAATGGCAAAGGGCGTTTACCGTCGCGGTTTTACTGCATTAGCAGTTGTTTATCTTGCAGACGTGCCAGAGCCGTACAGCGGTAACTTCACGGTATGGCCCAAAACGCACAGTTTCTTCGCGGATTATTTCAAAAAAGAAGGTCATGAAATTCTTGCAAACGGAATGCCAAGACCAGAGTTCCCTGAAGGACCAACACAGATCGTTGGCAAAGCTGGAGACGTAGTTCTGACACACCACCAGATTGTTCACTCCGCAGCGCCGAATGCATCCGCAGACATCCGCTACGCTGTGATTTTCCGTTTACGTCATGTTGACTGTGAGAAAAACGGTTACGACGCTTACACTGATATATGGCGCGAATGGCCGGGTATACAAGAAGCGATAGAAAACGGTAATGGGTAAAAGAACGGGTGATTTGAGTGAATCACCCGTTTAGTTTTATTTGTTGTTCTTGATTTCTGCCCATGTGATGCTCAATCTGTCAATAGGTTCAACAGCAAATGGATCCCCATTGGATCTATACAGACTTTCTATTTCATCTTCAGAAAGTGCTCGGTGAAACATTAGGAACTCATCCATTAGTCCTGTGAATGTCCACGTGGGACTCGCATTGCCATTAAATTCTGCTGCTTCAGAGCCAATGCCGATAAATCCGTACCTTTGCGCCTTTGGTCCGATCATATTAGTAGCAGTGGCAGCTTTAACATCCACTTTACCATCAACATAGATCCGTTTCGTATCGCCATCGAAAGTTGCAGCGACATGATGCCACTTGTCATCACTAACTTTTATTTTCCCGTGCCAATCTTCTATCGGACAACAAAAATCAAAAGCGACAAAGTCTGTATGAGCAATTGCAGCATCTCCAGCTGCAAAACGAAAATAATCGCTACGATCCCAAGAGGCAATCATCCCTCTTTGTGCTGTCTTAATCCATACCGCAAGCGTCAGCTCCGGTATGCCTTCAGTATAATTTAGGTTTCGCACTGCAATATATTGGGTTGCCCCACCAGGAAATTCCATGCATTCGTTAACTTTGCCATCATTTACAATCTTCAGGTTGTTACCGTTGAGAAAACCGTCATTCCCATTTCCTGACCCATCCAAGACATCCTCACCCTTAAGGGAGGCAGCATCAAAACTATAATAGATGACCAACTCTTTATCACTTATACCTCCGGCTTGGACGGTCAATGCATTTCCTGTTAGAAATAGCATTAGCGCCAAGAGTCGTAAAATAAAAGTGGTTTTCATTTTAGGTCTCCTTTAATTATAGATACCTTTATAATAATTGCATCGGTTAAGGTTTCGTGGTTGATTTGAACAAACCTATCACATGTGATACCTATTCAGGCGGTAACTTATGTTATTCTATTCCGTGCTTTTAATCCTTCCCCATGTAATGCTCAATTTGCTGTTAGGTTCAACAGAAAGCGGATTCTCAGGACCTGCAGCAAGACGCGTGACCTCCTCTGCAGAAATTGCTCGATGGTACATTAGAAATTCGTCCATAAAGCCATTAAAAGCCCAGTTGGGGCCTACGCCCGCATTAAAAGCAGCGGCTTCCGAACCAATGCCGATGAATCCATAACGTGTTATCGCCTTTCCGATCATTTTGTTGTTTGTATCTGTTGGTGCTTCAACATCCAATTTACCGTCAACATATATCCGTTTCATTTCAGCATCAAAGGTTGCAACAAGATGATGCCAATCGTCATCTGCGACATCGGTTTTACTAAACCAATCCCTTATAGGGCAACAAACATCAAAGGCAACAAAGGTTGTCGCTGCGTTTGCACCTACGTCATCGCCTACAGCAAAACGGAAGAATTCGCTCCGATCCCACGAGGCAATCATCCCTCTTTGCGATGTCTTTACCCATACCGCGAGCGTCAGTTCCGGAAAGAGGTCATTATAATGGTGATTTCGCACCGAAATATAATTGGCTGCGCCTCCTGGGAACTCCATACATCCGTTAACTTTACCCTCCACGATATTGAGATTACCCCGTAGCAACCCATGATTCTCATTTCCGGATCCGTCCAAAACCTCTCCTTCTTCAAGGGTGTCCTCGTCAAAGCTATAATAGATGATAAGCTCATTTGCACTGATACCCTGCGCATGGGCAGTTAACATGGGGACTGTTAGTATTAACGTGAGTGTCAAAAGTTTTAAAATAAAAGTAGTTTTCATTAGAATTCTCCTTTTAATATATAAATATGCGCTTTTATATGCGCGTTAATTATAGTTAGCTTAGGAATATCCACCTACACCCAACAACATCCGTTCTTCCATGTCCGCATCTTTAAGGTAGGTTTGGGTCAACCCATCTTCAGGTGGATCGCCTCCATGTGGCGATCTACGCAGCCATGTTGGCGTATAACCGAGAATTAACATCCTGCGTTTAGAACGCAGCGTAGGCAAAGCGCGATGCCAGAGATTACCGTGAATAAGGACTGCATCACCAGCTTGCACTTGTAGTTCTACTTCACCCTCTATCGGTTCATAAGTACTTGGCGTTGCCTTATCCAACCAGTCGTGAGAGCCGGGGACAACAACAACTGCACCAGTCCCTTCGTTTAAATCATCAAGATAGATAAGGCAATCAATACAGTGTGGTCGTGAAAACCACGGCGGTATAGGGTTTGAGACAACACGCATGTGTTGATGCCATGGCGTTTGCTGCTGCCTGTCATCGCCAGGATACGTGATTCGTGCGCTCAACCCGCGTAGTCGAACAAGCGGTCCCATCATTGCCCGGACAATTGACAAAACCGGTTGGAATTTTAGGAGTTCAAGAAACGTTTCGTCCTTATCCATCAGATGACGTGGTATGAAGCCCCACCCACGTTTTGAGGCAATTGCCCTATCCCGTTTTTCCCATTCTCGTGCTTCCAATCGGTCAAGCGCGTCTCTCAGTTTTTGGAGTGCTTTTCCTTGAAAGAGCCTTTCGCGAATAAGGTAACCAGTCTCAGCAAATGTTTGCAACTCTTCGGGAGTAGCATGCACTTCCACTTCCCAATGTTGCCCAGTTTCACCGGGATTGTGCACATTTAGGACTTCATAATGGAGTGTGTGTTGTTCCATAACCATCTCGCTTTGTTCTATTTTAACCTAAGTTGCTACTTATGTAGCACAATCTGTTAGATTGTGCCTGTGAGGGCGCAAACTGACAGGTTGCGCTACGAAAACTTGCGAAATATGCATTATTCTCTATAAAAAACGGGGTTTGCATGTCTAAAACTTATAGGTAGCAACTTGAGTTATTTTAGTGTAACGCGGCATGACGTTTCATATAATATTACCATCTCAAAAATTCTCCTGGCAGACGCGAACCGGGATAGTTTCCATTTTCATCCCGATTAGCAATAGATTCAGGAATTTCGTCATCCCAATAGGCTGGAACGGTGTTTGGACGGCTGTGCCATGCCAGAATCAAGGTGCGGCGTATATCGGTCCGATTTTTGTGGGCAGCGTGTAAAAGCCTTGCGTCTGCCATTACTAATGAACCCGCTTTGGCACATATATCTACCTGATCTGGGTGGTCAATGAACATAATAGGATGGTCTTCAGCAATAAACCGTGCGCCTTGTTCATGTGCTGGCACAAGCTGGTCATGCAAATCAATACGTTTAAGGTGTGTGCCGGGAATAACTTTTAAACACCCGTTTTCCCGTGTGGTATCTGTCAGATAGTAATTGAGAAAAATGGTCTGGGGCCACGGTGAACAGCTGAGCGGGTCATTCCAACGCATCCAGTCTTGATGCCAATAGAGTGGCGGACCACCGGCTTCTTTTGTTAAGATAATAATCCCGCCTGATGCGGCAAAATCTCCGAAACCGAGATGCTCCAAGGCATCACACGACGGTTGCCACTCTAACAACTTTTGAATGTAGGGGTTATCTACTCCACGCACATTCACGTGTTGTCCCTGATAAATCATTTCGTCTGGCTCCACGTGTCCTGCGATGAGTCGTTCTGATTCATCGTACAGTTCTTGCAAGAATTCCGCTGTCAATACATCGTCTACAACGCAGAATCCATCGCGTAGCATTTGATTCCGTTTTTCTAAGGCGACTTCAGGTGTCATCCAATTTGCTCCTTAAATTTTGGAATTTACCCAATTTTACACAAAATTACTTAAGAACACAACAATTTTTTGTGATTGCTAAGTTTTTAAAATGGCTTGATGTAAATTTTAAGGTTAAATTTTTTGCTTAATGTGGTAATATATTCTACAGTCTATCTCAGAATATAGTGGGAGGGCTTTGTCCACCCGATTCACAAGACGTAGCGTTTAATGTGAATGCCACACGCTATAAGCGCATTTGACATATTTTATTTAAATACATGATACTAAAAAACACTTGTTTGGCGAGAAATGCCTAAACGTAAAGAAGGAGTTCCTTATGTTTATTAAATTTAAATACATATTAATCACAGTGCTGCTCAGCTTAACCGTGCCCGTTTTTTCTTTCGAGCCTTCTGGTGGTGTTTTGTTGCTGGATGGTGAGGATGACTATGCTATACTTCCATTTGTGGAACATGGATATATTTTCCCTGAAGGCACTCATGAGTTTACTGTTGAGGTGTGGTTCTATCCGAAAACTAAACCGGAGCAAAAAGATAGAGACCTCATTCTTACGCAGCAAGTTTCCCTTGGATTGACAACGAAAATTGATTGTGGAACCGGAAAGAATCAAGTTTGTTTATATCGTCATGCATATCTTGAAGGAGAAAGAGCTAACGGACTCGCTGGGAGTGATACTTCAATAGAGAAAGATCAGTGGCACTATGTAGCAATCATTTTCAAGAACAGCACGCTTTATTTTGCGTCCAATGATCAAATTAGAGAAGGACAGAGACTTAACGTGGTAGATCAAGTGCAGGCAGATCTCCGTGGTAGACCTATAAGGTTGGAAGATTTCTTCGTAGGTGGATATAGTGAAGATCAGTCTGTATTCAATGGAGGACAACTCTTATACCAAGTTACTTGCTTTCATGGCGCAATTGATGCGATAAGGTTTTCAAATATCGCCCGGTATGACTTACCCGACGCGCCAGGCATGCATCCATTTGAACCACCGCATCGTTTTTTGAGTGATGCACACACGTTGGCACTTTGGAATTTTGATGAAGAAGAAGGCGCGACTCTCTTTCAAGATGAGTCCGGGAACGGGAGAACGTTAGTCGGCATGAATGGTGCCGCTGTGAGTGATGGCGCTGATGTCAATCTTAATCGTAATCCTGAAGATGGACTTGAAGTTCGTCCGGAAAACTCTTTAACTACGATATGGGGCAAAATCAAATCGCAATAGTTTTGAGACTGACACCGCCCATTGGGAGGTGCGCTTTTTTGATGGATATTGCTACCACTCCCCCCATAGGTGTCAACTTAAGAACAGATTATGTTGTTTTAATCACCTAAATAAAAAAGTGTTGCAAAGCGGAGACACCTCTTGCATAATGTAGAAAATAACTTTCACTTTTTTCTATAAGAGAGGTGTTCCGATGTCTATACTAACACAGGTTTCTGATAAAATGTAAGATGTTCTTCAAACAACAGCTGATGAAGTATCCTTAGATTGTGGGTTTGTCCAAAGAAAACGAAAATTCACAGGAAATGCTTTCGTCCAGACACTCGTATTCGGGTGGTTTGAGACACCCGATGTGAGTTATACAGAGTTGGCACAAACAGGTGTCTTTTGGCTAACAAGATTGAAAGTAAACTGTAAACTCTTTGATGAACAAGGAGAACCCATGTGCTTGGACAAGCACCTCAAAACAACAGACGCAAACATAATAGACTTCAACTGCTTTGTTGGTGCAAAGAAGCGTCTTTGTGCACGCCTTGTTGCACTACGATGTTCCAAACAAGAGACAAATAAACGCCGCCGACAGGTTAGACGCGATGCGAAACACAGATGGAAAACACCCTCAAAACAACGCTTACAACTTGCTGGTTAGGACATCTACATTACAAACATTGATGCGACACAACTGACTCCCGAACAGATTGCCACCATCGCCCGCATCCGATGGCAAATTGAGTTGATGTTTAAATCCTTCAAAAGTGTTGGTAAAGTGAATACATCCCGCAGCAACAAACCTGAGCGTATCTTATGTGAGGTGTATCCCAAACTTACCGCGTAACTGATAAGACACTGGATTATGTTAGCAACTGGCTGGAAATGTATACATCACGATATTATCAAAACAGCAAAACTTATTGGGAAACACGCACGCACACTCACAATGAGTTTTCACAAATCTAAAACAGCTTTTTATAGAACACTTAGATACATCAAACAAGATTTACAATACGGCGACTATAGAAAACATAGAGCAGGAAGCGCACAACCTAATGAACTTTGACAATCAAAAGAGGTAATTTTATTTAGAAAAGTTTACCCAACTTGAACGTCAAAGTTCATTAGGTGTCGATTTAAGAATACGATTTAGTTTTTTGTTTGTATTTGTCGGTTTGTTCATTGTCTGAACCAGGATGGACAGGAGAACAAAATTTTCAGGATTGTTGAGGCGATGAATCCTATTTGAGTGTCCCTGTGTTCTTGCTTGACGCGTGTTTTTCTTTGTCTTGAGAAAAACTATTTAGCGGAGCATATCCTAATCCTAATAATCCCGGGGAATGCCTTAATGGCATTCATACCGTTGATTTGTCCATCCTGGTTCAGGCAATGGGAATCTTGTCCTATCGGGCTTAGAAAGCCCTCCCACAAGAGACAACTGATAATTATGTGCTTAAATTGACACCTATGTGTTCCGTTTCTGCACAACCTAACAGGTTGTGCAGAAATGAAATGTCCAAGTAATTATATGCTTTAATATAAACTGAATTACATTAACAATCAACGCCAAATACTATGTGCGCATTTGGCGTATAGCATTTGACGAATTTCAAGGGTTTTGGGAAATCTTAACCTATCTATTGCTTGTCCCCATACATTGGGTTTTCAAGGAGAGTCTGAACTTCATAAATTGAACCTTTCTTTTCGGAGTAAGGTTCAGGCATACGAATAGGTGTAGAGACAATACGCGGTTGGTTTGTGGGTTCACCTTGGATGATGAATTCGTTGAAGGTTTCCCAGTCTGGAATCCCTTTCAGCGGCCACGCATCTACAGCACAATATTGGAAAAGTAGCAAGCGGCGAGATTTATCAGAGGTATTGGGTGCAGACCCATGTAAAGCTCGAACGTGGTGAATGGTAATTCCACCTGCTTTCAACTCAATAGGCACAGCACCTTCTGGCGTAAAATCAGGGTCAGTTACTGCACCGATGAAAGCACCGTTTTGGTGATGATCCAGGGTTGGCCCCTTGTGTGAACCGGGGATGACCATCAGTGCCCCGTTCTCAACAGTCATATCGTCAATGACAACGCCAACAGCAAGCAGATCATCGTTGGTGTGTGGGTAAAACGCCCAATCCTGATGCCATTCAACCGGACTGCCAAACTCAGGATATTTCATATTGAGTTTGTGCCCATTATACCGAATTCCTGAACCGATAAGTTGAGACACTATGCCGAGTATGTTCGGGTGGCGTAAGGTTTGGTCATAGACGGTGTGGTATAGACATGGACTTTTGATGCGGCGTACACGCGGATTCGCAGCGGAGTGTCCTGGCTCTAAATCAAAAATGTCGTTATGTTCAGTGACTTCTCTGGATTTTTCAACAAATTCATCGGTAACGCGACGGAGTGCTGCTACCTCCTCGTCGGTTAGCACTGCCTCAACACCGATATAGCCGTTCTTATCATAAAAATCAATCTGTTCCTGTGTGAGCATTCATTAGCCTCCTGGATATGATACTGCTTCCCGTTTCACCACTTCAAAAACGTTTATTAGCTCCGCTCCCTATCTGTTTTGTAAATTCCTCAAGACTCTCTTGCCGGGCCGCGGATCAGCTTTAGGGCTTTGTTGTTGGTCATTTGGGCGTATTTTGCATCTGTCTCATGTGAGATAACAATTTTAGAGCAAATGACTGAAAACTTTGCCCAACCACATATAAAACTAAATTCCCAATCAATATCAATTCCATCAGGCCCAGGCACTGTGTATGTATCTGAAATTCCCCAGGTTGGACCAGCTTTTGGGCCATCATCATGAAAAGGTGATGAAATAAAAAATGATTTGACATCTTTAAATTCAACGCGAACGAACTTATTATGCTCTTTTTTATAAGGGACTGTGTTGACAATGAGGATAATTGTCTTATTAGCACTTCCAATCCCTATAGACGCGCCATTTTCATCTAAAGCTTTATAATCTTCAAACTTAATTTCTATTCCAGCAACATAATCGTCATGAAAACTATTAAAATGCTTTAGTGCGTTTTCAACTTCATCAATATTAGTTGCTTCGAATTTTTCATTCATAAGGCGTGGTTCTCTTTTAAGAATTTCGCTTCAATATCGTGGTATAATTATACACGATTTTCATTTATAGTTTCAATTAGTTTTTCATATATGTTCTGAATTTTTTGGACATGCTGTCTAATGCTGAATGCTTCTTCGGCATGTTTCCTCGCAGCTTCTCCCATCTTTTTACACTGATCAGAATCTGTAACTAACTGGACAATCCTATCTGAGATTCCATCAATTGAGTCTAATGGGACAACGTATCCTGTTACACCGTCTACAATCATTTCAGAAGTGCTACCGATTGGTGTGCCGATGACAGGTTTCCCTGAAGCCATTGCTTCTGCTATCACACTTCCAGCAGATAACGTAACCAATAGGTCCAATTCCTGTATAGCGCGCGGCATGTCGTCTCGGTGTCCCGTGAAATGGACCACATCTTTTAACTTGTATTCAGCAACCAATTGACGAACTTCCTTATCATAAGTGCGATGCTCAGGTGTATCAAGTGCAGCACCTATGATGTAGAAGCGAACGTTTTGGCATTGCTGAGCAACATGAGATGCTATCTCAACAAAAGTTTTCTGTTTTTTGAAAGGTTCAATCCTGCCTACTATTCCAACTATAAATGGCTCCGAATTACTACCTTTTACCATAGAATTAGGTAGAAAAACAGAGAGATCAACACAGTTTAAGACGACATCTATTTTTTTAGTAGAAATACCAGCTTTAATGAGTGGATTTTTACTCTGCTCAGAGATTGCAATGATATGACTCATCTGGTCAAAAGCGTACTTTGCAACCTGTTCAGGTGTTAGAAGATTCCGCACATGTGAAATAACAGGAACATTTAGTTGGTTCTTAACTTGTAACAGATATGGGTTAAGCCACGAATCGGAGGTGTGGACTAATCGGACATTGTGTTTCTTTACGAGATCGGTTAACTTAGCAGCAGCTGTGCGGCGAGTGAGGCGGGATAATACTTTCCGCCAAGGTGGTAGATTTAAAATAATGGTGTGGATATTCGCTTTTCTTAATTGTTCAGCGAAAATACCTTCGTCCGGACAGACGACAATCGGTTGATAAACATTTTTATTCAGATGCGTAACAAGATAAGAGAGTTGTTTTTCGCCCCCACCGATGTCTGATCCACAATGGCTAAGGTAAAGTATAGGAATCATCTGTTGTATCAGCGGGAGCGAAATGTTTGATTATACTGCAAAATCAAGATGTTGGTCACGGAAAACTTGACTTACAGATCTGTGTTGGTGAACTCTGAGAATGGCTTCAGCAAGAAGTGGGGCAATGGAAAGCACTTCTATCTTCCCATCAAGTCGTTTCTCAGCGGGAACAGGGATTGTATCAGTGGTAACCACTTCACGAATTGAAGGATGTTTTAGTCTGTCCAACGCAGGACCGACCAAAACGGCGTGTGCGATACTCACATAAGCGGACTCTGCGCCAGCTTCTGCCAACGCTTGTGCTTGTTCGAAAATACTACCCCCTGTTGCTATTTCATCGTCAATGATAATCGGAGTTTTACCTTTGACATCACCGACAAGCTCAACGAATTCAACGTCTTGTCCATCAGCACCATTCCGCCGCTTGTGCATGATGGCTAACGGGAGCCGAAGAATTTTGGCGTATTTTTCTGCAAGCTTTGCACGGCCGACATCAGGGGCAACAATCACCCCATTTTCGATCTGCTTATCTCGAAAATAATTCGCCAAAGTCGTTAGGGCAGTGAGGTGATCCATCGGAATATCAAAGAAGCCCTGGATCTGTGGGACGTGCAGATCAATTGCCATCACGCGACTTGCTCCAGCGGTTGTCAGGAGATTTGCCACAAGTTTGGCACTAATCGGTTCGCGTCCGGTTGTTTTGTGATCTTGACGGGCGTATCCGAAGTAGGGAATAATTGCGGTGATTTGCCGCGCTGATGCGCGTTTCATCGCATCAATCGTGATGAGGAGTTCCATTAAGTTTTCGTTAGCGGGTTCACTCGTGGGTTGAACAACGTAGATATCCGTACCGCGTATACTTTCTTCTATTTGAACACGTGTTTCACTGTTTGGAAATGGACCGATTGTAATTTTACCCAGTTCAACGCCTAAAATTGCAGCGATCTCTTTCGCCAAAGCTGGGTTCGCGCGTCCTGCAAATAGTCTGAAATCGTTTCGAACTTGCTGGTTTTGGTCTATCAATATGGACATGCCAAAATCTCCTTAGTAAATTTTTAGCATCAACAATTTTGCTGATATTTGCACAAATTTGGTAGGCATAAATTAAATCAGGGATTCACCTGTCATTTCAGTGGGTTGTGGTAAACCGAGGAGACGTAGCGCTGTCGGTGCAATATCTGCCAGTCGTCCACCTGTCCGTAGTTCATGTTTTTTGGACCTATCATCCACAACAATAAGATCAACATCATACGTGGTATGTGCTGTATGAATACCACCGGTCTCTGGGTCAATCATCTGCTCACAGTTGCCGTGATCTGCAGTGACGATAAGTGCACCACCCTTTTCCAAAACAGCATTAACGATTTTTCCAACCCCTATATCAACTGCTTCAACTGCCTTGATAGCGGCGGGTAGTGATCCTGTATGTCCTACCATGTCACCGTTGGCGTAATTTAGAACCATCAGATCATATTTGTCAGAAGCAATTCGGCGTAACATCTCATCCGTAACACCGGGTGCCGACATCTCAGGTTTCTGATCATAAGTAGTAACATCACGTGGTGAGGCGATAATTTGACGTTCTTCACCTTCATAAGGTTCATCTCGGTAATCATTGAAAAAAAAGGTAACATGCGGAAACTTTTCTGTTTCAGCACATCGGAATTGCGTCAGACCTGCTTCACTGACATAAGCACCGAGCGTCCTGCGCATCTTCGGCGGTTTTTTGACAGCTGCTTCAACAGGCATTCCCTGTTCATATTCAGTCATCGTAACAAACTTAACGCTTATTTTGCAATTCCGTTTAAAACCCATTTCTCGCGTGACACCGTCTTTTCCTTCTGCTTGATATGGAAATGTATCAAGACAGAAAGCTTTGGTGAGTTCCCGTGGTCGGTCACCTCTGAAGTTGTAGAAAATAACAGCGTCCCCATCAGATATTCGCGGCAGTGGCTCTCCGTTACCATTAACAACCACAGTAGGTCTAATAAATTCATCGCCTTTACGGTTTTCATCATCTGGATTTTTGTAGTAATCACTGTATGCTTGCGTCGCAGCAGTGACATGCGAACCGACACCTTCAGTTAAAAGGCGATATGCCACTTCTACCCGTTCCCATCGATCATCACGGTCCATTGCATAATAACGACCGATGACGGAGGCTATCTGCCCAATGCCGATCCCTTTGAGTTTTGCTTCAATCTGTTCACAAAACTGAATGCCGAGGTCAGGTTGGCAATCGCGTCCATCACTGAAGTTGTGTACGAAGACTTGATTAGATTTTAGTCCGTTGTTTTTCGCGAGTGAGAGCAGTCCGTAGAGGTGTTCAAGCGAACTGTGAACACCTGCATCGCTTGCTAATCCCATGAGATGTAAATTCGTTTTGTTGTTTTTGACGTGGGCAATCGCGTCTAAAAGCGTTTCGTTCCGAGTGAATTCACCGGAACGAATCATTTTGCTAATGCGTAGGAGCTCTTGATGGACAATGCGTCCAGCGCCGATATTTTGATGTCCGACTTCACTGTTGCCGATGACACCTGCTGGTAAACCGACATCCTCGCCTGAGGTGTGAATTTGGACATGTGGATAGTTTTGCCGTAACCAATTATCTATAGGTGTTTTTGCCAGATGAACAGCGTTGGCTTCCTGAAATTCAGGATACGGATTATTGCCCCATCCATCTCGAATGATGAGAACGATAGGGCGTTTTTGTTGGCTTGTCATACACAACTTCCTTATAACCCTTTAATTTTTCCCCATGTTGTAGTGAGTTTACCACGTGCTTGCACGTCTGCGGGTGTATCCATGACCTTCTGGATGTTTGCCTCGCTTAACGCCTTATCGTAAAGCCGCACCTCATCAATTTTACCGGGGAAATGGTCAGTCGGACGACCCCAATCATCCCCACCAATCCACAGATCTAAATCGGATGGAGCGATTGGAACGTTATTCGGTTTTTCACCTTCTAATTTTCCGTTTATATAGACCTTCAATGTTTTTCCATCAAACGTCCCAGCAAAGTGATACCATTGACCGATTTTCCAATCTGTTGTTGTAGATTCGGCATTGGTATTGTCCGGTTTTACGAGGAAGTCAATGCTGTCCTTAGAGTTGCCGAAATCAAAAATGACAAAGATGGAATCGTTTTTGACCATCATACGGCGGCTTGTTAGGACATCGTTTGGGCTGAACCACGCCATCAGCGTGACTTCATCTGTTAGGTCTAATGCGTCGTCATCGGGGACTACGACATGGTCATCATCACCATCAAATTCGAGTGCGGAGCCGAACTTGCCTTCAACCCATTTAGGTGCCCCTTCAAATTCACCGTCATGTCCGTTGCCCGTAACATCTGCTGCTTTTTTGCCTGCTCCCTCGTCAAAGGACCAGTAAGCCACAAGTCCATCTTCAGCAGGGTTGGCAATACTTAGACTTGTGATAATTAGTGAGCATAGTAACACCATAAAAGTAAATTTAAGCATTGTGATTTCTCCGTTGCAAAGTAAATTTAAATTCATATCTTAGGGATGTTCATATTATAGCATGTTTTTTGAGTTGATGGGAATTAAAATAGGTGTTTTTATTAGAATTTATGGATAGGGAATTTCAGAGTTTTCAGCGTAAATGAGAAAATTGATAATAATTCAGAGTGGCGATTAAGTTAGCTTGGGTATGGATTTATGCAAGGTTTAGGGTGGATTTTATTTTAGAGTACTCTGAAAATTGGGTGGATTGTTAATAATGACTAATAGTTGGATTCTTCATAAACAGACCTTAAGAAGTCAACTCCTGCCTTTCCGAATCGATTGCAAATTTCATTGGCAATATCCTTATACCCTTTTTTGTATAGAATTCGAACGGTTTCTTCAACTTCGATTTTTTGCGTTTGTCCAAGAAACCACATTTCGCTCTCTGGGATTTCCAAATAAATTTTCCCAACTTTCTCGGGTGTTGTTAAGATATGTTTCTGCAAAGCCTCAATAACGCGCGATAAGCTAAAACCGTACCCTGGTACTTTGTCAATGTACTTTATGGATGTTTTTATCCAAACAAACACTTCATCATCTATTTCATCAATCAGCCCCAACCACATGGATAGAGGGCTTAAAACAGCTTGATATTCCTTTTCTTCGCTATGTTGCGAAAGGACTTTAAGCAAGGCACACCACGTTGGTATGACCTTTACTTTCACTTTCTTGGATAGGTTATCCTTGCGGCTCGAGAAAAAATAGACTACGCCAGAAAGAAGATTAGGGTTGCCGCTGTGTATCAACTGATAAATAAGACTGGTTTTATCACTCAAAGTTTCGCTGTCTTCTATCCAACCCGCACAGATATGCTTAACAAGTTTATCCAATACCTCAGCGTCAGCAAAATGGGTATTCAATGCTTTTTGATAGTGATCGTGTGCCTTAAGTAGAGAATAAAATTCCTCGTGAACTCGCGAATGTATCAAATATCCTGAAAAAGCGGCTTGCCAGTGATCTTCGTCATGCAGCGGGAAGATACGATCTATATTGCCAACAACCCACTCTTTATCAAGATACGATAGACATGATAAGTAAAGTCCCAGCGTGTAGGAGAACTCAAGCGATGGCTCAACGTTGCGGTCTAATCTTTTGGTGAAATCCGCTCTGATGGACTGTGGCCATCGGCAATCTTCAAGTTTTTCTTCGTTGATACGGGCGACCCTTAAGGCATAGTTTATCATTGCAGAAAATACTTTACCTCTATCTGAGCTTAAGGCATCAAGAGAAGAATCTTTCGGCGTGAAAATGCTTGGTTCAGCTTTCTCCCCAAGAATCAAAAGAATTTCTTCAGCAAGGGGCAGAAATTGCACATCAAATGCATGTTCATCATCTTTTGTTCCCTCTCTTATCAAATCGGCTGTAGCAGAAAGAACCCAATTTTTATAGTTGAAACCGACTTTGTACTGCACACTCCAGAAGTGTTCTAATGAAAGGATTTGGTGAATGAATCTCAGTAACGCACACCAATCAAACGATTTTTTATCACGCCAGGCCTTTAAGAACCCATGCAATAGTGAAGATTGGTAGAAACTTGAGACATCTTCAAAGGGTAGTAGATTGTCCGTAAATTTTTGTGGACTTGCTTCCACACATTTCTCAAGTGTTTTTGCCAAACCGCGTTCTGTCGGGTCAGACTTTCGGAAAACTTCTGTTTCCTTGAAATTAGTGAGGTATTCAGCAATTTGTAGATTTGACAAACTGGACAATTTTTCAACTGTTAGGGGACTGGTACTTCCTGCCCAAAATTCAGTCCAATGATTAAAGCCTGGATGTTCAATTGGTGCAGGATTAATCTTTTCATACTTTTTATAGGCATCAATAACTTTTTCATCACCAGTTCCCATCAGCGCAGAAAGCCATTCGCGCCTTCTGTAAGCCACATATTTCGCCTGCGTCTCATCGTCTTTGTTGTCTGTTAGTCCTGTGTTGATTCTATCCATTGTAGTATCCGCTCCATTTCGTCATCGTCAAAAGTAGAACTATTAGTTTGAATCAATTGGTACATTTCGGGTTTCAATTCATATTCATCAAGTGGGTTGCCTTCCCAGCCCCAAAACAACTGTTTTAAATCACTGTAATGTTGACTTATCGCTTTGACTGCAATCCGTCTGATAATAGCATGCGGGTCGTTTAGCAAAACTTGGACTGTATTCTCAATACTATTAGGTTCGGCAAACTGAAAAAGACAACTCGTAAAACTCACCACCAGTTCCGTATAATCCGCATGTGAAAGCAGAGAAAGATCACTTTCAACCAATTGTATGAAATTAAACGAATACGCATCTTCATTAGCGAGCGTTCGGATTTGCTCAAGTGTAATCTGTGCTGCCTCTAAACTACATAAATTCGCGATGGCTTGCCCATATTTTTTGAGGGTATCTTCAAGCCAATACTCATCCATTATAGGACGAATTCGCCCATCAACGGATTCTACTTCGAGCATTATTGCAAGTAGTTCAAGGGTTAACTCTTGTTCACCCCTATCAAGAAGCTTAGGCAGAATCGTTTGACCTATTTCCTGATCTACTAGCCCGTACTTCCATTTAGATTTCAACACTATTCTCATAAAAGCGATATGCTGAGATTCTATCCTATCCGTTGGAAGTGTAGCAATAATTTTGATAATCTGTAGGTCTGTTCGATCATTTTCGATCCGCTCTCCGTTGTCATCAGTGTAGTTTATGATGGAGTTAACGATGTCTACAAGTACACCAATAGGGATATCTGAATGAGTAGAAACCTTTGCTACATATTCCAAGGCATCCCAAGTAGGAGTGCGAAAGGTACCAGATTGATCCAAATTTTCCTGAGGTTTGGGATTATTCTGTGGGTTGAACCATCCATCTTCTTTTAGAGGTTCCAACCATGTGAAGTATTTAAGTTTCCTGAAAAAATATGCGCGTCTTGCTTCGGATTCTAATAGATTGTGGAGAGTTGCTCTTATTTCCTCTGTTGGATCCTCGTATTCAAGAATTCGATCTAACGTATTAAGAAGATTGAGAAAATTACCTATTAAATATTCTAATATACCTTCAAATTCATACCAAAGATTCTCAAATTCTTCTCTGCTCCGAGGTAATCTCCAAGCACCGTGGCGATGGGCGAACTTGTGAAATTGGGTAGCAACATTCACCCAACTAACGACAAACCGCGTTTGAACATCATCAAGAGAAAAAAGTGCGCTGGGATCCTCAATGCCTATTGCTTCCAAAATCGAAGCAATATGACCTTTACGGTCTTTTAACTCATCATAGTCTCCAAACTTAGTCAAAACTTCTTCTATGAGTTGCGTCTGTATACGTTCTTTGGCTTCGCCACTAGATAAAATGTCTCTTAAACCCCCGTCAATTTCCCGAGCAATATGTGCTAAAAGACTTGCCACAGTTTCTAAATCTTTGTTTTGTAAAATCCTAATCCCATCCATATAATAGGCAGCTATCTCAGGGCCAATAGATTCCAAGTTACGGTGGATTTCAACTTGTCGAGCGGTTAATTCTACACCAAGACTTGGAGTGTCTCTTGGCACCTGTGATGAGTTTTGTTCATCATCAAACCCGTCGTTCAATTTTCTGCACCTCTTTATTCCAAAACTCAGTAATCAAATATTAACATATTCCAAAGCAAATGTCAATCACTTTCACAAGACACATTGATCGTTAGGTTTTAAGTGTGTGTAAGCCATTTATTATGCACTCCGCTCAATAGACCAATGCCGATCTGTGCTTTGGACAACAACCGCGCCCGGCATACCTATCTGTGTCAACATCTGATTGACTTCGGCAAGTGTGAAGGCGGCAAGGAAGGAATCGTAATAGAGTTTTTGTTGGCAGGGGGTATCTTTAGATGCATAACGGTCAACGAATGCCTGTGCATCTGCGGGTGTTTCAGGACGTATAAGGTCGCGAATTAAAACTACGCCCTTGGGTTTAACAACTCTGCCCATCTCTTTAAGGGCACGCAACGAATCGTGGATATGATGCACAATACTGTTGGAGATAAGTCCGTCAAAGGTGTTGTCAGGGTAGGGTAAGACTTTTGCGTCAACGAGTTCAAATGTTATGCGGTCGGTGAGATCGTTGTCTTTTACGTGGCGTTTTGCTATTTTTAGCATCTCTTTGGAGAGATCAATGGCGGTGATATGGATATGTGGACACCGTTGTGCAAGTAGGATTGGGATTTGGGCGGGACCTGTGCCGACATCAAGGAAATGTCCATCGTTTGCGCCGAGTGCCACAACACGGTCAACAAAAGCTTGGTCAACCTCCCCGTGCCCCATCGCATCGTAAGCTTCGGCGGCTTCCGCTGTGTCCATCACTTCTGGTTCTACAATTCGTTTCATTATCCATTTTCCTGATAAGTTCAGAGACAGTCAGTGCGTTTTGACGAATCTGGTCAGGTTGAAATTGGGTGGACATGCCAACTGCCATCGCGTCAATCGGTTTGATATTTTCAAGGGCAAACTGAAAGGCATCATAAGGTTCATTTCTGCCCGCTGCTAGGACCTTTATTGCAATTACAGGCATCGGCACTGCTTGAATGGTAGCAAGTGCTGCCTCTCGGTCGTCGGCAGATACAATTCTCTATGCCGAGTATGATTATACAACGCACAGACATAAAAGTCAACGTCATATCCTTCAGTATAGCAGAATTTGAGGATTTGCGGGTCGTGTGTGCCGATACCGACAGCACATCCGAGGTCACGGATACATCTGAGGCTATCGTGCAGTGAGTTAAGTCTCCCCTCAGCATACAACTGGTCAGTAGTGCCGCCGTGATGGTAGATGGCAATCGGTTTATAGCGAGCAATAATCTGAAGATAGTCGTTGAGGTCACTATACTCTGTTGACTTCGGTGTTTGCGCAATCCACTGAATTGTGCCACCCGTGTTCCAGTATTCGTTGAGTGTGCGCATGATATGCTTATCGGCGCGAGCAAGCACTGTGTTGACACCGTTCTGTTCCGCTTGCTTAAGATCCGCCATAATTTGGTTTGTCGTATAGTAATCCTCCAAAGCTTTGGACGCAGCAGCGGATTGATGCGATATGCCGCTATACGGATTACCACCGATTATGAGACGTGTGACGCGATGGGATGTGATGGAAATTGTGGGTATTTTCACAGGTGTTTTCCTTAATTTTTTGCGGACATCAATACGCAAACAGAGTACAAATATTTATTTTATGAATCTTCTGGTGCTGCAGCTAACACACATATATAGTTCTCACTAACAACGATGTTCATTGGGTGACTTGCCTGAAGTGTTTTCTTTGCTGTTAGCATATAGACTTATCACTTCTTATATGTATGCAATTTCTATGCCAGTGTCAAATACGCTGAATATGCGGATAAGTGCGGTATATCAAGGTCTGAATTGCACAAAAAGGGGCAAAAGTGAAATTATATGTACATTTTTGTGCAGATGTGGATAGGGAAATGGAGGGATTACGGGACAACGGGAGTGCTGTCCCGTAGAAGATTATCGGATAGCGATCAGATTGCCAGGAGAATCTGTAGCACCTTTGAGGCGCAGCGGCGCGAAACTGAAAGCAAATTCGTACACTTTTTCCGCTGCTAATTCTTCTGTGATCATGTTTTCAAGATTGTAAATGCCATGTTTGACGATAAAAAGTTGATGCACAGGAAATGCAAGGAATTCATTTAGAAAGAGACACCCAATTTAACACTCCGTTCAGGATGGTTGTCCATCTCTATGTAAGCCGCAACTGAATCTTCAAACGGCACAACTGGATCAACAACATCTTCACAGTCAAATCGACCTTCGACAAGCCACTTCCAACAGGTATCAACGATACGCCGGAAATTCCAACGTGGATGATCACGATTTGGATCGCTGTTGGCACGCGCAAAGATAATGTTCGGAATGTTAACATGCGCGACAGCCCCGAGGTCAAGTCCACCTGTGCATTCTTTCGCACGTCCAGCGTAGACGATTGTTCCTTCAAAAGTGACGCTGCGAAGGGCATCATCAAGTGCTTCGTAAACTGCACTCGTTTCTACAGCCACATCAACGCCAAGCCCGCCGGTCGCTTCTTTGAGTACTTCCCCGACATTGCAGGCAGTTGGGTCAATAACAAGCTCCGCTCCAGTTTTTTCAGCAACGTTCCGCCGTCTTTCAAGCGGGTCTACGGCAGAGACGAAGTCAGCTCCCGCGATCCGCGCCATCTGTACTGTCATCAACCCAATAGCACCAAGCCCAAAGACAGCGACTCGCTCGCCAACGCGGATTTTTCCATCGCGAATTGCGGACATTGCGAAGTGTGCTGGATCATAGCAAACCGCTTCTTTCCACGTCATGTGATCGGGCATCTTGAGGACACTCCCCGCGCGCCATGTGTGCGTCTCTTTGAGGTGTCCGTGGTTAGCAACCCGCTCGCCGATCTCAAAGCCTTCCACATCATCGCCAATTTCAACGATTTTCCCGACACACATATTCCCAAGTCTCAGAGGGAAATTTGGGTTGTTGTATCCGTAGTATGCTGTCAGTTCAGTGCCGCGTTTAGGCGCGCCAAATTCAACTTGGACTCGGACACTATCCGCGGGGACGGGGCCGTCTTCATATTCTCTTAAAACGGGTTGCCGTGGGGCAATCGCTATTAATTCTTTTGGCATTTTATTTCCTTAAAAGTAGTAGGCACACTCCGCGTGCCGTAAACCGAATGGCAAATACAACTAATGCGGAATGCCCAATTGATGCATCCGACGGTGGATCGCTTTTCGTGCTTCTTGGAATGGACGAGAAAGGTACTCCAAGTGATCATCCTCACCGTGATGATGCGTTACCGTGCCGGGTTCATGATGCCGTGCTGATTGTTGAATATAGGACAATCCACCTTCAATCAAGGTTAGCATGTAGTTTGCCGTTTCTGGATCGAACATCCACCACTCGCCACTGACCGCTATGTAAATCGGAGACGTGTGGGCAATGATACCGCGCCGCCATCCATCATGATGTGGTACTGCTTGTGCATAGTTTGGTCCGCCGCACCGTGCAGCAATCCACGAATGCTTATCCACTTTTAGATTTGCTATCAGGCGTAACTGGTGCGATCCGTTGTTTTCTTCCGTTGAGGCAACAATTTGTCCTGCTTGCACAATCTGCAAGGTATGAATTGGAAAGATAGAATCCGCAGATGCCTCAACTTCCACGGTGCCGCCGTTACCGGGCAAGTTAATAGTGCTGCCTATCGGTTGTCCATTTACGGTAAGGCGAATCATCGGACCGCCGCTGAGGAACGTATTGCCAGCACCCATGTATTTGCACCAATTGTCATAGTTAAATTCCTCATTTTCGGGAATATGGACGTACGTTCTATAGACACCTACAGGTACATCTGCTGTCATCTTATCTGTGCCGCCGACAAGCGGCAATTTATACCCACAGTTGAGATAACGATAGTATTCAATATGCCCATACATCGCGTTTGTGAGATACTCGACAGCGTCCACGCGCCCAGTGGCAATCAGTGTCGCAGGTTCACAATTCGGATTAGGAATGTGCGGTAAGACGACGGTGCCTCCCTGCGCATGACACGCATCTGCCCAATGCGAAAGCGTGACCTCCAGGTTCCCTCCGAGTTCCGCTTCACCCGGTCCATCGGAACACCACGGCGATACCTGTTCCTTTAGTCCGAGCAGCGTTAAATGACCGAGCACATGTTGACGATTTTCCTGCGTAGCGTAGACAATACTCTTGCCATCTGCAGATACTGTGGGTCTTCCGATAAATTCCTCTGTATTTGTAAAGAGATGTCCCCACTGCGAAAGCAGGAGATTGACAACGCCAAGGTCCTCACCTTGCGCTTCGGTATGTGCGCCTTGCGTTGAGAGGAAATGAACGTGTGTATCTCCGCTGAAATAGCGTTCAGCATTCATATTGCACCACCGCTTTATCCGCAAGGTTAACTCACGTTGTCCGGGTTTTATGTTGACGGTAGTCCGCAAAGGCGTGTATTCAAAACCACGTGCCACATCAACGATGACATCTCCGCGGGGCAGCCATCCTTGGCACGTGCCATCAATATAGGCATAACTAATTTGTCCTAATCGCACATCGCCCCCGATGTCTATGTGCCATGTTCCCATGTTAGAGTTGACATGCGCGTGATGTCCATGCGGGGCGTACGGCACACCGTGCGGGGAACGGAAATGGATACGACACGGCACGGGCTTATTGGTATCTTCGTCTATCACGGTGGTATGCACCCAGTTTCTGCCAGTGTCAATGACTTCCACTTTAACCCGTTCATTCGGTTGGGCGGTGCCTTTTTCTTGGAGTTCTCCCCAGTTCACATTGCCAAGTGTTTCACCCTGATTTTTGATTTCAACGGTAGCAGATGGTGTTGCGGATATCTCAGCATAAGCAGGGCTGCTTTTGTTATTTTGAAATTCTCCCCATCCCTTGAAATCGTCATTGATAAACGCATCGGGGGGATTTTCTGGCAATGGATACGGATAGGTTGCAGTGCCACGGTCGACATTTACTTCCATGTCAAAAGGTTTGTCGGCATCTTCTGCTTGTGGGAGCGTGATTTTTACTTCGCGGTTGGGATGTCGTGGGATTGGGTCTTCGTCAAGGTAACCGAGTGTGATTGCGGCAACAATAAACTTACGTTCTTGTGGACGAATTTCGATATAGTCAATTTCTTTATCAGGATTGGGATTTTTCCATATCCATAAGTAATAGTTGCGCGGCACACATTGCATCGCCTCTGTTTGACGATTCCCTGCTGCCCCCCAAGGGCCTTGGTGGCGTGCATGCAAACTTTCCTTTGTATCCGGGACAGCAATGAAGGTTTGTTGTCCCCATCCCTGCGGCACACTTCCAATCTCAAACCGTTCACGAATTGGCACGCTCTCCTTTTCGCCATTGGCATAGTGAAAAACATAATTCGCGATCAGTTTGCCAATTGGTTCGCCTTCATGGATACGGGACTCAAGCAGCCGATGTGCTACGATAACCCGTTTCGGTGTAGCATTGATCGGAATTTGGATGGGTTCTGTCTGGACACCTTCACCGAAACCTAAAAAGCATTTTTCACCTTCGGAGATGTGGAAGGGGAGTCCGTGGAATGTTTGTGGTCCTAAGGTTGGCGTTGCGTTTGTACCGATTATTTCTGCGTTAACATTACATAAATCGGTAAGAGAGATTGGTTGATAGTCTTGCATGTTTTCCTCAATTGGGATTAGTGGGCGGATAAAATTCAAATATTGTTATACAAAGACACGTAACCACCATATAAAGCCAGGTAACCATCTATTTTTTTTCTTAACTCAAGGGCGTTCTCAGGTGTCTGCTGCCATGCAGCGAGAAAATCTTGCTTCGCTTCCTCACGGTAGTTTTGGTTAAATTTCGCTACACCACGATAAAAATAAGGTTGAGCTGAATTGGGATTGGAACGTATAACTTTATCAAAGTCGGAAATAGCCGCTTGATATTGCTCCAGTTCTATCTCCGCCTTCCCTCGCTTGAAATAGATCGCCGCATCATCAGGGGTCAAACGTATCGCAGCGTCATAATCGGTAATGGCATCCTCATGCTGCTCTAAATACGTGTGTTTTACATCTCCCCTTGCAACATAGGCTGCGGCCAAATCAGGTTTCAGTTGAATCGCTTTGTCATAGTCAGCAATAGCATTATCATACTGTGCTTCAAGCTCTTTAAATTCACCGCGATAAAGGTAGGCTTCAGCCAGATCGGGTTTTAGTCGTATCGCTTCGTCAAAGTCTACTACCACAGCATCGGCGGCCCCCCTCCAGTTTGAAACGCGCGATTCCGCGATAAAGGTAGGCATCCGCCCAATCGGGTCTAAGCTCAATCACCCCGTAAAACCTCTCAAGAGCATCCTCATATTCTCCCGCGTCAAGTTTCTCTTTAGCACGGTTTTTCCGTTGGCGAGCTTTTTCGGTCTCGAGACGCTCTTCTTCTTTTTCTCCTGATCTATAATTGGCATACACGTCAAATTCTTTGAGTTGTGGAGGATTTTTCATACAGGACGTTTCAATCCAATTCCACACGTCGTCAGTCAGATAAACCCATTCCCTATCTGGACGGACTCGCTCAAAACGCTCATCACGTAGATACTTTTCTTGGGACTTTGCATCTGCTTCGGAATCACAAAGTTGAAGACCTAATATTTCAATGTCTCGGTAGTCATTCGTCCGGGCCTGCGAAGTGCGTCCCCAGAAACTTCCCGCTGACGATTTGCCAATTTTACAGGCAGTATCATCGCCTTCGTATCGCCAAGCATAAACGAAATACTGCTCTTGTTCTAAGTTCATAAAAAGTTCTCCTACTGTTCTTATAGTTGTGCCAGGCAATTATCACCTACGATGATTCGGTTGCGTGAAGGCGTTCAGCTAACCACAAGTTAACCAAAGTTTCTGGTAAGATACCCTGTTCCAATGCTTGCTTTTCAATTTTTTCATATATCTCTGGAGTAAGCGTTACACAACACTTTCGCTGCATCCGCACCTCAAAATCGACTTCATGTGTTTCATCCCAGTGGTCAGCCAAGCTATGCGTGTCCCAATAGTCGGCTATCTCCTCCAGAGTTCGTGCCTTAGATATATTGGTAACCTGCTCGTCTTTATTTTCTTTCATATCTTTTGCACATCCAAGGACATAGTAGATTAAGAATTAATTGGACATTGTTGATCGGTGCGGTTTACAAAACGCCAAATCAACGCTGAATGCCCGTAGAGCATTCAGCATGATTCTGCGCCAACCGAGGAAGGATTGATGTCGAACGGTACGCCGAGTATGTAAGATATTATGGGTTTGGGATACCTAAATCCTTACATATTTTTTTGGCAAGTTGATTATTGATTTCAGTATGTCTCGGAACGGCAGTTCGGTCATTCGTGTCCGTATTTCCCCACCACGAATGTTTTCTGCCTTCACGAACCAAATAGCACCTATGTTGTTTGAGATGTCGTATCAACTGCCTGCGTTTCATACAGCGATTTGCACTACCTCATACTCATTTTCCATCTGGCTGGATGCTTCTTGTGCATTTAATTCTAATGCCTCAAGTAGTGTTATTGTTAGCGTCTCCAACAGTTCTTCCCGTGTTCTTTCTTGACAATTCACGCCGGGGATTTCACGCACCCATCCGATCCACCATTCGTCACTGTGTTGAATCTGTGCGGTATAAGTTTGTTTCATGTCATTCTCCTTATGATTAAGATTTTAGCATTAATTTATGGACGAGTCAAGTAGTGGTTAAAGCGGAAATTCTATTGCCTTCCCCTGTTCAGAGGACATATAGAACGCCTGCATCAATTCTGTTAGATTACGTCCATCTTGAATAGTGATCGTCATCGGTTCATCGCGGAGGATAGCATTGATCCACTGCTGCAGGGGTGGCGGTGGTGCTGCAGGTGCATCCTCAATGTATTTTTCTTTCTCTTCATCAGAGAGCTTACGCGTTTGGAAATGCATTTCACCGTGTCCTGCAGCATAAGAGCCTTCCGTGCCGTATATCTCAAGCATATTCGGGCCGGAGCGGTGCGTCCACGCAACATCAATTACACCGAGCGCTTTGTTCGCAAATTCCACAACAGAAACGCTGTTATCATCAATTGGGAAATTACCTGTGAAGTTGTTTATCTTAGCGATTGCGCTTTTCGGTTCACCCATCAACCAACGTATGACATCAACACGGTGACACCCTAAATCAAAGAGGGCACCACCACCTGCACGTACTGGGTCTGCAAACCAAGCACTTGTGCCGCTGAACCAGCTATCCAGCGCGGCGGAATGGGCAATCCGTCCCCTACCAAATGTTATATCACCGAGAAGTCCATCATCAATTGCCTTTTTTGCAAACAGAATCTCAGAATTGGCACGCGAAGGTAAGGAAATCATGAACTTTATGCCCGCTTTTTCAACTGCCTCAATAATTGGGTCACATTCTGCAACGGTAATCGCAAGTGCCTTTTCGGTGAAGATATGTTTGCCTGCTTCAGCAGCGGCGATCATCACACGTGGATGGTCAGATGTAACTGCGTCAACGGCAACAGCGTCAACATCGGCACGGCTTAACATTTCGTCAAGATCGGTATAAAACGGTACTTCGTATTGTTCCGCTGCTGCTTTGCCGCCGTATTCTTCCTCGTCCCACATAGCGACGAGTTCGGTTTCGGGGTTTTCGTGAATTTGTCGTGCATATCCACCTGCATGGACATGTGCCATACTAACTTTTGCGACTCTTATCATTTATTTCTCCTTTTTAACTTGACTGAATAAGATATAAACTATAGATTCGTGACATATTCTATCTCTTTTTCGATATAAGGCTTTAGACGCGGTTTGATAGAGGTTGCAGTAACCAGGTCAACGTTTTTCTTAAACAGGTCTTCCAGAAAAAGAGCTAACCCCATGTAGTCGCGAAGGGTCAATCTTTCGAGTTCAACGATGAAATCAATGTCACTTCCGGCAGTCGCTGTCCCTCGCACGTAAGATCCGAACAAACCGATCCGCTTGACACCGTATTTTCGCAAGGTCTCTCGATTGTCTATCAGACTCTGTTTAATAAGTTCCTTGCTGAGAATTGTTTGATCTTTCATCTTAAATCCCTCTGCTAACACGTCTAAAGAAACCGTTCTTGATGTCCTGATCGCTTCCTTACCGAATACTTCCGACAGAAGAGCGGGTTGCAAAATGATTCCAACCACGGAGGACTAATTGCACGTTAGTGTGCCGATTTTCACCCTCAATCTGATCGTCACCTGCATGCATTTGGACAAGCACACTTTTTCGCGTCTTATTAGAACGGTTCGGCATTGAACCGTGCAGTGTGAAGTAGCTAAAGAAAAGCACGTCTCCCGGTTCTGCCTCTAATACAGTTGCCTCTTCAATTGGGTATTTTTCCGTTATCTCCTCGTTATCACCACGTCCCATCATACCGCCTGTTCTACCAAGTTCCTTATGTGAACCTGGATATACGCGGACACACCCCATCTCATCTGTGGCATCCGATACATATATGATAGCGGCTATCATCGTATCTTTGACAGAGGGGAAATATTGCCAATCCTGATGCATCGGAAAGGGAGAGCCTTTCTCTGGTGGTTTGCAGAAAAGTTTGGAATGGTGGAGCATAATATCTGGTCCAAGGATAGCTTCTGCGGTATCAAGAAAGTTGTCTTGCAGGAATGCCTGCATCCACACAGCAGAAAAACTCTGTATATTGTGGGTATGGATAATAACAGATTCTCCACCATCAAGGGCATCCATCAATCTACCACCCCAACGCGCATTGACGTTCTCATCGCTTTTGAGCAACTGATCTACCACACGGTCAAAGTCGTGCTCCATTAATTTGACCTCTTCAGGTGAATAAACCCCTTTTGCGAAATAGTATCCGTTTTCATAAAAAAATTGTCCGATGTCTGACATTACGATTTTGTAACCTCCAAGTAGAGTTCAGCAAGCCAATTCGACAGAAGACGTTCTGAATTGGCAGCATCTTTAATTTCTTGTTGTAGCTCCGTAAAAGTTTTCAGGACTGCAAACTGCCCATCATTGAGAATTCCTACGAGATTATCTTTTTGGGAAATGCTTGGACTCATATCACACAGTTTATGTACATCCTCCAGACGATTGGTAGCGATGACGAGTGTTTTTCCCATTGCTTGAAGTTCGTTGAACAACTCTATCATCTCAATTTGTCCGCGCGAGTCAAGTGGTGCTAAAGGTTCATCAAGCAACCATAAGTCTGGTTCGTGAAGAAATGTCTTAGCAAACAGAAGGCGTTGACGTTCTCCCGTTGATAAAACACCGATTTTGTTGTCACGCAGATGCTGAATGTCCATTAATTCCAGCACGGCATCAATTGCAGCGGTACGTTCCTGTTTCTCTAATTTGTATGCAGCAGCGAAAAATTTGAGATAGTCAACAACAGATAACTCAGGATATCCTTCAAAAGCGACGGGGACATATCCGATATGCGGACGCACTTTTTTCAAGTTTGAAAACGCATCTGTTCCAGAAATAGAGACAGTGCCTGATGTCGGTTCAACTAAGGTTGCCAAAATATTCAGAAGCAGTGTTTTCCCCGCGCCGTTCCTACCGAGCAGGATGAGAGAATCACCAGCTGCCACCTGAAATGTGATCTCCGAGAAAAACGACTTTTTACCAATGGATTTACAAAGGTTTTGGACATCAAGCAATTAGATTCTCCAATGAATATGTATCTCCGTGAGGGCAATACCTGCTGTCCTTTAAAATGTGTAATCTCAACTAAGATCAACCTTGACAGGTTTGCCCAATTCGGCAGACTGCCATGCAGCTTCGGTCAATTGAATGACACGTAACCCATTTTCAACACCGATTGGATTTTCTGTGCGTTCACCACGGATCAGTTCAATAAAGGCGGCATCCTTGTTGCCACCTTTGGGCAGATCAGCATTATCAACAGGAGTCGGTTTACCCCCCTGCCCTTGGCGATAGAGTTGCCCTGCGCGTAGAAAGAGTGCGCCATCTTCCAGCCAAATAGAAAAATCTTCTTGCACACCGCCATGTGCATGTCCAACAATACTGATATTACACAGCGCACCTGTATCAAATTTGATTGACATTGCAGTGAGGACATCAACCTCAATATCTAAGTTATCTATCATTGCAAACACTGTGTCAGGACTTGCCTCCAACACCCATAAGAGGATATCAATGAGATGACTACCAGAATCGTTCAGTTGCCCACCGCCGCCGAGGAATGGGTCTTGCCGCCATTTCCCTTGTTGATTGCGATACCAGTTTTGAGATTGGTGGGCAGTGACAAAGTTTACTTTTCCAAGTTCACCGCTTTGGACAACTTTACGACAGTATTGATAGGTAGGGCTCAGGTGTCTTTGGTAGCCGATCATCAAATGCAAGCCGGTTTCTTCAACTTTTGCCATCACCTGTTTAGCGTGGTCTACCGTACACACCATCGGTTTTTCGGTATGCACATGGCAACCCGCATCAAGTGCTGCCATGATATGATCGAAATGTAACCCATGCGGTGAACTAATCACAACCGCATCGGGTTTTGCAGCGGTTAACATCTCAACGTGGTCTGCATAGACAGGGATTGAATCGTCTAAACCGACGGTCTCTTTGAAAGCATTAAGTGCGTTTTCGCTTGGGTCGGCAAGTGCCACGATCTCAACGTCATCCACACCTGAAACACTACGTCCATGTCCACGTGAGTTGCCACCACATCCGATGAATCCAAAATTTAATTTCTGTTTCGCCATGTATTTCCTCGTTCGATTCTTTTTGTTTTAAGTTACCACGCCCTGTGACAAAATGCAAGAAATTAATTCTGTTGGGCATAATATAGAAATTTGTTCTTACAATTTGTCAACTGTTCAAAAAATGAACACTATAGTCCAAATTCTGTCAAAAATTGATTGTAATATCGGTTTATGTTAGAATTCTGTATGGCATAGAATTTGCATATAGTTTAAAATACTGAAATCTCGGACATAACACATAAGAACAACGATATTGAATGGAGAATAGTAGCATGCAGAAATCATTTCATTTTTTTCTTGTATTTTGTCTCGGACTTTTTGTAAGTTGGATTCCACACGCGAGTGCAAAAATAAAAGCTAAAGAATATAAAGACAAAAATGTTGTAGAAATGCAAGAGATAACGGTGACAGCTACCCGCGCAGAGAAAGAACCTTTCAAAACACCCAACGCTATAGCCGTTGTTAATTTAAAGCAGTTGGAGCAAACCGGTGCAGACATTACACCAAATTTGCTTCAAGATGTAGTAGGTGTTTGGGGACAACAGACAACAGTCGGACAGGGATCTCCATTACTCCGCGGCTTGACCGGCTACCAAACGTTGGTCCAAGTTGATTGGGTCCGCCTCAACAATTCTACATTTCGCTCTGGGCCGAATCAGTACACCGCTACACTTGCCCCGGAAACTTTAGATCGGGCAGAGGTGCTACTCGGTTCAAGTTCTACACTGTATGGAAGCGGTGCGATGGGAGGTGTTATTAACCTATTTACAAAAGCCGTTCCGCTCAATTCATCACAGGAAAACTGGGAGATACACCCACGACTCCTTGCTCGATACACGACTGCTACACAGGAACGTCTTGGTCGGTTGGAGATAGTAGGGAGTCAAGGTCGGTTTGGATTCAGTGTCGGGGGCGGTGTGCGATACTATGGAGACTTGAATCCCGGTAGCGGATACGATCTTCATTACAAAAATCGGAAGTTTGAGATTGTAAGTGAGATGCCAAGCGGCGTGAAACTCTATGAATATGATGAAGTTGGTGCATTGTCAAAAGATGATATTCCTGATAGATGGCTCATTGACAACGAGGGACCGCTGGGTTGGAACGCTTTTGATGTTGATGCAAAGGTTGCTTATCTGATTGACGAAAGCAGAACAATCAACATTGCTTACCAGATGTGGCGACAACCGCGAACACCGCGGTATGATAAAATCGCGCCGCAGGAGTTTGATGAATTCTTTTTTGAACCGCAAAATCGGGACCTTGTATACGTTAACTATGTGGCAAATCCTGAGATATCCAGTATTGACCTATACAGATTCACAGGTTCTTTTCACCGGCAAAAAGAGGGGCGTAGTGAAGTCAAACTTGATGACATTTCACGCAGACAGCGATATGATACCGTTAATACTATAGGTTTGAGCGCGCAAGCGGTTAGTAGCGTCCTGCCTAGGCAACGTATTGTCGGCGGTGCTGAATTCTACTTAGATATGTTGCAAAGCCGTACTGTTAAAACTGATCTTGAGACAGGTAAAGAAGATGTTGACGAAAACCTTGGGCGGTTTATCAACGGTTCTCAATTTTGGGATGCGAGTCTGTTTCTACAAGATGAAATAACTATACATGAACGGGTTGAACTCACACTCGGTGGCCGCGCCACGTTTTATCAAACCAATGCCGACCTTTCCTTACGATCTGAGGCGTTTGATGAATTCAATGAATCGGACAGTAGTTTGACTGGAAGTGCTGGGGTGGTTGTCGGATTGACAGATTACCTAAACTTTGTGAGCAGTATTGCGACAGCGTTTCGCGCACCATCGTTGAATGATACAACAGCAGTAGAGGTTACGAATGAGGGCGTTACGGCACCGAGTCCTGATCTTGAAGCGGAGATTTCGTGGACAGTTGAAGGCGGGCTCAAGGCGAAACATGCCCATTTTAGTGGTGCGCTAACGTTGTTCCATAGCCGAGTCAACGGTTTAGTTACACGTAGGCCTGTCCAAGAAGCGTACAAAGATGGTGAAATTCCTCAACTCCATCAAGAGCTGATTGAGGAATACGAGGGGATTGACGTGCTGGTATTTGATAACGTTGATGAAGCACAGTTTCAGGGAATAGAGTTGGCTGCAGTTGTTCCAATTGATTCTGCGTTGTCGGTCTATGGTAATGCCGCATTGCTGCGTGGAGAAGTCCTCAAGATTGCTGGCGAAGCCCCCGATCCAGATAAGCCTTGGGAAGCACGCACCCGTAGAGAACCACCTTTGAACGGAGTCGTTGGAATTCAGTGGGAACCGGTAAATACGCAGTATTGGGCAACGCTATTTGTGCGGGGTGCTGCGGAGCAGAGGCGACTGAATCGGAGCGACATACGCGACCCACGGATACAAGGATCAACGCGTGAACCCGCGGAAGTTGAATTTGATGACAACGGCGCTGCAGTAGACGCTGGCACACCAGCATGGTGGACACTCAACGTGCGCGGTGGCGTAAAACTCTTTAACTACACGCGTTTGACGTTATCGCTTGAAAACCTGCTCAATCAGCGGTATCGTCAACATGGATCTGGTATAAATTCGCCTGGTTTCAATGTGAGCTTGAGTTTAGATAATCGGTTTTAGCACTCTATATTGCAAGCGTGGTTTCATCGTGCCTGCAAATTATTGTACAGGAAATTTCTGTTTGATAAATTCAACAACAATCGGCGGCACCATTTCTAACAACTTCTCCTCACTTAATTTGCCTTGCCCCATCTCCACAACCTCCATCACGAGCGTTGAGCTGATATGGGCATATTGTTTATTTGCGACCATAAAAAGTGTGTCAATTTCTGGGGCGATCTGCTGATTCATGCGTGCCATTTTGAATTCCCATTCAAAATCGGAGATTTCGCGTAGTCCGCGAATGATGGAACATGCCCCACGTGCTTGCGCGTAATGCACCATCAATCCCGCATCCCCCGCAATAGTGGCTTTCGGGTAGGGTTTGATCACCTCTTCAAGCATCTGGATACGTTCTTCAATCGTGAACCGCTCCTGCTTTGCCGGGTTCACACCGATAACGACAACAAGTTCATCAAAAACGTCAAGTTTGCAAACCCGATCAATCAAATCCGCATGACCGAGCGTGATCGGGTCGAAACTTGCTGGGAAGATTGCGATTCTTTTGGACATCTGTTCTCCTTTCTTGTATATTCTACGGTTTTTTATTTGGTTCTGGAGCCTTCTCCTTAATTATGAATTCTCGTGATGCGATTTTTTTTGTGCATATCAATCATTCATAGTTTAACACTCTCGAAAAAGCAATAGCCTGAATCCGTGTACCATGATTAACTCTGTAATCGGTAGAATCGGTTCTGTTCGTTCCAAAAGAGTTTTTTGATTGTCGTTCCACCGGTGCCACGTTGAAAACGCTAACAGAACTCCAGCAACTATAATCGCTAAGAGCAACAAGGACATTTTTTTAGCGTTCATTTAGTTTCCTCACATCCCAAAGACGAATAATACCTCCGTAACCTCCACCAGCAAGCATCGTGCCATCAGGAGAAAATGTAATTTCATGCGCGCCACCAAAGATTCCTGCACCTTTCAGAATGACAAGTGGAGATAATGTTTCATTAGAAAACAGAGTAACCTCTCCAGGATTAGAAACAGCAAGAATCGCTCCATCGGGAGAAATAGCAATACGACTGATAGGGTCTTCACTCACCTGATGGTAAATCAACGCCTCCGGAAGACTCCATATAATATATCTACCTTTCCCTTCATAGGTATTGATTCCGATATACTTACCATTCAGAGAAAACTTTACATCTCTCAGAAAACCTATGCGGGTATCCTCCAATAACTTCATACGTCGATTATGTTGGACATCCCATAATGACAAACTAACGTGTTCAAGTGCTACAATCCATCTTCCACCAGGCATAAATTTGATTTCCTTTAAGTGTGCATGGCTATCTGCGGGAACTGAGAGAGTCTTGATAAATTGCTGTTGTTCTAAATCCCAAATCCTAATATCTCCGTTTCCATATCCTATAGCAAGTCTATCTCCGTTGGGTGAAAAGTCTGCACATTGGAAGGAATTGTGATATTTGGTATGGTGCACCTCTGTAATCTCGGTTATAATGGATGGTTCATTCGGATTTTCAATGTTCCACAAAACAAGTCGCTCTGAATGGACAGTTGCCATTTTATCCGCAGATGGAGAAATGGCAGTATCCCATTGGATTTTTTTCTCAGGCAAATATATCATTTCATTCGATAACGCATTCCACAGACTCGTTTTCCCATGTAATCCTTTACATAACAAGAAATTACCTTTTTTCAGATATTCTAATGAAAAGAGACGCTCTTCTTGACCGAATTGGATTTCAGTTGGATTATCTGGTTTGTTTCTGTTCCAAATTCTAATGTAATTATCATCTCCTGCTGTTGCTATGATATCCTGATCCGCAGGAGAAAATACAATGTCACTTATCCTGGCACCATGGTGAAACGCAGCAATCGGCGGAATCGGCCTCATGCGTTTCAGAGTAGTTCCTTGATTGTCATTCCACTGATTCCACGTTGAAAGACCTAAGATTACGCCGACAACGATAATGAAGATGGACCAAAGTAGGAGACTTTTAATTTTCATAGAACTCACTTACATCCCAAATCCACAAAATACCAGACCATCCACCTGCGGCAAGATACTTACCATTAGGCGAAAATTCCAGCACATTTACAATAGACATAAATTCTTTATCTTTCAGTAAGGCAATTGGTGTTAAACTATCTATTAACCAAAGTGTTACCTTATTCCCATCTGTCATCGCATATACCTTACCATTTGGTGAAAATGCCATATCCTTCATACGTTGATCAATGACTTCATAGTATATTTTCCATTCAGGTAATGACCATATAGTCAATCCATTGTCAGCCGTAAGTCCGATAAAACGATTATCAGGTGAAAACTTGATTGTTCGGACATTGTTTGAAGTAGAGGATATGTTTGCTGGAACTTTTTCTTTTTTTTCTTTGGGTTCCTGTATTTTTGGATCATCTCTATCAATAATTTTGTACAGTTGATGTTTTTGCAGATCCCAGACTTTTACTATCTGTTTCCATTCTCTGTTTTCGTTAAGTCTTTTTCCTCCGGCTGCAAGCCATTTTCCATCGTGAGAAAAGTCAATTGCTTTATAATTATCACTTCCAAAGGCATTCCTATACCTTCTAAGTTTATTGTAAAGATTTCTATTTTCTTTAGGATAGTAAGTTATTCTTTCTAATCCGAGGGATATTGCTTCCCAATCCATCAAGGGTGGTAACAGAATTTTACCCGTTATGTTTTTGGGGTCGTTGAAATCCCATATTGTTAAGCCTCTATAATCCAAAGCTATTTTATTGTCTACTGGTGAAATTGCGAAGTTTGAAGATGTTGTGTGTAGTGTATTAATTTTACTACCTGAAGTGCTATCCCAAATTTCAAGCGTCTTAAATGTCTTAGTTGCAATCCAATTATCTGTCGGAGAAAAACCTAAACCATCCATGAAGGTAGACTCATTTTGCTCTTTATGAGTTTTCAGCGTTAACTTCGGAGTTTCCTGATTGTTTAAGTTCCAAACCCTTACGATGTAATCTGAGTCAGCAGATAAGATGCTACCTGAGTCAGCAGCAATCAGTTCTGGATTTTTCGGGTCAAAAGCAATATACCCTATTGACGCACCCTGGGAATATGTCGCCATTGGCGGAATCGGTCTCATGCGTTCCAGTATTGTTTTTTGATTGTCGTTCCATTGGTGCCACGTTGAAAACGTTAACAGAACGCCAGCAACGACAATTCCTAAAAACAGGATCAATATTCTTTGAGTTTTCATTATATCAATTGTCCTGATTCACATAATATATTCTTTCTAACTTATTGCGTAGACCTTCTATATCATAGCACATGAAGCGGAAAAATGTAAGGTCATTTATAGTAGATTTTACTATAAACACGCCCACTCTTCTAAAAATAAACGATTTGATATAATCCGAAGATTTTGGTAAAATATGTGTAGGAAAATAAATTTTATGATGGAGGAAAATAATTATGGTTAGAATAATCGCTAATCCGGGAATCCTTGGCGGAAAACCGGTAATTGAAGGCACACGCATAAGCGTCGAGCAGGTCCTGGGATTGTTGGCAAACGGTATGACAAACGAGGAGATTATTGAATCTTATCCAATACTAACTGAAGAGAGCATTCGGGCGGTGCTTGGTTATGCAGCGCGCGCATTAGGGAATGACATCGTGATAGATATGCCTTTTCCTCGCGAGGGGGTATCTTGAGATGCTGCCCGCTTTGTTACAGATAAAAGAGGTAAAAATGTCCAATTTTTGGAGCAAGTTTAAGTCCCTGAACTGGAGAAAGGGAATCTTTAGACTTTCGGTTATTCTCTCTGTTATTAGTGGGATAGTTGGGGGATTTGTTGTATATGAAATTCATGGTGGAGCAGAATACCCGGTCCTCAAAATTCCTTATTTTCTCTTAGGAGTAGTTGGGGGATTAGTAGGCATATGGATGACGTATGGAATATTGTATCTATGTTATTGGCTACTGAAATTTCTTATCAATTGGATATGGCAAGGTCTATCAGACAACGAGTCTTGATTAGACAAACGAGTAATTTATGAAGAATTTCTTCATTGGACAATTGCATTCATCAGCATGATCAATACATTTACCAAAGCAAATTCCTTCATATTGGACATCCCTGGGAAGTTAAGTTTCTATTTCCTTTATCTCCAAACGATACTCCGTTTCAGATGCACGAGTTTGCTGGATTCGCAAGTGATTGAATTCAGTTTTATCGCGTTTTATAGCAGAGATTTTTTCCTTCAAATTTTCAGAACTATAACACCCCAGAATAACACCTTTTATACATTTTGAAGGCAACTCGAAGAGGTGCACATCATGAGCATTAACATCTGTGATTTTCTGGTCGGCATTATTCAAATTCTTCAGATATCGCCACTCTTTCTCATATTCCCAGTCAGAACCTTTAATGAAAAATATATCTCGCATAGCTGTTTCTTCACTCGTTTCTTCTGCTGTCATACGATGACGTTCTGAACTATATTCAACACGTTCAGGTTTGGCCAATCCTGGTAAAAAAACGGCTCCTTTGAAAAAATCATGGGAACCGTCTAATACAAGAACAAAACCTGTATGTCCTGCAGCATAGTGCGCCCACATGAGTAGATTATCAGGTGTTTCAGAGAGAGATAGAATACCAAACTCGTTGTGCAGTTTGTAAAACCTTTCCTGTAAGTTAGGCAGAAGGTCTTCCGGGTTTTTCTTATGGAGATTTTTATATAACCATTCAGCGTAGTCAGGATCGTTCTGAACTTTGTTTGCTAATGTAAACCGGCCCGGATCGTTTCCTATCGCCTTACAATAGTCAATCCAAACACGGATGGGAAACCTTCTAATTGCCTCCGCATAGTTTTTAGCGAACTCTTCTTTTGATCCAAGTTTATAAAAATGTGGGTTCGCTTCAAAAGGATCGTTCAATGCAAGCGGTTGCGTGAATCGAATTAGGCGATTTTGCAAAATATCAATTCGTTTTTCAGAAACATATTTATAAAAAACCATTGTCAATCTCTATTATTCCACAATCTCAAAATCAAGAATTCTAAATTTTACTCTTGTTTCTGTTATGACTAGCTTACCGCCTAGATTTTGATAATTGGTTGATATTTCTTTTACGCTCTTGTCACTTACTTTCTGATCCGTTACCCGTTTGGCTAACCCGGGAAGTATTACTCTGTCAAACAACATAATTTCTGAATCAATTGGATTGCCTTGTTTGTCGTAGAAAATTACAACGTAAACAACGTTCTTTACACTTTCTCGGAGCTGATTTCGCAGTGAAAACGTATAACCCGTATAAAGATAATGGTAAAGACCAATCTTAGAGTGATTTTCATTTTGATTCCATGCAAAAGAAACCGCTTCCACCCCTTCAGCACTTCGTCCACCAAGATCATCAAATATAGATCGTTTTGATTTGGCAGTTTCGCTTTTCAACGGTTTCACAGGTACTATTTGTTCCATTAATTTTTTAAGATAGTTTGATGGAATAGCGAAATTGAGGTTTTGCCCACCACGGAAGGTTGCAACAGAAACACCGATAACTTTTCCTTTGTCGTTTAGTACGGGTCCGCCACTGCTCCCTGGAGAGATCGGGGCGGTGAGTTGCAAAATCTTATCCGTTCCAACTTTTCTAATGCTACTGATAATTCCTTGCGAGAATGTGCCTTCCAATCCCCGTGGGTTGCCTACGGCATAAATAGACGTGCCAACTTGGACAGTATCACTATCGCCAAGCGAAATTGCCTGTGCCCGAGGCACTGAAATTTTTAGGATAACCAGATCGCGTTCCGCATCAACTGCTGTGATGCCTTCAATATCGTACTTCGTTTTCTGACCTACCAGTTTTGCGTAACCTCGTGAAGCACCTTTAACAACATGAAGGTTTGTTGCAACCTGACCACTGTGGACAAAGAATCCGCTACCAAGTGAAAGTGGTTGACCGTTGGCATCTTCCATGACCAAAAGCACCGTAGAAGCCAACGCTTTTCTGGCAATTTGCTGTGGACTCTGCGTATGTGCCGCAGCAATTCCAAAAAATAAGAGAAGTGCCAAACTTATGAAATACAGCGAAAATTTTTTGTTGTGTGCCATTCTGTACTCCTTTTACATTTATGGTAGATTTCAGAATTATTATACACTTTGCATCGGCGAGGTTGGGAAACCTCGCCTACCGATATGTGAAAGTGTATATTCATTTTTATAAATCACCATAGTTTCAGAAAATAGCCACTAAAACCCATCAGTCGGCCAAAAGATGTGGTGTGATTTGATGTTTTGTGTTAACGTTTCCGATTGGCTATGAAGGAGGTCCGGGAGCGTATCAGAAAGTTCTTGCCTCATTTTTCGCGGGAACGCAGCAGGTTGAATAACACGATACATTGTACTGCCATAAGACTCAACTTTCGGGGCATTGAATCCATCAGCAATCGGCGCGGGATACTCTACGACAAGGCTTTCCTTACCCATCTGTGCGATAATATCAGATAACACGACTTCAAAAAAATCTGCAGCACTGTTTTGTACAAATAATTCCTCTGACACTGTAAACTCTTTAACACCCAGTTGTCCATTCCGACTTCTAACGGAGACATAACCTTCAATCACACCATCCCGTTCAGCAACCCAAGCCTGCGGTGATTCGGTCTTCACCCAGTCTGTCCAATATGCCATGTCATCTCTAACAAAAGTGCCGTTGAATTTGCGGGAATAGGTGTCGTAGAGGGAAGCAAACTGCGCAACTTCATCTGTATCTTGAAAATTGGCTGGACGGATATACCACGCCTGCTGTTTGCTACCGAGAAAGGTTTTCTTGGCATAATAACGTGGAACACTTTCCCATCCCTCTACTGAATAGATACGTTGGCTTCCGTGGAGCATGGAGATAGCAATTTCGCGGTCTTTCATGAACTGGATTGAATCTTTGAGAAGTTGCGTAGCAAGTCCACGTTTTTGATATTCAGGGCGGGTGCTAACCTCACCGATTCCACCAACAGAAATAGGTTCACCGTGAAAGAACATCTTTCGTATAAAAACACGCACCGTGCTGACAATTGTGCCTTCATCCACAGCGACGCGAATACCTTGGACATCTTTCCACGGATCATTATGCCAATGGTTGGAAAAATATTGACGACTTGCTGAAAAAACGTGTGTAACATGGTCAAGCCATGCCTCTAATTCTTCAGGATAAAGTGATCGAAATTCCATATCTACACGGTCCCATCAAAACTTTATTGTAAACTCACCCAGAAACTGTCGTGCCTGATTGCGGCTTCCAAATACCTCATAGAGGTCCCCAGAAACATCGTAGAACCTACGGATAAAATTGCGGCTTGTTTCTGCAGGATTGAGATCGGCGTAGCGCAGCCAGAGATTTGTCCGTGACCAGATGTCCCAATTAAGCTCTATCACCGTAGATTTTGCATCGCCAGAATCTACCCTATGCTGTTTATTTAGATCCGGAAAAAGGGCATCCTGTGTCAGATCAGAGGTGCCATCAACACGTCCAATGGATAGATTCAACTCCTTATACCGATACGGATTTGGATTGGTGATATACTTCAGATTCACGGCGAATGCATTCTCTAATGCCTGTGTCTCAAAATCGAAACTATCCTCTATTTTGGCTGGAGTGGTATATCGCTCGTCTTGTTCACTGTATGTTAGTTCATCAAGGAAAGTTAAATGCCACCTTTCAGAGAGGCTATACGTCCATCCGAATAGATTTTTGAGTTCCAATTGGTTGAGTTTATCTTCAACATCAGTTGAAAAATCAATATCCTCATAATCTTCCAGATATTTGTTGCTAAAATTAGCGGCGCGGGTACTATAAAAGCCGTTCATGTGAGAAGACTTTACGGTAAACCCGGTGACAGAATATTGTGCAATAGTGAAATCGCTGGTATCTCGCAGATAGAGATAGCCTGATGGGTCAAAATCAAGAAAAGTAAGGTCGTGCTTCTGTTCACTCAGATGATCTGTTTCATAAATAATTCGTCCGATATATCTGCCATTGTTATCAAATTTCTGAATACGTGAGATGACGTTATGAAACAGTGTCAGGCGTATGTCTGTTCGTTTAAGTTCTTCAGCGAGTTCTTTATCATTCTCATCGTCATAATCATTGTCGTCAAAATACCGGCGATACTCTGCCTCTTCAAGCAGCCGCAAACGACGGTTCAGAGACGCTGTATCAACCGCTGCAAGTGGGTTTTGTGCAAACGGACCGTATTGCGGACGGGTTGCATTCTTAATCGTATCGGCAAGTTCCGCTTGACCGGGTGTGCTTTCAGTGAGTTGCGTTAATGTCGGTGAGAGCGCGATAACTTCAGGCAATCCGCCGACTTTCCTACGGAATCGGCTTGCGTCCTTGACTAAAATCTCACCTGTCTGCAGTGTGACAAGTGCCATCGGTTGAACAAACTCACCGTTGTCTCGTCCTTTTTTGCCGAAACTACGGACAAATTTACCATCACTATTAAATTTTACAATGCGATGATTACCTGTGTCTGCAACAAAAATGTTTCCGCGAGGATCAATCGCAATATCAGCGGCATCTCTATCAAATTCACCATCACCTGCGCCATACCGACCAAAAGTTAACAATTTTTTGCCATCGGCAGCAAATTTATGAATCCGTCCGCGTTTTGCGTCCAAGACATAGAGTTGGTTTTGCGCGTTGACAGCGACGCGGAGGGCACGGTCATGTCCAGTCGGTTGGATTCCGAATGCCGTTTTACCATTTTCATCAATAATAAGTTTGGCAGGTAAAACCACACCGGGCTTTTCGTCTACAGGGTCAACGAAATAAGTATGTAACAATTCACCTATTGCACTAAATTTGTGGACACATGGCGCAAAGATATAGATTTTAGGGTCGGCAGTTTTGGCAATGTGGTGTGCGGTTACGTCGGCGACATAGATATTTCCCAGGTCATCTACAGCGAGGTGTCCCGGTTTTCGCAGGATATTATCGGAAGATTCTGGGTTTGCGGGGATTTGCAAGAGAAATTCTCCTGTCGGGGAAAGTTTCTGGATGAGTCGGTTTTCTGTATCGCTAACATAGATATTCTGTTTGAATGCAAGGTGAATATCTTTGCTAAAAGCACCTTGAGACGAACCTTTACCTGAAAATTCACGTTCCAATTTGATAAAGTCTACTGCGAAAGCGGAATTTAAATATACGATTTGCAAAAGAAGTGTGATTGTGAACAAAAGAAAGGAGAAAACTCGGAAAGATTTGGGGGTATTTTTTTTCATCTTTAGCCTTTACTGTTTTTGATATATAATATCAGTAATTTGTTTTGATGTCAAGGGTTAAATGGAAATGGTGTAGGGTTATTTAGTTTTATGAAGGACCAGTTGATGAACGTTACTGAGAGTTTATATCGTCTGCCGGGTTTTGCTTGTGCTCTACTCAATAGAATTATCTTTAGCATTGGTTTTACTTCTCCGTAATAGCCTGCAAACTGCATCCGAAAATGTGTATAAGTGAATAAAAATTTCTATAGAGGAGAATTAAAATGAGTATTATACCAGACAAAATTACGCTTAATCTTAACGGTGACGCAGAAGTGCCCGTTAAAGGCTTCATCGCTCCGATTGAATACACGCAATACAACCACCATGTGGAGTGGGATGCCTTGGCGAATTTAAGCGTCGCTGAACCGGAGAAGCAGTATACTGCTTCCGTTTTTCAAGCATTTTTGCCATCGGAACCGGTTTCAGTCCGTGAATGCTGGGAAATTGAGGAAGATGTTCTGGAATTACTGAGGCAGCTTCACCCGAATCCGAGATTGGATTTGGACATCAATAACGGGGATTCTCTTGGCTTGTGGGCATGTCTGCGTGCCTACAACGATGAAATTGCTGAGGTTGTGTTTCGCATTCATGCAGAACTTGTCATAGAAGGTGGCAGGTTCACGCCTTCCCAGTTTTCTGGTTATCTCATCATTGACCGAATCAAAAAAGAAATCATATTCTTTCAGATGCATGTGCCTAATGGGACGCTGAACTTTGATGCTTATTGGGATACAGTGGGATCCGATATCGGTTATTGTCCTCAAATGGAACTCTGCACGGGCACATACCCTCGTGATGTCGCATTCACAGCGTCAATCACACAAGAAGAAGCTGAACACGCACTGATGTCGTGTTTCTACAAACTTCAGCAGATCAATTGGGTATCGCTGGAGGAGGCGTTGGAAATGGCACCGGCACAGCAGAAACCGATCCACGCGATCACATTAGATGGACCACTCTTTGATGAGTCCTGCTGAGCGAGTGGCAAAGGTTTGAGGACAGGTGTCCTTTCTAAAGACGCAATTATCGAATTCTTGAATGAACATTTTATCAACACCTGGGTACCCAACTCTGAATTGGGACGTGTCCGTCGTTTGCGCGAACCCATTGCCAAAAAACGCGAACGCGAAGGCGATCCGTTTGATACAACTCATCCTTTGGCACAAGCCATCATTAAGGGACAAAAGGCCGGATCCAAAAAAGGGTCGCCAGTAGATAGCTACATCATATCACCCGATTTTGAACTGATTGGTAAAAAACAGGTTTGTGAGCTTGAGGTCAACGCGGGACCTGGAGTCCTCTCACCAATGGCATATTACCAAATATTTCTCAAGGATGCATTGGCGGGAAAAGAGCCTGGATTGGGGAACATTGTTCTCACCCGTGATCACCCTTCAGAAGAGGTGCTGGACGTTTTTCGGACACCCACTGTAGGGTATTTAGATTACACTGTTGTCGTGATTGATGTCACATCTTTTGAAAACGGCGGGACACTCACCATTGATATTAAAATCGGTAGGGAAAGTGGTGAAGGTGAATTTTACCTGTTTGATGAGGATGGCAAACTTTCAATAGATGAAGAAGAACCGAAAGATGCCCTTGCCTCGACTTGGGGGGAACCCGGTGATGAAAGGCAGATTATACATCAATTTGACCGAGGCCAAGTTTTCAGGTTAGGTGCTTCAGGATATTGGGACGAAGGGGAAATGTGTACCAACGCATTTCTGGCAAGTATTTTTGTAGAGGAAAATCAAAATGAAAAAGACACCAAATAAAATCACGCTTAATCTTGACGGTGATGCAGAAGTCAACGTCAAAGGGTTCATCGCGCCGATTGAATACACGCAGTACAACTTCCATGTAGAGTGGGACGAATTAGCAAACATGCGAGTTGTTGAACCACAGAAGCAGTATCCTGCATCTGTTTTCCAAGCATTTCTCCCATCGGAACCGGTCTCGTTAGGTGAATGTTGGCAAATTGAAAAAGAAGATGTTCTCACATTGTTACGGCAACTTCATCCTGATCCACGTCTGGAAATGGATGCAGAAGACTCACAAGGTCTATGGGCATGCCTGCGCGCTTATAATGATGAATTGGCTGACATCGTGTTTCGCATTCATGCGGAATTTGCTTTAAAGGGTGGTTGGTTCACACCTTCCCAGTTTGCTGGACACCTCGTCATTGACCGAATGAAAGAGAAAATCGTCCGTTTTCAGATGCACGTGCCTAAAACGACACTGAATTTCGATGTCGGTTGGGATACTATAGGCTGTACGGACATCGGTTTCTGCCCTCAAATAGAACTCTGTGCGGGTAAACAACCTGATGATGTCGAATTTGCCATGTCAATTACCCAGGAAGCGGCGGAACGTTCATTGATATTGTGTTTCTACAAGTCGGAAAAAATTAACTGGGTACTGCCAGATCAAGCAGCGGAGATAGCAGAGAAACAGATTAATCTCATTCATGTTATCTCAATAAACGGGCCTTTGGTTGATGAATCTTGCTGAGGGAGTGGTAAAATCTTGAGGGCAGGTGTCCTCTCTGATGATCAAATTATTGAATTCCTAAATGAAAACTTCATCAATACGTGGGTAACTAATGCCGAATTAGGTCGTACTCCCAGTTTACAGGAGCCAATAGCTAAAAGGCACGAACGAGAAGGAAAAACATTTAACACAACATATCCTTTGGTACAAGCCATCATGAACGGATGGACAGAAGGTTCGCCAGTAGATTGTTTGGTTATTTCCCCAGAATTTGATGTGATGGGGAAACTTCCGCTTAATGATTTCTTAGATGACTGTTTAGAAAAAAGTATCCCGGAAGCGGAGGGGTACCTTAAGTTTCTTGAGGATTGTTTAGATGCGAAATTTCCTGGGTTCGGTGAAGACAACTCAGAGTCTCTATTGACTGGAGCAAATGTAACTCTCAATGAAGAACATCCTGAGCAAGAGGTATTGCACATTCTTCGCGCCCCAAAGTACGGTGACCAAGACTACAATGTTATTACGATTGATGCCACAGCATTTGAAGATGGTGGTATGCTTCTAATCGATATTCGGATGGGAAATGCTAAATCCGGCGGGTCTTTCGATCTGTTTCATGGCGATACCGAATTGCCTACAAAAGGGATTCCTACCCAATCCCTTACCTCTGTGTGGGACATACCATCCGGGCAGAGAGGTATAATACGATATCCTTTTGACGAGGGCAAAGTTTTTCAGTTGGGTGCTACGGGTACTTGGTTCAGTGGCAAAGGGAACGTCAACGCCTTTCAGGCAAAAATTTCTGTAACACCAGCAGAAAAGAATGGAAATTAGTGTAGAGAAATTCCACACGATACCTTTTTGATCCAGTTTGGAAAGAATGATTTAATCTGCATTTTCCTTGAGAGTTTTTGCCAAATCTGCTATCATTTTCAAGAAATAGAGATAAATATTACACAGCGTGGTAATAGGACTTTCTTCAGCTGCAGCATCACTATTTAATCAAAATCTTAGAGAGGAACAAAAATGCAAAGCCACGAAGTAGATTACGAAATTTTTGGCAACGATATGCAAGTCGTTGAGGTTGAACTTGACATGGGTGAGACGATCGTCGCGGAGGCAGGGGCGATGAACTGGATGGAGGACGACATTACCTATGAGGCAAAGATGGGTGATGGATCTGGTGGTGACGAGGGTTTAATGGGCAAACTTTTTAGTGCTGGCAAGCGGGCACTCACTGGTGAATCACTGTTTATGACTCATTTTACCAATACGGGTAGTAACAAAAGGCGGGTTGCTTTCGCTGCTCCCTATCCCGGCCATATTATTCCTATTGATCTTGCTGAAATGGGTGGAGAACTGACTTGCCAAAAGGATGCCTTCCTGTGCGCCGCTTTGGGTACCGAACTAAGTATTGCCTTTTCACGAAAATTGGGAAGAGGCTTTTTCGGTGGTGAGGGTTTTATCCTCCAACTCCTACGCGGCGATGGAATGGCTTTTGTGCATGCTGGCGGGTCAGTCATCAAAAAAGAACTCGTCAACGATACACTCCGTATTGATACTGGCTGCCTTGTGGCATTCACGTCTGGCATTGATTATGACATTGAAATGGTCAAAGGTTTAAAGTCAATGTTCTTCGGTGGTGAAGGGCTTTTCCTCGCGACCCTACAAGGTACTGGCACCGTTTACCTCCAAAGTTTACCTTTTTCAAAACTTGCTGACCGTATTATTGAACAAGTGCCAAAGAACAGTAACTGATATTTGGACTGTATCTACTAAAAAGAATATACGTTCAATTTGAAAACGAGTTTGATTGATAAATTGCACGTACAAAACGAAATGAAATAACAGGCACAATCTGAAGATAGACACATTTCCAATAACATTATCGTTGGAGACACAACAAAGGTATTGCCAAAACTAACCGAGATTGAGAAGCAATATGAAGTGATTATTGTATGAACAAGGATCTTTTACAACTTATCGAAGATTATACTACAAAAGAACACACCGAAATCAGCGCCAATCTAATCAGTAAATCTAAAGACAGTCTGGTTGCGATGCTTTTAGAATTACTTACGAAATATTACAATGATTTGAATTCTTCTACTATGCGCGAGTTAGTTGTAGCTGTAGTAGCTGGGTACGAACCTAGCTCAGAAAAGTTAGGTTATAACGGTTTTAGACATAATACACTTACAGGAGAAGTCGAACACTGCGAAATAAAACCTCGCAATTATCGGACAGATTCTATTACTAAGTCTCCCACTAAATTGAATGGTGGCGGTAATTTCACAGATTACAGCTGGCAAAAGCTCGAAAGGCATAAAGAAGAAAGCCCCAACATGTTGGTTGCTGGTTTTGTTAATGGACGCCTCATTTACATATTCGGGTTTAGTTTTAACGAACGAAGTTTTACATCTCGATTACAAGCACAACTTGAACGCAGATTTCCTAATGGTGATAGAATAGGTGAATACCTGCGAAGTGCCGATTTTTCATTTATACATTACAAGGACGTAGAGAGTTTCGATACAATTTATACCGCTTCTAAACAGCAACTCCTCGAAGCAAAACCGTACATAACAAGAGGTGTGTTCGAACACTTGGAGAAGACAGCACAATGAATATTACTGATCAACACCTTCTTAAAGACAACTCACTGGAGAATAAGCAAATTACAAAAGGTACGCTCGAAGAAGGCAAACTTATTGAAGGCGATACCCTTAGCGTTCTGGGTAAAATAGATAATGATGTCGTCAATGTTGGCATTACTTCACCGCCCTATAACAAACAAGAAAAGCATAAAGGTTGGCTTGTCAAAAACGTGGTTTATGATGTCTACAAAGATGCTGTGCCAGAACCTGAGTATCAGCAGCACCAAGTAGATGTGCTAAATGAGATTTACCGTATAACCGCGCCAGGAGGTTCTTTTTTCTACAATCACAAAATCCGATGGGAGAGAGGCAACATGTATCATCCGATGGACTGGTTGCGTAAAACTGAATGGACGGTAAAGCAGGAAATTATTTGGGATAGAATGATCGCAGGAAACATAAGGGGTTGGCGGTTTTGGCAAGTAGAAGAGCGTATTTATTGGCTGTATAAGCCTATAGAAAACAAATTAATTGGCAAAGAATTGAGATCCTGTGATGCAAAGTTGACATCTATATGGCGCGGTGTGCCTGAAAATGGCAAAAATAATCCGCATCCAGCACCGTTTCCTTTATGGTTGCCAGCTCGTGTAATTATATCAATCTTGGAGCCAGAGACACAAGGCATTGTGTTAGACCCCTACATTGGCAGCGGTACTACTGCTGTTGCCGCAAAACTTTTAGGGCATAAATACATTGGCATTGACAGAAGCGAAGAATATATCAAAATGACGATCGACAGATTGGAAAATGCCTCCAGTGAAATGCCTAAAATCCAAGAAGAACTTGGGTTGCATCAGGTGGGGATGACCTTTAAGGAACGCAAATCAAAAGGCAAGAATGTGGGAAAATATCGCGGCACAGATGACAATGAACAAACAAAACTTTTTGAACGATAATTATGCTGCGAAAATGTTAGGTTTTCGGCCTCGCTCTATCCAATCTACGTCAATAGGAACAAAACATGAAGGCAGATGCATTCACTAATACGATTATTGTTGCAGACACAACAAAAGTATTACCAGAACTTATAAAGGTAGAAAAGCAATACGATGTGATTATTGCCGATCCCCCATATAACATTGGTAAAGATTTTGGTAATGATACCGAAGTAATGCCGATAGATGATTATGTTGAATGGGCAGAGACGTGGATAAAAGACTGTCTTCAGCTCTTAACAGATGACGGCTTACTTTATCTGTATGGTTTCCCAGAAATTATTGCAAGAATATCTGTTCGGTTCCCTATCCACGAGCAACGTTGGTTAGTGTGGCATTATACCAATAAAACGGTTCCATCATTGAAGTTTTGGCAAAGGTCCCACGAAACAATATTGTGTCTGTGGAAACCGAATATGCCGCGCACAAATTTGGAGATAGACCAAATCAGAGAACCTTATACCGCGAACTTCTTAAAGAATGCTGCAGGAAAAGAAAGAAAAGACACGCCTTCACGCTACGGTTCACCAGGTAAAATAACAATCTATAACGCGCATGAAAATGGGGCACTCCCAAGAGATGTTATTAAAATTCCAGCATTGGCAGGGGGCGCAGGCCGTTCTGAAAGATGGTTCGTCTGTAGAACTTGTGGGTCTCAAATTTTTCCCCCTGGCGATTTATCCGAACACCGAGAACACAACATATTGAAACATCCGACTCAAAAGCCGATGGAATTAACGAGACGACTTATCCTATCTCGTATCAATGGAGCAGATGGCAGAGTACTTGTGCCGTTTGCTGGTTCAGGTTCTGAATGTGTGGTAGCGCAAGCATTGGGAGTTGAATATTTAGGCATAGAGATGAATCCAGAATTTGCGGATTTTGCAATGAAGTGGTTGGAATATGACTGCAAGGATCTAAGAAAACAATTGTCTCTCTGTCTACAAACAACCGAAACAAAGGATAAAAAAGCATCAATTAACGACTGTTTTTACGTTCCTATTTAGATAAATTCATTTATGTGTGGCAGTGAAGAATGTAAATAATTTTGCCCTTCACTTTTTGGAGTTTATGTGAAAATTCGTAGTATAAAAGCATATCAAGTTGACCTTCCGCTACATGAAGGCAGCTACAATTGGTCAGGTGGAAAATCTGTATCCGTTTTTGATAGCACCATTGTTGCTGTTGAAACGGATGAAGGCATCACTGGCTACGGTGAGGTTTGTCCGCTGGGACCTTTCTACCTCCCCGCTTATGCAGAAGGTACCCGGACTGGCATTGCTGAACTCGCCCCGCACCTCATCGGTGAAGACCCAACGCAACTCCTTCCGCTCAATCAACTTATGGATACCGCACTCAAAGGACATCCATACATAAAATCGGGTATTGACATTGCATGTTGGGATATTCTCGGCAAGGTTTCAGATCAATCGGTATGCACACTTCTCGGTGGCAAGTATGGTGAGGATTTCATGCTCTATCGTGCTATTTCCCAACAGTCTCCTGACGAAATGGCAGCGAAGGTTGCCACCTATCGGGCAGAAGGGTATCGCAAATTCCAACTGAAGGTAGGCGGCGATCCAAACACCGATATTGAACGTATTCATGCGGTCTCCGAGTTGATGGAACCCGCAGATGTGCTTATTGCGGATGCGAATACAGGTTGGTTGATGCACGAGGCTGCACGTGTCGCCCGCGGTGTGAGCGGTGTGGATGTGTACATTGAACAACCCTGTCTCTCCTACGAAGAATGCCTTGCCATTCGCGAACGGACAGATCACCCTTTTGTTCTTGACGAGACGATTGATAGCATCCATGTATTGTTACGTGGTTATGCGGATCGGGCAATGGATGTCGTCAACATAAAGATTAGCAAATTTGGTGGATTGACAAAAGCAAAACTTGCCAGAGACCTCTGCGTTGAACTTGGCATTGCGATGACGATTGAAGATAGCTGGGGTGGGGATATTACAACCGCAGCGATTGCTCATCTTGCCCACAGCACACCGACAGAATTCCTTTTCACAGCAACCGATTTTAATAGTTATGTCACCGTCAGGACAGCAGAAGGTGCACCGCAGCGAATCAATGGCAGAATGGCAGCCTCAACACAACCCGGCTTAGGAATCATACCCGATATGAATGTGTTAGGTGAAGTAGTTGTGAAAGTGGAATAATCTATGAGCATAAGGATTCTCTCTGACACAGATGTCCGCGCAGCCTTACCGATGCCCAGAGCAATTGATGCGATGCGACACGCTTACAGTCAACTCTCAGCAGACAAGGTAACCGCACCACCCCGACAACATATCTCCACTGACAAAGGCGTTACGCTCATAATGCCTGCTTATCTCCCTGAGCACAGTGAATTCGGAATAAAAGTTGTTTCGGTTTATGACGATAATCCAAATCTCAACTTACCGCGTATCACTGCAACAGTCTTAGTGCTTGACCCAGCGACAGGATCCCCAAAAGCATTTATGGACGGTGCCAGCCTTACTGCTATCAGAACTGGGGCAGGTGGTGGTGTAGCAGCAGACCTACTTGCCCAGAAGGACGCAAAAAAAGTTGGATTGTTTGGAGCAGGTGTACAGGCGCGAGCACAATTACAGGCGGTAATGGCGGTTAGAGATATTGCACGTGTCAATCTTATCAGTCGGACACAAGCATCAGCACAACAACTCGCCTATGAGATTTCGCAGTGGCAAGATGCGCCAGAAGTTAACCTCATATCTACGGCGCAACAAGTGGTAGCGGATGCCGATATTGTTATCTGTGCAACCACATCTGCCACGCCGCTTTTTGATGGAAATGACTTACAACCTGGCACACACATCACAGCCGTTGGTACATTCGTGCCAGAAAAACGAGAAGTTGACACGATAACCGTAAGACGAGCAAACCGAATTGTTGTAGATTCGCAGGAGGCATGTTTAGAAGAGGCGGGAGATCTGATTATTCCGAATGCTCAAATTAACGCTGAAATCGGTGAAATCGTCAATGGTGACAAACAGGGAAGGCAATCAGACGATGAAATCACACTTTTCAAATCGGTAGGTGTGGCAGTGCAGGATGCCGTTGCAGCATCGATGGTACTGGCAGAGGCGGAGGCAAAAAACTTCGGCATTGTCGTTGAGATGGTTCAATAGTCTATGCTTGATACTATTGCGTTAAGAGATAGTTGATTATCTGTGCAGCAACTTCGGCTTTCGGATCATTTTTATACAGGGTATGAAAAACAATCGCTAATCTGCCACGATCACCATCTCGTACAATGACGGGGTCTGCCAAGGTTGCCTGCGTATTCCCAGTATCGGTCGCAAGAATCTTTTCAGCAAACCATTCATCTTCAAGTTGATCTAAAGGAAAAGGTCTGTCAGATTTAAAATGGACCATACTTGGGGCTAATCTACTACCTTCTACTGTAACAAACATATCTATGTTGTGTTCATATACATTAATCTCAATATCGGGGAGGTCCATTAGGTTTTGCATAGCACCACGTTCGTTGGCTTTACCTTCTGAACTGTTATACCCAAAATAATCCGCATGATTCAGAATTGTATCACCATCCGTTGTTTCAATCCAGTTTTCGGCGACAGAACCATCGGGTTGAGCATTTCCTGACGGATAGATCGTGGAAGGTAAAATACCGTAAAGGATACAGACATTCACGACACCGTTTGCAGTTGTTTGCAGCATCCAATCTCTGACAGATTCCTTACTTTTTGTTATCTCCACTTGAATACTCTCTGATTCTAAGAGGAATTTTGTCATTTCTGCTTCATTTTCTGCATTTTCCGAGCTTATCCACAAGGTTTTGCCTATATAAATCAAAACATCTACTGAACCGTCTATAGGTTCAACGGGTATAGCGTCTGATATTTCCGTAGGCGCTACATCCGGTACAACCGATACCTCCACTTGCTGCGTTTTATTGCAACTGGCAAAGGAAACCGTGCAACCAATTAGAGCGATAATAACTAACCATTGGTATTTTTGCACTGATAATTCTCCTTCAAATAAAATGTGTATGAAATTATACTATGCAATACAGTCAGTAGCAAATTTTTATGATGGCACGTTTTAACACGATACGTTACGCTTCAAATATCGGAGGTTTTTCACTCTTGTGCCGTTATTTATAGTAAACTTTAGAATTAACTGGACATTTTGAGATGTAGGAGGGAACTCCGATTCCCGACTATCAGTGAGGTCCGTCGCGATTCGGAGATCGCTCCTACAGAAAATGTGTATCATTATTTTTAAAGTTCACTATAGAAAAAAACTCCGAATTTCTTCAATGTGAAAAATATGATTAAGGCAGTGTTCTTTGACCTTGATAATACCCTCTGCGACTCCGATACAGCGTGGAATATCGCTGTTAGAGAAACATTTCAGCTTTTAAGTGAGTATGAGCCGGAAGTTTCGAAAGAGACTCTTACAAAGGCATGGGAAACAGTTCATCAGAAACTCTTTCAGCAACTTGACACAGGAAAATGCTCCATGGCAGAAGTGAGAGACACACGTTTCCCACATTTATTCAAAGAACTCAATTTGTCGCCAAGCAAAATTACAGAAGAACTCAACGACTTTCTCAGTACACGCTATCTCACGAGTTTACGTCTTTACGAAGATGTGGCAGTCCTTGAGGAACTACACGCCTATCATGTCGGTATCATTACAAACGGTGCACACGATGAACAGACTGACAGCCAACTTTCTAAAGTGAGATACCTTGGACTAACCAAACGGATTCAGTCGTTGACAATTTCCGGTGAAACCGGTGTCAGAAAACCGAATTTTGAAATCTTCAAAGTGGCGTGTAATCGTGCTAACGTTTTGCTGAAAGAGGCTATGCTTGTGGGAGATTCCATTCAAAATGACATTATTGGCGCAAACCGTGCAGGCATGACAAGCGTTTTGATAGATCGCAAATCAGATATATCAATCCCGAAAATAGGGGATGCACAACCAGACTATTCTATCTCTAATCTATATGATGTTTTGGCATGCTTGGAGCATGGATAGGATCAGAATCGCATTGAAAGGCACAGTTTATTTTATCAGATAGGTCGTTTGGATGGGACTACGCTTAAATCTATTCAGCTAAAAGATAGTTGATGATTATCTCCGCCGCAACTGACCCTTTCGGATTTTGCGCATGATGTGTTTGGTGAACCATCGCGAGTCTACCTCGATCTCTATCTCGAAGAATTATAGGGTCTGCCAGTGTCGCTTGAACATCCCCGGTATTACTTGCAAAAATCTTTTCAGCGTACCATTCAGAGCCGAGTTGTTCCAAAGGAAAAGGTCTGTCCGATTCAAAATTGACTAAACTCGGAGTTAATGTGCTGCCGCTTTCAGTGGCATACATAAGTAGGTCCTCAAAATGCTCAACATTAATATCAATATTGGGAAGGTCCATAAGGTTTTGCAGAGGTGCCTTGTAGTTGGGTGTCCCGTCTGAACTGTAATAGCCTAAATAATCTCCCTGATTCAAAATCGTATCCCCATCCGTTGTTTCAATCCAGTTTTCAGCGATTGACCCGTCGGGTTCGGTATTCCCTGGCGCGTAGATTGATGCGGGTAAAACGCCATAAAGGATGCAAACATTCACGGCACCATTCGCAGTTGTTTCAGACATCCAATTCCTAAGTGATTCATCGCTTTCTGTTATCGCTGATCGGATTCCATTGGATTCCAAAAGGCTTTTCGTTATGCTTGCTTCAAGTCTTGCATTTTCCGATGTTATCCACGAGGCACTACCTGTATAAATCAGGACATCCATCGGTTTTGCATCTGATACATCAGACACAGCAGGTATCGGTTTTTTCTCCACTTTCGTGCAACTGGCAAAGGAAACCGTGCAACCAATTAGAGCGATAATAACTATCCATTGGTGTTTCCGCATTTATAATTCTCCTCAAGTATGACGTGATTTCAATAAACTGATGTACTTGCTAAGCATACAGTTTCCACAGACTATAAGGGCTGGAACTCTCTGAACTTAAAACCTCAACCTTTTTGACTAACTCTCATAGTTTTATATTCGTACTTCGCCATTACAACAATACCTCCTTAAGACTCGGTTACATAAGGACGGGTGTCAATGTAATAAACAAGATGCCCTTCGTTTTCTCTGAAACCAAGTGAACGATAAAAGGACTCTTCACAATTTTCAACGATGTAGCCTGTAATGAAGGTTGCTCCCATTTTTTCAAGTTCAAGACATAGGCGTTCACCCAACAGAACCCCTAATCTGCTATTATCTGATTCAACCAACGATCCGTTGTTGTATTTCAGATTATCTCCTTGATAGCGAATGTCAATGGAAAATTCCATGATGTGTGCAGAAAGTCCATCAAAAGTAGCGCGCGCAAGTCCGATGAGTTCTGTTTCAGCATAAGCAGCTACGATGAGATGTGGGTGTTTCAGTATCCGTGCTGCTACTTCTTTGCCAAACCCTACTTCACAAATATTGTTTCGTTCATAGAAGTCGAATAGTTCGTCAGGTGTGATGGTGGGGTTAACTCGGATGTCTAAGTGTTTTTGTGGTGACATGGTTGACATCATATTCACTCAGCAGGTAAAAGCATTTTGTAAATTACAATTACCCTCATTTCTGAATAGGCTTCTAAAGTAACCTAATGAAAGAACCAAATTGGATTTTTCTGAAATCAGCTTGTATCCAATTCAGACATGTTGCTAACTATGACCATTCTTGACGAACCCATTCTAATATCTTCTGTTCACGTTCCTCAACTTGATCCGGTCCCCAACCACTTTTCCTAATAGTTTTTGCTACTTTCCGAGCAATAAAAAATCCTGTATCTTCATAGGACTTGACCTTTGCTTCCGGATCTTTATTACCTAATCGCGAATTATCACCAAGTGGTAATAATAGCAAGTTTCCAAGTCTGTGAACGTAAACACCTTTTTGACCTTCTTCTAAAGGTTCTTCACTACCCTTAGACTGTGGCAGTATGTGCTCAATCGATTTTACAGCCGATTCTTGCCAGATACGATTCCATTGCTCATGACTAAGATTTTGACCTTCCTGTTCTGCAAGATGTTCCTCATAACGAAACAGCAAATACCGAAGTTCCTCGTCCCATTTCGAATAACAGTCTTCACGTTCAAAAAGTGCATCATCAATAGGGTAACCGTTACTAAGTTTTTTCAGACTACTTAAAATTTTATTAGTGTTTAATTTCTGAGTGTTCAACGTATTCCAAGCTAATTTTACATAATCTCCTTTACCTGTACGAGCATCCTTTCTACATAGACCGAAAATACGGAAAGTAGTTTTTTCCCATTGATTTAAAATTTCTCTTTTTTCCTCAGCAGAACATTCTCGCAAAATAATTGCTACACCTAACAATCTCGCGTGAACGATTTTAGTCACAGCCTTTCTAGATGGATTGATGTGTTCCTCTAATTCATCAAATGCTCTTATAACTTTCAACAGCCAGTTTGAAACATCCAATGCTGCTGCTGTATTCTTGCAATTTCTCATTAAGCTTTCCAATGCCGCTTCTTCTCCAAGAGGACTACTAATTTCTTGCCTATGTCTGAGTGTCGCCCCAAATCTTAGTGCTTCTGTACTTAATCCTTGGCGAAGCCCTACAGTCTCGTATATGTCACCCCAGATATTATGAAGTTCCTTTATATGTTCAGTACTATTACCTTGATTATCTTCAAACGCTACTGACATGAGCTGACTCTTGAGTTTATCCAAGGAAGAAACAGCAAGCCCTCTGTTATTGAGAACCTCAAAAACGGTATAGACAGCTGCCTCATCACCAATATCATGAAATATAAATGTCAACTGATTCTTGATTATTCTTAATAATTCAATCCGATCATCCCAGCTATCAACGAAATTTTCGCACTCATGAATAGCACTTAATAACTCTCTATCAGCAAGCGTTCGGGCTTCTTTAACAGGCGGACATGTTCCAGATCGGAGAAAGTTGGCAAAGTATTGACCCTGATCATGATTAGTTTGTAGCAGAATTAAACTCAATTCGTCTTGTTTAACGAGAAGCTCTCGGAGTTCCTGTGCAAGTTTTTTCTCGGTGGGTACTGCACAGTCCAGTTTTTGTTCTATAGCTTTAAGCAGGATCACAAGCGTAGTTAGTCGCTGTTGACCATCCACGATGTCTATAAAGTTAAATTGGTCAGTTACAATTGTAGTTGTTTCACCTCGTAGTCCAACTACTGTCGCCATAAAATGAAAACTATTTGTAGGATTATCCTTAAGTTTTTTTATGTCGCTAAACATATCGCTGCGATGATTGTGTTGCCATGAATAAACACGTTGATAACGAGGAATTCGAAACAAGCGATTTGCAAGCAGCTGATCTAAAGTAAGATACTCGGGTCTAATACTCATTAATTTGTTTCTCCTTTTTTTACGGTTACGTTACCAACAACCTTAATGGCATCGCAACAATTTAAAAATAATATCAATTACACCTATTTTCGGGCAAAACCACAAGCAACTTTAAGTAATTTATTTATTTGCTAAATGTTAAATATCTCTAATAAAGGGAACCGTTCTTATATCACGCGCAAATCAACATCAATATCCACATCACACGTGAGCGTGTTTGTCACGGGCGATGCGGCGAGGGTTTCCTCCCACAACGTTTCTAAAACTTCGTCATCCGCATCCGATGCGACATAGATTGTGCCGCGCACCTGCTTAAAACCGCTATGTCCCTCCTGCTCCGTACCGAGAAAGACAAAGATATTGTCAATCTGACCACTCAAAGAAATCTCCAATTCATCAATCTCAATCTTCTGCTGCGATGCACGAATCTGGAACCCCATCGCCAAGCATGCACCAAGCGCGCCGAGGACATATTCAACGGCACTCGGTGCAGCATCCCGCACATCAAAGCTGGCGGGTTGTCCCACTGACCAAGAATGATTTCTACAGAAAACCTTCGCCTGCAAACCACCATCCCAATGGATACGCGTTTGCCATCGGTAATCTCGTGCTTGTTCGTAGGCGGCATCCGCATCCTGTTCAGCTTCACCACGCTGCACAAAGTATTTATTATGTTCTGGTGTGGGTCTCCATCCAAGATAGGGATTTTCGGTCATTCGACACCATGCGGGCAAGTCCTCTTTGACGCTAATCTCTGTGCTGCGAATTTCCAATACCTCTCCATCTGGCACTTTTTCCATTGATTTCCGAATGAGCAAAAGTAGTCCAGAACCGCAGTCAAGGTTTCCGCCTTCGCATATATGAGGGGTCTGAAGTGAATCAGGTGCTTGTAAGTCTTCTTCTCGCATGTTTTTTTTAACCATGAAATTTGAAATATGAGATAAGAATCTTTTGTGAAGAAAGTTTTGTGTATATTTTGAAGGAATTTATGAAGTGTTTTAGGTAGGTTATAGCAGATTATATTTTAAATGTATTATTTTTAAGATGTCTAAAATGAGAAACCCTCCCTGGTAGGTGTGCCAACAAAGTAATGAATATACTCATTAAGCTTTTGTAAGGGAACCTATTCCGCAACGGGAGGGAGACTCTTTGCGCAGGCTCAGGATTCAACTGATCCCGGATGGATGTTTCTGCTGCAGTTCGCAGGAACTCCTTTTCCCGATGTCAATAGGTAATACTGGAACCGCCAGTGATTAAAAACTCAACAGCCTTAGCCCCACCAACTATTAACGCGCTATCCACCAGATTATCTTCATCAAGATTGCGCTTTTTGAAGCACGGTGAGCAGACCCAAATTGTGCCACCGACCTCAGCAAAATCTGCCATGAGTTGCTGCAGCGGGGCAAAGCCTTCCTCGTGAATATCATCGGCGTAACCGTTCTGCGAAAGATGCACGCCCTCAGTACTGAGGAATACAACCGTTTCAACGCCGGATGCAACGGAAGCATTCGCGACAACAAAACCGACTGTCGCTTTATCCGTATTATCTTTCGCATGTGTTATGCTAATCATCAACTTAGCCATTAGAGATTTTCTCCTTTTTTAATATAAAAATAGGCATTCTCTTCACCGCAACAATCTGCGAGAAGTTCATTGCCTTTCATGTTGCACCATGCCGCGATGTCCACAGGCGCGCCTGGGTCCACTGCGCGAACTTGTGCAATCTGCCCCGATTCAAGTGTTCTCATGGATTTCAATAGTGCGATAATCAAGTCACCACATCCGAGTTCACCTAAATCGAAGACAGCATCTGGAATAATATCAGGTAAAATGTGTTTTCCTTTCATACAAAAAAGGATACCATAAATTCGCTCACAAGTCAATCAATTTCTGAAAATTGGTATTGAGTTATTTATCAGTACCTACAAAAAACGAGTAGGGCTTAAGAGTCTGATTAGCTCTACTCGTTTTTGTTAATTCGGTACAAATACGTGCAGCCAGTACTTTTCTTAGCGTTCAAGCCAACCCGGCAGTTTCAACTCCTCAGACAATTTCCACGCAGCAAGGTATAGCGATGCTGTCCAGCGCACAGCTTCACGCGAGCGGTCTTTTGTGAAATCAAGCAAAGCAGATGACGGATTTTTTAGGTCTTGATAATCATCTACAAGTTCATAAATGCGATCTACCAAACTATGTTCAGCTTTTAGCTGTTGGACAATCACGGGCATCAAATCGCCTACCGGTTTGACCTGTTGTCCCTTCGCGAGTTCAGCAGGATCAAGTTTTAACACTTCAATTGACGCATCGACTTTCTCATGGATACCCGCATGTAATTTAGTGCCATCCTTCTGAACGATTCCGTCGAAGTGTACCGTTAGATGCAGAGGTTGGCACATATCCTGTGCGTAATGTGCAAGGAAGCCAGCGTAAACATAACATTTGTATTGTATCATAGGATTGTCGGGCCATTTGCGATACTCTGCGAAAGCAACGGTGAGTCGCTCGGTCCATTCTGCTACAGCATAAGGTAGAAATCCAACTTTACTCGGTTTAAGTCCCATTTCTGCACACAACGCAATAAAAGCGTCTCGATCTGCAGGAACGGGATTTTCTTTGATAAGTTCAAGATCAAAATAGTGCTCACCGTATTCGGCTGCGCGTGCATGTGGCATATTACGGTTCTTTGATATATCAGGGTCGTAGGCACAATGTGCAATCATTTTTCCCGCTGAACGAAAAAATTCAGGCACCTCTTCGGGCAGTGTTTTTACCGATGCTTGGGTTAGGATGTCATGTCCACCACCCCACCATGCCCACACGGGTGTGGTAAGGATAAGTGAAAACAGCATCAATACGTTAAGGAAACGTTTCATAATTCTCCTCTCAGAGTTGTTTTATAGTAGAATCAACAATTATAACCTAAGTTGCCACCTATAAAATACTTCTAAATCCATGGGATTTGCTCTATAATGTTTTTAGCATAAAAAGACAAAAGGAGAAACCCCATGGACTTAACCATTGTAGCAGTTTACACGATTTGTGACGATCTTTTAATTTCACTCGGTCATCAAACGCATCCACAGACACAAATGACAGATGCTGAAGTGATGACAACTGCGATTATCGCAGCACAATACTTTGGAGGCAATCATCAAAAAGCTTGCTCTGTTCTGAAAACTACCGGATATATCCCGAATATGTTAGGACACTCCCGATACAATCGTAGACTTCATCGGATACCTCATTTATTTCAAATACTTTTTGAGTATTTCGCCCAAATCTCTAAATCCAATAATCCGAATGGTATTTATGCGATTGACACCTATCCCGTTGCTGTATGTGACATCGGATTAGTCGGTGTCGCCTCTATCAAGGTGAAGAATGGCGTGGCAAAATCGCAAGTAAACGCCGCCACTTTTATGGTCTCAAAGGGCATCTAATGGTCACTGAAAGTGGACAGATTGTTGAAGTTTTCTTCACCCCTGGCAAGTGGAACGATGTCAAAGGTATGCGATATTTTCCATTTGATTTACCACAAGGTTCTGTGGTGTCTGCGGATAAAGCATATTGCAACTACGGTATTGAAGATGCCCTAAAGGAAGCCGGCATTGACTTTAGACCGCTGCGTCCAAAGAACGCAAAGCGTCAGTTTCCACCTTGGGAAGTTTATCTGCAACATTTTCACAGAAAACGGGTTGAAGTGACAAATAGTCTGATTGCACAACTATTACCGAAGTCAATACACGCAGTGACTGCGACAGGTTTTGAGTTGAAACTATTTTTGTTTATTATCGCAACCAATATAAAACAACTTTATGGCGATAGGTAGCAACTTAGGTAATTATAGTAAAATCTAAAATACGTGAGCACTTCAAACTGCTGGCGAGGTTTCCTAACCTCGCATATGACACCCACTGCTGGCGAGGTTTCCTAACCTCGCCAATGTCCAAATAATTATACGTTTCACTATAAAGTAAAGATAGATTTTAGTCAGCGGCAAGATATTCACCAGACTCAGCATCCTGCCATTGAAACTGGAGTTCAGCAGTCTCATGGGGTTTAAACGCTATCGCAACATCTTCAACAGGAGGTCCTACGATCTCAATCTGACTGAGATCTGCAGTACCGTAACCCAATTCATCTGCATAGCGGAATAGTCCAATCTCCATCGGTTCAAATCCCATCGCTTTTGATGTAACAGCGTCCGCTGCAAACACATCACCACTGGCAACGGCTATACCCAGCTGGACAGAATTCGTGCCACCCGGACCGTTACCTTGCAATCCGACAGTACCATCAACAATTGCAATGTCAGGTCTTAGATAGCGCGAGAGTCGTAGTAGATTGATATTAAGTGTTTGTGCTTCACGCGGCAGCACCCGATCAGCATGACTGTGATAGCCGTGCATTTTAATGCGATCTTCCTTGTGTAGCGTACCCATTATCATATTCTTCATAGCAAGGGTCACAACACCAGCGTCATGCGTTTTTGCTATGGCGACAGAAATTGTGCACGGACAATCCAGCACAGTCTTCGGCATCCGCACAGTATCTTTCTCACGACCAGAGAGGAATACCTTTGTTTCTACCCATTCAGTTTCTTGATGCAAATCGACGAGTTGAATAGGCATATCATATTCCGCCTGCAGTGCTTCATAGCCGAAGATTTGAAATGCCTCGCCAGAAAAAGACTCATTTGCACCTTCTGCTATGATTACCTCTTTCGGTGGTTGTGGTGTGCTTAAGAGGAAGTCCAGCGCGCCACGCATTACATCTACATGTGAAGATGCCAATTGATTCGTGCTGGAGAGGAAATTAGGTTTTAACAGCACCTGTTCACGGACTTTTGGCGTGATGTCTTCTCGAATATTATTTAGTGCCTCATAAACGTTAGAGCGTCGTCTGCCGGTTTTGGCAAGACCAACTTTTGTAGCATTCATAGCCATAAAGTTCTCCTTTTTTATAGTAGAATCTAAAAACACGTGAGCACTTCAAATGGATTACCTATCTCAACACCCACTGCTGGCGAGGTTTCCTAACCTCGCCAATGTCCAAATAATTATAGGCTTTACTATAAATCAAAAAAATGTCATATTGTTGGGTACTATCCATCATCTAAAATCGGACGTAAGAAACCCCCATGTTTTTCTAACAGTGCAATAGCATCGGTTCGGTCAATTTCTTTTAGCAACATCACAATTGCTATCTTTGCGCTTCCATCTGCCTGTTTTAAAGTGGTGTCAGCAATTGTCGCATCAACCCCAGTAACCGTTTGAACAATACGGATGCTCCGCTCAACAAGTTTTGTGTTTGACGCATGCACACCCACCATTAGATTATTATAAACTTTGCCCAACTTTACCATAGATACGGTTGTGAGCATATTCAGAACCAATTTTGTTGCCGTTCCTGCTTTCAAACGGGTTGAACCTGTGATTATTTCAGGACCTACAATCGGCGTGATGAAAAGGTCAACAAATTCTTTCAATTTTTCTGCAGGTGGAACACAAGAGAAAAAAATCGTTTTGACTCCGATTGTGTGTGCTTCTTTCAAAGCGCCTAATACAAAAGGTGTTCGTCCACTACTCGCAATTCCGACTAACACGTCCTTTGATGTCAGTTGATGTTCTCGGATAGCTTGTGCCCCGCGTTCGGGTTTATCCTCCTCACCTTCTACTGCTTTGCGTAAGGCTATATCTCCGCCTGCGATAATACCTTGAACCATGTCTGGTTCCGTGCTGAAAGTTGGTGGACATTCAGACGCATCCAAAACGCCAAGTCTACCGCTTGTTCCCGCACCGATATAAAATAACCTGCCCCCTTGTCGAAACGCCTCAACGATCATCTCAACCGCTTGTGCAATTGCATCTGATTCTGCTGCGACTGCTTCAACAGCTTTTCGATCTTCTTCATGAAAAATTTGGACGATCTCTGAGATTGACTTTAGATCAATATCAGTTGAATTTGGGTTCTGATGCTCTGTAATCACTATGAAATATATGAAATATAAAAGTGTAAGACCTTGTTTGATTTTTAGCGATAGACTATAGGTGTGCCTTTGCTAACAACACCGCGCCATACGCTGGTTCATGTTTCGGAAATATTACGGAACTACCAATGATTATCTTTTCAATCCATCTTTGCAGTTTATTTGCCAAAATAGGTTGGTGTAATAAAATCCCACCAGAAAAAACAATGCTAAACGGATGTGAGAATTCCAATTGCATAACCACTGTCTCTACTGCACATGCAAATTCACTGAAAGCGGAATCAATTATTTTTTCTGCTTTCGTATCTCTGATTTCCGCAGCCTCAAACACTACCGATGCCAATTGTGCAATTTCGTCTCTGCTTGCCGCATGGGTCCACCGAATTAAATCGTTCGGCTCATTCAATTCAAGTCTATTCAGGACTAAGTCTGTCAAGTTAGTTGGAAGATCACGATTGTCTGCTGCGCGTGCCACGGCTTGAAGTCCTTTTAGTGCAATGTCGTAACCACTGCCTTCATCACCGAGCAGGTATCCCCACCCACCAGCGCGTGCTTCTTTACCGTGTTCATTGATACCGTAAACTATGGAACCTGTACCAGAAATAGCAATTACGCCTTCCTGTTTTCCGGTCCCACCCACTAATGCGATATGCGCGTCGTGTGTTAAAATGCGCTTTTTGTTTATACCGATCTCATCACAAATCTGCCCGACAACCTTTTTATCTTCAGCACGCCCTAAACCTGCCATACCTATACAGAAATGTATAGAATCAATTGCAATATTTCCTACATGTGCCGAGAGTTCAAAGATGATTTCCTTTAGGACATCATGTGTTTGTTGCGCTCCAACTACGTGATAATTTGAGGGTCCTGCTTGAACCTTTGCAATATGTTCGCCGTTCTCCGTAGTTAACAAGCCGATGGTTTTTGTTCCGCCGCCATCAATACCGACAATATAACTCATTTTGTTCAAACTCTTACAAACATATACTATTTACACGAAATTACATGATTGTTGCCTAAATTCTACGATCTATCCAATAGATGCACGAAGCATGCCACTTCAGAAAAGCAAAATTTTATTGACAATTCCAATGAAATCGGTTAAAGTAATTTATCACAATTCTTTTCAAAACACAATCAAATTTATTGGGAGCCTCCACATGATCAAAACACAACACCTTATTCTTATAATTTTTATCGCAAGCATTACATTGCTTGGTTGTTCGCAAGATGCCTCTCAAATAGAATGGGAACAGGTAAACAGTGGTACAGACGCACATCTGTACGGTGTCCATTTCGTAGATACTAAGCTTGGATGGGCAGTTGGTACTGACGGTGCTGTTTTGTCTTCAAAAGATGGCGGAAAAACTTGGAGCGGATCAGGGACAGAATCCATAACGAAAAACATTTTTTTTACTCAAGTCAGTTTTACGACACCCAAAAATGGGTGGCTTGTGAGCATAGGAAAAGTGCATTACACGGGTAGCGGTGGGAACTCGTGGAGCATTCAACACCAAGAACGTGCTATAGGCAGTAACCCGCCGGGGATCTTAGATTTACATTTCGTTAGCACGACAGAAGGTTGGGCAGTTGGTGGAAGAGGCACTATCCTCCACACACAGAATGGCGGTGGCAAATGGAAAAAAGTCATAACTCCCTCAGAGAAACATCTGTGGGGTGTCTATTTTGTGGATGCTGAACACGGTTGGGTTGTTGGACAAGAGGGTGAGATACTTCATACACAAGATGGAGGAAAAAACTGGCATCTTCAGCATAGTACTGTCGAACAGCCCTTATTTGCAGTTCATTTTGCAAACCTAACGCAAGGTTGGATTGTTGGCACAAATGGACTGATTTTGCATACTGCTGATGGCGGACAAACGTGGGAACGACAGGAAAATCCGATAAACCTGAGTTTACGCGATGTTGCATTCCAAAATGAAAAAGAGGGATGGGCAATCGGAGAAGAAGGCTCAATTTTACGGACAACGGATGGCGGTACTACGTGGAATCAATATGCTTCGCCGACAACCAACAATTTGCAGGATATATTTTTCTTTAAAAAATCGGGTTGGATTGTTGGTGAAAAAGGTACTGTGCTGCGGCATAATTAAAATCAGATGATATTTCTCAAAATAAGTCAAAAACCTAAGTCCGAATTACTATGGTGACTTATTGAAATAATTATATATATCACATATAGTGAACTTTGAAATTAATGGGACACTCCGATAAACCTGTTTTGAAACATAACGGACAAGAGAAGTTGTCCCACACCCTGTTAGGTTGTGCCTATTAGTCCGTAACCTAAATGAAGATTAATTTATTAATTCGGTAATTTAGCAAAGAAGTCCGGTGCGGTTGGGAAACCGCACCTACCGGGTTTGGGGAAAATTAGAATTACCGAAATATTTTCTTAATCCTCATACAGGGTGCGGTACAGAAGTGTCCCATTAATTGTAGATTTTACTGTATAACAAGTACCATCACGCCTGTAAATATGGCATCTTCCCCTACGGTGCAGTGCCAAAAACTGAACACCCCAGGCCAAATTTCCACTTGACAAATCCTATATTACATGGAATTATAATACTATATCTATTCAGTAGACTTAGTATATCCATGCAAATTCCAAACTACTATCAAATTTTAGAGATTGGTCGAAATGCGACTGCGTCCGAAATAAAACAAGCATTCCGCAAACTTGCCAAACGATACCATCCCGATAAACTTCACCTCAACTTTGGACCAGATGAGGTTACACATGCCAAACAGATGTTCCGTGAAGTTTGTAACGCTTACGATGTACTACAGGACGAAAAACGCAAATCAGACTATGACCGGATACTTCAGAACATTGAACGGCAGAAAAAGTCGTACCGCTCGTATTTTGACACGCGTAGTAGACTTGATCAGGACTACGTCAAGTTAGAATTGTTGTTCCAAGCACTACTACATCAGAACTACGAAACCGGTATCTCCATTTATGAGCAGCTATGCCGAAAATGTGAAAAGAGTGGCACTAAATGGTGTCCTGATGATTTTTTCAACTATGAAGATAGCCGAGACTGTGAATTTCTGATTGCTGAAGCGTATCAGAATCTCGGTTTTTCCAATGGAGATGTTTCTGCTTCTGAACGGCATCGAAAAATTGAGTTGGCAATGCAAATTTATGAGTCTCTGTTATCCGCAGAAGGTCAACGGCCCTGTTTCAAGCACTTTATCAAAGAGATAAAGGAACGTCTTAAAAGAATCTATCTCTATCATTTCAGTGTTGAAGGATATGAGCAGATGGTTCAGCTTCCATTAACGAAAATCCACGCATTAAAACTGCCGAAGCGGGAAACAGCATGGATGTACAAAAAGATAGCAGAATTCTACGTTGAAATTGATCTGTTTGCAGAAGCGCGAGAGGTGTTACTTATGGCGTTTGAACTGCAACCTAATCTTGCCGGTGCTAAGAAAATTTGCAGAACTTTGAATATGACAAACCTGCAAACGATGTCTTAAGCTAAAGGTCATTCTGTTGAATAGGAAACTCAGCAGAAGAAGTTGACAGGATATTTTTAATCACCAGGACTTACGCATCCCCCTTTGAGGAGGAGGATAATGCAAAGAGAAGTACGCTGGGAACGGATGTTCCCCGATGAATTAGAAGCTGCTTTTGAGGCATGCCCAGGCGTTTATTTTACCTATGGCCTCTGCGAACCGCACGGGCCGCAAAACACCGTCGGGCTTGATGCTCTCAAAGCGCATGCAATTGCTTGTTGTGCAGCAAAAACGCACGGCGGCATTGTCGCACCCCCCGACTATTGGCACATCCATGAACACGGAATGTATGCAAACTGGGCACAACAGCATGTCGGTGAAGTGCGGAGTTGGCTTACCGCTATGCCCACATGGCAGCATTTCAAAAATGTGTGTTATCATGTCCGTGCTGCAGATGCGCTCGGATTCCACGCTGCTATTTTCCTTACCGGTCATTATGGTCCCAATTGGCAAGACCTCAAAACACTTTTGGACTTAATTCAACCGCACTTCGCGATGCGTTTGTATGGACTGCCAGATTTTGAGGCAAATCACATCGGTTTTAGCAAACAAGGGGATGGTGCAGACCACGCGGGGAGGGTTGAAACTTCGCTCTTGTGGGCGTTAGAACCTGATTGTGTTGACATGTCTCGGATGCCAGCAAAAGATGAACCAGGTCCCCACTTCGCAATGGGCGGAAATGTTTACGACTCAGACCGCCGCATCGGTGAGCGCATGGTGAACGATGAAGTCGCATGGCTTGGCAACAAAATGCAAGAATTACTTAATACTTACGCACAACAGAATATTACTGAACGCCAACCGGTAACCTTTGAAGTAGTTGAAAAGATTTGGACAGAACAGGTTACACCTGCTTTGAAAACTTTTGAGACGATGCAAAACACGGGTGAACCGCCACCAGAAGATTCACAATGGTTTCGTCAGTGGAAAATTCCAAAACTTTCATAAGAGAGGGCATCACATGAACACCACAAAAGAACAACTTTTAGAAACATATCAAAAAGATGGATTTTTAACCGGCATCCACGTTGCTGAAGATACTGAAGCCTCACATTTTCGTAACGAATACGATGCGTTAGAAGCAGAAGTCGGTGCAGAAAAATGCGAAATCGGTCTCATTGATTGGCACTTTGATTATAAATTTATATGGGACATTGCTATACACCCCAAAATTATTGATGTCATAGAAGCACTTATCGGTCCGGATGTGATGTTGTTAGCTACGCACTTCTTTTGCAAATATGGACCAAAAGAGAAATTCGTTGCGTGGCACCAAGACGTAACCTATTGGGGACTTGAGCCACCTGATGCGATTACTGCTTGGTATGCTATAGATGACAGCGACACGGGAAATGGATGTATGCGGGTAATTCCGGGGAGCCACCATAAAGGTGTTCAAGAACACGGTAAATCTGAACAAGAAGGCAATCTGTTGAGCATCAATCAAGAAGTTCCTGTCACCGAAGCGGATGCAGAGACTGCGGTTGATCTTGTGTTAAAAGCAGGTGAGATGTCTATCCATCATGGACAGATAATTCATGGGAGTCTACCGAATCATTCTACGCGTAGGCGATGTGGTTTAACAATCCGATATATCCCACCATCAGTGAAGCAAGCAGAGGACAATTCGCTGAAACGTCCGTGGAAACCGATTCTGTTACGTGGCGAAGATCGGTATCAGAATTTCACCACCGTGCCAAATCCGTTCCCTTTTTCGTAGCATAACCTATCAAGTTGTGCCATTCTTCTGTAGCATAACCTGTATGAAGTTTAAATAAGTATTTCGGTAAGGGGGCGAGGTTAGGAAACCTCGCCAGCAGCAGGTGTACATCTCTGCTGGCAAGGTTTCCTAACTTTGCCAAATTACCCAATTTATTTTTTAATCTTCATTTAGGTTGTGCCGAGTTATAAAGAATAAAAATGCAATCTCATATCTACGATGCAATCGTTATCGGGGCAGGTGGTATGGGGAGTGCAACCGCGTATCATCTCGCCAAAGCAGGTGCGGATGTACTTGTCTTAGAACAGTTCCAGCGTGGACATACATTCGGCAGTTCACACGGGGAAACGCGCATCATCCGCTTTTTCTACGATAAACCCTTCTACACCGAATTGATGAAAACTGCATACTCCGAATGGCGCGATCTTGAATCAGCATTAGGGAAACAACTTTTGTTCATTACGGGGAGTGTCAGTCTTGGTAAAAGTGGAAATCAGTATACAACTGCGGTGCGGCAAAGTTTAGATGCTGCAGGTGTCGAATCGGAGTGGTGGGATGTGAAGCAATTGGCAAAAAAGTTCCCGCAATTCCGTGTGTCTAATGATATGGATATTTTGTGGCAGAAAGATACCGGTTTTCTATATGCTTCCGAATGCGTTTTGACTCACCTACAATTGGCTGAGCAGCATGGTGCAAAGGTTTACGAAAACACGCCTGTCGCCCAAATAGAGTGGCAGGAGGATATCCCAGCTGTCTATATTGAAAACGGACAATTTCGTGGTAGAAAAGTCGTGGTGACTGCAGGGGCATGGACATCCTCTCTACTCAAAGAACTCAACCTACCACTCACAGTAACAAAGCAGCAGGTTTGCTACTACAAACCGTCCGATATTGCAATGTTTGAGCCAAATCGGTTTCCAGTCTTTACAGAGATTACAAGCGAAAACGAATTTATGTATGGTATGCCATATTTTGGTAGAAATGGGGTTAAGGTCGCACGACATGGCATGGGGCAAGCAGTTTCACCTGATACTTGTAATCGCATACCTGATTCAGATTACATCCAACGAATGGATACCTATTTGGGTAAACGCGTCCCCGAACTTGGAAGTACTGTTCACGCCGAAGTTTGTCTCTACACAGAAACACCGGACGAAGATTTTGTTATTGATGTTCATTCAGACTGCCCAGATATCTTAATAGCAGCGGGTTTTTCAGGGCACGGTTTTAAGTTTTGTCCACTTGTCGGACGAATCATGAGTGAGTTGGCATTGAATGGTAAAACCGCTTTTGACATTAGTCCTTTTCAAATTAGTAGGGAGTTTTAGTCGGAATGCCTATAAAAACCAATGCAGAAGACCGTACATTAGGGTTATTTAGTTTTCGGTTTTTTGAGCAGATTTTATCACAGACATTAATATATCAATGGACTTATTGTCCGTCCTGAATCACTTATTGTCTGAACCAAGATTTGCAGGATTATCGGATTATCAAGATGGGTTTTTTGCGGATGTAGTATCTATGAACATGATTGTCGTCCGCGTTTGGACGCAGGATAGCGGTTGATGGGTAACACTGAAAAATCCTGCAAATCCTATTATCCTGAAAATCCTGGTTCAGACGATATGAGGACAAACCTATAACAAAATTAACATTCTTAAAAACGTAAAGGGCAGTGCTATATAGCACTGCCCTTTACTGTTTAATAACGATAGATTAGATAGCAACTAACATTGTGCCTACTAAACGGAATACTGTAGAAGACGTGCTTTTCAAGCGCGCCTAACAACAACCGAGATAAATCTATTTCCGTTTGATGTCTGCCCAAACTGTAGCCAATTTTCCTGTGGCTTCAACAGCTGTGAGCGGCTCAATTTCTTCAAAGAAACTTACTTTGTCAGTTGCATCCTTGGGATAGATTGTTACAGCATCATGTGTTGCATCATCAAAGTGCAAGTTAAAGTATGCTGAGCCGCCGCCTTCACCACAACGGAAAAGCAGTACGTTAGCACCCTTTTGCAATTGGACTTCAATGTTATAATCAACATTATAGACGCCGCCTGTCCACCTTGAATTATTGTGCCATTTTTCGCCGTTAATCCAAATCTGTGCATAATCATCTTGCGCAGGGGACATCACGGAGGTCATATCATTCGGAGCATCAATAACAATGACAGCATAGGTATCCAGATTATCCGCTGGACCGCCACGGTTCATATTATTCCCATCTGCGGGGTCAATTTCAAAGACTGTCCATGCACGGGTACCACCATGATCATCTCCCCATTCAACATCAACTTCTTGAGTCTTTAAAAGACCTTCCATTGTTGAAAGAGAAACATCCGTAATTTGATCACGGGTGCCTATAGCCATAAGGTCCATAGGACCGGAAGTACCGAATCCACCATTGTTTTCATAGTTGCCATCGGGGCCATACCATTTGGTAATCCAAGGTGCGTCAGCACCATGGTCCTCGTTCAAATGATCCGCATCTGGTCGAGTTACTAAGAGATTTTCTTCAGTTAACGGACCGCCAGTTTCATTAACGACTCCTTGTGCCATAACGAGGTGAGAACCGCTGACGACCATTAAAAAAGCAGTCGTGATTGCAAGCGCGAAAGTATAAAATCTTTTCATTTTTTTCCTTCTCTATAGATTAGATTGTTTTGATCTGGGTTAAACAAAGTTTATCCCAGATTTCCTATATAGGTTATTAAACGTTGAAAATTCATTCAACATTACAACAGTTATTTTAATATATTGGCAAAAATTTGTCAACATATTAAAAACAAAAAACGACAATTTTATGTACAATTCGTTCAAAAACAGGAGATATTCGACTTCTGTTACCGATTTCGCTTAATATCTGCCCATGTTGTCGTTAGTTTTTCAACTGGGTCAACGGGTAAAATACCATCGATTTCGGCAAAGAACGTATCCTGATCTGTTGCTTTATCGGGATAGATTTTGACAGCGTTGTGCGTTTCGTCGTCAAAATGCAGATTAAAATAGGCTGAGCCACCGCCTTCTCCACAACGATATAGCAGGACATTGGTGCCTTTTCTGAACTTCACCTCAATGTTATAATCAACATTATAGACCGCCCCTGTCCACCTTGAATTATTGTACCATTTTTCACCGTTAATCCATATTTGCGCGTAATCATCATGGGTAGGGGACATTACGGAGGTCATAGCTTTCGGAGCATCAATCACAAGAACAGCATAGATATCAGTATTGTCCGCTGGACCTCCTCTGTTCATATTGTTACCGTCGCCTGGATTTATTTCAAATACTGTCCAACCTCGTGTACCACCGTTTCCTGCTTCCCACTCAACATCAAACCTTTTTGTCTTGAGCAATCCGTTCATTGTAGAAAGTGAGACATCGGTGATTTCACCATCTGTGCCTTCAGACATTAAATCTTTGGGACCAGAAGTACCGAATCCACCATTGTTTGTATAGTTGCCATCGGGGCCATACCATTTGGTAATCCAAGGTGCGTCAGCACCGTGGTCCTCATTTAAATGATCTGCGTCTGGTCGAGTCACTAAAAGTTCGTTGTCTTTTAGTGGACCACCATCCTGGTTAACCTTCCATTGTGCAAACGCAAGGTTTGAAACGCTAAAAAAGAATCCTAAGACTGTAATAATAGTCAGTATAAATAAAAGTTTTTTCAATTTTATCCTCCTTTATTAGAAAGTTAGTGATTCAGGTCAACAACGATTTAACCTGATCTGCTTATAGATTATCAAATTCTAAAATAAATTTCAAGCTTTTTTTGCTGCTAATCGTTTTTGAACGCTGCTAACCTTATCTTCCATCGTCTGGTTTCTGTCAATTCGTGTGCCAAACTTGAGGGTTGTAGTAATTCGAGGTGCGCCCATCTCATGTACTACTTCATGACAACGTTTAATCGCATCAAACACAACATCCCATTCGCCTTCAATATTAGTGCCGTAAGCATGCAACTTTGTTTTTAAACCTGCCGCTTTCAGAACATTTTCACATGCGGTGACATATTTTGAGACAGATACCCCGACACCCATCGGTACAACACACAGATCCGCAATGACTTTCATGCGTTCTCCCTAATTGGCGCGTAGTTCTTTTAGAATGGCGGCAGGTAAGGGAGATGCGCCAGAAGTCGCGACACCATCATCAACTTGTGCGGGAGACATCATGCCCGGAATAACACAACAAACAGCTGGGTGCGCTAAAATGAATTTTAAGGCAGCTTGCGGCAGGCTTCGTGCCTTATGACCGATAACGGACTTAATTTTTTCCACGCGTTCTAAATCAGCGATAAATTTCTCACGAGGCCACGTTTTCCGATAATCGTTTTCCGCAAATTCGGTGTCTGCATTCAGTTGACCAGAAAGCAGACCTGACGACAACGGTTGCCGCGCCACAACTGCAATGCCTTTTTCAACGGCGGCAGACATTACATTGCTTGCCATCCCTTGGTTAAGGATGTTGTAAGTTAGCATCAAGGAAGATATACCCGTTTCATCTATCGCTTTAAGGGCTTGTGCTTCATTTCCGAGGCATAACCCATAAAATTGGATTTTCCCTTCGGATTTGAGTTCTTCCATCGCGCCAAATGCTTCATCCCACACTTCAGCGGGCGGTGGCGCGTGAAATTGATAGATGTCTATCACATCCCTTTTCAATCGCTTCAAACTCCCCTCAACTGCTTGACGAATATAGGTACGTGAAGCGTTAAACGATGGAACTTCTCCGCCTTGACTAATCCATCCATCGGAATCCAATTCATATCCGAGTTTCGTAGCGATGATAACTCTATCTCCAAGTGCGGAAAAAGCTTCGCCCAAGAGACGTTCAGCGCGGCCACCACCGTATTGGTCGGCAGTATCGTAAAAGGTAACACCCTTTTCAAAAGCGTATCGGAGGAGATCAATAGCCTCTTTTTCGCCTATATCTCCCCATTCGCGTCCGCCGAGTTCCCATGTTCCCATGCCGATCTCAGAGACGCTTAACCCTGTTTTGCCAAATTTGCGCTGTCGCATCTTTTTCTCCTCCGCGTAAACTTGTATTCTATTTTACAAAATTTGGTTAATTTTGTCAACAATTAATTTTTCAGCGCACAGAATTACATTGACAGGTCACTCCTGTTTCTGATAATATATAATCATTCAAGTGCAAAAAATGATTTATCACGGCGGAATAATCTCTGTGTTAAAATTAATCATGTGATCACAACGAACACACCATTGGTCTAACTAAATCTAATTGCAGGAGAGCTGAATATGCGACCACTAACAATTTCGTTGCCAGATTATCTCTATGAGAAATTGACACGACAAGCCCAATCGGTTGAAACTTCTCTTGAAGAATTTGTGCTTTTTCAACTCAAACGTGACGAGACAAAAGGGACAGCTTTAAACTTTTTACAAAAACACGCTGGCAGGTGTTTGACCGTCCGAGAACCTACTTTTAAGGAAACGGAACCATTTGTCTGGAAAGTTCCGGTTATCACTAATGTCGCGCCGCCCTTAGAAGTTGGAGAGATAATCATTGATGCTAGGACAGGCAAACTCTTAAGCACAGACAAAGATGTGATTGAAATGATTAAGAAAGGACACATTAGTTTTGGGTTTGAGCCTTTTGCTGCAGAAAAACAGGAACGTTTAGCAGAACTCTTGGCATTGAATAGTGAAAAACCTTTAGAATCGGCCGCGAAGCAGGAAATGGAAGCCCTGCTTGCTGAAGAGCAAACACTACAACTCCGCAACCTGGAAACGTTAGAAAAACAGCTTTTGTCATAAGTTAGGGGTGAGGTGTGTGTAGGTGATCCATTACGTGTTATTATTGTAAATCGCGCAGGTGGAAGGTGTGAATACTGTCACTATCCTGAACATTTTTCTCCTTCCACGTTTGAGGTAGAACATATCGTACCAAGATCTGTAGGTGGGTTGACAGAAATCAACAATCTTGCACTCGCGTGTTCACATTGTAACGCGCACAAAGCTGTGCATCAAAGAGGGTTTGATCCTCATACAAAAGATGAAGTAAGACTATTTAACCCTCGAATTGATAATTGGACTATTCATTTTTTCTTAAATAGGGACACTGGAGAAATTCAAGGGAAATCACCTATAGGGCGGGCGACAGTTGAAACGCTTCTTATGAATGCTGATCAACCTATTCGGGCAAGACAAAACCTAATAAGATTTCAAGTTGTCTAAAGAAATCTGATTGAAAACAGCCATTAATTGTCCGAACTTTAGGCATATTTATAGACATCTATGAAATTATTAGTCACGGGCGGTGCTGGATTTATCGGCACAAATTTTATCCGATACTGGCTCAAGGAATATTCAGATGATATTATAATTAACCTTGATCTATTGACGTACGCGGGGAACCTCTCTAACCTGACAGATATTGTCTTGGCTTATCCTGATCGATATGTTTTTGCGCATGGTGATATTCTGGATGACACATTTGTTTCAGAACTTATAGAAACACATCAGCCAGATGTGATTGTCAATTTTGCCGCGGAATCTCACAATAGTCGTGCTATTTTGCAACCGCGCCAATTCTTTGAAACAAACGTAATTGGAACGCAAGTTTTATTAGATGCTGCGCGGCAGTACAGTGTCTCTCGGTTTCATCATATTTCTACGTGTGAGGTTTACGGCGAACTGGAATTGGACTCGCCTGATGCTTTTGCTGAAACCGCACCTTACCGACCACAAACTCCTTACAACGCTTCAAAAGCAGCAGCCGATCATCTTGTAAACGCATATTTCCATAGCTTCGGACTGCCGATAACGATTTCTAATTGTTCCAATAATTACGGCGCATATCAGCACCCGGAAAAGTTGATCCCGCTTTTTACAACTAACGCTATACAGGATTTGCCTTTGACGCTCTATCAAAGCAGCCACAACCGTAGGGAATGGTTGCATGTTGATGACCACTGTCGCGCGATTTCTTTGGTTATCCACAACGGCAAGATCGGAGAAACATATAATATCGGCAGCGGCGTTGAAAAAAGCATTGAAGAGATCACCGATTTTATTTTAGGGACGCTTGATAAACCGCAACATCTGAAAACTTATGTGCCTGATAGACCTGGACACGATTGCAGGTATCTTTTGAACTCAGCGAAAATCCATCGTGAACTCGGTTGGAAACCGGAAATACCGTTTGAACAAGGCATGCGACAAACAATTCAGTGGTACGTTGAAAATCGGGAATGGTGGGAGAAGATTCAGCGGAACGCAGATAAGGAAGTAGTACAAGAAGATAAATGGGAGAAGTTCTCTCGGTAAAAGAGGTGAGATGCATGAAATTGACAGACAACCAACTTGCAACTTGGAAACGTGACGGAATTGTCGTTGTGCCAAACGTTTTTTCACATGAGGCAGTTTCTTCTGCCCTGGAAGCAGTTGAGCAAAACGCTTATGATGGGTTAACCTATGCTGAATATCGCGCAAAATGGGATAATAATACGGATGAACTCGAAAGTACTTATGAAAAGAATGACCCCATGAATCGACTCGCGGGCCCCTTGGCTAAGACATCGCACTTTCCAACAGGGTTAGAGGCAGTGGACAAACTCATCGAAAATGAAACTTATCTGGGGGTTGCGCAGCAATTGTTAGGCACAGAAGAAATTCGGCTCAGCTATGGGCAAATTTTCCTGAGAGAAGGACTAACGGATAAACGTTACAGTGAGCATCCTTGGCAAGGGTATCACATTGATAATGGAACGAATGCGACTTTGCCGCCGCATCCTGATTGGCAACGTTACGGATATATTCTATGCAGCATTCTGCTGCACGACATTGATTTAGACGGTGCTCCAATGCTCATCTGTCCGGGTTCCCAGGACCAATTGGATATAATCTGGGAAAAACATCCCGGCAAAGCAGGCGGACTCGGCATTCCCGACTTGCGCGAGTTTAAGGAATTGGCAAAACCTGTTCCTCTCACGGCAAAGGCAGGCAGTGCTGTTTATCGATCAAGTTATATAGTTCATGCTGCACAACCGTTTGCGAACAGAAGTAAACAACGCGTATGGATGGGGTATCACTTTCACCGTGCCGACAATGCTGATTGGTGCAAAACGACACGCCCCATCCCCCGGTCAAGTCCACATTATATGAATTTTATCACACAAACAACGCCTGCTGTGAGACGGGTATTAGGGTGGCCTGCTCCTGGCGACCCATACTACACACTGCAAGCCTTAGACCGTTTAGCACAAGCGTTTCCGGGTATTGATTTGGAACCTTATTCAAAGCAGGCTTAGGTTATTGTGGACACCACGCCATCACTGTGCCAAAACTGGCAAACATGCTGTTCTCGCCGCTTGTTAAAATCCGTGAACCTTGTACAACAATCCGCGCATCTCGACTTGTAATTTTGTAACTCACTGGCGCATCTTTGGCAATCAAAGGCTCACCGTTCGCGTCCTTAAGTTTGTCCAACCGATAATGCACCGACCTATGCGCTGGCACGTCAAATTCGCAAGAGACGTTTTCCATATCAGTGTCTTCATAAAGTACTTCTAAGAGGCAACGTGTCCCAATATCTGCAGTGTTAGAAATGCATATAGATTCATGTGAGAAATATCCGCCGCCGTGCTGCTCCCACTCCTGCTCAGCTGCGGTTAATCCTGCCATGTAGCCATCCGGAATAACCCACACGTAAGCCCCATCACCATCCGAAGTATAAGACTTAAGCACCTCCACTACGGATTCTGGATTATCTTCGATTTCATTCAATGAAATCACCAGAAATCGGGAGTAAAGTCGAATACCTTTTGACGATTTGTTTTCTTTTAGTTGTCCTGTTATATTCAAGCACAATCTGTCTGCACCTAACATCTCAAGATGACTTATGCCTTGTGATGTTAGCCAATCTCCAAACATATCGTTGAGAAGGGGCGTTAAGGTATCAAGATTTGAGATACCTGCTTGTTTGTATTCTCGTATTGTTGCAAATAGCATTTCATAAGTCATAGATTTCTCCTTGAGAGGTTTCATACCATCCAGCGTCCATCAATACCGAGCAGTGCCGTCAACGCTTGCAAAAGCACGACCTCTGCTTCGTCTCCAACAAACTGACGATGTGTGTCAATATAGGTGTTATAATCTGCTGCCCATTCACGAAAATAAGTTTCGTATTCCCATCCGTTTGCAGTGCGGCAGAGATTGGAACGTTCTGGATAAGGGAGTTTTTGATTTAAAAGTTCATGTAGTTGTTCAGAGGTAGGTAACCATAAATCTTCACTGTTTTCTGTGGTGGGTTGAAGTGCTTGAATTGCAGGGTGTCGGCACATTGTGAGATATTTTTCAGAATGACTCATGGGTAGGCAATGACGTTAACGAAAAATCAAACTCGGCCCCACTATTACGTTAAAATCCATTGTTGTATATGATCTGCGATTGCATCAATATCGGTCATGAATCCATCTGCGATCTTCAGACCGAGCTCAATGATTGAATCATTTATGTCGGATCGGAACGAACAATCGTTCAAAGCTAAAAACAAGAGTGAGCTATGCATGCCAATCCGTTTATTTCCATCCAAGAACACGTGTCCGGTAATAATGTGATGCGCATATACCGCAGCTTTTTGAAATAGAGTTGGAAACAGTTCAGTGTCACCAAATTTCGCACCAACTGCTTCAATTAAATAATGTAACTGGCTTTCCTTAATTAACTCGTAGTTTCCGGCGTGGTCCTCGGCAATTACGAGAATATTCTCAATTGTTAAATATTTTATATGTTGCCTAATGTTTTCCATGCTCGGTCATATTTTTGTCGTATCTCGTCTGAGGCAACAACAATATCCATTTTCATTTCTCTTGCAGTCTCAATATCTGATCTTGCTTTTTCCCATTCTCCGAGGCGCAACCACGATCCGCCACGATAATAGTAGGCCTCCGCATAGTCAGGATTGAGTTCTATCGCTTTGGTATAGTCTTCAATAGCAAGGTCTACTTCACCTTTTTTACTTTTTTCTTTTCCGCTGTTAAAATATTTTTCAGCAAGCTTCTGCTTCCTATCTATCATCATTTTTCTCCCACACAATGCGAAATTACTTAAGAATATGATACCATACAAAACGAATAGATTCAACAGAATTGCGGAGGATCAATAGAATTAAATTTGCGCGAACAGACATCCTTTAGTGCACAAAATCCTTGCAAATTCTGCGGAACTCCATTATAATATCCCACGTCACTCATAACCATTAGAAAATTAAAAGAAATAGACTATGAAATTGAGTTGTCTCCCTGTCTCTCTTTACGATGACATCTTCACTGGAAAAAGCACTGTTGCAGATTGGATCCGATTCGGTGCGGAATTAGGCTTAGATGCCGTTGATTTTAGCATCAAGTTTTTCCCGCATCGTGATGAAAAAACGGTGAACATAATTCGTACTGTCCTTGCAAAACGCGGTATGCAAGCTTGCATGCTCGCCTGCTACTCCGATTTTACACATCCTGATCCTACGCAACGCGCACAAGAGTTAACTGAACTAAAGGCAGATATCGCGTTAGCAAAATCGTTAGGAGCAAAATTTGTTCGGGTAACCGCAGGGCAAAATCACCCGGGAACTAAACGCGCAGAAGGAGTGCGTTGGGTTGTAGACGGATTTCGGCATGCACTTGATGAAGCAGAAAAACACGGTATTATGCTCGCTTATGAAAATCATACCAAAGGCGCACCGTGGCAATATTGGGATTTCTCACAACCATCAGAGATTTTTTTAGAAATCCTTGATGTACTTTCGGATACACCACTCGGTGTCTGCTTCGACACAGCAAACCCTCTTGTCCTTAACGAAGATGTCTTGGAACTGCTGGATAAAGTCATTGACCGCGTTGTCGTGCTGCATGTCTTTGATATATGTGAAGCAGGGACGTTTGAGCCAGTGCGCGTTGGCACAGGTGCTTCACCGATTCCGCAAATCTTTTCACGTATGCGGCAAGTCGATTACGACGGTTGGCTTAGCATAGAGGAAGCAAGCCGTCAAGGACAGAGAGGATTTGAAGCGTCAATCCAATATGTTCGGCACGCATGGCAACACACATCATCCGCGTGAAGGTTCACTCATCCGCTCTCGTGCCTGACGTGATAACTCTGCAAGGTGTCCATCGTTTGCCATCACCTGTTCAAGATGGACCTGCCGTTCCGGTGTTGCAGTGTTTACCATTTTCTCACCATATTTCTGATCTATCCAGAACCGTGCTGAACCTGCAATATATGCCTGCAACGCGTCCAATTTCTCCTCTGGATACCGCTGGCAAAGATTCATTGTAAACATACGTCGGCGTGTGCCACCACCAAACGCTGCATGTTTGGTGTTATGGTTAAACAGCACAAGATCACCAGGCGTTGTTTCAAAGACTACCGCTGGGACATCTTTTCCGTGTAATTCCCACACCTCTTGACTTTTCCCAACCTGCTGACTCAACCCGTCTGCATAGTTATCCCCGAATAGATGACTACCCGGAATAACACGGAGCGCGCCAGTGTCACGTGTGAGCGGATCAAGGTAGAACGCAATTTTAATGTGCATCGGGTCTTCTAAGCGATGTCCGCCATCAGAATGCCAACCTGTATCGCCAACGTAAAAATTGCCGTCGCTGCCCATATAGTTAAAATCATCTCCCAGCAAAGTTTTGGCAATTGCAAGAATCCGAGGATCATCCAGTAGCGATGCCAGTTCTTCGCTTTGATCGATAAAAGGCACGATGCAAGAACGTGCTGTTCCTTCGTGAGGTTTGCCATTATGTCCGCCGCCGCGTTCTGTCCAGACAGTTTCAAATGCCTCCTGAATTGCCTCAATTCTGTCCGCCATCAATTGTGGAAAACTCAAATAACCGAATGTCTTGAAGAAATTAATCTCCGAATCGGTGAGGTTGTAATCGTGTCGGTTCATTTCCACACCTCCCTTTGAATAGATACCGTTATCGTATCACACCTGTCATTAATTTTGCAACAAGGATATTTCCCAATTTATAAACAAAAAGGACACCTACTTGTGCAGATGTCCAATATGAAACCGATCCTTTTGGCAGTAGTATTGATTACTATGCGTCTTCGGAGATAATTTCAGCATCTTTTGCAAAGTCGCTGAGCAGTGCAGGTGTAGCAGTATCAAAACCGACAAAATCCAGCATGCCAGCATCTTTCGGGTCGGCAATCGAAAAGTTGTTTGCTACCATCGCAACAACAGCACACTTTGCGGGTCTTCCCATCTCTTGTCGATACATATCCAATGCCGTTTTCGGATGAATATCACCATACCACGTTTCGCTATCTGTATAGATGATGAACGTATCTACCTCTAATTTATGTTCCTTTGCATATAACATAGGGAGCGCGCAATCAGTGCGCCTCATCGGTAATCCCGAAACAGCGTCAATGGCACTCGCTAACGTATCGGTCGCAGTAATTGACAGGGTAACGAATTCATCCGAAAATCCAAAGATATGGTAATTCGGTTCTGTGCGTGCGGTCACCAGTGCCATCGCAGCAGAAGCATTGCGCGGCGTAAGTCCTACACAACCCGCTACAGCGCCGCCTGTCATTGAGCCAGAAACATCAAGTGCCAAGAGCGTATTCTTTTGACTCGGTTCAACGTTATCAAATGCCATATAAAATGCAGTGTCTAATCCATCAATAATCTGTGGAACAGGTTCCCATGTCAAACTGCCTTTAACTCCTTTGCCAGACTTGTATGTTGTCAACGCCATCAAAATCTGAATAGGATGGATAAGCGAACGTTGAATTGCATCAACGGAGAGCCGTTCCAGTACAGTCTGAACTTCAGGCGCAAAAGGTTTCAGTAAACCTATTTGTGTCATCTTACCGAGGTTCCGGACCGTTGCCATCACAGGCATGTTTGCTAACAGGGCTGCCCAGACATCGGGATCATCTTTCCACTCATTCGGTACCATTTCATGGGTAAATTCGTGCTTCTCAATAAGTTTTATGATTTCCGATCGCTTCTTTGTCCGTTTTAGTTCTTCATATCCAGCAAGCAGTTCAGGTAAAGCATCCGTAGCATCGTAAACGGTAGAAACCTTTTCACCTTCTTCTAAACCGCGATGCACAGTCCGTTTTCCGGTACCAAGTCCTTTGATCCAACGATAGATACCTCGGTTTTCTCCGTAATGGCATTTTGAAAGAACATCTGCATGCCGCCATCTATTCCGAGCCTGATATTTCAACACCTGATACGTTAATGCGTCATCGTCCTTCGTGCGATACCACTCGCCGACTAACCGCCGCACTGAGCGCCCCCATCCACGCATGCCATTTATAAACGCCACGAAATTGAATAGGTGCGTTCCGATACGCGCCACGTCACAAAATATCTCTTGCACCTTCTGTTTTGTGGCTGTATCTCCATGCGTAAAAGCGAGTGCTAATGCGTATAAAGACGGATCGTTTTTCGGTGCACGCCCAGAAACAGAAATCTCCCGAATCCGTTCAACAACCTGAACCCCATCCTCTGCAATGCATTGCTTGACAGAATCCACATTCTCTTTTGTCAAATCATGCTCTTTTGCGTAATAGGATCCGCCTTCGGTACCTAAAATGAGAAACCGGTCTAAGTTTGTCCAGATGGAAACAGGATAAGCGTATCCGCCAGCAGAATTTTCTATCTGCTGTTCGTCCAACGGTTGCCGCTGGTGCGGATGTAATGGTGAATATTTACGTAAATAACTCATGATAACACCAATTTTGATGAAATGGCGGGCAAGGCTCGTAATTGCGGGATATCTTAAAAGGATAACGCAATACTTCGGCCCGCACAAAAAGAACTCTGGATAAGAATCGGAATACGTTTTGATTTGCTCTACCAACTGAGCTATAGCAAGTTACTGCTAACAGGATTTGAACCTGTGACCTAATCATTAGGATAACACATTCCCTCGACCCAGAGTTAAGTTCTAATACGAATAAAAATACTTTGCTTATGTTCGGGATTGAACCGACTACAATGAACATAATCCACTTTTGAAAGCAATTATATATTGTACTACACCCAGAGGCTGGTTGTCAAATTAAAAGGGTGTGTAAATAATTATGGTTTTTTACTATAATAACCTAAGTTGCTACCTATAAGTTTTAGGCATGCAAACATCGTTTTTTATAGAGAACGGTCCGTTATTGGTGAAATATTGTCCCGTAAACTGTCAGTTTGCGCCCTCAAAGGCACAATCTAACAGATTATGCTACAAAGGTGGCAACTTAGGTTATAATACAATAGCGTTTTCTGCTGCCCATTGTAGATAAACCGTATCGCCTTGCTTAAAGCGATGGGATGGGTGTTTTTCTATATCCTGTTTATCTGGACTGTAGAGCGAGGCATCCGTGCCTCGCCATTGTTGATTCGCAATCACGGGCGTTGGATAATCAGTTTGCACCGTGTATTGCACTGCCGTCCCAAGATAACTCTGATCTTGAATTATGCCGCGTAGACAATTCGGTAAATTTGGATTTGGTTCTACTGATATATCTATCCGCTCCGGACGAACTACTATGGTTGCAGGTGTATCTATCGGAACATCTCCACAGTACTTACAAACAAATTCACAGGGTGGATCCGTATTTGACATGACTTCTACAAATTCACTATCGGAACTGAGGAGGACCCCTTCAAAAAAGTTTGAAGTCCCAATAAAATCAGCCACAAAACGATTCTGTGGGGAATCGTAAATTTCAGAAGGTGTTCCGACCTGAAGGATTCTCCCTTCGTTCATCACTGCAATACGATCAGACAACGTCATCGCTTCACCTTGGTCATGCGTAACATACACAAATGTAATCCCGACTTTGCGCTGTAACGCTTTCAATTCCAATTGCATCTGCTTGCGAAGTTTTAGATCAAGTGCAGATAGCGGTTCATCTAATAGCAAGATTGTTGGTTCATTGATTAACGCGCGTGCAAGTGCCACCCGTTGTCTTTCACCACCAGAGAGTTCGTTAGGTTTCCGCTCACCATAATCCGGTAGCTGAATTAAATCCAGTGAACGCTTGATCGCATCTGAAATTTCCGCTTTAGAAAATTTCTTCATCTGCAATCCAAATGCGATATTCTGTGCAACGGTTTTATGTGGAAAAAGTGCATAATTTTGAAAGACAGTGTTAACGGGACGGCGATAAGGAGGTGTTTCTGCCATTAGTTCGCCATTGATAAAAACTTCACCTGTGGTTGGATAGACAAATCCACCGATCATCCGCAACGTTGTCGTTTTTCCGCATCCGCTCGGTCCAAGTAAGGAGAAAAACTCACCACTCTCTATCTGCAACGACACATCATCCACTGCCACTGTGTCGCCGAACCTTTTTGTTACGTAAGAGAGTATGATTTGACCTACGGACATGTTTACTCCGTTCTTTGACATAACGATGTTGCTCATGTCAAGAATAAGTGCCTTGGACATAAGGTTATTAGTTTTAAGAATTCTTAGTCATTAAGGTTAACTTCAAGTTTAGATTTTAAATCAAAATGGACATAAGTTTTCGTTGCATCATTGTTTTTTGTCTGAACCAGGATTTTCAGGATTATCGGATTTCCAGGATTTTTGAGTGTTACCCATCAACCACTATCCTGCGTCCAAACGCGGACGACAATCATGTTCATAGATACTACATCCGCAAAAAACCCATCTTGATAATCCGATAATCCTGAAAATCCTGGTTCAGACAATAAGTGATTCAGGACGGACAATAAGTCCATTGATATATTAACGTCTGTGATAAAAAAGTATTGGAAAATCCATCAACTAAACTATAGCACAACTAAACAAAAATCGCACATATTTTTTTCATTTTATGCACGTTTTTCACACTAAAATTACGTCTTTAAGATAATCAAACGTTAAATAATCGTTTCGTTTTAACAATTTGGAGGAAAAAGATGATTAACAGAATTAAACACACCATTGTGGTATTACTGGTTCTTGGCAATTTTTCTGTTGCTTCAGCTGCACCACCTGATGTGACACGTTTTACATTAAGTAACGGCATTAAGGTTGTCAATCTCTACGTTAAAGATTCCACAGATGTCATTATCTTGAGTTATTTACCCCTTGGACTCGTCACTGATGGGAAAGCAAAGGCACAGTGGAGCCATCTGATTGAACACTTGATAATCCGAACCACAGGACCTATTGATTTCAAAACAAGTAGTGCAGAAACAATGGCAGATAACATGCGCTTGGAGTTTATCGGTAACACTGATAACTGGATGCAGGGCTTGGAACGACACGCAAAATGGCTTTCCGGATTATCATTTTCAGCAGAAAGTTTAGCTGAGGAGCTGCCGAGAGCTCTATCCGAGATTAAATTTACGGAAGCAAATTTGGGAACGCATAAATGGGCTTTTGCAGCATGGAATCAAGTCTTTCGGCATGGTGAAACCGATATATCAATGCGTGGTGATGTCCAATCAGCAAAGTTAAGTGAACTACAAGAATATAGCGATCTACATTTAGTCCAAGCAGACCGTGTCCTTTTGTGTGTCATTGGTGGTGTTGATCCGAAAACACTGAAAAGGACTATGGAAAAACAACTTGGCACTATCAAATTAACAGCAAAGACGTTTCCTAATCCAACAGCATCTCCAGACATGGCAAAAGACCAAAACGCCACTTGGGATGTCAACGTAACGCATTACATGGAAACCTACGCGATACCCCGCCCTGAAAACGAAGACTATCCCGCATTGTATATAGCGAACACGCTCCTGAACTTAGTTCTCATGCAGGATACACAATTGAAGAAATTAACAGGGTACGTTTTCTGTGGTGTTGACCTCATCACGCCCGAGCAGATATACTTATACGTCAGTGCATCACTTAAACCAAATACAGATATAGAAAAGGTTAAACAGCGGATACGAGAGCTGATGAACCCATTAAAGCAACCAGAGAACAACCTCCAGGTTTCTATGTTAGCCCGGTCCCTTTCCATGGGACTCAGCGCACCGCCGGACATAACGATGCTAATGCAACAGATACCTACAGGTGTGTCGACAGCCATAGCACTTGGTAACATTGGTCTACGGTGGGGGATGCTTGAATATCAATATGGCGATACCTTACCCAAGCTTGCAAGCGCGCTTGCCAATGTCTCCCCGGCTGATGTTGCCGCTGTTGTCAAACGGTACTTAACCGAAGATGAGCGAATGACGTTAGTTCTTACACCACGTGATGCGTTTCTTAATGAATTCGGCGCGGTTAACGAAATTGAGATAAAGCAACCGGAACCGCCGCCTATAGAGCCAATGCCGGAAGCGAGTGAAGCAGACATAACGAAAGCCAAAGAAATCCTCGCAGCAGCAGTCGCAGCACACGGTGGACTTGAGAAATTGCAAGCAGTCAAGAACATCGTCATGGAAGGGCACACATCCGTCAATTCACCCACAGGGCAAATAGAAGGCACATCATACTACGTCTACCCTGACAAATTTAGACAAGATTTGCAGATGCCGCAAGGCGAAATGGCTTACGTCTTTGATGGTACTTCTGGATTCGTGTTGATGCCGATGGGGGTTCAACCAATACCACCGCAGATGGCTAATACCTTCAAAGATGCGGTTTTCCGAGAGCCGTTGTGGCTATTGACGAACCTCTCACAAAACGACATCCCGATCCAGTATGCTGGTACAGAAGACGTACAAGGTAAGTCTACGTCTATTCTGCTGCTCCCGCAGCCATCTGGCGAGATGATGAAACTCTTTGTGAGCGAGGATACGCATTATATCGTAAAAATTGCCTATCCTGATTCCTCCCAAGGTATTACTGTTAATCGGGAAACGCTCTTGAATGATTACCGCGATGTTGATGGCGTTAAAGTCGCGTATCATGCTGTGCAGAACGTAGAGGGTCAGCTCTTTAGTGAGGGCCAGATAACACGTGTTACGTTGAACGCTGAACTTGAGGAATCGCTATTTCAGGAGCCGAAGTGAATCGAAATGATATGAAGTGTTAGCAGGAATCCAATCGTTTGTGTTGACACATTATGGAGAGTTCTGATGGACAAAAGCGATGTTCAGTTGATTCACAACATCTTGTCTGGCGACGATGAGGCGTTTAGCACCTTGGTGGAAAAATATCAAAAGAGCGTTCACGCCCTTGCGTGGCGGAAGATCGGTGATTTTCATTATGCTGAGGAAATTACGCAAGACACCTTCCTGCAAGCATATAAGAAACTCTCAACACTCAAGGATCCCGATCAATTGGCTGGGTGGCTGTATGTCATCGCAAATCGACTTTGCATAGATTGGATGCGAAAGCAAAAACCTGCACAGCAATCGCTGGAGAACACAGCCGTGAAAGCAATAGATAAGTTAACTTATGAACGTTATATATTAGAACAGCGCGAGGCAGAAGCAGCGGAACATCGTTATGAGATTGTCAAGAGACTTCTGGAAAAATTGCCTGAGAGTGAACGCACTGTGGTAACACTCTACTATCTCGGTGAAATGACGACAAAAGAAATTGGCAAATTCTTGGGGGTGTCGGTGAACACGATTACGAGTCGACTCAAACGGGCACGAGAACGTTTGCAAGCGTCAGAAGAACTCTTGATTAAAGAAACGCTTGGTGGTTGGCAATTGCCTAACAACCTATTTGAGAACATCATGCGGCAAGTTGCTGACATAGATCCAGTGCCGTCTCCGTCTGGAAAACCTTTGCTCCCATGGGTGGCGTTCAGCGCAGCTACGGTTTTGGTTATATTGCTACTCGGTATGGGTAATCAATATCTTACCAGATTTCAGAAACCTTATAGTTTTGAGGCACAGTCCGAACCCACTATTGAAATTATAGAGGCGCTTACTATTCTTGATTCTGACGCAAAACCGGCTGTGCGAAGTCAAATTGGAAGGGTTGTTGCTCTTGATAAAAGTAATAACAACGGATCACGGTCTTCTGAGGAAGTCTCGCCACCTAATGCATCCGAGAACTTCCCTATAATTACTGTCTCTAATGGTCCGCCTATAGTGACACGATTTACTTTAAGCAACGGTATCCGAGTTGTCAATCTCCACGTTGAGAACTCGAAGGATGTAGGTATTTTCAGCTATTTACCTCTTGGACTTGTCAATGATGGGAAAGCAAAGGCACAGTGGAGCAATCTAATTATGCGCCTATCAGTCCGAACACCAGGACCCATTGACTACAACATAAGTAGCGCAGAAACAATGGCTGATAATATGCGCTTGGAGTTCCGGGGGAATACGGATACATGGACACAAGGCTTGGAGCTCCATGCAAAATGGCTTGCTGGACTACCGTTCTCAGCAGAAAGCCTTGCCAAAGCAGTTCCGAATGCCTTGGCTGAGTTTGGCTATGTTGAAAAGAACTTGGCAACGCATAAGTTGGCACATGCTGCATGGAACCAAGTTTTTCGGCATGGTGAAACCGATATAATGATGCGCGAGGGCATTCGATCGGTTCAACTGAGTCAACTTCAGGAATATCGCGATATGCATTTGGTCCAAGCAGACCGCGTCCTTTTGTGTGTGATTGGTGGCATTGATTCCGAAACGTTAAAAGATACTATGGAAAAACAATTAGGGACTATCAAATTAACAGCGAAGACGTTTCCTAATCCAACAGCATCTCCAAACATGGCAAAAGACCAAAACGCCACTTGGGATGTCAACGTAACACATTACATGGAAACCTACGCGATTCCTCGCCCTGAAAACGAAGACTATCCCGCACTCTATATCGCAAGTGTGCTTTTACGGTTAGCATTCATGCAGGATGTCCAATTGAAAAAAATAACAGGTCACGTTTACTGTGGAGTTGACCTCCTCACGCCTGAGCAAGTATACTTTTATATCAGTGCCTCACTCAAGCCAAACACAGATATAGAAAGAGTTAAGCAGCGAATTCGGCAGCTAATGAACCCCTTAAAGCAATCGGAGAACAACGCCCAGGCTCCTGTCCTTGCCCAGTACCTTTCTACAGAACTCAACGCACCGCCGGATATAACAACGCTCATGCAGCAAAAACCCAAAAATATAACAAAGACTCACATGCTCCTACAACTCGGTGTAACTTGGGGAATGTTGGAATACCAATATGGTGAAACCATGCCACAACTTGCGAAGGCATCTGGCGATGTCTCCGCGGTTGATGTTGCGAGTGTTGTCAACCGATATTTAACTGAAAAGAATCGTAGGACCTTAGTTCTCACACCACGTGCACATGAGTAGATCGACCAAGGACTAAGCAAACGATTGCGTTAAACGATTCTCAATCCAGTTTTGCAAGCTGCTACTCTGACATTTCTTTTAGTTTTCCCAACAGATTCGTTATCTCTGCACGAATCTGCGCCGCAACCGATTACGTCAAGTCCGCCAATTGCGGCATCACTTCATTCTTTAGAAGTTCCATTGAATGCGTCCACTGCTCCTTAGGGTCCCATTCGTGTCCCATTGCAAGCAACACACCGAACCCACCGACATCCTCATAGAGTTGACGCAAGCGATTCGCAACATGGTCAGGACTACCAACAATCCATAATGTATCCAATAAGTTCGCCAAACATGCTTCTATGTCCGGGGCATCTGAACCCATTTTAAATTTCTCCCATCCAAAGAGCCTAAACCAATAATCTCTGAAATCGCGCCCAAGTGTGCCTTCAATTGCCTCTTTTCGTGCCTGCTCATCGGTATCTGCAACGTATACCTCGCGGGCAATGCGCCATGTGGATCGAGATGGAGAAAGTCCAGTTTTCGCAGCACCCTCTTCAACCGCATCCCAATGCGTTTTTATCACAGAAACAGGTGCCAGATTGATACTCATCGGAATCCAGCCGCGTTCACCCGCAAAAATAAGCGTATCGGATTTCATTGACGACCCCGCCAACGCAATCGGCGGATGCGGTTTCTGATATGGTTTCATGTGGATACTCACGATGTCTGGATGTCCTTCGGGAATTTTAAATTCCCATGAATCACTTTTATAATGACCGGGTTCCGGATCCGTCCAAATTTTGAGAACAGCATCAATTCCTTCCCGAGTTGCCTTCCGTCTGTCAGCAGATGCCATGAACATTTCCGCATCGCTCGGTGTGGAACTGGAGCCAACCCCCCAATGGAAACGTCCGTGTGCAAGATGATCTAACTGCGCGATGCGATGCGCAACAACAGCCGGATTGTGTATCGGCATGCACGTTATACCGGTGCCAAAAATGATGTTCTCTGTCATCGCAAGCGCTTTGGCAATAAAGAGGTCAGGGGACGGAATATTTTCCCATGTAAACGTAAAATGTTCACCAATATATGCTTCCTGGTAGCCTAACGTGTCTAACGTTACAACCTGTTCAAGGTCATCGTCTAATGTTTTGGTCGTATCGCTACCGGGCGGGTGTAAAGGCATTGTGAAAAATCCGAGTTCCATAGGTAAACTCCTTTATGTGTATAAAACGAATGGAGTAGGTATAAGATTCTTGTCTGTGCTTCTGTAAGTCGTGGATTATGTTTATTGAAACGCTATCTGTTGTATTTGAATAGACAATTTGAGGATATTTCTAAACTTGACAAGATCAAAGGAATCTGTTATTCTTTCCACAAGTCTTAAGTTCTATCAAAAGGTTACCAAAAACCATTATTTTTTTCAAGCGTTTTACGCTGAAGGAAAATCACACATTATGAATATAAAAAATCTATTTTCTACTTCAGTTGTCCTGTTAGCAATTTTAAGTGTTTCCTTATTAGGATGTGAACGAATCGATCAGATGATTCCACCCGACACTACACCTCCGATGGAAACACAGCTAAAAATCGGTGTCATACAGCCATCACATAGCTACACAACCTTTAGTCAAGGTGCTGAAACCGCGCGTGTTCAAATCAATGAAAATGGTGGGATACTCGGTATGGAGGTAGCGTTTATCACCCGAAATAATCAACCTGTAGCAGATGAACCGCCAACGTCGGAAGCAAGCATCGGTGCAGCGAAAGAACTCATTGAGATGGAAAACGTTTTCGCACTACTCGGTCCCGTTCGCTCGACCATGGCTCTTGAGGTCGGACCAATTGCACAGCAGGCGCAGCGACTCATGCTTCCCGGCTCAAGCGGTTCAAATGTGCCAGAATCAGGTGATTATGTTTTTTTAATCACGGTGCCAAACCCATTTCAAGGAAAGGTAATGGCAAGTTTCGCGATGAATCCTAACGAACTTGGTGCGCAAACGGCGGCAACAATATATGAGCAAGGTGATAACTACTCCATCGATCTTGTCCAAGCGTTTGAAGCAGCTTTTAAGGAAATCGGTGGTAAAATCGTTCACAGCGGATCCTACGCAGCTGGCGATACCACATTCACAACACTACTGACAGAAATTCAGAGCGTTACACCAGACGTTATCTTCTGTCCCGGCCATCAACCAGAAGTGCCGCGTTTAATAAATGAAGCAAAACAGCTTGACATCAAAGCGCCTTTTCTTGGCGGCAGTGCGTGGGACGACAGAGAACGATTCCTTGATGTCTTAAGTGATAGCACTATGTTGGATGGCAGTTATTATCCGACTAATTTTTCCGTAGCCACACAGGATGCAGATGTGCAGGAATTTGTTAACGGATACATGGCGTTATATGACAGTCCACCTGACGGCGTTGCGGCATCTGGCTATGATGCAATGCGGCTTTTGGCACGAGCGATAGAAACAGCGGGGTCACTTGATCCAATGGCGGTTCGAAATGCTTTTGCAGAAGTCAAAGATTACAAGGGAGCTACAACTATTTCGCATTACGATGCAAACCGCCATCCTGTCAAAAGCCTCGCAATTCAAGTAATCCGCAATGGACAGGTTGAACACTACAAAGTTGTAGAACCATAGCGCGTGAGGGATACAATGCAGGAGATATTATCAACGCGCCCTAAGGCTTTTTTGATTGATTTAGATGGAACGCTCTATTTTAAAGGTGAACCTTGTCCTTGCGCAATCGAAACTGTCAACTACTTGCGTCAGGAGAAATATCAACTCCGATTTTTGACAAATACGACTGCCAAAACGCCAAAGATGCTTCATGAACAGATGAAAGCGTTGGGTTTTGACATCTATGAAAATGAAATCTTTAATGCAACTTACGCGTGCCTTTTATATTTACGCGCGCAACAGAAGGTGAGTTGTCATTTCATGGTGGATGATGCTGTTAAAGTGTTTTTTGAAGAAATACCGATAGACGACAATGCTCCTGATTTTGTCGTTGTCGGGGACTACGGTGAAGGGTTTGATTTCCACGCTTTGAATCATGCCTTTCGTCTACTAATGAATGGGGCGGAACTCATAGCGTTGCAGAAGAACCTCTATTGGTTTTCTTCTGAAGGAATATTCTTGGATTGTGGCGCATTCGTGACACTTCTGGAAGCAGCCGCAGGCAAAACTGCCCAAATAATGGGAAAGCCAAGTGAGACATTCTTCAAAATTGCGCTTAAAAGTCTTCAACTTTCCCCAAGCGAAGTGGTTGTGGTAGGTGACGATATTACTTCGGACATCGTAGGTGCGGAAAAAATGAAAATGCAGAGTATCCTTGTGAAGACAGGGAAGTTTAAACCTGATCAATTGGAAAATCCTGTCGCGGAACCGACATACGTGCTTGATAGTGTCTCAGAGTTATCCCAACTGTTTTAGTGGTTCACTTGCCAAACATTTATTATACATAGAATGGACAGAATAGACCCAAAAGTCCCCTCCCCTCGCTTGCGGGGGATAAAGGGGGGTGGATTTAGGGAATTCAAAACATAAAAACTTGACGAGTGAACCATTTAGTATGGTGTTTTCTTCGCTTTCCAAAGGAAGATTGGAGGTCAGACTTAATGACAGATCAATTTATTCAACTCGGAGTCGTCGGATGTGGATGGGCAGGCTGCCAGGCTATACACGCATCCAATGCCACCGACCGACTGAACGTTATCGCAATCGCAGAACGTGATCCAACCCGTCGTGAACAAGCAGGGAACGATTACGCAGTACCACATCACTATGCGGACTATCAAGAACTCCTTGATAATCCGTCCGTTGATGCTGTTTACCTTGCCACTTCTCCCGATGGCAGGCTTCAACAGGTATTGGATACGCTCAATGCTGGTAAACATGCCTTAGTCCAAAAACCGCATGCTATCCGCGCCCCCGAAATATTAGAAATGGAAACAGCAGCACAACAGTCCGGCAAAACGCTCCAATTCTGTTATTTTATGCGTCACTTTCCGCACAACCGCCAAATTCGGCGTGCTGTCCTAAATGGGGCAATCGGAGAACTGTTTCACGCCCGCGTTTTTGGAAAATTCAACTCCATTCCAACCCTTGATGTTAACAGTCGATGGCTGCATGTATATGGACAAAAAGGCGGTTCATTAGGACAACACTATTCACATGAACTTAACCTAACGTGGTGGTGGTTGGGATGTCCAAAACCTGAGTGGGCATTTGCATCAAAGCACGTGCTTTACCCACAGTACGATGGACCAGAGGGCGCGGCAGAAGACTATTTCACTGGTCTCCTCGGATGTGAAGGTGGAAAAACTATCCAGATTGACTGTTCCCGTATGAGTCATTCCGATTCTGGCAGTGTCGTGGAACTTTACGGCACCACTGGTGCAATCACGAACGGTGGCATATCACGATTCAAAGATGGTGGATTTGTCCGAGAATCGATTGATGAACCTATTGAAATAGATCATGGTGAACTACCTGAAGAGGTGCCCGTTTTTTACTATGAACTCAACCATTTCGCTAAGGCTATTGCAGGGGAAGTGGCACCAGATGTTGATGCGTCTGATGCATATACCTTTATGCAGATATTGGATGCGCTTTACGACAGTGCAAAGAGTGGTGAAAAGGTTTATATTTGACAAAAACACATCTTTCTGTTAATCTAATAGCAAAACTGATATATTCCTAACTTAGGAGAATTTTATGTATAAAAGTGCGATGTTAGGGTGCGGCGGCCGCGCAGGCGGTCATGCCAGTGCCTATCGCTTTGTTAAAGGTGGCAAACTCGCAGCAATCTGCGACATGAACGAAGAACGACTCAACAATTTCGGTGATAATTTTGACATCTCTTCTCGTTACACAGATTTAGATGAGATGCTTGAAAAAGAGAAACCGGACCTGCTCCATATCGTGACTGCGCCAGTGCTACGCGGTTCCAATGAACGGATTCGGTATTCATTGATGAAGCAAGCATCCGACCACGGCGTACCAGCAGCAATTGTAGAGAAACCGATTGCTGTTGAAAGTGAAGACTGGAAGCAAATTGCTGGGTTAGCAGAAGAAACAAAAACAAAATTTGTCGTCAACACACAACTTAACTTCCATCCCAAAAACCTTGAACTGAAGCGAGATGTTGCGGACGGTAAGATAGGCGAGCTAAAGTTCATTGACGCAAGTGCCAGGAGTACACCAGTAGATCAAGGTCCACACGTACTTCAGTTGGTATCTTCCTATATTGATAACTCCCGACCCGTGAGTGTGCTCGGGCAAATCTCTGGGAGAGATCATTTGGATTCAGCGCAACCTTCACCGATGCATGCAGCAGCGCAGGTCATATATGAAAATGGACTACACGTCTCTCTTGCATTTGGGCAGGGCATGGGTACGATGGCATCTGATAACCAAGGGATTTATTGCCATAAACGCGTCTTTGTCGTCGGCACAGAAGGATTCGTACATTGGCGGTTTAGCAGTTGGGAACGCGCGACACAAAAAAGCGGATACGAAGGTGGTCCACTTAACTATGGTGAACAAGATGTTGAAGCACAAGGAAACCTAACAGAGGCCGTCTTTGATTGGCTTGACGATGAGAAAAACGAACATCCGACACATCTTAAACAATCCCTTGCCGAATTCAATCTACTTTTAGGAATGTACCACAGCGGTATAACGAATAATATTATTGATCTTCCGTTTGATCCGCCAGATGGGTTAATGGATTCACTGAGAGAGAAGTTGTAGAACAACTTGTAAATTCCCAATAGATAATAATTAGCGGTAGCGGCGAATTTATTTGCTGTTACCGCTAATTGTTATATCTAATGTATGTAAGAGTGAATGCAGATTCAATTGCAGGTTGAGTTTCGTTATTGCTCTACCTATAGGTGTCAATTTAGCATTGATTTAAAGGTAGCAGGCACGCTCCGCGTGCCGTCCGCTTTACATGCTTGGATATATAGTGAACTTTGAAATTATTGGGACACTTTGATAAACCTGTTTCAGAAACATAACGGATAACAGAAGTTGTAGCACAAACTGTATGAAGATTAATTTATTAATTCGGTAATTTTCTATCCGTACGAGACAGGTGTACTCCCCCGCTGACGAGGTTTCCTAACCTCGTCAAATTACCGATTTATTTTCTTAAACTTCATTTAGGTTGTGCATATTAGTCCGCAACCTAACAGGTTGCGGGACAGAAATGTCCCATTAATTGTCCGTTTTACTATAGTTTTGGGCATTATTGCCCTGAGCGATCGCAATCTCCAAAATACTTGACAAAAACTCAAAAACCGTTTAGAATTCACAAAAACACAAACTGGAGACAAGAATGAAACTCGCAATATGCAACGAGATGTTTGAAAATTGGAAAATTGAAGATGTGTTTATTTATGCTGCAGAACTTGGATATGATGCTGTAGAAATAGCACCATTCACATTGGCAGACTCGGTTTTGGACATCAATGAAACTGAACGGGCGCGAATCCGCAAAGCCGCCGAAGACGCAAAGATAGAAATCGCAGGACTACACTGGCTACTCGTTTCACCGCCAGGCCTCTATATCAACCACCCAGACGCAGACATTCGAAAGGAAACACGGGATTATTTACTGGCACTCATAGAACTCTGTGCAGATTTAGATGGGCAAATACTGGTTTTTGGGTCACCGCAGCAACGGAACGTCATGGAACCGCTTACCTTTGAAGAGGCGTGGGGCTATGCGCAAGATACCTTTGCAGAAGGAGCGGAACTCGCTGGTGAAAGAAACGTAATATTGTGCATGGAGCCTTTGTCAAACGATCAAACTAACTTTATTTCTCACCCTGACCAGGCGGTTGAAATGGTTGATGCTGTGAACCATCCTAATTTTCAGATGATTTTGGATGTTTGTAGTACCGCAAAAGAGGGTTTAGACATGCCGACACAGATTCGCAATTGCGCTAAACACGTTGCACATTTCCATTCTAACGATGATAACGGTTATCTCCCCGGTTCCGGCAATGTAGACTACCCACCAATTATTGAAGCACTGAAAGAGATCGATTATCAGGGTTATCTCTCAACCGAGGTTTTTGATTTCAAACCTGACCCAAAGACAATCGCAAAACAGAGTATTGAATTTTTGAGATCCCTGCTATGATATCCGAATTTCGTGAATGCTATAACGTTTATAGCAAACTCAGAATAGAAATGGGGCGGTGGCTCAAACAGAGCATGCTGCTTGACCCACCCGGTCCGAACAATGGTGGAGAGGATGAGGCAAACTATGCACTGGCATGGTTTCCACATTACCTAATTACAAGTGATCCGACCGTGCTACAACATTTTGACGCGCTTAAAACAGCACTTCTCGGTTGGGTAGAACGGGACTGTGTGCATGGGTATGAACCGAAGGCGGAAGCACATCACGGGCCAGAACCTTTTCTGCTTTTCTTACCCCGCTATATTGGCGTAAAGCCCGATGATACTGAGGCGATTTCTCTCTTAACAGATGCTGCTGAACATATCGGAAATTGGGTGCCGGAAATACCGCCCTGGTACGATTACACACGAGACACCTTTATCGGTTACAATATCGGTACGCAATTTGTAGAAAACGATGAAAAGAACGCTTATGAACTCGCGGAGCACTTCCGTTTTATCCACATTGCCTTGGCAGCATATAATGTTACAGATGAAAAGCGATATGTGGAATGGGCATTGCGGTATGGACGAAAACGGGCTGAGCGGATCATCGCTGCGCCGGATCCGATGCCGCTACTCTGGGATTTAAACGAAAATGGACTTGGTGAAGCAGAAGTTGACGTAAAGAATCTGCATCGCCTTGTCGCAAGCTCACACCACGTTGCGGGTGATCCCTTGGCAGGAATTGAAAACCTTTTGGCTTCTGGTACCATCTATGCGTTAGGTGATCTCTATCTCTTGTCCGGAGAAGAAATTTTCCAAACAGCAGCAAAACGTATTGTTGAACCGCTTGTCACATCACTCAGTGACCCTTATAATGACCCTGCAGCCGCAGCACTCAGCTATTATCGATGGACTTTCAATGACACGTGCTTTGATGATGCTATTACTGAAGGTTTACAGGAACTTCCATCAACTTCACCTGAATTGCTGGCACTTATCTTTCCGCAGGAGACACGCCGCCGAGAACTCGGTGTAGGAAAACGAGCAGATATGGCGTATTGGGGGGAATGGTCGGATGATGGTTCCGTTAAACCTATTCAAGAACCTTCAACTGCTACGTTAACGCTCGCCTATCAGGTGACTGGTGAGGTTAAATATGCTGTTAGAGCATTACGAAATGCCGTCACACGTCTGAATATTGCACGGCGTGTGTTGCGCGGTGGAAGGGAACATGCAGATATGGGGGGTGCGGTTTGTTCGGTCGCTGCAGGGCACGGACGTAATTGGGGACAAGGTGCAGTGACCACGTGCTATGGACCTTTACTTCTCGGCACTCGTGAGATTTTGGGCAAGGTTGCGCCGTTCATAGCCATCAAAAACGCGGATGGACAAAATCAGGTGCCATCAACACTTCTCTCCCTGGTCCGTCCTATTATCGGCACAGAAAACAAAGCAGAGACAATCTTTTATAATAGCAGTGATTCGTCTCTTAATTTTTCGTGGCAGCCACGAAATTACATTAATACGTCGAGTAAGAAGGTTGAAGAGGGTCCGTGGTACGAGGAGAAACTTGAGGTAGACGAGATTCAAAAACGGATTTTGTAAGAAAAATCTCACACAATAATTCCGAAATGCCCCTGATTAATTTCGGAAATTCTGTGCAACCAGTACCAAATCCAGAATATTAACTGTCCCGTCGTTATTTACATCTCCCTCCGCATCCTCCTGCCCGAACCGAGAAGCCACAAATGTAAGGTCTAAGATATTTACAACACCGTCTCCAGTCACATCATAGAGTAGGTTGGAGCTCACCAATTCATAAACAATATCTTGACTATTCTCAAACTTCACAGGGCCAAAGTTTGGGGCAAGCCATTGGTAAGCGGTAGCGCGTGTGACTCCTAAAGTAGTCATAGTTTTTGTCCCTATCCTGATCTTTAGGCAGTTTTCAAACGTTCCTGCTGGTGTCACAACATCTTCTACGGTTATGACTTCGTTAGTGCTTGTGAATGTAACAGGTCCCACTAAGTTTACCTCTGAATCGGCAGTAAATTCCCACGAGTCTCCCACTGCTAACACAAATGGGTAAAAGAGTACGGGTGGATATAACACGGCAGTTGCTACGCCAAACACTGGACCGAGTTCCACCTCAATTTTATATAGTTTAATTCCATCTTCCTCAAAATAGATAAGATACTTCTCATTTATAATTGAATCTGTTCCTAATATCTCATTCGTAATTTTGAGCAGTGCAAGGTCTATACCGTTAATGGACTCATCAGATGTTTCAACAGTGTAGGTTAGCCGTTCAGCCTTATCTTCACTTTCCATGACCCACATATTGCCGGTAGTTGTCGGATAATAATTTTGTGATACAGCCATATCAATGCAATTAAAGATGAGCATTATCGTCAAAAAAACCACAAATGCGATATTTTTAAACATTCAATTCTCCTTGTGTAAAGTTATCTATCATTTCACAGATGGTGAAATAAAAATAAAACGCCTTGATTCAGCCATCGCAGCGCAATCTGTAAAGTAACCAAGTTGCTTTTAAAATCAAGGCGTTCACTCAAGCAATTTTGCAGCTATACCTACTTCAGGATGACCATTCGGCGAGTAGCAGAAAATTTATCTGTTTGGAGGGTATAGAAATAGATACCACTCGCAACATGTTCTCCCGCGCTATTTTTGCCATCCCAATAAGCTGCAGCCGAGGTCGTCAGGTATGAACCAGTAGACTTATAGCCTAAGTTTAACGTCCGAACTGCCCTACCAGAAACATTATAAATCTGAATCGTTACGTTGGAATCCTGGCTCAACTGATAAGGTATCCAAGTTTCTGGATTGAATGGGTTCGGGAAGTTTTGACCGAGAATCGTTTCCCTTGGACGTAAGTTCCCAACCTGCATCTGTACACTCAGATATGCATTGTGAATATCCGCAGTAGTTACAGTGCGCTGGAAGGGACCGGACACAATGGTGCCGAGTTTATCAAGGAGTACAATCTCAATCTTATCACCAGCTTTAACTACGCTTTTGCGATTTATATCTGTCCATACAGCAGAGGCGTGTTTTTTGTCGTTAACAACTTTTTTGGTGGCGACAACCCCTGTCCGAAGGTTTTTGGCAACAATAGTGTAAGTTGCACCGGGCTCTCTATGCTGCAAGTTGGATGTAACGACAAATGCCCACGTGTTCTTAGCCATAGCAATTTTAGGTGCAGCAGCTGCATCATCAGGTTGCTTTTGCCATGCTGTACCTGTAAATGTAACAACACCACCAGCAGAAGTATTCACGATATAGCCACTGTTACCATCAATTCCGAAACCTTCGCCATCTTCAGCAACGGAGTAACCGACAAAACTCTGTTTTTCGGCATCTAACTTAATAACAACCGTCGCACCTAACATATCAGCAAGTGATTTTGCTGTGTACGGTTCTGGCGGCATCAGTGGGATAGAGATCATGTTTAATCCTGACTCAAGAGCGATATCAAAACTGGATTCTGTCGGGACCGGAGTTTCCCCCCCAGGTTCTTCTGTCAGTTCCTCATCCTCAGGGGCAGAAATGGTCAGCACACTAAAGACGAATTCGTCACCTTGGCCAACGGCTCCAAGCGGCGCATCATTGATATCGGACAGGTTAACATCTACCAAAGCAACATTAGTCTGTTTTGCTTCAACAACCTCAAACGTGAAAGTAACAAGCGTACCATCACCATCTGCAGACATAAGATTACCTTCAGCATCAAGTGGTGATGAAGTAAGAATAGAAATTGCTCTATACTGTGCATCGGGCATGACAAACTCTGCTGGTGGTGGCTCTGGAATCGCAAAGAAAAAGTCGTCTACTGATAATTCCCCAGGCTCAAGAAAAGGCGTGCTAATGGACTTTCCTGATTGTGTTGAATCACCGAGACGGAGCTTAAGTTCATAACTCCCATCATCACTTAACGCGGGACTTATCCATATACCGCCCTTATGCAGGTAGTTACCATCGGTTGCCTCAATGTATTTCAGTGCTGTTGAATCATAGGCAAGGAGCATTCCGTAGGATGCGACTCCTTTGCCGCCCGTTATATTAACGTCAATTGTCAGTTGTTCCCCGACAGCTGGAGCAGTGGGCGACGAAGGCTTCAGGGATATAGCGGCACCGCTATCAACACCAGTTTCCGGGATATGTACTGGAGGCGGTGTGTTGTCAACAACATCTCCGGTGTTACCTACGTCTCCTTCGTCCTCTACTCCTTCAGGTTCTTCCAATGTTGCCTCTACTAAGTTATAACTGTGCAATACATACACAATACCTTGATCGTTCTCAAATTTGACAGGGCCGACATCAGGTGCTAACCATTGGTAAGAAGTGGTCCGAATAGTTGCGAGTGCCGTGGCGGATTTTCTCCGTATCTCAAGTTTGACACAGTTTTCAAATGTGCCAGCCGGGGTTTCAAGCGCCTCAGAATCTACAACTTCTATAGTACTCGTAGTTGTTGCTGTACCAACCAGATCGAGTTCTGCTACCGTCACGATATCCCATGTACGTCCGACAGGTAAATCTGCGGGGAAGAAAAGTGCCGGCGGATCAAGAGCCGCCGCTGCGATACCAAACGCGCCTTCTTCTGTCCTTATACGGTGAAGTTTTAGATCCCCGTTATCGTCAGAAATAAAATATATATCGGTATCAACTGTGTCCGTGCCGAGTGTTTCAGTAACGATTTTCAGGACAATAATTCCTGCCTCCGCATCGTTATCGGATTCCTCAATAGAATAGGTGCGCCTTTCACTACCATCCTGACTTAGAAAAACCCAAGTGTTACCAACAGTCGTAGGATAATAATCCTGTGCTGTGGCAGTAAGCGCAAAACTACATACCAGGCTTGATACTAAGATCAGTTTCAGCCAAGACATAGGTTTAGTAATTTTCATAATTCATATCTCCTTTAAGAATATAATTGAGTAGTGTTAGAAAAGGTAACACTATTTCAGTAGATTGTTTATTGATAGATGTGTAGATAGAATCGGGGTTCCTGGTTAGAAGACTCATGTTGTGCTCTTGGGCGAATTTCGTCCTGGTCCGATATGTATCTATATCCTAACCACATTCCGATTGCCATAAACAGAATGCCGATGCCGATCACAACTAATACCACTTTCCAAGTTACCATATTGACTTTTCCAAATGCTGCATGATAGTAGTCATGTATTTTAACTCAAGTTGCTACCTATAAGTTTTTAAACACACAACACCGTTTTTTATAGAGAATAGTTCGTTATAGGTGAAATATTGTAGAGCAACCTATTAGTTTGCGGGACAGAAGTGTCCCATTAATTGTCCGTTTTACTATAATTTCGGTTTCCTGCTATTTTTTAATAGCGGAGAATTGTCGTTGAATCACCAACAATCCATAACGTCCCATTCGGGGTTTTTATAATATCTCTAAGGTTATTTAGAGTGGGGGAACTGGACTTCAACCATGTAACACCGCCATCAGTAGTGTGTAAGATTGTGCCTTTGTCACCGACTGCCCATCCTGTTTTTTCAGTTACAAAGAGGATGGCGTTAAGGTTTTCTTCAGTCGGAACAGTTTGATCGATCCATGTTTCACCACCGTCAGTGGTAACCATGATTGTCCCTTGGTTACCGACAGCCCAAGCAGTTTGGGCGTTAATTGCATAAACATCCTGCAATTCGGCATAACCCATAGTAATTTTCCATGTTTCGCCGCCATCAGTTGTCTTTGCAATCATCCCCCCAAACCCGACAATCCAACCATTTTTTTCGTCCATAAAATGAACCCCGAACAGATTGTTAAAACCTGCTCCTGTAAACCCAGGATCTATGTCTACGCCAACCCATGTTGCGCCACCGTCGTTGGTACGCATAACCTTTCCGATTTCCCCGACTGCCCATGCGTGTGTCGGTGTACCAAAACTCATAGCGTAACATGCCATGGCACCTTTCCAACTAATTGTCTCACCAACAAACTGAATCCGCTTGGCTCTGCCGTGTCCTTCATCGCCAGGGTCGCTGACACTTTTCCACGTTTTTCCGCCATCAAGTGTTTCTAATAAGGCTGCGTTACTACCAACGATGTACCCTTTCTTTTCGTTAACAAATCCGACTCCAAAAAGTTCAAAAACATCTCCGCTATTTTGAGGTTTCCATGTTTTGCCGCCATCATTCGTATGCAGAACACTTCCTGATAAACCGACTGCCCATCCGAGTGTATCATCAAAAAAGTGAACAGCACGTAACTCATTCGCACTAGAGACGACATCCCAGGTAGTGCCGCCATCGGTTGTATGAAGAACTGTCGCCTTATCTCCCACTATCCACCCCTCGGTTGGATTAATCATGTGGACACCTTGAAGACGCGCAGCCACAGGACGATCTTTGAAGGATTTCCAAGTTTTTCCACCATTCTTTGTACTCAGAATCACGCCGAATTCTGCTGCAGCAATGCCTACGTTTTCATCTGCGAAATGAACATCCCAAATCGGCTCAGGCATTCCGTTAGAGTTAGGGACATTACTCTGTTGGACTTCCCAATTCTTACCGTCCGCTGTTGCAACAACTGCACCGCCTGCACCAACAGCCCAACCGGTTTTGTTGTCAAGCATAGAAATCGCATCAAGCGTATTTACCGTGGCACTGGTTTGGAATTGCCATGTGTTCCCACCATCGATTGTGTGAAGTAAAGTGCCACCACCGCCAGCTGCCCAACCGACTTCCGGCGTGACGAAATGAACACCTTCAATCGTGTTATTAGTATCAATGGGTTGTTGTGCCCACGAGGCACCGCCATCTTTTGTCCGCATGATGAAACCCCCGTCACCGCATGCCCAACCGTGCAGTTCATCTACGAATGAAACACCTAATAGGGCAACAAGAGTATTAGTGGATAATTTGCTCCACTGTTGTCCCCCATCAACTGTTTTTAACACAGTCCCGTTTTCACCGACAGCCCAACCAATTTTGGGCGTGATAAACCGGACTTTCTTTAATTCAATATTGAAAGGTAGCGGTTGGTGCGGTTGATGGTTCCAGGTTTTACCGCCATCAGTGGTGTTTAAAATGGTCGAATTGTTCCCAACTATCCACCCGTGCTGAGCATCTACAAAAAAGACATCAGAAAAACTGGCATGCCACTGAGATTCGCTGACGGTGACCCACTCTTTTTGAGCGAACACAAACGGTGTCGCGCTGAGTAAGAAAGTTAATATGATTGAATAAAATATTCCCCGCTTCATGAAAATTCCTCCTACACTATAATCTGAATAGCATCTACACAAATTCGGTGGTATGCGCTTCATTAGCACGTTGTCTATATTATTGATAACATCTATATGTCCGTTTAAAGTATATCACGTTCTATATTTTACGTCAACGTGAATTTTGGCAATGTTGCAACCATTCAGTTTTCGACTTTCTTATACCTACAAGCGTCAAAAGAAGGATAATAAATTACGCGCCTACAGAAAATATTTGTATCAATATACAAGTGTATTTAACTCGATTTGTAATTTTGATATATCTATGCTATAATAGCACTATCATAAATCAAGGAGGCTAAAAATGGCAAAAATTAATACGCTTGTTTTCGCAGGCGGCGCAATTCATAACTGGAAAGGCTGCAGCGAAGAAATTGTTAAAGCACTCTCACAACGAGATGAATTTGAGATTACGACTGTTGAGGACGATCTCGACGCTTTGGTATCACCAAACTTAGACCCGTATGATCTCATCGTTTTCTATTATACGGTCGGTGAAATTTCGGATGCACAGAAGAACGGGTTGCTAAACTATGTCGCATCAGGAAAAGGCTATGTCGGTATACATTCAGCTGCCGATTCTTTCCGTGGATGCCCAGAATATCGTTCAATGGTCGGTGGATACTTTACGACACATCCGCGCTATCGTGACTATCAGGTTAGTATTGTGGATAGTGAACACGAAATCACACAAGGGCTTGATGAATTCGTTGTGAAAGATGAACAGTATATTCTCGACTACGATCCGCGTAATCATGTGCTTGCTTCGGCGTTGTGGAAAGGGAAAGCGATGCCGGTTGCATGGACAAAGAATTGGGGTGAAGGTAAGGTTTTCTATCTTGCACTCGGACACGATCCAGCAGCATGTCAACATGAGATGTTCAGCACGCTTCTTCAGCGTGGCGCGCTTTGGGCTGGTAGCAACGGTGGAGAATAAATCCGATTATTTTGGATGGTAACTTTTCCCACCGAATACCGGACGCGTCCTTGGCGTTGATTCACCTCGCTGGTCGTAGTGTATAGTTAATTCAAAATCTACCATAGACAGAACCCAATCAGAAAATTAGATGTATAGACGGATTTTGTATCCGTCTATACACTGTGCTTCCTAACTCAAAATGAAGCAGAAAATCACCGATATTCAGCCACATAATAAATTCCCTTTACATCATCAACTTTTTTTAGACAAGAAACCTTTTGTCGTAATTCCCGCTAACCTTGTTGAAAATTTAGGGTTGCGGATCGGTTTAGAAATTGAATCTCAGACCATTGAAAAACTTATCGCAGCTGACGAAGCGATGCGCGCTAAAAATTATGCGCTTAATATATTACGTGAAGATATCCTCAGCAAATCTCAAATGGAGCGGCAGCTTGAACGGGAAGGGTTTAGAGAACGAACAATCAAAACAATCATCGCAGAGTTGATCCAGTCAGGGCATATTCGAGACCGACTGTATGCCGAGAAATGGGTGCAACGTCGACTAAAGTCAAATCCGCGCGGGCGAACGGTGCTAAAACAGGAACTTATTGACAAAGGCGTTGACCCAGAAACAGTGGAGCAAGTTTTAGTTGAAGTTAGGACTGATGACGAAAAAAGGTTAGCACTACAAATTGCTCAAAAACAATCCAAAAAATATAAGAATTTACCAGCACATGTTGCGAAACGGCGGTTACACGGGTTTCTGGCACGTCGCGGGTTTGAATCAGAAACTATTTTACAAGTAATTGAGAAGGTTTTATGATTGCAAATAGGATATTTCAAATTCTTTTATCTTGACTTCTGACATAAAAATAAACTATAATTGGATTTACGGGAGCAAGTCAAAATTATGACATCAGATGAAATCAGAGCAAGTTATTTAGAATATTTCCAAAAAAAGGGACACACAGTTGTTCCAAGTGCATCGTTAATTCCTGCTGATGACCCAACGTTGCTGTTTACAAATGCGGGTATGAATCAATTCAAGGATGTCTTTCTTGGCATTGGACAACGGGAATACACGCGGGCAGTAGACACACAGAAATGTCTACGTGTGAGTGGGAAACACAACGACCTTGAAGAGGTAGGGCATTCACCAAGCCACCATACGTTCTTTGAAATGCTCGGCAATTGGTCATTCGGAGATTACTATAAACAGGAAGCTATTGCATTCGCGTGGGAATTAGTGACGGAGTTGTGGAAAATTCCTGCAGAACTGCTCTGGGCAACGGTGTACATTGAAGACGATCAGGCAGAAAAACTGTGGCTGCAAGAGACTGATTTACCCCTTGCACGTATCCGCCGCTGTGATAAGGACAACTTTTGGGAAATGGGTGAGACCGGTCCCTGCGGTCCGTGTAGCGAACTTTTTATTGATTTAGGTGTGGAAGCATTCCCTGAAACTGCAAACGATCCGGACGCTGGTCCTAACACAAGTGATCGATTCCTTGAATTTTGGAATCTTGTGTTTATCCAATATAATCGTGACCAGGATGGAAAACTTGATCCTCTTCCTGCTACTCACGTAGACACGGGCATGGGGTTTGAGAGAATTACCTCTATATTGCAAGGAGTTGATTCTAACTACAAGACAGACCTATTTACACCGCTTTTGGAAACGATTTCGGATATGACAGAAACTGCCTATTCACATGACATCAGTGGGCTACCACACAGAGTAATCGCTGACCATATCCGATGTTTAACGTTTGCCATTGGCGATGGTGTGATGCCGTCTAACGATGGACGGGGATATGTAATCCGCAGAATTTTGCGGCGAGCCGTGTTATATGGCAAAAAATTGGAGATGGACGCACCTTTCATTTATCGCCTTGTTGATAAAGTTATTGCATTGCTTGGTGATGTTTTTCCCGATGTTTTGCCACGACAGGACTTTATCAAACGCACTATTCAGGCAGAGGAGAATCGTTTTCATCAAACGCTGGCACGCGGGTTGGAGATGCTTGGAGAGTCAATTGACACGCTCAAAGCAGAAGGGGAAACAAAACTTGATGGCAAACGTGCTTTTGAGTTATACGATACTTATGGATTTCCACTTGACCTGACGCAACTTTTGACGCGCGAAGAAGGTTTTACAGTAGACGAAGTTGGTTTTGAAGACAGCATGGCGGAACAACGCGCTCGCGGGCGCGCTGCATGGCAAGCAACAGGGAGTGGTGCAAAAGACGATGAAATCTCGCTTTACGCAGAAGTACTTAAAGAGACCGGCAGCACAGAATTTGTTGGATATACTGAACATACGGTTGATGCAGAGATTGTGGCGTTGATTGCTGGCACGGAATCTGTTGCACGGGCAAAACAAGATGAAGAGGTCTCTGTACTGCTCAATTGCACGCCGTTTTATGGGGAAGCAGGCGGACAAGTTGGCGATGTCGGAATGCTTGAAAGTTCTGATGCGAAACTCGAAGTGCTTGACACGATAAAACCTTCTCCTGACCTATTTGTGCATAAGTGCAAAGTCCTTGAAGGTGAAATTACCCCGTTTACTAAAGTGAAAGCACAGATTGACATGGATCGTCGCAGCTCCATAGCAGTGAGTCACACCGCAACGCATCTGCTACACAGCGGATTGCGGAATATACTCGGAACACACGTCGCACAAGCAGGTTCGCTTGTGCAGGCAGGAAGATTACGGTTTGATTTTAACCATTATGAGGCAGTTTCATCAGAACAACTCCGCGAAATTGAGACCTTTGTCAACGAGAAGATTCGCGAAAATGATATACTTGAGATCAGTGAAATGCCGTTGGATCAAGCAAAACAAAAAGGGGCATTAGCCTTCTTCGGAGATAAATATGGTGACGTTGTTCGTGTGGTACAAGCAGGTGAATATAGTGTAGAGTTATGCGGCGGCACGCACGTTAATGCTACGGGCGAATTAGGTTATGTCAAATTGATAACTGAAAGCAGTATTGCCGCGGGGGTGCGCCGCGTTGAAGTACTTACTGGCAGCGCTGCTGTTACAACTATTCAGAATGATGAGGCGTTACTTTCGGATGTTGCAAATTTGCTGAAAACACCAAAAACAGGTTTGTCCGAAAGAATTGAGCAACTACTATTGGAACAACGTGAATTAGAACAGCAAATTCAACAACTGAAAAGTCAGAACGCACTCTCGAACATTGATTCTTTAGTTGATGATGCAACAGTTGTTGAAGGCGTGAAGGTTGTCGCTTCACGGATAGACAAAACTGATAGAGATAGTTTGCGACAGATGGTGGATGCGCTTAAAAATCAACTGAAATCTGGTGTTGTCGCACTTGCCTCAGTTACGGGAAACGACGCAGCGTTTATTGTCGGTGTCACATCGGATCTTGTAAAAAATAGTGGTTTGCATGCAGGCAAACTGATACAAGCGATAACGGAAATTGCCGATGGACGCGGCGGTGGTCGTCCGGAATTGGCGCAAGGCGGAGGTCGAAACGTTGGTAAAGTAGATGCAGCCATCGCTGCAACCACACAAATTATTGAAAACCAGCTACAAGCATAAAAGAAAATCGCGTTTGAAAATGGTATCACTTATTGTTGCTCCGTGTTCAAACGCACAAAATAAGGAATACATAATATGGCAGAGTGGGATGTAATTCTATCGTTTTTTTGGAAAGGCAGTCTTGGTGTAGCACTAATTGCTTTAACTGTCTTATTTGTTTATCTTTGTGCAATACTCGGTAGTTTTAAAAATTCGCTGAGCAGCATTCAGAATACGCTTAATTCTACGGAAAACCTCGTCAACCAAGAAGTTGGAATACTTATAAATGATGTTAGTCAAACTGTGAAAGAGATCAACAAAGAGTTGCCGCAACTGCTACAAAATATCAACGGTGTTACGGCATCAATACAGCAGATCAGCGAAAATGAGGTGCAACCGACTTTACATAGCGTGCAAGAATTGACGGAAACGCTGAATCAAAGTGTGCAAGAACTTGAGTCGGTTGTCCAAAAGGTTTCTACTTTTTCTGGTCAAACCATTGAACAAGCAGAATATTTTCGTAATCAAGTCGCGGTTTCACTTGCAGATATTGTGAGCATGTGGCATGGGTTAAAGGCAGGATGGGACAGACTTTATAATAAATCATCAGATTCAAATGGCGCAACGCAACCTAATGCTGAAAACAGTGATTCGCAACCGCCTATCCAAAATGACGAATCGGAAACAGAAACGCCGACAGAGCAATCTGAAGCTGTTGCTGAGTAGCAAATTGGCGGGCTCTTCAGAAATTAACCGCTTCACCAGAACGCATAAGCAATTAAATTGAAAAAGATTTGGTGAAAATCCACTTAATTGAAAAGAAATATCAAAAATAAACGTATATACTAAAGGAATAAACAATTTCATCCCAACGTGGTAAGTCAACATTGTATATTTTACACTAAAATAAAGAGAGGATAAACTCATGAGTAACGATGGACGCAATAATGGATTGACAATGATTTTTGCTTTTTGCACCGGTTTTTTGACAGGTGCGGTGATTAGCCTACTCTATGCGCCAGCACCTGGTAAAGAGACTCGACAGAAAATCCGAGATACTTCTGCTCAGGCAAAAGATAAGACACTGGAATTCGCCCAACATGCTGGTGAAGCCGCAAAAGAAAACGTGCAGCACATAGTGGATCAGGGCAAAGAAAGTGTCCAAGGACTCGTTGAAGTCAGCAAAGAACGTGTCAAAGACGCAACGAATCAAGTGAAATCTGCTGTTGAAACTGGGAAAAAAGTCTCTTCCGAAGTTCGAAACAAAATCACTGAGACGATTCCTGGACTTAACAATGATAAAAAATCAACCGAAGAGGCGTAATATCTAAATTTCTGAGATGTTACTGCTATTCTTACTTGTCTGTAATGAAGATTAAGAAATAAATTGGGTAATTTGGCGAGGTTAGGAAACCTCGCCAGCGGGGAGTACACCTGCCTCGTCCGGATAGAAAATTACCGAATTAATAAATTAATCTTCATTACAGACAAGTCTAATAAACTATTTTATTCGTTTCAACGGTATGGAAGTTGAAAAGTTAAGAACTCTCCTTGAACAGGTTAAAAGTGGAGAGGTTGAGGTCAGTGATGCACTTCAATCTCTCCGCACTCTCCCTTTTGAAGACCTCGGTTTTTCCAAAATTGATCATCACCGACAACTTCGGACCGGTTTTCCTGAAGTAATTTTCTGTGAAGGGAAAACAGATGCCCAAGTTGCCCAAATTAGTGAACGTATCCTAAATGCTGGACATCCGCTACTGGCAACGCGCGCTACCTCCTCAATGTACGAAGCTGTCCACGCGATCCATCCCGAAGCCCGTTATAACGAACTCGGAAGGACGATCTCTGTTGTGCAATCTGATGCGGAAGGCAAGCCAGGAGTTCTTGTCATTTCTGCTGGCACTTCCGACTTACCCGTTGCAGAAGAAGCCGCTGAAACTGCTTTTATGATGGGCAGTCCCCCTGAACGCCTTTACGACGTGGGTGTTGCAGGATTACACAGGCTTATCGGCAATCATGAGAAACTACTGAATACGCGTGTTATCATTGTCATTGCAGGCATGGAGGGCGCACTACCGAGCGTTGTTGGTGGTTTAGTTGATTGTCCCGTCATCGCTGTGCCAACAAGCGTTGGATACGGTGCCAGTTTCGGTGGACTCGCGGCACTGCTCGGTATGCTGAACAGTTGCGCTTCTGGGGTCACTGTTGTCAACATTGATAACGGTTTCGGAGCAGGATACAGTGCTTCGTTGATTAATAGATTGTCAGAGACCTAAGCACGTTTTCTTCTCGTGGTAGTGAAGTTCACCTTGTGATCTTATTGCTATTGAATTACTGATTAGCCGAATTGAAATTTTGATACTCTGGAACATATCGCTAAAAACTCAATTGACTTTTACTTGGGTTTTTGTTAGAATTTTCCCAAATTTTGTAAGGAAAGAGAAATGTCAACACAAGCAGAACTATACGATGTTGCACTCACGCATTTCGCAGAAAATGACCTGGAAGCGGCAGTAAACGCTTTCAAGGAACTTATTGAGGCATATCCAGACTATATTGAGGGGTATCTCGGATTGGGGCATGCGTACGAACGACTTGGTCAATATGATGAAGCCATTGCAGCTGTCGAAAAAGCGATTGAAATCAATCCGAATGACCCACTTGCTTATACCAGTTTATCTATCTGTTACCAACGCAAAGGAATGATTCAGGAAGCGGAAGACGCGATGGCAAAGTCGCAACAGGTACAGATGGAAACCTCCTCCCCAAATACATAAGGATTTATAACTATGGCAAACGTTACTTTACTTGATCCGACCTCTCAAGAGGGGGCAGCCGTGAAATTTCTGGCACCCCGGCTTGATACTTTTGACAGAAAAGTAATGGGATTGTTAGACATCACTAAAAACGGTAGCGACATCTTTCTGGATCGCGTTGAAGAACTAATGCACGAACAGTTTGACATTGCTAAAGTCATTCGTGTCAAAAAACCGACATTCGCGCGCCCTGCACCGATTGAGTTGCTTGTTGATCTTGCCGATCAGGTAGATTTTGTCATTGAAGGACTTGCGGACTGAGGCTCCTGTATATCGTGCAGTATGCACGATGGGAGTGTTTTGGAAGAACGTGGTGTGCCGAGTGTCGCAATTTGTACAGAGGTGTTTTTTGCGGCAGGAAAGGTGCAAGCGCGTGTGCTCGGATATAATGAATTAGAACCGCTCACCGTTGCACATCCTATTCAGAGTCTGACACCTGAACAGATTCGTGAACGGACTGAGGGGATTGTTGATAAAATTGCTGCGCGATTGACAAAATAGAATTTTATAGTCCAATCCATAATTATTGGACACTGCGCATCAACGCTAAATGCGCTTGGTAGAATGCGCGCAAGGAAATAGTTATATGAATATCCTCGTCCTCCACGGACCGAATCTGCATCTATTAGGAAGAAGACAGCCAGAGATTTACGGACACCAAACATTACAAGACATCAATAAGGCACTTGATCAGTTTGTCGCGGCATCACCTCACAATGTTGTGCTAAAAATCAAGCAATCTAACCATGAAGGTGAGATTGTCTCTATTATCGGGGACCACATGGATTGGGCGGATGGCATTCTCATTAATCCTGCTGCATATACACATACCAGCATTGCTATCCGAGATGCACTTTCGACTGTCGGTGTCCCTGTTATAGAAATTCACCTCTCTAATATTTATGCCCGTGAGGAATTTCGGCATCATTCGTATATATCAGGCGTTGCGGTAGGTGTAGTTGGTGGTTTCGGTGCGTATAGCTATATCCTTGCCCTTGAAGCGATGATTCACATTTTAGGTCCAAATTTAACTGATAATGTAGAAGAATAAATTGAAGGAAATTTTTTGTGGAACAAAACCCGTTTGTCCCTTTTAGTCGACCGTGGATTGACGATACTGAAATCGAAGCAGTTAGCGAAGTGCTTGCTTCTAAATGGATAAGTAGTGGTGCAAGAGTACGGGAGTTTGAACGTGCTTTTGCCGAATATCTTGGTGTCAAACATGCAGTCGCCGTGAGTTCTTGTACTGCAGCGCTACATCTTAGTCTTGTTGTCAGTGATATCGGTGTTGGAGATGAAGTCATTACAACACCTTATACCTTCACAGCAACAGCTGAGGCAATCCGATATGTCGGAGCAAAACCTGTTTTCGTAGACATTGATCCTGAAACATTGAACATTGATATTATGAAGATTGCGCCAGCAATTACCTCACGCACCAAAGCGATAATGCCTGTGCACATCGCTGGGTTACCATGTGATATGGATGCCTTGCGAGAGATATGTCAAGCACACAACCTCCTGCTTATTGATGACGCTGCACATGCTATTCCTGCCGAATATAACGGGCAATTCATCGGAAGCCTTGGTGACCTCTCTTGTTTCAGTTTTTATGCGAATAAAAATATAACCACAGCGGAAGGTGGTATGATTACCACTAATAACGATTCATTCGCGGAACCACTTCGAACGATGCGGCTTCACGGTATAGACAAAGACGCGTGGGCACGGCAGTCAAAGCGCAGTATTTGGCGATATGACATCACCTCTGAAGGCTATAAATACAACATGACCGATATTCAGGCGGCAATGGGTTTGTGTCAACTCATGAAACTCAACAAACAGCATGAACGACGTCAGAATTTCGGACAGATATATCAGTCAGAATTGACGAAATTTCCGCAGGTTAGCACACCGTTTGTGCCAAATAATCCCGCAGAGCATGCGTGGCATCTATACATTATCCAACTTCATACCGGCAACCGAGACGAATTTGTGGAAGCTTTACGCGATGCAAATATTGAATGCAGCGTACATTATATCCCTTTACATCTTTTTGAATTTTACCAAAAGCAGTACGGCTATAGTGTAGGCGATTTTCCGCACGCTGAGGAAGTTTTTGAACGTGTTGTAAGCTTACCCCTTCATCCGGGCTTGACTGAATCGGACGTGTGGACTGTGATTGAGGCAATCAGTAAAATTCTGGTATCATAAGTCAAGTTGCTACCTATAAGATTTTAGACAGACAAACACAGCGTTTAATCGTGAACAGTTGAGTATTCGTCAAATGTTGTACCGCAAACTGTCAGTTTGCGCCTTTAGTGGTTCACAATAACCCAGGCATTTTCTAAAATTGACACCTATAGCACCGATGACACGTTACCCGAACTGCACACATCACAAACTAAAAAATGAGGTGACTATGAAAAAACTTAGCATGTTTGTGATACCTATACTCGTTATTTTTCAGTTTTCCTTATTAAATAGTTTTGCACAAGATTACATCCGATGGCAGCTACCACAAGGTGCTGTTGCCCGTTTGGGAAAAGGAAAATTGTTTGAGATTAAGTATGCCCCAGATGGTAACCTTATCGCAGTATCCACTGGAATAGGTGTCTGGTTATACGACCCAGGGACAGGCGCAGAATTGGCTCTGATTACTGGTCATACAGAGGCTGTTGAGTGTATTGCGTTTAGTCCAGACAGCAAAACATTAGCAACAGGAAGCAACGATAATACCATTCATTTATGGGACGTACAAACACGGACACGGAAAGCGACTCTCGTTAGACATATAGACGATGTAAGATCTCTTGCCTTCAGTCCGGATGGAAAGACACTTGCAAGTACCAGCGAAGACGCAACTGTTTGTCTCTGGAACATTCCGGCAGGCACACATAAAAAAACACTCACCGGACATACCGAATGGGGTAGAACTGTCGCCTTCAGTCCGGATGGAACTATCCTCGCAAGTGGAAACCACGATACCACGATCCGACTATGGGATGCAGACACTGGACAGCATTTGAAGACGCTTTTTGGACATGAACGCGCTGTAACTTCTGTTGCTTTTAGTCCTGATGGTAAAACAATTATCAGTGGTAGCGATGATGGGACAGTTGGTTTGTGGGATACATCTTCAGGGGCAAACAAGCATTTCCTCACCGGTCACACGTGGTATGTCGTATCGGTTGCATATTCTGCAGATGGAAAGGCATTCGCAAGTGCAAGTTGGGACAACAATATTCATATATGGAACTCCCAAACCGGAGAGCAATTAAAAACACTTTCTGGACACACATCGCATGTTGTATCAGTTGCCTATTCCCCTAAGGGTAATATAATCGCAAGTGGAAGTTATGACGGTACGGTTCGCTTATGGCATGCTCGGACGGGACGCGAAACAAACATGTTTGTTGGACATACTCGGGATGTTAAGGCTGTAGCGTTTTCTCCGGATGGCAAAATGCTCGCGAGTGGGAATTCGGGCAGCACTGTCCACCTATGGAACCCCCGCACAGGTGCATACAAAAACACTCTTATCGGACATGTCCAGACAGTTGGCACTGTTGCCTTTTCGCCTGATGGCAGTACACTCGCAAGTGGAAGCTGGGATGGGACAATCCGTTTGTGGGATCCTCACACAGGACAAGAAAAACAAACACTCACTGAACATTGGAATAATGTAGCATCTGTAGATTTTTCTGCGGATGGGGACCTACTCGCCAGCGGTAGTTATGATAAAACAGTACGTTTATGGAACGCGCAAACCGGTGAACTCTTGCATACACTCAATGGTCATACAGATAGAGTCAGGGCTGTTGCATTTTCACAGGATGGTAACACACTCGCAAGTGGCGATGGTAATAATAAAATTCTCTTTTGGGACTCAAACACCGGCATCCAGCAGCAAAAAACCTCAATTCAACGCATACTTAACAAACCAATTGTGCATACGAACGAAATCACAGGACTCGCTTTCAGTCCAGATGGCCGGACATTAGCAAGTGCAAGCGATGACAGAACTATCGGTCTATGGAATGCCCGGACGATGAGAAACAAACAGATGCTTAAAGGTCATACATGGTATGTCTTATCTGCTGCCTATTCTCCCGAAGGAAATATAATTGCCAGCTGTAGTTGGGACAAGATGATCCGTTGTTGGGACGCAAATACAGGGAAGCACAAGACAGGATTCGTTGGACATACCGGGTATGTTTTATCGGTTGCGTTTTCTCCGGATGGCAAAATGCTTGCAAGTGGTAGTGCTGATGGAACAGTGCTATTATGGGATATGTCAAAGCTCCAAGCGCAAACTGATAAATAAACGTGATTATGAACCAACAACTAATACCATTTCTCATATAATGTCTCTCTTTGTAGCACAAACTGTATGAAGATTAATTTATTAATTCGGTAATTTTCTATCCGTACAAGGCAGGTGTACTCCCCCGCTGGCGAGGTTCCCGAACCTCGCCAAATTACCGAAATATTTTCTTAATCTTCATTCAGTTTGTGCTATATCTGTTAATAGGGTCTATCTCGTGTTGTTAGCGCACACCACCTTGTAGAAAATAGATGATTGTATAGGACTTCTCGTGCTTCTGGCGTGTCAATCTGCTTTAATGCTAATGCTGCATTAAAACGGACATATCGATTCTCATCTTCCAGTTGAGCGATTAAGTCCGGAAGTGCAGGTTCAGAGAGCGGTCCCAGTTTTGCTAATGTGCGAGCTGCGTTATAGCGAACCCAATAATGTTCATCGCTTAGCCCTTCTATTGATACCTGTACCGTCTGTTCTAAATCAGCCCCTTCATCCATCTGTTGACCGATAATTCCTAAACCTTCAATTGTGTGTCGCCGAACCAATGGAGAATCATCCTTTGCAGCGTGTGTTAATGCCGGAATTGCTTCCGCTGCTGGTTTTCCCATATCTGCTAATGCATAAGCTGCAGTTGCGCGTACCGAATCATCTGCGTCTTGTAACCCATCAATTAACGTTGGAACAGCGGGTAAACCGGTCAGACTTAAGGCGTATCCTGCATAGCTGCGGATTGAGTCAGAAGTCCCATGCAATGCCTGATTTAAAACGGGTACTGCCGCTTCGCCAACTCTCCCCAATCGATATGCCGCGTTTAACCGAATCTTTTCATCTTCATTCTGCAAAGTTTCAAGCAGGTTACCCACTTCGTTGGGTGAAACACCGTTAGCTGTTCCATTCTCTTTTCCATAATACCAATCCCACTGCGATTCCCACAGTTCCGGATGGTCAGGTTCTGCATCGTTTCCAACAGAATGCCAATCATCGGTCATGCTCTGCCATGAAGGTGTGCTCGGTTCATCAAATCGTGAAAACAGGAACTTTAACATATACCGTTTCTTATCACTTCGATTCGGCGTGGCACGATGCCACAAGTCATAATGGACAATAGTTACAGTGCCTGCTTCACCACAAAGTGAAATATCTGGTTGTTCGTGTGCGCTTTCACTGGTTTCGTAATATTGGGAACCGGGTAGCACAGCAGTCGGTCCTCTGTCCTCAGGCACATCTTGAGGATAATAAAATGCCATCGTCCAACGACATTTGTGCCTTCGGATCTGTTCGTCTCCTTCATAAGTATCCTTATGAAATCCCTGTCCTCCACTGCCTTGTGGATTGTAATGGCAGTATCGGTGCGGGTGCATCATATAGTTTTTTCCAAGCACACCTTGCATCGCACCATCAACGACTGGATGGTCAAACACTTGTTGAATTTCAGGAATAAGTGGGAGCACATTGTTTCCTAAGTTACCTGTGTGTTCAAACATTGCCTCCAGATGCTCGAAAATGTTTTCATGAAAACTCGGAGGGAAGTCGGTTTTGACCGTAATATAACCGTTAATAATAAAATCCCGCATCTGTTCATCGGTGAGCTGAATCGCCTGATTTTTCATGTTATACCTCCACTGTATTTTTAATCATTTCTCCGTTTGAAGACTTTCAATTTCTGCTAAAGCCATGGCCCGTTCTACATCAATGTTTTTTGAAAGATGCACAATCTAACAGATTATGCTACAAAGATGGCAACTTCCGTTTCTGACGGGAGCCGCTTATAAACAAAATCGAAGGGTTTACATAACTAATGATTTGAGCAGGCTGCATGGTAACCTTTTGAATAGCGCAGCTTGCTATGCACTTTTGTATATCATAACATTTTGTCAAAAAAAATCAAGACATATTTGTTTTTGCCTACAATCTGTTCTTATTGACATAATTTTGTTTTTTCCTTATACTATGGATATACAAGACATTTCCATCTATCAATTTCTCATACAAACGCAATACTATGCAGTTCCAAAGGAGATAATTATGTCAAAAATTCTCGTGTTATCTGGTGAAAACCATCGTTTCAATGCAAGCGCAAGTGTCATTCACGGTTTTCTGGATGAGGATGCAGAGATTTCAGCGACTTTAACCGACGATAAAGATGTCTTAGCATCTAAGGATTTAAACACTTACGATGCATGTGTTTTCGGTACTGGCTTCACCCGTTCGGAGCGTCAGGAAGATGGCACTTCCAAACGCGTTCCAGATTTAACTGCTGCCCAAGAAGATGGATTATTTCAGTTCGTGAATAACGGCAAAGGGTTAGTCGGTATTCACGGTACCGCGTGGTGGATTGGTGGGCGCGCCGTTGATCTTATCGGTGGGCACGCAAACTGGCATCCGCCAGGCTCAACCTTCACTGTACATATTGAGGACACCGAACATCCTACGACCCAAGGTGTTTCGGATTTTGACGTTGAAGATGAAATCTATATCTCAGCACACGATCCACACATCCACGTATTAGCAACTGCGGAATGGTTCGGCAAAGCGCATCCGATGGCGTGGGTCAAACCCTACGGTTCAGGTAGAGTATTTTATACTACCTTGGGACACGGACCGGGAACATTTGAACGTGCTGGCATGCAGAAATTCCTTACACAAGGGGTGAAATGGGCTGCTACATCGTAAAGTCCGCGAGATGCACACGCTAAAAATTAAAAATGTAGAGACCGAAATTGTTCATGTTAACCACCGCGGCAATTGGCTTTTCGTTAAGCTCCACGCTGAAGATGGCGCAATTGGCATTGGTGAAGCTTCCCACGGCAAAGACGATGAACGTGTTAGACATCTAATTGAGACCCTCAAACCTAACATTATCGGGATAAATGCGTTTGAATTAGAATCATTTCGCCGCCGTTTTTTCCGTGATAATGAGGGACACACCTACCATACCGCAATTAGTGGAATTGAGCAGGCGATGTGGGACTTAGCAGGCAAGACGTTAGGCGTGCCAAGTTATCAATTGCTGGGTGGCAAATGTCGAAATCGGATACGTCTCTATGCCAATATAAATAGAGCAACGGTAGATCGGAGTCCAAGCAGTTTCGCCCGCAATGCTGAACAAGCAGTCGCTGACGGATTTACTGCGATAAAATGCGCACCGTTTGATGGTGTTTCAGTTTCGGATATATCAAAAGGAACGCTAACATCTGCTATCCATTTAGGTATTGATCGAATCCGTGCAATTCGTAGTGCCGTTGGCCCTGAAGTTGATTTAATGGTAGATTGCCATAGTCGGTTCAATTCTGGGTTGATTATTCAAACGTCTAAAACGTTAGATGATCTAAACCTCTTCTGGATTGAAGATCCGGTACCGTTGACTGACCTTGATGCCGTTGCACATGTAAGCCAGTCTATCTCTATGCCGATTGCAACAGGGGAACGCCTGCGAACACTCACTGATTTTGATCAACTGCTAAAACGGGGACGCGTTGACTATATTTTACCGGATGTCAAACATGTTGGTGGTCTGTTAGGTTTAAAAAAGATAGCAACTCTTGCAGAGACAACAAACGTCAAGATAACACCGCACAATCCAAGTGGTCCCGTTGCCACAGCTGCGAGCGTGCAGTGTATGGCAAGTGTACCGAACTTTGGTATCCTTGAATATGCTTGGGGGGAAGTAGATTGGCGTAGCATCCTCATTGATCCGCCTGAACAAATTATTGACGGTTTTATTGAACTTTCAACACGATCAGGACTTGGGGTATCACTCAAATCCTCATAAATAAAACATTTTTAGGGGACAAACTTATGAAACTATTTACACTTTTTAATCTACTTCTGATTACCTGTTTGTTTGGTTGTCTTGGCAGCCAGCAGACAACACAAACGATAGAGCCAGAAACTGCCTCTATTGGAACAGAAGAATCTGCCCTCGCGGAGCTTGAACTTTCAACGCCTAAAACAACGTACTCAGCACAAGAAGCAATCCCGTTGGCACTTAACATTCAAAACGGTAAGTTTGATTTGCTTGTGCCAATTTCCAGCGTGTCAACCCAAAGGGCTTTCAAACAACTCACAGTGGCAAATAGCAACGGTGAGGTTTTCAAGATGAAAAAACCGGTTCCGCTCGGAAGCACCCTCAAAACGCTCTACATGGATGGAAAATCTGTCAGGTGTGTTCAAGGGTTTAGTATGAAAGCAGGGACAACACAAACGGTTTCTCTGGAAAATCTACAGACACATTACCAACTCGAACCCGGTACTTACACAGTAAAAGTCACAATTTTATTAGAGGTATACCGGGAATCCATGGAAGATCAACACCCGCAAATCATTGAATTGCAACGTGAAATTCAGGAATATCAGAATAGCACTAACCCGCAGTTTACCCCAGAGGCAAAAAAGGCAGCAATCAGTTACACGCAAGATCAAATTGATATCATCAAAGAGAAATATAAGGCGGAGCTGCAAAACATTTATCTACCACTCAAATCGCTTCGTGGGAAGGCATCTCTTGAATCTAACAGTATTTCTCTGACAATAAAATAAAGTTCAATGAAACTTTAACATTTCATTTATAGTGGATCTTAGAATTAAGGAGACGCTTTGCACCAGCACGGTTAGGAAACCGTGCCTACCGCGGGAAGGCGAAAGTGTGTATTTATTTCTAAGATTTACTATAAATCTATAATTTTGATTATTGGAGGAAATCCCATGAAAATTTTACGTCTCATTATACTATGTATTATTGTTATGATGCTGTTATGCCCAGCGTTTGCAAAATCGCCTGAAAAGGCGAAAATAGCGCTTGTATCAAGAGAGGGCGGCAGCTGGGGCATTGATATGATAAATCCTGATGGAAGTGATCGCGTCAACTTAATCCAATTTACAGGAAGTATTAACCAGTTAGCTTGGTCCCCTGATGGAAAACAGATCCTTTTTGGAACACGGAACAACAATGGACTTCATGACATCTTTATTGTGGAGGCGGATGGAACAAACGCGCAACCGTTGTTCAAAGCACAAAATTATAAGCGCGAACCTGCTTGGTCCCCTGATGGAAAACAGATCGCTTATATGGCGTACTCAAAAATTTTAGGTGCTTGGCATATCCACATCGCTACAACAGATGAACAATCCGTTGAACCGATAATTCCGGTGGACAGACTGGGTGGAGATCCTGCTTGGTCCCCTGATGGAACAGAGATAGCTTTTGTTATGGCTGCTTTCCAAAAAAGGGAAATCTATATTTATAACCTTGAAACCAACACACAAGAGAAACTTTTAGAAAAAGAATCTCCATGGATGCTTCTTCCAACTTGGGCACCTGATGGTAAAAAAATCGCTTTTTACTTGTCGGGAATAGGGCAACAAAGAGGTATTTACACTGCAAATCGCGATGGCACTGAACTGCAGCAGGTTACTGAGGCAGATGCCAGGGTCTATTCGTTGACGTGGTCACCCAGTGGTGATGAACTTCTATATACGAAGATAGTAAAGATAAACAATTCTGCTCAACTTTTCACAGTTAATTTAACGACTCGTAAAATTAATCAGCTTACAGATGAGGGACATAATTCCGACGCGGTTTGGTTTGATCCGTTATCTTCGTCACTCTCTGTTTCGCCCTCAGAATCGTTGTTAACAACATGGGGAAGAATCAAAAATCGCAATTAAACCTCTCATTCTAATAACATAAATGTGACAACATGTTTTAAAGTGTCTTGGGATGCCAGAGATGTTCGTCTGTAATACCCAATTCTTCCAAAATTGGTTCAAGCAATGATAATTCTCCCAGCTGCTTTACGTTATGCGCATCGCTCCCGATGAGCAGTTTCACATCCCGTTCCAAGCAAAGTTGATAGAATTCAACAAGATGCCGTTGATTGTAACGTAACATCTTAGGGCTAATCTCTATACCCAACCCACGCTGAGATGCAAGATCAATCTGATAAATCAACCGCTTCTGTTCAATATTGCGCATCATTTCCTGTCCGAAAGCAGCAAGTTCTTCTGCGGAAAACTGGAAAACATCTGGAGAGAGAAGAAATGGATGAACAACCGCATCGGTAATAGGACATGCAATCGCTGCTTCAAACATATAGATTTCGTGGAGCGCCACGCTCCGTGGATCGCGAAAACTTCTCGGTTGTGCCACACCACGGAGATGATAGTGATTCGGAGCCATCAGGACATAATCAAAATATGATGCCAAACGAATGTTTATTGAGGTAACTTGATATTCCAACATCTGTGATTCTACACCAAAATACACTTCAATCGATGGATCCGCTTTTTTTATTGCCTCACGCGCGGCTTGAATCCTTTTTACTTTGGACTGATAACTGTAATCATGGTCTGTTATTCCAATTGCTTCAGTTCCACGCTCTTGTTGAAGTTCAATAATTTTTTCTATACTCAACGCATTGTCCGCGCATCCGGAAAGTTGCGTATGAATATGGTAGTCACAACTAAACATCTTCTGCTCCTTCAAACTTTATCATTCCTATAAAATTATGGCAAACTTTTAGATGTATTGCAACAAAAAATTATAGAGATGGCAAACCGAAAACTATATGTTTCAAGGACATCGCACCTTTCAAGATAACGGAAATACGTGAGTTGCTAATTTTTTCCTTGCAAATTTCTCATAATTTAGGATATACTTTATAAACAAAATGCGCACACTATACCGCAAGACTAATAGCAGTTTCGGTTCTAAAATAGGATAAATAGATGCTTTTTAATTTTGCAAATGTTCTAATTTTCTTAATTGTCGGTTGCTTATTCGTTGTTCTAAATCTAACGATCTCTCGCCTCTTGCATACGAAGTTGTTTTCAGGTGAAAAATATATCCCTTATGAATGCGGGGAAGATCCAATTGGCGACACACGGATTAAGTTCAATACACGTTTTTATGTCATCGCCCTTATTTTTTTAATCTTTGACGTGGAAGTTGTGTTCCTGCTCCCGTGGGCAGTCGTTTTTAGAAGCTTAGGACTCTTTGCGTTCTTGGAAATGCTTGTCTTTATCGCTATCCTATTAGTCGGTCTTGCTTATGTGTGGGCAAAAGGCGATCTTGAGTGGATTCGCTCTACACAATTAGAGGTACAATCCTTCCAAAGGGAGGAAAGTTATGATAATTGATGAGAAATTGGACAAAAATGTTATTGTTACTTCAGTTGACGCTGTGGCTAATTGGGCACGTTCTTCCGCACTCTGGCCAATGACATTTGGACTTGCATGCTGCGCAATTGAATTTATGGCTACCGCTGCTTCTAATTACGACCTGGACAGATTCGGGGCAGGTGTCCCGCGGGCAACACCCCGCCAATCTGACTTAATGGTGATTTCTGGTACCGTAACGCTAAAGATGGCAACACGGATCAAACGTCTTTATGAGCAGATGCCTGAACCGAAGTACGTTATTTCTATGGGCAGCTGCGCTACGAGCGGAGGTCCCTACTGGCAGCACGGATACCACGTTCTCAAAGGTGTTGACAGAATTATCCCTGTTGATGTTTACGTCCCTGGGTGTCCGCCACGACCAGAGGCACTCATTGAAGGTTTGTTGAAATTACAAGAAAAAATCAAAACCCAAACCGTCGCAAAACGTTCCAATGTTCCATTCCTAAAAAGACTCTTCACAAAAACAGAATGGTACGAACACGAAAAAACTGAAGGGGCGGATGAAGCAGAAACAGCTGAAGACGAAACCACCGAAAACACTGAAAATACTGGATAAAATAACACTATCCTGTCTGGAGTAGGAATTACGTGAACCCTGAAGAAATCTATAAAACCTTAGCTGACAAGTTTGGTGAATCTGTTCTCGGTTTTGACACCGAACTTGCTGGTGACCCAAGTATTCAAATCGCACCTGCAGCTATTGCAGAGGTGTGCCAATATTTTGTAGAGACTGACACGTTGGCGTTTGATTCATTGATGTGTCTCAGTGGTGTTGATCTGGGTGCTAAGGAAGAAGAACTCTCTGTTGTGTATCATCTCTATTCGATGCAGCATCGGCATAGTGTGGTTTTGAAAGCATCCGTGCCGAAAACTGATGCACACCTTCCGAGCGTCTCACATATCTGGAAAACTGCGGACTGGCACGAGCGTGAAGCTTATGACCTTTACGGTATTCTCTTTGAAGGACACACTGACCTCCGCCGCATCTTACTACCAGACGATTGGGAAGGATTTCCCTTACGAAAAGATTACAAAGAACCTGATTTTTACCGTGGCATGCGCGTGCCTTACTAAGCAATAAATAGATATAATAGATAAGATCAATTCTCAAAACCCGCACTATGGAAACTACACAACAGACAGAATCAAAAATAATTGAACTAAAACCGTTTACCGACGAAATGGTAGTGAACATGGGACCTCAGCATCCGAGTACACACGGGGTGTTACGTCTGGAATTGAGACTGGATGGTGAGGTCGTGCGGGAGGCGATTCCGCATATTGGCTATCTACATCGCTGTTTTGAGAAACATTCAGAAAACCTCTCTTACCCCCAAATCATTCCCTTTACGGATCGCATGGATTATGTGGCAGCAATGAACCAGAATTGGGGGTTTTGTCTTGCTGTTGAAAAACTGATGGCAGCAGATGAAACAAAGGATTTTGCGGTGCCAGAACGCGCAGAATATCTACGTGTGCTTATCTGCGAATTAAATCGGATTGCAAGTCATCTGCTCTCTTTTGGCACTTACGGCATGGACATTGGGGCTTTCACACCGTTTCTCTATGCGTTTCGAGATAGAGAGAGACTTCTCTTACTTTTTGAGAAGATCTGCGGTGCACGACTTACGTATAATTATATCCGTATCGGTGGTGTCTCCGAAATCATTCCGATGGAGCCTGGTTCTATTGATGAACAGAATTATTTAGATGAAATAGAAAGTTTTCTTGACTATTTTGAACCGAAGATTGACGAATACAACGATTTACTAACATCAAATAGTATTTTTGCTGAGCGGACTATGGGAGTTGCTGTGATGTCGGCAGAGATGGCGCTTAGCTACGGTGCTACCGGTCCAAATATTCGCGGTTCTGGTGTAGATTGGGATTTACGACGAGACGAACCCTATTCTATTTATGACCGATTTGATTTTGATGTCCCTGTCGCTAAAGATATTCCAGAATTAGGGGCTGTTGTCGGTGATTGCTGGAGTCGGTACAAAGTACGTATGGACGAAATGAAGGAATCCGTGCGAATAGTCCGACAAATTTTAGCGGAAGGTCTGCCTGATGGGCCCGTCATGGCTGATTTAAAAGCTGTGCGTCCACCAAAAGGTGAGATATATTTCCGTAGTGAAGCACCTCGTGGTGAACTCGGATTTTACATCGTCAGTGACGGTACACCAAAGCCAGTACGCCTTAAAGGACGTTCCCCCTGTTTCAGTGCGTTAAGTGCACTGCAAGAGTTGAGTCGTGGCTTGATGGTTGCAGATATTATCGCTATTATCGGCAGCATTGATATTGTAATGGGAGAGGTTGACCGGTAAACCGCAACTGACTTTTGGTTTTCCATGTGGTTTAGGAGATTAGATGCCAGAAATATTATCTGAGAGTTTCTTTCCAAAAATAAATTTGCAAGATGGAACAGGAAATTGGGCAACCGATTTTGTACATAACGTAATCCTTCCCATATTTCCTGATTTTCCTGTGCAGTTGGGATCTGTCCTTGCCATGTTGGCATACGCCGGCATTTTCGTGGCAGTTGTGCCACTACTCCCATTAGTATTGGTGCTTGCTGAGCGGAAAGTCGCTGCACGTTTTCAGAACCGTACGGGTCCAATGCGTGTTGGCCCCTGGGGCACACTGCAAACGTTGGCAGATGGCATAAAACTCATCTTCAAAGAGGATTTTATTCCACCGCAAGGCGATAAACTCCTTTTCCTGCTTGCTCCCTATATCATTTTTGCTTGCTCTTTCGCTGTTTTCGCCGCAATCCCATTCAGTCAAGACATCTTAGTGAGCGACTTTAATATTGGTATTTTCTATATTATGGCGATCTCATCTGTAATTGTGATGGGCGTAATTATGGCAGGTTGGTCATCAAATAGTAAATGGTCACTGTTAGGTTCTTTACGTTCCGCTGCACAGATTGTCAGTTATGAAATCCCTCTCGGACTCTCAATTTTGACAGTTGTTATGCTTGTGGGAAGTTTAAGCATGAGTAGAATTGTGGAGAGTCAAGCTGGCGGAATTTTCACATGGTTCATTTTTCGGTCACCTTTTACCTTTATCGCATTCTTTATCTTTTTTATATCTTCTATTGCGGAAGTTAACCGAACGCCATTTGATCTACCCGAAGCGGAGTCCGAAATTGTTGCAGGATTCCATACCGAATATAGTGGGATGCGGTTTGCCCTTTTCTTTATCGCTGAATACGCAAATATGTTTGCAGTGAGTGCAATTGGGGTGACGCTGTTCCTCGGTGGATGGCAAGGTGTCTTACCGGGCTACGATTTCCTCGGCGGTTTCCCAGGGTTTGTCATCAAAACATTAGGACTCGTTTTCATGATGATGTGGTTAAGATGGACACTACCACGCCTACGCGTTGATCAACTCATGAATCTGTGCTGGAAATACTTTATCCCGATTTCATTCTTTAATATATTAGGTACAGGAATATGGGGGCTGATTTTTGAGCAGGATGATGTGTGGAGCATTGGAATCAGTTGTGCAATTATCTATGTGGGTCTAATCGGTGCATACACGGTTGCTGGAAGGAATCTGGTGCGAAAGTCTGAGCCACAGACAAGCTCAGTTTAAAGCATGCCTGTTGCGACTGTCCCTATGTTTAATTTAGGATTACTTGCAAAACGGAGGTAAACGATGAATGCTGTTATGGAAATTTTGCGAAGTACGAAACAAAAGAATGGCATTCGTACTAATTAATGTTTGGCCGTTAAATGCTATTAGGGTTTTTTGTATTGTAGGCGGAGTCATAGTGCTTATTGGCACGTCCTTATTACCTGTTGAATCTTATATCTAAATCATGTATAATTGATTGGCATTACATTAACATAACCCCTACTTGCCAGAGGTCCCAGATGAAAAAACCTAAACTTGTCGTTGGACATCTGATGAACGATCAATTATTCGTCAAATCTGTTACGACCTCAAAATCCTTTGATTGGCTCAAGTGGTTAGAGGCAGAAGAACTTGTTGAGTTTTTCACTGAATTATTCAAACTGCTAACACACATTTCGGATGGCAAAAAAGATGCTGAAACACTTTCTATTTTTCTCTCCGAATGGCGTGAAACTGCCTTGATTAATTCAGAGCCAGATGTCTTAGCAGATATAGCTGAAGCACAACAGGAATTAGCCGCAGGCGGTGGAAAGGAGTGGACACAGATCAAAAAGGAAATTGGGCTGTGAATTCCCTACCATACACGCTCGCGCCACTGCCAAGAAAGGTGGAAAATTTTATTAGACGGTTAGACCGTGGAACACAGACGCGAATTAACACCGCTTTTGAGTACATCGTTCGATCTCCGTTTCGGCACGAAAATCCTACAACGATCAAACCGCTACATGGAAAAAAGAAAAGATTCTATCGTTATCGAGTAGGAGATCTGCGTTTCATCTATCAGGTTGACAGAGAAGATAGAATAATCTATGTTGTACAAATTGACAATCGTGGTGATATTTATTAACCACAAACGGAGGTGAACAATGAGCACATTTATGGAAACTGTGGGGATCACAAAACAGGGAAAAATAGCACTTACAAATCTTCTATTTGCAATCTCTTTAATGGCACTTGTCTCTATGGATACTTTCATTACCGGACGTAGTGTAGATGCACGTTGGTTGCCTGCCATGGGTTTTGTTTTAGGACTTGCTTTGGCATATCTCGGTTTCTGGACATTTCAATCTTGCAGTCAAATAGGAAGTATAAAGGCTACAACATGGGGAAAAATTGTATTTATCTCGGGAGTTTCATTATTCTTTCTCGGAGGCGTGTTTTTAGGCGCTAACAATTTAATTGCTCTCGTTTTCAATATTGACTGGCTATACGATTCAAGAATGATTTCAGTTCCAATTCTGCTATGCCTCGGTTTCTGGACACTCACATTTTTCAGTGAATTCTTCAGAAATGAACGTCTGTGGACATACATAGGATTGGCTATTAATGGTTTACTGATTGCCTGTGTTGTTGCTAAATTCTTCGGGTATGGTTGGTAATCTGCACCTTGTGGTGTAACAAAACTACAGATTTACAAGGGAAATCATGATGGACAAATACATACGAAACATATACAAAGGCGTTTATACCGTCCTCGTCGGAATGCGGGTGACAATTCGGCAGTTCTTTGAACCGAACGTGACGCATCAATACCCTTACGAACACGATTTTGAAAAGAAACAGAACGTCCGAGAGATTCCGAAAGGATATCGTGGTCAACTCTACAATCGGATTGAGGATTGCATCGGCTGCAAAAAATGTGAGTTAATCTGTCCTGTGGATTGTATTACGATTACAGGCGACAAACTTCCGAAAGGCGAACAACTCTGGGATAGCATGAACGTGGTGCATCTCAAAGATGGACGCGAAGTCATCGGCATCATTGAAGGTGACGACAAGAAAATAATGTCAGAAGACTCAATGACAATTACAAATATAACAACACGTTTGGGGGCGCAGGAAGTTATAGATCGCAAAGAACCATCCGGAGATGAAAGCCGAACCGAAACCTTTTCAACAGAGGAAATATCGCGCGTTGTTACGCGAAATCCAGTTGTTTTCTATCTCGACCAGTTCGATATTGATATGTCTCTCTGTATGTATTGTGGCCTTTGCACCGAAGTCTGTCCGACACAATGCCTCGTTATGAAGGACTCACTTGAAGGCATTGAGTATTCATCCTTTGACCGTACCGATTTAATCTTCAATTTTGATAAGCAAGAGATGTACGATAAAGACGAAGCAGAAAACACCGAAGCTGCAGATTAAAGAAATTACAAATGGAATTTACACTCAAAACATTTATTTTTTACGGATTCGCGCTTATAACAATTGCCTCAGCACTTGCTGTGGTAACCGTCCGAAACATCGTGCATGCCGCATTTGCGCTGATGGTTACCCTCTTCGGCGTAGCGGGGCTTTATGTGTTTCTACAAGCGGATTTTCTCGCTGCAACACAGGTAATTGTCTATGTAGGCGGAATTCTGGTACTTATCCTCTTCGGCGTTATGATGACAAGCGGACGGTTAGAGATGCGTATCCATATTGAACGCGGTCAACTCCTATTAGGAGGTGGAATCTCTCTTGCGCTGCTTATGCTGCTTTTGACTGTGATTGCAAATACACCCAGATGGGAAAATCTCACCGATGACGGAACGCAATTCGAACCAACGACCAAACTCATCGGTAAACTAATTTTGGAAAAACATTTTCTACTTCCGTTTGAGGTTGCGTCTGTGCTGCTATTAGTCGCCTTAATCGGTGCAGCGCTTATTTCTCGCAAGGAGGTGCGGGATTAATCCCGCTTTACCTTTAGGATATAATGAGTCTACAACACTATTTAGTCATCAGTGCAATTCTGTTTTCGCTCGGTATTTTCGCAGTGCTAACTCGGAAGAACGCCATCAGCATTTTGATGGGTATTGAGCTTATTCTCAATTCTTGTAATCTCAATTTCGCTGCATTTTCGCGTTTTGTTACGCCGCCTGAAAATATTGATGGTCAGGTAATCGCTATTTTCGGCATTGTGCTTGCAGCAGCAGAAGCAGCAGTTTTTCTCGCAATTATTCTCGCTATCTACCGTGAATTCGGTAGCATACGTCCTGACGAAGTGGATACTTTGAAAGGTTAATAATTCTTATGCAGTTAAAAGTTCACTTCAATCAGTTATCATCGGTCTTATCAGAAACCCGCTTGCAACAACGGCAGCAAGCGGAGCAGGAGGCCCATAGTTAAAAGATATGGTTGTTCCCTTAATTAGTATCATCTTACTTTGCCCGCTTGCAGCCTTCTCGATTTTTGCGTTATTCGGCTTAGCAAAACGGAGCTTCCCACGACAAGACCTTTTGTCAACAGCAGCAATGCTTGTTGCACTCGGTTGTTCTCTCTATCTCTTAAAAGAGGTAGTCCCAAAACCGGAACCGCATACTGTCGATTGGATTTCACTCGGTAAAATTACCTTCTCAATGGGTTTTTATCTTGACAGCGTTACCGTGATAATGTTGATTGTTGTTACGCTGGTCAGTAGTCTTGTGCATATCTTCTCTATAGGCTACATGCATGGTGATCCGAGGTATCCAAGGTTTTTCGCTTACCTTTCGCTCTTCTCCTTTTCAATGCTGTTTTTGGTGGTGTCGGATAACCTGCTCGGTATCTACATCGGTTGGGAACTTGTCGGTCTCTGCTCCTATCTGCTTATCGGTTTTTGGTTTGAAAAGGACTCCGCTGCGAATGCGTGTAAGAAAGCGTTTCTGACAACCCGTGTCGGTGATGTTGGCATGTTTATTGGCATGATGATGTTGTTTGCCGAATTCAGAACGCTCTCTCTCTATGGAGATGGTGGAATCTTTGAAGCAGTGAGAACGTTAGAATCAGGACAAATATTATGGCTTTCTATTGCAGGTATCCTCATCTTCTGTGGTGCTGTTGGCAAATCTGCACAGGTGCCGTTGCATACATGGTTACCCGATGCGATGGAAGGTCCTACACCTGTAAGCGCATTAATCCACGCCGCTACAATGGTTGCCGCAGGTGTGTACCTCACAGCGAGGATGTTCCCAATTTTGACACCGGGTTCGTCTTTAGTAATTGCTTATGTTGGCGGCATTACTGCACTTGTTGCTGCAACGATCGCTATCGTTCGATTTGATATAAAACGGGTTTTAGCATACTCTACGGTTAGTCAGTTGGGATACATGATGTTGGCAATTGGTGCTGGCAGTTATGTTGCAGGACTTTTTCACCTTACTACGCACGCATTTTTCAAAGCGTTGCTGTTTCTCGGTTCAGGAAGTGTCATTCATGCTTTCCACGCAATGCATGCCCACGCAGATGATGCAGAACATGAACACGATGACCACAGCTTAGTTCATGAGCACGGTTCTGAAATCCCACCGGACCAAGATATGCGAAACATGGGTGGACTCCGCCGAAAGATGCCCCTGACCTTTATTACCATGCTCATCGCAACGTTGTCTATTTCTGGTGTTCCGTTTATCTTTTCAGGGTTTTGGAGCAAAGATAAAATTTTAGGCGGTGTGCTTGGGCGAGCAATGGAATGGAACTCAGTGCATCACTATCTTTTATTCGGTATGGCACTTATTGCAGCGGGAATTACAGCGTTCTATATGTTCCGTCTGATATTCATGACCTTCTTCGGTGAACCGCGCAATCAAGAAATGCACGACATGGCACACGAATCCCCGTGGGTAATGGTCGTGCCACTTCTCGTATTGGCATTTCTGAGTTTTCCTGTCGTGAATACACTTTGGTTCAACAAAGACTATGTGAAACCACCACCACAACCCCATATTCAGGCACCGCAACATGCCTATGTTTCACCTAATACGAAAACAGGCGATGCGAATTTTGGCATTGCATTCTTTGGCGTTTCTGAAGCAGTAGCCGCTGAGGGAGAAGAAGGCGGACAAGACACTGAACATGCTGATGACGCGCACCATGCCGCACACGAGCTTGCACATAATATCGCAATGGTGTTATCCATCATTGTCGCAGGTTTAGGTATACTGCTATCTTGGCTGTTTTACCATAGACGAAGGTTCTCTGCCGAATCTGTTGCAACAAAGTTCAGTCCTGTCTATAACCTATTCTGGAACAAATACTATTTTGACGAATTTTACGATGGTGTCTTAGTTGCGTTGACGGTATGGAAGTCCAGGCTTTTTGCCAAATTTGACCTTTCTATTATTGATGGCATCGTTAACGGTGTTGGAACGATAACCCGTCAAATATTCGCTGCATTCATCGGATTTTTTGATAATCGTGTTGTTGATGGTATTGTTAACCGTGTAGCAGAGGTTACGTGGGCAGCTGGCGGCAGAATCCGCAGAATTCAAACAGGAGCCATACAAACCTATCTCTTTGTTGTTCTTGGCGGGATAGTGTTGATAATTTTGATTTTCCGGGCATTGTAGTTGAAATATATAAAATACTGCCTGATGGGATAAGGAGGATTCCCACTAAATGTTATTGTCCTTAATGGTTTTTGTCCCTTTACTTGGGATGATCGTTGTTTTACTTCTACCGCGGGAGTCGGAAGAACTCGTAAAACGCGTTGCACTTGTATTTACGCTAATTCCGCTGGTCCTTGCAGTATACTTATATATAACGTACAACCAGCCTGATCTTGAGTATCTTTGGAAACAGAATGTTCCTTGGATTGCAACATTCAATATCCAGTATCATGTCGGTATTGATGGTTTAAGCGCAATACTGATACTCCTCACAGCCCTTTTGGGACCTATCTGTGTGCTTGCTTCCTGGCGGAACATAGAAAAAGGCATTAAAGCGTATATGGCCCTGTTCCTGTTGCTTGAAACAGGGATGTTAGGCTTTTTCGCTGCGTTAGATCTGTTTCTGTTCTTTGTTTTCTTTGAACTGACACTCCTACCGATGTATTTCCTAATCGGTGTGTGGGGTGGGCCGCGTCGAGAATATGCGGCTATTAAATTCTTCCTCTATACGCTATTCGGTAGTGTGTTGATGCTGGTAGCAATCATAGCAGTGTATCTCAACAGTAACGTCGTCAATGGAGTAGCACAAGGTTTACGAACATTCGATATTCCGACACTCATTGAAAGAGCAACCAACGTACCAGGACATGCCCTCGGCGACTCAGGTTTCCAAATATGGGTTTTCCTCGGTTTCTTTATCGGATTTGCCGTAAAAGTGCCGATTTTCCCCTTCCATACTTGGCTTCCCGATGCACACGTTGAAGCCCCCACAGCGATTAGCGTTATCCTGGCAGGCGTTCTCTTAAAGATGGGAACTTACGGACTGGTTCGGATTAACATGGATATGTTACCAGAAGGCATGGCGTACTTCACTAATGGAGTCGGTTTTGTAGGGAACAGTCTTGCTTTACTCGGTTTTGTTAATATTGTCTACGGATCTTTCTGTGCGTTAGCGCAAACTGATTTTAAGAAGTTGGTCGCGTATTCCAGTATCGGACACATGGGATTTGTCATCTTAGGACTTGCCGCAGGAAATGAAGTCGGTGTCACTGGGGCTATCCTCCAAATGTTCAATCACGGTGTCATCAGCGCAATGCTTTTCTTACTGGTTGGTGTTCTTTACGACCGTGCACATCATCGCGAAATTAACGGGTTCGGTGGTTTAGGAAATAAAATGCCTATCTATACAGGTATCACGACGCTTGCGTTTATGGCATCTTTGGGATTGCCCGGCTTAAGCGGATTTATAGGCGAAGCGTTTTCCCTCCTTGGTGCTTATGAGAGATTCCAAGTATTGGCTATTCTTTCTACAATAGGTATTGTTGTAGGGGCGGCATATTTCCTTTGGACACTTCAAAGGGTTTTCTTAGGGACACTCAATCCAAAATATGAAGACCTTCCAGAAATCAATAAACGTGAAATCTTAACGTTAGTACCACTCGGCATTCTAACCATTGTCCTCGGTATTTGGCCTCATTTCGCCATTGAAATGTTCAGCGAATCTGTTGTAGAGTTGACTACTAAAATTATGGGAACACTACAAGCGAGCTTATAGGAGAGCCGTGTGGATTACTTAGAAAATATTGAAAGTCTTGCCTATTTCGCGCCGGAGATACTGCTCGTCGTCTTCGCAGCTGCTGTTATTATCCTTGACCTCGTTGTAAAAAACCGGGAAAGTGAAAAGGTTGCATATCTTGCGCTTGTAGGACTCGGATGTTCTTTAATTGCTATTCTTATCACGAATTCCATTCTCGGCACCGATGAATCGAAAAACCTGTTTTTTGGGATGATTCGGTTGGATGGGTTCGCCGTATTTTTTAAAGTTCTTCTACTTTTGGCAACCGCCGCAACTATTCTCTTTTCCATCCGTTCCGAGGAACTTGATGCAAAATTGAAAGGCGAATACTACGCACTATTATTAGCCGTTACCTTTGGCATGTTCCTTATGGCATCCGCCACAAATCTGTTGATGATATTCATTGCGTTGGAAACGGTCAGTCTTACCTCTTACATACTTGCGGGTTTTCTAACACATAGCCCGCGTTCAAGCGAAGCAGCGTTCAAATACATCACTTATGGTGCCGTAGCATCTGGAACTATGCTATTTGGTTTATCCTTGATTTTCGGTATGGCAGGAACAGGCGACCTTGCCACAATCGGACAGCAGCTTCCAGCACTACTTAATTCAGGTGAAGTAACAGCACTCGGCATCCTGATTGCGATCACTTTTATCCTTGCAGGTATAGGTTATAAAATCGCTTCGGTTCCTTTCCACATGTGGTCCCCCGATGTTTACGAAGGGGCACCTATCCCAATAACGGCTTTCCTATCTGTCGCCTCAAAAGCCGCGGGGTTCGCTCTGTTCCTTAGGTTTTTCTTCTCAGGATTTGGCAATTCAGAAGTTATGAAATCTATTGATTTGGGATTGTTGTTAGCAATAGTCTCCGCACTCACAATGACAATAGGAAACCTTGCTGCGCTGCCACAACAGAATGTCAAACGTTTGTTAGCATATTCAAGTATTGCACACGGTGGTTACCTATTGATGGGTGCTGTCCTGTTAACAAACGGAGACGCAGCAATTGTTGATAAGGGAATCGGTGCTATCATCTTTTATCTGATCGTCTACTTCTTTATGAACTTGGGCGCGTTTTATGTTGTCGTTTTAATTGCTAATGAAGCAGGCAGTGAAATGATTGAAGGTTATCGCGGACTGTCCGCCCGCGCACCTTTAGTTGCTGGTGCAATGGCAATTTTCCTTTTCTCGTTGACAGGAATCCCGTTTCTTGCCGGTTTCTTTGGGAAATGGATGCTATTTACCGCTGTAATTGAAGGCAAATTATATTGGCTTGCGTTTGTCGGTTTGTTGAACAGTGTCGTGTCTCTCTACTACTACGCTCGTATTGTCAAAGCCATGTATTTTGAAACCGCAGAAGATACAGATAGTCTCTCCTTTTCTAAAGGCACTTTTGCACTATTGAGTGTCTTTGCTATCCCCACAATTTTCATCGGATTGCTAAATATTTTCTACTCCCTCTCAGAAAAGATCACACTGCAATAGCAGCAAATAGATTGACAAACAGTGTCCATTAGGGTATACTTAACCCTAAAGCCAATGCCCGGTCGTCTAATGGCAGGACGCATGGCTCTGGACCATGTAGTGAAGGTTCGAGTCCTTCCCGGGCAGTCATTTTCTGACAAAGCAACCACTTGCACACCTCATATTGCAACCAGAAAGGAGACAAGATGGAACGAGTTGAAACCGCACCAGAGGATTATATCGCAAGCCAAGAACCAGAAATTGAGACAGTTTTAGAGGAACTTCACACGTTGATCAAAACAGCGTTACCCGACCAAGACTATTGTATGTGGGAAGGTGTTTTCTGGGGTGGCAGTGAACAGCAAATCATCGGCTACGGCAATTTTTCTTACGTACGATCTGATAAAAAGAAAGTCGAATGGTTTCTCATTGGATTGGCTCGGCAGAAAAATTACTTCAGCGTGTATATCAATGCAGTTGAAGGGAAAAAGTATTTGGCTGAAATCTACAAATCCCGACTCGGCAAAGTCAAAACCGGTAAAAGTAGCGTCAGTTTCCGTAACTTGTCAGATGTTAACCTGGATGTGTTAAGTGAGATGATTGAACACGCCGGAAGAATAACAACTGAAAACGAATCTTAAATATCAGGCAGTAGGACAAACTCATAAAAAACATGATATATGGTAAATTTTATAATTACTTGGACACTCTGCATCAGCGAGGTTAGGAAACCTCGCCTACCAAGTCGAAGGTGTCAATTTTTTTCTAATTCAAGATAATAAGCCGCTATCGTCTAGGGGTCAGGACGGATGGTTCTCAGCCATCAAACCGGGGTTCGAATCCCCGTAGCGGTATCTTTTTACCTGGACAGGCGGTGTTATACTGCCTGTACGCTTTTGCAACGTTCCAAGTTCTTCTTAACTAAAATTCACACAATGGAGAAATAGAAATGAACGATTCCCCTAAACACACCAACCGTCTAATTCATGAAACAAGCCCTTATCTGCTCCAACATGCACACAACCCTGTTGATTGGTATCCGTGGGGTGAAGAAGCGTTGGAACTTGCCAAACGCGAACAGAAACCTATTCTTCTAAGTATAGGTTACTCTGCCTGTCACTGGTGTCACGTTATGGAACGCGAATCCTTTGAAAATGAGGAGATCGCTGCAGTCATGAACGAATTGTTCGTGAACATCAAGGTAGATAGAGAGGAACGCCCTGATTTAGATGAAATTTACATGAACGCTGTCCAAGTTATGACCCGCCACGGCGGCTGGCCTATGACTGTTTTCCTTACCCCTGATCTCAAACCTTTTTACGGTGGCACCTACTATCCGCCCGAAGATCGATATGGTAGACCCGGATTCCCCAAAGTGATGAGTGCCGTAGCAGAAGCGTTTAACGAAAAGAACGCACAGGTGCTGGAACAAGCAGATCAAATCACAACGCAGCTCAATCAGATGAGTAATCTCGTGGCTCCGCATGAGCATGAACTGACAGAAGAACTGATGACCAAAGCCTTTCAACATTACCGTTCACAATTCGACGTGCAATATGGTGGTTTTGGTAACGCTCCCAAATTTCCACCAAGCATGGGTTTACCTTTTCTTCTACGTTATTGGCATCACAGTGGTAACGCGTATGCGTTAGAGATGGCAGAACTTACCCTGCAGAAGATGGCGCGCGGCGGTATGTATGACCAACTCGGCGGCGGTTTCCACCGATACTCCACTGATGAACGTTGGCTCGTCCCACACTTTGAAAAGATGCTTTATGACAACGCACAACTTGTTGTCGCTTACTTTGAAGCATTTCAAGCCACGCAAAACACCTTCTATCGTGACATAGCCACAGAGACGTTAGATTATGTGCTGCGTGAGATGTACGACGTTGAAAATGGGGGTTTCTATTCCACACAAGATGCGGACAGTGAAGGGGTAGAAGGAAAGTTTTTCGTCTGGGAACCTTTTGAAGTGGAAGATATTATCGGTGAAGAGAATGCTGAAATTTTCTGTGAATATTACGACATCACTCCGCACGGAAACTTTGAAGGTGAGAACATCCTCCACGTCCAAACGCCACCAGACATCTTTGCCCGGAAAGTAGGAATGGATCAAGGTGAATTGGAGTCGCTTCTTGCAGATGGTAGACAAAAACTATTTGAAGAAAGAGAAAAACGGATTAAGCCTGGTCTTGACGACAAAATCCTAACCAGTTGGAATGGCATTATGGTCCGTGGGATGGCGATGGGTTACCAATTGACTGGAAAACCCGAATACCTCAATGCCTGCGAAAAGTCTGCCGAGTTTGTGTTGACAACACTTTCCCAAGACGATGGACTTCTGTTGCGCACCTACCGTGCTGGCAAAAGCCATCTCAACGCCTATCTTGAAGACTATTCCTATTTCATTGCAGGCTTAATTGCGCTCTATGAAGCGAGTTTTGACCCGAAATGGCTATCTGAGGCAGAACGTCTTGCACATATCATGATTGACCAGTTCGGAGATAAGTCAGGCGATGGATTTTTCTTCACAGGCAAAGCGCATGAGTCACTTATCGTACAATCCAAATCTGCTTATGACGGTGCTACACCTGCTGGGGCATCCATGGCAATCCACAGTCTACTGCGTCTTGCTAAACATTTGGACAAACCGGAATTCCACAATAAAGCAGTAGAGACGTTAAAACTCTACTTCCATCAGATGGATGTAATGCCTTCCGGTTCAGGTCAACTGCTTTGTGAGTTAGCGTTTCTGCTATCAACACCGAAAGAAATTGCTATAATCGGTGAAAAAGGGGATGCGAAAACGGATGCGATGTTAGCGGCGTTGCACGGCATGTATCTACCCAACAAAATTGTGGCTTTAAATGAACCTTCTGAAGATACATCATTACCCCTTCTCGCGAACAAACCGCAGCTTGATAACAGTACTACGGTTTATGTCTGTGAAAATTATGTGTGCCAAGCACCAACAACGGACATTGAGGCGTTTGTAGAGATGCTATGATGACAATTTTAGAGGTATCAATATGAGCCTTACAATGCGTTTAAAAAACATTGGAATCCTAAAACAAGCAGAATTTTCGCTGGGTGATTTGACTATCATCTGCGGTGAAAATAATACTGGTAAGACTTATGTTGCTTACGCGTTGTATGGCTTCTTGAAGTCTTGGCGTGAATTTATTCCTATTACAATTAGTGATGCACAGATCCAACACCTGTTTACAGAGAAAAATCTCAAAATTGATTTATCACGTACAGGCGGTTGGATACTTGCGGATGCTTGTGAGAATTATACTAAGCGATTAGATGAAATTTTTGCTGCATCTGAAGGCACATTTCAGAATAGTGAATTTCACCTCTTATCAGATGAAATTGATATCTGCCATGAAGAATACAACGGAAGTTACGGATCGTTTCTTTTCTTTTTAAAGCGCGAAGGAAGTGAAGAACTTACACTTACTTTGAAAATGGAAAAAGGAGAGGAAAGGGAAATTGATGCCGCTATTGTGAGAAATGCAATCAACGTTATCATCAAGTGCGCTCCTTTTTTTGATTCTGTGCCTATACCCTTTATTTTTTCATCTGAACGGACCGGGGTTTCTATTTTTCGGAAGGAACTTGATTATGCTCGCAATCGTTTGCTTGATGAGGCAGGACGCGCGAACAAAGATATAGATCCGCGTCAGTTGTTGTCTAAAGCATACCAAAGTTATCCTGCTCCAATCGGAGAAAATGTAGACTTTTCTCGCCGACTTGACGACTTTGCCAAAAATAAAAGTTTCGTTGCTAAAGAACATCCTGAAATATTAGGAGACTTCACGGATATTGTTGGTGGTGAATATGTCACTACGCAAAATGATCAACTCTACTATATTCCAAGAGGAACACAGACAAAACTGACGATGGTCGAAAGTTCAAGTGCTGTCCGTTCACTTCTGGACATCGGTTTTTATTTACGGCATATCGCTGGAAAAAGAGACTTGATTATGGTAGATGAACCCGAATTAAGCTTACACCCCGAAAACCAACGCCGCATTGCCCGGCTTTTTGCCCGGCTCGTGAATTTAGGGGTTAAGGTCTTCATCACAACTCATAGCGATTACATCATCAAGGAACTGAATACACTCATCATGCTCAACCACGACAAGCCGCATCTAAAAGCAATCGCCGAAGAAAACGGTTATCAGGAAAACGAGTTGATCAAGGCAGATCAGGTCAAAGTATACGTAGCAGAAACAGCGTTAATGCCTCTGGAAGAGGGACAGCAAAAACGTAGAAGGGCACATACACTCGTGTCAGCTGATATTGATCCTGAATTCGGCATTGAAGTCCGAAGTTTTGACAAGACGATTGATACGATGAACAAAATTCAGCGAAAGATTGTGTGGGGAGCAAAGCAAGATAAGTGAATGATATAGCCATATTACAAGCAATGCTGACTAATGGTGCACAAGTGCCTTTAAAACAAACGACTGGGAAACCATCTGTTACTTTAAAAGATAAACAAGCAAACACATCCGTAGAAATCGCAGACATTCCGTATGATTCAATTGTCATCAGAGCTGAACTTTTTAATCCGCCTAACATATTTACGGCTCAAAAAGGTCAACGTAGGCGTGCAGACTTTGTCATTGTGTCCAATGCGAAAACTGAAAAATGGGTTATCTGTATTGAAACCCAAAAAGGGACCGGTAAAGATCCAGCAGACATAGAGCAACAATTGAGAGGTGCTGAATGCTTTATCGGTTATTGTAAATGTATAGGAAAATCATTTTGGCAATCGGTAAAATTTCTTGATGGCTACCAATACCGATATGTAAGCATTGTAAATATTAACATTGACAAGCAAACTACCCGTGCCTACAAATCTAAAAGACTGTCAAGCAAAAAGGCACACGACAGTCCTGGGACTTTTCGAGAAATTTTAGGACATCAAACTCTCTATTTTGATGAGTTGACCTGATTGCAGATTTTGATAGCGTGTCATGTTAACTCAATAACATCCTTCTTAACAACCTCTTACGTATGTGTATGGTCTGCATGAGAAATTATATTACACTCTACGGGTTGCAAACATATCTTCTACGGCAGGGATTGCGTCTGGCATACTGAAGACAATCACGCGATCGGCAGGCTGAATAACACTTTCACCACTGGGGATAATCAATTTTTCGCGTCGGAGGATCGCGCCTATAAACGCGTTGTCGGGAAATTTAGTCTTTAACGAACTGAGTTCTTTGTGTGCAATTTTTGCGTTTATACCAGCGACAATCTCAATCACTTCAGCGTCAATTTCATGAAGCGAAGCAACAGAGATAATATTCCCACGGCGGATAAGACGTAGCAGGTTGCTAACAACGGTCAAATGTCTGCTGACGGCTCCATCTAAACGGTGGATTCGAGTCAGCAACGGAAGATAGCGCGGCTCTTGAATTAAAGCGAGTGCGCGTTGGGCACCGTGTTCCTTTGCTGTCATACATGCCATAATATCGTTTTCATCATCACCAGTTACTGAAACAAAACCGTTTACTTCTTCAATACCGGCTTCTTCTAATAATTGGAATTGGAGATAGTTTCCATGTAGAACAGTTGTGCGTTTTAAAGATTGTGATGCGAGTTCTGCCAAGTTTTCATCTGCTTCAATAAGCTTCACATCGGTGCCATTTCCCTCCAGGACACGGGCAAGTTCAATGCCAATAGCGCTTGCACCGACAATGATGACCCGTTCAAGATGTGGTTTAAAGAATATACCGAAAAGCCTGAACAACTGCTCTATAGCCAATGCGCTACCGATGACAAAGACATCATCCTCCTGTTTGAGAATGTCTTTTCCTTTTGGAATGAGAACATCTTTCTGTCCGCCCCTTTTAATTGCTGCAAACCGTATATTTGATAAAACACCGTTCCTATCCAATTCGGCAAGAGATTTGCCTATGAAAGGATTTGTCTGCCTAATTCGAAACGCAGCAAGTTGGATTCTCCCCTCTTCAAATTCAACGATTTCTCGAGCTTCAGGCGTTTTTAAGAGACGTGTAAATTCCTCTACGCATAATTTTTCAGGGTTAACAAGGAGGTCAATACCGAAGTCTTTCGGTGTGAGACCACTTTCATCCGAAAAATAATCAGGATTTGAAACGCGAGCAATTTTAGTTTCAACCTCGTAACGATCTGCGATTTGACATGCAAGCATGTTAATCTCATCGCTGTTTGTAACAGCAATGAGAAATTCGGCATCACTGATACCTGCATCTTTGAGCAGCACCGGTGATGCGCCTGATCCGCGAAGGGTTTGCAAGTCTAACTGTTCGTTGACGCGTTGGCAAGCTTCTTCGGATTCATCAATTAAGACGACATCATTATTCTCTGCTGTTAACAATTTGGCAGTATGAAATCCGACTTCACCTGCGCCTATGATGATTGCTTTCATTTGTTATTTGTTTTGCTATCGGTTATCGCAAAAAAGTACTCTTGTGACCGAATACGGATAACCGTTTACTGATATTCTGTTAGTGGTGGACAGGAACATACAAGATTTCTGTCTCCGTGAACTTCGTTAATGCGTGCGACTGGCGGCCAAAATTTAGTTTGGCGTACCCAAGTTTTTGGGAATACGGCTTTTTCGCGCGAGTACGCGTGGTTCCATTCCGTTTGTGTAGCTGTTTTAACAGTATGTGGAGCATTTTTTAACACGTTGTCGTCCGATGATGCGTTACCATTTTCAATTTCAGCAATTTCTTCACGAATAGAGATAAGCGCTGAACAGAAACGATCTATTTCCGTTTTGGACTCGCTTTCAGTAGGTTCAATCATCATCGTTCCGGGAACAGGCCAGGATACTGTTGGCGCGTGAAAGCCGTAATCCATAAGTCGCTTCGCGACATCAGTTACTTCTATACCTGCAGTTTTCTTAAAGTCGCGTAGATCGATGATACATTCATGTGCAACCAACCCGTTTTTGCCTGTATAAAGGACAGGATAATGGGATTCCAGTTGTTTGGCAATATAATTGGCATTCAGGATGGCAACTTCTGTTGCAGATTTCAACCCTCCCGCTCCCATCATTGCGATGTATGCCCAAGAGATAGGCAGAATACCAGGGCTCCCCCAGGGTGCTGCGGATACAGGTCCAATCCCATCTGCACCGCCAACTGTGACAATTGGGTGATTTGGTAAGAAATCGGTTAGGTGTGCTTTCACACCTATTGGTCCCATGCCAGGACCGCCACCACCGTGTGGTATACAAAACGTTTTATGTAAATTGAGATGACAAACATCCGCTCCGAGATCAGCAGGACGACTGAGTCCGACAAGTGCATTAAGATTAGCACCGTCCATATAAACCTGCCCACCATGTTCGTGAACAATACCGCATATTTCACGAATCTTTTCTTCAAAAACACCGTGTGTTGAGGGATAGGTAACCATTGCCGCGGCAAGTGTTTCTTGATGTGTTTCCGCTTTTTCTTTTAAGTCAACCAGATCAATGTTGCCTTCTGTGTCGCATGCAACGACTACGACTTTCATACCTGCCATAACAGCGCTGGCAGGATTTGTGCCGTGTGCAGATGTCGGAATTAAACACACATCTCGGTGTGCTTCGTTGCGGCTTTGATGGTATTTTCGGATAACTAACAGTCCAGCATATTCACCTTGCGAACCTGCATTCGGTTGCAGTGAAATTGCGCTGTAACCTGTTATCTCTGCCAACCATTTTTCCAATTGTTCAAACAAGATGTGGTAGCCTTGTGCCTGTTCGCTTGGCACGAAGGGGTGTAACCCGCCAAACGCTTGCCATGTGACAGGCACCATTTCTGCCGTGGCATTGAGTTTCATTGTGCAAGAACCGAGCGGTATCATGGCGTTTACAAGAGAAAGGTCTTTGGCTTGCAGTCTGTGGATATATCTGAGCATCTCCGTTTCTGAATGATAACTATTGAAAACAGGATGTGTAAGGCATGGAGATTTCCGCTGTAATTCTGTGGGGATTTCAATAGATTTTGCCTCGCGATTACCGGTAGCGTTTATCGCAAAAAGTTGGACCAGGTCATCAACATCAGCGTGTGTGGTTGTTTCGTCAAGTGATATGCCGACGTGCGTTGAATCTATTGTGCGAAGATTAATTTGTCTTGCTTGAGCAGCAGTTCGCAATGCCTCAATTTTATCTGCACCAACGTCAACACAAAGCGTATCAAAACAGGGCAAATCGCCTGTGTTATAACCAATATTTTCAAGTTCGGTACGTAGTGTGCAAGTCCGCGAATGGACACGTTCTGCAATTTGCCTAAGCCCTTTTGGTCCGTGATAGACAGCGAACATGCCTGCCATCACCGCAAGGAGTACCTGTGCCGTGCATATATTGCTTGTGGCCTTTTCACGGCGAATGTGCTGCTCACGTGTTTGCAGTGCTAATCGAATAGCAGGTTCGTCATTTGCATCGTGAGATACACCCGCAATCCGACCAGGGATGCTGCGTTTAAGTTCTTCGCGCGTAGAGAGAAAAGCAGCATGAGGACCACCATATCCGAGCGGAACACCGAACCGTTGCGAGTTGCCGATAACAATGTCTGCGCCAAATTCACCGGGGGGCTTCAAGAGCATGAGTGCTAATAGGTCTGTAGCAGCAACAAACAATCCGCCAGCAGCTTGCACCTGTTCAGCGAATTGGTGGTAATCGTAAATAGCACCATCTGTAGCAGGATATTGCGCGATAGCACCTAAGATCGGCGTGTCAAAATTGACATCACGATGGTCGCCAATTTGCAATTCAATGCCAAGGGGTTCAGCGCGTGTTTGTAAAACGGCGATTGTTTGTGGATGACAGGTTTCTGACACAAAAAAGATACGACTGATCTCCTGCGGTACGTATGCATAACACATTGTCATCGCTTCAGCAGCAGCTGTCCCCTCATCAAGAAGGGATGCGTTTGCAATAGGGAGGCCGGTTAAATCTATAACCATTGTTTGGAAATTTAGCAAGGCTTCTAAACGTCCTTGTGAAATTTCGGCTTGATACGGGGTGTATTGGGTATACCAACCGGGGTTTTCAAGGATATTTCTTTGGATAACTGGCGGGACAAAGCAGTTATAGTACCCCATGCCGATATAGGAACGGTAAACTCGGTTTTGGGAAGCGAGTTGTTTTAAGGCATCAAGTGCCTCGGATTCTGAAAGACCTTGTGAACCTGTGGTTTTCCCATCAATATCTAAACTGAGCGGTGATGATAAACGGATGTCTGCTGGTACAACGTCTTCAATGAAATCTTCCATTGAAGTATAACCGAGCGTTTCCAGCATCTGTTCAATGTCTTCAGGTCGAGGACCAATGTGGCGATTTACGAAGTTCATCTTTTCTGTTTCAAGCATGCTCCGCCTCAATGTGTGCTTGATAACTGTCGGCATCAAGGAGATTGTCAAGTTCGCTGGGATCGGTCATCTTGATTTTGAGAAACCACCCGTCATCGTAGGGAGATTCATTGACCTGTTCGGGAGCGTCAAGGAGAGATTCGTTTACCTCAACCACTTCTCCACCGATGGGGGCATAGAGGTCAAACGCTGCTTTGACAGATTCAATCACCCCAAATTCTGTTTTATGTGTTAATTGTGTGCCTACTTCTGGTAATTCGACGTAGACAATATCTTGAATCTCGGATTGGGCATAGTCTGTGATGCCGATCGTGGCGATGTCGTCTTCTTGACGCACCCATTCATGGCTTTCATTGTATTTTAAATTATCTGGAATCATCTAATTTTCCTTCACGTTTATTTATAGTGAAACCTCAAAATATGTGCACACCCCGGTAGATGCGGTTTCCTAACCGTATCTATGAGTCTGAATAAACACCGGTTCGGTTAGGAAACCGAACCTACCACAGTGTCCAAATAATTATGGATTCTACTATAACACATATAGTATTTAGCAACACATATAGTATTTATAATAAACTTTAGAATTAATTGAACACTTTGCACCAGCGAGGTTAGGAAACCTCGCCAGCAGTCGGTTGAAAAGTGTCTATTTATTTCTAAGCTTCACTATAGTTAGAATTAATTGAACACTTTGCACCAGCGAGGTTAGGAAACCTCGCCAGCAGTCGGTTGAAAAGTGTCTATTTATTTCTAAGCTTCACTATAGTTCTGATTCTCACCTATTATGATTATATCATTCTCCAATCTGCATAGCACGATTGATTTCCAAATCATCAAAAGCGTGTCCATTTTTGTCTGTAATCCGTAGATAAAATCCCCAACCTCCTTTCTCCTCACACACCTTGACGAGGATACTGTTCGGACCTGTCTTAAGTGTTACGGGAAAAATATATCTGTCTATTCTTGCTTTATGCGTTTCTGTATGTGCATGGACTTCTACCCCGTTTAGCCAGACTTTTCCCTGATCGTCGCTATCAAAGCGGAATTGGACTTCCCTTTCATCAGGTGAAGTAACGGTTGTCCATGCATAAGCAACACGCCAATCAACATCTTTCCCAAACCGGATATTGCCATCCAATTTATCATCTGAACATTCCTGCCAACCCACCTTACCGTCTATAGTGTCATATCTTACGGTTGTGTTAATATGTGTTGCATCTTCAGGAATATATGCGGTATCAAAACCGATTTTACCTATATTATCAAACGGACCAAGGACGATCCATGAGTCTTCCGTAATTAAACCCGTTTTTTGAATATGTTCACCTGCTTTGTCAAGCATACCTTTATCACGGTAATACGCAGCGATACTGAGGTTAGCATCTAAATCCTGTGGGTTAATTCTAATCGCTTCAGTAAGATCTTTAAATGCTGCTTGATAGTTTTTTAGTTTAAGGTTTATATTACCGCGTGCGTTGTATGCTTCACCGTTGTTGGGGTCAAGTTTAATAATTATAGAATAATCGTCTTTTGCGCCTTTATAGTCTTCAATGTGGTTCTTTGTGCTGCCACGAGCATTGTATGCAGGAATATTCTCTGGATCAAGTTTTATTGCTTGATTATAGTCATCTATCGCATCATCATGCTTGCCGAGTACATCCTTGACACCTCCGCGGCCTATGAAATAAAAGGTATCCTCTGGATTTAACTGAATAGCTTTATCTAAATGTGTTATCGCTTGGTTATAGGCCTTGGCATGGTATTTTTCTTGCGCAATCATATAATATTGGACCGCACGGATAACCTTGCGCTTATGCCACTGTTGCATAGATTCTGTTTTAGTTTCAGCAAGTAATGTCTTAATTGTGTTTGAGGGAATAGCATAACCATAAGAATCATAAACTGCAGCTGCAACACCAATGACTTCGCCTTCACTGTTCAGAATAGGACCACCACTGTTTCCAGAAGAAACATCAACTGTCATCTTCAACCATTTATTGCTCTTCTGAATGCTATGTATAGCCCCCTCGGTTACTTTGTAATTATCTGGAAATCCTACCGCATATACAGACTCACCGATTTGGACTCTATCACTGTTCCCAAGAGGAAGTGGTGTGCCTTCGTCTGCAATTTTTAGGACGACAAGGTCATTCTTTAAATCAAAAGCAACTATCTCTTCAATTCGCCAGACTGTCTCACTGTTAATCAGTTTTGCTGTATGGAGCCCTGGCACTGCAACAACGTGTATATTGGTAACAATCTTATCTCTGTCTACGAAGAAGCCTGTCCCAATACCTGCTATTGAAAAGTTACCACCGACTATACGCACTATAGATTCTTTTACCTTATCGGATATTAAATCAGCTTCTGTTGAAACTTCAGTTTTCTCGGCGGTTTCCTGTGCATAAGAAAACGAGAAAAATAACCCTAAAATCAATAAACAGAATAAAAATTTTGTATAGTGTCTCATTTTCCTACCTCCGGATCTATCTCTTTTGCCTTCTCAAAATCAACTTTTGCTGCATCATGTTGACCGAGTGCTTCCTTTGCCTTCCCACGATTGTGGTATGCCATAGCATATTTGGGTTTTAGTTCAATTGCCTTATCGTAATCTGCAATCGCGCCAGCATAATCGTCAAGTTCAGATTTTGCCTCCCCGCGTTTCATGTAAGCATAGGAATCATCAGGTTTTAATTTGATGGCTTGTGTCCAGTCATCTATTGCGCCACCGTAGTCCCCAAAATATGCCTTTGTACCCGCCCGAATTTTATATGTATTGGCATCGTCAGGCTTTAGTTTTATCGTTTGTGTGAAATCTTCTATCGCACCCGCATGATCACCAAGCTCGCGCTTTGCCCAACCGCGCTCGTTGTAGGCACCAGTGTCGTCAGGTTTTAGTTTGATTGCCTGCGTGAAATCTTCTATTGCACCTGCATGATCGCCAAGATCGCGCTTTGCCCAACCGCGATTGTTGTATCCGTAGGCGTCATTAGGTTTTAGTTTTATTGCGTGTGTAAAATCCTCTACCGCCCCCGCATGATCACCAAAACGACTCTTTGCCCAACCGCGCTCGTTGTATGCATGAACATCATCAGGTTTTAGTTTTATTGCCTGCGTGAAATCATCTATCGCCCCCGCATGATCACCAAAACGTCTCTTTGCCCAACCGCGAGTCTTATATGTATTGGCATCGTTAGGTTTTAGTTTTATTGCCTGTGTCAAATCTTCTATAGCCCCGACATGGTCGTCAAGTGCCTCCTTTGCACCAGCGCGATTCATATATAGGTAAAAAACAATGTCAGGTTTTAGTTTTATTGCCTGCGTAAAATCCTCTATCGCACCCGCATCGTCGCCTATGGATCTTTTCATGACTCCGAGTTCATTATACGTGTTGGCATCGTCAGGATTGCGTTTTAGGACATCAGATATGAGTTGGACAGCCTGTGAATAGTCGTCTATTTTCCCCGCCTCATCTCCCAGTCTTCCTTTTGCATCCCCGCGTCTTTTATAGGCATCAGCATCATCGGGATTAATTTTTATAATCTGATTATAATCTTCAACTGCCCCTGCCCAATCGCCCGATTCGGATTTCGCTTGCGCCCTAAACTTGTAGATTTCAGTATCGTCGGGCTTCAATTTGATTGCTTGATTATAGTCTTCTATCGCCGCTTGGTGCTCATTAAGCTCCGATTTCGCTTTTGCCCTAAACTCATAGGCTTCTGCATTGTCAGGGTTCAGTTCGAGTGCTTGGTTAAAATCATCTATTGCCGCTTTAGGGTTCTCATAACATTTCGCTTTGCCTTGTTCGGTGTAGAAATGTGCACGGACAACTTTTCCTTTCCGCCATTGTTCCAGAGATTCCGTTGATGTAGCACCAGCGAGCAACGTCTTGATTGCGTTTACAGGACTATTGCCAGGGTTATGGCCATAGTGGATTCCGATGACTTCCCCTTTACTGTTTAGCACGGGACTGCCACTGTTCCCTGGATGAACTTCAGCTGTTGTTTGGAAACAATTATCACTATTTCGTATTTTTTCAACAACGCCTTCTGTCACCTTGTATCTACCCTCCGGAGCGGGGAATCCTGCCAGGAGAACAGTCTCACCGATCTGAAGTTTATCACTGTCACCCAAAGACAGTGGGGCACCTTCACCTTTCACTTTTAAGATGGCGATGTCGAACTCAATATCAAACGCCACAACACCTTCCACTAACCAGACTGTTTCTTTATGCCCTAATTTAGCGGTAATTGGTCCAGTTGTGTGTTTTGCAAGAACATGAAAGTTAGTTGCAATCTTATCCGGTGCTACAAAGAATCCTGTCCCACCTAACCCAAAACCACTTAAATGTACTGTAGATTCTTGGACCTTGTCAGTTTTTAAGTTCATTTCCGTTGTCTCCTCAGCTTTTTCAGCAGTTTCCTGCGCGTAAACTTGTGTGTATAAAAGTGAAAGCAAAATCCCAAAGATAAAGAAGTGTAATAAGATTCTTGTGCTATATCTCATTTTTCCACCTCTGGGTCTAGCTCTTTTGCCTTCTCAAAATCAACTTTTGCTGCATCATGTTGACCGAGTGCTTCCTTTGCTTTCCCACGATTGTGGTATGCCTTAGCGAATTTCGGGTTAAGTTCAATTGCCTTATCGTAATCAGCAATTGCACCAGCATAGTCCTTGAGAGCAACCTTTGTAAGTCCACGATCATTGTAGACGGGAGCTTGTTCGGGTTTTATTTTTATAGCTTGATTATAGTCTTCTATTGCGCCATCGTAGTCACCCAACTTGTGCTTTGCATTACCGCGATCTTTATAAGCAAAGTAAGCTCCGAAAGGGTCGTCAGTATTACTAACTTTTATTGCTTGATTATAATCTTCTATTGCACCGGTATAGTCACCCATGTCAACTTTTGCACGGCCGCGCATCCTATAAGCATAGGAGTCGTCGGGTTTCAGTTTTATAGCGTGTGTAAAATCTTCTATCGCACCCGCATGATCACCAAGCTTGCTCTTTGCATACCCACGACTGATTATTAAGTAGTAAGTGAGATCAGATTTTATTTTTATAGCCTGATTATAATCTTCTATTGCGCCAGTATAGTCGCCAAGTTTTTGCTTTGTATCTCCGCGTCTCATGTAAGCATAAGCATCAGGTTTTAGTTTTATCGCTTGTGTCCAATCATCTATGGCACCCGCATAGTCACCAAGAATCTCCTTTACACCCGCTCGATTTTGGAAAGCCTGCGCGTCGTCAGGTTTTAGTTTTATGACCTGTGTAAAATCTTCTATCGCACCCGCATGATCATCAAGCTTGCGCTTTGCCCAGCCACGATTGTTGTATGCATTAGCGTCGTCAGGTTTTAGTTTTATCGCGTGTGTATAGTCCTCTATTGCTCCGATATGGTCGTCAAGTGCCTCCTTCGCAGCAGCACGATTTTTATATCCGTAGGCATCATTAGGTTTTAGGTTGATTGCCAGCGTAAAATCTCTTATCGCACCCGTATAATCACCAATATGTCTTTTCGCCCAACCACGAGCATTGTATGTATCAGTGTCGTCAGGTTTTAGGTTTATAGCCTGATTATAGTCTTCTATAGCGCCAGTATGGTCGTCAAGTGCCTCCTTTGCGAAACCGCGATTTCTGTATGCATAAGTATCATTAGGTTTTAGGTTTATTGCCAGCGTAAAATCTTCTATGGCACCCGCCTGATCACCTATATGTTTTTTTGCCCAACCGCGCTCGTTGTATGCATGAACATCATCAGGTTTTAGTTTTATAGCCTGATTATAATCCTCAATCGCACCCGCATGATCACCAACGGATTCTTTCATGCGCGCGAGCTCTTTATACATATTGGCATCGTCAGGTTTGAGTTGGATAACATCAGATTTGAGTTGGACGGCCTGTGAATAGTCATCTATTTTCCCTGCGTTATCTCCGAGTTTGCCTTTAGCATCTCCGCGTTTTTTGTAGGCGCCAGCATCATCAGGATTAATTCTTATAGCCTGATTATAATCCTCAATCGCACCCGTCCGATCGCCAAAGTCGGATTTCGCTTTCGCCCTATCCTTATAGATTTCTGCATCGTTAGGATTCAGTTTGATCGCTTGATTATAATCTTCTATTGCACTATTCTGCTGACCGAGGCTTGCTTTCGCTTTCGCCCTAAGCTTGTAAGTTTCAGCATTGTCAGGGTTCAGTTCTATTGATTGGTTGAAATCATCTATTGCACCTTTAGCATCTCCCTCATGATATTTCGTTTTGCCTTGTTCGGTGTAGAAATGTGCTCGGATACGTTTTTGTTTCCGCCACTGCGTGAAAGATTTCGTTGAAGTGGCACCAGCGAGCAATGCCTTGATTGCGTTTACAGAACTATTGCCAGGGTCATGGCCATAATGGATTCCGATGACTTCTCCTTTACTGTTTAGTAAGGGACTTCCGCTGTTTCCTGGGTATGCTTCGATTGTTGTCTGGATCCCTCCATCGTTCTGCCGGATACCATTTACAACTCCCGCCGCGCCCTTGTATTTTCCATAAGGGTACCCCACGATAAAAGCAGACTCACCTATCTGCAACATGTCGCTGTTACCCAAAGGCAGCGGTGTGCCTTCACTCGCAGCTGTTAGGATGGCGATGTCGCGTTTGATATCAAAGGCAGTGACACCTTTTATGCGCCAAATTGTTTTCTTGTCCCAACTTTTGGCGAAAACGGGCCCACGTTTAAATCGAATAGCAACGTGAAAATTCGTTGCAATCTTGTCTTTTGTTATGAAGAACCCGCTACCCCCTCCACCGATACGGACTATAGAAGCTTTTCCTTTTTCGGATATTAAGTCAGTTTCTGGTGGTTTTTCGGTAGTTTCGGTAGTTTCCTGAGCATAAGAAAGCGAGAGAAATACCGTTAGAACCAAGAAGTATAATAGAAATTTTATGTAATGTCTCATTTTATTACATCCAATCCATAACGTTTATATAGATTTCACAGTTTATTCACGCGTTTACATAAAATGTATAATGATATAGCATACCACAATTTTGATTATTGCATAAGGGTTGTTATGTTCATTGACGTATTCTAATGCGGTGTGCTTCTGCTAAGAAGAGTTTACCTTTATAGTGTTCCATACTTGGATTCGTTAAAAGATAACTTTTCAGTCGTGATACAATTTGTGGCAAAACTTCCGGATGGTTCTTTATCCGAAGTGCTATAATACCTTGATAATTAACTGGTGGATCATCTAATATATTGGCAAAATCGCCGTTCAAAGATATAAGAATTGCCTCTAATTCTTGTGCTTTTACAATGACGATTGAATCCGGTGATTCAATCGAAAGATAATCCCTCAGACAGCAAACTTCATAGCCTGCATTGCGAAGGGATGTGGTAACAGTAGCCGGGACACACTGATCAGCAAAAAACCGCAATCCCATTAAGCAACTTCCTCAAATTCTGCTAATTCACGCGCATAATCAAGACACGCTTGAATCTGTATCAATTTAAGGTCAGGAAATTCTGCTATAATTTCATCTGTTGTCCGCCCCGCTGCCAAGTATCCAAGTAAAAGACTTACTGGGATCCTTGTGCCTTTAATACGAGGTTTACCCCGCAATATATCTGGGGTGCTAACAATGTGATCTTTCCAATGGACTGGCATGTGTATTTCTCCAAATTAGAACGTATATAATAATATTCCGGTTATCTTAAATAAAAGGCACTTTCACGATTTCCGCGGGGTGCAGTTTCCCTCGGATGTCAATTTCTATGCTTTTCCCAGTATTAGGGGAGACAGACGCAAAACCGATGTTACAATTCAAGCTTGGAGACGGTGCACCACTCGTCACTTTACCAATAAGACTACCGTTTTGATAAACATCATATCCGCACCGCGCAACGGCACGGTCCAACGTATGAAAACCGACTAATTTCTTCCTTAAATCTCCTTTTTCCTTCTGTGCAAGGAGAACATCTTTACCGATAAAATCACCCTTATCTAACTTGACAAACCGACCAAGTCCTGCTTCATAAGGTGTTGTCTCTTCATCCATATCCATGCCGTATAGGCGTAGTCCAGCTTCCAGTCTTAAGGTATCACGTGCGCCAAGTCCAACTGGTTGTCCATCTTCTTCTATCACAGCAGGATAGAGTGTGTCCCATAATTCTTCTGCATCGCTTGCATCAACGTACAACTCAAAACCGATTTCACCGGTATAGCCGGTTCGAGAAATTGCAGCAGGTATTTCTGCAACCTCGTTGACTGTAAAGTGAAAAAACGGAATTTCTGAGATAAACCATTTAGTACCAAACAGGCTCAGAATGTCTATTGATCTTGGTCCTTGCAGCGCAATGAGGGCTGTGTTTTCGCTGTCATCATTTACTTCTGCTCCCATATCATTATGGGTTTTTATCCATTCAAAGTCTTTTTCAATGTTAGCAGCGTTCACAACCAAAGTATAATCATTATCGGCATTTCTATAAATCACTAAGTCATCAACTATGCCACCGCTTTCATTGCAGAGGAGCGTATATTGCACCTGTCCATCGGTTAAGCGGCTCACGTCGTTTGTGCAGAGTTTTTGCACCAATTCGTTTGCACCTTGTCCTTGAACGTCAATTTCTCCCATGTGGGATAAATCAAATAAACCAACAGCGTTACGGACAGCGAGATGTTCCTTAACGATACTGGTATATTGCAGCGGCATCTCCCATCCACCAAATTCGGTGAATTTGGCATAAAGGGATTTGTGAATTTCATATAGTGGTGTTCTTTTCATCTGTTTTGTCTCATGATAAGTATTTACAGACATGAACGTTTCTCAAAATGTTTTGATTACGCCAATCCATAAATACGCGCCAGATTATCTCCAAAAATCAATGCTTCAGCATCATCACCGAGTTCCAAGCGTCTTAAGGCATTGATAACCTGAATAGGTCGGTATTCGGGTAAATTAGAACCGAAAACTATTTGCTCCGGACCGAGAACATCAACTGCGGACTTTACCTCTGTTGGTACAACCGTGTCTGGGTCAGTTCCCCAACGACGATGGAAGCGCAGAATAGTCGTTCCGAGTGAGATATTCCTGTTCGTTTTTGCGACAGAGATTGCGGCATCTAAATCATCTGGAAATCCCATGTGGTCCATGATAATAGGCGTTTCTGGCACCCAACTCGCGACAGTGCCGATTCTATTTGGATGACAATTATTAGGTCCTGAATGGATTGAAATGATAAGTCCATAATCACGGGCAGCTTCAACGACAGGACGCACGATTGGGTCATCGACGTTGTAATTGTGAATCGCGGGCATCAGTTTAATACCAGGCATTCCCCACTCATTTGCAGCCAATTTAACTTGTTGGACGGGTTCTGGTTCAGTCGGATGCACGAGGGCACAGCCGAGGGCACGTTGATTACCACGGATTGCATCTGCCAGTTCATCGTTCCGAGGATTTGGTTGAGGGGTTGGCATGATGACTGCTACGTCCATAGCAGCTTCATCTTCTAATGCCAATAGCGCGTTTAGATCTAAATTGCCAGATTCATCGCGAAATTCATCGTTGAGATATGCTTCAAAATCACCGCGCATAAGACTGTTCCTTTATCCTTTGAATTTCTATTTTCAATAATTGTTGTGAGGGAACATCTTTGAGAATGGAAAACAATTCTATGGTTCAATAGGTTGTTCGTCAATCAGAATTGCCTCATTTTGCGAATTAGTCTCAAAAGTCACATTCTCCGACATTAAGGCATTACGATACTGCACATAAGCCGATTGTGCCTCAGCAACAGTGGGGAAACGAATGACGAAGACAAAATAGGGGTCTACCGATTTTTTAGAACGATTATCTTTGTATTGCGCTAATATGCCGATTGATTTATTCGTTAATTGTGGAACAGTGTTAGGGGCGGACTTATAGACTTCACGCAGTGCCCAATTCGTATAAAATAACTTTTCACTTCCACGAATATATTGCGTAGGTAGCAGTTCAAATAGAGGGACTTTTTGTGGTGGATCCTGTATTTTTTGGGCAGTGGCACGAGCGATAGCAATCATACCCTTTCGAATTCCGGTGGCAATTGCGTATCCTTCTATTTGAATGAAATATTTTCCTTTCCAAAACCGGAGGGACTTCCCGGAAATAATCGCTTTACACCCTATCCATTCAAATTTTGGATGCGGGTAACTGTTGACGCTAAAGATCCCGAACGCGTTTTCAGGAGTTCCCATATCAAAAATCTCAAGCAAAATAAAGGGAACAGAGCCAAATTTTGGACTTTGGTATTCCACTTCCGCCTGCCTCTGAAATCCATAATGATGGTAAATTTCCGTAGGAACGACTCGATCCCGGTAGAGTGTTTCCGTATTATATGTTGTCGGTTTGCCAGCTCTGACCCACTCTGCTATTTCGTCATCTTTTGGCAAAAGAGTCTCTGGCGCAGCTGCAGTAGAATAGGGGAGTGTCCTATAAACTGTTTCTGCCTCGGTCCGCTTAGATTCACTATCTTTCAGTTCTGTATTTTTTTTCTCTTGGTTTTCTTCGTTTTGTGTACTTGTAAGCGGCAGTTGGTTATTGGTATAGTCATCAATTCTTACCGAAACATCTGCTAAGGTTTGTTCGGCACTTTTCGCTGTAGGTGCTTTCCATACACCGAAGACGTAGACATTTTCTTGGCTGACCGATGTCAAGTTACCTTGTTTTTGCTGACATGAAAGGAAAATCGTTATAAAAAAAGATCCGAACAAAATTATGCTGACCAGTTTCATAGGATTACCACTGTTCTGCAAGTTGATTGTACAGGTCCTCAATGAGTTCGTTAATTATCAAAGTTTTTGCTTGGTCTACTGTTTCTGGTGGTTCACCTCGATTATCCACAACATAAAAGTCGTGTATTTGCAAGTGATTATCTGTCTTGGCAATCATATTGTTTCGGACATTATCAACAAATTCGTACTCAACTTGCAAACTCATCCGTAACAATTCTACATTGCCACTGGGACCAAACCCATGTTCCTTTATATCGTAATCCTGTATCCGCAGCGTGAATCTGGCATCGTTCCCATCACTCCATTTACGATTAAACCGTTCTCTTAACTTTTCGAGAATCACTTCATCGTACGTTCTCTGTGAAACGTTATCATAAGCAAAATCTGGATCATCTATTTCAATAGGTTCAATACGGATAGTCCGGATATGCTCTAAATACGATGAGGTAGAAACATATCCACATCCAGCAATTACACTAAATAATGTCAAAAAACTAAAGCACAGCAGTGCTATCATACCAAAGTTGAGGTAAGACGGGTAAGTTTTTCGAGTTTTCTCAATCTTTAGGGGAAGCGTTGAACCAAGGTGAAAGGATTTTATGTTACAATGTATCCAATTGGTACGCATGCGAATTTCCTCTTAGCAAAAATTTAAAGATATGGAAAGGATTTTCAAGTCTAATTTCTGGCCGTTTCGGTTTCTCTTCTTTCCCATAACGCAAGACTCGTACAAAATCAACAATCTGTTTTTTTACTGCGGGGATTGATAGAATTACAAAGGCAACGATAAGTAGAATTAGGATGAGAGCCAATAGGTTGGTCATCCATTTCTGGGCAAGCAAATCCCCTTTGACTTTTTGAATCTGTCGACTTGCCCTGGAGTTTCGAGTTCTCATGAGGCTCACCTTCAAGTAAAGTGTAGATAATAAAGGGCGAATTTCAAAAGAAAAGGATAAAACAGTTTTTGAAATTCACCTGTTGAATGCCGCATGTGCATTCAGCGTTGATTTAGCCGAATACCGTGTGGTATTCGGCGTTCATTTGGACGAAAGAGGTGTTCAAACATCTTCGTTAATTATGGATTACTATTCTTAAAACCTACCTTTTGGGATACGCGGAGATCTTCGGTTTCTGGAGTCACGACCACGTGAGTTATCCCGTTGGTCATATCGATTGTTCCGTCTGTCTCGATTGTCTCGATTGTCTCGATTGTCTCGATTGTCTCGATTATCTCGTCGATTATCTCGTGATTCACGATACGGACGATTCTCTCGGTAATTTGACCTGCCTTGTTCATCCTGACCGGAATCCCAATCTGAGTCGGAAGAAGTGTTAAGTTCTTCAAGCGGCACACCGTTAGCGGCGATAAGAGACAAGTCAATTCTGCCTTGTTCATCTATAGTCAAGATTCGTACGGTAACCTCATCTCCGACCTGCATGACATCTTCAGCTCTGCGGACATAACCGTCTCCCATCTGTGAGATGTGTACAAGCCCATCTTTTCCGGGGAGAATTTCCACAAATGCTCCGAAAGAAGCTGTTCGGACAACTTTTCCGGTGTATTCTTTTCCGATTTCAGGCATTGCCGTAATTTGACGGACTTTTTCCTCAGCGCGTTTAACATCTTCCACGCTTGTTGAGGCTATTTCAACCATACCATCATCTTGAATGTTGATGGTAGTATTTGTTTCCTCTTGAATACCTTGTACGGTTTTACCTCGTGGTCCAATGAGGTCTTTTATCTTTTCTGGTGCTATCTGTAGTGAGTAGATACGCGGAGCGTAAGGTGATAACTCTGCGCGTGGCTCGTTAATAACGGCGTTCATTTGCTCAATAACAGCGATACGTGCTTCTCTTGCTTGATGTATCGCGCGCCGCATGAGTTCAGGCGTAACACCGTCTATTTTTATGTCCATCTGCACTGCCGTTATACCTTCTGTAGTTCCAGCGACCTTGAAATCCATATCGCCGAGGAAATCTTCAGTGCCAAGCATATCTGTCAGGACAACTTCGCGTTCCCCTTCTTTAATAAGCCCAACCCCAATACCAGCTACAGCTCTTTTTATCGGTACACCCGCATCCATAAGCGCTAAGGTTGCTCCACAAACGGTAGCCATAGAAGAAGAAGCATTTGACTCTAATATTTCGGATACAATGCGAATGGTATAGTTGAAATCTTCTTTACTCGGAATGACCGGTTCAAGTGCCTTTTGTGCAAGTGCACCGTGTCCGATTTCTCTGCGTCCGGGTCCCATCATTCGCTTAACTTCACCCGTGCTAAACGGTGGGAAGTTGTAATGTAAAAAGAAAGGACGGCGGACTTCACCGTCTAATCCACGTTGAACATCTTCATCACCAGAGGTGCCGAGTGTTGTGACACAGAGTGCCTGTGTTTGCCCTCGTGAAAAAAGCGCAGAACCGTGAGTTCGCGGGAGTAGGGCGACTTCACCAGAAATCGCACGTATATCTGTTACACCGCGGCCGTCAACCCGTTTTCCATCAACAAGAATTGCTTGCCGCATCTCTTCTTTTTCAATATCACTAAGGACAGAACGCGCATCTTTTTCAGCACTTGGGTCAATTTCCTCTGGACCATCCTCTTGGATTTCGGAGAGGATATCGGATTGGATCTGTTCAAGATAATCTTCACGTAACTGTTTGTCTGCCATCCCGATGGATTCACGGATTCGAGTGGTGGCAAGGTCTCTAATACGTGTGTTTAGTGTATCTTCTACAGTTTTTGCTTCATATTCCCGTTTTTGCTGGCTACAAACAGCAACAATACCTTCTTGAAGTTTGATAATCTCTTTTATCTCTGCGTGTGCCGCAATGATAGTGTCAATTACTTCGTCTTCTGGTGTCTCATGTCCGCCACCTTCAACAGACATAACAGCATCGGAAGTGCCACTTACAAAAAGTTCTATTTCAGATGTGCGTAACTCCTCATAAGTTGGATTAATAACCAATTTGCCGTCTATCTTTCCAACGGTCACAGCCGCGACTGGCCCATTAAATGGGATATCGGAAACAGATAGCGCTGCGGATGTGCCGATGAGGGCGGGTACATCTGCAGGATGAACACCGTCTGAAGACAAGACATTGCATAAAACTTGGACTTCAGCCTTAAACTCCTTTGGAAAAAGTGGACGGATACAGTGGTCAATTAGGCGTGCAATGAGTTGTTCTGATGTTCCGGGTCGTGGTTCACGCCTTCCATATACGGTAGGAATACGTCCGCCAGCGTAGGCTCTCTCTCTATAATCTACTGTCAAAGGGAAAAAATCTAAATCATTTTCGCTATCATCTGCGACTACTGTCACTAAGACAACTGTTCCACCGTATTGTACCCAAACGGCTCCATCTGCCTGCTTAGCAACTTTTCCCATTTCAATCGAAAGATTTTCACTTCCGAGTTGCATTTCAACTTTCACTCAATTTCCTCCTCATACTCATACTCTAATGTTTACGGTGGAATACTTAACTTGTCTGCGAACCGATTGTGTCGCGAATCCCGAGTTCATTTATTAAACGATAATATCGTGGGAGATCCTTCTTATGAAGATATCTTAACAAACGGCGTTGTTTTCCTACTAACCGAAAAAGTCCGTATCGAGAATGGTGATCTTTTTTATGGGTCTGAAAATGCCGCGTGAGTTCCTGAATACGAGCATTTAGGACCGCGACCTGTGCCTCTGGCGAACCGGTGTCTCGATCATGTATTTGGTGTTTTTGAATCAATTCTCGCTTCTGTGCTGCATCAATTGTCAAACTATCTCACCTCCTTTTTCTGTGGGTATCCTTAGGGTAAATATAAAATAACCTCATCATAGAATAAAAGCACGACGGAAACAGTTTTGCCGTGCCTCAAATACTTTTATAAGATGACTTCATACATGTTGAGAATAATTATATCATAAATTATACATGTTGAGAATAATTATATCATAAATTGGAGCGGATTTCAAGTAAATTTACGCGAAGGCTCTCAAGCAGATGATCAAAACAATAAAGAACCTAAATTCTGTATAAAACGTGAGTGCTATATTTGTAGCGCGAACTTGTTCATTTGCGCTTATAGGACACAATCTAAATGGAGATTAAGTTTTTAATTCGGTAATATGCGGACGGGACAACCCCGCCCCTACGTGCAGTTTCGCACTTATTTATTGACATGAGTCGAAATGGTATAATGCCGAATTAATTGGTCAATGATTCACCTGTGTCTGGGTGAAAAAGATGTGCTTTGTTAATATCAAAACGAACTGTCAAAGGCGTATTGTGTTGTGGTAAATTGACAAGATTAGATTGCGCAACAAAACTGTTCTTCTCTGTCCGAAGATACAGAAGCGCGTTATTTCCAAGCGGCTCAACCAATTCTACCTGCGTTAATACCTGATTTCTGCCGTTTTCGCCGACATGAATATCCTCTGGTCGGATACCGAGTGTCACCGAGTTCCGCGAAAGATCGCTGATCACTGACTGCAAATCGGGGGTCAGTTCCACCTCAAAATTTTCAAACATGAGTTTCGGTGAACCACTGTTATTCTGAATATGTGTGTCTATGAAGTTCATCGGTGGCGTTCCAATGAAACCACCGACAAATTGGTTTGCGGGTTTGTGATAGAGCGTTCCCGGTTCAGCAATCTGCTGGATTTTACCCTCATTGAGAACAATTATCTGGTCTCCCATCGTCATTGCTTCAACCTGATCGTGTGTGACATACACAATCGTCGCGTTGAGTCGGTTATGTAGACGACTGATTTCCATCCGCATTTGGACGCGCAGCTTTGCATCAAGATTGCTCAAGGGTTCATCAAACAGAAATACCTTCGGTTGTCGGACGATTGCTCTCCCGACAGCGACACGTTGGCGTTCACCGCCAGAAAGATGTTTCGGTTTGCGATTCAATAGGTGGGAAATACTGAGGATGTCTGCTGCTTCCTGGACGCGTTGGTCAATCTCACTTTTCGGATATTTACGCAGTTTTAACCCGAACGCCATGTTCTTGGACACCGTCATGTGTGGATAGAGCGCATAGTTTTGAAACACCATGGCAATATCCCTATCCTTTGGCGGAATGTCGTTAACGCGTTCGTCGTCAATGTAGATATCACCTTCGGTAATCTCCTCTAATCCAGCAATCATCCGCAGAATCGTCGATTTACCACATCCCGACGGACCGACAAGCGCAGTAAACGACTCATCCGGGATTTCAAAATCTGCTTTTTCAACTGCGAGGACATCACCATCATAAATTTTGGTAACATCTTTCAAAGTGACATGCGCCATTGCCTCTCCTTCAAACACGCGATGGGCGAGAATTTAAGATTAACCCCACAAAAAAGCCAATAGCAAAACCAACGAGACAGCCAACAGCAAATTGCGCAGTGAAAACACGCTTTTGAAAAAAAGTGATTAAAGTCTCCTTTTTATTCATCTTCATTGGGACGGAGATTTCACCCCCTATTGCAACGACCTTCGATCTGCTGGCTCGGTTCCCATATCCTTCCTTTTCAAAAGTAATCCTGTAGCGCCCAGGAGGCAGTCCCGTCTTTTCGTAAGCACCATTCTTATCGGTTGTCACAGTATATGTCTCATTTGTGCCAGTGTTGATAATGGTTACGGTGACTCCCTCAATTGGCATTTGTTCCGGAGTTGCTTCAATAACTTCACCTCGGATCGTTGCGCTGCTATCCATAAATTCTGCTTCTTGCCCGTGTGCAGTCGGAATACTGAGGAAAATACACACGCAGATAATTAGCACTGCAATTAAACTGCTGCGAACCATATTTTTCTCCTCTGGTCAGATGCCGTTGTTTGCCCGTTTTTTAGTCTTTGTCTTCCTTATTAATTTGTGCAAGATATTGGCAATTTTGGACAAACTATTATCCATCTTTTGTGCTACCTAACCCAGACTAATCACCCTGCAAGGCAAAATAATCTGATATTTATCAAAAGTGCGGTTTCCGCAATACCAATAGGATTCGAATTTTGCCACGGTCAGCTGTGATTATAACATAAAAATGATAATTCGGACAATGATTTTAATTACATTGCCCGAACTGAGTATGTAGTTTTCTATAATCCAATACCTATTCTTCCCAAGGATTTTCTACGGGTAAAGGTTTGCTGCGTCCTTGTATATCAATCTAACCCGGACTGTCGTCGATCGGCGCGGCGGCGTTATGACAACATCTCAGTTAAAAAGGTCCTCTTCATCATAGCCCAGAAATGCAAGGTGTTGTTTCGGTTTTTCTTTAGGTGTGTTTTTCATGGTGTATTTATCACTCCTTTTACGGGCAATTTTAACAAGAGGCGGTGATTTGTGCAACGATTTAAAGCCTTCCTTACCTATATCAATTCCCCATCCCCGGACGATACTTAGCGTCGTAGTTGATACAGAACGCTCATAAAAGGAAATTAGTGTTTTTTTCTCTACAAATCCTTAAAATATCAGTCATACTATTTTAACAAAAGTTAACACTTCATGCAAGTTATCTAAAAAAGATGAAAATCTATTTGAAATCTGCAAAAAATTATGTTACAATTCAAAATCACATAGGAGGGATAATATGAAGGTAGGTATTAGAGACGGGATGTTACCCGTTCCGTTCACAGAATCGTTTAAGAAAGCAAAAGAGATAGGATTTGACGGTATTGAACTCTGCATGGGAGTAAATTATCGGCAACACACGCTTTGGCAAGAAGATGGAATTGACACAGTAAATAGTCTTGCAGAAGAAGCAGATATTGAAATATCATCGCTGTCACCGGGCGGTTTTACAGCATATTCCTTTATGCATCCAACAGATAGCGTGCGCACCGAAGGCATCACGAAGTTGCAGTATCTTGCAGAAACATGCCCGAAATTAGGCACAAATGTTATTCTCGTACCGTTCTTTGGTGGCGGTCAAATAAAAGATGAGCATATTACCGCCCCACGCTTTCTTGATGGCGTAAAGGCTGCTGCAGAAACTGCTGAGAAACATAACGTATTTCTTGCGATTGAGTCTACATTAAGCGCAGACCAACACCAGCAAATTATTGACCAAGTCGGTTCAAAAAATGTCGGTGTATATTACGATATGGGAAATGCGACAAATCTCGGCTACGACTCACCATCCGAAATTCGGAGTTTGGGCAGTTCAATCGTGCAAATGCATATTAAGGATACAGGCGGCAATCACGCTGGCGAAGGCGATGTTGACTTCCCCGCAGTCTTTGAGTCAGCACATGCAATTGGCTACGATAGTTGGTTTGTCTTGGAAACACCTGGAAAAGATGACCCAATCGTGTCAGCCGCGAAGAACCTAAATTTTGTCAGGAACAACTTTTGAACTTTGGTAGATTGTGGCTATAGGGCGTTTTCTATCGCCCTATAGAAAACCGGATAGACCTAAGATAGTACATATTGAATATAATCAGTTATCTACAAAAGAGCGCGATACTTTGCATTGTCCGCTTGGAGGGTTGGTATGAGCAATCAGAAATTAGTTATTCCACAATCAGAAGCCAAGAAACTATTATCACTCCCCACACGCGAAGCAGAACAGCTTTTCCAAAGCTACGAAAAAGAACAACAACTCGAAATTATCCGTGCAACCCGGAACCCGAAACAACGAGAAGAATTATATTATCTGGTGCCAGACTGCACAGAATTAATTCAGGATAGTCCCACCGAAGATGTCCTACAGGTGTTAGACACTTTGCTTGGAACAGGTCTTGCTTGTGGTCTATTACCTTGCTTATCTAACGAACAATTTGAAGAGATCATTGACATTGCGATTTGGCGCGATGGAAAGTTAGACGAAAAATCGCTAAGTTTGTGGCTTTTTGAGCTGTCTGAATGTGAGAGAGATGACCTGAGCCGGTTCCTCGGACAAATAGATCTGCGTATTCTTGCGGGCCTCCTCAAAAATCGTGTTAAGTTAAAAGGCACTCTCGGTGCAATGATGATAGAAGAGGGCATCATTGACCCAGGTTCTCCATCAATAGAATGTAAAGATGACCAAGCAAGAGCGATTCTCAATGCGATATGGGAGGCAGATGGAGACCTCTTCAATCGACTTATGCGAGATATTTTCGCTATTGACAAAGAAGCGGATGCGGACAAGGAATTAGTTTCCGCATTAGAAAAGGCAGCTGCGGACAGAGCGGAACGGGTGAAAGCACGTGATAGTGAAGCTGGAATCAGTGTCACCGAATCTGACTTGAAACAGCATGTCGATCTGGATTCACTTGAACTTGCCGAGGATGAAGAGGAGAATGCAGACGAATAAATTTTCCCTCGTTGCAGATGCTGTTATTGACGGACAGTCTTTCTTGGCACGAACAATGCTGCACGGCGATACCCTCGGTAGAATTGACTCTGAAAAATCGGAGTCGCTTTCCGAGGACATCGCAGCGCTGGCACATAAACTGATTACGATGAAGGTTGCTGACCTTTCCAATGAGTCTGACCTTCGCTCACAAATTCAAATTGCCTTTGCATTGACGAGTTTAGGATTAGAATACGGAAGCAAAGGAAACTTGGACAAGTCAGTTAGCGTGCTACTTGCGAACCCTATCGTTAAGTTTTTCCAAATCGGAAATACGCTTACCGATAAATTACTAACAAAAGCCAACCACATTCTTGAACACGCGGTGATTGAGCCAGATGAATCCCTTTCCCATCTTGATATTGATAGCATTCGTATCTATAACCATGCCGAAGCAGAATTTTTAGATGCCTTAGCCGCATACAATACGACTATCACCACAGCGCAAGTCACAATAAAGAACAACCATCCACCGCGAACCTTCACCAATCTTTCTGATATGGAGATAATCCGTCAGCAGTTGGATTATATTGAGGCAAGATGGGGTTATGTCCAAGCATTGCCACTTGAAGATATTTTTACGATTGACCCGCCACTCAGCATCGCTGTTGATCCAATTCAAACGTTAACGCTCAGCTTGATGGCAAATTTGACGGTGTATTTTCAACCTGATTTGCAGCTAGAAACTGACACGCTTTCCGATTTTCGTGACATCATATACGATGAAAGCATCAGTGAGATTCGCCCAGCACCACGCCAGCGTTTGTTAAATTGGATTGAAAGCTATCTTGAACAGGATAATCAACCTGAGGATGTAAAAAAATATACTGTGGCTTATTGGGATGCTTGCCTGCAGGGGATGGTGCAGCCAGATTCCAATTGAAAGTTTTGTTGTGATGTAATTCCCTTGACGTTTGTAGCATAACCTGTTAGGTTGTGCTGTTATAGCCTAATCTGTTAGATTGCGGGACGAAAACTTGCGAAATATGCATTATCCTCTATAAAAAACGGTGTTTGCATGTCCAAAATCTTGTCCGTAGTAACTTGGGTTAAACTATCTGAACTTTTACCATGTATCGCGTACACTGACACCTTCATCTGATAGGTAGGTTTTGATACTCTCAATTGTGAATTCGCCGTAGTGTGTGATAGAGGCAACAATCGCTGCATCAGCATTGCTTTCAACAAAAACATCGCGTAAGTGTTGTGGATTTCCTGCCCCACCAGATGCGATTACGGGGACAGACACAAGATCAGCGATTGCACCCGTTAATTCCAGTTCATAGCCTGCCTTCGTGCCATCCGCATCAATACTGTTAACAACAATCTCACCTGCTCCCAAATCAACGCCACGAGCAGACCATTCCAATGCGTCCCATCCAATAGGTTTCCGCCCGCCATCAATATAGATTTCATAACCGCTTGGAATCTGTTCGCTTTTAGAGACCTTTTTCACTTGCATACTTAACACAACACATTGGCTACCGAAAGCACGTGCGCCTTCAGAAATAATATCGGGGTTTCGCACGGCGCCCGAATCTATGCTGACCTTTTCGGCACCTGCAAGTAGTACACGCCGCATATCCTCAAGTGTGCGTAACCCACCGCCGACAGAAAAGGGGATAAAGATTTCTGCGGCAACAGCAGAGACAACATCAATCATAATATCGCGCCGTTCATTGCTGGCGGTGATGTCGTAAAAGACAAGTTCGTCTGCCCCGCCTTCGTAATAAAAACGCGCCATTTCCACAGGATCACCAACATCAACATTGCCTTTGAAGGCGATGCCTTTGGTAACTTTTCCTGCGCGTACGTCTAAACATGGAATAATCCGTTTTGTTAGCATATATCTCCTTTGCAAATTCTATTGGTTACGGAATCTTCGTTTAAATATATTCAAAATATCGTCAAACTCCGCGACCTTCAACACCTTATACATCCCCGCGAGTGCCAACACACTGAATACAATCGGAACAAACACATTGGCGATGCGCGGAATGATTCCCTCAGTACCGAGCAAATCTTGTTCAATAAAGCCATTTGTTACCCAGCACACAACGCCCATCACTGCTGAAGCAATAAAGATTTTGAATGCCAACGGCACAACTGCCCGAAGTCCTAATCGTCCAACTTTGCGGTGGAGCAGAAACAGTAAAACAGCACTATTGAGTGTCACCGTTAGGACTGTTGAAAACACAACTGCCCGCGGGTCAAAAAGAAGTTCGCGGAAAATAAACAGATAATTGAGGCAGATGTTGAGTGCAACGCCACAAAGACTGACAATAACAGGCGCACGAATATCCTTGTGTGCGTAAAATCCATCTGTAACGATCTTGAGAGCGGAAAAACCGCATAAGCCAAATGCATAAACAAATAGGGCACCTCCTGTACCGATTGTATCTGATTCTATGAATGCGCCGCGTTCGTAAAGCAACCGACAAATCGGTTCAGAAAGCACCATCAATCCAATTGATGCAGGCAAAATTACAGTTAGCATCAAACGTAGTGCGTAAGAGAGTGAGTCGCGGAACTGTCCCGTATCACCTGCGTTAGCGAACTTCGCGAGTTGCGGTAGTGCTACGGTTGAAATCGCTACGCCAAATATGCCGAGCGGCAGATGCATAATGCGGTATGCACCTTGGATCCACGGCAACCATTCGTCGCCCGAGGTAATAAACCACGTATTTGTAAGTTGATTGATAGGCACTGCTGCTACACCTAAAATAGCAGGTCCCATCAATCGTAACACCTCAACCACTCTTGAATCACGAAAATTTAATAACGGTTTATACCTAAATCCGACCCGGTACATTGATGGAACTTGAATAAGAAATTGTGCAATTCCACCTACAACAACACCTGCAGCCATGCCTGTTGTCGGATGCATGCCGACCTGTTTAAAAAAATAGTAACCACTAATACCAATCAGGAGTGAACTGAGGTTAAAAAAAGAGGAAGCACACGCTGGAATACCGAATTTTCCCTTGCTGTTCAATAACCCCATGGCAATTGCAGCAAGCGAAACAAATAGCAGGTAGGGAAACATCAATCGTGTGAGGTAGATAGTTAATTCTACTTTTGTCTCAAACCCATAGTGTTCTTTACTATCCAATGTCTCGTCAAAATCTTCGCGTGCTAAAATATCAACAAGAGTAGGGGCAAAAAGAATACCCAGTACGACTATACCTATCAAAACAAGGCATACCAGGTTAAAAATGCGGTTTGCAAGATTCCATGCTGCTTGTTCGCCATCTTCGGCTTCAGTTGCAAGAAAAGTCGTGATAAACGCTTTGCTTAAAATACCTTCCCCGAACATATCGCGCAGAAAATTTGGGATGCGGAAGGCAAGGTGAAAGGCGGCTGCACCCAATTTTGTCTCAAAATAATAAAAAATTGCCATTTCTCTGGCAAGACCTAAGACCCTTGACCCCATTACCGCTAAGCTGACAATTCCCGCAGCACGGGTAACATTTTGGTTCTGCTCCGCAGCAGATTTTTTTTCATTTTCTTCCATTTTCAGTTTTCAGTTAGATAGTAAAATTTACAATTAATGGCACACTTCTGTAGCGTAACCTGTTAGTTTGCGTCACTGCGGCACAAACTATAGTAAAACTTACAATTAATGGGATACTTCTGTAGCGCACCTTGTTAGGTTGCGGACTAACATGCACAACCTAACAGGGTGTGCTACAACTTCTATTGTCCGTTATGTTTCTGAAACAGGCTTATTCAAAGTGTCCTAATACTTTCAAAGTTCACTATAATCTTCATCTAAACGCGCCGTTAGGCAGTCTTCCACACAGATATAGGCGCGTGGACAAAACGCGCCTACCTTTTGGTCCTAAATCGGGCCTTCAAGATTTCCCTCCTACAAGAGGATAACCTTTAAATTGACACCTAAGGGTTTGCTAAAATTGTCAAGACATCACCCTCTTGTACCTGATATGTTTTTCCCTCCACTCTTAATAGTCCTTTACTACGTGCTTGCGTGTAACTACCACAAGCAGTTAAATCTTCCCAGTTAATGCACTCTGAACGAACAAATCCGCGTTCAAAATCGGTATGAATTAGGCCTGCAGCTTCAACAGCAGTTTGCCCACTCCGAAGTGTCCATGCCCGTATCTCTTTTTCTCCACCTGTAAAAAATGTAATCAACCCCATTAATCGGTATGATGTCTGTATAAACCTTTCTAAAGCGGATTCATTCAATCCCATTTCAGCCATAAATGCTTCAGCGTCTGATGAATCGAGTTGTGCAATTTCCATCTCTAATTGTGCTGCGAGTCCGATGACTGCAGTCTGTGGGCGTGTTTCATATTCTGCAAAACGCGTAAAAATTTTATCCGCTTCCTGTAATTGCGTTTCGCTGATGTTGCAAATAAGCAGCAGCGGTTTTTGCGTTAAGAAACCATAACCGCGGATGAGTTTTTCATCAATTTCTGATATAGTGAGAGAACGTAGTGGTTTTCCTTCCGCAAGGGTTTGTTTACATTCTTCTAAAATCCGAAGTTCATTTTGATGTTCAGCAGACTTCTGATTTTTTAGGAGCTTTTCGAGCCTATTGATGCGCCCTTCAGCTATTTGGAGGTCGGCGAATGCAAATTCTAAATCGGCAAATTCAATATCTCTTTCAGCATCAACGTTTCCATCAACGTGAGGCACCGTTTCATCTTCAAAAAGCCTAACAACATGCGCGAGGGCATCAACAGTGCGTAGCTCACCAAGCACTTCGGCATCTAACTCTGTGCGCTGAGGGCTTTCAACATTAGCATTAATTGCTGCGCGAGAAGTACCGCCACCATCTATGTAATCAATCGTCGCGGGTACGATTTTGTTAGATTCAAAAACCTTTGCCAAAGGTTCTAAACGGTTATCTGGTACAGAGACAGTGCTAAGATTGACCTGTTTTTTGCTGGTGTACCCCCCAATTTCAGCGTTAGAATGTGCTAAAGCGTTGAAAACGGTGGTTTTCCCCACATGAGGTCTACCGACTATACCTATCTTCATAGTTGATTCCAATTTCCAGCCCGCGAATTTCCCTAATCCGCGCAAATCTACGATTCAGAAATTAATAAAATTTACACCCTTGACAACATTCAGATGAAATGCTAATATAACGTGAGTTCGGAATAAGTCTAATTCATCTTTTATTGTCCGCTTTTCCTCTCAAACAAGAGGATTTCCCCTCGCTTGCGGGGGGATAAAGGGGGGTAGAAGCGTTTTTGTCCCCGATTCCAGCATAGACTTAAGTTTAACCGAACTCACGTTAATATATGCTATCGTTTTTAAAGTCCGTGTATTAGTTTTAAGAAAATTATATAGAGGAAATTCAAAATGAGCACAGAAAACCGAAATTGGAAACGCCATCTGACCAAAGCGTTAACCATTTTATTGATATTCATGGTGTGCCTTTCAATTCTGCAGTGGTTTATCATCACAACACTTTTTAATTTTGGTGCGGATACGTTAAAGATTGCTATGGTTAAGCAAGCACCAGAAGGTGTAAACCGTAATCATATAATAAATACAATTGAAAGAGTCAAAAGTGCGGCGCAACTATTACCATTTAGTTTTATCACAGGAAAAATCAATCTGCGAAAAATAAAAGATGCTGGTGATTATGCTCTTGAAGCGAATAATGATGACACCTGGGACCCAGAGGAAATTAATACCCTCCTGAGGATGCTCAATGCTGCTGTCGGATATAAACAGGAATTGAGTAATTGATATTGATGTTATTAACACCACCTTATGAAAAATTTGCCTATGCTTATGACCGGATGATGCGGAATGTCAACTACCTACGATGGTGTGATTACATAGAATCACTTTTTAAAATGTATGATTGTAAACCCCGTAATATCCTTGATTTGGCGTGCGGCACAGGAGCATTAACCGTCTTATTAGCAGCAAAAGGATATGAAATGACGGGTATTGATAGGGCAAAAGGAATGTTGAACATTGCTCGTCAAAAAGCCGAAGATCACAATTTACAAATCACATTTCATCATGGAGATATGCTCAATTTCCGGTTAGATCAGCAGTTTGACGCTGTCCTTTGTACTTATGACAGTATAAATTATGCATCTAACGAAAATGAATTAAGCAGTATGCTCAAAACAGTATCGGAGCATCTCATTCCAAAAGGATTGTTTGTCTTTGATGTTACGACTGAACGGAATATCGTCCAAAATTTCCACAACAAAACATTTTCCGCGAACCACGAAGATTATTCCTATATTTGGAAAAATAATTACCTATACCACTCCAAGATGTGTCGAACCTTCCTCACATTTTTTATTCGTGAGGGTGAGTTGTTCAGACGCTATGAAGAGGTTCACCTACAACGAATTTTTGAAGTGCAGACGGTGAATGAATTGCTCAAAGCAACAGGCTACAAAATGTTGAGTGCTTTTGATATGTATACCTTTAATAAGTGGACTCGCACTTCAGATCGGATTAATTTTACTGCCCAATTAGCATAAGTTACAAACCTTCTGCGAGTAAGTCTCCAACTTGTTCAGTTGTGTATCCCATTCTACCTGCCCCGAGGTCTTTGATCTTTCCGCTCGCAAGCAGATCACTGATAGATTTTTCCACTTTTGCTGCCGCGCCAGCATGCCCAAGGTGGTCAAGCATCATACCTGCTGCACCGACAGCAGCGATTGGGTTAATCTGATTTTTGCCGGTATAGCGTGGGGCAGAACCGTGAATCGGTTCAAACATCGCAACGCTTTCTGGATTCAAATTGCCTGATGCCGCGACCCCCATACCGCCTTGAATCATTGCGCCAAGATCAGTTATGATGTCTCCGAACATATTACAGGTGACAATCACATCAAACCATTCAGGATTTTTGACCATCCACATTGTTGTTGCATCAACAATTGCGTATTCTCTTTTAATATCTGGATAATCTTCTCCTACTTCGTCAAAGACGCGCCGCCACAAGTCATGTGCGTAGGTAAGGACGTTTGCTTTATCGCATGAGGTTAAGGTATTCGTTTTGTTCCGTTTTCGGGTGAGTTCATACGCATAACGTACGCACCGTTCTACACCTTTATAGGTGTTAACCATCTCTTGAATTGCGACTTCATCGCGCGTACCACGTTTCAGAAATCCACCGATTCCAGAGTATAGTCCTTCCGTATTTTCACGAACAACAATAAAATCAATATCTTCTGGACCTTTGTCCTTCAATGGTGTAGGTACACCAGGATAGAGTTTTACAGGACGCAGATTAATATAGAGATCAAGCTCAAACCGTACCTTTAGTAGAATCCCTTTTTCTAAAATACCGGGTTTGACATCCGGATGTCCGATTGCCCCGAGATAAATAGCATCAAGTTCACGGAGTTCTTCAAGGACTGAATCTGGTAACACTTCGCCGGTTGCCAGATATCGGTCGCCTCCGACATCATATTCAACAGTTTCGTATTTGAAACCTTCTTGTGCAGCTGCCGCCCCGAAGACCTTCATCGCTTCGCGTGTCACTTCGGGGCCAATTCCGTCCCCTGGTATGAGACCGATTTTATACATCAATTTCCTCCAAATCGTTCTGTTATAGTTTTAACTCATTATATTTTAACATATCTAAGGTGATATTGCAAATTGTGACGATCCAGGGTCCGTAAAGTTTTTTGCACTGCACATAGTCTTGACATGAGCCAAAACACCTGTAAACATAGTTAGTGACTGGATTTAGCGTAAAAATGAAAAGTTGCCACTTGGTAACTTTTTCAAAATTGTCCGTTAGATTTATCCCACGCAAAATCCAACCAATTGACAAAATATTTACACGCCCGATAGATTTTAGTTGCAATCGGATCGTAGATGTGTTAAAATAGTATATAATTAAAATCAGATTGCTTGCTTGTAGGAGGACAGGCGAGTGGAAGTACCTGTTTTAGTGCTAAATGCCAGTTATGAAGCAATCAACGTTTGCAATCTCAGGCGAGCCTTGAAGATGGTTTTCAAGGGAACTGCTCAGACAGAGGAAGTGTCTGAATCAGAGATTCGGTCACCTTCGGCTATTGTCAAAGTGCCGCATGTAATTCGTTTGGTAAACTATGTGCATGTGCCGCGCAGTGTTGTCAAGTTTTCTCGCAAGAATGTCCTTGCGCGCGACCAGCACACATGTCAATATTGCCATAGAGAGCTTTCTGCTGCCCTGCTAACGCTTGACCACGTCATCCCGATTTCAAAAGGGGGCAAGACAACCTGGGAAAATGTTGTGACAGCTTGTAAACGCTGCAACAATAACAAAGGCAATCAGATGCTTCATGAGACACATTTCAAGTTGAAACGCGCACCAAAAACACCTTCAATCTTGACGTATTTGCAACTCAACCGTCATTTTCGGGGTTACCATCCGTCTTGGAAAAAGTATCTCTATATTAATTGAGGCAAAGAGACAATTGCTATTCCCACTTTATTAATTGTATTTATGGTGAATTGAGAAAATAAATAGACACTTTCGTCCGTCCGTTAGGTGAGGTTTCTAACCTTGCTGTGCAAAGCATCCAAGTCCTTTTATAATCTACCATAAAATAGAAGGTAACCTTGTAGGTTTTGTGTGAAGGAGAAGGTGTTACCAATCTGAATAGACCCTAAAATTATGCCGTATCAACCACATCCGGAGAGACTGAAGAAGTCACGGGAATTTCAGAGAGCATACAAAAATGGGAAAAAGAACTGGAATCCTCACTTCGTTATCTATGTCTACCGCACAGAATTAAGTCAGTCTCGGTTAGGAATAACAGTTAGTAAAAAAGTAGGCAACAGTGTCACGCGCAACCGTGTCAAACGCCTCATACGTGAAGCGTTTCGCATGCTTAAGCCTGAACTTCTGCCTCAGTACGATATTGTGGTTGTAGGCAGAAAAGATGCCTCTGATCTTTCAGGACTGCAAGCTCAAGAAAGTTTACATCAAGTGTTTTGTAGAGCATCAATCATGGCAACGGGAGAGGAAGGTTTTAAAAGGACTTGGCAGCGTGAACTTTATGAAGATCCAATACAGGCTAAGCGATATTATTAAATAAAAAAATCGTTGAACAAAAAACATCTCTTGCAAGTGAACGGTTATCTAAAAGAAAATGAGTCGATTAATTCTTTACGCTATCCGCGGGTATCGCCGCTTTATTTCCCCACTTTTTCCTCCAACGTGTCGTTTCCATCCGACTTGTTCGCACTACGCACAGCAAGCCTTTGAACAATATGGTGTCTTAAAAGGCAGTTGGTTAACATTAAAACGATTGGCAAAATGCCATCCTTACCACCCAGGGGGTTTTGACCCGCTTCAGTAGCAATGAACGCTGAACGTATAGTGACATTCAGCGTCCGGCGAACTACAGACCACACTATAATAAGATAGAGGAGCATCTAAAATTAAATGGGAGCACGTTATATTCTTGCACTTGTGCTAATGATTGGTGTAATGATTGCATGGAGTCTAATATTTGGTAATCGTTTCGTACCAGAACAGGACGACCCTTCAATAACTGAACAAATAGCACCAAGCGACACACCTGAAGGAGCAGAACTTGAAAAAAAGGAAGAAAATTCTACTGATTCGGATCTACTGATAACACCTCAAGAGAGTCCGGACGATCCTGAAGTATACGTCAAAACTGCTATTTACGACATCACTTTTAACGAAAAATTGGCAATAGCTAAGCGATGGAAATTGATAGAAAAAAATGAAAAGGGCGATTTACGTTTCCCCGACAGATCAGACATTGCCAAAGACGTACCGTTGAACCTTATTCCTGAAACAGCACTTAACTGTCTTGCCCTCCGGTTTGGAAATACAAATTTGCAAATTGATTTAGTTGGTGCTAAATGGCAAGCTGATGAACCCCAAGGCATTCAACTATCAGGGACACAGGGGCAGGGGACACTTACCTTTACAACTCTAATTGGTGATCAACTGAAAGTTGCCAAACAGTTTACTTTCTATACTGATAGTTATACTGTCGATTTAGCCTTAACGTTCGAAAATGTTTCTGATGCTTCTGAACCGTTGTTAATTGGTGGAAATGAACAATGGAATGGTTATGAACTACGTTGGGGACCGGGGATTAATGCTGACCTACTCGTACACGAAAAAGAGACCGGTAAATCAGCTCGACGGGGTGCTGAAGGGGCAAAAACCTATATCGGCACCGGAAAACCTACACGCGAACTCAAACAAGAACTTGCGTCAGAAACAGTACTTTGGGCAGGTATAAATAGTCAATATTTTAGTGCGATAATGATTCCCGACCCGAATCTTGAGGCAACCTACAGACTGGATAATCCGAAGGGAAATGGGATGAAAGATATCCTCGTTACTGCTCCAACAGAGACCGCTATTTTGACAATCCCTCGTTTTCAACTTCCGGCTCAGCAGCAGCAGACTCATGCTTTCCGGCTCTATGTTGGTCCCAAGGATAACACACTATTGAAACCTGTTACTGCTCCGAATACGCCAGATGTACCGATTCATCTCTCAAAAATCATAGATTTCGGATATTGGGGTATTCTTGATCCGTTGATATGGGGAATGCTGTGGTTGCTCAACGGGTTGCACAGTATTCTTAGAAACTATGGTATAGCGATTATCCTGATGACGGCATTAGTAAAGATCATTTCCTTTCCGCTCACCCGTAAAGCCCATGTTTCTATGAAGAAAATGCAGGAGCTCCAGCCGCAATTGACTGAATTGCGGGAAAAATATCGGGATGACCCGCAAAAACTGAATAAAGCCACAATGCGCATTTACAAAGAAAATGGGGTGAACCCATTGGGTGGTTGTATGCCCTTGCTATCACAAACCCCCTTTTTTCTGGCACTCTATGGTCTGCTTGGGAGTGTTGTTGAATTGCGAGGTGCGCCTTTCCTCTTTTGGATTGATGACCTCTCAGCACCAGATACTTTGGTTAAACTCCCCTTTACGATACCGCTAATTATTACGCAAATAGATGCCATCCGATTTTTACCGATTCTAAATGGATTGACAGCATGGCTCCAGCAGAAATTTGTCGGTGGCATGTCTGCCACGCCTACTACCAGTAATACACAAGCAAAAATTATGCAGTTTTTGCCGCTTATCTTTGTCTTCATGTTTTATAACTGGGCTTCCGGGTTTGTGTTATATTGGTTATGTAATAGTGTTTTAACTGTAGCGCAACAACAAATACAAACGAAATTTTTCCATGATGGCGAAACCGACAAACAGGAAAACACGCCAAAGCGCAAACAGAATTGATGTTTTCACTTAGTCTTATGTGAATAAGGAGTACTTCCAATTGCAAAACTATATAGAAACTGAAGCCGAAACTGTGGAAGAGGCAATTGATACTGCACTGACACAGCTTGAAGCAACGCGCGAACAGGTTAACATCATCATAATTAATGAACCGACTAAAGGCATTTTGAGTTTTGGCGCGAAACCCGCAAAAATTCGTGCTACGCTGAAGGAAGATATTTCTGCTGCTCCAGAAACTGTTTTGAAGGAGATGCTTACGCGGATAGGAATTGATGGGGAAGTTGAATCTAACCTTATTGAAGGCAGTCTGCACCTCAATATGGTTTCTGATTCGCCAGCACTTCTTATCGGCAAACATGGACAGACCCTTGATGCTATTGAACGTCTCCTCAATTGTATTATCAATAAAAATGCACTTGCCAAGAAAAAGGTATTTGTAGATACCGAAGGTTACCGCAAGCGCAGAGAACAATCGCTCGTAGACATGGCACATCAAGTTGCTGCAAAAGTCAGACGGACACGTCAGGATGTTGTTCTTGCACCTATGAACGCTAAGGATAGACGCGTGATTCATCTCGCCCTCAAATCGGACGATTCTGTCTCAACGTTTAGCCAAGGTGAAGGTGATATGCGTCGCGTTGTTATTTCAAGGCAAGATACCTATTGAGCCAGATCTGGACAACAGAGTTTGTGAAACACAAAGTTCCCACTCCGTTCAATAACCTTGTCCTACATCTGTAGAACGGGAGTTGCGACATGAAATTTGACGATACTATCGCCGCCATCGCAACTCCACGCGGAGAAGGCGGCATCGGAATAGTACGTGTCAGTGGCCCGCTTGCAATTCCGATCGCTTGTCAATTGTTTCGTCCTTCACGCGCTATTTCACCTGATGAACTCCCATCACATACGCTTACACACGGGTACGTCATAGACACATCGTCCCCCGATGAAGTCATTGATGAAGTGATGCTCGGTGTTATGCGCTCCCCAAAAACATATACAACTGAAGACATCGTTGAATTTAACTGCCACGGTGGGATTGTTCCGTTAACAACTGTATTAGATTTAGTGGTAAAGGCAGGGGCGCGGCTTGCTGAACCGGGCGAGTTTACGAAACGGGCATTTCTCAACGGCAGAATTGACCTCACCCAGGCTGAAGCTGTAGCAGAACTCATCGGTTCAAAAACAGAACTTAGCCGTAAAACCGCAATTCAGGCACTTGAAGGCAAACTTTCTGAGCGTGTAAACCAACTCAGCGATAGACTGGCAGCATTGCTGGCAGAAATTGAAGCCTCCATTGACTTTCCAGATGAAGACCTCGATTTTATGAAGGTAGATACGCAGCTGCAGGCTGCACGTGCTGTTCAATTAGATTTGGGACAATTGTTAGAAACTGCTTCGGAAGGGCGTCTTATCAAGGAGGGTGTTAACGCTGCAATTTTGGGTAAACCGAATGTTGGAAAATCAAGTCTATTCAATACCCTTGTCCGAACAGCGCGCGCCATTGTTACAGATATTCCCGGCACCACGCGCGACACAATTGATGAAACTATTAACCTTAATGGCATCCCCATAAACCTAATTGATACTGCAGGCCTCCGACAGACAAAGGACATCGTTGAGCAGCAAGGCGTTCAACGGAGTAGAGACGTACTCAATAAAGCGGAATTTCTACTCCTAATGTTTGACGCATCCGAACCTTTAAATGAATTGGATATAGAACTCTTACAAATAGCGAATTCGCACCGTGCAATTCTGATTCTAAATAAAATTGATCTTCCCACTATCGTCCAACCGCAGGCGTTAACCAACCACTGTCCGAAGGCGCGCGTTGTTCAGACAGCAATTACTGAAGGAAAAGGTATTGATGCACTGAAAACTGCTATTCAAGAGGAATTGATTGGCGGTGAATTCGTTGTAGGTGAATCTCCAATTGTGACGAACACTCGCCACCAAAACGCGCTGTTCCGCGCACAAGAAGCACTTAATGATGTAATCACGAGTTTAGAAAACGGCATGCCGCCTGATCTCGTTTCTGTTGATTTGCGTATTAGTCTTGATGAGCTCGGGGACATCGTAGGCAAAACAACTACTGAAGATATTCTGGATCGGATTTTCTCTCAGTTCTGTGTTGGCAAGTAAACAATGTTTCTTTGCAATGAGTTTTGACGTTCATGTAATGTTCAGGTAATTGCGGGTTTTAGTATAAAAAACCTAAGTTGCTATTTATGTCCCACAATCTGTATGAAGATTAAGTTATTAATTCGGTAATTTTCTATCCGTCCGAGGTAGGTGTACTCCCCCGCTGGCGATGTTTCCTAACCTCGCCAAATTACCTATTTATTTTCTTAAACTTTATTTAGATTGTGCATAATGAGACGCAAACTAACAGTGTGCGGTACAAGGACAACATGTAAAAACTTTTATTATTTGACAAAAATGTACATATTTTCTATAATAAACAAGTAAGTATATTAACCTTAAGCTGCTACATAGTCCCACAATCTGTTAGATTGTCTATGTGAGTGCGCAAACTGACAGTTTGTCCTACGAAATCGGACAGAAGCGAGTTATTCTCTCTTAAAAACGGTGTCTACATGTCTAAAACTTGTTCGTAGCAACTTGGGTTATATTAACCAAAACATAATATAGGTATATTTGTCTCAAAACGAAAATTCATCTCAATATGAGACGTTTTGAAGGAGGTATGAATGTCTCAAGCTATGACAAATCAGAATATTATTACAACACCTATGCTTCTTTCTTGTATCTGCTTGTTGCTATTAACGTTTTTATCAGTTACACCAGCAGAAGCACAACGCGACGAAAACACAGTCGCAGGCATCTGGACGTTTGACGATGGCTCTGCAAATGATACTTCACCTCAAAATTTAAATGGTGTTGTTGTTGGAAAACCAGAATCCGTTAATGGTATTGCAGGAAAAGCATTGAAATTCAACGGCACAAGCGACGGTATAAAGATTCCGGATTCACCAAGAATTAATATCACCAACACATTTACTAACCGGACGGTCGCAGCATTTTTCAACTGCAATGATGTCAACAAGGATCAAAAGCAGGTGATTTTCGAGGCAGGCGGTCAGACACGCGGATTGGCTATCTATGTGTTTGATGGTAAACTCTACGTTGGTGGATGGAACCGCGCTGAGTACAACTGGCCAGGCGCATGGCCCTCCGTAGACATCAAGTCAAATACATGGTACCACGTTGGCTTAGTCCTCCGAGACGCTGCTGGCAAAGTAGAAAATGACAAATTAGAAGTGTGGCTTGATGGTAAACTTACCGTAAAAGAAAAAGGAGGGCAGCTCCATCCACACGGTGATGATACTGGTATAGGTTTTCTCAACCAAAATTCCTTCTATCATGATGGTGGACGTGCTGCTACCAACACAGACTGGTTTGGTGGTATGATCGACGATATCATCGTTTACGGATCAGCCTTCAATGGAGCAGATTTTGCGGAACTTACGCAGCCGTTAAGTGTTGAACCACAAGGAAAATTCACAACTACTTGGGCAAACCTGAAAGCCCAACGAACCCAAGATTAATTTTTTAGGATTTACACAAATTGGCAGATCGTGACGATGTTCATTGTGCATCTCCAAAATTACGTAAGTCTTATCATTCAATGCGGACGAAGTTCCGCTTTACAAAGGAGTAAGATAAATGAAAAAATTTATCCCTATTTTAAGTGTTTTACTCATGCTAATAGCCGTATCAGCCAATGCAGCGAAAGACGAAGCCACTGTTCAAGCAATTTGGACTTTTGATGAAGGTGATGCCGCAGATACCTCCGGTAAAGACGTGAATGGAACGTTAGCCGGTGAACCTGAAGTTGTCGACGGTATTGTTGGAAAAGCATTACAGTTTGATGGTGTAGATGATGGTGTCAAACTGCCAGATTCAAACGGTCTCAACACAGGCGGTCCCTTCCAAAACCGAACGATTGCTGCTTACTTCAACTGTGCTGATGTAAGCATTACAGACCATAAACAGACGATTTTTGAAGAAGGCGGACGCACCCGCGGTTTTGTCGTCAATGTTTTTGATGGACAAGTCTATGTCGGGGCTTGGAATCGTGCCGAATACCAATGGGCTGGTGCATGGCCCTCTGCTCCTGTAGAATCTAATACATGGTATCACGTTGCTATGGTCCTCCGAGATGGGGCCAATGCCGTTGAAGACAACAAATTTGAGATGTGGCTAAATGGTGAAATGATTGCCAGCGAACCCGGTGGGCAGCTCTTCGCACACGGAGACGACACTGGCATAGCCCATACCAATGCAAACGCAGTTTTCCATGATGACGATGGAACTGGCACTAATATTCACTACTTCGGTGGAATCATTGATGAAGTGATTGTCTATAACTCCGCTTTTGATGCTGCTGATTTTGAAGAATACGCTGATGTCATCAAGGACTCTGTAAGCGTAGAACCACAAGGTAAATTTACGACTACGTGGGGCACGCTGAAAGCGCAACGGACAAGACAGTAATAACACGGTATATCTTTAAGAGATATGTGAAATCTCATTATCTCTGCATTGAAGCACGGTAGTTACTACTGCCGTGCTTTTTGCTATGCAAAATTTACACTCCAATTGCCAAAATAACACACCGCGTGCCACATTTGTGCTATCTATGCCTGAATCTTGCCAAACTAACAGACAAAAATTGGCACAAATTTTGCTCCTGATATACTGCATAAACAGAACTTCAAAGGAGATAAAAAATGAGATTAGACAAATTCACAATCAAAGCACAAGAAGCACTACAAACAGCACAAACTTTAGCAAGCGAAGCACAAAACCCAGAACTCGGGGGTGAACATCTGATGCTTTCCCTCATTAACCAAACAGACGGAATAGTCACACCAATTTTCCAAAAATTAGGCGTAGATATTCAAGGAATTACATCGGCACTTGAGAATATCGTTCAGAAAGCACCTAAAGTGCAAGGGGCAAGTTCAGAACTACACCTCTCAAAATCCTTACAATCTGTGCTGGAAACTGCTCTCAAAGAGGCAACGACACTCAAAGATGAGTACATTAGCACAGAACACCTCCTAATTGCCTGTGCGGAATCAAAACAGAGCGAAGCAGGACAAACCCTAAGGGATGCTGGTATCACAAAGGATAAAATCCTTAAAGCACTCGTTGACATTCGCGGTACACAGCGGGTAACTGACCAAAATCCTGAGGACAAATACCAAGCGCTTACCCGATTTGGCAGGGAGCTTACACAAGAAGCGATGTCAGGTAAACTTGATCCAGTTATTGGTAGAGATGATGAAATCCGACGTGTGATGCAAGTGCTATCCCGCAGACGCAAAAATAATCCGGTGCTTATCGGTGAACCGGGTGTCGGAAAAACTGCAATCGTGGAAGGATTAGCACAACGTATCGCGGATGGTGATGTGCCTGAAGGTCTACGAGAAAAGCGACTTATTGCGCTTGATTTAGGCGCGCTCATCGCGGGTAGTAAATATCGTGGGGAATTTGAGGATCGACTGAAAGCGGTTCTTTCTGATGTTGAGCAAGCAGAAGGACAAGTTGTACTTTTTATTGATGAACTTCATACAATTGTCGGGGCAGGTGCCGCGGAAGGAGCAGTGGATGCGTCTAATATGTTGAAGCCTGCGTTAGCACGCGGTGAATTGCGCTGTATCGGTGCAACTACACTTGATGAATACCGTAAACATATTGAAAAAGATGCTGCCTTAGAGCGACGATTCCAACCTGTCCAAGTACAAGAACCTTCTGCTGAAGATACCATTGCTATTCTCCGTGGCTTGAAAGAACGGTACGAAACCCATCACGGCGTTCAAATTCAGGACAACGCGATCGTTGCCGCCGCAACACTCGCAAAACGGTATATTTCTGATCGCTTTCTACCAGATAAAGCAGTTGATTTAGTGGACGAAGCAGCATCACGGTTGCGGATTGAGATTGACAGTGTACCAGAGCAAATAGACGAAGTGGAACGGCGTATCATCCAACTCCAAATTGAACAACAAGCACTGGAAAAAGAGGAGGATGACGCTTCAAAACAACGTTTAGAAAAGTTGAACGTTGAACTTGCAGAACTAAAAGAAAAAGCAGTTGCCCTCAAAGCAAGTTGGAAAAACGAAAAAGCAAACCTGGAACAGATTCGCGAGTTGATGGAACAGATTGAGACACTCCGCACTGAATCCGAGAAAGCGAAACGCACTGGCAACCTTGCTATAGCATCTGAACTTGAATATGGCAAAATACCTGCGCTTGAATCACAACTAAAAACCTTACGAGAGGCGATTGAAACGGAGGCTAACGGCACACACATGCTAAAAGAACGTGTGAGCGCTGAAGACATTGCGGAGATCGTTGCAAAATGGACAGGAATACCAGTTTATCGACTCATGGAAGGCGAAACACAAAAACTGCTTCACATGGAAGAACGGTTACGTGAACAGGTCATCGGACAAGATGAGGCTGTTTCTGCTGTTTCCAATGCTATCCGCCGTTCCCGTGTCGGGCTCGGTGACCCAGAACGCCCGCTCGGTTCATTTCTCTTTATGGGACCTACAGGTGTCGGCAAAACGCATCTGGCAAAGTCACTCGCTGAATTCCTATTTGACGATGTTAACGCTATGGTGCGCATTGATATGAGCGAATACATGGAGAAGCATACCGTCTCCCGACTCATCGGGGCACCGCCGGGGTACGTAGGTTATGATGAAGGTGGGCAGTTAACCGAAGCAGTCAGACGACATCCCTACTGCGTTATTCTGCTTGATGAAGTTGAGAAAGCACACCCGGAAGTATTCAACGTCTTACTCCAGATGCTTGATGATGGCAGAATGACAGATGGGCAAGGACACACGGTCGATTTTAAGAATACGGTTGTCGTCATGACCTCTAACATCGGCAGTCAGTGGATTAGCGATACGCATCTCAACACAGAAGAAATTCGGCGTAAGGTGATGGACGCTTTACAAGCACATTTCCCTCCGGAATTCCTTAACCGTGTAGATGATCTTATTATTTTTGATCGACTCGGCATTGAGGAATTGAAACAGATTGTAACGCTTGAACTGTCCAAGCTAAGTGTCCGATTTGCTGAAAAGGATATGACGCTCACGTTAACCGAATCAGCAAAAGCAGAATTGGTTGAACGCGGGTTTGATGTGGTATACGGGGCACGTCCACTTCGACGGACACTCCAACGTGACATTCTCAATCCGTTGGCAATTGATATGCTTGAAGGCAACTTTCAGGATGGTGATGCTGTGGAAGTTGATTTTAAGGATAGTGAGTTTGTTTTCAATCATTTCAAAGATAAATGATCTGAAATATTGAAAACCAAAAAACTGAATGATTCTCGTAAAAATTGACATCGGTCAAGTTTTATAGTGGAATCTATAATTACTTGCACACAATTGTAGCGCAACCTGTTAGCTTGTGCATAAAACGACGCAAACTAACAGGTTACGCTACAGAAGTGTCCCAATAATTAGCGGAGTGTAGGATCTAATTCTCAATTTTTATATTTCCCCAGAATGTGAGAAATTTATCCAGCGCTGCTACGTTTAGACTATTGAGAGTGAATTCCTCTACGGTAGGTAAAATCTTGGGACCGATTCCTTCAACGACACCGCCTACAGCATAGATTTTGCCGTTGACATTTCCTGATCCTAAGAAAACCCTTGCTGTAGGCATATCTATGCTTTTTCCCCATGTGTCAGTTAATGGATCGTAAACCTCCACTGTAGCCAAACCGGGCCCTTGGACAGCCGATGTGCCGCCAATCGCGTAGATTTTGGCATTTGCAACACTAACGGTAAGAGCGGTTCTGGAGGTAGGCATACCAGTTTTTTGTGTCCATGTGTCAGTTTTCGGGTCATATTCTTCAACTGTTTTAGCGACGGGGCCTTGTACTGCAGAAACGCCACCGATAAGGTATATTTTATTTCGAAATTCCGCTGCTGCTGTCCCTGATCGGGGATTTGGCATATCCGTTTTTTGTGTCCATGTATCAGTTTTCGGGTCATATTCTTCAACTGTAGATAAAACAGGTCCAACATTTTGTGCAACCCCACCAAATGTGTAAATTTTACCTTCTATGGCAACAGCAGAAAAGAAAGAACGGGGCGTAGGCATCTCCGCCTTTCGCGTCCATGTGTCAGTTTTCGGGTCATATTCTTCAACTGTACCAAGGGCAGGGTTTTGACCATCCCATCCCCCGATTGCATATAGCTTGCCATCAACTTCACATGTAACAACACCAGCGCGCGCAGATGGTAAACTTGCTTTCTGAACCCATTTGTCTGTATCGGGCAGGTAGACCTCAACACTGTCTATCGGAGCACCGAGCATGCCACCGATTACATAAATTTCATTGTCAACCGCAGCAACAGAGAAAAAAAGCCTCGGATTTATCATATCTGCTTTCTGCGCCCATTCTTGTGCGTTGACACTATTTGTCAAAGTAAAAACACCTAATATACTTAATAGCCAACCTAATTGAAAAATTGAAGTTGTGTATTTTTTCATCTAATTCTCCTATTTAAATTTATATTGTATTTATGAACGGCGGTAGATGCTAACCTCCATACCGTCGCGTCTTCGCTGCCCTTGATTGTCGCCTTCGTTCCTGCCACGTCTCCGCCGCCAGCTTTCAAACCAATGTGTTTCGGATTCATAGTGTGAACGGACATGTTCCAAATAATCTGCCATCTGGTCCGCTCTACCGACGTTATCAGCTACAATCATTGCTGGATTGGTTAACTGAGATTCGATTGCTTTGAAGCATGCAAAATAACCATCCTTATTGTTGTCAAGGAACAGAAAATCTACAGGTCTGTCAATAGTCTTTAGAACTTCAGCGGCATCCCCTATACGTGAATCAACGATGTCAGCCAGACCAGCTCTCTCAAAATTAGCACGCGCTCGTTCTGCGTTCATGGAGTCAATTTCCACCGTTATCAAGTGTCCTGTATCAAATTTTTTCAATACACCTAATATCCACAAGCCTGAATAACCTATTGCAGTACCACACTCCACAACAAGTGATGGTTTTGCTTTCTCAACGCAACTCGCGAGGAGTTTTGCCTTTTCAGGACCTAACATCGGAATTCGTTCTGTCCGACATTGTTCTTCAACTTCTTCTAAAACTTTTTCAAACATTAATGTGTCTCCATATCTTTTTTATCTTTCAGATTTGGGATGTGATAATCAAATAGCGCACCACTCCCTTTGTGATGGTGGGCAAACGCATAGTGTTCCAAGAGCGTTTTAGGACCGAGATTTAAGGCAAAAATACCGTAGTCATTTCCATTTGGTGAACGGGTAATTGTGTGGATATGATTTGTCCCTCTGCCTTCGTCATTGAATTCAATCCAAACAGCAGGGTTAAAAACGCGATAATAAATGGAATCGTTTTCAGTTGTGCCGCCGATCCAGACGAAATAGGTGTCGTCAAGTCCAGCCTCAATATCTTTCATCCAGACATCTGCAAACTCAGTTTCAAGATTATAGACGTACGCTTTAATCAGTTTACGAAGATTCTCTTTTTGAGCATCGTTCATTTCTGATGCCTTTAAACCGACACCTACGAAATGTGAATAATCGTAATTCAGATAGGGATCGGTTGTGCTACCCGGACCTACTTTTAGCCCACGTCGGTTGCCTTTTTGAATTACTTTCTCTTTTTGTTTAGCGTCAAGACTGTTCAACAAAGAAAAGGCGTTGTCTCTTTCCTGTCCAAGTACTGCTTTGCCGTTGATGATAGTCGGTGAAGTTCCGAGATGGGCAGGGACGATAGAGACTTCATCGCCATGCACCAAAAAGTTGAGTGCCAAATGATGTCCATCCAACTGGAATGCCCATGATCCGTCTGTCTCCGGATTTCCAAACAGTGCGATATAGTAAGGGCGTGAATTCCAAAAATCCGGTCTAATTTCGCTGAGAGGTGTTTCAGACTTTTGGGTAATCAGCGACATTTTTGTGTAACCTTCATCACTCAAGAACATATCTAAAACTTTATGGAAAAGTGTCAATTGGTCTACTGACAGCTTACCGAAATGAATACCACCACGATCAGCATCTATAGATGCTGGTAAATTCGACCATGAATATGATTCTTTGTGTCCAAGCGGATAAGAGGCTGCGGCAAGTAGTTCTTCGCTGAGCGAGGCGCGAAAACTTTTCATGGCGGTTGCCAATGCAACAATTGAAGGTTTTGTTGATATTTCAGTGATCTCTACCGCTTTCTCTGCTTTGACTTCAACTGTATCAAAAATATTGAGCGTGACTGCGGCAATACACGCCGTTGACAGGACAATGAGGATAAGTAAAATTTTGCGTAACATAAAATCCCTTTCAGATATGATTTATTACTTTTGGTGTAAAAGATAGATTCTGTTTTGTGCAAGTTCTAATATTATCAACCTTTTTTCTTATTTAGTCAATTCAAATTGAAAAAAGTTCGCGAGTTTTAGAAGCATTCAATCTTGATTTGATGCTTGCACTTGTTTCCGTGCCTGCAGTATAGTGGAGTGTCCACCGAAATTTTGCGGGTAAAGGTCGCGATTCGGAGATCGCTCCTACAGAATACCCCTCTTTGTCCGAGGGAACTCCGGGGAATGCCAAAAGGCATTCATACCCGGGGAACGCCTAAATGGCGTTCATACCGTTGATTTCTTGATTTGGATTCCCGACTCTTGACACGACTCGCAATTTTAGTGTATACAGAACAATAGTGTTTAATTACATTCAAAGAACGAATTGACAAATTGTCCGTAGATATCTAACAGGACTTACGCATTCCCCCTTGAATGAAGATTAATTTATTAATTCGGTAATTTTCGGTCCGTACGAAACACGCGTGCCCTGCTGCTGGCGAGGTTTCCTAACCTCGCCACATTACCGATTTATTTTCTTAATCTTCATATAAGGGGGGTAGGGAGGTTAAATTATGCGATATTTCTGTGTTTTTAGTCTTTTTAACCCCCTAAATCCCCCTTATCAAGGGGACTTTAAGAGAAAATGCGTAAGTCCTGTCTAATAAAAACACAATAGGTTTTCAGAAAATGAACGTGCGTGTTAAAAAATTGCCAAAATTCTCTTAAATTCGGACTTTTTTTCAAAAATATGATTAAATTTCCAATTTTTTCAAATTTGGACTTGACATTTTTGTACAATTATAGTATACTTATAAGCAGACGTTATAAATTCACGTATTTTGTATTGTGGATTGCGTCTGGGCAGCTATCTGACCCCGGTCAGGTTGCGTCACCTGGTGTTCTTACCCACCTGGCGACGCTTAGCTCTGCCATAACATGTACTTATGACAGTGCTGGCTTCCATTATAACATAGATACGTTTACGCGGTCATGTGTTATTGTGGGAGCCAGCCCTAAAAAGGGATTAGTTGCCAGAAAACCTTCTCTTCCGTTGGCTTCCTGTCAACGACCCTTTCTACTGTCAAATATTGTTTATGAACAAACTTGTTCGCTAACTATAGCGAATAAACATCTCTTTATTAAAGGAGAATTTGATGAACAGCAAACACTACTGGGGCATAGCTGCCCTCATTGTTTTCGTGATTGCTGCCGGTGGGTTTATCTATTGGCAGTTATCAGAAATACAGGATGTGGAGCGTCAGCAGGTGGAGACGTTAGCAGAGACAGAGAAGTTTAAGAAGTGGTGGAAAGAACACAATGCACCACCGAAAAACGACTCTGCCGAAGGTTCAATGCCTGACGAGACAACCGATACGGGGAAACGGGTAGACGCTGGCGTGTCTGCGGAGAAATCCGAGGATGTGCAGGAAGCCGACAAGTTCCCTGATTGGGATTCGTTGACCCCTGAACAAAAGCAGCATATCGCTGATCAATTTTATGTTCAATTCGGGTTGGAACCCCCACCCGATGGCTATGATTATCACTGGAAAGATGCAGGTGTGCCGTATTTAGACGAAAACGGCAAACCCGTTTTACGTAGATTAGACGAACCGATTGTCGAAATCGAGATGGGCATTGGGTTCGCACCGACCCTTGAAGAATTTGAGAGGTGGGAGAAACTCTATGACGATCAAGGATGGGCGGAAGCACGCGGTGATGTCGATGAAGCGAAGCGGCTTAAAGCGGAAATGGATGCACTGGAAGCGTCAGTGCAACGGATGCGTCCGCTCACTGTATCGGCATACGGGTCTACTGCTGAAGCGAAATCAAAATCGGATCGCTTTGCTACAGAAAAAATGTGTGCTGCACTCCGCGAACACGGATTAGCACACTTAATATCCCATGAGGCTTGGGATTAGGAGGTTAAAGATGTTATTTTTGAAACGAATTTCACGGATGTTTCTTGTTTTCGGTTTTATGATTGCGATAGGTATAAGTGTCCAAGCACACGAAAGCCATAATATAGACGTACCACATTTAGATTTTAGCAGTGATCCTACGATTTCGTGCGATATAGATGGTTGGTACTTTCACCATAAACGGACAACTGTGTATGGTGAAGTCATAGCGGACTTTTGGTATAAGGAACCACGTAAGCCCAAATTTACAATAGAAGCCACAGCACATGGTCGGGGGTGGGCATATATCAAGCTGTGGGGCGATGTGAATGGGATAAAGTTTGGCGATGAAAACAATGCCAAGTCTGATAAACTGGGTAAATGGTCAGGTCTGATCCCATGGAGTTTCGGCGTTGGCGATCACGATGTTTGGGCAAAAAAATACGGACATTTTAGCAAGGAACCGGGTATCTATAACTGGACTGCGAACGGTTCTATAGAATTAGTTCCGTGGGTTTGGCAATGGCGCACGAGTGGCCTTATACCGGGCGGTGAATGGAAAGAAGCCCCCGAGCAAGAGAACAAAAACAAAGATGCGGAGGCCAGTGGTTCATGGACGGTAACACGTAAATGGCAAACAGTGGACAGTGACAATAACGAGGACGATGACGAGGAGGACGAGGAGGACACTGATGAGACAGAAGAGTCTGAGGATTCAGAGGATACCTCTACCAGTCAAGCGACTGCTCCGGATAGTCCGAGTAATTTGGAATTGTCTCCGCGTCGAATTGCGATTTTGGTGAGATGGGAAGCGCCTACTTCCAATGGCGGTTCTGCGATTACGGATTATGAGTATTCGTATCGGCGGAAGCGAACTGCTACCAGCTGGACGGATTGGTCCGATTGGACATCTGCTGGGACTAGCTACAACCTTACGTGGATAACGGGTTTGCGATCAAACAGGCGGTATGAAGTCCGGCTGCGTGCTGTGAATAGCGTAGGTGCCAGTTCCAGTACAAGTCAAACAGTAGATACGAAGAAATAATCTCAACCGATCTCACTTTCTTTCACAGGCAGGTATCCTTGATTTGGGTATCTGCCTATTTTTCTGTGCGCTGGTTATGGCACCACTTTATCCCGCAATCTGTCAGTTTGCGTTTTTTGTTGGCAGAATCTCGGAGGGGAGGTTGGCAAGATAAGTTTCTCTTCAAAATATTTACACGCCCATTCTTTATTAAACAGGACTTACGCATTCCCCCTTGATAAGGGGGTTAGGGGGGTTAAAAGTCCTTATTTTGTGCGCTTTTAACCCCCTAAATCCCCCTTATCAGTGAGACTTTAAGAAAAAATGCGTAAGTCCTGTTTAATACTTGTCAATCAAAGGAATTTATGATAAGATTATGCTACATCAAAGGAGGCAAAAATGGCAATAGGATTAGGTGTTATCGGAATTAACCCCACTAATATGGGTTCAACTGCAACATTGTTAAAGGATGTGCCCGACCTGAATTACGAACTTCGTGGTATCTGCGCAAAACGCCCCGACGTTCTCAAAAACTACGCTAAGGATATTGGCGTTGATTTTTGGACGACAGATTACCTTGAATTGGTCCGGCGTGATGACATCTCTGTTATCGCAGTCTATTCGCCAGACCATCTTCACGCTGAACACTGTATCGCGGCAATTGAAGCCGGCAAGCACGTTGTCTGCACAAAACCGATGGTGACAACCTTGGAAGACGCACAACGTTTGGTAAACTTAGTCCGGGAACACGGTGTCAAATTCCTCGTTGGACAGACAATGCGATTTGACCTGCAGTTTTTAACAATGAAACGGCTCTATGAAGATGGCGAATTAGGGGACATCATGGTGGCGGATGCTTACTATGTCCATGATCTGCGCGATGTCTACGATTTCACGCCGTGGCGACTGCATGTCCCACAAGACTTAATGTTTGGCGGCGTTGTCCATCCGGTTGATATTCTTCGTAGTTTTCTCGGCGATGTTGAAGAAGTACACGCTTACGGTACAAAAGGGTTGCTTACACCTGAATATCCAGTAAAAAACAACTTCTTTCTCAATTTGAGGTTCAAAAGTGGACAGATTGCAAGGGCGATGGGACTTTACGATGTTGTTCACCCACCGATGCCGATGATGCAGGTATCCATTTACGGTAGCAGAGGCACGATGATCGGTGATTTTACAGATAATAAAGGTGGGCAAGTAAAACTCATGCTTGATAAAATGTCTGCAAGAGAACCTTTTGAGATGACCTGTCCACCTGAAGTTGACACAAGCGTTTATGGACACGGACAAACAGTGATCCGATATATGCGGCATTTTCAGCAGTGTCTTGAGGAAAATTTAGAACCGTCCCCAAATGTAGTTGATGGCGCGAAGTCTATTGCAGTAGGGGTTGCGGCTTGGGAATCAATTGAAACAGGAAAACCTGTAAAAGTATTTAACGAATTTTAGCGGACACGAATAAAAAACACGAAAATTTTACTTGACATTAGTTGGGCATTAATATATAATTTAGGTATACCTAAAATAATTTCTCAATGTTTATAACAATTTTGGCATATATTGCCTAAATTCAGGTAGGTCAACCTACCATATACCGCAGGATAGGGTTACACGCTTCGCGTGCATTCCTTGCGGATTGGAAAGACGAATGCTGACACAAGCGGCTGAGGACTACCTCAAGTCAATCTATAAGTTACAAGAGAAGGGTGGCAAAGTTTCTACCGGTATTTTGGCAGAATATCTTGACGTTAAACCAGCGTCTGCAACAGGGATGATCAAAAAACTGAAGAGCATGAACCTCGTGAGCCATGAACGTTATCAAGGCGTTACGCTTACGGATGCGGGAAAAGCCATTGCGCTTGAAATTATCCGACACCATCGCCTGTTAGAACTGTATCTATTCAAAGCGCTCGGTGTGCCGTGGGATGGTGTGCATGAGGAAGCAGAGAAGTTAGAGCATGTGATTTCAGAAGACGTGGAAGCGCGGATGGATGAGTTTCTTGGATATCCAACTGCTGATCCACACGGTTCACCTATACCGGATAAAAACGGTGTTGTGCCGAAAACACTATCCATTCCGATGACGGAGTTGCGGAACGGACAATCCTGCGTTGTTGCTGAAGTGAGTGATGACGACTCGGCGTTGCTGCGGCATCTGGGAAGTTTTAATCTATACCCTGGCACAGCGTTTCGGGTGATTGAAGTTGCTCCATTTGAAGGACCCTTCACTATTAATATTGCTGGACAGCAAGCGGTAATTGGACGTGAGGTTGCTAAAAATATATTCGTTAGTGATGTGCAAGAAACGGATAATGTGTAAGCGCGCTTTGAAAGCGCGCTAATTACCACAAAGGACCTTTAAAAATGGAACAGCAGGAAAAGATTAAACCAGATGATAAAACTATCAAAACATGGAAACACCATCTACAAGATGAAATAGATGCAAGTTTTCTTTACAGTGTCTTCGCAAACCTCGAACCCGATCCTGACCGAAAAGACATATTACTTGAGCTTGCTGAGGTGGAAAATCGGCATGTTGCACGTTGGGAGGAGATGTTAACTTCATACAATGTCAAGATTAAGAAGCTACAACCGACTTTTAAAGCAAGGTTTTGGGCTTGGTATGCTCGTAAAATTGGCAGTACCTACCCACTTGCCCGGATGTTAAACGAAGAAGCGAGTGAAGTTAAAGACTATCTGACGCTTCACAGAAACAGCACCTTGGCGGATGCAAAAGAAACAGCACTTGATTTGGCTAAAGAATCTGCAATGCATACCGAAAGTTTAAAGGAACTTACCGGTTCAAGTGAGGAGCCGTGGCACAAAATTGAATCTGGAGGGGTGTTAGGCAACATTGTTTACGGCTTTAACGATGGATTAACAGCGAACTTTGGTTTACTCGCGGGGATTGTTGCTGCGACTTCGGAAACTCCCCATATTCTTGTGGGAGGGATTGTCGGAACAGTTGCCGACTCACTCTCCATGGGGGCATCGGGATACCTCGCGGCAAAAAGTGAGCAAGAGGTGTATGAACATGAAATTGAGATGGAGAGGGAAGAAATCCGCCTCATGCCAGACATCGAAGAAGATGAACTCGCACTTATTTATGCTTCCCGGGGTGTTCCAAAAGAACATGCCCGGCTCCTTGCTCAGGAAGTGATGAGTGACCCTGATAGAGCATTACAAGAAAAAATACAGGCTGAACTTAAGATCGGTGAAACCCATACCACACCGTTCAAAGAAGGATGGATTACCGGACTTGCAACCGCCGTTGGTGCATTTATTCCAGTTGCCCCGTTTTTGTTTACTACCGTGGAAACTGCTATATGGATTTCTTTTTCAGTAGCTATGATATCGCACTTTGCAGTTGGTGCAGCACGGAGTCTTTTCACTGGACGCGGCTTAATTCGAAGTGGTATTGATATGTTTGTTGTCGGCCTCGGCGTTGCGGGGGTTGGCTACCTCGTTGGCAAACTTTTAGAACGTTATGTTCTAATATACTTTTTGGGAAATTGAAATTATGAATAAAGGGTATACTCCATTATCAAAAAAATTAATACGAAATTTAAAAGTGCTTGCACCATTAATACATAAAGTGTGCCTCTCTCTATGTTTTATAGTCACTTTGGCAAGTATTGGCTGTGATTCAAAAAAGCCGCCGGACGCATCAGAGACAGGAAAAATCGGTATCGTTTGCACAATTGGTATGATTACGGATATTGTCAAAAACGTGGGGGGTGATCAGGTTAACGTTATAGGCATGATGGGTCCTGGAGTTGACCCACACCTTTACAAACCGACTGCTAAAGATGTTAAAAGACTAAAATCAGCACACGTCATCTTCTATAACGGATTGCACCTTGAAGCTAAAATGGCAGATGTGCTTGCTGATATGTTGGGTGATACTAAAACCGTTGCGGTAACCGAAAGCGTGGACAAAGCCCTACTGTTATCACCGCCGGAATTTGAAGGACAGTCCGATCCGCATCTATGGTTTGATGTGACACTCTGGATGAAAGTAGTAGAAACAGTTCGGGACACCTTAAGCGAGTTGGATTCAGATAGTGAGGCGATCTACCGAAACAATGCAGCACAATACCTTACTAAACTTTCTAAACTACATCAATACGTTAAGACACAAGCAGCACGCGTGCCACCTGAACAACGCGTACTCGTAACAGCACATGACGCTTTTAACTACTTCGGAAAGGCTTATGGGTTTGAGGTGCGCGGATTACAAGGAATTAGCACTGCAACGGAAGCAGGTATTGCTGATGTTCAGGAATTGGCGAGCTTTATAGCGGAACGGCGCATTCCAGCAATTTTTGTGGAATCGTCTGTTTCTTCACGGAGCCTTGAGGCGGTGAAAGCTGCTGTGAATTCAAAAGGGTTTGATGTACAAATTGGGGGCGAACTCTTTTCTGATGCTATGGGTAATGAGGGAACACCTGAAGCTACTTATATCGGCATGGTTCGGCACAACATTGAGACGATTGTCCAAGCATTGACGGGAGAAACCGCTTCTACAAAGGAAGATTAAATTGCAAGCACTTGACGCAAAAGCCATTGAAGTAACTGATTTGACAGTTGCCTATCGCGAAACACCTGTCTTGTGGGACATCGACCTTGATGTGCCACCGGGAGTACTTTTAGCTATCGTGGGTCCCAACGGGGCAGGCAAAACAACGTTAATAAAAGCGATTTTGGGGTTAGTGCGTCCTGCAGCTGGCAATGTCTTAATCTATAATAAACCTTATGAGGCACAACGACGTATTGTTGGCTATGTACCACAACGCGGAAGTGTTGACTGGGATTTCCCAACAAATGTACTTGATGTTGTTATGATGGGGAGATATGGCGCACTCGGTTGGATCAAGCGTCCGGGGAAACGGGATCGCGAGCTGGCGATGCAGGCACTTGAAAAAGTCGGAATGCAAAAATATACCAACCGACAGATTAGCCAACTCTCTGGCGGGCAACAGCAGCGTGTTTTCCTTGCCCGTGCGCTTGTTCAAGATGCCACAGTATACCTGATGGATGAACCCTTTCAAGGTGTGGATGCGACTACCGAACGCGCTATTGTTACTTTACTTCAGGAACTCCGTGAAAATGGCAAAACTGTCGTCGTGGTGCATCATGATTTGCAAACTGTAACCGATTATTTCGATTGGGTGACGTTATTAAACATTCGCCGAATTGCCAGCGGGCCTGTTGACGAAACATTTACCTCTGATAATTTGCGAGAAACTTACGGCGGACGAATAGCATTCATGAAAAACCGATAAATATATGTAGCTTTTTCGGAGCGGTTTCAACCTCAATTCCCATGTATCCTACCGCAAGTTGCTACCTATAAGGTTTTAGACACACAAACGTCATTTTTAATAAGAAAACAGCTCGTTATAGGTGAAGTATTGTAGAGCAAACTGTTAGTTTGCGGACAAATATGCACAATCTGTATGAAGATTAAGAAAATATTTCGGTAATTTGGCGAGGTTAGGAAACCTTGCCAGCGGGGGAGTACGCCTGCCTCGTACGGATAGAAAATTACCGAATTAATAAATTAATCTTCATACAGATTGTGCTACATAAGTAGCAACTTAGGTTATCCTATTCAAATCATGGAACATTTTTACTTTCTAACCCGTTTTGATTATACGCTAATGATTGTAACAAGTGGTACCGCGCTGCTTGGCGCAGTGAGCGGTGCACTTGGCACTTATGCTGTTTTGCGAAGGCAGAGCCTCCTCGGGGATGTCATCTCGCACGCTGCACTCCCCGGTATTGCAATCGCATTTCTGCTGACAGGAAATAAGACACCACTGATATTAGTACTTGGCGCAGCAATCGCAGGGTGGTTAGGCACGCTCATCATTTTAAGCATCGTGAGATTAACGCGCATCAAATATGATAGCGCATTTGGTTTAGTGCTATCTACTTTTTTCGGGTTCGGTATGGTGCTGCTCTCGCTTATACAGCGCAGCGGCAATGCTAATCAGGCAGGTTTGGATGATTTTATCTTCGGGCAAGCTGCCACAATCCTAAAACGTGATGTGCTAACGATTGGTATACTCGGCGGGATCGCACTTATTATTATGGTTATTTTGTGGAAAGAGTTGAAACTTCTGATTTTCGATGAAGGGTTCGCCGCATCTATCGGTTTGCCGACTCGCGCGCTTGATATTATACTGACCAGCCTTCTTGTTATAGCGATTGTCCTCGGTCTACAAGCAGTTGGAGCAGTGTTGATGAGTGCCATGTTAGTTGCCCCTGCCGTCGCTGCGCGACAGTGGACAGACAGACTCAATTTAATGGTGATCCTCGCTGCATGCTTCGGGGCGTTTGCTGGCGTGAGTGGTGCTGTTATCAGCAGTAGCGCAACAGGCATTCCCGCCGGTCCAACAATTATTCTCTGTGCGACATTTGTAGTAGGGGTCTCAATTGCTTTTGCGCCGAACCGTGGATTATTGTGGAACAGTATCAAACAACGCCGAAATAGACGCAGCTTGAGGATAGCTACAGGTAGATTAATTAGCGCAACCGCAACAGAAAACCAAAACCTCAAAAAAGAAAATGATACCAGAAGATCTTGACATTTTTACCCTACTGATTGCCATTGTCACAGCGTCCGCATGCGCTTTACCCGGCGTATTTTTGGTACTACGGCGAATGACGTTGATGAGCGATGCGATTAGTCACGCTATTCTTCCCGGTATCGTTCTTGCGTTTTTTCTTACACATAGTCTTTCATCACCTTTACTGATTCTCGCTGCTACTGCAACGGGCGTTCTCACCGTTGTTTTCGTTGAATTGCTGCAAAAAACGAAACTCGTGAAAGAGGATGCTGCGATCGGGTTGACGTTTCCTGCTCTTTTCAGTATCGGTGTGATTCTGATTTCCCGTTATGCTGGCAATATTCACCTGGACACGGATGCGGTTCTTCTCGGCTCACTTGAGTTCGCCTCACTCAACGAATTAAAAATTTTTGGCTACGACTTGGGACCTATATCACTATATGTGATGGGTGGAATGTTTCTATTGAACCTCGCTTTTATTCTGATATTCTACAAGGAATTGAAGTTGGTAACGTTTGACGCGAGTTTAGCCGCAACATTAGGGTTCGCGCCTGCTCTTATTCATTATGGGTTGATGACGTTAGTTTCTATGACGACAGTGGGGGCATTTGATGCAGTCGGTTCGATTTTAGTCGTTGCACTCATCGCCGGTCCAGCTGCTACCGCTTACCTGATGACTGATAGTCTTGCACGGATGCTTATTCTAAGTGTTATCCTTGGATGTGCAAATGCTGTGGTAGGTTATTTGTTTGCTGTCCAATTTAGTGTTCCTATTGCGGGAACTATTGCGACAGTGACATTTCTTGTTTTCGGACTTATCTTTATGATTGTCCCAAACCGTGGACTCATTGCAATTGCGCACAGGCATATCCATCAAAAATGGGAATTTGCACAAACGATGCTCGTTATCCATCTCTTAAATCACGAAGGACTCCCAGAAGCACAAGCAGAATCTGAAATAGCTCACCTCCATGAACATCTCCAATGGGAACCAACGTTTGCAACACGAGTCGTTAAACACGCTTTGAACAACCGATATGTGTCACAACAAGCAACGCAGCTCATGCTAACAGAGCGGGGACGCTCTATTGCGCAGAAGGCACTTGTACAATAACCTTCCTGCCATGCCATGTTCAATAATCTTGACATCACTACGTGCCTACGGTTATAATGGAATTATCAATACATACGCGGAGGAAGCCATGGCAATTAGTGCAGTCCAAACATATCTAAGTCCAGAAGAATACATTACTTTAGAACGTAAAACGATTCCTGATGCTGGCATTGTCAGAAGCGAATACGTCAAAGGACAGATTGTCGCTATGTCTGGTGCAAGTCGCTTGCATAATCTTATTTCAGGCAATATTTTTGGTGAACTCCGCAATCGCTTAAAAGGCAGCGGATGTGAAACTTATAAGGGCGAAATGCGTGTAAGCACACCCAGCACTTTATCTTATTTCTATCCAGATGTCGTTACCGTTTGTGATGAACCACGTTTTGAAGACGATGTTTTTGACACACTCCTCAATCCAATCATCATTGTAGAAGTACTCTCTCCAAGTACGGAGGCTTATGATAGAGGAGAGAAATTATTACACTACAGACAACTTGAATCCTTGAAAGAATACATCCTTGTATCACAAAATAGGGTATATGTTGAACGGTATCTCCGAAAACAAGTGGAATGGAGTTATACTTCCTTTCAAGAACTTGATGAAGTTCTTCCGCTTACTTCTATTCAATGCGAATTACCACTTCAGGAAATATATGAAAGCGTTAAATTCCCTGAAAGGTAACTGAAAAATTCGTAAAACTAAACAACGCTTTCTTATACCAATCCGCCCCGTTTTCGTAAAAACCATTCCAGTCCGAGTAGCATGAGAATCATCCCGAAAATCAATGGCAGATCCCAAATATCAATATCGGTTATCTGTGATGTTGCACTCTCAACGAGTGAAATCTGATTAACTAATTGGTCTGCTTCTTCAACGGGGTAATATTTGCCGCCGCTCATATCTGCAAGGTTAGTGAGAAGTGCGACATTGAGTGATGCATCGCTAAATTCTGCATAAGAAGGTTTGACTTCAAAAAGCGCTTGCTGTTTGCCAAGGTCTTCGCCATTAAGAGTTCCTGTTGCAGTGACAGTATATTCACCATATCGGTTCGGAATAAATCGAGCGGTGTATAACCCATCTTTACCTAACACCTGTTCAAGCGGAAGTTCCTTTCGTGTGCCAGTTTCATCTATAATGACTGCGCGCAATTTTGCTTCATTCGTCGCTGTAAAGGTATTATCCATTGCGTTGACCTCAATCACAACGGGTTCTTTCAAGGCATATTCAGTTTTCGCAAGATTAATTTCAAGAGAAGATTTTGGTGCAGTTGTCAGCCATTTTGCGACCTGCCGCCAGAATCGGTGGTGTCTGCTACTTTCATTGGACTCATGCATTTGCCATGCCCAAGCTTTATGCGGTGTGAAAACCATGACACGCCCTGCGTTATAGTTATGGGTTGCGATGAGGATACGATTCCCAAATTCATTCCGGTCAGTTGGATGTTCAGCAAGGATGGTTGCCCCCGCTTTTGCGCGTTTTACTTTGCTATAGCCGGTAATTTCTGTCAATTCATTCCAAAGTTGCAAATTTTCAGTGGGGGTACTTGCCAATTCCATCAACGGATCAGTTTTACCCTCTGTTGTGAGTTGTAATTTAAATCCTTTTGTGCGCGGTAGCTGAGAAGGGGGGAGATTTTCAGGTAACGGCTTCGGAAGAACACCTAATTCCAATTCAACAGGAAGTAATTCGGCGATTGGTGTGTTGAGATATGAACCAGTTACTTCAGGGTTGCCTAAGGAGTGCGTTCCCCCTAACATCAAAAAACCACCTCCGCGTGTGCGTACGAATTCAACTGTATTCTCAAGTTGCGAACGCGTGAATTTGGAAGCGGCAATATTACCGAATATAATTGCGTCAAAATCGAAGAGAGCATCTTTTGAATCTGGATAAAATTTGAAATCTTGGTCTGCAGATCCTTGGGTGCCACCGAAACTTCGATCACTTGTTGTATATCGGTCCGTTAAAATGATATTTGGATCATTATGTAAGGCACGTTTGATAAATTTAAATGCCCAACTCGGTTTGGAAACGAATAGTATCTTTACGCGTTTAGTCGGGGCTACTTTTAGAATGAAAGTTTTGGTGTTGTTTTGCGGAATTACCTCATCCGCTTCAGGCAAAACTTGCACCTCATATTTTTTCGTACCTGGCTGGCGCGGCGTGAATTTGAGTGGAATTCTTGTTGTTTCGTTTTTCATGGATACCAGAACCGTTTCAAGAATTCGTCCATTTTCTATTAATTGGATCGTGGCTTTCTTTCGTGTGTTCCCTGTCCGTTTCACGGTAGCGGATATATCCACAGGAAAATCTTCTTCTGCGCTACGGGGAGCATCTACTTTGACCAATTCAATGTCAGACACCCCTTCCGCAGAACCGATACCAACAGTATGGATAGGTGCTTTCCTTTGTCGGACTTGCATTGCAAGTTTTGCTATATCTGTGCCACTCCTATCAACGCCATCGGTGCAAAGAACAATACCGGAAAGAGGGATACCTTGTAAATCTTCAAGTGCCTCATTTAAGGCTTTTGGAATATTTGTATTTTCGCCATCCGCGCTTGGCAGTGCCACATTGTCAATGCGTTTCGCCTCTGTATCAAATCCAAAGAGTCTGATCTTAAACTTGTTTGCATTTAGCTTATCAATAAGCCCGCCGCCATCTTCCGGATTCTCCCCAAAGAGTAATTGGTTAACTTGATTCAATCGAGATTCTCCCTCGTCTGAATCAGTAATTTGCATACTCTTGGAACGGTCTACCATTACTAAGAGGTAGGAGTCATCTGGGTTGTTCTGATAAATTGTGAGAAAAGGTTTGAGTAGACAGAAGGCGAGAAAACATAAGACAAGGGTGCGGAGAACAATGAGAAATCCACGGAACATACGTCCAGTTCGTCCTTTTGTACTCCGATATGCCCATATAGTCGATGCAACAAGTCCGACCATGAGGACAAAGATAAGAAGTCCCGGTATCGGTATACCGAACGAAAAATCGCCCTCTCGAAAAACGTCAATCGGGTACTTCATCAGTTGTTCAAACATAACGGTATGAGACCCCTATAAACAGAATGCTCAGCGAATTAGGGAGGTGTATTTAATCACGACAAATTTGACTTCACTGTTTGTATAATATATTATACACGGGAATGGCAAATGAGGTCAACCTATTTTGAAATTTATCCTAATGGCGAAAATCTGAACCAGGATTTTCAGAAGCAGTTGCCGTCCTATAAACAGTTTGGGGTTGGATTATAATTTGATATTACCATTCGAAAACAGTGCCAAGCAATCGCATCGGTTCATCTCGGAGCCAACGATATATTTGTGGCACTTCGTTGAGATTTACTCGGTGTCGGATAAGCGGCGCGATTTTAATCAAACCTTGACGGAGAAAACGACACAGATTTTCCAGATCATCGCGTGTAAAGTGGCTACATTGCAGAATGCTAATCTCCTTGAATTGTCCAACGTTAAAGGTGTAGTTTACATCAAAACGTCCAGCGACCAAAAGCAAACGTCCGCGGGTTTTACAGGCTTGGATCATGGGTGTAACCATATCTGTAGCACCTGCAAAATCCATGACTGCATCAAAACTACCATCTGCAATGTGCGCCTTCCACCCATCGCCACTTGTGTTGAAAACATTTTCAGCGATACCGAGTTGGCGAGCCTGTTCTAATCGGGATTCATCAATATCACACACAGAAACGCGTGCGCCCATTGCGTAAGCAATCTGCGCTGCAAACATGCCGATACATCCTTGCCCAACAATCAGGACTCTTTCTCCGATACGTGGATCGACTCGGCGGCAACAGTGCATCGCTACACCCGATATACCGAAAAGCGCCGCTTCTGCAGCATCAACGTCATCCGGCAATTTCAGCAGTAATCCGTTTTCCGCAATCGTGAACCGTTCCACATGGTCCACACTGGCGTAAATCATATCCCCTATTTGAAGTTGCGTAACGTCAGGTCCCGTCTCAATGACTCGCCCAACATTCTGGTAGCCGCCGCCACTCGGCAAATTTTCGTCAGATGGCGCATAGTTTCCACCAATCAGTTGGTTACGTTCAGTGCCGTTGGTCAATCCCGTAAAAACCGCTTCACACAACACCTCATTTCGTACAGGTGGCGCAGGTTCTTTCCAATCGGTGACGACAGCCTTTTCGCGGCGTTTATCAGGCAATAGTTTAATGACAATCGCTTTCACAGTTTTGCTGACTCCTACAGAGGATAGTAGATTTTAGAATTATTTTGACACGCCGCATCGGCGAGATGAAAGTGCCAACTTATTTCACAATTCACTATAATTACTTTTGAGACGTTTATAGCACTACTTTTGTTTATCAATCATCTGGCAGATTTGACAGCATCGATCAAATTTTTCGCCCTTTCTGTAAGCGATGTGAAATTTCCGGATTCAATGAGAGAACTACTGACGAGTGAGCTGCCGACACCTAATGCAGATGCGCCAGCCTTGATGAATTCAGCAGCATTTTCCGCATTGATGCCACCAGTCGGAATAAGTGGAATCTGTGGAAGAGGTGCTTTTATATCCTTGATATAGGCGGAACCGACTCCGCTTGACGGAAAAACCTTCACATAATCCGCCCCTGTTTCCCATGCTGCCAATATTTCTGTAGGTGTGAATGCCCCCGGTATAACGACTTTGCCATAACGATTGCAGATTTCAATCACGGTTGGTTTCGTGACAGGACTGACGACAAATTCAGCGCCAGCGAGCATTGCTGCACGGGCTGTCTCAGCGTCTAATACTGACCCAACTCCTACTAAAACAGCATCGCCTAACTGTGCGGACACTTCGCTAATTACCCGTAACGCATCGGGTGTTGTCATCGTTATTTCAATAACGCCAACACCTCCAGTTTGAATAGCCGCTGCTGCTTCAATTAATTCATTTGAACTGTTGGCGCGAATTATGGCGACAATGCCGCATGCCTCAATACGCCGCATCTGTTCTAATTTTGTCATAAACTGCCTCAATTTATTTCGTTTTTTATAGTTAAGTATCGCTTGGGTAGTTGATTGCGTCTAAGCATTTTATCTGAATCTTCGGATTTATTCAATTTTTTGTTGCATTTAATGTGTTAACATGTTATAATTAATCCTAAATTACGTTATATCAATAGTGAACACACTATATTTTAGCACCAAAAAATGAGGTTAGATATCCCTGGACGAACATCTCATTAAACTCGTCCCCTCAAAAGAATGGAAGTTCCACTACTGCCTTATCTAATTGGATTGGTAGGTTTACTTATCTTATCCGGTTTTTTCTCCGGGTCTGAGACGGCTTTATGTGCACTAACGCGCGTGCAGATCGAAAAGATACGTCTCAAGCGTGGAAACGCGTCTGCAATTGTCAATTTCGTTGACAACCCACGCAGATTATTTATTACTGTCCTCCTTGGAAACAATCTGGTTAACGTTACATTCGCGATTATTATGTTCCAGCTTGTTGAAAAGAAAATACTTCCCCAAGCTGCTGATCTTACCCAGTTTGTCATTGCTACTGCACTCAGCGTGATCCCCATGCTAATTTTCGGTGAGATGACACCGAAAACCTATGCAATTAAGCATGCGGAGTCCTTCTCCAAAATAACTGCCCCACCGTTGTGGGCATTTTCCATTTTCATTTCCCCTTTACGCGCACTTCTACGCAAAATCATTGATAAGCTTATCCCAATATTTGGTGGACAACCACCACCTGAAGAGGAATTCACGACAACAGATTTACAAGAATTCTTCAAAGCTTATCACGAAGAAACGCTTCCACCCGATGAACGCGAAATCGTAAGCAATATCCTTCAATTGCGAGATATTGAAGCAAAAGAAATTATGGTTCCCAGAACTGAAGTTGCTGCAGTCTCCACCTCAAACACTATCCAAGACACTTTGGCACAGGCAAAAGAATCAGGGTTTTCTCGCATTCCGGTTTATAGAGAACAGATTGATAATATCTGTGGCATTTTCTATGTCAAAGATTTAGCGCAGTGGCACCTTGCAGAGATAAATTCGCTTTCAATAGATGAATTTCTTGAAAAACGGAAGAAAAATACAGATGCTCCATTAATTCGAGAACCTTTTTTAGTCCTTGAAACCCGAAAAATCGGAATGTTGCTGCTCCAATTAAAACACGAGCAAACCAAAATGGCGATTCTTCGTGATGAATACGGCGGAATTTCCGGAATCGTTACGACTGAAGATATCGTTGAACAAGTCGTGGGAGATATCGTTGATGAACATGATAAAGATGATTCTGTTCCAAAGTATATAAAACATTCAGATGATCCGCTATTGATAGAAACTACTGGGCGCATGAGTATTCGCGAACTCAACCAACAATTTGGACTCAAAATCCAAGAAGATGATGCCGATACAATTGGTGGATACGCACTCGGACTTTTTGGACGAATTCCCTCTGTTGGTGAATCTCATGTCGACGAAAACGGTATAGAATTTGACATCACTGCTACAGAAGGTAATCTAATCACAGGACTGTTTATCCGAGTCCCGACACCTAAAGAATCTGACAATGGAAATGTAGTCGGCGCTGCCGTTCCATTGAAAATACTTCTATTATCCCTCTTTTTAATCGGTGCTGGCAGCGTAACGCATACGACTATACTCATTAGTTCATTTGTTTTAGCGGTGCTTATCTGCCTTGTTCTGTCAGCTTTTTATTCGGGTTCAGAGACTGCCCTCGTCTCTGTCAATAAAATCCGAATGAACCAACTTGTTGAAACCAACGACGCAAAGGCAAAAATTATCCATCGTTTAGTTGAATCTCCTGATAAAATGCTCGCGCTCACCTTGGTGGGAACAAATCTCGCAAATGTCCTAATTTCATTATTTGGAGATCTATTAACTGAAGAAATAGTACCAAGTTTTACAGATGAGTTGCGAGGGATTGTCACTATCATTTATATAACCGTTCTGCTACTTATCTTCGGAGAAATTTTGCCAAAAACGATTTTTCGTGTCAAGGCGGATGTCCTTGCTTTGCGTTTCGCGTATCCTTTACGATTATCTGAATATATTTTAGCGCCCTTAATCTATTTTGTCCAAACTGTAACGAAAGTTCTCGCCAAACTTATAGATAGAGGGGCAACTCCACCTACCCTTGATGCACAACGTGAAGAATTACGATTACTTGCAACTATGGGTGAAAGATCGGGCAATCTACTAACAGAACAGAGACGCATGATTTACCGTCTACTCAACTTTCAAGACCGGACTGTTAGGCAAGTTATGGTGCCTCTCGTTGACATTGTCGCAGTAGAAAAAAATACAACATGTGAAGATTTTTTACGAATTGCCGCTGATTCTGGTTACTCTCGAATTCCAATATACGATGAACGCATTTATAACATTGTTGGAATTGTTAACCTTTTAGACGTTATTTATGTTGAAAACCAACCTGAAACGATCGAACCATTTATCCGTACAGATATACATGTTGTCCCTGAATCGAAAAATATTAACGCACTCCTCAGAGAAATTCAGGATACTCAGCATACGATGGTATTTGCTGTTGATGAATATAGCGGTATTGTCGGTCTTGTGACTGTTGAGGACCTCATTGAAGAAATTGTTGGTGAATTTGATGATGAACGCGATGACCCGGATTCCATCCATTTAATTGCCCCCGATATCCTTGAATGTGAAGGTAGAACCGAGGTTGATATTTTGAAAGAACACTATGGATTATCAATTCCCCAGGGGGATTATGAGACTATCGCTGGCTATATTCTGGATCGTACCGGCACAATTCCGGAAACTGGTACTGAATTAGAGCTCGGCGATGCAGTTATCACTATTTTAGATGCTGATACACGGGCTATCAAAAAAATTCGTATTCGGCGGCGGCTCGGTAGATTTAATACCTAACCGTTTACAGCAATTCCAACAAAATAGTTATCGGTTTTCAGCACAAAAAGCTACTTCCTACCGATAACTGAATATAAAAATCCTATAAAATTCCAAGTGGTGGCATCACAACAATTTCTTCGGTAACCATGCCAATTGGTTGTTGACACACAGATAGAACAGCGTTTGCTACGTGTTCCGGTTTGAGCATTTTTTCAAAATCGGGATGTTGCGGAATATCGTCCCAAAAAGGTGTTTCAACGGAACCGGGTAACACTGCCGTGACCCGTATATTTTTATCCCGCACTTCAGCAGCCAGAACCTTTGTTAATGCAAGCGCACCTGCTTTTGCAGCGCAATATGCGCTTGAAGCAGGAAAAGCGACCTTTGCTGCAATAGAAAGCACGTTAATAATCTGTCCCCCGCCTTGTTGTGTCAATAGGTGCGGAAGTGCGTATTTTGAGCAAAGATAGACACCCTTCAAATTGGAATTGATGACGTTATCCCAATCTGAGGGATCAAAATCGGCAACGGTTCCAAATATACCGCTTCCCGCATTGTTTATCAAAATATCCAAGTTTTGATAGGTTTCCAATGTGCACTGGATGAGGTTCTGGACAGCATCAACGTCTGTGACATCGGTGGGGACAGCGATTGCATCCGCGCCTGTCTCTCTAAGTTCTACTGAGACCTGTTCCACTGTTTGACGCGTGCGTGCAGCAAGGGCTACCTTTGCACCTGCATCTGCTAAGGCAACTGCTATCGCTTTGCCAATTCCTTTTGATGCTCCGGTGACAATCGCAACTTTGTCGCTAAGATTATTTGTTTGTAATTCGTTAGTACTGTTTTGTAGTGACATGTTATGTTTTATAATAAAAAAGAAGTGTACGGCACACAGCGTGTGCCTATTACCTTTAAGAAACTTGGACGCACCTGAGAAATTCTGCGCGCGTAGAACTATCTTCCCGAAATGTACCGAGCATAGCGTTTGTTGTCATCTTTGAGGTTTGCTTTTCCACACCGCGCGCCATCATACACATGTGTTGTGCCTCCATAACAACGCCAACGCCTGTCGGGTTCAAAACTGTTTCAAGTGCCTCGGCAATCTCACGGGTTAACCGCTCTTGTACCTGCAAACGCCGGGCAAACATATCTACAATTCGCGGAATTTTACTTATACCAATAATCTGTTTCCGTGGAAGATAACCCACATGACACTTACCCCAAAACGGTAGGATGTGGTGCTCACAAAGGCTATAAAATTCAATATCTTTGACAATGACCATTTCGTCAAAATCTTCATCAAAGATAGCTTCGTTCAATACTGTATTGAGTTCCTGATTGTAACCGCTCGTCAAAAACTCTAATGCTTTAGCGGCACGGAGTGGTGTTTTCACCAAACCTTCACGCCTTAGGTCTTCTCCCAGATTCTCAATAATCTGTCCATAAAGACATTCTAAACTTGCTGTCTTATCTTGCAATTCATGCTTGTGATCAGCTTCACTTTCCTGTTCAGTATTCATAAATTAAGAGGATTCTCCATAATAATCAAAATGATTTTTGGGTGTTTCTCGCAAGCGCAGGCGGTGTAAAACCACCGGACGCAGATTCGGTTCCAATACATCCCAAAGTACTTTCACGAAGTTTTCGGATGTCGGATTGAGGGTTTCAAATTCTGGTGTATCAAGATTGAGGTGTTTGTAATCAAAACGCGCATAAACCTGTTTTTCGACCACTTCGTCAAGTAGATTCAAACCTGCGATCAGCCCAGTTTTTGCATTTACGTCACCTCGGACGGTAACTTCCAGCACGTAATTATGCCCATGTCCAGCGGGATTATTGCACTTCCCGAAGATGTCTCGGTTCTCCTCATCACTGAGCGCGTGGCTGTGCAGACGATGCGCTGCACTGAACTCGTAAGCTTTGGTGAGATAAACCATCAAATTTTCTCCGTAGTAATCAGTAAATCGCGATGAACTTTCATAGAGTCGAACCCGATGAAGTAACCCATCGGGCAGGGATCGCGCGAGTCGTTGCCATATTTCAATCGTGATGTTTTCACATGTCGGTTGTAGTAATGGATTCTTAGCAAATACAGGATGTTGTTTGTTTAGGTGTCTGTGATCATAATTCGCAATCACTTCTGTTTTCAACAACGCATCTAATGTCGTTAAATTGATGACCATCCCGTCATCTGCATCTAAATTCCCTTTCACCATTACTTCAAGCACGTAGTTGTGACCGTGGCTATTTGGATTTGCTGCGGCACCGAACAGTTCAAAGTTCTCGGCATCGCTCAATTCGGGAATCCGATTGTAATGAGATGCCTCAAAGGCAGTTTGCCGTGTTAGGTAGAACATTGATTTAGACTATGTCTATTGAAAATAAGCATTCAAAACGCACCTAATTTTACTTAAAACTTTTGCTAATCATATAAGCGGATTAGTCCCGTGGCAACGGCAACTTGACCTTCCCATTATCCTGCTGTTGCGAGGTTAAAAAGCCGATGATAATCTGGACAACCTTGTGTCCTTCACTTCCGGGTGAAACAGGTTTTCCACCTTCTGCAACAAGTTTCACTAATTCTTGAACACCCGCAGGAATGCCAACAATCTCCCAGGATGGTGCTTCAATTGATTCTACAGAATCACCTTGATGAATTGTTGCGCCTTTGTCACTAATAAGAATATATCCATTTGTGCCGACAATCTCTGCTCGGAAGCCGGATTGTGTAGTTTTTGGTCCACCTGCATAATAGCCGCGCACCCCATTTGCAAAATGGATATATCCGTGTGCTGATGGTTCAGTTGCGGGGACATGTCCCCCATCACCTTTATATTCACTATAATCTTCGTAGCCATCTTCCAATTCTGCCGAAACCCACTCTGGATCCGAGTCGGCAAAATAACAGATAGCATCAACGCAATGTGTTCCGTTACGGAAAAGCATGGCGCGTCCGCCGCTCAACGTGCCGATGACGTATTGCACATCCCCAATACGTCCACCCCCAACGATTTCTTCTTTGGTGTGCCGCCACAACGGTTGCCATCTCCGCGTATGATCAATGGAAAGAATGGTGCCGTTTTGTTCGGTTGCTTCCAACATTCTGTTCGCATCTTCAACGCTGGTTGCCATCGGTTTTTCGCAGAAGATACCTTTGAGACCCGCGTTAGCAGCATCAACCACAAGGTCAGCATGCCGATGGTCAGAAGTCGCAACTGTTATAATATCTAAATTCTCTACAGCGAGCATCTCTTGATGGTTTGTGTAAAGAGAGATATTATCCCAATTATCCTGATATTTTGTTTTAAAGGCATCCAGTGTGCTTTGCACAAAGTCGCACCCTGCAGCTAATTCAACATTCGGCAAACCGACTAATCCGGATGCATGCGTTGTCCCGATGCCACTACACCCTATAACACCTACACGTAGTTTTGCCATATTCCTATCCTCCACTATCCTAAAATCTTATCCCAGTAAGATTAACGCATTACCTTTGAAAGATTATATGCAGCATTAGAATAGATGTCAAGTTTTTTTGTGAAAATACCGGCAATTCCTATCGCTTGACCAATTTGCTATGATACGGTATAGTACAGCAAATAAAAGATAAGAATAAAAAATCTCACATTAAACGGGAACTTATGCAAACAGAATCTAAAAACCCTGTCCGATGGGGAATCCTCAGCACAGCGAGTATTGCCACAAAGGTTGCCCGTGCAATTAATCTTTCCGAAAACGCAGAATTGGTAGCAGTAGCAAGCCGAACAGAAGAACGGGCAACTGCATGGGCACAAAAACACAATGTTCCAATTGCTTATAGCAACTATGATGCTCTCCTCTCTGATTCCACTTTAGATGCAATCTACATCCCGCTGCCACCTTCCATGCATGCGGAGTGGACAATCCGAGCAGCAGAACACGGTAAACATGTCCTCTGTGAGAAGCCACTTTCTGCAAATTCTGATGAAGCAACTATGATGGCAGATGCTTGCCGACAAAACGGCGTGCAACTGATGGATGGTGTCATGTGGGTGCATCATGAACGGACAACGATGATGAAGCAGCAACTGACAAGTTTAGGCGAGCTTCGGCGCGGCACTGCCGCCTTCACCTTCAATTGGGGGACAATTCCAACACATAATATCCGTGCTAAACCGGAACTCGCGGGTGGTAGCCTTGGCGATCTCGGTTACTATTGTGTCCGTGCAATTCTGTGGGCATTTGAGGAGATACCGACAAAAGTATTCGCAACAGCTCGCTATAAAGTCGGTGTGGATTTCAACTTTGCTGGAATTCTCTGGTTTGACAATGACCGTATCGCAACTTTAGATTGTGGATTCGATACGGGTTTGCGAAAATGGTTTGAGGTTGCTGGAACAAAAGCATCCTTAGTTTGTGATGACTTCACCGTGCCTACATCGGAAGAATCGTCTCGGTTTTGGATACATGGATCAGGAAATGAAAAGCACGAAACAGGGGCTTGCATTCAGGAAGTCAATATGATTGAACGGTTTTCGGGAATTGTACAATCTAACACCCTTGAACCAGAGTGGGCAGATGTGGCAGTGAACACGATGCGAGTTTGTGATGCATTGCGTGCATCTGATCAGCGCGGAGAGATTGTCAACCTCTAATCTAAACGAAGTCCGAGGAGTGATATGAAGATTACAAACATTGAAACCTTTATTGTAGATGGTGGATGGCGGCCTTGGATTTTTGTCAAGGTGGAAACTGACGAAGGCGTTACAGGCTACGGGGAATGTAGTGACGGCAGAAACCCTAATGGCGTTGCAGGCACTATCAAAGATTTAACGCCTTTGTTGATCGAACAAGATCCACGTGCGTATGAGATGCGATTTTGGGATATGATTCGCGGTTCTCGACAAAGTCCGGGTGGTATCGCCGCAAAGGCAATTGCTGGCATAGAATGCGCGCTTGTTGACATCAAAGCGAAGGCTCTGGGCATATCTGTTGTGGAACTCTTTGGTGGTCCGACTCGTGAAGATGTGCGCGTTTACTGGTCACACTGTGGGTCATCTCGTGCGCGGAACTTTGAACTGATAGGCGTACCGCCGCTCAGAACAATGGCAGATATTGCAGCATTAGGATGGGAAGTCGTTGAAAAAGGTTTTACCGCACTTAAAACGAATATCGTTATTCCGGGAGACCCTGCCTCTGTATATTTCAGTGGTTTCGGCGGGGGACCTGGCTCTACCGATGGAAATGTAACACCTGAACTTCTGCGGCACATTGAAACACTCATCGGCACTTTTAGGAATGCTATAGGACCTGATGTCGGTCTCAATCTTGACTTGAACTTCAACTTTAAACCGGAAGCGTGTATGCGTATTGCAAAGGCGTTGGAACCGTACGATCTGTTATGGTTAGAGATTGATATGTATGACCATGAGGCAATTCGGCAAATCAAGGATTCTACGACGACAAAGATATGCACGGGTGAAAATCTATACTATATGCGTGAATATCTTCCCTATTTTGAAGCACGGGCTGCAGATGTTTTTATGATTGATGTGCCGTGGAACGGGTTTGCGCAGTCTAAGAAGATAGGTGATTTGGCGGATGTTTACCAATTTAATGTCGCCCCGCACAACTATTATAGCCATCTTGCCACTTATATCAGTGCAAGTCTTTGTGCAGTGTTGCCTAACGTGCGGATTATGGAAGTTGATATTGATGATGTGCCGTGGAAAGATGATTTGACAACACGGACGCCAGAGATTGTTGATGGTTATATGAAAATTCCGACGCGTCCTGGTTGGGGCACGGAATTAAATGAGGAAGTTGTCAAGGCGCATCTATGGGATGATCGTAGAGGGGATTGGTAAGTAAAGTTACGTAAGCTCGGTATAAGAGATATATAGTTCTTAATGCTTTGAATTTACGCTAACAACGGTAGCTATAGTTTTTAACCGCACTTTGTAGCACAAACTTTTAGTTTGTACATCTGTGGAAAGCAAACTAAAAGTTTGCGCTACAAAAATTGCTTGGACCGAGCTCACGTTAAAGTTATGTATTTACGGATAAGACAGAGGTATTCCCGCCCATTTTTATCAACGTGCAACTGCTTCTGAACCAAGATTTTCCTGAATCCATGCGCGGAGCGGCACATCTTTGTCACCAGGAGATGTATAACCCATTCCACCAGTGCTTTTCCCTAAAATCTGCTGACGAATTGGATCCGATTTTTCCATATAGTGATCCACGGTCATATCGTCTCGTGGTTGAAGCCAACGATAACTATATCCATAGAAAATCACCTTACGTATAATGTCAGAGGTGTTTCGTCCGACTGCGTGCCACAGTCTGCGGTCAAAAAAGACTGCTGTCCCCGGTTTTGCGAAAACAGGTGTAGCGTTTTCAGGATTAGCCTTATCATCGTCAGGCATTTTAACCTTGTTGGATTTTTGACTGCCCGGTATCACAGAGAAGTTCCCGCGTCCCGGCACCGATGTATCGGTCAAAAAATATGCTACCTTTAGCGATACACGCGGGCGTGGATCCCCTTCCAATTCAATGTTGAGTCTTCCACTATCTTGATGCCATCCAAGACGGCGCTGTTTGTTTCGTTCTTCAGAAGGAAGCGGTGGCAATGCTATTAAATGTGAGTGGTAGAGTTTGATATTCCAACCCAAAATTCCCCACACTTTTGGAAACGTTGTGTGCCAATCCAACATCTCAATAAAGATATCATCCCTACCAACAAAATCAAGTATGTTGAAACTTGCATCGGGAGGGAGTTCGTCTTTGCCCAGATGCTCCGCACCAATACGGTCAAAAGCGACAATCAGCTTCTCAACTATTTCCTGTGGAACGGCATCCTCAACCACAAAAAAACCGTCGTCTTCAAATTGTTGTTTTTCTAATTCGGTCAAACAGTGTTCTAAACATAGCGGGTCCATTTTATTCCTCTATATGAACGGTGTTTTAGTTTGCGAAAAGTCTACATTAGACATTATAATGATTAATCCAAAGGAGTTTTATAGCACCAGGGGCCTGAAGTTGTGTAAACCACAACAGGTTTCTATAATAGGTTTGATGACAAGTATACAACAAACTAACAAAATTCACAATTAAAACTTTATAATCTCTAATACAAACATTAGATATCTGTCTAACGAATTTGACAACCCTTGCCTTGCATGGTATTATAACCCAAGTTGTTACGGGCAAGTTTTTAGACACGCAGACACCGTTTTCAATAGAGAATAACTCATTTTTCGCGATATTTCGTACCACAAACTGTCAGTTTGCGTCGTTTTATACACAATCTAACAGATTATGCTACTATGTGAAAACTTGGGTTATTATAATAAACGGTAAAAATTTCTTGGAAGGATAACTCCCATGTCAAATGTTTTTGAGACCCTACAAGAGCGGGGTTTCGTTCAACAGTGCACGAATGCAGAGCAGCTTTCCCGTTTACTCTCTGCAAATCAAATAACATATTACGTTGGTTTTGACCCGACAGCAGACAGCCTCCATGCTGGAAGCCTGGTACCGATTATGGCGATGGCACATCTGCAACGTGGCGGACATAAACCGATCGCAATCATCGGCGGCGGCACCACGATGATAGGTGACCCGACTGATAAAACAGAAATGCGTCCGATGATTTCTGCTGAACAGATTGAAAAAAATGGGGCAAATATTCTACAACAACTACAGCGTTACCTTGATTTAGATGACACAGCAGGATTATTTTTGAATAACGCTGAATGGTTGCTTTCCCTAAACTATATTGAATTTCTACGCGATATCGGGAAGCATTTTCGTGTCAATGAGATGATACGTGCCGAGGGATATCGGCAACGACTTGAACGCGAAATGGGACTTTCATTTCTTGAATTTAACTACCAACTGCTGCAAGCTTATGATTATTTGTGTCTTCTTCAAAAATACGATTGCGTTCTCCAGCTCGGTGGCGATGACCAATGGGGCAATATCCTTGCGGGCGTAGATCTGGTGCGTAGGATTGAGGGGAAACGTGTCCACGGCCTGACCTTTCCATTGCTTACAACAGCTGGTGGTGCAAAGATGGGAAAAACCGCTGGTGGCGCAGTATGGCTTGATCCCAATCGAACATCCCCCTATCAATTTTACCAGTACTGGATAAACATTGATGACCGAGATGTTGAGAGGTTTTTGGCATATTTCACTTTTTTACCGATGGACGAGGTGAAGCGACTTGGCAGCTTGGAACATGATGAAATCCGGGAAGCAAAAGCTGTGCTTGCATACCAAGCAACGAAACTGGCACACGGAAAAGTTGAAGCAGATAAAGCACAGGAAACATCGCGCGCCGCATTTGGCGGCGGCGGACTTGATCTTGATGCAATGCCGACTACCACGATTCCCACAGAGCGACTTAACTCAGGTATTCCGATAATGGATTTGTTTCATGAAGTTGGGTTAACCACTTCAAAAAGTGAAGCGCGCCGCCTAATTCAACAGGGTGGTGCCTATATCAATGAGAAGCAGTATAAGGGTATAGATGTTATCGTTAATGCGAATATGTTAGAGGAGGATGCGTTGCTGCTGCGCGCAGGCAAAAAACGTTATCACCGTGTTGTGCTTGAGGAGGCGTAGGATAAATCGTACAAGGTGATTATTCAGTTGATTATTTTTCGGAAAAATAGTGTTGTGTGTGTAATTATGACATACTAACTTTGTAAATAAAGGTAAGATAAAAATTCCCGTAAAAATAAATTTGACTTAATATTATAAAATGTGCTATTATATTAAAAATAGTTTTTTTAAACGTTTTGTTCGGAATAACGTATTATAAGACAAGAAAACAGCGAAAGGCTTACAACTAAAGAAATTTAAGGATTCTTTGTGATGCAGAAGTTTGAACACACGACCACCTTTACAGTACTGACGAGTGGTGCACAGTCCACTCTCACGTTTTTACGGGACTATTATTTTATCCTTTGGGCGCTCTTTACGCTCGGGTTGTACCCGTTTTTGTACTGCGGCGGTAGGTGGTGATAGTTTGTAAGCACTCATGAAAAAGTTTTAATCGATCTCATACATCACTACCCAGCGTCGATAACAATTCGATGGTGGGTTATTTTTTTAGTAATCATCTACATTGACTTGAAACAGAGTTATGTGTCGGAGGGAATTGATAACCATGGTAATCGTTACCAAAACGGATGCAACACCCGATCAGATTGACGCAATTGTCAAACGGATTGAGAGTGTAGGGTTGAAAGCACAGATTTCAACTGGCGAACAACGCACCGTCATCGGTGTAATAGGAGATAAAACATTGCTTGGCGATATTCCGATGGAGTCAATGTCGGGCGTTGAAAGGACAATGCCGATCACTGCCCCATATAAATTAGCAAGCCGCCAGTTTCGGGATGAACCGACTGTTATCTCCACAAACGGGACAAAGATTGGGGGACGGAAGTTAGCGGTTATGGCGGGCCCTTGTGCAGTTGAAAGCACTGAACAGATTGTAACCATTGCAAAACAGGTGAAAAAAGCGGGAGCCGGTTTTATTAGAGGCGGTGCGTTTAAACCTCGCACAGGTCCCTATAGTTTCCAAGGCTTCGGAACAGATGCCTTGGAAATGCTGGTCACAGCCAAAGAGGAAACAGGCTTGGGTATCGTTACAGAAGTTATGACACCCGATGAAGTTGAACTTGTCGGAGAATATACGGACATATTTCAACTCGGCACACGGAATATGACAAACTTTTATCTGCTACGCGAAGTGGGTCGTGCGCGTAAGCCTGTTATTCTGAAACGTGGGATGGCTTCTACGATTGAAGAATGGTTGCTTGCAGCGGAATACATTCTTTCCGAAGGGAATCCGGATGTAATCCTATGTGAACGAGGAATCCGTACTTTTGAAACCCACACACGTAACACACTGGATCTCAACGCAGTTCCCGTTGTTCACGAATTAAGCCATTTACCCATCGTCGTCGACCCGAGCCACGGTACCGGCATCCGCAGTTTGGTGTGTGACATGACAAAAGCATCCGTGGCATCAGGAGCAGATGGGCTGTTATTGGAAGTACATCATGACCCTGATAACTCAATGACAGGTGATGGCGCGCAGTCTCTGTTTCCTGATCAATTTGAGACACTCATGCAAGAACTAAAACCGATTGCAATCGCTGTCGGACGTGAAATATAAGTGACAAGTGAATTCTAATAAATTTCATTGTAAGGTGATTTAACTTACAATGACGGGTACCTATTTGGAGGAAATAACCGTGGACGATTTTGAAACTCACCAAGAAAAGGTTTATATTTTTGATACAACACTCCGAGATGCGGAGCAAACTCCCGGAGCCGCTCTCGGCATAGAAGAAAAATTGGAGATTGCCAAGCACCTCGCTAAATTAAATGTTGATGTCATTGAAGCTGGTTTTCCAATTTCGTCACCGGGTGATTTTGATGCTGTTGAACGGATCGCTAATGAAGTAGAGGGACCCGAGATTTGCGCCCTTTCCCGCGTTGTTGAAAAGGATATAACGGCGGCGTGGAAAGCGATTCAAGATGCTCCTCGCGCACGTATTCATACATTTGTTGGCACATCAACTATTCACATGGAACGTATCACCCGCACAACGCCAGAGAGAACCCTTGAAATGGCGGTAGATGCGGTTGCTTATGCAAAAAGCTTGTGTACAGATCACCCCGATGCAACCGTTGAGTTTTCACCGATGGATGCAGGCAGAACGGAATTGGCATATCTGTACGAGGTAGTTGAAGCCACAATCGCTGCAGGGGCAAATGTTGTCAATATCCCTGAAACTGTCGGATGGACAGTGCCTGCTGAATTCGGTGGTCTTATTGCAGGCATCAAGGAAAATGTCTCAAATATTGATGACGCTGTCATAAGTGTTCATTGCCATAACGATTTAGGGTTGGCAGTAGCAAACAGTCTTATAGCCATAGAGCAAGGCGCACGGCAGGTGGAATGCACTATCAATGGGCTTGGTGAACGTGCTGGAAATACCTCGCTTGAGGAAGTCGTCATGGCAATCCGAACCCGACGCGATTACTTTAAAGCGTATTACACAGATATTAATGCTAAAGAGATCGTTCCTATCAGCAGACGTGTGAGTCGCACAATGGGTATTCCGGTGCAACCGAATAAAGCGATTGTCGGAGAAAACGCTTTTGCACATAGTTCAGGAATCCATCAAGATGGCATTATTAAGTCACGTGTGACTTTTGAAATCATTGACCCGAAAGAAATCGGTTGGCAAACGAGCCAGATAATTCTCAGTCCACGTTCTGGACGTAACGCCTTGAAACATCGATTGAGTGAACTCGGATATGAACTGGATTCAGAGCAGTTAGAGAAGGTTTATGAAAGATTCCTCCGCGTTGCAGATAAGAAAAAAGCTGTTCATGATGCTGACCTTGAAGCAATCATGAGCGATGAGATTCGTACCGTGCCAGCTACCTTTGAACTTGACTACATCCAAGTTGTCAGTGGGACAAAGATTTCACCAACAACCACCGTTGGTATCCGCACAGAGGAAGGGATCGTTGAAAATGCTTCCACGGGTGATGGGCCTGTTGACGCAGCCTTTAAGGCAATTAACCAGATTGTCAAAATTAAACTGAACTTAATTGATTATCAAATACGTTCGGTAACGGAAGGCGAAGATGCCATCGGTGAGGTTACGCTGAAGGTACAGGACAATGGGCATGTCATCACAGGACACGGTGCGAGTACGGATATTATTGAGGCAAGTGCTAAGGCGTATATCCATGCTGTGAATAAACTTATCCAACTCCGTTCAGAGGGGTAGTGTCCATAACTGGACTGCGTATACCGTATAGCTTAATTGACAACGTGAGTTTGATAAAAACACATTGTAGCACAAACTGTATGAAGATTAAGAAAATATTTCGGTAATTTGGCGAGGTTCGGAAGAAATCAACGGTATGAATGCCATTGGGCGAATACGCGTATGGTATTCGCCATGATTCCCCGCCTCGCCAGCGGGGGAGTACGTCTGCCTCGTACGGATAGAAAATTACCGAATTAATAAATTAATCTTCATTTAGTTTGTGCATTTGTGGAACATGGGGAATGCCATTGGTAGCATACGCGTGGTAGAATACGCGTGTGGTATTCTACATGATGCTGCATGATTCATACCGTTGATTTGGTGTATGCTGCCTGTCTCCAATAAAACAAATAAATCCTGTTAATTCGGTATAACTTAAAAAGAGACAGGCAGGTCCCCATAAAAAAGGATACCTGCCTGTGATATAAAGTTGGAGTGTCCAAAGACGAACAGTTATTTGTCGTCAGCATTCAACTGCCGCAGCACCGCCGCCGCGAACTCTTTATCGTAATTTTTCATGACAAACGCTTTGACCCGTTCACGTTTCGTTGTCTCCGATACATCGTTCATATTCCGCATCACTTTACGGATTTCCGAAACAAGCGTTTTCTGCATCTCTCGCGTCCGAGACTTCAGCGTTTCCTTATCATATTCAGGTGAATAATGCTTAGCAAACTCTTCTTCGGAGAGATACCTGGACAGAACAACATCAAGATACTTTTCGCCTACCCCCTTCAGCAACGGTTCAAAATCCGATACAGACGCAGCCGAAACAGATGGCTTCTCGGATACGGAGGGCGCGGGGGCTATATCCGAATCAGCAGAGAACTCATCTGATGGCAGTTCATCTAACATTTCCTCTACCAACTCATTTAACATCTCATTTACCCACTCACGCGCCCGCTCACGCCCCTGTTCATGAAGATGACTGTCCGGATGATCGAGTAATAAGATGTCCTCCGACCTTCCCTTAATAATACTGGTAGTTAATTTTCTGTAATAATCTTGATTTTCCGTGCCCTCACGGATTACTGATAAATGATAACGATGTCTTTCAGCCATTTCCGTGTCGCCCTCTTCCTCTGCTTCTCTAAGGGACTCTTCTAATCCACGTATAGTATCAGCATACTCTGCCTCCTGTATATCGAAATAGAGATCGGGGTCAGATCTTAATAACTCTTGACTGATCTGCATCTGTTCTGCACGTTCTATCTCCCATTCCCTTTCATCAGATATAAACTCCTGAGTGTTATACACCACAAATTGCAACTTTTGATCTTTAGTTATTTTATTTTCCCAAACTTCATCGTAACCTCTATAAAATTCAAGCAAAAGCTGACGCTGATCCTCATTACGATAGATCTCAGGATAAAAACTAAAAAGTGTATCAATAATATCTGATTCAGACATACTCTCTAAAGATTCAAATTTGGATAACATGGATTCTATTTCCGCTAAATCCGCATCCGAAAACTTTGAACGTTTATCCGCCAATCTGCTCTCTATTTGATCATAAAACTCTTGTTCTTCAAGTGCGGCCTCAAGTGCGGCCTCTTTCGCCAGTTCCGCATTAAACTTTTTTTCCCACTCTTCTTCTGACCACCCCTTAGGAACGTTAGGCTTCTTGAGCGAATTGAAATTCGGAACTTCGGTATCCGCGTTTTGGGTAGAAATATCTACCGGAACTTCAACGTCTCTGTCAAGACGCAGAAATAGCATGACGCAGAAGAATGCCAACATGATAATCCCGATCCCTGTGAAAACGATACGTTTCATTTTTATGCTCCTTATCGCGTAGGAGAGAACTCCGAGTCCCGACTCGCCGTGAGGTGTGTCGCAAGACGGAGATCGCTCCTACAGAAAAGGTGACCCTTTCCTTTCAAGAGCCACCGTGAATGAATCTAATAACTCCGAATCTCTTCAACAGCCTGCCGCAAATCAGGATCACTCATAATTTCTGCCCACTCGTCAGGATAATCCTGTTCTGCAATGTCAAGCTGTTGTTTCGCGTTATTGAGCTGTTTCATAGCTTCCTTCAGCTTCTCTAATTGAAGTTCTTTTTCTTCTATCAGATCGCTAAGTTCGCCAGCTGCTTCGGCATGTGCTTTACCAATAGCACGCCACTGCTTTAATGCATTATTAGACGCCGTCGTCGCACGACCTAAATTCCCCTTGGCTTCGTATAATCTCTCATACGCAGCTTTTTTCGCTGCTTCCGCAGCACTTAAATTAGTCTTTGCTTCGTCCCAAGCCTGCTTCGCCTCTTTTTCGGCTCTTGCCGCGGATAGCCACGTCTCCTTTAACTGAGATCCTGTCGGACATAAAACCGGGCTACACTCAGAACACCATCGGATATGATTCAGATAATCTCTTAGTGCCGCAGCAGCATGGCGCTTAGCAGCCCGATAAGCGGATCCAGCAGCCTTTTCTGCCGACACCGCAGAATTATAATTAGTTACGGCTTGATCATAAGCTGTCTGCGCTGCTTTAACTTCTCGTACCCATCGCTTCCTTGTAACCTCCCTTCTTTTATACTCCTTCCACCACTCTTCTTTGAGCTTACCTAACCAAAGAACTTCAGCCTCCTTTATTTCAATCTGTTCGTCCAAACTCTTTATCGCCGACTTGATAAGTCCGATTATCGATAAAGCGGTTAAGCCCCCAGAAATGACTTTACCAAGCGCAAAAGCATGATGTAAACCGAAAAATAAACAGAAACTGATCACAAGGATTGAAGTTAGAACTCGGTTATTGTCTATCACATTTCTCAAAAATAACATTTAAAATCTCCTTAATCGTTTTGATTTGTGGAAGTATAAGTAATAGATTCCGTTACACGTTTTACTGTGCAATGTATCTAACTTCCACCGGTCTGTTTTGATTTTGACAGTCCCGAAAGGAGAAGTTGGCAGGAAAATGGAAAGCTGCTGTCAACGGTTTCCTTCGGGCGCGCTGGTTTTCATATTTCTATAGCAGCAAGCGTGATACTTGTGCTACAATGAAAACCAGCCTTGTCATAGTTGCATTATGGCATGGCTACGCGTTGATAGTGGATAAAGTCAACACCACTGTCGACGCGCCCCCCTCGCGGGGGAGGGGTGAAGCGTGCCCAGGGGCAACACATGCATCTTGTGCATCTATTACACCTTCTTGTAAAGTATACATAACTTTACCAAAAATGTCAATCACTTTATAAGTAATTTCACATTTTTAGTTATTATACAACATTTCATGTTTTTTGTCAACAATTTTTTATTTACCGTATAAATAATTACAGAATACCTCTGGGAGAAATAAGAAAATTGACGTAACGGCATAATCTATGATAAAATTCTAAATAGACAGGACAGACGCATTCCCACTTGAATGAAAATTAATTTATTAATTCGGTCCGCACGAGGCAGGTGCACCTCCTTGCTGGTGAGGCGGGGAATCATGGCGAATACCATACGCGTATTCGCCCAATGGCATTGGCCCCGTTGATTTACTAACAGTTTGCGCTACAAAGACTTGGGCCAAACTCACGTTAATTAACAAGAAGTTCATTGAAAAGCGCACGGGTTTTCTCTGTCCACTTTCCATAGTCCTGCAAAAACGCCTCCACTATAGGTGTCCCCTCAGTTTCAGTGTATCCGAGCCGCCGTGCCAATTGTGTCAATTCTGCGCGATTTGTGGGTAGGGCATCCAACGCGCGATCATGAACAATCCGTAACGCATTTTCGACGCGCCGAAGGAATTTGTACGCGTCCGATAATCCGATGCGCTGCGCTTCTGTCAGAACACCCATAGCGTGCAATCTGTCAATTGCGAGGAGTGTATTAGGGACACGGACAGAAGTTTCCCCAGTCCCATGGATAAGTTGCAGCGTCTGCACAGCGAATTCAATATCAACAAGTCCGCCATATCCTGATTTTACATTAGCAGCAGGTTTCTGAGCTCTACCACCCCGTCTACGTCGTGGTTTTGTTTTTCGGGTGGCTTGTGCTTCTTTCCGTTGGCGTGTTCGCACGATCTCATCAACATTTTCAGCGGTGAGTGGTTGCTTATAGCAAAAGGCGTGTGCAATTTCCATAAATTGGTTGCCTACCCCTTTTATATCACCTGCTATTACCCGCGCGCGCGTGAGTGCTTGCCGTTCCCAGATTTCTGCGGTGTTGTCATAGTAATTCTGATATCCCGCCAGCGGCAATGCTATCGCACCCCCTGTGCCGTAGGGACGGAGCCGCAGATCAAGTTCATAAATACTCATGCTGTGATCCCCACTAAGCTGCTTTACCAACTCTAAGCCGAGGATTGAGAAGTATTCCGAATTTGGCATCCCTTGAGGTGTCTTACCGTCTGCTGTATACACACACATCACATCTAAATCTGAGCTGAAATTGAGTTCACATCCTCCAAATTTGCCCATCGCGATGATGGCAAACGTCACAGGTCCTCCATCATCGCTCATCGGGATGCCGTGTTCTTCGCGTAACTGAGCGTCAATCTGTGGATAGATGGCTTGCAGGATTGCTTCGGCTAAATCGGAGAGTTCTTCGGTCGTTGTAGGGAGGTCAGCATTGCCGAGAATGTTTCGCAAGGCGATCCGCCAAATCTCATCGTTTTTGTAACGTCTAAGTGCCCTAAGCCTGTGAACCTCAGGTGTATCCGCAAGGAGTTCTAAAACCTCTTTCTGTTTTTGGGCGAGTGTCTTTGGGGATTCGGTAAAAGTCGGTACTGTCAACAGATCAAACAATTCAGGGCTTGCAATCAACAAATCCGCCAAGTAAAGGCTTGAACCGCAAACACTTATAAGTGCTTCAAGTGCCCCTTGTCTTTCCATAAACATCGTATAGTAGCTGCTGCGTGCACCGACCTTCGCGGCAAACGCATCAAAATAGCGAAGTGCCATATCTGGATCGGGGGCTGCACTCAAACATTTCAAGAGAGTTGGTGCAAGTTTGAAAAAAGTCCGTCTGACTGCGGGGGAAAACTGCTGTCCATCAGTACCGTTAGCAAGTTGTCTGAGTAAGCGATGTGCTTCGCGCACATTTTCAAAACCGAACTTACCCAATTGCTCTTGTATCTCTTCAGGGGCATCTTGGCTAAGCAGCACCGCTATATCTAACTGATCCGGTTCGCGGACATCCATCACTTTTTCAAAAATTTCACGGACGTGTGCTTTATGGGTTCGGTAATCTTGCCGAAATGTATCAAGCGGTGCGTCATAGTATCTCAAACGTCTGGCAAGCTGAATTTCTTCCTCCGCTTTTGCTGGAACTGAATAACGTTGTTGGTCTGCTTCAATTTGGATACTGTTTTCAACCCTTCGTAAAAATCGATACGCTTCTGACAATGCGTCAGCATCTTCTGCTGCCAACAGCTCGTTAGCCTTTAACGCTTCAAGTGTCTCCAACGTATTCTGTGAACATAGTGACTTTCTCTGCCCACCATGTATCATCTGCAAGCACTGGACGGTAAATTCAACATCCCGAATGCCACCCGGACCCAGTTTTACATGCTTTTCAAGGTCTGCCTTTTCCCCCATGAGTCGTTCCTCTATACGGGCTTTTGTATTGCGAATGTCAACCTTAATTTCGTTGAGTGTGACACCATCTAAGTAGCGTTGATATACAAATGGCTGAATCATGCGGTTGAATTCATCTCCAAATGCCATATCTCCCGCGACAGGGCGTGCTTTTATTAACGCTTGGCGTTCCCATAAATCCCCCCAACCTTCGTAATAACTTTCATAACTTTCCATAGAACGGATGATAACCCCTGCGCTGCTCTCTGGACGCAAACGAATATCCACACGAAACACATAGCCTTCCGCTGTTACCTCGCTCATCGCCTTAATTAAAAACTCACATAGCCGTGCGTAATATTCGCTATTATCGAAGCCTTTATCGGTTTGCCCTTCATCTGAATAAACAAAGATTAGGTCTATATCCGAGCTAAAGTTGAGTTCATATCCCCCAAATTTCCCCATGCCGATAACAGCAAAACGGCAAGGAGCTGTGCCTTCTTCATTAAGCGGAGTACCAAACTTCGGCATTATCACCTGATCACAACCAATTTCATAGCAGTGTTGTAACGTTGCTTCCGCCAAATTACTCATCTCCAGGGTTGTGGTTTCAACGGCTGCAACCTGGAGCAAGTCGCGTAGTGCAATGCGGAGACTTTCACGTCGTTTATATCGCCGAATGATCCGAAGTTTCTGATCAACATCTCTATATCTGCCAAGTGTCATGGCAAGTTCACCGAACATACGTTCCCGCGTTTTGGGGGTATCCATAACGTTTGCATCAATGATGTCGTAAAAGTAGATCGGGTTGCGAATCAGAATATCGGATAGATATGAAGAAGCGCTGAAACTAAGTATGACAGTCTGCATCAGAAACGGTGCGTCCCGCAAAAGTTCATAAACCCACTTGCGACTAAACGTTACGAGTGCGAAACGTGAGAAATTATTTAAAGCAGCTTCAGGGTTAGGGGAATTTAGACACGTTTCTAACAACGGGATAACGATGTCAGCAAAACAGGCTTGGATATCTGCATCGTCAGTGGCGAGTTCTTGTATACTTCGCAAAATAGAGTCTTTATCTACGATTCCGTCTCTATCAGATATGCCCGATAAAATCCGATGAATTTCGTCTCTCTGACGTTGTGGGAGCGGCAGTTCTGCGTAATTCATCTTTCTCCTCCGTATACGATATAACGCTACATTGGAATTATTTTAGCATACGTCTGTTTTCATTACAAATGAATTTTGTGTGGATCATCTTGGGGATATACCCTAACCCGGTAGGTGTAGTTAGGAAACCCCGCCGCTACGGGCAGTTTCGCATTTAGCCTTGACATGAGCCAAGTTTTTAACTTGAAAAGATGTTGATAGTCTGATAACATATTATCTAAATGGGAAAGAAGAACCATTTTGAATATCCTTTCAAAAATAATATTTGTACGGAGTTAGTGTGTGAAGAAATTTACATTCTCTTTTTGGATTGGTGTGTTCATTTGTAGCCTACTATTAACAGGACAATTCAAACCTATTTTTGCGCAATTTCAGAACGAATTCGGGCAGGAACTCCAACTTGAACCTGAACCACCTAAAACTGATCCCGCAAAACTAACGATTGACGCGCACCTTTCCAACACCTTTAACAATCACATTGAACTTGGATTGAGTGTTGATCCTTACACCAGCAGCCTCGCTGGACAGGAAAGTCCGCAACTTGAAGGGACTATTAACCGTTTTGGCGTTAATTTACAGGGGGAGCTACCAATTGCGGACAAACTACGTCTCAAATTGCAATACTCGCCACAATATGACAACTACATCGGGGCAGAAGGAAAACTTAATGAATTTGATGCGTTCACTGATATTTTCTCAACCGAATTAAGTTTTCGCCCGTTCACAGATTTACCCGAATTTGCAGCTTCCCATCGGTTTCAACGTTTAACACGAACGCTAAACGTTTACGACAACACTGAACGGCAGATTGGTCTACGTTTCGGACGTGTGTTAGAATACAATCTCCGAATTCACCGATTTGACGATGCAGCCCAGCTGAGAGAAGATTTTTTACTTATCGGTTCTACCAATCATAAAGCAACTACACGTTTTCAGTTTGGATTGCTCAAACAGATGATCGGAAAAGTAGAATACGGAATTGAGCACGGGCGTTACCAAACCAATTTGAACAACCTTATCTTAGGAGTCACCGGACTTGAGGACGGTGAAAACCGAATTGATTGGCGACATTCCGGTGCTGCAAAGTTATTACAAACAGCAGCGGCCCGATTTGTTTTCCAAGAAGAAATTAACCTTTTAATCAATCGTTCCAATGTTAATTTTTTTAACTTTGCAAGTGCTGAAACAGCGTTGAATACATTTTATAAATTTGACACAGAACGCTGGATCCGCCTCCGGTTTTCTCGTGTTTGGGTGCGTTTTGAAGGCAGACAAATTCGGGATGAAACCCGGAATATCATAGAAGATGCTGAAAACCGAAGCGATACACAATGGGGATTCAACACCCAGGTTAATTGGAAATTCACCCCCTATTTGACACTGAATGCTGACTATCAATTTACGCAAAACCGCACCAACGAATTAGACCTGATACTTGATTTTCTCAACTATAATCACAGTATCGTGAGTTTAACACTGCGTGGAAATTATTAGCCTCTACTTCATAAATTCAGGACTTACGCAATTTGGGTTATGCACGGTAGGTTCGGCTTCCTAACCGCCGTCGCTCCGATGCTGGTAGGTGAGGTTTCCTAACCGTCATCGCTCCAATTCCGGTAGGCGAGGTTTCCTAACCTCGCCGGTGTAGAGTGTTAAAATAATTCTAAAATCTACTATAGCAGGGAAGTAGTAAGGATAGAGCAACTCTGCTTAGCATTACAAGTCTAAATCTGGATTATTTCGATCAAACAAGGGATAGGTTTTATGACATTGGATCAGGTTAAATCTTTAGTGGAAGCGCGTGGTATTGAGTTTTTTCTCTGCTCTTTTGTAGAAATGAGCGGGGCACCGAAGGCAAAGGTTATTCCAGTAACACATCTTGAGGATATGGCGAAAGAAGGGGCAGGTTTCGGAGGGTTTGCCGCAGGGGAGATAGGACAATATCCTCACGATCCAGAGATGGCAAGCATCCCTGACTTTAATTCGCTCACAATTGTGCCGTGGCGAAAAAACTTAGCGTGGGTTGCGGGGAATATGTTCGTTGAGGAAAAATCTTGGCACTATTGTCCAAGAACCATTCTGCGGCAGCAGTTGGAAAAAGCAAGGCAGAAAGGCTACGTCTTCAACGTCGGCATTGAGGCGGAATTCATGTTGTTAAAGCGGGATGAAGATGGTCAGTACACTCCATGGGATAAACTTGATACCTTGGATAAGCCGTGCTACGACCTAAAAGCGTTATATCGCAACCTTGATATGATGACGACGTTAATAAAATACATGCAGGAATTAGAATGGCAACCCTATGCAAACGATCATGAAGATGGCACCTGTCAGTTTGAAGTCAACTGGACTTATGCAGATGCGCTCACTACAGCAGACCGACACACCTTCTTCAAATGGATGGTTAAAACGCTTGCGGAAGAAAGTGGATTGTTGGCAACGTTTATGCCGAAGCCTTTTACCAATCTGACAGGCAACGGTGCACATTTCCACATGAGTCTCTGGGATGAGAACAATGAGACCAACCTATTCCTTGATGAGAATGATGCTAATGGTTTATCTCAACTTGCATATTGGTTTACGGGTGGTATTCTCAAACATGCAAAAGCGGTCACAGCGGTCACAAATCCGCTTGTGAATAGTTACAAACGTTTGGTTCGGAGGGCACCGCGTTCCGGAGCATCATGGGCACCCGTTTTCGTTACTTTTGGCGGAAACAATCGGACGCAGATGATTCGGACACCTGCCCCCGGACGGATTGAAAACCGATTAGCGGATGGCGCATCAAATCCTTATCTCGCGGCGACTGTCCTACTTGCCGCTGGTTTGGAGGGTATTGAAAATCAGATTGATCCTGGGGAACAAAATGTGGATAACCTTTACGAAGTGCCAGAAGATGAACTGCAGCGGCGCGGTATTGACTCTCTACCTACGACACTTAGTGAAGCCGCAGATGCGCTTGAAGCAGACGAAGTTATCAAAAATGCGCTCGGTAATGAATATGCCGACTACTACATTCAGGTCAAACGTGAGGAGTGGCGCAACTATCATTTGAGCGTCAGCCAGTGGGAGACCGACACCTACTTGGCGGTCTATTGAATGAGAGTAGGGTGCTGCTTTTCTTGTAGAAGGATTTGACAATTAGATGTTTGAATGGTATACTACCTTTGCTGAACCTAAACTCTGCAACAACAATTCTGCTGTCACACTAAGGGATTTGAAATGCTTCTGACACTCAAACAAGCGAGCCAATGGGCATCAGATTACCTCAATAAAAACGTTACAACCGCAAATATATCCTATTTGATTCAGTATGGACAGATTGAATCCAAACTTGAAAATGGGACAACATTGATTCCCTTGGATAGCCTTGAAAATTACTATGGTCAAAACAATCGAGAGAAACGATGGAAAAATGAACTCGGTGACGACCTGAATTGGGCGCTGTCTTTTGAAAAGATCAAAGAGGCAGAAACAACAAAGCACGTCCATCGGCTGCATCCCTACAAAGGCAAATTTATTCCCCAATTAGTAGAATATTTTTTAGATGCACATATTGACGATTTTAAGCAAGATGTCTATTTCCAACCCGGCGATGTTGTGCTTGATCCATTTTGCGGTAGTGGAACCACATTGGTGCAGGCAACCGAACTCGGCATGCATGCAATCGGTATTGATATTTCTGCATTTAATGCATTTATCAGCAATGCAAAGGTGGGGACGTTCAACTTTGTTCATCTGTACGAGAAAGGTCAAGAAATAACGGCAGCACTAAGAAATTTTGTTGCCAAGTCTGGAATAGCCGAATTTGAATCTAAACTTGCTGAAAGCCTTACAGAATTCAACAATCAATATTTTCCTATATCCTTCAAACGCCAAATCAGAATGGGTGAAATAGACCAGAAGCAGTACGGAGCTGAAAAGGAAACCGCCTTTTTAGAGACATACCATCAACTTGTTGCCGAGTACCAAATTGATGTCCAGATGCCAATTGATTCTGCTCGCTTTATGAAGCAGTGGTATCTTCCGGGAGTCAAAGCAGAGGTTGATTTTGTTCACAACGAAATTCGCAAAGTAGAGGATACGTCAGCACAAAACGCCCTGATGCTTATTTTGAGCCGAACAATTCGCTCTTGCAGAGCCACAACACACGCCGATTTAGGAACTTTACGAAAACCTGTAACAACAACCTACTATTGCAGAAAGCATGGAAAAGTGTGCAAGCCGCTCTTTTCAATTTTGGGATGGTGGGAACGATACAGCAAGGATAGCATAGAACGATGGATAGAATTCAGTTCGTTAAAGACAGACACCTTTCAACACTGCTTAACTGGTGATTCACGGACAATTGACATCTTTACAATGTTAAGAAAGGAAAATCCACAATTCGCAGAAATCGCTCAAAAACAACGAATTAAAGGCATCTTTACAAGTCCTCCTTATGTTGGACTTATTAACTACCATGAGCAGCACGCTTATGCTTATGATCTCTTCGGTTTCAAAAGGTTAGATGAATTAGAAATTGGTCCGCTGTTTAGGGGGAGAGGGCGAGAGGCGAGGGAGTCTTATGTTTACGGTGTAGCAGAAGTATTCAAGAACTGTAAGCGGTTTTTAGCTAACGATTACGATGTCTTTGTTGTGGCAAATGATAAGTTTGATATGTATCCCACTATTGTTGAAATGGCAGGAATGCGTATTGTCAATCAACACAAACGACCTGTGCTAAATCGGACAGAAAAGAATAGGGAAACAGCATATCCCGAAACGATATTTCATCTCAAAGAAGTACGGAAGAATTAAAACCTGTCTCATAAACTTTCTTGCAGACGCGCTTTGTAAGCGCGCTATCAATGTTACGTAACAACTTGGAGGATAAACAATGTCTCAAATCAAATCAGTGTTACTATGGGAAAATCAGCGGCGATATGTCCGCGAAGCGATAGATGCTGGCACGCTCAAAGGTGCGATCATTCCCACAGGCAGCACAGAACAACACAACGAACATTTGGCGATGTATCACGATACGCAAAGCGCGGTGTATGTTTCTAAACTGGCAGCGGAAAAGTTGTTCCCACAGGTAATTGTCACAACACCATTGGCGATTGGTGTATCAGAACACTGGATGGACCACAAAGGAACGCTCACGCTGCGTGCAGAAGTTTTTGGTGAGGTGCTATACGATGTCGCGGATAGCATGCGCCGACACGGTATTGACAATATTCTAATTGTCAACGGACATGCAGGCAATGCAGGGCCGGTGCATCAGCGATTGGATGGTTACCGTGAGAAACTCGGCATTAACATTGCATTTCATTCCTATTGGGAAGCGTATACGAGCGAGTTAGTCAAAGAGCAGATGGAATCAGGAGTCTGTCCGGGACACGCAGCAGAGTTTGAGACGGCGTTTGCCCTCGCTGCTTTTGCTGAAAACGTCGATTGGAATGGCGTAGATTACGACAGCGCGAAACTCACTATCTCAAATGAAGGACAGGCAAAATCTGACCGTGAATATCACCATCAGGCGAAACTTGCCACATCAGAGAAAGGGCAGGTTATGATTGATGTTGCAGTAGATTGGGTCGCAGAAAAGATGCAGCAGATGATGTCATAATCTTCACTGTAGATGGTAGGCGCGCTTTATTGTAGAGCAAACTGTCAGTTTGCGGACGAATAGCACAATCTGTATGAAGATTAATTTATTAATTTGGTAATTTTCTATCCGTACGAGGCAGGTGTACTCCCCTGCTGGGCGAGATTTCCTAACCTCGCCAAATTACCGATTTATTTTCTTAAACTTCATACAGATTGTGCTACATAAGTAACAACTTGGGTTATGTTATTCACCGAAATGGCTGGCAACAAGCGTTAAATCTAAGATATTTACCCTTCCGTCCCCATTAACATCTGATGCGGGCGGTGCATCTTCTTTGCCAAAATGAGATGCTACAAAAGTTAAATCCAAGATATTTACGAATCCATCATTGTTGACATCCCACGGTTTTGGTGGTTCAAGGATTTCTGCGTTTTCAAGCGTAACAGAAAAAGAAGTACCACTGAACCCCCCAATTATCACATCAGATAAGATTAGTGCTGATGCTTTGGCATCAAGAACATCAAAAGTTATTGTGACAAGGGCACCTTCTGCCGTACTTGCTGTAGTGTCAACAGCAGTTCGGGCAAAAGAGACTTGATTTTCCGTAGCTTTTGTAGAAATAGGAATCACTTGACCGGAAAGATAGTCCCCGTGCGTCAATGAAACATATCGGAGCGCAGTTGAGTCAAACTGGACTGTTCCCTGATAACCGGCAACACCAAAACCGTTAGTAATATCAACAGTAATGACAAGTTGTTCTCCGACTTGCGGTGATTCAACTGATGCAGGAACTATGCTAACAATCACTTTAATATTCAGTAACGCAGCAAGTTCATCAATTACTGCTGGGGCTTGCAGCAATTGTTGGAAATCAGGATCGTTAATTAGCGCTTTAACCTCAGTATCCTCTTTAAGAAGTGTAATAAACGCATCATTTATTTGCGGTAATACTTCCTGTAGATGGTCAGGATTTTCAACTGCAAGTGTTAATGTGTTTGGTTGCAGAAGTGCCTGATTATCAGGGTCCTTGAACTGCACAAGGACGTTGGGAAGCAGCTGCATAATATCTTCTCGTTGAAAAAATTCTGTATACTTTCCAAAAATGCTCTCTACAAGAGGAATTTGGCTCATCTCAATTAGTGCTGCGAGTCTGTCAATCGCTTCTGGATTCTGAAGTAAAGCTTGGACATCGGCATCCCTTAGAAATGTTTGTATTTCCGCATCCTCATTTAATAAAGTGATGAATTCATCATCTATATCAGGCACAAATGTTTTGAGTAGATCTGGCTTATCAACAACTAAATTAATAGTTGCTGGCACTAATAATTTTTGATTTTCTGGCTTTTTGATTTCTTCAAGAATTATTGGGAGTAGCGCATAGATATCTTCGCGCAAAAGAAATGTTTGATATTTTTCAAATACCTTTTCAGCGAGAGACGAATCCGCATCAGATGGAGAAGTTTCCTGACTGAGTGCGTTTGCTACAAAAACAGAGCACATACTTATCAAACAAAGCAAAAATAGGCGTTTTAATAAGATTTCCTGATTCTTTTTAAGAAAATTTGGGTTTTTTTTACATAAAGACATATATCCTCCTTTCAGCACCAATTCATCATTCTATAGTAAAACTTACAATTAATGGGACACTTCTGTACCGCACCCTATTAGGTTGCGTCCCATCGGAAACCCAACCTAATAGGGTGTGGGACAACTTCTATTGTCTGCTATGTTCCCAAACAAGTTTATCAAAGTGTCCCAACAATTTCAAAGTTCACTATAATATACAATCTTGACTTCATGGGCGCTGATAGATTTAGGGTCAGTTTATAAGCAAACTAACCCGATGCTTAATACGATTGTAATACGGTAAAATGTCTGAAATACCAACTGATATTTCAATAAGAATTTTATTATGCAAGTACGTCACCTGCAGAAGGATTGACTTTGAAACCGCCAGCCATAATGTTGTTATAAGGCTCTTTTGGGTCTCGACCGACTGGACGCATCTCCGGTGTATGGTATCCAAATCGAACTGCCTTCCGCCACTGGCCTGTTCGATTGACTTCAGACCAATGGATGAGGCAATAACTAAAGAAGATGACATCCCCAGCTTTTGCTGGAACCGGAATGGAGTCAATAAAATCGGGGTGGAATTTATCTGTCGGCAAATGCGGGGCAGTGCCTTCTCCTGTGATATGTTCGCGAGGCCCCTCTTTATGACTTCCTGGGACAACCCTTAATGCTCCGCTTTCAAATGGTGCATCGTCAAGATGGACGAGGCAATCAACAAAATCAAGCCCATCATGCGGGTAAAACGGATAGTCTTGGTGCATGGGAAATGGCGTACCTTTTTCGGGCGGCTTTGCATGCAACACAGTATGGTGCCACTGCACAGTGTCACCGATGAGTGAACGCACGGCCCCTGTTAAACGCTCGTGGAAAATCACTCTTCCCCACGTAGCAGAATAGAAGTGTGGGTTGTGCATAAAAACTGCCTTTGTGGTCTGCTGGTCTTCCTCTTTGAGGTATTTGGTCCGCCACGGTCCGGGCCAGCCGATTGTTTCCTGTCCCCAATTGTTTATGATCTGCACCATTTCAGATGCCAGCTCTTCAGTTTCCTCTGGTGTGAAAAGCTGGTCTACCTTGAGATAGCCGTTCTCATTGTAAAAGTCTACCTGATCCTGAGTAAGCATGTTTAGCTCCTTAGTCTTAGATGTGGTTAGCGTTTGTAGTTATAACGGAATTTTACGCAAAAACAACACAATTTGTCAAGGTGTTTATTTAATTCAGTATTGTCACACTTCCTAAAAATTTATTATCAACCACAGCTCGCGTAAAAATTAGTGGTCTTTGGATGAACATCTTTACAGTTTAGCGAGACACACGACAGACATTTCAATCAAAATATTCATCCTCATTGAACCGTGTCCACGATTTGAAAACGGGAAAGGGTGAAGGTAAAATGTCATCTCCATCATTCAACTTAAACTCAATCTTCTCATTATCAAATAGGTTTCGGATGGAAATAGAGATACCAGCCGTTTCAATGCAATTGTCGCATTCGTTAGGCAGTATCTGATGTGAATGCGGCGTGGTAAAATAAAGCCTATATTCCGAACCCGCTTTTTCTACGCGATAATCTTTTGCGAAAATTTCCCATTCTTTCAACGCAGTTTCACCTTCAGCATATTGTGCCCAAAGACTGATTATTTGGCTTTCGCTATCAAAGAAATCAAGGATAACTCCTTTGCGTTTCATTGCTTCTTTAGAAGGCGCAAATTGCCGAAATGAACGGTCTTTCAGCGCAGATTTCACCCGTCCTTCCTCTTCACTATCTACTGGCGTTAACGGATTGCCACAAGAGATATAAACGAAAGAAATTAAAATCAGAATTGCGGAAAATAAAATGTGTTGACTATACTGAATGTCTGGTATATTTGATGCAAAATGTTTGGTCTTTTCATCTCTTTTCCTTTTAATTCATTATGTGTATTTTATAAAATGAATTTTAACAGTTTGAAGGTTGATATGTCAAGAAAATGCTGAAATTTCGGAAATTTACCTCTATTTCAACATCAGAATTGTGTTTATTCCATTAAACTCAATCCAAAATTCAGCCAATTACTAAAACTTTAGACACTCGTCTTGCAAACTCACTTGAAAAATCAAATCATATAAGATATAATATTAATATGCCTATATTTTAAGTGTCTAAATTTTGTCCAGAGGGTATTATGGCGAGGTGGAATCGTAGTCCAACATCTACTTACCCGACTGGCGGGTTAATGCTCATCTATTTCGGTGTCGGTGTCTGCATATTGATTTTTGTGTTTGCGTATTATACGCGTCAAATTTCTCATTTGAACGCTGATATAGAGGCTCAGATAGAAATCTTTATAAACCTTGCCGCCGAATTGCCCAGTATTGAAGACCGCGAACTACAAGGACAGCTGCTAAGGGTAATGAAACAAGAACTTGATGCAGAGGGACGATCGCGAAGGTTTTCCTTTATTATCACGGATGCCGATGGAAATGTGGAAATATCGCAAGGAATTGACACTAAATTAGATGAAAAAGTCAACGAAACCGACACTGTTTCGTTAACACAAGATGAGCAGGCATTGCTAACGTCAACATTGGAACGGATGAAAAGCAAAAATCAGCGGCGAAAAATACCGTTCCTTAAAGAAGATAGGCAAATTACAGGATATTTTTACTACGGAGATGCAGCAACAAGTGAGATGGCACAAATGCCCTTCGCGATTACAGATACTGAAAAGACGCCGCAGAAATGGCAGATGTGGGAAGACCTCTTCACCGCTGAGAATGCGACACCGGAGCAGAAAGAACGCGCACAAATCTTTGTTCAAAATACCCCGGCGTTCGCTGCACTTCAAACAAACCCCGCGTGGCAAGAAGGTTACTTTTATTATGAAATAAAATCGTTTTATGGGTTATTAATAACGCCTATTGTGTTATCTATTGTTTTGCCGTTTTTCGCGTTCGGTTCTATTCTTATCTATCGGCGGATAAAATCTTATGAACATGCGGCAATTTGGGGTGGATTGGCAAAAGAGACAGCGCATCAACTCGGCACTCCCATTTCTGCTTTGTTAGCATGGACTGAGCTGTTAGATGAACGGAGCCAGGAGACTGAAGATGAAGTCCTCGCTGAACTTTCAACAAACATGCAGAGCGACTTAAAACGGCTGCAGAAAACAACCACTCGGTTCGGAATGATAGGGACAGAACCAACCAAAAGCGAAGTCAATCTTGAAGAGGTTCTTGCGGAGGTGCTCACATATTTTGAGAAGCGGCTACCTCAAATCAGTCGAAACATTGATATAAGTGTTACACCTCATGAAGTCCCTACAATTTCTGCGAATGCACATTTGTTGCAGTGGGTTTTTGAAAACCTAATTCGGAATTCATTAGATGCCATGCAGAAAGAGATAGGGCATATTGAAATTGAACCACTTTATGATGATCGCCAAAAACAGGTTGTCGTTAGATATTCAGACAATGGCAGCGGTATTCCAAGCGAAAACCAACGCACAATTTTTGAACCAGGTATGACAACGAAAACACACGGATGGGGACTTGGATTGACAATCATCCAACGAATTGTTAGAGATTATCATCACGGGAGTATCCGTTTAGTCGAAAGCAGCTCAGATGGGACAACATTTGAAATTCGGTTACCGTGTAATACTTCTTAGCGAGTTTCAAAGGAACAGATATGCCAAATAAATTGCACAAAATTCTATGGATAGATGATGAAATTGAGGCATTACTGCCGCACAGACGTTTTTTGGAGACTCGCGGATATGATGTCACCCCTGCTACTAACGGTGAAGATGGGATCGAACTCTTAAAACAGACCGATGCGCAGTACGATGCGATCCTGCTTGACCAAGTGATGCCCGGAAAAGATGGGATGGCAACTTTAGATATAATTCGGACTATTAATGCGCAAATCCCCGTTATTCTCGTGACACAGTCCAGTGATGAAAAATTTGTTGATGTCGCCCTCGGAAAACAGGTGACGGACTTTTTAGTAAAGCCAATTGGTGTCGCACAGATCGCTTCTACCCTCAAACGGGTACTTGAACAACAACAAATTGTGAAGACCCAAATACCGGGTCGCTACACCAATGACTTTAATACGATTAACGCACTAAAGGCATCACAGCCAGGTTGGCAAGACTGGATCGACATCTATGTTAAATTATTAGAATGGGATATGCTTTCCGATCAGTTGGCAGAACAAGGTTTAGAAGAAACGCACTTTGAACAAAAAAAAGAGTGCAATACTGAATTTTCTGATTTTGTGCAAGCCAATTATCCCGAATGGGTTAACGGAAGCCAAGACAGACCGCCTTTATCAGTTGATGTATTAGACCAGCATGTGATGCCATTGCTTCAAGCGAAAACCCCTGTCTACTTTATTGTTGTAGACTGTTTCCGACTCGATCATTGGATGGCAGTAGAGTCACTGTTGTATCCCTATTTCTCAATAGATCGGAAGTATAGTTTTTCCATCTTGCCAAGTGCGACGATGTACTCTCGGAATGCCCTCTTTAGCGGTATGTTTCCGGCAGAATTAGCAAGAGACTTTCCACAGTATTGGCAGGAGAAATCGGAAGATGGCGGCAGCACAAACCAGTTCGAACGGCAACTGCTTGAAGAATACCTAAAAAGAAACGGAATCAGGATCAAACCTGGAGTCCAATATTTCAAGATTTTTGATTTACGTGGAGGAAATGAATATAAAAAACGTGTTGCTGCGGCTACACGGGTTAGTTTATCTGCATTAGTTGTTAACTTCATTGACATATTGACACACCAACGTTCACAATCAGAAGTTCTGCAACAACTTGCACCAGATGAACCTGCTTTTCGCGCAGTAGCCCGGTCTTGGTTTGCACATTCAGCACTGTACGATATTTTGCGCCTTATAGCCGAACAAGGCGTTCACGTTGTGCTTACCGCTGACCACGGTTCGGAGTTTTGTAACCGGGCTACCCGTGCTTATGGCAATCGCGACACGAGCACAAGCCTCCGTTTTAAAATTGGGAACAATTTAGCATGCGATGAAAACCAAGCTGTGCATATTCGTACCCCGCGGGAATATCAGTTACCTGCCGAAAGCACAAGCAAGGATTATATTCTCGCTAAAGACGACTATTATTTCGTCTATCCAAATGACTTTTATAAATATAAGCGGCAGTTTCAGGGTGGGTTCCAACATGGCGGTATTTCAATGGGAGAACTCATAACGCCAGTGGTGACATTAACACCGCGGAACGGATAGTTATTCGACCATATTAAACCTAACCTGAACAGATCTTTTAAATGGTATTAAAGACTATAGTAATTTATTTTACCTCTTATCATAACATGTAGTAATACTACTGCCTTAAGGGTTCAAAATATTTTATTAAACCCACAATTTCACTGAAATTGGATTGTCGTGTCATTCTTTTACAAAACTGCCGCTTTTTGAGATGATTGAATTAACTACCGAGATGCCTTTACGAAAGGCATGATAGGAGGAAACACTAATAATGGAGAAGGAGATACTTATTTCGGACGATGAGTACGAAACACGTTGTGCAATCCTTGAAAAAGGAATATTAAATGAAATTCAAATTGAGCGAAAAGCGGTAAAACCTGTCTTAAACAATCTGTATAAAGGACGTGTTGAAAATGTGTTGCCGGGTATGCAGGTAGCTTTTGTTGATATCGGTTTAGACCGACATGCTTTCCTGCACATTTCAGACCTCAAATATAACAGAAGTGCTGAGAACGGAAAACCAGATGATGGGTTACCAACCTTAGATTTACAAACGACACCATCAAATAAGTCGCGTGGCGGCAGAGGATTTCCGTTTCTGATAACGGACCTCATTTCTAAAAATCAGGAACTTCTTGTACAAGTCGGTAAGGAACCTATTGGAAGTAAAGGGGCACGTGTTACAAGCAACATTACGCTCCCCGGACGTTATGTTGTCTACATGCCGAATTCATCCACCATTGGGGTTTCGCGCCGGCTTGAATCTGAAAGTGAGCGTGACCGATTACGTGACTTAGCACAAAACTTGAAAGCTGATGTTGAGGGTGGTTTTATTATTCGAACCGCTGCTGAAGGTCTGAGCGAAGAGGAATTTGCCACAGAAATCCGATCCCTTATCAATCAATGGAAACAAGTACGCGAACGGGCCAGACGAAAAACCGCACCCAGTTTGATTAGCAGAGACGCGAGTTTCACGAATCGGATTGTGCGCGATATGCTTACTAAGGAAGTTAAACAACTTTTAATTGATTCACAATCCAGCTATAAAGAAACAGTTGATTATGTTACCTCTGTCATGCCAGACATGCTGGATCGAATAACGCTTTACAATGAAGATACTGCTCTTTTTAAGGCTTATGGTGTAGAGGAAGAGTTACAGCAGGCACTCGGTGAAAAAATTTGGCTCAAGTGTGGTGGACACATCATCATCCAGCAAACTGAAGCGATGGTCTCAATTGATGTCAACACAGGACAATTTGTCGGTAAATCCGATCCGGATAACACAATTTTAAGTGCAAATCTTGAGGCGGTTGATGAAGTAGTGCGGCAAATTCAGCTGCGCGATTTAGGCGGTATTATCGTTGTTGACTTTATTGACATGGACGAACCGACACATCGGAAACAGGTTTTCAAAATGCTCCGGGAGGCATTGCGCAAAGATAAAGCGCGCACCAATATCCTTCATTTTTCAGATTTAGGGTTAGTGGAAATGACGCGCCAGCGTACCCGGCAGAGCTTATCTACTTTGCTTACAGAGCAATGCCCTTACTGTGAAGGGCATGGGACCGTCTTGTCAATTGAAACCGTTGTGATCGGATTGTTCCGAGCAATTAAAGCAGCATATCGGCAAACCCGACAACCTAAACTACGGGTTATCGCGAATGATCATATTATTTCACACCTCAATGCTCAGATGTCCGCGAAATTCCGTGAACTCAAACGGTCATTGAAACTGGAATTGACCCTTGAACCTGACGCAGATTTACATCTTGAAGACTATCGAATCTTTGCTGCAAACGGTGAAGAACTATTTTTAGATTAATCTCTGAATCACGTAGATTCGGTATTGAGATATAAAGTTTAGGATTGCATCTTGCATTTATGAAGGAGTCTATAACTCTTCAAAAAGACTTGACTTTTGGACTAAAATGTGGCATCATGTAATTGTCTGAATTGAATTACAAAACAGGGGTGGATAAGGTGCGCCCAATGCTCTTGCTAAACTTATGCTACGGCATATCTAAAGAGCATAAAATTTAAAAATAGAAAATTCTGGATTTTTACGAGTTTCTACACCTAAAAGGAGCGAAAGTAACATGTATGCAGTATTTGCAAGCGGTGGGAAACAGCATCGTGTTGAGGTAGGAAGCCTCATAGATGTGGAAAAGTTAGACAATGATGTCGGTGAAACGGTGACTTTTCCTTCCGTGTTAGCGATTGCCGGTGAAGACGGTCAGCTGCAAACTGGCACCCCTTATCTTGAAAACATGTCAGTTACGGGTGAGGTGGTTCAGCAAGGACGTGCAAAAAAGATCGTTGTTTTTAAGTCTAAGCGCAGAAAAGGGTACAAGCGTAAGTTAGGTCACCGTCAATCATTTACCCGTATCAAAATTACCGCGATTGGCGGAGAGGAAATCGCCGCAATTGACGGAGAGGAGGTTGAATCTGATGGCACATAAGAAAGGTGGCGGAAGTACCCGCAACGGTCGTGACAGCATCGGAAAACGGCTTGGTGTTAAAAGGTTTTCAGGAAACTATGTTACGGCAGGAAGCATCCTTGTTCGACAACGTGGCACGCATTTACATGCTGGCACTAACGTTGGCGTTGGCAGGGACTATACGCTTTTCTCAAAGATTGATGGTTTTGTCTGGTTTGAGCGAAAAGACAAATACCGTCGCAAGGTGAGTGTTTACACAGAACGTCCTGCGTATTAGAGTGTCCTTCAGAAAGCCTCACCTGAGTGTGGGGCTTTTTTGCTTATTGCCCTATGTGTTGCATTGTTAGATAGTTGATAAAGTAATATCTTGAACTTTCAATAAGAGGAATTAGCGTGAAAAGATTAATCTTGCCCCTGATATTAGTTACTATATTAGGATGCAGTAGCAAGCGAGTAGAACAATTGGCAATTGAAACAATGGATAATGCCAAAGTAAGTATTGCTGCTGCAGAAAACGTTGGCGCGCGCGATGTTGCTGTAACCGAGATTAACTCGGCTACAGAGATGCTTACCAATGCCGAATCCTCTCTACAATCAGGCGACATAGAACGCGCATATCGATTGGCATTACGGGCGTATCTTCATGCACGAATTGCAACAGAGAAATCATTGGCAGTTCGGCAGGAAGCACAGATTAAGGAAGCACAAGCTGAATTAGGGTTACAACAACAGGCTACAGAAGAAGTTTTCAATAATCTTGAGAAACTCAAAACAGAACGCGCTACCCAGAAGAAATAAAGGAAGTTCCAATGCGAATTTATGGATGGTTGCTACTAATAGGATGCCTAATTAGCTACGGATGCACGTCACTTGAAATTGACAGTGTTCTCCTTGAGACACAACTTCAGAATGGTCAGAAGGCAATATCAAACGCAGCGGAATTGGATGCTGAGCAGTTAGCAACCGATGAATACAGCCGTGCTGTTAAACTCCTGAAATTTGCCAAACAAGCACAAGAGCGCGAAGATATTGCTCAAAGCATGGAATTTGCATATCAGGCAGAACTTGTAGCACAAATCGCCTTGTATAAGGCAAAACAACAACAAGCACGTGCGCAACTCATTGCAATGCAGGAACAGATGTACCAAGAGGTGATAACCCAAAAAGAATATGAAATAGAAATGGAAAAGATTCGCAATGAGATAAAGACGTTGGAAATTGAACAAAAGTTAAAAGAGATTGAAGCCGGGAAACAGCATGCTGGTTCACTTACAACGGATCTTACGGAAACAAAAGACGCTCTGCGGCGTGCGGAAATTCGCGTGCCGATTTCCGGAGCAGAGATTTTTGTCACTATTGCGAAACTGACGTATCCTGAAATTATAGAAACTGCTGAATATGAACGTGTGCAATCAGCAATTGCGTTAGCAACATCACACCTGGAGCGGAAGGAATTTACTGAAGCAGAAAAAGTTTCTGCAGAAGCACAAACACAAGCGAATAAGCTTTATGAACTGGCAATTCAGAAACAGAAAATCCGTGCGGCAGCAGAAACAAGCGCGCTTATTACTATTGAACGCGCGCAGCTTAAGATTGATCGAGCAGAATCTCTGAATGCAGCCACACACGCCACAAAACAATTTCAACAATCACGTTCCCAATTGGACAACGCGAAAAAAGCGTTACAAGAGACCCGTTATGAAGAAGCACGGCAGACTGCAGAAGATGCTGAGCAGATAGCGGATAAAGTGATCACAATCTCTGAAGTCGCTGAATATCGTCAACGGACCCAGCAAGAACTTACAGCTAAGATAAAAAAAGCAACGGAAGCAGTTGCCTCAGCCAAAGCAGCAGTAGCAGAACAAACACAAACCAAAGTGCCGCAATTAGCACCAGAACTGTATGAATTGGCTACTTCAGCACTCGCGACTGCGGAGGCAGCACTTGCTAAAAAGGAATACTCAGCTGCTGTTGACGCTGCGCAGCAAAGCCATGATTACCTGCGACGCGCCATTGAAAAAACAAAGCAGCAGGATTCTGCCCAGACAACTCTGGTTGAAACAGTCCAGCAAATCCCCAAGGCAGTCATCATAGAACGCGAGGAAGGGGTTCTCATTAGAATTAGTGGTAACCTATTTGCAACCACAAGCACACGTTTAAATGAGACATTTTTCCCAACCTTTATGAAACTTGCATCTATATTGTTACAAGATGAATTCAAAGACTATGCTGTCAAAATTGAAGGGCATAGCGATTCACTTGGAGATGCAAGAACAAATCAGGCACTTAGCGAAAAAAGAGCCAATTCAATTAAAACATTCTTGATTAATAGCGGTAAAGTGCCAGCACAACGATTGACCGCTGTCGGTTTAGGTGAATCTCAGCCAATTGACAAAAATTCAGAAGAAAAAAATCGCAGAATTGATATTATCATCTCTAAAGTGCCATGAGTTCTCAAGCATAAGAATAATTTGTTTTGATAATTGCGAAGGTCCACAAAGCATTGCATAGTTTTGAAATTGATCCTTATGTTGTCAATCAAATAGCACACAGCTTGTTTGGTGACCGATACATTATCATTTATGGGAATACGATTCAGTTTCACAATCATTGTTACCATGTTCGTACTATTGAATCTGAAGAACATCCGCGCAAAGGATGTTATTATTTACAAGATGCAAATACGGACTTGGCGATGTGGGACGATGTAGTATTTGCACCACCGGGATACTACGGTGTGATTTTTGAACCTGAGACAGGGGAGATTATTGATTGTGAACCGCAACGATGATATATAAAATCATATTTTGAAATTGCCGAACATAATTAGGAAAATTACTGAATTAAATCTTTAAACTTCATATTGACTACTCTGCCGAAATCCAATATCTAAAAATGGAGACAAAACATGAAGCGAGATGCGATTGTCGTTTTAGACTTTGGCTCACAATATACGCAGTTAATTGCTCGACGTATTCGGGAGCAGCGGGTTTACTGTGAGATTCAGCCTTATACGTTGCCGCTTAGCGACATTGAGAAGATGGCACCAAAAGGGATTATCCTTTCTGGCGGTCCTGCAAGTGTGTACGAGGAAAATGCTCCGAAGATAGACGCATCCCTTTTCTCACTTGGGATCCCCGTCCTAGGCATCTGCTACGGCATGCAACTTATGGCTTCTCTCTTAGAAGGGGGAAAAGTCCATCCCGCAACAGAACGGGAATATGGGAACGCACAACTCCACGTCAACGCTGCATCAGAACCTCTATTTGCTGAACTATCATCAGAATTGACAGCGTGGATGAGCCACGGTGATAAGATTGACAACCTTCCTAATGGATTCCACACAATTGCCCAGACTTCAAATTCACCTGTCGCGGGGATGGTTAACGCGGATGGTACTTTGTACGGGTTACAATTTCACCCTGAGGTTGAACATACACGGGATGCCGACAAAATTCTCCACAACTTTATCCGACATATCTGTGGGTGCGAAGCAACTTGGACAATGGACACCTTTATTGCGGAAGCCATAACACATATCCGAACAACGGTGAAGGATGAAAAAGTGCTGTGCGCAGTCAGCGGCGGCATAGACTCAATGGTGCTTGCAACACTTCTCCATGAAGCGATAGGCGATGCATTAGCGCCTGTTTTTGTAGATAACGGGCTGCTACGCCAAAATGAGGTAGAACAAGTTTTAGCAACCTGTAAAGGATTGGGAATAAAAATTGAGTTCGTAGATGCGTCAGAATCTTTTTTAAATGCGTTGGCAGGTGTTGTGAATCCGGAACAGAAACGGAAGGTGATAGGGGCGCAGTTCATTGAAACCTTCAGAGCAAAAGTGAAGCAGCTCGGACCTTGCCGTTTTCTTGCACAAGGCACTCTCTATCCAGATGTCATAGAAAGTGTTTCTACCAAGGGCCCCTCTGCTACGATTAAAACACATCACAATGTCGGTGGACTCCCACCCGACATGCCGTTTGAACTTATTGAACCTTTTCGTGAACTTTTCAAAGATGAGGTACGAGCCGTAGGTGCTGAATTAAACGTTCCACCCCACGTGCTCGGTAGACACCCGTTTCCTGGACCAGGGCTTGCCGTCCGAATAATCGGTGAGGTGACACCAGAACGGTTAGCGGTACTTCGATTAGCTGATGCAATTTTTATCAATGAAATTAAATCTGCAGGATTGTACGATGAAATTTGGCAGGCGTTAGTAGTACTTTTACCCGTTAAGAGTGTCGGTGTAATGGGGGATGAGCGGACGTACGAAAATACAGTTGCCTTACGCGCTGTTACCAGCAGTGACGCTATGACAGCGGATTGGGCAAGAATCCCTGATGATGTCTTAGCAAGAATTTCTACCCGCATTATCAATGAGGTTCAAGGGATCAATCGTGTTGTCTACGACATTAGTTCAAAACCGCCGAGCACAATTGAATGGGAGTAATTCGGATGAAAGTCCGAAACTATGCGGATGTTACAGATCGCATTCTTGAGGCACTTAGGAAGTCTGAGCGGCTGACAGTCTGGCATCAAGCGTCCATTGCTCCTTCATCTTATCCGTTATATTGCTTACGTTGGACTGCTAAACAGAAAAGTTCTCCCCTAATTTATGTATCAGCAGGTATCCACGGAGATGAACCTGCAGGTGTTGAATGTGCAGTACGCCTAATTGAAATGCTTGCTGATCACGACAAACATAACCCTTTCCCATTTAACGAATACAATTGGCTTATCTCCCCTTGTGACAATCCTCACGGGTATGAAAGAGACATCCGTGAAAATACTGCGGGACTTGACCTTAATCGGATGTTTGAAACCCCAACCCAGTGCCCAGAAACAGCTTTCATAGCAGAATCACTTCAGCGCAAACAATCTGCGCGCGCTGAAAAACGCAATAATAATATCATTGCAGAAAAGGGGACAATTGAACTCGCGCTGGACTTGCATGAAGATAGCGATAGTGATGGTTTTTATTTATGGGAACGCCGCACTTCAGAATGTCTCCCAATCGGCGGCGTGGTTGTGAAAAATATTGAAGAACTATGTCCTATCAATCGGAAGCTTTTGATAGAGAAGCATCGCAACGAGAATGGGGTAATCACACTACTTGATAAAGTTACGACTAAGGGATGGACACGCGGCAGGTATTTAGCCAAACAGATAAACACACGGTGTCTAATCCTTGAAACACCAACGCAGCTTGATTGGGAAACACGAATCGCCGTACACATGAAGGCTATCCAAACAGCAGTCAAGTCCACCTTGAATCATCATAATATGGTTGAATATAGTAAAACGGGCAATTAGTGGGTCACTTCTGTAGTGCGAACTGTTAGTTTGCGTCGTTTTTATGCACAAACTAACAGTTTGTGCTACAATGAACGGACAAGCGAGTGTTTACTTATATTCAACTGCTCTGATAAACCGCTGCAGCGGCACTAACCGCTGTTCCAGTATCAGCCTTATGCCCGAATTCAATAAGGAGAGTTTCAATTGCGTTTAGAACGAGCAAAACATTTTGTTCGTTGGCAGCATCTCCCATAAGACCAATCCGCCATGCTTTCCCGGCAAAGATTCCCAAACCACCCCCAATTTCAATACCGTAGTCTTGAATAAGACGTTTTCGGACGGTCCCATCATCAATTCCATCAGGAATAAGCAGTGTGGTCAGCATCGGGGCGCGATGATTTTCTGTTGCGGCAGGTTGTAAACCAATGGCTTCTGCACCAGCAATCAAAGCTTTCGCATTGCGTTCATGCCGTTGGTAGCGGGGCGATAAACCTTCTTCTATTACAACTCGAAGTGCCTCACGTAGTGCATAGATAAGCGACATAGATACGGTGTGGTGGTATTTTCGTGAGTCCCCCATCCAATATTCTGCAAGCAGCGTAGCATCTAAATAGAAGCTCTGAATCTTTGTTTTACGGTTCCGAATCACTTCAACCGCGCGATCACTAAAACTGATTGGTGAAAGTCCGGGAGGACCGGCAAGACATTTTTGTGTACAACTATAAGCAATATCAATACCGCGTGCGTCCAATTCAACAGGTTGCCCTCCGAGTGATGTGACGCAATCCGCAAGAAACAACGCTCCATTTTCATGGGCAATGTCTATTATCTGTTCCAACGGTTGCAGGACACCTGTAGACGTCTCTCCATGGACTACGGCTACAAGTTTTGGCGTAACTTTATTGCATGCTTCAGCGATCTGTTCCGGTTCAATAATATTTCCCCATTCGGCGTGGACAGGCATCACTTTTGCCCCGCATCGTTCTGCAATATCCGCTATCCTGCCGCCGAAGTAACCGTTAATCCCAACGATTACAGAATCCCCTGGCTCAATAATGTTAGTAAGTGCTGTTTCCATTCCGGCAGTCCCCGTGCCAGAGACAGGAAAGGTGAGTGTATTCTGAGTGCCATAGACTTGGCGTATCAAGGCAACTGTATCGTCCATCACGTCAACAAAATCAGCATCTAAATACCCAAGCATAGGTGTAGTCATTGCTTTGAGTACGCGCGGATTTGCTATGCTGGGGGCCCGGCCCGAGTAGGATACGCGGCGGGACTCTTAATTCATCAAACACTATTTGTAACTCCTCTAAAATAGGATAGGGACAGGTATATAAAACCTGTCCCTATGAACACACGGTTTCGTTAATCCATGTTATTCGTTTTCAGCCTCAGGTGCTTCTTTCAGTGGCTGAATGTTCTTCTCTCGCATATAAGGTTGAATCTCACTCACCTTGCCAATACAATACTCAATTGCATCTTTGACCTGAGAGTCAGCAGGCGGTTTTGTGGCATATTTCTTAGGCAAAACCTGGAAGTAATACAATGCATGCGCAAAATAGTTTTCCTCTTTACCTGCAAGTATTGTATATGCTTTACCTAACTCACCGTAAGAAAGGTCCCCATACTTAGTGGCAGAATAATTTTCCGCGATTGCCTTGAAGAGCTCAATTGCTCTTTCAATGTCAGGCTTTTTAGCTGATCTTTGGGCATTGCTAAGCAATGTATGGGCATACTTATATTCATTATGTGCAAGAGAAGTTTCAGTTTCATTAAGAAAGCTCTGTGCAGTGTTTTTGGACTCCGCACTGAGCCCGGGGGCAGCAAGTGCCCGTTTGTAGTTATCAATAGCTTGTCGGAAAAGCGCAATTTGCTCAGCCGCTTCAATCCCTGGATCCAACGCTGCGTTGTAGTGCTTGTTGCCGATATTGATAAAGGCTTCACCAGCAAACTTGCTATCCTTATATTCCTTGACAAGTATTTCGTTTGTTTCAAAGAGTTTGTCCAGGAAAGCTTTTTCGCCAGCTGCATCGCCTGCGTCTTTCGCTGCTTCAGAGAGAAATTGATAGCAAGTAGCAATAGCATATAAGGATTCAGGTGATTTTTCATGAGACCTATTTATCTGTCTAACCTTATCGTATTCAACAATTGCCTTTTCATACTGCTCGGTTGTATAGTACGCTTCCCCCGCTTGATACTGCCAGAGCGCAGCATCTTTAGCATTCGGATAGCGTTTAACTAAATTACTAAAAACCTTAACCGACTTATCAAAATAAGCAACAGCTTGAGGCGACATGTCTTCGTCTAAACCTACTTGCATCCGTCCGAGATCAAAGTTTGCAGAGGCTAAATAGGTCAATGCAGTTTCTACATTCCCTGTTAACTCGTTTGAGGCAGGAAATACGCCCATATCCGCATACTTTACAAAATCTGTTAACGGATCAATAGCCCGTAGTAATGCTGCGCGCCGTTTGAACCCGACACCGAGCGAATAGTAAATCTGACCCGCTTGGAACAGCGAGCGTTCCACATAAGGAATAACTGCTTGTTTATGCGCTTTCTCTACGGGCGAAGCGAGTTTGCTAACTTCAAAGAAAGCCGCTGCTGCGGAGCTGCTCGTTTCAATATAAGGCTTGAGATCAAACCCAGGTGGCAGCTCTTCAGGATACTGGGTACGTGCTTTATCAGAATAGAGAAATCCGAGTTGGTACTGTGCGGCGACTTTCTGAGAAACTGTTGCAGTCGGATTTGACTTGAGTGCTTCAACCGAGACAACTTCTTCAGCGATAGCCTCTTCTAAGCGCCCCAATTTGACTAAGAGCTCAGAACGGCGGAGACCAGCATCAGCAACCATAGAAGCAACACCCGTATTTGGTTCCGTACCATATTTCTCTCTCAGGGTTTGGAACGCTTCCAACGCTTTATCAGGTTGATTCACTTTTTCCTGATAAATCAGCCCCATCCTATAATAGGATTGCGCTTTGACTAAATCATCCGCTAACTGAATGGCATTCTGATAATTTTTCAACGCTTCATCATACACCTTAAGGTGCTCATCTTGTGCGTACGCCATTGCAAAGTAAGAACGTCCCCGCAGATCATCATCTTCGGTATTAGCGATAATGTATTGATACTCTTTGACAGCGGCGGCATAGTCGCCAACGCTACTGAGCAATTCAGCAAGCCGCGAATGCGCTTGAGAGATGAGATTTTGACGTGTTTCATCTTCAGTTTGACCTTCCAGAGCAGTAACCTGCTTGAATGCTTTAATTGCAGCTTGCGTATCTTTAAGACCGAGCTTTGCCAAGCCAAGTGTGTAGCCTGCACTGATGAGGTTGTCAACATTCTCTGTTATTTCCGCAACCTTCTCGGCAGCACCAACAGCATTGGTATAAGCGAGTTGCGCAGCACTGTCATCTTCTGCTTTCTGAGCTATTTGGTAATAAGAAACAGCAATTTGATATTGTGCACCTGGGGCAATATCGCTATTCAGGAAGTTTTCTACGAACGATTTATATGCTGTGATCGCTTCTTCATAGCGTTCTTTTTTATAATACGTATGCCCGATTTTTAGCTGTGATCGGATGCGGGCATCTTCAGATGCGCCAGGGTTATCAATAATTCTTTGCAAACTCACAATGAGACCGTCAATATCATCAGCGTTTATACTTTCAAGAGCAGTCGCTTTGATGAGATCAATGCGTCCGAGTGTCTGGAGAACTAACGGATCGCTACTGTCAGAAAATTTTTCGTTGGCTGCATCTGCTGTCTGAAGAACAAGGGACCACTTGTCTGTATCCCCATGTTTTTGGGCAGCATCGTGATACACAAGTACCAAGCCGTGGTAGGCTTCAATGGCGTTTGGACTATCAGCGTATTCCGTAACAACCTTATTGAAAGCCTCAGCAGCTTTTTCAATCAGCTCAGGTTTATCCGTTGAAGCATTGTAGTAGCAGAGCCCCACAAAGTAGAGCGCGTCATCTGCATATTCACCTCCCGGATTACGTTCAACAACGGCTTGATATTCGTCTGCCGCTTCTTCAAACCTTTTTTCTGATCGCAGTAGGTCCGCAAGCTTAATTTCTGCCAATGAAAGATTGTCTTTATCTTGAAGTTTTGACAAAATTGAATTGTAATAATTAATAGCTTGAGAATTGTCACCTTGTCTCACATAACTGTTTGCGGTGAGGAGAAGCGCGCGTTCGTAATTTTCACTTTCTTCAGGTATCATAGCGTAACGTTGGCGTGCTGCGTCCCACGCTTCCAACATTTCGTGTGAAAGGGCTTCGTTCATGAGACATGCTTCAATCTGCGTTATACGTTCTGGGAAATCTTGATAGCGTCCTTCTTCAATTCCGGGCTGAAAAGCTTCATCAGAAAACGCATTGACAGCATCTTGGTAAGCTGCAACAGACTTTTGAAGATATTCCATATTAAAATTGCCGGTGGTCTCACCTTCTTGATAACCTTCAGGTTTCGCGGCTTCGTAGTATGAACGACCTTCAAAGAATTTTCCCATCAGCTTGATAAGATGGAACTTCGGCAGCGGGCGATAATCCCACAACTTAGCGTACTCTTCTGCGGCTTCAAGGTACTGCTTAAATTCAGTGCGTTTGATGTTAGCAAAACTGAGTTGTACCTCTGCAGCCAGAATATCCAGCTCGTTATCGTTCCGATTTTTTTCAATAAACTCGCGCGCAACATTCTCCAAATCTTCCTTACGATCCAAGTCGTTCAATGTCCAAATTACACCATACAGAGCGTGCGGTACAAAGGAATTTTCTGGAAAATCATCAACGGTTTTCTGGTACCATTCTAACGCCAGCTCAAGGGTTGCTTTCCACTCGTCTGTCTCGCCGGCTTCCCGTTGGTCAGTCCCAAGTTTGTAATATGCTTCGCCAATCTGGATGGAACAATAAGGTGTGAAATTGAGTTCTGCGTCTTCTTCGTTTTGCATTTCACTTTTTTCGTGGTCAATAACCGCTTGATATGAAATGACAGCATCGCTCCAGCGTTCCAATCGGAACTGGCTGTCAGCTATACCGAGTTTGGCATCACCAATGAGTGTACTTTCCGGATATTCGTCTATCAGTTTCGTGTAGGAAACAATAGCGTTTTCATAGTCAGCTTGCTCAAAGTACGTTAGCCCAATGGCAGATTGAATATCAGATTGGACTTCTCGGTCTCCTGTATTTTGCAGTGCCAACTCGTAGTTAACGCGTGCATTGTCGTAATCTTTCTGTTTAGCATAAATCTGTCCTATGTCGAAGTATGCTGCGGTAACGAATTGATGTTCCGGAAATTGTGTGATGAAGTTGGTATATCGACTGATCGCCTCATCATGTCTGTCAAGTTGGTTCAAACAGGAGGCAGCTTTATACATCGCTTCGGCATGCAGTTCGGGAAAATTCTTAAACTCCTCAGTTTCAAATTTATCAAATTCCGGGTAAGCCTGTTCGTAATTGCCTTCGTCAAGGAACGATTGAGCGATGAGAAACTGCGCGTCATCCTTGAATTCAGAGTTAGGAAAACCGATAAGAATATTGTTGAAAGCGGTTCGAGAACTCTCATAATTTCCTAACTTATAGTTCAATTGACCGATAGCATACCACCCGTTCTCCACCCGTAGGCTGTTGGGGAAGTTTTCAATTAACTGTATGAACTTTGCTTCAGCCAGTTCATATTGTTCAGTTCTATATAGAATATGTCCCCATAAATATGTTAGCCCTTCTTGGTGTTGGGCTATAGTAGCGGTAGGGGCAACTTTTTCGATAAACTCAAGCGCAGTGTCGAAATGGTTGACATCCCCTGTCACTTCTGCAAGCCGAGAATAGCAGACAGCAATTTGAAAGTTGGCAAGCGTTGTAAAATCTTTGTCAATCACTTCGGTTTTTACACCCCGTTTCGTCGATTCTTCAAGTGCCTCAGTATATTTGGTAATCGCCCCTTCATAATCCGCTTGATCATATAACTCTTTAGCGGAATAATAGAGTTCTTCCACTTTTTTGGAACTTCCCATCATAAACGGCGAGAGGAGTGCGACTACAAGGGCGAGGCCTCCAATAATGCCCAAAATTCTTGGATTCATTACATTCTCCTTTTAGATATAAATAAAAGAAACCAGGGAACTCAAAAATCTTTCCCCGTTAATTTTTCAAATGCGGACGGAATTTAGGAACCGCCCTATCTTTTAGCAAATCTGCTTTGATAGCAAATCAAAGCGAAATTATGAAGTATTGTAAATACTTCGTTTGATTTCAAATTGGTTACAATTTACTTGAGTTATAAAGTTCTGGTATAGCTGGTATAGAAAGCACCTCTGAGGGCACGTTCATCAACTCGTCAATGAACCGTGTTAATCTACGGTGCTTCCGCTGATATTTCTCTGAGAAGGGAGCAACTTGGAGTTCCAACGGGAGCACGGCATAATTGTCATCTTGTAGTGGTGATTTCCGGCTTAAGATGTCAGGTTGAGCATAAACGAGCAGTTCAGAATCAGCAGTATTATTCGGAACAGAACGATCATTGCTGATATGCATAACAATAATATGCCCTTCTGTTTCAGTAGTTAAGGGTTCGGTCAATTTCCAATAGCCTACTTTCTCTGCATCTGTTGCGGATGTCGTTGAACTGACTTCACCAAGAGTCGTTTGTTTTGCTTTACGATCATTGTAAGTCCCGTGCCGTAATTCCGATTTTTCGTCGCCATTAGCAGGTTCACCTACTTCTTGTAGGGACACCTTAGGTGGCAATGAAACTTCTCGTTTTGGCAGATGCGTTACGACAAATCCTGCTACGATTAACACGAAAAGCATCCCTAATGGAAAGGCATTCATCCTAATAAAACTATACCGACCAAAACTTTGGCGAAGCTGTGTTAGCAGAGACCAAGTGAACTGTAACACCGAGGTTTTTAGACGCTGCTTTAGCGGGGTAGGTCCTTTATTTTCTATGCAACGGTGCAACTCTACCTCAAATTGAGGATAATAATTATCAGGTGCCTCAGGTTCAACATAGAAATCAACAACGAGATCGCGTGTCTTTTTAAGAGCGTTGACTTCATGCTGACATGCTAAACAGAGCTGTAGATGTGCCTCAACTTTCGCTGTATCGCGCGTTGAAAGCGTCCCATCTATGTAATCTGATATAAAACGTTGTGTCGCGTTACACTTCAGTTTCATAACTTGTCAGTTTCCACGTTTATTCTGTTTACTGGAAACTGCTCCTAAAAGTATAATCTAAATACTTTCAATTTTACCGGCAACAGTGGGAAAAACCCTTTAAAATTCGGAGTTTGCATCAACGTACGGCTTTAACAACGTCCTAAGCTGTTTCCGAGCGTAGTGTAAACGTGAACGGACTGTTCCCTCAGAACAATTTAAAATTGACGCTATCTCCGGATGTGTTAACCCTTCTAATTCATGGAGAATAACCACAATCCGATGTTTAAGTGAGAGGCTGTTAACTGCCTTTGTCACCCAGTGCCGTAGTTCTGCCTGCTCCGCTTGGACTTGCGGGTCATTCACTATCTCCGCTTTTTGCCGGACATCTGGATGAAATTCGGATTCTTCTGTAGTCGCGAGCGGAACTTCACGGTGTCTTTTACGCCGTTTGACGAAGTTGAGTGACTCATTGACAGCTATTCGATACACCCATGTTTCAAAAGCTGCCTCCTGCCGAAAGGTATGGATTGAATGATATACCTTAATAAAGGTCTCTTGCATAACATCGTTAGCGTCCTCGTGGTTTCTGGTGATCTGCATCGCGAGACGGTGCACCATCCGTTTGTATTTTTCAATCAATGGTGCTAACGCTGTTTCATCTCCTTCACGGAGATGGTCAATGAGCAAGGCTTCAGTTCGTTCCACGTAAAATTCTCCTTCGGTTTCTATTATATTTAGACAACGCTATTTTAAAAACCGTTCATTTTTCTTTAAACATTATAGCATAAATTATAAATTTTGTTTAAAAAAAGTAATCCGTAATATCAAGTTTAGGCGTGGCTTGCACAAAAAAGGACAGCGTATCAGAAATACGCTGTCCTTTTAAGCGAAATAGTCGAAAATTTACTCTTTAGCTTTAGTGGTAAAAGTGATGCTGACTTCAGCTTCGTTACCAGCACCGTCGCTGACCGTACCTGCGATTTCGTACTCGGTTTCGTTACTGAGTTCTTGACCAGCATTTCCTGTAAGGGTGATCGTATCGCCATCAGCCGTGGATTTCCAACCGACATTATCATCGCCATCCATTAGCATGAGTTCACCTGTAACAGATTCGTTGAAGGTAACTGTTATGTTATCATCAAACACCTTCGCGGGGTCAACGCCTTCAGCACCATCCTTAGGACTGCTGCCCGTGACTTCCGGTGCGGTTTCATCTGCGGCAACGATGTTATAGTTGAGCGTATGTCCATCTGCACCGCCATTTTCCCAAGTAAGATTAAGTGCAAGCGCACCGATTGGGAAACCATCTGCCGGTGCCGCGATAGTCCGGGTCTTACCAGATCCAGAGGCTGTACCAGCACTGGGTGTTACTGTTCCAGGATTTTCGGTAAATGTGACTTTGATACTACCGTTTGATGCAAGATCGCCGCTTGCGGGATCAGCACTTTCAAATGCTGCATCCGGAGTTGGTTCTGGATCATCGCCTCCACAACCGACCATGTAAACGGCGAACAGAGCTGTCATGACTATTGCCAAGGTTCTAAAAAAAAGTTTCATGAGTAAGTAACTCCTTAATTAAGGTTTATTAGAATATAAGGTACCCGAAGATCGGGCACAGATTAAAAACTTCATATAAAGATGGGGGATCCATGTCGTTATTTGTTAGTTTCAACGAAAATGTGGAAACCTGCCATCATGTTAATGTTTAGTCAAGTAACTTTCAGACTATTTCATTTGTCTTCCTCTGTGAAAGCCAGAGGATAGACACTGCTTTGAGAATATAACTTCCTGTGGAACTGTAACCTTTCAACACCATTGGATAGATTATTTTCAGTTCCGAAAGTCAACACCCAAATTCTATACCTCTCAGTTTAGCAAAATTTGCAAAATCTGTAAAGGTAAAAATCGATTTCGCTAATAATTATACAAAATATTAATTATTTTGTAAAGCGAAAACTAATAATTTTTAATAAATTTGCTATAGATTAACATAAATTTATACGTTTATCAAGTAAAAATGACACATGTGCATTAAAATTTTACAAAATTTTAAAATATTTAACTTTCTTGACGTTCAAAAAAGTGGCATTTGTTCAATTGAAGTTCCGATAACGGCGTTCTGAAGACGTTCTGGGTCCGTTAACATATCAACGACTGTCCCAAGTTGGTCTGGTAAAAAAGGCAAAGCACCGCTTCTAATAAGTTGACGTGTCCCTTCGCCATGCTGATTGTGTGCGTTCCACTGACATGCAAAAACAGGACGATCTTGTAGCTGCGCGTATCGCGCCGTATGCATTGCCCCTCCCTCTTTTGAGGTTTCAACCACTACCGTAGATACAGAAAGTCCACTAATGATTCGATTGCGTAAAACCAAATTTGCAGGTGTTGGCGAGGTTGGAAATGGATGCTCTGAAAAAAGACACCCAGTTTCATAAATTTTCACAGCAAGCTCACGGTTTTCAGATGGATAGATAGATGCTAAATCAGTTGATACAACCCCAATAGTTGTTCCGTTTACCCCTAACGCGCCATAATGTGCGTATGTATCTATACCACTTGCGAGTCCACTCGCTACGGTAAAACCTGCTTCAACTAAGCGAATCGAGAGTTCAAGGGTTACATTAATACTTTCAACCGCTGGGCGTGTACTCCCTACAATTGCAACGCACTGTTCATTCATCTCAGATAATTTACCAGCTCTGCAAAGCACTGTAGGTGCATCCGGCACAGATTTTAGCAGTGTTGGGTATTTAGCATCTTCAGGAAAAAGGACCTCTATACCTTGGTGAGTCAATTCCTCCAATTTCTGACGTAATTCTACTAATTTATTACGGGATGTCAATATCCGTGACGCTAAGATAGGGTTGAAATGTGGCAACTGTGCTATTTCAACAAGTTCTGCATCAAAAATATGTTCTACGCTACCGAAACGTGTTAACAAACGTTTTAGCCGAACTGCACCTATGCCTTCAACCGAAGCAAGCGCAAATAAATATTCCCGATGTCTTTTTTCATCTGTTTCGGTTGAATGTGACATACCGCAGCGAAAATCTCAAACAATATTAATGTAAAATGGAATTCCAATTTGTGAAATCTACAAAGACTATATTAACCCAAGTTGCTACATAAGTAGCAACTTATGTTATATTAATATAATATAACATAAGTTGGCAAATTTTTCAACAGTAAAACGGCTAAATAAAGTTAAAAAAAATATTTCGGTAATTCTACTTTCCCCTAACCCGATAGTTGCGGTTTCCTAACCGCACCGGGCGGGGAGGTGCCGCCTCTCCGTTCAGTTTCATACTTAGTCTTGACATGAAGCCAATCAAAGCTGAAGCAACGGGTTTTGTCGTGGAAGATTAGATAAAAAATAATATCCTTGACAAATATCCAATTTATGTGTAAAATAAAATATGATTGAAGAATAGAAGAAAGCAGTTTGAGGGTTTCACATGCAAACGGATCCAAATCACATAAAAGAACTTCCGCTTTTTCCGTTGAATGTTGTACTGTTTCCTGGCGGTTTGCTGCCGTTACATATTTTTGAGCAACGGTATCGTGAAATGGTGAAGTTTTGTATCAGAAACGAATCGTCTTTTGGTATTGTCCTGATTAAAGAAGGTGAAGAGGTCGGCGAATCTGCTACACCGTGTAAAGTTGGCACAGCAGTTGATTTAGTTGACGTTGATAGGTTTCCAGATGGACGTATGAACATCATGATATCCGGACATTCTCGGTTTGAGATATTGGAAGTTCACAATGAGCTTCCCTATTTAGTCGGACAAGTGCGTATATTAGATTCGTTAAACGCTGAACCTGACACAAATTTGGAAGATATTGCTGCCGAGACGCGTAAACTTTATATTGAATATGAAACTTTATCAAGTTACTTGATCTTTAGCTGGCAGCCGCCGGATGAAAATCCAGAACATCCCCAACAATTAGCATATCAAATTGGAACACGCCTGCGTTTACCATTAAATGAGAAACAGGCACTTTTAGAAATCATCCCATTTGACGAACTCTTTAAACGCGAAATTGAAATTTTGAAAATTCAGAATCAACGAATAGCTTTCCAATTGAAATCACGAAATAATTGAAAGGTAGTAAACAAGACACGTTTTTATTACCAATGTATCATTGTTATATGAAATGGCTGCAATAGTGTTAACATTGCATTGGTGTGTATGACACCGGTAGGTCAACAGATTCATGGCACTCAAGTCTCCTATTCACCAATTCACTGAAACTCGAACGATCCATATTTCGGGGAGAGATTTCTTATATATCAGCAATCTGATTTCTATGTTCAGGCTGCTGATAGTGCCGTTTCTCTTTTGGTTGATTTACCAGAAGGACTATAAATCCGCGATTGTCGTAGGGGCAATAGCGGTTATATCAGACTTGCTGGATGGTTTTTTTGCGCGGGTATTGAATCAGCATTCAGAACTTGGCTATATTCTCGATCCTATCGCAGACAAATTTGCTATTGGAGCGGGGATTTTCGCGCTTGTTTTATCAGAACCAGATTCTATTAAATTTCCGATATGGGCATTTGCAGTAGTGATTTTCCGGGACGTGGCAATTGTGCTGGGGAACGTTTATCTTGCCTATAAGGCAAAAATGATTACGCGTTCTAATTGGTGGGGAAAGTGTACCAGTTTCTCTTTGTCAATTGCAGTGATACTTTACCTTTTTCATGCGGTACAACCTAAGCTACTCCCGGAGTGGATCGCCTTTTTTACCCTCTGCGTTGCCCTTGTGTTTGTTGTAATCTCAGCGGTGAGTTACGCACGACACATGTTTCGTGCGCTAAAAACGGAGGCAATTCAAACGAAAGTTAAACATTAAAATTATAACAGGAATTGACGTTATCCACATAAGCGATATAAGAAATTATCGTAGAAACACATTATGATAGTTTAGGAAATATAATATGGAACTTTTTTTGAAGCCATCAGATATTGCTGAAGTGATCGGTGTTGATGAGGAAATTATAAAACAGACATTAGATCGGAAGCATCCAGAGATTGAACCTTTTCTACGGACTGTTGCTGCACCTGCAGAAGAGGCAGGAGGGAAACCTAAGGCGATTCTTCAGTTAAGGATTGACGGTTTGGCTCCATTGATAACTCAGCTTAGTTATAATATCCCAACAAATGAGATAATTGAAAACCTTATTTGTCAAGTCGTCCACATTGCCTACCTTCGTGAAAACACCGAAAAATTGGAAGCAGAAATCAATGAACTTCAAGTAAAAGTAAAATCACTTCAAGAGGAAAAAGCTGATTTGCGGGTACAGATTAACAACTTACAAGAAGAACAATCGAAGAGCTGGAAAAACCGATTATTCAAACTCGGCGGTTGAACGTACAAAGTGAATATACTAATTGATTGCTTATGGGAAAACAGAAACGAAATCAGTTAATTGCTATCAGTTTTTTTATTATTAGTTTTATTTTTCTTTATATAGAACCAGAAAACATATCTTGGCTACCGGATCGTATAGCGCAAAGTAGTGTTTTGCTAAAAGGCATCTCGTTTGTCCTGCTGAGTATCGCAGCGATTCTTGCAAGTGTTGCTTTTGATGATAATCGACGAATTGCTATAATATCAGGTATCGGTTTAGCGATAGGACTCGGATTTCTTTATCTTCCTGTTCCTCTGGTTTTGCGCGGTTCAGCGTTTCATCTTTTGTTTGCAAGTGCAATTTCGTTTGGCATGACAACTACTACTATACGGCTTGCGACAGTTGTATCTGCCATTTGTACTTGTATCGGTATCGGTTTTCTCTATCAACCAACATTCCCATCACTTAGTGGAACAGCCCTATATCTTCTACTGCCGGGGATTACTGTTTTTTCGATCGTCTATTCACAAAAAGCTATGTGTGAACGGATCTCAATTGGCTTAATAACATTCGGTTTAATTTCTCTCTGCCAACCGTTTTTTATGTTGTTTTACCAAACCGGTTTCCAATTGCTGCTTGCTGGCTTAACAGGATTTATTGTAGTGGCACATAGATAATTCTCCTTTTTAATTACCAGCAAATTGTTTTTAGACGAGATATAAAAGTTGCTTATGGCATCAGCAAAAATCACAAAAATTGTCATTGTCGGTGCTGGTGTTATTGGTGCTTGTTTAGCCTACCACCTTTCCCTTCGCCCCCAAAATGTTATTACTGTCCTTGAGCGTGATATTCCCGGTGCTGGAGCATCAGGACACTCTTTCGCTTGGGTGAATGCCTTTGGAAAAGACCCGCGCGATTACCACACACTTAATCGGCGTTCATTAGATATGTGGTATCGGTTAGCGCATGAACTTGATGCGGATATCGGTATTCATTACGGGGGTGAAATGCGATGGGAGAACAGGACTGATCGTACAGCGCAGTTGGGACGACGTATCCAACAGCTCCAAACATGGGGCTATCCGTGCAAACTTATAACACGCGAAGAGATGTTAGCATTAGAACCTGACCTTTGTCCAGGTGCCTTGCTTGCTGCATCTCATTCCGAAGCAGACATCCACGTAGAAACTGACAAATTCATTTCTGTATGTCTTAAACATGCACAGGGATCTGGCGCAATTGTGCATTCAAAAACCAGTGCCACAGATTTTGTTACTCGTGACGGTAAAATTATTGCTGTCAAAACAACTGATACAGAATATCAGTGTGATGTCGTTGTTTTGGCAAGCGGTGTTCAAACTACTGAACTCGCATCCCTTATAGGTGTTCACATACCGCAGCAGCAAAGCCCTGGCATTGTTATTGAGACAACACCGTGTGCTCCAGTTTTACACAGTGTCGCAGTCATTCACGCACCCCCCGCAGATGAAAACCATCAACATTTGCATCTGAGACAACTCACTGACGGCACACTTAGAATAGGACAAGGAACGCAAGAAGGGATAAACCGGGACGATTCACAAGAGCATGCAGATACGCTCCTTGCTCAAGCCAAAGCGCATCTGCCAGCAATAGCAGATGCCGAAGCGATACCTACTCCTATCGGTTATCGTCCGATGCCGCTTGATGGATTTCCGATACTCGGATTTACTAAGGCTGTCCCAAATCTGTATATTGCCTTAATGCACAGTGGCGTGACCTTAGCACCTTTGGTAGGTGAAATGGCGACATTAGAAATTGTTGACGGTGCACGTGTGGATTGGTTCGCTCCCTATAGATTAGAGCGGTTTGGATAGGCGTGTCGGAAAGACGCACCTATCCAGTTGAGGATTACTCAAATAGTTCCAACTTACCATCTTTAACAATCAGGATTTTCGGATCGTAAATAGCGTCCCCATTTTCGTCAAATGAAAACTTGCCTAAAATGGTATCAAAATCCCTGATATTAGCGAGTGCATCCCGAATAGCTGCTGCGTCAGTGGATTCTGCGTTAGCAATTGCCTCCGCCAAAATATAAAGTGTTGCATAAGCACGAGCAGCAAAGTTGTTTGGTGCAATGTTGTACGTAGCAGTATACTTCTCAATAAAGGCTTGATTTCCCGGTGTATCAACTGCAGTGCCCCACCCTACAAATGTGATAGCACCTTCAGCTGCTTCGCCAGCAGCTGCAACATCGGCTTCAGTTAATGTGCGGATGATGAATGGGGCAGTTATACCGAGTTCGTGACCTTTGCGAAGTATTTCAGGCTTTTCTCCCGGTAAAGATGAGACAAAGATAGCGTCAGGATTTAACGCTTTTATACGCGTTAACTGCTCCGTAAAATCGTCTGTTTCGCCACCTTGAAATGTTTCTGTGCCAAGAATTACAACACCCTTTGCAATAAGTGCTTCCTGTACCGCTGCATCTCCATCACTGGAAAATTCATCGGTTTCATCATATAATGTAGCCACTTTTTGATAACCAAGTTTCGCGTGCGTTGCTTCAACACCGTTAGGCACTAACACATCTGTGGTAAGTGCGACTCGAAAAGTAAAATCACTGATTGCACTGAGTCCACGTGCAGCGGATGTTGGGCTTATTGCAACAACCTGATGTTCTTTGGCAATAGGAAAAGTCTCTTTAGTTGCTGAAGAGGTCGCGGGGCCAAGGATAACAGAAACGTTATCTTCTTCAATCAGTTTTTTATAGGCTGCAATTGCTCCCTCTGGGGTACCTTGATCGTCAACAGTAATAAACTTAAGGTTCGAACCTGCAAGTTGTGAGTCGTTAATTTCATTGAGAGCCAATTCAAAAGCCTCTTCCACGTATTTCCCAAATACGGAAGCGTTTCTTCCTGTCTGGGTTAAAACGACACCGATGTCAATTTCTTCACTTGGGGAAGGTTCAACGATTTGCGGAATCCGTTCACAACCCGATAAACCCACAAATATGAAAATTAATACGAATGCAATCGTTCGTGTTGAGATGTTTTTTATGTTCATAAAACTCCTTTGATGACGCACATAACGCGTCTACTATTTAGTTTGTTAATGGTAGTATGCTTCCTGCTGTAACTTGTAACTACATTATAATTATACCATTGTTGTGTTGTAAGTCAAATTGAATTGCTCAGGACTAACAATTCCCAAGACAGAAAAACTTGACAATTCTGTAAAAATCCCTTAAAATTCCACATATTACTTTTCAGCGAAAGGAAAAACCATGAATTCACACGAAATAGAGCACGGTACCGTTGTTGGTCCACATCCGCGTACTGCAAGGGCAGGGTTCGATATGCTTCTTGCAGGCGGGAATGCTGTGGATGCTGCTGTAGCTGCTGCATTTGCGGAGGGTGTCGTTGAACCTTCACATAACGGCATTGCTGGTTACGGCGGTTGTATGCTGATCTATCGCAAAAAATCACAAGATGTCATAGCGATAGATTACAATTCTGCTGCACCAGCAGCTGCTTCCGAAGATATGTTTACGATTGAAGACGCGCCCGATGCGCCCGCAGGTTACCGCGTTCCAGGACGCGTAAATGTTCACGGGCCGCTATCTATTGGTGTCCCAGGTGTTGTTGCGGGTTTATGTTTAGCATTGAAGGAGTTTGGTAGTCTTCCCCTTGCGGATGTGTTACGCCCCGCTATCAATTCGGCACGTTACGGATATGCTCCAAATAGCGCAAATCGTGGCGGGATTGCGGGGAATGCTGAACGGTGGAAACAGGAGTTTCCAGAAACAGCACGGGTTTTCCTCAAAGACGGTAAGCCACCGAAAAAAGGGGAAGTGCTTACCAATCCAGACCTTGCACGTACCCTGGAGGCTGTTGCTGAAGGTGGACACGCTGCTTTTTACGAAGGCAAAATAGCAGAAACAATCGCTAACCACATTCAGGAATTGGGCGGATGTTTAACCGTTGATGATCTGCAAAATTACCGCGCTTTCATTACCGAACCTTATCAAATTCAATATCGCGGGTACTCCGTGTGGACAGCACCTCTCGGTGCAGGTGGGCTAACCACCTTACAGATGCTCCGTTTAGTAGAAGAATTTGATGTGGCTGAGATGTCTGTCACAGAGAGGTTTCACATTTTTGCTGAAGCGATGAAGATTTGCTGGGTTGAAAGACTTCGTCGATTCGGGGATCCCGCTTTCGTTGATATAGATATAGATGCAGAACTGTCAGATAGTTTTACAGCAATACTCAGCGAAAAGTTAAAAGCGGGGCTTGAATCTCCGCAACCTGGAGAGGTCGTTTACCACGAACCGATGAGTTGTACGAGCCATATTTCTACTGCAGATGCAGAGGGGAATATGGTATCGTTGACACAGACGCACGGTGGCGGATTCGGTTCTATGGTAACGGTGCCAGGGACTGGGCTGCTTTTCGGGCACGGGGTCGGTCGTTTCGATCCGAGACCTGGGTTGGCAAACTCTGTCGGTCCGGGAAAACGTCCGCTTCACAATATGGGCCCGTGCCTTGCTACGCGAGACGGTAAACCTTTTGCGACCTACGGCATACCTGGTGGTCGCACTATCCCAAACAATCAACTAAACTTCAGCATTAGTCTTATGGATTTACAAGTATCCGCGCAGGCAGCCTTAGATGCTCCACGGTTTCATAGCGACGGTGCTGAACCTATTCAGGTTGAATCCCGAGCAGGTGAAAAAGTGCTTGCTGGATTGCGTGAATTTGGACATGAAATTACAGCGAGCGGCGGAATCGGTGGGCCGGGACACGCTATTCGCGTCTGGAACGGTGGCACTAACCATGATGGCGGTACAGACCCGCGTGGTGAGGGTAAAGTTATATCACGTTAATGGGCATACGTCCCATAGTAGTCGTAAGACGGATTGGTAATCCCAATTTTAATCTAATTCTTTTGGAGTTTCAACAGATATGTCACAATTTGTAAAAGCCGCGACAACCGAGCAAATACGACCAGGGACCTGCATCGGTGTCAAGGTTGAAGGTGTTTTTATCGGTATCTACAATGTTGAAGGCGAGTATTATGCCATGAACAATATCTGCCCGCACCTCGGTGGGGTTTTGACTTACGGTTTTTTGGACAAGGATTGTGTTACCTGTCCAATGCACATGTGGGAGTTTGATGTGAAGACCGGTGAATGTGTCTGGCCAGGTGAGGAGAAGATTCCTGTTTATCCAGTTAAAATTGAAGGTGAGGATATCCTCGTAAATGTAGATGAACCGATGAATATGGACAAACCACAGTAAAAGCGTTATCAATAAGATTAACGTATTCATTGCGTCAATCACAAGGAGAAAACATTATGGCATATCTGATCACTGGTGGCTTGGGATGCATCGGTACTTACGTTATCCGAGACCTATTAGCTGCTGGTGAAAAAGTGGTCGTTTACGATTTTGCTTACGACCTCACAATTCCAAAGATGGTGTTATCGGATGCGCAAATTGAAGGTTGGACTTTCGTGCAAGGGGATATTACAGATCTACCGCACGTCTTACGCACCGTCCAAGAATATGAGATTGATCGAGTCATCCACCTTGCTTCGTGGCAGGTGCCTGCCTGCAATGCAAATCCACCGCAAGCGTTGAAAGTCGTGTGTGAAGGGACAATCAATATATTGGAAGCGGCACGTATCTTCAATCTCAAACGCGTAGTGTGGGCAAGCAGTGTGGCGGTTTTCGGCTCACCAGAGGATTACAATCATCAACAGATTCTCAATGATGCACCACACTATCCCAAGTTTATCTATGGCGCATGCAAATCACTCAACGAAAGATATGCGATGCACTATTTTGACGCTTACGGTGTAGATTCAATCGGGCTTCGGTTTACAGCGGTCTATGGGGTGGGTCGGACACGCGGGATGAGTTCGTTTACAACAAAAATGATTGAGGCGGTAGCGATGGGTGAACCGCATGTGTGTCCGTTTGGTGACGATTCAGTAGATTGGCAATATGTGGAGGATGTCTCAAGTTCAATTGTGATGGCGTGCACTTGCCCGACAACGAAAACGCGTGTCTTCAATGTCAAGGGCGGTATCCGTCCCGTAAAAGAGGGGGTGGCATATCTAAAAACTTTGGCACCGGATGCACAAATTACATTAGAGCCGGGTGTGTTCGGAATCTCATGGGATTATGATGCAACGTCTATTGTTAAGGAGATGGGATTTACCCCTGCATATACGATGGAGCAAGGGATATTGAAAACGTTTAATAAGTTTCGCGAACGTGCTGGATTAGAACAAATTTAAGCGTAAGGGTGGAGTATACTCCGCCCTTACGCTTGAAAGAACGATTACGTTGAATGCTTTTATAGATTAATAGTACTTTTTCATCTGTGCCCAGCTGACAGCTAACTTCCCACGGGCATCAACAGCGAGTATCTGGTCCCACGGTATATTCTTTCCACTGGCATTAGCCTGATGTACATCATCAAAATTTGGATGTCCCCAACCACCTGTATGATTATCAACAACGACAAGTTGAGCAGTTTTACCTTTCAAATCGGAAACATCCCACTCTCTCCGAGTCATGCTTTCTGTGTTACTACCGGTCATTGTTCGTTCGACCTTATCATTAATGACAAGGTTAACACAGCATGGATTAGCCTGGTCCCATGGGCGATTGCCTCCCCCCATAAGAAAATTCATCGTTTCACCAACAATTGTGAATTCAATAGATGTTAGCGTGCCTTGAGGAAGATCCGGTTTACCATTTCCCGCAAGATCACCTGGTTTCTGTCCAAATTTATTATCTGGTCCTTGGTACGCTTCAGCAAGTCCGAGCCACCAATCCCCTTGATGCTGAGAGGGCTGCCCGCGGTTTCGCGCTGTTGGGTTATCTCCCCAAGTCGGTTGGAAATCAAACGCATCTCCTGTTTTTTCCTCCCAATCGGTAAGGTCACCCGTCTCAAAATCATTGTTGAATGTGCGTGCGTAAGCAGCATTATCTGATAGGAGAAAGGGGATTACGATCATGGAAAGAATTACGATTAAGAAAAACAACTTTTTCATCTGATTTGTCTCCTTATGTATTAGATAGTTGTGATATTCCAATTTCTCACTTACATAAACAAATTAAGAATATCACAACAATTTGAATCTTTCAAACCATTCAGGTTAATTAGTAAAACTTTTTCATCTGTGCCCAGCTGACAGCTAATTTTCCGCGGGCTTCAACAGCAGTTACCTGCTCCCACGGTATATTTTCGCCGCTACTATTGGCTTGATGTACATCGTCAAAGTTTGGATGTCCCCAGCCGCCACTACTGCTATCAATAACAACAAGTTGGGCGGTTTGCCCCTTCAGACCGGAAACATCCCACTCTCTCCGAGTCATCGTTTCTGTATTACTACCGGTCATTGTGCGTTCAACATCACCATCAATCACGAGATTAACACAACACGGTTCGGCAGTGCCCCAAGCACGATTACCGCCGCCCATAAGAAAATTCATAGATTCTCCGACAATAACGAATTCAATGGAGGTCAACGTACCTTGAGGGGCATCTACACCGTCTGCAAGATCCCCTGGATTTTGCCCTAATGCTGCTCCTTTGTCCGGTCCTTGGTACTTTTCAGCTAATCCAAGCCACCAATCACCTTGATGGTTAGAGGGCTGCCCACGGTTTCGTGCTGTTGGGTTATCTCCGTAAGTCGGTTGGAAATCAAACGCTGTTCCTGTTTTCTCCCAATCGGTAAGGTCACCTGTCTCAAAGTCGTTGTTGAACGTCCGCGCGAAAGCGAGGTTAACAGACATAATAAAGATCGTGATCAGGAAGAAAATCATGAGTGTAAAAACAATTTTTTTCATCTGATATATCTCCTTTAGTTTTGTAAAGTAAAGGTTGTGTAATATACTCACAGTATAAACGAATTGATATAGGTTGCTATTTGTAATACTTCTTCATCTGTGCCCAGCTGACGGCTAACTTTCCGCGGGCTTCAACGGAAGTTGCCTGTCCCCACGGTATATTTTCGCCGCTACTATTGGCTTGATGTATATCATCAAAGTTCAGATGTCCCCAACCCCCGCCATGATTGTCAACTACGACAATTTGAGCGGTTTGGCCTTTCAAATCGGAAACATCCCACTCTTTCCGGGTCATGCTTTCATTGTTATCACCGGTTGAAGTCCGCTCAACTTCGCCATCAATCACAAGATTGACACTACATGGATTTGGATCACTTTCCCAAGGATGATTACCACCACCGATAAGGAAATTCATTGTTTCACCAACAATTACGAATTCAATTGAGGTTATGGAACCCTGAGGACCATCGCCTTGAACATCACCAGGATTCTGTCCAAGTGCCGCCCCTTTATCTGGCCCTTGGTACTTTTCAAATCCACCGATCCACCAATCACCTTGATGCTTAGAAGGCTCTCCTCGGTTTCGTGCTGTTGGGTTATCTCCCCAAGTTGGTTGGAAATCAAACGCTGTTCCTGTTTTCTCCCAATCGGTAAGGTCACCTGTCTCAAAGTCGTTGTTGAACGTCCGCGCGAAAGCGAGGTTAACAGACATAATAAAGATCGTGATCAGGAAGAAAATCATGAGTGTAAAAACAATTTTTTTCATCTGATATATCTCCTTTAGTTTTAAAAGTTAGGTGTTCATATTACTTATTTACATAAGTGATATGAACGTTGTTTTAGATTTTAAACTAATAATACTTCTTCATCTGTGCCCAGCTGACAGCCAATTTTCCACGGGCATCAACGGCAAGCACTTGATCCCACGGTATATTTTTTCCGTCGGCATTAGCCTGATGCACATCGTCAAAATTCGGATGTCCCCAACCACCGCCATTTTGATCAACAACGACAAGCTTTGCAGTTTTTCCTTTAAATTCAGAAATATCCCATTCTCTTCGGGTCAGGGCTTCGTTACCACCATTGGCTTCGACACCAGTTGCTGTCCGTTCAACTTCACCATTAATCACAAGGTTGACACAACATGGATTTTGATCATCCTTCCAGGGGTGAAAACCTCCCCCCATGAGAAAATTCATCGTTTCCCCGATAATCTTGAACTCAATAGAGGTTAAGGTTCCCTGAGGTCCATCGCCTTGTACGTCACCTGGATTCTGCCCAAGTTTCCCTCCGGTATCTGGCCCCTGATACTTTTCATACAGGCCAAGCCACCAATCACCTTGATGATTAGAAGGCTGGTTACGGTTTCGTGCTGTTGGGTTATCTCCCCAAGTCGGTTGGAAATCGAATGCTGTTCCTGTTTTCTCCCAATCGGTAAGGTCGCCTATTTCAAAATCGTTGTTAAACGCCCGTGCAAAGACAAGGTTAACAGGCAAAACAAACAAGATTGTGAGAACAGAGGGTATCATAAGTGAGAAAAAGACTTTTTTCATCGTAATGTATCTCCTTCTGTTCCAAAATTATATGTTTTAATTATTATATATTTTTAGCATGATTCTGTCAAGAAAATTTTGGATTGTTAACTTGAAAAAATCTGCCGTGCAAAAATTAATCCGATAACACAGATAATAGCTGTCAGTGTGCGTTTTTCACTTTTAATTGCGCGTGCCCAACAAAAGTCGTGTGCTGATGGGGAGGAATAGGGACGAAAATAGGGAAGGAAGCGCGGCACCTGTTCTTGATATGCTCGATAGACAGAGCCGCATGATTCCAAAAGATACCCTTCCTCTACAGTGATAATGGGAAGATACTGAATAAAATATCCGACAATTAGAACGGGGATTAACCACAGAACATTGGCAACAATACAGATTCCGAAGCTGAGCAAGAAGTTGCCGAGATAGAGTGGGTTACGGACGTAACTATAGGGCCCTGTTGTGACGAGGTCACGGGCAGCACCGAGAGATGTGGCCCGTGTAGTACCTCCCGCATATCCGACTGCCCATATACGGAGAAATTCTCCTATAACGATGAATAGAATACCTATTGGTGTGGTGTGCCATGCTGGTTCAGCGAAATAGAGCAACGCGAGGATAAATGGAATCGGGGTAAAACTACGGATTTTGAAGAAGAAATTACCGAGTTTTTGAGAAATCATGGTAGATGTTGAAACTGTGAAGACAGACTTAAATCAGAGATAGCTACGCATAGATTACTGTTGCGCAACCTTTTCCTTTAAATTGCTATTTTGGCGTACGCCATATTAGGATACTGCCGACAATACCGTACAGAATGTTTGCTCCCCAACACGCTAAAAACGGATGGAGTTTGCCGTTCTCACTGAGTCCTTCAAGCGTTGCAAAAGAGAGTGCCCAATAGATAAAAACAAGAAAAAAAGCAATGACTAATCCAGCAAAGAAACCAGCTTTTCCGAAACGGATTGCAATCGGCGCGCCTAACATAACAACAACAACAGCTGCAAACGGATACGCCGTTTTGTGATGCAATTTTACTTGTTCGATCCGAGAAATTTGCCCTGCTTCCTTTTTATAATCGATTTGCTCTTTAAGTTCCTTAATCGTCATTGCCCTTGGGTCTTTGTCGCTGCCGATAAAACGTGCAGGGTCTTCGTAGCGTTCTATAGACTTCTCATCGAAAGTTTCATAACTGACTTCTGCTTCATTTTTAAAGTGACGAATGTGTCCATCGGCGAGTTCCCAATGTGTCGGTGTCCACGTTGCTGCCTTAGCATAAATTGTTCGCTCAAGTTGTCCTGTCTCATTCGATTCCCAAATGGTCAAATTACGAATTTCTTTCTTTCTTAGATTGATTCGATGTGAATAAAAGATACGATTGCCTCTACTTTTAAAGATGAGGTGTCTGCCATAGCTAGGCCGTATTTTTTTTTGTAAAAGATTCGCTTCATGGTAAGCAGGAGATGCAATACGGTCATAAAAAGGTGCAAAGAACGCACAAATAACGAGTGTTGCAATGAGAATAGGCGTGAGAATTCGGTAGACACTCATTCCACCCGCTTTCATCGCAACAAACTCGTTATTACGAATCATTCGTCCAAGAACGAAAAAGGTGGCGACAAAACATGATACCGGTACGATCTCCATTATTCGCCGTGGTGCTTGGTATAGGACGATTTTCACAGCGGTAAAATAAGTGATACCCTCCTCAAAGTTTTTGATGTCCTTATCTAATAAACGGACAACAACAACAAGCGCGCTAAAAAAGAAAAAACCTATGAGAAAGGCTTTGAGGTATTCTTTGATTAGGTACCGGTCTAAAATGTTCAAGCGATTTCCCTATTTTTTAAATATTAAGATGCCACATTTCTATTGATAACGCTCTCTTTATTTCGCCATGCGTTTAGTTTGCCTTCGCCAAACATCCTTGTAATAAGTACTATTCCGAGCAGCCCGACAACAAGGTTTGGAAACCACATTGCAAGAACGGGATGTAATTTACCGCTTAAGCCACTACTTTGTCCAATCTGCAGTAGCAGATAATATAGCAGTATTATGGCTAATCCGATACCAAATCCAATCATCCTTCCGTTCTTTTGCACCATAAACCCGAGTGGGATGCCGATTATACCAAATGCTAAGCAGGCAAACGGGAGAGCAAATTTTTTGTGGTATTCTACCTTAGCATAACGAATTCTATTGACAGTATATTCAGATATTTTATCTGGTTTCTGAGCAGCCTCCAATTTTCCGATGTGTGTCTTGAGTTCTCCAATGCGCATTGTTTGCGGATGCTGTGTTTTATATTCGCCGCGCTGTAGGTCCTTTTTGAAGTTGAGAGCCAGCTGCTGTTCCCGAAATTTGGTTATTCTGAATCCTTCGGAACCGTCGGTTAATGGTTCATAAGTGTGTCCGTTGTAAAGCGTCAGCTTGGCATTGCCATCTTCAAAGCCGAGGCGGGCAGATTGTGCAAGGGTGAAACGCGGTTGTCCCGGCAAAATTTCATCCCAGATTTTCACATTCTGCAGACGTTCTGTTTTTGGGTCCGTGGATTCGTACATCCAAAGTTTTCCTTCCGTTTCCAGTTCCTTCATGACGGTCCCTTCTTCCAAAATGAGGGCAGGGTTATGTTTTTGGATGTCGCGTTTGAGTGAGACAGATGCAAGCGTGGCTTTTGGTAGCACATATTCTATCAATGCTAAGTCAATTACGCTTAAGAAGACTGTTACAATCAAGAGAGGGACCATAAGCTGGTGAAAACCAATGCCATGTGCCCGCATTGCCATAATTTCTGAATCTGTGGAGAGGCGGCCTAATGCCAGCAAAATTGCAACTAACGCCGCCATCGGAATTGACAGAACAACCGTTGCCGGCATCACATACAACAATGATTCAATTAGGTAAAGCGGACTTACTCCTTTCTTAACGAAAAGCTTAACAAGTCGAAAAAGTTCATCAAAAAGTATAATACAAGTGAAACAGATAAGCGTAATTAAAAAGGGTGGGATGAACTCTTTAAGACAATAACGTGAAAGAATTTTCATATTTTCTTTGTTTAGACTGACGTAATATGACTCAAATTGCTACCTATAAAATTTTAGACGTGCAAACACCGTTTTTTATAGTAGATGATCCATTTTCGCAAGATTCCGTAGTGCAAACTGTTAGTAAATCAATGGTATGAATCATGGCGAATCATGTAGAATACCACACGCGTATTCTACCACGCGCATTCGCCTTAATGGCATTCCCCGTGTTCTCACAAGCACAATCTAACAGATTATGCTACTATGTGGCAACTTGGATTATTTAACAGAAAACATAAAGTATTATTCATTAGTTGCTTTTTAGGTAAAAAATGTTTAATAAATTTGTGTTTTTTATTAGAAATTGTGTTGTAGACATGTTATCATGTTTATTATGATAATTACATTGGAATCAATTCAGTTAACTGCAGCAGATTTATCAGAGTATTCGGCACGTTTGAGTTCTACCCAAGAACTTTATTCTCCGACTGCGCCAGCAAAGCCAATTGCGCAATTCGGTTGGCGTGACCGATGGTGGTTAAATAATGCGCCTGCCGCGCAAGTTGTGCTAAATTATTGGTTTTTTCAATCCGCTGATGAGGCTTACACGGCAGCTGATGAAGGGCGCGTTCGGTTGTCTCCGCGAACCATCTCAAAATTCGGTGGACACGAATCTATTTATCAACCAGTATCCAAAGATCAGGTTGCACTTGGAGATTCCGTGTGGCAAGCGGGGGCGAATTGGCTTTTCGTTCGGGATACCGTCGTTGTCCTTGTCGCCGAAATCGGTGGTCAAGTTACCGATGAGATCACCCTTGATATAGCGCGCAAAATTCTCACTAAACTTGAAAACGTGCTCCAGTAGGACAAATCCGTTGTCTATCCGTTACAGGTAGTCTTGGAACCAATTTTCAGATTGTTTGGCAAGATGGATGTTCTCTACACCTCCAAAATGGCGGTGTTCAAACCACGGTAACGCGTTTTCTGCGGCTGCATTTGCATTATGAAAATTAGTTGTTGCCTCATTTTCGAGGAACTGCGTAACTGCGCTGATGTCAGGATAAAAATCAACAGCATCTTTCCAGATAGCACGTCCACACAGGAATCCGCTTGCCCCCGCCGCAGTAGCGAGTTGAACGTTTTCAATGAATTCCTCAATATCTACACCAGCACTTAAAATGACCCACGGTAACGTTGACGTTTCATCTAATTTCTTACAGACATCTTTAACCTCATCCAAGTCGTAAGCAGATGCTCCCGCATAAAATGCCCGGCCCTGATATTCAGCGGTGTATTTTAAATCCGCCGGAAATTCTAATTTTAGAATGTCAACTTTATAGGATGGGTCGGTAAATTCTTGGACGCTACGGATGACCAGGTCCGGTTTCTGTTTCGCAAATTCAACGCTTTTCGTTGTGCCTTCAAGCGCGTAACTTACGAGTTCGAGTAGGAACGGTAGGTCCTGTTTCTCACATTCATCCCCGACATGACGTACAAAGGCTTGCTGATGCTGCAAGGTCGCCTCAGAAGCATCGGGATGATAATAAGCAAGCAGTTTAATAGCGTCTGCCCCGGCGCGTTGTGCTTTTTCAATAGTCCAATTTTCAATAGGATTAGAGAGGCGCTCATTTTCACTGACACCTTCACTTACGTAGCCAGATTCTTCATAGGCAAGAAGTAGTGCCACATCCCGCGGAATCTCCGTAATTGAATAGGGGTGTCCGTAAATAGGGTCAGTCAAAACTGCGGTAGAATTTGGTGCAAGAATTCGGGTTATCAAGGTTTTGAGTGATGCGACATCAGAATATTGGACATTCGTCTTGTCGGTGTCAAGGACTTCTGCGAGTTTGGTTACCATAGAACCGCGTTGGTCAATCGCCATCATTTTAAACTTGCCGCTTGCGTCGGCGAGTTTCATGAGTCCTCTCAATTTGCCAGATGAAATACCAGTGTTAGCCATTAAAATGTGTTCTCCTTACTAATATTCGCGTTCAACGAAAAAGTGAATTAGGGATAAAAATAGATGCTTTGCCCTATTATTCGGAAGATGGGCAAAATTCTGATTAAACTTCTCAGCTGCTTCTTTTAATAGTGTATTAGAGCACTCTTGTGCATATTGAATAGAGTTGTATTTTTGCATCAATTGCAGGACACTTTGCACCTCTGCTTCCGTTTTTTCAACCCGTGGACGTGCCATGATGTCAATAACGTTTTGTGCCTCTGACGGCGTGCATGAATTGAAGAGATGAATAAGCACAAGTGTTCGTTTGCCTTCACTAATGTCGCCGGCAATTTCTTTGCCGTATCTACCGACATCACCAATCAGATTGAGGACATCGTCCTGAATTTGGAATGCAACTCCCAGAGATTTTCCGATTTCAATAAAGATATCGGTTTCTTCGGCACTTGCGCCGCCAATGATTGCACCGACGCGACACGGTGTGATGCAAGTGTACCACGCAGTTTTCTGGATACACATAGTCCAATAATCGCTTTCGTTGAGATTCCACTGATTATTGTGAACCCAGCTCAGTTCAATGTGTTGCCCTTCAACGACTTGATTGCTCAATTGTATAAATTCGGATAGTATCTGGAAGGCGAGCTCATGTCCGAGGATATCGGTATTCCTGTGGAGCATCTCCCACATTTTACAGTGTAGTGCGTCTCCTACATTTATAGCCATCGGAATTCCATGCTTTTGATGTAGACACGGTTCACCACGTCGGAGTTCAGAGCCATCTTCGATGTCATCGTGAATGAGGAGCCAATTTTGCAGTAACTCCAACGCTGCAGCAGTGTTGATAGCACGTTCTGCATCTCCACCAAATACCTCACAGATCAGCAAGCAGAGCGCAGGCCTCAACCCTTTTCCCGCACGTTGCGGATAATCTAACATCATTTGATATAGCTGATGTACGTCCTGGTGCCTATGGGTGGTAGGAAGAAAGTCAAAGATACATGCATCTACTTTGGTTTTGACTTCCTTGAGATACGCGGTGACGAGTTCTTTTGTGGGTGCTGGTTCACGCCCAGGTTTTGGCATGGGTCTCCTTACTTCTATTTCCAGTTGGTTCTCCTATAATTGCATGTATCAATTGTTAAAGTATACCATATTGTGTAGTGAAAATCAAGCTTTTTATAGGTGTTGGTATGTGAAGTGCTATCAATTGCCTAAACCAATATTTTCAAGATCACCCTCATCCTGTGCGTATATTAAAATCTGCGCAATCTGTGTAATCCGCCTAATCCGCGATTCAGAAACACCCAACCGATAACGCCATAAACAGATTTATTTTTTAATTGGCGTGCAATCTACGATTCTGTTTTGTCGTCAAGATCGAGAGCGATGAAACGAAATCCGGTGGGTTTGAGTTTTTCAACGAGGGTGGTGCGCAGTTCCAGTACACGCGCAAACTCAGAGTCAGGCACTTGTATCCTTAAAACCGGTTTATGGTCAAATAACGTGGCACTTTCAATGTGGAATTCTTGGATTAGTTGTTCCGCTTGTTCCAAAGCAGAAAATGGCGGTTGGGCTTCCATATTATGTGCGTTTTCTCCAGTCGCTGCCTGCCATAAACCCACCATCAACGAACACCATTTGTCCGGTAACAAAGTCTGAGGCGTTAGATGCAAAGAAGATCGTCAAACCTGCTAAGTCTTCAGGTTCACCCCAGCGATATGCAGGTGTGCGGTTAAGTATCCATTCGTTTCGGTTATCTTCCCGTGCAGGTGCGGTCATCTCAGTACGAATAAATCCTGGTGCAATACCGTTGACTTGGATATTATGCTCTGCCCACTCAACTGCAAGCAGTTTTGTGAGTTGTAAGAGGCCGCCTTTTGCAGCAGTATATGCCACACTCGTGGGAAGTCCAATCGCGGATGTTAGCGATAGCGTGTTGATAACTTTACCGCCGCCCTGTTTTTCCATAACTTTGCCACAGGCTTTTGCCAGGAAAAACGCACCCTTCAAATTAACATCCGTGACAAAGTCCCAATCTTCTTCACTGAAGTCCAATGCGGGATTTCGTACATTAACACCTGCATTGTTCACCAACACATCCAGTCTGCCGAAGGTTTCGACGGTTTGCGTAACGAGTGAGTCAATTTCCGAAAGATTACCGACATCTGCCTGAATTGGCAGGACGGTGTTGCCGGTTTCGTCAGTAATTTGCTCAGCAACGGGGGTAAGCGTCCCTATCTCTCTGCCAGCGATGACAAGTTTTGAACCTGCACCTGCGAGTCCTTCCGCCATTGCCCTGCCGATGCCGCGGCTTGCCCCACTTACAAGGCTTACCTTGCCATCTAACCGAAAGTGTTGAATAGTATCTGCAGCAGATTTTTGATTCATATCTTTGTTACCAGTAGACAACATTCATAGGGTTAACTGAGAAGTGTTCATATAGTAAAATCTGCAGGACTTACGCATTTTCTCTTGAAGTCCCCTTGAATGAAGATTAAGAAAATATTTCGGTAATTTGGCGAGGTTAGGAAACATCGCCAGCGGGGGAGTACACCTGCCTCGTACGGATAGAAAATTACCGAATCAATAAATTAATCTTCATATAAGGGGATTTAGGGGGTTAAATAGCTGAAATAACGCCTTTTAACCCCCCTACCCCCCTTATCAAGGGGGATGCGTAAAGTCCTGAATTACGTGACTACACCAATGATTATGTCCTTGCCTCAACTCACTATGCGTCCGGAACGAACTACTGTGATGTAAAAGGTATGTCTTTAGTACGGCGAACTTTTTTGTTTAACTCCACCAACTCCTCCGAACCAACAGCCTTAATTTCTCCGTTATGCTCCTGAGCGAGGGAGGTGAGTAAATAAGCACCAGGGGAACGCTGCAGATCAATTTCCAGTGCAACGACATAGATTCTGGTATTTGTGGTATTTTGTTCACGTACGAATTCTAAAATTTTCTCTGGGTCTTCTTCAATATTTTGCCCTTCGCGTGCAAGTGGAAGACCATCTGTCACAAGGACAACCACAGAAGAGTCCAGCGTGAAAGCTTTTTCAAGCGCGGCAAGGATATTAGTCCCCATATTACTTTGGATGCTTTCAGGTGTGAAAGAGTCAAGATAAAATAAAGCACGATTGATATTTACGTCGTCTGCGGGGAGTAGTTTCTCACTCAGTATATTAGTCGTCTTCTTATGAAACGGCACAATATTAAAAGTGGACTCACTTCCGAGCATCAAAATTGAATCTCTGATCGAATTTAGAGCCAATTCCAGTTTTATTTGTAAGCCAGCAGCTTGCATACTTGCAGAGACATCAAGGCAGAAAACGACATCTTGCGGACCGTCAAGACTGTTGAGAAAATTAATAACACCGAGCGGGTCGTTAACACCAGAACGGCCGCCGCCTTCAAGGAGTCCATCTCCGCCGCCACCTTGAGAAACTCCGCGATGTATGCCGGTTCCATCACCGCGTACGCGAAGCTGTCCTGTTACAAGCCCTTTGCCATCAGTCTGCCCAGGTTGTGAAACAAGACGGCTCATGTTTGAAGCTTCAGCTTCTCTTAACTTTGCGTCTGTCATCAATTTTGGCACTAATTCTTCTATAGGTGCATTGTTGACTTCAACGTCATGAATAGGGATCCTTTCACTCAATTTGACAACTTCATCGCGTTCGTTCTTTGCGGCATCAACTCTCTTCTGCTCCGCGTCTTTCGCGAGTTTTTGCTTTGGATCAAGAAGTTTTTTGCTCAGAGGTGGTTTCGGTCTAAGCCTTCGTTCCAATAACGGATCCGCTTCTTTGAATAAGTCAAAAGCGAACGCGTCTGATTGGTCGTTCGCTACCGGATTCAAAGGCATGAAAAGGTAAACAATAGCTACAGTCATGTGAAAAATAAGCGACAGCAAAATTATTGAGCGCAGCCGAGTTTTGCGCTGTTCTTTTGCAAAATACCGGTCTTTCATTTCATCTAACATTTTGGTATCCTCCAATGATTTTAGTAAAAGTTTAATCACTGCTATAAGAAAGTCTTTCAAAGGCATCAATCCATTGACTGCCTTCGGGTGTCAATTCATAGTATGTATGGTTGCGATGTTTTATCCATTTTCCTTTGACGATATTTTTTCTGTAATGGATGATACGTCCTTGGACACGTTTCAAGCCACCAAGTTCCCTTAATTTGCGATGCCGTTGCTGCATTTCTTCAAGTGGAATTCTTAAAGTTTCAGCAACAACGATAGAATAGTCCATTCCTAATTCTTGATGGTGTTTCAGTATAAAGTAATCTGTTTCATCTAATTCTGTAACTTCAGCTGGAATATCATGTGAAGTATCAGGAATTTTGGACTTATGAATTTCGTCCCATGACACATCAAGTAACCTTTCCGTTCTCAAACTGGTAACTGCTGCACATGATGAATCGTGGACGGTAATAGTGCCATCCTCCTTGAAATAGCCGATAATAGGGTTATCTTCTTCGGGGATACAACACTTCGCGATTTTATATGTGAGTTCATTTACCATTCCTGAAACCTTACAAACCATCATCAAATAGGATTGAAATTTCAGATTCGCGATAATGCCCGATATCCAATATCGGTTCGCGAGTGTGCGTCATCAAAATGGATGGCAGAGACACCACGATATGCTTGTTCTATAGCCGATTTTAGATCATCTGCCAACGCGGTTACACCTAACACGCGTCCACCATTTGTGACTATGTTTTTTCCATCCTGTTTTGTTCCAGCGTGAAAAACGGTAACACCATCAATCGATGCGGCATCTCTTAAACCTGTAATAATCTTTCCTGTCTGATACGGGTTTGGATATCCGCCAGAAGCCATTACAACACAAGCTGCAGCTTCAGTGTGCCATTCCACATCAGCGTGTTGGTCAAGCGTTCCATCAATGCATGCCATCAATAACGGCACAAGATCGCTTTTGAGTCGTGGCAATAGAACTTGTGCCTCAGGGTCTCCGAAACGACAGTTGAACTCCAGCACCTTTGGTCCTGTATCTGTAATCATTAGTCCAACATATAACACACCTTTGAAGGAACATCCGATGTTTGTCATCCCTTTGACGGTAGGATAAACAACACGTTCCATTACGTAGTCGTGCAGTTCAGGTATCATAACAGGGGCAGGAGAATATGCTCCCATTCCACCAGTATTCTTGCCGGTATCCCCATCGTGCGACATCTTGTGATCCTGTGAGCTGACGAACGGTAAACAGTTCGAACCATCAACAAGGACAGTAAACGAAGCTTCCTCGCCTATTAACTCTTCTTCAATGACAACACTATTCCCTGCGTCTCCAAACGCCTTATCTACTAAAATTGTCTTAACCGCTTGGGTTGCTTCTGCGACACTACGCCCTGGGATAACCCCTTTGCCAGCAGCGAGACCGTCTGCTTTGACAAAAACAGGTGTGTTGTTCGTTTTGATATAGTTAATTGCTTCATCCGCATCTACAAACGTGTGATAGGATGCAGTGGGGATGCCATTTTCTACCATCAACTGTTTAGCAAAATCCTTACTCCCTTCAAGCCGGGCCGCTTGTTTATTGGGCCCGAACGCTTTTAAGCCGCGTTCACCAAACACATCAACGATACCTGCTGCTAAAGGGTTTTCAGGACCGACAACCGTTAAGTCAATGTTAGTGGATTCTGCCCAGTCAGCGAGTTCAGCAAAATCGTCTCCCATTGGAATCGGTTCAGCGATTTGGGCGATGCCTGCGTTCCCGGGTGCGCAATAGATTTTTTTCACCAGCGGGCTCTGGGCAATTTTCCAAACGAGGGTATGTTCGCGCCCTCCTTGCCCAATTACCAGAATTTTCAACGTGATGTCCTTTTTCGTCCGTTATATTCAGCTTAGAAACGTATTTTAACATAATTACGACAACTATTCAATAAAAAAAGTTCGTTTGGAATAGGATTATTTATGGTGAATTATTGAAATAAGAAGTAACGCTTCATTGCATATTGATACAAAAATCTCCTTAAACTTACGTGATAAATCTAACTTTTCTAAAACGGCCCATCCGTCACACATCGGAAACTGACACTGTGGTTCAGTCTCGCCTTAAGACTGAGAACATTCAGATTGAGAGTCAGATAGGTATTAAATCTTTGTCTAAAGCTCTATACCCATCCCATCAGCAATAAGGCGCATAGCGTATTGGAGTAGGTCTCCTTCTTTGACAAGTTCTTGGGACGTTGTCCCGCCAAGGTTGTTGTTCAAATCTTCAAGTGGAGAGAACCCGAAGTTTTCCATCCCTTCCAGCATTCCCTCAAGATAACCGAGTCCTGGCAATTCCAAATCGCGTGCATTGTCAAGCATTCGGTAAAACATGATGTCGCCATCGTAGTATTTTTCATATAGGGATGGGTAACCTTCATATTTGTCAAGTGATTTCTCATCTTTCTCTGATATTTCCCATAGTCCGCCTTTTACGGACTTACCTTGGGCAGGAATTATATCAGCGTAGTACCGAAAAACAAGTTGATACCCTTGCAGCGTATATGCGCCGAGGGGTACGGCGTGTTGACATCGCCACTGCATGTGTTTGATATTGAGATTTGATCCGTAGGCGAAGTACTTCATAGTTCAACTCTGCATCGTTTAAACTTGAATCGTATATCAACGTCAAGGAATATGCTTAATGCTATTAGAATGTTGCATCAACTGATTTTAGCGTTGCATATCAGGTTTTGCTGCCTCTGTTTCTGCAGCAGATTTGTAGCCGTAAACCTCAATTTCACTGATTCTGGCTGGGTATTTGGGACGAGATCTCTTATCACCATCAACTCCGGACTTTTTACTTTCCGTTGGCGTAGTCCTTTGGCGAACCCCAGCCTTTTCTCTTCTCCTTATAGCGTGATCATCTGTTGTGTCTGTAACTAAAATTCGAAGATGATCTATCGGAAAAGCGTTTAATAAGGGAATCACAATCGGATATGATTTGACACTTTTTATCTCTTTTATTAAGTGCCAGTCTGTTTCAGAAAGAGCACTACCCCCTTTATCTACGTAAATGTTAAGCTTTTTGATATTATCTGAATGGATTACGAGTCGTCTGATATACTTTTTTTCAGGTATCTTGATGGAAACAACTGATTCCCAACTGGACCCATAATCGGCGCGTTTTCCAATAGTCACTGTCTCACCGACGGTGTCGAGATTTCCATCAATCATTTGTGGGCTGGATGCTTTGACACCTTCCATCAGCGCGTAATTTTCGCTCCATTCTTGTTCTGCAAATAGGGTAGTACATCCTGTCATAATTAGTGATAGGCAGAAAATAGAAAGTGAAAGGATGAATCTGAAAATCATCTTATAACTCCTTGTAGCACAATCTGTATGAAGATTAATTTATTAATTCGGTAATTTTCTATCCGTCCGAGGCAGGTGTACTCCCCCGCTGGCGATGTTTCCTAACCTCGCCGCATTGCCGATTTATTTTCTTAAACTTCATTTAGATTGTGTCTGTGAGGGAGCAAACTGACAGGTTGCTCTACGAAACTTGTGAAAAATGTATTATTTTTCTATTAAAATGGTCAATGTCCATCTAAAATCTTGTCTGTAGCAACTTGGGTTATTATAGCAGAATTCACAATTAAGTGGACACACAAAAAGCTTACCCCCCAACCCCTGTAAGCGAGGGGAGAGCAAACAGGTGCAAAAATGTCCAAATAATTATGGGTTGGACTATAAATTTACTTCGGGATGCGCCGCACCCACAACAACAATGCGACATTCATGCCACCCACGAAACCGAAAACATAAGATTGAATCCCTGCTAACTGTGCCATCGATCTAATTAAGATAATCCCAGCGACTGGTAAGCCAAGGGCAAAACAGGTGAAATATGTCAAACTTTTCGCGCCTTTTGCTTGCCAGAAAGTTATCTCCCGTCTCAAAACCTGTAGATATGACTTTTCCCAGAGTCGTGATGTCCACTTTCCGTTCATAAAACCGAGCACAAGGCCGAATGCATAGCCGAAACTTGACCAGCGTAGATCAATCCACGGAAATTTAGAAATTGCTGCGACCCACAGGACCTCACCGACAAATGTAATAATGATAAATGCCCAAAAGATAGGCATTTTCATATAGAAAGGGAGTAACCGTCGTGATAATTTATTGTTCATGAAAAATTCGCTTTCGCATAATCGACAGCGTTTTTGAAGATCGTGAGGCCGTCACCTTCTTCAGGTAGGTTTTCTCGTGTCCAACGGGGATGGTTGTATTTTGTTAAAAAACGTTCAGGATGGGGCATCAAACCGAAAATTCTGCCTGTTACGTCACAGATGCCTGCAATATTTGCATCCGAACCGTTTGGGTTATGTGGGTATTCAGTCTTGTCAGGCAATGATTGTTGTGTTCTTCCATATCGGAATACAATTTGGTTGTTAGACTCTAATTCTTCTAACACATCGGATGGGGCAGTAAACCTACCTTCAGCATGTGCTACGGGGAGATAGAGGTGTGGTTTGATACCTTTTGTAAAGACACAAGGACTCTGTTGTGTGTTCAATTCAACCCATCGACACTCAAATTTTGCTGATGTGTTCATTGCTAAAGTTGCACGTTGTGTGATTTCAGAACTGCCGTTTTCTGTTCCTGGCAACAACCCTGTCCGTACAAGCACCTGAAATCCGTTGCATATTCCAATTATGAGTTTATTGTCAGCAACAAACTGATTGAGAGCATTTTTCAGTTTATGCTTCATCTCTACGGCAAGCAGAATACCCGCGGCAATATCATCACCGTAAGAGAATCCACCAGGGATAGCGAGAATCTGATAATCAGATAGATTTATCTTGCCAGAGATGAGGTTTTGAATGTGGACTAACGAAGTTTCTGCACCTGCAAGTTGAAACGCTACATCAGTTTCCGCATCGCAGTTTGTGCCTGCTGTTCGTAAGATGAGTACTTTGGGTTTCACAATTATCTCCCTGTAGCATAAACTTTCCAGTTTGTGCAATCTTAATAAGTAAAACACATAGATCGTTAAAAAGTTACGAATGCAATGGTGTTTGCCAAGCGGATTTGAGGGTATCAATTGAAGTTTCTACAACGCGTTTGCCCGATAATCCGTTGATGATGAATTCTGATGTTTCTGTAACAGAACCGAGGCAACCTATCGGCACTCCAACTATGTGATTTTCAAAATTATCTTGATGTCGCGGTTCAATTTCAACGAGAAAACGACTATTTGACTCAGAAAATAGCAGAAAATCATCAAAAGTTATTTCTTCCCCGACTGGGACTTTGTCAAGATTTAAAGACATGCCGTATCCACCTGAAAAAGCCATCTCTGCTGCTGCTACACCGATACCGCCTTCAGAGCAGTCATGGCAAGAACGCACTAAACCACTGTTAATGGCACTACTAAGTTTTTCCATTGTCAACTTCCCTTCATCTGGACGAACAGCAGGGGCGGTGTTGCCGATAAAATCGTGGATATTGAAGTAATGTGAACCTCCCAATTCAGCGTAGGTGTTGCCAACGACGTAGACGAAGTTACCTGGGGATTTCACATCCATTGTAACTGCGTTGCGTATGTCGGGCATCACACAGATTGCTGATACAAGCATCGTTGAAGGGATTGCGCGTTGTTCGCCTGTTGTGGTATCGCGGTATTCGTTGTAAAGGCTATCTTTGCCAGAGATAAAGGGCGTTCCGTAAGCAGTAGCAATGTCGTAACACGCTTTTGCTGCACGGACTAATGCGCCAAGTCGATCAGGTTTATCAGGGTTTCCCCAGCAGAAGTTGTCTAACAGCGCTGTTTTTTCAAGCGTTCCACCAACAGCGATTATGTTTCGGAGAGCTTCATCAATTGCGGATGCTGCGCTAACATAAGCGTCAACATCACTATATTTCGGGTTGATACCGTTTGCAACGATGACCGCTTTCTCACTCCCTATAACCGGTGTTATAACGCATGCATCGCTCGGTCCGTCATTATCAATACCTACGAGAGGTTTGATAACGATTCCTCCTTGCACCTCATGATCATACTGGCGGATGACAGATTCTTTGCTGGCGATATTTGGACTGGCAAGGAGTCGGCACAAGTCTTCTGCATAGTTTTCGGTTTGGCTGTCTCGTGATGGCATATCTTGGTGCTGTGGTGGCTGCCAAGTCGCTTTTTTGACATGTTGCGGCAAGCCTTTGTGCAGAAATTCCATGTCTAAATCCGCAACTACCGTGCCTTCATAGAAAACCTGTAATCTGTTCGTGTCTGTGAAACAGCCAAGCACAGTTGCCTCAACCATTTCTGCCTGACATATCTCCATCAGTTCATTCAGATTTTCAGGTGGCACAGCGAGGACCATCCGTTCTTGTGCTTCAGACAACCAAATTTCCCACGGTGCTAACCCTTCGTATTTTAGAGGGACACGTTCCAGATGCACCTCTGCACCAGTGTCTTCTCCCATCTCCCCTACAGCAGATGAGAACCCGCCTGCACCGCAGTCTGTTATGGAACGGTACAGGTTTCGATCACGTGCCTGTATGAGGGCATCAACTATCTTTTTCTCCATAATCGGATTGCCGATTTGAACTACACTACCAAGGCTTTCAGAAGTATCATCGAGTTCTGCAGAGGAAAAGGTTGCACCGTGAATCCCATCGCGCCCTGTGCGTCCACCAACAGCAACAACAAGATCGCCAGGCTCAACGGATTTGTCACACCTATCTATAGGTATCAGTCCGACATTTCCACAAAAGACGAGTGGGTTTGCAGTATAGCGGATATCAAATAAGATAGCACCGTTTGCAGTCGGAATACCCATGCGATTACCGTAATCACGCACACCAGCAACAACTCCTTTGAACACACGTTTCGGGTGGAGTGTTCCTTTCGGCAGCTTTTCATAAGGTGTGTCCGGCAATCCAAAGCAGAAAACATCTGTATTTAAAATCGGTTTTGCGCCGAGTCCTGTGCCGAGAGAGTCTCTGATAACGCCACCGATACCAGTGCCAGCACCACCATAAGGTTCAATCGCAGATGGATGGTTGTGCGTTTCCACTTTGAAAACGAGATTATATTTCTCATCAAATTCAATGATGCCAGCATTGTCTGAAAAGACGGAGACACACCACGGTTTGTCTATCTCCTCTGTTGCGCGCTGAATGTAGGTGGGAAACAGACCATCAATTTGTTCTGTCTCTTTGCCCTCTTCAGAATAGAGAATAATGCTTTTAAAGGTTTTGTGGACGCAATGCTCCGACCATGTTTGTGCAATTGTCTCAAGCTCTACATCGGTTGGGTTGCGTTGCAGTGTTGCAAAATGGGACTGAATTGTCTGCATCTCGTTTAGGTTTAGAGACAATGTGCCTTCTTGACTGATGCGCATTAATTCAGTATCATTTGCATTTAGGATTTGAAATTCGTTGACCTTATTGGACATTACTTTCTCCACTTTTAACAAATTTTCTGTTCAAAATCATGACAAAATACAGAGAGTTTATATTGGGAGTTTAAGCCGATTACCGCAGGACAAATAATCCCACATTTATATCTTTCGCAAATTTTTTAATATCAGCGAAATGTTTTCTCAAATTCTGTTCTAAAACACTCGTCGAGCAATTTCCTATCCTGATCCAAATCACCTTTGGAGGGAAACCGTGAATAACACTTCGATTTCTAAAGTCTATGTCCTTTGAAACGATGAAATAGTTGTTATCACGAGCGTAATCCCATAACTCGGTATCTGTTGCTATATCTAACCCTATCGTTTTGACATGGATAGAATTAGGAAATAGATCCGCCAGCAGCACCACCAGTTGGTCGGATAGGTTCTGATCGAATAGAAGTTTCATCTGTGTAAACGACCACCTGTGATTTTTCCTTGTCCGCTGCGTAAGCAAAACAAGCACGAATATCTGTCTCGGTTAACTCGGGAAAATCGTGAAGGACTTCCGCTACTGTCATTCCCGATGCAAGGTATTCAAAGACATCGTAAACGGTGATCCGCATTCCGCGAATACATGGCTGTCCGCTGCGTTTACCTGGCTCAATGGTAATAATGTCTCTATAGTTGTTCATGGTATTCACCTCTTGGTAAAATATTTGGAAAGAGTGTATCACAAAAGGTTTAGCTGCGTGATAAATCCACGTGTTGTTTTTGTCCCTGTTTATTCTAAGTGCTCGTTATGCTTTTCATCTTCGGCGAGTGCGTCAACTTCTGTCCGAAGTTCCTCAAGCGTATGGGTAGTAGCGGCTTTCTCAAAGAGCGTATCAAGCCGGTTGCGGTCATCAAGGCTGCGAATCGTTTCAGCAAGTGGTTCTGGCACATTGTGAAATCGGAGTTGTAAGAGTTTGAGAATATCTTCGCGTTTCGCTCGCGTTTCGCCTTGTTGTAAGTAATGTTCTGCCATGCTCTGCATGAGTTGTTTCTCCTTCTCTGAAATATCCAAAAACGGATGGTTATCAGAAACTATTTGATTTAACATCGGCCGTTCATCAATCAGACGACGGTAGAAAATAAGTAGGTTTAGAGACAATGTGCCTTCTTGACTAATGCGCATTAATTCGTCATCATCTGCATTTAGGATTTGAAACTCGTTGACCTTATTGGACATTACTTTCTCCGGTATTTACTCGTTATCTTCTTGAAGAGATTTTGCTGCAAATATTGTCAAGCGTAATTCTTCGTTAAAAAGTTCATAGACAGGTGTTTTCCCACTCAATTGTTCGCTTTCGTTTAGAATGATTCCCACGCCTTCACCTCGTCGTTCTAAAAAGTGTTGCCGCTTCACCTGTCTTCCTACATCATCTAAAGTAATTTCCGAAAGTAAACGAGATAAAAGTTCATTACGCGTGGCTTGACTATAACGTAATTTATCAATTGTCACAGTATTTGCTAAGGCACCTGGGGAGGACAACTCAAGTCGATCCGTAAACATGAACAGTCGAATTTTGGAACCGCTTTTTGAATAATCTCTATGCACAACTGCGTTAACGATTGCCTCGAAAACGGCGCGCATGCTGTATTGAGGTTGGTCTATCCTACCAATGTCCTTACGAGCTGATACCTCATTGTGTTTTTGGACAAATTTAAAGGCATCTATAATCTGTTGGTCAAGGGGTCCCTTAAAATCTTTTGCATCAATTTGGTAGTTAGCATCTTTTTCTGTACTCCTATAATAAACGGCTTGAATAAAACTGTTATAGAGGTAATTATCGGGTGTGTCATGACACATCAAAACCCCAGCGACAGAAGCGCGAATCTCTTGACCTTCTTGAACAAGTAAACTTCTTTTTAAAAGTAGGTCTTCTATCACATCTTCAGGGGCACCTTCTGTGATAAATTGGCGATAGAGCGATTCTCTTAATGTCTCTTTGTTTGTGTTTGGTACGAACTGTTCATCAAATTTGATAATCCTTGCTTGCGAACGACTTTGTAACAGCCTTGCTAACTGGTCGGTCCGCATTTCTCTTTTGCTGCTTCCCTGACGAGTGAAATAACCGTTAGACGTTTTGTGAACAAAAAGACTCCTCGGCACCTCTATTTTCAACAGGTTTTTATCATCAATCCGTAATTTTTCTGTGAAAATGGGAACGGTGGGCTCAATGTTATCTTCACATATTTCAACAACCGTTTTTTCTACCCTATCCAGCTCCGGCAGTTCAAGGCCAACAATTTCCTTATAGTCGTCAACGCCGATAAGTAGGACGCCGCCTTGGGAGTTTGCAAAAGCCGCAATCTCGTCTGCCAGACTGTTTCTGTGAGGCATCTCTCTTTTGAATTCAATTGTTGTGTCTTCACCAAGTATAATTTTTTCAATAAGTTCGGTTTGACTGTGAAACATAACTAATCTCCACCCGTGATTTTTCCTTGTCCGCAGCATAAGCAAAACAGGCACGAATGTCTGTCTCGGTTAATTCAGGAAAATCGTGAAGGACTTCCGCTGAAAAGAGTGTACCACAACTTGTGTTGATTATCAATTGTTTTGGTAGGAAGTTTCTAAACTCACATAAATAGGACGCTTTATTGCCGTGACTAAATCACGCGGAGTAGTCTCAAACTCTACATCGGTTGGGTTGCAGTTTGGCAAACTTGGCTGCTCCGCATTAATTCGTCATCATCTGCATTTAGGATTTGGAATTCATTGACCTTATTTGACATTAATTTCTCCGCTGTTGCTGTCCAAACCTTAGTAAAAGTAAAACGTCAAGTACATTACAATATAATGTAATGATAAGTGTTATCCTTCTATTATCTCAAAACTAACTATTTTTACATGCAGGTATTTTGTTTGTTTCATAATGCCAATGTCAATAGTTCCATTTACTTGATGCGTCATTTTAGAGGGTATAGATCCAGTAAAGTTGACAACATCTGAATCAATGGGTACATGCTCCTCATCAAAAAAGAAAATATGGCAGCAAATATTCTTCACCTCTCTATCAAGTTCATTTCGTAGTGAAAATCTATAAAAGGCATATTCTGACCAACGTGTATTTTCATAGATGATTCCTTCCTCTATAAGGTTTTGACAACTCTCAGGATCCACCAGTTTTATATCTTGTTTTTGTGTTACCTGTCTGATATTTGGATCTATATCAAAATTTATTAATTTTTCTCTCCCCGCACATATCCGTCCTGAAGATAGCTTATCCATCCGGATTTGTTTGTCGTTTTTATCTTTGAAAATTATCTCACAATGAACGTTATCAATATCTTCACTACATCGGTTTCGTAGGGAGAATCCAAAAGCAGTGGAGGTTCTCCATCGCCACTTTCCAAACCATGTTACTCCCTCTAAATTTTGATTATCAGGTTCATCTTGTTCAGAGCGTTTCACTCTATCAAAACTAACTATTTCTATCTTAGGTTTAGTATATCTTCTGACTCTTGCATCAACATCGAAATTTATCAACTTTGCTGCTCCAGCTGGTAACATACCGGGAAACACAACATCATCCCGATAGATTTTATTGTCCATCATATCAAAGAAGGTAACATAACAACGAATATTCTGTATATCTTCAAGGCATTGGTTTCGCAGTGAAAATCTATAAGAATACTCAAAGTCCCAAGGGTCATCAACAGGAATATCATTTGTTCGCATTGGGAATCTTTCCACTGAGGAAGATTCAGGATTCTGATCAATTCCAGATATCCAATGATAGGTTTCTGATTCCTTCCACGTTAATTCACCTATAGTTACAGCTTCCAATAAAGGATTCGCAGGTCTTTCTTCAGTGAGAAGTGTCGTTAGACAATTTGATGGAATAGCGAAATTGAGTAGTTGTCCTTCAACTATACTTCCTACAGAAACGCCTACGACTGTACCTTCGTTATTTAGTACAGGTCCTCCACTGCTGCCTTCGGAAATCGGTGCGGTCATCTGTATGTGTTTATCACCGACACGACGTTCTCGGAAGCCACTTATTATACCCTCAGAAACCGTACCTTCCAAAAATCCTTGTGGGTTACCTACAACGTAAACAGGATCACTAACCTGAACGGTTTCGCTATTAGCCAGATTGAGCGGTGGTGCTTCAAAATCATCAGGAACATCAAGTAAAACCAGATCGTTTTCACGATCAATGGCAATAATGCCTTTAATGTCAAATAACGTATCCTGGCCTACCAACTTTGCGTAAACTTTTGCTGCGTCCTCAACAACGTGGAAATTGCTAACAATTTGCGTGTCCTGGACGACAAATCCACTGCCTGTACCTATTGTTTTATTTTTAGCATCTTCTGCGACTAATAGAACAGTAGAAGCTAATGCCTTTTGGGTAATTTCGCGAACATTTTTTTGATTATTCACAGTTAGTCCTCATAAAAATAAGACTCTGTATTATAAGCCAAATTTATTATAGACGTAACATTCCTATGGAATGCGGTCACTTAAATACACCTTTCTATTCTTCATTGCAATGCAATATTACCTTACAAGGTTAAGGAAATGCTTGGAAAACGTTGTGGGAATGTCCAATATTTGCCAATAGCAACCTGGATTATTTTAACACATTCTCTGGGGTTTGTCCAAAAAGACGATGTGTTTATCTATTCAATAAACCATAGACAGAACGCAGCACATTACTCCGCAGTTATCTCATTCGGCAGATTATCAATAATCCGTGCAGATCAACGCTGTTCAATAAGTCCCTCAATCCATGTTATCAGTTCTGTGTCACTTGTCTCTTTTGCAAGTTTCAAAGCAGTGCTGAAGTCTTTTTGTGCAGCAGTCTCATGCCCCATTTCGCGTTTCGTCAGTCCTCTGTTGCTGTAGGCAGCGGCATAATTGGGGGCAAGGCGGATTGCCTTATCATAATCAGCAATCGCCTCAAAATACTTCCACATCCCTCTTTTGGCATTGTATTGTAGGCAGAGGCATAATTGGGTGCGAGACGGATTACCACATCATAATTCTCAATAGCCACAGAGTTGAGGCCCATACGACTATAAGCCAACCCGATATTGTAGTAGGTGTAGGCATTCTGGGGTTCAAGACGGATTACCTCACCATAATCACGAATCGCTTCCCTATATTCTCCAAGCGCATACTTCGCTTGTCCACGATAAAAGTAAGCAAGGGCATATTCTTTTTCAAGACGGATTGCCTCATCAAAATCAACAATCGCCTCAAAGTGTTCTCCTTGTTCATACTTCTCTACACCACTATTCAGGCTCATAACCGCTTCCCTTAACCAGTTACGTTCTAACCAGTCAAATTCTTTTGATCTGCGTTCTATCTTGAGAAAGGCAAATACACCAATTCCTATCAATATCAATGTCAGTCCGATGCCTATGTATTTTTTCATTAAACTACTCTTTATAGATGGGGTCTTCCAGCAGATATATTCTTATCAGTTGTCCGCCCTTCATTCCTTAAACGAGGCAGTAACCCGCGGAATACTCTCCTCACATGCAAACCGTTCAATGCTGGATGCACCCACAAACCCAACAGTATCAGTCCTTTCATTGATGAACGCAGCATCAGGTGCCTTTGCGATGGGACCACCGTGTGACAAGCAGATCACATCAGGATTCTGTGCCTTTGCTGCATCGCATATCTCCTGTACACGCACCGCTGCGTCTTCAAGTGTGAAAGCGGTTTCTGCACCGATAGTGCCGCCAATAGTTGTGTTCATGTGTGCAATAATCACATCCGCACCAGCTTTCGCCATTTGCTCAGACTCTTCGGGGTTAAAGACATAGACGATGGTGAACAGGTCCATCTCATGCGCGATGCCGATTGTCTCAACCTCTTTGTAGAAACCCATGCCTGTCTCTTCAAGCGTTACCCGAAAAGTGCCGTCAATCACGCCAACGGTGGGAAAGTTATTGACACCGTCAAAACCGACATCGCGCACCTGCTTTAGGAAGTTGCTCATCCGCCGCGTAGGGTCAGTACCGTTGACACCAGCAATAACAGGGGTCTCTTTGACAACTGGCAAAACCTCACGTTCACCCATCTCCATCACGATGGCATTTGCATCGCCGTAGGCTAAAAGTCCTGCACATGATCCAAACCCTGACATCCGATAGCGACCTGAGTTGTAAATTACAATCAGATCTGCACCACCCTGTTCAGCAAATTTTGCGGTGATACCTGTTCCCGCACCAACAGCAAGTAAAGATTTACCTCTGTCTAATTCCGAATGGAGTCGTGCTAATACCTCATCTCGTGTATAATCTGGCATATTTTAGTTTTCCTTTCTTTATGGTTGTCAGACTTCAGCGATCAGCAGTCGGCAAGAGGTATCTGATTAAATTCGCTCCTATTGCTGACTGCTGACAACTGATAGCCGATAACTATTCTTCCCGTGATTTTGCTTGTAAACGCGCTGCCTCACCCGGATTGCCGATGTGCATTGTGTTATACGCCTGATCGGATGACTTGAAGGGACCGACACCTTTATGTCCGTGCCAATCGCCTTGATTCATAATCGGGTTTGGTAATCCTGTTTCCTTCTCACGTTGAAGTATCCAACTCTTCATGCGTGTTTCCAAGATGTTGACGATATCGGGATGTGTCTCAACGAGATTCTCGTTCTCATCGGGGTCTTGAATGAGGTTATAGAGTTCAACGGGAGGTTTGTAGTGAAAATCGGGTTCAAGCGCGACAATCAATTTCCATTCAGAAGTTCGCCATCCGTGCTTGCGCATCCACGTACATTCTGTGATATAAAACTCACTATCATAAGAAGCAATTTCACCGCTTATTAAAGGCGTGAGACTATCACCATCAAATGCGATGTCCGTTTCAATATCTGCTAATTCAAGGAGTGTTGGGACAAGGTCTTTATGTTGATTATAGCCAGCGACTCGTCTGCCAGCAGGCACACGACCAGGATAACGGATAATGAGCGGCACATGCAGTGTGACATCGTAGAGTCCGTGATGGTCAAACCAGCATTCGTGATCATAGAGGGTTTCACCGTGGTCGCCATTGATGACGACTATGGTATCGTCCAGCACACCACGCGTTTCAAGGGCATTAAAAAGCGTCTGAATACAAGCATCCATATACGCAATCGCGCCATCGTATTGGGCGATGACGTAATCTTTATCCGTAATTCCCACAGGCATCCATGATGCAAAGTAATCACAAAACGGTTTAAATGACATCACAGGTTCCATGGATTTGTTGCTCGGATCGCATTCATCGCCGTGATAAAACATCCGTTCATAAGGTGCGGGCGGCAAATAGGGCGAGTGCGGATCCATGTGTCGCAAGAACAAGAAAAACGGCTTTTCATCGCTCTGGTCAATTAACCGATTTAACTCAGGGAGGGTTGTTTTGTTTAGGTTTTCCGCTTTGGGACTCCGTCCAGAGTCGTCAGGGCCCCATCCTGAGAATTCTAAATAAGTATCAAATCCGCGTCCACTTGGTCCACCGAATCCAACACAGGTTGTATCATACCCAACTTCTTTAAGTATTTCCGCTAATGTTTTAACCTCTTCGCGGAGCGGTCCCTGGTGTCGGAGGGCTACAACTTGCGTGCTAAAGGTGTCCATACCTGTGAGCATTGATGCATAAGCACTTGTTGTCGGGATGTGAGCACTATAGGTTTTCTCAAAAAGCGTTCCACCCTCTGCAAATTTGTCAATGTGTGGTGTTGTCTGTCGGTGATACCCGTAACAACTCATGTGTGTAGCGAGAAGTGAGTCAACGCCCATTAAGACGATATTTGGCTGTTTTGCCATGTTTTGATTCTCCTTTGTAAGTCCATTATTTAGTGAGACAAAGTTAATGCGTCTATTTGTTATTTTCCCAATCTTTGTGCCAAACAAGCGTATTCTGCACATCGTCGTCAAGCACATCACCTATTTCGAGCGAGTTAAAATAATCTTCTGGCAGGATGTTTCTCTTTCCGTTGAAGGTGCATCCATCAGGCATGAAACCGCATGTCATCGCTCGGCGATGTGAAAACGTCATGTTTGCACCTGCACCGTGTGCGGTTAGTCCGTTGTGCCATACCATAGAACCTGCAGGGCAAGGGGCGGATTGCGGTTCAAGTTCTTTCCATTCTGGATAAACATCAAACAGCGCACCAATGTTTTCACCTATACCAACATTATCAAAACGTGCTTTCTTGTGAGTGCCGGGCAGATACCACATACAACCATTGCCTAATGTTGCGTCATCTAACGCAACCCAGAATGAGACAGCATCACTTGAATCAAATGACCAGTACGGCACATCAAGGTGCCAAGCGGTTGGGTTGCCATTTGGCGGTTTAATCAGCGCTTGGTCGTGCCAGATTCGCATGCCGTCAGTTCCAGCTAATTGCGTTGCCATTTTTCCGATTTTGGGATCATGCACCAACTTTCGCATGCCGGGGGTGTGTATCTGAAAGGCGTAAACATTGTGTAAATACCCGTGCATAAAAATTAGACGGATCCAGTTGGTTTGTGAAGAATTCAACTGAACCTCCGAGGCGTTCGGTTACAGACTCATCTGTGCATCTTCGCCATTCTGCCAATTCGTCAGCATTCAAAAAATTTTCAATAACAAGATATCCGTTTTCCTGATAAAAATCAATTTGTTTCGTGGTGAGTTCGTGCTGCATCTCCACGTTCTCCTTCCAATTATTCGGGTCAGGTTTTCTAAGAATTTAAACCCGATGTCAATACATCATTATGTAATTATCGTATCATGTAAAGCAGAAATAGACAAGCGAATTTTAAGAAACTCTTTTGATGAGATTGTCCTTCAGATATTATTCGTTTCCTAAATAATCAGGACTTACGCATTTCCCTTGAATGAAGATTAATTTTTAATTCGGTCCTTTTTTGTCCAATGCAGGTGTGTCCCTGCTGGCGAGGCGGGGAATGCCAACAGGCATTCATACCGTTGATTTCTTCCTAACCTCGCCACATTACCGATTCATTTCTTAAACTTCATATAAAGGGTTAGTGGAATTAAAAAGTCGGTATTTCAACGATTTAACCCTCTTATCAGGGACTTTATAGTCCAAACCACAATTACCTGGACATTGGCGAGGTTAGGAAACCTCGCCAGCGCGAGCGTGTGGGATTGTTCATTAAGATGCCCACATATTTTCGGATTTTTCTATAAAAAAAAATGCGTAAGTCCTGATAATTTGAGTTACTAAAAGTTGCCATGATTTAGTAGATGTGGTATGATAGAAACATGCATCAAAACGAGCCAAGTACAATTCAGGACGTTGAGAAACCGTCAACACTCCGTTTTATTGTTGGGACTCTCCTTTTCGGTTCTATCCTCATCATTTTAACATGTTATTGGATTATCTCTGCAGAAAACCGTGTAGTGTGGGAGCTCACAGATTTCTCAATTTTTCCCACCGTACTTTTCACATTCTTTCTGCTTGCGGCCCTTTCGCCTTTCTTAAAAAGGGTGCTCAAACATGCTGCGCCAACCTCACGCGAACTGGCGCTGACATACATCATGGTCTCAGTCGCAACAGCGCTTGCAGGACACGACATTGTTAGACAATTAGTGCCGATGATTGCAAACGCAGGCTGGTTTGCTACACCCGAAAACGAATGGGCAGATATCTTCTTTCGCTTTTTGCCAACGTGGTTGACGATTACGGACCGTAAAATTCTGCAAGGCTATTTTGAAGGAGATGACACTTTTTGGCAGCCCCGTTACATGGAGGCATGGTTATGGCCGATTGTCGCGTGGAGCGGTTTAGTAATTGTGCTAATGTTTATGATGTTATGCATCAATATCATCATTCGTAAACAGTGGATAGACCATGAAAAGTTAAGTTATCCATTGACAACGCTCCCTGTCGAATTACTTGGCAACACATCTAATCTCTTTCGCAATAAGCTAATTTGGCTCGGTTTCGGAATTGCATTTGGGCTTGAGGTTCTGGCTGGCTTGAATTATCTTTTTCCCGTTATTCCCTCGCTAAAAATTAAGTATCAACTCTACTTTGCAGATCGTCCTTGGAATGCAATTGGACGCTTACCGATTTATGTGTACCCATTTGCAATAGGGTTGGGTTATTTAATGCCATTGGACTTAGCACTATCTTTCTGGGGATTTTACCTATTTTGGGGGTTACAGCGCGTCTTTTTCACTACAATAGGATGGACAACGGCTATCGGTTTTCAAACAGAACAACGGGCAGGTGCATGGATCGGCATAGGATTGCTTGCGCTGTTAACAAGTCGGAGAGAAATTCTGAAGGTATTGGGGGGCGTATTCTCTTTTCGCTCAAAAGACCGCTTATATCAACTCGCTGTATTTGGCTTGATATTTGGATTAGGATTTGTGCTGATATTTTGGTATTTCGCCGGGTTGTCACCTTGGGTAGCGCTCGGATATTTCGGCATCTATTTGGTGTTGTGTATCGGCATGACTCGTATGCGTGCAGAACTCGGTCCGCCTACACATGAGTTACACCGTGTGCATCCAGACCGAATAATGCTCCTGTTTTTAGGCAGTCGTCCATTGGGGGCACAAAATTTAACAAACACGACCTTACTCTCTTGGCTTGCCTACGGCTATCGGTGTCATCCGATGCCGCACCAATTAGAAGCATTTAAGATCGGCAGGCACTTCCGTCTCCGTGAGAATCGGTTGGTTATTGCCTTGATTGTAGCATCAATTGTAGGAGCGGTCATATCCATTGTCGGGCATGTAGCGCTCTATTATGAATTTAGGTTTGCCCGTTGGGGAGTAGGTGAGTTTAACCGCTTACAAAATTGGATTACCGCCCCGCGCGCGCCGAACTTCCCCGCTATCCAACACATGACATTTGGCTTCCTTTTTACCAGCGTGTTAACAATTCTCAAACGACAGTTTTTGTGGTGGCCGTTTTATCCGGTAGGATATGCTGTTGGTAACGGTTGGGCTATTGGATGGATGTGGTTTTCAATTTTCTTGGGGTGGCTCTTCAAGAGGTTACTTTTTACAGGGGGCGGTGTGCGTGCCTATCGCAAAGCGTTGCCACTGTTCTTAGGACTTATCTTCGGTCAATTCCTTGCAGGAAGCCTATGGAGTTTGTTGGGGGTGTTGTTTAACAAAAACATGTACACCCTCTTTCCATAACACCTTAAAAATCTTGCAGTGCCTCAGCTTCGGAAGCATAAACGCCGATACTTTGTGTTAACCCGATGGTATTAAAAATTGTTCTCACTTGCATAGCTGGATGTGCGATGCGCAACGTTTGTGCTTTATCCCGCGTTTTCCAAAGTAATTTGATAATCGTGCCAAACCCACTACTTGTAATGAAACTTTGTCGATCGAAGTTCAGCAAAAGTTTTGCTGCTTCCTGCACACCATTGTCGGCATACGCATCATTAATAGCCTCTTCAGATTCGTTAGTTAAATAGCCGGTAATGTCAAATATCGCAACATCGCCTTCGTGTCGGATAGTGATTTGTGGTTGTGCTCTCACATTTTCCTCCTCAAGAATTAAAATCCTGAATTTATAATAACAGAGTCGTCACTCTTCTGTGAAAGTGCGTTGGAGCGGCGTATGTTCTTGTTGCTCACGCACTGTAGTGCCGTTGTCAAGATGGAGCCAAGTCTCAAATTGACGTTCACCTTCTCGTAATTGAATCACTCGTGCCCCGCGTGGAAATCCCTCTTTGCCATAAGAATTGTAGCCGGTAGTTCTCCCATAGCAGAGACGAATCCCGTGTAAATCTCCCCAGAAATCGTTAATATGTTCGTGACCAACAAAGGTACCCATAACATCTCCCGCTTCGTGTAGGGCAGCAAAAAAACCTGTATTAATTCGAGGCGGGCAAACATCCTCATATTTTACGCCGTAGCAAGTGTGAAAATCCCATACTTCATCATATTCAGGAATTGGAATATGAAAAAAAGCGAGCGCGGGAAGCGGATGCCCCGCGGAAGCCGTGTATCTCGCGGATTCACTGAGATACCATTCTATTTGATCGCGCCTGATCCAATCGTAACCACCAATATCTGTCGGCGCATAACTACCTGAATCGATAAAATAAAGAAGTGCTGCAGGCTTTCGTGTATCAGAATTTTGAACCGTTAAAACATAATTCCCAACCCCTGAAATTTCTTCCGGTCCTGGTTCCGCAAGCGACAGGTCACTTTCCTGCATGACTTCCATCAATTCGTTCCGATTTGCGGTGCCTTCATCGTCATGGTTGCCGAAAACCGCTGTCCATGGAATGGCACATCGCTCAAGAATCTCTATAATCCGCCGAAGCGATTCAGCAGCATCATCACATGCCCCTCCAGACAATATGTCCCCAGTTAACACAATTAAATCCGGAGATTCTGCGCGGGATACATTTTCCATCAAAGCTGCAGATTTTTGGTCGACAGGTTCACCGTTCTGCCAGTGAATATCGGTAAACTGTACAATTTTAAAGCAACCGTTCTCGCGAAACTTTAATTCGTTTTTCATTCTCTATAATCCCCCCAGGTGATTCTATATAACTATATACATAATTCTGAAAAATTGCAAGCAAATTCTAAAGGTTATATTTCACACAATACGAATCTTTGACTCAAGTATAATCCAATTTCTGCGTCCATCCTGTAATATTTTACAGAATCATAATATACACCGTATCGTTTTTATGCAGAACGAGACCTTCTTTTGGCAGCTAACAACCGTGTCATTGTTCCTTTTGTTGGTTGTGCTAATTCGGGGGCTTCGTCGTTTACAATAATTTCACGCGCAGAAACAGTTCCGATTTGGGCATAAATGTCGGGATTAGAATTTGTAACCATGTCAGATTTTTTTTGGCTGAGTTGTGTTAACGTATCAGGCACAACTGCTTCAGATTGTCTGCGGAGTTGTGCGCGAAGTTCAGTGAAGTATCCGCTCGCTACGCTGAACCTTCGGAGAATCATCTCCAACACAAACAAGACAACTGCTATAATTAACAACGTCTGTGAAAGCGAAACCCGCTTTTCAATTAAGGCACCTGCAGGTGTGGCTATTTGAGATGCTGTCGGTTCATAAATGCCGCCTGTTTCCTCAGCAAGATTCTTTAGCATAGCATGGTTAACATTGAAGTTTGCATATTCGGCAGGATAAGAAAGTGTTACCGTTTCTGTCAGTTTGCTGCCATCAGTTTCGCGTTTGGCAGTGACAATATAAGAACCGCTATTGTTCATCTGGAATGTTCCAACGTAACGCCCCGCACTTTCGTGCTGCATGTCAACAGATTGACTTTTACCATTCGGAGCCGCAACTTGAACTATATAAGATGCAGGAGGCACATGTTGTGTCCTAATAACAACTTCAGCACTACCATTACGTGGTGAAACGATAAGATCAAAATCCGCACCTGCCCCTTCAGTCGGTACAGTCCAATTGATAACTTGTCCCCAAAACTTGCCAAAGTTTGACCACGAAATCCAATCTTTACTCCACGCAGGTTTAATGTCCGATGTCCATGCTATCGATTTTCCTAATCCATAGTGCCAACCGGCAAGAAGAGGTTCGTCTTTATGTGAACTGATGAAAACCTGCGCTGTTGTCTTTTCTGCTGTTGCAACATATCCGTAAAGTTGCGGTAAAGCACTGATGCCTTCTAAAATTGAAGTTGTCAACTTTACTATTTTCGGTTGAAACTGCTCCTGAATAATATAATTTTGGGTTTCTCTAACGGCATCCATCAAAACCTTTGGTAATTCCTGCACATTTTGAACAGGTATATACCGTCCATTGCCAACCTTTGCTATCGTTTCAAGTAAATCTTTTGCAGCATCTCCTATCGCGATTGTTGTGATACCGATATGTGTCCCAGTCAACCCTCTCACTGTATTTAGAACCGTAGTGGGTTCTCCCTCAGATTTACCGTCCGATAAAAGTATGATGTGTTTCCGTTTTGCATCGGCTGTTTTGAGTGTCTCGCCTGCCTTTTCGAGTGCCGCTTCCAGCGCGGTAGTGCCGCCTGTCGGTTTCAACTTTCCAACTGCTTTGATTAGTATATCATGCTCAGATGTGAGTTTAGAGATGACGTGAGCCTCCTTGCCTGAGCTGAAACTAATGATACTTGCCAAATCATCTTCTTCAAGATTGCGAATACCAGCGCGTATCGCCTCAATGGCAAATTCAATTTTTTTCTGTGCGCCAACATAGTTCGCCATGCTCCCCGATGTATCAATTACAAATACAACCGCAACGGAATCTTTGCGTTCACGCGGTGTCATTTCTATGGGAAGTATACGTTCCAGCGCAGTACCTGTCCAACCTCCCGGACCGAAAGCGTTGTCTCCACCGATAACCGCTAATCCGTGTCCAAGGTCGCGCACATAAATTTCTATAATATCCATTTGCTCAGATGAAAGGGCATTAGCAGAAATATTGCTTAAAATTAGGACATCGTTATGTTGGAGAGTTACCAATTCAGTTGGTATTTCCCCAGCAGGAACTATATTTACGACATAACTGTTTTCTTCAAGCACTGCTTTTAGATTATCGGCATATTCCAAATTACCTTCTACATATAAGACATGAGGTTTATCCTGAATTTGCACTACCCCATAAGCTTGATTATTTTCAATGATTTCATCACTAACGTTTAACTTCAGTTGATATGTATGCGGACGGTCTTCAAAAACCTTTTGTGTTGGTAATGTCAGGACATTTCTGCCTTTTTGGAGGACGAATTCAAGATCAGGGATTGGGACACCATTGTGATAAAGCGTGGCTGATACAGTCGAGATACTGCCATCTGTTTCAACGATCGCTTGGACTGCAAAGGATTGTCCTTTTCGAACCTTATTCGGCAGCTGCAACTCCTGCACACGAATTGCATCCTCCACGGTGTTTAAAGGAATTGTCATAATTTCTACGTCACTCGCAGCAAATAGCGGCATATAATCTCTGATTACGGAATTACCAGTATTATGGATTCCATCGCTAAAGAGCACTATTCGGCGATGGTAATTTTCCGGCAATAGTTCCACTGATCGTTTGAGGCTTGTGAGAATATCTGTGGAACCCTGCCCGACAGATAATTCTGTCATGATCGATGTTAGTGATGGTTGTTCACGCGCTGGTCCCATTCCAATTAAAACAGATGACTCCTGTGCAAAACTGATAACTCCAAATTGGTCAGTCGGTTTCAAATTTGCTATTGCAGTCCTAATCTGATTAATCACATCTTCTCGTTGAGATAGTGAGATACTATCAGATGTATCCAACAAAAATGCGACTGCAAGGCGCTGTTCTTTGTGAGTCCGTTGAAAATTTGCTAAGGCAAGGACCGCACATAAAAGGGCGCCGCATCTAAGAAGGAAAGTAATTCGTTTTCGCCACTTTGCTGCAATAACGCTCGTACGTAATTGGACAAGGATTAAGATTGGTATCGCCGCGAGTCCGATTAAGAAGAGAGGGAATTGAAAATCAAACATCTGTTAATGCTTGGTATAAGAGACAACGACCAGATGGGAAATCTCATAACAAATGTCTCGAAAACCTGATCAATTATTTTTATCAGATTGAAAGCGTTCGAGTTTCGCTAAAGCCTCGGCAAGTGCTGTTTCAGCGTTTTCGGCGCGTGTTTCAGCATTTTGTCGTGCGGAGGCTTCTTGTTGTGCGCGTGTTTCAGCATCCTCAGCACGTGTTTCAGCATCCTCAGCACGTGTTTCAGCATCCTCAGCACGTTCAGGAGGCGTTTGCAACCACTGTGAGGTGTTTGGGTCATATAACCGTAATACGTTTCCATGCTCCCCTAACTCCAAGCCTAATACTACCGATGGAAGTCGATCGTTTACAAATTCGATCTCTTGATATATGCCATCAATCAACCGATAACCGATAAAACTCGGAACGATTTGCCCTAACGGATCGTAGATGTAGTATTCTTTCACTGCAAGCAAGGAGGCGTAAAGGTCTTTTTTCTTTCCCATATCCTCTCTAAAAGTGTTCGGACTTGCGACTTCCAACACAAAATCAGGTGTATTTGCTTCTGCCCACGTCAGATAAGTGTCCCGCTGTTTTTTGGGAACACCAAAAACCACAAACACATCAGGGGAAATAGACTTTCTCGGATTGCCTTCTTCGTAATACATGAACAGATTTCCTGATACATAAATATCATCGTCATCCTGGAAATAATGTTTTAGCATCTGAATGAAATCAATCATTAAGTCTCTATGTCTATCTGTTTCTGCCATAGGTTTACCGTCCGATTCCGGATAGACTATTGTCGGCGCAGACCGTATTTTTCTCTGCATCGTTTTATCTCCCAGTATCAAGTTATAAATAAGTCAGCGTGTTGTTTAAAGTATATTATAAAATAGGGTTGCTGTCAAGGTTAAGATTGTAGAGTTAGTAAACATCTAACTTCTATTGTTTGTGTAGTTCTTCAAAATAGGCTTCAGCTGCTTGATGTTCTGCTGTATGTGTCAATCCGTAGCGTTTACATAACGCGATGTATTCAGCAATCAAAGCACGCCGCCGTTGAGGTTGAATCTCATCACCAGCAACTAACATTGCTTTGTAAGCAGGGATAGAGGCTTTTTCAACACGTGCTTGAATCTCTGAATTCGCAGTAAGTGCTAACGCATCTTGAAAATAGTCAAACACACGTTGTGCACTCTCCCGGTCTAAGCCGACATCCTCTGGACTTGGAAAACAACGTGGGTGTAGGTTTTTCGCTTCAGCATTTTCGTGGAGAAAATTGATGTAATCCATGATAGCGGATGCCGCCGTTCCGTAATGAAGTTCCACAAATTCGGTTAAGATTGCCTGATCGTCAAGATGTGGATTCCAGAGGAGCCGCGAAATTAGATAATTGCGTAAATCGGAGAATTCACCTGTCAAACCATTACCATTTGCCTGCATGAAGACACCTTTCGCATTGTTCCGTAAAAAGTAGCGAACGTTAGGACCAATACTCCGCAGATTTGGAAACGGCAAATCGTAGGAACGGAAGTTAGTGTTGTAATTCCAAATCCAGATGTCGTTACAGATTTTTCCCCACTCGTTTGTATCCGCGCAGAACGCTCGATTCTGTTCACAATCTGGGTTGTCAATGGCATGGAGTGTGCAACATTCAATACTACAGAGTTGAATTTGCACATTGTGTCGCGGTAGAACCGTCTTAGGCGGTTTACGCGTATACCAATACGCAAGCGTTCCAACTTTGACATTCGGATGGGCTCTCTCTATGCGTTCCGCAACAGCGTTGACAAAGGTTAACTGTGACCCCATAGGTGTACCTTCCGCTGCGTTTAGTTTTTCACACCGTTCGCAATGGCAGTATGCTGCTGTATCCGCTTGACTAACACTGATGTTCGCAACATTAGGGTTATCGGTGAGACGTTGAATTGCTGTCGCAGCAGCAACCTCAATCACTCCGGGATTGGTGACACACAGCTGCGGTCCGCCTCCGTGCGTGTTCGTATCACGTTTTCCATCCACTAAAGCGTAATATTCTGGATGATTTTCACCGTACGTACTGTATGGAACAAGGACATGAAATGAATGGTTGATAAGTTGTTGACCAGTTTTTCCACCGAGATTCTCAGCATCTGTGACGGTGTTGACTTTACGTTTCGCAGCAAATTCTGGGACATTCGAGTTCTCGCGATAATAACTCCAACGGAAAGAAAACGGTGGATTGTAAGTATAATTACCACAAGGTATTTTCAGTTCACTCACATCCGGAATATATGTATGGTCAGCAGTTAAAAATCGGATACCTAATAATTCCTCGAGAAATTGATGGACAGCGTAAAGGACACCTCGCGGTAAACCCCCACTGATCTGAATTTGGCTATTCTCAACAGTGATGTGGATTTCCTCTTCATCCATCGTTGCAGATGCGCTGATATTGACCTCTCCTTCATTGTAGTTGGTTCTTTCTTGGGCTGTCTCAAGTGGTAACGTAAACAGGAATGCTTGATTAAACCATTTTTGAAATTCTTCGGCGGCATATTTTTCTGAAGCAGCTGCATCATCAGAAACAGCAATACGCCAATTCTGCATCGCGGAGACTACTAACTCTCCTTCAGTAGCATGAAACTTAAATGTTCTGTTAGTTGACATAAATTGCTCCTTAACTATCTGATATTTCTCAGAATAGTCTTGAACCTAATAATCAACAGAAACAAGATATAACATCATGAAAATGCGTTTTTGTTCTGAAGATTTGCTTGACATTTAGCGCATGAAACATTATCCTAATTGATAAAAACTTAGAACTCATTATGCATTAGGCGGCTATCTCCTGTAAACGCAGATTATCAAATCTGCTAACTTTTTTCAACTCTTTTTATCTTCACCTTTTCGTAGTTCAAAACGGTGTGTTGTGAATATCTTAGTATTTCTATCAACTATCAGTGACTGGAAGGGAACATGTGGCAAAGGGTGGTGATCGGGCAGGAATCCCCGCCCCTACGTGTAGTGCTGAAAACTGGACACAATCTTCTCCAACCTCTGCCAATTTTAATTTGGTTTTCGTTTTGATATGTGGTATCATTTATAAAGAAAATTATTTATAGTAAAGTTTGAAATTATTGAGACACTTTGATTAACCTGTTTTGGAGACATAACGGACAAGAGAACTTGTATCACAACCTGTATGAAGATTAATTGTCCATTTTACTTAGTATTTCACAAACTATTATAGGAGGTTTTTAATGGCAGAAATAGGAAAAGCTGCGCCAGATTTTAGTTTATCAGGATCAACAGATCAAGAAGATACAGATGTTACGCTGGCAGATTTTGAAGGAAAAAAACTGGTAATTCTGTTTTATCCGCTTGATTTTTCACCTGTGTGTTCGGAGCAAGTTCCAGATTTTAATGAGAACTTAGACGCTATCCGTGCAAAAGGTGCGGATGTAGTTGCTATCAATCGTGACTCAACATTTGCACACAAAGCATGGAGTGAAGCACTTGGGGGTATCGGTTTTCCACTGCTCTCAGATATGAATCTTGAAGTTTCAAAACAGTATGGGATGGCACTTGAAGAAGTCGGCATAACAACACGCGGTGTTTTTATTATTGATGCAGCCGGTAAGATTGCCTTCAAACACGTTGAAGATGCACCGCCGGACAATACTTTGACTGCAGAACAGGTTTTAAGTGAACTTGACAAACACGTTGAAGATGCACCGCCGGACAATACTTTGACTGCAGAACAGGCTTTAAGTGAACTTGACAAACTGTAAGCGGCATTTTGACATCATAACGACTACAAAGACGGGTAACAGACTGCCCGTCTTTCGTTATCTTAAACCATTTATGTTCCTTGCAGAAGCGTTTTTGAAAACAGAAATTCTGATGAAACCTGATATATAATTCCAACATAATTGTTAGAAGCAGATGAATATTGATGTCTATTTCTTTTTGTCTCTTTATCTTGACAATCCCCTATTAGATATGATATAATTGTCTAAAGGGCGCGGGTGTAGCTCAGCGGTAGAGCATCAGCTTCCCAAGCTGAGGGTCGCGGGTTCAATTCCCGTCACCCGCTTGAATTGAATGCAAATAAAACACCGAGGAAATCATGGCACAAAATACTCGATTAAATAAAGAAGAAATCCAAGAAGATAAATTTATTGAATTAGTTCTGCAGTGTTATACTTTTCTGAAAAATAATGTCATAACCATCAGTATAACGCTCACAATTCTGATTGTTGGCGTAATCGGTTATTTGGTCTATACGCAAAATCAGGAAAGAATATACGCTGAAGCGGCTGCGAACTTTACTAACGCTACTGAAACTTATAAAGAAGCTGAAACGAATTTTTTAGATGTATCTGCACCGACTGAAAATGAAGATAACGGTGAAGAAGAAGCAAAACCTGAAAAAGCAACCTTTCAAAATGCTGAAGAAAAATTACAGTCAGTTTTTGAGAAATATCCAAGTACGCCCTTGGCTGACAAAGCACGGTATAATTACGCTAAAAGCCTCTATTATCAAAGCAAATATCCGGAAGCACGGGCACAATTTGAAAAGGTTGTTGAAACACATCAACCCGAAAATCAGATTTACGCTTTGTATGCACAAAAAGCAATAGGCAACTGTTATGAACAAGAAGGAAACTACGCTGAGGCGATTTCAGCTTACGAAGCGCGGGCATTTCCGACTACCCCTCAACTTGCTTCAGAAATTCGTCAGTTTGTTCTTACCAGTGCCAAATTCCATCAAGCACTTTGTCACGAAAAATTGAATGTAACCGAAGGTGCCCAGGCTTCTTATAAGGAGATTATTGACGAATTCCAAAACACGATTAATGCTGGAATTGAGCAGAAAAGTTCAGACTTAATTAAAGAGGCAAAAGAGTTACTTACATTTATTGAAGAACCTTTAGACCTCACAAAAGCGGAAAGTAAGGAAACGGAAGAACTATATTTTGAATCTCTTGTTGCATATACTGATGTAATTCGTGCGTATAAAGTAGAAAAAGATGTCAGCGGTGGGTTGTTATCGGATGTACGAAAACGTATTCGGCGTTTTGAAGAAACAGCAACAACAGTTATTAACAACGTGCAATCAGCGCGAAAATTTGAAAAATCCGGTTCCCAAAGTGCGGCACTTAATGCGTATAACCAAGTTGTGGCATTTGATGTGTACGGATTAAATAAAGAACTTTATGAGAAAGCTGTCCTTAATTATGACCTACTTGCTATTGCTGAAAACGGAGTGTCAAATGAAAAATAAAAATCGTCTCTTGCGTATTTGTAATGTTGAAATAGGAAAACAGTTATGTTTTGGACTAATTTTAGTTCTTCTATGTCTACCTTTTACAGTGGAGGCTGCACCCACAGGACGTATCGCCTATGCTGTCTCTGGATTTAACCAAGAACTGGGAAGATTAGATTATAATCTTCACATGACGACTTTCACCGAAAAAGGGGATTTCAAGACAACCCCTCTAAATCAATCTGGTATGTATCCTGCCTGGGGACCAGCAGGCGATACACTCTACTTCATTCAAGGCACCAATACACGATCACATATCTTTTCAATTGATATTAACAACCCTCGAAGAAAAACACAACTTACACAGATTAGCGGCACCTATAGATTCTTGGCTGTTTCACCAAATGGAAAGAAACTTGCTTTTAACGGATGGACACAGGAACAGCAGCAACAAGAAAACCAGGTTTGGGTACTTGATATTGACACAGGTGAAATGGAGGCGGTGACTGCGATACCACACTTTGGAAGAACCTTCTTTTTCTGGGGCATCTCTTGGGCACCGAACAGTAAACAGCTTGCGTTTTCACTTGAAAGACCGGGCGGATTAGACCAACTCTACCTCTTGGACCTTGAAACACAAGAGATAGAAATATTAACCGAATTCAATATCGATCTCTATCCTGTCTGGTCGCCTGATGGTCAGAAAATTTTGTTCCGTAGATGGAACAGAGAATTCGACACAATGTTCACAATTGATGTTGAAACGAGAGCAATAACACCTTTATTTGACGTGGATAAGCAGACCGGATATTGGACAGATTGGTCATTTGATAGTCAATCAATTATCTACTCTCGCTGGGGAGTATTTTATCTCCACGATCTTCTAAATGGCAAAACAGAGCAATTGTTTGAAGTAGAGGGTGGCATTTTTGTAATTTCTTGGTGGAGGCATGAAATACTTCCAGTAGCACCTAAACAGAAATTAACTACAACTTGGGGAGATGTCAAGCGCACTATGAGATAACAGCCTTATGCGGCACTTTAGGTGTCGCGGAATCTTTATATTCTCCTTTCTGCTTTTAACTCAAGTTGCTATCTATAAGACTTAGACATGGAAACATCATCTGTAATTAAAAAATGCTGATAATTAGCATTTTTTGTAGCGTCTACTTCCAGTTTGCGTTCTATGATGCACAAACTGGATGAGGTTTAAGAAAATATTTCGGTAATTCCATAATCTATCCGGCAGAATACGCGTATGGTCCTCTGCAGTGGTTAGGAAACCGAACCCGCCAAATGCCAAAAGCGCATTTGGCGTTGCGGAATTGAAAAAAATATTACCGAATTAATAACTTAATCTTCATAAAGTTTGTGCTACAACTTCAGTTGTTAGGTAAAGTATCCCAGCAATTCTAAAACAAACTTATATATGAAACTGATTATCTCCGTTTTCACGCATCAGACAACAAAGGAGAAACATAATGGCACGCCCCTATACAAAAGGCCCCTCTCTCCCTTATGTTCCTACAGATGATGCGATTATTTATCCGCATACAGATGGAGAACCTATGGCAGTAAGCGATTATCATAGGCACTCACTGATATGGACGCTGCAAGCACTTGAGGCACATTTCGCACAAAATCCAGAAGTCTATGTCTCCGGTGACATATTTATCTATTACAGAGAGGGAGAACCCCGCAAGTCTATTTCTCCGGATGTACTCGTCTGTTTTGGCATAAACCCGAAGCTGCGTCTGACGTATAAAGTATGGGAGGAAGAGAAAGTCCCTGATTTCGTGATGGAGTTTTCCAGTAAAAACACCTATGATAAAGACTTAGATGAGAAGATGGATATTTATGCTTCATTGGGGATACAAGATTACTTCTTATATGACGCAGAGGGGTTGTATTTACCCTCTCCGCTGATGGGGTTTACGTTAGTGGATGATGTCTATGTGGCGATTGCGCCCGATGCTAACGGCGGGATTCGTTCATCCGTTTTGGGTTTGGATTTCCGTCTTCGGGGTGCAGAGATAGCGATTTATGATCCTATTGCGGACGAATGGGTGCAGACATTAGCAGAACAAGAAGCTGTCCGTGCTGAAAACGCTGAAGCACGAGCAGAACAAGAAGCTGCCCGTGCTGAAAACGCTGAAGCACGAGCAGAACAAGAGGCTGCCCGTGCTGAAAACGCTGAAGCACGAGCAGAACAAGAAGCTACACGCGCAGAACAAGAGACTAACGCACGGAAAAAACGCTGAGGCAGAACTTGCTAAGGCTTTAGCAGAAATTGAACGGCTACGCGCGGAGTAACAGAATAATTATGCATCTTAGTGGTCCAATCCTTTTTGTGAAAACATGAAATCTGGCATTGCGTTTTATAGAGATGTTGTCAGATTAACCTCTGACGAAGATCAGCCATTCCCTGAAAATCGTTTAGAGAATGACGACAGTGAGAGGTTTACATATCCGCAGCTTCTCCTTTGTGAGATAATTTTATAATATAGACTTGTCGTTACAAGAAAAAAAGAAGGTTACACCGATGCTGCCTAACGTAGAGAAAGTTTTAGAATACGATAAACTCAAAATCCTTTTAAAGAGGTACACTGCTTCTGAGTTAGGAAATGCGCGGGTGGATAAACTTGTGCCCTCTGATTCACTTGACACAGCTCATTACTTACTAAAGTTATGTTCCGAAGCGAAAATCTTTCAACAGCAGTCTGGCGAGATACCATTAAATGGATTAACGGATATTAGCCAGACGCTTCGGCAAGCTTCCAAAACAGGTGCTATCTTAGAACCGAATGAGTTCCTAAATGTCGCAAAGGTAGCCCAACTCCCATCGGTTATCAAAAAGAAATTTAATAAACCGGACCTTGATGAGTTTCCACGGCTGCTATCCATCGTTGAATCACTTCCTGTTTTTGACGAAATCGCAGAATCTATTTGGTCCCGCATTAGTCCGGAAGGGACTGTCTTAGACCGTGCAAGTTCCGAGTTACGTGCTATTCGCCGCAAGCTTGTCAAAATCCGTGAAAACATTCATCAAAAACTTGAAGCGATCCTTCGTTCCCCGGACCACCAAAAATCGATCCAAGAATCGGTTATCACTTCTCGTAATAATCGTTATGTGATACCCATCAAACAGGATGCCAAAGCGTTTTTCAGTGGTGTTGTTCAAGGTCAATCTACCAGCGGTGCTACGTATTTTATGGAACCGTTGGCAATAGTTGAAATGAACAACGCACTTCATGAAGCGGTTGAAGCAGAGCATCGTGAGATCCGTAAGATTCTATTGGAACTCACAGACCAACTCCGTGAACGTATTGTTGATTTTGAATGTGCAGTTGAGCTGCTCGCTGAACTTGACTTTTTAAACGCAAAAGTACGATTCAGTTTTGAACTGAATGCAGTAGAACCCAAATTGAATACGCGTGGCATAGTGAACCTGTTAAAAGCAAGACATCCGTTACTCGAATTCCAAACCCGCGCCAACATTCAATCCCAAAAACAAAAAACAAACGAACTTGATAAAACTGCAGAGTCTTCAGAACAAAAAAATACACACAGACTACCAATGCAAGTTGTTCCTACAGATGTCCGTGTTGGAAAAGACTTTAAAACACTTGTTATTACGGGGCCGAATACTGGTGGAAAAACTGTTGTGCTTAAAACAGTTGGATTATTATGTTTAATGGCACAATCTGGCTTGCATATTCCGGCAGCATCCGGTAGCAACCTTCCCATTTTTCATCATATTTTTGCCGATATTGGCGACGACCAAAATATAGAGCAGAGTCTTAGCACTTTCTCCTCACACATCACAAAAATTGCTGATATGCTGAAATCAATTGAGGATTCTAAATCCGTACACGCTCTTGTTCTATTGGACGAAATTGGCGCAGGAACTGACCCGACTGAAGGTACTGCTCTCGGTATGGCAATTTTAGCTTGGCTGAGTGAGCGAAATGTCAGGACGATAGTTACAACCCATTACGGCGCGCTTAAGGCGTATACCCACACCCAGAATAACATGGAAAACGCTTCAATGGAATTTGATTGGAGCACATTGCAACCGACTTACCGCTTAAAAATAGGCGTTCCCGGTAGTAGTAATGCAATAAAAATTGCTGAACAGTTAGGACTTCCTCCCCGTATTCTTTCAGATGCGGAAACTCATTTAGGCAACAATAATGTCGCCGTGGAAGACCTGCTTATCCAACTCCAACAAACGCAACAGGAATTAGATACAGAACGCGAGCAACTCCATGAAAAGATCCGCCTTACTGAAATAGAGTATCAGAAGCATAAAGAGCTTATTGAAACATTTGAGACAGAACAGAAAACACGTCTCCAAAACGCAGAAAAAGAAGCACTTGAAATCGTTTCCACTGCCCGCCGAACGGTAGACAATGTAGTTGCAGACATTCGTAGAGAACAAGCCTCTAAAGCCAGTATCCGCGATGCCTTTTCAAAAATAGAAGCCGCCAAAAAACAACTCAAACCCGACCCACCGAAAGAGCAACCTAAAAAAGTAAAACTCAATATCAATATTGGTGACAAAGTACGAATCAAGCAGTTAAATCGATTTGGAGAGATCACTGCAATTACGAAACAGGGCAGTACACCACTACAGATTCGGGTTGGAAGTATGCAGATGCAGCTTTCCCACGATGATATCGACTCGGTGCTTTCGAAGAAAGAGTCTCAGCATCTTTCAACATCTGTCTTAGATATTCAGCATAGCAAAGCCAATTCAGTTAAATCTGAACTCTGTATTCACGGAATGCTGGTTAAAGAAGGGTTAGACATTACGGACAAATATCTGGACGATGCCTACCTTGCAGGCTTATTAACTGTGAGGATTCTGCACGGAAAAGGGACTGGGGCATTACGTAGTGCAGTTCACAAGGTATTAGACGTAAATCCGCACGTCGTCAATTATGAATACGCTCATCCCAATGAAGGTGGAGAGGGTGTTACAGTTGTTAAATTTAAGGAATAAGGCGATAGTTTTCACAACGCAACAGTAGAATATTGATTTAGAGTGGAGGCACCTCATGGCAGCGAATCACTATATTCCGCGTGAAACAATTGACGAAATTCAGAGTCAGAACAGTATTGTGGACGTGATATCTGAATGTGGTGTCGCCCTTAAACAAGCGGGACGAAATTACCAAGCACTGTGCCCATTTCATGAAGAAAAGACACCCTCTTTTTCGGTGTCACCAGAAAAGCAGATATTCTACTGTTTCGGTTGCCAAACTGGGGGTAATGTTATCTCTTTCCTCCAAAAACATGAAGGCAAGACTTTCATGGAAGCGATTGAATGGCTTGCAGAACGGGCGAATATCTCATTGCCGACGCGAGATGCAAAATCCAGTGCCAGACAAAAACTTATCAACGACTTAAGTGAACTTAATAGGTTTGCTGTGAAATACTACCATGAACTCCTGCACACTGGACAGCATAGCCAGCAAGCACGCGAATATCTAAAAAACCGCGGTGTACTTTCACAAACTAATCAACTGTTTCAACTCGGTTACGCAAAATCGCAACGGCGTGATTTGGTGAAAGCCGCAACGCATCAGGGGTGGACAGTTCAGCAAATGGTTGATGCAGGATTGATAAAGAACGAAGAACAGGGACCTCAAGACCGTTTTTGGAATCGGATACTATTCCCGATTTATAATGCACGAGGTGTCCCTGTAGGTTTTGGTGGACGGGCGTTATCTGATGAACATCAGCCGAAATATCTTAATTCACCCACAACCGTTCTATACGACAAAAGCAGAATCCTTTTCAATCTCGACAAGGCGAGACAATCTATAACTAAGAAGAAATCTGCTATTCTTGTAGAAGGTTATATGGATGTTTTGATGCTACATCAACATGGAATTGAAAACGTGATTGCTGCATCAGGCACATCTCTAAGCGAAGAACATGCAAGACTGTTAAAACGTTATACGCCTGAAGTTATTATCGTATTTGATGGTGACGCTTCTGGGTTACAAGCCGCCCAACGAGGGTTGCATAGACTCATCAGTGAAGAGATTCGCGTGCGTATTGCCCTTATGCCGAAAGGTGATGACCCAGATTCGTTTGTTAAGCAAAACGGTGCCGATGCATTTAGTGAGTTAATTGACAAAGCGATTAACCTAATTGAGTTTCAAATTCAATCTGCGATTCAAGATAATAATATCCGCCGCCCTGACGTCAAAACCCAAGTTGTCAAAGACATTAGCACGATCCTCGTAAATATCAAAAACCGAGTAGAACGGACAGAATATGTAAAATACGCTGTTAGAGAACTTGAAATTGATGAAGGATTATTGTGGCGAGAATTGCGAGAATTAGGGTTGAAAGAAAATCCGACTCAGCGTCCTGCTGCAAGCCGAAAGGTGACATCAAAAAAGTTATCACCCCGCGAACAAATTGAATTGCAACTCATCCAATCTTTAATCCAAACGCCCGAACTGATTTCCGATATTAAAACACTATTAGATTATCAAGAATTAACAAATCCTTACTTCGCAAAAATTGTTCAAATACTATGGGACACCAGCGAAAATGAAGAAAACGTTGATATTCAAAACATCCTGAATACTTGTGAAGATGAGACCGTGAAAAGCATTATCTCGAATGCACTGATCAACAAAGCGAACATTCCGAATCACCATGCAAGGATAAAGGGATGTCTTAAGAAACTGAAAAGTTTTATTTTACAAGACGTTGAACAGCGTCTCCGGTCAAACGCCCTCTCAGAAGGGAATGATGATCTTGAAATGCTTAAGGAACTCGTTGATCTCTCAAATGAAAGGCGAGCCTTTGTTCAGAAAGATATTTTAGAAGCGACACAAATATCACAACAGTCTAATGATGAACAGGATAACCCGGACATTACTCATGACATCGAAAAGGAGAACTAACCGATGGCTTTAGAAAATACACACCCACTTGATTTTCAGTTTAAAGAAGTTGAACGTAATATCAATGAACGTGAACAGGAAATTTCTCGTCTCGTGAGGGAACATAACATCCCTGCTGAATGGTTTGATAATGAGTTCAAAGCGGAAACCTATAATTTCGAAACAGATGCTGTTAAGCAAGCATATCTCAAGATTACTCATTATCAGCATGAAATTAAACAATACATTAATACGTTCTGCGCCTCTCGCGATAAGCTACAAGTGACTACGCAGCAGATTGACTCCAGCGTAATTAATGCCCAGAATGCCAAAATGGCTATTGTAAAAGCAAATCTCAGGTTGGTCGGTAGCATCGTTAAGAAATATACGCAAGGAGCTCAAGGTCGTGAATTTTTTGATCTGATCCAGAAAGGCAACATCGGTTTAATGAAAGCGATTGATAATTTTGATTCTCAAAAGGGCTACAAGTTTAGAACTTACGCTACTTGGTGGATACGCCAAAGTGTTGCCCGTGCTATCGCTTCAGCAGAAGAAAAAGATGTTCTTGATACTTAACCAATGAAAGGCGCGCCTTTGTTTAGAAAATATTTTAGAGTCGACACAAATTTCGCAATAGTCTGAGCAAGAAATGGATATCCTCAAAAGCATTTATAACATCAAAAAGGAGGACTAACTGATGGATTTAGGAAATACACATCTACTTGATTTTAATGAATCTGATAACATGGATCAAGCCGAATTTGATGACTTTATGGAATTTGCTCCAGGGGAAATCAGTGAACGCGAGGATCTAATTAAAGTCTATCTACGCGACATGGGAAAAGTTCCATTGATTGATAAAGAAAAGGAAATTGAATTATCTCAGCAAATTGAAATGGGACTCCGCCAGGCACAAGTCGCTACATTTTCAACTCGCCTTGCTGTCGCAGAGGTGCGGAAACTTCTGTATAAAATTATCATTGCCAAAAAGCGGGCTTCTGATATTATTGATATGGCAGTTTCGAGTAGCTCTACCCGTGATAAGGAGCGCAAGCTGCGTGGAAAAGTAGAAAAAATGATGCGAGTCCTTGAAACTTTAGAACTAGAATATCTTGCTGCTGCCAAGGAAGCCGCTAAGAACAATTCATTCGTGGAATTTGAAACAGTTGAAAGCCATGCTACCTTTATTAAACATCTGGAACAACTCAAAATTGACCGCGAAGAAATTAGCAAAATTTCAGGGCAAGTCAAAGAGGTCGAACGGAATATTAGTGTACGAGAACGAGAAATCACAAAACTCCAAAAGCAACATAATATTCCCACTGAATGTATTAACGGAAGGCTTAACGCCAAAGCGAATAACTTCAAAACAGTTGCTGCCAAAGAGGCATATATCAACATTATCCGCTACCAACGGGAAATCCAACAGTATCTATACTCAACCGGTATCTCCCGGGACTCTCTTCAAGCAATTACCAAGCAAATTTGTGTCGGTGAAGCCAATGCGCAAGATGCAAAAATGGCAATTGTTGAAGCGAATCTCAGGTTAGTTGTTAGTATCGCAAAAAAATATCGGCATCAGGCACCTGGGCTTGATTTTCTCGATCTGATTCAGGAAGGAAACATCGGTTTAATGAGAGCTGTTGACAAATTTGATTATCACCGTGGTTATAAGTTTAGCACTTACGCCACTTGGTGGATAAAACAGAGTATTAGCCGTGCTATTGCAGACCAAGGGCGGACTATCCGTATTCCGGTTCACATGCATGAAAGAATTAATAAATTGAGACGATCAGAACGGTCACTCATTCAGGAATTGGGGCGTCGACCTACACCAGAAGAGATCGCCGCTGATATGGGACTTCCAGCGGAAAAAGTCAGAGAAGTTCTGAAGATTGTCCCGGAAACTGTGTCATTAGAAACACCAATTGGAGACGATGATGATGACAGCCAATTAGGGGATTTCATTCAAGATACGAGTGTTCTGTCACCAGCCACAGAAGCTGAACTTAGTATCCTCAAAGAACGTATTCAGGAGGCACTTGCAGATCTGTCTGAACGGGAACGGGAGGTAATCGTCCTCCGATTCGGAATTGAAGACGATGCAGTGAATCCACTGCTGTCTGAACCGACTCGTGAACGGATTGAGGCACTTTGCATTACGACCGGTTACCCGAAAACACTTGAAGAAGTAGGTGTCGTTTTTGATGTCACTCGCGAGCGGATCCGCCAAATTGAGGCGAAAGCTCTCCGCAAACTTCGCCATCCAGTCCGAAGCCATCGCCTGCGCGGTTTCATAGAAGAATAACGATTGCCATATAAAAACATCTATCCTCCAAAATTTTAAAATTATAGTTATAACCCGTAATCGCGGGAACACCCGAACCAATGACGCACAAAATTGCAATTATCCTGTTCATACTTGCTTTGCCATTAGCAGCACACGCGCAAGCAGACTATACAATACCGAAAAAACACCGTGTTATCCAAGAAAAATCGCCACAATCGCGAACTGTGCTGATCGGTAGTAAAATCTCAGATACTACATTTACCACACTGCGGGGCAACATACACACATTATCCTCATTCGCTCAACAGGGGCCGGTTGTCTTTGTGTTTCTTTCTACAAAATGTCCTGTTGCACAACGATACGCGATGCGGCTGAAGCGGATGCACACCGAATTTGCTGACAAACATGTCACCTTTGTCGGTGTCTATTCTAATGAAAACGACTCTGTGGAAGATGTCAAGGCGTATATCGTGAGAGCAGAATACCTGTTCCCAATTGCGAAGGATACAGATGGCAGTTTAGCGCGCCATATCGGGGCAACGATGACACCACAAGCACTTGTTGTGGATACTGCTGGCACCCTTCGTTACCGCGGATCCATTGACGATAACCGTTACGAAACACGGATAAAGCATCATTACTTGAAAGACGCTCTTGTCGCAATCGTCAGTGGAAAACAGGTGCCTGTTAAAGAAACAGCGGCATTCGGATGCACAATTCATCTCCCTGATCTGCCCAACGAAAAGCAGATTACCTATAGTGAACACATTGCGCCTATATTCCAAAAGCATTGCCTAACATGTCATCTAAAGGATGGAATTGCACCATTCTCACTTACGGATTATAACGATGTGAAAACACACGCTGTCAAAATTAGTGAACAAACACAAAAGCGTCTGATGCCTCCCTGGAAACCTGTACGTGGTTACGGCGAGTTCAAGAACGAACGACGACTCACAGATACCGAAATTGAAATGATAGGAAATTGGGTTAAAGTGGGTATGCCCGAAGGTGCTAAAATTAAAGATTCATCCACCGCGCAATCTTCACAGATATGGGCACATGGAAAACCTGATTGGATTATTGAGACATCCGAGGAATATAGAAATTTCTACAGCTCAATTGTCATTATAGATAATTTTGGAAAAGATATATATGTACGAGGAATCGACTTTCAATTAGGGAAAAATAAAATGGCGCGTGGCGTTACGGCAGCCTTTGGTGCAAAAATGTTTACAATGCAAACCGATAGTCTTGATGGTTCTCAGGTAATTTCAATTGGAATAAACCCCAGAATTAGTGAAAAAAATTCACATGCGCATGGGGTATGTACACCGGGTTTTGCTCCCGTCCTTCTACCTGAAGGAGTTGGGTATCTGTTGCCAAAGGAGAGGCATGTAGTCTTAAATATAGAATATCACGATGCTGATCATTGGGAACACAACGGTTTACGGGTAGGATTCTATTTTTCAAAAACACCGAAAACAGCACAGTTGCGAAGGACAACGTTGACGAACCGAGCGGTAGGGGAAGCGAAAAGTATAAATCAATCCATTGCCATACCTTCATATCAGTTTAAATCCGACGTTTATGTTTTCGCTGTGTATCCACCTACCAATACCTATAAACATGAAATGCGGATTATGGCTAAAACCTCTAAGGGTGAACGCATTAAGATGCTTTGGATTAAGGCATCTGATTTTAAGTGGCAAGACATTTATTATTATCAAAAACCTATCTTCTTGCCTGCAGGTTCACGATTAGAATTTGATTGGCAGAAGGATTCAAAAAACGAAAAGAATAAAGAAGCAGCAAAACTAATTTGTCACTTCCTTTATGTGTTAGCGTCTGAGTACGTTCCGAATTAAAAGGATTGCGGCACGCGGATGAAGATTGATTTATTGATTCAGTTCTTTTCTGTCCAAGGCAGGTGCACCTCCTTTGCTTGGCGAGGCGGGGAATGCCTAAAGACGAATGCGCGTGGTAGAATACGCCAAATCAACGGTATGAATGCCTTTTGGCATTCCCCGTGTGGTATTCTACAGATTCGTCATGATTCATACCGTTGATTTCTTCCTAACCTCGCCACAGGTACGAATTATTTACTTAAACTTCATGGGCGTGCCTAATACCTTTAACGTTGAAGTGCTTTACAATTTGTGCTAAACTACACAAAAACAGACGATAAGGAGAACAACAAAAAATGCCAAAGTTTGGTGTAAATTTATTACTATGGGCAGATAAGTTTGACAGGGAAACCGCAGACCTGATTCCAAAAGTGGCGGAAATGGGGTTTGATGGTGTTGAAATTCCCATCTTTGACCCAGAAACGGTAGACATCCCCTACACGCAAGCATTATTAAAGGATACCGGTTTAGAAACCATCGGGTGTAACATCATGGCAGGGGATAGGAATCCGATTGACGAAGACCCTGCTATCCGCGAAAACGGCGTAAATTATCTCAAACGCACAATTGAAGTTATCGCGGAGTTAGGGGCTGATACGCTTGTTGGACCGATGTATAGCGCAGTTGGTAAACTGGTTGGACGGGGCAGAAACGAACAGGAATGGGAATGGTGTGTTGAGGGATTACAGGACGTTGCAGAATTCGGTGGAAAACACGGTGTCACACTTGCGAGTGAACCACTTAACCGCTTTGAAACCTATTTCGTCAACATTGCTGAGGATGCTGTAAAACTTTGTAAAGCGGTGGATAGCCCCTATTTCAAAGTGCATCTGGACACATTCCACATGAACATTGAAGAAAAAAATCAGGCAGACGCGATTGTGAATACAGGGAACTACCTACATCACATGCACTGTTGTGAAAATGACAGAGGAACGCCGGGGACAGGACTTGTTGATTGGGATGGTGTGTTTGGTGCGCTGGCAAAAGTTAATTATGACCGATGGCTCGTGATCGAGTCGTTTACGCCTGCTGTTGAGGAAATCGCCGCTGCGACATGTATCTGGCGCGATATTGCGCCGAGTGCAGAAAGTCTCGCTACGGATGGATTAGCATTTCTTAAACAGAAGGCAGCTGAGTACCTGTAATATGTGCAATCACCGCACCTCAACTGAGATTTTATAGAAAATCACGTCAAAATGGGAGGAATTGAGATGCACCGCATCAAATGGATCAGCCTATTATGTGCGATATTTACTGCTTTTTCTCTAACGAGCAACGCGGAATTACCCGAGGCTACAGGAGATAAAGTAGAGACCAAGCCCGTTGGAGAGGAACGATTTCTTAATAATATCCGACAACTCACGTATGATGGAAAACGTGCTGGAGAGGGTTATTTTTCTGAAGATGGCAACGCGCTCATCTTCCAAAGTGAACGCGAACCCGACAATCCGTTCTATCAAATTTACCTCCTAAACCTATTAACAGGGGATACGCATCGGGTTTCGCCTGGTGTTGGCAAAACAACTTGCGCTTTCTTCCGTCCCAATAGTGATGAAGTGCTTTACGCCTCTACCCACCACGATGTTTTTGCCGAAGCGAAGCAAGAAGAGGAACTGATATTCCGCGCGTCTGGTAAAGAACGCCGCTATAGCTGGGATTATGATGAAGCGATGGACATCTTCTCCGCGAATCGCGACGGCAGCAACTTGACACAGTTAACAGATGCACACGGCTATGATGCGGAAGGATCGTACTCACCAGATGGAAAATATATCGTTTTCTGCTCTCTTCGAGACGCATATCCGAAAAGTGAACTTTCTCCAAAAGACCTCAAGCAGCTTGAAGTTGATCCTGCCTATTTCGGCGAAATTTATATCATGAATGCAGATGGTTCAAATCAGAAGCGTTTGACAGATTCGCCTGGATACGATGGCGGTCCCTTCTTTACACCTGATGGACAACACATTGTCTGGCGGCATTTTTCAAAAGATGGCAGCACAGCTGACATTTATACGATGCGTATAGATGGATCAGGGGTTCGACGTTTGACCAATTTCAATAGTATGTCGTGGGCACCCTATTTCCATCCCAGTGGTGCTTACGTCATTTTTGCATCCAATAAACTCGGTTTTTCCAATTTTGAGTTATATCTCGTAGATTCAATGGGCAGACATGAACCCATTCAAGTCACCTCAACTGATGGATTTGATGGGCTGCCAGTTTTTTCTCCCGATGGAAATCGCTTGTGCTGGACCTCTACACGCAATAATCAAAAAGTTTCACAACTCTATCTTGCATCGTGGAATCACAAAGCAGCGCTTGAAGCAATTGCCATTTCACCCAAACGTCAAATCGCAAGAACTCCAGAGCCAGTTGAAGAGAAAACCGAACTCGACTCATCTTTTACCGACTTTGCTGATGAAATCAAAGGCAGTATCCAGCAGCACGTTGAATTTCTTGCTGACGATGCCTTAGAAGGCAGGATGACCGGTTCCAAAGGTTCAAAACGCGCTGCGGACTACATCGTTGAACAATTTTCTAAACTCAACCTGCAACCTGCTGGTGAGGAAGGCGGTTTTTTCCAAACTTTTGAATTTAATGCTGGGAGTAAGATTATACCAAATGAGAATCGCTTCTATCTCACACGCAAGATGGAAGGTGCTGAGGAGCAGCTTGAATTCATGGTAGAGCAGGATTTTTTACCCCTCTCTTTCTCAAGTAACGGTGTCGTTGAGGGTGAAGTTGTGTTTGTTGGATATGGGTTAGTAGCTCCCGGAGAGGCGGGCGAAGGTTATAATTCTTACGCTGGTATAGATGTGAAGGATAAGATTGTTGTTGCACTTCGTTACGTCCCAGAAGACGTGACAGCTGAACGCCGACAGCAATTGATTCGGTATGCGGGAATACGTTATAAGACAGTACAGGCAAAGGAAAACGGTGCAAAAGCGTTTCTTACTGTTGCCGGACCGAATTCACCAAATGCAGGCAAGATAATCCCACTTAATTTTGACAGCGGCAGTGCTGATTCTGGCATTATCGCTGGTTCTATTACGCATACTGTCGCAAATGCTCTCTTAGCACAAGCAGGTAAAGACTTGAAAGCAGTTCAAACTGGACTTGACGATGAGAATCCGCACTTTTTGGGACAATTTCCGTTGCCCGATGCTAAAATCAAGATAGCTGCCTCCATTGAAAAAATTAAGAAAACAGATAATAACGTTCTCGCAATGCTTCCACCAAGCAATGATATTGGAGAAAGCGAATATATCATCGTTGGTGCACACTACGATCATATCGGTTACGGTGAGATCGGATCACTCGCGAAAGGAGAAGAAAAAACACAAATCCATAACGGAGCTGATGATAACGCTTCTGGCACCGCTGTTGTCCTAAAATTAGCAGAGATGTTCAGTGAAGAACGTAAAATTCAGCCAGAAAAATTTAAGAGAGGTGTTATCTTTGCGTTATGGTCAGGTGAAGAACTCGGGCTCATCGGGTCTACTCATTTTGTGAATGATCCTATGCTTCCTTTACAAGACGTTGCAGCCTACATCAACTTTGATATGGTGGGGCGCCTCCGCAATAACAAGCTTGTCCTGCAAGGTATCGGGTCCTCACCTATTTGGACAAAGTTAATTGAAAAACGGAATGTGCTTGTCGGTTTTAATCTGTCACTAAAAACGGATCCGTATATGCCAACAGATGTGACAGCCTTCTACCCGAAAAATGTTCCTGTTCTCAGCTTCTTCACCGGTTTACACAAGAACTATAACCGTCCGACAGATGACGCTGAAACACTCAATTATGCTGGTTTAGAGCGTATCTCAAGTCTGGCTTATGGGATTGTGTCAGACCTAATTAGCGCGGACACACGACCAGAATACGTAAAAGTGGAACGGAACAAACCTGAGCAGGGAAGCCGTGGCACGTTACGTGCGTATTTAGGAACTATTCCTGATTATACCACCGAAGACGTTGGTGTTAAACTCTCTGGCGTTGTTGCTGGCGGTCCCGCTGATAAAGCGGGTTTAAAAGACGGTGATGTCATCATTAAATTCGGCACTAAAAAGATTGAAAACATCTATGACTTTACATACTCACTGGATGCTGTGAAAATTGGGGAGCCTGTTGAGGTGGTTGTGATGCGTGATGGGAAAGAGGTGAAACTTAAAGTCACTCCTGAAGCGCGTAATTAATTTTCAATGGACTACAATTATAGTGAATTAAAAAATAAGTAGACATTTAAACTTACAAATACAAACCCTTGCTGGCGTGGTATCCTAACCTCGCCGTTTTCCTTATGTCGCTGGCGAGGTTTCCCAACCTCGCCGTTTCACAATAGGTGTCCTTCTGAGATCCATTATAGATGCATACCATTTTCCATCCCCACTCTGAAAAAATTGCTTGACTCTCAACACACTTATATGCTAAAATGCAGAAATAACGGTAGAAAAACCGAATTCTTTGATTTTTCTGGCAAAAACATTTGACAAAACTTGTACTTTTTAGCACCATGTTATCAATTCATGATTAGATAGCGCAGTGCGGAAAATGCAACACGCGCAATTTCCGAACCGTAAAAGCGAATGCAGGTGACAAAAATGCACCATAATTTTAGGATTGAAAAACCGATTTTAGCAGTGCCTCACGGTTGCTGTGTGCACGGTGCGGATCCCTGTTGTGCTTGCGTTTGTTCAACAGACGTTTATATTGTTAATATTAACCTAACAACAATTACCCCCCCCCCCCCCACGTTATATTTATTAAAACTATTAGTTAATAAATCAGTATTACTCTTTTATGCTGTCCTGTCTTTATGCTCGCGCGAGTTTCGTCTTGTACGACGTGTTTCGCCGCGGGCTACTTTTTGCGAAAATTAAAAAGGAGTTAGTATGAAAATCCAATTTATCAAGTTTTTTAGTGAGAAAATGCTTTTTTGCGGACTTGTTGTTATCCTCTGTTTCGGTTTTGCTGCGCTGATTTACGGTAGCGGCTCTGAAGCACCTTGGGATGTGAACCAAGATGGAGAAGTAAATGTGCTGGATCTGGTGCTTGTGGGACAGAATTTCGGTACCACCAATCCGGTTGCGGATGTTAACGGCGATGGAACGGTAAATGTGTTAGACCTTGTGCTTGTGGCGCAGCATTTCGGAGAGTCAACAACTAAAGTAGATGTGAGTGAGCTCCAAAACAGACTCACGGTTGAAGGTGCCACAGCGGTCAGTGCACAACTGCCAGAAATATCAACCGCTCAGACTGCACCGCGGATCCAAGCAAACGTTGGGGAAATAAATGCCTCACCTGGCGGCACCGTCAGTCTTCCATTTGTGTATTCCGGAGCAAATAACCTTGCAGGATGCATCGTCTGCATAGAAGGTATTGACGGTTATTACGATCTACCTTATACCGGTGCGGCTGACGATCTACCCTCATTTATAACCGCTGGCATCCCACAGAATATTGCACTTGGGTCTTTTACCGTATGTTACAGTGTCTATGATGATCAGGGACAATACGGCAATTTCATAAATGTTGTTATTAACGTACGGGAAGCAGTCATTACTGATGAAGGGATCGGCATCTTTGACACCGAAGTAGTGGAAGGTCACGGCTTGCTTGCAGAGGCATATTTTCCTGGTGTAAAACTGATACGGATACCTGACTTTGCCACTTTAACGCCGTTCCGTACCTTTTTTGTAGCGAATGTAGATGTTCCTGTCAGATCGTATACACAAGGGTTTCCGGAACTCGGTGTAGATGTTCTTGAAGATTTTGCGATCCGCTTAACCGGGCAGGTGAAGATTGAAACGCCAGGCAACTATAACTTCACACTGCGTTCCGATGACGGTTCAAAGTTATATATCAACGGAAGTCTTATCATAGATCATGATGGACTTCATGGCATGAGCGAAAGACAAGGGAGTGTGATGCTCACAACGGGTTATCACAATGTCGAAATTCAATATTTTCAAGGTCCCCGTACCCATATAGGATTACAATGGTTCTGGCAACCACCAGGTGGAGCGAATGAGATTGTGCCAGTATCGGTGCTTTATCCGCCTGGGACCGCCACGATGTCTATTGAGCCCGAGAATACACCGGTAGTCGTTGACCCTATAGACATGTCGCCTGAAGGCATGGTGTTGATCCCCGCTGGTGAATTCCAAATGGGAAGCAGTGTTGTTAGCCCTACTGAACAGCCTATCCATACTGTCTATGTAGATGCGTTTTACATGGATAAGTACGAGGTAACGAATGCGCAATATGCGGAATTTCTTAATGCCAAGGGCAAACATGCTGATGTTGGCAGAACGTGGTTGTACATCGAGTCCCCTCTTGCACAGATTGAGTATGTGAACGGCTCCTACAGTGCAAAAGCGGGGTCCGAAAATCATCCTGTTGTTCAGGTGAGTTGGGTCGGTGCGATGGCTTACGCTGAATGGGCTGGGAAACGTTTACCCACCGAAGCGGAATGGGAAAAGGCTGCGCGCGGTGGCTTGACTGGACAAAAATACCCGTGGGGCAACACCATAGACTCCAGCAGGGCAAACTACGGCCAGAATATTGGCGGGACCACGGCTGTCGGAACTTACGCGGCGAATGGATACGGTCTGTTCGACATGTGCGGTAATGTTGTGGAATGGTGCCTGGATCAGTATAATCCTAATTTCTATTCCAGTTCGCCGAGCCAAAATCCTATAGCAGGCGCGGACAGTATAGAATCGGTAACAAATACATGGTTTGATATGGGTCCGAGAACTGAGTTCGTCCTGCGCGGTGGTTCCTGGAACGTTCCGGAACTCTATGTGCGCGTTGCCGCTCGCGGCCGCGGCACGGCGGTGCTCGCGAATTCTGACATCGGTTTTCGTTGTGTGAAGATTGTGCCGGCATCGGTGCTTTATCCGCCTGGGACCGCCACGACAGACATGTCGCCTGAAGGCATGGTGCCGATCCCCGCTGGCGAATTCCAAATGGGCAGTAATGATGAAAGGTCCTTTGAACAGCCTATCCATACTGTCTATGTAGATGCGTTTTACATGGATAAGTACGAGGTAACGAATGCGCAATATGCGGAATTTCTTAATGCCAAGGGCAAACATGCTGATGCTGGCAGAACGTGGTTAAATTTCGGTGCTACCTGGGTACGGATTGAACTTGTTTCGGGGCTCTACTACCGTGCAAAAGCTGGGTATGAAAATCGTCCTGTTGTTGAAGTAAGTTGGTATGGTGCGATGGCTTACGCTGAATGGGCTGGGAAACGTTTACCCACCGAAGCGGAATGGGAAAAGGCTGCGCGCGGTGGCTTGACTGGACAAAAATACCCGTGGGGCAACGCCATAGATCCCAGCAAAGCAAATTATCACGCGTCGAATATTGCAGATACCACACCTGTTGGAACGTATCCGCCGAACGAATATGGTTTATACGATATGGCAGGCAATGTTTGGGAATACTGCTTGGATGAGTTTGATCCTGATTTCTATTCCAGGTCGCCGAGCCAAAATCCTATAGCAGGCGCGAACAGTATAGAATCGGTAACAAATAATTTCACAGATATTACAGTTCGGAGGGTTGTGCGTGGTGGAGACTTCGGCACATTCGGCTCAGGCGTGGGGGTTGCCAGGCGCGCCAGCAGTAATCCAGTGGCCACGCAAGCCTACCAAGGTTTTCGTTGTGTGAAGGATGTATCCCCTTAACTCTGGCCCGCTTTACACTTTTATACACTTTGCATTATGCGTGATGGGAAAGAGGTGAAACTTAAAGTCACTCCTGAAGCGCGGAAATAGTTTCGTATAATTTCAACAGAGAACGAAAAGCCTTATCGTCTTTAAACATATAGACGATAAGGCTTTTCTGTAATACAAATATTGCAGTGTAGATTACTCTACAACTTGAAGTTTGCCATCCTTGGTTTCAAGGACAATTACATCAATATCCTCATAGATTGCTTCTCCGTTTGGGTCGAAAGAGAAAGGGCCTAAGATAGTGGGAAAATGAGAAGTCATTGCTAACGCATCTCTAATTGCAGCTGAATCTGTGGATTCAGCATTATTAATTGCATTGGCGAGAATATAGAGGGTAGCATAAGCTTGTGCTGCCCAAGGTTCAGGTTCTCTTTCATACTTAGCCATATAAGCCTGTACAAAGTCTTGGTTTCCAGGTGTGTTAGACACACTTGACCATCCTGCAAACGCAATCGCTCCATCAGCAGCATCACCCGCGGCCATCACCTCGGCACCGGTCAAATCGGGAACAATCAAGCGTGCAGAAATACCAACTTCTTCTGCTTGAATAATGATCTGAGTCATCTCTTTTGACAGAGATGCAACAAAGAGCACATCAGGATTCATATCCTTTATTGCGGTTAATTTCGCTTTAAAATCGGTATCACCTGTTTGAAATGCTTCGGTGGTAACAGTAGTGATATTATTCGCTGCAAGTGCTTTCTCTAATTCAACTTTTACACTTGTTGAGTAGGTATCCGCATCATCATAAATAACGGCTACATTACTGTAATTCAGTGCAGCATGAGTTTTCATTACACCACCTGGAATCAGAATATTAGTCGCGATGCCTGCGCGGAAGACATAATTTCCGATCTCACCACTTAAACCAGCAGCGGAAGAGATCGGGCTAAAAGCGACCACACCATCCGTTTGTGCAATCGGAAACGCCTGTTTGAGATGCGTTGAGATGCCAATCCCGACGATAGCAGACACACCTTGATCCACCAATTGTTGAACGGCTGCCTTTGCACCTTCTATAGTACTCTTAGCATCTTCAGAGACGAGCTTTATGTTTGCACCAGCCATATTTAACTCTTCTTGAGCCAATTCAAGCCCACGTTTCATTGGAAGCCCATAAGGTTCGGCGTTATCACCTGTCAATGCTACGGCGACACCGATGGTAATTTCTTTAGCAGCCATATCACCATCAGGCATCATTTCCATTGCCTTTTCACAACCTATTAGTCCAACTACTAAAGCAACGATTGCCAAAGCAAATGTATATATTGTGATTTTTCTTATATTCATCTTGAATCTCCTTTTTTAAAATTAATTTGGAATAACGAACAAACAAAACGCTTACGCCCTCAGTTTGAATCAATTATTGCTAAAACCGAATTTTGTATCAAGCCTTTCTTGATAGTCAACCTACTTAGGCGCAGCATTTAAACATTGAATTTGATAAAAACTTAATCTTGATACATTTTTTCATAGTTAGAGATTATTGTCAACAAAAAACTAAAAATGGTTGTGTTACTGTGTTTTGTAGTTGACACTGAGTCATTTCTTTACTATAATCAAAACTGAAATGTGTGAAAATTTCATTGTAAGTGCGTTTTAGAAGCGTACTGTCAATGATGTCTAAACAATTTACCGGTCAGTTTGTAGATTGGTTGAACATGTGAAAACCAACAGAATTATATTTCTGAGGTACACTCTATAAACCCGATTAGGGGAGGAGAAATATCATGGATGCCCTCAAGAAAGTTATAGGCGTTGTTCTCATTATCATTGCGGCAATAGTCGCAATTCACACTGTCATTGAACCTTTATACCATACTTCCACTGACGCTAAGCCTTATAATAGCTCTGTTTGGGCTTATATTAATGTTCTCTCTGCAATCTCAGTAGTGCTGGGGGTGATATTTAGTTACGCTCGTATGAGTCGAATCGGGAAGAATTCAAGCGTTCAGGAGTTTATAGCAGCGAACACGTTATTTTATGGATTCATGTTTGCAGCCATTTTCTTCTTCTGGAACTGGTTTGGCATCCTCAAAGCTGATAGTTTTACCGCTGTCGGAGCCGAAACCAGGTCAATGGTATGGATTATTGTTGATGCTCTACTTCCGTTGTTAAACGGTGCATTGGGAGCACACTTGCTGCGCTCAAATACCAGTGAATAGACAAAATATAGTAAAGTTTAGAATTAATTGGACACTCTGTGCTGGCGAGGTTAGGAAACCTCGCCAGCAGCAGGCTGCAAGCGTCTATTTATTTCTAAATTCTAAACTTTACTCTTTACTATAAAGGAGAAGTTTATGAACACAAAAATTTTTAGGGTTGTGCTATGCGTCCTACTTGCCCTCTCAGTTGCTTGGCTATTTGGTTGTGAGAAAATAATGGATATGGTCCCTCCTCCAGGTGGCGAAACGACACTTAAAGTGGGTTTGATTCATCCATATCCAAATTACACCAGTTTTGGCAAAGGAGCTGAGCTTGCTCAAGCTGAAATCAACGCATCTGGGGGTGTGTTAGGCATGCAGGTTGAACTTGTCTTTAGGGAAGAAACGACAGATACCGTTGTTCAATCTGCAACAGAATTGGCGGAAATGGAAAAAGTTGTAGCAATATTAGGTCCCTTATTTTCGAGCCATGCAGTGAAAGTTGGTCCGATTGCAACTGTTCCTGTGCTTTTGGGAGCAACAAGAGCAGAGGTGACAGCAGATGCAACAGATCCTAACGATTTTATGTTTCTCGTTGCAGGTTCTAATGTGTTGCAGGCAAAACTCTTGGCAAAAGTTGTCGTAGAGCAACTCAATGCAATATCTGCTTCTATGATTTGGCAGAATAAGGATGTGTATTCTGAAGGTTTTGTAGACGCATTTGAGGCTAGCTTCAGAGAATTCGTCTTTAAAAAATTTATCTCCGAACCACCGACGGGAATAGACCTGTCAGACTTGGAAGAGCTAGAGGACCGCATTGGCATCCTTAATAAACAAGTCTATGAAAGTGGCGATACGATGTTTGATGCACAACTTGCGAGAATCAAAGTGGCGTACGACCCTAAGATACGTCTCACCAATTTTTCGCCTGCAAACCCGTTCATAATGAAACTGAAGCAATCACTGGACATAGGACCTGATGTCCTTCTTCTCGCCAGTTTTCCGCCGGCAAATCCGCTCATAATGAAACAAGCACGGGACATGGGAATTGAATCTATCTTTATCGGTAGCGATGGTTGGGACGATCCGCTAATGTCTACGACTCTGGAGAATAATGAACCTGTTGACGGGTACTATTGTACCAACTTGGATCCGGATGCTATGGGATTTATTCACGCTTATACCGTGAAATATGGTTCTGTTGATGGCATTGCAGCAGCAGGCTACGATGCTATGAAAATTTTGGCAATGGCAATCGAGACAGTAGGTTCAACTGATGATCCGGCTGCAATTCGAGATGCAATCGCTGCGATTACAAACTACGAAGGTGCGACAAGTATTTCCAGTTTTGATGAAAACCGCAATCCCATCAAAAGCGTCGGGGTACGGCAAATTCTTAATGGCGTGCCGCAGGATATGATAATTGAGGCGGCACCTGAGTAGACACAGAACGAACAACGCAAACCTATTGAAAATAAAAGCCGAGTTCTCTGTAGTGAGAACTCGGCTTTTATTAAATAACCCAAACAGCTTTGTACTATTCAAATGTAAACTGCGCAACAACACCAGCATGATCAGACGGCCATAACCCGGAGGGGAGTCGGTCAGAAGGTTTATCACCGACTGTGAATGACAGGACAGGCAGGGATAAATCCATATTTCGCACAAAGATTTGGTCAATCCGTACCGTGAGATCGCTCACCTCATTTAATATGTCATCGTCTTGACAGCACGTATTGCCAGACTCGTTTCCAGCTCTCAGGGCATGAAGCTTGCTTATAATATCATTAGCTTTATGATTTTCCATTGCGCAAGCATTGCATGCAGGATCACTTGCATCTAAACAACATGCGTAAGGCCAATCGTCAAGAAGCCAAACGTCAGCATAACCCGCCGATAGCAACATTTGGTAAGCAGTACCATCAGTTGCTCTCGTATTGAAATCTCCTAACAGAATAATTGGCATGGTCTCTTCGCTAAGAATATCCATAAGTTCTTGTGTTTGTGCCACACGGTTTTCTTGAGTGAATGCTTCAAGGTGTGTATTGACAACACGGTAAGTTACATCCGAAACAGTTGCATCTATAGCAGCATAGCCTCGTTTCACCACAAGACCAAGCATTTCTATTGTAAGGGCGTTTGCATAGTTTGCACCCATCGGACGAGATATTTCAACATCGCTGCGAGAAAGTATCACATCAAAATCGGTTAGTCGAACATCATCAATACCGGCATCCGTGAACAGTGGCATTTCAACATCTATATTTTCAACTTGTGCAGCAATTTGATAACTTAAACCTTCCGCTTGAAGCGCATCCATCAAGATTTGCAGAAAATCCAAGACGACCTCTTCAGCAGAAACTGTGCCACCTGAGAGGAGGTCTCCTGGACTTTGACGCCTAATTAACGAAATCTCTTGTAGTCCGATAATATGTGGTTGATGCGTTTGTATAGTTTTGGCTATTGCCTTGGCACGTCCTGGGAAATCAGATGCCATGACGTTATTATACATCGTAAGAACTTCCCCCGGCACTTGTCCTAAGTTTTCTACGGACAGAAGGGGATCGGCACTGCTGCCAACGTAAACATTATAGGTCATCACTGTAAGAGGTTGTGGATCCGTTGGTGTCGTATCGGGCGGTAATATTACTTTATCCGTTATTCTTTCGCATCCCGACACAGCAAATAGGACTACAAATAACACAAAAATAATTTTTAATTTTGACAAAATTTTTCCTCCAAGGAAAAAATAATATCGGGCGAGGTTTGTGCCCAATTTTTTATAGACAGGTGTTATTAACACATTCCGTAGACGAATTCATCATCTAAAGTTGTTAACTTAACCTGTAGAATTTGATTGATCACAGAATCCGGGGCATCTAAAAGCACACGGAGATAATTATCCGTAAATCCTGCAAGGAAGTTTTTCGGGCCCTCCCTGCTTTCTTCAACTAACACATTTTTTTGTTTACCCAGCATCCGTTTGCAAAACGATTTATTGAGTTGATTACCTAATTCAATCATTGCGCTGCTTCGTTCTGCGGAGATGTGTGGTGCAACTTGGTCAGGGTAAGTGGCTGCGGGTGTCCCCTTGCGCGGGGAGTACCGAAACACATGCAATTGACTGAATCCAGTTTTTTCAACAAACTGAAGTGAATCTTTGAAATCTGTCCCCGTTTCGCCGGGAAACCCTACCATTATATCAGTCGTAATACCGACATCATCAGTAAAACGGGAACGTAGGGTATCAACAAGGTGTGCAAATTGTGCAGTCGTATAACGGCGGCGCATTCGACGTAACACATTATCTGATCCGGATTGAATAGGAATATGGAAGTGGGGCATACACTTTGGAAGCACCGACATCCGTTCCGAAAGGATATCTGGAAAATACATCGGTTCAATAGAACTAAAGCGGATACGTTCAATGCCATCAATACCGTGTATTCTCTCTAATATATCCGCAATATCTTTGTCTCTGCCCGTGTCTTGTCCATAAGCACCGAGATGCACACCGGTAATCACTATTTCTTTTATGCCGCTGTCGGCAATGCGCTGCGCTTCATCCACGATCTCTGTAAGTGGGCGACTTGTCATTCTGCCGCGTACATAAGGGATGATGCAATAGGTGCAAAAAGCACTGCAACCGTCTTGCACTTTAATAAGCGCGCGCGTGCGTTTTCCAGCATTGCTAACACCACTGCTAAAACGGGCATGCTCGCGAATTGCATCGTGTTGGACAGGTTGAATCTGGAGAGGTGCCTCGGCATGCAACTTATCAAGATAAGTTTGAAAGTCAGCTTTTTCTCGGTTGCCAAAGACAAATGCCACTCCCGGTATATCCTCAATAACCTTTCTGTCGCTTTCCGCGTAACATCCTGTAACCAACACATCGGCATTCGGGTTTTGTCGGATAGCCCGCCGAATTGCTTGGCGTGCTTTCTGATCAGCGGCGTTTGTTACTGTGCATGTGTTAATGAGATATAAGTCTGCTGGGTGGTTTTCGTCTATAATCGCATATCCATTGCGGACAAGTGCTTCCCGCATTGATTGCGTGTCGTATTGATTAACCTTACATCCCATTGTAATGAGTTTTGCAGTTTTCATTGTTTTTGTGTCAGTTTAAAACCGGTATTCATAAGCAGCAATAGTAATTCCTGCAATTGCGGCAGTTTCTGTTTTCAAGATATTTGAACCAATCATCACTGGGATACAACCGTTTTCAATTGCAGCGTTGACTTCTTTTTTGGTAAAGCCGCCTTCTGGACCGACTAAAAAGGCAATGGATTCTACTTTTGGTTCTTCTCTCAATACTGCTTTAATGTGTCGTTCCTTCTCGTTTTCCCAGAAAATCAGACTAAGTGCGTATTTTTGGAGCGTGTTGAGACAACCTTTGAATTCTTGGACATCACATAGTTCAGGTATCCATGCTCGCTTACACTGCTTTGTTGCAGAGAGAACGACCCGATGCCAACGTTCACAACGATTTTCGCTCGGTTTCTGTAATGAACGTTCTGTGGACATAGGCACAATCTGTGTTACGCCAAGTTCAGTCGTTTTTTGCAGGATCATCTCCATTTTATCGTTTTTTGGTAAGCCTTGGAAGAGAGTCAGGGATGGTGTCTTTCTCTCGTAAAAGTTGCGGCTTAAAATCGCTGCCTCCGTTGCCTCTGCATTAATTTTATTTATTTCGCCTATACAGACATTTCCTTTTCCATCAACAATTCGGATTGTATCGCCAAGTCCTAAACGTAGCACATTTCGGAGGTGGTGTTGCTCTGAACCTATAATCGTAGCAGTCTCTTTTCTAAGCAGAGTTGGAGAAACATGAAAAGTATGCATCTTCTTCCAAACATTTAAGCAGAAACTTTTATCTATCAAACGGTACGTAATTTTTTTATAACTGCTTTCGGATGTTCGCTCCGAAAAATTGCCGTGCCTGCGACGAGAATTGTTGCACCTTGACGGACTGCGTCTGGAGCTATATCTACTGTCACACCGCCATCAACCGAAATGTCAGGTGAATTATCAATTACTTGAATCTTCTGATGCAATTCTTCTATTTTTTTCAAGGTACCTGGTATAAATGCTTGTCCTCCAAATCCTGGCTCAACACTCATCGGTAACACAAGGTCAATATCCGACAAGTAAGGTGTAACTGCTTCAGTCGGTGTATTTGGTGAAAATGCTAAGCCGGCTTTTATGTTGTGCGCTTTAATCACAGAAAGGACTGCATTGGGGTCATCTTTACTTTCAATATGGAAAGTAATCATGTCCGAGCCGGCATCAGCTAAGGCATCAATATAACGAAGCGGATGTGTTACCATAATATGGACATCAAATGGTATCTCCGTTTTTTGACGAACTGAAGCAATTAATGGTGGACTTATACCGAAGTTTGGCACAAATCCGCCATCCATTACATCAAAATGGAGTAAGTCAGCACCTGCAGTAACAACTCGTTTTACTTCTTCACCGAAACGACTAAAGTCAGCTGCCAAAAGTGACGGCGCAATTTTAGGTAGTTTTAAAATTTGACATATCCTCCAATTTTCAATTACTGATGTCCTTTGCGAGATTATTGATAACGCCGTTCATATAATTTTTTGCCATCTTCAAACACAATTACCAGTGCCGGACCAAAAACCTTGACTTTTCTCTTTTCTAAGTCGATTACTATTCCTGGCGCATAAGAAGCATTATTGACTACAATGCGTTCACCGTAGTCATCAATAATAACTATTTTTACCTCTCGTGCCTGATTCCCTTCTTCACTGACGGTATGTTTGTGTGTTAACCATCTGCCACTATTTTCAGTTTTATCACGTTTTCCACTAACTTCAAGTGTAATCAGGTCGCCGCTATGGACAAGTTTCTCATGGGTAATAATCCTTCCTTGCCCAATTGTTGGGTGTGGGATATTTTTAATTTCAACATTCAAACCGATCCCTTCAAGCACAGGCAGGACCTCGTTGACAAGCTGCTTCCGAAGGTCTGGCAATTTAATGTTTTGGGGTTTTCTCCCAAGACTAACCAATAGGTTTACAGAGGCTCGGCGTTTTTTAGGAGTACCTTCCGGTGGACTCTGAGCAATAACCGTATCCGGTAAATAATTTGTAGAATGGACACGAGCAACTGTATTTGCGCGAAAATCCGCTGTTTCCAGTGTTTCACGTGCTGCATCCAGTGATTTGCCAACGACTGAGGGAATCGGGGTAAGATCCGCTCCCGTACTGACTGTGATTTTGACCTTATGATGGGGTTTGATTCCTATATTTGCAAGTGGAAATTGTTCAATGACATTTCCTCTCGGTTCACTGCTGCTTGCTTGGCGAATCGTCTTTTCTGGCTCTAAACCGGCATTAGCAAGGGATTTTACAGCTTTATAGTAGTTTTTACCGATAAGGTTAGGCACCAAAATCTCCGTTGACTTAACCCACTGTGGAATAACAATAAAAACCGTCAACAAACCGACAATTCCTATCACAATCAAGCAATAAATCGCGGTTTTGACCATTCCCCATAAAGTTTTATTAAGCGTGTTCATCTCGGAATCCTGATACAATCATTTACGATGAAAGCAAAGTGGAAAAACGTTCCCCATTTTTTAGTTGATATCCGTTGACAAAATCTTGGACTTTCATTACTTTCTTGGTTGCGGGTTGAACTTGCAGCAATTGAAGTTCTCCTTTACCCGTTTTTACAAACAACTGTTGTTCAGTAGTAATTCTAATAGTCCCGGGGAGTTTATTTGGTCCGTCTTGCTCGTTTTTATGTGGCAGTGATTGAATTATCTTGAGGCGCATATCTTCTCGAAAAAAGGTATATGCGCCTGGCCATCCTGCTGTGCCTCTAATGAGATTATGAATTGTCCTTGCAGGTTCGCTCCAATTAATTTGCCCTACTGTTTTCGTCAAGCGCGGGGCATGTGTCGCATCCGCGTGGTTCTGTGGTGTTGCTTTCGGAGGTTGCTCTTGTGGCAAATCAGTCAATACTTTCACCAAAAGGCGTGCACCAATATCAGCTAATTGATTATGTAACGTTTCAGCTGTATCTTCAGGTTCAATGGGTATTCGTTCCATGCAGATAATATCGCCCGTATCTTCGCCAACGTCCAACAACATGAGCGTTATACCTGTCTCGTTCTCCCCCTTAATTAATGCCCATTGAATCGGAGCTGCACCTCTATATTTCGGCAAGAGAGACGGATGCAAGTTTATTACACCACACGGTGGAATATCCAACACCGTTTGCGGCAAAAGTTGACCGAAAGCTGTAACAACAATAACATCTGGCGTAAGTTGTTTAAGAGTTTCAACAAATTCTAATTTTCTCACTTTCTCAGGTTGAAAAATCTGGAGTTTATATTCTATGGCGATCTGCTTTATGGGCGGCGGATTTAACTTTTTGCCTCTGCCACTGGGGCGATCAGGTTGCGTAACAACTCCTATGACTTCAAAATCGTGGGCAATAAGTTCTTTCAGCGCTGGAATCGCAAAATCACTGGTGCCCATAAAGAGAACACGCACTTTTTGCATAGTCCTTATCTTCCGTGAGTTATTGCGTAATAAAAAAATGATTAAAACCGTATTTCAAGTAGCGGGATAACAAAACCGGCAGGTGGTTCTGTTGTCCACCTATTCAAGCCAGTGTGTCCTGAGTAAGGTTGTAATTGTCTTAAATATGTTGAGGGACCGTATTTATTCGCATGTGGACCGAAAGCAGGAGCACGAGCAATACTGCCATCAGGAGGAATACTATCATCAGTGGGAGGCGATGGCGGTTTTCGTCCCGGGACACTTGGTGCAGACCTATCTACATTACGTGTATGTAACCAGTCCCAAATGCCGATAAATAGTGAAAACGAAACAGCAGTGATACCCATTACGCGGTAATTCTGTGATGTCAATTCCGGTGCAATTTTATTTGTCTGTATCATTCTTACACCACGAACCCCTAAATAACTGTGTACTGCCGTAAAGGGAAGTGAGCTTAACGTAACAATCTCAAATCGACGTAAGGCACTTTCGCTATATTCCTCATGTTGTGTTTCTTGCGGCTGCTGTGTTGGCGGAACACTTTGGATTTGTGCTTCTGATTGCGGTCCTAACGCGAAAATAGTTGCTAAAGTGGCCACAAAAATGTGAATTCTAAATTTTAACATAATTTCAACCCTTACTTTATGTGGAGGTTCTTATGAAAGGAGACAGATTTTCTATCTCACATAACCCAAACAAAATATCGTAGCGCAAACTGTCAGTTTGCGTTCTCACATGCACAATCTAACAGATTGTGCTACATAGTGGCAACTTAGGTTCACATAGTTCTTTAATTATCATTTCAATTAACACTCCGATTCTGAATCCGAAAGAGATAAACAATGAGCATCCCCGCCCCTATACACACAGATACATCAGCTACGTTAAAAGTAGGCCAAAACAACCTCTTACTTTCTATGCCAAACTGCAGAAAATCAACGACTTCCCCCAAGTAGATACGGTCAATGAAGTTTCCAACTGCTCCACCAAGTAGAAAACCCAATGCAGTTTGCATCCATCGACTGTTACGGAATCTGATAGAATAGATAAAAATAAAGATTAATGCAGCGATTGTTATGACAACTAACAACGTCCGCTGATCTGATAGAATTCCGAAAGCCGCCCCTGTGTTTCTATCATGTCGTAGATTAAAAAAACCTGGAATAATTGGATAACCTCCCCCTTTAGGAATATGCATACGCACAAGCCACTTAGTGACAATATCAAGTAATAATGCGGGAATAGCTACCACTATTAACGGTAAAACATTTTTGAAATATTGAAATGGAGAAATCACTATATAAGTTATCCTATTGATGTTAGTTTGTTGATTGATAGATTTTCTTCAATGATTCCCATTCAACCTTCGTATCAAATTGCTGAGAGATTTTTGGTAACTGGTTCCATCCATTTTGAAATATACTACCTGCAGAGGAGTTTGTCTGAGCAAAAATCTCTTCGGCTAAGAAAGGGTGAAGCGGGGCAAGACGTTGTAAAATGACTTTTAATATTGATGAGACAGAAAGCTGCGCGGACTCTAACCCTGTATCTATAACTTCAGATCCACAGAATTCAATATAAAATTGAAGGTCCGTCCGACAGAAATCGTACAATAATTGCCATATCCCATAGAAATCTCTTTTCCGATATGCTGCCTCAATATCAATCAGAAGTTTATTCGTTAACGAAACGGCAAGCACATCTGGTTCTAACAGTACATCAGAAACGTCCACACCAGGTTCATTTGACAAAATAGAACGTGTATCCGAACATCCTTTCTTCTCAAGGTCTATCAATAGTTCGGCTGTCTGATAAAATATCTTTTTAAGCTGTGTATATTTGTGATTGTACTCCTCTAACAACGTTTCAAGTTGTTTGGTCCCGTCTCCTTCAAGCTGAACTTGATGTAATTCTGGGGCTATAGAAATTAACCGTAAAACATCTGCGGGATATTTTTTTAGGAATTTTTCTTGTACCTCGGTGTTCCAAACCTCGTCAGCAATTCTGTTCAGTTTTAAGAATTTAAACGGTTGACTTGCTTTAGTAGATCGGCTCATCTGAAGCGATGCTGAAAGCATACTCAACTCCCCTAACCATTTTAAAAAAGTAGTTGGCGGTGCAAAGACGACACTCGTGGTAGCTGCATCGGTAGATTTCTTAAAATCTGAAGTGTCAAGCGTTTGGAGTAAGTTTGCAAAATGACTTTCAATGTAGGTGGACTCCTTACGGAAGTCTTTTGAATGACAATGCATGCAGACCGTATCTGCGGGCAATAATTCTTCTACACTCAAACGGAACCAATGTTCTGAACCTCGACGAATAGAACTACGAACCGCTCGCAAAATCTTTTTATCTGTAATAAGACTGTGGCAATTATCACATCTTAGTATGGGAAGTGGAATGCCCCATTGACGCTGCGATGAAATAGGCATATCGGAGATACGCATCATTTCACTTTGAATATCGTCCCGCACCTCGTCATCGTAATGTCCCCAATACTCAGATGAATTTGCAACTGCCTCTCCAACACCACTGGAAACAACGGAAAACATCCAATGACGGTAAGGGCGGGCAACCGACAAACCATTACAGTGTTGACATTCAAGTTGTTTGATTTTCTGTTTTTTCGCTTTAATTAAGCATCCACGATTTTCCAATTCATCGGTAATAAAATGAGTTGCATCAGACAAATTTAATCCACACAATCTATCGGCATCTTCTGTAAACTTGCCGATTTCGTCAAAAATAGAAGTTATTGGTGTGGATGCTATAAATTTTGCGTTATTAGCATTGTATATCCTCGGTAATGTATTGAAGATACTGTAACTCAACGAATGATGTGCCGGATTTAGAGGAATAATGCCTGTCAACAATTCCTTTTTTTGTGATGAATCAGAAATGCTCCCCACTATTTTCTTCGGTATTTCAAAAAAAGGCAAGTCACTTAGTGAAAAAAGCGGGTGTGAAAGAGTGCAATTATTAAACTGCGTTGCTTTTAATTTTGCAATCGGGACTGGATATTTCTTACGTTTCGTGTTTGGATCAACAAATCTTTTGAATTGTGGTTCAGAAAAAATTAGATATTGGTTTTCAAATTCAGTCAGCAAAAAGGTGGTACTTTCATAAATGCCGACTGCAATTGTTCCAGCGACTTCCCATAATTGCGTAAATGGAAAACGGACAACGAAAAAGACATCTTTTCCGAATTCTTCAAAACCGCTGTTGAATGGAAACTTTACATAGGTATCCAAAACGCTATGAGAAACCGATGTAACTGTTTTGCCGGCTTCCAACGGGGAAACACATTTTGGACACCAATAGCTAAGTTTTAGTTCATCACGTAGAAATTTAGTGTCCCGTAGTCGGTCAAAGAAACTAAAAAGTTTAGTTTCGTAGCGTGCCTCCAATGTTTTTTCAGCAGAACTCCAATCTGCAAAAATTCCGAGTTTCTGCAATTTCTGCTGCTGCGCTTCCAATTGTTCGCTGTAAAATTGTCGGCACTGTTTTCGAAAATTGATGATATTTTCTGCAGCAGTAGCCACATTTTCTTTAATTATGCTCGCCTCAATGCTGAAAGGAAAAGTTTCCCAAAGTGGTGAATAGGCAACAGTTTGCCCCTGCATTATTTCATATTTCAGAAAAATATCTTGATAAATTTTTCTTCGTAGTGTGTCAATGCTCAATGGATGGACAGGGGTTGGCATTTCTCGGATCACGTAAGTCGGTAATTCCGTAGTTTTTTCATCAACCTTGTAGACATTTTGAGTTGTCCACAATTTGAGAATTTCCGCTTCGTGGGAACTGTTTGAAACATTCTCAGTCGGGGCAGATGTCAGGTTTTTTTTCTTAGATTTACCCCGAGAATGTTTTGTAGAAGTGTTTCCTGATGGAGAATTTGCCTTTTTCATAAAACAAGTAGGTGTTCCTAATGGATAACACGAAATTACGAAATAGTTTGATATATGCCAGACTCAAGATAGTTACGAACGCAACCATGACCTGAGAACTTGCAAAAGAACAAGTAGAACTATCGGAGAAAAGTCAATTCCCAAATTCCGAGTCATCGGATACAGTAGGTTTCGAATCGGTTGTAATACTGGCTCAACGATTTTACCTGTCATCAAATAAATTCGCCGGACAGTTAAATTTTGCGTTCCGAACACTACCCACGATAGCAAGACGTTTACCAATACAATCAACGAGTACAGATTTAGTGCTTCACTGAGATAATATGCAAGTATCTCCATTAAGGTGAGTGCCTTTCCTACTTTTCCGTGCCAAGTTGTTTTGCCCGTTCTGTTGCAGCAAGGATTGCCTCGGCAAGCGTTGCGCGCAAACCACCTCGTTCAAGTGCATGGAGTCCCGCAGCCGTTGTCCCCCCAGGTGTTGTGACTCGGTTCTTGAGTATAGCGGGGTGTTCTTGAGATTGCGCTAACATCGTTGAGGTACCCAAAACCGTATGTATTGCCAAAGTTTGCGCATCTTGCCGTGGTAAACCGACATGTACACCAGCATCTGCTAATGCTTCTATGAAAAGTGCAACATAAGCAGGACCGCTACCACTAACTCCTGTAACCGCATTCAAATGACGTTCATCCATGACCAATGTAGTACCACAAGTGTTGAATATTTGTTGTGCTATGATTATATGTTTCTCATCTGCGACACTTCCAGCTGTTAACACAGAAATTGCTGCTTCAACCGATGCCGCTATATTTGGCATTACACGAACAATTGAGGGCGGATTTTCAAAGTATGATTCAAGTGTCTCAGTTGTAACACCAGCAGCAATACTAATAATCCATTGCGGTGATGCAAGACTGTGTGCTACTTGTGGTAATATGTGGGGCACTGCTACGGGCGGAACTGCACATAGGATAACATCTGTTTTTTGGATGAGTTCGTCAATGTCTGATGCAGCGTTCACACCTTTTTCATCACAGAGTTGGGTAACCAGTTTTCTGTCCAGATCGGTAATCCAAATCTGCTGTGCTGGAAGCAGGCGGCCAGCAATAGTTCTTGCAATAATACCGCCCATTTTCCCCACACCGATTACACCCAATTTTAGGTTGTCTACCACCATTTTACTCCTAACTTCACACAGCGTTAATAAGAATACGCTTTATAACCTAAGCTGCCACCTATGTCAACTGATATTCCCAAAAATTGCCCTACCTATTCTAACAAGGTTTGCTCCTTCTTCGATTGCAACCTCAAAATCATTTGTCATCCCCATGGAGAGATATTGCATTGTTATGCTGGGAAATTTCTCAGCCGTTATCTTTTCTGAAAACGTTCTCAGCGATGCAAAAGCCGGGCGATTTACCTCTGGTGAAGGACTCAACCTGCCCATCGTCATTAACCCGACAATGCGTACCCCTGAATACATGAGTGACTTCTCTAAAAAACCGAACACATCCTCCGAATCTAAACCGAACTTGCTTGTTTCACCAGTTGTATTGATTTGAATTAATATATCTGCTTGTTGCTTACGTGCTTCTGCCCGACGTGCTATCTCAGCTAAAAGTCGCAAACTATCTACTGAATGAATCAAACGAAACATCTCTAAAGCGGATTTCACTTTGTTCCGCTGCAGATGTCCGACAAGATGCCACTCACATGTTTGAATGTTTGGTGCTGTTTCGCAAAACGATTGAATTGGATCGAATTTTTGCTGTGCTTCTTGCACGCGGTTTTCTCCAATATCGGTTGCCCCCGCAGCAAGTACTGTCTGAATCTCTGTTATTGAACGCCCTTTCGTAACTGTAATGAGTTTTATTGAATCTAGGGCACGACCACTCCGTTCTGCAGCTGCTGCAATACGTTCCTTGACGCTTGTAAAGTTGTCAGGAATCTGATTCAATCCCATTTTCCTCACGGTGTAATGTTTCTGGTTTATCCGTAACTTCTGACTTCTTCTCTGTTTTACCAGTTAAACGTAAATATAGACTTTTCCATTCATTCGTGCGTATTTGTGTGCCGATAAAGGTTATCAATATGCCTAAGCTAACAATTCCGATACCGACTATCACAAAATGATTAGCTTCAGTGTAAACTTGGGTTACTCTAACTGCAGTCGCAGTTTCCTTAGACAACTCCTTTTGATACTTAGCAGGATGGAAATAACCCCGCATAATAAAGATGAGACCGAGAATACACGTTAAAGTTGATAACGCTACAAATAAAGGACGCATTTCCAATTCTCACTTTAGTCTCAGACCGACAGCTAAAACCGGTCACTTAAATGATACCATTTTTTTACCAGCAATGCAAATTTGTTTCAGACCAGAATCTATCGTAGCGTTCACTGTTAGTTTACGCCGTTATGACACAAACTAACAGGTTGTGCTACTATGTAGCAACTTGAGTCATATTATTTGTGTTAATGAGTTGTATAAATGAAAGCATTCTACCAGTTTGTCCACCTTCAGCCCGATATGAATAAAACTTATCTGTGTGGCAAGCGGTACAAAAAGGAGATATTGAAATTGATTCGGAATTTACGCCGCTATCAACTAATTGGCAAAAGATAGCTGTCTGCAAACTCAGATTTAGTTCATTTTGGACAGTATCACCGAAGTGTTCCACAAACTGATAAATCAAATCTGGACTAACGGTATAACAACACTTTTGAATAGAAGGTCCCAAATAGATAAGGCAATTTTCTGTAAGAGTGCCAAAATTGTTTTCCATTTGTGTCAGCGTTTTGGCAGCGATTCGTGCCAAGGTGCCGCGCCATCCGGCATGTGAAATCCCAATGGCTGGCGTGGCAATGTCTAAAATAAAAATTGGAACACAATCCGCAGTAAAGATACCGAGAGCAGCACCTTGCTGAGATGAAATTAGGGCATCACCTGTTTTTTCAGGAACATTTTGGCTTTTTACGTTCCAAGATGCAGCTGCGACAGCATCAGCATTTATGACATTATCACTATGAATTTGGCGGCAATATTTTAATGTCTTAATACCAGTTTCGGTTGAAAAGATTTGTTGATTTTGAGAAACAGCAGCGGGGTTGTCTCCTACATGGAAAGCTAAATTAAGTGAGGCATAAGGTGCTTTGCTTACGCCTTCACAACGTAGACTTATGCCTGCGTTGACCAACCCAGTATCTGCTAATTCATTAATTGTGTGATACATATTGTTGTCAAGATATATAATCTTCCCGGGGCGGACTAAAAATATCAAGGGCTATTGCCATTTTGTCAAATGCCTTGGCACTATGTTTAACATGAGAGGGAATAATATAAGTATCACCTTTTTTTAGGGTTCGCGATTCTCCGTCAATGGTCAATTCAAATGTGCCTTCTAAAACCATCCCCATCTGTTCATGCAAATGACTATGCTCCGCAACCGTACTGTGAGGTTGTAGATGGACATAAGACATCATAAGTTTTTCGCCATGGATTGTCCGAATTGTAACCCCATCAAAAACCTGTTTTTCAGGTTGGGCATTAATATCAATAAATGGCATAGAGGCAACTCCATTACTGTTGGACAAAATGATAGAATAAAAACACCTGAAATTAGATATAAAAATGTCTGTCGAGTGTCCTCCGATGGACATGAACATATCTGATCCCCTTGATTGCCTGCGTTTGCCGTGAAAGCTTTGCAGGCTTTCTCATTTAAGTGCCTTTATTCTCTCAAAAATCGGTGTTTCTGTCAATTCGTTTCTGTCCGCAATAGTTACTTTCCAAGATGTTTTACTTGTTTATGCTTGTCAAATTGTCACGTATTTCGTATAATGTTAACAAAAAGCGTCTAAAACATCGCTTTTTGGCACGGTGCAGTGCATGCATCCGTGAATTCGTATTTAAGCGTGAAACTCTGTCCTCTAAACCGAATTTTACGCTTATTTTCTGTACGTATAGATTATCACACATCATAAAATAAGTCAACCGAGAACTCACCATAAAAGGCAATAGAATCATATCTGATAATCTATCCATACCGGACAACTTGACCCGTTATCGTTGTATATGTCCACTGGTATTTGTAATAAAACAAAATAACCCGTTATCATGTAATGTTTTTTCAACTGTTTTAGGACAGTTGATCTTGTCCGCTGCGTCTCGGTGTTCATGCGACAGAACGGGTATTTAGCGCCGTTGCAAAAGAAAAGGCAGATATCCAAAGAGGATACCTGCCTGTGAAAGTTGTCAAGGTACATTTGTCAAGGGCCAGTGGGTACAGTTATAGAATAACTGAGGTATATCGTCTCAGTCTGAAGATGGGCCTGCGCCTTTATGGTAAATGTGCCACTTGTGTTGGGAGTATAACTAAACGTGGAACTTGTGTTAGTCCCGTCTCCCGTATCCGTTGACATGAGTGTACCGTCCCCGGACTCCCCTGGTTTTAGCACATACCAATATACATTGCTAAACGGAACGTTTGCTGAGAAAAGGGCATAATGCGTCTCACCTGACTTGAGCTCCGTTGGGGAATCCATGTAAGGTTCTAATGTCCCTTGGGGATCTACTTCTACTTCTTCTTCCTCAGGGACGACTGTATGACTTTTGCGGTTTTTACGGCAATTATTAAGTTTCACTTCAACGATTATCAGCATTTCTTTGGCAAATTTTATTTTGTCTTTAAGATCGTTAATCGCTTTCCTATGATTCCATAATGCTGCGATGGAGGTTCCGATGCCCCCTGCAACAGCACCCACCCCTGCAGCAGGAACAGCACCGATGCCGCCCGCGGCAAGAGCCGCAAGACCCGCTCCTGCCCCGCCGCCGATCATGCCGTTCCAAGCACCCTCACTCGCAGCGCCTAAATACCCTTTATTTTGCAGTTTGATCAGTTCCATCTCGTTCTTAAAGACTTCCATTTGCCAATACACCTTAACTTGTAGCCAATAGTCACATGGATCGTCATGTGCTCGACTGGTTGTGACGATGATAGATATGCCCGATAATAGCAAAGCAATTATTAATACGGGTGCGATTCGCTGTGACATAAATGTACGAAACTTCATGATTTGTCCTCCTTATAGAGAGTTAATGAGACTATTGAAAATAAGATATTATCTCAGATTGATTTTTATCGTACTTCTCGGGTCCCAAAAAATCCCTAAATTCTTGTTGTAACATTTCCAATTCATCTATAAATTGTTGAAGAACAATTTCAGCAGTAATGTTTTTATCATATAAATGTTTTGCTGCTTGTTGGAGTTCGTCAATACTTCTGTTATCGTGGTGATGAGCCACAACATCTATAAAGTTGTTGAACTCATCAAGCTCTTCTTTGGGTATGACTTTCCGTCCTGCTTCTCGTATATTTTTAAGTTGATTCGGTGTCATTTTGCTTAAAAACGATAACAGGAGATGTTGTTCTTCTTCAGATGACTTTAGGAGTGCCTCTGAAAATTCTGCCGACTGATAAGAAAGGTTGTCCAGTCGACGCTCCCACTCCGTACGCCAAGCATCCCTTGCCTGTTTTTCAGCATCGGCCGCCTCTGTGCTTTTATCAGGTGTTAAGGGCGTATTTTGGTTTTCAGAATGAGGGCTGTTATTCTCTAATGGTTTCTCTGATGTTTCATCGTTAACAGATTGAGAAGATTGATCGGATCGGACATCCGTGTTTTGATCTTTTGGGTTTTTAGATTCCGACCTCTCAATTCTTTTCTGCATTTCTCTGGCAACAGCTAAACGCTCTTGATGTTTCCTTTCTTTCTCTGCGCTCTCTGGATCTCTCATAAGAAACATATATGTTGGAATAGATATGGCCAAGAATAGCGTTATACTTATAATCCCGTTAACTGAAAAAATCCTTTTTAGCATTGGTTTTCTCCTATAGGATTGACACGCCTTTGTGGCTGTGTCGGTTGATTATCCGTGATGCCACACTCGTACGTTGTGTAGCGTTTCGGTTGAATGTCGGGGCCCTGTCTTAAACAAAACATGGGCACCCCCTAATCAATTCGTCAAAAAAGTATATGGGTACCCATACGTGACGAATTGATTATAATTCAAAACATTCTCATTGTATCCAAACGTGCAAAAAGTGTCAAACCTTTTTTTATTTTTTTTCGGTATGTATCAGATATAATATATCATAAACATAAACACATAAACAAACAGAGGTCTGAACATTGCGAACATTGTCTCCCAAACTCATCGTGAAAGCGTGCATCCTTGCGTTTGAAGGCAAGAAGTACGGACGGATGCCCTTTATAGAACTTCTTCTCTATGGAAAAGGTATGTTTGGATCAGCAGGCTCAACATAAAGTAGCCGTTTACAACTGGAACAGTAAACCAATTTTTCATATTTTTGTGCTTCTTTGAGATTTTGCGGCTGAATTGTGAGACGACAACTTCCACAAGTCCCATTTTTGCCCAATGCTAAAAAATCAGTTTTGTGCCGTTCCATCCATCGACGGTACTGTGTGCTGAGTTTCTTACCAATTTTCGGTAGAAATGTGGTCCGCTGCTTTAATTTTTCATTTATCTTTGCTTCCAAGTTTTTTTGTTCTGTTCGAAATTTGGTTGTTTTCTCTGTCGTTTTTTCGTCTTCGCGAACAACATCGGCTTCAAGTGCTTCTAATTCTGCCTTTAACTGATCGCCCTTTTCCATCAGTTCTAATATTTCCTCTTCTGTTTCCGAATCTTTCTCATCAAGGAATTCAATCTGATTTTGAAGTGCAGTATAGGCTTCATTTGTGGTAACTTCGCGTTGTTCATTCCTGTATTTTTCACGTTGAACCTCATTCATTTCTAATTCTGCGTTCTTGGAGCGCTGTTCTTTCTCAACTTCGGCAAGTTCATCAGATTTTGCCGTTATATCTTCTCTATATTTTGTAACACTTGCTTCTAATTGTTCAATATGACGGGGAATAGTTTGTAGTCGTTGGTGGAAAGACAGCAACTCCCTATCATGCTCCTGCAACTGATAAAGCAAAGCGAGCTGCTGCCGCAAAGATTCGTTAGTCATTATGTTTCTGCCTCCTGTTCAACGAGAAATGCAAAAAAAATACCGAGTTGATACAAAACAAAAAGTGGAATCGCCATCAGCAGCATTGAACCTGGGTCGGCAGGCGTTAGCAAAGCTGATATAACACAGATACCTAACAGAGCATGACGCTGTTTTCCACGGAAACCTTGCGAGTCTATGATGCCGATACGCGCGAGAAATGCCATTACAATAGGCAATTCAAAGGCGACTCCAAACCCTAAAATTAGCTGTGTGACAAAGGTAATATACGCTTTTAAATCCCAAAGGTTTTTAAACTCTGGAAAGAGACCTGCTGCGAATTGCAGAACGACTGGAACTACGATAAAATACGCAAAAGTCGCGCCGAAAATAAAAAAGAATACGATGGTAAAGAAAAGTGGGAGCGCTAACCGCTGCTCTGACCTATTCAATGCGGGAAACACAAACATCCAAATCTGATAAAGAATTATCGGTAATGAAAGTAATATGCCTGTGGTTATTCCAATTGTTAGGTATGCCATGATTCCTTGAAATGCTCCCATCACTATGAGTTCAGCTTCTACTCTTGATGTCCCACTGCGTAGGGCGAGTGCTAAAAAACCGAGGGTTGAGCCTTCTGTTCCTGCCCTCACTTCAATCGCGTTGGCAACCATATTAATAACAGGACTTCTCAGTGGAAGTTCAAGTACATATCTAATTGGCTTCATAAAGGACAAGCCTAGTACTGTAAAAACACCTAAAGCAACGAGAGAAATTATAATACGCCGCCGGAGTTCCTCCAGATGCTCCCAGAAGGTCATTGCCACATCTTTAGATTCCATAGTGATGTTTGCTAATAAAGTTAGTCTGATTTAGGGGGTTTGATTGTTTTATCCGGATCAATGTCAATTTCATCTGCAGCTTTTGTAATTTCATCTTGGATCTCGCTCCCGACACTTTTAAATTCCCGAATTGCTTTTCCCAAAGACTTTCCCATCTCTGGTAACTTTTGCGGTCCGAAAATTACCAAGGCAATCACAAGGAAAACAAAAACTTCCATTGGGCCTATCATGTTCTTAGTTCCTCCTTCAATCAGATGCTGCAAACTATAGTGGTCTTTAGAATTAACAGGACATTTTGAGTCGTAGGAGGGAACTCCGGGGAATGCCAAAAGGCATTCATACCGTTGATTTGGATTCCCGACTATCAGTGAGTTTTGTCGCGATTCGGAGATCGCTCCTACAAAAAATGTACATCTTTAATTTCAAAGTTCACCATAATATAAATTAAAGTATATCATAAATGATACGCATTGACAACAAATTTGGTGATTTTCCGGAATTGGAAACGTAAAAGAGATCATCTTTATAATAAAATCTAATAATATGTAAACACCCTTGGCAAATGCGGCAAGGAAACCATAGCTGTGACAATGAAAACAATTATGGATATTACTATAAATGAAAAAACTAAATTCGCTTGACCAGCCATGCTTAACATGCTATCATGTCAATGTCGGGGGAAGAAGGTATCAATTCCAGCCTCAACATCTTCAATTGGATGTCCATACTGTTTTTGATATTTTTCGTTGGTGGCGCGTTCGGTTTCAGTGAGTTCGGTCAGTGGAAAAAGGAGCGTTTCCCGGCTGCGTTTGCCAGATTCGCTCATTGCGATATTCATTTCCTGGTCCTGTCTTGCAAGTGCTGCTCCGTATTCCGGTTCCGTATCATTGAGCACTGCTGTGGCAATGCTGATAAGTTCATCTGCAATAGCAACTTGTCTTTCAGCAAGCGGATAGTGTTTGAACGGGTTTTCCCAAGTTACTGTTTGATCTGGGAGTTCCAGTTCAATCTTTTCTATGACCGCAACACCGTTCACGTCAATCGTGGAACGTTTAGCGCGGTGAGCGACACCTTTTGCGCCAGATTGCAGGTCGGATTCGGGAGTTACGTAAATATCTTCCCCTACAATGGTGCCTTTGCTACCGTCAATTTGGGAGATACCGGTTCGTCCACGACCGAGGGAACGCGCGTGGATAACATTGGAATATATCATTATCGCAGTTGCATTGTTGTCAAATTCAATAAAACCCAGACTCCATCTTTCATTGGTATGTTTCCGTTTCATCTGGTCAATAATGGGAATTATAGGTGTTGATTGTGTTATGCCGAGCGCTGATTTGGGTTCACCCCCGGCGCGTAGCCGGAGCATGCTCATACCGTGGTAGCCTCCTTCATGGAAAATTCGGTAAATTCGAGCGACATCTCCTATGACATCCGCTTCAATAACCTTTGATAGAAATCGTTCCCACGGTGCACGATAATAGTTTTCTGCAATTTCAAGTTTAACATTGTTCGCTTTAGCGCGCTCAATTATCATATCAGATGTTGGTAATGTCATTGCAATAGGGGTTTCACAAAGAATATGTACACCTGCATCAGCCATAAAACATGCAATCGCGTGGTGTGCTACGCCAGGCACAGTAATGTCTACGACATCAAGCTCCTCATGCTCAACAAGATCACGCACGTTTGTGTAAGGATTCGCGCCATATTTTTGGGCGCAGCTCGTTGCTGCTGCTTCGTCTATATCGCAAATCGCGACAAGATTGTATACATCCTTGAGTTTTGCGATAACAGAAAGATGCGTGCCAGCACCTCGGCGACCAGCACCAACTAAAGCGATATTGAGTTTGGACATTGAAAGACTCCTTATCAGTTTTGTATTCAACGTTCTTACTTATATTATGGTAAGTCTTAGAATTAATTGAACACTTTACACCAGCGAGGTTAGGAAACCTCGCCTACCGTGGGAAGAAAGTGTTTATTTATTTTTCTAATTCACCATAAAATAACACTTTTGTATTCAACGTTCTTACTTATATTATGGTAAGTCTTAGAATTAATTGAACACTTTACACCAGCGAGGTTAGGAAACCTCGCCTACCGTGGGAAGAAAGTGTTTATTTATTTTTCTAATTCACCATAAAATAACACTTTTGTAAAAAAGTGTCAATCAAAATCAGTTTATCAACAAGGCTATTATGTCTTATAACGTGAGTTCGGTCCAAGTCTTTGTACCGCAAACTTTTAGTTTGCATTCTCACAGGAAACTCAATCTGACAGATTGTGGGACATAAGTAGCAACTTAGATTACAGGTGTGCGTAATTATTTGGTGCATCAACACAGAAAAGGAAATCCTCTATGTCAAACCTGATTGAGCAGGCCAAAACATTAGAAGCTGATGGACACATAGCCAAAGCAATCCAAACCTATGATGACGTTATCCGCAGCCGAAGGGACTCGGATATGCTTGCCTATGCAAACTTTCGCCTCGGACACATCTACCAAGAATGGGGCGAACTCTTCGCGGCACAGAGGTTTTTATCAAAAGCACACCAACTCGACCCTGAAAATGCTGACATACGAGAGGCAATTGACAACCTCAATCAACATTTTTCTGAAAATAGAGAACAGATTGCTGACCAGATGTCTCGTCAAAACAGTGACCAAATCGTTTCGCTTTTTCGCATCGCGACGGGTATCAAACTGATAGCAATGGATAAACCAGTGCAGGCGTATCCGTTAATGAAAAGTCGCACAAAGATTTTTCCAAACGCTGCTGTCGCAAAACATCTGCTCACCGACATTAGCATTACAGACGAGGAACGTAATTCTGCCATTGAATTTCTCATAGAAAGAGAATGGCTTGTAAACACCAATGCTGAACTATACACCATCGCTGATAGTGGGTTATACGCTTTTTATACTGCGCTTGCGCAATTACACATTGACAATTCCGCGTTTTCAGAAGCCATCACTTGTTATGATCAAGCATATTGGATTGACGATTCGCAACTCGTACCGTTATATCAGAAGGTTATCTGTTATGCTGCCCTTGAAGCTTGGCATGAGGGGGTTTCAGCTATCACCGAACTCCCCGCTGAAGTGCCTGCAGAAATTAATCAGGTAGCATATTACACTGCTGTTGCGGAAAGTTATCATCACACCTATCAAGAAACCGGTACCAATTCCGATAAACAAAAGGTGATTGAGGCGTGCAAGGCTGTGTTACGTCTGGACAAGAAAGACAAAGCAGTTTCAAAGCTCCTTGCATCTTATCAAGATAAAAAAAGTTGGTGGCGTAGACAATGAGTTTAACACATTTACCCGAAGGTGCTAAAGCGCGCTTCGGAAAAGGCATCATCTATCAGATTCAGTTTTCTCCTGATAGCACTGTCCTTGCAGTTGCAAGTAGCATCGGCATTTGGATATATGATACCGAGACATATCAAGAGATCGCGCTGCTCACGAAGCATACGGATGCTGTTACAAGTGTCGCTTTTAGTCCCGATGGTAAGGTGCTTGCAAGTGGCAGTGAAGATAACACGATCCGTCTTTGGGATATTGGGACAGGCGAGCAATTGAAGGTATTCACTGGACATACTGCATCTGTCCAGAGCGTGTTCTTCAATCCTGATGGGGAAACGCTTGCAAGCGGGAGTTTGGACGGCACAGTGCTGCTGTGGGATCTTATACCAAATTAACGCGATAATTTTCGGTAGGTTCGGTTTCCTAACCGCATCTACCAGGGATGCTCATATATTTTAGATTGGACTGCACCATAAATATTAACGTTTGTGATAAAATCTGCTAAAAAAACCGAAAACTATAGTAAAACGGACAATTAATGGGACACTTCTGTCCCGCAACCTGTTAGGGTGCGGACTAAGATGCACAACCTAAATGAAGATTAAGAAAATATTTCGGTAATATTTATTTTTTCCAAACCCGGTAGGTGCGGTTTCCTAACCGCACCGAGCACTGATAGGAAATTACCAAATTAATAAATTAATCTTCATACAGGTTGTGCTACAACTTCTCTTGTCCGTTATGTCTCCAAAACAGGTTAACCAAAGCGTCTCAATAATTTCAAAGTTCACTATAAATAGCCCTGTTTCTGTTGACATCCAATTGAAATCATGTGATAATAAAACAACATCTGAATTAAAATAAATACAAATATGGCAACAGTAAAACTGGAAAATGTAACAAAACGGTTCGGTGAACTTACCGCCCTGGACGACATCACACTTGATGTAAAAGATGAAGAATTCTTTGTACTACTTGGTCAGACAGGGGCGGGGAAAACAACAACGCTTCGCTGCATCGCCGGATTAGACAAACCTGAAGAAGGCAGCATCTACTTAGACGATGTTCGTGTCAACGACAAAACCCCAGCTGAACGCGATGTCGCTTTTGTCTTTCAATCCCATATCCTCTATCCGCACCTTACCGTTTACGAGAACATGGCATTTCCCTTACATCCTCGAAAACTTTCTGCCGAAGAAATTGATCACCGCGTTAAAGATATTGCACAGATGCTACACATTGAGCATCTACTGATGCGGACACCGAATCAATTGAGCGGTGGTGAAACACAACGCGTCGGACTCGGTAGAGCCATGGTGCGCCGACCACAAGTATTCCTAATGGATGAACCGATTTCTAACCTTGACGCAAAACTACGCGCCGAAATGCGTGTTGAAATTAGGTGGCGGCAACGCGAACTCGGCACCACTACGTTTTATGTGACACATGATCAGGTGGAAGCCATGTCCATGGCAGACCGTATCGCCGTGCTTGACTCTGGTAGGATTCAACAGCTGGGGACACCTTCCGAAATTTACAATCATCCTGTGAATCTTTTTGTTGCAGGTTTCATCGGTAGTCCAAGCATGAACTGTACTCCGTGTGCAATCTCCAGCAATAATGGCAATCTTCAATTAACCTTGTCTGGCGGTGAAAATGGGAACAATACGTTTGCGATTGAGGATGAGCGGATTGCTAAAGTAGTGAGTGAAATCAGGACAGATAGGGACTTAGTATTCGGTGCGCACCCAGAAGATGTCCTTGTCAGTCACCAATCTGTTCCGAATGCTTTTCCGGCTGAAGTCTATAGCGTTGAACCGCTTGGTGCTGAAACGATAGTTGAGTTAACACTCGGAACAGACGCATCTGGTACACGGACGATTCTAAAATCTCGCACCACACCCAACTTTGAAGCGGAAATCGGACAACACCTCTATGTTTCTTTTGTACCAGAACGAATCCATCTTTTCAATAAGGATACAGGTGAAGCATTATTAACCTAACTCGAAATTCCATTAGATTATTATGAATTGGCAGCTAAGACTTTTTAACCTACTTCCCAATTTTGTGAAGAAAATAGGATGTCAGTTTTTGCGGAAACTTGGACGTGATCCGGATGCTTGGCTGGAAAATTTCCTCAAAAAACACAAAGGAGATTAAGTGTGAACGGCGGCGATATTCTGATTGAATGTTTGAAAGCACAAGGTGTTTCGACAATATTCGGAATGCCCGGCACTCAAAATATTCATATCTACGATTCCTTGCTTCGCGGTGGATCCGGGGCAATTAACCATTTTCTTGTTCGGCATGAGTATGCTGCAACGCAAATGGCAGATGGATTCGCTCGCGCAACTGGAGAGGTCGGTGTGGCGCTTACTGTGCCAGGCCCGGGAGCAAGCAATGCCTCAACAGGGATATTAGAGGCTTTCACTGATTGCGTGCCAGTATTGCTTATTACAGGACAAAGTCATTCCGATTCTTATAGCAGGCATCCGAGTAAGATGTTCCACGGATTAGATCAGATGCGGTTTTTTGAACCAATCACCAAGTATTGCGCTATTGCGCGTACTGTCTATGAGATCCCTGTTGTCGTTGAAAACGCCTTTAGAGCAATGCGCAACGGTAGACCCGGACCAACAGTGTTGGAATTCCCGATGGATGTAACCACTCAAGATGGAGAAGTCCAAATACCTCCCTATGTTGAACGTGAAGATTTGCCTCCGCCTGACAATTCCGCTCTAAGTCAAGCAGTTGATGCGATACGTAACGCAAAATTACCACTGATTTTTGCTGGATCCGCTGTGATTCATGCCAATGCCAGAAATGAGTTAAGACTACTGGCAGAAAAATTGAATGCGCCTATAATTGTTTCCCGTTGTGCAAAAGGAGCTTTGTCGGAAGACCACCCGTTAGCGTTGCAAGTCTGCTACGGCTTTTTGGGACAAGAAGCACTCAAACATGCTGACTGTTTAATCGGAATTGGACCTCGGTTTACCTCCATTGATACCCGCAGCTGGAGTATGAAACTGCCGCAGCCTTTCATCCAAATTGACGAAGATGTGAACGAAATTGGACAGGAATATCCGTGTGAAATAGGTGTAGTAGGTGATTTGAAACTTACCTTACAGGCACTGATTGAGGATATTTCCACAGATCAAAACGGTTGGGATAACGTATTACCGCAACTTCGCGCAAAGTTTGATACACAACCGCCCTTGCCTATCATTCACGAACTCCAAGAAGTTCTGCCACGAGGGACCATCTATTCGCTTGATGTTCATTCCCTCGGCTATGCTTCCTTTGCCGAATTCCCTATTTACGATCCGCGGACTTTCCTCTATCCAAATATTGGTGTGGCGTTAGGGTATGCCTATCCTGCGGCGATCGGTGCTAAGGTAGCGTCCCCTGACCGTCCGGTTGTATGTTTTAGCGGTGATGGAGGTTTTCTTATGGGGGCAATGGAAATGGCAACAGCGATGAAATATGGCATCAACGTCGTGGCAATTGTAGTAAATGATGATGCGTTGTCAGCGATTAAGGGTGCTCAACGCAAAGGTTTTAACGGACGAACTATTGACACAGACCTGCATAATCCCGATTTTGTCCAATTTGCGCAGTCTTTCGGTGCTTATGCAAGGAAAGTTGAAAATTTGGAGGACTTTAAGCCGATCCTGAGAGACGCGCTCGCTGCCGAAAAACCGGCACTCATTGAAGTGATGATGCGGGAACATCAAGACGAAATTATTGATTCTATAGATTGGCTGAAAGCTGATGCACTCCGAAAAGCCTCTTTTTAATAGACAGTCATGGAATCCTAAGAGTAGCCAATTGAATTATGCTGGAGGGACAACATAATTCACTTTTACGACACTAAACTCTCACTTTCTTGGTATTCCGCCAACTTTTCAAGAAGTAAGAGTTGTTCAGATCGCTCTACTGGTTCTTCGTCCAAGTATTTAGGCGTGAAATTCATTACCAATGCTTCAAGCATCGGTTTTCTATTTTCCTCTTTCGCGCCGACGTGATAAAAGTGCTCTTTGGTTAACACATGATATTCCGACCACAGCGTCTCAAGAAATACATTTTTCCTGTACTGATTGCTATGCCAAGTGGATAAAATGAATCTGCAAGGAGATTGACTCAACATCTCAAATAGGGACTGTTCATTTTCTTCGTTCCAGCTATCAAAATAATCAACGTGCCGCCCAGCGTAAGGGGGATCACAGTAGATAAAATCATCTGCAGAAATATCTTTAAGTGTTTCTCTAAAGTCTTGGCAGATAAATGACCAATTAGAATGCCTTGACATGACATGAACGTAGTCAACTTGGTTCACAATCTTTGTGATATATCCTTTAGAAAACCGTTGCGGTTTGTGCCCAAAAGGGACATTAAAGTCTCCTTTGCGATTGAACCGAATCATGCCATTGAAGCAGCAGCGATTTAAAAAAAGGAAATCCAAAGGTTCATGCATTTTATTAAATCGCTCTCGAACTTCATAATAGTAGTCTTTCCCACATCTTGATAACATTTCACCGTGGTGTTCAAGGAAGTGTCTCACCTTCAAACCATCAAGCTTCCCACTTGCTATCGCGCTATAGAAGTTAATCAAATGTGGGTTGCTATCAGCAAAGATTGCGTTACGTGGCATAATATTAAAACCAACGACCCCTGACCCCATAAAGGGTTCAACCCATCTACCTTCAAAAGACCAGTCCACAACCCGTTTTATGAAAGGGACAAGCTTGCTTTTAATTCCTTGACACTTAATCGGTGGAATCATAACTTTCATCATCGGTTTCGACAGATTGTTTAATCTATTCCCAGATCAACCATAGTCCTCTTATGCGATTCAATACTCGCCGCGTGCATTCCAACCAGGGTACTGCTCTTCCAATGCCTCAAGCGTTTGTGACGTATAGTATGGATGCCCAGCAGGTGGAAACCGAAAGACCTCACGCTCTGATGCCGTCAATGTGCCGATGAATTTTGAGAACGTTTCATGTCGTCCTTTATCTGTGTAGTGCCGAAAGCCTTCCCAATAGTGGTCTGCCCGTCCTAAACCGAATCCCCATGTGAAACGTTGTCCGTCTTCCCGCAGATAATCGCTTGCTGAATGCAATGTATAGTTGCTGAAGATGCAGAGAGTTCCACCTTTACAAACAAGCGGTTCGCATTTAGACATATCCCGTCCGTACTCAGTGGCGAGTAATCTAAGTGGAGCCTGATCTTCGTCAACATCCTCAAGGTGTACCCAAAAGACAAGTTGTCCAAATTCCGGGGCAGACTGCGACTGCGGTAGCAATGAGTTATTGCCGTTATCGATATGCAAACCGCTTGCATCGCTACCAACGCCACCCCCTTTGAATCCGGGATAACGTGCAATCATACACCCCGCACGGAAGTGAATATGCTCTGTCTTGAACCACTTACGCGCGAAACCCCACGCGTCGTAGTCCACGATCCCGCGCAGTAAAGCCATCTCATTCGACGGGAATTCGGTCAAAATCGCCCTACCTGGCGGTGGATTGTCTTTGACATCTTCCCACATTGGCAACACGCGGCGTTGCGCAGCTCGCATCTCAGCAAGCTGTTCCCCCGAATAGTAGTCAGGAACAATTAGATAACCTTTCACAGCAAATTCGTCAAGATGCGCATCGGTAAATTTTATGGGCATGTTACTCTCCACCGAAAAAGTAGGGAAATATGAGCAGGAACACGTTAAAAAAATTGCTGACGAACCTTGAACGTCAAGCCCGCCAGCAAATCAAAACTCCCCCAGACGGACTCGAACCGCCGACACGGTGGTTAACAGCCACCTGCTCTACCGACTGAGCTATGGGGGAATAAAATTGTTTAACATTTTTAATTATACACCATCGTACACCTAATTGCAAATTAAAATGCACTTACTGACAAATTATTATATTGACGCGCAATTTTCTACAATTTACGATGTGACAACGGATCTCAAAAATTGCAGGCGGGTGCGTAAACCCTGTTAAATTTAAGTTGACACCATAACCGAAATTGAGGTAAAATGAATTGTAGATTTATCTGTGCTTAATTAGGGATTTTCTTCAGGGATCCACAGAAAATGGATGCTAACCGAAACCATATACGACTTACCGCAGAACAGGATGCTCAATCCGATGCCAACAAATTACTCTGGTTGGTTGCAGGTTTAGTATTAACCGTAATAGGACTTGTTATCGCTTATGTTTACGAACCTTCTCCACCTGCTATCCGGTTACTTGAAAAATCGGAAGAAGAGTTACTGCTTTACACAGAGGCTCATAAAGCCAAAACTCGCCAGATTCAGCTCACTTCCGCTCTTGTCGGTTTTATCATAAGTGTTGTTTTGATTATTATTCTCATAGCCGCCTCTTTCAGTTTTTTATTTTCCACATACTTTGAGTTTATGAGGGAGGTAGAACGCAACACACAATGGTAACCTCAATTTTTTTTAAAGAAAACATAACTGAATTATCACTAACATATACAAAATTTCACTATAATTCTATTGAAATAATAACATCTGTCCAGAAACGAAAAAGGAGAAAAAATGAAAATCAACACAACGTTCCCTTGCTTAGTCTTTTTCATATCAATAATAACCTATGTTTTACCCTTTGCAACCTACGCTCAACAAAGTTCAACATCCGCATCTGTGGGAGCCAAGGATGCTGTTTTATTGGTTGGAGACCATGCAGGCATTAATGAAGTCGATGCGCAGAGTGCGGCGATGTTAGTAGCTGCAGAATTTCGAAAACTCGGTATCTCTGTTGGTGACCCTGTTTATAAAACGCCTAAATCAGGAAATCTATATCGCGTTACTTTTCGCCGTTTAGGAGAAAAGATCATGGTTCATATGAGTCAAGAAAACCCACCTGGAAAGGTCATCCTTGAGAAACAACTTTGGATTGCTAACATTGAAGAGATGATTCAGGCATCCCCCAGATTAGTAGATGCGCTTGTCAACAACAAACCCATTGACTCTACCATGGACATGGAAACTGTTACTGAACACGAAGCAGCCGAACTGAATAAAATATCTGGAGAATCCCTTTGGAATATCGGAATATTTGGCGCTATCATACCTGGGGCAGATGTGTTCGGTGAACCCGGTTGGGAATTTGGATGGTCTTATGAGACACCGAAGTATGCTGTGGGAACAGAGTTTCGCGGCAGTGAAAACGACGAGTTTATGTTCCTTTCCTGGTCAATTGGTGGACGTTACTTCTTCAATAATAAGAACATTTCACCCTATGTAGGCGGAGGATTCTCTATATTTGGTGGAGAGTTTTACAACTATAACGGCTGGCACAGTTACGATGATTACTATGAAGATAGCGGTTATTACCATGAAGATAGAGGTTTAGGAGCTTATGTTGTCGGTGGAATCTCAATGCTTCGTCTCACCAAGAGTCGACTGAAACTTGAATTGCGAGTGGATAGACCTTTCTTTTCTTTACCAGATCAGGATATGATGCCTATTACAATCGGTATCTTTTTCTCTCAGCATTATGTTCCCGGTAGTTCGGGATGTTGGTTGTTTTGATTTTGGGGCAATTTGAATAGCGTTTATGGTATACTCATTTTCAAATCGGTAATATAATAAAACGGACAATTAATGGAACTCTTCTGTAGAGCAAACTGTTAGTTTGCGGACTTAAGATGCACAATCTAACAGATTATGCTACTATGTGGCAACTTAGGTTATAGAAGGATCGATCAAATGGTTAGTAGACAAGAGATTCAAGCGACGTGTGACGACATCGTCCGCGAATTTGCACCGCTCCAAGTTTTCCTCTTTGGCTCCTATGCTTACGGCACCCCTACAGAAGACTCGGATGTTGATCTGCTTGTTGTGATGCCTATTCCGAAATCAGAGTTTCGCAACAAAGCTGTAGAGATACGGCAGCGGATTCCATATCGTTTTAGCATGGATCTTTTGGTGCGATCCCCAGAGGAGATCGCTTATCGTGTGTCGTACAACGATTGGTTTCTTCGCGAGATCACTGAAAAAGGTGAACTACTTCACGGTTTTAATGTACATTACAATATAGAAAAATCGAAAAACGCGCCGGATCCTGTCATAAAGGAAAAAGGTGACATGAATCCGTTAACGTTGGAATGGATACAGAAAGCAGAAAACGATTATGCCGCTGTCCAACAACTCTTACTTGCATCAAATCCGCTGCATGATATTATCTGTTTCCATGTTCAACAGTGTATTGAAAAGTATCTAAAAGCGTGGCTGCAAGAGGCAAACATCCCTTTTTCAAAAACGCATGACCTGCCAGAATTACTGGATCTGATTGTGCCGACTGTATCTATTTGGCAAACTTGGGAACCGGACTTTAAAATAATATCCACTTATGCAGTAGATTCGCGTTATCCTGGTGATACTGCGACAGCTGAAAACACACAACATGCAATACGCATCTGTGATGAAGTACGTCAAGCTGTTCGAACACAATTGAAACTAAGTAAATAGACATTTGAAGTAAATTTAACCGTCTTACACAAAGAAAACGCCACGGTTTCCCCACTGAAAAGTTGATGTCAAAAAACATTAGGTTCGCAACACCGTTTTTATTTTTGTTTCTTTTAACACTTCCGCTTCATGCAGCACCGTTAAAAACGCTTTCTTTAGATTTCACGCGTGAGCTCACCGAAAAAGGTAAAACAGAACACATTGCAGGCACACTCCACTATGATGTAAACACTGCGCGAGTTGTCGTTGAAGTTACAAAACCAATTAAGCAAATGATGGTTGTAAAGGAGAATGTGTTAGAGATTTACTATCCTATAGAAAAACAGGCATTTCGTTTTATCGCTGAAGGACGCATTCCGCTTCCCTTTATTGAATCTATAATCCAATCCACACAAGCAGAGTATGGATTAACCGCAATCGGGTATACCTTAGATAAACATGATATTATAGACAAAGTGCTTTATACCTACTGGAAACCACCTGAAAAATCTAAAGAGCAGCTCGGCACTGTCATCTTGGGGATGCGCGATGATAAACTCATCTCTGCTGAAGTTAAGGACCCTAAAGGACACATTATCGCAAGATCGCTGTATCAGAAACATAGCAAAATCGGAATTCACTCTATTCCAATGACTGTTACATCCAGCACCTACGGTCCCAAATCTGAAGTGTTGCAACGTGAAAAAATTGTCTACAACAATCCACAAGTGAATACGGAACCGCAAAACCCGATACTCAATTTCACTATACCTGAATCCGTAAAGATTAAGGAGATCAAATGGTAAATAGTTTTATTTGTCGCTCGTTTGTGCCTTTATGTGCCGTCTGTCTATTTATGATAATGTTTACTGCATCTTCCTACGCAGGAGAAGCAACCGACCTTTCCTTTATCCTAAAAGTCAATCCCATTACAAAAGAGATCCCGCCAAAAGTTAGTCACTTTAAGTTTCAGGAAACCTCGGAGTTGAAACTCGCCGCGACAGGACTAATTCGGTTGTATCAGAAATTCATCTCCAGTCAAGACGGACCGTCGTGCAACTTCACACCGACTTGTTCCCATTTTGGCATGGCATGCATCCGGGAATACGGTATGTTGCGCGGTATACTTCTTACAGCAGATAGGCTAATCCGATGCAACGGTTTACAATCAACGCACTACCATAAAGACCTAAAAACTGGAAAAAATATAGATCCAATTTCAGATTATGACCACTAAATGGATATTGGGCTTCCTGCTTATAGTCCTCTTTAATATTACGTTATTGTCCATTGCAGATATCGACTATTACAGTGCTCAAAATACTCTCAAATTTGCCGATTACCTATATGAACAAGGAGATTTCCTCCGCGCTGTGGGTGAATATCAACGTTATCTTTTCCATCAACCACAGGAAAGTGAGAAAATTCGCTATAAGATCGCATTATGTTACCGTTTAGGAGGTAAAACTGAACAAGCTATCCAAATATTTGAAACATTTTTACAAGAATCTCCGGATAGCAAATTGGCAAGCAGCGCATATTTTCAAATTGGTGTTTCCTACTTTCTCATGGAGAAATATGGGAAATCGGTAAATTATCTTGGGACATCCCTGCCACACATAACGGATGTTCACTACCGGGCTGAATCGCAGCAATTAATAGGACTCTCTTATCTGATGCAAAAGCAGTGGTTTGAGGCAGAAAAGATATTCACTGGACTACAGGGATCAGACGTATTGGAGATCCGGGAAAAAGCAGCAATACATAGCAAATATGCTGCACAAGGTGCGAAACTACCTACCCGTAGTCCTTTATTAGCTGGCTTTCTGTCAACAATTGTGCCGGGAGCAGGACGGGTTTATACGGGGCGTGTCGGTGATGCGTTGAATTCTCTACTCACCGTAGGCTTAACTGGTTGGCAAGCTTATGATGGCTTCCGTAGAGATGGGCTTTCATCGGTAAAAGGGTGGACACTTGGCACACTCAGCGGCATTTTTTATGTAGGCAACATTTACGGTTCTGTCCTTTCCGCCCGTGTTCACAATCGGCATGTAGCAGATGAATTTTTGACGACTTTGTCCATAGCGTTTCCATACTGAAAACCGTAGTTATTGCTTAACAAAACGCGATTTGAGTTGTCCCCATGTCGTTGCTAACTTATCGCGTGGTGTTACCGCAAGCACACCATCAATGCCTATTTTCATCAACTGCTGTATTTCTTGCTGAGAACGCGCGATATTGGAGATTCGCACTTCATCCATCTTACCATCAAAGAATGGTCCAGCACCCCGTCCGAGCCAAAGCGCGTCATTATTTGGAACAATATCACCACCGATGTCACCTTCGTTATCTATTTCACCATCAATGTAAATCTTACCATCACCGGACTTTGCATCATAAGTGCCAGCGATATGTATCCATTCATCAAGGGCTAACACCTTATTACTGATAACGACAGCACTACCCCAGGCTTTTGAAGTCGTTGTCATGCGGAGCAGCACTTTTTGATCATTCCGAGGACCTACTTTATAGGTAGACTCTTTAGTCGCACCTGTGCCGCCAGCAGTTGATGGAGAATTAAGGAAAACCCACATCTCAACCGTGAGTCCTTCAACTAAATCAAGGCTATCACTGTCAGGGATTTCGACAAAGTCTCTTGGTCCGTTTCCACCCAAAACGAGTCCACTGCCAGGTTTACCATCACCCCACTTCGTGCTACCCATTAGTTCACCATCGTTTTTGTTGCCAGAAAGGTCTTTGACAGTATCTCCTTCACCGGTTTCAAATGTGTACAAAAGAACAGTGTGTTCATCTTGAGCATAGATGGGAAGGCTAATAACACATGTAAAAAGAAGGATTAGTATAAACCAATATGTTGAATTAATAAAGTTGAACATGATAAAATCTCCTTGTATAAGTACCTTGAAATCTAAACTGTACTGCATATCATATCACAAAATCACCAATTTCAAAATAAAAACCAAGTTCATCTGTAGAAGTTTTACATTCACAGATGGATGGGAGGTTTTTTCTGAACAAATTTGGTTCTAATTTGCCTAATCTAACAAGAGAGGGCTGATTGTATATTTTATCCAAATTTTCAATGTTTATTGAGGAAAACCATGAAATATAAAACCAACATAATTTTTTCTGTTTTAATAATGATATTTTCATTAGTTGTTATCCAAAACACTTGGGCAGAAGAGACACTTTCAAAAGATGAAAAGCGGTTCGACCTTGATCGGAATGGCGAACTGAGCACACCTGAAAAGGAACTTATGGTAAGAGTCATGAGAATTGAAAATGCCAGAGGTGTCCAATTCAGTGAGAACGAGATTCGCCAAATGCAAAGTGGTAACCGTGACCAATCTCGTGGGAGAGGTGGATTTAGCAGAGGACGCAGCTCAAGAGAACCTTCGGGACCACGACTCAACCCTGAGCAAGTTGAATTCAAAGATGGCACAGCGACAATTCCTGACCGAGAAACCTTCAAGAAATTGTCATATCAGGGAATAGATGTCCTTATTGACACGCAACTTGCTGGAATTGAATTTGTAAAAATTCAGGTTGAAAACACCCATACACAGAACCCACAACTTTATTTTATGAACACAAAGACACACCGTTCTCATGGAAGTTTCATGCAGGCTGCTGGTTTAGGCAGAGGTCAGGGGCAGATGCGCGGCGTGCTCAGCTATCGCCCACTTTTTACCGCACCGAACGGTGAACCCGGTGTTTACACTTTCGAATTTAATCCAAACAACGCATTTTCATTTGAAAAAATTAAACTTGTGCACGACTTACTCGTAGCGAAAATGCCGATACTGAAAAATAGGCTTGGCTATTGCCCGTTATGGGGTGCTATTGGTATTTATAGACGTGAAAAAGCACTATATGATAAAGCTGAATTCCCAGTCTATTTTGAAGATGACCTTTACGCGAACATCGGTTATCTCCCACTGAATCAGGCAGAGTCGTATGGCCGGCTGCGTGTGCTGGAAACCAGCGATCACCCAACCACGCGTGACATCGTGATCTGCAAGACGTTACCGAACGAAATGTCGCGAGTTGCGGGGATAATCACAGGTGTGCGGCAAACGCCGCTTTCGCACGTTAACCTGCGTGCTATTCAGGACAAAGTTCCAAACGCATTTATTGCCACAGCGTGGGAACATAAATTGATTGCACCGCTCATCGGAAAATATGTCTACTACAAGGTAAACCCAGATGGTTTTGAAATTAGGGAAGCGACGCGAGAAGAGGTAGAAACTCATTTTGCTGATTTACGTCCCGCAAAAACACAAAAACCTACACGCGACCTGTCTGCTAAAAAGATTTTGCCACTCGATGACATCAAGTTCTCGGACTCCTCCAGCTTCGGGGTTAAAACAGCTAACGTTGCCACACTGAGGACGTTTGGATTTTCTAAGGGCGCAGTACCAGACGGATTTGGGGTGCCGTTCTATTTTTACGATGAATTCATGAAGCATAACGGCTTTTATAAAAAAATTGAGGCATTACTTAAAGAGCCCGACTTTCAAAATTCACATGACACAAAGGACGCAGAACTGAAAAAGCTTAGATCAGAAATAGAGATGGGAAAAATGCCTGCGTGGATGATGCGTGCGTTTTCAGATTTACAAAACTCATTTCCAGATGGAACATCTCTCCGATGCCGCTCCAGCACGAACAATGAAGATTTGCCAGGTTTTAGTGGTGCGGGGTTATACGATTCCTTTACGCACAATATAGATGAAGGACATCTGTCAAAATCGATTAAGCAGGTTTTTGCGAGTCTATGGAATTTCCGCGCGTTTGAAGCACGCGATTTCTTTCGTATTGACCATTTTACGACTGCAATGGGCGTACTTGTCCATCCCAATTTTGAAAATGAATCGGCAAACGGTGTTGCTGTAACCGATGATGTTGTGTATCAAACTGAAGGAAATTACTATCTCAATATTCAAGTTGGGGAAGACCTTGTGACAAACCCAGAAGAACAATCAATTCCGGAAGAGGTTTTGTTGGATTGGTGGGATAGCAATAACTATAGAATTGTGTCAACCTCAAATCGAGTAACAGATAACAAACGAATTTTGTCGGACAAATATCTGCGCGAACTGAATATTTATCTTGGCACAGTACACAACAAGTTTAGTCGGTTGTATAGTGGCGGATCACAAACGCAAGACTTTGCTATGGAAATTGAATTCAAAATTACAAACGATGGCAAAATTTCAATCAAGCAGGCGCGACCATGGGGACGGTAAGTTTGTGAATTTTCGCTGTTTCGGTATTTGCGTCACGGCTTCCACCAGTCGACCATTTTCTCAGCGACACTCCAATAGAGATACTCTATACTGCCGCCATAAGTTCGGTGGCACGTGTACCCCTTTGCTGGCGAGGTTTCCTAACCTCGCCTCTTAAATTGGGCTATAATTTCAAACTATGAATCGTCAAGCGGAAATCTTTCGGTGATCAACATAAGTGGATTGCCGTTAGCAACGATTCTATAGGTTCTACTGAGAAGCGGTTTTCCTTCGAAATACGCGAGGCTACTTGGTAAACCGGTTGCCTGTTCTATTCCCCACCAAAGCAAATCACGCCGGGTTTCTAATTGACTGTTTTGCAGTAGCATCCCTAAACCATCTATTCCTGCTTCAAGTCCTTTTACAACAGTTTGGGGTAGACGTTCATGAACAATTTGAGACACCGCATAAGCATGGATTTTGGGCGTTTGATTTTCTGTGGCAGGTGTCTGTAGAACCACTTCTCGCGCGATAATATTACCGCCTGTTGGAAGATCAAGCCAGAAGTGTTTGTTATGAAGTGTCCGCCTTGCTTGATATAAAAGTACCACCTGCACCGGCGATAATTTATACGCTTCAATAAAACGTGTGACGGTGCCATCGGCAACAAGTAAAGCTCGGTGGAATGGTGTTAATCGTGAAAGACTTATGTCCTTCAAAGCTGCGGGTCTATTAGATTGCGCAACAAATAACTCTTTTACGCGTTTATTGACAAAAGTATCAAGATTGGAAAGGGAATCTATATTCATTTTGCTATTAAAATTGTGTGTTGTAATTTAGATGTATTCAAGTCAGACATCAGAGTGTATCTATAGGATACCATGAATGTGTGTAGTAGCGCAACCGGAAATACGCTATACTATACCACAATCCTTCAACCTTTAGCTTCTTGATAAGCGAATGTAACCTAAAACAATTTCTATTCTGATTTACTTTAATCCAACATCTATAAAAAATAGACATGTTGATGTCAAAAAGGTTCGTACTGAATAAATAAAATGATTGACAGCTGAATTATCAAGCGATATAATCAAATCAAGTTCAATCTGTTAACTTATAGGAGAAAACACAAATGACCCGTAAAGTGCATGGGCAAAACTATATCGGTAGTAGTGTGATAAAACGGAAATTCAACATTCAATCAAAGATTTCCATGCTATTAGTAGTAATACTGCTATCACTATCAGTTTTCGGTTGTGGAACGATATTTATGCGGGAAGGTAAGTATAAAACACCTGATTTGCCAAAATCTGAACTCGCTGCTATCCAAATTGATACGAAAGGAAAATGGATTCAGCGGACTAATTTAATCGCATTGCGAATCAATGGAAAGGTAGCATTACGTAAAAAAATTGGAGAAAACAAAGATGTGTCTATTCATGAAATTTTAGTTGCTCCCGGAAAGCAGGACATGTCTGTCCTAATTATCTATGAATCTTACGATGAGGGCACGCGGACAACTGCTCAAACATCATCAAGTTTTGGTGCTGATGTAAAAGCTGGTGACACTTACTTTTTGAAAGGGGAATTTTCTTATAGTGCTGGAGGGGGATTTTCCTTTGAATTAGTTGATGCAGATACAGATAGAGTTATTAGCAAACCCAAATTTGATTTACAAAGTGGAAGCATCTCTTTTTAAAGTCAAATAAGCAATGAATTTCACATTAGACATTATAACGTTTTAATTGTGAATATTGTTAGTTTGTGGCATACTTGTCCAAAAACTTATTTTTTTGGAGTTTTATTGATGAACTACGCATTTCTTAATGGACACGGTGGATATAGATGTCGTAATCGTCGCCGCGGGCATCACTCCAAACCACAATAGCACTACCATCCCCCGCAGAGACTGCTTTCGGTGTTATCTGTTCTTTGTTTGCATCGCAAACCGGCACACCGTTTTCTTTCCAAAGTGGTGTTCCGTTAGCATCAATCCGTTGTGCATAGATTGCATCTTCCGTTATATTTCCAAAATCCTCCCGATAGTCGAGCCAATAAGCAATAGCGCCACCTGCACTATCAGGGACAAGCATAGGAATTTGTTGAACGCCCCCTTCTGTACAAACAGGCACACCATCCTTATTCCATAAAACTTCACCTTGGACATTGACGCGCTGGATGTAGATGTCGGCAAAAACATCTCTATCATCCCACCACACAACGATAAAACCACCTTCACCATCGCTGATACAATTTGCTTGTTGTTGATTGACAAGCAATTCACAAATCAGTATACCGTCTTTTTGCCATAAGGTTGTGCCATCGGCTGCTATGTGCTGCGCATAAAGCTGGGCGCGCGTAAAAAGATTCGGGTCGTTTCTATAGTCCGACCACACACAGAATGCGCCGCCATTTCCATCGGTAACGATAACTGGTGCTCCTTGATTGCCTTGTGCAGTGCAAACAGGGACAGGTGAATCCCACACCTTATTTCCTTTGCTATCGATCCGTTGCGCAAAGATGTTCCAGTCTGGTGTGCTGATGTCCCACCACACAACGATGAATCCGTCCGCGCCATCAGTGACTATAGCGGGATCATATTGGTCTCCTTCACCACTATACACAGAAATTCCATTCTTTTTCCAAATTGCTTTTCCTTCAGCTGAAATTTTTTGGGCATAGATGTCTTGATTGCCAGTTCGCCAATCCTCCCACACAACGATCACACCACCGTTTCCATCTGGAATAACGGTAAAATCATCTTGCAAAGCGGCATCCGTACAAACTTCAACGCCATCGGGATTCCACATTTTTTTCCCATCAGCATCAATCCGTTGCGCGTAGCTGTCCTGAGTGCCGTTTCGTGTATCTCCCCAAACGATAATCGCACCCCCCTTCAGGTCAGAAACAATAGCAGGACTACTTTGAGGTGCTTCGTGATTACAGACAGCTATACCGTTAGGTGTCCAAAGCATAGTGCCTTTGCTGCTAACGCGTTGTGCATAAATGTCATAGTTTTCGTTTCGCGCATCGCGCCAAGCAACAATAACACCATTCTTACCATCAGTTACTAACACAGGGAAATGTTGATCAGTTTTGGCCGTACATACTGCCAGATTTTCCGCTGGCATCCATTCTGTTTGGGCTGTGGAATGAGGAGTGACGAAAATGAGAAAGATTAATAGGCAATAGGATATAGGTACACGTGGGCAAATACGTGGCTGTGAACAATCAGAAAAGAACATAATTTTAAGGCACAACTTCTTTCTGCGAAGGACTGCAATTACATCAACAGTTCTTCACCTATCGGGAAAAATTGGTCTGCCATGGCTTGCAAATCCATGGACGTGTTGTGCTCAAATGCGACTACCTCTATCCGTTTATGTTGTTGTTTAATGAGTTCCGCGAGTGGGCAAAAGTCGCCATCGCCGCTGGCTAAAATAACAACATCTAACGTTCCGAGCATAGAAACCACATCTACAGCGATTCCAACATCCCAATCACCCTTTGCGGAACCGTCTCCGCGCAGACGCAAGTCTTTACTACGAATTGTATAACCGTTATGTTCTAATAAAGAAATGAAATTAAATTGCTTGATTTCAGGAATCTGAACAATATAGGCGTAGGCGGCCGTGAGTTGTCGCGGACCAACGATCAAGTCAAGAAGTTTGATGTAATCTACTCGGCCTTCAAACTGATCTTTCGCTGCGTAGAACATATTTTGGACGTCAACGAATACACCTACACGCTGTTGCGATCCCGTCCGATCCACTTGATTTGTAGATTCCAAGTCAGGTTCATTTAAATAGTCTGCTGTCTGTCGAATTTGATTAAGCGCGTTTCGAGATGCTTCATGTGATTTTTCAATTACATCAAAATGATTTTGTAGATCAGTTTTTAGTTGTTCTAAAACTTGAGATTCCTTATAAACGGCTTCTTCAACTAACTTTAGTTCACCCATGAAAGTTTCCTTGGATGCTTTGATTTGTGTGATCTCGTTGAGTTGTGCTGTAACATCCTCATATTTCGTTAGGATCTGCTGGTGTTCAGCCTCTAACTTCATGAGGGAGGCGTTAGTTTCCGCGTACTGTGTCGCTTTTTCTTCAAGATTTTCTTTTTCCTGTTGTAAAGAAACAATCTGATTTTTATTTTCCTGATACAAATCTTCTTTTATTTTTAGTGCCTCATTTTCCTCAAGTAGTAACTGGCAGTGTTGTTCTATCTGTTTATTTTTTTTCTCAAGTGCTGTGTATTCCGCTTGTAAGTCAGCTAAAGCACTATTAAGACGTTCAATTTCGCTGGTATGTCCATCAATCTCCTTCTGCGCTTTTTCTAAATCACGGGTATATTTTGTCTGAATTTCTGAGGAAGGCACTTGTGGCGTTTCAAGATAAGCTGGAAACTGCTGTGTCCCTACCTCATGATGTTCTATGTGATTTTCATACGCTGCTGCCAATAAATGGATTCCATGTGAATGTACGTCTTCTCGAGAATCCGTTAAGAGTGCCCAGACCACTTCACCAAATTCACCTGATTCAAGCAGTGGGCCAGGGGATTTAAAAAATGTGTGGATTTCATCAACTACCATGTACTCAACCCTTGAGATTGCAGCCTTCGCTTTTTGTGAGAGATGTTGGATAACAATTTCGTCAATATGAGATTGTCTGAAAAATGCGCTGGTTAACTTGTTCAACAACTCCTGTTTGGACGAAGAATGTAACTTGTCTGAATCGGCAACAAGGTTAGTGTTTATAAGGAGTTGGAAAATCTCTCTCTCATTTAAAAGTATAGCAAGAAACCAAGTAAATTGATCGTTATGTATTTTCAATTTTATATTAGGTTTTGTCATGCGAGTCCTCCAAATATATTTAGTTCACATAGAGAGAATAGATGCGAAATTTAGTTGTTTGTAAACTGTATTTTTTAATAATTTTTAATTTTTTGATGTAAGGAGTAATTGCAGTCCCTCCTAATCTATAGAATAAACGGATTTGTTTTTGGTCTACGCAATGTCCTGCGTTAAATTTTGATTATTTTGTCTGATCCGTTCTGAACGGCACGTGTTGCGTTACGTGTATCAACGACGACAGCTGCATGTCTAACAATCAAATCGTAGTCCATAGTGCTATGGTCAGTAAGAATAACAACGCAATCAACACTTTTTACTACAGCAGGTGTTAGCGTTTGTGAATAATAGGTTTCTCCTTTCTCAAGAACAATTTGTGAAACGTGTGGGTCATGATATAAAATCTGTGCATCTTTGTCAAGCATTAATCTAATTACTTCAAACGCGGGGGATTCACGGGTGTCTCCGATGTCTTTTTTATATGCTACACCTAAGATTAATATTTTTGAGCCGTTGAGAGGTTTCCGATAGAGATTTAGCGCATGAGTGACTTTGTCGAGAACATATTTCGGCATGCTGCTGTTAATTTCACTCGCAATTTCAATAAATCGCGCGTGGTAATTATAGTTACGGGCTTGCCAAGAGAGATAGTGCGGATCTATCGGTATGCAATGTCCCCCAAGACCAGGCCCCGGATAGAAAGGCATGAATCCGAAGGGTTTGGTTGCAGCAGCATCAATTATTTCCCATACATCTAAATCCATCCGATCACAGATAAGCGCAATTTCATTGATTAATCCTATATTTACACTCCGAAATGTATTTTCAAGTAATTTTGCCATTTCCGCTATTCGAGGCGAGGAAACAGTATGTGTTTTATTGATAAACTGTCCGTAAAACGTTTTGGCAACTTGGGTGCATTTTGGTGTCACACCCCCGACAATTTTTGGCGTATTCGTCATAAAGTAGGTACTATTCCCAGGCTCAATTCGTTCAGGTGAAAAAGCGAGATAGAAATCTTGCCCTACTTGTAATGGTTCGGCAGAATCGGCGCTTAAACTCGGAGGATTAGGGCTGCAGTCGGTGTCAACCATTTTTTCGTTGAGGTTAGGTTGAAGCATTGGAAGTACGATTTCTTCAGTCGTACCGGGATAGGTCGTGCTTTCAAGAATTATCAGTTGTTCGCGATGCAAATGTTGGGCAATTTGGTCGACGGCAGCGATGATGAATTGCATATCCGGCGTTCTATTTTTGTTCAAAGGCGTTGGCACACAAATATTGACGGTATCCAATTTACTCAGAACATTATAATCTGTTGTAAACTGAATTCGTCCTGTGGTAATAAGGGAACCGAGAACAGCATCAGGCACATCAGGAACGCCAGAGATGCCGCGTTTTAATTGTTCTATTTTTTGTGGGTTGATATCAATCCCAGTGACTCTGAAGCCGGCCTCTGCAATAGCAACCATAAGTGATAAACCGACATACCCGAGACCAATAACACCAGCATGGGCAGTGCAAGTTTCTATTTTTTTTAATAGCATAGTCCAATTGAATTTATCGCTTTTGGCAATACGTTTTCAGGCAATTCAACTTTGAATTAGCCATCGCGAAGCAGTATAGAGGTTTGTAAAAATTTTGTTCGGTTTACCTGTTTTGACAGTTGAGTCGGAATTGATATAACGGTTATAGGAATCGCGGCCGTGTCCTGTTAAAACGAGTATTGGTAATACCCTTGCGCTGTGAGCTGCCTGTATATCCGTGATTGAATCCCCAATGAAAAACGTATTTGACGCGTTTATATTATGTTCGTGTGCCGCTCGTAGCAACATTCCCGGTTTAGGTTTTCGGCATTCACACCCTGCATCTGGGTGGTGTGGACAATAGTAAATTTTGTGAATATGTCCACCTGCTGTCTCAATTTCAGTACGCATTTGAAGATGAATTTCTGTTAGTTGTTGCTCAGTGAAAATTCCTCTGCCAATACCTGCTTGATTGGTTGCAAGAAAAATATGATACCCATTTTGCGTTAGATCTCGAATCGCCTCTAAGGCATTGGGGATAAAGGTAAAATCTGCCCAGTTACAGACATAGCCATTGTCCGGTGGGTTTCTGTTGATAACACCATCACGGTCAAGAAAGACAGTCTTCATACTACGACTCCGATACACATACCTGATTAGATTTAGATAACAAAATTAACACTGTAGATTAGATTTCAGGCAATGCATCAATAGCCTGATGTAGTTCTTTTGGTATGACAGTTGCGCATCCCATTTTGTCAACTACAATCCCGCCAGCAAGGCTTGATAGTTGAGCAGCAGTGCGGTAGTCAGCTTGTGCCGCAAGTGCAAGCGCGAAAACGGCGACCACCGTATCACCCGCCCCTGTTACATCTGCTACTTCCTTTGAATAGGATGATAGATGTTCTACTTGTAGGGTGTTATCGGAATTCCTCTGAAATAGAGACATCCCGTCCTCTTCACGGGTGATCAGTAATGTTTTCAGCGATAACCGATCTAAAATCTTTTCACCCACAGCAATTAGATGAGAGACATCGGTAATTTCTTCTTGTACAGCCATCCCTGCTTCTTTGTGGTTCGGTGTTAGTGCCGTTACACCTTTATATTTCCAAAAATTATTGCGCTTCGGGTCAACAACTATTGGTATACCGTAACGCTCGGCATGGGTTACTACCGCTTTGATAAGCTCAGTGCTAACAACTCCTTTATCGTAATCAGAAAAAATAATTGCATCGCTCTCTGCGATTTGAGAAATAGCAGCACTCAATAGACGTTCCCTTAACATCGCAGTGATTTCTTGCTTGGATTCTCTGTCAATCCGAAGTAGATGATGTCCTTGTTGCAGAGACGCGTTTTCCGAGCTGTGCACACTTGAACGTGGGGAATCTGCGGTATCGGATCGAACAATCACACGAGTTTTCTTGGTTGTAGGACGTTGAATATCCATACAGATGTCCGCAGTGCCAACCCCTGTAGGATTTAGCATCTGTACCAGTTTTTCGCCATCTCTGTCTTTTCCGATGACACCGATTAATTGAGCTTTGCCGCCTAAACTGACAATATTTTGTGCGACATTCGCAGCACCACCACAACCGATTCTTTCTTCGGTCATCTCGAACACCGGAACAGGTGCTTCAGGCGAAATTCTGTTCACATCACCCCAGATGTATTCATCCACGATGATGTCTCCGATTACCATCACCCTTTTATTTTGAAGTTGTGTAAAAACATTTATTAAATTCACAAGATTATATTAGCATAACTCAATAGGTTAAAGCAACAAACATTCTCACTTAAGTATGTGCAACTTTTTCCAAATTTCTTGAAGAAAAACAAAATTAATTACAACAAACAGAAATGAAAAGAGTTAAAACTCTCCAATTTTGATGAATTGGCATGTTATCAAAGTTAAATGTCTCAGTAGTTTTCCTGTTTTCACTTGTATTTTTGCCATATCCTTGCTAAAATACTTAGGAAATAACTTTAATCCAAGTCCCAAAATGTCAATATTCAATACAAGGTTATCTCAAGGCATCTTACAAAAAGGTTATGTAAAATTTATGAACACGTTTTTACGCTTACGTTTTCTACTTTTTTTTCAGATAATTTTAGGGTTACTCAGTTTCTCACCATCAGTTTTTGCTGAGGATTCCTCTGATCAAAACATTGTGACCAAAAGTCCACAGTACCCAGGAACATCCACATATAAATTGCAAGTTGGCGATAGTATTATTGTTACTGTTGAAGGCTACCCTGATTATACTAAAGACCGTGTTCCTATTCCGATTCAGCCAGATGGTTACATCTCCTATCCGGTCATTGGACTCATCAAGGCAACAGACTTAACGGTTTCTGAACTTCAGACACAAATGCAGCAGGCCTTTTCAAAAAAACTTCCAAGTGCCCGCGTTTTTGTTACGCTGATGCAACCGAGGCGTAACATTTTGGTGTTCGGAGCAGTTGAACAGAGGCCAAGAGGAAACAACTATGTTTTTGAAACAGGTCAAGTTTATTTGATGCATGCTTTGGCAGCAGCAGGAATTAACTATGAATTGGCGGATCTCACCAAAATTGCTATATTGCGCGATGGCAAGACATTCAAAACAATTAATTTGAATGAACATATCGAATCAGAAAAAACTGATATACCATTAAAAAATTATGATATTGTGATTATTCCCTCAATCTATGCGCAACGCCGGATCCGTGTAATAGGAGCAGTGACCACTCCCGGCTATTACCCGATTACCAATGAGCAAATTCCTGCTGACCAGGCGTTGAAACTTGCAGGTGGTTCCAAAACAAACTTTGCAGATTTAAAAAAATCAGAGATCATCTCTGATGCCGGAAATACACCAGTGGATCTTACTAAGGAAAATGTCAGCGCAATGATGGCACCAGGAGATGTCTTATATGTTCCCCTGGCTGAAGCAAAAATTAGTATTGTTGGGGCAGTTGATAAGCCAGGTCAATATGTAATTACTGAGCCGACGCTTTTAAGAGATGCCGTGGCAACGGCAGGGGGATTGAACGAGGAAAAAGCAAATCCGAAAAAATGTATACTTACACGAGCTGATGGAACACAAGAAGAACTTAACTTCAATTTAGTGCAGTCAGAAATTTATCTCTATCCAAACGATCAACTCCGGATATTAGAACGGACACGGATTGATTGGCGAGTTTTGAGTTTTGCCGCTTCACTGACAAGCTTAGTCGTAAATATTTGGCTGAGATATAGATAGAAATGGAAGTCGGAAGAAAGAAGGTGTATATTTTTTGTTCCATTTTACTTTTTTGTACAAGGGTGTGCACATGGGAACAAACATGAGGTTAAACGATGCTAAATACTACCGATAAGCAACTTGAACAAATTACTGAAATACGACTATTAGACTATTTTTGGATTCTTTTTAGGAATAAGTGGAGTGTCCTAATTATCTTTTTACTTTGTATTTTTGGGGCGTTTCTTGTAACCGATTTCACACCGTCAGTTTTTCAATCCGAAACAACCCTTCGTATCCTTGATGGCCAAGCCCCCTCTTCGTTAGTCTCACAGCTCCCACTAACGGGGCTTCTTAAAGGGCCTTCGTTGGGAACTTATGCTACGCTGATACAGTCCCGTGACTTAGTGATTGCGCCAACAGTCAACCAACTTATAGATGAAGGACTGTTGGAACCGCGAACTATTCACCGAGGTGACACAGTGAAGTGGCTGGCGAATCTTCTGAATATTGAATTAGATCCCAGTGTCACTGAACAAGGTGAACTCACTGATACTGAGTGGAAAGACTATTTCGTCAAAACACTTATTGATGAACAGTTAAGGGTTGAAGAGTCAACAGATGGCAACGTGATTACGCTCACAGTAAAACAGCAAGACCCTGCGGACGCGCAGCTTTTGTGCAACAGAATTGCTACTGTACTTGTGGATACAATTGAAGCGGAAAAAGAGGAAGAGATGAAATGGTGGGAAAGACCTCTTCCGCAGACGATGCTCAATGAAGCGAGACAGAAACTGGAAACATCCGAAAAGCAACTCTTTGATTTTCAGCAAGAAAATCCGGAACTAACCTTAAATGCGGAAGGTGGCACACAAGCGCAACTGGTTTTAGCCTTGCAATTAAGTGAAAATGAGTTGACGCGTCAATTAATTGGGAATGAATTGAGACTTGCATCTTATGAAGAAGATATAAAGGAAGTTGAGGAGGAACTTATCTCCGAAACGGTAGCAAGGAATCCTTCATATTCCAAACTGCAAGATGATTTGAACGAATATGAAATTGAACGGAAAGCACTTATTGGGAAATACGGAGACGTAAAACATCCTGAAATAACTTCTTTAGATGAAAAAATTAATGAGACAAAAGCACGCCTTAAAAATGAGGAAAAAGAGGTAAAAAGCACAACTTCGTCTTATAATCCCTTACACCAAGTGCTCGCGCAAAAGATTAATGAAACTCAAGCAGCTAAAATTAGCCTTGAGAGACAAAAAGCGGAGGTTTCCGATCAAATTGATAAACGTATCAAAGAAGTCGGCGGATGGTCAGAAGAACATCTCAAATTGTTTCGACTCAAGCGAGATATAGAAATTTATAACACGCAGGCAATTGCTTTAGAGGCGAAAATTCGGGAATCGCAAATTGTTGCAGAAGCCCGTACAGAAAATATTAAAATATTAGATCAAGCGCGTCTCCCAGAAGAACCTATAAAACCGAGAAAGAAGTTAAATCTTGTTTTAGGTGCTATGGTTGGTGCACTCCTTGGGTTTACATTTGCAGTTGCCAAAAACTATTTCAAAGACACCTATTTACGATTAGAGGACTCTGTCCGTCAATTAGATTCGCTGCCAGAACCACCCAATTTTCTCGGCGTAATTCCATCTATTAAGAAACGTAGTGCTTATCGGATTCCACTCATAGTAAATGATGCGCCTAATTCCAGAACTGCGGAAGCCTTTAGGGTACTTGTTGCAAAACTACCATTCCTTAACCTTGGTGGTGCTCTGAAAACTGTTCTTGTTACGAGCTCTACCCGTGGAGAAGGGAAGAGTACCGTTTCTTCTAATCTCGCTGCTGCACTTGCACAAAAAGGGAACAAGGTCCTGCTAATAGATGCGGATATGCGTAGACCATCGCAACATACAGCATTTCCGACAGAACAACTCCTTCAGATAATGTCCCAAGATGAAGAAGGGACATCCGACGACCCTTCGGTGGTTACGCACAGCGACACACGTAAACCGGGGTTGAGCGAAGCACTTATCAGTATAAATACTGAAAATAGTTATGAGGTTTTTCAATCAACAGTCAGACAGACCGGAATTCCTAATTTACATCTCGTCCCGGGTGGAACTGTGCCGCCAAATCCGATTGAACTTTTGAATTCAGAAATGATGACGCAATGGCTGGAACTTGCAAAATCTGAATACGATGTAATAGTGATTGATTCTCCACCTGTCCGCGCAGTAGCGGACCCGGTTATTTTAGCAACCATCGTTGATGCTGTCGTTTATGTGTTTGACATCACGAAAACTAAGCGCTTTGATGTATTGACAGGGATAAAACATCTTAAGGAAGTGCTGCCAGCGAAGGGCATCGGGGTGCTATGTAACATGATAAACCCAAAACATGCCAAATCTTACGGATACTATAATAAGCATTCTGGTTATTATGAACTGACAGATGAGGGGAGTTAAGAGGCTTTTTTATAGATTGTTTAGGAGTCCATTTTTCCCAGAGCTGCTGGGGGACGCGATCTGCCAACAAGCCCAGCAAGCACGATCATAGTTAAAATATATGGAAATATCTTTATCAGTTGTTCGGGGACTGCCCACGGATTCGTAAGTTCAAAGGAGGTTGCAAATCCGAAGAGCAGGCATGAAGCAACACTATAGAGTGGATGCCAATTTCCGAAGATAACAGCTGCGAGAGCCACATAGCCTCGTCCTCCAATAATACCTTCAGTAAAACGATGGTTATCGGATATGAGGAAACAACCGCCTATTGATGCCAAGATGCCGCTCAATATTACACCGAAATATTGCCATTTAGCACGACTTAAACTAAGCGTTTTGAGTGCTTCGGTTGATTCTCCAGCAGCACGCAATCGCAACCCCCACGGTGTTTTGAAAAGCAAGATATGGCTTGCTACCATCAGTATGGGTAATAGATAAACGAGTATACTGTAGGAACCGATAATTGGCAGCTTCAACTCAGGTAATCCTGGCACGCGTTCTTTAGTCGGTACAAGATATTCTATAATGCCCAATGCAAGAATGTTAATGGCAATCCCCGTGACAATTTGCTCAGCGTGAAAAGTAATTGTGGCTATTGCGTGCAACAAGGCTAATACAATTCCTAAACCGATGCCAACACATAACCCACCCCAAGCGGAATCTGATACGTGTGCACCAACGACATAGCCGTACGCCCCAATGAGCATCATGCCTTCAAGGGCAATATTAATTATACCTGAACGTTCTGAGTAAATTCCACCGAGTGCTGCGAATCCTAAAGGTGTTGTCATTCGCAATGTGCTTGGAATCAAATCTAAAATCATGAATTATTTCTCTGTGAAATACCTTCCATACATACCAACGCAATAATTAGTAATCCCTGACCGGCGAGAAATAAACCGCGCGGCACCTCTAAGATAAGCTCAATGTCCAAAGCAACTTTAGTGAATAAACCGAATAACAGTGCTGATGCAAATACTCCAAACGGATGATTTCTACCTAAAAGTGCAACAGCAATTCCGGTGAAACCCCATCCAGATGAGAAACCATCTGAGAATCTGTATCGATATCCCATAACGTCCGCGACACCTGCTAACCCCGCAATTGCGCCGCTCAGTGCCATTACCCACACCGTCACTGTACGGGGATTGATGCCGCCGTATTCAGCAACTTCTGGCGCGTTGCCAACTAAACGGAGTTCGTACCCCCACCGAGTATGCTTTAAAAAGATATAACAGATTAAAACACACGCACACGCTATCAAAAAACTTGCATCTAAAAGATTACTCTGGGAGAGGAAAGGAAACATATTTGATAGACGCGGTAGTCGCGCTGCTTCATGGACCTGAGCCGTTTGTGGGGCCATCTGATCTGGTTCACGGTAAACAGATATGACAAGGAAATTCGTTACGGCAAGCGCAATGAAGTTCATCATAATTGTGTTGATAACTTCGTGTGCGCCGAATTTCGCTTTTAAGAACCCAGGCACCGCTCCCCAAATACTGCCCGCAATCATTGCGGCACCTATACAGAGAGGCACTAATATAACAAAAGGAAGATTTAGATATATGCCTACCCACGCAGCTGCAAAGGCAGCGACATAGAGTTGTCCTTCGCAACCAATATTAAACAATCCGCCTTTATATCCTATAGCGACTGCAAGCCCTGTAAAAATAAGCGGTGTCGAATTAAACAGCACACTACCGACTTCATCAAAACTGGAAAACCCACTGATAAAGATTGTTGTATAAAACTCCCACGGGTTCTGTCCTCTTAGGATTAACACAATCCCACATAAAAGAAAAAATCCGCAGATCGCAAGCAACGGCGGCAAAAGGTTACGGATCAATTGTAGAATCTGAACGACCAGACTGTTGAACAACGTGGTAAAAGATTGGCGGATATTCAAAATCTTCTCAGAGATGTGAAGTCCAAGTCACAAAAAATTGACAGTTTATCGCAAACGTGATATTATGTGTAAATGTAAACTTGATTAGATTTATAACGTTTTCTTTTGTACCAAGCTTACGAGTGTTGTTAGTATAACACAGGCAAAACATTAAAACAATTGTTTTAGGTTTCTACCAATTTCAATTCAAGGTAAATCCAGCCAATATTTCAATCATTGATCCGAAGGTTTATGATCAATGCGATAATTTAGATTCCATAGGTATTTTTATTTTATGTTCTTCTTTTGCATATATAGTAAAACGGACAATCAACGAGACACTTCTGTAGCGCAAACTGTCAGTTGCGGACTAATATGCACAAACTAACAGTTTGTGCTACAACTCCTATTGTCCGTTATGTTTCCAAAATAGGTTTATCAAAGTGTCCCAATCATTTCAAAGTTCACTATAGAACAAATCTTTTCAATTCACTGAGTTGGAGAACCTTTACGGGCACTCGGGCGTAAAGCCCAATCCTTTAGGTTTAGGATATAAGCCCGCTAAGTGATTGTGTTAAGAAAAAAACTTAGCATTGACTAAAAAATAGAATATAATAATAGTATCACACTGGCAGATATTCACAGCGTCCTCGCAAGTTTACGTATCTGCCTACCCATTGTGAAGGGGTTAAAAGGTGTGATATGCGATAAACAATGAAAACGTATAAATATAAGTTTAGTAATCAATCTAACACGATCCGTATAGGCAACTTGCTTGACGATATATGGCAAGTGCATGAGTATTTTCATAAGTGGCAGCGTCAACGCTATAAAGCGGGGCTGCCTTATGCCAACTATGTGGCAATGTGCACACACTTGACTGAATTGAAACGAAGCACACATCCACATTGGAATGCTTTGCCGAGTCAAGTGCTCCAACAAGAACTCAAACGGATTGATAGTGCGTATCAACGTTTTTTCAACAAACTGGGTGGCAGACCTCATATTAAGCCTCGCCATAAGTTTAAATCTATTACTTTTCCGGGTCATGCGGGTTGGCAACTGAAAGACAATCGTATCACGTTGAACCTTCGTAAATGGGAAAAAGGTAAATGGCGATATGCTCGCGTGCCTTACACCTTTTTCAAACACCGTGAATGGCACGGCAAAATCAAAAGCATTACCCTCAAACGGGATGCCTGTGGTGATTATTGGCTTTGTATAACAACTAATTGGACAGATACCGACCCGCTGCAGACGACAGGTCAGAGCGTTGGTGTAGACTTCGGTATGAAAGACGCTTACTTGACCCTGAGCACGGGTGAAAAGAAACAACACCCACACCCTTTGAAACAATCCTTGAACAAACTGCGTAGTCTTCATAAGTCTTTGAGTCGTAAACAAAAAGGGTCTAACGGATGGGGGCGGTGTGTCCGACAACTCGCCCGTCTTTACCGTAAAGTTTCTAATCAACGCAAAGACTTTCATTGGCAACTTGCGGATGAACTCTGCAAGCAGTTTGATACCATTTCTATTGAAACGTTGAACCTTGATGGCATGAAACGCTTGTGGGGACGCAAAGTCTCTGACCTCGGATTCTACCAGTTTGTTAAAATATTGAAATATAAATGTGCTAAACATAAGCGTCTTTTAAAACAGGCCGGACAATGGACGGCGACAACGAAACCTTGTTCCGATTGTGGTTTTCATAACGAAAATCTAACTCTGAAGGATAGGCAATGGACATGTCCCGAATGTAGTTCACACCACGATAGAGACATAAACGCTGCCATAAACATTTTGCGGGCAGGGATAGCCACCACATAAACGTGATAAATCTGTTCCAATAGCAGACAATTGCCCGCAGGTGGAGCGATCATAAGACGGTCAACTCTCTGAGTAAACCGCAGGCGCTATGAAACCGAAGCCCACGCCTTTAGGCGTTGGGTGCTATCACAAAATCATAACACTGGCAAGGGACGATAAAAAATATGCAATTTTCTAACACTGAGACGGATCCAAAAAACATTCCCGCTGTTTTAGGCGGAAAACCTGTTTTTGAAATATCGGATGACGCACCATTCCCCAAATTAGATCAATGGTGTCAAATCACTGAAGCAGAGGCACAAATCGCTTATGAAATGACGTTGCGGAACGAACTGTCCGGCGGGTCTTCGGTTGTTCAGGAATTTGAGAAGATATGGCGTGAACGCCACCAGACCCAATTCGCTATGAGTCTAAGTAATGGCACTGCTGCATTACATAGTGCAATGTTCGGACTCGGGGTTGGCCCGGGTGATGAAGTTATCTGTCCGACCTATACATGGATGGGGTCTATAACGCCTGCTCTAATGCTAAACGCACGACCTGTCTTTTGTGAAGTTGATCCGAAAACGTTAGTTATTGATGTTAACGATGTTCGACAGCGCATTACAGAGCGGACAAAAGCAATTGTCGCGGTACATCTATGGGGTAACGTTTGTGATATGGATGCTTTAATGGCTCTTAGTAAGGAAACAGGGGTGCCTGTAATAGAAGACTGTTCACATGCACACGGCGCGTCTTACAAAGGTAAGCCGTGTGGCAGTATCGGACAAGTAGGTGCATGGAGTTTACAAGGAAGCAAAGCGGTGAGTGCTGGCGAAGGTGGGATGCTTGCTACAGATAACATAACAGTTTTTGAGCGCGCCTGTTTGTTAGGGCAAGTAAATCGCGGCATAAAGAGTATCGGAGATCCGGTGTTGGATCCTGCTGCTCTTAATTACGCACATCTTCCACCTATGGGGTTAGGTGTAAAATATCGCGCGCACCCGGTAGCAATTGGCATTGCTTCGGTGCAGTTGCAGAAACTTGACGAACTCAACGCAAACCGCCGCACGTATATAAAAGAAATAAGAGAAGAATTACAAAATATTCCAGGGGTGCATGCTATTGAACGATATGCAGGTGCGGAGCCAGCAGCGTTCTTTGGATTTCCTATCTGTTACCGTGAGGAAGAGCTGCACGGTCTGCCTGCACCGGTGTTTGCTCACGTTTTACGCAAAGAAGGTGTCTTGGCAAATAATAATCCTTATCCGCTCATGGTCGGTGATGGCGTGCCTGTTTTTTCAGGGAGTTTGCCAACAAACAGTAATCCGTACCCCTTGCTTCACACCCTTCCACTCTTTATGAAGGGGCTTGATATTTTTACAAATGGGCGAGGGCCTCTCTGTACATCTGAAGTGGGCGGAGACTATGAAGGATATGCTCCAGGAGACCTACCTATCACCGAGAAAGTGTGTTCACAATTAGTATTTTTGCCACTTCTAACGGAACCAGTTCCAAAAGCATCAGAACGAATACTTACGGCAATTCGTAAGATTTCCAATCACGCAGAGTTGTTAGCCAATACTCTGAAAGAGAATACGGTATAAATTTTTTAGAAAATGTCATTCGAATTTTCGAGCGATACTCGCACCCAAAATATAAAAACCTTAAAGACAGAACCGTTAGATGTGTTAGTTATTGGCGGTGGCATCGTCGGTGCAGGCTTAATTCGAGACCTCACTTTAAACGGGGGCATTAAAGCCGGTCTGATTGAACAAGGCGATTTTGCCTGTGGAACGAGTGGTGCAAGTTCCCAACTTATTCACGGTGGATTTCGCTATCTGGCAAAACGCGATATCGCTCTTGTGAAACAGGCACGTAAGGAACGAGAAACGCTGCTTCATATTGCTCCTAATCTTGTTAAACCGATACCGATAGCGATACTTCGTTACAAAGGTGACCCATATCCACTTACAGGGATTCGACTCGCAGCGCAATACTATAATCATCTCTCAAAATCAGATATAACAGAAAAAGCCAAATTACTTCTTGATGTCCATAAAATACAAGCTAGGGTCGGTCCTGTCGCTGAAAATGGACTAAAAGGTTGTGTTGTCCTCTGGGATAGCAAGGTTGATGATGCAAGATTGACAATTGCAACTCTCAAGGATGCCCATCGGCATGGTGGAATAATGGCAAACTACGTCCAGTTTCTTGAGTTTATTGACCAACCCGACGCGTCAAATCCAACGCACCGCATAATGGCTAAGAATGTTATTTCTGGTGAATGTTTTGAGATCGCTGCACGCAAAATCGTCTCTGCGACAGGGCCGTGGACCGATCAGTTATGGTGTAAGGACCCCAGCTACGACGGTGTTCCGCGATTGGTGACCAAAAATGCCAAAGGAATTCATCTTATCTTGCCACGTTGCCATGCCAAAGGGACCGCAGTTCAGTATGGTATCGTGACATATACACATGCAGAAAAGTCAAGCAATGAAAAACAACGAGCTATTTTTATTTTACCTGGTGAGCACAATACCTCTATTGTCGGCACAACTGAAACGACCCCAGAGGATGGACCGGAATTTGCTCGTCCCTCTACAAAAGAGGTAACGTATCTGCTTTCTGAAGCGCAGTGGATATTCCCAAATATGTTGTTAGATCGTAGTTCTATTATCGGCACTTATGCGGGCGTACGTCCTCTTATCGCCACCAACCATGATAAGCAAGTAAGTGACGATCGTAATTTCGTTTCGAGAGAACATTTAATCACTGAAAGTTCGAGTGGTATTTTATATGTTTATGGTGGAAAACTGACAACACACCGTCTAATTGCTGAGGAAACGGCAGACTATTTGGCAAAATCACTAAATGTACCCCGTAGATGCAAAACTGCTGTCTGCCCCTTACCGAGTGCCATATCAAATGAGCTTACCGGATATGACACGAATAAAGAAAATACACATTTAGTTGATAAGGAACGTCTAATCCAAAGGTATGGGATTCGAGGGTACCAAAGCATTCAGGCGTTTGTTAATCAAGATGCAACCCTTGCGGAGCCTATTACGATGTCTCTCCCATTTGTGAAAGCAGAAATTCTCTATGCTTATTGGGGAGAAATGGCAATGACTTTAGAAGACTTACTGTGGAGACGCACCCGCATCGGATGGACACAGGGACAAGGGGTTGACATAGCACCCCAAATAGCACAATTCCTTGTTGAAAGCAACAATTGGAATCAGACGAGGGCAAAAGTAGAAGTTCAGAAATATAAAGATCGTATCCAATGGTTAAATCATAATCTGTAAAAGATTATTTTTGTCCAGAATTTGGCGTTACAGAAAACATGAATTGGTTTCGTTTTGGCAATCCGGAGTTTCTCTTTTTTCTATGGGTCGGGTTGCCTATTTTAATTCTATTGCTTCTTTTTGGATTGCGCATGAAGCGAAACGCGATGCTGCTATTCCAAAACAATGTGAATCCGACACATCTAAAACGACACAAGGTTCAAGCGGTGTTGTTTATGTTAAGTTATCTCTTTGTAGCGATAGCAATCGCGCAGCCGCAGTGGGGTGCTAAACCTGAAACAGTTGCAGAAAGGTTAGATGTCATGCTTGCGCTGGATATTTCTACGAGTATGCTTGCTACAGATAACAACTCTGTCCGACGGCTAACGCATGCAAAAGATGTGATCTTCTCTTTGTTGAAACAGCTTGAAGGGGATCGTGCTGGCTTGCTTTATTTTGCCGAAGCAAGTATTGTGGTATATCCCTTAGCAAGCGATGTCTCTACGCTCAGAGATTTTTTAGCAGCAATGACTCCCGAAACACTTGTCCATAGCAGCACCCGTATCGGCAATGCAATTGAGATCGCAACGGCTCGATTCATTTCAGATAAAAATGAGTGGACAGATTCCGATTCCAGTGGGCAAAAAGTGTTAATTCTTTTTACGGATGGTGAAGATCATGGGACAACAGATGCTACTGAGACGGCAAAAGCAGCAAAAAAAAAGGGTGTACATATCTATTGTGTCGGTGTTGGGACTGCAGATAAACCTGTTCCGATACCGCTGCCAATTGAAAGCGCAGGATACAAGCGGGATATTGATGGAAAGCTGGTGCTAACAGCATTGAACGAGGAACGTCTACGTGAAATTGCAAAAGCGGGAAATGGAAACTATTACCATGCAAACGAAGGGACCGCCCAGTTAACGAAGGACTTAGCACGGCTCGAAAAGCAGAAATTCAGAGTTCGTGCTGATGGTGAATATCAAGAGAGGTTTCAGTGGTTTGTGGGGTTGGTACTGATTCTTTTGATAGGTGAATTGCTGATTCGGACATGGATAAACAGTGAGGGGCAATAGTTATGTTATGAGAAATTTAAAGGCTTGATTTGATTTTACGTAGTTTACCCCTTGTTTATGTGTAGATCATGTTTTCTTGAAAATCAAACCTGCAGGACGGAAACGCATCAACAAGACTAAAACAATACCAAAGATTAGATAACGTGTACCTGCAAATTGGGGCGGAAATTGTTGTAAGATTATTCGTAATATTTCACTCAGTGAACCTATAATAACTGCCCCTATAATGGAACCTTTTATGCTACCTTTTCCTCCGAGGATAACCATGCAGAGAATGAGAATAGATTCCCAGAATTCAAAGGCTTTCGCACTAAGAGTCCCCCAAAACTGAGCTAAGAAAGCACCGCCGAGTGCCCCGATAGCTGCGCTGATAGCAAAAGCAAGCGACTTGTATTGACTAATATTGATTCCCATAGACGCTGCTGCTTGTTCATCTTCTCGTATGGCGATCCATGCCCTTCCCACACGAGAGTGTTGCAACCGATAACTCACAAATATAACCAAGCCAGCTAAAATAAGAATGTGATAGTAATGTTGCCAATTCTGATTGAGTTCTAACCCGAAAATGGAAGATCGCGGAATCTTCTTTACAAAACCGTTAATGTCCCCAATCAACCATATCTCATTTTTGACGATTCTGAAAAGCACCTCTGCAAATCCGAAAGTAACAATAGCAAAATAGTCACCAGTGAGTTTTAATGTAGGTGCGCCACGTATCAATCCCCAGAGTGCCCCGTTGAGAACAACTATCGGCAGTACTATCCAGTAACTTAACCCTATGTGTTTCATCAAAAGTCCAGCAGTGTATCCACCCACAAGATAAAACCCTACATAGCCGAGGTCAAGCAATCCTGTATATCCACAAACGATGTTTAATCCAACTGCCAAGAGTATATAAACACAAACCTGAATAGAGATATAGACAAGATAATCTCCAGCGGGAATAGGGAGGAAAATGTTGCGATGAGAAAAAAAACTTGCTATACCGTCTGTGACGTAGGTAAGCAGCGGAAAAAAGAAAATCAGCAAACAAAAAACAATGGTTTTGGGAGTCAACTCCTCCTGTAACTTAAGGATGAAGTTGTCGGGTATTATTTTATTTTGCATCGTATTCTATACCTTGAACCTATAACTTCTTCAAATATTAAAATAGAGTCAAATTAAGCGCGATGTGCAGAGGATTTTCCAAAAAGTCCGGTAGGACGGATTAAAATAACAATAATCATAACAATATATGAGATGGCAATTCGATATCCAGATCCGTAACTATGTGATATTTTCTCAGCATCATACATTTCACCAAGTCCAATTGTGTGGAAAACAAACTCAAGAATTGGATCGATATAACCAGCTCCAAATACTTCTGCCATCCCCATCAGGAGACCTCCGACCATTGCCCCGGTTATATTTCCAATCCCACCGAGGACCGCAGCGGCAAACGCTGCGACACCTTTATGGAATCCCATCGTCGGTCCTATATTGTCACGAACACCGACCATTACGCCAGCAACTGCCCCTAAAGCTGAACCGATGGCAAATGTAATTGCGATGACTTGATTCGTATTCACACCCATCAGATTAGCAGCAATTCGATCCTGAGCACATGCACGCATTGCCTTGCCAATTTTTGTTAAGGAAACCAATCGGTTTAAGCCGATCATTAGAACAACTGCAAGAATAATAATAGTTAGGTCAAGGTAGGCTAATGAGACATTTTCTGAGAATTGAATTGCGGCTTCAGTGAACGATACACCAAAGATGGAGAAGAATTCCACAGGTTCCTTTAAAGGAGATACCTGCTGGAAAATTGCTGGAAGCGTATCATCTGCGAAAGTTTGTGGCTTCGCTCCCCAGATAATTCTGACGAGATTTTGCAGTCCGATTGAGACTCCGATGGCTGTTATGAGTGCTGATAGTCTTGGTGCGGTACGGAGTGGTTTGTAGGCAACATAATCCATCAGCATTCCTATTGCAGCACAGAAAAGCATACTGATTAATATTGCCATCCAAAGTGGTATAGGCGTAAATGTGACAAGGGTAAATGCAAAATATGCCCCCAACATGAAAATTTCACCGTGGGCAAAATTAATCAATTGGATGATGCCGTATACCATGGTATAACCGACAGCAATAAGGGCATAAATCCCACCAAGAACGATGCCATTAATCAATTGCTGAAAAAACTGATCCATAATTTATAATCCCTATTGATGTCAGTAGAAAGTATATACGGAAATAGTTCGTTTAAATTTGTCCATCAGATTCTATTCACGACGATACTGTGGCAGAAAGTTATTTGAGAGATTCTACTTAGGCATTTGTTGGGGTGCTGTTGTAAATTGGCCCTCTTTAACTATTTTGACATAAGCTGGTTTATCAACAGTGTCCCCATTTTTATCAAAATATGTTAATCCGGTAATGCCCTTATACCCCTCTTCGGGTGTATCTAAGGATGCTAAATGATCGCGTATAGCTTTTCGATTTATGTCAAATGTTGCATCTTTATTATAGGTTTTTTCGATTGCCTCAGCGATCATACCCATTGCATCGTAAGTTAGGGCTGCCCAAGTATCAGGAGCAACACCGAACTCTGCCTCAAACGCTGCAGCGACCTTGGATGCTTCTTCTCCACCTGCGCCAAATGTAAAGGGGGTTGTCAAAAGAGTTCCATCTGAAGATGCGCCAGCATTTTTCAGAAAATCCGGTGAATCTACGCCATCAGCACCAAAAAATTGTGCCTTGATTCCGAGTCTACGCGCTTGTCTGACAATTAAGGCTGCTTCACCATAAAGTCCAGATATAAATATAACATCAGGATTTTTCCCCTTAATACTGGTGAGTTGTGCCGTAAAATCCGTATTTTCACGATCATAAGCAACAGAAGCGATCATCTCAAGATCTATTTTTTTGGCTTCTGCGGCGAATGCATCCCTAAGACCTCTACCGTAATCATCGTTGTCAAAGAGTACCGCGACGGATTGAAACTGTGTTAATACATTTTTAATATATCTGGCGATGAATTGTCCTTGAAAATCGTCTCTATACAAATTTCGAAATGTCCAATCGCTTCCTTCACAAACACTCACATTTGTGGAACCGGGTGACAGTTCTACGATTCCATTATCTTTATATATATCTTTGCCTGCCAATGAACATGAACTATTAAAGTGTCCAACAACAGCAAGGATTCGTTTGTCGGTAGCAAAACGTGTTGCGACAAGTTTTGCTTCCTTGTCGGTGCCAGCATCGTCTCCAAATTCAAGAGTGAGCTTCATGCCATTAATTCCGCCAGCTTCATTAATCTCTTTGGCTTTCAGTTTAGCACCACGTTCAATCATTTCGCCAAATGCTGCAGCAGTGCCGGTAAAAGGACCGGCAACGCCCACTTTTACTTCTTGAGACGCTTCCTGTGTTTCATCCTGTGCTTCGTTTTGCGGGTCTTCTGTTTTCTTGTCTGGAGGTTGGCATCCCCAAACGAATGCAAGTGACACTAATAATAACAACCCTACAAGCCAATTTCTCATTTTCAATACTCCTTTTATTTTGTAGCAGATTTTTCTGCAACAACTTGTCTAAAGTCAAATTTAAATTTCAATTTTTCCTGTTTGTCATCTGAATGTACAACGCTGATTTCGGGGACAATTATCCGCATATCTGTTGTGTCAAGATTAAGACGGTCGAAAATTATAAGCCCACGCCTCTTAGCACCTTTGAACAACTTTCCACTTTCAAACAGACTCTCCGCAACTATCGCCTGTCCTTCCTCTAAGGCTGCAATATCCACGTAGGTTTGATAGTGTGGATAATGGCGATAAGGAGAATGGTAATGCGGATATGCTCTTGTAGGTGAAACGTTTTGCTCAGAACGAGTTACGTTATCGTAAAGGTCTTCAAAGTAATCATAAGGTAGGTTTGCGTATTGAGCACCATTCTTATCAATAAGCATTGCTGATTCTTCAACCAAAACCCGTGGTGTATCAAGGTTGTGAACAGTCATTTCAAAAACTGTATAGATAGGTTCAACATTCCCATGTCTACCGACAATGAGATACGGATTGATGCGCGGATCATCGGTTAACGCAAATATCTCTACTTCATCAAGCGGTTCAATGGTAACAGCAACTCCTTTTTGCAGCATGGTAACAGCACCTGTTTCAGGATGAATTTTTGCATCTGCGCGTCCTTCAATTGCCTCTATATAGACATCAACCGTAGGTTGTAGTGCCACCGCGCAACCAACTAAAAACACGCCTACTAAAAAAAGCATACCCAAGTGCAAATATTGTCTTTGGAAACTTCTTAACTTATGATGTGTCATTAACTTTGTCCTCCTTCACTTTAAGTTTCTATATTATATTTTACACAATGTGATTTTCATTGTCAACGTTTTTATCAGTTTTTTACACAATGTGATTTTCATTGTCAACGTTTTTATCAGTTTTTTCTAATTTTTGATATTGTGATGTCAAATTCGTAACAATCCCGCCCCATATACATGATGCCACCATAACAGTAATGGAAAATGCAGCGACGGGTATCGTTGTCACTATCAGGCGAATCAGTTCAATTACATTTGCACTACCACTTTTACCAAAACGGTATCCAAAAGAATCGATAATCTGTTTGGCGCGGTAGCGTTCGTCATAAGAAAGGGGCATGTAGAATAGTTCTTTAGTAGCACGAAAAAGTGAATAATCGAATGCTTTAAACATAAGAAAAGCTCTTGCGCCAGTTTGTAGTGACGGTTTTAATGTAAGAATAACACTATTGACCAGATGCACTATTGGAATGCCGATATGGATAATCCGGACAGAGACAAATCGTAGTGCAATCGGGACAACAATCAACTGCAAAACTGCCGAAATAGCACCAAGACCTGCATAAAATTTACCGAAGTATGCTGTCATGGTATCTGCATTATGTATTTCTTTTTCGACCAATCCATCGAATCGAATGACGAGAACAGCTGAGATAACTTGAGTACATAAGATAAGCAAACCGATGAAAACCAGGTATTTTGAACTGAATAACGTCTTCACTCCTAAATGCCCTCGGCGCCCACCTTCTTCTATTACAGATGGTTTTGGTTCTCCTGCAAGGTTGTAAGCAATAACACCAAAAATTGCTACTGGTATAAGAGAAGCAGCTGTAAACAGTAGCAGAGTCTCAGAACCTAAAGTTTCTGCCCATCTCCCCACAAGCAGCCCTCCCGCAACGGACCCAACAGAAGCAATGGCACAAAAAGGCCCGTTAATTGCTTTCGCTTGTTTAGTCGTGAGAGTGCTATTGACAAAAGACCAAAATTGTTCAATGACAATCACAATGTACGCTTCACGGAAAACATAGAGGATTGCAGTGGCGAAACGCACATCATTTAAAAGTGCAAAGTAGCATCCTAAGATTAAAGTACCTGATAGAACAGAGGAAATTGCCAAGGTGCGTTTCGCGCCCAACCACGAAAGTAAACGTCCATAAATGTAGAGAATCAGAAGCATACCAGGTAGGACAGCCGCTAATACGCGTGACAGGTTCTCTGAAGTATATGCCGCAATGAATAAGGATTCTGAAACAGCGCGGATAAATTCATATCCGCACAAGAGGAAACTCGCGGCAGCAGAGATTGCGAATGCAGCAAAAAGGATACGTCTTGGAAGATTAACGAACTCTGAGAAGTAGCGGGACACGCTTCGGGAGCTATTATTTTTATCCATACTTACGGAAATACATAGTTGACATTACTGTTACGGGAGACTATCCTCAGCAGGACGCGGGTTGTGAACCCAATGCCCATTCGGATCACTACCTCTGGCAATAATAGCCCGTTGGTTCCAATTGTTCGCTGCTTGGACTTCTGGTGGGACAAATCGCATTGTCAAACCACATCGCCGCCGATCAGATGTGTTCGGTTCTGAACCGTGCAATAGTAAATCAGAATGCAACGAAAGCTGCCCCGCTTTCATTTCAAACGGTACAGGTGTATCACCAAATTGTTCGGGTTCATGAACAGTCTGACCCAGCACATTCTTTTCCTCTGCTGTGCTCCTTTCAAACGCTATCTGTCCATGTAAATGTGATTTCGGAATAACAGTCATTGCGCCGTTTTCAACGGAGGCATCATCGATCGCGAGCCATACAGTAACGGTTTTACTCGGTGAGAGGGGCCAATAAGATGCATCCTGATGCCAACTGACCTGTTTTTCATCGCCAGGAAGTTTGCAGAAATAGTGCGTTCCCCAGCAGATAAGGTTTTCACCAAGCAAGTCTTGGACATAATCCAATATTCTATCTTCAGTAATGAGGTCATGAATGCCCGGACAACGTGTATGCCATCCGTTAATGGAATACCCGTTTCCACCTTCCGCCAAAACTTTTTCCATAAGTTGATTGAAGTACTCGCGATGTTGTGAGATTTCTGCTTCAGAAAAAACGTCTAAAGGACAAATAAATCCGTTTTCATTAAAGTGTTGGATTTGGGCACGCGTTAACGTTGATGGATTTCCGTTTTCAACGGGGAAAAATTGTAGTTTACGTTTGAGTTCTGGCATCGCATCCGTAATTGCCATTAAAATCTCTCTCCTATAAATATAGGACTTACGCAAATTTGGGTATTCTGTTCAGAATTTTGTTCTTTCACGGATTTTAACCCTGATTTTTTTCCTTTTCAAGAATTTACCCCCCTTTATCCCCCCGCAAGCGAGGGGAATGCGTAAGCCCTGAAATAAACGATAAAAATCCTACGAGTTCTCGTTCTATAAAAATATCAGACTTCTGATATGATACTCTATCTGAATTCCATTGTCAATCTTTTTGTCCGTTTATAATTCCTTGTGCCTCTTTAATACGAAGAATTTGATTTGGTTTTAAATCAAAAAACCTATCTGTATGCCCACTTGGCCAGTGGAGTTCAAGTGAGTCAATTTTTATGCTCTTTCCAAGACCAAAGTGAACGCGGAGATCGTTTTGCGAGAGATAACTGGATCCACTATGAACCTCTTTCAAGAGTGAGAGATTGCTCGCTTTTAAAGTAATTTTCGTACCGATCCCAGATGCGTTGCTGTTCGTGCCGATAGTATGAATTGTTATCCAATTATTACTGTTTCCACCATCGTTGCGAAGGAGTTTTGCTGGTTGATTGGAGTGATTGAGAAAAATATCAATATCACCATCATTGTCGTAATCACCGAAAGCTGCACCGCGCCCTACCATTTTCGTTAGTTGTTTTAAACCGACTTCAGCAGAGACATCGGAAAAGATATGTGTACCGTCTCGACGGTTATTCTGAAAAAGCAGGTCTGTTTGTGGATATGTCGCATCCGAAAAAAGTTCAATATTATCCTGAAGATGCCCATTGGAAACAAAGATGTCTTGTAGACCATCGTTGTTGTAATCAAAGAATTCAACTGCCCACTTGAAATAGGGAACAGTTACAGCCCCAATTCCTGAAGCGAATGAAATATCCGTAAAAAATTGTGTTTTTTCATTGTTAAAAAGCAGTACAGGTTGGGATGGTGCATTGCTTACAACTAAATCAAGGTCCCCATCGTTATCGTAATCACCGAAAGCGCTCCCCATGCCGCTGCCGGGAATACCATTTTCGTCATAGCCTGTTCCAGTAAAATCTGTTATATCAGTAAATGTGCCATCGCCACTGTTTTGGTAAAGTAGATCAGGTTCCATATCGTTAGCGATGTGTAGGTCAGGATCGCCATCGTTATCATAATCTCCCACCGCGACAGCGAGTCCAAGGGCGCGATGCGTAATTCCTGCTGCTACGGTAACATCTGTGAAAGTCCCATCTCCATTATTACGGTAGAGAATGTCCGGCTCACTCTTGAAACGACTGTTATCCATTTGATCCACAGGACTACAATAGATACGGGCACCGCGTGACTCCCACCCTTTGTTTCCCTCAGTGGAAAATATCATATAGTTGACAACATAAATGTCTACATATCCATCTAAATTGTAATCCAAAAACGCACAACCTGTTCCCCAACGTTTATCCCCAACACCCGCTTTTTCAGTAATGTCAGTAAAAGTGCCATCACCGTTGTTGTAATAAAGGCGGTTACTCCCGAAGTTTGTAACGTATATTTCAGGAAAGCCATCGTTGTTAATATCTGCTGCAGCACAACCGACACCGTATCCAGTATCGCCAACGCCTGCTTTTAGCGTCACATCTGTAAAAGTGCCATCACCGTTGTTCTGATAAAGGGAATTTTTCGGGCGATCTGTTGTTTGGATTGGCGATGAGACGTGTGCCCCGTTTACAATATATAAGTCAAGGTTGCCATCAACGTTAAAGTCAAAAAAGAGTGCACCAGAGCCAAGCGTTTCAATGAGATACTTTTCACCGCTTCTGCCATCAAAATGTTCAAAGTCAATTCCTGCAGACATAGTGACATCAATAAATTGAACTTCTGGACAAGCGGAAGTACTGAAGAAAACCAAACACAGCAGATAGCAAACACTTCTCATTTTTTTGATTTAGATAAAAGGGAAACCTGCTTTTGACGGGCTTGTTGTGCTTCACTGTTTAATCCAAGTTGCGTGTAAACCGTGGCGAGTGTATCCCAATAATTTGCCTCAGTCGGTGCGAGGTCTGTGGCGGTTTGTGCGTGGGATAGTGCTTTATCAAGATTCGCCTTCAATTCGGTATAGCAAACAGCGATATTATTATGGGCAATAGCAAGCGTTGCATCAATAGAGATCGCTTTTTGGTAGGCATCAATTGCGAGTTTTATATTTCCCTGTTTGTGATAGGCGAGTCCTAAGTTGTAATGCGCAGCGGCTAAAGATGGAGATAATGAAATGGCACGTTTATAGTTTGCAACTGCTTTGTCATACCGCTTACGCGTTAGGTACAGGATACCAAGATTATTATAACCTTTCGGATCATCTGGATGAATTTTAACCCACTTCTGTGCTTTTTGAAGAAGTGGGTCGGTGTGACGTAGAACTTTAAAGAATGCCATTGTTGATGCTGCTTTTTCCTTCTGCCCAAGTTTGATATATGCCTGGGCGAGTTGGTAATATGCATCCGTGTTATCCTGCTGAATTTCAATGACTTTTTTAAACTTCGTTATCGCTTCATTATAACGTTCCTGCTTCGCATGGACCTGCCCTAAACCCAAAATGGCACCGATTCTACCGGGATTAAGACGAACTGCCTCAATATAAGATTTTTCTGCTTTGGGAAGAAGTCCTTGTTTCAAGTATGCCTCAGCGAGTCCGTTATGTGCATCTGCCCATTTTGCGTCAATAGCAACCGCTTGTTTAAAAGCATCAACAGCAGGTGGAAAAATCCCCTGTTTCAGATAAACTAATCCTATATTATAGTGTGGTTCTGCTTTCTTGGGTGATAACGTTAACGCCTTCTTAAAGGTATCAAGTGCCGCGTTATATTGTTTGAGTTCTGAATGCGTTATACCGAGTGCGTTGTAGAAAACAGTAGAATTTGGGTTGTGTGTGATAGCTTCTTTATATTCCAATACTGCCTTTTCAAATTCCTCCAACGCATAGTAAGCTGATGCTTTCTGAAAATGAACCTCCGCAAGCCAGTTTTTATCTGTCCCTGCTTTCGCTGAACGGATTGCTTCATCAAATGCCTTGAGTGCCGGACTATACTGTCCTTCTTCCGCATATTTTATACCGCTTTGGTAGAATTCGTTGGCACGGTTGGCTAAAGCGAGGTTTCCGAAAGTGCTACAGAGAATGAGTATCGTTATATATCTTAACATTTGTATTGTGTATTTGGGAATTTGTTTAGGGTTTATAGTAAAAACCACAATTACCTGGACATTGGCGAGGTTAGGAAACCTCACCAGCAGAGATGTACACCTGCTGCTGGCGAGGTTTCCTAACCTCGCCAAATTACCCAATTTATTTTTTTATCTTCATGCGAGTTGTGCTACAACTACCGTTGTCCGTTATGTTTCCAAAACATGTTTATCAAAATGTCCCAATAATTTCAAAGTTCACTATATAACACGATTTCTACTTCAAAATCAACATTTTTCGCGTTGCAGTGAAATCGCCTGCCGATAACGTATAGAAATAGATTCCGCTCGCCACAGACTCACCCACGCTATTTCTGCCATCCCAATGCGCCGCACGACCCCGACTTTGATAGATACCCGCGGCCTGATGTCCTAACGCCAATGTGCGAACAATCGCTCCATTTGCAGCATAGATCGTCAAAGTGACTTCTGCTGGTTTTGCGAGGTGATACGGTATCCACGTCTCAGGATTGAACGGATTTGGGAAGTTGGGGAGCAGTGCTGTCTTTTCAGGAAGCAGCGATGCCAAAAGTTTCTGAAGGTTCTCTATCCCTTGTCGGAAAGCAAGCGAACCGTCATTTGCAGCCTGAGCTTGCGCTATCCATGCTTGAACCATTGTAGACGTGAGTTCTTGGGTGTCTATTGCGAGGATAGGCGGTGCAGCAGGATCCGTTTGTTCTGTTGGGTCCGTGGACTCACCCATGTGTTGTTGCACAAGGATAAGGTCTTGGTCGTCAACAACCCCATCGCGATTTACATCCGTTCGCAAATTGGTAGGCGAGTCCGCCCCCAAGTCGCTCGCTACAAGAACAAGGTCATGAATACTCACACGTCCATCCTGATTCACATCCCACGGGGGATATTCTCCTACAGTGATGGTAATATTCGGAGGCACAGCAAGAATAATGTCACCTGTGATAGAGCTAAACTCAAAGTTTTCCAGCGTCACTTGTGTTTCGCCGCCCGCTTTTGCCTTGAAGGTCACTGACAACAGTGTGCCAGTGCCGCTAACACCACTTTCAGCTATCCGCGCTGAAAATAGATCCGTGATTTTCCCTACTGTGTTATCAATCGTGCCACCCTGGAAGAAGGTATTCTCGCCTTCTGACTTCAAGAAATCGCCTTCAGTAACTTCAACTGCTTCCAGTATATTCGGGTCAAAGGTAATATCGGTTTGCCAACCTGCTAAGTCGGTGATGTTTTCTGCGTTGAGGTTGAGTGTTAACGTATCGCCAGCGAGAAGGGTTGTCTCCGTTGCAGAAAATGTGTAGCGAACATCTGGTGGTATTACTGTATATTCCGTACCTTCTTCAAATCCGAAAAAACCATTAAACCAGTACCCACCGTCAATTGCAACTAACAACATATTTACTCCCTGTTTCAACGTGACAGAAAAAAACATATCGTAATCAAGGAAGTAGCTTCTTTGAAAACCTAAATCATTGTGGACATATTCCCCATTTAGCCAAATCTTATGATGCCCATCGGTGCCTACAAATATTGTTGTTTGCTGTTCTCGTGGAGAATATAATACCATGGAACCGTAAAGAACATTATTGTGTATTTCATCATAGTTTGAATAATTCGATTGACCGAGATCTCGTAACACCTCCAGCAGGTTTTGTTTACCTGTGGTAGAAATATTGTGGGTTGTCCACTGTATATCTCCTACAAATGTTCCTGGCGTTGCGCCATTAACAGCAATCTGATCTTCCGTTACCAATCCGTTACTTGCCTCTGCCAACAAATCCGTTGTACTATCAAGGTGTCGATCTCGGACTAACATCCACAGCCAGGGACCTAATATGTTCGGGCCATCTTTGGGAACACCTGGATTTCTAAGAAACTTAATGTATGTGTCTGGGGAAAACCATTTCTCTAAAGGAGAAGTGTCTGTTATCAAATTATCGTTGAGATTTAAACTCTTTATATTGCCCAATTCTAACAAATCTAACAAAGGGGATATGTCTGAGATACTGTTTTTTGCGAGATTGAGCGATCTTAAGTTTGTTAATACTGCTAAGGGAGATATGTCTGATATTAAATTCTCACTAAGGTCTAATTCTTCCAAATTGATTAGAGTGGATAGTGGAGATAAGTCTGATATAATGTTACCGAAAAGTATTAGTGATGTTAATTCTGTTAAACCCGATAGCGGTGATAGATCGGATATCGTTTTTTTAGTACGAAGATTTAGGTGTTTTAACTTTGTCAATCCTGCCAGAACCGATAAGTCAGATGTTAGTGCAGCACCGTGGTAAACTATTAGAGATTCCAAGTTGATTAACCCCGCAACGGGTGATATGTCCGATATCCTATTACTGCCAAGACTCAAAAATGTTAAGCCTGTTAACTCCGCTAGCGGTGAAATATCATTTAAGTTACTACCTGCATAAACCGTTAGTTTTCTCAGGCTTGATATGTCTGCTAAAGGAGATAGGTCGGATATCGGTGTGCGACCGAAATCTAACCATCTCAATTTGGACATTTCGGCAAGCGGCGACAAATCTGTAATATCGGTATCCCACGCGTGTAAACCTATAAAGTTTTTCAATCCGGATAGTGGTGATAAGTCAGATACAGGGTTTTCTGAAATCCACAACTCTTCTAAATTTATAGCGTATTCAATGCCTGTCAAATCCTTAATGTCCCTGTTACTTGCTCTTAGAGTTGTTAATGTTGCCATCTCTTCAAGCGTGATCGGAACAGTATCATCCTCTTTGCCAAGTGCCTCTGCAATTGCAGCGCGAAGGTTCGGATCGGGAATAGGAATATCCGAAGTGTTTAACACCGTATACTCCGTGCCTTCTTCAAAACCGAAAAAGCCGTTAAAAAAGTGCCCACCGTCAATTGCGACTAACAACATATTCGCTCCTTGTCTCAACGTGACAGGAAAAAACAGATCGTAATCAGGGTAGAGGCTTCGAGGAAAGCCTAAATCATTGTGGATCAACTCCCCATTTAGCCAAATCTTATGATTTCCATCAGTGCCTACAAACATTGTTGTTTTCTGTTCTCGCGGTGAATATAATGCCACGAAACCGTAAAGAACACTGTTATCTATATTTTCATCGTGTGATATACCGAAATCTCGTAGGACCTCTATTACATTATTTACTTCTGTAGAAGGAATTTTGTGAGCTGTCCACTGTATATTTCCTACGGATTTTCCTTCCGTTGCCCCCTTGGAGGCAATCTGGTGCTCTGTTACCAATCCGTTACTTGCCTCTGCCAACAAATCTGTAATACTGTCAAGTTGATTTCCCGGGATCAGCATCCAAAGCCACGGGCCTTCTATTTTCGGACCTCCTTTGGGAACACCCGGGTTTCCTATTAAAGTAATATATGTATGTTTGGAAAACCCCTCTAAAGGAGAAATGTCTATTATTAAATTCTCGCGCAAGGCTAGTACCTTTAAGTTGATCAATCCCGCCAAAGAAGAAATATCTGATATTTGATTCGCGTTGAGGGTTAGTTCCTCTAAGTTGATTAATCCTGCTAAGGGCGATACGTCAGAGATCTTGTTATCGACAAGTGAAAGGTTTGTTAAACTGGTTAATCTTGCTAAATCGGATACATCAGATACTAAATTAGAGCGAAGGTCCAGATGTCTCAGTTTGTTTAATCCAGCAAGGGGTGAGAGGCTAGCGATGTCATTGCCGTGAAAACCTAAATGTTCTAAGTTAATTAACGCTGCCAATGGAGACAAATCAGATATAAAATTGCGACCAAAGTTCAGTTCTGTCAACTCTGTTAACCCTGCCAGTGCGGATATCTCTTTTACACCACCTGCATAAAATGTCAGTTTTTTCAGATTTGTTAGGGCTGCCAAGGGTTCCAAACTTGTTATTGGAGTTCTTCCGAAGTTTAACCATCTCAGTTTTGTTAATCCGGTAAGTGGTGATAGATCCGATATAGAGGTTTTCCATGCATGTAAACCGATAAAATTCGGTAATTGCGCCAGCGGTGAGATGTCAGATACGGGATTGTTATCAATCCACATTTCTTCCAGATTTACAGCCTGCTCAAGTCCTGTCAAATCATGAATGTCCTTATTGCTTGCTCTCAATTGTGTTAGTGTTGCCATCTCTTCAAACGTAATCGGAACAGAATCAGAATTCTCTTTGCCAAGTGCTTCTTCAATTGCAGCACGTAAATTCACATCAGGAATGTGGACACCCGCACCAGGGATAATCTCCGGGCGTTCAACAACGGGTGGTAGGACGGTATCAGGAGAGTTGATCCCAGCAATCACATCGTGAAAATTGGATGTCCACGCATCCCGCTTTACGGTGCCGCCTTCTATCACCAGTACCCCTAATAAGTTCTGTAAACTCACATTTTTACTTATTTTTCCAAGAAACACGTCGGTTTCTAATCCAACCGCAGCTGCAGCGTGCGCCGCACTCAGAGGCCCTTGAAACGCCTCATGGAAACGTTGGACCGGCTCAATGCCACCAAAAATACCGCCTGCTGCTTCAAGTGCTGCCTTGTAACGTTGTGTATCTTCTTCTACAAGCAAATTCATTACCGATTTTTCCACATAGAGGTCTAATGCCCGCTCTTTGTTAAAAGGTGGGTTATCAGCTTTTTCAACAACAGCACGCACTTCGTCTTCAAACGTCTTCATCCCTTCCGTATGACAGCCAATACACGAAAGCCCGTTACGCACAGCGGGATCACTTACGGCAGGGTTTGAAACAATGTCTGTCGGTGCTACATCAAGTCGAATACCGTCACCATCTACAAGATAATATGCCTGCAGCCCATTCGGCAGGTTGAAGATAATTTCGCCGCCATCATGTGTGAAATCAAGCGGATGCGTAAAGATATTCTGCGACTCTGCGCTCCCCGCAAAGTCGTAACTTTTCCAATACGCACCATACCGTGATATGTGCCGCTCAACAATGCGGTTATGTCTTGAAACACCGGAATCGTTGAAACCTGCACGCCAAACGCGTTTGCCCGGTGCATTTTGGATGTTTTCTGCCACATATACCTCAAGTGCTGCCTCTAATTCACGGTCTGTATCAGGTAGCGCGAGAATGTCGTGGTAAAGGGGTGGCAGCGATGCATTTGCAAGAAACCAATCCACATGCACAAACGGCACTTCGCAGCTCATCTCTTGCTGTAATGTTGTTAGTTTTTCGCGGAGATGTGTTTGTGTCGGCGCATCAAACGTCATTTTGTATGGATACGCTTGCTCAATCTGTGTCCATGCATCGTTTCTCACATCCCACTCGTAATCGCGCAGGTCGATGTAATAGATGGTTTGTTCTGCATCAATAGGCTGCGGTTTAACAACCTCACGTCCCCAAGAGAGACTATTAACCAGCTTTGAGAGGGCGCGTCGATACGCGTTGAGTGCTTCAGTTGTCTCACCTGCGTTATAGAGATGTGTTAAGGTGAAATAGCGTGCAAAGGATTTGTCACGCGCGGAAAGAGAGTTGACGTGGTTCTCAATCGTTGCAAGCATTGCATCGGTGGTAATGAAGTCGATCTCTGGGCTGGGGATGGCATTCCAATCGGGTGCGCCTGCTGCAATCCATTGGTAGATCGTCTTAATCGCTTCGGGGGCAAGTGGTGGTTGTCCGAGTGGCATCCGTTTGGCGATGTCCGTTTCAATGAGCCGTTGATAGAACACGGAACCGTCCGGATCACCGGGAATAACTTTTCCGTCATCAATAAGTGCTGTATGTTCAATGATGAGTGATTCCCGAAAGGAACCGTTTTCGCCATGGCATATCAGGCAGGACTGCTCAAAGATTGCATAAGCCTCTTGCGCCAGATTCTGTTGTGCTTGTACATTCTGAGGAAATAAAATGAATACCCATACCGAAACGAGGGTTACAATGAATATCGGACTATATTTCATGTTTTTCCTGTGTGCTATATTAGGGATTTAACATATTCTGCAAAATTAACTAAAATAGGGCAGAGATTACTCTCTGCCCTATCAAACCAAACCTATCAATAACTATCTGCCTTAATGACAGCCCATGTCGTAGCCAGTTTTTCAGCAGGTTCTACCGTTGCAAAATCACCATCTTTAATTGTATTAATCTCATCTACGGTAAGGACTCTATTAAAGAGATGCACTTCGTCAATAGTCCCAGTGAAAAATTCCGCACCAGGGTGCCTTGCCCCAACCACAATGGAACCGTCGATCTCAACGATTTGGGCTGGGCTATTATCAGAACCTACTTTTTTACCATCATAGTAAATTGCAGACTCAGATTTAAGGTCATGTGTTACAGTGATATGCACCCAATCTTTAGGTTGATCTACATCGGAAATAGCTTCTGGAGACCAGCCTGGATCTTTAGAATAGAGATACGTTTTCTTAGTATCGTCATTAAAAATAGTAGCCCAGACAAGTTCGCCGGCAGAAACCATATAGTTCCATCTCCAAATTTGTGTATCTCCGCGCTTGACCCAAAATGCGATAGTGAACTGTTCTCTTAGTTGCAAGGTATCATTGATAGGTACCATCACATATTGCCCTTTTGTACCATCAAACTCAAGTGCCTTACCACCAAATTGCCCATCAACCCATGTGGGATTTGCGATGAGATCACCATCATGTCCATATTCAGAACTATCTTTAGCAGTGTCACCCTTACCTTCATCAAAGGAGAGGTATAACACCATCGATTTATCGTCCAAACCCGCATGACATGGCGAGGCGATGATAAACAGCATCAATATGGCAGCGAGTCCCGTTGTAAATTGCAGTAATTTAATCACAACTGTATCCTCCTTAACAGGTTATATTAACGCCAGTTTGATAATAAACGATGTCCGTTCTATAAACGGTATTTTATCCCGAGACACACCTTGTAGCACAAACTTTTTAGTTTGTGTTGAATGGGCGCAAACTGGAAAGTTTACGCTACAATGGACTTTTATCAAACTCACGTTATATTATTCTTCTAATAGATGTTTTCCAAAATCTATTCTAACACAAAAATTATTAGCACGCACCACACTTTTTACAAACTGTAGTGTCGCATTCACTTGTCATAAAGCCTTTTTCGTGCTTGTTGTGTTCAAGTTGTAGGAATTGCGGTTTAACGTTTAGGTCAAGATGATCCCAGGGATTAATTTCATTAAATTCACGTTGACGCAGCGCATAAAAATCAGGGGCTAATCCGTGTTTTCGGAAAGCGTTGTTCCACGATGTCCCTTGTGCAAGTTCCAATAGAACCTTTCCGAGTCGGCGGTCGCCGCGTGCGAAAACGGCTTCTTGGTGTGCCATGCGCGCACTTGCAGATGATACCTTTATACTGCCGAGGCTGTTAATCTCCCGCTTTAGATAGTCAAGTTTTTTAGCGATAGTTTTTGGCGGTTCCATTGCAACCCATTGAAACGGGGTATGCGGTTTTGGTACCATGGGTGAGATTGTAAAACTGATACGTCCTATTTTTCCTGTCCGCTTGGCATGTGGCAGCAGAATGGTCCGCATCTCTTTCGCCATTTCTGCAATCGCTGTCACATCTGCGGGGGTCTCCTGCGGAACACCGATGAGGAAGTATAGACGGAGGTTAAGAATATCGCGTTTCAATGCTTCTTCAAAAACATAGTAGAGTCGTTCTCGGGGAATTGCTTTATTTACGACCTTTTGAAGTTCTTCAGTCGCCACTTCGGGTGCGATGGTAATTGTGCCTTGATCGCTATCTGCAAGCGCATCAAGAAGCGGAGCCTCAACCGTTTCTGCCCGAAGTGACGCACATGAGATACGAAATCCTCTGTCAACCAAACCGCTTGCAATCTCATTTATTTCGGGATGGTCAGAGATAGATGCGCCTACTAACCCAATCCTATCGGTAATGCCTCTTGCTTTCTCTGCAAGTGCAAGCGTGTTTTGAACAGAGCGGCGTCTCGGCCATCGGCGTGCATAATCTGCTACACAGAAACGACACTGTCTGCCACATCCACGTACTATTTCAATCAAATGCGCGTTTGAAAACTCAGTGTTAGGGGTATGAATCTGTGTGCAAGTCTCTACACTATTCAGGTCGGGTACAGCTGCAGAGCGAATTTTATTCGGAAATCCCGGTTTCGGGCTAACTTGTTCAACCGTTCCATCGGAGTGATATGAGACATCATAGAGACTTGGCACATACAGTCCAGGTTCTGTACCGAGTGATTGCAATAGGTCTATTTTAGGCGCATTCGACATTTTCCATTCGTGGAATTTATCCATCAGTTGATGGATTATCAGCTCTGCCTCACCTACTACAAAAACATCAATGAAATCAGCCAACGGTTCTGGGTTATAAGAGATGTTAATTCCACCTGCGATAACAAGCGGATCCCAGTCTGTCCGTTCTTCAGTTAGCTGTGGGACATTGCCTAACGTTAACGCACGCAGTATGTTCACATAGTCTGACTCAAACGACACAGAGAAACCGACAATATCAAAAGTGTGAAGAGCGGATTGCGTTTCTAAAGAGAAGAGGGGCATCTTCTTCTTTATGAGTTTCTGAACATATCGAGGTTCCGGTATAAAAACACGTTCACAGGCAGTATCCTGACGACTGTTCAACGTGGTATGAATAACCTGAACCCCTAAACTTGACATACCAAGTTGATATGTGCTCGGATAAACCAGCGCAAATCTGTTTGGTTTTCTGAACCGGTTATACGCGCTTTGGCTTGGTGATACGTATTTTTCGGTTTTTAGTAACTGTTGAGCGTGCTCACGTAAATCCAATTGAATCTCTCTTTACTTAACGTATTTGCGAACAAGATAAGGTATAACACCAGTTTGATAATAAATGACAGCATCTCAATAATAGGTCTTTTCTCTGAAGGACCATCTTTCGGTTCTTGTCCCACAAACTTTCCAGTTTGTGTACTATGGGCGCAAACTGGAAAGTTTGCGCTACAATGCGCTTTTATCAAACTCACGTAAGGTATAGGATTAATTTCTCCGTTTACCCCTTCTTTGTTGAACCCTGAGAAAAGCGGGGATGTCCCACTGTTTTTCACGGTTCTCATTTTGTTCGTCATTAGTTTCTATATCATCTTCCTCAGGTTTTTCTTGCCCTACTTGCTGCCGTGAAGGACTTTGACGGTTAGCGGGAGGTTGAGTTGCAGAACCAAACGTTCCTCCGTTACCTCTTTCTGGCGGCTGTCTATCCAAGGCGGGGCGCTGCGTGCCTCGTTGTGCCCGTGCGGGAGTTCTCGTGTCGGCACTCCGAACCCGGCTGCCTTGGAGCATTGGATTGGGTTGTCCACCTTGTGGATTTCCACCTTGCGGGTTAAATCTGTGACCTTGATTCGGAGTATAACTCGAATCTGAAGGCAGATCAAAACCTGTCGCAATTACAGTGACCAACACTTCATCGCTAAGCTCTAATTCGTCTTTGTAAAATAACCCGAAGATAGGATGTGCGTCATCTGATGCTTCCCGAATAACTTTCATGGCTTCATCCAATTCGTGCATCGTAAAATCAGGTGGAGCGGTGATGTTCACAATCATTCTAACCGCCCCCGCGATACTACCTTCTTCAAGTAGCTCAGAGGAAATAGCTTGTGTTGCTGCTGCTGCTGCACGATTATCCCCCGACGCTTGCCCCATCCCCATTAAAGCTGTTCCAGAGTCACGCATAACTGTTTCCACATCTGCAAAATCAACATTAATTTCTCCTGCTTCTGTAATGATGTCAGATATGCTTTGCACACCATGTAGTAGGATCTGGTCTCCCATTTTGAATGCTTCTGGAATTGGAAGTTTTCTATCAATTGTATCGATGAGCCGTTGGTTTGGAACAACTATGACAGAGTCAGCACAAGTCCGGAGTTCTTGTAATCCAATTTCTGCCTTTTCAGCACGATGTCTCCCTTCAAAATTAAAAGGAAGTGTCACAACGCCGATTGTTAATGCGCCCTTTTCTTTAGCCAGGGATGCAATAATTGGTGCTGCGCCGGTTCCGGTACCACCGCCCATTCCTGCTGCTACAAAAACCATGTTTGCAGAATCCACAATTTCTTGTAAACATTCTCTACTTTCCTCAGCAGCCTCTCTGCCTACCTCCGGATTTTCCCCCGCTCCTAATCCTTTGGTCGTGCTCATGCCAATCGGAACTTGTGTAGCACCATGGCATGTACTGAGTGCTTGTTGATCAGTGTTTACAGCATAAAATTCGATGCCAGCGAGTCCAGCTTCAATCATGCGTCTGACAGCGTTTCCGCCTGCTCCACCGACACCGATAACCTTTATTTTCGCACTTAATTTTTCAAATTCTTCTTGTTCAAAATCTATCATTTTTTATTTCAGTCACCTTTGGGACGACACATCCTTCGGTGCCTCCGCAGCATTATAGCTCCTCTTCATTTGTTAGGAACGTTGTCTAACCAACGGTAACCTAATTCCTCCTTCTGGATAAGCACTTTATTGGTAAGTGCAGCATCAATGTGCAATTTTAACACGCTTCATGCATGATTCACTGAATACTAATAATTATACAAACAATTTAAAATTAAATCAATACAATGATTATCATATTGGGTTTCTAAAACCTAATATCCAAACCACTCTTTTATGCGACGAAAAATTCCCCCAACTGGTCCTGAACCGCGCCTTAAGGCTTGTGCCAGTTTTTCTTCACGGCGTAAGGATTCGCCGTACATTGCTAATCCGAGACTTGTGGCATACATCGGATAATTTACCCTGTCCGTTAATCCCTTGAGTTCTATGGGATATCCTATTTGTACACGGAGTTGCAAAATGTGTTCAGCGAGTTCTGTCAAACCATCCATGAGTGCTGTTCCCCCCGTTAACACAAGTCCACCCGGAAGTTGTGTATCTCCGAGTTCGTTAGCTATGCCTTCAAGGATTTGCACCATTCGATACTCAATGATTTGTGCCAATTCAAAGCGGCTGATAAACTTTGGCAGTGCTGAACCAGTTGTAATCGGGATAGGATTAGAATCATCTTTTTGCACCCATTCTGTCCATGCGCAACCTCGGTTAAGTTTCAGTTCTTCTGCAATAGGTAACGTCACTTTCAGATATTGAGCGATGTCGTTTGTCACATGTTGTCCACCGACAGGAAATACGACTACGTGTTCAATAGCGTCTTCTTTATAGACTATGATTTCTGTTGTTTGGTCTCCGATATCTGCCAGCGCGATTCCTACTTCACGTTCGTCTCTCTGGAGGATAGATTTTGCTGATGCGACTGGGGCAACAGCAAGTGTTTCCACACTCGGAATTTCTGCACTTTCAACGCTATTTAACAGGCTTTGTATCCCGCTTGTGCTGCCAGTGATTATATATGCGTTTGCTTCTAAACGCGACCCTGACATTCCAATCGGTTCCTTGGTCCGCATGTCCATATCAATAACAAAGTTTTGCTCAATCACGTGCAGAATGTCATGCCCCTCAGGGATAGCAGCAATTGTTCTTGCCGACTGTACTGCTCGATTTACATCATCCTTTGTGATTTGTGCAGTATTTTTTACAGTTACCACACCGCGCGACGTTTGTCCAACGACATGCTCACCTGAAACATTTAAACATATCGATTCTATGTTTATACCTGCCATGAGTTCTGCCTCGGAAATCGCCTCACGAATTGCTTCTGCAGTGAGATTGATGTCAACAACAACACCTCTTCGTAAACCCTTTGAGTCTGCGTTGCCGACACCAATAATTTCCATTTGGCCATCCAAACTCGGCAAGGTGTGGCATACTACAACCGAGATCTTACTTGAACCGATATCTAATCCGGTGATAATGGTTCCTTTTGCCATTTATCTGCTATTCCCTCCTAAATAAAGTGTATCTTCATATCGTGCATCCAAATACGTAAATTTTTCTGGCAAGAGGAAATCCTTTTTGCCTACACGGTTTTTTTGTAACATTTGCCTTTCCCTCTGAAGGATAAGGAGTCCTTGTTGTCGGACAAACAACCCAACATGATGAAGTCCGCTTTCAATTGAATCTGCTGCAATCCACGCCGGCACGGGTAAATTTTCTATGCCAATTTTTATTTGCTGCGAAACTCGCGCGTCAATTGTCTTTAGAAATTTGGATAGGTCGGGTTCTCGCAAAATGGCTTGTTTCAAGATGTGAAGGCTGAGTTGTGTAGTTCCTGTTCGAATCTGTTTGCCAACTTCGGGTTCTTGTCCCCCTTCATCCAAAATCAGTCGCAAGTGGTTATATTTTTCCGGTGTAATAGATTCTAACACATAACCTGCTTCGTCTATCAAAAAGAAATTATCTGTGTTTTTTCTTCTCGTTTTTTCTTGAGGTGCCTTTTTTGATTTTGCTGATTCTAATAAGATATAGTTTAGCCGTACAAACGGTTCACGCTCAGTGACTTCAATAGTCAACTGACGTTTTACAAAACTTTTGGAAACGTCAGCATCCTTAATATAACTCAGATTTTCCTTCAGATACGCAACAGTTTGTGTTTCGGAATCTGTGACGATATTATCAAGGTTGTCCCCTAACACATCGTAAATTTGCCCCTCCGTATAGTGAGAATTACCCAAAAGTGCTATAGACACTTGTACGTGTTCAAAATCGAAAAATCCGAGGAAGATTTTAGCTAAAAACAGTAAAGTGATAATCAAAGTTCCAAACATGATCAGGCGGCGGGCACGGTATCTTGAAGTGTGAATCCGTTTTGGTCTGAAAATTGGATGGGAGGGACCGTCTTTACCCTGTTTGCGTTTTCTTTGAAATTTCATTGTATTTTAACCTATTTTCTATCCGCACTTACTTAAAAATTTATGCCCTACATTTACTATATCACCTGCACCGAGAGTAATGATTAAATCATTTGGTTGCGTAATTTCCGTTAAATGGTCAACCACTTCATCCATATCAGGTACGTAAATTACATTCGGATGTCCATGCGCTTCTATTGCACTGGCTAAGTTTTCACCCGTTATATTCTCTATCGGTTCTTCACCAGCTCCATAGATTGACGTAACAATCAAAACATCTGCTTGGTAAAAAGATCGAGAAAACTCGTCAGCAAGGTCTCGCACTCGTGCGTATCTATGCGGTTGGAAAACAGCTACAATTCGTCGATTGTAACCTTCTCTGGCACCTCGGAGCGCTGCCATTAATTTGGCAGGGTTGTGTGCATAATCGTCAACAACTACTATATCATTAACAGTTCCCAAGACTTCGAATCGACGGTGCACACCTTGAAAAGATTCAAGAGCATTTTGAATCTTGTCGAACGGAATTTCTAATTCAAGCCCGACAGCTATTGCAGCTAAAGAGTTTGAAATGTTGTGCCGTCCTGGCATCTTAAGATGCACTTTGCCACACAATTCTCCATAGTTCCGAACTTGATAGTGAGAGGTGGGGCCGTCAATCTCAATTTCCTCAGCAATTAAGTCTGCCCGTGTGTCAAGTCCGTAAGTCACGAATTTTTTATCCACCTCTGGAATGAGTTTCTGGATATTTTCTTGATCAAGACACAAAACAGCAGTTCCATAAAAAGGCACTTTGTTGATAAAAGTTAGAAATGTATTTCCAATCTCTTCCACGCTATCGTAATAATCCAAATGATCGGCATCAACGGAGGTAACAACAGCAATAGTCGGATAAAACATATCGATTGAACCGTATGCCTCATCTGCTTCTATCACCATAACATCGCCGTGTCCACTGCGTGCGTTACTACCATTGACTAATTTGCCGCCAACAACAACAGTTGGGTCGAGTGATGCTAACACAGCGGCTGTCATGGCTGTCGTTGTTGTTTTTCCGTGCGTGCCGCTAACAGCAATACTATACCGCATACGTGTGATCTCATTCAACATTTCTGCTCCCCGGATAATAGGGATTTTGGCAAACATTGCAGCTTGTAGTTCCGGATTGTCCTCCGGAATGGCTGGCGACATGACCACTACGTCTGCTCCATTAATTTGCGAAGCGGCATGACCATACCAAATTTTCGCACCACATGACTTAAGATGTTCCGTAGTCGGTGTTTTTTTAATGTCTGAACCTGTGACATCAAAACCGAGATCAAGAAGAACCTCTGCAATTCCGCTCAACCCTGCTCCGCCTATACCTATAATATGAATATGTTGTGTTTTTCCAAACAACGCTAATCTCCAGTACAAAATCTAAATTGAATAGGACTGACGCAGAAAATTGATGGGCATCGCTAAAGAACGCACATTGAATTAACTAAGGAGATGCAAGTCTAAAAATTGACTTGGCAATCGAATCACTCGCGTACGGACGACCAAGATTCTGGCTTGCTACTTTCATTTGTTGAGATATTTTTTCATTTGTAATGATACGAATTAATTCTTCCGCAAGAGCTTCTGGTGTTAATTTTTCCTGTTCAAGGACGACAGCAGCTCCCGTATTAGCAACTGTTTCTGCATTGCGAACTTGATTATTACCTATGGCAGCAGGTAGCGGAATAAAGATTGCAGGAATACCACATGCTGTCACTTCAGAGACTGTCATACCTCCTGCTCTACAAATCATCACATCGGCGATACTATATATTTCTTCAACCTGATCAAAAAACGGTTGAACATGATGTGGTATTCCGTGTTTTGTGTAAGCTGCTTGTACCCGCTCCGCATCTGTTTTTCCCGTTTGATGTATAATTTGAAGGCGTTCTGTGCTTGAATTATCAAGATCAACCGAACTTTCTGTTTCTGAGATGGGAGATGTAGCAAATTCGGCTATTAAGGGACTTACTTCTATCATTACCTCATTAACAGCACGAGCACCTTGGCTACCTCCCATAACGAACACAGTTTTATGTTTTGCGCATAAACCAAATTTTTGGTAAGTTTCGGTGTTATGCGGGTATTTTGTTATTCCAAGGCGAATCGGGTTACCTGTTACTTCCACAATATGATTAGGAAATCGTTGTGTGTCCGGTGGCAATGCAAGGTATGCCGCTTTTGCAAAACGTGCAAGAATACTGTTCGTCAAACCGGGGGACACATTCTGTTCCTGGATCGCTATCGGGATACCCAGCATCAAAGCAGCAAAGAGAACAGGTCCAGAGACATATCCACCTGTACCAATAACGACATCCGGTTTGAATTGTCTCAAATACTGCAACGACTGCCCGAACCCTTGGCAAACTTTTCCAATAACTGGCAACCACTTCCATGTCAGGCGGCGCGGGAATCCTTCTACGGAAATAGGGTAAAACCGAAAACCTTGTTGCGGAACAAGTGTTGCTTCTAAACGATCATGCCCACCCATAAAAACAATGTCTATTTCTGAATTGAGGCGTTGAAGGGCTTGCGCAATACCAATGGCAGGGTAGATATGTCCACCTGTTCCACCTCCGGCGAGGACAAACCGCTTCCGGTTATCTTCACGATTAGTATTATCGCTGGCAACGTCTTGCCGTTTCTGTGGTGCTTTTTGCTTTTTCACACTATCTTATTTCACTGTTTTTGGAGATGACCGTGTGGTACTTCGAGAAATGTTCAAAAGCATACCAACACTTATCAAACTGATTACGAGAGATGAACCACCATAACTGAGAAATGGAAGAGTAATACCTTTTGTTGGTAGTAAGCCTGTTACAACACCAATATTAATAAATGCCTGCAGCCCGATTATTATCGTAAGTCCGGTCGCAAAAAGCCCGCCAAACCGATTTTCCGTACGTCTTGCGATTGAAATTCCACGCCAAATAAATATCATAAAAATGATTGTCACCTTTGCTGTACCGACAAATCCGAACTCTTCACCCAGGACTGCAAAAATAAAATCCGTGTGTGGATAAGGCAAATAATTTATTTTAGCAACGCTGTCAACAATTCCGACTCCAAACAAACCGCCCCATTTAAGCGCATCAAATGAACGTCCCAGCTGAAAACTGGTAGCTTCCGGGGATTGCAAGGATGTCCAATAATCAGTTAAACGAGTTAATCGGTACGGATCACTGATGATAAAGGTCGCCAATAATACCACTCCAACTCCTATTAACATAAATGTGTGCGATAAACGAATTCCGCCAATAAAAAGAAGACTGCCTGCTGTCGCAGCTAAAAGGACCGCTGAACCGAAATCCGGTTGTATTGCTACTAAACCGAACATCAACCCGATAATTAGGATGTTAGGTAAGACCCCATTGAAAAGGCTTTTAATGCGTTCCGGGTTTCGTGCTAAGAAATGCGCCGTGTGAATAATCAGGGCGATCTTTGCAAACTCTACCGGTTGGAATTGGACACCAGCTACGGAGATCCATCGGTTAAATCTACCGCCTGCAGCTCCTTGCACACTAGTGCCTAAAGGTGTAAAAACCAATATCAGCAGACCAAAAGCCAAAAATAGCAGGGCGTTACTATACTTCTCATAAAACCGATACGGAACATACGAGACAATACCCATTCCGACTAAACCTATCACACAAGCAATTGCTTGGATTTTTAAGTAATGGTAACTGTGTCCATACTGTTTGACGGACAGGACATGCCCAGCACTATAAACCATCGAGATACCTACTCCAACCAAGTAGAGCGTAACAACAAGCAGGACGATGTCTACTCTGCCAAAACCCGTAATTTGAGTCTGCTTCCGATCAGCAGAAAAAACAGTAGGATTAGTATAATTAAGAGTGTTATGATTTTGCATAAGTCGCTGATATGTTTTAATGAATTCGAAACCAAGCAAGTTAACTCAATTCCAACGAATTTACTGCGTTTTTAAACGCCTCTCCGCGTTCTTTATAATCTTTGTACATATCAAAACTCGCGTTTGCTGGTGACAATAGGACGACATCTCCTTGTTTAGCATGTGTATATGAAAAATCAACTGCCCCTTCCATTGTTGAAGTCCGATACATATCCGCACAACCGGCAAATGCTTTTTTTATGTTTCGCGTATGTTCTCCGAGTAGCACTAAACTTTTTACTTTGGTGCAAACAAGTTCAATTAGAGGTCCGTAGTCGTTTCCTTTATCCAATCCACCTACGATTAAGAAAACTCGCTTTGTATCTTCACCGGAATCCGTTGTTTCTTTAATTGATTCAAGGGCAGCGCATGTTGCTATGACGTTTGTAGCTTTAGAATCGTTTATATAATCTACACCGTTGATAGTCCCAACTTTTTCAAAAGCGTGTTCAAAAGCCGGATGCGTCCGGTTAAATTTGAGAATAGCTTGACGCATACTCGTAGGCGTTACACCGAAGATTGTTCCAATAACTACAGCTGCAAGTACGTTGCGGACATTATGTGCCCCCGACAACGGTATATCTGCAATATTACAAATCCAATGTTCTTGTTTGTCTTTGTAAGTGTAAATACCGATATTGTTCGCTTTGCTTTGCAGTCGTGTTACTGTTTCACTGCCTAATTTTAAGTCTTCATTTATATTAGAAAAATCGTCTGTGAAATATGCTTTTTTCGCTGTAGTGTCTCGCTCAAGACTTTTTACAGTTGCATCACGGGCATTTAGAACTATCCATTCTGAACTTGTCTGGTTGGCACATATTTTTCGTTTCGCATTGAAATATGCTTCCATCGTCCCATGGCGATCAAGATGATCACGAGAAAAATTCAATACGACACTTACTACTGGCCGAAAAGTGACAGTACTCTCCAATTGGAAACTACTTGTTTCTACGACTACAATATCCTTATCGGTTAATGTTGTTACTTTACTTGCTAACGGCACACCAATATTTCCTGCCACTACCACATTAGAAAACATGTTGCCCGCTTCTAAAATTGCCGCAGTCAAAAGAGTTGTTGTGGACTTGCCTTTTGTACCTGTAATTGCTACGATTTGTGCCTCACAAAGGCTTGCCGAAATTTCTAATTCTCCTAAAATGGGAATACTTCTATTTTTCGCCTCAATTAAAATCGGGATGTCTAAGGGTACCCCGGGTGAAATAACGATTAATTCGGCATCAGCAATACAAGATTCTTCATGACCGCCGAGGTGGTATTCAACCGGTATCCCATCCAGCTGATCAATTGCGGCAGACAATACCTCTCTATCGCGTGCGTCTGTAAGGGCTATATTTGCACCACAGTTATGCATTAACTGTGCAATTGCTATGCCACTTCGATTCGCTCCAAAAACGGTGATTCGTTTTCCCGAAAAGCAATTTAAATTTCGACACTTCAAACACTTACCTCAACCGTAGAATTTGAAATATGAACATCTTGCGCAGCATACATACTTATCCCAATTTTAGCGTACTTAAGGCTATCAACATTAAGATAAGTGCAACAATCCAAAAACGTATAACCACTTTTGATTCTTTCCACCCCGAAAGTAGGAAATGGTAATGGAGTGGGGACATCTTGATAACCCGTTTTCCAAAAGTTCTATAGGACCAAACCTGTATGATAACCGATAACACTTCTACCACAAAAATACCACCAACGATAATAAGAAGAAATTCTTGTTTTATTAAAAGCGCACACGTTCCGAGCGTTGCACCAAGCGGTAAAGAACCGGTATCTCCCATGAATAGTTGTGCGGGGTGCCCATTGTACCACAGAAACCCTAATCCTGCTCCGACTAAGGATGCACAGAAAATCGCGGTAACTTCTCCTCCGACAGGAAGATGAAAAAGTTTTAGATGATTTGCTATATCAATATGACTTACCATATATCCCAATGCACCAATCGTCCCTGCTACGAATAACGTACATCCAATTGCTAAACCATCCATACCGTCGGTTAGATTCACAGCATTTGACGAGCCAACAATCACTAAGGTGGCAAATGGGATAAAGAAAATTCCTAAATTGGGTTGTATATTTTTGAAAAATGGTAGATGCAGAGCAGTGCGAGTTGCCGCATCATTTGCTTCAGCAGGTCCCCATTGGTATAGATAGCATGCAATTGCCACAGCACCGATGGTTTGCAGCACGAGTTTCTGCCAACCTCGGAGACCGAGCGACTGCTTTCTGCTAATTTTGAACATATCATCTAAAAAACCGAGTCCACCAAACCATAGTGTTGTAAAGATCATCAGGTAGATATAAGGTTGATCAAGCCGTGCCCAAAAAATAACAGACACAAGTACCGCTACAATGATAAGAATACCGCCCATTGTTGGCGTGCCAGCTTTGCTTTGATCTTCGTTGTATTGCTGTGCTTTTTCTACCTCTTCTTGAATATGTTCACCGATTCGCAACTGTTTCAGGCGCTTTATCATAAAAGGCCCTAAAACGAGCGAAATTACGAGAGCCGTTGCTGTTCCATAAACGGCACGGAAAGGAATCGAGCTAAAAATATTAAAGGGTTCAAAAATGTCAACAAGGCTTTGATAAAATAGATGATAAAACATTTCAATGCTTCTTTTTTAACTTCTGAGGTGACAATATTCTTGCTGAGGCATAATTGAATGCGGCTACGATGCCCACCCGTTTAAAAGCGGTCTGTCAGAATTTACTCAGATTTTTCTGATGGTTAATCAGTTTTTAACTTTGCAAAACTTGCCCCCGCCTGGCTTAACAAGTTTGTTGCGTAAGAATAGATTAAGCGATTTTTCTCCTTGTGTGTCTCCAATGCAAGGTCAACCAATTGCGTCACTAATTCTGGAAATGAAACCCCGACCGGTTCCCATAAGTAAAAACTAAAAGATCCGGGTATTGTGTTGATTTCATTCACGTATACCTGTTCTTCGCTGCTTACCAAAAAATCTATTCGGGCAATACCCGCACAGTCAAGCACTTGAAAAGCCACAGTGGCAAGGTTTTGAATATGTAACGTCAATTCCTCTGGAATAGGTGCAGGAATTTTACGTTCGGCCCCCGCCATTCCAGAAGCAACATCTGATCCAGGTAAATCATCAGAATCAGATTCCGTTTCTGAATTTTCATGAATATATTTATCATCAAAGCTGAGGAAATCTGTACTGGTAATCGGTTGTTCGCAGACTGAAGGGGTCGGCGTGTGTGTGCCGATCACTGAGCAATTTATTTCATAACCTTCTTCAATACCTTGTTCAACAACGACACGGCGGCAGTAGCGGCACGCGAGTTCAATTGCATCCCGAAGTTCCTCCTCGTCTTTTGCTCGACTAACACCAATACTTGACCCGCTGATTGCTGGTTTAACGAACACCGGATAAGCTATCTTTTCTTGAATTACTTTAAGAATATCAGCACTCGCTACATCCCAATCGTGTTTTGTGAACGGGACATAAGGGAGAATAGGGAGTCCGTTTTCGCTGAGAATGGCTTTCATCATGACCTTATCCATGCCAACACCAGCCCCGACAACCCCTGCGCCGACGTAAGGGACATCCATCAGTTCAAGAAGTCCCTGGAGAGAACCGTCTTCACCATGCACACCATGAATCGCGGGAAAGACAACATCAATAGGAAGCTCCCTTTTTTTACTGAACAAACCACCGCGTTTTGGTATAGCACTAAATTTTGCGCGCGTTCCAAATTCAACGCTAACCGTGTCAAAATCAGCGGCGCGAGGTAAGTTTCCTTCGGCAAATGTGCTTAGTTCCTTGAATTTATCATCTGTTAACCAGGTCCCCTCTTTTGTTATATAAATAGGGGTAACATCATACGTTTCTGCCAAAGCAGCGTTAACCTGATGAGCAGTAATGATGGATACTTCATGTTCAGGCGATCGACCACCGAATATGAGTGCTACGTTCATGTTCATTTTCCTTTACAGAGCATATATATTGTCACCTGCGATACGATAAAGATGCTGTTCGTGTTATATGTTGAAAACCCAACATTCTGATTTCTGCAGAATTTGTTATTAATTATTACGACAAGATTCTCGATTTTATTTCATTTGGTGTGTTAAACAGCTTCATTGTAATTATCCGGCAAATCGTTTTCAAAAAGGACCACATCACCCGATTTCAAACGTTTTTCAAGTTGTTGCTGGGCTTCAGCAAGGTCCTTTGCAACATAAATCTGTTGTTCAGGGTAGTTTGCAGTTTTGAGTCCATCTAAAATTGGTGTTGTTCTAACCGAACCAACAAGGATAACGAAGTCGCACACCTTAGCTGCTTCTGAACCGAACTGTTTGTTTTCATCGTATTCGCGTTCGCCCAGTTCAACCATTCCTGGCGTAACCAGTACCTTTTTACTGTTTTTATCGCTCACAAAGTCAGAAAGCACCTCAAGTGCTGCTTTTGCTCCTTCAGGATTGGCGTTGAAACTATCGTCAATCACAGTTACACCTGTGCCACCAGCTATTAGCTGCAAACGGTGTGGTACGGGTTCTAATGCTTCAAGAGCATCTTGAATTTCATTCAATGTCATCCCACATTGCAGTGAAACACCGATAGCCGCAAGGATGTTTGATGCGTTATGCCTTCCCAGAAGTCGGGTAGTGATTTCAGCTGTGCCTGCCACCTCATCCGTCACAGTAAAAGTAAGTCCTTTATTACTCTGTTTAATATTGCGTGCTTTTAACCTTAAAGACGCATTTTCTACTCCATTTGCTTCTACGCCGTATCTTATCACAGGAACACTGTTGGTTTTATCTGCCAATGCTGCACAAATTTCATTGTCAGTATTAATAACTGCGAGTCCATTCGCGGGTAACGCTTCGATTAACTCGTACTTTGCGCGGGCAGTGTTTTCAATACTTTTAAATCGCTCTAAATGTTGGGGGCCAACAGCAGTGAGAATTCCTATCTCCGGTGGCGCAAGATGGCAGAGTTGGCGGATATCGCCGCGTTTATAGGCTCCCATTTCGACGATAAAATACTCATGTTTCGGTAATAAGTCGCCTCTGATAACCTTACAAATTCCCATCGGTGTATTATAACTATCTGGGGTCATTAACGTGTTATATTTTTGCGATAAAATCTGGTGGAGAATATATTTAGTGCTTGTTTTGCCATAGCTACCTGTAATTCCGATGATTTTCGGTTGAAGGGTTGCGATACGTTTTCTTGCGTCGCGTAAATACATACCGTTTATGAATTGCTCTAAAGGCCAAATTAAAAAGCTGCTCATAACGAGTAGCGGTACTGTGAGTTCACTAAACAGAAAAACAGTGATCCGCCACCGATTTTCTGTTACGAATCCGACAAGTAAAGCTGCACTGACAACAAGTAGCGTAAGTGCCAATCCAAAGAGTCGTTTTGCGCGGGCAGTGTAAACCAGCGGTTTTTTCGCTGCAGCTTTCTTACGCCGGACAATCTTATAAACTTGGAATGCTGTCCAGGCGAGACAAAACGCTGAAAAAAACCAATTGGTCTTCTGAATATATGAAAAAATAGAAACACTTGTCAGTAAACCGGCGACAACAATAATCTCTATGATTTCAAAACAGTGTCTAATGTGTGTCGAAAGCCACTTTAGAAATCGTAGCGGTTTATACCCATCAAGCTGTAATATATGTAATCCGCTGGTTGTCCTAATGACGGCTCTTACAAAACATACAACAACCAGACCATAAAAAAATAAATCATTAACCATTTTTATTTGTGTATAATCTATCGTATACTGTTTTCTTATGTAGCGAGCAGTAGGTACCAAAAACACAATGAATTGTGTTGCTGCAAAACATATTAGCAACGACATTATTCATTGAGCTATCATGTGTAATCCAAGGTGTGCAGCTACAAAATCTAATGTTTCATCTTCAGTTGTATTTTTTATACGACCAAACTTACCATCGGTTGCAGTAATTCATACTAAAAAGTTTGCCACAATTTCGCAAAACTGCGGCAGCTGGTCAAGGTACGAGAAATGCCCTGCATCCTTGAGGATAACTAATCCTGCATCAGGTATCTCCTTTTCCATGATCTTGCCAAAAGATATAGGTGTGTCAGTATCGTTTTCTCCCCAAATCAACAACGTAGATGCTTGTATCTTCGACAATAGTGGACGCAGATTTTGATTAACGGATTTCACCAACGTTGCTCTCATCGGACCTGCTTTCTGATAATCTTTCGAACCTACCCGCTGTGATATACTGTCTGCCAATCTGTTGCCGAGAGTGCCACAACATCTTATCAAACGTCCGATTTTGGCAATACTGACTCGTATATAGTACTTCACAGTTCGGGGCGGTATGATACCTGCACTATCTACTAAGATCAATTTATCAACTTTTTCCGGTTCTTCGGCAGCCATCACTATTGAAATTCTTCCGCCATAAGAGTGTCCAATCAGATGTGCTTTGTCAATGTTAAGTTTGTGGAAAAATGCTGAGAGAAATTTGGCGTAGTCGGAAGCATCCCATGCTGTTGAGGGCATCTCGCTTAGTCCGAATCCGGGAAGATCAAGCGCATATACTTGGTAAGAACGGGATAACCAATCAAAAACAGGTTTAAAACTATTTGCTTCAGCACCCCAACCGTGTAGGAGAACAACGGGGGCGCCAGTTCCTTCAGCCTGATAAGCAATTTTCAGATTATTAATTTTTAGGAATTTAACTGACTGCATGCCCGATGTCTATTTTAAGTTTTGTTAGGTTTCAGCTTTTTTGCTGCAAGTACTTTTTATTTATGGCACAGTTAGCTGCTGCGATTGCACAGGTAAATGTTGAAGTATTTCTGATGCCACTTCACGGTCATCAAATGGAAATCGTTTTCCGTGAATCTCTTGATAATTTTCATGTCCTTTACCGGCAATCACGACGATATCCCCCGGATGTGCATCCATGATGGCGTATCGAATTGCCTCGCGTCTCTCTGCAATACACAGATATGCTGCATCATGTGGTAAATTTGACACAATTTCTGATATGATTTCATCAGGATTTTCCGTGCGGGGATTGTCAGAAGTAATTACGCTCATATCTGCAAGTTGAGTGGAAATTGCGCCCATTTTTGGACGTTTTCCCCTATCCCGGTCACCACCGCAGCCAAATACAGAGATTAACCTTCCTTCTGTAATCCCACGGGCCGCGGATAAGACATTTTCCAAGCCATCGGGGGTATGTGCATAATCTACGATAACCGCAAAGTCTTCGCCATGTTTCCCATGTGGGATAACACGTTCAAAACGGCCGGGGACAACTGTCGTAGCAAGTCCTTCTTGAATAGCGGCTGTGCTGCAGTTATAACGGAGTCCTATCCCAATTGCAGCGAGGGCATTATAAATATTATATGCTCCAAGTAAGCGAATCTTTGCCTTGATCTCTCTGTACGATGGAGCGGAAGTATTGCTGGGGTGGTTCCATCTCTGGACTGCTGTAAACGCTAAATGTTTGAGCGAAATTTCTACGTCTTGTGCCTCTAAATCGGCTTCTTTCTCGAGTCCATAATTTAGGATGTGTCCGTGAGACATGTGTTCAACGATACGAGCCGTGGTGGAGGAATCGGCGTTCAAAATTGCTACACCATCAGGGCTTAACTGCTCAAATAACATCAATTTCGCAGCGAGATAATTTTCCATTGTGCCGTGATAGTCCAGATGATCCTGTGTCAAGTTCGTAAAGGCAGCAGTGTCGTAGGTAAGTCCAGCTAATCGGTGTTGTGCGAGTCCTTGCGAAGAGGTTTCCATGACAACATATTCTATGCCAGCATCAGCAATTTGCTTTAACATGGCATGGAGTTGAAATGCGTCGGGTGTTGTCAAAAGGGCAGGAATTTCAATTTTGGATGGGTGTTTCCCGTTTGATGTTGAATCTTGCGCATCAAATGTATGTCCGACTGTTCCTAAGACAGCAGTTTTCAACCCATGTGCTTTGAGGATTCCGTATGTTAGATGTGCGGTAGATGTTTTTCCGTTTGTGCCAGTAATGCCAATTAGTTTTAGTCGTTTAGCGGGATTCTCGAACCAATTGCCAGCACATAAGGCTTGTGCGCTGCGCCCATTGGGGGTAACTACGCAAGTTACATCGCGCGGCAACTTAGAAATCCGTTTTTCAGATATAATTGCTTTTGCGCCGTTTTTAATAGCACCCTTAATAAAGGAATGCCCATCAACATTGAGTCCTTGATAACAAACAAAGGCATATCCTGGTTTGATTTTCCGGTGGTCGCTAACAACACCAACAACTTCCAAATTTCGGTCACCGATCATTTCAGTGACTTCAATTCTGTCCAAAAGGTTTTGGAGTTTCATAACCCCCTCCCTTTCTCACATAAGTGTTGTCAGAGTTTACCTTAGTGTTGGAGCGATTTTTGATGAAAGAAGTGTTGTTTTTATTTAATGATTGTGTACTAACTGTCCTATTCGTTTTGTTTCCTTTAGCATATCTACGGTCCGAGGTGCTTCTTCGTGTTGGGCGAGAGTGGAAAAAATGTGTCTGTTCAATATGTTTTAGAGTTTGCTCTGCAATCCGCTTGAAAACGGGTGCTGCAATCTGACCACTAAATCTTGCCCCAGTAGGTTCATCAATCGTGACAATAATGGCGATTTTAGGAGCGTCGGCGGGAAGAAACCCCATAAAAGACATTACCTCTTTACCAGCAGCATAACCTTTACCCCTTTCAGCTTTTTGCGCAGTTCCAGTTTTGCCAGCGATACTAACGCCTTCTATTTTGGCTCTCCTACCGCTTCCTTTTTCAACCACCCCGACAAGAATATCTGTCAGCCGTTTGGCAATTTCCGGTCGCAAAACGCGCCTAATCTCAGTAGGATAGTTCCTTTTGATAAGGTTTCCGCGTGCGTCTCGAATTTCTTTAGTGATATAAGGGCGGTGCAGCGTCCCACCATTGGCGATAACAGCCAAAGCGTTCACCATCTGTAAAGGTGTAACTGATATGCCTTGACCGAACGGAACAGATCCGAGGGAATTTATGTTCCAGTGCCGCAGTGCATATAAGTTGCCTTCCTGTTCATAAGGGAGATCAACACCAGTTTTTTTCCCGAAACCGTACTTATCCACATACGTTTGGAATAGTTCAGGTCCTAACCGCTGAACAATTTTTATCATGCCGATGTTACTTGATTTTTGGATTACCTGTTCAAGTGGCAAATATCCTTTTGCGGAAACATCTTTGATAACACGCCGATTACTGAGCCGGTACCTCCCATTATGACAGAAAACGGGCGATTGGGGTGTCATAATACCTTCATTTAAAACTGCGGAGGCGGCGACAATTTTGAAAATGGACCCTGGTTCAAACAGGTACCAGATGCCGAGATTCCGCTTTGCTTCTTCAGACGCATTCGTTTGGTCATTAATGTCATAAGTAGGATAACTTGCCATTGCTAATATCTCTGAAGTTTCTACTGCCAGAACAATAGCAGTTCCTTTGGGGGCATTCCAATCTTTACACCCTTGTGCCAGTTCTTTTTCGGCAATGTCTTGAATAATTTCATCAAGCGTTAGAATGATGTTACATCCACTGTTTCCAAGCGCTTCGGTTGCTGGTCGTGCTTGAAGAGATACGGAAATCATTTCTGCACTTCTCTGTGGTTGTGGTGAATGTAAATTTTGCAGATACGTGTTGTACTGATATTCAATCCCTTCACCCACATTTAAATCGTTAAGGTAACCGATAACTTGTGATGCAAGAGTCTTTTTTGGATATACCCGTTTCGGTTCAACCTCAATTCGGAGGCCTCTATATTTTTCGGTAATGTTTCGGATTGCATCTAACCTTTCATAGTCAATACCCTTTTTAAGCCAGACAAATTCGACGTATTCCCCATTTCGCTTCCGTTTTAACTGTGCTAATAGTTCCGATTTAGGGCTATCCAATAAAGGTGCTAATTCGGTCGCGACAATATACGCGTTAGATTTCCTGTTGAAGGTTTTGGGGTCTGCACTAACCGCAAGTTGGTCTTGGCTAGTACCTAACACTCTGCCGTGCCGATCCAGAATTTTGCCGCGTTTGACCTCATGTTTTCCCCGAAAACGCCAATCTTGGCGTGATGCCATCAATGCATCATCATCAGGGTATTGCAGCATAAAGAGCTTACCTATCAACACTAAGAAGCCTAATTGCAAGACTATTAGCGTGAAAACGAGTCTACGAATCGAGAGAGAACTGTTATTTTTCATAATCTTATTATGTCTTTCTGGCATACTATGGCAAAATGTATAGTCCGTATCAAATTACTTGTAAAGCAAACTTTTAGAAGTTGACAGACACTATCTATCTCGGAGTTCTATTGATTTTCTTGTGTGTTCAACTAATCCTAATTCTCTAATGAGTGAGCGGACCCTTTCAACATCAGTTAATGTATTTTCTTCTAATTCAAGTTTATGAATTTCATACTTAATTTTATCCGCCTCCGTTACAAATAGCGGTCTACGTTGTAGGTAAACCTTTTTCGCATACGATGAAAACCAAATGCTTGTCCCAAAAACGCATAAAGATAATCCCAAAACAAGATACACAAAAAACATTGCAACTTTCGGTTTCGACTCTGGTTTTTCTTTAGAAAATAAAGTTGAATAAGTATTTGGATTCTGCATTTTATAATTTATACGTTAAATATTAAATTTAAGATACACTTTTCAGGTCAAAACTGTTTAAACTATACTCTGATTGCTACTCGTAACTTCGCGCTCCGCGCACGTGGATTTGCCTCAATCTCACTTGTAGATGGTAAAATAGGTCTATTTGTTACAACCTGCAGAACCTGTTTATGTTCACAGATACAGACAGGTATTTTCGGTGGACAGATACACGTTTTTGCGAACTGTCGAAATTGACGCTTTACTATGCGATCTTCAAGTGAATGAAAACTTATAACACATATACATCCCCCCGGTTTCAACACAGAGACAACAGACTCTAAGCCAAGTACAAGATTGTCCAGTTCAGCATTAACCTCAATTCGCAATGCCTGAAAAACTCGGGTCGCGGGATGGATTTGTCTCCTTCTATGGGCATGTAGTTTGGATGTTTTGCTCTGTTTTGCTTTCGTCGAGTAGGCACCCATAACGATTTCGGCAAGTTGCAGTGTTGATGTTATCGGTTTTTCTGATCGTGCCACTACGATATGTCGAACAATCCGTTTTGCATAACGTTCCTCGCCATATTCCTTGAATATTTTCATCAGTTTGTCGGGCGGGCTTTCGTTAACAATCTTTGCTGCGGATGTATCCATCCGCACATCCATCCGCATATCCAGAGGTCCCAAATGCTGAAAACTAAATCCTCTGTTCGGTGTCCCTAATTGTAGTGAGGACACACCAAGGTCCATCAATACACCATCTACTTCGTTGATCCGATGTGTTTCCAATAATTGTTGAAGTTGTGCAAAGTTCCCATGAATTAAAGTAAACCGTTCTTTAAAAGTTTGTAACCTTTTGTCCGCGACAGCGAGCGCATTCTCATCCATGTCAATGCCGATCAACCTACCCGTAGGATGTGATTCTTTTAAAATGCTGAGACTGTGTCCTCCTAATCCGATTGTGGCATCTACATAAATGCCTTCTGGTTTCGGTTTGAGAAAATCGAGCACTTCATTGCGTAAAACTGGGACATGCGTTTCCGACATTAGGTTACCTCTATATTTATATTATACGTGTAGCAAGAATTGTGCCAATTTTTTATGGTGAATTATAGAATATCAGAAAAATCGCATGTGTTCATGTGTTATAATTCTATACACTTAAGAATTTGCTTGATTTATGTTGTAGATATAGGTATAATTAAAAATGAGAGTAATTAGTTTCATATCGGATATATCTGTTCAAGTGTGCCTATTTCAAGACACATTCTAATCTATAATTTTGAAGATGGTTTATACATCTTTTGATTCTCATACGTAAAAAGAAGCAGATGAAAATCGCTATCATGGGAGGAACTTTTAACCCGATCCATTACGCGCATTTGCTGAGTGCCGAGCAGGTGCGTGAGGGCTTAGGTTACGACAAAATCTTATTTGTTCCCGCTGCCCGCCCGCCCCATAAATCACAACCTGATATGGTTCCCGCTGAGCACAGATACCAGATGGTCCTGTTGGCGACGGCAAATAATCCATATTTTGAGGTATCTCGAATTGAATTAGATCGAGCTGGTCCCTCATATACAATTCAGACAATAAAAGCTTTGCAACTTTTTTATGGAAAAAAGACAGAACTTGCATGGATTATCGGCGCGGATTCGTTAATTGAGTATAAAATTTGGAAAGACTTTAACGATGTCTTGGCACAGTGTACAATGATCGTTACAACACGCCCCAATTACAACTTAGAAAGTGTTCCTCTCGAAATCCGTAATCGTGTTGTAACATTTCGGATAACTGGATCTGATATATCGGCAACCGAGATCCGTGAACGTGTTCGGAACAACATTTCTATCCGTTACCTTGTTCCTGAATCAGTCACCACTTATATTAACAAACATCGGTTATACCGGTAAGAGGGTTATTAGATATTAGCTTTATGTGTGGGTTGTTAGCGATAAGTAGCATGAAATTCTGCCGCTATAGACCAATTAGTTGAAAGGAGTTAATATGAAACTGAAATGTAGTCTCTGCAAAACCACTTATGAATTTATATATATAAAAGATGAGCCTTTACCCCCAAATTTTCCGTTTTGTAGCAAACGGTGCAAATCAATTGATTTAGGGAAATGGCTCAATGAGGAATACCGTGTTAGCACACCGCTACTAGAAACAGAAACAGAACGTCAAATCCTTTCCGAATTTCAGGAAGAAACACTTGCAAGGTTACTTGGTGATGAGGTAGAGACTAAATAGTTGGATATTATCTAATTTGGCAAATTCTATTGGGTTTTGTCTTAATAAGGCGCAATATAAAAGAAGATAGGCATGACATTGAGTGAATCTTTTTCAATAAACAAAAATTCGGAATCATCGTTTTCTACATTACAAGAACTCAGAGAGCACCCAAAATCGATAGAAATTCAGCGTTATCTTTCGGAAAAACTTGCCCCGGAACGTTATGCCCACGTCCTTTCCGTTCAAGAGACGGCAGTAGCATTAGCACGATGCCATAACGCCAATGTATGGAAAACAAATTTAGCAGCCCTATTGCATGATGTCGTAAAATGGATGAGTGACGATCAGCTGTATAACGCGGCAGCATACTGTGAAATAGAACTTGACCCGATTGAGAAGATAATGCCAGCGTTATTACACGCGATTGTCGGCGTAAAGTACGCAATTGAATTATTCGACATAACCGATTTAGAGATTCTTGAGGCGATTCGAAACCACACAACAGGTAATGCATCAATGGGATTAACAGCAAAATTGATATATGTTGCAGATTTTGCTGAGCCAACACGAGAATACAAAGAAGCTGCACAGGTAAGAGCATTGGCAGAAACAGAGTTAGACCAGGCAGTCCATAATGTTGCTCGTTATAAAATTGATTATCTTCTTCAAAAAGGATGGGTGATTCATCCGAACACTATCCTTGCCTATAATAGTACATTGGTGAATATTATATCCTAAGTCTTAAAGATATTTCTTGCACGCGCCAATGCCTAAGGTAACTCAATAGTACACAACGCGATTTATGAACGCCCTCATTTTATTAGGAGCCCCATCTGATGGAAACAAACAACACATTAGAAATAATAAAAGCAGCTGCAGCAGCGGCTGTGAGTAGACGTGCACAAAATCCTGTCGTTCTTGATCTTCGCGAATTAGATTGTTTTACGGACTATTTCGCTATTTTCAGCGGTATCTCCGATGTACAAGTTGAAGGTATTTCAGAAGCGATCTTGGAGGAACTTGAAAAAAACTGGAATCAGCAACCGTGGCACCGAGAAGGGGCAAAAAAAGCAGATTGGATTCTGTTAGATTATGTTGATTTCGTCGTACACATCTTTTTAGATGAGAGACGTTCCTACTATAGCTTGGAGCGTTTATGGGCAGAAGCACCGCATGTGGAACTATCAGAAATAGATGAGATTCCTTTATTAGATGAACAGCAAGAATATGATGCGGATGAATTGGTGTTGGGACTTGTTCCAAACCATCAAGAGAACCAAACCTAAGGAAAGAGAGTTTCCCCAATTATTTTGCCAATACTAAATTGTGAATGTAACTAATCGACAGTAGTAAGGAGGACGGTGACGTTATCCGTGCCACCGTAGGCGAGTGCTTTACTAATAAGGTTTTCGCTTGCCGCTTCAAGCGTAGGTGCTGAAGAGATAATATTGCGGGTTTCGGTATCATCGGTAATTAGATCATGCAAGCCATCCGTACAAGCAAGGATGATGTCACCAGCAGAAAGTGGGCAAACATCTATAGTGAGCGATACCTCTTCTGCTAAACCGATAGCTTGCGTAATGATGTTCCGCTTTGCATGGACACGACCTTCTTCAGGTGTGATCTCACCTTTCTCAATCATTTGCTGGACCAATGAATCGTCGGTGGTAATTTGTGTAAGAACGTCGTTGTGAAGAACATATAACCGGCTATCACCGACGTGGACGTAAGCTAAATAACTCGGCGTAACAAAGCCAGCTGTAAGGGTGGTGCCCATCCTGTGATATTGATATGAATCTTGTCCCATAGTGTAGACGCGCCGATTTGCTGCGGTGGCGAGTTTTTCTAAAATATCAAGTCTTTTGATGGGGCCCAAATCACTTGCCAGATTAGGAGTTTCTGCTGCCCATTCCTCAAAGACTTGCAGCGTCAGCTGACTCGCAACATCACCCCGAGCATGCCCACTCATACCGTCTGCAATTGCGAATAAACGATTCTCATCGTCGAAAAAATATGAATCTTCGTTTCGTTCCCGAAGAGCACCGATGTCTGTTTTTGCTATAAAATTCATCGAATCAAAGCCCTTTATGTTGTATATTATTAACGATAATTAAGTAATTTTGTTTCAAATTGTCAAAAATGAGTAGTTTTATATTCATGAATACTGAATTGAATTCTCAAATTAGCAAGCTAAGGAATTGCAAAAGTATAGCCAATTTGAGTAACGCTATTATTAAATTCTGCATAATATAAAGGAACACGCGAATGTCGGCACCTACCTCTATTCTTGATTTACATACTCAGTCTCTCGTGATTGATTCCCATAACGATGCTATTGTGGCACATATCCGTCGCGGGAACGTTAGTCTTGCAGATGAACATGCTAAAAACTCTGATCAGCATAGTGGTACTATCGCTTATCTACGCGGACGGGTACCTCCTGAAGAAGATGCCATCGGCATACAACTTAATATTCCAAAAATGCGGCAAGGTGGGATTGATGTGGCGTTTTTTGCTGTTGATGTGACCCGTGCCTGGAAAAATCATCTCTCTTATGCATTAGATGCCTTTGGATGGTTTGATGCAGAAGTAGCAGCCAATGCTGCTGACATCTGCATTGTTCGGAAAGCAGCAGATATTCACACAGCTAAAACGGAAGGCAAACTCGCTGCTGTGCTTGCTATTGAAAACAGTGAAGGTGTAGAACGCAGTTTGAATATACTCCGATCGCTTTACCGCCTCGGTGTCCGTTCAATAGGACTAACGCATAATCCGAATACATGGGCATCAACAGGGAATGATGAAGGTGAAACTGGCGGCGGTTTGACAAAATTCGGGGGACAATTAGTAAAAGAGATGAACAAGCTCGGAATGCTCGTTGATGTATCGCACATAAGTGAACGCGGGTTTTGGGATGTACTGGATATATCGAATGCGCCTGTTATCGCTTCCCATAGCAACTGCAAGACATTGTGCAACCATTCTCGAAACTTAACCAATGAACAACTTAAAGCGATTGCAGTGAATAATGGTGTGGTGGGAATAACCTTCGTACCGGGCTTTATCACGGAGGACGGTTGGCAAAAAAGTCCGCCCTTTGCACAATTACTTAATCATATTGAGTATGCAATTGACGTGGCAGGACTTGACCATGTTGGCATCGGTTCAGATTTTGATGGCGGTGGGGACCTTCTCAAAGATGCAACCGAATTTCCCAGAATCACCGAAGGTTTGAGTGAACGCGGGTATCCGGATGCGGCAATTCAGAAAGTGTTGGGGGGAAATCATTTACGCGTTTTTGAAGCGGCATGTGGATAGTGCAAAATTTTTTAATAGGGTCAGGACTTACGCATTCCCCCTTGATAAGGGGTTAAAAAGTCACTATATCAGATATCTAACCCCCTAAATCCACCTTATCAGGGGACTTTAAGAAGAAATGCGTAAGTCCTGTGTATATACATAACCTGTGATGCTCTGATGTTCACGGATTATGGCTTCACTTTTTTAGCGCGCCCCATGTTACTTTTTTTTTACCCTGTGGGGTAACAGACAGCACATCATCGCTGATCCAATCTAACGTCCCATCCCTGCCCGGATGGTGTGTGAGCTGCGTAATCTCCTGTGTCTCTATGTGATACTTGTAAATATTAGCAGGGGGGAACTGATCAGGCGGCGGTGCCGGTTTGTTTAGCTCGAGCCCGACATACGCATTGAAAATCACGGATTTGCCATCATCCATCCAGTCAATTTGTAAGGGGCGCCAGTCTTTTGGTATCCGGAGCCGTTTGATGTTCTTGCCGTTACGATCACAAATCAGATACCGATGCGCCTTGTAGATAAGTTCAAGGCCAAATTCTCCGCGTGGTTCCCAGACATACTCATCATGCAGATAGATGATCTGACTGCCATCAGGCGACCAGCGCGGGGCTTTGAATTTTCCCCGTCCGGGCGGAGGCAGCAGTTGGCGTGGACGATGACCATCCGCCCCCATTACCCAAAGCGTCCCCCCCGCATCCTCTCCGACCACCCCCGGCTTTGAGAACACAATCTGTTTCCCATCGGGGGACCAATCACAAAATGTTGCACTGACATCCGCTATTTTTTTTAGCTGCCCCGTTTCTATATTCAGCACGTTGACGCTCTTTTTTTCTTTGTCGTCTATTTCCACTCTCATGTTGAAAACGATAGATTTGCTGTCTGGAGAAAATGATACCCTACCGATATACGCTTTATCGGGAAGTCCTCCGAGTTTTCGAATGTTTGTCCCATCTGGACGCATCAAAGCAGGATCACCATTCCTATCCTTAAACAGTATCTGTTGACCATCGGGGGCCCAGCAATTTGGGTATGTGGTCCAGAGGTCTCCTGTAAGGAGAAGCGTTTCGTTGCTACCATCATCGTCCATCACGTAGATACCTTGCACACCATCGCGGTATGAACCGAAAACGATTTTCGCATCTGCTACCGTTGAGAGTAGCAGTAGCATCAGTAGACAAAGTAAACAGACTTTTTGTGTGAACATGATTATGCTCCTTTTATGAATGGCAGGGGCAACGTGGCCCCTGCCGTTACAATGAGTTTATCGATTGTCGTCTTTATCAAACGTATTTGTATCGCCCGCGAACCAGTTGTCTTCACCATTTGCATTCGACACAACGAGCCGGAGATATGCTTCACACACCCACTCTGCATCTTCCTGTATCGCGCCGCCGGTGGGAAAGAACATTCCAAAATCACTCGTGCAGTGGCTGTAAGTGGTTTTAAATCTTGCAGCTGGCAAGTCCTCTTCTAACCACAACCCTCTGTTTTGCTCTGTATGTCTGAATCTTCCAGAACCGTTCGCGTTTTCACCGAGTTCGTTATAGGCATAGACGTACCCGCACATGACGATAGACGTACCATCAAAATGGTGAGATGTCAATTCCGACTGCCCGTAGATACCGTTTGTTTTGGAACCGGATTCGTAAACAGGTTTATAGATAGATGTAGAGGTCGTGCTGGTGTCAGAGACAAACGTATTATTCTCCAAATCAGAAAACCAAGCCACGGCCTTTATATCATATTCTGCGATCTTTATGTGACCGTCGAACGTGCCCAGGTCTACAGAGACACTCGTACTACCATAGTGCGAACTTGTTGTCAGTTTTTCATATTCACTATCAGATTCCGATTTTGGATACGTCTGTTTTGCATACCAGTCTATAACGTATATGCCTTCATCCGCTGACAGATACGCGTAGACGGACCCACCTGATCCGTAATCCGTATTCGCAGATACCGACAGCGACGTAATAGATGCCGCCTCACTCTTGACAACAAAACCGATCAACAATAAAGAAGCGATTACCGCTGCAATCGCGATTGTCTTGAACTTCTTATAAAACATTGCTATTCTCCTTTTTTGGCACCCTACACAGGTGCCGATATTTAAAATCAACGTCTGGGACGTTGGTTTTTTCACTATCAATCCAATATTGATATGTGATTTGAAGGAGATGTACTATATTTTAGCACGTCTCCCGTTTATCTATGTACTTAATATAGGTTTCGTCTGAAAAAGTTTAGTACTTTTTTCAGTTTCGCCTTAAAACACATAATAAACATTATTTTTTTACCCTCATGTGAAGGCAGCACACACGACAAACGTGTTGCTTAACTTTAATATCAACCTCAAATGGAAAAAGTTAATAGCAAATTGCAGATTTTTTTACAATTTTTACAAGTTTTTCAGGAAATTGTGAAATTTTAAGGTATTTTCACCTGATTGATTTCATTTTCTACTCACGATTCGGGTGTGTAAAGTTTTTTGCATGCTGCTTTAAGCATTTCCCAGAGGTCGCGGATGGGGGGCAAGATAAGTTTCTTTTTAAGAGATTTGGGCACACTGTGAATAGAAATTTGGAAGTCCCAAACGCAATAATCCATGAAATCCGCGATAATTCGCGCTTCAGACACACATGCAAAAATAGGAACGTCTCAGACAACGCACCTTAGCCCAAACTTTTGCCAAAATATTTACACACCCAATTAGAAAACAGAATTGCAAAATAAAACTAAAAATGTTAGACTGAATAAGGCGTATACGAAATGTCCGTAACCTCCGAGCTCCAAAACCATTTAGATTTCCAATGAATTTGAAACGTGTCCTATTATTTATCCTTATGCTAACCTTCTCATTTTTCTGCAATTTTACTTCAATTGCTGGAGAGAATCTCCTTGCACTCGGTAACCACTTTTCTAAATTAGGAAATTATGATGCTGCCATTACAGAATACAAACGTTTTCTGTTTTTTCATTCGGATGATACGCGTGCAGCAGAAGTCTACCGTAAGATCGGACTCGCCTATAGGGCACAAGGTTTATGGCAAGAAGCAATTTTAGCCATGCGCAATGCCGTGTTACACGCTTTGAACCAAGAGGAAAAATCGGCATATCAACTTGAACTTGCGGTAACGCTTATCGCCTCACAGAACTACGATCTTGCCCGATTTGAATTAATAAGAGTAACAATCCGTACTCCCTCTGGGCCGCTGTATCAACGTGCCCTTTTCTTGCAAGCTGTTGCCTTAATTTATCAGTTTCAATGGGAAGAAGCGCGTGAAGTGTTAAGGAATTATACCATAGATGAAATGCTTGACAAACTTTTTGACAAAGCAGCTAATCTTCCCCGTAAATCTACCAGAGTTGCAAAGGTGCTATCCGCAATCCTTCCGGGAGCAGGACAGGTCTACGCAGGCAATTGGCGAAGTGGATTAAACGCTCTCGCACTAAACGGTGTTTTTGGCTATGTTACGGTTGATAGTATTCTGAATAGACATTACGTAGATGCAGTGTCCTGGACGTACTTTATTTTTCAACGGTATTATCTGGGAAATTTATATAGGGCGGGAAAGACTGTTGATGAATTCAATGAAAATATATCTCGCCGTGCAGCAGATAACATTTTGAAACAACTTCAAGAAATTGTTAATACACCGTGAAATAGGCTAAGGTGCAGTACGCTTTTGAACTATGAACACAGAGGTAAAGAGAACTATCGCAGGAATGAGCGTCCAGATATTATTTGTATAGGCGAGAAACGCTGCAATCGCAAGTAGAATAGATTCGTACCAGCGTGTTTTCCGCATAAAGTAACCCATCGTTACAATCGAAAAGATAACAGTGCCGACCAATGCGGTCACGACAGACATTGCATTTTGAAGTAGCGTCCCTAAAAATAAGATATGTGTATATGCGAACAGCAGCGGCATAATATACAAAAGTTTGGCAAACTTAAAGCATGCCCATCCAGTTTTCCACGGATCCGCACGGGCGATAGCTGCTCCCGCATAAGCTCCTAACGCAACTGGGGGCGTAATATTGGAATCTTGGCTGAGCCAGAAGATAATCAGATGGGAAGCAATAATTGGTCCAGCTATCCCATGACTTTCCAGCATTGGCACAAGAATTGGGACAGCGAGTGCTGAGGTAATTAAGTAGGCAGCGGTAACTGGAATCCCCATTCCTAAGATTAAAGAAGCAGCTGCAAGCAGCAATACTGCAATTGTTCTGTTATCGCCCGCAACAGATAGCACTAAATCTGGAAAAATCCTGCCTAAACCTGTCAGATCAATAATGGCTACGATAATGCCTATCGTGCCAACTGCGCCACCGATAGCGAGAGAATTTTTTGCACCTGTAACCATCGCCTCCCAAATCCTTTTCGGTGTCAACCGTGTTTCCTGCCGAAAATAACTTACTACTATTGTAACGAGAATTGAGAAAAACGCTGATTTGTAAGCAGAATAACCTCTCATAAGAGATAGAATGAGAGTAATCAACGGTAATAAATAGTACCAACCCGTTTTAAGAAGCGTAGGGAGTTTCGGTATTTCTGCTTCATGTATCGGTTCAAGCCCCTCTTTTTTCGCTTCAAAATGCACCATGACCCATACGGACAAAAAATAGAGAGCTGCTGGCACAATTGATATAAGCGCGATTTTGCTATACGACACACCTGTCCGTTCTGCTATCAAGAACGCACCTGCCCCCATGACAGGTGGTAGGAATTGACCACCGACAGAAGCTGACGCTTCAACCGCACCTGCAATGTGTGGGCGAAAACCGGTGCGTTTCATCAATGGAATAGTGAATGCTCCAGTCGTAACTGTGTTTGCAATAGCACTCCCCGCAACAGAACCGAAAAAGCCAGAGGTGACAACAGACACTTTGGCAGCACCACCAATTGACTTACCTGTAAGTGACATCGGTAAGTCAATGAAGAATTGTCCTACACCAGATTTCTCTAAAAACGCACCAAAAAAAATAAAAAGAATCACATAAGTTGCCATTACGTTTGCCATAATACCGAAAATTCCATCCTGCCCAAAAAAGCAGTGTTCTATAATCCGTCTAAACGAAAAACCTTGGTGCGCGATAGTTTCCGGCATTACACGACCAAATAAAGCGTATAGGACACCGACAGCTGCGATGATAGGCAATCCCCACCCAACTGTGCGCCTGCTCACCTCAAAACTAATTATAAGTCCAATAGCACCCATCACAATATCTAACGGCACATAAGCGCCTGCGCGATTTACAATATTGGGATAATCTATAATCCAATAACCGATAGCGCAAACGCTGAGGCATACCAGCAATATATCAAGAATAGAGGGACGTGAGGGAGGAGAACTTTGACAGAATTTATAGAAAATACCGATTAGGGCAAATGTGAAGAGTAGATACAAACCGAGATGATACTGTTCGGCAGCGGTGCCGAAGCCTGCACTATAGATATAGAAACCAACAAAAAAGACCGCGCTAATCTCAAAAACCCACTTTGAAATGCCTTTTAATTCAGGACGTTGTTTTGTAAATTCTGCAACGTCCTTTGTTTCTGTTTGTTCCATAAGACACTAAAAATCTGTGTTTACACCTACCATGATCGAAGTTTTGTGGATAGGTTCGAATTGGGAGGTTCCCTCATCCGTTTGGACACGCCGGAATCGGTACTCTTTAATGAAGACCGTTTGAATAGGTGGAAAGATTGCATAGCGGATTTCGAGAGTGAGCGCTGACTTTTTATCAAGGTCAAACAGATCCGTGAAAAAGTTAGTTTCTCCATCTTCCCCAATATTTCGTTTTGTGTAGAATGCCCGAAACGTGAGGCGCGGGACTAACCCAGATTCTTTAATGCCAAGATAGATTTTGGAAGTGTTGTTGTCGTAGTTCTCATAAGCTCCTAAGAAATGGAGCTGCGGCATTGGTTGCCAAATAAGTTGTGTGAAAAATCCGCGTCGTGCTGCACTGTTCGTTTCGTCCCCCCAAAATTCAGGCACCCCTGTTTCGTAGGTATAATCAAACACAGCGGGAATATACCCATCGCTAAAGGTACGATACTCAAATTTGAAAATGGCTTTGGTAGCAGCGAAGCCAATGCCAACAGCATTACCCCATCCCAATTCTGTTACAGAGTTTTCTGAATGTGATTTAGTTTTTTCTGTAGCTGCTATAGGCTCTAACGCAAAATCTTCTGGATTAGGGGGTGGATTTAGCATCACAAAATCGTCATAAAGATCAAGTCGAAACGAACTTCGTTCAATAATGGGGAATCCTACATCAAAACCGACCGCGTCCAAAGGTTCTTCGTCTTCTTTTTCGGAATCTGGATCGATATCGGCAAGGTAAGTAGCACCGAGTTCAAATCGCGTTAGCAAAGTGTTATTTTCTGGGCGTTGGAACGGGCGATAAAATCCACGTCCCCCGAAAATTGTAGGATCTCCAAGGTCATTAACCATTGTCTCGATACCATATCGGTTATCGGATTTTCTAATGTTCAGGTGCAGTCCGCGTCTATCGTGATTAGAATAACCGGACATAATTGACCCATGTCCGATTGTCAGGTAATCGAACTCGCCAAGGCGAAAGTAGAAAGGATCGTAAAGATCACCATAACTGATGTAACGAATCAGTCGTAACCACGTGCTTGCCCTGTCCCATGCTTCGCCATCCTCAGCAAGGAATTGATCTTGGGCATTTTCTGCATAAGGATTGTAAAGTAAAACAAAGTCAAAACCGATACCGATCTTTCCAAGTGGAATCTCTAGTTGCAGTTGGAGACGCACATAAGCATCACCGTTGATGAATGTTAGACCGCCACCATAAAACCCGCTTGTTAGGAAGCTTTGCTCTGCCATCGGTGTTAATCGTTCCTGAGCGGAAGTCGGGAAAACGATTGTTAGTATTAAAATCACGGAAGCGATAATACTGCTACAAAATACTTTTATAGTCCAATCCACAATTACTTTCACATTAGCGAGGTTAGGAAACCTCGCCAGCAATGGGTGGCGCGATAGGTTGTACATTCAAGTATCCACATATTTTTAGATTTGACTATAGGACAGAATTATCTCTCAAGATGCAATTATCCTTCCATCTTTCATCTGAATAATACGATCAGCATTTTCTTTTAACCCTTCGTGATGGGTCACAATTGCAATGGTGGTTTGGTGTTCCTGCCGCAGTTCTTGAATCAGGTTCATCAAGTTGTCACTTTGGCGGCTGTCTAAGTTGGCAGTTGGTTCATCAGCGAAAATGATTTTGGGTCGGTTCGCGAGTGCTCGTGCAAAAGAGACGCGTTGTTTTTCACCCCCGGACAGCTGCGCAGGGCGGTGGTGTAGGCGTTCACTTAAGCCAACCCGTGTTAGCAGCTCTATTGCCCGGTTTTCTGCTTCAAAAGCCTTTGTCTTGGCAATATCCATGGCAATCATAACGTTTTCGAGCGCGGTGAGATACGGCAAAAGATGAAACATCTGAAAAACAAACCCAATCTTCTCGCGGCGAATAACGCTTAAGTCTCGGTTTTCTGGATTAATTGCTTCACCGTCAATGTGCAATTCCCCCGCATCTGGTGTTAAAATACATCCGAGTAGGCTAATCAGTGTTGTTTTACCGCAACCGCTGTCTCCCATAATCATCACCAATTCCTGCTCTTCGATTCGGATATCAACCGAATCAATAGCGACAACAGCGGCATCACCAGTGCCAAAACGTTTTGTTAAATCGATACCTTCTACGATAGTTGCCATATTACTTTCCTTCAGCAAGGACGCTTCATCCACTATCACCACTAACTGCTAAACTTATAGGTGGGATATATACATTTCGCATCGGTGCACTATCAATTTCACCTCGGAACGCTATCATCGGATCAACCATAATTGCCTTGCGCGCTGCGAGATAACCGCTGCCACAACACACAATAAAACTAATGCAGGCAACAATGATGGATTCAACTAAATTAATCGCTACAAAGATAGGGGCAGCAGCCGCAAATATGTAGGACAGACAAAATCCTATGATAACCCCGACAACTGAAATGAGGGCAACCTGTTTTAGTAACAGTGCCATCACATAGTTGTTGGAAGCACCAATGGCTTTTAGCACGCCAATTTCTTGCGTCTTTTCAAGCATCGTCACATAAGTAATCATTCCAACAAGCAATCCTGCGGCTAACCATAGCATAACTCGCAAAAACTGCACCGCTTTCATCGGTTCGTCAACATAATATCCAATAATGTCTTTGAGTGTCTGTTTTACAGTACGCGCTTCAATAGCATCTGAGGCATCTAAATTGGCGGCAACCTTTTCTGGCTGTTCAATTTCCTCTGGTTGTCCATTCTCATCTACTTGGACAATTGGTTTCGATTTGGCAATCATCATATTGACGCGCGGATAGTTGCCAAGTAGTACTTTCTGGGCGACGCGGATATCCATAAAAAGGAGCGGCGTATCTAAAACGAACATCAAACTTTTTGTCTTTCCTACAACCTTAACTGTATCAGTACCAATTGTAATCTGTTGTCCGATTTCAAGCCCCATCTTTTCATCAACAATTACTTCGTTGGGAACAGGGTCTTCAGGGCGATAGTCCTTAAATTCGCTTGATTTAAACATTCTGCCTTCAACAACATGTTTAGGTCCACCAAGTTTGTCCATCATATAACCGACAACAATAGCCTTTGTAGATTTACCACGGACTTTAGGTTGCGCTTGTGCAAAGATAAGGGGCGACACAGAGCCAGTTACAAAATCTTGCGCGGCATTCAAAGGTGCCATATTTTCCTCAATCAGAAGCGAAAACCCGATAAAGGCACCGCCAGACCCTTCGGCAGAAATCCAGATATCCGCATCGGTGGATTTCACGTATTGCTGTGCTTGTATGCGCATGCCGTTCATAATACCACCTAACAGCAGAATCAACGAAATTAGCACAGTGATGCCGAGTGCGGTTAGCACAACTCGCGCTTGCCGATACCGCATGTCTTTGAGGAATAGTGTGTTCATATCTATCCTTCTCAGTTTTTTACCCACAACGTTTATAACTCACCTATTACGCTTCTCGTCAATATGTGTGGGTTATTCTGATTCTGATTCTGCTTCTTTTTCCTTTGCATATCTCATCGCCAAACGCGTGATATTCCGCAGAACAATCATTAACGCCAACGCGGCCAGGGTTTCCCAAAAAGTTGCTTTGACCGTCAGGTCAAAACGTTCATGAAATGCAAGCGTAGCATCTGTTGCACGCCATGCTCTGCGATAGAAAAAGATTACCAACCCGATTGGAATGAAGCTAACCCAAACACCGCAGATGAAGACTACGATATATAACGTCAAATCGGCTGCGTATGACATTAACCTAAGCAGTTTGTTGAATTTTTTCAAATTGTCCCTCTATAATGATTTTTTCTAAACCGAGGCGGTAAGCCGTTCGGGCATTATCTGCCGTTTTCGTCTGTGGCGCTGGACATGATCCAAATATTTTCCAGTGTCTGTATCAGCACCAGTATCACGATCTAAAAAGAGTGGAAATTCGGACGCGGGTGGTTTTGCGTTGTGATAAGCATGGTTATAACTCCGCATAATGATGCGCTGTTCACGGTTAAGTGTCTCTAACCATTTTGGTGAAGAATGGAATCGATCCGCGGGTGTAACCCACGATGGACAATACGCAACGAAGACGTTATAGCGCACCACATCGCTTTTATTTGGTTCAACACGATGCCAAATGCTGGAGTGCATCACCGTCATTGTGCCTTTACGGGGACAAACAACTATCTCTCCTGGAACGCTGTTGTGGGTATCGTATTCATCCATATACTGCTGCCGATGGCTTCCCGGTAGCACAACGAGATTGCCCATCTTTTCACGCGGTAGGTCTGTTAACCAATACCCAATTTTGATTTGCAACGGCAATTTCGGTGAAAACACGCCATAGGGCAGCGCGCGTGCACCGTCGGGATGCCAAATGTTGTATTGTTTACCACCGGGCGGTCGCAGGAAAAATTGACTCTGATGTAGTTTGAGGAGTTCGCCAAAAAGGTCGTACGCGAAACCGACATGTCGTTCATGATCTATTAAACTTGTAAACACAGGGTCGCGTTCGACAATGTTCTCCCTGCCGAGATAGCCGCCGGGCGTATATTTCGGATTGGTCGCAGCAACACGATCTATTGCATCCATATAGGTCCCAATGTCTTCATCGGAGATAGCGTCTTCAATGAAGATGATACCGTCTTCGTTGAACGTTTCCCACTGTTCAGATGTGAATCCGGGGGGCGCAATGCGATATCTCTGTTCGGTTTCCACTGGGTACCTCTTTTGGTCGAATAAAAACAGTGTGTAGGTTGGGTTGAATTTGTAAAACTCAACACCCAAAATAGGTGTTCGTTCAACCCAACCTACAGGTTTAGTCTATCTAACTCACTTTAAACAGGAGCAAATTCTGTGCCAGTCTGAAATATATCCTATTTTTCGGTATCTGTTGAATCAGCCTTTTTCATCTTGGCGATCTCGTACTGATAGACAGCATGCCTATAGACAAGGACCATCTGGTTATTTACATTCATTGTAAAGTTATATTCATTGTATTCTATCGGTATACCGTAAAGGATGTGTCCGTTTCGGAGCGTTACCTTGACGTTTTTCTGCGCTAACTTGACCATGGGACGTCTCCCAATGATTTTTGGGCGTTTTTGCGGGTCTTTATCAGTTCGGAGTTTTTGCTCTTCAACTTCTTTGTTCATCCGCAAAGCGTCCCCTAAGTTTTCCGCGGACTCTGGCATCAGACAGAAGAGGGTATCTACTTTGTTGAACGAAGCCCCCGTGGATGTGTGGATCTCATATTTCTCTATTTTTGTGATATCCACTTTTTTGATACCATCATACGTTACGAGCAGCACGGGGTTCTGAAACCTTTCAAGCAGAGTTATAGCTTCAAGGTTTGGCGGTGGATCGTTCTGTTGTGCTTGATCGTTATCGTTCTGTTGTGCTTGATCATTCTGTTGTGCTTGATCGTTATCGTTCTGTTGTGCTTGATCATTCTGTTGTGCTTGATCGTTATCGTTCTGTTGTGCTTGATCGTTATCGTTCTGTTGTGTCATGGGAAGTCCCTCCAAAATAATAATTTTTAATATTTTAGCATAAATATAACTTAATTTGTGAATCTTTATTTAGACAATCTACATAGTTGATAGACTGCTTTGTGAAGTGCCTAAGAAAACTGCACAAAAAGGGGCAGACTTTATACACAATTGCACAAAATAGGGCAGTGGGTCTGTGTGTTAATTTGGTGCAATTTGCGGTTGTAGCACGTTCTAATCCTTTCCTACGTCTTCTGATTTATTTCAACAAATTGACCAAAAGCCCGGTATTGGCTTCTCTGCAAATCCTGTTTTTTTTAAATGCCAGTGCTCGCGTGATAGGATGTTGAACAGCCCTTAGCGGATGTCCACCTCGTTTAAAATGCGTTTCCTCAATAATACCTGCAATCTCCTCTTTTCCAGCAGCATGTCCATCATAGATGGAAAATTATACATCAATTTCCCATCTATCACAATCGGAATTAAGATCGATTAGCGATTTGTGCGCGGAGATGTGCTAACTCAGCCTCTAACGCCTGCCGCCGTCCCGCTTCTTCTTTGGCGATCCTTTCTGCTTCTTCAGCGCGCTCTTCCGCTTCCATTCTCAGTCGCTGTTCTTGTTCTCGTAGATGTTCTTCCTCCACTGATGTGTTTATCGGTGTGCCATCAGGCAGAGACGGACGCAATAACCGCACGCGCGCCGTGTGATCTTCCTCCCACCGAAACCAGAGATTCAATGCTTCGCTGAACAAACCACCTGCCGCATCTGGCACTATTTCAACAACATCATTAGAAGCACGCCGCCACCCAAAAAACTCCGCAGGTTTATCCATCTCAGGTTGATGGATAAAGAACTCTTGAACACCCATCTCTATCAGATAGACTCGCACCTTTTCATGCCGATCCTGATCCGCTGTCGCATCTGATAGAAACTCAAAAACTGCTACAGGTGCCGCACCTTCAGACCACGTATAAAATGAACGCCGCAACGGATACTTCTTAACACCAAACACTACGAAAATATCTGGCGCGACTACTTTCGTGATGTCACCTTCTTCATAATAGATAAAGTTGTCGTTACCGATGTGAACGTAATCATTAATCCTAAAATATCGGAAAAGTTGGTCAAAAAATATGTTTATCTGCAAACCGTGAAACTCAGTCGCTGGCATTGGCTCATCATCCTCGTAAGGATAACCTTCTATGTATATAGTCGGTTTACCATTCGCTTTTGGAAAGACAGGCATATATTTTCTTTGCTTGAATTCAAAGTCCGTTAGAATATTCATCATTTCCTCCATGGTATATCAGAACAGGCCTGTCCCCGATCACGGGTCCGGTCGTAAAAGGGGAATGTCCGCGTCTTCGTTGCTATTCTATTTTCAACCCCGATTGTATCTTAGCCACATAAGGTTTCGCCCCTACCAAAACTCTATGAGATTCCTGTACCGTTAAAATGGAGTTAGATTTTACTTTCAGTCTAACCTAACCCATATCACATTCACTACACGCCAATAACCTTTTCGCACATGTCGTTCTGAAGCAGCCACACCGAAACAGCCTGAACGATGATTTGATTTGCCCGTTCAACAATTGGATTTAAAGATGGGATGTGAGTAAACATGCTTTGTGCTTTATCTTTCAGATTTGCCATTTTCGGTAACTCAAGAATCTTCATCTCTTTTAGAAATGCTTCAACCTCTGCCTGACCGATGCGGGCGCGTCTATGGAGTTCTTCTAATTTTGGCGTATGTGCCCATACTTGCAAAACCGTTCTACTTATCTGTTCAATAGAAAAACTCGCAGCAAGTTGCTGGGCAGCGTTTTCTATGGCAGCGAGAGACACTCTACGTTTACCCGCAATGACATGCGCGGGCGGTAAACGAAGGTCCCAAACGATTCTAAAAACAGACAATAATTTCAAAATATAATACGTGATGTCAATTTGCCACCAACGGAAACCTTGTGGGGCAGCGCTTGGAAAATGATGGTGATTATTATGCCATCCTTCTCCGAGTGTAATGATGGCAAGAAAAATATTGTTGCGAGAATTATCTCCGGTGTCATAACGTTGTTTCCCATAAATGTGAGAAAGAGAATTGATAGCAAAAGTTCCGTGATATAGAAGCACAGTACTTAGTATAAAACCCACGACAAGTCCAGACCAGCCTGCAATTACCCAAACGAAAATACCTAACAGTACTGCCGGTAGTGAATGGAATTTCCCAAGCCAAACAAGTTCAGGATATTTTCGGAAGTCCTTTATCAGACTGTAATCTACACTCAGCCCGCGTTTACATAAAATCCAACCTACATGGGAGTACCAAAATCCATGTTTAACTGGTGAATGTACATCTTGTTCTGTGTCAGAATACTTATGATGTTCCCGATGTTTCGCCGCCCACCATAAGGTAGCCCGTTGTGCCGAGCTCTGTCCGAGCCATGCCAAAAAGAATTGGAAACCGCGGCTTGTTTTAAATGCTCTGTGTGAAAAATAACGATGAAATCCTGCTGTGATACCAAACATACGGATAACGTAAAGAACACCGCATATAATCCAATCGATGGGTTGGACATCTACCCAAAAAATGGCAAAACATGCAAGGTGAATCAATATAAAAGGCATAGGGCGAGGATGAACAATGTCCGCCGCATCGGCGGAACGCGAATTGCTTGGTTCTTTAGACACTAATTTTGTGTTCCTTTAGCATTTAGCTTTCAAGCATAACAACGATGTTATGCATTAATTAAAAATGGGTGCGTGCCGCATCGCAAGATCTTAGGACGCGTGACGCTTTTGTGTGTAAAATGTAAGATTAAGAATACCATATCTCGCCATCAAAATCAATGTAGCTCGTTTTACTTTCTCAATCCCAGATGGACTTCAACCGTATAAGGCTTAGCATCTGTCAAAACTTTATGAGATTCATCCAATTTCGTGAATTCTGTCCTCGTTCCTGAATATTTGTCAGATTTGGCAAATTATACACCAATTCTCCATCTTTGACAATGGGAATTAAGAACGGTTTGCGAGTTGTGCGCGGAGATGTTCTAACTCAGCCTCTAACGTCTGCCGCCGTTCCGCTTCTTCTTTGGCGGTTTGTTCAGCTTCTTCGGCGCGCGCTTCCGCTTCCATTCGCTTATGTTGCTCTTCCATTCGCTTATGCTGTTCTTCCATTCTCAGTTGCTGTTCTTGTTCTCGTAGATGCTCTTCCTCCACAGATGTGTTTATCGGTGTGCCGTCAGGCAGAGATGGACGCAATAACCTCACGCGCGTCGTGTGATCTTCCTCCCACCGAAACCAGAGATTTAATGCTTCGCTGAACAAGCCACCTTCCGCATCCGGCACTATTTCAACAATATCATTAGAGGCACGCCGCCACCCAAAAAACTCCGCAGGTTTATCCATCTCTGGTTGATGAATAAAGAACTCTTGAACCCCCATATCTTCCAGATAGACTTCCACCTTTTCATGCCGATCCTGATCCGCTGTCGCATCTGATAGAAACTCAAAGACAGCAACGGGTGCTGTCCCTTCTGCCCACGTATAGAAACTACGGCGGAGCGGGTATTTATCAACACCAAACACGATGTGGATATCAGGGGCGACACATTTTGTGATGTCCCCTTCGCTATAATAGATAAAACTGTCAACGGCGATGTGAACCAGCTCGTTGATTGCAAAATATCGCTTGAGTTGGTCAGATAACGTAATAATCTGTTCAGCGTGAAAATCGGTTGCAGCCATAGGTTCATCGTCCTCACAGGGATATCCTTCAATGTAGATGGTCGGTTTACCATTTGCTTTTGGAAAGATAGGCATATATTTTCTTTGCTTAAATTCAAAGTCGTTTTGGATATTCATTATCTCCTCCCTGGTATATCAGAACAGGCATGTCCCTGATCACGGGTCCGGTCGTTAAAAGGGAATGTCCGCGTCTTCGTTGCTATTCTATTTTCAACCCCGAATGTATTTCTACTGGATAAGGTTTAGCATCTGTCAAAACTTTATGCGATTCATCTAATTTTATGAGTTCTGTTGCTGTCCGTTCCTGAATGTCTGTCAGATTTGGAAAATTATACACCAATTCTCCATCTTTGACAATGGGAATTAATATCGGTTCTCCATCGGATATCGGTTCATCCCAGAGTGTCATGCAGTCTTTAAAATAGTGTCGATTGGAGTCGGTTTGGCGATAAATCTGTTTTCTTCCTGGGAGAGTGGCTTTTGCAGGTTCATCAAGGGACTGTTTACCAACGGGAATCCCATCGCGCTCAACTGACTTGTAGACACCACCGAGCGCGGAAGGTCCCCCCTCACCAGTCCGGGAATCAAAGTTAGCACCAGTCGCAAGGCGTGTACCAACGCCAAATGCATCAATCGGGGCACCTTCCTTGAGTAATTTGTCTATCGTAAATTCATCAAGGTCATGACTCGCGATAATCTGCACATAGTCAAGTCCTGATGCATCAAGGATATTACGAACTTCCTTACTGAGCGTCAAAAGATCACCACTATCTAATCTCACTGCTTTCAGTTGAGCACCACGCGCTGCCATCTCGTGCGCAACGATGCATGCATTTCTTGCGCCCTGTAACGTATCGTAGGTATCAATCAGAAGCGTTGTGTTGTATGGAAAGACGTTGGCATAATCTCGAAACGCATCTATCTCTGTGGGGCGTTCTAAGATAAATTTATGTGCCATCGTGCCGACGTAGGGGATATCGAAATAGCGTCCTGCAAGCACAAGCGATGTGCCGCTTGCACCACCGATAAATGAAGCACGTGCTACCAGGATACCCGCATCTCTGCCGTGCGCGCGTCTTGCACCGAAATCGAAAACTGGTTTACCCTTTGCTGCATGAACAATCCGTGATGCTTTTGTCGCAATTAACGTTTGAAAGTTCATCACGCAGAGCAGGTAGGTTTCAAAAAGTTGAACGTCACGGGAACGACCAGTAACGTTGATGATAGGTTCATTGGGGAAAACAGGCGTGCCTTCAGAAACGGCATAAATAGACCCGTCAAATCGGAAATCTTTCAACGATACGAGGTAGTCTTTACTCAATTCGCCGCGTCCTGCTAACCAGTTAAGCGTATCATCGGTAAAACGCAGATTTAAGATGTAGTGGATAACCTGTTCAAGACCTGCCGCGATGAGATATTCACCTTGCGGAATTTTGCGGACATAGTAATTCGCTGTAATGATAGAATCGTTTTGGACATTGAAGTCTGCTTGTCCCATCGTGAGTTGATAGTAGTCAACAAACAGTGCCATTTCGGATTCTGTCAACAAGGCGGATTTGGGTGAGGTTTGGGGGGTAATGTTCATAGTAGTTGGTCTCAAATCAGGAGGCGACAAATGCCGAGAGCGTATTTGGAGTTGATGCTGTCATTCTTGTCTGAACCAGGATTCACAAGACTTACAGATTTTCAGGATTGTTGCTGGTGTAATATTATTGATTTGAGGAAGCACGTATAAACTTTGAGAACTTTTTGTGACACTGTTAATAACGACAATTGTTGTGGAAGATGCTCTAATCCTGGTAATCCTCTAATCCTGGGTCAGACAGCACAGTCTAAGGTTTTTGGGTAATCTCTATTTTCTGATTTACCGATATATTTTCAAGCATTTGTGTTTTACCGTTGGGCCATGTAATCTGCAGTATCTTAACCTGTAAGGCTTTTCCTAATCCAAATTCAGCAATAAAGCTGTTAGCGGACATGTAGCTTTCGCCAGCATAAATTTCTCGTCCCTGTGTAGTCTCTTCTGTTTTCAGTAAGATTTTCGCACCGATAGCGTTTCGATTTGGGTTTGCACCTACTAACTTAACATGTAACCAATTATTGCTGTTACTCAAATCGATGGCGTTATTCCGCAATAGGGTTGGTCGGTCATAGTTGTTGACGATGAATATATCAACATCTCCATCGTTGTCGTAGTCACCAAATGCAGTGCCGCGGCTAACACGTGCGGGGAGGTTTGCAATACCTGTGTTTTTACTAACATCACTGAAAGTTCCGTCACCGTCATTGCGAAACAGCTGATTGTGTTGTGGGATAAGCACTTCAGGTTGCTCAAGCTTTTGAAAGGTGCTACCATTTGCCACAAAGATATCTAAATCACCATCGTTGTCGTAATCAAAAAGGGATGTACCCCATCCAATTTCCTTTAGTGTAACTTCTGCAAGCATAGCAGAATAGGATTCATCTACAAATCGGATGTGTTTTTCTGTTTCTTTGTTTTCCTGCAACAGATTCCTATAGAGGACATATTCCTGATCAATCCAGTGGCTGATAAAGAGGTCAATATCTCCGTCTGTATCATAATCTCCCGCAGCTAACCCCATGGATCCGCGAAAATCCGCAGCCCATGACTCAGCACTAACATCCGTAAAAGTACCGTTACCCTCATTTCGGAAGATGTGGTTTTCAGAGGTATCATTTGCGACGTACAGATCCATATCGTTATCATTGTCAAAATCGCTAAAATGGCTTGCATACTTCTGCCCCCGGGTGCAGCGACCACCTGCTTCTGCGGTTATATCGGTAAACGTCCCGTCCCCGTTGTTCCGGTAAAGAACGTTATCCTGCGGTTCAAAGACGGTGGGATTCAGGGCATTCGGCACTAATTTTCCGGATTGTAAAGATTCTTCTTTCTGCTGTTTAAACTTCTCAAGATCATAGTCAACGTAGTTACAAACGTACAAGTCCAAATCATTGTCCCCATCGTAATCAGCAAAAGCAGCCCCCGTGCTCCACAACGGACACTCGACCCCGGCAGTCTTTGTTACATCAGTAAATGTGCCGTCCCCGTTGTTCCGATAAAGCACGTTTTCACCATAATTCGTCACATAGAGATCAACGTTACCATCTCCATTGTAATCTGCAAAAACACACCCCATGCCATTCCCTGTATCTCCAACCTTCGCAGCATCTGTAACGTCAGTAAATATGCCGTTACCTTCGTTTCGGTACAGCACATTTGCAGCAAGTGTAATATTAGGTTTGTTGGATGGTTTTATTTTAAAAGGACCGGGGATATTTACAATGTAGAGATCAAGGTCACCGTCATTATCTATATCCGCAAAACCTGCGCCAGAACCCATATCTTCTGGCAGTAAACTGGAACGAACACCTTTTGAGTGCTGGAAGCGGATTCCAGCCTCGTGTGTTACATCAACAAAGGTAACAGACTGTGCATGTGAGTATGTTGTGATAAACATGAGTACCACAAAGCACAAAACATAGTTGGGGATGTGCCAATCCTTCGCTGTTGGACCTACAAAGGTTCTCATGTTTTTAGGAAGTTTGTAAAAATGGTTCGGTTTAGAAACCGCTCATCATCTATAATTTTTTGATGGAGTGGGATTGTAGTTTTGATGCCTTCAATCTTAAATTCGGAAAGTGCCCGCTTCAATCGGGCAATTGCTTCGTCACGATCTCTACCAGTAGCGATTAATTTTGCTACGAGTGAATCGTAATGCGGAGGAACCGTATAACCCGTGTAGATATACCCATCAACGCGAATCCCGATACCACCGGGGGGTTGATAGTCTGTAACTAACCCTGGCGAAGGCATAAACTGATTCGCAGGGTCTTCAGCATTGATTCTGCATTCAATAGCGTGTCCTTCAATGCGGATATCCGATTGGTTATATCCGAGTTCTTCTCCCATTGCCAAACGAATCTGTTCTTTGATCAGATCAATGCCGGTGATACTCTCAGTAATGGTGTGTTCTACCTGAATGCGTGTATTCATCTCAAGGAAATAGAATTTTTCGTCCTTATCAACGACAAACTCAATTGTGCCAGCATTTGCGTAGCCGATTGACTTAGCGGCTTTGACGGCTGCTTTACAAATCTCATTCCGCAGTTTAGCTGGGATGGATGCGGCAGGTGCTTCCTCAAGCAGTTTCTGCTGTTTACGTTGAATGGAGCATTCGCGTTCCCCGAAGTGGACAACATTACCGTGTGTATCACCTAAAACTTGTACCTCAATATGCCGGGCATCTTCAATCCACTTTTCAATGTAAACATCACCATTTCCAAACGCGGCTTCGCTCTCGGCTTTTGCGATATGGAATAGGTTAAACAGACTGGCACGGTTATGTGCAATGCGAATGCCGCGACCGCCCCCCCCCTGCGGATGCCTTGATTCCAACCGGGTAACCAATTTTTTCTGCCAATTCAGCTGCTTCTTCTGCGGTTTCAACGGTGGCTTTTCTGTCTTTTTTTCTTTTTCTATTGTGACTACCGGGGACAAGTTTCAAACCTGCCTTTGCGACTGTTTCAAGTGCGCGAACTTTGTCCCCCATAATATTAAGATCGTTAATGGAAGGCCCGATAAATTTTATTTCATGTGCTTCACAGATTTCAGCGAACTGTGCATCTTCAGCGAGGAACCCAGCACCGGGGTGTATGGCATCAACATTCGCCAAGTCAGCTACGGTAGTGATATTGGCATATTTAAGGTAACTATCGGTAGAGGGGGGCGGTCCGATACAGTATGCTTCATCGGCATATTCGACATGGAGGGCATCTTTGTCTGCCGTTGAGTAGATAGCAACAGTCTTAATATCCATGTCCTTACAAGCACGGATTACACGAATAGCTATCTCACCACGGTTTGCAATTAGTATTTTTTGAAACATAGCCTAAGTTTGCCTCACTCGAAAGAGGGGTTGATTGTATTCAACGGCTGCACCGTCTTCAACAAGAATTTCCAGAATTTCACAATTGAAGGGAGCTTCAACATCATTGTAAGTTTTCATGACTTCAAGCGTAGCTAACGAAGCCCCCGCCGTAACAGTGTCACCGACTTCAATAAACGGAGGTTCATCGGGTGCCGGGGATAGATAAAACCGTGCAGGCATCGGTGAGCGAATTATGTCGTCCCCCGCTTCGTTTTCCGTGACGAGTGTTGATGCGGCGGTATTCGGATTGGCAAGTGCAGCGGGAACAACTGATTGAGCCGTTGTGCGCGAAATTTCTATCTCAACTTCCCCATCTCGAACTCGCACCGTTGCCAAATCTGATTTCTCCGCAATTGCAATGAGGTCTTCAAGACGTTGTAGGAGTAAGTCAGAAGTAACTTCTGTATCAGCGGAAGAGTCAACTTTCTCACTTTGCTTTTTTTGCTTCATGTTTTAAACCCTTTCAACGTATTTCCCTGTCCGAGTATCAACTTTAATGACGGTTTCGTTTTTCACAAAGAGCGGGACGTTCACGACAGCCCCAGTCTCTAATTTCGCTGTTTTTGAACCACCGCTGACAGTATCTCCTCGTAAACCGGGGTCCGTTTCAACAATTTTGAGTTGGACAAAAGTTGGAAGCTCCACCGTGAGCGGCGTATCAGCATCCATTTTTACCGTTACAGTCTCACCTTCTTTTAAGTATTTTACACTATCCCCAAGAAGTGCTGTGGGAAGCTCATGTTGGTCAAAGGTTTCGTTATCCATAAACCATAACGTGCCACCTTCACTATAGAGAAACTGCATTTCTTGGTCGGTGAGACGCACGGTTTCAATAGTTTCGTTAGCGCGAAAGGTACGGTCAAGTACTGCACCATCAGTTACACGTTTAATTTTCGTTCGAGTGAACGCGCCGCCTTTACCGGGTTTCACAGGGTGACAGTCTACAATCGTGTAGATAACATTATCAAGTCGGATGACCAATCCGTTTCGTAAATCTTTTAGTGCTGCCATTAAATTTCCTTTCTAAAAAGCGAAGTCTATATTTCGATTTGTGTTTTCAGTTGAAAAGTACGTCGTATGGGAAGTTCATTATAAAAATTATACCGACAAAGGGTTTCATAATAATTTGAGTGCCAATCGCAGCGCTTCACCCCTATGACTGATTCGGTTTTTAATTGCCTCGCCCAGTTCTGCAAAAGTTTTCTCATAACCGATAGGTACAAAGATCGGATCGTATCCAAATCCACTGTCCCCAGCTGGGGCGTGGATAATATGTCCTTCACATTTCCCCACTACCACTTGTGCCCTATCCACAGGAGAAGTTTTCAGATCTTTTTCGGTATTACTCCCAGAATCACTGATGTTAATTTTGCTGGGCTCCGCGATGGCGATTGCCGCAACAAAACGTGCATGCCGATTAGAAACACCTTCCAAAGCTTCAAGCAGTTTTTGGACACGAATAGCATCCGTTGCCTCATCACCTGCCCAACGTTTCGAGTGAACACCTGGTGCACCATCAAGCACATCAACTTCTAACCCTGCATCATCAGCAAGAGTACGAAGTCCCGTATAATCAGCGATAACTGTGGCTTTCTTTGCAGCATTTTCTTGGTATGTTTCACCATCCTCAACGACCTCTGGTGCATCAGGAAAATCCTGCAGCGACAGAATCTGAATGTTCTGCCGTTGCCCATCCGGACTAAGCATTGCCGTAAGCTCTTTCACTTTACCAAGGTTACGGGTTGCCAAAACTAACTTCATCAAGATTCTCAAGCATCATTTGGCTCTGTAGGCGAATGAGTTGTTGAATACCGCCAACAGATAGGTCAAGTAATTGGTCGTACTCTTCACGAGAAAATGGATTTTGTTCAGCAGTACCTTGAATCTCAATGAACTTTCCACTCCCAGTCATCACAACGTTCATATCAACATCGGCAGCAGAGTCCTCAGAATAACAGAGGTCAAGCATAGGGACACTGTCAATAAGCCCGACACTGGTTGCTGCAATGTTGTCTAAGATTGGCAGTTCATCAAGTTTGCCTTGGTGTTGCAGCGTTTTACACGCGTCCCAGAGTGCCATAAACGCGCCTGTAATTGCTGCGGTACGGGTACCGCCATCGGCCTGAATAACATCACAGTCTACCCAAATTGTTCTTTCACCCAATAAATTAAGGTTAACAGCCGCACGGAGTGATCTACCGATTAGGCGTTGAATTTCCTGTGTTCGTCCGCCCACCCTACCTTGCGATGCTTCGCGCAGCATGCGTTGAGAAGTAGAACGTGGCAACATTGAATACTCGGCTGTAACCCACCCTCTTTTTCGTATGTTCTGGTCACGCATAAAACGTGGTTGGCGTTCATCAACGGAGGCAGTGCAGATTACCTTCGTATCACCAGTCGCTATAAGCACTGCGCCTTCAGCGTGTTTAATATAATTTCGTCTAATTAGAACAGGACGCATCTCATCTGTTATTCGTCCATCTTCTCTGATCATTTAGTCCTCATTTCAAGTTTTAATATTAGTTCAGCATTAGTTTTAGATTAAATTAAGACAATACCCGTAAAAGTTAGCACTGCTTTATCGGTGGAATTGTATAGAAACTATATCACAGAATTCCAGAATTTGTCAAGATTCGCTTATAGCTCTTTAAGAAAATCCAATGCTTTTGTATAACTCTTCCGTTGGAGATAGTGGTTAAGCATTGTAGGGGCAGTTGATTCAATATCAGTAGATAACTCCTCAATCATGAGAAGTTGTTCAGTGATGTCGTCTCCGGTGGAGATACGGTTTAACATAGTCTCCAATGTGTTTCGTAGATCAGCTGTTTGTTCTGTTGTCATTGTGTTACTCACTTTCCGCTTCAATGGGCGGTAATTCGTCAATTGCTTTGCATGTTCGCAACCCTATGCTTTTCGGCGGATCATCATAACCTTTCCACGAATAGGGGTCAACACCAGATACAGGAATTACACATCGACGATCAGCACTTGCGGGACGTTCTCCTTCACGGATTGACCACGGAAGCAACGACCATGAATTACAATAATGGTTGACAAGAACACGGCGGAACGTGTTACCTCTATTTTTGCGGGAACGGTGCAGTAAATAACCGTTGAAGAAAACAAGCGTTCCTGTTGTCACTTCAACGGGGACTTCCTCAGAACCGTCAAATCCGTAACTTTCTTGTGCGAAATCGAATTCGTCAGGATTTTCATGATTGCGCTGCGGATACAGGTAACCTTGACGGTGTGAACCGGGAAGCACCCACAGACACCCGTTTTCAATAGTGGCATCATCCATTGCAATCCACGCACCGATTAGGGAACGATCGCGCGTCGGGATATAAATTTCGTCCTGATGCCACGCCTGTCCCTGAAAATTAGGCGGTTTGACGAAAAGCATCGACTGCATACATTTGACACTGCCATCCCAAAAAGGTAGATGTGCAGCGGTAATTTGGCTCAGGATTCCACAGATTTTTGGGTGTTTGACGTACTTTTCAATAGTCCCGCTAACGAAATGCGGTTGATGAATGCAAAGAATTCTGCCGATTGCCTCTTCGTCTGTAACACTATCGGGCAGAGGGTTCATATTATCACATTCATATTCACCACGAGCAAGCGTGACTGTATCTTGCCGAAGTTCCTCAATTTCGCTTTCGGACAGCAAATTTGGCACGACAAGATAACCGTTATCTATGAAAAATTGACATTCCCTATCAGACACAATATTCGGAACTTCAATTTTTTCTGTTGTTTCAGGACCCATTTGTTTACATTATCCTCCTACATTTCATAGCGGCACAAACCTATAAAATAAAAATATTTTATGTTGTAATCCTATTACTTTCAAGTCATTTGATTTTTCACTCTACTCTTACGTGCTTTTCTGACCAAATGTTACTTCCGAATCAACATCTTTCGCGTAGCAGAAAAATCGCCTGCTGTGAGTTTATAAAAATAGACACCGCTCGCGACAGACTCACCAAACTCGTTTTTACCATCCCAATACGCCGCACGGGACCGACTCTGATACAGACCCGCAGCCTGATGTCCAAGCGTCAATTTCCTCACCAATGTGCCGTTCATCGCATAGATATACAGCGTAACATCCGCGTCCTTTGCCAAGTGATACGGTATCCATGTCTCTGGATTAAACGGATTCGGATAGTTCGCAAGTAAGACAGTCTTTTTCGGTGTCAATGCAGCCAGGAGTTGTTGTAAGAACAGGATACCCCGCAGAGATGCAGCATCCGTTAACGTGAGCTGCTGTGCTTCAGATAGCCACAGTTTGACATCTGCTGCGGTGAGAGTTGATATTGTTTGTGCATTCAGAGTCGGTGCGGCGGCACTGTTACCTAATGCACCAGCAACCCAGACGATATCAGCGATGTCAACAGTACCATCACCATTGACATCTGCAGCATTCTGCCCCGTTTTGTCAAGGTTTGAAGCGACTAATACCAAATCAGCGATGTCAACAGTACCATCGCCATTAACATCCCCTTTGAGTTGGATGGGTTTAGTTGTCGGGACGTTTTCAACTTTGGGAACGAAAGTCTCCCCCGCGCTGTTGGAAAGGAGAACGTTAGATACCGTCAAAGAAGGTACATTCCCTGAAACTACCTCAAAAGTGAGTATGGCGAGGGTGCCGTCTCCATTACTTTCCTCAGCGAGAGATGCAGCGTTGAGTTGGACGAGATTTCCCTTCATAGTCGGCTCCACAAAGTACGCACCAGCAGGCAGAAAATCGCCATTCGCACTTGAGATATAACGGAGAGCAGTATCATCAAACTGCACAGTTGCCTGATAACCTGCGACTGCTTCCCCACCTATGATTTTCAGACTGTGTTCTAAATGTTCTCCAACAGCAGCGGACTGCACCGGGGAAAAAGTGACAGTTGTATGTGGCGGGAACCTAACGGAAGGGTTAAGGGCAAGACCATAGGGATAACTCAATTCGGTAACAACATCTTGGACGTTTGTTCCATCAAGATTCGCACGCTGAATCTTATCCGTAGTTGTCCAGTAAATCTTTTCTGCCGCGATGTCTATGGTGAGGCTTTTTGGGTTCACTTCCGTGACAACATCTTGGACGTTTGTTCCATTAAGGTTTGCATACTGAATCTTATTCCATGTTGTCCAGTACACCTTGCCTCTCACAATGTCTATGGCGATATGATAAGGGTTCCATATAGGGACGACATTTTGGACGTTTGTTCCATCAAGGTTTGCACGCTGGATATTATCCTCATCATCGTCATGCCAATACATCTTTCCCCGTGCGATATCTAAGGCGATACCGGTTGCCCCTTCTGATACGGTGATAAGTTTTTGAATGTTAGAACCATCAAGATTTGCGCGAAAAATTCCACCACGCCAACCATCATCACTCGCCCAGTATATCTTGCCTCCCATACTGTCTATAGCAATTCCTGTAGGATACCTAATGTCGGTAAAAAGTTTTTGCGCGTCAGCCCCATCAAGGTTGGCACACTGGATACAATCGTTCCAAGTATCTGTCCAGTACATTTTCCCGTTCACTAAATCCAAAGCAATTTGATCTGTCGATCTATATTCTACACTGTTCAGAACTTGAACGTGATCTTTCAAATCTTGAAAGTGTGTTTCAACGAGATTCGCCCGACGGATAGAATCATTTTCCATCCAATATAAATCTATTCCTCTGGCAGGTTGAGTAACTATATACGGCCTATTAAAGAATATATCCAATTCCGGATGGGCACGCAAGAGCCCCCGAAGCACAGAAGTATTCGTAATCGGGTTATTCAACAAGGATAAACTTTCAAGAGATGTTAAACCTGTGAGCGGATTGATATCACTGATTTGATTCTCGGAGAGGTATAACTCTGTCAATTGGGGGCATTGTGCCAAGGGTGTGATATCGCTGATTTGATTCTTGGAGAGGTATAACTTCGTCAATTGGGTTGCCTGTTCTAAGCCTGTAAGATCAGTTATCTCCGTGTCTTCTAAGTTCAATTGCGTCAGTTTTGCCAAACTTGCCTGAGGGATTTTGAGAAGGTCAATATGTCCACCTTCAGTGTCAAGTTTCAGTGTATTGCGTACTCCTGTTGCTAAATTAGCATCAACGAATTCAGCGCGAGGAGGTGCTACTAAGTGAGTTGTTCCTTCACCGATTAACGACCAGGGATCGGCATCAGGAGGATTCTCAGTACATTCTGACACATTTGTGTCCCGGTAGTGCGCCTCATAAGTGGTTCCAGGATCAAGATTTACGAAGATAGCTCTGATATGAAAAGTCTTGTCGGAGTAATACCCAGGATACCAAATAAATATATGCCAGGTCCCACTAATATATACAGACGAAGCGGAAACATCAGAATCACCGGCATTTTTACCCATTCCACGTTCAATTACCACACATTTTGAAACCCATTCACCCGGCGGCGTTTTGCGCCGTAACTGGATCTGATAGGCGTTTTCATCAACGCCTTCGTCAAGCGTAGTCTGAAATTCAAGGATAAGGGATGTGTTGTTCTCACCCGGTGCAACAGCGGGGGCATCGCCCTGTCCGTAGCTTATACCTTGCAAACCATATACTAAAAGCATGATTACAAAAATTGATATAATTATATTTCGATTTACAAATAATGTTTTCATAAAAACTCCTTTATATTTTGGAAAACCAATAGTTATGTGTCCACCAAAAATAAACGCCAAATGTGCGTGGCAGAGGACACGTCACGGTATTCTGCATGATTTAGCGGGAAACCACACTACATGGAGAGTGTTCACATATTTTTAAGATTCACCATAAATTCTCTTAGTCCAACTATATGACAGATTTTGATATTGCCGAAGTAAAATTGATCGAACTAAACACGATTTGCGAGGAACATCTCCGATATTGCTAAGGCGAAAACGGCTAAAAGCAGATACGTTGCGATACCCTGGTTTTCCTCAACATCTTCTTTATATTTTCTTACCACTTCAGGTGTAGGTGCAGCAGGGGCACGGTCAATTTCAGTAGAACCGACAAGCATGCTGGTCAACTCTTCAGCATTACGAAGTGCCAAGTCGGATTCAGCAGTATCCGCATTGACAACAAAATAGTGCGGCGATTCACCAGAAGCGTGGATAGAATAGATGCCAGGGTTTTCAGTGTTTTCATAAAAGAGATTGCCTTGTTCATTCAACGTCATCCGTACTTCTTTGCGATCTGGATCGAAAACTGCCACCTCTTTTTCTGCATCGTCTTGATCTCCATTGTATTCTACACTATCTCCAACGCGATAGTCCGGAACTTTGCCTGCTTGCTTCAAGGCAAGATATTTGATGGTTTCGTGCAAAAACGGCAGATAGACACCATGTATAGGTAGATCGTTCCATTCACGATCGATTGTAGAAGTAAAACAGAGCACGCGTCCGTTCCCGTAAACCTTTTCAAGGAGTGCTGGATTTCCGTCATCAAAAGCAGCGATAGCTACTGCTTCTGAAGTAGGGACCGTTTGAAAATAGCGATAAAATCGTCCTTTTCCAAAATCGCCATGGTTTGGATTGCTGAACGGCATAAAAATAGGATGGCGATAATCAACACTTGCAATGACTTGGAATTCGTCTTTACCAATTGGGTCACCAACTGCTTGCATTAAAGTACACGGCATTAGCGGATTATCTGTTCCGCCAAGGTGCTGCTGGTAAATACTGGCATCCACTTTATCCCCGAGCGTTATAATTAGCCCGCCACCTGCATTCACATAAGTTTTCAATCTTTCTGCTTCTGCAGAAGTAAGATTGCTGAGATTAGCGAGAATTAACACATCATATTGCTGCAGCGCAGCCGCTGATGGAAACGTGGTGGATTCCGTGTAATTAATAGGCGCGCCTTCATCCCCAACGTTTTTCAATGCTCTTGTCAAAAAGAAGGTTTCATCATCAATGTTAGCTCTTTTCTGTTCACCATTGACAGCGTGAACCTTGATAGATTTCATGCTCTGCACAGTAAAATAGGACCGGTTGTCTACTTCAAGTGTATCAGTGTCAATTTCTACCCACCCTGTATGCACAGCCTCTGATTGTAGATCTATTTTCATTTTAAAGGTAGCATCCGCACTATCATTTGGTTCAATATCCACTTGCGTTGTTTCTACCCTACTATTATCAATATATAAAGTAGCAGGAAGTTTTTCGACCCGTTCAGTGCTAAAATTGCGAATACGTGCTACTAATTCAGTGTCTTTTTGGTCAATGAGCACTACCGGAGGAACATTGATGCCGGTAATTGCGCGGTTGTTCGGTTGTTCAACCGCAACATTGACAAATTCTATATGGACATCGGGACTAAGTCTATCCGTCTCAAGGAAGTTTTCCCAACCGATTTTCTGCAAATCTGCAATAAGATATATCTGTTTCTGCCCGGCTGCAACCTCCTGAAGAATTTCATCAGCCGTTTGGATAGCATCAAGGTAATCTGTTGTCCGGTAGGTAGGTTCTGCACTCTCTATCGCTGTTCTGATGTGATTATGTTCGGAGTCAATAGGCAAAACTTTCTGTGCTTTGTCTGCGGACAAGATAAGCGCAACAGCATCGGCACTCTCTAAACTGTCAAGTCGATCAATCGCCTCTTTTTTCGCAGTTGCGAAAACATCTTCATACTGCATGCTATAGGAGATATCCAAAATGATAACCGCATTTCGTACACCGCCTAATTCAGGTGTGGTTGTTGGATCAGCCGCGATAAAAGGTCGTGCAAAGGCGAGACCAAGAAGGATTAACATCAAGATTCGCATAAGCAGCAGAAGTAGCCGCTTTAGTTTGTGGCGTTGCACATTTGTTTGGTGCGACATCTGGATGAAACGAACAGTACTAAAGATAAGTCGGCGAGCACGTTCCCTGTTCAGTAAGTGGATAATCAGAGGGATAGATGCACCTATAGCACCTGCTATAGCAAACGCTCCTGCTAAAAAACTCATTGTCTTTGTCTCCTTTGCATTTACGGCTTTCTATAAAAATCCCTGCCGTTTCGCTAAATATGCTGAGAGTGCTCGGTCAATCGGTGTTGACGTATTTATCAAGTTATAATCAATATCCGATTGATTCAACGTTGTTCTGTAATGGTCAATAAATTCGTTAAAATTGCTCAAATAACTTTCCCGAATAACTTGTGGAGTCGTGATGATTTCTTGGTCGTTTTCAGCATCAACGAAACGAATAAGCTTTTCAAATTCAAATTCCACCTCTTGTTCTGATAAGAGGTGAAAAACGATAACTTCGTGTCCGTCGTAACGAAGGTGCTCAAGTCCTTTAATCACTTCATCGGGATTATCATCGTAGAGATCGGAAATGAGAATGACTAATCCACGTTTTGTCAACCGTTCTGCAATTTCGTGTAGCGGTTCGCCAATTCGGGTTTCCTTTTCAGTTTCAAGTTTTTCCAATGTCAACAAAATAGAATGCATGTGTGAGGCACTACTCCGCGCAGGCAAGTACTGATGTACTTTTTCATCAAAGTATGCAAACCCAACAGCATCTTTCTGTTTTGCCATGAAATATGAAAGAGAGGCGATAAGAAAACAAGCATAGCGCAGTTTTGATAAAGGTTGGGCATTTCCGGAAGTATCAGTTTGTTGAGCGGCATCTATCTCTTGTAAATCCTCAGGGGATGGGTGCGCCATAGATTGGCTGGTATCTAACAGGAGATAGCAGTTAAGATTAGTCTCTTCTTCAAACTGTTTGATGTAATAGCGGTCAGTTTTGCCGTAAACCTTCCAGTCGATGTGTTTTGTATCGTCCCCCGGCATATATTGTCTATATTGCGAAAACTCAACACTGAAACCGTGGTAAGGGCTTTTGTGTAATCCTGAGATGAATCCTTCTACAACAAATTTCGCAATCAGTTCAAGATTACCTATCTGCGCAAGAATTGTGGGATTTAAGAATCTTCGTCCTTCTGATGTTTGTTGCATGGTTTTAGTTTCCTATTTTTTTCGGAGGACAAGTAGAGTTAAATCATCAAATTGGTCAGCGTCTCCCTGAAAGTCCATTACTGCCCGATAGATTAAATTACATATATGTGAAGCATCATTATCTGTGCATGTTTTCGCGACATCTTCAAGGCGCTCTTCATCGTAATATTCGTCCTCAATGTTGACGGTTTCGGTGACACCGTCGGTATAGAAAATGATGAGATCACCACTCTCAAGGTTTATCTGTTCCGCTTCATATTTTGCAATAAGTGGTACCATATCATTCGGGAACATGCCCAGTGGTAACCCGCCGACTTCTTCCCCCAACCACACGATGTTTCCATCGTTTTTCACAATCAGCGGCGGATTGTGTCCACCATTCAACGTTGTGAGTGTATCTGTTTCTGGATTAAGATGGCTATAGAAGAACGTAGCATATTTTTCCTCAGTGCCGCTAACGTAAAGTAGCGAGTTTAACGTCATTGCCATATCAATTAACTCATTTTTCATGTCTACCGATTCGTTGTCCTCACGACCTCTTGCGCTTGATAACTCAGAGAGTAGTCCTGCGCGAAGTGTTGCCATCAAAAGAGCTGCTTGCATCCCCTTACCAGAAACATCAGCGATAGCAAGTCCCCAACTTCCAGTTGGCAGTTCTATACAGTCGTAATAATCACCCCCGACAGGCCCGCGCGGTTCGTAATGTCCTGCCACTTCGTAGCCAGGTATATCTGGCAGTGTGTCGGGTATAAGGTTTTCTTGGATTTTCCGAGCTTCCTCCATTTCTGCTTGTAATTGCCGCGCGTCAAGTGCTTCTTGATGTAAATGCGCGTTTTCAATCGCAACCCCTGCCTGTTTTGCGAAAGAATCAAGAAGAATTTCATCTTCGTCAGTAAATTCAGCTATTCTACCACCACGCTCTTCTTTGTCTCCTACAACAAGCACACCTAAAATATCGCCATCGCGCCCCTGTATAGGGCCTGCCATTAAGTTTTTTCCGCCTAAAAAAGTCTCCGCTCTGAAGGCACTGCGGACTGTTCTGCCTTCTTTGACAACACCTGCTAACATATCAAAGGCAGTTTTTTCGTCTGCTTCTGCTGTGTCTGTTTCTATATCTTTTAATAAAATAGAGATTGGCTTATTTGGGGTTTGGTCATCATTCTCTGAAATTATTGTTTCGGGAAAAGCGTATCGTAACTCAAGATTTTGCTGCTGTGGGTTAATTAGCATCAGTCCGCCTACATTAGCATCAAGGAGTGCCACTGCTTGATGGACTACCTGTTCTGCTGCGTCTTCTGGTTGTAATAGTTGGCAAATTTGAGGGGCACTTTCAGCCAACATAAACAACCGAAACTTTTCACTTTGAATGCGTTCCTCATTGCGAGAATAGGCAATAGCAATTGATATTTGGTGAGCCAAAATGGCAAGCAGTTCCTGTTCCCATTCTTCTAAGTTCGCGCGCCCTAAAAATTTACCTAAACTCAGGATTCCAAGAAATTCGTCATGGATCTTTAGCGGTACCCACAGACGATGCTTTGCCTTGCCATTTAACAATTCGGCGTTACGATCAATAAAACCTTTTAGGGCTGTTGGTGGCGTGTCTAATTCAATAAGCGAACATTGCAGCAAACTATCAACTTCAGCTGGTTCAATTTGGATAGGGGGGACTTCTACTTCTGGAGTTGAGGCAGCAATCGTCAGATAATTATCTGTCGGATGGAAACACAAGATCGCGCCCCGAGCTGCCTGAAGGGTGCCAAGGGTAATTCTAAGGTATGTTTTACTTGAAACATTAAAATTGCTATGGCCGGAGATCAGCGTTTGCCCTAACTGTTCCAGTTCGGATAAGCTAAATATTAACCTTTGTATCGTTTCTTCTGCTGAACTTAGGTGCATGGCGGATTATTCCTTTTTGCCTTCTAACTTACTTGTAATAGGGTATTCAATCCTATCGACCCGTTTTGTAAAGAATGGTGACTTTGGCAATACGGTTTGTAGTGTCGTCCGTTCAGTTCAGAGTTTGTTAGAAATTTGCGATAGCAGCCTTTTCATCTGGGAAGATTCCAGCGTATTTTGCAATTGCCATCATACGAAAAGTGCGTTCCTGAGTCGCGGACAACCCACAGAAATTCAACGTGCCGCTCCGTTCATCAAGTGCTTCTATAATTTCTATCAGAATGGAAATACCAATACTGTTAATCAAGGCTGTTTTATCCAAATTGATTACCAGTTGCGTATATCCTTTCTCAATGAGTTTTTGTGCTTCCTTTGAAAGTTGCTCTCCGAGTGCATCATTTAAGTATCCCGCTGTTTCTAATACCGCGTATCCTTGTTCAGCACGAATTTGTATGTCGAATTTGTTTGCCAAACCTTTACCTCCTCAAAGTGAAATAGGTTCGTTTTGAAACTTACGATGCCATTCTTTTTATAAAACTCACAGTCGTTCCGTTTTCACCGCTCTCAATATCAAACTCATCCATCAGAGTTTTAGTAATCTCTAAACCCCATCCACGCTTTCGCATATCCGAATGTATTTCTTGCCGTTTAGATATGCTGTTGTGCTGATCTTCTGGCGTAAAACCGACACCGTGGTCAGTTATCTTGCATTCCAATTCATCAGCCTTTACTATGTATTTAATAATAACTGTACGGTCTTTACTTTGGCTATGCTCAAAGGCGTTAATGCAGGTTTCTATGATTGCCAATTGAATTTCTTCGGTCTGTTCCTCGTTAAAGTGATTTAGTTCGGCAAGAACAGACCCTGTTTTGGCTGCTACAAGTTCCATATCTCGGTCCATCGGGATTGTCAGACAAACTTGATCCTTCAAAACTGTATTTTCCATCCTAAGATGACCTCCTTTTAGAATAATCCGATTCTCATGCGTATGATAAAGAATTGCTGAGCAATAACTACCTTTTTACGCGTTTAAAAAGAATACCAAAGTTTAGAAAATATTTCAAGGCCTTTTCAATTGTGCTTTCAAGGCATTCATTCTGAAAACAATAATTCTTATTTACCGTGAATTATTACACATTTAGAGTTGATTAATCAAGATGCTTTATATTTTCCCAAATCTAAAGAATGACAGATAAATTACTTGAAAACTATGGAATTGGTATTTTTGTTTCCTCAACGAACCATCGGGCATCTACCATCCGCGCATCTGCTTCTGATCGCCCTGGTTGATATTGGGTAAACTTTACCCTATCACAATTGGTAAGAAACTGCTGGATACGTTCAACATATAAATCACCTATCTGCTCATGTGCCATCTGCTGCAGAAGCCCTGTGGTTGTCAATTCTAATGCTGGAATTCTATAGCGTGCCGCGATGTATTCGCGTATAACATAAGAAATTCGGGTATGGTAAGCCTCCATATCGCACGAGACACTATCAAGTGTGTTTAACTGTTCAAGAGCAATTTCATGCGGGGGGCGCGTAACAACCTCTTTAATTGCGGAAGGGACTTCGATTTGACGACGTTTTCGGAGATATAACCATGCAATTCCAACAAAAATAGCAAAAATAAACCCGCTAAGAAGGATATAAGGTAGATAGTTTGGTGGCACATCCAGCGGGGGTTTGATGTCACGTAGGCTTCGCGCGTTTGGAGATGTCTGCAAAAGGATTTGAGAGAGAAAGGTCATGATGCTATACTAAAAGCGGTAACGGCTCAATTACTATAGACTTGGGGACTGTGGGACAAGCGTACTGACAGACCCCGCACCCTGTACACCCTGAATCGAGGACTTCTACCATTCCGTCCAGTGAAAATTTAATCGCGTCTTCTCCAATGGGACAAGTGTCTACGCAGTAGCTGCAATCAACCGATTTTGTGCGGAGGCAGGTTTCACTATTGAAAATTGCAAGCCCGATCCTTATATCTTCGGCAAAGACAAGTTGTAGAGCACCACTTGGGCATACATGCATGCATGCCAACGAATCGCAAATCACACACGGTTGTTCTTCAGGATCAATGTAGGGCGTGTTCGTAAGGTTGGAGTCACGGCTCTGTAAGGGATGTATGGCATTTGCGGGGCAATTTTTGACGCAATTTCCACACCGAAGGCATTTTTGCAGGAATTCATCTTCCGGCAAAGCACCTGGCGGACGCAAAATTGTACGGTTCGGCTCATCAAACGGAAACTGATCGCCTACCTTTTCATCAAGGAATTCAGCGACAGGTTTCATAATTTGGTTTAAGGCTTCTTTGAAAAAGTCGCGCCTACCTGTTTCGTCAGACATTGAAAGCACCTTTAAATTATAGTGAGCTTTGGAATTATTGGGACACTTTAGATGAGCCTGTTTGGAAACGTAACGGATAATAGAAGTTGTTGTAGCACAAACTTTTAGTTTGTGCATAAGAAGACGCAAACTAACAGTTTGCGGTACAAAAGTGCCCTATTAATTGTAGGTTTTACTATAGTTTAGGTACTTGAGAAGCGAACACGCATAGCACCCTATTGGGTTTGGCTCAATTGTTCATCGGACGTTGACTTAACATCCTGATTTTGGCAGTTGCCTTTGGGAATGCGGTAGCAGCACCTATGGCTGCCTTGCATTAGGTGTTCAACTCGGTATACCTTTGTTCCTAAAGATTGTCTGAAGAGTGCCAATTCAATCTCACACACATGCGGATATTCCTGAGCAATCGCTGCAATAGGACAGTTGTGTTCTACTAAAACATAATCGGTACCGTTTTCATCAAAACGTGCCATGTAACCTTCTTCGTCGCGAATACGGGCAAGTTCTTTGATGCGTTCAACCAAGTCTTTACCGTGCAGTCGTTCTTGGTACATCTGCAGTTGTGATTTCATACGGCTCCGGAAAACCTTATTGATGAACCCAGGCCCGTTGAATTTTGCTACTTCGTTCATCAAACCGACAGCAAAGTTTGCGTAAGTTGTTGGAAAGAGACTGTTGGCATCATCAGTTAAACTATAAAGATGATGTGGCCGTCCCCGACCATGCTTTTCGCTATGATATTCAACTAAGCCTTCTTCTTCAAGAATTGTAAGATGTTGTCTGACACCCATAGCACTGATATGCAATGCTTCTGTCAATTGACTAACGGTCATGCTGCTACGCATCTTTAATAACTGAAGGATTCGCATTCGCGTTTCACTCATTTCGCAATTCACGTGACTTTCCCTCTTACAGTTTTGAGTTTGAAAATATTATAACATAAAAAAAATTTGAATTCAAGGTGATAAAGTAGGAATCGTTAAATTGAAAGTTGACATTTCATCATCTTTGTGACATACTTAACCTATAAACAGAAAACATATAATTGCATCTGGCATTTTGTAAACTGCAGCTAATTCTACAAATAAGGAAACACCGTATGAAAAAGTCCCTATTTTCACCCATTTTGATATTATTTATCTTTTCAATACTATATCTTCCAACAACTTTTGACCAAGATGCCACACAATTCAGTTTGCCTAAAGGTGCAATAGCAAGATTCGGTAAAGGTTGTGTCAATCAGATACAATATTCCCCTGATGGTAAACGTCTTGTGGTAGTGAGTTCCATCGGCATTTGGTTTTATGACACCACAACCTATCAAGAAGTAGGATTTTTTGCCGGGCACATGGGAGATGTTACTTGCATTGCCTTCAGTCCAGATGGAAAAACGTTAGCAGGTGGAAGTGTATACAATATTGTTCGTCTTTGGGATATGAAAACGGGCAGACACAAGCGGACACTCAAAGGACATCGGGACGCAATCTATAGTGTAGCGTTCAGTCCTGATGGTAGCACAGTTGCGGGCGGGAGTATTGGTGCTCAAATCCTAATGTGGGATACTGCCACAGGTAAACGTAAACGCACACTAACAGCACAAGGGCGGGTCAATTCTCTGGCGTTTAGTCCTGATGGTAGCATGCTCGCAAGTGGTGAGGCTTGGCCCGGGTACGTCGTCCAATTATGGGATGCTAACACTGGTAAACGACTACTTGCACTTGCGGGACATACAGATTGGGTTAATAGTGTAGCGTTTGCACCAAACAAAAAAATGTTGGCAAGTGCAAGTAGAGACGGTACCATACTTATTTGGAACGCTGACACTGGTAAACAAGAGCAGACACTCAGTGAGAATAAACCCAGTGTAAATATCATTACATTCAGTCCTGATGGTAGCATGCTCGCAAGTGGAGGACAGGGCAAAAACATTGATCTCTGGGATATTGCTACTGGTGAACACAGACACACACTTACACTTACAGATTCGGAGAGAATCATAAGTATCACTTTCAACACGGATGGAAAGACACTTGCAAGTGTAAGTCACGGTGGAAACCCCATTCGTGTATGGGATGTTGCCACGTGGACACACAAGCACTCGCTCAGAGGATATACCTATCCAGTTGTTGGTGACATCGCGCTCAGTTCTGATGAAAGCACTCTTGCAAGCGGGAGTGGTTATCCTACTATATATCTCTGGAATGTTGCTACAGGTAAGCAGGAGGCTACACTCATAGGGCATACGTATCCTGTTGGTTGTCTTGCTTTCAATCCAAACGGACAGACGCTTGCAAGCGGAGGTTACGATTCTACTGTTTTTCTATGGGATGTTGTTACAAAAGCGAAAAAGAAAATGATCTCCCCAAAGCAAAAAGAGCTTGTCTACTCCAGGTGTACCGCGTTCAGTTCAGATATGAACATGTTCGCTGCTGGTAGTTCTGAAACCGTGCAACTATGGGATGTTACGAAAGGTGAACTCATAAGGACATTTCAAGGACATAGAGGATATATCTACAGTGTAGCATTCAGTCCGGATGGGAAAATATTAGCAAGTGGCAGTAATGCTGAATATACTGGGGAGGATCATTCATTCGGGTATAAAGGGGTCCGTCTGTGGGATGTGGAAACAGGTAAACAAAAGGAAATATTAAAGGGCAAGATGGGTGATATTTATAGTGTAGCATTCAGTCCTGATGGGAGAACTCTCGCAAGTGGTGAGGGCAGGGCAGATTACGCTATTCGCCTCTGGGATATAGGTACAGGTAAACAAAAGCAAATACTCAAAGGTCATACAAAGGGTGTCTCCAGGGTAGCATTTAGTCCGGATGGTAGCATGCTCGCAAGTGGAAGTTATGATAACACTATCCGTCTTTGGGATGTTAATACAGGGACACACAAACGGACGTTGACAGGACATACCAGCAATGTAAGTAGTGTCATCTTCAATGCGAATAGTAGCATGCTTGCCAGCGGAAGTTATGATGGTACGGTGCTCTTATGGGACATAGCTGGTTCAGATGACACAAAATAGTGGATGAATGTGCCTATAACAATACATCTACCAATTCTGTAAAATCTTTTACCGTCACATCAGGTTGAAACTGTGTATCCTCGTAAGGTAAATTGTAGCGGTTAACATACGCACCCCGACATCCACACGCCCGCGCACCCATAATGTCAAACGAATTGGCAGATACCATCAAACACTCACTAACTTCAAGCTCCAGTTTACTTGCTGCCCCCCGATAGACTGCTGGATGTGGTTTAAACGCGCCGAAGGATGTAACCGAAAGAACATCGTCAAAATCCCATGCAACCCGTTCCGTGACGAGATATTCTAAAAAATCTGGATCTCCGTTGGATAACACAACCAACTGATATTGAGATTGTAGTTGTTCGAGCGCAGGTAAAACTTCTGAAAAAGGAGATAGGTGTTGCCATCCCCGCATAAATTCCTCAACCGTACTACTTGAAGCATGGATACCGTTCCGTCTTAACGTGTAGTGCAATGCGCGGCGCACCGTTTCCAGGTAACCACTATGCCCAAGCATCATAATCGTGTCCTGATATTGCTCAATCCGTTGCCGATAACGCCACTGTTCCCAAAAATCACCCGCAAATATATCGGAAGCATCGTGATTATCTAAAGATTCACGGATGAAAGGCGTGAGGCTCCCTCCTAAATCTAAAATTGTGCCGAACAGGTCGAAGGTGAGTGCCTTCGCTTCTGCGTAATTCATTTTCACCACTCATTTTCCTTTTGTGCATTACACATCATTTGTTATTTCAAAGTTCATCATATATTGATTTTATTGTATTTTGGATTTTATGTCAAGTGGCCCCTCCTTAGAGTTATTTAGTTTTAAGAATTTTCCGTTATTGAGATTTACTGAAAGTTAATACCCCAGGCCGGTAGGTGCGGTTTCCTAACCACACCGCATCGGACAGGACAAGTCGCTATAAGGGTTTTTGATCCAAATTCGGTGCGGTTAGGAAACCGCACCTACCGGCCTGGGGTATATAGCATGTGTTAAAAATTTGTCCGAAAAACCGAAAACTAAATAACCCTAGGCCCCTCCTCAGACTCTTGACATAATTCCAAATTCATGATAAATCTAAAGGCCAACTAAATATTTTCATTTTCCAATTCAACAGCGAGGTATTTTATGCGATGTGTTTTTGTCGGCATTGAATATGCAGGAAAATCGACACTGATAAATCTTTTAACTGAATACTATCGGCACAGAAAATTAGCAGTTCACGTTGACGACCATTTTACCATCCCTGATGCTACATTGAGTGCTGAATCAAGAGAGGTCTATGTAAACTTCCCGGATGACGTGAAGGAGCGGATGCAACGGATGCAGATCCAATATCACGTTGAAGTCATCAAAAACTATCCGAATACACTTATTGCGGGGTGGCATATAGAGGAAGCAGTGTACACAACAGTCTATGGTAGTGATCCAGAAAGCCCGTATTATGGGAACTATCACTATCATGCACAGCGAGGATACGAAACGCAAGTTATGGAGGCACGGTTGCCAGATGTGGTTCTGATTCACGTCACCGCAAGCGATGAAGCGATTAAGAAACGAATGGAAGCAGATCCACACGAATATCAGATTATCAAGGCAAAAGATATTCCGAAACTCAAAAACCTTTTTGAGAAGGAGATTGACAAATCTCTGTTTACACAAAAAGGACGTAAAATTATGTTGGATACAACCGATAAGACACCGTCTGAATCGCTTGATGAACTGCTTCTACTTTCCGAACCGCTTATCACATTCGGTGAGTTAGCTATCCGTTCCATGCCGGTGCCAGATGTCCCTTATCAGGTTAGGTACGAAAGCGGTATCAGGAAAATGGAGGAAAAATGAAAAAAGTAAACATCGCTTTAATTGGGGCAGGTGGAATGGCGAATGGCGTTCACTATCCATCTCTCGCTGAATGTGAAGATGTTAATCTCGTCGGATTATGTGATCTTGTGGAGTCAAAACTTGATGCAACAGCAGAACGATTTCAGATTGAACAAACTTTTACGGACTATAAGAAAATGCTTGAGACAACAAATCCAGATGCTGTTTATATCTTGATGCCGCCACAACATCTGTTCCCTATTGTTATCCACTGTCTTTCGCAGAAACACCATGTATTTATTGAGAAACCGCCCGGTATAACGCTTCATCAAACAAAGGAAATGGCTTTAGCAGCCGAAAAGCACGACTGCAAAACGATGGTCGGCTTCAACCGCCGTTTTATTCCACTTATGCAAAAGGTCAAAGCAATAGTTGAAGAAAACGGTCCAATTATCCAATGCATGTCCATCTTCCACAAGAATGCTCCGAATGCTCTTTATTACGATGGCGTTATAGATGTTTTGACATGTGATGCGATTCACGCTGTTGATGCCCTTCGCTGGCTTGGCGGTGGTGAAGTTCAAGCAGTTGCAAGCGACATCAATACCTTCTACTCTGAACGAGAGAACAGTTTCAACGCACTGGTGAAATTTACAAGCGGTGCCTCTGGATATCTTTGCACCAATTGGGCTGTTGGTGGACGTATCCATACTTTTGAGATGCATGCGCGCGGAATTTCTGCGTATATCAATCCGGATGCGGGAGGACGCGCAGTCCTCCATACGCATGAAGGAACAACCGAAATTACGACTGAAGACGCTGCAAATTCTGATGCCACTCACAAAACCTACGGATTTTATGGAGAAAGTCGACATTTTGTGGATTGTATTCAGCAAGACAAACAACCCTTAACATGTTTCGCCGATGCCGTCAAAACGATGGAACTCGTTGAAGCAATTTATCAGCATAGAATCTAAATTGAAATAGGCGGATCCGTTGTCAGACTATACCCAAATTATAGTAAAACGGACAATTATTGAGACTCTTCTGTCCCGCAAACTGTTAGTTTGCGTTCCACAGAGGCACAAACTAAATGAAGTTTAAGAAAATAAATCGGTAATGTGGCGAGGTTAGGAAACCTCGCCAGCGGGGAGTACACCTACCTCGTACGGATAGAAAATTACCGAATTAATAAATTAATCTTCGGACAGTTTGTGCTACATTGGCAGTTCCAACGCCTTCTTCTGTATTCTCCATGCCCTCCGCGATTCAGAAACTCCCCACTAACTACACTGCCTGCCCTATATTGTGCAACAGCAAACAGCAGATGCACATTTTTGTGCAAAAATCGGTAGAATATCGGTTTAGGCGTTGGCATATAAATTGCATATCTTCCTGTAGTTCGGGTAGAGCTTGCGAAACCCGACGGACAATGCTAAAAAAAACATGCCAATTTCAGTTAATTGCAATTTTTTAGAAATTTAATTTGACATTGTATTATTTATGTTGTATAATGTTTATATCATCCGATGTAATGATCAATGTAGGTATCCTTTTTTCTAATATACATTAGATCATTGCTTTGGATGGCAGGGATACCTACAAGTTTTTAACAAGGACAGGTAAACCTGCCACTAAAGCGATAGATAAAGGTATACCATAAAACCGATCTGCTACACAACGTACGAGTGTGGCAGAATCAATAACAACGTTTATCCTACCTATAGGAGGATATTATGAATCGCAAAAGTTACTGGGGCATAGCCGCCTTGATTGTTTTCGTGATTGCTGCCGGTGGATTTATCTACTATCAGCTGTCAGAAGTGCAGCAGTTCAAAAAACAAGCTGCACAAGAAACAGCTGAAGCAGAAGAACTGCTACGTCAATCTAAGAAATCTAAAAAGGTTTCCAAGACAGGCAACAAGGCAGAACAAGCAACCAGTGTAACCCCTGCGGAAAACGACACGCGAACCGCAGAGAAATCTCGCAATGAGAAAACATCCGTGACGGATAAGACTGAACCGACACAAGCTGGAAACCCTGCACAAAACGCAGAGATGGAAACCGAGGTGCGCGTATCGCCACACGGTTTCGGGCCCTACCCAGAGGTGCCCGAAGATTATCCAGTCATGACAGAGTGGGAAAGGAATCCTGATAACCCGGATAGAACACAAGAACTCATGAGTAGAGTTTTTGTAAAGTTATGGACGGAAGGTGAAAAAAACTTTCGAGGCGGTGGCACTCTTAACGGCAAAGTCTATCCATGGTACCATAATACTATTTATGTCAGATTTCGTACTTATAAAAATGCGGATGGGGAAATTGTCCGATACGCAGGCACTAAAATGTCAGGGCCGCGTGTAGACAGGTCGGGAATTGATGATTGGTTAAACCCACCGCCGCACATCCGTATTTTAGACTTAGAGTCTTCAGGTATTTATCCATATCAATACCTAAATTTACGTTAAAAAAAGGAGAATATGATGCTCAATAAGTTTTTTGTTTCATGTATTTTTGTCCTGTTCACATTAGTTACAATCGGTGTGTCCAACATATATGCCGATGATGAGCCGTATAAAATTCCTGATGGCGCGGCTGTCTATGCCGATGTCCATGGAGACGTTCACGATTGGATCGGTCTTGATGAAGTAAGTGTCCATGTTCACGGTATCGTCTATGCAAAGGATGATCCCTTAAGCAATTCGAGGACTGCGGGGAATTATACGCTTATTCTTACGGTGAGTGAACCCAAAGAGGAGAACCCTCCCGCTCGGTGGCGAGTCTTTAAGAAGTGGGGACGTGAGAATTATAAACCTGATGTTGTCCTTCAAGGTAGTTTTTCAGAAGGGCTCTATGTAGAAGAGGACCTCACTTTTGTTATAGAACCGCGGAAGAAAATCAACTTTGATACCGATAATATTGGATGGACAGCAAGTGCTACTATCGAATTAATAGATAGCGCCGGTAACGTGAGTCCTCCTATTAGGGATTACGATGAAAAAAAGATCGGCGAAGAAGAAGAAAATCCCGACTGGGAAGATGCACAGGGTAATGAGGGGCCAGCCCCCACTCCCGGCATTTCCGTTGAGGCGGGTGACAATCCAACGTATCGACCGGGTGACAGTGTGACGCTGAATCTCGTCACAAGTGAAGCGTATTACGATGTCACTTGGTATGTGCATACGCCCTGGGACACAAGTTCCTCTGGCACATACCAAGACTATACCTATGGTGGCGGAGCATCAACGGAAGCGAGTCTTTCGTATACGTTCCCCAGTGGTGCCATGCATACTGGGGATTTTGTGTTTAGAGCCGTCATTTATAATTCAGATATGTCGAGTTATGAGGAAACCTACAGCATCACTGTGGAATGACATCCAACAGTGATGACTGCACAGACGGCAATTCCAATTGTCTCAATGCAAGTGCGCATTGAGGACACAGTCACTAAAAAGAACAGGCAGGTACCTTTTTTGGGTATCTGCCTGTTCTTTTGTACCGCAACCTGTTAGGGTGCGTTTTGTGGCACATGTCTTTGTATCACAACCTGTCAGGTTGCGTTTTGTGGGATAGCACAACCTAAATCACTTATTGTCTGAACCAAGGTTAGCAGGATTATAAGATTATCAAGATGGGTTTTTTGTGGATTTCGTGTCTCTTGACAGGTTTTTCGTCCACGTGTGGACGCAGAATAGGGTTGATAGGTAGCACCCAAAAATCCTGCAAATCCTATAATCTTGTCCATCTTGGTTCAGACAATTAACAATTCAGACAGGACAACTGCCTAATGGACACAAAAGCTGGGACAATTTTTCTTAAATTGACGCTTATGGTGCGGTTTCCTAACCGCACTTAGCAAGACATATCCCGTCAATTGGGTATTATAGGTTTTCCTGCATCCAAGCAAAACTTTTTCGTTGTCCAGTGCCATCGTTTTCTCTGCCCTCATACTCACAACACCAAACCCCATCATAGCCAGCATCCCGCAAACAACTAATCGCCTTCTTGAGATCAATTTCGCCTTCACCGAGTGCTTCCCCACGATAATCCCCGCGTGAACCTGTGCCATCTTTTAGATGTGTGTGCAATGTCCAAGGTGCAATGATTTCATAATATCTGCCAACTGTGTCTAAATCATGACCCGCCCAACGATAATTCATCGTGTCCATATTTGCACCGACATGTTTAGACCCCACACGTTCAAAGAGTTCTACCTGCAAATCGCCATCATTCGTAACCAACCCGTGATTATCTACCGCTAAATAGACATCTTCCTGCTCAGCAAATTCAAGGCAACGTGTTAAACATCCTGCCATCGCCTCAACCCACCGGCTTTCTGGCACAGAATCCTTCATAGCGCCACCTTCTGTCCGCAGAACTGAAGTGCCAACGCGTTTGGCAAGTCCCGCAATGCGTTCCATCCGTTCAACTTGTGCTTGGATCGCTTCCGCTTCTAATACAACAAAATCGTTTCCAGCGCCGAGTGCCGAGACCTGCAAACCGTACGACTCAACTTGTTCGCGCACAACCTCAGCATTCTTTTCAGGATCAGCAGTATTCGATTTCCAAATATCACCGATTGAAAGTTCAACGTATCCGAACCCCGTTTCGCTTGTGAATTTGAGAAAGTCATCAAGCGATTTACCTGCATAGTTGTAATGGATAAGTCCAAGTTTTGACATGATTTTATTTCGTCCTTTTCTAAAAAGATTCCTTGCGTCTGTAATGTTATTATGCTATAATACCTCTATTAAGAGATAAGTGTCAAGCAGTTTTTGCAAATGCTGGAGAAGTAACAGGAAAAATAATGGAGAACTATAATCTTTTTACAGACCCGAAATTATCCGCCATCTATGAAAAAGTCAAAGCGGAAGAAAGACTTTCTTTTGAAGAGGGCATCACGCTTTACGAAAGCCCCGATATTACAGGGGTCGGATTTATCGCGAACCAAAGCCGTGAACGCATAAACGGAAACGTCGTATACTACAACATCAACCAACATATAGACTATTCAAACGTGTGTATACTCCATGCGCGGTGCCACTTTTGTGCTTTTGCCCGAAAAAATATGCAAACAGAAGGCGCGTGGGAAATGAGTGTTGACGAATTCTTAGACAAAGCGATGTATTCTGTTGCGCACGGATGCACCGAAATTCATAGCGTCGGCGGCTTGCATCCGAAACTCCCATTTGACTACTATCTACAAATTATCCGTGGACTCAAAGAACGGATGCCTGCTGTCCACCTCAAATTTTTCACAGCTGTTGAAATTCATCATTTTTCTCGCATCTTTAAAATGTCTATAGAAGATGTTTTAAAGCAGCTTCGTGAAGCAGGTTTAGATTCGTTACCGGGGTGGCGGTGCAGAAATTTTTGCGGAAGAGACCCGTGAAAAAATCTGTCCCGGTAAATTGAGTGCTGAGGGATGGCTTGAAATTCATGACATCGCCCATCAGCTTGGGATACCTACAAATGCGACAATGCTCTATGGGCATCTTGAAACAAATGAAGATATGGGTTGACCATCTCATTAGATTACGAGAACAACAAGATAAATCTGGCGGTTTTTGTAACATTTATTCCGCTTGCTTTTCATCCCGCTAACACGCGTATGGCTTATCTGCCTTCAACATCAGGCTTAACCGATTTGCGAAACATTGCAGTATCCCGTTTAATGCTGGACAACATGCCACATATCAAAGTTTATTGGATTATGACAGGACTGAAAACAGCGCAAATCGCACTTAGTTTTGGTGCAGATGATATTGATGGCACGGTGACGGAGGAAAAGATTACACACATGGCGGGGGCTGATACGCCGGAGGCTGTTTCTGTAGATGCGCTCACGCGCCTCATTGAAGAGGCAGGATATATCCCTGTGGAGCGTGATACACTTTATAATGAAATCATTCGAGAGGGAAATCAGTGGTACAGAAAAGCCGCACGTCTCAATATAGACTTGCAAGCGGTGTCCTAAAAGTCGGCGCTGTGTCATTTTTGAACACAAAACCACTCATTTATCCACTTTTGAATGGGGAACTCCAAACCGATGGAATTGACCTCAGTATGCAAGTGCCGAGTCGTCTTGTAACGCTTTTAAGTGATAACAAATTAGATATTGGTTTGATCCCAATTGTTGATTACTTCCGTGCAAACGATCAGAACACAGGTTATCGCATTCTTCCGAATATATCAATAGCATCGCGCGGTAGCGTGCTAAGCATTCAATTGTTCAGTCGTGTACCTATTCAAGACATCCAACAGGTTGCTTTAGATACAAGTTCGCGTTCATCGGTGGCATTACTGAAAATCTTACTCGCTGAAAAATATCAATTTTCTCCAACGTTCATTCCTTGCGATCCTTCTATTGATCCTGCTACGTCAGAGACAGAAGCGGTTTTGCTTATAGGAGATGCAGCACTCAAAAACCTCGGCACTACAAAATATAGTGTTGATCTCGGCGCAGAATGGCACGAATTAACAGGGCTACCTTTTGTCTATGCGTGTTGGGTCGCAAGGGGAGAAGTGGAACTCGGTCATTGTACCGAACCTACTTTTAGAAGCGAAAAATCAAGGTATCGCACAAATACCTGAAATTGCCCGAATTGAAGCGCAAAAACTCGGTTTGCCTGAAAACCTCTGTAAAGATTATCTGCAAAATCACATACACTATGATTTGGATGAATCGGAAATCGCGGGGCTTGAACTTTTTTATAAACTTGCGGTGAAAAATGGACTCGTAGAATCAGAACGAGCTTTAAGTTTTGAAACTTATAGTCCAACGGACAATTAATCGGACACTTCTGTCCCGCAACCTATATGAAGTTTAAGAAAATAAATAGGTAATTTGGCGAGGTTAGGAAACCTCGCCAGCGGGGGAGTACACCTGACTCGGACGAATAGAAAATTACCGAATTAATAAATTAATCTTCATTTAGGTTGCGGACGAATATGCACAACCTAACAGGTTGTGCTACAAATTCTATTATCCGTTATGTCTCCAAAACAGGTTAATCAAAGTATCTCAATAATTTCATATAATATAACCCAATTTGCTACGGTTGTAGCACAATCTGTCCGATTGTGCCTGTGAGGGGCGCAAACTGGATTGCTACAAAATCAATGTCCAGATAACTATAGACTTCACTATAATCTGGCAGCAATATACAAAACAAAATAAAAAAAATGAATTCCGTTGAAGAATCTACCTCTGCTGACGATATTACACAACAGTTTGAAGACTTCCTGAAAAGTTCTGGACTCCGTCTGACCCAAACGCGGATGGACGTTTTGAACCAGGTCTTTGCCTACCCAGGACATTTTCAAATAGAAGACCTCTTAGTCCAGATGCGTCAAAACGGCTATAAGGTGTCGCGTCCAACTATTTATCGGACGCT
>CBDHCS010000013.1:0-14854 GCA_965261125.1 Candidatus Poribacteria bacterium | reverse complement strand
CCAAGTTCTTCCGCTGCAGCGTTCACACCGATATGGAATGCAGTGCAGTAAGCCGCGGAACCAACGCAGTCGCTCGGATATATCATTGTTACACGAAGCGGCGCAGCGTCCATTTCACTCGGTGGTTCAGTAAGTATGACATCTTGAATTGCTTCACAACCACAGATTAAAAGTAATCCCAATGCTAAAGAAAAGTATTTGTTTAAGATGTTAAAACGTTTCATAATTCCTCTAAATTTTATGATAAATGTGAAGGTTGAAAAATTGTTGCTCGAATAAGGGCGATAGCATAAGCGTGATAATTGGCACCTGAGAAACAAAAGCAGTACCATTACAGGTTACACACCTATCGCGTATCCATCGCGGCGCGGGTCAGCACCACCCATAAAACTTCCTTCTTCAGAATCAAAAGCGATACCGTGTCCGCCGCCCACGGTTGCTGTCCAGTCGGGTAACACCTCTACCTCATGTCCGCGTGCTTCTAATGCAGCACGTACAGCAACAGGAATACGTCCCTCCACACTGACATGCCTGCCTGGATTTACCAACCGAATCCGTGGTGCTTCAATTGCTGCTTGAACGTTCATGCCGTGCTCAATCAGATTCAACACCATCTGCAGCGTTGTCTGGAGGATGCCGTGGCTTCCGGGTGTACCGATTGCTGCGAACGGATTACCATTTTTCCAAACTTGGCACGGTGACATGCACATCTCTATCCGTTTATGGGGGCCGACGGCGTTTGGACTCTCTGGAATCCTATCAAACCAGTTCATGAAATTGTTAAGAAACATCCCTGTCGAACCGAGAATTACGCCCGAGCCGAAGGGTTGACCAAGGCTTTGTGTCACTGCGACGATGTTGCCCTCCGCATCAGCGGTGTCAAAATGTGTTGTACATTCGGTTGTCCAGTCATCAGCGACGATTTCGCCAGGGAGTTTATCCTTTGACCAGCGTTCACCACCACTGACAGCAGCCTGTTCACCGATGCGTTCGCGCTGTGCCTGTGCATATTCTTTGGACAACAATCGTTCAATTGGTGGGTTCGGACGCGGCGCATATTCGGCTCTATCCGCACTCGCTAACTTAATCGCTTCAATCAGTAAATGCAAGTATTCGGGTGTATTGTGTCCAAGTTCACCAAGTTCATCGTTCTCTAAAATATTCAGCGTCTCCAGGTACTGAAAGCCTGAGCACGGCGGAGGTGGACAGTAGACTTCATAATCTTTGTAGAGAACAGAGAGGGGTTCCTGCCATTCCACCGCAAAGTCAGCCAAATCCTTTTCGGTAATCAGCCCATCAGTTTCTTCAGAAAAACGGACAATCTCTTTGGCAATGTCGCCGCGATAGAACGCTTCTGCCCCACCTTCCGCAACCGCGCGAAACGTTTGCGCGAGATCCTTCTGCACTAAAACTTCGCCCGGATGTGGCGTTCGCCCCCGCGAGGCGATAACCGCTGCAGCCCTTTCCGAAAAATAGTGGTACGCACCTGCCATGAATTCTGCATTCTTGACGGTAACGGCGTATCCGTTTTCTGCTAATTCGATCGCTGGCGCGAAGACATCTGCGTGATCCATACTTCCGTAATTTTCCAGCAACGCCAACCATCCGCCACATCCACCGGGCACCATACCTGCACGAATGCCGATCTGCTGACTTTCGAGTGTCGGATAGACATCCAGCGTCGCTGCGTAAGGGGCAGTGCCCAGATAATCTAACACACGGTGCCTTTTCTCCTTCGCACTATAGATCAACATATATCCGTTGCCAGCAATACCCGACATATAAGGCTCAACGACGTTAAGCGTTGAGGCGACAGCGACCGCTGCATCAAACGCATTACCGCCAGCGAGTAACATTCGCGCGCCAGCAAGACTTGCGAGTGGATGGGCACTTGTCGCCATCCCGCGTGTCCCCGTTACTGTGGAGCGGTGCGTTGTACCATGAGATGGAAATGCCATGTCTACCCCCTTGTTCCTTTCTACACTAAGTTTTAGTTTGAAAACTTCGCCAAAAACCCCCGAACCCGGTGCCATCGTAGCTGCCACATCAACTTCCAATGCGTAACGTGATGTGTAAAAAGCGGTTGTCCATTCAACTCAAGCACAGGAATCCGATATTTATATTTTGTGAATAGCCTTAGGTCTCTCGTGATGTCGATTTCCTCTACTGTAACAAAAGATGCCGTTGCGCTGACCTTCTGAAGGACTGCCTTTGCCTCGTCACAAAGTGGGCAGTCCGGTTTGGTGTAGAACTGAAGTTGCATCGGTTTAGCTTTCAACAGCATCACCCAGAAGTCAGCCTGCAGCATATCTTCTTGTTTTGATCCAAAATCATAAATTGCGATGAGTATACCATATTTTCGCGTAATAGTCATCTAAAAAAAGTCAAACTTTTCCCATTTATAGTAAAGCCTACAATTAATTATACACTCGAAGATTGGCGAGGATACAATCCTCGCCAGCGGCGGTGAGCGGTTTTATGTTTTTGAGAGTGTTGGTTTATTTTCGGGCTTTACTATAAATCTGTAACCGGTCTGCAAATCCAACGTTTTATACTTTCACACATGTTCACATGTCTACATGTCTACATGTGCGGAGGTCTTCTAATGGCAAACAAACCTACACTCACAGAAATACACAGCGGTACCGAGCAAATTCGGCAAGCGGCAGTTGACGTGGAAACGACACCGAAACCGGCAGCGATGGTGCCGCCCTCTCGTCAAGGTAAAAAGATGATTTCGGGACATTTCGATAAAGATGTGCATCGGCAGTTGAAGATGCTTGCATTGGAACAGGAGACGAGCATTCAAGCCCTGCTGAGCCAAGCGTTGAACGCGCTGTTTGAGCGGAACGACATGCCGCCGATAGCGTAGAACCTACTTCCGGAGGCGATAATGATTTCAAACGCGAATTGGAGAGTTTTAGAGAAAACCAATCGGATGCTCGCGTTGAATTGGGAAGCACTCAAACGCGCACGCGCAACCGAGGATAAACATACGATTCGGATGGCTGAGATGAATTATTTTCGAGCGTTGCAAAGCGTGATTGTATCAACGCAAAACGCGGCTGCTCAACGTACGATCTCAAAGTAAACTCGCTATCTCCAACGCCTTTTGTGTCTGCTGATAGTTGCGATAAGGGGAACAACATTAATTGTTGTTCCCCTTGTTTTTGGTGTTCACAGAAAAATGAATTTAAAGTGAAATCCTCATTGAGGACGATAGGAGGTAGAGGCGCGGGGCACAATAGTCTACATGCCTGAAGCAAATCGTGGTGCCTGTTCAATTTCTATTCTGTTCACTATCTTCTCAGCCAAAACTTTGAAATCTTGTTGGGCAGCCTTAACGGCAGCAGCATGGCTGCCGAAAGCTCCATCTGCTGTTGTGAGATGAAAAATAGGTTTGCGTTTTTCTTGTGCCATAGGGATGAGACTGCGATAGTGTTTAAGAGTAGCAAGAGAATTTTCGGGATCCTCTTCTGGAGTCGCAGCGTAGGGGCCTTTATTTTTTTCTAGCAAGTTCTGGGCGTATTCTTCGGGCATGCGGTTAACCCATTTATCGTAAGCTTTAACGGGGCGTTCCAAACGGACTCCATGTTGCTGCATTATGTACCCTATAGGTTTCATACTTCCTTCCGGGAGCGGAAAGTTTGGGATGCTCCAATTATCACGCCTGCGTTTCCAATCCTGTCTCCATCGCTTGAGAGTTGGACCGAGGTTCTGTAGCCCACGAAGTGAAAATAGGTCCGCTCCAAGTGGAACCACAACGTAGTTGCTCGCAATTAGAGCGGAACGGTTGATAGCACCAAGATTAGGACCAACATCAGCTAAAATAATTGAGGCATCCATTTCTGCTGCACCTTGTTGCATGATAGTCGAAAACGCTGTTAGTATTCTGAAAGGGCGGTACAGGTTGGCAGAACCCATCGCGTTTGGCCATTCGGTAGATAATATATCTTCAAATTCTGCTAATGCCAAATCTCCGGGAATCAGTTTTAAATCTCCTGATAGACGCTGTTGTAAGAAAACCGACTGAAGGCGAGGCGAGTGTAGATCACCAACTTCGGTCAATGGTTTCACACATTCAAAGATTGTACTTCTGGACGGAGAGGCAGGGTCACTTTCGTCCCAGAGATTTTCCAAACGTTCCTCGTCCAAAAACGCAGCCGTAAGATTTGCCTGCGGATCAAGATCACAAGCGAGGACTCGATAATCAAGATCAGCCAGCATCCACGCTAAATGGTAAACGAGGGATGTTTTACCAACACCTCCCTTATTGTTGAAGAAAGTTAGCACTGGAACTGACATCGTTATGTAATCTCCCATTCACGTGCCGATTTCATCGTTACTTGTACGTAATTATCAAAAATTTCAAATTCCAATTCTGGATGTCCTGCTTCTTGCAGTGATCTTCTTGCTATGGTTATACCTACCCCAAAACGCTGTACATAACCAAGAGTTTTCATCGCTTCCGCCAGATTTGGGTTGCGATAATCAACAAATCCAGGGGTCCCAAAATTCGTGGCAGTCACTGTTCCAAAGGCACCGCCAGGGCTTAAAACTTCAATTCGGTCATTATACCAGTAGACATGAACTGGAGCATTTGTGCCTTCATAAGTCCTGTGCATGATCGCATTCCGGGTAATCTGTTGCACCGCTTCTATCGGATAAAGTGCCGTTCGTTTTTCGATAGGACCGGACGTAATGTCAATCGCGATGCGATTATGTGCCATGAGTTTATCGTCTAAGCGGCGGATCTGGTCTGGAATCGCACCGCGTATGTCTTCACTGTCAAGAATTTCATCTGATAGGTCATTTCCATCTATCCTGAGAAATTGCAAGTAGGCACCTGGTAGAAAATCCTGTGGATTTTTGCCGAGCACCAAGATGCCTACAACCGTTGCGGATGGCTCATCAACTGAAGCAATCATTTTCGTCGCTGCCAAACGTTCTTCAAGCGTGCGTTCATTGGCTGCCAATATGTCAGAATCAACAGCCTGTGGCAGATATTCGTGTTCAAATTGGATTAGATTGAGATCGGATAAGTCTGATGTTGGAATCGGTTGAAGGTCAAAAGGGATATCTTTATACCGACGCTTTTCGGTGAGAATCCTTTCGTCCTGCGCGTTTGCAATATCTCGGCGGGCCCCAGTTCGAATACGAATAACCCCTTTACAACGAACCGGAGGCGAGTCCGCTGGTTCTACGCTAATTACTACCACTTCTTTATCTTCCAGTGTCTGCTTTTCGACTGTCATAGATGGTAGAGGCAAGATATGACCGTCGCTTTTCATGTGCGACAACTGCTCAATTACTTGGTCTGCGTCGGATAAACCTATAATAGTTTTATCGTCTCTCACGCCTATGAAAACGAAGCTTGGTTTCTCATAGTTAGGCAGATCGTTGGCGAAAGCACAGATAGTTTCTCTAATTTTTTCCGAAGCATCACCGGACAAAGACTGCTTAAATTCAACGCGATCAGATTCACCAGACGCAATAATCTGCATCAATTCTTCATCAGTAAAATGTTGCATTTTAATTTCTAATTAACCTTGAAACATATTATCTTTTTTTACGATATCTAATTATCATCCTCTTCATTTTCAAAACTCCAGTCTTTAGACTGGAGATGTAGAAAATGCTAAGGGCGTAGGTCATGGAACTGGGTTTGGGATGTAAGAAAACATCGACAAACCCAGTTTAATTTTAGTTGAAACAATCAGGTAAATTCACAGGTATAGGTTCATTGCCTGGTTTGGCTCTTGACTCACATGGGGTCAACAATCTGTGGAGATAATTTTCTATACCGTAAACACTATCTTCTTCAACTTTCGCCCATGTCACATAAATTGGGTTTTTCAGAGAATAATGTTTGGTAATTCTCTCATTTCCTCTGTGGCAAGAAAACCTATTTTTAATCCTGCCTTTACCTGCATATATTGCAGTGGGGCGTGAATTCTGATATTGCCATAAAATATATACACCGAAACTACTATAATCAAAGCCTTTTGAATATGGATACCACAACTCATGTGGTCTCCCAAAAGCATCTTCAATATCCCATTCAATCGGAGTCATTTCTATCATGGTAATGCCTCATAATATTTTTCGCGTTAATTGTTGACTTTTCGCGCGAAAAATGTTACAATTAAGTTAATCATCGCGACAAAATATCAATTTAACGCGGTATTGACTTAGTTAACAAACAGCAAAAACTAACTTTAGGCGGTTGTCATTGCTGTTTTAAGGAGAGCTGGTTGCTTTAAGCGGGGTTTAATTCCCCGCTTCTCCTATACAATACATAGTAAATCACAAAATAGTCTTACGTGTCAAGGCAAACTATGCAACGCTAACATTTAGCGTTGCTATTTCTTTTTAAGGGGGTGTTTTTATGTATGAAACTGTACGACCTCAGCAACGCTACAAGTCTACTCGCCATTGTATATTTGCGTGTGATTACCATATAATTTGGTGTGCGAAATATCGTAAGCAGGTGTTAACTTCGGTAATACAGGGAAGGCTTAAAGAAATAATTCTTGAAAAACAAGAGGATTACAATTACGAAGTCACGGCATTGGAAATAATGCCTGAACACGTACATTTGCTTGTGTCTATTGAACCCAAATATGCTGTGACTGATATAGTTGGTAAAATCAAAGGTTACTCCTCAATGATATTGAGGCGTGAGTTCTTTGGTTTGAAAAGGATTAGGTCACTTTGGACGAGTTCCAAGTTTGTGGCATCAACTGGAGGTGTGACTTTGGAGGCTCTTAAGGAGTATGTGGAAGGTCAAAAATATAAGGAATACAAGGTTGAAAGTCAGTTGTTTCTTAATATTTAACTTGACATGCTATGTAAAAACAGCGTATAATACTTGTTGAGAAAGTAGCGAGGCACAGAGTGCCATTCTATACCTTCCAAGGCATATTCTCAACTATATAGCTGGTAAGCTATATAGTCAATTCGCATGTGTAGGGGGCTTTTATGGCCTCCTACCATACTCAATTTTAAGTATACGCGATTTTTTGTAAATTGTCAAATGAATTTACATTAACGCGCGTTTAACGCGAGGTTCGTACAAATGAAATCTAAAATTACCTTTTTTGTGTTGGGTGCAATTTTAGCAACTATCGCCTATTTTTTAGGTGATATGAACGATATTTCTGCACAAAACGATACGGCTGTTTTTGATACTGTTATAGTGGAAGGGGATTTGTTTGTTAGAAAATCTGCGAGGATTAAAGGAATTATGCTTGCTGAGGATGGTCTTGTAGTTAGAGGTTTTCTTACGGTTGAACATAAACTCCCAGCAAATAAGAAAAACATGGTGACGATAATAGCTGATGAGAATGGCACAACTATTGGACAACACATGGAATTTTCTCGTGGGAATCCTCGATCTTCTTTAATGAAAGAAACTAACCATTCTATATGGTCTGTCAACAACGAATTTACTGGATTAACTCTTGGTAGTTTTACAGGGTCATCAAATATCAGACTTGATGATCCCCAAATGTATAGAATTATTACTCCAGAGAGTAATGGCTCTACGTTGAAATAAATTTGCTTTTTCTGATTTTCGGATGGTATCATTAATACAGGTAGCAGAAATGCCCGCCATAAACGGGCATTTCAAATCTGCTTACCAAAGGAGGCGGTACCCGTGAAAATTCAAAGGCTAATCCCAAGTAAACAGGAACAAGTAGCCAAAGCATATATTGGTTCAATGATCCGTGCCTCAAGGCAAGTTACTAAACTTAGGGATAAAGCCAACATTGCTATGGTAAGAGAAATCAAACGCTTAAATCGTTAGATTTCTCTGAAAAATCGGTGGATTGTATTCAATCTGCCGATTTTTGTTTTAATATCTCAACTAGCCGGGCTAAAGCACCGTCTGTTTTGTGTTGAGATATATGAGTGTTTAGTGTAACATAAAAACATAAAATTGTCAAGTGATTTTATGTCAAGGAACAAAAGGAATCTCCATCCTTTAGGATGGAGAGGATGTCAAAGAGGCAGACGAAACCTACATAGGCGGTAAACCCCGAAAAGAGAACAAGAAAGAAGATAGAGAACCAGCCAAGCGTGGACGTGGCACAAGTAAAACTGCTGTTATCGGTGCTGTTGAACGAGGGGGGCAAGTTGTTGCTGAAGTTGCGAAAGGATTAACCGGACGCGATATTATGCAGTTTATCCGTCGTGTTGTGAATGTCAAGGAATCGGAACTTATGACGGACGAATATCACGCCTATAACGCACTTAGCAGTGAACTAAAGCACCACGTTATCAACCACCAAGAGCAGTATGTAAACGGTGATAAGCATACCAATACCATAGAAGGTTTTTGGTCGCTGCTAAAAAGGTCCTGGCACGGCAGTCATCATCACTACTCTCTCGGCTATACACCGCTCTATGTAGCAGAACAGTGTTATGTCTATAACAATCGCAATCTTGAAACAATCTTTTGGAAGTTTCTAAAGGAAAGTATGAGGGTTTAAAAAAGACGAAAGCCACCGACTGAAGTAGTCAATGGCTTTCTGATCACTATGCTGTTTGATCTCACAATCTAATCGGTCTTCCGCGATTCTTCATCGCCATCTGTCATACTTTGTTCTTGTTCCTCATTTTCTGTCCACATACTGAATGACTTTAATTTCTGTGGAGTGGGAATAGGTGTTTCAAATGGCAAAGTTGAATTCGCTGGTGTCTTAAAGGCACACTCTATTAAAGGTTTTTGAACGATAGTTAATCGCTTCAGAACTGCTACTTGATTCACTTTAATTCACCTCCAAAAATTTCGTTAAGCCCACTAAAGCTTTTTTGGTGTATCCATTGAAATCCATCAAATGGGGTAATAAGTGCAACATCAATATGTCCACCTACGTTAGGCATAGTTGCAGAGAATTGCTGATGAGCAATAGTCGTGCCAATCAAAAACTGAGCATAATTAATGGCATCTTGCACAGAGAATACGGGGAATACAGGCTCAGTCCCGGGTTGATTTTTATATAATTGCGAAATAGCTTCAACTATTTCATAACTTCCTGAACATTGGCATCCCAATCCATCATAATGATTAACAGTTAAAGATTTTCCTATAGAAACTTCAATGGTTTTAGGTTCACCATTATCATAACCGACTATATGGAAACCCAGTATATTTTGATCATCTTGTAAATCATTCATATTAATGTGCTGTGCCAAAATAGAATGGATTTTATGCCCAATACGATTGGCTACTTCGGCGATTTCTTCAGTAGCTAAATCGGGCATTTCTTTTTCAATCAGACGCATCACAAAATATGCTGATTTATCACCTATAAGACTTGATCCGAATATACCAACACCGAAATTCTTGCAAAATGGAAGAACTTTCTGGGCGTATGAAAAAGTTGTCGCTGGCATTTGAGGCATCGGAAATTGTGATTGAATTTCATGGCTATGTCCGCAAGATGGACAATTCACACCAATTGTTGCGTCCAACTGACCTTGACCTATAACTGTTGAAAGACTATCCCCGGCAATCACAATGCCATCAGGGATTCTCAATGAGACAATAAGGGTCATAAACACACCTAAATTTAGAGATAAGTTGCTTTCCTATTAAAACACAAGCGGAATTATATTTCAAGTTTTTTTTTGCTTTTTTTTTCTTAACGCTGTAAAATGCTTGTCAGACCAAACTAACGTTCCCGTATGAAAGGTCATTTTCTATGACTATCAATATTAATCCAAAAACCATATTCACTGGTGATAACCTGCCCATAATGCGTGGGATAAATAGCAAATCAGTAGATTTAATCTACCTTGACCCACCCTTTAATAGCAATGCGAATTACGCAGCACCTATAGGTTCAAAAGCTGCTGGTGCTGAATTCAAAGATACGTGGACACTTTCTGACGTAGATAACGCTTGGCTTGATCTAATTGAGACAAAATATCCTGCTTTGAACCGTGTTATTCATGCAGCAATGGCAAACAGCGATAAATCTTATCTCATTTACATGGCTGTTCGGTTACTGGAAATGAAGCGTATTCTCAAAGATACAGGTTCTATCTACCTACATTGTGACTCTACAATGAGCCATTACTTGAAGTTAGTTATGGACGCTATATTTGGGAAACAAAACTTTCGGAATGAGATTGTCTGGCATTACAGAAGATGGACTGCAGCATCAAAAAGGTTTCAAAAACTTCATGATATAGTCTTGTTTTATTCAAAATCAAAAGAATATATGTTTAATCAATTATATACGGCATATACACCTGGTTCAATATCTCGAAAGGAGCAGGGTGTATTACATCGTTTTAAGAAGGGTGAAAAACCTACATTGGTGAGCAATAAAAGCAAGAATGAAAAAGGGGTTGCCGAAAATGATGTATGGCAAATACCATTTATTGCCCCGTCAGCAAAAGAACGTGTAGGCTACCCAACCCAAAAACCTATCAAACTCCTTGACCGCATCATCAAAGCCTCCAGCAACCCCGACGACATCGTATTAGACCCGTTCTGTGGGTGTGCGACAACACTTGTGGCAGCAGACAGACTTCAACGAGAATGGATAGGTATTGACATATCAGAGAAAGCAGCTGAATTGGTTGTTGAACGTATCAAATCAGATCAGGGATTGTTTCAGAAAATTATTGCACGCACAGATATTCCCAAACGCACGGATTTGGGCGATATTCCCCGATACAATGCACCTGAAAACAAAACACGGTTATATGGAGAACAAGAGGGCTATTGTAATGGGTGTGGTACACATTTTCAGACACAACACCTTGAAGTTGACCATATTATCGCAGAAAACGTTGGGGGGACTGACCATATTGAGAATCTTCAGCTGCTTTGTAGTAGCTGCAACAGAATTAAAGGTGAGCGTGGGCAAGAATATCTGATCTCAAGGCTAAACAAAGATTGAAATGTGAAAACTACTAATTGCGATAATTTAAGTCACATAATCACAATATGAGTGTGAGGACAGAAATAATATCTGCCCTCTGTGTATGCAATTACCTACGAGGTCTACACAGTTTATCAATCTTGCGTTGCAGTTTCCTTTGGGGCTGCTTTCTTGCGATTGATAGCATGTTGCAGACGCTGGCGGTTGAGAGCCACTTTCGTACGTAATTGTGCTGTTGAGGCACGCATGTTTTTGTCCTCCTGTTTGGCAGATGTGTGCATAGCGTACGGACGGGTGCGTTATGCACCGCCAAACAATATATTTGATTTATATTTTGTTAGTTGTTGAATTTTCGTCACTTTCCGATGTCATTCGGTGTTGGCAGAGCCTGCCTCGTGCGAGGCAGATGACATTGCTCTACCAAGTGACGTTCTGAATATTATACAATTCTTGATATTTTTTATCAAATTAAAAATTTCTCAAATTCAAAATGATTAATTCCATAGGCAATTACTACCATAAAATAGAGAGTATTATCATAGAACGGCGTGCGATTAAAAAAGGATTATATTTTTCGGATAATCCTTATTATGAATTCATTTTATCTGCATTTATTAACAACTATCCATTCATAAAAGACGGAAAGAGATGGTTAATAATTACGGACAAAGAGGCAACAGCTGATTTCTATATTGATCGCCAACTTCCTTTTATATGCCAGTTGCAGACAAAAGGGAGAAAATATCAAATCGGAGACACCATACAATTTAATGAAGATACCAGAACTTTTCACAGTATACGACTTGATGAAATTAAAACACTGTTATCTAATGAGCATGCATTTATGGGTTATCTTTCCGGCTCAAATTTTGGTATTGATATAGATGCTCTCTATTTTGATTTTACTTATAGCGATGCCTTGAAAAACATACAAAATTTCTTTTCGGAAATTACAGAGAAAGTTCAAAGTTCTATATTTAAAACTGCTTATGAAGTATGCGAAATTTACGCTGAATACAGCAGATTACAAAAAAAGGACAATAAGACTGAAGACGAGACTATTAAATTATCCCGTTTAATAGGCAGATTAGACAGGCTACGGGGATGGTTTCCTTTTCAGCGGATACTCGGCAAGAATTTTGACAACCTATACAATGATATAATGAGATTTCCATTTGGAAATTTTTACTTCCCTTATTTGCCAATTCTAAACGCTTTTGACAATAAAAAGATTAACGAGTTGATTTCGGATTGGAAACAGACTGAAATTATGCCATGTAAGCAACTTGAAATAGGTTTAGAGCATTATCAAAATCAAGACCCATTTAGTTCTATGCACGTTCTTGCTCCATACATAGAAGGTATTGTTAGATATACATTAAATAAAAAGACAAAATCTATGAAACAACCAGAAATTAGTGAAAAAATAAGCAAGGACTTAGAAAAACAATTACACGCAACCGATAATGATAGCCTTTACGTAAAAGGATTTAAAGCATATCTTGAAAATACGTGGTTTACCCCTTTCTCTAATAATGAAACGACCAGTACTATAAGTAGAAATATTGTATCTCATGGTATTAGTCAATATGAAGAATGTACAATGGAAAAAGCACTCCAACTTATTCTTACCATTGATCAACTATACTATATTTACTGGTGTGACGAAAAACCTCATGATTTTTTTTACACATGCGAGTGTGGACACAGATACCTTGCTCCAAGTTCACATTCAGAAAAAGATATAAACAACCCAGTAAATTGCCCAAAATGTGGGAAACAAAAACAATCTGAAAATAACACATAATGAGATTGTTTTTAATTTTCGACTGGTTATGCTTTAACAAAATTAATTGTAAAAACGAAATTAACCTATCCCAAATCTACTAATTGCGTAATAGTTTTATCGTCTCTCACGCCTATGAAAACGAAGCCTGGTTTCTCATAGTTAGGCAGATCGTTGGCGAAAGCACAGATAGTTTCTCTAATTTTTTCCGAAGCATCACCGGACAAAGACTGCTTAAATTCAACGCGATCAGATTCACCAGACGTAATAATCTGCATCAATTCTTCATCAGTAAAATGTTGCATTTTAATTTCTAATTAACCTTGAAACATATTATTTTTTTTTACGATATCTAATTATTGTAGATGTGGTAAGTATACAAGGCACGATAGAATTTTTCAAGGCTAATTCTCGCTCTTTGAAGGATCAATACAACACATGCACCCGGTTCTTTCCGCGCACCGTCTCATCTGGCATTACTATCGGTACTTCAACGACAACGATGAACGCGCCATCCGCACTGATCGCAAGTGTATCATAAGGCAGCTGCCCTTCTGTGCGGTAGGTGTACAGATATTTTGATAAGCCGCTGCCTTCTGCTGTCAAATCAAATACCGATACACCGTGAAGACTCTCGTTCGGATCCTGTGTACGCTTGGAAACAGACAACACAGCATAACGCTCCTTCGTATCAATGCGTAAACCTTGTGGCATATTCTCAAGCTGCCACTGCCAGATTTTTTCGCCAGACCACGAATAAGCAAATAGGGTCATTCCATTTGGGTGTGCCGCCGAAGGTCGTTGCGCACCTTTTCGGAGATGGTATGGAATATAGGTGTCCCCTGTGACAAAGAGTGCCGCTGCATCCGTCGCGCCGATCGTTCCAGAAGTCGCAACAATAGGGATCCCGCTCACCTCCAACGGAGTTGTCAAATTCTCGCTCCATATTGGTTCCGACTTGTTGATACCAAAAATGAATGCACGTCCGTCGTCCGTTGTTACGTTGATAAACTTACCGTTGGGAGACATGCTCACACCTCGCCAGAACGTGACCTGCGAAAAATACTCGCGCAGCGGCTCAATGTCGGCGTGCCACCTCTCTGTCCCATTTTCTGTATTTAACGCAAAGAGTTTTCCATTACCGGCACCATTTTCATCAGGAGTGCTTCCTTGCAAATTGTGTCCGGCATCTGTTATGAGTGCAAGGGTTTTTCTGTCGGCACTTACGTCAAGCCAGCGTATCACCCTTGGCACAGCGTGTTCGCGGGGCCATTTCCAAGTGACTTCTCCGGTTTCACCGTCAAATCTATAGAGTTGGGACTTCTTAAGTGGTGTATCGTTTTCTGTCCACGAATGCACACTCGCAACCAAAAGGTCTCCGTTCGTCAGGGTTCGCATGCACGCTGGACCGGGGTAACCTACCCACGCGTAGACGCTATCAGGATTGCTCGGTGTAGAGGTTTCGATGTCGTCAGCGGTGCGATATTTCCAGCGGAGTGTTGGTTTGTCGGTTGTTAAGTCGTAGCAGTAGATAAACCCATCTGCTGCCTGTTCACCAATATAGAGGCGTGTATTGTCAGAACTGAATGCCATCCGTCTCACATAACCTTCCGAAATACGGGTTTCCCAGAGCGTCTCACCCGTGAGAGGTTGCAAAACCGCGAGATGTCCGCTGTCCGTTGCAACCGCCAACTTCTCTGTGTTGGGTCCGCTTCCGTTTCCTAAGGCAAGTGCAGTCGGTGTTGCAGGTTGACGAAGGTTTTCCATCAGCGATAAGAGTCCGCCTAATTCGACGGTACGGATGAGATAAGGTTCTGGCTTCAACGGCGAAGTTGCTGTTGTTACACTGTCATTTAAGCGAAACTGATAACTTTGGTTCGGTTGCCATGCGAATTGAAGAAGAAAGCGGTTCGCGTCAAATTGTTGGACAGTTGGTGTTTCTGCTAACGCCTGTGTCGTGTCGTTAGACACGGTTGCGACGTTGATTTTGAGATCAACATTCTGTTTATGTTCGGTTTCAAGTACTGCGCCTGTCCTGACCCAAGTAATATTTATGTCAGCCGTCGCAATACTGATAGGTAAGACGATAAGCAAGCAGAGTAGCGTCAAAGATTGAATTCGTTTCATTGTAATGTTTCCTTATGTTGATGCGATGGCTTAGTCTGCC
>CBDHCS010000012.1:0-457098 GCA_965261125.1 Candidatus Poribacteria bacterium | reverse complement strand
CAACATAGAAAGGAAAATACATCGTCAAAAAGTCAATATGGCAAAAAATATAGAACAGTCTACATCTACTGAATCATCAGTCCCGCGCGGGCAATACGACACCGTATCAAAAAACGTTGCTCAACAAAATGCTGAGGACTGGGTTCGGTTTGGACTTGGTATACAGAATGTTCAGGTTCTTCAGGTTCTTGATACTGAACAACCTACTGTCAGATCAAACCGTGCCGATTAGTTTTATACAAGCAATTATTAACGATAAAAATGTCGTCATCCATTTTGAATTTCAGACGCGTGATAGTACGGAAATATCTATGCAACATCGCATTGCTGGCTACGCAGGACGATGTATTGAGACTTTTGGAATGCCGGTCTATTCACATGTCATCTATTTGCATCCCGATGCGGGGCATAACGACCCTGGAGAATATGTTCAAGAGATGCATGGGTATAATATCTTAGTTCAATACAAGGTGATTAGACTCAGTGAATTAGATGGACAAGCCTTTCTGGATGCGCAAATAAAGGGACTAATTCCGTTCACGCCTCTTATGAAGCCGCCAGAAAACGTGGATTCTAAGGAGTGGTTCCGGCAATGTGTTCAAGTTGCTAAGTCAGTGACTCAAGATGAGTTAAACCAAGCGGATTATCTTACCAACCTTGGTATTCTGGGTGGATTAATATTAGACTACGAAACTATTCGTGATATTATATTGGAGGAAAACATGCAAGAATCATCTGTTATCCAACACTTCACACAACAAGGTATGCGAGAAGGCACTATTGATGCTATACTTGATGTGCTTGAGGAACAATTTCAATCTGATGAAGTTCAAATCCTGAAACCTGTACTTGAAAACATTGAAGAACTGCAACAACTCAAGCAATTACTTCGATCGGCAACACGGGCAAACAGTCTTGAAGCATTCAAAAAAACATTAGAAGAAGAATAAGAAGGAGTCTTAGATGACAAAACAGAACCGGAATGTCCTTATCACGGGCGGGACCGGTATATTAGGCAGTGCAGTTACCAAAGCCTACCTAACACAAGGCGACACCGTTGCTGTCACATATCTATTTGATAATGAGGTTGACCGTTTCAAGCAACACAATCCTGAACTTAGCGGAGATGTTAACTTCCTGTTTGCAAATGTTACTGAGGAAACAGAGGTTCAGCAAACTATACAAACTTTCATAACCCAGTTTGGTCATCTGGATGTATTGGTAAATATCGTTGGTGGATTTGTCGGAGGAATCCCGACTGCAGAACTTGAAGAGGACAGATGGGATTTCATGATGAACCTCAACCTCAAATCCGTTTTCCTCTGTTGCAAGACGGTGATTCCACACATGACAGAACGCGGTTACGGCAAGATTGTTAACGTCTCTGCACGCGCAGGACTAAAAGGTGAAGCAGGACTAAGTGCATATTGCGTTTCTAAAGGGGGTGTGCGCACTTTAACAGAATCATTAGCCGCGGAAGTTATGGATTCTGGTATCAACGTCAATGCAATCATGCCAAGTATTATGGACACCCCTGCTAATCGTGAGGCGATGCCGGACGAAGACCATAGTCGTTGGGTGGCCCCTACCGATGTTGCAAAGGTTATCTGTTTTCTTACTTCTGATGATGCATCTATAATCAACGGTGCTGCTATACCCGTTTACGGTAGAGCGTAGTCAGTTTTGCCTTAAGTGTGTCTACGGCACAACATGAACACCCAAATTTTGAGCATACACCGTCGCTCGGCGCGCTTAGATGAAGTTTAAAAAAAATCGGTAATTTGGCGAGGTTAGGAAACCCCGCCAGCAGCGGAGTACACCTACCTCGTATTATGGTAGAGATTAGAATTAACGCTACATTCCTGAACTGTAGGAGGGAACTCCGATTCCCGACTGATCCTCAGTTCGGTCGCGATTCGGAGATCGCTCCTACAGAGGAAATGTAGAATTATTTCTACAATCCACTATAAATAATTAATCTTCATGAAAGCGTGCCTACCAGTAGATGCCAACACCTAATTATTTTCATCATATTCTCAACTCCCTTAAATAATATCCCTATTGCTAAAAAAATAAGATTCTTCTGCTGAAAAAATAAGCAATTTTGTAATTCAATGATTGTTTTCAATCCTTGAAATCATAAAGGGGACTTGTCATTAACCATTTCTATGTACTTGGCACTAATTTTGCTATATGTTTTATGTGAGTTTTTACTCACACATTATATCGGATTTAGAAAGGTTTTAATTCAATAGAATGGAAGCAGTCGCTGAAACACAGAATCTATTAATCGTTGATGACGATGTAAATCGGATAAATCAATTAGAACAGGTCTTTGCGGCAAGCAGGTATAATATCATTGCACATGTGCCAATCCAACAAGATATTCTGCAACGCGTCGAACAGTCTAATCCGGACATTATTCTGATTGGCGCGGACTCACCCTGTAATGAAACTTTAGACACCGTCGCTTCAATCAATCAAAATCATCCGTGTCCGATTGTTATGTTTGCACAGGATGAGCGTTCTGAGACAATTCAAAACGCTACATTGGCTGGTGTTTCCGCGTATGTTGTGGGTGAACTGAGTAAGGAGCGGATTAAAACAATTATTAAAGCGGCTGTTGCCCGTTTTAGAAAGTTTCAAGCACTGCAGCAAGAACTTGAAAAAACGAAAACAAGCCTTGCCGAACGCAAAATTATAGAACGTGCAAAGGAAATTGTTGCCCACCAACGTGGTACAACCGAAGCAGAAGCCTATCAAACTTTACGAAAAATGGCAATGGATCGTAGAAAGCGCCTTGCAGAAATTGCCCAAGACGTTCTATCAATTGCAGAAGTATTGACAAACAAGGCGTGAGAAAGCTTGATCATTACATTTTAGATTGAAATTAGTATCATTCAACGTTGAACGATACTACATAATTAAAAAAAGAATAACAAAAACACCCAACCAATGCAGGTTGGGTCTGGACATAGGTGTCCATTTGGCAAAAGCATTTCGCTTGCCGATGGACACCTTTTTGTTTTCACTTTTTTGGTACTTATTGATAGCAGATACGTATCTGTAAAAAACATTACTAAACGCCAGATTAGTAAAAGGAGATTCAAAGATGAACCAACTTGAGAAGAAGAAAATAGGGTTGAAGCGAACAAGCGTCCGAAAAAAGGGAAAACCCAAACTTCATCCCGCCGAAGCACTCAAACGCGAAAAAAACGGTCTTGAGGTTGTAGACGACATTCCACACTATGTCCGAAATGGGTGGGAGTCAATTCCACGAGAAAAACGTGACAGACTTAAGTGGGTCGGCGTTTTCTATCGACGACAGACACCAGGGTCTTTTATGATGCGGATCCGGATGTCAAGCGGTTTCAGCAATGCAACACAATTCCGCACCATCGCTTCAATCAGTGAAGCACACGGTCCAGGCTTTGTCGACCTCACTACTCGTCAGCAGATTCAAATACGTGGATTTACGATTGAAAACGTACAAAACATCTGGAACCAACTTGAAAAGGTCGGTTTAAATTCACTTCAAACAGGGTTTGACAATATCCGAGGTGTTACAGGTTGTCCGGTTGCTGGACTAACTCCGAATGAGTTGTTTGATGCCTCACCTGTCGCAAAAAAGTACACCGACATTATTGTGGGCAATAAGGAATTTACCGATATTCCGCGTAAGTTTAATGTCGGCATTACAGGTTGTTTGGATAACTGCACACACGCAGCATCCCAAGATATTGCACTCACTCCTGCAATAAAAAAGATTGATGGACAAGAAACAAAGGGTTTTAATGTCTCGGTTGGAGGGAAAATGGGTTCCGGCGGTTACACCCTTGCGGAAGACCCTGATGTATTTGTTCTACCTGAAGATGCTGCGGCGTTGTGTGCCGAAATAACATTGATTTTTAAAGATCACGGTCCACGTACAGTTCGGAACAAATCACGGATGGCATTTCTTATTGCTGACTGGGGAGTGGAAAAGTTTCGTAAGGAATTAGAATCTCGTTATCCAAAAACACTTCTACCAGCAGGAAAAGATATGCGTGGCAAGAAAAAAACAGATCACACGGGCATTTACTCACAGAAACAGAAAAACTTTAACTATGTAGGACTTGTTGTGCCGGTGGGACGCATGACAACAGCACAACTTTATGAGGTTGCCCGTCTTGCCGATCAATATGGTACTGGTGAGATTCGGTTAACTCAAGGGCAGAATCTGATTATACCTAATGTGTCAGATGCCAAAATTGGTGAGTTGACAGCTGAGCCGCTTCTACAAGAACTTCGCTATGATCCGTCAGAAGTTATGCGCGGAATGGTCAGCTGCACAGGGATTGACTACTGTCACTTCTCTCTGATTGAGACCAAAGAACGCGCAATGGAAGCAATCCGACATTTGGAGGCGAAGCTTGGCAATACGCAACCGCTAACCGTACACTGGTCGGGATGTCCAAACGGATGTGGTAACCACGCCGCTGCTGATATTGGACTTCTCGGTAAGAAAACCAAAATTGATGGCGTTGTTACTGATGCAGTAGATGTATTTGTTAAGGGAGATGCCGGTCCAAATCCTAAAATCGCCACAAAGTTATTAGAAAATGTCCCATGTGACGATTTACCGCAAGTACTTGAAGGACTTGTCCCTTACCTTTCAAAAAAATAAACTGAAACTAACGAGCAAATGTAGATTGGATGAATGTAGCGAAACCCAAATCAACGCTATGAATGCCTTTATGGTATTCAGCCAAATCAATGCAGCATGCGCGTGTGTGAGCAAGCTGCGGGTGTCAACTTAAGGATTTTCTAAACATGGGAACTTTCTTCAGTCCCGTAGGGACGATATATTTATAGTACCATGTAGGGCTATACCTTTTGAGCTCCGTAGGAGCGACATATTCTGATTGCTAAACTGATACGACAACATATCACCCCTACGGGGTTCAAAAGATAGATTGCCTCATATCTATAAACATTGCGTCCCTACGGGACTGAAGAGCATTATTCATAATCGCAATCCCTTAAGTTGACGGTTATAAGGTGGACATAGCAAAACCCAACAAATACTGACTATTGAAAGGAAAAATAATATAGGAGAAACAATGAATATAAAAAATAAAGCAACACAAATTAAGCTGTTTAGTCTAAAAACGGTTCAGATGCGTACCTTCCATACGACATGGTTCGCGTTTTTCTTAGCCTTTTTCGGATGGTTCGGTATTGCACCGCTCATGGTGATTGTGCGCGAAGACTTGATGTTAACAAAGGCACAAGTTGGTAACACAATTATCGCCTCTGTTGCAATTACAGTGTTGGTCAGAGTTCTCATTGGTCCGCTTTGCGACCGAATCGGGGCACGGAAGGCGTATACATGGCTGCTAATTCTTGGTTCAATACCAGTGATGGGTATCGGACTTGCACAGGATTACAAGACGTTCCTATTATTCCGTTTAGCAATTGGTGCTATCGGTGCTTCGTTTGTCATCACGCAGTACCACACCTCAATGATGTTTGCGCCAAATTGTATCGGTACAGCAAACGCTACGACTGCAGGTTGGGGAAATTTAGGCGGGGGTGTTACGCAAATGGTGATGCCGCTTATCTTTACGGCTATCCTGAGTTTTGGTGTAAATGAATTCCTTGGCTGGCGATTAGCGATGATTGTTCCAGGCATTGCCCTCTTTATTATGGGATTCGTTTATTACTTCACTACCCAAGATGCGCCGGATGGAGACTATAGGGAACTCCGTGAGCGAGGTGACCTTGAACCCGCTGAAGGCAAAGGTATGGAATCTTTCATGCTTGCGATTAAGGATTATCGCGTCTGGGCACTGTTTTTTATTTACGCTGCATGCTTCGGTGTAGAACTTACTATTAACAATGTTGCCGCACTTTACTATCACGACCGCTTCCAATTAGATATTAAAACAGCAGGACTCATTGCTGGCTTGTTCGGTTTGATGAACATCTTTGCCCGCACCGTCGGCGGTGTTTTCTCAGATTTTTTTGCGAAAAACATGGGGCTACGGGGGCGTGTCCTGTTCCTGTTTATTGTCCTGTTAGGTGAAGGGATTATGCTTATCCTGTTCTCGCAGATGGCAGTCCTGATTCTTGCTGTTGGAACAATGATTGTCTTCAGTCTCTTTGTGCAAATGTCCGAAGGCGCAACTTATGGAATTGTTCCATTTATCAATAGGAAGGCGTTAGGGGCAGTTGCCGGTATTGTCGGTGCTGGTGGAAATGCTGGGGCAGTTGCTGCAGGATTCCTTTTCCGGGCAGAAAGTATCACAACACAACAGGCTTTACTCTTCCTCGGAGGAATGGCTGTTGTTGCATCATTAGCTACGGTATTAGTGCGATTCTCGCCTGCAGTGCAAGACGCGGAAAAAAAAGCGTTTGATGCTGCACTTGCTGAAAAACAACGTCTCAAAGCAGAAGCAGAGAATGTACCAGCCTAACCTAACAGCGTGTTGTAGACCAAATTTGTCTACAGAGGCAGCACAGGAACAAAGTCTTTTACATTGTAATTTTCTTTTTTAACTATGGAGAAATCAGTGAAAAGTTCAACAGGAAAAGCCGTTTGTCCTTATTGTGGAGTCGGTTGCGTTATCCGTGCGACAGTTGAGGATAACAAAATCACGAGGATTGCAGCGGACGACGATGTAGCACCAAATTACGGCATGCTTTGCCCAAAAGGCGCTCACCTCAAACAGGTGTTTCAAAACCATGATGGTAGGCTTGCATACCCGATGATTCGGGAACGCAAAGGTGAAACGCCGCGCCAAGTGTGGTGGGAGCAAGCGATCGCTTTTACAGCGAATCGCCTTCAGAAGATTCGGTTAGAACACGGCAAAGATGCACTTGCCCTCTACGGTTCTGGCCAATTAGACACCGAAACCTCATACATTTTCAATAAATTGTTTAAGGGATTTCTGCGGACAAATAATATAGACACAAATAGCCGACTCTGTATGTCTTCTGCAGTGGTTGGCTATATGCAAGCGTTCGGTTCAGATGGACCCCCGACCTGCTATGATGATATCCAGCATGCAGATGTTTTTCTGATAATCGGTGCGAACATGGCAGCAAATCACCCCGTTCTTTTCCAAATGATTCGGAAACGGCGGGCATCAGAACCCAATGCACGGATTATCGCAGTAGACCCCCGGCGCACCCAAACAGCAGAATTTTCTGATGTGCATGTCCCACTTGCCCCCGGAAGTGATGTCGCTTTTCTGCAACTTGTTGCAAAACGTCTGCTCGCAATGGGACGCGTTGATAAACGTTTTATCCAAAGAAATAGTGAAAACTTTAGCGCGTATAAAAACCATATTGAAAGTCTGGACGAAGAAACGCTTCTCTCTATCTGCGATGTCCATCCGGGTCGTATTGAGGAAATTGTCGAGTTTTTATTAAAACCGAGCAACCGTTTGCTTAGTTTGTACTGTCAAGGCACAAATCAAAGCACAAGCGGTGTTGATAAAAACGCTGCACTCATCAATCTTCATCTTCAGTTAGGTCAGGTTGGCATAAGAGGCGCAGGTCCCTTTTCATTAACAGGGCAACCGAATGCGATGGGAGGCAGAGAGGTCGGATACCTGTCGCATCAATTGCCCGGTTATCGTGTTGTTACGAATGATATGCACCGCGCCTATCTTGAAGGTGCATGGCGAATTCCGCCCGGTAGCATTGATCCAGAACCCGGATTAACAGCTGTCCCGATGTTTGAAGCCGCCGCTGCGGGAGATGTCCGCGCACTCTGGATCGTCTGTACAAATCCGGCTGTGAGCATGCCCGATACAAAGGTCTCTCAAGCAGGACTCAAACGTGCTGACTTGGTGATTGTGCAAGATTGTTATTATCCGACAGAAACGGCGGAATATGCTGATGTGCTACTTCCCGCTGCGCAATGGGGTGAAAAGTGTGGCACAATGACAAATAGCGAGCGCCTCGTTGTCCGAAGCGATAAATTTCTGGATCCGCCTGGAGAGGCAAAACCGGATTGGTGGATATTCTCACAAATTGCTAAAGTGATGGGATTCAAACGTGATTTTGATTTTCACAACCATGAGGAGATTTGGGACGAATACCGCTTGTTGACCGCAGGAACACCGTGTGATCAGATAGGGATGACGAATGAACGCCTTGAAAAAACTTCATTGCGATGGCCATGTCCTAATCCACGGCACCCCGGTACGCTCCGCCGCTATACACGCAGAAAATTTTTCACGCCATCAGGAAAGGCACAATTTAAAACGCCTGTCTATCAGCCACCGGATGAGAACACTGATGTGGAATTTCCATTCGGCTTGACAACTGGGCGCGTTGCGAGTCAATGGCATACACGTACCCGTACTGGGAAAGTGCCACAACTTACAAAAAAAGACCCTGATCCTTTTGTTGAAATTCATCCTGACGATGCAGCGGAAAACGAGGTAAATGATGGTGAATGGATTTATCTTGTTGGACGACGTGGCAGGTGTTATGCGCGTGCACGCGTTACAGATACTATTCGGCGTGGATTGTTGTTTACGCCCTTCCATTGGGGTGATCTTTTCCACGCGGAGACGAATGCCAATTATGTAACGAATTCAGCGTTTGATCCGGTGTCTAAACAACCTGAGTTGAAGTTCTGTGCTGTGCGGATTGAGGTTGATGATGGTCCATAGTGTACTGCCATCGAAAATTAGGGACACTGTCTAAACCAAGATTGTGGTATAATAACAATCTAATTGTAAGGAGTATCCGATGGCAGTACACATCTTATACCAAATTAACTTGATCAAGCGTTTTCTGATAGAGTTAGCATCGCGAGGCACAGAGACTTCGCGCTACAAATCGGTTAATTGGGTATTATTTGAACACTTTTATTATTCCCCAAGTGAGCGTCAATTTCTGTGTCGGTTCGACAGCAAGCCCTACTGCGTCTCGATTCTTTTCAATCTCCGCTTGACTTAAACCACGGTTGTAGAGACGTAGTTCATCGAGAAGACCGGCAAAAGCAAGTCCACCCACTTTTCTGGCACCCATCCAAAAATTCTCCCCATTATGTTTGAGAACACCATTGAATTCTTTCTTACTATCTAATTCACCATTAATATACATTCTGGCTTCGGCACCGTCGTAAACGCCAGCGACGTGATGCCATTCATTCAACTCAAGCTGAGCGATGCTGTGAAAAGGCCACGTCTCTACAGCACCGTTCCAGATATTAAAATCAAGTCGAGTTTGGTCTGACCACCCAAATACATAAGTATTACTTCCTGACTTTGATACACCAGCGATAATCGCCCAACCATTTTTTTCAGGTTTTATCCATGCCTCCATTGTCATCTGATCACCAATATCGATTAAACTCTTATCCGCGCCACAATCAACATGACCACCACTAAACTTGAGCGCTTCACCGACTTTACCTTCAACTACCTCAACATTTCCGTTCATAGTCCCATCATTGGCACCAAAAATGTCTTTAATCGTTTTGTCTACGATCGAAGCCTTATTAAAGGACCAGTAACTCACCAGTCCGTCGGTAGTCGCCTGGCGGGTTTGTGCTACATTTGTAACCATTAAAATAGTTGCCATAATGGCAAGAACAAATATTAGTCTCGGAATTTTGTTAATCATTTGATCCTCCGTTTCGGAATATTTGGTACCTTTCGGCAAAGGTTAAGTTTTTAATTTACTTAAAGTTACTGCCTATTCCAGAGAAACCGAGTTATCAGTCTCCATTTCACAGGTATTGAACAAATTGATAACGTTTTTACCTAAATCGTATGATGGAAGATTTTGAATTAAATAGACATTGTGATCGGTGCGGTGAATCAAGGCATTTGAGCGATTTGCATGTGCTTTGAGGGTGTGTAATCATTTTTACATAATAAACTATATTTGTCAAGGTATATTTCGGATCCATTCAATTGTCGCGTAGGACTTTTGTAGAGGACTCTGTCCGTCTAACTTAACAGTAAAGACGTTTAATCGCAATTCATTGCGCCTCGGACATTTAACATAAGATGAATTCAAAATCTTCGTAATGAGATTTTATTTTTCAGTATTTTGTATTACCAAGAAGAAAATTCTTATATCAACTCGCGTTAGACAGCTTGCTCCATAAAAAACACCTTGAAAAAAAGGTCAAAGCATGGTATACTTAATAAATATACCAAAATCAACATTTGACTCCAAAATGCGAATTGATTGCCAAAGCCATATATTTCCAAACACCTATATTGACATTCTCGCGCAAAACCCATATCCGCCACAGGTAATTCGTCACGGCAGTGAGACTATCGTCACCTATGGTGATGTTCAAACATTCCGATTGCAGGACGAAGCTTACGATCCCAAACGCAAACTGAAGGATATGGATGCAGCAGGTATAGACATGGCACTGCTCAGTACCAACATACCGCCGCCGTGTATGCTTGCCCCCGAACTTGGTAACAAGGGGGCACAGGCAATTAACAATGCTATTGCAGAACTTGTGGAAATACATCCAAATCGTTTTGCGGGTTTAGCCTGCCTACCGTGGCAAAATCCTGATGAGGCAATAACGGAGATGAATCGGGTTAAGAAACTTGGATTTCGCGGGATAATGCTCTACTCGCATATCGGTGGCAAACCCGTTGATGCGCCACACTTTGAACCGGTTTATGCCCATGCCGAGTCCCTACGGATGCCGATTGTGATGCATCCCACGGTGCCAACGTGGGGGGATGCAATCAAAGACCATTGGATGATTGGTATGATGGGGCTACAGGTTGATAACAGCTTCGCGTTGTTGAGCTTGATACTGAGTGGGATTCTTGAACGTTATGCAAACCTCCAAATCGTAATGCCACACGTGGGAGGTATTTTACCTTATATGAGTGGACGTATAGACCATCAGACTGATGTGTTAGGCAGAGCAAGAGAACATATAACACAACTGCCAAGTGCGTATTTACGTAGTATCTTTTTGGACACTGTGTCGCCATCACTACAAGCACTGCACTACGCATATCAGTTTGCTGGTGAGCATCGCCTGCTATTTGGAACAGACCACCCGTGGGTTGATATGCCGCGGTTTGTCCGTTTAATTGAGGATATGGATATTTCTGATACGGCGCGTGCGCGTATCTTTGGAGAAAACGCTGCAAAATTGTTTGATTTATAGTAAAGCATATTATTACTTGGACACTGTTAGACGAATACCATACGGACATTTAGTGTTGCTTTCGTCCTGCAAGTGTTCATGAATACGCTGTAATTTTGTTACCAATTAACACTTGATATAGTGCAAGAATTTTAAAAGATTTCCGCATATAATTTGAATACACACTTGATAAAAAAGAGAGTGCAATAAAGGAGAATTATGAGAAAAATTGTTTTGTCATTCATTCATCTATCAACAACACTATTGTCTATTTTATTGTTTTTGTTACTTTTTGGGACATCTCAAGCACAAGAAGAATCTATTCAGAAAGAAGATATGAAAACTGAAACCGATTCCACATCTACTGATGATGTGATTGAGCTGGATAAAATTTTAGTCAAAGGTGAACGGGTCTATTCCACAGCCTCCTCAAGCTCCATCCGAGAGTTTGATCTGAACGTTCGCCCGGTAAGTACGGCGCAAGATATGCTGCAACTGGCACCAGGGCTTGTGATTGCGCAACACGCTGGCGGGGGCAAAGCTGAACAGATTTTTTTACGCGGGTTTGATGCTGACCATGGAACAGATGTCGCCATTTCATCTGACGGTGTTCCCGTAAATATGGTATCACATGGACACGGGCAAGGATACGCAGACCTTCATTTTATCATACCTGAATTAGTGGATTCTATTAACGTGTTTAAAGGGCCCTACTTCGCTAAACACGGTAATTTCTCGACTGCTGGTTCGGTTATGTACCGTACGAAAGACCGTATCGATAGAAACCTGCTGAAAATTGAAGGTGGTGAGTTTAACACACAAAAATTTACCGGAATGTTCCAGTTACCTACTATCAGTGAACATCAAAACGCTTATTTTGCTGGGCAGTTTTACAATACGGATGGGCCAGTTGAAAACCAGCAGGATTTCCAACGATTAAATCTTTTCGGAAAATCCAATATACATCTAAATGAAACGAGTCAACTTTCTATTTCTGCAAGTTCTTTTAGTTCTGCCTGGGACGCATCCGGTCAGATTCCTCAACGCGCTGTTGACACCGGGCTAATTACACGCTTCGGAACAATTGATAACCTTGAAGGTGGACAAACTGGCAGACAGAATCTCAATTTAACCTACACATTAAAAGGCGACGACAATAGCAAGTTTTTGATCCAACCCTATTTCAGTCGATATAACTTCAAACTGTTCTCAAATTTTACCTTCTTTCTTGCAGATCATGAAAACGGTGACATGATCGAACAAACTGATAACCGCACCATGCTTGGCTTGAACACGGAATATGAATTCAAGCGATCTATCTATTCAATGCTGTCCAACACAACCTTCGGGGGTGGATTTCGTTCTGACGATATTGCTGTCAGTCTCTGGCACAGTCCGAATCGCAGGCGGTTAACACAGAGCGTGAATTCAGACATAATTGAACACAACCTATTTCTCTGGGTACAAGAAGAGTTGATTATCAACCCAAAAATACGATTCCAGCTCGGTTTGCGCTGTGATTACTTCACTTTTAACGTTGAAGACCATCTTGACACGTTGTCGAATGAAATGGTCGTTTTACCGCATGCTTCAGGATATGCACAAGAAATAATGTTCAATCCCAAATTCAATATGGTTTTTAGTCCCATAGAATCGTCAGATGTGTTTCTGAATTTCGGTACCGGGTTCCACTCCAACGATGCCCGTGATGTTATAATTGAACAAACCATTTCGGATATGGAGCAAACATTTGATCGTCAAGGATTGGATGACAGCCAAATTACTGAGCGCCTCACACAAATGAATTTTAACCGTGAGTACGCTGGTATTAGTACGTTGCCCCGTGCGATTGGTGCTGAAATCGGTACTCGTCATAGATTTTGGAACCGATTCAATATCGGGTTTGCCGGGTGGTGGCTGGAATTAGCCGAAGAATTAGTTTTTGTTGGGGATGCAGGGGAAACAGAGATAAGCGGCAAATCACGGCGGATCGGAATTGACATTGAAGGCCGAGGACAGATCCTTTCGTGGATGTGGATAGATGCAGATGTCAACCTTTCGAGAGGAATATTCGTAGATGAACCTTCTGATGCAAACGAAATTCCGCTTGCGCCGCGCCTGACTTCAACTGGTGGTTTAACCGCTGCCCATCCTGCCGGTTTCGGCGCAAGTTTACGTTATCGCTACATCGGTGATAGGCCCGCGAATGAGGATAATAGCGTGACCGCAGAAGGTTATACAGTGGTGAATCTTGGTCTTTCCTATACGTATGGTGCTTTTAAATATTTTATCGCCGCCGAAAATCTCTTTAATGTTGATTGGAACGAGGCACAATTTGATACAGAATCGCGCTTAGCCAATGAGGCACAACCGGTATCGGAGATTCACTTTACACCGGGAAACCCGTTAAATCTGCAGGCAGGAATCAGCTACGAATTCTAACAGATTTGTCTTCAATCTCCCTGAACAAAGATCGGATAAAGTCCAACGCAAGGGAAGCACAATTATGCGATTAACTGAATCTGAAGTTTCGTTTTTTTTACGATAACGGATATTTACTGCTTGAGGATGTATTAGATGAGGATGACTTAGGTCCTGTGATAGAAGAGTATTCAGAAATTATCGCTGAACGCGCTGAAACATTGCACAAGGAGGGAAAGGTTACCGCTACATATCCCGATAAACCGTTCACAGAACGTTTGCTTTATCTCTCCGTTGAGGCACCAGAGGTTACCGCAAACTTAGATATCATGCGTGCACGCGGTGAAGCGACCTTCCACTTTCTCAAAAACCCGAAAATTCTTGACCTTGCTGAATCTTTTGTCGGCTCAGAGATTATGTGCAATCCCATTCAACACATCCGCGCGGTCTTGCCGAAACAAGAATCTCAACGCCTTCCAACACCGTGGCACCAGGACGCAGGTGTTTGTTGGCCTGATACTGACCCTTATTTTATGTTAACCATTTGGATACCGATTGTAGATGCAACGTTGGAAAACGGGTGTTTGCAAGTTCTTCCGGGCAGCCATAAGATGGGTTTATTCACACATGTTTGGAACGATGCTGGATTGGCGGTTCCATCTGAACATCAACCACCAGGGCTCACTCCGAAAGTTCTACCGATACGTGCGGGGGGTGTTATTCTGTTCCACAATTACACACTTCACAGTGCAAAACCGAATGAATCAGAGACTGTCCGATGGAGTTTCGATCTCCGTTATCACGATATTTATCAACCAACGGGCAGACCCTACTATCCCGCGTTTCTGATGCGGAGTCGGTTGCGTCCAAAAGCGTGCCAAACCGATTATAAAACATGGTGTGAACGGTGGGAGTTTGCGTTGGAAAATTCCAGAGGCGTACAGGCATATCGGTGGCCTCGGTAGAAAAGGAGAAGCCGTGCTTGAGATTTCAGATCTGCCTACTGTCAATGCAACCTTAAATACAATAAGTGGGATTCTGCTGACAGTAGGTTATGTATTTATTCGGCAACGAAAAATTGAGGCGCATAAAAAGTGTATGCTCGCCGCTTTTGCAGTGTCTGTGCTTTTCCTAATCAGTTATGTTATCTATCATGCCAATGCAGGGTCAAAATCATTTACACAGCAGGGATGGGTCCGTCCTGTTTATTTCACTATATTGATTTCGCACATTATTTTGGCATTTGCCATCGTACCTTTGGCACTGCGCACCCTTTACTTAGCATGGCGCGAAAAGTTTGACAAACACCGCCGCATCGCAAAAATCACCTTTCCGATCTGGCTATATGTTTCCATAACAGGTGTGATTATCTATCTGATGTTATATCAAATGGGTTAAAGAGGATATTTAATTATGAGACCTACACGCGTTTTTATTTTTACAATTCTTTTTATCTGCACACTTTTTCTACCCTACACCTTTGCAGAAGATTATACGCGATGGGAATTGCCGGAAGGCGCGAAGTTAAGGCTTGGCAAAGGGAAGATTCGCGAGGTAGAAGGTAAAGCTCCATTTCAGTTTTCACCTGATAGTAGTGAATTTATTGCATTTTCCTCAATCGGAATTTGGGTATACGATGCCCAAATAGGTGAAGAACTAAGGTTATTAACAGTAGGCAAGGAAGTGAAATCTGAGGACATTATTCTTAGTCCAGATTGGCAGACATTCGCTTGCCCTACAGATGTTTGGGACAATCCAGGAATTCAATTGTGGGACTTTCACACCGGTCAACTCCAAACCACACTTGAAGGTCATGTGAAACGGGTGACATCCGTTGCGTTTAGCCCGAACGGTAAGATGCTTGTAAGCGGAGACTTTGACGGTGTTATGCGCTTATGGGACATTGGCACAGGACAACACAGACACATTCAGACACCACACAAAATTGTGGATCGAGTTGTGTTCAGTCCTAATGGACAGACGATTTTAAGTTCACGAAGGGGGGATTTCCTCTTATGGGATGTGGACACAGGAAAATTAAAGTCAAAACTAAAGAGCACAGATGGAATAAGAAAAATAGTTTATAGTCCAGATGGGAAACTACTCGTTGGTACCAATGACTGGTGGATTCATTTGTGGGATACTGAAACTGGAAAAATTAAAACGGCATTCAAAGTTCAAGCACCGCGTTGGAGAACATTATTATCAATCACACCTGATGGAAAGACACTTGCCAGTGTTAGTCAAAACAGCGATAAGGTTCAAATATGGGATCTACAGACACAACAACTGAAAAAAAACACTCAAAGGAAGACCTGAACTTGTTAAAGCAATTGTTGATGAGGCTGAATTGTTTTTCCAAATCTCAAGTAAACGAGTATATTCTATGGTTTTCAGTCCTGATGGACGCACGCTTGCACTCTCTACTCAAAATGAAATACAGTTGTGGGACACAGTTACTGGGAAATATAAATTAAAACTCAGAGGTAAAGGTTCACTCTATCGCCTTCTCTTCAGTCCTGATGGACGCACGCTTGCTGCGAAAGGTAAGGTTTGGCGGAATGAGTCTGGCATTTTTTTGTTTAATATAGACACCGCAGATGTTCGAAAATCTGGACTCAGGTGTTTCTTGCCCGCGCACAGACCGAGAGTCCATTCAATTGCGTTTAGTCCTAATGGTAAAACACTTGCCAGTGGGTATGAGCGCGAAAACATAAGATTGTGGGATGTATCCACCGGAAAACTCAAACAAGTTTTCAAGGGACATCCATATCCATTATGGGTTCAGTCTGTTGCATTTTCACCAAACGGTAAAACACTCGCGAGTTTGAGTATCAGTATGCAAAGTTCTGCTTCAAAAGCAGAGATTCTTTTATGGGATGTGGTAACAGGCAAATACCAAACCACACTCAAGGGACACGGTAAGATGATTGGCAATGCCTTTTCCCTCCATTCAAGCAGCATTGATTTTAGTTCAGATGGTAAAACACTTGTGAGTGGAAGTTTAGACGGCACAGTCCGGCTATGGAACGTAAAAACTACAAAAGAATCGCGTTTAGGTAAATTGCAAGGGATTTTCTCTGGTTACCGTAGAGGAGTTTTAAAAGAACATATAGACCAAGTACGCTCTGTCGCAATAAGTCCAGATGGGAACACCATTGCAAGTGCAGGTTTGGACAAAACTATCCATCTATGGGATACGCGGACGCAAAAATTAAAAGCGAGCTTCAATAGACATAGGAAAGAAGTCAACTGTGTAAGGTTTAGTCCAGATGGCAAAACCCTTGCAAGTGCTGATGCAAGTGGAACTATTTTTCTTTGGGACCCGATCACTACTGACCTTAAAACTATTTTTGTAACAGATCAGGATGCTAACAAATCTGTCATGTCTTTTGCTTTTAGTCCAGGTGGCAAAACCCTTGCAAGTGGAGGTCAGGACATTTACCTCTGGGATATCAACAAACATCAATTAAAAACTATGTTTACAGGGAGTGGTGGGTACGTTAATTCTGTGAAGTTTAGTCCAGATGGCAAAACCCTTGCAAGCGGAAGTACGGATGGGACAGTGCTTATTTGGGAGTTGGAACCGTAATTCCGAAAGCGGCGAACAATATTAGACGTAGCTTCCAACGGCACTTATCAAAATGATCGTCTTTCTATTGTCAGAACGCTTGAGCGCGAAAACGGTCTGGCAATGAGAGTGTCGCAAAAATTATGATTCACTTTGGGTATTCATTAACGATTCGCACAATTCTCTTGCCTGTATGACCGCTTCCGTTTCTCCATGCTGAATTTCAATTACCTTTACGACATCAGAGGGAATCTGTGTAAACAACTCATCCCATTCCAAGTCGCCCGTGCCAGGTGGATGATAAGGTTCAAGCTCTTGTAGGTCGTGCAGTGTCACGCCGATGAGATGTTCACTGTATGTTTCAAGCCATTGATGTGACCAACAGAGTCCAAGTTTTTCCTGCAACGCTGCATGTCCAACATTGTGCCAATAACGCATGGGGCTGCCGTAAAATTCGTTAAAAAACAACCCAACTTCATCGAAATTCGGAATTTGATAATAGTGCGGACGATTCTCAATTGCTATGCAGAGTTCCATTTTGAGTGCCCTTTCATTCAGTGCATCAAGACTTCTCAGCACGGCATCACGATGTTTTGCCTCTTTGCGTTTTCGCCATTCCGTTGCTTCAGTCACCTTTTTGTCAAAAGCCTCAAACTCACGCTCGCCATACTCATAGAATTCAGTCATTAGGGACGACCGATCATAGGTGTCTACTTCACCGAGCCGCAGCAGCACTGTTGTGATTTCCATTTCAACGGCAAGCTCCATTGTTTCAATAGTTCTGCGAATTGCTTCCTGCCGTTCATCGTTATCAAGACTGGATAGCAGAATTTTGTCGTTTTCTGCTTCGGATTGTAAGGTTCCATGAAGAATTGGGCAAAAATTCTGGATAGCGCATGGGGGTCCTTGTCCGATGTCCCGAAGCATCGGTTTGAGTTGTTCCACTTGTTCAGGCGTGAGATGACGGCTCAGCGCGATGACTTTAAAACCAAGGTCTTTCAATTCATCAAATAAAGCAGCCCCGTCCGGTTGCTTCAAGGCGTTCCACATAGTTGAAATTGCTAACATTATTTGTTGTTCCAAGGGTTGTAAGGGAAATGTGTGGTATGGGAAACAAGACTTGGATAAGAATTTATGGTTGGAACTGTAGATATTTTAGGATATCGTGGCAACTTTTCGCCCTTCAACTTTCAACTTACCTTGTGCGTAACACTTTATCACTCTTGGGTAAAGTTCGTGTTCTTCAATCTGAATCCGTTTGTGCAGGCTTTCTTCGTCGTCTGTATCATAAACAGGAACAACCGTCTGCGCAATAATTGGACCGGTATCTACGTCTTCGTCAACGAAATGCACGGTAACGCCTGTCATTTTAACACCGTAAGCTAAAGTATCAGCAACAGGGGTTGCACCTGGGAAAGCAGGCAGGAGGCTTGGATGCACGTTAATTATCCGATTGCGATATTTGCGGACGAACGGGGGCTGAAACAACTTCATAAAACCCGCAAGCACAATTAGTTCAGCCGAGTAGCTTTCAATGTGTTTTGAAATTGCCGCATCAAATTCAACACGATCCCCAAAATTTTGAGTTCTGACAATTTGTGTTGGTATACCAGCGTGTTTTGCGCGTGTTAATGCGTAAGCTTTTTGCCGATCACTAATTACAACTGCGATTTCAATGTCGCTGGTTTCGTCTTCATGCAACTGTTCAATCAGCGTTTGCAGATTGGTGCCGCTTCCTGAAACGAGTACCGCAATTTTCACTTTGTACTTTTCCTCGTAACGTTATTCATAATTAAAAACTATTTTCGCAAGTTGTAGAATTGCAGATCACATTCATAAAAACACTCACTACAAAGTCTTAGTAGTGCTTGCTGTTAGTTGTATGGCCAAGAGGGATTGGAATCCACAGTCCTCCTGTTTTAAGGGGTGCCTTTTCTTGGAAATGGTCAAAAGTTCCTATAACACTTACTACGGCAAATTTTTTCTTAAGGAACAGAAGGGTAGCTGTTTCGGAAGCTATTGATGAGTTATTACTTGTAGGTTCATCTGTCACAATGATAACATGGGTCTTTGCCTCTCGGCGGAGTTTTATCTGTCTAAAACCTTCAGCAATAGCATGTAGAAGGTTTTCATCTTCTTGGCCTGGCAGTTCAAGGATTTTATGGATCTGCCCAAGAGTCTGCGGTGGATTGAAAACATTTACCATGTTTACTGATCCGCTTGTCCGAAACCTCACGACACCTATCTGATAGTCAATGAGTGCGTTATCCCAATCGCGTACCCAAAAATCCAGTTGTTGTAAAAACTGTGGAAGCTTATCTTCCATGCTCTTGCTTCCATCAATAAATAGGACAATATCCACTGGCGCATTCCCAGAATTTTGAAGCAAATTCTTACCGATCTTTTGGGCTTTTTGCCATTGTGTCTTTCTAAGCAACTCTACTTTTGCCCTTGCTGTTTGGGGTGTATTACGGCGTGCTGCTTGTTGTCTCTTTGGATCTTCAGGAATGGCGTGCCAATTGCCGTTCGTTTCAGAGGCAAGTAACCGATGTTCTTTGTTTGGAAGACCCAGGATGTTAACATAAACGCCAAACTCTCGACAGAGGGTGATTGAGTCATCTACTGTTAAACCTTCAAGACTGGTGAACGGTTCATCGGTGACAAGAATAAGATGTTTTTTGGATGTTGCGCGGAACTGCATTTTGTTGACTGTTTCCGCAATAGCATCCAAGGCATTTTCGTCTTTGGCAGGGGTAATGGCATGTATATTCTGTTTGTATGCTGGTAAATCTTTTGTTAATTGGAGAACTTTAATAGAGTTCCTTTTTTTGTTTTTTTCTTTCGTGGTAGAAAACTGAGTTAAACCGAGTGCGTAATCAATATCTGAAGATTTATAAACATCAATCATTTCTGTTAGGTGTTCAGCAACTGCCTTAATATTATCGCCCATACTACCGCTGGCATCAATAACAAAAACCACATCAATGGGACCGCCCTCACTTGTTTCTACAATTTCATTTGCAAGATTCTTCATAACAGTACCAAAAGGAATATGTGGTAAAGACGTTTTTTTCTTTTGGAGATCTGCAATAGTCGGAATATCATCATCGGCATCTGTTGTTCCAGCAATATCAAGCGTAGAAGGGGGAGATGTGCGTTGAACGCCCAGCATACCGGAACGTTTTGAACCGAAAGAACTTCCTACTGTTGGCTCTGCTGCCTCTGTCTTTGACAATCCATTTTCAACTTGACGTAGCTCGTTGAGCGCGGTGCTGACATTCACTTTCACATCCGGAGCAGTATTTGTCTGTTTGAGTCGCGGTTGTTCTGTGATAACGGGTTCTGTAGGCGCAAGACGAGGTTGAAACGCAATTTGAGGACTCATCGATTCAATTTTAGCAACTGGTACATTCGTTGGTTCATGCACCGTTGTTCTGCGTTGTTGAGATATTGGCGGTTTTATCGGTTTTTTTGCGGGCAGCTGTTTTGGTGCAGTTGACAGTGTTACATCGATCCTGTCTTGAGTAGATAAAAGTGGTTGATTACGGACAGAAAAATAGAATAGCGTAATAAGAAAAAGGACATGAAAAATCATTGAAATTAGCAATGCATTACGTGTTATAGATTTCACGGTACGGCGGCTTATTTTTTTCATTGTCTACACCCCATCAAATGAATCTTGTAAAACCTTACCAATTTACGTCATTAACTAAATGTCCCTTGGGGATTGGTACCCACACGCCCCCGGTTTTAATTGCTACTTCTTCTTGAAAATCATCAAAAGTGCCGACAACGCTTACAACAACATGTTTTTTCTCTAAAAACTGGATAACATCAGTATATTTAGATGTTTGTCTTATAGGTTCATCTGTGACAAGGATGAGATGGGTTTTTGCCTCGTGTCGAAGTTCTAACTGATTATACCCTTTAACAATAGCATGTAAAAGATACTCATCGTCTTGACATGGCAGTTCAATGGTTTGGCGGACCTGAACCAATGATTGTGGGGGATTGAAAACATCTACCGTATTATCGGAATCATTCGAACTGAATCTAACCACACCTAACTGATAATTAAGGAGCGCATTGTCCCAGTCCCGTACCCAAACATCAAACTGTTTTAAAAAATGTGGGAGTTTGTCTTCCATGCTTTTGCTTCCATCAATAAATAAAACAATATCCACAGGTTCATTACGAGTATTTTGAATCAATCCGATGCCGACTCGCTGGAGATTTTCCCATCTTGCTTTTTTAAGAAGATTGTCCTTTGTACTTGATGTGGAAGCGGTGCTGCGTTCTTGTGCTATCAGGCGGGTGTTTCGTTCACCAGGAATTTGGTGCCATTTACCATTTGTTTCAGAGGCAAGTTCTTGGTGTTCCTTCTCAGGAAGCCCCAGTACGTTGACATAAACGCCAAACTCTCGGCAGATGTTAATTGCATCTTTTAATGTCCTACCTTCTATGCTTGTGAATGGTTCATCGGTGACAACAATAAGATGTTTTTTGGATGTGGCACGGAACCGCATTTCATTGACAGTTTTCACAATAGCATCCAACGCATTTTCGTCTTCTCGGACGATAATATCACGAATTTCGCGTTTATAGTCTTTCATATCTTTTGTCAATTGAAGAACTTGAATCGCATTTTTGGTGGGGCCTTTGTGGTTGTCGGCTCGATACGTTGAAAATTGTGATAAACCGAGGGCATAGTCAATGTCAGAAGACTCGTATACATCAATCATATTTACCAAATGTTTCGCAACATTAAGTATGTTATCCCCCATACTACCGCTTGAATCAATGACAAATACGACATCAATAGGGCCGCCCTCACTTGTTCCAACAATTTGGTTAGCAAGGGTTCTTATAACACTGCTAAATTTGATATTTGGCAATAATGGTTTGTTCTCCAAGAAATTACCTATTTTTGTTGCTCCCTCACTATCAACACCTGTTCCCCCAGCAACATTAAGCGTAGACCGAGTCGGGGCACGATGAACACCTTGCGTCCCGGAACGTTTTGTCCCAAGCGACCCTAACGTTGGTTCGGCTGCTTCTACGGTCGACAATCCGTTTTCAACCGGGCGAATTTGATTGAGTGCGGTACTCACATTCACATTTACATCCGGTGAGGTTTTTGTATCCTCAAGCCGTGGTTGTTCCGTAACAATCGGTGTTGTCGGAGCAAGATTAGCATCAAACGCGTTATGTGGATTCATCGATTCTACTTTAGCAAGCGGTTTTGTTGCCTCATATTTAGTTTTAATACGTTGACGTATAATCGGCTTGATGGGCGTTTTCTGTGAAAGCGGCCTCGGTACCGTTGATAGCGTTACTGCAATTTTGTCTTTATCAGGTAAAATAGACTCATCAGTAACAATATAATAAAACAGTGAAATTAGAAAAAGAACATGGAGAATCATTGAAATTAACAAAGCACTTCGCGTGAAAGATTTAATAGTACGACGATTATTATTCATTACTTTATACCTCATCAACGAATTTTGAGTGAACGTTTGGGTTCCTGCTGTAAAATTACTTCAAACGAAATAAGCCTCTCTTGTTGAATCTCTGATGTTTTAGAACGGAATTGGGGAAATGGGTTTAACTTCTCAATACGAGGTGAGTAGAGCGTTACGCCTATCATCGTAAATACACAGAATATTAACCCGAACATGTAAACGAGGTTATAAGAACGTATATTGCCTCGCATCCACATTTGCAAGCTTTCAACAAAACCCCCAAGGCGGTTAAAGATGGACTGGTGCGTTTTCTGAGTTGCCTTTATTGTCGTTGCGCCTAACAGGACAGATGACAGAAAGATGTCAGAGGCTTTTACCGGTTCTACAAAGCAAAGCAGTTTATCTGTTTGTTCTATTGCTTTGGCTTGACAACTGCAATCCGGGCAATGTTTTAGATGCCACCGAATAAGATGTCGTTTCCAAGTAGGGACTTCATTGTCAAAGTAAGCTGAAAGTTGTGATTGAACGTTTTTACATTCGTTTCTTTTATATTTTAACATTGACCCCACCCCCTATTCCAGCCTTAATAAGTAATTTTTTCATATTTTGACGTGCGCGGTGAATTAAAGATTTCACCGCTCCTATTGAACAATTTAGAATCTCTGAAATTTCTTCATAACTAAGCTCTTGGTATGTTACCAATGTTAATGCTAAACGTTGATTTTCAGGGAGCTGTTTTAGTGCTTTTTTGATGAGTTGTTGACGTTCTTTCTTTTCATAAAGGATATCCGGTTGGTAACGCGTATCTGTCATAAATTCGGAGTGGTAAACATCCTCGCCTTCGTCAACCATATCCTCCAGGAAATAGGTGTTTCGACGTGCCCGATTTCGGATTTCGTTTCGGGACAAATTGGTCGCAATTGTATAAAGCCAACTTTTAAAGGACGCTTTCGGTTCATAACGACTCGCGCTCTTGAAAACACGGAGGAACGTCTCTTGTGCTAAGTCTTCCGCACGATGATAGTCGTTGATGATGTAATAGATATAATTAACAAGTGCATCCTGATACCTTCTGACAAGCAGCTCAAAGGCACTCATATCTCCTTTACGGCATTCCAACATCAATTCTTCGTCTGAAACTATCATGATGTTCTCCTATTGATTTCGGTAAAGTCACAGTCTTGTTCTACTCTGCCTCGGCATCTTCTGTTTCCGTAGGACGATATTCTTTGGTAGGCTTCAGCTTCAGACGCATTGCGGTTTTGAAAGCGTTGACAGCTTCGCGGCGTTTGCCTTGAAGCGTATAAACTGCCCCGAGTTCCGAATGCAATTCTGGGTAGTTCGGAATAAATCGAATAGCGCGTTCGTAAACGTCAATAGCCTCATCATAACGTTTTAGCATGCGATAGGTTGCTGCGAGATTGATATACACAGTGACTTCGCTCGGCTCACACGTAATCGCCATTTTGTAGGCATCAATTGCTTTTTCATAGTTTTCTAACATAAAATAAGACAAACCGAGGTGAAAGTGTGCTTCAGCGGATTCACTATTATGTTGAATTACCTGAAGGAATTCTTCAATTGCTTTTTCGTAGTCGCGAGCGTTTAACGCATCGGCTCCCTGTTTTAAATGTTTTGCCGCTACCTGATGAAGATGAATATCTAAACGTCCACGCTGAATAACCCGATTTTGTGCTCTTTCTGATGAAATAACCGATTCATCACGTTTTAGCGGAGAGATAGCGGACTCATCTTTAATTGATACCTGTTCTTCATCAGGTTTATTGTCTTTCATCCGTTAACTCCGTTTCTTGAACCTCAATTATTTTAACACCTAAGCCCTGAAAAAGTGGCAAATTAATAACAATATCGATACAGCATCAACGGGCAATGCGAAACCCTATCACAAATTCTGCATAGTTCGTGCTAAAAAAATCAAAACTGGTACAGGTGCTGTAGTCATGGCTATAATACCACGCACCGCCGCAGGCAACACGGAAGGTTTCTTCCTCGTCATAAGGAGTGTTCGTCCATTCCCATACATTGCCAACCATATCATAACATCCGAATGGGCTTGTCCCATCTTTGAACGCGCCGACAGGTGTTGTGCCTTCAGCACCGAGTTCGGCAGTGTTGCATCGCGGTGTGTCTATTTCGTATCCCCACGGAAAAAGCCTATCATCGGTGCCGCGTGCTGCGGACTGCCATTCCGCGAATGAGGGTAATCTTCCGCCAACATAATTAGCATAAGCCTCAGCATCTTCACAACTCACCCAAACGACAGGATGGTCCCCCTTCAACGCATAACTTTCATAACTTAACTCAGTCCTGCCTTGCCGTTCCTTTGATGGTGTATATCCAGTTTCCTGAACAAATTGATAGTATTGCGCATTGGTAACAGGATAGACACCGATCTCAAATTCGTCAATTTCCAATGGTGTGCATTCTTCACCGATAAGCACAGGTCCCGCCGGCACACACACGGTTATGTCTAAGATTTGAAGTGCTGCCTCGCGAACTTCTTTCTTTGTATGAGCAAGCGCGTATCCCAAAGACGAAATTACTTCTCCAACAGGAGGTGTTAGGAGGTGTGGTCCGTTTTCCCAACCTAAATCAGTGCTTAAGAGTAACTTAACAGCATCATAGAGTGAATCATCATAGTGCCAGGCCCAATAATCTCGAAGCAGTTGTTGAAACGCATCTGGGCTATCACTTTCAGTTAGTGCAATTCGAGATGCTTCCGGCTTTTTGACATCTAATAGCATATTCTTTTAGACGTAACATAACTTCAGATTAATTCTAAGGGTCCGGACGATCTTAATTTTGTTATATCGTTCCAGCGCTTTGGATTTATTATACCATAGGAAAGAGATATCGAGCAAGATTGTTTTCAGGCGTAAACAGAACCATTCAATTTTTCAATAATTTCTAACTTCTTTCAAAGGTCCCTTCCTGTATATTGTAGGTCGCTATTCGGAGATCGCTCCTACCAATACCGTCTACTCTGTGTCCAAGGGAACTCCGATTCCCCATTATCACTATAATACCTATAGATTAGAATGGACAGACTACTAAGTGGGTACACACAGAGAGTATCAATAGTTATGAGTACAATCAATAGCCAAAACACATACCGACCTACAATTGGTAGGTCGGTATGTGTTTTTAAGATCATTGGACAGCAACGGTTACATTGCCTGCTCTGATGGATTGCCGGAGTAGTTCCTGGAGCTCTTCTTCTGTTGCATTCGGGTTGTCTATCTGCAGCAACAGATACGCCTTGGCAACGCCGTGTATCTGCATTCTTGGAAGTTTTCTATCCTCAGGCTTCTCCTCGAAGTATATCTCGTTTATTAGCCGCCTGACATAGTCGGCAGAGAAACCGTATGCTTCTTCGAAGTATTGATCATACAACTCCTGGTCTCTAATGGATGAAGAGAAGTATTCCCATATTTTGCGTTTATACTCCGCGAATCTTTGAAAGGTCGCTCGTCCCACTTCGGTTTCTACATCAAACAGAGGGCCATACTCTGAGTTGATGTATCCATAATTTGTCGTGAAATATTCTTGTTCTTTTTCACTTGCGGTGCTGTGGTCATAGCCAAGCACCTCAGCTACAATTTCGATCTTGATACGATCTGCCTCTGTGGCGACAGGTATGCCATATATCTGTCCCGGCAGTGTATGCTCGAATGATCTTGTGTCTGTAGCTGTGCTTGCAGATGCGGTGACGGCAGTAGTTCCAGCGGTAAGGCTTGCTACTTTTGTGGCAGGGACTGTTGCTATCCATGCTCCTGTTTCGTCGGTGGTAGCAGTTACAGTAACGGTATCACCAAGTGTTATTGTTACCGTCTCCCCGGCAGGAAGATTAGTGCTTGTGCCGGACACGACAATTGAACCATCAGCCTCACTGGTAATCGTTCCAATTGCTATAACTGGTTCCGGCAGCGTATACTCGAATGAGCTTGTATCTGTAGCTGTGCTTGCAGATGCGGTGACGGCAGTGGTTCCAGCGGTAAGGCTTGCTGCTTTTGTAGCAGGGACTGTTGCTACCCATGCTCCTGTTTTGTCGGTAGTGGTCTTTACCGTAACAGCACCCTCACCCAGCACGATAGTCACTGTCGTTCCTTCAGGAAAATCAGTACTGGTGCCGGAGATGATGACAGAGCCGTCATCAGCCGGAACCGCAGCATCAATCGTCAGCGTCGGCGGAGCAATCTCAAATGAGCTCTCGGCCGTTACTTTCTTTGCAGTGGCTGTGACCGCTATTGTCCCCGGGGTAAGTCGTGCTGTCTTTCCGGCAGGCACGGTTGTCGCCCATGTGCCGTCTTTATCAATGGTGGTTTTCACGGTGATGGCACTGTCACCCAGCACGATGGTCACCTTCGTTCCTTCAGGAAAATCAGTACTCGTGCCAGAGACGGTGACAGACTTGTCATCCGCCTGTACCACAGTGTTAATTGATACGGTTGGTTTCGGCTCTTCAAGTGCCGGTGTTTCAGTCTTCTCAGGTTCCTCTGGCTCTTCCGGAGTTGGGTCTTTCTGTTCTGAAGGGCCCTCGTCTGGCGGTTGTTTCATCTCGCCGTTGGTCGTTGTTGGACCTTCCGGCGTGTTCATCTGCTCTTCTCCCGGTTCCATCATCACCGGGTCGACCATATTCATTCCTTCGTCACATCCTATGACTGCAAGGATGGTGAAAATAATTATTGTTATCCATGTTGCAAAAATTGCAACTGAAAACCCCTTATCTCTGTTCATTGACTGTGTTTCCACTGGAGAATCTCCTTTTGTTTTATGAGGTTTTAACGTGAGTTCGGTTAAACTTTAATCTATACTATTATCGGGCTTGCAAACGTTTCTACCCCCTTTATCCTCCCAATTCGCATGCCACACGCGCATGCGATGGCAAGGGGAAATCCGCTTATTTGAGAGGAAAAGTTGAAAATAAAAGATGAATTAGACTTATTCCGAACTCACGTAGGTTTTACACAACTAACGACTTGTGATAGTTAACTAATTGTTTTTGTTATTTTCACGGATTTTGGGTTTTACACTATAAACATATTGTCCCTACGGGACTAAAGAGCGTACCCATCAATGAGGAAAACCCGCTGAATATTCTGCTTATGTGAAACAATGTTGTACTATAAGTTATTTAGTACAAATCGTAATTATATTTTTTTCAAAATTATTATTAGGACTTACGCAAATTCCAGTATCCCTGTTTAGAATTTTGTCTTTTCACGGATTTTAACCCTGATTTTTTGTTATTTTCAAGGCTTTACCCCCTTTATCCCCCCGCAAGCGAGGGGAATGCGTAAGTCCTGATACGGTAACTTTACAGTAAGGATTCCAAATAACTTCTCGCCTTGCGCATCGATTCAATCGGGTCGGATTGACCTTCATAGACAACAGAGAGGCAACCGTTATACCCGACACCTCGCAAAATATCTAAAACCCGCGGATAATCTAACCATTCTTCTACGCCGCTGTCAATTTCATAGAATTTAGTTCTGACATAAACTGCGTGTGGAGCTGTTTGTTCAATACTTGCATAGCAGTCGTAATCAGGATGTGGCGAGCCACGATGTCCACTTGCCCCTGGTGATCCGGCGTATTGTCCCGTATCCAAGATGTGTGTAAAATACGGATGATCGGTTTCATTTAGCGCGCGTAAAACAGCATCTCCATCGCGTGTAACGTTATTGTGATTGTGATTCTGCAAACCGACCAAAATTCCTGATTCATAGCCATACTCAGCAACCTCTTTGAAACCTTCAATCATTGGAGGCCACAAAGTTTCCTCATCATCGCAATCTGCAGGTACGTAGGCTGCGAATACCCGCACGATGGGACAGCTCATAAATGCTGCAACATCAATCCATTTTTTTATGAGTGCTATCTGTTCAGGGTGTTCAGCAATAGGTTTGCCGAAGTTATTGCTAATGCCGATGTAACCTAACGGTAACCCTTTCCGCATTAAGTTCATCTTGAGTTCTCGCAGATAGTTTACATCAGTTGATTCAAATGCCCTATAATGGAGTTCAATCACATCAAAGCCGAGATCGTATACGATCTGTGCAAAATCGGTTGCCGTAGTCCCTTTAACGTTCAAAGACATCGTGCCAATTTTCATCATGAAACGGTTCTCCTTGCTGTATATCGGTTTTGTTTTAATTGACGTGTTTATGTATCAGAGTCATTATTCTCCGTTTCATCATTAACTTCATTGAGTAATGTTCGCGTTTGCCGATTTGAGGTTCTAAAATATGTTACTAAAGTTTGTTGTAATTTGTTCAGTTGATGCCGGTTATCTTCAAGAGCGTTAATCCGTTTATCAAAACTTTCCAAGTAATTAAGTCGTTCAAGAATCTCTTGTAATAGGTTTTCTTGTTCTTGATAGTGCTGCCGTTCTTCTTCCAATAATCTCAGTCTTTCTGTCATTAACGCGAGATTTTGCTGAGTTTCTTTCAGTTCAGATTGCAACGTTCGAGTAAAAACAATTAATTTTTCCAGGGTATTTGTCGTTTTATAAACTGGCACATCAGGATCTATTTGGGGAAAATCTTTTGGGATTATAGGGTTCTCATCTTGTGCTTCCTTTTCAGAGGGGTCTATATCAATGTTTTCAGTAGCATCAGGGGTAGAAATTGACGGATCGACATCTGTAATTCGAAAGATACCTAACAGTTTGATACTATATGAAGCGGGGGTATAGCTCTCCTTACGTTCCGTATAAGTAATTTGAACCCGAAGCTCTTCATCAACCTTCAACGAATTTAGGCGGGTATGGATGTTTCGGATAGCAACCTCATTGTATCCAAACGCTTGATTATATTTCGGATTTAGTTGTCGGAGGTATCGGTAAAGTTCCATCACATCGGAGCTTTCTCGTGAGATACCTTCTTTCGTCAAAACTCCAATTATATCCTTATCGTCGGAATCTTCGGAATCTGATGGTGTTTGCAAATTCGGTATGACGATATCCAGGGGCACTTCGCCTTGAATCGCTTTCATCCCAAGAGTCCAACTATTTTCTGAAAGTCTACCGCTGAATGCCACGAAGTCGTAACTAATTGTCATTTTTTAACCTTATTACTTAGCTTTATGATCACACAAACAAGATTGTGGATACCTCATATGTTCATGCTTTTGCCGCTTTACATCTCAAACACTATTTCCATCTGTGCCCACCATTCATCTGCTTCTGCGTCTTCAACTGGTTCTTGGAAAGTCCGCATTAATTCATCCCATTCTTTACACTTTGGATGTTGTTCAAGATAGCGTGGAAAATCACGTTTGATGTCAAACGTATCCACGGTTTCCATCGCCATAAACAAACGCCTGCCTAACAGATAAATATTCATTTTTGTGATACCAACCGCTTTCAAACCTGCTAACGTCTCTGGCCAAGCATTTCTATGATATGCCTTATATTTTTCAATAATTGCCGGATCGTTTTTCAAGTTCAATGTTAAACCGAAATGTTTCATTTTAATCCTTCTAATGCCTTTTCGATTATATCGCTATGATCAAATGCAAGTTGTGGCAAATCTAATACTGGAAACCATGCAACTTCAGCAGCATCGGAACCTGCTACAACCCTCTGTCGTTCCGACTTAATTATCCCAACGTAGGCGACAGTGATAACACGTCCACGTGGATCACGGTCAGGATGTCCGAAAGCTGCTATTTGTTGCAGTTGAACATCAGATATGTTCGTCTCTTCGTGTAATTCGCGTAATGCGCTTTCTTCAAGCGTTTCATTTATTTCCAGAAAACCGCCCGGTAGTGCCCACAAGCCTTTGAATGGTGAATTCTTGCGGCGAATTAACAATACTTCGGGGCGCGGGAAAGCATCCGTAAATAACACAATATCAACAGTTACTGAGGGACGTGGATAATCATAACAGTACACTATAAAACTATAATACCAAATTTTAATGTTTTTTGTCAATAATTTAAAATAACCTAAGTTGCCATCTTTGTAGCATAATCTGTTAGATTGTGCTTATAAGTCCGCAAACTGACAGTTTGCGTGCGAAATTTCGTGAATAATGAGTTATTCTCGCTTAAAAAACGGTGTTTGCGTGTCTTATAGTGGAATCTATAATTACTTGCATACAATTGTAGAGCAACCTATATGAAGATTAAATAAATATTTCGGTAATTTTTCATTATGCAATTTAGAACATTGTAAGTGTTCTTCAGTCCCATAGGGACGATATGTTTATAGAAGACGGCATAAACACTCTTTTTAGTCCCGTGAATCAACGCCAAATACCAAACGCGTATTTGGCGTTGATTCACGGGACTAAAGAGGTTAGTCTAACATAATGCTATAAACATATCGTCCCTATGGGACTGAAGAAGATTCCTATGTTTAGAAAATCCTTAAGTTGACACCTATAGGTTGTGCACCTTAGTCCGCAACCTAAATGAAGTTTAAGAAAATAAATCGGTAATGGGGCGAGGTTCGGAAGAAATCAAGAAATCAACGGTATGAATGACATTTAGGCATTCCCCGCCTCGCCAGCAGCAGGGCACGCGTGTTTCGTACGGACCGAAAATGACCGAATTAATGAATTAATCTTCGGACAAGGTGCGGTACGAAGAGGTGCCACAAACAGCACACAGCAAAAGAAAAGGCAGGCAACGCAAAGGTTACCTGCCGAAGTTCTGTTCTGTCCGAGTGTTCACTCACTGTCCTATTGTTTTAGCGTTCCCCAGATGTCAATTAGCGTCCGACTCAATCCGGCTGCTTGAGTTGTGCCCAGCGAATAGTGAGTTTATCCAACGGAAAAACAACAAGTGTGCCACTTACCCAATCTGGATCTCTGTCATCTGCCGGGTGTTTCGTCAGGTTTGTTAATTTTCTGCTGGTAAGGTCATATTTGTAAATTTCCCAATCGGATTCTGGTTCATCTGCCCCTGTTGCTATATTTAAAAGTACTTATGTGATCGTTTATCCAACACCCGTTGTTGATCGCATAGTCCCTCGGAAAGTTGTGTATCTCGGTTCGTCTTGTTCTCACATTCTGGATAATGAGCCGTGTAGGGCCTACCTTGTCGAAATCAGGCGTTAGGGTAATTTCTGAATACATGATGAATTCACCCGATGGCGACCAACTCGGTCTATACTTCCAAACCCTATTGATTCCTCCCTCAACCGGATGACTGAGGCGTCTGGGACGGCTACCATCCGCATTCATGATCCATATCTGCTCTCCCACATCTTTTTCCCTGTGAAGATAAACAAGCTGTTTCCCATCGGGAGACCAATTCATGTAGCTGGGAAAACCTAAATCAGCGTGTTTAGCAGTGATAGCCGTTTCCGCACCGCTTTCTAAGTCTGCCACATGAATATGCCAATCTTTTAATCTGTTGCTGTAAAATGCGAGCTGTTTCCCATCAGGAGATATTCTCGGAAAACGATCCGTTTAGTGATTTTCCATAAAATGGTATTCTTTCCAAGGTTTGAGGTCAACGATAACGAATTCGGTCCAGAAGTTCGTCCCATCTCCACGTGACAGGTCTCTTTCAAACACAACCCGTTGTCCATCCGGAAACCAATGTGGACGTCTATCATAAAACGCTGGGGCTGTGATTTTTCGGACAGTACTGCCGTTGTCTTCCATCACGTAGATATGCGGAATATTCCCCTCGCGGTCAGACCTGAAGACAATTTTGGCGTGTGAACTTTGCAAGACAAGGAAGCTAAAAAGAAGTCCAACAGCGGGAATTACATGCTTTCGGCAGTGAGTCTGAAAAGGTTTATATTTCATGAGAAAACTCCTTTTATAGTCCAAATACCATCACGCTGGCGAGGTTTCCGAACCTCGCCAATGTGTAAAGGTAATTGTGGATTTCACTATAAAACACAGGTGTCTTGTATCAAGACACCTATGTAGAAAACGTGTAGGATAATCAATCAAATACCATGTCGACGCATCCCCATGCGAACCATTCGTCGGGCGAGGCTCCACGTTTCCCTGTTGTTGCTTCAGTCTTGATCATAGTCTCAGCGCGTACTATCTTACCTTTCAGCCAATCACCTTTACGAAACCTCAGGCCGTTCGTGTAAGAAGAAGGCATAAGAGATTCACCTGGATCCAGTCGGTCCGCAATTACGGTAATAGGCGGAACGTACCACTGATCTTTAAAATTGAAATTCTTGGTCAGTTCAATAACCCGAAAATCATACAGAATGGACGCAAATATTTTTTCAAGACTGGTGTTCTCAACGTATCCCCATAACGTTACACTGGTATAGTAATGAAGGTTGTCCCACGACTCCCAGAATCCTAAGTCGATAACTTCTGCATGCCCGGAGACACCGGTATTTTCGCCAACACCGCTGTCGACATCGGTAGGTCTGTTGCAAGGTTCACCACTATAAACCGTTAAATTAAGCATCATGAATGCAGCACAGATAGCTGCGATTTGAAAGACTCTCTGTTTCAACATTATTAGAAATCTCCTTCTATATAAAGTAATCTTTCCGCTGTATTCAGCGAAATTGTTATTAGTTTTCAGATTTTGACAGTCCCTGAAGGAGAAGTTGGCAGAAAAAAAATGAAAAGAAACGTTTGCTGACAACTCTAACCTTTCGGGCCCGCTGGTTTTCATGTTTTAATAGTCACAGACACACACCTGTGATAGAATGAAAACCAGCCTTGTCATACTTGCTTATGCCATGGCTACGCGCAGATGGTGCTTTTGGAATAGTTAGCACTGTCGGCGCGCCCCCTCGGGGTAAACGTGCCCCGGTGCCACACACGCGAACCCGTGCATGCTAAACACCTTATGATTTATGGATATCCATCAGTTGCTTTAGCGGTAGGACTACCCGCTTCTTAAAAAAACTCGGGCACCCCTGCCTACTAAAGCAGATAACTAAATATTCTTAGTTAAAAGGACACCCATATTGTTATCCGTTTTAGTAGTATAAATATTATACAATATAAATAATAAAACGGAATAAGTCGTTTTGGACTTGAGAAATTTTCAATTTACCCGGACTCCATACTCTCTGTGAGAAACTTGGCAAAGATGTTCGTTCCTCTGTAGTTGTATTTGTAGCACGCCTCTGCGAGATACAGTGGCGTGTAACCTGTTGAATAATGATGATGTGAGCCATACCCTGCACGTTTAACGAAAGACCAGAACCCTTCCATCGTATGGGTATGTATCCCATCAGCTACCCACTGTTCACTCCGGTTGATTGTTTGATGTTCCATCTCTTTACCGATTTCGGTGTATCCTTTGAACTGGTCGGTATACAGTTTAGCGTCTTCGGTGTTGACAACCCTCCTAATGAAGTCAGCGATTGGCTCCCCAGCAATATCCGAAACAAGTTCTGCTACGACTTTCCCGCCACGTGCTACAGCACCCATAACGGCATCTTTCGCAGTGCCACGCCCACGCTTACGGGGTTCACCTTCCTCTTTGTCGTAATCTTTTCTACTGCTGCCACCGATATAGGTTTCATCGGCTTCAACGATACCTTGTAGCAACACGTTATCCTTACCCATTTCAGCACGTATACACATCATTATTCGCCAGGCTGTTCTTTGTTTCAATCCTAAATCGCGTGCAAGTTGACAACTTGAGAGGCTTTTCTTTGCGTTTGCCATCAACGCGATCGCCAGAAACCATTTCTGAAGTGCGATCTGCGTTCCAACAAACATTGTGCCAGACGTAACCTTGAAAGTGCTATGACAATCGTGGCAATTCCAACGCCCGATACGCCCTATAGCCGTTTCATTGCGCTTGTTGATATGAGTAGACTCACAATGGGGACATTCAGGGGATCCCTGCCACCGCAGCTGCTCTAAATATGCGATACACGCCGCTTGATCAGGAAACATCTCCATAATCATAATCAAATCCATCAGAATACTCCTTAATCAGAGTTGCTTTTTCTGACGGATTTCTGATACAATAATCAGATAAGATATAACCGTCAAAAAAGCAACTCGCTTTTTTAGGTTTAATTAGGGGGTGACAACCCCCTAATTTCTTATCTATATTATACCATATAAACATAGACTACAAAAAGGTTTATTACACTTTTTTAATCATTTTTGCCAAGTCCAAAACGACTAATTCCGATTTCTAATGCTGTTTTTCAAAAAGTCTTCCAACAAAGAAGACAATAATACCAAGTGCTAAGAAACCCATCTCAGCACCCATAGCTTGGGTTTCACTATATCCAAAAGGATTGAAAAGCCCTAAATAGAGTGCCGCACCCAAGCAGACTATGCCCATAAGTTCTAAAGTTTTTCCAATATAATACACTTGTACCTTAATAATTGTAGGGCAAATCCAACAATTTCAGTGATGTTAGATTTGCCCAATATGTTATTTAATAGAGTCTCTTGATTTGCCCCCATCGGATCAATTTTTGTTGCGCATTAGGATTTATCTTCGCAGTAAAAACCAGATCGGGCAACCTGTCATTTTGTTCTGTATAACCTTCTGGTGCCCAAGCGATTTTATTTTGTAGTTGACCGTTATCCACGTCATCATAAGCGATACTAAAACCGATAACAGTATCTTTGCTTGCGATGTTTCCAAGCCGAAAACTTAATTCACAAGTTTGCCCGTCATTTCCCCAAGCCACTGAGGCCAGGGGGGATTTTAGCACCTCAGTCTCCATTCCAATTGGAATTTCATAACGATGGAGGTCATCCTTACGTTGGTAGTGAAATTGGTCAATATGGAGGATAAGTTTATCTTCTCTAAAAAGTTTAGATTGATATTTTTCAAACTGGTCATCCTGTATTTTAATAGCGACATAAAGGAATCCACTTCGCCAGACTGCTTTGAATGATCCGGTAAAATCATTGGATTCCGGCCATCGCTGCCCGCTCCTGATCTCTTGTTCAAGCTTACCAACAAACGCGTCTTCCCATACTGGGTCGTCAAGGTATCCGTCGACGATAGGTGCAACCGGGACAAGCTCGGCGTTATATTGGAAATTTTGAAAATTTTCGTCGGTAAGATGTCCTAAAACGTAAGACACCATTATCAATAAAAAAACACCGACCAAAAGAATCTGTTTACGCACTTTCATGATTCCTCCCTTAACATAATTATAAATAGCGTATCATATCTGATTTACTTTTGTCAACCAAATTTATTCATAATCGTGTTCAATGTTGATGGTTTTGTAAATTTACAACAAAGGCGTGATTTTCTGAAAGATATCAGGTATAGTAAAGCATATAATTACTTGGACATTTCATTTCTGTACCACAACCTGTATGAAGATTAAATAATTAATTCGGTAATAATCCGACATATCGGAGCAAGTCTTTGATCCGTCTTTGAACTGTGTCATAAACGCAATTACCTTTTTTTTGGAGGGCACCCCAGTCATCACAAAGACGATGAACATGCAAAACGGATTGACGCACCCATCGCCATAACTTTTCAATCGGATTTGTCCACCCCGCATAAGTCGGTAGCTGCACTATCTCAATCGGTAGTTTTGCATGTTTGCCAATCTTCTTTGAGAGTTTCCCTGTCCAAGTGGGCGGTGCCGGTTTCACAAACGAAACTTCCTGAGGCAGAAAGGTCTCCATTAGGTTCGCGTGGAAATGGATCGCCCGATTATCCTGGATCATATAAATCCGTTCAGCCTGTGGATAGCGTTGGCAAATCTCGGTGTAAAACGAATGGAGTGTTTCAACGGTGCAGCTTGACACTTGCTGATAAACAACGCTTCCTGTGTGTGGGTTTAGGGCACCAATCCCATAACAAGTCTCTTGAGATTTGTAGCTCTGACGGGCTAATGGTGTTTTCGTGCCAGTCTGTGCCCAGTCTTTTGCGATGGTGGGTTGACGATAAAATCCGAACTCATCTTGATAAAACGCAACAAGGGTTTGTGGATGGCGAAGGGGCTCTTCTAAAACGTGCTGGATACGGTTCATTTTTTCAGCGTAGTCTTTATCTGGACTTCGCACATATAGCCTGGCGCGTTTATAGCTGATACCGAGCCGTGAGAGGATTTGGTGAATACCCGGCACGGACACATCACAGAGCCCCGGGACGATGTTGCCAAGTGTTCGGAGTGTCCAGCGCGTTTGATGCACATTGAGTTGTTCAGGTCCCTGTCCGATGGTATTATAGACCGCCGACTCTGCTTCTTCGGGGGATTTAGGGGAATAGGCAGGTTTGCGACCACGACCAGGTTTTTGGAATAGACCTTGAATACCGTTTTCTTTGTATCGGCGAAGCCACGTATAGACCGTATCAGGGTCGCGTTCTTTCAAGAGTGCTTTTCGGGCGACTTTGTGAGGGGAAAATCCCTCGTTTATTTTCAAAAGGGCCGCAGCGCGTTCCCGTAGATATGCCGGTTCGCCTTTATCGCGGAGTTCAATGAGTTTTTGTCGTTCAGTTTCACTGAGTTCAAGTTTATGGTGTTTTGCCATGAATAAATATCTCCTTGAACAAGAGTATAACAAAAAAACAAAATTACCGAATTAATTATTTAATCTTCATTTAGAGTGCGGACTAAGAGGCACAAACTAACAGGGGGTGCTACAACTTCTCTTGTCCGTTATGTTTCTGAAACGGGTTTATGAAAGTGTCCTAATCATTTCAAAGTTCACTACAACATCGGAATTATTTATGCACACCCCTCAATTAATTGACTTCTATAGGTAGACCTTGTATAATAATTACAACCCTTTTTGACTTCAACACCTCGGAGCAAGGTATGAGATGTTTTGGCACTTATGGACCCGTCCATCCAGATATAAACTATGTTGTTTCACGTAAGGAAGAACTGGCAGATTTCATAAATCGCGTGAGACAGGGACGCTATATCGTTCTTTTTGCGCCGCGGCAAACAGGCAAAACTACTTTTTTCCGAAATGCGATTGCTGCACTTGAAGCGGAAGAACACCCTTATCTCCCTATACAGCTTAATTTTGAAGGATATGTAGACACTGACTCTGCACGTTTTTATCCACATTTCTGTAAAAGTCTATGTCAACTAATAGAATCCATTTGGCAAAGATACAGCGAAAAACTACCAGATGTTTTAAGTGACTTTCTTTTGAATGTAGAGGTAGTTGATCATATTGCGATGGCAGATTTCTTTAAAAACCTTGGGCGGCTACTTGGGAATCAAAAGTTAATTATCATTATTGACGAATTTGATGGTATTCCCCCCGCAGCACTTCGTGGGTTTCTGCACACGCTTCGCCAGATATACCTTTCCAATTTAGGTCCCCGATGTCCATATAGTGTCGGTATTGTCGGTGTTAAAAACATCACCCAACTAAACTATGATCGCTCAATCTCACCCTTCAATATACAAGATGAGTTTAGACTGCCAAACTTTACACTTGCACAGGTAGAAGAACTTTTTTCGCAATACACTGAAGAAGTCGGACAACCTTTTCTCCCTGAAGTTATTGAAGCAGTCCACAAACAGACAGCGGGACAACCCTTTCTCGTTAACAGATTCGGACAGATCCTCACTGACGAACTTGATATCCCCAAGTCCGATCCAATTCAGATGCAACATTTTGCAGTAGCACATAAACAACTTCTGAAGGAACGCAATACCAATATCTCACATCTCATCACAAACATTAAAAGAGACCCACGTTTTGAAAAAATGCTTATGCGTATCACCTTTTATGAAGAGCGTAGACGTTTTAATCTTGACGATGAGATTATCAGCGAACTGGCAACTTATGGGATAATTGGAGAAAGTGAGGATGGGACGTGTCAAATCCGTAATCCGATCTATCTGCACCGTGTTCTACAAGCGTTTCAGCCATTCATAAATGGACTTGAAGACCAATACTTTGCTGAAGACGGACCGATGGACTTTACCGAGTATGTATCAGAGGCAGGACAACTTCAGATGCAAATACTTATTGAAAACTTCAGAGATTTTATTGCACGTGCAGGCTACAGAATCCTACAAGTGCCGGATACACCGCAAGAATTTGTCGGACAGTATCTGCTTTTTGCTTATCTTGATGAGTTTGTGAATATGGTTCGTGCTACGATGTATCTTGAAGTTCCAACGGGTAGAGGGCGGGCAGACCTTATCATTGGGCACAGAGGACAAAAATACATTGTTGAAACCAAAGTTTGGCGAAATGAAAAAGCATATCAGACAGGCAAACAGCAACTCGCTGCCTATATGAAACTGGAGAATGCGGTAGAGGGTTATTACATTGTGTTTGACTATCGTGAGAAACCTAATTCACAGGTTGAAACAGACATCATTGATGGACGGACTATTCAGAGTTATGTTATCCCTGTCTTGCAACAACGCCCATCACAAATAGAATAGCCTAAGTTGCCACCTATAAAGATTTTAGACACACAACGCCATTTTTAATACAGAACAGTTCTTTATGGGTGAAATATTGTAGCGCAAACTGTCAGTTTGCGGACAAATATGCACAATCTAACAGATTGTGCTACATAAGTAGCAACAAGCCAACGTAAATCAACTTTCAAAGGGGAATTATGCAACAACAGACGCTTCAAGACAAGACTTTTACAAACTCAATCGGCATGCAGTTCGTGAGAATTGAACCCGGGACCTTTATGATGGGTTCAGAAAAGGCGAGCCTTGCAGATGAATTAATTGCAGGTAAAGAATACCTACGTGATGGTGATTGGGACGAACAACCGGTGCATCAAGTCACACTCAGTACGCCATTTTACATCGGCATTTTTCAGGTGACAAACGCCCAATATGAAGAATTTCAATCTGACCATAGCGAACTACGTGGCAAATTAGGTTTCTCACAGGACGATGATGAGGCAGTTGTTTTTGTAGATTGGCACGATGCAACCCGTTTCTGCAAATGGCTATCTGAAAAAGAAGGACTTCCTTATCGGCTGCCGACCGAAGCGGAGTGGGAATACGTTTGCCGCGCAGGGACAACAACACATTATCATATCGGGGACACCTTACCTTCTGAATTTCATAAAAACGTTGGGGAAAGTTGGTATCCAGATACGGGGCGGAGTCGTGGTGCTGAAGAAGTAGTCCCTTTGCACGTTGGCAAAACAACGCCGAACACATGGGGTATTTACGACATGCATGGAAACGTTGAGGAGTGGTGTCAAGATTGGTACGGACCTTATGAATCAGACCCACAAGTTGACCCAGTCGGCAGAAAAGAAGGACTTTACCGTGTGACACGAGGCGGCAGTCATTCCACGTTGCTTTGCTACTTGCGTTCTGCAAATCGGATGGGGGCAGTGCCTGAAGATAAGCACTGGTATATTGGATTTCGCGTTGTATGTGGAGAGATACCTGAAACGGCAACGCATTTTCCTGCACCGAAGGTGGCGTTGTGGGAGCAGAACGTCAAACAGGTTACGGAAACCCAGCAGAGTTTGCCTACTACTGTACCGTCCTTCGCTGAACCGATCCCGTTTGTCCGAATTCCGGATGGTTCTAACGGACCGCTTTATTCAGCACATAACCACGTACCTGCAATAGTGGAATGTCCGAATGGAGATATGTTTGCAGCGTGGTATTCGTGCGTAACGGAACGCGGGCGCGAGCTGACGCTGGCAGCAAGTCGGTTGCGTAATGGTGCCTCAGAATGGGAAGTGGCAGAACCTTTTTGGGGACCACCTGATCGGAATAATCACGCGACTTCTCTGTGGCGTAACGAGAACGGAAGAATCTACCATTTCAACGGTCTTTCCGCTGCATCGACGTGGGGACCTTTAGCATTAGTGATGCGTTACTCTGACGATAACTGTGCAACATGGTCAAAACCCCGTTTTATTTCACCTGAACATCGTTTACGACACATGCCAATTGCCTCTGTTTTCCGAAGGCAGAACGGTTCTATACTCCTTGCGTGTGATGCGGTGACTGGCGGAAACGGCGGCACAGCGATATGGTTAAGTGACGATGATGGCGAAACATGGTACGATCCAGGAGCAGGACAACCTATTCCCGAATTTGCCGCAGGAAAAAGTGGTGGATGGATTGCTGGGATACACGCGGCTGTTGTAGAGTTGTCCGATGGTCGGCTCTTGGCTTATGGTCGAGGGGATACAATTGATGGGCGTATGCCGAAAAGTGTTTCTGATGATGGTAAAACGTGGCATTACAGCGCGAGTCCATTTCCAGTTGTTTCAGGTGGGCAACGGTGTGTGTTTTTGCGACTTCAAGAGGGGCCAATTTTTCTTGCTTCCTTTACAGGCAGCCGTAAAACACCTGAAACGATGCCAATTGTTGATGCATCTGGAAAAGAACGTCTCGTAACGGGACTCTTCGGTGCGCTCTCTTACGATGACGGGGAAACATGGTCTCACATCCGCTTGATTTCAGATGATGGACCTGACCGAGAAATTGAAACAATGGATGGGCGGCCTTTTACAATGGGATTGAACAGTGCTGAGCCCGGTGGGTATCTCGCTGTGTGCCAAGGTCAGAATGGCGTTGTCCATCTGATTAGCAGCAAACAACATTATCGGTTTAACTATGCATGGTTAAAAGAACCACCACCATCGGAAGTGAGGACGTGAGATGAAATTGCCTTTTTTGCATCAAAAAATAGAAGTTAGCACCGATTTACGAGATAGTAATGATATTTTGAACAATCCAGGCGCGTTGCATGAACGGATAGCAGAAGATGGGTATCTATTGATCCGCGGGCTACACGACAAAAAAACAGTACTCACTGCGCGCCAAGCAATTCTGAAGAAGCTGGCAGCAACAAATATGCTTGCGCCTGGGACACCGCTGATGGATGGGATTTTCAACCCGGATTATCCTGAACCTACATCAACTGGATCAATGGGAAATAAACCCCTAACCCAACTGCCTGCATTTAAAGCGGTCGTTGAAGGTGCGCCGATAATGGATTTTTTTAAGCATTTTCTTGGTGGCGATGCGCGGACATTTGATTTCAAATGGCTTCGCACTGCTGGTCCCGGTTCAGGTTCACCTATTCATTACGATATTGTCTTTATGGGGAGGGGTACGAAAAACCTTTATTCCTGCTGGACTCCTTTTGGTGATGTCTCTTTGGATATGGGTCCGATTGTCTTCTGTCTCGGTTCAAATCGATTTGAGAAGGTGCGCGAGACGTACGGAAAAGCAGACGTTGACCGCGATCTAATTGAAGGACACTTTAGCGATAAGCCGCTTGAGATAATCGAAAAATTTGGTGGACATTGGGCAACAACATCGTTTTCAGCCGGGGATGTTATCATTTTCAGCATGTTTCTCATGCATGCGTCTCTCGTCAACACATCCAACAAAATTCGGATTACAGCAGATACCCGTTATCAGCTTGCTGCGGAACCGATTGATGAACGATGGGTTGGTGAAGAACCGAAAGGACATTACGCTTGGAAACAGAAAGATGCCAAAATTGAATCGTTAGAGGAATCACGGCGTAGGTGGGGTGTCTAACGTCTGCTTTAATTCTTAATCATGGAGTCGTACAAAATGAATAATGCATCAGCGGCACCACCCAAGAGTAGAAATTCACGGTTTATTCCGTTTTTTCTTATTTTAGCGGTTGCTGTTGCGATCGGTTTCGCAATCAGGCATTTCAAAGGCAAACCCTACGGAACCGAGGAACGTGCATGGGAGGTATTTTTCAGTGAAGTCGGTGCTGTCAACAGTCCTTTTTCTTTGGAGAAACGTCTTGTAGCAAAACTTGATTCTGCAAAAGAACGGGTTGACGCAGCACTTTATGATTTGGATTCTGAAGCGATAGCGGATGCCTTAATTGATGCGCATAAACGTGAAGTAAAAGTACGAGTCTTCACGGAGTACGATAATATTAAAAATAAAAATGAGAACAAGGAATCTGAAATTATAAGGTTGCAAAAGGCGGATGTTCCTGTTCTTGATGACGGTGACAATCAAGGATTGATGCACCACAAATTTATAGTGATTGACGAACGGTATGTCTGGACAGGTTCTTATAATCCGACATACAATGGTGCCTACAAGAATAATAATAACGTTATCTGGATAGATTCAGAACCGCTGGCATATAACTTCACACAGGAATTTCGGGAAATGTTTGTCTCAGCCCAGTTGGATAAGTCATCGGACCCGCATATCCCATTCCCACATATTACCCTTAACGATGGCACACAGATTTCAACCTATTTCGCTCCAGAAAACGACACCATTTCTCCACTATTGAAGGAGATTAAATCAGCAAAGAAGTCAATTTATTTTATGGTGTTTTCGTTTACACATGATAAACTTGGTAAGGCAATGCGCGATCAATACAAAAAAGGTATTCCGGTGGAAGGCGTGTTTGATCGGAGCCAGAATCAAAAAGATAAATATTCCGAATATGAACCAATGAAAAAAGAAGGACTCTTAGTCAGAATGGATAATAATTCAGGAAAAATTCATCACAAGGTGATTGTGATTGATGAAGAGACAGTGATTACCGGTTCATATAACTTTTCTAAGAGAGCAGAGGAACAAAACAGTGAAAACCTTTTGATAATCAAGGGAAATAAGGATATTGCGCAAGCGTATCTTAATGAGTTTAACCGATTAAAGTAGCAGCACAAAAAACTACCGTTCTCCCAGTTTGATGGTATAGTCTCGCTCGCGACCGTTCCTATTGATTTTGAGGATGATTTCTGTATTTGGCGATGCGGTTCCAACACGTCTCAAAAGTTGAAGATAGTTTGTCACAGGTGTATTATTATATTTAAGAATAATATCCTTAGGCAAAAGCCCGCTTTTGTGTGCTGGACTATCTTCTACCACACGCTTAACATAAACTCCAAAATCACTGATTTCAATATCAACACCAAGCCACCCACGCGGCACCTTGCCATGTTTTATAATTTTGGTGGCAACGGATTTAACTGTTTCAATTGGTACTGCAAAAGTAATGTTTTGGCTCTTCCACATCTGCATCGGCAGCTGAAGTGGGTTCCAATCGTTAGGTTCAGTAAGGACAGCAAGGATCATTCCAACGACCTCTCCCGATGTGTTCACAATTGCTCCACCGCTATTCCCTGGAGAAACAGGGGCGTTGATTTTAATGAGTTCAGCGCAAGGGTGGGCAGGTAAGGTTTCCCGACCACTTACAATACCGAATGAAACGATTGGATGTTCGCCCTGTGAACTCCCAATTGTGAAAACCCATGAACCCATGTCAATTTTATCAGAATCTCCTTTTTTTATTTCCATAGGTAATTTGTTATCTACCTTAAGTACCACAAGATCGGTCAACTCGTCCATCCCGATGATTTTTGCTGGAACTTTTTTGTTATTATTGAAGACAACTTCAATCTTGCTGGGCGTTATATCAAAGGTAGTTGTAGCAATGTGTCCTTCTTTATCAAGAATAATACCGGAACTGATGTTTTCGCCGGGAATTATTCTAATTATATCTGGAGGTAATTGTGCAGATGTATGGGGAACTATTCTAATTATGTCTGGAGGTAATTGTGCGGGTGTATTTTGTGATGCAATAACTTTGACAATAGCAGGACGGGCAGTAGTGACAATTTTTTTGAATTCTTTTTCAAGCAGCTGTAACACATTTTCTTGCCCAAAACTTGGTGTTATGGCGCAGATAAGAAAAATAAACGTACTTATACCAAGTAACTTGTATAAAATAGAAAATTTCGTGTTTTTATTTTCATTCTGTTTTAAATTTTCGGAAATCATTTATTTATCCTCGTCAAGTAGTGGTCTGCTTTGTGGATATTCATACCAAAGAGCTATAATCCGCCTCCAGTAGATACAGTGGAGTAACTTACGCGCTTTAAGGTATAGTGTTGCTGCGTGGGTTGACCGGAAATTGTATTTGAGAAATCGGATGATCCTGAAGCGCGTGGCAGAAATTGATTGTTGATCGGTGATCCAGAAAATATTCCAGGACCTTGTGTGCTTATCTGTTCGTTTGATGGTTGGTTTCCACGATTAAACCAATCATTATGGTATAGGAATGTGACTGTTCCCGTAATTAAAAGTCCTACCATTACACCACTGATAGCCCATTTGGGCATAACGAAAATACGTTGCAGACGCTGCCAGAAGGTGAGTGACTCACGCTGCTCTTCAGCAAGGCGTTGCTGCAATGTCGGTACAAAATAGGGTGAAGGTTCAATCTGCGGTAATTGTTGTGATGCTTTAACTGATTCGCTAAATCGAGCGTATTCACGCTGACACGTAGCGCATTCCGCAATGTGAGACTCGAAACGTTGTAACATCTGATAATCAAGCGCATCTTCTAAATGTGCAGAGAAGTTTTCTTCAGCCTGTAAACAGTTCATAATAACTCCATAAATGGTTTTAGTTTGTCTTTAAGTATTAATCGCGCTCTGTTGATACGCGATTTTGTTGTTCCGCTTCGCAATTCAAGTATTTTACTGATCTCCTCATAACTTAATCCTTGGATATCGCGCAGGATAAGCGGAAACCGATACTGTTCTGGCAATTCAGCAATTGCTTTTTGGATAGCGTTGCGGAGTTCTTTTCGTTCAAGTGCGACTTCCGGTTGGAAAGCGGCATCCGCAGGGGCGGTTGCGATGAGGTCAATTTGTTCATCGTTTGCACTATCGGCTTTATCATTGGTAGCAATATTATCAACACGAAAACGATCTCTCCGCCCTCTGTTTCGAATTTCATTCATACACAACCTTTTGGCAATTAAATACATCCATGTTTTAAACTGAGCGCGACCGGGTTTGTAACGATTTGCCGCTTTATACATGCGGATAAACGTCTCTTGTGCCAAATCTTCAGCGTTATCCCTATCACCGGTAAACCGGGCGATAAAATTGATCAACGGCTTTTGATGTCGACGTGTTAATAGGTTAAACGCGTCCTCATCGCCTTTCTGAAATCGCTGCATTAATTCATCATCTAATTCAAGCATCAGGTGCCTCCGGAGGTGCTTACATACTCATACACACCTAACAATAGATTCGGTTGCAATTTTTTTCTAAAGATGAAAAAATTAAACTTCTACGGGTGCGTAAAGTTTACATGCGGACTGTTTTTTTATAACTTAAGTTGCGCTACAGAAGAGGGACTAACGGGCGATGCACTTCACCCGCGCTTGTTCTCCGCGTCCATCCGCGGTTCTGAGAAAATATAATAGGCAGATATCCAAAAGGATACCTGCCTGATATGAACGTTAATTGACAGAGCGATTGTACCGATTATCTGTACGGATCGCAGACATCACACACAGCATCATTACAAAGGCCTCAGTCGATATATATATCCACAGCAGTGACCTCAGTGGGTGCAAAAGCGGTCGTGCTGTGCGTATCCTCGGTTGTTGGATTCGTCCCAGTCGCATCAACCTCAGCCTCCCCATAATTCAGCAACATGATATCCCATCTATTCACCTCACCCGCCACAAATTCAGAGATAGAGAAGGAACCCACTCTCACATGTTCATGTGGATCTCTTTCGTTACTGCTGCCAACAGGATCAAAGATTGTTAACCATGCCGGCACTTTCACACGCAGTTTTTTCACCGTTGTTTTGTAGCGCTCATAACTTGTGGAACAACTGAGATAGGCATAAGCAGATACCACAAACTTTTTGATATAGTCTTTGGCACCATAAGTACAAAGCCTTTCATTATGATAGTCAGACCACCACGTATCGAATGCTAAGTTTTCCATGAAGTACTGACCACTCGATAATGCATGCGTGAGTGCCTCTTGAATTCCTTCTGGAAAGGCGAAAGATCCGTTACTGAAATCTCCATCGTATCCATCATCCGTATAGCCTTCCCAGGTGCTCGCAGTGCTATAGAACGGACCCTCATAATCGGATCCTGTCCTATCTATTGACAAAATTGTAGGGAGCCTGTAAAAAGGACCGTAACTCGAATTTATTTCTTTCATCACGTAGGATGAATACCGATTAAAATTTGTAGCAAAGGCCACAAAGACCGTTAGACTCACGAAAATCGAAATGATGATTAAGAAAACGACTAATTTTTTCATAACTAAAATATCTCCTATTGTTTTTGTAGACCCAAATATTCATAAGGGTCAAAACTTACTTCTTCAGCAGTGACAATCTTTAAGTGTGAGGGAACCTCACTTGCATGCGTCCATCTCGTTCCCGGTGGTACATCATCGGGATGTCCCATGACGCTTACTATTCCTTCGCCACGCTCACCGTTTTTATCGGTTACGTATTCAACAAGAACGCTGCCCCATTCAATCGGAGTAATGCGGCCTGTCCCGGAATCAATACCGATACTACTATATTTAGAACGTATTCCCTCATTATGCATTTTGATGTCAACACGACTGAGTAATTCAGATTCTATGGTTTCGCAGGTTTTCCACAGATAGGGTGTGTCCCATTCTTTCGGTATTTCGGGGTAGGGCCCGAGTCCGAAAGGTGAAACTTTTGGCGTTTCCTCTGTGGTTGCGACTTCTTCATCGTCCGTTAGAAGTGTGTCTGCGTCTGGCGTTTCGCTGTCCGCAGGGGTTACATCGGTTGTCTGCTCCGCCTTGTTGCCTGTTTTGGAAACCTTTTTAGATTTCTCCGCTTGGCGCAGCAGTTTTTCTGCCTCGGCTGCCTCTTGTTTGTAGGGTGCGGTATCGTGCTGATACCACAACACACATGCACCCGCAACGATGAGCAGCGCCACAATGCCGCCGATGATCCATCGGGTATAAAAACCTTTGTGCATTTTATACCTCCTGTTGTGCCACACTTAGATGTGGCGTTGATTGTTTATAGTTATCCTTTATCAGATGCTTCAGCGGCAGGTTTACCCACTGCTTAAAAAATTTCGGGCACCCCTGCCGACAAAAGCACTAATCTAATATATCTTAGATAAAGGATACCCAATACCGATTAGTGATTTTGTCGATGTGAATATTTTACAACATAAACAACAAGAAGTCAAATTAAATTTGAAAAACATTGAAAATAGTAGGAATTTAAGGGAATTCGGGCAATGGTCCTTGTTCAAAAAGGTTGAGGCCCTATAGGTGAAGGAGTATGGTCAATCTCAAAACTTTATGCATTGTGCTACACTTACAACTTGATCTTAATGCGGTTCTCGTGTATGATTATCTCATCTTTATCAGACAGGACTTACGCATTCCCCTCGCTTGCGGGGGAATAAAGGGGGGTAAAGCCTTGAAAATGACAAAAAATCAGGGTTAAAATCCGTGAAAGGACAAAATTCTAAACAGGGATACTTGATTTTGCGTAAGTCCTGTCAGAATCAATACACTTTGACATTAAAACTGTGGAGGATTATATGTTCGATCAAGTGTTACAAGAGGTTGAGGCACAGTGTAGAGAAGTGAGAATACCGATGTTGGGCCCCCGAAAAGGCGCAATTTCTCGCTGACTGGGTAGAGAAGACAAAACCATCGCTGATTGTTGAATGCGGAACCGCTATCGGATATTCAGGTTTATGGATGTTGAGGGTGTTAAAAGCTGCAGGTACTGGGCGTTTGATAACAATTGAAATAGATGCGAACCGAGCAGGTCAGGCGCGAGCCAATTTTGAACGTGCTGGCGTGGCGGACCTTGTTGATTCACGTATCGGTGATGCGCAAGAGATGCTCAAAAGCATTCAAGAACCTGTAGATTTTTTGCTGCTTGACAACAACTTTGACAATTATTTCCCATGTTTTCAGGCGATTGAACCGCAATTGACTAATCCTGCGACTGTATTGGCAGATAACGTTGGAATCGGTGCGGATTCTATGGCGGATTATCTTGAACACGTTCGCGCACATTATGAGTCTGAAACACATTGGTTTGAGATTAACCTACCGTGGGTGAAAAAAGACGCTATTGAGGTAAGCATTTATCGTCGTTAAGTTATAGTGAATTTTACAATTAATTTGATATATTGATTTCGTAGGAGGGAACTCCGGGGAATGCCTTTGGCAGCATGCACTGTTGGCATGCTGCATGATTCATACCGTTGATTTGGATTCCCGACTAACAAAGTCTTTCATCGCGATTCGGAGATCGCTCCTACAAAAGAGGCGTGAACGTATTTTATAACAGGACTTACGCATTTTTTCTTATAGTAAAATCCGAAAATATGTGGACATCTTAATGAACAATCCCACACGCTCGCGCTGGCGAGGCGGGGAATGCCTAAAGACGAATGCGCCTATGGCATTCGCCATGATTCATACCGTTTAGGTATTCCCCGCCTCGCCAGCAGGGGACACACCTGCATTGGACAGAAAAGGACCGAATTAAAAATTAATCTTCATTCAAAGGAAATGCGTAAGTCCTGTTATAATTCACTATATTTTAGTTAGGAGGTTCTATGATACATAATTTTATAAGTGTTGCGCGGTTACCAGCACCAAATGATAACGTTGCTATTGCCACGCAGAGATTGAATGAGGGAACGCAGATTCACCACAACAGCGAACAGTTTACCTTGTCCCACACCGTGTTAGAAGGGCACCGCTTCGCTACCCAACCGATAACAGAAGGGGCTCCACTACTGTCATGGGGAATGCCTTTCGGTTATGCTTCACGTTCTATTGACCCTGGCAACTATGTTTGCAATCAGAAGATGATAGATTCGTTGTCGATTAGAAATCTGAATTTCGAGTTGCCATCAAATCCCAACTTTATTGATGTGATGGTGCCTTATACATTAGATGCGGTAGAATTTAGTCCGGGGAAGCAGCTGGAACGATATCCAGAGAAACGTAATTTCTTTGGCTATAGACGTGCAGGCAATCGTGGCGTTGGCACGCGGAACTATATCGTTGTGATGGGAACAACAGCACGCACTTCCGCTTTTGCCAAAAGACTCGCAGATAAATTCTCTAACAATGTGGAAGCCTATTCTAACATAGACGGGATCGTTTCGGTAACACATACCGAAGGTGGAGAGGGCAAAACGCCGAATAACATAGACATATTGCTGCGGACGCTCGCGGGTTTCACGGTACATCCCAATATCGGCGCGATCCTGCTTGTTGACTACGGCACTGAGGCTGTTACCAACAATATGCTAATAGAATATATGCAGCGCGAAGGTTATGAACTGGACAGTGTCACACACAACTTCTTTGGGATTGAGGGTAGTTTTGATGCGAATTTAGTTAACGGGTCTGAAATAATAAATGGATGGTTGGATTCAGTTAATAGTGTCTCACGGACTGAACAATCTCTGGAAAATCTCAAGATAGCATTACAATGTGGTGGTTCGGATGCCTTTTCTGGTGTGTCTGGTAATCCACTCGCTGCTTATGTTGCAAAGGAGGTCCTCCGTTATGGAGGCTGTGCTAATCTTGCTGAAACGGATGAGCTTATCGGTGCGGAGGCATATCTACTGCAGAATGTCTGTGACTTGTCAACGGCACGAAAATTTTTGAATACCGTTGAACAATTTAAGGAACGTGTTGGATGGCATGGGCATTCCGCAGAAGGAAATCCGTCTGGTGGGAATAACTACCGTGGTTTATATAATATCGCTATAAAATCTATCGGTGCAGCAATGAAACGTCATCCTGAAGTCTGTCTTGATTATGTCATCAAATATAGTGAATTGATGGACAAATCCAGGATACTATTTTATGGATAGTCCAGGGAACGATTTAGAGAGCATTGCTGGACAAGTCGCATCCGGATCAAATATGATCTTCTTTGTCACTGGAAACGGTTCAATTACCAACTTTCCTTTTGTGCCGACAATTAAGATTGTCACGACAACGGGTCGGTTCGAAATGCTTGAAAAGGATATGGATGTCAACGCGGGGGCTTATCTTGATGGCACGCCGATGGAGCAGCTTGGTGAAGAGATGCTTGATTTGACGGTGAATGTTGCATCGGGTGAGCGTTCAGTGGGAGAAAAAGCTGGGCATTCCCAAGTTTCACTGTGGCGTGATTGGAAACAGACAGGTCCCACGGATCTAACATCTGTACTTGAAGCATCAGAGGTTAAGTCTGGTCAACCATTACCAATTCCATTAGAAGAAGCATCGAGTATTTCTACCGATGCGTACACATTTCGTGCTTTTCAAACAGTAGACGGGCATCGCAGCGATCAACTTGCACTGATTTTGCCGACAAGTCTTTGTTCAGGGACAAATTGCACAGATGATTGCACGCCGATGCAACGAACAGAATATCGGAAAAGAGCAAGGAATATCCCGTTTTGTGGCACTTGCACATACAGAAGGATGCGGGGTATCAAGTGGACGTTCCGAAGAGATTTACACCCGCACCATGATCGGACACCTGACGCATCCATCAGTGGTAGTTGGTTTGCTTCTGGAGCACGGCTGTGAAAAGACACACAATGACCATGTTCGGCATGAGATTCAGAAATTGGGTATTTCCCCTGAAAGTTACGGATGGGCAAGTGTGCAATTGGATGGTGGAATTGATGCAGTAATTGATAAAGTGCAAAATTGGTTTGCAGATGAACTTGTGGATAAACCGCCTATTCCAGTTGTTGATGCTGGGTTGGAACATCTCTGTATAGCGGTAACCTCTATTGGCAAGACGACAGCGCTTGTTTCGCAGGCACTTATGCAATTGATAACGGCAATCATTACAGCGGGGGGGACAGTTGTTGTTCCTTCAAACGCAACATTTTTGACGGAATCCGTAGCTTCTTCGCCGACTTTGGCTTATGGGCAACGTGTTGAAAAGATCGGTTTTCACATCATGGAATCACCAACCGATCAACCGACAGAGACATTGACCGGATTGGGAGCTACGGGTGTAGGACTCGCACTTGCACACATCGTAGGTGCCCCCTTGCAATCACATGTAATGGTGCCGCTAATTCAGGTATCTACAGATTCTAAGACGCAATCAACTTATGGTACAGACTTGGATTTGGCATCTGTTGATATTGATGAAATGTTGGCGTTGATTGTGGAGGTGGCTTCGCGGCGGTATACCCCTAAATTGCATGGCAGGGGGAATACGGATTTTCAGTTGACGCGGGGGTTGTTAGGCGTTTCGATGTAAGAGGAGATACTTACATATTCAATTTTAAATTTGGTATCTTTTTCCGAAGCCGATGAATCGGTGTCAAATCCTGAATAGGATTTCCCTTTATCCCTAAATCCTTCAAACTTGTAAGATTTTCAACAGTGCTTACGTTCTTAATTTGATTGAAAGAAATCAATAAACTGGTAAGCTGCGTTAGGTTTTTGAGCGGTGTAATATCGCTAATTTGATTGGAAACAAGCCATAAATCAGTGAGTTGTGTTAAGTTTTCAAGAACCTTAATATCACTAATTTGGTTGGAAACAAGTAATAAACTGGTAAGTTGCGTTAGGTTTTTGAGCGGTGTGATATCGCTAATTTTGCCATACGAAAGTGATAATACTTTTAGTTGTGTCAACTCTATAAGGGGCGTAATATCACTAATTTGGCTTTTTGAAATTGATAGATTGGTCAATTGTTTCAAGTTCCTAAGGGGTGATATATCATTAATCTGGTCTCCGCTGATTTTCAATTTTGTAAGTTTTGTCATCCCCGCAAGTGGTGTTAGGTCAGCAATCTGGTTCATTCGGAGATTCAATTCAGTTAGCTGCACTAAATCTATTAACGGTGTGATGTCCGTGATTTGATTCCTATCCAACTCTAAATGCATTAAATTAGTTGCTTTTTCAAGACCCGTTAAATCTATTATACCAGCGTTTGGTGCAGACAGTGTCTGTAATCTGTCCAAATTCTTTTGGAAAATAGGTTCGCTTGGTGCTAAACCCAATGCCTCTCGGACGGCACCAGCTAAGTTTTGATCGGATATTTCTACTGGTTGTGGTGACGAACAACTGACCAAGAGGATGAGGGTTGGAAATAGTAGGTATAGATGTTTCATAAGAGCTGTTTTCTGGATTGAGATAGAGGCTGCTTAAGCATTATAACATCTTGTGGTAGATCAGGCAATATTTTACGTTTCTTGGATGTTCTCTAAAAAAATAGGTGGTTCAACAATCTCAACTCCAAATTCAAATAAATCCTTTTTGAGTTTGGAATCACCTATGAGATCTTTGTCTGTTGATACTAAAAATTGGACCCGCCCTGACACAGCACAATCCAAGAACATATTATCGGTGGCATCCCGACACAGTTCAAAGAAAGAAGTAATCTCAACGATGCTTGCTTGGTGCAGAAGGTTGATCAGATTAGCGACTTCGTCCAGTGTATAATGATGTTTTCGGAGCATCTTCGGACGGGATAAAACCTTTCGAACTTCGTCAATAATAGCATGCGATAAAACAAGTACGAATCGCCCCGCTTGCCAAAGCGATAGCAAATGATTAGCAAGATTATCCTTCCGAATGAGTGAACGGACGAAAAGGTTAGTGTCAAATGTCGCCCGATAACACGCCATCGGTTCTCATGTTCGTTCACGTCTTACCTCTGCAAGTGCTTCCTCAAAATCTCGGACTACTTCTTCCTCTAGTGTGTCAGCAAAAGCATCGTGGAAGCGAGTCGTGATTCTGTCCCAATCTTTTCTAAACTGCTTCCGATCACTTTCAACTTTAGCGCGAAAATTCGAAACGAGACCTTGCCATTCCGCATTTATTGATGATTTACTATCTTGAATATCTGGCGCAAAATAAATTTTGTCAGCGAAATCCTTATCTTTGACAACATTTTTAATGTGATTAACAAGTTTTTGATTTTCTGCCTTCGGATTAGCAGCGTCAGTAATGAAAACTATATTGTCATCTTGGTTGAGGTAGTGTTGGATTGCCTTTTTTAGACTATTGTCCAAAGGCGCGCCTTTTTCATGGCACTTGCGAAGTGCACTCCTTCCCGCTGATCGGATTGCCAAGTGACCAAGCTGCTGCGATCTCAAAAACTCATTCGTCAAAAATTTGACTGCTTCTGTGCTATGGTCAGATTCCACATTCCATACCCTAATGCTTATCATACTGGTTCCTCCATCAGGTCTTGCAGCAGTTCACTGTCGAAAATGGCACTGCCGATTCCGAAATCTGCAATCCAACCGTCAAGTGCTTCACGTTTGCCTTTGATTTCCTCAAGATTTAACACTTCTGTGCCAAGGCCAGAACGGTTGCGTAACAGTAAAACACCAAGGGAATCGGATAATTTTTTCGAATCAAAATTATCAAGGAGTTGAGAACTATGAGTTGTGATAATCACCTGTGTTCGTTCCGCAAGTTGTTCGAGGACATTAGCGATGTCTTTCAACGCGCCAGGGTGCAAATTCCGTTCAGGTTCCTCGATCGCGACGAGCGGAGGTAATTCGGGCTGGTTGAGCAAGGTGTAATAGGCAATGAGACGTAGTGTGCCGTTAGATGCTCTTTCCAAAGGTAATGGACTATCATTTCCTTCTAAAAGATATAGTTGGTTTTCCCCATTAATAGAGCGACAGTCAATGTGGACATTCATGCATTTTTTGAGAGAACCATTAACATTGTTGAAACGAGTTTTATCGTTTCTATGCCACAATGCAAGTACTTCAGTCAAAGTTACGCAAAACATTAGATTGAGGAGAGCAGTCCCGTGTTCTGTAACAAAAAGCATCTCTAAAAATTTTGAACTTTTACCATCAACCAGATGAAATTTACTCATTTCTTCTGGTTTTAATTCAATGTTTATGTTTCCGCTGTGCCCCGGTTGGAAGTCAAAAAAATTCCAGTCCCTAATATAAGTCATTAAAGCATTTGTAATAGGTTTATTTTTGTAATTACCGGTGGACTTTAAAGCGAGTTTATTGGAATTGTACCTCGTTTCATTCTGGCCATTTTCGTCCCAAACTTTACCTTGCCCTATGCGAATTGAAATAACATTTGCATTGTTAATTATCAGTTCCTCAACATCAATTGGATTATCAGCTTCAGCTTTAAGTGCTATTTTGTATTTAGTTGGGATATTTTTTATATTGGTTTCTAATTGGAAAGTGATAACGTTTGGTTTGTCTGCCCATAGGTAATTTTGAATATGTTGAATAGCTGGAAGTTTTTCGCTTGCCATCATCCACTTAAGAAGTCCTAAAGCTCTGAAGACGTTTGACTTCCCGCTTGCATTGGGACCAACAAGCACTGTAAGAGGTTTGAAAGGAAGTGTGACATTCCGCAAACTTAGGAAGTTTTTGATATGTACTTTTTCTAAAAATGCTTTCCGTTCAGACATTGGTGCTTACCTCTTATTGACTTGTTGTAATTATACATTTGCACGTTGTATTTGTCAATCACATTCGTTTTGAGTTAGTTGGCTTGTGTAATTAGGTTTTGTGTTCAATTATTGACTCCTTTTCGAAAAGAGAAAGTTTTCAGCTACGACAAATTTATCGTTCGTTTCTGGCGACCTATAGATAAGCGATAGCGATTCAACTTCATACTGAATAGGTTTCCACTCTTTTTGAAATTGTTGTAGTGTACCATGGAGGTGTCTATGTTGGAATTGTCCGACAGAGAGATGTGGATTGAATCCGCCAGGGAATTTCGCTGTGTCGTCGTAGGCTGGGAGGTATTTGATAAGTGTGCCATGTAGTTGCACGATGTTGTTTTTGGGCTCAGGAACGAGGAAAAGTGTGCACGATTTTCTGTGGCGAAAAGCGTTGAAAGATGAAAGGGTAATAGTAAACAGTGTTGTTTGTTCTGCAGCTTTTGCAAGTGCTGGGATAATATCTTGAAAATCTTGTTGTGGTGCAAATGGATAAAGCAGTGTGATGTGCGGCATCCATCGCTGATAGTTACGATCATGAACACGGCGGATTGCTTGGATTGGTGGTTGTCCCGTTTCAGGTGGGATGAGGACAACGGCTGTAGTGTGTGTTTTGTTGGGCATTGGTTAATGGGTATCATTTATTAGCATTTGGTGGTTGAAACCCCTCCCACAAGATAATCCATTATAACATTTACTATGCCTTAGCACTGGCACCGCCATCAACGAGGAGGGAAGTACCGGTAACCCACTCGGCATCATCTGACGCGAAGAAAACCGCCGCGCGTCCGATGTCTTTGGGTAGACCTAAACGTTGTAAGGGTGTCTTTGCTAAGGATGACTTAATCTGTACTGGCGTGAGGTAATCTTGAATTGCTGTCTCAATGTAGCCGGGACAGATGGCGTTAACAGTTATTCCAAATTCGCCAACCTCTAAAGCGGTATCCCGAACCATGTTGACAACTGCAGCTTTTGCAGAGGCGTAAGCCGGCCCTGCACCACCGCCATAAGCATGGACAGAAGCAATTTGGATAATTCTTCCAAATTGCGACTTTTTCAGGTGTGGGATGGCGAGTTTCGTTGTTATGAAAACACCGCGCAGGTTCACACCAACAACTTTGTCCCAATCGGCAATGGAAATATCTTGGGAGCCGCCAGGTATATGAATGCCAGCGTTATTGACAAGAATGTCAAGTCCACCAAAGTGTTCAACTGTTTGTTGAATCATCTGCGCGACCTGGGATTCATCTGATACATCAGTTTTAATGAATACTCCTTGCGCGCCTAATTTTTCTATCTCTTGGACGGTTAGCGTTGTAACATCTTTCTCATGATATTTGCCTTGCAGTGGGGATTCTTGTTTATCAGCGATGACGACACTTGCACCTTCGCGAGCGAATTCAAGTGCGATCCCACGCCCGATACCGGAACTACCGCCTGTCACGATGCTGATGCGATTTTTAAGTAGCATAAATGCTGTCCTTATAATGGAACTACAGGTTTGCCAGTCGTTATATTGTTTGGTTCTTGAATACTGGTGATTTCAGTTGTAGTCAACGATTAACCGTTGACTTTATCTTTAAACACCCGATTCGCTCTTGCAATTGTCTGCCTTAAGGTATGGTTGCGTTGCGGTTTGTCAAGATAAATTGTTGAACAAGAAGGGACATCAAAACCTGTGGTCCACATTGCACAGAGGAAACAATACGAAAAGGATCATCTGGATTTTTAAATTTGGTGTCCAATTCTTTTCGGTCTGTTACGACAACATAAGTCCAGTGCCCTTGCATCTTTCTAAGGACTTTCTGTGCAAAAAAGATCATTGTCATGCTGCTATGGATAGTGTATCCGTTATTTTTCGCGACAAATAGCAGTGAGCTTAGAAGTTCTACATATTTGCCATGTGAATAAGAAACAACATCCCGTTATCAAAAGTTGGCAGAAACCGATAACATACCAAGATGGATACGAAAAATCATAATCTGTAATTGGTGTTCGTTCATAGAACAAAGGGTTTCTAAAAACGTCCATGCCATCAAAGATGTTAAACACTGCAATAATAGGATTCAGATGTAGCACCGGTTGAATAATTGGTTGTAGGTTGTCAATATATCGCTTCAACGGCATAAGTAAGAAGGGACTGCTAATCAAAATACAGAAGAAAAAATAAGTAGCCGCTGTTCCAAAAATGTTGTCATGCAACACGGACGCGCCCGATGTAGCAACTGCTCCTGCAGAAAAACTATAAAGCCCGAACACAACCAACATTTTCACTGCTTTTTCAATGGGCATGTCAGTAGCAAAAAGCGCGAAACACGTTGATAAAAATATCCAACATAAAAGAGGGAGCAGACCGATGACAAGCCCTATCAACAAGCGTTTACTAAAAGAGATAGGGCTTAGTGATAGTAAATGTGCTGAAGAATCTTCTCTACTTTGAGACTGCACCCTTAGAGCTGCCAGATAAGGTGCTACCAAAAGCACAACGAATGTTTGTGCAAGCGCAAAACATTCCGCAGATGAACCAAGTTTTGCATGCGTCAACAATTGGTATGTTAACCACTGAAGAAAACTCGCAATACCAATACAAACGAAGAATGCTTTCATATTCTGCAGCTTAGCCTTCATAACAGCGTTCATGGTTGCTATCTGTAGCTGCGCTTACTCTTCTTGCAACGCGCGGCGAATCTGCATAAGCGCATCGGCAATGGAAACAAGATTCGGATTGATAACTAGTGCCTGTTTATAAGCTGTGATCGCTTTACCTATGTCCCCCAATCTGAGATACACGTGTCCCATGCCTGCAAATGCGCCAAAATGATTCGGATTAAGTTTTATTGTCTGTTTACAGTCTTCAAGGGAATTTTTCCATTTTTCCAACATAAAATATGCAATTGCGCGTTGGTTATAGCCCTCAGCGAAATTCGGTGCTGCTTGAGTGACTGCGGTAAATTGTTCAACTGCCTCTGAAAAGTTCTCATTCTTTAGGGCTTTTTTTCCTGCTTTGAGCATTTTGTCAACAGATTCGTTTCCTGAGCGGGACCATACGTTCCACAAAGCGATTTCAGTGTTAAGACATGCGCGCAGGTCGTCATTTTTAAGGTTTTCCACTAATGCAGGCACTACGTTTAGGCTACCGACCAATCCGAGTGCAGTGGCTGCGGCGCGCCCGACCAATGGATCGTCACTTTGAAGATAGTTCACCAGATCGTTTTCAGAATATTTTGATGTGAGAAGTTCTTTAAGGCTTTCCTCATCGGCTGCGTTTTTGAACATCTGTGCTGCTAATTCGGAAAATCCGTTGCGTGTTAGCATGGCTTCCTTCCTTATTGAACTGGATTATAGCATATTTTTGTTAAGAATGACAATTCCAAAGTAGACTGGTCTTGGATTTATTGGGAGCTATTTTTAATATATTTCCATCCATCAACAAGCACAGGCACCCCGCGAAGGAGATTGATTGCAACAGCAATTGTGGCAATTGTGAGGGTAGTCGTTGAGAAGGTTTTCAAGAAGCCGGCATTAAGTTGCATGTCTTTAAAAACATACATGGCGGGGAGAAATGTGAAGGAAAGTATCTTAGATAAACCCGATAATGCGCGTGATATACGTGAGCTTGTCAACGCGCGTGTCCAGGGTATGGTCATCATTTCAAAAGGCGTTTTTCCATCTGTAAGCGCAATGCCACGGATACCATCCGTTAGAATTCCGCGCGTCACCACTACAATAGGCATCCACCACGGAATAAAGCCCTCACTAATGTACGCAAAGTAAATCCAAAATACATTTTCAACGATCCTGTCAGCAGCAATATCAAAAACAGCACCGAATGTGGAAGTTTGGTTATGTTTACGGGCAACAATACCGTCTACAGAATCAAGTATAAAAATGATAAGGATAGTTACAATGCATGCAATATCTATGTATATGTGCCATCCAAAGATGGCAACGACAATAAAAGTTAGAAAGAGGCGGAAAAGCGTTATTGCGTTTGCTGTCATGCTCGCTTATTCTCCCAGTGGTTTTCACGCATCGTGATATTACGGTTTCATGTTTTTACTGCTTGACTACATAATGTTTGAATGGTGTCCTTTAGCAGTTTGTTGTCTATTTTTTGTATTGTAGCAGAATCTGTTTTGAATATCAAGGTTTTTTCAAAGTTATTTCGTTTTAGGTTTTTCTTCCGATTTTTATCGCAAATGTTAATATTTATGGTATAATCCAATCTATAGTAAAACGGACAATTAATGGGACACTTCTGTAGCGCAACCTATTAGGTTGCGGACGAATATGCACAACCTGTTAGTTTGTGTTGATGGGACGCAAACTGACTGGTTGCGCTACAAAGACTTGGACCGAACTCACGTTTATATACACCCCTCAGATAATTGGCGAAGGTATTGGTAAACAAGTTAGGAGTTTATATGCAAACCCAACGAATCTGTCTCTGGTCAGGGCCGCGGAATATTTCAACAGCGTTAATGTATGCTTTCGGACAAAGAAGTGATACCGAAATCATTGATGAGCCATTATATGCACACTATCTGCATGTCACAGGTGCGGTGCACCCTGGACGAGAAGCGGTGATGGCATCTATGCAGACTGACGGTGCTGCCGTTATTCATGATGTTATCCTTGGTCCTTGCACTCAGCCTATCCTATTTATGAAACAGATGGCACACCATCTCGTTGACATTGACATATCTTTTATGCAGGAAACGGTAAATATATTGCTCATTCGCGATCCGCGGGAGATGCTTCCATCTTTAATGAAAGTCATCGGGATACCGACACTGAAGGATACCGGTTTTAAGGGACAAACCGAATTATTGACGGAATTAAGAGAGATGGGACAATCGCCTCCGATTTTAGATGCGCGAGAATTATTGCTTGCACCGAGAAATGTACTGTCGATATTGTGTGATCGGTTAGGTCTTCCGTTTGAGGAGTCAATGTTGTCATGGCCACGTGGCGGACATTCTTCGGATGGTGTTTGGGCACCACATTGGTATCATAACGTGCATCAAAGCGTGGGTTTTGTACCGTATCAACCGAAACGTGAACCTTTTCCTGAGACGTTGGAGGGTATTTTATCGGAGTGTTTACCTTATTACGATATGTTACGGACTGATGCAATTTGTGGTGAAACGTAAATATCGGATTGTGTATCAAAGGAGTATTCGTGTAGGACAATGAAGTACTCAATATCCTTCAGATGGCTCTGTTTCAAGGTATTTCGGATTGTTTTTGATGTCGGATGGATAGTTAATTTTCCATATTTTGATTTCTGGTGGCATATCTATTCCCTCTGGGGTGGTAGTATAAACATTTTTAAAAGTCTCCGCGTGTTCGCCGCGAATGAACAATTTGACTGCAAGACTGTTCCATCCGATGGTGGGGAGATAATAACTGTAGAGATGTTTCTTTTGTGTGTCAAAGATGAGCAGAAGTCCTCCGTTTTCAGTATCCGTTTTTTCTTTTCGTTTGATTCTCTGGCTGCCGACATAAGCGACGTAGGGGATGTGTGATGTCTTGCCTGTTTCGAACTGTGCTGTTACGGCTAAGTTTTCTATTTCTGTGCCGCGAATGTCTATTGTCTTTAAATCGGTTTGTGGCATGAACCGCGCGTTTTTTTGATATATTTTGGGTGCGAGTGTGTATTGTGTTCCGGGTGCGGTGGGCATTGTATCAAGTGCGTAAAAGTCGAAGTGTCTGTCCAGCTCAGCATTGCTGCCTACGTATGAAATTCCGCCCGCGCTGATAGTTAAATCAGAAGCTGTTATCATCAGATGAGTTGCACCGTGTGTTTTGAGGAATTCCAACGCTTGCTGCTCAGATTGCGCACAGTAAACGTGCCGGTAGTAAAGATGTATCCAATGCTGTATAAAATGGTCCTGGTCAACGATGGTTTTAACACCACCGAGAACGTTGAGTTGGCTGCCGTATCCCCAGTTTGCAGCCATTACTGTCGTATCTGATGGAAGTTCAGTTTTCATCCAAGTATATGCTTGTGCCAAGCTGCTGTATCCGGGGGCCGGTGGACGTTCACTGGCAACTCGGATAGTTCTATTAGCATAACCTCCAGCAGGCGACCAAAACAGAAGGAGTACCAACATGCCAATTGCAAACGCTGTTGTTACAAGCTTTGGATGAAGGGTTCTACTACCGAGGGCAACAGGTTTTCCGGATGTGGGGGAACGGACCAAAATAGCTGCAGTACCAATTGCCAATGGGACTCCAATAAAGAAGTCATAACGCAATGCTCCCTTTGACAAACCTACCCATAACAGAAACCACACTATAGTGGCGATAAAGGCAGATTCATTTTGCAAAGCCTCTTTTCGGAGGCATGTGAAGCCGATGCCGATGATAGCAAGTCCCAACGAAGTGAAAAACAACGCATCACATAGAGATGCACCTACTAAACCGATAAGTGGAACTCGCAAGAAAATTGTAAGCGCAAACAATAACAGGGAAGATGCCAAAAGAAGTCCTTCCCATTTCCACAAGTGGAAGCACATCCCTACCAAACCGATGCTGCCCAGCACAAACACGCCGCCGTATCGAGACACCCAATATAGAAAACTTGGGTTGGTTAATTCTGTTGTTTGCTGCATCAATCTATTTTCACTGAACGGGACCGTGGTACTTGCAAAGGTGTCAACTTGCAAAAAAACGTAAATTCCACCAGCAGCAATTGCAAGAAGTGTTAGAAGTCCGGCAAGTTTTCGGGCATGGGTTCGGAGCGGTTTAAAGAAATGGAGTAGAAGGTACCTTATTCCCCGGAGGGCAAGGACGACAAGCGGTGGAATCAATACAAGGGCAGTGAGATGTGCAGCGAAAAACTGCCCATGCCGGTATACGGGGGACGCGAGATAAAGCCACGGCACAAACATTGCAACCCATATTACGTACTCAAGCAGATGCTGTTCGGTGTCTGTCGTGCAGAACTTCCAAAGCTCAGTAAAGAGGATGACCAAAAGGAATACGCCGAACCCCTCCCAAGAGAGTCCACCTAAGAAAACGATGAACCCGCAGAGTCCAGTTGCAATGTACCTGCGCCAATTTTCAATGATCTTTTTCCCTTTGGCAAGAATAGAACCCTCCTTGACAAGGGGGTTTAACGGTATCTGCTCTTTCCATAGGTAAGAAACAACAGTAAGCGTGCCTAATAACCAACACCATGCGTCTCTATCACTGAAACCCGCAGCACTTCTATCTACACATCCCGGCAACGTTGCCAAAAGCACGGTGACAATGAAGGCAAAGAGAAATCCGGCTGTGCGGGCGAGAAAGAGTGCTAAAATTCCAAGTCCAAACGTGAAAAGCACAGCGGGTGCGTAAAGTTGGACATGGTAAAGGGAGACTTTGTAAAAGAACATTTCTATTATTTTGTGCGTGTGAGCGAGAACATAAGAATAAAAAGGGAGTGTCTGACTTACGTCTCTGCCACGTGGCAGCCAGCGGTATTCGTCAATAGCAGGGAGATATCCGAGTTCTGCGATTCTTTGTGCATGCCAATAGTAGAGATAGGCATCGTTTGCAGTAAACTGTCCTTCTGGAATACGTTTTACGCCTACATCTGGAATATCTTTTGTGCCTTGTATCCGAATCCAAAACGTTATAAACAAAAGTGTGGCGAGTATGAGTAAAGCACCAATACGGTAAATTAAGGAGTGGTTCATTTGGTATGTTCTCGCGTTTGTCCTATCGGAAGTTTCCGCTTACGCGTTGTTCAAGATGTTCACGCATTTTGCGACGTTCTTTCTCTGAGGTGGCACGGAGTTTTTCTGCCTTCTTTTTCAGTTCTGCTATCCGTTCTTTTTGTGCATCCCGCCACGCTTGGCGTTCTTTGTCCTTTGAAGTGCGCTGCGAGTTACGACTTTTGGATTCTGCTGGTCGATGCGGTTGTGGTGCGCGGTAGGATAGACTTCTGCTGCTCCGGGCACCGTTTAGAAATGGGACAGATGCCATATAGAGATTCAACGTTTTACCACCATTGTCCAACGTGACTTGCTTTGGTAGAATCTCAGTGACGGTGGCACCGGCTATTGTCTCGCCTACTTTCACTGCGTAAAATTGGTTTGTTTTCCGTTCAGAAATATATGCGGTGGCAGTGCTATTATCTGCCGTTATAGCAGTACCGAGCAATGTCCACGCTGGTTCCTGTTGTGTTGGTTTCCAGTTAAGCGGTCGAAATATGTTGTTTTCAATTATGACACGGTAGAAATCGTCTGCATCGTTCGAAGTCTTATCATCGCTTTTCCGGATGGCGTTCGGTTTTAGCGGTGTACGTTGATACGTTTTGGCGTTTTGGACAGCGGTGACTGTTTCCAATCCAGAAGCTTTTGGTGTGTTTAGCGCATCGGAGCCTCGTCCGCGCCCAAGGACAAGGAATAGGGTTATCCCGCAACTGATTATAAGAAGACTGATGAGTGTTATTGAACTTTTCACTTTTTTCTCGTGATTAAAAATCGCTCGGACACCAAAAAGGGACCTCTCTACCGTGATCTCTGCTTTGAGAAAGGGTCTATACCCCCTGAACGCCACCAATTGATACGATAGACAACGATCTGTTTAATCAGCGCCTCCTCATATATTTCCCAGGTTGTCCCGGGTGGCAGCCCGCGTGCTGTGAGATATGCTGCTTTTTCATCTGTATTCATCGCATCCCAATAGATTCGTGTCGGTATTAGTGTACACATCAGTGTATCTAAGGCGTTTTCATAGTCCGAAAAGTCAACAAAAGGGTATCCTAATTCCAGCAGACGTGCAAGGTATGCGTCCCATGGATAGAGGGCACCTGCATATTCTTTGCGTTCATAGTTACCGGACTCGGCGGGCAGCTTTTCATCCCATATTATCCGCATTTCAGAGACGGTGTGACGTTGGTAATATCTTTTGACTTCTGCAAGGTCAAGTTCGTCCCACTGTTTAAACCATGCAAAACCTTTTGCCTTACGTAATTCGGAGTTGCGTACCTGTCTGCTAACGCCTGTCAATAACGGTGCATCTGTCTTCTGAGCACTGCGATAGATTGTACCCACGATAGCAAGCATGAGAAGTGCTATGACTACCCGAATGATTCGGTTTTTCATGGCTTTTTTGCGATTCCTTGATGCCTCAAAAGGGTGAACTTCTTATAGAACTTACGCATTCCCCCTTGATAAGGGGTAGGGGGTTAAAAGTCTTATTTTAGTGTTTTAACCCCTAAATCCCCTTATCAGTGGGACTTTAAGAAAAAATGCGTCCGTCCTGTTCTTAGTTCTCCTTAATCAGGGGAACCTCCTTCAGGCGGTGCATTAGGTGACGGTGCCGGGCGTTCCGGACGTGACGGTGGTTTCAGCCTCGCTTCACCTTCCTGCTTTATCTTCTCCAATTCCGTAATAACTGCCCGGAGTGCCTGCAAATCTTTCGGCAGTTGTCCACCATGCAGTGCTTCTAACTGCGTCCACCACTGTTGAACCGCATCCGGTGTGCGGAGTTCCGGTGGTATCTCCAGTCCGGGTGGGAGTCGCTTGGCATCAGGGTGCGGCCCCGCTGCGGTAACGGGACGACTTCTGAGTCCTTGGGTCTCTCATGTGTGTGGGACGGATCCTGTTCATGCACATGTTCATGGGGGACAGCACCCCCTTGTTTTTTCGCTTCTGGTGGGTTCAGGAGCATATCCAGATCCAATAGCATTTTATGTTCTTCAATCTGCTGTTGCAGCAGGGTTTGTGCCTTTTCCAATTCTGCCATGTGTTTTTCATACAAACGGGGGTGTTGGTGTACCCGCGGGTAAAGGATTTCCGTTCTCATTGGTATAAATAACTGTTATCCCTTCAGGGACAATTCCGTATATTGACACGTTATCTTCTTCTGTTTGGTTCAACCTTACTCCTGTAAACGTCGATAGTCCATTTTCTGGATTAACGTGAACGTACCACGGTATTCTCTTTGAACGGGATGAAGGTGCCGTCAGTTTTAGTCGTACCTCCCACGATATTTGGACTCTAATTCTTCAGCTCGCAGCTCCGCGTTTGAGGAGGGGGCTACAATATAGAACTTAAGGGTACGCATCCTCATATTCTTCCCATGTATCTACATCTGATGGCAAGTCAAGTGCCTTACGCATGTATTCTTTTCTGTCTTCATTCGCTACCCGCCATTGATTCTCATGGTCTATCATGTATATGCGTCGCTGCAACACCATTCTATAGTCTGACCAACTGGAAAATGGTTGTCCAAGTACCAAGTTACGCTCAAGCCATTCATCTTGTGGATAAGTCTCATCAAGATGATATGGATAATTGGGGCCAAATTGGTTTCTATAACCAGACGACCACATTTCATGCATTTCAGCAACTGTATAGGGTTGATATTTTCGTCGGATTTCTTCAAGGTCAAGACGTTCCCACGCCCGTAGAATCGGGTGCTTTGTGTCGCTTGCCTGGGGAGATTCCACCTTATCGGTGTTGGTGTCAGGTTTAGCAAAATCGTAGGTGTGGATATGTTCAACAGTGCTGCCATCGGGAGCGGTATGTTCATGTGGTTCCGGCACGGGGATCTGTTCTTGGACAGACAATAAGGGGGGCGGCCTATATGTGAGATAAACAGAGAAACCTATAGTAATGACGAGCAGTGTTATGACTACCCAAATGATTCGGTTTTTCATGGATTTTTTCCGGTTCCTTGGTGCCTCAAGAGGGTGAACTTCTTAGTTCTCCTTAATCAGGGGAACCTCCTTCAGGTGTTGCATTGGGTGGCGATGGCGGTGCCGGGCGTTCCGGACGTGGCGGTGGTTTCACCTTCGCTTCACCTTCCTGCTTTATCTTCTCCAATTCCGTAATAACTGCCCGGAGTGCCTGCAAATCTTTCGGCAGTTGTCCACCATGCAGTGCTTCTAACTGCGTCCACCACTGTTGAACCGCATCCGGGGTGCGGAGGTCCGGGGGGATCTCCAGCCCAGGAGGGAGTCGCTTGGCATCCGGGGGCGACCGCTGCGGTAACGGGACGGTTTCTGCGGCCTTGGGGTGCTCATGGGTGCGTGACGAACCTTGTTCATGCACATGTTCATGAGGGACAGCGACGCTCTGTTTTCGCGATTCAGGAGGATCCAGCAGCACATCCAGCTCCAACAAAAGTTCATGCTCTTCAATTTGTTTTTGCAGCAGCGTTTGTGCCTTTGCCAACTCTTTCATGTTACGCTCATAAAAACGGGGCGGCACCTTCCCTACCGGCAACGGTTTATCATTCGCATCTATGTAGACCACGCTCATCCCCTCCGGCGCAACACCGTAATTCACTAACGCATCTTTCTCCGCAGCCGTGAGATCCGGACCTATAAACTTCGTCCGACCCGTCTCAGGATCAATATGAACGTTAATCAGATTCTGCGAAAATGGCAGAAAACTACCATCCAAACCCGTAACGCCACCCTCAACGTCAGGATCTATCTCTTGTGCACGTAAAACGTTCATCAGCCGCACCACCGAAAACTTGTTACTCATTTGGACATATTCTTCCCACGTCGTGTCCGGTGGCAACTTGAGCTCCTGAAGCAAGCCTGCTTTAGTGCTTCGATTCCACAGCTTACCCGTTATGGGATTGTATTCCGGTATACCGGAATACCACTCCTCGCGTGTAGGACCCATCATACCAAGGCGGTTATCCAATGCCAGATTATAGTGTCCAATATGCATAAACGGGTGGCCTAGGTCCATGAGGTTTTCGAGCCACTTATCAAGGGGATACACTTCCTCTGCTGCCTCTACCTCCTCAAGGTTGGGGCCGAACCTGTCAAGATGTCTCTTATGCCACATTTCTTTCATTTCGGCGAGGGTGTAGGGTTGATATTTCTTTTTGATAGCAGCGAGGTTCAGGCGTTCCCACGCGCGTTGAATCGGGTGCTTTGCCCCGAACTCCTGCTCCTCCTGTTTCACCTGATCGGCATTGGTATCAGGTTCGGCAAAATCGTAGGTATGGATATGTTGAACAGTGCTACCATCGGGAGCGGTATGTTCATGCGGTTCCGGCGCGGGGGATCTGTTCTTGGACAGACAATAAGGGAGTCTGCCTATATGTGAGATAAACAGAGAAACCTATAGTAATGACGAGCAGTGTTATCGTTATGAGAATCATCCTTTTTTTCATGGTTTTTTCTCCTTGCCATATAATGAAGATTAAGTTTGTGCTGTATTGCATGCATAGCATCTAATACCCAATTAACGTGATCTGTCTTGGTAGGTGCGGTTTCCTAACCGCACCGATATTCTCGGATCCGGTGCAGTTAGGAAACCGCACCTACCTTTAGAAAAAAGATAAATTCCGTTAATTTGGTATGATACCATATCTAAAAATCAATATGTGTCTGGGAACCCCTTGCGCGGTTCCCAGACACAACGTTATGTTTACAACCACCCCTGAGGCGTTTTGGACTTGCCACAATAGCATGTCTTCCATCTTGTATATCTATACGCCGCTGTGGCGGTATTGGACACTATATGTTCATTTTTTAGTTGCCCCTTGCCAGACGCATCTTTGTCCTGGAATACGGTAATCCAGGCAAAAAAACCGCCCTTTAATTCGATCATAAAGCGATATCCCCGAGCATGAAGTTCGTCGTACGAAGTTGTGTAAGAGTGTTCACTGTTCGCTGTCAGTTTGGCACCGTTACTCTCAAAACCTGCCCCATACTCCTTCTTTTCACCTTTTGAGATCTTTGAATTCTTGACTTCAAGGTCAATAAATCCGGTATCGCTCCACGAATCTCCCGCTTGATTGTGTTCGAAACACCAAAATGGCGCAAGAATCACCCTCTCATGAAAACACACACCCGAGAACGATACTGAACCTTCTGCGGAGCCTTGCCAATTGCCGGATGTATCGGGGAATTGTCTCAATTGGTCAATGCCCGGTGTCACCGTTACGCGTGCATGATTGCTCCCTGTGCTGGCTTCGGCATCAACACGCACAGCAAAAACATTCTGTGTAGCGTTATCTTCATCGCCAGGGCTCGGGCTGTACTTTCCGGCGTAGTACCTGAACCCCCAAGCAGTTGCATGTTCAGATCCGATCCCGCAATCACCACTATAATGGTTCCCTCGCGGGTCACAACCCCCACTTGTCACGGGATTGCCATCAGAATCCACATTCGTTGAAGAGTTGTGCGTATGTCCTGGTGGTTTGTGTGGTGGACCGTTTTCCTCATTAGACTTATCATGTCCGATTCCATCGGGTGTCTGTGCTAAAAACATAACAGACATCACAATGCCTAATAAGAGCGCGCATTCAAAAAATCTTCTTTTCATTTTTTCTCTCCTTACCACATTGTTTCTGGGGCGATAAGTGGAAAACAGTGAATTTGCGAATGCTATCCATTTTGGTTTTCACTGTCCGCCATTCGGACAGATTATTCAGGTAGCGTTAATGCAATTTTACATTTTCCACTATATTTTGTTAAACTAAAGTTAATCAAAATCAGTCAGAACTTACGTAGATTCTGATACCGATTGTTATTATATCAGCAAGTTTTATGCCAATTCCTATAATAACACTCAAATTTCGTGTAAAAACTGCTAAAACTGTGAGGTTATTTCTCAATGGTAGGCATCTAAACACAAGTATAGACTAAGTTTCTCATCAGTAGGAAATAAGCTAAAATTTTTTTATTTTAAGTTACGCTGAAATTTCATTGGGTGAAAACGGAATCTGTTCGAGCGGCAAAAATTGTAGCTCGAGCGGCAAAAATTGTAGCTCGAGCGGCAAAAATTGTAGCTCGAGCGGCAAAAAGGGTGGTCGTTTTTTCGACACTTACGCTAATTCAACACATTAGTAGGTTTGTATTTAAACACCTTAAGTCCCTGATCGGGGACTTATTTAGGATTTATACCAAATTAACAGGATTCCAATCTATAAGTGCGGTTAGGAAACCAAACCTACCGTCCAAAAATAAGATAAATCGTGTTAATTTGGTATTACTTGTCGGATTAACGATTCCAAACCATACCCTTGTTGTGATGAACGAGCTATCCCGAAGCTGCCTACCGCTAATACGATATCTACAAACACCATCTTCCAATTAGGCGTTGTTGAAACAGAAAGCCCTAAGAAGTCAAGAAAACCAAAAAGAAAATTGGCACAGCCACAATCCGGGACAGGCAATTTTTGCAACAACACATTTGCCAATGCAACCGCAAACATGAGAAAGAGGAGTGATGATAGGATGCCTGCTCCTCGCGAAAAATAACCGATGCTTAACGCTATGCCCAACGTTATCTCTGCCGAGACTAACAGGTAACTTACCGGTTTTACCATGGCAGTCGGTAGCATATGGTAACTAACTACAGCAGCGACAAAGACACTGAAATTAGCGAGTTTAGCAATACCTGAAAAAAAGAGGATTGTCCCAAGAATTATTCTTAGGGTTGTTACCAACAGTAATGGAATTATCATTCTGTTTCCAATGGGTATCCCAAGGCCTGCCAGCCTCTTAGCCCACGTGGAAAGAACTTCACGTTTCGATAGCCGTATCCTAAAAGTATATTCATCAACTGATAGGCGTTTGGACATTCAATGCTTCCGCAATAGGTAATCAGAAGCACCTCTTTGTCTGTTGGCAGGGCAGATAACGTCTGTTTCACACGGTTGATTGGTAGATTGACCGCACCTGGGATGTGCCCCTGTCTGAAACTGACCGCAGAACGCGTGTCTATGAAAGTTGCCTCGCTTTGTTTCCAAATTTGGTAGACAGCAGGAAAGTCAACTTGCAAGGCGGTATCGCTTGGGGCATCAGGAGTGACAGAAAGCAGTCCGACTCCATCCATACCCCAGAGTGTTAAGGCTCCAAAACCGATCCAAACGCAAACAATGAGCGATTCTTTTATAATTTGCTGTGCTGTTCTACGTTCAGAACCGTTTTGAGATTGTTTTGGGGAACTATGCATTATCTTGTTTTGAGTTGTGCCCAGGTTGAGGTTACTTTTACCTCAGGAGAAATGTTTAGTCCAGAAATAGTGAACGAATCAACCCATCCTTCGCCCACCCATTCATTTGCAATATTAATTCCTTCTACGACAAATCCGAGAATCTCAATTCTATTGAAGTTTGCATCTCGGAATTTTGCACGAAATTCACCATCCGCGAACAGTAGAAAATTTCCTGAGTTAAAATATAACTCCATCTCTGTCAAAATGTCTGTATTCCATCGGGTCCGAGGCTCTCGCGATAATCGAATCTGAAAAGGATGGCTACTCCCTTTGCCATCAAAACGTCTTGCTCTAATTTCATCTGGAAAAAACACGTAAAAAAATGGGTCTTCTTCGGGTGTATCCGGGAAATGCCGTCCTACGCAAAAACCGAAACGGAGCTTGTCACTGCCGAAATTCTTTATTTTAACTGTAAAGTCTCGATAAGGGGCAGGAAATGCGATGAGTTGGTAGAGATCGTATTGCACCCCCCAATCTCGATTGACTTCGACGCGTAAAAATCCGTCAACGACTTTCCAGACATTATCGTTTCCTACGATGTGCCACGCATCCGGATTCTCGGTATCAAAATCGTCGTGCCAAGTTACTGCAGAAACGGAGATTACACTACAGACTAAGATAAAAACGATTATTAAGATTTTTGAAATAGTTTGCATTATAGTAAAACCTATAATTAATTATACACTTTTATGATTTGTTCAATAGATGTTTCAGGGTTGTTCGGAGCAAAAGCATACCGACGCAGTTGTGAAGTCGGAAAACCGCTTTCATCAACATAAACAGGCGTTTTACGACCGACTTGAACTTCACGATCAAACGCATCAAGATAGGTTTGGCGTTTTTCTGGACACTGTTCTTTATACGTTAGCGTCTTTTTTTTCGCGTGATGTTGAGTTTCCCGAGGGCATACCAGATACAGTTCTTGGAAACGCCGAAATGTGTAGCCCGTTCCATCTGTGTGTGGTCGGGAAAATCAGCAACATGTTGCTTCAGGGCATCGTAGTCGAGCCGATGGGGACCTCGGGGTCCTGGCTTTTTACAACTCAAAGGTGCTTCAGCAGCTAACCAGTTATAGATGCTGGTCCGAGAGACGTTATAGGTGCGTGAGGCTTCCGCTTTACTACCACCATTATGAACAAAATCAAGCACGCGTTTACGTAAATCTGATGAATAACTCATAAGACTTAGAGTTTCACATAAAATCAACAATGTGTCAACTTATTTTTCTGCTTTACTATAAAGGGTTTTTAGATGGTCCAAACAGGCAAAACACCCCACCTCTCTACACCCAAATTTAAATTATTTTGGACATCCAGCTCACGTTATTTTTTTCCGAACTCATGTTAGTATTACTGTTTATCGGTAAACCTATAATCTCCAAACTGAAGCACCTTAATTTTTTCAGCAATTTCGGGTTCGCAGCGAATATTAAGGGCTTGATTTTGGAAGTCCATCTTTTCAATAATGCCGATTGCTAAGGTATTACCTTCCTCGTTTACCATTCCTACAAGACGTTGTTCGATGTAAGCAGGGGTTTCAGCGACAACAAATGATAAACTCAGGTAATTTTTCAGATTTTTAGTTGCAGATTGCGGCAGGTTTCTTCGCGCAATCAGACTTACAGAACGATGTCTCCACTCAGCATATATTATCTTTTCTTCGGTAAGACGGGTAAGAATTTCAAGTTCCTTCTGATTTGCGATTCTACCGTTGAAAAATGCGGTGCGTGCGCCCCGAATTTCTTCAATTGGCACTGTTTGTAGTTCACTGTTTGCAAAATATGCCTCAAACTTCGCTTTACGATTTCTCTTACGTGCTTCACTGCTTTTAGTGCGGATCAACTTATGTGGGAGCAGATAGTGGACTGTTAGAAAATTTAAGTCGCTATAACAAGAAACAATCCTTTCCAAATCCTTGGATCGCCCGATGCAGACCAAATGATGTGGACGAATGAGATCAATTTTTTGCTGTTTTAACGCCACAGCAGCACCATCCTGAACATATCCCGTTGTATCAATAACAGTAAACTCTGCCCCAGCATTTAGTCCTGCGTCAACCATCAATCGAGTTCCAGTTAAAATTGGCAATAGATTGCGTTGTGGCGATAGTACTCCGACAAAGTAGAGCGCATCTGCTTTGTGGTATAATTCATCTGTTGGTTTTTTCTTTGTGTTCTCAATTTGTGTGGATTCCGTCCCAGAATTTACTTGGTTAGTAGTGACATTTTCGTAGCCGCCGAAAGGTAAATACGGCGCAGCATCGTCTGGTACTGGCTCAAAAAACTTCATGCCGATAGTGGTAGGGGGACCGATTTGAGATTGTCCGACATCCGCGTCAACAAACGCAACTTTCAACGATGCTGCGCAAGCGTAATCAATCAGATAACGACAGAATGTTGATTTGCCTGCATCTGAAGGACCAAGGACGAGTACACGTTGGTTCGGCATCACGATGCGCTCTGCAAGCCGTTTCCAATCAGGATTAATTAGATATTTGTAATTCATGACAGATAGCCTCTAATTTCCAAGGCTAAGTTCATATCGAAATGTAACACCGGGGAAGCTGAGGATGTCATCAAATTGAGGATTGTGTTTTATACCGATGAGTTGTTCAAGTAGGGATGACTTTCTTTGCTTGCGGACGATTTTGGGAGTGCCTTCAATGTTACCAAGCTCCCCAGCAATTTTGATAGCATCTTGTAAGTTTCCTAATTTATCAACTAATTTATGGGTCTGAGCCTGTTTTCCAGAAAAGATGCGTCCATCAGCGAGTTTAACGATTTCGTCTCGAGTGAGGTGCTTTTCACGCGATTCAAAGATCGCATCTATAAATTGATTGTAAACATCATCAACAGTCTCTTGAAGAATATCTTTTTCCGCTTCAGTGAGGTCGCGGAAAATTGAACCTGCATCCTTGAATTGACCACTTTTAATGATTTGTTGCTCTAACCCGATTTTCTCGTATAAACCTCTCATCTTAGTGAACTGCATGATTACGCCAATACTACCAGTCAACGTTCCTGGGTTAGCCACAATAGTGTCCGCTGCAGATGCAATATAATAACCACCAGAAGCAGCTGTGCTTGCCATTGATGCAACGATAGGTTTTTTCAACTTTGTTAATTCCCGATGAATCTCTTGAACAGGTGCTACACTACCGCCCGGTGTATTAATGCGGAGGACAAGTGCTTTTACACTTGGATCATCCCGATAGGCGTGGATCAGTTTTATGGGAGCATCTGATTTGGATATGATGCCTGTAATATCAAGCACAGCGACTTTTTGCCCGATAGATGATGTTCCGACCATCATAATACGGACAATGACAGATAGCAAAAAGAGAACAACAATAACGGATATAATTATCAAAACACGTTTCTGTTTCATTTTTGTGAAGTTAGACGGATGCAATACCTGTCTTCAAAGCATCCTAAATGTTGTGCAGTTTTTCCGATTCATCAATATGTTTCTTTTCCTTAGGCGGAAAAATAATTACCCAAAATGTTTTGAGCAACCATTTTATATCGGAAATAAAGCACTGTGTTGCGACATAGTGGAGGTCAAGTTCTAACTTTTTCGGCATTAATTCTGTAATGTAAAAATGTTCTGGATCAGTCTGTGCAGCTAATTTCTCTTCTTCGTTTCGGTTAGCGATTTGTGAGGGGCCAGTAATCCCGGGTTTCACAAGCAACACTTGCTTTTGTGTTTCAGTATAGTGTTTGACGTAATTCGGCGCTTCAGGGCGAGGGCCGATGAGACTCATCTCCCCCTTGATGACATTGATTAGGTTTGGCAGTTCGTCTAATTTGGTAAAACGTAAAATCCTACCGATAGGTGTTACACGTGAATCTTTATGTGTTGTGAGACCGATTCCAATTTGGTCTGCGTTCACAACCATTGTTCTGAACTTATACATTTCAAAAATCGCACCTCTTCTACCTACACGTTTCGCTTTGTAAAACACAGGACCAGTAGATTGGATTTTGGCAAGTAGACTTCCAAGTAAAAACAAGGGAGAAGTAAGCAATAAGGCAGTGCCTGCAAAGAGAATGTCAAAACTACGTTTTACCCAATTTGAACGGATACGTAACCCTTCAGTGATAGATGAACTATCCAAGGTCAGAGCTGTGTTTGCACGCCGAGGAGGTTTATTAGTCAACCGATTTTGCATTTTTACAGTAGATTTTCTATAGTTTGCGGTTTTGCCCATTTAACATGAGTTCGGTAAAAAGTCTTTGTAGAGCAAACTGTTTAGTTTGCGGACTAAGATGCACAAACTAAACAGTTTGTGTTACATAGATGGCAATTTGGGTTATTATAGTAAAATCTAAAATTACTTGGACACAGGGCGAGGTTAGGAAGAAATCAACAGTATGAATCATGGCGAATGCCATAGGCGCATTCGTCTTTAGGCATTCCCCGCCTCGCCAGCAGAGAGGTGCGAAATCGCACCCGTGGACATATTTTTGGGCTTTACTATAAAGAATTAGATAATCCTACGCTATACACTCTTATTCGTTGTTGGCGGTTCGGTTGTTTCGGCATCCTGGGAAGAATTGATAAGATGACTTCTGATATCGGATTGATTATCTGTCTCCCTACTTGTTATAAATGCACGGTTTGGTTCGTAAGTAGGCACTAATTCTTGGAATTTTGCTATAATTCCATCTGTATCAAGTGCATCAGCCAATTCGGATAGTTCCTCAATTTGTGAGAGTAGTTGTTCTTCCTCAATGTTTTCCATTTGCGCGACGAAGATACGTTGATGTTTGGTCGCTGTGACACCTTCCTGGGGTGTAAGAAGTTCTTCATAGAGTTTTTCACCCGGTTCCAAGCCAGTAAAGTCTATCTTAATATCCTTATCAACTTCCAAGCCGGAAAGTCTAATTAGGTCACGGGCAAGGTCAAGTATTTTGATAGGTTCTCCCATATCCAACATCAGAATTTCACCACCATTTCCCATAGCCCCTGCTTGAATTAAGAGTTGGACTGCTTCGGGAATCGTCATGAAATAGCGAGTTGCTTCACGATGTGTAACAGTGACGGGACCACCTTTGGCAATTTGTCGTTTGAAATTTGGTAAAACGCTTGCACGACTCCCGATGACATTGCCGAATCGGACTGCAATAAATTTTGTGCCGTTTCGATTCGCTTTACATTGGATGAGTTTTTCTGTCATTCGCTTAGAGGCACCGTAGACACTCGTTGGGTTGACGGATTTGTCCGAAGACACAAGGATAAACGTTTCAACTTTATGCTGAATCGCAGCATCAATAAGATTTTGCGTGCCAAGTATGTTATTCTTTACCGCCTCATCCGGATGAATCTCCATGAATTTGACATGTTTGTGGGCAGCGGCATGGAAAATAATATGCGGACGGTACCGTTTCGTAATTTGAAAAACTTTGGAATTATCTCTAATATCACCAATAATTAATTCACGATTAAGTTGCGGATCAGATTCACGCAGTTCCATATCAATATGATACAGACTATTTTCACCTCTTCCGAAGAGAATTAACAATTCAGGATCAAGTTTCGCGACTTGGCGACAGAGTTCAGAACCGATAGAACCACCCGCTCCTGTTACCATCACTCGTTTTCCAGAAAGATTTTTTGAGATTTCTGCTAAGTCAACTGGCGTAGTGGAACGGTTAAGCAGGTCTTCTAATTTTACTTCACGAATGTGGTTGATACTAACCCGCCCTTCAAGTATAGCGTGTATATTTGGGACGATCTTGAATTGGCATTTTCGGTATTCACACTGTCGGATAATATCCCGAATTTTTCCGCCTGGTGCCGATGGCATGGCGATGATGACTTCATCAATTTCACGTTTACGGGCAATATAGGTGAGGTCACGCGTAGTGCCTAATACTTCAAGTCCAGCAATACTTTTACCAACTTTTTGTAAATTATCATCAATGAATCCGAGAGGTAGGTACCCTTTTTCAGGGTGGCTTCTTAATTCCCTTAAGACCCCAATTCCAGCAGCACCAGCACCAACGATTAGCACTTTAGTTCGTGGTGATGCGACGTCTTTTTGCCTACCTTCTTGGAAAATACGGTAGGAAAATTTTGCAAAACCGATTAACGACGCGTTGAAAAATCCATCAATTAAAAAGAAAATCCAAGTATCAAACCGTTTCAGAAGGACTGATAAACAGATAAGTGCTAAACTTGATACCCCAATAGCAGCTATTAAGGTGCGAAATTCTTTTACACTCGCATATTGCCAAATAGGCTTATAAATTCGAAAGCATAAAAAAGTGATGAGACGGACTGATGTTACAACAGCAGCAATACAAAACAGTAGTTGCCAAGACGAAATATCAGAAAGAATTGATATCTGCTTGAACTGTGTTAATATATCAAATTTGAGTTGTCTGCAAATAAAATAAGTTAATAGAAATGCAAAATTAACAAGCAATATGTCAATAACAATTGAAGAACTCCATTTTATTTTGGATTTTTCCATATTACCTCCTCTAATTGGGTGACTTCAATTATGGTGGATATTAGAATTAATGAGACACTTTGCACCAGCACGGTTAGGAAACCGTGCCTACCGCGGGAGGGCGAAAGTGTGCATTTATTTCTAAACTTTACTATAATCAATGTTATAAATTAATCAATGTTATAAATTAATCAATAATCAATGTTATAAATTTATATGTATAATACGACTTGTGCTAGTTACGTGATAGTTTTGTTGTTTTTCGCAACTGTTCATATTCTGTAGGAGCGATCTCCGAATCGCGACACGTTTGTAGTCGGGAATCGGAGTTCCCTCCTACTTTTATGGTAGTTAGGTATCAAAAGTAGCGGAATTCAAACCCAAACGAGACGAACATGTGAAGTACAAACATACCTAATGTCAACTGGCACAACGCGTATGTATAATACCTTTGACGAATATATTGTATAAAAAACTCACTTTAACCTGTGAATCAACGCTACGATTATCAATAAGGATTTCATTGTGTATTCCCTCGCGTATAGTAAATCACATTTGCGTTTAGTTGTCAATAAAAATGTGGTGTTTGTTTCCGCTTCTACAACAACGCCCTTTCACCGAAAGGTAATTTCGGTAAATTGCCGTTAAAATAGTCCTGAATCTCATAAATCTGCAGCGCGGGTGCTTCCATAGCGTAAGACGGATGCCGATATGTGCCTGCGCGACTTGCCTCTGTCCGCATGCCGCTTGACGGCGGCGAGGTAACCACAAAAACACCTAAATCCGCGTCATCGTTCAGCATGGCGGTGCGGAAGTCACGAATATGCCCAAGCGTATAACCTCCACCTTTTACTTGCGCAACAGCCCGACCGTACGCCTGTCTACCTTCTACTCTTCCAATCGGAAATCTGAATGTGCCATCTATCCCACCGTCAGCGACCTTCTTGGCATTTGATTTGAAATGCAGCACATGCGTAACGCACCACTCCTCAAACCCTTGTGGATCGGTGCGTGCAAGTGCTAATGCCTGGTCCACATTCTCCGGTGTGCCAGCGATTGTGACGCTGTCCCGATGTTGCGGGAACAACCGCTCAAATTGCTGCTGCACCGCACCGATGGCGAGATAGGTTAAATCTATCCCGATCCAGTGCCTGCCTTCTGCTTCCGCTGCCATGAGCGTTGTGCCGCACCCGCAGAACGGGTCAAGGATAAGGTCTCCCTCGTTTGATGAGGCGGCGATGATGCGTTTGTAGAGTTCTATCGGTTTTTGTGTGGGATAGCCGGTGCGTTCTTTTGCTTGTCCCGAAAGCGGATTTATATCTGTGATAACATCATGCGCTCTTCGCCCTTTTGATGTAGACAAATACCTTTTGAACCGTGGAACTTTTCCCTTCGGGGGCCAGTAAATCAATCCATTCGCTTCTAATAGTTCTAACTTTTCATGAACCGAAAGTGATCCATAGTTTTCAGGGGGTTGGACTCCTTCAGGCCACGCTTCTTTTTCGGGGACTGCCCAGTGTCTACCCACAGCAGTTGGATCCACACTGCGCCAAGGTTTCCCTGATTCACCTTGACTTACGCTAGCTCCTGTTAGGGTGACAACTTGGTAGCGACCTTTTTCGTCCTCATAGCGATAAAACTTTTCTAAATATTCGGGATCGTGTTCTGTATAAACTGGGTTCCATACTGCCTTATTGCTCTTGCTATAGAACAGAATTACGTCGTGAACTCTACCGAACTGATTGCCGTCACCATGGGCATAGGTGCGTTGCCACACAATTTCATTCCTAAAGTTATTTGTCCCAAACACCGCATCCAAAACAATCTTGAGATAGTGACTTGCAGAGGGATCGCAGTGGAGATATAGGCTACCCGTATCCTTGAGTAATCGGTGCATCTCCACAATCCGAATGCCCATCATGACGAGGTATGCCATCATCGGTGTTTCGTTGAGGAATTTTCGTAAACCCTGGACAGTATCGCCTACCTGCCCACCGACATCTACCAGTAGCTCGTTGTAAGCGTCTTCTGCTGCTTCGCCCCATGTCCACGTATCTGTGAACGCTCTCACAAGGGTGTCGGGTTCGCGTCCGTGTTCGTCTCGGAACGGCACAAAATAGTCGCGTTTGGAGTTGAAAGGCGGGTCTGTGGCAATTAGGTCAACGCATGCGTCAGGGAAGTTTCGCATTTCTACAAGGTTATCGCCGCGGATGAGGGTTCGGTTTTCGTGCATGAGGAACTGTCCTCGTTATCAAGTTATACTAATCCTTAACTGAAATAACTGTTTCAATATTAACCCATGAATCCCATTCATACATTTTAGAGATGGTTAAAATTAGTTCTTTAACGTCTGTTTCAATTTTACTGACATGTTCTTTGTCAGCACGACGATCATACTTGATGTGTACTATAATACTTTTTTCATCTTCTCCTGCAAAACAATATGCCAAAAAATATTTATCGCTCACGTTTGGTAACATAGAGTTCACCATAACCACTAACCACTCCAAACGGGTCGGTTTATATTCCTCAGCTCCAGATGCTTTCTTTGCCATCATTTTCTCCTCTACTTAACATATAGGATGATTAGGGTTACTATTACTCCGATAACTGCTATGCCAGCGGTGATAAAGATACCTATAAACCACTTCAAACCTGATTGCTGTTCTTTGATGTCACTCTTAATGTCGCTTCTAACGTTTTGGATTTCGCTCTTGAGACCGCTTTCTACCTTTTGGATTTCACTCTTGAGGCCGCTTTCTACCTTTTGGATTTGACCCCTAAGGTCAGTTTCTACTCTTTGGATGTCGTTTGTTAGATCAGCTTTGACTTCCCTGATATAATCAGTGAGATCGTCATTAACCTTTTTAATGTCATCCTTGAGGTCACTTTTTACATCCTTGATCTGATTAGTTAAACGCCATTCAATAGGGTTAATCTCTTTATCAATTTCCGCCACTTGCGAATTGAGTCCTTTCAGGTCTGCTTGAATTCTAATAATTTCTTCTTTATAGTTTTCTGTGTTCTGCTCTATTAATTCTGACATAACACACTCCTGCTGTAAATCCTGCTCAATCTCAAAATCAGTTCGTTGAATTAGATTTGAGCGTAAACTTGCTCCAGGCGTTCAACGAGTACAGGCCAATCATAACTTGCTTCAACCCGCTTCCTACCAGCATCAGCCATGTTTTGCCGAATATCAGGGTTTTCAATTAGGTGAATGACACGTTCAGCAAAGATTTCAGGGGTATCAGCGATAAGAAGTTCTTTACCAATTTCCACTTCCATCCCCATAGCACCAATTGAAGTTGTAACAATGGGAGTCTGCATTGCCATTGCCTCTAAGTTCTTTGTTTGAATACCAGACCCTGCGCGCAAGGGGGCAACAAAAATGGATGCCTTGTTGAAATAGGGGCGAACATCTGGAACATAACCTGTAACAACGACCCCTTTCTGTGCAGCAAGCTTGCGCACCTGTTCAGTTGGATGATTACCGACAATAAAAAAAGTAGTATCTGGATGCTGTTTCTGTATCAATGGAAATATGCTATCGCAGAAGTAGATGACTGCATCAGAGTTCGGAAAATAGTTCATAGTTCCGGTAAACAACAAGTTTTTTGCCGGATCCCCTGAGACAGTAGGTTTCAATTGGTCTATCTCAACACTATCTTTCCCGTTAACTTGATGTGGGTGGAAATATTTGAGATCAACGCCCATAGGAACGACCGATAAATTGAGCGTGTTATCCTGATTCAGCAAGTAATCACGATCAAAGTTTGCAACAACAGTGCCACGGTCAAACGCTTTCATAATCTCAACTTCATAACGACGGACCCGTTTTTCCTCCAATTTTACCAAAAAACGTTTTGGGGTGCAATCCAATTTTGCGCGGCGGCTCAAGTTTAGAGCCAATGAATCACATAAATCTAAAACTTTTGCTGTCCCTTTGGCATGAGTTACATATTGTCCCATCCGAAAGAGTTGTGCGTGGATGAGTTCAAAGTTCTCCTCTGTAAGAAGTTGGTCAATTTTACGTTGCATTTGTAGTGAATACCAATAGTGTACTTGCAAAGGTAACCGGGAAAGGCAGTGGACTGCTGTATTAAGGCGCGCAAACGCGGGGCTGAACCGAACCCACTCTACCCGCTTGCAAAAGGTGTTGAGATGTTCCACGCCTTCAATGTCAGTATCTGACTCGGCAAAGAAGACGAGAGTGACATCGTGCCGTTTGGAGAGTTGCTTGATAAAATTGTATGATCGAATGCGGTCCCCTCGTTGTGGTGGATAAGGGGATCGCAAACTTAAAAATAGGATTCGCATTTCTGTTACAACTATAGTGAACTTTAAAATTATTAGAACACTTTGATAACTTGTTTCGGAAACATAACGGACAACAGTAGTTGTCCCACAAACTGTATGAAGTTTAAGAAAATAAATCGGTAATTTGGCGAGGTTAGGAAACCTCGCCAGCGAGGAGTACACCTACCTCGTACGGGTAGAAAATTACCGAATTAATAAATTAATCTTCATTTAGTTTGTGCCGTAGTGACGCAAACTGGTAGTTTGCGGTACAGAAGTGTCCGATTAGATTGTCCGTTTTACTATAATATCAAGCATTGGTTTGTCAATCGTTATGTAGAAGGCAATTCTGCTTCATCAATCAACATGACCGGAATTCCATCGCGAATTGGATAACGCCGTTGGCATTCACCTTGACATACCAATTTTTGATCTGCTTCTATGTGTTCAATTTTGCCTTTACATGCAGGACACGCCAGAATATCGAGCAAGGTTTGCGATAGCGTATAGGGTTTTTCAGCATTCAAAACAGTTCTCCTAAATGTTAACGGATTGAGTAGAGTTCATGATAAATTAATATCTTTAGCGACCTTACTGGCCATGGCATTTCTTATATTTTTTTCCACTGCCGCATGGACAGGGTGCGTTTCGTCCGACTTTTTGTGTTTTTCCCATTGCCTGCTGTGATGCAAATTCTGCTGAGGTTTGATCATCATAATTGGCAGCTCTACGCGGCGGTGTTCGGCGTGAACTTCCTGGTCTTCTGTTAGGGGCACGGCGGGGTGCTTCAGTATTAACACGCGATTTGAAGATAAATTCACTTACCTCTTTTTCAACGTTTTGATACATGGATTCAAATACACCGAGTGCCTCACTTTTGAAAACGACAATTGGGTCTTTGCCGCCATAACCTGCTCCGAACCTGATCCCTTCTTCAATGAAATCAATGTTATAAAGGTGGTCTTTCCAATGGCTGTCAATTCTATCTAATACAAGGAGTCGTTCAAGCAAACGCATGGTCTCCGATCCCATTTCAGTTTCCCGCTGTTGATATGCAGTTTTGAGTTCTGAAATGATTTGTTCGTGAAGATCATCAGCGGATATTTCGGTTAGAGGGGTTTTCCAAGTTGGGTTAATGGGAAAAGTCGTAGTTAACCATTTTGAGAACTGTTCAAGGTCCTCGTTTTCACGTGGTCCTTTTTCAGGAATGATCATATCAATTTCATCATCAACGACGTTCTCAATCATTTCCCACACAGTTTCTTTGAGGTCTTCATCTGACAGAATAGTATCTCTTAATGTGTAAATGGTATCACGTTGCGCTTCCATCACATCGTCAAATTTGAGTATATTTTTGCGAATATCAAAGTTCATCTGTTCAACACGCGTCTGTGCTTTTTCTATAGATTTTGTGACCCACGGATGTTCAAGTGGAATATCTTCGTCCATTCCAGTTCGACTCATAAGTCCTTGCAGACGTTCGGAACCAAACTTTTTCATGAGGTCATCTTCCAGTGAAAGGTAGAACCTTGAGGAACCTGGGTCTCCTTGTCTACCGGAGCGTCCACGCAATTGGTTATCAATCCGTCTGGAATCGTGTCTCTCAGTACCAACGATATGTAATCCACCAGCCTTTAGGATATGCTCCCGATTCTTTTCGCATATTTCTTCTGCTTCAGCGAGCGCGGTTTCCCATTCCTCAGATTCCGGCGGCAACGAATTTAAGTCAACTTTTTTCTTTCGTAGTGCGTCCTTTGCCAAGCCTTCAGGATTACCACCAAGCAAGATATCAACACCTCTACCAGCCATGTTGGTAGCAATTGTTACGGCACCAGGTATTCCTGCTTGTGCAATGATGTCTGCCTCACGAGTATGCTCTTTAGCATTCAATACTTGGTGCTTGATATTCCGATGTCTGGCTCTCAACAACTTACTTAATCTCTCAGAATTTTCAATGGATATTGTCCCTACAAGGACAGGTCGCCCTTTTTCGTGCTGCTCAGCAATATCATTCAGGACAGCGTTATATTTAGCTTCCTCAGTTGTGTAGATTTGGTCAGGATTATCAATCCGAATCATCGGTTCATTTGTAGGCACAACAACGACATCCAGACCATAGATATGTGCAAACTCATTTGCCTCTGTAGCAGCTGTACCGGTCATCCCAGCGAGTTTCTCATACATCCGGAAATAGTTTTGATATGTAATTTTAGCAAAAGTTTCATTTTCCTGAGCGATTCTGACACGTTCCTTTGCTTCAATGGCTTGGTGGAGACCTTCACTGAGTCTTCGCCCAATCTGTTTTCTGCCTGTGAATTCGTCAATAAGTAAAACTTCACCATTCTCTACCAGATAGTGTATGTCGCGTTTGTAGAGGTGATGCGCGGTTAAAGATTGATTTACATGGTGAACCAGCATGATGTTATTGTGATCATACAAATTCTCTAAACCGAGGCGACTTTGTACTTCGTCAACGCCTTCGTCTGTTAGTGTGACGCTACCACGGGACTTGCCCTTTTGGTCTATTACATAGTGTTCCTCGTTACGGAGCTGCGTGACAACACTGTTAATTTTTCGGTAGAGTTCAGCAGGTTTGTTAGACGGATCAGAAATAATGAGGGGTGTACGCGCTTCATCAATGAGGATACTATCAACTTCATCAAGGATGGCATAACGATGTCCCCGTTGGACTTTTGTGTCAATGGTAAGTGCTCGATTATCATTTAGGTAATCAAACCCAAATTCACTGTGGACTCCGTAGGTAATGTCAGCCTTATATGCAAGTTTTTTCTGTTCGTGTGGCATCAAGCTCAATGTTAATCCGACAGACAAGCCGAGGAAGTTGTATATTTTTCCCATCCACTCCGCATCTCTACGTGCCAGATAATCATTGACTGTTGCAAGATGAACACCATTTCCAGCGAGTGCGTTCAAATAGACGGCAAGGGTTGAAGTTAACGTTTTACCTTCCCCTGTTCTCATTTCAGCGATTGCACCTTGATGAAGTGCCACACCACCGATAATTTGAACATCGTAGTGCCGCTGTTTCAATGTCCGTACCGCTGCTTCTCGCACAACGGCAAAAGCCTCTGGTAATAGTTCGTCAAGGGATGCACCAGCATCTAATTGTCTTCGGAACCATGGGGTTTTTGCCTGAAGTTGGTTATCAGTCAGTCTTTTAATTTCGGGTTCACGCTGGTTGACAGCTTCAACGATTTCGCGAAATCGTTTTACATCACGGTCTTCCTTTGTACCGAAAACTTTGCTTATTACTTTTTCAAACATAATTTTCTTTAAACTCCATTAGATATTCTCATGCTAACAGCACCTTGTTTTTTATTATTCTACCGCAAGTTGCTACCTATAAGATTTGTAGAGCAAACTGTTAGTTTGCGGACGAATATGCACGATCTAACAGATTGTGCTACATAAGGAGCCACTTGGGTTATTCTACGTCAATTGGATGTCTACCGTCCAGCAAGGGGGCTGCTGTTAGATCATTTTTCTCCTATGGACACTGATGTCCCTTCCACTTGTCCAACTGTTTCGATTGTCTCTAATAGATTTTGTCCATCAATGTGTTTTCGTAGTATCGTGTAAATTAGTGTTGTGCCAACAGATGCTAATGAAAAAAGATAGGCAATGACACCACCTGCAATGCATATTAACGTAACTGTTATCAAAATGGCACAGATCGTAGTTGAGAAAGTTGCTGTCGGAAGTTGGGATGTGTTAATGCCAAAGATAATAGTGCTGTCTTGAAAAAACAGACCTGTAAATTTCTGAAGTGTCTCTCCCAACCATCTATTAGCAATTGCCATGGATTCTTGTATAAATGTTGTATGTAGATAGGATATTGGTAACAAGATTATTATAAATCCGGCGAGACAGAAGATAGCCCAAATTGGCACAAAAATTAGTTTTAGAAAAAACAGGAAGATACCATAGCCTACGATTCGCCAAGGTTGATTCCACACTATCGCAAAAAGTTGATATATAGTTTCAAACGCATCAGCATTGGTCGTAGCAGCAATGGCAGGTACAAAAAACAGGCTTGCAATCAAAACAGTAATAATAAATGCAATAAGCAGTCCAATAAAAAAAGCGATGGGAGTAAATAGCGAAGCTAATACGAGAATAGGTTTGCCAAGAAATGGGATTTTTCCCAGCAGCGCCATGCTACCGGGTATCAAGAATAGCAAAAGGACAATAGAAATCAATCCAAAAAATGATCCAAAGACCGCTTTCCAATTCTGTTTTAAGAAACTTAAAGCATTTCCAACTGAATAAAAAACATCACCACGCAATTGTTCAATGGTAATCTTAGAAGCCATTGTGCTGACAAGGAAAAAGATAGCTGCGAAAGCAAACAAACCTACCCACATTGCCCCAGCTGTAAGAGGGTTTAAGTTGGCAGCAGTGAATGGCAGAACCGGTAAGAGTCCGAAATTTTTCCAAAACGTTTGGACTTCTGCTCCACCTGCAATGAAGAGTGAAAGATAGACCAAAATCTCATAAACGAGGTAGCCGAGAAGTATTCCTATTAGATGAATCCCTATCCTTCTAACACTGAATCCGTACCGGTTAATCCTGGAGATATCCTTGTAGTTGAAGTGGAACTGTGCCATGTTTTCGCCAGATTTGTTGATGTGAGTTGCGGCATTAGAATTATTGTGCTGTGACAGCGCCCTTTTGCTCTATTATGATACTATAATTTACGCAATTGTGTCAAGTATTTATTTCGGATTAGGGTATGTAAAAATATTGTCAAGCAGAGTCAAATAAACGCTGAATCGGTGTTTAACGTTCGATTGGATCCTGCCCTACAGTGGGTGTGAATTCATATTCCCATGCGGAGAGCGACAGCTGCCAGCAGAATTAGCAATGAAACTACCCCCATGAGACTGGATACAATAGACATCCGCTTGCGGAGTGGTTTGACTTGAGAGGGAAGTTCTTCTGTTTCAGAGGGTAATCCTTCAATTGCCGCCGATAACCGTGGACCAAAGACAAAACTGTGGAGCGCGGTCAGGATAAGCAGTGCGATAAATAGTATCAGTTTGATTAGGAGTGTTCGCATGAAGGTGTTGATACCCTCAGAACCAGAAGGCGAACCGAAGTCTATTGCATCAAAGATGTTGGCAATACCTGTGAAAAAGAGTATCCCGACACAACCCCACACAATGGGTTCAAACCGTTTGCCTATTTGTGTCAAGAGTTGAATGCGTTGAACAGGCGGTAAGTTTTGCCTGAAATAGGGTACAATTACCATTGCTAAAATAAGATTACCGCCAATCCAAACAACAGCGGCCATAACATGTATCCATCGAATTAATAACCAAAGTATTTCCATTTATGAGATTCCTTATTTATGTGAAAGAGTAGTGTTTAAAAAAAGTATCGAGTCACCGTTGCGTATGCCGATGACACTCGGACCTATGCAAGTTTAGGTTTCTTCAATCTGCTGAATAACATTTTCAGATCGAGAGATTAATGTTTTCCGTTCATCTGCAGAAAGCGGTACCGGGGCAAACCGATGATAGTCGCACTTTGTGAGAATATCTACCAATTCCTTGAGAATAGCATCTGATACGCCCGTTTGTGTGCAAATTTCTTGGACTTCTACTATGCTCAGTTGACGATATCGGATGCCATGCCATTCACATAAATATTGATGCAGGCTGCGAGTCAATGCTTCCCCAAAGTCGGTCGCTTTTGTATCCGTTTCGCCAGAATTCATTGCATTGAGCGCAGAAAATACTTGCGCTGCGGGAGTCATCGGCGTGTCAGGTCCAGTTGATCCACTATCAAGTTTTAATTTTCCTCGATACAATAGATATCCACCAATACCAACGCCAGCAAAGATTGGTATCAGCAAAAGTAACCACAATATCCACGATGAGAAATCAGATTCACTGCCTATTACATCGTTTGGGTCAGGCAGTACGGTAATAGGAATTGAAGTCGTTTTGGTTGTCTGATATATGTGTTTATTCGGATTGAAAAAGGTATATTCAATTATAGGTATCTGTAAAATTCCTACTTTTAATGGTGTAAGCACGTAAGTATAGACGCGTGCAGTATCGTTAGTTGTATTTGCAAGATTTTGATGGTCAATTCTAAATCCGCTAATGTCAGGTATTTGCGGCGGGGTTACCGTTTTGATATTACCACTTCCCGTGATTTGCAATGATAGCGTGAGAGCTTTTCTCACTTCGAGTTTCTTTCGGTCAACTTGTGCGGTGATATTATATTGACCAACAGCACCTGTGAAGTTAGCAGGTTTTCCAACTTCAGGGAGTGGTTGAACGCCGATCGGAACAGATTTTGTTTTTAGAGTCTTTGGATTACCTTTGATAGGAAGTTTTAATTGAGCGGGTTGAATGAGAATTTGTCCAGTTTTTTGTGGATATAAACGGCGGACATATTCTTGGACCTGAAACTTTTTCCCCTGCATTTGCACAGTAGTCCCTTTCTCATCAGGAAGTTCATCTACTAAAAAGCCAGGAAATCTTGGAAGCGAAGGTATCAGGGGTTCCAAAGTTGGCAGGACAGTTGTATAAAGGTAGCGAAACCGATATTCGATCGCTTCATTAAGATAGGGTTTTGGATTACGGACTTCAGCCGTTACTTTATGGATACCGCCTGTGGTGTTGTTCACATAAGTGTCAACTGCCCCAACAATTATTTTACCGGGATTCGCGAAATAAGGAACACCTTGATAAGAGAACTGGACATCCGAAAGGGCGATCTCACCGATCTTTTGTGGTATAAGTTCATAAGCCCATGCTATAGTGACAGCAATTTTGTCATCTATTAACCGTGGCGTTGTTTTGGAAGGCAAGGGAACAGCGAGGAAATTAGGCAAAAAATTGAAAGTCGGAGAACCGATATGTTTCATTTGTGTTCTCCCTGAAATCGTAAGTTCCAAAGTAGCCTTCTCGTTTAATTGAATATAGCGCGGTGTAACCACTGCGGCGACTTTAACATCTTGGCTTTGCGCGGCTGCCGTGAAAAGCATTAGTAAGATACTAAAGGTTGTAACGCTTAAATATGATTGCATTCGGGGGATATGAAAATTACCAATCTTTGTCACGGCGATATCCGCTATTGAGTTGTTGTTGGAGTATCTGTTCCCTACGTTTGTTTTCATTTTTGCTCAGGCGTTCAAGTAGCTGAAGTGCCTCTGCTTTAGGCATGTTGCTTGGCTCATTTTTCGGTGAATCCTTTTGCGTGTTGGTATTGAGCTGCCGCTGTGTAACGTTTTCCTGTTCTTTCAGTAGTTGAAGTGCCAAGGCAAGGTTGTGTTTTGCATCGGCATCATGCGGATTCAAACGAAGTGAGGCCTTGTAAGATTCAATTGCAGCAGTGAGGTCACGCAACTGAAATTGCGCATTACCTAAGTTGTAATAAACAGCGGCTTTGTTGGGAGTATTTTCTTTCAAAAGAGCTCTTTGAAAAGCAGCCGTTGCGTCTTTATACCTGCCTTTTTTGTAGAGAGCTGTACCGAGGTTGTGAAGTGCAATCGGATTATCAGGTTTGTCAAAAGTGGCTTGTTGAAAAGATTCCACGGCAGCGTCATAGTCCTGATTCCAATACGCCTCGGTGCCAGTTTTCATAGAGCGAGTCCAGTTTCCCAGCCACCCGACAAGAAAAAAGATAGGACAAATAATAAGTGAGCAATAAAAAATCTTATTCCACATATTTTTATTATAATGGATAAAGTGGTGATTTGCAAGAAATTGTAAGACATCCCCAAGGAAATTTATAGTAAACTTTGAAATTATTAGGACACTTTAATAAACCTGTTTCAGAAACAAAACGGACAAGAGAAGTTGTAGCACAACCTGTTAGGTTGTGCATATTCGTCCACACCCTAACAGGTTGCGGGACAGAAGTGTCTCATTAATTGTCCGTTTTACTATAGTTTTCAGTTTTTGGAATACGGTAGCCGGTAAGTCGCGCTTACAATAATCTGCTACAAAATGGAAGAGTATAAGAAGAAAATATGGCGAACAAGCATAATTTACTTAGTCCTGTTCGCCAATGAATAAGTGTATCAAAACGATATTTTGTAGATAATTCCGTTTTATTTCCGTTTTATATCTGCCCAGATAGTAGTTAGCTTTCCTGCTGGCTCAACGGGTAGGACCCCTGCTACTTCATCAAAGAATTCTGCTTTGTTGGTAGCTTTATCGGGATAGATTTTGACTGCGTCGTGCGTTGCATCGTCAAAATGTAGGTTCATATAGGCTGAGCCGCCACCCTCACTTACTCGGAAAAGCAAAACATTTGCCCCTTTTTCTAACGAAATTTCAACGTTGAAGTGTACCTTTTGCGCACCGCCTGTCCAATCGGGATGATAGTACCATTTTTCACCGTTAATCCAGATTTGTGCATTGTTATCGTGTGCTGGGGACATAACAGATGTCATCGCCTTTTTTGCATCAATCACAATGATACCGTAGGTGTCAATATTATCAGCAGGTCCACCTCTGTTCATGTTGTTTCCGTCTGCGGGGTTTAGTTCAAAGACTGTCCACTCCCGGGTACCGCCATTCCCATCTGGCCAGTTAATTTCTGTGACGGTTTTTGTCTTCTGTAAACCGTCAAGAGTAGAAAGGTCTTCTTGCGTTAGCTTCCCATTGGTCCCTTCGTCAATAAGATCCCTTCGTATAACATTTCCCGGACCGCCAGTATTTGTGTAATTTCCATCGGGACCGTACCATTTTCTGATCCACGTGTTAACACCAGAATGGTCTTCCTCTTTCTTTCCAGGTGGATTAGCGAAAAATTCGTTTTCCTCAAGAGGTCCTCCATCGAGATTAACTTCACCTATTGAAAGCGCGAAGGGTGTAATACTAAAAACCAAGCCGAAACTTATCGCGATTGTTAGTAGAAATAGATAAAATCGTTTCATTTTATTACCTCCAAAAATAAATGTGTTTTGACGATCTGTCAAAATAATATTAATCATACCATATTTACATTATTTGTCAAGAAATTTTTTACATTCCCTGCACTCTGTTTAAGTCGGATATGTCCCTAATGCTTCCTGCCACTTTGTGAGCTGCTCGACGCGCTGCGTCGAATCTGTCGGAATTTCAAGGGGTCTACCCCGTGTATCAATAACGAGTCCGACTACACCGCCCATCGCTTCTGTTTCAATAGGTGTTCCATGTCCATCCCCTAAGTCAAATCTGCGAGATGGGTGGAGTTTCATTGATACTCTTTCGCCTAACCCAAGTGGATAGTGTCGTAATTCTCCAAATGGAATATCTTCAGTGATGACTGGTTTATCGGCAAACTGAATTTCAATAGAGAGGCATGCATCCCCCTGTTTTCCGACACCAATAGGTGCAATACAAGTACCGAGATGAATTAAACAATCCCGTTCAAAAACCTGCGTTGCTGCTTCGGTGTTAACTTGTGCCAAAACACCGAGTTGGGGCATCATAAAAATGCTATCTACTGCGAGATGTGTCACGCCTTCGGGTTGGAACGCATCAATCATCATGAGCATTGACTGCTGGCGGCGCGGCGCGTGCGATAGGACACCCCCACTGCCAACTAACATATCTAAGGAAAGCATATTGACAAGTGTTTGGCCGCTTTCTGCTTGGTCGAATGCCTCGGAGATAGTGCGCTGCTGTTGCACACCTCGCAATTCCACTGCTAACTGCTTATGCTGTTCAAAAGCCAACCTAAGTGCTTCACGGGCAATCGCTTGCTCCAACACTAATTCCTGCAATGTTTGCGGAATCGTTGTTGGACGAATCATTTTGTTTTTTACACGATTCCGAAGGTCACCCACCTCAATATCAAAAGGCACCCATCGTAAAACGTTTTCTATACCGGCTTCAGCAAGCACGTTAGAAACACTATAGCTCATGCCGAGATTAGCGCTGACAGTTCGGTTGAAGATCACCTCTGCATCACGGTTTTTGAATACAGAAAACACATCGGTTGTTGCACCACCGATGTCAACACCGACTACTTGAATATCCTGTTGTGATGAAACAGTCTGGATGATTTCACCGACTGCACCAGGGGTTGGCATGATGGGGGCATCTGTCCAGTCAATAAGTTTTTTGTAACCGGGTGCGTGTGCCATGACGTGTTCAAGGAATTGTTCCTGGATTTTGTGGCGGGTGGGCATCAAGTCCTCACGTTCTAAAACAGGACGCAAGTTGTCTACTATCTCCAGGGACATCACATCATCCAAACGTTCTCGAATCAGTTCACGAGCGTCTTTGTTCCCAGCATAGATCAGTGGAAGTTCATAAGCAATACCAAGTCGTGGTTGTGGACGCGCTGCTGCGATAATCTCAGCCAATTCTACTACGTGTGAGGTTGTGCCGCCATCAACACCACCAGAGAGAAGGAACATATCGGGACGCAGATGCCGAATCCGCTCTATTTTTTCGTGTGGTAGACGTTTGTCATTAGATGCGATAACGTCCATCACAATAGCCCCCGCACCCAGCGCTGCACGTTCAGCACTTTCCCCTGTCATATTACGGACAACACCCGCTACCATCATTTGCAACCCACCTCCTGCACTACTTGTTGAAATATAGATATCAACGCCTTCATCTCCATTTTGCGGTTTGATGATAACACCGTTTTCAAGTAGTTTGCGTCCGGCAAGTTCCTCAACTTCTGTGATCGCGTTGAGAACGCCTGCTGTTACATCTTCAACAGGTGCTTCAACGGTTGTCGGTGCTTCCCCGCGTACGATGAGCTGATACTCGTCACCGCGTTTTTCAATAAGAATTGCTTTAGTAGTAGTGCTGCCACAATCTGTGGCAAGAATAGAGCGGAGTTCGCCCCCTGATTCATTCATATATTTACTTGTCTCCTATTCCATTTTACTGACAAAATTAATTGCGTTTTTCCTAAATTTTCTAATCCGGATTTTCCACAAGCAATTGCGTCTCAAGTGCTTCAATTTTCTCTCAGAGTGCCTTAATTTCTTCGTCTTGTTGAGAACGCATTTTGATATATTGATAGGTGATGAATCCCATCGGCACAGCGACAAATCCTATAATGGATGCGATCAGTGCTACTATCAGCGAGCTATGAAATGTTAAGCGTTCCCCGAAGTTTTTCTCTAAAGTTTGAATATCCCTGGAGAGGTGTTTTTCTACCTCTGAGAGACGTTTCTCCATCCGATCCTCGGATTCATTCACAATCTCTCGAATTTTGTCTAAATCTTCAACGGTTAATGCCGCGAACGCAGATACGTTGTAACATAAAAACCATATTATTATAAAAACGAAACTTAACTTTTTCATTGCTTTCTCCACATTTGACTTTAACAGGACGGACGCAAATTCAAGTATCCCTGTTTAGAATTTTGTCCTTTTAAGGTTTTACCCCCCTTTATCCCCCCGCAAGCGGGCGGAATGCGTAAGTCCTGTTTAATATCCCAATTGCCGCAGATACTCCCGATTTACTGTCATCCGTTCTTCATCCGTGCGGTTTTCAACCATGCCTGGACATGCAGTAATCCATCGGTCATAGCCGAGTTCTTCCAAAGTGGACATAATTCCGGGGAAGTCCATCACATCTCCACCACCGACATCAACCCAATCCACATCATAATTGCTACCATCTCCGCCAGTGTAGCCTGAATAATCCTGAAGGTGAACGTAAACAAGCACATCACTATAACGGCGTATAGATTCAATCGGATCAAATCCCCAGAGTGCGGAATGTGATACGTCTATGCAAAGTTTACATTTGCGGAGTAGACTCATGTATTTTGCCCAATCCTCAATGGAATCTACCGTTGTATTAGTATGGATATGATAACAGACATCTAATCCGTATCGTGCTGCGTATTCTGCCCATTCTTCGGAAACATCCGCAAGTTTCGTGAGATCGGCACTGTTTACGGGTCGGTCATTTGGTTTCCCTGCTCCCATGAACATGAAACAATCTGCCCCGACCTCTGCTGCGAAGTCGATTCTTCGCTTATTGAGTTCCATCTGTTCAAAATTTTTGTCAATTGGCAGCCCACGTGCTGTGACTGCAGCGACGGGCATATCAACATTCTCACACATCCGCCGAATACGTTGCGGTGTGCCTGCCCATTCTAAGGATTGCCGCATCTCCCAACCATCCCAACCAGCGTCCTTGAGTTGTGTGAGCAGTTTCTCAAAATCTGGCTGTTGCCATCGTAACGTACTATATCCAAATTTGAAACCCATTTTTTCTCCTCTTCGGTGTTCTTCAATACCAGATACATTCAAGTATAAATTATAGCAGATTTTCAAATTGCTTGCAATAAACGTTGCGTTTTGCTAAACTATTAAAAAATCACGGATTTTCCGTTACGACCTAATTTTAAGGAGAAAGTATGGACAAAGTTAAACTCGGTTTTATCGGTACAGGTGGCATGGCAGGTGCACACATGCGCAACCTAAAAGATAATTTTGAAGATGTAGAATTCTGTGCAATGTGTGATATTTCTGAAGATCGTGCGAAAGGGCGCGCAGAAGAGTTCGGCGGCAACGCTTACACCGATTTTCGTGTAATGTACGATAAAGAAGAATTAGATGCCGTTTACATCTGCACTCCCCCGTTTGCACACGGAGAGCAGGAACGGATCGCTTGTGAAAAAGGTGTCGCGATGTTCATTGAAAAGCCGATCCATTCTGAATTGGAACCTGCGATTATCATCAATGATTACATTAAAGAAACTGGCACGATCACAAGTGTTGGTTACCATTGGCGTTATGGTGGTAATGCACAAAATGCCAAAAAGATGCTTGAAGAACAACCACAAATTTTAGGTGCGCTTGGTTATTGGATGGGTGGGATGCCCGGAACACCTTGGTGGCGTGTGCGTGCGCAATCTGGCGGACAACACGTTGAACAGACGACTCACATTTTCGATCTGTGCCGTTTTCTTGTTGGCAGTGATGGCAAAACTGTACACGGTGTCGCAAATAGCGGTAGCATGACACATATTGAAAACTATGACGTTGACGACATCACTATGGTAAACATTGAGTTTGAGAACGGTGCTGTTGCGAATATCGTTTCTGCATGTGCGTTAGAAGGTTTTGGGCGTGTGCATCTTGAAGTGTTTACACGTGGACTCGTTGTCACCGTTGGCGGACCGAACAACGTCAACCGCAAAGGTGAGACGGAACCGCTCGCTGGTGGAGGTGGACAAGACCGGGATCGCGTATTTATTGACGCTGTTAAGAGTGGAGACGACTCAAAAATCCTATCTCCCTATAGTGACGCGTTACAGACACTCCGTATTATGCTTGCTGCAAGCACATCGTTTGTAACCGGTAAAGCAATTGACCTTTAGAACATAGTAGGCACGCATTGCTGCCTAACCACATTAAAATTCTATTACGAAAAGAGAGAAAATCATGCCAATTAATCAATCCATCTGTTTTGGCAATTTCCGGCGGGACAGAGAGCCGGAAGATGTAATTAAGAAAGCCGCTGAAATCGGCTACAAATCGGTTGAGATGCTACCTGCAGATCTCTGGCCCGTTGTTAAAGATAATGGGATGCGGGTTGCAATTGTCGTTGGACATTCATCGCTTCCCTCCGGTTTAAACGATCCGAGCAACCATGACCGAATTGAGGATGAACTGCTCAAAAATATAGACATCGCAGCAGAAAACGACATCCCCGGGCTTATCTGTTTTTCTGGCAACCGAGAAGGCAGGTCTGATGAAGAAGGCCGTGATAACACGATTGCCGGCCTGTCACGGGTAACAAAAGCTGCTGAGGAAAAAGGTGTTAACTTGTGTGTTGAGCTACTCAACAGCAAAGTGAACCATCCCGATTATCAATGTGATAAAACGGAGTGGGGCGTTGAAGTCTGTAAAGGTGTCGGTTCACCGCGGGCACTGCTACTGCACGATATCTACCACATGCAGATTATGGAAGGTGACCTCATCCGCAACATCACGGACTACATTGAATATATCGGGCATTTCCACACCGCAGGGAACCCCGGACGTCGCGATCTTGATGACGAACAGGAAATCTATTATCCTGCAGTGATGCGCGCTATCGCTAATACAGATTATGACCTTTATGTAGGACACGAGTTTAGTCCGAAAGGTGATGCGTTTGATGCGATGCAGCACGCTTATGATGTGTGTAACGTTTAGGCTGCTTTGAGATTTATAGGGCGGGCCTTGTGTCCGCCTATTCTTAATTATACAGGACTTACGCATTCCCTCACCATTGCATGCGCCAAATCAACGGTATGAATCATGGCGAATACGCGTATGGTATTCGCCATGATTCCCCGTGTGGCATGCGAATTGGGGATAAAGGGGTAACCTCGAAAATGACAAAATTTTAAACAGGGACACCTGAATTTGCGTCTGTCTTGACTGTATTCAGTCGTTTTTCTCTGCACGAAGACGTTCAATTTCTGCTAAAGCCTCGGCGAGTTCAGCTTCAGCATTTTGACGTGCGTTAGTTTCCAGTTGCGCGCGTGCCTCAGCGTCTTCTGCACGCTCCGATGGCGTTTGCAACCATTGCGATGTGTCAGGGTTATAAAGACGCAAATCACCATCCCGTTCACCTAACTCTAATCCTAAAACTGCCGACGGTAAACGATTATGGACAAAATCAATCTCTTGATATGCCCCATCAATCAACCGAAATCCGATAAAACTCGGTACAATTTGACCAAGCGGATCGTAAATATAATATTCCTGGACCGCAAGCACAGAAGCATAAAGATCTTTCTTCTCTTTCATATCGTTTAAAAAAGTCTTTGGACTCGCAGCCTCTAATACGAAATCTGGTGTGCGTCCCTCTTCCCATGTGAGGTAAGTTCGTCTCCGTTTTTTTTCAACACCGAAAACTACAAACACATCAGGAGAAACACACTTCCTCGGATCCCCCTCTACATAATACATGAATAGATTCCCTGACACATAAACATCATTCTCGTTTCGGTAATAGTGTTTTAGTGTCTCAATCGAATCTGTCATCAAATCGCGATGTGCATCTGTTTCTGCCATAGGTTCTCCATCCGATTCGGGATAGACTATTGTCGGCGCAGCTTGTATTTTTTTTTTTGCATCAGATCATCTCCCAGTATCAAGTTATAAAGATTCAACGTATTGTTTTAAGTGTATTCTAAAATGAGGTTGATGTCAAAGGATAATGAGGGTATCTTTACAATCCAAAACGCTTGAATCCGAATACATTTTGTGCTAAAATTGTGGGCGGACGATAACTGATTTACCGCAATTGCAAAGCATGTCATAGAGGATCAGAAAATGCCAACACCAAAAGATGTTTTTTATAATCCTTTACAACATAAGGGAATCGTTGATTTTGAAATATCTTACTGCTGCCCGTACGATTCTAATGAACTTGACGAAGGAGTGGTTGAAGAATTTAAGAAGGTTTTTCTTGAAGAGAGAAGTGCCCAGTCCGGGCATAGCACCGAAGAAATTTTATACCAAGAAGGTGCACTCATTAAAGAAGAAGAAAATGACAAATATGCCTTTACCAATGCTGGTTATCTGTTTTTTGCTTCAAATCCTCGCAAACATTTTACAAATGCATTCGTGAAAGTATTAAAATATGACACTTGTGATGAAGATTTAGCAAACGAGGCCGATACAATTCTTGATAGAGATTTTGATGGGGCACTGCCAAACGTTATCCGCAATCTTCGGGCCTTTTTGAAAGATTCCATCCTTTTTCAAAACTTAGATGAACCTGAATATCCATCTATAGCAGTTGACGAAGCACTTGTGAACGCTGTTATTCATAGGGACTATACAGTTAACACTCCGATTCGCTGTACTGCTTATAAGGATAAATTGGTAGTGGAAAATCCAGGAGGGATTCTTCAAGGAGGCCCACCGCATTTCCACCTTGCGGATACATTCCTTGATTCCATTCTGCGCAATCCAAGGCTTGTTGAGTGGATGCGTCTTATGAAAAATGAACGCGGTGGACCCGTGGTACGTGCTTTAAGTGAAGGTACAAGGAAAATGCGCCAAGAAATGGAAAACCTCGGTCTATCTGCACCAAATTATGAAACGACTCAACGGACCACCGTCACACTCTATAACCGTTTTGAGGAGAGACTGGAGCCGCACGCTTCGTACGCTACCACTACACCTAAGCCGGACACGTTGAATGAACCGGGCAACGTAAAAAAGTACCGCGTTCCATCGGAGAACGTCTCACGAAAATATAGTAAAAGGGAACACACGTGAACAAAATGAACACCGATTTATCTGACTTGCCAAACGGTTGGGAATGGACAACGCTCCAAGAGACTTGTTCAACCCCGCAATATGGATGGACAACAAAAGCAACTACAGAGGGAACGCTTCATCTGCTCAGAACAACTGATATTACTCATGGCAACGTCAATTGGGAAACAGTTCCATTCTGCACAGAAGAACCACCAGACAAAGAGAAATATCTGTTAAAAACAGGGAATATTGTTATTTCGCGAGCAGGTTCTGTTGGTTCCAGTTATCTGGTAAAGAATCCACAAAATGCTGTGTTTGCCTCATACCTGATTCGTTTCAAGCCATTATCGATCATTAACGAAAACTATCTTGCTTTTTTCCTGAAAAGCCCTGATTATTGGAAAACTATTTCAGAGGAAAAATCTGGGGTCGCTCTACCAAACGTCAACGCTGCCAAACTAAAACAAATACAAGTCCCACTTCCTCCGTTGGCAGAACAACGCCGCATTGTAGCCAAGTTAGAGGTGCTATGGACACAATTAGACGCAGCAGGTGAGGCACAAAAGAAAGCACAAACACAGTTGCAATGGTACCGTCAATCACTCCTCAAAGCTGCTTTTGAGGGGACGTTGACAAAGGGATGGCGCGAAGGGTATTCAGGTGAATTAGAACCGATGTTAGTTTCAGAAGTTTCTAAGCTGGTGGGTTTACCTGAGTCACCTGATGGGTGGGTGTGGACAACATTAGCAAATTGTGTAGAGATTTTGGATAGTCAACGAATACCGATTAATGCAAAAGAGCGGCGAAAAAGGATAAGTGGCAAATCTGAATCTGAACTTTATCCATACTATGGAGCAACTGGGCAAGTTGGATGGATTGACGATTATTTGTTTGATGAAGAACTCGTTTTACTTGGGGAAGATGGCGCCCCTTTTTTTGACTTTTCAAAAGACACAGCATATCTTATTAAGGGCAAAAGCTGGGTAAATAACCATGCCCATGTCTTGAGAGCAAAAACTGAAATCATATCAAATCAGCTTTTGTGTCATTATCTAAATACATTTGATTATCACGGCTACTTGACAGGCACAACAAGACTAAAACTCAACCAGTCAACAATGCGAAAAATACCAATCCCACTTCCGCCACTACTTGAACAACAACACCTGGTAGCAGAAATAGAACGTTGTTTTTCAATTGCAGATGAAGTAGAAGCAACCCTTGATGCTGAACTTAAACGCGCGGAACGTCTGCGGCAGTCTATCCTTAAGCATGCGTTTTCTGGTAAACTTGTTCCGCAAAACCCTAATGATGAACCTGCAAGTGTGTTGTTAGAGAAGATTCGGGATAAAAAAGAACAACATCAACCGAAGCGAAAAAAGACTAACGCGAAAATTCAAAATACATCTTCGGCAAAGCAATTGCCCCTTCCGATTGGCTGAAGAGTATCATCTTCACATCTTTTTTAAACTTGCGTTTAACGAACATCTGTGCTAAAATTTGGATATATTTATGGAACTTATCTCTAACTTAGATAGGTAATACATTATGGAAACTTTGCAAAAGGAACATGGACTTCCCCTGCCGCCCACAGATAAGATGCTGTTTCAGAAACAGGTCCAGCGCGAATTAGACGAAATCCGACAAGAAGCTGGACAGGCTTTTGCTTTGGATAATGAAATTGATCCTGTCCCTGATTCTGCATATAGACAGACATCTGTCCTGTTAGAGATTCTTTATAATTACAATATCCCCATGCCACATATCGGTTGGGCAGAAGATGGTAGCATCGGGCTTGAATGGCGACCAGAAGGCGGTATAGTAACTATGGGAATCTATGGTGATGACGATGTGATTTATGGTGTTTTTTTTCAAGAAAACCGTCAAGTTGATGGCGTTTGTAATTTATCAGATACAGTCCTATTGGAGGGTTTCCTTGAAACTTTAAAACGCCTTATTTAATAGGATTTTTCTTTATGAATATTCCACCGGGTGAGAAACTCACCCGTTTTATTCGCTACAATAGAGATTTTGCTAAACCGAATATAGTTAGGCATCAAGTGTTTCTTCCACACAAAAAGAAGACAGATATATCTGTATTTCGCATCTCTGAACTTCTTGACAATGAAGTGTGGAGAATTGGATTGGAACATGTCCAGACAGATGAATTACCCGTACTCGCAAGAGCTGATCTGTCTGTTAGTGATGTATATGATAATAACCTCAAAGTTATTCCGGATCCACAATCCCATGAAGCACACGCAAACATTACCGGTTTTCCAGCTGAAAGAGAAGAAAACAAAACAGAAGATAGGAAACTTCGTAGATCGATAGCCAGAAAGCTTGCACTTGTCAGTGAATTAGTCATGCCACCAAAGCAAAGTTGACCTATGTCCAAAAACGATATTAGGGTATGCCATGTCAAACGAATCCGCAACAATCGTTCAAAAACTATGGAATTTCTGCAATGTCCTCCGAGATGACGGAGTCAGTTACGGAGATTACGTCGAACAGCTCACATATCTGCTTTTTCTCAAACTTGCTGACGAGCAGAGAAAATTGCCTACCAACACATCGTCTAAAATACCTTCTGGTTTGGATTGGGAGAGTCTGCTTAAAGAGATTGGCGCTGCGTTAGAGGAGCAGTATGTCAAAATCCTTCGTGAATTGAGTAATGAGAAAGGGTTGCTTGGTGTTATCTTCCGGAAATCGCAAAATCGGATTCAGACACCTGCACATCTTCAACGGCTTATTAAACTCATTGATGCGGAAAACTGGAGCGCAATGGATGCAGATATCAAAGGCACAATCTACGAAGGACTTTTACAAAAAAACGCTGAGGATACCAAAAGCGGGGCGGGGCAGTACTTCACACCCCGTCCACTTATCAAAGCAATAGTGGCAGTAATGCAACCGAAACCGATGAAAACGATCTGTGATCCAGCATGCGGCACAGGCGGTTTTTTCCTTACCGCCCATGAGTATATTTCCGAAAATTATGGCAGTACGATGCCCCGGGAACAGAAGGACTTCCTCAAATTTAATACGTTTGCTGGCACAGATATCGTTGATAATGTTGTCCGTTTGTGTGTAATGAATCTATACTTGCACGGCATTGATGGCACAGAGAGTCCTATTACAACTAACGATAGTCTTGGCAAAGATCCAGGGGGATCGCTACGATATGGTGTTGACTAATCCACCGTTTGGTAGCAAAAGTAGTGTTACAATTACCACTGACGGCGAAAAACGGAGCAATACATCCCACACGTATGAACGCGATGATTTTTGGGCGACAACTTCAAATAAACAGTTTAACTTCCTTCAACACATCAAGACGATTTTGAAGGAAGATGGGCGCGCCGCTGTGGTACTTCCAGACAATGTGCTTTTTGAACGGGGTGCAGGTGAAACAATTCGCAGGCAACTGCTAAAACTTTTTGATGTCCATACGTTGTTGCGATTGCCTACCGGTATCTTCTACGCGCAAGGTGTGAAGGCAAACGTTCTCTTTTTTGACAAACGTCCGGCACGTGAGGAACCGTGGACACAAAAACTTTGGATATACGACCTGCGTACAAACAAACGTTTTACGCTCAAGACGAATCCCTTACGTGATGCCGACCTGCAAGATTTTATTGACATCTACAATCCAAAGAATCGCCACAAACGGGTTGAAACCGAACGTTTTCGCGCCTTCAGTTACGAGGAACTTACCAAGCGGGAACATGTTAACCTTGACATCTTTTGGTTAAAAGAGGATTCGCTTGAAGATATAACAGACCTGCCAACACCCGATGTATTAGCAGCGGAAATCACACAAAATTTAGGTACTGCTTTGGAATTGTTTCAGAATATCCAAGCAGAATTAGGCGACAGCGACTAAATATCCTGTTAGGTAATACAATTATTTGAATTGTGAACGAAAACACAAGGAGGAATTTGAAATGCGTAACCAACTCTTACTTTCACTTTTCACACTCGTTTTGACTGTCCTTTTCTGTTCTATTGCAATAGCAAGTTTAGACAAGGGCTTAATCGTCTATTATCCATTTGATGAAGTAGATGGGAAAACAGCGTCTGACAAAAGTAAAAACAACAATGATGCGACACTTATCGGCAATGTCAGTTGGAATCCTGAAGGTGGAAAAATTGGGGGTGCTTTAAAACTTGACGGTGCTGGAAGTTCCGCTGAAGATGGCGATGGCGGGGAGTATATCAACGGACTCGACGCTTTCTCTGTCTCCGTTTGGGTTAAATCAGATTCAGTTGGGCACGACAGAGGTATTTTTCACGGTATAGATCCAGGCGGTGGCGACATTATATTTACGCTACGTTACGATGCCGCAAGTTGGGCAACAGCAGGTGGAACAAACCTTGTTAAAGGAGCAATTACTACAACGGTTGGTGTTCAAACGTATGAGGGGAAAAGCAATGTACAAACGACTGAGTGGCAACATCTTGCGTTTACATGGCGCAGCGGTGAAAAATTTGCCCTTTATATTAATGGTGACCTCGATGATAATCCTACACATAATGACGATGGTCAAGAAGGTGAAATATCAGGAGCAGCCAAGTTTGTAATTGGCAAAGGGGCTAAGGATAGCGCGACCCTCTCATGGCCCGGTCTTATCGATGAAGTTCGCCTCTACAACAGAGTGTTAGAAGCGAAAGAAATTTCAGATTTGGCTTCTGGTGCTCTTCCAGTTGAACCGACTGGAAAGTTAGCAACGACTTGGGCAAACCTTAAGCAAAAACGTGATTAATCAGTTCGTATATCACTAAATGGAAATAGACGTGCTTCTATCTGGGTGACAGATATGGCAGCGCGCCCAAACGCAAATAGGTGGAAAATTATGCAATTACATCTTGATACCTCATCAACAGATGCAGGTGCGTTTCGATACAGTATCAAACGCGAATTAGTGGCGCTTTATGAAAAAGCTGAGGAAGACTATACGCTGGATAGCGAAATTGATGTTATCCCAGAGGCAACATGCAATGACGCTCTCTTTTTACTTGAATTTCTTTTCAATTCAGGTGTTCCTATGCCAAACATCAATCGGACAAAACAGGGTAACCTTAGTCTTAACTGGTATCCAGAAGAAGGCACAGCGACGATGGAACTTTGTGGTGATGGGCTTGTTGTCTACAACGCTTTTTTGGATGAAGACTGCCAAGATGAAGGCGCTTGTGTTTTGACAGACAGTGCTGCGCTTGATGAACTTTTGGACGTGTTGCACTGCGTTTATTGACGAATTCCTATTACACTTATACCACTAGGAGTAATCGGTTCTTGTCCCACAAACTTTCCAGTTTGTGTACTATGGGAGCAAACTGGAAAGTTTGCGCTACAATGGGCTTTTATCAAACTCACGTTGCATAGACACATTTTACATTGACATATAGAATTGGAGATAGAGCTTAAATGAAAAGTGACGCGCACGCATCCAAAGCGCGCCTACCGGAAGACATAAAATCTATTCTTGAAAACTTAATCGGTTGCAAACTTGAAGATGTAACAGAGGGAATGGATTTTAACCCAGATTCCTTAGAAACTCACCTTCCCTCACTTTCCACCGACTCCCTTGAGAACTACCTTTCACCGCAATGGGTAGTGCTTGCAGCAGGGAAAGGCACGCGAATTGATCCGACAGGCCGTTTGAGCAAAACGTTAGATATTATGTTCGGTGAGCAGAACATGCTGCAAAGGTCATGTCGTTTTCTGCCGGGCAACCGTCCGCATATTGTTGTTATCAACCCACAAATGGCAGCGCGAATAGTGGAAAGTGAATCGCCTGAGCAAATGTTAGGGACGAATGTAATCCCTTGTATCCAAGAAAAAATGAAGGGCACAGGCGGCGCGTTGCAATCGGCACTACCTGCCCTTCGCGATTCTGACGCGGAATGGATTGGTGTAGCATTCGGGGATGAACCGTTTTTGGAAAAAGTCATCTTTGCACAAACACTATTATCCCATTTTCTCTCTCATGCGGATGTTACATTGTGTGGCAAGATGCCTGAAACAGTTGTGGATAAAGGTGGTCTTTTCTTTGACGTAGACGGTCAATTTATCGGCACAAAAGAGTGGTACGACATGACAGACGCGGAAAAAGCGGAGATGCGGGAACGTTTGGAGCGCGGCGAGGCATATACCAATACCGGTATCACAATCATCCGAAAAAGTACGTTATTGGAACGGATAGATCGGTTGCAACCCCACACAAACCGAAACGGTGAACTCCATCACGTTGATCTGATTCGCCTCTGTTACGAAGATGGCTTGAAAACAAACGCTTTTATCTATTGTGGTGATGTGTTGTCAGGGGTCAATCGTTGGTCAAACGTATTATTAGGTGAAGATGTTATGTTTAAACAAAATAGAGAATTTCTTGCCAGCAAAGGCGCTCGTGTTGATCCAGCAGCACAGATAACGTTAGACAGTGAAGATGTTGAAATTGGCACTGCGTGTTATCTTATTGGCAAAATACATATAGGGAAAGATGTCAAGATAGGGAACTATTGTAGACTTGAAAATGTTACGCTGTGTGGTGCTACAAACGTTGGGGATTCAGTTGGGCTGCAGAATGTTACTGCAAAAGATACTAAATTCGAATCAAATCAGTTGCCAACGACTTTAGCAGAACCTGTTCGTGGACTTGCGACTGTAAGCAGAATAAAAAATTGCACTTTTGATGCGGTTACAGTAGGAAGCAGCGTTCAGCTATCAGATGTTCAAGCGCATGCGACTGTGGTCCCATCTGATATTAGATTAAAAAATCAAACGTTAGGTGTTCCGCATGCTGAATCTCCGTTGGGCGTGCCGAGTCCGCTTTTCAATCAAATTATCCCAGCAGATTATAGACCGGGTATTTATACTTTTGGGGAAAAGAAGGATTTACCAGATTGGGATAACCTTCGTGAACATGTTAGTTCACATAGTGCCGCAGAGTTGATTCCTCGCGCAACACGCAACACGCAATTGCAACAGGTAGTATGTAACGCTGTGAATACGCTCTTGGACATGCGGCGTGCAAATGGAGAGTCTTTGATTGAATCTCTTACACCTGAAGAACTGTGGGGAACCATCTTTGAGATGGTGAAACTTTACACGGGCAACCTGAATCCGTATCATCAAGATAAACTAAAGGCACGGCATGCAGCACTTGAACTCCTCCCGGAATTTTGGGATGATAATTGGTTAACGCGCTTAAAGCTTGTTGTTGCGGGGAATGTGATTGATTATAGCAGCGCGCGGGTCGTCCAAAAAGTGAATGCTAATCCCAACTATTTCTCTCAAGCACTACGTGCAGCGGTTGATACGCCTTTTGCCATTGATTGCTATGAGCTGTTTAAAAAGAAAGTTATTGATGCTTCCCCTCGGCAGATTGTGTGGCTTGCAGATAACGACGGAGAAATTATTTTTGATATTGCCTTCATTCAGAACCTCATTCAATGTGGACATCAAATATGTATTGTAGGGAAAGCGGACAATGCAAGTAACGATGTTACATTAGCAGATTTGCATAAAATTATATATTACCCAGAATTCAAAAAGCTTCAACGCGCAATTCAGGACGGTGTTATTACGCTGATGTCGTCAGGTGCAAAAACGATTGGAACTAATCTTTATAATGCAACACCTGAATTTATCAATGCGCTGTTAGATGCTGACCTTGTTATATCAAAAGGACAAGGAAATTTCTTCACGACACCCGGATGGTATAAAGATACCTTTTATCTCCTACTTTCAAAAGGTATGACTGCTGAGCGCAGCACAGGTGTTATAGCGAATAGAGATCTGGCTGTTGACGGGTTGATTTTGGGATATCTACCAGCTGGAACAAAACGGGATGCACCGTTATGCGATCTATGTAACTTTTGAAATTGTGAATTCTCTTTTTCCCGATTTTGGAAGTGGAATTTCATCTACAAATTCTATTTTTACAGATATTTCTGCACCGAGCGTATCTTGAATTTTCTGGACAATGTGATCGCTTGTTTCCGCTGTCCACTGCTCGTTAATAACGAGTTTCAAAACGCACTTTTCAAGCGTCTCCTGAATTAATTGAAATTGGTTTACACCAGCAAGGTTATAGAACTGTTGTGTGAAATAGCCCCCGTGTATCAATGTCCCTGTTTTTGTTCGGAAGGTTGCCGTGCTGCGCCCAAGAAGTTCCGCTAAAATGGGTAATTGGTTGCCGCATGGACACATCTCATCTGATAGATGACCGATATCGCCAAGCCGATAGCGTATAAACGGCATTGTGTAGTTGTTCAATTGCGTAACGAGTAGATCGCCCGGTTTGGTATATGGATCAGGACTGTCCACTTCGAGGTAAATGTCTCTGCAGTTGATATGCATGCGTCCTTCTGCGCATTCCATAGCGATTAATCCCACTTCCCGCCCGCCGTATCGGTTGTAAATCTTTGTTTTAAAGACTGTTTCAGCAAGTGAGCGATAATGTGGATGCAGCATCTCCGCAGATGAAATAATCCCTTTCATATCCCATTGTGGGGTCAAATTGTTCTCTGAGATAAATTTGGTAAATTGATATAGCGATGAAGGATAGGCGAGAATTGTCTTAGGCTGCCACCGTTGCATCTTCTCAAATGTTGTGTGCATTGCTGAATCTGTAAGGTGGAATCCGTTTAGCCAGTATTGATTTCGCCAATAGTGGTTTAATTTCTGTTTCCAATTACCATCACTGTTTACGTCTGAAAGTGCTCCCCAAATGATTAGCTGCGGTTCACCAAAATCCCAGCCTGCCCACCTATCAAAATAATAGACGCTAAAATTCCGTTGATTCCAATAAGTTCTATCTTGATAAAACTTCAGCGGCGTGCCTGTAGAGCCGCCAGTAGCATTCTCAATTCGCTGATATGGTGGAAATAGTTCAGAACAGAGATTTTCCAGTTGTTTTCGAATAATCTGTTTTTCAAGTGGTAGAATTTTTGAAATGTTAATGGAATCAGCATCAATTTCTCGAAGCAAGTCGCTTAGCTTTAATCCAAAATCTTTGAACAGATCGCGATAATATGGTGTTGTACGGACAGCATGTTGAATGAGTTGTTTCAGACGTTCCTGTTGGAAACTTAAAATCGTATCGCGCGGCGCGTTCAACAATTCAGCTGTTTTTGATAGATGGGAACGGTAGAGAAAGCCTTTACGATGGGTATTATATGTATGCCATGCAACTTTGGAGAAAACCTTTTTGGTTGAACGACGGATTGACATGATTCGAATTTTTGAGCATCTAAATCCCCAAACAGTGTTGGACATTTAGATGCTGGTTGCGGTGGAACTATCTCAAGAACGTCCTCTGATAGGATCAATATGTGGTGAATACCCTGGTGGGAGTTGATCACTTGATGAGCGGCCATCTTGGAAAAGTTGGTCTGCATCAGGATTATCTGATTCTATCGGCGGTAGGAATTCGCGCCATCTATTACCATCAAGTGGAAGGTCATAACCATCTTCGCTGAACCAGTTAATCAACCGTTCCTGATACGCTCTAAGCGTGCGACCATAAGCTGGATTGCCAGCAAGGTTTCGTTCATCAAGTCTTCCAGATAAACGTCTAAAAAGCCATTCCTTTTGATCAGCAGCGGAGTAAATGTATTTATATTCAGATGTCAAAAGCATATATAACCCTCTGCCTTCCTGTGCCAATTGCCCTATGATTGCATCCCGTTCCGTTCTGCCAGTAGCAATATCTGCCAAATCAACACCACTATGTTCCGAATTCAGTGTTAACCCTGCTGTGCCTAAACTTGTTGGCAACACATCAACAAGACTCGTTGGCGCATCACACTGCACATTTGCCTCAAAACGTTCAGGATAGCGGACAAGTAGAGGAATGCGGGCAGCTGCGTCAAGGAATGAACGTTTGCCATAACAGTCGTAGTCGCCAAGTAATTCTCCATGGTCGGAAGTATAAAGGACCAGGGTATTATCAAGCTCACCTTCCGATTCAAGATAATCAAGAATTCGCCCAACTTGATAGTCAATAAAAGAAATAGCAGCGTAGTAAGCGGCGCGCATTGTTCGCAGCAGATTCATATCTCTGCCTTGATCGCGATATTTGTAACGATTCTGGTATCGATTCCAGTAAGTGTGCAGCTGCTCATAATCTGGTGGTAGAAACGGTAGCGGTATTTCGACTGATCGGTAGAGTCTGTTCCACGGCACAGGCGATTCAAAAGGTGGATGCGGTTTGATAAAACTGCTCCAACACATAAAAGGTCTGTTCGTATCGCGTTGGGAGAGGAACGCTAACGTTTTGTCTCCTACCCACTGTGTATGGTGAAGTCGGGCTGGAAGTTGCGAAGGTTGTGGAATGTAGTAGTATTCACTCCGTTCACCGTGCGGTGCAATAATATGGTCATAGCCATTTTCATGGAGAGATTGCGTGAAATCGTCGGGACCGGCTCCTTCCTCTGAGAAATCCCTGGTCTCGAATCCCCACATTTTGCGTCCTTGTGGCGTAAAGTGCATTTTGCCGATACCGTGTGTCTGATAACCGACTTCATTCAGCAGTTCCATTACTGAAGCGCGATCCTGCGGCATTGCGGAATTGGTCGTACAGCCAGTTTCATGCGGCCACTGCCCAAGCAGAAAACTGCAACGAGATGCAACGCAGACAGGAGAAGGACAGTATGCAGAAGTGAAACTTGTTCCTTCACGAACAATCCGATCAAGTGCGGGTGTTTGGATAATAGGATTTCCGAGTGCTCCTACCGTGTCAAAACGCTGCTGGTCTGTCATGAGGAAAATGATATTCGGTTTTTTTGCCATGTAGTCTACGGTCCTTTCTGTAGAAAATGTTTGGTCTGCTTATGAATACATAGCATAGCACTTCTTCGAACAAAACACAACAGCTATTGTATTGACAGGACAGACACAAATTTAGCATAAGGTGGTAGGTTTTAAGTGTATAGATGCCTATAAGGCAACCAACTCATCACCAACCGATTCGTATTGAACTGCCATGACCCATTCACTTGTGCCTCGTAATTGTACGTTGCACTTTTTCAACCACTCAATTAGCGTTAGTTTGTCGGGGGCTTCCCATTCGCAAACCATTCTACCAGATAACGTATCACATAGGACACGAATGTTGCGGACATCATCGTTTGCTTCTTCTTGAAATCGCTTTAGCAATCGTGCCACATCTTGGCGTGTCATGCAAGCAATCACATGGGCAGAAATAAATCTCATACTTCAATCTTTCGCATATTGCAAGGAATTTGAGGTGATTCTAAGTATCACCCCAAATTCAAGTTTAATCGCGTGCTATAGGTGCGCCGACCAGATTGCCCCATTCTGTCCAACTGCCATCATAGTTGCGAACCTTTTCATAACCGAGTAGGTATTTCAGTACGAACCATGTATGCGATGAACGTTCACCGATTCGGCAGTAAGCGATGGTCTCTTTACTGTCATCAACGCCTGCGCCACCGTAGATAGATTGTAGTTCGTCGAAAGACTTAAAGGTGCCATCTTCAGCCACTGCGGTTGCCCATGGGATATTCGCAGCACCGGGTATGTGTCCCCCCCGTTGTGCAGTTTCGCTCATGCCCGGTGGTGCGATCACTTCACCCGAAAACTCCGCTGGTGAACGAACGTCAACAAGATTGATAACACCTTGTTCAAGTGTGGGTAAGATGTTGTCCTTTGTTGAACGGACGTTGTCATCGGGGAATTTCGCCTGATACCCAGTCGCAGCATAAGAAGGAATATCTTTAACGAGTTCCCTGCCTTCATCAATCCATTTTTGGCGACCACCGTTCATCACCTTCAGTAGACTCTCATCGTGTCCATAGTAACGGAATTGCCACAACGCGTATGTGGCAAACCAGTTGTTGTTATCACCATAAAAAATTACAGTGGTATCGTTAGCGATTCCACTGTCGTTGCAGAGTGCTTCAAACTGATCTTTTGTGAGAATATCGCGTCGAATTTGGTCGCACAACTGCGTCTGCCAATTCAAGCCAACTGCCCCAGCGATATGTCCCTCAGCATAAGCCGAGGTATCCACATCAACTTCAAGTAGGCGGATGCCAGCATCGCTGCCATGTTCGGCAACCCACTCTGTACTTACCAAAACGTCAGGATTTGCGTAATTAGCCATATCTATTTTGCCTCCTTGTCCAGAAATTAAAAGTAAATTTATGTCATACGTGCATAAATCTCGTTTTTTTACGTCTTTATGCTTGTTTGTATTTATATTATACGCTTTTGAATAATCTTTGTCAAATAGGATAACCTAAGTCCAAAAAAGCCACTTGACAAAATTCTGAAAAAAATGCTAAAATTAAGTCCTAAAGATATAGAGAGGATAGCGATATGGCATCACAAACAGAATTAAAGTCAATGTTAAACGCACCCATCGCTTTAGCACCGAATACCTACTTGCATTTCTATAACGGTGGAAAACTTCGGGCAGAGTTTATGGGTGAACTCGATCCAAAAGATGATTACTACTCAGAAGAATGGATTTTTTCTACAAATAGGGCGATTACCCCCGGCAGAGAAAATCCGCCGGATAAAGGCTTTAGCCGAATTCAATTACCGGATGGAGAGGAAGTCTTACTCAAAGAATTGTTAGACGCGTTTCCAGAAGACACGCTCGGTAGCGCACACATCGCAAAATTTGGCACTGATTTAGGTGTGCTTCTCAAGATTTTTGATGTGGGAGAAGGGGCGCATATCCCTATCCACTGGCATCCGAATCCAGATTTTGCAAAGGAACACCTCAACTCACCTTTCGGCAAAAACGAGGCGTGGATATTAATCGGGACACGTCCCGGCGCAAAGGCATGGATTGGCTGGAAAGAGGCAATAGAAAAAGCCGAATTCCGCCGCTTGATGGAAGCACAAGATATTGAAACTTTGCGAAGTCTTATGCATGTCGTTGAGCCAAAAGTCGGAGAAGTTTACTTCTTGCGCACGCCGATTGTCCATTCACTCGGTACTGGACTTTGTGTGCTTGAACCGCAAGAACCAACGGATTGGAATATCCTTGCTGAATGGGAAGGATTTCCGTATGATAAAGAAGATGGACATCTCGGTCTCGGTTGGGATTTAGCGGTAGACGCTGCTGAATTTGATAAATTGGATTTGGACTATCTCAATAACTATATTCGGCGCACACCGGAACTCGTGAGAGCAGAAGGTGAAAATCGTGAAGACCGTATCGTACCAGAAGAAGCATCACAATACTTCGGATGTTCACGTTTGACGGTCCATTCTACGCTTAGCATGCCAGCAGACAAAGGTTTCTACGCACTCGTAACTCTTGGTGGTGAGGGTGTGTTGCGTGGTGATTTTGAAGATGTTCCGCTTAAACGCGGCAAATCTGTTTTTATTCCACGATGCTTATCCAGTTACGTCATCGTTAGCACTGGAGATACACCGATGGAGATAATCTGTTGTTATCCGCCAAGCCTTTAAAAAGTATTAGGCACACACCGTATAATTATCCCGGTAGGTGCGGTTTCCTAACCGCACTTTGAATAGTAATAAGTACAGGCAGTGTGCTGGAACAAAAAGTAGTAGCAACGCACGGTGTGATGCAACGGTAGCATGCAATGTTAGATTTTAAACCCCCGAAACCAAATATAACTGTAATAAAGGTTGCGCAAGCACTTATGCCGCTTGCCAACCGATTGTTTTTGAAGGGGTTAACGATTGACATTGATGCAGAGTCAATTACCCAATTAAAATCGATTCATGGAAATCCTACGGTAATAGTGCCAAACCATGCGGCATCCGAAGATCCTGCCGTCGTCTTTCTGTTGTCAAAACGGTTATCTCAGCCATTTTATTACATGGCAGCATGCGAAATTTTTAACAAAGGAAAACTGGGTAGAATCCGTAGTTTTGCAATGCAACGGTTGGGTGTGTACTCAATTGTACGCGGTACAGTGGATAGAAGTGCTTTCCGAACGACGCGCCAACTCTTATGTGAAGGGGAATGGCCGCTTGTCATCTTTGGAGAAGGAGAAATATCACATCAGAACGATACTGTCATGCGCTTTGAGAGAGGTGCCACACAACTCTGCTTCTGGGCTTTGGACGACATGAAGAAATCCGACATCAACAAACCGCTTTATTTAATGCCAATTGGTATCAAATATCGCTATACACAAGATATGTGGAATTCTATTGATATGGCACTCACAGAATTAGAGCGGCATATTCTCCCACCTGCTTCGCGCACACCCGTAGAACGTTACCAACGATTGCGACGGATCGGTGTTGCTGTCTTGAAAACGCTTGCCGATGAATACCAATATAAAGTGGAACTGACCGCTTCCCTCAATGAACAAATTCAAGGACTCAAGGAACAGATTTTATCACATGCAGAAAAAATTATGGGTATCCACTCAGACAACGATGTGCTTACTCGTGTTCGTGCTTTGAGAAATCTTGTTGATGCTGAAGTCTATAGAGACGTTGATGAGATGACAGAATATGAACGTAAAATACATGAAGAACAGCTGCAGAAATTTCAACAATTCTATCCAGATTTGAATCGGTTGATTAATTTCATTGCGATTACCGATGGATATGTCGCTGAAGAACATTCTCCGGAACGTTATCTTGAAGTGATTTTTAGGTTGGAAAAAGAGGTTTTTGGTACAGCAAAGATGCGTGGGCCACGCGTCGCGTCAATTCGCGCTGGTGAACCGAAAAATCTTTTGGAACATTACGATATCTATAAATCGCAGAAAAAAGAGACTGTTGAGCAAGTTACGGTTGAACTGGAGACAGAGGTTCAGAATTTGGTTACTGGATTATCATAAGAACATAACCTATTCTTTAGGTAGGAAGTCAAAAGGTCTAAAGTTGTTCATAAATCGGAATCCTGGTGTCAACTTTAGTAAATTTCTTTAAAGATTATTCCTAATTAGGAGGAAAACATGGCAAAAAAATTGTCAATTGGAAGTTGGGCTTACGCGTTTGGACCTTATGAGGATAACCCTGTCCCGTTTGATGATGTCGTCAAACGGTTGGGCGAATTGGAATTTGATGGAATTGAAATCGGTGCTTTTAAACCGCATATTGACATCAACGATTATCCGATGAAAAGTGACCGAGATGCTGTCAAAGGTTTGATTAGCTATTACGGCTTAGAAGTATCTGGCTTAGCAGCTGATTTCTGGTCACACCCTGGGCCTGCAACGGATGAGGCACAAGAGGACGATAAGTACTTTAAATTATTCAAAGAAAATCTGCAACTTGCGCTTGATCTCGGATCGCCTTCTATTCGTGTAGATACTGTTACCGATGCTGAAACAGATCCAGGTGTTGAACGTGAGGTAGCGTGGGATCGGATTGTATCTCTCTGGAGACGCTGTGCCCAAGTTGCAGAAGACCACGGCGTACTGATGCTCTGGGAATTTGAACCTGGATTTATGTTCAATAAACCGAGTGATATTATTAATTTACCAAAGGCTGTAGATCACCCAAATTTCAAGGTGATGTTTGATACATGCCACGCGCAGATGTGCGCAACTGTTGGTTCACGACAGGTAGGTGAAAAAGAAACACTTGGCGATAATGGTGTGATTGAACTTGCGCGGCAACTCAAAGGGCAAATCGGGCACTTCCACCTTATTGACTCCGACAACTCGCTTCACGATGATCATACGAGTACGCACGCCCCATTCGGAGACGGTGTGCTGGACTTTGATGCAATCATCCCCGTTATCATGGATGAAACTGGATACGATGGTGAGTGGTTCTCAATTGATCTCTGTTTCTGGCCAAACGCATGGGAAGTTACGGAAGACGCTAAGAAATTCCTCACCCCTTATTTAGAGCGGTATTAAGAATTTTCCATAGCAGAAATGGCGCGGTTTGAAACCGCGCCTATTTATAGTAAAATCTCGAAATATACGCACGCTTCTGGTCCTTGGGTACTAAACAGCCGGACTGTGTTAGCACAACCTGTTAGGTTGGGTTTCCGTAGCGGACGCAACCCTTATGTGTCAACTTAAGACATTTTACCTCCTAATAGGCGCTCTTTCGCTGAGCATTAGGCGTGTCTGAATCAGGATTATCGGATTTATAAGATCGCAGAACTCTCTTTGGACCGCAAACTGTTAGTTTGCGTCTAACAATGCACAAACTAAATAAGAATAGGTCAAATCTTATTAAAGGACACATTAAATTGACACCTATGTGCCGTAGCGGACGCAACCTAACAGGTTGCGCTACAATTGTATGCAAGTAATTATAGATTCCACTATAAACAAGGCGGCAACACAGTGAAAAGAGGAAAGAAGTTGAAGAAACGGAAACGAGGCGCGGCATCTCGCGCACGGGTCCGAGAGAATCTCGCGCAGGAACAAGCCGATGAAATTTATTGGCAGAAACGAGAGCGCAAACTGCAGCGACTCAAGGAACTTGAAGAAGAAACTCGGGAATGCTATGAAAGCGTACTTGAACGATATCCGTTGTCAATGGAGGATCGGGAGGACTTAGAACGAGAATGGAAACTCTGCTTGAATGTTATCGCTGACTACGAAGATGCAACACCGGAAGAATTACTTGACCTTGGTATAATTACTTATAACTCAGAACCTCTTAACGAGATGATAGAAGATTGGGGGATCTCGGAAGCATCATGGCGAGCCAATTTTGATTTAGCAAATGCACTGGGACTGGCACTGATTCAGATTGACGAGACAGGAAATATCAACGGTGAGATAGTAGGGTATTAGAGATAATTTCAAATGAACAGAACAGCAATTATTCTGATTTTAGAAACATCTTACATCCTATAGAGTAGTAATAAATGCTTAATCTGCGCGCATTAGATCCCTTAATCGAACTCGCCTTTGCAGAGGATATAGGCATTGGAGATATAACGACCGATGCAACTGTGCCGCCTACACAAAAGGGGATAGGCACTCTGTTTGCCAAAGGTGAAGGCATTGTAGCAGGACTGCCCGTAGCTGAGCGAGTATTCGCAAAGTTAGACGCAACGTTGACGTTTCGGTCCCTTGTTAACGATGGTGATGCCGTCACTGCAGGCATGCCAATTGCTGAGGTGCAAGGTAGCGCGAAAACAATTCTAATCGGTGAAAGAACTGCGCTCAATTTTCTTCAACGACTCTCAGGTGTAGCAACGTTAACATCCCAATTTGTCAAAGCGGTCACAGGCTATGATGTCAAAATTGTTGATACACGCAAAACAACTCCAGGTTGGCGGGCACTTCAGAAGGACGCAGTCCGCGTTGGTGGCGGACACAACCATCGCTTTGGGCTTTACGATGGTGTGCTAATTAAGGATAACCACATTGTCGCGGCAGGAGGAATACTTAACGCCGTTCAAAGGGCAAGGGAAGCTGCTCCACATACTGCAAAAATTGAGGTAGAAGTTGAAACGATTGAACAGGTCAATGAAGCACTTGATGTAGGGGTTGACATTTTACTTTTAGATAATATGTCACCTGACATGATGCAACAGGTTGTTCAATTAGTTGGCAATCGCGCGGTTACAGAAGCATCAGGCGGGATTACTTTGGAACGTGTGAAGGCTGTGGCAGCTACCGGTGTTGATCTCATTTCAGTTGGGGCTTTAACACATTCAGCAATGCCGCTGGACATCAGTTTAAAGTTAACGTGAGTTCGGTGTCCGAAATATGAAGTTCTTAATGTTTTGAATTCTGCTTATATAACCACACGCTGTAGCACAAACTGTTAGTTTGTGCATCATTAGCAAACTAAATTGCTACAAAAGATTACTTGGACCGAACTCACGTTAAAGTTAACACTTGATAGCGGAGAGAATGTTCACGCTCGAAAACTACTCCATAGACTGTAGGACAAAGGACAATAGATATCAATGCAAGCCCCTATGAGCCGCGAAAATATGATTCGCGGTGTTATTCTGTTTACACTATTCACGCTGGTCGGGTTATTTCTGAGTTTTATATGGAGTGGTACACAAGATATAAAAAGCGGTGCAGAAGATTTAAAACAGGTCTTTCTGCAGATGCAATATAAATTTCTGATTGTCACGTGCGTGTGCATGTTCGTGGATTGGTTGTGCGCGGGACTCCGATTCCACATTTTCGTACGATTAGTGACTCCATCGATTAGATTTCGCGATAGCGCCAGGGCACTTTTAGCAACGCTCTGTGTTTCGGCTATCACACCGTTCCAGACTGGCGGAGTTGGCCACCTCTATATTTACGCTCGATCAGGTGTTCCGCTGTCAGGGGCTATCACAGCCGGTATCGTTGCTTTCCTTTCTACCTTGGTCATCCTTATCCTTTCCGCTGGTGGTATCTTGTTTGTAGATCCGACTTCTCTACCGAAAGAGACCACGTTGATAAGTCTGTTGGGTTTTGTGATATTCGGTTTGGTATTCACAACTTTTTTACTGCTACTATTCAAACCGGAAATTGTTCTTCGTATTTTTAATTGGTTTTGCAATGTTATAGGGCAAAGGTTTAAACTTGTCGCGCCTTTCTTAAACCGGGCGACATCAAAAATTGAGCAACTCATCACCGAACACAAAACTTTTGCTACAAGGCTTCTACGCCACCATAAATGGACGTGCGTGCTTAGCCTGTTCCTCACTTGTGGGTTCTTCTGCGCACGAATTGTTGGTAGCTACTTCATCGTAAAAGCATTCAATAAACATGTTTCCTTGTGGGACCTTGGTGTTGTTGGCATGCTGCTGAACTTTGTGGTTCTGTTTATGCCGACACCTGGCGCAAGTGGGTTTGCAGAGGGCACAACGAGTCTGTTAATGAAAAATCTTATACCTGGGATATTTATCACTCCGTTTGTTCTACTGACGCGATTTTTTACCGTTTATTGTCCTGTCGTTGTTGGTGGAATTGTAATTAGTTTACAATTGGCAAAAGATCTCAAACTTAGTAAAAAAGGCGTAGCTGAAGACGCTGTGCCGCAGGCGCGAGCGCATCCTATAGGAGAGCTCAAAAATAAAAAGAGGCATAACTGAAAAAATAGCTATCAGTTATCGGTTAAGAACGTGTGTTATCATATACTTTTACCGATAATTGATTATCATTGATACTATGTCCGAAAGGAGAATCATGGCAAACAGTATTGAAAAAGTTGATCCTAAAACAACAAAACTTGGTTGGATTGGTACGGGCGTGATGGGACGTTGGATGTGTCAACACCTAATGGACCTTGGATACGGGACGACTGTCTATAACCGCACTCAATCTAAAGCGCAACCTCTGATTGATGCGGGTGCGACATGGGCAGATTCACCGAGCGAAGTCGCAGCTGGTTCGGATGTGATATTTACCATCGTTGGGTTTCCACCTGATGTGCGGGAAGTATATCTGGCGGACACCGGCATTCTGAACGGAGCAAAAGCTGGAAGTATTATCGTTGATATGACAACAACTGAACCGTCTCTCGCTCAAGAGATTTATGCCGAGGCTAAGGCACAGGATATCGCTTCTGTGGATGCCCCTGTCTCAGGTGGAGACGTTGGTGCGCGAGAAGCGCGTCTCTCTATCATGGTCGGGGGTGATGAATCTGCGGTACAAGCTATAATGCCACTCTTCTCTGCTATGGGGAAAAACATTGTTCATCAAGGCGGTGCCGGTGCTGGTCAACATACTAAAATGTGTAATCAGATTACCATCTCTGGCACGATGATTGGCGTATGTGAAGGTCTAATCTATGGACACAAAGCGGGTTTGGACCTGGAAACAATGCTATCGTCAATTAGTGGTGGCGCAGCTGCGTGTTGGTCGTTAGACAATTTAGCACCGCGTGTCCTAAAACGTGACTTTGATCCTGGTTTCTTTGTTGAACACTTCATCAAAGATATGAGCATCGCTTTGGATGAGGCAAGAAAAATGAATCTGAGTCTCCCTGGACTCGCATTGGTACATCAGCTTTATACCGCAGTGCAAGCGCAGGGGCACGGACGCTTAGGCACACAAGCATTGTTATTGGCATTAGAACAGATGTCTGGCACAGAGGTGAGCTAACCACACATGCTGTTGATTGATCGATATCTCTCTTTTGTAGCCATAACCTATTAGTTTGTGCATCGTTATGACGCAAACTAATAGGTTGTGGGACAGAAGTGTTCCAATAATTATAAGTTTTACTATATTTCGCTATAGCTAAAACGCAGATACAATTTTGGATTTTAGTTATGAGCGGATGCTAAACGCATTGGCGCTATGAAACACATGTGCCCATCATCGCCCACAGGTTTAATAGTGAGAAAACTAAACTCTCCCGAAAACTCAAGGACGAGAGATTCTGTTTCAATATGCGCAAAAATCTCTGATAACCGATTAGCATCTAAACCCATCCGCACGTTCCCATTACCAGATTCCACTGCAAGTGTTTCATGCGCCTCGCCAAGTTCAGGGGTTTCGGTTGAAATCCGAATTTGTTCAGGATCAATCTCTAAAGAGATTGCAAAACTCTTCGGATTTGAAAGTAAAGCAACCCGCCGCGTCGCACGTAAAATAGATTCCTTTAATACAACTGCACGCCCCTCATAAGATTCTGGTATAAGTGATTGGTAGCGCATATCGTATTCACCTTCAACCAATCGTGACATCAAGGTAGCGTTATCATCGACAAAAAGAATTTGATTCTTGAGGTGTAAAATCTTAACTTCAGGGGAATCGGCGAAGGTTCGAGCAACCTCTTTGACAGCTTTCAACGGTACAATGAACCCACTAACATCTTCAGATGTTTTAAGAGCAGGACAATGCGCTAATGCCAGGTAATGTGTATCCATTGCAACCACTTCAGTTCTATCTTCAAGAAGGTTAAAAAAGAGTCCGTTAAGCAGGTACCGAAATTCCTCCGTAGATGCTGCAAATTCGGTTTTACGGATAACAGAAGACAAGGTTTCACCGTCAATCGTTACGCCTTCTCCATCAGCAGATGGAAGTTCTGGAAATTCTTCATCGGAAAGTCCAATGATCTTGTAAACGCCATCTCCACAGGTAAGTTCAACACGGTCATTTGCTGTCGTAACAAGATTTATCGGTTTATCTCCAGGTAATTCTCGAACGATGTCCGTCAATTTTTTTGCAGAGACCGTGATTGATCCTTCTTCCTTAATAGTGCCAATAACTTTAAATCTAATACCGACTTCCAAATCTGTCGCTGCAAATTCAACGTTTCCATCTTGTGCGCGAATAAGGACGTTTGCAAGAATAGGCAAAGTGTTACGCCCACTTGCTACACCCTGAACTGTTTGTAAAGCATATAAAAGTTCATCTTTTTCAAAAGCAAGTTCCATTCCAAATACTCCTATTTTAATGTCATGTAAGTAAAGTAGATTTTCAGAACCATTCAATTAGAAGGACTTTGTCTGTCCGATTTACAATAATCGTGTTTGTAGCAGCACAATTTATTGCGTGTTTCCTTCAAGAAAGGTTTGTAATTCAATTTTTCGTTACAACATTCACTGAGATGAAAACTGAATGGCTTTGAACAGATTTTATTCAGATTCTGATTGCGCAGATGTCTCTAAACGCATCGGCATGATGATACAAACATGATTATCATCACCAACAGGTTTAACAGCAACCTGACTTACCTCTCCCGAAAACTCAAGGACTAAGGATTCCGTCTCAATGTGTGCCAATATCTCTGTTAGAACCCGTGCATCAAAACCGATCCGGACGCTACCTGTCCCAGATTCTACTGCAAGCGTTTCGAACGCTTCACCCAGTTCAGGTGTTTGGGCTGATATCCGAATCTGTTCCGTATCTATATCTAAACATATCGAAAAATTCTTCGGATTTGACAACAAAGCAACTCGGCGCGACGCGCGTAAGAAAGGTTCCTTTGGCACAACAACACGCCCCTCAGGAGATTCGGGTATGATAGATTGATAAGGTGGGTAATCACCTTCAACCAATCGGGTCATCAAGGTAGCGTTGTCATCGGCAAAAAGAATTTGATTCTTGAGATGTAAAATCTTGACATTAGGAGAATCCGCAAAGGTGCGTTCAATCTCTTTAACAGCCTTGAGTGGTACGATGAAACCCGCCACATCTTCGGCTGTTTTGAAAGGCGCACAATGTGTTAATGCCAGATGCCTAACGGCATCGGTTGCAACCACTTCAGTCCTATCTTCAAGAAGATTGAAATAGAGTCCGTTTAGATAGTATCGGAATTCCTCCCTGGATGCTGCAAATTCGGTTTTACGGATGACAGCACATAAGGTTTCGCCATCAATCGTTACGCCTTCTCCATCAGCAGATGGAAGTTCTGGAAATTCTTCATCGGAAAGTCCAATAATTTTGTAAACACCATCTCCGCAGGTAAGCTCAATACGGTCATTTGCTGTCGTAACCATGTCAATCGCCTTATCGGGTAATTCTCGGACGATGTCTACCAATTTTTTAGCAGAGACTGTGATTGCTCCCTCTTCCTTGATAGTGCCGACAACTTTGATTTTGATACCCACTTCCAGATCAGTGGCAGCTAATTCAATGTTCCCCTCCTGTGCGCGAATCAAGACGTTTGAAAGAATAGGCAAAGTGTTACGCCCACTTGCCACCCCCTGAACCATCTGTAGAGCATGTAAAAGTTCATCTTTTTCAAAAGTAAGTTCCATTTCAAAAGTTCCTATTTTTATTTTAGTAGATTCTACAATCAACGATACACTGTCGCTCGGTGCGTGGACAAAACTCGTCTAATTATTGAGATTTTCCTATAAAACAAATCACTCTTAGAACCATTCAATTGTAGCAAAGTCCTCTTGTGGGGGACTGTCTCTATCCGATTTTAGTTCAAATTAAATTAGCAACAATCCGTTTATAGCTGTGCCATCTTCAGGCGATGTGCGTTTAATCACAATTCGTTGCGTCTCTTTTTAACGCCTTTTGAGGTGCTGTTTCGCACTTCTGTATTCAAAACTGAAAGTTGAATGACTCTGAAATTCTTAAATTCACCTTGACAGACTTTTGATTGTTTAGTATAACATATTAAAGAAAATATATCCATTTATTTTGATATATTACCTACAATAGTTTCGCTCAAAGACCCGTATCTTCACCTCCCTACAAGCATGCGCCAAACTAACTTTCAGTCCTCGTCACCAATTTCTAAACGGGCAGTATTGATCGGTACTGTTCTAATCATCGGCAATAGCTATTGGATCGCTTATGTTGAGATGATTTGGCACACCGCACATCTGACAACAGTCGCTATGTCTGTTAACGTCATGTTTGGCATTTTCGTTATCACGATGCTAAACATGTGGGTTCGTAGTTTTGCGCCGAGCGCTGCCCTCACACAGCGTGACCTAATTGTTGTTTACAGTATGCTTGCGGTTGGCAGTGCGTTTTCAGGACACGACTGTATGCCGCGCCTGATGGGACTTATTCCGTATGCTTTTCGCTTTGCTACGCCTGAGAATGATTGGGAAGCACTACTTTTTCACCATCTCCCAGAATGGCTTGTCGTCAAACATCCGAAAACAGTCAATGATTTTTATGAAGGTAACGTCAACTTCTTTACTGAAGGTTACGTGCAATATTGGATTATCCCCATTCTTGCTTGGTCTGCTGTGATTTTTTTGTTGATGTTGATCTTTCTCTGTTTGACATCTTTAATTCGTAAACAGTGGATAGAAAACGAAAAACTCGCGTATCCAATTATTCAGATTCCACTTGAAATTACGACAAACCGTCGTATTTTCAGAAGTCGTCTGCTCTGGATCGGCTTTGGTATAGCAATGGGGATAAATCTACTCAACGGGTTACATTTTTTCTATCCAATATTACCGGAAATTCCCGTCAGAAAATATAACCTTAATATGTACTTCACGCAAAAACCGTGGAATGCAATGGGTAGCACGCCACTTCGGTTCCATCCTTACTTAATAGGTTTTTCGTTCATCTTACCACTGGATTTGGCGTTTTCCTGTACGTTCTTCTACCTGATGAAGAAAGTACAACTGATATTCGGAAGCTCAACAGGGGTATCAAAGTTGCAGGGATACCCATTTTTAGGTGAGCAAGGAGCAGGCGCGTTACTTGCACTTCTTGCGATAGCATGCTGGAATGGACGAAAGCATTTTGCTTATGTGTTATCACAAGCAATTCGTCCGGACCGTGCGGCTGTAAAAATTGAAGCAATTTCTTACCGCACGACTTTGATTACATTAGCTTTATCGCTATTTTTACTTGCTATTTTCTGTATTCAGGGAGGTATGTCGTTATGGGCTTTTTCAGTTTTTATCGGTATCTACTTGTTGATTGTTGTCGGTCTAACCCGTATGCGCGCTGAACTCGGTCCACCGATACATGCAATCGGGTATCTGACACCACAATATATGATGATTTCACTGCTCGGTACACGGCGGTTACGGGCAGGCAATCTCACAATGCTTTCGTTGATGAATTGGCTGAGTGGTGCAAGTTATGCTTCATTCCGCACACATCCAATGCCTGACCAGTTGGAGGCGTTTAAACTTGCGGAGCGGACCGGTGTCCGAAACCGAACAATGTTTACTGTGTTAATTATCGCAAGCCTCGTCGGTATTCTGTCCAGCCTAATTCTTTATCCCTACGCAATTTATCGGGAAGGTGTAGCTGCGGGGTCTGAGCAAATTCACGCGGGTGGTGCTGATACTTATAATTTTCTATCGTCGTGGTTAGTAAACCCGAAACCGACGGATTGGTTAGCAACGACTGTGCTTGGTGGAACGTTTGTAGCAAATTTAGGTATTATGTTTCTCCGATCACGTTTCGTATGGTGTCCACTTCATCCGGCCGGATATGTTATTGGTGTTGCTCCTGGGACAACTGATGTGATTTGGTTTCCATTGCTAATAGCGATGGTGGCAAAATGGATTATTCTACGGAACGGTGGTATAAAAGCGTATCGACGGGCAATACCTTTCTTTATTGGATTAGTTTTAGGGGAAGCATTGATGGGGTGTTTCTGGCCGCTACTGAGTTTAATTTTGCGATCTGCCGTGTATAGTTGGATTTGATTGCATTATACAGAAAACAAAATGATAACCTATCAATTAGCAAATGTCCTATTGACTGTCTCTTCAAACGATAGAATTTTCTTTATTTTTCCAGGTTGTGCCCAATTACATTTTCCTGCACCATTAAGTTGTTGCAATAATTTTAGTATTTCCGGATTCTCCAGATCATTTTTTATCTTATGTGCATCTTCTTTTGACCAACATGGAATAAACGCATGCATCGCCTGATTACCTTGCCACATCTGACCATCTACACTACTTAGAACAACCGGATTAAATTGGTTTTTTCCATACGCTTCCCATATAACTTTGAAAGGGGCAAACGAATAAGGTCCAACACCGAGCAATGCCCACCAATTGCCTCTTTTCATAAACGATCGAAGCATTGTCCCTTTTCGGTCTTGGAGAACACCTCGATATTTTAGGAGATAGCTGCACAATCTATCAAACTTTTGGATTTGACCCCATGCAAGCGGCTTTCCTGTTTCACGATGATATGGCAGAAGAACCCATTTATGTGGTGAGGCGGTGCGTTGTCGCCAGATTTCCTTTGTTGCAAGGGGAAACAGGAATTCTTCTGGGAGATATGAAGGTTTGTCGTGAAAAATAAAAACGCTATTTGCTCCGCATGTATTCACGCCCTGTCGAGGTTTTTGTTTCGGTGACAATTTAATTTCAAACGGCTCACTCGCGTCGAGTTCATCAAGATTCCGCACTATCCGCCACGGATCGGTAGGATTTTTGAGCGGTAACGCTTTATGTTCTACCCATTCTCCTTCTAATTCTTTGAAATATGTGACTGGAAATTCCTGTTCTGTATCACCTTGAAACCTTGCACAACAGTATGCGGTGCTAACACCTTCAAACACTTTTGTTGAGGTAAATTCATAGACAACATCAATAGCAAAATTTCGATAGTTTTCAAAGAAACTTTGTGAGCAATTGGCACTGTAATTTCTAAACCCAATATGTGCACCATCACCAAAGAAAAGGGATGTCGGAATGTAGAAATATCCTAAACCGTTCTTTTTGAGTAGTTTACCGAGAACTACCTTCAATACCAATGCAGCTATATCAACTCGTGAAGAACCCAATAGCGTCTGCTGAGTATCTGCAACAAGTCTCTCATGAATAAAATAAGGCTTAATTTTTGTTTTGTAATCCGCAGGTAAGTCTCCGAAGTTTGCCCATGGAGGGTTCCCTATAAGAATATCGTATTTTCCGTTATGTGTTTCCGTGATAACATCTTGACAGAAGATTTGAGGAGTAGGAAAATCAACGCCAAATTCTCGTTGGACATTTTCTCTGAACTGCTCAAGGAGCGAAGGAACTATTTCAATGAGCGTCAAACGTGACATGCGTTTCGCTGTAATAGGAATTCCTCTTTTTCGTGCGATATGGAGCATTGATAAGATAAATGTTCCTTGTCCAGCTGTTGGGTCACAGATATGTGCTCCATCAAGCCATGCATCAAATATATCCCATTTATGAATGAGCCATTCTGCCCATTTTTGAGGTGTAAACACTTGTCCTATATTAACGTCTATTAAATGAGAAGTGTTTGTATCCATTTTCTCTAAATACCTCTAAGTCTGCAATATGATTCAACTGTTCCAAAGTTGATGTGGATATTATCACTTATGCTCGTTCTTGTCAACTTTTCGGGACTGTATATCAGAAATATCCAATTGTCGTGTTTTTTATTCCGCGACTACAACGCTTTTGTGTTAAATTGGAGTTGGAAACCCTTCCCAGAATAATAAAATCGTGTCAATGTTTGTACTTCAAGAGGATTGTCATTTTGTTGGGATTTTGGTATTATATTTGTATTGAAACAATAATTGAAATGCTTAAATATGTCAAAAAAGGAGCATAAATGCAACCACAATTACCTGATGCACGAAATGAAAATATCTTAATCCACGTCGGAGGCGAATTGCTGCCCCGCGAAGATGCCAAAATCTCTGTGTTTGATAGCCTTGTTCAAGGTGGCGATGGCGTATGGGAGGGTTTACGTATCTATAAAGGCAAGATTTTTGCACTGGATGCACACTTAGACCGACTGATAGACTCTGCCCACGCAATGGCATTTGAAGGAATTCCCTCCCGCGATGAAATCAAAGCTGCTATTTTTGAAACGCTCCAAGCTAATGGAATGCGTGACGAAGTTCATATTCGACTGACACTTAGCCGCGGCAAAAAAGTGACCTCCAGCATGAACCCACAAGTAAATCAATATGGCACATGTTTAATTGTCTTGGCGGAATGGAAAGCACCGATTTATGCAAGCACCGGAGTTCGGTTGGTCACCTCAGCTATTCGGCGAAACCCCGCACAGTGTGTTGATTCTAAGATACATCATAACAACTTGATTAACAATATCCTTGCCAAAATAGAGGCGAATGTTGCTGGCGTAGACGATGCGATTATGCTTGATATTTTCGGTTTTGTATCGGAGACGAATGCAACAAATATCTTTATCGTGAAAAAGGGGGAAGTTCTTACACCGCATGCGGATAGTTGCCTGCCCGGCATTACGCGTGGTAACGTTATCCATCTCGCTCGTGAAGCAGAGATACCGTTGGTAGAACGGAACGTTTCTTTGACAGAGGTTTACACGGCTGATGAAATGTTCACAACCGGCACCGTTGGTGAGTTAAGCCCTGTGTTAGAGGTAGATGGCAGACAGATTGGCATAGGTAGTCCAGGGCCGATGACGGGACGTTTACAAGAACTTTATGCCGAAATGACAACGAGAGAAGGTGTTCCGATACCGTAGAAAAATATCGTTATTGGATTTGCAATGCATCCATGAGAACTGCCTTACCCTCTGTGAAGACTAATTCAATTGCCAGAACAACTATCGGTAACTCTGTAGAAAGAGATGCTAACTTTTGTTCATCTTTCTGTGTTGTGATAACCCATTCCGCCTCACACTGTTGCATCCGATGTTCAATTAGCTGTAAATCGGATTCGGTATAGACATGGTGGTCAGGAAAGGCAAACAATTCTACTACCTCTGGGTTGGACTTCTCAAGTGTTGTGACGAAAGCATCAGGGTTGCCAATGCCGCACACAGCGAGAAGTCGTTTGTCTGTAAGGTTTTTTATTGGCATTGTCCGATATCCGTCTGATTGATTTAGCCAATATAGCGCAGTAGGTTGATGGACACTCTCCAAGATGGGTATATTCGGTGCTAATCGGTTCAATTCCACTTTCAAATTTGCGATGTTTGTGTCAACTACATCTGTCCGAGTCAGTAAAATGATGTCCGCACGTTTTAGGGCAGATATAGGTTCTCTCAACGTGCCTATAGGGAGTAGCGCACCTGTGCCATAAGGCTGCGTTGCATCTATTGTGAGAATATCAACATCACGTGCCAGTTGTCGGTGCTGAAACCCATCATCAAGGATCACAATATCACTTTTAAAGCGGTCAATGGCAGCTTTACCTGTTAGATACCGTTGTTTTCCAACAATAATCGGAATATTAGGAAGTTGACGCGCAAGCATGTCTGCTTCATCTCCGCTTTCTTCTCTTGAGCAGAGGCGGCTTTCACCATCCGATACGACTGTTATTTCCTCACTGCTGTGCCGTTTATAACCACGTAAAAGAATGGATACCTGAAACCCTTTATTTTCCAATAATTTGGCAATTGCAGCGACTGCTGGTGTTTTACCTGTCCCACCTGCAACGACATTGCCAACACTAATAACGGTGCAAGGGAGTTGTTTCTGTTTAAATATACTAACTGTGTAGCAGTAATTTCGTATCCATATAACGGCTCCGTAGAGCCAAGAGAACGGCATTAGCAATATGCGAAAGAGTGTAAAAAAAACACCGCGCTGCTTAATCATGACAAAGGTGTAGAGTATTCGTTTCATGAGGTGGGATTATGCGTTGATGCAACCTGTTCCAACACTAACTGTGCTGTTCTTTCTGCAGCGCCGGACTCCCCTAACTGTTGATAAACAGTGTTGAGGGCATCGCGCTGAGCATCACATTTTTCAGGATTGTGAAGTAGGTCTAAGGTAAGTTCGGTTAGTGTGTCGGGTGTAAGTTCAGTTTGAAGAAGTTCTGGCACAATGCGTTTTTGGGCGATGAGATTCGGCAATCCACTATGCTCTAACGGGGTTAATGCGTTTATAATTCGCCAGTTGAACCACGAAGTTCGAAACAGAATAATCATTGGCGAACCGATGCAGGCGGCTTCGAGCGTTGCGGTGCCGGAGGTAATGAGCATCAACGTGGCAGCGCGCATTGCTGTGTAAGTTTCATCTTGTAATAACTTTATAGTTGGGATGCCTTCGATCCCTTGTTTGCATTCGGATATCATTTCTTCTGAAATACCCGGAGCAAGGGGTAGAATCCATTCTGTTCCTGGAAGAACCTGGGCAACGTTGGCCGCTGCCTTTAGCATAATTGGGAGAATACGCTGGACTTCAGATCGTCTGCTGCCGGGCATTAGTCCAATAACTTCGGTGTTGTTTTGTAAACCGAGTTTTTCGCGTGCTTGTGTCGGTGTGAGATCGGTCTTTGCAAAGTCAACAAGCGGATGTCCAACAAATTCAGTTGGTGCGCCTGCATTTTGATAAAACTCTGTTTCAAAGGGAAAAATTGATGCAATGACGTTGGTTCGTTTCGCGAGTTTTTTTGCTCTACCCGGCCGCCATGCCCACGCTTTGGGAGGAATATAGTAGATCACAGGAACCCCTTGTGTGTTGGCAAACTTTGCCAAAGGCATGTTAAACTCAGCAAAATCGACCAAGAGGAGAGCGTCTGGAGGTTTTTGACGGATACGTTTTTTCAACAACGCCTGTTTTTTAAGAAACTTTGGAAGGACAGCAAAAGCCTCAGCAAAACCCATGACAGCAGAATCTCGGATGTGGATGTCAAGAGAAACACCAGCTTCTTCCATCATGTCACCTCCCATGCCGTAAAACGATATTTCTGGGCATTCCGCTTTGAGTGCTTGAACGACATGGGAAGCGTGCAGGTCGCCAGAGGGTTCACCTGCAACAATCATTAGTTGCATTATGGTTTGTAGTTAAAATGGCACAAGGCGTGTGTCTACTATCATGACTATGGCATTAAGCCTGGTGATTTAAGTCCATCTGTTTCGCCGTAGCCGAACATCAGATTGAGGTTTTGTAAAGCAGCGCCAGCAGCGCCTTTCCCAAGATTGTCAAGGGCTGCCATAGCAACGACGCGTTGCGTTCGTTGGTCAACTTCTATCCCGACATCACAAAAGTTGCTTCCGAGGACAGATTTGGTTTGCGGGTAAATTTCTTTGTCAAGAACGCGAATGAAAGGTTCATTTTCGTAAAAAGTGGTATATATTTCAAGCAAGGTTTCTGTCCCAAGCGGTTGTTTTAGGCGTGCGTAGACGGTGCTAAGAATGCCGCGTGTCATCGGCACTAAATGCGGCGTGAAGGTTACTGAAATATCTTGTCCAGCAATCGCACTTAATTCTTGTTCAATCTCTGGTGTATGGCGGTGCTTCCCGACGTTATATGCTACAAGATTTGCCTCGCGATTCGGGTAATGCGTAGTGTCTTTTGGCTTTGGCCCAGCGCCAGAAATGCCTGATTTGGAATCAACAATTATTGAATCTAATTCAATGAGCCTATTGTTTAGCAACGGCATCGTAGCAAGGATAGCACTGGTCGGATAACACCCTGGATTTGCCACGATTTGAGCATCTCGTATCTTTTCCCGGTAACGTTCTGGTAAACCGTAAACAGCATTCTGGATAAGTTCAGGACTGGTATGTTCAACGTGGTACCAATCGCTGTAGGTTTCTGCATCATAGAGGCGGTAATCAGCGCTGAAATCTACCACACGTAAACCTTGTGCGATAATTTGCGGGGTGTATGTCATGGCAACTTTATGTGGCACTGCCAACACGACAACATCCACTCGTTCTTTAAGTAAATCGATGTCTAACGACTCAAACGTAAGGTCTATGAAATCGCGCAGATGTGGTAAGACGTAGTCAACGCGTTGCCCTGCGTAGGTTTCGGACGTTGCAAGTTGAACGCTTAGCCCACCGGGATGGTTGACCAAAAATCTTAGTAATTCGCTGCCGCTATAACCGGATGCACCGACAATTCCGATCTTTGTCATCTTTTTTATCTTAGACATATCTACATCCTGTTTTTGATCGGGTGTGTTTGGAGTCAGAATCTGCCTTGATTTGAGATTAACTTTAAATTCCACTTCGTGGGTTTCATCCCAATAATCGGCGAGACTGTGTGTATCCCAAAATTCGCCTATTTCCTCTGGTGTTGCGTTAGGAGAGGGCATTGGGTCTCGTTTTTTATCCTTTTCTGCCATAATATCTTCGCTCCTTTTTATCCATATCTCTTGCGCTGATAACCAATGCTCGGTGATGCGGTTTTAAAATGAAAAAAACGATAAGATAACGTCCTTCATTTGTTTGTCCCATAGCTGAGTAAACATCTTCACCACGCCTTTTGCCTTTGGAAGCAAAACGAAAATAGGGAAGATTGGCTAAAACTTCTTCAACTTCCGTTGTCTTAATACCATGTTTGCTTGCTAATTTTTCAACAAATTCTGATTGCCATATTATCTCATCAATCTGCAATTTCCGTTCCTATTCCTATTAGCGATTCTATAGTTTTACTAGTCTGATCTCATATTGTACTATACGTTTCATGCAGCTCATATGCCAGAGTTAGACAATTGTTACGTTGAATAACCCGATATCCTTTTCTACAATATTATATCACATTTTTTAGAATTTTTCCAAATTTTCGCGAATGTGAATAGCAGTACACTATACTAAAAGTTAAATAGAACTCATAGATTTTGCCAGGGTTATTTAGTTTTCCTATAGTGAAAAATCTGTTGGGTGTGAAACATATCCAAGGTTTATCTTGCCTTCCCCTACAAGCAGTGGTATAATTAAACAAGCAGTGGTATAATTAAACAAGCAGTGGTATAATTAAAGAAGTCTGTGACAATCAGAACCGCTTGAAGAACTAACAAATCACAACTAAAATTTATGACCAGAGGTAGAATCTAACTATGGTTGATTTTGATTATCTTGCCAAAGGACTTTACGCGCTGGCACGTGCTCACCATGTTAACACGATGGCAGGACACCTTGGGGCCGCTATCGTTGCTGGATGTCTTATTACAGAGAATCATCCCGACCTTGAAGAAAAGGTTTGCGCAGGAATCAAAGCGGAGTTGGATCGTATCATCTGTGGTGAATCAGTTTTTAGTCCGGGAGAAACCGCAGCTATTCAAGTAGGTGAGATGTTTGAACCACTGCCTAAGGCACCGTCGAAAGAGAACTTGATCGACGGAATTGCCGATGTGCTTGCACACAATATCAATCAAACTCGGCAATCTGGACATAATGTTATTTTTGCTTCAATCGCGATCCGTGCGCTTAAGCGTCATCCGGAGTTTGCTACTCCTACTATTACCGATGGTATCCGAAAACTGATTGCGGGATTCAACGGTGTAACGCCTGGTGTCGCCTATTATGGGAAAGAGAAAGGGCGCATTGATGGACGTAAAATTATGTTGTCCGAAAATGATACTTTTCCATCCTACACGGATTTACAAACGATGGCAACAGTCGTGCTGGACACACTGATTCAGCACGCTTCGGAACGCCGCCAAGGATTCGGCGGACTCTGGCATGTTATTAATCATGCTGCAGCTCTCTCTGAGTTGGCACAACACGGTTATCCAGAACTTGCCATTACAGGTTTGACAGCACATCATCAACACCTACAGCTATGGAAAACATTGCCGAATGTTGCAGATGAACTCGGAGCAGAAACACCAGCAAAACACGATCCGCGCCTACCAGTGTATTGGCGGTCAGGCGATCTCCGCCGTGATCGAGCACGACTTACACATCGCATCAAAACTCTTTACGGATTCGACACCCTGGTCAAATTGGTTAAAGAGAAAACAAAACGGGAACAGGGTTATGATAAGCTACGATACCTGATGTAGCAAATATGGGGCTATGCGAAATAACGGGACTATTAGTAAATTTGACATTCACACCACTATTCTCTTAAACGAGAAAGTAGCAGAAGATCATTATCTTCTGCGTTACGAGTGTTCTAAAATTGCGCAGCATGCAAAGCCAGGACAATTTATTCATGTCCTGATTTCACATGGCGACGGACTTCTACTTCGTCGCCCATTTACGATTTATACAATTAATGGACATGAAATCACGATGCTCTATCAAATCATCGGTGAAGGGACACAACGATTATCAGAAATGCCGAAAGGGACATCGTTACATGTAATGGGACCGCTTGGAAATACGTTCAATATAGCAGAGAATACTGAGCCAGCAATTTTAGTGGGCGGAGGAGCAGGCATCGCGTCTTTGATGCTACTTGCAGCCACGTTGCGTACACGTGATATACACACAATCGGATTAGTAGGCGCACAACATCAAGGGCGATTATTAAGTATAGATGATTTGACGGCAATCGGCGTTAAGGTGCATGTTGCTACCGATGATGGCAGTGTGGGACATCATGGGTTTGTTACAGACATCCTCACAGATATGCTCAGTAAAAATGACTTACACCGTCCCACAATTTACGCCTGCGGACCACACGCCATGCTCGCTGCGGTTGCGAAAATTACAACAAAATTTGCAGTCCAGACACAGGTTGCTATGGAAAATCGGATGGGGTGTGCAATGGGTGTATGTCTTGGATGTGTTTGCCCTGTCCGTATTGACGAAAATCGGATCGAATACCAACGTGTCTGCACCGAAGGTCCCGTCTTTAATGCAGCCGACATTGCATGGGAAATATAAAAACAGAAACAGAAATGAAATCAACATTCTATCACAAATTAGCAGCGACAAGCCTTGAGGGAGAACTACTTTCAGATGCTTGTTGTGAAAAGATATTATCCGCTCCGGAAGTAGAATTGCTTCCGTTGTTAGACGCGGCGTATCAGGTTCGTAAAACATATTTTCAGAACAGAGTCCAACTACATATCCTCAATAACGCGCAGAACGGCAATTGTCCAGAGGATTGCCATTACTGTGTGCAAGCAAAAACTGCAACGACAGATATTGATACCTATTCGTTGAAACCTGAGGTTGAGATTCTTGATGAGGCAGAACGCGCGTATCAGTCTGGGGCGTATCGTTACTGCATCGTGATGAGCGGACGCGGTCCAAGTCCTAAACGCGTCGAACAACTGGCACACTTAATCCAAACTGTAAAATCACGGTACCCGATTGAGGTGTGTTTATCCGTTGGGTTGATTGACGAACCCGCTGCGTGCGTCCTAAAAGAAGCAGGATTGGACAGATTGAACCACAATCTCAACACATCAGAAAGCCACTATCCGAAAATATGTAGCACACATACCTATCAGGATAGAATGAGTACGTTGCAAGCTGCACAGGCTGTTGGGCTTGCGTGTTGTTCAGGTGTGATTGTTGGGATGGGTGAAGAAAACGGAGATTTAATAGGGGTGGCAAAAGAACTACGTAGATTGGAAGTAGCCTCAATTCCTGTCAATTTTTTCTTGCCGATTGATGGCACGCAGTTATCAAAATCCGTTACGGCATATCGGAGTGTACCCACTACTTTAACACCGGACTACTGTTTGCGTGTGTTATGTCTATATCGATTTCTCAATCCGCGTGCAGAGGTGCGGGTAGCAGCAGGCAGGGAACACCATCTACGAGGTATGGAGGTCATGTCGCTCTATCCCGCGAATTCAATGTTCTTAGAGGGGTATCTCAATGCATCAGGAAAAGAAGCATCACGTACGCTGCAGATGATACAGGATGCAGGGTTTATCGTTGAGGCAAGCGGAGAAATATCAGCACACCTACAGACTGAGCAAGCAGGCGTGTTACTCAAAGAATTAGAAGTGCTTCGGCCGCGAATGGAATCTAATACATAGTATAAGAGATAAATTGTATTGGAACGATGCCTAATAGCAGTCGCAGTTTTCCTCCTTAAGGTTCAATGGAAGCTGAAGGGACTGCGGTGCCGTTGCAACGACACCGCCATTGGTTTTGATTTTTTTAAAGTCAATGTCTCTCATGTCCTCCGGTATTACAAAATATGACTTCAACGCTTCCCAATCTTTATTAACAATTGTAACGATTTCACCGAGATAAAAACTTACCCAGACATCCCCGATTTTAGAATTTGGAGATTCTTGCGCTAATTTCTTTTTGGTGATTTGGACATATTGAGGATCAATATCTATACCAATGACGTTTCTTCCCAACCTTGCGGCAGCAACGGCTGTTGTACCAGTTCCCATAAACGGGTCAAGCACTACGTCTCCTTCGTCTGTACTCATTAAAATAAGCCGTTCTAAAAGATGTACTGGCAGTTGACACGGGTGCGGGTCTCTATGTTTATTATGGCGGATGCGGTGAATATCCGACCATATATCAGAAACAAGGGGGCCAAATGGGTGTAGGATTTTCTTTTTTCCACCGTAGTCTTTTAATAAGTATCCACATTTCCGACATCGCTTATGCGGATAACGAATTTCATAAAATTTATTTTCTTGTTGGTTCTTTGCATAAAACAAGATGCCGTAGTGTGAGGGTTGCAAGGTTTTACCCATAGGTGCTGTTGGCGCGTCCCATGCGATCCAGTGCCGAAAATCTGCGACTTCATTTAGAAATTCTGTGTAATAGGTAAGCCACTTCGGTATATTGTGCAGGAAGATGGATCCGCTCGGTTTTGTAATCCGTACCATTTCAAGGATCCATTGTTTACACCAACTGAGATAATCGTCTGTGTTCTTTTCGTCCTTGTAATTCCCGTATTTTTTTTTTTCAGGTTAAAAGGCGGATCGGCAAATGTCACATCAATACTGTCAGACGGAATTTGCTGCATAACCTCTATGCAATCGCCTTGAATGATTTTGTTGATAAATTTTTCCATGTTTACGATGCGATCATCCAATCTGCGTCAACCCACCCATATACGGCTGCAACACCGCAGGCACACGCACAGTTCCATCTGAATTCTGATACGTCTCAAGGAGTGCTATGACGACACGCGGCAGAGCTGTGCCAGACGCATTGAGCGTATGGATAAACTCCGGTTTAGCACCGGCTTCTGGACGGTATCGGATATTCGCACGGCGCGCTTGGAACGCCTCAAAGTTGCTACACGAAGATACCTCTAAAAATTTTTCACCTGCTGGTGCCCAGACCTCAATATCGTAGCATTTCGCCGCTGCAAAAGAGAGTTCCACCGTGCAATGCTGCACTACGCGATACGGCAAACCAAGTGCCTGCAAAACACTCTCCGCATTTGCCAAAAGCGATTCATGTTCCATGTATGAGGTTTCCGGTGTCGTAAACTTCACCATCTCCACCTTGTCAAATTGATGGATACGTTGCAAGCCGCGCGTGTCTTTACCATACGCACCTGCTTCTCGACGAAAACAGGGCGTGTAAGCAGTATAGTAAATAGGCAACTCTTCAGCTGACAATATCTCACCTGCAAAGAGGTTTGTCACAGGTACTTCGGCAGTCGGAATCAGAAATAGATCGCTATCCGGATTTTCTTCGTCTCTATCGCACCGATACATATCCGCCTCTAATTTAGGGATTTGGCCTGTTCCTGTCATTGTGGGACGGTTCGCAAGGAACGGTGGAGAAACTTCAGTGTAACCGTGTTGCGTGGTGTGCAAGTCGAGCATAAACTGAATCAAAGCGCGTTCCAATCTTGCCCCCAATCCTTTGAAGACAACAAAGTTGCTGCCTGCTACCTTTGCACCCCGTTGAAAATCAACAATATCTAACGTTTCTGCTATCTCCCAATGCGGTTTGAGTTCAAAGTCGAAACTTGGGATATCGCCCCATGTTTTGATTTCAATGTTATCTGCTTCACTTGTCCCGATAGGTGTACTTGCCTCTGGCATATTCGGAATAGTCAAACAGATGGTATCTATCTCAGATTTAAGATCGTTTGCCTCTGCGTTGCGGTCCTTGATTTCCTGAGAGAGTTTTCGCATTTCTGCTATGGTATCTGTTGCGTCTTGTTTTTCCTTTTTCAATTGCGCAATTTGTTGTGATACCTTATTTTGATGCGCCTGCAGAGTTTGTGTGTGTGTCAAGTTTTCACGCCAGCGCGTATCCAAATCAATAAGTCTGTCTAAATCTGCTTTAGTCTGACGATCTGTTAACATCTTGCGAACAGCTTCGGTATTTTCGCGAATAAATTTGAGGTCAAGCACTGTGGTTCTGCTCCTCTATATTTAGGTTTGTACTACGCTGTTGTGTCTGTAACTGAAACAGCTGTAGAGCTACTGATATTTCTTACAATAGTGCATAGTCTAATGACAAGCGACATTGAGAATGTATACTATTATGAAATACGTTTTCTTTTGAAGTTTTTTCTTGACTTATAGTATGTGAGATAACATTCTAATTGGTAATAAAACAGCATATTGCTTATTAGGAGTCTATCTCATACACTAATATCTTATCAAATCTATCAAGTTTTTTCAAATGCTTCTGTATTCAAACTTTCATCATAGATATCGCAACTGCCAGAAACCTTGCTGCTATCAACGGGGCATCTGTTGAGTTTCTACGATCCAAATCAAGTGGTGGAAGCTTATCTATCCAAAAAACAAAGCTTTATCGGTTTGTCGTTACGGATAAATACGGCATAAAACAGTGAGAGTGCTATAATTTCATATATGGACGGTTGCCCTTTTTAAAGTTATTGACTTGTTATCTTTTTATAACTTTAGGACATCAGTCCAATTTATTCAAATTCAACTATTTTTTGCGAAGATATTGAAAATCTAATTATAGTGAACTTTAAAAAAAGATACATATTTTCTGTAGGAACGATCTCCGAATCGCGACGAACCTCGCTGATAGTCGGGAATCGGAGTTCCCTCCTACATCTCAAAATGTCACGTTAATTCTAAAGTTTACTATAAATTTCTTGGAAAAAAAAAGAAATTGTGGTATCATTAATTAGGTTGTGTAATACATAAACCCGAAGAGTAATCTACTAATGTGAAAATAGCTTATCATTTAAGTCTCACGAATAAGTTTGTAGCTCTTCTTATAAATTTACTTAAGAATTCTATATAGATAAGGAGCATTATAATGCTAAAATTTCAAATAACCCTGATTGCCATCTTAATCGGTTGTATGGCCTTTGTAGCCTGTGAACGTACGCAGCAGGTATTAGAACCGGTGATGCCGTCAGAAACGAAGGTGGACACGATGTCACACAAAGAGTGGATGAGCGTTGATCTGCCAGCACCACCTACCGAAGTCACGATGCCATCAGAAAGTGGGGGTGCACACGGTATGGGCACTCGTACCGTCTATTTCGACGCCGCCGCTGCTATGGCAAACATGGCAGAAGGTGATAAAATGTATCCTGTTGGATCTACGATTGTCAAGGAAATCATGGATGATACCAACATGTTTGTCCAAAAAATCGCTAAGATGGTAAAAACAGATGACCCAGTGTATGACGATCATGGCGGATGGATGTATGTAAAATATGAGCGAGCAGATGAAAATAGTGATTACATGATGGTCGGTGGAGGCAGCTTTGAGGCAAGCGCAGGATGTGACGGTTGCCATGCAAAAGCCGGTGAAGGTAATGATTACGTCTTCGTATCGCTTAAAGGCGATGAAACCGGCGGCATGTAATGCGCCCGCAACTAAGGCGGTACTGACGATAATATGTTATAGTAAAACACATAATTACTTGGACATTTCATTTTGTAGCACAACCTAACAGGTTGTGGGATAACACATGCAGTCCGTTAGGCTTGCTAAAACGCATAGATCAAAAGTGTTCAGGTAATTCTAAAAGCTACTATAAAGGTGCAGTACAATCTTGTCTCAGATACCTATAGGAACAGACAGATTAGCAATATATTTCTGACCGAGTTGCTCGGAGTTCATTGCAAACAAAAAACCGTGTATTTGATACACGGTTTTTTGTTTGCAATGAATAAAAGAGCGTCTACTTATCACCCCATGCGGGGCCGCGAGGTATTAGTAACAGTTGTCCCACGCTTAGTTTTGTTCGATCAAAGATATAATCATCTTGATTTGCGGCAACTAACCGTGTCCACTTTTCCGGGTTATCGAAAATCTCAGGGCGCGCGGCGATATACTTCAGGGCTGCCTCACCATTTGCTTCCTGAATATCTTCTTCTTTGACATAATATTTATAGACCGGTTCCGGACTTGTCACACTAAAACTGAAACTGTATGCGGTAGCCAAGACATTTTCTGCCATATCCGTTGCACCAGAAACGGTGACGGTATACATGCGTCCGCAGCGCATCGGCGTATCTGAAGTAAACGTCACGGAATCGCCACTACCGCTTACCGTACCAGAAAGCATAGCATCTGTAGGTTCGCTCATGGAATCTTCTGTTTTAGCAACTGCAACCTCAATAGAAACGCTACTTGCCTCAACCGGTTCACTGAAGGTAACAGTGAGACTATCCAACACATTCAAGGAATCTTCGTATTCAGAGAAAACAGTGCCATCTGCGGGGTCGGTACTGGTTACTGTTGGTGGTGTTGCATCTGTATAGGTAAACTTTTGGGAAAGCGGAACGGGAGCATCTGGTTTTCCTTTGTTGGTAACGACCACTTCCACTGATTGTCCAGCGGTGCCAGCTGGCGTTACCACAGTAATTTCCGTTTTGCTGGGTACAGTCGCGTTTTGCCCTTCCTTTCCCCCAAACATTACTGTCACACCGTTTTTCATATCAAATTTTTCGCCAGTAATACGAACAGTGGTTCCACCATCTGCTGGCCCCCTTAATAGGGGACATATCTGTAGGCATCGGTTCTGGATTACAACCTCCGCATCCTACCATCCATACACAGACAATTGCAAAGATAGCATAAACGGCTATATTTCTGTGTTTTTTCATCAATTGCTTCTCCTTATCATCAAGAACGGGTTTGTTTTGTCTAAACTAAAAGTAATTTCTTGCAACCTCGGACATCTCATTCCAAGTTTTAATGTGGACTTGCAAACTAAGCCCTAAAATCCCCGATTTTTAAAATTATACATGCAAACCGATATAGTTGTCAACCTTTTTTCTCACCCACGCCAAGTAGTACGCTTTAACGGATCATGGACATCAACGATTAACTCTGGTCCGAAACCTTCAATTCCCAACCGCACCGTATCACCGTCACCAACTGCTGTAAGTGCTTCGTGATGCGTGCCAGTAGAAACGACATCGCCCGGTTCCAGCGTTATGACATTGGTCACCTGAGCAAGCAATTCTGGTACGAACCGTGCCATTGAGTTTGTGGAAAAATCGTGTTGTAAACGGTCGTTAATCCAGAGTTGTACACCGAGTGCGTTTGGGTCTTCGACTTCATCGGCAGTGACGAGCACCGGTCCCATCGGTGCAAAGGTGTGCCAACTTTTCCCTAAAAAGAAGCCGCCCGGTAAACCGCGGGCAGAAACATCAATAAATTGCGTGTAACCAAATACGTAGTCAAGTGCATTTTCTTCGGTTAGATGCTTCGCTGTTTTTCCAATGACAATCGCTAACTCTGGTTCAAAATGAAACACGGTTACGTCTGCTTCTGGAAGGTGGACAGTCTCTTTTGTAGAAATAACGCTGGTTGGCGATTTAAGGAAGGCATTGAAATCGCCCCGAGAAGGGCTGTCCGGCTCTATGTAATTGCCGGCGAGACATACGAGTTGTCCGGGACGCTGTAACGGTGCTTTGAGGGTCACATCAGCTAAAGCGATTGCAGGCAAGTATTCAAGGGCATCTGTTATCATTGAACGCAAGTTTTCAAAGTCCACAATCACCCTTTGTATAAGTTCTTGCGGTGTCCGGGACGGAATACCGATCAGCACATCGCTGATATCAACAATCCCATCATCTATGATTACACCGAGTTCATAATCATCAAAAAATGCAAATTTCATTCAGTTGTTTGCTCCTATGTTAAGACGTTTTTGGCGTAGCTTGCAAGCCAAAATTTACTATGAAAATACAAGCGGATGCCTCCGCTCCTTATATCACGATTTGTCTCCGATTCCAACATTTCAAAGTAACGTTAGCGTGCCTCGTCTATGTGCATCTCCAGCAATGCGTGCCATTGCGCTTCGTCCACAAGGACACCTTTTTCAAGACTCGCCTGCCGTGTGCGCAGCATACCTTCCCCGGGGTAACGCACTTTTTCGTTTTCATCTAAAGGAATAGCAGTGTGAAAATCGTTGATAATCGCTTCCACAGTTTCATTTAATATTGCTTGTCCCATCATCCCGACAGCATTAATAGCGATGTAAACCTGAGAGACAGCATATTCTGATTTCTGTTTGCCGATCTGATGGGTAGCTTGCCCGCCTGAAATTACTGCAGCCATTGTGTCAAGCACCAATGCAAGCCCAGAACCTTTCCAATAACCGATAGGGAGCGCTCTTTGCGAATTAAGAATCTCTGCAGGTTCAACCGTTAGCTCTCCTTTGGTATCGTAACCACCGGGCAGTGGTAGTTGTTTGTCTTGCAACTTGAGTACTTCTAATTTTCCGTTTGAATACTGGCTCATCGCCATATCAAGCAGAATGTGTCCTTTTTCGCGCGGGACAGCAATTGCCAACGGATTGTTACCAATCTTTTTCTCTGCAGAACCCCACGGCGGCATAAGCTTGGTTGTATTTGTCCAGCAGATACCGATATATCCTGCTTCTGCTGCCTGCAGTGCATAAGCACCGCCACGCATCCAGTGGTTTGTGTTTGAAAGTCCTACGCAACCGATGCTGTGTGCTTCGGCAAGTTCCATTGCGCGTTGCATACAAAGATGGGCGTTGATAAGTCCTACGCCCATCTTGCCATCCCAGTGCTCTAATGCTCCGAAACTTTCAATCTTTTCTGGTTTTGCCCGAAAATTGATTTGTTTACTTTGCAGCCCGGAAACGAAACCTGGAAAGCGATTGAGTCCGTGTGAATAGACACCGTCACGTTGATTTTCAGCGAATAATTTGGCGCATAATGCCGCCTCTGCACCGGTAAATCCGACTGCTACAAGCACACGATAAAATTCATCATATAAAGTTTGGAAAGGCACACGGACCATGCAATTCTTCCCTACACAACGCGTTAACTATTTCTCATACTCAGAACGGTCAGTGTTCCCGCCATATTTCAGTGTATAAATCATCAGATTAGTCATAAAACGATAGACATCAGTGGAACGGCGCATCCGAAGTGCAGTTCTGGATTCTATTTCTGCTGTCTCCATCGCACACAAATAATCTTTTCTATTAAATATAACACCCAGCCTATTATTGGTTGTTCGGAGGATACCTTGTGCATCTTTAAAAGTGAGAGTGGGCTGTTTCCTGGCACCTGGTGTCCGTGGCACATATATGCCGCGATGAAATTTATATTTTGTTGGTTGTGCTTTATTTTCACTTTGCCAAAATACCTCGCCTCCTTCAGGGGGTTTCTTAAGATCATAGTAGATTTTATAGATTTCGTGGTTATGTGGTAATTTTTCTAAAGCATACTCAGGAAATATCTGCCGCAGTTCATACTCAACAGTATTTGAAAATGTCGCTTTCAGACCGCAATCATCAAAGAATAGTGTGCCACCTCTTTCAAGAACATATTTCCGTAACGCAGCACGTTCTGCATCTGAAAAGCCGGATTTCATTGTTCCACCCCGCATCAAGTTACGATTGTTGGTCATTTCTCGCTCATGTCCAGTCATAATTATAAGTGGTGCGTCCAAAATCTTTGGATCAGTCAGTGGTAAAGCACCCCCCGCAAAACTCATATCCGCCCGTATCGGAGTTCTATTATTTTCTAACCACTTAATCAGAGAAGGAATCGCAGTCGGGTCCTGCCACCAGTCGCTGAGTGCATGTTTTAGGCGGATAATACGGATGTGCCCCTCCATTTCTGCATCGCTGCCTTTTAAGATACCGCCTAATTTATCACCGATCTCATCTCGCAGTGTTCGCAATTTACCGTACCCATCTCCCAAATCGGCGTATCCTGATCCTGTGCCGGTCCCTTTTGAGAAATTACCAAGCCCTGTACTACCTTTACCCCGATCCGCTATTCCGACTATGCCACTATCGCTTTTACCTTTTCCGACGGTAACACCTTCACCTGGACCTGCGCCAATGTCTCCAGACAATTCAGGACCATCAAGTTGTGATTGATTCAAAATAGATTCGGGGGAAGGAGCAAGTCTCGTAACGTTTTCTATCATTGACGGTGCACCTGATGGTGTCAAATTTTGAACAGGTACAATGGGATTAACAGGGGATGGGATACGTTTTGCGCTTGAAACCCCTTTTACACCGCTTGTTGTGACCTTGCGGACAACCTTAGATATAGGTTTAGGCTTCGGTTTCGGTACATCTTTTCTAAGTTTCACTTGCTCCGTAGACGGATTTATTAATTCTACGTACATCTTATCATCAATATTTTGTATAACAGGTTTCAACAACCATAAAGCAAGCAGAATAATTGCAACGCTATGAATAGCGAGGGATAAGAGCAGTGCTTGTCTCCGCTTTACAGAATATGCTTTCCGTTTTTTTGAAGTCATTTCATTTTCTCCACATGTTTGGGCAATCACCCATTATTGATTGCTGTGTGAGTTATATTTTTATTCGGATTCCTGCAATGGTACATTCACAGTCCCACCTGTTTCGGTCCTAACTCTTATGCTTGCACGTCTTTTGAGAATACCGAATAGTCTTTTTTCATAGTAAGATAAGTTCAATAGTGGAAATTCCGTTTCAGCTAGCTCATTGTAAAAGTTTCTATCAATATATGTTAAGACACCATCCCAGCGTGCTATGAGATCGTCGTCATCCTCTACAGGTTTTGGTAAGATAAGTTCAAGCGCACCAGCACTTCGCTGATAGGTTGAATTTCTTGCGATGGCATGTGATGTATACCCATCAACATATACTATCGTTTTAGGCAATTGCCACATCATACCATCCGTAAGTTCATATTTGGGTATACCATGCTTTTCAATACACTTCTTGACAAGATTTTGTGCATTTTTTACCGGTTTTTGTGTTATATAACCTGCTGAACGTAATTTATTTTTCCTGAAAGTATATACAAGAAAAACAGGAACTTCTTCAACTTTCGATTTGTAAATAAGGAGGTCCGGGGTTCGAAAAAACACAACTTTACCTCGTTCAATCGTTGCTATACGCTCTTGACTGTAACCCCACCGAACCTCGCGAAAATCATAATTATCTTGAACGTCATCGGACATAATGTTAGAAAAAGTAGAACACCCTGTGAGAAAAAGTAAAAGAATGAGTACCCCAAAAAAAGAGTTTAGCTTTTTCATAGTATCTCCTTTTAAAGAAAGAGTACCCACACAAATTGTGCAACTTCAAACACATTTAGTTTTTACAAGCATAGATAAGTATTATACCAAAAAGACGCATAAATTACCAACCTTTTCTGAGTGCGTTCAATCCATCTGGTTGCTAATTGTTTAAGTCCTATAATTTAAAATAGACATCTCTAATTCCAAAGGCAAGTAAATATCCCATTCAACACAATAAAAACTTGTTCTTTTAAAGTGCTGTAAGTGCTTCTGAATAACACTTATAAGTAGCATCATCAAATAAAACGAACTGGACTACCTCTGGCATCGTCCTATTACTTTCTGCTAAACCTCGGATTGTTTCAAGTGCCACGGTCGCCGCTTGCTCTGTCGGGTATCCATAAACCCCAGTGCTAATTGATGGAAAAGCGATTGATTTCACCTCATTTTTCACAGCCAACTGAAGACTCTCTTTATAACAACTTGCGAGAAGTGCAGCCTCACCTGCGTTACCGCCCTTCCATATCGGACCGACAGTGTGAATGATGTATCGGGCAGATAAGTTACCACCAGTGGTGATAACTGCTTTACCTGTTGGGCAACCGCCTTGTTGTGCCCGAATTTCATTGCATTCTTTCACAACTTCATCACCACCTGCGCGCCGAATCGCTCCATCTACGCCGCCACCACCGATAAGTTTTTCGTTTGCTGCGTTTACTATCGCGTCAACTTCCGCTTTCGTTATATCACCTTGGATAAGTTCTAAAGTGGTTTGTGCAAACTTTTTCTGCATGAGGTTTCTCCTTGCTACGTGTGATATGCGTTTAGTGTTTTCGCTGAATAAAACCTACGTGTTGTAGGTCCCGCATAATAACAGACTCGGACGAAATATCTGTCCTTATACGCACATAACCGATACCTCGCTTTGTGCAAAAACGGTGTAAGTCTTCACAAAAGTCTTTCTGTTGGTTTTGGTAGTGCGCGATTGTCTCTTCGTTGATTGTAATTTCTTTTGTTTCACCCGTTTCAGCATCTTCCAACCGCCATTCGCCCGCAGGTGGCGGTTCAATTTCTTCAAGGCATTGAACGTGAATTAATGTCAATGCGAATCCGCGCCCTAACAACGCATTAATACCTTCTGTATAGCCTGCGGAATCCAAAAAGTCGCTTAGAATGATCGCCACCCCCGCTTGAGGTTGGGACACTGCAAAATGTTTGAGACATTCTGTCAACCGGGTTGTACCGTTTGTCTCAATTGTCGCGAGTGTTTTCTGAATACGTGAATATTGTGATTTGCCATAAATTGGCGGCAACGCTGAAAACAGACGTTCTGCTAACGTATAAAGTGCTACCCGATCCGAATTCGTTAAAGCGATATAGGCTAAAGCGGCAATAATCTGTTTCGCGTAGGCTAACTTCGTGGGGGAGCCAAACTTCATAGACTGGCTTGTATCTATCAAAATGGAGACCAACAACTCTTCGTCCGCTTGAAATAATTTGATAAACAACTTTTCCAAACGTGCATAGACGTTCCAGTCAAGATAACGGAGATCATCGCCATGTTCATAGAGGCGGTAATCAGCAAATTCAACCCCTGTTCCGCGATTGAGACTTCGGCGATCCCCTCTGAATTTTCCACGGACCGGTTGTTGGCAATGGATGCGAAGTTGCTCAAGTTTGGCAAGAAATTCTGGGCTTAGCATGATTTTACCTACTTTAAAATCAACATTTCACGCGTTGCTGTAAATTTCTCTGCGCTTAGCGCGTAATATTTTCGCCTGAATCTTATAGAATCATATCTTAAATTTACCGTAACGCAATTATAGCATGCCCCTTTGAAAATAACAAGAATTTGATGATAAAGATAATCTTGTCTATTTCACTAAATACGTATTTATTTCTTGCCTTTTTGCGTTAAATATGGTAACATACTTTAATTTTGCGTTAAATTAAGGAATAGCATTCATGGCAGAAGCATCCTACAGCATCTTTGACTCGCGCACCCTTGACGATATACATAGCGAAATTCGAGAAGTCTATCTCAAAAACGCGCGTCCGTGGGTAATTGGGTATAGTGGCGGAAAAGATTCTACGACAGCACTCCAATTGGTCTGGTATGCTCTCGCAGAGTTGCCACCAGAAGAACGGAAGTACCCTGTCTATGTGATTTCGTCCGATACGCTTGTGGAAACGCCAGTGATCGTTGGTTATATTACAAGTACCCTTGAACGTCTTGAAAGGGTTGCACGCAAAGAAAAAATGCCGTTTCAGACAGACATAGTCCGTCCAAAAATCACAGAAACGTTTTGGGTAAATCTCCTTGGAAAAGGCTATCCTGCACCTTACAACAAATTCAGATGGTGTACTGACCGCATGAAGATCAAACCTGCCAATCGGTTTATTTTAGACAAAGCCTCTGAACATGGCGAGGTTATTTTGGTACTTGGATCGCGTAAAGGTGAAAGTTCAACAAGGGATCAGGTGCTGAATTTGCACCGAATAAAAAATACGCTACTATCACGCCATACTACTTTACCGAATGCTTTTGTCTATACACCTGTTGTCGATTTTACCACTGACGATATTTGGATGTATCTGTTGTCAGCTGCCTCTCCATGGGGTGGCGATAACAGGCAATTATTAACGCTTTATCGTAATACAAATGCACAAGGTGAATGTCCGCTTGTCGTAGACGAGACAACCCCTTCTTGTGGTAACAGTCGATTTGGATGCTGGACTTGCACCGTCGTCACAAAAGACAAAGCAATGGAGGGTTTGATTGATAACGGTGAGGATTGGATGTTGCCACTGCTTGAATTCCGAGATTTCCTTGCCGAAACCCAAGCCCCTGAAAAGAAACCTAAAATCCGTGAACATCGGCGAAGTAACGGTCAAGTTACTATCGTCAACAATCAACTTATTCACGGTCCTTATACACTGGAATTCTGTAAAGAACTTTTAGTAAAGTTGCTTACAACACAAGAACAAGTTCGTAAAAAAGGTCCCGATCCTGATATTAAGCTCATTACTGACGACGAACTTGAAGAAATTCGAAAAATTTGGAGAACAGAACGACAAGATTGGGAAGATGCGGTACCACAGATTTATAGTGATGTTGTTGGTGAGCGCGAATGGGTTGTTGATGATACAACTGCTTTTACTGCATCAGATAAGGAACTGTTATCTAAAATCTGCGACGAAAATGGAGTTCCGGTTACCCTTGTGGCAAAATTATTAGATACCGAACGGCAGATGGATGGAATGAGTCGGCGTGCAGGAATTCAATCGCGAATTGATACTATTTTTCATGAGGATTGGCGTTCGGAAGAAGAAGTACGCAACAGCTTAGATAGTAATGGGCAACAATGATTCTCCACAAACTCACTCTCCATAATTTCGGGTTGTTTCGTAAACCAAAGCCTATTCAACTGACACCTAACGGTACGGGCCCTGTTATCTTAATTGGTGGGATGAATGGTGCCGGTAAAACAACGCTGCTTGAAGCAGTTCGCCTCTGTCTCTACGGCAAACGTTCCTTAGGTGCCAGGGTTAGTCGCAATGAATATCACGAGTACCTTTCCACAATGATTCACCGTGCCCCGACTTCACCGTTACCGTTGGATAGTGCTTCCGTCTCGCTTGAGTTTGAATATGCACGAGGCGCTGAAAAAAACAGTATCGGGTTGAGCGTGCTTGGCAACAGCCAGGCAAAACTCACCGTTCAGTAAAAGAAAGTTTTTTCGTGTCCGAACACAACCAGTTAAACGCAGATTTTGATGCAGCATATTGGCAAGATTACATTAATGAACTAATTCCGATAGGTGTGTCACAGTTCTTCTTTTTTGACGGTGAAAACATACAGAAATTAACTGACGACTCTAACCACGACCAGTTTCTTGCAGAATCAATTAAATCGCTGCTTGGGTTAAATCTTGTGGATCGGTTGCAATCAGATCTTAGCATTTATGCAAACCGTTTAGCAAAAAACAACAGTCCGGAACCCTTGCAGAAAGAGATGGAGGCTGCAGAATCCGAAATTGCGGGTCTTAACTCATCTCTCAAGGATGCAACTGAACGCTTAGAATCCATACGAACAAAAATTGAGAGATTAGAGACCCAGATTTCTCAACAAGAATCTCGAATTGCATCTGAAGGCGGCGGTTACGCAGAAAAACGAGAGAGTTTGAAACTCCAACAAGAGCAACTCTCTACTAAAATTGAAAAATTAGAAAATGAAATTCGTGACCTATGTGGGAATTTGTTCCCGTTTGCACTTGTACCAGATTTACTAATGCGATTAGAAAAACGACTCCGTAAAGAGATTGAATATGCTCAATGGGAAGAGAAAAATCGTGTGTTGAAAACAGAAAACACTAAGCTTATTAATGACCTTACATCTGTTTCTTTTTGGGATAATACCTTCTCGGAGTCTGAAATAGAATTTGTCTACTCAAAGATTGCTCCAGAACTGAAAACACAACTTGAACTTCCAAAAGAATTAGAGGGCTTTGAGAAAACACGTGAACGTTCATCCTCGGAATACGATCAACTCTTTGAATGGATTAAAACTTGTCTCAACGACATACCTCAAAAATTTCGAGAATTGAATGACACTTTGAAAAATGCAGAATTAGAATTGCAAAAGGTAGAACAAGATCTTCAGAGAGTACCTGACGAAGAAGTATTGAAACCTTTGATAGGCAAACTTTCTAAGTTAAATCAGAAGCTTGGTCAACTACGCAAACAGGAGAAAGACGAAGACTTAACGATTCGATCCTTGAACCGCCAATTGATGGAAGCAGAAAGAAAACTTGAAAAATTACGCTACGCACAACAACTTGGTGAAGCGCATATTAAACGACAACAAAGGGTAAACCAGGTCAAGTCTGTTTTATCTTCGTATACATCCCTACTCACACAAGCGAAAATTGTGACACTTGGAAATTCAATTGTAGAAAGTTTTAACCAACTTTCACACAAACCAGATCGAATTAGTCGGGTTGAAATTAACCCAGATACCTTTGCAGTGACCTTATATGATTCAAACAAATGCGCGCTTTCAAAAGAAGAATTATCCGCAGGTGAAAAGCAGATTTACACAACTGCTCTGTTGTGGGGATTGGCAAAAACCTCTGGTAAACCGCTTCCGATGATCCTGGATACACCCCTTGGCCGCTTGGACACCAGTCACCGCAAACTTCTTGTTGAACGCTATTTTCCGGCCGTTAGTCATCAAGTCATCCTGCTCTCTACTGACACTGAAATTGATGAACATTTGCATTCGCTGTTGAAACCTTACATCTCACACACGTTCCATTTAGTATATAAAAAGTCAGACGAAAATACCAAAATTGAGGAAGGCTACTTCAGGTAGGATACAATGCAGCTAAACCGAATTCATATCTCAGAGGATCCCCGCAATAAACTAAGCATTCTGAAAGGTCGGACGGGTTTACTCCCGAATGTTCTCAGTAGAATCAGACTGATTTCTGCGTAACATACTGTCTACACATTCATCACGATGTGAGTCTCTTGAGCGAATAAAGTTCTTAACGCTCCAGCAATAGAATTGGATCGCAGTGGAATGCTGTTATTTGATTGCACAATATTTCCTTAAAATAAGACAAATCAAATTCAAAATCCTGAGGAAATCTCATTTTTTTCTTGACTATTGGTTTATTATGTTTTATAATTTTGTCACATAATAGATAATTATATGTGAAGGCGGTGAGAAAAATGGGACGAAAAACACACCATGTCGTTCCTAACTCGGATAAGGGCGGCTGGGATGTAAAACGCGGCGGTGCAGCTAGAGCGTCAAGGCACTTTGATACAAAAAGAGATGCTGAAGATTACGGACGGCAGGTTAGTAGAAACCAGGGCACTGAATTGCTCATACACGGTAGAGATGGTAAAATTCAGCGTTCTGATAGCCATGGAAACGATCCGTATCCACCCAGAGGCTAAAGACAAATGTGAAGGAGCCGTTCAGTTGTTGAATTGCTCCTTCATTTCTTTTTCAAATTTCTACTTTCAAAAAATGGAATATGAATCTTATGGAAAATCGAAAACTTCTTAATGAATTCGTGACATTTCTACGTAAAGAACATGGTTACCCAAACCTTCAGATTGATTTCTATCCTGACGAGAAGAATCGGACTACCGCAGACATAGACGCTATTGCGGGACCATTTGCAATTGAGCATACAAGTATTGACACAATTCCCAATCAACGTCTTAATTCTGATCGGTTCTTGAAAGTCGTTGGAAACCTTGAACAAGAATTTGCTAACCTTCCGTTTTATTTAGGAATCACGTTTGAAGAAAGTGCCATCACCACAGGACAAGATTGGCTCGCTATTCGCGAAGCACTCAAAAGTTGGATCCTTGAAGATAGTTCAAATTTAACAGTGGACAAACCTTATACTCCCTATGAAGTTCCTGGTATTCCCTTCACGATCTATGTGACAAAAAACACTGATCTATCTAAGCGGCTCCGTTTCTCTCGCTTTGATCCTGGTGATAATACTCTCCCAAACAGGGTCAAGGATTTATTTAATAGGAAAGCTGTGAAACTAAAGAAATATCAAGGTGATGGAAAAACAAGTCTACTGCTCGTTGAAAACAACGATATCGCTCTAATGAGTGATTACAAACTATTGAATGCCATACAGCAGGCCTACCCCGAAGGTCTTCCAGACGGAATTGATGAGATATGGTACGCTGATACATCTATAGGAGATGGGAGTAGGTTTGTATATTTCACTCCTGATTTGTTGAGGAATAATAATTCAATAACCTCTCGGCGTTCTAATAACTTGTTAAATTATCTTAATACAATAAACACTGATTGAATTACGTAGGTCATGGAAAAGTCATTGACTCAACATTTTCTCACGATGCCATGCTAAAGCACTTTGATCAGGATAAAGTTCCTTTTGGTCTGGCAATAGTATCGCTTTACCGTACAATGTTTTTAACATCCATTCTGTTGGTCCCCGTTCAGTCATTAATTCTGAAACAATAACATTATATGACTCGTCTACGGAAATCAAGTATTTGTCAAAAGCCCAATGGTGTAGTTTACATAGCGAAATTCCGTTCCGAACATCATCATTATTTGTTTCATTAAATGGAACAATGTGAGCAGCCTCAGTAACAGTTTCTCCATCCAATGTTAAGATTTGCAACTTACAGACAGCACAAGTATAATCGTAAATCCTCATGATTGCGCGACGGAATCCCGGATGCCGAATTCTTTTTTCTTTTTCAATTGGTTCGGCAAGTTCAATAGAAAATTCGTGTTCAACATATTGTAAAAGATTCTGACTATATTCGCCAATCTGTTGTTCTTCCGAAATAAGATTTTGGATCTCATGCTTGAAATCTGGTAAATAGGTGTTGATAATTGTTTGGCGGATTATCTCTCGATCCGTAGATTGACCAAGTAAAACAAAGAGATCATCATCAAAATATCCGTAAGTAATAATTTTACGAAGACGAGAAAATGTTTTAATTTGAGTGACTACTTCTAATGCATTTTCATATCCAGGATTCGGTTGTAAGTGCCAAAATGAACGTTTCTTTAAGTGGAAAAATGGTAATGCAAGATTAGGTTTCCGTTCTGTTACTTTCGTCCAATACTTCACAAATGTCTCCATCAATCCTGGGGAAGGTAAGACTTTGTTTTCGATAATCTGTCCCTGCTCAATCAGTTCAATAATTGCTAACAGGAGCACTGGTTGATGAGGCGCATTACCGTGTGCCCTGTCTATTCGCAAGTTTTTAATTTCATGGAGATATTTCTGTAAGATTTTGCTTTGCATCTTTTCCTAATACTGTTGAGTGAGGATTACTAAAATATAGTTTAGATCATTTTCAAAAAAAGTCAAGTTTTATTCAAACTATTCATATTTATTTACACACCCAATTTGACGATTAATTTGCAATCCTCAAGAAAATGTATTATAATATAATTACTTATTGAGAAATAAAAGAGAATTTTACACTATCGGGGCGTAGCGCAGCCCGGCTAGCGCGTCTGCTTTGGGAGCAGAAGGTCGGAGGTTCGAATCCTCTCGCCCCGATTTCACATGCGCCTATAGCTCAATCGGATAGAGCAACGGACTTCTAATCCGTAGGTTGCAGGTTCGACTCCTGCTAGGCGTGTATTGCACGTGGTGGATGTAGCTCAGGGGTAGAGCGCCTGACTGTGGATCAGGAGGCCGTGGGTTCAATCCCCATCATCCACCCTCAAACATGCGTCCGTAGTTCAATGGATAGAGCAATAGCCTTCGGAGCTATAAGTTGGGGGTTCGAATCCCTCCGGACGCGTGCGCTGTTAGCTCAATTGGCAGAGCATCTGACTCTTAATCAGAGGGTTGAAGGTTCGATTCCTTCACGGCGCATCGGTCCCGAAAAGGGCGGGTGCTGGAATTGGTAGACAGGATAGACTTAGGATCTATTGGGGTTACGCCTCGTGAGGGTTCAAGTCCCTCCTCGCCCATCTCACAGTCCAACCGAGGTGTCGTAAATGGAGTAAAATAAATCTTTGTCCTTGGAACGTGAGATGTTTGCCGCAGTCCTATAAGAAGATAGCGGCTGGAGCACTACAGCAGACAGGTTTTTGTCAGTTGATAAGGGAGATTTTAACCTAAGAGTTGAAGTCGAAACGCAATAGCACGCAAGTCAAAAGCATATCAAATAAGAGTCAGAACAATTGGGACGTTCAATCCCTTTATAGCGTATCCGTTCAGAAAAAGGGCGGGTGCTGGAATCGGTAGACAGGATAGACTAAGGATCTATTGGGGTTATGCCTCGTGAGGGTTCAAGTCCCTCCTCGCCCACTACATCTAACGGTATCACGGAAGTTCCGCAACTTATAGATGTGCTTGCCTCATCACTATTGGAAATATGGATTAAGGCAGAAGTATAGCACAAAACACACCTTTTGCCCGTTGATAAGGGAGATTCTAACTTGAGAGTTGAAGTCGAAACCTTAGATAGCACGCAAGTTAAATTAGAAATTGAAGTTCCCGCGGAAGATGTAAACGAAGCGTTAGAAGAAACTTATAAAGCGTTACGTGCCTACGTATCGCTACCAGGTTTCAGAAAAGGCAAAGTGCCTTTAAGCATAATTAAGTCTCGATTCCCAGAACATATCAATGCAGAAGTTATCAAACAACTTGTTTTTCCTGCTTACGAAGATGCGTTGTACACTGAACAACTTATACCCCTTGCACAACCAACTTTTGACCCGCCCTTAGATCAGCTAAAAACGACTGAAGATCAACCTCTTGTTTTTACTGCTACCGTCAATGTAAAACCGACTTTTGATCTCCCGGATTTTGAAGAAATCGAAGCAGACAAAACACCCATCAACGTCCCACGTGAGAATGTTGAAGCTCATATCAAACAATTACAACTGCAATCGGCAACTTTTGAACCGATTGAAGAAGACAGACCCGTCCAAGCATCAGATTGTGTGCGGATAGATTGGACATGCGCCATAGACGGTGAAGCACTTGATAGCGAATCCGCACAAGATATTGATATCGACTTAACATCGGAAGACTTCCACGCCGACCTTGTTGCTGGACTTATTGAAATGCGCATTGGAGAAACAAAACCGATAGAGGTGAATTTTGATACAACACATAGAGTCACCGCACTCGCCGGAAAGCAGGCGATATACAATGTCACACTTCATGCCATCACGAAAAAATATCTACCAGAACTTGACGATGAATTTGCGAAAGACCTCGGTTATGAAACCTATAACCAGCTGCACGGTGTCATCTGGAATAATCTTGTTGAAGAAGAACGCATCTTACAGATTGAAAAACAAAAAACAGAAATACTTGAGCAGCTTATTGAAAAGACAAACATAACAATTCCCGATGACTTGGTTGAGCAATATGTCCAACAAGCTTTGCAAAACGTGAATAAGCAGTTAAATACACAAAAACAGACACCCGAAGAAGCAGGAATTAACATGGAAACCCTGCCAGAGGAATTAAGACGAGATGTAATTCAGCAGACAAAACAGAATTGGATTTTTGATGAAATAGCCGATCTTGAAGGTATTTACGTCAGCGAAGATGAATTAGAATGGGAGATCCGCCGCGCTGCAGAACAGCAAAATCGGGATGCCCAAAAGTATGCTGATTCGTTGAAAGCAAGCAATCGATTAGAGGATTTCAGGGTCCAACTACAACACGAAAAAATCTATCAGTTCTTAATCCAAGAAGCATCAGCCAAGAAATCATTGATTATTACTGGATAACTCAAAATTAACCAAATTGTTAGCCAATTTTTGTTTGTGCAAATAGCCCTCACATCTCACTTCATAAAATAATAAGATCGTAACAGTTTCATAAAATTTAATATCACAAGCATACAATATACATTGCCCACGGACACAAAAATGAATCTTGTACCTTTTGTTGTTGAACAAACAAACCGAGGCGAACGGTCCTACGACATCTATTCTCGGTTGCTTGAAGACCGAATTATCATGATCGGTTCTACAATTGCGGATGATACCGTAGCAAATTTGATTACAGCGCAGATGCTATTCCTTGAAGGGAAAGACCCAGATGCAGATATTATCCTTTATCTGAACACACCTGGCGGTTCGGTTTCGGCAGGTTTAGCAATTTACGACACTATGCAGTATATCAAAGCAGATGTGCAAACTTGGTGTTTAGGACGGGCATACAGCATGGGGGCAGTTCTATTGGCAGCTGGTACCCCTGGCAAACGATATGCATTACCACATGCCAAAGCATTGATTCATCAGCCTATGGCGGGTGGTATTGGTGGACAAGCAGCGGATATCAGCATCCATGCAAATGAAATTTTACGCGAAAGGGAACGCCTTTACTCTATTTTGGCACAGCACACAGGACAGAGTATAAAAAAAATCGAAACAGATGCCGACCGAGATTTTTATATGACAGCGCAAGAAGCTCTTGAATACGGTATCGTTGATACAGTTGTAACCCACCGGCAGTAGACACAGATGAAAGCATGTCTCCACTGATATGCCTATCTGATTAACAACTGCCCCTCGCTTAACAAGTTGGAGGAGAGAATGTCAGAATCCATTGATGGTAGCGTATTTTGCTCATTCTGTAAGAGAGAACACAGCCAAGTAAAGCGACTCCTTCGGGGAGACGACGCGAATATATGCGACGGATGCATCGATTATTGTAATAGAGTACTCGCTCAGGGAAATTCCCCTGCAGCAGATTTACCGGAACCGACTCCCGACACTGAGGCTCCAGATGAAGAAGACGTTGAACCTCCTGTGCTACTTCTGGGACCGGCAGATATTAAAGCGAAACTTGATGAATACGTAATCGGGCAAGAACATGCGAAAAAGATACTTTCTGTTGCTGTTTATACACACTATAAACGCCTGCAGCATGAAAACACAGACGATGTTGAATTAGATAAAAGTAATATCCTTTTGATAGGTCCCACCGGAACAGGCAAAACACTGCTTGCACAAACCCTCGCGAAGGTACTAAACGTCCCCTTCGCCATTGCCGATGCTACTACCGTCACGGAAGCCGGTTATGTGGGCGAAGACGTAGAAAACATCATCCTGAAACTTGTTCAAGCAGCAGACGGGAACGTCAAACGTGCCCAACACGGCATTATTTACATAGACGAAATAGACAAAATTACCCGAAAATCTGAAAATCCGTCTATTACTCGTGATGTTTCTGGTGAAGGTGTGCAGCAAGCACTTCTTAAAATATTAGAAGGTACCGTAGCCAGTATCCCACCTCGTGGCGGACGAAAACATCCGCACCAAGAAATGTTAGAAGTGGATACAAAAAATGTTCTCTTCATCTGTGGCGGAACTTTTATCGGGTTAGAAAACCTTATCAAGAATAGATTAGGTAAACAGAGCATCGGCTTCGGTTCAGAAATTCAATCTAAACAGAAACAGAAAATTCACGAAATCCTTGAGCGAACTACTGCAAAAGACCTAATCAAGTACGGTTTTATTCCGGAACTGATTGGAAGACTTCCTATCGTTGCTAACCTCCATGAATTGGATGAATCTGCGCTTATTCGAATTCTGACCGAACCGAAAAACGCGCTTATCAAACAATATCGGCAACTTTTAGCTTATGAAGGTGTGCAATTTGATGTAACTGATGATGCACTCTCAGCGATTGCACATCAGGTTATTGAACGCGAAACAGGAGCACGCGGTTTACGGGCAGTCATGGAAAAAATTATGCTGGAAACCATGTATCAAATACCATCACTTTCCGAAGTGCACGCGTGTCAAATAACCGAAGATAGTGTTTTAGGGAAGAGTCCCCCTGAATTAATTAACACTGCATCTGAAGCACTCAAAACTGCGTAAAGGAGCAAACCATGAACCAAGAAGCTGAAAGACTCGCAAGTGATTCCGCTGTTCTATTACCCGTTATCGCTTTACCCCCACATTTTGAGACCTTTTTTCCAAAAACTAAAGCGATCGTTGACCAAAGGTTGATGGATTGGACACCGTTGACTATTGCACGCAAAATGGGTGTCCTCGCTGCACGGGCAGCACTCAACACAAATTGGAAAGTCTTGCTCCTTCATCAAAAAACTGAACTTGAGGAAGACGTTGAACCTCAACCAAAAGACCTTCACACCGTAGGGGTTGTGGCAACTATTGTTGAACCTTATGACCCAGAAGACGGCACACTCCGTATAGCAATAGAAACATCTGACCGGGCAGTTGTCGCACATTGCACACAAGTTGAGGGCTACTTACAGGCTGCAGTTAAAATCGTATCCGAACTTACCGGTGTAGCAGATGCCGCTACTGCATTTATAAAAAAGGCGAAAAGTGATTTTCAAAGTTATGCCAAGGCACATCCAAAACGTATACTGCCCGATGTGGAAAGATACATACGCGATTTGGTAGAGCCTGGTATCCTTGCAGATAACATTGCACGTTTCGCAGACTTTCCCCCATACAGACGGCAAGAGATACTTGAAGAGCTTAATCCTATCAAACGCCTCAATTTTGTCATTGCACTCCTTGATGCTGACCTGGAAATGGTTGACCTGGAAGAAGAAATTCAAAACGATGTCCAAGAATCTGTTAGAAAAACCCATCGTGAATTCTACCTTCAGGAACAGATGAAGGCTATTCAACAAAAACTCGGTCGCGAAGATGAAATTGATGAAATTGACGACTTGCGCGAACAGGTCAAAAATGCTGGCATGACAGAAGAAGCGGAAAAGAAAGCACTCAAAGAACTTGACCGCCTTGCACAAATACCGCCTATGTCCGCAGAGTCCGGTGTAATTCGTAACTATGTCGATTGGCTCCTCGCGGTCCCGTGGAAAGAACGCACTGAAAATAGTATTGAACTTGACCAAGCAGAAAATATCCTTAACGAAGACCACTACGGGTTAGATAAACCAAAACAAAATGTCCTTGAATACCTCGCTGTCCTGAAATTGGTTGAACAGATAAAAGGACCTATTCTCTGTTTAGTCGGCCCGCCAGGTGTTGGCAAAACATCGTTAGGTAAATCTATTGCACGCGCTACCGGCAGAAAATTTGTCAGAATGTCTCTCGGTGGTGTGCGCGATGAAGCAGAAATACGGGGGCACCGCAGAACTTATATCGGAGCAATTCCAGGACGTATTATTCAAGGATTACGTGATGTAAAGGTGAAGAACCCGCTCTTCCTACTTGACGAAATTGACAAACTGAGTTCGGATTGGCGTGGTGATCCTGCATCAGCACTCCTTGAAGTCCTTGACCCTGAACAGAATGAAACCTTTAGAGACCACTACTTAGATGTTGAATTTGATCTATCGGATGTTATGTTCGTCACCACTGCAAATACGCGTATCACAATACCGCCCGCACTTGAGGACCGGATGGAAGTCATTGAACTGCCCGGGTATACCGATTTTGAGAAACACAAAATCGCAACGTTCCACCCAAATGGATTGATTCCAAAGCAGTTGAAAAGCCACGGCTTAAAGGAAGAAAATATTACCTTTGCGGATTCTGCTATTTTCGACATAGTCCACAAATACACACGTGAAGCAGGGGTGCGAAGTTTGGAACGCAGCGTTACCAGCATCTGCCGCAAAATTGCAAAGCAGATTGTGACTGATGATACACCAGATCTGAAAGTCAAGGTTACAGCACTCAATTTAAGTGACTACCTCGGACCGCCAAAGTGGACACGCACCAAAGCGCAAGAACATGATGAAGTCGGTGTTTCAACAGGAATGGTCTGGACACAAGTCGGCGGCGATATTGTCTCCGTTGAGGCAACGCTCATGCCGGGTGAAGGAAAATTGGATATGACTGGACAACTCCAAGAGGTCATGCGGGAATCTGTCCAAACAGCCGTGGCTTATCTCCGATCACGGGCAAAACATTTTGATATTCCTAAAGATACTTTTGAGAAACATGATATTCATATCCATATTCCTGAGGGGGCAGTTCCAAAAGACGGACCATCAGCCGGTATCACTGTCGCAACAGCGATCCTCAGTGCCATCACAGGGAAAAAGGTACGTAAAGATGTCGCAATGACAGGCGAAATTACCCTCCGTGGACATGTCCTTCCTATCGGTGGACTGAAAGAAAAATCACTCGCAGCGTACCGAAACGGAATCGTTGACATCATTATGCCAGAGGACAATGAGAAAGACCTTGCGGATGTTCCAAATGAAATACGGGAAAAAATCCGATGGCATCAGGTTAACGACATCACGCAGGTTTTGGAATTAGCACTCAAAAAAGAGACTGAAGACGAACCTGATGGAATTGCACCTGCTGCAGACGATGCAACGTTACAGAACCCAGACGCAATCGGACAGACTGGAAACTGAGAAAACGTGTACAAAACGAGAACTTTGGATAACACAAGCAATGCGAATAGACAAATTTCTCCAAATTTCACGACTCGTCAAGCGCAGAGCAACAGCAAATACATTGTGTAGCCGAGGCAAGGTTTTAGTCAACATGAACCCGGCAAAAGCTGGCAAAGCACTCAAGGTTGGTGACCGTATTACAATAATTTCGGATCCGCTTCCTACAGAGGATGCAAAGGAATTAACTTACGAGGTTCTTGAAATACCGACAGGCAATGTGTCTAAAACCCGTGCGGCAACACTATATCGCCTTGTTGAGTAGGTTTGGCATAATTTAATTTATTCTCCGTACCACACACTAAATCAAAATGTTGCCACGTATCGGAATAACGATGGGTGATGCTGCAGGCATCGGCCCTGAAATCATCGTTAAAGCACTTACCCACAAAAACGTCTATCAAATATGCCAACCGATAATTATCGGCAGTGCGGCAATAATTCAGCACGCACTCAGATTTGTCCCCTCAAAAGACGTTTTACCCAAAGTCGCCGCTATTCATTCACTAAAACACACTACCGCAACGCATGGCAGGATTGATGTGCTTGAATCAAGTTCGCTGACACCTGAAAACTTTTCACATGGAACAATAGATGCTCGCTGCGGCTCAGCTGCAATTAAGGCGATTGAAACAGCAGTGAAACTTACGCTCGATGGCATGCTGGATGGGATCACAACCGCTCCAATTTGTAAAGCATCAATTCAACGCGCTGGTTCCCCATTTCCCGGTCATACTGAGATGCTCACCAGCTTGACACAAACCGAAAAATCTGTTATGATGCTCAAAACGTGGGATACCTCCCCTCAATTTGAAGCAGGATTCAGTGTTGATTTAAAAAAAGAGAAGAAAAACTCTTGTGAATCAACTAACCGTATAGAAAATCTCACTGTCTCCTTTGTCACAACTCATATTCCGATTGCTGAAGTTTCACAACAACTTTCAGTGAAAAGAATAAGCGATGTCATTCAAATTACACATGACGCGCTTATTCAGTTTGGTATTAGGGATCCACGGTTGGTTGTAGCAGGATTAAATCCACATGCAGGGGAAGAGGGTATGTTCGGTTCAGAGGAAGAAATTTATATTAAGCCAGCAATTCGGCAGGCACACGCAGCAGGTTTCCAAGTTGATGGCCCCCTACCTGCAGATACGCTTTTCAAAAAGGTACTCCGTGGTGAGTGGGATGCTGTCATCGCAATGTACCACGACCAAGGCAATATCCCGATAAAACTAATTGGATTTGGACAGGTCGTGAATATCACATTAGGTTTACCCATTGTCCGTACAAGCGTTGACCACGGCACGGCGTTTGATATTGCTGGACAAGGGACTGCAAGCGAAACAAGTCTTATCGCCGCATTAGCAGCAGCAACACAATTAGCGAGTTCTCAACTATGACAAAACGTTTTCTGTTTTCTCTGTTTTTAACCTGTTTTATGATCGGTGTGGTATATACCGAACTCAACGTGAATGGGTTTTGCAACTCTAATTTTAATACCGTACAAAATCCAGGATTGATAAATAGCACCCACACAGGACACACCGAAAATCCGCTGCAGGTTATACAATCATCATCACATTTCCTTATCTTGCGCTTCCAACTCCCCAGACTTAAAATACAAAAACAACTACAGAACGGAAACGCCGCAACACATATCGGATTTGATGGTGCATCATGGACAACCGAAACGGGAAAACCGAAGCTCCCTGTCTATACCGTTCAAATTGGTTTGCCTTCAGTGAGCAGTGTAACCGCAACAGTGCTACAAAAACAGAGCACCTTCAAAAAAATAGAACTGCCGCTAATCACAAATCAGATAATCGATCCCTTTTTTCCAGAGGCACAGCAAAGAGATGACTCCACTCAAACTATTGAGTCTGAAACATCTATCCTATATCCTGCTGAAATGGTAGAGGCGGTCCCTGTCGGTTTTGTCCGATCACAACGCATTGGGGCATTACACATTCATCCGGTACAATACAACAGCACAACACAACAGATAAAAATTACCGAAGACATAACATTCCGTATCGATTTTTACGGTGCTCCGACAACTGCTTCTAAATCTTTACTCTCTCATTCTCTTGATAGTGCTGCTTACGAAAAGCTGTATCAAACGATGCTAATTAACAACGCCCAAGCATCCTCTTGGCGCCAAAGAGCACGTGGAACGTCCCGTCCGCTGCCTCCAGCTGCACCTGCTGCCCCAGCCTCTAATCGGAGACGTTTTAAAATACCTATTACAGCAACTACTATGTATCGCATCACTTACAACAAACTCAGATCATCTGATATTATACCTGAAACTATTGATTTAGACAGCATTCGGATAGAAACAATTGGGCAAGAACAGGGGTTCTATGTTTTTGACGAAAACCAAAATGAAACGCTTGATCCGGGAGATATGATAGTATTTTATGCACGCGCGCTGATTAGCAACAAATTCACAGATACTAACTTCTATTGGTTTAGTTTTGTTCCCAAAAACACAGAGCGCGCGGTAGTAGAGAACACATTCCGTATCGGCACACGGTCTGCTGCACCTGTTACCCAGAATATCACGCCTCCAACTGCTTTTTTAACAAGATTGCGGTTTGAGGAAGACTTTCTTCACGACCCGCTTGATGGATGGAGTGTAAGAGCCGAATTGGCGGATCACTATTTTTGGAGAGGTTTCAGAGGCGACGGTTCGGGTATAAGGACGAAAAAATTTCCGGTTGAGCTACCAGGTGCTGTACCACGCTATAATTTTGAACGAGATGCTGAACTTCATGTAAAATTCCAGGGGGCATCGCGTAGAAATGCAGCAAAACATAAAGCTGAAATCATATTCAATGGTAAGCAACTTGGGCGCGCAGAAGAATGGTTGCGGCAGGAGGGCCCCCTTGCCACACGCGATATCCCGCAGAACCGAATCCACCACGATCAGCAAAATGAACTACGAATTGATGCACTTGATACCAATGATACGCCTGAAGGCTCTTTCGACTTCTATCTGGATTGGTATGAATTTGAATATTGGCACAATTTTCGCGCAAAATCAGACCAACTTGAGTTTAACTCAGAAACAGAACCAGAGGTTAGCGGAAAAACACACTTTAAAGTAACCAACTTTTCCAACGAGGCAATAGATGTTTATACGCTGAATTCGAGCGGTTTAGCAGCAAAACTTGTAGACGGAAAGGTAACCGGCAGTAGCAACGCCTACCAAATTCTGTTTGAGGATGATACAACACTCTACACCAGGTATTTTGTTATTGCTAACAATCGTTATCGAAGCGTCAATGTACTTACTGAAGTTCCACCAAGCACTTTGCGAAATCCCACAACACAAGTCGATTATGTCGTGATTACACATAAGACGTTTTTAGAAAGCGTCCAACCTTTAGTTGATTTTAGACGTTCACAAGGGTTAACGGTCAAAGTTGTGGATATAGATGAAATCTACGATGAATTTGGCAACGGGCTTTTCGATCCGCTTGCTATCCGGACATTTTTGCGGATTGCATATCAAACGTGGCAAGCGCCAGCCCCTACTTATGTGCTGCTCGTCGGGGACGCACATTATGACTATAAACAAATTAACAACAAACGCTATCCAACGTCCAACTTTTACCCGATTTTTGTCCCTACCTACCATGGATGGTCACCGGAAGGGGGCGAAACCGCCATGGATCAAAGGTTTGTTAACATAGTCGGCGATGACGCACTCCCCGATATGTTCATCGGACGGTTATCAGTACAAACACCTAACGAACTTACAGGAATGATCAAAAAGATTATCGACTATGAAGCCAACCCCAAAATTGGGCCGTGGCAAGGGACACTCGTCCAGGTAGCAGATGACGAATTGAACAACCCTAATGATGAGACTTTTGAAATTTCTCGAGACAATCTGATACAAGAAACCATCCCTGTGGCTTATCACACAAAACAAATTTATCTCAGAAAAGTCCGACTCAAAGAAAAAGAGTACTACGTCCCGGAAACAAAAAAACTTATCCTGCAAGCATTCAATGAGGGTGCATTGGTGATTGAATATGCCGGACACGGTGGAAGGCATACATGGGCAGATGAGGCAATCTTTCACATTGATGATGTCCCCAATTTGCGTAATCGTTACCTCCCATTTGTTGTGTCCACAACATGTTTGAATGGAAAATTTGATAAACCGCAAGAATTCGGATCACATAGCCTCAGCGAACAACTTCTCATGGGCAGATACGGTGCTATTGCATCGCTTACCGCAACACGATTGACTTATGCTGCAGCAAACGCCGAATTTGATAAAGACCTCTTCACCGCTATGTTTGTACGCGAACCTTTTGAGGCAAAACAAGGGGGACTTGAAATCGCCGCAGTACCGCCAAGTATCGGCAAAATCGTGACAGATGCTAAAATCAGATTCATCACGAGAATCACCAACAGGAATTGGGTTTACGGAGCAGAACAATACATCCTTTTTGGTGATCCCGCAACACAATTGGCACTGCCGACCCTTGATATACAAGTTGAATTGGAGGATATAGCGCTTAATGCCAGCAAGCAGATTGTTATATCGGACAATGAAGTTGGCACCTATGACGCTGACAATGTGTGGTGGAGAGCAGAAAATTTCAACACGAATAAATTTATCGTCTCAGCCATCTTCCAAAATCACTTCGACGACAAACTTGGAAATGAGATTATCCCACGAATTGAACGCAGAGTGTGGCAAGGGAAATACGGAAAAATGCAGATAGCTGTTCCTCCCAAAGCCTTATCCGGCAGAGGTTACGTACAACTGTTTGCTCATGATGATAAACGAGCTGCTACAGGCGGCGCAACATTTTGGGTAGATACACCGATTATTGCGGATGTGCGTGAAGAATTGGATGCTATAGATACCCATACGCTCAATATCCAAGCACTTATTTTAGATGATTTGGGGGGTGAAAAAGGCATTCGTTCCATAGAGGTCTTGTGGGATAATACAAATGATTATAAGGATCATCTCGTTCCTATGGTCAAAACTGAGCCTCCCCGCGGTACCAATGAATTAGTACCTGGCGGACAGTGGTACAAAATCCAAACACCTATCCCCTTGCCACTTGGCGGAAAAGATGTGCGATATCGAATCACCGTTACCGATACCAGCGGCTTAGAAGTTTCGTATCCATCACCAAATAGACGGATAAACGTTGAAGCGCCAAAGGGAGCAAACATTGTCATTGCCACGGATGGAAAAAGTCACGCACCGATTCGCTATGCTTTTGATGAAGAGACAGGAAAATATCACATCATTGCCGAACTTATCAACGATGGGGAAAGAACAGTTAAAACAGATGTTGTTGTTATCTTTTCAGAAGACAACCCCGATGTAGGCGGCGATCTCCAAATTGACGAAGGTGCAGATATATTAGGCAGCGTTACACTCCAGCCTGATGACTGGCAAGAAGGCGATACTGTCTTACAGCGAACCGTTGCCACACTTAAGTTAGCAGAAAACCTCGCTACCGGTGCCCGTAAAATTTTTGTTCTGGCTGACCCAGAAGTAGATACCACGGATGAAATCAATGGTAATGTACCAGAACCAGACGAATTTGATAATAAACTTAACATCACTTTTGTTGTTAACGAATTCTTCTACGAGTCATCCAAACCTTTAGAAGCTTTTAGCCTTGATAGGGTTTTTGACTTTGACATTCCTGCTGAAGCAGCAGCGGTACAAGATGTCCGGGTGCCGCTAAATATTTCTTCAAGCGTTCCATCAACCTTAACACAACCATCGCTTCAATTTGCCGCGATTCCGCGGACAGCTGCGCTTCGGAAAGGTTTGCTTCGTACCGGTGCAGAAAGTATACAACAGTACGAAGTATCTTTCCGAACATCCGATGTTATTCTGAAGAAACACGCAACTCTCAAACTACGTTTTGATATCAGCGGTTTGGAAGATATTGTGAGAGAAAATACACCGTGGCAGGAGGACAGCAAAGAATTCAGAGCAGCTTTGATTGAAGAAGCAGAAAAACTCAGCATTTATGCATGGCACGCCACTTACCAAAAATGGGAAAAACTCCCATCGCAAGTTAGTTATACCATTGAAAATGATAAACCACACCCTGAAGATGAGGGGCCAATATTTCAGCTTGAGAACTATGTGACACCTACCGAATTGCAAAACGCGAATAAACAACCGCTCCCGATTGAAAACATCAAAATCAGCCCGGAGTCGACACCGGCTGGTATGTGGATTATTCTGTTTTTGGACTCCACCCAATACGAAGTATATCTAAAAGTGAAACATTTTCCCCATTTTGAGAAATTAGCTACACATGGACAACTTGACCTCCCATTTCGAGAAGAAAATTACGGTATTGAATTCACTATCCCCAAAAAATGGATAGCACCAGAACTTGAGGACGGAATCTCCATCGTTCCCTTTGAATTCGCAGATATTCTCATATTTGAAACCGATTACTCAGAAGGTGCAACTTACTTAAAAGGGACACGCAATCAAAATATCGGCAACGGCACAGCGACTGTTATCCCAAGAATCGGCCTCAAGAAAGAGTTTGCCGTGGGAGATTGGTTCCTCTTTTTTTTATCCTCTGACTTTTACCAACTTCGCGACAAAACAGGGCAACCGTTTTTGTTGTCGAATGAAGCTCCTGTGCGTGGAGAAGTTAACAAGAGCGAATTTGTCGATCAGCTCGGTTTTGAGATACTTGTCACAACGGGTTCTGAACCCTTTCAATTCGGAGATAAAATTAAATTCAGTAGCGCACTGGTCGGCACTATTACCGCACAAACAACCGAACTTATGCCTTTCACCCTAATGAGCAGTGATGATGTACAACCCCCTACTTTCAATCTATGGATAGATGGTGTCCAACCGCAAACCGGTAGTGTTATCGCACCACGTCCACTTATTTCTATCTTACTTGAGGATGCCGATGGTGTAAACCTAAATACACTGATTATTCGTAGAGGGGATAACGGAAAACCTCTTAAACCAATCTCCGACTATGTTCTCCGAAACCCCAAAAACGTTAATACTGTTCCAATCGACTACGAACCTATTCTCTTTCCCGGCGAGTACGCTTTTGAAATTGAAGCACGCGATTTTAATGGAAATGCAATCGGTGGAAAAGCAGAGAAAATCCAAACCCGATTCGTTGTCATCGACATGCCCGACATTACCCCGCCTGTCGTTGAAGTTCTTGTTAACGATGAAGTCCTTGTTGGAGAGGTTTCTGACGCTAATTCGTTGGGCGAACTGAAAAATATGGGCAAAAACCGCATCACCCAACAACCCCGCTGTGAAATTCAGGTTACAGATGAAACGGCACTTGATGGCACTCTCCTTAACATTACATTTAACAAGTTAGATGTGAGTGATGTAACACAGCGCTATCGCGAATTTGATATGGCAAAATGGGAATTTGACGCGGATAGTCCGGAAATTGCAAATTTCAGTTTCGCACCCGACCTGCCAAATGGCACCTATCGACTACAGGTAACCGCTGCAGATACAAGTGAAAACACAACTGAACTCGAAGCAATCTTCACCTTGGATGAGGTGGTTACGCTCAGTGAAGTCTTCAATGTCCCGAATCCCACAGAAGATGGCAAAACTTTTTTCACTTATCACCTGGCGCAACCGTCAGATAAGGTCACCATCAAAATATATACGGTAAGTGGTAGACTAATTCGAACGATCACAGATGCAAGCGCGAATAGAGGGAACAATGAAACCTATTGGGATGGAAAGGATGAGACAGGGGTGCGATGTGCCAATGGCGTATATCTCTATCGCATTATTGCCCAAACTAACGATAGCAAGGTTGAAAAGGTAGGCAAACTCGCTATCTTGCGCTAAATAGTTATTTGGATTCTCTTTACTGCAACGGTGAATAATCTGTCGGTTCAAGAATCTTATTACTCACCACGTTAACTAAAGGACCGCCAACTTCTGTCAGTCGTTTCGCCGCTTGCCATTCAGGGTCCACGATGAACGCATCCCATGCACGCTGGTAGTGCCCCAAATCCTCAAAAGCAAGCAGATAAACCAACTCCGTTGTCGTCGCCTCGCCAATAACGGTTTCCCAAAAACCGATAACCTTTATATTATACTTTTCAAACAACGACAACGTGATATTTGCAAATCGGTCATTCAGATTCTTCATCTTTCCTGGCACGACTTGGTATGTCCGCAACTCGTAAATCATCTATCTCTCCTTAAAGGTAGTAGGCACACGCCGTGTGCCGTCATAAATAAGAATGGATTCCAAATGTCGTTATAGAATTCCATATTTATCGTAAACTTCCCGAAGGGTTGCCCCCTCCCTAAGTGCATCACGGGTACGGTTTTCACCGCTCACTTTTTCCAACGCAGCTGCAATCACCTTCGTTTCCACCGCCTGTGGGATAATAACTACACCATCTGCATCACCGAACACAATATCGCCAGGATTCACCAGTACACCACCACATTCAATCGGGACGTTGTACGCAACTACCTCACCGCGCCCATTAGAATCTACAGGCGTTATCCCGGTTGTAAATATGGGGAATCGCATCGCCATGATCTGACGCGCATCACGGATAAATCCATCAATAACGGCGGCACGCGCGCCGCGCGCCCGTGCCGCCGTTGAAAGAAGTTCTCCCCAAAAGCAGATCCGAGTGCTGCCATTCGTTGAGCAGACGAGGACATCATTCTGTTTTAGACTATCCACCGCTGCAATTTCCTGTTGATACGGTTCATTGGGGACCTCATAGACATCCAGACACAGCACAGGCATTGCCCGACCAACGACAACCGTTTCAGGAAGCAACGGACGGATAGTATGCCGCAACGCTTGCTCACGGAATCCAGATGCATCCAACGCATCCGAAATTACAGCAGCATATAACTGCTCCTCCATCATATCAAAGAGTTCCGTATCGTTTTCCCACTGTCCATTTTCTTCAGTTTCCATAATGCTCTTTCCTACAACATCTAATAGTTCTCATAACCTACTTCTTGCAGACGCGCCGCTTTTTCCGCAACCCCATCACTCATCTTCTTTTTATAAGCTTGTAGCTTTGCTTCCAATTCTGGGAATTCAAGTGCCAGAATCTGCACTGCGAAAATGCCTGCATTTCTTGCACCACCTGACCCAATCGCCATTGTTCCGACAGGAATACCGGGAGGCATCTGCACCGTTGCATACAACGCATCAACGCCATTGAGTGGTCCGCCATCAACCGGCACGCCGATCACTGGGAGTGTTGTATGTGCAGCAATAACACCTGCCAGATGTGCTGCCCGTCCCGCACCGGCGATAATGACTTTACCACCTTCCGCTTTAATCTTTTCTGTCCATGCCATCGTCCGTTCAGGTGAACGGTGCGCCGAAGAGATCGTTATCTCAAACGGCACTTCAAAATCTTCTAAAACCTTTGCGGCTTCAGCCATCTTTTCTAAATCGGAATCACTCCCCATCACAATGCCGACAAGGGGTGTTTTTTGTTCTTGAAGAGACATATCTTATCTTTACCTCTAAATGTTATGTATCAACTTTGATTTTTTCGCTTATTTCAATTTCTTGCTTCACTCTGCTATTTCGGAGGCATTTCACTTTAACCATTGTTGTTAATCTATTGAATTTCTGCCACATGTGTTGATGTGTTTTAATCCTCAAAAGCATCAGTATAAGTCTCGAGATTCGGGTTTTCAGATTCTATCGGTTGAATTGAAAGTTGATATCCAAGTGCCTTAGGTACAATCCCAAGTGTGTCAATCAGAGGCATATCCTTGTTGGATAACATTTTCGAAAAGACTTGTGGATCCATATCCACCTGCTTTGCAAGTTCAACAACACCACCTTGTGCTTCAACGACCGTCTGAAGGGCTTTTAACACTACAGCAGGACTCTTGTAAATTTGGTAGTCCTCAAGAATTGCTTGTAAATAGCCAATTGCCCTTTCGCGGTTGGCAATCCGCTCAATGAGACATTCACGCCACGTTCTCATTTTTCTCATAGATGTTCTCTCTTATATTCTAACCAATAAGTTTTTGCACGTTCAATATCTCGTGTTTGTGATGATTTGTCACCATCACAGAGTAAAAGAACGATTGTGTTACCTACTTGTAGACTCGTATTTCTTGTGGATGTGTTGTACGCATCGTTGATTATTGTATTGATTATATCATATTCCAATTATTTTCATGATGAATAAATAATATGTGTGTTTCTCTCAATAATCAACGGTTCAGGACCGTCCGCGGAAAAGTTTGATCCCCATTCCTTTGGATCATAATCACGAGTAACAAAACACGCACGATGCACCGGTACCGCATGCTTTAACCCGATACGCGTCGCCATTTTGACGCATCCATCGTAAAACGGAAACTCACCCTCAGTCGGGTGATTTGTCAGGAAACCGATATCCGGCTTATACGCTGCTACTGCCGAAATCAGATCGTCATGTTCCGCAAAGTTATTGATCGGATCGCCGCTAAAGTAAAGCGTCACACCATCGCTTTTGACAATATATCCCAAATGCGTAACATCGGGAGGACCTATGTCAGCAGATGGGTCACCTGCTGGCGGTTTCGCATAAACGGCATGCACAGTGAGATTGTTTAGTTTTGCCGATCCTCCTGCACTTATCTCTGAAAGGTTATCAGCGGCAACATCTGTTTCTGATGTAATTTGGCGCACACTCTCCTCCGGTCCGATAAATCGTGTCGCATTAGAGGTTTCCCAAATTCGGCGTATAGATTCTGGACACGTATGATCGCCATGTGCGTGTGTCAATAGCACAAAATCGGTTGGCAACTCCGACTCATCTAAGGGAGGTTCGGTATGGATAAAGCGGTCCGAAGGACGGTTCCGTGGAAAATAAGGGTCAATTAGAATAATAGTGCCATCCGAATCTTTCAGAGCGAAACTACTCTGCTCAAACCAGTGGATAGCAATAGAACTTTTTGGTACTTTCAAGTCAATAAGTGGATGCATATATTAATTCCTTCTTGATATATGGAAATCAACTATTCTTTTTTTTATAATAAAAATAAACGCCTACCACACCCGCCATTGCGCCAAGGACATCAGAAATCCAATCTGCCAGCGTTGCGAATCTGCCGGGGACAAACATCTGATGCAATTCATCGCTTGCACCGTAGAGAATTGAGATGAGAGCAGCAGTTCCCCATAACCAACCTGTAGGTAACCACTTCGGCGGAGCATTCACAAACGCTATAGCCAACAACACACTAAGAATGCCATATATTATGAAATGGTAGATTTTATCAATCGGCAGCCACTCAAACTTCGGCATTGGATCAGGTGGTTGCTCCATAGACGAAATCACAAAAATAAATGCCATGTAAAGAATTGGTGGCGTCCAATATTTCAATTTTTTCATGGCAATTTCGCCAAAATTGTTCCTATTTCAATGCATTCAGAATAGCGTCTACATCGTAGACACAACCACCCCATGTGCCGCCACCAACAGATTGCAACGCAGCCCACAGTCGTGTGTCGTCAGGCAACGCCTCATCAGAGGAAAGGTCCTCTCGCGGTTGCCGTTCTGCTAACACGCGTTCACCCGCTGCCGCACCAAACTGATCACTACCATGTCCTATCAGATCAATGCTCCCGACTAACTGCCGAGTGTCTATCTCTATCCGAATTATGTCACCATCAAGCACTTTCCCGATAGGTCCACCCGCAAGTGCCTCCGGTCCAACATGTCCGATACATGCACCGGTTGAAACCCCCGAAAATCGCGCATCCGTAATCAAGGCAATATGTTTCCCAAATGACAGATGTTTGAGTGCCGATGTAACTTGATATACCTCCTCCATGCCTGTGCCTTGCGGGCCACGACAACACAACACCATGATGTCTCCGGGTTTCATATTATTCTCACCTTGACCTTTGAGTGTCTGTATTGCATCAGACTCCCGAACAAACACACGCGCCGGTCCTGTCATCCGATACATACCATCAGCATCAACAACGCTCGGATCAATCGCTGTACTTTTAATAACAGACCCTTCTGGTGCAAGGTTGCCACGTGGAAACGTGACAGTGCTTGTTAATCCTGCTGCCTTTGCCATATCCGGACTCAAAATCACTTCATCAGGTGCAACGTTATCCTGTTTTTCAAGCAATTCGCGTACGCGCTGTCTCCGTTCAGAAGTTTCCCACCAATCAAGGTTGCTACCGAGAGATTCGCCTGTCACTGTCAACACATCTTCGTTAAGGAGTCCCCCTAATTTGCGTAAATGCAGCATCACTTCTGGCACACCGCCAGCTAAGAAGACACGGACTGTCGGATGTCCGACCGGTCCATTCGGTAGCACATCAACGAGGCGTGGAACCTGCTGATTGACCTTAGTCCAGTCATCTACTGTTGGGCGTTCAAGTCCAGCAGCATGCGCAATCGCAGGAATGTGTAATAGCAAGTTAGTTGACCCACCGAATGCTGCATGCACGACCATCGCATTCCGAATAGCCTCTGGTGTAACAATATCCTTCATCGTCAAACCCTTCGCGGCTAAATTAACCACTGAGCGCGCCGAACGCAATCCCATATCCGACCATATATTCTGCCCAGACGGTGCCAACGCTGTATGTGTCAAACTCATTCCCAACGCTTCACCGACAACCTGTGAAGTTGCCGCGGTTCCCAAGAATTGACAGCCACCACCGGGGGTAGCGCATGCCCGGCATCCCATATCTGCTGCATCTTGCAGACTAATCTCACCGTGTGCGAAACGCGCGCCGATCGTTTGGATTTTCCCTGCATCTTCTCCTGTAGTCGGTGGCAACGTGACTCCTCCCGGCACAAGCACAGCAGGCAATTCGCGTATTGAGGCGAGTGCCATCATCATTGCAGGCAATCCTTTATCGCATGTGGCAACACCAACAACTCCCTTTCGCGTCGGTAAAGAACGGATAAGTCGGCGGAAAATCTGTGCTGCATCGTTACGATAGGCGAGGCTATCCATCATACCGACAGTGCCTTGCGTCCGACCATCACACGGGTCGGAACAGTAGCCGGCAAACGGAATTGTCGCAAGTTTTTTAAGCTCATGCGCCACCGCCTGCATCAAGAGACCCACCTCCCAATGTCCTGTGTGATACCCAAGTGCAATAGGACTCCCATCGGGCGCGCGGATACCGCCTTGTGTGCTGAGAATTAAAAACTCTTCTCGCCGCAGTTCTGTCGGTGCCCACCCCATTGCAGTATTGTGGCTCAAGCCAAAAATATCTCCGCTTGGTCGGTTCAGGAGCATCTCTGCTGTAAGTGGCAGACTGCCTTCGGGGCCAGCAGCGTGCGTCTGGATGTCGTAAATACCGCTATCACCTGTTTCTAATATGTCAGTGTAGTTTATCAGTTTTGCCATTCGCATTTTCTCCTCTATTTGTATTGGGGGACAACTTCAATCTTTTTCTGGAATAAGTATAAACCTATTTCTTGTGACATCCACAGTAAGGACTAATTCCACTTCATAGCATAGGATAGACAAGAATTCCAAACCACTTTAAATATGTAAGGACAGATCTCTGTATCTGCCTTTCTTTGATATTCCTCTAAATTTCTTGTGGTACTAATTTTACAGTTGAAAGTAGAACAAGCGAACGCCGTAGCGTGCTAAATGCTTGCTTTCGTTTGGACTTAGAGAGATCGCATTTGGGTGTTACAATAATTAGTGAATGTGCGGGGTTCTCTGGAAGTGAACGCTCAGGGTTCTCTGGAAGGGGATCATAAATAACATCTACAGTGTGATTATCTATTTGTATTCCGCGGATTTCACCAGCGATGAGACTAACGATACCATCTGTGTCACGGTCAGGCCGTTTAGATGAAGCAGGTTTAAATCCTCTGAGTTTCGCCCGATCTACAGAGGGTTCGTCATTTCTGTCTAAAAAAGCCTTGTTATTAATTTTGGTTTTTGTTTCGCTATCGTAAGAATAGTGTCGATAAAGTTCTTCATCGTTTCTTACAAAGTCATATTTATTCATCAAGAAACCATTCCAAAAGCGGCAGATAATTATCTTGGTTAAAAGGACCTGTTTGTGTCATCGTATTAGCACTTGCCTTCTCTATTTTTGTATACGTGGTTTCATTTTCTTGTATGTCGAAACATAAAGATCGTTTTTCTTTATAGCATTCAATGGTTATATAGCCATCTTCATCGCTACAGATGAATGGTTCAAGCTGCAGGAGTCTGGCAGAAATGACATCATTTTCTAACAATTCTTCTATAAAATGTCTCGCGCGTTTTATGGTTAACTCGGTTGGTTTTTTTGAGTCATATCCATCCCAGTTATCTTCCCTTTGTGCTATCACGGAAAGTCGTTCTAATATTTTACGTTTTTGCCGAGATAAAATAATTGTCTTATAAAAGTCATTTCTTATTATATTTGCAGTTGTAGGTTCCTCCATTTCAAAAATTCTGACACCTTCCAACAGCATAGTAATGTCAGCATAGAATGAATCATTTATGTGAAATGGTAAATCATTGAAAATAGAAGGATTAAACCATGAATGTCTCGCAGAATCTAAAAATCCTTCCATACGATTTTTTATATGATCTGAGGTTAATAGGATTGTTTTTGTTGGTTGATTCCTATTCCAATTGTCTTGTTTTTCAACCAGAACAGAAAATTGTTCTAATGCTTCATGTCCTGGTCTAAATTGAATACTTGTCTCGTAGGATTTTTTTCGTTCAATGTCTGCAATTATCCATCCTTCCCGATCAAAAGTTGGTGCATTAGTATAAAAAATATCTTTTACACTATATTGCAGACGGTCCTTATCTAACCCTATAGTTCTGTTAGAAAGTTCAGGACCCGAACTCATACGTAGAATATTAGTATCTTCAAGACTTGGATCCTCCCATGGCATCACGTAAATCCTCTGTGATGCTCCACTGGAAGATGTTCCAATTGACCTGCTTGAATGTATCACAAATGTTAAGGACATTTTTTATTCCTTCTGTTTCGCTTTCAGAAAAGCAGTCTATATCAATGATATATGATTTTTCATTAGTCAACTGCTTCTGTCCAAATTTTCCAGATATCTGAGCCAAAATATGAAGCACAGTTGCCTTGGTGTTATCATCATTGAATTGAGATTTTTTTTGTAAAGATTCAATATCTGTTACTATAGGTGTCGTTAATTCCGGAAAGATGTGTTCCGGTATAAAAGTCTCAACTTTCTGTTCTGCATTTGGGAACGAAACTTTATTTACTATATTTCTATGTCTGATACCAATCCGAGTAAAATAAGAGGGTTCATAGATATTACCGAATATTCGCAAAACCTTTTCTAATTTTTCTCTAAAGTTTCCGTAATTTTTGTAATTTCCGTGGCAAGTAAGAGCGAGAAAATTTTGTGCCAAAGATACTTCCCAGTCTTTTTCTTTAGAAAAGAAACGGAATACTTTAGCTGTAGATACTGCTTCTTTTAACTCCTTAGGCATATCAGATGGTAAGAGAGGAATATCCGAAACGAGTTCCGGGTAACCTTCTTTTCTTATAATATCTTGAAATTTAACAGGTGCCTCCTGCGAAATCCTAAGAATTTCAGGAAAACGTGCCTGAAATAGCACCTCAAATAAGATGTTATGTTTATATTCTACTCTTTCAAATTCCTTAAAGTTCATAGGTTAAGAACCTCAATTGACCGCATGTTCATAGAACAAAGTTTCTCTGAAATATATTTAATAGTAACCTTTAAAAACAATATTCTGGGGTTGATCACAATCACCTGCTACATACACTTAAGAATGAAATCGTTGGAAAAACCGAGTGCACTGGCCCCTTTCAAAAACTGACGTGGAAAATATTTTATCACATCGCAGAAAAATTAACAACTTATTTTTAATGTTTGTTGCAATTTATTTCGTGTTCTTCAAAATCTACTCAAAAAGTTCCACCACTGCACACGAAAACCCTTTAACAACATCTTCACCTTTAATTTCTGTTTTCACTTCTCCTATTGCGCGGACATCAGCAGTAATAAGACTAACGATGCCATCTGTGTCGTTTCTTTTAGACAAAGAGGGATTAAATTCCTTTAACTCTGCTCTATCTACGGATGGTTTTCTTTCTCTATCGCGAAAGGCTTCACTACTAATTTCGAGTTTTCCATTATTGTAAGAGTACTCTTCACCATATTTTCCTCACACACTTCGATAGAGCACCTCATCGTCCCGTACGAAGTTATTTTTATCCATCAAACAACCATTGCCAAAGCGTTAGATAATCAGCCCGTCTTAGAAAATCAACGTGCATTTCTGTGTCAATATTTGTTCCCCAGACCTGGATATACTCAGCTTCATCTTCTCCAATCTGAATATGTAGTTGCCGCTCTTCTTCGTACCATTCGGCAGTTACATTACCATCTTCATCACTGGAGATGAACGGGGTAGTCCACGGATGCCCCGCAGAAATAATAGAATAGAACAATTCGCCTATAAGATTCTCCGCACGAACTAAGGTTAACTTAGTTGGTTTTTTTGAATCGTATCCATCCCAATTATCTTCGCGCTTTGCAAGGACATCAAACCGTTCTGATAGGTTTCGTTCACATTCCTTAAAGTTCATAGGACAAAAATTCCTCTGGATATATTTTGATAGTATCCATTAAAAACAATATTGCGAAGTTAAGCACAACCGACTATAAATTTAGAATGAAATCATTGGAAAAACCGAGTGCAACCGACTACACTGGAACCTCTCATAAACCGAAGTAGAGAACATTTTAGCACATCGCAGAAAAATTAACAACTTATTTTTAATGTTTGTCGTAACTTATTTCGTTTTACTTCAAAACCTACTCAAAAAGTTCCGCCACTGGACACGAAAACCCTTCAACGACATCCTCACCTGTCAGTGTGTCTTCATAGTTTAGCAGCGTACAGTCTGTTTCAGAACGATAGACCAGCACCGTTTTCATAATCGGTTCAATAACCCAAACAAGACGCGTCCCTGCCTTCAGATAGGCTAATACCTTTTCGGTAACATCATAATGCTTATCAGACGGTGAAACGATCTCAATTGCAAGATCAGGTGGAATAGGCGATCCTATATACTTATTTTTCGGCAAACGGGTTGGTGAAAGAAATGCAACAACCGGTTTAACAACTCGGTCAATTAATTTGAAAGATGTTCTAAGGGCATATACACATCCCAGCTGATGTATCCGCACATGTTTTGCCAAATAAAAGCAAATGTTTGAGCATATCTCACCCTGTTTTATTGAGGTAGGAGGTATCGGAACTAATTCTCCCTTTATTAACTCATAACCCTCTAAATCGTTTTCAAGAAATTCTTCCATCGTCATTGTGCCGTGAGGTAGCATTTCTTGCACAGATTCAGGGTTCGTTTGCGAATTAAGCATTAGTTTCCTCCTCTATTATGTTTGAACAAAAATCTATACTCCTCCTGGTAGGCGAGGTTGCCTAACCTCACTGATGCAGGTGCCCAGGTCCTTCTAAAATATACCATAACAGTGCTAACAGCCTATTTCTTCTGATTCGAGAGCAGCTTTATCACCTCAACTCTGCCCGCTTTAACTTTTTTCTCATCCACTTTCATCTGTAAAAGTGCAACCACAAACTCTGTCAAACCCCAGTCGATTTTCGCAACATCTATAGGTCTCATACCATCATCTTTTCGGATATTAATATCTGCCCCTTTCTCAAGAAGCAATTTTACCGTTTCAACGTGACCAAGAAAAGCTGCGCTATGCAACGCAGTAGAACCGTCTCTATGTCGATTATTGATATTCGCCCCTTTTTCAAGAAGCAATTTCACTACAGCCGTTTGACCGTTGATTGCTGCCCATCCTAAGGGAGGTATTCCAAATTGTGGATCAAGAGCGTTCAAATCCGAGCCATTCTCCAAAGCATTTTTGATAGCAGAAAGATCGCCATTTGCTGATGCTTTCCACAAATTATGTGATTGCGGTGCATTCTTTGAATGTATAGTAAGAAGTCTTACAACCTTAGCTCTACCTGCTTTAACTTCTGCCGCATCCACCTCAATTTTAAGAAATTCTAATATCCCTTGTGTGATTCCCCAGTCAAGTGTCGCGCTGTCTATAGCACTACCTCCCTGATTATTTCGGATATTGGCATCTACACCGTGCTCCAAGAGCAATTCCACTGCATCAGCACGCCCAAGGAATGCTGCGGCGTGTAAAGCTGTGTTGCCATCTCCATTTCGGGCATTAATATCCGCCCCCTTCTCCAGCAGGAAAGTCATAATTTCTGTATGTCCCATCAGCGCCGCTGTAGATAACATCGGTTCACCAAACTGTGGATTCCTTGCATTTACATCTGTCCCATCGGCTATCGCCTGCCTAACCACTTTGAGATCACCGATGAACACGGCTTCCCATACGTTATTTGCAACTCTTTGCGGTTTTGAGGAACGGTTGACGTTGAGCATCTTAGCAATTTTGTCTCTACCTGCTTCAACCTCCTTCTCTTTCAATTTGATACCAAACATGCTGGTCATGAATTTAACCATACTCCAAGGCGCATATAAACCGCTTGCGGGGGTATCACCGCCACGGTTCTTTGCATTAACATCAGCACCTTCTTTGATCAGGAGTTCAGCAAGTTCTGCACGCCCTAAAAATACAGCAATATGTAAAGGAGTTCCCCCATCCTCTTGCCTTACGTTAACATTTGCACCGAGTTGGAGAAGCGCTTCAGCAGCCTCTTTTTCTCCCATCAAAGTTGCCCATGACAAAGGGGATAGTTGTGTCTGTTCAGAAAGCTCATTAATATCCGCCCCTTCTGCAAGGTAACGCTTAATGCCGTCAAGATCACCTGTCCGCGCAGCACCCCACAAATTGTCTTCCGGTAACTCAAAAAACCTATTCTTAAATCCATCAGGCCCGATAACAAATGGCGGATTCGGTCTCCTTTTCCAAATCGGCATGCCGTCAGTAATCTCAGCTAAAACGTCGCTTTTGCGGGTACGAATGAACTCGCGAGTTTCATCTAATTTTTCCGCAAAAGAAACGGTCCTTCCTTCACCCCTTCTCTCTCTCTGTTGTATGAAACGTTGCGCAGGAATCATGTGCGGTTCGATCATCACAGCAATTCTGTCCACTTCGGCAAGCAATGTAACCTCGTTCCAATGATTTTCAAGAATATCCATCATCGTTTTTGCATACCGTTCTCTACCCGCCTCAAGTTGATAGAGTTTGTGAGCAATTAAACCTTGTGTCTTAACCGAAATCGGTTTGCGAGAACCTTTCTGAGCATCAAACATACCATACTTCAGAAACAACGAATCCGCGCCCCACGGTAAAAAATGGAATTTGTCTGTGTCTGGATTCAAATAGGCAAAAAAGTTGTTATTGTTCCCAGAATACCCATCCCAAAAACCGAGTAACCCCTCCGTTGCCCAAAACCGATAGAAGCTGTCTAAATCAACATGTTCACCGATAGTCTGTTCTGTCACCTGATCATCCGCAAGAACATCAATCAACGTTAATATCTTTTTTCTACCGCGTTCGTCATCGCCTCTTTTATATTCAAAACTATTTTCCCACTCCTTGTGAAAATCAACGACTGTCCCTTCATAGAGGGTGCCTTTGTCATTTCCGAAGGCACGTTTGATCAGTGGTGGACGCACAGTCTCTACATGAGAATATATCCCCAAATTTTTGCCGTTCACCGTTACCTTTGCATACGCACACCGAGGCGCGGGAGAACCGATCGCATTGAATAGCGCATATCCCATAAACTGGCTGACCTGCATTATATCCTGCTGATTATTATTAAATGTTAGGTTTGTCAATCCATCAATCTCACCCTGTTTGTCAACATGATTCAGTCTGATTTTCAGCGATGGACGGACATGATTTTGCGAACCGATAAACCCTTTTTTACGGATACCCACTTTCGGGAACACCACACCGTCAATACTTACACTTGCATCAACATAAGTATACGGATGCTCTGGCATCGCAAATTGCCGAGATTCTCGCAGTGCCTCCGCAAAATTCCGTGACTGAAACCGAATCTTATCCCAATTCTCTTCCGAAACAGTAATTTGGACATCTAAAACCCGGTCGGTTGGAAAAATATCGTCCAAAGTTAGTTCCTTTGCATGACTATTGCAGACAGCAACTCCCAAACAGAGAATCGTTGCCGTATATAATATCCATTTTCTCATCTTTATTCTCCTATTGTTTGTATTTCAGTATGTAATTAGTTTAACACATTTCGGATTTTTGTGCTTGCTATTTTTATATGTAATGGGTATCATATTTGAATAGTAAACTGTTTGAATCGATATAGAATGCCTAAAGTATTCGTCAACTTGCCCTACCATCTCGCTTTTAACGCTCCCCATCTCGTAAACAATTTTCCAGCTGCATCTACTGCAAATATATTCTTAGAGTTTATGATTTCCACGACCTCCCTTGAAAATGAGATTGATAAGCTGGTGTATGTGTTGTATAATTTAACGGAAGATGAGATTGCTATTGTGAAGGGGGCGGGTATGGATACGTAAAAAATTCAATTTTTTCTTGACAAAAACGAGTCTATATGTAATAATTAACATTAAAGTAAAATATATTTAAATTTACTTGAATTATTTAGGATAGTATAGTACAATTAACGTTATGAAAGAAAATTTTCATGAGATGCGCGACCCGATTCATGGGTTTATCAGAATATCTAAACAAGAAAGGGATCTGATTGACACCGAGGTGTTTCAACGCCTTCGTCGGATTCGTCAATTAGCGATGGCATTTTTGGTGTATCCGGGGGCATTACATACACGTTTTGATCATTCAATAGGTGTGATGCACGTCGCTGGACGAATCTGCAACAAACTTCAAGAATCAGACCCTAAACGAATAGATGCAAAAGATATTGCTCTTGTGCGTTTAGCAGCGTTACTTCATGATATAGGACATGGACCTTTTAGTCATGTCTCAGAGCATTTGTTAGATGAGTTCACATATGACAAAACCGATAAAGATAGGGTTCGCGAAAAGATACATGAAAAAATTACTGTAGACATTATTCAGACATATCCAGAAATTAAAACTATCTTGTGTGATGAGGAACGAGATTTCGTGATTGAAATGATTGAAGGTAAGGAGAAGAAATGGGATTGGCGTCGGGATATCGTATCCAGTGAATTAGACGCGGATAAAATGGATTATCTCTTGCGCGATTCTTATTTTACTGGAGTTAAATATGGACTATACGATTTGGAAAAAATAATTGAATCTTGTCTTATCACTGAACGTTCTAATACCCCTCTTGCCATAAGTAGCAAAGGTATTTATGCTCTTGAACAACTCTTGCTTGCGCGACATCACATGACACAGCAAGTCTATTGGCACCGGGTCAGTCTCATTTCTACAGAGATGATTATTCGTGGACTTACGCTCGCAATTATTGAGGGGGGCAATGCAGAAATGAAACGACTTTATCAATACCCTCAAAAAAATGAGGAAGATTCTGATCAAAGTTATAAAATAAAGAAAAAAGATTTCATTCAAAATTATCTCAAATATCATGATGAAAAGGTAATAGATGTTTTGAAAAATAACTCTCAAGTGGACGTACCAGAAGAAGCTAGGGACATTTTCAATAGGCTTTACAATAGAAACCTTTTTAAAATGGTTGCCGAAATTAGATTAAAAGATGAAAGGGATCCGATACTTCATTCACAGCTTGATGAAATGTTAACGGATAAGCAACAAAAACATCAACTTGAAGCAGAGATCGCGAAATGTCTCGGCGTTGAATCTACACATGTGATTGTTAGCAACCCTCCAATTCGGATACTAAATTATGGTGCTCCCATTGATAAATCAAGTACAGAAAAAATCATGGTTTATGACGAAGATCAAGAAGGTTTAAGGAGTATGATTGACTATATAAATGAACTATTTCTTATCAGACCGTCTACTGATGTGTCTACGTTGAAAAGCGTTCAAGTATATGCTGCTACTGATGATAAAGAAGTAACAGAAAAACAAAAAAGTGATATTCGAAGCATTTTATGCTCAACCTGAAAGGAATGATATGCACATAATTGATGTTATCCTACTCGTCATCAAAGGCGAAAAAGATGATAAGTTACGGGGAAGAACGCTTCTTCAAAAGAAAATTTATTTTTTATCAGTGATGATGGAACAGGATTTGGGGTTTACCGCACATTATTATGGGCCCTACAGCAGCTATGTTGCTGGACACCTTGATAACTTAGTAAATTATGGAATCCTTAAAGAAACGCTAGTACCTCTTTCAAGCAATCCACCTGAGCAAAGTCCTTTAGGTGAAATCCGGAAACATACCTATATTTATTCTTTAATACCTAATGCTTGTGAAGATGTTTGGAAGGTTACGAAGAAAAAGTCAGGTTTCAACGAATGGAAACAGAAACTCAAAGCCATCAATAATCAGAGTATTGCTCGTGATTCAAACAAGCTCTCCATTGCAGCAAAAATACATTATATCGTCGATTGGACAGGAGAAAAAAATGCAGAAGAGGTGCTTCAGACAGCCGAAGAATACGGTTGGAATTTCACTTTGGAAGACGTTAAAAATGTCCTTTCCTTTCTTACTGAGCTAAAACTCGTAAGTGTTGATTAACCACTTCAGTAATATTGAAGTGTATTTTGACTGTGTCCTTGAATGTCAAGAAGAACGGATAAAGCATCTGGAAATGGCACAAGCCGTTATTAATCGCTTGGGACGCAACAGTTTTCTCTTAAAAAGTTGGGGCATGACGATCCTCGTTGCAGCAATAGGCAGCGAACTATAAGCGGCGGAAGACTGGCAAATTAAACGCGATGACTCGCGGCGCGGCATAGTTGAGGTAATTCAAAATGATTCAAAATGATCAAGAACTTAAAGCAACACTAAATCGCATTGAGCGTTTTCAAAAACAGGTAGAAAAGCTCCAGCAGGTTGAAACCAATCCACGGAATTATGAGTTATCCGCGGGTGGTTTTCTTTCCGAAATAGATCGGATGAATCTTGAAGTGGCGGAATATTTATCTGTTCATTCAAGCGAACTGATAAAACCGATCACTGATACTGTTCACCTAAAAACAGATGATGTGCTTTTTCATTCCTCAACGGAGCACGGGTGGGGAGACTCTTTGCAAGCAGTGTCCTTAGTAACGGAATAGCGATTTAGAGAGAAGATGAACACACTAAGATTTTTCGCAGACTTCCACAACGCAGATGTAAAAGGCAGGGTGCGGTTGAACTGCGTTGGTACGACAGCAGATATCGAACTTCAAAGGATTGTGCTGCGAGAGGGGCAATCCCTTACCATCTATAGTGAAGAGCTGGAGGTTGAGGGCGTTGTTCGCTACTCAGAAGAAGAAAAGTTGTGGACAGCCGTAATTGATTGGGATACCATTCGAGAAGTCCAACCTATAGTCCCTCAACCCGCAATTCAGGACATCAGCCACATGGTGGAGAAAAAAATGGGCAAACGGTAGCTACATTACCGAAATGAATATCAATACTGTGTGAGAGAAGTTTTCAACCAATTACCAGCAGACATCACCGAAATGCTAACGCCTCCATAACCTTAGTAACGAAAACGCCATCCGTGTTCTCCGCGCTTTCCGCGATTCAGACAACAAAGAACCCCGAACAGACAGGACAACCCCCTACAGCATAACCCTGGCGGTTTTCAAAAAAAATTTGCTATCATTTCGAAAATGTAGTATACTTTATTGTTGCAAAATCAGATTTCTAATTTATTAAGGGTGGTTCATCAGTCCTTGATTCATGGATATCTAATATCAGATTAGGTCCGTGCAGCACGATTCACCTCCCGCGGGATACTATTATGTACGTATTCCGCGATGGTTTGATCTCACCCTACCTACATATTAGGTTGTGCTACACATGCAGAAATCATGAACCATTCTTTTGAGTTTGGTAGGTTAGTTTCCAAAACATGCCTACCGGATGTTGTCACTTTTAGTAAAATCCGAAAATACATTCACATTTATTGATAGTTGCAGATTACCTACAAGTTATCTCAAAATCTCTTGTTATGTTCTGATAAGGTTCACCACGTCCACTTTGCGTCTATCCTGCTTTATTGTCGTATAATTCTTTGTGCCTATAGATTGAAACAGTATTTGGTAAAAGGTTTAACCTCTCAATTTGCTAAGACGTGTTTAGTTTTCCTATCCAAAATCCGAAGAATCAAGATCAAAAATCGTTCACGCATACAGATTCAGTATCCGGGTTCACAATACAGATTTTCCTAAATCACAAGTGAATCTCTATTATAAATCAAACAAAATGTTCATATAGGTTAAATTTGGAATTTCACCACGCCTATGGTGTTTGAAATATATAGTCGTACTATGATTCTGTATGCGTTGCTATTTCACTGCGTACATTGCAACCTTTCGCATCAATGGAGGTTTGTTTGATAAAAACAAAGTTTACTTTTCTTGTTGTACTTCTTATTTTTTCTGTGTCATGTTTGCCAAACGTTTTTGCCCAAGAATATATGAAAGATTACTTACCCGAAGGGGCAAGAGTTCGAGTCGGGAAAGGTTCTGTGTCAGAAATCGCATATTCTCCAGACGACACGCAACTTGCTGTGGGAGGGTCGATAGGTGTATGGATCTATGACAAACAAACTGGAAAAGAACTTGATTTGCTAACAGGACACACGAGTCGTGTTTCTTCGGTGTGTTTCAGTCCAGATGGGAACATGCTGGCAAGTGGTAGCTACGATCATACGATCAAGTTGTGGGATCGCCAATCAAGTGAAACCGTAGCAACCCTAAGCGGACACACAGGAAACGTTTATTCAGTTGCATTCAGTCCAGATGGAAATATCCTTGCAAGTGGCAGTTCCGACAGCACCGTCCGGTTATGGGATATACACACAGGTGAAATCAAGAAGACGCTAATAGGTCATAAAAGGAGTGTTTATTCAGTTGCATTTAGTCCAGATGGAAACACATTGGTAAGTGGCAGCAGAGATGAATTTATTCGGTTTTGGGATGTCCAGACTGGAGAATCAATACGGACTATTGCTGGACATGTAGACAGAGTTCTTGGTGTTACCATTTCTCCCGATGGAGAAAAACTTGCCAGTTATGGTTACGATGAAAAAATACATGTGTGGAACACAAAGACCGGGGAATTCCTAATGTCTCTTGTACCGAACTACCCAAGTGTCAAACTCGAGCAAGAACGTATCAATTCAATGGCATTTTTTCCGGACAGTAAAACACTCATATCTGGAAGTAATGATGGAACGATTCGAGTATGGGATATCAACAAAAAGCAGATACAATTCACCCATAGTGGAAATGGGCGTAGGAGTTACTCAGTGGCATTCAATCCTAAAGACAGGACGCTTGTAAGCTACGGTTCTGATAATACTATAGGTATTTGGGATATTGCTTCGGGGGATCTTTTACAATCTGTTAATGGACACGGAGTAGGATCAGTTAGGTTTGCAAAGTATGCTTCACATGGACGAACTCTTGCATGTTTATTATCTACAGGTGATTTTCAGCTGTGGGATGCAAATACAATCACGCTTATCAAAACTGTTGACACTGAGCTAAATGGAATTACCTGCACTGCCTATTCACCAGATAATGTGACCTATGCCTGTGGGAATTCTGAAGGCGCTTTAGCAATATTTGATGCAGACTCTGGTGAACAATATCATACTATCATGGAGGCACACACTGATCGAATCACATCAGTTGCATTCAATTCTGATGGAAGTATACTCGCGAGTTGCGGCTATGACAAAGTAGTTCATTTGTGGAATGTCCACAGTGGAAATATTATTAATTCATTTGTAGGACATCACCAACAGATCCGTGATTTGGCATTCTCTCCATCTGGAAATACGCTTATAAGTGCAGATAGTGATGGCACAATCCGAATGTGGGATGTTAATACCGGTGAAGCCTTAAAAACTATTGAAGATTTTACAGATAGGGTTAACAAGGTAGCATATTCACCTTCTGGAGATATGATTGTAAGTGTAAGCAATGATCATATTATCCGTTTCTGGGATGCTAAAACCGGTGAGCATACAAAATCTATCGGACCGAAGAAGCCAACTATTTCCGTAACGTTTTCACCAGATGGACGAACATTAGCCAGCTCGCATCATGGGGAGACGAATCTTTGGGATCAGGGAGAGATCAACCTTTGGGATATAGATACAGGAGAACTGAAAAAAACATTTATTGGCCATACTGAATATATAAACATAATTGTCTTTTCTCCAGATGGCGAGACACTAATGAGTAGTAGTAGTGATCGCACTATGATTTTTTGGAAAATTAATCCATAGTAACTTTCTTAGACATCGTTGATATTGATTATTTCAAAGGAGTTGACCTTCATGCGTAAAATGAATCTGGTTCGTTTGGTGTTGCTAGTATTTTCTGCGGTGTATTCAATGTTCGTGCAAAACGTTTTCTCCGGTGAATATACGCGCTGGGGTTTGCCAACAGATGCCATAGCACGTTTCGGAAAAGGCAAAATATATAACATAAAGTATTTTCCGGATGGGAACAAAATCGCTGTCGCAACAACCACAGGCACATGGATATATGATGTGCGGACAGGAGAAGAAATTGATCTGTTACCAGCACATACTGCATACGTCAGAACCGTAGCTTTTAGTCATGATAAAAAGATGTTTGCTACCGGAAGAAGTGATGGCACAATTGAGTTATGGGATGCCCACACAGTACAGAAAATATCTACACTTGTTCAACATACTGCCACTGTTAATTCAATTACATTTAGTCCTAATGGAAAGGTATTCGCGAGTGCAAGTAGCGACGGGACAATTCTGTTATGGGATGTACACACAGGTGAACCTATAAAAACACTCTTTGGACATGAGCAAAGAGTATATTGTGTTGCATTTTCACCGAATGGAAAAACAATTGCAAGTGGAGCAGCAGACCAGACATTACGATTTTGGGATACAAATACCGGTGAACAACAGAATATTATCTATGTCCCAGATACTACGGTGAAAACTTTGGCGTTTTCCCCAGATGGCAAAATAGTTGCATGTGCAGCAAATAAGGTATATATTTATCATGTTGATACAAGAGAACGTTTGAAAACCCTCACTGGGCACGGTGGATTTATCAATTCTGTTGTCTTTGCCCCCAATGGGCGGACGATCGCGGGGGCAAGCCGTGATGAGACAATTCGACTTTGGGATATCAACACTGGCAACCTACTTAAAACACTATATCACCAAAGACTCGTTTCAACATTAACATATTCACCAGATGGCACAATGCTTGCCAGTGGAAGTGACGATGGCACGGTCCGGTTCTGGAACAGTAACGATTGGACGCTTTCAAAAACCATCACTGGACATACGTATCAGTTACATTCAATTGCGTATGCCCCAGATGGCAACACCATCGCCAGTGGGGACGGCGTAAAATTGCAATTGTGGGATTTACATACAGGAGATCTTCTTAAAACTATAACTGGTTATCGCACTTTTTTCTATGCTGTGGCTTTCTCTCCCGATGGTAATACAATCGCAAGCGGACGTAATTTCACATCTGTGAGCAAAATTCGCTTGTGGGATGTACAAACAGGGAGGTTCATGGGCAGCTTCAGTGATGGTAGATCCCGTGCGAACGCTATCGCCTATTCTCCGAATGGTGACACACTTGCTACAGGCTACCTCGACGGTAATATTCGGTTATGGGAGGTTCACACGGGTAAACAACCACTTATCGGGAATCTGCAAAATACACTTGGTGCACATGCAGGAGCAGTGAATTCCATTGCGTTTTCTCCGGATGGAAACATACTTGCAAGCGGAAGTTCCGACAACACTATTAAGTTATGGGATTCCAACACTGGCGAACACTTAAAAACGTTCAACGAACACACAGATTATGTTTATGACATCGCTTTTTCACCTGATGGCACAAGTCTGATAAGTGGCGGAGAAGAAAACATTATATATGTGTGGGATGTGAAAACAGGCAAATTACGTTTACCCCCAATCATGCATAATGGTGATGTCACATCTCTCGCTTTTTCACCAGATGGAAGCATTTTTGCAAGTGGTAGCTACTACGATGTAGTTTATCTATGGGACGCAAAAACGGGAAAGCAAAAACACACATTTGTTGGGCATATTTCAAGGATCACTGATGTCATGTTTTCCCCTGATGGGAAAACGCTTGCAAGCAGTAGTCGAGATGGCACAATACTTGTATGGGACCTTAAAACGTTATTTCACAAATAAAGGAGAACTTTCTATGAGAAATATCAGTTTGTTAATATTTCCAATAATCTTCATATCTCTATCATGGTTTTCTATGGGGTTTGCTCAAAACTACCTCGAAAATTATCTACCAGAAGATGCAATTGCACGGTTTGGGAAAGGATTTGCATTTGATTTTGCATATTCACCTGATGGACAACAAATTGCAGTGGCAAGTACAATCGGCGTTTGGCTATATGACACACAAACCAAGTTAGAAAAGAATTTTTTGACAGGACATAAAGGGTATGTAAAGGAGATTGTTTTCAATCCAAATGGAAGGACTTTCGTGAGCATAGGGGGTGGCGTTCTAAATTCGCCTTATGATCCTGCAGAAGCAAAACTATGGAATTTGAAATCTGAAGAACTAATTTCATATCTTATTGAAGTTACAGATCCACGTGATGAATCTGAAATCAGTAGTGTCGTTTTTAGTCCGGACGGTAAAACGGTTGCAATTGCACTTGGCGATTCTACTATTCGGCTATTTGATGGAATAACTGGGGAACCTAAGTCAACCATCAAAGGACATGGATATCAAGTATTGATGTTCAGTCCAGACAGCAAAACGCTTGTTGGTGGTAGTGGTGAAATGATCCGATTGTTGAATGTTGCCACAGGTGAGTTACAGACAGAATTTGCAGCACATGCGAATAGTGTAAAGACCATTAATTACTCAGCAGATGCCAAAACGATTATAAGTCATGGGGAGGATGACAATGTAATTATATGGGATGCTGAAACAGGTGCATTTTTGAGTATATATAAGTCAAATATGAAAGAGATTTCATCCGTAGACTATTCGGGAGATGGTAAATCGCTTGTTGTATTAGGTTCAGATAATACTATCATTTTGTGGAATACACATACTGGAGAGAAAACAAAAACTATCAATAGTGAATTAGAATTATACAATGTACAGTTCTCGCCAGATGGAACAACTTTTGCATGTGATGATGATAATGGAACTATGCTTTTATTTCAGACAGCTACTGGAGCGTTATTACATCAGCTTAAAATGCCTGGAGTAAGCAATTATGTCAGTGATTTTAAGTATTCACCAGACAGCAAAACACTTGCAGTTTACGATGGATCTGAGATATTTTTCTGGGATTTAAATAGTTTTGAAATTCATTCAACAATCACAGATTATTCTGATGTAGTTGGTGACGTAATTTTCGGTCCGAATGATAAAACATTGGTAAGTGTTGATGACATTGTACGCATTTGGGACATAGAAAAAAATAAACTACAAAGAAAAATAGAAGCACAAGGCAACGCCAGAGCAATTGCACTTTCATCGGATGGTAAAAACTTAGCAATTGGAACTTCTGATAATACAATTCTCTTGTGGGATGCAATTAATTGGAAACACAGTATGACTCTTGAAGGTCATACGGATATAGTATTTTTAGTTGTTTTTAGTCCAAATGGAAAAGTGGTTGCCAGTGCAAGTTATGAAGACACAATTAGAATATGGGATGTCCAAACAGGTGATCTTCAATATACATTTAAAGCGGATATATCAGATTCAAGGAAACTGTTATTTTCACCTGATGGAAAATATCTAATGGGTATTGTGAAAGTAGAAGATGTTACAAAAATATGCACTTGGGACATAGAGGTTGGTGAATTAATCACTTCAACTGATACTGAAATAGATGTTGATGAATTTACCTCTATGGACTTCTCTTATGACGGTTTGACTATTGTCACTACTGATGACCAATTCAACATACATTTTTGGAATGTTGCAACAGGTAAACGTAAAAATACTTTCATTCCGACAGCCAAGGGATACTATGTAGTTCTCTCACCAGATAATAAAACAGTTGCGATTGAATTTTCAGACAAAATATTACTATGGGATATTGAATCAGGAGAACTTATGAAAACCTTGGAAGGACATATATCTGATATAAATTCAATTGTCTTCTCATCAGACGGCACAAAGCTTGTGAGTAGCTGTAGGGACAGCACAGTGATATTGTGGGATTTAACCGAATAGAAAATAAAAGTAGATTTCAGAATTCATGGCACAATTTTAGATATAGCAACGATCACCGAAAAGCAGATAAAATGGAGCATACTTAAATGAACAAACTAATCTTTTTATTAACAATTTTACCGCTAATATCTGTAGTGTGTTTATCAAATACCTTTGGGCAATTAGACCCGCAATTGAGTTTACCATCAGACGTTAAAGCACGTATCGGTAAAGGCGGCGTAAAGACGATAAAATATTTTCCTGATGGAACGAAGCTTGCAGTCGGGAGTACAATAGGCATCTGGGTCTATGATGCTCAAACGGGTGAACCGATTGACCTACTTACAACACATACAGGTCCTGTTAATGCAATAGCATTCAGTCCGGATGGAAATACGTTTGCAACTGCAAGTGATGATAATACTGCAAGAGTGTGGGATGCTCATATTGGACAACTTAAAGATAATTTCTTTGAGCTTCCAGGTGATGCTGATGCATTAGATATTAGTGCTGATGGTAAAGTTATCGCTATTGGATGTCATAATTCTATACATTTATTTGATTTCCACGAAGGTTGGCAGATATCGAGGCTTACAAGACATACAGAGCAAGTTTACTCAGTAACCTTCTCTCCAGATGGAAAACTGCTTGCCAGCATTGCGGAATCAGGTGATGATACCATTCTACTTTGGGACGCAAAAACGGGTAACCTCCTAAGAGCAATCACAGAAGAAACAGATATAGATAGCATCGCATTTTCTCCTGATAGCAGCACGCTTGCAAGTGCAACATGGGACGGTGCGATTCATCTTTGGGATGTGAACACCACTAAACTCCTCCGAACCTGTGAGACAGAAAGTTGGATGGATAACGGTAACGCTATTGAATTTTCGCCAGATGGACACACACTTGCATGCGGATTTGATGGGGATGCAGTGTGTTTTTGGGATGTTGCCACCGGCAAACTTCAAAAGACTATTGAGCATGAAGATTCGGTAGTATCAATTTCATATTCACCAGATGGGAGTGTCCTTGCCAGTGCAATGGAAAACGGCACAATTCAGTTTTGGGACGTTTCCACAAGTAAACTTCTAAAGACCATTCCAAGTAGAGTCCCTCAATTTCCTTCTGTAGTATGTTCACCAAATGGTAACATTTTTGCGAGTGGAAATGGCAACGATATCCGCTTCTGGAATTTAGAGACAGGAAAACTTCTGAAAACTATCATCGGACCTCGTTCCACGATACATTCGGTAACGTTTTCATCGGATGGGACCATACTTGCAAGCGGTGGCGATTCACAAAGGGCGCGCCTATGGGATGTTGAAACTGGGCGGTTCCTCGGCACTTTTTCTGGGCATACAGGATCGATTTCTGCTGTAGCTTTTTCACCCGATGACAGCATGCTTGCCAGTGCAAGCAGAGATAAAACAGTCCGTTTGTGGGAAATCCGAAAGGGTAAACAGCTCCTTATTGGTGAACTGTTGAAAACGCTTGAAGGACATTTCAGTGATGTATCGTCAGTCGCCTTTTCACCTGATGGTAAGTTACTTGCCAGTGGAAGTAAAGATAAAACAATTCGATTGTGGGATGTCCAAACTGGAAATCTGTTAAATACGCTGCTTGGGCACACAGGAGATGTCCAGACTGTCCTGTTTTCACCGGATGGCAACTCACTCGTAAGTGGATGTTGTTGGAGCGGGAATTGGGATGGTAAGCTCTGCTTGTGGAATACCCAAACAGGTGGACTCTTATTAATGCTTGATCATGAGACTGTTGCTGCTGTTACATTTTCTCCAGATGGTTCCATAATTACTTATGCCAATGATGATACAATATACCTTTTTGATATCCTCAGCAAGAACGTAATAACAATGCTGAAAGGACACACGGATGTTGTGGAAAGTCTTACATTTTCATCGGATGGAAAAACACTTGTAAGTGGAAGTCGAGATGGCACAATTCTAATATGGGACCTTGAAAAAACTTTTAATAGATAGACGGTTTTGTTCAAAAAGGAGTCTTTCAATGAAAAATGTCGGTTTAATATTATTGCCAATTATCTTCATGTCTCTACCGTGGCATTCTGTTAGTTTTGCTCAAAATTACATCAAAAATTATCTACCTGAAGGTGCTATCGCGCGGTTTGGCAAAGGTTATACTTTTGATTTTGAATATTCGCCAGACGGCACTCGACTTGCTGTGGGAAGCACAATCGGCGTCTGGCTTTATGATACACAGACTTATGAAGAGCTGCACCTACTGACAGGACATACAGATTATGTCACGGGCGTTATTTTTAGTCCAGATGGGAAAACACTCGTCAGTCAGAGTGGTGATGGCAAATGGACATCTGCAGAGACAAAACTATGGAATGTCCCTTCTGGTGAACTGATAACGACCCTTATAGATCAGAAAATTGAGGTCAACAACATCGTCTTCAGCCCGGATGGCAAAACGCTTGCAATAGCAAGTAGCGATAATACCATCCGATTCTGGGATGGTGTTACAGGCGAACAAAAGGCAACCCTTACAGGACATCAGTATAAGATATTAGCATTCAGTCCAGATGGTAATACACTCGCAAGTGCTGGTGATGAAGTAATCCGCTTTTGGGATGTCGCCACAAGTGAACTTGAGTTGACCTTCCCAGCACACGCAAATTCCATAAATGCTCTGCAATATTCACCGGATGGAAAAATGATTGCAAGTCACGGAGGAGATAATAATGTGTGTTTATGGGATGCTGATACCGGTGAATTTCTACGTATCTTCAGAGAGGTGACAAGTGATGTTTCTGATATTGACTTTTCAAAAGATGGCAAAACGCTTGCTATTGTAAGTTCTGATGGAACAGTTGTGTTCTGGAATACACATACTGGAGAGCAACTGAAAACTATCAAATGGGATACAAAATTATATTCTGGACAATACTCTCTGGATGGTAGAATATTTGCATGTGATGACGATGATGGAACAATGCTACTATTTGATGCCAACACGAGCGAGTTATTACGTACCCTCAAAATGCCCGGAATAAGACAAAGTGTCAACGATTTTTGGTATTCACCTGATGGGAGTACACTTGCTGTTTCCAACGGATTTGACATCTATTTTTGGGATGTGAATAGCGGCGAACTTCAAAAGACAATCACCGGATATTCTGAGGTAGTTGGTGGTGCGATATATTCTCCGAATGGGAAAACATTAGTCAGTTTTGACTACGTTGTACGTATTTGGGATATAGAAAATCATAAACTACAGAGAACGATAGAAATTAATAGTGATGTATCTGCAATTGCCTATTCTCCAGATGGAAAAACAATCGGTATTGGGACTTACGATAATACAATTCTACTATGGGATGTTAGCAAATGGGATAATAGGGTGATTCTCAAAGGACATACAAAAGGCGTTTCCTCAGTAGCATTTAACCCAGATGGGCAAATGCTTGCAAGTGGCAGTTGGGACGACTCAATTCGATTGTGGGATGCCCATACTGGAGATCTTTTAAAAACCTTCAAAGCGGAGGCATCTGGTGTTTCCACAGTACTATTTTCACCTGATGGACAAATGCTAACCGGTATTGGAGACGATACAACAGTTCGTTTCTGGAATGTTGCTACTGGCGAACTTGTGAAAACTATAAAAATCGAAGCAGATGATGTCTATTCTATAGATTTTTCTCCTGACGGCACAACACTTGTGACCGCAGGCGACACTGGTGAAATTGGTGAAATTCGCATCTGGGATGTTGCAACCGGTGAACTGCTAAAAACAATCACTGTGAAAATGGGTATAGGTTCTGTCGTGTTTTCGCCAGATGGGAATACACTTGCCAACGCTGGTAATGGTGAAATATCTTTTTGGGATGTTGCCACAGGAAAACTTCTGAAAACTCTGAAAGGACATATAAGTGCTGTCAATTCAGTAGTTTATTCTTCAGATGGTAAAACCCTTGCGAGTGGAAGCAGAGACAGCACAGTGATATTGTGGGATTTAACAGAGTAACATCTATAAACCAAAACAGAGGATTGACAATATGAACGGACAAAAACCAGAACCGTACACACAATGGGGTCTTCCTTCAGGTGCCAAAGCCCGTTTCGGCAAAGGCACAATTGGAAGGCTCCAGTATTCGCCAGATGGCACACAACTTGCCGCCATAGGTTCTCTTGGCATCTGGCTATACGATGCACATACCCGCGAAGAAATTGCTTTTATGAGAGTCGGAGACGTTTACGGTACAATGCCACTCCCACTTTCTTGGGCAGACACAACTCTTGTCACGCTAAATTGGGATGAAACAATTTCGCTATGGGATACTCACAAAGGACAACGTCAAATTACTTTTGTAGATAATGTAGAAGATATTTGTGATGCTGAACTTTCACCAGATGGAACTACGCTTGTGACTGCAGGATATGATAAATCAATTCGCTTTTGGGATCGCCGGACAGGTAGTTTACGTTTTACTGTTGTTGGACATACGCAGATGATCAACGCATTAGCATTTTCCCCGGATGGCAAGATTCTCGCAAGTGGCAGCGACGATAAAACCATCCGACTGTGGGATGCCCAAAATGGTAGACATCTTTCCACACTCACCGCAGATGAAACTGACATCTGGCTGTTGGCATTTTCTCCGAACAGTATTATTCTTGCCAGCAGAAATACGAATGAAACCATAGACTTGTGGGATGTGGAAACAGGTAAGAAACGTGAGACCTTTACAAATCTGGGCAGTCTTGGTCAATTTAGATTTTCACCGGACGGCACTCTCATCGCGAGTGTCAGCGGCGATCATACCGTTCGGATCTGGAATGCTGATTCCGGCACAGAACACACAAGACTCACAGGACATACAGCCTCTGTTTGGGGCATAGCGTTCTCACCCGATGGTGCGACAATTGCCAGCTCCGCAGCAGATAACACAATCCGGTTCTGGAATCTTGTTGACGGTGCCGAAAAAGGAATCATTTCCGGTCATTTGGAGTGGGTACATTCTGTTGCTTTCTCACCTGATAGCAGTCTTCTCGCAATCGGAGGGAATCATAAAACACCTTACTTGTGGAACTTGGATACCTATACGGAGTCCACACCTTTTGACAGTCATCTCGGTTCCATTGATGAGATTGTATTTTCCCCTGATGGCACAACGCTTGCGAGTGCCAGTCGAGATGAAAGGATTTTCTTGTGGGACATGAACACGAAAGCCCAACGAACAATCTTGCAAGGGCATACAGATATGATTCGTTCGTTGGCGTTTGCACCGAATGGTACTACGCTTGCCAGCGGCAGTGATGATGAGACTATCCGATTATGGGATATTGATACTGGAAACCAATTAGCACTTTTAAAGGGACATACAAATTGGATTGGTACCGTTGCGATTTCGCCTGATGGTAGAACCCTTGCCAGTTGCGGTGCTGATGGTACAGTTCGCCTATGGAATGCCAATACAGGACATCCTCTGACAGTCCTCAAAGGACACGGTTCAGTCGTTTTTTCGGTTGTATTCACGCCTGATAGTAGAGTTCTCATCAGTGGAAGTTCAGATGAAACTATTCGGTTCTGGGATATGCATTCTTGTCAACATCTCTCAACATTGACAGTACCGAGTCATGTTCATGCATTAGCATTGTCTCCAGATGGACACACACTGGCAAGTACTGGTCAGGATGGAAAAATCCAAATTTGGGATCCGCACACAGGCAATCAACGGGCAGTCCTAAGCGGACACATTGCTGATGTTGATAGTTTGGCGTTCAGTCCCGATGGGAGAACACTGGCCAGCGGCAGCGATGATGGCACAGTAATTTTATGGGATATGACAAAATAAATTTACAAACATAACGGAGACTTTAAAATATGTACGGAGAAAGCCCACCACCCTACACACAATGGGGGCTTCCCCCAGGTGCAAAAGCACGTCTCGGAAAAGGTGGTCTTGAAGAAGTACGATATTCACCAGATGGCGCGCAACTTGCGGTCACAGGTTTGATCGGTATTTGGTTATATGATGTACATACTTGCAAGGAGGTTGCGCTTCTTCAGCGTGGTCAGAATCAAGGCACGAACACACTTCCGATTTCGTGGACGGGTACGACCCTTTTCACGCAAAATTGGGATGAAACTATTTCAATTACATTATGGGATACGCAAACCGGACAACGCCAAATTACCTTGCGGGAACACACGAAGGATATTCAAAGTATTAGACTCTCACCAGATGGCAAAACCCTTGCGAGTGGCAGTAGAGATAGCACTGTCCTTTTGTGGGACATAACAATCTCAGTTCTTAATCAATAGACATATTATCTATTTTCAGAAGAAACAGCCTTAAAGTGCATCCATGAATGTGTATATAGTTTTATGTAACCTTTTTATCCGATTTACATTCTTACCCTTTAAAGTGCATCCATGAATGTGTATGTAGTGGCAGACATTGTATTTCAATAATTTCTTACAAGTAGCCTTCGTTATATCAACCCTGATAGACATCATTAAGAGATCATAGTCAGTATTATTCAACTATGATCTCTTAATTGTGACAATCTTGCACCCAACTCACTCAGAAAACGCGTCACCTATATTGAAAACTAAAAGACCAATATTTATAGTGAATTATGAAAATAATTGGACACTTTCACCCCTCGGTAGGTGAGGTTTCCTAACCTCGCTGGTGTAAAGTGTAAAAAAATCTACTATAATTGGACACTTTGAATTGTAGAGGGATCTCCGATTCCCGGTTATAAACGCAGTTCGTCGCGATTCGGAGATAGTTCCTTGATAACACAGCAATTTAAGGAGAGAAAACTATGGAGATAACGAGTGCGGACCACGCACTTTATTTAACATTTGAAGGACATCAGGAAGGAGTCAACAGTGTCGTATTCAGTCGGGATGGTAATACACTCGCAGCAGACATGGATAACACTATCAGGTTATGGGATATTCCCACAGGGCAAGAAAAGAAGATGTACTGGGTGGATGTAGGTGAGCATTCCACAAGTAGTGTTAGAAGTGTTGCAATTAGTCCGAATGGATGTGTTATCGCTGGCGGTGTTAACGAAAGTGAGACAATCTGTCTTTGGGATGTGGAAACAACGGGACAGACTCATTTATTGCGTGAGAGAACAAGTGAAGCTATGCATTGGGTCAATACTGTGGCATTTAGTGTTGATGGTAAGATGCTCGCAAGTGGAAGTGAGGATGGTAACCTATACTTGTGGAATGTAAGGACAGGTGAAAAACTAAAAGCATTTACTGAGGGTACGGAAAATATCTTTAGTATTGCATTTTGTCCTGATGGTAAAACGTTAGTCAGTGGAAATGCTGGCAACACTATACGTATGTGGGATATCGGTTCAGGTAAAAACATCGCGACATTAGATGGGCATGCTGATTGGGTCTTTTCTGTAGCAGTTAGCCGTGATGGCAAAACACTTGCAAGCGGAAGTAAGGATAAAACTATCCGTATATGGGATACGAACAGAAAAAAAGAATTAAAATCACTTATTGGGCATAAGCACATCGTCTGGAGTGTCGCAATTAGTCCTGATGGTAAAACACTTGCAAGTGGAAGTGAAGACAATACCATACGTCTGTGGGATATTGCTACAGGCGAACAACTTACAACCATAACAGGACACACCGCACCAGTAAAATGTGTCACCTTTAGTCCAGATGGCACAAAAGTGGCAAGTAGTACTGACGATGGGGCTGTGTTTATCTGGAAAATAAACATCTAATGTTTTATTACTTGATATGTGCAATATTAAAAGTTTTTCTCAATTATGATGATTCTGCAACTAATTCCTATTCATATCGCGTCACCTATAATGAAAACAGCAATTTGTTTATGGAGGGCTCTGATGGAAAGAGACGACACACAATTGATTCATAGTATATTGTCAGGTGATGAGGATGCTTTTAGTGAATTAGTTAGGAAACATGAAAAAAGTGTCCACGCACATGCATGGCGTAAAATCAAAGATTACCATATTGCGGAAGAAATAACGCAAGATGCTTTTCTGCAAGCATATAAAAAACTTGCATCGCTGAGAAACCCAGATCAGTTCGGTGGATGGATATGTGTAATCACGGATCGCCTTTGCACAGCATGGTTACGCAAGAAAAAACTGTATATGCAATCGTTGGAATCTGTCAGTAATGAGGTTCTGGAGAAAACAGCGTATGCCTCCTATATTGCTGAACAACATGAAGAAGAAGCCGCTGAGCGTCGCCGTGAAATCATTGCAAGCCTTATGGCAATGCTGCCGGCGAATGAGCGCACAGCGATGGTTCTCTATTACCTTGGAGAGATGTCTTGTGAAGAAGTTGGCAAGTATTTAGGTGTATCTACGAACACGGTGAAAAGTCGTCTTAGCCGTGCTCGAAATCGTTTAAAAGCTGTCAAATTTGATGCAAAACCCGATATCTTATACCAGGTTGAACACGATTCAATCCCCGCTAAAAGTAGAAAAAGCGGACGCATAAGAGGAGTTAAATCTATGCAGAACAATTTAGTACAAGAGCCGACACAATGGAACTTACCAGAAGCTGCAAAAACCCGTCTCGGTAGAGGGAAAATACGGGAAATACAGTATTCTCCCGACGGAACAATTCTTGCACTGGCAAGCAGTATCGGTATATGGCTCTATGATATGAAAACATATCAAGAAATTGCACTACTTACCGAACATCCAAGTCAAGTTTCCAGCGTGGCATTCAGTCCTGATGGATGCACTTTAGCAAGTGGAAGTACGGATGGAACCATTCATCTATGGGATATAAAAACAAGTTCGTACAAAAACATCTTAGAATCCTCGGATAGAACCTTAAGTCCTTTTACTGTCAGGGCACCGAGTTTGGCATTTAGTCCAGATGGAAAAACGCTTGTATGTGGATATAAAAAAACTATCCATATTTTCAATGCAATCACAGGTGAACTTAAGAATTCACTGATTACAGATACTTCTGGAGTAATCACACACATCGAATTCAGTCCAGATAGTGAAACGATTATTTGTGGTAGTATATACGGTGAAATCTCGCTGTGGGATGCGATCACAGGAAAACACAAGAACACAATTCCAGAACCGAGTGATTGTGAGCATGCCATTGCATTTAATACCATTGGGCAAACATACGCTGTGAGTAATGTTATATCGGAACAAGATTGTGGTATTTACATCAACGACTTAAATACAGGTGAGCTCAAGAACAAACTCACTGGAGATTCAATGCGAGTTGACTGTTTGGCATTTAATCCCTCGGACGATACCATCGCTACAAGTACGGAGGAAGGAATCTATCTTTGGGATGCACACACTGGTAAACACAGATTCACACTCAATGACGACTCACCTGACATGGAATTTAGATCTGACTTGGAATTTAGTCCGGATGGGAAAACACTCACGAGTGAAAGATGTGATGGTATTATCCGCTTCTGGGATGCGCACACAGGTAATCCAAAATATGATACTTTCAATGGGCATAACGGGTTTACGGAATCTTTTGCTTTTACTTCAAATGGAAAGACTGTTACAATTGCTTATGGCTATGGTACAATCCGTATATGGGACACTAACACAGGACACCTCATTAAAACACACAATGAGTTTAGAGATCCGATGTTAAACTATGAAATAGAAAATTTAATGTGTATTCCTGATGGAAAAATATTGGCATGGGGAGCTGGTGGTGAATCGGGTGAGTCCCGCATGCAATTATGGGATACAGTCACAGGTGAACACATAAATATACCAGCGAAATATGAATGGAAAAGCCATAGCTTGGAACTCAGTCCCGTCGGAAATACACTTGCAATTGTATTAGATGACAATCTGCTCAGATTATGCGATATGTTTACAGGTGAAGAAAAGTTTGTCCTATCCACCCCTAACAAAGATATTTTTGATATAGCATTTAGTCCGGATAGTAAATTTGTCGCTACCACAAGTAGTGATAATACTATTCCTATATGGGATGCAGATACTGGTCAGATAATGAATATACTTGATTTAGACAGTTCTTTACGTAATGATATTGTAGATGGGCGGATAGATAGTGATTGGTGCGGACTTGCGTTCAGTCCAGATGGGAAAACACTCGCATGTGTAGGCGGTGAAATCATCTTTTTATGGGATATAGATACAGGAGATAACACTAAGCGGTTAATAAGACCTACACATCACGTGTTTGACTTAGCGTTCAGTCCAGATGGAAAAACGCTCGCAAGTGTAGGATTTGAGAATAACATTAACTTGTGGGATCCACACACCGGTGAGCACATTAAAACATTGACAGGTCATACAGCCTGGGTGAGAAGTATTAAGTTCAGTCCAGATGGAAAATTTCTTGGAAGTAGAAGTGACGATGGTACTGTGCTTATTTGGGATATGACAAAATAAATTTACAAACATAACGGAGACTTTAAAATATGTACGGAGAAAACCCACCACCCTACACACAATGGGGGCTTCCCCCAGGTGCAAAAGCACGTCTCGGAAAAGGTGGTCTTGAAGAGGTACGGTATTCACCAGATGGCGCGCAACTTGCGGTCACAGGTTTGATCGGTATTTGGTTATATGATGTACATACTTGCAAGGAGGTTGCGCTTCTTCAGCGTGGTCAGAATCAAGGAACGACACTTCCGTCCTCATGGACAGGTACGACCCTTTTCACGCAAAATTGGGATGAAACTATTTCAATTACATTATGGGATATTCAAACCGGACAACGCCAAATTACTTTGCGGGAACACACGAAGGATATTCAAAGTATTGGACACTCACCAGATGGTACAACGATTGCGAGTGTAGGATGGGATAAGGCAATTCGATTTTGGGATAGTCGTACAGGTCGTTTACGTGCTACTGTCATAGGGCATACAGAGCCGATCCTTACGTTAGCATTTTCTGCAGATAGCAAAGTTCTTGCCACCGGAGGTTGTGACAACACCATTCGACTCTGGGATGTCAGCGATGGTACCTGTCTTACCACGCTCACCGGACATGAAGATGATATTAGGCATTTGGCATTTTCTCCCAACGGCATTATTCTTGCCAGTCGAAGTTACGACGAAACCGTCTGCTTGTGGGATGTTACTACCGGTGAAAAGGTGGCAACCCTCGCGACAGACATTGAGGGTTTTGGGCGAACGGTGTTTTCACCCGATGGCACTCTTGCCGCAACGAATTGTGATGATCATTCTGTCCGGATATGGAATGCTGATACTGGTACTGAACACGCCAGGCTCATAGGACATAAAGCACTCGTTTGGGATACAGCGTTCTCTCCTGATGGGAAAACACTTGCCAGTGTCAGTGAGGATAGCACTATACGGTTCTGGAACGTAAACAACGGCACTGAAAAGGGAGTCATCACTGGACATGCAAGATGGAGCATTTTTCTCGATTTTTCGCCCGATGGAAGCCTGCTCGCCAGCAGCGCAAGTGATAATACACCTCACTTATGGGATATGAATACCTATAGAGAGTCTACACCTTTTGACGGTCCTCGCGACTCTATTGATCATGTTGCATTTTCTCCCGATGGTGCAATGCTTGCCAATGCCAATAATGAGAGAATTTTCTTGTGGCATGTCAACTCCAGCACGCAAAGTGCAATCTTGCAGGGACATACAGACTATATTCGTACATTAGCATTCGTCCCAAATAGCACGACACTTGCCAGCGGGAGTGACGACAACACAATCCGATTATGGGACATTGATACAGGTAACCAATTAGCACTTTTAACAGGACATACCGATAATGTTTTGGCAGTTGCCGGTTCACCTGATGGCACTATCCTTGCGAGTTGTAGTGCTGATGGTACACTTCGCTTATGGAATGCAAACACAGGGCATCCGCTTACTGTTCTTAAGGGACATACCGAAAAGATTGGTGCAATTGCATTTTCGCCAGATGGTAGAGTCCTCGCCAGCGCGGGGTGGGATAACACAATTCGGCTATGGAATCCACAAAATTGTGAACATATCTCTACTTTTACAGTACCAGATAATCTTTATGCGTTGGCATTTTCCACCGATGGGAATATCCTTGCAGGTGGCGGTGAAGATGATAAAGTTCGGTTATGGGATTCCCACAGCGGCAACCTGCGGGCAGTTTTGAGTGGACACTACGCTGACATTGAAGCTTTGGTGTTCAGTCCCGATGGTACAACCCTTGCCAGCGGCGGTGATGATGGCACTATCCTTTTGTGGGACCTTGCGACTGTTAGAAACACGTATTGATTGAAATTTATTGTATTGTGGATTTTACAATTAGCTTGACATTTTTGAGTTGTAGGAGGGAACTCCGATTCCCGACTATAAAAGCGTTTAATCGCGATTCGGAGATCGCTCCTACAGAAGATATGTCAACATATTTTTATAACTCACTATAGCATGTAAGTTGGAGGCATTATTATGAAAAAGAATGGACCGCTTCAGTTTGACCACGGTAGAGTAGATAGCAGCGCTTGGCATTTACCTGAAGGTGCGATTGCCAGATTAGGAAAAGGTAATAGTGTTACAATAACATTATCCCCGGATGGTACACTTCTCGCCATTGGATGTTATCTCGGTATGTGGTTGTATGATGTAACTAAGCGTACGCCCCTATCACTTGGGGAAGTAGGCACACAAATTTCAGCTGTTGCCTTTTCTTCTTGTGGAGAATGGATAGCAACAAGCAGCTGGGGCGGTCCTATCAAAATCTGGGATGTGAAGAGCGAGAATTGCTTGGCAGAATTGCCTCGAGATGAAAGTGGCGGCAATTCCAAACTTGTCTTTTCACCCAATCGAGAATGGTTTGCTGTAGGAGGAACAAATAGAAGTTCTAATCCCGAGCAGAAACTATATTGTAGTGTTGAAGTCTGGCAGCTTCCAGAAAATCTACAAGAGAATGCAACCTCTAATCGTCCGACGCGAGAATTATTGTATGTGGGGACCAACCCGCTTGCATTCTCACCTGATGGAAGGTTACTCGCTTTTGCTTCACCCGACGGAGCACCTGAACCGTTTAATACAAATGGGTATCCTGTAATTGATGGAAGATGGTTGTTAGATGCAGATCAAGTCGTAGTCTATGAGTTAGCAACCGGAAAACATCTCACCACACTTGATGAGGGTGAAGATGTCAGCTCTATCTCCTTTTCACCGTGCGGGAAGTTTATGGATGTATGTGACTGTAACGGTATCATCAAGATGTGGAAAGTGCCAGACCAATCCTTAACGGAGGTACAACCGTGGTCCCTACACAAAGTTTATCAGGAAATGGACGACAACGATTTACACAATATCAGTTACGCACCGGAAAACCGACTTTTATCTACTGTTTACGCGCACAAGAATGAAACACTTTCGGTAGTTGATTTAGATAACAATGAAGTCCTTTATCAACATACCAAAGAAATTGGTCCCTATAACCCAGACTATTCACAGGGCACACGTCTTGCGTTCGAGAGTGAAAACGATGTGCATATTTGGATTGAGGGCGAAGACCAATTAATCTCTTTGGGGCACACCGCGGGATTTTTTGTAGGTCCTCTGCAGTTTTCTTTAGATGGAAAGGCGTTAATCACAACAAACAGGCATGATGGTATTTTCAGTTGGGATATTACACATCCTAACGACCCACCCCACATTTTTAAACCCCTCGGCAGGAAACCAAATTCAGATGGATGGGGAGAACGTTATTTTTCTGTAGAGGTATCGTCTGAAGGAAAGTACTTTGTCACTTCCGGTTATGAAAGTAGTGTCCGACTTTGGGAATTGGGAGTAGACAAACCAATTGCATCGTTCCCTATACAAGCTGAAGTGTCTGACGCGGTTTTCTCCCCAACTGCCAATTTACTCGTCTGCATAGACAAGAATGCTAAGGTCTATATTTGGAATATCGCAACAGGTGAAATCTACGACACCTATACAACGGAAAAAACGCATACTTCACCCTACATCACATTTAGTTCAGATGGTACATTTCTCATCTGTCATTCTGGTCAAATCTATGATGTTGTTCAACGTAAACCTCTGGACCGGTATTCAAGTGAAGATGGTATAGAATTCCTTGCGTTTTCGCAAAATTCCTCCCAAATCTGGTGTGATTGGTCAGGGGCAGGTTGGGGTAATTATGATTCAATAGATTTATGGGATATCCATCAGGATGAAGAAGTGCTGGAAATTCCTAAACCAGAGTGGTGGGAGTCAAAATATATTGAAGCGTTTGCATTGTCTACATGTGGACAATATATCGCTTGCAGCCCTGATACGTGGACATGTGATGGGTATATATGTGTATGGGATATCCGCAAAGGAAACGAACCTATTGTTACGTTTGAGTTGACAGAAGGCGTATATTCTCTTGCCTTTTCTCTTGATATGACACATTTAGCAAGTGCTGGCGGAAGCGGTGCAATCCTACTGTGGGATATGAAACCGTATCTTTAGAACACAAGGAACAATATTATGCAAAATAGAAGCCCCGCAGAACTCAATGTGGTTCCTAATGACCCTACAGGGAACACATGGGCACTGTCCGAAGGGGCAATTGCGCGATTTGGAAAAGGTGATCTGGGTGGTGTTAAACTTTCCTCTGGTAGCACGTATTTTGCCGTTGGCACTGGCATGGGACTTTGGTGGTATGATCTCACTTCAATGATGCCGATCTCGCTATGGGAAACGGAAAGGGGTTTGATTAATTCCATAGCTTCTCTCATGAGGGTAAGTGGATCGTTACAAACAATTGGGATGGTACCCTTAAGGTGTTAGACATTCAAACTGGGAAGCGTGTTTATAAAGTGGAAGATCAATGGGCTTGGGACGGAATTGCCTTTTCGCCCAACGGAGGGCGAATCGCAATTGCAGGCGAAGGCATTAAGATACTGGATATGCAGCGCGGCGTGTGCATTGCACAGATGGAGGAAGAGACACATGAAGATGTGTCAAGCCACATTGATCAACTCACCTTTTCGCCTAATGGACAGTATGTTGCAGCTAAAGTTATAAATTCTGAAGTATATTCGGATGATGGCGAACTTCTTAATCCTGGAGCAGCGGGAAATCAAATTTATATCTGGGATTCAGAGACAGGAACACAGTTGGCAAAGTTCCCGAGTGAAAGATTTGCTTTTTCTCCTGATAGCCGTTTAGTAGCGTATGCAGCACCTGACGATAACGATCCTGACAGCGTTGACTGCTGCGTTTCGGTATGGGATATAGCAGCAAAGGAACGGATTGCTCACTTTATAGGACATAGCGATTATATTAATGATATTATCTTTTCACCTTGCGGGCAGTTCATCGTATCAAGTAGAAAAACGCTACGGGTATGGGATCTGGCAACGGGAAAACAGAAATCCGTTTTTTCGTTGCCAACCAACGACGAGATCGAGTTTGTCCGTCCAACACCGGTCTACTCACCAGAAGGTGTGCTACATGCAGAAGTGACTAACTATGACAAGCGGCTTATTGAAGTGTGGGATATAGAAAGTAACGAAAAATTACAGACACTTGAGTGGCCCCATGGCATTGGAAGCGAGTGCTTCGCCTTATGTCCTGATTTGGTTATCACCTACGCGTTATCTTCTAATTGCACGGATGGAAAAACGCACACATTTCCGGCACTTCGTGAGCCTCGTTTTCCGTGGCCGGAAGCGATGGCTGTTTGGTTGGATGATCAAACGCTTGCAAGTAGAAGCATTAGGCAAGGTATCGTTTTATGGGATATTCCGCAAAAACGCGTACGGGAAACATTGATGGATGACAAAAATTTTGACTATTTTACTATTTCGACTCACGGGAGTATATTGGCAATGCAAATTGGGGACACAATCAAAATATGGGATGCTGATGTGTCGAGTAAGCCAATCGTGGAGTTTACCACACCGCCTGAGGAGTTGATACTTCACAGAGGCAAGTTCGCTCCTACAGGTGACCAGTTTGCCACTGCAAATAGAAATGGTGCATTCTATGTGTGGCATTTCGAATCACCGGAATATCCCACAAAGTTTGCAGGACATACTGGCCGCGTTGATTCACTTGTGTTTTCACCAGACGGCAAACAGCTGGTAAGTGGTTCATCAGATAAAACTGCCCGATTGTGGGATGTTGAAGCATGCAGGGAGATTGCTATATTGCCCATGGACGAACCTCGTATACCAATGGGAGTAACGTTTTCACCGTGTAGCAACCTAATTGCTGGTGGAATGGAGAACGAAATCCGTTTGTGGTGCGCTAAGCAACTGACAACACTACACACAATACCGCAACCTGAGGATAGCATGTGGACTTATGCCCTTGCATTTTCACCTTGTGGAAAGTATCTCGCATCAGGCACCTGGTGGCAGAAGGGCATGCAAAAAATGGCTATCCGTATATGGGAGGTTGCAACAGGTGAGAATATTCGGACCTTTTGGGGACATAACTCAGACGTGCAATCGCTCGCTTTTTCACCAAACGGTACAATGCTCGCGAGTAATGGTTTTGATGGCACTATTTTGGTATGGGACTTGACACCTTATCTTTAGAAACGAAGGAGATGTATGATGGATAGCAAAAAATCGATAATTTCATCACCTAAACGAGTTGGTGGTGATGACGTAACTACCTGGGCACTCCCTGAAGGCGCGATTGCCCGGTTGGGGCGCGGAAGTGTACCTGCAATGGCGTTCTCACCTGATGGGCAGTCCCTTGTTATTGGCACCTGCCTAGGACTCTGGTTATATGACCTTGCAACACTTTCCCCTGTCGCACTTTGGGAGGCAGAACAAGGGTATGTCGAATCTGTTGCCTTTTCACCTAACGGAAAATGGATAGCCGCGAGTTGTTCAGGTCGAATACTTAAGATTTTGGATGCCCGGGATGGCACTTGCTTGACACAGGTCAAATTGGGGACTTTCGTAGAAGGCGTGACCTTTTCTCACGACAATAGGTATATCGCAGTTGCTTATTTTGCCTATGATGAGTCCCCTGACGTTGAAGTTTGGCATGTGGAAACCGGGAAACCGTTTGCGAGATTGACTGCTGATGTTGATAGAGCGAGTATCTACCGCCCTATTAGTTTCTCACCTGATACCCGACTAATAGCGTCTACATGTAGCACCAATACCGATGGGGATGCAGAATCAATAATAGTGTGGGATATGCAAAGCGGTGAACAAATTGCCAGCCTCTCAGCACACACCTATTGGGTAACGACTCTCTGCTTTTCGCCGTGTGGGAAGTTCCTCGCCTCTGGTGGTGAAGATGGCACAGTGTACGTCTGGGATGTGGAAACGTGGCAACAGGTGAAGTGTTATACCGATTATGGTCGCGTCTATCGTATTATCCCTTCTTGGACACCCGATGGAACACTCCGCGCAGCGATTATAAATTATGACGATACCGGCCCAACTACTATCTCTGTCCGTGACCTTGAAAGTGATGAGCAGCTTTACATGGATCAAGTATGGGGTCAAACAGCAACAGAATTCTTCTCTATCTATGAATGGGGTAATAATGTCGTATTTTCAAACGGTTCACAACTTGCTTACGAGTGCAGACACGAATTTATAAACGTGTGGACTTCTGACAATCCAGTCAAACGTCAATTTACGCATTCGCCTATCTCGTGGCCGAGATCGATTTTATTCTCACAGGATGGAAAAACATTGGCGGTGGAGCATCACCAGGAAGGTGTTGTGTTGTGGGATATAGCGACTAAACGTTCACGTCCAGCCATAAAAGAGGCATCGGCAGGGAAAAACCAGTTTGTGTATAAAACCGATAATGGCAAACTTTATGCTTCAAGTATACAAGATGACACAGTTACGCTCTGGGAAGCAGATGTAGAGGGGGCTCTTCTAATTGAAGCAACGGGACGAGAATATTGGAGCGCGTCTCCCGCATTAGCGCCGACAGGCGAGCTTTTCGCTTACGCTGGCGAAGATGGCACAGTACAAGTGTGGAATGTGCAGAATGGAGAGAAACTTTATGAATTGGCACATCCCCTTGAGCCAAGTGATGACAACGATGATGAGGATGATGGTGATTTTGTTGATGAGTTGAAATTCAGCCAGGATGGAAAATTACTCGCAAGTGAATCAAAGTCTAATAATATCAAATTGTGGGATACGGAACTTGGTGAAGAGATAGAAACGTTTCCAGGCGATAAAGTCACGGGAATTATTGAATTCTTACCGTGTGGACAGTACCTTTCTTGCTGTGGAAAAGAAGATATGATTATTTGGGATATTAACAACCGTAAACTCTGCAAAGGGGAGACATACGAGCAGATTGTGACACGTTATATCATGGAAACGAAATTGTCACTACCAGAAGAATGCAAACATGTGGATGATCCCGCATTTTCTTCGTGTGGGCAGTACTTAGCTTGTATAGCATCTTGGAACCAGGTTACTAAGAACTTTCCTATCTGTTTGTTTGAAGTCGAGAGTGGTAAACATCTTGTCATCTTTAAGGGACACAGCACAGATGTGACAGCACTCACCTTCTCACCAGACAACAAACTATTAGCGAGTGCAAGCCATGACGGCACTGTCCTGCTTTGGGACTTGACTCCTTATCTTTAGAACAAGGATAAATTTTGATGGAAAACAAAAAATTAGTAATTTCTGCACCCGCAGGTGCTAAAGGAGAAGATGTAACAACCTGGGCACTTCCCGAAGGCGCGATTGCCCGTTTAGGATGCGGTCGTGAACCTGATATCGCGTTCTCACCCGATGGGCAATATCTTGGCATCGGCAACTCATTAGGACTCTGGTTGTATGACTTGGCAACACTATCTCCTATTGCGCTATGGGAAACAGAAAGAGGAATGATCGGTTGCATCGCATTCTCATCTAATGGAAGGTGGATTGCCGCCAGTAATTCCGACAATATTTTAAAAGTGTTGAATATCCAGAATGGTGCTTGCTTGACACAAGTAGAAACAGCTAATTATATTACAGGACTAACCTTTTCACAGGATAACTGCTATCTCGCTGCTGCTTATGCAAGTTCGTCAACTGTTGAAGTTTGGCGTTCAGAAACTGGCGAACCTGATGGACAATACTACACTGATACTGAAATAGCAGGCTTCCACAGACCAATCAGTATCTCTCCTGATTCGCAACTAATAGCATCTACACGTAGTAGTGAAACGTACCATAATGCTGATGAAGTAGTCGTGTGGGAAGTAGAAAAGGCGCAACAAATTGTATCACTAAACGAACATCTTTCTCGAATCTCAACGCTCTGCTTTTCACCTTGCGGGCAGTTTCTCGCTTCTGGTGGCGAAGATGGCGCAGTCTACGTTTGGGATGTTAACACTTGGCAACAAGTCCGAGAATATACCGATTATGGTCACGTGTATCGTATCATCCCTTCTTGGACACCAGACGGAATTCTACGCGCAGCGATTGTCCATTATGACGATACCACTCCCGCCACTATCTCTGTCCGTGACCTTGAAAGTGATGAGCAGCTTTACACCGATCAAGTATGGGGTAATACCGTGCAATTTTCCGATTCAGATGATTGGGGGAACTACAAAGTATTTTCAAACGGCTCACAACTTGCTTACGAAAGCAGACATGAATTCATCAATGTATGGACTTTTGACAATCCTATCAAACGTCAATTCACGCATTCGCCTATCTCGTTTCCTGTTTCTGCACATTTGCCTGTTGCGTTTCCTACTACAGTTTTTTCAGATGATGGTAAAACATTAGCAGTAAAACATCATCATGAAGGTGTTATATTATGGGATATTGCAAGTAAACGTTCGCGTCCTGCGGTTAAAGTGGAATCAGCAGGTAAAAACCAGTTTGTCCATAAAACCGATAGCGGAAAACTTTATGTCACAAGTATCAAAGATGATAATGTTAAGCTCTGGGAAGCTGATGGGAATGGTTCCCCTCTTATTGAAGGAACGGGACGCAAATACTGGAGTGCTTTTCCTGCATTAGCGCCGACAGGCACGCTTTTCGCTTACGCTGATGCAGATGGTAACCTAAAAGTGTGGGATGTAATAGAGGGTAAGCAACTATATGAATTGTCCTATCCTCTTATTGAAGATCATGAATTTTACGATGAGGATGATGATTATACGGATGATGAAGAGGATAATGATACTATTAAAACGGTGAAATTCAGTGATGATGGAAAGTTTCTCGCGAGTGAATCAACCTATGGAGATGTGATGTTGTGGGACTTGGAACGCAGGAAGGTGATAGGTGCGTTTTCAAGTGATGTAGTCCCATCAATCATAGGTTTTTCTCCGTGTGGACAGTACCTCGCTTGCAATGGAGATGAAATCTTGCTTTGGAACATTGCACAATGTAAACTACATAAGACCGGACTAAATCAAGGACCTTTCAAGTTTATTAATTTTTCTCCTGATGGACAGTATTTAGCTTGCAGCGCGGATGATACATTTTTGTATGACCTGAAACAAAGTGAAATTCATGTAGTGTTGTCCATACCACAAGAGTGCAATCAGATGTATGCTGCCGCGTTTTCCTCTTGCAGTAGATATTTAGCTGCCGGTGCCTGGTGGGAAGATGGTTTAGAGAAAATGCCCCTCTGTTTGTGGGAAGTCCAAACAGGCAAACATTTAACAACCTTTTGGGGACACCCGACAGATGTGCAAGCTCTTGCAATCTCGCCTGACAACAAACTTTTAGCCAGTGCAAGTTATGATGGATCCATTCTCCTCTGGGATTTGACACATTATCTGTGATTGTCTAAAATTCCAAATGAATTTTATTTTTTTAAACCTTTTCCCCAAAAACCCTCCTCTATACATTAAAACTGGCTCAGGAATCTGTTTATGCACAACAATTTTTTTATTTTCAGTAACCTCACAGATGAAGAACTGATTCAGCTCGTACAAAACAGGAATGAGGCGGCTTTTGCCGAACTCATGTCTCGTTGGACACCACGAATTCGGGGTGTCATTATCTCCAATTCGAGACAACGTCGAGACGCTGAAGAAATTCAAACTGACATCTGGGTAGCTGTTTGGCAAAACATCAGAGAACTCAGAAATGTGGATAGTTTTGGTGCATGGCTGCATCGCGTTGCATATAACGCTTGCAAGCGGTACTACACTTCGGCGCGTAAATCCCGTAATGAAATCCCACATCAACAGGCCGTCTTAGTTGAACAGATAGACCAACATGCTGCAGCTCGGTATCGAGAAGCACAACTGATTACGGATGTAAAAGAAGCAATCCATAACCTACCACAAAAGGTGCGTTCTGTAGCAGAATTGTTTTACTTAGAATCGTGGCATATCAAAGAAATCGCGGCGGAGCTTAATCTCACTATTGGCACAGTTAAAACGAAATTAAGAGAGGTCCGAAAACGCCTGCGCGAGGAATTTGATGTGGAACCGATAAGAGGAGAAGCTATGTCTTCAAAAAATGTTGTATCACACAGTCCAATGCAAATTGAGACAAAAAAGGCAAAACCGAGCCAAGTCTCCGCACAGCTGAATGTTGTTGCCAACGACACTACAGGGGGTACTTGGGCACTACCGGAGGGTGCAATTGTTAGACTTGGAAAAGGGTACGTGGAAGATGTCAAACTTTCTCCCGATGGAACACATTTTGCTGTAGCCACTACGACAGGGTTATGGTGGTATGATGTCTCTTCTATGTTACCTATATCGTTATGGGAACCGGGTAAGGGGTACGTCACTTCCATCCATTTTTCCCTTAATGGTAAATGGGTCATCATATCTACTATACATACTGGGAACGGTACCATCAAGGTAATGGATATTCAAAGCGGAGAGTGCATCATGCAGATTGACGATCATGATGCCTATAGCGATCTTGCATGCTCGTCAAATGGAAAATGGGTCGCGACAGCATCTAAGAAAGGTGTTGTGAAGGTATTGGATATCCAAACTGGTGAGTGTCTCGCACAGATGGATCGTGGAGAACACAAATGGCAATCAAACGATATTTCCAAACTCCAATTTTCCCCGGATGGCAAATTACTTGCCGCTATCGCAAGCAATCCAAACCTTTATTCAAACGATGAACTTTTAAACTCTGATGCAGAAGGTCCTCAAGTTTATGTTTGGTGTCCTGAAACGGGTGAGGTAATACTCAAGTTTGCAGAACAAAACTTTACCTTTTCCTCAGACGGTCGCTTGTTAGCGGTTACATGTCCTGACGAAACTTTGAACGATGACGAAAGCGTTGACCGTTGGGTTTCAGTATGGGATGTAACATCAAGGGAACACATTGCACAATTTACAGGACATGACGATTGGGTAGATGCTATCGCTTTTTCACCGTGTGGACAATTCGTTGCATCAAGTGACGGGATACTACGGGTATGGGATACTGCAACAGGTTCAGAAAAGAAGGTTTTTCCTGACTTTCCTGACTTTAACAATTATTTCTACTCAGAGGATGGAGAACTGTTTGCAGTAATAATTCAGGGTTCAACTAATTTGTCTATTGAAGTATGGCATGTAGAACATCGTGAAAAGATATTTGAGATACCTGATATTGGCGATGGTTTGGCATATGCTTTAGCCAAAGTCTATATACAACAATTGGTTAAAACAGCATCCTACAAACAAGCAGATGCAAAAATACCGGTATTCTCAACAGTGCAAGAACCTCAGTTTCCCCTGTGGCTCGTGATGCAGATAAATTGGTTGGATGACCAGACACTTGTGAGTAATGATGTCACAGGAATAGTATTGTGGGATGTTGACAAGAAATGTTACCGAGATACAGTGTCTATAGATGGATGGACAGATGCTATCACCGTTCTACCTTCTGGTAAAATGCTGGTTTCTTATTTTCCTGATGATAGGAAAGTGTGTGTTGCCAGCATACCTGATCAGCTAATTGCTGAGTTCACTTTTCCTGATGAACTATTGGAATTGAATCGTTATCGTGCATTTGCACCGACTGGTGAGTATATTGCAACAGGAAGTAGTGAAGGCACAGTCTATGTGTGGAATCTCAAGCAACCTGAGCACCCGATACGCCTCAAGGGACATACAGATTACATTTACAGGTGTGCGTTTTCGTGGGATGGGAAACGACTTGTGAGTGGGGCAAGTGACGAGACTGCCCGTGTGTGGGATGTGGAATTAGGCAAAGAAATGGCCAGATTACATATTAACGAGTCTGACACAGCGTGGGGATTTGTGTTCTCACCCTGTGGTAACCTTATCGCGGGCTCTTTGGATAATGAGATCCGTTTCTGGTGTGCTAAGCAGTTCACAAAGGTCCGTTCAATACCGCAACCGGAGAAGAACAGGCAGACATATCCACTTGCATTTTCACCGTGTGGAAAGTATCTTGCAGCAGCAACTTCGTGGCAGGAGGATTCGGAAAATCTGGCAATTCGGATATGGGATGTTAATACATGTGAACAAATTCATGCTTTCCAGGGACATAATTCACTCGTGCAATCGCTTGCGTTTTCGCCAAATGGCACAATGTTAGCGATTGGTTGTGACAATGGCACAATCCTGGTGTGGGACTTGAAACCGTATTTGTAGTTGTTAGCTTCTACAACAAACAACTTAAGTGACCAAAATATCAACGAAGATCGCGCGTTTTGTTAGCCAACATTTGGTCCGTTTATATCTCACATGTGCGTCTTGTTTGGTTTTGAAGTCCACAACTTTTTTGATACGCAACGACCTTCAAAGTTAGAAGGGAATTCTGATCTCCGAACCACGTCGCGATTCGGAGATCGCTCGTACAGTATATAAACAGTTGTAAAGACAGCAAACCTATTCCGTAAATAGCATAAACCGTGAAGATTGGTTTACAAAAAAAAGCGCGGAGGTGGTAATATAGACAAAAGTGAAAATGGAATATTTTTAATAAAAATTGGGATTTGTTTCAAATTATGACAATTCTGCAACCTATCCACCCAAAAAACGCGTCACCTATTTTGTAAGCCGAAATTGATTATGGAGGTCTCAAATGGAAAGAGACGATGTTGAACTGATCCACAGGACATTGTCAGGTGACGAAGCTGCATTCAGCGAGTTAGTCCAAAAATATCAAAAAAGTGTTCACGCGCTTGCATGGCGGCAAATCGGTGATTTTCACATCGCTGAAGAAATTACCCAAGACACTTTTCTGCAGGCACACAAAAAACTTGGCTCACTGAAAAATCTGAACCAGTTTGCAGGGTGGTTGTATGTAATCGCAGACCGGCGTTGCAAAGCATGGTTTAGAAAGAAAAAACTGTCCACACAATCACTTGAAGCTACCAGTGTAGAAACACTTGAAAAAGTCGCTTATGCAGACTATGTCTGTGAACAACGCGAAGACGCAGCCGTTGAACACAGACGTAAAATTGTGCAAAAGCTCATGGAAAAACTGCCGGAAAGTGAACGCACAGTAATGGTCCTTCACTATCTCGGAGAAATGAGCTGCGAAGCGATTAGCAAGTTTTTAGGTGTGTCTCCGAACACTGTGAAAAGTCGGCTTAAACGTGCACGAGAACGTTTAAGAGATCAGGAACACATCATTCGGGAAACGCTTGGCAGTGTCCCATTACGACCAGATTTAACTGAAAACATCATGCGGCGCATTGACACAACTAAACAAGCATCTCCATCAGGAGGCAAGCCGTTGCTACCGTTCGCAGCTTTAGGAGCATCCGTTATTTTGGTTATTTTGTTGATGGGTGCAAGCAAGCAATTCACCACAAATTTTCAGCGACCGTATAGCGTCGACGCAAAATCAGAACCCACTATTGAAATCGTTGACGCGCCAGTTGTGCTTAATATTCAATCAAAACCCGAATTGCAAAACCGGGTTGGTGGTACGAATCAAAGCAAAAACAGTAACAACGGTCTAACAAAAGGGACAAAAACAGTGAAAAACAATATAACACAAGATGCTATGCAATGGAACTTACCTGAAGATGCCAAAGCGCGTCTTAGTAAAGGGTATATAGCTTCTATACAATATTCTCCTGATGGTAAGTTTCTGGCGGTTGCGAGCGGCATCGGTATTTGGCTCTACGATGTAACAATCCATCAAGAAGCAAGTCTAATCATAGCGGATACGAGTCAAGTCTTCCACCTTGCCTTCAGTCCAGATGGACGTATCTTAGCGAGTGGAAATGCCGATGGCAATATTACCCTATATGATAGAATCATAGGGACGCAAAGAACGCTCATTGGGCGTAATACAGAGTATATCACAAGCTTAGCCTTCAGTCCGGATGGCAAAATACTTGCGAGTTGTAATCGGAAAGGCACTATACGATTATGGGATGCCATCACTGGAGAGGCGAAGTATACACTCATGGAGGATATGGGGGGACATTTATCATTTACGCCAGACAGCGATACCATTGTGGTTGTAAGTTCAGACGACAAAATCAGTCTGTGGAATTCAGACACAGGTGAACACAAGAAAACATTCGCTATGCACCCTGATTGCGATGCTATAGGGACAGCATTCAGCCCAGATGGTATAACAGTTGCTGTTGGTAGTGTAAGTGGCACTGTCTACCTTTACGACATAAACACCGGCGAACTTAAGATGATTCTCTCCGAGCATAAGGATCACGTTATCCACTTAGCGTTTAACCCTGATGGAAAAATACTTGCTACTACATCCTATGAAGATGAAACAATCTGTCTATGGGATGTACACACTGGCGCGCATAGGATAGTACGCACCGAACACCCGCGAAATGTCGGGCACGCGGGCTTAGCGTTCAGTCCGGATGGAAAAACAATTGCGAGTGGCGGTGGTGATGGTACCATCCGCTTCTGGGATGCACACACTGGCGACGCGAAAAAGATATTCACTGGACATTCACAGGAGGTCCGCAGTGTTGCGTTCAATCCGAATGGGGACTATATCGCAAGTGGGTGCGCCAGCGGAATTATTCGTCTTTGGGATGCGAATACAAGGCAACCCATAAGAACACTTAACGAGCCTAAAAATGGGCAGATAAATTCGGCTTACAGTATAGTGTTCAGTCCGGATGGAAAAAATGTTTTTTGTGGGGCAGACGATGGGATCCACCTCTGGGATACACACACCGGCGAACATAAAAACACACTGACTGGGCATACAGATTGGGTTGAGACCATAGCACTCAGTTCAGATGGAAATGTACTGGCGAGTGGGAGTCGGGACACTACCATCCGCCTCTGGGATGCACGCACTCGCGAGCATAAAAGAACACTCATTGGACACAAAAAGTCGATCAATAGTATCACGTTCAGTCCGGATAGAAAAATCCTCGCAAGCGGAAGTGAGGGTGGAACTATTCGTCTCTGGGATGTTGCAACTGGTAAGAATAAAATGACATTTAATGGACATAAAAAGTGGGTAGAAAGTATCGCTTTTAGTCCGGATAGAAAAATCCTCGCAAGTGGAGACGGCTACGGGATAATCCATTTATGGGATATGGATACAGGGGAAACCAAGATGACTTTCACCGTAGATCCAGGTACCGACTGGATATATAGTTTAGCGTTCAGTCCGGATGGAAAAATCCTCGCAAGTGGCTGTGCTTCCGCCACGATCTATTTATGGGATGCACACACCGGTGAACACAAGAAAACGCTGAGGGATCATACAGCTTGGGTAGAAAGTATCGCTTTTAGTCCGGATGGAAAAACCCTTGTGAGCGGCAGTACTAACGGTTCTGTGCTGCTCTGGGAGATAGATCCCTAATATCTCCAATTCATAAATACCTGAGCTGGTCGCAGTACAATTCATTGTACGTGTTTTATAGCAAAATCTAAAATATTGTGCACACTACGGTAGGTTCGATTTCCTAACCAATGCAGCACACGCGTATGGTGTGCTGCATTGGTTAGGAAATCGAACCTACCGTAGTGTGCACATAATTATGGGATGGACTATAAGGTTGACAGACCGCTATTACTGAGTTGTGCTTGCCTTTAAACCGATGCCAGTGAGAATTGAAACCACGACATCGTCTTCTTGGATAATACCCGCCGCTTTAAACTTCTCATATCCTTTGATAACGACTGCCGAGGTCGGTTCAACATAAAGACCTTTATTAGCAAGTGTTTTCATTCCTGCCTTGATGTCCGCATCGTCAATCGTTATAAACGCGCCGTTTGTCCAATGGATAGCTTCTAAAATCATCTCACCTCGGATGGGGAGTTCTGCCGTAATTCCTTCTGCAAGGGTTTGTCCGGTTTGCGGCATTCTTGAAATGGTAGGTGTTTTATCACGGTAAGCATTGTAAATCGGGCAGCAGATCTCTGGTTGAACACCGAGTAAACGGGGAACACGATCAATCACACCCGCTTCGTGCAGTTCCTGAAAACCGAGATATAACCCCAAATAAATGCTTCCGAATCCAATAGGACAGATAACATGGGCGGGGACGTTTCCCTCCAACTGCTCAGTAATTTCATAAGCCAACGTCTTTGTGCCTTCCAAAAAAAAGGGATGCCAATTGTGTGAGGCGTAACAGGTGTTTTCAGCCGCCTGTTTAACGGCCTCTGTCGTAGCCATGCGATTTCCCGGCACCAGTTTTAACTCGGCACCGTAAGCAGAAATCTGTTTTAATTTGCCTTTTGAGGTGGATTCCGGACAGTAAATGGTACAACGAATGCCCGCTCTTGCGCTGTAGGCAGCGATCGCTGCACCTGCATTCCCGGATGAATCCTCTACGACCTTTTTGACACTGAGTGCTTTGAGATGTGTGAGTAACACAGATGCGCCACGGTCTTTATATGAACCTGTTGGGCAGAGGTAGTCGAGTTTCGCGTAGTGTTTTGGGTTTTCTGTTGAGTCTAACGGAATGATAGGGGTCATTCCTTCGCCAAGCGTGACGATCTTTGCCCCTGTGGAAATTGGCAATGCCTCGCGATAACGCCAGAGCGACATTGTAGAAGTGTCACGCTCATGATGTCGTGAAACATTTTTTTGAAGGTTTAACGAAGAACCACAATCACATTTATAACGTAATGCTGATATTTTGTAGGTAGCACTACATTCATTACACTGATATTGCATAGTTATTCAGTATCAGTTTTTAGTTGTCCCCAAGTCATTGTCAACTTGGACACTGGATCAACAGCATGTGGCGTACCGAACAAGCCATCCGGATCAAAATTCTCTGGCGGTTCAATAGTGCTAACCCAAACGCGATTGATCCAAATCGGGCCTTTAGCGTGAGAAGAGAATCGGAAGTCTGATTCATTTGCGCGATTCTCAAAACGTCCATCTTCAATCACCCATATATGAACGCGCCATTTGTCTGTTCCTTCCGGTTTTAGAATAGGAAAAGCGTTATCACCTGCGCCTCGAAACGCACCATTACCCGCTCCAGCTCCGTTGCTGTCATATTGGCAATTAATCTGTTCCGCCTTGTTAGAGTCGAAATACTCCATGACAATCCATGCTTTATGGTTTCCACCAAATAAAAATGAATCGTCAATTTTGAAATACATGTGGTTGTGTCCCGGACCATTATAGGGCCAAGGGTTTTCCAAGCAATCAACTTTATCCTGCACGGCAGGTTTTGTGACTCCATCTCCTTGTTCACTTTGGGTTAATAAAACACCTTCACTTTCCTCACCGAGGTCTACCCAAATGAAGTTTTTACCTTCTTCGGGGTTTTCTGCAGCAAACGCCCCTAATGAAATCAGAAAGCATTGCATTAGTATCATTATTGTTGTCCATTGCAACTGACGCACCATTTTTTCCTCCTTAAATTATGAATGATAGTGAACCCATTGACAGTACTAACAAGCGCGTGAACCAAAAAGTTCAACGCAGCTTCAAGAAGTTGTGAACAGATTTATTTTAACCCAAGTTGCTGCCTATAAGATTTAGTGAATCCTGTAATTAATTATACACTTTTATAATATCATCAATAGAAGTCTCAGCATTGTATTGACGTATCCGCTTTATGTTAGCGAAATCCTTCTCAATCGGATTCAACTCTAAAGAATACGGTGGTAAAAATAATAAACTCGCACCAGAACCCCGGATCAATGCTTCCGTCTCTGAACCTTTGTGAAAAGAAGCATTATCCATAATCACAACGTAGTTATCATTCAGCAATGGACATAACATCTCCGAAAGCCATGTGTTGAAAGCAATCGCATCGCAACTGCCCTCAAAGAGCAGCGGCACCGTGAAACACCCATCAAGACGAGCCGCAATCAGCGTCGTCGTCTTATACCGATGACTTGGCACTTTATCTTCAACACGGACACCTTTCGGGGCATAAGCATACCGACGGAAATCGGTCTTGCTGAAACCACTCTCGTCAATATAAACGGGTGCTTTGCCATGCGTTTGTGTTTCTTCTTGAAGTGCCGAGAGATACTCTTGGCGTTTTATCGGACACTGTTCTTTGTAGGTTGTCGTCTTTTTTTTCGCGTGATATTGAGTTTTGACAACGCATAAAAGATGCCGTTTGTTGAAACACCGAAGTGTTGGGCGCGTTCGGCGAGTGTGCTATCGGGATAATCGGCAACATGTTGTTGAAGCGCATCATAATCAATGTGCCAGTGCCAGGGTCCTTTGGGACCCGGCTTCTCACAGGCGAAGGGGTCTTCTGCTTCTAACCAGTTATAGATCGTTGTTCTTGAGACACCGAAAGTGCGTTTAGCAGCGGTTTTACTCCCACCTTTATTGATGAAATCAAGGACGCTTTTACGTAATTCTGTTGAATATGCCATAATCATACACACTAACATAAATATCAAAAAATGTAAACTTATTTTGGGAATCTACTATTTTAGACACAAACGCCATTTTCAATAGAGAACAATTCGTTATTGACGAAATATTGTAGAGCAAACTGTCAGTTTGCGGACAAATATGCACAATCTAACGGATTGTGCTACTATGTGGCAACTTAGGTTATTTTAGAATAATCATCCGCCGTGTCTGCTGAAAAGAGGGTGTCTCTAAGTGGTAGAAATAGACTCCACTTGCAACGTTTTCACCTAAAGTATTTTTGCCATCCCAATAGGCAGCACGGCCGCGATTGTAATAGAATCCAGTAGACTGAAAACCGAGGGATAGTGTCCGGACAAGACCTCCAGTCGTGTCATAAATAGATATTGATACAGGACCAGCTTCTGAAAGATGATACGGAATCCACGTTTCGGGATTGAAAGGATTTGGATAATTCTGTAATAAAAGGTTTCCCTTCGGCTTGCCAATTCCATCAAGATTCACAGATAGCACAGCATTTGTCAAACTGGCGGGTGTTACCTTAAAGCTGAACTTCTCTGAGGCGATATTCCCGTTTGTGTCAGTGACGCTCAATTCCAGTGTGTCACCAATCTGCACAACACTTCGGTAGGCGAGGTCAGCGGTAGCAGCAGCGAAGTAATTGTCACGCACTTCTGTTGCCATGACAGTGTTTGTTCGCATGTTTCGGACTGTAATTTGATAACCGTCAAACTTCTGCTTACCTTCCAACTGTCCACTTACAACGAATGCCCATGTCTTGTGTGGCGTTGCAGTCGGTGCTGCAGCGATATCCATTTCATTTGCCCACCGTGCACCAACGAATATAATATCACGCGGCTTTGGCACATTGACAATATAGCCTTGTCCGCCTTCAATAGAGAATCCATCGTTTGGTGCCCCTGGTGTCCAACCGATGAAACGTTGATTTTCAGCATCAAGCGCGATTACAGCCGTCGCCCCTGTCTTTAGGGCAAGTGAGCGCGCTGTCATGTCAACAGTCGGTTTCAACGGCACAGACAACATGTTCAAACCTTTAGAGAGGTGCATAGAGAAAATATTGCCGAAACCTTCTTCATCGGATTGCATAGTAGGTCTACCGACGAAGCCCAATCTGCGACCATCTGCTAAGTCATAAAAACCGATAATACTTCCATCCTGATTAACATTTCGGACGACGGTGCTAACACTGCCTGGGATCCGTACTTCATAGAGGATACCATCTGGCAGGATGACATAGGACCGTAGAATATCATTTACAGCTTTGGCCCTGAAGCCGATAACACCGGTATCGGTGATGGTGTTCACAAATAGAAATTCAAGATTCGGCATTTCTGGGAGGTCTATAGTGGTGAAACTGCCGTCGGGGTGACGTATGTACCCATGAGGCATTCCGTCGGCATCCACGTAGCTGCCGACTATGGCACCTGCAGCGTTGACAAAGTCCCCATAAGTCGCTACTGCTCCAGGGAACGCAAATGACAGACCTCCTGAGAAAGCGCGGGTGACACCTGCTTCATCAACGATATTACCGCTCAGTGCCCCCGTTTCATCACTAATACCGAAGATGAAGGTTTGAACTGCACCGGGAAAATCGTATTGTTTCAACTCGCCATTTTCATCTAAGACGACACCATGGTAAAGCCCATCACTATCCTTGTAGTGTCCCGCAGCAACACCATTATTGCCGAGGGCATAGAAATGCGTTTTCTGTGAGCCGGGGAAATCGTAGGTCGTAAAAACGCCGTCTATCAATGTGAAGCCGATGGTTTTCTCGCCATCAGAGCTCCGCGTGTTCCCCGCATAATCTCCGAAATCGTTACTTGCAGCCACCTCCAGAAAATCTATACCAGGCACTTCAATCGTTTCAAAGATGTAATCTGCAATCGGTATCTCGGCACTAATTTGTGCAACGGCATATCCTATGAAACAGATAATTAGACATACAAACAAGGGAAACTTCATTTTTATATAGTGATCCATAGTAATCCTCTTTTAACAGGTGTGTGGAGTGTCACAGTTATACCAATGATATAGCTGTGACACTTATCCGTTCATATTGATTGACTTCTTACTTTAAAATAACAAGCCGCCGTGTTTGTTGGAAAGTCGGTGTTGTCAATTGATAAAAATAGACACCACTTGCGACTCTTTCACCTAAAGTATTTTTGCCATCCCAATAGGCAGCACGTTCCCGACTATTGTAGAAGCCAGCAGCTTGATGACCAAGCGAAAGTGTACGAATTACCTTGCCAGTTGTATCATAAATAGATACCGATACAGGGCTGTCTTGCGAGAGTTGATACGGAATCCACGTCTCCGGGTTAAACGGATTCGGATAGTTCTGCAATAACTGATCCTGCGTCGGTTCACCAATGCTATCAAGATTGACAGACAAAACAGCGTTTGCCAAGTCTTCAGGGGTAACTTTGTAACTAAAGGTTTGGGATTCAACATTTCCACCTGGACCAATGACGCGTAATTCAATCACGTCTCCAACTTTGACAACGCTGCGCTGCGCCAAGTCGGCAGTTGCAGCAGCAAAGTAATCACCTTGCACCGAGCTAGTTATAGTGCTGTTTGTCCGCATGTTACGAACTATCACCTTGTAGCCGTCAAACGCGGGTGGACCTTCTAACTGTCCACTGACAACGAATGCCCATGCTTCTTGCGGCATCTTCGTAGATATGGTGGGCGCTGCAGCCGTTTGATTTGTCCAGCGGGACCCGACGAACGCAAAGTTACGATCCTGTGGGACATTGACGATATAGCCTTGTCCGCCTTCAATGGTGAATCCATCGTTGGGTGCGCTCGGTGTCCAACCTACGAAACGTTGATTTTCAGCATCAAGGGCTATCACCATTGTTGCTCCCGCCATCCCTGCAAGTGATTTTGCTGTCATCGGTTTCGGTGATGCTAAAGGCAGAGATAGCATGTTTAACCCTTTAGACAGCGTGGCAGTGTAGGTGTTGCTATAACTTTCCGCTTCCACTTGTGGGACGAGTTTTGCGATAAACCCGTGTCTGCGCCCATCGGGTGAGTCATAGTGTCCGACGACAGAACCGTCCTGATTGATATTCCACCCCTCCGTGCTCACGCTGCCCGGAAACTCCAACTCATGTAGCCCATATAGGTATGAGCCGACATAGGAGCGCGGACGGTCCCCGACCGCTTTGGCTCGGGCAATCACAAACACACCGCTTCCTTCTGCATCGTTAATTCCGTGCAAGAAAAAGTATTCCAGATTAGACGGGTCCAGATAGTCCAGAATTATAAACCTGCCAGTCGGAGTACGCGCGAATGCATGATATAAACCGTTAGCATCTACGAAGCTGCCTATGATAGAGCCTGCCGCATTCACAAAATCAGCATAAGTTGCTGTTGCCTCGGGTGCCTCAACTATTTGGTCCCCTGAGAAGCCACGGCGAACGCCATTAGCATCTATAAAATTACCTGTTAGGGCACCCGTCGCATCACTAAAACCGTATATGAACGTTTCGACAGCTCCCGGAAAATCGTATTGACGCAACTCGCCATTTTCTAAGATGACACCATGATAAAGACCTTCGCTATCCTCATAGTGTCCAGCAGCTATCCCATTATTACCGAGCGCATAGAAATAAGTGTTCTGTGCACCCGGGAAATCATGGCGCGTAAAAACGCCATCAATGAGGGTAAATCCGACGATTTTTTCGCCATCAGCACTCCGTGTGTTTCCCGCGTAATCCTCAAAGTCGCTACTCGCCGCCAACTCTAAAAAGTCTACGCCCGGAACATCAATACTCTCATAAGTATAGGTGAATTCAGGGGCTGGAAGATAAGCTATATCTCTGAATTTTGCAGCAGTTTCCTCAGTGGGTCTGGCAATAAACCCGCGTCTACGTCCATCTGCGGAGTCGTAGTACCCAACGACAGAACCGTCCTGATTGATATTGTAGCCTTCTGTGCTCACACTGCCCGGAAACTCCAATTCAGATAATCCCTGCTGGGATGTGCCGACATAGGAGCGCGGGCGGTCCCCAACCGCTTTAGCGCGAGCAACGATAATCCTTGTATCAGTGATACCGTGTACAAAAAAGTATTCCAGATTGGATGGCTCCAGATAGGTATGAAAAACAAACGTGCCATTCGAGGTACGCACATAAGGATGATATAGACCGTCAACATCTATGTAACTTCCTGTAACAGCACCACTTGCGTTCACAAAATCAGCGTATGTTGCTGTTGCATCAGGTACTTCAATGATTATGTCACCTGAGAAACCACGTCGAACGCCAGAGGCATCTATAAAATTACCTGTTAATACGCCTTTTGAATCACTGTAACCGTATATCTCTGTTTCAACGGCATCCGGAAAATCGTATTGCCGCAACTCGCCATTTTCTAAGATGATGCCGTGATGAAGACCATCATTATCTTCGTAATGTCCCGCAGCTAATCCATTATTACCGAATGCATAGAAATAGGTGTTCTGCGAGCCGGGGAAATCATAAGTCGTAAAAACGCCATCAATCAGCGTAAAGGCGACTATTTTTTCACCATCGGCACTCCGCGTGTTTCCCGCGTAATCCTCAAAGTCGCTACTCGCCGTCAACTCTAAAAAGTCCACGCCCGGAACATCAATACTCTCATAAGTGTAGGTGAATTCAGGGGATGAAGGAGTTGGGTTATTATCGGTTTGTGCATCGGTATTGCTTAAGAAAAAGGAATTGAGGCACATGAACAGCGTAAACGTGTAACATAAAAAATTAGTTTTAGTGTGAGTATGCATAATAAAAACCTTACTTAAGGGAACCTAAGTTCCTACTAATGAATTTTGGACGTTTTAATGGAGTTTTCAAATATTTCTGTTTTTTGTGCTTAAGAGGTGTCACAGTTACACGGATAGCATAACTGTGACACTTATATTGATGTTACTTTAAAATGACGAGTCGCCGTGTCTGCTGGAAAGAAGGTGTTGCTAAGTGATAAAAATAGACACCACTCGCAACGCTTTCACCTAAACTATTCTGTCCATCCCAATAGGCAGCGCGCTCACGACTATTATAATAGCCTGCGGATTGATAACCAAGCGAAAGTGTGCGAATCAACTTACCAGTCGCGTCATAAATGGACACCGATACAGGGCTGTCTTGCGAGAGTTGATACGGAATCCACGTCTCCGGGTTAAACGGATTCGGATAGTTCTGCAATAACTGATCCTGCGTCGGTTCACCAATGCTATCAAGATTGACAGACAAAACAGCGTTTGCCAAGTCTTCAGGGGTAACTTTGTAACTAAAGGTTTGGGATTCAACATTTCCACCTGGACCAATGACGCGTAATTCAATCACGTCTCCAACTTTGACAACGCTGCGCTGCGCCAAGTCGGCAGTTGCAGCAGCAAAGTAATCACCTTGCACCGAGCTAGTTATAGTGCTGTTTGTCCGCATGTTACGAACTAGGACCTTGTAGTCGTCAAACGTTGGTGGACCTTCCAACTGCCCACTGACAACAAACGCCCATGCTTCTTGCGGCATCTCTGTGGATATAGCAGCTGGTGCTGCAGCATTCACGGTTTGATTTGTCCACCGTGATCCGACGAAGGCAAAATTGCGTGCCTGTGGAACATTGACGATATAGCCTTGTCCGCCTTCAATGGTGAATCCATCGTTTGGCGCGCTTGGTGTCCAACCTACGAAACGTTGATTTTCGGCATCAAGGGCTATCACCATTGTTGCTCCCGCCATCCCTGCAAGTGATTTTGCTGTCATCGGTTTCGGTGATGCTAAAGGCAGAGATAGCATGTTCAAACCTTTCGTCAACGTGACGTTAAATATGTTACCGAAATGGTCGCTCACTGCCTTGGTGGTAGGTCTTGCGATAAACCCGTGTCTGCGCCCATCCGATGATACATAGTTGCCTACAACAGAGCCATCCTGATTGATATTCCACCCCTCCGTGCTCACGCTACCCGGAATTTCCAATTCATGTAAACCGTGCTGGAGTGAACCTACATAGGTGCGCGGGACATCATCCACCGGTTTGGCTCTGCCCACGAGAGTCCCCGCATCGTTGATACCGTGCACAAAAAAGTATTCAAACTTTGCTGCTTGTGGTAGGTCGAGAGAAACAAATCTACCAGCCGTGGTGCGCATGTATGGATGATATATACCGTCGCCATCTACGTAGCTACCCACCATACGACCACTTGCGTTTATGAAATCCGCGTAAGTAGCTGATGCCTCGGGTGCCTCAACTATTATGTCCCCTGAGAATCCTCTGCGAACACCGGAAGCATCTATAAAATTACCTGTCAATGCCCCCGTCGCATCACTGATACCGTATATCTCTGTTTGGACAGCCCCTGGAAAATCATATTGCCGCAGTTCGCCGTTTTCCAAGACGACACCGTGGTGCAGACCGTCGCTATCTTCATAATGTCCAGCAGCGTTTCCATTATTACCGAGCGCATAAAAATAAGTGTTCTGAGATCCGGGAAAATCATAAGTCGTAAAAACACCATCAATCAGCGTCCAGGCGACTATTTTTTCACCATCAGCACTTCGCGTGTTCCCCGCGTAATCCTCAAAGTCGCTACTCGCTGTCAACTCTAAGAATTCTACCCCGGGAACGTCAACTGTCTCATAAGTATAGCTGACATCTTCAAGTGGGACAATGGGTTCATCGGGGACTTCCGCACCAGGCATGGCGATAAAACCGTGTCTGCGTCCATCTGCTGTGTCATAGTGTCCGACGATAGAGCCATCCTGATTTATATTATATCCTTCCGTGCTAACGCTGTCCGGAACCTTAAATGGCTTTAACCCCGCCTGGAATGTACCGACATAAGTGAGTGGGACATCACCCTTTGGTTTGGCTCGGGCAACGACAACATTTGCATCGTTGATACCGTGGACAAAAAAGTATTCCAACAGTGCTGCTCTTGGAAGGTCAAGAGATATAAACCTGCCAGTCGGGGTACGCACATAAGGATGATATATACCTTCGGCATCTACATAGCTGCCCACCATACCGCCGCTTGAGTTGACAAAATCGGCATAAGTTTCCACTGCCCCAGGGAACTCAATTATTTCGTCCCCTGAGAATCCGCGACGAATGCCGGAAGCATCTATAAAATTACCTGTCAATGCCCCCGTTGAATCGCTAATACCGTATAAGAACGTTTGGACGGCACCTGGAAAATCATATTGCCGCAACTCGCCATTTTCCAAGACGACACCATGGAAATTACCGTCGCTGTCCTCGTAGTGTCCAGCAGCGTTCCCATTATTACTGAGGGCATAGAAATATGTATTTTGTGAGCCAGGGAAATCGTACGTCTTAAACTCACTATCAATGAGTGTGAAGGCGACCTCTTTTTGACCATCAGCACTTTTGGTGTAACCTGCGTAATCCCCAAAGTCGCTACTTGCTGTCAACGATAAAAAATCTACGCCCGGAACATCAATCGTTTCAAAGGTGTAGTTGGATTCCGCTGGTGCAACAACGGGTTCAGTGGTGTCTTGTGCAGCAGTGCCCCGTGCGAAAAACGGATTGAGGCACATGAAAAACGTAAACATGAAAAACAAAAAACTGGGTCTAATCTGATTTTGCATAATGTAATCCTCCGAAGATGAAAAGATAGAATGTTAGTTATCCCGTCCTGAAGTACAATGCATGCGGTTGAAATTTCGGAAGTCCGCTTTTAGCAATATTCCTAAAGCAATGATTGGATATCCTGGTACATTCACAAGAATACTGAAATTATGTAATATTTTCCAGAAAAATGCAAGAAAAATCTCATCCGTTTTCTTGATTTTCTTTCCACTACAGCGGTGTGAAAGTTATTCATCCCAGGGTAGTGGCACACCGAGCCGTTCACTTGCAGCGCGTGCGGATGCCTGTTCCATTTCACCGTAACGGATACCTTCACGACGATGCATTGCTGTCCGTTCCACTTCAATTGCACCGGGCAGCAGTGCTTGATCGGTCCCCGGCATCGGTTCGTAGGTTTCGCGAACATCGCTCACCAACCGATCAACTTCAGCATGGAAAACATCAGGCGGTACAACAGATTCAATATGTATAGCGAGTACCATACCGCCATGGCGTGCACCACTCCATTTTGCGGTGTCTTCAGGCGGCGGTTCAGTGAAACCGGTCAATGCACCACCGAGTAGGCACGCAACTGCAGTATAACCGATGCTCTTGAAGAAAGCGGCGGGAATTATCGAAAGCAGCTCATCAAATTCTGGACCGCGTTGGTAATCCGCCATAATACATGTTGCCGCGTCAAGTACAACTGGGGGTTCATCACCTGAAGGGATAGCAAAACAGATAGGGGGATTGCCGTAATAACCGAGTTGCGGTTTTGTATCTCTGTTTCCAGCATTTCCATGGTTTTGATACCCTTGTACCGAAAAACCTATACAACCCGCTTCGTTACAGAGTCGGGCATAGTGCCCAGCTGAACCGTAGTGACCTATATAACGGACGAGTCCCATGCCGATGCCTACCTCTTTCGCCTTGGCGATGGCATGTTCGGTTGCACGTACCATTGGAAGATAACCAAGTGTGCCGTTGCCATCAAGCACAACGGCTGCCGGCGTTTCATGGATAACGCGAATATTCGGGTTAGGATTGAGACTACCGTTTTCAAAGCCGCCACAGTAGCCACTCAGCGTTCGTGTGCCGTGGCTGCGCACACCCCGCAAATCGGAATTGACAAGCAAGCGGCTGATAAGTGCAGCATGTTCGTGTGTAATACCCGCTTTTTCAAAACAGGTAGTGCTAAAGTTGAGAAGGCGTTCTTCGTCTACGCGGATGAACTCTTCTGGTGGTCTATTCATATTTTCTCCTATTTTCGTATTAACAATATTTTCGCCAAAAAATAGCTAAATAAATAGGGAGTTTGTCCTAACGTAACTATAGTCTGGACAATTATTATCATATTAGTGTTGATTTACCTTATATATTTTGCTATTGTCCCGCAAACTGTATGAAGATTAAGAAAATATTTCGGTAATTTGGCGAGGTTAGGAAACCTCGCCAGCGGGGGAGGAACCTGCCTCGTACGGATAAAAAATTACCGAATTAATAAATTAATCTTCATTCAGTTTGCGTTCCACAGATGCACAAGTAAATAACCCTATCCTAATATATGGGATTATAGCACTTTTACTGTTCTGAATCCATGTTTATCTATAACTACCAGGGTTATTTAGTTTTAGGTTTTTCGGGCAGATTTTATCACAGACATTAATATATCAATGGACTTATTGTCTGAACCAAGATTTTCAAGATTATCGGATTATCAAGATGGGTTTTTTGTGGATGTAGTGTCTATGAACATGTTTGTCGTCCGCGTTTGGATGCAGAATAGCGGTTAATGGGTAACACTCAACAATCCTGCAAATCCTATAATCCGGGGAATGCCTAAAGACGAATGCGCGTATGGCATTCGCCATGATTCATACCGTTGATTTGAAAATCCTGGTTCAAACAATAAACAATGATGCGCCTAAAACTTATGTCCATTATGATTCAAGATATAAACTTGAAGTTAACCTTAATAACTAAGAATTCTTAAAACTAAATAACCCTGTACAACTGCAGAGAGCGTTGACAAATTCTTTAGATCTGCTATAATATGTCAAAGTTTGGACAATTCATGTGCATATCAAGTCTAAAAGGAGACACTAATGAAATTAAATCAGTTTTTTAGATTTACTCTTCTCGTTTTTCTATTTGCGTTACCTTTGCTTAGGAGGAATTTTTATCATGGAAAATACGCACATATCTCTGTTTAATGGTAAAAACATGGACGGTTGGCACGCGAGAGGTGGTGGATCGGAACATGCTTGGTCTGCTATCGGTGGTGTTGCGCTCAATCCAGATGATCGTAAGGTGTTGACAGCAACTCCCGGCGAAGGTATTTTTTACAACGGCCCCACAGGACGGACAGCCGATCTCTACACAGAATATGAACACGGTGATTGTGAACTGCACGTTGAATTTATGGTGCCGCAAGGTTCAAACTCAGGTGTTTACGTGATGGGTAGATACGAAATTCAGATATTGGATAGCTGGGGCGCAACAGATCTCCACTATGGCACGTGTGGCGGCGTTTATTGTCGTTGGATCGACAACAAACCTGTTGATGGGGTGCCACCACGTGTGAATGCAAGCAAACCGCCAGGTGAATGGCAAACGTACGATATAACCTTCCGCACACCGAAATTTGATGCGAATAACACTAAAACTGCCAATGCAACTTTCGTCAAAGTCGTGTGGAATGGGGAAATCATTCACGAGAACGTTGAAGTGGCAGGTGTCACCCGTGGCGCGATGTTAGCAGATGAAGCGGCTACAGGCCCTTTACTGTTGCAAGGAGACCACGGGCCTGTTGCTTATCGCAACGTTGTTTTGACACCAATTAATACGTAAAAGAAAGTGAATCAAACCTCGATTTGTGATTATAAATTATAGTGAAATCCAAAAATATGTCCACACACCCTGGCGAATCAACGCCTCATGTGCTTTTGGTATCCATACTGTTGATTTGGTGTCCTCTGCTTGTAGCACAAACTGTATGAAGATTAATTTATTAATTCGGTAATTTTGGAGAAAGATCCGGTGCGGTTAGGAAACCGCACCTACCGGGTTTTGAAAAATTAGAATTACCGAAATATTTTCTTAATCTTTATTCAGTTTGTGCCTAATGAGATGCAAACTCACAGGTTGCGCTACAGAAGTATCCCATTAATTATAGGTTTTACTATACACAGTTCACATAACGATTAGTGTTCAGAAGTCGCGTTGATAAGGTGTGGTGCGGTTAGGAAACCACACCCGTCAAATCATGCCGCATCAGGTAGAATACCATACGCGTATTCTACCACGCTCATGCGGCATGATTTGGCGTTGATTCACCGTCGGAAAAAGATAAATCGCGTTAATTTGGGTCAGTCTACGGACTGAAGCTTTTTAGGAGAGAATTGAGAATGTTTATAACAGATTTAGACGATACAAAATATAGTGCAGTTGTCTCGGCAATTAATGTTGAAATGTGTTTGCAAATACTTGTTACTCCTGAAGGTGATGCTTTTAGACTCATCGCATTAGTTCCAGTACAAAATGAAAAGATTAGAAGAGTAAACATAGCAAGATTTTCGGAGGAAAATGAAGCGATCACTGCATATAGAGATTTGATGAAGAAAATAGAAGAAAAAAAAGGAATTTGGAGTCCTTTGGATGTCCTAAATCCTCTTAAATAGCCTATTGCTTTGTCAACATATTATTGTAGGTCGCGATTCGGAGATCGCTCCTACCGATGGGTTGCTTATGGTAGGAGGGAACTCCGATTCCCGACCCTTTCAAGCCCATCAATTAGCACTTGACTAAGCACTATGCTGTTTTTTACTCAGGACGGACGCAAAAAACAGTTGACACTGTCTGCCTAAAACGTTAATATACACAGAAGGAGCATGGATGCGTTGTTATTGATGTAGAATATGATATGTTGCTACTGCGAGTGCGACGTGTACATTCAAAGAACCGACCTTACCGTACATTGGCAGGTAAATTGCCATATCGCAGACCTCAAAAGTGCGCCGCGAAATGCCACGGTATTCATTTCCAACAATCAGACACACTTTGTCGGGATATTCAGCTGTATGATACGGCACTGCATCTGATGCAACTTCTAAGGCACACGCGAGATAACCTTCTTCTTTGTATTTTTCAACGGCATCAGCAGCATATTTTGTTGTGTGCCACGGAACGCGGCGATGTGTACCACGCCCGATACCGGCAATAGTCGGGTGCGGCGGGTGTGCGCTAATTCCGGCTAAAACAATCTCGCGAACGCCACACGCATCGGCAATTCTGAAGGTTGCCCCGACGTTAACTGGGTCTTCAACGTCTTGCAAAACAAAAACGAGTTCGACTGTTGGAGAACCTGACTGTTTTAGAAAGTGTTTAAGAGCTTTATTTCGTAACTGTTTCATTGAGAAGGAATTATTAAAACTATGGATAAATTTAAACTCGGTGTTATTGGTGCTGGCGGTATCGTCTGCCGAATGCATCTGCCTGATTTGAAAAATGGTGATGATTTTGAAGTCGTTGTTATTGGGGGTAGACGCGAACACCGTCTTAAACATCAATGTCAAGAATTTGGTATTCCACGCTGGACACAGGACTATGATGCAATTATAGCAGACGACACACTTGATGCTATTCTTGTCGGCACACCGCACCCGTTACATGTTTCGTGGGGCGTTAAAGCATTGGAAGCAGGCAAGCATGTGTTGATGCAAAAACCCCTCTGCGGCGATATGGATGAAGCGAATCAATTTGTTGATGCTGCAGAAGCAAGTGGTAAAACAGTCATGTGTCTACCACATTTCAGTGCCAGCATTTATAAAGTCTGTCAACTTATTGCTGAGAATGCCATCGGACGCGTGTCTGGTGCAAGAATGCGGAGTAGCCATGGTGGTCCCGAGATATACTATGCTGAAATTCGGGATATTTTCGGTGAATCTGGCGACGATTTGTGGTTTTTCGATGCCAAACAAGCAAGCGTTGGTGCGCTGTTTGATATGGGTGTTTACGCTGTCTCTGGGCTTGTCGCAATGCTCGGCACCTTCAAACGCGTAACAGGCTTCGTCTCCACCTTTGACAAACCGACAGAATTAGAAGATGTTGCAACGCTTGTCCTTGAGATGCAATCGGGTGGCATTGTTACCGCTGAAACCAGTTGGTGCGATCCTGCACGAACAGGTGAATCAAGTGTCCACGGGACTGCTGGCAAGTTTACAATGCCCGGTAAAGATGGTGCTGCACTGACGCAATGGACACCGACCTCTTATACCCGCGAACATGCCCCGGTTGATACTAAATCTATTGACTGCAGCGATGTTGCACCGAGTGGAATGCATGCACATTTCGCTGAACACATCCGATCAGGAACACAACCACCTCTCTCTAATGTTTACACGGCACGGCATGTTACTGAAATCCTGCTTGCAGGTCTCAAATCTTCTGAAATGGGTAAGGCAATCGAACTAACGACAGAAGCAGACAAGTAGTTAGAAAACAGACATCTCCATGTAGGCGTGAAACACGCCTACATGGAGATGTCTAAACATTTAATCTAAACTTGCATGAAATTCGTACCAATCGTCAAGATTATTTAGATTCACAGCATCTAAAATTGAGCCATCATCTTCGATTCCGCTTGCACCGAGAATGCTTTTGCGGGTATCGTCATCGTGATGGTAACCCTCAATTGCGGCGTTCAACTCAGCAACAGCGTTAGCATCAAGGCTACCGCCGCTCTGCTCCAATACCCACGCTTCAAATTGCGGATAGGTAGGTGAATTGTCTCGGATATACGCCAGTGTTGCGTCTTTATCAAGCCCAAGCCCGTCTAACACCATCTGATCGTACCCCGCTCCACATGCAGGGTAATCTTCATGGAGTACCCCTTTGGCATCCATCAGGACTTTAGACCAAAATCGAGGAAGATGCAACACGCCCAGGGGACCTGTGACCCCAGAACTAATTGTGGGGATCATTGTCGCTTTCTTTTTTCTTCCAAACATAACAAGCCTCCTTGCCTATTATGGGTGAATTTAAGTCGTAACTTGCAAGTCCATCTTGCAAGTTTTCCCATTATAGCAAAAATCAAAAAAATGAGAAACAATATTTTTAGAAGGCTTTACTGCTATGACTGAAAATAGGGGATCATGTTTACAATAGCACATTTGTTGATTGCCTTGACATTGGCGAAAAATAATGGTATTCTATATTAAGCGTTTCGCAACCCGGTGCTGTACGCAAGCGGATGCGGTATTTAGACCAAGAGAAGCTGCTTAACTCTCACCTATGAAACCAAAAAGAGGTTTTTCTTATGACTCCTGACCTTGCTATTGCATGGCTAATTTTCAATGTAATTCTCGTCACGATAACCCTTACATGGGGTATCTTTCGGTATCGGCGCGGGATTTGGTACCGGAGACTTTCGTTAAAAATCCAAGCATATCTGCTGTGGGGAATAGGTGGTATTGCATTGCTCAGCAGTATGTCTCCTTTTGCCTATCTTTATACGGAACACCTTTTTTTCTTTGAAGAAGTAGGTTATGCAGATACCTTTTGGAAAATCATAAAAATAAAGTGGGGACTCTTCTTCGGATTTTTCTTCGTTGCGTTAGCGTTTATGAATTTGAATGCAGTAATAGCGAAACGGCTTTGTCCAGAGCCGCGAGAGTTTTCCCGTTGGACACACCAACGTACCGTTTCCTTTCATCGCACCTTCTTTGTCGGCACAATTCTACTTGCTATTCTCTTCGCTATCCCAATGATGCCATTACATGATGAATACCTCCGCTACATGGATCAACCTACAGAACCAGTACCCGTTCTTGCCAATGCTGAAGAAAACCAGAGTCCGACACCAGAAACCCTCTTCTTTAGAAAAGATACAAATTTTTATCTTTTCTCTCTTCCTTTGCATAAAGCAGTGAGCCTATGGGTATGGATTTTACTATGGACAACGTGTGTCGTTGTCGGTTTACTCTACAACTTCTACTACCGTCGTGACGCGCGCTCTATGGGGTACGTAAAAAGGAATATCGTTTTCCACGGTTCTATTTTGTGGCTTATGTTACTGGCTGCGGGGATTTGGCAAAGTTATGCGTATTTGTGGGGTATGGTATACACCAAGTCCACTACACCCACTCTTAGCAAATACCATGGGTTATTCTATATGGATAACCAACTTGCTGGTTCAACGTTAATCTACTGTGGAGTTCTCTTCGGAATCGGTATAGCAATTATTATCAACCTTTTCTGGCGAAAACGGCTTCTATGGTATATCGCAATAGCAGTATGGTGTGTGAGTTATACTTCGCTTATACACATTTACCCGCGCATATCACATTATGTGAATGTCCAAACCGACGAACTACTTCCAGAAGAAAGTTATTTAGACAAACATATCAAATCAACCCGAGTCGCTTTTGATTTAGATACCATTCAGGAAAAAAGACATACTGCAGGTGAAGCTACGATTGAACTGGTGAATAAAGAGGAAAATAGAGAAATATTAGAAAATATTCAACTCTGGGACCGACGAGTGCTCTACGATGTCCTACAAGCAGAACACAATGTAAAACACCATAATTATTATCCTTATACCGATATTGATAGATATCGCATCAACGTACCCACTGAGACTTCTAAAGACAATGACAGTGAAGAAACCAGACCTACCCAACAATACCGTCAGGTACTAATTGCTGCACGGGAAATAGAACCAGATCCCGATGTTCAAGGGCTTCGAGGAAATTGGCGGAGAAGGAAACTTATGTACACCCATGGATATGGAGTTTATACTGTTCCTGCCAATGCAGTTGACGAGAAAAATTCTCCCATTTTTTGGACTGAGGTTAAACTAAATTCGGAAAAATTAATAAATGAGACAGTTTCCGCTTATCCAGAATTAAAAGTAACCTATCCCCGAATCTACTATGGTGAAATGACAAACGATTATGTTATCGTTAACACAACAGTAAGCGAATATGACTTTGAGACAGATATCTCTGAAGTATTTCTTGAGGAAGAAAAAGAAACTGAAAACGAAACAGAGGCAGACAATGGGTTTCACTATAAAGGAACTGGCGGTGTTCAGTTAGGTGGGTGGTTGCGCCGACTCTTGTTTTCAATTCGATTTCTCGATTTCCAAATTCTTTATAATAGAAACTCAGTTTTGTCATCAGAGAGTAGAATCATGTTTTGGCGAAAAATTGGAACACGGCGTAATCAAAAAATTGTATCTGACAGACTCTCACATATTGCGCCGTTTCTTGATTATGATCCCGATCCTTATATTGTAATCGTTGATGGACAACTCTGGTGGATCGTAGATTTTTATGTCACAAGTAAGTGGTACCCGAATGCACAATTCTATAAAGACGATACAGCACAAGTGCCTGATAGTTTCAAGGATGCGGAGCTCCGTTATAAGAAATTCAATTATATTCGGAATCCTGGGGTAGCAACAGTCAATGCCTATTCGGGTGAGGTTAATTTCTATGCCGTTAAAGGCAATGAAGCAATTATGAATGCTTACCAAAAAACTTTTTCTAATCTATTTAAAGGTATTGACGAAATGCCGCTGAAGTTACGATCTCACTTGCGATTTCCAGACTATCTGACACGCATCCAAGCCAAAGTGTATAAGGACTATTACGTTACAGACGTGGATGATTTTTACGGAACAAGTAAACAGTTGAAAATTCCAAAAGAGGTATATGGAGAAGGGGAAAAGACAAAAGGCGGTACAATAAAATGGAAGGATGATCAAGAAATGATGCCATATTATGCTATGATTAGATTGCCAGGTGAAACACGCATGGAATTTGTTAACATGATTCCGTTTACGCCACAGAAGAAGGAATTTGATATGAAGGCATGGTTAGTTGCCCGTTGCGATCTGCCTCATTACGGCGAACGTATTGTCTATACGCTTACCAATACCGCTGAAGTCAAAGGCCCAAAGCACGTAGAAAACCTCATTACGAGCAAACTCTCTGAGACATTCCTAAAATTAACAATCGGGAATGTAGTTATGCGTTCAAGTCTGCAATTTATTCCACTTGAAGAGAGTATTTTTCATGTTGAAGCGATCTACCAAAAGCCAGATACAGGGCAAGAAACTGAAAAAGAAGATGAAGAGGCAAGACGGCCTATGCTTGTAAATATCGCTATCGCAGTAAATGGCAAACTTGGTCACGCTCCATTATTCTCTGAAGCGGTAAAACAAGCAATTCAAGTAGGACAAAAGATTGATGAATCCCAAACCGATGAAACAACGGGTGAAGAAAAAGAGCCTACCCTTTTAGAGCAGTTTGATGTCCTCATGAAAGCCGTAGAAGATTTTGGAAAAACACTAAAGGCACAAGAAAACGGAAATGGTCAAAATACTTCTGCCAAAGCAGATAAAAAAAAGACTAACAAATAAAAAACGAGAGGTGTTATTCGGTTGAACAAGTTTGCTAACCGAATAACGCCTCTCGTTTTTCGTTATGGAATTATCGAGGCAAAAAGCGTTGTTTCCACTTCTGATTACCTATCCACTTAACAGAGAAATGAAGTAGATTCTCCATTAACTTATTATTTATCTCCACGTCCCTCTCTGTATCGTTCTTCAAACTTGTGACAATATATAACCCTTTCTGAAACGGAAGCGTGAGCAGTGCTGAGGCATCCTGCTCAGTAGAGTTCGCGAGTGAATTCCATTTACCGAGCGGGTCTACCCACATATCGTCAAGCTTAACTAAGGGAATCTCTTTGGTATCGGGTGTAGTGTTAAGCATGTTTGGGGTATGAAAAACACGACTCCTTCTGCCTTGAGCTGTCGGTAAGAGTTCATCTGTTTCGTCATATTCTACACCGGTGAGTGGTTCTGGAATCCATCCGCCACCGCGCCGCTGCCTGGAGTTTGTTTTGACATCTTGTCCCGAAACGATGACCACCCCACCTTGGCTAACGAAATTTTTGATTCGGTGTTCAGCGTCTATATTAAGACGGTAGCCTCCCTTGTAAATTTCGCCAGCACCTATCCATAATATGTCCATTTTGGCAAGACGCTCATTCCGCAGATTGTCAACAGATTCATACAGCATGTGATGTTCGTGAACGTATTCAAAACGTTCAAGGACACGGAATTCTTCATTTGCACCGTTGCTTGTGAATGCCATTACCTTAAGGGGTAGACGCAATCCATTTTTTGATGACAACAACTTCATCAATGGAATTCGTAGCTGTCTTTTGGTGAGTTTAGGATACGCTAATTGAGAAAATGTTTCTTGCTGTAATTTGTTCTCTCTTAGCTGTTCGACGAGTGCATTTTGTGTAACAAGACGGTTCGCGAAATACGGAATCAACTTGCGATGCATAGGGACTCGATGGCGTAAGGAGTTATCAAAATGCGTATAAGCACCTTCTACCTCCCAACGTCGACTATAACTTGAATCAACAGTTTTCAAGTCAATTCGTTCTTCATTCACATTCGTGACATACCCATGAACAAGGTTCATACCGTGAATTGGTCGTCCTTGAGCGTCCTGAATAGCAATTTCTTCAGATTCACTACGGTCGATCAGTGCATCTGTTAAGGCAGATATACTGAATAATTCCTGTTGATGTTTTTCAGCACTTTCAATAATAGTGCAAACGCCACGCGGAAAAATAACATCTGCATCTCGAAAAGATCTAAACTCAAGTCTTATTTTCTTAAAGTTACGTGGTGTCCGATGTTCAACGGTTGTGACACGTTCAAAAGGACCGACTCGATGATGTGACACTGGATTGAGGCGAACCCTTCGGACACTGAGTGGTTCAATGTGCCACTTAAACTCAAGGTTTCTCTCCCATGTCGGAGATCCGTCATGTAATGTGATCTTTCCGACTTGGATAGTATAAGCTGTATTATTTTCAAGGACTAAAAAGTATCTGCCTTCCTTGTCTTCTACCATGCGACACCTAAGTCCTCGGTCATCGCGTCTGTTAAAGTTGTTGATATTGTGTTTGTATTCGTGATCGTAGCTCCACTGATCCTTGTAACCTTTATTGTCCTTATCTTTTACATTCATGAATGACAAGTGATCTTTATTGTAATCTTTAAGTAGTGCCATATATTCGCCAGAGCCCTGTACTCTAATCTTGACCCGTGTTCCCACAAGGCGTTCAATGATACTATCATAACTTTCTTCCTTCAAGAATGCCATAGATTCACCTTGCATATCACCCATTGCTTTTTCCATTTCAGCTGTTCCGCTTTGCCCGCCAAATTCTTCGGCAGCAGTTTGCAGACTTTGTATCCGTTTTTGCAAAGGGTTAGCTGCCTGTTTGATTCCACCCCATACCATAGTAATGGCGTTTTTGACAGCGTCATTCAGGGCAAAAAGGACATTTCTAATTTTTCGGACCATTCGTTGGGATAACGGAGGATTATGTAGGCGTTCAAGTTCCCATGTGCGTTCACGTTTTTCGCGTTCATTCATCGTGTCAATGTATCGGATATAGCCTCTAATTTTATTCTGCAGTTCCTGTCCAGGAAAAATATAACTTGGTGCTTGTCCGCGTTGTCGGGATTCTTCGGAAACAATTTCCATTCCTCTATTCCCGAAGCGCATAGTTCCTTGATAGCGTGGACCTTCTTTCATATCAAAGACTACGTACTTATTCATAATTGTTTTAAGTAGTCTGTCTTTCTTAAATAAGCCGATAATATAAAGGATACCCTGAAAAACGAACATCAAAACGCCGGCAATAACGGGCAGCCTAATTTTTTCCCAAAGACTTTTCGCGCCATCCTCTATATCATCAGCGACATTTTCTTCTTGACCTATTGCTAAGTAAGTTACAAAGATCATCCCTAAAACGAGGATCAGTAGGACTATTCGTCTTTTCTTTAACAACATGATGCAATCCTCCTATTAATAAATATTCACTCCATTTTCAGATGCAATTTTGCGTACATTTTCGTTTGCAAGCGGAATTTTCTCTAACGGCAGATGCTCTATCAATCCGTAGCCATCTGGATAGAGCGCGTCAAACCGCTTTAACGCTACTCCGATATCCAATTCCCCTTCACCGGGCACTTCTTCATTAAGGTGTAAAACTAATCCGTTTTCAACACGAATGTCCTTAATATGTGCCATAGGTGCAACCGGTCCCATCACGTCAAAAATATGGTTGAGTCTCGCTTCACTTTCATAAACCTGACGAAGGGATTGGAAATGATTGACAAAATCCATAACGATGCGAAGTCGATCTGAACCGACTCTCTCAACAACCTCTCTGCATGTTTCAGGCGAATCCATGATAGACACCGCGTGCGTTTCCATCACAAGCGTTAATGCCTCGCGTTCAGCATTTTCCGCTATAGGTTTCAGTGTTTCAATTAAGCGTTCCATTGATTCAGGCAGATGATTATCTCGGTGGGATGTCCATGCACCGTCCGGATTTAAACTGCCTGGTCGAAAAAGGTAGTGAAACGCTCCAAGTTCTTTCGCCACGGACATTCCACAATTCACCGCTTCAATTGCTGCTTCGCGGACTGATGAACGCGGATCAAATAGACACTCCCCATAAGTGATACCAAATTGTACCAGATCAAGTTGTGCTTTTTCAAGGAGAAACCGACATCGCGTAATTTCATCTGGAGAAACATCCGGAATATTTAAACTGGCGAAATGGTAACTGACCCCTGTGAACTGCAATTTCTGGACCGCTTCAATCTCTTCCTGATTCAGCGTTCGGAAATCGCTGCACATGCCAACAACACCGAGTCTCATAACGTTTCGTCTCCCCTTAAGCTTCGCAATAGGGCGTGTGCTTCTGTTAAATCAACAGTTTCAAATCCTTCAGTGAACCATTCATAGATCGGTTTAAGCAGTGCATGCGCAGCGTCCTGTCGATTTTGTGTTATCATGAGTTTGCTTAAACTGATAGCAGTTCGGAGTTCCCACGATTTAGCATCTTGCTGGCGTGCAATAGTTAATGCTTTCTCAAAACATTTTTCTGCTTCCGTTTGAAGTGCTGATGAACAGTTGTTTTGCTCTACTGCTTTTACAGATTTCAGCAAAAACTCACCTTTAAGGCGATAAAGTTCAGCTTCATTGGTACGTTCGCCGCTCTCAGCAACAGCTTCAAGTGCTATTTCGAGAGTCTGAAGTCCCTCTTGGACCTTCCCTGCTTGTCCATAAGCGTGTGCCAACATTCCTAAATAAATAGGGCGTAGAACACGCGAACGGTTAGATTCCCATTCAGCAATTCCTTCTCGAATTAAGGCGATCCCCTCTTCGTGTGTTTCGTCAGAATTCTGTTGAAGTGCCCAACCCTTCATAACTTTCCCCGTTGGTTCCCATACGGAAAAGCCGTGTTCTCTGCAGATTGCAAGCATCTCCGTAGCATAAACGTTTACTTTTTCAATATCTCGGCGTAATTGATACATTAGTGCGCCGAAATGTAGAGATATCACCTGACTAAACGGATGTGGTCGATCCTCACCCATCTGTTGCGAAGCTTGCAACTGTCCTACTGCTTGTTCGGGATACCCTAAACACCACACTAATGGGGAGGCGTAAGCGTGCAACGTCATACCTGGGTCAGCAAGGTAGTGAAAAAAGGCATGTACTGGGTGTTGGTGCGGGTTATAGCGTGCAATCCCCGCTTCAACATGCGCACGGGCCATCTTTAATTCACCAAGATAGTAAAGTGTAGCACCTAATGCTCGATGTGCTTCTACTTCCAACACAGCGTTTTCCTGTTGTTGTGCCATCATAAGACACTGTTCTCCGAGTTCTCGAGCCGTTTGTAATTTTGCCCGTACTAAATAAGAAAGCCATAATCCAAATAAAATCGGGAATCGGAGTGGCATGCGTTCGTTATTTGGCATGGTTTCCAACAATGCTTTTGCGCGTGTATATGTTTCCTCTACTTCAAGTGCCGCATACCCCATCGTTGCAATAAGAGCGGGGCCCAAAGTTGTTTGAATTACCAATTCGCGTGCCGCACGTGCGGGAGTTTCTGGCAATGTCTCTAATAGAGTCAACCCTTGCGTTAAATGCCGAACCCCTTCAACATTTGCGGACCGTTCCACAGCACGTTGTCCTGCCTGTTGCCAATATTCAATTGCCCGTTCAGGCAATTCGCCTTCCGTGTAATGATATGCGACCAACTCCGGTTGTGCCCGCACGACATCCCCGAATGCCTGCCGTAGGACAGTTGCAATCCGGCGGTGATACGCGTGCCGTGTGCTTTTAAGTAAGGCTTGATATGCTGTCTCCCGGATCAACGGATGCTTGAAAGTGTAAATCTGTTTATTCTCATGGGTTTGCCGCCCCCTCAAAATTTCCGCTTCAACAAGCTGCTGTAATTCTTTTTTAAGCCATGTGAGATCATCCTTCTGCTCTGGAAATGGGCGAAATGCTGCAAATTGATCGGGGTGTGCAAGAAATTCGCCCGCTTCAGGTTCTTCAGTCATGCTCACGATCACCTTATATAGAAGTTCCGCTGTCCACTCCCTACCCAGTGTAGCCCCAAGCTGAACGAGTTCTTTTCGCGAACCGAGTCGGTCAAGCCTTGCTGTCAACGATGCTTGTAGCGTTGCGGGTATCTCTGTTGAAACATCAATATTTTGCAGGTCGGATTCAAGTGCCATCCGTGTTAATTCTTCTACAAATAAAGGCACGCCTTCTGTTTTTGATGCGATTTGCTTAGATATATCTGTAGGTACCGCTTGCTCGCCCGCTACCTCCGTGATCATCTGTGAGACCTGCCTTCTGTTTAAACGTTTCAACGTCATCTGAGTCACCCATTCTAACTCGGCAAGCGTTTTCAGTTTTGCTCTACCTTCTGCTTGCGTTCTATCCTGATTGACAATCATTTCGGCACGCGATGTCAAAATTGCAAGGATTGGTGCGGTTTCTATTCGTGAAATTAAAAGATGTAGAAACTCCAATGTAGACGGATCAGCCCAATGCAGATCTTCAGCAATTAATAAAAGCGTCTTTCGCTCAGCAGTTTTCAGAAGAATCTGAACGAGTGCTTGTAACGTTCTACGCCGTCGTTGTACAGGTTTCAACTCTACCTTTTGATAGTCACCGTCTATCTCTAAGAGTTCTGCCAAAAGAGGCAGCAGATTTAACGAAAGTTCATAGGTATTTAGAAACTGCTCCAGTTTTTTTACTCGTGTACTTCCGTCATCCATTTCACCGAATCTTAGGAGTTGTTGCCGTAAAAGCGATAGAATCGGGTAGAGTGGGCTATTTTGTGAATCTGGTGAGCCTCGGCATTCCAATATTTGAGCATCAACTTCAGCCACATGTTCAGCAATAACAGCGACAATGCGAGATTTGCCAATGCCTGCTTCACCTTCAATTAGGACGACTTGTCCCGATGACGCTGCAGCGAGTTTCCACCGTGCTTTTAGCGTTGCAACCTGTCGAGTTCTCCCAATTATTGGAGTCATACCACTTTGTAGTGGGAGTTTTGTCTGCTCACGTCTGAAAGCTGGAAGGGCACTATCTGGGTGTTCATCAAGTATCTGATAAATCGGAACCGGTTGTGAAATACCTTTCAGCGTTATTGTCCCTAAGTCTTGATATGTAAAAAACCCTTCAATTAGTCTGAGCGTAGTGTCGCCAATTACGATACCGTTCGGCGGCGCAACTTGCTGCATGCGAGCGGCTATATTCGGAGTTTTTCCAACAATGTCTATTGCGTCACCGTGATAACGTTCAAGAGCAGAGATATGTTGGTGGGAATTGCTAATAGGCATTCCTACTTCCCACACGACGACCAAGCCGGTGTCAATACTGAGACGCACCTGTATTTGAATACCAAACGTTTGTGTCAAACGCGAATTCAGTTCTTCTAATCCGGCAACTATATCCAATCCTGCTTGTACAGCGCGCCGCGTTGCGTCTTCATGCGCAATCGGGTACCCGAAGTATACTAAGACACCATCACCAAAATAACGTGCAATGTGCCCATCATATTCTAAAACAACCTCTGCGACAGATGCTCGATATGCATCTAACACTTGCCGTAAATCTTCGGGATCCAGTTGTTCTGTCAATGCCGTTGAATCTATGACATCACAGAATAAAACTGTCAGTTGTCGTCTTTCTGCCTTGCTGATAGGAGTTACACTGAGCGGTGTGTCTACGTCATCAAGTGCGCGACCACAATCACCACAGAACTTGACTGCTGGATTCATAAAACCACAGTCAATGCAACGTTTTTGCGTTAGGCTTTTCATAATTAATATTTTATATATCTATAATATGGACTCCGTCAAGTTATTTCTTTTGATGAGGTATGAAGTTCGTTCTCCATGACACGCGTCAAATATGGTAGATTTAGAATTATTTGAACCTTTATGCTGTAGCGCAACCTGTATGAAGATTAAGAAAATAAATCGGTAATTTAGCGAGGTTAGGAAGAAATCAACGGTATGAATGCCTGTTGGCATTCCCCGCCTCGCCAGCAGAGGCTTGCACATGACTTGTGTAGATGGGAAATTACCGAATTAATAAATTAATCTTCATTTAGGTTGCGGACTAATATGCACAAACTAATAGGTTGTGCTACAAAAGGTTATGTTCCAAAACAGGTTTATCAAAGTGCCGTAAATGCACAGCCTGACAGGTTGTGCTACAAAAAGTTATGTTCCAAAACAGGTTTATCAAAGTATCCCAATCATTTCAAAGTTCACTATATATTCGGCATCTAAAATTCACTTGGAAATTGTTGCAGATATTCCGCGAGTTCTTCATCACTCGGTTCGCGTTTATATGCTTCTCGCAAATAATTGAGAGCCTTATCCGTAATGCCGATTTTCACATAGAACGAACCAATATTGCGATAGGGCGCGGCATAGGTAGATTTCAATTCTATAGACTTAAGATACAGCCAACGGGCATGTAGGAGGTGGTCTTTTGTAGAACCGACAAGAATATTAAGTGTCGTTTGCGTGTTTCCACGGTAAGGAAAAACCGCAGCACCTTTTGCCTTTGCCTCTTTTTCAACTGCTTTCGCTATTTCAGTAGAACTTGTTGTGAAAACGATATATCCAGATTCTATTGTTTGAATAGCAAGTTCAAGGTCGGCAAGTACATCTTCAAGCGATTCTTTCAAAATCCGCCATGAGGGCCATTTTGGCCCGGCATATTTCAGTCCAAGATCATAATGAACGGACCCGAGGTCGTTATATATCTCAGCATTTTCAGGACGTAACTCTAATGCTCGTTCATAAAGTTCGATAGCATTATTGAATTTTTTGGCATTGTAAGCATTCTCAGCGTCAACCCGAACTGTGCGAAACTCTTCAGTTTCCTCACTGACTTCTTGAACGGACTGCGTGTTCCCTCCCAAGAAGTGTATCGTGAGAATTAATACAACGGACAAACAGACGATAATGATTGTGGGTAGCTGCAATTTCATTTTCATTCTCCATTGTCGTGGTTTGATGGAATTAATATCTCATTCAGAAGTTTAGGCTCTATCTCCGTGCCTTATTATTTCTTTTGAACAACAGACTCACTGTGTCCGCTTTTTATTGCCCTTAAAAACACCTATCTCCAACGATTGTTCCTCTCAAAATCGATAAGAATAGACTTCTGCTCGCCTTTTCTCTCAAAGTAAAGTCGAATTCTTCTGAATGTCTGAATCTGTTTGTCCACAATTTTAAAAATTTCGAGGGTATGGATTTCAATATCATTTATTTCGTAAATGAGGTCACCTTTTTTGATTGCCTCGGCTAATTTATTTTCTCTTTCAATATGTGCAACGAGGACACCCCGGTGTTTATATTTTTTTGCTCTATTCTTGTCGGGCTGCGTAAGTGTAAGCCCCAATTTTCGCGATGTGTATTCCCATTCCAGCGTCTTTAGTTTCAAGTTCGTCTCTCTTTTTTTGCCACGCCGGATGAATTCACACTGAATATTTTGGTTGAGTGGAAGCAAACGTACAAACGCCTTAAAATCGTTTTTACCCTTTATTCTATGTCCTGATATAGACTGGATGATATCACCTCGTTTAATACCAGCAGCATTGACAGGGCCATGTTTCTCCAATTCTGATACTAAAACGCCTCGAGAAAAGATAGATTTTTGTGAGGCTTCTTTTCCCAAAAGTTTTTCAGCCATTTCTTCTGTTACAGATTGTATTTCCACACCAAGATAAGGCGGAACAATGTGTCCGTGTTCTGTAATTTTCTCAATGACCTTTTTTGCTTTATTTGCCGGAATAGCAAATCCAACCCCTTGCGAACCGCCGCTCGTTGAACGGATAACGGTGTTTATCCCGATAAGCTCTCCATGTGCATTGACTAAAGCACCACCGCTATTCCCAGGGTTAACAGACGCATCCGTCTGAATTAGTGCTTCATAGAAACGGTTGTCTACTGCCAGAGAACGTTGCGTTGCGCTGACAATACCAGCTGTCACCGTAGGTTGAGCAGTACCGATTGAAAGCCCGAAAGGATTTCCGATTGCAAGTGCCCATTCACCAATGAGTAAATCATCAGAATCACCCCATTCAATTTTAGGTAAATCTTCTTTAGTGTCCACTTTCAAAAGTGCGAGGTCTGAAAAAAAGTCGTAGCCGAGTATATGTGCATCAAATTCTCTTTCATCAGCGGTGGCAACTTTGATCTTTTCGGCATCTTCAATGACGTGATGATTTGTAAGGATATAACCTTCTTCACTGATAATTACGCCTGAACCGACTTCACGCAGGGAACGTTTAGGGATAGACGGAACTTCCCCCCAAAATTCCCTCAAAACCCATTCATCATAAGTTGATAGTTGCGAAACACTTTGTATCGCACTGATATTGACAACTGCAGGACTGGCACGTTCGACAGCTGTTACGATCGCTGTCCGTCTTGATTGCGTAACGGCATTCTGTAAGTCCTGCTCAGCAAATACACCTACTAAAAGCGAAAAACTGAACAGTGAAGAGACTACCACTAAAAACAGAGGTACAGTCCAGGTGCGCTTACAATACAGTGAAACCCTAACAGTATATGAAAGGGAGTTGTTTAAAATTTCTTTCTTTATTGGTTCTGACACAATTACAATGTTCCTTACACTGATTCAAATCTTCTATGTTTTCAATTTCAGGGAGATACGGTACCCTTCCAATCCTGGGTCTGTATCAACAATTTTCTGTACATCTTCTTGAGAACGGCGTTTTGCAGGAAAATTTTCTGCGTTTGCACATCGAAGTGCTACTCTTGCACCAACCGAGCTTGCACGCCTAAGGTTTTCCAACTCCACCTTTTCCAATGTGTCATAAGCAGTATGTCCAAAACCGCGTCCGGAGGGAGCGGAAGTAGGGTCACCCATGTGGCATGATGGCACCCCCTCAAGAAAAAACGGAAAATGGTCGGAATAGGAATGCACCTTTTGTCCTACGGGCATATCTGCATGCATCTGCTGTTGCGCCGTATTAAAGAACGGTTCTAACGTATCCCATTGATGTAAGACAATTCCCTTTCGACTTGTGCCACCCGCTGCGTCCATATTCAACATGAATCGGACGTTATCTAATTCGTTTGCATGTGCTTCAACATAACGAAACGCGCCGGTCAATCCAATTTCCTCTGTTCCAAAAGCGATAAATCGGACAGTACGTTTTAGCATATCCGCTGTGTAGGTCGCTAAGACGCGTGCCACTTCTATAACGGACACCATACCTGATGCGGGGTCGTGCGCCCCTTGAGAAATGTCATGCCCATCGTAATGGCATCCCAGAACAATTATCTCTTCAGAAATTTCCTTGCCCGGTAGATCGGCAACCACGTTCCATGAGGTGCGAGGTTCGTTGATGTCTGTCGTTTGCAGACGCATTGTTACCTTTCCATATCGATCAATACATCGTGTTAGAAAATCGCCATCTTCCTTACAAACAGAGATACCGGGGATAGGCGCGGGTCTATTATTTTGGAGGCTGCCGGTTTCAGGTCCAACGCCGGGGTGTTCACTCACAAAAATGAAAGCACTTGCACCACCGAGAACCGCACGTTCATACTTTTCTTTTCGATGCACCCATCTGCCGAGATCCCTTGGCGATGAACTCTTTGCCATCACAAGTTTACCGCGGGTAGTTTTACCGAGTTCACTGTATTCCGGCGGACTTCCATGTCCAGCAGAAACGAGTTCACCAATAATATCATTCGCTGGACAGTAGGGTAATGAAATACAGTGTAAAGTTCGTTCTATAGGTTCAACAATTGTTAGAGTAGCTGCCCCGCGCGTCCAACCTGCGTAAGGATATTCCTCTAATCTAACATTTTTGAGTCCGTAGCGGGTAAATGTTTCAGAGATAAAAGTTGCAGCCTTATATTCTTCAGGGGTTCCTGCAAAACGGGATCCGAAGTCATCACATAAAATGGTCAGATTGTCCATGACTTCGCTGCTTGTGTAAATATCACCGACCATTTGCTTGTCAACGTGCAAGTAAGGATTTTTGTTTTTCATATTCTCCAGATATAGTGAAAAATAAAAATAAATAGACTTCCATCCCGCGGTAGGCGAGGTTTCCTAACCTCGCTGTTGCAGAGTGTCTGATTAATTCTAAATCCACTACGATTAGTTTCTATTGTTGTGTAAGTAACGTAAACAAAGTTTCACACCGAAGGTCCAGCGGAACGGGGTTCAGTTCTACCATCTTCTTGAAAATTGATGATCTTCTCCAAATCAATTCCATCATCAGAAGTAGTAACAGGTGCTTCGGGCGGTGACAACGTTTTCATCCGCGCATCCGCAATTTTCTTAAGCTGCCACGGATTTAAAATCTGAATTTGTCCGCGCCGTGTCCCAATTATATGATATTGTTTGAACGTTTTCAAGAGTGTTTCAATTGTTTCCGTTGAACTTCCTATTAGTTTTGACATGCGCTTGATTGACAGACGAGGCGCCAACACAATGCCTTTACTATCTGGGGGCAAAGCAAGATTCTGTAATAATAGTGCCAGGCGAGAGGAGGCGCATCGGAACATAATGTTGCCAAATGGGTTGGCGCGCTTACAATCTGGAACAGCGGATATTTTCAATATATTGTACAAATTCAGCTGTTCCTCTTGTTTCTTATTCCTATATCCCCCAAAAGGATTAGTGGATATTCCAAACATGTTAGAGAAGTCTAACTGCCTTCTACGCGGCAGTGGGAGTGCTAAATGCGGTTTCCGTTTGAGAAAAAACGAAAAATCACGAATTGCCACAGTGCCGACCCAAACCTCTGTCAAAGTTTCCGCGAAGGTAGATTGATTTTCATTCAAAATCTCTGCATCTTCAGAGATAACCCCAAGTATTTCACCCTGTTCCAGTACCTCTTTTGTTTCCGAATTGGCATCTTGATTTTTTTCTTTATCGGTATTAACAGAAGGATTTTTGCTTTCCTTAGAATCAGCATTTGGTAAATTTTCAGAAATTTTAACGCGTCCCTCTTTAATTAGATAAACACCTTCTTCACAGATACGTTCTTCATGTTTTAGATACTTAAAAGTAGTTATCTCCCCTAATGCACGAGCATCTGCTTCGGAGAGGTCTCGGAAGATATTAATTTGTTTGACACACCAGAATTGTTCTGTTTTGAAATATTTCATTTATTCTGTTGAAATTGCCAATCTCTATGATTTTTTGATAAAAAGTGAATCGGGTATTTCATTTTTTAGTTTCCGTTCATTCTCCATCCTCTCCTGTGAAATATTCACGTATTTATCATCTATATCACACCCGGTAAAGTTTCTTAAATTTCTCAATGCTGCAACTCCGGTCGTGCCAGCTCCGAGGAATGGGTCGACAACAAGATCACCTTGGTTACTATGTTTACGGACTAAATCCTCAAACAATAGTAATGGCTTTTGTGTTGGGTGTTGTCTTTTACCTTTGTGTCGAGGGATCGGATACTCATAGATCCCTGAGTCGTACTCGCTATTGAAAGTAGGTTTTCCACCTTTGACACCTACAACAGCCATTTCTCGACTGTTTGAGAGATACGTTGCGCGCATATTCAATGGTACAGGATTGGTTTTCTGCCATATAATCTGACGGATCATTTTGAATCCTGCGGATTCCAATGCATCCTTCACTTTACCTATTTTCCAAAGGTCGTACCATACAATAGCAGTTCCACCACGGCGTAAGGATTTGTAAAATACTTTTGCCATATTATCAAGATTTATCTCAACATGATCCCAAGGACCGAAGTCCATACTTACAGCAAATCTCTTTACACCGTTCACAACATCCGAAAATCCAGTTTTTTTGCTAATACAGTATGGAGGGTCTGTTAAAATAAGATCCACTGACCCCATGGACAACGAATCCATAAACTCCAGATAATCAGCTACCTTGACGGTAAATTCTGCAGACATTATAATTACACTTTTTCATATTTAGCAGGATGGACGCATTCCTCTTAAAGTCCCCTTATCAAGGGGAATGCGCCTGTCCTGATTAAGTTGAACTACTTATTGGGAAAAGTACTTACTTTAGTTAACTCAAGTTGCTACCTATAAGTTTTTAGACATGCAAACACCGTTTTTAATAGAGAATAGTTCGTTATAGGTGAAATATTGTAGAGCAAACTGTTAGTTTGCGGACGAATATGCACAATCTAACAGATTATGCTACATAAGTAGCAACTTAGGTTAGTTAGATAAATCAACGGAGAATTCTATATCGGAAGAGCGTTGCCAATATCTTAACGCCAGCCTTGAGACTACCTATAAAAGTCCCACTAATTTTGGATGTGCCGATACGTTTGCGATAGCTGACTGGCACCTCACGTACGTTCATACCCATTTTGGCAGCTTTGAGTTGCATCTCTATTGTCCATCCGAAATTTTTATCCTGCATGTCTAATGCTTGGAGTTGTTCGTAACGGATAGCACGAAAGGGTCCTAAATCAGTGTACTGGATGCCGAAAAAGATGCGCATTAAAAAGGTTGCAAGTTTATTTCCGAATTGTGCCTGCGGCAGCAACGCTCCTTTTTCATTTGGCACACGTGTACCGACCACAAACTCTGCTATACCGTCTTGGATCGGTTTCACAAGCGATGGCATTTCTGTTGGGTCATCACTATAATCACCATCTAAAAAAACTACGATGTCTGCTGCTTGAATGGCAGCAATTCCTGCAAGACAAGCACTTCCATATCCTCTTTGCGATTCAGTTACGACTTTTGCGCCATGTTTGCGTGCTATTTCCGCAGTGCGGTCAGTGCATCCATTGTCAACAACGATGATTTCTTGAACTAATGTCTTAGGAATATCGTTGAGGACATTTGCGATTGCCCGTTCTTCGTTCAAAACTGGGATAATGACCGAAACGTTCATGATCTTGCATTCCAAAATGGAAATCGGAGATAATTTATCGCGTCCTTTGCACAAAGAATTACATTTTGGCCGCGGGTTCTTGCACCGTTTCAAGGAGACGTTCAATAACTATATCGGTATTAATTCCCTCAGCTTCAGCGTGGAAGTTTGTTAGAACTCGGTGTCGTAACACTGCTGGCGCAACTGCTTTCACATCTTCGCAAGAAGCGTTGTAACGTCCTCTGAGGATAGCTCTGGATTTAGCACCTAATATTAGGTATTGACCTGCCCGTGGACCTGCGCCCCATCGCACCCATTGCTGGACAAAATCAGGTGCATCTTTTTCTTTCGGACGGGTTGCCCGTGCAAGTTTGACAGCGTATTGAACAACGTTATCTGCAGCTGGCACCCTACGCACAATTTGGTGCAATGACACAATCGCTTCACCTGAAAGTGCAGTCTCTAATTCGGGTTCATCTGCCCCTGTAGTTGCTGAGATAATATTAACTTCCTCTTCCTCGGTTGGATAGTCTATAACGATTTTAAACATGAACCTGTCGAGCTGTGCCTCCGGCAACGGATATGTACCTTCCTGCTCAATCGGGTTCTGTGTCGCAAGCACAAAGAAGGGTTCTGTCAATTGGTATTCTTCTCCACCAGCAGTAACGTTATGTTCCTGCATTGCCTCCAGAAGCGCAGCTTGTGTTTTCGGAGGGGTTCGGTTAATCTCATCAGCAAGGAGGATATTTGCAAAGATAGGTCCCTGAATGAACCGAATCGTTCTATGCCCTGTGGTGCGGTCCTCCTCAAGCACATCGGTGCCGATGATGTCGGCAGGCATTAAATCCGGTGTGAACTGAATTCGCTTAAACTTAAGATTAAGAATCTGAGCGAGCGTTTTAATCATCAACGTTTTCGCTAATCCCGGTACACCTTCAACAAGACAATGCCCACCGGCAAAGAGTGCCATCAACATCTGATTGATCACTTCCTCCTGACCGATAATCACCTTTTTCAGCTGCTCTACAATTGATTCTTGGCTTTTCATTAACTCTTCAATAGCTTGGACTTCTTCAGTTGCTGGCATCTACTCACTCCTTATATGAATGATAAAGTTATAAAATATAGGTATCAACGCTTTCTTTTACGGAAATACGCTCTATCTACGGTTTTTGAATTAAGATGAATCGTTTTGTGCTTTGGCTTGAAGCAATTCTAACGACATTCGTGAGATTTGAGATTTGGGATACTTCCACTTTCGGCGCATGAAAACGAATCGTTTGTTTCATTTTTGCTTTCTGTCCGGATTTTGTATAATCTACGTAGATTTCAGCGACATCCGTTTGAAGCTTTTGGGGTTCCGGCACCATATCTACGACAAATGGTGCCTCTGAATCAACAGTGATTTGGTCTTCAAAAGTAAATGCCTTACCAAGAACAGCCGGATGGTCGCGTTCGTCTTCTCTCAACAACTCGGCATACGGATGTTCAACAATAGGCAGCTCAAAAATAAATTGATCGCCCATTTTGTATAGGTATTCCTTACATGACCACGTAAGATTAATTTTTAATTCAGGTCCCAACTGTTTAATTTCAGATATTTCAAAATGTTCCACTTTGGCACGTTCATCCAATTCTAAAGTATTGCGCAGAAATCGGATTCGTTCTTCGCGATGATCGACACCTAAAAGCCGCGCTCGTAACCTTGCGTTGAAATCTCCAGAAACCCGTAATTCATGCGTAACTTCCACACTCAAATCCTTTTTGACCTTGACATGAGTTTTAGTTTGTCTCACATTTGAATCTGCTGGAAGTGCAGGGCTTTTTTGAAAAGCGTAGAGGAGGGTTTTTACTTTCTCTCCATCCAGTTTTTCCTGGTCCTGAACAGAAGTGTCTGCTGTTTCTACACTAATTCCGCCCTTTGTTGGGGCATCAGTATTGACAATCAGCGCCCATCGATTTTGGTCACTGACAGGAAAATCACCGAAAGCACATGTTTGTGCAGTCGGGTCAAGCCATATCAGGTCTTTACCCTTCCCACCATCTACTGCAAGGATCATGTGGTTAAAATATGCAAGGGATGGAACTTCCGGAACGATTCCGCTCGGTTTGCCCGCGGAGATAAGGACAGGATAAGAATCAATCCCTGCCACGCGAAGCATCGTTGAAAGTAGCGTTGATTTCCCCTTACAATCTCCCCATTCACCCTCTAAGACCTTTGCAGCAGGGTACGGTTTGATACCCCATATTCCACGCTCATCCCCTGCGTACTTGATGGTTGTTGCAACAAATTCATAGAGCCTCTTGATTTTTTCCTGCCGTGAAAATGCCCCGGTAAGTATCTCTTTCGTTTTCTCCTCAATTTCCTTTGTAATTCTATCCTGTTCACGAATTAATGTAGCATACCACGCGATCAATTTATCCCATGAATCAATTGAGGAGAGACTAATATTATAGGCAAAATCCGAAACAGCAGGCATCAAAGGTTCTCTACGTAAAGCTGGCACATCTTTCGTTTCAAATGTATAGGCGCGGGTATAATTGTTCTCCGTGATAGTTGGTTCAATCGGAGGTCCGTGCACTTGGTAAAATAGTGGTGTTTTCTTCGGAATATGCGCGGTGAAGCGATAGGACTGAACAGGTACGTCAACCTGAAAATAGACCTGTCGCCAAAATTCGCCCTTCATGGCACCTCGCGGGTTTCTGGTAGAATAGGCATAGTCAATGATACAACCGTCAGATATATTCGGCAATTCAAAATACATCAAGCGGGTATCAACATTTAACCCTGCTTCAGTAAAACTGGCAGGTGTAATCCCGCGGACAATTTTACGCTCCTCTAATTCCACTTGAGAGCCGTCAGGTTTAAACGTTCGCGCATGATGGATAGTAACATCATCCGCATTAAGTGTATACGGAATCTTGATTTCACCGAAGTGGTGCCCATCTTCATTAAATATTTTAATCACTCGTCGGATGGAATAGACATATTTACTATCTTCGTCAACGTCATAAACCTCTGCTTCCCACAACACAACAGCACTTTCTTCCGGATTATTCGGTTCGGCGGGAGCGTTTTCAATGCTCTCTTGGATAGCTTGTTCGTCTGCCTCGCTAATAAAATTATATGGCAGTGACGATTTCCCCTTCATTTCGCCCTGTTCTTTTTTATCTGGAAGGGCCTCGCTATGGTCCTGACCATTTTCGTGTGTATGAGCAACTGCCGGTTCACCTTGATTTTCTTCTGGGTTTTCTAAGGTGCTTTCCTCTTTTGGAGGGAGCGGTGTACGGCGCGTTCCTAAAAATGTTTTATCAGCGAGCGTTCCTTCGCCATTTGCTTCCAAATCCTTACGCGAGGCGCGCCTGTCACCGTTGTCATCAAGGTGCGGATGCTCTGATTGAATTGCACCATCTTCTACATACCACTCGTCAACGCGAGTTTGCATCCAGAGAAATGCCTCTAAAAGCGATATTGCCCCATCATCGTTCGTATCCGCATAAGGTTCAGAAAAGACATCAACGAAAAGATCACCGAAACCAGCTTGAGAGGGATAACCTTCACGTGAAGAACTTGATGTAATAATTATGCGTCCTGATTCACTAATGCCTTGAACAATTCTGGCACTATACGGAAATCCAAAGACAAGGAGTTGTTGTTCTGCACGAATGTTGTTAATGCTGTCGGTATATTCTTTTTGATTAATATCTCGTCCCGGCAAATTAAAATTCACGCCGGATGAGCCACGCGTTGCGTGCCCAAGCATAAAGAGGATAAATCTATCTGATGGTTGAACCTTCTCAGCAAGTTGGGAAAATGCTTCTAAAATAGGCTCTCGTTTTGCTTCACCCGTGACAAGCCCTGGGTGGTTACCTTCATCTTCAAAAAGGAAGGTAATCTGTTCTGAATCTAATCCGTATTCCTGTGTAAGCAGTTGATGGAATCGGGAAGTCGCACTCCAAAATTGGTCATAGTAAGATTTCTCGCCGCCAACGCCACCGAGAATTAGTACGTAATCTGTTGCAAAAGTTGTTGTGGAAACCGATAGGAAAACAGCAAGGATTGTTATGATAATTCGACGCATAATTTTTCTCCGCTTTAACTATAGTGTCTATTGGTAAAATATAATTCTACATTATTGACAGCGCGCTTACAAAGCTCACCTATCAATGGAATGAAGTTGGTATTACAAATTGAAATCACCGCTTGCACCACCAGTTTTTTTGACTAATCTTATTTCGGATATACACATTTTTCGGTCAACGGCTTTACACATATCGTAAACGGTCAAACCTGCAACGGACACTGCAGTGAGTGCTTCCATCTCTACACCTGTCCGTCCAACGGTTTGCACTTCTGCTTCAATCTCTATCTTCTCTGCGGCAATTACCACATCCACACGGATAGAGGTAAGATTAAGGGGATGACACAACGGAATAAGTTCACTTGTCCGTTTTGCTGCCATATATCCTGCGAGTCGGGCAACTTCCAAAACATTGCCTTTCTTCATCTGTTGTTCAGCAATGCGGTGGAGCGTTTCAGGTTGAGCTGTCACATATCCTTTGGCAATAGCGATACGCAACGTTTCAGGTTTTTCACCGACATCAACCATCCGTGTGTTGCCTTTTTCATCAAAGTGTGTTAGTTTGTTCATTGTAGCTGTCAGCATTTGGCTATTGGCTGTCGGTAGAGTATTTGCAAATTTGCACTCCTATCCTCAAAACTGATTGTTGGTTGTCAAATGCCACTCTCGTTAGTTGCCTTTTGCTATAATGGGTTTTCCTTCATGATTTTTTCATAGGTCTGGCGGAATCGTAGAAGATAGCTTTTATCTCCGTGATACGCTGCGACATCAGTCGGATTAGGTTGCACAGGTTCACCGCGTTTTAGGACAGCAGCACTAAATGCCTCTACATCAAACGGTTCATCTGTATGATCACAATATGCTTTCACACCTGCCACGGCAGCACCGAGTGCAGCACCTCCCTTTTGGACAGAGACAATAGGTCTGTTCCAAATTCCTGCGACTCGCCGCATAATTTGCGGACTTTCTGTTGCCCCTCCTGTAACATATAGCGGGTCTTGTGAAGGTTTTGTAAAAACCTCAGAATAGACATAAACTGCAGCAAGGCTTGTCTCAATTATACCGGTATAATCCTTCGCTAAATTTGGCGTTCCCGATTCTGCTAAGCGGACAAAGTCAAAAGCGTCAGAAACAGGAAAAGATTCAGTTTTTGGTTGCCAAAATGTCATGTACTGTCCGGGTGAAACGTCTTGCAAAGCAGATTCCGCTGGTTCGTATTCCTCTTTTGAAAGTCCATACTGATTTCTAACGGCATCCCACACCATAGCACCATTGGTGCGGCACCCGAACATAAACGGACGCCCAATGCCATCATACATAGCATTAGCGAATCCTTCCGGGTCAAGCGTGTCTCCATCGGTTGACACCATGTTGACAAAACTGGTGCCGAGACTGAGGAGGTCTCCTGCAACTGGTACCTTCGCCTGCGGATTGTCCCCTGACCCTGCTATAATTGAACATGTTTCAGAAAATCCATATCTTTCTACGAAATATGTCGAGATATTTCCCACAACAGAATCCGGTGCCGTAAGTTCTGGCAATTTACCCAACAATGCTTCCGAACCTCCGGGCAAACCGTCGGCGGTAGCGGCAACCAATTCAGCATCCCACACCTTGTTCCGATAATTCATCAGTGACATACCGCATCCGTTGCCTGTGTCAATCGGCACTAACGGATTGGCACACAACACGGCAGGGATAAAACTGCTGATGAGTTGGATTTTTTCTGTTGCCTCGTAGCTGCGTGATGATTGTTCTGCAACACGACGGATCACTGCCCCTGTGAACCGTAGGGGCGCATCCGAGCCAGAACGTTCAATCATCTCTGTTTTCCCACCGACTGCTTCTCGGACATGATTTGTCTGTGCAACGGTATTGGCAGTCATCCATATCGGTGCAGTGGAATACGAGAAGACACCCGCTAAAAGCGTGTTTAAATCTAATCTACTACTTTCTGGTCTTTGTAGATTGAAAAATATAATTGTAGCGTTTCGATTCAGATAAACATGCCCGTGCTGTTGTCCTGATGTGTTGATAGCAACGATATTCTCTAACGCAACACCTGCCTCGCGCATGTCAGCGAACATTGCATTGAGTGACGCAAGGAACATCAGCGGCGGTTGTTCTGCTTCACCTTCAAACTTCGGTGGTAAGATATAGTCTTCTCCGATACTAAATTGATTGAGTCGTGCATCGGCGCGGTAATCGAGCGAGTGTTCAAAGCATTTTTCTGCGGTGTCTATGTCAATGACGATGGCAGATAGGCTTTGCGTGCTTGAGTCTAAGCCGAGGGCAAAACGTTGGTTTTTGTGGTTTGTCACTGAAACAATTTCCTCTCAATTCCGGTAGATATGGATATCTACAGTCTATATCAACTATCCATCTCAATCGTCTCCGTAACCTATTCCTCGTTGCCATTCATGCCCAAAATGTGGGCAAACGCCTCAAAGTTCTCTGCGCGTAAAGCTTCGCTATGCAATTCTTGAAGACGTTGGAGATCTTGGATACTTTCTAATGCGGGTCTAAGTGCCTGAACGGCACGCCCATCAAAACGAAACTCAAGCACCGCAAAGAGGTTTCTAATAGTGCTTTGTCGCGCACCTATTTCAGTTCCTTGTTGTATTCCTTGTTGTATTCCTTGTCGTATTCCTTGTTGCATTACTTGCTGATCAGTTTCTTTTTTTGCTGTTTCTAAAAGGTGTTGATATACTGATGATTCTCGCACGATTCCCTCCTGTAAAAAACCCGCAATTGCTTGATGCGGATGAAGTAAGCCGCTCATAACCCATTGCGATACCAGAAGATTGCTCCGAATATCTGAAGGTAACGAGAGTGCTTTTGTCTTTTGGTTACATTGAACTGCCCACTGAAGTCCTTCCATGCCAGCAGGCGGCTGCATTAACGGCGCAAACGGCATGAGTCCAATATTTTCTGTTTCAAACACAGATTGTCCATCAAGGTCAATGAGACGAAGGACTTTGTACTCAACAATGAACCGGTAATCGGTGATGTCTTGCCTGTAACCACCTGGATCATTCCGCCCAGCATTGGGACGGAAATAGATAACATGAGAAAGGACAGGCAAACCGTATCTTTCATAGCATCTACCGAGATAGCCTACGTTGCGGCGCGCCATTCCCAGATTAGTGCTATCACCTACCTGAAACTCAATGTGTGCCAAAACCAATTCATCGTCGATTTGTACCTTTATGAGATTGTCTGTACGGCGGACTTCAACGGTCGTGAATTCGCCATCCACAAATTCTATAAACTGAAAATCAGTACGTTCCAAGACTACCTGCAAGATGTCTTCAGGAAATTTCTGCAAGGCATCTTTGGTTACAATATCGTATCTACCGTGGGGCAGTGAGGCGGAGTCGAGATCGGGCTGCTCTCTTACGTAGATCATATCAATATTGTACTCTATTCTGCTGATGAATATCAACCTTCTTTAAGTTCACCTATCCATATCAATTCCCAGGATAAGCGCGGTTTTCCAATTCAGCGATAAACTTTTCAGATGCGATAGCCGCCGCTGCACCTGCGCCCGCAGCCGTAATCGCTTGACGGAATACGTGGTCATGCACATCACCCGCGGCAAAAACACCATCTATATTCGTCCGCTGCATCTTGTCTACGATGACATATCCTTGTTCGTCCATATCTATGACATCTGTGAACAGCTCTGTGTTCGGAATATGGCCTATAAAGATAAACACACCGTCAATTGGGAAAAGTTCAGTCTCATTCGTTTTAACATTTTTGAGTTTTGCACCTGTTACCTTTTCATCGTCTCCACAAATTTCTTCAACAACGGTGTCCCAAATAAACTTGATTTTATCATTTTTGAATGCGCGTTCCTGCATAATTTGGCTTGCGCGGAGTTGGTCACGCCGATGGACAATATAAACCTCGGATGCGTATTTTGTTAAAAAAATGCCTTCTTCCAATGCTGCATCCCCACCGCCAACAACGACGAGGCGTTGGTCTTGAAAGAAAAATCCGTCACACGTAGCACAGTAGGAAACACCACGTCCCCCATACCCCTCTTCACCGGGAATATCAAGTGTGCGTGGTGAAGCACCAGTGCAGATAATTACAGATTTCGCGTGGTATTCTTTTTCATAAGTATTGACGACAAACGGGTGTTGCGCGAAATCAACCGCTGTTACTGTATCAAATTTGACTTCAGTGCCGAACCGCTCCGCTTGTTCCTGCATACCTTGAATGAAAACTGATGCCTCGCTGCCGAAAAATCCAGGGTAGTTTTCAAGGTCAAGTGTTAAAGAAAGCTGCCCGCCAAGTGCATCACCTGTAATTAAAACTGGTTCCAACATCGCACGGGAGGTGTAGACACCTGCAGCAAAGCCAGCAGTCCCGCCACCAATTATTACGATATTCCTATTTTCAATATTGTTTGTATTATTTTTCATTTTGTCCATTCAATTGTGTTAAAGAAATCTTGGAATTCCATCAATAATCGGGTAAGACCGATCACATATATTGCAGTCAAGACTTTGTTCTGCCCATCTAATTTCGCCTTTACACTGCGGACAGACGAGGATATCTCTTAATGTTTTTGTTTGACGTTTATTACTTTTTGCTAAAAGCGATTTTGCACAAGACACAAGACTGCGCGGCACCGCACTTTTAAACATTAACCAAAAACCTTTGTGCGGTTGATTCGAAAACGTAGATGTTAGAAGTTTTTCAATGGTCTGTGGAGATTGTAAATCCAAAGGTGACTCTTTCTCATCCAATATCTTGTAGTCAATCTCACCTTCCCATTCATACTGAACAAGGAAGAGGTTGTGATGCGTAATATGAAACTTCCTCCAGGACTTATCTTTTGCAGCCAACGTGTGGAAAAGTTGCCCAAATTCGGCTTGCTTATCGTTCTTTTGTAACACCAAACGACCATCAATCAGGTTAACGACCCAATTGTGATAATGCCATCCATATATTCTCTCTCCGATTTCAGAAGGTGTTTCAATATAACCGCGAGGGGCTACACGCATCAATTCGGAAATAAGTAAATCTGGATCCTCAACATGTTCCAAAACATGTGCACAGATAACGTAATCAAACGCGCCATCCGCAAAAGGGAGAAACTGCCCATCCGCTTCCACCATTGGGCGATCCGCGACAATCACACCACCGCGTTGTTCGTCATCATCTATGAATTTATCACATAAAACATCCGAACGGACATTTGGGTTATGCCCGCTTCCAATTTCTAAAACAAAATCGTTCGCACGAATGTTCATTTTTGGACAACCATAGTGATATAGGGACTGATATACGGAAATAAGTTTGCGACAATTCTGCCTTTTATGCCAAAACCAACTGCTTTTTTGATTATCCTAAACCCATTCAGTTTGAAAAATTGGGCAAGATCAATCGGGTTTGCATAATAGGCACTGTCTGCATCGCCACCGATAGCATTTGCTTGTAAATCTGGGTCACGATAGATAAAGTGTGGTGTTTTTGTTAAGAAACGTTTTTTTATGTAGAGTCCACAGTTTCGTTTAAACTGCTGCAATGCTTGCTGTTTTGTTTCTCCCCAAACGGGTCTGCCAGGTTTACCACACATCAGACGGACCCAGTCGAGGAAAGGTGTTAAAGGTGAACAGAGATTTGGTCCGGAAAGCACAACTTTGCCACCTTTGCGGACGACACGGGCCATCTCCTTCAATGCTGTCTCCACATCAGGCAGATGTTCTATTAACTCGTTTGAACAGATAACATCAAAAGACTCATTATCAAACGGTAGCTCCAAAACGTCACACACCTGATATCGTAATTTCGGGTTTTCCCAGTTCCGCGCTTCCTCAAGAAAAAGCGGAGAGATGTCAGTCCCAACGACATCATAGTCCGCTTGATTTAGCAGTCGTGCGGAGATACCGTTCCCGCACCCAAGATCCAGAATTTTCGAACCTGATGGCGCATAGCGGAGGACTAATGCTACATAATGTCTTAAATAGACTTCATCATGCGCAGCTAAGAGGTCTTTATAGGTTTCCGATGTTTCGTAGAACTCGCGCATCTGCTGACGAAGTTGCAATGATGTTTCAGATACCGGCATTTCTATCATATTAAGAGATATTATACACGTTTGTTTGCAGTCCAATAAAAAAAATGATTGCAATTGTCAGAGTTCGTCTATAATCCATTCCCCATCGTGTTCTGGATTATAGATTAACCCTTTTTTGATGTCAACACAAAGATCGAGAAGTTCCAAAACTACGTGTCCCACAAGAACCGGTAAATCCGCTGATAGTTCCGTTACATCAAGCGTTCCTTCTCGCTCCATGACCGTGAATCGAACTTCCGAATAAATAGTCCGGTTTACGATGCCGTTTGTGGTTCGGACAGGTGTACTGCTAACGGGTTTCAAACCGAGTTGTTCAATTATCGGTTTCGGTAATGCCAACCGAGTTGCCCCGGTATCAACAACAGCATCTTCAATAGTCACTTGTCTAACTTCTTCAGGTTTGATGTAACCAGCTTCTGCCAGAAACTGATCTGCACGATTCGCAAGTTCTATCTGGGTTGTGTGTTTCATGATGTTGTTCCTCCTGATCAGAATCAGGAATCTTTCTTACTGCAAAGACACCAGGTATTTCTAACACCGTATCTGTCTGTCCGATGATTCCGCGTACACATAACTATGAGCGAAGGATATTCCACGGAGCCTCATCATAAACATCAATAAGCTGGTATCCCTCTTCACCTTTGCTTGGACTCAACGTAACAAACAACTTTGCTGGCTGATTTGAGACATTAAAAGATGCGTGAACAATATCCGCTGCGATAAACACAGAGTCACCAGCATTTAATGTCTGTTTTTTATCTTCCAGCCACTGCTCCACGCTACCTTCTATAACGTAGATAACCTCTTCCTGGTCGGGATGTTTATGAAAATCATGCCCGTATCCGGGTGAGAGACTCACTTCCATTGCAACAATATCTTTCGCGCCCGTCGTTTCGGGACGACTGAGCCATCCGACTGTTCCCCAATCTAAGTGATCTCTTTCTACTTCTTGGGATGCTATAAATTTTCCATTCACGAATATTTATTCTCCTTTATCTTATAAGAGGATTTTCCAACCTCAATTCATGTTTCTTCTGAAAGTGTAGCATAACCTGTTAGGTTGTGCCTTGTAGCATAATTCAAGCTCAATTCATGTTTCTTCTGAAAGGGTGTAGGTGAGCTCAACGAACTCACCTACAAAAACTACTTGGATAAAAACTGTTTATCCACTATCTACGGGATTTTATGGTCGCCCACGTTGTGGCTAACTTTGCACGTGGATCAACAGCAGTTCCCGATTGATAGCCGGATTCCATCTCCGCGATGAGTTCTTCCTCGCTAAGAGCACGGTTCCAGATACGCACTTCGTCAATCAATCCGAGGAACCTGCGATTAGCACCTTCCGCGGTAGTTCCAACGAAGACGTTAGATGTATCCGCAGCTCCCGGTAGAGCACCCTTGTCGCCAGATTCATAAATGTTTTCACCATTGAGCCAATACCTATGCGTGCCACCATCTAATTGTGCTGCGACATGTTGCCATTCATTAAGCGGAATTTTCGTTGTGCAGACACTACCACCCCCAGCAACGAAGTGCATACATTCACTGGGTGATTCGGTGTAGAAACTGTAAGAACGTGGATTGTTCCCTTTTGCAAGGATACCTTGCCAACGTTGGTTATTCGGGCCCGTGTGTCTTTCAGCATTAATCCATGCCATCACGGTTACACCTGTTTCAACGGTAAGAATAGGGTCATGTGGCACTTCAACCCAATCACTTGTGCCGTTAAATTTAAGAGCCTTTCCGAACTTGCCATCTACCAATTCAGGAGCACCGTTTACAGTGCCATTATTCTCGTATTGCGAATGGTCAATTGCCATGTCACCATCTAATTCGTCAAAAGAGAAATAGAGAATAAGCGAATCATCCGATTCGTCTGCTGCGTTAGCGAAAGACACAACAAACGCAGTTAGAATTAATACAACAAACAAACTTCTCATTAATTATTTTCCTCCAAATTCTGCTTCGGGAAATTCCGAAGTTGTAATATAAAAAATATAGTAACAAGTGTACACCTATTACTATCAATTGAAATTAACGTTTTTGAGTTTTTAATGTTCCCCACGTCGTTGTTAATTTTTGGCGTGGGTCAACAGGGAAGAGCTCTAAGTGTCCCTTCTCCATCTGTTCAATAACCTCTTCTTCGGTGAGAGCACGGTTCCAAATACGCACTTCGTCAATCATACCAAGGAACAAACGACCGGCCCCTTCCGCGGTAGTTCCGATAAAGACAGGGGATGTGTCTGCTTTGCCCGGTGGATTCCCTTTGCCACCATATTCACCGACATTCTGACCGTTAATCCAATACCGGTGTGTTCCATCATCAGACTGCGCGACAACATGCTGCCATTCGTTTAACTTGACCTCACCTTGGTTGCAGACACTACCACCCCCAGCAACGAAGTGCATACATTTACTCGGTGATTCGGTATAGAAACTGTAGGAACGGGGAGCATTACTTTTCGCAAGAATACCTTGCCAACGCTCGTTATTGGGTCCCGTATGTCTCTCAGTATGAATCCACGCCATGACGGTGACATCCTTATCAACGGTAAGCGTTTCATGATGTGGTATTTCAACCCAATCGGATGTGCCGTTAAATTCCAGTGCCTTACCAAATTTACCTTCAACATGTTTAGGTTCACCCTTCATTTCACCATTATTCCCATACATTGAATGGTCAATTGTGTTTTTCCCATCAATTGTATCAAAAGACATGTAAAGGATGAGCGATTCTTCTGGTTCATTCAGCGCGTGAGCAAAAGAAGCTACAAACGCTATAATTGTTAACATTATAAATAGAGTTCTCATTTTTTCCTCCTTATTTTATAGATTTAAAGAGTCTCCACAAACAGCAGAAACCCTTTGCGGACGAATCAAGATGACCGTCCATTTTATCGCTGTTGTGTCTTTAGACTACCCCAAGTGGTAGCTAATTTTAGTTTTGGATCAACAGCGAAAATTTCAAAATGCCCTTTATCCTTCTGTTCAATAATCTCTTCTTCAGTGAGGGCACGGTTCCAGATACGCACTTCGTCAATCATACCGAGGAAATATCTAATATTCCCTCCGCCTGCAGTGCCAATAACAACAGGGGATGTATCCTCTAAACCAGGTGGATCCGGTTTGTTACCGACTTCACCAACCTTCTGACCGTTAATCCAATAACGATGCGTGCCATCATTGATCTGTGCAACAACATGCTGCCATTCGTTTAGCTTGACTTCCCCTTGGCAGACACTACCGCCACCTTGTGGTGGACCTACACTGAAGTGTAAACACTTATTGTTTTCGTCAGTCCATAAACTATAGGAACGTGGGTTGTTCCCCTTTGCCATGATACCTTGCCATCGCGCGTTATCAGGTCCTGTATGTCTCTCGGTATTAATCCAAGCCATGACTGTGACATCCTGATCCACGGTAAGCGATTCATGGTGTGGGATCTCAACAAATTCGGATACGCCGTTAAATTTAAGAGCTTTCCCAAATTTACCTGCAACATGTTTCGGATTTCCCATCATTTCACCATGGTTTTCATACAGTGAATGGTCAATTGTGCTTTTGCCATCAACTGTATCAAAAGACATGTAAAGAATGAGTGAATCTTCTGGTTCATTTGCTGCTTGAGCAAGTGGCACTGCAAACGCTATGAAAATGAATATTACAAATAAAAATCTTATTTTCATCAACAACAATTCCTGTGATTTGTAGTAAAATTAAATATGTGAACACCCCTAAACCAACCTACAAACTGAATTAACGTTGCGGTTAGGAAATCGCACCTACCGAAACGTAAAATAATTATTGGTTTACTATAAAATTAATCAACAATTGGAACGATTTTCTCTCCTTCAATGGCTAAAAACCTTTGGTTGACAGGTAGGTGTGTACCTTTATCAATTTGGCCGGAGGGCCATTGAATCTCAAGCAGATCAATCTGTTCCGCTTTTCCAACACCAAAATGGGCACGTAAGTCATGAAAAGAGAGATAACTCCCGCCGCTCTGCACCTCCCGATACTGAGCATGTGTTCCAGTCACAGCTTTTATTTTTGCCCCAATCCCCGAACGGTTACTTTTTTGTCCGACAACCTGAATTTGGACCCAATTGTTCCGATTACCAACAACGTTTTGAAGCAGATCCGGACGTTGATTGCAGTTGGTAACAAGAATATCAAGGTCACCGTCATTGTCGTAATCACCGATAGCGGCGCCACGGCTAACCTTTTTTAGGGCTAAACCATCAGCTTGTGGCATAACATTGGCAAACGTACCATCACCTAAATTCCTAAACAACAGATTCCTTTGTGGATAGGTCACGTGCTTTTCAAGCACAGAGATGTTATCCATCAGATGCCCATTTGCCACAAAGATGTCTTGGTACCCATCGTTATCATAATCAAAAAACTTTATACCCCATCCGAGGTAACCGTGTGTTACTTCGGCTATTCCTGACGCTATCGTCCTGTCAACAAAAAAATTCGCATCATAGTTATGATAAAGGGTGTTTGTCTCTGTCTGATAGTTGCTGACAGTAATGTCAAGTTTCCCATCGTTGTCATAGTCACCGAAATCTGTTCCCATGCCAGCTTCTTCTTTACCCATATCATTGTAGCAAACACCAGAAATTAATGCAAGTTCTAAAAATTTACCTTTTCCGTCGTTTTGAAATAGAAAGTTCGGATCCTGATCGTTTGCTACATATAAGTCAACATCACCATCACCGTCGTAATCACCGAATGTTACACCCAATCCATGCTGTGGGATCAGATCCAAAGGACGATATAAGGTAGAAATATCGGTGAAAGTGCCATCTCCGTTATTTTTGTAAAAAGTATCGTGAACTGCGGGATAGGCGTGAGGACCACAATAAACGTGAACACCTCGCTCCTCACAACGATTATCGTTCTTCGTGTCATACACAGCGTAATTGGCTACATACAGGTCTAAATTCCCATCATTATCAATATCGGCAAAAGCGCAACTCGTTCCCCAGTTTAGATTACCAACCTTAGCCTGTTTTGTAACATCTGCAAAAGTGCCGTCTCCATTGTTCCGATAAAGTTGATCTGTGCCAAAATTGGTAACGTAAAGATCAAGATCACCATCATTATCGTAATCACCAACAGTAGCCCCAGTGCCGTAGGCGGTGCTACCTACACCAACATCTTCGGTTACATCAGTGAAAGTGCCATCCCCATTGTTCCGATAGAGAACATTATGCGGTGCTTTGTCTTGGGTATTCTCTGTTTGAATTGCACCATTGACAAGATAGATGTCAAGGTCACCATCATTATCATAATCGAAAAAGCCACCACCAGAACCGAGAAACTCATTGAAAAGTCTTTTACTGCTTCTGCCATCGGTATGCTCAAACCTGATTCCCGCAGATTCGGTAGCATCAACGAAAATTGGTTCTGCTAAAGCAGGGACGTAGTCCTGAAACCCCACAAAATTAGTGATGAGTGCTGATATGAATAGGAGATAGAGATACGGAGTGCGAAAATGGTTAATCTTTAGCATAAAAATAACCGATAATACCATTTCTATTAATTTTTGTCTCATTACCGCTTATTAGAAATGAAACGGAGGACAGCACAAACTGAATGAAGTTTAAGAAAACAAATCGGTAATTTGGCGAGGTTAGGAAGAAATCAAGAAATCAACGGTATGAAGCGAATACGCGTATGGTATTCGCATGATTTAGTCATTCCCCGGGTATGAATACCATTTAGGTATTCCCCGCCTCGCCAGCGGGGGAGTACACCTGCCTCGTACGGATAGAAAATTACCGAATTAATAAATTAATCTTCATACAGTTTGTGTACAAAGAGAGACATCATATATCAGAAATGGTTAACCTATAGAATTTACCGCTTCGTTTGTCCCCCCTTTTTCAGACGTTCTAATTTGTGCAACGCTGCCCAAGCATCTTTATCATCAGGTTCAATTTGCGTGATGTGTTGATAGATGTTAATCGCTTTTTCTATATGTCCCTGTTGCACATAAATCTCAGCCAGTCCGTGATATGCCAACGTAAGTTTTGGCATCTTCTCTATAGCCTTTTGTAGATGTGTTTCTGCCTTGTCAAACGTTTTTTGGATGGTATAGAGCCATCCCAATCGAACATGCGCTTCTATAGCATCAGGATTCAATTCAAGCACCTTATGGAAAAGCGGTATAGCGCGTTGCGGCATGTTAATCTCCATATACAATCGTCCCAACTTGTCATACCCTGCTATGAATTCTGGATTTAACCGAATCAGTGCTTGGTAAGTAGCGATTGCTGCTGAGATATGCTTATGTGCAACATGGATTTCCGCTAATTTCAGTCGAAGTGCCGCGTTTGATGGGTCTTCTGCCAAAGTGCCTTCAATTGAGTATGTCTTGTCATAGTAGGTTTTCATCTGCTGGAATAACTTGAGTTGTTCCTTCGCTGATTCCATATCCCCGATGAGACGGTATGCCTTGGCGAGGTTATAGTAGGCACTCTGAATGTACGGCTTTTTCTGGATTGCGATCTTATAGTATGCTATCGCTTGCTTCGGTTTGTGCTGCATAAGAGCAATTAAACCGAGCCACTCATAAACTTCGGCAAAATCAGGTTTAAGTGTAAGTGTTCGTTTAAACGCTGCAAGTGCCTCATCAAATTTCGCTTGATGTGTGTAGATATAACCGAGGCGATAATACATATCAGCATCCGTAGAACATATCTGAACCGCTTCCATCGCATGCTGCTCAGCAATATCTAATTTGCTCTGTTTGCAGTATATTTCTGAGAGCATAAGATGGGTAAATCCGTAAATACGGTCATTTGTCGGTATCTTTTTTGACTCTGCAATCAGAAAAATTTTGTTGAACGTCTCTATCGCTACTTCTAATTCATCTTGCAATTTATAGACATTTGCCAATTGAAAAAGTGCGTTAACATCTGTCGGATTGCGCGATAAAATTGAATTGAAAATATCAACTGCCTTTGGGTAGAGTCTTAACTTGACGTATTCAATACCTTGTTGCATTTCTGGTACTGCTGTTTCCGTTCTACTCACAGATGGCGCAAGCAACAAAGTGGTAGTTAGGATTAAGACTCCACAGACAAGCTTTGTAAACATGAAGCGTTGGGGTCTACGATCAACTTGCATGCTAATATTCTCAATCAGATTGGGACTGCTTATCAAAGACATCCTGAATCCAAGACAAGGCTGCCATACTTGAGGACCAACCGATAGAAGTTACAGCGAGCAGTGCTACCTGTTGTACCTCCTCGCGCGTGATACCTTCACGGAGTGCGCGGCGAGTATGTGAATGCACCGCGCCTTCAGACTTCGCGCCGATAGCCAACGCAAGCTTAACAAGCCGCACAGTTTTCGGATCAAGCGGTCCGGCAGTACCACACGCTTCACCTAATGTTTGATATGCTTGCCAAACTTCAGGGTACTCCTCTATGACACCCTGAAGAAAATCAGGTAATTTATCTTTCATTGTTGGTAAAAAATTTAGCTAACTTCTTCTTTCTGTGGTGTTTCTTTTTCCTGTTGTGCAGTCGTTTCGGTTTCAGTTTGTTCTTCTTCTCTAAGCCCGGACTTAAAGTTTGTGATACTCTTACCAAGTCCGCGTGCTAATTCAGGCAGCTTCTTTGAGCCAAAAAAGAGTAGCACAACTGCTAATAGAATTACTAATTCCAACACACCAGGGGGGGCCGCTAAACATATTTCTTCCTCCATATTTCAATGTTATTGTGTCCTAAAAAAAGATCCACGTCAGTACTTTAGAATATATTACCACATTAAGAAAATAATTTCACCTAAAATTTACATCAAGCAGATCTATTTAGTTTTCGGCTTTTTGTGGTGTATTTTATCACATACGTTAATGCTATATGATAGTATCGCGGGTAGGGTGGAGTGGTAGCGATACCTAACGTATCTTTCGCGGATGATTCAGACAAAAACCGCTATAGATGATGCCATGGACTTTGCCGAGAACAAAGCTGATAAAGTTGATGAGGAAATAGCTAACTTGGGATTAATGAAGGATGCCATGAATGAGTTGATCGGTAAATGGGAAGCCAACAAGTCCAAAATCGAGAGCGGTGTAGAGTTAACACTTGTTGGTGTCTTGGGAGTAACCGCCTCCGTTGCTGCTAACGTTTTCTCTGGAGGGACGGTCACCATAACGACGAAGACAGCTGTCTTATACACCTCCCACTACACCGATTTTTAGGTTCACTATAACGCCCACCTAAACAACCCCACTTTTTATATCGACACTCCTTGAGTCCACCCTATCCACCTTGTGTCAATTTGAAATATTGTTGCACAATTTTTATTTAAACGTTAATATAAAACATACACTTATTTAAACGTTAATATAAACGTAGCGAATAGTATTATTGAAGAGGACACTGAACGTGTTGTATTTAGATGCGCTCGAAAACCAAAGAGAAAACGACACACATAATAAGTTCGTCATCTGCCATCAGAAAGTCCAGGGTATCAGAGTCATACCTGAACTTACGCCCTCTATGCCTTTGTTAAAAAAATGGAAGTTCCGCGTTATTGAGTGGGACCAATTTCAGCAGAGATTCAAATCAGAGTTGAGGCAGGAATACGGAAAAGGTGAAACCAGTCTGCTTAAAAGGTTTACAAATTATTGCCTTCAAAACGAAGTTACACTTTATTCCCCTGAACCGCCCGGTGAACGAACATATCGCGCCATTTTGACAGAGGTCATTAATAGAATCTGGGAACAACACGGAGAAAAGAAACGGGCAATAGACCGTGCTGCTAAATCAGGATTAAATAATATCGTTTTCCGAACGCATCTAAGTGAGATGGTTGAAACCGCAAACAGATGTGCACATTTTCAACCCATTCCTGAAACTCGGCTTTTTCATTCTTGTCTGTTTTGTGAACATTTAGATGCACGCATTTATACGTGTAAAAAATTGGGAAAACCGGTCATTAACTACAGATGGGAATTACAGAATGCTATTCAAAAAATTCGGCAATAATAGGTGGAACTAAATGAGAAATAGTATCCCCTTTTGCTATCCGCTGACGCACCTCGGTGGAAGATACCTCGGCATAGAAGTCTGGGAGACTCAAGGGCGTAACAGATGATCTATACTGTTGCAGTGCTGGCTGTGCAAGGAATTCTTTTATCGTTTCAATATCTACATGGTCGCGGTTTGCCACGATGAAACAGCACTGTGAAAAAAGGTGTTGTAATTCCGTTTGAATATCCGTATAGTATTTCGGATCAAAAATCCGTACCAATGTATCGTAGCCTACAATGAAGTGAAACGCAGTGTCAACAGGATAGACTACTTTCAAAGCTGTTACTTTGTCAATATATCGACCGTGGCTGGATATACCGATTGAAACATCATTTTGATTTTCCGCATAACGTTTGAGTGACAGAATTCTCCCCGCTAACGGCCATCCAAATACATCTTTATCAACATTTGCCTTAGCGAGAAGTAGCAGCAACTCATCAAGCTGAAAATGGTCGCGTGCTTTCTCAACCATTTTGATATGTGCCACAGTGAGCGGATTAAAAGATCCAGAAAATATGCCGAGTTTTCTACCGGATTCACGAATAGGGTTACTTGTCCTATGTACAATTACGACCTGTGGTGGAGCGTTCGGATCTAATTGATTTATGAGTTGGGAATACTCCGCATATTCTGGATAGGCTTGAAACTTATCGAGGGACTTCATAATTCATCTTTTTTCACATCTTCCCAAATTTCATCGAGTTCGGCAAGTGTTTTCTCGGAAAAGGATTCTCCCCGTTTTTCCAGTTCTGCTTCCATTCGTTTAAAGCGGGCGATAAACTTACGGTTTGATTTTCGCAACGTCTCCTCAGCTTGAAGGTCTACAAAACGACACAAGTTCACAACTGCAAACAAAAGGTCTCCGATCTCCATTTCAACAGCATCAGAGTCATTATTGTGCAGGCTCTCCTTAACTTCTGCTAATTCTTCGTCCACCTTTGCAACCACATCAGCAATATTATCCCAATCAAACCCGACTCGCGCTGCTCGTTTCTGTATTTTCTGACCACGGAGTAAAGCAGGCATCGCAATTGGAATGCCATCAAGCACCGATTCTCTATCTTCGTAACCTGCTTCTTGACTTTTAATAGCTTCCCAGTTTTTGACAACATCTTCAGCATCATCAACCTGAACATTACCGAACACATGCGGATGTCTTCGTATTAATTTCTCTGTCAACGTGTCGATCACATCGTAAATGTCAAAATCTTGGTTTTCTGCGGCAATCTGTGCTTGAAGCATGACGTTTAATAAAAGATCGCCAAGTTCCTCTTTTAATTTCTTTGGATCACCAGAATCAATCGCTTCAACTGTCTCATAAGTTTCTTCAATAAGTGTGGGCTTTAAAGATGCATGTGTCTGTTCTCGATCCCACGGACATCCGTTTTCGTCTCTTAATGTTGCTATCACTTCAACAAGTGATTCAAACAGATCTTTCTGCATAAAACGCATTCCTTTGTTGTATGGTTTTCTTTTTTGGAGGTGCGGGGCAAGCACAAGACATGCCCCGCAATGGAAACGCGCTATTTTCGTATTAGCATTTTCCGTGTGGCAGTAAAATCACCAGCGGTAAGTGTATAGAAATATACACCGCTTGCTACAGCTTCACCGAGCTCGTTTTTGCCATCCCAGGACGCCGCACGTGCACGACTCTGGTAGACACCCGCAGCTTGTGTGCCTAATGCCAAGGTCCGCACCAAGGTGCCATTCGCAGCATAGATGCGCAAGGTCACATCTGATGGTTTCGCCAGTTGATACGGTATCCACGTCTCTGGATTGAAAGGGTTAGGATAGTTCGCAAGGAGTGCAGTTTGTGCTGGAACCTTTTCCGTCTCAATCAGCGTTTTGAGAAGCTCCTCAAGAACAGCAATCCCTCTTTGAAAATCGGCATCACTAATGTTGAGCTGCTTGGCGCGGTCGATCCATTTCTGAAGCCTTTCAATCGTGAATGTTGACATCTCTCGTGAGTTTGCGGTGGGCGCAGCTGCGCCTTCAAGTACCTCTAAAACGGCTATGACATCCGACAGATTCACTTCACCGTCTCCGTTGACATCTCCTTGTGCGTGGGTTGCGTTAGCTTTGCCGAGGTTAGCAGTAACTATCATTAAATCCGATTCGTCCACCACACCATCTCCATTCACATCTGCATCGACATCGTCCGGCGAAAAACTTACTTGAACGGTATAAGTTCCAGTATCCACATCATAACCCCTCACCTTGATGTAATACGTGCCCGCGGTTACAGCATGTTTTATTCTGAAATTTGTGTTGTTTCCGGCAGCATCGTCATTGCTTGCCAAGATCGCACCCGAACTATCCTGGAGCTCACCCATTGTATCCAGGCTGCCGGTTGTATGAACAACCAGCGTCCCTGGCCCGTTGACTTCTATGCGGAAGTAATCCACATCCGTGCTGGTTTCAATCTCTCCAGCGAGTGAACTGTCCAAAGGAAGGGGTGTCGCATCGGCTGCTGTATCTCCATGGTCATACGAGGGAAGAGAAAAATCCTGCCTAACGAAATTGCCATATTTATCAATCACCTGGAGCATGACTTCATCGGCATTTAGTCCATCTATACTAAATTCGACTGTGTCACTTTCACCGTTCAATCGCTTACACGCGTGTAAATACTGCTGCTTGTTATGGTTGACAAGTTTGCGCCATTCCTCCTCAGAGAATGGATACCCTGGCGGTGGCTTCTCATCATTTGGGGCTACAATCAACTGGACTTGATGGAGGCCATCGGCATCCGTTATCGTAAAGTTGATAGTCTTCTGCTGATTTGCAACCAGCGGCAACATTTCTATCCTTGCAACTTCATCGTCGATTAAGGGTTGATTGCTGTTGAAGAAGCGGCTTGCATCCAACCATTCTGCAGCGCAGTTAGACAGTTGAGGGAGTCGGCGTACGTAAGACATGATGTAGGTATCGTTGCGGAAATCGTGTAATAATCCGAAAGCGTGTCCGAGTTCGTGATAAGTAACGGTAGGGTCTTTAAAACAAGAACCGGAGGCAGCAATGAGTGCTATACCACCGATCTTAGTGGTTAATGATGTCCACCGCCCAGAATCATAAGATTGATGGGGACCACCTAAACCGCATATTGACTCAAGCTCAGCAGCAATGAAAAAGAGACTCCTTGACGTGTCAAACACAGCTTCAACTTCGCTCTTGACTTGATGCCACTCGTAGTAAGGGAGGGCACCATTCATCTGATGCACCACTGCCTTCCCCGCCGCATCCGTTTCAAATGTGAAAGTTTTTCTGACATGGACGTTTTTCTGTTCCATCTGTTCCGCGAAAAACTGTTGTGCGTCGTGGATTAAGGTATCTATCTTTTCATCTATATTCTGCTGGGCAACGCGATCGCTTGGCAGAAAATATATCAACCTCACGATATTTTGCTGCGGTGGCAAAACGGTTCCAGTTATTTGTCCATGTTCAACACCCGGATACACAACGGTTCCATCCTTTTTCGTCAACTTCACGTTTGATAACTTCACTATAGATGTTTTCGGTTGCAGCACCTTAAAAGTCGCCAATGCAAGTGTGCCGCCACTTCCGCCCTCGGGACGTTGTAATTTCGTCACCTCAAGCGTTACCTTATTTAAGGTCTGTAGGGCGTTCGGATTCGCCAGCGGCGCCGCTTGATCTGAGTAGTAACTGGCAGGGCGATATCCGAGATACCGAAGCACCGCTGAATCAAACTCAAGCGTGAGATTATATCCAACTATGTCGGGGGCATCAGCAATATCAATCTTAAGGGTGACCGGTTCTCCGACACCTTGCGTTATGGAAGCAGGCGTAACACGGACAACAGCACTTGTCTTCGGTAATACAGTGATGCTAACAACCTCAGAGCAGTTATTATCGATATCTATCTCATTCTTAACACTGTGCACGCAGGCAACGTAGTAGTAGGTGCCGGGAACGGTGGGAGCAGTGAGCTCGGCACTTTCATCACTACTGCTGTTGCGACTGAGCGTGTCAACGGTGTCTGTGTCTACTTCTGTGTCTAATGTCTCTAATGTGGGGATCAGGTCATCGCTCAAACGATAATACCGGAGCGTTGTCGCAGAAGATTCCCCCGTACCTCTGTTCACAACTGTAGCAGACAGCGTGAAACTTTCACCGGGCGATAAAGGGTCCTTGCTCACCGAAGGTGATTCAACCACTAAGTCCGGTTGCTGCACGAAACTTGCGTGAATAGTATAGTTGCCAGTATTGATGAGATAGCTTTCTACCTTGATGTAATACGTTCCCGCCGTCACAGGGTTGGCAAGTTCTATGTTGAAATTGTTGATGCTTCCGCTATCGTCATCGCTTGCTAAAACAGTGCCGGAACCATCTTGGAGTTCTCCATTTGTATCAAGGGGCCCCGTTGTCCAAACCGCCAATTTTCCGGGTTCGCTGACTTCTACACGAAAGTAATCTATGTCCGCCCCGGTTTCTATCACGCCATTCAGAGAACCATTCAAAGGGAGCAGTGTCGCCTCTGCCCGCGTATCGCCGTAGTCATCGGGTGGTACTACAGTAACCTTCACAGCCGGTGAGCAGTTATTATTGGTGGTGGCTTCATTCTTGACACTTTCCACACACGCACCGTAATAATAGGTGCCAGGTGTATCCGGGGCAGTGAGTGTGATCTGTTCTTCTGATTTGCCATCATCGGAGATCCGCCTCACGGCATCTGTGCCGACTTCTATATCGCTTGTTGAGATTTCGTCATTAAATGAGCGGTAATACTTTAACGTTGTCGCAGGGGATAGGGCATCTCCCACGTTCATGACAGCGACACCCAATTTAAAACTCTCACCAGGATCCAAGGTCTTATCACTGACCCAGGTGCCTTGCGCAATTAAGTCAGCAGTGCTGTCCGGATCGTCCAGCACAATTCCTACATGCAAGGTATAGGATCCAGTGTTGCCGCTATGCCCCTGTACCTTGACGTAATACGTGCTTGAATTCACGACGTGTTGTATTCTGAAATTGCGACCAGTGCCAGTATTGTCATCGCTTGCCACTTTGTTACCAGCACTGTCTTGGAGTTCACCCACCGTATCAAGGTCTCCGGTTGTCCAGACCGTCAACCTACCGGCACCGGTAGCTTCTATGCAGAAGTAGTCTATGTCATTACGGGTACCTATCACGCCCTGACTGAGCAAGCCGAAGGTTACTTCGCCTGGTCGAACGATGCCGACAGAGAGCGGGGTTGCATCCGCCAGCGTATCGCCGTGGTCATCGGATGGAGGTTCCACAGTGATTTTGACCGCCGTGGAGCAGTTATTATCGGTAGTCCCTTCATTACTCACACTTTCCACACACGCACCGTAGTAATACGTGCCAGGGGTTGTCGGTGCGGTGAGCGTGGCACTTTCGTCTGAGGTGCTCCTGCCCCCTGTAGGCAGCCCAAGTCCATTCACGGTATTTGTGTCTACTTGTGTGTCGCTTGTAGAGATCTTAGGGTCTGAAGAGCGGTAATATCGGAGCGTTGTGGAACCTGCCTCCGCCGTGCCCCGGTTTGCTACAGTGACAGACAACGTAAAACTTTCACCAGGGGCTAAGGTGGACTTGCTCACCGAAGGCGATTCGACTACAAGGTCAGGCTTTCGGTTTGGCGGCGGCGTGCCTGCTGGAATGCCCAACGCAATGTAATCCGGTTTATCTAATCCAGTGACGATGTCTTCTACACCCGTGCCATCCAGGTTTGCACACCGAATTTTTCCGCCCGGTTCTGTCCAATACATCTTGCCACCAGACACATCCAACGCAAGACTCGTTAGTCCACTTAGTCCCGTGATGAGATTTTCTACATCATTTGTGCCATCCAGGTTTGCACGCTGTATACGCCCGCTGGATAAAGTCGTACCGCGAGGAGTAAGATCCCCTATGTCTAACCAATACATCTTACCGCCTGATACATCCAGCGCAAAGTCAGATAGATAATCGCTCACAGTTCGAATATTTTTTACATTCTTGTCATCCAGGTTCACACACTGAATTTTGCCAGCAAATGCCTCTATCCAATATATTTTGTTCTCATTTACATCCAACGCAATGTCATAAATACCTCTTAATCCAGTGACGATGTCTTCTATACCACCTGTGCCATCCAGGTTTGCACACTGAATTTTGTCAGAAGCACTCCAATATATCTTGTTCTCATTTACATCCAACGCAAGACTCCTTAGTCCACTTAGTCCCGTGATGAGATTTTCTACATCATTTGTGCCATCCAGGTTCACACACTGAATTTTAGCTGGTGGTTCACTGATATATAGGGGCTCGGTTCCCCAGTACATTTTACCACCTGTCACATCCAATGTGAGATCTTTGTAATGATTAAATTCCGAAACGAGATCTTCTACATCAGTGCCATTAGGATTCAAACGTTGGATTTTATCACTTCCGCGGTCTATCCAGTAAATAGGCAGCGGCGGAGACCTAATAATAGTAGTAGTTACAGTTACGGGCTCCACAGTGACGCTGACAGCCGTACAGTTGTTACCAGAGTTGCTTTCATTATTCACAGGATCGACACATGCACCGTAATGGTAGGTGCCGGGGGTAGTGGGTGCAGTGAGCGTGGTGTCCTGGTATGATGCGCTACCATTTTTTGATAGTGGCATAAGTCCTTCTACGCTGTCTTTATCGACTTGTGTGTCGGTTCTGGAGGAGATAAGGCTGTTATTTGAACGATAATATCGCAGCGTTGTCGTGGGGGATTTCACCGTGCCTACGTTGCTTACGCGGGCATATAGTCTGAAACTTTGACCGGGTGACAACGTGTAATCGATCAACCAAACACGTTCAACGACGAGATCCGAACGTTGCGCAGGTGTTTCTACCGTAATTTTGACTGCCGTGGAGCAGTTGTTAGCGGTATCGCTCTCATTCGCGACGTTGTCCACACAAGCACCGTAATAATAGGTGCCAGGAGTGGTAGGTGCGTTGAGGTCAACGCTTTCGTCTGAGGTGCGGTTGGCACCGAGGCCATTCACGGTATCTGTATCGACTTGTGTGTCGCTTCCGGAGATGGTGTCATTACTTGAACGATAATACCGGAGCGTTGTGCTGCTGGCTTGCCCGTTTCCCCTATTTCTCACCGTAGCAGACAACGTAAAACTTTCACCCGGGGCTAAGGTGGATTTGCTCACACGCGGCGATTCAACCACTAAGTCCGGTTTTTCCGTGACTGTCTGTTGCACAGTGATTTTGATAGGCGTGATGCAATTATTATCGGTAGTGATCTCATTCTCAACGGGGTCTATGCAAATACTGTAATAGTAGGTGCCTGGGGTATCTGGTGCCTCCAGATTGAGCGGGGTTTCAGAAAAAACATTGGGACCAGTCGGAGGCTTCGGGCCTCCCACGGAGTGAAAGAACTGTGTCTCGCTTGTCGCGATGGCTTTATTGATAGACCGATAATATCTTAGTGTTGTTGAAGGGGCGTCAGCTGTGCCCCGGTTTACGACGCTAACAGACAGTGTAAAACTTTCGCCGGGGGATAGGGTGGTTTTGCTCGCCCAAGGTCCTTCAAGTGCAAGGTCAGGTTGTGCTGCAGGAGATGCTCCTATCGTGATCTTGACAGCATCGGAACAGTTGTTATTAGGGTCGATCTCATTCGGCACGCTGTCCACACACGCCTTGAAATAGTAAGTGCCGGGAGTAGTGGGCGCATCAAGGTCAATGCTTTCATCACTGGTGCGGTTAGAACCGAGGGCACTCACACTATCTGTTTCTGCAATATGATGCGTATCGTTTCTGGGGAAAATGCTATTAGAGGAAAAGTAATAATGTAGTGTTGTGCTGACAGATTGCCCTGTTCCCCTGTTTCTGACGGTGGCAGATAAAGTAAACCTTTCACCAGGGGCTAAGGAGGTCTTGCTTGCACGAAACGGTTCAACAACAAGATCTGGTCGTTTGATAGTAGGTGGTGTATCCCCACCAGCTCCAGATAAATCTAATGCCATCCTGCTTACTCTATCCAATTTTATAACGACCTCTATATTATCTCCGTTAAGATCCGAACGAAGAATTTTACCCGTACCAGTGTCTGACCAATACATCTTGTTATTAGATACATCCAACGCTATATCCCTTGGCGACTTCAATCCATCAGCACTTGTAACGAGGTTTTCCATATTATCTCCGTTAAGATCCGAACGAAGAATTTTATCCGTACCAGTGTCTGTCCAATACATCTTGTTATTAGATACATCCAACGCTATGCTTCTTGGCGACTTCAATCCATCAGCGCTTGTGAGAAGGGGTTCCACAGGACCTGTACCACCCAAGTTTGCACGGTGAATTTCACCCGAAACCGGGTTTGTCCAATACATTTTATCACCTGATACATCCAACGCTAATTCTTCTGGATAAATCCATCCATCTGCCTGTGTAAAAAGGTCTTCTACATGAAAGTCATCCAAGTTTGCTCGCCGAATTTTATTATCAAACTCTGTCCAATACATTTTGTTATTAGATACATCCAATGCTATGCCCTCTATCGCATCTGATCCTGTAAAAAGGTCTTCTATATTATCTCCGTTGAGATCTGAACGAAAAATTTTAGATGTTTTGCCAAATCTCCAGTCTGTCCAATACATTTTGTTATTAGACACATCCAACGCTATGAGACTTAAAGAGGACAATCCTGTGATGAGGGGTTCCCTATTTGAACTGTCAGGGTTCACACGCAAAATTTCTCCCTCAAAACGATCCACCCAATATATCTTGTTTACAGCTGCCTCAGTAATGCCTTGTGCAACAAAGATAAACAAGACAGCCACAAAAATAAACACAAATCCTTTTTTCTTCATATCGTAAAATTCCTTTTATAGTAGGTTTTAGCATTACTTGGGACACTCTGTATAGTCGAGGTTAGGAAACCTCGACTACCGCGGGATGAAAGTATCTATTTATTTTTATGATTCACCCTAATCTTCATTTGCTTGCAGGTTTTCTAACTGGATAATCAGCTGTCCAAGTTGGAATCGGAGTAATATGTTATAAATTTGCATCAACAAAGTCACTTGTGCTTCAGTAGTTAATTCGCTCACTTGAATGATCTGCATGAACTTTTCTGCTCGTTCGCGAATCTGCTCAGCTTGTGCTACATTGATCGGTTCTGTTTTTTGTTTACTCTCTTTAATAAACTGCCAAATCCTGTCCTGAATTTCAAGCATATAATTTTTTGTCATCGCGGTGCGTGCCTTCTTAGCAGTATCAACCCAGATCGTATTCGCTTTCCAATTTAGCATAAAGGCGATACTATTGACAATCACATCTCGGAGCGTGTCCTCACCGGAAAGGAGTTCTTCTAAGTTGGTTATGCCTTCTGCTTCTGCTGAAAAGGTGCGCACGCGCGTAAAGTCTTTCAAGTTCGTCAGTATTAACTCGTTTTCGGTGATAAGGTGCCAAAAACTGGCACTGGTTGAAAGCAGCACCTCAACTTGATTGCTAATCTCCTCTGACAACTCAGCACGCAAGCAAAAATTGTGAATACTGTGCAAACGGTTTCTAAATTTTTGCAGTCCCGTCGTTGTTTGGAACTTGGTAAGACTTGCCACCTGAGGGAGCAAGCGTTGACGAATCTGAGTAAGTATTTCTTCTATAGCGGTTGGTTCAGCGTTCATAAGCGAATGCCTTTAATAAAAGTAACTATATCCAATATAATAACAAATTTTTTTGCTAATATCAACGCAAATTTAGGTCTATTTAATTTTAGGTTTTTGTGCCTTTTATCTGAAAAGTATCTACCGGGCGGTCACTCTACACAAAAGGAATGCATTAGCGAGGAAAGAATTTTTTATGAATACCTAAGAGTCGGTGCAGTTCTTGGATCGGTTTTTCAGCATCGTCAACGCGTAGATCGATATAGCGGTCATTGAAACCGCCATAGCCCCCATTTTTCCGTACAACGAGTAGGGCAGCAGACTGTTGTCCGCGTTTGTCACCGCCTTTTTCTTGTCCAGCAGAAAGTGCTGCTATCAATTTATCAGCCAATTCACCCTCCGTTTCTTCAAACGTTTTTCCCATCGCCTTAACAACATTTTCTCCAGCGAGAATGTTACCTTGAGCAGTGTAATTTTTGCCAGAAATAGCACCTGCCCAATCGTGGCATTCTTCGCCTGTATGGTTGGCAACATTACCACTCGCATCAACGATGCCGACTTGACGTGTTTCCCTTCCTGAGTCATCTCTGAGGAGGTGGTCCAAGGTTTGTTGTGCTGAAAGTCCTATCTTGAGCAGCTCTAATCCTCTGGGGCCATAAGTCGTGTTTGCCCAGGATTGCGTGGCAACTGCGCCAACGCCAGCTTCTGCCCACGGCACCACAGCACCGACTGCAAAAAACTTTGATTGAACGGCAATGCCTAAATCGCCATTGTTTGGATCATATCCAACGATTGAAAATGTAGCAACTGAGGAGGTTGGTATAGGAAATGATGGTATAAAAAGCATTTTAGTTTTCACTGCGTAAAATTGGACAGGCAAAGCCTTCCTACAAGGTAGGATATAAGACTAATCGTCTTCAAATCGGATTTTCATGGATGCAGCATGCCCTTCTAAACCCTCCACTTCGGCGAGTTTGACAACATCTGGTGTAACTTTTTCTAATGCGGTTTTGGTATAAGAGATGAGACTTGTCTTTTTAAGGAAGTCGTGAACGCTTAGCGGGGAGGCATAACGCGCTGCTCTGCCTGTCGGGAGGATGTGGCTCGGTCCAGCAATGTAATCGCCAACCGCTTCAGGAGAATAAGGCCCGACGAGGATAGCACCTGCATTATGTATCTCTCCAATCCAGTTTAATGGGTTTTCAACGTGTAGTTCAACGTGCTCAGGAGCAATTTGATTAGCAAAAGCCACCGCTTCTGCTAAATCGTTGACAACGAACGCGGCACCATAATTTTCAAATGCTTGGACAATTTCATCTTGACGAGGGAGAGTCGGTGCTTGGACTTCAATTGCTGCTTTTACCTGTTCAGCAAATCCCCGAGACCGCGTAACAAGAATTGCTGAACATTCTGGACTGTGTTCTGCTTGTGAAATGAGATCAGCAGCAACAAAATCAGGGTCTGCGGTGCTATCTGCTATGACAAGAATTTCGCTTGGGCCGGCTATTTTATCTATATCGACGTGTCCAAAAACCTCTCTTTTCGCAAATTGGACGTATAAGTTCCCTGGACCGACAACCTTATCGACAGCGGCAATAGTCTCAGTGCCGTAAGCCAGGGCTGCGACCGCTTGTGCCCCACCACATTTGTAGATTTCGTTTATACCACATTCAGCGGCGGCAACCAGCATGTGTGGGTTAATCTGTCGATTCCGCATAGGTCCCATACAAACCGCAATTTCTTCAACGCCAGCAACAGTAGCAGGTATAACGTTCATCAGCAGCGAAGAGACCAGCAATTGGCTGACAGATGGCACACAAATACCAACACGTTTTAATGGTCGGATAATGTGTCCTAACAGCACACCGTCTGCCTCAGTAGAAAACCAAGAATTTTGCTTCTGCTTTTGATGGAAACTCTCAATGTTCTTCTTTGCGTGTCCAATTGCCTCAATAAAATCAGGGTCTACTTCGGCGTACGCCTGTTTAAATTCACTTTGCTGAACTTGTAGTTCTTTTACAGAAATTCGTGGTGCATCAAGTTTTCGGGTATACCGAGCAACCGCTTTGTCGCCTTCTGATTGTACATCGTTTAACGTACGGCGCACAGTTTTTAAAATGGTTTCATCCATTAACCTGCCGCGTTCATTTAGCTTCGTAATAAAGGATTCACTTTCTGGGGTTTGTGTTTCAATAATTCGCAACATAGTATTATTTTTATGCAATTAATAGTTTTGGACTCATAAATTGCCCGATTTTAGCGGGGAAATTCATTCGTTCAGTTGGTAAAGCAAACCTCAAGTCATATATATGACTTGAGGTTTGCTTTTTTAGGTTGAAGATAAACCTATTTCTTAGGCTTATTTGCCTCTGGTTTAGACGATTCAGGCTTAGCCTCTGGCTTAGGTGATTCAGGTTTGTTTGGTTGTGGTGGAGGCACATTAACAGGTCGAGCCTCAGGTGGAATATTAGGTACTGTCCATGACTGCTTTTCAAACTTGCTGCTCTTTTTGGTATTACGGGTTTGGGGGGTTTTCTTTGACATTGTATTAACCTCCATTTATTTTTAAAATGCCAAATCCTAAAAATCCTAAAAATATAAGTAGGCCGACTATAAATGAAATTATGGAAGATTGAATTAAGAAATTTCCTATTTTACCTGGCTTACTAACCTTAAAACGCGATTCCTCTATATTTCTCAAATAATAGTCTGCATTGTATTCGCGTTGTTTTTGCAAACTTTTCCTAACACATATATAAGCAATTATATTACTAATAATAGAAAAAAATAAATGGTGTATAAGTGATAAATGTATATATAACATTGTTGACACCATTCCAGTCTATATAGGCGGTCATTAATACCAATAGACCTCCAGAAAAATACCTCATAGTCTTATTAAACTCGACGTCGTTACTTAATAAACTCTCAAATATTTTTCTTTCTTCGGCAAGGTATAGTTCATATCTCTCTTTTTGTATTTCTTCTGCATTTTCCATAGTATGTACAATCCAATTACTATAGTAACATATACCTATTTAAGAGTCAATATTATTTTTATGCGATAAACCTATATTTAGACCACATTTTCTTTTGACTTTTATATAAGGGTTGTCTTTCAGCAATCCGCAGCATTGAGAAGAAACTAACAAGGTTCATTCACTATCGCTGACTCTGCGGATATCAGCACCGATACTGTTCAGTTTTTTCTCAATTGCTTCGTAGCCTCTATCAATATGATAGATACGCGAGACAGTGGTTTCCCCTGCAGCTGCCATACCTGCAACAACAAGTACAGCACCAGCTCGTAGGTCGGAAGCCATCACTGGCGCACCGCTCAGAGATGGAACACCATTAACTATCGCTTTGCGTCCCTCAAGTCTTATATCCGCGCCCATCCGATTTAGTTCCGCAGCATGTATGAAGCGATCCGTATGAACATTTTCGGTGATAGTACTTGTGCCCGATGCAAGCGTAAGCAATCCCATCATCTGGGCTTGCATGTCGGTAGGAAATCCTGGGAATGGGGCAGTTGTAACATCTATCGGTTTGAGTTGACCCGGTGTAGTAACTCGAACACCTGTCTCATCCCAATCTAATTGCACACCGGCTTCTATTAATTTTTCTGAAACAGCGATAATTTGTTGCGGGGTAATACCTTCAACGTAAACATCACCATTGGTCATCGCAGCTGCGACCATGAAAGTGCCCGCTTCAATATCGTCTGAAATAACTGTATGTTCTGTACCATGTAATTGTTTGACACCGCGAATTGTTAAGGTAGAAGTACCGATACCATCTACATCAGCACCCATTGCGTTGAGGAATCGGGCAAGGTCACTTATGTGAGGTTCACATGCGGCACCTTGTATAACGGTTGTTCCTTCGGCTAAAGTTGCCGCCATCATGACGTTTGCGGTTGCCCCAACACTGGGACCGTGTTGCCCGATTAAATCTATTTCAGCACCGACCAACCGTTCTGCTTGTGCAAAGATATAGCCTCTTTTGACATCAACCTGTGCACCTAAATGTTCCAAACCTCGAATGTGTAGATCAACCGGGCGTGGACCGATAGCACATCCACCGGGAAAAGAGACCTTTGCGCGTCCAAGTTTGGCAACAAGCGGTCCCAAAACGTATATGGATGCACGCATCTGTCGCACCAGATCGTAAGGGGCTTCGTACTCCATGCGGTTTATCGGTTCAATATAGAGAGAACCGTTTTTTCGTGTGATTGAAGCACCAAGACCTTCCAAAACAGCACTCAGTGTTCGGACATCTGTAAGATTTGGGACATTGTGAAGTACGCTAACACTATCGCCAAGTATGGCTGCAGCGACTGCAATAGGGAGGACAGCATTTTTTGAACCGTTTATCTGAATTTTACCTTCAAGTCTGGTACCGCCGTTGATTATTAATTTTTGCATTTTATTCTCCGTGAATTATAATTTGATCGGGTAAACATCGCGCGTTTTTTAAGTTTGTTATCTATTGTCTTGCATAAACGATGCCAACTGCGTATCTGTTACAAATATAAGTATATAACGAAAAACATAATTTGTGAATTGTATTAAAAAAGACACATGTTATTTCTACTTATTTCTTTTTATTAAAGATTTGACTTGCATTACGCATCAATTTTTGATAGACTTTGGCTTTAAAATCAACATCTATTTTTAATAAGAGGTAAAAGATGGCAGAAAAAACATATCGTGTTGGTGTTATTGGTTGTGGTGGTATGGGACGTGCCCATGCGCGGAGTTGGAACGGTAGTGGTCGTGCCAAAGTTGTCTCCGCATCGGACATCAGTGCAGATTCCGCTGCGAAATTTGCTGATGAGTTTTCACTTCCTTCACATTACACCGATTTTGAAGAAATGTGTCAAAAAGAGGAACTTGACATTGTAAGTATTACCACTTGGCAGAGCGTGCGTGCTGAACCGACAATCGCCGCAGCAGAAAACGGCGCGCTGGGTGTCATCACAGAAAAACCGATGGCTGCCTCCGTTGGCGATGCTCAAGATATGATGGATGCTTGTGAACAACACGGCACAAAATTGGTTGTTGGACATCAACGGCGTTTTAGTTCTCAAAACTGCGAAGCACGAAGGCTTATACAAGAGGGTGCCATTGGTCAACCCCAAGCGATGCTGCGCCGTGATGGACACGGACTATTGAATCGTGGAACGCACGAAATTGACGAAATGCGTTTTATCCTTGGCGATCCTGAGCCGCAGTGGCTTATCGGTCAGGTTGCGCGAAAAACAGATCGTTGGGAACGCCGCGTCCGAACTGAAGACCTGTGTATGGCAGAAATCTGCTTTGAAGGCGGTATCCGTGGTATCTACGAAAGCGATTTACCGGGCCCAGGACTCCGAGGTGATGCTGTTTACGGTGATGATGGCCAACTCCGCCGTGGTGGTGACGGCACGGTTGAACTTCTGAATAGCAAAGCAGCAGGTTGGCAGACTATCAAACCGCGTCAAAGCGAACCGAATCAGTTTTCAGAAATGTTGGCATGGATTGAAGACAACGTTGAAGAACACCGTAACGCAGGTAGACATGGACTTTGCACAATTGAAATTCTGATGGCATTTTACGAATCGGTACGCCTCCAAGACGTTGTCACATTTCCATTAACGACACGCCCAAATCCACTTGATCTGTTAGTTGAAGGTGGCAAGTTGCCTGTGTTTAAAGAGGGGCGTTACGACATTCGTGCACCGTTCCCAGAACAGAACAAATAGCCTGACATAAGTGTAGGAGCGACCTCCTAGTCGCCACATCTTCAGTTTTCCCAATCCAAAGTTGAATCGCTTATAAAGCGAAACGAGGAACATCTGTGGGAGAGGTTCCTAATCCGGACCTCTTTCACTTTTGTTGAAAACTGAATGCCCTAAAATAAAGTATTAGCTGTGTTGACACATACAGGTGTCTGTGTTACAATGCTTTTGTATTTTCATAAAAATAGGAGGATAATTTATGGAAGCTGTCGTAGTAGATATGCTCACATTTTTACAACGTCCACAGCAATTTTCTATTCCAATTTACCAACGTAGATACAGTTGGACAGAAAAAAATTGCAAACGACTCTTGGACGATATTCTACGGGTCGGTAGCAATGATGAAATTAAGACACATTTTCTTGGGTCCATCGTCTACATAAACAGGCAGTTAACAGCTATTGGTGGTGTACCAAAACTGCTTGTAATTGACGGGCAGCAGCGATTGACAACTTTATCACTTTTGCTCTCTGCACTCAGTCGCGCCATCAATAAAGACGGTGATAATATCGACACATCTGCGAATAAACTTCACAATTACTATCTTTTTAACAGTCAGGAAGAGGACGAATTACGTTATAAACTACTTCTTACTAAGGAAGATAAAGAAACGCTCATCCATCTGTTGGAGAATAGGAAACCTTTTCCACCTACAAACCTGTCATCTCTCTTAGTGAAGAACTATGAATATTTTGAAAAAATGTTGAAAAATGTTAATCTCAAAACTCTTCATACAGGTATCGAAAAACTGATGATTGTCAGCATCGCTCTTGCTCCAGCAATCGATGATCCTCAAAAGATTTTTGAAAGTCTCAATTCCACTGGTGTTGAACTCTCGGAGGCGGATCTCATTCGCAACTATGTGCTCATGAACCTTGATCCTCCTTACCAAAAAAGATTGTATGAGGATTATTGGTTTCCTATGGAACAACTTTTTGGGGATGAATATGCGGCGCTTTTTGACCCTTTCATGAGAGATTATCTTTCCTTAAAGATGAATCAGATTCCCAGTCGTAAGAAGATTTACGAAAAATTCAAAGAACAGTATCCTGTAAACGATGATTCAGAAAAATTAGAGGTAATTGTTAAAGATATTTCACGCCATACAAAATACTATGTTGACATGGTTCTGTTAACAGAAAGCGACCCAGAACTTCGGAAGTGTTTTTCAGATCTCACAGAGCTGCAAGCTAAAGTCGCCTATCCTTTTTTACTTGAAGTCTATGATGATTATAAACAAGGATTGATCGATAAAACGGTTGTCGTAAACATACTACAACTCGTAGAAGGTTACGTTTTCCGACGTGCCGTATGTGATGTGTCGACATCTGTTATGAACAAATTGTTTGCTGCACTGATGGACGAAGTAGATAAAAACAATTATCTTGAAAGTCTGAATACTGTTTTCCGGGATATGCGCTCCTACAGACGTTATCCAACTGATCTTGAATTCAAAGAAGCATTTATTAATAAAGACGTTTATAACTTTAACAGAACGAATTATCTGCTCCGTAAACTGGAGAACCATGAACGTAGTAGAGAACCTATTGAGGTTCCTGATTATACGATAGAACATGTAATGCCACAAAAACTCAATGAGGCATGGCAACAGGACTTAGGAGAAGACTTTCAACGCATACATGAAGTGTGGCTTCACAAGATTGGGAACCTCACCCTTACCGGTTACAATTCAGAATATAGTAATCTAACCTTTAAGGAGAAACGGGACATGCCTGAAAAAGGATTACGCTATAGTCCGTTACACTTGAATCAAAGTTTCGCAGATACGGAACAATGGAATGAAAACACTATCATCGCCAGAGCGAGGAAACTTGCTGAGAAAGCATGCAAAATATGGATTTATCCGGGTGAATAAAACTTATGACGACCACTGTAACGTCTGAAATGGACAAATTGCGTAAGTCCTATATAAATTCAAAAGAATTTCAGTCGCTTCAGCTTCCTTTACCCTCACTTGATGTACAAAATCAGATTGTAAAAGAAGTTAACAAACGTTTGACTCATATAGCCGAACTCAGACATGAAGGTGATGTCATTGTAGAAGCAGCGAAAGCGGAAGTTGAGCAAATCCTACTCACAGAGGCGTAAGGCTAACTCGCGGGGAGGTATATAGCAGGAGAACCTATAGAAGAGTTGCCGCCATGTTGCCTCAACATAGAGGACTTTTCCCTCATCGGATGTCAACGGCAGTTTTCCATTTATCCGCAAGTTCCGACTGGGTAATGACTATGGCGGATCCTCTTTTGGGAAAAATAATGTTTCACGTTAGGATCCCAAGATTTATTTTAGCTGTTGTAGAACAGAGAATTTGGAAAAGTTTCGATTAACTAACAGTCCACGTCTTTTCCCTCACTTCCATAAACATCCATCCGTTCCTGTGTCGTAATATCTTCAGAACTTGCAGGTTTATAATGCAACTGGAGTGCCCGGCGCCGTTGTGCTGAGTGATTCACAGGACTCCCATGGTGTGTCAGTCCGTGCCAGAAGAGACAACCTCCCGGTTGAAGTGGTACCATCGTATCGCGAGCAATTGGTACATCAGTATCACAAATCTGCCAATCTCTGCGTTTGAAGTGGATCATTGGTCCCTCGTTATGAGACCCAGGTATGATGTGCATGCACCCATTTTCGGGCGTTGCTTCGTCTAATGCAATCCAGACACCGACAACGGTTGTGCCTTGTTCCAAATTAAAGTATGCACAATCTTGGTGCCACGGTTTTTCGGAACCGTGCCGTGGTGGTTTAACCAACGCCATATCTTGAAAAAGCGCAGGTTTGTCGTCCATAATTCGCTCCAAGATACCGAGAAGACCTGAGTGTGCAGCCATAGCATTTAGACGTGACTCATAATTTACGTAGTTGAAGATTTTTCTGATCGCATCGCGGCGTTCATCGGTGTCCATCTCATCCTTGAGTTTCGCAAGTTTTGGCTCAAATTGAATTGCCCGAAAGTCAGGGTTTTTGCCATCCATCAGATGTACCATACCCTCTAAAGCGTCCTGAACTTCGTCAGAGGTAAAGGCATCTTCAATGACAAGGTATCCGTGCTGATGGAAATATTCAATATCGGCATCGGTTACCGCTAAAAAACCACCAGAGATGCTATTTGCCACCGTATCAAAACGGTAAAGGTCATCGGGGTACGGAATTGGTCTGGTAGTAGCAATGTTTTCAGGTTGGGCGGTCGTTGAATGATTCATATTAATTACTCCTTAAATTCACCTCGACTTTCTTGTTCAAATAACGTCAAGAAATCGTTAACACGATCAACAGCAGCTTGGGCACGTTCACGTGCAGATTCACTTTTCTCCTCTTCAGCTATCCACTGCTGCCGTCGCGGAAGCCATTCGGTTTGGAGATAATTGAGTTGATTTAGGAAATGCGGATCTTCTGTTTCACTGACAAAATACTCAATTACGCCGAGTAACCCGTATTTGCGGTTAATCTCCATATCATCTAATTCATCTACCATTTGGGCAAAGAGTCGTTGATTCCGATCTTGCCTGATTTGCCCTACTTCACGGGACGATTCAGTGAGCAGTTTATCCACAAATTCCTGCTTGGAATTAATCCAACGCGGCAGGTTTCGGACATATTCCTCTAAATCAAAATTCCCGCGTTGAAGTGCAAAATAAGCATGAATATGGATATTACGGAAAAAGCCGGTATACCCAACATTCGGATCCATGGTATCTGCATCATAAAGGATCTGATTCTCTATGTTACCATATAACAGCTTAAAATCTTCAGCAGTTAGATTCATCGGTTTCAGATGTGCCAAAACGACAGACGTAGCAGCTTCCACAAACGCCGGTTCAAAATCGTACATCGCCAAAATGTTTTCAGTGATGACTGCCCCAGATTCATGGTGTACCTTTCCGTGTAGATTATGCTTTTCATAAAGTTCTGTGACAATGTTTTTCCTTGCAGGCGTAAGCATTTCGTTTAGCCAAAAACCGTTGTGATCAAGGATTCGTTTTCCGTTGTCATCGGTTAAGATGACACCATCGTAACGTTTGGTGATGTCGTGTAAAGTTCCTGCAACCTCAAGGAGTTTGACATCCCCCCCTTCGCGCCTGCCGAGTTCCATACTCATAGCACGGACGCGCATAGTGTGGTTCCAGGTATAATGCCGCCATTGAAATCCAACTCTGTTGTGTTCCCAAAGACCAAAAGTTTCAGTAACCAACGTTTCCAATTCATTCAAGACTTGGGCGTAGTTCATAAAAACCTCGTTTCTTATTTGTCATTATACGCAACACGGATAAGTGATAATCCGTGAGCAGGGACTGATGGACCCGCTAATGCTCTGTCCTTTGCCTCTAATATGTTGTGAAACTGAGCACAAGCATTCTCCATATTGCCATTGACATGCTTAATACATTTTAAGATTGTGCCAACAATGGCACGAACCATTCCTCGCAAAAACGAATTTGCTTCAATTTCAAAGTAGACATATTCGTCTGCTTTCCAACAGCACGTTTCAAATATCTCACACACAGGGTTTAGTCTATCACTTCCTGTTTTTTGGAAAGAAGAAAAATTCCATTTTCCAATTATGCTTTGGCAAATAACGTTGACTGACTCTATATCAATTGGGGGAGGATAAAAATAAGCCGTCCGCCGCAAAATAGCAGATGGGTACGCTCTATTTAAAATGGTATACCGATACCGCCTGCTGATGGCACTAAAACGTGCATGAAAGTCTGTCTCCACTTCTGTAACAGAACAGACAACTATATCTCGTGGTAAAACCGTGTTCAGTCCTTTCTGAAAAGCGACTTGCGGGATTGACAAATCAGTATGAAAATTTGCTACTTGCCCCTCCGCGTGAACGCCAGTGTCTGTTCTACCCGATCCGATAATTTGTATCGGTGTTTTCGTTAACTGTGTCAGTGCTTCCTCAACTGTTCCTTGAATTGTCGGAAGGTTAGGTTGTGTCTGCCATCCGTGGTAATTAGTCCCATCATATTCAAGCACAAGTTTAATATTTCGCATTATATCACGCTAAACGTTGAAGCACGCTGATAGATACAGATTATCATATACTGTATTTAGGTGTCAAATGAATTTTAGTTTCAGTGGATGTGTGAATATTTTAGACTGAACGTTGGGTAGCGATCTTTTTTCTTAACCAGGATTTTTGGGATTAAGGAGGGCTATAACATTAACAGGACTTACGCATTCCCTTTGATAAGGGGTTAAAAGTCCTTATTTTAGTGTTTTTATCTCCCCACACGCTATCGCTATGGGACCCCGCCCCCTAAATCCCCCTTATCAGAGGGACTTTTAGAAAATGCGTAAGTCCTAATAACTAAGAATTATTAAAACTATAGTAAACTTTAGAATTAACTGGACATTTTGAGTTGTGAATCAACGCTGAATGCGCTTTTGGCATTCAGCGGGAGGGAATTCCGATTCCCGACTACTCTTATGTTCAGTCGCGATTCGGAGATCGTTCCTACAGAAAATGTGTCCCATTATTTTCAAAGTTCACTATAAATAACACTGCCGACTGCCACTATATCTATTGACAAATCCATGTAAATTAGGTAACGTAAGTTTGATAAAAATACCTTGTAGCGCGAACTTTTAGTTTGTGCTACCTGGGTGCATCAGGATAAAATACCGTTTATAGAACGGACATCATTTATTATCAAACTCACGTTAAACTAAAAACGATGTTTCAGAACGCATCCGAAATTCTCACGCTAATTGTTTCTGCTATTGTGCAGTGGCTTTTTTACAGAAAACCTTTACCGAAGGACTATACCCCAAAACGTATTCTCGTTGTTAAACTTGATCACCTTGGAGACGTATTATTAGCGACCCCTGTGTTTTCTAATCTACGTTTGGCTTATCCAAACACCGAATTGCACGCGCTCACTGGGACATGGAGTCGTGTTATTTTGGAAAACCACCCTGACGTGGATAAAGTATTAGAATACAATTCGCCCGCATTCTGCCGATCTGAACAGCGAACATCCTTTAAAAATACATTTCGACTCTATCGGCAATTACGTCGCCATAAATACGATCTGTTAGTAGAACTTCGGGGGGATTGGCGTATCGTATGCTTTGCTCTTTTACGTGTTACACCGAAACGTCTCAACCGTGCATCCCTACAGATTGCAAACAAGTTAGGTTTTCCTCGATTCAGCGGCACACATGAAACGATGCGAAATCTTGATGTCCTTAGGCGATCAGATATTTCAACATCAATAAAAACTACCACTTTCTCAGTAGAAAGAGAAAATGAAAAATGGGCATCTAATTTTCTCAAAACGCATCAGATTCAGATAGAACAACCTTTTATCGTCATTCATCCAGGGTCTCCAATCCCATTAAAAAGGTGGGAACCCAAACGCTACGCAGAATTAGCGGATTGGTTAATTGCACGAAAATGTGCACAAATCTTGTTTGTCGGTGTGAAAGATGAAATTCCGATAATAAACAAAATTCAAGACCGAATGCAAGAAAATTCAACGAACATTGCAGGCAAAACAGATCTAAAACAATTGGCATTTATCTTGTTTAAATGTAGTATGTTTATCGGAAATGATAGCGGTCCAATGCATCTCGCGGCGGCTGTAGGCACTCACACAATTGGACTCTACGGACCCAGCGATCCGAAAAGGTTTGGACCTATCGGCAATAAATGCCAAACTATTCAAAAGAAGTTCGATTGTCCTCCCTGCTTAGGTTCTACCTGTAGATTCGGAGCAGAAGGGTGTATGTCTCGAATTCAGGTTACCGATGTCATCCAGACGATCGAAAATTTTGAAAAATTTACGGGTTTATAAAAAAATGTCTAAGCGAATCTACAGAAAACTCATCGCAATTGAAGTAATTATTTTTAGAGACTCAATTTTATTTGACATTTTTTAGCAGATTTGTTATAGTATCACAAAAAATAGAAATTCTGAATATTTGCATTGGCAAAAGTCGCAGTAGTCCGTGTTGCCTAACTCATAATACGGTACAATTCTTATTGAAAACACTACTTTTGTGGGGTTCACTACTGATCCAGAGAGAAAGCTGCCCCATTTTGTGCAGCTTATAACCGAGTTGCCCCATTTTGTGCAGCAATTACACGCTCAATATCGGGTTTACTACATATATCACACACTATTCTAATGGCATAAAAATTGCATAGAGTAGTATAGGTTTAGTCTTAAATTTAGTAAATTGTATTTTGAAAGACCAATTTCGTATAATATTATTTTATGAGGTGAAATAATGAGTGCTAAAAGAACATCAGCTGCCTTGATGACGGCACTGGTGATCCACGGGATTGTTATTCTGATCTTTGGACTCTATTTTGTTACGCAAACACAGACGTTCAAAGATTTAGTTGGAATAGAAACGTTTGAACCGCCGGATCCACCGAAACCTAAGGTACGAAAACCTATTGTCAAGCAGCTTAACAAACCAATTGTTCCAGTAGAAACTACGGTTGTCACTGAACCGGTGCAAGTTCAACCGCGTTTAACAACAGCTTTCGCGCCGAAGACAACTCAAAATATCCAACAAACGGTGTTGGAATTTTCTAATCAAGCTGTCAAGATAGATGCTCCGATTAACCCAAATGTACCGAAAGTAGTTAGACCGAACGCTCCCAGTTCCAGAGGTGGTTACGCACGCAGATTTACCTGTGTCAAATTCACCGAGTGCTTTAGCTTTTGCCGGTCCTGCAGCGAGTGCACCTTCCGCGGGCCCCGCTAACATTGCACGTGGTGTCGCGGGAAGTCCGGTTCAAGTAAAACTCACGATTGGACGGCAACCGGGTTTAGCCATGGTTGAAAGCGTCGGTGTCGTTCGCGACGCACTTGGTGATGTCGCTGAAAGTATTACGCTTGGTAACGTTGAAGTGCCACCATTGCCCAAGGGCGAACCGGGGGGACGGGTCATCGGTAAAGGCCGTGATATTCGGGGTGTCCTCCGTTTTACACGTATCCGCCATACCCTTTCCGACTGGTGGGCTGATTCTTCCTCGCTGAATGCCCTTACCAAATGGCTCAACGAGAAAACCAAAATCAAAACGGACATGAACGTTGAAGGCGGATCTTTAAAGCTGACGGATGCGAATCTATTTAAAACACCACTCGCTTTCATGACAGGGCACGATCCTTCGCTCACGCGATCACGGAACCTGCTTGGAAAACAGTATGGTGGTGGTAAAATGGATAACCGGTTTACCGAAGCAGAAGCAGGAGGACTCCGTAAATATCTCGTTGAAAAAGGCGGATTCCTTGTCTTTGACGACTGCGGTGTAAATGCACCCGCACAAGCCATGGTCCGTTTGTTCATTGCACAAATGCGCTATGTCATGCCTGAATACCAAATTGAACGGATTGATAACACGCACGAGATCTACGATAACTTCTATACAATAGGCGGGCCTCCTGTAGGATTCGACATTTTCTGGTGGGGCACACGTCCACCGAAACGCAATTTCCTTGAAGGCTTCTCCGTAGGTGAAAAGTTGTCCGTTATTGTCATCCGTCGTGACTATATGTGCGCAATGGAAGCTGTCAGCTTGCCAACCCGGAGTGTACACTATTCGCCCGGTGTTTATCGTTTTATGACAAACGTTGTGGTATACGCGTTGACACACGGTTCCATTTCCGACTACAAAGGCTATGTGCCTGAAGATACTTTAGCGAAGAAGGATCTTCCGGAAAGTGCACCTGCAGCAGCAAAAATTGGAGCAACTGAATAACAATCTATTTTAGGATTGTGCAGCTCTACTCCACACTTATTAGAATCTCCCGATAACAAACATTTAAAATTGTTGTCGGGAGATTCTTTTTGGAAACATAACCAAAGAATAAAATTTGTCCCACAACCTATTAGTTTGTGCATTTGTGTAACGCAAACTAATAGGTTGCGTTACGAAATTTCGTGAATAATGAAATATTCTCGCTTAAAAACAGTGTTTGCATGTCCAAAATCTTGTCCATAGCAATTTGGGTTATTTAACCCTAACTTAAGAAACATAGATTCCCTAACGAAATTATGGTATCATAGAACTAACAATTATTTTGAGGTGAAAAAATTGAAACTTGGCGTATCTACCTATTCATATTGGCATTTCACATTTGAAAAGGTACCCATTGAGCATGTCATTGAAGAAGCTGCAAAACTTGAACTTGATGGCATTGAAATCTTACATCAACAGATGGCATCCGAAGCCACTCCTTATCTTCAAAAATTGAAGCGGCTCGCCTTTATTCATGGTCTTGATTTGTACGCACTCTCCATCCATCAAGGTTTCGTTTCTCCTGACACAGCAACCCGGCAAAAAAACATCAACCATACGATACACTGCATACGGTTAGCACATGAACTCGGTATCCCCGCAATACGACTCAACTCTGGACGATGGGGCACTGTCAAATCGTTTGATGAATTAATGAAAACTGAAGGAAAAGAACCAACCTTACCGGACCACACCGAAGATGAGGCATTTGATTGGGTAATTAGTTCTATTGAAAAGTGTCTGCCAGATGCTGAGAAATACGGGGTACTCCTTGGGCTGGAAAACCACTGGGGACTGACATGTACTGCAGATGGTGTTAATCGCATCGTTTCTGCAATTAATTCAGAATGGTTGAAGGTTACAATGGATTGCGGTAATTTCCTCTCCAATCCTTACGATAAACTTGCACAGATTGCACCTGAAGCAGCGCTTGTCCATGCCAAAACATATTACGGTGGAGGAGAATGGTACACTCTTGATCTTGATTATGCTAAAATCGGGGAAATTCTGCGAAATGTAGGGTTTCAGGGATATGTCTCTATAGAATTCGAAGGGAAAGAGGACGCATACACCGGCGTACCACAGAGCGTGGAAATGCTACGCAACGCCCTCAATATCAAAAGTGGCGTGTGATGACTGCACATGAAAGGTGGATTCTTATACTGTTCATCTTCTTTGCACGCTTTAACTCGTTTCCCATGGAGCTACTTCGTCGACGGTTTGTGGGGCAGGGAAGCGGCTTAATACGTCAATAGGTTTTCCTAAATCTGACGATTCAATCACCCTTTCACAAACCTCCAAAACATGCCGCGCTTGCGCGCCGTTGCATCTTGGAATGCGGTCATTCCTAATCGCATCCGCAAAATCTGCGACACCTTTTCCCCAATCTAAACCAGTAAACGCTTTTGGTGGGGAGGGTTCATCTTGCCAGCCTGATTGCGGTGTAAATTTCTTGATACCTCGTCCATCATCATGAGCCTGAATTGAAAAGCCCCCGTTTGTGCCATGGATCTCATAAGGTGGAATCTGTGACGTTACAGTGAAACTATGATAAATAAAACCGTGTGCTCCACCTGCCTGTGGCATATCAAACTCAAGGACAGCAAACCCATGATCCTTCTCAGCCACCTCAAACGCAGTGCCTTGACGTGGGCCTTGAGTCAATACTCGCTTAGGAACAGCTACCCTCGCAAAACCGTGAACTGTTTTGACGGGGCCAATCATTGTAGTCATTGCAGTCAAAGGATAAGGTGCGACATCTCGGAAGGGGCCTGCGTGCATCAAAAACGCATCCGCATTGGGATGCCAATGTTCCAAAGGCCCTCCGAAGTTGCCAAGCGCAGAAATTACGGTGCCTATCTCTCCATCACGAATACGTTTCCAGACATTTTGTTGCACATAACCGAGTATTGCCGATGGAGCGCATGCCAGTTTTAAGCCTTTAGCTTCTGCTGTCTCTACAAGTTCGTTCGCTTCATCGGTCTTAATAGAAATCGGCTTCTCAGAATAGACATGCTTACCTGCTTTTAGTGCTGCCAATGACACAGGATAGTGTGAAATATGGATAGTCAGATTTACAATCGCTTCAACATTGGGGTCATTTAGGACAGCTTCAAACGATGGATAAACTTTTCCGCCCCCTCTTTCTGCAAGTGCGGATGCGCGCGCTTCGTCTTGGTCATAGTAACCAACCAATTCAATCTGATTCGGATATGCTTGACACCGTGGTTGATAACCTCCTGCTGCAATCATACCGCATCCAACAATTACAGTTCGCAATGGGGTTGTGTTAGACATTCTAATTCTCCTATTCAATCACTAATTTCTATATTTTAACGTGAGTTTGATAAAAACCCATTGTACCGCAAACTTTCCAGTTTGCGGTACAGAAGTGTCCCATTCAATTATAGGTTTTACTATATATCAGAAATGGTATAAGAAATAGGGTTTAACCTCGTTTCTGTTCATCCACAGCGGCAGGATAAATTTCAACGTCAGAACGCGATATCAGAAAACCAACGTAAAAGGTCAACCAGTCCCCGCAGCGTTCAATAGACATCAGTCCATCATTCTCGTTGATGTATTCATGCAGTTCTGCTTCAAATTCCTCTTTTCCCTGTGCATCAGTAACAGTGAGTTTTGCAGAGACAATCTCCTGTCGGCTATATACAACATCAATTTCCGCGTCCTCATTATCAGGGTCAGTATAGTGGAGCGTCATCTCATCTGGCAATGGATCGCCAAGTTCTTGTTCACCATCAACAATCCAGCGTGAGATTTCGTACTCATCCTTTGTGCCAGCGATATGGTCAACCCCAACTACAATCTCTCCCTCTACATCGCTGACATGATACATATATCGAAGGAGACCATCACCTTCATATTTTTTTCGCATGGAGAGCGTATAAGCATGTGAGGTATCATCTGTCTCCTCGTATGTCGTAATGTCAGAAAGCTCAATGATACTGTTGATCGGGATGTCAACTAACTCATGCCGTTGCGGCTTTTTATCCTTTTCCTCTTTCTGTCTACCAAAAAGAGATTTCCCGTTTTTTCTACCGAATAATGCCATGCAACCACCTAAAAATAACCTTTATTGTACATCACAAGCATAATCACACCAACAACGAGGAGACTTCCAAATATGAGAAGGAACCACGTCGCGCCTGAAGTTCTCTTCGGGCCGATATTCCTTTGCGGTGGGGCGCGCTGCGTATTTGAGGTTACGGTCGGCGTTTCGGCAGATGCAAGAAGTTCCTGTTTCAGAGACTCTTCATCAGGAAGCTCTTCAACCGTGACAACCTCTACATCGTCCCCATAAAACTTGTCTGGATTCTTTTCAACATAACTTGCAATATAGTCCTCATCGCGATTTGTACCGGGGTCTACGTAGTTAGCGTTCGGTTCAATCCCTTGGCTTTCGTAGTATTCCTTATAATACTCGTACTCTTTTTGCTTTTCAGAACTCCAATGTGACCGATCATAATCCCGATGGTGGTAATGCCACAAGTAACTATGACGAATCGCATGGTTATAGTGGTCATGGAAATAGATATTGAACATCATGTTTTGATATGCCATGGACGCTGCGAGGCTATACATTGTATAACCGCCCATGGGATAGTAACCACCAAAGTTGTTAACTGTAATGGTTTGGCGTTGTTGCCTGCGAACCGTAGCGGTTTGACGATTTGCTGTCGTGACCTGACGTTTCAAGCTGCGGTTTTCCGACTTAAGCTGACGTACCTGTTTTCGGTTCTGTGCCGTGGTTTGACGCTTAGCAGTGCTACCGCGAGTTGACGTGGTGTTTGTCGTCTTGGCACGGTTTGTTGCAGTCTGTCTCTGACGTGCGGTCGCGCTGGCACGTGTGGAAGTGGTTCTTGATGTTCGACTTCCGTAGCTGCTGCTTGTACTGCGCGAGCTACGTGTCGGTGTAGAACGTTTCGGTGCGGTATAGCTCCTTGAACTACGGCTTGAACTCCTGCTAAAGCTTCGACTAAAGCTACGCCCAAAACTACGACCACCACCGAAACCGCGGCGACTTTCTACCACATCAGGCACAAAAGTTAATAAAAATAAGACAATCCCGGCGAGTGACAATAGACGTTTACATTTATTACCGATTGAGAGTTGCTGAAATATACGTTTCATACTGAGATTCCTCCTCAGTGCTTTACACAATACTTGACAAAAATATCTAAATTTGTTACACTATTAAAACTTAATTTATAATGTGTGCCTGTAGCTCAGTTGGATAGAGCGTCAGCCTCCGGAGCTGAAGGTCGGGCGTTCGAGTCGCCCCAGGCACGTTTATACTCCTGATCAGTTCAAAAACCTTATAATATTGTCCCTATCACGCAATTAATATTATGTTATCATAAATAGAAATGCGTGTCAAGGATATTGAATTTTTTAATAATTTCGTATGAAAAAGAAAAAAACAGGCAATACTCAACAGTTACCGTTAGAAATAGAGGATACTGTATGGGATCGAATACGACGTTTCTTTGAGAATTGCCCGGGGCGTCATGGTGAAAATCCAGAAAGTTGTCGTTTGTTCCTCTCTGCTATCTTATGGATAACAAAAGAAGATGCCTCTTGGCCTGCTTTGCCTACTGAGTACGGTAAATGGAGAACTGTCTACCAACGATTTAAACGGTGGTGTGATGATGGTATTTTTGAATCACTACAAGAACACTTCCAATTAGATGAAGAAGTATCGACCATCCTGAACACATTATATACTAGTTCTGTATACGCAAAAACACTCAAAACTCGCATTGTAAATTCTCTTAAAACCCAAGGCTTTAAAGTTCAAGACAACCAAATTTACTTACCCGAAAACCTTGATAAGAAAAAAATTAAAGAACTGCATTATGAGGCTGTTCGCCACAAAATTGAAGAATATAAAAAAGGGCTCATTCAACATGAACCTAATCTAATACAGCGATTTGCACACGGAGAAGAGATTGTTCTTGATAAAATCAATCCTAAACTTGTTGAAGTACACGCAGGGTCAGAAAACAGTCTCTTGTTTCGATACGCTGGTTTACATTGGAGTATACCAGTATCGTCAGGGTATGGCCGAAGACTCAGATACCTTGTAATAGATGAACATACAGATAAAGTGATGGGTTTGTTTGGTTTGGGTGATCCAGTTTTTAGTTTAAGGCATCGTGACCAATGGGTAGGTTGGAATTTTGAAGACAGAAAAGAGAGACTTCATCATGTTGTAGATGCTTTTGTGTTGGGAGCAGTGCCACCTTATTCGTTTTTGTTAGGAGGTAAACTTATAGCCCTATTAGCAACAAGCAATGAAGTTCGTGAAGCATTCAAACGCAAATACAAAAATAAAGAATCAGTAATTAGAAAACGGAAAAATGCTGGCGATATTGCAATGATAACAACCACTTCTGCGCTTGAAAGATCGTCAATGTATAACCGTCTTACATGTGCAGAACCAAATCTATCAGCACAGCCGGACATTGAGATAGAACATCTTGAGAAGCGACTTGTTTTTCAGCACGTAGGACACACGCAGGGATTCGGTGATTTTCACTTCTCCAATGGAATTTACGGATCACTAACAGCGTATGCGAAATCAAATGCAACTGCCACAGCTAGCCATGAATCTTGGGGGCCAGGATTCAGAAACAGACAAGAGGTGGTTCAGAAGACACTTGGTAAGTTGGGGTTACCCAAAAGTTGGCTTAATCATGGAATTAAGCGAGAAATATATTTGGCACCATTGGCAAAAAATACTCGCGCTTTCCTGTGTGGTAACGACTCAGAATTGAACTACTACGATCAACCTGTAAGTGAACTGTTTAAGTGGTATTGTGAAAGATGGTTGCTTCCACGTAGTAAACAGAACGAAAGGTATAAACAGTGGAATCCCCAAGAGTTGGAATTGTGGGGGAATAATCAAATTAAGTCTAGTTCGGTTAAACGATCAAATGTAAGTATCAACCAGGAGAACAAACCGGCAGTATATGAGTCGAAATCCAAATACGTTATTAATAAAAAGAAAGCTGTTGCCGACGACGAAAAGGAACGTGAGGGACTAATAACTAAAGCAATAGATCGGAAACAGATGCTCGAAAACGCTTTTGAAAATCACGAAATTTCAGAGTATCTTACTTACGAAGAGTTTATTGAAGTGTGTATCGCAAAGAGGAAGGTATCCACAACAACTTGGCACTCGTGTGCTGTCAGTAACGAGGCAATTAGGAGTTACAGTAATTATTTGAGAGGGATTAGAGGCGCAATCGCAGCCTTTGAAACACTCACTAAAGGAATCAATTACGGAGGCGGTGGAGCTGCATGGATCCGCGAACTGCTTTTGGATCTGAAATCCAAAAGCACAGAAAAATCCGCTACCAAAAAAAATAGTAGAGGAGGGCAAAAATAATGAATGATTCATTTGATTTAGGAGATTTACCTCAAGCACTTGTTGAAGAAGTTTTGAAACAAACCGACAATATTGAACATAAGTTATTACAACATTTTGAAGAATGGCAGGCAGAAAAAGAAAAGTGGCAAAAGCGACTATTTGATCGCGGACTATTGAAACGAGATACGAGTCTGCCTAAAGCAGCAATTCCAACCACTTGTGGCATTGATGGATCTTACGCTGTTGAAAGACTTTTGGCAACAGATGTAGTTGTAGCAGGTGCTGTGGCTGTTGAAGGTTTCATCCCTCCCTCAGAGCGAAAATTCTGGGAAACACCTCGCCACCAAGTCTATATTGAATCCGAAGCTCATAATCCGGATACAAATTCCATTTTGCGAGCAGTGATGTTTGGGATGGAGTTAATTTTAGCTAATAAGGCTCCGCATGACCTTGTTCTTTTAGATGGTTCATTCATGACTCCTACCATTGGTTTTAATCAAGGTTTTGAAACAGCTAAAAAATATCCCGATCTAAAAATAGTTAAAGAATATCTGATAAACAAAATTAAACCCTTTTTGAACACCTACCACGAGATCCTATCCTCTGAACGTAGTGACCGTTATTGGGTAGCGGTACCAAAATACACTACCAACAAAGAGATAGGAACTCGCGTAGGTTGGAACAAGTCTTACGAGGACAAAGGTTTGTTAAGTTCTATCTTAGAGGCAGGTCAATACACTGAACCAGTAAAGCTTCAGAAACCTACCTCAAAATGGCATATTGATACCTCAGTTGTTAATGATTTTACCACTGATGCTGAGTCCAATGAAATTAGAGAATTAGTTGAAAGCATTAGAGGTTTTTTGGATAATATCCATGTCCTTTATTATCGTCCTCGCGAGTATATGCCAGCTTTACGTTTGGAAATGAGCCCCGCTATTGCCAATAATAGTCATAGGTTAGGTGTTGTTTTACAAGGCATTGAGAACCAAAGCGGAAAAGCTAATATTATAGAACCCTACCCGCTTTATATGGCTGACAGAATGGTGAAACATTTGCCTCAAGCTCTCCCCGCTTGTCTCCATAAAATTACTCAGTATATAGCAGAAAATTATCAAGGTGACATTGATGATGTTTTCATCAATCTCCACAGTTATCGCACAGAATCAGGAAGGTAAAAATGTCAGACGAAAAATTAAAACAATTATTTGATAACGCTGAAAAAATTGGCATGATCGGTTCTCCATCTACCACAATGGAACTTGAACTTGATATTTTAGGACAGTCTGTTAACAAAAACCTTGTCGGCGAACTTGCTATGTTTCACTACATACAAGAAAATTCTCCTCATTACGCTTTAGGGCAGATCAATGAAATTAGACTGCGTAATCGTTGGTTAGAAGGTGCCACAATACAGAGTATCATTCGCGAGAAAGAACGGTTAGAAGCAATTAGTCGAAGGCAGGACACACATCGGGGTCAGATGATTGTCAGTGCTGTATTTTCCCGTCAAAACAAAAATTATGGACAAAGTGAATTAGGGACAGTTCCACATACAGGAACAAGTATCAAGATAGTAAATGATCCATTTTTAGATGAGTTGCTTCTACCCTATAAAAACCAGATTTTCTATTTGGGTACCGTTTATGGATCAAAACCTAAATTACCTCTATGGTTCAAACACTTTGACAAAGGCCCTGATGGATTAGGTGAAGCTTACCATCTCGGAATCTTTGGAAAAACTGGCTCTGGTAAATCTGTTTTGGCAAAAATGATTATTCTTGCTTACGCTCGCCATCGTCAAATGGGTTTATTTATACTTGATCCTGTGGGTGAATTTTCAAAGGGACTGAGAGATGACGCTTTTGAAATCACTTCAATGGGGAATATTTTGTGCCCAGGATCGCTGATGAAACTTGATCGAAAATATCAGGTATTTAATATAAACAACTTCCGATTAGATACCTGGGAGTTGTTCTGTCAATTGTTGTCTGAGTTTGGATTTTTTAGAGAGTTGGGTATTCCAAAATCATCTAAAGAAAACCTTGAGTCTGCAATCGATTATACGCAAAATTTCTTGGCAAGCAATTGCAAACTGAATAAACTTGATGATCAAGCGTTTATAGACTTACTGAATCACTTACATGAAAGGGCAGATCGTATTTACACTTCCCCCACCCCAAGGGCAAGGTTGCTGGATCGTATTACTGAAGCCATAGGAGAAACAAATAATCTTATCAAAAACACCTGGAACGAGACGGTAAGTCTTTTTACAGGTGAGAATAAGGTGTCAATATGGAATGTCGTAAACAGGGCTTTAGAACAACAAGATCCAGAACAACAAGATGCACGTCCTCTTGTAGTGGTAAATTTAGCAGAAAAGCCAGGTGACATACCCAAAGCAACTTGGGAAAATGAAATTAAACCGCTCTTGATAGATCGTTTTCTATCAATATTAACCACTCAAGCTCAGAAGGCTTATGATGAGGATAAAAGTCTGAATACTCTGGTCGTGTTAGATGAGGCTCAGCGGCTTGCTCCGCGTGGACAAACCGAGTCAGTTCGTAAAAACAGAATTAAAGCACGTCTTGTTGATGCAGCGAAAACAACGAGAAAATTTGGTTTGGGTTGGATGTTTATTTCTTTAACGTTAGCCAGTTTGGATAGTGACATTATTGACAGTGGTTTACGCGTTTTCTTTTTTGGATTTGGTTTGGGAGTGGGAACGGAGTATGAGACTCTTCGTAATTTAGTTGGAAGGGGTGAAGGTAGCAAAGCACTTGAACTTTACCAACGTTTCCGAGATCCACAGGCATCGCTTGATATTGAATCCCAAAAATACTCATTTATGACCATTGGTCCCATTTCGCCCCTTTCGTTTTCTGGCACTCCACTTTTTATGAATGTTTTTACAAAACCTGATGATTTTCTTATAGCAAATCAACTTGTAACGACACAAACTGAATGATATCCTGGATATTGAAAGGAAAATTATGGCACTTGACGTACGGGATCCACGTCTATTAGACTTAGTTGACTCAGAAGCAACTGTAGAACAATTGGCTACCGGATGTCAATTTACTGAGGGCCCGCTGTGGCACTCTATCGGAAGGTATCTGCTTTTTAGTGATATTCCTGCAAACAAAATACGGCGATGGGACGAGCAATCCGGTATGACAGTTTTCAGAGACCCATCTGGAAAATCAAACGGATTAACTTACGATAAAGGTGGGCACCTGATTACGTGTGAGCATGCAAACCGCAGAGTATCTCGAACAACCGCAGACGGAGATGTTCTCACGATTGCTTCCCATTATGAAGGTAAACGCCTGAACAGTCCAAACGATATCGTTGTCAAATCCGATGGAAGTATCTATTTTACCGATCCACCGTACGGGTTATCCGCACGGGGTGGTACTGTATCAGAAAAGGAACTTGATTTTCAGGGGGTCTACCGTTTGCCACCTAATGGCGGAGAGTTAACACTGCTTGTTGATGATTTTGATAGACCCAACGGCATCTGTTTCTCACCGGATGAGTCCATCCTTTATATTAACGACACGAAACGTATGCATGTACGTGCCTTTGATGTACAACCTGATGGCACAATAGCAAATGGGCGCGTCTTCGCTGAGGAAAAGGGAGACAACGGCGTGCCGGACGGCATGAAGGTAGATGTGCAAGGAAATGTCTATCTAACAGGACCGAATGGAATTTGGATATTCGCGCCAGATGGAACACACCTTGGTATTATTCTCGTGCCTGAACGCTGCGCGAATCTTGCATGGGGCGGTGATTATTGGAAAAGCCTTTTTATCACGGCAAGCACATCCATCTATCGCATAAAATGTAAAGTAGAAGGGATAGCGGTGTCGTAATGAAGGTAAAAATCAAACGGGTTGATAAATCTCTGCCACTGCCGAAATATGAAACTGACGGTTCTGTCGGATTTGATCTGCTCTGTCGAGAATCAGCGGAAATTGCGCCACAGGAAATCGTCTTAATTCCAGCAAACGTTATTGTGGAAACACCTCCCGGCTATATGCTGATGGTATGTTTGCGGAGCAGCACGCCACGTAAATTCGGTTTAATGATGGCACAAGGTGTTGGCATTGTTGACAATGATTATTGCGGTGAAGAAGATGAACTAAAAATTCAGGTTTACAACTTCACAGATGAACCTGTGACGATAGAAAGAGGTAGTCGGATTGCGCAAGCAATTTTTGTCCGGGTGGATACGATAGAATGGAATGAAGTAGATCAGATGACCGCACCCTCTCGCGGCGGTTTCGGCAGTACAGATAAGTAACTTTAATGCTCCTAATTGCGTTGTTATAGACACATTATTATTAAGGGAGCTTTAGTAAACATGAAACAGTATCTTGAAGGACTTCAGCAGATTTTAGATGCCGGTGTTGACCGTGATGGTAGAAACGGCAAAACACGTGCTCTTTTCGGCATGCAGATGCGATACAATTTGGAAGATGGGTTTCCTGCAGTAACCACAAAAAAACTCGCTTTTCGCTCAGTAAAAGCCGAACTTTTGGGTTTTCTGCGCGGTTACGATCACGTCAAACAATTCCAGGAGCTCGGCACACAGATATGGAATGCAAACGCCGCTGCTTGGGGGCGTGATGGCGCGCTCGGTTGCATTTACGGTGTTCAATGGCGTAGGTGGCGAAAAGAAAACGGTAGAATTGATCAGTTGGCGGAGGTAATTGAACAGCTTAAGGTGAACCCCCACAGTCGTAGGCATATTGTTACCGCGTGGAATCCAGGTGAGTTAGACCAAATGGCATTGGCACCGTGCCACATGTTTTTCCAATTCTTCGTAGCAGATGGCAAATTGTCTTTACAGATGTATCAACGCAGTTGTGATATGTTTCTGGGTGTACCTTTTAATATTGCATCCTACTCGTTGTTGCTATCCATGGTAGCTCAGATAACGGATCTTCAACCGAGTGAATTTATTCATGTTTTGGGCGATGCACACGTCTACCACGCACATTTTGATCAGGTAAAAACACAATTACAACGACAACCCTATCCACTGCCAGAACTTGTCCTAAACACCGATGTAACCTCAATTGATAACTTCAAAATACAAGACTTGCAGTTGAATAACTATCAGCACCACGATGCGATTCGTGCCAAAATGATTGTTTAAGTGGAAAATTGAAATGACCAAGATAAAAGGTCTAATAACGCTTTTCATAAGCCTCGGGATAGTCCTAAGTGGATGTGGAAAACCCACACCCGGTTACAAAATCTATAGGATTAATGATACACTTTTGGTTTTTTTGGCTATGAAACCTTCTTCCAAGATTGTTGATGCTACACTTGATAACAAAGAATTACAGGTAGATATTGATACTGGCAAAAAGATTGAGAAACGTGTAACCTCCCTGGATATAAAGTATGAATATCCATTAATTGAACCCAACGGAACTGTAAAAATTCATGGCACAAATAGAATCAAAGGATACGGTGTTGTGCATTTAACTGTGTCCTCTCCTATACCCAGAAACGGGTCAACATGGTTTAACTGGACCGGCTTGAAAATAAAAGGTTTACGGAAGAAAACGGGACCTTTCAAAGAATCAGGAGCGTTCCGTGTTGGAGATACGATCACGGCTTACTGTTATCTGCCTGAAGTCAAAAAATCAAAAAAGAAGAATTCATTATTTTGGATAAATTTTGATATTAAACACACATCTATTGAAACTGCAACAGTTCACAACTTTAAAGGGGATACGATAAATATAGAAACGTACAACGCTAAATCTAACAAACTAATTCGTAAGTTGAGTTTCCCGCTTGATAGTCTTGAACCTCATGAAACAGTTGAAGTTGAGAAACAAAAAAAAATAGGTGACGATATTCATATTGCGTATTTGAAGGTTGTGCCTAAAAAAAACGAACCGATGAAGATTGTCCCAAACAGAAACCGATCTTTTAACCGTCCGAGTTTAATAGACCGTTAACGTTTCACTTCCTGCCTAAAATTCAGAGTACCACCAATGAAGACTCAAATAGTTTACATCATCAGTCTCCTACTGCTGTTTGTGAGTTGTAAAGCTGAACAACAGCAACTTGGTTATTCTGGGTACAAGGGTAATAGTGAATGCTTTACAGTTCGGGTTCGTATGCCGGACAATTGGAAAATTGTCAATGCCCAACTCAAAACTGATCAGTTGATCTTAGAATTCAATAGAGGCAAAAGAATAGAAAAACAGAGTGTCCCGTTTCCATTCCCAATTGAGAACCTTAGTGAGGACATCCAATTCAGAGGCACAAATAGGGTAAACGGGTTGGCACTCTTGCATTTTACTAAAGAAGAAGACCCAAAGAGTGTGTTCAACCCTCCGTTGGCTAAATCCGAAATTTTCAAAGGTTTAAAAACGCGCGAGATGTACGCCATTTTCCGGACAAGTAATTGGCTTATGTTGCATTTCTCAATTGAAAATATCCATCTCAACAATCTTCCCTTACGACCTAAGATCAATCCACCTGACAACTTTAAACTCGTCAACGGTGTATTGCATTTTGATTATAATGGGAAAAGGAAAAAACAAAATTTGCCTATTCATCAATTTTTAGAACCACATGAGGAATTTGGAAGTAGTCAAGAAGGTAGTGGCTTCTGGGGAAATGAACTTAGGTGGACAAGTACTATTGCAATAGTCCCTAAACAAAAATAGGATCGGTGAAATACCGCCATATTGTGAACCGTAGGAGTACGAAAAAACATTGCAAATCTCAATGATTGCCGCCATAGATCAAAACCGCCTCATCGGCAATGGACCTAACATCCCATGGCAGTTGCCTGCTGACCTTAAACACTTTCGCGATATGACAATCGGCAAACCTGTCGTAATGGGACGTAAGACCTTTGAAACGCTTCCGTGTCCGTTAGCAAAGCGAAAAAACATTATCCTCACACGCAACCGGGACTATAAAGCACCGGATGGTTGTATCGTGGCTCACTCAGTTGAGAATGTTATCAAAACTGCGGAGACACTTGCTGAAAATGGAGCATCGGAACTCATGATCTGTGGGGGGGCACCCATTTATGCAGCTTTTTTACCGTACGCAAGTCGGCTCTACCTCACCCAGATTCACGCTACCTTTGAGGGAGATGTCTATTTTCCTGAATTTGATTGGAATGAGTGGAGAGAAGTAAAACGCATTGACTGTGAAGCGGACGAGAAGAATCCGTATCCCTACAGTTTTCTGTTTTTAGAAAAGAAATAGATTGATCGTTATTTTCTAATGGAGCAAATTTGTGCTAAACTTATGTATGCTTTCCGGTTCTTTTGAATATGATTCCGAAGCATCTTTGACTATCTTCAAAACGTTTGCTGAAAAAAACTACCCGATCCAAGCAAATTTGATTGTTTACGAATCTGAAGATGACGACCCTTCTTTAGATGCATTAGATAATGCAGATGCCTTGTTAGTATTTACGCGACGTCTCAATACAGAAGGAGAATCGCTCAGGCAATTTCAATCTTACTGTGAACAAGGCGGACCGCTTGTCGGTGTTAGGACTGCAAGCCACGCGTATCAAAATTGGTTAGAATTTGATAAAGTCGTATTAGGCGGCGACTATCAAGGACATTATGGGCACGGTCCCACCGTTCAATTAGAAACGATAGTGCCCGAACATCCAATTTTGGAAGGTATTCCAAAATTGGAGAGTTATGGCAGCCTTTACAAAAATCCATCGCTTCGAGACGGGACATCCGTGCTGCTGATGGGACACACAGATGAACATTCGGAACCTGTAGCATGGACACGTTTGCATAATGGTGGACGTATCTGCTATACTTCATTGGGGCATCAGAAAGATTTTGAATTAGAATCGTTTTTGCGATTTCTTGCACAAAGCATTCTTTGGGTATCAAAACAAATTTAGGGAAGAGATTTTTGGTGATATGGAAACACTAACGATTGTGAATGGCGACATCTATACCCCAACACATTACGGTCCGGGTAACCTCGTCATTCACGGTGATACAATTTCAGCAATAACAAAAGAGCAACTTCCACCGTCAGACGAGGCAGTAGATGCTGCGGGGTGTCTTGTCCTGCCCGGACTGATTGATGGGTTGATCCACGGCGGCGGCGGCTACGACAGTATGACAGGTAAAGTTGAAGACATTGAAACGATCACGCGGGCACATGCTGTTAGCGGTGTTACGTCGTTAGTAGTGGGTATCTCCTCTGGAAGCATGGAGCAGATAAACGCATCACTGACAGCAATTGCGCATGTCGTAGACCAGCCTACAGTAGATGGTGCAAGGATTATCGGGTCGTATGTTGAAGGTAAATTTGGAAGTCTCGCCAAAAACGGCGCACAAAACGCCAAGTACATTACCCCTCCGAACTTTGAAGAATTCCACGCAATGTGGGCAGCCTCTGATGGCACCTTAAAAGTTATTTCTATTGCTCCAGAAAATGATAAAGATTTACAGTTTATCAAACATCTCGCTGAATACAAGGCAGATGCCTATAACAACATCGTTATCGCAATGGGGCACACAAATGCAACGTATCAAGAAGCGATGGATGCCATTGATGCGGGCGTGACGCGTGCCACACACACCTATAACGGCATGAGCGGCATGCACCACCGCGACCTCGGCGCACTTGAAGCAGTTTTTGCGCACCCCAATATCCACGCTGAATTGATAGTTGACGAACACCATGTTCATCCTTTTTGGGGCAAACACCTGATTCAGCATAAAGGGATTTCAGGTGTTGGATTGATCACAGATTGCACTGAACATGCGGGACTTTCAGTAGAAGAATGGCAAAAAGACGCTGTTTACGAAGCAGAACACGATGCTTATCGGCTTAACGGAGTAGAAGATTCAAATCCTCCAAAATACATAAAAAACGGTGCAATGTGGTTAGATGTTGGTAAACCTACTGAAAGACTTGCAGGCGCGATTATTACTCTTATGGATGGTGTTCGTAACGTGGTGAAGTGGGGATTTTCTTTAGAAGATGCTTTGACGATGGCAACATTAACACCTGCTCAGAATTTAGGTGTTGATGATCACATTGGTTCAATTGCTCCAGACAAAGCTGCAGATATAGTTATTGTTGATGAAAATTTAAACGTTCAGAACGTAATTCTGCGCGGAAAAGTGATTAAATTGTAAAAATATGTAAACGCACAAGTGAAATACTTAAAAATAGAGAATTTTTTGAAAAAAGTTGCAATTTTTTGTAACCTGATGTTTCATGTATGCGTTATTAGTTATAAATATGGGTATTTGCGTAATGGTAATGCAAAAGTTGCATCAACGCCAACCATATTTTTTCATAAGGGGATTTTCAGAATGAAGAACCGACATGTTAAAACTACAACCCAGAAAATGATCGCGCCAGGTTCCTTCGCTTCCCGTGCAAAATTGCCTGCAGATAATATTTCGTGGGCGCATTTTAACTATAAGTTAACTACCCCCCCCCCACTTCACATCTGTTAATATTTTTATCTTTAATTTATCAAATCGTCTCGCAGGCATTAACATCTGCGATATTTTGCGTTCGCTCGGTGTTGCGCCGTGCGGGCTTTTTGTGTTGCATTGGAACCCGTTCCAATGCATGTCATCCGTGTTGCGCACACGTACCAGGCGGGACAACAGGACCAGGATGGACGCATTCCCCTCGCTTGCGGGGTTCATCTTCCACATTCCCCTCGCTTGCGGGGGGATAAAGGGGGGTAGTGTGGAAAGGACAATAGGACATAACAAAACGGTACTAACAACTCGTTAAATTCATTTGAAAGTTTTTAACACAGGAGGTATAATTGTGAAAAAGTTTTTGACAGGAAATACAGATATAGCAGTCGTCGCTGCAGGTGGTGGACTTGCCGCTATTTCGTACTTTGCACTCTTTTTTCAGGAGTACGGGATCCACCTCGGTATCGTGGCATTGGCTATATCACTTTGGGGTTTCTTGTCCCTAAAACAGATGGGCACAGAACAAGGAACCCCGAAACCCAAAAAGCAACGGTGGCGAAAGGTAGTGGTTATCACAGCACTTACTGTTTTTATGGGTGGCGGCTTGCTGTTTGGGACAATCAAAATGATTGATGCCACGCAGGCAGACACCCAAGATTGTCAACGGATCAGATCGGAATGTGTCCCTCGTGGCCCCAAGCCGATCTGTCCAAAACGGATTGGGTCGGAATGTATCCCTCGTGGACCCAAGCCGATCTGTCCAAATCCAGGACCGACCTGCCCGCTGGACGCAGCGAAGTAGGCTAACCCTTAACATTAAGGAGAAAAAATTAAGAAGAAAAAGAATGTCTAAAAGAATTTACTGCGGATTAGCTATCCTCAGTAGTTAACATGTTAATATTATCTAACGTGCCTGCTGCACAGAGCCGTGCCGTTACAATTTCTATCGATAAAAGGAGTAACTGACATGAAATTCTTAAGAACTAACTGGTATTGGGTCCTCGGTATCGTTATTTGTATGATAGTTGGAAGCATTATTGTTTTCCAACGCGGGCAACAACAGACAACAGAAACAGGTCCAATCACACCTGATATTGTGGAGCAGACACCCGGGACTGAGCAAACATCGTCTCGTGGTGAATCAGCAAGTTTAATTTGGTATGATTCTCCAGAAGAAGCGATTGGTTATGCGCTGAAGGAGCTGCGTAATAATCCTCAAACAGATGGTGCACGTTTGCATGCTGTTTTAGGTTTTGCATATCAGCGATTAGGCGACTATAAAACGGCATGGGTTCATCTGAAAAAAGGACAAGCACTTACTGGGCAATGTGTCTCTTGCTGCCCAAGTCCTGGTGAGGGGACTCCCCACGTTGAAATTGCCGAACACTATGATTATTCTGCCCATATAACAGCAATAGAGTCTGGTCGTCCATTGGTCCAGCGGCAACGGATGGCACGTTCTGGTCGTGATAAAACAGCAGCATTTGAAGAATTAAAAGGCTTTCTTGAGTGGGCGGGTGCGATTATGAGGGACACGCCGATTACAACGAACAACTTTCTCGCGAAAGAGTTAGAAGCGCATCTGCTTGGTCAAAAGACGACGTTTCATCCGGAACGTATCACCCGCGCTTTTGAACTGATGGAACGGCACAAGCAAAGCAAAGGTATGAGACTTCTTCAGCAAAGTGATCCACCTCTTGCGCGCGAGGTAATGCGTCTGCTAAACAAAAAGCGAGGTCCGGGATAACTGGGACACAAGGAATGTCTATCTATTTCTGACAAAGAAGAGTACTAATGAATACGTGAGTTCAGAAATAACGACTCAAAGGAGTAACTGACATGAAATTTTTTAGAAACAATTGGTACTGGATACTCGGTATCGTTATCGGTCTTGGTATTGGGAGCATCATTACGATGCACCGCGTGCAACAACAAGATACGAAAAGGAGACAACACATGGAACGGAAAACACCTGAAGAAACCCCACACACTACGCAAAACGAGCGTGTGAGAACACGCGGAAGCGCAACGCACTTCCATTCACATTACCAACAACAACGCCCGAGACGACACTCTATACCACAGGAAACGTCATCTCACCTTAGTAAATTAAGAGATCAATATCGGGATCAGATAATAGAGAAGCGTCCCTTTGAGTCCTCTATTTTTGGATACTGTGAATATGATGTATATCCAGATGAGTTTTATGAAAAGGAACTGGAAATCTTGTGCGGCGACATGAACCCCGAAGAGGCAGCCAACTATTTGGAATCGATTGGTTTCTATAGTCGTGCTCTCATAGAACGTTTGGATACCGTGCGAGCTTTCCAATACCTGACGGCGTTAAACGATCAACCTGAAACTCGTAAGTACGTGGAACGCGTCATTGCTGAAAATCCTGGCACTGCGATTGAACTTGAAGCTCGATTTTACCTTGCTCGCTTTGTGATCAAAGCACTCTACCTCAACAAGGAGTCTTTTGCCGAAAAAGCGCAAGCGTATCGAGAGATACTGGCTATCGTTCCGAATTCAACGGAAGCCTTAAATGAATTAGGGGTTACATTGTTCTATGGTGACATGCCTGCAGAGGCGATTCCATATTTGGAAAAACTGAACAACTTAGACCCTCAACACCCTGCGGATTTTTGGTTAGCGAGTTCGTATGAAAAGTTAGGGGATGTCAAAACTGCTTGGGTTTACTACAAAAAGGCATTGGCAAACGGTCATCCACGTCCACGGGAAATAAAACGGCATATTGAAGCAATTGAAGCAGGCGATCCGATTTATAAGCCAGTACAATCCGCGCATGAACCTATTTCAATAGACGCGCATGTGCACAAACACGCCCCGCACTCCCAGGTGCCACAAGAACAAACGCATCCCACCGAAGTGTTACCTGACGATCCTCTCTGGGCGGAACGTGAATCCACCTCTCCACAGGAGACACAAGACGATAAAGACGAAAGAAGCCGTGCAGCGGCAGCCGCCGCACGGCTGGCACACGAAGCGTTCCTGATACATCAAGAACGCTCACAAAAGGAACTTGACGATTTTCTGCAATGGGCAGAAACGATTATGAATGCTGACTCTCCCATGGATACCAATAACTTTCTGATGAAGGAGATGGAGGCACACCTCAAGGGCGGGCAAACACAGTTTGATCCTGATCGGATTGTCCGAGCATTTGAAACCATGGAACGTTATGGACCGGCAGAGGGGATCAAACATCTCCAAAAAGCCGATCCTGATGTCGCTAAGCAGGTGCAATGTTAGGCAATAACGACTCAAAGGAGTAACTGACATGAAATTCTTTAGAAACAATTGGTATTGGATACTCGGTATCGTTATCGGTCTTGGTATTGGGAGCATCATTACGATGCACCGCGCGCAACAACAAGATACGAAAAGGAGACAACACATGGAACGGAAAACACCTGAGAAAACCCCACAAACCAAACAACGAGGAACACGCGAAAACGCAACCCACTCCTATTCGCATAGATATGACAATCCACGCCGGAAAAGGCAACCTATCCCACAAGAAACATCAAGTAGCCTTGAGAAATTAAGATTAGAATATAAAGATAAGATAATAGAGAAGCGTTCCTTTGAGTCCTCTATTTTTGGATATTGTGAATATGATGTATATCCAGATGAGTTTTATGAAAAGGAACTGGAAATCTTGTGTGGCGACATGAATCCTGAAGAGGCAGCAGACTATCTGGAATCGGTTGGTCTCTATAGTTCTGCCCTCATAAAACGACTGGATACCGTGCGTGCCTTCCAATATCTGGTGGCGTTAGGCAGTGATAGGCCTGAAACCCGTGAATACGCGGAACGTGTCATTGCGGAAAACCCTGGCACTACCGTTGAACTTGAAGCACGATTTTACCTTGCTGACGTTGTGCTCCCAGTCACAGGGTCTCTTGCTGAAAGAGCAAAAGCATATAGAGAGATATTGGATATCGTTCCGAATTCAACAGAAGCCTTATATAGCTTAGGGTTTACGCTGATTAATGATGACAAGCCAGCGGAAGCGATTCCATATCTTAAGAAGCTAAATCGCTTGGACCCTGGGGCGGGAAATTATGATTTAGGAGAATCGTATGAAAAGTTAGGGGATGTCAAAACCGCTTGGACATACTACAAAAAAGCACTACAAGCACTACAAGCACCACAAGGTAGAACGTCTCACGCGCCGCCAGCGGTGGGATGCAGACTGCATATTGAAGCGATTGAGGCGGGCGATCCTATTTTTAAGCCTGTTGTGCAGGATCCCCGCGTATCTGTATCGTCAGTTCCCTCACATGAACCCACGATGCAGCACCACGGTCCACAAGAACAAACACACCCCACCGAAGTGTTGCCTGACGATCCTCTCTGGGCGGAACGCGAATCCACCTCCCCACAGGAGGCACAAGACGATAACGAAGAAAGAAGCCGTGCAGCGGCAGCCGCACGACTGGCACACGAAGCGTTCCTGATATATCAAGAACGCTCACAAAAGGAACTTGACGATTTTCTGCAATGGGCAGAAACGATTATGAATGCTGACTCTCCCATGGATACGAACAACTTCCTGATGAAAGAGATGGAAGCACACCTCAAGGGGGGGCAAGCACAGTTCGATCCTGATCGGATTGTCCGCGCATTTGAAACCATGGAACGTTATGGAGCTGCAGAGGGGATCAAGCGTCTCCAAAAAGCCGATCCTGATCTCGCTAAGCAGGTGCAGCGTCTTCTATCAGAGAAACGCACGCAGCACCAAAACAAAAAATAAAATAGAAAATGAAGGAGCATATTCAATGAAAGTTTTTAGACTACTTTTAGCAAGCAGTTTCTGTCTATTATGTCTCTTTAGCATCAGCATCCCCACAGAAGCTTCTACAATAACAATTGAGGAACTTGATATTAACTGGCGTCCACGTGCAATTTCCGACTGTTCCACAGAAGCAGAAAAAGAAGCAACCTATGCTAAAGTGACAATAACTCTCAGTGGTGTAGACTTCCCATCAGATCCAAATGGAAAGCAGCCGTATGTCACCGTATCTCTATCGGAAGTCACTAACTGGAAAGGAATTTGTGGCAACGCAAACGATCCGGATGCCTCAACGTTCCCAAACGATCCACCAAAGCCTGACCTTGTTTTAGAACGAACTGATTCACATAATAGCGACTGGACAAAGAACTTTGATCTTGATGGAAATTATGATGGCACGCTTAGCCGTACGCTTACCCGAAACGATTCTTCAATATCTGTCAAAGTTACTTGTAAAGATTATGGGGCGTATGGCAAAATTACAGCGACTTTGTGGGACTACGCTGGGGCTGGCAAATACAAGTCTACGGGGAGTAACGTCGTGCCCATTCCACGTGACGGTAACGGGAACAAAATCGCTGATGGATGGGAAAACACAGCGAATTTAACCGTTGCAGAAAAAGCGGATGTTGAGTTAGATGTGGAAACTGGTCCAGGATCTAACTCCAATAATGGCGATGGGCTCTCTATCTTTGCAGAATATAGAGGTTTTAAGCTTTATGATGGTTTCAATAGCAGATGGCAAGACACCAGTCCCAGAGAAAAGGATATTTTTGTGTCGTGGGCAAGTAATATGAGTGCTTATAAAGCTGGAGATGCGTCAAAATTACCGTCCCCGTTAAAAGTCAATCTTGTTGAACAGTCTTATGTAAACGATCCTAATGGTGTTGCTGATGAAGAGACCACCAGATGGCTCAACTTTAACAATGAAGGGATACCCGGACACAAGAAGGTCTACGCAATTAATGTGATGCAGTCAAGCACCCCACCAAGCTCAAATGTGTTTGGCCGAACACCGCACTATGGTGCCCCGCATCGGAATTCCGTGGCGATTATCTATATTGATAACGTTAAAGCTAAATATCCAAATGATTTTGCTGCTGCGATAAATAACGTAATAGCACACGAGATCGGACACAACGTCAACCTTGATGATTGTCCTGTAGATCCGTGTCCTCATGCAGGGGAGGCTGGAACTTACTGTTTTATGGACTGGAATCGAGTGCGGACATCATCGTCTACTATTTATGGTGTGGCACACAATCCGGATTATGATGCACATCCACCGAATGGTCCAAGACAGGAGAAGCATGAAACCCAGGGTCCAGGAAACGCAGCTCCTACAGGTGGCGGAAATTCTGGCAGCACCACTAACCAAAACATCATTAGCACGAACACCGGTAGCAGTTCTTATGGGTGCGATTACAATGCGGAATATGATTATTGCACAGACACGGGAACCTGCACAACACGAACGGATGCAACAGGGGTTGGTATGTGTGGGCATCGGTGGTGTTGCTGTCCAGCTGCGCCTAGTGAAGATACTAGCACCTCTGATGATACTACTACCAGCGTAGACAACTCGCCCGATTGTGATAGTTGTACGACGGGTGGGTGTTCTGCGTGTCCGATCACTTATGCGTGTGGTGTTCATAGCGGACATCCGAGCAATGCAAGTGGGCATTCTGCTGCGGGGTGTGGCACCTCGGGCCACTATGCTTGCGATAGCAGTGATCATTCGGCTGCAAGTTGTGGGCATGCGAGTCACTATGCTTGTGATGGTCTAACGCATGTTCAGGAACAATGCACCACCACAAACGCCAACGGTGATAGATGCACGTATACGTTTTGGCGGTGTTTGCATCCGACTGTGCCCTCTTATGGGCCTTCACATGTGCACGCGTATCCTGCACCGGCTGCGACCTGTGCCAATGGACATACTTACAATCCGAGCAATAGCAGGGAAAACAACAGACATCGGACGCGCACGTGTCGGTGGTGTAGTCAAACGTGGCAAAAGTGCGTGAGCGGAGCGCCACAGTGTTTAGTCAAGACAAAGCGAAACTGCTGGGCGATAGAGTAGCCACAGCGAAAAATTATTTCACAAGCAGGTATCCGTTTTGGGTGCCTGCCTATTTTTTACCAGGAGTAGCCATGCCCCGAAAAACAATCATCCGCATCACAAATCTTATTATTGTGATCTGCATTGTTGCCAGCTGCTATCTGCTTTTCGCGTCTTCTCCCAAAAGTCCCGCAGTTAGCACCGAACACCCTACTGAGCGCACATCTCAGCAGAATATCCAAAACACGCACACAGACCAAGCTTCAACAACTCCCGACACGTTTTATCAGTTTATCATTGACAACAATATCTTCCACCCACTCGGATGGCAACCGCCTAAGCAACAGCCAATCTATACCCTCATTGGCACAGCAGTCGCACAGAACGTAGAAGATTCAAAGGCGTTTATATTGGAACGGCGTTCAGATCACTTGCATATTGTCAAAGTTGGCGATGTCTTCGGTGAGGCACTCGTGAAAGTAATTGAATCAAAGCGGGTCATATTGAATGAAGCAGGAAAAGAGATCGTCCTCCATGGTAGTAGGATGCAGTTTTATTAAGCATTTCGACAATCAGTAAATCTCCAGATTTTATAACTTGTCCATAAAAAGCGTATAAAATTTTAAAAAAAATTGAGTAAAACCAAAAAAAAATAGCAATTTCGCAATAAATTTCTAATAATTTTCATAATTTTTCTAAATTAACTTGACAAACCACAGAAATCGGATTATAATTATAGTTTTGTAGTGTTATCAGTGTTATAGTTAAGTTTTGTCCGCAAAAAACACAGGAGGCATTCGATTTGGAAGCAGTCTAACGTCGTTTTTTCAGAGCAACGTTAATGTGTTCAGTTGAATTCTAAGCCCTGTGAGGGCTTTTTCTTTTGTCTATAAGTTGTTGTTTGTCAGTGAGGTGTAAGGATGCCGACAATTAATCAGTTAATCAAAAAACCGCGCAAGAAATATCGTAAAAAAACGAAATCACCGATTCTACAGCAATGTCCACAACGTAGAGGTATCTGCTTACAGGTGAAAACGGTAACGCCAAACAAGCCGAACTCAGCTTTACGGAAGGTGGCACGTGTCCGGTTTACCTCTTCTTCTGATGAGGCAACCTGCTATATTCCAGGTATTGACCATAATTTGCAGGAGCACTCAGTTGTGTTAGTCAGAGGCGGGCGAGTCAAGGATTTATCGAATGTGCGGTACCATATTGTACGTGGTAAATTAGATACAGCAGGTGTTGAAAACCGGCGTCAGGGTCGTTCCAAATATGGAGCACGGAAACCTGGTTAATTAACTGGGACTATAAATTCTATCGTTGTTCAAGAAATACGGTAGATTGTAACATCGGTAAGAGCGTAAGTTATACTTGTGATTCTCTGGAGGAATGATACATGCCGAGGCGTGGAAACGTCGCAAAGCGGGACGTAAGTCCCGATGCTGTCCATAACAGCAAATTAGTTTCAAAATTCATTAACCACCTCATGTGGGATGGTAAAAAAGGTACTGCACAACGAATTGTGTACACCAGTTTTAAGATTATTGAGGATCGAACGAAAGAGGAAGGTTTTTCCGTGTTTCGCACGGCTATTAATAACGTAAAACCCGTGCTGGAAATCCGCCCACGGCGCGTTGGAAGCCAAACTTACCAAGTGCCGGTTGATGTAAAAGCTGAAAGGCGAACAACATTAGCAATTAACTGGATTATCCAATCAGCCCGAAACCGAGGTGAAAAAGGGATGCCTGCACGGTTAGCTGGTGAACTTTTGGATGCATCGCAAAATGAAGGTGAAGCAATTCGTAAGAAGCAAGAACAGCACCGGATGGCGGAAGCGAATAGAGCCTTTGCACATTATAGATGGTAATTAAAATACAATAGGACACATTTAAAATTTTTTGCAGCAGGAATTCACACAAAAAAGTGCCTGCAAACCCATACAGTAACTGGAGTCTTAATCAAATTTAAAAAGTTACCAAAAAAACGGAAAAAGTTACCATTTGGTGACTTTCAGGAGTAATTAAACTGTGGCGGACAAAAATCAGAGGGTGCCACGACGGTCAGCCCTATCACATACACGGAACATCGGTATTATGGCCCACATTGACGCGGGCAAAACGACTGTAACTGAACGTATACTATATTATACAGGTAGAGTTTATCGGATCGGTGAAGTCGACGATGGCACGACCACAATGGATTGGATGGTGCAGGAACAGGAACGCGGCATTACGATTACCGCTGCAGCAACTACCTGTAACTGGAAAGAACACCATATTAATATTATTGATACGCCCGGACACATTGACTTTACAGTTGAAGTTGAACGTTCACTGAGAGTTCTGGATGGTGCTGTTGCTGTGTTCTGTGCGGTTGGTGGTGTTGAACCCCAATCGGAAACCGTTTGGCGACAAGCAGATAAGTATGAAATTCCTCGTATTGCTTACATCAATAAGATGGATAGAACCGGTGCAGATTTCTTCCGAACCGTTGAAATGATGGGTGAACGCTTAGGCACAACAGCCGTGCCTATTCAGCTGCCGATTGGGTCGGCTGAACAATTCAGAGGAATTGTTGACCTCATTTCAATGAAAGGACAGTTGTGGGACGAAGGCAGTCTCGGTGCTGTCATTCATGAAACCGATATTCCTGCAGAGATGGAAGAAATGGTGTATGAATATCGAGATAGATTATTTGCGGCAGTCGCAGAATGGGACGATGAACTTTGTGAGAAATACCTTGATGGCGTTGAGATTACGCCCGAGGAAATTAAAGCTGGGTTGCGTCAAGCGGTTCTCAGTAGCAAAGTTGTTCCAGTGCTTTGTGGCAGCGCATTAAAAAACAAAGGCGTTCAACCGCTCTTAGATGGTATTGTCTCTTACCTGCCTGCTCCGACAGATGTCAAATCGGTCAAGGGGTTTAACCCGAAAACCGAAGTGGAAGAAACCCGTCCCGCAGACAAGGATGCACCATTCTGTGCGCTTGCCTTTAAAATTACCACTGATCCGCACGTTGGAAAACTTACCTATCTCCGTGTTTACTCTGGCGTTTTGAACAAAGGAGATACTGTTTATAACAGCAACACTGAAAAATACGCACGCATCGGCAGGTTGATGCAAATGCACGCTAACAAACGGGAAGAACATCAATCCGTTAGTGCAGGTGACATCGTTGCTGTAATCGGATTGAAAGATTTAAGTACTGGTGACACTATCTGCGATCCTAAAGCACTGATCGCTTTGGAAACAATGGTTTTTCCTTTACCTGTTATGTCGGTGGCAGTTGAGCCTCGTTCACAATCAGATATTGATAAACTAAATCTTGCTCTCTCAAAATTGGCAGAAGAAGATCCGACTTTCAAAATTCATCAAGACCCAGACACAGGGCAAACACTCCTATCTGGTATGGGTGAGCTTCACCTGGAAATCATTGTGGATAGGTTAGTGCGAGAGTTTAACGTTTCTGCCAATGTAGGGTCGCCTGAAGTGGCATATCGTGAAACACTGCTTAAACCCGTAAAGGCGGAAGGTAGATTTGTCCGACAGTCCGGTGGTAAGGGACAGTTTGGTCATGTTGTTATTGAAGTTACACCACTTGAAAAAGGAATCGGGTTTGAATTTACGGATGCGACTAAAGGCGGGGTTATTCCTCAAGAATACGTCCCAGCAGTTCAAAAAGGCATTGAAAATGCGATGAATGTTGGCACTTTAGCCGGTTATCCTGTCGTAGATGTAAGTGTTCGCCTTGTAGACGGATCTTTCCATCAAGTGGACTCGTCAGAGATGGCTTTTTCTATTGCCGGCTCAATGGCGTTCAAAGAAGCTGCAAAACAGGCAGGATCGGTCCTACTTGAACCGATCATGGAAGTTGAGGTTATAGTCCCTGATGAGTACCTTGGGAAAGTAATTGGTGATCTTAATTCTCGGCGTGCTCATATTAGAGACACGGAGACACATGAGAAATCTCGGATTCAAGTAGTTCGGGTAGATGTGCCGCTATCTGAAATGTTTGGTTACGTTAAGGCACTCCGTTCGCTGACACAAGGACGTGCAAACTATTCTATGGAATTTGGTCATTATAGGGAAGTCCCAACGAGCGTTGCGGAGGATTTGATCTCAAACACGACATCAAAAAAATAAATGGCATGCCAAACGATTAAGAAATAATTGTTCGGCTATAATGAACGTCCGAAAACATTTGGACACAGTGAGACACGTTGTGCGCATACTAAGCGCGCCTATGAAGAATATAGATCAACTCGGGTTTAGCGATATTGGAACCCTTTATATATAACCTATAAATTGGAGTTTGAACAGAAATGGCAAAGCAAGCTTTTGAAAGGACAAAGCCACACGTTAATATTGGTACTATTGGCCACGTTGACCACGGTAAAACAACGCTTACAGCAGCAATTACTATGGTCTTATCAAAACTCGCTGACAAAGACTATGTCATGACTTATGAGGACATTGACAAGGCACCCGAGGAAAAAGAACGTGGTATTACGATTAACACCGCTCATGTTGAATACGAGACAGAAAATCGGCACTATGCTCACGTTGACTGTCCCGGACACGCGGACTACATCAAGAATATGATTACGGGTGCTGCGCAGATGGATGGTGCTATTCTGGTTGTTTCCGCAGCAGACGGCCCTATGCCGCAGACACGTGAACACGTGCTTCTTGCAAGGCAGGTGAACGTCCCATCCTTGGTTGTCTTTCTAAATAAGGCAGACATGGTAGATGATGAGGAACTACTGGAACTCGTTGATCTTGAAGTTCGTGAGTTATTGACAGAATATGAATTCCCCGGAGACGATACACCTATCATCTCTGGTTCTGCTCTTGAAGCTATGGAATCCGCTGGCGATCCGACGAGTGAACAATGCAAACCGATTCTTGACCTCATGGCATCTGTTGATGAGTTCATTCCAGAGCCGGTTCGGGATACAGAAAAACCTTTCTTGATGCCGATTGAAGACATCTTTACCATCAGCGGACGTGGGACTGTTGTCACAGGCCGTGTTGAGCGGGGTATCGTTGAGGTCGGAAATACGGTCGAAATCGTCGGCCTGCGCGAAACCACAGAGACAGTTGTTACCGGCGTTGAGATGTTTAACAAATTCCTTGATGAAGGTAGAGCAGGCGACAACATCGGTGCACTACTTCGAGGCATTGATCGGGATGATGTTGAACGCGGACAGGTTTTGGCAGTTCCCGGAACAGTTATGCCCCACACCAAATTTGAAGCAGAAGCTTATATCTTGACAAAAGAAGAAGGTGGACGCTGGAATCCGTTCTTTAGTGGGTATCGGCCGCAATTCTATTTCCGAACAACAGATGTTACCGGTGAGATGAATTTGGCTGAAGGTATTGAAATGATTATGCCTGGTGACAACGCGAAGATTACTGTTGAACTATCTAAACCGATCGCAATGGAAGAACAACTTCGATTCGCTATCCGTGAAGGTGGACACACTATCGGGGCTGGCGTTGTCTCTAAGATCCTTGAGTAACGAGGAAGTCTTTGTAGGATCCGTTCCTCGGTTATTTCGCAAACAACGCATTTGTGTTTCTTGTCGGGATGTCCTGCTAATAGGACAATGGTTGAATTAGCTAAGACGTTTCGACAAGAAACTTGATAAATATAAAACCATAAGGGAACGTATCGTTACTTTTGAAAAAGGAACCAAGAGATGGACAATCAAAAAATCCGTATTAGACTCAAAGCGTTTGATCACCGTTTACTTGATCAGTCTGCAAAGCAAATTGCGGTCACCGCGAAACAAACGCAGGCAAGAGTTTCCGGTCCGATTCCGTTGCCGACAAAGAAACACATCTATACTGTTCAACGTTCAACATTCAAAGACAAAAAATCGAGGGAACAGTTTGAGATGCGGATCCACAAGCGGTTACTGGATATTCTGGAAACTGCCCCGAAGACAGTTGATGCGCTGATGCGGCTCGATCTCCCCGCTGGGGTTGATGTCAAAATCACATTACTCTAAGGGAGGTAGGAAATGGTTAGCGGAATTATCGGCAGAAAAGTAGGAATGACCCAAATCTTCCAGGATTCTGGAGAGACTGTTCCGGTTACTGTGATAGAAGCCGGTCCATGTCCAATTGTTCAAGTGAAAACACAGGAACGGGATGGCTATCAGGCAGTTCAGTTAGGGTTTGGCAAACGAAAAGAAAACAAGTTCAACAGTCCAATCCGAGGACATTTTGCCAAAGCAGATATATCCCCCACACAGGTGCTACGCGAATTTCGGGTAGAAAGTCTTGATGGCGTGACAGTGGGTGATACTGTTGATGCAAGTTTATTTTCAGAAGGTGAACTCGTAGATGTAACTGGTACTTCAAAAGGACACGGATTCACTGGTGTTGTTAAGCGTTGGGGATTTAAAGGCGGTAGGAAGAGCCATGGTGGTGAGCAAGACCTGCGGCGTCCGGGGTCTATCGGTGCAAGTGCTACGCCTTCTCGTGTTTTTAAAGGAAAGAAAATGCCAGGACGCTACGGTGCTAAACGGCACACTGTCCAAAATTTGCAGGTTATCCAAGCCGACGCTGAGCGGAATTTGTTGGTTGTTAAAGGAGCAATCCCAGGACCACCCAATGGATTCCTTTTAATTAGGAAAGCTGTTAAGGTTTCCGGGAAAAACAGTACAGAAAGCTAACTTGGTGAATAATTAGACCGTTCAACCCCAGCACCTCCGAGAGGATAGCAGGGGTAATTCATGCCAAGTTTAGACATCGGAGAATATACAAAAAGATATGGCAACTTTAAATGTATACAATCGTTCAGGGGAAGTACTTCGCGAGAAAGATATCGCAGACTCATTTACACATGCTGAGGTAAATACAGCTGTAGTGCACCAATGCGTAGTGGCATATCTTGCTAACCAGAGGCGTGGTACTGCTTCAACGAAAAGTCGGAGTGAAGTCGCCGGAAGCGGTAGAAAATTGTACCGCCAAAAGGGAACGGGTAGGGCGCGCGTAGGTGATGCAGGGTCTCCCATTCGGGTACACGGTGGTGTTGCATTCGGTCCGAAACCGCGCAGTTATCGCCAGCACACCCCTAAGCAGGTGCGCCATCTTGGTTTAAAAAGTGCCCTCGCTGATCGGTTTCAAAATGAACAGTGTGTCCTAATTGAAGATTTCACACTTGAACGTCCTCGAACAAAAGAGATTGTGTCAGTTCTGAACGCATTGAACTTAGAGGGAAAGGTGCTGTTCGTTCTCGGCGAACACAATCCAAATATATATCTTTCCCTAAGGAATATTCCAAAAGTGAACAGTTGTACTTGGGATATGCTCAATATATACGAAGTGTTATGGCATGACAAGCTTGTCATCACGGAACGTGCCGCAGAAAAATTGGAAGCGAAATTCGTCCGTTCCGAAGGTTAATCTTATGAAAGATAAATATTCAATTATTTTAAGACCTCACATTACAGAAAAAAGCACGCTCCTCCGCGAGGATAATAAATACTCGTTTGTCGTCAGTCGAGACGCAACGAAAACAGATATTCGCCGTGCTGCTGAGGAATTGTTTGATATTAAAGGAAACATCCTTAATGTCCACACAATGCAGGTCCAGGGCAAAATCAAAGGGAGAATGAACCGTTATCAACGCGGACGACGCCCCCATTGGAAAAAGGCTATTATTACCGTGGAAGAGGGAATTCGGATCTCAATCTTTGAAAATATCTAAATCCTGTTTTTGTTCATGGGTAGTGCCGCGTGGTGTCACTGGGTCTCATGAAAGAATGTTTTAACGAGAGGAATTGAGAGTGGCAAAAACATATAAGCCCTTCACGCCAAGTCGGCGGTTTATGACTGGGTATACATTTGAAGAAATTACCCGCCAGAAACCCGAAAAATCACTTGTCAAAGGTGCTAAGAAGAAAGCTGGTCGTAATAATACTGGTCGTATGACGGTGCGGCGGCGAGGCGGCGGACACAAACGCCGATATCGCATTGTTGATTTTAAACGAGATAAATTCGGTATTCCCGCAAAGGTTGCTGCAATTGAATATGATCCAAACCGTTCTGCGCATATTGCGTTGCTTCATTACGCGGACGGTGAAAAACGGTATATCCTTGCACCGGTTGGGCTTCAGGTTGGCGACAGTGTCACATCTGGACCGGACGCAGAAATCAAAGTCGGAAATGCTTTACCTCTTGAGAATATCCCGTTGGGTTCCTCAATACATAATATAGAAATGAAGCCGGGTAAAGGCGGGCAACTTGTCCGTAGTGCAGGTGGCGCAGCACAGTTAGTTGACCGTGAAGGTAAATATGCCCGAATTCGTCTGCCTTCTGGTGAAGTGAGGCTTGTCCCAGTGAATGCAATGGCAACTATCGGGCAAGTTGGAAATGTTACGACTATTGTCATCGGTAAAGCGGGACGTTCAAGATGGTTAGGAAAACGCCCAAAGGTTCGAGGTGTCGCGATGAATCCGGTTGACCACCCACATGGCGGTGGTGAAGGCAAAAGTTCCGGTGGTAGACATCCTGTTACACCTTGGGGTGTGCCAACGAAAGGGTATAAGACGCGAAACCCGAAAAAGAAATCTGGTCGGTATATTATGGGAAGGCGTAAATAATGGTTTTCGCACTTTATCTTTCTAATACACAGTTACAGCTAAAAGGAGAGAATTGATGCCGCGTTCTATTAAAAAAGGTCCTTATGTTGACGCAAAACTTGCTAAGCACATAGCAGAAATGGAGCAATCCGGCAGCAAACGTGTGATTCGCACGTGGGCACGAAGTTCTACTATTACACCGGAATTTGTTGGGCATACCGTCGCGATTCATAACGGGAAAAAGTTTTTTCCCGTATATATCACAGAAAATATGGTTGGTCATAAACTCGGGGAATTTGCGCCGACTCGCACATTCCGTTCTCACGCAGGCGGTTCAACGAGAAGATAATTTTTATATTGTATTGTGTGGTTCATATTGTAAATTGAGTGCTTCTTACGTTAGATGCACTCACTGTCTGATACATTGTTGTAAGTAATATAAAGCAAAACATTGCGCACAGACTTGTGCCTAAAGTTTTGTTAGGAGAAACTAATGGAAGGAAGGGCAAAGATTCGGAACGCTTCGGTAGCACCGCGAAAAGCGCGTCTTGTTGCCGACTTGGTTAGGAATCAATATGTTGATGATGCGTTGAATCAACTGCTCTTTACACATAAAGCGGCAGCACCAATAATTTATAAGCTGATTCAATCTGCTGCAGCGAATATCCAATACCAAGAGCCTGCAGTGGAAATCGCTAATTTGTACGTTAAAGAGATCCGTGTTGATGAAGGAATTACACGTAAATGGATACGCCCCCGCGCACGAGGTATGGCAAATAGAATTTTCAAACGTCAAAGTCATATCACTGTTGTCGTGGATGAGGAGAGCGAAGATGATGGTGAGTAATCAATACCCCAACATGTCCTCCGAAATTATATATAGGGTTGTGTCCAACAGGAGGTTTATGTGGGACAAAAAACTCACCCGCGTGGGTTACGCTTAGGGATAATTGAGACGTGGGATTCAAAATGGTATAGCGATCGCGACTATGCGAAATGGCTACATGAAGATTTTCAGATTCAGCGATATATTAAAGAACAGTTGGAACGTGCTGGGGTTTCACGAATCGAAGTTGAACGTGTTGCTGAAAAATGCACCATTTATATACATACCGCGAGGCCCGGTATTGTGATCGGGCGTCGAGGGGTAGATGCAGAAAGATTAAAAGCGGAACTTGAAAAACTTATTGGGCGACCAGTAAAAATTGAGGTTACCGAAATAAAAGTTCCTGAACTTGATGCTCAACTCCTTGCAGAAGCTGTTGCAACACAAATTGAACGCCGCATCAGTTTTAAGCAAGCTATGAGACGCAAAATCGCTGACTCAATGCAGGCGGGTGCGCAAGGCGTTAAAATTATGGTCAGTGGTAGGCTTGACGGTAAAGAGATAGCCCGTTCCGAATCCAGTCTTGAAGGACGAGTTCCATTACATACGCTTAGAGCCAACGTTGACTATGGTTTTACTGAAGCTAATACAACTTACGGGAAAATCGGTGTTAAAACTTGGATTTTCAAAGGTGAAATCCTGGGTGTGCCAGAAGCATTAAGTGGGGAACCAAGTCCTCGTCCCCGCCGCCAACAGAGTGGTAAACAAAGCAATACGAGAGATGAACGCTCTGGAAATCGGCAGCGGAATAACCGGTCTAACACGGGCAGACAACGTGGCAGACGGAGACAGCAAAGACAAAACGACAGGCGAGAGAATAATTAAACCAATGAGATTATTTCGCGTGTGTTTTACAAATTGATTTAAGGAGTGATTCAAATGTTAATGCCGAAACGTGTGATGCACCGAAAGGTGCACCGCGGAAAACGTCGAGGAAAACCGCGCAGCGGTTCACAGATTAGCTTCGGTGAATACGGGTTACAAGCAATGGAAGCCGGTTGGATAACAAGCAACCAAATTGAATCCGGCCGGGTTGCCATTACACGCCACGTACGCCGCGGTGGAAAAATCTGGATCAAGATATTTCCTCATAAGCCTGTTAGTAAAAAACCGGCTGAAACGCGGATGGGCGGCGGAAAAGGTGCTCCCGAATTTTGGGTTGCCGTTGTTAAACCTGGGCGAATCATATATGAATTAAGTGGTGTTTCCCGTGAAGATGCCAAAGGAGCCATGGAACGTGCAGCTCACAAATTTCCTATTAAGACGAAATTTGTCGCGCGGGATGAGGTATAATGTATGAAAGCTCATGAGTTACGAACCAGTTCAACTCAAGAATTGGAAAACGAATTAGAATCTCTTAAAGAGAATCTTTTTAACCAAAGAACCCGAGGTATCTTAGGGCAGTTAGAAGACACAAGCCTTCCCGGAAAAATTCGGAGAGATATTGCACGTGTGAAAACTGTCCTACGTGCTCGAGAATTAGAATCTCAAGATTAGGACTTGGGATAGGACAATGTCGTAGGGGACTGTTTCAACTGGACACACAAAAGTGTTTAGAAGGAAGATGTCTTATACCAATGTCCATCAATAAGGATAAATTGAACGTGGATAAACGAAAACACCGAAAAATCCGAATCGGTACGGTTGTAGGTGACCGAATGGAAAAAACTGTAAACGTGGCGATTGTTCGGAGTTATCAACACCCCCTTTACAAAAAAGTTGTGCGCACGACAAAAAAGATCCTGGCACACGACGAACAGAATAATTGTAAAGTAGGCGATGTTGTGCAGGTGGTTGAAAGCCGCCCGCTAAGTAAACGTAAACGATGGCGGGTGCAATCTATCATATCAGCGGCACAGTCTGCTACTGATTAAGTGGAAGGAAGGTACGGCAATGGTTCAAAATTATACGCGATTAACCTGCGCCGATAATACAGGTGCCAGAAATCTAATGTGCATTAGCGTACTTGGGGGAACCCGACGACGTTACGCACGGGTCGGTGATATAATTGTAGCCAGTATTAAAGAGGCAACACCTAATACACAGGTCAGTGCAGGTCAAGTAGTTCGCGCTGTTGTTGTCCGTACAGCTAAAGAATATCGCCGTTCAGACGGTTCTTATATCAAGTTTGATCAGAATGCAGCAGTTCTCCTTAAACCCGATGATCCCGATAATGACCCAATGGGAACACGCATTTTTGGACCAGTTGCTCGTGAACTCCGAGAAAAAAAGTTCACTAAAATTGTTTCACTCGCTCCTGAGGTGATTTAGGAGGATAAAATTATGTCTAAGAAAAAGCTGCATATCAAAAAAGATGATTTAGTGTTAGTCTTGAGTGGTCAAGACCGAGGCAAGCAAGGCGTTGTGTTAGAGATTTTTCCAAAGAAAAATAGAGCCGTAGTTGAAGGTATTCATTTTGTGAAATGCCATTTGCGCCCAAATCAAACGGGGCAAGGTGGCGTTGTTGAACGTGAAGGTACCATTCATATCTCTAACTTGAAAAAGGTCGAAAGATAAATTCATATTAACATTGAAAATATCAATCATCGACTTATTTTATCGTCTTTGTTTAAAATCAACTATGCAACCATTATATTATAGGGGACAAGGCAGATGAGCCAATTTAAAACGTTTTATCAAACAGAAGTTGTTCCTGCATTACAGAAGGAATTTAGTTACAAAAATGTAATGCAAATCCCGAAATTGGAGAAAATTGCGCTAAATATTGGGGTTGGCGAGGCGAAGGAAAACCCAAAGGCACTCGAAGATGCTGTTGAAGAGTTGACGCTTATTGCTGGGCAGCGCGCAATTATCACGCGGGCGAAGAAGTCTATCTCTGCCTTTAAAATCAGAGGGCCGTCAAAGATGTCGCGTACCCCTGGCGATGCAATCGGGTGTAAAGTCACGCTTCGGCAGAACCGAATGTATGAATTTCTTAACCGCTTGATTAACGTTGTGTTACCTCAGATCCGAGATTTTCGCGGTGTGTCCCCCGACGCTTTTGATGGCCGTGGAAATTATTCGTTAGGTTTAACAGAGCAACTCATCTTCCCGGAAATTGACTATGACAACGTGAACGATATCCGCGGGATGAATGTGACGGTTGTGACAACAGCCTTGACCGATGAAGAAGCACGGGCGCTATTACGTGAATTAGGCATGCCTTTTCGTCAGTAATGCGTTATATTTTTTAAGTTAACACGAATAAGTTACGATCAAAGGAGTAGTTAAGTTGGCAAGTAAATCATGGATTGCCAGAAATAAAAAAACCCCTCGTTTTCGGACGCGGAAATATAGTCGCTGCAGAAATTGTGGTAGAGCGCGAGGGTATCTGCGTAAGTTTGAATTATGTCGTATCTGCTTTCGCCTATTTGCGCGAGCGGGAAAAATTCCCGGTGTGAAAAAGGCAAGTTGGTAAAAAGGAGATTTTTTGATGTCAATGACTGACCCGATCGCAGATATGTTGACGCGGATACGTAATGCTAATATGGCTGGACATGAACGCGTTGAGATATCAGCGTCCAAGGTAAAATTAGAGATTGCCCGTATTTTGTCTGAAGAAGGTTTTGTCCGAAACTATCGTTTAATTGAAGATGGAAAACAGGGGATTGTACGTATCTACCTGAAATACGGTGCAAATAATAAAGAAAAAGCTATTACCAACCTGAAGCGAATCAGCAAACCCGGAAGACGCGTTTACACAAAGTCCGACAAGGTACCACGCGTTTTTGGTGACCTGGGAATTGCAATTCTGTCAACATCGCAAGGTGTCAAAACCTCAATAGAGTGTAGACGCGCCAAAATCGGTGGCGAAATCCTTTGCTATGTTTGGTAATTAAAGTACTGCGTACTTCATAGCGTACCTGCAAGGTTCAAAATTTAAATTGGAGAAATAGAATGTCACGCATTGGACAAATTCCAATTCCAATTCCGAGTTCCGTGAAAGTCGATTTCAACAACGGTGAGATAGAGGTAGAGGGGCCTAAAGGCTCATTGAATTGGGTTATCCCACAAGGAATTGATGCGAATATAGAAGAGAACGTTATTAATATCACACGTTCAAACGATGTGAAGCAACAAAAAGCGTTACACGGTTTAGCACGCAGCCTCATCGCGAATATGGTGACCGGTGTTTCGGAAGGCTTTGAGAAAAAATTGCGCGTGGTAGGGACCGGCTATCGTGCCGAGGTTAATCGTCAGAATGTTTTGACTCTTGATGTTGGATATTCACATTCTGTAATCTATACCCCTCCAGAAGGGATCACATTGACTGTTGAGCCTTCAGAAAATATAGACGGTCAGGCGCACATACCTATTGTAGTGAGTGGAATCGATAAACAAGTCGTTGGGCAAGTTGCAGCTTCTATACGTCAAATTAAAAAACCTGAAACCTATAAACCTTGTAAAGGTATACGGTACGATGGTGAACGGGTCCGCGACAAAGAAGGAAAAGTTGCAGGCTAATTAGTACAGCCGTGCAATGACACTGTGTTATCAAGTACTACTTTAAAGCTTTAGCTGCCGGAGGAAATCCGTTGGAAAAGATAAAAAGAAAACAGATGAGCCATCTCCGAAGAAAGAAAAGAGTCCGCCGCAAAATTAGCGGCACGAGGTCAACGCCCCAGGCTCTCTGTCAATAGAAGTTTAAAACATATCTATGCCCAAATAATTGATGATGAGAATGGTAAAACGCTTGCCCATGCTTCCAGTTTGTCCCCTGAACTAAAAGGAAACGCTTCTGAGGGAGGAAAGGTACAAGTTGCTCAAAGCGTTGGTCAGCTCATCGCGCAAAAGGCAAAGGAACATCAGATTGAGGGAGTCATCTTCGACCGCAGCGGTTATCTTTATCATGGTCGGGTCAAAGCCCTCGCTGAAGCTGCAAGGGAAGGCGGGCTTAAGTTTTAACTATCCGTGGCTTATCCCTTGAGAGGAGACTTTTTTGCAAAAAGAAAAAATCAATCCTGACGATTTTGAATTTGAAGAGCGACCCATTGCCATAAATCGGGTCATGCGTGTTGGTAAAGGGAGACGGACTCCGAGTTTTAATACTCTCTCTGTTGTCGGCAATCGAGACGGCATTGTCGGAATCGGTTTTGGCAGTGCAAGTGAAATTGCTGGTGCGGTAGGAAAAAGTATTGCGGATGCTAAGAAAAACCTGATACGCGTCCCCTTGGTTGATGGCACACTTCCGCATGAAATTATCAGTGAATTCAAATCTGCCAAAGTCCTACTTAAACCGGCACGCCCCGGTACCGGTATCATTGCTGGTCATGCTACGCGTGCAATTTTGGAATACGCGGGTGTTCGGGATGCACTTACAAAATGTCTCTCTTCAAGAAATGTCAAGAATATCGCTGAAGCAACAATGATCGGCTTGAGAAATCTCAAGGACATCAACGAAGTCGCGCGGATTCGAGGCAAAACAGTTGAAGAACTCTTACATAAACGACCTACAAAATCTAACGACTGAGCCTGCTCAGTTATATCTAAGGAACAATAGATTCAATGAAACTCAACGAACTCAAACCTGCTCCTGGCTCAACTCGTAAACGAAAACGCGTTGGTCGTGGTAGAGGATCAGGGTATGGCGGCACTTGTGGTCGTGGGCATAAAGGACAAAAATCGCGCTCTGGCGGGTCAATCCCCGCATGGTTTGAAGGCGGACAGATGCCGTTAGTGAGGCGCGTACCAAAACGTGGTCCCCGAAGAATCGCACACAAACGTTTAACGTACGATGTCATCAACATAAAAACCCTTAATCTATTTGAAGAGGAGGTTGAGGTAAATCCTGAACTTCTTCGAGAAGTTGGCATCGTCAAACGGAAAAACGCGCTCATTAAAATACTTGGCGACGGTGAATTGGACAAACGGTTGAACGTGCGCGCACACCGCTTCTCAAAATCAGCCATTGAAAAAATTGAAGCTAAAGGCGGCACAGCCGAGGTGATTTAAGTGATTAAGCCAATTCAAAACGCTTTTAAAATCCCTGAATTACGCAAGCGCATTATTTTTACTGTGCTACTCTTGATTGTTTACCGCCTTGGGGCACACATTACGCTCCCCGGTCTTGATGATGGGGCACTTGACGCGTTTATCAGTGAGCTCAAGGGGGATCCCGATTCTCCTAATCCGGTAGGAAACGTTATCGCGTTGATCAACGTCTTCTCTGGTGGGGCATTCAGCCAGATGACGATTTTTGCACTCGGTATTCAACCCTATATCAGTGCGTCAATTATTATGCAACTTCTTGCTGTCATTGTCCCGTCTCTTGAAAAACTCTCTAAAGAACCGGATGGGCGCAAGAAAATCACCCAGTACACCCGTTACGGCACGGTCCTACTCAGTATTGTTCAGGGTATAATGATTACAGTTTTGTTGAGAAATCCGGGGCAGCTGATTGGTGGTGACGTTGAAATAGTCAACAATCCAACCATCTGGTGGCACGCCTTAGCGGTTTTAACGCTCACAGCAGGCACCGCTTTTGTGATGTGGCTCGGAGAGCAAATTACCGAACGCGGTATCGGGCAAGGAATCTCAATAATTATCACTGTCGGTATTATGGCAGCCTTCCCAGGCGGTGTATTTGAAGTATCCAACAAGCTGGTTAATGATACGCGTTTTGGACTTGCACAACTCGCAGCATTACTTGCTCTCATTATAATTGCTGTGGCAGGCACAATCTTTATCCATCTTTCTGTTCGCAAAATTCCCGTGCAATACGGTAAACAGATACGCGGGGGAAAAGTGTTTGGTGGACGCGCAATGCATCTACCGCTGCGTGTCAATACCGCAGGAATGATTCCGATTATCTTCGCTATTACGTTGATGACGTTCCCAGGCGTGCTTATCAACCTATTGCCACAAGACCAGGCATGGGTTCGCGTTTTGGCAGGTTGGATGGATCCGGGAAGTCCGGGCTTTGTATATCTCTCTACTTATGCGTTGTTAATCATAGGGTTTACCTATTTCTACACAGCAGTCCAAATTAACCCCGTTCAAATGGCAGAGGACTTACAAAAATATGGAGGCTTTATCCCCGGGCTTCGCCCTGGAAAACAGACAGCAGATTATATCAACACAACGCTAACCCGTATCACGCTTCCCGGTGCGCTGTTCCTCGCTGCTATTGCCGTAATTCCCATTTCTATCACCAGTGGGCTTGGAGTTGGCGGTATGGTTGAAGGTGCCTCCGTTCTGATTGTTGTTGGCGTTGTCCTGGATACTGTGTCCCAAATTGAATCTTACTTAACGATGCGCCATTATGATGGCTTCTTAAAAGATAGACGCTTAAAAGGACGCTCAAGAAGATAACAGCACTGGACCACAGGCATGTATGCTGCATGAGAGGAACTTGCTTGTAAAGTGCACCTATTGCAAACAAATTGAAAGGAAAACTATGAAAGTCCGACCATCTGTCAAGAAAATGTGTAACCATTGCAAGATTATTAAGAGAAAAGGAATTATCCGCGTTATTTGTCCTTCAAATCCGAAGCACAAACAACGACAAGGATAATCTTGTTACACCCATAAGGAGAAAACCATGGCACGTATAGCAGGAGTGGATTTACCTCGTAATAAACGGATTGATATCGCATTGACGGCTATTTATGGCATTGGTCGTTATACCGCATCAAAGATCGTCACTGATCTTGATATTGACCCAGCCAAAAAGGTCGATGCTTTAGCTGAAAACGAAGTCAGCCAGCTCCGAGATAAAATCACTGAAGAATATAAGGTCGAAGGTGACTTACGCCGCGAAGTTGACCAGAACATTAAACGGCTTATGGATATTAACAGTTATCGTGGACTCCGTCATCGAAGACAGTTACCTGTGCGTGGGCAACGGACCAATACAAATGCTCGCACACGAAAAGGTAAAGCCCGTACGATCTCTGTTGGTAGAAAACTTAAAGAAACAGCCCGCAAAGCCGGTTGATTTGTCCAACGGTCCGCATCTGTGCTATCTCTTTTGACAAGAAACAATCGTTGCGGACTTGCTGTTATTTGGATTCTGGGTGAGAATCGTTTGGTGATTTTTCGGATTCTATTATATCTGAAGTAGCTTCACGTATAACCACCTAGTGCTTAGTCAAGTGTTAATTGATGGGTCTTGAAAGGAGTCGGGAATCAGAGTTCCCTCCTACCATAAGCAGCCCATCGGTACGAGCGATCTCCGAATCGCGACCTACAATAATATGTTGACAAAGCACTAGAATTCAATTCAAAATATATTTATAAAGGAGAAACAGTTGCGTTCACGAAGACGGGAACGGAAAAATGTGCCGGAGGGCATTGCCCATATCCAGGCTACATTCAATAATACAATTGTAACTATCACTGATCCTAACGGCAATACGGTTGCTTGGGCAAGCGCGGGGATGACGTTCCCCGGTTCGCGTAAGTCAACGCCTTTTGCTGCACAACAAACTGCTGAAGCATGTGCCAGAAGAGCCATGGAACACGGTATGAAACGGGTTGAAGTGAGAGTTAAAGGTCCTGGATCAGGGCGGGAATCGTCTATTCGCGCGCTCGCCGCTGCAGGCTTAGAAATTACTTCAATGAAGGACATGACACCTATCCCACACAACGGGTGTCGTCCCCCAAAAAGACGACGAGTGTAAACCAAGGAGACACATGAGTAGATATTTAGGTTCTGTCTGTAAATTATGTCGTCGAGAAGGTGAGAAACTTTTTCTAAAAGGACGTAGGTGTATCGGACCGAAATGTTCCTTTGAACGACGAAGTTACCCGCCTGGTGACCATGGGCAAAAACCACCTACACGCGCCCGTGGCGAGTTTCGACGGCAATTACGCACTAAACAAAAAGCGAAGCGAATCTACGGCGTTTTTGAAAAGCAGTTTCGCAACTACTATTTTAAAGCAGCACGCCAAACCGGGATCACGGGTGAAAATCTAATTGCCCTTCTTGAACGCCGCTTAGACAATGTGGTTTATCGATTAGGGTTCGCGACATCACGCAAACAAGCCCGACAACTGGTGAAGCACAATCACTTCACTGTGAACGGTAAGCGCGTCAATATCCCTTCCTATCTGGTTGAAGTCGGAGATGTTATCACGCCACGCGAAAGAAGCCGCGAAAACATTACCATTCAAGAAGCCTTAGAATTCTCAAAGCAACGAGGCGCACCAGAATGGCTTGAAATTGATGCTGATAAACCGGAAGGTAGAGTACAAGGTGCCCCAATTGTGGAGCATATTGCAGCAGAATTGGATACACAACTAATTATTGAATTGTATTCCAGGTAACATCTAACAATTCGCCTCTCAAACGAGTCCATACCACAGAAAACAACATGCACTGTTCCCAAAAGTTATTTCGCTGCCACGGACAACATCCGTAGACAAAAGTTGTTTCTGGACCAAAACTTGTCTGACTCCGTTTATAGAACCACTTAAGCCGATAGGAGGAAATCGATGGATAGATTGCGTTTAACAATGCCCGAACGTCTGGTAGCCGATACCGAAACCTTACAACCCAATTATGCGAAGTACACCGCAGAACCCCTTGAACGAGGATTCGGCACTACGCTGGGTAACTCGCTTCGCCGAGTACTTCTCTCCTCGATTAAAGGAGCCGCCATTACTACCATTCAAATTGATCAGGTCAAGCATGAATATTCTACTATTCCAGGAATTCTTGAAGATGTAGTACAGATAATTCTCAACCTCAAGGCAATTCGATTCCGACTGCTACAGGACGAACCTATGATGTTGGAACTCAACGCAAGCGGTTCAGGTGAATTGACAGCAGCAGATATCCGCCCCAATGCACTCGTTGAAATTATTAACCCCGACCAACACATCGCAACACTTGATGCATGCCAGGGGATTGATATGGAAATTCAGGTGCAAACGGGACGCGGCTACTCACTCGCAGAAGAACATAGAAACCCTAAACTACCCATCGGATGGATTCCGATTGATGCCAAATTCTCGCCTGTCGAAAAAGTGAACTTCTCGGTAAGTGAAACTCGGGTTGAAGACATGACCAATTTCGATCAACTCAATCTCGAAATTTGGACAGATGGTAGTATCACGCCAAAACAGGCAATTACACAGGCAGCAGATATCTTACGGAGTCAACTTGATATCTTTACTGAATTCGATGAGAGTTATGTTGAACCGGAACCTGTATTTGATGAAGCGAAGGAGTTGAGAAACAGATATCTCTCTAAACCTGTCGCTGATCTGGAACTTTCAGTACGGGCTGGTAACTGCCTTGAATCCGCAAATATCAAAACTATCCGTGAACTTGTCGCCAAAAATGAAAAAGATATGTTAGAATACAAAAATTTCGGTAAAACGTCTCTGAATGAAATCAAAGACCAACTCGCCAACATGGGCTTGACGCTTGGAATGGATTTAGAGGACGACGAGGAGACCGACACGGATGAGGAGGAACAAGAATAATGCGTCATAGAAAACGTGGCAGAAAATTAGGGCGTACCACAAGCCACCGAAACGCTCTTTTTCGTAACCAAGCCACCGCGCTATTTGAACACGAACAAATTCGGACAACCTTACCCAAATGTAAAGAGCTCCGACGTGTCGCGGAGAAACTCATTACCCTCGCTAAACAGGACACTTTGCATACGCGACGACGCGCCGCAAGACTCTTATACGGAGCAAATCTACATCATACCCCACGTCGCGGAGAATCGGGGGCAACCCAAAAGCACGCTATCCTTCAGAAACTCTTTGAGGATATAGCCCCCCGATATCAAGATAGGAATGGGGGGTATACTCGTATTATCCGGGGTGAATTGAGACGTGGTGATGGTGCGCAAATGGCTTATATTCAGCTTGTTTGATAAATTCAATTATAGTAACGAATCAAGTGCGGAGTTTAGCTCCGCACTTTTCCACTTTGGAATTCACTATAAACGCACAAATTAAAACCGATATGCACCTGATACAAACACTCGGTGTGTATTTTGCTTTGTCGTCAAATGATCTCTGTGCTGCTGCCAATTACCCCACATATACGCAAGATCAAATTTCACGGAATCCTCGAAAATCTTTCCTACACCGAATGTCAAAAAATCACGCTCATTTTCAACTTCAGTATCTGCAAACGGAATTGTATCTCGGAAATAGCCGAGACGTAGATATGTATCAATAGTAGGTATCCGGAATTCAGCACCTAACCTCGCCTGTAAAGTTGTAGAATAGAATTCCTCAAAGTAATCTTTTGGAATGTCATCTGCTGGTGCTGGATCGTAACGTGTCTGCCGCCAATCTGTTAGTTGGACATCACCTGCCAAAACCAACTGTTTATCCAACAGTTTGACAGCAACGCCTGTCCCAACCTCAAAAGGTCTCTCAATATCATACGACAGTGCCCCGTTTGTAGGATCGGATGCCTCTTCACCATCATCATAAAGGGCCACAGTATACTCACGCCAAAGCTCTTCAACTGTCAATTCTGTTGGGGCGACCAATGTTACACCGAGACTGATTGCGTCTGTAAGATTAGCCAAAATTCCAACCCTACCGCCAATGCCGGAGTATTCACGTTCAATTTCATCGTCAAATCTAAAACGTGACAACTCACTATCTACATTTGCCGTATCGGTAGCTGTTGCGTCCAATTCATATATGCTACGCCCATTCCAGAAGTCCACTGAACCGCCAATTAGGAAATTCTTAGTGACATATACACTTCCACCAAAACTCCAAATGCCGATACCGCCTGAATTTATGTTGACTTCATCAACCAAAAGCCCACTATAAACGTTCCCTGAACTTGGGTCAACTCCTTGAATCACTTTCTGATAATCGAAGTTCTGAGCACGATTATAGCCGAATCCTACTGCAAGCCCTCCCTGCTGCGTGTCCAACGGATAAACAAACCCAATTGAATTCGGACGGAGCCGTGAACGACTTGTTTCAGTAGCTTCATCGCTTGAGAAAAAGCTATCCGTGTTTGCAGTATTATGTGAAAAGCTTGTGAAGAATTCAAACTTCTGAATCTGCGCCATCCCAGCAGGATTCCAATATAGCGCCGTGAAATCATCGGCAAGTCCCAGAGAAGCTCCCCCCATCCCCATTGTCCGCGCACCTACACCGAATGTATTACCGATTGTGATTTCTTCTATTTGTGCTTGAGCCATAACCGTAAATAAACCTGTGGCAAATAGACAGATGAAAATACCCAAAATTATTCGTTTCATTTGTTTTCTCCTTTATTTTTCCGTATTCACTCGCTTTTTAATCGATCAGTAACACTAATTTTGATTCCTAACCCTTAGTCTTCGTTGAGGGCGCTCAGACTTCGGATTAGACGAAGTCACACTACGTGAAGCCCGTGACCGACGGTTCTCAGATCGGTATTCTCTTAGCACTGCACCTCTCTTGTAGGTGCCGCGGGAAGCAGGATAAAATGTACTGCCATAATAGCCTCTGTACGGATAATAACCTCTATAATATCGGTAATAGGGTGCATAATACCCATAACCGTAATGCCAAGGATATGGATTATAATACACTGGTGGATAATATGCATACGGAGCGTAAGGCACCCAATAGGAATGACTTGCGTCCGGATAAGAAGAACTATAACTACGTTTCCGACGACCATAGTAACCTTCTGTCTCTACATCAGAATCAGCGGCATGTTCCATATTTTTCTTGTTTTTTTCTACGTGTGTGTCTTGTTTCTCTTTGAGGGACGCTGGATCGTAATAGCCAAGTTTTGTATAACAACCAATGAACGTCATCGTTGTAAACAGAAAAAGTAGTATAACGGCGGCTTTCAGATTCATTTTTCCATCTCCTTCAAATTCAACCTTAACTTTTGATTATTATAACATATCTATTTTAGCCTGTCCATACAATTTCTCTTATGTCAGGGTTATTTAGTTTTAGGTTTTTCGGGCAGATTTTATCACAAACGTTAGTGCTATTCTTTGCTTATTTTGAGATATTTATTTCCTTTTGTCTGAACCAAGATTTGAAAATCCTATAATCCTGTCCATCCTGGTTCAGACAATAAACAATGATGCGACTAAAACTTTTGCTTGCCTCTGCCTCGTGTGCATGCTAAACTGACACCATGAAAGTCTTTATCCAAATCGGGCACGGCATCATCGGTGCAGCAGTAATATCCTTTCTCTGCATCTGGCAAGCAGGTAGTTTTGGTGAAGCACGCCATACGATTAGCATCATCGGTGCTATTGCTATCCTTATTGCGAGTCTCTATCTCTTTCGAAGCCGTTGGATTCGCTGGGGCAGTCGACAAATATGGCTAAAATACCATCAACGGTTGGCATCCTTAGGATTGTGCTTGGTGCTGTTCCATTCTGCTTTTCAACCGCTTGCGTGGCATTCATGGTTGACCTTTCTACTCGCCTTGTCGAATTTAGGCACAGGCATTGCTGTTAGTCTTACGGCTCGAAAAGTGCGTCAGACGCTGCTCAGGATTCATCTCATCCTTGCCCCAATTCTATTGATTAGCATTGTCTTTCACGGGCAAGCTAAACTTGACCACGATGCGTTCTTCCCGCTTACTGATGTTCACGATGTCCCTTGTGCAAAATGCCACACATCTGAACCGTTCCTTTTTCACGTTGAAGCAACGACATTACAACAAGAAATGGATACGTCCGATACTATTCCAGAAGATATACATTGGTGGTTCTTACAACACGATGTAAAGATACCTGATACAGCAAAGGTACTTATCAAGAAAATAGGGAACGCTTGGACAATTAATGATAAAGAAAATCGGCGCAGCTATAATGTCAAGAAAAAGATTGATCAACTCGCGCTCTATGCCGATTCTCCATATCGCAGCTACACGTGCATCACCTGCCACGAACATAACACACCGGAAATTATATCCGCACATGAACTGCACGGTGTTACCGATTTTCATAGGTGTCTCGTCTGCCACCAGACTGAAATCAACGGCATCCGTTTCGGTAGACAACGTTTCGATTGGGACTACGCCCCTAATTGATAAGGTACTTTTCAATTTTTAGGTAATTCTATTAAAAGGATTGTAGTCAAACATTCAAATTTCCTCTTTGACCGACTAACAAAAGTAAAAGGCTTGAATCCAGAAAAATACTGAACTCAAGCCAATAGTCAAACTGTTTATTTTGCTTATTAGCGAGATTTTATATTTCCCCAAGTGGTAGCGAGTTTGTCTTCTGGTTCCACAGCCAGAAATTCGCCATCCATCACCTGCTTAATTTCATCTGCAGACAAAGCACGGGCAAACAGATAATACTCATCCATCAGTCCATCATACCAGCGTCCGTTCTTATGGTGACCGATTCCCGCAGAGACTCCCCAGTCTCCCTCAAGCTTTCTGCCGCTCCCTTTGACTGCATGAGTCTCTTCACCATTAATATAGGTTTTCACATCACTGCTATCACTATCATACGTTCCGGCAAAATGCACCCATTTATTCGCTTCAATAACAGGACCGGGGTTGAGATTGAAAACTTCCGTGTTCGTTCCATCTCTATGAAACCATCTAAAGCCGTTTGGACGAATTTCCGCGTGGTAAAGCCCACTTTCAATTTCATTGCCAAGCGCGTCAAGCAACGTTTGCGGATCCCCCGAACCGGTATGGTTAACCCAAACCGCAAGTGTGATTCCATCAATCGGCGGATTTTTAAATTCTGGGCCATTCATATCTATCCACACATTGGCTGCTAACGCAATCGCTTTCCCAATAACACCTTCTTCCCACTTAGCGTTCCCCTCAACTTTTCCATCATTACCATTGATTGAACCGTCTGTGACGGTATCACCCTCTTTGTCAAAACTATAGTAAACAGACAACGTAGGATCATTAATACTTGCTGCGTACGAAAGCGCACACGTCCCCATAATTATCAAAATTGCAAAATAGACGTGAAACCATTTTATCATATCAAAACGCATTTTTAACCTCCTTATATAAAATAATAACAGTGGCTTGAATCCAGCAAAACACCGAATTCAAGCCAATCCGTGGTTTGATATATTTATCGGTGTGACTTAATGTTGCCCCAAGTTGTAGTGAGTTTGGCTGTGGGTTCCACTGCTGTTACTACCCCATCCATCACTTGCTTAATTTCATCTACTGGCAAAGCACGGTTATATATATAGTATTCATCCAGAAGCCCTTCAAACCAGCGTCCATTTTTATGGTGACCGATCCCCGCAGAAACACCCCAGTTATTTGAGAGTTTTCCGGAACCTGTAGCTGAGTGGGTTTCCTCACCATTAATATACATTTTCACTTCACCGTTTCCACTGTCATACGTTCCGGCAAAATGCACCCACGTATTTGCTTCAATAACCGGCCCAGGGTTGATATTGAAAACCGTTGTATTTGTTCCATCTCTATGGAAAAACCTAAAACCTCCGGTGCGAATTTCCATGTGGAAAAGTCCACTTGCGTGGTCCGTGCCAATCGCATCAAGCAACGTTTGCGGATCACCTGAACCGGTATGGTTAACCCAAACAGCAAGTGTGAAGCCATCAACCGGGCCGTTTTTGAATTCCGGTCCATTCATGTCGATCCATGTATCCGTTTCCAACGCTACAGCAAGATCGTAGACTCCATCTTCTCGGTTGACATTCCCTACAATTTTCCCATCGTTGCCATTGATTGAACCATCTTTTACAACCTCACCATCTCCGTCAAAACTATAGTAGACAGAGAGTGTTGGATCGTTTAGATCAGCTTTAGTCGGTATAGTACCTATTCCCATAATTACTATGACAGCAATGCTGACATAAAACCATTTTATTAAATCAAAACGCATTTTTTTCTCCTATATTTGTAAATAATGATAATAGAGGGACAAAGGTCCTTTACACCCTTGAGAAATCTCTATATTTTCTGACATCTCATCACGACTGCGCACCTATTACTTGAAAATTCTGCTTAAATAACGATGCAGAAATGCTCGGAAAACTCTTCCAAACTGTGCCACTGCCTGTAAATGTAACCAAACCCCCCAATGCAATAAAAACAGCCCACGACAAGACGCGCCATATAAGACGAAGCACGCGCGGGCGTGAAAATAGTTCAGGATGTGATATACTATTTTTATAAGTATGCAGCTGGGGAAGTATATAGCTACTGGGGGGGGGGGGGGGGGGGGGGGGGTGATAATTGTTAGCTTTGTATTAACAATTATTGATGTGGTTGAACAAGCACAAGCATAGCAAGGATCTACGCCGTGTTTACAGTAACTGTGAGGCACTGTTAAAATCCGTTTTTCGATACTAAAATTGTGGTGCATTTTTGAAACCTGCATTCGCTTTTAAGATTCGGAAAATTGCATGTGTTGCATTTTCCAATGTGAATCGGTAACATCGTACCAAAAAGTACAAATTTTGTCAAATATTTTCACCAGAAAAATTAAAAATCGGTTTTTCTACCGTTATTCCGAATTTTTGCACATAAGTGTGTTGGGGCAAACAATTTCTAAAGCGTTTGTTGTTAAAAACCAATTAACGCTAAATGCGCGTTTAGCATTCTATAGATGGACAAGAGAGTTTCGCTACAATTGAATGGTTCTGGATAGAATTTTACCATTTTCATAGACAAATATTATCAATTCATGCTATTATTATGTAGAAAACAGATAAAGGAGATGGACATAATGGCACATTCAATAACATTTCGTTGCTCGTTTATAGCCCTACTTTTTATAGCGGTTGCGATTTTGCCGGCGCATTCGGTGGATATAACCGTCGGATTGTTGGCAGGAAGTAACCAACTCGGTGAAGTTGAAGAAGCCGCTTACGGATGGGCAGACGAAAATTATCAAGCGACAGTCCTTACGGCAGACAACAATGGTAATTTCAAGAACAGTGGCGGCACAGCAATAAAATTAGACCAATTCGCTGTGTTGTGGCTCTTCTATACAGAAACGAACACGTTGCCTGAACCGTTGCTTGCAGATGCAACTAAAAAGGCAATTCTTGACTACATAGAATCTGGTGGCGGCATTTTTCTTTCCGCGCTCGGTCTCCGCTATGTTGCGGACATTGGTGTTGAAAAAGGTGGCGTTCCTCGCAACCTTTCCCCTCTTGGCAAAGGCCCACCTGAAATCGGCATAAAGCCAACAGATGATGCCAAAAACCATCCTGTATTTAAGGGGTTTAACACCAACGAACCTATTTTTCTTACCAGCATGGCGCAGGCAGGATTCAGTGCAGATTTTCATAACTTTGGTGGAACTCCTCCCACAGGTAAGATTCTCGGAACAAAGACACGCGGCGGCGGTGCTGGCGGTGGTGAACGGCCCTTTGTTGAATATGATGCGGAAGACGGAAAAATCATTACGCTTGGGCATCACAACGGTGTTTACACCGATACAAAGTCAGCGGAAGCGGATAACCTCAGAAAACTCACGGCCAATGTGTTGAATTACCTCGCGGAGAATTCCGCGTTTCTCGCTGTTGAACCCCATGGAAAATTGACTACAACGTGGGGAAATTTAAAGGCGGTTTTAAAATAGATCAATGATACAATCTCTTTAACAGACAAACCCGTAACACGTAAATGTTACGGGTTTTCTTTTATATGTCTTGCAGCCATTTAAACATAGTGAACTTTGAAATTATAGTGAAATCCAAAATATATGCACGCTTTTGGTCGGTGGGTACTAAACAACCGGACTGTGTTGTGGCACAACCTGTATGAAGATTAAATAAATATTTCGGTAATTTCTTTAGTCCCGTAGGGACGCTATGTTTATAGAAAACATTATTCAAACCTTCTTTAGTCCCGTAGGGACGCTATGTTTCGAAACACATCAACATAAATATGCCGTTCCTACGGAACTCAAGAGGGACGGTGACAGCGTTTTTCTATAAACATAGCGTCCCTACGGGACTGAAGATCACTTACAATGTTCCGAATATACATAATGAAAATTACCGATTTAATTACTTAATCTTCATTTAGGTTGTGTCGTAACGGACGTATAGGTGTCAACTTAAGGATTTTGATTTTGATTTTGAGGCCGTCTCTTCAGTCCCGTGAATCAACGCCAAATACGCGTTTGGTATTTGTCGGGGACGCAATGTTTGTGGGCTTGTCATTGGTATCCACATATCGTTCCTACGGAACTCAAAAAGGGGTAGTAACAGTTTTTCTATAAACATATCGTCCCTACGGGACTAATTAGGACAAACACAATAACCATGCGTATTGATAAGAGTTCATAATAATGCAGACGTTTCTTAAGTTGACACCTATGAGGTTGTGTCGTAATGGACGCAACCTAACAGGTTGCTCTACAATTGTCTGCAAGTAATGATAGATTCCACTATATTGGGACACTTTGATAAGTCTGTTTGGGAACATAACGGACAATAAAAGTTGTCCCACAAACTGTTAGTTTGTGCATAATGAGACGTAAACTAAAAGTTCGCTCTACAATGTGTTTTATCAAACTCACGTTATATTAGGTTCAAGACCATTCTGAAAATATCAGCTTACTATTTTTGTTGCCGCCGTTGCCTACGGTGTTCCTGAAGCTTGTCCCAAGGATAGATAAAGCAACGGTTTGCCCAATCTTGATACAGACTATCCAACTCCTTCACCTTTTGCGGATGCTTATCAGCGATATTGTTGATTTCTGTGCGCTCTGCTTGTAGATCGTAAAGTTCCCAAGCCCCAGGGAATCTACAGACAAGCTTCATATCCCCTTGCCGAACAGCGCAATTGCCTTCGTGTTCCCACAGAAGAATATCTTTACCGTTATCTTTATCATCAAAAATCGGCACTAAACTCGTTCCTTCTAACGGCAGAATCGGTTTGCCCTCATGTTCTTCGGGATAGGTTGCACCAGAAATCTCAAGGCACGTTGCCATAATGTCGGGAAGTTGTCCGGGTTGATGTCGTAGTTCACCTGCCGATTTGATGGCATCGGGCCAATGTGCTATCAGCGGAGTCGCGATGCCACCTTCATGCACCCAATGCTTATATAAACGGAAAGGTGTATTAGACAGGTTTGCCCACGGAACCCCATAACTCTGATAGGTAGTCTCAGGTCCAGGCATAATGCTCGGATCGTTACCACGATAAACGGGTTTCCCATCAGAGGTTGTCTGCGTGCTGATAAGTGAACCGCCATCACGTTTTGCGGGTGGACCGCCGAGTTCCTCAGCACATCCACCGTTATCTGCTAAAAACAGGATAAGCGTGTTGTCCAATTCACCTGTTTCTTCCAACGTATTGATGATGCGTCCGATACCCGCATCCATTCGTGTGATTTGCGCGGCATAGACCTCCATACGCCGTTGATTCCACTCCTTATATTCAGCTTCGCTCCACGGACGCTGTGACGGATCGCGGTCTGTCAATCGCCATGATTCATCCAAAATTTTCATCTCGCGCATTCGTGATAACCGTTCTTCTCGAAGTTCATCCCATCCTGCAGCGAAACGGCCGTTGTATGCTGCGATGTCCTCTTCGTGGGCATGGAGTGGCCAATGCGGTGCAGTATATGCTACATAGGTGAAAAAAGGTGTATCAGCTTTCTTATCGTGGTGATTCTGAATGAATTTTACTGCTTCATCGCTGATAGCATCGGTGAGGAAATAACCTTCCGGAAGTTCATCACTCTCTATTCGCGTGTTATCTCTGGTTAAGGTATTTGGCTTCCAAAAATTTGCAGCACCTGTGATAATACCGTAGTAGTTATCAAAACCACGTTGGCAGGGCCAACTATGTTTGGGACCATCGGGTCCGGTGTGCCGAGAAATATGCCACTTGCCGCTCATATAAGTGCCATAGCCCTCCGAACGGACAGCATCTGCAATCGTAATACAGCGGTCATTCAGATCGCCACGATAACCTTCTAATCCATCGTCTCCCATCATGTGTCCTACCCCGGTTTGGTGTGGATGAAGACCCGTAAGCATTGACGCACGTGATGGGCAACACCGTGCCGTATTGTAAAACTGTGTGAACCGAAGTCCGTCCGCGGCAAGTCGGTCTAAATTTGGGGTGTGAACTTCTCCACCATAGCACCCTAAGTCCGAAAAGCCCATATCATCGTTTAGAATAAGAACTATATTTGGTTTTCTGTTTTCACTCATAAAATAGACACCTCTTTTTGAAGTAAGAATAGGATAATAAAGAATTTGCCTTATGCAAATATTTACGCTGCCTTATAGGATTTTAACTCAAGTTTCCGTACCGCAAACTGTCAGTTTGCGTCTTTAGACGCACAATCTAAATGAAGATTAATTTATTAATTCGGTAATTTCCCATCTACACAAGTCATGTGCAAGCCTCTGCTGGCGAGGCGGGGAATGCCTAAAGACGAATGCGCTTATGGCATTCGCCATGATTCATACCGTTGATTTCTTCCTAACCTCGCCACATTACCGATTTATTTTCTTAAACTTCATACAAATTATGCTACTATGAGCAACTTATGTGATTTTAGTGAGGTTTTACGGCAGAAACATTATCATTGCCCGTATTTAGTAGTAAGCGACTCCCATCTTCACTGGCAAGCCGATTAAAAAAGTGTTTGGCTTCTGCGTAAGACATCACAGGGATTGTCCGTTGTTTTAATGTCCAAGTAAGGTGATAAGTAATTAAGTTTTTATGTTGGTTATATCGCCTCTCCATCGCCGCAAAACTTGTGGTATGTTCAAAATCAGAAGGTAACACAGCAGTCCATCCATCTGGCAGGTGAATCAGGATTGTTTTCTCAAGTTGCATAGGATAGCCTAAATCAAGTGGATAGGTGCGCTCCGATGCAGCAACAATTTCCGCATAATCCGCAAATTCATCAATTGGCAATGGCAGAAGTTTCTGTTTTTTTAAATGTATCGCGTAATTTTCAACATGAAATTTGACTGTTATTTCAATAGGGACATCAAGATTGTCTAATTCGGATATGGTAACAGAGTCTACTTGGATATTTGGAAACTGCTGACTGAGTTCAGATGCAAACGTTCTTTTCCATTCGGTAGGATGAATCTGCTGATATGCCCAACGTGCATCTATATTGTATTGTCCGGTCATGCGGATTTGAATTTCTCCATGTGCATCCCCTATTCTATTTAACCATAATTCCGTTGTTGATATGAGTTTGTTTGACTTTGCCGAATAAATAGGGATATCCACAAAGGTACCGCGTGTATCTCCTATAAATAATCCTGTGCGTCCTTGATCACTGTACGGCAAATCGCCATAACTACAAGTGCTTGAGGTCGGGTCTAACCATATATAATTTTCCTTGTCTTTGGGGATAGCGGCGATTATATGGTTAAATTGACTCAAAGATGGTAACGTAGTATCAACCCTTTGATATGGAAACGTGCTAAGCATAACCGGATAAGCCTTTATACCTACAAGATCAAGCATAGAAATCAGCAGTGTTGTTTTATCCTTACAATCGCCATATTGTTTCTGTAGCACCTCAGCAGCTGCGGATGGTTGATACGCACTCTGTCCGAGTTCAATACCTACGTAACGGATATGTTTTGCGACAAAATAGTATATCGTCCGGATCATTGCCTCGTCGGTTGTTAGATTTTCTGTGAGTTCTTCAACAGTTTCCTGTATGTCTTGGTTAGACGCGTAGCGCCCCTTTGTGAGGTCTTTATACCACTTGTATACATCGTCCCAAGACGCAATTGAGGAATAACTTAAACGTGGTGCAATGTCGTTGATATGAGGCATGCCATCTTCTAACTTCAGTGCAGGCATCTCGCCATGCCGCCAGATATAGAGGACAATCCCATTTTCCTCATAAGATATTTCTGGTTCAATTTCAAAGTTATCAGTTTTCCATTGAAGGTGTTGTTTTTGCGGCAATCTAAGCGCATAAACCGTTTCAAGTGTCACTTCTGAGGATTGAAAGTTGAATCCGCCCGTAATCCAGGTTTCATTGCCTGCTACCTTTTCTAATTTATCTTCAAGTGTTACCTGATATTCAATATAGACCCCCGGTGAAAGGCCGACCATAGAAATCACTCGCCACATCATATCTGAATAAAGATTATAAGATAATAGACCGGGTGGGGTTACATCGTTGAATGCTTCATCGGGTGGTGTAAGCACCGTGCCATCAGATGTTATCGTCCGCGCAATATTAATCGCTATATTTTGTGAATTCGGTTGATAAGGAATAGCAATGTCGCCATATCTTTGTATTCCTCTTTCGGTTAAAATTTTAACAACTTGATGTGTAGTATAACGCGACTGCCCAGTCGGCAAAACATCATGGCTGAAATGGTTGAATAGGATAATCACATCCGCGTTTGGATAATCGTTTGCGGTAGGTGCATTGGCGATGATTTGGGAAACGTCAGGATTGAGGATGGGAACAGGCGGTATTGTTACAGCTTGAATCGGCGTAGGAGTCAGTTGCGCTAATGCTTGTAACCGCGTCACAGCAAGTAGATTGTCGGAGTCAACTTGCAAGAGTTGCTGATATTGAAGTTGTGCTTCAAAATAACGTTGGTGGTCCTCATAGAGTGAACCGAGTCGTTGCCGTGCCCAGATTTCGTTTGGAAACAACCGTATTGATTCCCGCAGCTCTGCGATAGCCTCACCGACTTCGCCTCGCTGCAGATGGATTAAAGCCAAGTAATTATGCAGATTTTTACAATCTGGACTATTGCAGTTTGGATCAAGTGCCAACGCCTTTCGGAGTTGTGCTTCAGCTTCATCAAGCCGGTTTAACTGTTTATAGGCTAAACCGAGGTGATTTAACGCATAAAGATTCTCTTTGGAAATGTTGAGGACTCGCTCATAGTATTGTGCAGCGCTTTCATAGTTATTCAGTTTTTCAAAAATGTATCCAACATAGTTAAGTGCATCAATATGGTTTGGTTCTAAGGCAAGAAAAGCGACAAATGCATCCCGTGCAGTTTCATATTCCTCAAGCTGAAAGTGAATTTCCGCTATTTTATACTGGATTCCGTTTGAATTCGGACGGATTTTTACAGCGGCTTGATAGGCATCAAGCGCATCTCGTAGATGTCCTTGTTGCAGTGCAGTATTACCAGCCACAACGTGTTCGCGCCATTGCCGATTCCGTTCAATCAATGGATCAACAATTACTGGTGAGCTGGACTGTGTATTTGGAAAGATAGCACAACCACTGAGCGCAAAAAGTAAGGTTACCGCTAATAACTGAAACCGTTTATTAAACATTATTTCAATTCCCACTATCTTCTTGAAGCTTCGGATTTTTGATATGCCGTTCCTTATCTCGGTCTGTTTTTTTCAATATTGATTTTTTGAACGCTTCTTCAAGCTGAACTCCTGTTTGATTTGCTAAACAGAGGAGGACAAACAGGATGTCCGCCATTTCTTCAGCAATATCCAAATCTGTCTCATTTTCTTTAAAACTCTGTTCCCCATATTGGCGCGCCATAATTCTTGCTAACTCGCCTACCTCTTCCATGAGAATAGCAGTATTGGTTAATTCAGAAAAATAACGCACACCAAGCGTGTTAACCCAGTCGTCTACAATTTTTTGGCAATTTTCAAGTGTGTAGTCCATCAGGATGTCCATTTTATTAATAGCTTATGTTCGGTATTGTAGCATCATTTGCAATAGAAGTAAACTATTTTCCGTTGCAAAACGTTTAGTTACATAAAGTAGAATAACCCAAGTTGCTACCTTGTAGCATAATCTGTTAGATTGTGCATTTTAGTCCGCAAACTGACAGTTTGCTCTACAATATTTCACCTATAACGAACTATTCTCTATTAAAAATGACGTTTGTGTGTCTAAAATCTTATAGGTGGCAACTTAGGTTAGAATAGATGTTTAATATTACGTTTTCAGTGTTTGAAAGCAAGTACTGGAATAAAGTATATTTCCAAACCCTTCCATAAGAGTGTTGCAGGATTATTTAGTTTTATAAATTCTCATTTTATAATGTTAACTGTGAGTTTAGGTTTTGAATCAGCATGGACAGATGTTTTAGTCGCATCATTGTTATTGTCTGAACCAGGATGGACAGGATTATAGGATTACCAAGATAAGAGTTTGAGCTATCAAGCGTTTTTGTGAAAGTTGGACCTGTCTGATAGGACACACATAGGGTTCAATCATTAGAAAACACCTTTGATAAGCGAAATCCTGAAAATCTGGTTATCCTGCAAATCCTGGTTCAGACACAAAAAAATAAATATCTCAAAATAAGCAAATAGTGGCACTACCGTTTGTGATAAAATCTACCCGAAAACCCTAAAACTAAATAACTCTGAGTGTTTGAGGAATATCTTGATTTTTTTCTAAATATGGTTTATAATTCACTATAAATCTTATTTTATAGGAACTCCACATGGGAATTACAGATAAAGAGATACAATTTTATGAAACAAACGGATATCTTCTGAAAAAAGGTCTCGTTTCCGCAGAAGACATCTCGCGGATCTTGGTAGAGGTTGACGATATACATAACCGTATGGCTGAAAATCCTACGCAAGGCATAGGTATTTCGTGGGAAGTCTACGAAGATGATCCTGATCACCCGCCACTTATAAAACAGCTAATGCATAGTGAACTTGTAAGCCCTACGCTTAATAAACTTCTACGTTCCGATGCGGTACTTGATGTACTGGAAGCGATGATGGGACCAGATATTTCACTATATCACAGCAAACTGCTCCCGAAAGCTGGCGGCGATGGCACCGCTATTCCATGGCATCAAGATTACGCCTATTGGAAAAATGATCACAACAAACCTGTTATGATTAATTGTCAATTGGCGATTAGTGAGGCAAACCTTGAAAATGGGTGTATTCAGTTTGTGCCGGGAAGCCATAATTGGGGTCTGCAAGAGCATGAACGTAAACAACAGACGTTTGGTGTGTTTCTCCCCGGACATTATCAGGAACGCGAGGATGCAGTAGCTGTGGAAATGGAAGCGGGAGATGGCGTATTTTTTAATGCCCTTATCATTCACGGTTCAGCGCCGAATGAGTCAGAGAACGACAGGTTGATGAACACATTTGCTTATAATGTCACAGGAAACGGCACATCACAATCTCGAGAAGTGTTACGTGGCAAGGAGTTTAACGCATGAAAAGCGTCCGTTGTGCTTGGATTTTTCTTTGTTTCTGTCTTATCACCGTTACAGTCGGTTGCGGTCCCGATGAAACAGGACCTAAGAATCTTGCACCCGTGATTTCAGTCTTTGAAGCAGAGTCGGAGATAGTTTTGCCAGGGGAACAAGTCTCTATCCGACTACAAGCTAACGATCTTGAGAATGATATTTTGACTTACACATGGTCGACAACCGATGGCGAAATTGAGGGAGATGCCTCTGGCGCGATCTGGAACGCACCCGAAACTGAGCGAAAATATCAGATAAAGGTTACAGTGAGCGATGGTGAAAAAACGATAACAAGTACACTTGATATTCAGGTGTGGCGGCCTCGACCCGGCAACTATTATCCTTTAGCAGTAGGAAATATCTGGCGATACAGAGATGCGGAAGGCACGCAAATTATCTTTGAAATCATAGATACTATACAGATTCAACTGAAAGGCGGAGAAACTATCGAGAGTTTTGTTCTCCAAAAAACCAACACAGCGGAAGGGTTGGAAAATATATCCGACTATTCTTATCTCGGAAATACTATTGACGAAGAAGGTAAGATTTCTGCCGTTGTGCAGCATGCCCAGAATATTATTCCCGGTTCAGAGGATACAATGATGTTTGTCCCATTTATACCATTGTACAAATTTCCACTCTTCATAGGTCGGAAATGGCATGTCAATTTTGAGGCAAAATTGGTTCCCGAACTTTTTCCATTAGACAGCGGCATTGATGAATTTGAGGTGCTTTCTGAGGAGACGGTCACAGTACCTGCTGGCACTTTTGAGAACGTGTTTCAGATTCAGGAATCATTTCACTGGGTATATGATCCTGACGTTCTGAATTTTTCTCTTGACAATACTGTTGTCCAAAAATGGCTTGCTCCGGATGTCGGCATCATAAAATTTACACAATCTCAAACACGGGGTGGAGTGCCGGTCGAAACGGAATTTGAACTTGAATCTTATGAACTTGTAAATGATTGAGATCGCAGAAAAGGATCTGAGAATTGAAAAACGCAACAAATGACCTTGAAATTTTAACCACAACCGTGGGGTCTTATCCGATTCCAGCATGGCTTCAGTCTACACCAACAGAACAAGCACTAATTGATGCTACACGCGTCGTAGTAGATATACAACGGCAACACGGTATTGACCTACCCACCGACGGTGAACTCTATCGTTTTGATGTCAATCATCCTGATACAAATGGAATGATTGACTATTTTATTCGCCCCCTTTCGGGTGTCCGATCAGAAGTTGGACGGCAGGAGTGGTCCGAGTTTCGGCAGATGCAAACGATGTCGTTTCGGGCAAAACCTGCAGGCGTTGTGGAAAACGCATTAGGTGAGGGATCGCTAAACCTTGTTTCTGATTGTGAGCGTGCTGTGGGTGTTGCTGGCAGAGATCTCAAGTTTACGGTAACAAGTCCGTATATGCTTGCTCGGACACTATTGGATAAACACTACGGAGACTTTGACGCATTACTCGCTGCATTGGCAGAAGTCCTATCTGCACAAGTGCAGGAACTGGATTGTACATGCCTTCAAATTGATGAGGCAAATATACCCGGAAATCCTCAAGATGGCCCTCGCGCTGCCGAAGCAATAAATATAGTGCTTGATGCGTTTGAAGGAGAAAAAGCTGTTCATTTCTGCTTTGGCAACTATGGAGGACAAGTTATTCAGAAAGGGAGTTGGCGTGCGCTGATTGACTTCTTGAATATGCTTCGGTGTGACCATCTCGTTTTAGAATTACAGCATCGTCCTGATGCCGATCTTGAAGCACTTAAAGAGGTGTCTTCAGAAATTGCCCTTGGGATCGGCGTGATTGACGTGAAAGTTAATCCTATTGAAACACCTGACGATGTTGCATCAAGCATAGAAAAAGCAGAAAAAACGTTAGGGGCAGGACGCGTGGGGTGGGTACATCCAGACTGTGGGTTCTGGATGCTGCAACGTTCCGTTGTTGACCGAAAAATAGAAGCGCTCGTGAAAGGCAGAGATAAGTACCTCGGAATTGCATAGCATCGTCCGAAGTACAAAACACGATTTGCAAGGTTTGATTCAAGGGGCACCTTATGGTGGATGCGTGTATCCGTCACAGTAAGAGTGCTTACAAGCACGTGTTGGTGGTGTGTGCTTACAAACACACATCACCTATTTTATTAGCATAACCTAAGCTGTCACATAGTAGCGAAATACTTATTTAATCTTCGGACAGATTATGCTACAAAGGTGGCAACTTAGGTTAGCATAGCAAAACAAGATTTAGAAAGGAGATACATGTTTGAATTTCATCCATCAGGATTGAAAAAATATCAAAATATTGCTGGTATTGCTGGAGGTATTGGATTTATACTCGGAACGGTTATCCCTGGAATAGCGATATTCACGAACAATTGGCCATGTCCATTTGGGGATGGTATTTTTCAGACCTTAGGTTTCTTGGCAATCACAGGCTTTATCAGTGCAATTGTCGTTGGCAATCTTGTTGCCTTTTTATTGATTGGGATCGCCAAATATCAGCATAGTTCACACAAATCATCTTACAGAGAAGGAGACGCGGATGGGAATTGATATTTTCGGTCTTGATGTATTATACCTCTTTATGCTTATAGGTGTCGGGATGTGTGCTGGTTTTATAAACGCTATGGCATTCGGAGGGTCAATGTTAACTGTTCCCACTCTTATCTACCTAATACCTTATGCTATTCCGTCTCTACCCATAGGAGCAGAAACAACAAGTTTAGCAAATGGAACAAATAGAGTGGCGATTTTTTTTCAAAATTTAAGTGCAATCTTCGGGTTTCGACGCAAAGGTGTTTCAAATTTTCGGCACGCTATTACACTTACAATCCCAGCAGTTGTAGGCGCGAGTATTGGCGCACTTATCGGAACTGAAACACCGGATAAGGCGTTCAAACCCATTCTTGCAGGTGTCATGGTGACAATGCTACTTTTAACATTTTTTAATCCAACTGAGTGGCTACATCAAAAAATTAATCCCAGCGGCACACAGTATAAAATCATCACTACCATCGCTCTTTTTTTTGTTGGTATCTATGGGGGATTTATTCAAATAGGGACAGGCTTACTGATTATAGCAACTTTACAGATTCTTGATGGCGAGGATCTGGTCATTACCAACGCGCACAAGGTGTTTATAATTTTCTTCTACACAATTATCGCTTTAGGTATTTTTGTTAGCAAAGGGCAGGTCAATTGGGTCTTAGGTTTAACTTTAGCAATAGGGAATGCTACAGGTGCATGGATCGGCAGCCATTTCGCAGTAAAGATGGGAGACAAATGGATTAAAGTAATTTTAGTTGTCGCTGTGATTGCTTCTGTTACAAAACTCTTATGGGATACTTTGCAGGATCTGGGCTTATTTAAAGCACTTTAGTCTAAACTACCTACATAATATTTGTTTCACCGCTTACCCAACACAATTATACTTTTATGTATCTTAATGGCAAATTTTATAGTGAAATCCAAAATATGTTTACACTCCCTGGTGAATCAACTCGCCATGCGCTCATTCTGTCGGATTTACACAAGTTCGGTTAGGAAACGGAACTCGCCAAATACCAAAAACGTATTTGGCGTTGATTCACCGGGCCTGGAAAAATAAAATATTACCGAATTAATAAATTAATCTTCGGACAGATTGTACTACATCAACTTGAAAACGGCACAGAACGTGTGCGGACTACCTTTTGGCACATATTTATATCAGAGTTATTTATGTACACCCCTCAATTAACTTAAAACGTACTATCACGGTTAGTAATTGGACACCATCGTGTTGTCTGGAGGTGCCGCACCAACACATCTTTCGCCGCTGGTGTGCCGATACGGTAAAGCGCATGCACCGCATCACCACGGACATAACGATTTTCATGAAAAAGCAAGTTTTCTAATCCCTCAACAGCGTCCGCTGCGTTCTCACCAATTCGGGCGAGGGCAAACACAGCGTTGCGTTTAATCCCATCGTTCGGTTCTTCCAATGCCTTAATCAATCCTGGCACAGCTAACGCACTTGATTGACTGGTTGTCCCTAACGCCTCAATCGTGCGTACCCGGACATTGGCTGATTCATCTTGTAATGCCTCAACCAATGCAGGAACGGCGGGTTCTGCATTCGTCCCAAGGTCTCCGAGTGCCTCTGCGGCATTTGCACGAGCGTGTTCAGGAGCTTCTTTCAAAGTCCTCTGTAATGCATTAACGGCGGGAGCACCGACTGCATTCAGCGCATAACACGCGTTTCGGCGCGTCATATCCGACTCTTCATGCAGACAACGTACTAAGGCAGGTACAGCTTTTTCACCAAACTTCGGCACTTGATATGCAGCCTGTAGTCCTACAGATTCAGTAGTGTTGTTCAAGGCACTGATTAACTCTGATATCGATTCACCGTTTGGAGAATCAGGGGTATCACTGTTCTTTGGACCGAGATGCCAGTTCCAAAGATGTTTGAACATCTCCTGGTGTCCAGCAGGTCCAATCGCTGTTCCGTTTGCCCATTCTGTTTCCTTATTTGCCCACGTAGGTTCTTGCGGTTCTGTCATCCGAGCATAGAGGAACTTCATCATGTAACGTCTCTCGCCAGTCTGATTCGGCATGGCGCGATGCCATAGGTCATAATTCGCGAATGCAACAGTCCCCGCTTTCCCAGTAATAGGTTGTTCAGGGGATACTTGTGAACCTTCTTGTGTACTAAAGTAATGACTGATTGGGACAACACCGGTCGGGCCACGTTGGACTGGTGTATCTTGTGGATAGTAGAAAACAAGCAATCTGCGTGTATGGTGTGACCAGCGCTTGCCACCGTCTTGATGCATACCTTGTCCTTTGCTACCGGGCGGATTATAGTGTGGATGCCGATGTGGCTGCATATAGTAGTCTGGTCCCAACAGACTTGTCAAAGCGCCTTTTACGTTTGCATCGTCAAAGACTCTCTGGATTTCTGGTATTCTCGGTAAAAGATTATTGCCAGGATTGCCTTCCTTATCAAAGACAACAGCCGTTTTTTCAAAGACATCATCGTGAAATGCTGGTGGTAATGCAGTGTTAACGGTAACAAAACCGTTCACGATAAAATGCCGCATCTGTTCATCAGTTAATAGGTTTTCTGCCATTTTTATCTCCTCCAATGATCTCGGTATTTCAGCTCATTCAATTCTGCGAAACTTTCCTCCTCTTGTAGGAGGGCTTTGGCCATCCGATCGATTGTGATACAATATTCAGAAAACCGAACGGTTCTGTCAATATGTATCTAACCTAAATTCAATATAGTATGTCATTAATTTGTACGATTTACAACAAAAAATGTTGTGACAGACGCAAATTGTGGTATACTATCTATCAAATTGTGTAGAGGTGTGTGTAATATGGGAAGAAGTTTTGAAAAATCGTTGGCGTGGCGAGAGCGTGCAAAAGCTGCGTTAGTCGGCGGCGGACAACCACATAAACAGAGCAATCCGCCGCAACCGATTATGATTGCTGGTGGAAAAGGTTCACATTTTTGGGATGCTGATGGCAATGACTATATCGACTATCTGATGGGATACGGACCGATGATTCTCGGACATGCCTACCCTGCTGTGATAGAAACAGTCGCAAAGGCGCTTGAACGTGGCAATGTCTATAACGTCGGACATACATTAGAGATAGAACTTGCGGAGAAACTTGTTGAGATTATTCCGTCTGCGGATAGGGTGGCTTACTTTGTCGGTGGTTCCGATGCGACAACGGGGGCGCTTAAGTTTGCTCGCGCCTATACCGAAAAGGAGAAGGTAATTCGGTGCGGATACCACGGTTGGCATGATTGGTGTCATAATACTCGTGGACACTTGCCGGGCAGTGCTGAAGCAACGTTGAGTGTAGGCTTTAACGATATAGATGCACTGGAAGACCTTTTTAAGGAACACCCTGGTGAAATAGCGTGCTTGATTATGGAACCTTCTGGACATGACTTACCCGCCGAAGGATATTTGGAAAATGTGAAATCCGTTGTAAATTCTAATGATGCCCTGTTAATTTTTGATGAAGTTAAAACCGGATTCCGATATGCTTTAGGGGGCGCGCAAGAGTATTTCGGTGTGACACCTGATATGTCGGTTTTTGGAAAGGCGTTGGCGAATGGATTTGCCACTGCCGTTGTTGTCGGCAAGCAGGAAATTATGGACGAAGTTGCTGGCGTATGGGTCGCCGCGACCTTCCACGGAGAGGTTTCACTTGTTGCCGCTGCTATTGCAACGATTGCGGAATTGGAAGCAAAAGACGGTGTGGCTTTTATGTGGAAACAGGGACAAAAACTGTTAGATGGCTATAAAGAGATGACAGATCGCTTAGGTATTGACCAAGCACGGACCGGCGGTATTGGTCCTATGCCTTTTTTCGGTTTGAATGCTGAAGGTGAAAAGCAGAGTCAGTTTCGTAGAAATTTTTATGAAGCAACGTTAGATGGTGGATTGTATCTGCCAGAGGGACATATCTGGTTTATGTCTATTTCGCACACCGATGAAGACATCGCAAAGACGTTGAATGTTTCTGAAGATGCGTTGAAACGCGCGAAAGCGATGGCATAAAATAAAGTTTATGGGACAAAGAGAGATATTATATGTCAGAAATGGTATTACCTGATTACGGAGGTATTTTCATGCACAGAATACATAGCTTTTTAATGTTAGTTTGTTTGCTGTTTTTTGTCGTCTTTACCTTCAGTTATTCCACCGACATATCCGCACAAGATGCGGCGAATAGCGAGAAAACCGTTCAACGTAACAAACTTAAGTTAACCGAAATTGACGACACGGTTATGGATATCGCGCTTGATCTTGATGGAAAATCAAGTTATGTAGAAATCGTGGACAGTGAAACTTTAAACAATATTACGGACCAGTTGACAGTGTCCTTGTGGATTAGACCGACCAGTAATCCCAACAGGTACGCTGCGATTTTATCTAAAACCGATGCATGGGTTAACCGCATCACGCATCGAAGTTTCATAATGAATTATAAAGAGGGGGGTTCAATTCAATTTGCTGCATCTCCTAATGGTGAAGGTGAAGCATCCCTTTATTCTCCAGGTGGTATCATCAAACATAACACCTGGACGCATATAGCCGGTGTTATTGACGCAGAAAAGAATTACATGAAACTTTATATTAATGGAATTGAAGTCAGCAATCGAGATTTTAAATGGAGAAAAAGAATTTACAGAAGTCAACTCCCATTACGTATTGGATGGTCACATGAGAATAGGCCTGCTCAATCTCCTTTTGTCGGGCAAATTGACGATGTGCGTATCTGGAACATTGTCCGCACTGATGCCGACATCCGATTGGATATGATCACCGAACTTAAGGGCGATGAACCCGGTTTAGTCGGATATTGGAAATTTAACAAAGTAACAGACAAAATCATTTCGGATATGTCACCAAATCGTAATGATGGTAGACTGGTAGGCAATTCACAACTGACAGCATACATTTGCCCCATTTCTGCCTTGACCAGTGAGGAACAACTGGCAAAAGCAGCAATTGCTTATGAAAAGGCACTCTCTCAAGGAACAAACTACTACGAAACGTTCCGTTATCTTGCTGAAATATATATCAAAACCGGTAGAATTCCAGAAGCAGAAAATATATATATGCGTGCTTTAGAGATAGATCTAACACAGGGTGAACAGAACGATGCAATTAGTGACCTCTGGAAACTATACGCTAAGAGAGATGCAGTACAAGAATTCATTACGCTCCTTGAAAAATTGAAACCAAGAATGGAAGGAAGTTCTGTTCTACACGAACTATTAGGTGATGCTTATAAAAATGCTGGTGAGACAGAAAAAGCCGAACTTGCCTATATACAGTGGATTAACATCCGAATAAAAGAGGTTGACAGGGAAAATCGTGCAGCTGCATATCGCAATCTTGCTGAAGAACTGCTTAGGAAAAATCTATTTCCTGAAAAAGCGTTGGAATTGGCAGAAAACGCATTCTATATGTTATCGGCTACAAGATATAAGATTACCTTTGCACATGCACTTCTCATCAATGAGATGTATGAAAACGCTTTCCAACGCATCCATGGTTTTCTAAACTCGGGGTATTATGAATATACAGAGCGAGACATGTTCGCAAGGATTGTTGAAGCAGGAAAATATATCAACGACAAAGATGGATATGTGGACATGTTAAATAACCTAATTGATGTTTCGGAATTAGATCTTCCTGCACAATTAAATACTATGATGGCTTTAGCCCAATTCTATCAAGCAAATAACCAGCATGAAAAAGCAGAAGCACTTATCCAAAAAACAGGCTTTATGACTGAAGATACATGGATGATTCTCGGACCATTTGATAATGTTGATAGAATCGGATTTAATACGAAATACATTCCCGAAAACTTACCGCAGATTGATACCACCGTAAAATACGATGGGAAAAATGGACAAGTAAGTTGGCAAAAATCTTCAGATGATTTCATAGACGGCTATATCCGTATTCTACCTAACGTTGAATGGAGTGTTGCGTATGCATTCACAACTGTCCATTCTCCAGATGAACGTGAAGTTGAATTCCGTTTTGACTCCGATGACCAAGGTAAAGTATGGGTAAACGGTATAGAAGTGCATGCACACACAAGAACCTATGCTACAGATATTGATAGAGATATTATTCCTGTGACGCTCTCTCCAGGAAAAAATAGCATTCTCATCAAGGTGTGCGAAGAGAGCAGAGGGTCGGGATTCTATCTGCGGATTACTGATGCTGAGGGCAAGTCTTTTGATGATTTGGAAGTATTCAATTCATTTGAGAATCAGGAATAGGATATTGATTTATGAAACATTTATATATGCTTCCTATAATTCTTGCTGTTTTTCTCAGTTGTTCACAACCGGATCAGTCTTCGGAATACGTTAACATACCGGATGAAAGTTTAGCCAAAAAAATCAGATATGCTTTGGATTTAGTGGAAGACGAACCTGTTCCAGAAAAAAGGTTAAAAGAATTAACAGAACTGGAGCTTGATTGGTCAAAACCCAAAATACTTGATCTAACAGGATTGGAAAAAGCAACTGGATTAATATCCTTAAGGCTAACACACGCTTATGATATCAGTGATATTTCACCTCTCGCGAAACTTACTAACCTACAGACATTGGATATCTATGATAATAGCATCTCGGCTCTCTCACCGCTTGCCAATTTGACACAACTGAAAACGTTAACTTTCTTACGCGGCTATGTTCGAGATCTCTCACCCCTTGCAAATTTGACGCAACTGACAGAATTAACAATCTCGGATAATTCGATCACTGACATTAGACCACTTGCTGGATTAACACAGCTTACAAAATTATCTCTCTATAGCAATCCACTAAGTGACATTTCACCACTCGCTAATTTAAAAAATGTAACGGACTTACGACTCACTGATAATAATATCAGTGATATTTCGCCACTTGCAGGACTCACACAACTTAAAAAATTAAGTATCAGTAAAAATTTCATCAGCGATCTTGCACCACTTGCGGGGTTAACAGAATTAACTGAATTATGGTTTTATGAAAACCCACTCAGTGATATTTCGCCGCTGGCAAATTTGAAAAACCTCAAGGCGTTAGAATTCCGTGATCCACTTCCAGACATCTCACCCCTTAGTGAACTGACACAACTTACATCATTAAAGTTTCAAGTTCCACCGCCTGAGATCGAATCTCTTGCACCATTGACACAACTTACATCATTAGAATTTTATGATTCTAATATCAGCGACATTTCACCACTCACAGGATTAACTGAACTGCGGACATTAAAACTCTATCGGAATCAAATTCAAGACATCACACCGCTAAGTGGTATGACAAAACTTGAAAAATTGGAGCTTTATCAAAACAACATCAGTGATATTTCACCGCTTGCGGGGCTAACACAACTGAAAGATTTACGACTTAACGGTAATCAAATTGAAGACGTTACGCCGCTTGCCGGATTGACACAACTCACACACCTTGGACTTGAACGTAATCGTATTCACAATATAAAACCGATTGAAAACCTTAAGAACCTAAAATTGCTCTATCTAAAACACAATCCAGTGCAAGATGTGTCTCCTATCCAAAAAAAGATATTCGCTAACAATAATAGTCTGAATAATGAAGAATTACTATATCCAAAACATAGACCGTCACCCTATCCACGAGTTTTTCATCAACATGAAACACGGACAGGACTACCTGAAGGTGCAATTGCACGCCTTGGTAAAGGTGGTATCAACGTCATGCGGTTTTCGCCGGATGGTAAGTTACTCGCTGTTGGAAGCGATGTCGGTTTATGGTTATACGATGTTGCTAACGGTGCAAAAATAGATTTACCAAATAAAATTATCGGTCAGGTTAGTGCTATAGCGTTTTCCACCGACAACCGTATTCTTGCATGTGGTGGGTATTTGAGACCAATTATTCAATTATGGAATTTGGAAACTCGTACTGAACTTCCGCCGCTTACATTACCGGTTTGCCATTGGCAGAATGTTGATATACCGATACATTCAGTTTTTGCATTAGCATTCTCAAAAACTGGGACAACACTTATTAGCGTAAGTCATTTTGGTGATATAATCTATTGGGATTTGATGACAGGTAGGAAATTAGCTGAGCGTTATAGTGACCAGGATTTTGAGGGTAATGTGTTGGCATTAACACAAGATGGACGTATCTTCGCACGGGGTTATGGAGTTGGCAAGTTCCATGGCGGGATTAATGGCGAAATATGGTTATGGGATACATTCACAGGTGGGCGAGAAGCCAAAATGAGAGGACATAAACCCTTTTGGCCTTGGTCAAAAAAGGCACGAGGTATTCGCGCATTGGCATTCTCACCAGATGGCAAAACCTTCGCAAGTGGAAGCGAAGATATGACAGTACGATTATGGAATACGAAACGTCGTAGTAAACGTACCACTTTAAAAGGACACACAGGATGGATAACTGCCGTTGCATTCTCAAAAGATGGTAATACTGTCGCAAGCGGCGATACAGATGGCACCATCCGAGTATGGAACGTGCGCAAAAAGCGTGAACGTTCAACACTCAAAGGCCATACAAACGGTATTCTTGCACTTGCCTTTGCACCCGACGGTAAAACACTTGCAAGCGGAAGTGCTGATGGAGCAGTCCGCTTTTGGAACCCAAACACCGGAGAAAAAATATCTACTTTGGCAACCGGCTTTACAGAGTGGGTAAGGACCATGGCGTTCTCTACAGACAACACAACATTATCCACCGCTATGTTTAACAACACTGCACAGAAATACGATCTAAAAACGGGAAATAAACTTGCCGATTTCACTGATGGGCAGCAGAAGTTAGCACATGCAATTGCATTATCCCCTGATGGCACACACCTTGCCTGTCATCCTGTTCAAGGTATAATTGCATTTAATGCAGAGGAAAATTGGAAAACAGAAACCTACTATCAAGGACAGGAGAACGAGAAAATCCAAATGTGGGATCTGAATACTGGAAAAGAACTTCCACCGCTAATGCAGACATTCGGGAGAATGGCTTTCTCACCCGATAACAAAATGCTTGCAACTCTCTCTTCGGAAGGGATAATATCATGGACAAGTGGTGGGATGTCTTCTGGCAGAGGCCGTCATGATGGGATCTATATATGGAACGTGGAAACTGGCAATAAAATGTTCCATTTTGCGATAAGAGGTTCACACCAATATGATCTATTAGCATTCTCACCTGATGGCACTAAATTTGTTTACTCTGATAGGTCTGATGCAACTAAGGTGTGGAATGTTCATACTCGGAAAGAACTTCATAATTTCGGAACAGATGCTGACGCATTAGCTCTTTCATTTGACAATAAACTTCTGGCAACTAAAGAATTCGGCAACATCTCTTTATGGAATTTAACTTCTGGAGCATTGGTGCGAAATATTGACACTGGCACAATTAAGGGATCCTATTCTCACTCTCTTGAGGGGGCAAAAGGTAAGGCACTGGCAATTTCACCTGACGGTGGTATCCTCCTTGTTGCCAGTGTTGGACGCATCTTTTCGTTTTGCATAGACCAAATTGATTTAATTGACATAGAAACAGGTAAAAAACTCCTATCCCTTCCCGGACACACAGAGCCGATAGAAACCCTATTGTTCTCACATGACGGTAAAGTCCTTGCAAGCGGTTCTCAAGATGGCACCGTGCTCCTATGGGATTGGGATAAAGTCGTGAGAGATGTCATGTTGGAAAATAGATGGCCAAATGAAAAATAACATTTGAAAAGATGTTAAAAGGGCTTGACATATAATGTAATAATATAGTACACTATTAACAAACTCGGAGAACAGCTCAGAATGTGATGGTTTTCTCAAAAAACGTGGTAAATAACGTTAAACCAAGGGAATATCCTATTTTAGATTGAACTATGGTCAAAAGGAGATATACTTCATGCAGGAAAAATTGATTCTTGAAAAGATTCGTCATGTCCGCCGCCGTTTGAACGTGCAAGGATATTTTCAAACGCTCGCGATGTTTCTATTATATGGGCTTTTAGTGTGTGTGCCGGCAGTTATCGTTGATAGTCTCGTTACCGCATTTAACATACCACCACTTGTATTCCTTTGCATTGCAGGTGGTATAGCAGTTATCGCTCTGATTGTCCGCCTTATTCGTCCGGTCAATCTACACGAAGCAGCCCGGGCAATTGACATAGACGCGTCTCTTAAGGACCGTGTTGTAAGCGGTCTGGAACAGATTCAGCGTAAAACCAATGAGACGTTAACTGCGCTTCAACTTCAAGATACTTCAAAAAGATTAGCAGCAGTGCCCATTAAAAAGGTTGCGCGATACACTGTCCCACGTGAAACCAAATTTATTGTTATTGTGGCAGTATTTCTCATTACTTTTTCGTTTGTAGAGTTCTTCGCGCCACCAGCGACTTCAACGGAAATTGACTTTTCACCAGAAATCGCAGCGCAAACCGATCCATTTTTGAAAAAAATTGAAGAAGCAAAGAAAGACGCTGAACTGAACAAGGACGAGGAACTCAAAGAAATATTGAAAGAAATTGAGGAAAGAACACTTGAATTAAAGAAACCGCAGACTAAACCGAAGGAAGCTCTTAAAAGGATGACAGAATTAGAGGCGCTGTTGAAAACGAAAACTGATCCCCGCAAAATGGCACAGCAGGAAGAACTCATGAAGGGACTCGGTCAACAGTTCATCGGTAATCCTATCCTCGGCGAATTTGGACAACAGTTGAAACGCGGTGATTATCAAAAAGCAGCTGACAAACTTGACAAAGTGGCAGCAGATGTCCCGAAGTATGACCAAGAAAAACGCCAGAACCTGTCCGACGAACTCAAACGCGCTGGCAAAAGTCTCAAAGATACCGATCTTGACGGACTTGGGAGCGGGTTATCTGGTGCAGGGGAATCACTTGAAGGAAACGATGCCGAAGGTGCTCAAAAAGGTTTGGGGACTTCAAGTAAAAAAATACGTGATTTTGACCTCCTCAAGAGTAGAAATCAAAAGTTGGCAGAATTGCTGTCCGAATGTGAAGCGTGCAAAGCCGGTATTGCAGGTGCTTGCAACAGCAAAGGAACTAATCCTGCTACTGGTTTGACACAAAGGTTATCTAACAAACCCAATGAAGGTGCTGGTAATAAAACTTCCAAAACCCAACAAGGTGATCTCACTTCCCTCGATTCTACCCTTAATCTTGAACAGCTCACGGGTGTTCAAGGCGAAGGCAGTTCCACCGTTCAAACCTCTAAAGCATCGGCGGAAGGGCAAGAATCTGCTCTCAGTTATAAAGATGCCTATATGAAGTATCAGAAACTTTCTGAAGATGCACTTACCCAAGAACAGATTCCGCTTGGATATAAGTTCTACGTAAAACGTTATTTTGAATCGATTAAACCGACTGATGAGTAAACCGAGTTTTTATGTAAATCACCGCAGAGATTATATGTCTTTGCGGTGATTTAATGTCTTTATGCCACTACGATTAGAGGGTTATATGTCCGAACAAGTTGAACAAAAACATGAAGAATTTCGCGAGACTTTCCTAAAAATACAAGAAGAGGTCTCTAAGCGGATTGTTGGTCAAAAGGAGATTATTGAAGGCGTTCTAATTTGCTTGATGACGGGAGGGCATGCGCTATTGGAAGGCGTTCCCGGCTTAGGTAAAACGCTTCTTATACGAACACTACATGAAGTGCTTGACCTCGAATTTTCTCGAATTCAATTCACTCCTGATCTCATGCCTGCTGACATCGTAGGTACCACCGTTGTAGCAGAAGATGAAGATGGGCGTAAATTTTTTGAATTTCAACCCGGCCCTGTCTTTGCCAATCTTGTCCTCGCTGACGAAATCAACCGGGCAACCCCCAAAACACAATCTGCCTTACTTGAGGCAATGCAGGAAAAATCTGTCACCGTTGCCGGACAACATCGCTCCTTAGATTTACCTTTCTTCGTGATGGCAACCCAAAACCCATTAGAAATGGAAGGAACATATCCTTTACCAGAGGCACAACTTGACCGCTTCTTTTTCAAACTCAAAGTTGAATTCCCAAGCCTTGATGAACTTGACATGGTTATGGAACGCACGACAAAACGGGAAATGCCTGCTGTCGGCAAGGTCTGTGATGGAGAATCTATTAATGAACTGGAGCAGATTGTTCGGGACATCCTCGTCGCTGAAGACGTTCGAAAATACGCCTTACGAATTGTTATGGGAACACACCCCGAAGTAGAAGATGCGCCGGAACGGACGAAAAAATATGTTCGCTACGGTTCAAGTCCTCGTGGCGCGCAAGCTCTGATTCTTGCAAGTAAGGTGCGCGCAATCCTTGATGGTAGATATAACGTCGCCCGTGAAGACATTCAAGCTGTCGCATTGCCAAGTCTGCGGCATCGTCTTATTCTCAGTTTTGAAGGCGAAGCTGAAGGTATTGACCCCGACGGAATCATCCAACACCTGTTGGAAGTAATTGATTAACTCTTTTATAGCAATTTCTCTCAAGTAAATCAAGCAGAGAGTTAGAATAACACCCAGCAGGTTATTCTAAATACCGCGAGGTTTTCCCATGAACGAAACAGAATCTGCATTTGATAGCGACTTTCTTAAAAAGCTTGAATACCTCTATATTGTCTCAAAGAAAATTTTTGCTGGACGAATCAAGGCAGAACGCCGCAGCACACGTCGCGGTGTCAGTGTAGAATTTGCTGATTACCGTAACTACACTGCTGGTGACGATTTTCGCTATATTGATTGGAACGCTTTCGCAAGGTTAGATGAACTTTTACTGAAACTCTACGAAGAACGCGAGGATTTGCACATCTATTTCCTTGTGGATGCAAGCCAATCCATGACCTACGGGGAATTACCAAAACTAATTTATGCCAAACGTGTCGCCGCAGCACTCGCTTATATCGGGTTATCCAATCTTGACCGCATTGGGATTACGGCTTTTAACACCACTGACATGAATCGGCTGCCTACCGAACGTGGAAAAGGAAAAATCTTTACCGTCCTCAATTTTCTTGATCAAATTGATGGTAGTGGAGAAACTGATCTGGAAAGCGCATTTCATAATTTTGTCCACATGACAAAACGGCGTGGGTTAGTCGTGCTAATTTCCGATCTCTTTGATCCAAAAGGGTTTACTGCCGGTCTGAATATGTTAAAATTTCAAAAACATGATCTATTCGTCATTCATATTATTGACGAAAAAGAGGCAGAACCCAACCTGCTGGGCGACTACCATCTCGTTGACGTTGAAACGGACCAACTCCGACCTGTTACTATTAACGAAAATCACATAAAACGCTACCAGACTCTTTTCAAAAAATATTGTGATGACCTCGACCGATATTGTACACAACGAGAGATCAGTCTTGTACGGACAATGACTAAAGCCCCCTTTGAAGAACTCATCCTACGTATTTTCCGAATGGGCGGTTTTGTATCTTGACGGATCAATTTTAACTAAACGTTGTCCGGCAGAAATTGATTGATGAATTTTTTAACTCCCACCTCCCTATTTCTATTCGGTCTTGCTATCCCTATAATCGCTTTATATATTCTAAAATTGCGGCGTAGACGTGAACCTGTCTCTACGCTGATGTTTTGGGAACAACTTTTCAAAGAGAGACAAACCACATCTCTATTTCAAAGACTCAAACATCTACTATCATTACTACTTCAATTGTTATTTCTCGCGCTCTTAGTGCTTGCTATTGCGCGACCACAGTTTGCATTCATAACAAAATCCGCACGACAGCTTATCTTGATTATAGATCACTCCGCAAGCATGAATGCAGTCCTGAATCTCGACACGGATAATCCTTCCTCTGAATCTCGTTTAGATTCCGCAAAGCAAAGTGCATTACAGATGGTAAAAGGGCTGCGGTTTATGGATGAAATGTCAGTCATTAGTTGTCACACACGCCCCACAATTCGGGCACCTTTTACCAATCATCAAAAAACACTACGACAAGCAATTGAATCCATTAAACCAACTGACATAAAAACAGACCTAAAGCCTGCGGTAGACTTAGCATTTGATGTCGCACAAACGAAACCGAACCCAGAAATTATTATACTCAGCGACTTTCAATCTGTTTCCGAGGAAACACTTGAAAAATTTCAAAAATCTCTGCCACAAGACACAACAGCCGAAGAAGAATCGATTCAAGAAGAAAAGATCAAACTACATCTTATCAGAATAGGTGAAGACAGCGATAACGTTGGCATCACCCAATTTCGAGTTCGAAAAAGTATCGTTAACGCTTTCGATTATGAAACACTGCTGACTGTTGTTAACGCGTCTGATAAAGAAAAGAGGTGTAGTGTAGAACTCTATTTTAACGAGAGTCTCTTTGATGTTCGTCCCTATACACTTGCCCCTGGAGAGAAAAAATCTGAAATTTTCAGTAATTTTACTTTTGAAGGTGGAGAACTAAAAGCAGTGTTAGATGTCACAGACGTGCTGCCTACTGACAATGTTGCTTATGCAACCTTACCGAAACGTGAACTCATCTCTGTTTTGCTGGTAACAAACGAGAACCCATTTCTACAAAAAGTCCTTTCCGTTGATGAAAAGTTAAACCTGAGTATTATGACTCCTGCAGAATATGAGTCTAATGCTAAAGAGGCTCAGGTTGTAGTATTTGATCGGTTCAATCCAACGAGACTTGGAGATGGGAATTATATGTTCATCTATCCTTCCCAAGCCACCAATCCGCCTGATGAAAGCGCAAACAACCCTATTGCGACGTGGCACATCGGAGAAGCACTTGAAACGCCTATTATCACCGATTGGGAACGAACACATCCGATTCTACGCCACGTTCATTTGGAGAATGTGCTAATTGGCGAGGCATACGAGGTCACACCCCCTTCCACTGCACAGATTCTTGCGCGTTCGTTCGAGTCCCCTATATTGTTCGTTGATGTTACGCCGAAGCGAAAAATTGTCTTTGCTGCGATTAACATACTTGAATCGGACCTACCATTACGCATTGCATTTCCTGTTATCATCGCGAATACGATCCAGTGGTTTCAACAGAGTGAAGGTGTACAGGAAAATCATCTCCAGACAGGTGAAGTGCTCCGCTATAAGATAGATTCGCAAGAAGATACACCATCCGAAAATCCGAAAAAAATCCTAAAAGTAAACGGTCCAGGAGACAAAACATGGGACGTTGCCGTTGAAAGTGATGAAATACTCTTTGATCAGACTCTACATGCCGGTTTTTACGAATTGACTTTCTCAGATAAACCAGCAGCTGAAAATGGAGATGAATCTACAGTCAATAACGAAAGTGAAGAAACAGATGAACAGAAACAGTTATGGGCAGTCAATCTTGCAAGTGAGACAGAATCCCATATTAGTATTGCTAATGGAATTGAAAATCTGTTAGTAGAATCAGATGTTTTAGGGAGCGGTTCCTTTTTCCGTTATCCGCCTTGGATATACTTGGTGTTTCTGGCAGTTATTTTAAGTGTTGTAGAGTGGTTTCTATATCAGCGTAGAAGAATTGATTGAACGGAATTTGGTTTTAATCATACACGCCTTATGTTGAAATTGCCAATTGTTATACTGACTCCATCAGAGGTCTTCTAATCAGATTATAGTAAATTATGAAAATATGTTTACATATTTCTGTAGGAGCGATCTCCGAATCGCGACGAAACACTTTGATAGTCGGGAATCGGAGTTCCCTTCTACTAATCAAAATGTCCAGTTAATTGTAAAATCTACTATAATTTAGTATTAGAAGATGTTTATGTATATTCAAAATTTCCATTGCAACAACGTCACACGATTATGCCAGACTATCATTCCCATCATTGTGCCGATGGCTGCACCTGTTAACACATCCGAAGTATAGTGTCGCCCAAGATAGATACGCGAAAAACCTACCAATCCCGCGCCGATGTATAGCGGAATTCGCCACTTCGGATACTGATAGCCAAGAATCGTTGCGGCACTAAATGCAATAGATGCGTGTCCTGATGGCATGGATGGATTCCCAAGCATATCATCAAGGGGTCTCTTTCTTCTAACTAACTGCTTTATTCCATAAGTTATAACACCTGTGCTTAAGTATGCGGAGGACAACAATCGTCCTGTGTTTTGATGCTCCTCATCTCCGTACGCCATAAGCAAAATAGATAATCCCATGACTGATCGGTAATGTCCAAACTCTGAGGTCCCTTCCATAACTGTCCACATCGGTTCGCTCCGCGGCGGTGCATCGTAGATACGGTCAAAGAGTTGCTGATCCCATCGCGCTAAGACATTGTCAGCGTTTGCATCTAAACCTATTGCAAGCCAGCAGGCAAAGAGGACATAGATTAGTAATGCCTGTTTTAATCGTAACCGAATGAATTGTAGTGGGACGAATCTTGATAATTGCTGAAGATACTTCAATTTTAACTTCCCTATTTTTACCTAAGTTGCCACCTTTGTAACACAATCTGTTAGATTGTGCTTGTGAGGGCGCAAACTAACAGTGAAATCAACGGTATGAATGCCTTAATGGCATTCCCCGTGCTACAAATATGTTCTATGATTACCACGGTGCTTGACGTTCAGGAAGCGGGTCCACTGTCCATGCCATTCGATGAATAAGCCTCTCTTGCATTTCCAATTTGACATCTACATAATCAGAATTATCCCAAAGATTGTGTGTCTCTTTCGGATCTTCTGCTAAATCGTAAAGCTCACCGCCACCTGTGCCGTGTGGAACAACCAACTTGTACCGTTCACTCCGTACCATCGTCGCGTTCGCAGTGGGTTCACGATGCCAACCCATCGCGTTATAATATTCACAATAAATATCGTCTCGATGCGAATCCAGACTTTTTTCGTCTGTTAGCATCGGTAGTAAACTTTGCCCTTGCATGCCGGGGTAACGCTCCAAACCGCTTGCTTCCAGGAGTGTCGGTGCAATATCCACCAATTCCACGAGCGCATCAGAACGCGCACCGTTGTTTAACATGCCCGGTCCAGAGATAATTAACGGCACACAGATAGCGGGTTCATAGAAATAAGGTCCCTTCAGATAGATGCCGTGATCACCGAGCATTTCCCCGTGGTCAGAGGTGAAGATAACAATCGTGTTCTCTCGCTGTCCGGTCTCCTCTAAAAACTCAAGCAATCGCCCGACTTGCGTATCTATTACGTCGATCATTGTCCAATACGCGGCTGTCACCCAACGGTGGTCTGATTCGCTCATTTCTTTGTAAGGATACCCCGATTTTCCGCCATACGCACCGCTATGGTCAATCTGCTGCCAAATCGGTTTATTGTCCAGCTCTCCTTCAACATAGTTCGGTAATGGAATATCGTCTAATAAATCACGGTACCTTTCTAACGCTGCTACGGGCGGGTCGAACGCATGATGTGGATCGAACATATTCACCGAAAAAAGCCACGGTTGCTTAAATCGTGACGCACTGTTGATGAATGACATCGCCCGTTCAACGCTCCATGTCGTTTGACTGTGTTCCTCTGATGGAATCACTCTGACGTATTTTGAATCGGCAAACGGTGTGCTGTCTCGGCGCAATCCTTTATCTGTCAACCACTGAATATAATCGTGGGTTGCCCATGCATCTGCGGGATCGTGTGACCAGAAGAATTGATCATATCCATCGTCAATCCGTTGTTCTGTTCCCTTGCAAACGCGTGGATTGCACGGGGCAAGGTGAAGTTTACCTGCCAATCCATTTATGTAGCCAGCGTCTTGGAGTAGTTTTGTCACAAGCACTTCATCTGGTGGGATTGCCTGCCCATTTTGCCGACATCGTGTTGTGCGTGGGTATCGTCCAGTGAGAAAACTTGCTCTGCTTGGGGTGCAAACAGGACTTTGCGAATACGCGTGTTCAAAAAGTACGCCTTCCTGCGCAAGATTGTCTAAATTCGGTGTTTGTACATAAGCATTTCCGTAGCAACCGAGGGTATCAAATCTTTGTTGGTCGCTACATATCCAGAGTATATTAGGAGGGTTTTCATGCATCTGCTTCTGTCTCTGTTTGTTTAGATTTTTGGTAGCGGTAGAATGTCCATATACCAGAGGCAATTATAAGAACCAACAGACAGGCTATGCCGATATTGACGATATTCCGCCAAGGATTTAGTTGCCACAGACGCTGCCCAGCTAATTTGGCATCAGAACTCCCTTTTTCAGCTTTCATTTTTACCAGTTTCCAATACTTTTTGACGAGTTCCGGTTGCTGGTATGCTTCCGCTAACTTTGCTGTGGCAACAAAATAATTTACGTCCTGCACCGCTGAACGATCAATAGCATCGGCGAAGGTAGTAAACAACAAAACCGTCAAATCTTCCGACATCGGTGGAAAATCTGTCGTCAACTTAATTCCATTTTCAAAAGCTGTTACCGCTTTTTGGTGATCATTTCGGCTAAATTCAAGTTCTGCTATCTCGAACCATGTCTTTTTAACCAACTGAAGCGGTTGTTCTATTGCAGTATAGCCACCGAACGTGAAAGTTGCTGAACCGTGGTAGAGGTCTCCTTGCTTTGCGTAAAGCGTGTAATCCGTTGCAGGTGTTAACAAATTTGAGGTTTCCCAATCCTGAAATGTATAGGTACCATCTTCCTGGACAGGTGCAACATATTCGGTGCCATCAATTGAAACTTGTGCGCCAACAACAGCCACATCAGAGGGACCGGAAACAGTACCGAAAACTGAAATCGGTTTGAGTGACCAAGCAAAATTTACAACTTCGCCTTGTGTTAACTTCAATTCAGCAGTTTTAGCCTCTGGACTATTATAGCCCGCTTTTCTCACAGAGACAGTATAGGTTCCTGGCTGTAAGTTGTCCGTAAAAAGCTTCGGGGTCAGTCCACTTTCTTTTTCATTTAGTAGAATCTGAGCTCCCACTGGAAATGTAGTAACTTTAATGGCAGGACTGATTTTCATTACCGTTTCTTCAACGTCCCCCGTGGGTGCAAAAATTGCGCGTTCAAAAGCTGCATCCGTCTGTAAATGCTGATATATCTCTATAATACTAATGTGTCTGTTATCATCTGTGTCTATTTTTTCTTCCGACAAGGCATCAATTAGTGCCTTAAGAAAAGCATTCTTACCTATTGCCTCAGACGACTGGATAACGTTTAACGCTGCAGTGCCGAGAGTTTCTCTATTGGCATAATAGATGGTAAGACTCTCATCGTATGCGTAACCATCAACGATTACGAGCAAACGATCCACACCTATTCCCTGTAACCATTGATTTAAAACAGAATCTTGGATGGTTTCTTCTGACTGTGTTGAAAAGTGCATCGCGTTTCCACTACGTGGTTTGGAAACTTCTCCGTGATAGAGAAAGATGAGACTCTCTATTTCTCCGCGCGTGTTTCCAATATTATCTAAGAAGGACTGTATTTCATCTTTGGTCGCTTGATCACCTGCAAGGCTATGGATATGTTCCTGAGACACCTTTCCCTTTTCCGATAACAGTTTGCCTAAAGTGTTAAACAACGCTCGTGCATCAGCGTCAGGAGTGGTATCAACCATAAACCAATAGGTTCCTGAATCAACGGGTTCAGCAAAAACTGTTCCTATGATAAAAAAGAAAACTAAAAGTATAATTTTAGATGTTTGATGTAAAGGCATTTACCTATACCTAAGTTAGTCAAAATTGCACTATCACTTATAATGTATAACGGACAAAATGGAACCCTTCTTTGCTCCAGCGGAGCAATATGTTTATAGCCGCAGTCCGAACCGACATCTCCGCTCCAGCGGAGCGGTATGTGAGATTATCACACATAGCACTCCGCTGGAGTGCGAGAATCTGTCTCAAACGTTTTCTATAAACATAGCACTCCGCTGGAGTGCTGTATTTTTAACTGTGTTCTACTGATATGCGAAACGCTAAGAAAAATAGATTTTCCGTTAAAACTCTACTCTTATGAGCCAAGAATTGTCCAAACTATAGTTAATTATAGATTTTACTATAAATCGCTTTCATATAACTCGTCATGATATGCAAACAGTGCTGGCGTACCACCGGTATGCAGGAAGATAACAGTCTCGTTTGAATCAAACCTACCCTGTTTGATATGTTCAATAAGACATGCCATTGCTTTAGCAGTGTAAACAGGGTCAAGGATTATGCCTTCTGTGCTTGCTACCAATTTGAGAGCGGAGATGCACTCTGGCGTAAGGTATCCGTAAGCTTTTCCAATATAATTATCGGTATTTTGAATATCTGAGTCAATGATTTGGGCATCGAGTTTTAGAATAGAAGCAGCCGTATTTGCTGCATCGCGCATCCGATCTATCTTCCCTTCCCAATGGATCGGCGCACATCCATAAGGTTTAAGTTTCATCCCAAGTGCTTTGGTACCAAGTACTAATCCTGCCTGAGTCCCACCAACCGAAGCGGTGTAAATCCAATCAGCGTCAATCCCAATTTGTGTTTGCTGTTCATGAATTTCAGCGATGCACCATGTAAAGGCAATTGCTGCGAGTGCTGTAGAACGAGGTGAGGCAATAACATAGGGTTTTAAACCATCTGCTTTCAATTTCTCAGCAAGTTTGAATTTGAATTCCTCTAATTCTGGTCCAAACGGAACATCAACGACTTCAACATCTGCTCCTGCTAAATGGTCTAACAAGAGATTGCCTTGCATGATGCTTTTGTGATCGCGTGCAAGACGCAAATAACAATTTAAGCCAAGTTTACTACAAGCAGCGGCAGCTTGTCGGCAATGGTTCGATTGTGAAGCAGCTCCCTGGATAATTGTATCTGCGCCTTGATCTACACCTTCACCAATAGTAAAAGTCAGTTGTCTCACCTTATTTCCACCAAACGCTAACCCTGAACAGTCTTCGCGTTTTATGAAGATACGTGGGCCACCAAGCGCTTCAGATAGGCGCGGACATTCCTCAAAAGGGGTAGGAAAATGCCCAATATTTACTTGCGGGATTTGATAGATACGTTGAAGTAGATTTTGTCTGGTTATCACAATCTACTCCGCTTGCACAACGACTGCGTTTTGGATAATCCGTGCCCCACCTTTTGATTGCAAACCTGGTGAGACAACTTCAACAATCGTATCGGGTTCATATTCGCTGCTGCATTTCTCTTTAAGTTTATGGAATTTCGGAGAGAATTTTGTTTTCCCTGGTTCAATCGGCATTAATTCATAATCAACTAAATCGAGAAACCAATTTAACCGGGATTGGACCATGGTGAGCGAGCTGAACTCAGCAACGCTTGGAAAGAGTTTATCTTTTACAAACTCTACAAGGAATCTCTTGAATGCTGGCACTTTAACTTTTTCGGCATGCTTCTGTTCAAGCGCAGCCAATTTTTTAGAAAAGCGCTGGAGATATTTGTCACACTCTTGCTGAATATCCATTAAATCTTTGTCGGTCGATGCAGTTCTGTCAGGGAAAAGCGTTGGTGCTGGTGCCTCAATACCTCGTGTCTGTTTTAGAGTCTGCTTAAGTTCGTCCTCAATAGTTTCCAAAGATTTTGCAAGGGTATCTTTAGTAGCGTCTCCTTGTTTTGCAGCTTTTTTCCATTCGCTCAGCTCATTAACCATCAGATTCAGAAGAAGGACAGCGATCTCTCGTTCACTCAACGCTTCAAGGTCCCAATTATCAAGCGGAATTCCGCCTCCATTGTTGTAGGCACTTTCTAAGTTTTCTAAATTGGCATGAAATTTGTCATATATATGTCTGTTCTGCTGGACATAATATTCTTTTTTCTTCGGAAGCGTGAATCCGAAGGTCCCTGCTAACTGTCCAAAAAAGCCGTGTTTTTTGCCGTTAGATTTAGAAGTTGAGGCAGTACGTGACAGTATAAAAGTGGTTTGCTGCTTAGATGCACTCTTCGGATATGATGGCACTTTAATTGAAAATTGTATTTCAGCACTCGCGCTCGGAATGTGCTGACTTATAGATTGCTTTTTTTCTTTAAGGGTTGAAATAGATTCATCAACGGCGTTGCCATTTGTTGATATAGATGGCACCTCAGATTCCACTTTCAATCCTGTTTCATCAGGCAAATTTTCAAGTGGCACTGTGTGGTTTCCATCTCCGTTCAGATTAGCACTTGTGTCTTGTGAATCAAGTGATATAGGTGTTTCTAAGTCCGATGTGGTCCTATTTAAGTTACCATCAATTTTTTGCTCAGCGTTAAGGTTATCAGCAATCTTAGGAGTTGCTACTGGTGCCGTCACCTCAGGCGTTGTACCATTTACCTCCTCCTCATGCTTATGGGTTTCATCCAGACCTGTTGTTCCCACGTGTTCATCTTGGGAATGTTGAGGAGTCTGTGGATCCAACTCGGCCGCTGAACTGTTTGACTGATTATCTACCAATTGTTGATCTTGGATCTGTTTTAATTCTTCTAATATCTTTTCTGTATAAGTGGAAATTGGCTCATGGTTGTCAACGTAAAATGCCAATTTGTGTGACTGAATAACCTCTATAGGAACGACAACCTTTTGTGCTTGTCCAGTTAGTTGGAAAGCAGTCCAATTTACGCGTCCACTCAGTGGTTGTTGTTGGAACATCACACGTAACCGCCTCCCTTCCTCTGCTTTATTCAAAACACTCATGACAATATGGGGCCCGTTAAATGTGAAACCTACCTCGATACCCCGAAAACTACCAGTTACACTACTTGCCGCCATTCCTTAAGTCTCCTTCTTAAAAATTGCTTTTTGCAAATGAATTTCATATTTACCCATTTACTATGAGATTTTACTATAAAATCTAAAGACATCTATATATTTTCTTCACATTCATAATAGTGTTTGCATTACACTTGAAAAAATGTCAATATAGGTTTTACTATAAAAAAGGGGTCCGAACGGTTATATCAAGTTTTACTAACCTATCCTGGTTTGGGCAATAGAGCCGTCCGGACATCAAGGAATACAAACGCTATAATACGGCATTTCAGATAGCAACTTGCGCGCCACGTAAATGCATAATGGAAACAGAGCGTTTGCATGCAGTATTCCATCCCTATCTAAGCATTTTAACGTATCCAATTAATTATAGGTTACAGAAATACCTTTTTTATTTCAAATATATCAGAATATTTTAAGCAGAAAGCCAGGAGGGAGGGTATCTTTTTCTTCTTGATCTTCAGCAATGTATCTTAGTGCTGCACTACCATTTTCCGAGTAGCTGAAAAACTGCCTGCATTAAGCGTGTAAAAATAGATACCGCTGGCAACAGATTCCCCCATTACATTTCGACCATTCCAATGCACAACATGTTTCCCAGATCGTTGAAATCCGAGCAATTGATGGGAGATCAAACGGCCATTCACATCGTGGATTGAGAGGGTAACCTTATTCCCTTTAGCAAGGGAATAAGGGATCCAAGTTTCAGGGTTAAACGGATTAGGGAAGTTTTGGAAAAGTCGGTTTGGAAAGGAGACGGTCGATTGTGTTGGTTGATATAGAACGTTCTGTTCTTCTTTTTCTACTGCGAGATTCGATGGGTTTGTGTTAACGCGAAATATACTGAGTTGGTATAAATCGGTAACATATAATGCTGAGTCAACTACAGCAAGATCAGTAGGAGACTGTAACTGTGAATAGCGTGCCCGACGGTGCATCGTCCGCGAGTCAACAATTTGAAGACTATTACTATCAAGTAAATAGAGATCGTTCCCCTGAACTGCGGCAGCAATAGGCAGCTGGGTCTCAACATAGTTCGACAACAACGTAAGCTGCTGTGGGGTTGTACCGTCTAATTTTAAAACCCCGTGACGATTATCTAAAATATATACAAATTCACCTGCAAGACATACATTTGTTGCTGCTCCTTCTGTAGCATGGTGGGCAATTGGATGGGGACGTTCTGGCACAGAAATATCTAAGATGTGAACACCACCTTCAAGTGAAGCTACATAAGCGTGTGAAGTGTTAAAAGCAATTTTATATGCGTTACCTATGAACTCGCGTTGGAAAACAATTTGGCTACGCCCTGGATCGCTAATGTCTACTATAACAAGGGATTTAGCGCATAGATATGCATAATCGTCAATTATTGCAATCGCCCAAACAGGGTTTGTTGTGGGAATATGTGTTAGCGTGTTTCCTATTTCCAGATCAACAATATCCATCCCCAAGTCCGTACCAACGAAGGCGTGTTGCTTTTCAATCTGAACACTTAGCACGCCTCGATCACTGGTAAAATTACGAATATCTTGTGTAATCTTTCCGTTGTGAGGATCAGCCATTTCAGCTATTTTTAGTCCCCCGGGACCATTCGCTATAGCAATAGTCGTTTTACCGTCTTCGCTGCTTGCATCAAGCCCATAAGGAATGCCGCTGGCATTGTAGTGATTTACCCAGATCGGTGTCCGAGGATTTGTTACATCAAGTGTTTGTATGCCACCCTTTCCATCTGCAACATAAGCATAGGTTGCCTTTTCTACAGCTGAATACCGTAGCGCAACGTCTTGTGCATTTCCAATAGTGGGATGCGATGAAATCAGACGCGGTTTATCAAGACTATTGACATTAACAATTTGAAGACCCGTTTGCTGATCAGTCAGGTAAAGCAAACCTTGATGGAACTTTATCCCGGAAGTCAGTCCTGGTGTATTGACCTGAGAAATTGGCTCTGGTATTATAGGAATATCTATATTTAGAATGCGTAGGTTGTTGGAAACGGTGAGTGCATATTTCCCCAGAATTTCGAAATCTAAGACAAGCAATGGTACAGTGCCTGTAACCACAAACCCACCAAGCGGATCTGGATTTAAAATGGACAACCCCTGGGCATTATCGCTTAAATAAATGGTTCCTTCATCGTTTGTTGAAACTTTGAAAGGGACTCCTGCTGTTCTAAAAGTTCGTCGCGGATGCGGGTTTTTACTGTTGAGTACATCTTGATGTTTAAAGACCAGGAGACCACGAACTGTATCAAGTGCGTACAGGTTACCGTTTGCTAAATGTACATCGCGTGCATCTTGGAACCCACCGAGTGTTTTTACAATCTGAGGTGAAGTCGGTGGATCCACTTTGATAAGATGCACCCCTGATGCACCGTCTGCAACATAGACATTGTCGTCATCAATGGCAATGGCTTGCGCGTTACCTGGTGTTGCAATTTCACCTATTTGGACAGGTGTAGGGTTTAAGGAAAAAATTTCAAGCCCCCAATCACTGGCAGCGAAAGCATTCTCTTCCTGGATAATAATTTGATTATAATTACTTGAGAGATGGATTTGGGTTGTCGGCTCTAATCTTACGGAGAAGTCCGATGTGATTAAGGAAGTTCCTAAACTGCCATTTGAACCAATCGGTTGTGAACTGCTTCCTGGGTGGTAGGTTACTGAATTAGGATGCAAAAGGTATTGAGGTTGTTCTATGTCCCATCTGGGGGCATTTATCGGATCCGCAATGTTAATTGGTGTATCTCCTGTTCCGGACTTAGCAATATATTGAAACGTTTGAGGATATTCGGAGGTGACAATTAACAAAATCTGCCCCTGATTATGCAAGTTGCCAATTTCAATCTTATTAGTCCGAAGTGTAGCAGCATCGTTCGGATCTGATATGAACGGAATAGGTTTAACAAACGTTACTTTAGTGTTCGGCGCGAGATAGGCGATATTGGCGTACAGATATGCCTGTGTGTTTGCTTGTAACGTGAGTTCAAAGGTTTCTGGTAGATTTTCGAATAGGACATATTGTGTGCCCCAACTATCAATCAGAATTTCGTTAGAGGTTGTAGGATAACGTGTGATACGTGGGGTGTGTGCTGTAATTTTTCTGTTGGGCAAGTTCAAATAACTAAGATGTTTTCCGCGTCTGCGATCATTCAACCAATTTGCAATTCCCCAGTTGAGAAACACATCAACGAAATGTCTGTTTTTGCCTAAAGTGGTATCAATAGCAGACAGACCGAGTGTATCTTCTGCGGCAAGTTGCCGAATAAAGTTAATCCCACCGTGGTTTTCATAAAGGTAGAGGAGAAGCATAAACGCTGCACCGTAATAGGTATCCGTATTATTAGCAGTGGTTAAGGACATAGCTGGATTTGCGAGGTAACCGTCAACAAACAAAGTATGAACAGTTCCATAGATACCCCATTCTGTGAAGGACGCAATACCTTCCTCTAACCAACGTTGATCAGTCGTGCCACCATTCTGGTACCAGTTGACAAGATGTGCGAATTCGTGTGTCAGGCTACTGTAGAAAGTATGCCGCGAGCGTTCTTTGAATTGAAAGATATCCATATAGAGCATATCGCGGCGATTGCTGGTCGGATGGGTAGGATGCTGGTCAACAGGCGAAAAGTAGCCTCCGTAATCCCTCCCAGAAGCGTTCATGCCGACATCATGGAATAAAATTGTAATCTTGTTGTCGCGGTCTAAACCGGGTTGGAATTCCGAGCCAAGCCAATAATGCACTTTAGGATAAATATTCGTGTCAAAAGTATCGGCAATTGCTACAGCCTCAGCTTCAGTAAGCATATTCTGAACAGTATTATCAATGTAAATATAGCAATGCGCGCCTATTGCAACGCAGGTTGCCTTGACAGACGTTTCTGGAATGTGGATAAAAAACCGATCTATTTGTCCTAATTGAGCAGGTGCTGCGGGTGCCGCTAAAACACTTTCGGTGTTAGGTAAGTTGAAACCTGTCAACGCATGCGATTTTTCAATTAATAACGGTGTGCCGCACTTCCAAGGATCAGCGTGGAGGCGCGGAGTGAAACTATAAAACCCTCCTATCAGTATAATTATACTGATCATTACAAAATAATGTGATTTTAAGGTTGGTAGAATTGATTTTTTAAGAGATCCACGCATTTCTTTATCCTAATCTAAGCTGCCACATAGTCCCACAATCTGTCAGATTGTGCCTGTGAGGACACGGGGAATGCTATTGGCAGCATCATGTAGAATGCACATAAGGCATTCTACATGATGCTGCATGATTCATACCGTTGATTTACTAACAGTTTGCGCTACGTAGTCTTGCGAAAAGATAGATTATTCTCTATAAAACGATGTTTGCAGGTCTAAAATCTGGGTAGATAACAATTTGAGTTAATATAATACAACTTTATGGCGATAGGTAGCAACTTAGGTTTTCTAATAGTTAGAATTCAGGTTGCTTTAGGCTTTAGAACTTAATATTGGCATCAGAAGTACTCGCTCTCAGCAGATTTACAAACGCGCTTTCAAACGTTCCAGTTCTTCGCGAAGTTGGGCGGCTTCTGCTTCCGCCCTATATCGCGCATCCGCCTCTCGATCAGCGCGTTCCTCCGCGTCCTCAGCGCGTTCCTTGGCCGCTTCAGCAGCGGATTTTAGCCACTGCTGCCTATCAGGATCATAAATGCCAAAACCATCATCAAGAAGATGAAATTCTAAACCGAGTGTCGCTGCCAGAATGCCGCCATTTGCATTCGTTGGTATTTCAACATAATCTCCATCAACAAGCCTAAACCCCATCAATGGAGTGGGTAAATAAGGTCCATCTACATCATAAAGAAAGTATTCTTGAATACCAATGTCTGCATAGAGCCGCATCTTATCGGTTAAGTCCTTGTGATATGTTTTTTTACTCGCAAACTCAAGCACAAAATCAGGCGGTTTTCCTTCTTCCCATATTTTGTAGATGCGGCGTTCCTTCCGGCCAATACCGAAAGCAACGAAAATATCGGGTGAGATAGATTTACGCGGATTGCCTTCTTCGTAATACATCATCATGTTTCCAAGGACATAGACATCAGGGACGTGCGCGAAATGGTTTTCAATGAGAGCGAAATTCTTTAGGATTTCTCTGAAATGACGTTCGGTTTCAGCCATAGGTTTTCCATCCGATTCGGGGTATAGATCCGCTGTCTCAGTCGGTGCGTAAGAGAATGAGAGAGTTTTTTGATATGTCATAAAGATATCTCCTTTTCCATAGGAGTTCTTGAATCAAGACGAATTGGTCGGGATATTTCCGATATTTTATAACACAAGTTCTTCAAGAGAGGTATCGAACACTTGCGCTTGTTGTGTCAATTTTTTATAGAGATATTCAGGTAATGAAATCGTTAGCGGGCGCATGCTCAACGCTCCTATAGTTAGAATTCAGGTTGCTTTTGGCTTTAGATGCCAGGAATTCCTTGAGTAGATGTTGTTTCCATGCCAGTAAGATGGAATAACAACGCCTTTTCAACATCAATAGGCAGTTGAATTAGGTGAAAACGGTTAGCAGTATATGCATAATCTTCACCGCTTTCATCTATTACGCGGATATAACCGTGAACCGCTGCTTCATCGTCAGGAATGACGCGATACACTTTTCCTATCTCAAGAGACGCTGCGTATCCTTCATTATTAAGACATAGACCGAATTGTGGAAATTGGGTTTCTTTAATCTTCATCTTTAATCAAGGTTATTGTAAGATATCACCAACGATTTTTCAAATTAAATCGCTCCAAATTAGAACAATCTGTGAAGATCACGTTTCGTGCTAAGGCCAAAAATTATACATAGGTTGCTGCGTCACAACACTAATAAGACCCCAAATTCCACTAACCGTACGTGAGTTCGGGATAAGTCTAATTCATCTTTATTGTCCGCTTTTCCTCTCAAATAAGAGGAATTTCCCTCGCTTGCGGGGGATAAAGGGAGATAGAAGCGTTTGCAGCCCCGATTCCAGCATAGATTAAAGTTTAACCGAACTCACGTTAACCGTGAAATCCTAACTCTCTGCAGCAACTTCTGCATCAATAGACACGGATTCCGTTGATGCAATTTCAACAGCGGATTTGGCAGACTCTATAGGTTCAATCGAAATCTGGCACCCAAGTGCATTGAGAACGGTTGCAAGCGTGCCAATCTCGGGTAAGACATCACTGGTGAGCATTTCCGAAAGAGTCTCTGGGTTTATGTCAGTTTGCTTTGCAAGCTCAGAAATTCCGCCATGAGATTTTACAACTGTTTGAAGTGCCAACAGAAATACTGCGTGGTCTTGATTTATTTGATAATCTTCCAGTGCCGCTTGGAGATATCCACTCGTCCTATCTCGGTCATCTGAAAGCCGTTTGATCAGATACTCGCGCCAAGTCCGTAGTTTTCTCATTGTTGTGTTTCCTTATATTCTGCCCAATAGGCTTTTGCTCGTTTAATATCCTGCCTTTGTGTCTATTTATCAACACCGCATAGGAGAAAAACGATCATATTATCAATTTTGGACATCCCAAATTTTTACTAACGTCCCAACTATTTGTAGTACCTGATTTACCGTTTCATTAGGCATATCACCACAGCGTACCTTGCTGTTCTTACAAACCAATCAAGGCTTTTGATATGATCAGCCTGAATTACGCCAGTTAGTTTGATTAAACCTGTAGAGCTTTTGTTTCGAATTGTTACTTCTGGAGGGATAGCGACATCAAGATCTCTTCGATAAGAAGCACGGCGGGTCGTTATTGGACACATTATTGCAAGACGTAACCTGCGATTATATTGTTCATCTGAAAGTACTAGAGCCGGACGCACATTTGCTTGTTCATGTCCAGCTTGAGGATCAAAGTTAATCCATACTATATCACCGCGTCTTGGAATATACATACGGAAGTTTACCATACCTCCTTGCCTACCGGCTTCCCTGTATCCACTTCTTCGGAAGAATTAGTCTGCCACATTTTTGGATCGGGTTCAGGTATGTTGGCAAGAAGTTGCTCAAGCGTATATTTTGGCGGTGGGACAGGCCCGCTTTCTTTTTTGGGAGGTGGCACATCGCTATCTGCCACTGTCATATCTATATCAGATAAACTGGGTTTTGGATATTCTGATGCGACTTTTTTTGACGTAGCACTCGGTTTTTTCATAGGATGACTCCTTGTTTCTATAAATCAAATTCAATTCTCAGGTTTTCTGTTTGTGCTATTACGATTTTAACATATTTCAAGTCTAATCGCAATTTAAATTGCCAAATTGGATAAGTGATTTTACATTTCACTTAGATAGACGGACCTTATGGCCAAAAATTATACATCGGTTGCTGCGTCACAACACTAACAAGACTCCAAATCCCACCCACAGTAAAATCCCCCAACATTAAGCCAACAGCAAACATCACCAATTGTTGAGATGCACGCGGACCACCGATTTTCAAGACAGACCACTTCACAATTGAACTGACCAACATACAACTCCACAAATATCGCATACCCCAATCGCTTGAGACGACAAATCCGATTGGATGGAAGGGCCACCAGAAGAACCGCGCCCGCATAAACATCAGAAGCGTAGAAAAGAGCAACCCGAAAACAATACCGCCTGTGGCATAGAAATTCGGTTCGGTAGGATAATAGAGCCAACGTTGCAGTCCGCTGAACACACGTTCACCGAAACCTATGTTCCAACTGCTGCTTCCACTCATGTTCAAAGCACCGTAGGTATAGTATAGATAGAGAATAACACCAAATACCATGATTGAGGCAAACGCCGAAACCCCAAGTAGTGCAAAGAACAATCGCCTTGGTGCAATAGCGGTACGTTCCGAGAGTTTGAATCCTTCTAACTGGTGCGGCATCGGGTTGCTTGTATAACTCCGATTGAACCAACGGAAAAGTGTCATAGTAACAAGGTTGTTTGTGCCTAACATGCGTGTGCCGAAACTATCGATGAGGATATGATGGTTCGGCATGTTCTCCATCGCATGCACGGGGAATCCTTGCTCAGCACGCATACGGGTTAACACAAGCACAATAATGAAATAGACAGCAAAAAACAAGGGTATCAACCATAGCGACATGCCGATACGTTTAGAAAAGATAAAGAGGATGGCAAGTCCACCAACGATACCCCACAGTGCGAATCTGTATGGAATCGGTTCTGCAGAATCTTCACCTGTACGATGCCGTGCAATCCGGAACACACCCCGAAAATGCCTTAGATTCAATACTAAAACAGAAATGAAAATCCCGATGGCAGCTCCGAAGCATTGTCTATCAACATAAGGAAATCCGGGTAGACTGGACAGTCCAACGGCACTTGTCAATACTAATTGCGCCTTATAGAAAAAGAAGAAAAACCAACTGGAGAAAGAAAGATCAAGCGGCATCAACAGCCCGAGTCCAATGACAAACGGATAGTAGGACATACTGATGCCACCGATGGCATTCCACGGCTTTTCTGTGAACAGGTGTCCAAATCCACGCCACCCACCAATCCGTTTAATCGGCAGTGAAGGAATTGTCGGATATAGAAAACTGAATCCGTTAAGTATTGCAATAGATGCTGCTATCCCGAAGCCAATCCACATGATGCGGTGCGAAAACAACGATTTTGTGTTATGCGTGACATGAAACGCAATCTGTGTAATGGGATATGCAAGCCGTTCACGTTCTACCCACTGTTTCCGCAAGATAACATTGATACACAACATCACAAGGATAAGTGCAGTTATGAAAAGTGTCCAAGATAGGATTGGCACTGTCCAAGTACTAATAATCTCCAGCGTTGAGAGATTGGATTCACCAGTATAGTAGCCGGCAAGTGCTTTCTGTTCGTCAACAAGAAGCCATCTCGGCAGGTAATCCCAAAAGAGTTGTTTCCATTCATTTTCGGGAGTTGCGAACCAGAAGGCGTGCCCGACAGTCGTGACAAGAATCGTCATTAAGGTGATGGAGGGGAAAGCGCAGGCAGTGCTAAGCAGAATGTAGATGGTGAGAAGTTCTGCATCGGTGAGTAAACGGATACGGGTAGTATATCGAACAACAAGATTGATTAGGGTAAAAGCGAAAATAACGAAGACGACATTGTAAAACGGAACAGCGTAAGTATTTAGTGCATAACCGACAAGACCAATTTCACCCGCAATAATCCAGTAGAAATTAAACGGAATCAGTACAAGGGTTATGACAACAGATTTCCATGTGACTCCGTGCAATTTCAACTGTACATCTTCTTTCATGTTGCCTTATGTCTCGCGCAAAAAAGCAGCAAATGCATCCAGTTCTTCGGAGACATTTTTGAAAAATTTACCGACTTGCTTTGCGTGTTTTTCTGCTTTTTCATAAATCAATTCATCACCGTAGATATTGTTTACTTTATGGCGAAATCTTAAAAGCCGTCTTAATCTGCGTCGGGTAACTTCAGAAATCACGGGTGGACGTTCTGAACGGCGTTCAGCCATTTGTGTGAGCAAATCGTTGTGCCATCGATCTCCGCTTGGAACGTACTTGTCAACTTCATTAGCAATCCGCTCAAAGATTTTTTCAAAACCAGTGTAAACTTCGGCAAGGTCTGCCGCAAGTGCTCTCTCAATGAATTCTCGCGCGTCAACAGGTAGCACATCAATTTTTTCCAAAGCTCTCCCAATTCTTTCGACAGTTTTCTCTGTCTTCGCCCGTTCATCAAAGATGCGTTGAATCAATTTCTCGCGATCCACTTTATAAATTTCTCTTGTTTCGGTGTCTGCTCTGCTACTCGTTTCCTTGATCATTTTGAGCGTGTCTGTTTCGCCTCTGTCAATTAGAATGGCTTGGCTAAGAATCCTTTCACGAAATGATCTGTTAATAGATTTGAAATTGATAATATCTATCTTAAATTCAGAACCCAAATCCTCTGTTTCCCAAAGCGCATCAAGACATCTGTCATAAGAGACACCCCATACAACTATATCAATATCAGAGTATTTAGTAAAACGTTCACGTTCAGCAAGAGAACCGAAGACAGCAACTTTTGACGCGCCATAATCTTGATAGAGGACGGCAGCGAGGCGATGTGCAACTGCCCATGCGCGTTTTAGCAATTGTTCGTCAACTTGTCTATTTTCCCATTGACGTTTGAGGTTTTCTCTGCATTTAGCAAGTTCAGATGGAGACATCCCTGTCGCTGTTGTGTTGGACACTTTAAAATCTCCGTATTTTTCACCATGCGGTAGGCGCGATCTAAAATCGCGCCTACATTTCCTGGATTTACCAATCACGGTTGAATAGCACCAGCATAAACGTCTTCTAAAGCATCTTCGGGAAGCGGTTCAGGACTATTTTTAGCAAATTCCAACGCTTCTTCAAGTTCATTTGCAAGTTCTGTTTCAATTGCACCAAGTTCTTCTTGTGTTACACCTGCCTCTTCAGTGAGTACCTGGGCGAGTCTTCGGATGGGGTCACGTTGACGTTCCTGTTCTTGGACCTCTTCGCGGTCGCGGTAAGATGTGCCTGGATCGCCAATGTGATGTCCTCGAAACCTGTAGGTATCACAATTGAGGAGTGTAGGTCCGCCGCCTTCGCGTGCGCGTACAACGGCTTCGTCTGCTGCTGCGTAAACCTTCAGGACATCGTTTCCATCAACAGTGATCCCCGGTATATCGTAGGCGGGGGCGCGGACAGCAATATCCTCTACTCGTTGATGTTCATGTTGTGGCGTTCCCATCCCGAATCGGTTGTTTTCACACACAAAAACGACAGGCAGCTCCCACACAGCGGCAAGGTTGAGCGTTTCATGGAATACACCTTGGTTCGTAGCACCGTCGCCGAAAAAGGATACAGCGATCTGCTGTGTACCACGGTATTTTGCAGAGAGTGCTGCACCCGCTGCAAGCGGAATCCCAGCACCGACAACGCCATTTGCACCGAGAATACCGGTCTCTTTATCCGCAATATGCATTGACCCGCCTTTTCCTTTGCAGTACCCAGTTGTGCGGGCAAATAATTCTGCCATCATCCGATCACGTTTCCCACCTTTCGCGATGAGATGTCCGTGACCACGATGCGTGCTGGTGATGTAATCATTATCTTTTAAGTGTGCGCAAACACCTACAGCTGTAGCCTCTTCGCCAATGTATAAGTGCAGAAAACCTGGAAGTTGACCACTTTGATATAGCGTTCCAGCGGCTTCTTCAAATTGGCGAATCTCTACCATTTTGCGATACATGAAAAGCATCTGCTCTTTGGTCGGTTTTGACATAAATCCTTCCTATAAAATAATACTTTTTCAAAATTGGTCAAAAAATTAAAATAAAGTTCCATCTATTTTTTGCTTGCTACTTTCGTTCACGTCCGACATTGGCGCAATACATTCTGGAGAATCATTCGCCGGGCGATTGACAAACCTTGACACAGGATACGCCTCCATCTCTTCACCCGGGTAAGGCGTGAGGAGCGGTTGAAGTGTCTCTGATGATTGTTCGCCATGAGTAAGCCATTGCGCATAACGGTCTTGTGGCAAAATCACAGGCATCCTGTGGTGAATTTCCTCCAACATAGGGTTGGGTGGACAGGTAATGATAGTGCAGGATCGGAGCGGTTTATCCATCCAATTTGCCTGCCATTCCTCCCATAATCCGGCGAATGCAAACGGATTCTGCGATTTGAGGCGAATGTAAACCGGTTGTTTGAGTTTAGTGCCGAGGACATCTTGCCATTCATAGTAACCATCCGCCAAGATGAGACATCGTCTACGTTTGTAGGCACTTCGGAAGGATGGTTTTTCTGTTAGCGTTTCTGAACGCGCATTTATCATCCTACTTCCAATTTTGGCATCTTTTGCCCAAGATGGGATAAGTCCCCAGTGGAAGAATTCCACTTTTTTCGCATCCCCATCATTCTGCGTGTTGGCAATCACAGCTACATCTTGTGTTGGTGTGATATTGTACCGTGGAGAAAACTCCATCCGTAACTGAAGGTTGTGAAAGTTTTTACGCAATTTTTCAGGTCTACATGCAAGGGTAAATCGTCCACACATTTTTAGCTCCTTTTTTGAATGACAAATGGGTTTTAGAAAATCGCCTCTATTTGATCAAGGAAACCTGTTTGGTACGAAGACACGTCTCTACATTTATTGTGAGTGTCCGCTGAAGAATGCATGAATTCAACTAACAATCCTATTTTGATTGCGGCACCAGAATGTCGTCTCTCCATCGTAGACGGAAAGAGGGACGCACAAGTGCTTCTGGTGATTGGAGCGTTAAACCGCCGTCTGCAGTCAGGACGATGCCGGTAACGAAGTCCGCTTCATCAGATGCTAAAAAAAGCGCGACATTCGCAATATCTTCAGGTTTGCCATAACGTCCTATAGGATAGCAATCACGCGAGGCTTGTTCCTCAAGTGCATCTGCGGCGAGCGATGCTTCACCGCGTTCGCCAACTATTTGACCAGGAGCAATAGCGTTTGCGCGGATGCCTTCTCTGCCGTAATCGAGTGCAATGCTTCGCGTCAAGGCATTTAGTCCGCCTTTGCCAGCACCGTAAAGTCCAAATCCTGGGTTTGTGATCGTGGCATTGACGGTTGAGATAAAAACCAACGTGCCGCCGCCATTTTTAATCATTTCAGGTATACAATATTTTGCGCCGAGCCACGGACCGCCAAGCGTTACACCAAGACTTTCGTTCCACTCTTCAGGCGTGAATTCGATTGCTTTTTTAGTGTATGAGTGTGCAGCGTTATGGACCAGTGTTGTTATTTTTCCGTAATTTGTTAACGCTGTTTCAACAAGTGTTTGCCACGTCTTTTCATCGGCAACATCACCCATCACAGCAACTGCTTCGCCGCCAGCGTCTTGGATGCGTTGGACGGTTTCAGCAAGTTTTCCTTCTCGGCGGCGCGTGTTGACAACCACTTTTGCGCCTTCGCAACCAAATTTGTAAGCGGTTGCCGCCCCGATACCACCCCACGCAGCACCTGCGACAATCGCAACTTTTCCCTCCAATCTCATAAAAAACCCTTTCTACATATTTTTTATGTGTTGACTAACAACCTGCCACGGATTCAGAGGTGACAGGCTGAGGTTCACATTTCAGTTCGAATAGTTTTAGCACAATCCTGCTAATCTATGCATTTAATTTCACCACTGTTTGGGTGAAAGTATTGAGAATTATTATTCATCTACTTCAGATAATATGATCATTTGCATAGTTTTTTGGAAGTCTTTTATGGATTCCCCATGTCTGCCCAGATCACTGTTGGCAAGTGATCTACCCATGTAAGCTCTTGCGAAATCCGGTTGTAAACGTATTACTTCGTCAAAGTCAACAATCGCCTCTTCGCGCAACTCAAGATTGCACTTCCCGATACCTCGGTTGTAAAATGCTTCGGCAAAATCTGGTCGTAAGCGAATCGCTTCGTCAAAGTCAGCAATCGCTTCTTCGTGCAACTCAAGGTTATCCTTAGACATCCCTCGATAGTTGTAAGCATCAGCATTGTCCGGCTCCCGGCGAATTACTTCATCAAAATCTTTGATAGCGCCTTCAAAATCAAATATATTATGCTTTGCAGTTCCGCGATCATAGTATGCTTTGATATCCTCAGGATTCTGGCGTAATGCTGCATCAGCTGCTATAATTTCAGATTCGTATTTCTCAACATCTACATCCATTTCATCAAAAGGATCTCCAAAAAAATCAGGCATAGGAATGACGAAATTTGAATCATCTTCAGGATTTGACATAACGATAAAACCTGGGAAATCTGACACTTCGTCTTCCTCTAACATTTCCTGTAATAGTTGTAGATTTTCACGAGCATCCCTATTATTCGGGTCTAAACGGATTGCCTTATCATAGTCGGCGATGGCATCTTCATATTCTTCTAATTCTTCTTTTAGGCAAGCTCGATAATAGAACGCATCGCTACTGTTAGGCTGTAGACGAATTGCTTCGTCAAAATCAGTGAAAGCTTCGTTATATAGTTCTAAGTCCCCCTTTGCCAGGCCACGGACACAGTAAGCTTCGTCAAAATCTGGCTTTAGATTGAGGGCGGTATTACAATCTGCAATGGCAGCTTCTTCCTCACCGATGAAGCTCAGTGCGAATCCACGCTTAACATAGGCTGTAACATATTCGGGGTTAATTTTAATTGCTTCATCAAAATCTTCAATAGCGTATTCAAAGTCACTTAAAGCATTCTTTGATACGCCTCGATTGTAGTATGCTTCAGCATAGTCTGCTTTGAGACGAATTGCCCTATCAAAATCCTTGATTGCGCCTTGATGTTCTTGACGACCAGCTTTTGCGAGTCCTTGTTTGTTGTAAGCATCTGGACTTTTGGTGGTTTTCTTTTGGCTATTAGTACGTCTTTTTCCTGTATTGGTAGATTTTTTCGCCATAATTAGCATTTCCTCAATTTTTATCGTTTCGGCAAGTTTGCATCAAATTGAATCACTTCATTAACTATCATACCATATTTTTTGTTTTAATGCTATAATGCTAAAACTTAAATTGAAGGGAGACCTTTGCGTGAAATCAGTAATAAAAGAATGGCTTAACGATTGCACAAAAAAACTCAATGCAGGTGAGCTGATGGAGGAAGATCTGGCTGCTGTACAAGCAGCGTTGAATTCGGAGCAACAACTCGTCCTCTATCTCTATTCCAAATCAACCAATCTGCGTTCACCGCTTGGTGCATGGGCGTTATATGACCCAACAGCACCTGATGAACCTGTGCTACCGTCACAAGATCCGCCTTACGCTTCTGTGCTTGATGCTGTTCGTGACGGGTGGCGAATCGTGCAATTTCCGCGTCCCGAACTCTACAACTTTTCAGATGTTAAAAACGCGTATCTCAGCTTTGAATTCATTTTAGAGAAAATTGTATAAGGAACAACACAAATGTTTAACGTAGAACCGACACTAAATGATGACCAAGTCATGCAGTTTATCCATAACGGCTATATCACATTAGAAAACATTATTGATGCGGATTACAATCGGCAGTGTGAATCCGTTGGTGGGGGAGGTATGGGCGATTTTGTGCAAACCGATGAATTTCGCCGAAACGTCCTACTTCACTCGGAGGTTGCTGGTGTTGTCCGTTCCCTATTAGGTGAAAACTTCATTGTGCCGACAAATGCACATCATCACCTGTTTGAAGCACCACACCGTGGACAGACGTGGCATTCGGATGGACTCACCGAATACGGATACGGTATCACGCACTTGCAGTGCTACTACTATCCAAAAGAAGTAAAAATTGAAGATGGTCCCACAATGATTTTGCCGGGATCTCATTTTCGTCTTGTTGACCGGGAGGCGATTGCGCACTACGGAGATATCCTCGGACAACTATCGCTTACTGTGCCTGCTGGCACTGTTGCGATGACACGCTACGGCATTTGGCATAAGGCTGGTCCAAAACTCAACGCGGACAGGCGCGGCATGATTAAGTTTTCGTATTTTCGTTCTGCAATGCCTAAGCGGGATTGGGTACGTGAGTCCGATGAAATACCACCTTACCAACACAAAGGCAGACACCCGTATGTAACGGAGGTGGAATCTTACCGAGATCGGCAGAGAGGTCAATTAACATGGAACTGGTTATGTGGATTGACAGAGGTGGAGGAGACGCTCCCACCAGTGAAAATGTTTAATCGCGGTATCCCGTTGTCGGAGATAAACCCCACCGCGGATACAAATCCGCCATAACTGAGTTCACCAAACGCGCTACCATCAATTCTGATATTTAGGCTTTCTCCAAACTTTAGCCCTGTTTAGAGAAAGGGTGTGTAAATATTTTGGTACCTACAATAAGCAGTGCGGTGATTTTGCCCAAAAATTTACACACCCATTTAGAAAGATGCATAAACATTGTCTAAAATTTATGCTGGCAGTTTATTGGGTGCTACCTATCCTCTGGAGATTGTTTTTACTATCAGGACTTACGCATTTTTTATTTAAAGTCCCCCTGATAAGGGGATTTCGGGGGTTAAAACACCAAAATAAAGACTTTTAAACCCCCTAACTCCCTTTATCAAGGGGGAATGCGTAAGTCCTGTTACTATTTGAGGATTAGCATTTTACGCGTTGCAGAAAAATCGCCTGCGGTGAGGGTGTAGAAATACACGCCGCTCGCAACCTTCTCACCGGACTCATTTTTTCCATCCCAATACGCAGCACGACTTTTGCTCTGATATGTACCCATAGATCGATGTCCTAATACCAATGTCCGAATCAACTGACCGTCTGATGCATAAATAGTCACTATAACCTCTGCAGGTTTGGATAGTTTATAGGGTATCCATGTTTCCGGATTGAACGGATTCGGGTAGTTTGGCAAAAGTGCTGTTTCTTGTAGACGTTCTTCCCCCTGAATTCCTTGTCCTGAGGAAAGCATAGGAGCCGCAGCATTTTCATCAAAGTTGAGATCCAGGCGACGGTTCCATTGATTGTACTCGAAAACGTACTTCTCGGCATCGTCAGAAGTGATGTGATCTTTGTAGTTGTTCCCAAAGTAACGAAGAAAAGTGTTCAGGGGATCGATTCGCCACGTGACCTCGTCATCGTTAACAATGCCATCAAATGCGATTTTAGGGTACCCCGTGGGTCGCACTTCTTCAGATGACCAATGAAATCGACTTCTACCTGAATCAAGAGAATATCTTGACCAATCACGGTTATCTGACCACTTGATTAAGTAGGAGACAGTGAATCCCGCGTTATTTTTAATTCTGAACGTATGTCTTGGCCTCACTGTATCCAATAAGGCTTTTATGTTTCGGGTAGTCGCGGCGAGAGACACAGTTTCACCGTCTCCGGCACTATGGATACCGATAAGCACCCCTTGACCGTTGAGGACGGGGCCGCCACTATTGCCTCCATGTGTATCACCTTCCATTACTAAACACCCTACTAACTCACCGTCTTCGACTGGACAAGTGTTCTGCGGTCCTAAGAAGGTTCCCTGGGTCCAGTTCCACAACCGTGTCTCTGGAATGCTCCCTGGGTTTCCCAAGATATGAACCTTATCACCTCTTTTCATACTCACTTCAACGTTCTGGCTGAAGTCGTGCTGAATCTCGCGAGCTGTCGACGGCAGTGAATCCAGTTGGACGATTGCGAGGTCATTTTGCATATTTTGTGCAATGATCCGCCCTATGGTAGCATAGTTATTGCGTATAAGCCATTCCTGATTTTTCTGGTAGAAACTTAAATTCTTCCGTACTATTTCGTTTCGATCTCTATAAGGGAAAAATACAGATGCCCACTCAGCATTGTCTATAACGTGCTGGTTGGTAACAACAAGTTTTCGATCCTTGTCAATCAAAACGCCACTGCCATGCCCTACGCCTCGTATATATATCAACACGACAGAATGAATCGCTTGATCATAGATTTGCTGTGCTGGCAGATCTGGCGGACCCGACGGCTCGCATTCGGTACGTTTCGTAATGATATGTATACCTTCGGTGTATTCGTAGAGCGTAGCTGTCTCTAAAGACGCTTGATTGAGATCACTATCCAAGAATTCCCCTTCAGCCGTCTCCACAACCGTAAATATCTTTGTCGGATGCATCCAAAAGGAGTAACTATCCCGTGTTGCATGGTCAAGCGGTTTAATTTCGTTACCATAAGGATCTTCTACTCGGATATACACATAAGGATTATCCGATGGAACTGGTAGGTTTGTAAAACCGCCAGGTTCAATCTTACGCCAACCTTGTGTTCGAAAGCCAGCTGGCCAATCGTTATCAGCATTTCTCCACGTGGAATATATTACCCATGCATCTTCTGTAGCACTACCGTTAGCAATAAGAAAATCTGCTGTTGCTAATTGAGTTTGGATGAGTGTTGTCGTTATAAAAACAAATATTAAGAAAAGTCTTTTATGCATTAATTCTCCTTATTTTTTTAGTGTTTTGTCCACTTTCAAAATGTAAATAGGCTAACATTAATTGAAACATTGATAGCCAACTGCCTCAAGCTCATTTCGGATTTTGTCTATTTCAGCAGTAGACAATTGACGCAGTGGTCGGCGCATGGTCATGGATGGGAATCTGCCCATCAACCATCTGGCACATTTCATGCGTTGGTGTGCGTCACTGCTCGGTTCACCGAAGTTGTAAACAATCCGAGCCAAAGTATCCACCTGATTACGTGCTTTGCGTGCGCCTATCAAATCGTTGTTGAGCGCGGCGTGGACAACAGCAACCATCAATTCAGGGACAAATCCAGCAAATCCGATGAGTGCACCGTCACTGCCTTCCAAAAGCGAAGCAAGCAGATATTCGTCATGACAGGTTAAAATAGGCACATGCGGTGCTGCTTCTTTCAGTTGTTCATAGTCCCATCGCCAGCGCGCCATATCGCGGGTACCCATTTTAATGCAGACAACTTGTGGTATTTTCACCATCTCCAACATCTCATCAAGGGTATATCCCGCCTTTGTCCATGCAGGGTATTGATGCACAATAATCGGTATGTCCGCACCTTCAGCAACATCTTGAAAATAGCCGACTGCGGTTTCAGGTGTTCTGCCGAAACGTAACCAGTGATGTGCGGGCATCAACAGAATAGCGTCTGCCCCTGCTTCCTTCGCCGCAAGCGCATCGTCAATTGCGGGGAGACTACCTTCCGCACTAACGCCCGAAACAACTTTAACTTTATCTCCGACTGCCTCGGCAGTAATTTGGGTCACACGCTGCCGTTCATGTAGACGAAGTGACATAATTTCGCCTGTGTGCCCGTTACAGACAACACCTTTTATGCCTTCTACGTTGGCAAGTTCCTGCATATACTCACGCAGACCGGCTTCATCAATTGATTCATCTGCATGAAAAGGGCAGAGTGTTGCAGGAAGGACACCCGCCCAGGGATGCTGCTGCCAATTATTCATAGATTACCAATTCCTCTTTTTACACAGTTGGGAAGATACATTGCCCGATCAAAATATCTGCTGAATGATAAACGTGAATTCAGTGTTGATGTAAAACTACCTAATATGTGAAGGATAAACACGGAATTCCGTAATATGTTTCAATTTGACACCATTTTAACTTGATTTTAAATCCAAAGTCAAGTATTATTTTTATAAGGGAAAAGGATTTACCATATCTATTTTAGGGTGAGTAACGGAGTTTTATTATTTCGGAGGGTGTTCACATGAAACAGAGAAGATTGAAAATCATTGCTGCCAGTGTCATTTTGCTCGGTGGTTTCGCGGTTTTGCTGTGGTCTACGACTAAAAAAGAGAGCATGCCAGAACTTACGCCTGCTAAACTTGTTGCTAATGCCAACAAAACGGATAATAAAAATGTTAAGGTTGTCGGCGTTATCTCAGAGGAGAGTTCTACATGGGACGCTGCCAATACGAAATTGACATTTGCAATACGTGAACCTGAAAGTAGCGAGACAGTGAATGTAGTTTACAACAAACTCAAACCGGACAACTTCATTGATGGCGGTAACGTTTTTGTTGAGGGGACATACAATGCAAAGAAAAACCTCGTTGTTGCGACTAAGCTAACAACAAAATGCGCGTCTAAATATGAAGGTGCCGAGAGTGCAACAACGCAGAAGAGCTCCTACTAAACTCAAAACGTTAGGAATTCTTCAGATATATGGTAGATTTTGGAAGGACTTGGACGCTCTGCACCCAGCGAGGTTAGGAAACCTCCAAATCAAGAAATCAACGGTATGAACACCATTTAGGCGTTCCCCGGGTATGAATGCAATTTAGGCATTCCCCGCCTACCGAGGGGCGTAAATGTCTATTTGTTTTTATAATTTACCATATTTTGCAACAGTCAGATGATAGAGGATTACTATGTTCATAAAAGAACTTGTTGAAAGCGTCCAAGGGGTGACAGCAGAACTTGGACAAGCTGCAATATGGCTTTCTGTCCTCTCTGCAATATGGGCAATTGGTGCCCTGCTCATTGGGCTACGTCAGCGCAACCCCCAAATTGTGCGGAGCGGTCGAAATGCTGTTATTGCCACCTTTATTCTCATCACTATTGCCACGGGTGCGTTAATCTTCGGCTTTGTGACGGATGATTTCTCAATGATGTATGTCGTTGAGGTATCCAGTGCGGCGCAACCACTTCTCTATAAAATCACTGCCCTGTGGGGGGCAATGTCTGGTTCACTTCTATTTTGGCTGTGGCTGCTTACATTAGGGGGGGCTATCGTTGTCTGGCAAAACAGGAAAGTGAGTGACACACTTGCAGACTACGCACTAATTCCCATTGCCATTGTACAGATCTTTTTTATCATTGTCGTTACTGGGGTGATTGAAGGCGTTTACAACCCACTTGCGCGATTTCCTGACGGGGTAGCCATGCCTGATGGGCGTGGGATGAACCCACTCCTCCAAACACCCAGTATGGCGATCCATCCACCCACCTTGTACATCGGTTGGATAAGTTTAACAGTCCCGTTTGCGTTTGCTGTAGCAGCACTTATGTCCGGTAGAATCGGAAGCGATTGGACACTTCGTTCTCGAAGATGGATGCTATTTTCATGGATTGTTTTAACTATCGGCATCACACTCGGCGGTCATTGGGCATATCAGGAACTCGGTTGGGGCGGATATTGGGCATGGGATCCGGTTGAAAACGCTTCTTTTATGCCATGGCTACTGGGCACCGCTTATCTACACTCTGTGATGATTCAAGAAAAGCGGAATATGCTTAAACTGTGGAATATCCTGCTTATTACCTTAGCCTTCCAATTCACTTTATTAGGAACATTTATTACTCGAAGTGGGGTTATTACATCAGTCCATTCCTTTGCACAATCGGATATTGGCTGGTATTTCCTGGGTTTTATCCTCGCTTCAACTGCTGGTGTCATTGGGCTTATCGCACACCGTTGGCATCGACTCAAGAGTGCTAACCGCCTTGAATCTCTTCTCTCCCGCGAAAGTGCGTTTGTTCTGAACAATTGGCTTCTCGTCGGATTGACCTTGATTATACTTTGGGGAACGTTGTGGCCTATAATATCCGAAGCAATTCAGGGTGAAAAAGCTGCTGTTCCCGAAGCATTTTTCAACAAGGTCGTTATTATTCCTGGACTTCTACTTCTCTTTTTAACAGGTGCCGGTCCCATTATTTCATGGAAAAAGATTACGCCCAACAATTTCAGACGCATGTTCGTATCGCCAATTTTTATTGGATTGATAGCAGCAGCTGTGGCATGGGTATTTCTCGCTTTTAGAGCAGACGCTGCTACTTTAGCAGCTACTGAAGTTTCTACATCTAATTTATTTACACGGGGATGGGAATTTCTTACTTTCAAAGGACAGACGATTCCTATTTATTCAGTCCTCTGTGTTTTTGCGAGCGTATTTGTGTTTGCAGCAATCCTTAGCGAATTTTATCGCGGGGCTAAGCTCCGTGCCAAACGGCAAGAGAGTTCCTTTCTCAACGGTTTGTGGCTTCTTGTCCAGCGTAACAAACGTCGATATGGTGGTTATATTATCCACATCGGTATTGTTATTGTCTACATAGGTATTATGGGTTCCAAGGGGTATTTTTTACTCAAATCAGAAAATCTCAAACTCGGCGATTCAATGGAAGTAGGCACCTATCAATTGACAATGAAAGATACGTTTGAGGAGGAGCGCGAAAATTACTTACGGAGAGGAGTCGTTTTTGATGTAGAAAGGAATGGCCAACAGGAGACAACGATGAAACCTGCGCGCCACTACTACGACCAGGCAGAGCAAGCAGAAGAGGAGCAAGGGACGATTGAGTCAGCAATACACGCCATCGGTCTAAACGATCTCTATATTGCCCTTGGGCCTTTGCCAGCAAAGATTGACACAGACACCGATTTCAACGTTCAGGTTTATCACAATCCACTGATTAAGGTTGTCTGGATCGGTGTTGCTGTGATGGTGTTGGGTGGCATTATCGCAATTGCACAGAAATCCGATCCTAAACAGCATAGGTGACCACTATGAAAATGCTAAATTCACGATCTGTTGAAAAGAATTGTTTTTTTCTTATAGTAATAGCAGTCCTGTTTATTTTCATTAATATTGTCTCAGCACAAGCGCAGACAGCAGATACCGACACATCAAAAGATTTTAAGTTCGAGTATCAGTTAGAAGAGTTGCTGACAACATTATATTGTCCATGCGGGTGTGTCCGGGAAACGAATAAAGCATGTGTATGTGGTACGGCTCAGGCGATTGAAGCCAATTTCCGAGATGCGTTGACCGAAGGCAAAACCGTTGAGGAAATTCGCACACTTTACCTTAAAACTTATGGATCTGAGTTTTCCGCAGTTATGAAGGCAGAAGGTATTAATTGGCTTGCTTATCTAATGCCTGTAGTTATCCTTATGGGTATCGGTAGTGTCATTTTTATTGTTCGACACCAATCACGTGGCAACGAGGTCCCGCCAACTCAACCTGATCAGCAGGTTTCTGATAAATTGCAACGACAGGTTGAGTCAGAACTTGAAAGATACAAAGAACGAAATTAGGACACTGTTATGACTTTTCTTGTGATTTTGTGGGTAATTCTGCTTGGCATTGTGCTTTTGGTATATCTCATATTCCCACTTTTTGGCAGAGCAGATATTTTTCCAGATGTTGACCCAGCAGAAGCGCGCATGCAAACTCTCTCTCTGGAACGCGAACAGAGTTATTCAGCACTGGCAGACCTTGATGATGATTATGAATCCGGTAAACTTTCAGAAAGAGATTACAAGGAATTACGGACTGAGCTCATGCAAGAGACAGCTCGCATTGTTAGTCAACTGGAAACCGCTGCGAAAACAGATATAGAATCTGAAATTGAAAGGTACAAACAGCAAAAACGCGGATAATGAAAATACACAGAGACCTATTTTTAATCAAAAACAGTTGCAGTATCTTAAAACGGATGGAAACCTTTCGGGATTTTCTTAATCTGTTGCTAATAGTAATCGTATTTCTGTCGCTAGTTCCTGTGACCGATTCCCAAAACGAAGTCGGCCATATTCATGGTAAACTGACTGACAAAAAGTTGGGTAAACCTCTCCCTAATCACCCTGTTACCCTCAATATCCATAAAGCGGAGGACGTTACGCAACAGGAAACCCAAACTGATGAAAACGGTAACTATCGCTTTGATAATCTGCCATTAGATTTTGAAACACATTATTCAGTTTCTACAACCTACAATGGTGCTGAACATATAGAAAAAGATTTAGTGCTGTCTACCTTGGTGCCAAACCTTACTATTAATATGGATATTAGCGGGGTAACAAATGACACATCGCAGATTCGGATAAAATCATATACAATTGTTATCCAAGTGCCTTCTGCAGAACACGCGGCAGAAGGGGGCTTGTCAGTCATTGAGGCGATAGTTGCTGAAAACCGGAGTATATCACCTTTCCAAACGCTTCACGAAAAACAAACGGTCGGATTCTATCACGGCCTTCCGAAAGGACAGAAAGCATTTTTTCCTCATGCGCCTGCCACGCTAACACGTAGTTCTTCCGGTAATCATGTCATGCTCACTGATCCTTTACCTCACGGTCAAACGGACATAGGGTACAGGTATATTTATCAGGCAAATGAACCCAAACTTGATTTATCCCGACAGATGCTATTTCGCACTGACCAAATTTCTTTTCTTATACAAGACGGCATTAATCTGGCACCACGTTCAAAGTATTTCAAGACATCAAAATATGAGGCGATTGGCAATACCGTTTACAAAGTTTACGCAGCAGCTCGTGAAGGAGGATTCTCAGCAGGTAAAATAGTTGACTTAAATTTGGAAATACCTAAACCAAAATCTAATATCGGGCAAATGGCATTGATTGCGATTGCTGCAGCTTTGGCTGGTGGGTTTCTTGTAGCAGCAATTTTCATGCTCCGCCGTGCAAAACCTGCTTCTGGACAATCTGATGATGCGCAGTCCACCACAACGGACACCGGGTGGCTTCGCAAACTGAGCGATGCTGATCTTGATCATGCCCGCACAGCACGACTTGAATTTATAACACTGCTTGATGAGGTTCACGAAAAACAGGGTATTTCGGAACGGGTCTACAACCGATTACGGAAAGAACAAACTGAACGACTCACTGAGATTTTTGACCAGCGTAAAGAACGGGGATTAGGCAACTAACATTTACTTATTAAGGATTATCAACAGAACAAACCATTTTTTTAGGAATAGCAAAAAAGGATTTTACGGGATGAGTGATGAACAACATATCGCAGATTTGATAGAAGATTTAGAGGAGTTTGACGATGACGTGCTTGATGCTGCAAAGACTGAATTGATCGCCATCGGTGAACCGGCAATACCGCAACTTGTTGAAGCACTGGCACATAACCTTGGGGATGTTGTTAATCAAGTTACTGAAGTCTTGACAGCCATCGGTGAATCGGCAATACCACAACTTATTGATGAAATGGAGATAGCTGATATCCATCATGGACTCGCTATCAGCAGTACGCTAACGTATATCGGTGAACCGGCAATACCAGCTTTGGTTGAAGCATTATCTAACAAACTCAATGAAGACTTTCGCGAATATGCAGCTCGCGCACTTAGCGGGATGGGAGTCACGGCAATTAGCGCAATACCCACTCTTATTCAAGCTTTGACCGATCCCGCGGATGAGGTTCGTGCTTATGCTGCTTATGCGCTTGCTAAAATGGAAGGTGCAGCAGCGGATGCGGTGCCTGCCCTTATCAAGGCACTTGATGATGGGTACGAAGATGTCCGGCATCATGCGGCTTTTGCGTTAAATAAAATCGGAACGCCAGAGGCAAAACAGGCACTTATTGAATTGACAAAAGTCTAAAAGGAAAACTCTAATGAAGAACTCCGAAAAAATTGCACCAAAACATGTGAAAGAGTTATATCCTGATGTTTGTCAATGGTTAGAGAAGTTTTTGAAGGACCGCTTTCGACAAGCCGAAATTGACGTTCGTGCTCTTCCACATATCCAAATCTCCCATTTCCTCAGAACATACAATCAAGGCAACTTTCCCGCAGAGTGGGTTACCTGGCATGTCAAGGTAGATGTCGTTGGATTCGTCCATCATCCAAATAGACCAACGGACTTAGTTTTTGTGGAATGCAAAAATTCTACTCTCACACTTGCCCACCTTTCACAACTTCTGGGGTACAGCCGCATCGCGCAACCTCTTTATTCGTTTCTGATTTCTCCTGCCGGTTTTTCTCCAACGCTTGTCTCTTTGCTTCAAGAATATCAGAGACGTGATGTGCTGGAATATCATTGGGAGGATGGAAAGATGCCACGGCAGGTTATCGTGGCACAATGGAATACGACTACAGCTAATTTGAATAGGCATACTATGATAGGTGGTATCGGCATATAAACCGAGAGATATGCATTGTTAATGTTTTTATAACCGAATGCAGTAGTTTTTGAAATAAAAACTTGAAAACGAATGTGTAAATATGGTATAATTACTAAAAGAAGAATATTAGGATTGTTGACAAAGGAAATTTTACGAACCTGTTCAGAAGACACGAAATTAATAAAAAACTAATAATTGAACGAATTTATTTACCATTAGAAAGGAGCCAAGATGGCAAAGTACGATTTTGTAGTCGCTGTAGGAGGGGCACCCGGACAAGGTATAGAAACGCTTGGAAAAAGTCTGGGTCAGATTTGTGCACGGTATGGACTGCATGTTTTCACTTATAGTGCCTATCAATCCCTTATCCGCGGCGGTCACACCTTCCTTACCATCCGAATTAGTTCAGAGCCAGTTGCCAACCACGGCGACGAGATTGACCTTATCATTGCTCTTGATAGAAACAGTTTAGAAAAGCATATACCACACGTCAGACCCGGTGGTGCAATCATCTATAACAGCGATGATGTCAGAAAACAGGCACCGGAACGAGACGATATCCGATTGTGTCCTATTTCCTACAAAGAACTCTCTAGCGAAATTGATGATAGAAAGAAAGTATATCTGAATACATGTATGCTCAGCGTTGCTTTAAGACTCATGGGTGCGGACTTAGAGACGCTTGAGGAGATCATCATCGGCGCACTTCTCAAACGCAAAGGACAGGAAGTTGTAGATGCCAACATCGCGGTCGCTACTGGAGGTTACGAACACGCTACTGAACACTTCACGCAATTTGATGCTAAGTTTGAGAAACAAGAACCGGCACTTGCGTTCGGTGAAGGAAATGGAATGATGGCAATGGGGGGAGCGGCTGCAGGTGTTAAGTTTTATAGTGCTTACCCGATGAGCCCTTCAACCGGTGTACTCCACTGGATGGCAGCTTATGCGCGAGATCTAAACATCATGGTGCGTCAATGTGAAGATGAAATCAGTGTTATTAACATGGTCATCGGTGCTGCACACGCTGGCTGCCGTGCGATGTGTGCAACATCCGGTGGTGGATTTGCCCTTATGTCAGAGGCGATCGGCAGTGCTGGGATGATGGAAATTCCGATTGTTGTGATCAACGTCCAACGTGGTGGTCCCTCTACTGGTTTGCCGACGAAAACGGAACAAGGCGATCTCTGGCAACTCCTCGGTGCAAGCCAAGGTGATTTTCCGAAGATTATCGTCGCTCCTACCAGTATTATGGATGGATTCCACACCATACCAGAACTTTTCAATCTTGTTGATAAGTTCCAATGCCCCGGTATGGTTCTATCGGATCTCACACTCTCAATGGGTTTTACAACATTTGAACCGGATTCTATCAATTGGCAGCCGGAAATTGACCGCGGCGAATTAATCACTGAACTTGGCGAGATGGACGAAGAATATCTGCGCTACCAAATTACTGACAGTGGAATTTCACCCCGTGCCCTTCCTGGCACGCCAGGACACATTCACGTTGTTGCTACCGATGATCATGATGAAGATGGGGGTCTTATTAGCGATGAATTTACGAACCCGCATAAACGGCGCGACATCATGGAAAAACGGCAACGGAAGATGGACGGCATTGTTGAATTACTCCCGCCGCCAACGCTTGAAGGCCCCGAAGATGCTGAAGTAACACTTATTGGATGGGGGTCTACGCACGGTGTTATCAGTGAAGCAGCACAAACCTTAACTGAAGATGGTATTACAACGAACCATATCCAATTCAAATGGCTCTATCCAATGGACGAAGACACTGTAAACGAAGTCTTAGCAAAAGTAGGACATGCAATTATTGTTGAATGCAACTATACAGGTCAGTTCGCCCGATTCTTACGAGGTGAAACAGGTTTTAAGGCAGATGGACACATCCGAAAGTATGATGGTGAGCCATTTATGCCACACCATATTGTTGACGGAGCCCGTGAGCTTTTAATCGGTAAAACAGAACTCTATGTCCCATACCAAGAAATTGTAGTCTAACAAAGGAGGATAAATCAGATGGCTAAAAAAGAAAGACCTATTCAAGGTGCTCCTACAGCGAGAGATTTTAAAGGTGATGTTAATCCCGACTGGTGCCCCGGTTGCGGCGATTTTGGTGTGCTTAATGCCCTACAAAATGCTTATGCCAAAATTGGTCGTGGCAATCATGATCACCTCACTGTCAGTGGAATCGGGTGTTCTTCCAATCTCCCTGGCTTCATCCGTACTTACGGCATGCACACGCTGCATGGGCGATCACTCGCTGTAGCAACGGGTGCGAAACTTGCCAATCACGATCTGAATGTCGTCGTTACCGGTGGTGATGGAGATGGATACGGCATCGGTGGGAACCATTTCATTCATACGATGCGAAAAAATATCGATCTCCTCTACATTGTGATGAACAACGAAACTTATGGGTTGACTATTGGTCAAGCCTCACCCACTACCGTTATTGGTGAAAAAACTAAAAGTACTCCGTTCGGTAATATAGAAACACCCCTCAATCCGGTTGCGATGGCAATTGTCTCAGGTGCTACGTATGTCGCAAGAGCATTTAGTTCTGAAGGAAAACACCTTGCTGAATTAATGTACAACGGAATGCAGCACAAAGGATTTGCCTTTATTGATGTTATCAGTCCTTGTATAACATGGAAAGATAAGGGGGAGTTTAAAATATTCGATTATTGGAAAGAACGAGTCAATTTTCTTGAAGATCATGACACAAGTGATAAAGCTGCGGCGCTTGAGCAAGCGGTTAAGGACGGTCATGAAACGCAGCTTGGGTTATTCTACCATGATACAAGCCGTCCCTCATTGGATCAGATGGAACCCGTTTTGGAAAACGGACCTATGGCGCATCAACCCCTCGGTGTTACTCCCGAACAGGGAGCCGCAATTATCCAGCGCATGATGTAAAATGGAACGTTTAGGGCAGGTAGGATACCTGCCCTTTCTTTTTTGTATCGTTGCGTGGATTGAACAGAATATATTTTGACGCTATCCTGCAGCGTCAACATTCCCGACTATGTAGAATAACTATAAACTTGTTGGGAGAAGTTATGAATTGGCGTAGATTTTGGCTTAGACTCACAACAGTTGTGTCCATTATAGCATATATTATAACTTGGATTGTAACTTGGAATATATACGACACTCGGTTTAACAGAGTGGATTTTGAGGAGGCTATCCCTTTTCTAATTCCAAGTCTATTGACCCCTATCGCTGTTTGGGTCCTATATTTTGCTATACGTTGGATATACAAAGGACTAAAATAAAAAGGAGAAAAAATAGGTGAAGCAGAAGAACGAGTAGAACAAGACATACGCGAGAAAACCTTGAAATATATAGAGGAAGAAGCAAGAAAACGCGTAAATGAACAAGTTATACGTGCTCAAACCGATGAATATATACGGCAAGAAGCAAGAAAACGCGTAAATAACAACCAAGTAATTACATACGCAGAAAGTATATTGAAAGGGAAAATATCAGAACATGACCGAACAATTTCTAAACTAATAAAAGAAAAAAATGAATTACGTAAACAAGTTAATAGAAATTTCGGATGGGCGTTTTTTGGATGGTTTATTGTAATTATAATCATAATTTCATTATTTATTGCAAATAGCTAAGGAAATCAAATGTGGCAGATGAAAATGGTCTATTGTTCGGGAAGTACATTACGAAATGTATACCAAATGGTTAACAAAGTTCGGACTGATTCAAACTGTGTAAATTAATAATCAACTCCAAATTTCTCCTACACGCTATGCGTCTTAGTGCTTCCCAGATCACAAAAAATTTCGGACACCGCACGATTGTCAAAAACGTTAATCTCACGATTAACCCTGGAGAAGTAGTGGCAATTTTTGGTCCCAATGGTGCAGGTAAAACGACTTTCATCAAAATACTTGCTACTCTTTTGCGTCCCACATCTGGAAAACTTGAAATTGAAGGCACAGATGCAATCGCAGACTACGCACAAGTGCGAAACACTTTAGGCGTTATTGTCCATGAGCATTTGGCGTATCCTACATTGACTCCTTATGAGAATCTCAAGTTTTTCGGACAGATGTACGGTGTTAATGATTTGGAAAGCCGCTGCCAAACAATTCTTGCTGAGGTCGGTTTAAGCCGTTTTACGCATGAACCGCTTCACATCTTTTCACGGGGCATGACGCAGCGTTTTATGATTGCCAGAGCACTTCTCCATCACCCTTCAATTTTACTATTTGATGAACCTTTCTCTGGACTTGATGCGTCTGCTAAGCAGTTTGTGATAGATCGCATTGCACAAGAACAGCAAAATAGGAAAGGCATCCTCATTACAACGCACAACATTGAACTGGGTTATCTTGTAGGCACACGGTTTCTTTTTATGATAAATGGGGAATTGGATGAGATCGCAAAAAAAGACGAAATTGAAGTAGAGACGTTAATACACATGTATGAAGAGAGGTTGATAAGCACCACTTCAAATTGAGACAAACATGAAGGCACTTCGTCAGATTGCCGCGTTGATTCGTAAAGACTTTAGGTTACAATTCCGTTCGAAAGAGACGCTGGCATTAATCTTTGTTTTTAGCGTACTTGTTGTCCTCATTTTTGCTTTTGCGTTTGGACCGGAATTTCCGGCTGAAAAGATTGAACGTGGAAAATTAACTGCAAGTGTCCTGTGGACAGCATTCGTTTTTGCAGGAATTATTACCTTGAACCGTTCATTTACAATAGAACGATCACACGGGGCGTTACACGGCATTCGTCTTACCGGTGTTGATGCAAGCCAGGTTTACTTATCCAAAGTTGTTAGCAACGTTGTTTTTCTTTTTCTATTGGAAATTGTTATTACACCCATTGCCCTTCAATTTTTTGAACTATTTGATGATGTGACGGTGGGCATATTATTAAAATTGCTTGGTGTGTTGAGTATCGGTACGCTCGGTTTTTGTGCTGTCGGTGTGCTGTTAGCGGGCATGTCTACAAGCACAGATGGTGGCGAAAGTCTACTCTCTGTCATTCTTCTGCCGCTTGTCATTCCAATTATTATGGGCGGCACAAAATGCACCGTCTCTATTTTGGTAACTGGCGGGTTGGAAGACAGATTTTGGCTGGGAATGTTGGTAGGCTCAAGTCTTATCTTTTTCGCATCGGCGTATCTGCTTGCTGATGCTGTTATTGAGGAATAGTAAAGAAATTAAAGTAAAATCAAAAATGTAAATATTTCTTTTGGTAGGTGCGGTTTCCTAACCGCACTGGAACGGGGTAAATGGTGCGGTTAGGAAACCGCACCTACCGTAATGTATAAATCTAATTATTGGTTTTACTATAAATGTTGAATGCCCTTTAAATGATTCATATAAAAAAACGAAATATCTTTGAATTACAAGCTTCGGAAGGAGAAGCAACTTGTCAGAAATTATCTATCTTCACGCACGAGAAATATTGGATTCACGAGGTAACCCCACGGTTGAAGTAGACGTTAATTTAGCATCTGGGGCATTTGGGCGTGCGGCGGTCCCTTCAGGTGCATCTACAGGTGAACATGAAGCGGTTGAGCTTCGTGATAAGGACACAGACCGTTATTTAGGCAAAGGCGTTCAGAAGGCAGTTGAAAATGTCAACACTGTTATAGCGGATGCGCTTGCGGGGGAAAATGTGTTTGCACAAAACAAGATTGATGCGGCTATGTGCAAACTTGATGGCACTGAAAACAAAAGCAATCTCGGTGCAAACGCGATTTTAGGCGTTTCTCTTGCTGTGGCGAAAGCTGCCGCAGATGAACTTGGACAACCTCTTTTTCGTTATATCGGTGGAACAAATGCGAAAGAACTGCCGTTACCGATGATGAATATCCTAAATGGTGGTTCTCACGCTGATAATAACGTAGACATCCAAGAATTTATGGTGATGCCAGCGGGAGCAAGTAGTTTTGCTGAGGCACTACGTATGGGGGCTGAAATTTTTCACAGTCTCAAAGCGGTCCTGCAAGCACGAAATTGTAACACTGCAGTGGGCGATGAAGGTGGTTTTGCCCCCGATTTAGGCTCCAATGAAGAAGCTATCGCGGTTATTATTGAGGCTATTGAACGTGCAAAATATGTCCCCGGTGAAGATGTTTTGTTAGCTTTGGATGCTGCTTCAAGTGAATTTTACAACCGTGATACTGGAGCTTATGAATTAAAGGCAGAAGCACAACCGACTAAATCACCCGAAGAGATGGTAGGCTTTTACACAGAACTCTGTGAAAAATACCCAATTGTCTCAATTGAAGATGGCATGGACGAAAACGACTGGGAAGGTTGGAAACACTTAACTGAAGCGATTGGTGATAAGGTGCAACTCGTTGGGGATGATCTTTTCGTTACCAACACGACCCGATTGCAGCAAGGAATTGATGGAAACATCGGTAATTCTATTTTAATTAAAGTCAATCAGATCGGAACATTAACAGAGACACTCGATGCCATTGAACTTGCTCGGCGTTTCAACTATACTGCTGTTGTTTCACATCGGTCAGGAGAAACTGAAGATACCACTATTTCTGACCTTGTTGTTGCAACCAACGCAGGACAGATAAAAACAGGTTCGCTCTCTCGCACGGATCGTGTTTGTAAATATAATCAACTTCTCCGTATTGAAGAGGAACTTGGCGATAGTGCTATTTTTGCTGGTAGAAAAGTCTTCTATAATTTGGCAGATTTCCGGTAAAATCTTGTTTTCGTATTGGGCCGGTGTTTCTACTGTCCCAATGCATCCTTTCTAAAGGGTTACTTATGCGTATTTTTCGTGTAATTTTACTTATCATCGCATTAGCCCTACTCATAGTCAGCGTTAGACAATTCATGGGCGGTTATAAAGACTGGCAACAAGCGCAAATCGTTGAGAAAGGCTACCGAGAGGAAATACGAGAGTTGGAAGCTGAACGCAATCGGCGTAAGCAGCGTGTTGAACTGCTAAAAAATGATACCTTAACCAAAGAGCGTCTTGTCAGAAAAAGGTTCGGTTATATCAAGCCTGGTGAGATCAAATATAAAATAGTTCAACCCGAACAATCGGAATGATACTTGAAGCGAAACACAGCTTTATACTGCCTTACATAGTAAATCTACAATTATAGTAAAATCCATAATTACTTGAACACAACGGTATGTTCGGTTTCCTAACCGAACATAATGTCCAATCGTGCGGTTAGAAACCGCACCTACCAGGGAGTGTAAACATATTTTTGGATTTCACTATAATAGGACACTTCTGTACCGCAACCTGTATGAAGATTAATTTATTAATTCGGTAATTTTCTATCCGCACGAGGCAGGTGTACTCCCCCGCTGACGAGGTTTCCTAACCTCGCCAAATTACCGATTTATTTTTTAATCTTCATTTAGGGTGCGGACTAACATGCACAAACTAATAGGGTGTGCTACAACTTCTATTGTCCGTTATGTTTCCAAAATAGGTTTATCAAAGTGTCCCATTAATCGATACGCATTCCCAGTACAATTTTCGACGGATTGAATAGAAAAAGCACCAGTAACCCCCTCCGCGCCTCGCGACTTGCCCAATAAACTCTTTGCAATATAGAAAAAAATCAGTTATAATTGAGAACAGTCCTGGACGCAGTGTTATGGTAACAAACCTTTTGAAATGGAACCGATGTATAATCTCTCCTGTAGGAAAATTTGATGTACACCGAAAATAATCACCGGAACCCTCTGCCTAAGTTGATTGCTATATGTGGACTCCTCCTGCTTTTCATTTTAGTCATTAATGCTGTACAGGTTTTTGAAAAAGAGGTGTTCCAGCCATCCACCACTCAGATTGATGTGAAAGAAGCACAGCCAAAACCTATTAAAGAAGCACAACCAAAACTTATTAATGTTAAGGCAAAGGAAACACTGCCAAATTCTGTTAGACGTAGAGATGCCCTTGATACAAGACGATGGCCCGACGGGTTTCAACTTTACCGGTATTCTTGGGTGGGCGGAGCTGTCGTTTACGTAGCAGAGATGGACCGTGATGCCAAAAACCTTAGGTTTGATGTAGCACTTGCAAACTCCCAAATCCTCGGGCGTGAAACTGTCACGGGCGCAACGAAAAGACTTAGAAAAAAAGGAGTCCTACCTCTGGCGGGTGTAAATGGGAGCTTTGGGATTCGTGGGGACAGCTATGGGCGCGGCGGGACAATTTTCAACCTACATATTCAAAAAGGAGAACTTGTCAGTATCCCAAAATTGCTTGATAAATGGGGGTATTCACCGCCTACACCGTGGGGGGAAACAAGTTTTGGGGTCACCTCGGATGGTGAATTTCTCTTGGATGCAGTTCAATTAAACGGAAAGATGCGCATTGGTAAAGAAACCCTCGTAATAGACGCTATTAATCAGTTCTGCGATTCATCTTGTCCGGTAGTGCTTTACACGCCACGTTTTGGAAGGGCAACTTTAACAAGACGATGCTATGAATTCACTCTCCAAGAACTCACACTTCCACTCACCGGAAAATACGCGAGTCGTTTTGTTGTGACCGCGGTCAATCCACGCGGTAACAGTCCTATTCCGTCTGATGGTGTTGTTCTCGCGATAGAACCGCGCTTGGCAACTCGTTGGTATAAGAAAATTACCGAATCTTCGACTGGTGTATTGGAAATTGCACTCACGCCTGAAAAATGGCAGACAATTCAGGAAGGCATCGGTGGAAATCTACGGTTATTGCGAGACGGTGACATTGAACCCGAATTAGCTGAGTTTGCGCGTGGTAGAAACAACAGTGCTTACAGACATAGCAACGCTGCGCATCGACATCCCCGAAGTGCTTTAGGGTTTAATGATGAGAAACTCTTTCTTATTGTAATTGATGGTAGAAAAACTGGGTACAGCATGGGAATGACTCTTTATCAAATGGCAGATTTTTTCAATGATATCGGGATCAAACACGCTATTAACTTTGATGGTGGTAGTTCCTCCGCCTTGTGGGCATTGGGCAAAATTGTGAACCGTCCTGCACACGCTTATGAACGACCTATCTTTAACGTCGCTATGATTCGTGCAAAAGAAAAATAATCACATGAAACCACGATACGCCATCCTTATCATCTTGTTGTTAGTCGCGTGTTCAAATAGGAATACGCCGCAAGCGGTCACTGAAGATTTCATCTATAATTATTACAAACTCGCTAACCAAGAAGCAGCCCTCCAATTGACCGCTGGACTTGCTACAGAAAAGTTGGAAGCCGAAATCGTACGATTACAAGAGGTGCGTGCGCCAGGCGACCCCGCCCCCGAAATGCCGAAAATGGAATATAAACAGACTGGAAAAGAAACGGCAAATGAAGTTGAAAACGTAACACACGTATTATTTAACTATCAATTGACAATCAAAAATCGTGGAGATATAACAACTCATACCCGAAAAGTTGTGATTACGACTGAAAATATCAACGGACAGTGGAAGGTCGTCAATTTTGATGAATATTAAAAAACGTGAGTTTGATAAAACACATTGTAGCGCGAACTTTTAGTTTACGCCCATTACGACATAAGCGGTAGGCGAGGTTTCCTAACCTCGCCAATGCAGAGTGTCAAAGTAATTCTAAAATCTACTATACTGTAGGTTGAAGTAACGCGAGAATCCTGATCTTACCCAGTGGAAGTTTTCCATGAAAACCGGCAAGGTAGCAATCTTTACACAACCCCAAACACCGTTAGAATTTAGGGAATATCCGATTCCATCCGTAACACCGGACGATATGCTCGTGCGAATCCGAATGGCAAATATTTGCGGATCCGATTTGCATTTTTGGCGAGGACACGGTCCCAAAATCACAAGCGGTATCCCGCAAGTGCTGGGGCATGAAATGATCGGCACAATTGAAGCGATGGGACGTAATGTGCAAGCTGACAGTATAGGGCAACCGCTAACTGAAGGTGACCGAATTGTCTATTCCTATTTCAAACCGTGCCAACGCTGTTGGATGTGCCTGAACGGAAAACCCGGATGTCCGAACCGCTACAGAGATTGGCTCGGTGTTTCAAGTGAACAACATCCGCATTTCCACGGTGCTTACGGTGAATACTACTACATGAAAGCAGGACATTGGGTCTTTAAAGTGCCTGATGAACTATCAGACACGCTTGTTTCCCCTATCAACTGTGCTTTATCGGAAGTTATCTACGGACTCCATCAGATCGGTATCACGCTTGGGGATACGGTTGTTATCCAAGGTGCTGGTGGGCTCGGGCTTTATGCAACCGCGGTGGCAAGGGAGATGGGCGCTGGTCAAATCATTGTTCTTGATCGGCTTCCGGCACGCCTTATGCTTGCACAGGAGTTCGGCGCGGATTATACGCTCAACGTTGATGAATCTGAAATGGGTGAACGTGTTGATTACGTGCTTGACCACACAAGTGGTATCGGTGCTGATCTTGTCGCAGAATTTGTAGGTTCTCCGAGAGTTCTCACCGAAGGTGTCCAAATGCTCCGATGGGGCGGGCGTTATCTCTGGATCGGTAATATCAATCTCGGATTTCCAACCGAAATTGACCCCGGCAACATTGTTCGGTGTAGCAAAGCAATTCGAGGGGTAATTGTTTATGAACCGTGGGTAATTCCACGTGCGCTTGATTTCCTGAGCCGGACACGAGACAAGTATCCGTTCCATAAAATCATCTCTGACACTTTTTCGTTTGACCATATTAACGACGCTTTTTCTTATGCAGATGAAGGTTCTGCTATCCGCGTCGGGTTGGAATTTAGTGAGGTTCATTAATTGACGATATAGTGAACTTTGAAAGTAGTGGGACACTTTGATAAACCTGTTTGGGAACATAACGGACAAGAGAAGTTGTAGCACACCCTGTTAGTTTGTGCATGTTAGTCCGCAACCTAACAGGGTGCGGTACAGAAGTGTCCCATTAATTGTCCGTTTTACTATATAATGGGTATTGGGATTTTCGGATGGAAATAGCGGATCCTACGGATGCGCTTGAGTTCAAGGCGAAACCGACTACCAATAATTAAAAGTCGAGTTTTATCCAATTCTCCAAAATCCTGAAATTTGACAAAAATCCTATATCACGTTATATTAAAACATAAGTACGTTATTTTTATGGATAGGATTATGGCTTACCTCAATTCGACACTTCACCGAGATTGGAAAACCAACGGCTATTTGAAAATTTCTGGCTTCTTCAGCACCAAAGAGGTTGGCGCTCTACAGACGTGGATTTCTGAAATCTCATCTTGGGAACCGACAGAAGATAAATGGATGCATCACTACGAATCAACACCTGATGGCGCAAGACTTTCTCGATCAGAAAATTTCGTGCCGTACCATACCGATATGAAAAACACCGTGACCGGCGGTAAAGTTTTAGACGTTGTTTCTGAGCTGATGACTGAACCTGCGGTCCTCTACAAAGAGAAAATCAACTACAAGTATCCCGGTGGCGGTGGTTACGCTGCCCATCAGGATGCACCCGCCTACGAGTTCATTGATTTTCATATCACTTGCCTAATCTCAGTAGATTCAGCAACTCCAGAAAGCGGTTGTCTCTATTTTGCACCGGGTAGACATCAGGAAGGGTTCATCGCTCTTGACAAAAATGGTTGCGTCGCTCCCGAAACCGCCTCGACGATGGAGTGGATCGCAGCGCCAACAAATCCTGGGGACATCCTCCTCTTCGGTTCTTACATTCCACACAAGAGTCCTGTTAACCGTTCAAATGAACCGAGACGGATTATCTATCTTACCTATAACGCAAAATCTCAAGGTGATTGGCGTGAAAAGTATTATGCCGATAAACGACAGGCTTTCGCACAATACGCAAAAGACGGTTCAAAACGAGACAAACAAATTAGCAAAATTGCACATTTTCAAGGAAAAGTAGTAAATCATGAATAATTATGTTGATCCAAATCTCGCTCAAAAAATGAAAGGTGCGACTGCACAACAAAAGGTAGATGCCCTATTCAACTACATGGAAAAACGTGGACAGTCATTTTATGATGAGGCCGTGACGCAGCTTGAACACGCACTGCAATGCGCTGCCCTTGCAAAGCAGAACGATGCAAGTTCCACACTGATTACAAGCGCATTACTCCACGACATAGGACATATTATCTTAGATGAACATAATGCCGACGTTGCCTTTCTTGATACAGACCTGAATCACGAGGAAATTGGCGCGCAGTATCTGGAGCCGTTTTTCCCCGAAGTCGTCACAACGCCGATCCGATTACATGTACCAGCGAAAAGATATTTGTGTGCGGTTGATAATACCTATTATGATGGGTTATCCGATGCGTCAAAAAGGAGTCTCAAGGTTCAAGGTGGTATTATGTCAGACGAGGATCGGAATGCGTTTGAACAAATTCCGCATTATCAGGACGCACTCACTCTACGGCGATGGGACGATCTGGCTAAGGTGAAAGGGTTAGAGACTGTAGGATTAGCAACCTACCGAGATATAGTACAACAATGTCTAAAGTAGAATCCAATTTTTTGATTTATGGCGTTTGTAGTCGCGCAATTCATTGTGCCTCTTAAACTCCGAAAGGTATAAAAATTATGAGTTATGAAGCAATTGAATCAAAGTTTATCGCAACACCAGAAAAAGGTGAGGTTTCCTCACTTCTCATCCGTCCAGACAATGCAAAATGGTTGTTAGTACTTGGACATGGCGCAGGCACAAATATGCGCAGCTCAACACTCCAGACAATCTCTGAAAGATTAGCAGATATAGACATTGCAACGTTCCGCTACCAGTTTCCTTACATGGAACGCGGCGGTGGCGGCAGAGAATCAGAGGCGGTTGCTTTACAGACTGTCCGATCTGCTGCAGCTACTGCACACGAAGCTGTAAGTGATCTGTCCATCCTCGTCGGCGGACACTCCTATAGCGGACGTATGTCCTCAATGTCCGCAGCGAAAGAACCGATTGAACATGTTAAAGGGCTTGTATTTTTCGCATTTCCGTTGCATCCTTCTGGCAGAGAAGGCATAGAACGCGCGGAACATCTTGCTGATGTGACAATTCCCATGCTATTCCTGTCTGGTACACGCGATAAGTTGGCAAAACTTGAGTTATTGGAACCGGTATGTGAAAAACTTGGCGACATAGCAACCTTACATCTGTTGGACACGGCTGACCACGGTTTTAAAACGCTAAAACGGTCGCGTAAATCTGACGAGGACGTTTTCGTTGAAATGGCACGGGTACTGAGTGAGTGGGCAGAAACATTGGGTTGATAATCCATGTTTTTTATTTAGATTGCAATTTTATTATATCTTGTGATACCCTATTTTCATAAACCATTAAAATAATAGGAGTTAGCGATGAAAAAAGAAGTTTCTGCAACGGAATTGCGAAGGAACTTTGGTGAATTTCTTAACGGAGTTTACCGCAACGGTGATCGGTTGATAGTTAAACGTGCTAACAAGCCACTCGCTGCGATTGTTCCAATTGAGGTCTATGAACAGATGCTTAAACAGCGTGAAAAAGATTTATCAATTTTGGATAGAATATGGGAAAAAGTACCCACTGTGAGTGAAAAAGAAGCAAATGCCGATATTGATCAAACAATTGCTGATGTTCGTGCTGAGAAAAGACAGGAAAGAAGTAAGCCATCTTGCTGATGCGTGTAGTACTGGATACAAACCAACATATCAGTGCGATTATTCGCCCTAACGGCAATCCAGCTCAATTAGTGCAACTCTGGCGGATCGGGAGACTTGAACTGGCAATATCTCCTCCTTTGTTGGAAGAGTTTAAAGATGTTGCGCATCGTCCACGGATTCAACAGAAATATAATCTATCAGATGCCGATATCGCTAACTACTTTGCAGCACTCAGAACTTACGCTATTGTGGTGCCTGGGACAATTACCGTTGAAGTTGTTCCCGACGATCCTGCCGATAATTTTGTTATTGCCTGTGCAGTAGAGGCGGAAGCCGATGTGATTATCAGTGGGGACCAGCATTTGCTTTCGCTCACTTCGTATAAAGGAATACCAATTATCAAGGCAGCAGATTTTCTGAGTAGTTTGTTTCACTACGCTGAACCTCCCTTTCCAGCAAACTCAAATGATCTCTTGTGACTACACAGTAAAAGTTAATGGTGGAAAATGGGCAGAAATACTGGATTGACAAACCTATCTTTTGATTCAACTTATACCTTTACAATTTTTTAGATTTGCGCATTTGTAGTCATATAATTCGTGGCATCTGTTACAGTTTAGGGAGTATTGAAAATTATTATGTTTTATAGCGAAAAAAATCAGATTGTTCGTCTAAGCATTTTCTGCACAATGTGTTTATGCATAATCTTGTTCAGTGCAACTGTTATCGGTGAGAATCAGGATGATTATTCAAGTCATACGGAGGAAACTTTAGAATTCCATATTCAAAGACCACCAAATTTTATATGGTACCACCTTTCTGAGGCACAAGACATTTCCGCTGATGTAAAACATACGCATCCAGCACAAACGCATACGCATAAGAATTATTGGGGTGAAAAAGATGAGAATGGTGAGTATCCCGAATTTCCTGAACATACACATCCAGCCTATACACATGCAGCGCACAAAAAGACACACTACCGTCCAGGAGCGTCACAACATACACCCCATAATTCGGATGATTTACATTCCCATGACTATATAATAGATTATGAAAAGACCCTCTCTCATGTGCATCCCAGTGATACTTCCCACATGGGAGGTAGAGCACATACGCACCCGGGTTGGTGGCACACGCATGGTGATGGTGAAGAATTGCATGAGGATCATGAGGCTGATGGGGAACATACACATCCCCCAACAAGCGTCCCAGGACCAATAAGGACAGCTGGTCATGCTTTGCCTTATCGTAATTATAACGTGAGTTTGATAAATATTTTTAGAAGTTGCATATCATTGGCACCTGACAGTCTTTTTCTTGAAGTTCTTTATGTTTGAGTGAAGGTTTCTTCTTCAGACAGGTATAAGCGATCAAGGCAGCAACTGTGTTCACTTGAAAATTAACACAACTTCTATGGCGTGTGTGTTGTATCTCTGTCTGACTTTTGAGTTCTTTATTCACCGACTCAATGAGCATCCGTTTTCTGAGAAGTGCTGCGTCAGCATTAGAAATAGGTTCAGGTTTCATATTCTTGCGCACCTTGTAAATGAGTGTCACCCCATCTTCTTGGAGTATCTCCCGCAAGTTTTGTTTGATATATCCCTTATCAGCAAATAGTTTGCCAAAGAGCCCCTGACATAACTGTGGCACCGGTTTTCTGTCATCTACATTTCCCGCTGTCACCATAGCTGACAGAAGTTCGCCTTGGTCGTTGATGACAAGATGGAGTTTGAACCCGCTGAATGCCATACGCGCATTCAGCGTTGATTTGATAGAACCACCCCATAGAAGTTTTAGAACGCTCCGCATAATCAGTGAAGACACGATGTGCTGAAATCCGACGATTGTGGCAGACAGGGAGAGGTGTTGAATCTACGAAGGAAATCCCACTACATTCACCGAAACGGGTGTTCAAAAAAATAGACAACGGAACCAATACCTCTTGTGACAACTGCACAAAACGACTATAACTCACAAGGTTTGGAAACGCCCAACGCAGGTGGCAACAGACATAATCCTGATAATAGGCTTTAAAGTTTTTATACTGCTTATGATGAAAATGCACAAGTATCGTCATGACTTCGCTCGGATGAAGGCATCTGGGTCTGCCTCGTGTATTGTGGGTTCCGGGTATTTCCGGCAACTGGTATTGTGCTTGATAGTGTTCGAACGCAAGAAAAAAGTCGTCAATTTCACAGAAAAGTGTTATGATATCCATTAGAGAACTCCTTTGTGAGTATATGGTATACTTCATAATAACAAAGGGGTTCTCTATTTACCAGTTTTTAATTATCAAACTCACGTTATAATTGTCCGTTGGACTATATTTTACCGATCAGCACCATAATCAGGTTCTTTTGCTGATCGGACTACCCACTCTTCAAAAACAGATTTGAAAGATTTGGCTTTTTCTCCAAAATGAAGATACTGGATACTTTTTACTGGGACCGATACCTCTCCATAGATCGGTGAGCGTCCGTACAGTTTATCATCTTTAACTTCAAGCGGTTCGAAAATCAGAATTGGGTTGTGTATCAAAGCGAAGCGCACTTGAGACTGGGAGACTGTAGGTTGCTGATTGTCAACTGTCTTTTTTGCTGATGTATCAGAGTCTTCAACGCTAATATCAACAATTCGCGCCACCCGGTCAATAGGAATAGTAATCTTTTTCAAGTTTGATTCAAACAGAATTATGCCGCCGTTGAAGCTCAGAAATTTACCCCGCCTTAAATCTCCATTGTTTGCTACAAGAATATGGTTCGGTGGATTGTCGCGATTGAAACGTGGCACGGTTAAAGCGCGTTCTAATTTGACATCTAACACTTCGGATTGGGTTTCAAGCGGATCAAACATAACTTCAACGCCGTGCTGAAGGGCAGCCACTTCGTTAACGACAACATCTCCCCTGAGAATAACAACTTTGGGATTTTCTCCAGGTTTTCCGTTATTCACTATTATTTTTAGGGTGCCATCTTCGGCTCTTTGCATCACTGCATCCAGCTTTCTACCATCCTCTAAAATGATGCGATGTTTATCTCCACCAGTGATGGTAATTGGATTCCGATTTTCCTTTCGGGTCTGCGTTTTACCACGTGTGAACTCAATGCCTTTGATATGTGCGGAGTCTATGCGCGTCGCACTGATAAAAGGCGATTGCAAACTAACAGCGGTTTGATCGTACGTCAGAACTTTACATGGGATGACTTCTCCGTTTTTCAAATGCAACAGATGGGGAAACATCTCTACATCAAAAGGGCGTAGCCTTGATACGTGCTTATTATTTCGTTCTACACGGACAGATTGGGTATTCGCAAGGGGCACCGGTTCCGATGTACCGACAGGCTGCAATTGAATGCTTGATGTATCTTTGCTGTCAAAAATCACATGCCCACGGAGGCTGTTTGATGGAAAGAACATCTTGTCATAATCTTGTCCCCGTTCTTTGATTTTGGCTTTAGACTCAAACCGAAGCATTGAAGCCCCGGCAAATGAGCAGGTTATCGGTTGATCTGCGAATGTAGTCTGCAGTAAAACGCTATCTATGTTCAGTTGGACTATCTGTCCACGTATAACAGATCCGTCAATATATGTTAATGCCATAGATTCGCCGGTTTTTGTCAATGTTTTCCCGGGTTGAACCACGCGATCAATCTGCTGTAGGTTGATGTCTGATCGCACCCCATCCGTGTCAAGGACATAAGCTTTGTCTTTTTCTACAAACAATTTGCCGTAAAGAACTTCTCCATTCATCATGTGGACTCGAGGTTTAGAGAAATCAGCTTGTTGGTTTTTGAATTTGGCAGGCTGCCGATAGACTTTTAACCGCCGTATTGTCAAATTTTGCCCTCTATTATAAATATAAAGACCCGGTGATGTAAGAGTCGGTTGGACATTTTCCAGTTCTAAAAGTAAATTGCCGTTCAAGTCAAACACTTTCAGCAGACCGAGGTCCTGATCATAAGCAAGTCGCAATCGGAAGCTGCGACGATCCGGTCCAATTGCCATTATAGATTCAAACAGTGTGCCTTGAACAACGACGAGTTCGTGGATCCATGTCTCCACCCGTAGTGTTTCGTACAAGTTTTTTCCGAGAGCAAGAACAAAACCGGGATTGGGTATCGTAGCCGCTAATTCGAGATCAATTTCAAAACGTTTTGGCCATTCGATTGTGTGGAAGATATTCGCCTTTTTTTGATCTGTGTGCGGATGTCCGTTGTGATCAGGATACCAGCCGGTGTGTTGATTTTCAACTGCCTTCCTACCAACATTTTCCTTAGGTGGTTTCCAAGAGCTCAGCTGTGAACCATCAAAAATGAGGTTGGGATGTGAGCGACTTTCAAGCGAGTAGATCAATTCTCTATTCACTCGGAATTTACCATGACGTTTGCTGAAAAAGTGGAGAGAATTTTCGTCTGAACCGACAATATCCGCTATCCAAATATCGCCCGATACCGTGCCAACGCGAAAAGTTTCGGTTGCTGGTGCGGGTTGTTTAAAAAAAACAATTGAATCCAACACGTTGGTGTCAATAATGAGATCGTCAGAAAAATATGGCGATGCCCAGCGAATCTTCCCCGACTTGCTTTCTAATAGTTTGCCGGAAAGCGCATCCCCATTTTTCCAGCGTAAATGTGTCTCCTGAGCCAATGTCGTAATAGGGATCCACGCCATAATGATTACGATGGCAACGATCAGTATCTCTTTTTGACGCTTTCGCATTTCATCCTCCTTCTTGTAGTAGCCAATATTTAGTCGGACTTTAAGAAAATGCTTAAGTCCTGTATCAATAAAATTCACCTTTTGGCATGGATAATCACCTATCTTTCATAAATAGGTAGAAGACGGTAGTTCAAAGCTAAGGTGAGCACAGCCATTCCTGTGCCATAAGCTTTGCCGTAGGAGCTGTTGAAACTTCCATCTTGTTGTTGCATCTTCTGAAGGCGCTCAATAGTGCGTTGATTCCATGCTTGCCATGCTTCAAAGTCACTTTGAAACAGCGCCTGAGCCATGTAGTATAGGGTATAGAACATGTAATGATTGCCGATATTAAAATTCGCTCTGCGTTTGATGAATTCAGCTGTGGATTTGTATTCTGGTGTGTCCTTCCTTTTGCCAATTGCGTAGACGAGGGTTGCGATTGCAGATCGAGTGAGTCCATCACCGTGGCTGCCTGAAGGCGTATAGGTAACACCGCCCCCCCGCATTGTGCAGGTTTGAAAAAAGTTCAATGCTTTATCAATAGCCTCATTAGGCACTTCAATACCAGCGTTTCGCGCCCCAAGTATCCCCATTAAAACGGTTCCGGCAACGGTTGTGTCAGCATCGCGCGCTTGCGGCGAGTATCGCCATGCCCCCCAAGGATTTTTTTCCTGTGCAGTTAACGCACACCGGACCGCAAGCTCTAACGCTTCACTGAGGGTGCGTCTCCTATTTTCAGGCACATCACTTCCTTTCCAGAGCAGACTCTCACTTACTACGCCATACGCTTCGGACAGTGCTAACGTAGCAAACCCGTGATGGTACATTGATGCATGTCCGCTCGTTCCCATATACCCTGTTCTGGCATTTTGGTTAGCAATGATACTGCGCAAGGCTTTGCGGATATGTGTGGCATACGGACCATAATCAGGGTCTTCACCGCTTGCCATGAATGCCATAACACATATACCTGTTATTCCTGGACCGTTTCGTGATCCTGCCCAACTTCCGTCTTGCAGCTGTGTGTTAGCGAGGTACCGTAAACTTCGGTCATTAATACTTCTAACTGCTGGTGGGACACCCGTGCCGTAACGGAGGGTTGGGTCCTGTGCGTAAGTTGATTCGCTGAAAAACGTTACCAGCAACATTACGAAACCTGAAAATCCGATAATGAGTGTATATTTATTCAGCAATGAACCTAAAACACTTTTGTATTTTGCCATGATTACCTTCCTCCTTTAAACATACTCTGCTGCCCAGGACTCAATATATTCTGGTCCATCCTAATAAAAAATTCAGTAGCCATCAATTGCAATTCCTCATCGTTCAACGTGGGTATTGTTAACTGTGCTGCTGTTATTTTTAATTGTTCTCGCTGCACATCGTTAAGTAACACAATCATACCTATGTAAGCCAGAATAAAATCCCGAGAAGCCTGTATCCGGAAATTCTCTCGTTCTGCTTGCCGTGCTTTATATTGCGAGTAAGCATCCTCAGAGAGAACATCTTTGATTGCTTGTTGGTAAAGCGGATGATTTATAATGTTGTACGGTTCATATTGATCCCATGGTTTGTTTGTGCCTCTTTTGCCCCATAGCTCTTTCTTCACGGACTCAAGTTTCTCTAAAGCCTGTTCACGAGAAATATTTTGCAACATGAATGCCTGCGTAAGAGATCCTATTTTTGAAATGAATTCGAAATTGTCATCTACGTCCGGTAATTCCACTTCAATATATTGTTGGATCACACCATTGGTAGCTGTTTCCAAACGTTTTGATGCACTTTCGTTGAGGGGACCTAACTGCTCAGTATGCGCCATCAGTATTGCTTCAACCAAGATCCAACTTTGAGATTTAGAGGTGTCCTCATTCGTTTTGTCTTTCTCAATTATTTCGTCAGTTTGCGGATCAAATACCTCAACTTTGACTAAATCCTTTGGAGCATAAAATTTAATCAATGCCTGCCAAATTTTTGACTGTGTTTGGTTCAATACGCTATCCAATGATATGTTCAATTCATTATGTAGCAGATTTATTATCCCCCACTGTAAAGTTGGATTCACCGTATTGATACAGTCCAATTCTGGTTTATTGTTTGTTGTGTGATGCAACAATTTCACGATGTTTTCGCGTTGCTCGACTGTGAGGCTGAGTGGTTCGTCCAGGAATGCTGTTATAAATTGAACAATTATTGGTTGAACTTGCTGTTGCCGAGCTTTCATGAAATCCAGATAATCCTGAAGTTGTGTTTCCGTTAGGTATTTGGCGAATGCTGACTTACAATCAGGATGCTCTAACATTTCTATGATTAATCCGATGCTGTCATATTTTTCTGCCGCTGCAAAGACTTCTTTTTCTCCGTTTTCCTGCTCTAACAAAGTATCAATTGCTTCAAAAATTGACTTGTGAAGTTTTTTTACAATAGACACCTCTAACTTGTAACGTTTGCCGATATCTTCAGCGACATGCTGTAGCAAACCTTCAGCAAAACGCGTTTCAAAATCGTCTCTTTTTGTCATTTTGAAATGGGAATAGATTTCACTGCCAGGATTAACTACCTTTGATCTTCCAACTCGAGTCCCGTACCCTCTTTTGGAAACGCTGATGGTATAACGTCCTGCTGTGACACCTGTAAATTCATATTTACCTTTGGCATCAGTCTTTACTGTCCACTCGTCTCCATTTGAGTTAACAATCTTAACTGTAGCGCCTTCAATTGGGTTGTTTTTCTCCGCAAATTCAATCACCTCGCCTCGTATGGTTGCGCCGTCTACAATATTCTCTTCTGCAAAGGCAATGCATGCAGACATTCCGATACAAACAATTGCTATTAGCATGAAACTAAAACGAGTCATCTGCCCAATTCTCCTTTAATCTGGAATTGTAGCCAAACCTGTTTGCCACTCCGGCCCCTTCTTGCCTGCGTAGAGCATGACGTAGGTATCGTCAATTTCAATGATTTGACCTGTCAAGATTCCATCACAATCAAACGCATTGGGATCGTCCGAAGGCACAAAAATAGGGTTGTGGGGGTTCGGTTCAAAGGTGCGGAAATCACGAGTCCGCACATGCCCGATCCGCCACACTTCACCGTCAAATCCACCATACAGAATATGGAAGTACTGCGGTCCTTTGAACAGTTCGGTTTCACGTACGGCTTTGTTGTCCCATGCGTGTCCGCTACCTGTAAAAACGGGATTAGCAGAATTTTTTGTGACCAACGCGGGATTGTCAGTTGGTGCAGTCGCATGACACATTGTCAACCCCTCCCCGAAAGATTGTGTCGCCTTACCAGTATAAATGATGTGAATTGTGTCACCATCCACTGCAACCGAAGGGTGGGTTGATCCATGCCTTTCGTGCTCAGTATCTGCAGAAATCACAGGAGTGCATTGGACGCGTTCCCACTTTCCCAAGTCTCCATCGCTTACGAGCAAACCTGTCTGTTCAGGTGTCGTTTTGCCTTTACCCCGATAATACATGTAAAACTTATTATCAGCGGGGTTTAGGAACGGAAAAGGATACTCAACAGAGGCATTATCAAAACCGTCTGCTGAAGGTTCAAGGATAGGATTACGCGCGTCCTGCGTGATGTCGGTGAGATCACTGATAGGTGCTGTCGCATGCATTATCAACCAACGGACACCGACATCGCGCTTACACCATATATAGTGGACTGTGCCATCAGCGATAATCGCATGAGTTGCTGCTGCCCAGAGAGGAGGCGGAAGAGAAATGATAGGATTACCTGTTTCTATCCTCTTGAAACTGGCAAATACCTCAAATGGGATAGCGGTTTTTTGCTTATTTGCCATCGGTTTCTCCTCTATTTTACGGCACGCGGCATCTCTACTACTGCTTAGTCAAGCACTAATTGATCGGCTTGAAAGGGGTCGGGAATCAGAGTTCCCTCCTACCATAAGCAGTCCATCAGTAGGAGCGATCTCCGAATCGCGACGGACAATAATATGTTGACAAAGCACTACTGCCCTTCTAAAACATTGAAATAAGCATCTAATCCTTGGCGGAATTCCTCCGGTAGGACACGCCCTGCTTTGCCTGTTGCTTGTTTAGGTGAGCGTTTTTCAATGAAGGCTGTTCCGGTGTCATCGCCAACGCCTCCCATGAGCCTTAATGCGGAAACGATCGCCGCTAATCCGCCGCTACCACCGCCTGGTGATTCTCCGCTACCGCCACCAGGGGCATTCGGAGCGCGCTGCGTTTCAAGCAGGATTTCAATCACTTCTGAAATAGCTGCGATTGCCTTAGGACCAGTGTTAGGTTCCGCAAGAATTGACTCTGCTTCGTCCATAACATCAGCCGCCCTGCTAACCTTCGCGAGTTGTTGTCGGATTAGCGGTTCATTGGCATTGTCTAACAGGCTAATCTCTCTTGCGACTTCGTGCGTATCCTCTGCGATTTCATATTGGATATCGCTTAATGCTTCGCTTCGCTCATAATATTTGTCGTCAGTAAGAGCGTTCTTTGCTTGTTCAGCCTCGCGTGTCTCTTCCCGTAATTGAATTTCACGGTTGATAAGCCGTAATATTTTCACGATGATTTCCGGCGGCAAGTTGGGCAAGACGCTCAGACCGCCTTCTCCGGGTTCCATTTCAGGTAACGGGTCTACCAATTGTTCTGCCCACCGATCCAGTGTATCCGCCCAATATTCCGCCTCAATGCTCGATTGTCCGACAAAATTTCTGCTAATAGATCGGACAAGATCTCGGATCTGGTTTGAGACAGAAGCGTTCTCCATCTCTCTAAGCACACGTAGATAATTCTCATTAGGACGCCGATCACTATACGCTGCCATATCTTGTATGATAGTAGCTACGTTTTTGGACTCTGTTCCCTCAAGTGTTGCTATACGTTTTAGCTCTTCCTGATTGTCCGCTTCTCTGTTTGATAGACCGAAACTGTCCAGATTACTAAGATCAGCTGCAATGTCAATTTGTCTCCGAGATGCTGCTTTCAAGCGTTTAACAAATGTGCTGTTTTCGAAGCCTACAAGCAGCTTTTTCATCTCATCTGATAATTTTGCAAACGCATCTAACAATTCTTGCTGCTCTTCAACTGCCTCCAGTACAAGCTCTGATGCTTGAGGTGCTGCAGCTTCTTCATCATTTTGGTTTTGATCACTTTTACCGCTTCCCATTAGGGTAGTTTTAGGAATGCCCATTCCTCCGACAATTTGTCAGGTTGGCCCCTCTTGTGGGTTGTCAAATGGGTTGAATCCTGATTCAATGTCAGAAATGTTTGGCGTGGGATTCGCGGGTGTAAAACTCGGTTTACCGCCTTCTGGCGGTTTGCTCCGATTCACACTTGCTGAATCGCCTCGTTCATTTGGATCATCTGGCGTTTCTTGGTCTGCTGCCTCAGATGGCACCTTACTATCAGGTCCATACTTTTCAATATCGTCTTCTTCCGACTTACCAGGTTTGCTATCTGATTGGCTACCTGCTTGTTGACTATCAGATTTTGCAGAGGGATTGCCTTGCTGATTACTTGATTGGCTATCAGATTGTGAAGGATTACCTTGCTGACTATCAGATTTTGCAGAGGGGTCGCCTTGTTGACTACTCGACTGACTATCAGATTTTGCAGAGGGATTACCCTGCTGATTGCTATTTTGTCCGGGCGCCTCAGATGCTTGTGCCAGTAAATTGGCAACAGAAGGCATTTTCTTATCTGCTATCTCTTCCAACTGTTCAAGCATTTCACCCCACGATTCAAGCTGATCTGCATCAAACTCACTGTTTTTCGCTGCTTCCTGAAGTAATCCCGTACCGCTTTCAATGAGACTATCAAGTTTTGCTGCGTTAGCCCGTTCTGCCGCGGCTTGGTTCTGTAGTTTTTTGCGCTGTGCTGGATCATCAAGTTCCGCAGCAGGTAGGTCGCGAAGTTCAAGGTTGGTTTGGTGTAGCTGCAATTCTTTGTCGTGCACATCCTTTGCCGCGCCTGCCCAAAGCTGCATTTGTCCGATAAGCCACTTGAAGTGTGCGGCAGGTGTTAGCACATGCAACACAATTTGAGGTGAACGGACACGTTCGCGGTTGGGAAAATAATCCTCTGCAAACGCACGCAAACGCAGGCTCTGTGGCTTAACATTTTCGCGTTCAACAGAGAATGTTGCGGGAACAGTGAGTGCCTCCGAAGTCGGACTTCCTGACGACACGGTTTTTTCACCAATGGCTGGTTCCGGATTTTGAATCGGATTCTCAATACCTTCCCATTCCAAACCGATCTGTTTCACACCAAAGTCATCGCCTGCCTGAATCTCAAATGTAAGCACCTCTGTAGAAAGGACAACCTGATTATTTTTTAGTTTGGTAATGGCGACTGTTGGTACAGCATCCTCTTGTGCTTCAAACTGCAGCACTTGGGGTTCACTTGCAGCGAGTCCAAAGCGATCACGCCATGTCAACTGCATCTCTGTCGTTGTTTCCACTGATATCGGTTCGGTAATCACGCGATCACCATCCACCTTTTGCGGACGATTGTTCAACGTTGCCTCTGACAGTTCACGTGTCGTAGTGGCTTCCAAGGTGGCGGTGCTTCCCTTCACTAAGTTCACTATTCCACCGCGCACATCATCTATTCGCGGTTCTTTGTGCTGTAGGTAGTCGGGCAGCTGGACTTTGGCTATAAGTTCTTTCAATGCTGGTCTTAATTTAGGTTCAACTGGGATGGAACGCCGCGCATCTCCTACGCGAAGATTAATTTTTCCGTCCTCAGTTTGGGGTGGCAATTGAAATTTGTATGTTGATCCCTCTCGTTCTGCAGCCACAGGTTCCTGATCTGCATATTGTGCCTCACCTGATTCGGGTTTCCATGGAGATTCGTCTTTCAACTGTGCCTCAACGTCAAAGGGTTCCGCATAAGCCACGACGCGAAGATCGGGTTTGCCTTCCAATTGTGCGAAGGTGTATCGCTCCACGTTTCGCCATGGGGTTAACCACCGAGCCAGCGTATTCCGAGTTGTTGCGGGGATCACGAGTACTCCAATTAGGACTAATACTAAAGGTAAACCTACTGCCCATGCCCAACGTCGATGCCGAGGATTTGGCACAGCGTCTGATAGATTATGCTTTGCTACCTCTTCATCAACTTGACGCATAGCGGCTGCAACTAATGCGGGACTTGACGATTGATCTGACCTTTCCGATGCAAGTTCCACAATACCAAGCACGTGATCACCGAAACGGGGAAACTTGTGCTGTAGCAACCGCGCGATTCCATCTAATGTGCGATTCCGCCACACCCAATTGTAGTACTTCAGTGGCAGGAAAATCACCATGCCCCCCATCCCGATTACCAAAATGAGTGCGCGTAACAGCGTGGGCGTATCAAACAATCGGTCTAACCCAAACACGATGAGATACGAAATGATGAGGCCGAAGAGTGCCGCTAACGTACCTTCGGCAAGTTTGATTATCCATACACGTTTTCGGTACTGTTCTAATGCTTTTTTCATGCGTGGGGGTAGATTTACCCCGTTATTTTGTGGTTGTGTTTGGTTCATTAAAGTTCTCCTTATTTTACCTCAATTATGAAAACCTCATGTCAAGGCATTTAGCTTTCCTATTTTTCTATCCTTTCCACTTTCAGAGGAATACAAAGTTGCCTACCAATGCTAACAAGAGTATTTCTTATCTCCCCTTTTAGTGGGAGATATGTATTGATGTAGAACCCATTGTGTTCGCAATGTTTGCCGTGATTGTGCGGAGACATCTTTACAATTTTAGGTCTACTGCGGGCAACTTTTTCTAATCCAAGTTTTTTAATTGCTTTAACGAAGGTCTCTTTCGGATCCTGACAATCAATTACATCCCCATTTGGCATAGTAACGCGAAGACGAGGGCTGAACGATACTTTATCTTTGGGAGATGGTCTATCAACGTTCAGATAATCATCTCTAATTGCCTGTATAGCTTCACCTGTGCAAATTGAATTATAATTTAGGTATCTGTTTAAACACTCAGCAATTTTTTCAGTATCGCTTCCGATGAAATCTAACTCCCGGACAGGATATTTTTTCCAATCCCCTTCTCCTATCGGATGAAAGAAAAGCCACTTCTGTCCATCAGTCAGGATCGCGATGAGGACCTCTTTGTGGGAATTGTTCTGAAAATGAAAAATGTACTCAGATAATTGCTCTTTAGCATCCTTCACCTCGTAGTTCTCTAAAAAACGTTCAAAAGTTTTCATTTCAATAAAGATAACAGGCTTTGCTCGCGGGTAGCATAATGCTAAGTCCACTTTTTTATTCCCCTCCACTGCGTATTCAAAGATGACAGTCCATTCATCAAAAATTGGCCATCCCAATTCCATGAGCAGTCTAACTACAATCTGATTAGAAATGGCTACCTCACTTATATATCCACCTTCTTTTAATCGGTTACGAATGTCTTTAATATGTTCTTTAAGTGTCATTCTTTTTTCCTTATTATAACGAAATACTAAATTTTAAACAATTCGTATCATCTACCTGCGTTAACGTGAGAGGAGATATGATTCTGTCTTATATTGCGCTGCTATTTGGCGTTCCCGCGGCAGATAAATTGCAACCGAAATGCCGATACCGTGTAAATACTTGCACATCAAGGGACCAACCTCTTTCCAATGCAAACCTCCTAATCCACAACCGAGGGCAGGCATAGCAAGTGATTGAATTCCTTCCTTTTGAAAATTGTTGCGAACCCATGCAAGACCGTCTTCAATATCATCTAAACGTGAGTTGTCTTTCCAATGCCGTTTCGTTGCGAAAAGCAGGAACCACTTCACAGCATTAGGTGTAACAAGCGGTGTCCCAAGATCAGCTAATTCCTCATCCAATGAGCTTTCACGTTTGTAGAGATAAGGTTTTGTTGCCGTGATTCGTTTTGCTCGGCAGACATCCTGGTATGCGACATAGACATCAGGGAATTGGTATTTGGCACGTGAGGCTAACCCTTTTCCCATAACCCCTTGAAGATTAACGCTAATTGTCAGTGTCTGTAGATTTGAGAAAAACATATCTCCATCAATAAGTGAAATGTTGTCACCGATTTTTGTCCGACTGTTTGGTTGGAAAAACATGTCCGGCTCGGAACTAACGGCAATATTGGAATTTCCTACAATTTTCTGAATGGCCTCTTGTGTTGAATCGTCTGTAACATAAACCGCTTGGATATAGTCAGGTTTGACGTGTCCGGGAATTAGACATTCCGCCATAATTTTGCGTTTTGACCCATCATCTCTATTCCACCAATCGTTCCGAATTATTGACCACTGTTGTTGAAGTACTTCCAATCCCCTGGAAGGATAGTGAAATTGTGTCGCCTCATGCGCAGCGTTTCCATCCGTGATAAAAACCCCTTGTTCATTTAGGACTTTTTTGTTGATACCAACTACAGCCAGATTCTTTGGGTCCTTTTCATGCACAACGCGGTACATCATGGCGTTACGCGGTTGAAAGTAGAGATTAGCATAAGACCAGAGACTTCTGTTATCAGGTGCCGTTATTTGGCTACGCCTGCTGACAATATCTGCATCATAGATAGCGGTTGTGTGTACCCCTTCTGCTTCAATTCTATCGTGGGAAAAAACTCCTCGCGTAAGGATAGAAGGAAGATTGTCTATATGTGTAATGTAGTAGAGTTCTCTTATGTCTAATTTCTGCATAGTTGCCTCTAAAATTACTACAGAACCCATCAACGTGTGCCTACTACTTCTTTACAGAACCCTATCAATGTGCATCTACTACCTTTAGCCTACTGAAGTTTGTTTAAACTTCAGCAATTATATCGTACCTGCCATCTTTCGTGCAACCCAGAATAACCCAAGCAGCAAGATAATCAATCCGCCCCAAAGCGGATGCGCCCAGATTCGGGTGCGCTTCACAATCGGTTCAGGTTCAGGCAAAGCCGCCAGATGGTCCAACAGCGTTCTCACCTCAGCAATTGGCACTAATTTGCCGTTGGTAATCTTCGCGATTTCCTCTAATACATCAAAACGCGCTAACCGTCCTTGTTGCTCCCGATTCAAACCTTGCACTGACAAGTCCGTTTGGACCGATGCTCCTGTTTCGCTGCTGGTCGCAACGAGGCGATAGTTGCCAGCCTCTTTCGGCACAAACGTCCCCACGAACAACCCTAAGGCATCTTCTATGCCCGGTTGAAGTCGGATTGTTTCTGTTTTTCCCGCAGGTGAAATCGCCTGTACGGTAACAGTGCCTCTGTCCATCGGACCCCCAACGTTGTCCATTACATTAGCATTTAACGTGAGGACATCATCGACGTGTGGTCTGTCTGGTGAATAGAACAGTCGTATGGATTCGCTTTGTGCCATTTGTCGGCGATACGCCATCCAGCGCGCAACCTGGCTCCAGAAGCGGTAGTGGTATTTGTCTTCCACACCGTGCCGCCAACGCCATGCGCTATCCGTTCCCATAAAAAGCACTTTACCTGTGCCATAAGTTTTCGTGACGATGAGCGGAACTCGCCCAGAAGGTGTGGCGGCCTGGTCGTGTACTGCCAAAATTTCGGTGCCTATCTTTGCTCGTTTGACACCAGCATACCAGAAAAAGCCTGGTAATCCGCGCCACACATCGCTATTGTCAAGGTCAGTATCTCCGAGACGTGTCAACAAACTGCGCTGTCCGGATTCAGTGAGTGCAAAATATCCTTGGACACTTGAACCTATGCCATTTGGTATAGCAGGGTCTAAAACAACAGGATAGAGGTCAGCAAGCGGGCCGCCTGTCAAAGAATCTTGTGCGCCGGTTCGACCCGGTATAAAGACGATCCCAGCGGCTTGCGCACTGATAAGTTGCCGTAAATCCTGTGTTTGTTCAACCGTCAACTGTTCGGGGGCTATACCAACGTCACCGAGAAACACCACATCAAATTTGCTCAGTTCTCTTGCATCTGGAAAACGTTTTATGTAGCTGCGGCCGCCTCCGACCTGAGGTAACTTAGGATGAAAGAGCAAGCATGTTACATCAACACCTGCATCGCGTTCCAAAGCATTACGTAGATAACGATATTCCCAACGCGGATAAGATTCTATTACAAGCACTTTCAACTGCTCTTTGCGTATGGATATAGGTGCAGAAAGTTCATTATTTTCGGGGATTAACTCCCGGACATCCTTCGCAATCCGTAGGGTGAGGTCGTAATTACCTGTTTCTTGTGGTGTCCACGCGATATTATCTTGTGCTTGTCCCATAGCGGGAACAGTAATAGTTTTAGTTGTCGTTGGTACATCATCAATGCTTAACGCAATGCTCACGTCTCTGTCCTGTCCCAAGGTATTTCGGACGACAAACGGGATGCGCAGCTGCTTTTTTGTGACACCAAAAGTTGGAGCATCTATACTGACTAACTCAAGGTCGGGCAATGGCACTTCACTGCCGACTCCTACCGTGAAAACAGGGACTCCTTTCATGTGAAACTTTGTTGCTGCTCCTACTGGCGAGTTGCCGACATTCCAATCACCATCAGATAGCAGTACCACTCCACGCAGATTGGAATGGTTGTCCAAAACGTGCGATAGTCCAGCGTTTATATCTGTGGCTTCTTCTGCGGGGTCTAACAGTGAAGAGAACGGCTCAAATACTACGTTGAGTTCGGTATCGTCTTCAGATTTCCAAACATCTTCGGACATTAGCGGTTGAATCGTTTCGGCGCGGCTTTTGCGTTTGGTAGTGACATCTTGATCGTCAATTATATCGCGCGTTTGCATGCTATTAGATTTGTCCCATAGCACAGCAAGCGTGGACCGTTGTTCCGGCGGCTGAGATTCCAACCATTCAGGTTGATTTAGTGTGATAATCACAAGACATACAAGTACAAAACGCAGCAACTCAAGCCATCCGATACGTTTGCGGTAATTGCTACGGTGCCATGCGAACCAACATAATATGCCGGTTATAATGACAATAATGAGTCCCAAAGTTATGACAGAACCGTTTGAGAAGAATTCGAGGTGTCCTTGTTGGTTTGGCATTTGTTTTGTTGCGCTCCAGGTTTGATAAACGTTCAATCAGCATTTGCGTCCGCTGCAGCAAGGTCTACGGTTGAACTACTTTCTGCCTTTTTACTCGGCAAACTCAGCACCGCTTCCACAATAAGTGCTATCGCCATCGCAATGAGGAAAATACGCCAGAGTTCATTAGCTAAAGATGAAGTGTCCCCTACCTCAACATCTATTCGCCGATAAGATAATCCATCAAATAACGCGTCTACAGTCTCTACTGATGCCGCTTTAGCAGAATCTTCAGCTTGGCTGCGGTTTATAGCTACCCAATATGCTTCGTCTTGGTAGACACCAGCGTGTAAGCCGCGTTGTGAAAGCGATACTGCGTCCCCTTCAGGAGCAATCGCCTCCCATTGTTCACGATCTGCAAGCGCATCAGGTGCAGCGTCACGTTGAGATGCATCAGTCAATGCGCGGCATCCTTCCGCTAACGCCCGCTGTAACATCACATAAAACACCACGCCGTCGCGTTCAAGAGACGAAAATTGTGCTGTGGGGAGCGTGCTACAGAAATAAACTGCACCGTGGTCGGTATTTATACGGATTAACAGCGGTGCGTCGTTCCCAAACCTTGCTAACTTTGTCCCAGTGCTTTCAAGAGAACGATATTGATAGGTGCTTAGTTCGTTCAAAGGCAAAGGATTACCGCTATCTACATGTGCCAACAAGTCCGCATCGCCACGCCACCACGAAATCTGAGAAGTCTGTTCATCATCCGGTGTTTGCCAGTCGTTCCAACGTGAGTCAAACATTTGCGCACCAGCATTCTGACGCGGTGGGAAGAAGATAACCACACGTCCATTGTTGACGAAGTTTTGAATCTGTTCCGCAACCAATCCGTTAGGCAAAGCTGCCTGCCAGATCAATAATCCAGTATTTTCCCAGTCAATCTCTCCAACCCGATTCGTGGGGAACACCTCTGCCTGATGTTGAAGTCGAGCGTCCGGTGGGATAGCGAGTGCGCGCCGAAACGTTTCACCGGTTCTCGTATCATCACTGACGATCACCGATTTCCGCGTCGGGGGTTCAGAAAATACAAAGAAAAATCGGTTGTCCAATGGGTTCGCATCACCCGGCAACCCGACAGATCCCCATCCTGAAGTCCGTGTGCCATCAATAGGAATGCGATGTCCCTGCAAAGAACCACCACGTGCGTCTAATTCAACTTCCACTACAGAACGCACGTTGTTAACTTCAAACTCAATCGGGACCTTTCGCGTTAATATATTATTGCCATCAGTGCGAACCGTTACATCAAGAATGAGTTCTACTTCATTGCCGCGTTGCCACCTTTGGACACTTTCTACCCGGACCGATAAGTTGTCCGAAGATAGTGTTGAATATGCAAGCAGGAAATGATGCACCCCGTCTAATTGCGCAAATTCGTCGCGGACCGCATCCCAACGCCCGCTGTCAACAGTCCAATCGTTCTCATGGAGATCAGAACAGAGCCATACGTCTGCACGCCCAGAATTGTTTGCCTTGAGATAGGTTAAAGCAGATTCAAGCATGCCCGGAATATTGGCACTCGTAGCACTTGATTCGGTCATGGGCAAGCTTAATAAAGCCTTCGGTGAATCTATTTCTTGTAGTTGTCCAGTAGCACTATCAATTAGAATCAGGTGTGTTCCATAATCTCCTTGTTCCAGTAATTGTGCGAGTTTTTTTAGTGCCGTAGATCTCTTTGACTCGCCAGCCTGTAGGTCTTGTGTTTCCATACTTGCGGATCGGTCAAGCAGAACCATAGTGACATCGGGTTTAGCCATGCCGATACTTCCTAACCATCCCCCAGAGAGTGGTCTACTGATAGCAAAAATCAGTGCTGCGATAGCAAGGGTGCGCATCAACAGTATAAGAATATGACGAATACGTGCCATACCTTTGCTCATGCGTTTCGCGGTCATCAGGAACATCATCGCTGCCCACGGGACGGTCCGGTGCCGCTGCTGATTGATAAGGTGAATAATCACCGGTAGCAACATTAAGGGAAGTGCTATTAATGCTAAGGGTTGTAGGAAATTCATAGTTGGTTATTGGCTGTCAGTAATTAGCCATCAGCAATTAGCCGTCAGATTTAAGTTTCTTCAGTAAAGAGGTCAACATTTTCTTTTTCTCAATTGTTGTATTATATCAAATTTACGGGATTTATCTTTTTCCACCGGTAGATGCGGTTTCCTAACCGCACCTACCGGGTTTGGGGTTCAAATCCGAATTACCGAATTTATTTTTATCTTCATCTGAAAGCCGATAGCTGATTGCTGACAGCCGACCTGCTATTTACGTTTTTTTGGTGTTCGTCCTAATAAGAATTTTGCGAGTACATCACCATAATCTTCGTGTATGCAGACGCGATGGTAGTCAATTTCGGTATCTCGGATAACTTCATTCATGCTTTCAAGATAGACTTCAAGCGCACGGCGGTACTGCTCACCTACAATGACTGGGTCCGCCAATATAGGTTCGCCCCCCTCCATATCAACAAACCGCATAGGACGATCGAATTCAAAATCAAGTTCGTTTTGTCCTATGAGGTGGAACACTGCCACATCGTGCTTACGGAATCGTAGATGCTCAAAACAGTTTCGCACCACTTCTGGGTCAATGAATAGGTCTGAAATAACGACAATCAATGCTCGCTGTGGGACACGTTCAGCGGTCTCGTGAAGTGCTTCTGCTAACCCTGTTTCACCTGATGGTTCTGCTGCGCCAAGTTCATCAAGTACTGCGCTGAGGTGTGTAGCACTGCGCTTCGGTGGAATCTCCTTGTGAAATCTTGTGCCTGCACAGTAGAGCCCGACAGCATCGCCTTGTAGCGCTGCGATATAGGCTAATGTGCCGCCAATACGTCGCGCATAGTCAAGTTTGCTGGTCCCGTTGTGAGCGAATCCCATAGAGCCGCTGGTATCAACGATTAAGCACATTCGCAGGTTTGTATCTGCCTCAAATTCCTTGATATAGTAGCGATCATTACGGGCATAAGCACGCCAATCAAGCCTTCGCGTGTCATCACCAGGCACATACTTACGGTATTCAGCAAACTCAAGACTTGAACCGCGAATCGGACTACGGTGTTTGCCAGATACGTTTCCTATCATCGGCAATCGAGCATGCAGTTGTAACGTTGAAAGCCGTTCCAAAACTTTCTGATTAAGGTAGTCTCGTCTGAGTTGTAGTGCCATATCTTATCCCTGTTCGGACAACTCTTCCACAAGTCGTTCAACGATATCTTGACTGGTAATGTTTTCGGATTCGGCAGCGAAGGAAGTAATAACGCGGTGTGCCAGCACCGGACTTGCCACTGCGACCACATCTTCAAGACGCGCCATATAACTACCGCTGAGGGCAGCGCGTGCCTTAGCACCGAGGATTAAGTATTGAACTGCGCGCGGGCCCGCTCCCCAAGCGATGAGAGGTCTAAGCCATTCAGGTGCTGCATCACTTTTGGGGCGTGTGCTACGTGCTAAGTCAACAGCGAATTCGTAGATGTGTTCAGATACTGGGACACGCCGAACAAGGTTTTGGAACGCTATAACTTTATCGCCTGTCAAAACGTGTTTTAATGTTGGCAGGGACATGCCGGTTGTTGTCCGAGCAATTTCAATTTCTTCAGAACGTGCCGGATAATCCACCTCAATTCTGAACATGAACCGGTCTAATTGTGCTTCTGGCAACGGATATGTTCCTTCCTGTTCAATCGGGTTTTGTGTTGCTAAAACAAAGAACGGAGGATCTAACTGATAAGTTCTGCCGATTACCGTGATTTTGTGTTCCTGCATTGCTTCAAGCATTGCAGCCTGCGTTTTGGAAGGTGCACGGTTAATTTCGTCAGCGAGGATAAGGTTGGCAAACAGCGGACCTTGGACGAACTCAAATTCGCGTTTACCGCCTGGAATTTCCTGAAGAATGTCGGTTCCGGTGATGTCCATCGGCATCAGGTCAGGTGTGAATTGAATCCGGCTAAACTCTAATGCCATGGTTTCGGCGAATTTTCTTACTAAAAGCGTTTTCGCTAAGCCAGGGACACCCATTAACAGCGCATGCCCTTGCGAAAACAGACAGATCGATAAATTTTCAATGACTTGTTCCTGACCGATAATGATCTTTGCAAGTGCTTTCTTTAGTTGATCGTAGACATCGCGTAATTCGTCAATAGCCGCAACGTCATCGGCATCCATTTGGTCAATGTGTTGTGGTGTTTGCATAATCATTCCTTTTTAATCTGAGTCACTCTAATAAAATAACAGTTAAGGGTTGTTTCGATTTATGGTGAATATAAAATTTGTAAACAGCTGCTGGGTAGGTGCGCTAACGCGCAGATCAATGGTGTATCGTTAATTGAAAATCCGCTATAAATTATTTGTATAAGTAATCTGAGGGTGTTTCATAAATAATAGTTGTCAAAAGTCAGGATACTGGGTATTCTTTCATTTTATATCACATAAATTGAAGGAGACACTCATGCAGTATCCTGACAGTCAAGAGTATATCACATTTCTTTTTTCCATGTTAGATGCGTTTTCAACAACCGAAGAAAAAGTGCGAAAAAGAGGACGACCAGAGACTTATTCCGATGCCTCCCTCATCGTCTTTTATGCGGTTATGACGCTGAAAGGGATCACGACTATGCGCTCACAGCAGCATTACTTATTTCACCACCCACTCCTGCTTGAAAGATGCCGGTTGCCTGCGTGTCCTTCACACGTGACGCTCGGACGCCGATACAAAGCGTTGATGCCCAAACTCCAAGCCTTTACGCAATACGTCTCATCCTCAAGGTTCGCCACTGAAGCCGGGTTTCATCAACAGGTCGTTTATGAAGATAAAAGCCTTTTCAAAGCCGCAGGGCCTGTATGGCATCAGAAAGACCGTGCCAAGAATCATCTCCCCAAAGGCTTACGCGGTGTTGATAAAACTGCGACTTGGTCTAAAAGCGGGTATCACGGATGGGTGTATGGATACGGGCTGCATCTCACCAGCATCCGCACCGGGTTTCCCATCCTGTTTGAAGTTCTACCTGCTAATGTTAACGAACGCAAGGTCTTAGATACCAAGAAAGACCGACTGATTGAAAAAGGTGTGCGGTGTATCGTGGCGGATAACGGATATGTTGATAAAAAACGCCAAGCCGCTTTTGCCCAAGCCGAAGTGCTTTTGCTCACACCCAAGACAACTTTAGCAGAGACCAACCCACTCTTAGGTGCGGACCCGCTGTATACCGCAACACAAGTTGATACTTGGCAAGCCTCACGAAAAACCGCTATTGAACCCGTCTTTGATTTGCTCAGTAAACTCCTGTCTATCACAGGGGCACACAAACCTTTACCAATACGAGACTTACCTTATGTTACCACCTTTTTGGGGCTTGGCATCCTCTTGTTGCAACTCACAATGTTAATGAATGTTCGCTGCGGCTTACCCACGCGAAACATCACACACATCAAAACTGTCTTTCGATAGAAAACTAATGATTTATGAAACACCCTCAAGTAATCTATATATAGTGACGCCGATTGAGGGGGAAAAGGTTGCATAATTGTGAAAAAGTGAATCAAACAATTCAGGACTTACACATCTAAACGTACATTTTGACGTTGGATTATTTAGCACACCCCTCATTTATTTCTAATCTAAATACGGCGTAAAACGCCTATAGTAAACGTTACAGGCATTCAAACTTACAGTTCTGAGGGGGAATTCTCGCGCAGTGCATGCGTGTGATGTCCATTGCAGCTTGCTTTGAAGACAGCATCAATTGCTCCGAAGAGACGGGGTAAATTATCCATCGTTACACTTGTTCTGTTTCGAGTAAAGGCATCGTCAACGAGTAATCCAAATTCCCACCATTTTCCATCACTCACAATGCCATAGACCTGGGTGTCGGGATCCCCATTTATTTTTTGTGCAGCAAGCATCTCTGCAATGCATTGCCCCCAACCTTGGTCAAAATCGTTCTTTTTTGCTTCTACGAGGATAATCAGTGGTATGCCGACAACGGGAATGCCTAATTCAGACCGTGTAGAGATAAGGTAATCCGGTGTGCCGCTTAGTATTTCATCGTAGGTGATGGTTTTCTTAATCCAGAGCGCGTAATCGTCCGCGTAGTCTTTGTAGACCTCCTTCAAAATCGGAAAAATAATAGCTTCACAACGCGCTGCCTCAGACGCAAAAATATCAATGTATTGTGTACAAAACTCAAATTCTTGCAAAAATTGTTCTGAAGGCATGCATGAAGTTTCCTCAATTGTGACGAAATCTTTTACTGTGTATGTGATTCTAAATTTTTCCAGCACTTCTGCGATTGTTTTGAAATCACTAAAAGCCATGTGTCTACCTCCTGCTTAAGAACATTGTAGCATACTCTGGGAGAATATGTCAAGTGTTCATCAGAGGCACGCTGCTCAAAAAGGCTTGTATTTTCGCGTCAAATAAGATATACTAAACACTTGTGAAGGTGGAAGGTGCTATGTCGTGATATTGTGCCATATTAAACCCTAAAAGGCAACACAATTTCTTGTGGTGAACACAGATGAACATTCTTCATGATTTGAATGAAAAACAGATACAAGCTGTAATACATAAAGATGGGTCTATGCTCGTCATTGCAGGACCTGGCACCGGGAAAACAAAAGTTATTACCCACCGCATCGCCTACCTCATTCGCCAGCACGGAATCAAACCGGAAAGCATCCTTGCGATCACTTTCACCAATAAAGCCGCACAAGAGATGCGCGAACGCGTCAACAACGAAATCGGTGAACCGCACGGTTCTAATATTAAGGTTAGTACCTTTCATGCTTTTTGTGTAAAAGTCCTTCGCGAACATGCCCATCATATTGGATTGAGCGAAAACTTTGCTATCTTCGATCAAGAAATCCAAGACGAGATATTATTAGAAGTCGTCAATGAACTCAACCTAAATTCGTACAACTACCCACCTTGGCGACTGCGGAATATCATCAGCAATGCAAAATGCAAACGCAACGATGTATCGGACAGCTTGCATATTGATCCAGATATTGTTGGTGAAATAGACGATCCGAATGCAGAAGCAAACATCCAAAATGCAGTCAAAACCTATCAACATAAACTTGACGAATACAACGCTCTTGATTTTGATGATCTCCTCATAAAAACAGTCGATCTGTTTGAAAATATCCCAGAAGTACAACACGAATATCATCAGACAATCTCTCATATCCTTGTAGACGAATATCACGATGTGAACAGCGTCCAATATCGCCTCCTAAAATTGCTTTGTGCTGTTCCAGAACATAATTTGATGGTCGTAGCAGATGCAGATCAATCTATCTACAGTTGGCGGGGTTCAAATCCGCAGTATATTGAGAATTTCAAATCGGATTTTACACCTCAAACGGTTGAATTAGACGACCATTATCGGTGTAGTGAGACGATCTTACACGCTGCGCAGGAGGTCATCGCGCAGAACCTATTACGGCAGCAACAGCACACCCTCATAACCCACAAAGATGAAGGGCGAAATATCTATCACTACACATTCAGCACTCCTACGGAGGAGGCGCGTTCTATAATCAAAATCATTCGTAACTTGGTGAAACAACGCAACTTCTCTTATCGTGATATTGCGGTCTTTTACCGGACGCACAAACTTGCCGATGTGTTGGAAGAAGAGTTACTACGAACCGGTATTGAATTCCAGCGGATTAGAGCGACCAACTCCTTTGATGATGATAATTTGAAAGGTATTCTCTCCTATCTCTGTTTTACCCAATGGCAACTTCCACGCGACCTTGAGGATGCCATCAATTTTCCTGAAAAACGGATTGACGATTTGACATGGGTCCGCCTAAAGTGGTTAGCACAACGTAAGGACTTGACGTTGGCAGAACTCTTGAAGAGTATTGAAGAATATCCAGAAGATGTCGGTCCCTTGACGCGTCGAAATATCCGCAGATTTTGGGAGCAACTTGAGGCGTTGGCGGACGATATTGATGATGAAGAAATTGATAAAATCGTGCAAACTCTCTTTGCCTGTTTAGAGTTGTTCCGTTCTCCCTACCGTGCTAAAGAATTAACGATCATTGAAGAACAATCAGAGATGCAGAATCTGGCACTTGCACAGGATGTGCTTTATAGCGCGCTGGATCGTGGTGAGCCAATTCAGATTACAGCAAGTTACGGGATTGATGCGTATTGTGCAGCGTCCATTATCCGCGAGACGCTTAAAACCTATCTGAATAAAAATGTACGTATCCAATTTTTGCCTCAAGAATTAAATGTTGAGGACCAAGGTTCTCAATCTATGACTGTGGGTGTCAGCGAAAGTGAATCAATACTAAACGGAAATGCAGTCAATCTGCTCATTGGCGACTTTACTGAACTTGGAGAAAAAGGGACAGCAGCTCGAACAATTCTTATCGGCACCACCATCTCTGAACAGGCTGGTGTGCTTCAACTTCAATCAGAGGGGGTGCGAAGTATCACTGCGCTAAAACTATGTCAGCGCCTTTTGAGCCGTTTTGAAACGCCAAACATGGCAGATATGGTTATTTACGACTTAGAAACGACAGGTATCAACCCTAAAAGGGCAAACATTGTTGAAATTGCCGCAAAACGTCTGAATGTCATCGGCAATGAAATTGAAAGTTTTGAACGATTAGTAAAACCGCCAGGAGGACATATCCCTCTTGCGGTTACACGGGTCCACGGAATTAGCACAGAGGACGTTAAAGATGCCCCGAGTATTGAAATAGTTCTCCCCGAATTCTGTAGTTTTATCCAAGATCGTATCCTAATTGGGCATAACGTAGCTCTATATGATAACCCGATTCTCGAACGCGATTTACAGACATATCTAAAGAGAAATTTACCAAATCCATACTATGATACACTTGTTACGGCGCGAAAGCTTTTACCGCGGCAGCGTCGTGGAATTGATGCACTTGCAGAAAAATTTGGAATTGAACATGGACGTTTACATAGAGCGATGGAAGATGTTGAAACCAATAGGCAAATCTTTAAAGAATTGATAAAGATTGATCTGCAAAAGCGTGAGGTAAAATCGCTAACAGAATTTCTGCCACTTGTTGGGGTTGGTATCCTTTCTAAAGCAGCTGTCTCTGAGGATCACAACGACTTGAACGAAGTAAGTGCATTTTTAAATGCTGCAAAGCGATTTGTCAAAGCGCATCATTCCACTTTGCCTGACGATCTCCCTCTTGACTCCACAGAAAAAGAAGAAGCGGCGGAATTCATCAATCAGTTGACACAATCCGATCTACCAATTTTCAGAGAAGATACAGAATGGATGGAAGCAAAAGCGAAGTTCCGAAACCTATTATTGAAATTTAATAAAATCGGCGATGGAAAAAGTCTATCCGACTTTTTGGATTATCAGAAATTGCTTACCAATTTTGATGAAATGGATGACAAAACTGAGCAGGTCACGTTGATGACGTTGCACTCGGCAAAAGGCACTGAATTTCCGGTTGTCATCATCATCGGTATGGAAGAGGGGAGTTTTCCGATGTGGAAACGGAGTATGACACAAGAAGAAATTGAAGAGGAGCGTCGCCTATTTTATGTCGGGATGACGCGTGCCCAGGACCAACTCTACCTATCTTCTACTATCTATCGTTATGGTGACCGTGAATGTTCTGCGTCTATGTTCATTCATGAAATGCCAGCTGATTTCATGGTAAAGTGGAGTCCGTATAGCGGTATGTAGCGTTTACGACTTGTGCTAAATAACTTATTGTCCAACATTGTTTCACATAAGTCCAATATTCTGTACTGCCATCGGAAATTCGGGCCACTCTCTAAGACAAGATTGTGGTATAATATCCATCTACTAAAAAGGAGTATCCGATGGCGAAACGAAAACGAAGAAACTTCACCGCCGAGTTTAAAGCCGAAGTTGTTCTTGAGGCACTGAGCGGTCAAAGTTCACAAGCGGAATTGTGTCGTAGACACAACCTCAGCGATGAACAACTCTCAAAGTGGAAGCGGCAACTTCTTGAAAATGCAGCGACCCTCTTTGAACCCACTGATAAGCAGTCTGATGCTAATATGGAACGGATCGCACCCCTTGAACAACTCGTTGGACGGTTGACCGTGGCACTTGACATCCAAAAAAAGCCTCAACTTGGTTGAGCTAACCCCAATGGAGCAGCGAGAAATAGTTGAGGCACTGCAGACAGACTATTCGGTTCGGCAGATATGTGAGACACTCGGTTTCAACCGAAGTAATCTCTATTATCACCCGAAAAGCACCCCTTCCGAAGTGGGTCTCCGAGAGGAAATAGTGGCACTCTCTCTGCGGTATCCGACATACGGTTATAGGCGTATCAAAGCGTTACTGGTGTCTAAAGGATACTCTGTCGGTTATAGGCGTGTGTCGCTCGCTTGATGAAAGCTGCGAACCTCTCAGTCGCAGTCAAGCGTGCCTGTCAAACCACGCACTCCCTTGACGATGTGCGTCCTTGGGGTAATCGCCTTGAAAACCTTCAGGTCTCCCGATGTGATTAGGTCTGGGTAGGCGATATTACTTATGTCTGTCTCAAGGGACACTTCATCTATGTTTGGCTGCTTATGGATGTCTTCACGCGCATGGTTAGAGCTTGGCATATCAGTCGGCACTTGACGCAATCTCTGACTTTGAAGCTGTTAGAGGCAGCATTGCGTCAGAGTGTTCCGGAGATCCATCATTCTGATCAAGGCGTTCAGTATCTTTCAAATGCTTACGTCTCAATGTTGAAGCATCATAGGATTGAGATTTCGGTTGCCCGTAGAGGGCATCCTTGGGAGAACGGATATGCTGAAAGACTTATCCGGACTCTCAAGGAAGAAGAAGTTCATCTCAATGACTATGAGGACATCCACGAAGCGAAAGCCCGCATTGGGCATTTTATCACACAAGTGTCCAACCAAAAACGCCCGCACTCAGCGTGAGGCTATCTGACACCTGTGGAATTTCAACGAAAAAACTTGTCTTAACTTTACGAAATTTTGGCCCTAATTAGCGTTGGCACTTCAGCATGTTCACGTTCTCAAACCGCAGCGGCGTTATTATCGGATTTATGGTCCATATATTTCCGCTTTCACAATGAATAAACACATTGCGAAGTTGCAAAAACGAACAAAACCGCATTGGAAACAACTGCCAAGTCAAGTAATCCAAGACGTTGTTCTTCAGATTGATAAGGGTTACCAAAAGTTTTTTCAAAATCAGAAAGATAGGAAAGCGATCCTAAAAACCAGAAGGATTGGCACACCGCATATCAAACCGAAACATAAATATAACTCTCTGAATTTCACACAGGCAGGTTACAAAATAGAAGATAACCGTATTTATATCGGTTGTCTGAAAAAGTGGTTCACATTTTGGAAACATCGCGATTGGACAGAACATATAAAGACTGTCACACTCAAACGTGATAATGTTAGTGAGGACTATCTGTTTCTCTCTTGTGAGGGGACAAAACCTTCAGAACAACTCCCTAAGACAGGTAATAGAGCAGGGATAGATTCGGACTGAAGATTTTTCTCACACTGTCAGATGGAACGCAGATAGAGTCACCACAATTTTTCAAACAAAGTCTCAATGCTATTCGTTCAGCACATAAAGCACTTTCACGTAAACAACTCTATTCTAATGCTTGGTTTAGAGCGAAATGATGCAACTATTGACAAATTATATCGTTTTATATTTCGTTGGAAATAGATTAAAACCTCATGGATTTTTTCTGCTGACACTATTACCTTAACCCATTTCCATGGGAATACAATCATTCACAATGTTACTGATGTTAAGATTAGAAATATGGAGTATATTTCAATGGGTAATCCAGTTACATACTTTGAAATAGCAGCCAAAAACGGTAAAGAGTTATGCGATTTTTACAGTTCCGTCTTTGGTTGGAAAATAGAACAATTGCCTGGCGGCGATTACGGTATTTACTCTTACGGTATTGACTCGCAGTCAGAAGATGGAATAGCCGGACACATTTTTGTGTTGCCAGAGTTTTTTGACTTCACAAACCAAGTCACTTTTTATGTTAAGGTAGATAATCTATCAGTCTATCTTCAGAAGGTGGAAAGTCTTGGTGGTCATACCCTTATACCACCTCAGCAAATTCCTGGTAATAGAGGGTCATTTGCATGGTTCGTTGACCCAAGTGGTAACTGCTTAGGGTTGTATAAACGACCCGAATCGAATGAGTAATGTTCTTAATTTTCTGCTTAATTTGTGATTTAAGAATTTAATAATAGGAGAATTTAAAATGGGAAACCCTGTTGTGTATTTTGAAATAGCCGGTAGAAACGGTGAAAAGTTAAACGATTTTTATTGTTCCATCTTTGGTTGGAAAACGGACAAAAACCCTTACGGCGGTGCTTATATGGTTGATTCGCAGCCAGATGATATGGGCATCCCCGGACACATCTTTCCGGTAACAGAAGATATGGACTTTAATAACCATGTTACCTTTTATGTTGAGGTTGACGATCTTCAAGCGTATCTTGATAAGGCAGAAAGTCTCGGTGCCAAGACCCTAATCCCACCGCAAGAGATTCCTGGCAACATGGGGGCATTCGCTCTTTTCCTTGACCCAAGCGATAACTGCATAGGGTTGTATCGACTTCCAGATTCAAATTAGTCGTATTCATGCTTCCTTGGGCGTGAATCGTAAGAAACGCAGAGACTCATAAAAAAGGGTGGCGAACCGAAGTTTACCACTCTGTTTTTATGACTAAATATTCTAATTTTTAAGGAGTAAGCCTCAATGGGAAACCCAGTTGTACATTTTGAAATAGCAGGCAAAAATACGGAAAAATTAAACGATTTTTATGGTTCGTTATTTGATTGGGATATACAAAAGGACAATGACGGATTTTACAACATAATACCAGTTCCAGATTTAGAGCAAGGGATATGTGGGCACATATTACCAACTACCGATGAGATGTCTGTTTCTAACTTTGTTTCTGTTTATATTCAGGTAGATGATCTTGATGCATCACTTGAAAAGGTAGAAAATCACGGTGGAAAGACACTTGTCCCGCCGCAATCTATTCCTGGAAGTGGGAGTTCATTCGCAATGTTCCTTGACCCAAGTGGCAACTGCATCGGTTTGTACAAAGCATAAGTTGTATAGTCAAGAAATGATGAACATCGACAATTACGCAGTTTTATCTTAAAACAATTTACAAAAGGAGAAATTTCAATGGCAAACCCTGTCACGATTTTTGAAATAGCAGGAAAAAAAGAAGATTCGTTATGCGATTTTTATAGTTCTTTGTTCGGTTGGGATATTAATCAAGACGATGATTGTGGTAATGCCGTCAATACAGGATCCGATGAAGGTATTCAAGGACACATTGTCCAGACAACCGAACAGATGCCGATTACAAACCATATTACCGTTTATATTGAGGTAGATGACATTGAGGCATCTGCAAAGAAAGTAGAGAGTAATGGTGGAAAAGTAATTATGGGTCCCATGCCAATTCCCGATGGTGAAAGTTTATTCGCTATGTTCCTTGATCCGAGTGGGAATTGTCTCGGTTTATTCCAGTCGTAAACAGGCATTAGTAGCCGTTTCATTTTTTGATTGGCCAGAAAGTGGCGCGCCTACTTACTTTAGAGATTGTAAAAAACTTCTGTCTCCGATGGAGTTTGGACATTTTATGAAGGAGAGAATACTATGAGTAGTCCTGTTTTACATTTTGAAATCGCTGGAAAAGATGTCCAAAAGTTAATTGATTTTTACAGTACCGTGTTTGAATGGAAAGTTTTTCCGCTAAACGATGAGTTATACATAGCGGATCCGAAATCAGATAAGGGGATAGAAGGGCATCTATTTGAAACAACTGAAGAGATGGAATCTGCAAACCTTGTTATCATCTATGTTCAAGTTGATGATATATGGGGTTGTTTGGCACAGGCAGAGAGTCTTGGTGGAAAAATCCTCATACAACCGCAAGAAATACCGGGAAATGCAAGCCACTTCGCTATGTTTCGTGATCCAAGCGGGAACGGCATCGGTTTGTTGCAAAGAAGATTATCGTAGTGAAGAATCCAGTCTAAGGAGTAATCTTAATGGGAAATCCAGTGATAAATTTTGAAATTGTAGGTGAGGTAGACAAAGCCTTAGGCGATTTTTACAGTGCCGTGTTTGATTGGAAAATGAATGAGTACGAGCAGGGGTATTATGGGTTTAAGACGGGTTCTGAATCTGATAACGGGATTGAAGGACATATCTATCCACTAAACGATGAAATACCACTCGTAGACGGTGTTCCTTTCGGAAACACTGTTACCATTTATGTAACAGTGGAAGATATTCATGCTACAGTTGATAAACTTGAGAGTCTTGACGGGAAGCTTCTCATGCCGCCTACAGTTGTATCCGATAAAGGTGAGTTATTGGCAATGTTTCTTGACCCAAGTGGTAACCGAATTGGTTTACACCAACTGTAGACGTAATAGTATCAAAATCTTGAAATGAATTATTTCAAGTCCACGGTAGGCGAGGTTTCCTAACCTCGCTGGTGGAAAATGTATTAGTAATTTTAAATCTAACAATGAAATTTATATTTATTTGATAAGTAAGGAATGTTTTCATGGGTAATCCAGTGATGTTTTTCGAAATAGCAAGCAAACAAGGTGAATTGTTACGCGATTTTTATCGTGACCTGTTTGATTGGACTATTCTACCATTTGGTTGGAATATACCACATTTTCCAAATGATATTTTTGCTATTGATCCGACACCGCCACCGTTAGACGATAAAGGAATAAAGGGACATATTTATCCGCTATCCGATGAAATGGGTTTTTCCAATCGTGTCTCAATTTTTATACAGGTTGAAGACCTGAAAGAAACACTCGAAAAGATTGAAAGTCAGGGTGGGAAAACGCTCGTACCGCCGCAGGTGCTTCCTGATAGCATGGGGTCAATAGCGATGTTCCTTGACCCAAGTGGAAACGTTGTCGGTTTACACCAACTTTAAATGTTATTGTATCATAATCTTGAATTGTACGAATTATCTCAAGTCCACGGTAGGCGAGGTTTCCTAACCTCGCTGGTGGAAAATGTATTAGTAATTTTAAATCTAACAATGAAATTTATATTTATTTGATAAGTAAGGAGTAAATACCAATGGGCAATCCAGTCATGTGGTTTGAAATAGCAGGCAAAAATGGTAAGGAATTATCTGAGTTTTACCGTTCACTTTTTGGATGGGAAATTTCGCCAGAGACGAACGGTGTTCATCTGTGTGATCCATCGCCAGATCAAGGCATAAAAGGGCATATTTTTCCAACAACTGATGAAATGCCGTATACAAACCACGTAACCGTTTATATTTCTGTGGACGATCTTGAGGCAGCAGTTGCGAAAGTAGAGAGTAATGGTGGCAAAATACTAATACCACCACAAGAAATTCCAGATTTCGGGGGTTCGTTTGCGATGTTTATGGATCCAAGCGGCAACGTTCTCGGTTTACACCAACAATAGATAGTATAGCAAACCTATAATTTAGGGACACTTCTGGAGCGCAACCTAACAGTTTGTGGGACGAAAGAGAAATATATTATCAAAAATGGTATAATAAGAACAGAGTAGTGAACAAATTTTGCTACTCTGTTTTATTTTAACACAGTCAAAGATGTGTAGCCACAAGTTCTCCCAGCCTCACTGCCCATGCCTCAGGTGAATGCACTTGTCCGTAACGAGACATAATAACCTTTCCATCCTTGTCAATCAACACAATTGCCGGAAGTTCGACTATAGCAGCCTGTGCATCTCGCCCGAGACCGAACTGCTGAGCCAAGGGACTTTTCAGCCTACTACCGCCATAGATGTGGTGTCCTTGATAGTTTCTCTCACTGGTTTTGCTGCGTAGAGTCTTTTCATCTCTCATTTCAAAGTTGACACAAATTCCCTCAAACCCTTTCGTGTGATATTTTCGGTAAATATCGTCAACAGAGGTTAGTAGTTGATTAAAATAACCAAAGTAGAGTAAGACAACCTTCCCCTGATATGCTGAAAGTTTAACTTGATTGCCTTCTACATCAACTGCTGAGAAATCTGGAACCACGTTGCCAACGCGAGTAATCTCTGTCCACTTCACCAATTGTCCAAGTTGTACCATTCTTGTATCTACAGATAAAATTGTCCCATCCCTGCCAATCAACCACTGGGAAGGCACCTTGGTTACACCAAAATAGTGAGCAAGATCGTCTTTCCCACCTTCTTCATCAAAAAGCTGCTGCCAAGGGATTTCATGTTCCTCAGTAAATCCTCGTAATTCTGTCTCATTTTCATCTAAACTTACACCGATAACCTCTAATCCTTTGTCATGATGTTGTTCATAGACTTCTTTTAGATGTGGAATTTCTGAGGCGCAGAAACCACACCACTTTGCACAAAAATTTAGCACCAACATTTTGCCACGATAATCCGATAATGATACATGTGTGCCATCAAGTGCTTTGGCTGAAAATTCGGGCAGTTTCTTGCCAACCCATGCTGCTTGTTTCCATCTGTATTCTGGATGGGGTTCCCAAGGATATTTTTGTGCTAATTCAGTCTCACCCAACGTTTCATAAATATCACCGAGACCACGTAAAGCGGACCAGTCATCAGGTTCATGTTCCAGACGATGCTCAAAAGCCTTTTGTGCTTGCACAATCAGTTCTTTATACCGTGTAATCAGCTCGGCGTTTCCTTCGGGACTTTTCGTCAACTTCCGGTAACTAACACATGGTGTTGTACCTACCTCTTTGTAAAGTCTTACTAACCAACGGTACAATTCTGATTTGCCTTGTCGTTGTGCCCTTTCAAACAACTTTTCAAGCAACGTAAGCGAAATATTATAACTAATTACATAAAAGCAGATTTCTGCGTCGTTAGGTAACAACGTCATCGCTTGTTCATTGAATATATTATAACCGTTCTGCTCAATTACCGCTAACATTTTTGCTGCAGCACCGTTTTCAGGTTGTTTTTCATACACCTCTTCAGCGAATTCTCTCAGTTCCATAAGCATCGCATCGGGGAACAGTGGAACGTACTCCGGAAGTTGTGATGGTAACGTTGTCAGACCGTCAACAACTCCTGCTTCTATTTTTCTTTTGAAGTAATCTAAAAGTTTTTCCTGCACCTTGGGTGTCAGTTTCCATCTGGGTACTGAAAGACCACGGTCTTCCAGTGTATCAAGATAAGCATTCCAAAAATCTCTATTCTCAGATGTTTCATTCCCGAAGATACTTAGGTCGTCCGATTCTTCTGCCCTTACTTTTTTAAATACTGCTTGTTCCTCGGCTATCAAATCCCTACATTTCTCAATTGTACCTGCACCTATTCGGCTAATCCTATCCCCTTCCCGCTTTTCCCAATATTTTTTATCTAATGATTTTAGGTTTGTATATAGTGAATAGGGTGTTACTCTCTGGCGCAGATAGAAATATCTCACTTCATGGTAACATGCTGAATTAGTTTGTCGTTTTGCCCACTCAAACACGTTATCAAGTACAGTGAGAATTATTTGTGCCGCGGCTCCGCAGTTCTTACTGTACTTGTAAATTATAAGTAAATTCAGACATGGATCTTTTGGCACAAGTTTTAATGCTCTTCCTACAAACGGCAATGATTCAATACTTCCCATCTCCGTATAGGCAACAGTTGCCAATAGCACAGCTGCTGGTCCATTGTCAGGATCCGTGTCAAGGAAACCTTCAGCTAACGACCGCAACTTCGGCAACATCTCCTGTGGGAAACGCCAAAAATAGTCGGAAAGCGTAGGCGGGAATGTCGTTTCACCGTCGGTAACGCCCTCTTCAATCTTTTCTTTGAAATAAGTGAGGAGTTTTTCCTGCATCGCCGCGTCCATCTCCAATTTACCTCTGCCTGCTGAAAGCCCGAAGTTGTATTGTGAGTTGAGGAACGTATACCAGAATTCTGTGGAATCGTATTTGCCATTCATAATTGTTCTCCATATTTCGCATTATTCGGAAAAACTAAAGAATGTTTCCTTTTTCATCAATGTAGACTACCTCCCATCCTTCAGGTTCTATCCCTTTATTCTGTAGGTCAGTTCTCTGTTCCTCAGAAAGTTTCGGTTCGCCGTGAGAAGTCGTTTTAGACTCAATCTTGTAACCGGATTCAGTTTTGCACACGTACATTCTCCCTGGGATAGAGGGTAGCGCATTTTCACCAATCACTGTCCAGTCTTTCACATCAGGATTGGTTCGCCTTGCTTCTTGGATACGTTGAAATTTTTGAATCTCCTTATCAATATATGCTGATTGTTCGGAGGAATCTGCATCATCGTCTGCAAGGTACTCTTTCGGAAACAAATTTATGCGTATGTCAAGATATTCCTTATAATCCTTGTTATCTTCTATCCTTACACCTTTATTGAGAAGCATCTGAATCCATTGATCGCGCGGGTATTTAGCATCTACATCTCCTTGCGTATACTCTATACAGAGTGTTTTATCATCAGATCCGTCTGTCCTGACTGTTCTGAAAGCAAAATATTCTGGTTCTGACATATCAATGCTACCAAAATATTCCTCAGTTGTAATGGTGTTGTCAAAAAACATCTGTTGAATCCCCTCAATACGTGGGTCTTTGGTGTTCTTATCTATTGTTTCTACCTTTACAGAAGAAGCTGGTTTGGCATTCGTTTTCCGAGAAGTGTATTCGGAATCAAACGCTTCCATTATAGATTCAACAGTTTGAGATACGTCAAATTTCATGTTTTTTCTCCTCTAATCATTGAGACTTATAGTGGGTTTAGAATTATTTTGACACTCTGCAACGGCGAGGTTAGGAAACCTCGCCTACCGTGGGGTGAAATTGTCTTTTCTTTATATGATTCACCATAAATATACTAATTCTGTACGTTACGATTGACTTTCAAATCATCAAAAGCTTGTCCGTTTTGGTCTGTGATGCGTAGGTAGAATCCCCATCCCTCTTCTTCCTCACACACTTTGACAAGGATACTGTTTTTACCTTGCTTGAGCGTTACAGGAACAGTGTATCGGTCAATTTCTACACTATGTGATTTTGTATGTGCATATACCTCTGTACCGTTTAGCCAAACTTTGCCCTGATCGTCACTGTCAAATCGGAATTGGACTTCCCGCTCATCAGGTGAGGTAACGGTAGCAAAGGCATAGGCGACACACCAATCTAAATCTTTTCCAAGCCTGATGTTACCATCCTGTATGTCATCTGCGCATTTCTGCCAACTCACCGCACCATTTAGTCCATTATGTTTTGCATTCAAGTTGATCTGTGTTATATCTTCAGGGATGTATGCGGTATCGTAACCGATTCCACCAGCATTATCAAATGGACCGAGAATTAACCACTTATCTTCAGTGATGAAACCGGTTCTTTGTATAAGTTCTTCAGCTTTCTCAGTCATATCATTTTCTCGATAGAATTCAGCTAAAACGAGGCTGGCATTCAATCGCACGCTCAACTTGTTCGACATATTTTGAATTATTTGATTCAAAATAGAGACGTAACCCTCTTCATCTTTCGGGTTTTTACCGTATTCGGCAATTTGTGCGAATAATTCGCGCTCAGAACTTGCTAAGGTTATTGAGGTTAGCTTATCCTTAAATTGTTTTAGAGGATCTTTCTTTTCAGATGAACTTTTTCGTATTTCTTCCCAGTCCCACACAAGGACTGTGCCACCCCCTTCTATGCTTGCCAAACTTTTGCTATCAGACGAAAATACCAACTTCCCCACTCCATTCATATCTCCATCAAGTGTGGATAATTTATCTCCCGTTATCATGTCCCATAACATAATTTTGCCGTTAGATCCAGTTACAAGTATGGTATCATCGGGTGAAAACACTAACGTACCTGATCTCGGTATCTTCACTTTATCAATACGAGTTTGTTTTTTGCTATCAAACAAAAAGGTTTGTTTTTGATTACTCACAGCAAGTAAGTCTCCATTTGACGAAAATGCCAGATCATTAATAGGTTCGCTACCGACTACCCTAATGGAGCGATCTCCGCCACCTTCTCTTATTTTTAACGTTTTGTCCAGATCCAACCCTTCAAAGAAGGTAGTTAATTCATCCCCGGTTTCCACATCCCACATCTGTGCACGTCCGCTCATTGTTCCACTGACAAGTTTTTTTCCATCTGGTGAGAAAACTAACGCAGTTATTGACAAAGGTGAAAAAGGAAGGGTAAACAATTCTTGTGGATTTTCCGCTGGATCTGCAAGATATATCTCATATTTTTCACCAGTCTTAGTTTTCCACAAGTGGACTATTCCAGCATCACCGACAGCTAATGTATTTCCATCAGGGGAAAACACCATTTTTGACACGGAATTGATGGTATTAAATCGGCAGGTAAAAGTTATCAACTCTTGTCCGGTGTAGACATCAGTTAAATGAATCTTTCCATTGTACACCGCGATTGGTTGCACAGGAAATGGTAAAAATTCACGTTTGTTGCTTTCTAAACGGATACTTGCGATTTTTGTTCCATCAGCAGAAAACGCGAAATATGGAAACCAAGCATTTCCTGTCCTTATACCCATGAGTCTGAACCTACTTATAGACTTGACTTTGGGTTTATGTAATGTCTTCATATCCCAAAAAGTCAGTGTTCCATTATCCGCAACATTGGCAAGTATAGAGCTGTCCTTAGAGAAAGCCGCCGTGTTTACCTGCGCTGTGTGTCCAGTAATATGTGTTGGTAGTGGATTCTTTGTCTTAACATTCCACAACCGGACGGTGCCATCTGAACTGGCAGTAGCAAGTGTGTTGTTATCCGGTGAAAAAGCTAAGGCAGCAATAGCACCGATATGTGTAGTGAAAGATCCAATAGATTCACCAGTAGTAGTATCCCACAATTGGACTGTTGTATCACTATTTCCAGTCGCTAACATTTTTCCGTCTGCGGAAAATGCTAATACGTTTGTCTCACCCTTATGTTTTTGGAGTGTGAATAACTGATTGCCAGTAGAGATGTCCCACAGCAACACGGTTTTATCTCGGCTTCCACTGGCAAGACGCGTGCCATCGGGAGAAAATGCTACCGCCGTAACATAGTTTTCCATACCTATTATTTCTGCATGTCCATCAAGGGTGGATACCTTTTTGCCAGATACTATATCCCATAACTTAATTAGACCATTTTTTCCACCAATCACAAATCTATCATGAGTTAGGGCATAAACTTTAGGATATTCCAATGGCGAACCAAATTGCTTTTTAACATCCTTTATATCTACTTGTTTAGTGTCAAGATTTATCGTACTTATTGAATCGACCCTACTCTTTCTGTAATTTCCTGATTCAATGCTGACAAGCGTTTTGCCGTCTTCATTGAATCTTAACGCTACTGACTTGGGAGGGATTTTAGTAAGTGGCACTTTACAAAAAGTTGTGGTATCCCATATCTGGAATTCTCCTCCGCTGAACCATTTACTTCCACCATTTACGAGGTAGCGTCCATCCCGTGAAAAAGCAAGTAAGCCGCATGGGCCAGGGAACAAGTGGAGTTCTTTACCTGTTTTCACATCATAAAGCCACGTACCAATACTACTTCCCACAGCAAGTTGGTTGCCATCTGGTGAATACTGCATAGCAGTAATACCACCTTTACCTAAACGTGCTCTTGCATGTTTTGGCAATGACCATTGTGAATAATGTTTAACTGTTCCATCTTCCTGTACTTTTTCTGATAGAGGTAAGTTCTCATTAGGTCTCTGTTCAGAAATAAGGTTTTCACTTTGCGCATTAACACTTCCGAGTTGCCTCCGCACATCCGACTTCAACGCAAGATTTGCCATAACGGGTGCCTCAATAATTTCAACTGTTACTTCTGAGTTAGCATCAAAATCATAAGGTTCCTGAAAACTTGATAAGAACTTGCTGTTTCCAAAACCTAACATTATCAGCACAACCACAAGCGTTGAAGCAGCGAATAGCCAGGGGACGAACGGTTTACTTGCAGAAGGTGCAGCAGGTTTTGTTCGGGAAACCTCACGCATGATATTGTCCGTGAGATTCGGTGTGATTTTGAAATGTTCCAATGCCTCTCTTATCATCGGTTCATGCTTCTGTAAACGCTGCTGCGCTCGGCGGAGTCGACTCTTAATCGTGTTAGCGGATACACCTAAAAACTCGCCAATCTCTGCACATGTCATTTCTCCGAAGTAATGCAATGTCATGACCGTGCGTTCACTTTCTTGCAATTTGGCAAGCAATTTTTTCACAACATCGCGCTGTGTTTCTGTCGTAGATCGTTCCTTTTCCTCAACAACATACGCTGAATATGCAGCCGCTTCTATTTGTTCACTGTCTGATTCTTCCAGGTGCTCAAGGGACTGTGTACACATGCGTTTTTTGCGAAGCCACGCAAAGCACCGACGTCTTGTAATCACAGACAACCAACCAGCAAAACGTTGTGGTTCCTTCAAGTTTTTCAATTCCATATATGCCTTCAGGAACGAATCTTGTGTAATTTCTTCTGCGATGTGGAAATCACCGATAATTTGCCATGCAAGCGCGTGAACCTGTTTCTGGTATTTTCTCACCAGCGTTGAAAATGCATCGTCATTGCCCGAAAGGATCTCTTGGATGAGTTCAATATCATTTTGCTTCATTTGTCACCTCTTTGAACAGATAGTTTCATTACCTCTTTATATCTTGTGACGCGCCTTAGTGCAGGACCGGGTGCATAAATTTACGAAATTGAAGAAATGCGCATTAAGATAAGGAATAAGTTATCTTTAACATAAGGTTTTTACATCTGTTTGTCCAATGAATATTTACATCTTAAAAAAACGAGGTGTTGCCTAACGAGTGATATAGCATAGTTCTTATGATTGAACTTACACCTATATCAATTAGTGTTACGGCAACACCCGTAGTTTTCCGGTTGACAGACAAGTCCAAGTCGGTGCTACTTATACCTTTTCTAAAAAATAAAATTTTGTTGGACCATACTGCTACAAAGCGAGGTCCCATAAAAGCACAGAATGATCTTCACTGCCACTGGCAATTGTGCTGCCATCAGGGGAATACGCAACACTTCTCACAGAACCTATGTGTCCCTTGAGTTCGTTTTTCACTTTCCCTGTAACAGCATCTACTAAACGCACCGCTCCATCCCTACCACCAATTGCGATTGTGCTACCATCCGGGGAATATGTAACGCTCCAAATATAAAACTTGTGCTCTGTGAGTGTGCTTTTGCGGCGTGCTGTGAATGCATCCCACAACCGCACCGTACCATCGGAACTACCTGTAACGATTGTGCTACCATCAGGCGAATATGCAACCGAATTGACAACGTGTGTATGCCCTTTGAGTGATGCTTTGGATTGTCCTGTCCCAGCGTGCCATAAGACAACCATCTCGTCTGAACTTGCACTGGCAATTGTGCTACCATCAGGAGAATACGCAATACTTCTAATAGAACCCAAATGTCCTTTGAGTGTGGCTTTGGGTTGCTCTGTGGCGATGTCCCACAGTATCCCAATATTGTCTGCGCCGCCACTGGCGAGCGTGCTGCCATCAGGGGAAAATGCTAATGCCCTCACATAGTCCCTATGTTCTTTTAGTGTCGCTTTCGGATGGCCGGCCGCACTATCCCATAGCCATATCTCTTCATAGCTACCTGTAGCGACTGTTTCACCATCTGGAGCATAAGCAACACTCCAAACATATTCTGTATGTCCTGCAAGAAGACTAATCTCTTCACCGCTGTGTGTGTCGTATATCCATGTGCCGATGTCGCCAGCAACAGCGAGCCGTGTGCCATCTGGAGAGAAGGCGACATTGCCTATTATACTACTCTTACCAAGCCGAAATTTTGCGCCTTCAGGTATATCTGATTGTGATGTGTCTTGACCAATATCTCTATTCATTACTATTTTCCTTTCAAAGCTCTGAACAAAGTATAACACAAAAATATGGATTAAACAATACTCAGAAATGTTCGGTCCCCAATTTGCATTGACATCGGAAGAAACAATCTGCTAAAATATAATGAAGATAGGACAAAATGAAATTTAACCGACAACTGATTACAATATCAACTAATATTCCAAAACATATTTCCTGAGGTAAAACGATATGAAAAACCTTGTTGTGGCAATTTTAGCCATACAATTTATCTTTATCCCCCTCGGTTTTGCACAAGAGAGCTGAGGCGCGTGAAGCAACCCCACAATCCCACAAGGTGGGGGGAGTGAAGTTAGTTTAACTTCAGAGCAAAAGAAATTTCAAATCTCCTTAGGCACACGAACATTTAATGCACAAGGCGGACACGACGAGGTTAAAGGACTATCTTCAATAGGTAGTCTACCGGAAGTTGTGGCTGCTCACAAACATGAAGTTGAGATGAACGTTGTGCGGTTTGATGTCGGGCTAAAATATCAACTTAACAAGCATTTTCGACTGGAAACAGTGGTGCCTTATGAGATAAAAGACCAAGATGCCAACATCGGCGGACTTGAAAACATTGATGACCCTGAGATGAGAAGGAAGATTTTACTCTATCAAGAAATTCACCACCGAGACGAAACCTATCAAGGCATATCGGATATGGATCTTTTGATAGCTTATAACAAACATGGCATCTTTGGGCAAAATGATATGCTGATCGCGAAAATCGGCACGACAATTCCGTTCGGTAGAACTGAAGATGACCCGTGGAAACTCGGAGATATGGGGATGGAACATCTTCATATCCAATTCGGTACTGGCACATTTAATCCGATTGCAGACCTTCGTTATAGTTTTCCTGTCTATGGCGGATTGCGGGCAAACGCAAGTGTTCGCGGTAAGTATCCGTTCTATGAAAACAGCAAGACCTATCGTGGTTCATGGGATGTCACCTATACTGGTGGATTGAATTATCGTGTCACCGATTGGCTTTCGTTTCAGACAAGTTATCTTGGACTGTATCAATCTTATGCACATTGGGATGGTGAGATTGACATCAATACAGGACTACGTTTTAGCCTGGCATCTTTGGGTGCGTCTATTGCTACGCCTTACAACGTCCCGTTGACTATCACATTGATGCTACCAATACAGCAGGAAACCCTTTATGATGATTCCGCCTCTGGAAATGATGCGTTTAAGTTGGGGTCATTGGTTTCTGTAACGGCGTTATATTCCTTTTAGTGCTAAATCAAGTATGCGTAAAAAGGCGTAATTGCTTGTAATAAAGCAATTACGCCTTTTTTGGTAGTAGGTCTTCTATCTCATCTTCAGCTGCGCCTTCTGTAATAAATCGGTAGTAGAGGGATTCTTTTAGCGTTTCCTTATCTGTGTTTGGGACAAACTGTTCAGTAAAACTGTTATTCATTCCTAATTTCTAATAGTAACGGTTTTGTCCGGTAAGTATTACAAAGTTGGTTTTACAAGTTTAGCCCACCTATAATTGATTTAAAGAAGTTCTATACTTTTGCCATGTGGGAAGCGTATGGTTGTGGACCTTTCTATTGACCGTCTTTTAACTCACTCCACGTTGTTATAAATTTATTAGTAGGTGAGATAACGCCTCTTAATTGCTGTGTTGTAAGTATTCTACGTGTTCCAGCGAAATCTATATCCTCAATGCGATAATAGTATGCTACATTTGGCTTCGCAGTGTAATCCACATATTGATATTACTGCGTTCACCTGTGGTGCCTGCACCTTGGATGAGCTTCGGGTTAATCTTTACAAACGGACCTTGCTTAGATTGGCTTCGTAGGATATTGAACCCTGCATTATCTAATTCTGATTCGGTAACCCAACTTAGAATAATCTGGTCGTTATTATTTCGCTGAGCCCTAAACGAAGAGAGCATGACAGGTAAAGCCTCTCCAACTTCTGTTCTATAACCCGGAGCTCCTATATCAGTATATCTACCGTAATAATACTGATTCCTTTTTTCACTCAGACGTTTAACTTTCTCAGCGGGAAACCATCCGAATTCTTTTATGCCGAAAGTAAAATTATATTCTTGTGACCAAATAGATTTTAGTCTTCTAATCAAAGAAATCCTTTTATCCCTAACAACCATAGGTATTTCCCAAACGATTTCGTTTTCTTCGTTTAGATTACCAATACGATCTATGGGATTACCTTTGGCATCTTGTAATTCTAATACAAGTCCCTCATAATTCCACAAGTTTTTTGACGTTGATTGTAAAGCATAAGTTTTATCTGCTAAACCTTCGGAAATTCTGTCCCTGGAATTTGGAGTAGCAAAACTTACTATTAAACCTGTTTCTTTACCTTTTATTGTAAAAGATTTTGAAATAACCTGAGATTCCAATATGTTAATTGCATTTGAATCATCCAAATATCTACCGACAATTTTCCAGCCATTCATATCAATGTCTTGATCCGTAGTATTGCAGAGTTCTATCCATTGAGGATATTTACCAAGGTGAGGATATTTACCAAGGTGTGCTAACATAAGTTCACTAAACACGACTTTACCAACATCTTCCTTCTTATAATCAAAAGGAATTATAGTATAATTTGGTTCAGGTTCAGAATTTGCTTCAGACTCTGGTTGTTGTCCATCGTCCTGCCCTGGCTGAGGGGTTTGCGTATCTGTGTTCTGCTGATTCGTGTCAGTGTCATCCTGTTGTCCTGTCTGAGTGTTCTGTTCACCTGTATCGGTATCATCTGGTTGCCCTGGCTCATGTTGTGGTTGTATAGGGTGTGTATGGGTATAGCTGACATGTGTATGTGATGGATATTCATCATGTTGGTGTGGTTGTGCCGTATGTTCGTGTTTACCAGTGGCAGTATGCTCAATATGCGGAAGACGCTGCTGACGGTGTGCCTCCAACTCATTTATCTCTGCCTGATGCGTGTGTGTTATTCCATTGTGTGTATGGCTTGGATACTCGTCGTGTGAGTGTGTCTGTCTGGCATGTGTATGCTCTACAAAACTCTTATGGTCATTATGCACAACAGATTTTTGTTTATGCCGGTTTAGTTCATTAAGTTCTGCTTGATGCGTATGTATTATACCGGCATGTGTATGCGATGGATATTTACCATGCGAGTGTGTTTGCCCAACATGCGTGTGCTGCACAAAACTCTTATGGTCGCTATGTACAACAGGTATATTTGCATGCCGATTTAATTCCTCAACATCCACCACTTCTGGCAATGTAGGGTGTGTATGGGAATAGTCGACATGCGTATGTGATGGATATTCATCATGTTGGTGTGGTTGTGCCGTATGTTCGTGTTTACCAGTGGCAGTATGCTCAATATGCGGAAGACGCTGCTGACGGTGCGCCTCCAACTCATTTATCTCTGCCTGATGCGTATGTGTTATTCCGGCATGTGTATGTGAAGGATACTCATCATGCGTGTGTGTCTGTCCGTTGTGTGTATGCTCAACAAAACTCTTATGATTGCTATGTGGGACAGGTGTTTGTTTATGCTGATTTAGTTCGTTAATCTCTGCCTGATGCGTATGTGTTATACCGGCATGTGTATGCGATGGGTAACCGTCATGCGAATGTGTCTGTCCGTTGTGCGTGTGTTGTACAAAACTCTTATGAGGCGTATGGGTTTGACTTTCTCGTTTATGTGCTTCCAACTCGGCTATGTCATCAGTGTGTGAATGTGAATATCCATTGTGTGTATGGCTTGGATAATCGTCGTGTGAATGTGTCTGTCCGTTATGTGTATGTTGTACAAAACTCGTGTGTGCTGTATGTGACAGGCGTTCTGTTTTATGGTTCTCTAACTCAGCGATGTCGTCAGCATGTGAATGGGAGTGTTCCGCATGTGTATGTTCCGAGTAATCGTCATGCGTGTGTGTTACCGCATTATGCGAATGTACTACATAACTCGTATGGTCAGTATGCGGAGGTTTTTCTGTTTTGTGTGCTTCGAATGCTGGATCAGGGTGTGTATGGGTGTAACCATTATACCCTATATAATTAACGTGAGTTTGATAATTAAAAACTGGTAAATAGAGAACCCCTTTGTTATTATGAAGTATACCATATACTCACAAAGGAGTTCTCTAATGGATATCATAACACTTTTCTGTGAAATTGACGACTTTTTTCTTGCGTTCGAACACTATCAAGCACAATACCAGTTGCCGGAAATACCCGGAACCCACAATACACGAGGCAGACCCAGATGCCTTCATCCGAGCGAAGTCATGACGATACTAGTGCATTTTCATCATAAGCAGTATAAAAACTTTAAAGCCTATTATCAGGATTATGTCTGTTGCCACACTGCGTTGGGCGTTTCCAAACCTTGTGAGTTATAGTCGTTTTGTGCAGTTGTCACAAGAGGTATTGGTTCCGTTGTCTATTTTTTTGAACACCCGTTTCGGTGAATGTAGTGGGATTTCCTTCGTAGATTCAACACCTCTCCCTGTCTGCCACAATCGTCGGATTTCAGCACATCGTGTCTTCACTGATTATGCGGAGCGTTCTAAAACTTCTATGGGGTGGTTCTATGGGTTCAAACTCCATCTTGTCATCAACGACCAAGGCGAACTTCTGTCAGCTATGGTGACAGCGGGAAATGTAGATGACAGAAAACCGGTGCCACAGTTATGTCAGGGGCTCTTTGGCAAACTATTTGCTGATAAGGGATATATCAAACAAAACTTGCGGGAGATACTCCAAGAAGATGGGGTGACACTCCATTTACAAG
>CBDHCS010000011.1:0-345767 GCA_965261125.1 Candidatus Poribacteria bacterium | reverse complement strand
CGTCACCTCAAACGCTTACCGTCAATCATCGAAACCGACAGAGCTCCTGCAGGAAAAGGATCCTTACAACCGTCTGATCGCACGTCAATCCCGCTGGCGGCTCAACGCAGAGACTGTCCGCGACAATGCCTTGCTATTAAGTGGACTCCTTGTGCCTGAAATCGGTGGTCCAAGCGTCCGACCTTATCAACCGAAGGGGTACTACTCGAACCTGAACTTTCCGAAGCGTACTTATGTCCATGACCAAGGGAGAAAGCCAGTATCGCCGCGGGCTTTATACGCACTGGCAACGTACCTTCTTACATCCAAGCATGATGGCGTTTGATGCGCCGAGCCGTCAAGAATGCACTGCCGAGCGTGCAACCTCCAACACGCCGATGCAGGCACTGACCCTACTCAACGATCCAACTTATGTTGAGGCGGCGCGTGTCTTTGCGACGCGGATTATCAGTGAGGGTGGTGAATCCGTCGCGGATCGTATCAACTGGGCGTACCAGTGGACACTCTCCCGAATGCCGCAGCCGAAAGAATTGGAGATTATGATAGGGCTCTATGAAAAGCACCAAGCCGAGTACACTGCTCAATCTTGATGCCGCCGGCGCATTGGCAACGCAGTAGGCGAGGCACCAGCAACGGAAGGATATTGAACCCGCTGAACTTGCTGCCTGGACTTCCATCGGACGGGTGATACTGAACTTGCATGAGACGATCACGTCGATATTAATCTATAAGAGCAATTATCATTAATTTAGACTCTCGTTAGTTGTAATGAATAAACGACATGAAAGAGTTTTAAACGCTATTTTTAGAACACCGGTCCCGGCAACGTTACAATGGCGGCACATAGTTAGTCCCTCTTAATCTCATGTGGGGCAAAAATCATTGAGGGTAGAGGGTCTAAAGAGACATTTCAGTTGAATGATGTCACCGCTAGATTTCATCGTCCCCATAACCGTAGGGGCGTAGGTTTCCTCGTTCAAGTGTGAGACGGGCGGCATTTTCTGAAGGAGGCAGGAATAATTCCATGAAATCCAAAGGTTATAGTGCTGATATTGCGTACAACGAAGTAGATAGATGTCGGTTGTCGGTCATACCGCAGGGATCACTGACATCGTATGGACTTTCATGCTAACACTAAGTCGATGAACAAATAAAGTGGCATTTGAAGAAGCCGAGAAAGATTATCTGGAGACATGTGATAAGGTGTTTAAACCACGGCTCTTTCACGTATTCTAGGAAATGTGAGGTTGCGAATTCCGCCGGATTTTCATGTAGTTATTGCAGAAGCTGCAGAAGCGAGTGGTTATAGATCTGAACCAATGGTGCAACGGAGACCGTCACACTTTTCGGTTTCTTTGCAGTCAAAGCCCCAGGCTCCGGAGGCCTAATTCCAAGAGTACAGGAAATGCTGAAAATCCAACAGACAACACGAATAGAGCTCACAGAATCGGGACGATTTGGTCGCGGTCAGATTAAGTGTTATGAAACCCGAAGATGTCCGGCGACTGACCATCGAAGACGAACTCGTTGATACAGGGGCTAACGGGACTCTGTTTATCCAGCTCGCTTATCTAACAACTCGGTATTTACCCCGCTCAGAATGGTTCAATGGAGAGATCCGCCAATGGTCTGTTAGAACGCGTCATTTATTCAGCAGGTGGAATATACCGTTCTGGAACGATGCTTTTCCATGCGGGGTAACAGACCTTCCCGAGGGGTATGCCTGTCCTTGTCGAACACATGGGTTTTGTCAGCTCTTGAGGTCTGTGTTGACAAGTAAAAAGGATGAATGCTTAAGCCCGCACACGGTGGGGAATAGCGGATAAAGATCTTGTAACCCCCAATTGGACACAAACTATCCGAATGAACAGGAGGTAATAAGATATGGCTATGGATATTCATGAAGAAACCAACCTTGCGTCTTACAAGACGGACATTTCTGGGAAAAACAGTACGGAGTGTGGGATCACTCGCACTTGCATCCTTACTAAGCACCATCAATCATCAATGCTGCAACGGAGATTGAGAAATGGCCGGGAATTGTTACCACACCACATGTGGCCCCCTAAGGCGAAAACCATTATCCATCTCTGTATGGCAGGCGGTCCGTCGCATCTGGAGACTTTGGATTATAAACCGAAACTCGCTGAACTCCACGGGCAACCGATGCCAAAGTCTTTCACCGAAGGGCAGCCGATCGCGCAACTCCAAGGACAAGCGAACGCTCTCAAATGCCTCGGTCCGACACATGAATTCAAAAAGTGGGGTGAATCCGGGCAGGAGATGAGTACGGCGTTCCCACACATCGGAAGCCTCGCTGACGATATTTGCATCGTCCGCTCCCTGAAAACCGAGCAGATTAATCACGATCCCGCACACACCTTCATGAACACTGGCACTGCAATTGCTGGCAGACCGAGTATGGGTTCGTGGCTGCTCTACGGACTTGGCAGTGAAAACGAAAACCTACCCGGTTATGTTGTTCTTACCTCTTCCGGTGGCGGGCAGGACCAGCCGATCGCAACGCGGCAGTGGCATAGCGGCTTCCTCCCCGGTCAATTTCAAGGTGTCCAGTTCCACTCAACCGGCGATCCGGTTCACTATGTCACCAATCCTGATGGTGTGAACACGGAACAGCAGCGCGATGTTGTAGATGCCGTACAATCGTTGAACGATATGCTCGACGAAACTGTTGATGATCCGGCAATCTCGACGCGTATCAGTCAATACGAGATGGCGTTCCGAATGCAGACGAGTGTCCCGGAGTTGACTGACATCTCCAAAGAGCCACAGCATGTGCTTGATATGTATGGCGCGAAACCGGGTGACGGTTCCTATGCCTCAAACTGCCTGCTCGCGCGACGGTTAGCGGAACGTGGCGTGCGGTTTATCCAGCTTTATCATCGCGGTTGGGACCATCACGGCGGTATTGAGAACGCCATCAAGACCACCGCTGGCTATGTCGATAAGGCAACCGCTGCGCTCGTCAACGACCTGAAACAACGCGGGATGTTGGACGAAACTTTAGTCATCTGGGGTGGCGAGTTCGGTCGGACACCGATGGCGCAAGGCACTGGACGCGACCATCACATTCAAGGATTCTCAATGTGGATGGCGGGTGGTGGTATCAAAGGTGGTATCAGTTACGGGAACACGGATGAGTTGGGATATAATGCCGTTGAAAATATTGTACATGTCCACGACTTCCACGCCACCATGCTACACCTTTTCGGGATTAACCACGAAAAACTGGTCTATCGTTTCCAAGGACGGGATTTCCGTCTCACCGATGTCCATGGACACGTCGTCCGCGACATTTTGGCTTAAAAGTAGCAGGCACGCTTTTAAAGTCGTAGGCATGCTCCACGAATCTCAAGGTGACTTATATGAAAAAAGCAAATAGGCTTTTAGTGTACATCTCGTTCTTATTGCTTTTAACGGTATCTGTCTTCGGCGACGGGCTCCCGATAGTGGAGCCTGAAGCAGTTGGACTTTCTACCGAAAGACTCTCAAGAATTGATAGGGTAATGGAAACACATGTCGCTCAGCAGAAAATCGCTGGCGGCGTTATATTGCTTGCCAGACACGGAAAGACCGCGCACTTAGGTGCTTACGGTATGATGGATGTCGAAGCAGAAAAACCGATGAAGCCGGACACTATTTTCCGTATTGCGTCAATGACGAAGCAGATCACGAGTGTCGCTGTAATGATGCTTTATGAAGAAGGGCATTTTCGGTTGCGTGAGCCGGTCTCAAACTTCATTCCGGCGTTCAAGGAGATGCTTGTGCTGCCGCCGGAAGATGCCGAAGATTCGGCAGCACCTGTACCGGCAACACGACAGATTACCATTTGGAATCTGCTCACCCACACGTCCGGTCTAACGTATCACTGGAATGAGCGACTCGGGCCGCAATACAACGATGCCGGTATCACCCACGGGCTTCTGCAGGATGAGAGCACGCTTGCGGAGAAGATGAAAATCTTGGCGACGATCCCGTTGTTGCATCAACCGGGTGACAGAGTTGAGTACGGTCTATCAATAGATGTACTCGGTTATCTCGTCGAAGTCGTATCAGGGATGCCGCTCAATCAGTTTTTCTCTGAGCGTATTTTCAAACCGCTCGGTATGACAGATACACACTTTTTTATCCCAGAAGCGAAACGTGAACGGATCGCAGCAGTGTATGAGCGAACCGGGGACGGGACCGATCATGCGAAAATCCCAAGAACCGACAGTGAACGGCTCGCTTATCTATTCAACGGATTATCCGTACAACGGCCCGCAAACCTATTTCTCTGGTGGTGCCGGGTTAGTCTCTACTGCCTCTGATTATGCCCGTTTCGCACAGATGATGCTCAACAGTGGAGAGCTTGATGGTGTCCGATTGTTGAGCCGGAAAACTGTTGAGTTGATGACAACGCCTCAGCTCGGTGATATGGGTGTTAACTACGGATTCGGTCTCGGCTTTGGCATTGTCCAAGACGAATCAGACCTTAGAGAGATTGGGTCAGTTGGGGCGTATAACGGCGGCGGGTTCTTCTTTACCAGTTTCTTCATTGACCCGCAAGAACAGATGTTCGGTATCTTTATGTGTCAATTGCATCCGGGGCGGTAGTGATCTCGCGGAGAGAATTCGCATCCTCAGCTACCAAGCAATCGTTGATTGAACTCTCCAACCCACTTCATAGAACCGCAAGGAAAATTAGAAAAAAGGAAATTAATTGATATGCCAAGAGAACTCATTGCCCCCGCCCAAGAACAGGTCGCTTTCCGAGAGTATGAGAGCCAACCCTTACAAGCGAACGAAATTCGAGTCAAGAGCCAGTTTGGTGCAGCCAAACACGGTTCAGAAATGGCATCATATAAGGGTTATGCAGGCCCCACGTGGTGGCTACGATGGAGAATATAAAATCTTTCAAGCAAACACCTCTGGAATGGTCCACTATCCTTCAGGACTTGGGAACATGTGTGTTGGCGAGGTAACTGAAATTGGCGAGGACGTTACCGATGTTGAGGTCGGAGATCGGGTTTTTCGGCACAGCTCTTTTCGCGAGGAAAATGTTTGGAACGCAGCAGGTATACGGAAACTACCTGATGGTGTGCCTTGGCAGGCAGCCGTCTGTTTAGACCCGACAGATTTTGCCTTGGGTGCGGTGCGCGACGGGCATGTCCGCATCGGTGATGCCGTGGCGGTCTTTGGACTCGGTGGCATTGGACTGATGGCGCTGCAGCTTGCGAAGTTAGCAGGTGCATATCCTGTCCTTGGCATGTCGATCCGCTTGAATTGCGCCGCAATGTAGCTCTCGAATGTGGTGCTGATATTGTCATTGATCCCTACAACAGATGATGCAGGTTTAGAGATTAAAAAGGCTACGAACAAACGTGGTGCTGATGTTTGCATTGAATATAGTGGACATCATGCGGCACTACAAGACGGCTATCCGCGGCGTGGCGTATTTAGGAACGGTTGTTGCTGGTGCATGGCCCGGGGATCTACCCAGCTGGATTAGACCTCGGTGCAGAGGCGCATTTCAATAGACCTACAATTATCTTCTCACGCGCGTGTAGCGAACCGAATCCCTGAGTATCCAAATTGGAATGAAGGCAGACTCTTTGAAATCAGTTTGCGGCTCCTTTATGATGGCAGTCTTGAAATCTGAAACCGGTTATATATCCTGTTGTCGATTTTGACGATCTATTGAACGAGTATCCGAAGATCGCAACTGCCCCGGGTGAGAATGTCAAGTTAGGCGTTCGATTCGCATAATCGCTGATTTTCGCCAGGGCTTCGTTCCTTTGGATTTTCGTGTTATCAAGTTATTCTCCGTTCACCCTGGAAAGGGAAATCATGACTGCTGGAATTATGCTGGTTTTAATGAGCATCGCATCATCCCAAATTATTGAGCAATAATGTAATCGGAAGTATTGAAGTAACGCCGAAAATCGAAATAGCAGAGATACCGAGTGAATTTTCTGCTTTCAAACAGGCGGGCTGTGACAAATATGTCAATGTTTTCGGTGTTCACATCTTCGCAAGCTCAAACGACACCCCGAAGATAAACTCTCTCACGCTGCAGGCGTTTTGGCACAATACCTTGATAACGACGAAGATGGCGTTCCTGACAACATGTTGGTTCTTAGCCAATTGATGAGCCGAAACGTCTTCATCATTATGCCCGGAACAGAGGCGGAGATGGATCGGATGGAAATGGAACCGGTAGAAGAGGCAGGCTATCGATTCGGTCAAGGCCTATATGGCGAAGAAACCAAGCCAGATTTCCTTGTTGATGGCAAAATCAACGCCCCCGATGGTCACTACTACGACGGCGCATTAGAGGAAATTCTGCATCCCATTACACAACATGGTTATGCCAACGCTTACCCCGAGGTGTTCGGGGAGGAACGAGGGTCCACCTTAGCGAAGTGCATGGATGCCGCTCGTGGCGGATATTTCGAGCAAGTGCCGAAAGGTGGACCCAAGAGCGGATATCCGGCTGAGGCTTGGTATCACTATACGGATGAAACCTGTGACTATGGTTGCATGATTACAGAGTATATCTATTGGGCTTTGACATCAATATTGGGGACACAGGACTTTCCAGGGCGACACGAGGCACTCAAAGTCGAATGGGAATTGAATACCAAAGAACGGGTTAGAACTGGTGATTCCAAGGTATACGAACTTCTGACAGACCCTCAATACAAATTGCCAACCAAAGCACCAGATGGAAACTACAGACCATCGGCATTTCCCGTTACAGTTGTCCCTATCATCGCTATTGAAGATGAAGATTAATGATGATAGCAAGGACACATTATTGTAATCCTGCCGCTCGCAGTACCGTTTCCTGAACTGTAAACTCGTGGTCAAGAGAACGATCAGGAGATTTTTCGCCCCGAATATCAGCGACAAACGCCCGAAGGCTTTCGACGTAACGCTGTCGCGGCTCCACGGGCACTGTCTGCCAACCCTTTGCGTATCCGTCTCGTTCCTCATCAAGACACAACCGCAACGCTGGCGGTTCAAGCGGTTCAAGAATAGCACTGCCGCGTGTTCCATAGACTTCCAATCGCCTTGATTGCCCTGAATTAACTTCCAACGCTGTAGACTCAAGAATCGCCAATGCTCTCGGATATTCAAGGACAGCCGCTGTATTGTTCCGATACCATGGAACGTCATGTCCATCGTGTCTCAAAAAGGGTGTTACCCGTGTAGGTCGTCCCAGCAATGCAACAATAATATCGGTGAGATGGCAGGCGAGGATAAACATAATACCGCCAGAGTGTTCACCGAGCGAATCCCAGCGTTGCCAATGAGCATCGTTTGATCTTCCTGATGAAATTCGCCCCCGAACAGAAAAAATATCACCAAGTTTGCCGGAGTTTGCCCAATCAAGGATAAACTGAAAACCAGCATTATATCGGAACATATAACCGAGCTGAACGAGTAACTTTCTGTCTCTTGCAACGTCCAAAACCTCGCGAAACGCGTCAAGGTTATCACCAGCAGGTTTGTCAAACCAAACATGTTTGCCATGTTCAAGAATCTCCCGTGCAAAGGTGAGGTTCTGCGACACACGTCCCTGCGCTGCAACCCCAACGATTGTTTCGTCTTCAAGTATTTCTTCCTTGGACGCAAACCAGTGAACGCCGTCATAGACCGAACTTTGACCAAGAGTCTCTCTAACTTCTGATGATGGTTCAAAGACACCAGCGAACTCAATTTCGTCACTTTCCTTCATCACGCGGGCTTTCCCTGAAGCATGGTCATGGGAAATACCGTATTGTGCAAGTCGTATTTTCACGTTTTTCTCCAAACATCGGGTAGGTTTCAACATGATTTTACCATATAATCTATATTGGTCAATAGAAAAAATGGGTGCGAATTTTGGCAATTTGTGTTAAACTCTGTTAATGGCAGTCAGCAAGAATAGATTACTTACGCGAACTCGGTACAAGTCTTTGTACCGCAAACTTTTAGTTTGCAGATTCGGACAGCACAAACTAAAAGTTTGTGCTACACTCACGTGATTGCTTGTAATTCATGGACATATCCTTTATGATGTTGGTAGCATTTCAAATTTACGCCGAAGTCAAATTGATTTTGAGTTAGGCAAGAAGATGAACTTCACTTCAGCTTTTGGACAATTCTGTTGAAAACCGAACCGATGCAACTCCAGTTCTACACGAAACCAGATTGCCCGCTTTGTGACGAGGCAAAGGTTGTGCTACAAAGCATCACTGCAAAAATGTCTTTTATTGCGATAGAGGAAATTGACATCACGAAAAATATGGGGTTATTCACAAAATATAAGCTTATGATTCCTGTGCTTGAGTTAGATGGACAACAACTTTTTGTGCATCGTGCTATCTATTGGAAGTTAGTGTGGAAACTTTGGTGGCACTGGGTTCGGAGGCTTTTAGCGAAACTTGTGAGCTAAACTTCTGTAGAAATAACGAGGAGGTAAGCATGGCTTTTCCATCACAAGGCATAACACATCGATCCACTGTAACGGGAACACGCGGTATGGTGACAAGTGCGCATCCGCTTGCAAGCCTTGCTGGCGCACGTATGCTGCTTGCTGGGGGCAATGCGTTTGATGCAGCAGTTGCTGTCGCTTCTACTCTCAATGTGGTTGAACCCTACATGTCAGGTATTGCAGGGAACGGGTATATGCTGCTCTATAGTGCAAAAGAAAAAACACGGCGGGTGCTGGACTATATGGGAACTGCGCCTTACGCAGCAACGCTCGATGCTTTTCCGACACTTGAAAGTCAGCAGGTTGGCATCCGCGCAGGGATGGTACCGGGTGGATGTGGTGGATGGCTTGCTCTCTTAGACCGTTACGGAAGCATGGATCGCGCGGATATCTTTGCCCCGGCGATTGAATCCGCAGAGAACGGATACGCCGTTACAGTCAAGAATGCGGAATTCATCGCAGGTGCACGCCCCTATTTCTCTGAAAGAGCTGAGGAGGTTATCGCCTCGCGGGGGAGAACACCACACCCCGGCGAACTTTTGGTGCAGAAGGACTTGGCAAAGACATTCCGACAAGTTGTTGAAGGCGGTGCAGCGGCATTCTATAGAGGCGAGATTGCCAAAGAGATTGTCCGTTTTTCCGAAGAGACTGATGGATTGATTACCGAAAAGGATTTGGCTGACTTCAAGGTGGAGTGGCAGGAACCTATCTCTGTTACCTATAAAGATTATGAAGTCTACTGTCCACCGCCACCTTGCTCAGGTTTTCAATATTTGGAGACACTGAATATTTTGGAAAATGATGCCCTCGGAGGACTCGGACACAATACCCCGGAATACCTGCATCTGCTGATTGAAGCGATTAAGTTAGCGAGTGCAGATAGAGCCGAATATGCCCCACGCCCGAACCCACCAATTAAAAGGTTGCTGTCGAAAGACTATGCGCTTGCACAACGCGAACGCATTGGTGAACAAGCTGCAGTCAGCGGCGGTGAACGTTGGACAAAGGATAAGCTCCCTGGCGAGATTGTCGCTAACGATTGGACAACCGAATGTACAACACACTTCGACACCGCTGACGCGGAGGGCAATATCGTTGCTGGGACGCAGAGCCTTGGACAACCTTTCGGATCAGGTGTGATTCTCGGCTCAACGGGGATGTTTCTCAACAATTTCATGAATTGGTTTGATAGAATTCCAGAGAGTCCGAACGCCGTTGGACCACATAAACAGATAGAGATGTGTATGTCGCCGTGCCAAGTTTGGAAGAGTGGTAACCCCTTCGCAGCAATCGGCACACCTGGAAGCCACGGTATCCTTCAGACAACGTTACAAATGGTTTTGAATCTGATTGAACACGGAATGAACGTACAGGCGGCGATTGAGGCACCACGCATTCGGTTGGTAAAACCCGGTACACATGTCAGTGTGGAGGGACGTATTCCTGTTGCGGTCCGCGCTGCGTTAGAAGCACGCGGGCATGACGTAGAAGTGTTACCTGATTGGACAGCATCCGTCGGAGGCGGTCACGGTATCGCTTTTGATACCGAAGAAGGAACTTTCATGGGCGGTGCTGACCCACGACGCGATGGATACGCGATAGGTGTGTAAAAATGCTTCATCCGAAACATATTGTTGCTGTTTCTGGAATGATAAGCCATTCAGATGGAAAGGTCCTACTCATACGAGGTCCGCGCCGTGGGTTGGGAAGTTTCCAGGTGGTCAGGTCGAAGAAGGTGAAAACCTTATTGAAGCATTGCAACGTGAGATCAAAGAAGAGTCGGGAGTTACCGCGTCAATTGGGTCATTGGTTGGTGTCTACTCAAATATCAAAACGCCCACGAAAGTGATGTTTGGTTTCTTAGGAAAATATGTCAGTGGTGAATTAATCACGAGCGAAGAGAGTTTGCAAACCGAATGGGTGACACGTCATTCTGCTTTACAGCGTGTATCAAACCCGATTGTTTATGATCGAATGAAAGATATGCTTGATTTTTCGGGACAGGTCATTTATCGATCGTACACCTCAGACCCGTACCATGTATGTAAACAATGTTTTCTGTGAAATTATAGTAAATCTTAGAAATAAATACACACTTTCGTCCTTCCGCGGTAGGCACGGTTTCCTAACCGTGCTGGTGCAAAGTGTCTCATTAATTCTAAAATCCACCATAAATGTGGTAGTTACTGAATATATCTGTTGTTAGATAGTCCTAAACTAAACATAAGAGGAGAATATGAAAAGAATCTGTGTCTTAAGAAATTTGATTCTGATGGGAATAGGGTTGCTATTAATTGGTGGGTGTGAAAGAATTCAGGACGTAATACCTACTGAACCGCCAAACGAAATGGAAATCACGCCACTTCGCGTAACAATGATATATCCAAGCGATTGTGTTGGTAGTGCTGCGGTACTGTGATGCCTTCCATATCGGTGTAAAGGCTGCAGAAAAAGAACTTGAAATTACGTTAACTGAACGTCAACGGTAATGAAAACGATCCCGTTGCGACAGAGATGCTTATCAGAGATGCAGCGCAGAACTCAGAACTCGTTTTGACAGCAGGCTATCAGATGGGAGATATGCTTGCTCGCGTAGCACCAGAATATCCTGATGTCAATTTTGCTATTTTTGATGTTGTGCTTGATATTCCAAACGTTGCTTCTGTAAACTATAAATCCAACGAAGGATCGTTTTTGGTTGGTGCAATTGCGGCTTTAAAATCGGAGAGTGGCAAAATCGGTTATATCGGTGGTGCGGATGTCCCTCTCTTACAAGAATTTGAAGCAGGCTACATTGCAGGGATTCGCGCTATCAATCCAGATGCGGAAGTCACAGTAGAATATATTAGCAAAGATGCGACAGGTTTTGATCAACCGAAAAAAGCGAAAGAATTGGCATTAGCGCAATATGAAAGTGGAGTAGATGTTAATTTACGTCGCTGCTGGCGGACTCTAGGTCAAGGGGCACTTGAAGCCGCAAAAGAAACACAAAAGTTCATCATTTGGGTTGATTCCAACGGCAACCATCTTGCCCCAGGGATTGTCTTAACAAGTATGACAAAAGAAATTCCAGCTTCTGTGCAGCGTATCATCCAAGAAACCGTTGAGGGTAATTTTATGGCAGGCATCCGTTACTTTGGTATAGTCGATGGTGGTGTCAGCTATGCTGTTGATGAACACAATCAGTCACTGCTTTCAGATGAGAGGCATTGCAACAACTGTTGAAATCACTGAAAGCAAAAATCATTGCTGGAGAAATTGTCGTACCAAACTCAGTTTCTCTGCCTCGCGAATAACTAATAACGGAGTAATTTTATGCTAAATCAATATCCTTATCCTGAATCCGAGGGTAGACGTAGTATCCCTGGCAGGCATTTTTACTAAGTTTGATCACCTGCGGCATTTATGGGCTTTACTGGCAGTTACAAACAAATGGACACACTTAATGCCTGGTTAGGAGAGAAACGATTATTCTTTTTGGTTATGGTTTTTTTTTTACTTTTCTTACCTGTGGAATCTTCGGCATATTCTATGAATATAAGATGGCATGCGGCATCAATGAAGTCCAACATAATAAAGGCATGCTACATGATTCAAATCTGCCTATTATTTGTGTGCTATTGGCGATTTTCGGTGTTGGCATTGCCTCATTAGCCATCCAACAATACCAGATCAACAAACTCTACGGAGATACCTCTGATGGTTAATCACGTTTTCCTTGCTCGCGTGTTCCTTATCGCGTTAGTAGTTATAGGAATTTATACTGCAGTATCGGAAAAACCAGCGAACGAAGTATCGCTTATACCATGTATATTTCATTCCGTAACAGATGTTCCGTGTCCCGGGTGTGGAATGACACGGGCATGCCTCGCGCTTACACACGGACATTTCACTAAAGCATGGGGTTATCATCCGTTTTCTTTTGTAATCGTAGGTCTTGCTCTCGGAACAGCTTTTTTCCCAGCGCAACTAAAAAATGCGTGGTCAAGTTATTCTTCAAATACCCGCAATTTAATTGTTATCATCGGAATTGTGCTTTGCATGTCTGTTTGGATGATGAAGGTTACGAATTTATTTTCGTGAATTCTCTTTCTTCATCCGATCAACCTACAAAAGCGGAAAAAAGCATTGTAAACATTGTTAGTAGAATAGAATTTCGGAATAAGTCGTTTTGGACTTGAGAAATTTTCAATTTACCCGGACTCCATACTCTCTGTGAGAAACTTGGCAAAGATGTTCGTTCCTCTGTAGTTGTATTTGTAGCACGCCTCTGCGAGATACAGTGGCGTGTAACCTGTTGAATAATGATGATGTGAGCCATACCCTGCACGTTTAACGAAAGACCAGAACCCTTCCATCGTATGGGTATGTATCCCATCAGCTACCCACTGTTCACTCCGGTTGATTGTTTGATGTTCCATCTCTTTACCGATTTCGGTGTATCCTTTGAACTGGTCGGTATACAGTTTAGCGTCTTCGGTGTTGACAACCCTCATAATGAAGTCAGCGATTGTCTCCCCAGCAATATCCGAAACAAGTTCTGCTACGACTTTCCCGCCACGTGCTACAGCACCCATAACGGCATCTTTCGCAGTGCCACGCCCACGCTTACGGGGTTCACCTTCCTCTTTGTCGTAATCTTTTCTACTGCTTGCCACCGATATAGGTTTCATCGGCTTCAACGATACCTTGTAGCAACACGTTATCCTTACCCATTTCAGCACGTATACACATCATTATTCGCCAGGCTGTTCTTTGTTTCAATCCTAAATCGCGTGCAAGTTGACAACTTGAGAGACTTTTCTTTGCGTTTGCCATCAACGCGATCGCCAGAAACCATTTCTGAAGTGCGATCTGCGTTCCAACAAACATTGTGCCAGACGTAACCTTGAAAGTGCTATGACAATCGTGGCAATTCCAACGCCCGATACGCCCTATAGCCGTTTCATTGCGCTTGTTGATATGAGTAGACTCACAATGGGGACATTCAGGGGATCCCTGCCACCGCAGCTGCTCTAAATATGCGATACACGCCGCTTGATCAGGAAACATCTCCATAATCATAATCAAATCCATCAGAATACTCCTTAATCAGAGTTGCTTTTCTGACAGATTTCTGATACAATATCAGATAAGGTTGAACCGTCAAAAAGCAACTCGCTTTTTTAGGTTTAATTAGGGGGTGACAACCCCCTAACTTCTTATCTATATTATACCATATAAACATAGACTACAAAAAGGTTTATTACACTTTTTTAATCATTTTGCCAAGTCCAAAACGACTAATTCCGTTCTGTAATAACCTAAGTTGCCATATAGTAGCACAGGCTGTCCGAAGATTAAGAAAATATTTTGGTAATTTGGCGAGGTTAGGAAACCTCGCCAGCGGGGAGTACACTTGCCTCGTACGAATAGAAAATTACCGAATTAATAAATTAATCTTCATTTAGATTGTGCTTATGCGGTTATCCCCGCCGTGCCTTAACAGCATACATCGGCCAAGAAAAATAAAAATCGTCGCCTGCAGGTTCAACTGTGTAATACTTCTTTGCTTCATCAGGCGTAAGTTGCGCAAACGCGTCGCGGATTTCTTGCACTACTTCTGGCGGATTTTTCTGTGGACGTACCCACCATAAAAACGACATAAGCGCATTGCGCGTATGTGCTGTCTTCTCAATTTCAAATCCAACATCCGTTACCATCACATCCCACTGGGAAGGTGGATATCCGTATACGTGAGAATCATCGCGTAATGTCTCAACGTGGTTCTGCCATGCTATTAACTTTTCCGATTCAGGGGAAACAGAATCTACAAGACAAAAAAGTCCACCTATTCGTAAGACGCGATGCACTTCACTCAAGAATTTGGGGACATCTTGAAAATGGTGTGGGGCAAGTCGGCAAGTCACTAAATCTAACGAGGCATTAACAAACGGTAAAGATTCCGCAGCAGCGATGGAAAACGTAACATTCTCTATCGCTTGTTCTTGTGCTAATTCGGCTGCTTTGGTTACCATCTCTGGTGTTAGGTCTGTGGCAACTACATGCGCCACCTTAGGTGCAAGCGCGAAAGCCGTAAAACCTGTGCCTGTCGCAATATCAAGTGTCTTTTCTGTCCCTTTTGTGTCAGCAAAGTTAAGAATAACGTCAAGCGTATCGCCTTTTGCATGCGCGCTGCTTTGGGCATAATAATCGGCATGTTGGCTGAACTGATCACGGACAGAGGTGTGGATGGATTTCATTTTATTCTCTTCATTATTTTGCGATGAAAAGGAAGGATGTCAATTAAAAAGAATAACGCCACGCGCATTTTCACCGGCTTCCATATCGGCAAATGCCTCATTAATTTGATCAAGCGAATAGTGACGCGTAATTAGTTCGTCTAACTTCAACTTTCCTTCCGTGTAAAGATTGAGAAGTTTCGGCATATCCACCCGTGGCTGACACGAACCGTAAAACGACCCAATGATACGCTTTTCAGATGTGACAAAGTGTTGCGCAGGTATACTGAATTCCTTTTCATGATGTGTTATTCCTACAATCACAACAGTGCCAGCGGCACGTGCCATGCGATATGCTTGAACGATTGTTTGCGGGTTGCCGATTACTTCAAAGGCATAATCTACGCCTCGCCCATCTGTCAACTCACGGACCGCTTCTACTGGATCATTATCAGCAGCGTTGATGACATCCGTAGCACCAAAACTTTTCGCAAAGTCAAGTTTTTTCTCTGCAATATCAACGGCGATAATCTTTTCCGCTTGTGCAAGTACCGCACCTTGAATGGCATTTAAACCGACTCCGCCTGTTCCGATAACTGCGACTGAACTTCCGGGCTCCACTTTCGCTGTGTTGAGAACAGCACCGACACCGGTTGTTACGCCACATCCGACAAGTGCGGCTTTTTCTAATGTATAATCGGGGTCAATTTTGACGAGGTTCTGTTGCGGCACGACCATATATTCCGACATCGTTGCAATACGCGCCATTTGCAGGATACCGTCTCCCGATTTGTTATATAGGCGATAAGTGCCATCTAATTGAAACCCGCGTGGGACATCGTAACTTTCGCACAGACACACTTTTTCCATCTGACACATGTAGCAATCACCGCAATAACTAACAAAGGACAAGATAACATGGTCACCCACACGAAAGCCTGTTACATCAGTTCCAACATGTTCGATTACCCCTGCACCTTCATGTCCAAGCACAACAGCCGCATCGTAGTAGATGGCACCCGTAACAACCGACAGATCAGAGTGGCACACACCACTTGCAGCAGTCCGGACGAGGACTTCATTTGCTTTTGGCTCTTCTAATTCCAGTTCTTCAACCACAACAAGTTGATTATGTTCATACATTACTGCGGCGTGTGTTTTCATTTTGTCCTCTACGATTCAGAAAATTGAATGGCGTATATCTTGGTTTGCTTTTCCATGCTATCGCCTTACCTAACACCCATTTGGCGCACCTATCAGCAGTTTTGAAACATTTTGGATAATCGTTACTCTCCATAATTTAAACGACTTGTGTTAGTTAACTAATTGTTTTTGTTGTTTTCACAACTGCTGCCTTGATCGCTTATACCTGTCTGAAGAAGAAACCTTGACTCAAACATAAAGAACTTCAAGAAAAAGACTGTCAGGTGCCAATGATATGCAACTTCTAAAAATATTTATCAAACTCACGTTAATAGCACGTTAGATTTTCATTACGATCTACTTGGAATGTTACTCTGTACTATATCTTTTGAGGTCTCCTACGACACTTTGAAGCTCTCCAACAACATCTATTGTTCCTTGAATCAAGTCCCTATTTTCGGAAACCTGCACATTTATTTTTTCAATCAACGCTCTATTTTCGGAAACTTGGACATCTATTTTTTCAATCAATGCTCTGTTTTTTTCAATCGACGCCCTGTTTTCGGAGACCCGCTCATTTATGTTTCGGACCTCTTCCCTTATTGCATGAATTTCTTCCGTAACGTCGTCCCTAAATTTTTCATTTTTGGCGGTTTCAAGTTCTAAACGTTCCGTAACGTCATCCCTAAATTTTTCATTTTTGGCGGTTTCAAGTTCTGAACGTTCTAAACTGTTCGCTATCTTATTCCGAATATCGTTAATTTCGTTCAAAATATGGGTAATTTGGTTCGCCCTTTCGTCAGATTGCCTTTTGCGGTTAAAGATCCAGACTGAAAGAATTCCCAAACCTGTTGCGATAAGAGATGTAGGAATGGGCAATATCATTGTATTCCACATGTGCTTTTCCTTAATTGTGTGAAATGCGTATCCTCAATATTTTTAACAGCATATCACATTATACTGTAAACGTATGATTAAAGTCAAACAAGAAATTCTCTGATGTTCGCAAGACACATTTGCATTTATCGCGCCGCGCATGGTAAAATATTCCCACCACTTAACCCACAGGTTTTCATCACATGCACTTAAACCGCCTCCTCATATTTTTTTGCGCTTTACTTTTCTGTTTGGTAACTATGCCTGCTTTTGACGATATAGGGCAAGGGACCACTTCAGAAAAAACACCTACTGACAACGAAACAGAGGACATCAGCACAATACCGCTATACAACATTTCTCAATTCAACTTTGATGGGAATAAACATTTCAATCACAAAAGATTGCGTGACCTATTTGGGTGGGAGAGAAAAAAAGTATATTCTCAGCAGGAAATCATAGCGGGTTTTGAACGTATCCTCGCAGCATATCGCAAAGACGGGTTCGTGTTCGCGCTGATATCTCCGCCAACCGTTTCACCTATTTCTACAAGCAGTTCACATGTATCTATCAAGGTAATAATCCGAGAAGGCAAACGACTCCGCATAGGTAATTTTTCGCTTATCGGAAATAGTCTTTTTTCTCAATCCAAGATTCTGCGTGAACTCGGCTTACGAAAAGGGCAATTTTTCACGCGAACCGCACTGGAGCAGGGAATTGAGCGGGTTCAACGTTTATACAGTGAGCATGGGTATCCAAAAGTTGAGATAGAACCGACTATTACCGGTCTCTTGGCTGCAACTGGTAGTATCAATTTCGCTTTGCAGATTCGAGAAGGCGCAAAAGTTAGGATAAATGAGATAAAGGTAAGTGGTCTTCAGAAAACAAAAACAGACGTAGTCCTTAGAGAAATCCCAGTTAAAGTCAACGACTATTTTGACCAACGAAAAATTGATCAGAGTTATCACCGCTTGCGAAATTTAGGATATTTTCACCACATCCACCCAAATTTGCTGGAGGCAGGCATAACTGAGGAAACAATTAACTTTCACGCTAAAGTCACTGAGGCACGAACAGGACGATTAATCGGGGTTCTCGGCTATGCGCCGCCGGTAGAAGGTTCAGATTCTGTGCCGCAACTCACTGGAGTCGTGGAAGTCCGTGAGACAAACCTCTTAGGAACGGGACGTGATGTCAACGTCTATTGGAAATCTGGCTTACATAAGGCACTGCACATCGGATACAAAGAACCGTGGATTTTAGGAAAACCGATTACGTTAGGCGTGGCATATAGTCAACTCAAACAACGCAGCCCGATCAATGATGCTGAGTCAGAAGAACGGGCAGCAAGTGTCAGCGGAAATACGAAATTTGGCAAATTTTATGAAAGTGAAGTAACGCTCGGCTATAAACGGATACATTTTGGCGGCATAACATCTCCTGTGCCAGGTCCGTTTTCTTCTGCTCCAATGGAACGCGGCACGAAGTTCAGTGTGACCTTGCGATTAACACGAGATTCACGGGATTATTTTCTTAATCCAACGCGAGGTAGACGCGATAGTGTCGCAGTAGAACTTTCCAGAAGTGATTTTAAACTGCGTAAAGTTTGGCTTGACCTTCAACAGTACTTTCAGACGTGGGAGAACCAAGTAATTGCGATTGAACTGCACGGTGCCGCTGCGTGGGGAGTCAATATACCGCCAACGGAACTATTTTATTTGGGAGGTGCCACCACACTGCGCGGATATGATGAGGATTGGTTTTCGGGACCTCGGCGCGCACATGCAAACCTCGAATATAGATTCCTGATGGGGCGGAATTCACAAATCTTTACCTTCGTTGATTTAGGATCGGTTACTTTCATTGACCGACCCTCTGTTTTTGATAAACTACGAGTCGGCTATGGATTCGGGGCAAGATTGGAATCAAAAGGTGGGATTATACAATTAGATTATGGACTTGCAGCTGGGGATTCTGCATTACGGGGTAAAATACATGTGAAATTGGGGGCAGCGTTTTGAGGTGTTTTCGCTTGTAAATGGTTCTCAACCTTATTGACATCTAAACGTCTTGATTAATAGTTAGATAGCGCATGATTGTCTATCGTAGCGAAATTCCGTGCCATTATTTTAAAATGATTGCAACAAATCTGATTCTGTGATAATATAATTTGACAAAGTAAAAATGGAGGATTTGGATGACAAACAATAGTAAATTGCTCAGTTGGGTGCAAGAAGCAGCAGAACTGTGCGAACCCGATGATATTTATTGGTGCGATGGTTCTCAGGAAGAGAACGACAGATTATGTGAACAATTAGTCCAAAATGGGACATTTGTTCGGTTGAATCCGGATAAACGACCTGGCAGTTATCTCGCTCGGTCTAATCCAGCAGACGTTGCTCGCGTTGAAGGACGAACATATATTTGCGCCAAAACCCCAGCTGAGGCAGGACCTACAAACAATTGGCATGACCCTGATGAGATGAAAACGACCCTAAAAGGGCTTTTTAAGGGATGTATGAAGGGACGCACGATGTACGTCGTTCCTTTTAGTATGGGACCGCTTGGGTCTCCGATTTCACATATCGGCGTAGAAATCAGTGATTCACCTTATGTTGTTGTCAATATGCGTATTATGACGCGCATGGGCAAAGACGTGTTGGAAATTTTAGGTGAAGATGGCGATTTTGTTCCGTGTTTACACTCTGTGGGGATGCCACTTGAACCGGGGCAAGAAGATGTTTCGTGGCCCTGCGACCCTGATAATAAATACATTGTCCATTTTCCAGAGGAACGTTCTATCTGGTCGTACGGTAGCGGCTACGGTGGTAATGCGTTGCTCGGTAAAAAATGCTATGCCCTTCGCATCGCCTCTATTATGGCGAAAAACGATGGATGGATGGCAGAACACATGCTTATTTTGGGCTTAAGCAGCCCTGAAGGTGAAAAAACCTATATTGCCGCAGCGTTCCCCAGTGCTTGTGGTAAAACGAACCTTGCCATGCTAACACCTACTATCCCTGGATGGAAAGCAGAAACTATCGGGGATGACATCGCTTGGATGAAGTTCGGTGAAGATGGAAGGCTCTATGCCATCAATCCTGAAGCTGGCTTTTTCGGTGTTGCGCCGGGAACGTCTATGGATACTAACCCGAATGCGATGCATACGCTCGGATCAAATTCTATCTTTACAAATGCTGCGCTGACTCCAGATACAGATGTTTGGTGGGAGGAGATGACTGAAGAACCCCCAGAAACAGCGGTGAGTTGGCTCGGTGAAGAATGGCATCCCGGCGATGAAAAGACAGCAGCACATCCCAATTCCCGCTATACGACACCAGCATCACAATGCCCTATTATCGATCCAAATTGGGAAAATCCGAATGGCGTGCCTATTTCAGCGATTCTTTTCGGTGGACGCCGCGCTACCACTGTTCCGCTTGTATTTGAAGCATTTAATTGGCAACATGGTACCTTTATTGGTTCTATTGCTTCCTCTGAACGGACTGCAGCTGCGGCGGGTACTGTCGGTGAACTGAGACGTGACCCGATGGCGATGCTCCCGTTTTGCGGTTATAACATGGGCGACTACTTCACACACTGGCTTGAAATGGGAGGAAAAACGGATGCTGACAAACTGCCGCGTATCTTTTACGTCAATTGGTTCCGTAAAGATGAGGATGGCGGATGGCTCTGGCCGGGTTTTGGTGAAAACAGTCGTGTCCTTAAGTGGATTGTTGAACGTATTAGCGGACAGGGTGAAGCAGTTGAAACGCCTATCGGATATTTGCCATCCGAGGGCGCAATTGATACCTCTGGACTTGATGTAACTGAGGAACAGATGGCGGAATTGCTGAATGTTGATACATCAGAATGGCTGAACGAAATCCAATCTATTCGTGAACATTACGAACGGTTTGAGGATAAGCTGCCCCAGGCTTTGTCGGAAGAATTAGAGGCATTAGAAACCCGCCTTCGTCAAAATCAATAACAGTGAATTAATTTGTGTTATAGGGAAAGAGCACCTATGCACTACCCTATAACACAAATAAAACCTTAGCTTCAATAGGTGTAAATTTCACAAGGTTATCAAACAGATTGATTCACACAATGCAGTGAATCCTAAGAGGGAGGGAATATGTTAGAAAAACTATTTCGTTTAAAAGAAAACGGTACGAGTATTAGACGAGAGATTGTCGCAGGCTGTACGACCTTTGCGACACTCTCATATATAATTTTTGTGCAACCAGCACTTCTTGGACATAAAGATGTAGGTATGGACCCGGGAGCAGTCATGGTTGCAACTTGTCTTGCAAGTGCAGGTTCAACTTTTCTGATGGCATTTCTCACTAATTATCCTGTAGCGCTTGCCCCCGGTATGGGTATTAACGCTTATTTTGTCTTCAATGTCTGCATTGGACTTGGAGTGCCATGGCAAGATGCGTTAGGTATCGTTTTCATATCCGGCATGTTCTTCGTGATACTTTCGTTTGTTGGTTTGCGTGCAGCGGTAATGAATGCCCTCCCTTCTTCGCTACACAATGCTATTGCTGTCGGAATAGGCGTGTTCATTGCATTCATTGGCTTGCAGATGAGTGGTATCATTGCTCCGCACTCTGCGACGTTTGTAACACTCGGCAATATCCACTCTAAACCTATTCTGATCGCAATATTTGGCATCTTAATTATTCTTATGCTCATGGCACACCGAGTAAAGGGTGCCATTCTAATAGGTATCCTTGCCACAACTGTGCTATCTTTACTCTTTGGAATCGCCAAATTCAATGGTGTCGTCTCAGCTCCCCCCTCCATAGCACCAACGTTTTTTAAACTAAGTTTTCCAGACATCTTTAGTAGAGTAGAGTTAATTCCAATTATATTCGTTTTCTTTTCTGTTGACATGTTTGATAGTATCGGCACACTCACGGCAACTGGACACGAGGCTGATCTACTTGAAGATGGAAAACTTACGAAAGGTCGTCAGGCACTTTTGACAGATGCGATCGGTTCAGTAGGCGGTGCTTGTCTCGGAACTTCAACGGTTACGTGTTATATTGAAAGCGCTTCCGGTATCGCTGAAGGAGGACGCACCGGACTAACATCACTTGTTACTGGTCTTCTCATGCTACTGGCACTGTTTTTCACGCCACTCATTCAAATCGTTGGAAGTGGGTACGACATTGATCCAATTGATCCAGCAAATCCGCTCCTTTATCCCATTATCGGTCCCGCATTAATAGTAGTTGGTGGCTTGTTGCTCAAAGACCTTGTGAATATTAACTGGGATGATTTTACTGAGGCAATTCCCGCTGCGCTGACTGTGTTTTTGATGCCTCTGTCCTTCAGTATTACTGATGGCATTGCATTCGGTTTTATTTCTATTTCGTTTCTAAAGTTAGTCACTGGACGTCATAAAGAAGTAAATCCACTTGTCCATTATTTCGCTGTGTTCTTTATTGCTCGGTACATTGGTTTTGCATAGAAAAGCAATATAAACAAACGGTCGACTTTTAAGTGAACTGTAGCATTTTGAAAGAAATGAGAACATTATTTCTCACTCTCTGCAGTGCCTTGTTACTTTTTGCCTGCGGCTCTGATGAAATTCCTGAGCCGACTGAAACAAAACCGAACTATTTCCCCGATGCGGTCGGAAGCAAATGGGTTTACCGAAACGTTGACGGATCTGAATGGACACGGGAAATTACAGATGGAAATGACGATCAGGATGGAGACTATCAGACCTTTACCTATACTCCTTCGATTTCTGAAGTGAAAATTGATTTCCTAAAACCGACCTTCTTCCGCGTTGCCCAAAACAATATCTTTTTCGGTGTTACTAAAAAGATAGATCGCTATATCCAAACTGAACTTCTTACTTCAGTCCAAGATGATTTTGAGGGATTAGAAGTAGATGTGGCACTTGAGCCAATTTCGTTCCCTGAACTCCTTTTTTTTCAAATACCTTTAACCTCCGACTCCCAGTGGGAGGCTCTCAATCTAAAAGTCAATGGAAACATGACACTACAAAACCTGACTCTGCTTCAAATTCCTTTTGAGGTGCATTTTATTATTAAATGTGAGGTAATAATTAGCGAAGGGGATATTGAAACACCCGCAGGAAGGTTTGAGAATACATATCGACTTAAATATAAAACAGAAATTGTCCAGACCGTTTTGTCTCATGAGGAGTCAACCGGATACGATCAAACAGTATGGTTCGTTCCGCACGTTGGTATTGTCAAAACCGAAGATGAGCGCGGTGTTACGGAGTTGATTGAATATAAATTAAAATGAAGGTTGTTATCTTAAGTGACAAAAAGCCGGGGCATTACAAACAATCTTTGGGGATTGTGAAAAAAATGCATGAATGCCATAAAGAATGGCTTGAGATACAATTCCGTGCTAAATGGCGCGATAACTTGTTACGAGTTTTTATGTGCATTTTCGGAGGCATGTCTTTACCGGCCTCGTTTATCCGCACGCTCCTCCGGTCAAGTCTCACTACATCTGTGTATAACGCAATTTTGCAAATCCGAGATGTAGATGTTGTTCTCTCAACGGGATCATCTGTAGCTGCGGTCAATCTACTCCTCGGTAAAATTCTTAGCGCCAAAACGGTAACTTGTCGTAGACCTTCACCTATAGGTATCCGTCACTTTGACCTTGCAATTCTCCCGATGCTTTCGTGGGAGAGTGCTAAAGGCACGGATAATGTCTGCAAAACGATCGGTGTACCAAACCCTATTTCACCAGAAGCACTAAATGCAGAACGAGTCCAATTGCTGCAGAAACTCAATTTGCCTGACTGTCCGCGTATCGGTATACTTGTCGGTGGGACAGATCAACACGAGACTATTACTATAAAAGATGCTGAGCGTTTGAGCGAAATTTGCAAGGCAATCGCTAAGAAAATGAACATTCAAATATTGGTGACAACCTCTCGTCGAACACCGTTAGATGTAACGGAGCATTTAAAATCACAACTGGCACCTGCAGACTGGTGTCCATTTTTTATTGAACCCGATACACCTTCAAAACTTGATGATCCGTATCAAGCTATTCTCGCTTTAAGCGATCTGATCATTGTCACTGCGGATAGTTTTTCAATGGTATGTGAAGCGGCAAGTAGTGGACGTAAGGTTATCGTTTTATCACTTTCACAAAAAAAACGTGGACAACCGAGGCGGTATAAAGTCTATGGGTATATAAAACAACATTCAATTGTGAGGCAGTGTGCATTGGAGACGTTATCACAGCAAATTGGCGAGGCACTGGCATCAAGTCGTAATTCAAGCACACCACTCCAAGATACAGAAGAGGCAGTAGATGCGATACGTGCTCTTATCGTTGGAAAACAATGAAAGGTTATTAGTGCGGAAGAATGCTCTAATAGTTGGATGATAATTTATGAGAAATGGCGAGGAAAAGACCCCGCCATGACCCATTCTGCTTTTCGATCACTTCAGAATCTTAATTTTCGGAATTTTCTTCTGTCGACTTATAATACCCGGAGCCGAAGAGATATCCGTCATATCGGATTGCCCAAGTGCGTTTCAGTTCAATTTGCCCATTTTCCGGATTGGGCCACAAATACTCAATCCATAGTCCTGTCTCTGTTGCCTCGGCGATTTTTGCCCCCAAAGTCGATCCATCATGACGTTCAACGTCTTTACCAAGCCATTTAACATCTTTGAGGTCAGTGCCTATGAGATCTGGTATTGGCGCGTGTGCAAGAAAGAGATCGTTTTCATCTGTGATGAACACATACCATTGCCCGTCAATATTTGCAGGGTCGTTGTGATAAGCTACAACTGCATCGCGACCTTCCGTTTTGTAGAGATCAATCGCTGCTTGTACCAAGGCAACTGTATACGCCTCAGGATTATCCTTTGTTGGTGTCTCTGGTGGTTTAACAACATCCATCATAGAATCTGTCATTGCCTTTTCACACCCGGTAATGCTAATAGCTGCAAATCCTAACATAAGCAGCATTATTAAAAAATTCTTCAATTTGTAACTCCTTATTTGTTGAAAGTAATTTATTACTATAGAAACATTTACAACCTCTAATTGTATACCCTAATTCTGCGATTGTCAAATAGTATTTTTTCTTGCAATTTTATCTATGTTAGAGTACCCTATGGTTTACAATATGATAACAGTCAATTTTATATCCCATTGGAGACTTACATGTCCAACCAGTTAGCGATTTCGGGTGGTACGCCTGTACGAAATATACAAACGCATCCGTGGCCGTCCTGGCCGATACGGACATCTGATGAATGGAAATCAAAAATTGAGCCATTACTTCATGATGTCTATATGAGTGGTAGCGAAGGCAGCGGTGGTGCAATGATACCGCGTTTTTGTGAGCAGTATGCCCAATATTCTGGCACAAATTACGCCCTTTTTATGCCGCATGGCACAGATTCTATTAGCGCTGCTTTAGCCGGTGCACTTGACCTTGATGGCTTCAGCGATGGGGGCGAAGTGATCGTGCCGAACTATACATTCGTAGCGACTGCAAGTGCGGTTTTAGAACGTAGATGCACCGTAGCGTTTGTAGATGTTTGCCCTGAAACGTTTACGATTGATCCTAAAGCAGTGGAAACTGCGATTAGTCCAGAAACCTGCGCGATACTTCCTGTACACCTCGGTGGACATCCTGCTGATATGGGGACATTACAAGAAATTGCCAAACGTCATCAACTCAAAATTATTGAAGACTGCGCTCAGGCGCACGGTGCAGAATACCAGACAAAAAAGGTGGGGAGCCTTAGCGATGTTGGTGCATTTAGTTTTCAAGCATCCAAAAATCTTACTTCGGGTGAAGGTGGCATGGTTACCACAAACGACAAAGACATTCATGACCGGGTTTGTGCTTTCATGAATGTGGGACGTGCGCCCGGCGGGGCAAGATGGGAATACCCTCGACTCGGCTGGAATTATCGCCCCTCTGAATATCTTGCAGCGATACTGTCGGTAAGATTGGAACTTTTGGAAGCACAAACAGACCTTCGGAACAATAATGCTGCCTACCTTTCCAAAGCGTTGGAAGCCATATCTGGCATTACACCGCCCAAACTTGCTACATGGACTACAAAACATGGGTATCACTTGTACTGCATGAAGTATAATCCAGCAGGTTTCGGTGGAAAATCTCGACAGGAATTCGTCAATGCATTGTCAGCCGAAGGAATACCGTGTTCTATCGGTTATCGTTCTCCACTTTCAGAGGAACCCGGCATAGCACACGTTGCTGAGAAATACCCGCACCTTATCCGTTCATTACCATGTCCAAATGCTGAATTAGTTTGCGAACAGAGTGTATGGCTTTTCCAAAATCTACTCCTCGGTTCTGAATCGGATATGGATCAAGTGATCGATGCAATCACCAAAATTCATCGGGCATGGAACTGATCCCTCCGGACAGATGCAATTACAAGTTAGCAAACCACTCCTTGTTTACGATAACGACTGCGATTTTTGCCGATATTGGATTGCTCGGTGGCGACATATCACGAAAGATCGTATAGACTATGCTCCGTATCAAGAAGTGGCTCCGCATTTTCCAGAGATTCCACTTTCAGCTTTCCAATCTTCAGTGCAGTTCATATTAGAAAATGGACATGTTTTTTCTGGTGCTGAGGCAATCTTACGCGCTTTGAACAACCGCGGACTTCTTTGGTGTTACGATAATTTTCCGGGGTTTGCGCCGTTGTCTGAAGCAGTCTATCGGTTTGTAGCAAAACATCGTCCGTTCTTCTCTAAGGTGACGCGATGGGTATGGAAAAATAATTAGGTTGATTCCTGTGTAAAGTCAATTAAAACGCTATAATGTCTAATGATGACTATCACTGAGATGTTTTATCTAAGGTTTCCACATTGGTTGATGCTACCCCTTTCTTACGTTCCGATGGTGGCACATAATACGAAACGACTTCATGCCGTTCCGTCTGCACTCTTCTTGAACCTGTCTCAAATGTGCTGAGAGTTCTTCAACTGACTTGAAACGCGCGGAAAGCTCTTTTTTTATTCTATAGCATTCTTCAAGGATAGGATCAGTGTAATTTTCAAATTCTTTTTCTTTCATTTGAAATTCCTTCATTAATTCTGTTGGTGTGCAAATGGTTATTAATTCACCTCTCTCGGTAAACAACGATAAATAAATCTATTCGTCCACTCATCCCAGGACTGACATGTAATCTATTGTCAAGATGCTGCTATTACATTGTTGTTAGGCAGAGATCGATTCTGGTAATTCACGGCATTCTTTCAGGTGGGAACTTGCTGCCGTATGTAAAGTAAAGAAACTCCGTTTAAAACTACCGTTCGGCTTGAACATATCAAAACCTCGCTCTACGTTGATTATAGCATGTTGTGTTTCCAAATACCTTGCATGGAAAATATCATCAGGATCACTCTTTACAAATACTTTTACCTCCCACCATTGATAGCCTTCCTCCGTTACCCATTCTTTGAGCTCTTGGTTTATTCTTGTGCAATTCTCCTGACTCCTCGCTAATTTGCTTTCTTTCGCATAATCTGTTTCACTTTCTCGGACATGCTCAGTACAAGTATATATTTCTACTTGTCCAATTCCTTGTTCAGAGATAAAAAATCCGTTTTCACGCCATAGAGACAATATATACTTAATTGAGGGTGTTTCATAAATAATAGTTGTCAAAAGTCAGGATACTGGGTATTCTTTCATTTTATATCACATAAATTGAAGGAGACACTCATGCAGTATCCTGACAGTCAAGAGTATATCACATTTCTTTTTTCCATGTTAGATGCGTTTTCAACAACCGAAGAAAAAGTGCGAAAAAGAGGACGACCAGAGACTTATTCCGATGCCTCCCTCATCGTCTTTTATGCGGTTATGACGCTGAAAGGGATCACGACTATGCGCTCACAGCAGCATTACTTATTTCACCACCCACTCCTGCTTGAAAGATGCCGGTTGCCTGCGTGTCCTTCACACGTGACGCTCGGACGCCGATACAAAGCGTTGATGCCCAAACTCCAAGCCTTTACGCAATACGTCTCATCCTCAAGGTTCGCCACTGAAGCCGGGTTTCATCAACAGGTCGTTTATGAAGATAAAAGCCTTTTCAAAGCCGCAGGGCCTGTATGGCATCAGAAAGACCGTGCCAAGAATCATCTCCCCAAAGGCTTACGCGGTGTTGATAAAACTGCGACTTGGTCTAAAAGCGGGTATCACGGATGGGTGTATGGATACGGGCTGCATCTCACCAGCATCCGCACCGGGTTTCCCATCCTGTTTGAAGTTCTACCTGCTAATGTTAACGAACGCAAGGTCTTAGATACCAAGAAAGACCGACTGATTGAAAAAGGTGTGCGGTGTATCGTGGCGGATAACGGATATGTTGATAAAAAACGCCAAGCCGCTTTTGCCCAAGCCGAAGTGCTTTTGCTCACACCCAAGACAACTTTAGCAGAGACCAACCCACTCTTAGGTGCGGACCCGCTGTATACCGCAACACAAGTTGATACTTGGCAAGCCTCACGAAAAACCGCTATTGAACCCGTCTTTGATTTGCTCAGTAAACTCCTGTCTATCACAGGGGCACACAAACCTTTACCAATACGAGACTTACCTTATGTTACCACCTTTTTGGAGCTTGGCATCCTCTTGTTGCAACTCACAATGTTAATGAATGTTCGCTGCGGCTTACCCACGCGAAACATCACACACATCAAAACTGTCTTTCGATAGAAAACTAATGATTTATGAAACACCCTCACTTAATTCCATCTAAGAATCCGCTTGTGTTTTCTCCTATTGCAATATACTTATCATAAAAGCGTAACCATTTTGAATAACGAATTGAACGGGTAATAATTTTTTCTACTTCTGTTTCATCAAGTTTATCTATTGATTCCAATCCATCATAATATCTTTGACGCAGTTTCTCAAAATCACTATCACGGTATTTTGATAGTTGTACAATTCCAATATTGCGACTTTTGTCAAATTTTACGGTTTCAAAGTTCTTATCTCCAAGAATCAAGGCATCAGCTTCAGTATATGCTTTAAGAGAACATGTTAAGTCCAGCAGATTGGCCGACTGCCCATTACTCGGTGAAACCTGATGATGAACAGAAATACATTTTGACTTCTCCTTTAGCAGTTCAGTTAATAACACCTGTAACCTCTTTTCCTTACCTGATAAAGATTCGGCCTTTTTTGATAGTTCATCTTTCAATTTCTTGTCTGAATCTAAAATTAGTAAACCATTTCTCCAAATTCCCTCTAAGAAATCTTCCACATGAATAGTATAAAGATCATTAAAGCAATCTTCATTAAAGGCAGAAGGCTCAACGACTGCACTCACCAGCATCTAAACTTCTCCTTCTGTTATCTTAATTCTCTGAGACGTTCAATAAAAAATCCGTTAGGCCATTCATCAATGAAATCACCATCTTCGTCAAGTCGCAGACGTTCCGCTTTAGCACCTTCAGGTCCACGGTTAACATATATCACGGATACATCTTCGGGTTTAATCTGTTTTTTACGGATTAATCGTTGTAAACGTAAAATCAGGTGTTCACTATGGGTTTCTATAAGAAATTGATTCTGCCGTGGATTTTGAATGGCTTCAGCTAAGAGGTCCCCAAGATCCGCTTGTAACTTCGGATGTACATGAACTTCTGGTTGTTCTACGGAGATAATCTGCTTCTCTGAAACCAAACTCTGGACAATAAAAGGTAGGAGTTGACTGACACCAAAACCGACATCCGGCAGAGCTACATTTATAGGGTTTTTCCGACGGGTATCCCCGAGTCTTACTGCAAAAGGATATCCTGGATCGGTTCCGACTGGCTTCACCTCAAGCATGTAGTCTATGTCAAGTCGTTTGAGCCATTCGTTTGTTTGCTTAACCAATTCAGGATGACCAAAGAGTAGATCCGGAAGCAGGTGCCCCCAATATCCGACATGCCAAGGACTTGTCCCTGTGGGTATATAATATCTTTGTGGAAGACTTCGAAAGGGTCTAATCGGGAAAAGAGCCTCTAAAGTTTGTTCTAATGCCTTACCTGCTTCTACAACAAGTTCCGCAATATGAAAGACCTTGATATCATCAGATCTTGCGTACAACAGTGAGCGAGATATTTCTATGAAAGTATTATCTTCCCTATATATGCTCCGAACTGGAAGAGGTCCTTCCAACCCCAGAACCGTGTTCATTTCCTCCTTATACCTCATGGAAATGTAGGTTTTCAAATCAAAATCCGATGAGAGAAATTCAAGTGCAACACTTAATGAACTAATTTGCCTCTGATCCCAAGCGTTTAATTGTTGAATTAAATCTTTACTCTTTTCTTTTTCCTCATCCATTTCGCGATGAAGTAATTGATCCTCTAAATGCGATTTTTTGGCCTCAAATTGTTTACGTATTTCCTCTTCATTCTTTTTACACCACGCAAATTCTGGCTCCCAGTATTCAGGTTCCTCTGTTAACCAAACACATTCTACGGCAGATGATTTTGAGGGCACTGGTACATGACGATCTATAATATAATCAGGATAACCCATTCTCCTCCAAAAATCGTCTGGTTCTTCAGTTGCATTCAATGGCTGAAACTTAGCGATGCATCCGGAGGATTGCCTGTCGTAAATACCAATTTCATTTAAAAGGACTTCTTCCTCAATGGAAGGATACTTGAAACGAAATTCAATAGTAATTGTGTTTTCCTTATATGGTAATTGAGATATTTCATAACTCCTATTCATTGTAGCTTCAACAGAAATCGAAAGAGTTCGTTTTAGGTTATGGTCGAAAAGCATTTCCTTGAAATTGCCGAGATCGACTATTCCGTTATAAGTATGAGGCAGTAGCGTGCTCCGGCACCTCTACTCTCCAGCGTTTGCTTGAGTAGATAGAGTGCTTGCAAGATTGTGCTTTTGCCTGCACTGTTTTCACCGAAAATGAGTGTTATTGGCGCAAACGGAATACGTGCGCGTTCCCCGAACGCTTTGAAATTTTCTAATTCAAGTGAGTGAAGCATCAGCTTTCTCCTATGTCCATCCTTTGAGAGATTATTCTTTGATACATGGCATAGTATACCATGAAATGCAACTATTTTGAAGAATAAAATAGTATAGTCACACAACTATTCAATGAAGATTATAGGGAGGTTACCGCTCTTTGAATCCGCCTCAAAACCTCGTTTCTGCCAAGCAGCAGGACAATATCAAAGAGACTTGGTCCGAAGGATGTCCCAGTCAGTGCGATCCGCAACGTCTGCATCGCCGCGACGCGTTTGATGTCGTTTTCGTCTGTGTATTTCCAAATAGCAGTTTCTACTGTTTCAAGGTCAAACGCAGGGATTTTTTCTAAAATCTGTCCGAGATTTGTTAGTATCTCACGAGTTTTTTGTTTCTTTTCGTCTGAACTTCCCCACCATTTTTTGACTGCTTTCGGTTCATACGCAAAATCATCGGTAAAGAAATAGCGAGTTTGTGGGAAAATATCTTGGAATGTTGTAAGACGTTCACCTACTGCTGCTACGATGTTTTCCAGCCAGTCACGGTTTGTAGTGGAATCCACTAAACCTTCTTGTTCCCAGAACGGTATCACCGCGTCTGTCCGTGCTGATACATCAAGTTGGTTGATATAGTGTGAGTTGAGCCATTCTAATTTTTTAATATCAAAGACACTTCCACTTTTACCGACCCGTGCCAGGTCAAATTTTTCAATCAATTCATCAACAGAGAAAATTTCCTGTTTATCGTCGTAGGACCAACCGAGTCTTGCAACAAAGTTCAGCATTGCTTCGGGGAGGTACCCTTGTTCACGGTATCGGTTAACAGCGACAAGGTCCCCGTGGTGGCGTTTGCTGAGTTTCCTCCCAGTATCATCAAGCACCAACGGAATATGTGCGAATTGGGGGAGTTGCAGACCAAGTGCATTCGCAATGGCAATCTGTTTCGGGGTGTTGTTGAGATGTTCTGTCCCTCGGATGACGTGCGTTATCTGCATATCAGCATCGTCAATAATAGAAGTGAGGTTGTAGTTCGGCATGCCGTTTGAACGGACTATTACCTCGTCTTCAAGGGTGGCGGGGTCAATGTTACGTGAACCGAGAATGAGGTCGTTGACATGGATTGGTGTGTCAGGCATTTTTATGCGCACGGTTGGCTTTCTGCCCTCGGTGACAAAGCGGTCTATGTCTTCAGGAGTCAAATTTCGGCATCTTCTATCGTAGGAACGGGGCTGTTTATCGGCACGAGCCTGTGCGCGGATCTCTTCAAGTTCTTCGGGTGTGCAGTAGCAGTGGTAGGCATTGCCGCTTTCAAGCAATTGCATGACGGACTTGTCATAGATGTTTCTCCGCTCTGACTGGACATAGTGTTCGTCCCAATTGATGCCCAACCACTTCAACGCATCGTAAATCGCGTGCATGGATTCATCAGTGGAACGCGCCGTGTCTGTATCGTCAATTCGGAGGATAAATTTGCCATTGTGATGTTTGGCAAACAGCCAATTGAAGAGAGCTGTTCGCGCACCGCCGATGTGTAAGTAGCCGGTGGGAGACGGTGCCATACGCACTCTAACGTGGTCATTTGGAATAGGTGTTTCGTTCATTTCTGTCCTTTCTGAATTTTTGCCCAAGAGTCCCGCAGTGGTACTGTGCGATTGAATACTAATTTGTCTGGTGTTGTGTCTGGATCAACGCAAAAGTATCCTATCCGTAAAAATTGAAATCGGCTTTCAGACGGTGTGTCAACAAGACTCGGTTCAACTTTACAGTTATTGAGAATCTCTAAAGAGTTTGGATTGAGGAATTGAATCCAGTCGACACCATCGGCTGCATTTTCAGGTTCGCGTTCCGTAAAGAGCGCATCGTACAGGCGCACTTCAGCATCAACGGCATGTTCGGCAGAGACCCAGTGTAGTGTGCCTTGCACTCGCCGCCCATCATCCGACCATCCGCCACGCGTTTGTGGATCATAGGTGCAGTGAATCTCAACGATTTCGCCTGTGTTTGCATCTTTCACAACGTTTTCGCAGGTGATATAGTATGCATGTTTAAGTCGAACCTCTCGTCCGGGTGCTAATCTGTAGAATTTTCGTGGTGGGTCTTCCATAAAATCTTCCCGTTCAATATAGATTTCTCGTGAAAACGGAATTTCCCTTGTCCCTGCATCTTCATCTTCCGGGTTATTGTCAGCATTCAACATCTCAACCTGCCCTTCTGGATAGTTGTCGATAATAACTTTCACAGGATTAAGGACTGCCATGACACGGGGTGCCCGTCTGTTCAGATCATCGCGGATAGAGTATTCAAGTTGCCCGATTTCGATGAGATTATCGGCTTTTGACACACCGATACGGTTGCAAAAATTTCGGATAGATTCAGAGGTATAGCCTCTGCGGCGCATCCCCGCAAGTGTGGGGAGCCTTGGATCGTCCCATCCATTCACATGCCCTTCCTCAACGAGAACTTTGAGTTTCCGTTTGCCGAGTACGGTGTATGTAAGGTTCAGGCGCGCAAATTCAATTTGTCGCGGTTGATAAATTTCCAATGATTCCAAAAACCAGTCGTATAACGGACGATGATCTTCAAATTGAACATCGCACAAGGAGTGCGTAACGCCCTCAATGGAATCTGATTGACCGTGTGTGAAATCGTAGGTAGGGTAGATGCACCAATTCGTTCCGTGTCGGTAGTGTGGGGCACGGAGCACACGATACATGACTGGATCGCGCATGTTTAGGTTTGGGCTTGCCATATCAATTTTTGCGCGGAGGGTGCGGGAACCGTCTGGGAATTCCCCGTTGCGCATCCCGTTGAACAACGTTAGGTTCTCTTCAATAGGACGGTTGCGGTAGGGGCTATTTTTGCCGGGTGCCACTAAAGTGCCACGATAGGTGCGCATTTCGTCTGGTGTCAGATCGCAGACATAAGCTTTCTCTTTTTCTATCAGTTTGACTGCATATTCATAGAGTGTTTCAAAATAGTCAGACGCATAGAATTCGCGTTCTTCCCAATCAAAGCCGAGCCAATGCACATCGCGTTTGATTGCCTCAACGTATTCGTGTTCTTCGGTGATAGGATTGCTGTCGTCAAACCGGAGGTTGTAAAGTCCACCATAGTCTTCGGCGATGCCGAAACTGATACATAAGGCTTTGGCATGACCGATATGGAGGTATCCACTCGGTTCTGGGGGAAAGCGAGTATGCACTCTACCGTCAAATCTATTTGCTGCTATATCTTCTTGAATGGCTTGTCGAATAAAGTTAGTATCAGATGTATTGTTGTCGTTTTCTTGCGTATTCGTTTTGGTGTTTTTTGAGTCAGATTTTGGATGATTCATGCAGACCTCCTATTAAATAATAAATTATACCTTCAAAATGTGCTAAAGTCAAAGATTTTGTTTTGGATGCAAGGGTAATTAATGTTAGTTCGTCAAAAAAAAATGAAACCTCATTTTTAACGATGGCGTTAAAAGTGTAGGAAGGACAACCTTTTACCATTAGGGGGGTAAAGATGTATAAAGATTCAAAACAATATACTGCACACAAACAACCGTTAGATGATAGAAAATTGGGTTATTACGAATTAGCGGTGTATTTTGCTGCATCAAAGGCACAAGAAGAAGAGTTTCGTTGGGATAATTTTATTGATAACCTATCTAATATCTGTGACAAATTTGCGTCTCATATTAAGTCTAACAACACATCTTATTCAGGATTGTAATGTTATAGTAAAACGTTAGTGCAATGCTACAAATTCTATTTTCCCAAGAAGGGTAGTGTTTTTTGAAACCTACCCTTATATTTTTTAAATTTCAGTGTCAGTTCAAAAGATTACCTCGCGTTGATTCACGGGACTAAAGAAAGGACCGAAATATTTCTTAATCTTCGGACAGATTGTGGGACAAATTAAATTGCTTCGCTCAGTTTCGGATGATTTTTGAAGATATTTACGAGATTCATCACTAACTTTTCAGGATCGTGGCGAATGACGTTCATCTGGGCTCCCCCCAACCACGTTCCAATTTCGGTAACAACCATATCTCTAATAAGGTCTGCTTCAACAACGGTAATGCCTTCCTCTTCAAGTCTCTCCTGTTCTCGGTTATAGGAAACCTGTACTTTTGAAGCATCCGCGACCTGCACGGTTTCAGCAGAGAGTGTTGAAATATCCTTTGCAAGGTCAAGCACCTCCATTAGATGTTCGGTATTTTCAGCAAGCATAGAAAGCCCTTCGTCAGACAACGAACGGATTCGGGTAAGTTGTGAAACCAATTCATTCCGGACATATCCTTGCATGATTTCTTGTGGTGCGGGTTGGTTATTAGCTAAGATGTAATCGATGGGAATTTTTGCGTGGTCAAGAATGGCATTGACATGGTCAGTGACAGCGTATCCGTCGGTTTCACCGGGTTGTGTCATTACATTGCAAACATAGATTTTCACAGCGTTAGACCGTTGAATTGTCTCTACGATACCTTTTATGACAAGATTTGGCATGATGCTGGTATAAAGGCTGCCTGGTCCGATGATAATAGCATCAGCGTTAACGAGTGCATCTATTGCAGTATCGTGCGCCTGACATTCATAAGTTTCGTCTTGTGTATGATAGGTTTTGCCGTTTTCACGGGGTTCAAAAAAGACGCGTTTAATTGGTTCTCGGTTTTCGCGGACCGGGATAGTTGATTCGCCCCGGACGATCTCACCATCTGCAAGTTCGGCGCAGAGAACGGTGTAATCTAAGGTAACAGGGATAATTTGCCCACGGACTGAGAGAAGGCGCGATGCGGCTTGGATCGCTTTTGGAAAATTGCCTTGGAATTGTTCGGTCAAGGCGGTTAATAATAAATTTCCGATTGTATGCCCACCGAGGTCACCGTTACTGGAAAAACGGTATTCCCAAAGTCCGGCAAGTTCGTCTGCATCGGACAATGTCCACAAGAGCCTACGGATATCCCCTGGCGGAAGCACGTCAAATTCTTCAATGAGTCGTCCGGAACTTCCGCCGTCGTCTGAAACAGTAACAATTGCTGCTAAACTATCCAGATCAATGATTTTCTTGTTGTCTGTTTCCAGATCGGCATAGTACTTAATACCGCTGAGCAGTGCGGATAATCCACTTCCGCCGCCGATGCAGGCAATTTTCAAAGACATAATTTCTCCAAACCACCAAAATAGTGGTTATAATTTTCGCAATACGTAGTTTTGGAATTGAGAATTGTGGGGCACCTATATACTTAATTGTGCTAAAAGTACTTTTCTTGAAACTATTTATGAGACTGAATCCGGTTAATCGTTATATTTTATTAATTAAAAGCAATCATTTCCTGGCTTTTATTTTGCGTAAAATACTGCAATGATCTCTTCAAAGTAATTGATCGGACTGTGTAGGATTCTGGAAGGTCAAATATTTCCGGGTGATTTTGTTCAGATAAGACGACTTTATTTTTTAATTCAATAGTTCTTAAAAACTGGTTGAACTCACCTAAATCGAGAACGCTATTATAATGACCGTTGGTATTATTGAAATAGGGCGGGTCAAGATATAAAAAAGAGTTATCAACACGAGCAAACTCTTTATAATCCTTGTTCATTATGGTTAAGTCCTGAATGGTTTTACTTAAATGCAACAATGAATCAAGGTGGACTTTGGGACATGTGCTCCCTTTTCTGATAGGCGAATTGAATTTGTTGCTTGAATTGAATCTGATTTTCCCTGAAAACGCGTTCTTCGCAAGATAAAGGAAGTTCGCCGCTCCCTCCACTCCGTTTTCTAAACAGAGATTCCTGACTTGATAATAATAATCGGTAGAAGTATTCTTGTAATGTTCGTTATACAGCTCCCATAACCGAGACGGAGATGTTTGAACGTGCCGTATCAGGTTTACAAGAATAGGGTTATTGTCGTTATAGGTAACGCGATGAGATTCAAACCGATTGCACGCATAAAGGGAGAATGCCCCTCCTCCTCCAAAAATATCATAAATAGGACATGCAAGGTTATCAGGTATTATTTTATCAAAAATATTGTTGAAACCTGCTTTACAACCAATGTAGGGAATTATTTTTAGATGCGAACGCTTGTTTGTTACAACAAACTCGGATTGCTGCATACTCGCCCAGTCTTTATTCATTTCACCAATTCTCCAGTATAGGTTTCGTCCGCTTCTATGATACTTTGTCGTCATGCTCCTTTTTTCACCATTTCGGATCCGATACGTGTCATTATAGTCCACCCTATAATTAATGGGCACTTCTGTCCCGCAAACTGTTGGTTTGCGTCTTATAGGCACAATCTAAATGAAGATTAAGAAAATATTTCGGTAATTTAGCGAGGTTAGGAAACCTCGCCAGCGATGGGGTGCACCTGCCTTGTACGGATATAAAATTACCGAATTAATAAATTAATCTTCATACAGATTGTGCTACTTATGTAGTAACTTGACCCGAAAATTTGACTTTCGTACCTTTCTGAAAAACAAAAATGCATGATCTTTCAAAGTTCAATGCTAAAATATGCTTTGTGACAAATAACGTAGTCATCAGTTTATCTGTTTCATTAACATCTTCAAGCTTTCAAGCGTCTCATCACAAAGTGTTTCTGCTTCTGATGCTGTGGGTGCCTCACTGAAAACACGAATTACGGGTTCCGTTCCTGATTTACGGATATTTACCCATCTATCATTCCAAACACGTTTGATGCCATCTGTTAACTCAAGATGCGGTACAGATTGGATAGTTGATGTGCTCTCTTTCTCATACATTTTCATTGCAAGTTCAACGAGCTGTGTTGCGACCTCTTGGGATGGAATCTCTAATTTTTTGCGGCACATCTCGTAGTGTGGCATAGCTTCAACATGTGTTGACATTTTGCCATTGGATTCGGCAAGATATTGAACAATTGCTGCGATAGAGGCGATACCGTCTGTAGTCCAGTTGATAGAAGGATAGATTACCCCTCCTGTGCCTTCACCTCCGATAACAGCGTTGACTTCATGCATTTTCTCAACCACCCATCCCACACCGACTTTCGTGCGGTGTAGTGTTACATCGTGTTTCGCAGCAATATCGTCCATCATTCTGCTTGTTGATACTGTGACGACTATGTCTCCTTTTGTTTTAGTTAAAATAAAATCTGCTACGAAAGCGATAGTCCATTCTCCGCTTAATGCTATGCCGCCATCGGTAACAATCACCACTCTATCAGCATCGCCATCGTGGGCGAACCCTATATCTGCACGTGTTTCATGCACCTTTTCACACAGTTCACCTAAGGCATCAGGGGTGGGTTCTGCAGAACGACAGAAATTGCCGTCTGGTTCACAATTAATTTCCACTACCTGACAACCGAGTTTCCGCAATAGAATTGGACTAATTACACATCCAGCACCGTTACCACAATCAAGTGCTACCTTTAATTTGGCATTTCGGATTAAATCCACGTCAAGCCACGGGAAATTAAGTATCTGTTTGAGATGATGTGTGGTGGCATCCGTGAATACTTCCAGTGTTCCCTGCTTGTCCCACGGTGCTAAGATAAAATCTTCAGTTTCATAGATTTTTAATAACTTATCGCGTTCGGTCTGTGTTAGCAGTTTTCCAGACTCTGATGCAAATTCTATGCCATTCCATTCTACGGGGTTATGGCTTGCAGTGATGGTAATGCTGCCTTGTGCGCCGAGCGTTTTCGCTGTCAAAAGGACAGTCGGTGTAGGGCATAAACCTACGTCAATCACGCGACATCCTGTTGCGAAAAGTCCAGCCAACACTGCATGTCGAATCATGGGGCTTGAGGTGCGCGAATCTCGCCCGACTACCACAGTTTTTCCGCCAACAAACGTGCCGAAGGCAAGCGCGAAACTTGTAATGGTGCGCGCATCAAGCGAAATGCCAACCTGCCCGCGCACTCCTGAAACGCTTATGATTGGGTCTTTTATTTTAGTCATGAAGTTTCTCTGCTGTATAGTAGATTTTAGAGTTACGTGAACACTTTTGATCTATGCGTTTAGCAAGCCTAACGGACTGCATGTATTGTCCCACAATCTGTATGAAGATTAAATAAATATTTCGGTCCTTTCTTTAGTCCCGTAGGGATGCTATGTTTATAGAAAAACGCTGTCACCGTCCCTCTTGAGTTCCGTAGGAACGGTATATTTATGTTGATGTGCTTCAAAACATATCGTCCCTACGGGACTAAGGGAATGAGGTCGTCCGCGCTGCTATAAACATATCGTCCCCGCCAAATACCATACGCGTATTTGGCGTTGATTCACGGGACTAATTAGGACAAACACAATAACCATGCGTATTGATAAGAGTTCATAATAATGCAGACGTTTCTTAAGTTGACACCTATGTGTTCCGTTCCTGCACAACCTAACAGATTGTGCTACAAGGTAGCAATTTGAGTTAATTTATAAGATATATTATGAAGTTTAGCACACATTTGGATCGAATTCAATTGATTTCAGTTTTTCGCTATGTCCCCTAACAATCTTTTTATGGTAAATCGACCAGAATTGTGATATACTATTATATCATGTCAACCGAACTTCAAAACATACGCAACTTCTGTATTTTAGGACATATCGACCACGGAAAAAGCACAGTCAGTGACCGGCTCTTAGAGCGGACGAACACACTTGCTGAAAGAGAAATGCGGGAGCAGGTGCTTGATCTGATGGACTTGGAACGTGAACGTGGTATCACGATCAAAGCTACCGCAGTTAAACTGAAATATCGTGCCGAAGATGAGAACCTATACGAACTCAACTTAATCGATACGCCCGGACATGTTGATTTTACTTATGAGGTATCCCGAAGCCTGGCTGCATGTGAAGGTGCGATATTAATTGTTGATGCCGCGCAAGGCGTTGAAGCGCAAACTTTGGCAAACGCGTATCTCGCAATTGAAAATGAACTTGAGATTATCCCCGTTATCAATAAAATTGATCTGCCAGCTGCACAACCTGATGAAGTCAAACGGCAAATTGAAGAGGTAGTCGGCATCCCTGCTGCTGATGCGCTCTTTGTAAGTGCCAAAGCGGGTACCGGAATTCCTGCAATATTAGAAGCAATTGTCAACCGAATTCCACCACCTGTCGGCGAATCTGATGCACCTTTAAAAGCACTTGTGCTTGACTCAGTTTACAATAACTATCGCGGTGTGATTATGTACACGCGTATTTTCGATGGGAGTGTGGCACCGGGAGATAGAATTCAACTGATGCAGACGAAACGTTTTTTTGAAATAGAAGAGGTCGGCATTTTTACGCCTCAGATGCAACCGACAACCGAACTCCAAACGGGTGCAGTCGGGTATATCATCGCTGGGATTCGCGAAATAGACCAAGCAAAAATTGGTGATACAATCACACATCATTTGCACCCTACAGCGGAACCGCTCCCCGGATACCAAGAGATAAAACCGCTCGTATTTAGTGGGCTCTATCCAGAAGATTCCAATCAATTTCATGCACTACGAGAAGCGTTAGAAAAACTCCGCCTCAATGATGCTTCTTTCACTTATGAACCGGAAACCTCTGTCGCCCTCGGTTTTGGGTTTCGGTGCGGTTTTTTAGGTTTGCTCCACATGGAAATTATCCATGAACGTCTTGAGCGTGAATTTGAGCTTTCGCTTGTTCGGACTGCCCCCAGTGTGATGTATCGGGTTTTTCTAAAATCGGGTGAGCATGTATTAGTAGATAACCCCGCGCATCTCCCTGAAGTACAACATATCGAACGAATTGAGGAACCGTATGTCAATATAGATATAATTGTGCCACGAGAATATATTGGAAACGCGATGGAACTTTGTCAGAAGCGGCGGGGTGTATATAAACGGATGAATCAACTTGATGCTGTTCGGGTGCAGCTGCTCTATGAACTGCCGCTCAGTGAAATGTTGGTGGACTTTTACCCGAAACTCAAATCGCTCACTCGTGGTTACGGTTCACTGGAATATGATATAGGCGAATATAAAACAGAGAATCTTGCAAAGTTAGACGTGCTACTCAACGGTAAACCTGTAGATGCGCTTTCAACTATTTTACCACGCGAGACAGCTGAAGAGCGTGGCAAAATCTTAGTCCGTAAATTAACAGAATTGATTCCTCGGCAGATGTTTGAGATTCCTATTCAGGCAGCGATAGGTAACAAAATTGTAGCACGCGATACAGTCAGAGCACTTCGGAAAAATGTTACTGCAAAATGTTACGGTGGTGACATAACCCGAAAACGGAAGTTGTTGGAAAGACAAAAGCAAGGTAAAAAGCGACTTAAACAGATTGGCAGCGTTGATGTTCCGCAAGAAGCGTTTACGGCAATGCTGGCAACTGATGAATAACACAATAGATTCAAAAACAGTAGAGTTTATCCATCTATAGGAGGAAAGACATGAAACAAATGAGAAGGTCCTTCAATTTGACACTTATTTTATGTTTCTCTCTATTAAGTCCACTTACTTATGCAGCTACGATAAATGTTCCTGCAGATCAACCCACAATTCAAGCCGGTATTGATGTGGCACAAAATGGTGATACTGTTTTGGTCGATGATGGAATCTACCGAGGCGAAGGAAATGTGAACCTTGATTTTAAGGGGAAAGGGATAACTCTTAAATCTCGCAATGGTGCTGATGCAACGATTATTGACTGTGAGAAAAAACTTGAAACCAGAGGATTTATATTCCAAAATGATGAAACAGTTGATTCGGTGTTAGATGGATTTACAATTAAAAATGGTGACCATAAATTTGGCGGTGGAATCTACCTTATATCTGCTTCACCGACAATTAAAAACTGTGTGATTGACAGGAACCAATCTATCGGTTTTGGTGGAATCTACTGCTATAATTCTGATTCAATCATAACAGACTGTACAATTATACGCAATTTTGGTGGCGGTATTTTCATTATAGGAAATACCGAACATGAAGGGGTTGTTTTGAAAGAAACTCCAGCACAACCCACACTTAAAAATAGTACGGTTGCTGAGAATACAGGGAATGGAGTTTACTGTATGGACGATGTAGATCCGATTATCACTAATTGTGTTGTTTCTCACAACAGTGCTCGCGGTATTTTATACTCTTATGTCCGCACAAACAATCCTATCACCAATTGTCGAATAGAACACAATGCTGGTGGCGGCTTAGAAGCTTGGAAAGAGACTGTTTTGAAAATTGAGAATTCGATCATTGTACGGAATACAGCCAGAGCGGGTGGAGGAATTCACTGTAATTATAACTCAGAGGTTTGGGTTACTGACTGTGTAATTGCACAAAATAGTGCAACATCTTTTGGTGGAGGGATTCAGTGTGAGGCGATCTTAGGATCGGTAAATATCAAGCGTTGTACAATTACGGAAAACACAGCAGGCACTCGAGGTGGTGGGATTTCTGCTACTGCCCGCAGAGATCCTATTATCCGCAGAAATCGCTTTAACTTAACCGATTCTATAGTTTGGGGAAATTCATCAAATGTTTCGCATGCAGAAGTTTTCGCTCTGGGTAGGGGTATAGTCATTAAATCATGTGATATTGGTGATGGGATTGATGGGATTGGCCTGGTTGCTGATGGGGACAAGTTTATCTATGAGAAAAACATTGATGAAGACCCTCTGTTCGTAAATGTGAAGGCAGGTGATTATACCCTTCAGCCAAATAGTCCAGCCGAAGGAATGGGTGCGCGTGAACAAACTACTCGGATTGGTCCATTTGCTGTATCACAACATGGAAAACAAATTGTCCTTTGGGCAGATTTAAAACGCAAATAATACCATATCTAATTGACCAATTATCATATTTGTTTTCTGTTATTGCTAAAGAACGCACAATGAATTGTGCTACTATAAACGTTATAACGCTTAAAAATACGTAAATACGTAAATTCTATTATCTAAAAGTAAGAAAGGAATACCTTTTTATTACAACGGTTTTCAAACATTATGAGTACTGATACCCAATTGTCAAAATGGCAAAAATTTAGAAAAACGATCTTTTGGGAATATACCCAGGTTATTGTCATTGCACTTATTCTTGTTTTTGGGTTTATACGTCCGTTCGTCGTAGAAGCCTTTAAAATTCCATCCGGTTCCATGGAGGATACGCTCCTTGTTGGAGATCGGATTCTGGTATGTAAGTTTATCTACGGGTTTAAAATTCCTGGTACAGATATTAGAGTTTTTGATTTTCATAAGCCTGCACGTGGGGATGTATTTGTATTTATTCCACCGCATGAGTCTAAAAGGAATTTCATTAAGCGAATTGTTGCTGTAGAAGGCGATACGGTTCACACAGAAGGCAAAATACTATATGTCAACGGTAAAGCGGTTGATGATAGTGGTTACACCAAGCACGTGGGAGATCGTTTTATTAGACGTAATTTTCCACCTTTCCGGCAAACGCAAGAATATATGAGGGGAAATGAATTATACGATGATTACACCAAAACAGACAGTGAATTTAAGCGTAGATTCCCTGAAGGCAAGCCGTTTACTGTTCCAAAAGGACATGTTTTTGCAGTAGGTGATAACCGTGATAGGAGCCAGGACAGTCGTACATGGGGACCTGTTCCGATTGATAGGATCAAGGGGCAAGCTTTTATGGTATACTGGTCCTTCTGTCCCGATAAGGATCCGGAAGTAGCGTGTAAAAATGAGAATGTAAAAATATGGGAGGTGTGGAAAATAATTGGGAATATTCGGTTCAATAGAATCGGGAAACTCATCCACTCACAAGACGGACTCAACTGATGCATCAAGACAGACGACACCTTATCATCGGTACGGCGGGGCATGTGGACCACGGAAAAACTGCTCTGGTTGGCACGCTTACTGGCATTGAAACAGACCGACTCAAAGAGGAACGGGAACGCGGTTTATCTATTGAGTTAGGTTTCGCTTATTTTGACCTTCCCGACAATTCACGCGCGGGGATTGTTGATGTACCTGGACATGAGAAATTCATCCGCAACATGTTATCCGGCGCTTACGGAATGGATATTGTCCTTTTTGTTGTTGATGCAAAAGAAGGAGTGCAGGAACAAACGCTTGAACACTTGGCGATTTTAGACCTGCTCGGTATCTCAAACGGTATACTTGTGATGACGAAATCGGATTTAGCAACTCCTGACGAATTGGCTGAAGCAACAGAAATGACACAGGAAATGCTTGTCGGCACATCGCTTGAGGGAATTCCTTCTGTTAGTGTTTCATCTATAACCGGTGAAGGCATTGATGCTTTAAAGCATAAGATTGTTGAACAGGTTGACCTTGCTACAAAAGCACAAGAACATGATGGAATTCCGCGACTATATGTGGATCGTGTTTTTACTGTTCAAGGTTTTGGGGTGGTTGTTACGGGAACGCTTATCGGCGGGTCGGTTAATCGGGATCAGCGGATGGTAATTCTACCACAAGGAGATGTGGTACGCGTGCGAGGCATACAAGTACATAACGAACATGCGGATGTTGCGCAGGCGGGGCAAAGAACTGCACTTAATCTGTCTGGCACCACAGCACATAATATACAACGGGGCGATGTGCTATGCCCGATCAACTTCTCACGGGTTACTGATAATATTGATGTCTCGTTGCAGGTTTTATCCTCATTTCCAAGGATGCTTGAACATTGGGGACGTTTCCGTGCTTATCTCGGTACACGTGAACTATTTTGTAGGTTGATTTTATTGGTTGATGAAGCAATTCTCCCAGGAGACAGCGTTCAAGTCCAACTCCGATTAGAACAACCGATTTTAACTTTTAGAGGCGACCGTATCATTTTGCGTGATTTTTCTGCACAACACACTGTCGGCGGCGGTGAAGTGATTAACCCGTTTGCTCCGAAACATAAACGGTTTACGCAGGAAACTATTACAACCTTGGCACAGTGGGAAGAAGCGGACGACACACAGGTTGTAAATGCTGTCTTAGAAAATAGTCCTTCACTGTGTGTTGCGGAATCGTTTCTCTACTATTATATGCCGTATTCACAAACGGAAGTCAGAAACATTTTGGATACTTTAGAATCCGAAGGGAAAATTGTGCGTTGGGATACGTCGGGTAGAACACCACTTATTTCAGATGCTGCGCGTGCCGCGGAACTTACAGAGAAACTCTTAACAGTATTATCAGAATTTCACAAAAAAGAACCGCTTCTTGCTGGACAGAACGCATCACAATTGAGCCGTGAACTTGGACTTGACGAGGTAGGTTTTGAAAAACTTACAAATAAACTGATCAAAACGAAGCAATTGGTTAAAGATGGAAATCTACTCCGATTAGCCTCACATGAAATTCAATTCTCTGAAGAGGAGTCCACTGCTAAAGAAACGCTTGAAAAACTATTTTTGGATGCAGGAATTAACACACCCGGGCTCAATGAACTGAAAACGCTGCTTCCTGAATACACACCACAAATAATTGAGACCACTTTTTTCGCATTACTGAACCTGGGACAATTTATCAAAGCGGCTGATAATTTCTTTATTCACAAAGAGGTATTTGAAGAGATAAAAGAATTATTAACGAATTATCTCCGTGAAAATGGGACAATAACGGTTGGCGAGTTTCGGGAACTGGCGCAAACTTCACGTAAATATGCTGTGCCTTTCCTGGAATACTGTGACACACAAAATGTTACAGTTCGAGATGGAAACGTCCGTAGATTGTCATCAAGGTAACAAAATCATAAGTTATTTTTATGGGGGAGGATAGGGTCTGGTGGCTCTACCGGTCTTCAAAACCGGCTTGTCTATGCAAGTGGATAGGTGGGTTCGATTCCCACCCTCTCCCGCCATTTTATTATGGGATTTGTGTCCTTGCTAATGGAATACAAAATGGTCAAACCCCTTCCGATTCTTACCTCTAATACACCGCAACGAAGACATCCCTCCTGGATTAAGGCACGTATTCCTGGCGGTGGCAACTACGCTGAGCTTAAAAAATTAATGCGTGATCTTGATCTTCACACTGTCTGTGAAGAAGCTCGCTGTCCTAACATCGGTGAATGCTGGAACAGTCGTACTGCCACATTTATGATATTAGGAGACGTATGTACACGCAGGTGTATGTTCTGCGCTGTAAAGAAAGGTACACCTAATATCGTAGATACAGATGAACCACGCAGACTCGGAGAAGCAGTCGCCCACTTGCAGCTAAATCATGTTGTGATTACCTCTGTTAACCGTGACGATTTACCTGATGGAGGCGCGGGTGTATTTGCAGATTGCATCACCGAAGCACGGAAACAACGCCCCAATTGTACTATAGAAGTGCTTATTCCCGATCTTGAAGGCAATTGGGATGCCCTCAAAGTAATCGTGCAAGCAGGTCCGGAGGTGTTGAATCACAACACTGAAACAGTGCAGCGTCTATACCGTCGCGCGCGTCCTTATGCAAATTACCAACAAACACTTTCACTTCTCAAAATCGGTAAAAAACTGAATCCACAAATGCTTACCAAGTCCGGTCTAATGGTAGGATTAGGTGAAACGGTCATTGAACTTTTAGAAACGATGCAAGATATTCAAAGAACGGGTTGTGATATTCTTACAATCGGGCAGTATCTTTCTCCTTCCGCTCGCCACTTGCCAATCCAACGTTACTACACTCCAGAGGAATTTGATGAACTCAAAGAGGCAGGCATTGAGATGGGATTTCGGCATGTAGAATCCGGGCCATTAGTCCGTAGTTCCTATCACGCAGGTGAACAGGTGCAGTTATCAAGTTTGTTGTAGTTCACAGGTTGGATTGAACAACGTGAAACCCGTAACTATCAACTTAAGAAAAATGTATCGGTTTTGTGTAAATTAGGCATTTGTGTTGCCTGAATTGTTTACTGTCTGAACCAGGATTCACAGGATTACCCTCAGGTTATGCGAATACCGACAATCCTGTAAATCGTGTAATCTTGTAATTGGCTTTCAAACCTTCCTAAAAGATGACTTCGCGAGCGTTGAATGGTTCTGTTGGATTAGATTTCTATGCGATTTTTTCAATGAATATGATATACTAAATAAAAACAGAATTGGCAGCAAGGAAAATAAAACAATGATTCATATAGCAGTGAATGGAGCATGCGGACGTATGGGAAGACTGATTACCCAAGGCGTTGCACAACAAGATGATATGGAACTTGTCGGGGCAATTGAGTTCTCCGCCCATCCAGAAATAGGGAACGATGTCGGTGTCGTTGCAGGTATAGGTGAATTGGGTGTGCCAATTACCAGTGAACTCCATGATGTAATTGAAAGCGCGGATGTTGTCATTGAATTCTCAAAGCCTGACGCTACCGTGCAGCATCTACGGCAAGTTGTAGATGCTGATAAAGCGATGATAATTGCTACGACCGGATTTAGCACTGAGGAGTTAGCTGAAGTCCAAGAACTTGCCTCAAAGATTCGATGTGTGATGGCACCAAACATGAGTCTCGGTGTTAACGTGATGATCCAAGCACTGGAATTAATTGCGAAAGCACTTGGCGATGACTATGATATTGAAATAATAGAAGCGCATCATAACCATAAAGCAGATTCACCCAGTGGTACTGCACTCCGATTGGCAGAGACGGTTGCCAATGCCGTTGGACGCGATTTGGACAAAGTTGGTGTCTATGGTAGACACGGCATCATCGGATCTCGCCCTAAAAAACAGATTGGTGTTCACGCGATTCGTGGTGGTGACATTGCTGGTGACCACACTGTCATGTTTGCGACTGAAGGTGAAACTCTAAGTGTTGTGCATCGCGCACATAGCCCTGAAGCATTTGCTAAAGGTGCTATCCGAGCGGCGAGATGGGTGGTAAATACCTCACGAGGATTACACGATGTCAGCGAAGTCCTTTTTGAGAATAATAAATAGATGCGGAAAACGAACACTTTCATATCTGTTTCACTTAAACATAATTACAATTTTGTGTTTCATCGGTTGTTCAAACACACCGAAACAGACGATAGGCGTGTGGAAAACCGTTATGAAAGGAGATTGGAGTGCACACCTACATGATGTCCACTTTATTTCTGAAACACATGGATGGGCAGTTGGTAATTCGGTAGGTTTGTTTTCTGGGCATGCTGTTGATGGAGCAGACCGATCTTATACTGAAGGCGCTGAGAGCATTATCCTACGGACAGCGGATGGTGGTGAGAATTGGCATAGACAAAATAGCGGAATTTTTGGAAAACCTTTGTGGAAAGTATATTTTCGCAACGCATCCGAAGGATGGAGTGTCGGAGAAGGCGGCGTTGCCATACACACAACTGATGGCGGAAAGAGTTGGCAAAAGATTGAAACAGGGACACAAAATAATCTGCACAGTCTCTATTTAGGTGAAGTTACAGGATGGATAGTTGGCGATTGGGGTACCCTGCTCAAAACAACTGACGGTGGCAAAACATTTCAAAAAGTTGATGGGAGTCCCTTCCGAGAAAAATCATTAAAGGACATCTATTTTGTTGACGACTCCCATGGATGGATCATTACCTACAGCACGCCTAACGATAGTGAAAACGCAGGGTACATCTATCACACCACAGATAGCGGAAAGACATGGGAAGAACAATTCTCGACAAAATCCGCACTGTTCGGTTTGCACTTCGTTGACAGGATGACAGGATGGGTTGTGGGGGACAAACGCAGCCTCTATGTTACAACCGATGGAGGTAAAACGTGGAATTTTATCACAGACGGAAGTAATCAACGTCACAAAGAAGAATACGGACAACCTGATTATCTCGGCAAAGAACCCTTACATACGTTTACACTCTACGATATTGACTTCGCAGATAATCAGCACGGTTGGATTGTGGGAGACTTAGGTGTTATCCTTCGGACTACAACTGGAATCAAGAAAGATGGTAGTAGCGTATGGAAACATCAACGCGGCGGGCCACGTTTTCATAACAGCGCAGACGGGCTCTTATTAGGCGTTGACTTTGTATCTAAAAAGCTTGGTTGGGCGGTTGGTGAAAATGGAACGATTCTACACACGCGTAACGGTGGTATTACGTGGGAGGCACAATCGAGTCCAACGCACCTACTCTTTGATGTTTGTATCGTTGCAAAGGATAAGGGATACGTTGTCGGCGACCGAGGATCTATTTTACAAACGCACGATGGCGGAACGAAATGGCAAGCACAGGATAGCCGCACTGCAGAATGCTTCGGTGCCACACATTTTGTGTCTCCACAGAAAGGGTGGGCAGTTGCGGAATCAGGTGTAATTCTACACACAACAAACGGTGGCGCGGTTTGGGAACGACAAACCTCAAATACGACACAAGACTTGCTCGCGGTTTTCTTTATAGATGAAGAAACTGGTTGGTGTGTAGGGAGCGCGGGCGAAATTGTACACACTTCCGATGGTGGCAAAACATGGGCGCGGCAGCAGAGTGGTGTCCCCTATAACCTATTTGATATTCACTTTACATCAAAAAAAGAAGGATGGGTTGTTGGGCTTTTTGGAACACTATTATATACGGTTGATGGCGGTAATCGGTGGCAACTTTCAACCCTAACTCGCCAACTTACAAGATTGGACATAAACAAGAATATCTGGCTAAATGCAGTCTATTTTGTTTCTTCCCAAATAGGATGGGTTGTGGGTGAAAACGGCATGGTCTTCCACACCGATGATGGTGGAAAAATCTGGTCTCGCCAAGAGACTCGTACTCAAAACTTCCTTTATGATGTGTTTTTTATCTCTAAAGACGAAGGATGGATCGTAGGAAAAGAAGGGCTTGTGCTGCATACGAAAGATAGTGGCGAAAACTGGAGACCACAGCGTACTGATACGCGAACAGATTTAACAGCAATCCACATGAGCAGCGCTCACAGTGGTTTAGTAACAGGACAAGGTGGAACGATTCTAAAATATGAGGTTATAGAGTCAAAATAAGGATGAAAAAATATGACAGGCGAACAAAAATATCTATTTGATTTACAAGGCTTTATCGTTTTGAAAGATGTTATCCCTCAGACAGTGATTGAATCTTGTAATGCTGTGCTTAATGCGTATGAGAATATGGATCCTGGCGATTATCCTGAGCCGTTATGTCTCGGCACAGAAAGAACAGAAAAGGAACTCTATATCTCCAACATATTAGAGGCAGATAACGTATTTAACGCGCTCGTAGATATTCCTGAGGTGTTAGATGTCGTTGAAGGGGTAACTGGCGGTCCGTACCGTCTCAATCATACCTATACAATTTTTCGTTGGGGTGGCGGCTATACCGGTTTACACATGCACGGCACACCGATTATTCCGAAGTGTCAGTATCACTGTAAAAATGGAGAGATGGTCTCTACATTGACGAAAGCCGTTTTTCCAATGCTTGATTGTGATATTGAAGATGGATGTTTTGCAGTAATTCCCGGTGCGCATAAGAGCAATTTCCCGAAACCGTGGGGAAGTCATCCCGATGAAAATCCTGTGCTGACACCGATACCTGCTAAGGCAGGTGACGCTATCATCTTCACAGAGGCTCTTACGCACGGTTCTGTCATCAATGTCTCAGGTAAACCGAGACGGACGCTTTACTACTGCTATAGCATTGGTTATATGCCGGATTGGGGTGGGCAGGGATTGCATTTTAGTCCAAACATCATGAATCAACTCAATGAAGCACAGCAAGCGATTCTTCAACTGAAATAAATTTCATTAATCAATGCCCACCTTTGCGGGTAAAAATATAGGAGAGAAAACAATTTTGATTACACTTTCAGAAAGGTTACAAAAACTTCCACCGTATCTTTTTGTAGATTTACGCCAAAAAATGACGGCAGCTAAAGAACGTGGTGTAGATGTCATAAGCCTTGGCATCGGAGACCCAGATTTTCCAACCCCTGATCCGGTAGTAGAAACTTTGTGTAACGCAGTCCAAAATACATCAGACCCTGATAGACACCGTTACGGTTGCGACAGTCCTGTTGCCGAATTTCCTGAGGCAGTCAGTAAATTTTATCAACATCGCTATGGCGTTTCCTTAGCCGAAGATCAGATCGTCACAACGCTCGGTAGCAAAGATGCGATTGTCAAAATGGCGTTAGGTATATTGAATCCTGGCGACGTTGGCATTGCTGCAAGCCCTGGCTATCCTACATATAACATTGGACACGTGTTTGCCAGTGCAACAACATATTATGCCCCGCTTTTACGAGAAAACGACTTCTATGTTGATTTTGATGCAATTCCAGACGAGGTGAAACGTCTCGCGAAAGTGCTTTGGATTAATTATCCAAACAACCCTACCACAGCAGTTGCCGATTTGGACTTTTTTAAACGTGCTGTTGAATTTGGACGTCAAAACAATATTCTCATCGCACACGACAACGCTTATAGTGAAAATACTTACGACGGTTATCGTTCACCCAGTATACTACAAGTGGATGGCGCTGAGGAGGTCGCAGTTGAATTCTTTTCTTTGAGCAAAGCATTCAATATGACAGGATGGCGACTGGGATTTGTAGTGGGCAATCCAATTGCTGTTGAAGCCGTAAAAAAAGTTAAAGATAATATTGACAACGGATCGCTACGTGCATTACAATTCTCTGGAGCAAAAGCACTTTCAATTGCGGATGAAATTACGCCTAAACTGAACGAAATTTACCAAAAACGTAGAGATATGGTGGTTGATGCGCTGACACAAAGCGGATGGGTGCTTGACAAACCGAAAGCCACGATGTATGTTTGGGCACCTGTGCCAGAACGTTTTGACGGGTCAAGCCGAGCATTTGCTACGGCACTTCTTGAGGAGGCTGGTGTTGTTATTACGCCAGGACTCGGATATGGTCAATGGAGCGAAGGCTATTTCCGAATTTCGCTTACGTATCCGAATGAGGTAATTGAAGAAGCTATTTCTCGAATTAGAGATTTTTCTACTAAACAATCATAAGGTGGTTTGTTGTGAATCGTTTGAAAAAAATTGTCTCCATTTTAATCTTAGGTTTCTGTTTTGGATTTGCTGAACACGCTGCAGCTTATGAGCAGATGCAAACCTATACTGTAGCAGACGGCTTGGTAGGCCCGATAGTTCCAGTGATATTTCAGGATAGCCGAGGTGTGCTTTGGTTCGGTTCGGACAGGGGAGGTGTAAGCCATTTTGACGGTAACACATTTAATCCCTACTTTGGCGATTCTCAGGCTTTCCGTGGTCAGACTATAGAGATCGTTGAAGATAAATGGGGACATATCTGGTTTCTCAGCAAACACCCAGCGGAAGGCGTAGGCGTTGTTAGTAGATATAAAAGAAGTCCTTCCGAAAATGAAAAAGCACCAGAATTTAAATATATTGCTGATGGCAATTGTCTTGCGGTTGATAATGATGGAGATATTTGGGTCGGGGGCAATAATTTTGTAACCCGATTTTCTGCAATAAATAGTCAAGACGATCCGATGCCTATGCAACGTAACATCAGCGGAGCATCAGTAGCGAAGGTAAATGTTATCTTCCAAAGTCGAGATGGTACGATATGGATAGGCGGAAACGATGCCCAAGGAGCACTTATTATGCGTTTCCAAGGTGATGTAAACGTTTGGCAAACTGCCAACCTACAACGTTTGGACAACCTGCCGAAACTGCCAAAAGATCGTGCTGTCCAGGTGATCGTCCAAGATACAGATGATAATCTCTGGTTTGGTGGACAATCGCTCCTTCTACGTTATGATGGCACACAATTTGAAGAAATATTAAATTCTGAACAAACGCTTAATAAATCAGAAAATAGAAAAGTATCTGTGAAGACTGATAGACGCGGAAGGATATGGTTTAACGATAACATACAATTGCGTTGGTGGGATGGTAAGGAACTTCACCGATTGAGAAATTTAACCAAGGGAGTAAACCAAGAATTCTTGTACGGTGCTTTTCAAATTGAAGATGCTTGGGATAAGCTCTGGTTTGCCAGTGAAACGGGAGCACATTTATACAAAAACAAATATTTTGAAGCAGATGCTGCAGACATTTTTCAATTGGAATCTCCGCTTATTGATTCATCAGAATTAGTCCACAAAGTTTATGGTGTTGACAATGGACTCGGGAGTGATAACATTCAGACTATTTTTGAAGCGATGGATGGTAAAATCTGGTTCGGTCATGACAACGGTGTGACCTCTTATGAACCTCAACCAGCAATCGTTAATCATACAACTCGTGTTACTTTAGGAAGTAATAGTGTTCGCGCAATGTATTCAGATAACAAGGGGACGCTGTGGTTGAGCATTCCTGGCGGTGTTGCCAGATACGATGCCAAAACAGATATACTTCATCAAATTTCGTTAACAAACTTTGCTGGACAAATCGGAAGCCTAAAAATTGAGATCGCTTTTGATGATCGGGAATTAAATAGACGTCCTGAAATTATCAAAATTTTTGAGGCAGATGGCGACATCTGGTTTCTGAATAAACCTATTCAGCACCAAGGTGGTTTTAGCCTTTTCAGAATCTTCCGCTATAGGAATGGAGAATTTGAAAAACTTTCTCTCTATATGAGCGCTGAGATCGGTCCTGGCGGTGAAAAAATTTACAATGATTCAGCACTTGTGTCTTCAGAAGTTGAACCTTGGATCGTTTTAGGTGGATGGCTTTTTCGACCAAGAAGCGATGGATTATACCGGTTCTTACCAAATGGTGAATCAAATATTTTAACTTTTAATAAGGCTGGTTTTAACACGACTGATTCTTTTGAATCTTTAACACCTCCAACCGATGCCGTAACTGCTCTACATACTGACAGCCAAGATAGACTATGGTGTTATTTTGAAACTGGAGAAGTGAGACGGTTCACGAATCTTCGTAGCAGGATAAGCCAGCCAAAAATTGAAGTGCTTCCATTTAAATCGGTTATTCCCGTCTTAGGTACTGCTGAAGCACAAGTTGTCAAATGGTTTTATAATACTGTGAGTGGGCAGTTAATGTATTGGGAGAATCCTGACATTGGAGGCACGTTAACTGAACTTCCAGGGGCAGCGAGTGGACCGCCGCTTTGGAGTGTTCAGACTTCTACGCCCGCTCAAAAATCACCAGAATTAATTACTTTTATTTTTCATGACGGTATTAAGACATATCAGGGTACAGAATTGAAACATGCTGTCCCTGTTGAACTTGGCGAAATCAGAGGAGGTCTCACTGCAACTAATGGTGCTCTTTGGTTAGCAACTTCACAAGGTGCAATTCGTTATAATGGCGATGAGATTACGACTTACACAACAGCAGACGACGGGTTTCTTGTTGATGATTTGCGCGATGTGCATGAAGATCATTGGGGCAACTTATGGTTTGCTACCTGGGGCGGGGGCGTTGTCAGATACGATGGCGCTGCCTTTCAATCTATTACGACCAAGGACGGTCTCATTCATAACAATGTCTCAAGCATTCATGGGGCTAACGAACAAGAACTCTGGTTTGGTACGGAAGGCGGTGCCACGCAGTATCGTGCGAGCCTTGGCGCACTTCCATTTTGTCGTATCGTCTCTGTTGATGCGGGCAAATCTTTCACAGAACCTTCTATGACAGAATCCGGCAAGCGCACCTTTACTGAGATAAAAGAACTACTGCCTGCGGGGCTCAAAAATCTTACTATCCATTTTCAAGGTGTTAGTCCACTGAGAGACGATGTTGAGTACAAATTTAGGTTAATCGGACTTGATAACAACGCTTGGACAAGTGTTTCGTCTAACACTAACGAAAATAATCAGACAACATTTAAGGGGAATGTTGTCCAATTCTTTCAATCGCAAGAAGTAGGGGAAACCAAGAGTTTACCGCAAATACGTTATGAAGGGCTGAAATCAGGAAGTTATACTTTTTTAATAAAAGCTTTTCGTGAAGGGTGGCCCTATACCCAACGACCTGCAGTTTTGAATTTTACCATTGATCAACCTATTTGGACCCGATGGCGGAATTACTTGCCCTCTCTAATTTTACTTGCAGCTGCAGGTTCTTTACTTTTTAGATTGATAGTAAACCGAAGACAAACCGCACAGTTACGCCTTGAGATGCGAGAAAAAGAAGAAGCGGAGATGCAACGAATCCGGGCTGAGTTGGATGAAGCACAAAATATCCAAATGGCACTCTTGCCTCCTGAAGCACCGCATACACAAGATTTTGACATTGCGGGGATGTCAATTCCTGCTACACAGGTAGGGGGCGATTTTTTCGACTACTTGACTGTGGCAAACGGACAAACTGCCATTGCTGTGGCGGATGCAGCTGGAAAAGGGATACGCGGGGCGATGAATGCTGTGCTTACAAATGGAATGTTACATGAGGTTGCCCGATTTAAATCAGATGCAGATGTCATTCTAAGTGACCTCAATGCGGGGTTGGCACCTCGTATGTATGGACCAAGCTTTATCGCACTCAATTTAGCTGTCCTTAACGAATCTGAGAAACGTGTTGACTACGCAAACGGTGGACAGCCGTACCCAATTCTCAAAAGAGGCTCTGAAATTATTGAGATTGAAAATAGTGACCTTCCCCTTGGAAGTATGAAGCGCGTTCAGTACGAATCTATGACATTTGATTTAAATGAGGGGGATGTCCTTATTTTCCATACGGATGGTCTGATTGAGGCACTAAACGCCGACCATGATATGTACGGAACGGATCGTTTCAAAGAATTGGCTGCACAAATTCCTGAAGAATGCACTGCTGAAGAGGTTATTCAGCGCATCGTTGAAGATGTTCAAAGTTTTGTGCAGGAAGCAGAACAGTACGATGATTTAACGCTTGTTGTTGTTAAACGGTTATCCGCATCTGCATAGAATAGGAGTTATTTATCCACACCCCTCAACTATTTATGCATTTCTAAAATCAATCACCGTTTGCCGATATTCTTCTGGGAGCCCGATGTCAAATCGCCGTCCCTTCACAACATAACCCGAAAATCCATCTGTCTTTCGTAATTCATCCAAACAAGAGGTGAGTTGAAATTCGCCTCGCTCGCGGAAGTTGTGTTCAATATTCTGCTCAAGAAACCCAAAAATTTGCGGTTCAATCACATAGATGCCGAACACTGTGAGAAAACTATCATTCTCCATTCCATCAACATGTAGATGTTCTCTTGCATATTCAGGATCAGGTTTTTCGTAAAACTCTGTTACAGACAGCATTGACTGGTTTTCTTGCCATACACCTGTAACACATCCGAAGTTCGACAGCTCATCAATTGGTGTTTCTTTTAATCCAACCACACTGTGACCAACTCTATCGTAAGCATTCAAAACCTGTTTTGCACATGAGTCTGGTTCATCTGAACCGTAAAGATGGTCGCCTAACATTAACAGAAAAGGTTCATTGCCAACCCAATCTCGAGCGCAGTAGACTGCATGTCCAAAACCTTCCTGAACGTCTTGTGTGACCAACGAAATTCGGCTCCCTAATTCCAGTAAGTAGTCACAGTAAGCCTTATTTTCTTTGCTCAGTTTGTTATAGTGTTCTATACGAGGGGGTGTTTTAAAAAAGGATTCAAATAATTCTATATCTCCGCGCTGCACAATTAGACATACTTCCTCAATGCCCGCGTTGACAGCTTCTTCAACGATTGCCATAATTGCTGGTTTGGCACGGCCGGCACGGTCAATAATAGGGAAGAGTTCCTTCTTTATTGATTTTGAAGCAGGAAAAAGTCGGGTGCCAAACCCGGCTGCGGGGATAACTGCCTTACGCACATGTTTGCTTGCCTCAATGACTAATTTAAGACAAGACATCTGTAGGTCTCTTTCAATGATTTCAATGACGCGGCTTTGGCTCTCTTCGTCTTTGACAATGAATTGTGCTGATCCATCACCTTGAGAACCGACTCCCTTACCGCCCCAAATATACGGTTGAATCGGTTCATAATTTAAGACTTTGTGAAGCACAGGGGCAGTCAATTGCGATGGGCAGGCGGGTATCAGATGTTCATCAAACTCTTGTTGGGCGCGTGTCATCAACTTTCCAACTGCTTCAGCATCGCCCTGGCGAAGCGCGTCATAAGCTGAATGCGTGATTTCTTTACTCAAGGGACCGAGATAGTGCTGCACTTTTTCCTGGAGATCATTTCCAGCAAACGGGTAACAGTGATGTAACTGTTTTAATATCAGACGTGTATCTTTACCGGCCCCTAAGTCTACAATTACCATGTATAAATTTGCAGGAACACTAAATTCTCGAACTTCAATATTTTCCCCATCAAAACTCATAAGGATAGGGTGTTGATATGCACAACCTTGGTCCATTCTTCCGCACCGAGATGGTGTCTTAATCTCGCCTTGATAGGCACATTCCATTTCTCCGCGTGTCGTCATTTTGAGATCGTATATTCGGTTAAATGCACGGGCAACCAAAACACAGATAGCTGCACTGGAAGAAAGACCTTTCTTAACAGGTAAATCTGTCAGGTAGTTATCAATTTCTAATCCTTGGACGCGGTAATTGGTGAGTATCTGATAAGCCACCCCGGCAGCATAACTGAAAAAACTGCCTTTTTCTGCTTCGGCAAGTAACGCTGCAGGTTCCATCGGCAACGTATAAGGACCGTGGCGTGTGCCATCACTAAGTGTCGTTTTTAAAATGAGGTTTGTAGGGTGCGGCTGCACTTCAGCGTAGACCCCTTGGTTCGTACTCGTGATTAAGGTATAGCCCTTCTCAAGCTCGGCATTGGTTCGTCTATGCCCGCCTGCCCAATCGCTGTGTTCACCAAACAAGCAGATACGCCCTGGCACAAAAAGTTTCATAATTTGTCCTTATCAGTTAAAAAAATAAAACAGTTGATCGCGGATATGTCACACGTAACGCGATCTTATGAGTTTTGATCGACATTTGGTAGGACCTACTCATGAGGCAGAATACCTACTTCCTCTGATAAGATGTGGGAGATGTATCAGCACCACCACTCAGTAGGTTACTCACATAATAACACATTGGACACATAATAGCAATACCTTTTTTGCGATAAAATAATGTTTTCTGTCCCTAGTCTAAAGACTTGGGATTGTTAAGGAAGTTCCTTCAAATCCATACTCTCATTTTCGCAACAAAATTTCTGTATTGTTAATATCAATCGCGAGTTCATAGTTATCTTCCAAGTATCTTGCAATAAGCGGATGACGTTCCTCAACGGGAATACCGTCAACTCTATCAAACCATCCGCCTGTTTTAAAAATAACCAAACGTGTTTGATCGTTTTCAAGTGCCGAGATAACCTCACGCTGCATCCCAGGCGTTGCAGCATAAGAGACCATGTGAAATCGGGTAACACTTGGTCGGTTCGCAAAGAAAAAATAAGCACCTTGACTCGTAAAATCGAAAATCTTTTCATTCGGAGCAGTGTTTTCTTGAATGTAAGCGACCACTTTTTGAATTTGTTCAACCTGATTGTCTGGAATATCTACCTGTCCTGCCCGTTCTAACTCCTCTGAAACGAGGCTGCGTTTAAATGGATTGTGGTGGAGTCGTTCCCATCTTTCTGAAAATCTTGTGAGAGGGCGATGCACTTCGCCAACATACCAGACAAATATTGCTATAGGGACGAGTATCCATGCCGCTTTCAATACACGGCGCCAGCGCGTCCTATCTTTCAGTAAAGAGAGGCGAGCGCGAAGCCCTTCGCCAGATTCTCCGCCAAAGAATTTGTTGAACATTCCTGATAGACCCCTGTCTATTGGAAACAAGCAGAGCAGCCATAAGAATGTAGCACCGAAATTCAAATGTCCACCATCTGATCTGCCAAGTGCCGTACGGAAAAATGCAATCCCACCAAGTAACAGGAGCAGGAGTTTCAGAGCATCGTCTGGAGAAACATTAGTTCTGCATAACCGTCGATAGGTAAGATATGCCGCTGTAACCACAAAGACACAGATTGGAAGATACCATCGAAATCCTGTGCTTAAAAAAAATGCCTGCCATCCTTGTTCAGGAATGATAGCAAGCGTTGCAGATAAGGATGGAAATTTGAGTCCCCATGTGGCAAGCTGGTATTTGCACTGAATATATGAATTCCAGATCAGATCATCCAACGCACCGTGTGACAAAAAATAGATCGCCACTGGTAGAAACCCTAATAGAAGCCCACAACAATAACCAGCTAACGGTAAAGGTCGTAGGTGCAGTTGAATTCTGCGTTGCCCACTGTAAATCACCAAGAAGAGACCGATAGCACCGAGTGTATACAACCCAACTTCCGTGCTATACCAAAACGCTAAACTGGTGAAAAATCCTGCCAAAATCAGTTTCCAGCCGAACCGAAAGAGATGCAATATCCATGTCGGTTTCTCATACCAATTGCGTTGCCAAGGAAGAAAAAGTCCTTTCTCACGATGGTATATTAGATAGTTTGCAACACAAGCAAAACTGAGTAAACCGAGGCTATGCCTTGGAGAAATTGAATTGTACGCAGAAGCGATTAAAAAGCATAAGAAAGCAGTTAAGAATCGACCACGGAATACCTGTAAACCGAGTAGATATAACGCTATGTAACCGAGTGGTGCTAAGACACGCTCCATAGCGCGTACGCCCATCAGTGTCGGTTCAAAGATTTTACTACCGAACCATGCCAAATAAGCATTTTGAAAAAGTCCATGTTGGACGTATACATCGCGGAATACCACACCACCATGGAGCATCTCATTCAGAGGTGCTAATCGTTCACCTTCATGGAACATATCAATGCCACCGTTGATATTGCCATTATATATAAGCAGGTAGATAAAAATGGGAATGAGAATGTATTCACAACCTCGGAACAAACCACGCACACTTCTTGGCACTGTGAAGATTTTACCACTTTGTGGGGTGAGGGGTTCTGACGAAATAGCCCCGTCTTTGCCTTCAACAGGCTGAAATCTGAGATAGAATAGTACCAATTTAAATAAGATCGTTAATCCGATTGGCAGTGTTAATCCCAAAAACCCTGCTTGATTGAAGTTAAAAATTTGTAGCCAGCTTAGCCACAAGGGGACTGAAGCAAGCGCATTCAGTTTCAACACGCGATATATCGGTTGATTAGTTGCCTGGGCAGCCCAATTTGAATAAGTAAACCAGCCGAACCAATAAAGCCAAATAGTGGCAGGGATTCCTACAAGCGCAAGAAGGTAGTAGAAAAATTCTTGTTGCTTCGGATACTCGTCAACACTTATCCGGCCGACTACCCCCGAAGTGTCGTGGAATTCAAATACGAGATAGCTTTGAAATGCTGCGCCGAATCCAACCGCAAGGGAAAATGCTGATATTGCAATAATGCCCACGTAAGGGCGTAGGTGGACACTGTAACTTATGTTAAAGTCTGGTAGTAATCTTTGGAGGGAACGGAACAGGCCTGTTTGCGAGGAGTGCATCAATTTCTCTTGTGGGTAGATAGCAATAATAACGATAGGTTTTGTGTTTTGAAGAAGGACAGAAAATAGACTATAGTTGTGAGGGAGAGAAACATTTTTTTTGAAGCGGAACAATAACGGCTAAAATTTGTGACAACACCTCAGCAGGAATAGTGTTAGCATCAATAATTCTAAACATCTCTTGAGGGTAGTGATCTATCAGAGGTTCTGTTTCACGTTTATAAACATCCCATCGGTAACGGACAACTAATTCATCAGCATCGTCACGACGTTTCTCTTTTATAGCTCGCCCGCGTATACGTTCAAACATCACTTCACGATCTTCACAGACCATGTAGAGAATTTTAAGGACATTAATATAAGGGGATAATAATTCGGCTTGCGTCATATTCCGAGGGATACCGTCGAGAATAAGCAAATCGGTTTCTGGATTATAAAGATTCACCTCTATTTTGGATCGGAGATATTCCTTCCATATCTTAACAGTAATTTTGTCTGGCACGAACTCCCCGCGCGTAGCATATTGATTAAAGAGTTGTCCTAATTCGGAATCCTCATCAAGTTCCCGAAACATATCCCCGCTGGAAAGGTGAAAAATGCCGGGAATATGTGATAGCAATTTTCCCTGTGTTCCCTTGCCGACTCCTGGCGGTCCGACCAGTAGCACAGATTGCAAAGAAGGCCCTCCTGCCTCAAATAGAGGTTTCTCAGGGAATAAAAACTTTTTATCCTTTGTCATGCTTGTTTTTCCTCAATTGTCCTATATGATGTTCTGCTAAGAAGGGGTTGAGTTTATGCAAGGTAGGTGGTATTTAGGGGCATCTACTGAATGTTATATCCCGAGTAAGTGTTCAAGGATGTAAAAATCTAAACCTTCGTAATCTCGTGCTGCAATAAACTCCTGCTCCACTTTTCTGTCAAATGTCCGAACCTTTTCAAGTAGATTAAGAAAGGTTCTGCGGCTGCTCAATAAATGTTTCGTCGAAATCTCGCGCGGTTGTGTCCGCATTACTTTGACATCTAACCCCACGAATTCTCCGTTTCTACCATAACCGTTTTCTTCAAGGACTCGCACCTGATTAAAAGCGCGCCGCAAATTGGCAGAACCAAACGCTTTGTCTTGATCAAATTTGAGACCGTTCTGGTCATTCAAATGCACGCTCCAAAGTTTCTTATGGTAGAGGGCATAACCCATTTCATCGGACGGTTCTAACCCTGCAAGGATAGCATGCGCGCTTTCTATTAGTCCCCCCACGCGGTCAGGATCTGCACTTGCATAAGCTAAGCCGATTGCGTGTCCAATTGTAGGAATATAAGCGATGTCCATTGGCTCATTGGGCTTCGGTTCAATCAGAATCCGAATTTCAGGATCATAGTCAAGTAAGACGTTAATCGCATCTAATATATATCCAACTGCGTTGGCTGAGCTCTTTGTTTCACGAATATAAGTGCCTTCCCGTGCAAGCCACAGAACAAAGTTTCTGCACTCAAGCACATTGGCAATATCAACGCAACGTTTTGAACGTTCCAGTGCATACTGTCTCTCTTTTGCTAAATTTGAGGTGAAAGCTCCATCAATCGTTAGGGGTGATTCCCACAATCGCGGTGCTACTACTTCTGTAGTCAACCCTTGGTTATCAAGTTGTGTTTTTACACTTTTTGCCTGGGATATTAATTGTGCGTGCGTTTTTTCGTCAATATCGGGCACAACATCATCGTCATGAAATTGAATTCCAACAAAACCGAGGTCTCTATAAAAATCTACCTTTTCATCAAAACTGTACGATTCTCGGACTGGCGGTCCAAAAGGGTCAGCACCCTCGTGTATATTCCAAGGACCAAAAGAAAAACGGTATTCTGTAAGCGAATTGGACATCTACTTGCTCCGGTCATAACTTCTCTAATTACGTTAACGATGAAGTCTATCTTAAGTTACCTTATCTCTAACAAACTTCTTGACATTTTTAACAAGTATAAAGTATTATTTTAATAGTGTCAAGTCATTTTTATTATAAATCAAATTATCAATGAGGATTTCTGGGATGTTGTCTGCAACTTATGTGATTATCACTAATAACATATCAAGCAATTTTGCAGATTTACACCCTCACACCTCTGCTCGCTTCAATTTTATTCTACGGCTTCCGATTAAATTAGGATACTATCTGTTTTGTTTTGTCCTATTTGGAATATGTCTTTTTTCTATTCAGCCTATAGAAGCAGCCGAGGATGAGACAATAGGCGCGCCACGTTCTCTATCTTTCAAAGAACAAACACAATCCCCTGCTTTAACTACTTCACAGACCTTCAGTTTTGACGATGTTTATCTATTAGAACTCAATTTAGATGTCCCCGGGAACATAAAAATAGTTGCTATAGACAGTAAGGTTGAAAACAAAGACACAATTAGTGTTACGCTTGAAAAACGTGTGATGGAACACAACGCCCTCCTCACGAAAACCTTTTTGGAAGACATCACCTTAACCGGAATAAAAGAAGATGGTACACTTCAGTTGAATTCACAACTACCTGCGGAAGTGTTTAAGAAGATATTAAAAGATCAAAGTGAATTTGCGATAAAAAAACAGCTCCATTTGAGTTATGTAATTAAGACACCACCAGATGTTTCTGTGCAACTCAAAGTAAAGAATGGCGATGTATATCTTCACCATCTCCGCGGAAAGATAAACATTACCAGTGAGCTGGGACGAGTGCATCTTGATGAAACGTTGGGGAACTATCATGTTGAAGTCCAGCAGGGAGGCATTCACGGCAAAATTTTATTAGCTCCCGGACAAAACCAAATAAAAACACACAAAGGTTCAATTGATCTTACAGTGCTTGATGATCTTGCAGCACCGTTGGATTTATCCGCACTTGAAGGCGTGATTAGGTTACTCCTGCCCGATAATTACGCTGCAGATGTGGAATTAAAGAGTGAGAAACAACTTTATATTATTAATTTGCCATCAGAAATTGACAATAATGTCGGTATCATGAACGGCGGGGGCCCGCTGCTCCGTTTAACAGCTACAGAGGCAATTTCAGTTTTACCGAATCCGAGGCTACGAAATCAATCAGAAAATGCTGAATTAACAACACAAAATGAGTTGGTATCAACTGAACCGGTGCTACCTATCCCTCAAACTGCACAATCTCCCACCATTGATGGTAATTTATCTGAAAGGGCCTGGTTACATGCTGTGGCACTCACCGCTTTTCAGAATCCTACGGGTGCTGAAACAGCCGAAAACCCAACGGATGTCTATTTAATGTGGGATAAAGAAAACCTCTATATTGGCGCGCGGGCATATATACAGAATAAACAGGTGCCTCGGGTTTCACAGACACAACTTGACTCACCTATATGGGAAGATGAATCCGTTGAAATTCTACTTGATATGAACCCCGAAACAGAGGCATATTCACACCTTATCGTAAATCCGATTGGTGGACTCTTTGATCAATGGGTAACAAAGGAAGGTTTCCCAAATTTCCGATTCGCTCCAACTGGCGTGGAACGTGAACCGATAAACGATTCAGTAGAACAGTTCAAAAGTGATATTACTTGGAATTCGCAGGCCAAAGTTGCTACCCAAATCAACGCGAATTTCTGGTGTTTAGAAATTGCTATCCCCCGCAAATATGAGAGCAAAAACGAAGCACAGACTTGGCTTTTTAATGTCCATCGTAAAGCACAAATAAAATCGGTAATTGGTGAAGACTTAAACCCAAGCGTCCAGCGTGAATACAGCTACTGGTCCCCAATGTATGATGAGGAGTATCCGTGGTGGCCGCATTGGAAAGAGGGGATGAGAAAAATAAAATTAGTTACTGAGCAATCACCGATGTCAGAATCATTCGAAGTTTCGGAAAAATACAAAATTAGTGCAGTTGAAATTGAGGGTAACAAAACAATTCCAACTGAGGTGGTGTTAGAAAAAATTCCAATAGCACCCGGTAACACCTTTACAAACGAACAACTTGCCCTATTGATTGCAGAATTAGAAAACTTTGATTGGTTCCAAGAGGTGCAGTTGAAGACAACTGTTTTGGAGAATGAAGAACCAAAATCCTCACCGATTGATATATCTGGTGCTGCTATCAAAGGGACTGAATCTGATGGCAGCGATACTGGCAAAATTGGTAATCTCCCAAAAACCGATCCAGTAAAAGTAACTGTGCAAATCAGCATAACCGAGGCACCAGTGAAGTTTGCAAGCGAGATAAAAATCAACGGGCATAGGAGCTTTCCAGCACAATTCATCAAAAATTGGTTTGACCTATCACCAGGATATTTTGCTGAAACAAATATAAAGTTGAAACAACAGATGATAGCCGATTTTTATGTAAACCGCGGTTTTCCGTTTGCAAAAGTTACACATGCATTTGTCAATAATGTGCTACAGTATCATGTCAACGAAGGATATTTAGATGAGATTCAATTTATTGGAAACCGTAGAATCTCACGTTCTGAACTCAAATCCGCACTCAATCTAAACACTGAAGAGGTATATTTTCACTCACTGGGACAAGCAAGAATCAATCAACTGCGTAAAGAACTGAGTAAGAATAACGAGGCATTCAAATCAATTCGTGATTGGCGTGTGCAACGCGAAGGTGGAAAAAACATTCTGATTGTTGATATAGAAGAAGAACCGTTTATAAAACCGGGATGGTATCCTATTGTTGGTTTCAACCGTGTTCACGGATTAGTACTGGGTGCTGGCGGAACACTTTCGACGCATTTCACGGGTGAGGAACAATTGCTTGGTTCAATCAGTGGGGGATTCTCCAGTAAAATTTTAAACTATAGCCTCGGAGTTGAGAAAAGTTTTTTTAGACGTTTCCCCTTAGCAATGGGTGTCGGTATTTTCAAGCTGACAGACGTTAGCACTAATGCTTATCGTCTACTCCCAGCTGAAGTTAATCTCAGTGCTGCGGTTTATGGCACTGCTCTTGAAGATTATTATCAACGCCAAGGAGAACAAATTTGGATTGCCCAAACGTTTGGAACATCTTCTCTATTGCGACTTGAGTTTACACAAGAAGACCACGATAACTTGTCCAAATCAACTGACTGGAGTTATTTTGACCGTAACCTTATTAAACGCGGTAATGCGCGAATTGATACTGGGCATCTGAAAGCGATTTCCCTCGGTTATACATTTGATACTCGCGACCGAAAATCAACTATTACGCGTCCACAGAATCTTGGAAGTCATCTATTACCTTGGTCAAATGAACGGACAAGGCGTGGATGGCGTGGGCATTTCGGTGTTGAATTGGCAGGCGGAAGCCTTGGGGGAGAATGGACATTTAACCTTTACAAATTTGAATTGGCTCGTTACACACCCTTGTTCGGACCGCATCATCTGAATGTACGACTTTCAGGAGATTATTCGGACGCGCTTTTGCCGAGACAACGTCTCCTCTATCTCGGTGGAGCAACGACTTTGCGTGGATACAACCTCAACACTTATGCAGGGGATAAACGAATTCTTGTTAATATCGAATACCGTTTTTTACAGGAAACCCGTTTTAACACTGACATGGATGCTGTATTCGGGTGGGCATTGAGTTCTTTTTTTGATACCGGACAAGTTTGGCAGTCTTATGAAAATCCGTTTTCTAACTTTTCCTTAGAGGCGTTTAAATCTTCAGTCGGTGCAGGAATGTCGTTTTTCATTAGCCCGCCGGAAGATTTTCAACCCCTTAGTGTTTCGGTTGAAATTGCCGTTCCTCTTAATGTTGAATATTCGCTACGTACACCGAGAATAATTTGGCGTTTGGAACGGATGTTTTGATATTATAACGTAAAACGGATGTTTTGATATTATAACGTAAAACGGATGTTTTGATACTATAACCTAAGTTGCCACATAGTAGCACAATCTGTTAGATTGGGTTTCCTGTGAGAACACGGGGAATGCCATTAAGGCATTCATACCGTTGATTTACTAACAGTTGAGCTACGAAAACTTGCAAAATATGCATTATTCTCTATAAAAAACGGTGTTTGCATGCTAAAACTTATAGGTAGCAACTTGAGTTATTATAGAGATATGCTAACTCTTTAAATATAGGATGGATGCATTCCCTACGGTTGCCTTACCATATAAAAGCGAGGAAAACTTTGTGATGAAAAAGCGAATGTATTGGTGGCTTGTCCCCCTCACCGTCACATTTTGTCTATCAACGGCTTTCGGTGAATATGAGTCTTCAACGCAAATCGGTCTATCCGAAGGTGCAATCGCGCGCCTCGGTAAAAGCGAGATAAGCAAAATAGCTTACTCTCCCGATGGCACCCGGCTGGCAGTAGGGAGTTTGATCGGTGTTTGGATTTACGATATAGAAACGGACAAAGCACTTAATCTTTTCCCGATGTATGGCGTATCTTGCGTAGCGTTTAGTCCGGATGGAAAAACGCTCGTCAGTGGGAGTAGGCGACATCATCTCGTTTTATGGGATGTGGCAACTGGTGAACCGCTGCGCACTTTCATTGATGAATATCAGATAAGTGTCTTTAGCGTGGCGTTTAGTCCAGATGGGAAGACGGTCGCGAGTGGACATGCCAGGGGCTATCTTAGATTGTGGGAAACAACAACGGGTAAACATATCAGATTGTTCTCCGGCATGAGGGGTGAGGAAGGATCTGTGCTCCCTTTTGAACATACGGGTCCGGTTCATTGCGTAGCGTTTAGTCCAGAGGGAAAAACCCTCGCAAGCGGAGGCTACTATGACAGGGGCACTACAGTTCGTTTGTGGGATACGGCAACGGGTAAGCATATACGACTTTTGCATAGTGAGGATGGCGAGATGGATTCAGTCGAGAGTATCGCTTTCAGTCCAGATGGGCGCACACTTGCAGTTGGATGGGGAACTGGCGGGATTAGTTTATCGGATACGAAAACTGATGCAATCCCACAATACTTTGATGGGCATCATAGGTGGGCTGTTTCGAGTTTAGCGTTCAGCCCGGATGGTGCGCTGTTTGCCAGTTGTGGGGAGGACAAGACTGTCCGGTTATGGGACATGAAAACCAACGACCCCCTCCGCACTTTTACAGGACATAAAGATCATGTCTTTAGTGTAGCGTTTAGTCCGGATGGGAAGACGGTCGCGAGTAGCAGTAAGGAATCTGTTCGTTTATGGAATACACAAGGAGAAGAACATCTACGTTCTGTCATTACGCATATCGCTATTTTGGATGTAGCGTTTAGTCCGGATGGAAAGACCCTCGCCAGTGGGAATGAAGACGGTCCTGTCCGTTTATGGGACACCAAAACCGGTAAACCTATCACTACTCTCATAGGACATAAAGGTGAGGTCTCCAACGTAGCATTTAGTCCGGATGGGAAAATTCTTGCCAGTAGTGGAAATGAGGACAAAACTGTCCGTTTATGGGACACCAGAACCGGTGAACCCCTGATCACTCCCATCGGGCATAAGGGTATAGTCCATAGTGTAGTGTTTTGTCCGGATGGAAAAACATTCGCTACTGAATTTCTGGGCGGCACCGTCTATTTGCGGGATGCAAAAACAAGCGAACTTCGCCACACGTTTAACAAAGAGAAACATTGGGTCATCGGCATGGCATTCAGTCCGGATGGGCAGCTGCATGCACTGCTTCAGGATGAGGACAGAAACCGCAGTTTGTGGGATATTGAAGCGGACGAACTTATATGCACCTTTACTGTGCCTGTAACGAAGAGATATCTGTGGGGAGTGGCATTCAGTCCGGCTGGTAGCGTGCTTGCAACAGGCATGGTAGATAAAACACCTTTAGGAAGAAGAAACGATATTGTTTGGTTGTGGGATACAACGACAGGTGAACATATACGCACCCTCACTGGACATCTTAATAATATTACGTGCATGGCGTTTAGTCCGGATGGGCAGCTGCTTGCCAGTGGTAGTGAAGACGAGACCGTCCTTTTGTGGGATTTGAAAACTGGCAAACCTCCTCACATCCTCATTGGACATAACGATGATGTTTTAGGTGTAGCGTTTAGTCCGGATGGAAAGACACTTGCCAGTAGGTGTAAGGATGGCACAGTGCTTCTGTGGGATTTGGGCAAAGTTATTGCCAATATAGAAGATAGGATGGAAGGTCCCTGATATACCTTGTTATACTCGCGCTTGAACACGATTTTATAGTAAAACCTACAATTAATGGGACACTTCTGTAGCGCAAACTGTCAGTTTGCGGACTAATATGCACAATCTAACAGATTATGCTACTATGTGGCAACTTAGGTTATTGTAGAGATATACGAATGCTTTTGGTATGTGTAAGCATGACATAGAATGGTAAAAAATGAAAACAACACAGCTTCATGAAATACATCGCAAACTTGGGGCAACCTTTGGTGAAAGACACGAAGGTTGGAACTTGGCAATACAGTTTACTGATACTGTTTCTGAACATAATGCTGTTAAAAACGGTGTCGGCATTGCTGATATTTCATATCTTGGTACTCTCAGTTTAACTGGAGAAGATCGAGAAAAATTTTTGCACCGTCTCATTTCCAATGATGTTGAAAACCTATCAGCTGGGGAGGGAAATTACGCCACACTTTTAACAAGTCGTGGCAAAATAATCGCGGATCTGAGAGTATATATCTTTGGAGAGGCAATCTATATCAGCACTGCACCTGAATGCACTGAAAATGTTTTCGCGGAATTGGACAAGTACATTATTGCAGATGATATAGAACTTACTGTGGACACGGACGATTTTGGTGCAATTGCCGTTTATGGACCGAAATCTACAGAACTGGTTCAGTCTGTTTTAAATACGGAGGAGCTTGACGGTTTACCAGGGTATCATTCCCAATCCTACTTATTTGATGGGTACTGGGGTGATTGTGTGAGATCGAATACTGTGGGAGAATGTGGATATCATTTGTACATTTCAACCGATAAGTTGGAGACGTTATGGGAAAGGTTAATGGCTGAAAGAGCGGATGTTGTCCCCATCGGGTGGGATGCGCTTGAAGCACTTCGGATTGAAGCTGGCACGCCGAGATATGGGACAGAATTAACCGATTCTGTCATTCCGCTTGAAGCAGAATTAGAACACGCCATTGATTTTGAGAAAGGCTGTTATATTGGTCAAGAGATAGTGGCGCGTATGAAGTATCGCGGCCACCCGAATCGTCTATTGCGTGGAATTGAAATTGATGGGGAACATCCTGTACAACAAAACTCAAAAATTTTCAATGGTGAAAAAGAAGTCGGATGGGTTACAAGTTCAGCCTATTCCCCGATACTTGGAAAACCGATTGCTTTAGGATACGTCCGAATGGCGTTTACAGAACCCGGTAACCGGATTCAGATTGAAACTGCGGATGGGCGCGTTAATGGGACAGTTGTTGACCTGCCATTTTTATCCCATGAGACTCGGATATAGAAATATGGAACATGTGATTTAGTGAGAATTATGAATATCGTAATTTTGGAATTATAAACTGCGTTTACGATTGAACGCACAACACTGATAGGGGGTAAATTCGATACAATGATTTGCAACAAATTTTATTTTCGGATAGCTCTTTTACTTCTACTGCCTATACTCGTAGGCGGGTGCGGTTTAAGTAAGCTGTCAAGAATTCAACAGGAAAGTGACTTAACAGTGGTAGAAACCACTCTTGAGAAAAATCTTAAAACACTTGAGCGTTTAGCAAAGTTAGGAAATAAGTCTCTGGTTGTAAAGACTGCCCGCGCCTTTTCGTCTTACAGCGGATTTCTTGAAGATAGGATGGAAGAGGCAGAGATTGCAGGTGATACCGAGACAGCAGCGGAGATGCGTGCAGAAGCGATTGCGCACTATGCACGTTCTGAAATGTATGCGTTCAAGGCACTGGCAAAATCAAATAAAATCTTCAACAAGGCAAGAACTATTGGCATGGAAGTGTTCGAAAAGTTGCTTCAGAAAGTCCAGCAGGAAGATGTAGAACCGCTATTTTGGGCAGCTTATGCAGTCGGACGTGGGATTAGCCTGCAGAAAGATGACCCGATGCAAGTGATCGATCTCGCTCGTGTTGAACTGATGATGAAACGTGTGCTTGAATTAGACGAAACATTCTATTTCGGTAGTGCACATCTGTTCTATGCTGTCTATTACGGCGACCGATCCCCCGCAATTGGGGGTGATCCAGAAAAGGCAAAAGAACATATTGATAAGGTTGATGAGATTAATGATGGCAAGTTCCTGATGAGCAAGTTCTATCTGGCAAGATACTATGCCTATCCAAAACAGGATGTGGAACTTTACAAGAAATCGTTACAGGAAGTTATTGATGCACCGTCCGACATATATCCTGGAGAAGAAGCAGCAACATCGTTAGCAAAATCGCGATCGAAACGTTGGCTCTCTCAGGTTGACATGCTTTTTGATTTAGAATTGATAGAAGGAGAAACTGAATAATGATCGATAAGAAAACAAACAATAGAATCCACGTTGCAGCAATTGCAAGCATGCTTTTCGTTATTTTGGGAATGTTGTGTTTACCTATATCCCTTCACGCTGTCAAGGCCGAGTCTATTAAATTCGCTACGCTTGCGCCAAAAGGGTCAACTTGGATGAACAATTTTGATGCAATGGGAAAAGAAATTTTGGCAAAAACCGGCAGTCAAATCGAGTTGAGATTCTATCCAAATGGAATACAGGGAGACGAACTTGATGTAATTCGTAAAATGCGCGCTGGGTTACTTCATGCAGGGGCTATGACTGCCACAGGGCTTGGCGAAATACAGAAAGAAGTGCTGATTTTTCAACTGCCCCGCATGTTCAAAACTTACGAAGAACTGGACTATGTTCGGGACCATCTGCATGAAGATTTGGACAAAGCCTTTTTGGATGCAGGTTATGTTTTAATCGGGATGGGGGACATCGGATATTATTACATTTTCAGTAATCATCCGATTCGGACTATTGCCGACCTCCAGTCACCAAACGTTAAGATGTGGGCACGAACAAGCGACAAGATCGGGCTTGAATTTTATAAAAGAGCGAAAATAGCAACTGTTCCCAGGGAAGTTACACAGGTGTTGCCATCTCTTTACACGGGGCAGCTCAATGCGTTAACCGCATCACCGTATGTCACAGTAGCACTGCAATGGAGTAAAGAATTTAAATACATGACGAACTTACCGGTAAGTGTCGGTGTTGGTGCAACGGTGATTACAAAGAAAAAGTTTGATCAGCTTACATCTGAGCAACAAAAAGTCCTGCGCGAAGTTGGCGAAAAATACCAGAGCAAGTTGATTCAGGCTATTCGGGAAGATAATGAGAGATCGCTTGAGGCACTTACACAGAAAGGGAACATTAAAGTAGTAGAGTTTCGAGAAAGTGCGCTTGAGGCTTGGGATGCCATTGCTGTTGAAACTCACAACGCACTTGTCGGTCAAATATACTCGCAAGAGTTTCTTGATAAGATTAACGCACTATTGCAAGAGTATCGGGAAAAGAATACCAATTCTAATAAATAAAACACCTATATAGATTGCTGAAGTAGACGGGTTCTTCTGAACGTGTCTACTTCTTTATTTTTTCTCACGGTTGAATTCCGGCTTTCTCAAACATCAAATCTAAATACGATTTCTCATCGTTGAAAAGTCTACTTGAAGAACCGCCTTCTTTTTCTTTATGCCAATCTAAGCGAAGAATATTATACGCCAACATGCTCTCTTCAATCCATTCACGAGATTTTCCTTTTCCTAACCCCGAACTATGCCGCAGCAGTAGGAACGAATTGAGAGAAAACGTTCCTTCTTGTTTAACCTCTAATTGCTCTTCAAGCGTGACAAGCGTTTGGTCCTCGGATTTTCGGGGGAGTTTCCCCTTTTTTTAACTTACCAACGTTCTACCTGCAGAGATTCAACTTCATTAAAATGTGAGTCGCGTGTAACAAGAATTAGGTTGTGCTGCATCGCAATTGCTGCTATCCAAATATCGTTGTCTGGGATAGGGCGTCCCTTTCTTCGCAGTTGATTCTTTATGATTCCATACCACTGAGCAGTTTCCAAGTCACAAGAAATAGCAAATGTTCTTTTATGAACATATTGATTCTGTGAAGATTCTCCGTGACTTTTTCAGATTTTTGCGCCCCAAAGTAAAGCTCACCAATCATCGGTGGTGCAAGCGCAACGTTCTCTGTGTTTGCTACTTTCGCTTCCACGGCTCTATCACCAGAAAATAATGCAATAACGACATTCGTATCAAGCAGATATCTACCACTCTGATTCATCAACCTGCTCACATCCTTCTTCAATTGCTTGTTTCATTATTTCCAAATCCTCTTTTGAAATTGTGCCTACAAATTGAAGAAGATTTTTGCCGGGGTATTGCTTCGGTGGTTCACCTGACAACTCTATTATTAGATCTAAAACTGTTCTCTGCTGCTCAAGTGAAAGCGTTTTGAGTCGTTTTTCAATCTCTTGGATAGTTGTCGAATTTTCCATGGTGTTGCCTCCTTTTCGGTTCAATTGTGATAGAGGATTCTATGAAACCCAAATACTGATAGATAGTTTACCATAAATTGTACTCATAATCAACGCTACCCAAACCGCACATATTCCGCAATTTCAAGTTTTTCATATCTTGCCCATTGCATTAATATGTATTTTTCTCTTTCCGTTGGTAAGCGATTCCGTTTACCCCGAACTTGACGGATGAGGTTTTCGCGTTGTGATACCTCAATTGTCAAAGCCTTCTGTCTTCCGTTTTCATCTTCAGACTCCATCGTCCAAATTGAAGTTTTTCCGGTGTAACATGACTTCGCGTAACTTCTGACACAATGATGCAATTTTCTACTTTCATGAATAAGTTCTTTTGTGCTAAGAAGTTCCCGTATATACCAGTATTTCAAGTTACGTTTCTTCTCACTCCCTTCGCGTAAATGGAATTCACCGATTTCTGATCGCATCCATTCGAAATCTCCGCCTTTTGTTTCTCTTCCGAGTTGACGATGCCATTCATTCACTTGGTGTAGTAGTGTTTTAGGTGTTCTCCCCTTCATACTGAAGTTAGGTTGGGGTGGATCATGTTCCTCTACAACCCCTCTTTCAACAAACACACGTTGATTTTCAAATTTCTGATTCCAGATGTAATCAATTATCGGATGCACGTGACTGACATCTAACATCGGATTCGCAATAAAGAAGCGGATGACATTCAACCAAAATTCATCGTTTTTGAAATTCCCTAACATGCGCGTTCCGCGGAGTGCATCCATTAACCGTTTATCCCCACCGAGTGCCTGCACTTGTCCCCAACGGAGTGCTTCCTCAACAGTATACTGTTTCGGAGCGCTGAGGAAATGGTGCGCCATCTTTTTGGTCAACGCAACCGGTATCCCTGGAGCAGTGCGGATATTTTGCCCCGCACCGATATGTATATACCAATTCTGATGTGTCTCGTTTTCAGTTAACCAAACACGATCCATGAAAGGTGGGATATCATAAGCCACGAATAGGTGGTGGAGAAGGTCAGAAAACTGCCGATCGCGGTTATGCCTTTTGACCTGCCACGTCTCAAGAGGACGAATCCAACTATCAGAATGGTTTGCTATTGCTTCAATTCCCTTAATATAGATAGGATTTTCTAAGAGATCGGAGTTTTGTTCAAGGGACAATAGAAGTTTCAGAAGCGTTTTTGGATAATAGCTTCTCTCAAAAGCAAGTGCAATTTCCTTAGCCGTTCCGTTCCTTAGTTTTTGACTCTGAATTTCACCGTTATATATTTTCGGGATAATTTCATTCAAGTTACGATATTTTTTCTCATTATCGAGTATTTCGGACGCTTTAATCACGGTTACAAAACTGAGTTCGTTTCGGCGCTGCCGCGAATTTTTGTCCAATCCCCGACTAAAATTGTGTTTGCCGCACCAATTTTTATACTCCGCAACAGAAGATAAACCAAGCTGATGGATATGCGCCTGCATTCCGATCGTACATTCCTCTATAGAGATTTTGGTGGGTTTCCTTTTTTTCTTTTTAGCCATCTGTTTCCTCCGGTAGTCCCAATTGCCCATTGTCATCTTAGTCCGGTCTTACAATTTAGGATACATCGTAGATCGACGCGCTAACAAGCATGCTTACCAAGACATAAGCATATTATCGGATTTTACAAAAAGTTTTCTAATGCATCGTGGGAAGGCTGCTAAGCCCAGCTTATAATAAGCAGTGTTTGTGTAGCACAATTTATTGTGCGTTGCAGATTGACTAATGGTTCAAAACTGCGCCCTATCAAGAGATAGAAACATATTTACAAATTTTACTATAAAGTCGGTAAGGTAATCAACTATTTTTTTACAGCACCGAAAGTAACACCGCGCAGCAGATGGCTCCGCATCAAAAAAGTAAAGATTGCAACTGGAAGCAAAAAAATAAAAGTGGATGCAGCGATTTTACCCCAATCCATGCCTGCCGAACCGGTAGCACTTGTAATAGAAGGAGGGGCGGTCACGGCTCTCCCTCCAGTTTCAGTCAGAACAAGGGCAAATGCGAACTCGTTCCACGCGGTAATCAAGCAGAATACAGCAGTCGCTGCGATTCCTGTAACAGATTGTGGTAGGACAACTTTCAAAAAAGTCTGAAAGCGGGTATAGCCATCAACAAGTGCAGCGTCCTCGTATTCCCTTGGTATTTCATCAATGAAACCCTTCATAAGCCAAACAGCGAACGAAACATTGAAAGTCGTGTATAGCAGTATCAAGCCAAAATGCGTATCTCGCAGTCCAAGTGCGTTATACATTAGAAAAATCGGAATTACGACCACAACCGGTGGGAGCATCCGGGTACTCAGAATAAAAAAGAGCAGATCGTCCTTGCCAGCGATATTGAACCGAGAAAAGGCATACGCTGAGAGTGTGCCTAACCCAACTGCAAGAACAGTACTCCCGCCACCGACGATAATGCTATTGAGCAACTGATAGAAATACTTTGATCCGCCATTTGCCAAAGCAATACAAACTCCAATTGTAGCAAAAATAACTGGAATGACAAATGCAAACCTTTCCTTTAGGTTAACGGGTAAATCACCATCGGAATTGTTGTTTGCTGAAGATATACCTTTCCTCCACGGAACAAACAAAAGGTAGGCTGCGATATTACAAACTATTAGTGTAAAAAAGTGAAAACGGACATCTACTTGCGATCGGCTCTGAAGGGGTTGCGTACTGAAAAAACTATAGATACATGTTAAAACAAAGATAATATTACATATTAACCCTATGTTTCTCATCAGTACGGTACGCGACATTATAGGCTTCCCCAGTGAAAATAAGGCGAACAGGAATAATCCGCCCAGTGTCTGTGCAATAAAGAGATAGGTTACGCTCGACATATTCTCTTCAGGTAGCAACTTCCGATAATTTTCTAAGGAAATGTTGAAGAAAAACTTTGGAGTTATGGTATTGATGTCGCCAGGTGATTTCAGTGAAGTTACTACAACCCAGTAAATCGGAAGGATGTAAACAATCACCGCGAGAACAATTAAACACATCATCAAGAAGTATCTAAATGTCTTTTTCTCTGAATGGATTATCATATTGGTTTATGCTTCCCCCTTAACACGATTTAGGTATTTCACATAGATATTGCTGAGGGCGACGATTATAATCAGCAGAATATATGCCATAGCACATGCTTTGCCTGTATTAAAATTACGAAATGCAAGTTTGTATAAGTTCATTGAAACAGTTTCGGTGACCCTACCAGGGCCGCCTTCGTTTGTTAGTACATAGACGATGTCAAACATCTTGAAAGCGTCCATAGTTCGGAACAGGAGGGCAATAAGTAGCAGCGGAGAAACTAACGGCAGCGTAATCCATCGGAACTTAAACCAGGCTGAGGCTCGATCTACATCGGCAGCTTCATATAGGTATTTTGGTACTGCGCTCAACCCCGCAAGTGCTATTAACATCATAAAAGGTGACCACATCCATGTATCAACAATGACCACTGCTAACATCGCGACATTGGGGGATGTTGTCCATCCAATAGGCGATTTGAGAATAGGATCAAGAAAAAAATTTAACAAGCCGGAATTATCAGAAAAAAGAATAAACTGCCAAAAGAGGCCGACCACTACAGGAGATAGCATCATCGGAAGTAGAAGCAGTGTTGTCACCAAGCCTTTTGCGCGGAATTGGCGATTTAGTAAAAGCGCAAGACCAAACCCAATTAGAAACTGGGCAGTTACGGCTAAAAGGACAAAATAGGCAGTCGTACGAAAATAACCCCATATTTCAGGATCGGTAAGTAGCTGAGCATAGTTACGTACCCCGATAAATTTCGGTGCTGTTGGCATAGAGGCTTTGTAACGATAAAAACTCAAATAGAGCGACCACAAGAGGGGAAAGATGTTCATCAAAATGAGCAAGATCATCGTCGGCATGATAAATGCCATCTTAAGTTGATAATCGCTCATTCCACGAGAGAAGCGGTTGGTCTGCATATTTTTGCTGTTAGTCTGTAACACCCGGCAGGCACTATAGCAGGAAAGCGCGCTTATATAGCGCGCCCATCCCAAAATCCAAATAAATTATATTGCTACAATGAACTTAATCGTCGTAGTAACCTGCGTTCTCAAAGATTTCCTCATGCTTACCGGCAATAGAATTGAGGGCATCTTTTGCAGATTTGATATTAGTGATAGCTTCACTCCAGTTTGTTTGACAAACCTCTAACAGTTCAGCATATTCCGGCACTGCCCAGAAATCGCGAAGATACGGAAAACTTGCGGCAAAAGCTTCATTATATGGAGTCGCTGTTTTGAATGTATCCGATTCCAAAACTTCTTTGAGCGGTGTGAACCCACCCAATTTTGCCCACTTTTCTTGTACAGATTTCTGCATAAACCATTTCAGATATTGCTTTGCGATATCCTTGTTTTTGGAATAAGTAGAAATGGACATACCTTGACCACCAATACTGATATAATGTCCTTTTGGACCAGCTGGTGCGACAAAGAATCCGCTTTTATCGTGGGAGAGAGGATTGGTTTCTGGGTTAACAACACCCGGGAAAAAAGCAAAATAGTTCATACCCATCGCAACCTTACCGGAAATATAGGCGTTTAAAGTCTCTTGCCAATAGTAGTTCGGGGCATCTGGCGGCGCGAATTTGAGCAAATCTGTGTAAAATTCAAGGGCTTTGATCGCATCTTCACTATCAAGGTGTCCTTTAACTTTAAAGTCTTTAGGGTCTCCGTAAGAAGCACCAAAACTCCACATCACTTGTTGGAATCCCATTGTAATGCCGTCATATTGTTTGCTATACCATGTAGCAATGCCGTATAGGTCTTGTTCAGGGCGTGTAAAGAACTCAGCTATATCTCGGAGTTCAGCATAAGTTTTCGGCGGTGCAAGCACATAACCATACTTCTCTTGAAATGCCTCCATCTCCTTCGGGTCTTCAAAGAGGTCTTTCCGATAAACATAACCTGCTGCATCCACTTCAGCCGGAAGTGCCCAGTACTTTTCGCTACCTTTGGGATATTCAGCAAAGGCGGTCATCGCGGGACCATAGATTGAATCGACATCAATATTTTCTTTAATCCAATCAGTCATATCTATGTAGTGTCCGCCAACCGAATTCCTACCGAGCCATTGGCTATCTCCGATTACAATATCATAAAGGTCACTCTTCCCAACAAATGCGGTGAAAACCTTATCCTGAAAATTACCCCACGGAATCTGTATTACATCAACAGCAATTCCAGTTTCAGCGGTAAAATCCTTAGAAAGTTCTTGTAAATAATTAGCTGGATCCCATTCTGCCCAAACAATCTTTAACGATTTTTGGGTATCCTCTTGCGAGGGTTTTTCTGCTTCATCTTTTTGACCATCACATCCTATTACTACTATCAGCGCTAAAAGAATAAAACATATAGACAACCTTTTCATTACTGTTACTCCTTTTGATTCTGTAACTTTTTATTATCGGCACCGGACGCTCTCTGGAACGTACAGGGCACTCTAACACTCCAAGTTTATCCATCATTATAGCAAATTGCATATATTATAAGCAAGGAATTTTTTACATGAGGATATGTAAAAATTGGCAAGATTGCCTATTCTGCAATGAGATAGAGAAAATGTGGGTAGGTTTCTATATCTTGCAGCGTGTTATCAGCACACACTACGCTGGCTTGAATGAATGCATTTATGGCATTGGACTTACGGACATTTTATGATGTTTTGTCATCTATATTGCTACGTTTCAAGTTAATGTCACCGCCAACGCAGCGCAGTGTCAAAAGGGGGCCGCTATCGTTGATGTCCCCCTGCAACTGTCCGATTTTAAGCGATCCTTGGACAACCACAGTCACCGGAAATTCGGTTGTGATTTTGCCATCACTACTTTTTGCATCAATTTTTACGTCAATCTCTGGGATGAGCGATACAGTGATATTACCGCCGGTCGCGCCTAAAACAGAATCTTTTTGAAGCTGCCCAGAAATTTTGGCATCAATAAAACCCTCAGCGGTTTTAGCAGCAACAGTACCATCGGTTTCAAGTTCTATATTGCCATCAGTAGTTTCGACTTCCGCTCCACCTTTGCAATGGCTAAGCTTTATATTTCCGTTGGCGGTTTGTCCTGAGATATTCCCAAGGACATTGGTGTGCAAAAGATGTCCCTTAGACGTCATCGTGTTAATTGTCCCGATGTGTTCATTAACCTCTATGTTGCCTTGTGTAGTTTGCAGATAAACATCTCCTTTACACCCTATCAGTTTGGCATTACCTTTGGAGGTATATCCAATAACTGGGCCTGTGATATTTTCTAACTGTAGTTCACCACTAATCGTCTTGGCGTTAACTTTACCCTCTACATTCGCGACAGAAATATCACCGTTTTCGGTTTGCATATTAACATCGTAACGCTGCGGCACTCCTATTTCAAAATGGACCTCAAAACGACCAGTAATTTTCTCCCAATACCTTTTGCTACCTTTGAATTTCGCGTCAATATGAAGGTTTTTATCTTGCTGGTCAAAATTTATATCAAAATCCTTAAGGATATCAACGGCATGTTTATCAGCTTTCAGTTGCGCAGAACGGCGGACGGTAACATCAATAGTGTTGCTTTGTGATGTTTGTATATCAATGTTCCCAAGTTCTGTTACCAATGTTAACTGTCCCGCTTCACCTACATTGAATGATTCTTTTATATCGTCCAATGTAGCTTCTGTGAGGAATTGTGGCATAGATTTGCGAATCAGAACGCCTATTTTTCCTTCCTTTAAATCTTCACTTACGTCATCAATAAATTTTTTCCCAAGAATGTTCGTCATCATTCCTTTTAGATCGGATAATGTTCCTAATCCCTCGCTTAGGTAAGCTGCAAGATGATTGCAGGCAATACTTATTTCGCTAAAAGCTGCATCCTCTTGTAATGGATCAAAGAGATCCTTAGGAACGACATTCATCTCATCCAGTCGTTGTAAAACTTTGTTAAATTGGGAAATGCATCGGCTTTCACTATCTTTATAGGTTTCTGTCAATATCGCATCTTCAGCGATTTCCGCTGTCTGTTCCAGTATCTGAAAGAGTCCGCGAATCTCGTTTTGTCGTTCCTGTTCCATGTGATATACCTCATAATAAAGTTAAACTTGCTTTATTCCAGTTGATGTTTCAGATTAGGCACAAACTCCGAAAGTATATGTCTATAGTATCTCTCCATACCCTCGTTTTTCTAAAAGTGATTTTAGCAAATCTTTTGCTTTGTGAAGCCGCCATTTTACAGTCGTTAAGGGAAGTGACAAAAATTCTGCAATACGTTTCTGCGGCATATCCACCCAATAGTAAAGTTTGATAACTTCCTGAAATTCAGGTGGTAATGAATTAATGGCATCTCTAATGGCTTCATGAGTGGATTGCTGAACCAAAATTTTTGCTGGATCAGAAGTAGCGGGGTCTGCTTCTACTTGCAATTCTGCGTCTATATCCTCATGCAGTTGAAACCTACTCACTCGTTTCATGAATCGTAGTGCCCGGTTACGTGTAATTGAATAAAGCCAGGAACCGAACCGATTCAGATTATCAAGTTGAGGTAGTGCTTCAAAAGCGAGGAGAAAAGCGTCTTGGACAATATCTTCCGCATCTGTTGGATTCCGAACGATTTGTTGTGCTACGGTCAACATCGCTCGCTGATACCGAAGCACCAATTCATCAAATGCTTCAAGATTGTCTGCAAGCACCGCAATTATCAGTTCCGCATCTTCCGCATCTTTTAGTTCTTCTACACTCATGAAACAATTTCTCCTTTTCCTATATATTAGAGACATTATTGTCCGAAAAGGATAGTACTTTGCTTTAAGATGCGGCACTGGAAAGATCAAAAGATAACACGGTTTCAGATGTGTCCGTAGATCCTACAAACATCAATTCGGCACTACTTTTTTCGACAGATGAAAGGTGTTATAGTCCAACCTATAATTACTTGAACACTACTGAGGCACAATCTAACAGATTATGCTACTATGTAACCATAAAATAAATCAGGATTTCAGCGGTAAACTTTTACGCATGCTAAGAACCGGGTCTGAAAAATGTTACGAGACACCCACCAGCCGCCGCGAGCAAAATGCCAAGCACAAATTGCCATCGGATAGCTCCCCAACCCCCTTCAGGTGGATGGGACAGTGTTGCGACAATAGCATTCACTATTGGTGCACCCGCAAAAACAATTGACATCACCACAGCAGGCCTGCCTTTTGCACCGAATGCAAGTAAAACACCAAACGCGCCGATTGCCCCAACAACCCCTGCAAGAAAAGACCAAGATACGCCTTTCCCAGTAAATGACCATTCAGCACCGTTTACAATAAGCATGAGTGCCGAACCGATAACAGCTACCAATAGATACGCAAGACCTACAAAGAGGAACGCTTTATAACGTCCATGCACAGCGTCTTCCATAGACAATTGACCTTTGTGAAGAAAAACACCGTAGAGTCCCCATGATGCCACAGTCATGACAACAAAAATAAGCCATGTTCTAACCATAATTTATCTCCTTTGCTTTTGCCGACATACATGTTTTATGTCGTTCGAAAAAATAGTACAGAATTTACAGTTTATAGGTATGAAGAACGGAAAAAGCACAGCAAATATTGGAAACGTTAAAGATACTTTTCAAACACTTTCATCAGCTGCTGTGCGGTGATGACATCACTGAATTTTTGATGTACGTTAGTCTTCCCAGTTGTTCCTAATTGCTTCCGTTTTGAAGGGGCTCGGAATAGTTGCAATATACCTTCGGCAAGCGCTTCAGAAGATTCAGGTTCTACCAAAATTCCACCTTCGGTTGCTTTCACCATCTCTGGAAATGATCCATGCTGAGGTTGAACAACTGGCACCCCATTCGCAAGTGCTTCCAGTATAGATAGTCCTTTTGATTCACGGTAAACTGTGGGAACAGAAAAAACATGCAGACGGTTCAGAAAATCTATTTTTTGTGAACGTGTTACTTCTCCGTGATGTACAAAACTATCTTGCAATCCCCATGCGTGAATTTGATTAACTAACTCCTCAAAATACGGTTCATCCTTTTTACCAAGATATCCCGCAACATGCAGCTCTATGTTATCCGCTCCCAACTCCTTAGTCAACGTATAAAACGCATTAACTAAGAGATGCAACCCTTTTTCAGGACAGATGCGCGCCAAATAACCGATTTTGAGGGGAGGAGGCCCCGGTTTTTCATCCAAATTTCCGTGTCCCTCCAAGTTCAAACCGAGTGGCACAACATCAATCTTATCAACAGGGACTTTTAGATACGCCTCTGCCATAAATTGGGCATAGTAGTTACAGGGTGCGGCAAACCCATCAGCATCTGCTGCACGTTCTGCCAGTAGGCTTAAAGCCTCAGTTTTGTACGGATCAATCAAATCACGAAGAAATATATCTTCACCTTGAAGCCCACACACAACCGGGACATCCAAAGCTTTTTTTATTTCTCTCGTAAAACCGACAAGCATGGAATTCGTCAAATAGACGATGTCCGGTTGGTTGTCGACCTGAAGCCATTTGACCAATTTCTCCAATTCCTTCTTTTGATACCCTTGCTCAGCACTGAGCATAGATACCGTCAACATACCCAAATCGCGAGCGTCTGTTGAACCACTAAAACGTGCTAATCCGTTTAATAATGATGGATTATCCAAAAGTCTATCAAATACCCAAGGTGTATGCCGAAAGATAGATAGTTTTTGTTGAAGGTATACGTTGATGCCACCAAAAAAAACACGATTCAAACTCACATTTTCTTCATCTGTTCGGGTAGGTGTGTATGTTGGAATCAATTCAACGTTATGTCCCTGTTTTTTTAGTACTGTCGCGACGGTATTGTCATGGATACAGGTACCGCAATACATTCCTGCAGCGCCTGCTGTGATATAAGCAACTTTCATGTTTTAACTTTTCGCCAAGATTAATTGTGTAAACTTGTCAATCTCCCTAAGTCATCAATTGGGGAAAAATTTTTCAATTGTTTCTGAAGATGGCGGTTTTGTAAATAGAGAAACAAGAATCAAGGTTACTGAAGACACTAAGATGATTACAGCAACAGGCATAATTCCGGTTCCGCCAACAGTATAGCCAGATGTCTGCCAATTCTGTAGAAAAAAGTACAACCACAATAGAATTACGCTGACGATTGATGTGAGAACACCCAGCTTCGTACTTTGTTTCCAAAACAGAGCAGCGACTACTATCGGAAATAGTCCAGCAAAACCTGTGAATGACCAAATTGCGAGCTTAAAAATACTCGGTGTAGCAATTAGAGAAATGATATAGGTAATACAGAGGATACAAATTACAAATAGTCGTCCAACCCGGACCTGCTGCTTTTCAGACATCTGTTCGTGTCCACGTTTTCTCAGGTAAGGACGAACAATATCGTGGGTGAACATGCTTCCAAGAGAAAGTGATTGCGAATCTAATGAAGACATAATTGCTGCAAACACACCCGCTGCTAAAAAGCCCGATAAAATGCCAGGTGCGTATTGACGAATCATCTCAATTAATACTGTGTTAACTTCTGGACCCTGCAAACTCGGAAAATCTACATTGCCCAATATCCCAAGTAGCACACTTGGAATCCAAACAATTGCAATACAGATCGGATAGAAAATAATTGGATAGCGGAACGTGCCGACATCTTTCGCAGTCAGACAGTGTGAGAAGATATGCGGAAACATGCCAACAGAGAGTGGGATACAGGTATATGTCAAAAGTTCTAACGGTTTGATATGGTTAGCCTGCATCAATAAACTTGTGTCAACTTTTGAAAGCGCGTTGGAAAATCCACCCATACGATTTATGATGATTACAAAAGCAATGCCTCCAAGTATCATGAAAACAAGCGTTTGAAACGTATTAACCCACGCTGTGCCACGCATCCCACTATAAGTTACATAGCAGAGAACAACAGCACAAATTAGTAATCCACCTAACCATTGCGGAATCGTGCCCTCTGTAATTGTAGCCAAGGTTCCACCGCCTCCTACTACGCCAATAAGCAAGTAGGGAATAAGAAGCAACACGAGTACGATGAAAATGAGTAAACCTAAACCACGCGATTCCCATCGATCGCGGAAGTATTGTACTTGTGTTATATAGCCAAATCTTTTTCCGATCTGCCATAGGCGTGTGCCAATAAAGAGGAATACACAAGGCACAACAATTGCGGATGAAGATGCCATTAGAGCAAAAACACCGATACCTCTGTGGTAAGCCTCACGGGATGCACCGAGGATAGAAAACGCTGTCATGTGTGTCCCGAAGAGTGACATTAGCAGCATAAACCAACTAATGTTACGGCTCGCCACAAAATAGTCTTCGCCAGTTTTTTGGAAAAACTTATGACTGAGAACACCTATGCTCAGTACTAAAGCCAAATAGATGATGATGACCGCTATGATCATTTTTCCCTCCATACGAATTTGACTAAGGAGAACATAAGCAGAGATGCAGCAAGGCAAAACACAATGTGGTAAAGCAATCCCACAGGCAATCCCAAAACAAGTTGTGGTGTCTCCCAGAACCAAAAATCGTTGTGAAGAATAAACAGCACTAACAACAAACTATAAAGAACCCATCTAAGTGTAGGTTTCATGGTTTACCGCCTCTTTACGCCAATTATAGTAAAAGATAAAAACACTTGCAAGCAGTGTTATGCCATGTAACCACATGAAGTTCATCTCAGTAGGTACAAAAAAGAGGATTGGTACTGCCATGAACATTAGACACCGTTCCCACAATAAAAATTTCCTAAAGGCATATCCTGCTATGCTCGCTGCAAGAATAACAGTCCCTGCCAATGTCGGTAAAAGGTTTATAAGAACCGCCCATATTTCTGGATTACCGCCATCCGTGTTGAGCAACAGTAATTCGGGACGTAGCACAAACGCATAAGGCAACGCAAAACCTACAAGTGCAAACCGAAACGCTGCGAACGCAGTTTTCATGATGTTGGCATCTGCAATTGCTGCAGCGGTATACGCAGCAAGCGCAACAGGCGGTGTGACCATCGACATCATCCCAAAATAAAAGATAAAAAAATGTGCTGCAAGTGGGACTACGCCTAAGTCAAGCAGGGCTTCTCCAACTAAGATTGCTGTCAATAGATAACAGACTGATGATGGAAGTCCCATCCCCAAAATAATTGTGGAGATCATGAGCAGGAACAGTGCTAAAATTAAATTCGTTTTTGCCAGAGGTAATAGAACACTGAGCAATTTTGAACCGACCCCGGTTAGTGTAACAACCCCTAAAATAATTCCGACACAGGATGCAGCAGCTACCAGTGAAACACCACTATGTGCAGCGTTTTCCATAGATTTTAAAATACCAGAAATTCCTACACGGGTCTGTCGATGAAATAGACTGATAACTAATACGACAAGGAGACTCCAACTCACAGCACGGAACGGTGTGGATGCCCGTAAAATAAATCCCAGACTTGTTAATATCCAAGGGTTGTTTGCAGTTTCACTTGCGGCTGCCCCCGGCAACTTCAACAGAAATAGAATGAGTGTAACAAATGCCCCAAAGAATACTACGCCTTGCATCTTCGGCAATTTTTCTATAGGTGCGTTTTCTTCAGCGGTTTCAGCGGCTTCGGTTTGTTTTGCGGTTGTGTTGCCAATTCGCTTTGCATAAAAATGAACGATGAGTAACAGCGCGGTATAGTACAGAATCGCTGGAAGTAAGGCTGCTTTGATAATTTCGAGATAGGTGACAGACGGCTCAACGATTTCTAACATCATGTAAGCTGCGGCCCCCATAATGGGTGGCACTAATGCGCCGCCGGAACTTGCTGCTGCTTCGATCCCCCCTGCAATTGCTGGTTTAAAACCTACACTCCGCATCAATGGAATTGTAAATGTGCCCGTTGTCGCTGTATTTGCCACAGCTGACCCGGATAAGGAACCCATCATGCCGCTACCGATCACTGCGACTTTTGCCGGACTGCCAGCACTTGTGCCAAATATCTTTTTCGCCAAATTCAAAATGTAGCCCGTAGCACCTGTCCGTTCCAAAAAAGCACCAAACAAGACAAACAGGAACACATAAGTGAACATCACTCGCAGGGCAACACCAAATACACCGCCATGTAAAAAAGTTTGACCTAAAACGCGTTTCAAGGAATGCCCGCGATGTTGAAACAACCAGTCAGGCATAAACTGCCCGAAAAAGGCATAGAGCAGAAATACAACTGTGAGCAGCGGGAGCGTTAAACCTATTGCCCGGCGGGTAGCTTCAAGAATCAAGATAAGCCCGATGCCAGCTATGTAGTAATCCAAAATATGTTCTGCGGATGCGCGGTTACCGAGAAATTTACCATTCAACCATATTCGTTCAAAAATAGGTTCCGTTTGAAGAACAACATAACCGAAACAGATTATGACACTGCCGACAAGCACAAAATCAAGAATCTGGCAAAATCGGTTTTCTGCAAAACGGGGATGGAGCGGATACTTCAAAAAGACAACTATTAACCCCAACATCGCGAAGAAGGCTAACGCAGATTGAGGTTTTAGTAACGGATAGTTGACTTCAACTAAGATAAAGAGACTCAGCAGTACAGCAACCGGAAGAATGAGGGTCTGTCTTATCTGTTTCAAACGATTAAACGAACCTGTCCTTTCGTTGACGTGTTCATTAGGAGTATGGTAAGGTTAGCGAAAACGCGCGTAAGGATGTCCCAGCAGATTCATCACGTTGTAGTTTCTACAATGTACCTATTTTAAGTTTAGCAAAAAACGAGTGATATGTCAAAATAAAAAAGATGGTAAAGGTTTGAATACGTAAAGACTTCATGTAACGCGCCGTTATTGTCAGAATTGCGAATTTCACAAGAGGACGGAAAAAACAGATGTTCTATCTTGGAAAATGCCACAATTTCAGATAATGTAATTTTTTTTAAAATTTAATTTGACATTTTTCACGTATTGTGTTATAATATAATAAATGTTATAAAAATGTGCAGATTTTTTGACAATTTATCGCATTTTTTATATATTATGCGATAAGATGTTAAAAAATTCACACAATTTCTTGACATTTATTATGTATTGTTGTACAATATGTAATTGACGTTGGAAATTCGCGGTAAATACGTGTATTTTTAACGTCGGGGGGTGCTAATCAATGCACCGACAGTGTGCCTTTTTCTTAACACTGCCGATGCTTAGCACTGCCGTGTATTTGGAACGTCCACGACAGCGCTGGTTTTTATTGTAGCATGAAAACTCCGTTTTTATCAATGCATAATAGAGACCAGCTACCCCTACAAGGATAGCAAAACTTTCTTATTTCACCTGCCCTTGTAGGCCTGTCTAAACAATTAACCTCCTTCATGATACAATAAAAAGGAGCATAAGATGAGACAGTACTACGAATCACTTCTCACCTTCATTTTCGTAGCTATATTTATTATCGCAAGCGGTCTGCTGCTTGGCACAATAGATGCCACACAGACAGACACCCAAGATTGTCAACGGATCAGATCGGAATGCGTCCCTCGGGGGCCCAAGCCGATTTGTCCAAATCGGATCAGATCGGAATGCGTCCCCCATGACGAAAGACCGACTTGTCCGGATGTGAATTTAACCCCACGCTGCCCAATAGATGCAGCAAAAGAGAGGAGAAACTGACATGTATAAAAAACTGACATGGGGACTCGGTGTCCTCGTGATACTGCTCTGCACGGCGTTTGTATTTATGACAGTGCTCAATCGTGCTGAAATTCGGCAACTCAAAGAAGAGGCTGCCGAGGCAGAAAAACTATCGGAAGATCGCAACAAGCACCTGGTCCAACAACCAGACGTGGGCAATAAACCGCCTGGCCCTGCCCAAGAAGGTTTTGAATGGGAATGGCACGGAGACCACTGGCACGAAATGCCAATCGCACAAAACGATCCGCCGCACGAACCACATTCGGAAAATCCAACATCCCAAACGGAATCTTTTCGACCCTCTGTCTATGAAGGTAAGTCTCTTTACGACAAGGTTGCTGCTTCTGACGATGTGCCGAAGTATTCAGAACTCAAGCTCATGACGCAAGAGGAGTTGGGTGAATTGATGAAGGCATCCGATGCAAAAGCAAAATCGTTTGATGCTGAGGTTGAAAAACGCCGGGACGCATTTTTAGAAGCACCCATTGGAAGTGATAAAGCAAAAGCCTTAGATGCAGCTCTGGATGCGATCTTGCGGGAACAGTTTATCCATGAAGCCACTGCTAGAAAAGCTTTTAAGGTTTTGAACTGGCGTTTTATTTTACATTTGCAAGAAAAACCGTTGCCAAACCTTATTATAATGCCTATACCAGAGCCATTTGATCCATAGAGGAGGTACCCGATGAAAAAATGTTTGATGGTTACGTTTTTGTCTCTATTCACGTGTCTGTTGTTATTTGGCTACTTTAACGCGATTGAGGGTTCAGCTGAGAATGCAGCAGAACTCTTAAAGGCTTTGGAAGATGCTGAAGCAGCAATTAAAGAGGCAAACGACAAGATGTCTCAGTTAAGGACATGGTGGCACGGTTACATCGTGGAATATAACACCATTACGGGGATGGGGCTTTCTACAGCACTTTCTATGTGGTCGCCTTTGGATGTTAGTAAAGGCACGGTCACAATTCAGGGACCCGTGAATAGATTATTTCAATTAGAGGCTTCTATTTTCGCAACCATTATCTACTTCGATGATTTGAATAAGATACTGGAGCAAAGAGTCTCTGATAGAGATACAGCACTGACAAACTACAACTCAGCAACAAGTCAGAAAAGAATAGCCAAACATGTCCCTGACTACTATTCCCCCATCCCAGAGGTTCGTTTACCGTGTAGGAATAGTTGTGGTGTTATCTTCAGTTCTAATGACGTAGGTCTTGATGGATTAAGCGATGCTGCAGCAAATAACCACAAAACAACTTGTGGACAGACGGTCAGTCCTGCAGGGTGCGGTGTTAAGCATTGGACGTGTGATGGTAAGAATAAGGAATACAAACAACATCAGGTCCTCTATTGCGGGAAGAACGTCACCTATTGGAAATATGGCCTCAGTTTCTCAGGCAAGGTGTTAGCTGTTTGCGGTGCCAAATACCGAAAATGTGTGAAGTCATCAGGTGTGCATAAATATGAACCTATATATGCGTATACTAATGGAAAGTATAGAAAAGGGTATCGTGCGATGTCCGAAAGGGTACATGGGTCGGTCGGAATGGCACATGGGTCGGGGACGTTAACACCTCCGGCAAGGTCCGTGAATGGCCCCAACCCTGTTGATCTCGATTCGTTGATAGACGAAAGTCCGAATTGTAGTGACTGCATAGACGGGAGTAAATATTGCCCGAATGCGAGTAGCCATAGTAGCAGTGGTGGTACAGCCTCTTTGTCTCCGGGGATGTCGCCGTCGGATGGTTCTTACACTGTCACGGCCGGTTCTTCGCATACGGCGACGGTGACTCTCGGAAATACTGCGATTTATGGTGCGTATCTGTATGTGAATGGCAGTTCCCAGTGGTTTAGTGGTGGCCCGTCGTTGACAAATTTGTCGATGAGTTATACGTTTCCATCCGATGCGTCTGGTTCTTACACCGTCAGTGCGCTTGTCTATGCGTATAATGATGCTGGCACCGGCTATGGGTCAACAACCACTTATAGTTATACGGTGACGGTGGATAGCGAGACGACAACGCCCACAACGCCGACACCGACAACGCCCTCTACGTCGTCTTACCATGCGTGTGGGGTTCACGAGACATCAGTGTCGGGGGATCATTCGTTGCAAGCGAGTTGTACCGTGACAAACGGGTGGTTTCATTCTTGCACGGTCACGAATTATTATGCGTGTCAGACGCATACGTGTGTGTTCCCGACTTTCCAGTGTGGAAATGCCTCTTGCACGCAGCCGGTAGCGGATCGCGAAGAACATCGCCGCTGGTGTATAAGCAGCCGCAAGTATTGGTCGTGTAGTACGACGCAGCCGATGGACCCGAATGAGTACCACAGGACCCGCATCTGCACGCGGCGCAAGGCACTTCGGCAAGTAAGGGATCCCGTGACTGGATTCAATACCGTTGAGTATGGCGAGTGTGGTGAGGAATGGGATTTGTGCGACACGCGTTGTCGCGATGTCTTCGGTGCGGTTGGCACGCACACAGATGTGGTGGAAACACCAGTCGTACCTGAATGAACACAGGCGCGCGCTGTCCCCGAATGAACACAGGCAGGTATCCGTATTGGGTATCTGCCTTTTTCTTTTCTCTGAATCGCGGAGGACACAGAGAACGCGGATGGGGGTTTGGCAAGATAAGTTCCTTTTCAAGCGATTGGGGTAAATTTTGGATAGGCGTTTGGGAGTCCCAACACCGCCTTCCGCATTCTCTGTGTCCTCCGTGAAATCCGCGATTCAGACAACCGGCAAGGACTAACATGCACAACCTAAATGAAGATTAACTTATTAATTCGGTAATTTCCCATCTACACAAGTCATGTGCAAGCCTCTGCTGGCGAGGTTTCCTAACCTCGCCAAATTACCGATTTATTTTCTTAATCTTCATTTAGGTTGCGGACTAAGATGCACAAACTAACAGGTTGTGCTACAAATTCTATTATCCGTTATGTTCCAAAACAGGTTAATCAAAGTGTGTCAATAATTTCAAAGTTCACTATAAATCAAATTATAGAGATGATAACCTAATTATTAAAAAAAAGCAAGAAAAATAATGGGTTGGCTTCATTAAATCCACCTTGCATTTTTACGAATTTAATGGTAGTATAATAATCATGTCAACATAGAGCATAAGATTAGCGTTACACTTGGATATATATTAGATTTCACAACAGGAGACCAAAAATGTTGAAAAAAATAAAAGGACTCATAGTCCAATCTCTGTGTGTGTTCCTTATGGTAATGCTAATTGGATGTTATATTGACGCTGACAACAATGATAACTATGTTGACCTTGAACCGCCTGCGGTTCCGCGAGGTGTCAGAACGATCACAGGTGATGAGTACGTCCGCATTGAGTGGTACCCGAATGCCGAATCTGACTTGGAAGGTTACACTGTATGGCGCAGAGAAAACAACAGAAATATTGAAGCAATTGCTGATATTCTTGCCGGAACTACGCACTATACAGATAGGGATGTACGGAACGGAAGAACTTACTACTATTTCGTTTCTGCTTACGATGCAAATGGTAATGTGAGTGACCGCAGCCCCGAAAACGCTTGGGATACACCACGACCAGAAGGCAGAAACATCACTTTAGACGATTACCAGCTTGCACCGGATCGCAGCGGTTTTGACTTCTCACAGCCACACAGAGGCGCTATCGATTGGGGTGATAGAAACACCGATATCTTTTTTGGACTTGACACAGAGCGCAATATTAGAGTCCTCTATTCAGACAACGAAACTGAAATGCAAGATTTAGGGTATCACGAAAACTTTGACAGTGTTGATGTTGTACCAGAATTTGGTTATACAACCGAATTTATTGAGTTGTTTGAAGGGCATATCTATGCCATTTATACCGCTGATGGAAACTATGCTAAAATTCATGTGCGTAAACTATTCGATGATGCTGTAGAATTTGACTGGGCATATCAAACCGAGCCAGAAAATATTCAATTAGCACCTGCGCTGTCCCGTTAAGAAAAGTCGCATCTAATAATAACGGTAGGTGTAGTTTCTAACCGTGTTTTGTCCCACAAACTTTAGTTTATGCATCCGTGTGACGCAAACTAACAGTTTGCGGTACAAAATTGCTTGGACCGAGTTCACGTTATTATAAGCTATTATAGATAATCAGATGTTTTAAGGGCGCAAACAGGAAGGAGTTACTGTGAAAAAATACCTAATTCTTTTGTTATTTGTTTTCTTATCTACAGTTTACATCCAAATAGAGGCATCATCAGTAGAGCAACAACCTTCAAAAAAGAAGCGAATTGCGGAACTGAAGGCATCACGCGCGACACAAGATGCCGAAACTGAACAGATGTATCCGTTATTTCGAAAGCATGCAGACCAATATTATCCAGAACGAAGTTCGCTGAAAGCATCGCTGTTATCGGCATCAATGCCCGGTTTAGGGCAGGCTTATTCCGAAAACTATCTCAAAGCCACGCTCTTTCTTACAGCAGAGATAGGTGTCTTTTCTTTAGCAAGTTATAACATCGCCCGTGCGCTACATTATAGAAACCACCATACATTTGGAACAGGATTCTATGATGAAAGGACAAGCAATTTCTTGACCAAAGACCAGGTCAACGCAAGAATGTCAGATCATAGTATTCGCGGAACACTTTTCCTTATCACAGGCATCGGGTTACATATTTGGAATATCCTTGACGCATCAAAAACAGCAGAAGATTATAATAATCGAAGAATTTCTGTGCAAATGCAACAAACTAAACGTGGAATGCATGCGCTTGTTTTTACACATCGGTTTTAGTGCGTTTGCTATTATGGTTGAATAGTTTTCCGCTTGCACTTGCTTGTCATGGCACTTCACAATTGAACACCATTTTTTATACGCAATAGGTTGATATATCCCTGGAGTCATTAATGTGGATTATGTGAAGTGCTTATCAATAGTCATTTTATTAATAGGAATTGGTTTACCTCTATCTGAAATTGTTTCGCAAAAAGCGATATCTGAAAACGCCTCGCCGAAAAATCAGATAAAAGGAGAAATTCCACTTGTTGACGTTGAAGACGTTTCGGTACAGCCACTAAGAGTTGGTGAAAAATTAACATACAACATCAAAGTATCATGGGTGCCTGTTTCTGCTGGAGAACGAATTGACCATATTGAGAAAAAACTGCTGTTTAACAGGAAAAGCGTATACCATATTACCTCTCAAGCAAAAACAGGTGCTGTTGCCTCCAGGATACACCGTTTTCAGAACCGTCAGTCTACTTTTCTGAATACTGTAGGGTTTTATCCGCTTAGTTTCAGAAATCAACTTCAAGATAAAAAATATAGAGCGCGTGTTGAGATCAATTTTCGTGATGACGAGGCGGAATATCAGAAAATCTCACAGAATAGGCAAGATGAACCGGAGAAACGTGAGAAAAAGATAATTGAGATACCATTCGGCACACAAGATGAACTCTCTATGATATACTTTCTCCGATGTAAGAAGTTGACACCAGGCAATACTTACTTCTTCCCGCTAATTAGCAAAGCCAAGGTCGCAAAAGTGACTATTAGTGTAAAACAGGGAGAAGTGTTAAAAGTCAAAGGCTTAGGGCGTGTCAGAACACTTGTGGTACGTACATCACACGGTTATCAACTTTGGTTAACCGATGACCCGCGCCACATTCCTGTCAGAATTGAAGCAGAAATAAAAATTGGTAAAATGAAAGCTAACCTTAAAAAAATTGAATTTATAAGGTGAACCATCGGTTATCAGACAAGACAAACGGACACAGATTTTAATTGTGCTACCGAGCAACAGGGAACAGTTCGTGCAAGAGTTTTTACGAAATACAAAAAATTATCAGAAACTGATTGAATGTCTTAAGAATGAAGAAAACCCCCCGTGGCTCAGAGGGTTACGCAACGCTTCAACTTCTTATTTCTTAGCGACTTTAATAGAAGATTTTCCAAATAACTCTTTCCTCGTTGTGTTTCCTTCACATCGTGAAGCAGAACAAATATTGGAAGAGGTGCGCGCATTTCAGAACCACAACGTCGAAAATGACAATACCGAACTTGCAACCTCAAAAAACGGCCTACATCTTTTTCCTGCGTGGCAGAATACACTTTTTGAAGGGGCCGTACCAAGCAAAAAAATCGTTGTTGATCGAATGCGCTGTCTTCATCATCTTGCTACCCAAAATAGTCCGTCTACTGCGCAGCGTGTTGTGTTCACAACAGTTCGCGGATTATCTTATAAACTTCCACAACGTGAGACATTAACTTCAGCATGTCGCACGCTTAAAATCGGTGATGAAATAGCGTTCCACGAACTGATTACATTTTTTATTCGCAGCGGGTACCGACAGGTTGAGTTGGTTGAAGTAAAGGGAGAATTTGCGCACAGAGGGGATATTCTTGATATTTATCCGCTTACCGCCGATGCACCGGTACGACTGGATTTTTTTGGAGATGAACTGGACGATATCCGCCTGTTTGACCCAACCTCGCAAGTTTCAATAGAGCAGGATACTTCCGTTGTTATCACGCCGATGTCCGAGATATGTCTTGCTGATGTCTCTATGCCGTACTGGAAATCGCAAACCGAACAACTGATGAAAGAAACTAACAATTCTACTAATTTCATCAACACCATTCGAGAAATGACGCAGCTTATAGAAAATTGTCTTCAGCAAGCACAGCTAAAAAGTTTGAATGTCCTGGAGGAACCGCCAATAGAGATTGATGGGATTGAAGCTTTCTTACCCATGCTATTTCCGCAAACAGAGTTGTTGACTGATTATCTACCAGACGAAACAATTGTTGTCACAGTTGAACCTCGGTGGCAAACACGAGAAGCAGAACAGATGCGAGAACAACTGCAAGAGATATACGATAGGAAATTGGCAGAAGGAAAACTAATGCCGTCCCTTGATAGTTTACTTGTTGCTCCCGATACATTTCAATCTGAATTGGAGAATTATCTTAATATCTCTATTTCTTTAGCGTCTCCTGCATCCGAGCAAGAAAATGAAAAGATTGCCGACAGTTTTAAGCAAACCACGGATATTTCGGAACTACATTTTGATATACAGCCGCTTGGACTTGGTAGAGGCAACTACCAAATGGTTATTGACTACATCAAAAGATGGACCACTAAAGGATATTTTGTCAACGTTTTCTGTGAAACGCCACAACAATCTAAACGCGTTTTAGAAATGTTAATCGAACGTGACTTACCCCCTGAGCAAATTTCCGTATCTGTAGGCTTTATCTTTGAAGGTTTTTTAAGTGAATCTTTGAAGTTTGTTGTTATCTCAGAAAGTGAAATTTTTGGTACTCGTCAGCGGCGGGTTGTGTCGCCAAAACGGGACAAAAGCGGGGCACCACTTTTAAGCCTCGTAGATATGAAAGTAGGTGACCACGTTGTCCACGTTTCTCACGGTATTGCGATTTACGAAGGCATCCGCCGCATGGATATTGATGGACAATCACAGGATTTTCTAATCCTGCGGTACAAGGAAGAGGATAAACTCTATGTTCCAACCTACCAAGTCGATCTTGTCCAAAAGTATATCGGAAATAAAGATGAGTCCTACGAACCGCGTATAGACTATCTTGGTGGTAAATCTTGGGAAAAGAAAAAGGGACGTGCTAAAGCTGCTGTTGAAGAAATGGCAGGCGAACTGCTTAAACTATATGCTGCTCGGCAAGCAAACACGGGTTATAGTTTTCCGACAGAAGTGCCGTGGGAAGGCGAATTTGAAGCACTCTTTCCTTTCCAAGAAACAGATGACCAACTCCAAGCCATTGAAGACGTTAAAACTGATATGGAAACTGAAAGACCAATGGATCGCCTGATCTGCGGAGATGTCGGTTATGGTAAGACAGAAGTTGCATTGCGCGCCGCATTCAAGGCGGTAATGGCTGAAAAACAGGTCGCGCTCCTTGTGCCAACAACTATTCTCGCATTGCAACACTACGACACCTTTGAAAGACGGTTCAAACCTTTTCCTATTCATGTTGAAATGTTAAACCGTTTTCGCAGCCAAAAGGAGATAAAATCGGTTAAAGAGAGACTCGCAAACGGCACCGTCGATATCGTCATTGGGACGCACTCCCTGCTTTCCGAGACCGTTTCTTTTAACAATCTTGGATTATTAATCGTTGACGAAGAACATCGTTTCGGTGTAAAACATAAAGAAAAGATCAAACAGTTTAAAGAGACAGTAGACGTTTTGACGCTTACAGCCACGCCGATTCCACGCACTTTGCACATGTCTCTTGTTGGTATCAGAGACTTCAGCATAATTAACACGCCTCCAGCCAATCGGTTGCCGATTCAGACGCATGTCATGCCATACAACACTAAGGTCATCCAAGACGCTATTGTGAATGAATTAGCGAGAAACGGACAGATATTTTTCGTCCACAACCGTGTCCAAAATATCACTATAATTGCCAAAACCATTCAAGAACTTGTTCCGCATGCGCGCGTTGCTATCGCCCACGGACAAATGCCAGAACGCGAGTTAGAAAGTGTTATGTTAGAATTTGTGCGTCACAAACATGATATCCTTGTTTGCACCATGATAATTGAATCCGGATTAGATATTCCTAACGTTAATACCATCATGATAAATCGAGCTGATGCTTTCGGATTAGCACAGCTATATCAACTGCGCGGGCGAGTTGGGCGTGCCGATGAACAGGCTTACGGTTACCTTTTCTATCCACAAGATAAACCGATTACGGAAGGTGCACAGAAACGACTTCGTGTCATAGAAGAATTTACAGACCTCGGCTCCGGTTTCAAAATCGCACTGAGAGATTTGGAAATACGGGGGGCAGGGAATATCCTCGGTGCACAACAACATGGACATATCACAAATGTTGGTTACGAACTCTACTGCAAACTACTTGATGAGGCTGTCCGAAAGTTAAAAGGTGAAAAGGTTGAAGAAGATATTGAAATCAGTATCAATTTACCTATTGAAGCATTTCTTCCCGACGACTATATTCCTGACAGTTGCCAAAAGATTTCTATCTATAAGAGAATTTCTGCTCTAAAAACTGATACAGATAAACGTGAACTAACTAACGAACTTAAAGACAGATACGGAGATATACCCGAACCTGTTGAGATGTTGCTTGAAATTTCAAGCATCAAACAACTCTGCCAGAAACTCGGTATCACAGCGATTGTCGCGGGTGGAAATCGAATTAAAGTGACCTTTGATGAACACAAACCCCGTATAGATGTGGTGCAGTTTGTTGAGGCAGTACGCGAAAACCCACAACTTGAATTACGACCACCAGCACAACTGTTGGTCGGTATAGAAAATTTAACTGGAAAAAAGTTATTAACTGAATTGCAACGAATTTTAACTATATTTGTTGTAACCGATTGAATATGTTTGTAAACGTGAGGTAGATGACTACCTCAATAATATTGAAAGGAGAATTCCAAAGTGAAAAAATTTATTGTTGTTGTCACAGCAGTTGTTGCAACTTGTCTGCTCACTTGGTCTCTTGTCCGTTCCGATAACCACGAATCTGCGGAAGAAAAGAGTCAGATAATTATAGCAGAGTACAAGTGGAATGGTGAATTCCACCAGATTTCGCTCGCTGAATTAGAAGCAGCTATTGCCGAATTGCCGTCTCACCGTCAGCGAAATTATGTGAATAAAGCGGGTAAAGCAGAATACTTAGAGGATTATATTGATAAAAAACTCAAACTGCTCCAAGCGAAGGATGCAGGTTTTGACAAACTCCTCGAACACCTTAAAAAATTGGACGATTATACCCATCAACTCATGGTTGAAAAACTTACCGAAATAGAAGTTGATGCTAAAGTGTCTTACACTGATGAAGACCTCAAGGTATATTATGAGGATCACAAGAGTGAATACATTGAAGCGGCTAAGGTGCGTGCAACCTGTATTACGCTTGATGATGAAGACTTAGCTAATGAAACTTTGGACCAGATTAAAGCCGGCACAGATATAGCAGAAATGGCAAAGAAGCTTTCTGAGGAAAAGAAATTTGCAAACGGACCGGGTGCTAATCTGGAGGATCCAGGCAACACGCCACTCTTTAGCAAAAATGCATCGCCGAGTTGGTCTGAATTCATTGACGCAATTTTTGAAATGGAAATTGGGGAAATGACCGATACTGTTTTCGAAACTGATGTCAATGAGGAAACATATTACCTCATTTTTCGTAAAGAGGAATATCAGCCGGAACGTCAAAAGGAATTAGAGGAAGTCAGATCTGATATTGAACGGAAAGTTAAACGGCAGATGAAACGCGCCCGTATCTTTGAATGGATAGATGCAATTTCTCTCAGTGCGAAACTCAAAACTTACCCTGAGAACATTCCTGAACCCGTTCAGCCAGAAACTTCTGAAGAAGAATCCAGTAACCCAGAAAAGTAGCACTAACAATATTACCTTAAAGGAGGTAGCATTCATGAAAAAATATGTTTATATGCCATTCATCTTATTATTTCCAATTCTTGCCACACTTCCATTCTTGGCCAGTTGTGGTGACAAAGCAATCGGTGCCGATGGAACTGTCATCGCTGAATTCGAGTGGAATGGAAAACAACGAATCACACTTGAAGAAATGATGCAGGAAATTAGCGAACTTCCTGAATACAAACAACGTCAATATCAAGACAAAGAGGGGCTTGAAGAATATATGACCCTCATGGCTGAAAGTCGTTTAATCCTCTGTCTTGCCAAAGACCAAAAACTCAACGAGGATCAGGAAATTCTCAAGAAAGTGCAAGATTATCTTCACGATTTAATGGTTGACAGGATCACGGCACAAGAAGTAGAGAGTAAACTTATCTTGTCAGAAGATGATTATCTTGCATATTATGATGCGCACAAAGAGGATTACGTCCGTCCCGAACAAGTCAGACTAACGTGCATCACACTTATGGACAAAGAACGTGCAGATGCCGTTTTTGCTGAAATTAAAGCCGGTAAAGATATTGCAGTTGCAGCCCAAGAACTGTCTGACAGGGGTGAATTGGTGGGGCCTGGTGCTAATCCAGCAGCCCCCGGTGACACCGACTACATCAGCAGAGACTCTTATCCACCAGGAACAGAACCGTTTATGGATGCTGCCTTTGGTGCAGAAGTGGATTCACTCCATTCATCGGTCATTGAAGTTGAAGTGCAAGGCGAAAAATACTATATGATTTTCCGTAAGGATGAAGCCAGGGATGCATATCAGAAACCCTTTAGTGAAGAAGGTGTCCGTAAAAACGTAATTAGGAAGGTTGAACGGGAACGACGGGAGGCTTTGATGAAAGAGTGGACTTCACAACTCCGCGAACGTGCTGAAGTAAAAACTTTTATTGACCGCATTCCGGAGGATAAACCCGCTGAAGAAGAATCTGAAAACCCTTCCGAACAAACATCACCAGCGGAATAGATTTTCAGCAAAAGGTGCGGGCGGTACCACACGATCCGCCCGTTTTACCTTACAAACTCTAAAAGTGGAGGTCCTTCATGAGACCCAAAACAATTATTTTGATATTGCTAATTGTACTACTCATAAGTAGCAGCATGACACACAGTATCGCCAGGATATTTGATAAAATTATCGCCTATGTAAATGATGACGTTATTACCAAACGTCGGCTTGACATGTTAGTGAAACAGCACGCTTTCGAACTGCAGCAAGTTCACCGATATACCGAAAGTGAAGCGCTGAAAGAAGCTGAAAAACAACGTGCTGAACTGCTTGATAGACGCATCCGTCAAATGTTACTTTTAGAAGCAGCACTAACGCTGAAAATTCAGGTCACAGACGCTGAAATTGAGGAATATATCCAAAATTTTAAGACGAAGCACCAAATTCCGACAGACGACGAGTTACAAAAACTACTTAATCGTGATGGTCTCACCTTCGTGGCATTTCGTGAACGAGTTCAACGGGATCTGATGACGGAAAAACTGGTGATGGGAAGAATCGTACCGAGGCTCCAAGTCCGCGAGAGTGATATTCAAAAGTTTTTTGAAGAAAACCGGGATCAACTTCCAACTAAAGCTGATAGAGTCAGTTTAAGTCACATCTTTATCGCTTTTAAACCGACTGCCGAAGACAGAAAGACCGCATCTGATGCGGCTAACCAAGCACTTGAAGAAATTCGATCAGATAAAACACAATTTGAAGCTGTGGCTCGCCGCATCGCCTCAAAACATAATTTAAATGCCCAAGCGGGGTCTCTCATTGAAACCACTCCCTCTGAGGTACTTTCACTTCCTGATGCGTTCTTGACTGTGCTCGCTAAACTCAAAGCAGGCGAAATCAGTGAACCGATTGAAGCGCCTGATGGTATCCATGTTTTAATGGTTGAGACTCGAACTGAGGAGAAAATTTTATTTCGACATTTGATTGTTCCATTCCTATTTAGTGAAGAGGCATTACAAGCTGCTCGTGAAAGTGCCGATGCTGTTTCAGAGAAATTGGAAATGGGTGAGGATTTCATCGCCCTTGCAAAAGAACATTCTGATGATTTGAAAACTCGCGATAAAGGTGGCAACCTTGGCACACATATTCTCACTGCGTTAAACCCAAAAATTCAGAAAACCGTCGAATCTCTTGACATCGGAAAATATAGTGAACCACTTGAAACCGAAGCCGGTTTTTACATTTACAAAGTTGATGAACGCAAAACGCCTGAGTTGACACAGCAAGAAAAGCAGCAGATTATCGGTATTCTACGCCAACAACTTTTTGAAAAAGAATACATCGCTTATACGGATTCGCTTCTTGAAAATGCATATATCAGAATCCAACCGGATGCTGTGCCGACGGTGCCAACTGCTGATTCCAAGGACAATTAATATCGTTCTATTTAAACCTAAGTCGCTACTTATGTCCCACAATCTGTTAGATTGTGCATCCATGAACACGGGGAATGCCATTAAGGCATTCATACCGTTGATTTACTAACATTTTGCTCTACGCAAACTTGCGAAATATGCGTTATTCTCTATAAAAAACGGTGTTTGCATGTCTAAAAACCTATAGGTAGCAGCTTGCGTTATTTAAGTGAAAAACCTGTGCAGAAAAACGAAGAAAACTTACCTATTAATAAAATTACGCAAACAGCAGCGATGTTGCTCCAGAGATTTTTTCGAAAGAACATATCAACGGATAAGGCATATCGTCCAAGCCGAGTTGTTTGTATCTTACAGTTTGCTGTATTTTTTATCTGTCTATTGTTACCATTACAGCAACTTAATGCTCAAACCCCACCGCAAACTGAACAAACCCCAGCAGCACCAGACACATCGAAAAAAACTGATGCACAATCTGCTGAAAATACGGATCAAACCATCGATTCGAAAAAAGAGGTGTTAAATCCTGAAAAAATGACACCTGAACCGGACACGGTAATCGGAGATGGGGATGAGGTCATTTTGCAGGATAACTTCGTTCAAATTCATGGTGATGCCCTCATCAAATATGAAGATATAATTTTACGAGCAGACCACGTCTGGGCTGATTTCAACGACAACCTTATACGTGCTTCCGGGAACGTGTACCTTAAGGTAGGGAAAGAGGAGACTTATTCTGATGAACTTGTTTTCAATCTTGAAACCAAAAAGGGAATCGCTCGCAACGGCTACACATTTAGCGATCCGTGGTACTTCGGTGGAAGCGAAATTTTCAAAATAGAGGATAATAGGTCTTATATTCGTGGTGGCACCCTAACGACCTGTTCCCTCAAACATCCACACTATCATTTCAGCGTTTCCGAAGTCATTGTCAAAATGAACCAAGAGATGATTGCTAAAAACATCGTCTTGCGAATCGGTGGGATTCCTCTTTTCTATTTTCCCGTCATTCGGCGCGACCTACGTAAAGGCAAAGTCGCTAAGATTATCGTCAGAGTCGGAACAGATAGTTACCAAGGCCCCAACATCAGTATCATTTTTCCTGTAGCACGCAAAAGACGTTATGACGGTGCACTGCTATACGATAGAAGTGCACGGAGAGGACAAGGCTTCGGGTTTGAGGGTAAATATCGATTTAGTGATACGCAGTTCCGAGAAATCCATATTCCTGTTCCACCTGATGCGACCCCTGCCCAACGTACAAAACTGGAGGAAAAGGCGAAAGAAATATACGATCAACTTGAAGGTGATTACGATCGATATTGGTTGAAACAACTCTTTTTGGAATATAAAATTACTGACGAAGATGCCGAACGCGCAAAGGAAGAAGCCGAAAATATCCTTAAGCAACTCAATGAGGAAAATGCTGATTTTTCACAACTCGCCCAAAGGGAATCTGACCATTCAGAAACGCGTTATGACGGTGGCGATATGGGATTCCTCACACAAGGTGAAAAAGACAAGGAGGGTGAACCGATACTTGATCCGATCTTGGAAGCAGCAGCATTCGCTCTGAAGGAAGGTGAAATTAGCAGCGTTTTAAAAACTGAATCCACTTTCCATATCCTCAAAGCTGAGCGTGTACTTGACATTTACGGTGAACGCGAAATTAAACTACTCCGTATTGATATTGCCATCAGCGCAAGTACGGAAACACAGCAAACAGTGCAAGGTATAGCTGAGAAAATTCATGAACGGGCACTTGCGGGCGAAACATTTGAACAACTTGCAACAGAATTTCCGGAAGTAAAATTGTCCGAAATTAATGAAGGTGACGGATTGCCGCTTAACGAAATGGATTCCAGATGGCAATATTCTGTTAGACGTTTGAAGAATCCTGGCGACATTACCGAAAATAGGCCTGTTTTTTCACCTGAAGGTCTTTACATTTTCCAATTAATTAAAAAAGAAGAGACACCTACATTTGAGGAACTTGCCGAACAGTTTGAAGCAGAATGGAAAACTTTTGAGACTGAGGTGTTTGCTATACCCGACAAAGAGGAAAAAACGGCTACGCCCGATACAGATGATGTCAAGGAGACTAATGGTAGTGATAGTTCACCACCTGCCGTTGCTACTGAAAATGTTGAAACCGAAACATCTACCCAACCTCCAAAAAGTGAAGAAATTATTGCTGGTGAGGAAAATGTTGATGAGGCAGAGGAGCTTGAAGTCTACCGAAAACACGGTTTTCGCGGGCGATGGCAAGACCCAAGACAGGTGGCATCAGAAGCACAAAGTTTATATGCAGGTGAATATAGCCGGGTGATTAAGACCAAAAAATCGTTTCGTCTCATCAAAGTTGATAAAAAACGGACGTATCGGGGTGATCTCTATTTCTACGGGGCAGACGAATACTCCTTTAGTAGACAGGATGCTACACGGATCGGTAGACGTTGGAATATGCGGTGGGGACACAGACAGTCCTTTTATACGCCTTGGGATAGCCGGCAAGCGGGACGAAAACCGCTCAGTTTCGTTGGGCGAACCGCATGGCGGGCCGTGCACTATAAAGAGGATTTAGGACTCCAAAGTGAATCGACTTTAAACTCATTTGGAATAATCACTTACGGCTCTGCATTGTCTGTAGCGAGTGACAGAGATGTGGATAGGGACGGAAATCTAACGTATTCACCAGAACCTATCGGCGATATTACCAGTAGGCTTGAAGTCCGACACGTCCACGATTTTTCTGGTCAAGGGACAACTTCACTCCAAAAACTACCGCAATTTACACTAAACTTTTCACGGATGCGGTTTAGTAGGCTTCCTGTCTTTGAAACTATTAACGATGGAATGGTATTCGTATCGGAAAAGATAAAATCCGACAAACCTTTCCTCTCACTCCTCGCTTTCCCTACGCTTGAAGACACCAGCTTTGATATGGATATAGAGTTTGGAAACTTCTATAGGCAAACTTATCGCGGCAAATTCGGGGAAGAGAACAATATCTTTCTCCAAACCCTTGACTTAGGTTTCGACCTCCGCAAGCAGGCAGATCTTTTTATTACGCCCTTACGCGAACTTAAATTAAGTGCCAATTTGAATACAAACCTTATTTGGCATGCAAAAGATCAGGAGAAAAATAGAAACATCATACGTGGGGTTTATAGTGTGAGAACGCAAGCAAGCAACACACTATTCCGCATTTATGCCCCACGTTTCATCCCTGGTGTACGAAAATTGCGGCACGAATTGCAATCCTCCCTTACTTTTGATTATCAGCCACCTATTGATAGAGATGACAATCTTTATCCATTTGGACCCAGCACCTATTTCTTTGAACGTAAAAGGCTTACCTACAACTTCAATACGAATATAGAAATTAAAACTCGGCGCAGTCAATCTGCACACCGCATCTTTTATTTTGATACCCGACTTACGGCTGATTTTACGGAATTTGAATCGTTATACAGGCGCAAATACGAACCGATTGAAAGCGATTTCACAATCGTTCCCTTACCGAGCCGCAATCTAAATATGACTGTGCGTCTTACGCATGACCCTAACCCCCACCCCGTAGACGGAAAACAGTTCAAGATGGTCGGTGTGCGCACTAATATCAGATACACACGCAAAAAATGGTATGTGAGTGTGGGAAATTCTTTTAGCAAACGACACACCTCTACACGCGCCTCGCGGTCAGTAACTGCAAACGGACGCTACCGTTTTAATAAAGACCTTGAATTTGACTTTAGTGTAATCTACTATCCAATTGAAAAGGATTTTTATTCGCAACGTGTTAGTATCAACCGTAATTTGCATGATTGGAACTTGCGCATCTCCTGGAGTCGTGTCGGAATCAAACGCGATCCGCCGTTTGACAACGTCCGCCAAGATTTCACATTCCAGGTTAACTTGATAGGTGAACCCGCAGTTTCAATGGGAGTCGGTTTTGACGCGACTACCGATACCTGGGGACTCCACACGTTGCCCGCAGGCGTCCCGTATAATGCGTTTGGCGCAAGTAATTCACTGGGACGTTCCTTCTTCTAATGATGCTGCAATGGAAGTGAGTATAATTGTATTATATGTAAAGGAATCTAAAATATGAATACCAACCCTTTGAAGTGCCATCGATTTTTTAGACCACAATTTAGTTATAGTTAAGACAAGTTTTTTGTTCAAATTCAATAGGTGTTAAATAACCTAATGCCGAGCGAGGTCGTTTCTGGTTATATACTTGTTCAATAAAATGTCCAATGCGAGTTTTGGAAACGTATTCAAGCGGAGGTTTACGGCTGTTTGAATGGGCAACCAGGCGGTATCCTCTTGAACCTGAAGGATTACTGACGACGGTTTGGGGCAAACTGAAAGCAGAAGGCAAATGAAAATGAGACAGTTTACACCTCTCCAGGAGGAGTAATCATGAAATCCAGTTTTAAAAAGGTCCTCAAAACGCTCTGTTTGAGTCTTATGCTTCTCTTGCCAGTGGCGATGCACGCCGCTCCCACTGGCGAGATCATCTTCCGACACCCAAAGGATTACAGCGAATTATGGATCGGCAACGTGAATGATGGACAAACGGCACAACCGCTTTTCAAACTGCCGCATGCTATTACGGCTTTCTCCATACAAAAAGATGGCCGCTATATCGTAGCTGTTGTTAAAATAAAAGTCGCTGATGAGTTAGACTCTTTCCATGATGTTTATCTCCTTGATAGAAAGAATCCGAATGCAGCACCGAAAAAACTTACGCAAGGAGAATATAGTGAAATCGTTGATGCAGATGTATCACCGGATGGAGATGTGGTTTTCACTGACCATTCATTTGTTATACTTAAGCAGCCTCTGGAACGCGGACTCTACCTTATTCCAAACACTGAGATAGAGAAAAAGAAGCCAATCGCAGAACTGTTACTAAAAAATGATCCATTTCGGGTAGACTGGGCACCTAATGGGAAAAAAATCGCTTACAGCACAGAGTTTGGTGTTTTTATTTTCAATACGACTACAAAAAAGGTTTCACGGATTACCAAAGATGGGGAACTTCCTATTTTCTCGCCCAATTCAAAACAATTAGCTTTTCTCGCCAAAACTAAACCGTTCGAACTTGGTAAACTTGGTATTGTCTCCGTTGTGGGACCTCGCAACTTGCGGCACATAGAACCTGAAGAAGGTGTTTCCGTTGAGCACCTCACTTGGTCAGCTGATGGACGGTACCTCGTTTACACAATGCTCAATGATTGGGATCCCGCATTCACCAATTTCGCAGTGCATATTGAGAGTGGGCGCACTGAACGAATCTTGGAAACGTATTCCAACGGAGGTTTATGGACGTTTGAATGGGCAACCAGGCGGTATCCTCTTGAACCTGAAGGATTGCTGACGACGGTTTGGGGCAAACTGAAAGCAAAAAGCAAATGAAAATGAGACAGTTTACACCTCTTTAGGAGGAGTAATCATGAAATCCAGTTTTAAAAAGGTCTTCAAAGCAATCTGTTTGAGTCTTATACTTCTCTTGCCAGTGGTGACGCAGGCCCAAACAGACTGGGAAATCATCTTTAGGCATCCAGCGGATTACCATGAATTATGGATCGGCAACGGGGATGACGAACGCGGCGCCCACCGTATTTTCAGACTGCCACGGCCTATTAAGGTGCTCTCCATACAAAAAGGGGGCCGCTATATTGTCGCTGTTGCTGATGATAAACTGCCAGATTTAGTTGATGTTTACCTATTTGATAGAAATATCCCCGGGTCAGAAGCGAAAAACTTAACTCGGGGAGCGTATACTCAGATCCCGGATGCAGCCATTTCACGAAACGGAGATATCGTCTTCATAAATCTTTCGTTTGTCATTCCAAATAACGGAAAGCCAAATAACGGAAAGTTAATTCGTGGACTCTATCTCATTCCATTTCGTGAAATAGAGAAAAAGCGTCCAAAAGCGGAACTGTTATTGGAAGTAGATGCAGAGTATGTAGACTGGGCACCGAATGGCAAGGAAATTGTATACGAAACGGATTGGGGTATCTTCCATTTCGATATTCGAACGAAAAAGATTTCACATATCACCAAAGGTGGCACTTCTCCTATTTTCTCGCCAGATGGAAAAAAAATCGCTTTTTTGACAAGAACAAGCCCCACGAAAATAGGGATAAAAACAGCCGGGCAGCGCAACATAAAGTACATAGAACTTGAAGAAATAGGACTTGAAAAAGTAGGTCTTGAAGAAGGTGCCGAGGCAATTAATGTCACATGGTCGGTTGATGGACAGTCCATTGTCTACACAGTGTTCAATATGTTTGACCCCGCATCATATTCCAATTTCGTAGTACCGATTGATGGCGGCGATCCTGAACAAATTTTTAAAGCGTATTTCGAGGACGGTTTGTCACTTTTTGAGTGGACAAATTTCCCCCAGGCCGTTGACCCCGTGAACAAACTCGCCACGATCTGGAGCAAACTGAAAGCAGAAGGCAAATGGAAATGAGACAGTTTACACCTCTCCAGGAGGAGTAATCATGAAATCCAGTTTTAAAAAGGTCCTCAAAACAATCTGTTTGTGTCTTATGCTTCTCTTGCCAGTGGTGGCGCACGCCGTTCCCACTGGCGAGATTATTTTTAGATACCCAAAGGATTACCGCGAATTATGGATCGGCAATGTGAATGATGGACAAACTGCACAACCGCTTTTCAAGCTGCCGCATGATATTACGGAATTCTCTATACAAAAAGAGGGCCGCTATATCGTAGCTGTTGTCAAGATAAAAGCCGCTGATGAGTTAGACTCTTTCCATGATGTTTATCTCCTTGATAGAAAGAATCCGAATGCAGCACCGAAAAAACTTACGCAAGGAGAATATAGTGAAATCATTGATGCCGATGTATCACCGGATGGAGATGTGGTCTTCACAAACCATTCATTTGTTATACTTAAGCAGCCTCTGGAACGCGGGCTCTACCTTATTCCAAACGCTGAGATAGAGAAAGAGAAACCAATCGCAGAACTGTTACTAAAAAATAATCCATTTCAGGTAGACTGGGCACCTAATGGAAAACAGATCGCCTACAGCACAGACGCAGGCATTTTTGCAGACGCAGGTATTTTTATCTTCAATACAACTACAAAAAAGGTTTCACAAATTACCAGAGATGGGGAACTTCCTGTTTTCTCACCCAATTCAAAACAATTAGCTTTTCGCACCAGAACTGAACCCTATAAACTTGGTATTGTCTCCGTTGTGGGACCTCGCAACTTGCGGTACATAGAACCTGAAGAAAATTCTGACATTGAATTCCTCACCTGGTCAGCTGATGGCAAGTACCTTATTTACGCATCCTACATTGATCGTATTCCCATATTTAGCTATTTTAATTTTGCGGTGCATATTGAAAGTGGGGTGACTGAGCGAGTTTTGGAAACGTATTCAAGCGGAGGTTTACGACTGTTTGAATGGGCAACGAGGCGGTATGCTCTTGAACCTGAAGGATTACTAACGACGGTTTGGGGAGAGATAAAACAAAAAAAATGATTGTGTTTTATAGCGGATTCTACAATTAACTGGACATCTGAGCTGTAGGAGGGAACTCCGATTCCCGACTAACAGTGGTTTCGTCGCGATTCGGAGATCGCTCCTACAGAATATATGTCCACTTATTTACATAATTGACTATAAAATCATCATGATTCACAGTTCAATGTCCAAGCCCAGGACCGGTGAGAACCTGTGTGCCGACAGTACCGTCAATAACATCGAAAATTGCAGGAAATTCGTCTCGCCAACCATTATTTGCGCTTGGACAAAATTGACGTGCGTTCCCCTCAATAGCCGTTACGCCACGGATGCGCGCAGCGAGTCCAGCAGAGTGTAAAAACGATGCTCCTGGACATGTCAAATCCTGCACAGCAAGGAACATACCATATTCTTGGGCAGCAGCACCCATTAGTAATGCTTGTGACTGTCCCTTACACGCTTTAAGGGCAACACCAGAATATCCTTGATCGCGTGCTAATAATAAGGTTTCAAAGTCGGTAAGCGATTCGTCAATCACCACCGGTTTTATTTCGGCAGCTTTGTGCATCTTATTTTCGGGATGCGCCTCAAGGTCACGGTCAGTCGGTTGCTCAATGTACGCAAGACGTTCAAACGCTTGTGCTTCCCCTTCTTGAATCCGATTAAGAAATTCCAACAGATATTCTACATCCTGACATGTCTCGTTGAAGTCAGCGGAGTAGTACCAAGTGCTAACGCCTCGTTTTGCTTGCGTTTCTGCGGTGATTCTGTCAATTGCAAGAACACGTGCCACGTCCCATTCAAGGTCGTTGCCATTTAGTTTTATCTTCAGATGTGTTAACCCATCAGCAACAATCCATTCAGGTAGCGTTTCGGGTAGTCCATCATTGAGACGTTCTGCAATATCTGTTTCTGTTAGCGGGTCAAGCGCGCCAATTAGGTGATAAAGCGGCATGTCAGGCTTTGGATGGCGCGTTGTATACCGATCAAGGTATTTTCCTGCAAATTCACCATCCAAGAAATACGCCAGATCAGCCTCAATGAAATCTGCATCTAAGCCGTTGTAACTATTGATACCGTTCGCCTTTCCAAACCCATCATGAATTGCGGCATCTATCGGACTTGTCGTGACAACAGTACAGAGTTTTGGAATAGGCACTGTAAGCTGCATTGTTTGAGACAATTCGTCTGCGATTTGTAGAAATTCGGGTTCCAGCACCTTAGAAAGTTCAAGCGGGTGTGCGCAAAGCGTGCAATCACGTGTTGCATCAACTGCCAATTCAGCGAGATTTTTCATCGCAGCGAGGCTCTGGTCAAAAGGCACATAACGCGGCGGAAATGCCCAGACGTTACCAAGCGGCATAGAGCCGCTGCCCGTCGCCTCTTTGCCATCAAGCGTCTGCACTTGGACGTGAACGTTAAAAAGAACACAGTGATCTGTTGGCACGCCCCCGAATTTGAGCGGGGTACGGTATTGATGCACTTCAAAATTATATTGAACGTCAAGGATGCGGATATCTGTTGGTTTTGGCATAGTTTCCTTAGGTGCGTATTAACCACTATAGTAAGGGATGTTTACATGCTAAGGGTGGATCTTCCATATCTTTGCAGAATGAACAATTTCTCGGTGTTTGTTCTTTCCTGCAAAGATAGAATATCCACCCTCAACTACTTACGCTCCTATTCCTAAATGGTCGTTAATTTCCTTCTGGTAGCCTTCCAGTTCACAGTTTTCAATTTCAGCAATTGTCACTGGTCGACCCCAATAACCAGATTCATAGGCTGCCATGCAGATCGCTTCAGATTTCATACCTTCCACAGCATCTACTTCTGGCTTGCCACCACTGCGGATCGCGTCAGCGAAGTATTTCAACTCAATAGCAACCGTATTACCGATGCCCGCGGGGAAAAAGTATTCCTTCTCATCATCGCTAAGGCTATCCATGAATTCCTTTTGTAAATCATCATTGGAAATTGGCTCACCACCGCGTGGTACTAAACCTCTACCCCACTCAAGTGCGCCTTCGCTACCGTAGATGACTTTCTGCCCGAAACCGTGAGCAGGCGCAGAACCGACCCATGTCCACTGTGCGGTAACGCCTTGTTCGAACTTGATTGTCGCGATCATCGCATCTTCTACATCAACTGAATAACCGCCTTCACGTTCAGCAGCGTTATCGTAACGATAAGGTTCATAAGCCTTATTGATAGCGTAAACTTCCTCTGCTTCCAATCCGAGGATATATCGCATCAGGTCGGTGAAATGCACGCCGCCATCTAATGCCCATCCGCCGCCAGCATCCATCTTGAAGTTACGCCAACCCCACTTACCTAAGGCCTCGCCGACCTCAACCCAGAAAAACATTCGGGGTTCACCGACACGTCCTTGTGCCATTACCCAGCTCCGCGTACGTTCCATACGACTCAACCGATAGTTTTCTGCGACAGAGATAATTTTGTCGTTGCGCTCCGCTGCTTCCATCATCAGTTTGCATGCACGCATTGTAATACCAAATGGTTTTTCTATGATAACATGTTTGCCTGCTTCCAATGCTGGTACGGCAAGCACGTGGTGCGCACTGTGCAGTGCGCAGATATCAACACACTCTAAATCGGGGTGCTTATCAAGCATCTCATCAAGTTCCGTATAAACAGCAGGTTTTGTGCCGCCTTGGAACTCGTGCGCTTCATTTGCGCGATTCTCTGCTCTACCTTTGTCTATATCACATGCAGCAACAATATCGAATTCTCGTACCTCTTTCGACCATAACTCGCGATATCCACCCATGTGGGCACCGGACATACCGCCACATCCGACTAAACCCATTTTAATTCGTTCTGCCATATCTGCCTCCTTAGGCAATGCTATTACTTTTTTAAAACATGCCTCATAAATGCCAGCAAACACGATATACTGGACTATGAGATTAATTTTAAAATGGAATTGTATAGGATATATGATTAGATGTCAACATTTTTGTCAATCGACTAAAACCATTCAGTTTTCGGTGCTTAGAATACCAACCCACGCCAGGTCTTATGGACAGGGGCAACATTTAGGTAACAAATCATGCAGAATACACTTTTGGCATTCTGCATGATTTGACGTTGATTCACCGAACCTACCGTTTGGTTTCTACTACCTTGGAAAAACAGTGTTAGAAAGTTTGTGTCAAGCGCGCCATCGCTAAACGTCCAATTTCCGGTGTTCCGACAAATTGCTGATGTTTACGGTCCAACAGATTTTGGACCGTAACCGATAGGCGGGGTTTCGGACCGAGTGGAATAGCATAACCAGCGTTTAGATCAAGCGTCCAATACGATTCGACCTCACCGACATAAACCCCTGACCGAACAGGAAATCCTTGCGCAAACCGTGCGCGTAATCCCACGCCTAATCCGAGATCAATGTTCGTGTATTGAACGTTTGCACCAAACTTATTTTTCGGAGCATTTAAGGCAATATCACCGATTCCATCAACATTTTCAAAAATGTCTCTGCTGACAAACGAATAATTTGCCCCTAAACTCCAACCGGGGTTGAGGTAAAAGGTGAAATTCAGGTCTAACCCGTTGAGCGAAATATCCCCGTAGTTACGATAGGTCAGCATGACTGCATTTGGGTCTGCTGCTTGTTCAGGAGTCACCGTGCCAAATGGAATGTAGGCGGCACCGTTATTCTCAGTTCCAGCAACAAATAACGTTACCAACTCCTCAATAGGCGAACCGTCGCCATTTCCACCCTGAGTAGGTGCGTCAAACGCAAGTAGTGCCTGGGCAAGTTGTGCGTTTTGCGGATCTGCCAACGCTGCTCCGATCTGTTGAGCGAGAGATGCACTCAACGTTGCCGCATCCAAGAACACATTCGGGGTTTCTACAAACAACGGAGCAATGAAATTGTTAATTCTTGAATGATACACGTCAGCAGAAAAAGCCAATCTATTTAAGAGAATCCCTTTGTAACCGACCTCATAAGTCTGCGTGATAGTTGGCTTAAGCGAGGCAACATCATTTACATCTGCAACATCCACAAAACTTGATGTTTCTGGATCAAGTGAGCGTAACACATTTTTCACGCCCGTTACTTGCTGTGGGATAACACTGTCAAATCCTGCGGAGAGGGCTGTTACCATCTCATCTGGAAGCCCTTGCGCGGCTAAACCAGCTTCAAAAGCAGGTTTCGCTCCATTCATTACAGCACTTCTGGCAACAGACCACATGACATTGGTAAAGAGTGGGTCGTTGAGAGGAATATATGCACCATTTTCAAGTTTTGCCAACTGTGAGAACGGAGAACGAAACAGCGGGAGACCATCCACACTTCTTTTAAAAGTAAACCCCGTTTCTGAGGGGACACCTTGTGCCCGCACGTCAATATTTGGACTGAAACCTAATGCGGGTTCAAAATTAGCACCTAATTCAAATGCATCTGGCGATGAAAGAATATCAAGAAACAGGTTTGAAGTGCCCGGTGTATTGAAAGCGCGGTTATAGGTAATCCTAAAGTTATGATCATCGTTTGGTTGAAAGGCAAGTGCTACCCTGGGTGAAAGGACAATATCGTTGAGATGGTTATGCTGATCTGCCCTGCCTGCAGCAAGCAACTTTAGTTGTGGCAATATATTGGTTTCCGACTGTACATAAGCACCAATTTCGTTGATGTTGTCTTCATCTTCATAGACCCCATTAATTGTGCCTTCAGTATCAGGGCGAGTAAGCAGCACATCCAATCCGTAAGTAAAACGTTGCACATCTCCGATGCCATAACTGTGTTGAATCTGACCTACATATAGGTCAGAATTGTCGGTGATTGGTTGACCTGTTCGGAGTTGATAGGTATCGCCAGCATCACTACGATTCCAAAATGCTTGGGCAAATAGGTCTTTGTAAATGAAACGTGCCTGGGCGTATCCGTAAGTCCAATTTTTGGCTTGCCCAGCACCGATACCTGTTAACTCAATGCCAGACGCTTGTGTTAAACCGCTGGCAAGGATCACGGTTGCATCATCACTTGGGCTATAATCAACGCGAAATTCGCCGCGAGCGTATGCAGTATCAAACAAAGGTGGCAATTTGCCTTCCATGTCCTCTTTTGCCCGTCCTTCTTCCCAATCATCACCGCGGGTATAATTTGCTGTCAATTTATAACCAATTGTGTCATTGATGACACCTGCATGGCGAAGTGAGCCAGTGAGTATACGCCGTTCACCACCGCCAACACTAACCGTTGTGCCTTGAGAAGTAAACGGAGAGCGTGTGAGAATGTGCATTACACCGTTGGCACTGTTCGGACCATATAGTGCTGCGCCAGGACCTGATACAACTTCAATCTGTTCAATATCTTCGCTTATAGTAGGAATAAGTGTATAAGCGTTGACACGTAGTGACGGAACACTTGCAATCCGATTGTCCACAAGCGATAGAAGTGTACCAGAAAAAACGTTGTTGAAACCGCGTACGACAACATACGAGGTGCCAATTCCGGAAGTCACAACATCCACTGCGCGCAACGATTTTAGATGTTCTGTAACACTCAGCGAGACTCGGTCTTTAATCTCTGAATCATCAAGCAAAGCAACTGATGCTGGTGCTTCAAGGACTTTCTCCTTACGGCGTGATGCTGTCACTGAAACTTTTTCAAGTTCAATCACTTCTGAAGAGAGAGCAATTTCTACCGATTTTGTTTGATCGGCAGCAAGCTCTAGATTTGTCATAATCTTTTCAGCGTATCCAGGTGCAGATGCGGTAATTGTGTAGACACCCGCAGCTAAATTAGCTACTGCAAGTGTGCCGTTTTCATCGCTAATACCTTTAGCAGTATCGCCCGCTTCAGGTTTAACGTTAATCGTAACATTGTTCAGTTTATTGCCGGTTTGGGCATCTGTCACCGTAATGTTTAAGTTCGCGGCTTGTACAGACACTGTTGCTACTCCCAAAACAACAAATAAGGTGAATACCACCATACTTATTAAGCTCAATCGTCTCATTATATTAACTCCTTTGTTGAGAAACATTGATAGTTTGCCACCCGATAAGCAGCAAATCAGAAACCAATATCAAAGCGCGGACAGTTCACGAATTGAAGTGTCAAAAAATGATCGGTAAAAATAAAAGTATCCCAGCAATCTTTGTCCCACAAACTGTCAGTTTGTGCCGTCCTCCGTTTCATTTTTAATAACCGGTAATGAGACAAAAATTAATAGAAATGGTATAACAGTGGTTAAGTATCACAAATCTTGAAAGAAAAAGCAAACTTTTTTAATAAAGACATATATTATTTGCATGTACGTGGCAACATTCCTTATAGCTATCTTGACAAAAACTGTTCAATATCCGAATGGTTTGGTAGGGCAGGAATTACGCCGACTTTCTGAGTTGCCAGTGCGCCAGCACCATTTGCATACCGCATGATGTCATCAAGTTGATCTTTTTTAAGCGATACAAGATCTTTATGCTTCACGAGCTGGGTGAGCATCGCAGCAACAAACGCATCGCCTGCCCCAAGTGTATCCACCACTTCAACGGCAAAACCTTCAACAGAACCTTCAGCAGTGCCATTCGTGTAATAACACCCGCGCTCTCCTAACGTGACAACAACCAACTTCACACCGAGTCCGAGAATACGTTCAATCCCGCGTTGCAATTCAACATCCCCTGTAATAAATTCCCATTCTTCTTCTGAAATTTTGACAACATCAGCATAAGGTATCACCTCCCAAATCCAATGCTTTGCATCGCTCGCGTTGTCCCATAACATCAACCGCAAATTGGGGTCATAAGAGATAAACGCGCCTGCATCCTTGGCACATTGAATCGCTTTGAGGGTTGCCTCGCGGGTCGGTGAATGACTTAAACTAACAGAACCGTAATGAAACAGTTCTGCCGATTGAATATAATCTGCGTCAATCTCATCGGGTGATAGTTGGATATCGGCACCTGGATGTCGGTAGAACGTAATATCTTTCATGCCATCGGAACGTGTGGCAACAAAAGCTAAGGTGGTACGAGACGCTTCTCCTGCAATGAGATATGTAGTGTCAACATTGTTTAGTTGGAGCGTTTCAGTCAAAAAATCGCCAAACGGATCTGCGCCGACTTTGCCGATAAACCCGGCATCTATACCGAGTTTGGCTAAACCGACAGCGACGTTAGCAGGAGCACCACCTGGTGCTTTAACAAATCCTGGTGCTTCGGCAAGGGTTACATCAGGGGTTGTGGATACAAAATCGATGAGCAGTTCACCGATACATAACGTTTTTGGCATAAAGATTTATTCCTCTAAAATATGGACATAGAGTTTGCACAAATTGAGGGCTGATTTTCTACCCGATACTATATTTCTTTCCGTTTTACCTCGGTGGAACATCCCACAAAAGTACTGTCCCATCCGTACTTGCACTCGCGATTGTGCGGCCATCCGGACTGAAAGTAACCTCATTGACGACAGAACCATGTCCAATAAAATTCCGTAATGATTCACTTGTAGAGATATTCCATATTGTGACTGACCCGTTTTTATTAGCACTTGCAACTATTCGGCCATCCGGACTGAAACAGACGTTTTCGACCCAACCGGCAGTATTCCCCGTAAGTTCTTTACGGGGCCCGAACATAGAAATAGGGAACAAATGTATTTTATTATGTCCTCCGGTTATGAATTGCCTACTATTTGGTGCAAAACTCACCCCGCTACCGAGGTTGTTTGCGATGATTCTTGAGCGTCTGCCTGTAGCATTCCATAAGTGCAGCTTGTTAGTGTCAGTCACGATTTTTCGACCATCTGGTGAAAAGCGAACGGTGCTGACAATTTTGTCATGCGGTAATGTGTTTAGGAGTTCGCCAGTAGTTACATCCCATAAAAGCACCATCTTGTCCCAACCGCCGCTTGCAATTTTTCTGCCATCTGGCGAGAAGTCAACGCTCAAGACAATACCTGTATGTCCTTCCAATGTTTTCAAGGGTCTACCTGTAGGGATATCCCACAAACGCACTGTTTTGTCTTCACTACCACATGCAATTGTTTTACTATCCGGCGAAAAACAGACGCTTCTGATCGTAGAAATATTTCCTCTAAAAGACATTAAATGTTCCCCGGTAGTAGCATCCCATAAATAAACAGCCCTTTCTTCGCCTCCAGTAGCGATTTTCAGTCCGTCTGGAGAAAATTGAACGCTATAAACTCTGCCAGTATGCCCTTTTAATGTCTTACGAAGTTCCCCCGTGGCAACATCCCAAAAATGCACCTCACGATAGCTTGCACTTGCCAAGGTTTTCCCATCTGGCGAAAAACGGATGTTTTTGACATTTCCGCTCAGTCCTTCAATAGATTTTAGGAGTTCTCCCGTGTTAATATCCCAAAAACGCACCTCACGATAGTTAGCACTTGCCAAGGTTTTCCCATCCGGCGAAAAATGAACACTTTCAACCCAAGTCTTATTCCCTTCAAGTGTTCTTAGGTGTTTTCCAGTAGCAACATCCCATAAACGAACTGTCTCATCATTGCTGCCACTCGCAAGTATTTTGCCATCTGGCGAAATACTGACGCTATTAACATCCTTGGTATGCCCACTGAGTGTTTTTAGGACTGTCCCTGTAGCAATATCCCACAAACGAACTGTGAAGTCGTTCTGTCGGAAATACCCACTGCAGGTTGCAAGTGTGCGACTATCCGGTGAAAAACTGAGACTGTTGACTATGGAGGTATGACCGAGTAATGTTTTTAAGAGTTCACCAGTAGTTACATCCCATAAACGAACTGTGCCGTCATTGCTACAGCTTGCTAAAGTCTCACCTTTTGGACTGAAACTGATAGAGTTAACAGCAGAGTTACCGTTGGTAGATGGAGGGTGCCCTGGCAACGTCTTTAGAAGTTCACTTGTAGTAGTATCCCACAAACGCAATTTCCCATTATAACCTCCACTTGCAAGCATTTTGTTATCAGGTGAAAAACTACCGCAAAGGAGATAATCAGTGTGTTCCGTAAGCAGAGACAATTCTTGTAGTGTTTCTGTATCGTAAAGCCAAATACCGATAGAACTAATTATTGCAATCCGAGTTCCATCCGAGGAATATTCAATTCCTTGTATTGTGCCTTTGCCAATGCGGGCTTTGGCACCCTCAGGCAAACTGAGTTGGGTAGACCGTGCATAATTGGTTTCCAACGGTTCTGGAAGACGTGGATTCTGTTGACAAGCAATGCTGCCTGCAAGAATCAGGAATCCGAAAAATAAAACGATTTTCTTTGCGTGTGTAAACATTGTAACCTCTTATGTCAATGGACAATATCAAAATGTAGTTCTTAAAGTTTGTGCTTGTCCTGTCTCAGATGACCGATAACCTGCGTCAAAAATCTCTATGACATGGCGTGCATGCTCCGCTGTGACGATGGTAGGTTTATCCTCACGAATCCAGTCAACAAGCTGCATAATGTCTTCATATACATGTGCTTCCTGTATGTTGCGATGCGGTCCTACGACATGGGGGAGTTCTCTTTTTGGTGCATCAATCGGTTTGCCGTTAATAGTACTGCCTTCAATTACGCCTGTTGTGCCGTTAATTGCCAATCCACCTTTGATTGCGTGCCCTGCCGCGGCACCGTAGATAAAGCCGAAGAAGGCATCGCCGAAGTCAAGGAGAATAAAGGTGTTATCGTCCATATCGCACGGGAGCATCTCACCTCGGAATTCACGTTCTTTGACGCGCACACCAGAGAAAGCCGTTACCCGTTTTACAGGTCCAAGAATACCGGTCATCGTGTGCAACCCGTAAACGGTCATGTCATAGAGCGGACCGCCGCCCGGTTTTCTAAAATACCACGCTGGGTTGATATTAGAAAGGATATCATCACCTTGACGGACAGATTCACTTTCGTGGTATTTACCGAAAGAGGACCCCGTGGCAGCCCACGTTAACGTTCCAATTGCGCCATCATCAATAAGTCTCTTAATCTCCTGATGTATGGGACGCAGCATCTGCCCGGGAGAAGCGACTAATTTGACTCCTTTGCGTTTTGCCGATTCAATCAAATCATCAGCCTCATCAACGGTGGTTGTCATCGTTTTGTTGAAATGCGCGTGGACCCCGTGTTCAATTGCAAGTTTTCCTTGCTCATAATGCAAACCTATGGGTGATGCAATGCTGACAGCATCCACATGTCCATTTGCCAAGAGCTCTTCAAAGGTTTCATAAGCATGCGGCACGTTGAATTTTTCGGATGCGGCTTCAGCTCTGCCTGGAACGGGGTCGCACACAGCGGTTACCTGTAACCTATCTTGAACATCGTCTTGTGTAAGGTGTGGCAGAATGCCGCGTACAGAGATACTACCGACACCAACGACACCGATCCGAACTCTATTATTCGTTGCCATGATATTTCCTCCACGATGTTTCGTGTTGCCACCCGACAGCGTTTTTCAGTTTGTCACAATTGATGAATGATTGATGTCCTTGCAGCGTTCGGACCTTTGGCAAAAATTCAGGCTTAAAACGTTCAACTAATTCAAGGGAGGGTTCTAAAGCAGAAGTGTCGTCTGCATTGAGAAAATACACATCGTGCGGCGGCAGTGCGTCTGCTTTTTCCATGATCAAACGATGTGCACTCGCTACGTCTTCACTTCCTACCCAACACCAGAGCCAGGGTGTCCAACCGTTTGTCGGTTTTACATTTTCTGCCATCTGTTTTCTCCGTTCCTCCGGTGTGATACCAGCGGGCCGGGTGATGTAGGTTCGGATACCGTAGGCACGTGTATAACTTGCTAATAGGTCTTCACCGCAACGTTTGGAGAAACTATAGGAATCTTCAGGATAGCACGGATGTTCTTCGTCTAAAGGCAGGTAATCTATCGGCATGTGTGTTTTGCTGATGCGGAATCCGTGCCCTAATGCGCAATTACTGCCGGACATCACCACCGTTTTTACATCTGCTTCAATTGCAGCTTGCATGAGGTAGTAAGTGCCGAGCATATTGGTTTTGAATGTTGCATCAAACGGGATACCTTTCTCTGCAGCACCTGCACGCATATCCGGATGGTCTACGGGACCGGGTTGTGCACCGAGGTGTTGGATTGCATCTACACCTTCTACGGCGCGTTGACAGTCTTCAAAATTGTTCAGGTCCCCTTGAATAAATGGTAATTTAGAGAATTCGTCAGGCGGTTGTCTGCGGGACATGAGAACAAGTGTCTGTTTCTCTGCTAATTCTCGGATGAGATAGGTACCGAGTCTACCGCTTGCACCAGTTATCAGGACTTTCATGAAAAACCCCTTTCATATCAATTCAACGCAAAGATGCTGTTGAATTCAGTTGACAGGTGTCAGTGTGTTTTTCCAAGTTGGATACTTCCAATAAGCACGGACATGACATTGAATTATTTATGCACATCCCTCAGATAATTATAGCATACATCAAGTCCAAATCGCAAATCATGTTGAAATCACACAGCAATCGTGGTATACTCTACAGTATATAGTAGGTGAAAGAAGCGATGTCCGACACCCTAACCAAACTCATAAAAAAAATACATCTCGGCGAAGACGCAACGATAAAATTCAAAAGAGAGACACCTTGCAGAAGCAGCCTCGTCGAAGAAATCGCCGCATTGCTATACGAAAGGCGATGTGATACGCATTGGTGTGGCGAATGATGGTGAAATTGTCGATTTAGACCGGATGAAACAGATAAAACTTCTATAGAATAGGACTTACGCAAATTCAGGTATCCCTATTTAGAATTTTATCCTTTCAAGGATTTTAACCCTGATTTTTTGTCCTTCTCAAGGCTTTACCCCCTTTATCCCTCCCAATTCGCATGCCACACGGGGAATGCCTAAAGGCGAATCATGTAGAATACGCCAAATCAACGGTATGAATGCCTTTTGGCATTCCCCGTGTGGTATTCTACATGATTCGCCATGATTCATACCGTTGATTTGGCGCATGCGATGGCGAGGGGAATGCGTAAGTCCTGACACATATAAATCGTTCTTATCAAATTAAAATTTGTTTTTTCTAATCTTCCTATTTTATCGCAGGGTTATTTAGTTTTAAGAATTATCGGTTAATAGGTTTTACTGAGAGTTTATATTGTAGGTCGGGTTGAGCTTGCGAAACCCGACCTACAATGTGACTATCAAATTGAATTCTTTTATCAAACTCACGTTATAATTAAATTGTTATTATATCACAATCTTGTTTTAGACAGTGGCCTAAATTTCCGATGGCAGTACAAACGATAAATAGTTTGCATTCGTAGCACATAGTATGGTAATATACTAACAGATCAAACTGAATACTTGACAAATTGTATGGGTATTCCATATCTAATTTATCAGTTGGGTATTCGGTTTGATCACCAGGGGTACCCATCTCTTTTGTGGAGAAGATGGGATTTACTGGATGACTAAACCTACAACATAAGGGTATATCATGTTTAAAAGAACGGTTTTACTTTTAGCTAATGAATTGGAGTTTATAATGAAATCACTAATAAAAAATCAAAAAGGTGTAGTATCCATTTTGATGACGATTTTAATAATTTTAGGAATAAATAACACAAGTTACGCAGATGTTACGCCTGTGAGGGAACGCACACCACAAGTGCGCGATGCGATTGTAGCTGCAGTCCCTGGCGTAAATAATGCTGCTGATGTCACCGAAGCACACCTCGCAGCCATTACGAGCCTTAAACTTTACAGAATCACCTCACTGAAAGTTGGTGATTTTAATGGACTCACCGCACTGACATATCTCGACTTGCAGTCTAACGATTTGACTGTATTGCCGGCTGGTATCTTTGACGAACTCATAAATCTTAAAACGCTCAACTTGAATTGGAACGATTTGGCCAGTTTGCCGGCTGGTATCTTTGACAAACTCACCGCACTGGCAGGGATCGGTTTGCATGAAAACGATTTGGCCAGTTTGCCGGCTGGTATCTTTGACAAACTCACCGCACTGACAACGCTCGCCTTGGGTAACAATCAAATCAGTGATGCCTCTGAACTTGAAGATTTAACTTCACTAATATGGTTATTTCTCAGTGGAAATCCGATTTCGGATTACGGTCCCCTCCGTAGACTCAAGGCAGCAAATCCGTCGGTGAACATAGACATTGATCTTAATAATAACCCTCCAGTCTTCTCAGAGGGAAATAGCACCACCCGAACTATTGCTGAAAATACCGCAAGAGGTGTCAACATCGGGGATGCTGTCGCCGCAACAGACCCAGATGCTAAAGATACCTTGACCTATACGCTCAGCGGCACAGACGCTGCAGCATTCTACATTAATAGCAACAGAGGACAGATCAAAACGAAAACAGCCCTGGATTATGAAACGAAAAACAACTATACCGTTACACTCACCGTCTCTGATGGACAGGCAACGGATACTATCACTGTGACGATCAATGTCACGGATGTGCCCGAGAACCACGCGCCCGTGTTTACAGAAGGTGAAAGCACTACTCGAACTATTGCTGAAAATACCGCAAGAAGGGTCAACATCGGGGATGCTGTCGCCGCAACAGACCCAGATGCTAAAGATACTTTGACATACACCCTCGGTGGCACCGATGCAGCGTCGTTTAACATTAATAGCAACAGAGGGCAAATCAAAACAAAAACAGCCCTGGATTATGAAACAAAAAACAGCTATACTGTCACGCTTACCGTCTCTGATGGACAGGCAACGGATACCATCGCTGTTACTATCAATGTCACGGATATAGACGAAAACCGCGCACCGGTGTTCACAGAAGGTAGCAGTGCGACGCGTACGGTGGCAGAAAATACCGCCGCTGGTACAAACATCGGGAATGTTATAACCGCTACAGACCCCGACAATGACACGCTCACATACAGCCTCGGCGGACAGGATGCAAGCGCGTTCGGTATTGATACCACCACAGGACAGCTGCGAACAAACGCAGCCCTTGACTATGAAACAAAATCTGTCTATGTGGTGTCAGTTACCGTTTCTGATGGCAAACTTACTACTCTCATCGCTGTTACTATCAACATAACGGATGTAGACGAATTACCAAACCAGGTTGCAGAAGTCAAGGGGGTTTCTGCTAATAACGCACCGGTGTTTACAGAAGGCAGTAGCACCTCGCGTTCAGTAGCTGAAAATACTGGCTCCGGCGTAAACATAGGCAACCCCATCGCTGCTACAGATGCTGACGGGCACACACTCACTTATAGCCTCGGTGGCACAGACGCTGCAGCATTTACGATTAACAGCACTATAGGGCAGCTGAGAACACATACAGCACTCGATCGTGAAACCAAATCCAGCTATACAGTGACCGTCACCGTCTCTGATGGCACGGATAAAGCCACTATCACCGTCACAATAAACGTCATTGACGAAACAGAAAACCGAGCCCCTGTGTTTACCGATGGCAATAGCACCTCGCGTTCAGTAGCTGAAAATACTGGCTCCGGCGTAGACATAGGCAATCCCATTGCTGCTACAGATGCTGACGGGCATACACTCACTTATAGCCTCGGTGGCACAGACGCTGCAGCATTTACGATTGACAGCACCACAGGACAGCTGCGAACACATATCGCACTCGATTATGAAACAAAATCTATTTATTCGGTATCAGTTACCGTCTCTGATGGCAAACTCACTGCCACCATTGCTGTGACGATCAACATAACGGATGTAGATGAATCACCAAACCAGGTTACAGAAGTCAAGGATGTTTCTGCCAACAACGCCCCAGTGTTCACAGCCGGCAGTAGCACCTCGCGTTCCGTAGCAGAGAATACAGGATCTGGCGTTGACATCGGTTCTGCCGTATCCGCAACAGACCCCGATAACGACACACTCACCTATAGTCTCGATGGTACAGATGCTACAGCCTTTACGATTAACAGCACCACAGGACAACTGCGAACACATACAGCACTCGATTATGAAACCCAATCCAGCTATACGGTAACCATCACCGCCTCGGATGGCACGAATGAAGCGACCATCACCGTCACAATAAACGTCATTGACGAAACAGAAAACCGAGCCCCTGTGTTTACCGACGGTAGTAGCACCTCGCGTTCAGTAGCTGAAAATACTGGCTCCGGCGTAGACATCGGCACTGCGGTCGCTGCAACAGATGCTGATGGTGATACCTTAACTTATTCCCTTGATGGCACAGACGATGCAGCCTTTACGATTAACAGCATCACAGGACAGCTGCGAACACATACAGCACTCGATCATGAAACCCAATCCAGCTATACAGTGATCATCACCGTCTCTGATGGCACGGATAAAGCCACTATCACCGTCACAATAAACGTCATTGACGAAACAGAAAACCGAGCCCCTGTGTTTACCGACGGTAGTAGCACCTCGCGTTCCGTAGCTGAAAATACTGGCTCCGGCGTAGACATCGGCAATCCCATTGCTGCCACAGATGCTGATGGCAATACATTGACTTACTTCCTCAGCGGCACCGACGCGAAGGCATTTAGTATTGATACCACTACAGGACAGCTGAGAACAAACGCAGCCCTTGACTATGAAACAAAATCCTCGTATTCGGTGACTGTCACCGTCTCTGACGGTAATCTTACCAGTACTATTACAGTAATAATTAACGTTTCCGACATAGATGACCCCTCGCAAACCGATGTAGACCCGCCGCAGACCAACTTGAGCGAAGATGTTTGGATGCCAGACGTGCATCTCAGATTTGCTGTCCGAACAGCACTTGATATAGGTTCGGAAGCACTGACACAGACAAAAATGCTTGAATTAACATCACTGACAGCTCAGAATGCACTCATCAGCAACCTCAAAGGATTAGAATATGCAAAGAACCTAACGCATTTAGATGTGGCTTCAAATCAAATAACTTCAATTAGCGTGCTACAAGGTTTGACGAAACTTGTCCATATAAATATTGAAGATAATCAGGTTACTGATATTAGTGTCCTTACGAATCTGACAAAACTTCAATACATATATGTTGCAGGAAACCCGCTTACGGATCTGTCTCCAATGTCAAATAGACCTCTATTGGGCGCAAGCTGGCCTGTTGTAACATCAAAAAACTCACCTGAAGTTAGGATATTCGATGCAAATTTAGCTGCAGCGATACGAAAAGCACTTAGATTAGAGGATGATGCGTCTATAACTGAAGCGGATATGGAACAACTCATCAGTCTAACAGCTACAAACGCACAAATAGACTCTCTCAGCGGCTTACAATATGCGACGAATCTAACAGCATTGGACCTCAGTAATAATGAGATATGGAGTGTCTCTCAGATTACGGGATTGAAAAAACTAACGCATTTAAATCTTTCACACAACAAGATTGATTTTGTATATGGGTTACACTGGATAGTAAGCCTGAAGGAATTAAAACTTGCAGGAAACCCGATTGATATTAAGGATGCGGCAAGTCTTCTCGTACTCAAGAATCTGAGTGTAGCAATTGATATTAAACTTCCCACACTTGTAAACGTGCCCGATAGAGCATTAGCAAGAATATTGCGATCTACGCTATCCATTCCAATCGGGGTTCCAATTACAAAAGAAGCACTGCAAACAATGACAAGCCTCGGAAATAATTACATTCGTGAAGGTTACAAACAGGGATATGGAAAAATAAAAGATCTAACCGGTTTAGAACACGCAACCGCAATGACAACGTTATCCCTTCCATACCATGGCATGTCAAATATAACGGCTCTCCAAAGCTTGACGCAACTTACATCGTTAGACCTCAGCAACAACTATGAGATCAGTAGTTACACCCCTCTCAGCAGTTTGACCAATCTAACATCATTAAATCTTGTTAATACTTATATTAGTGATATTACGTCCCTTAGTGGTTTGACCAAACTGACGGAGTTGAATATTGGTGTGGATTTTTTTGGAAGTCCATGGGGGGAGAGTAAACTCAGCAGCATCAGTTCACTTGCTAACTTGACAGAGTTGACATCGTTAATACTGAGCGAAACTGAAGTAAGTGATATTTCACATCTTAGCGGCTTGACGAAGTTAACATTTTTGAGTCTTCGCGAAACTGAAGTAAGTGATATTTCACATCTTAGCGGCTTGACGAAGTTAACAAATTTAAGTCTTGACAATACTAAAGTCCGTAGTATCAGCACACTCTCTAAACTAACGCAACTCGGGTCCTTATATCTCTCTGGGAATAAAATAGTTGATATTAGTCCACTTACTGGATTAACGAATCTTGGATACTTAACCCTTAATGGGAATCCAATTGTAAATACATTACCGCTTTGCCCGCTTCTTAGAGCGAACGGTGGTAACCTATTTTATGTTGATATAGAGGTTACGAACTGTCCACAACCTGCTAACAACGCCCCGGTGTTCACAGAGGGCACCAGTGCCACGCGCTCAGTTGCAGAAAACACAGCATCGGGTACACACATTGGGACAGTGGTATCTGCAACAGATGCAGACACGGATGATACCTTGACCTATAGCCTCGGCGGCACCGATGCTGCAACGTTCGAGATTGATGCCACAGACGGACAATTGAAAACCAAGGCAGCCCTCGACTACGAAACCAAGTCCACCTACACGGTAACGGTTTCTGTTTCCGATGGCAATAGTGGGAGCGACTCTATTGAAGTCACAATCAACGTCACGGATGTCAGTGAAACAAACAGTGCTCCGACCTTTACTGATGGTACCAGCACGACTCGGTCTGTCGCAGAAGGCACAGCCGCCAGTCAAAATATTGGCACTGCTGTAGGCGCGACCGATGCAGATAGTGGTGACACACTCACCTACACCTTGGGTGGCACGGATGCGTCCTCGTTTAGCATCGTCAGCACCTCTGGGCAGTTGCAAACCAATACAGCACTTGATTATGAAACGAAAAACGCCTATTCGGTCACCGTGTCTGTTTCTGATGGTAATAGTGGAACAGACAACATTGATGTTACTATCAATGTCACAGATGTAGACGAGGCAGGTAACGATCCGCCTACATTCACCGATGGCACAAGTACAACGCGCTCCGTTGCGGAAAACACGACATCTGGCTCCAACATCGGCACTGCTGTCGCTGCGACCGATTCAGATGGTGGTGACACACTCACCTACACCTTGGGTGGCACGGATGCATCGTCATTTAGCATTGTCAGCACCTCTGGGCAGCTACAAACCAATGCGGCTCTGGATTATGAAACGAAGACATCCTATTCGGTTACGGTCTCAGTCTCTGATGGCAATGGTGGAAGCGACAGCATTACCGTCACTATTAATGTCACGGATGTAAATGAGACTGCAGCCACCGTAAGCACTAACATTACAACGTGTTCTGTTAGTCATAAAAGTGGCAATGTATATGATGTAACAATTGCGGGCACTGTAACTGGCAACCGAAACGTAAGATTTCTTATAGTTCATGGATATGTAAACGATGATCCCGATGAAATAGGGAGAGACAGCGTTGGATTTCTTGATGCAGGAGAGACCAAGAATTTCAGTATTACTGGCACTTGGACCCATGATGGTAGCACAAGCCAGGAGTGTTCTGTGGTCTTGACTTATCAAACCCTTAGCGCACCGTCAGCACAATCGATTCCTGTTAAAACAGCACTGCTTCCCAACTTCCCTAATCCATTCAACCCAGAGACGTGGATCCCGTTCCAGCTCGCAAAACCGTCGGATGTAACGATAACAATCTACGATGTCCGTGGTCGTGTAGTGCGGGCGTTGAATCTGGGGCATCAAGCTGCGGGTGTTTATCAGAGTCGAAGCAAGGCAGCGCATTGGGATGGACGTAATCATTTCGGTGAGAAGGTCGCGGCAGGTGTGTATTTCTATATGCTCAAAGCGGGCGATTTTTCTGCTACGCGGAAGATGTTGATACGGAAGTAATGTTTACCAGGAAAGTATGGAAGATTGGTCTGAAAGCGATGGCCAGAAGTCTATAATGAAAACGTTAATAAAAAATCAAAAAGGTGTAGTATCCATTTTGATGACGATTTTAATAGTTTTAGTAGTGAATAGCACAAGTTATGCGGATGTTACGTCTGTGAGCCAACGCACACCACAGGTGCGTGATGCGATTGTGGCTGCAGTCCCTGGCGTAAATAATGCTGCTGATGTGACTGAAGCACATCTCGCCGCGATTACCAGCCTGCAGCTGCGCCACAAAGGCATTTCTATGCTAAAAACAAACGACTTTTCCGGGCTAACCGCACTGACCAGTCTCAATCTCTATAACAATCAACTGAGCCATCTCCCAAACGGTATCTTTAAAGGGTTGATATCGCTAACAACGATCCGTTTAGGTAGAAATGTAATTGATCCGTTGCCATTAACCATCTCATTAGAAAAAGTAGCAGAGGGACAGTTCAAAGCGGTGGCACCCACGGGGGCAACGTTTGATTTTGTGATACCAATTACCGTCAGCAACGGGACCATCACGAACGGTGCAACATCAGTTACGATTCCGAAAGGCAGTGCAGAAAGTGAGACACTCACCGTTACTCGCACTGCAGGCACAACAGCGCATGTCACTGCGGATATTGGGGCGTTACCAAACCTACCTCGCAAGCACTACGGGTACACGCTTGTCAAATCTGATAATCTACCGCTGGTTGTCATCCGTGGTATCAATATAGTACCTGTGTTTAGCGATGGCACAACCACTACCCGTTCTGTAGCAGAAAATACCGCAAGCGGTGTCAATATCGGTGCTCCCGTGTCTGCGACAAATGCGGATAACGATACACTCACCTATATACTCAGCGGCATAGATGCTGCCTCCTTTGATATGGATAGAACTACCGGACAACTCAAAACTAAAGCAGCTCTTGACTCTGAAACACAGATTTTCTACTTGGTCACGGTGGCTGTCTCTGATGGTTATGGCGGTAGTGATAGCATCATTGTGACGATCAATGTCACGGATGTGCACGAGAACCGCGCGCCAATCTTCACAGAAGGCACCAGAACGGCCCGATCCATCACAGAGAACACATCACCAGGACAAAACATCGGCACTGCTATAACTGCTACAGATGTGGATAACGATACACTTACCTATACCCTGAGTGGCACAGATGCGGCAGCGTTTAACATTAATAGCAAAACTGGACAGATCAAAACAAAAGCATCCTTGGATTATGAAACGAAAAACAACTATACTGTCAGGCTTACCGTCTCCGATGGACTGGCAACGGATACCATTGTTGTGACGATCAATGTCACGGATGTCCACGAGAACCGCGCACCCGTGTTCACAGAAGGTGAAAGCACTACTCGAACTATTGCTGAAAATACCGCAAGAGGTGTCAACATCGGGGATGCTGTCGCCGCAACAGATCAAGATGCTAAAGATACTTTGACATACACCCTCGGTGGCACCGATGCAGCGTCGTTTAACATTAATAGCAATAGAGGGCAAATCAAAACAAAAACAGCCCTGGATTATGAAACAAAAAACAGCTATACTGTCACGCTTACCGTCTCTGATGGACAGGCAACGGATACTATCGCTGTTACTATCAATGTCACGGATATAGACGAAAACCGCGCACCCGTGTTCATAGAAGGTGAAAGCACTACTCGAACTATTGCTGAAAATACCGCAAGAGGTGTCAACATCGGGGATGCTGTCGCCGCAACAGATCAAGATGCTAAAGATACTTTGACATACACCCTCGGTGGCACCGATGCAGCGTCGTTTAACATTAATAGCAATAGAGGGCAAATCAAAACAAAAACAGCCCTGGATTATGAAACAAAAAACAGCTATACTGTCACGCTTACCGTCTCTGATGGACAGGCAACGGATACCATCGCTGTTACTATCAATGTCACGGATATAGACGAAAACCGCGCACCGGTGTTCACAGAAGGTAGCAGTGCGACGCGTACGGTGGCAGAAAATACCGCCGCTGGTACAAACATCGGGAATGCTATAACTGCTACCGACCCCGACAATGACACACTCACATACAGCCTCGGTGGACAGGATGCAAGCGCGTTCGGTATTGATACCACCACAGGACAGCTGCGAACAAACGCAGCCCTTGACTATGAAACAAAATCTATCTATACGGTATCAGTTACCGTCTCGGATGGTAAACTCACTACCACCATCGCTGTTACTATCAACATAACGGATGTAGACGAATTACCAAACCAGGTTATAGAAGTCAAGGGGGTTTCTGCTAATAACGCACCGGTGTTTACAGAAGGCAGTAGCACCTCGCGTTCAGTAGCTGAAAATACAGGCTCCGGCGTAGACATCGGCGGTGCGGTTTCTGCAACAGATGCTGACGGGCACACACTCACTTATAGTCTCGGCGGCACTGATACGAATGCGTTTAGTATTGATACCACCACAGGACAACTGAGAACAGACGCTACCCTGGACTATGAAACAAAATCTATCTATACAGTGACCATCACTGCCTCTGATGGCACAGATGAAGCGACCATCACCGTTACAATAAACGTCATTGACGAAACAGAGAACCGCGCCCCTGTGTTTACTGACGGTAGTAGCACCTCGCGTTCCGTAGCTGAAAATACTGGCTCTGGCGTAGACATCGGCAGGGCGGTCTCAGCAACAGATGCTGACGGGCATACACTCACTTATAGCCTTGGCGGCACAGACGCTGCAGCCTTTACGATTAACAGCACTACAGGGCAGCTGAGAACACATACTGAGCTTGATTATGAAACAAAATCTATTTATACAGTGATCATCACCGCCTCTGATAGCACGGATGAAGCCACCATCACTGTTACAATAAAAGTCATTGACGAAACAGAAAACCGCGCCCCTGTGTTTACCGACGGTAATAGCAGCTCGCGTTCCGTAGCTGAAAATACTGGCTCCGGCGTAGACATCGGCAGTGCGATCTCTGCAACAGATGCCGATGGCAATACATTGACTTACTTCCTCAGCGGCACTGATGCGAATGCATTTAGTATTGATAACACCACAGGGCAGCTGCGAACAAACGCAGCACTAAACTATGAAGCAAAGATAGCCTACGTTGTGACGATTACCGTTTCCGACGGTAATCTTACAGACAGTATTAACGTCACGATTAATGTCAAAGATGTGTCTGATACCAATAATGTCCCTGTGTTCACCGAAGGCACCAGTACAACACGTTCTGTCGCAGAGAATGCAGCAGACGGTACAAACATCGGTAGACCAGTCTCAGCAACCGATCCAGATAACGATGACCTTACATATACCCTCGGCGGCACGGATTCGTATGCGTTTTATATTGTCAACACCACAGGACAGTTGCAAACCAGTACAGCGTTGGATTATGAAACGAAGAACACGTATACGGTTACCGTTTCTGTTTCGGATAGCAATGGAGATAGTGATAGTATTACCGTTACGATTAACGTTACAGATGTAACCGCGCCAAATTACCCTCTTTACGGACGCACACAGCAGGTGCAAGATGCTATCGCGGGGGGACAGCCAGCAGACAGTGTGACTGCCGCACGTCTTGCCGATATTAACTGGCTTGAAATAGAAAATAAAGGTATTACAGCACTGAAAGCTGGTGATTTTGACGGTTTGACCGCACTGAAAACCCTCAACCTGCGTCGTAATTCCCTCAGCAATATATCTGCACTCGGAAACTTAACTACACTGTTATCACTCAGTTTGGGTGAAAATTCCATCAGTGATATATCCCCACTTGGAAAATTGACAAAACTGGATTTTCTCAGTTTAGGTGAAAATTCCATCAGTGGTATATCTGCACTTGGGAACTTGACAAAACTGACTAATCTTGGTTTATCATACAATTCTATCAGTGATATATCCCCACTTGGGAACTTGACCGCACTGACAGAGTTGAGTCTGTGGAACAATTCCATCGGTGACGTATCGACACTTGGAAAATTGACCGCGCTGACCTCCCTCTATCTGAGTCACAATTCCATCGGTGATATATCCCCACTTGGAAAATTGACAAAACTGGCAATACTTGATCTGAGTCATAATTCCATCGGTGATATATCCCCACTTGGAAAATTGACAAAACTGGATTTTCTCAGTTTGGGTCACAATTCTATCAGTGACATTTCTTCGGTTGGGAAATTGACCGCACTGACGAAACTTGGACTATATAATAATTCCATCAGCGATATATCTGCAGTTGGGAGCTTGACCGCACTGATTTGGCTTGATATGAGCCACAATTCCATTAGCGATGTATCTGCGGTTGAAAACTTGACACAACTGGGGGCTCTCTTTGTGAAAGGCAATCCGATTTCAGATTACGGACCGCTCCGTAGACTCAAAGCAGCGAATCCCAATGTATCTATAGATATAGATATTAATAACAACCCTCCGCAGTTCAATGATGGCGATAGCACAACACGTTCTATCGCTGAAAACTCCACGGCAGGCATAGACATCGGCAGTGCGGTGTCTGCAACTGATTCGGACAGTGGCGATACACTTACCTATACACTCGGTGGTACCGATGCCGAATCATTTGGTATTGTCAGCACATCGGGACAGCTGCAAACAAAAGCGGCATTAGATTATGAAACGAAGTCGTCTTACACAGTCACCGTCGATGTTTCTGATGGGAATGATGGTTTAGATCGTATCACCGTTACCATCAATATCACGGATGTAGTGGGTGCTGCGCCATCTGTGCAAACATCTCTTGTGATTCCTGATAATACCGCACTCCTCACTAACTTCCCCAATCCATTCAACCCAGAGACGTGGATCCCGTATCAACTCGCAAAACCGTCGGATGTAACGATAACGATCTACGACATCCACGGGCGTGTTGTGCGGACATTGATATTGGGGCATCAAGCTGCAGGTGTTTATCAGAGTCGAAGCAAGGCAGCGCATTGGGATGGACATAATCATTTCGGTGAGAAGGTCGCGGCGGGTGTGTATTTTTATACACTCACTGCAGGCAATTTTACTGTAACACGCAAGATGTTGATACGGAAATAGTAGTTGAAAACCGAACCTATTGTGTCTTATAATATATCATTGTTTAGATGATCCATGCTCTCATTTTAAATCGCGTGTAGCACTACAACAAAACATACAAAGAAGGTGAACTTATGTGTATTAAATGTCTGATTAGTGTTTCTATATTAGTTTTCATGATAGGTGGGGTTGTATTTGCAGAAGATAGTGCGGAGAAATTAGTCTTTGCTATCCGTGAGCCGCTACAAAATGAAGACGGTTTTCGAATCACAACACAAACGCTGGAAAGAGGACGAGACACAACAAATTGGTGGGAATTCTATCAATATAACATCTGTACAATGAATCCGGATGGCACAGATTTCCGCAGACTCACCGATGATGGGGTATCGCGCAATCCGCGCCTATCCCCAGATAGGAAGCGAATTGCTTACATATCTGGGGTGCAGCAAAATAAATCGCTATATATGATGAAGGCAGATGGTACTGAGAACAAACAACTGACCAAGAAACAGTATGAGATTCACGATTTCTGGTGGTCTCCTTTAAGCAACGCTGTTCTGATTGTGGTCGAGCTTGAACGTGCAAGAGATCGACTGGAAAACTGGGAAGTAACGGTTGATGGCAAAATAAGGCGATGGCGGACCCTGCAGTGGGCAGAAGGATGGCTGCATTGGGATGCGAAAGGTGAAAAGGTTAAAGAACCGAATAGAAGGTTGCTTGAGGTTTTGCCGAAAGGGACAAGTTGGCCCGAGTGGTCACCAGACCGTAGATGGATCGCTTTTAAAACCGAGGGTGTTCTTGCAATTGCAGAACCCGACATCGTCAGTATGGGGAGGACCTGGTTCCTGCAACAGGACGAGCCACCGTGTGGAAACATTGAAGAGTGGTCACCAAATGGAAAACAGGTTTTGTTCTATACGTCGGGTAATATCTGCATTGCCACTGTAGAGAAAGGGCGACTCAAGAGCTATCTGAATCTAAGCCTTTATCAAGGACGTAACGCGACATGGAGCCCCGACAGTAGCCAGATTGCGTTTATCGGTGGCGATTCGGATGGGCGAAGCACCAGCGAAATCTTCATTTTAGATGTTGAAACAGGCAAGATGCAACAAATTTCCTCAACTATTTACGATTACTTTGATCTACATTGGCGATAAAGTAATTCATTAACTAAAAGATTTAGACAGGCGAACACCGTTTTTAATTGAGAACAATAGATATCCGGAGTTTTCGTCCCAATTCACTTTGCGCACTCACAGGCACAATCTAACAAATTGTGCTACATAGGCAACAACTTATATTATTTATGACAAATTCGACACTTATTGAAAAAGTAGGAAGCATTTCGATTATTCCATTGGGAGGATTAGGGGAATTCGGACTCAACATGATGGTATACGAAACCGAAAATGACATCATTGTTATTGATACAGGTTTCATGTTACCGAATGCAGATATGCCCGGTGTTGATCTGATATTTCCAGATATTCACTACCTCGTTGAACGCCAGGATAAAGTGCGCGGGATACTGCTAACACATGGTCATGAGGATCATATCGGTGCTTTGGCGTATGTACTTCAACAGTTAGATGTGCCAGTTTACGGCACGCAACTGACGCTTTCCATCGCAAGTGGTAGGTTGAAAGAATACGGGGTATTGGATAAAGCTGAGTTGAATGCGATCACTCCTGGCGATAATGTTAGTTTAGGCGATTTTTCTGTGGAATTCATCCATGTTACACACAGTATTCCGGATTCGGTTGCAATCGCGTTGCGAACCCCTGTTGGTGTGATCGTTCATACTGGCGATTTCAAATTTGATGCGACACCCATTGATGGTAAGTTGTCCGATATTCAGACTTTAGCACGATTAGGTGCTGAAGGGGTTCTTTTACTGCTATCCGACAGCACAAATGCTAATTGGCCGGGACAGACACCTTCCGAACGTAGTATCTACGATGCAATAGACAGTATCTTCCAGAAAACGGAGCAGAGATTATTCCTCTGTACCTTTTCTTCAAGTATACACCGGCTACAACAGTTTATAGATTTAGCGGTGAAACATCACAGACTCGTTGCTGTTACAGGACGTTCCCTTACCAACAATGTTCGCATTGCTACAGAACTTGGCCATCTTAAACTGAACCCGGATTACCTAATTGATGCGCGCGATGTTACTATGTTCAAACCGCATGAGGTTGTTATTTTGAGCACTGGTAGCCAAGGTGAACCGCGTTCTGCAATGGCACTGTTAGCTCTTGATAACCACCCTTTTTTAAAGGTTGAACCGAACGATACGGTTGTTATCTCTGCTCGTATTATCCCCGGTAACGAAAAATCTATTGGAAACGTCGTAAACCATCTCCTGAGGCGCGGTGCTAATATATTCCATGAGCGCAACGCAAATGTCCATGTCTCCGGGCACGGTTCAAGTGAAGACCTGAAACTGATGCTTAATCTCCTGAAACCTAAGTTTTTCGTCCCCATGCACGGTGAATATCAAAACTTAGTACGACATGCCGAGCTTGCTGAATCTGTCGGCATTCCAAGCGGCAACATCAAAGTGGCTGAAGATGGGGAACTGATTTGTCTCACGCCTGACTCATGTGAAGTGTCTGAGCGGCAGGGACGTTCTGGACGTGTTTTGGTAGATGGGAAACCGGATATTGAACTTGAAGGTATTGTTTTGCGCGACCGCATTCAACTTTCACAGGATGGCATGGTCATTCCCATTATTGTACTGCATAGTGATGGTGGAGCAATTGCGACTGAACCCGAAATAATCTCTCGTGGTTTTGTCTATATGGATGAATCGGAAGACCTTTTCACTGAAGCGAAAGAGATTACTCGGAAGGTCATTGAAAATATGAGCGATGAACAGAAACACGAGACGGAAATTGTGCAGGATGCAATTAGAAGCGCACTGCGTCGGTTTTTCGCGAAGCAGATGCAGAGAAGTCCGTTAGTTCTGCCTGTTGTGATGCGGGTTTAGCAGACTTATAGCGTTGCAGCGTTTACAGTCGCGCAATTCGTTGTGTCTCTTATTTGTAGAGTGGTCTCTGTACCCCGCTTGATTATCGTCTGAACCAAGATATTCGGGATTCCCAAATTTACAAGATTGTTGGAGGTATATAGGTTTATGATGCGGAAATCGTGTATTATCAAATCGCAGACCTTTATTGGGTTTTCTGTTTTACTGATATTAGCCGGTATTTCACTTGTTTACGCTAACGGAGAACCTGATCAATCGGCTCGTGCCGACAGTCACGCTCCGATCAGTGTTATGGGAGACCACGCCCATGGTGCTGGTGAAATGATGTTTTCGTATCGTTTTATGAATATGGGTATGAACGGACTCCGAGATGGAACTAAACTTATATCAACTGAAGATGCGTTGAAAACTTATGCTATGGTGCCTACCGAAATGCAGATGCAAATGCACATGTTCGGTGCAATGTTTGCTCCTCATGATTTTGTTACGCTGATGGCAATGACAAGTTACCGCAGCAATTTTATGGAAATGGAAGGCGCACATGATCACGCAACCGGAGGACATGATCATGCAGTGGGACTTCACGAGATGGAGAGTGGCGGTCTTGGTGATCTCAGGTTTTCTGCGCTGTTTCCTTTGCTTAATAGATCAAACTTAGACCTTCTTCTTAAAGCAGGTATTTCTATGCCGACTGGTTCTATCGCAATAGAAGGAACGCATGGCGGAACAGAGGAAGTGGTTCTTCCCTATCCGATGCAGTTGGGTTCCGGTTCTTTTGAACTGATGCCGGCAGCAACCGTTGCGACAACACAAGGCAATTGGTCATTTGGTTTACAAGCACGTGCTGCAATCCCTCTCAACGAAAACAAGCGAGGGTATAAATTGGGAACTTCTATTGGCACTACGGTTTGGGGCGCACGTAAACTTAATGACTGGCTAAGTGTCTCTATACGCGGATCGTTTCTGAATTGGGATAACATTTCGGGGCGTGATACTGCATTTGACCCGAAAGAGGAGATGAAAGCGGCACAAAATCATCAGCACACTACGGGACATGATCATCATCATGCAGCACCGATGGAAACAACGGACATTAATTATCTTGCGCCAACTATGGATCCAAATCTTCGCGGTGGCACGCGCGGCAATTTGGCAGCAGGTGTGAACTTCATCGTTCCTGACAAGATCGGTGGTATTTTGGCAGGACAACGGCTTGCTGTTGAGTTCCAAATGCCGGTTTATGAGAATCTTGATGGTCCGCAGATGGCGTTAGGTTGGACTATCGTGGCTGGTTGGCAATACGCTTTTGTGTTATGGTAGAGGATTTTTATGTTGATAAACGTTAGATATTACACACATATCGCATTGGTCGTTCTTATTTTGACAACATGTTTTTTTGTCGGTTGCGAAAGGATTCCGACTGATGTTATAACCACGGTACCCGTTGATAAAGTCGCAGTTGCTACTATTTCTGCGATAGACGAAAGTAGCTTGACTGGTACTGCCACGTTCATGGAAACAGACAGGGGTGTTCACGTTGTAATTGAGATTCAGAATGTAACACCTGGCTTGCATGCAACACATCTTCATATAGGCAGCAGTTGCGATGATGTGGGACCGCACTGGCATCCTATGAATATTCCGGTAGGCACAGTCGGTGTACCTGTAGCAGAAGCGACGTTTGACACACTGCCTATCGGTATAGGTGAAATCGGCAACATTCCAGTTAGTGAAGATGGCGCAGGTGTCTTAGAATTTACAACACCGTTCTGGTCTGTTGGTGGCAACGCAAGCACTGATATTCTTGGTAAGCTGATCCTTATCCACGAAACGGGCGATACTTTCCAAACAAATCCGCACGCACATCATACAGCAGTGCCTAACACCGATGCAAACGCGGGGACGCACACCCATAATATAGGACAAATGCAGATGGTACAAACCACCCACGTTTGCACATTAGCTGTGCTTGGGCAGCAGATTGACTTGGAAGCGGATCACCATCTTCCCGGTCAGGCGGTGAGTCCACATAGCCATGATTTTCTGGAACTCTTGCTTACATGTTTTGTGAGTGCTGAGCAATTAGCAGATCCCGGAATTCTAACTAAAATCCCGCTTAAAGGATCGCCAGAGCATCAAGCATTTTTGAAAATTGAATCCAAGAGTTTAGATGCTTACCATGAATTTTTCATGTCTATAGGGTTACCCGTAGCCCCCGATTTTTTTACCAATCAATATAAGCAGATCTTTCCTACTGGAACGCCAGAAGAATTTGAACAAGAGATGCAGCAACGGTTAACACATCTCTATATTACTTCGGGGATAGATTTTGAAAATCTGACAGATATGGTTGGTTATAACGTGCTTCTTACCAATTTTCTGGATGAACGGACTACTGCTTGGGTGTTAGGTTATTTTCAAGGGGACGATGCAGCGTTAGGTGAGTGGATTGTCTCGGTGCTTAAAGAGGGGCAGGTTAGACCAGGCGGTGGTTCTCGTATTGGCTGCGGTGTGATTAGGTTGATGAGGTAAAACTTCTTTAGGTGTGAATTGCTTAGGGACAATTTTAACTTAGACGTTTACTGTGTCTCACCTGCTTTTCTTAGAGTAAAATTCCACAATTACCTGGACATTGGCGAGGTTAGGAAGAAATCAAGAAATCAACGGTATGAAGCGAATACGCGTATGGTATTCGCATGATTTAGTCATTCCCCGGGTATGAATACCATTGGGCGAATACGCCAAATCAACGGTATGAATGCCTTTTGGCATTCCCCGTATGGTATTCGCCATGATTCCCCGCCTTGCCAGCGTGATAGTGTCAGGATTGTTGTTCATTGAAATGTCCACATATTTTCGGATTTTACTATAAAAAAGATTGGCAAATTGGCGTTTTTTGTGGCATTATTTATTTAAAGAGATTTTGGAGGAGGAGAAAGATATTGAAATTCTTTAAAAAAGGTGAAAAAAATAAAGAAAAGGTTAATTCGACAACACAACCACACCCTGAATTGCAGGTTATAAGCGGTTCTGATATTTCTGGTACACGTACGCAACGCCCATCTCCCCAGCAGCAAGCACCGCAACAGAACATCACATTGCCAAACATAAAATATAAAATTGCTGTTGCAAGCGGAAAAGGGGGTGTCGGTAAATCCACTGTTGCAACGAATTTAGCGATCTCACTTGCAAAAACTGGTGCCGCAGTCGGATTGATGGACGCTGATGCTTATGGACCCAGCATCCCTACAATGATGGGGATTCAGGAGAATCCGCAGACAAGCCCAGAGCGGAAACTAATTCCTCTTGTGCGTCACGATATTAAATTGATGTCGATTGGATTTATGGTGCCAGAAGAACAAGCGATGATTTGGCGTGGTCCGATGTTGCATAGTGCTATCCGTCAATTTTTGAGCGATGTGGATTGGGGAGGACTGGATTACCTTATCATTGATTTACCTCCCGGTACTGGAGATGTTGCACTTACCCTAACCCAGGCAATTCCACTTACAGGTGCGGTTATCGTCACGACACCGCAGGATGTCGCTTTGGCAGATGTGCGGCGCGGGGTTGCTATGTTTGAACGTCTTGGTGTTCCGATTCTTGGGATTATTGAAAATATGAGTTATTTTCTCTGCCCACATTGCAATGAAAAGACAGAGATTTTCAGAGCAGATGGTGGTAAAAGGACGAGTGAACGATTAGGGGTCACTTTTTTGGGAGAAATCCCACTTGATGCTGAAGTTTGCACGGCAGGAGATATAGGTGTACCAATCGTTGCGGGACATCCTGAGTCCCCACAAGCCGCAGCTTTTGGTGCTGTTGCAACGGAATTGAATACAGTGTTACAGGAAAGTGGAGAAGAGGATGAATTGACTATCCTCTGAGTAGATATGATTTTCAAACAATAACTGAAACCTTTGCCTATCCAGCGTAGGTGCGGTGAATCAACATCAAATGTGAATAAGGCATTCGGTATGATTTGTAAGATATCTCGCCTACCGTTCGGCAATAGAATAAATCCCGTTAATTCGGTATTATTTACAATCATTAGGATTCACGGCAATAAACTTAAGCGAGACGTAATTAAGGCTGATGATGTGATTGAAACGCCAGATGTGATTGAAACACCCGTTGCTACCCTTAAGGGAAATAGACACCCCGCAATCTATCCAGTGGAAGTAGTGGAGGAGTTTTTACATCTCCTCACACCTACTGATGCATTGGTTCTTGATCCGTTTATGGGTTCTGGCTCAACCGCAGTGGCTTGCAAAAACCTGGGCAGACATTATATCGGCTATGATATTAATACTGAATACTGTAAAGATGCACGACAACGTGTTGATAATACTCCAATTACAATGCAACGTTTGTTCAAAAGAAAAGACAAAGAAATCTTTGAGGAATGGCTTTTAAGCAGCTGAACCGAAACAGTAACATCACATGGCACGTTATACAACCCTTTCGTCTGAAGAACTCGCGGACATAGTATCACATTATGCAATCGGCACACCGTTGAAGCTTGCGGAAATTCCGGGGGGATTTGGAAACAGTAACTTTAAGTTGACAACAACAGATGGTACGTTTCTCCTAAAAATATGTGATGAGAAAAATCCAGCAGAACTACATAAGCAAATTGAACTGTTGGAACACCTTTGTCAACACGCCTATCCGACAGTGTACCCGATTTTACAAAAAAACGGTGAGGCACTTTTCGAAACGCCAAACTACCGCGTGATGATCTATCCGTTTTTGGAAGGAGAAACACCGCAACCATCGCAACACGTGTTGACACAAATTGGAGAAGCATTAGCAAAGTTACATTGCATTCCGCCACTTGTAGAACTTCCGTGTTTTCCGATGGGGATGGCACAAATAACACCTTTTCTGAAAGAGGTCAAACAGACACAATTTGCCACACATCCGTTTTTTATTTGGCTAAAATCGGAACTTGAATGGATAGAACCTGAATTAGAAAAAACGCTCCCTATAGGACTTTTGCACGGAGATCTGTTTTTAGACAATACCCTTTTTGATGGCGACCAAATGGTAGCAATCCTTGACTTTGAAGAAGGGTGTCACGATACTTTGCTAATTGATGTCGGAATGACCATTATTGGGTGTTGTTACACACCAGCACATCAGTTGGATATTGCTTTGGTCCACAGTTTTTTGGGTGCTTACAATGCATTACGCCCTTTGACAGATAAAGAATGGGAGAGTTTGGATTGTTTTGTTCATTATGCAGCATTGGTGATCGCATTTTGGCGATTTAGACAGTTTAATGTCCGCTATCCCGATGCGCGAAGTGCCGAAACGTATCAGGAGATGATTACCCGCAGCGCAAATTGGCAATCACTCCATCTATAATAACATACCTGTAACAAACAGATAGTCTACACCTAAAATATTATGTCTTTAGTAACAATAACCAATGTCACAAAACGTTATGACCCAGATATAATTCTGGATGATATTTCAGTCGCAATTGCGCCTGGGGACAGGATCGGGTTAATTGGTCGTAACGGATGTGGAAAAACAACTTTACTAAAAATTATAAGCGGCATGCTGACCGATTTCAAAGGGGATGTTGTTTTGGCAAAGGGGGCGCCGTATTGGATACCTAAGCCAGGAACCGGAGTTGGAACGCGACTGCACGCTCCGTCAGGAAATGCTCACGGTCTTTGAAGAACGACTGGCACTGGAAGATAAAATGCTCTTGCTTGCAGAAGAGATGGAAACACAGGAAGCACCACATCTCTTGCAGGAGTACGCGCGCATTCATGAGAAACATGAACAACTGGGTGGATACGATTACGAGCATCAGATAAATCGCGTACTCGGTGGATTAGGTTTTAGTGATCAGGACTTCAACCTACCAGTCCGCGTGTTGAGTGGCGGTCAAAAGAGTAGGGCAACGTTAGCAAAACTGCTACTTGAAGAACCCGACCTATTGCTTCTTGACGAACCCACGAATCATCTTGACATTAATGGCATTGAATGGCTGGAAAATTATCTCAATACCGAATACAGCGGTGGCGTTCTCGTTGTTTCTCACGATAGATATTTTTTAGATAAGATCGTTCAAAAGGTGTGGGAACTCGCTGAAAATCAAATAAATACCTATAGAGGTAACTATTCCAAGTACTTGGAATTAAAAAATACTGAGCAACTCGTTGACAGACGCGCATTCAAAATACAACAAGCATTTATTGCACAGGAAAAGGAATTCATCGCGCGTAATATAGCCGGACAGCGGACTCGTGAAGCACAAGGAAGACAGAAAAAACTGGATCGGTTAGAGAGAATGGAAAAACCGAAAACAGATACGCGAACGTTGAAACTCAATTTTACACAAAGTACACGGGGTGGAGACGACATTTTACGATGCCAAAATGTTGGTAAACAGTTTGGCGATAAGGTGTTATTTACAGGTCTCAATTTTGAGGTGTACCGGGGCGATGTTGTCGGAATTATCGGACCGAATGGATCTGGAAAAACGACACTTTTCAGAATGATTTTGGGGCAAGAGCAACCTACACAAGGTAACTTGTGGGTCGGTCCTGGTCTTAGGCTTGGGTATTATACACAAGAATTGGAGGGGCTTAACCCGGATAATGAAATCCTTGATGAAATTTGGGCACTTTGTCCGGATCGGACACCTTTTGAAGTGCGAAGTTTTTTAGCGAAATTTCTATTTTCCGGTGATGACGTGTTTAAACGGGTTGGAAACTTGAGTGGTGGTGAACAGAGCCGTGTTCAATTGGCAAAGCTGCTATTGGAAAATGCAAATGTCTTTCTACTTGATGAACCGACAAACCATCTGGACATTCCAGCACGCGAGGCACTTGAAAATGCACTTGCCGATTATCCTGCTACGCTTTTTATAATCTCTCATGACCGTTTCCTTTTGAACCGTCTGGCAACCAAGTTGTTAATTTTTGATGTTACAAAAGAGGGAACAACAACGCGCTTTTTTGAAGGCACTTACGCCGAATATGAAGCAGAACAACAGAAACAGGTTATTGATGCTAAACAGAATCAGCAACAACTTAAAAGCGTTCAAAGCAGTCCGCCGCCGAAACAAACGAAGTCTAAATCCAAGCGAAAACGGAAAATGAAGGCGCAACGTTTGGTAGGAAGTAATTAATTTTACACAAAATTTCGTCTTTTTGACATTTTAATTTGACATTGACAAACATTCAATGTATAATTTATGTCGTATACGATGGAATATACCTCTAACATAGGACGTATTTGAAAATGTCTAAAAACCCAGAGTTCAATCAAGAGATTGATGTTGTGATGCGTGTGATGCATCATGCCCAAGCAGCTGTCAAATCCAGGTTTATTCAGGAAGTAGTCCCCAACCGCCTAACAATTGTACAGTTTAACGCCTTACAGCACCTGCATTGGTATGGTCGTGAATCTGGTATGTCTGTAAGTGAGTTGGGAGAGCATTTAGGTCTTGCTCATAATACAGTCTCTGGCTTAGTCAGTCGACTTGAAAAGCACGGCTGGGTTGTCCGTCGTAAATGTGATGAGGATCGGAGGCGTGCACGTATTCAACTTACACCGCAATCAGAACAGCTTTTCCGAGAACGGGTGCAACACGCTGCAGACTTTTGGCAAAACACCTTTGGCCAACTTTCTCCTGAAGAACGGGAAAACCTGATTGAGAGCCTAAAAAAGTTGAAACAGGTAATGGCGAAGCCGGTTTGGCCGAGTTATGCGCAGCTACATCCCCGTGATGAAAACCATTTGCGGGAGAAGTTTGAAACCGAGCTTGACGAACTCGCACAAGCAAAACTCAAACTCGTTGGCATCCGGTTGATTCTCGCCCAAATCGCGGAAAAGCGAAATGAACATGAACTCGCGGCGTACCTGAACCAAGCAGCCTCTGAAGAGATCCGGCATACAAATCAATTGTTCACACTACTTGGTCATGGTGAAAATTTTGATAAATTGCTCTCAGCCCTCGTCAATGAAGACAAAGCAGTGTACGAGGAGTTGTTAGCGTTACTTGCTGATGCCCCTTGTGCTGAAGAAGATGAGGAATTAGTCATCCTCCAACAAATGCTTCAAGATAGCAACAGATATAAACGATGGTTTCGCAGTGTCCACAAACAAAAAAATCGGTGATTTTATTCTATCAATGGCCGCCTGAGTTCAGTTGCGGTCACTGACACTTGAGAGGAGAACATGCAGTCCCAACGCCACGAAAATATTCCGCTACCTTGTAATGATGATGCCCAACTGATTGAACAATTTCAGAAAGGCGATACGGCTGTGTTTGATACACTTTTTACTCGCTACCAAAAACGCACTTTTCGGTTAGTGCAGCGGTTTGTTCCAAACCACGAAGATGCCCTTGATATTACGCAAGATGCGTTCATTCGCGCTTATCAAGGGTTAGGGGATTTCAAGGGGCAGTGCCAGTTTTATAGTTGGCTTTACCGCATTACATTCAACCTCTGTATCGATTTCTTAAGAAAAAAAGCGCGCTCGGAAGTGATGGTATACGAATCTGACGAATCTGACGAGTTACCGATGGCAAATTTCCCCGATTTGCGATCAGATTCGCCTGCCAAAGCCGCCGAGAATAAAGAACTCAGAGGACAGATTCGGAAAGCGATTCGCCAACTGCCGCCGAAGCAACGCCAAATCTTTATCCTGCGTCACTGGGATGGATTGTCGCTTAAAGATATTGCAGCTGTGGTTGGTAGATCGGATGGAACGGTTAAAGCGCACCTGTTTCATGCACACCGCAATCTCCGCAAACACCTTCGGCCTTATCTTAAGGAAGAAGATGTTTAGTAGGTAAAAGTTCAGAAGATTTAAATTCTTAGCGTCTATTTTGTGTAATATCAATATCTAAGTCGTATGTCCCACAGCCAGTCAATGCAACAAAAGTTGTCAGGCTCAGGCTGTGGGCTTCCTTTCTACGGTCTCCTCTGCTGCAAAGAGAGCTTCAACGAAATCTGCCCCCGCGAAATCCCGTAAATCATCAAGTTTCTCACCAATACCGATCAGTTTAACGGGAGCACCGAGTTCGGCTTTGACCGCTAATACTATCCCACCTTTAGCTGTACCATCCAGTTTTGTAATTGCTACACCTGTAATCTGCACAGCCTCGTTGAAAATTTTTGCTTGTATCAGTGCATTTTGCCCCACTGTGCCATCAATTACAAGTAGCACCTCGTGAGGCGCACCTGTGTGTGCTTGCCCCATCACACGCCCAATTTTGGATAACTCATCCATCAAAGGTGTTTTCGTATGAAGTCTACCTGCCGTGTCAACGATCAGCACATCGGTTTCACGATTTTTTGCTGCGTGAACTGCATCAAAAACTACCGAAGCGGGTTCTGCCTTTTCCCCACCGCGAATTAATTCTGCCCCTGCGCGTTCACACCAAATTGCCAATTGATCTTCCGCAGCAGCACGAAATGTGTCCCCCGCAGCAACAAGAACCCGTTTGCCATTTGCGTTGAAACGGCTCGCAAGTTTGCCAATAGTTGTCGTTTTTCCTGCACCGTTCACACCGAGGACTAAAATCGTATATGGTGGTTCACCCTCAAATTTTAAAGGAACGTCTTCGCCGAGAAGGTTCAGGATTTCCTCTTTTATCACTGTTTCCAATTCAGAAGAATCCCCTAATCCTCTTTCTTTCACAGTTTCCCTGACGTTTTCCATGAGCGTCAGTGTTGTCTCAACACCAACATCTGCTTGGATTAGAATCTCTTCAATCTCCTCCATCAGTTCTTCATCAATTTTTCTACCGACCCGAAGTAGCCCTGATAATTGAGAGATGAAGCGGTTTCGAGTCTTTGTTAAACTGGATTTGAGGCGATCGAACCAATTCTCTTTTTCTGGTGCAGCATCTCGTTCAACTTCTGGTGCAGCATCCTGTTCAACGCCTTTTTTATCACCACCTTTAAATAGATTTCTGAGCATCCAATTCTCCTTTGTTTCAAAATTAACTAAATTTATATACATTCTGTGGATATATTAACCTGAATATATCAATATCATATAATACAGTAACCTAACAGGAAAGACAAATAAAAATAGAATTCCGTATGAGTTCCAATTTTTTGTTCATGAATGTGAAGTATGTAAAAAGCGAATAGTCTTGAGCGTTTACTTTCAAAGAGCGGATACGTTATACAAATTAGTTATTGCTATAATTGCCTTTTTGTTGTATATTATAGTAAAATCCATAATTATTGGACACTTGGACACTTGTCTAATTTACCCTCGCTTGCGGAGGGATTAAGGGGGGTAGTCTTTCATGTGTCCACTTAATTGTGGATTCCACTATAAAGGCATATTAAATGAGGAGAGGAGACTTACGATGAAAAGCAGAAGACTTGACCAACTATTTTTGAGTGTATTTCTCGGTATTGCTATGGTACTAATTCCTTGTGTGACCTTCACGTCTTGTGTTGAGGAAAAGCAATTAGATGAGCTTGTTCAGGGAGCAAATCAAGAAGAAACAGAACAAGAAACTGAAGAACCTGTAGTCGCACTTCCGGGGCTCCCTGAAGATGTAGCAGGTTATGAAAAATGGCTTAAATTAAACGCTGAACCGATTCCGCCTGTTGCAGGTGGAGACCCACACAACGGTACAAAAAACGTTTATGTCAACCAAGAACGTGAGACCATTGCACCGGAGGGTGAACAACAATTTCCATATCCTGATGGAAGCATTGTCGTAAAAGAAGCATTTCGACCAAATAAGGACTATGTAGGACTCATCGCAATTATGCGCAAAAAAGCTGGAACTGATCCAGATCATAATGATTGGGAGTTCATAGAATATACCCGAAACGCGCCAAATGCCGATTTCAAAGTTATCGCCTCCGGTGGAACATGTTGGGGTTGTCATGCCAGAGTTGAAGATATAGATTATGTCTTTACCGAACTTGACTGACGTTGGATACTGGACTTTTGATAAAACACTAAAAAAAGGAGTACGCTTTTGAAAATATATCACAATAGATTTGTAAGGCATTTTCTCGCACTGTTTATATTTCCGCTGATAATTAATTTTTTGTGTGTGGGTTTTTGGATAAACGTCGCTGAAGCGCGCCCAGAGTTTGCTGCGGAGTTAGAAAAGGATTGTAACTTTTGTCACATTGATCCCGCAGGTGGCGGTCCCCGAAACCGAATTGGCGAAATTTTTGAAGAGAACTATTTTGAATTTCCCGAAGATTTTGATATAGATGCAGTTACAGAAGAAGCAAAAGAGGTTGTCAAGCAACTGACAACTTCACTTGATCTGCAGACTGCATTTATCAAAACAATCCATGTAGATGAAGAGGAAGGCACGGTAGCTGGGTGTAACTCATGCCATTCCTCTGTTGACAGATTTCTGCTTATGCAAGCTGAAGTTACTTTTAATGCACAAGCCTCTGAACACGTTCGATTGACCCTTTCTAACAACGTTGGGACTACGCTCAACGCGTTCGCTACAGTAGATGCTATTCCGAAACATCTTTATGTCAAAGTAGGACAATTTCGCCTACCGTTCGGCATCAAACAGAAGGATCATAATATCCTTGTCCGAGAAGGCTACGGCCTCGGCTCTAATAAGCGAGATGTAGGTGTTGAACTTGGTGGTAGTTTAGGAAAAGTGTTCTACAACGCAGCATTTTTCAACGCCGGTAATGCAACAGCGAAAGGTGCTCTTGGCACTGTTGGCGGGCAACTCGGTCCAATCCGTGCTGGAGTTTCCTGCATATTTGAACAACCTGGCGAAGATTGGGAGCGTCTCATCGGTGCATTTATTACTGCCTCTTACGGAGGTTTGAGTTTAGAAGGGGAATTTAACTTTGAAAATAACGAAGATGTTGCATCCTTTGCCATGGACGATGTTAACTCTAAGGGGTACTATTTTGGTGCAAAGTACCGTATTCTCCCTCAGCTGACTGTAGCGGGACGTTACGGTTTGTTTGATCCAGACAGAACTATTTTAGGTGATGCTGGCAGAAGGTTCACATTTATTGCTCAATATAATTTTATGGAAAATGGAGCAATTTCACTGTTCTATTGGGCAAACCTACCGAATGCTGACCGAGGCCCCGATGAGAAAATCACAAACAAGGGGATGTTAAGACAACTTAAAGGATCGGACCAGGTGATTTTGATGTCACGATTCTGGTTTTAGAATGTTGAAGTGTTTTTGACATTTTAGAAAATAGATGTGTTAATTTTTACACATGGTAAAATGTTTCCTCTGTTTCTTCGCTTATTTTCATAATTTATCATACTATTTTTGGCACGAAAATTGCTCAATACCTCACAATGATAAAACGAACTTTAGAGATTTGGATAAATATACTTTAGGAGACATTTTACGATGGAATCTAAAAAACTTTTAATCGGTATTGTTGCACTCCTTTCTTTGCTTGTTTTAGTTATCGGTTCGCTCTATATTCATAGTTTGATATCGGGAGCAAAGACGCGTGTCACCGTCAAATCATTTACACCGGAGGGTGAAAAAGTTTCGCCTTGGGATGATTTTACGTTTACGTTTTCGGAACCAATCGTTGATAATTCACTGATTAATACTGAATTGCCGGATCGTGCAGTTCAGTTCACTCCGACTGTTAAGGGCGGCGCACGTTGGATAGCGCGCGATACAATCCGCTTCTATTTGGAGAGCCCCTTAGCCCCCTCCGCAAGTTACACCGTAGAACTTGCGCCAAAGTTAAAACAAAGTTCCCTCGGCTTTGTTATTACCGGTGATAGAAAATTCACTTTTGCAACAGACCCCTTCCACGTACAAAACAGACGGCTTGAATTTAAATACACGAAAACGCACGCAAAAGTTGTTGGAAATATAACATTTAATTATCCAGTCAATATTGCCGATTTGCGCGCGAATCTTTCTATTCGACTTCAAGAAAATGTTGAAATTCCATATACACTTCAACCACAGAATGGGATTGCAAGGGAGATTAAATTAGAAACTGAAGAGATTCCACGTCTGCTTGGAAACCAGAACCTAAAAGTCCAAATTGAAAAAGGATTTAAATGTATAGGTGGGAAAATTGGTTTAAAAGAAGCTAACGTTAAATCGATGACTTTAACTGGTCGTGGCACCCTCGGTGTTACGTATGCTAACGTCCAAGAGTCTTCTGGAAGACCGCGTATTGTGCTCCGTTTCAGTTCTCGTATTCCAATTGACACTGTGCAGCCGTATATTCATGTTAAACCTGAGTTGGAAACTCAGATCATAGCCCGGGACCGTGAGATAGAAATTCATGGGGATTTCAAACGACGTAGTCAATATGAGGTCACCGTACAAGAGGGATTAACAGCCCCTGACGGTTCTGTGTTAAAGAAACCGCATTCTGTCCGACTCACAATCCCAGATGTTCGTCCACAGATCCGTTTTGTTGGAAACGGTTTTTTCTTAACCCGAAATCAGAATATGAATCTCGGTTTAGCTTCGATCAATGTACGAAACGTTAATGTGCATATAGAAAAGGTTTTTGGCAACAACCTTGTGTACGTATCCAAGATGAGAAACTGGAGTTCTTGGACAGAAAATTTGGGTAAGTCAATTCATTCCGGCGCGCTTACGATTGACTCAAAGTTGAACGAAGAGGTGCAGACGCCTATTGATCTTGGACAGTACTTGAATGATAAACATGTCGGAATTTTCAAAGTTTCAGTTCGTGACCCCAATAATTATTGGGTGCGTGCAACACAATGGGTAATGTTAACGGACCTTGGTATCATTGCCAAAAGAGCAGGCGATGAGTTATGGGTGTGGGTCAATTCGCTCAGCAACTTAAAACCTGTTTCACAAGTAACTGTAAAACTGATTAGCGATAACAATCAAACGCTATTGAGTGGAAAAACAAATTGGGAAGGTTTCATCAAGTTTACCTCAGTTGCTCAAAAAACTGAGGGTTTTACCCCATTTATGCTGACTGTGGAAAAAGCGGATGACCTTTCGTTTCTTCAGTTAAATCGACATCAACTCTCCACAGGCGATTTCAATATCAGTGGTTCTGCTTACTTAGCAGCAGGTTATGAGGCATTCCTCTATACAAGCCGTGGCGTTTATCGTCCTGGGGAGAAAGTCGCGCTTGCTGCAATTGTACGCGGGCGAAAAAATATAACACCCCCCTCACTTCCAGTCAACATACAAATATTAGCACCTGATGGGCGAGTTGTTAATGAATTTAAACAAAATACTAATAGACGTGGGGGGTGTGAGATAACAATCTCTTTACCTGCTTATGCACAGACAGGGAGTTATATCGCTAAGATGAGCGTTGCCGGTAAAGAAATTGGGCGCACGCCATTTCAAGTTGAAGAGTTTATGCCCGACCGCATGAAAGTCGCTGTTACGACAGACAAATCTGAATATGATTTAGGTGCTGAGGTCGTAATGGATGTATCAGCAGTTAATCTATTTGGGCCGCCCGCTGCTAACCGAAAAGTGACAGCGTCTTACACGCTTCAGTCTGTCCCGTTTATTCCAACTGAAAAGTGGCGTTCATTCCACTTTTCGAGTACTATGCCGTTTGAGAAACAACGAATCACATTAGAAGATAAAAAGACAGATGTTGATGGCAAAGCACGTTATACATTCCAACTTCCCAATGCTGTAAAAGCACCCTCACAGTTAAATGGTGTTCTGACTGCGACAGTGAGCGAACCTGGAGGCAGAGCCGTGACGGCTTCACATCACGTCGCAATTCATCCATATTCACATTATGTCGGCATCAAACGTACAAGTTCTGGGGTTATCAAACGTAATCAAGACGTTTCCTTTAACTATATTGCCACGGATAAAAATGGAAATATAGCAGATGGACGTGACTTAGTAATCACTGTTTACAAAGTTCATTGGAATACCATAATGCGTAGAAACGCGCAGGGGCGCTATGAATACATATCAGATGATCAGATTACCTCTTTGGAATCCCATCAATTTGTATCAACAACAGAAATGGGAACGTTTACTTTTACGCCTTCCGAATATGGTGAATATCGTGTCCATTTAGAAGATACCGCCTCTGGTGCTAAGACGGAACTCAAAATGGAAACTACTGGCTGGGGTTCAGTTCCTTTGTCAATGGAAAATCCAAGTTTGCTTGAGATGACGTTAGATAAACAAGCATATTTACCTGGAGAAACTGCGAAACTTCAGATTAAAGCACCATTTCCCGGCAAACTAATATTGACAATAGAGCGGGAAAAGATTTTGAGTTACCGAACTGTCAACCTAAGAGGGAATACTGCAAGTCTAAGCATTCCAGTTAAGTCCAGTTATAAACCGAATATATATCTTTCAGGGACATTGATTCGGTCAACAGATTCGTTGGAAGAACACGCACCGGCGCGTGCTTTCGGTATTACCTCACTTAAACTGGACGCAAAACCCAACCGATTCTCTGTTGAATTAGATGCACCTGAAGAGATTCGCCCAAATAGCGATGTAACTGTTAAGTTCCGTGTGCGTGGGGGGCAAAGCGCGTTTTCACATGTTACCATTGCTGCGGTTGATGAAGGGATACTTCAGTTAACTGATTTTCGCGTTCCTGATCCACACGGTTACTTTTACCGGCAGCGTGGGCTGAAAACACGCGCCTATGATCTCTACTCCGCTATTTTGCCCGAAATTGAGGCTGTTCAAGGTAATTCCAGCACAGGTGGGGACGGAATGGGGCGCTTAAATGGCCGCGCGAAACGGCTTAATACTTCCAGTGTCATGCGGGTGAAACCGGTTTCACTCTGGTCAGGGATTCTGAAAACTGATCGTTACGGAAGAGGCGCAGCAAGTTTCCGTATTCCGCAGTTCAACGGTTCAGTCCGTCTGATGGCTGTTGCTTTTTCTGGGGCATACTACGGTTCTGCCGAGAAATTTATGACGGTTCGCGAGCCAGTAGTCCTAACACCAACATTCCCACGTTTCCTTTCAGGTGGAGACCATATCCAATTTCCTGTAAGTGTTCACAATGGCACTGGAGAAGATGGCGAGTTCCATGTCAAGTTACAAGCGAAGGGTGATGTGCAACTCCTATCCGGGGATATTGAATCAGAACCTCAAGTGCAACAAAACATGGCTCAAAAACAGGTACAGATAGCAGCAGGCAAGGAAGCACAACTCATTTTTGAACTGCTTTCACATGATGCGATAGGCAAAGCCTCTTTCACGTTGTCTGCTTCTGGGAATAACGAAAGCACACAGATGTCTGTTCAGCTGCCACTCCGTTCCGCTGCACCACCAGTAACTGAAACTGGGCATGGCGTGGTTAGCGTAAATAATGCTGGCGACTTCGTGTTTCCTTCCAATTTGATACCGGAGTCCTCTGAGTTTACACTTACTGTTTCACCTTTTCCTGCAATTGAATTTGCTGGCGGGCTTCGTTATCTGCTTAAGTATCCCTATGGATGTCTTGAGCAGACCACAAGTAAAGTGTTTCCACTACTCTACTTTAGCGATGTTGCACGGACTGTTGACTCTGAACTCGCTTCAGATGGAAGGGTCGATTATTATATTACGTCCGGTATTACTAAACTCGAAAGTATGCTGACACCGCAAAATCAATTTTCTTATTGGCCGGGTGGACGTTATATAAACCAGTGGAGTAGTGTATATGCTTCCCACTTCTTGGTGGAAGCGCGCAAAGCTGGTTATGAAGTCTCTGATCGCGTCTACAATGGATTGATTGATGGATTAAAGGCGCAAACGAAAGCAATATCAAAGGATAAACGATATCAGATTGCGCAAGTAGTCTACGCATGCTATGTGTTAGCGGCAGCCGGGGAACCAGAAAAACCCATGATGCACTACTTAAAAAATAATCTCCTCAGCAGTCTTAATGATTATAGCCAATTCCAATTAGCGGGAGCATTTGCACTCAGTGGTGAGCTGGAGACAGCACTTTCTATGCTACCTATTTCTGTTTCATCTCAGAACGGCGGAAAACGTGACACAGGCACAAACTTCGATTCACCTACTCGTTCACAGGCAATTATCCTTGACGTACTCGCGGAAGTCAACGAAAACCATCCATCAATTCCGATGCTTGTTAGCAACCTTAGTAACGCTGCGTCTCAAAGAAGACGATGGGGAACGACTCAAGAGAATGCGTTTGCTTTCCTCGCTCTCGGTAAAATCCTGAAAAAGAAAATGGATGGCAATTACACAGGCAAGGTAACGCTAAATGGTAATCACCTCGCTAATTTTGATTCAGCAACGCCCTCAGTTCGCTTGGCGAATGCAGATTGGGATGGCGCGCAGGTCAAAATTGCTATTGAAGGTAAAGGCAGTTGCTACTACTATTGGTCAGCCTTCGGGATTCGACGAGATTCCTTTATTGAGGAGTATGATCGTGATTTAGAGGTGCGGAGACGCTATCTTAATGAAGACGGAATTCCTTATGATGATGAATTTCAACATGGGGATATGGTGATCGCAGAAATTACAGTAAAGGCACTCACATCAAATCTTGAAAATGTTGTTGTCGTAGATATGTTACCTGCGGGTTTTGAAATTGAGAATGCAAGGTTAGCATCACGCGCGAGGATTCCATGGTTGAAAGCACAAGACTTTAAGCCGGATTACGTAGATATCCGAGATGATCGGCTTATCTTCTTCGGTGCTTTCCAACGTCAACGGGAACGGAAATTCCATTATGCCCTGCGAGCTGTGACCCGCGGAACTTTTACCTTGCCACCTGTTTCTGCAGAAGCTATGTATGACCCAGCGAAATCTTCTGTCGCTGGTAGTGGTAAACTCAAAATAGTCGAGTAGTTTGTAATTAGATTTAACGAGTCTTGCTCAATTCGTTGGGCAGCAGCCGTGGAAGAGTAGGAGGGTTTTCCTCTTCCCTCCACTCTCTCACAATAATAACTCAAATTGCTACCAAAAATTCTGTAGGGCAAACTGTTAGTTTGCGGACGAATATGCACAATCTAACAGATTATGCTACTATAGTAAAGCATATAATTACTTGGATATTTCATTTCTGTAGCACAACCTGTTAGGTTGTGCAGAAACGGAACATATAGGTGTCAACTTAAGACATTTTGCCTCCTACGTAGGCGCGCTTTCGCCGCGCATTAGGCGTGTCTGAAGCAGGATTATCGGATTTATAAGATCGCAGAACTCTCTTTGTGCCGCAAACTTTTAGTTTGCGTCTCACAATGCACAAACTAAAAGTTTGTGCTACATAAAAATAGATCAAATCTTATTAAAGAACACACTAAGTTGACACATAAGGGTTGTGCAGAAACGGAACACAACCTAACAGGTTGTGGGACAACACATGCAGTCCGTTAGGCTTGCTAAACGCATAGATCAAAAGTGTTCAGGTAATTCTAAAATCTACTATATGTAGCAACTTAGGTTATAATACCAATCATGAAACTGACAAACCTCAATTTTTCCCATTTTCTAACTTCTATACTCATCAAAGTTGCGAAGAGCATGCGAAAAAGATGGTACTTTTTTGCATTTTGCCTGATGCCGTTCTGTCTTTTTGCGCTGGCTAACTGGTTTTTCCCGCTACCTAAAGAAAAACTCCAGCCGCTCCCATCAACTGTTGTGCTGGACAGAAACGGTGAGTGGCTTCGCGCTTTCACATCGCCTGACGATATGTGGCGATTGCCTGAAACTTCTCTTGATGCGATTTCACCTCGGTTCCAAACCGCAATGTTGACTTATGAAGATCAATGGTTTTATCGCCATTGGGGTATCAACCCCGTTTCAATTGTAAGTGCAACCGTTGACAATCTCAAAGCAGGCAGAGTTGTTCGAGGCGGTTCTACAATCACAATGCAACTCGCACGGCTTATGGAACCAAAGGACCGCACGTTGCCAAATAAATTTATTGAAATGTTTCGAGCGCTTCAATTAGAATTGACCTATACGAAATCAGAGATTTTGACGTTTTACTTTAATATGTTGCCCTATGGTGGAAACATTGTCGGTTCAGGTGCAGCAGCACGTCTTTATTTTAACAAACCGCAAAGTGCGCTTAGCCTCGGAGAAGCTGCACTTTTAGCCGCAATTCCAAATTCACCAGAACGTTTGCGGCTTGACCGATTTCCTGAACAGGCGCGCAAGGCAAGAAGGAAGGTCTTACTCCGTCTGAGAGATGCAGGAAAAATATCTGAACAGCAGATGCAAGAAGCTGGACAAGAACCGATACCAACAAAACGATACCCACTCCCTTTCAAAGCACCACATCTATCTCGACTTCTTGCCAGCAAACGGTCGTCTTTTACGTCCCAGAATACTGCAAATCAGTGGATACGGACAACAATAGATCAACGTTATCAGGATACTGCTGAGCGAATTTTACGCGAACGTTTACGCCCTCTGCAAGGGCAAGGTATTTCTACAGGTGCAGTCGTTGTCCTGGATACAAAAAGCCGTGAAGTACTCGCGATGGTCGGTTCGCATGATTTTTTTGATAAGGCATCTGCAGGACAAGTTAATGGGACACTTGCCTTACGGTCGCCTGGGTCAACGCTCAAACCTTTTATCTACGCGCTCGCGATTGACAAAGGATTAATTACACCGCAGACACTGTTATTTGATGTGCCCGTTGATTATGCCGGATACACGCCTATAAATTATGATGAAAAATTTTCAGGATATATTACTGCACGAGAAGCGTTAGCACGTTCCCTCAATGTCCCCGCTGTCAACCTCTATGCGGAGATGGGAAATAACCACCTTTATGGGTTTCTTAAACAAGCAGGAATTTCTACTCTCTCGAATCAAGAAAAATATGGACTGTCGCTTGTCCTTGGCGGATGCGGCATCAATCTGCTTGAGCTGACAAATCTCTATGCAGGATTAGCAAATATGGGTGAATTTGCGCCGTATGAATTAATAGTAGATAGCAACACAGTTGTTAAAAATAAAAGAAAAGAGACATCTGTATCGCGTCTGTTGCGGCCTGAAACCAGTTGGATTGTCACTGAAATGTTAACAACCTTAAAACGCCCCGATTTTCCCAAATCTTTTGAGCATACTGGTACCATGCCAAAGGTGGCGTGGAAAACCGGAACATCTTATGGACATAGAGATGCATGGAGTATTGGTTATTCGCCAGAACTAACTATCGGTGTATGGATCGGCAATTTCAATGGGACGGGCGCACCGATTCTTAGTGGTTCTGAAGCAGCAGCACCGATTCTTTTCGCACTTTTTACAGCATTATCTGGCGAAAAAGCACATCAGTGGTTTACAGAGCCTGCTAACCTCAAAATCCGTCTGGTCTGTGCACTCACGGGGTTACCACTATCACCTCATTGCCTAACTTCAACATCCGATGTATATATTCCTGGAATCTCTTCTGTCCGTGAGTGCCATATACACAAAAACATACAGATAGATATAGCAACAGGCGAAAGCCTCTGTTCATCGTGTCGACCTGGAAGAAAGTTCCGTGAAGAGACGATTACAGTGTGGCCCGCAGCGGTAGCAACATGGTTGAATGCAAACGGGTTTGCTGTACCCCAACTCCCCCCACATAATCCTGACTGCACACGTCTCCTTGCTGGCACACAACCAATTATTCTGTCTCCAGCACGTGATACTGTGTATCACATCCGTTCCAATGTTCCAGTGGAATATCAAAAGATTCGGTTATCTGCTTCAGTATCGGGCGATACGCAGGAGGTTTTCTGGTTCTTGAATGGTGAGCTTATCTTCAAAGGAAAAGCGGTAGATCCAACGTTCTTAACCCCTGTTGCAGGAAAACATGAGTTGACATGTATTGATGGTGCTGGTAGATCAACAAGTCTCCCGCTTATAATTACTAATCGTCAATAAAATAGCAAATTCCTTTCATTACCTTAGTATACACCTTGCCTGTTGATGCTGTCCTCCCATTTTCAAAAGACTATGCTTTAGCTGTATTTTGTGGTAAACTATTTGAAACGGCAGTGCAAAAGGAACTTGAATATGAAAATCTCGCGTATCTTCTTTACGATACTCTTGGTAATTGTGTGCATGCTGGCACTCACTGTGTTTGTCCGTTGGGTAACCAATCGGGCTTCAACGGAACTAATAGAACAACCATCCAATGTTGAATATACCCGATGGGAGTTACCTGAAGGTGCTAAAGCACGTTTAGGCAAAGGCAGCATAAACGACATCAAGTTTGCACCCGATGGCACTCGGTTTGCAGTTGCAACCACTATCGGTGTTTGGATGTACGATGCACAGACTGGGGCAGAAATTTCCTTATTCAAGGGAGATAAGCAAGATATCATATGAGATGTTGCAATAAGGAGCAGCTAATCGGAAGTCAAACTGTGGAAACTGCGAAGATTCTACAATTTTCGCCAGATGGTAAAACGCTTGTGAGTGGAACTTATAACGGTAAAATCCAATTGTTGGACGCGTACACGCTTCGTCTTTTATCTACACATATAGGACACACCAGTTGGGTTAACGCATTGGTATTTATAGAAGACAGAAAAACTTTAGCCAGCTCGAGCAGAGATGGTACTATCCTGCTGTGGGATTGGCAGAAAATCAAGGAAGAAAATAATTAACATGCTCACTGCCGAAAAACTGCTATTATCAAACATCCCCACCCAGCGATAAATGCTAATCCGCCAATCGGTGTGATTGCACCAAGCCACGGTGTGTTCGTCAAACTGAGAATATAAAGACTACCTGAAAAAATGAGAATACCTGCAACAAAACACCAACCCGCCGCAGTCGTCAGTGAGTTTTGCCATTGTGACAATGCCCATGCAACAACAATTAATCCTATACCGTGATATATTTGGTACCGTACCCCAACCTCAAAAATGTCTAACATCTCCTTGGATAGTTTATCCTTAAGTGCATGAGCACCAAAAGCACCGAACACAACGCTAAGTAAACTAAATGCTGAACCGAGTGCAAAGAAAAGATTTTTCATGTTCCTCACCTTCCATAAGTTCCTGATTATAGTTATTATAACCGATACAGGTAGAATTTGGGTAACAAATTATCAAAACACTACTTTTACGCTAACACGAATGGACTGTTACGGTTTTTGTTGAAATTATTTTGTTATATGTGCTAAAATACTATATCTTAAAGACGGCATAGTTTGACCTATTCCGTGTGGTTACAAAAGGAGAACTTTCTAAAAAGATGAGACAATACAGAACAGAAGAGATTCGGAATATCGGAATTATTGCTCATTCAGGGGCTGGCAAGACATCTCTCATTGAAGCGATGCTCTATAACGGCGGTGCCATTGAGCGGATAGGGTCCGTAGATGATGGGAACACGGTAGCTGACTATGCCTCTGATGAGATTGAACGCAAAACATCCCTCAATTGTTCAGTGTGTATTGCGGAATGGGGGGACCATAAACTCAATCTTATTGATACACCGGGCGCAGAGGATTTTTACGGTGACCTTCACAGTGTGCTTCGAGTCGTTGACGCAGTTATCGTAGTCGTAGATGCGACTACAGGAGTAGAAGGCGGCACAGAAAAAGTTTGGGAAATAGCGGATAAATATGAACTCCCACGAATCCTCTTTATCAACAAGATGGATAAAGAAAACGCGAGTTTTGAAAACGCACTTGCAAGTATTGCGGATATATTAGAGACACGCGCCGTACCAACCCAACTCCCTATTGGAAAAGAGGAGCAGTTTGCGGGTGTCGTTGATGTGATTCAAGATGCTGCGTTCCGTGAACCTGATGGAAACGCACGCGCTACGAAAACTGATGTTCCTGATGACTTAGCAAGTGCAGCTGAAGAATCCAGAGAGGCGCTCGTTGAAGTTGCAGCTGAAAGCGATGATGAACTCATAGAAAAGTATTTTGAAGGTGAACTTTCTGACGAGGAAATACAGAGTGGGTTGCAAACCGGAATTTTTGAAAATCAGTTTGTCCCTGTGCTATGCGGATCTGCATTAAAGAACATCGGCGTACAGCAATTAATGGATATGATTATTAGTTGTTGTCCATCTCCGGTTCAAGTGGGGGCAGTCCAAGATGCTGAAGACGAAGCGAAGACGCGTGAACCTTCAGCGGATACCTCACTATCGGCACTTGTTTTTAAAACTATTGCCGATCCGTTTTCTGGACAACTGAGCTTGTTCCGGGTTTATTCTGGTACATTGACTGGCGATATACAGGTAAGCAATTCAACGCAAGGGGAGATGGAACGTCTCGGAAAACCGACTTTCATGAATGGCAACAAAGCTATTAACACGCCTAATGTACCGGCTGGTGATATTGGCGCGCTGACGAAACTCAACGTTACGCGAACAGGAGATACGTTATGTGCCAGAGATGCACCGATTAAACTTCCGGGGATTGAGTTCCCAAATGCAGTTATCTCTTATGCTATTAGTCCGACGCGGGAGGGTGATGATGAAAAATTGATCACCGCGCTGACACGAATAGGTGAGGAAGACCCAGCTTTCAAGATTGAACGGAACGATGTTACGAAGCAGTTGCTGGTTTCCGGTTTGGGTGAACTTCACATTAATGTGAATCGGGCGCGAATTGTTGAAAAATTCGGTGTTGAAACACAGCTTGCGCCTCCCAAAGTGCCTTACCGAGAAACGGTTCGCAGACGCGTGCAAAAAATTCAAGAGAGGCACAAAAAACAATCGGGCGGTAAAGGACAATTCGGAGATGTCACAATCGACCTTTCACCTTTAGAACGCGGGCAAGGGTTTGAGTTTATTGACAACATCAAAGGAGGCGTGATCCCAAGCAACTACATTCCAGCTGTAGAAAAAGGTATCCGTCAAAGGATGGAACTCGGAGCAATAGCAGGCTATCCATTGGTTGATATCCAGATTGACCTCAACGATGGCAAATACCACGATGTAGATTCTTCGGATATGGCATTCCAAATCGCTGGTTCTATGGCTTTTGCTACTGCTGTCCAACAAGCGGATCCCTGTTTGCTTGAACCGATTATGAACGTATCCATCTCAGTGCCAGACCAGTTTATGGGAAATATCATCGGCGACCTCAACGGACGACGTGGGCAGGTAATGGGTGTTGAACAGACAGGTAAACGCCAAGCAATTAACGCTTTAGTACCGCTTTCGGAGATGCTCCGTTATTCCATTGATCTGAGATCTATGACGAGTGCACGCGGCAAATTCACGATGGAATTCGCACATTACGAGATTGTTCCTGATGATGTTGCGCAGAAGGTAATTGCTGCATCAAAAACGGAAGAGGAAGAGGCGTAAACCGCTAAGTTCCTTTTCTGTAGACACACATCTTTTATAGGCGCGCTCTGTATAAGGCGCGCCTATTAACTTATTGCTTTGGTTATATAGTAAATTATGTAAATAAGTGGACATATATTCTGTAGGAGCGATCTCCGAATCGCGACGAAACCACTGTTAGTCGGGAATCGGAGTTCCCTCCTACAGCTCATATGTAAAGTTAATTGTAGAATCCACTATAAAACGGAGGCGATATGAAATACATCAAATTATTAAGCACGATAATTGTTTTTCTAATTTTCATATTAAGCTACTTGATAGCCGACACTTTTCCCACTCCTCCTACCGATATCAAACCTCCTCGCGTTAAAAAATTAGTGAAACCTAAATATCCAGCAGATGCGAAAAAGGCAGAAAAAGAAGGAACAGTTATTTTACATGCAACTATTGATGTAAATGGTATTACACAAAACATTACAGCACTTACAAATCTCGGCTTCGGTTTAGAGGAAGCAGCAGTTGAAGCACTCAAGAAAACCACATTCTATCCTGCTACCAAGAATGGAAAACCTGTAAGCTATGCGGTTAAGATACCCTACGAGTTTAAGCTGGAGGATCCTGAACCTGATATGGTATTTATCCCAGCAGGCGAGTTTCAGATGGGCAGTAATGGCGGTTACACAGACGAAAAACCGTCACATTCTGTTTACCTTGATGCCTTTTATATGGACAAATACGAAGTGACGAATGCGCAATATAAGAAGTTTGTTGATGCCAACCCGCAATGGCAAAAAGACCAGATTCCACGCACATATCATGATGGCTACTACTTAGCGAATTGGAACGGCAACGATTTTCCATCCGAAAAGGCTAACTATCCTGTCGTCTATGTGAGTTGGTATGCAGCAATGGCTTATGCGAAATGGGCAGGTAAACGGCTACCGACAGAAGCAGAATGGGAAAAAGCTGCTCGTGGCGGATTGATAGATAAGATGTACCCATGGGGAGATTCTATTGATGCGACCAAAGCAAACTACTACGACGGAACTGACAAAGAACGGACACCTGTAGGGACGTATCCAGCAAACGGGTTTGGTTTGTCCGACATGACAGGCAACGTGCGGGAGTGGTGTCTTGATGTGTATAATGCGGGATTCTATATCAATTCTCCACCCGAAAATCCTATTGCAGGTGCAAACAGTATTGATGAAGTCATTAAAAATTTCATCAATCTAAAGGACAATCGCGTGTTACGTGGCGGTTCATGGCTCAGTAGTGCTCAGAGTTCTCGTATTGCAAACCGTAACTGGCGAGCGCCTACGGATACAAATCCTAATGAGGGGTTTCGCTGTGTGAAGCCGGTAAAACCGTAAAAGTGTTTATAGTGGAATCTATAATTACTTGCACACAATTGTATCGCAACCTGTATGAAGTTTAAGAAAATACATCTGTAATTTGGCGAGGTTAGGAAACCTCGCCAGCAGAGAAGTACACCTGACTCGTGAGAACAGGAAATTACCGAATTAAAAAATTAATCTTCATTTAGGTTGCGTCCGCTACAGCACAACCTATAGGTGTCAATTTTAATGTGTCTTTTAATAAGATTTGACTTGTTTTTATGTAGCACAATCTGTTAGATTGTGCCAGTGAGACCGCAAACTAACAGATTACAGTACAAAAGTGTCCCATTAATTGTAAAACCGCTTCCTATTCCGATAAATTTGAGTATTCTGCAATAATCGCTTCTACAAGACTTTCTATTGTGGCTTTCTTCGCTACTATATCAACTCTTATACCATGTTCTGTTACAGTTGCTTCTGTTGTTGGACCGATGACTGCCACTCGAACTTTTGCCAACAAATCTTTAGCAGGATATGATGAGAACATCTCAAGAAAATTGGTAACAGTTGAAGAGCTTGTAAACGTAACGAGGTCAATTCTACCTTCTAAAAGGTCTTTTTGGATAGTATTGCTACATTTACTTTCCACTTTGACAGTGTCGTAGATCGGAACATCATCAACATGTGCGCCTCTTTCGCGTAAGATGGTGGACATATCCGCAATCGCAATTTTCGCACGCGGTAACAGGATTCTCTTTCCTTGTACATTTTCTATTTCCGTAGCGACAACTTTTCCACTGGCATGTGACGGCACAAAATCGGGATAAATACCGATGCTGTTAAGTGTGTCAACCGTTTTCGGTCCAACTGCACATACACTGCATCCGCCAAAAGCTCGCGTGTCCTGCCTCTTTTTTCGTAAATGCTCATAATATATCTCAACAGCATTGACACTTGTAAAGATGACCCAATCATACTGATCAGGGGAAGGAATCTCTGCACTATTAATTTCAAGCGGACGAATGGCTATAGTGGGAAATTGAATGACTTCTGCCCCATTTGCTTCCAGAAGGTCGGCAAATTCGCTTGCTTGCGCGCGGGCACGTGTGACAAGGATACGTTTTCCAAAGAGAGGCTTATTGTCAAACCATCGGAGTTCTTCACGCAGTCGGTTCACCTCTCCTATAACGATAATTGCTGGACTTTTCAGTTGAACCGCCTCAACTTTCTCAACAATATCTGTGAGCGTGCCTTGGATGACAAATTGTTGTGGAGTCGTTCCGACACGTACCAAACTGACAAAAGTTTGTGGATCTTTACCATGTGTTATCAAACGTTCCGTAATCTCACGGAGATGCGCTACGCCCATATAGACTACGAGTGTATCTACTGCAGTGGCGAGCTGTTCCCAATTGATGTTTGAATCAGGGTGTAACGCCGCGGAATGACCTGTAACAAAAGCAACTGATGAGGCATAGTCACGATGTGTAACCGGAATTCCGGCGTAAGCAGCAGCAGCACTTCCAGAGGTAACACCTGGAACAATTTCAAAAGGGACCCCTGCTTGGGTGAGTGCCATCGCTTCCTCACCACCACGCCCGAAGATATATGGGTCCCCACCTTTAAGTCTAACAACAACTTTACCAGCTTTCGCATGCTGGACAAGCAATTGATTGAGTTCAGCTTGACGATTAGCTCGGATTCTCGGGTCGGGGGCTTGGATTTTCTCGGTATGTGCTGGGCAATGTTCCAATAGTGCATCGTTCAGGAGCAGATCGTAAATAACAACATCGGCTTGCTGAAGGCATTCTACTCCATGGACGGTAATAAGTTTTTTATTACCAGGACCTGCACCTACGATGTAAACGATACCGGTATGTGTTGCTTGCATAAGACATTACGGTAGATTTAGAATTATAGTGTCCCAATAATTTGAAAGTTCACTATATAATCAATTCTGCCTACCTAACAGCCTGAGTACTTTCATTTGCTCTACCGCAGCGACAATCTGTGGGTCATGTTCAAGTTCATCCCTAATGTTCTCAGTAACCAGGGCAATAGTATACTTTATTCCGATATCGCTAAGGACAATCTGTTCCTCGGTGAGCGCATCCGTAAAACGTCTATAGGCTTGTAGAAGTTTGGAGGCTTCACGGTCATCACTTGCGGCATGTTCAGCTGCGGCTAACTTTTCTAACACGTCATCACCGTGTTCTTCAACAAAGGACTTTAATTCCTCGTGATTGCGCAGTTTGAACTGCATCTGACGTTCAGAACGGCTAAATCCGGACGTTTCAACATCGGGAATGATGCCAATTTTATTGATATTCACACCTTTTGGCGTATAGTAGTGAGCAACCGTTAATTTAACCGCTGCTTTTGAATCACTGAGTGAGAAAACCTTTTGTACTGATGCTTTTCCAAAGGTTTTATTACCCATGACAAGCCCTCTTCTATGGTCCCTTATTGCGCCAGCAACAATTTCGGAGGCACTTGCGCTGCCACCGTCGACCAAAACGATCAATGGAAATTTTTCTCTTGTTTCTCCTTGCGCGGAAAAGTCCTGGCGATCCTCAATTCCTTGACTGTAAACGACGAGTTGTCCAGGCTCAAGAAAATCACTTGCGATGTCAACAGCGGAGCCAAGAAGGCCGCCTGGGTTTAAGCGAAGATCGAGGATGATACCTTTGATATTGTTTTGATCAAATTCCGCAAAGGCGTTATCCACGTCGTTTGCTGTGGTTTGAAGGAACTGATTGATTTTGATATATCCGATACTATCCCCAATAATTTCTGTTTCCACGCTTGGCATCCGAATAACTTCCCGCGTGATTGTAACCTCTATTGGACGGTTTTCTTTTGGACGAATGATGGTAATTGAAACGGAAGTACCAGGTTCACCTCTCAACAAGTCAACCGCATCATTTAATGACATGACTGCCGTTGATTCACCATCAATCTGACTGATAATATCTCCGTTTTGTATCCCGGCCAGTGCAGCGGGGTTGCCTTTGAAAGGTGTAATGACAGTAATCATATCATTACGCATGCCAACGGTCATACCGAGTCCACCATAATTTCCCCGATTTTGTGTGCTGAATGTAATATAGTCAGGGATATATTGGCTATATGGGTCCAAGGTACGGAGCATCCCTTTGATTGCGCCTTCCATCAGCTTTTTATCGTCTATTGCGTCTTCCGTCAGTTTTTTATCGTGCGGATCGTCAAAGTGTTCCTGTTTTATATAAGCCAAAATTTCAGAAAAGAGTGCAAGATTCTCTAATAGTTTTTCATCCTCTGTTTTCACGTTTTCAGTTTCAGCTAAACTCCAACTTAAAGGAAATAAAACAGAGATGAGAAAAGTTAAAATTATGATGTATAAACAATTTTTTTTCATTTTTTACTCCATTTCTATGTGTAAAGGGTAATTTTAATTACTCCCGCTAAATTTGAAAATTATATTTCGGACCCGCGAGTTAAATGTGATGTAAAAAGCGACAAAGACAGCTACGACACCAAAGAGTAGGTCGAACCAATCCATGCGGTCTTTCATGTGTTCCCATTTTGTTTTGCCTGAGTACTGAGTTTCAGCAATAAATGTGGCTGCTTCTTCCGAAAGGTTTGGCTCACTTGCAAGTATCTGTTCTGTGATTTCCGTAACCGCATTCCACTGAACATCAAGATATTTCCCGATAAAGATACCAACTATAGCAAAAACAGCAGCACCAAATGCAACCATCAACCAATGTTTTTGCTCATTAGATTCAATTGTACCCGAACAAGTGAAAAGCATCCCAATGCCACTGAATAAACCGATACCAATAGCAACAAAACCCGCAGTATTCCCTGTCCATTGAATATATTTCGCCCAGAGGACTCCGCCTAATATCGCGCCAATGAGACCGCCTAAAGGAGCAATTATTATCTTCATTATTTACTGTCCAATACGTCAGGTTTCTGTAAATGATGCTCAGTGTTCTGTTCAAAGGTATAAGCAACTTGCAAGATTTTTTCTTCTTCAAAAGGTGCCGCCAGTAATTGTAACCCAACAGGCAGACCATTTTCCACAAAACCGCACGGCACAGAAATGCCCGGTAATCCCGCATGACTCGCCGGTGTCGTCATCACATCACACAGGTACATTTGTAACGGATCTGCTATTCGTTCACCGATCTTGAAAGCAGGTGTCGGTGAAGTCGGAGTCACGATTACATCAACCTGTTTAAACGCAGCATCAAAGTCGGATTTTATTAAAGTTCGTACCTTCTGTGCCTTGCGATAATACGCATCTTGATATCCGGCACTCAATGCAAAAGTGCCAAGCATGATACGGCGTTTTACTTCCTGTCCAAACCCTTCGCTGCGAGTTTTCTTATACATATCAATCAGGTCTGCAGGTTCTTCAGTTCGATAACCGTAGCGGACACCGTCATATCTCGCGAGGTTCGCGCTTGCTTCCGCAGGTGCGATAATATAATATGTTGCGATAGCATATTCGGTATGTGGCAGCGAAATCTCTTTAATAGATGCACCAAGTTTTTCCAACTCACCAATAGCTGCATGCACACAATCTGCCACCTCACTGTCTAAACCTTCAGCAAAATACTCTTTTGGGACACCTATTTTCAATCCTTGCACATCGTTGATGAGACTCTGTGTGAAATCTGGCACAGACATATCAACGGAAGTAGAGTCCATTTCGTCGTTTCCACAGATGGCGTTGAGTACCAACGCGCAATCCGTCACATCTTTCGTAAACGGACCGATTTGATCGAGCGATGAGGCGAATGCAACAAGACCGTAGCGTGAAACACGCCCATAGGTCGGTTTCATACCCACTACACCGCAGAGTGCTGCAGGCTGACGAATAGAACCGCCAGTATCTGATCCTAATGAGCAGATAGCCGTCCCCGCAGACACAACCGCCGCTGAACCACCACTTGACCCACCGGGAATCGTTTCTAAATCCCACGGATTGTGTGTAATTTGATATGCCGAATTTTCCGTAGACGACCCCATCGCAAACTCGTCCATGTTCGTTTTGCCTATCATCACAACACCTTGCTGATGCAGTTTTGTCATGACAGTTGCATCATAAGGCGGTACAAAGTTGCTCAGGATTTTAGAGGCACACGTTGTACGCACATCTTTAGTGCATATCACATCTTTGATTGCAATAGGAATGCCTGCAAGTGGCGGCATCTCATTTCCATTTTGGAATCCGACATCTGCAGCGCCTGCTTGTTCCAATGCAATCTCTTTGGTCAATGTCAAGTAACCTTTAACGTGTGGTTCTACCGCTTCAATGCGTTCATAAACAGATTCGGTTAATTCTACAGCAGTAATTTCACGCGCCTTGAGTTTGTCGTGTAGTTTGTGTGCAGTCAGTAGGTAAAGCGACATTCAGTCTCTGCTCCTTATTCTGTGTCAATGACTCTGGGCACGCCGAAATACCCTTCTTCAGGTTCCGGAGGTCGGCATTCGCAAGCACATCATCGCGAGGCAACGAGGTTTTGACGACATCCGCCTTAGTGATATTGTGCAGCGGATGGATATGTGATGTCGGTGGAACGTCATCCGTATCTAATTCATTCAACTTGCCGATATAGTCTAAGATTCGGGCGAGTTGCTCAGTAAAATCCTTCGTCTCTTCTTCGTTAAACTCAAGACGTGCCAAGTTTGCGACGTGGCTCACGCCATCTGTCGTGATTGTTGCCATATACTTTATAAATCCTTCCCTTTGTCTTATCGGCACACGGAGTGTGCCTACTACCTTTAAACCCTTTCTTCTTCCTATCGGGCAAGAAACCCTGCTAAACTGCTTGTAGCTGCGCCAATCGCAGCATCAAATTGCTTTGACCCGCCCCGTTCAAATCGGACTGTCACAAAAGTACACCGAACCCGATTCGCTGAGTTTCGTTACCTTCCCTCGCCCAAAACTCGAGATGGAATACAATCTGACCAATTCCAAAAGAATCTTCTTGTTCCTCTTCAACGTAACTAATTTCTGGTTGAGAGAACGGGGAGTTATAACGATCAACACGCTGAATAAGATGCGGTGAAATTTCTTCAATGAAGCGAGAGGGCACTCTGTATTCCGCACCGCTCCACGTTCTACGCGCCTCCGCATGCACGAGAAAAAGCTGCTCCATTGCACGCGTGATGCCAACATAACAGACCCTACGTTCCTCCTCTAACTCCGCCTCCGGATTGATGGAATTGATGGAATTTTTATGTGGTAAAAATCCTTCCTCCATACCGACAATGAAAACGAAAGGAAATTCTAATCCTTTTGCACTGTGCAAAGTCATCAGTGTCACGATATTTGTTTCATCTGTCTCATCATCTGTTTTCATTGTGTCAATATCCGCTATGAGTGCAACATTTTCTAAATAATCCGAAAGTGTTGGTTCTTCTGCAATCAGTTCATATTCATAAACAGCGTTCCGTAGTTCCTCAATGTTTTCAACACGATTCTGTGCCTCTATTGAACGTTGTCCTTTAAAGTTATCAAGATAACCTGTCGTATCAAAAACATGTTCAAGTGCGTCAGATGGCAGGTCATCTCCGTCAAATTCGTCAATGATTTTCGCGAAACCGGCGGATTTTTCCCTTGATGTTGGCACTAATCTTTGGGATTTCGTCAACGCGATCAATAGCCTCAATCAGCGGAATTTCTTCACCCTCCGCAAAATTCATGAGTCGTTCAAGGGATGTTGCACCGATGCCGCGAGTCGGCACGTTGATGATACGTCTGAGACTCATTGAGTCAAAAGGATTGCACATGACGCGGAGGTAAGCGATCAGATCCTTTATCTCCATACGGTCGTAAAAACCTAACCCACCGACAATCTGATACGGTATATTCGCAGCGCGGAGTGCCTCTTCAAAAATACGGGACTGTGCATTCGTCCGATAAAAGATCGCAAAGTCCTTATAATCAACTCCTTCCGCATGCCAATCTTCTATCTTTGTCCCTACGAACCCTGCTTCATCACGTTCATCCATAGCTTCGTAACAGGTAATCGGTTCTCCCGCTTCATTTTTTGTCCAGAGTTTTTTCTCTTTACGATCTTTGTTGTTTTGAACAACGCTCCATGCTGCTTCCAAGATATTTTGGGTTGATCGGTAATTCTGCTCTAAACGTAGCACACGTGTATTGGGATAATTCTTTTCAAAATCGAGTATATTATGGATGTCCGCGCCCCGAAACCCGTAGATAGATTGGTCATCATCCCCCACGACACACACATTCTTTTTTTCACCAGCCAATAAACGCACCAATTCATATTGGCAGCGGTTCGTGTCTTGATACTCATCTACAAGCACATGTTCAAATCTCTCGTGATAATGCCCAAGTACATCAGGGTATTTTTTTAAAAGTTCCACTGTAAAGTTGAGCAGAATCGTCAAAATCTAAGGCGTTGTTTTTGCGCAGCGTGTCCTGATACATGGGATATATTTTGGCAACGATCTTTTCATAGAAACCGTCAGCCGTATTTGCGTAAACTTCCGGCTTTATAGAGTTGTTTTTTGCTTTACTAATTAGGTCGTGAATGGTACGTGGATAATACTGTTTGTCGTCCAAGCCGTGCTGTCTGAGAATATCTTTCACGACCGTTACTTGTTCGCTCTTATCGTATATTGTAAAGTTTCGGGCAAAGCCATCTAATTGCTCAATGTCTCGGCGCAGGATACGCGCGCAGGTCGCGTGGAATGTCGCAACCCATAGATTTTTACTCGTACCCTCTCCGACAAGTCCGTCCAGACGTTCCTTCATTTCGTTTGCTGCCTTATTCGTAAACGTCACGGCAAGAATACGGAAGGGAGAGATACGCTGATGTTTGATGAGATAGGCAACGCGATGCGTAATGACGCGTGTTTTACCACTTCCCGCACCTGATAGGATAAGGAGCGGTCCTTCGGTGTGTTCGACAGCCTCTCGTTGAACACTGTTTAAGTTACTTAATAGGTTGTCACTCACAAAATATCTCCATAGATGTGGGATTGCAGTCGTAATTTATAAAGTATACGCAATTTAGGTTTTGTTTGCAAGGAAAATTGTTGGTCAGGGTTATTTAGTTTTAAGAATTCTTAGTCCTTAAGGTTAAGTTCAAGTTTAGATTTTGAATCAGAATGGACATAAGTTTTAGTCGTATCATTGTTTATTGTCTGAACCAGGATTTTCAGGAGTACCAGATTTTCAGGTTTTTTGAGTGTTACCCATCAACCGCTATCCTGTGTCCAAACGCGGACGACAAACATGTTCATAGACACTAAATTCACAAAAAACCTATCTTGATAATCCTATAATCCCGGGGAATGCCTAAAGACGAATGCGCCTATGGCATTCGCCATGATTCATACCGTTGATTTGTGAATCCTGGTTCAGACAATAAGTGATTTAGGACGGACAATAAGTCCATTGATATATTAACGTTTGTGATAAAATCTGCTCAAAAAACCTAAAACTAAATAACCCTGATTGTTGGTATAAGATGCTTGATGAATTCTAAGAAGTTATGATATAATTCTAAATTAGAACTTTTATGAGAAAATTAAACAGAATTGGATTGAAATTATACCTGTTCGTTAGTCAATCCGGGTTCTTTTTATTCTGAATCTTGATCTCCAGCGAATTTTGAAAACCGCAATTTAAGGAAGATAATTATTGTGAACGCAACAGAATTAGATTTTGAAAAATCTCTCATTGAATTGGAACGTCATCTTATACAATTGGATGCTTTCGCGGAAGAACATCCTGAGTTAGACCTCACGGAAGGCATTGCGGCAATCAAACAGAATGCCGACACGCTTACAAAGCAGACCTTCCAAAAACTGAGCCGTTGGGATAAAGTGCGATTAGCACGACACCCGCAACGACCACAAGCCTCTTTCTATATCAACGAACTTCTTGAAGAACCTGTTGAACTCCGCAGCGACAAGCTGTACGGGGATGACCGCGCACTTATCGGTGGTTTCGCATGGTTCGAGGAACAACCTGTCGTCTACCTTGCACAGCAAAAAGGCACAAACCTTGAAGAACGGCAGGAAATGAACTTCGGTTATACACACCCGGAAGGTTACCGAAAAGCAAGACGTTTGATGCAGTTAGCAAACAAATTCAACCGTCCTTTAATCTGTTTTGTTGATACACCCGGTGCCCATTTCGATCTCCGTTCCGAAGAATATGGGCAGGCAGCAGCGATCGCTGATAATCTCGCGGAGATGATGCAGATGCGTGTGCCAATTCTCGTTGTTATTATTGGTGAAGGTGGAAGCGGTGGTGCATTGGCAATTGCAGTCGGAAATCGCGTGTTGATGATGGAATATGCTGTTTACTGCGTTGCCCCTCCTGAAGCCTGTAGTGGTATCGTATGGAAAGACAAAGGCGAACACGCGCCTGAAGCAACAGAAGGCTATAAACCGACTGCTCCCGATCTGCTTAAGTTAAACATCATTGACCAAGTTATTCGCGAACCTCTCGGCGGTGCACACAGAGACCCGATAGCTGCAACCCGGAACGTCAAACGTGCAATGCGGAAGCATCTTACTGAATTGATGGAAATGACCGAAGTACAACTCATTGAACAACGTTATGAACGTTACCGAAATCTCGGACTTTATGGAGAAGATGACGTTAACCACGCATGAAGATCCGAACCATCACCACAGGCATACCTAATCCTTTTTTTCGCTCCTACCTTAAACAGGCAGCCGAATTTAACACCGCATGTCGAACCCACTTTGAAGCGAACGATTACGAGGTCCAGACAACACGCGTCAGTTCTCAAATCTGGAATGAAGAGCAAGATGTGGGGACAATCCTAAAATTAGAGACTAATGCTCAGACATTAGGGATTGAATTTCTCAGTTTAGGCACAATCTCTCCAGAAGCACAGCACACCTCCGAACATCTTGAATTACTTACCGATGTAATTGTCCAAAGTGAATCGCTTTTTGCCACGACTACCATTACCACACAATCTGGACAGATTGACTCAGGCATCACTCAAAGCGCTGCGAACATCATTCAACGGATTGCACACCAAACCGATGCTGGCTACGGCAACCTCCGTTTCGCTGCGTTAATGAATTGCCCACCAAATACACCTTTTTTTCCAGCTGCTTTTTGGCGCGACACAAGAACTAACTTCGGCATCGGGTGGCAAGCAGCAGACCTCGTGCAAGATGCTTTCACTGATGCACCCAATTTGGAAACAGCCTTGCAAAACCTCAAAACAGTTATGGAAGAAGAAGGACAAAGAATTGTCTCGCTGGCACAAGCGTTCGCACAGAAATGGGACATAAAGTTTGTCGGCATTGACGTATCACCTGCCCCGATGGGTGATGAGAGCATCGCTGAGGCAATGGAAGAACAATTACCTGGGCTTTTTGGTGAACGCGGCACCTTGACAGTCGCCGCAGGTATAACGCAAACGCTTCGCTCGCTATCACTTCCGTTGTGCGGGTATTCAGGATTGATGCTCCCTGTTCTTGAGGATGTTGGACTCGGCAAACGTAGTGAAGCTGGACTTTTTAATTTGGATAGCTTACTACTCTATTCCACCGTTTGTGGTACTGGTTTGGACACAATTCCTATCCCAGGTGACGCTTCAACATCTCAAATTGCCGCTATTCTAACTGATGTTGCCACCCTCTCAACACAACTTAACAAACCATTATCAGTCCGCTTATTTCCCGTTCCCGGACTCAAGGCAGGCGATATGACTCAGTTTCAGTCTCCGTATCTCACAAACAGTGCTGTGATGCAGATATAGACAGGATATTTATGACTCTGCATCAAGGCTATATGTAAACTTTTCCTTGCGAATTGTCATAGTATTTGATAAGATAATCAAATATAACATCTCTGCTTGATAGGAAGGAGAAATCACTGCAATGGCTGACAAACCCCATGTGCTTCTCATTTCAACTGATCATTGGCCCAATTCACTGCTCGGTGTCAATGGACATCCAAATATTCAAACACCAACACTTGATTCACTGGCACGCGCTGGCACCCGATTCACCAACGGATACAGCGAATGTCCTGTCTGCGTCCCAGCTCGAAAAACGTTGATGACAGGAACAACAACACGCACTCACAAAGACAGAGTTTTCAACGACAAAAAAGGAATAAACGGACTGCCAACAATCGCACAGACGTTTCGTGACGCAGGATATCAGGCTTACGCAGTCGGCAAACTGCACGTTTATCCGCAACGTGACCGCATCGGGTTTGATGATGTCATTTTAGGTGAAGAAGGTAGATTACAATACGGCGTAATTGACGATTATGAACTCTTTCTTGGGGATAGAGGCTACGCGGGGCAGCAGTTTGCCCACGGCATGTGTAATAACGATTATCTCAATCGCCCTTGGCATCTCCCGGAAGACTGCCACGTAACGAACTGGAGCACACAACAGATGGTGCGCATGATAAAACGCCGCGATCCAACCCGCCCCGGATTCTGGTTCCTGTCCTATTGCCACCCGCATCCACCTTTAGCACCGCTGCAGTGTTATATGGACATGTACCGAGATATTGATATAGACATGCCCTATCACGGAGAATGGTCTAAAGACACCGACAAGCTGCCGTTACCGCTAAAATCGCGTCAGATGCAGGATGCACGATACAATGAAAATTTAACCCGTTCCGCACGACAAGCGTTTTACGCACTATGCACGCACATAGACCATCAATTGCGCGTCGTTATCGGAACACTGCGCGAAGAAGGTTTGTTAAATAATACCATCATACTCTTTACATCTGACCATGGCGATATGCTTGGAAATCATCGGATGTGGGCAAAACGCCTCTATTATGAAGATTCTGCTAATGTGCCGATGATTCTTGTCGGCACAGCAGGCGATGACAGAGTGGGACACCACAGAGTAGATGACCGACTCGTCGGGTGGCAAGACGTTATGCCGACACTGCTCCATCTCGCAGGTGTTGATATTCCGGGGACAGTTGACGGCATGCCAATGGTAGGCGACAAAAAACGTGAATGGTTGTACGGTGAAGTCGGTAGTGGTAGTAGTGCCACTCGAATGATCCATGAAGGTCGTTATAAACTTATCTATTACGCGATGGGAAATTACATACAACTCTTTGATTTGGAAGAGGATCCAAGGGAGTTAAACGATCTGTCCGATTCACCCGCGCATGCTGAAGTCCTTGAGCGATTGACGAGCCTTCTGATAGGCGAACTCTACGGCGGTGATGAAAAATGGGTGCAAGGTGGTGAACTTGTTGGTTTGCCTGACAAAACGTATCGTCCATCTGCAAATCGTAGCTTATCTGGGCAGCGTGGGCTTCACTGGCCGCAAGCTCCGTCTACAGGGCGTTGAATCTCTCAACTAAATGTGGTATTATTGTAATACGAGAGGTAAAAGATGGCAAGTCCCCCTAAAGTGTTTATTTCATATTCTCATGATTCTCCAGAGCATAAGCAGTGGGTATCAGAGCTTGCTGCACGACTTCGTCGCAAAGGTGTTGATGCAATACTTGACCAATGGGATCTTGGGCTGGGTGATGATGTGACACGATTCATGGAACGAGGCATCGTAGACGCTGATAGGGTGCTGGTAATTTGTACAGACAAGTACGTGAGCAAGGCAAACGCTGATGAGGGGGGCGTTGGCTATGAGCGGATGATTGTAAACGCGGAACTTGTTCAGAATTTAGGGACAGATAAATTCATTCCTATCATTCGTCAGGCATCAGGCAAAGCAAAAACACCAACATTTTTAGGAACAAGAGTCTATGCCGACTTTACAAATGACAGTCAATTTGATGCAGAGTGTGAAAAGTTAATACGCGAACTCTACAAAATGCCAATTGTACAAAGGCCTCCTTTGGGAAAAAATCCCTTTCCTTCTGTAGAATTAGACAGGCAACTGACTGATATTCCAGAGCAGGTTGAATCTGCCTCCGAAGCTTACAAAACAGCAACTAAACTTGTTCGTGCGGGGGATATGTTTGGATGGCGGCAACTTGTCAAGCAAATTCGACCAAACGCATTCAAAACTTTAGTCCAATGGCGGCAAGATGAATTGGATGGGCGAAAACCCGGAAGCAAAGAGCAATTGGTTCAAGTCGTGGATAGAGCAGTCGAGATTATTTCCCCCTTAATGGTCATTGCATTAGCTGGAGTCGAATCTGGCAGAGAGGAATTTAGGAATCAAAAATCCTTTCTTGATGATCTACTAAACATTGTGGAATGGAATCTTGCTGGGTACGAAGTTTGGATACGTCTCCCGAATGCATTAGGGTACGTATATCACAGTCTGCACGGAAGTATTAGTCTGAGTACTAATCAGGTAGACCTTGCTCTCGGTCTGGCACGAGTTAAAATTCCTGTTGCAGGCGGAACAAAGTTCCTTCATTTATGGGAAATGAGCGAATTTAGAGGGTACGCCCTTTCAATTAGCGGTACCCGTGGTGGGAATAGTTTTGAAAGTTGGGACTATTTGGCCAATGCCTATAATAGATGGGATAAATGGGATTGGTTACCTCGTATCTTTGCAGATAATTCGGAGTACCAAACTTCACTGGTTGCGTATTACATGGCACTCAATATCCATGAATTAGCAACGGTGATCGCTGCAGGTAGAGCTAACACCTTGAAAACAGGCTCTGAATATTGGTTCAAAGTACCATTGACTTTTCTCTTTCAAGACTACGACATAACGAAACGAGCGACTTCTTTATTGCGTCGTAATCCAGAAATACTCATGGAATTATGGACCTGCTTAAATGTCACACGTGAGCAGATGGAAAACTCATGGATTGATTGGTGTCGTTTGATTGAGAACGAATTGATAAAATTATTAATGTATAGAAAAGATAATAATCCAGGGACTCTTTTGGGGTTCGCTGATATTTTCCAGCATCTTTTTGAGGGTTTGTAGGTTTACCACACATTGGTCAAAACACTTGTACAGTCCAATTTATCATCTGAATACAAGGCATATTATAGAGCTGTTGTTGGATAAATTGACTTCAATTGACTTTGTTTATTTACCGAGCAGCATTCAAATTTGAGCGATTTTCTTCGCACCAAATTGGGAATATAAAAGATGGCAGAATATCTCAAAGTGTTTATTTCATATTCCCATGATTCTTCAGAGCATAAACAGTGGGTATCCGAACTTGCGGAAAAACTTCGACGTAGTGGTGTTGATGCAATACTTGATCAGTGGGAACTGACTCTGGACGAGGACTCGACACAATTTATGGAATCTGGTGTTAGAGATTCTGATAGGGTCCTTGTTATTTGCACGGACAGTTACGTGAGAAAGGCGAACAGTGGTGAAGATGGAGTCGGATACGAGCCAACGATTGTAACAAAGGGAATCGTTGAAAATATTGGAATTAATAAATTCATTCCCATAATTCGTCAGACGTTATGGGAGGAAAAAACACCTACTTTCTTGCAAAAACAAGTTTCTATTGACTTTACGGATGACGAACAATTTGATGCGAAATTTGAGGAACTGCTGCATGATGAACGCCTCTTAGTCCTGCCCTTACAAAGACCTGATGTCCCACACATTGAGTCATTGTGGATAAAAAACTACCGCGCACTAAGAGATATAGAATTGAAACAGCTTAAACCGCTAACTGTCTTTTTAGGCGCAAACGGTAGCGGTAAATCAACACTATTTGATGTCTTTGCGTTTCTCTCTGAATGTTTCACAGTCGGATTGCGCCAAGCGTGGAACAAAAGGGGACGTTTTAAGGAACTGCGAACACGCGGCTGTGATGGGCCAATTGAATTTGAATTGAAATATCGTGAGAAACCAAAATCACCAATTATCACGTACCATCTGTCTATTGATGAAAACACGGAAGGGCCCTTTGTTACTAACGAGTGGTTGCAATGGAGGGTGGGGAGAGGCGGAAAACATGTTCGTTTCCTTAATTTTGATCGTGGAACAGGGAGTGTTATCCCTGGTGAAAAACCGGATAAAACAGGAACTCCAATTAAAGAACAACTTGATGAACCGTCAACACTTGCTGTCAACATGTTTGGTCAATCCGCATACCATCCTCGCGTGAGTGCTCTCCGACGTTTTATTATAGACTGGCACCTCTCTTATCTTTCTACCGATGCCACGCGTGAGGTCACCGAAGCTGGGCCGCAAAGTAGATTATCCGAAACAGGTGACAATCTACCCAACGTTATTCAGTATCTGCAGGAAAGATACCCAGAACGACTGGACAAAATCATATCGGTTCTGTCGGAGCGGGTGCCGCGCTTAGAAAACATAAACACGAAATCCATGATAGACGGTCGCCTCCTACTACAGATTAAAGACGCGCCGTTTGAACAACCTATTTTGGCGAAGTTCACCTCTGATGGTACGTTAAAGCTACTATCTTATCTCACACTGTTTCATGATAGACAACCGCCACAATTGATCGGTATCGAGGAACCCGAAAATTACCTACACCCGCGCCTGTTGACCGGTTTAGTCGGGGACTGTTTTAAGGCATCAGGTTCGTCTCAACTTATGATTACCACCCATTCACCTCATTTTGTTAATGAACTTCATCCTGAGGATGTATGGGTTTTGTATCGGGATGAACAGGGTTGGACAGTGTGCAAACGCGCGTCAGAAATGCTGGGAATCAATGAATTAATGGAAGCGGGGGCAAAGTTAGGAAAACTTTGGATGGAAGGCCACTTTGAATTCGGTGACCCTCTCACCAATGCAGGCGGCCCAAAGCGGAGGGTCAATGCACATTGAATTCCTCTTAGAGGAGTATTCAGCTGAAGTAGCATTAAAGCACATTTTACCTAAAATTTTTTCCGATAATGTGAGTTATGCTCTTCATGCCCATCCAGGCAGAGACGATCTGTTTAAAAAACTGCCCAATCGATTAAAAGCGTACCGCCAATGGTTAACTGATGACTACAGAATTATCGTGCTTATTGATGGAGATCGTAAAGACTGCCACGAGCTGAAAGCATATTTAGAAAAAGTAGCACACGAAGCGGGTTTTGTGACAAAATCCAGCGCAGCTCCAAATGAAGACTTTCAAGTTGTCAATAGAATCGCAATTGAAGAATTAGAGGCATGGTTTTTTGGAGATGTTGAGGCTTTACACATGGCTTATCCCAAAATATCAAGGAATCTACATGCTAAGGCGAAATACCGTAATCCAGATGCAATCACAGATAGCACTTATGAAGTACTAGATCGCTTGTTGAGACAGAATAATTATTATAGGAAAGGTGAAAGAATACACAAACCTACAGTCGCCCAAAACATTGCACGATATATGGAACCGAACCGAAATAGGTCCAAAAGTTTTCAGGTGTTTGTTGAGGGACTCAAGGCATGTGTAGGAAAGGATTACTTGATAAAGTAAGTTGATTCATGGTCTATATCAGTTTTAAAATATAGAAATATCTTTTACCGCAAAAGTTCTATCCATACAATCTTGACAAAATCAGAAAAATTCGTTAAACTAAAACTATTAAAACATCCCGCGTTTAAATGCGGAATACCTATGAGGGAGAAATATGTTAGCTGAAATACGTCACAGAGAAGGTGTTATTGTTATCCGTCCCACTGGTCGCATGATCGGGGCAGCAAATGTCGAAATTAGACAGCAAATTCATGAAGAACTTGAGGAACACTTCGATTCACCGAAGGTCATTTTTAATCTTGAAGAGGTTACCCGAATGGATAGTAGCGGCTTAGGAACACTCGTTTCCGTGCACGTTACTATTACACGCAAAGGTGGACGCACTGCGCTCGTCAACGCAGGGGCGCATATCAGAAACCTACTCGTCCTTGGAAGGTTAGCAACCGTTTTTGAGAACTACGATAGTGAAGAGGAAGCAATCCTCGAATTGAGCGCGGATAAGAGTGAAGATTCCTAATTCTTCAACACTTTGCGCCGCTATCAGTAGCAAAGTTGTAACCGTACATATCATCACGATTCAACCAGATTAAGGAGATTTATGGCAAATCAGAACGATCTTACACTGACTGTCAACGCAGGTTTCCACAATCGGGATGGGTGCCCTGTTGTCATTAACGTTGACCATCCCGAAGTTAGTAAATTTTCTGGCAAAGAAGTTATCCTAACAGATTCAGAGAGTGGCGAAGTCATCTCGGCACAATGCTACAAAAGTGACGACAAAACGTCTACCACTTTAGCATGGATACTTGAAGGTCTCACCGCGGGGTCTTCCCGTTCCTATATGCTTTCAGAGGGAACCGTAAACACGAATGTTGGTATAGAATTAAAATACGGCACGGAAACGATTGACATCACGCTCAACGGAAGACCTTTTACAACGTTTCGCTATGGAAATACGCAGTACCGCCCCTATTTCTTCCCTGTTTTAGGGCCAAATGGTTGTGAAGTAACGCGCGGTGAAACAAGCGACATCTCAAAAGACCACGTCCATCACCGTTCGCTCTACGTTGCCTACGGTGAAGTCAATGACGTTGATTTGTGGGGAGAGGGCAGCAATTCTGGCAGAGTCGTTCATCAAAATTTCACACAAAAACATGGTGGTGCTGTTGTCAGTAGAATTTATACCGACAACAGCTGGGAAACAAAAGATGCTGAAGTATTGATGACAGATAAGCAGAATTTCCGTATCTACAATCTACCAGAGGATGAGGCTATAGTTGACCTTGATTTGAGTTTTATCGCCTCTGCTGGTGATGTTCACTTTGGTGATACTAAAGAGGGCGGTATCATGTGTATTCGTGTGAATCCGTCAATGAACGCCTCGGATGGTGGAAAGATAGAAAATGCTTTTGGTGGCATTAACGAAGGCGAAACTTGGGGTAAACGTGCCAATTGGTGCGATTATTCCGGTGTTGTTGATGGTACACCTGTTGGAATCGCTGTGTTTGATCACATTGTTAATCCGCGGTATCCAACGTATTGGCATGTTCGTAACTACGGCTTGATGGGAAGCAACATTTTTGGGAGCGGGACCTTTGAACGAGACCCATCCAAAGATGGCTCCTATACGCTAAAGCGGGGTGAGGAGATGCACTTCCGGTTTCGCGTGCTAATTCATGCTGGCGATGCCGCTGTCGGCAAGGTCGCACAGAAGTATCACGATTTCATCAATCCGCCCACTGTTGAGATTTTCCAAAATTAGGTTAACCTACCCAGATAGCAGAACAGAAACTTCGCAACAAAGGAGATAGATATATGGCAATTCCAACCATTCATGTTGGCTGCACACATTTCGCACACGGACGTTTACAAGCACAAGTCAATTCACACGGATTTGAACCTGTTGCGTGTGTAGACATCAACCTTGAAGCTGCAAAAAATGGTGTTGAATCAATAAATGGTGCGCCTGAAGGTTTATCAGAACGCATCTACACAACAATAACCGAAGCAAAAGAAAAACATGCTGAAGCTCAGGCGTGCCTCATCTATGCATCAACAACAGTTCACGCTGAATTGATTGTTGAAAGCCTAAACCTCGGCATGCATACGCTCTGTGTGAAACCAATTGCAACAACACAAGCAGAATTCCACGACATTATCCAAGCGCATAAGGCAAATCCCGGAACAATATTGGTGCAGGGACAAAACAAGCGATGGAATCCAGCTGCCGCGAAAATGCGAGAATGGCTCCGAGAAGATGGCGGCATCGGTGAAATGTTGGGTGGGGAGTGCCGATTCTGGATACGCCAAAATCTGTTCACCGGACCCGATTCACGGCAACCCGATGCTTACGTTGATGGACTCTATTTCCATGCAGGCTGCAGCCATCAACTTGACCAGCTCGTTGGTGCAAAGGGACTGCCAAAATATGTCACCGCACATGTTCATAACCGTCGCGATCCTGCATTGGGACAGATAGAAGCGTGGGGAACTGCAGGTGGAAACGCCTTGATGGAATATGCCAACGGCGCACCATTCACGTATGCTGGTACCCGTGCAGGACACATGGGGGCTTACGGATGGAGTGGCAGCTGGACATTCCACGGAGAAGAGGGAGACCTCCGCAGAGATGGTGGACACTTACAACTTTTCCGAACAGGGCAAGAGATTGAAAACCTTACCCTACAAGACCTCCACGGTGGGTTGATTGAAGACGACAGACTCCAATTTGATGCTTTCGCTGAAGCAATCGCTACCGGTAAAGACCGTGAGTGGATACAGGATAGCACACTGGGAACATGGATTTTGATGGAAGCATGCAACGAGTCGGCGCGTACACATGAACGCGTTGATGTCGAAGCATTCGCTAAGAAGATGCTCACTTAAATATCAAAAGAGATTCAGATAATGAAGTTTTTTAAACTACTTCTTCTCGCGGCTCTCAGTGCAATAATACTCACTGGGTGTGAGAGGCAATTTGTATCACCGATAGATCCGACTGATCCATCGCAAACTACTGCACAATTAGCACAAAAGGCACTGTCGGACCTTGCCGATACCGCTGCTGAACGCGGATTTGTTGATCTTGCTAACGCTGCAAATGAAGTCGTAGAAGTTCTTGCAATAGAAACAGGAACGACAACAGAAACGGCATTCTGGAAGCTTTTTCAGCAAGCAATCGTCTTAGAACAAGGATTTGCTTCAGCAAACTGTGAAATAAAATTGGGAGGATTTACTATGGCGTTAGAACGCGCAGCAAACGTATACGCCACAGAAGGAGAACCGAGGGACAAGGAACAAGTATTGGAAAACCTTGCTCAAGAAACATTGAATGCAGGAACGATATTACGGCAGTTTCCTGTAGAGAACGCTTTTATTCCCTTTGCCTTCGGGGCCCCCTCCGTACTCGTATCTTCCCCCAGACAGTAGTAATACAAGATACGGGTGCGACAACCATATGATCATATTCTATGACGAAACAATTCGATCAATGATTATAACGCGGGCAGCTGTAGTTGAGTTTCTGACTCTCAAAGGATACGCGATGGTGCAAATCAAATCACCGTCTATCAATTTTGAGTTTATATTCTTAAATGCGCCTTTTAATAGTAATATTATGGAAGAAGAATTAACCGCTATTCCCGGCGTTGCAAAAATAGGAATCTGTGGGGTTGACTACAATCGCCCTTATGACCCTAAACTACAGTATATCGAGTTAGAACCAGTCTTCAATCTGCAATCGCTTTTTAATATCGTAGACCGGGTGAGGGCAAGATACAATGAAGCTTGGTGTCAGGGCAACTTTGACGTTATTGACAGCATCTTAATTGAAGAAAGCAGGTTAGATTTCTTTGATTATGCTTTTGTCCGCAACCTTGCAGATATCTATGCGGAAGAAATTCCGGAGGCTGCAGAACGTATCCAAACAAACAGTTTTTCCCTTCACATGATTGCAATTAGGTTTCTTTTTATTTATCATGCTTTGTATTCAGAGGGAAGTGACGAAGAGCTTATTGAACTCTTTCGACAATCCATCAGAGACGGATATGTGACTATAGAGCATTTAAATGGATCAGGACTTACGCATTCCCTCCCCTCGCCTGCGGGGGGATAAAGGGGGGTAAAACCTTGAAAAGGACAAAAAATCAGAGTAAAATCCTTGAAAGGACAAAATTCTAAACAGGGATACCCGAATTTGCGTAAGTCCTGTGGATATTGATGGAAGCATGTAACGAGTCGGTACGTACACATGAACGCGTTGATGTCGAAGCATTCGCTAAGAATATGCTCGCTTAAGTATCAAAAGAGATTCAGATAATGAAGTTTTTTAAACTATTTCTGCTCGCAGCACTCAGTGCAACAATACTCATTGGGTGTGAGAGGCAATTTGTATCACCGATAGATCCTACTAATCCATCGCAAACTGCCTCACACTTGGCACAAAAAGCACTGTTGGACCTTGCGGACACCGCTGCTGAAAAGTCGTTCGTTGAACTCGCGAATGCAGCAAAGAATCTCGCAGAGGCACTTGCAGCTGACGATGGAACATCCGTGGAACCTTTATTTTCTCACGTGGTTAAACTTGCTGATAAGGCAACTGCTATGGAACAAGCATTCAGTAATTCAGAATGTGAAACTCATTTCACAAAATTAGCTAAATCCTCTGTATATGCAGTAAAAGCATACACACTAAGGGATGCAGATGAGATGGAGCAAGCATTGCAAGATCTTGCTCAAGTAGTAGTGACTACAGAAAAAGTAATACGAAATTTATTCTATGATAGTGCCTTAATGCCTCTGGCTTTCGGATACGGTTCAGGCATAGACTCTTTTTCTCCATATTACATGGAAGGAGTTTATTCCGATTTTCCTACTCCCTTTTCGGTTGACTTAAACTATGGAATCGGTGTAGCATATATAGGTTACGACATGGCAATTCGACCAATACCCGAAACAAGAGCTGCTGTGAACGAGTTCCTGACCCAAAAAGGATACACAGTATCATTCACTGATATGATAAACTTTGGTGCACAAGTCGATCCAATCCTTCTTGCAGGAGAATTGACAAATATCCCAGGTGTCGCTTACGTGATACCTGTTGTACCTCACAAACCTCAGTATGCAATACCTCCGCCTCCAAGTGTTGAAATTATAAAGCGAGTAGCTGCAAGATACAATGAGGCTTGGTGTCAGGGTGAATTTGGTACTATAGACAATATTATAATCGAAGAAAGTGGATTAGATTTCTTCAACTATGCTTTTGTCCGTAACCTCGCAAACATCTATGCAGAAGAAATCCCTGAAGCTACAGAACAAATCCGAATGAATAGATTCTCTCTACGCTCAATAGCAATAAAATATTTGGAGATATACATGCGGGAATCAGATAAGAAAACTCATGACGAGATAATAGAACTTTTTCGACAATCTATTAGAACGGTTAACCTGACTATTGAACACAGAACATTTATTTATTATTACCTTACCACTGATTATTGGAAGGAGCTTGTCAAGGCCCATATCAATCAATAATGGAGGTTTCATAATGCAATCACCACACGGCTCAGCGTTTCGTCCATCTGTAATGGGTAGAAACGGCATGGTTACGTCAGGACATGTGCTTGCCTCACAGGCAGGCATTCAGACAATGATGGCAGGTGGCAACGCTGTTGACGCTGCCATCGCAACTGCCGCCGCACTCGGTGTCGTGGAACCTGCTGGGTCCGGTGTCGGTGGGGATGGATTTATTCTCATCTATTGGGCAGAAACAGGACAGGTCGCCGCTGTCAATGCGACAGGACCTGCTCCCCGTGCCGCAACACGAGAGACCTATCTCAAAAACGACGGCATTCCGATGAAAGGCATACGGAGCGTTTCGGTGCCAGGACTCGTTGATGGATGGCTGCTTGCCCATGAACGTTACGGCATGCTCAAGTTAGAAGAAGTGTTTGCTCCCGCAATTTCGCTCTGTGAAGAAGGGTTTCCAGTGAGTCATAGGCTCGCAGGAGGGTTAAGAGGTGAAAACGCTCGCTTTGCTGCCGAACCAGACAGCCGTGCTATCTTCACAAACGATGGCGAACCGATCCCCGCAGGTGAACTCCTTGCAAATCCCAATCTCGGCACAACCCTCCGCAAAATCGCTAAAGATGGAAGAGAGACATTTTACGAAGGCGAAATTGCTAAGGAAATTGCTGAATTCAGCCATGCTTATGACGGACTATTAACAGCAGAAGACCTCGCTAACTTCCATGCACATTGGGACGATCCGATACACGTCAATTATCGTGGTTACGAGGTGTATGAGATGCCTCCCAACTCAAGTGGACATATCTTATTGCAGGAATTGAACGTTGTTGAGTTATTTGATTTGCAAGCATTGGGATGCAATACAACCGAAAGTGTGCATCTAATGGTTGAAGCAAAGAAACTCGCCTTTGCTGACAGAGAAAAATATATGGCAGACCCCAATTGGGTAGATGTTCCCATAGAAGGCATGTTATCTAAATCATACGCCGCTGAACAGGCAAAACGGATTGATTTGGAGAAGGCTGCTGTTGATGTCCCCGCTGGCGGACCAGAAGCACACCAAGATACTACCTGCTTCTGCACTGCAGACTGCGCTGGAAATCTCGTCTGTGTGTTGCAGAGTATCCAATCTGGTTTCGGTTCCAGTTTAATTGCGGGCGACACAGGCATTCTGCTAAACAACCGAATGACCTATTGGCATTTAGAGGAAGACCATCCGAACTGCTTGATGCCCGGTAAACGTGTCCGTCATACAATGAATCCTGTCATCGTTACAAAAGATGGTAAACCAGTGTTAGCATGTGGAACACCGGGTGCAGATACACAGGTACAAACAAACCTACAGTTAGTAACACATGTCCTTGACTTTGGCATGACACCACAAGAGGCGGTTTCTGCACCGCGTTGGCGCAGTCTCCAGAACCCGATGGAATCCACAATTCCGCATACGTGTTCTAATCATCTGCAGTTAGAGACTCGGTTCTCTTCGGATACGCAAGAGGGTTTAGCAGCAAAAGGTCATGAACTCCAGCTTGTCGGAGATTGGGGCGGTCCAGGGAGTGCGCAGATGATTCAGGTTCATCCCGAATCGGGATCTCTTATCGGCGGATCTGATCCGCGAACTGATGGGTACGCTGTGACTTTTTAGAGAATCGTTCTCCATTAGTCTTGGGAAGGACAGACATTTGTTACGTTGTATGTTGAATGATTTTCGGAAAATTGGATATACCGATGGTGAAACCCAGCCGAAATGGGTATTGGAATGAACTACAACAAGGAGAATCGTATGATTTACAGGCAATGGTATTTTACATTTTTGTTAGTTATCTTGATTTCGCTCTGGATTGGAAACAGTGCCGCAGCAAATACAACCGCTACTGGTACCGTTTTTCTGGATACAAATAGAAATCAAGTAATGGACGATAATGAGAAAGGGTTATCTGGTGTTCGCGTTTCTAATGGGCAGGATGTTGTCCAAACCGATGCCAACGGGAAATACTCGCTTGCAGTCAGTGATGACACTATCCTTTTCGTCATTAAACCTCGTGATTATATGACACCGATTGATAAAAACCGACTTCCGAAGTTTTATTACATTCATAAACCACTCGGTTCACCAGAGGGATTGGGGTATGCCGGTGTCGCTCCAACTGGGCCGTTACCGGAGTCGATAGATTTTCCCCTCACTGAACAGTCCGAACCTGACACCTTCAAGGTACTCGTCTTTGGGGATACACAACCCAATAATATGCAAGAGATTGAGTGGTTGGCTCATGATGTAATTGAAGAAGTTATTGGAACTGAGGCAGTGTTCGGACTCAGTCTTGGTGATTTAGTAGGTGATAATCTAAACTTATTCGATCCCCTTAACGAGGTGATGGCTACTGTTGGGATACCGTGGTACAACGTCTACGGTAACCATGATATGAACCGTCCTGCTAAAGTTGACCAATACGCCGATGAGACCTTCGAACGCGTTTATGGTCCCACCTCCTACGCCTATGATTGGGGACCAGTCCATTTCATCATTATTGACAATGTACATTGGTCCCGTGATAAGGAGAATAATGTTATCTACTTCAGTGAGGTAGGTGAGCGGCAGTTGGCGTTTATTCGAAATGATCTTGCTTTTGTGCCGAAAGACCAGCTTGTTGTGATATCCATGCATATTCCATTAACGGAGATGCGTGATATAAAGAAATTGATGAATCTTCTCGGTGACCGTCCGCATACATTATCCCTGTCCGCACACTCACACGTACAACATGATGACTTCATCGGGCCGGAGCATGGTTGGCATGGCGATGATGCCCATCATCACCACAATCATGCAACCACATCAGGCAGCTGGTGGCAGGGTACGCTTGATGAAGTTGGTATTCCCCACACAACGATGCGAGATGGTGCCCCCAATGGATATGGCATCTTCACATTCCATGATAATCAATATAAAATCCGATTTAAGGCTGCCCGTCGCCCCGCTAATTACCAAATGAATATATGGGCACCATGGGAAGTGGCATCCACGGAAACTGCCAATACTGATGTACTGGTTAACATCTTTGGCGGCACCAAGCGTTCAAAGGTTGAAATCCGTCTGGGTGAAGACGGAAAATGGAAAACGATGACCTATACGCCTCAGAAAGACCCATACTTTCAAGCACTCAAAGAACGGGACGACACGTACCACCTTGAACGGAAAATGCATGCTGAAGTACGAGAAACAATGAAGGAAATGCTGAAGGAAGACAGAAAACTGCCGCAAAGAGGGAAGCGGCTTCTTTACGGTGTTCCAAAGTCAACGCACATCTGGCAATCGAAACTTCCCGCAAATATCCCAATAGGAACACACGTTATCAGCGTCCGTACAACTGATATGTTTGATCAAACTTTCATAGGGAAACGAATCATCCGAGTACGATAATCCAGTATCGCTACTCAATCACCGTTACAGACAAGGTTAGGCAAATTAACTCTTTTTTCCAACAGCAGGCGCGTTTTCTAAACGCGCCACCTCAGGTTCGAAAGATTTTCTTGACACTTTTTGATGCGCGTACAGCGGCAGTAGCAGATGGGTTAATTGGCTACTGGAGTTTTGATAAAGAGACCATCAACAGAAATACAGTTGAAGATCTTATGGGTAACCAGGATGGAAAAATAGTGGGCGACATTTAAATCGTCCCAGGTAAGTTTGGAGAAGCAATAAAATTACCTGGTGGAGCCGGAACACGTGTCAAAATAACAGATAACATTTTGAGTGCCATACTGCCAAAGGAAGGTATCACCTTAGAATTATGGGCGTGGGATGAGCAATTTATCGAATGGGGTGGTTACATACTGGCAGCACAAGATAACGGTGCGTTTGAAAAGGGATGGGTTCTCGGTACACGTAGGACATCTTCAGTTTTGTACTGTCATCTGATGGTTCTGATGATGGCGATGGGTTGTTAACCTATCTAAGCACCCCTGACTCCTACGATATGAACGAATGGTATCATGTTGTCGGAACATACGATGGTAAGGATATGAAAATATACATCAATGGTAAATTGGAGAACACAACCGATGCTCAGTCTGGCGAGATTAACTATCTAGATGTTATCTTTTTTTCTATTGGTGCTTATAAAGATGACAACGAGGATTTTACCCATAAAGGTTTAATCGATGAAGTTCGTATATACGAAAGAGCTCTTTCTAAAGAAGAGGTATCTAATAATATGAATGCTGAAGGATTAGCTGTGGAACCTGCTGCAAAATTGGGTCTCACTTGGGGTGAGATTAAGGCAGGTACTATCAAATAACAAATAGTAATTATGGATGGCAACAATCATGAGATACCTATTTATAAAGAAGAAGTTCACTTTTTGGAGTGCAGTTATATTTGTGTGTTGGACATGTTTTTGTTTGGCCCAAGACTCATCATCACAAGTGAAAGGGGTGAAGTATATCGTAATTATCGGATGTGATGGGATGAGTCCTGATGGTATTCAAAAGGCGAATACACCAATTATAGATGGTCTTATCATTAACGGGGCACATACGATGCACGCACGAGCGGTCATGCCAACGTCCAGTAGTCCAAATTGGTCTTCATTGATAATGGGAGCGGGGCCCGAACAAACGGGTATAACATCGAATAGTTGGAAACCGGATAAACACGTACTTGAACCGACAGCGGTAGGGCCAGAGGGGATTTTCCCGACCATCTTCGGTGTTCTACGGGAACATCAACCAGATGCAGTCATTGCTTGTTTCCACGATTGGGGTGGTATTGGAATATTGTTGGAACGTAAAGCTTTTGATGTAATTGAAGATACTAAAGGTCCGGTCAACACTACTGAACAAGCTATTAATTATTTTAAGGAAAAACAACCTACACTTACCTTTATCCATCTTGACCACACCGATGGTGCTGGACATCAGTATGGATATGATTCATCTGAGTATCATCAATCTATTGAAGAAGCAGATAGGCTTATAGGTGAAACCATCAATGGACTCGAAGAGGCGGGGATGTTGGACAAAACCATCATAATCGTTACTTCTGACCATGGTGGTGTTGGTAAAGGCCACGGAGGATCGACCATGGCAGAAGTCGAGATTCCATGGATTATCAACGGTCCAGGGATCCTACCTGCAAAAGAACTGAATAAATTCGTGAACATCTACGATACAGCGACGACGGTTGCATACATATTCGGTTTGACTCCACCGGACTGTTGGATTGCAAAACCTATATTGGAAGCGTTTGTTTCACCATAATCTTTTGTGATGATCTAATGACAATTTGCTTTTCACCTATAAACAATCTATTTGTTAACAGGTGAAAAGCAAACTATTCAAGTGGTAGATCGTGATACCTTATGAACTTAACAATCGCGTGAGTTGATTCCTTCTTCAGTCCCGCCTAAATGTCAAAAGCGCATTTGGCGTTGATTTGGGAGGGACTAAAGAGAACAAAAGTTGTATCTCTGTGACAAAATTTTACACACCCATGAATTTTTAGTTGCTTGACATTTTGGACAGTTTCTTGTATACTTCTGAAGAAAATGATTATATTCAGGACTTACGCATTTTTTCTTATAGTAAAATCCGAAAATATGTGGACATCTTAATGAACAATCCTACACGCTCGCGCTGGCGAGGTTTCCTAACCTCGCCAATGTCCAGGTAATTGTGGTTTGGACTATAAAGTCCCTGATAAGAGGGTTAAATCGTTGAAATGCCGACTTTTTAATCCCTCTAACCCCTTTATATGAAGTTTAAGAAATGAATCGGTAATGGGGCGAGGTTCGGAAACCTCGCCAGCAGGGGACACACCTGCATTGGACAGAAAAGGACCGAATTAAAAATTAATCTTCATTCAAGGGAAATGCGTAAGTCCTGTATATTAATAACAAGGATACGAAACTTTAGAAATAGTTAAGCAATAAATTGCTGTTTTTTCATGATTTATAGTAAAACGAACAATTAATGGGACACTTCTGTCCCGCACCCTAACAGGGTGCGGACTAAGATGCACAACCTAACAGGGTGTGCTACAACTTCTCTTGTCCGTTATGTTTCTGAAACAGGTTTATCAAAGTGTCCCAATCATTTCAAAGTTCACTATAGTATTTAATCACTTAATCTATCTGGTGTGATGATCAGTTTCGTCGGTTGGCACCATTATTTGTAGGTAACACTCTCTAAACACTATTTATTATAATTGATAATATCATGAGGAGATTATTATGATATACAGGACAATAAAATCAATTACAAAGGTGATCCTTGTAATCGCTTTATGTTTTACAACATCAGCAATTTTATGGGCTGAAACGGTTATTTTTGAAGAAGATTTCGAAGATGTGAATCTCCAAGACAGTATAGCGGAAGTGGTAAAGGGAACTAATGTTTGGTCCGATACACCCCCTGAAGGTTGGGAAATTACGAACGAAAATCCCAAAGACCTCGGTATGCCTGAATGGCGAACATGGGCAATTGTTGACCTTGAATGGTGGACACAAACTGCTGGTGACCAAGAACGCAGTCAGTTCACTATGAAACAGAAGGACGGTAAAGGTATAGGGAATGGCGCGGTTGCAGACCCTGATGAGTGGGACGATTGGGAAGTAAACGGTGACCCCGATGGGAAAAGCGCCTGGAACGGTCACTTAATTACACCCTCTATTAAAATCAAAGGTGCAGCTGCAGATTCACTTGTTTTAGCATTCGATTCCAGTTGGCGACCTGATGAGCCCCAAAGAGGCGAGATAACCGTAAGTTTTGACGGCGGTAAGGAAGAACAAATTTTATTATTTGAGAGTTCTGGTGCCCAGACCGTTGTTACTATTCCTACGCTAAAGAAAAATAAGGAAAAAATAAACGATTTAGAACAGGTAAACGAAACTTTAGAAATCCCGATTGACAACCCTGCGGATGCCACTGAAATGGTTATTAGTTTCGGTCTCCTTAATGCCCGGAATGATTGGTGGTGGGCGATAGATAACATCAAACTCATAAGCACTGCATTTGATGTAGAACCGAGAGGGAAATTAGCAGTGAAATGGGCAGAGATAAAATCCTTACAATAATCCTTTTTGCTATATTGTGAGCAACTCAACACCGCCTACAATTCGGTCAAATTGTCTTATAAAGTGATGTGCTTCTTTTAAACACATCCCTTTTATATCTTACTGACTTTTAGGAGAAAATCGTGAAAATCTTAGTCACAGGTGGTACGGGCCGCATCGGATCAAACCTTACCAAAAAACTATTAGAAAAAGGACACGAAATCCGTTGCTTTACCTACCCCGGCGATGCCAATCGTGTTGACAGGTGGAAAGGTAATAACAAAGTTGAGACCTTCCTCGGCGATCTGCGCGAATATGAAGATGTCAAAAAAGCTGTAGATGGCGTTGATGCTATCTACCATATTGCTGCAGCTTTCGGTGGTCCGTTTAATAACCGAGACTATTTGGCAATCAACGGAATGGGCACACTCAACATTTTAGAATGTGTCCGTGAATTCAATCCAAACATACATCGTCTCGTATATGCCTGCACAGAGGCTATTTATTGGCAGCTAACTGAAAAAGGTAGACTTTTCAACAAGCTCATTACAGAAGATATGGTTGCAAAATACCATCACATGCCTTATTTTCTCACGAAATGGATAGGTGAAGAACTTTGCATGACATATCATCACCAATACGGTGTGCCTTCTACAGTGTTTCGGTTTGCTACTGTCATTGAACCGAGCGAATTTCTCAATAACGATGGATTACCCAAACTATTTGTGTTTAGCACTATCTATAACCGATACAAAAACTATAAAGGCAACGACCCAGTTGAATTAGAGACCGCAGAAGCGGTGATGAAAGCGTGGAACGGAGAAGAAAAGTTTATACTTAAACGCAATCCTGACGGACGTCCTTACAAAGAGCATTTTGCCGATATACGTGATATTGTTCAGGGATTAGTCTTAGGAATAGAAAAGGATGCTGCAGTCGGTGAAGAATTCACGCTTGGTGGAAAAGGTGTCTTTAATTTTGAAGAGGTAATTCCTTATCTATGTGAACGTTACAAAATGGATTATGCTGATATTAAACTCACGAACCCCAACTATTTTGAGTTTGACCTGAGCAAAATCAAAACGCTGCTTGACTATGAACCGCAGCATGATTTGGCAAGTATCCTTGATGCAGCAGAAGCAATGCGGCGCGGTGAAGATGTCGGCATCATTCCAACAGGTGTTCGATGGGGGTAAAACTATTTTTCCTTGAAAATTATAAAAAAATGCGTTAAACTTAAAATCATAGGACAGATTTAGACCTAAAGTATTTGAACTTGTGTAGGAGATTCACATGAAAACAACATTTTGGAAGACGGGCCGGAATTGGGCAATTCTGCTTGTCTTCGCCTTTTTGGTGGCGAGTTGTGCTACAGTCACAACGATAACAACTACTGATACAAACGTCCATTCAAGCACGAAACACCTTGATAGACACATTGATGCCGTGCTAAAACGTGAGGGACTTGAACCATCACGACAGACAACCGATGCTGAATTTCTGAGGCGTATCTATTTAGATATGACAGGTACAATTCCGACACCGGAAGAAGTGTTAGATTTTGTTGACGACGGTTCATCAAATAAACGTTCAAAGAAAATTAATGAACTTATTGGAAGCAAAGAATCTATTGACTATTGGACACTGTTATGGGTGAACTGGTTAATCGGTAGACGTGGTGATGGTGATGATCAGCGTATCGGTTTAAGTGGTTGGGTACGTGAAGCCCTTGAAACGAACATGCCCTATAACCTATTCGTCAAAGAACTTGTTGCTGCTGATGGAGAAATACGTGACAACCCAGCAGGCAACTACGTTCTGCGTTATGAAACATCACCTGTCTATTTAACTTCTCACACATCACGCCTCTTTCTCGGCCTCCCAATGCAGTGTGCCGAATGCCACGATCATAAGACAGAAAAATGGCTACAAGAGGATTTCTACGGTATCGCAGCCTTCTTCACCGGTATTGAAAGTGAAGAAAAAGAAGAATATGAAGCCGTTGATATAATCGGTAATATGACGATGATGCAAAATGTCCTTATTAAAAATACGCCAAAACAGCAGCGGACTATCTATGTTGAAAGCATGGATGACTCTGTCCCGCCGCGTTTCCTTGATTACACGGAATATAAAGGCGAACTCACCCAAAAACGTAAGGCACTTGCCGAATGGATGACTGCTAAAACGAACCCTTACTTTAGTAAAGCCATCGTCAATCGGATATGGAAACACTTTATGGGACGCGCTTTTGTTGAACCTGTTGACGGATTTGGTGAAGAATATCCCGCTACTAATCCTGAACTACTGGCGTGGTTAGCTGAAGACTTTGTCATCCACGGATACGATTTGCAGCATCTCATGCGAACTATTCTCAATTCTAAAACGTATCAGCGAAGCTCAGTCACAAATAAGAGTAACGAGGACGATGAAATCTATTACTCACACGCTTATATGAAACCTTTGAGCGCGGATCAATTCTTCTATTCTATGCTGCAAGCAGTCGGTTTTGAAAAGCTTCAACAGCGCAAAGCTGGCGGGCAGCTGAAAAAAACTGACATTGAAAATATGAAACGTGAACATCTCAGACGATTCATCTTTCTGCTTGATAACGGTGAAATGGAAGAGATTGAAGCGTTCAACGGAACAGTACCACAAGCACTTATGATGATTAACGGGGCTCTTGTCAACGACAGCGCGAGCTACAAGGAACGGGGTAGTTTTGTTAACTATGTCCTTGATAATTGGCGAGACACGGTTGATAGGGTTCAGTTTATCTATCTTACTGTACTATCACGCAAACCAACAAGTAAAGAACAAACCTTTTTCCAACGTTACTTAGAACGAAGCTTATACAGAGACAAAGACTTGGCTTACGAAGACCTCTATTGGGTTCTACTGAATTCAGCAGAGTTTTCACTAAACCATTAGAAGCGGTAGGTGCGGTTTCCTAACCGCACCATATAAGAAAGGCGGTTCGCTAATCGACGAGCCGCCTTCACAAAAAGGAGCATTACAAATGAAAAGATTAGGTATATTTGTCCTCTTATGTTGTTTTACTTTCAGCATTGCAACGGTTGCAATGGCACAACTCTACTTTGAGGATAATTTCGACAACGCAAACGAATCAAAAAAGAAATGGGTCCCCTTGTGGGGTAACTGGGAATTCAAAGATAAAGAATATCACCAACTCTCAAATGATTCCAATTGCATGAGTATTGTTGCGGATGATTTTTGGGATGAGGAATGGAATGATTACACCTACGAGGTACGCGGTAATAAGATCGGCGGTGCCGAAGGGTTCCTGATTATGTTCAGGTGCCAAGGCCCGATGGAACCTCGGGGAAAAGATCTTGCAGAACATCCACCACGCATGCAAAAACAACAACGGTTAGAGTACTGGTGGAACCTTGGTGGTTGGGGCAATGCCCGTTCACAAGTGGAAGCGTGGGGTGGCGGCAAAGCCGGTGCCCATAGCAATCACACCATTAAAACAGGTGACTGGTATACCGTCAAAATTGTCAATACCCCCACCGGTTACACACTATTTCTTAACGATGAAGAGGTAGCAAAAATGGATGATGCTACCAGAGATGGTGTCGGACGGATCGGTGTTGCAACGTGGGCTACCACGGCGAGATATGAAGATGTACTCGTTTACGGGCCTGGCGGTCCTCTACCGGTTGATCCGAAAGGAAAAGTCGCAACCACTTGGGGATTCCTTAAAGCTGGTAGATAGGATTATTTTGCATATTTTTTGCCAACAATAACCCAAGCTGCTACCGATAAGATTTTAGACGTGCAAACACCGTCTTTAATGAAAAATGCTGATAATTAGCCGATATTTTGTAGCGTGAACTTTTAGTTCACGCTACTTATGTGGCAACTTAGGTTAGATTACAAAATGTCCGTGCCGAGAAGGAGGGTTTTCAACAAATATGAAATTATCTATACAAAAGTTTTTAATTTATATTGGGATATTGCTGTTCAGTTTTGCTCTGTGCAGTCCGTTTGCGGTGGCGGATGGTCATGCTAAAAAGGAACCAGTCAGTTACCACAAGCAGATTGTCCCAATTCTCAAACGGAGTTGTCAAGGATGTCATCATCCCGGTGACCCAAATGCAGACCTGATAGTAACATCTTATGCTGAACTCAAGCGCGGTGGCATGGCAGGAGAAGCAATTATCCCTGGCAAACCGGATGAAAGTCTTCTCATTGAACTTATCTCTGGTGACCCGCCTGCAATGCCACAGAACCAAGAACCGCTCACTGCTGAAGAAATTGACCTATTCAAACGTTGGATCCTTGAAGGCGCAAAAGACGATACACCTGCAGAAGCAGATGAAATGGACACAGAAGTCCCAACTTACACAGTCCCGCCCGTTGTTTCTGCTATGGCGTACTCACCCGATGGGAACGTTCTTGCAGTATCTGGTGTGAATGAAGTTTTGTTGTATGACGCAAAAAGTTTTGAACTCAAAGCACGATTAGTCGGAAAAGCGCGCCGCATTCAATCAATTGTTTATGCTGATGGCGGAAAAGTCCTCGGTATAGCAGCTGGCTCCCCAGCGCAATTTGGAGAGGTGCAGCTATGGGATACTGCTACGAATAAACTTATCAAAGCCATCCGTTCTACTTATGATACTATTTACGGACTCTCTTTCTCACCTGATGCCACTCGCGTTGCTTTCGGTTCTTCAGATAAAACAGTCCGTGTTATCTCCATTGCAGACGAGAAGGAACTTGTCCGATTTGACAATCATGGTGATTGGGTGTTCGGCACAGTTTTTTCTACTGATGGCACACATTTTGTGAGTTGCAGTCGTGATACTGCACTCAAATTGGTTGAGGTAGACACGGGTTCGTTTGTAGACGATGTTAATTCAAGCAATAAAGGCTACGGTGAAATCAATGCTATAGCGCGGCACCCGAATGCTGACCAGGTTTTGAGCGTCGGAGAAGACCGCATCCCGCGGCTTTACAGAATGTTCCGTCAAACCCGTAGGGATGTCGGCAACACAGACTTTAATCTTATCCGTGCCTACGAAGCGCAATCAGGTTCAATTGATGCCGTAGCGTTTTCGGCTGATGGAAGCAAATTTGCTGTCGGTAGCTCTTCGGGTGAAGCACGTATCTATAACGTAGCGAACGGAAAACGACTTGCCTCTATGCAAGGGGATACCGTTGGCGTTTTTGCCCTTGCATTCCATCCTGATGGTACACAACTTGCCACAGGAGGTTTTGATGGAAAAATCCGTATTTTTGACGCAAATTCCGGCAAACAATTAAACATTTTCATATCCGTACCAATTGAAACGACAGCAAGCGAGGATATTACTTTAATAGTAGCAGGTATGACGTGAGGGGCTTGTGTCGCAAGAGTGCAGGATGCACTTACAAAACACGAAAACGTTATTAGCGCAGAAGTTTCTTTACCTGATAAGGCAGTTATTAAAGTACGGAAGAACAGCGTTAAGGTTGATGAACTTGCGGAAGTCATTAAAACGGCTGGATTTACCGCAACTGCTAAATAGGGAAAACAAAAATGTCTGTTGAAACGCCAAATATCCTATGGATTTGCACAGACCAGCAGCGTTACGATACAATAGGAGCATTAGGCAATCCGCATGTATCAACACCAAACATTGATAGTCTGGTTGCAGATGGCGTAGCATTTACACACGCCTATTGTCAAAGCCCGATATGCACACCGAGTCGTGCAAGTTTTTTGACAGGCATGTATCCGAGTGCGGCACATGTTAATGGTAACGGAAACGACTGTTTTTCAGCGACATATCCGCTTATCACGCGGACACTTGCAGACATCGGTTACGATTGTGGATTAATTGGGAAACTACATCTCGCGAGTGCTTTTCGCAGAATAGAACCACGTGCAGATGATGGTTACCGGTATTGGCAATATAGCCATGCACCACGAGATGATTGGCAGGAAGGGCACGATTACGCTGATTGGGTTCGTTCAAAAGGGTATGTCCTTGGTGAGTTAACGAAAAACCCTGAAGGCGTGCCAGCAGAATTACATCAAACGACTTGGTGTGCAGAAAAGACAATTGAATTCATACGCGAGGAACGGAACGGGCCTTGGCTTGCAAGTGTCAATATCTATGACCCGCATCCACCGTTTAATCCGCCGCAGTCTTATAGGGAACAGTTTAATCCAGCGGACATGCCCGAACCGCTTTTCAAGGAGAGTGATTTAGAACAGCAGCACAAGTTGCGCCAGATTGATTTTCAGTCCAAAGTTCAAACACCGGATGAATTAGACATTCGGAATCCTATCTTAGCGCAGTCACCACGTAGTTCAACGAAACCTGAATTAGTGGGTCAAAGGGATGCTAAAACACTCAAAGCTGCATATTATGCAATGATTAAACTGGTTGACGATCAGTTGGGACGGATTTTGGACGTACTGAATGAAACAGGGCAACGTGAAAATACCGTTATCATCTTCACAAGCGATCATGGGGAGATGCTTGGTGATCACGGACTTGTCCAAAAAGGGTGTCGGTTTTATGAAGGATTAGTCAGAGTGCCGTTAATTTTCTCATGGCAAGGGCATTTTGAAAGCGGTTTAAAAAGCGATGCCCTCGTTGAACTTGTTGACAAAGTCCCTACACTGTTGAAATTAGCGGGATTACCTATTCCTGAAAGAATACATGGAAAATCATTATTGTCTTTCCTTACAGGCGAGGCAGATAAAAATCATCATCGTGACTTTGTTCGGTGTGAATATTACGACGCACTTGATATGCGTGACCATTCTTTCGCAACAATGTTCCGTGATAAGCGTTATAAGTTAGTAGTTTATCACGGACACGAAGAAGGGGAACTTTACGATTTAGTTGATGACCCTGATGAGTTCAACAATCTCTGGCATGTATCAGAGAAACAAAACACTAAGTTAGATTTGTTAAAAAGAAGTTTTGATACGTCAATGTTTGCTATGGACAGAGATCCTGAACGCGTAGGTCCAATGTAATAGAGGCGATCTCAAAAAATTAGTTGCTCATTTTTGCCTAAAGTGTGATAATTAAGCATGTAAGGCCAATTCAATATTTAGAACACTCTGATTTTCTGTTGCTATACTTACACATTTTCCGAAGAACAATTCAACAGGAGAATAAAAATGAAAAAAGTCATACACAGTAGCATTTTATCAGTTTGCTATTGCATAGGTATTGTTTTTGTGTTAATATTTCTTTATGGTTGTTCTGGAGCAACACACACAATTTCTACGGAACAGGTTCCAATAGTGGAATCAAATACAATTGTGGAAGAATGGAAGTTGGTAAAGAACCCGAATACCGGCATCATGGAGATGCGGCTTGTACGTAGAGTTCGGACAACGGTTTCTACAAGTTCCTCGTCTAATGAAGTTATTTTACCTTCATCATCTGAAACATCTTTGCACTACCCATCACATAATGACACAAGCGGACTTATTTTAGCAATCGCGGGTTTTGTAGTTGCAGTGGCAAACCTTTATTTAGTAGTGTCAAAATAATCTAATCATGTAGGATGCTATACACGGCATTCTGCACATTTTAATCCAGAATAAGAATCGCCTAAATGAGGCAAACCGAAGTGTTTGTAATAATTAGGAGGAAAAAATGCATCGAAAATTAATATTTTGCTTGACTTTTATACTAATATGTGGTTTAAATTTAGGAAATGCAAACGTTGAAGTAGGGTATCTCTATTTGGGTGATAACGGCCCGTTTACTAAACCCGCATTGGAATTCGCTAAAGAAACGTTTAAGACAACGGAATTGGGAAAAGGTGATATAAAGAGTGATAAGTTCAAAAAATTCGCAGTTGTTTGGTGGAATGAAGGGGATTCCGACCCTGGTCCCTTGTCCAACGCAGAAATTGACGCGTTCCTGGACTATGTGGAAAGCGGTGGTGCCGTACTTTTGACAGGTAAGGCATTTAGTTATGCCACACCAATGGGGCTTGAGAATGCTCAACCGCGTGCATTTGGTCCCGTAGAAGACGATGGCAGCAAAGTTGGCATTATCGTGTTAAAAGAAACACTTGATCTCGGGTTGGCTGAAGGACTTGAGAATGTTGATGGAAAAGCACCACAAGTGGATGATTGGATTCAAGTAAATTCTACCGGTTTTCCTAAGAGCGGTGACTATTTTGATAGTCTTGCAAAGAATTTTACCACCCTTGCTCATGCGTGGGAAGGTGGCACTAATTATGCGGACAGGATTGGCGCATTCGGTTACTGGGAAGCTGGAGACGGCAAAGTGTTCAATATGAATTGGAGATTGCCAAACTACCATGCGAATAATAAAAGTAGAGACCAGTTGGAACAGCTCACAGAAAACGTCATCAATTGGTTAGCAAGTGAATCAGAATTTGCAGATGTATCCTCACGCGGCAAATTGCCGGTAGTCTGGGGAAATTTGAAAAAACAGAGGTAAAAGAACAAAATCACAGTTAACATGTAATAGAGCGGTTTTACCGCTATGATTAAGTTTCATACCATCTATGGAGGTTAATGTGAAACTCAGCTATAACTTGGTTGCTACGCTCCTTGTCTTATTCTCCTGCTGTTTAGTATTTCAGCATTTAGGTTGGAGTCAGATGGAGGAGACCGCACCGAGTGTCCAAATGCCCGAAATTAAGGCGTTAAAGACTCACCCTGAGTCGTTGACGTTAGAGCATGCGCGCGATGGTCGCCGCGTACTTGTTTCGGGGCAAACGAAAGACGAGAAATGGGTCGATGTAACATCTTGGGCAGTGCTAAAACCAACTTCAGAAGGGGTAAAAGTGCATGAAGATGGCTACATCTTTCCAAATGCAGTTGGGACTGCAGCGATTAAGGTTACAGTCAAGAATATCAGCACAGAATTACCGGTAACCGTCAAAAGTATTGATGCACCACCAGTGAGTTTTGTGCGAGATGTTATGCCTATCTTAAGCCATGCAGGTTGTAATAACGGCACCTGCCACGGTGCTGCAAAGGGTAAAAACGGTTTCAAACTTTCACTGCGCGGATACGATCCGGACTTCGATTATGAACTCCTGATTGAAGACATATCTGGACGCCGTTTCAATCGTGCATTTCCTGAGCAGAGCCTGATGCTGCTCAAACCGACATCTGAAGTGCCACACAAAGGTGGCCAGGTGATTAAGCCGGGTTCGCGTGATTATAAACTCATCCATCAGTGGATAAGTGAAGGTGTAGTTTCTGATGTAGAGACAACGCAACGTGTTGAAAGGTTAGAGGTCCTTCCTGGATACGCGGAATTGTCTATGCCTGGAAATAAGCAACAGTTGATAGTCATTGCACACTATCCTGATGGAACAACCCGTGATGTTACCCGCGAAGCAAAATTCACCAGCAGTGTAAATGAAGTTGCAAAAGTAACTGATGATGGTGTTGTTACTGCTGAGCGCCGCGGGGAAACTGCTATCCTAACCCGATATGAGGGGCAATATAGCACAAATGGCATCATCGTTATGGGCGACAGGAGTGGCTTTGAATGGGTTGAAACACCTGAATACAACTATATTGATACGCATGTCCACAACAAACTGAAACGGTTGAAGATTTTGCCATCTGAACTATGCACAGATGAAGAGTTCGTTCGCCGTATCTACTTTGATATGACAGGGCTTCCGCCAGCTCCTGAACAAGTGCGAAGTTTCCTTATGGATAAAACACCATCAAAGGAAAAACGGGAAAAATTGATTGATACATTAGCAGAAACCTCTGAATATGTTGACCACTGGACACATAAATGGGGTGACCTGCTACAATCGAACCGTAAATTCCTCGGTGAACGTGGCATGTGGCTTTTTCAGCAGTGGATACATGAATCAATTGCAGAAAATCGCCCATATAACCAATTTGTGCATGACCTGATTACTGCTACTGGAAGTGCTTACGCAAATCCGGCAGCAAATTATTTCCGTGTCTCGCGCGAATACACCGCTGCTGTGGAAAACACAACGCAGCTTTTCCTTGGCGTACGATTCTCTTGTAACAAATGCCATGATCATCCGTTTGAAGTATGGACCCAAAATCAATACTATGAATTGGGGGCATTTTTCTCAGATGTAAAACTGAAAAACGGACGATTACCGGGCGAAGAAGTTGTATACGCCAGTTTCGGTCCTACACCGGTTAAACATCCGAGAACGTTAGCAGTTGTGCCACCATCCGTTCCGTTTGGTGAAACAAAGAAAGATGTCTCGGACAAGCAAGAAGCATTGGCAGGATGGCTCACATCTGCTGAAAATCCGATGTTCGCAAAAGCTGGTGTAAATCGTATATGGAGTTACTTCATGGGACGCGGTATCATTGAACCTGTTGATGATATACGGACCAGTAACCCGCCAAGTAACCCAGAATTGCTTGATGCCTTAACGAAAGACTTCGTAGAAAGCGGTTTTGATATTAAACATATCATGAAAACAATCGCTCGTTCTCGAACCTATCAGCAGAGTATCAAGACGAACAAATGGAACAAAGAAGATGCGATTAATTTCTCGCACGCAACTGCTCGACGCCTAACAGCAGAACAGTTGTTAGATGCTATCGGCGTTGCTACGGGAAGCCAACCGAAGTTTCAGGGGGTGCCGAAAGACTTCCGTGCTGTTCAACTACCCGACAGCAAAGTTAAGGATGATGGATTTTTGAAATTGTTTGGTCGTCCAGAACGCGAAAGCTCATGTGAATGTGAACGGACAACGGAAGTGAGTTTAGCACACGCAATGAACCTAATTAATGGACCTACTGTTGCGGATGCAATTATTGATCCTAAAGGACGAATTGCAAAACTCATCAAAGAAAATAAGGATGATCGTGCTGTCATTGAAGAGTTATACCTCGCAACATTTGCTCGGTTACCACAGGAAAATGAATATGCAACAGCGGTTGAATATCTTGCCAGTGCTGAATCTAAGGAAGAAGGCGCGCAAGATTTATTGTGGGCATTAATCAATAGTCCCGCTTTCCTATTCAACCGATAAGCCCGAAACCGATTTGTGTGCTTCTAAAACGGAAGTTCACACAATAATGGAGGAAATAATTGATGTTATCGTTACCACAAGCACCCGGAAGATTATGTGATGGGTTCTCACGTAGAGAATTTCTCCGCGTGGGTGGCGCGGCGATGCTGGGCATTAGTCTACCACAAGTCCTGTCACTCCAAGCCAAGGCAAATACGACAGTTGACCCCGCGAAGCCCCTCAACGGTTGGGGCAAAGCCAATTCTGTCATTCTGCTCTTCTTGCAAGGCGGACCGAGTCACATTGATATCTGGGATCCAAAGCCAGATGCACCTTCTAATATCCGTGGTGAATTTAATCCTATTCCAACAAATGTCCCTGGCATTCAGTTGTCAGAAACGATGCCGCGTTTGGCAAAACAGATGGATAAGGCATGTCTTATCCGTTCAGTAAGTTACACGCCAGCCGGGCTTTTTAATCACACCGCTGCAATGTATCAGATGGTTACAGGCGAAACACCGGACAAGGTTGCACCTTCGGGGCAGCTTGACCCGCCTTCTCCTATAGATCATCCAAATGCTGCAGCGCATATCTCCAAGTTCAGACCGCCAGATGAAGCGATGTTAGCAGCTGTCCAGCTCCCGCGTCCAATGCAAGAGAGCGGTATTATCGGAAAAGGCGGAAACGCAGGGTTCCTCGGCAGAGCGTATGACCCATATTTTCTCTTCCAGGACCCCAATCAGGAGATAAAACTTGACGATTTAACGCTACGCCCAGAAATTCCACCTGCTCGGTTGCAGCGGCGGAAAACGCTACTTGAAACGATTAACGCGAATATGCCCGAAATTGACAAGGTGGCAGATTCCTATGCACTGAATGAATACTATGAGAAAGCGTACGATCTTATCTTGTCCCAGAAGGCACGCAAAGCGTTTGATTTGTCACAGGAAACTGACGAAATGCGCGACAAATATGGTCGCCATACATTTGGTCAGAGTGCCTTGCTTGCGCGCCGATTGGTTGAAGCTGGTACTCGTTTCGTACAGGTGAACTGGCCCTCTGTTGCTAATGGCAACCCAAATACGACTGCATGGGACACCCACGCAGCTAACTTCGGTCCGCTGAAAAACCTGCACTGTCCGAAATTAGATAGTGCGGTTTCTTCACTGCTCGAAGATTTAGATCAGAAGGGCATGTTAGAGAGTACACTTGTGCTCGCTATCGGTGAATTTGGACGCTCACCGCGAATGGGTGTTAGCACCTCCGGTAACGGAAACGCACCTGATGGGCGTGACCACTGGCCCTATTGCTACACCGGTCTAATTGCCGGTGCTGGTGTCAAAGGCGGTCAAGTTTACGGTAAGTCTGATGATACGGGTTCAACACCGCTTGAAAATCCGGTACATCCGCGGGATATCCTCGCTACGATTTACCATACACTCGGTATTGATCCGCACACTATTGTCATGAACCACTTAGACCAACCCCGTGAATTGGTCAAAGGTGAAGTGATTACCGGGATATTCTAAATTAGTTCTAATACTGAAGCCTGTGCTTGAACGATTGTAGTTCAAGTGCAGGTTTTCTAATATAATTTGGAGTTGCGAATTCTCCAGATTCAATTTCAGGTTCCTGAAATTGCCCACACTTCTTAAGAAAATCAATGTCACAATTTTGTTTGACGCAGTATGACTGCACCAGTAGAGAGGTAATTAAAAATGCCTGAATCGCTATTTTGTAAACAAACAAAAACAGAGTACAAACAAAAACATTTCCTTATTCAGATAGTCCTGATTCTCTTTTTAGCTGTCGGCATAGCACACGCACAAGTTGCCCCACAGCTGACAAGTATATCGCCCCGCGCAGCGCAACGCGGGCAAACCATTGACATTACATTAGAAGGTAAAAATATTAATGAGAACGCTGATATATGGTTCAGCAAAACGGGAATCAAAGCAGAGATTAAGCAAAAATCACCTACAGCAACCGTTCGCTTTAACGGTTCTGGTATCTCTGGAAACATTCCAAACAATCCTCGATTAGTCCTTTCATTCCAAATTGCACCTGATGCACCTTTGGGCAACCACCAAATCCGTCTTATCACACCAAACGGTGTCTCCAACCCGCAAAATTTCATTGTCGGCAACCTCCCTGAGATAAAAGAACAGGAGCCAAATACCGCACCTAACGAAGCAAACATGCTTGAATTACCTGTTACTGTCAACGGTACGGTGTCTTCAATAGATGATATTGATATGTTCCGTTTTAAACTGCGAAAAGGCGCGCGGCTTATCTGTGATATAAACGCACAACGAATGGGATCTCCTTTAGATTCTTACATTGAACTATATGATCCAAGTGGAACTGAAGTTGTAAAAAGCGGTGATGGAAACGGATTAGATTCATTTATTGATTATACAACACAGCAAGAAGGGGAATATACGCTTTACCTACGCGATATCCGTTTCCAAGGCGGTGGAAATTACCTGTATCGGTTAAGTATCGGAGAGTTGCCATATCTTCAAAGTGTTTTTCCACTCGGTGGGAAACGTGGCGCTGCGAACAATGTTAACGTTGCAGGCGCAAATTTAGGCTCAGTGAATGCAATACAACTTGATATTTCACCAGACGCATCCCTTGGCATTCAAGAACTACGAGTGAGTACACCGAACGGTTTAGAGACGAACCCCTATCCGTTTGCGATTGGCGAATTTAACGAGACAAATGAAAATGAACCGAATGACGGTTTAGATAAAGAAAACAAAATCGGCACACCGATAACAGTGAATGGGAGGATAGAGAAAGCTGGTGATGTGGACAGATATTCCATCAAGGTAGAAAAAGGAACACGTTTTGTTTTTGAAGTTAAAGCACGTGAATTTCGGTCACAACTGGATCCTGTGCTGACCATATATTCACATAAAAAAGGAGAAGCAGAAGGTCGTGTTGAAGAACAGGTCCTAAGTGTCAATGATGATGCAAGCGGAACAGATGCGGTGATTGCTTTTGCATTCCCAGAAGTGGGAGATTACGGTATTTCAGTGCGCGACCTAAATGGTGCAGGTGGCGGTAATTACCCCTACAGACTCACCATTCGCCCATTTAACCCCAGTTTTAGACTAAATGTTAGTGCCGATAACCCGCGCATTAGTCGTGGCGGTACCTTGATGTTGACGGTTTCTGCTGCACGCGTGGATGGATTTAATGGAGCACTACGTTTCTACTCTCCAGACCTCCCCAAAGGATTTGTCGTAAGCCCAACAATCCTTTATGCCGGCCAAAATCAAGCGTTGTTGACAATAACTGCACCTACGGATGCGCCACTTGGCCTCCACCCGTTCTCCATCGTTGGAATCGGAGCCATAGGTGGTCGTCGGATAGAAGCAACTGCCTCACCACAAGAAATTTTGCTGACAGTGATGGAAGCACCACCATTTACACTTGCATTTGCAGATGTTGACGTAAATGTAGTTCACAACAAGTCCACAAACTTTCATGTGATTGCTGATCGGCGTGATGGTTTTAATGGACCGATTAGTTTGTCGGTACAAGGAATGCCAGCGCGTATTTCAGGTGGAAAAGCCACAATTCCAGCAGGAAAAAATAGTGCCGTGATTTCACTCCGTGCAGGAACCGTTGAACGGCGAGAACAATTCTCTGTTGTTCCTACTCCCGGCACAAGCTATATTTCAGTTAGCGGGACAGCAAATGTCAACCGCGAGAGTTACACCGAATCAACCCCTGCTATTCCGTTGACAGTCGTTGAAGCACCTTTTATCGTTACGATTGAACCGCTACGTTTTAGCATTGTCTTCCCGAAGGCAGCAAGTGAAGCTCAACCTACAGCGGCTGCAGCTGAAGGTGAAACTGTTGCTGTCTCTAATCCGAGGCCGACAGAGAAAACTGAAGCAGACACAACGGAAAAGACTGAACCCATAAAAAAATCTGCTACACTCACGATGAGTATTGTTCGGCGAGGTAGTTTCACAGACATTGTTACCATTAAGCCGATAACGGTCCCAGAAGGCATTACTATTCCTGATGCAACGATTCCTATTAATGAAAGTGATATTGAAGTAAATCTTGAGGCACTCAGTTCATTAGAAGCCAAAACTTACCAAGTTAGATTCCGTGCCACAGCGGTAATCAACGGCAAAACATTTCAACAGGATAGTCCCGTTATCAATGTGAAGATTATTCGTTAGTCATGACTGTTATTCGTTGCATTGTAAACAATATAGAGTATGATAGCAGCACTCATATACTCTTGTATGATAAATAAGGAAAACACTTATGAAAAACAAAATCCTTTCAATCCTAATGACACTGTTCATCACACTAACGTTTACATCAAATACCCTTGCGAAAAACTACACAAAATGGGATCTACCTGAAAATGCAATAGCACGTATCGGGAAAGGTTGGACTAATGAGTTTTCGTATTCACCAGATGGGACGAAGCTTGCAGTAGCGGGAAGCTTCGGCATTTGGATATATGATGCACAAACAGGTGAAGAACTTGACCTATACTTCGATTCTAAAACATCATATATCAGTGTCTCTTTTAGTCCAGATGGCAAAACACTGGCAGGTGGGAGTCATGACAAAACCATCCGATTGTGGAACACAGATACAGACACACATATCCGCACACTAAAAGGGCATACGGATTATGTTAACACCGTCTCTTTTAGTCCAGATGGCAAGACCATCGCAAGTGGAAGTTATGACAAAACAGTCCGGCTATGGAACAGTAAGACTGGCAGCCTCTTGCGAACACTTGAGGGGCATTTGAGCAAGGTCAACAGTGTCTCTTTTAGTCCAGATGGCAAGACCATCGCAAGTGCAAGCAGGGATTATACCATCCGTTTATGGGGACACAAAGACAGGTAGACATCTCCGCACACTAAAAAGGACATACGGGTGAAGTCTACAGTATATCTTATAGACCGGATGATGACATCATTGTAAGCGCAAGTCAGGATAAAAACTATCCGTCTGTGGAACGCAAAAGAAATGGCACGCATATCCGCACACTAAAAGGACACACGGGTTTTGGTCTACACCGCCTCGTTTTAGTCCGAATGGCAATATCATCGCAAGTGGAAGCAGAGACCAAACTATCCGACTTTGGAGCACAAAACAATGGGCAGACATACCAGAAACATTAGCAGGACATACGGGTTTCTATCTACACCGTCTCTTTTAGTCCCGGATGGAAAAAACAATCGCAAGTACTGGTCTTGATAAACACTATCCGCTTATGGCTCGCAAAACAATGGCAGACATACCAGAACGATTGAAGGGGCATAGCTGGCCGATCAACAGCATCTCTTTTAGTCCAGATGGCAAACATCATTGCAAGTGGAAGTAATGATTTACACCGTTCGTTTTATGGAACACCGAAGATCGTACACTTATCCGTTCACTAAAAAGGGACATAAAACATATTGTTACCAGCGTTTTCATTTTAATCCGGATGGCAATATCATTGCAAAGTGGAAGTCGTGACAAAAAACCATCCGTTTTATGGGGACACACACGATGGCAGACATATCCGCACGCTCAACGGACATACGGATTATGTCAATAGCGTTTTCTTTTAGTCCTGATGGCAAGACCATCGCAAGTACCAGCAGAGATAAAAAACCATCAGCCTATGGAACGCAAAATGATGGTCAACTTCTCCGAAACACTCTCAGGGCATACGGATGATGTTATCAATGTGTCCCTTTAGTCCTGATGGCGAGACCTATCGCAAGTACCAGCAGAGGACAGAAACCATCCGTTTGTGGGGACACACACGATGGCAGACATATCCGCACACTAAAACGGGCATTGGCGCGGAGTTCGGAGCGTTTCGTTTAGTCCGGATGGTAAAATAATCGCAAGTGCAGGTGAGGACTTTACCATTCGTTTGTGGAATGCAAACACGGGCAAAGAGAGACATACACTCCGAGGACATCAGGATTGGGTGACAGACGTATCTTATAGTCTTGATGACAAGACCATCGCAAGTGCAAGTTGGGACGAGACTGTCCGTCTATGGGATGCAAACGATGGCACACTTCTCCGAACTTTCACAGGACATAAAGGTTGGGTCAACAGTGTTTTCCTTTAATGCTGATGGTAAATCCTTCGCGAGTGGGGGATCTGATGGAACCATCTTACATTGGTATATCTCATTTGAAGATGCCCTACCCCGTTGAGCCGAATGACAAGCAGTTTACAACGTGGGCAAAGATAAAAACGACCAGAGTTTTTCAAAATTATCCAAACCCATTCAACCCTGAGACGTGGATACCATATCAACTTGCAAGTCCCCGCGTCCGTTGGCATTTTCAATCTATAGTACTGATGGCAAGTTAGTTCGGACGTTAGGTTTAGGACATCAACCTGAAGGCATCTATCGGCAACCGTAACCACGCGGTCTATTGGGATGGCAAAAAAACGATGTCGGCGAACCTGTAGCAAGTGGTATCTATTTCTACACGTTCACCGCTGACGATTACACAGCCACCCGAAAAATGCTCATCAAAAAGTAGGTACGAGGTTCCGCTTTTGCCTTAGCCCGGTGAGTATGTCAACTATTATGTGTAACTGAGTCCAAAATGTATCGGAAAGTGAATAAGATAATAATGTCTAAACATAAACGAATATCCTGTGTCTAACAACATAGTTGGATAAATATTGCAACCTATCCCAACTATGTGTTATACGCATCTATATTTCTAAGTTCTAATCATAATACCATTTCTAATGTAGGTTGGGTAGAATTTCCGAAACCTATAACTGTCAATTTGGCGTTGATTTAAAGGTAGCAGGCACGCTTCGCGTGCTGTCCGCTTTACAGGCTTTGAGTATATACGGCACACGGCGTGTGCGGACTACTTTATATCACACATCTTTTCTCTTAAATTGACACCTATGGGTAGAGCTTGCGAAACCCGACCTACAAAATAATGTCCTATCATCATATAGAAATGATATAAGAAATATTCACGGATATCCGTGATATAGTAATTTTAAACAGGTAAAATTTATGCAAGAGAACCCTAATATTGTGTTATACTTTTGCATAATGCAAATTTAGGTTTAGGTAGGAATCAGCATGTCATCTCGACGTAATTTTTTCACATTTCTCGGTTGGGGGAGTTTCACTGCGGCACTCGGATTATGTTTCGGTCCGGGGTTAGTGCGGTATCTCTATCCGCGCGTTCTGTATGAACCGTCATCTGTTTTTAAAGCGGGTTTTCCAGCAGAATATCCGCCCGGTAGTGTGAGCGAAAAATATAAAAAAGAGCCTTTTGGCGTTTGGATTGTTCGCCGTGAGGATGGGGTATTCTACGCGCTACTAACGACCTGCACACATTTGGGCTGCACGCCCCGATGGCTCAGCTCTGAAAGTAAATTCAAGTGCCCTTGCCACGGTAGCGGTTTTGATCGGGACGGAATTAACTATGAGGGGACCCGCACCACGACCTCTTGAACGGGTAAAGATTACCTTGGCTGAGGATGGACAGCTCCAAATTGATAAATCCGTAAAGTTCTTGGGAGAAAAAGATCAATGGGGTGATCCTGGGGCATCTTTGAAAGTTTAATCGGGAGGAATACATTTGCGTCTGAAGAAGATGCAGTGCATCATCAGACTGAAAAAGGAAAATAATGAACGAAGAACGTAAAGGACTAAAAGAGAAGATTACAAATTCAGATATTTGGAAATCTATTTTTCGACACGGTTATGAAAAAACGGGTCGTCGTTACACATTGCAGGTTCTGCAAAACGTATGGTTGCATCTGCACCCACCTCGTATTTCTCGCCACGCACTTAACTTCCGATTTACATGGTGTATGGGGCGGAATCACCTTTCTGATGTTCCTTGTGACTGCTGTCACTGGTGTCCTCTTGATGTTTTATTACCGCCCGGTAGCCGAATATGCTTTCCGTGATGTGCAGGCTCTTGAGTTTGACATTCCATTTGGTATGCTGCTACGTAACATGCACCGTTGGGCAGCACACGGTATGGTTATTTCCGTAATGCTGCACATGTTCCGCGTCTTTCTGACAGGTTCCTATAAGAAACCGCGTGAGTTCAATTGGGCAGTAGGCGTTATCTTATTACTTATTACATTTTTTCTGAGTTTCACAGGTTACTTATTACCGTGGGACCAACTCGCTTATTGGGCAGTTACCGTCGGAACGAATATGGCACGTGCTACTCCCGTTTTAGGACATGAAGGTCCATTTACACCAACGGACATTGTTACCCAAGCAAACGATGTGCGATTTGCTTTGCTCGGCGGTACAATTGTGGGCCCATCAACATTGTTAAGGTTCTATATTTTACATTGTGTGGCAGTTCCCTTAGTGGCAAGTTTACTGATGGCGCTGCATTTTTGGCGCGTGCGTAAAGATGGCGGAATATCTGGGCCTCTATAAATCTGGTTATTGTGGTGATTTGTTTTTACTGACTTTTAGAAGGAGACCGAATTAAGATATGGAGCATTTTTTAGCACTGGTCCAGAAACCTGATAATGTCCCGATTTTGGCGATGCTTTTTTTGATACCCTATTTTATGTGGTTAGCATATAAACAGGCGCGCCAGACAGACCGTACGGGTGTTCCCTCGGATGCCGCACTGAACGACAAAGTTTACGTCTGGCCATATTTGTGTCGAAACGAATTTATCTGTGCTATCATCGTGATGCTGGTGCTGGGTGTGTGGTCAATTATGATTAACGCACCGCTTGAAGAACCGAGTGATCCCGCGAAAACACCGAACCCTTCTAAAGCTCCGTGGTACTTCCTTGCACTACAAGAGATGCTCGTTTATTTTGATCCGTGGATCGCAGGCGTTGTGTTACCCGGGCTAATTATTGCTGGTCTTGTTGCTATTCCCTACATAGACATTAACCCGAAAGGAAAAGGATATTATACAATCAAGGAACGCCCTTTTGCGCTCGCTGTGTTCTGTTTCGGCTTTATCATATTGTGGATTGTCTTGATGATTGTCGGGACATTTTTAAGGGGCCCGGGATGGAATATATTTATGCCGTGGCAGTACTGGGATCCGCACAAGGTCGTAAAATTAACTAATGTTAATCTGTCTTATCTTTGTGGGATTCGAGATGACACAACCGCAAATTTCTTCGGGTTTGCTGTTGTTGCTGGTTATTTCGCACTCGGACCCATTTTCTATTTTTGGAAATACAAAACAAGCCGTTTTTTACAAGAACTGGGGCTCGTCAGATATGTTATCGTTTCATTTCTGTTCTTAAGTATGGTCGCACTACCTATCAAAATGGTACTTAGATTAGCATTAAATATCAAATATGTTTGGGTATCACCCTGGTTCAACATCTAATTTTTACCACTTAATGATTAGACTTTAACGCTTCGTTCTCAATACTGTTTTTAATTATTGATTGACTTGGAGGTTACATATTTCGTGAGGAGCAAAAAAGAGATTCCCGCAGAAAAAAAATCATATTCTGTTTTGTTCTTTATTCTGTCAGCACTGTTAGGGTTGGTGACGATATGGGGTTTCTGGGATGAGATGATCACGCGCCGCCCCTGGAAAGAAATTCAACAGCAATTCTATCAATACGAGTATGAGAAGACAAAAGCAGAATTGGAAAACGCCGAGCAAAACTTGCCCGATGAACCCTCCGAACCTGAAGTTGACGAGAAACAGTTGGCAAACTTGGACAAAGAAGTCAATACTAAGCAGGTTGCGTTAGACGAGGCAATGCAAGATCGCAAGTTTGAGCAAAGCAAATCTGATGCAATAAACTATAAATATCAGCATAGTCTACACGAAGCTCATGGAAAAGAGAATGAAACAGTCAAGAAATGGAAAGAGAAATTAGACGAGTTTGAGAAACGAATTGAGGGTGAACTGACTTCTGCTGTCCTAAAAGCTGAAGCCGAATTTGCTGACGCGAATAAAGTACTTGCTGACTTTTATCAAACCAGCGATGACCCCGAAAATGCACTCTCCACCTACCTAATTGCACAAAAATATAAACCCGAAGATACTGAAATTGCTAACGGAATTACCGCTGCACAAGAGACACTCGCCATCCTTGAGGCTGATAAAGCAAAATTTGAAGTAAAAAATCGCCTTCAAGAAAAGTTGGCGGATGTCGGTGGTATTAAACGAAATTTCCTTGGAAGTCTTTTGGAAAACCCCTTTAGAGAGACACGGACAATCGTTCAATATTATCTTGAAGAGTTTGATTATACTGCGGATAGGTGCGCAACTTGTCATTTCGCTGTTGATAAGAGCGGTTATGAAAGCGAAGCACAAGAAATATTTGAAGTAGAGGGGGACGGTGAAAACGATGTTAAATACCAACTCAAACATCCAAAAGTCAAAGTCGGAAGTGAAACTATTACTATAGATGGTTTTGATGCGGGAGAAGATGAATATAAATTGTCAGAAGACGGTCTTTTGACCTTCACTCCCGATATTTTTGGAGAAGTTGAAATTTCTTATAAAACAGACTACGATGCGGTTCTTCGGACACATCCACATCGTGATGTTCTCCTCGCAAAACATCCACTGGAAAAATTCGGTTGTACGCCGTGCCACGGTGGACAAGGACACGGCTTAACAGCAAAAGCTGCCCATGCTTTGACGCATGCGGAATACTGGCTTACACCTGTGCTTGGGATGGATAAAGAAACAGGTCAAACATCCAAAGAGAAAAAGGGATACATGGAGTCTAATTGTCGGCGTTGTCATGATGGCGTAATGAAGTTAGACTTCGGTGTGGATCCCGAAACAAACGCTCCGAAAGACTATGCAGAGAATCTCACAAAAGGGATGGCACTTTTTGAAGACCTCGGCTGCCATGGATGTCATGCAGTAGAAGGTTACGGTGCACTTGATAAAATTCAAAAAGTCGGACCATCACTGGGAAAAGTCGGAAGTAAAGTCAAGGATATCGCGTGGCTTGAGAATTGGATCAAGAAACCGGAAGCGTATCTCCCGCATACAACAATGCCGAACTTCTTCCCAGTTGAGGGAATGAGTCAACTCGTTTACTTTAAAAATGGAGGGCAGCGCACCGGTCTCGTCACAGAAACTGAAACTCAATATACTCTGACAGCTGACGATGGCACAGAATACAAGTACGCTAAAGATGATGTCCTACGTATCGTCGACGAAGTTAAGTCTATCGCGAAATATCTTGCTGAAGAAATGAAAGATCAAGATTTAGATGAGTCCCAAGGCACATACTCTAAATCTGAAAGCGCGATTAAGGCGGGCGAGGAAACGGTAAAAACTGTCGGATGTCTGAGCTGCCATGCTGTTGATGGATTAGACGAAAGCAATTTTGCTCCCGCGCTGGACAGTGTCGGCACAAAAGTTACACCAACCTATCTCCGCAAATGGATTGAAGACCCGAAGGCGTATGATCCTGACACCGCTATGCCGAGCTTGCGATTGAGCAGCCGTGAACTTGATAACGTCGTTGCGTATCTAATGAATCTACAAAAAGACACACCACCTGCAGTCACTGCTTCAATAGGTGAAGCAATTGCTGAAGAAGGCAAAAAACTTGTCAGAACCTACGGATGTTTCGGTTGCCACGAAATCCCAGGATTTGAAAATGAATCCAAAGTCGGTGCTGATCTTGGCGAATTCGGCGCAAAAATGTATGACGAACTTGACTTTGGAGACACTGTAGATATTGAGCATAGTTGGCACGATTGGACAATTGGAAAGATTACTAATCCAAGGCGCTACCAAACGCGTCGCATCGTTTCCCGTATGCCTGTTTTTCAGACTTTACAGGATAACACAGAAGACGCGAAGGCAATCGCTGTGTTACTAAAAAGTTTCCAACCGCAGAAATATCCACTTAATTACATCTTTGACCATGCAGTTGAACCGCATCGTGTTGAGAAGCAGAAGCAAATTGATGCTGGCAGACGAGTCGTCAAAAAATATAACTGTACCGGATGCCATGAGATTGAAGGTGAAGGTGGTGAATATTACCGCGATGTTATCATTCCACATGAAGGGTTAGATGAAATCACAGCGAAACAGTTAGCACCACCTCCCTTGCAAGCAGAAGGTGCAAGAGTCTATCCTGATTGGTTGTTTAATTTCCTCAAAGACCCTTCCAAGTCAGTACGTTACGGACTCAAGGTGCGTATGCCAACATTCGATATGTCTGATGAAGAAGCGACAACGCTTATCAAATACTTCGCCGCATTAGACGATGAACCGTTCCCTTATGAGACACTTCCAGAACCAGAATATACAAGTGCGGAATTGCGAGTCGGCAAGCAGATTTTTGATGAGCTGAAATGCGATTCATGTCACCCGTCACAAGGCGAGACTATTTCTGCTGGTAGCGATAAGGCAGGAAGACCAGATCTCTCCTTGGCGAAAGAACGGCTGAAAGCGGACTGGCTTATTGATTGGATGAAAGACCCGCAGAGCTTCCAGCGCGGCACTGCAATGCCGCAGGCGTGGCCGATCGTCGGGGGACAACACATGCCAGTTGAAGGCTATGCCAATGATGACGCGGAAAGACAAATTCGGTTGGTTCGAGATTATCTAATCTCGTTAGGTCGTTAGTGTCCGAACGGATTCAATTCGTCCCTACCGAGGGAGTTTCCGTTCTATATGAAACATCTACTGATTGTAATCGTCATGGTTCTTGTGTGGCTAAACGGGTTCATCTGGTTAGGAAAACAGGTTGACCCAAGCACGAAGTATCGGACAGAAGTTGAATACAAATATGCAAGGTATTGTGCAGGATGTCACGGGAACAGTGGCGAGGGTAATGGGCGAATCGGACGCTTCAAAAAATTAGACCCTGCAGATCTAACGGATACGAATTTGTGGGCAATGCACGATGATACGCAACTGCTTGAAAGCATCCGTGATGGGAAGAATGATATGCCCGCGTTTCACTATTACTTAAGTAGTAAAGAACAACGTGAACTACTTGAATATATTAAACTAACCTTCCGCCCTTAAAACGCACGGATATCCGTGATATTTATTTTTAAGGGTTTGCCTTTTCAAATCTTAAGGTGTTAACATAATAAAAAAGAATTTTATGAAGGAGAAAAAACGATGAAATATCTTAAACTCACAATCGCGCTACTTATTTGTGGCATAATGACGAGTGTTGCTTTTGCAGCAAATATCACTGGCACTGTAACCTATGATAAAACTGAACCGACTACACGCAAAGCACTTGCAATCAATACACAGGAACAACACTGTATTGATGCTACAAAAGGTGCTAAGGATGAAACACTTGTTGTTTCAAAAGGAAAAGGTATCCAGAATGTAGTCGTTTACGTGCGCATGAGCGGACAGAAAGTAACAGTACCTAAGGAAAATCCTGTAGTTGACCAGAAAGATTGCCGCTATTTGCCGCATGTAACCGTAGTGCCTATAGGTACTACCGTTAATGTAACCTCAAATGATCCAGTTGCACATAATGTTCACTCACATGCAACGAAAAATGAAGCAAAAAACTTTCAAATTCCCAAAAAAGGTGTAATTGTTCCTTATGTTATTACAAAAGCAGAAGAAATCAAGTTAACATGTGATATTCACGCTTGGATGAGTGGTTATATCGTTGCTGTTAATAGTAACTACTATACAGTAACAGGGCAGAAAGACGATAAAGACAAATGGATCCATCCTGATGATTATGAGAAATCAAACGACACCGGTAAATATACCATCAAAGATGTTCCGGCAGGTAGAGCGCGTGTAGTTGTCTGGCATGAAAAACTCGGTTCAGCCAACAAAACCGTTCAAGTACCTGAGAGCGGTGATTTAAAAGTGGATTTTAAAGCTTCTGAATTTAAACCGCCTAAGAAAAAATAGACGTTTTCATTTTATTTTATGGTGAATTATAAAATAAATAGACACTTTCCCCCACGGTAGGCGGGGAATGCCTAAAGGCGAATGCGCCTATGGCATTCGCCATGATTCATACCGTTGATTTGGAGGTTTCCTAACCTCGCTGGCGCAGAGTGTTCAATTAATTATAAAATCTACCATAATATAGTCCTGTAATTCTAACAATTGAGAACAGAAAAAATGCGTTGTTGCTCTTCTCTGATAACTAAAAAGAGAATTTATTTCATACTCGGTTTTATGCTGCTCGGTTTTGTGTTGTTAGCAGTTGTGCCAGCGTTTGCACAAGACGTTACAGAGGCAGAATACCGTCCGTTCCCGCTGATTGGTAGCCGAAACGCGGCTTGGATAGCTGCGCAATTACACTTGTTGTTCGGCTCCTTTATCCTTGGTGTACCGATGTTTGCGGTTATCATTGAATTTATCGGTTGGAAAACCAAAGATGAACGGTATGACCGAATGGCAAAAGAGTTTATCAAACTCTGTATGGGCGCATTTTCAACAACAGCACTGCTTGGTGGTGTTCTCGTTTTTATTCTTGTTTGGTGCTATCCAAAGGTGTTGAGCAAGTTGAGCGGAATCTTCGGACCGACGATGATCTTCTACGTCGTCCTATTTTTCGGAGAGACTTTTACGCTTTATCTCTATTCGTACGGTTGGGATAAGATGCAGGGACGCTTTAAATGGATACATTTGGCCCTCGGAGTTCTATTAAATATCTGGGGCACAGCGATTATGTTTGTGTCAAATACGTGGCTCACTTACCAAACAAGTCCCGCGACAATGTTCGGAAAGTTATCTGATAAGACCAAGGACGCGTGGATAGAAAATTCGTTAGCACAAAACCCTGAGCTCACCCGTGCTGAACTACTTGAAGGTATAACAGATAAAACCGTAATCCCGCTCCACAACGAAACCACAGGTGAATTCTTAGGAACAGTATGGGAGGCAGTAAACAATTTTACGTGGATGCCGGTCAATATTCACCGTCTGATCGGAAATATCGCTTTTGGCGGTTCTATTGTGGCTGCTTATGCAGCATTTCGCTACCTCGTTGCAAAAACCAAAGAGGACAAAGCACACTACGATTGGATGGGATATAACGGAAACTTCATCGCTTTGTGTGGACTGATTCCACTACCTTTCGCAGGTTATTGGTTAGGTAGAGAAATCTACATGTTCAACAACACAATGGGCATCAATATGATGGGCAGTTTGTTCTCATGGCTATTTATCATACAGGCGGTAATGATTGGTGTGCTGTTTATCGGTGCGAATTATTATCTCTGGTCTGGAATGGGGCGGATTCAAGGGGCAGAGATATACGCGCGCTATCGTCCTTATATGATTGCCATTATTGTGATCTGTGTTGCTATCTGGATGACACCGCGCACGCTTTCCAAAATATCCTCTGCTTCAGAACTGAGTGCAATGGGAGGCTCAAACCACCCACATCTCGGTCTTTTCGGGTTGATGACAGCCAAAAACACAGCTGTGAACATCATCATTCTAACAACCTTCTTGAGTTTTCTATTTTACAGAAGATCTGGTAAGACACCTACTGCAAGTTGGAAAGGCATAGGAAACATTATTATTTCAGCTATATTCTTCTTAGGTGTTGTTTCTATCGTTGTAATCGGTATTGTTGGATTTGTCGTTCCGACTGATACGCGCGTCAATGTATTAACACCCTGGCAGGTCTTGGTTGCACTTGGTGTTATGGTGGTTGTAACAGTGGTTGATATTTTCATGTATCGAAAGGCTACAACATCTGGCACTATAAATTGGGGAGGGATGACAGAACGGTCGCAATACGTTCTAATCCTGCTTGCAATTACTTTTACCTCGTTAATGGGTTTGATGGGTTATGCACGTTCCGGCCTAAGAGAAGGATGGCATATCTTTGGTGTTCAGAAAGATACTTCAGTTGACGCATTTACGCCTGCTCTTGGTGATGCAGTGAACATGGTTTCAATCATTATGGTGATCTTCTTCGCTCTGGTAGGGTTTATCTTTTGGCTCGGTTTATGGGGTGACAAGAAAAAACAACCTGCAGTACCAATTGAAGCTGAAGCAACTGCAGAAAGTGATGACTAATGGGAGGACAAAACGATGAAAAACACACTCGTTAGAATTGCAAGCTTAATCATAATGGTGGTGAGTTTCATCGCCTTTGTGGCGAAGGCACCCGCCTTCCCAATTGCTGCTGAGAACTTACTCCCTTGGTCGGTCTGGTTTATGATTTCATTATTGGTGAATGTGGTTGTGTGGTTCCCTGTCATGAAATTGGTGTCGTTTGCGCTTGGCGTAATATGGTTTTATGCTTTTATCGCAGGGCTTGTACCAGATACATCTACAGCATCAGGTCCAGTAACAACATTGAATTGGGAGGACCCAGATGCGGTCGCTGAAATCGGTTTATCTATTTTTAACGGAAAAGGACAGTGTGCCGCATGCCACACCTTAGATACTTCCGCACCGAAAGGTAGATGCCCTGATTTGACGGATATTGGCATAAATGCCGCAAACCGCGTACCAGGAACGGATGCAAAGACGTATCTAATTGAATCTCTATATGACCCAGGTAAATATTTAGTCGCAGGATACGGTAAGATCATGCCTGAGGTATGGAAAAATCCAATTGCGCTCACAAAATTAGAGATTGAGGCAGTCATAGCATTTCTACAAAGCCAAGGCGGCGAAATTGATCCGACACCGTTTGATGAACCTATTGATAGAGCGAAAGCCGAGACAACAGCAGAAGCACTTCCTCCTTTGCTTTCTGGTGATCCTGATGCAGGGAAAAAGGTCTTTATAGAGCTGGCATGTATTTCTTGTCATGAGATAAAGGGTTTAGAGAATCCAAAAGCAGGAGAGGTTAATGAAGACTTTGAAATTGTCACTGCACCAGAACTCTCAGAAATTGCTGCCTTTAACGAATTGCGATATCTTGAGGAATCAATTCTAAAACCGCATGCACAAATTGTGAGTGGTTACGGCACGGTAAAAATAAAAGCCAATGGGATAACCTACGAAGGAACACTTGTCTCACAAGATAATGAAAAGATTGTTGTCCGCACAAAAGCAGCTGATGGTACAGAAGAGGAACACACAATCCTTTTGAGTGATATTGATGAAGAACCGATTGAAGACCTATCAAATCTATTGGCTAATGGATATTTCACATTAACAATCACACCCATTGATTCTGACACACCCGTGAGTGGTGAAATCGTTGAGGAAACCGAAGACGCAGTAACAATCAAAGTTGGGGAAGAGATGCAGACATTGTCCAAAACAGATGTTAAAAAGCAGATGACGCTTATAGATTTTGACGGAGAACAGACTGTGGGAGAACACGTGTCTGGAACAATGGACGATGACGAAATAGTCATAATCGTTGATGGTGGTGAAGAGAGTTTTGATCCATTTGATATTGAGGAAGTGATTATTGCGCTCGCCTATGGTAGAAAGTTACTTGTAAAATCACCAATGCCAGACAACTTTCCAATTCTCTTAACGGTGGTGGATATGGCGGATTTACTCGCTTTCTTAAGCACATTGACAGGTGAAACCGCAACAGAAGGAACAGCTTCAACTGAGACAGTTGAAGAAGGCACAGAATAACAAAGAAACGCTGAGGAGTTAACCCATGAAAAGAATATCGCTTTTCACAATATGTTTCGTAATTTTCATTGTATGCTGGGTATTTCTGGAGTTCGTTATCGGTGGCGTTATCTCAAAACCGATACCGAGTAGCGTGATTTCGATGTATATGGGGTTAGTCCTCATCGCTATTTTGGTGCATGTCTCCGTTGAAGACACAAGATTTAAGGAATTCCTCCGTCCTATACACGAGACGCTTGTTGATGAGAACCGTCGTGTCCGGCGTATCGTTTTAGCAGTACTGATTCCGCTCCTTATGCTTGGGTATACCTATTCAAACCTTGCTCAAAAAGCCAATCCACCTGGAGATCCGCGTGATGCACACCCATCTCCACCACTTGAATTGACATACAAGGACGAAGTTATTGGGTCCATGCAGGATGTTGAAAACCCGCATCGTCACTATGAAAAAGACGATCCAGAAAAGTTCAAGTCACACTTGGAAAACGGGAGACGCGTATATTATCAAAACTGTTTTTATTGTCATGGGGATCACCTTGATGGAAAAGGACATTTTGCCGATGCGTTGAATCCTTTACCAGCGAATTTCCAAGACCCAGGTGTTATTCCTAATTTCCAAGAATCTTTCTTTTTTTGGCGGATTAGTAAAGGCGGACCTGGCTTACCAGCAGCTGGCACACCGTGGAATTCTGCAATGCCTATCTGGGAAGATCACTTAACAAAAGAAGAAATTTGGGATGTTATTCTCTTCCTATCTGATTATACTGGGTATCCATATCGAACATTTGGGGAGGGACACTAATATGAGAAGCAAAAATGTTGTCCATTTAGTCCTTATTTTAGGTCTGCTCTCTGTTTTTAACTTAACATTTGCACAGGACGCTCCAGAGGTTTCTGAAAAAGGAAAAGAGGTCTATGAAGAAAGCTGCGCGCACTGCCACGGAATTGAAGGACGTGGTGATGGGAGTGCTGCCGAAAATCTTTTACCGCAACCAAGAGATTTCACACGTGGATTGTATAAGATTCGATCCACAGAAAGCGGGCAGCTACCGACTGATCAGGATATGTTTGACATCATTACCGAGGGTATGCCCGGTTCATCAATGCCCGGATGGGAAACCTCATTGAGTGCAAATGACCGATGGGAAGTTGTGGCATATATTAAGACATTCTATGAGGGCTTCAAAGAAAATGAAATGCCCCCACGACAAATCAGTTTAGAAGGTAAAATCCCTTACTCTGAAGATAGTGTAGAAATTGGGAAGATACTTTATACACAATTCGCATGTTTTGAATGCCATGGTAATTTAGGGCGCGGTGATGGCACTTCTGCACCAACCCTGGAAGATGAGTGGGGTTTCAAGAGCTGGCCAGCAAATCTCACCGAAAATTGGAACTTTAGAGGTGGTAACGATATCGACGACATTTACAAACGGTTTATCGGTGGCATTGCAGGTTCAGCAATGCCAATGTTTGAAGACCCTGCTTTCGGCTTAACTATAAATGAATCCAAACGTTATAACGAATTGGACAATAAAGTCGAAATGACAGAGACTGAGGAAGAAGAATATAACCAACTTGATGAAAAAATGGGCAATGCTTTTGAAATCTTAGACCTTATGGCGGAAGGCAGCGCAGATGAAGAACAAAAACAAGCCTATGCTAAAGCCATGAAGACGTTTTACGAGAAAAGTTGGCATTTGGCGAACTATGTTAAATCCCTATCTCCCGAAAAGAGACCAGAGCAAGCAATAGGTAAAAACGTCCTTCGCTCACAATATATGGCAAACGAATTGCCTAAGATGGACGATGCTGCTTGGGAAACACTTGAATCAAGTTACTTTCCTCTTGTCGGACAGATAATTGTTGAACCACGTCAGTTCAATCCAACAATTGACTCGGTTAACATCAAATCGTTTTACAACGACACAGAGGTTGCGTTCCTTTTCACATGGGATGACCGAACACATAATACCGAAGTTGAAGAGGACGAAGATACTGGCACAACGTTTGAAGACGCAATTGCCATCCAATTTCCTGTGAAGGTGCCGAAGGGGCCCACTGCACCAAAACCTTACTTTCTCTGGGGTGGAAAACTCCCTGTCTATCTATGGCAGTGGAAAGCATCCGCTGCTGACAAGATTACCGAACTCACAGCGAAAGGCATCAACAATGCTGAATCTCAAGAAGTTCAAGGTAACATTGAAGCAAAAGGTGAATACACTGATGGACAATACAATTTATGGGTCAAACGTGCGCTAAAAACAGATGATAAGAAGGACCTGCAGCTTGAACCCGGTGTTTTTGTGCCTATCGCTTTTTCAGCATGGGATGGCGCAAATGGAGACGTTGACACAAAACGCGTTATCTCAAGTTGGTATAGTTTTGTGTTAGAACCTGTTCCTTCATCAAGAAGGTTTATTTATCCGCCATTAGTGGCACTTCTCTCGTTCGGCCTGTTGGTTGGACTACGAGAGTTTGTACGGCAAAGAAATACGTAATTTTATAAAATCAAATAATGGGGCAGCGGTGCCTCACAAACCTTAAATTATATAAGGAGATAAAAAATGAAAACGAAAATGTTGGCATGTCTCGCGCTTCTTATCGCATGTGGCTTCGGTCTGTTTGTCTTTGCAGACAGTCACGAAGAAGAGGAGATGAATAAACTTGTTTTTCCCGAAGCATATAAAAAAGTGGCTGTTAAAGACGGTGGTAAAATTAGTGGTGTCGTAAAGTTTGAAGGCGAAGTGCCTGAAAAGAAAAAACTGGAAATCACAAAAGACCAAGCAGTTTGTGGTGTGACAGATAAATATGACGAATCGCTTGTCGTAGGTGAAGAAAACGTATTGAAAAATACGATTGTCTATCTGATGGACATTTCACAAGGTAAAGATTTTGACAAGGATGCGAAAGTGGAACTTGACCAGAAGAATTGTCGATTCGATCCGCATGTGCAGATCATTCCTGTTGGTCAAAGCCTGACAGTATTGAATAACGACAAGGCAACACATAATGTGCATATCTTTGGGACAAGCAAGAATAACACCTCAGTAAACAAACAGCAGACAAAGAACCGCAAAAGAATGCGCCTCACTGGTGCCAAGAATGCGGAAGGTCCGGTTGAAGTCAAATGTGATATCCATGGATGGATGAAAGCATGGGTCGCTTATGTACCGCATCCGTATTTTGCTGTGACAAACGAAAAAGGTGAATTCACGCTTGAAGATGTTCCCCCAGGAGACTATAAATTAGGATATTGGCACGAAGCATGCGGGACTAATAACAAAGAACCTGTTAAAGTCACCGTCGCTGCGGGTGGGGAAGTCAAGCAAGATTTCACACTGAAACTTAAAGAGGCCAAGTGAGTGAAAATCGGATTACGGTAGAAAATCTGACGCACAACTACGGCACTCGGTGTGCTTTAGATAATGTTAGTTTCACCGTCCCGCGTGGCGAGATTTTTTGCCTACTCGGTCCGAACGGTAGTGGAAAAACAACCCTTTTTAAGATTCTGTCTACACTCATGCCAGCAACATCCGGAAGTGTTAACATTCTCGGATTTGACCTAAGCATTGAGGCGAAAGCAATTCGGAAATTATTGGGGGTTGTTTTCCAACATCCAGGATTAGACATCAAACTCACAGTTACTGAAAATTTACGACATCATGGACATCTCTATGGACTCAAAGGCAAAGGTCTGAAACACAGAATTTCAGAACTGTTAGAACGGTTTGGAATCAGTAACAGATCACATGATCTTGTAGAAAAATTATCGGGAGGTTTACAAAGACGCGTAGAAATCGCGAAAGCAATGCTCCATTCCCCTCAGGTTTTACTACTTGATGAACCGAGTAGTGGATTAGATGTAGGTGTCCGCCGACAACTTAATGAATATCTGAACGGACTTGCAGAAACTGAAGATATCCTCATTCTGCTGACAACACATCTTATGGATGAAGCAGAATTATGCAACCGAGTCGGTATCTTGGATGCAGGGAAATTGGTGGCACTCGGAACACCAGATGAACTCAAGGCACAAATTGGTGGTGATGTTGTCCTAATTGAAAGCGAAAACTGCAAAACACTTAGCACAGCAATCGCTGATAGGTTTCATGTTTCTCCAGTGTTCACTGAAAACTGTCTACGCATTGAATGTGAACGCGCACATGAGTTCGTTAGAGATGTTGTAGCTGCGTTTCCTGATGAGATTCAAGCGGTTCGCTTCGGGAAACCGACTTTAGAGGATGTCTTCATCAAACTCACAGGAAACCCGTTTGTATTAGAGGAAAAGCGACGTGATTAGTTTCTTGCTACCAGTTACAACAATCTGGTGGCGTGAAATCATTAGGTTTTATCGACAACGAAGCCGCCTCTTCAGCGCAATCGCACAACCTTTGGTATTTTGGATCCTCATTGGAAGTGGCTTGAGTGCTTCATTTCAACCTTCTGGAGTTTCAGGAAAATCGGAGTATATTGAGTACTTTTATCCAGGAATTGTTGTTTTAGTCTTGCTTTTTACTGCTATTTTCGCTACAATCTCTGTTGTGAATGAGCGGCGTGAAGGTTTCCTGCAGAATGTACTTGTCGCACCAGTTGCAAGATGGGGTATTGTCCTTGGACAAGCATTGGGCGGAACAACTTTAGCACTCATACAAGGTTTGCTTCTGCTATTTTTGGCACCCTTTATTGGTATCCGATTTGGGATTACGTCCCTCGTACTTACCTTTGGGGTAATGGCATTATTGGCGTTTGGCTTGACGAATCTTGGTCTGCTCATCGCATGGCGGATGGACTCTACGCAAGGTTTTCATGCGATTATGAACTTAATACTCATACCGATTTGGTTATTGTCCGGTGCTTTTTTTCCAAGTGCTGGGGCACCCAATTGGTTAGCGTGGGTAATGAAACTAAACCCTTTAACTTATGGCGTCGCTGCTTTTCGGCGAAGTCTCTACTTTGATACTGAAACAACAATCGGGAATATGCCGACGTGGACACTTTCTCTATTGATTATATCTCTATTTTGTATTTTGACCTACTTAGGCGCTACGTTTACTGCTTCAGCAGAAACAAACTAAATACGCCTAATGGATACTTCTGCTACGAATTTGGAAAAGGAGGAATGAATGCTTGGATGGCTTCCAGAGAATATATCAACGTTTGCACAAGGTGTTGATACCCTCTTTGCACTCATCTATTGGATTACCGTGGTAGTGTTTGTTCTCGTGATCGGTACTCTCGTCGTATTTCTGATTAAGTACCGTCATCGAGCAGGACACCGCGCTGAATACATTGAAGGTAGTACGAAACTTGAAATCATCTGGACGGCTGTAACGACAGTGATTGTATTTGGACTGGCAATGCTCAGCTTTCCACAATGGAATAACCTTAAATCACCAGCCGAAAACCCTGATTATGTCGTTCAGGTCCGAGGAGAACAGTTTAACTGGTATATGATCTACCCCGGACCAGATAATGAATTAGGAACAGAAGATGATCTTGAACTGGAAAACGAATTGTATGTCCCAAAAGACAAACTTGTACAAATCCTGCTTACGTCTAAAGATGTAATTCACAGTTTTTTTATACCTAATTTGCGCCAAAAACAGGACGCACTGCCAAATAGAACTATTGACACTCTAAAATTTCAGGCAACAAAGCCGGGGCGTTATGAAATTCCATGTGCCGAACTCTGTGGATTTGGACACTCAGGCATGCTCGGATATCTCATTGTGCAAACACAAGAAGAATATGATGCATGGGTCGCGGAACAGTGGCCTGAGTAAGCGATGTCAGAGCGGCCTGAATAAACAGCAATTCGTGATTGCAAGGTCGTGAAAGGAGTAAAATAACATGCAAGAAAACGAAAATATGTCACATGAGCATGACGATGACGAACATCACGATCATGCACATGACGATAACGATACTATAGCACACACACATGAGCATGACGATGATGAACACCACGATCATGCGCATCATGAAGAGAGTTTTATCCGAAAATATATCTTTTCGCTTGATCACAAGATGATCGGAAAGCAGTTCCTTATCTATGGGCTGATTATGCTATTTGTTGGAGGCGGGCTTGCACTGCTTTTTAGATGGCAACTTGCTTACCCCGAAACACCTGAACTGGAGGGCGGAAAACCCGCAAAGGCCGCAAAACCTTTACCCATCATTGGGGCTTCTCAAAAGTATATTGATGACGGAGAGGTAGTGACTGGTGCTGATAGAATGTGGGAGCGGATTTACGAATCAGAGAAAGAGGAAGGGCTTGAAGTAAACATGCCGAGCGGTTTAATTGAACCGCATTTTTACAACATGCTCTTTACGATGCACGCCACTATAATGGTCTTCTTCGTGGTTGTTCCAATTCTGGTGGGGGCGTTCGGAAATTTCTTGATCCCTCTGATGATTGGGACGCGGGACATGGCGTTCCCTGTTCTTAATATGCTATCATTTTGGCTTGCCGTGCTTGCAGCAGTTATAATGGCAGCTGGGTTTTTCGTCCCGGGTGGACACGCTTCAGCGGGCTGGACAGGTTATGCGCCGTTATCGGTTGACCCACAGTGGACCGGTGTTGGATGGGGACTCAACCTATGGGCAATCAGTTTGTTGATTCAGGGTTTTTCCTCTTTAGTAGGTTCCATAAACTATATCACAACGATTATCAACATGCGCGCACCAGGAATGACGTGGTTACGATTGCCGTTGGTTATTTGGTCCCTATTTATCGTAGCAATTCTGTTGCTTCTCGCTTTCCCAGTATTGTCTTCCGCTTTAGCACTACTCATCTTTGATAGGCTTGCGGGCACCACATTCTTCACTTCAACAGCTGAAGGGGGTGGTTCTGCGCTGCTGTGGCAACACCTATTCTGGTTCTTTGGACACCCCGAAGTATACATCCTTATTTTACCGGGAATGGGAATTGCTTCTGAATTGGTAGCGGTCTTTTCGCGAAAACCGATTTTCGGTTACCGTTCCATGGTCTATGCTATGATTGCAATTGCATTTTTAGGATGGGTTGTCTGGGGACATCACATGTTCCAAAGTGGGATGCGACCCGGTATGGGAGCATTCTTCATGACGACAACAATGCTAATTGCAGTGCCTTCAGCTATTAAGACATTTAATTGGCTTGGCACGATGTTCCGTGGTTCAATCCGATTTACAACACCGATGCTTCATGCTATCGCCTTTGTGTCTATGTTTGTAATCGGCGGACTCAGCGGCATCTACATGGCTAACACACCAGTGGATGTCTACATACACGATACATATTACATTGTAGCGCACATTCACTATGTCGTTTTTGGTGGAAGTCTGTTTGCTATTTTCGGCGGTATTATTTTCTGGTTTCCAAAGATGTATGGACGCTATATGAATGACACGTTGTCCAAAATTCATTTTTGGTTAACCTTCATAGCATTTAACTGCACCTTCTTCCCAATGCATATTTTGGGCGTAGGTGGACATATGCGCCGTATATCTAACCCGATGCAGTATGAATACCTGCAAACCTTTGAAGGCATGAACATCTTTATCACAATGAGCGCATTTACGCTCGGTTTTGTGCAATTGATACTTGTCTTCAACTTTTTCTGGAGCATATATCGTGGTAAGGTGGCTGAAAAGAACCCGTGGAATGTTAATACATTGGAATGGGAAGCACCGACACCAGTACCACACGGCAATTTTGCCCAAATTCCTACTGTTTATCGTGGACCCTATGAATATAGCGTTCCTGGCGAAGAATCTGATTTTATTCCGCAAGCACAACCTGAGCATGCACCAGCAAGTGCTGGAGATTAGTCGTTAACAGTAATTTCTACCGGTAGGTGCGGTTAAAAACCGCACCTATATAAGAAAATGTTCTGCAGTAATTAACATGAAGAAACAAATTAGCTATAGCCCTTGGCTACATAGAATAGCCTGGATCACCGCAGGGGCAACGTTTCTGTTAATTGTTATTGGAGGGATTGTTACAAGCACTGAATCGGGATTGGCAGTACCAGATTGGCCCACAACCTTCGGGTACAATATGTTTCTATATCCGTTATCCGAAATGGTAGGCGGAATCCTATATGAGCACAGTCATCGCCTAATGGGTTCGTTAGTCGGCCTGTTAACGATTGGACTGTTGATCATGTTATTAGTCAAGGATTCACGTAGGTGGATAAAATGGCTTGGATTCGCTGCCCTCATCGGTGTAAGCTTACAGGGCGTTCTCGGTGGACTACGGGTAACCGAGCTTAATCTTAATTTTGCAATAGTCCATGCGTGCTTGGCACAAGCCTTTTTTGCACTGCTGTGTGGGATATGTTGGTTCACCTCACGGAATTGGATTGAAAATCAAAACCGATCCGAAGGAATCGCTGACAATGCTTCAGCAAAGAAATTACGAAGATTAAGTCTAATTACGACTTGTCTGATATATGTTCAGCTCATTTTTGGAGCAATTTTACGACATACTGGAAACAGACTTGACGCGCATCTGCTTTTTGCCTTCTTGGTAACGCTCCATGTTTTCCTATTGGTAAGACGTTTCTTTAGTCCGAGTGCGGACACACAAAGAATTGGTCAATCATTACCATTGTTATTGCTTGGATTGCTTGCGGTGCAGTTGATTCTCGGTTTCGGTGCTTATATTACAAAACTGACCACCTTTGGAGCAACAGCATCAACACTACTCACGGATATTGTTACAACTGCACACGTAGCAGTCGGCGCGCTCATGTTAGTGAATAGTTTTGTGATTACATTGAAAATTTATCGGTTCACGGATACTTCAATTTCTATAGAAACACCTGTCACCAGTTCATTGGTTACAGAATGAGATAACATCATGCGTTCAACTACAGCAGTCCTACCTGATAATAGAGAAGTAACAAATCCACCCTCAAGAGTCTCTGTCCTCGTCCGACGAGCAGAGGATTATATTGAGCTTGTTAAACCGAGATTGGTCCTGATGATATTGATTACCACCGCAGCAGGATTCTATCTCGGCACACAGGGTGCTGTGAATTGGTTGCTTTTCCTACATACACTTATCGGTGCGGGCTTAACAGCAGCAGGCGTTTTAGGACTAAATCAATACTTGGAACGCGATATAGATTCACAAATGGCACGCACACAGCAAAGACCACTGCCAGCAGGTAGGATGCATCCCATGGAAGCACTGTTTTTCTGTGCATTGTTGACAGGAAGCGGAATGCTTTACCTGACGTTTCTCGTAAACCCACTCAGCGGGTTTGTTATCTCCCTAATAGTTGTAAGTTATCTGTTTGTATATACACCACTTAAGCGGAAAACGTCATTATGTACGCTAATCGGTGCGGTTCCTGGCGCACTGCCACCTGTCGTTGGATGGGTTGCAGCACAAGGCACACTTTCAGGTGCAGCATGGGTATTGTTCGCCATTCTTTTTCTATGGCAACTACCGCATTCACTCGCAATTGCTTATATTTATCGTGAGGACTACGCAAATGCTGGACTAAAGTTGTTGCCCGTTATCCATCCAGATGGCGCAAGCACACGCCGTCAGATAGTAACCAACTGCGTTGCACTATTTGGTATCGGACTTCTTCCGACACTGTTCAACATTGCCGGAGGAATCTATTTTTTAGCTGCACTATTCATAGGTGGGATGTTTTTGGCAAGCGGTGTTTATTTAAAGAAAACACACTCCGTGAAAGCGGCACGGTATGTGCTATACGCGTCTCTACTGTATTTACCACTGATATTTATTACGATGGCAATTGACAAAATATAGTGTAACATAGGAGTCCAAATGAACGAAAAAGAACGGCGAAAACGAAATATCTGGGTTGGCATTATATTAGGTCTATTGTTTGTAGGATTATTTACCATTACAACGTTAGGATTAGTTTTTGGGTTTGAGGCATCCCCACCAGTTAAGAAAATTGTTCACTGGACTACCACAATAATTGCCGGTATTATCGGATTTTTCCTGATAGGTGCTGCATTTGTTGAGATAATTGTTAAGCCGATACTTCGGAAGATTGAAAAAAGAAGAGCTCGTAGATTAAGCGAATGATGACGCATAGTGAGAATTAGAAATGACCGAAAATCGCCCTTTTAGCAATGCTAAATTGGGAGTTTTAATCCTACTTGGCGCTGAAACGATGTTATTCGTGGGTTTAATCGGTGCGTTTCTGGTATTTCGGATGGGGAATGTCACATGGCCTCCGTTGTCAATCGCTGATATCCAACTGCCACGTTTGGTAACCGGTATCAACACCGCACTCCTAATTATAAGTGGCTACACAATGTTTTTGGCACTACGTGCAGTTCAGCAAGATCGTATAAAACAACTCCGAAATTTCTTGGTGTTCACAGGAATATTAGGGATGCTTTTTCTGGTAGTCCAAGGCAGCGAATGGGTCCAACTTATAGATAAAGGATTAACCCTTCAATCTGGCATATATGGTGGTATCTTTTATGTGCTTATCGGATGTCATGCAGTGCATGTATTAGGAGCAGTGATTTGGTTAGCGATTGTGATCGGTATGGCAATAGCAGGTCGGTTTTCCTCTGTGAATTTCACAGGTGTTGAAACTTGTACTATCTATTGGATTTATGTGGTCGCGCTCTGGCCGATACTTTACGTTTTAGTTTACCTTGCTTAAAGGAGGCGCTTATGATTCGTCAAATTCTTTTATTCATTTTTGTGATCGGATTTATTATTTCAATTGTGCCATTTAGTCTTGAGGCATGTCCCGCTTGTAAAAACCTTGATGAACCGATCGCAAGAGGTTTTAATTGGAGTGTGTTGTTTATGATGGCGATGCCGTTCACGGTTTTCGGGATTATCGGTGGTAGCGTGTTTTATTCCTACCGCCGTGCCAACAGAAACTTAAATGTATAATACGTTGTCCTCGGAAAGAAAATATGTTAAGCGGTGCAACAATGAAATGGATATCCAATAAATCAATTACCATCTGTAGCGCGATGTCTGCACCTCGCAAACGTGCACTTTTTTCAGAAGACATTATAGTGAATTTTAAATAAATTGATATTACAGTGGATAGCAACCTACACCCGGTAGGCGAGGTTTCCTAACCTCGCTGATCATAGTGTGTAGGTAATTGTAAAATCTACAATAAATTAATTTGTATAATCAAAAAGGAGTTTAGTATAGTGGAACAAGCTACCACTTTAGAACATACTGAAGACGTATACGAACCGTCGCTTACACCTGATAGCCTCGGCAAACTTGGCATGTGGATTTTCCTCATCGGTGATACCATGTCGTTTGGCGCACTGCTTGCAGCTTATGCAGCACTTCGTGCGGGCGCAGGTGTAATTGGATGGGTTCCCCCAAGCGAGATACTCGGTATAAACCTAACCGCAGGTATGACGTTTCTGTTAATCTGCAGTAGTGTCACAATGGTAAAAGCGTTAGAGTCAATTCAAAAAGGCAACGTGTCTCGGATGTGTACGTTCCTTGGTTTGACTATCTTAGGCGGCGTAATCTTTCTTGGGCTGCAGGCGTATGAATGGACACACCTGATTAAACACGGGCTAACGCTTACTGAAATCCCTGAGCACGGACTAAAAGGCGGTGCTATCGCAGGTTCAACACTTTTTGGTCCTACTTTTTATGCAATCACAGGTTTTCACGGGTTACACGTAACAGGTGGCGTGATTTATCTTATCGTGATATTGATACATGGGTTGCGGGGCAGATACACAGCCGAGTTTAATCATGAAGTGGAAATTGTCGGACTCTATTGGCACTTTGTTGACCTTATTTGGATTATGGTTTTCACTTTTATCTATCTAATTTAGGAGGACCCAAAAATGGCTCAAAATGGACATAATGAGCATCCGAAGTACATGTGGATTTTCTTATGGCTTGCTGTCCTGACTGCTATTGAGGTAGGCATAGTTATTCCTGATTTTCCTACAGCACTTACCATCATATTACTCATCGGGTTGGCATGTGCTAAAGCTATCTTGGTTGCTGCCTATTTCATGCATCTAAAGTTTGAAAAACGCACTTTAGCAGTTATCGTTATTACACCTTTTCTGATATGTGTTTTCCTTGTTATTATGCTTATGCCCGATCTAACATCAGAGAAACGTCATGAAGGTATTGAAAAACCAGCTGCAGAGGTCATGGATACTACGGAACACTAATCTGGTTGACTGTATGCGTGGACGAAAATGGAGAATCAAACTGACTATCTCAATGAAGAACAACGCAAACTCGCAAAGAGCACACTGCCGTGGATAGTACTGGGGCTCATCGTTATCGGTATTGCTGTTCTCAATTTGTGGTTAATCTTCAATAAAAAATCGGAATTAACTGCTAAGGATGTTTCAGCGAGCGTTCCGGATTTTAGCCTGACCAACCAGCAAGGACAACCGTTAGGTTTATCCGATTTACACGGAAAAATCTGGGTTGCTGATTTTATTTTTACGCACTGTCCAACGATTTGTCCTGTGATGACACAGGAAATGGCAAATCTGCAATCAGAATTTGAGTTAGAACCTATCTATTTCGTCTCTTTCACGGTTGACCCAGAGCGGGATACGCCAGAAACTCTTTTGCGTTATGCGGTACAATATGGTGCCGACGGGAAACGATGGCATTTTCTGACAGGCGAAAAGGATCAGATTTACCAATTGGCTAACGAAGGTTTTAAATTAGCTGCTGCACAACACGGGGGTGGATTTCCGCATAGCACAAAATTTGCTCTTGTAACCCCAGATGGAAACATTCACGGTTACTACGATAGTCGTAGCAAACCCGCTATGATACGTTTACGTAACGATGTTAAAACACTTCTTAGAAAATGAAGGTCTGAAACTTTTAATTTGCATCGTAGCATTTGCGATTCATTTCCCGTTTGGATTCTTTCGCGTACGATATAAAAAGTTCAGTAGACCTTGGAGCAGATGCTTGTATATTCCGATTGTGCTTAATATCGTTGTACGGCGCTTTATTCTTCATTGGCACTGGCAAACTGCAATCATATACTTATGGCCCGCAACACTGCTGGCACATATCCTCGGTGGTATTATCGGTTCTCGTCACAAGCCACAGGATAACTTAGAGACAGAGTAAATTCCTTCCTTATGAATTACAACGAGAAAACATTATGAAAAAAATATACGTACCGGTAGACAATTCAGACTATTCAGATGCCAGCATTGATTTAGCTGTTGAATTCGCAAAGAAATTCGATTCGCAGTTAGTTGGGGCTCACGTCTACGCGGCAAAAATGCACGATGTACGCTTCAAGCAGATGGAATATACGCTGCCAGAGGAGTATCAGGACGAAGTAGAGCTCGAAAAGCAGCGCCGTATCCACGACACACTCATTACGATGGGACTTCAACTTATATCAGACTCCTATCTTGAGGTAATGAAAAAGAAGTGTGAAAAACTTGAGATTCCGTTTGAAGCGAAGATGCCTGAAGGCAAGCACTACATCAAGCTGGTTGAGGATATTCAGGAAAGCGACTACGATCTGGTTATTATGGGTGCACTCGGTATGGGTGCTGTCAAAGATAGCCTCATCGGTGGTGTGTGTGAACGCGTTGTACGTCGAATCAAAACTGATACACTTATCGTCCGAAACCTTGATCCTATTCAAGAACAATCTGGCAACATCCTCGTCGGAATCGATGGAAGCCCTGAATCTTTTTCTGGGTTGAAAACTGCAATTCGCCTTGGACATAAGTTCAACAAACAAGTGGAAGCAGTAGGCGTATATGACCCCTATCTGCATTACATCGTTTTCAATTCTGTTGTGAATGTGCTAACAGAACGAGCTGCCAGAACATTCAAATTCAAAGAGCAGGAGCAGCTGCACGAAGAGGTAATAGATACAGGTCTTGCTAAAATATATCAATCGCATCTTGAAGTTGCCCGTTCTATCGCTAAAGAAGATCACGACTATCAACTCAAAATTACCCTCCTTGATGGAAAAGCTTACGAAAAAATACTACAATACACCCGAAAAACAGAACCGTGGCTACTCGTTATAGGCAGAATTGGTGTCCATAATGAACAAGATTCGGACATTGGCAGCACAGCTGAAAATCTTTTACGGCTTGCTCCATGTAGTGTGCTGCTGTCAAGCCAACGTTATTTCCCACAAATTGATGTAAAAGCGGAAGAAACACTTGTCTGGACACAAGAAGCGATGGATCGGATGGAGAAAGCACCTCCACTTGTGCGCGGCATTGCTAAGACTGCAGTGCACCGCTTTGCAATTGAACGCGGACATTCTGTTATTACCGAAAGCGTTATTGACAAGGCGATGGAAGCGATAATGCCACAACGCGCCTCTGAAAAACTAACCCGCGTTGCCAAAGAGATCGCAGAGCAGAAGGTTTTGGAGGCAGGTGATGTACAGACCTATATCTGTGGTGAATGTGGCTACGCAGCACATAACCAACAACCTGTCCAATGTCCTGTCTGTAGCTCTCCGCCAGAACGTTTCCAGATGGTCGACAAAGATTCCATTGAGCACATTGCAATTGACGAGGGCGGAACGGCGGAAGAGGAAACATTTGACGGTGTCCGCTTACAATGGTCTGAGCAAGCGAAGAAAGCACTACGTACCGTGCCACGCGGCTATATGCGGCGCAATGTGAAAGCACGCATCGAAAAATCCGCGCGATCCCAAAAAATTGGCACAATTACGAATGATTTTGCAACGCAGATCATTGATGACAGCATGGGTGAAGCAGCAGCTGTCCGAGAAGATGCTCCCGAACTCAGAGCCATGCAAGCGCAAACTGAATCTCAAGACACTGAAAGAACTGTTAACATTGAAAGTGTCCTTGAATGGACAGAAGATGCTGTTGAACGGTTAAATTTAGTCCCGGCAGGATTTATGCGAAATATCACCCAAACCCGCATTGAACAGCGCGCGCAAGAGGCAGGTATTACGCAAGTTACACTTGACTTTACCGCACGCGTCATTGAAGATGGCAGAAGCCTGGCAAATGAGGTACTCGGTGAGTATTACCAACAGTCACGCAACGGTGAAAGCCACGACAGTTAAACAGAGGCAATTATGGCGGATATTCCAACGATTACTTTCCAGATTCTCGGTCCAAATGAAGGCGCAGCAGAAGGTTCAAGCAAGGGTTTATGGTTTAAGTTAAAATCAGATCCCCCACCATCAGAAGATCTTGTTGTTGCTCTAAAAGTACGTTCATCTAACGGAAATATCAGACAATCTGGTGTCATCATGATCCTACAACATGAAAACCATTCTGCTGACTTTATTTACAAAACAGTGATCGGTGATCTTGATGTATGGTTGGAAATTGAACCTGTTGATTCCCTCACTAAACTTGAATTTCCTATTTTCACAAACGAAGGTTATGTTATAGAAGCAGGGTCCAAATTCCCAGAGTACAAAGTCGGAGATTTATCTAAAATAGTTCCTTATCAGTGGAACGGTCCTGATAGAGGTTTATGGACAGACGAAAATCGTTGAAACGGAGGTAAATGATGAAGAAAAAGGTTTTTAGAAATGGATTAACTCTCATTTTAAGTGTAGCGATACTTAGTTTTTTTATAATAAGTAGTTGTGCTCAGAAAACACCTGATACGGATACCGAACGGACAAGGACAGTTCCTAAAAACTGGTCCCAGTGGCGAGGTCCAAACAATGATGGAATCAGCAATGAAACGGATGTGCCTATCCAGTGGAGTCAGACTGAGAACGTCCGTTGGCGTTTACCGCTGCCGGGCGAGGCAGCTGCCACACCCGTTGTGTGGGGAGATAAAATTTTCCTGACATCCACTGATGGGGAAGCACTTGTGTTGATGTGTGTTAGTACCGAAGGTGAGGAACTATGGAAACGCACCTTAGCACACGGCAATCGCACTCGCCGTGGTGATGAAGTAAATCTTGCAGCCCCCTCTCCTACAACTGATGGTGAACATGTTTGGGCGTTTCTCGGAACAGGCGATCTTGCTTGCTACGATCTTGAAGGAAATCCTATCTGGCAAACAAATTTAGAGGAACGTTACGGTAAGTTCAGTCTCGGTTTTCTGATGTCAATGTCACCGCTACTGGACAAAGATAGATTATACATCCAACTAATTCATAGCAATGCATGGTTAGTCCTTGCACTTGACAAAATGACAGGCGAAGAAATTTGGAAGCATGACCGAAAAAGCGATGCGACAAGAGAGTGTGAACACGCTTATACCTCTCCAATTCTTTATCGTGATGCGGAACGGGAATTCCTTGTAGTGCATGGTGCAGATTATGTTACTGCACATAATCTTGAAGATGGCAGCGAAATTTGGCGATGTGGTGGTATAAATCCACCTTCCCGATATAATCCTTCGTTCCGTCTTGTAGCCTCTCCTGTAGCAACGGAAGGTCTCATTGTCGTTCCTTCAGCCAAAAACGGACCTGTCTTAGGTTTAGACCCATCGGGAATAGGTAATATAACAGACACTAAATGGCAAATTTGGAAACTCCAACGAGGCACCCCAGACGTACCATCTCCACTCATTCACGACGGTCTTGTCTATCTGTGTAGAGAAAACGGTGTTCTTATCTGCCTTGATGCCGAAACGGGAGAACAACTTTATGAGCAACGAACACACCGCCAGCGGCACCGCTCCTCACCTGTTTATGCTAACGGTTACATCTATCTAACAGCACGAGATGGCGTTGTCAATGTTGTGAAAGCAGGGCGAGAATTTGAAATCGTGGCTACCAATTCTATTAACGAAACCGTTGCTGCATCGCCGGTAATTGTAGATGGCACGCTCTATCTCCGTAGTTATGATGCCTTATACGCAATCGGCCAGAAAAAGTGAAAAGTTACAAGGAACTCCCGGATGACGCCGGTTCCAACATTATTGGGCAAGTCACAGCACAAGCGAACCGCCTCACCGAACGACTTGCTTCGGTAAGGCATACAGTCGCCATTATGAGCGGAAAAGGTGGTGTTGGCAAGAGCGCTATTACCGCCAACCTCGCTACCGCGCTGACGTTGGCAGGGTGTGCTGTCGGTGTCGTTGATGCCGATATCAACGGCCCAACGATTGCCAAGATGATGGGGGTTCGCGACGCAACGCTTGAATACGCACCTATTGGTGTTAAACCGGCAGTCAGTTCTCTCGGTACAAAGATCATCTCAATGGATTTGCTGCTGTCTGAAGATGATGCACCGGTGCTGTGGAGCGCACACACACAAAAGGATGCTTTCACATGGCGTTCCACCATGGAGGTAGGCGCACTGCGCGAGTTCATCGGTGATACTGAGTGGGGAGAATTGGATTACCTTCTGCTTGATTTGCCACCAGGTGCTGATCGCTTGCCGAATGTAGCCGAGCTTATCCCAAACCTTGGCGGCGTAGTCGTCGTAACAATCCCCTCCGAAGTTTCACACCTGATTGTCAAAAAATCAATAACGATGGCAAGAGACATCCTTGATGTACCGATTATTGGTGTTATAGAAAATATGGCGTTCTATGTTTGCAAACACTGCGGTGAACACGAACCCCTTTTTTCTGCTGAAGACACACCTGATAATGCGTTTCAATTAACTACGCTTGGCAAAATCCCTTTCGATCCAAAACTATCACATTGTAACGACAACGGCACGCCCTATGTCCATGAATACCCAGATTCCCTTGCAAGCACAGCAATTTTAGAGGTAACACAAAAGATTCAAGATTTCTTTAAGGCATGAAAACTGCTCTAAATCCTCTTCCCTTACGCAAAATATGGAGACTAAACGATGAAATTCTTATGTATAGACTGCGACACAGCCATGAAATTTAAAGACGTAACCCGTCCTGAACAGGGTTCTGTCACCGCTGTATTTGAATGTCCCGACTGTTTTACAGAGATTGCCATGTTCCTCAATCCATGGGAAACACAGATGTTAAAATCCTTGGATCTGAAACTCGGCGGTAGCGGTGAAGCGGCGCAACCGATGCAGATAGTCCGTTCACAATTAGAGACTGCAAAACAGGATTCCATGCCAAACATAGCATCAGAAATGGGATCAGGTGAAACCACTGAGGGTGGTAAATGTCCCTTTACTTCCGTTATCTCGGACGCTTTTGAGGAAAAATCCGAACCTGAACCAAATGGCCTCACATGGACACCTGAAGCATTGGAGCGATTAGAACGTATCCCCAGTTTTGTCCGTCCGATGGCAAAGATGGGTATTGAAAGTTTTGCCAAAGATAACGGACATTCCGAAATTACTGGGGAAGTGATGGATGCTGCACGTGGTAACTTCCCTGCACAGTTCTAAATCCTAAAATGCTTGATACCCTCTCAGTTTTCGGTTATAATTAATGCACAATATTGGCAGAAGTCATAGTCTTAATCGCTGGCTACCTGCATATTATGTTATAGGAGCACATTATGGCAACCAAAGCAGAGAAGGAAAAACTCTCTTATGTCCCTACAGATGCACTTTATCCTGAAGAGGATGGTGAACCGATGGCAGCAAGCGACCTTCACAGGGAACAGTTGTTTAGAACATTAAACACACTTGAGACGCACTTCTCCCAAGATCCAACAGTCTATGTCTCTGGTGATATTCTGATGTATTATGTGGAAGGTTCACCTGATAAGTCTATATCTCCAGATGTGCTTGTCTCTTTTGAGATAGGTATGAAAAAACGCAGAACCTACTTGGTCTGGGAAGAGGGGAAAGTGCCAGAGTTCGTGATGGAGTTCAGCAGCAAAAACACATATCAAAATGACTTAACTAAAAAAATGGGTATCTACGCCTCACTTGAGATACAGAACTACTTCTTATATGATGCAGAGGGGCTGTATTTGCCGTCACAACTGATGGGTTTTGAATTGGTTAGCGGTGTTTATGTAGAAGTTCAACCAGATGAGAATGGGGGTGTCCGTTCATCGTCCTTGGATTTAGATTTTCGTATAAGGGATGGGGAAATAGGTATTTATGATCCGGTTACGGGAGATTGGGTGCAAACACGTGCGGAAGCTGCCGAGGCACGCGCAACACAAGAAGCTGCTGCACGCCAGGAGGAAGCGACACGCGCAGAAGCTGCCGAGGCACGCGCAACACAAGAGGCAAACGCACGACAACAAGCAGAGGCGGAAGTTGCCCAACTCCGTGAACAGCTTGCACGCTTGCAAGCGCGCTCTTAATACCCCAATAAACATCTAAAACAGGAAGAGTCGTTATGAAATACGGGTTATCAGACAAGACTATTCAAAAAATACATGGCGTTTTCAAGCAGTATCCACAAATTGAGAAAGCGATTTTGTACGGTTCACGCGCCACAGGTAACTACCGAAACGGATCTGACATTGACTTAACCTTTTGTGGTGAGGGCTTAACACACAGCGTACTCACTAAAATTGACTTTGATCTTGATGATCTGCTTTTACCCTATACGATTGACCTATCTGTTTTCAGTCAAATAAACAATCCAGATATGGTTGCGCAAATTGAACGTGTCGGTGTAAACTTTTATGAGAAATCTGAAGATGTATAATCCCACACCTAATCCTAAGGCAAATCCAGCAAATAACAAGCTATGCGGACGTTTGTAGAGCTTATCATTCGAAGTATCCATCTCATCGTAGCAATAGTCTGGTTCGGAGGTGTTGTTTTTTCAACCTTGATTGCAATGCCAATCTTCCGGCAAAACCTAACAGCACATGACCTATTGAAAATTCATAATCGGTTTCGCCACTTGATGCGATTGATAATAAATATGCTTTTACTCACAGGCGGGATTGTAATCTTTATTGTTGCATGGAATAGTAATATGGAATTGAAACCAGAGTATATGATATATTCTGCTTTAAAGTTAGCGGCATTCGGATTGATGGCACTGTTTTGGGGACTATACAGTTCGCTCTATCGGCGGCACCTTGAAGCAGCACAGCCAGATAGCCCGATCAACGTCCCCCGTCATATCAATGTTTTCGGACATTTAACACTTTTTTCAGGACTAATTGTCTTCGCGCTTGCGTTGCTATTAAGAAATTAAAATATGTGCCCCCTGGTAGGTGCGGTTTCTAACCGCACCATTTACCCAGACTCATTAGGCAGAATACGCGTATGGTATTCTGCATTGGTTAGGAAACCACATCTACCGTAAATATAAATGGAAAACACAAAAATTCAGGCAGTCTCATGGAATATCACCCGATTGTGCAATCTGAAATGTACGCACTGCTATCTTCCAGCGGGATTTGTAGATACAGACGAGTTCCCACAAGGTTATTTGAGGGATACAGAGCTAAACCAATCAGAGTGTTTTCGTGTGATTGATGAGATAGCCGAAATCAATCCGCATATCCTACTTATACTCACGGGTGGTGAACCGCTGTTGCGTCCCGATATCTTAGAGATTTCAAAATACGCTTCGGAAACCGGATTCCTTGTCGTGATGGGAACAAACGGTGTTTTGTTGAATGACGAAGTAGTTGAGAAGATGCAGCAGCATGGTGTTACGGGTGCTGGTATTAGTCTCGATTCTATCCAACCATCAAATCACGACAAATTTCGCGGTATGGAAGGCGCGTGGAAAGCGACAATGAACGGCATTGAATCACTCAAGCGCGCACAACTTGACTTCCTTGTCCAAACCTCTGTGACGCAGTGGAATTATGACGAAATCCCTGAGATTGTAGAATACGCCTATCAGTTAGGCGCGAAGGTGCTAAATCTCTATTTTCTTGTGCGAACAGGAAGAGGTAAGACCGTAATGGACATCACACCTGCACAATATGAAAAGATGCTTGAAACGATGTTCCAACTGCAAGCAGAATATAGCGGGAAGATGCTCATCGCAGCGAAATGTGCACCTCATTACAAACGCGTTATCTATGAACAGCAGTCCGATTCAGCGTTCCTGCAAGGCTATCCGAGTGGCACTTGCCCTTGTGGTATCTATTATTGTCGCATCAGTCCTGAAGGTGAACTCACACCGTGTCCGTATCTGCCTGTGAGTGTTGGCAATCTCAAAGATGAGAGTTTTGTCAAGCTATGGAATGAATCGGAAACTTTCCATGAGTTGCGAAATCGGGATATGTTGCAAGGGAAGTGTGGTGCATGTGAATTTAGAGAGGTGTGTGGGGGATGTAGAGCGCGTGCTTACGCCACCACTGATAACTACCTCGCTGCAGATGAATCTTGTGAGTATCAACCCGGACAACAGGGACAACAACCCGTTCAACTTGAAAAACGGACTGCCTTTGCAACTGAACCCGATTACGATTTAAAGTGGAATGATGCGGCGAAAAAAAGATTGAAGCGCGTTCCGTCATTTGCGCGCGGCATGGTTATCAAAAGCGTTGAAAAATACGCACGCGAACACGGTTATCGCGAAATAACACCTGAACTTATGAAGGCGGTTAAAAAGCGGTTTGATAAAACAGGCATTCCCTCTTTTCGACCGCGCCGTTAGATTTCTATATTTTCTTCTATAGGGGATTTGTAACCCCGATTCCTTACTTCTTAACAATAAAGGAAACTTGTATGCTAACAACAAAACAGGTAGATTTTTTTCAAGAAAACGGATTTCTTATCCTTGAAAACTTAATCGATGCAGATGTCCTTAATGGGTGGCGTGAACAAATTTGGAAACATTTCAATTCCAGCTTGGAGTCTCCGGAGACATGGCCCGACAATTACGTGGTAGAAAACTTCGGTTTTTCGCCAAATTTCGGACAATTGCCTGCGATGCAAGCGATAATTGAGCAACTCGGTGGGGGTGAGTTTGCAGGTGGTGGTGGCTCGCCTCTTGTGAAATGGCCCAACCCAGATGCAGAATGGTCAATGCCCGGTAGCGGACACATTGATGCTTACGGTCCTGGCGGCTGGAGTCCGTTTATGATGGGTGCCACAACCTATCTCTATGACGTTGAACCCGGCGGCGGTGCTTTCGTCTTTTGGCCTAAGAGTCATCGGACAACGCACGAATACTTCCTCAAATATCCTGAACAGGTTGATGGTAGTTTTAGAGATATTGAAGGGTGGGGCTGGCATACATTCTCAGATTTATCACCAGAGGGGCCGCGTGAGTTCATCGCATCTGCTGGGGATGTTGTACTATGGCATGCATACTTGTGTCATACAGGTTCGGGCAATATCAGGGATATTCCACGAGTTGGCATATTTGCACGCTATCACCATAAAAAACGTGAAGAGATTAGATACGAAATTCCAGGAGACCTTTGGAAATACTGGGTAATTTAAGGAGGAAACATGAGCCAGCAAACTAACGTTCAAGAACGACTTACCAACGTTGAAGACCGATTGGCACGTTTGGAAAATCTACTTGTCCGTATTGATGAGAAGTTGGATCAGACACCGCAAGTCAGTGATGCTGAATCTGAAAGCACCGAAAAGTTCCAACAGTGGGTGACCGATTATGTCTCAATGCGATTACAGCAACTTGTACCTGAGACCTGCGATCATCCTGCCGAAGCAGCGGCACAGGACGGTCCTTTTCTTGACAACACCAATGTACCCTGCACAGAAGAGGTTGTGCATCGTGTGAAACGCATTCCGATCCCGTTTGTGCGAGAGATGGTTGTCCAGCGTGTGGCAGAGAATGCGCGTTCCGCACAAATTGAACGCGTGGATATTGACTTCTTTGAAAAAGCAGCCACGTTCTGACAATGTAAAGCCACAGAGGAGTTCCCTCTGCCAAATTTTGATTGGAAGGACTTCTTGAAGGCTCCTGGAATTTAATGGTAATTTTCTTAGAAGGATACCATCATGGATTGGGTATTTAACACATTCTCAGAATACCTTGAAAATGATTTCAAAAAGCGAATCGGCAATCCGAATCCGACTGTTGCCGATCTATGGGATGCTTTTCAAGTGCTCTTTCCTGCCACTTCCGCCCAACTGTTAGTGCAGGAACCCGTGGGAAACACTGTCCGGTTCAAACCGCTTGCTTTCTACTATGCCGACGAAATGGGGCCGTTAATTGATGCGCCTTTGGATTATCTTAAGCAGAATTTTGGTGGAGGTAAGTTTAAAATCAACTTCTATCATGGCATGCAGTTTATAGCAACAATTAATTTCAAGCCAGAAGGCCCAGAAATATGGCGAGATTTACCAGAAATGGAGGCAATAGGTCCCTCATGAATCAACAAGAGTATGGAGAATGCCCTGAGTGTGGCAATGTGAACATCCAGCAGCTGGATGCAAATTCATGGTTCTGCTTGGATTGTGATTGGGATACGCTTACGGAGATTCCCGCAGGCAATGACGAATTACTTGTTTCCCTACGCCATGGTGATATCCACTCTCGACGTATTGCCGCGCAATCCTTAATTAACATCGGTGATATAGAACGACACCTTGCTACACCTTCAGATACTGAAGCACTGCTGGCAGCACTTGAAGATGAGGACGCGGATGTGCGTTATTTCGTAGCAGTAGCACTCGGCAAACTTGAGGCAAAACTTTGTCTTAACAAACTCAAACAGCTGGCACAAAATGATGCCTCTGCGCTTGTCCGAGAAGGGGCACAAACAGCAGTTGAACAAATAGAATCGCTTGCGGATTAAGGAGATCGCTAAGATGGAAAGAATTAAAATCGGTTATATCGGATGTGGGTTTATGGCACAAAAGGTGCATATTCCGAATTTTGCAAGCATTCCTGAATGCGAAATTGTCGGACTTGCAGAGGTGCGTACTGAACTCGGCAAAAAAGTCCAACAACGATTCGGTATTCCGCATCTATATCAAGACCATACTGAACTTGCCCAAAATACCAATATTGAAGCGGTCGCAGTATCCGCCGATTTCGCTTTACAAGGTGAAATTGCGAAAGACCTCCTACGTGCTGGTAAACACGTCTTCATGGAAAAACCGATGGCTGTTTCAGTGGAACAAGCACAAGCAATCGTAGATGCTTCAAAAGAATCTGGCAAAAAACTGATGGTAGGCTACATGAAACGTTACGATGCTGGCAATGAGATCGTTAAAGAGAAGATCACACAATTCCGCGAAACAGGTGAAATGGGACGCTTGACGTATGCCCGCAATCACGGTTTTGGTGGTGATTGGGTATGCAATCTTGATACACCAATGGACGGTACAGATGAACCGAAACCGAGCGCGCCACAAAAATTCCCCGACTGGCTTCCAGAAAAATGGTGGGGCGGGTACATCGGATACCTGCAGCAGTATACACACAACATCAATTTAATGCGATGGTTTCTTGATGCTGGCGATAACGTTAACGTTAAAGCAGTTGATTTGAATGAAAACGGGTATACAGGTGTTGTAATCTTTGATATGAATGGTACACGAGTAACGTTGGAAACCGGGCATGTTTCCCACTACCGCTGGGATGAGCATTCACAGATTTATTTTCAGCACGGCTGGATCCACACCTGGGCACCGCCGCTGTTGTTGAAGAACACACCTGCAGAAGTTGAAATTTACCGTGCTGGAGAAGAACAAGAGATTACACGACCTATTCCGAGACCGTCATGGACATGGGCATATCATAGAGAAGCGGAATATTTTGTTAATAACCTACGCAATCCTGAACCGTTCCGTTCCTCTGCTGAAGACACGTTAACGGATGTGAGACTTTTTGAAGACATTTACCGCATCTTTGTTGCCCAACAAGAAACCTAAATATTCTTCCATAGTCGTAAAAACATTGTAATTTCATTTTGCAATGTATATACTATACTCAAATCTTGCTCCGCAAAATTAGCATTAACTTACAATGCATCTTGGAGGTGTTCCTATAATGAAACGTAAATTATTGCTATGTCTATTTCTTATTGTGATTATATCACCGACAGCGATGACGCAAAATGATGCTACAGATCAAGAAACGCGCCTTATCCGCATTGAAGTAACCACGGAACAAACCGCCCAACGCATTGGCATAATAGAAAGTAATGTAGGTAGAATAGACGGTCGTTTAGATGCTCTTATTATGTGGTTTGTTGGTTTGCTCGCTGCGTCCTTAATGTACTTTAACAGATAAAGGCTATTATGTATTATGAATGCGGACTTACAAAAGAGGCACTTGGGCAAAAGGAAGCAGCAAAAGCAGATTTTGAAAAGGCTAAAAAATTAGACCCAAATGCGGGAAAATGATTTCAGAGAATAAGATTAGAGGTCTTTACTTATGAACACGAATAAAAAAGCTTTATTGGGCTTATTAGCGTTAGGATTTTTGCTTTCCTGTGTCCGAGCACCACAGCAAGTAATTACCGAAGAACCTATCGAACCTACTGCCGACGTAATTTCTGAAAAAATAAAACCATCTATAGTATTGGTTAAGGGTGATTTCGGATCAGCAAGTGGGTTTTTTGTTGCGCGTGACAAGATTGCAACAAACCTTCACATCGCTGTATTCCCTGGCGCACTTTTCGCAAAATCTTCTGACAATCTAACAGAATGGACTGTTGAAGGGGTGGCTGCGTATGATTTGATAAATGATCTTGTCATATTAAAAATCTCTGATAAAGGGATACCACTTTCACTTGCCGATAGCAATAGTGTTACAATAGGTGAACCCGTTTTCGCAGTAGGGTACTCCGGTGGGAATTACAAAGTTACAGAAGGCACTATTCACAGCATTCGAAATAGAGACAAATGGCTCGTAATGAAAATCAATACGTCTGGTGGGAGCAGCGGTAGTCCCGTACTAAACAGAAAAGGGCAAGTCGTTGGCGTGGATGACGCTGGACTCCCACCTTCTTATAGCTACGCGATTCCAGTGAATGTTCTTAGAGTATTGCTTGCTCGGTCGGAGTTAACAGAACCTTTGGCACAGTGGCAGAAGAAAAAACAAATTATTGCTTTTCGCTATTATACGCAAGCAAACGTTAAATTTCAAAACGAGCATTACGAAGAAGCCGTAGTTGACTTAAACAAATCTCTTCAATTAAATTCTGCTTTTGGTTATGCGTATTTTGGACGTGCTAACTCAAAATTAAGACTGGCTGAGTCTGAAGTCGAGTTGAAAAATATTGCAAAAGCACGTGTTTTATATCAAGAAATCGTTGAAGACCTTAATGAAACAATCGGACTACATCCGGACTACGGCGATGCTTACAGCCTACGCGGGGCTGCAAAGTATGAGATCAGTAAATTTGAATCCAATAAAGGAAATGCTGAGGAAGCACTAAGTATGTATGCAGCAGCAATTGAAGACTATGCGGAAGCAATCCAATTAGAGCCAAAGAACTTTAGAATATACTACAGTCGTGGACAAATGAAGTCCGATCAAGGGACATTTAAAGTGAAGCAAGGAGATGTAGCGGACGCTCGAAGACTATACCAAGAAGCAATTGCAGATTTTACAACGGTTATCCATCTTGAACCAAAGTTTGCAGAAGCATTCCACCAACGAGCGTGGATAAAGAGCGAGATGGGAAAATTTGAAGTTGAAGAAGGACATAAAATAGAGGCTTTAAGACTATATCAACAAGCAATAGAAGATCTTACTAAAACAATTCAACTGGAGCCTGCGTCTGCAAATGCATACAATGATAGGGCGTGGGTAAGATGTAAAATAGGACAATTAAGAGTTGAAGAAAGACGTAAATCAGAAGTCCGACAAATATTCATAGCGGCGATAGAAGATTGTATTCAGGCGATACAGTTAGATTCAGAATTCGCGTATGCATTCAGCAATCTGGGATGGGCGAAATATCTCCTCGGTGAAGCTGAAACTATATTCGGAAACGGAATAAGTCGTTTTGGACTTGAGAAATTTTCAATTTACCCGGACTCCATACTCTCTGTGAGAAACTTGGCAAAGATGTTCGTTCCTCTGTAGTTGTATTTGTAGCACGCCTCTGCGAGATACAGTGGCGTGTAACCTGTTGAATAATGATGATGTGAGCCATACCATGCACGTTTAACGAAAGACCAGAACCCTTCCATCGTATGGGTATGTATCCCATCAGCTACCCACTGTTCACTCCGGTTGATTGTTTGATGTTCCATCTCTTTACCGATTTCGGTGTATCCTTTGAACTGGTCGGTATACAGTTTAGCGTCTTCGGTGTTGACAACCCTCCTAATGAAGTCAGCGATTGGCTCCCCAGCAATATCCGAAACAAGTTCTGCTACGACTTTCCCGCCACGTGCTACAGCACCCATAACGGCATCTTTCGCAGTGCCACGCCCACGCTTACGGGGTTCACCTTCCTCTTTGTCGTAATCTTTTCTACTGCTGCCACCGATATAGGTTTCATCGGCTTCAACGATACCTTGTAGCAACACGTTATCCTTACCCATTTCAGCACGTATACACATCATTATTCGCCAGGCTGTTCTTTGTTTCAATCCTAAATCGCGTGCAAGTTGACAACTTGAGAGGCTTTTCTTTGCGTTTGCCATCAACGCGATCGCCAGAAACCATTTCTGAAGTGCGATCTGCGTTCCAACAAACATTGTGCCAGACGTAACCTTGAAAGTGCTATGACAATCGTGGCAATTCCAACGCCCGATACGCCCTATAGCCGTTTCATTGAGCTTGTTGATATGAGTAGACTCACAATGGGGACATTCAGGGGATCCCTGCCACCGCAGCTGCTCTAAATATGCGATACACGCCGCTTGATCAGGAAACATCTCCATAATCATAATCAAATCCATCAGAATACTCCTTAATCAGAGTTGCTTTTCTGACGGATTTCTGATACAATATCAGATAAGGTTGAACCGTCAAAAAGCAACTTGCTTTTTTAGGTTTAATTAGGGGGTGACAACCCCCTAACTTCTTATCTATATTATACCATATAAACATAGACTATAAAAAGGTTTATTACACTTTTTTAATCATTTTGCCAAGTCCAAAACGACTAATTCCGTTTTCTTTTCATTCTTTATTGTAATCCAAGTTGCTACGGGAAAGTTTTTGGACAGGCAGCCACTGTTCTAACCAAAAATAGTGCATTATTTGCAGGAGCTTTGTAGTGCAAGCTGTCCGTTTGCGTTCTCATAAGCACAATCTAAATGAAGATTAATTTATTAATTCAGTAATTTTCTATCCGTACAAGGCAGGTGTACTCCCCCGTTGGCGAGGTTTCCTAACCTCGCCAAATTACCGAAATATTTTCTTAATCTTCATACAGATTGTGAGACAAGATGGCAGCTTGCGTTATTGTAGTGAAAATTATACGGTGTCACATGCTCCACAGACCAGAGCGAAACGTTTATTCCCATCGGTTTCAAACTCTGTTTCGTAATCATAACTAACCTGCACATTTGATGTGCCACACCAATCACATCGTCCAGAAAAGGTGTGTGTTTTTTGTGCTAAGAGCTTTTGTTTTTCATCTTCTACCTTCTGCGTTGCTTTAATGAGGTCAAGTGCGCGTTGACGTAAGGTCGGATCGTTTTCTGTCTTAGCAATCTTTTGAAGAAGCGGTTGCAGTCTCGGATCATTCGGATTTCCGCCATCATCAAGCGTGTGCCATGCAGCACGGCGCACACGTAAATCAGGGTCACCCAAACCCTTGTATAATGCTACCCAGACAGCGTCAATTCGTTTTCGGACGTGGCATGGACAGAGATTCTCCATTGCCAGCGCGCGATCTTCTGGATTAGTGGAATAGGCAAGTGAGAGGTAATATTCTACGCCATCACCGCGCAAGCGGTCTTCGCGTCTCCGATGTGCCTTCTTCTGATACTTGTTCATACCCTTTAATTTCTTGGGCATTCATTTTCTCCATTAACAAATTATGACACGGTTTTTGTCGTTTTTCAAATTTTAATCAAGGAATGTAATCCAACTCATGCCATTTTATTCATCATTTGTTTCTTTTTCCATATCTTTAAGAATTTGTGCAATGATAGGTTGTAGTTGTGGGATCAAATTCCTAACAGTATCCCAAACGAGTGTGTAGTCAACACCAAAGTAAGCATGTATGAGTTTGTCTCGCATACCTGCCATTTGTTTCCATGGCACTTGCGGATATTTTTGACGCATGGTATCAGGGACATACTTAGCTGCTTCTCCGATAATCTCAAGTTTCCGGACAACTGCAGAAGTGGTTTTATCATCCTCAAGGAACGTCTCAAAATCCATTTCTTTGATGAATTCTTGCACAGCAACCATTGCTGTCAAAATGTCCTTCACATAAAGTCTTAGATCTCTCATAGGCTTATGAAATCGTTAAAAACATTTGCACGAATTTCTTCTCGAAGTGCCCGTCGTGATACCACATCAACCTTGCAACAAAGTTTATCTTCAAGATACTGTTGAACACCAACAAGGTCAAACAGGGTAGCACCAGCATCAAAATCTACCAAAAGATCCAGGTCACTGTCTGCGTGGTTATCTCCCCGTGCGTAGGAACCGAAGATACCTTTAACTTCGGCTTTAAACTCGTGCCGAATTTCGTCTTTCGCTTCTATGATTGTCTTTTTAATTTCTTCAATCATAATGTAATACCTTCATGAAGTGTTAAAAGTATGTTTTACTTTTCATTTTTAATCAATCGCATTTCACTGAGAATAGGTTTAGAACAATTATGAGAAATATCAGTCAGATAATTTCATCTGTATGTGTGAAGTAATAAGAAACCTCATGTGCTTTGTAGCGCATGAGGCGTTAAACAATATTGAAATAGGATTAAAAAAAGTTTTGGTAAATAGAAGTGTGAAATACTTCCATTATTCAATAACTTTAGCAGTGAAACTGGAATCCGCTTCAATTGCTTGGACCAAAGCTTCAGTTTTGACTTCACCTTTTTTCACTTTTACAACAGCCTTATTATCAACATGAGAAACACTGACGACCTCTGTAACACCTGTGACCTTACTGAGTGCATCCTGCACTGCGGCGACACAAGTGCCTCACGTCATACCTGTTACTGCCAGACTAATTTCTTCAACAGCAACTTTAGTTTCTTGCGTCTGTTCTGTTGCTTCAGGTTGTTCTGCTTGTTCTGTTGCCTCAGGTTGTTCTACCTGTTCTGTTGCCTCGGAATTTTGTGTCTGTTCCGCTGGTTTTTCTGGAGTATCTTTTTGCTGATTGGCACATCCGAAGACAACTGCCAGCATAACGATACAAATAAGTGCTTTATTTAACATTTGGATTAATTCCTCTAAGTATATAGATTCACCACAATAATAAAGAACTTTTTATTTCATCTTGTGGGTTATCTTTTTATTATTCCTCTATATCTGTATTGGATATTGAGCGATTAGCGTCCAACAAATTAGATGAAGGGCGAGGAAAACCTCGCCCCTTGCAAATCGTTAGTTGACGACTGTTGCCGTAAAGCGAGGATCTGCTTCAACAGCTTTAATCAGAGCAGCGTTTGTAACTTTGCCCTTTTCAACTTTAACGACAGCCTTCTTAGTGGACCTGTTAACACTGACAACCTCTGTGACACCCGTGACCTTACTGAGTGCATCCTGCACTGCGGGGGGACACGAGCCTCATGTCATGCCCTCCACCAGAAGTGTCACTTCCTGATAGGTTGCTTTTTGCGGGGTTGGAACCGATAATTCTTCCATCGGTTTCTCTTCTGCAGTCATAGTGGTTTCTACAGGCATTTCTGCTTGTTGGCCGACCATACCACAACCCATCAAGAATGCAAAGGTAACGAGAGTAATCAGCGTAAATCTCGCGATATACATCGTTTTACCTCCTTTGTGATTTACATAATCATATTACCATATTTTCATTATGTGTGTCAAATCTTTTTTTATAAAAAGGTATAGATATGTATCAGACTGGAGATTATACCCAATTAAGGCTTCTCACGATGCGCATCAAGGAATGGAAAGACCTTTTGTACCCGTAGAAGTTGCTTCTGAATCGCTGCTGCCCGCTCAAATTGCAGCAGCGCGGACGCACTATTACGTCTTGATACGAGATTCGCTTGCACTTTTTCATATTCTCCATCAAGCAAATTAATAATGTTCATTACCACTTCTCTGTAGAGTTCGCGAGTTATGAGTGCTGCACAAGGCGCATAACAACGTTTCATGTCGTATTGTAAGCATGTCCGATATCCTGCCATAGGTGTTATCATTCCTTGGCACGTGCGCACCATAAAAATCCGCTGTAAAACATCAATCGCTTCATCTGTCCATCGTCTACTTGATAGGGGTCCGAAATACCGCGCGTCATCAGCTTGCGGCTTTGGAACCCTTTCAAGCCGAGGAAAATCTTCAGCAATATTTATCCGAATATACCATGTTTGAGTGCCATACTTCAGTGCAGAATTATAAGACGGTTGATGTTCTTTGATTAGGCGCGATTCAAGGAAAAGTGCTTCCTGTTCTGATTGGCAAACCTGATAATGGACAGACGTTGTCCATCTGATAAGCCGTTTGATTTTTGATCGGCGATTTTTAACCTTATGCAGGTAGGAACGTACTCGCTTGCGCAGGCATTTCGCCTTGCCAATGTAAAGGATTTTCCCTGAGGCACCGTAGAAAAAGTAAACACCCGGCTCCGAAGGGATGTCTTGTACCATTTCTTTCGTTAGCATTTCATTTTCCGTATCTGTGTTTAGAAAACATTGACTAAATTGTTTATAGGATTGAGCAGGTGGAGTGGAAACATGCAGATGCCATTCCAAAATGAATTGACATCGTACTCAGTATCTGCTAAATTGCTTTTGTAGGAATACAAAATGAATAAGGTGAATTTCTCTGTTAATATAGAAGTTTATATCATCTATATAGAGAAATTTCGGACAACGCTTTTAGCAGTATAGCTTCCAATTATTATGGTGAATTAGAAAAATAAATGACACTTTTCCCACGGTAGGCGAGGTTTCCTAACCTCGCTGGTGTAAAGTGTTCAACTAATTCTAAGACTTACCATAAAACACCTTAAATAAAAAAAGACTACGTAAAATAAATCAGAGTGGTTACAAAATTCTTACATTTAAAGACTACGTATATAAATAAGAAGTGGTTACAAAATTTTTACATTTTTTGTAAGAAAATCTAAATTTTTTGTTTTTAAACAAAGATTTTGTATAGTGAACTTTGAAATTATTGAGACACTTTGATTAACCTGTTTGGAGACATAACGGACAACAGAAGTTGTAGCACAACCTGTTAGGTTGTGCATCTTAGTCCGCAACCTAAATGAAGTTTAAAAAAATAAATCGGTAATTTAGCGAGGTTAGGAAACCTCGCCAGCAGAGGCTTGCACAGGACTTGTGTAGATGGGAAATTACCAAATTAATAAATTAATCTTCATATAGGTTGCGATACAGAAGTGTCCCATTAATTGTAAGTTTTACTATATAATTTGGACAGAAAGGATAACATGCAATGGTCCGATGGGAACCAACCGCCGATCAAAAATCTCAATATGAAATCGAAGGCTATTTTATTCTCCGTAACGTCATTTCGCGTGAACTTGCCGCTGAACTTCGCGGTGTAATCCGCAACGTTATTATGTTACCTGAACCGGGTAAGTTTGTGGATTTAGACCCGATGAATCCGATGGAAGATACACCACAAGGAAGGATAGCCCGTTACCGTAAATTAGCAAACTTCTGTGTTCAATCACCGCTTATCTGGCACAATGTTCATGCAGGTGAAGAATTGCTCAATATTGCCCGCTACTTTCTCGGTGACGACATCATCATGAAGTTCAATAGCTGTTTCCTGAAACCTGCTCGGACCGGTAGTGCAACGCCGTGGCACCAAGATAACGGCCTTTGGCGCGATGGTGAGACGGAACCGTTCAACTTCTGGATACCACTTGAACCTGCAACGAAAGATAACGGATGTATGCAATTTATCCCTGGTAGCCACAAGACAGAGATCGTTGAGCACATTCTATATCCCGACAGTATCCACGGCGAACTCCCGCGCGAAATGGTTGAGGAGATGCTCCAAAAACACGGTGTACATCATATTGAATTGGATCCCGGTGATGTTGTTTTTTGGCATAGCAGTATGTGGCACTATAGCCCGCCTAATCAGAGTGATAAGAGTCGTATTGCTGTCGCGGGTGTTTGGACAAGCCCCGAGATCGTCAAAACGAGCAAGCGATTCTGGCATAACTTCCGCTGGGCAATGAAAAATGGTGAAGTCTGTACGCAATTTCCACCAGAACCTGTTCCGATGGAAAATGACAATGCAGAAAAACCGAAACCTTTCCCTGCTGCGAAGGAATAATAGATGCAAAAACCGAACATCGTTGTTTACTTATCCGATGACGACGGTAGAAGTTTTAAAGATGTTTTATGTGGACAGCGAACTACTTTTCGTGATAGAATTTATAGTACGCACACCCGCGATGGAAACATGAATGTTTTCCCGCACGGTGCGTTCGGGATAGCCAATATAAATATATTTTAAACCTGATGCCTGAAAACACTTGGACAACCCATTTTACAGAAGTAGAAGGAATTCCCGAAAGCCATGCTGAAGTTTGGAACAGTTGGATAGAAAAGGCAAAAAACGACCCGAAAACTGCAGAACTTGTTTATCTAACGCAACACCATCCTGTTGAGGAACTGTATGATGTCCATGCGGATCCTTACGAATTCAATAATTTAGCATTTGATGCAACATCGCACCCAATACTTGAAAAGATGCGTACCGATGTTCACCAATGGATGCAATCACAAAATGATGAAGGGAGACGCGAAATATGAGATTTAAATTTATTAACCAACTTGCCTACTTTGCGTTAATAGCTATGACGTTTATATGTTTTGGTTGTCTTAATACTGATCAAGTTGCTGACATTCTAACACCGGTACCACAGGAACCTTTGCCGCCAGGCGAAGGGTTATCAGTCGGCGTAGAAGCACCTGCTTTTTCCTTACCCGATGGTGATGGCAACGTGGTTTCTCTCGCTAATTATGTCGGACAAAAAGTAGCACTTGTCTTTTATGCAACTGGTGGCTGACCACACTGTCGCACGCAACTCGGTGAGTTGCAAAGTGGATATGAAAACATCAAAGCAGAAGGTGCTGAATTGATTGCGATCAGTGGAGATACGCAGTTTGGCGCGAATTTAACACGAAACGATCTGCAAATTACTTTTCCGCTGCTTTCGGATAGCGATTTACAAACCGTTTCTGACTACAACGTCCTTCAGCAGCCATCTGAAAATCTGGCGCGTCCGGCTACCTATATTATTGATGAGAATGGTAAAATTGCTTGGACAGACCTTGGTCAACGGTATGGTCATAGAACTAATTCAGGGCAGATTATTGCAGCATTGCAAGGATTGTAGACATTTTAAAGTAATATCAGAATTTTGAAACCATTTTTAGAATTATTGTTTATGGAGAGTTCATAAATTGATTCCCGGAGTAAGATGGACAAACCTTACACTATTATTCAACACAATGATTACGAACTAACTATCTATAACGGAATTGCTCCTCTTGATCCTAACAACGATAATGTTGATGTTGAAGTGACTTTTCCAAATGGCGAGAGTTTCTCTGCTGTGTTTTTTACGCTTCAAAACATTGAAACTTTAATGGAGCATTATAAAAAAAACGGGAGAATGTGTTGACGGTCTCTATTTTTGGACATCTGATATGGTGATTGTCCAACAACTTTCTGAGAAAACTATCTGTGCGACAATTGACAAACTGCTGGCGGAAGATGAGTTTGAGTCTGTTTTTTCCAAAAATGAAAAGTCTACGGAAATTTCATCTGATAATGAATCGTTGTAAATATTTTATGTATTTTACTGCTTCAGAAAATCGTGAAGCGAAGTCCAATAGTCTTTGGGATTCTTACGGTTTTTGGGTTTGCTTGTGTTTTTAGACACCTATTTATAACCCAAGTTGCTACCTATAAGTTTTGGACACACAGATGCCATTTTTAATAGAGAACAGTTTGTTATACGTGAAATATTGTTCCGCAAACTTCATGAAGTTTAAAAAAATAAATCGGTAATGGGGCGAGGTTAGGAAGAAATCAAGAAATCAACGGTATGAAGCGAATACGCGTATGGTATTCGCATGATTTAGTCATTCCCCGGGTATGAATGCCATTGGGCGAATACGCGTATGGTATTCGCCATGATTCCCCGCCTCGCCAGCGGGGGAGTACATCTGCCTCGTACGGACAGAAAATTACCGAATTAATAAATTAATCTTCATCCAGTTTGCGTTCTATGGATGCACAAACTAAATGAAGGTTGAGTTTTTATAATGATTATTGATTCACATACACACGCTTGGCCACGGTGGCCCTATCAACCACCTGTTCCCGATGATGAGAGTCGTGGAAAAGTTGAACAACTTCTCCACGAAATGGATTTGCACAACGTTGATAAAGCGGTGCTTATTTGCGCACGGATTGATAGAAATCCTGACAATAATGACTATGCTGCAGAATGCGTTCAACGCTATCCGGATCGTCTCATTCAGTTTGCAGATGTTGATTGTTCTTGGACAGAGACATACCACACCGATGGTGCAGCTGAGCGGCTTAAAGCTGCAGCTGAAACATACAATTTAAAAGGGTACACGCACTATCTCAGGGGTGATGACGACGGGGGTTGGTTCTTTTCGGAGGAGGGGCAACGTTTCTTCCAAATAACTGCGGAATTTGGTTTGATAGCGAGTATCGCTATGGGAAACCATCAACACGCGCCTTTGCGCAAATTAGCAGCACAGTTCCCTTCAGTGCCCTTTTTGTGCCATCACATGGCAGGTGCGCGAGCAGGCGAGGAACATCCGTTCCCACAACTTGAAAATGTTCTCGCCTCAGCAAAGGTGCTGAACATTCACGTAAAGATGTCGGGGTTTGCTTACGTCTCACAGATCTCGTGGGACTATCCATATTCAGACACACATAGAGTTGTGCGTGCCCTCTATGAGCATTTTGGTGCTGGCCGCCTCTGTTGGGGGTCGGATTATCCTGTAGTGCGCAACTTTATGACCTACCAACATGCACTGGAAGCATTCCGTACCCACTGCACTTTTATCCCTGAAACAGACAAAGCGGAAATATTAGGTGGTACCCTTCAGCGGTTACTCTCTCAAGCAGGACACAAATAACCGTTGATAATGGCAGTTCTACGTATAACAGTTGAGGCAAATCGGACGAATCCTATGACAAAATTTCAATCTATGGCTAACGATAAAACGAATAAACGGATACACCCCAAATTAACCGAACCAACACCCACATTCCACCAATTATGAATTCACCTAAAATAAGTCCCAAGAATAGAGGTAGGACTCTATGATAGAGACGGATACCGCCAAACCGTAAGATGAGATTTTTGGCAGCCCAACTTATAAACACAGAAAACCAGAGCCAACCGAATGTCCACATGCTGCTCGCGACAGCATAGCCAGTCGGATGAAACGGAAACATAGGGAAGCGGGTTCGAAGCCACCATAGCAATCCCGTAAACAAAAACCCAACACCCATGAATGCTACGGCAGGAACATTCGTTTCGCTGGGATAATAAAGCCAAGTTCTAAGTCTGTTATATCCACCGTTCCCCAGACCCGGATTCGCCCCTATGTCGTAGGATACAACCAGATATGACCAGAATGAGGCGAGAATACCGAAAAAGACGGCACACATCATGGCTATTACCATTCTTCTCGCCTTCATATTTGCCACTTCAACGAGCTTGAATCCTTCCAATGTATGGGGCATCGGATGCGCACGATACCCGCGATTAAAAGCGTAATACAGCGACATCATTGTTAGACTCTGTGGCGGAATTTTGCGTGAGCCGATTGCATCTAAGATGAATTGCCTTGGGTTTGCTACAAACATCTCGTGCGTAGGCGGTCCGACTTCAGCACGCACACGGGTAATGCCTAATGCAAGAAGATAATAGATAAGAAAATACAACGCAATCATCCAAACAGCCATCCCACCATAACCTGAAAATATGAATAGAAAAAGGACTCCCGCCACCAACCCAGCTATTGGCCACCGATAATTTGTTGAATCGCGCATATCAGACGTAAGATTCCCATTCGTTTTATATGTTCCTATCAGATTTTTAAAAACAGCGAAAAAGTGTTTGCGTCCACCATAAAGTGCAAAGCAGGCGATGGCAAGATATGCGCCAACGCCTTGCGGTCCATCATACGGAAAACCGGGCAATACTTGTAGCCCCAGCGCTCTACCCAAGATACGTTCACCTTTCCAGAATAGGTAGAAAAACCAAAGTGAAAACGACATCTCTAACGGCATCAAAAATGCAAGCCCCACGCCGAATGACAAAATGTAGACAGGTGTCCAGCCCATAGCGTCCCACGGTTTTTCCGTGAAGTACATACCGAGGTTTGCCTTACGAACCGGAATCTCTGGAAAAGCAGGAAAGAAAGCGTGGATACCATTAATCAGATCAATCCCGCCTGCAATCGCAAAACCAACCCACAGCATTTTGTTTCTAAAAAGCCTACCATCCGAATGTGTCATTTCTATTGGTAGACGAACAATCGGATATGTTAATCTTTCCCGTTCAATCCACTGCTTCCGCAAAAGGAGATCTATGCAAATCATCACCCAAATTACTACCGACAAAAACACAGTCCACCACAAGATCGGTTCCCACCACGCAGCAAAATACTTTTTCAAATAAAAGGTTGTCCCTCCATCATAGAAATCCTGCAAAACAGACAAGTCACTCAATGTCATCCAACTCGGTAAATGTCGCCAAAAGAGTTGTTGCCATTCATTTTCAGGCGTTGCAAACCAAAAACCGTTCGGAATCACAGGCACAACAGTTTGCATCATGTCGTGCCCCGCAATCGCTGACGAAAGTGAGAGGATAACATAAATCGTAAGTAGTTCTGCCTGACGCAGCGCGAAACGGGGCAGCAGCTTATAGAGTAAGAAATTGAGACATGTTAACACAGCCAACGTCACTACCACGTTGTAAATCAGAGACATCGTCGTGGGCAAAGTACTCCAGAAACGAAGATGGTTCGCCATAATGAAATAGGTATTTGGCGGGATTAATATGATACCGATCAGAATCGCACGAAAGGTCACACCTGGATGTTTAGACTGTGCTGTTTCTTGCGGTTTTTGGGAATGAACAGATGGTGTATTTGTCATAAAATGGTTTGAGGAATGAAGGAAATACAGTCACAGTTTATATAATCTGTTGCGTTAACACAAGGGAATTATAACGTGAGTTCGAAAATAAAGGAAATTGACTGTAGCACAACCTATATGAAGATTAAGAAAATATTTCGGTAATTTGGCGAGGTTAGGAAGAAATCAACGGTATGAATCATGGCGAATACCATACGCGTATTCGCCATGATTCATACCGTTGATTTACTAACAGTTTGCTCTACAAAGACTTGGACCGAATTCACGTGAATTATAGGAAGGAGAGCATCCATTTCACTTTTCAAATGAGCAGCTTTGCAGATTGGAATATAGCGATTCGGAAGTGATTATTTCATTTTCTAAGTTATCAAGGTGCTTTTCTATGACTTTAGGGCATCCGCCTGCACAAAACAGGGAAAATCGCAAGGCATAGTACACAAAGCAGACAAACGTTCCATATCCACAAATACGTTCCGTCTGATTGAAGGATAGACAATAGTGCACACAGCGGACTCAGTATGTCAAACATTGGGATAGCATTAAAGGGTGTTATCGGAAAAAGCGGAAGGAAAGTGATGGCTAAAATAAACCCATAACTGATACCTTTTGCGCGGGTGCCAGAATGCCACAATGCGAATCCGATTCCAACCAAAGTGAAGAAAATACAACTTACCAATATCACTATTCCACTTTTTATCAATTGTAATGCCTCTAATCCACCTATGTAACTTGAAAGCGCAAATAACGGTATCGTCAACCATATCCCCCATAATGCCCAAATCACCACTGCAGCTAACTTGCCACCCAAGGTTTTCCAATTTGGTAACGGTGTTAACGCTAACATCGCCCCGTTTTCCCCACGCCTATTTTGGTGATCGTTTACAGAAGTCGCGGACCGTTCCATATAAACCGCTTCAACAGCATGTTTAGGAACAGAAAATAGTGACATGAAAAGGCAGATGATAAAAAGCGTATAGGTCTGTTTTCCAACACCGATTGCATTTCCTACCTGTTGCTTATTTATTCCTTGAGCAAAGAATTCTACTGTAGCACCAAAAAGCAGAAGGGTAAGAACAGCTAAAATAATAAACTGAATTATCCGATATTTGCGCGAATGTGTGTAAGAACGAAGGTCTTTCAAGATAAGGACACACATAATTTATTAGCCTATCAAAAAATAGTTGACGGTAATCTTGTAAACCTAATAACAATACTCACTGAAACTGAACGCGCCCCCAACGAAAAATATCAAAAACAGTATGGACATCCAATTGAAGATGTTGAGGCTGGAATTGATACCTTCTTCCCCGACATTGACATAATAGCAGGTTAAACAGAGCTGGTCAACTGAATTAGGCATTCCCTGTGTTCCACAGCTGCACAAACTATAGTGAACTTTGAAATTATTAGGACACTTTAATAAACCTGTTTTAGAAACATAATGGACAAGAGAATTTGTAGCACAACCTGTATGAAGATTAAGAAAATAAATCGGTAATGTGGCGAGGTTCGGAAGAAATCAACGGTATGAATGCCATTTAGGCATTCCCCGCCTCGCCAGCGGGGGAGTACGCCTGCCTCGGACAGATAGAAAATTACCGAATTAATAAATTAATCTTCATACAGGTTGTGCATCTTAGTCCGCAACCTAACAGGTGTCAACTTAGTGTGTCTTTTAATAAGATTTGACTTGTTCTTATGTAACACAAACTTTATGAAGATTAAGAAAATAAATCGGTAATGTGGCGAGGTTCGGAAGAAACCAACGGTATGAATGCCATTTAGGCATTCCCCGCCTCGCCAGCGGGGGAGGACACCTGCCTCGGACGGATAGAAAATTACCGAATTAATAAATTAATCTTTATTTAGGTTGTGCATTGTGAGACGCAAACTAAAAGTTTGCGGTACAAAGAGAGTTCAGCGATCTTATAAATCCTATAATCCTGCTAATCCTGGTTCAGACAGTTAACATTCCATTTCCCCTTGCAATCACACACCAATTCACATATAATTGGCACTGCATTAAACATCAGTAAACACAAAGGGGACACCATGCCGTCTCTCAACATCAAAACCACGCACAAACCGATTAAAACATACTATGCAGAACTCGAAAAATATGCACAACTCGGTGCAGAAAACGAGGGCAGTGTCCGCGCCGCATTCCAAAGTCTACTCCAACACTATTGCGGACAATCCAACTTCATACTCCTTTGCGAAAAGACACTCCACACCGCAGACAACAGACGTATCACCCCCGATGGTGAAGTCGTTGACGCTTACGGTTTACCGCACGGCTATTGGGAAGCAAAAGACACACAAGACGACCTACATATTGAGGCAAACAAAAAATTCGCGGCAGGTTACCCCTCCAAAAACATCGTTCTGCAATCACCGACACATGCACTGCTTTATCAAAACGGACAGCTACAGCTTGACTTAGACATTACCGCTTCGCAAAATCTTGTGCATGTACTCCAAACCTTCTTTGCGTATCGTGAAGAGAACATCTCGGCATGGCATGCAGCCGTTGCAGAATTCAGAGAGATTGTCCCCGAACTCGGTGAGAAACTGGCGGCGTTAATAGAAACTGAACGTCAAAACAATCCACATTTTCATGACGCGTTCTCCAAGTTTCATCAGCAGTGTCAAACCTCTATCAATCCGAACCTATCCATCGCAGCAGTGGAAGAGATGCTGATTCAACATCTGCTAACTGAACGGATTTTCGCAACTATCTTTGATAACCGCGACTTCACCCGCAGAAATATCATCGCACGCGAGATTGAGACCGTTATTGACGTGCTAACCGAACGCACGCTCAACCGATCCGAATTCCTGCGTCCTTTAAACCCGTTTTACGTAGCAATAGAGAAAACCGCCCTCACTATTACCGACTTCTCACAGAAACAGGGATTTTTGAATACCGTTTATGAACAGTTTTTTCAAGGGTTCTCTGTGAAAGTAGCAGACACACACGGCATCGTCTACACACCGCAACCGATTGTGGATTTTATGGTGAAAAGCGTTGAACATATCTTGCAAACAGAATTTAGTCGTTCCATGTCCGATAGCGGTGTGCATATCATTGACCCGTTTGTTGGCACGGGCAACTTTATTGTCCGCATTATGCAAGAACTTGACCCGATTGCATTAGAACGGAAATACACTGCCGACCCGCCGGAACTCCAGTGCAATGAGGTGATGCTCCTGCCATACTATATCGCCAGTCTGAACATAGAACATCAGTTTTTCACTGCCACGAACCGATACGCCGCTTTTGAAGGTATCTGTCTTGTGGATACTTTTGAGGTGGCAGAGGAACGGCAAATGTCTCTATTCGCGCCTGAAAATGCGGAGCGCGTTGAAAAGCAGAAGCAGACCTCGATGTTTGTGGTTATCGGCAATCCACCCTACAATATGGGACAGGTGAATGAGAACGACAACAACAAAAATCGCAAATATGAGACGATGGACAAGCGGGTTGCAGACACTTATACAAAGGATTCCACAGCAACGAACAGAAATAAACTCTACGATCCATACATAAAAGCGATTCGGTGGGGATTAGACAGAATTGGTGAGGAAGGGATTGTCGCCTATATCACAAACAACAGTTTCCTTGATGGTGTAGCGTTTGATGGCATGCGAAAACACCTTGCCGATGATTGCGATGCCGTATATGTCCTTGATTTAGGTGGAAATGCGCGGAAGGGATTGAAGGTCTCCGATGCCAATGTGTTCGGGATTCGGGTAGGCATGAGTATCAACCTATTTGTCAAGAAAAAGGGGGATTCATCAGAGACTCCTCGCCTCTTTTACTATCGCGCCGATGACCTGTGGAACAAAAAACAGAAATTTGACTTTCTCAATCAACGTCAACATGTAGGCAGTATTGAGTGGCAAGCGATTCAACCGGATGCACGACATACGTGGCTTACTGAAGGACTCCACGCTGAGTTTGACACCTTCATTCCGATGGGTACTAAGGAAGCAAAGGCAGTGAAGGAAGCGGGGGTGAATGTAATTTTCAAAACCTACAGTTTAGGTGTATCCACAAACCGAGATGCTTGGGCTTACAACTTCGATAAAAATACATTAGTTAAAAACGTTTCACGAATGATAGGAACATATAATGCAAATATTGCAAGATGGTTACAAAGAACAAACAGAGAAACAAACGTTGACGATTTTGTAGAACCTGACGACAGAAAGATTAGTTGGAGTGAATCACTAAAACGGAACTTACAAAGAGCTCGTAGTGCTGATTTTTCTCAAGAAAATGTAAGATTGTCTCTCTACCGTCCATTTACAAAATCATACCTCTATTTTGACAGAATAATTAACGAAAGAGTTCGGGAGTTCCCATCCATCTTCTCTACATCCGAAACCGAAAGAGAAAATCAAGTGATTTGTGTGAGTGCAATAGGAAATATCAAGCCTTTTCATATTTTGATGGTTGATGTGATACCAGACCTCCATCTGACAGGCGACTCCCAATGCTTTCCCTTCTACACCTACGACGAAGACGGCACAAACCGAAAAGAGAACATCACCGATTGGGCATTGGCACAGTTCCGCACACACTACAAAGACGACTCCATCAGCAAGTGGGACATCTTTCACTATACCTATGGCATCCTGCATCATCCAGCGTATCGCGAAAAGTATCAGGCGAATCTCAAGCGCGATCTGCCGCATATTCCACCCCCCTTTATCCCCCCGCAAGCGGAGGGAGAGGAAAACTCTCCTACCCCCTGCTTGCGGGGGGATAAAGGGGGGTTCCTTGACAGAGGGGTTGCTGCAGATTTCTGGGCATTTGCCAACGCAGGCGCGCGGTTAGCCGAAATCCACGTCAACTACGAATCCCAACCTGAATACGACAAACTGAAGTTAATCCAAAGCCCAGACGTTCCGCTCAATTGGCACGTTGAGAAGATGAAGCTTTCCAAAGACAAAACCTCCCTCGTCTATAACGATTTTCTCACACTTGACGGTATCCCTGCAAAAGCGTTTGCGTATCGGCTCGGTACGCGTTCCGCGTTGGAATGGGTCATCAATCAGTATTGCGTTAAAACTGATAAACGTAGCGGCATTGTCAACGATCCGAACCGTGCGGATGATCCGCAATATATTGTACGGTTGCTTAGACAGGTGATTACGGTGAGCTTGGAGACAGTGGATATTGTTGGGGGGTTGCCTGCGTTACAGTAGTCCGCACGTGCCGTGTGCCGTAACCTATATTTTCTGGATTTTCTCTGTTAGATGTGGTATTATTTTATAAACGGTTGATTCTGATGGCGCAATTTGAGAGAATTTCCGTAGATGATCTAACATGTCAAACGTAAAAATCAAGTGGCTTATATACACGGTTCTCGTAGGACTAATTCCTGTTTTTTTACGGTTATTAATATGGACTGTATTACAGAATCGGACTATGGATTTTCTGAACGCTGCAGACTTTGTAGCGTTTGGATTAGTCTTACACATATCCAATATAAACCAGATAGAGCATTTTAATAATCTTGAAAAGGCTTGGAAGACTATTCAGAATGGACTTTCAATCGCTTTCATATCATTCTATAGTGTCTTATTTGCTTGTTCCTTATTAGGTCAATCAAACCCAGGACTAATCAATGTTCGGAGTATAACATATTTTTCAATTGGCTTAAGTTTTGTATCATTTCTAATCAGTTTTATCGTGTATGATAGAATCTCTAAAATAGAACATAACTCATAATAGTCGGCACCTCATATTAGTTGTCGAATGGGGATTAATCCAATGACTGCAGCAGTTATCATCACAGGTTCAATTCTTGGTTTAATAGGCATCGGTTTTTCTATTTGGTCTCTCATAGATACCAGAAAACGGTATAATAAAGAACGGACTAAGGAAAAACACCGCGCAGAAGATTAAAAGTTGCATCTATCTGGCAATCCTATAAATCCCACTGAATCTCGGACGCTAAATGCAGAACGTGCATTTAGCGTTAATTTTTGTCTGAACCAGGATGGACAAGATTATGGTATCTTCCCAAATTGTTATCAGAATAGTATAACGTGAGTTTGGTAATTAGATTGAGTATAGTCTGTTGAATAAAGCGTAGCGAAACCTACATGGGTGTCAACTTAAGGATATTTCAGAGTAAAAATTACGTTCTTCAATCCCGTAGGGACGATATGTTTATAGATAGAATGTTGTCCCTACGACTTTAGTGGTTACTCGCTAAAGATTTGTTATATATAGGACTTGCGGCATAGATCCAAAAATCCCCTCCTCCCGCTTGCGGGGGATAAAGGGGGGTGTATTTAGGGATTTCGGAACACAAAAACTTAGCGAGTCAACCACTAAATGAGGATTAATAAAATATTTCGGTAATTTCTTTAGTCCCGTGAATCAACGTCAAATGCGTTTTTGGCATTTGTCGGGACAGAAGACACCCCAAACGGGTTTGTCTTCTGAAATTGACACCTATAGCAGAATACGCCAAATCAACGGTATGAATCATGCATGCCATACGCGCATGCTGCCAATGGCATTCCCCGTGTCCTCACAGACACAATCTAACAGATTGTACTACTATGTGGCAACTTAGGTTATTTTAGCATAAGTATGTTGGGAGTCAAACAATTTTCAGAGTGGCATGAGAAATAGGATGCGTCTATTTTGTATATATGATACGATAAGGACACACTTTGAGCACTTGACTACTGGAGGTTAGAAATATAATGGATCGTGTCCGGATAGGTGTTATTGGGTGTGGCGCAGTTGCGCAGGTTCAACATTTGCCGAACCTAAATCAACTTCACCGTGAATTTGAGGTGCAGATTGTATGCGACTTGTCATCGGGAGCAGCGGAAGCAGCTGCCAAAAGATTCAACGTCCCCCAATTTGTAACAGATTATACCAAGCTTTTACATAGTGATGTTGATGCCGTGCTGCTATGTCATGGAGATCCAAAAACCGAAGTCGCACTCGCTGCGTTTGAAGCGGGGAAGCATGTCTTCATTGAAAAACCTGTTTGTTTTTCAATACAAGAGATTGATGCGATGATTGCTGCCCAACAGAAAGCGGACAAAGTCGGACAGGCGGGTTATATGAAGGTGCATGACCCGGCATTCCAAGTTGCTAAACGTGAAGTTGGGACGATGGATAATTATCGGTTTGTGCAGATAAATCACTTACATCCGAACAACCGATTACACCTGAGCCAATTTGATGTGGAACGTTCCAACGATGTGCCGCCAGATGCGTTCGCGCCTGCGCATGCTGCACGTGTATTGGCACGGAGAGAAGCAATAGGCGATGTCCCACCAGAAGCGGAACGCGCATTCTTCCTACTTTCTGGTAGTATGATTCATGACATCTACAGTCTACGTGTGATGCTTGGTTCTCCAAGTGAAGTTATAAGTGCTGAAGTGTGGTCTGAGGGACAAGGCGTAAACATCGTTTTTGGTTTTCCAAACGGTGCACGTTGTATTGCGACTTGGGTTGATCTACCCGATTTGTGGGATTTTAAGGAAACTTTAGAGATTTACGGAGATAATAAACGGGTTTTGGTGTCGTATCCTACAGGCTTTTCTCGAGGGATTCTGTCAGAGATAACAGTCCAAGGCATAGATGCGGATGGGACAACTTTTAGTAAAACACCAGCAATTGAATGGGAAAGTGCTTTTGTGCGGGAACTCCGTCATTTTCACGCATGTATTACGAAAGGTGAGCCATGTTGGACTTCACTTGAGTCTGCGCGGGATGATATTAAACTGATTATTAACATTGTTAAATGTTATATGAATCGGTCGCCGGTAAAATGTGGATAGGTATTGGGATAAGCGCAATTAATTGAGGGTGTGCAAATTATTTGGCGTCCAAACATAGACGGTAACACACTTCAGTGCTGCTTTATTTAGAGTAGCGGCGTTTGTAGTCGCGCAATTCGTTGCGTCTCTTTGAACTTGTGGACGGCACACGGCGTGTGCCTACTACCTTTAAGCACCTATTTAACATTGAATTCTTTATGCACACTCCTCAATTAATTGAGGATCCATAATAGTCGGGTTTACAAGCCCCTCATACAAGAGATGTTCTTTATGTAAACAAGTGAAAAAAGAAATGAGGGCAGATACAAAGACCTACCCACAGATAGAGTAACCATAAATATAGATTATTCAGCATCAGTTTCTGCTTCTGGTTCGGTTTCAACTTCAACTGCTGCGGGGAGAACTTCTATTTCTATCTCAGTTTCACCCGTTACGATAAAGCGGTTGACAATCAATGCAGTTCCAGTGATAGGTATAGGACGTGGGGTTGGTGCAAGGTCCTCCATCAACTCTTCTTCATCAATTATTTCAACCATTTCACCCTCTTCAGGGGGAATTTCACTCTCTTCAGGCATCAATTCTCCATCTTCAGGGGATCGTAAGCTTTCTAATAATTCTGAGGAAAGTGCTTCAAAGAACTTTTCAAAAAATTCTCCTATCCCTATGCCTCCCAACGCAGGATCTTCTTCTTTTATTGTAGCAAGCGTTACGAGGACTAATCCTTTATCAAACTGCCTATCTTTGAGTTGCCCGATCAGTTGATCTAAACTTTCTGGGGATGGGGCAGATGGATCACTGAACGGATTAAAGCCATATTCAGTTGCAGCGGCTATAGATAAGGTAGCTGGTCCAGAAATGAAAAGCTCAGGAATCTGCAGTTTCACTTCTCTATACATCTTGCGATTTCTTCCGGTAGCACTCCAATGTGGCAGCATCTCAACGACAAAAGTTGCCTCTTCACCTTGTTTGACTTCTCCGATAACATGAATGTCAGTTATTTCTGTGTGGAGAATGTTCGGAATGTCAATGATAGAAATGTATATTTCATCTATGGTAGTTCTGCCTGCACCATTGGCGAGAATATCGGTAAACGACTCAACGATTATATCTATATTCTCCAATACTGCTTTATACGGATCTGGTGCAATGGACCTAAAAGACTCCGTATAGACGTTTTCAGTCTCTTTAAAACTAATCGCAACGTTTGCCTCAATAGTTCCTGCGCTAATCTCACTGCGAATTGCATCCAAAGTTGCAGCAGCGACAATAGGTATAGCCCATTCCTGTCCATAAGCCACTTTGTGGTGTGTTTGAACTGCCCCTCGGCTATTGACAGGTTGATAAGCGACTGTCACAGGAATCATCGGTGGTAATTTGCCAAGCTCGCCCACAATTCCTGCTCTGAGGTCTTTGGTTACTGTACCGATTGGATTTCCGTAAGCAGATGCGGATTTATATGCTATCTCTGTATTTGGAACGATTCCATCTACAACAGCTCTGTATACCGGTAATGATACCTGGCCATCACGGAACATTTCATGACCGAATGCAACAAATTTATCGTCATAAACTTGTGTCACAGTTCCGAAACCTATACTGTTGACAACATCACCTGTTACGATAGCTACGCCAATCATATCTCCTGCTGAAAGATTAGGCGATGCATTCGCTGGTGGTGCCGCTGGTGCCCCACCGATTCGGGAAAAGAATTCAATATTATTGAATCGCGTATCAGCAAGGTGTGAAGAGAGTTGTTGTAATCTGTTAGAGTCAATTCCGGAAATCGTTATAGGTGTTTTGACTGCGGTATAGGTGGCGTTCACGACAGCGCCGGGCGCTGCAGGTGGGTTCAGGAATTCTCCAAAAGTGTTATGATCCAGCGTTGCTTCCATCGCGTCAATAGGTGTTACCCAAAACCGATATGGAGCTTTTGCCCATGCATCACCATACGCAAGCGCACCAAATACCCGTCCAGAGGTACCAACCGGACTTCCTGACATGCCTTGTGCCAGACCACCCATTGCAGTCACAGCTTCATCTGTTAAGACACACTCATAAAGTGGAAATCCGAATCTGGAATTTTGAACTCTACGAAATTCTGCCTCAACTATCACCTTAGTCGTGCCTTCAATGGCGGTAATAATTTCAATAGGGGTTTTTGTCGCAAGCTTGCGAACTTCATCTTCATACATACTTTCGAGTTTAACTTCACCAACTATTGGGGCGGCGACATACCCATCTGTAGCATCAGCGATTGCTGGATTTTTAATTTGTGTTTGTTCTTCATTTGAAGAACAACTCAACTGGCATAGAATCACGATTGCGATTCCTGCTAAAACAAAAAAACGTTTCACTATTTTCTCCTAAATAGAGATTTCTCTCTGTTTTTATAAAATTATAAAAAAATTAATATTGAATTTGCCTAACAAAATCTATTTGTATAAATAAATTTATAGTAAAACTTACAATTAATGGGGCACTTCTGTACCGCAAACTGTCAGTTTGCGTCCCATCGGCACAAACTGAATGAAGATTAAGAAAATATTTCGGTAATTGGGCGAGGTTAGGAAACCTCGCCAGCGGAGGAGTACACTTGCCTCGTACGGATAGAAAATTACCGAATTAATAAATTAATCTTCATACAGTTTGTGCTACGACTTCTATTGTCTGTCATGTTTTCAAAATAAGTTTATCAAAGTGTCCCAATAATTTCAAAGTTCACTATAAATAGAGATAATTTCTGACGACTTCCCTGTAGCTTTGCATTAACGACTATTACTTACGACGCATAACGGTAGAATTTGCAGAGTAGTCGTAATCAGTACAAATTCATATCTATCAGGAAAATTATACTCTATAAGGTGTGAGTTTGCAAGGAAAACAACGCAGTATATGAGTAGTTATAAACTACCATGCAACCCAGCCACCATCAACAGCAATGGTTTGTCCAGTGACCCAATTTGCTGCGTCCGATGCAAGGAATAACACGGCACCGACAACTTCGTCTACCTCACCGACCCGCCCCATAGGAATTCGACGGACGACATCTTCGTAAAATTCTTTGCGTTGCAGCAGAACATCTGCGAGTGGCGTGCGGGTAAACGCTGGAGCGACAGCATTGACGGTGACATTGTGCGGTGCCCATTCCACAGCGAGTCCTTTCGTTAACAGAACAACGCCCCCTTTACTACCCGAATAGGCAGTACGTAACGGTCCGCCAACTAAACCCATCGTTGAGGAGATGTTAATTATTTTCCCGTTCTCCCGTTCAATCATCGGTTTGACAAGTGTTTGCGTCAAAAAGAATAGACCTTTTAGGTTGAGATCATAAATTGCGTCCCAATCTTCTTCAGTCAGTTCTAATGCAGGTTTCGGGCGATTTGTTCCAGCGTTATTGACAAGAACATCAACCCTGCCCCATACGTCAATCGCAGCTTGTGCGCCTTCTGAAACAGACTTCATGTCGCTTACATCAAATACAACCGGTTCCGCGTCACCGCCATTCGCGCGAATTTCTTCTGCAACTTCGTCAAGATCGGAACGGGTTCGGCTGTTCAACACCACTTTTGCTCCCATCTGCGCAGCAGCGAGAGCGATACCTCTACCGATTCCTTTACCGGAACCCGTAATTAACATCACCTTATCATTTAATTCAAATCCTGGAAATGCCATAAAAATCCTCCTTATGTCTCTGACTATTCAGTTTATCTGAAGACAGAATCTGTTTATCTACTTGCTAACTTCAACGTATTTTCTAACAGCATTGCGCGTGTTAACGGCCCAACACCTCCCGGCACAGGGGTAATAAATCCAGCAACCTTTTTAACTTCCTCAAATTTGACATCGCCGATAAGGCGTTCATCAACGGAGTTGATACCGACATCAATGACAGTTGCTCCCTGCTTAACCATATCTGCTGTAATAAATTCTGGCTTTCCAACTGCAGCAACAAGTATATCCGCTTCCTTTGTTATCCCAGCGAGATTTTTCGTTCGCGAATGGCAGTAAGTGACAGTCGCGTTCCGATTGAGAAGCATTACACCGACAGGTTTGCCAACGAGGTGACTTCTACCTACACAGACTGCGTGTTTACCTTCAATTGGTTTTTCGGTCAACTCAATAAGTTTGACGATCCCTGTTGGTGTGCAAGGAGTAACCTTTTCTCTATTGATGAATAGGTTACCTAAATTGAGAGGTGTTAATCCATCTACATCTTTATCAGGCACAATTGCCTCTATAACTACTTGTTCGTCAATTGTATCTGGTAGCGGCATTTGCACCAAAATGCCGTGGACATCTTCGCGAACGTTTAATTCCATTATTTTATTAATGAGTGCTTGCTGAGTTATGTCCACGGGGAGTCTATGAACTTCTGAATGGAAATGTACTTTTTCGCAATCGCGTTGTTTGTGTTTGATATAGATGGTAGATGCGGGATCATCACCAACTTGAACGACAGCGAGTCCTGGCGTAAAGGCAAGTTTTTTAAGTTTTTTTCGAATTTGGCTACGGATCCGCTGAGCGAGGTGAGTACCATTAAGGATTTCGGCTGACAAATGCCTTTTCCTCCCAGTTTACAGGTATTTGAAAGAATTGACTATCGAATTAAGTATAACGTATTTAGCAAGTACGTTGCCTGATCTTTCGTAATGTATGAATTTATAATAACAGAAAACTTCGTTTTTTGTCTATGAATTAATAGTACTTTCGGCTATAATGCAACGTAAAACAGCGTCTATCCCATAAAGAAAAATGAAAAATTACCGATTTAATTACTTATTCTTTATACAGTTTGTGGGACATTTGGTTTTCCTATTTGAAGAGGGGTAGGTGATAAATAGGCAAAACACCCACTTATTTATACCAAAAACACATCTTATGCGCCGCGAATACATTTTTCTTACAATAACCGTTCTTATATTATTTCCATTGACTACCATTGCGCAAGACCACACCGAATTAACCCACGGCGGCAGTGTCGAGGCGGTGGCGTATTCCCCAGTCAATTCTTTGCTTATCGCAAGTGCTGGCGGAAATCACACAGTTAAATTATGGGATTTGGCAGCAGGAAATGTGACGACCTTAGGCAGCCATAAAGATACTATCAATTCCATCGCTTTTTCTCCGGATGGACAACGCCTCGTTAGTGGTAGCGATGATTTTACCTTCAAATTGTGGAATGTCCCAGGTAAACGCCACCTCTCCACGCTTTCGCATATTACCGATAATGCCCGATCCCAAATCAAAGCAATTGCTTTCTCGTCCGATGGACAAAAAATAGCAACTGCAGGACGACACGTAAAGATATGGGATATTCACACGCTCAGAGTAATTATGACACTAAGACATGGTGAATGGGTTTCTACTGTAACGTTTTCTACCGATGGGAAATTCCTCGCTACAGGGGATGCAAACGGACAGATAAAAGTTAGGAATCTCCAAAACCAACAAGATATAATCCAATTTCAAGGTGATCCGGATTTTATGTCTGCTGTTAAGTTTTCACCCGACGACCAAACACTTGCAAGCGCTGGGTATAACGGCGGCGTTAAACTGTGGAAACTACCAAATTGGGAACAAATAGGCACTTTGCCTACTAACGGTACAGTCACTGACCTCAGTTTTTCACCGGATAGCAGCAAACTTGCCAGCACAGATTATGAAGCGATAAACCTCTGGACAATTCAAAACGGCGTGAATATCGCAACGCTGAGTGGGCACGTTGGATGGGTCAATGCTACCGCTTTTTCACCTGATGGGACTTACCTAACCAGCGGTGGCAGTGATGGAACGTTGCGTCTCTGGGATCTTACACCTTATGAGTCTGTTATGCCTGATATGGTGAGAATTATCTATTTTATGCCACGCAACCGGACTGCACAACCTGATATGTGGACAAAACTGGATCGCCTCATCAGAGATGTTCAATCCTTTTATGCTGACCAAATGGAGGCGAACGGCTTTGGGCGGAAAACATTTACTTTTGAAACTGATGAGAACGATCAAACCGTTGTTTATCGTGTTGACGGAAAGTTCCATGACATTTACTATCATACAGATACAACCGAGAAGATTCATGCTGAAGTTGCTTCGCAGTTTGATATGGAAAAGCACGTTTATCTAATTGTGGCGGAGGTCAGTAGCCAAGCCATTGAACAAAAAGATATATGTGGAGTCGGTGGCAGTAGTTGGTTTGGATTAGAGCATCAGGTAAAATCACAAGGCGGCTACGCAGTTATTCCAGCATCCGGAGAGTGTTTTGATGGTGAGGTAGGTAAATATGTTACAGCGCATGAACTCGGGCATGCTTTCGGGTTAGCTCACGACTTCCGAGACGATAGATACATTATGTCTTACGGTGCGGCTCCTGATCAGTTTTCCAAATGTGCGATAGAATGGTTGAGCGCGAGTCGGTTTTTTAATACAGGCCAACCAGCATTTAACGACCTGACGACACTACAGATGTTAACTTCAGAAACTTATCTCCCAAATGCTACCAGTTTCCCAATTATATTTCATGTAACTGATTTTGATGGCATCCATCAAGTTCAGCTGCTTGTCCCAACAACTAACAATGACCCGGCGCATGGCACAAAATTATATCATTGTAAACGGATAGACACTCAAAGTGCCGTAGTTGAATTTGACATTGCCCCTCTAACAACGCTTCCGATAAACACAATTATGCTCCAGGTTATTGATGTTCACGGAAATATCACTCGTCAAGGATATGTGCTACGGGCAGGAGAATCGCCTTCGGTCCAAAACAGCACCGATATAAACGGAGATGGCACGGTTGATACGACCGATCTTGTGCTTGTTGCTGCTAACTTCGGCAAAACCATTATCGGCAGCATCAATCCAAATCCTGATGTCAATAGGGATGGTGTTGTGGATATTCTTGATCTGCTATTGGTAGTAAATGAACTTAATTCTGAAGTGAATGCTGCACCAACACAATCACATTTTGTTGCCTCACGCAATGCGGAAACTTTACAGCAATGGATTGATATGGCAAAACGATTGCCCAATAGAGACGCAACCGTAGCAAAAGGTATAGCAGTCCTTGAACAAATGCTTGCATCCGTGGTGCCAACAGAAACCCGTCTCTTGGAAAACTATCCGAACCCGTTCAACCCAGAGACGTGGGTCCCGTATCAATTAGCAAAACCTGCAGATGTGACATTGCGCATTTATGCTGCGGATGGGAAGTTAGTGAGAACACTTGCATTAGGACATCAAGCCGCGGGTATGTATCAGAACCGTAACCGCGCTGCACATTGGGATGGCAAAAACGAAATGGGAGAATCTGTGGCGAGTGGTGTCTATTTCTATACCCTCACCGCAGGCAATTTCAGTGCTACCCGCAAAATGTTGATACGGAAATAGTATTACGTGCCAGTAGGTAGCTCCGTGCGTAACCCATAAGCGTCAATTTTAGTGTTGATTCACCAGGAGAGTGAACATATTTTTGGATTTCAATATAATTTTTAACTTGCCATTTTTGTAAAAAAATGGCAAATTTACGTCAAAAGCAAATTTGGAGAACGCGAGATGGGATTTCCAGTTTTCGACTATCGCACAGATGTCCGTAACGTTCTGGTAACACCACAAATTCGTTCACGTTTTTTAAGGATGGAACCCGGACAAACCGCCCAACTCCATAGCCATGATCTTGGGCACGAAATCTTCCTGATTTTAGAAGGACGCGTCGAATTTGAGATAGACGGTCAAACAAAGGAGTTGGGACCTGGACAGATGTGTGTCGCTTTAGCTGATCAACCGCATAAGGTGCGTGTGATCGGCGATGAACCGATGACAATGTATCTTTCGGTGACGCCGCATATTCACCCGACACATACGCCACGAACAGCGGATGGTGAAAGGTTGCCGCATAATTTTGCACCTGCCAGTGCTTATGATGTGGAACCGGATATGGATATGTCTGTGTCGGAACTGGTTACGCGCCAGATACAAACGGTGCAGCAGCTCGCGGAACTAACACAAAAATGTGTTGCTATTCAAGAGAAGATGGGGGATCAACTCAAAACTGCTGTTGTCAAAGGTGATGAGCACGCTGCTATCGCAGCCCGCAAAGCGATGTGGGAAGCACTCTATCCTGTTTATAAAGCTGTTTCAGAATTAGGTGATGTATGGAATGAACTTGCACCACGCGTGCCCCTATAAGAGATATTTTTTACGATTCACCATAATCATAACCTTAAAGGAGTTTACTTTCTATGAAAATAACATCTCACAAACTAATTATCATGCTGCTTGCAGCCATACTACTTGCGATTGCAGTCCCGTGCATAAGCAGCGCACAAATGTTACAAAGCGATGAATTTGATGGCAGCGGTCAGGCACTTCAACCGTTTTGGAACGTTCAGAATACGTTTTGGAACGTTCAGCAGGGAAATGAAGGTTCTTACATGCTAAGCGACGGCAACCTTGTTGTTGAAGGTGCATTCTATCAGAATCTTTGGGATGCCGATTACACCAGACGGTTTTACCAGGTTACAGATCAGGAAAAATTTTCTGTCGAAACGTCACTGATTTTTGATCATAAGGATGTATGTTCAGTTGCTGGATTAGCCATAAAATCACCGACACAGAACGAATGGGTGACGTTGAAAATGTGGGGGTACGGTGTTGAGGACCCTTGGGGTGGAAGTGGGAACACAGCGGTACTCCAATTCCAGCATCGTGAACTTCATCTTCATAATGTACCCGGTTACAATCCCCCAGGAGGAAATATTCCGATTGCAATGCGTCTTAGTCGGGATGGCGACACCTACACGGCGTGGTATAAACCGGATGCACAAGGTGAGTGGGTCTATGCAGGAGAGACAACTTTTCCCCTCCAAGGACCTTTGGAAGTCGGTATCTTCACTGGCATCTGCCAAGACGAAGCACCTGGCGGTTTAACCGTTACTTTTGACTATTTCCGAGTAACAACAGATGCGACAGAACTGGCACAGCAAGCACAAGCGGGACCGAAAATAGAGGGACCCTGGTTATGGACGATTGTGCCCATAGGTGACAGAAGTGGTGAAGAAGCGGTTGCCAGCGGCATAGATTTTTTAGCAGACGCGAGCCATGGGACCGTGACAGAAACTGCTATTGCCACCGAAGGGGCGAATACTGGCGACCCTGTTGGGGGCAAAAAATGGACCCCCGGTAAAATCCCACCGACGGGCGGGAATAACATGAATGATCTGGTCAACGCGATCGGTCTCGGGACCGGCGATGTCGATTATCATGTTGCTTACGGTTCCATTACCTTAGAGTCGCCATCTGAACAAGGAACAACGATGTATGTCGGGAGTGATGATACGGCGAGAGTCTGGCTTAACGGTGCTTTGGTGCATACTAAACCTCTTGGGGGTGGGGCTTTCGGTTACCAAAATTCTTTTCCTATCAGCTTGAGACAAGGTCCGAATATCTTGTTAGTTGCTGTTTATGAGAGCTGGGGAGGTTGGTCCGGATTTTTCGGGTTTGAAAAAGGGACAACCTATACGGTGGTGCCGCCAGAGGTGTCCGATACTACAGAACCCCCTATCCAAGCGCACCCGATAGATGTTGTGATTTATACAAATCTTAGTATAGGGATAGCCTTGGAAGATGCAGAAATGGCTGCAGAAACGACAAGGAATCTTCTGGAAGCTGAAGGCATCTCTGTAGAGATAACAAAAGATTATACGTTCGTTCGGGACTGGATGCTACAGACTACCAATGATGGCAATGTTAATGTCCTTGTGCTTTACGGTATACTTCCCACCTCTGTCTACCGTCCGGGTGATGGATCCATTGCAGAAAATTGGATTGAAACAGTGGATGGAAATACCATTCTGAATCATGCAGATTATATCGCCTATTATGCTGACGCGGGTGCAGGCAATGTGGACACCATTGGTGTGCACGGATTGCAAAACCTTATGGACAATCCTGATATAACTTCTTTCATTCAGGGGCATGACTTTGATACGCCCTTGCCAATGATCGTCACATCCGATGGAACTGCGTTAACACCGGGTTTAGCCAATTTTGATGCTTACAGACCTATGTCTTTAAATCAACTCCAAGGGGAATGGTTTGCTGAAAAGGTCTTTGCAAGCGATACAGGTAATACTCAGGCAGCTTACGCAGACCCTGTCATTGTTCGAGATGGGAATCTTGGGAGACTTGCGATTGTTCACTCTAACGTTGTTAATGAAAAGTCTAAAAGTCTTCCAAATGGGGAAGTTGCGGCAGAGATAATCAGCAATTATCTTATTCAAGAAACGACAGGCACTCCAAAACCACCAGACATCGCGCCGAACTACTCCCATATCTATGTGGACGCTGTCAACGGTGTAAATGCTACCACTGGCAGAGGCTCTGCAGATAAACCGTATAAAACGATTACTTTAGCACTTGCGATCAGCGCAAGAACGAATCTACCGGATCCATGGTATGTCCATATTCTTCCTGGCACCTACCATGCTGACCCAACGAAACCTGTACAGGAACGTGAAATCTTTCCGCTAAAACTGCGGAACAGAATGATTATTGAAGGTACAACCAATGCAAACGAATGTATCATTGATGCACAACACTTAGGCGAGACAAAAGTCCCAATTCTTCTCGGTGAAAACGTCGGAGGGGTCCACATCCGGAACCTGACAATCCAGAACATGGACAACATAGGAGACCGCAGCAGTTATAATGAAGCTCAAATTATGTTGACCGGTACGACAGAAGTCCCCAACACACTGGAAGGATGTATTGTTAGCAGTAGTTCTAAAGAGATATATAAAACCACAAACGGTTTATGGGCAGAGACCCCCTTAGTGCTTGTCGCGAATACTTTCATCAACAATCCTGGAGCAGGCGTGTGGACTCTCAATAAAGTGGTCGTCAACAACAATACCTTTGAAGGTAACAAACAAGGCGGACTCTTGGTAGGCGGTAATTTCAAGGGTGAGTGGATACGTGTTGATGCTATAGGTAATATTACCAAGAACATATTTCGCAATAATTCGGGATGGGGCGACCAGAAGGCTGTCTTTTATATATCTGGTTCATTAGTTGGAGACATTAGCCACAATACCTTCATCGGAAATAATTCTCAGTATCTTATGTATACTTTAAATATAACCGGGGATGTTACCCACAATACCTTTGAGAACAACGGCAAAGAGAATGAAAGAAATGCAAGCATTTTGATTGCTAACTTCAACGGGAATTTCACTCACAATACTTTTACTGACAATTATTTTTCTTACTGTTCCATTAGAGACATGACCGGCGATATTTCTTACAATAAATTTACAGGAAATTTCAGTCCGGTTGAAGTTTATAACCCAAAAACCGTTAAAGTTTCCCACAATATCTTTGATAGCAATTCCCACACCGTTTATGATAGCAGGAGCGGAATCCGGATTAATAATCGTCATGGTTCCGAAAATAGTGTTGTAGAGATCAGCAACAATATTTTCTATAACAACAAAAGTATTCGTGGTGCAGATGGTGTTGGTTCAGTAACCGTGGAAAATAGACCCGTTCACTTTTTCAACAATCTTTTCATGGTTCCTGATGAATCCACCGCGGTTGAATCTGCACCTGCTGTATGGCTGAACTCACCTGGATGCCGATTCCATAATAACATCTTCGCCGGTATGCAGACTGCTATCTACTTTGAAGGTACTGATACTCTCCCAATTACCCATAACATATTTTACAGTATTGGGAAGGATATTGTTTCGCAAGCGGGTTCTGGTCTTGGAAACGATTTGGAGATATGGGAATTACTTGCAGGAAATGCCAGTAATAACCTTGCGCTCGTACCGCTCTTTGTTGATCCGCTCATTGAGAAGGACTTCCATCTAAAACCCACAAGTCCTGCGATTGACGCGGGAACAAATATGTATGCCCCTGCAGATGATTTCGATGGTACTGCTCGCCCGGTCGGCGATACTGTGGATATCGGGCCCTATGAATACGTTGGCAAAAAGGAGGATACCGTTTTTGAACTTGGTGCCTGGGATGTAGATGAAAACGGGGTGGTAAATATCCTGGATCTGGTTATCGTTTCACAAAATTTCGGGCTATCTCCTCCCACTAACCCGCGTGCGGATGTCACTGGGGATGGAAATGTCAATATCTTGGATTTGGTTCTTATCGCCCAACACTTTGGGGAATCAGCTGGTGCATCTCCTTCTGCAAACGTTCACGCGCAAGAATACATTGATCCGGGAACAGTTCAGACATGGATAGCACTTGCACAGGTTGCAGACGACGGTTCTGCTGTCTTCCGTGAAGGGATTGCTAACCTCAAACAGCTACTGGCAGTAAGCACGCCGCAAAAGACTACGTTGCTTGCAAACTATCCAAATCCGTTCAACCCGGAGACGTGGATACCTTATCAATTAGCAAAACCTGCAAATGTGACATTGCGCATTTATGCTGCGGATGGGAAGTTAGTGAGAACACTTGCATTAGGACATCAAGCCGCGGGTATGTATCAGAACCGTAACCGCGCTGCACATTGGGATGGCAAAAACGAAATGGGAGAATCTGTGGCGAGTAGTGTGTATTTTTATACCCTCACCGCAGGCAATTTCACTGCTACGCGCAAGATGCTGATACGGAAGTAGCATTACGTGCCCGTTAGATAGCGCGTGCGTAACCCATAAGCGTCAATTTTAGCGTTAATTCACCAGGGGAGCGTGAACATATTTTTGGATTTCAATATATTTTTTAACTTGACATTTTTTCAGAAAAATGGTAAATTTCTGTTAAAAGCAAATTTGGAAAAACGCGAGATGGGATTTCCAGTTTTCGACTATCGCACAGATGTCCGTAACGTTCTGGTAACACCACAAATTCGTTCACGTTTTTTAAGGATGGAACCCGGACAAACCGCCCAACTCCATAGCCATGATCTTGGGCACGAAATCTTCCTGATTTTAGAAGGACGCGTCGAATTTGAGATAGACGGTCAAACAAAGGAGTTGGGACCTGGACAGATGTGTGTCGCTTTATCTGATCAACCGCATAAGGTGCGTGTGCTTGGCGATGAACCGATGACAATGTATCTTTCGGTCACGCCGCATATTCACCCGACACATACGCCACGAACAGCGGATGGTGAAAGGTTGCCGCATAATTTTGCACCTGCCAGTGCTTATGATGTGGAACCTAATATGGATATGTCTGTGTCGGAACTGGTTACGCGCCAGATACAAACGGTGCAGCAGCTCGCGGAACTAACACAAAAATGTGTTGCTATTCAAGAGGAGATGGGAGATCAACTCACAGCTGCTGTGGCAGAAGGTGATGAACAGGCTGCGGTTGACGCTCGCAAAGCGATGTGGGAAGCACTCTATCCCGTTTTCAAGGCTGTTTCAGAATTAGGTGATGTATGGAATGAACTTGCACCGCGTGCATCTCAATAAGTTGCTTTTTTAATTTGCTTAACTTGTAAGATTTGTAGTATAATAGAATTAGTAAAAGATTTAGGATATTTCTTGCGGAAAATAATCCTATTATATCTGTATTTAACTTGAAAACGTTTTAATACTTGACAACGTTATTGATATTAGTATAAACTTTTCTTTAATAATTTTTGTAAGTTGAAAATCACGTTTGAGCGATTCGACCCCGTACATCTAACAGCAGGATGCCGATGTGAAGGATTTCCCTATATTGCCGGTAAAATCTTCCCTCAAACGAAAGTTAAACCTGTACCGAAAGGTAGAGAAAACGTCATAATGTAAATGAATTTAGTAAGGAGTATTTTATGAAAAATCAGCTTTTCAATAGGAAAATTCTGTTTTCCCTATTAGCTGTTGTAATGTGTTTGGGATGGACAGCGATGAGTTACAGTGCAGTCACTGTTTCTGTTGATCCCGCTACAATGGACTCCCCGGCAGTCGGGGAACAGTTCACCGTGAACATTAATATTGCAGGTGGTGCTGGTGTTGCTGGTTACCAACTTGATGTGAATTTTGATTCGACCGCATTAAAATATGTTTCCAGTACAAATGCCGATTACTTGCCTGCAGGTGCATTTGCGGTACCTGCTAAAGCCTCCGAAGGTAGCGTTCAACTCTCAGCAACTTCTCTTGCTGGAACGGCGGATGGTGATGGCACACTTGCTACAGTAACGTTTGAGGTAGTAGAAGTAAAGGCATCTTCTATTACACTATCAGGTGTTATTATTGCTGATGCCACAGCTACTGCATTAGAAGTCACAACCGCAGATGGTTCAATCACTGTTCCCGCTGCACCGGAACCTGAACCAACTCCCGATCCTGAACCAACTCCCGATCCAGAGCCAACGCCTGATCCAGAGCCAACACCCGATCCTGAACCAACTCCCGATCCAGAGCCAACGCCTGATCCAGAGCCAACACCCGATCCTGAACCAACTCCCGATCCAGAGCCAACACCCGTTGTTCCCGAGCCTCAAATGTTCAAGATTACCCTGACCAACCTTACCATAGGTGAACCGGGTATGGGTGGACAAATCTTCTCACCACCAATCTTTGCAACACATGCTGCTGGTGTCAAAGTCTACGAAGTCGGTCAACCTGCCAGTCAGGCACTTGTCCTTCTTGCTGAAAATGGAGATACTTCCGGACTCGCTGCGCTCGCAGCCGCTGCCGGTGCAAACAGTGCTATGGGTGAAGGTCTTGTTATCCCCGGTGCTTCTGTTTCCGTAGTGCTAACAGCAGATGCGATGAATTCTTCGCTCTCTCTCGCGACAATGTTAGTCTCAACAAATGATGCATTTATCGGGGTTGCTGACTTAGCATTGTATGATGCAATGGGTATGCCGATTTCCACAACGGTGGAATTACGGTCTTACGACGCAGGCAGTGAACAAAATACTGAGCGTGGGACAGATATTCCCGGTCCAGTCGGTTTAGCACCTGCGGATGATCCAGAAGGCAGCAATGCACGTGTTCCCACAGAAGGTGGCGTAATCACACCGCACGCTGGTATTCAAGGTGTCGGCGATGTAGGCGAAGCGTTTGCTTGGACAGAACCGACAGCAATGTTAACTATTGAACCTTATGTGCCAGAACCGGAACCAGTCCCTCCACCGCCTCTGCCCACTTATGATATAGCGCTTCAAGCGGGATTAAACCTGATCTCTATTCCGTTGATGCCAACCGAACCCTACACCGCCAAATCACTTGCTGGAATGGTCGGGTCAACAGTCGTCATCAAATTAGATGCAGATGCGCAGGACTTTGTGGGTTATGTCGTTGCTGAAGATGACGATGGTTTCGCTATTGAAGGTGGAAAAGGGTATATTGTCAATACACCCGCAGGTGGCACGGTAACATTCAGTGGTAATGCATGGTCTAACGAACCGGCAGAAATGACTGAAATGCCAATGGAAGGAACCGCTGCTGCACCAAAACTTTCCACTGCTAAAGATGCTTGGGCATTTATCATCACAGGCGGCTTGCAGGATGAAATAACTGGTGCTTCTTATACCATGGTTGCCAAAAACCTCCGCACAGGAGTTGTGACTACACAGAAAACCACCAGCGATAAAGGACGCGCCTCTGCTGTATGGGTAGACCTAAATTATAAGAGCGTCGTTGCAGCTGGCGATAAAATTGAGATCACACTCATTGACGAGAATGGCACGATTGTATCCGGGCCGTTTGAGCGCACAGTCCAAACTTCGGATATTAACAATGCATTTTTGAGTGTGCAGATGCGCGTTGGTGATGTGCGTCCGAAGGAAACAATTCTGGGACAAAACTTCCCGAACCCGTTCAACCCTGAAACGTGGATACCTTATCAGTTGAATCGTGATTCTAACGTAACGATTCAGATTTATAATGTTTCCGGTCATACGGTTCGGACGCTCAACTTAGGTCATAAGTCGACAGGTTCTTATATGACAAGTTCGACTGCGGCTTATTGGGATGGTAAAAATGATGCGGGTGAACATGTTGCGAGTGGTATCTATTTCTATGCCCTCCAAACAGCGAATTTTTCTGCTACCCGCAGAATGGTCATCCTCAAGTAGGTTTAGCAACTAAAACGTAATAACAAAAAACGCCCCGACTGCCGGTTCATCCGATTGCGAATCAACGCTGATTAGCGTCGGCGGCGGGGCGTTTTTTCGCGTATATGTGGAGGAGACACTTTTGACTTACCTAAAAAACATATTGTCAATTTCGGTAATACTTTTGCTTATCCTCGTTGCAGGCAGCATTAGTGTATTTGCTTATTCTTTTGATCCACCAGATGAATTAACTGGAGCCCCCAATGAAAACAACTGTACACAGTGCCACGCTGGCAATAATCTGAACGCAGCAGGCGGTTCATTGATGTTGACAGTACCCAGCAACTATTCACCAGGTGAAGAATATGACATTGTTGTCAAGCTTTCACGTGCTGGGCAAAGCCGGTGGGGATTTGAAATGACTGCGTTGAATAGTGACAGCACCCGCGCCGGTACTTTCGCCACTGCAGATGCAAATACCCAATTATCAGTAACAGACAGCAAACAATACATTCAACATACGTCAGTTGGAACTGCTCGCGGCACAAAAGACACAAATAGTTGGACAGTTAAATGGACTGCCCCATCTACCGATGTTGGACCTATTACATTCTACGCGGCCGGGAACGCCGCCAATGGTGATTTTGGCAGCTCAGGAGATTACATTTATACCCAAAAAGCAACATCAGATGTCTCTTTAGTTTACGGTGTTACGTTAGCAGGGGTTGGCACATTGACCAGAAGAACGACAGATGCAAGTGGAGGCATCAGATATACACTTCGGGTGACAAACACCGGTAATACTGACGATGTGGTTCGTTTGTCATCATCAGGCAGTGCAAGTGCAACACTAAGCCGAACATCTGTCTCACTTGCTGCAGGTGCTTCTACAAATATAACTTTGACGATTCCTGGAAGCGCGTTAGCGGCTGCAGGCGAGTATGCGGTGAAAGTCACTGCCACATCACAAAGTGATAACACAAAAACTGCTGAAGTCACGACCACGACCACTATTCTTCCTGTTTATAGGGTTACGTTGGTAGGTGTAGGCAACTTAACAAAAGAAACAACGGATGCAAGCGCCGGTGTCAGCTATACGATTCGCGTAAGAAATAATGGCAATACAAATGATACGATACGGCTAACAACATCCGGAGATGCCACGGCTACAGTAAGCCCGACTTCTGTATCCCTTAACCGAGGGACTTCACGCACAGTGACGTTAAGGGTTTCTGGTGCCGCCCTCGCTACCGCTGGTGATTATGCGGTGAAAGTTACGGCTACCTCACAAGGTGATAGCACAAAAACCGCTGAGATTAGTACGACAACGACGATTTTGCCAGTTTATGGCGTGTCGTTAGCAGGGATTGGTAACTTAACAAGAGAAACAACGGATGCAAGTGGAGGGGTCAGCTATATACTTTCAGTCAAAAACACTGGTAATACAGCTGACGTTATAGATTTAGCCTCGTCAGATGAAGCTGCCACCTTCAGTCAGTCCTCTGTCTCGCTTGAAGCGGGTGCTTCAGTAGGAGTGGTATTGACAGTATCCGGTGATAGTCTTGCAACTGCTGGTGTTTACGAAGTCAAAGCTACTGCCACCTCACAAGGGGATAATACAAAAACTGCTGAGATTTCCACGACTACGACTATTCTACCTGTTTATGGTGTTACATTAGCAGGTGTAGGTGCTTTGACAACGGAAACATCGGATGCGAGTGAAGGCGTTAGTTACACGCTCAAGGTTACAAACACAGGCAACACTGAGGATGTCATAGATTTAGCCGCATCAGATGAGGCTGCTACCTTGAATCAAACATCTGTGTCGCTTGCATCAGGTGCCTCAGCAGAAGTGGTATTGACAGTATCCGGTGATAGTCTTGCGATTGCTGGGAAATATGATGTCGTGGTTGCCGCCACCTCACAAGACGATGACACAAAAACTGCTGAGATTACAACAACCACAACTATTCTACCTGTTTATGGTGTAATGTTAGCAGGTGTAGGTGCTTTGACAACGGAAACATCGGATGCGAGTGAAGGCGTTAGTTACACGCTCAAGGTTACAAGCACAGGCAACACTGAGGATGTCATAGATTTAGCCGCATCAGATGAGGCTGCTACCTTGAATCAAACATCTGTGTCGCTTGCATCAGGTGCCTCAGCAGAAGTGGTATTGACAGTATCCGGTGATAGTCTTGCGATTGCTGGGAAATATGATGTCGTGGTTGCCGCCACCTCACAAGGCGATGACACAAAAACTGCTGAGATTACAACAACCACAACTATTACCCCAGTTTATGGTGTTACATTAGCAGGTGTAGGTGCTTTGACAACGGAAACATCGGATGCAAGTAAAGGCGTTAGTTATACGCTCAAGGTTACAAATAATGCGAATACAGATGATGTAATCAATTTAACCACTTCAAACGATGACGCAACCTTAAGTCAGACCTCTGTCCCGCTTACATCGGACGGTTCTACAAACATAACTTTGACGATTCCCGGCACTGCTTTAGCAACGGCAGGCGAGTATGCGGTTATAGTCACGGCTACCTCACAAGGGGATAATACAAAAACTGCTGAGATTTCCACGACTACGACTATTCTACCTGTTTATGGTGTTACATTAGCAGGTGTAGGTGCTTTGACAACGGAAACATCGGATGCGAGTAAAGGCGTTAGTTACACGCTCAAGGTTACAAACACAGGCAACACTGAGGATGTCATAGATTTAGCCGCATCAGATGAGGCTGCTACCTTGAATCAAACATCTGTGTCGCTTGCATCAGGTGCCTCAGCAGAAGTGGTATTGACAGTATCCGGTGATAGTCTTGCGATTGCTGGGAAATATGATGTCGTGGTTGCCGCCACCTCACAAGACGATGACACAAAAACTGCTGAGATTACAACAACCACAACTATTCTACCTGTTTATGGTGTAATGTTAGCAGGTGTGGGAGATTTGGCAGCGGAAACATCGGATGCAAGTAAAGGCGTTAGTTATACGCTCACAATCACGAACAACGGTAATACTGATGATAGGATAGTACTTGGCTCATCTGCAGAGGTTGGGATTGAAGGTAATGTTCTCGGATCGTTCAGCCAATCTGACGATCAAGTGTCAATGGGTCAGTTAGAAATAATGCTTGCCGCTGGCGCTTCTGCTGAGGTGACATTTACAGCTGCAGGTGATTTCTTTACAAAACAGGGTAAATATGAAATCAAAGTTACGGCGACTTCACAAAAAGATACCACAAAAACTGCTGAAGTTACAACGACTACGACTATTCTACCGGTTTATGGTGTGATGTTGGCAGGTATAAGCGCCTTGACAACCGAGACATTGGATGCAAGCGAAGGTGTTACTTATACGCTTCAAGTTACAAACACAGGCAACACTGAGGATGTCATAGATTTAGCCGCATCAGACGAAGCTGCCACCTTAAGTCAGTCTTCTGTCCCGCTTGCATCGGGCGATTCTACAAACATAACTTTGGCGATTTCCGGCACTGCTTTAGCAACGGCAGGCGAGTATGTAGTTAAAGTCACGGCTACCTCACAAGGAGACAGCACGAAAACTGCTGAAGTTTCAACGACTACGACTATTTTGCCGGTTTACGGTGTAATGTTAAATGGTGTTGGTGCATTGGCTAAGAGTACAGTCGATGCAGATGATAGCGTCAATTATACACTTCGCATTATAAACACAGGCAACACCGACGACATAATAGATTTAACAACGTCAGATGATGCTGCTACATTGAGTCAGACATCTATATCGCTTGCCTCAGATGGTTCAACAGAAGTGACATTGACAGTATCTGGTGATGTGCTTGCGACTGCCGGGAAATATGACGTTACAGTTACAGCAACCTCACAAGGTGATGGGACAAAAACTGCCCAGATTATTGCTACAACTACTAATCTTCCGGTTTACGGTGTAACGTTAATAGGTATAGGCGATTTGACAACTAAAACGGCAAATGCAAGCGAAGGCATCAGTTATACGCTCGCAATCACAAACACAGGTAACACTGAGGATGTCATAGATTTAGCCGCATCAGATGAGGCTGCTACCTTGAATCAAACATCTGTGTCGCTTGCGTCCGGTGCTTCAGCAGAAGTGGTATTGACTATCTCTGGTGATGTGCTTGCAAACGCAGGTGATTACGAAGTGAAAGTTGCTGCTACCTCACAAGGGGATACCACAAAAACTGCTGAAGTTACAACGACAACAACTATTCTGCCCGTTTACGGGGTTACGTTGATAGGTAAAGGCGACCTGAAAGGTGCAACCATGGATACACTTGCAGGTGTCGGTTATACATTGACAGTCACAAATACCGGTAATACTGACGATACGATAGTACTCGGTTCTTCGGCAGAAGTTGGGATTGAAGGTAATGTTCTCGGATCGTTCAGCCAATCTGACGATCAAGTGTCAATGGGTCAGTTAGAAATAATACTTGCCGCTGGCGCTTCTGCTGAGGTGACATTTACAGCTGCAGGTGATTTCTTTACAAAACAGGGTAAATATGAAATCAAAGTTACGGCGACTTCACAAAAAGATACCACAAAAACTGCTGAAGTTACAACGACTACGACTATTCTACCGGTTTATGGTGTGATGTTGGCAGGTATAAGCGCCTTGACAACCGAGACATTGGATGCAAGTGAAGGTGTTACTTATACGCTTCAAGTTACAAACACTGGCAATACGGAAGATACGATAGTACTCGGTTCTTCGGCAGAAGTCGGAATTGGAGGGAGCGTCCTCGGATCATTCAGAAAATCTAAAGATCAAGACCTCTCAACCAGCCAGCTGAAGATTACGCTTGCTTCTGGTGCTTCTACTGAAGTTATATTTAAAGTAACGGGTGATCTCCTTACAAAATCGGGTGTATACAAAATCAAAGTTACAGCAACCTCACAAGGCGATAACGCGAAATCCGCTGAGATTACTACGACCACAACTATTACCCCCGTTTACGAGGTAATGTTAGTAGGTGTGGGTGATTTGACATCCGAAACATCGGATGCAAGCGAAGGCATCAGTTATACGCTCGCAATCACAAACACAGGCAACACTGAGGATGTCATAGATTTAGCCGCATCAGATGAGGCTGCTACCTTGAGCCAAACATCTGTGTCGCTTGCGTCCGGTGCTTCAGCAGAAGTGGTATTGACTATCTCTGGTGATGTGCTTGCAAACGCAGGTGATTACGAAGTGAAAGTTGCTGCTACCTCGCAAGGGGATACCACAAAATCCGCTGAAGTTACAACGACCACAACTATTCTGCCCGTTTACGGGGTTACGTTGATAGGTAAAGGCGACCTGAAAGGTGCAACCATGGATACACTTGCAGGTGTCGGTTATACATTGACAGTCACAAATACCGGTAATACTGACGATACAATAGTGCTTGGTTCTTCTGCCGAAGTTGGGATTGAAGGGAGTGTTCTCGGATCGTTCAGTCAATCAAACGATCAAGTGCCAATGGGTCAGTTAAAGATTGCGCTTGCCGCTGGTGCTTCTGCTGAGATAACATTTAAAGCTACAGGTGATTTCTTTACAAAACCGGGTGAATATGAAATCAAAGTTACGGCTACCTCACAAGGTGATACCACAAAAACTGCTGAAATCACAACCGTAACTACGATAGAACCAGTACCATGGGATATCAATGCCGATGGGACGGTGAATATCCAGGATTTAGTGTTGGTTGCAAACCAAATCGGTGAATCTGGTGAAGGTCTTGCTGGTGATGTAAACATGGATGGAGAGGTAAATATCCTTGACCTCGTTGAGGTTACCTCCTATTTCGGCAAAACACAAGCAGAAATTGTCCAAGCGAATCAGTAGTTTCACTTTAGAAATAATCGGATAGGCGCGCTTTTTAGCGTGCCTATCCTTATGGAGAAGAAAATGGCATCAAAATATCGGGTTGGAATTATTGGATGTGGTGGCATTGCCAATGCCCATGCTCGCGGTTATCAGGGTGTTGAACAGACAGAAATTGTCGCACTCGCGGATCCCGTTCCAGCTGCTCTTGACAAGTTCGCAAACACCTACGATGTAGCAAAAGAAAACTGTTATTTGGATCCACGTGAGATGCTGGATAACGAAAATCTTGATATTGTCAGTGTTGCTACGTGGCACAAACTTCACGCGCCGATGACAATTGCAGCGTGTGCCCGAAGTCCAAAAGCTGTTCTTTGTGAAAAACCGATGGGTGTCAGTCTCGGTGAGTGTGATGAGATGTTAATCGCTGCGAACCGAAACGGTGTTAAAGTTGTAATCGGTCATCAACGTCGGTTTAATTCTGCCTGGACAGATGCACGCAACCTCATCGCTGAAGGTGCCATTGGTGAACCACGACAAATTATCTGCCACGGTGGACAAGGATTGTTGAATGACTGTTCCCACCTCTTTGATATGATGCGGTATGTACTAAGTGACCCCGCCCCACAATGGGTCATTGGCAACGTTGAACGCAAAACCGAACGTTATGAACGCGATATTCAGATTGAAGATCGGAGTGCAGGTATTGTCGGATTTTCGAACGGATGCATTGGCATGTTACTTCAAGAAATTGGCAGACCTAACTATCAAGGCGGTATCGTCTACGGCGCAGATGGCATTGCAGACGTGACAGAAGGACGCGTTCGTCTGCTCAATAATAAATCTACGGATTGGGAAGAACGCCCTTCTGATGGGATTAATCAACACGTTGCGCAAGCAAAAGAATTAGTGGAATGGCTTGATGGTGGACCGGAGCACCGTGGAGAAGCGAAACATGGTCGGGCTGCTATTGAGATTATCATGGCGATTTATGAATCCGCACGTATGCACGAAGTGGTCCAATTGCCACTGCGAACACATGCAAACCCATTAGATCTGATGATTGAAAACGGTGATTTACCCGTTGAACGTCCAGGAAGGTATGATATACGAGCATTTCTGCTACGCGGAGAATCCATGAAACCTGAGTAGCAGTAATCTTTACGCGAATTTGAACCATGCAGATTACACAAGGCATCAGTGTTGGCTTAGCAGCACTCAGACGAAACAAGTTACGTTCCGTGCTTACAACGCTTGGAATCATCATCGGCATTGCGGCTGTGGTTGCCGTTGTTTCGGTCGGTGGCGGTGCCGAACACCTCATTCTGATAGAATTGGAACGGGTCGGCGGTGCAGGTATGATAGTCTGCTTCCGGAAAGAACATATTCGCAAAGCAGATGGTTCATATATGGAAAATAAGCATCCCGAATACATTGAATATCAAGACCTCGCTTTTATACTTGAAACCTGTCCATCTATTAAAACGGCGGCTGCACAATCTGGTATGGTACGCCGCGTATCACACAGACACGTAAATCAATCTCTCCAAGTGCATGGTGTTACCCCCTATTTTCAAGATGTCAATAACTGGTACGTTAAAGAAGGGCGTTTTTTTACTGAGGACGATATGGAGCGTGGAGACCCTATTTGTTTGATCGGTTCTGAAGTACATAAAGACTTTTTTGAGATGGAGGATCCAATTGGGCGTGAGTTGAGAATTGATAGGAAACGTTTCACCGTCGTCGGAGTCATGGAGGCAAAAGGCAATAAGATGGCAAGCGAGGGGTGGGATAATAGAGTAATTATGCCGATCTCTACAATGGGCACCCACTTTATCGGAAAAAGAAAAGGTTGGATCATGCTGTTTGCAGTAGCGGAAAGTTATGAAAAAGTTGAACAAGCTGTCGCTGAAATCAAAGTTGCCTTTAGACAACAACATGGCGATGAAAAATATTTTGATTTTTTCACTGCTAAGGAGATAATAAAACAGGTAGGCAATGTCAGTCGAATTGTTCAGATACTTCTCGGTGCTGTCGCCAGTATTGCCCTATTCGTCGGTGGTATCGGTATCATGAATATCATGTTAGTTTCCGTAACAGAGAGAACTCGTGAAATCGGTTTACGTAAATCCATCGGTGCAAGACGTACCGACATTCTAATCCAATTTTTGATTGAATCGATTGTTTTAAGCGTATGTGGTGGACTTATCGGTATTTTTATCGGTAGTGCACTTGCCACCGGTTCAGGTTGGGTTATCTCAAAATTCATGATTAAAGATGCAACTTGGCCTGCCGTTGTATCTGTTCAGGCAGCAGTGATTGCTTTCTGTGTTTCCGCGTTTATTGGTATATTTTTTGGAATTTATCCAGCAAACAAGGCTGCAAGTCTTGCCCCCACAGAAGCATTACGTCATGATTAAGCAACCGTTTGTACTACCATCAGAAATTTAGACCACTCTCTAAAATAACCTAAGTTGCCACTTATGTAGCATAATCTGTTAGATTGTGCATATTCGTCCGCAAACTAACAGTTTGCTCTACAATATTTCACCTATAATGAACTATTTTCCATTAAAAACGGTTCTACATGTCTAAAATCTTATAGGTAGCAACTTGGGGGTACGTAGATAAATTAGACCCGTCAAGGTATAATTTGTTATACTACTTTTTAGGAGGTGTAACGCAATGGCTTATAGCAATTTCACCTTAGAAACAGTTCGGAAGACATTTCAGTTAGAGACAGTTCGGTCCATAGGCATTTTTTCCGACATGGAACCGATGGTACCGAGTGAAATTCTCGCGATAGTATTAGCGAAAAAGTCCCGGTAGCTGCCGCTATAGGCACAGAGAAGGCACGCTCAGAATTAATCGTCGCCAATGTTCTGTTGGAAGAAAAGTGCTTGCACATTGATATGACAATCTACTCAATCGTACAGTGTGACAAAATCCTTGGCATCCTCTCAAGTATGGTGGAACAAAAGGCATAAGGTCCGTGAGGCAGCACTCTCAATATAGACAATGGCGAAACCGATGAATCGCACAAACATTCCACAAACTGATTCTATTCAAGAACTCCGTGAATCAGGTACGGAATGCAGCATCATGGAAGAAGTACGCGAAATGCGGCGTAAAATCTCTGCTGAATTTGGGCACGATTTTAACCGATTGGTAGCGTATTATCAAGAATTAGAGAACGAAATGCGGAAATCTGGAAAATACAAGTTTGCAGATACGCCCAACGGAGGAGTCTAAACACAAGAGATGAAAATTTTAAAGCAATAGATTACCAAAGAATCTTTTGGTGAAAAATCACCGAGCAAAATAATTATATCCACTATAATCACAAAGGCATCTTAGCTGGTGTGATGTTTTCAACAATCTCCAATCTCATGGGAATCCATTGGGAATAACAGGCACAAAAAGTAATAAGTAAAGGAAATTAACATGATTCAAAGTTTACTATGGATTATTACAGCATTGTTATTAGTTAATCTTACAATTCTCGTTTTGGTACTCAAGCGTCTTTTGCTTACGAAGAAAGATCGAGACGAATTACGTTTTTTTCGGGAGGATTTATCCAAGTCAGAGAAAGCTATCAAAGATGAGATTAGAGGAAGCCAACAGACTGTAACCAACACCGTCACTAATCAACTTGAAAACGTCAGAAATACTGTTGATACGAGATTCAAATCTTTGCTGGAAGGAAATGAGAGTAAGCTGGATCAAATACGTCAGACAGTTGATGAGAAACTTCAATCAACATTGGAAAAACGACTTGGTGAATCTTTCAAGATTGTAAGTGAACGCCTAGAGGCCGTACAACGTAGATTTGGGGAAATGCGAAACCTTGCAAAAGGTGTTGATGATCTTCAACGTGTTCTAACGAATGTCAGAACCCGAGGAATATGGGGAGAATACCAACTTGGTACACTCCTTGAAGAAATTCTTACGCCAGATCAGTATGGTACGAATGTCAAACTCCGCGAAGATGCTCCTGAAATGGTTGAATACGCCGTTCGCCTTCCGGGGAATGATTACGACAAAGATTCGTGTATATGGTTACCAATTGATTCTAAGTTTCCACTTGGAGATTACGAAAAGTTGGTTGAGGCTTCTGATGCTGATACTGAACAAGAAGCAACTCAAGCACTGATACGAACAGTGCGAACCGAAGCTAAAAAAATTCAAGAAAAATACATTTATCCTCCAAATACAACAGAATTTGCCGTAATGTTCTTACCGACTGAAGGGCTTTACGCGGAGGTACTCCGGATACCTGCACTTGTCACGGAACTCATGCAACTCCACCGAATTGTTGTCACTGGTCCTACTACCCTCGCGGCTTTTTTGAATAGTCTTCGTGTAGGTTTCAAAACCTTGGCAATTGAGAAGCATACTAGTGAAGTCTGGGATATTCTTGCTGCTGTCAAAACCGAGTTTGGTAAGTTTGGCAATGTCCTGGCTACGCTGAAACGTCAAGTAAATACAGTTTCTAGAACTATTGATGAAGTTGGGGTTCGTAGGCGAGCAATGGATCGTAAATTGCGTGATGTTGATGAACTCTCGCAAGAAGAAGCATCTGAAAGGCTTGGTCTTTCGGTTTTAAAAAACTTTGTCAGTGAGGATAACGTGGACAACTAAGGTATGAAACAATTTAAAAGATTCCGTCGTAAGTGAAAGAAAGCTTTAATATCTCAGTGTAACTATCTGACTCAAAGATAAAACATTCACGGTTGCACAGATAAAATTGGACATACGGCGGCATAATTTGTTATAATAATTTTGTGGAAGGAGGATTAAAGCAATGGCTTATAGCAATTTCACCTTAGAAACAGTACGCACGGAATTTCAACTAAAAAAATTTGAAACTTTAGGAGTTTTCTCTGGAATAGAACCGGTGGATCCGAGTACACACCTCACAACAGCATTGGCGAGAAAGGTGTCGTTAGCTGCCTCCATAAATACAGAAAAGGCACGCTCAGAGTTAATTGTTGCAGATGTTCTTGTTGAATTGCGTGAAAGGTTTGAACACCGTATCAGTTTATTTTCGGGGATTGATTTCAGCGTTGATCCGGAAAAAGGATTAACGGGTGTTTGCGATTTTCTGATCAGTTTATCACCTGCGCAGCTTCATTTAGAAGCACCTGTCATTATTCTTGTTGAGGCAAAGAAGGAAGATCTGACGGTCGGTCTTGGTCAGTGTGCCGCTGAGATGCTTGCTGCACAACGCTTTAATGCGGAAAAAGGGAATGACATTCTCCGTATTTATGGAGCTACCACTTCGGGGACAGATTGGCGGTTCGTCAAATTGGAAGGGGAAAGTCTATATGTTGATATAGAACCTTACCAAATCGCACAGTGTGACAAAATTCTCGGTATCCTTTCCAGCATGGTGGAACAAAAGGCGTAAAGAACTGTAGGAGGGTTAACGCAATGGCTTACAGCAATTTCACCTTAGAAACAGTCCAAAAAGAATTTCAGTTAGAAACAGTTCGGTCCATAGGCATTTTTTCCGATATGGAACCGATGGTACCGAGTGAAATTCTCACAATAGTATTAGAGAAAAAGGTCCCGGTAGCTGCCGCTATAGGCACAGAGAAGGCGCGCTCAGAATTAATTGTCGCGAATGTTCTGTTTGAACTATTAGAGCAATTTGATCATCGTATCAGTTTCTTTTCAGGTATAGATTTCAACGTTGATGTTGAAAAAGGATTAACGGGCGTATCCGATTTTCTTGTAAGTTTGTCACCAGAACAATTTTATTTGGAAGCACCCATCATTATTCTTGTTGAGGCAAAGAAGGAAGACCCGAAGTTCGGGCTCGGACAGTGTGCCGCGGAGATGCTCGCCGCACAACGTTTTAACGCTGATAAAGGGAATGACATCTTGCGTATTTATGGGGCTGCCACTACAGGAACAGAGTGGCAATTCCTCAAATTGGAAGAAAAATGCTTGCACATTGATATGACAATCTACTCAATCGTACAATGTGACAAAATTCTCGGTATCCTTTCCAGCATGGTAGAGCAAAAGGCATAAGGTCCGTGAGGCAGCAATCTCAATATAGACAATGGAGAAACCGATGAATTGTACAAACATTCCACAAACTGATTCAATTCAAGAACTCCGTGAATCAGGTACGGAATGCAGCATCATGGAAGAAGTACGCGAAATGCGGCGTAAAATCTCTGCTGAATTTGGACACGATTTTAACCGATTGGGAGCGTATTACCAAGAGATTCAAAAAAAGATAAGGTTTTCAAGGCGATTACCCCAAGGACGCACATCGTCAAGGGAGTGCGTGGTTTGACAGGCACGCTTGACTGCGACTGAGAGGTTCGCAGCTTTCATCAAGCGAGCGACACACGCCTATAACCGACAGAGTATCCTTTAGACACCAGTAACGCTTTGATACGCCTATAACCGTATGTCGGATACCGCAGAGAGAGTGCCTCTATTTCCTCTCGGAGACCCACTTCGGAAGGGGTGCTTTTCGGGTGATAATAGAGATTACTTCGGTTGAAACCGAGTGTCTCACATATCTGCCGAACCGAATAGTCTGTCTGCAGTGCCTCAACCATTTCTCGCTGCTCCATTGGGGTTAGCTCAACCAAGTTGAGGCTTTTTTTTTTGGATGTCAAGTGCCACGGTCAACCGCTCAACGAGTTGTTCAAGGGGTGCGATCCGTTCCATATTAGCATCAGACTGCTTATCAGTGGGTTCAAAGAGGGTCGCTGCATTTTCAAGAAGTTGCCGCTTCCACTTTGAGAGTTGTTCATCGCTGAGGTTGTGTCTACGACACAATTCCGCTTGTGAACTTTGACCGCTCAGTGCCTCAAGAACAACTTCGGCTTTAAACTCGGCGGTGAAGTTTCTTCGTTTTCGTTTCGCCATCGGATACTCCTTTTTAGTAGATGGATATTATACCACAATCTTGTCTTAGAGAGTGGATCGAATTTCCGATGGCAGTACACTTTACACACGATCAGGGTTATTTAGTTTTAAGAATTCTTAGTCATTAAGGCAGGACTTACGCATTTTTTCTTATAGTAAAATCCGAAAATATGTGGACATCTTAATGAACAATCCTACACGCTCGCGCTGGCGAGGTTTCCTAACCTCGCCAATGTCCAGGTAATTGTGGTTTGGACTATAAAGTCCCTGATAAGAGGGTTAAATCGTTGAAATGCCGACTTTTTAATCCCTCTAACCCCTTTATATGAAGTTTAAGAAATGAATCGGTAATGGGGCGAGGTTCGGAAGAAATCAACGGTATGAATGCCATTTAGGCATTCCCCGCCTCGCCAGCAGGGGACACACCTGCATTGGACAGAAAAGGACCGAATTAAAAATTAATCTTCATTCAAGGGAAATGCGTAAGTCCTGTCATTAAGGTTAACTTGAAGTTTAGATTTTGAATCAGAATGGACATAAGTTTTAGTTGTATCATTGTTTATTGTCTGAACCAGGATTTGCAGGATAAGAGGATTTCCAGGATTTTTGAGTGCTACCCATCAACCCTTATCCTGCTCCAAACGCGGACGAAAAACATGCCCAGAGACACTAAATCCACAAAAAACCCATCTTGATAATCCTATAATCTTGAAAATCCTGGTTCAGACGATATGAGGACAAACCCATAACAAAATTAACATTTGGGAATAATATTGAACAAAAATCCTAAAACTATAGTGAACTTTGAAATTATTAGGACACTTTCAATAAACCTGTTTCAGAAACATAACAGACAAGAGAAGTTGTAGCACACCCTGTTAGGTTGTGCATGTTAGTCTGCCCCCTAACAGGTTGCGATACAGAAGTGTCCCATTAATTGTAAGTTTTACTATAAATAACCCCGACACACGATTTGTTGACTTCTTCTTACACTAATGTTAAAATAATGTTAATTGATATTATCTGCTATGGTGTCATATATCACATCAAGGAGATTACAATGCGTTTCTTTTTGACCACCTTCTGCCTTTTGCTACTGCTTTTTTCAAATGTTGTAAGTGCTAAAATTGTTTATAGTTTGATAGATGATGGTATTGTTGGTAAAAACCCTAACGGTGTCTATGTCATGGACGATAATGGTAAGAACATAACACTACTTGCCGATACACGAGGGGCTCTAAGTGCCCGTTGGTCACCGGATGGAAAACATATCCTGTTTAGTAGATGGCAAGTTCCATATAAACCACAAGGTAAACACATTTTCCTAATAAATGCCGATGGCGATAATATCAGGCAACTCACAGGCTTAAATGATGTTTTTACTGACATTTATCCTTCATTTTTACCGCACGGCAAGTCTATCCTTTTTGTCAGGAATAATAAGGGTGCCAGAGTGATGGATCTTGAAAGCGGTGAGATCAGAAAAATTGGAGATTCACTCCTAATTAAACCTGATTTGTCGCCAGATGGTAAATATATTGTATATACAGAATATGTGCCAAATGTACTTAAAAAAGTTTCAAATATTTGGATTATGAACGCAGATGGCAGTAACCGTAGTCCGCTGTTACCATCAGCACATCGTGATGGATTGATTATTGACAGACGTATTCCGAGATGGGCACGGTATGGTAAAAGAATAGTGTATATGGAATGCCGATATAAAGCTGAAAAGTTTGGGCCTGCTACAGTTGCAATGCCCCAGGGATTCCACTATTTCATTTACGATCTGAATACCAGAGAATTGCGTGAATTAGACGGGATACCGAAGGAATTAAAAGCTAGCAGCATTGACTGGATGGATAACGATAAATCTCTCGTTTTCGGCGCGTGTAAAATATTAAGGTTACTTGAAAGGAATATTATTAACGTATGTTCCACATATAATTTTTATAAATATCATATCGGAACCGGTGAAATAATGCAATTGGCTGATCACCTTCTGGGGAAACCTGTTTCTGTAGATTGGATACGTGATGATGCACATGCGGTTTCACCAATAGAAAAACTCACAACTCAGTGGGGAGAACTCAAGCGAAAGTAGAGCGGTTGACATTTTATCTTATCGTTGTGTGGGTCTCTGTGTCCGTTATTTTTCAGACATCAAAGTATGAAGTCCGATAAGTCTTAGAATTTCCTAATGAAATTTTATTTTTTAGAATTGGTATTATATACAATAAGCGTTGAAACGTTACCATCGTCCCAAAGGAGTATTGAAAATGCCGAAAGTTCTCTCACTCGTCGCCTATAACGACTTAGAAAGCCAAGTTGAAGCACTGGAAAGGGATGGGTATGTCTATTTCCCCAGCGTGCTTGATCCCGATGAAATCTCGGAATTGCGAGCGACTATGGATCGCTTACAGGCGATTCCAGAGTGCTTTGATACACACCAAACACCTCAAAATGGCGGAAAATTCCTCAACAAAATCATCAACAACTCGTTTAATCGGGACCCGTTATATCTCCAATTCCTTGACAAATCACCGATTATTGAGGTAGCTGAGGCGACGCACGGTGGGGATTGTCATTGCATCGGTATGCAATCGTGGCTAACAGGACCGGGACGACCAGATCAGGGGTTACATACCGATTGGCTACCAGTCCCACTACCTGCAGATGTTCGTTCTGATCCACGCGTCAAAATCCCAATCTTCATCACCACTGCCCATTACTATCTCAATAATATGTACGAGGAATTGGGGCCGACGAAGTTTGTCCCAGGTAGTCATTTTTCTGGATGTTCTCCAAGTGGACAAACCGAGTGGAAAGGACGGACTGAAGAAAGCATCTTATGTAATGCGGGAGACGTGGTACTTTTCCGTAGTGAAGTCTGGCACCGCGGTTCTGCGAATACAACTGACGAGACCCGTTACCTCTTGCAAGTCCATTATGCGCAGCGGATGATTACACAGAAATACCCACCTTATCTGAATAAATTTCAGTTTGACGAATCCATTCTCGCCCAAGCGAATCCTCAACAGAGAAGGCTCCTCGGTGATCATCGACCGAGTAATTATGATTGAGATTGTCTTATAGTAAAATCCACAATTACTTGGACATTAGCGAGGTTAGGAAGAAATCAACGGTATGAATGCCATTTAGGCATTCCCCGCCTCGCCAGCAGTGGAGGGCGAGATACGTTGTACATTGAAGTATCCACATGTTTTAGATTTACTATAACTCTGTGAAGATATGAAGACATTGAACAAACCGAAAAAAATCCCAACGGGAACACCTTTTGAATTTGGTGAGCACCGTTTTCATTTTGGTGAGGAGATCGTAGAATTAGCAGATTCCACCTCACTTCTCAATAATCTTGGTGCGTTGCACAAAAAGATACATGAAGATGGATATCTCTTTATTCGAGGTTTCCATCCACGGGAGGATGCAGAGAAAGCTGCACATTGGACATTACAAGCCATTGCGCAACGCGGCGGGTTGAAGCCAGATACCCCAGTTGAAGAAGGTATCATCGGCAAAACGAATCGGACGTTTAGCTTCTTTCGACAAACTGAGGTGGCGCATGCCAAACCGATTCTTGATGTTGTGGATAGCCCGCAAACAATGCAGTTCTACAAAGAATTCCTCGGAGGTCCAGTCATTACTTTTGACAAACGATGGCTCCGCTGCATGGCGAAGGGAGGACATAACCATTTTCACTACGATAGCGTTTACGTTGGGCGTGGCACACAAAATCGCTACACGATGTGGAGTGCATTGACAGATATCGGTTTGGAAAATGGGCCTCTTGTTATTTGCCTCGGTTCCCATCGGCACGATCTATTGAAGTCCACTTATGGCGCGACCGATATGGACCGCGATTTGACAGAAGCCGTGTTCAGTACCGATCCGTGTGAGATGGTTGAGAAATTCGGATTCACGTTGGGAACAGCACATTTCCAACCGGGTGACGTTATTATTTTTGGGCTTTACATGATGCACAGCAGCGCTCCCAATCGCTCTGACCGCTATCGTATCAGTATTGATACGCGATACCAACTTGCCCGCGAAGAGAAGGATAATCGCTTCTTTTTCCGTGAAGATGGCAGTTGGCTCGGTAATTTTTACAACAAAGGTGTGAGTTACAGACCGATGGCGGAACTCCGCAAGGAGTGGGGATTGGAATAATACCTTTACCCTTTTTAATGTAGGAAAACTAATTGGCATCTGCACTTACCACCGCACTTCACAAAATTCCTCATAGTCAATGAGCTCTTTAATGGTAGGGTTTTCACCGCACATCGGGCAATCGTTATCTTGACGGAGTTTCAGCCGTTTGAAATCCATTGTGAGCGCGTTGAAAAGTAGGAGAGTTCCAATCAACGACTCACCAATGTCTAAAAGGACTTTAATCGCTTCAACAGCCTGAATTGTGCCGATAATACCGGGTAACACGCCGAAGACACCTGCCTCTTGACAACTCGGTGCCATACCTTGCGGTGGTGGTTCGGGAAAGATACATCGATAACACGGACCTTTACCCGGATAAAGCACGGTTGTTTGTCCTTCAAATTGGAAAATGCTGCCGTGCACAATCGGTTTACCAAGCATAACACACGCATCGTTGAGGAGATAGCGCGTCGGAAAGTTGTCGCACCCATCCACAATCAGATCATACTGTTCCAGTATTTCAAAAACGTTTTCCGAGTTGATCCGTTCATTGTGAGGGATTACCTTGACATCTGGGTTCATCTCTGTGATAGTAGCTTCTGCGGATTTCGTTTTTGGAATACCAATATCACTGGTACCGTGTAGAATTTGGCGCTGCAAATTGCTGAGGTCAACCACGTCGTCATCAATTATGCCAAGCGTGCCAACCCCCGCCGCAGCGAGGTAAACTCCGATAGGCGAACCGAGCCCGCCCGCACCGATAAGCAATACTTTTGATTCAAGTAGCTTCGTCTGTCCCATCCCGCCGACCTCTTTGAGGATAATATGTCGACTGTACCGCTCAATCTGTTCATTTGTAAAGTTAAGCATCTTATCCTCCAAGATTGGAGATGAGTTCTGAGATTGGTTTGTCTGAATTCGCTGAGATTCGGAGAGCGAAACGTTCGCGTGTGTCCTCAGAGGTGCGTTCTATTGTGAAAGCATCGCTCCCGTACATCTGTTTTAGCACAGGTTCAAGGTCTGCCTGAATTTTCTCCGCTGTTTCTGCTGTATTCGGTGCAACGTGACGATTGTTTATCATAAACAGAATGTCTGAACCGTTGAAATGGATAGCGTTTTCCAATTCTTCCGATGCTTCAAGTAGTTCACATTTAGAGAGTGTTTCAGTGAGTGCTTGGCGAATCTTTTCTGCGTTATCACCTTCCATATCATGCTTTCTGTTGTAGAGAAATCCATGTTGATGATAGGCGTTGTCAATGCTATAGTTGGCTTGCTTCAGAATCAATAGCACGCCCGGTCCCGCATCAACATGTGAATAGTCGGCATAGTTCAGATAGTCGTCAGAATCAGCCTCCTCTATCCAACGGTTGAAAACCTTGATGAAGTTAGTGTAGTTAACCGTGCTATCTTCGGTAGTAAAAACCTTAATATTAATTTGCTGTAAATCCATTCGATAAAAAGTTTCCTTTCGTGAGTAGAAAAACGGTTGGAGAGATTGCCCTCTCTTAGGATGTTAGAAATGTGATTCAGTTACGCGAGTGGTAAACTGTGGATGTCTTGTCCGTTGATACTAACAACAGTAACGTCTTCGGCTTGTATCCAGCTAATTTTTCCTGTGCTATCACAGACACATGCCATTGCGTATTGACCTTCATCTACGTCTGCTAACCAATTTCCCAAAAACATGTTTGGTTTTGAGGATTGGAAAACACCAAAACCTGTACCGAGTAAACAGTAATTCTTGCCTGTTGCATTGTGTTTTACGATTGTTGCCATCTTTTTTCCTTCGGGAATTTAAAGCCCCGTTACTATGGGAACCCATATCTTTTTCGCTCTGTACTTTTATTATACTGTAAGTTGATATGAAAGTCAATTATTATTTTTTCACATGAACCAAGGTATTTTTAGGTTCTATTGAATTTTTTGGAGAAATAGAAACAAAAAAAGAGACGCACTCTGTCAACGTGCGGAGAGGTCAAATTAGCGTTGAATTTTGGCGAATTATCTGATAAAATAAAAACAGATATGGACCAGAAAGCATAGTGGCAAACATGGATAGTATTATCATAAAAGGAATTCGATTTCACGGGCACCACGGTGTACCTGAAGCGGAGCGGCAGGTCGGTGGACATTACGAAATTGATGCGACATTGCGTTGCTCGCTTGTGAACGCTGGCAAGACCGACACCCTTAAGAATACAATTGATTATGCCAGTGTCGTCGATCTCATTGTTGGCATTGGCACACAACAATCGTTTCAACTAATTGAGGCACTTGCAGAAACAATAGCAGCAGAAATTTTAAAACAATTTCCTATAGATACCGTCCATCTTACCGTCAAAAAACTGCACCCACCGATAGAACAACCGATTACCTATTTTGCCGTTGAGATCTGTCGTCCATAAGGAGTGAGAATGCGATTTACACAACGATTGTGCACCTTCATATTATTACTGTGTCTAATTAGTACCCTGTCACAAGCAGGCGGAAAGAAAACGCAACTCTTTCCTGACTTGTCGGATGGACTCAATGTTTACCGTTACGACTGGGATGTTGAAACATGTATCCTCTATGTTGCTGAGATGTCGCGCCATGATTCAACATTGCACTTTGAGGTTGCCCTCGGAAATTCGCAGGTTCTTGGAAAAGAGACTGTGCGTTCTATGGCAAAACGCCGTTCACAACAAGGTGATCGGCGCGTTGTTGTGGCAGTTAATGGTGGTTTCGGTGTTCTGGGTGATATGCGAGGTTACGGAGGCGTTTTAGAAAACCTGCATATCCAAGATGGTGAACTCATCACACAACCAACGGATACGGAAGCATGCTTCGGTGTAACTGAATCTGGCGAATTCTTAAGCACGCCTGTGCAAATGAAGGCAAGCGTCCAGATAGGGACGTACACGCTGCCGCTCGGATGTATAAATCAGCGCAGACTGGATGGATGTCAAGTAACGCTTTACACCCCACGCCTCGGTGAATCGACGCGGACCAACCGCCGTAGAGGCAAAGAGATAGTCCTGAGTGGACTTCCACTGCCCTTAACACCAAACTATGCACACCTCTATCAAGTAGAAAAAGTTTCGAATGATGGAAATAGTCCCATTTCCAAAGATAGCGCTGTTCTCTGGATTAGTTCTCGGATAAAGGATGCTGGCGTTTCCCAATTCAATCCTGGAACAGGCGGCAAACTCACTGTGTCTCTTTCACCACCTGAGTGGAATCAAGTTCAGCATGCAATTGGCGGACGACTCCGTCTTCTCAAAAATGGCAAAATAAATCAGAAACTTGCGGATATGCACCGTAAAGAAAAAAAACATATTCCTGGTAAACGCAGCCAGGAACTAAACCTAAGCCATGAACCACGAACCGCGCTCGCTTACAATGCCGACACTCTGTTTTTAGTTGTCGCTGATGGACGACAGCCCAAATATAGCACCGGCTTAACACTCTACGAACTCGCCAGTATACTCATTGAACTCGGCGCGACAGAAGCGATTAATCTCGATGGTGGTTCCTCAAGTACATTTGTTGTGAATGATAAAGTTGTCAATAAACCTTCCGGACAGCGGGAGCGGGAGGTACTTAATGCGGTGCTTATTACGATGGATGTAGATTAATTTTGGAGGTTCAGCGTGAAGTCTTACTTTTCATTTGTATGTATTCTGTTTTTTACGTTTTTGGTGTCAGAGAGTCATCAAGCAGAAAATGTTCCTAAACTGTTGAAGGCTATCCCACTTTCACAAACAGCGATTCAACTTCAATTTGATGGCAAGCTGCAAACAGAAACTGCTGAAAACGTTGAACTCTATCAGATTGCGCCAAATATAAAAATAGAATTCGCGTGGCTTGATAAGCGTCTGAATCGTGTGCTGCTAATTACTTCTCCGTTAGAAATAGAGAAAACTTATCGCCTCACAATGCAAAATACACAAATGGAGATGGACATAACACTACCTGCTGAAAACGAGATAACTTTCGGTGCTGGAAACTCAGTAACATTTTCGGGTGGTTTGCAGGATACCAGTCTGATTGTCAATAAAGACCGTAAAACACGCAACAACAACGCTGGTGCTGAAACAACCCTTTTATGTAATCCAACGGGAAGCGTCTTCTTTGTGGCTTTTGACCTATTTGATGCATTTGAAGATATGGGCATCCGTGAACCGAAACAGGTCATAGAGGCATCAATCAGTCTACACACACAGCAAGCTGATTCTGATACTGCTCAGACTGTTATTCTTCGCCGTGTTTTGCTTCCGTGGCGGGAAGGCAGAGGCACCTCAGATCGTGCAAAAGAGAACGAACTTACCTATAACAGCGCATTACATCGCAACTTGCCATGGAATAAACCGCCCGCACAAGCCATGTTGACAGGAATAGATGGTGATAATGAGAGTGATTATAACGGTTCTGAGGATGTCGCGCATCGAATTGATGGTGTTTTCAAGATTGAAGAAGCAGGAAAACATTGGACTTTCAAAGGTGATTTAATTACCGATGCTGTCCGTTTTTGGGTAAAAAATCCTGATTACAACTACGGTTATCTTTTTGCTTTGCGGGATGGTAGTGCGCCTATCGTTTTCTCTTCAAAAGAGAATGCAGATGAAAAGATACGTCCAATGTTAACAATTCGCTACCAGACACAATCGGAAACAGGAACCGTTCCACCACGTTGAAAATATTGAGGATCCTGTTCCTGATAAGTTAAGCTGCTCATAACGTTTTACACATATTTCCGTAAATATGTCAAAGTCCGTTCTACCGCGCCAATGTTTTCCTCAATTAATTGCTTTCCTATATTTCCAGCTTTTGTGCGTTTTTCTTCGTCATTTAACCATTCTGTAAGGATATCTGCAATCTGTTGAGGTGTCCGCGCGAGTTTTGCCGCGCCACTCTTCAGTAACAAAGATGCTTCATAAGAATTCTGGATAGTCGGTCCAAAGAGAACCGGTTTCGCCATTGCAGCAGGTTCCATCACATTGTGAACACTACCGTGAAAACTCCCGCCGACAAATGCTATATCCGCTAACTGATACAACTTTGCTAAAAGCCCTACTGCATCAATGATAAGAATATCTATCTTTTCCAAATTTGCATCGCTTTCAAGCTTTGAAAGGCAACGAAAAGTCAATTTTCGCTTATTCAATTCTGCTTGAATTTCGGCTATTCGCTTAGGTGTTGGTTCGTGTGGCACTAAAACTAAGTGTAGAAAACACTCAGGCATATCTTCACGAAGTATCTGGAGTGCCTCTAATAGGACCTTCTCATCGTTTGAGTATGTGCTACCAGCAATGAGGATAGGGCGGCTTAAAGTTGCTTGCCCGGAAAAGAAATCAGCGTTAGGTTCAATCGCAAGTGCTCGCCTGTAAACTTGTTCATAGCGGGTATCTCCAGTGACAACAACTTGATGTTCTGAAGGGCAGAGTTGTTGAAACCGATCTGCATCCGCTTCAGAAATAGCACAATGTAGTGTGATATATCGATGCACACTCCTGAAAAAGCACCTTGCAAATCTACCAAGACGTTTCGATCCAGCATGCAGTGTACCCGCAATAACAATGATAGGAATATCTTGTTTAGATGCTTTCCAAACAAGGTTGGGCCAAATATCATATCTCGAAAAAATCAGACACGTAGGTTTGATGAGATTTATTAAACGTTCTGCGTTGCGAGGTGTGTCAAAGGGAAGAAAAACAGCTGCGTCAACATACTGATAGGATTCAACATTCGGTGCAACCGAAGGAGAAAAGAAAGTTAATACAACTCGAGCATCTGTATAGATTGCTTCAATCAGCGGTTTTGCCTGCTCAAATTCGCCGACAGAAGTAAAATGAAACCATGCTGTTTTTTCTAAATTTCGCGCGCCACGGAGTTGGTCAGTCAATGTATCAAATACTTGTCTCCGTCCGATAATACCTTCCCGAATTTTGCGATTGCAACACGCTGCCAAGTGAAAACCGATAAACATAATGGGTAGTGCAAACGTGTTGTAGAAAAATCGCCAAAACATGATGCTCTGTTAAGGAAAACAGCCTGCAGGTTGCTGATGCCGCGAAACCCTTGCAGAAGCCTGCCGAAACGGTATATGCTCCGGCTTAAGTGCTTCTACATAAAGAGGGATAGATTAAATGGCATCCAAGATTTTTTTCTTGAGCGCATCTTTGGGCATTGCGCCGACAATCTGATCCGCCACCTCTCCATCTTTGAAAACAAGTAGTGTTGGAATACTGCGCACACTATATTTCATTGCTGTTTGACGGTTGTCATCCACGTTGACTTTTCCGACTTTGAAAGTGTCCGAGTTTTCGGCGGCAAGTTCCTCCAAAATAGGCGCAATCATTTTGCACGGACCGCACCATTCTGCCCAAAAGTCAACAACGACAGGTGTATCTGATGTAAGCACCATCCCTTCAAACGTATCGTCAGTAATTTCAAAAGTATTTTCAGCCATGATAGCTCCTTTAACTTTAAATGATATGAAAATGATTCAGGTATGTTCGTTACTATGGTTCTCAAGTGTTGTGATGATATTTCAGAATTTTTATTAAGACATCCACAGCCTTTTTATTTTGCAAGGTCGATAAACAAAACTTTCTTTCAGACGAATCAATATGTTTATATGTTACCCTATTCCAAAATTAATTTCCACTCAATTATCTACAATTTTCACTTGCTAAAAAAAGTAAAACGTGATATATTCTACTAAAAATTGTAGAATATAGACTTTTCATCGCGTACTGGCTTTATATATTGTTTATTTTATTTTGGATACACACAAGCAAAGGAGGGAAGGCATGTCAGATAAAGATAAAAAACAGGGCACGAATATTTCGCGCCGAAAATTTTTGAAGGGCGTAGGTACCGGAACAGTTGCCGCAACCGTTGTGCCATCGATTTTAGTCGGTGACGAGAAAACGGCAGAAGCGCAAACCGATGGAGCAGTCTCCGCAGCAAAAATTCAGTTGAACATCAATGAGAAGTCATATCAGATTGAAGTTGAAGCACGTACCACATTGTTGACAGTCTTGCGAGATGGGACTGATACTGGTGGAAACAGTGTTGATTTGACTGGTGCTAAGCTTATCTGTGATAGAGGTGAATGCGGCGGATGTACTGTCTTGGTTGATGGCAAAGCGGTGTACGCATGTATGATGCTCGCAATGGATGCGCAAGGCAAGCAGATTACTACCGTAGAAGGCATCGCCAACGGCGATGACCTGCATCCTGTGCAAGAAGCATTTATCCAACATGATGCGATGATGTGTGGGTTCTGCACTCCCGGTTTCATTGTCTCATCAGTAGCACTCTTGAACGAAAACAAAAAACCGACGCTCGCAGAGATTAAGGATGGCTTATCAGGCAATACTTGTCGTTGCGGCACTTACCCGTTCATTTTTGACGCAGTTGAAACCGCTTCAGAAAAGATGTAGTTTTGACCAAGCAACCCTTCATCAGGTTGCAGTCTATGAACGCGTTATGTATTGAAAAGGAGAAAACAGATGGCATCATGGGGAGAAGCGAGTCAGTCTCGACTTATTGGCAAGCGGATTACCCGTTTGTCCGGTAAAGAAAAAGTTACAGGAAAAGCAAAGTATACTTTTGATATCAATAGACCCGGAATGCTCTACGGACGTATCCTGCGATCTGAAGTTGCGCATGCAAACGTGACAGCTCTTGATCTAACCCGTGCTGAAGAATTGTCCGGGGTCAAAGCGGTTATTCCATTAATTGAAGTTGGCAGAAAACTCCGCTATCAAGGACAAGAGATCGCCGCGGTTGCAGCGGAAACCGACGACATCGCTAAAGACGCATTACGGTTGATTTATATTGAATTAGAAGAATTACCCTTCGTTGTTACAGAAGCGGATGCAATGGCAGAAGGCGCACCGCAAATTCGGGATGATTGGAAGGGAAACCAGAGTAATCCCGGCAAAAACGAAGATGGTGATGTGGAAGCGGGATTCGCTGAAGCTGCAGTTACAGTAGAAGCCACTTATCACACACCAGTCCAAACGCATGTCTGTTTGGAGACGCACGGAAATGTTGTTGAGTGGACAGATGAACAGAACCTAACCGTTTGGGCATCTACACAGGCGGTTTTTGGCGTGCGTAATGATCTTGCAAGAAACCTCCAACTACCCGCGAACCAGGTCCGAGTCATCACTGAACACATGGGGGGTGGGTTTGGAAGCAAATTTAATGCTGGTACAGAAGGCCTTGCCGCAGCCCGGTTGTCACGCATGACCGGAAGACCGGTAAAATTAATGTTGACGCGGAAAGCTGAACACCTTGTAGCGGGTAACAGACCCTCAATGACACAGCATGTAAAAGCGGGGGCAACTCGCGATGGCCGGCTTATCGCTTATGATATGCGTGGTTACGGCACGGGGGGTACCGGTGGTGGCGCAAGTTTCACTGGACCTTATGTTTACCATGTGCCGAATAGACGAACTGAACGTTTTAACGTTGCAGTCAATGCCGGCAGTCAACGTGCAATGCGTGCGCCAGGACACCCGCAAGGCGCTTTTGCAATGGATTCGTTGATGGATGAACTTGCTGAGAAACTGGGAATGAATCCGCTGGAATTTCGACGCATTAATGACTCAAGTGAGGTGCGACAAGCACAATATACACTCGGCGCACAGGAAATCGGATGGCATCGTCGTAACAGCGTCCCAGGTTCAGGAACAGGTGTTAAAAAGCGCGGCATGGGTGTTGGTAGTGGTCAATGGGGCGGTGGCGGCGGTAGAGGCACACAAGCGCGTATTACTATCAACGCTGACGGTACCGTTGAGGCAGTTACTGGCACACAAGACATCGGCACCGGTATTCGGACTGCCATCGCTATTATCGTTGCAGAAGAGTTGGGACTCTCACCCACTGATATTTCAGTAAAAATAGGTGATAGCGGTCCTGGACTGCCCTCCGGCGGTAGTGGTGGAAGCCAAACGACTGCATCTGTTGCACCGGTTATTAAAACCGCAGCGGCAGCAGCAAAACAAAAGTTGTTTGAACACGTCGCTCCCTTATTGAAGGCACCGATAGACGATCTACGTGTCGGAACTGGCACTATCTACGTCGCTTCTGACAGGACAAAGACGGTTACGTGGCATCAGGCTACAGGTCTGCTCGGACAGGAAAGCATTAGTGAAGGCGGAAATTGGGATCAAGAACTCCGACAAGGTGGAGCTGCTGGCACGCAGTTTGCTGAAGTTGAAGTTGATACCCAAACAGGGCACGTCAAAGTGCTTAAGATTGTTGCAGTTCAAGATTGCGGCTTAGCCATTAACCGGTTAACAACGGAAAGTCAGATAAATGGCGGCGTTATCATGGGATTAGGACAAGCACTTCTGGAAGAACGGATTATGGACCCACAAACTGGACGGATGCTCAACGCTAACCTTGAAGATTACAAGGTTCCTGGAACTTTTGAGATACCTGAAATCAAGTCAATCGTTTTTGATACGCATCGGAAGGTTACGGGTGTCGGTGAACCGCCGTGTATTCCGACACTTGGTGCAATCGCCAATGCTGTTTACAATGCGATTGGTGTCCGGACTCGGGAACTGCCGATAACACCGGATAAAGTCCTCACCGCACTTGCTGAGAAGAAGGCATAAGGAGGTCCACAATGGATAAATTTAGTTACGTTAACGCGACCAGTCTGAAACAGGTTACCTCACTATTGAGTGATAGCGGATGGGGCGAAGTAATGATGATAGCAGGCGGGACTGATCTGCTCAGTGAACTCAAGGAATACATTGAAACCCCCAAAACACTGGTTAATCTCAAGACGTTGCCCGGAATGGACGGCATATCAGCGGATGCATCGGGTTTAAAAATCGGTGCATTAACCACTGTCGCAGATATTACAATGCATCCAACGATTCAGCACCACTATACGGTGCTTGCACAGGCAGCAGCATCTGTTGCAACACCACAGATTCGGAATGTGGGTACACTTGGTGGTAATCTCTGCCAACGCCCGCGATGCTGGTATTACCGAGATGAGACCGTCAGTTGTCTCAAGAAAGGTGGAGACATCTGTTATGCCATTGATGGCTTGAGCAAATATCACGCTATCTTTGGCGGGGATCCGGTCTACATTGTGCATCCCTCGGATATTGCTCCTGCGCTAATCGCACTCAACGCGTCTCTCAAAATTGCCGGTCCAGAAGGCGAGAAAACGTTAAAAGTTGAGGAATTCTTTACTTTGCCAGCAGCAAATCCGTTTCGGGAAAATGTGCTTGAACCGAATGAAATCGTTGTTGAAGTTCAGGTGCCGCAGCCTAAACCGAATACAAAGAGTTTTTATTTGAAAGCGCGGGAAAAAGGTGCGCCCGACTTTGCATTGGCAAGCGTCGCGGGTGTCTTTGAGATGATGGGGAAGACATGCCAAACAGCAAGTGTCGTCCTCGGTGGTGTTGCGCCAGCACCATGGCGTTCTGCAGAAGCTGAAACTGCTCTTACAGGTAAAATGATAAACGAATCGGTCAGCATGAAAGCAGGTGCGGAAGCCGTGAAGGATGCAGAACCTATGAACGACAACGTATATAAAGTGACGTTAACCCAGAATCTCATCAGTCGTACCGCCATGATGGCAGTAAGTTAAAAGGAGGATGAATATGTTAGAGGAAAAAACACTTCCAATCTTTAATCGCCCGATATGCCAAGACCTCCGGACGAAGGCAATCTATATTCCCGGCGGCAACTTGCAGAATCTCGTTGAAGAAAATCCGGGAACGCACTATTGGTGCAATTGCACAATGCAGGTGGTCGGTCCCGACGATCAATTTGTGTCTCCTAACGCTTGCAAACAATCGCGTTCATGTTTCAGTCCAATAGGTGGCAAGCCAGTCGTGTAATCCATAAATATAGTTATCGGTTATCAGAAAAAATACTGATAGCCGATAACGATTCTGCCTTTCTTTAGCATCTTAATAATGTTCCTTAAACCTTTGCTCCAATGGTTGCATGTCGGTTCTGTCGTCTTACTCATAGGCGGTTTTTTCTTTTTCCGTGTTGTCCTTATCCCAATTGCCAATCGTTCCCCCAATCCAAATACTCTTATTTCCTCCGCACTCAGACGTTTCAGTGGCGTAGTCTGGCCTACCTTATTGACTGTTCTTATATCTGGCGTGTATAACGTTATCACCTTCTTTAGAACTGCTCGAACCGCTGCTGCAGAATCTGTTGATGTAGACTACTCACTTTACATACTCGTCTTAGCTGTTAAATTCTTTATCGTTTTTCTTATATATACGCTTGCAATTGTATTAACGTTCCCTTATCCTGTTTTTGAGACATTTCAGAAAAGGCCCGCACCGTGGTTGAACATTGTTATTATTTTGGGACTGATAATTATATTTTTATCAGCGTTTTTACGTCGCATGGTTTAAGAAAATTGATTTTTTTCATCTGTGCTGTCCCACAATCTGTTAGATTGTGTTGAATGTGCGCAATAATCTGTTAGATTGCGGGACAGAAGCGGGTAAACGTGCGCGGGTTCTCACTTGGATTTGTCAGCATCGCGGATTAGGGGGATAAAAAGGGTAGTCTTTCGTGTGTGAACTTAATTGTGGATCCTACTATAACAGGGTAGGTCCAAATCAACACCAAATGCGCGTATGGAATTCAGCGCTGGTTTGGACCTACAGCGAAATAAGTGATGATGTCACATGCGGTATCATAAATCTGTTAGAAGTTTTCTGATGTGATTTCCCGTATTCCCATCCCACAGATGGATTTCACCCATACCAGCAGTTACAATAGTCGTTCCATCCGGACTGTACAGCACGAAAGGGCCAGGACCTGAATAACTTTTAAGCGGTCCTGTGAGCGTTCTGATGTGTTCACCCGTGTCCACACTCCACAGATGGATGGCAAAAACACCCCCAGTTACGATAGTCTTTCCATCCGGACTGAACGCCATACTATGGACATATCCCATCCTTCTGCGAATATCATGATTATCTATAAGCAGCCGCAATGCTTTCCCGCTGTCTACATCCCATAAGGTGATAGTGTTGAGAAATTTGTCTTTAATTGGCATAGCGATAGTCTTTCCGTCCGGACTGAATGCAACGCTTCTGACATTCCGTGCATGACTTATATGCGTTCGGATATGTTTTCCCGTGTTCACATCCCACAGACGAATGGCATCCCAAGTTCCAGTAGCGAGTGTTTTCCCATCGGGACTAAACACCATAGTTCTGATCCGCTTCGTATGCCCGGTGAGTGTACGTAGGAGTTTGCCTGTGTGCACATCCAGCAGATTGATGGTATGGTCAAAATTGCTTGTTGCGATCATCTTGCTATCGGGACTAAATTCGACGCTCCTGAGCCTTGATTTGAGAATGTCTTTGTATGCTGAAAGTTGTCTCCCCGTGTTTTTATTTAATAACGTGATGGTGTTATATCTACCGGCACTTGCGAGCATTGTTCCGTCCGGACTAAACGCTACACTCCATGTGCTCTCCGAATGGTCTGTGAGCAAATCTGGTTTCTCAACTGTCTGCGTTTTGTAGAGTAAAACCCCTTTGGGACACGCTACTGCAAGTCGTTTGCCGTCTGGTGAATACTTTATGTCTCGGATCCTGATCGAACCATTTCCTGTGTGTGCTTTCACATTACTGGGTGACTCCCCTTGCTGCGGATCTGCTTGAGCAGAAGGGTTGGTTGTGAATGTGAAGATGACAATTAGTGTTATAAAAGTTGAATACAGTATATTTTTCATCACTCATTTTCCTTTTGTGTATTGCACATCATTTGTTATTTTATGTTGATTTTACTGTATTTTGGATTTTATGTCAAGCGGACACCTCCGAATCTTCGAATCAACGCCGAATGCATGTGGCAGAATACGTGTTTGGGTATTCTGCATGATTCTATGGAATGTGTCTGCTACTTTGCATTTGTCGGGACCGAAGAGTGTCCCAACCAACGCGGAAAACTTATAAAACGTCCTGTTTATGTGAAATAATATTGCACAATAAGTTATTTTGCAAAAGTCGTTAATTATAGGTTTGATTATATTTTGAACTCGCGTTAAAAACAATAGGACGGACACGAACCCTTACTTTGGGTTGTGTCCGTCCTATTTTTGTAATCATTGGGACATTTCTGTACCGCAAACTGTTAGTTTGCGTTCCAAAATGCACAAACTAAATGAAGATTAAGAAAATATTTCGGTAATTGGGCGAGGTTAGGAAACCTCGCCAGCGGGGGAGTACACCTGCCTTGTACGGATAGAAAATTACCGAATTAATAAATTAATCTTCATACAGTTTGTGCTACTACGTAGCAACTTAGGTTTTTATAATTCACTATATGGAGGTAGTACAACGTGAAACCAATTTTTATTTTGAACTCGCGTTAAAAACAATAGGACGGACACGAACCCTTACCGTGGGTTGCGTCCGTCCTATATTTGTAATCATAGCGAAGCGTCTATGAACATCCACTCGTTGCACCGCAATTAGCGCATCGGTAGCAGATTCCGCTTCGGATCATAATGGTGCCACATTCGTGACAAGGTGGCGCATCTCCATGTCGGAGTGTGATCATCCGTTCGCGATCTGCCCAGGGATTTACATCCCCGTTATTGCCGTGTGCCTGCGGAGGTGTTCCTTCGGGTAATGCCATCTGTTCATCCAACTCAAGAACATCAGTAGCATCTTCTTGGATATCTTGCTGGAGAAACTCTTTTCCGAGCCATCGGAAAACATAATCAACAATTGATTTTGCCATCGGAATATCACGGTCTTGGGTAAATCCTGATGGTTCAAATCGGACATGGCTGAACTTGTCAACCAGTGACCCTAACGGCACACCATACTGCAATGCGACAGAAGTGAGAATGGCAATGGAATCCATGAGTCCTGATATGGTAGATCCCTGTTTACTCATGGTAAGGAAAACCTCACCCGGAGTGCCATCTTCAAAGAACCCGACCTGCATGTAACCTTCGTGGCCGCCGACACTGAATTTATGTATAATACCTTTCCGTGTGTCTGCGAGTCGTCTTCTAATAGGTTGATTATTTTCATCTTTCTGTAAATCTTGTTGACTGCTGGTTGAGAGCGGTTGGCTGCCTTTGCTCCCATCTCGATAGATAGCGAGACATTTCACACCGAGCCGCCACGCTTCAACATAAAGTTCCTTAATGTCGTCAACTGTTGCTTCACGTGGTACGTTAACTGTTTTTGAAATAGCACCTGATATGAAGGGCTGCACAGCCGCCATTAATTTCAGGGGTCCCATGTGGTGAATAAAGCGAGTGCCGTGCTTACCGGATTGAACCGCACAATCAAAAACTGGATAATGTTTAGAAGACAGATGTGGCGCACCTTCCACAGTACCTGTGCCACAGATGAATTCCTCTGCAGTTGCAATTTCACTTGGATTGAATCCAAGATAAGTGAGGAGGTCAAAATCTGGGGAGTCCGCTTTATCAGCAGCAATGCCTAATCTTTCAAAACATTCTTCTCCAAGGAACCCGGGTGCGAAAGCAAGATTCAGGTCAAAAGCACTCGGTAACATTTCCTCTACACGCGCAATATCTTCTTCAGTGAACCCTTTATATTTAAGGGATTCAGGATTGATATAAGGTGTTCCTTCAAGCGTCCCTGTTCCGACGATATGTGTGACAATCGCCTCAATATGCTGTGGTATGTAGCCGAGTTTTTCCAAAGCATCGCGAACACTCTGGTTCACAATCTTGATATAACCGCCGCCAGCTAATTTTTTAAACTTGACGAGGGCAAATTCAGGTTCAATTCCTGTCGTATCACAATCCATTAGGAGCGCAATGGTTCCTGTTGGTGCGATGACACTGATTTGCGAATTGCGATATCCCCAGTCTTCACCCTTTTGCAGGCAGACATCCCAATCTTCGCGTGCTGCCTCCAGAAGATCGGATGGACAAGTTGTCGCATCTATTTTGTAGGCAGCATCCCGATGCATGCTGATAACGCCCAACATAGAATCCCGATTCTTAGCGTATCCGGCAAAAGTCCCGATACTTTTAGCGATTTCAGCACTTGTTTGGTACCCTTGTCCACTCAGGATAGCAGTAATAGCACCTGCGTAGCTGCACGCTTCCGCGCTATCATAGGGAATGCCTAATCGCATTAAGAGTGCGCCTAAGTTGGCAAATCCAAGCCCAAGCGGACGATATTCATGAGACCGTCGGGCTATCTTGGCAGTTGGGTACGAAGACAGACTGACAATAATTTCCATCGCGGTGATAAACACACGGGCAGTCGCTCGGAATCCCTCAATATCAAAAGTGTCATCATCATTGAGATATTTGACAAGATTGATGCTCGCAAGGTTACATGCTGAGTCATCTAAGAAGAGGTATTCACTGCAAGGATTACTTGCATAAATGCGATCTGTCTGTTTACAAGTGTGCCATTTTTGAATCGTCCCATCAAATTGCACACCTGGATCGGCACAAGCCCATGCCGCCTCCGCGATCTTGTCCATCAGCATTTTCGCTTCATATTCTTCACAAACTTCACCGCTGGTGCGATAAGTTGTTTGCCACGGTTTTCCTTGTAGGTAAGCGTCCATGAAAATGTCGGGAATTCGCACCGAATTATTACTGTTCTGTCCACTAACAGTGCCATAAGCTTCACCATTAAAGTCAGCAGGATATCCCGCAGCAATGAGAGTTTTCGCTTTCTCTTCTTCTTTCATTTTCCAGTCAATATAGTCAACGATTTCCGGATGGTCCATATCTAAAATGACCATCTTTGCGGCGCGACGTGTTGTACCACCAGACTTAATGCTACCCGCCCATCTGTCGAATCCTTCGAGAAATGAAAGCACACCAGAACTTTCACCGCCACTGGAGAGGTGTTCCCCTTTTGCGCGAACTTTGCTGAAATTAGAACCAGTTCCGCTCCCATATTTAAAAAGTCGGACTTCAGCCTTTTGCAGATCAAGCATGGAATCTAAAGAGTCATCAACGCTTTGGATAAAACATGCTGAGTTTTGTGGATACTGATATGCGTTTTGAGTGATATTAACTTTCTGTGCTTCTCTATCCCAATGGTAATTGCCACCAGCACCCTTAATCCCGTATTCATGCCATAAACCGCAGTTAAACCAGACGGGAGAATTGAAAGCACCTCGCTGTGTAACAAGGATATGTGTTAACTCCATTTCGAACGTTTCCGCGTCATCGGGGGTCGCAAAATAACCTCCAATTTCTTCACCTGCATGACGAAGTGTACGTGCAACGCGGGTAACCAACTGACGAACGCTGTCCTCTGATTCTACATCAGGAACACCAGCTTTTCGGAAATATTTTGAGGCAGCAATATCCGTTGCAAGTTGAGTCCAGAAAGTAGGCACTTCAACCTGATCCTGTTGAAAAATGACATTACCTTTTTCATTATAAATGGCAGAATCTCGGCGTTCCCATTCAATCTCATCAAATGGGTGAACCACCGATTTCGTAAAATGCCGAGCGAAGGTAAGCCCCGTCCCATCGCCTTCCACCGGATGATTCGCTGCATCACCAATGTCTTTGGTTTTGTTAGCAGCCATAATTATTCCTCCTATTTAACCTTCAATTGTAACAGAAAAATTAAAGTTTGGCAAGGAAAATGAAACTATTAAACTTTAACTTTTATCAAGAATTTTGCAGAGACACCCATGTAAAACGTAATCTTAAACCGAAATAATTTCTACAATAATATTATACCATATATTCACAATACGACTATAAAAAATTCACAAATAGTTATTCGGTCAACACTGTTCTCTATTTCTTATTCATTTCAATATATTAACGTTGCGTACAGAATATTTGGAACATTAGATCATGGAAAATTTATATTTTTCTGTGAACGCTTGCTGTCTCTATACATGCAGAACTACAAATACGTAATGTTTATTAAGAAAATTGACTTGAGGCATCTGTTATGATATAATATTGTGGTTGTTATTGGTCTTTAAATAAAATCTAATTTAGTCCCGTGAATCAACGCCAAATACGCGTATGGTATTTGGCGGGGATGATATGTTTTCGCAACGTATTGGCAGTTAATATGCCGTTCCTACGGAACTCAAGAGGTCCGAGACACTCGGTAAACCTTAATTCAAATTAAATCATTATAATGTCTTATAAATAAAATAATACACAAATGGAAGTTCGTGGATATGGATAAAATCAAATCAGAAATATGCGATATATTGAAAGGTGCAATCAGTGCTGCAATTGAGGCAGGGGAACTTCCGATACCGAAAGCTCCCGAAATCCCTTTTTCTCCGACTAAGACCCCTGAACATGGTGATATAGCTACCCCGATTGCGTTGGGATTGGCAAAAAGTGCAAAGATGGCACCACGGACGATAGCTGAAATAATTGTTAAGCATGTCAATCAGAATAAACACCCGCGCATCCGCGATCTTGAAATTGCCGGACCGGGTTTTATTAATGTCTATCTCTCCAATGAATGGTTATATGGGACACTTAGGACAATTGTGGAGGCGAAAGACGTTTACGGAAATAGCGAAATAGGGACTGGCAAACGCGTTCAAATTGAGTTTGTCAGTGCAAATCCGACAGGCCCGCTTAACATTGTCAGTGGGCGCGCTGCAGCAGTTGGTGATACACTTGTCAACTTATTAAACGCTGTTGGTTATGAGGCTATCCGAGAGTTTTACGTGAACGATGCAGGTGGACAGGTTGAACGGCTTGGGGAGTCAATTGATGTACGCTATCAACAAACGTTAGGTAAAAATGATTTAGAAATTCCAGAGGGTGGGTATCAAGGTGAATATTTGCGTGATTTTGCCAAGATGATCGTTGCTAAAGAGGGGGATGCATATCTAAAACTTAGCCAAGAAGAACGAGTTACACTTTTTCGAGATAAAGGCGTTGCACACCTACTTGGACAACAAAAAGCCTCCTTGGAACGGTTTGGTGTCAGCTTTGATGTGTGGACAAGCGAAAAAGCGATTCGAGACAGTGGGAAGCCCGACCAAATTGTAGACATGTTTCGTGAAAAGGATTATCTCTACGAAGCAGAGGGCGCAACATGGTTTCGGATGACAGATTTTGGAGACGAAAAAGATTGTGTCGTAATCCGTAGTAATGGTGAATATACCTATTTTGTTCCAGACGCAGCCTACCATCGCGACAAATTTGACCGTGGCTTTGACAAAGTGATTGACCTGCTTGGACCAGACCATCAAGGCCATGTATCAAGATTAAAAAACTTTGTCAAGGCGCTCGGTTTAGCTGATGACTGGTTGGAAATTGATATTATTCAACAAGTAAATTTGGTTGATTCAGATGGGACTCGACGGGATATGTCAAAACGGCAAGGACAATTTTTGACGCTTGACTCACTCATTGATGAGCTGGCAGATGCTGTTGGTGAACGGTTTGCTGTAGATGTAGCACGATACTTTTTCCTGATGCGTGCTAACAATACACACCTGGATTTCAACCTTGAATTAGCAGTTACGCAAGCGAATGAAAACCCTGTTTTTTACATACAATATGCACACGCGCGGTGCTGTAGCATTTTTCAACAAGGAGAAGCACAACAGATTAAGGTAAAACCGATTGATGAAGTTTCTCTGGAGATGCTTACAGAGCAGCATGAACACGAACTGATTCGGAAGTTGGCAGATTTTCCAGCAATTGTCCTGTCCTGTGCGGAAGAACGTGAGGCACACCGTGTCCCGCATTATCTCCATGAATTAGCGGGTATATTCCATCCGTATTACAATCAGCATCGGGTACTTGATGCCTCAAATATGGAACGTACTTATGCAAGACTTATTCTTGTCCAGAGTGTGCAAACAGTATTGGCAAATGGGTTAAGATTGTTAGGTATTTCAGCACCAGAATCAATGTAAACTTTAACGGAGATTTCCATAAATGGAAGCAAACTATAAAGAAATTGACAAGGCACATGTGTGGCATCCACTGTTCCAGCATCAACGTCTTGACGAAACGGATTTGTTGGTTTTTAAATCGGCACATGGAACTACACTTGTTGATGTGGATGGAAATGAGTATTTAGACGCGTATTCGGCACTGTGGAATGTCAATGTCGGTTATGGAAGACAAGAAATTGCGGATGCGGTCTATGCACAAATACAGGAATTGTGCTACTATCCACACTCACAGATTAATGTGCCAGCAACTGAATTAGCAGCGCAGTTGGCAGCATGTCTGCCCGGCGATTTGAACCATGTCTATTTTTGCAACAGTGGGTCTGAAGCAAATGAAACCGCAATTAAAATTGCACGACAGTATGGTAGGCAAACCTATCCGGGAGAGAATCGCTACAAGATAATTACCCGGTACCGTGGCTATCACGGATTTACTTATGGTGCAATGTCAGCCACAGGGCAGGCGCGAAGACGTAAAGCGTTTGAACCACTGGTACCAGGATTTCATCATGCGCATCCTCCCTACTGCTATAGATGCCCACTCGGATTAGATGAAAAATCGTGCAATGATGCGTGCGTAAACGACATTGAACGGATAATTCAGTCAGAGGGTCCCGAAACTGTGATTGCAGTTATTGCTGAACCCATTATCGGTGGCGGTGGCATAATTGTGCCGTCTGACGATTATTTCCCTAAATTACGAAAAATTTGTGATGATTATGGGTTGTTGCTTATCCTTGATGAAGTTATTACCGGTTTCGGACGAACAGGGAAGATGTTTGCTTGTGAGCATTGGGATGTACAGCCTGACATCATCACGCTTGCGAAGGGGTTGACGAGTGGTTATATTCCACTCGGTGCATGTGTCGCTTCCACCTCTGTATTCAACACATTTCTTGGAAATTCTGATGAAAATCGGGAATTTTCCCAAGTTTGTACGTATGGTGGACATCCTGTCGCTTGTGCTGCAGGTGTAGCAAATCTGAACATTTTGCAATCAGAACGACTTTGGGAAAACGCTGAAAAGGTAGGTAATTATCTGCATGAAAAACTAAAGACTTTAGAAGCACTCCCTATTGTTGGCGATGTGCGTGGTAAAGGTTTGATGCTTGCTGTAGAACTCATTCAAACCGATGGCACACATCTTGAAACCGCAAAAACGAACCAAATTGTAGGACAATTGAGAGAAAAAGGCGTTATCGTTGGCAAAATTGGTCACGCTGTTGATGAACCTGAAAATATCATATATATCGCGCCGCCGCTTATCCTTACTGAATCGGAAGCAGATAAAATTTTCAATACATTACGTCAAGTACTTGTCTAATAGAAGTTTTAACTGATGTCGTTTGGGGATGGGAATCTTATCCGATTGTGTCGCGATAGCGAATTGAAGGGCATTGGCGCAGGGGCAGTTACGTTGTCCATCTGATATTTTTGACACTAAATTCCGGACAGTCTTCTTAGAGGTTTCTACGTTAGAGCGAAGGTTATCCAAAATCATCTCAGTCGTAACGTTATCATGTTCGGGATGCCAGCAATCGTAATCGGTGGAACATGCGAGGACTGCGTAACAGATTTCTGCCTCGCGCGCAAGTTTTGCTTCTGGTGCTGCGGTCATACCGATAATGTCAAAACCGAGGTGTCTGTAAACATTGGATTCTGCTCGTGTGGAAAATGCAGGCCCTTCCATACAGATGTAAGTACCGCCATTATGAACAGGCGCGCCAACTTCCGTTGCAGCATTATGTAAAAGTGTGCTCAAATGTTCACAGAACGGGTGTGCAAGGCTAATATGTGCGGCAATACCATCACCGAAGAAGGTTGATTCTCGGTTTTTGGTGTGGTCATAAAGTTGATCCGGTACAACAAAGTGACGTGGTTCAATTTCTTGCTTGAGACTACCTACCGCGCTCACGGAGATTAGCCATTCTACACCTAACGATTTTAGGGCATAAATATTGGCACGGACATTAATATCAGAAGGAAGAAGTGGATGTCCTACACCATGACGTGGTAGAAAAACTACCGGTTGTCCATCAAGATTACCGAGAATTAATTTATCACTCGGTTTGCCGAAAGGTGTTTCTACCTCAATTGTTTCTATGTCGGTCAAGCCGTCCATTTGATAGAATCCACTACCACCGATTATGCCGATTTTGACATGCATTTATTTTTATTCTCCAAAGGAAAAGCAAAAAAGAACTGTGCTTTTGATTAATTATGCCATTGCTACAATGTGGAAATTGGGTGCTTGATGGAAAATCAAGCTCAGCTGTTGCAACTTACATCCGGATAAAGGAACTTGATCTAATTTTTGATCTGGGCAGGTGCCCAATGCCTTTTATCGGGACGAACCATGTTTTTATTTCACATTTCCACCTTGACCACTATTTTGGATTACCCATTTATATAAGTCAACGTTGGCTTGCTGGAATACCGCTGGGAAATATCTACGTGCCAGCGAGCGGGTTCAAACAATTGAAGAACATTCTTGACAAGATTTCTGCGTTAGATGGAGGGCGAAATTGGGGTTATCAACTTACACCGGTAGAAGCGGGTGATTCTATTTCGTTTCGGCAAAATTTAATTGCCCATATTCTACCGGGTAACCACAGTGTGCCTGCTGTATCCTATCTGATTTGTGAAGTTCGCAAAAAGCTGAAGCCCGAATACCACGATTTATCAAGTAGAGAAATCGTGGCACTCAAACGTTCAGGTGTTGAAATTACTTATGAGGTCCAGTTACCTTTAGTTGCGTATTTAGGTGATACGCGCGGTATTTCCCTTGACGCACATCCACTTCTCACGCAATGTAAACTTCTGATTTGTGAATGTACCTTTATTACACCTGAACATCGTGAACGGGCTAAGAGATCAAAGCACTTGCATCTGGATATGTTACCGTCTCTGCTAAAGCATTTTGAGAGCGAATGCATTGTCTTACATCACTTCTCGCGCCGTTATACACATGAGTTAATCCAGCAAGAAATTTTCAAAAGGTTGCCAACTTCAGAACATTCTCGTGTTCACTTATTTTTGTGACAATGCGTTTATTGTTTTCCCATAAGTGAAAATAATTGCTATCCATTCAACCCACCCATCAGATTTTATAGTAAAACTTACAATTAATGGGACACTTCTGTATCGCAACCTGTTAGGTTGCAGACTAAGATGCACAACCTAACAGGTTGTGCTACAACTTCTGTTGGCCGTTATGTTTCTGAAACAGGTTTATTTTTATTAAAGTGTCCTAATAATTTCAAAGTTCACTATAAACTACCAAAATCTTTAATTCCCTATAACAGGGCGTGAGTTTGGATCTTGATCCGAGGTGCCACTTTCCTGTTCCTCATAGAACTGATAACCGTCTTGGTCTTGGTCAAGCTCATACTGACGGACAATTTGCTCCGCTTCTCGGAAGTAGGGGGTATCACCTTTGGTGAGGCTCATATATGTCTTGAACCCTTTGTAAGCGGAACCAAATTCACGAATAGCCCGATAGCAGACTGCTTGTTGATATATAGATTCATTTAGCCAAGTGGACTGTGGGGCACCTTCAAGCAGATCATCATAGGCTTGGATCGCACGTTCGTACTGACCACTTTGCTGATAAAGTGAACCAACTTGGTATAGCGCATCAGAAATAGCAAACTTTTTGTGTGAAAGATCGTGTATTAACACCTTATACGTTTCAATAGCGTTGGGATAGTTACGGAGTTTTTTCCAGTTCCGTGCGATTTGTTGAAAAAGCTGAACAACAAGCTCGGCTTTTCCCATCTGAAATCTTTCGGTTGGCCGCACATACCTCCCAAGTTTTTCAAATTCCGCTGCTTTTTTGCTCCTGTAACGCCGAATTTCATCTTGGTACTTTTTGATGTCAGTTAAGAGCTCATCAGTCTCAATCAATTTTTCTTTAACCTGTTGAGCTTCGAAAGTGCCAGGAAATTTATCGTTAACTGCTACAAAAGCACCCCAACCACCAGAATTCGTGTAATCATACAATTTATAAAAATAGATGTTTCCCACTTGAAATTGAGATTGTGCTGCTTTGTCATGATTGGGAAATTCCGTAACCAATCTTTCAAAAGTTGTAATGGCTTCGGGGAAATTTTCCAGTGCTTCATACGCCTGGGCAACCTTATAGAGCGACTTTGCCGCAATATCATAGGTTTCATCACTTTTTTCTATGTCATAAAGGGCTTTATAATTTTGATAATTCGCGAGTTCCAACGCAATTAATTCACGGTTCTTGCGAATATTCGCAATACCGCTTTTTGCTTCACTTGCATAGTATCCCGTTGGATCAAGTTCAACAATTGCTTGATAATGCTCATTTGCTTTATCCCACTCATAATGCTTCTTGTAGATTTTTGCGATTTGATAGTGGGCTCGCTGAGCGTATTTTCCTTTAGCGTCTTTTGCAATGACTTCAAGGTAAAGGGCCATCGCTCTATCATAAGTTTTTTGCCGCCTGGCACGTACCTTCTTTTTCTCTTCTGGGTCATCTGATCGGGTAGAAATGGCTTCTGCTTCATCAAAGGCATTATCAGCGTTTTGAATTTTTGCACTCAATGGTACAATGTTAACGCCGCCTGCGCAACCGATATGTGTTAGTACAAACATGCCGAGTATGAGAATAATAAGATAGCTTCGGTCTATTTTTAGAACGAAATCAGGGGTGAAACGGGTCATCGTTGTTAGTCCTCCTCAGGAATGATAATGAAAACCTGCCAGTAAGTTAATAAAGTTTACTGGTTTGCGATTTATGTTTTTAGTATAGCAGATACACAAAAATTGTCAAGAAAAAAGTAACTGTTTTTATAATTTTTAGTAAATGGCGGAGTCTTTTATTTACTGTGCAACAAACGTGTTGACAAATCAGCGTAAAATTTATACAATGATTTAATAGAAAACTTATGGCAGATCAAATTTCCTTATTGAATATAGCGTACGGAGGCGAATATGGCAAACGCAGATTATAAAATTGGTGTCGTAGGTGTCGGCAGAATGGGAGCGAACATCGCCCGTCACCTGAATGACGAAGGGTTTAAAGTGGTTGTTGTGTCCGATGCCGCAAGTGAACGGGCACAGGAATTGGCGACAGAAATTGGGGCAACCGCTGCAGATAAATTAGCACAAGTCCCTGAACTTGCAGATTATATCATTACTGTTGTGACAGATGACAACGCTATGCGGCAAATTTATTCCGATGATGCAGATGATAGCTTGCTGAAGGGAGCATCGGGGAAAGTTTTTATTAATTGTGCTACAATTAGCCCACAAGTTCATGTAGATATTGAGAGTCTTGCGGAAAAACATGGGGCGGAAAGTCTTGAGGGGTGTATGGCGAGCAGCATTACACAAGCGCGCGAAGGCACACTCTATTTAATGTGTGGTGGCAAAAAGGCAACTTTTGATAAAGCACGCACAATTCTGGATTCAATGAGTGTTTCCCTCCGTTATATCGGTGAAGCAGGCAAAGCTGCGCAGGTGAAAGCATTGGTCAACATGGTAATGAACATCAACACTGCGGGGCTCGCGGAGGGACTTGGATTAGGTGCTGCACTCGGTCTGGATTTGGAAATGTTGCAGGAAGTTTTCGCACAAACTGGCGCAAACTCTCGCGTATTAGAGACAGATGGGGAAGATATGCAGATACGCGATCATGAATGCTATTTTTCAGCTGCCCATGCCTCAAAAGATTCGGGTATCGCGCTTGACCTTGCTAACGCTGCAGGCATTGCACTTCCGCTGGCGCAAGCAACGAAAGATCAGTATGATCGGATGATCGAACTCGGCTTAGGTGATTTAGATAAGTCTGGTGTCGCTGAGTTAACATTCCCCGGGCGTGGAAAAAACGCATAATGAGGTGTTGACGTGATTCCATGCAGTGAATTGCGTTTGAAATTGACTAATGCCGAAAACTACAAAAGAAGCAACACTGAGAGGCGTAATCCTTGCAGGCGGTTTAGGGACCCGTCTATACCCGCTTACCAAGGTTACCAGCAAACACCTGCTGCCTGTTGGCAATGAACCGATGGTTTTTCACTGCGTCAGACAACTTACAGAAGCAGGAATCACCGATATTCTTATCGTTACAAATCCGGGTTACGTAGGGGATTTTGTAAACGCATTGGGGAGTGGGAAAGATTTCGGTTGTGAATTCACTTATAGAGTGCAGGAGGAGGCGAAAGGTATTGCGAATGCTCTTGCCTTAGCTGAAGGGTTCGCTGCGGGAGGTAGAATAGCTGTCTTATTGGGAGACAATATTTTTGAGTCTTCAATTCAACAAGTCGTTTCTGATTTTCACGCGCAACAAATAGGTGCCCGTGTTCTGTTAAAAAAAGTTGATGACCCTGAACGTTACGGAGTGGCAACCTTAAATGCAAACCGAATTGTAGAAATTGAGGAAAAACCGAAGCAACCTAAAAGTGATTACGCGGTAGTGGGTATCTATTTTTATGACTCATTCGTATTTGATGTCATCCGGACAATTGAACCCTCGGCACGCGGTGAATACGAAATTACTACGGTTAACAATGTTTATATTAATCGCGGACAACTTGAACATAGTTTTTTACAAGGTGAATGGGTTGATGCAGGCACCTTTGATTCCCTCACCAAGGCACATCAAATTCTTTTAAATCGGAAGGAGTAGCCTTGAACGCTACACAAAAACCATATCTATCAATTGTTGTCCCGGTTTACAACGAGGAGGAAAACGTAAGACCACTGTATAAGAAGATTCGGACAGTATGTGAGTCAATTGGCGAAACGTATGAAGTGCTTTTTGTAGACGACGGTAGCCAAGATAAGACCTTTGAAGTGCTTTCGGAATTGCGTGAACAGGAACCTCACTTAGCAGTCATCCGATTTCAACAGAATGCTGGTCAGACAGCTGCGATGGCAGCGGGTTTTGAATTCGCACAAGGTGAACGTATTATCAGCATGGATGGCGATTTACAAAATGACCCCGCAGATATTCCGAATCTACTTGAAAAACTTGACGAAAATTATGACCTGGTATGTGGGTGGCGAAAAGAACGGCAGGACAAATTTTGGACAAGGCGCGTTCCCTCTGTCGTTGCTAACTGGATAATTAGTAAAGTGACAGGCGTTGCGATTCATGATAACGGTTGTTCACTCAAAGCATATCGTGCTGAAGTCATCAAACAGGTACCACTTTATGGAGAGATGCATCGTTTCATTCCAGCCATGTCCACAGTCGTAGGGGCGCGCATTGCAGAAATTGTTGTTAAGCACCACCCGCGTCGTTTCGGAACAAGTAAATATGGGCTTGGTAGGATTTGGCGTGTTGTATTAGATATTTTGGCATTTAAACTGATTCTCTCTGTTTTCGCGCGGCATCCTAATCTAAATGCACAACCACTCACGCAACAATCCTATCACAACCAAATGAAGGCAAAATTTAATGTCTTTCGAATCGCTGCGTTTCTAAGCCTCCCTTTCTTTATTATAGGGATCCTTCTAATCAATGTTGCTATTATTACCGCTTTCAGTTGTATCGGATTAGGTGCCTCTCTGATAGGAATTAGTTTGATAACAGGATGGTCACTTGCCAAAGCACAACGCGAAGCTGCGGATCTAAGTCCGCTCGCCTCTTTTTTCATTTATCGTTGTGCAAGGCGCCCCATTCGATGTTTTGGACCCTCCGGCGCAGTTTTATCTGCATTGGGAGGTATACTAACGATAGGATTTCCAAACGTTGGACCGATTCTGATAAATATGGGTATTTTGGTATTTTGTTGCGGTTTGTTTGGCGAGACTATCGCCTATGCAAATGCTAAGCGCGTAATAGATTACACAGTTGAGATTTTTTTGAACGCTAAGGACAGTGTTAAACGTTTTGAAAATGTTTCTTGATAAATGGCGAACCGAATTTCCGGTTACCAAATCTTATGTTTATATGAACCATGCTGGTGTTGCACCTTTATCAAATCGGGTGAGGAATGCCATGAGTGGCTTCGTAGAAGACGCTACAGTGAACGGTGCTGTAAACGTCGAATCCTGGACTGAAACGGTTGAAAATTGTCGGTCAGTTGCAGCGCAGCTTATCAATGCGGATGCGACCGAAATAGCGTTTATGAAAAATACAACGCAAGGCATACTCATCGCAGCAAACGGCATTGATTGGCAAGCAGGGGATAACGTTGTTACCACTGCTGTCGAATTTCCAGCGAATGTTTATCCATGGTGGCGTTTGAAGGAACGCTATGGCGTTGAAACACGCATGGTGCCTGAGCGCGAAGGACGTATTTATTTTGAAGATATTGTTACTGCAATTGACGAGCGCACACGAGTCGTAACGATTAGCCATGTAGAATTCGCCTCCGGTTTCCGAAACGACATCAAAGCAATTGGCGAGATGTGTCGTGAACGCGATATCTGGTTTGTTGTGGATGCAATCCAAAGCCTCGGTGCGATTGAAGTAGATGTAAAGTCAAGCTGTGTTGATATACTCGCGGCAGATGGACACAAATGGCTGCTGGCACCCGAAGGCGCTGCTATTTTCTACTGTGCTAATGACAAACTGGAACGGCTTATTAATACCAATGTTGGATGGGCAAGTGTTGTGAATCCTCGCGAATTTCTTGATTATGATCTTACACAGAAACCGGATGCAACACGTTTTGAAGAAGGTTCCTATAACACCGTCGGTTTATATGGGCTAAAGGCAGCAATTGAATTATTACTTGAAATTAATGTTTCTAAAATTGAAAACTATATTTTGGAACTTACAGCAGGCTTAATGAAGGGATTGGACTCCAAAGGGTATCGTGTCATCACACCTAAACCAGATTCTGAACGGGCCGGGATCGTGGTTTTTGAAAGCGATCAACACACCCCTGCTGAACTCTATGCACTGCTTAATGAAAGGAACATCATTACTGCTGAGCGTGGGAGTGGTGTCAGAGTTTCACCGCATTTCTATAATACAGAATCGGAAGTTGCAGATTTGCTTGAAGTGCTGCCTTAACATGAAGAGCAATTTTATCATAAGACTTGTCCCATAATCTGTATGAAGTTTAAATAAATATTTCGGTAATTCCATAATTATATTTAGTGCGGTTAGGAAACCGCACCTACCGGGCCTGGGAAAAATAAATATTACCGAATTAAAAAATTAATCTTCATTTAGATTGTGCCTCTTGTGTAGCATAACTTGTTAGGTTGTGCATATTAGTCCGCAAACTGACAGTTTGCTCTACGAAATAGCCTCGCTTAAAAACGGTGTTTGCATGTCCAAAATCTTGTCCGTAGCAACTTGGGTGCTTGGTGGCGAAAAACAATGATATACAAGAATAAGAAAACTCAAATTCAAAAAGTGAAATGTTGGCATTGGTTTATTTTAGCGCTTCTGGTAATGTTTGTTGGTTGTACGTTTCCAGGTGGCAAACAAAAAACTAACCGCATTCGGTTTACTATTCAAAATACACTTGCAATTGACCGAGAAAACGTCCCAATTGTTCTCTCCATAGAGCAGCTCCGAAAGGTCAGCGCAGATTTTTCCCTTAATGCATACTCTGTTGTTACTGGTAAAGCACCACGGGAGGCAATGATCCCTGCCCAGGCGGATGACTTAGACTATGATGGTGAACGTGACCAATTAGTTTTTCTTTTAGACCTTGCTTCTGAGGAGACGAAAGAGATTTCAGTGCTTTACGATCCGAGTGTTAAGGCGACATTTACGCTTGATGTGAAAAAACAGACGCGGGCAGGTATTTTTCCTGAACTGAATGCTGTGGCGGCAATAGAATCCGATTTAATTGCATACCTACTGAGGCATAACGGAGCAGTCGTTGCGTACGGCAAAAAACGAGAAGAACTTTTCAGCGTTGATAAGATGTATTTGGTGGAATTGGAGGGGAACATCCCGATTTCACCTGATTTTAGACGTTATTTTGAAAGGAGCAAGATTTCACTGACCCAAAATCCGCAGGCGTTAAAAATAGAAGTTGGAAAACCTGAACAAAGATGGGTGATGCACGACTTGGAGAATCAGGAGGATTACTTTATCCGAAAATCTGAGGAGCAGCTCAATTTTTCCAAATCAATTGGCTTGTCGCTGAATGCACTTCTTGTCCCAGAAAACACTACAATGGTTCTGTTAACGCCTCAGGATGAATTGGTTGGATGTGGTGGATTGGCATTGTGGCATAAAGAAAAAAAGGAATTGATTCCACTGCCAAATGAAGGAGATTATGTTCGGATTCTCGCCGATGGCGGTATGCGTTCAGCCGTTCAACGAGTCCTTCCGCGCTGGAACATTAACGGTGAAACATATCAGCTCACGTCAACAACTTTTATTTATGGCGGCAATCCATGGATTGAAAACCACATCCAGATTAACAGAGAATTACCTGCGGATTATGCTATTGTCACAAGCATCCCGAAACTTGGAGAGACATTTGGTATTGAAGATGATGAAGAGAACGGTTTGTTGTGGAGTTGGGGGACAGACCCTGATGGGAAACACCCTCTTGGCATAGCATTGATTTATCCAACAACACAGGCGAGTAGTTTGATCGACACAGACGCAGCTCGTTTGTCTATTGTCCTAAATCCTGATGATAAAGGACGGGTCAGTTATCGGGCATTGGCTATATGGGAAGGCGGCATTAATGGGATAGAAACCCAATCAGAATTTTTGCAACATCTCCAAATTATGACAACAGCAATGGAAAATCCACCAACAATCAAATTTTTACCGTTAGAGGAAGACAAAAAGTAAGACTTTTTTATTCAAAGATTATGCTTATCAAAGAGGAATGCCTACAATTTATTGCATTGCATCGAACAGACGAAATCGTTATCACCACGATGGGAATGAGTGTGCCGTGGGCAAAAATATCAACACATCCACTGGACTACGCCTCTGTCGGAAGCGCGATGGGACACGCTGCGGATTTCGCGCTCGGTATTGCGCTGGCAAAACCTGAAAAGAGGGTTGTCGTGCTTAACGGAGACGGGAGTATGTTGATGTGTTTGGGGACACTCGCAACGATTACAAGTTTAGTAAAACCGCCTGCAAACTATCTCCTTTTTGTGTGTGATAACGGAACGTATGAGGTAACGGGTAATCAACCTATTCCACGAAATGCTGATTTTAGCTGGACGACGGTGGCGCAGGGAGCAGGTTTTGAGCAGGTTTATGAATTTGATGATATAGGGACGCTTGAAACCGGCCTTTCCAAAATCTGGAATGAAACCGGTCCCATTTTTGTCAATCTCAAAATTACGCAGGCGCATGAACCGCCACCTGACCGCTGGGGTAGTTTTCCATACCCTTATCTGCAAGAGTCGCTTGCGACATCAACACATAAGCTGCGAAAAGTTTTAAATGATGATGTGGAAAACTATAGTAAAACGGACAATTAATGGGACACTTCTGTCCCGCAACCTGTATGAAGATTAAAAAAATAAATCGGTAATTTGGCGAGGTTAGGAAACCTCGCCAACAGAGGCTTGCACATGACTTGTGTAGATGGGAAATTACCGAATTAATAAATTAATCTTCATACAGGTTGTGCTACAACATAGTTTGGCTGTTTAGTACCCACGGATCAAAAGCGTGCATATATTTTTCGATTTCACTATAAAAGAAATTGTTAAACAGGATGTTGTTCAATTGACCACCTAACAAAAATTACAGTATCCAAAACGAAACTTAATGGAGGAACTCCGATGGAAAGGACACAATATCGCGTATGTATTATTGGCTGCGGACGGATGGGCGGCACCATTGATGAAGAGGTGCAAGGAACGCCACACGGTGCGCTACCGTATTCACATGCTGCGGGTTATACTGCTTTTGAACGAACAACAATTGTCGCCGCCGCAGATGTGGTAGAAGTAAAAGCACAGTCCGTTTGTGACAAATGGGACATTCCGAAGTACTACCTTGACTATCAAGAGATGATAGTGCAGGAGAAACCGGATATTATCAGCATTGCCACGCGTCCGGGAAACCATGCTGACATCACACAATTTGCAGCAGAAAACGGTGTGAAAGGCATCTATTGCGATAAACCGCTTTGTGCCTCTATGGAAGAGGCGGACGCTATGCTTGAAGTGTGCGAGAAATATAACATTAAATTCAATCTCGGCACGCAGCGGCGTTTTACACCGGGCTACATCAAGATGCGTGAAATCCTTGAAAGTGGCGAATTAGGCGAACGGCGTTCTATCATCGCTTATTCGGGTGGTTCCGCCTTATGGGGATACACACACGCAGCCGACCTAATTCTCTTTTTAGCAAGCGATTCACCGATAGAATACGTGCAAGGCAATGTTGCTGTTGATGATGCTGACTTTGAGGATAACCGCACCGATTCCGATCCAGGAATTGTGATGGGATTCATCCATTTTCAGAACGGTATCAACGGCATCAGTATTCTCGGCACCGCTTACGAATTTGAAGTAAATTGCAGTGAAGGTACAGTCCGTTCTCTTAACAACGGCCTCGGTTTTCAAATCCGTAAACGGCAGGGGCAGTTTAATGAAATTTTAGACGCGCAATTCCCGCCCTTTGAACGGAAGAGCGGTACCGTGGGATGTATTGAGGATATCGTTGAAGCGATAGACACCGATACTGAGACACAAGGCAACATTCAACTTGCGCATCGTAGCACTGAAATGGTCTTTGCCATCGTTGACTCGCAACGGCAGAAAGGTGTTCGTGTGCCAATACCGATGGAAAACCGAGGACTCTACCTTGGAAGGTGGTAACCAATGATTGTAAAATTACAGAGCATTTGTCGGAGGGGTTTGCAACCCCGAAAACTTATAAAAATCTGTGTTATTTTTGTTGGCGGACTGTTTCTGTTTAGCTATGCAGCAATTTCTCTGAAAGGCGATTCGCATTCAAAAACTGATCAGGTCCGTCCAGCAAGTACACGCTACAAGCAACGCACCCCAAGCCGAGATGGTATCGGCAAAATCTATATGGGACGCGAAATATCGCAGGTCATGGGACATCTCGCTGCGGGATGGTTAGAACGCCCCGAACGTGAACGCGAAGAGATGCCGAATCGTCTCATGAAGATGTTAAAACTAAAGGAAGGTGATGTAGTTGCGGATATTGGGGTCGGTACGGGTTACATTGCCCGACGTATTTCACCTATAGTTGGTAAAACAGGAATTATCTACGGTGTTGAAATCCAGCAGGAGATGCTTGACATCCTCGCCGAAAAGATGGCGGAAGAAGGTATTACCAATATCAAAGGTGTGTTAGGCACGATTACCGATCCGAAACTGCCTCCGAATTCGGTTGACCTCGCCATTATGGTGGATGTTTACCATGAATTTTCGCATCCGTATGAGATGATGCTGAATATCTGCCGTGCCCTTAAAGTGGGTGGTAGGGTAGCTTTTGTAGAATACCGCTTGGAAGATGATAATGTACCGATTAAACGTTTACACAAGATGAGCGAATTACAGGTGATGAAGGAAGCGACACCGCACCCGTTGTCTTGGATTGAAACGCTTGATGGTTTGCCGTGGCAGCATGTTATCATTTTTGAGAAGGTTGGAACAGAATAGAAAGTTAGGACTTGTTCATAGAAGGAAAAGTAATTCATGACTGAAAATCAAGTCAAAGTATCTGATTCTGCTATTGACCACTATAACCGGGGTAGATCAAAGCATAATCTCGGTCAATACGAAGAAGCTATTGCGGATTATGATACCGCTATTCAACTTAAACCCGATCATGCACTTAGACTTAAACCTAATCATGCACTTATCTACTATAATCGGGCGGAGGCAAAGCGTCATTTAGGGCAATACGAAGTTGCTATTTGGGACTATGATGCCGCCATTAGGCTTAACTCTGATTACACACTCGCCTATTACAATAGAGGGAATGCAAAGGCAGAACTTGGTCAAACTGGGAGGGCAGAACAAGATTGGCAAGCTGCATTGAAACTCGCAACGCAGGCAGATAATGTAGAGCTTAAAAATCAGATTGAAAGTTTACTACACGAGTCTACTGGTCCTCAAATTAAGCTGGACTTCAAGCCAAAGCAGGAAAAGGTTGTCCACCATTCTAAAAATCAAGTCAAAACGTCTGATTCTGCAATTGACTGCTACAATCGAGGTAGGGCAAAGCATGATCTCGGTCAATACAGTGCTGCTATTACTGATTATAATACTGTCATTCGGTTCAAACCTAATTTCGCAGAAGCTTACAGCAATCGAGGGGTTGCAAAGGCAGAACTTGGTCAGTACAATACTGCTATTTCTGACTATGACACCGCTATTCGGCTTGAACCTGATGATGCAAAAACTTACTACAATCGAGCGGAAGCAAAGCGTCATTTAGGTCTGTACAAAGTTGCTATTTGGGACTATGATAGAACCATTCGACTTAAACCTGATTATGCGCTTGCCTACTATAATCGTGGGAATGCAAAGGCAAAACTCGATCAAAACTTGGAGGCAGAACAAGATTGGAAAACCGCACTGGAACTTGCAACGAAAACAAATAATGTTAAACTCAAAAACGAAATTGAAAGTGTCTTACGTCGATCTGTTAGTTCTCAAGTTAAGCCGAACTTCAAGCCGAAACAAGAGAAGGTTGCCTACTATTCTGAAAATCAAGCCAAAACATCTACACCTCAAGTTAAAGAGAAGTCTGTCCACTATTCTGAAGATCAAATCAAAGATATCGTTGCTGATTATTTTGAATCACTTCCCACCGCCTCGCCAGGTTATAGTATCAAGCGTGAGTATCTAATCCAAATGGGCAGTGACCAACGCAGAGCTGATGTAGTGTTTCTTAGGAATGGAAAACTTGTAGCAATTGCGGAGTGTAAGGAAACGGGGCGTGTCAGAAAGGGAATTGACCAATTAAAGTCCTACCTCTGTGCAACCGATACTTCTTGGGGTATATTTGCTAATGATGGCAATTCCAATAAGTGGACTTTTTGGGAAAATCATAGACACAACAATTTTTTAGAAATTGATCGCGAAACTTTTGAAAACTATGTTTATAATCACGACAAGGCAATAAAGGATAGAGAAAACAAGATAAAAGCGGAAGTCCAAAGAGAGATAGACGCAGAAATTAGAGAGCGAGCGCGAGAAAACACTGATACGAATGCAATAAGAGAAGAAGAAACAAACCGCATAAAACAGAAGGTAATAGAAAATATTGACAGAACGGCAGTAGTAAATAGCGTGAAATCGCAGATAGCAGAGCAAGCAAAAAACGGATTGTTAAAGGAAAGAGATAAAGAAAACCGCAAGCTTGGACGGGAACAAGGTTTCTGGTGGGCTATCCTTAGTATTGTCGGAATTGGAATTTTAATAGCAATGCTAATGTCAACGTAATTCTGATGGGTATTATAGTGAACTTTGAAATTATTGGGACACCTTGATAAACCTATTTTCAAACCATAACGGACAATAGAAGTTGTAGCACACCCTGTTAGGTTGTGCCGATGGGACGCACCCTAACAGGGTGCGGTACAGAAGTGTCTCATTAATTGTAAGTTTTACTGTATAGTAGATTTTAGAATTATTTGGACACGCTGCATCGGCGAGGTTAGGAAACCTCGCCTACCAGGTGGCGAAAGTGTCAATTTATTTTTATAATTCACCATAATTTGATCAAAATTTCATAATTATATTTAACTGCTATAGTGCTAATCTTCCCCAAAATTTTTATCGCGTCCTTCCTTACGATTCCTCCTGTCAAAAATAAGTTCTCCTGCCTGCCATTCGGTACGTTCAGGCTCTGTTTGCTTGTAATAATCTTTCATCTGTTCTGCCTGTTGTGATAGAAGCTGACGGCGTTCATCTACAGAAAGACGCATAAATTCTGCTTGAGGTGATTCGCCCTCCGATAACTTATGTTTTGTTTTATGAGGGATTGACTTAATTTTATCAACATGCTAAAATTCCCAAATACATATTGGAATTTATCACTAAGGAGACCAAACAATGGGTATAGCGGAAGAACAACAGCACAAAGATGCCAAAATGCACGTCGGTGTCCAAGGAATAGGGACATCCAAAAAAGAGTTGGAATTCCTTGTTCGTCACGGCGTAACGCACATGGATGCCTCGGTCAAGGGCACTCAACCCGAAACCTTGATGGCGCACAAAGCAGAAGCGGATGCAGCAGGTGTCAGTCTTGAGATGATTCACATAGGAATTCCAAGAAGCATTACGCTTGCTCAAGACCCACAACGTGATAAAGATATTGATGGGATTTGTAAAACAGTTGAAAATGCTGCAGCGGCAGGCTTGCGGGGTCTGAATTATAACTTCTGCATTCTAAATCATCAGCGAACAGAAAGAACACACGGACGTGGCGGTTCGTTTTATAGCACATTTGATTTCTCCAAGTACGATAATGAGACACTTTCAGAGGCAGGTGAGGTAAGTCGCGAAGAGGCGTTTGACCGAATCGCATATTTTCTTGAACGTGTCATTCCTGTCTCCGAAGAAAACAAGGTGCAGATGGCATGTCATCCGAACGATCCGCCTGCACCTATTCTACGGGGTGTTGAACGTTGGAATTACCCGATCTTTGATGGATTAAAACGGTACGCGGAGATTGTAGATAGTCCGTATAACGGCTTTAATTTCTGCTGCGGTGTCGTATCAGAAGGATTGGATGATCCCGGTACAGACCTTTACGAAATTATTGAATATTTTGGTAAGCGAAAGAAGATTTTCAACATTCATTTTCGCAATATTCGCGGTGGATTACATAATTTCCAAGAGGTATGGCCCGATGAGGGCGATGTGGATATGTATAAAGTCGCACAAATTTTGCGAGATGTAGAATATCCGTACATGCTGATGCCCGATCATGCCCCGTCTCACCCAGATGACACTGCTCCCGCGGATATATCTGGTCGTGTACGGCAGGCATGGGCATTTCAATTCGGATATATCATCGCACTGATTCAGGCTGTTAATTCCGAAAAGTGAACTGTTCAATTATTTGTTGATACAAAAAAGAGGATGTGTTAAAATTCGTAAATACCATTTACCTACATAGTATAGTTAAATGGCAACTGATAATGGTATTACAATATAGTAAAATCCAAAAATATATGCACGCTTTTGGGTCCGTGGGTACTAAACAGCCTGACTGTGTTGTAGCACAACCTGTTAGGTTGTGTCGTAGCGGACGCAACCTAACAGGTTGCTCTACAATTGTGTGCAAGTAATTATAGATTCCACTATAAAACCAAATAATTCCTAATTTTTGGGAGGAAAAATGAGAAAGATTATAAGGCGCTTAGCAATAATCAGTATCACACTATTCGTCGTCATGTTCACATTCTCAGTGCAAATTGATGCAATTGAACCTGGGAGTGCTATGGCAATTTGGCTTCTTGACGAAGGTAATGGCAAAATTATCAACGATAGTTCTGGCAACGAAAATCATGGAGAACTTAAAAGTGGAAAATGGGTTGATGGTCCATCCGGGCCTGCTTTGAGTTTAAACGGAAATGATGACCGTGTTATCATTCCAGATTCTGATAGTTTATATGCCGACAAAGCATGGACAATCACCGCTTGGGTTTATGTGAATGCTGCCGAGAACGGTTACGGGCATATTGTCGGCAAAAGAGCTGCGGCTGGCGCAGTGGCAAATTACGCTTTCCGAACAAGCCCTGATGGCAAACAATGGGATGCCTACTTTAGCCGAGGCGGTTGGAAAGGGGTATGGAGACAAGGAAGTGTAAAGAAAGATACTTGGTTGTATATGACAGCCACCTACGATGGGGTAGATACCATTAAACTCTATGAAAATGGAACCGAGTTCAGCTCAACCGATGGCTATGGTGGTCCCCCACCAAAGAACGACTCACCAGTTAACATCGGTGGTTGGACAAACAACACTTCAGAAACCCTTAATGGCATGCTCTATGATGTCGCAGTTTTCAATGTTGCACTGTCCGAAGCGGATATAAATGAACTGATGGACAAAGGTTTATCAGGGTTACTACCGGTTGAACCAGCTGACAAACTTGCGACTACATGGGGTAACATCAAATCCCGAAAATAGTCATTTCCTTTTCAAATTAGGCGTAATGTTTGACATTACGCCTTCTCTAATCTGATAAGGACAGATAAAGATGAAAGGAGATCACCGTTCTGAAAATATCGAACGTGCACAAAAATTGAACCGCTTGGCATGTAATCACATTTCTGATGGCAATCTCAAAGAAGCGAAAGATAACTTAATAGAAGCGATACGTATAGCGCCCAATTTGGCTGCACCACACACCAATTTGGGCGTTTCTGTTGCATGGTATGAGATAGTAGATTGACCACACATTTTTTGAAAGACAATCAAAACATACACGGAGATGACTATGGCAAAATTACCGAACATTTTACTAATTCTTGCAGACGACCACGGATATGGCGATATTTCGGCACACGACGGCCCCTCAATTCAGACACCTCATATTGATAGAATCGCTGCGGAGGGGACGCACTGTACGCAATTTTATGCGAATTCTTCTGTCTGTTCACCAAGCCGCGCATCACTTATGACTGGACGCTACCCCGATAGAGTCGGTGTTCCCGGCGTGATTCGCACACATGCACAGAACAACTGGGGTTACTTTCGCCAGGACGCTATCACACTGCCATCAATGTTGAAGCAGAAAAACTATCGGACAGCACTCATTGGAAAGTGGCACTTAGGGCTTGAGGACGAGAATCACCCATGTAAGCGAGGTTTTGACCATTTTCACGGGTTCCTCGGTGATATGATGGATGATTACTATACACATCTTCGCCACAACATAAACTACATGCGGCACGACTTTGACACGATCGATCCAAGAGGACACGCTACAGACCTCTTCTCGGATTGGAGCGTGGACTTTATTCGGACGCATGCACATACATCTCACCCTTTTTTCCTCTATCTCGCCTATAACGCACCGCATACACCGATTCAACCGCCTGACGATTGGATTGAACGGGTCCGAGAACGTGAACCGGATATTTCACCACAACGCGCAAAATATGTTGCACTTGTTGAGCACATGGACGCAGGTATCGGACGTGTGCTGGATACGCTTGAGGAAACAGATCAGCTTTCCAATACACTTATTATTTACACATCTGACAACGGTGGTGCGATGCAGGTTGGTGCTAACAATGGACCACTACGCGGACAAAAAGGTGAGATGTACGAAGGCGGCATACGCGTGCCTACATGTGCTATGTGGCAAGGACACATGCCAGAAGGACATGTTACGGATCAGGTTGCAATGCTTATGGATTTATTTCCGACAGTGTGTGAGGTTGCTGGTGTGCCTATCAAACATGAAATTGAAGGGCGTTCAATTTGGAAAACACTTCAAGGAGAAAAACAGGACTTCTCTGAACGACTGCTTTACTGGTTGAGAAGAGAGGGCGGACAGCAGTTTCTCGGACAGTGTCAACACGCTGTTCGGCGTGGTGATATCAAGTTGCTACACAATCGCCCTTTTGAACCTTTGGAACTTTATGATTTGTCAAGTGATCCGTTGGAAACAACTGATGCTTCAAAGGCGAATTCGAGTCTCTATAAAGAGATGAGTCGCCTGTTTCAGGAAGAAACACAAAAGGCAGGCAGCGTGCCGTGGCAGAAAATGTAACCACTTCTCATCTGGTGTCTTTACTATCTTCTTGGGTATTATAACTCAAGTTGCTACCTATAAGTTTTAGACGTGCAAACACCGTTTTTTATAGAGAGTAATGCATATTTCGCAAGATTCGTAGCAATTTATAGTGAACTTTGAAAGGATTGAGACACTTTGATTAACCTGTTTTGGAGACATAACGGACAAGAGAAGTTGTAGCACAACCTGTTAGGTTGTGCATCTTAGTCCGCAACAGGGTTATTTAGTTTTAAGATTTCATAGTCATTAAGGTTAACTTCAAGTTTAGATTTTGAATCAGCATGGACATAAGTTTTCGTTGCATCATTGCTTATTATCTGAACCATGATTCACAAGATTATAGGATTTGCAGGATTTTTGAGTGTTATCCATCAACCCCTATTCTGCATCCAAACGCAGACGACAAACAGGACAAGAGACACTACATCCACAAAAAACCCATCTTGAAAATCTGATAATCCTGCTAATCTTGGTTCAGACACTAAGTGATTCAGGACAGACAATAAGTCCATTGATATATTAACGTCTGTGATAAAATCTGCTCAAAAAACCGAAAACTAAATAACCCTGAGTCCGCAACCTAACAGGGTGCGCTACAGAAATGTCCCTTTAATAGTAGATTTACTATACATCGCAACAACCATGCAGTTCATGCTTGTACAAAAACTTTCCACCTCCCAATCCCATAAACAGATTCCTTGCATTAAAAAGGAATTTATAGTATGATGTCCACATCTCGAATGAAGGAGAAAAAGAATGAGTCTATTGGGTATTGATGTCGGTACAACAGGCTGCAAAGTCATCGCGTTTCGCGAGGATGGTGAAATCCTGGCACAAGCGTATGGTGAATATCCGTTGATACACCCGCAACCCGGTTGGTCAGAACTGGATTCAAACGTCGTTTGGGAAAATGTCTCAAACGGAATTCGTCAAGTTGCCGCACAAACTAAAGCAGATCCAATTGAAGCAATTAGTGTCGCATCACAAGGTGAAGCAGTAACACCCGTTTGGGGCAATTGCGATGTGCTTGCAAACGCTATCACCACGTTTGATTCCCGCACCACAGGTATCTGTGAAGAAATATTACAAGATATAAGTCCTTTAGAAGTGATGCAAATTACTGGCATGCCACCGAGTAATATTCACACACTTGCAAAACTGGTATGGATACAACGGAATCAACCAGAAATCTATAAAGAGGTATGGAAGTTTTTTGGTTTTGAAGATTTTGTCAATTTCAGATTGGGTGTGCAACTTGCGGTGGACTATTCTCTTGCGGCCCGCACCATGTGCTTTGACATTATCAACAAATGCTGGTCCGAAAAAATGCTCGGTTTAGCAGATATTGACGTATCACTTTTGCCAGACACAGTGCCCTCAGGCACAATTATCGGTGAAATAGGGACGAAGGTTGCTGGCGAACTCAATCTTCCCAAAGGAGTCGTTGTTGTAGCAGGTGGACACGACCAACCGTGTGGTGCGTTAGGCGCAGGGATTATTCGCGGCGGCGAACTCATGGACGCGACAGGCACTGTGGAATGTATCGCCCCCGCTTTCAACGAACCTGTCATCAATCAACAAATGATAGATGGTAATTTTTCTTGCTATCCTCATGTTATTGAAGGACTCTATGTTACATTAGGATTTGTTTCCAGTGGTGGCGTTGTGCTGCGATGGTTCCGCGATACCTTAGCACAAGCAGAAGTCGCGCAAGCAGCTGCAGAAGGACGCGATGTTTATGACATCCTGCTTGAAGATATACCGGATTCACCGGGAACTGCCATGTTGCTGCCGCACTTTACCGGTTCTGGAACGCCGCATCTTGACTTAGCGTCAAAAGGGGCAATTGTCGGATTAACGCTTTCCACAACTAGGGGAGAACTTGTGAAAGCGATCCTTGAAGGGATCAGTTACGAAATAAAACAGAATCTCACAATGTTGGAAGATGCTGGTGTGGAGATAAATGAGGTCCGGGCCATTGGTGGCGGTGCTAAATCTGAAAAATGGCTACAACTCAAAGCGGACATGTTCAATAAAAAAGTCATCGCGCTTGACATATCAGAAGGTGTCTGTCTCGGAACTGCTATCTTATCAGGAACGGCAATAGGTAAATATCGTTCAATTGAAGAGGCTGTTGACCTATTAGTCAAACCGCAGAAGGTTTACTATCCCCGTGAAGAAGTAGCACAACAGTACGATGAAAAGTTAAAAATATATGAGCAGATATATCCCGCCCTTCGTGACCTGAATGATCAATTGTAATTGATCGTTACGGGCAGTTAGATACGACTATGAAAAAACACGTCGTAGGAATAGACATCGGCGGCACAAAACTCGCGACTGTAGTTGCCAACGATTCAGGGAACATCCTAAGCAAAGTTCGCAGACCGACAGACGCAGAAAAGGGTCCGGAATATGCAATCCGACTGCTGTTTGAGATGGTGAACGAAACTGTTGCTCAGGCAAACCTGGAACAGGAAGCAATTTCAGCGATAGGTGTGAGTTGTGGCGGTCCATTGGACACAAAAACGGGCATAGTTTATTCCCCACCGAATTTGCCCGGATGGGATGCATTTCCACTCAAAGTACAACTTGAATCGGAGTTCAAGGTCTCCGTAATAATTGAAAACGACGCGAATGCATGTGCACTTGCTGAATATCGGTTCGGTGGTGGCAGAGGGTATAATTCGGTCCTCTATATGACGATGAGCACAGGCATCGGTGGCGGAATTGTAATTGATGGGAAAATATATCACGGTGCCAACGACAGTGCAGGAGAAGTCGGTCACCAGATTCTTCTGCCCGACGGTCCACTATGCGGATGTGGTAAGCGTGGATGTTTGGAAGCGCTTTGTTCAGGTCCGGCTATAGCGCGCCGTGCAAAAGAAGCGATTCAGAAGGAATCAAACACTACAATCCTTGCACTCACAGATGGGCATATTGACGCTGTAAAATCAGAACACGTGCTTGCAGCAGCCCGTCAAGGTGATATGTTAGCACTCAAGTTGGTTGAAGAAACCGCATATTACATGGGATGGGGCATTGCCAACCTTGTCAACATCTTGAACCCAGATATTGTTCTGTTGGGAACGGTTGCGATCGCTGCGGGAGACCTCTTACTTGAACCGATTCGAAAGACTGTATCAAACTTTGCAATGGCGCGTCCTGCTGAAGTTGTTCAGATAATACCCGCACAATTGGGAGATTCATTAGGCGACCTTGCTGCCGTCGCGCTGGTAGTATAACATAACCTTTGAAAGTAGGAGAAAAACAAAGTGGAGCGAATCCAAAAATATATCTCACATTTACAAGACGTATTAGAACGATTAAAACTGGAAAATGTGCGTCAATCCATTGATGTGATTATGAATGCATATCATGCTGACAAACAGATATTCGTTATCGGCAATGGTGGCAGCGCGTCAACTGCATCCCACCTTGCATGTGATTTAGGCAAAGGCACAAGCATTGCCGGTAAACGGCGTTTCCGCGTTATCAGTTTAACAGATAACATTGCGACAATGACAGCGTGGTCTAATGATGTCTCTTACGAAGATGTTTTCGTTGAACAACTCAAAAATCTTGTCCATACAGAAGATGTCGTGATAGGCATCAGCGCAAGTGGCAATTCGGAAAACGTAATCCGTGCAATGCAGCACGCTGCAGACACCGGCTGCAAAACTATCGGATGGAGCGGGTTTGGCGGTGGGAAATTAGCAACAATTTGTGATGTCAACGTTGTTGTTGATAGTGACCAATATGGCCCCGTTGAAGATGTTCACCTAATTCTAAACCATATCCTGCACGCGTGGATTCAGGAGGAATTCTCAGCATCATAACATTTCTTGACACACTAACTGCTTTTAAGGTATACTTATAGCAAAGGTTCGTTATCCACTAATCAGAAAATATTGCGGTGCAATTCATTTCAATCAGGAGTGATGGAAGATGAAAAGCCAAAAAAATCTGCTATATTGCTCGCTTCTCTTAATCGGATGTCTCTTCATGATAAGTGGACTGTCCGCCGAGGACACTGCATTAGTTTACGTTATAGACATCCGTACTGAAATTGGCGGTGGGGTAAGTACTTACATCAACAAAGGCATACAAAAAGCAGAAAAGGCAAATGCGGATGCTATTATCTTTGATGTGGATACCCCAGGAGGTCGAGTTGACGCTGCAAAAAGAATTATTGACGCAATCCAAAATACAGAAATTGCAACTATCGCTTTTGTCAACCGTCAAGCCATTTCCGCTGGGGCAATGATTTCCACTGCATGTGATCAAATTGTGATGACATCAGGCGCAACGATTGGCGATTCAGCACCTGTAGACACGCAAGGTAATGAAGCAGGTGAAAAAGCCGTTGCCTATATTCGAGGCGCTATTCGCTCCACAGCAGAACGCCAAGATAGAAATCCAGACATTGCCGAGGCTATGGTGGACAAGAGACTTTTTCTTGTGCGCTTAGAAAATGGTGATATAATTAAATTGCGACCTGAAGAGTACTTTAGTGAACAAGATGCTGGCACACAGATGCAGATTCTCTGCGGAGAGGGTGAACTCCTTAACTTAACGACTCGCCAAGCACTTGAATACGGATTCGCTGAAGCACAAGCAGAAAATCTAACCGAATTACTTGCGCAATACCAAATCGTTAAAATTGACCAAGATTACAACAAGACTGTAATAACGGCACTGACTCAGGACGATGTTTTACGTGAACAAAAGGTACGTGGTAATGACAAAGTTACTTTTATAAAATCGTTAGAAAACGCAAAAGTTGAAAAATTTGTGGTGACACTGGCAGATCGCACAGTCTTTTTTCTTACGAGTCCTTACATCAGTGCGTTGTTGCTCTCGTTAGGGGGGCTCGGTCTGCTGGTTGAGATACGGACCCCAGGCTTCGGTATTCCTGGCTTTCTCGGTTTGCTTTTTATCGGTCTGTTCTTTGGTGGACACATGCTAAACGAAGTTCCAAATGCGTATATTGTCGCATTAATTTTTGTAATTGGATTAGCATTAATTGTATTAGAAGTTTTTGTAATCCCAGGTTTTGGAGTCGCTGGGATTCTCGGACTGATTTTGATGTTGGCAAGTGTTTTTTATACATTTTTTCAAAGCACAGATGATGTCAATATGGCTCTGTTATGGCTCTCCATTTCAATAATTTTAACCTCTGTATTAGCAATTATTGCCACAATTTTTCTTCCTAAATCGGCTCCATTTCAGCATCTCGCTTTGTCCACAGTGATGAGTACTGAGCAAGGTTACCACTCTGCTGGTAGTCAGGATTTTGAGAGTTTTATCGGCAAAACTGGGGTTGCATTAACACCGTTACGCCCAGCTGGTACAGCCAGAATTGATAACAAGCGGTTGGATGTTGTCACAGTTGGTGACTTCATTGCACAAAATACAAGAGTTAAAGTTTTAGAAGTTGAAGGATCGAAAATTTCAGTTGAAGCTCTGGAGGAGTAACGCTTTTATAGTAAATTATGTAAATAAGTTTACATATATTCTGTAGGAGCGATCTCCGAATCGCGACGAAAGCAATAATAGTCGGGAATCGGAGTTCTCTCCTACAGCTCAGGATGTAAAGTTAATTGTAGAATCCACTATAAATACCAAAATGTTTGGAGGAAATATTCATGTTATGGGTGCCAACAGTTCTTATTGCACTCGGAATTCTATTAGTGTTTGTTGAGATTTTGATTCTGCCAGGATTTGGTGCAGCCGGTGTACCGGGAATAATTCTATTCTGTGTCGGAATCGGTATGATTGTGAAAGAATCGGGGATGAAGACTGCTCTCATCTATGCGAGTGTCGCCCTAATTTTCGTGATACCGATAGCGATTTTCAGTCTTTCAATTATTCGTGAATCCCCCCTCGGTAAAACCTTTATTCTTAATACCGCTCAAAAAAGTGAGGAAGGTTTTCAGGCAGCACCTCAAGAATTAACTGCACTTATAGGGAAATCTGGGAAAGCGGTAACACCGCTGCGTCCCGCGGGTGTTGCGCTCATCAACGGTCAGCGTGTTGATATTGTTACGCAGGGGGAATTTGTAGAGCCAGAAACAGAAATTGAAGTCATTCAAGTTGAAGGAAGTCGTGTAGTTGTCCGTAGTTTGTAGATTGTAAAGTTAACAGTGTTATTTTATGAACCAATGAACTCTAATTTAAAGAAAGGAAATTTGATATGGGAGAGTTTTCAACATTAGGGGTCCCGATATTAGCTGTAGTTGTTCTCATTGTCATTTTTATGTTTTTTTGGTTCGTCCCAGTTGGGCTCTGGATTGCTGCAGTTGCAGCTGGTGCCCCGCTTCGCATATCTGAACTTATCGGAATGCGTTTGAGACGAGTCAATCCAAATGTTATTGTCAGAGCACTTATCAGTAGCCACAAAGCTGGGTTGACGGTAGCAACGTCTGACTTAGAAGCACACTATCTCGCAGGAGGTAATGTCCTCAACGTTATTAGTGCGCTTATTGCAGCAGATAAAGCGAGAAATATTAACCTTGATTTCTCACAAGCCGCCGCTATTGATTTGGCAGGCAGAGATGTATTTGAAGCGGTTCAAATCAGCGTTAACCCGCGTGTCATTACGACCCCCAGGATCAGCGCGCTTGCACTTGATGGCGTTGAACTGATTGCTACCGTTAGAATCACCGTTCGAACTTATATCAACCGCCTCGTTGGTGGTGCTGGCGAAGAGACTATCATCGCCCGTGTCGGTGAAGGTATCATTAGTGCGATCGGTGCATCTGAAACCTACGAGGATGTCCTTGAGAATCCAGACATCATTTCTAAAACAGTACTTGATAGAGGCCTTGACGCAGGTACCGCTTTTGAAATTCTATCGATTGATATTGCAGACGTAAACGTCGGGAAAAATATAGGTGCTGAACTTCAAGCCGAACAGGCTGAAGCTGACCTCGTTGTTGCACAGGCGAAGGCAGAAGAACGCCGTGCACTTGCAGTCGCAAGGAAACAGGAGATGACTGCAGCTGTTCAGGAACAGCGCGCGAAAGTTGTTGAAGCAGAAGCTACCGTGCCTCGCTCACTCGCGGGGGCATTTCGTGAAGGAAATTTAGATATTACACCTCAGAGAGAAGGAGAATAAACATGGGGCCAGTTATACTTGCGATTATTGCTGTTTGTATCCTACTATTTTTAATCGTTATTGGGTGGTTGGTGCCGCTCGGATTGTGGATTACTGCGATTGCTGCTGGCGTAAAAGTTGGTATTTTTGATCTCGTTGCGATGCGGTTACGCCGTGTGCCACCCAACCAAATTGTTGAACCTCAGATCAATGCAACAAAGGCAGGGTTAAGCCTTTCACTTGATGACCTTGAGGCGCATTTCCTTGCAGGTGGACGTGTGGCAAGTGTAGTTGCTGCGCTCATCGCTGCCGATAAAGCGAACATTGACCTCGATTTCGCACAAGCCGCCGCTATTGATTTAGCAGGTAGGGATGTTTTAAATGCGGTACAGGTCAGTGTTACGCCGGAAATTATTGATATTCCAAGCCAAGAGGATCCAAGTAATGGCATTACTGCTGTTGCTCGCGATGGAATCCAACTCATTGTCAAGGCACGTGTCACCGTTAGGGCAAACATTGATCGTCTCGTCGGTGGTGCTACTGAAGATACCATACGTGCAAGGGTCGGCGAAGGGATTATCACAACGATCGGGTCTTCCGGGAACCATAAACAAGTTTTGGAAAATCCAGTGCGAATCTCTGAAACAGTGCTTGAAAAGGGTCTTGAGGCTGGAACTGCCTTTGAAATTTTGTCTATTGATATCGCTGACATCAATGTTGGTGAGAACGTAGGCGCAAAATTGCAGACGGATCAGGCACAAGCCGAGTTAAAGATAGCCCGCGCAAAAGCGGAAGAACAGCGTGCACGTGCTGAAGCGGAAGAGGAAGAAAATAAGGCGCTTGTTGAAGAGATGACGGTTAAATTGATTGCGGCGGAAGCGGAAATTCCACTTTCTATCTCAGACGCATTTAATTCAACCAGGATGAGTGTAATGGATTATTACACACTTCGTAATATCCTCGCGGATACTGAAATGCGCCAGTCCATTGCCTCGCCAGGTGGACCTCAAGATGGTGACACAACACGATCAACGCATTCCTTGGGACTATCTTAAACGATTAAAGGAGTAACAAATGGGAGATTTTAATCTTGAGGCGTTAATACCTATAATTGTCTTTCTTCTTGTTATGATATTTGGAGGAGCGCGCCGCCGAAAAACCACTCAACCCGCGGCTGGAGACAACCAAAGTCGCACTGAAAACAGTACCGAGGCTGGGACGGCTCAAGAAAGCGAAGCTGTGTTTCCTCCTTTTATGGAAAATTTTGAAGGGTCTGCCGCAAATGAAGCAAAATTGGCAGAGGAAACTGTAGAGAGTAACCAAGCGGATGTTCCATCGGTAGCTGAGCAACCTGAACCGGAAACGGTTCAAGAGCCAACGCCTGAGAGAAAGCCGATAGAACCGCCACCGATCCCAGTGGATTCTCGGACACCGCTGCGAACGAAGCCGGTACCTGTAACCTCTCTGATTGATCCGTCACCTGAGACGTTTCGGCAAGGTATTATTTTTAAAGAAATCCTTGATAAACCTAAGACGTTACGCCGTAGACTGTAATAGTTAACTCCACCTGCGGTCCGTAGTCTCAAAATTGGTTGAGGCTACGGACATTTTTTAGTATCTTCGCAAACTGTGTCCGACAAGAAGATAGGTTTAGAAAGATGCCTCGTCATATTTTTCCGTATACCCTTATTTCCTTATCTTTTGCACTTTTTCTTGCCTGTGCACAACAACACCCAGAAAGATCAATTGAACAAAATCCGGTTGAGGTTGAAATACCGCCTTATGCGCGACACCTCAAAGGCTTTAAAATTTGCCTTGATCCAGGGCATGGTGGACAAGGACACATACCTAATTACAAACGTGGCCCAACAGGTCTCCGAGAAGCTGAAATCAACCTAAAAGTCGCATTCTATCTACGAGAAATGTTGGAACAAGCAGCGGCGACCGTCATCATGACACGCGTTGACGATTCATACATTAGTCTCTCAGAACGCAGTCAAATTGCTAACGAAAATCAGGTTGATTTCTTCATATCACTACACCATAACGGAATTGATGATAAACCAAAAGTAAACTATACCTCGACGTGGTATCACGGTGATGCTGACGACTCCCGTCCCAGTTTGGACCTTGCGCGTTACATTCAACAAGGCGTTTCTGATGCGCTCCGCTTACCAAAATCTGCATCAACAGGTTTATATTCTGATAAACTAATCGTTGCCTCAGGTTTCGGTGTGTTGCGGTTGACGAAATGTCCGGCAGTAGTATGTGAAGCATCCTTTTATACGAATCCGGAAGAAGAAGCGAGACTGAAGCAGGAGGAATACCTCAAAAGAGAGGCTTATGGATATTTTCTCGGCATTGCCCGTTATGTTGAAGCAGGATTTCCAAAAGGTGTTCTGATAACCCCTAAACATGAATCAGTTGTCCAAACGAAAACCCCTTCGCTTAAGATTCAGGTAAAAGACGGACTACACGAACGCGGCGCGTGGATGCTCAAACGTCAGCAAATTTTCACTAATACTATCCAAGTGAAAATAGATAGTATGAACGTGCCGTTTAAATATGACCGTGATACGGATATAATCACTGTCCATATCAAAGAACCGTTGTCTAACGGTATCCATTTTGTCCAAACAGAGTTGGTAAATTATTATGGGAATCATAGTCTACCGAAGCCACAGCAGTTTAAAATAGCACCCCCTGCGACTAAACTGCAGATGAGCGCGTGGACAAATGTCCTCCCCTATGATGGTAAAAGCTACGTCGGCATCACTGTAACAGCTTTTGATAGAGATGGATTGCCGATTGCAGATGACGAACTCATCAAAGCAAAAACTACCAGGGGCACCCTCACTGATACCGAGAATCTTTCAAAGGATGGTACGTCACACTTTTATCTGCAGGCTCCTGATACACCCGGCTCCGCAACAGTAGAAGCAGCCTACGGTCAGACCCGTAAATCACTAAAAATCCATTTCGCAGATATTACTCACGGAATTGTCCAAGGTCAGGTTTCTGATGCAAATTCTGGCAATCCGATTGCTGATGTCCAATTGCATGCCGATCCTGAGTTAACTGCCATTTCAGACGCTGAAGGACACTACTTCATTAAAACCAACTCTCCATTAAAAAAATCGCTTGAAACAACACTGCACTTTCAAAGACCTGGCTTTTATCCTGGATAAACGCCAAATTCGCATATAGAACCGAATAAGGCAACAGTCGTCAATGCGAAACTGCATGCTATTGCTGATAGTGCGTTCGCTAAAACTGTTCTCGTTCTTGACTCACAGACAGATACACCTAAAACACATCAACTTATCACAACCTTGAAAGAGATGTTAGAACTCGCTGGTGCAAAGGTTTATGATGTTCATACCCCAAGACAAAAAGTTTCTACAGAAAAAAGGATTGAGAAGATTAACAACATCAAAGATGAGGGATATTACCTACAAATAAACCACACCCTACAACGTAAAGGTAAACCTTCAGTTGTTGCTGCGCATAACCGCGGCAATCAAGGCACAGAAACTTTTCAAAAACGGATACTTGAGCAATTCAACCAAAAACTTTTTGAGACACCGATTATCACTGTGCAAGATAGGGAAACACCTGTAATTCAACAGACAAATAAAATGGCAATGACGCTCGAAGTCCAAACTTTAGATTATCCCAATACCACTGTTGAGCAGGAAGCGTATGCTATTTTCATAGGCGCATGGCTTTTCCTAAGACAGGAGACAGAGATTGATCCTGAAAAATTAGAACG
>CBDHCS010000010.1:0-86297 GCA_965261125.1 Candidatus Poribacteria bacterium | reverse complement strand
ATTTATCGGACGCTGCCGCTGCTGGTAAGAAGTGGATTACTCACAGAATTTATTGACGCACACAAAAACACCCGCTACGAAAGCATTCATTCACTCAAGGAGCATGCCCATCTTATCTGTCTACGGTGTGGTCAGATCGTTGAATTTAAAGAGCCGCAAATTGATGCTCTACAAAAATCTGTGTGTGAAGCTCACCAATTTAAACCAGTGCGCTTCCGCAATGAGATAATTGGTTACTGTTCTGAATGTCAGGCAGAGTTAGAGACAACAGACCCTTAAGTGTCAATTTAGTGATTTTGTCCATCACTAACAGGATTTATCTTGTTTTACCCCGCAGTAACGCCATCTGTCTATCCTCAAAGTGGCGACCCGACTTCTGCGTAGGACGAATCCGCCACGCATCCGGCAAGCGAACAAGCGTATTGATAATATCAGGGTTCTTAAAATACTCGTCATCTATATGAAGATTAATTTATTAATTCGGTAATTTCCCATCTACACAAGTCATCTGCAAGCCTCTGCTGGCGAGGCGGGGAATGCCTAAAGACGAATGCGCGTGGTAGAATACGCCAAATCAACGGTATGAATGCCTTTTGGCATTCCCCGTGTGGTATTCTACATGATTCGCCATGATTCATACCCGGGGAATGACTAAATGTCATTCATACCGTTGATTTCTTGATTTCTTCCTAACCTCGCCCAAATTACCTATTTATTTTCTTAAACTTCATTAGGGACGATATGTTTATAGGACAAACTTTTACTCATACGGTGCCAGCACTTCCTCCACCGAACGCGTCCCCGAAAACCACCCAACAATCTTCCGCAACACCTCATCAAGCAAAATATCGGGACAGGAAGCCCCAGCAGTCAGAACAATATCAATCGGACTACCATCGGGATGTTCAGTCGGCAGCCAATCCGCTGTGATTTTCACCGCTTTTGCTTCAAGTGACAGATGGCGAATTTGTTTTGGACTAAGCAGCTCCTCAGCGTCACGTACAAAATATGTCGGCAGCTTATGTTCACAAAGTTCCACAAGATGACTTGTGTTAGACGAATTGTATCCACCCACAACAACCGCAACATCCCCACCTTCAGCGATCAATGCAAGCGTTGCGTCCTGATTCTCTTTTGTTGCATAGCAGAGCGTATCCTTTGTATCAGCAAAATGTTCTGTGAGATTCTCTTCACCGTATCTTGTAATAATAGCCTGTCGTAACAAATCAGCAATAGCTTGCGTCTCTGTAGCAAGCATTGTTGTCTGATTGACAACACCGATACGTTTAAGATTCATATCTGGATGGAAACCTTCGGTATAACGGTCAGCAAACTTTTCAAAGAAAAAGTCCGCATCTGCTTCACCGCGTACCACTTTTGCGAGGTTTTCCGCTTCTGCCAGATCGCGAACAACAACAACAGGTGCTTCCGCTTGCGCGTGCGAAAATGTAGCGCGGGTTTCTTCATGGTACCGTTTACCATGCACAACCACGGTGTAATTCTGCTTGCCAATCTCCTGGCTCCGCTTCCATACCTTTTCAACAAACGGGCATGTCGTGTTGTAGGACGAAAGCGTAACACCGCGATCATTCAGCTCTGCCTCAACTTCCAACGTTGTGCCGAAAGCTGGTACAATCACAACATCGTCAGGAGCAAGGACATCGAAAGGTAGCAACGGATTTCCCTCAGTATCAGAGAGAAATTGTACGCCATGATGTCTTAAATTTTCATTGACGCGCGGGTTATGGATAATTTCAGATAATAAAAAAATCCGCTTGTCCGGATTCTCTTCAAGGGCGCGATACGCTATCTCAACAGCATTTTCCACACCATAGCAGAACCCAAAGTGACGAGCAATCTTAAAACGGACAGGACCGAAATCTAAAACGGAGGGAGATAGGTCTCGCTTACGGGCATCCATATTTCGCCGCGATGCCTTAACGGTAGAAATAATTGGACTTTCATAAAAGCGAGGTAAATTAAAAGTACGAGGCATCTTTTAAACTGTTCCAAAGTAACTCTACGCACTGAGGACTTTTCTACCTTTTGCCCTCCGGCGCGCGAGGATTTTGCGTCCATCACGGGTAGACATACGTTTCCGAAATCCGAGCTTATTTTTTCGTTTCCGCCTATGCGGTTGATACGTGCGTTTCATAATGTTTTCCTCTCTATTCTTATCTTTTAAGTGCCTACGAAATTACGAGATATATTCGCATCTTATATAAAAAGGATACCCGATTTTTCACAGTTTGTCAAGTTTTTTTGTATAATTAATTGTAAAGAGGTGGTATCTATTGCACGAAATTGACGTTAATAAATAGTAGCAAGTATTTTGGTGATTTTTGCTGAAATTCAAACTTTTACCCGATATTTTGGAAAAATTTGGTCATTATATAATATCTATATTTTTTAATTCTAAACCTTCAAATTTTCTCCATACATAGATATAATTTTGGCGTAAAAATTTCGCCAATTTAACTTGCTATTTAAATCCAGAAAATGATATAATTTACGTCCGCGTTATGCATATTTCTTTGTAGAAATTTATAAACATTTAAAAATATAGCTCCAACAGCTGGCAACCTCAATAGGTAGGAACATTCTCATGCAACATACCCCTGATTCACTTTGGTTAACAATACTTGAGGAACTTGGTGAAACTGCCCTCAACGATATTTATTTACGCCAAGCTACCCCACATACACTCACCGAGGAGTCTTTTATCATTGCTGTTCCTTCCGATTACACACAAAACGAAATAGAAGACAGATTTCTCAGTGATATTAAGAAGGTGTTAGGTGATCAAACAAAGAACGGCTGTAAGCTGCAAATTTTAGTGGATAAATCTCTTGCTAAAACGCCTGAAACAGAAAAAACTGTCCACAGTTCTGAAGAAGACACGCCTGAAACAGCAAACCTAAATCCTAATTACGTCTTTGACAATTTCGTTGTTGGGCAGAGCAATAGAATCTGTCATGCAACTGCGTTTGCTGCATCTGATGACCTGGGAGGAGAATATAATCCACTTTTTATATACGGCGGTGTAGGACTCGGGAAAACGCATCTCCTACATGCTATTGGCAATAGAGTCCAAGATATTACCCCAAAACGGAAAGTTCTTTACGTCACCTCAGAAACGTTTATGAATGAATTTATTGAGTCTATATTCATGAACCGAAATTCAGCACAAGGATTCCGCACCAAATACCGAACTGCAGACCTACTATTAATTGATGATATCCAATTCTTAGCGCGTAAAGAAGGCACGCAAGAAGAATTTTTTAATACCTTCAACGATTTATACATGAACTCTAACCAAATCGTTATGACGAGTGACCGGTCACCGAGTATGCTTGAAAACCTTGAAGAAAGGTTAAGTTCACGTTTTGAATGGGGCATGGTAGCAGAAATAGACAAACCCAATTATGAGCTTCGCCTCTCAATTCTACGGCGAAAATGTCAAGACCAAAAATTTGAGGAAATTTCCGATGAAGTGCTCAGCTACATTGCAGAAATGGTAACAGCAAATATTCGCGAACTAGAAGGTATATTAGTTCGCCTCACAACGCAGGCTTCAATTCTTGATGAACGACTTGATATTGACTTTGCACGCAGGGTACTAAATGACACAACCCCGATTAGTAGAGGATTGCGGCAAAAAGTTATTACAGCAGAAGCAATACAGAAAGTTGTCGCTGATCATTTTCAATTGAGTAGCGATGACCTAACTTCCGTAAAGCGAACAAAAGTTCTTGTTTTCCCACGTCAAATCGCGATGTACCTGTGTAGAGAACTCACACAGCTTTCTCTGTTAGATATTGCAGATGCATTTAATAGGCAAAACCATAGAACTATCACGTATGCTTACGAACAAGTTGAAAAACTGCTTGAAGACAAAGAAATAAAAAAGCTTGTTCAACTTTTGACTGATGAATTGACATAAGGCTTAGTCCTTTTTTATCCGAAATATTAGATACTTGTTGGACACATTCTTCATTGATAATAACCTGATAATAACTTGATAATAACTTGACAATAACTCCAAAATTATTGTTGATAAATTGTTAATAACTTTTACCTTCGTTTATTGAATTGATAAATTGTTAATAAATGTAAAAGTTGTTATCAAATTATTATCAACTATAACATCAATCCCCACAAGGTTTTAGAGCAGTTATTAACATATTATCATCCCCTACTGTAACTACTAAGGTACAATTTAAATTTTAATTGTACCTTAGTACATAATATAAGATGTGCAGATAACCATTTCAATTTAAGAAATAATATTCCATTTTTATAAAATATCGTTTATTGAAAATCTCAATATTTTCTTTAAAATTAGAATTGATGAGGTTCTGATGTATTTGGAGCGATTATGCCTGCGGAATTTCCGGAATTATGAAGAATGTGATATTACATTTCATTCACCAGTAACATTAGTTGTTGGAAGAAATGCAATGGGAAAAACAAGTCTTCTGGAATCGCTCTATTTTCTTTGCACCGGTGAATCGCACCGTGCAAATGCAACTGCTGAGTTAATACGACATACATCAGAAGGATTTGCGGTTATAGGATATTTCCGTAGTGATAAGAGACCTAATTCGCTTATACAACTTGAGGCAGTGAAGCCACGTCAAGGTCCGTTCCGCCTCAAAACAGATGGTGTGCTACAACAAAGACGGTCGGATTGGATAGGTCAGTTCAATGTTGTAGTGTTTGCTCCTGAATCTTTGGAACTTGTGAAAGGGTCCCCTACATCCCGTAGACGATGGCTTGATCTATTTTTATCCCAGTTAAATAGAGAGTATTTGGAGGAATTACAACGCTATCGTGGAATTTTGCAGCATCGGAATGCACTATTAAAGCGATTGAGTGTCGGAAAAGAATTGATCGAAGAAATAGCGATTTGGGATGATCTCCTTGTTGAATCAGGTGTTGCATTGATTGGCGCGAGACATACTGCATTAGCGCGCCTAAGTGGGATTGTAGAAACAACGCATCTTTCGTTAACGGGGGGACGGGAACGACTTTTGTTGCAATATGCTCCTGGTGTTGCGTGTTCTATCACAGAGATTTACGATATTACAAATCTTTCGGATCATTTTCGCAATGCCTTAGCACAAGCACGTCGAGACGAACTGCGACGTGGCGTAACACTCGTCGGTCCACATCGTGATGATTTTTCTTTGGTCTTGGAAACATCTAACGGTGACGAGGCACCTCTACGTGAAACTGCACGTACCTATGCTTCTCAAGGACAGTGCCGCACAATAACCCTCGCGCTAAAACTTTCGGAACTGGAGTTTATTCGGGAGGATACCGGCGTGGCACCGCTTTTTCTATTGGATGATGTCCTATCAGAATTGGATGTGAAAAGACGCGCATACCTATTAGCGTATTTACAAGGTGTCGATGCACAGACTGTAATTACCGCTACTGACAAAGACATAATGGGTGATGAACTATCAGATGTTCACCTATTAATAGTTGAAAATGGTATAATCGTTAATTATAATTAAACGTTATATAATAATATTTTTAATTTAAGTTTTGAGTGGGCAGAGAAATGCGCTTTAAAAAATATCGTAAAAAAAAACGAAGACCGGTAATACGGCGGAGAACAGTCCGAGTAAAAGGGGCTATAGAAATTTTACTACGCCGCCAAGACGGTTGGGCGGAGAAATTCCATGAAAGACAGATTTTTGATGCATGGGAATCTATTGTCGGTAAACCTGCTGCTTCACAAAGCGTCCCAGTTTCTCTATCGGGTGGAATTTTGCGAGTTAAAGTCGGACATCCAGTCTATAAAACTGAGTTATCTGCAATGAAAACTGATATATTAACAAAACTTGAAAAGAAAATTAAAAATCTAAATGCAGGAATGCGAAAACCATCTAAAAGACGTAAAATAACTGACATCTGGTTTGATTTAGTAACAGAAATACCTATTTCTAATGTAAAATCCACTGAAAATACGGATAAATCAGATTCGGACGTATCCGAAAGAGTTGCTAAACCGGTACCACCTGAGATGCAAGAGCAGGCTGAAGCAGCTGTTTTGGCAGTAAACGATTCTGAGCTGCGGACTGCTTTAAAAACACTTTTTTTAACACAATCCTCTTATACTGAAACCGCAGAATAGCAACGAATATTTTACATAATGTAAATTGTAAAAATATTTCACAAAATAGATAAAAAATAGGTTGACAAAAAATAGAAAGTTGTGGTATAATGGATATAGAAAATACAAATTTTTGCTTGAAAATCTGGCGATACGTTATTCACTGCAGATTGATTTGAAAAACGTTGTTAAATTAAGTGAAAATTATAACTTATAGTTAAAAAATATAATCGGAAATTTGTTGCGATTTATGATAATCTGTAGGTTGGATTTAAAATAGCGAAATCCAGCAACGTGTTTTCCATGCTGTTCACCTATTCATAACTTTCGATTGATACAACCAACAACCTAAAAGAGGGTTTATAGATAATGTCAAATGACTATACTGCGTCATCTATTCAAATATTAGAAGGATTAGAAGCCGTCCGAAAACGGCCGGGGATGTATGTTGGTAGTACCGGTGCTGCTGGGCTACATCATCTTGTGATGGAACTTGTTGATAATTCTATTGACGAGTTCGGTGCAGGACACGGATCGGAGATCAGAATAATACTCAACGAAGATGGGAGCGTCACAGTTTCTGACGATGGGCGTGGTATTCCTGTTGGCGAACATCGGACGGGGGTATCTGCACTTCAAGTTGTGATGACAACGCTTCATGCAGGTGGTAAATTTGATGGGCGCGCAGATGTCGGTTATCAAACCGCTGGTGGTTTACACGGTGTAGGGGCTTCCTGTGTGAATGCACTTTCGGAGTGGCTTCGAGTGCAAGTTGCGCAGGAAGGTAAACTTTATGAGCAGCAATATAAACGCGGAATACCTACAAAGGACGTAGAGGTAATTGGAGAGACGAAAAAAGAGGGAACAGAAACAACTTTCATGCCGGACCATGAAATTTTTGACACGCTTGATTTTCATGCTGAAACTTTGAAAGAACGTCTCCGTGAACTTGCATTTCTCAACCGCGGGGTTCGTATCCGATTCAAAGACCTTAGAAAAGTGGAAACTGAAACAGAAGTGGCAGATAATCAGGAGGAGACCGTATATCACTATGAGGGGGGGATCGCTTCTTTTGTGCAATTCCAAAACGAGAATAGGGAGGTTCTCCACACCACGCCTATTTACTTGGAAGGTAAGATAGATGATGTTAAGGTCGAAATTGCTATTCAATTCAATACGACCTATTCGGAATATATCTTTTCGTACGCAAATAATATTCGGACAACAGAGGGCGGATTTCATGAGAGCGGTTTCAAAAGTGCTGTAACACGAACCTTCAATAACTATAGCAAAGATAACGATCTATTGAAAAACGTAAAAATTTCACTCACAGGTGAGGACATCCGAGAAGGAATTACGGCTGTTATCAGCGTAAAAGTTCCTGAACCGCAGTTTGAAGGGCAAACAAAGTCAAAACTCGGCAATACTGAAGTAGAAGGCATTGTGATGAGTATTGTGAACCAACAATTGAAGCAGTACTTAGAGGAACAACCAGCACTTGCAAAGCGGATAATTAACAAGAGTGTTCAGGCTGCACAAGCGAGGGAAGCGGCACGGAATGCTCGCGATATTATTCGCAGGAAAGGTGTATTAGACTCGGCATCAATGCCCGGGAAACTCGCGGATTGCTCTGAACGGGATGCGGAAAAAACAGAGATATTTCTCGTTGAGGGAGATTCTGCTGGTGGGCCAGCAAAACAGGGACGTGACCGTAATTTCCAAGCTGTTCTCCCTCTAAAGGGTAAAGGTATCAATGTTGATAAGGCACGGTTGGATAAAATTTTAAAGAATGCTCAGATCGTAGATATTGTCACTGCTCTTGGCACCGGTATTGGTACAGAGGACTTTGAATTGGACAAATTGCGGTATGGTAAAGTCATTATTATGGCGGATGCGGATGTAGATGGGGCACACATCCGGTCATTACTGCTGACTTTCTTCTTTCGGCAGATGCCGCAGTTAATCCATGAAGGGCATCTTTATATTGCACAGCCACCCCTTTTTCAAATTAGGAGAGGGCGCCGATCACAGTATCTTCAAGATGAGGGTGCTTTGGAAGAATACCTGCTTGAATCAGCCGCGGGGTCTCATGAGATAAAAAATACGCGACGCGAGACTGCTTATACCGAGGAGGAGGCGGTCGCATGCGCTAAGGCTCTTGCATATATTGAAAGACGGCTTTCGGAATTGAGTGGACGCGGAAACCGGTCGCGCCAAGAACTGATAACGTATCTATGGGAACCAATCCAAGATCAACATTCTTCTGAATCGGATATCATGGAACCACGCGAAACACCAGAAGACCCAGTAAATACCATCTCAGATATTCTTCAATCGCAAGAGGATAGCGCAGAACAAATTGAACTACCACTTGAGACTGATTCGGATGAAACCGGTAATACGGAAGTTTCTGTTGAGAGTATGATGCAACGCCAAGTAAAATCAAATGCTGCGATACATGCCGAGTTGGCACCTCACATTCAGTGTGTTAAAGACCTTGGAATTCAACCCGAAGACTTTGATGGGAAGACATCAGAGGATGTCCCACTGTTTAGTGTATCGAATAAATCGGATGAAAAGCTGACTGTAAACACTGTTAGTGAACTACTTTCGATCCTTGCCTCAAATGCAAACATCGGCACGACGCTAACGCGCTTCAAAGGGCTTGCCGAAATGAATACGAAGCAATTAAAAGAGACGACAATGCAGATAGATGCACGTGTCCTGTTACAGGTGACGTTGGAGGATGCTGTGCAAGCTGAACGGATGTTCACATTGTTGATGGGCGATTCTGTGGAACCTCGTCGGGCTTTTATAGAACGTTACGGAAATCAGGTTAGCCTTGACGTTTATGGGGCATAACACAATAAAAAGGAGAATAGCTACTAATAGAATGGCAATCAGTTTTTGTAAGCAAGAGTGACCAGTAATTTTCGATAACAGACTGCTAAATTTATCCTTTTTTGGACGGTAGGTGCGGTTTCATAACCGCACCATAAATATGAATCAAGTTAATTTGGTATAATAAAAGAGAATTAAATGCAAGAAGAAAACATCGTTAGACGATCAATAGAAACCGAACTACAGACCTCATATCTTACGTACGCGATGAGTGTAAATACGAATAGAGCAATCCCCGATGTGCGGGATGGCTTGAAACCGAGTGCACGCCGAATCATCTATGCTATGGGAGAGATTAATCTCACGAGTAGTCGCCCCTACGATAAATGTGCTGCTGTTGTTGGAGAGGTTATGAAGAACTTTCATCCACACGGTGATGGTCCGATTTACGGCACGCTCGTAGGTCTTGCTCAGGAATTCAGCACACGTTATCCGTTAATTGATGGGCAAGGGAACTTTGGATCCATTGACGATGACCCCGCAGGGGCAATGCGTTACACCGAGTGCCGACTTTCAAAGATTGCTGAAACACTCCTGCTGGATATTGATAAAGATACTGTTGACTTCCAACCCAATTATAAAGAATCGTTAGAAGAACCTACCGTCCTGCCCGGGCTGCTTCCGAACCTACTTGTAAACGGTACTGACGGTATCGGTATAGGTTATTCAACAAAGATCCCGCCACATAACCTCAACGAAGTTGTGGATGCGCTTTTGCATGTACTTGATTTTCCGGAAGCGTCAATTGATGAGTTGATGGAATTTATCCCGGGGCCAGATTTTCCCACTGCTGGAATTATCGTTGGGAAAAAAGGAATTAAAGATATGTATGCTACTGGCAAAGGGAGTATGACGATGCGGGCGAGAGTGAAAATTGAACCGATAACGCGTGATAAATCTCGTGGAGACCGCGAGCAGATTGTAGTTACTGAAATTCCCTATCAGATTAAGAAAAACCTGCTGCTGCAACAGATAGTAGATCAAGTTGTCAGTAGTAAAACAATTACTGGCATTTCGGATATCAGAGACGAATCTGATGAGGAAATTCGTATCGTTATTGAGCTTAAGCGTGGGGAAGTGCCACAAGTTGTCTTGAATCAGCTCTACAAGCACACAAAGATGCAGCATTTTTTTCCTGCCAACCTTCTCTGCCTTGTTGAAGGGCTCCCTAAAATATTAACACTCCCCGAGATTTTACACTACTACTTGATGCATCGGCGGGAAGTAATCCGTAGACGCACGCAGTTTGATTTAGCACGATGTGAACGCCGCGCGCATATTTTAGAGGGATACCGGATCGCGCTTGAGCATTTAGAAGAGGTTATTGACATCGTGCAAACTGCTGAGACCCCGCAGGATGCAAGAGAGCAGCTGCAAGAACAATATGAACTTACTGAAATTCAAGCAAACGAGGTGCTGGGATTAACCTTACGCCAGCTAACAGGGTTGGAACGGCAACGTATTAATGATGAATACAGCGACCTCTTGGAACGTATCGCGGAACTCAAAGCAATTCTTGGTAGTGAAGACCTTGTTACAAACATCATCAGAGAAGAATTGGAGGGGTTGAAGGAGGAGCATGGGGACGATCGCATCACCGAAATTGTTTCAGAAGTCAAAAGTTTTGAGATGGAAGACCTCATTGCAGACGAGGAGATGGTTGTCACACTGACACATTCCGGATATCTCAAACGGATTCCTATGGATACCTATCGAACGCAAAATCGCGGTGGGGTTGGCATCAAAGGCGGAAACCCGAAAGATGGAGACTTCTTGGAGCAGCTAATTATTGCAACGGCTCACCAATCTCTTCTTTTCTTTACAAGCCTCGGCAAGTGTTTTGTCCTAAAAGTTTTTGAGATACCGGAAGGTTCACGTCAAGCAGCTGGCAGAGCAGCAGTAAATATGCTAAAATTAAGTGACTCGGAGACTATTACCGCATTTTTACCTATTCGAGAGTTTAATGAAGATTCATATATCCTTATGGCAACAAAATATGGGATTGTTAAGAAATCTTCATTGGGTGAATTTCGAAATCCCATCTCCAGCGGAATTATAGCGATTAATTTAGATACAGAGGACCAATTAATTGGGGCGCATCTTACCGATGGAAATTACGATGTCATTTTAGTGAGCCATAATGGGAACTCTATCCGATTTAAAGAATCAGATGTCCGCAGTATGGGTCGCCGCACACGGGGTGTCCGCGGTATTCGGCTTGGTGAAGACGATTTTGTAGTAGATATGGTCTGTTCTGCTGATGAAAACGATTCTCTTCTCGTTGTAACGGAAAATGGGTACGGCAAACGCACAGGACTTTCCGCGTATCGTTCACAGAAACGGGGTGGTGTTGGATTGACTGCTATTAAACGTTCAACACGTAACGGCGCAGTTGTTTCTGCAAAACTGGTTTCGAAATCGGATGAACTTGTTCTAATTAGTTCTACAGGATATATTACACGTATGGCAGTCAGTGATATTCGTTCAATTGGGCGCACAACTCAGGGGGTCCGACTCATGACTTTACAAGAGGATGAGACACTCGTGGATGTCGGTAAAATATCGGAAACTGATTCGAATAGCGGTGTAGAAGGGTAGTTGTCAGGATCAAACCTTCGCGGAATATAACTTTTTTCGCAAGATTTCGTTGGGCAACTGTCAGTTTGCTCACTCACTGCACAATCTTACAGATTATGCTACTATGGGCAATTTAGATTATTAAAGCAGATAAGGAGAACGATTATGAAAAGCAATTTATGGGTATTTTTAATCCTGTTAAGCACAGTGTGTCTTTTTTCAACAGAGAAAATGACGACTGCCCAAGAATTAATTCCCGATACAACAGCAGAGCAGGTGCCATTAACAGAGGAATCCCAAAAAGCAAAAAAGGTTTACACACAGTTGATGCACGCAATCTATCTACAAAGTGTAGGCGAAGACTTAGGTGCCGCAAAACGTTTGTATGATGCTTTAGTGAAACAGGTTCCTGATGCTGCTTATGTCTGGTACAAACGCGGACAACTTCTGTTTCATCCAATGGAGGATATACGAGGTGCTGAAAAGGATACACTTGAAGCGCTCAAGCTTAACCCAGACCACGTTCCTGCCAATTGGCAACTTGCACAAATTTTATTACGCCGTGCATCTCATGCAGGTGGAAGAAATGTGATGGAAGCATTGAAAATTGCCAAAAAAGTTATTGAATTAGACCCCAATCATTTCGGAGCACACCGGATGCTTGCCGATTTGGCATACAGCCTCCGGGATTATACAACTGCAGAAACATCTTTTAAAGCACTAACACGTATTCTACCTTTTGAACCTGAATTTCACAGGTATCTCGGTAATATCTATCAAAGAACAAATAATCCACAAGCAGCTATTAATGCTTACCAACGGGTCGTTAAAATTAAACCGGACGATTTGGAGGCACTTCGGGCTTTGGGAGGGCTCTATCTAAATACTCGGAAATTCGCAGAGGAACAACAAACTTTTAAGCAAATTCTTGCCTTATCTCCACAAGACGTTATTGGAAACTTCGGACTCGGCCTGGTTTTTCAGGAACTTGCTCAGCGTGCGCTGATGCCGGAGGATGGAAAATCACAGGAGGATCTGGGCGACCCCCAAACACTCATTCAAGATGCAGAAAAATATCTTGGACGAGCGATCTTCTTTTCTAAGAATTTTATCAATAACCCTCAGAATAATACCCGACAAGCCTATTATGAAGAAATTGTGATAAAAGCTCAGTTTGCGCTGGCAAATGTGTATCTTCTTTTTGAAAAACTTGAGAAAGCCGAAGAAGCCTTCGCAGAGCTGCTTTCAGAAAATCCGGATCACACCGGTGCAACTTATGGGATTGCCGCTGTTTATCAAACGATGGGGGCATTCGAAAAAGCAGAAAAATATCTACGTAAAACGCTTGCGATTGAACCAGCCCATGAATATGCACTCAATGCACTCGGCTATCTCTATGCGGAGCAAGGAACAAATCTGGATGAAGCAGAGGCACTTGTAAAGCGGGCACTCCAAAGGGCACCAACCAACGGCGCATATCTTGATAGTCTCGGCTGGGTCTTCTTTAAACAGGGACGTTTCGCGGAAGCTGTCACAATGTTAGAGAATGCTAATCAACAGATGCCCGACAATGTTGAAATCTTGATGCATCTTGGGGATGCCTACCTCAAAAACGGTGAACCTGAAAAAGCTCGCGATGTTTGGATGCAAGCGCAAACTATCCAACCTGATAATGATGACATACAGGAACGACTCAAGGAATAGTTGTTGGTTTTCAGCAATCAGCATTCAGTTAAGAAGCTTGTTTGCTAACGACTATTTCGTTGAAGCTATTAAAAAATGCGATACACCTTCATCACGGTTCCTTTTGTAATGCTAATTTTCTTGGCACAGTCCGGTGAAGCATTCCGCTGTGGGACACCACACCTAAAAATGGATATGGCACCTGAGCTATTAACAAATGTCGCAACCGCACCAGCACATCCCGCAGCACCTGCGCTCTCCATCGGATTCCAACGTACTTTTTTTGCTATCGATTTCGCAAGAAAACAGCAGTATATAATCAATGCAACGCTGCGGGCAAGCGGTCCCCACTGTTATATCTTTGTTGAGGATTCAGAATGGCAAGAAAATGTCACAGCCCGCACAGTCCAAACTATCCAAACAGCATTTGAGACAGCAACGCCAGCTGATCCACGGCGCGGAATATACGACATCTTAACGGAAAGCCTCGGGCCGCCACCAGATATTGACCGAAATCAAAAAGTGATTCTGCTTTTTCTCAATATCCGTGATATTAACACGCATCACACAACAGCCGGATACTTCTTACCGATTGATCAAAACAGAGGTATGCTGCACCACCCAACCCTCGGACCACTGCATAGCAACGAGGCAGATATTTTATATATCCACTCAAAAAGTAATCCGGCGAATTCTAATGCGTTGCAGGCTGTCATTGCTCATGAATTTCAACACCTTATCCATTGGAAACATTCTCCAAACGAAGAAACTTGGGTAGACGAAGGGTGCGCTGATTACGCAGCTTTTCAATGTGGATACGATCTCTACCAACATCTTAATGCTTTTCAGAAGACACCAAACATTTCACTGACCGACTGGTCGCAGATGGGGCAGACGAACCTGCTTGCCCACTACGGTGCCGCTTTTCTTTTTATGTTATATCTCCATGAGCATTATGGGGGTCCACAAACCATCGCTGCGCTTGTGAAAAACCCTTTAGACGGAATTTTGGGAATTACACGCACACTGCAGGCGCGTGGCACGCCTCACACATTCTCAGATATCTTTGCAGACTGGAAAGTTACAAATTACCTTACTACGTGGCGGATCCTTGGAACTCTCGAAAAACCTTTCGGGTATCATACGTTGGCACCAGTGATTCAACCGTTATTTACCCATGACACCTATCCGGTTCTCGAAAAAAATAAAAAACTTGCCAATTTTGCCGCGCACGCTATTGAATATAAGGTTGCAACAGCGGATCAAGCAGGTCTAAATATTAGTTTTTCTACGCAACGGAACGCGAACGTCAACATCAAGGCCGCTTATTTATTTAACACAGGGGAGATCCGTGTTGAGACATTACCTTTCAAAACTGCCGATGGAACTGCCTCATTAGATATTCCTACTTTTGGAAATGACATCCAACGTGTGATGCTTATGCCAAGCCTACAAGTTGAAAATCAAAGCTTTTCTCAGCAATCTCTAACTTATAACTATAATGCATTTGAAGGGAATCTTGGGACTTATCTCACATATATTCTTCCTAACCCGATTCATCCAAATTATTGGGAAATTATCGCTGTTCCGAGCGAGGCAAAAGGTGTCCATTCACTTACCTTAACACTGACATATCAAAACAGAAAAATTCTTGATGCAAAACCGATGCTATATGTTGAAAATAAGGGGCATACTCTTTATCGATGCGCTTTTCATCTCAAATCTGAAATTGAAGCAGCATCGGTAAAATGGAGTATCAGACGAAGGGACACCATTATTGACGAAGGCGTTCTGAATGAACCGATAACCGATAACTAATAAGAGGAGATATACATGTCAAAAACACTCTATGCAGGAACAATTGGACAGAGCATTTGGCGCAGCACCGACATCGGTAAAACCTGGCATCGCGCCAGTGATGGTATTTTTCCAGAAGCAGATGTCCGCGCCATCGTTGTGAATCCAACAGATTCAAATACGCTCTACGCTGGCACTGAAAAAGGCGTTGTCAAAAGTACAGATGGGGGTGATACATGGAAACACATGCCAAGTGAAATGGATAGCCGAGAAGTATGGTCACTTGCCATCCATCCAACTGCTCCAGGGACACTTTATGCAGGAACTTGCCCATCCGCATTTTTCAAAACAACAGACGGAGGGGAAACATGGACACAACTTGACGCGGAACTTGCCCAAGAATGTGAAGGCATTCCTATTATCCCACGTGTGACAACTATTATTATTGATCCAGAAGACCATGAAACTGTTTATGCAGGAATTGAAATTGACGGTATGCGTTTGAGCACCGACGGCGGAAAAACGTGGGATAACCGAAGCGAAGGTTTGAGCAGTTTAGATATCCACGGTCTAACGGTAGTTCCAGGTGAGCAGAAAGCTCTTGTTGCTGCGACAAATAACGATGTCTGTGTTACCACAGATATGCACAATTGGACACCTTTGAAGGTTCGTGACCATTTTCCGTGGCCCTATTGCCGCGCGGCGTTCTATTTGAACGGCGAAAGCGCGAAGGTCTTTATCGGGGCGGGGAACGGCCCTCCTGGTGACCAAGGCGGTATCTTTTATATGCCAGACGCTGATGCGGCACAAGATACGGAGGCAATACGTTGGGATCGCTCCGATATCGGCATGACTGCCAATAGCACTATTTGGTGCTTCGGCTATAATTCGCGTGTTCACGAATTGCTTATAGCCTGCAGTGTGAGCGGGCAACTCTTCTTGAGTGAAGACAGTGGCGATTCTTGGGCAAAGTTGGCACATGAGTTCGGAGAAGTGCGTGCTTTGGCTGTTGCATAACAGAATCAACCCCGAGTCTGCTTATCGTGTTGGTGTGCCGATTTTCAGTAACCTGAATAATATCAACAAAATAGAAAATAAATTGTTCCTTGACTTTTTTTGGCAATTTATGATAAACTTTTGGCAACAGACAGATTGTGTGCTGAACACAATGGTTTGTTGGCAGACAGAGGGTTTTGCCCTCCGTCAAATCATGGTGAATACCGGATGGGGAATGCTATATGAAGATTAAGAAAATATTTCGGTAATTTGGCGAGGTTAGGAAACCTCGCCAGCGGGGGAGTACACCTGCCTCGTACGGATAGAAAATTACCGAATTAAAAAATTAATCTTCATATAGCATTTGGACCGTTGATTTGGCGTATTCTGCAGCAGGCATTGGCGTTGATTCTGCTAAAATATGCAGCACACATACAGACACCTTTTGACAAAAGTATAATCAAGGAGGCATATCTCTATTATGCGTTTTTTTAGTTTTCTATTAATACCCTTGCTTCTCATTTCAATCGCTGGATGTTTTGGACGCGGTGGCGAGATTGATATTAAGACTACACCATCTTTCAGTGATGCGAAACGAATTGTGGTTATCTCTTTCATTACTGAAGATGAAGATGAAGAGACACAAGCACTTAGTAAACGAATTAGTGGTAATTTGGCAGAACGTTTAAAGCTTATCTTGAAAGACAAGGAATGGGTTTTTGACGTATCAGAAAAAGTCCGTCCGGTCGGTGAAAAAATTGAAGAACTTGGATTAACATTAAATGATGTTTACGCGGATCCTGCGTTAGCAGCTAAAGTTGGACAGGCTCTGGATGCTGACATCATTATCACAGGAATGGTCAGGAACCCAAAACTGGAACGAAAGACTGACCATCGGCATCTGATGCGTCAAGGAAGACAATCCGGAATTTCAGGAACATCTACCTACATTACAACTCGCCAAAGAGCAAGCGTTAAAACACGGGTGAAGGTTATTGATGTTGCAACAAGCAATTTGCTTTATAACAATCGGATAAGTTCTATTCTTAAGTATTGGTTTGCTTATCAAACGCAGGCGAGTGGCCAAGTAGTTTTCAAAGAGCCCGCGGAGATGTTAGCGGATTTAGGAAATCATTTACCACGCCGAATTTTATATATACTTTATCCAAATGGTTCCCAGAAAGAACCTGAAGATAAAGTTTTGCTGAAACCAGATATTATTCTCAAAGGTACAGGCGGAATAAAGGAATTCAATTAAAATTAATCTAAGTTGCTACTTATGTAGCACAATCTGTCCGAAGATTAATTTATTAATTCGGTCCTTTTCTGGCGGCACAAAGCAGGTGTACCCATCTGCTGGCAAGGTTAGGAAACCTCGCCAGCGAGAGCATGTCAGGATTGTTATTCATTGAAATGTGAACATATTTTCGGATTTTACTATAATGTCAGTTCTATGTTTCTATACGGGTTGAAGGTCCGTCTTCAACCCGTATCGTCTTAAAATAATTGGACATTAATTAGCAAAAGAGATATGTTCTGTTTTTTTAACTGCTTTCAACGACTTCGGTAGTGGAAGTTTCACCAAAGAATTCGTTTATCTGGTGCGTGTAGGCTTTACCGTGTTGAAGCAGCTGTGAAGAAACATCATAGAGTTCGGGAGCTGGGAGCCCTTCATAAGGGTTAGCGATCTTCTGGTAGCAGTTTAAGGCATGTTCAAAAAAATTTAATGTTTTCAGATCGATGATGCCGCTCTCTTGCACAATACGAAAGCCTTGAAATTTTTGGTAAGGAGGCGTTTTACCGCTAAATTCTATAATGGCACTGTTTATGTCTACCGCACGTTGCACAATCATCAGAAAGCAGCTTTTGATATAAGAATGCGTTAGCCTATCAGCTTCTACATATTCTTCTCTGTTTGCTGGAAGACCGTTCTGTAATTGTCCAAAACATTCCTCCATGTATGCCAATTTTACCTTTACAGGATTGAACTGGTTTTGCAACGCGTTCTCTTGCGAAACTTTTGACATTGCTGACTCCTATGAGATAATTTTTTTACGTGAAATGTGTTTTTAAATTAGACGTTATTCTATCGAAAAAGTTGTAAATCCGCTAAATTTTTCTATGTTTCGTCCACTTAACGTGAGTTCGGTATAAGGCTACTTTTGACAGTGCTGTCAATCAACACTAAGAAAATAGGCAGATACCCATAAAAAAGGGGACCTGCCTGTGATATAAAGTTGGAGTGTCCAAAGACGAACAGTTATTTGTCGTCAGCATTCAACTGCCGCAGCACCGCCTCCGCGAACTCTTTATCGTAATTTTTCATGACAAACGCTTTGACCCGTTCACGTTTCGTTGTCTCCGATACATCGTTCATATTCCGCATCACTTTACGGATTTCCGAAACAAGCGTTTTCTGCATCTCTCGCGTCCGAGACTTCAGCGTTTCCTTATCATATTCAGGTGAATAATGCTTCGCAAACTCTTTTTCGGAGAGATACCGGGACAGAACAACATCAAGATACTTTTCACCTACATCCTTCAGCAACGGTTCAAAATCCGATACAGACGGAGCCGAAACAGATGGCTTCTCGGATACGGAGGGAGCGGGGGCTATATCCGAATCAGCAGAGAACTCATTTGATGGCAGTTCATCTAACATTTCCTCTACCAACTCATTTACCAACTCATTTACCCACTCACGCGCCTGCTCACGCCCCTGTTCATGAAGATGACTGTCCGGATGATCAAGTAGTAAGATGTCTTCCGACCTTCCCTTAATAATACTGGTCGTTACATTTCTGTAATAATCTTGATCTTTTGTGATCTCATGGACTACTGATAAATGATAACGCCATGTTTCAGCCATTTCCGTGTCGCCCCTTGCCTCTGCTTCTCTAACGGACTCTTCTAATTCACGTATAGTATCAGCATACTCTGCTGCCTGTAAATCGAAATAGAGATCGGGGTCAGATATTAATAACTCTTGACTGATCCGCATCTGTTCTGCACGTTCTATCTCCCATTCCCTTGCATTGGATATAAGATACTGAATGTTATACACCACAAATTGCAACTTTTGATCTTTAGTTATTTTATTTTCCCAAACTTCATCGTGACCTCTATAAAATTCAAGCAAAAGCTGACGCTGATCCTCGTTACGATAGATCTCAGGAAAAAAACTATAGAGTGTGTCAATAATATCCGATTCAGACATATTCTCTAAAGATTCAAATTGGGATAACATGGATTCTATTTCCGCTAAATCCGCATCCGAAAGCTTTGAACGCTTATCCGCCAATATGCTCTCTATGTGATTATAAGACTCCTGTTCTTCAAGTGCGGTCTCAAGTGCGGCCTCTTTCGCCAGTTCCGCATTAAACTTTTTTTCCCACTCTTCTTCTGACCACCCCTTAGGAACGTTAGGCTTCTTGAGCAAATTGAAATTCGGAACTTCGGTATCCGCGTTTTGGGTAGAAATATCTACCGGAACTTCAGCGTCTCTGTCAAGACGCAGAAATAGCATGACGCAAAAGAATGCCAAAATAATAATCCCGATCCCTGTGAAAACGACACGTTTCATTTTTATACTCCTTATATTGTAACCCAAGTTGCTACCTATAAGATTTTTAGACACACAAACGTCATTTTTAAGCAAGAACAGTGCGTTATAGGTGAAATATTGTAGAGCAAACTGTTAGTTTGCGGACTAATATGCACAATCTAAATGAAGATTAATTTATTAATTCGGTAATTTTCTATCCGTCCGAGGCAGGTATACTCCCCCCGCTGGCGAGGCGGGGAATGCCTAAAGACGAATGCGCCTATGGCATTCGCCATGATTCATACCGTTGATTTCTTCCGAACCTCTCCAAATTACCGATTTATTTTCTTAAACTTCATACAGATTGTGCTACTATGTGGCAACTTAGGTTATTGTAAGAGAGAACTCCGAGTCCCGACTCTCCGTGAGGTGCGTCGCGAGACGGAGATCGCTCCTACAGAAAAGGTGACCCTTTCCTTTTAAGGGCCACCGTGAATGAATCTAATAACTCCGAATCTTTTCAACGGCTTGCCGTAAATCAGGATCACTCATAATTTCTGCCCACTTGGCAGGATAATCCTGTTCTGCAATGTCAAGCTGTTGTTTCGCGTTATTGAGCTGGTTCATAGCTTCTTTCAGCTTCTCTAATTGAAGTTCTCTTTCTTCTATCAGTTCGCTAAGTTCGCCAGCTGCTCTTTTATGTTCTTTACTAATAATACGCAAATGCTTTAATGCCTCATTAGCCGCCGTTGTCGCAAAACCTAAATGCCTTTCGGCTGTGTCTAATCTCGTAGACGCAGCTTTTTTCGCTTCTTTCGCAGACTTCAAGTTAGCCTTTGCGTTATCCCAAGCCGTCTTAGCAGCTTTTTTCGCTTTTTCCCACGATTGCCACGCCGCATGTAGATTATGGCCGACCGGACATAAACTGGATCCCCGACACGTAGAACACCATTGAACATGATTCATATAATCTCTTTGTGCCATATCAGCATAATGAGCTGCAGCCCTGTAAGACTTTCCAGCAGCCTTTTCTTCCGACACCGCAGAATTATAATTAGTTACGGCTTGATCATAAGCTCTCTGCGCTGCTTTAACTTCCCGTTCCCATCGCTTCATTTCAGCACGCAGGTTTTTATACTTCTTGTCCCATTCTTCTTTGAGCTTACCTAACCAAAGAACTTCAGCCTCCTTTATTTCAATCTGTTCGTCCAAACTCTTTATCGCCGACTTAATAAGTCCGATTATCGATAAAGCGGTTAAGCCCCCAGAAATGACTTTACCAAGCGCAAAAGCATGATGTAAACCGAAAAATAAACAGAAACTGATCACAAGGATTGAAGTTAGAACTCGGTTATTGTCTATCACATTTCTCAAAAATAACATTTAAAATCTCCTTAATCGTTTTGATTTGTGGAAGTATAAGTAATAGATTCCGTTACACGTTTTACTGTGCAATGTACCTAACTTCCACCGGTCTGTTTTGATTTTGACAGTCCCGAAAGGAGAAGTTGGCAGGAAAATGGAAAGTTGCTGTCAACGGTTTCCTTCGGGCGCGCTGGTTTTCATATTTCTATAGCAACAAGCGTTGGACTTGTGTTAAAATGAAAACCAGCCTTGTCATAGTACATTATGGCATGGCTACGCGTTGATAGTGGATAAACCATAACACCACTGTCGACGCGCCCCCTCGCGGGGGAGGGGTGAAGCGTGCCCAGGGGCAACACATGCATCTTGTGCATCTATTACACCTTCTTGTAAAGTATACATAACTTTACAAAAAATGTCAATCACTTTATAAGTAATTTCTAACATTTTTAAGTATCATACAACATTTCATGTTTTTTGTCAACAATTTTTTTATTTACCGTATAAATAATTACAGAACACCTCTGGGAGAAATAAGAAAATTGACGCAGCGGCATAATATATGATAAAATTCTAAACAGACTGTAGAGAAGAAAGAATGATGAAAGCAATTATTAGGGATGGAGATGGAGGACCAGAAGTCCTACAATTGAGCGAGGTGTCTCCACCTCAACCGACACAAACACAGCTATTAGTGGATGTCAAGGCAACTGCCCTGAATCGCGCCGATCTCGTCCAACGCCGCGGCGAGTATCCGCCACCCCCCGGTGAATCTGAAATACTCGGTTTAGAAATCGCTGGCACAGTTTCAGGAATGGGAGAAGCTGTTACCGGATTTAATGAAGGTGACCGAGTTTTCGGACTCGTAGGCGGCGGAGGATATGCCGAACAGGCGGTTATTGATTACCGAATGGCAATGTGCGTCCCGGACAAATGGAGCTTTGAAGAAGCCGCTGCTGTTCCAGAGGTGTTTTTTACTGCTAATGAGAACATATTCACATTAGGACAACTTGTGGATGGTGAGAGTATTCTAATTCATGCAGGTGGAAGTGGCGTTGGCACGGCAGGTATACAGATAGCACATCACGCTGGGGCGCGTGTGTTTGTCACCGCAGGCACATCCAATAAAATTGACAACTGCCAAGCACTGGGTGCTATGGCAGGTATTAACTATAAGCAATCTGATTTTGTCGTGGAGATTAAACGGTTGACAGATGGAGAAGGTGTGGATGTCGTGTTAGACTTTATTGGTGCGCCATATCTCGCGCGGAACTTGCAGATTTTGAAAACAAAGGGACGTTTATTACAAGTCGGATTGATGGGCGGTGCAGCTACAGAAATAGACTTAGGAATAGTGATGCGTAAACGCCTGCAAGTTATCGGTTCCGTAATGCGTCCGCAATCACTTGATGAGAAAATTGCTATTACACAGCGATTTGTCCAACGTTGGTTGCCAGCGTTAAAAGCAGGAACTCTTCACCCCATCATTGATTCTGTGTATCCTTTAGCACAAGCGCGCGAAGCACACCAATATATGGAAGCGAATCGTAATTTTGGAAAGATTATTTTGAAAATATAGTAAAACGGACAATTAAGGGGACACTTCTGTAGCGTAAACTGTTAGTTTGCGTCTCATTATGCACAAACTGGCAGTTTGTGAGACAACCTTTGTTGTCCGTTATGTTTCCGAATTCATATTTTTTGAAGAAAACCAAATCGGTTTGCAACTAAAAAGTAAATCATTTTAAGGCTTTAAATAATGCTCTCAATTAAACATTGGAATGAGGAGATCAGCGTCCTTGTGTAAAAGTATTATCAACGCGTTGCTATACGCAATACAACATTTTTTGAGAATATCTCCCATGGGACCAATGCGTGCCATGGGCTTGTCATGTTTTATTTTCGTATCAATTTTGTGTGTTTTTAGTTTCGCTGCAAGTGCTGATAATTCAGAATACCCCACGCGAATTCTGACTCAAACGACTACAGCAGATGGTATTACCGTAAATTTCAGACTTCCACAACTCCACGTTATGCAAGCTAAACCGGATATCCAGTTTAAAAATGCGGGTGGCGGTGTGTACCACACGGTAAAATATTCAGAGTGTGATTGGATTCAAGAACCGGGCTATCCCAGGTTGCCAGCCACGCGTCTGCTTTTAGCTGTTCCTGCCGACGCACAGCTGAACAACGCTGATGTTTCTGTCAATGCTGGCACCTCACGGACCCGGAGCGGTGTCCGACTTCTGCTAACGCAAAAAGAAGTCCCTGTGAGTACCGAAGGTGTTTCTGTTAAAGCCGGTCCTTTACAAACTGATAGCGGGATGGGACATCTCCAAAATAAAAAAGAGACAAACCCTAATTCCGGTTCCGCGCTGTATCCGACAGTTTTAGCACGCATAGAAATGGATGGTTACATCCGTTCACAACGAGTCATCAGTTTATCTTTACATCCAGTACAATATAATGCTACGACGCGCGAACTGCGTTCTTATAGCAGTCTCACTGTTTTTATCCCTTTTAATTCACAATTGAAAACTCGTACGACGGGCACCGGACTCATCTCTACCCCTGTGAACTTAAAGCATCCGTTATCACCTTACGAACAAACATTTGCACAGCAGATTTTCAACTACGGGGACTACCGCAAGGTTTTCAACGTTGATTTGGAAAGATCGCGAGGTGCCGGTATAGGCGCGCTCCCATCTGCTCCTGCTGCATCAGGACAGACAGACCAATCACTTCAGACCCGTTATAAACTTTATATTGATGAAAGCGGTGTATATAAGGTTACTGCGGCATCCCTCCGTACCGATTGGGGCATTGACCTGATAGGAATTGACCCGCGAAAAATCCGTCTTACACACGGGGAACAAGAAATTCCTATCTACGTTAGTGGTGCGGTGGATAGAAGCTTTGACGCAGAAGATGCAATCTTTTTCTTAGCCCACAGTTCCACTGATCCCGAAAGCCCTTTTCCAAAGAATGCTTACACATTGTGGAACGTTTACTGGCTAAGTGTCGCTAACGAAGGACAACATCCTGCACGGGTCCCGCAGATTGAAGCCAGTCCCAGCGATGCAACAGCGGTTCAAGTGCCAACCTTCCGATCGCGCGTCGTTTTTGAGGAGGATCACCTCACCAATAACCTGGAATTCGTTCATCCGGATACCGTCGCAGCAGGTGATAAACACAAATGGTTTGATGCTTTAGACTTTTGGTACTGGGACGGTATCAAAAATGCAAGCGAAATTGGAGAATTACGACTTAAGTTTCCACTCTACGACGTTGCGAAAAGTTTTGAACCGCCAGAGGTACAAGTCGTTTTGCAAGGTGGAACGCCTGTAACACATGAAATTTTAGTATCCGTTAATGGCGTTCAGTTTGATCGAGCAACATGGGACTACCAAGCACAAGTGACCCTTTCAAAGAGACTCCGTACCTGGAATAATCTGAAAGATGTTGCCCAAGGTGAAACAAACGTTCTGTCTTTAACCCGTATTGATACCACCTTTGAAGAGGACACAACGCGCTATCCCTATCATATCTACCTTAACCGATTTTGGATTGAATATACGCGCCTTTTCTTAGCTGTGAACGACCAACTCCGTTTTGGCACTCCTGCCAAGCCAAGACAAGACAGTGAAAATACAGGTGTTAAACACCAATTTCGGATTGATGCCTTTCTTGATCCTCAGATTACCGTTTTTGAAACAGATGGAGACACACTTACAGCAAAACTTCAAGGTGTTAATATTACGCGTCGCGCAACCGATAACGCCATGCGCTCGCGCCTCAAAGCATTAAATTTTGGAGACCTCAGAACTGTACCAAATATCACATATACGGCTACTTTTCAGGTACCGGGGACCCGCACAACTGAATTTATAGCAGTCGCTGACACGGCACTTCGGAAACCTGTTCAGATTGAAACCGTCCCACCGACAGATTTACGAAATCCGTTGAACGGTGCGGATTATCTCATCTTGGCACATCCGAGATTTCGAGAAGCAGCCGAAAAATTAGCGAACTGGCGTTCGACGGCAGCAGGAGGTGGATACCGAACCAAAGTTGTTGACGTGACAGATGTTTACAACACTTTCGGTGATGGGACAGTTCATCGGCTCTGGATAAAAAACTTTCTAACGTATGCGTACCAAAATTGGGCACCCCCAGCACTCTCATATTTGGTTATCTTTGGTGATGGCACTTATGATTTCCGAGGTATAGATAAAGATATTTATCTTGAACCACCAGAACTTACTGGTTATATACCGCCGCACTATATTTCAACCGATTCCTTCGGTAGAACCTCCGCAGACCATTGGTACGCCACAGTCTCTGGACACGATGAATTTGTAGATTTTTATCTCGGCAGATTAAGTGTTGAAAATGAGACGGAAGCAGACACAGTTGTTGACAAGATTATCAATTATGAAGCACAGCGTCCTAATGGGGCATGGAGGCGCCGAATTATCTCAGTCGCTGATGATGAAGTTAGCAATTCCGGTGATCATATCTTTAAAAAGAGTCTCAACGAAATTGCCAAAGACCATACACGGCTCGGCTACGAAACCGTTGAAATTTATCTTGAAGATGTCATAGATGAAGTTGAAGCTAATCCTGACGAATTCTCGCGACTTCCTCGACATGTCGCGAAAGATAGAATTATTAATGCCTTAGGGGATGGAGGCGTTGTTGCCCAATACGCTGGACACGGCGGACGGGTCGTCTGGGCACACGAAATCATCTTTGATAATACGTCTATTGATAAGGTCAAAGAGACAGCACATCAACCTTTTATGCTCGTTTTGAGTTGCTATAACGGGTATTTTGACAAACCCGGCGAACCGAGCATGGCTGAAAAACTGCTACGTAAAGATAGAGGCGGTATCATTGGGATGCTCAGCGCAACACGACTCACTTACGGCAGTGGAAACGATGCACTAAACCGAATTATCTTTGATATGTTATTTCAACGCGATGTCCGACAACTCGGTCCTCTTAGTTTTGATTCTAAACTTGAATATCTACTCACAGAAGGCACATCGCAGCTTGATATCATGCTTGAATATACACTTTTCGGGGATCCGGCGATGCAGATTGCAATGGCAGATTATGAAATCCTTCCTGAAATTGAGACAAAGACAGTCAGAGCAGGCGATACCCTTACAATTGCCCCCGGATTCATTCAGACTGCACGCTATGATCCTACAACGAACAAGAAAGTTTTTACACGGAATGCCAGCTTTAATGGTGAATTAACAGTAAAAGTTGTTTTTCCTGGACAACAATCTGTTGGTGTTGACAAGACTGGTGCCCCGAAGGAATTCTACTCCGGAGATGTCGTTGACACAAAGACGATCTCAGTGCAGCATGGTAGTTATCCTGCCGTTAAATTTAGCGTCCCCGAAAATATATCACCAGGCGATGCACATGTGGAGTATTATGCTGAAAATGCAACCGAAATCGCTGTTGGAGGCGATGGTTTCACTGTAGAGGTGCCAAAAATATTGGACATAAAACCGAAAGTCGTTACCACTTCATCAGGGGTGGACATGTTTGAAATCTTCGTACTTGTTTCTGACGATAGAAAGGAAACCGTTTCTGTTGTGTTAGAGTGGCGAAATCTACAAACTGCTGATAATGGGAAGGTTGCATTAGAGCTTGCTGAAACAAATTCGAACGCAACTTCTGTTTTAGCATCCACCGCAAGATGGTGGAAACTTCCTGAGCCTTTCCCTGTACCAACTGATGGCTCCGCTTTACGATACGATATTCAGGTTACGGATGAAGATGATTTTGTTGTCATCTCCGATTACTATCGATTCTATCCATATAGGTACCCTAATCTTTCAGTGGTTTCTAAACGTGGTGAAAACGCTGGGCAGATTAGCTATAAATTAGGTGATCCTAAGGGGGCTGCGCATGAACGTTTTTTATTTGTTGATATTGAGGTCGTAGGTTCTACTAATGCTAACGATGATGCTATTTCTGAAACCGATCTGATTTCAGAACTTGGGCTTTCCGATGTTAACATAGAAGTAGTCTTTTTTAGCGGAAATCCAGATATAGATGGAAATGATATCGTTGATGCTGATGCGAATCTGCTTGGGAGAACACAGATAAAACCGAATGACTGGGTTGTGCGAAATCCGTTACACCAACGATCTAATGCGTATACACCGGATCCACTTAATACCAATCCTATTGCCACTGTTGCTATTCCAATATCTTTGCGTAGTGGTATACACGATGTGTTTGTCTATGTTGATCCAGTTTTTAGTGATGCGGATCAGCAGGGAAAAGTAGTTGAAAGTAATGAACAGGATAATATCGGGTATAGGCAGCTTACTGTTTCCGGTAGCATCATTGGTGATGTGCCAGCGCGAACCACCAGTGTTGATGGCGGCATCCGTATCGTAACACCAGCAGAAGTGGTTGCGGATAAACCGTCACTTCTTACTATTTTACCAATAGTTCCTGATACTGTGGACGTTGAGGACGCTTATCTTATTGGCGGAACAGGGGAAGTGCGAAATACCAAAACAGAATCACCTTTCTCTATTATTGGAAGTGAACGAATAGAAAATCTCAAAACAGGAATGCTTTTTCAGGCAACGCTACCAACACACCCGTCTCTACTCGGATACACACTACATTTAAACGAGACTGAATCTGATGGCCTATGGAGTACGTTTAGACTGCAGACTCCAGCTACTGTTGAACTTGATTTTGATTGGACAGCATTACAACAAGAGATCATAGACGAACTTTTTGGGAGTGATGCGGATGTGTCAATTGATATGTCTGCTATAGAAGACACGCTTAGCACTGCTGTTGAAGCGCGAACGCGTGATTTAGGCGTGTACCTTTGGCTTGATGCTTTAGCTAACTGGACACGGCTTGAATCTGAAATCAAAAGACATACGAATGGCAAAATTTATACGACTACCCGCGCTACCCAAATCCGGAGTAATAACGTCAGCGATGGAAAAATTAGAGATGTTCAGTTTTCACAAGGAGAAGCTGGTATAGGTACCTGGATGGTGCTTTTCGAAACTGCTCGGACCTATCGTCTCCTCTTTATACCTGGAGAATCTTCAGGGAGCACGCCGTTAGATAATCACCAATTAGAAGAGATCGCAAGTGGAATATCGCTTACATCTTTTACGAATGTGGGGATAAACTCTGCCGCAGATGTCCCTGAATTTACTTTTGATATAGTAGATGGTGAAACCCCTTTTCAATTCGGTGATATCTTACGTTTCAACGTCACGAAAATTGAAATACCAGGTGAGGAGGTTGCTCAATTCTATGCATCCGCTTTTGCCAGTAGAAACAGAGGAAATGGTACAATTCAGTATCTTGACTTGGTACAAGAGACGACAATACCACAGGACACATGGCTCATCATGTTTGTCTCCTCAACGCAGTTTCGGATTGAAGGGAAAAGGACGGGAGTTTTAACAAAGGATGGCACACCAGTATACGGAACAGTCGGTAAGCCCTTGGAACACAGTGATTATGGGTTGAATCTACTCATAACGCAAGGCCCCAAACCCTTCACTGCAGGGGATCGGTTCCTGTTTGATACCACTACAGTGGGAACAATTCAAGCAAAAACTTCATATTTTGGGACACTTTCCTGTCTCCGAAGTGAAGATAAGGTGCCTCCCGATCTCCAATTAACTATTGGTAATCAGAAACACTTTACTTCCGGTGCGCCGGTTGACGCTGCTCCATTGATCCAAGCAACGCTCACAGATGCACGCGGTATTGATTACATTACGCGTCCTGTTGAACTTGCCTTGAGACGATTTGGTGAATTTGAGACTATTCCCGAAACTGAATATAAGCTCACACAACATCCAGGTTCCACACAGCTTGTATTGACGTATAATTCTCCTGAACTTGAACCGGGCGAATATCAACTCCGCCTTACAGCGAACGACCTTGATGGAAATGAGGGAGAGAGCGAAATCACCTTCCATGTCCATGGCAAACTCCAATTAGTGGAACCCTTGAATTATCCGAATCCGTTTACACGGGATACCACAGTGACATGTGAATTGACACGTCCTGCGAAATCGCTTACTGTGAAAATATACACCCTTACCGGAAGGCTTATCAGACAACTCAAAACAGAGGCACCTGCAGGTTTTGTCCAACTGAAGTGGGATGGTAAGGATGATGATGGGAATGAGGTTGCTAACGGGGTCTACTATGGGAAAATTATTGTTAAAAGCCTTGATGACGAAAAAGATCAGACCCACATTCTGAAAATGATGAAATTGAAATAGTTCGTAGTTGTCAGCAATCGCCAGTAGACTTTCTGATCAAAGTTTTCCGAAAGCTGAGGACTGATAGCCATATTAAAAATATGAGAAAAATTCTTTTTATATCTATCCTTTTTATACACGTGATACTACCCGCTGCAGCTGAACGTACATATACAGCAGATTTTCTCACATTCGGGACAGGTGCGCGTCCGTTAGGCATGGGCAACGCCTTTACTGCTATCGCTGATGAAGCAAGCACCACTTACTATAATCCTGCTGGCATAGCGCAGCTAACGCATCACGAGTTTAATTTTATGCACGCCACGCTTGCCGATCTCGCTGCGTATGACGTGGCAAGTTATATCTACCCGTTTTCTCCCAAAACAACCTTCGGTATCAGTTGGCTCCGTGTCGGTGTTGACGATATACCGATTACAGGCGTTCCGGTTACTACTAAAGCAATTGGTCCTAACAATCGTCCTTATGTTGTTGGGACTTTTAGTAATACAAGTAATGCCTTTCTACTCAGTGGTGCACGGCACCTTACAACTTTACCGCGAGATGTCTCTATCCATCTCGGTGCCAGTCTCAAACTTATTTATATTGCTGCATATCGGAACATTAATGCTATCGGTGGTGGAAGTGACCTCGGTATTCTTGCAAAAACTAACGAAGACAAATCAACTGCCTTCTCTTTTGGTATCGTTGCAAGTGATTTTTTTACAACCAAGCTCTATTGGAACACATCACCAGAAAACGCTGGTGAATCGCCTCACACAGAGACGCTCTTGCCACGTTTCAAAATAGGAATCGCCTACCATCAGAAACTTGCTATTTTCAACAGTAAACTCACCTTAGCAGCCGATGTAGATACCCGTAATGACTATGAATTCCACACAGGTGCAGAATATGTTCTCTTTGATCTGTTAGCACTTCGTTGCGGATTTGATGGTCGGAACGGTACTTCTCGCGCGATGTACTTCACCGCAGGCGCTGGGCTTCAACTCCGATTCATTACTGGCGCAGCATTCCATGTTGACTACGCTTATCAGCGACAACCAGATTTAGGCATCAGCAACCGTCTCTCCCTCCGTGTTAGATTTTAACACCTTCCTGGACTAACGCGATTCGTCTCGGTAGGTTAGGTTTCCTAACAAATACAGAATACCACACGCGTATTCGCCATGATTCATATCGTTGAATTTGATTTATTTCATCAAATAGCGTATAATGAATTATAGTAGAATCTACAATTAAGTTCACACACAAAAGACTACCTCCTTTATCCCGCCCCCCAACCACCCAATTCGCATGCCACACGCGCATGCGATGGCGAGGGGCTAAGAATAGCAGGCGAGGGGAGATCAGCCAGGTGCAAAAGTGTCCAAATAATTATTGGTTTACTATAACTCCTTATATGAAGATTTAAAAAAATTAGATAATTCGGACTTGAACCCCAAACCCGGTAGGTGCGGTTTCCTAACCGCACCGGATTGGACAAGAAACTGAAAATTACCCGATTAAATTCTTAATCTTCATATAAAGAGGAATGCGTAAGTCCTAAATAAATAGGAGTTTCTTATGAAACGCATAGTGTTTTTTAGCCTGATGTTGTTGATAGTTTTAATGTTTCTATATGTCCCCAGCACGACTGCTGAAAATGAATCCTACACACAATTGGGTTTACCCGAAGGTGCGAAAGCGCGGCTTGGTAAAGGTCGTATAAACGAGATAGCGTATTCTCCGGATGGCACTCGGCTTGCGGTGGCGACTTCCATTGGCGTTTGGATATATGATGCACAAACGGGTGAAGAGCTTGACCTGCTCACTGGACATACGGGGTTTGTCGATTTTAGCATGGACGGCAAAATACTCGCAAGTGGGAGTTGGGACTATACAATTGGTCTGTGGGATGCAGAGACCGATGAACACCTACGCACACTTGAAGGGCATACGGATTGGGTCAATAGCGTGGCTTTTAGTCCGGATGGCACCACTATCGTTAGTGGGAGTGATGACTATACTCTCCGCTTGTGGGATGTGGCGACAGGGGAGACACTCCGCACGCTTGAAGGCCATACGGATTGGGTCGGAAGCGTGTCTTTTAGTCCGGATGGCAACACAATCGCAAGTGGAAGTTGGGACAAGACCATTCGCTTGTGGGATGCAAAGACCGGTGAACACCTACGCACACTTGAAGGGCATACTTCTGGTGTCCGTAGCGTATCCTTTAGTCCGGATGGAAACACAATCGTTAGTGGGAGTGAGGACAAGACACTCCGCTTGTGGGATGCAAAGACCGGTGAACACCTACGCACACTTGAAGGGCATACTTCTGGTGTCCGTAGCGTATCCTTTAGTCCGGATGGAAACACAATCGTTAGTGGGAGTGAGGACAAGACACTCCGCTTGTGGGATGCAAAGACCGGTGAACACCTACGCACACTGAAAGGACACACGTCTTGGGTCCATAGTGTCTCTTTTAGTCCGGATGGAAACACAATCGTTAGTGGGAGTGAGGACGGCACGATACTCCTGTGGGAAGTGTCCCCCACTGGGAAGCGATCCACAACGTGGGCGAAACTCAAAACGATGGCCGTTTTCCAAAACTACCCCAACCCATCCAACCCCGAAACGTGGATACCTTATCAGCTCGCAAAACCTGCAGAAGTTACTTTGACGATTTACGATATGCAGGGCATTGTCGTGCATGAATCGAAGTTAGGACATCAGGATGCTGGGACCTATCAGAGTCGTGGTCGTGCAGCGCATTGGGATGGTAGAAATACAGTGGGTGAGTCCGTGGCAAGCGGCATCTATTTCTATACGTTAACGGCAGGTGATTTTACAGCTACGCGGCGGATGTTAATTTTGAAGTAGAAATCGTGTTATATAACCTAAGTTGCCGCTTATGTAGCATAATCTGTTAAGTTGTGCAATTAGTCCGCAACCTAAATGAAGATTAAGAAAATATTTCGGTAATTTGGCGAGGTTAGGAAGAAATCAACGGTATGAATGCCATTTAGGCATTCCCCGCCTCGCCAGCAGGGGAGTACGTCTGCCTCGTACGGATAGAAAATTACCGAATTAATAAATTAATCTTCATATAGGTTGCGTTACAGAAGTGCCTCATTAATTGTCCGTTGGACTATAAACAAACTTTTTAACTAATTGCCAAGTCAACTCATCTTCTTCGCCGCCGTTTTTGCGGACGCGGTGCTACTTTTTCAGGTTCAGGAATTTCAGTTTCAATATCCACAGCCACTCTTGGTCGCTTGGACATCCACACCATAAAAAAGATTCCAAAACAGAACAAAATAATACTAACGAGTTGTGGTGAGGTCAACCACGCCATAGAAGATGTTTCTGGAAACACGCGCGGTGTGAGCCGCCAAAATTCTACGATAAACCTTTCCACAGCGAGGAGGACAAGACTTGCACCAAAGAGTAAACCTGGGATTGACACAAATTTTTTGCGTTGTGACCAGAGAATGCCAAAGAATGTAACCGAAATCAGTGTTTCATAGATAGGTGTCGGGTGAACAGGGACATCTGTTGGAACGGTGCCATTTGGAAATGCCATCGCCCACGGCACGTCGGAAGGTGGACCGTAGTCCCCGTCACCTGCAAGCAGACATCCAACGCGACCAATACCATACCCAAGCAATAAAAGTGGACCGACTACGTCAACAGTTGATAGGAACGGATTGGGTGATCTATGGATAACCCAGGCAACAGCTGCACTACCGCCGATTAATCCACCATACCAGACTAATCCGGTCGGACTAAAGATGTCGTGCATGGAAAAGTGTTTTGCTAAGAACAGTACATAATAGATTTTCGCGCCGATAATCCCACCGATAGCGCCTGCGGCGACAATCGTTACGGCTATATCTCCTTGAAAACCTTGGCGGTCCAATTCGCGGCGCAACATGATGCTGCACGTGATGAAGGCAGTGGCTAACATCACACCGTAGCTATGAATACCGAGTGGAATAGAAAAGATCGTTCCAAAATCAATGAGTGTAGGATACATTTACAATTATTCTCCGAGGTAGGCTTGCCGCACCCGTTCATCCGCCAAAAGATCAACAGAAGTGCCATTAATTGTAATTTCGCCTGTCTCCATAACATAACCTCTGTCTGTTACGTTCAAAGCAATTTGTGCGTTCTGTTCAACCAATAGAATTGTTGTTCCCTCCTCATTAATTTGCTGAATAATTTCAAAAATCTGTTTAACAATAAGTGGGGCAAGCCCCAAAGAGGGTTCATCAAGAAGCAGAAGCCTCGGATTTGACATGAGAGAGCGCCCAATCGCTAACATCTGCTGTTCACCGCCGCTGAGGCTGCCACCTCGTTGCCTCCGTCTCTCGGCAAGCACAGGAAAATAATCAAAAATTTTGTTGAGGTCAGATTTGATGCCTGCTACATCTTTTCTAATATAAGCACCGAGTTCAAGATTTTCGAGAACTGTCATATCCGGAAAAATCAACCGTCCTTCCGGCACTTGCGAAACCCCAAGCGCTACACGCTGCTCCGCTGAAGTCGTGGTAATATCTTCACCTTCAAAATATATAGTGCCGTCTGCCGGTGTGTGAACGCCAGAAATCGTCATCAGTGTAGTAGATTTGCCAGCGCCGTTTGCGCCAATCATACACACCTTCTCACCGGCGTTCACTTCAATTGAAATCCCGCGCACCGCACGGATATTTCCATAATACGTATGAATGTCCCTAAGTTCAAGCATCATCAGATGTCCCTAAGTATGCCGCGATAACGCGTTCATCGTTTTGCACTTCTGCAGGTTGCCCCTCGCTGATTTTCTCACCATGGTCCAACACAGTCACCCAGTCAGAGATTTGCATGACAACTTTCATGTCATGTTCAATCAGCAGCACAGAGATTCCTTGTTCTCGAATAGTATAGATAAGAGAAATAAGTTCTTGTGTTTCCTGCGGGTTCATACCCGCGGCAGGTTCGTCTAAGAGAATCAGTAGCGGTTTTGTAGCTAAGGCTCTTGCGATTTCAACACGGCGTTGGTCACCGTAGGATAGGTTCCCCGCTGTCTGGGCCCCAACGTCCGCTAACCCGACGAATTTTAGCATCTCCTCAGCGTATTCTGTTATTTCCTTCTCTTCCCGCTGCTGTCTTTTAGTTTGGAATACCGCGCCTATAAAGGTAGCGGATGTTCGCGGGTGTCTCCCAATTCTGACGTTATCCAACACCGTTAGCTCTGTGAAAAGCCTGATATTCTGAAACGTTCTGGCAACACCAAGTCCGGTAACCTCGTCTGGACGAAAACCGCTAATTTGCTTTCCTAAAAAATTGACGCGTCCCAATGTGGGTTTATCTAATCCGGTAACACAGTTGAACAGTGTTGTTTTCCCCGCACCGTTAGGCCCTATCAAACTGGAAATTTGTCCAGCACGCACTCGAACTGTAACTTTAGATAATGCTATGACACCGCCATAGTGTCGGCTCAACTCTCGTGTTTCAAGGATATTTATAGGTTGATCTGCCATTCTTCATCTCCTGCTCTAATCATTTCATTTATAGGATACCTTAAATAGTACAAAAGTGTCAACTGATTTCTATATATCTGAGTAGCTGCTTCCATTTGACAAGAACGATTACTTATGGTAAAGTGTTGACATCGTTTTAGATATAAGGAACATCTCTATGCGCCGCTACAGCATTCAAACCAAAATTGTCCTCCCGTTTTTGCTGCTTTTCGTTTTTGTTTCTATTCTTGTGCCGTTGATAACAGTGGAACTTTTCGTATGGAAATATAGTGAGCAGTTTACGCGTGAGACACAGGAATGGCTCAATGTGATTATACCTACCGGCTACTTCCGAGATATTGAGAAGGTAAAACAGGCTTATAGTGTAGAGATTATGATTTTTGGGTCTGATTACACACTCAATTCTACCACCCTAACAGAACTCCCCGATACTGAGCAAAACTCGGAGAATCTTGCCAAAAAGCTGCAGCTTGACAAGGTTAAGCAAACATTCCAAGAAGCACGGACACCTTCTTTTACACAAGATGTTACACTGGGCGGTAAGCATTATAAGGTGTTTTACCGTTTAGTGCATCCCGGACGGTTTTATTGCTTGTTGCGTCCGATAGAGGAAATTACAGATGCAAAGCGAACCCTTACGTGGTCTATGTTAGGCATTGCAGCCTTTGTTACTGTCCTTGTAGCACTTATCAGTCATCGTATTGGAAAAAATCTAACAGATCCGATAAAAGATTTGGTCGGTTTTACCGAGCAGGTTGCTGAGGGGAATCTTGATGAACAGTGTGAAATTAAGACACAAGATGAAATAGGTGATTTAACGTTAGCGTTCAACCAAATGACGCAGGAACTCAAGCAGTCACGGGATAAACTGATTCAAGCCGAACGCTTAGCGACAGCCGGGAAAATGTCTGCTTCATTTGCACATGAAATACGGAATCCGTTATCGTCCATGCGGATGTTATCGCAGATGTTAATGCAAAAATCGGAAATGTCAGATGAACAACGACAATCACTGCAATATATCCTTGAGGAAATAGAACGGATTGACAACATCGTCAAAGGTCTGATGGATTTTGCACGCCCCACAACACTTAACCTTGAGCAACAGCCGTTAGTGCCAGCATTACAAGCCGTTTTAGCCTTGATGGAAGCGAACTTAACACATCATCAGATTCAGTTAGTCCCAAAATTTGATCCCGATCTCCCCAATTTTCAGTTTGATGCCGATAAAATTAAACAAGCATTTATGAATGTTGTGTTAAATGCAATGGAGGCAATGCCGCAAGGTGGTACGCTCACTGTGGCTACGTTCAAACAGGGAGATGCCGTCCGTATCAAAGTTATAGATACAGGAATCGGCATATCTGTAGAAGATATTGAACATCTATTTGAACCGTTTTTTACTCGAAAGGAAAAAGGGACAGGACTCGGATTGGCAAATGTGAAACGTATCCTTGAGGAACATAACGGCACGGTTGAAATTGAAAGCACACAAGGCGAAGGCACCGCGGTTTCGTTGCAGCTGCCGCTAAGATTTTCTGAACCATCCAAGTTTCCCTAAATGTTTTTGTAGATGGGCTTGCAAATCCGCGGTGCCGGACACTAGTGCTTTATCAAGTGCTAATTGACGGGTCTTGAAAGGGAGCGGGAATCGGAGTTCCCTCCTACCCTAAGCAGTCCATCGGTAGGAGCGATCTCCGAATCGCGACGGACAATAATATGTTGACAAAACACTAGTCCCATAGCACATTCAACGTTGATTTCGCAGGAAAAATAACATGTTTTGCGATAACGACTTGAACGCTTCACTGTGACTCTGGAGAAACTTTTTTATTGCACCCCACTGCGTTTGCATCTTACCTTCGGGGGTAACAGACAGCACATCATCGCTGATCCAATCTAACGTTCCATCCCTACCCGGATGGTCTGTGAGCTGCGTAATCTCCTGTGTCTTTATGTGATACTTGTAGATATTGCACGGGGGGAACTCATCAGGCGGCGGTGCCGGTTTGTTTAGCTCGAGCCCGACATACGCATTGAAAACAACCGATTTTCCATCATCCATCCAGTCAATTTGTAAGGGGCGCCAGTCTTTCGGTATCCGGAGTCGTTTGATGTTCTTGCCGTTACGATCACAAATCAGATACCGATGCGCCTTGTAGATAAGTTCAAGGCCAAATTCGCCGCGTGGTTCCCAGACATACTCATCATGCAGATAGACGATCTGACTGCCATCAGGCGACCAGCGCGGGGCTTTGAATTTTCCCCGTGCGGGCGGAGGCAGCAGTTGACGTGGACGATGACCATCCGCCCCCATTATCCAAAGCGTCCCACCGACTCCGCCGACCACCCCCTGATCTGAGTACACAATTGACTTACCATCGGGGGACCAATCACAGAAGCTTGCAACGACATCCACTATTTTTTTTTCCTTCCCCGTTTCTATATTCAGCACGTTGACGCTCTTTTTTTCTTTGCCGTCTATTTCCACAATCATATCAAAGACGATAGATTTGCTGTCCGGAGAAAATGATACCCTACCGATATACGCTTTATCGGGAAGTCCTCCGAGTTTTCGAATGTTTGTCCCATCTGGACGCATCAAAGCAGGATTACCATTCCTATCCACAAACAGTATCTGTTGACCATCGGGTGACCAGCACCAAGGGAATGTGGTCCAGCGGTCTCCTGTAAGGAGAAGCGTTTCGTTGCTACCATCATCGTCCATCACGTAGATACCTTGCACACCATCGCGGTATGAACCAAAAACGATTTTTGCATCTGCTACCGTTGAGAGTGGCAGTAGCATCAGTAGACAAAGTAAACAGACTTTTTGTGTGAACATGATTATGCTCCTTTTATAAAGGGCAGAGGCAACGTGGCCCCTGCCGTTACAATGCGTTTAACGATTGTCTTCATGAGTAAACGTATTTGTATCGCCCGCGAACCAGTTGTCTTCACCATTCACATTAGACACAACGAGCCGAAGATATGCTTCACACACCCAAGGGGCACCTTCCTGTATCGCGCCACCGGTGGGAAAGAACATTCCAAAATCACTCGTGCAGTGGCTGTAAGTAGTTTTAAATCTGGCAGCTGGCAAGTCCTTTTCTAACCGCAACCCTCTTTTTTGCTCTGTATGTCTGAATCTTCCAGAACCGTTCGCGTTTTCACCGAGTTCGTTATAGGCATAGACGTACCCGCACATGACGATAGACGTACCATCAAAATGGTGAGATGTCAATTCCGACTGCCCGTAGATACCGTTTGTTTTAGAACCGGATTCGTAAACAGGTTTATAGATAGATGTAGAGGTCGTGCTGGTGTCAGAGACATCCGTATTATTCTCCGCATCAAAAAACCACACCACCGCCTTTACATCATACTCTGCGATCTTTATGTGACCATCAAACGAACCAATGCGGACAGAGACACTTCTCGTGCCACTGGGATGCATACTGGTATGTACATGTTCATAGTCACTATCTGCTTCCGATTTCGGATACGTCTGTTTTACAGACCAGTCGATCCACAGTATGTCCTCATCCGCGGACAGAGACGCGGAGAAGAGCCCGCCTGAGCCATAATCCGTACCCGCATAGACAGACAGCGACGTGATAGATGCCGCCTCACTCTTGACAACAAAACCGATCAACAATAGGATAGCGATTACTGCTGCAATCGCGATTGTTTTGAATTTCGACTGAAAAAACATTGCTATTCTCCTTGTGGCACCCTAAACAGGTGCCGAATATTTAAAATCAACGTCTGGGACGTTGGTTTTTTCACTATCAATCCAATATTGATATGTGATTTGAAGGAGATGTACTATATTTTAGCACTTCTCCTGTTGTTGTGTAAACAAAAAACACATCGTTAAAATGGGACTATCACTGTTGTTATTCCTGCGATAGAGACACACCGAAATGCTCACGCACTTTTTTGATAATGGCACGTTTCCGAGACTTCACAGTGCTTTCAGGGATGTCTAACTTCTCGCCAATCTCAGCGGAAGTCCATCCTTTCACCCACAATTCAACGACATCTTTGTAAATGGAATTCATCTCATCAATTACTTCAAATACCTCATTCTGACGCAGTGCTCGGTACAATTCCTGTTCTAAGACAGCTGCATGTTCTTTTTGAGCCAATTCCGTTAGTTCTTGACGTTTTTCCTCATCTCGCTTGTGGTCTTGACATTTGCTGCGAGCAACTTGCTTCAGCCATTTGCTAACAGTGCCAATGTCCGCAGTACCCTTGTTCCGAAACCGTCGAACAATAGCGAGACAGGTTTCACTATACACATCGTCAACTACTTCAGGATTGCGAACTTCGTTTCGTATAATTGTCCGTAACAACCGTTCATACTTGCTAATAAGTACACCAACAGCATCAAAATAGCCGTTTTGAATCTGTTTTAGCAAGATAGTATCTGAAGGAAAAGATAACATTTTGACCTCACTTTACATTAGGATATTTAGAATTTTACATTAGAATATCCTATTTTCACGTTACATGACGTAGAAAAAGCCTAAAAAGATTACTATAAGTAAAAAATATATTTATTTTTATAGTAAATTAAGGGTTTTTTCAAGAAATTATGGAAATTTTAGGATATTTTCACCTGATTGATTCATAGACTATTTTGTTTTCCTATCCCTTTGATCTGCTATTCACGATTCTTTTTTATTGAATAAAAACAACGAATTGCTTATAATGCACGGAAAAGTTATCTATGCATTCACAATAACAAGGATGGACTGATAGTGATAAGAACAGAAACACCACGCCCAGAATATCCGAGACCCGATTTCCAACGCGGCACCTCCGAAGGAATTGACTGGATAAACCTCAACGGCACATGGGAATTTGCGTTTGACCCAGATGATGTCGGTGAAAAAGAGGAATGGTTTTCACCCAATGCTCCCGATTTTCCTCTGCAAATACAAGTGCCATACCCTTGGGAAAGCCTTGCTGCGTGGGGAGAAGAGGACCGTGCTGATAGTGCAATCTACCTCAGTACAAATGCTTACCTTAAACCAGAAGAGATTACATGTGGTGGGCTAAGCCGAGAAGGGAATTATCGCGGCGAACCAAGACACACAATTGGCTGGTACCCGCAGAACTTTCTCTGTCCCAGAAAACTGGGGAAATCAACGCGTCATTCTGAAATTTTGTGCTGTTGACTGGGAAACGACAGTTTGGGTGAACGGAAAAATAATCGGTAACAATGAAAACGGATACCTACCCTTTGAACTTGACATTACAGATGCGTTGACCCCGGATAAACCTGCTACCATCGTTGTCCGTGCGTACGATGCACAAGACCACGGCGAACAACTTGCAGGTAAACAGATAGGATGGTATACACGCACCAGCGGCATTTGGCAGCCTGTTTACTTAGAGCCCAGAAACGTAACCTACATCAAGCAGTGCCACATCACGCCAGACATTGATAACAGCACTGCCACTTTTGATGTGACAATTGATGGTGAAATCGCATCAGGCACAGAAATTCAGTGGGAATGTGAAGATATGAGTGGCAGCGTGGATGCATCTGAAAAGACGCAGTTTAGCGTCAGCATTCCACCAGAAAAACTTCGACTTTGGGACGTAGATACGCCCAATCTCTACAATGTCACGCTCAAATTGGTATCTGAAAGAATCCGTTATTGACAGGATTTACACCTATTTCGGCATGCGGAAGATCGCAATTAAGAAAGCACCTGGAGGCGATTACAACTACATCTATCTTAACAATCGTCCCATATATCTGTTAGGGGCGCGCTAAATCAATCATTCAACCCTGAAGGTGTGTATACCTTCCTCACCGATGAGGCAATCCGAACCGATATTGAACGTTCCAAAGAATTCGGGTTCAACTTCCTGCGGCTCCATATAAAAATGGATGAACCGCGCCTCTACTACTGGGCAGACAAATTAGGACTGCTCTTTATGTGTGATATTCCCAACTTTGGCAATTATACCGAATTAGCGAAAGACAGGTTTGAGGAAACACTCCGCGGAAACATCGCACGCGATTTTAATCATCCGTCCATAATCTCATGGTGTAACTTCAATGAAACATGGGGGCTCGGCGGGGGAGGTTACAAGGAGCAAAAGGATCGTCAAGAATGGGTGCGTGAAATGTATCACCTCGCTAAATCGCTTGACCCAACTCGTCTCGTTGAGAGACAACTCACCCTGTCTCTATGACCACGTTGAAACGGACATCAACTCTTGGCATTTCTATATCAACGATTACAAACATGCTAAAGACCACATCGCAAACGTCGTGGAACAGACATATCCCGGATCAAAGTTTAATTACGCAGGTGATAATGAACAAACAGATGCACCGCTGATAAATAGTGAATATGGCGGCATTGGTGCAGGCCGCAGGGGATAAAGATATCGCGTGGTGTTTTAAGTATCTGACAAATGAATTGCGCCTACATCCCAAAATTTGTGGATACGTTTATACCGAACTACAGGACATTGAGTGGGAACATAACGGTTTTATGAACTATGATCGCTCGGTGAAGGAATTCGGATACGATTACAACGACATCAACACGCTTGATTTTATTGCGATTGATTATCCACCCGGCACCACCCGTTGCCCCCGGCGAAACGATAAAGGCGGATATATACACCAGCCACTTCTCACACAAAACGATTAACGGCACAACGCTCCATTGGCAACCTGGATACCCTTGATAAAAAACGGTGAACTGACATCTGGGCATATAAGTAGAAGTGTTGAAATCCCCTTTCCACAGTATCAGGTCCAACAGGTGCACCAACTAAAACTTACCATCCCAGATATTAACGCCGCAGTTGGCACGTTACACGTATGGGTATCCGATGAGACAGGCGCGGTTGTAGCACGCAATTACATCAATTTTCGAGATATTCTTGGAAGATGCCTCAGGACTCACATCACTTAGTCATCTTCCGGGAGACATAACCGTCAGTAAATGGGATTCAGCATCCGAAGTAACGGAACAACTTCTCACCGCACAAGGTGTTGGATACGTTGAATATCAGATAGCACTTCCTAACGATCTCAACCCTGACGAAATTACGAAGATGGAACTTGTTTTTTGAGGCATCCTCATCAAACGGTGGTTCACGGCAAACAGAACCAGAGAAGTATCCATCGGATGTTACGATCTCTGTAAACGGCACTGAAGTTGAAACTTTGACACTTCCCGATTGTCCGGCAGATGCCCGTGGCGTGCTCACCTATATTCACCAAAACCTTGGCAACTACGGCTACTTGTGTCGCGTCCAATTAGATAAGGAAGCATGCTTAAACGAAAATTCTACAGAGACGAATCACCCGTGCGCTATGAAGTTAAAGGCAACGCCGAAAACAGAGGTGGACTTACACTCTACGGCAACCGTCGTGGTAGATATCCTACAGCACCACATATCCGTATATCATAATAGGAGGAAACGTTGAATGGCAACACATCAATTTTTATTTACGCGTTCACACCGGTTTAGAGGGTTCATGGCCCCTTCGTTCACGAACAGATGGTAAAACGACTTGAAGAATTAGGCGTAACACTCGTTCTCAACACAACCAGCAAAGACCCCCTCCACCAACAGGTGGACCTGAGCGAAGTTATCGGAATTTCACATTGGGGCGGTAGCCTTACTGAGGCATGCCTTGACAACGCACCAAAACTCAAAGTAGTCGGCACAATGACAGATAACACAGGACACGGCATCCCGTACGCCAAACTTCAGGATCGCGGTATCCCTGTGATTGAATCCACGCGTGCCTGGGCACAATCCGTAGCGGAATGCGCTTTTGGCCTCGCTTTATCTTCGCTGCGCCGCACAGCACAGTGGCACATGCAGATGGCACAAGGCGAAAAACTGTGGAATTGGAGCGACCCGATCTGGGGGCCAAACAAACTCCCCGTTGCACACCAATTCTGCGATGATCCCGATTTCGTTAACGGCGATCTCGGCACGAAACAGATAGGTGTGATAGGACTTGGACAGATTGGCAGGAAAATCGCTCAGTGGTGCAGAGCATTCGGCGCAACCGTCATGGGATTTGATCCATTTGTCCCTGATGAACTTCTACAAGAATGGGATGTGGAACGCGTTGATATGGACACACTCGTTGACAGAGCAGATATTGTGTTTGTTGCTGTACCGCCGACTCCATCAGCGCGCCACCTACTAAATCGTGAACGTATCTACCACCTGCATAAAGGGGCATTAGTTGTTATCATTACCCGTGCGCATGCCGTTGATATGGCTGCCCTGCGCGAACGAATTGTCAAAGACGAACTCGCCGGTGCGTTTGATGTCTACGACAGAGAACCTGTGCCTATTGATGATGAATTGCGGAATAGAGATAACGTTGTGCATACACCGCACATTGCAGGCAGAACAAAAGATGCTAATCTGCGCGTTGCGGATATGATTGTTGACGATTTTGAACGTGTGCTTAAGGGAGAAACACCGCTCGGCGCATTAACACCTGAGGCGATTAAGGTTCGCACATCCGAAAACCCTTATGAGTGAGGATTTATCAGATGGCATTTACCGACTTCAATTCAATTGCACAAGTGCAAGAAACCTTCAATATTAAATATACCGAAGCTGAATATATTGAATACGTGGATATTGAACCTTCCCAAGCATTCCTGGAAGAATTTAAATTCAGCCAGCGTCACATTAACGTGTTTTCATCAGAAGCTGCACGCTGCGAAAATGTGATTTATCCAGTTCTTAGAGACGTTTACAAAAATTATGTGGAATGGTTTGCATTGTGGAGTCATGAATTGATTTCTTACGATGAGGCACTCAGTGGCACCCCCGACTACTTGATCTCAACAAAATCAGAGTTAGGAAAAACGGTGCCAGGGACACCAATTATAATCGTTGCAGAAGCAAAACGAAACGATTTTATAAAGGGATGGGGGCAGTGTTTAGCGGAGTTAGTTGCCGTTCAAAAAATCAACGATGACGATCAAAGAACAGTTTATGGAATCGTAACGGATGGTGAGTTTTGGCAATTTGGAAAATTAGACGGAAATCAGTTTACGCGCAACGAAACTGCCCTTACAATCAGTGAACTCAAAAAGCTGTTCGGTGCGATCGGGTATCTAATGGATGCCAGTTTACCGAAGTGAATGAAAGGAGTTAATTTTGGCAACAACTCAACCGAATGTTCTGTGGATATACGGTGAAGACCTTTCACCCGATTTGGGATGTTACGGCACCCCTGCTGTGCAGACACCGAATATTGATCGTCTTGCGGAAGAAGGCACACGTTTTACAAATGCTTTTGTGACTTGTCCTGTTTGTTCTCCAAGCCGTTCAGCATTAATTACGGGCACATATCAAACCCATTTTGATGCACACAACCATCGCAGCAATCGTGAAAAACCGCTGCGGGATGATATGAAACTTATCACCGATTGTTTTCGTGAGGCTGGATATTTCACATGCAATAGTCCTGGGCCGCCCTATAACCGACGCGGTAAAACAGATTTTAACTTTCAACGTGAGCGACCTTTCGACGGCATAGATTGGTCTGAACGAGCAGAGGGCCAACCTTTTTATGCGCAAATCAACATCCCCGATACACATCGCGTATTTAAACCGGACCCAGAACGTCCTATTAATCCGGACGATGTTCAATTACCGCCTTACTATCCTGACCATCCGCTTACTCGCAAGGATTGGGCGCTCTATCTTGAAAGTATTCAGATTTTGGATCGGAAGGTGGGGGAGATACTTGAACGTCTGGACGCTGAGGGGTTATCTGAAAATACAATCGTCTTTTTCATGAGTGATCATGGGCGGGCCCATATTCGGTGCAAGCAATTTCTCTATGATGGCGGTATCCACATTCCACTGATTGTCCGATGGCCAGGAAATGTAGAAGCAGAGGTTGTGAGCGATGAACTTGTCAGTGGTGTAGATTTGACACCAACGACGCTTTCGCTCACTGGACTTGATATTCCGAACTATGTGCAAGGGCAAATCTTCCTTGGATCAGAGACAGAATCGCGCGAGGCTGTCTTTGCAGCACGCGACAGATGCGATGGAACGGATGATCGTATTCGCTGTATCCGCACGAGCCGTTATAAGCTTATTCGAAACTATCATCCTGAACTACCTTATATGCAATTTAATGGCTATAAGAAACTGCAATATCCTCTCTGGACATTAATCCGTATCTTAGCCGAAAAAGGTGAGTTGTCTGAAGCGCAACAGCATTTCCTACAACAGACACGCCCCTCCGAAGAGTTATATGATTTACAAACAGATCCACATGAAGTTAATAACCTTGCAGGCGATAAAGGGTATGCCGCAGTGCAAAGCGATCTGAATAGAAAATTGGATGCGTGGATAGAAGCAACAGGAGACATGGGCGAAACCCCTGAATCCGATGAAATTACCACTTATTGGGATGAAAACATGATGGAAAGTTTCAGAGAAAGTATGAAGGGACGAGGTCTCTCACCTGAGATAAGTGATTCTGATTACCTTGCATGGTGGGAACGCAAACTTCTATAATAACTCACGTTGCTACATAGTCCCACAATCTAAATGAAGGTTAAGAAAATATTTCGGTAATATTTATTTACCCAAACCCCGGTAAATGCGATTTCCCAACCAATGCAGAATACCACACGCGTATTCTGCCGGATCTTTCTCCAGAATTACCGAATTAATAAATTAATCTTTATACAGTTTTTGCTACAGTTGATTTCCCTTCTATCAGCAAGCCTACCAAAAACGACTGGAAACACCAACGCCGTCTTCCGCGTTTTCTGCGCCCAGAAATGTCAAGAAAATATTGATAATCTGCGCAGATGGGGTTTCCCTGTCCGTTATCTCTTTTTCTGTCCCGCAATCTGTTAGGTTGCGTTTTGTATGATAGCCCTCTTTGTATCGCAACCTGTATGAAGATTAATTTATTAATTCGGTAATTTTCTATCCGTACGAGGCAAGTGTACTCCCCTGCTGGCGAGGTTTCCTAACCTCGCCACATTACCGATTTATTTTCTTAAACTTCATACAGGTTGTGCTACATTGACATCCTCAACGCCTTCTTCTGCATTTCCATGTCCTCCGCGATTCGGACAATCACCCACTCAATGCACTGCCTGCCCTATATTGTGCAACAGCAAACAACAGATGCACATTTTTGTGCAAAAATCGGTAGAATATCGGTTTAAGCGTTGGCATATAAATTGCCCATCTGCTTATAGGTTTGGTAAAGCGTGCAGCAAAAAAAAAGCATGCCAATTTCAATTTTTTAGAAATTTAATTTGATATTTTATTATTTATGTAGTATAATATTTACATCAACTAATTGTAATACTCAATGTAGGTATCCTTTTTTCTAATATACATTAGAGTATTGCTTTAGTTGGCAGGGATACCTACAGGTTTTTAAGGGAGTAACCCTACCACTAAAGCAATAGATAAAGGTATACCATAAAACCGATTCTGCTACACAACGTACGAGTGTGGCGGAATGAACAACAACTTTTATCCTACCTATAGGAGGATATTATGAATCGCAAAAGTTACTGGGGCATAGCCGCCTTAATTGTTTTCGTGATTGCTGCCGGTGGATTTATCTACTATCAGTTGTCAGAAGTGCAACAGTTCAAAAAACAGCTTGCACAAGAAGCAGCTGAAGTAGAAGAGCTGGGACACCAATCGGAGAAATCTAAAAAGGTTTCCAAGACAGGCAACAAGGCAGAACAAGCTACCGGTGTAACCCCTGCGGATAGCAACATGCCACCCGCAGAGAAACCTCGCAATGAGACAACATCCGTGACGGATAAGACGAAACCGACACAAGCACAAACCGCTGCCCCTGCGGACAGCGCAGAGGCAGCAGATGTGCCAGTGTCGCCGTATGGCTTCGGGCCTTACCCAGAGGTGCCCGAGGATATGCCGGGCAGACACCTCTACACGTGGCCTACAAGCAGTGCTGAACATGAACTCCTAAATCGTGTGCTAATTCAGTTATGGACATCGGGAGAAAGAAACTTTCGTGGCGGTAGTACTCAAAACGGAAAAATCTATCCTCATTATCATGACACTGTCTATGTCACTTTTCGCGAATATGAAAGACGTGGCAAAACAATCCGATTCGCCTCGGATATAACATCAGGCCCCCATGTTAGATACACGGCGGAGGAGCTTTTAAATCCACCGCCTCATTTACGTGTTTTAGATTTAGAAACTTCCGGTATTGATCCGTATCAATACCTAAATTTACCTCGATAAAAGAGGGGAGAAAATAATGTTCTATAAATTTTTTTGTTTCATGTTTTTTGTGCTATTTACTTTAGCAACACCTTTTGTCTATCATGCTCACGCTCATGATGAATGGCCAGCCGATGAAGATTTAGGTGGCAGTGTCTATGCGGGTGCCCATGGTAGCGTGTTTGCATCTGCCAATTTTAATGAGACATCTTTTCATGTCCACTGCATCGGCTTTGCACATTGGGATCGCGCAGGGAATTATACCGTGTCTTCCATAGTAAAGGAAACTAATGGTGGCGGTTGGGGACGTGCAAATTATCAAGAAGACGACCCCAAACAAGGCAGATTTACAGATGGGGTTCGTAAAATTACCATAGTTGCGTTTACAGTGCCCCAATGGATTGATCTCACAAAAGTGGATTGGTCAGGCAGTGCAACTGTTGAAGACACGACAACAAATGTTACCAAGAGAGCTTTTGTGCCAGATGACGATAAATGGAGAAATAATGGCGGTGAGGATGAGTCAGATGAACATGGTAGCGATGAGGATATTGAGGATGCTAATAATGATCAAGGTTCTTCGCCTACCTATGGCATTGCTAATAATAATCAAGGTTCGCAGCCTATTCCTGGTATTTCCGTTTCGTCAGATCAAACGTATCAACCGGGTGACAGTATCACGCTGAATCTGGTCACAAGTGATCCGTATTACCAGGTGGATTGGTATGTGCATACGCCTTGGGACACAAGCTCCTACGGCACATACCAACAAGGTGCCTGTGGCGATGGAACGTCAACGGAAACAAGCTTTTCGTATACGTTCCCCAGCGGCTCCATGCATACTGGGGACTTTACATTGAAAGCGGTAATTTTCCGGTGGTCAGATATGTCTTGGTACGGTGATGAAACTTATACCGTCACCGTGGAATGACACCCAACTGTGATGACTGCACAGACGGCAATTCCAATTGTCTCAATGCAAGTGCGCATTGAGGGCACAGTCACTAAAAACTACAGGCAGGTATCTTTTTTGGGTGCCTGCCTGTTCTTTTGCTGTGTTCGCTGGGTGTGTGCTTTCTTTTGTACCGCAATCTGTCCGAAGATTAAGATATTAATTCGGTCATTTTCGGTCCGTACGAAACACGCGTGCCCTGCTGCTGGCGAGGTTTCTTAACCTCGCCAAATTACTGATTTATTTTCTTAAACTTCATTTAGGTTGTGAAAAAACGGACACAATTTGTTAGATTGTGCCTTTGATGACACGAGGAATGCCATTAAGGCGAATGCGCCAAATCAACGGTATGAATGCCGTTTAGGCATTCCCCGTATGGCATTCACCATGATTCATACCGTTGATTTACTAACAGTTGCACTACGGAATCTTGCGAAAAATGGGTCTTTCTCTATAGAAAACGGTGTTTGCCATGTCTAAATTTATCTTTCCTACGAGAATTCCATATCTTTTAAGCTGCAAAGTCTTTCAGGCACTCTTCATAGACCATAAACCGTTCCCCTTCGTGTTCCTCAGCATCAACAAGTTTGAGCCAGAGTGCGCTATCCTTCTTTTCCCCACTGAGCTGACGGCGGCTCCCCAAATTTGACGGATCCGGACCGCTCCAGACAACTTCACCGCCTTGTAAATAGATGAAATCTCCGCGATACTTGTCTACCATGTCCTTTTGGTTCTCGAGATAGACTAACCCCTGTTCACACGTCGTGCGTCGCCAATTAGCCACCATTTCTGCAGTATCTGTCTCCACTGAATCAAATTCTGCAAGAGGTGCTGTAACCTCGCTTTCCCAATCAATCTCATCCAAGTCAACAGTGCCGTACCCGCGTTGTGCAGCGATGAGGATATGGTTGCGATCGCGTTTAAAGGGTGGTGTAGGCCAGTCGGATGCAGGGTCGTGTCCCATTAAGTGCATGCCAACGGTATCCGTAGAAATTGGGTGATCGCCCGCGATAAGCGCGTTACAAATTCTGCCTTCGCCGCCCCATTCGCGTCCCCACTGTCCTGTTAGTGCATCTATGATATTGAGACATGGTTTTGTAATCAGGGCAAGATCGGGCAGGACGTAAGACAGACGGATAAGGTGGTGATAATAGCTGCGTGTCCTTCCTTCAGGGAGCAACATCGGTGGTAAACCGAAGAGGTTCTTAGTGCACAAAGTGATTCCCATAAATGCGTGATTTTTCATCTTTGCAACGGAAACAACCGCATCTGCATCGTCAAAACATGCACTCAACGTGTAGCGGTCAAACATTGAACCGCCACCGGGGACATCGTAAACCTTAAACGGCGGTAGATTTGAATCAATGAACTGCACACCAAATTCTTTGAGATGATGTTCATAGTTGAAACCGGGAGGCATACGATGTCCGTGGGTATATGGGTTTGTATCGGTAGCGATAAGTTGTGCTGTGGTGTGTTCCTTGAGCAATCGCAACACCGCGCGGCACACCGCATCGTCGACCAATTCACGGCGTCGCCCTTCAAAATAGATAATGCGCTCGTGCGGTTTCATCATGTTGAATTTGATAACAACCTTTTTGGCAGCCTCAATCGGTTTCCAAGATTGAGTAAGTGGGTCCGTAATACGGCGGAGGGTTTGGTAAATCTCCTCTTCACTTGCACGATAATCGCAATGGGCTGCGCGAACTTTGAACTGTTTTTCTGGCATTTATTGCTCCTTATGATAATTGGCACTCTGCCGTGTTAGCAGCGGAAATTTGGAATAATACGTCGTAGATATGATTTATTAGATATAGTGGGATTATAGCATAATTGTCGCATACACACAATAGGACAATTTTAGGTTTCGCTATTTACTATCAAATAAAATATTAATCTTAAACTTGTGAAATAATGACACAGACTGTATCCATTGTCATAGCAACGAGCCAGTGAATAGCTGCACCATAAATGAAAGAACGGGTTTCCAACGCAAGCACACCAAGCAGGACACCTGCAATAATTGAACCGAGTGCTTCTGGCAACGGCTTAGAAAAATGCATCACTGCAAACGGAATAGTCTGTATTAAGATGCTATAGTTTCCAAATCTTTTCTCCAATCCAAAGAGCATAAACCCGCGGAAGAAGAATTCCCACGAAAACATGTAAACACCGTAAGCAAGTTGATAGAGTCCAAACGCCAACCAACTACTGTCGACTACCTTGCATAAGGGGTACTTGCGCAAAAAAGAAGGATACACCTTGACTGCTAAGATAACTACGGGGACCATCAAAACCCATGCTGCTAATGTTGTATACCAACCGAGTTTTTGCTTTCCCAATCGAATTCCGTAGTCGGTCAATGACTGCTTAGTACCGAACATTGCAACGATGATAGGAAACAGAAACAACGTGAGCGCTGTTGAAAGAAACCAATAATAGTAAGGGTGGCTGCCTGCCAACGGCAGATTATCAAAATACGCTGCTAAATGCGTCTTAAAAATTCCTGTTCGACTATATTTTCTATGCAACGTTAGCAGCACGGCAGAAGCCAGCAAAATTACCGTCGCCTGACGTTCCCAACCTTGTAAATATCTTTCTTTTAACGCTTGGAGATATGATTTCACCTTGACACCCTGTTTGTTTTGAGGTATTATACCGTGACTAAGGAAAAATTAGCAATTGATAAAAAAAGAAGTTTCAAGATGTTTGCTCATGAGCAAATCGACCGTATCTTAATCATCAGACTTGCGCCGCTGGGAGAAACGGTTTTAACAACACCTGTCATCCGTGCTTTACGTCAACATTTCCAAGAGGCACACATCGCTTACATGGTAGCACCGACACGGGAAGATTTGGTATCCGCAAACCCGCATCTAAATGAAGTGTTAACCTATCAATCATCAGTCCCGAAGTTAATCTATCAGCTTGTTCAGCGAAAATTCCAGATGGTAGTCGTGTTACAACCGACTTTTCGGTTAGTGCTTCACACATTTCTTGCCAGAATTCCGTTGCGCGTCGGGTTTGAAACAAATACCGGTGGGAAAAAACTTTTGCATATCACCGTGCAGAATAACACCGCACAGCATGAAACACAACGTTATCTTGATGTTGTGCGCGCACTTGATATTGAAGTTGTAAATGACGAACCGGAAGTGTTTGTAGATAATATAGGCAAGGCATGGGTTAATGATTTTCTTGGGATCCAAAATCTGAACGACAGTAAACCCATCATTGGTCTAAATCCGGGAGCTGCTACTGCTTATAGACGGTGGCCAGCAGACAACTTTGCCATTCTCGGTGATATGCTCCACAAGGCGTACGGCGCACATATCATCATAACATCTGGACCGCGTGAAGGTGAACTTGCACATCATGTGGCAAAGCAAATGGCGTGTTCACATGTTATCGTCAATGATATAACACCGATGCAACTGGCTGCACTTTTGCAGCGATGTCATCTCTATATCAGTAATGATACAGGACCGATGCATCTGAGCACCGCAGTAAAAACGCCTACGATTGCATTGTTTGGTGGGTCAAATCCGACTCAGTGGGGTCCACCGTGGGACACGCATACTGTAATTGCACGGCAAGGGTGCAAATTTATGAAAACGTTATCGCCTAAGGAATGGGACGAACATGCGGATGTTGCGTCCGAAAATCTGAATGCGATTAAACCTGATAACGTATTTGCCGCTACGGAGAAGATAAAATGGAAAACTCACGAAACGTAATCACAAACTGCCTAAAAACGCTTCAAACCCGATCCCACAAACAAACCATCTTTCAGGCAGTAACACCAGTCATCTTTTTTGCGATGTGTTTTCTTGCCGTGTTATATATTGGGACTCGCCTCCTTCTTTTTCCATTTTCTATGATGCCCGCCACACTTTTTGTGATTATTGTGGCAGTTGTGTTCGGTTTCTGTCTCAGTTTTAGGCATCGTCTAACGTTGTCTGATATCGCGGGTCATGTTGATGAACATCTGGCACTTAAGGAACGGGTCAGCACATCGTTAGAATTGATACAAGAAAACCGACAAGATGAGATAGCACAACTGCAAATTCTGGATTCAGCAAAAGGTATTGCAAACACAGATGTGGCTCAGATAATACCGTACACGCCACCACGGTTACTAAAGTGGCTACCTATTCCCCTGTTAATCATCGGGCTCTCTTTTGCTGTGCCTCGCCAATATGAACTGCCGCAACCCCCTACAACCGCAGAGCTTGAAGCAGTTGATAAGGCAATTGAAAGTCTTTCGGATGGTCTTGGGAATATTCAAAATCCGTTAGTCCAAAATAAAATAAGAAAAACGATCAAACAACTGAAAAATGTGAAAAAGGTTGCTTCTGCTCAGGAACATCTGCGAACTTTAAATAGTGAGATTCAACAGCAGAAATCGGATTTTCCAGATGAGGCGGCGATAGCACAAGCGACACAAGCAACGCAGCACTTTAAAGGCATGGGGGCTACTGCTCTCACGGACGAACTGGAACGTCTTGCGGGACAAGCGGAACTGACATCCGAACTTCGAGATGAACTGGCAAAGCTCTTCGCTAATTTGGCAAAGAACGTTCCGCAAGGGGATCTAAGGCGCGCATTAGATCAAGTTCAGAGTAAGACAGTTTCTCCTGACACGTTACAAGAAATTGTTGATGCCCTTCAAAAACTCAATCAACTCAATCAACTCGAAGCACAACTCACAGAGAGCCGAAAAGATATTGCGTTGGCGGGTATTGAAACGCATCAACCTACGGGTGGAATTGCCAGTAGTGACGGGGCACCTGGTCAAGAATCTGGAAATCAAGAGGTACAAGGCACACAAGAAACAGGCGGTCCTTCTGATTTTACACCCTCTAACAATGGTCCGACACCTTCTATTGACAAAAACACTACTGAAAAACCGCTTACCGGTGATGAAGCGCCATCTTTAAAAATTGCTGGAAATGAACTGAAAATAAATTCAGAGACTACATCAGGGGCGCAAAGCATTACAAGGGTATTCACGGGAAAAACGGGGAGTGTAGGCACTGAGCCCAACTATCTACCGTTTGGCGATGTTGTTCTAAATGCGCAGCGCGATTACGCGCAAGCAATTGAGAATGACCGAATTCCGGCGCGATACCGATCACAAATTAAAGCCTATTTGGAGGCAATTGCCAAATTTGATAAAAAGTAAGGTAATTACACTTATCATTGTTGTCGGTATTATGGCTGTAAGCTATTTTTTGTTAAGGTATTTCGGTGTAACGGAGTACATTGCGCTTAAGAATGTCTACAAAATCAAAGAATGGGTTTCAGGGTTCGGCATAATCGCGCCATTAGTCTATATCGGTTTTTACATTGTCGCGACACTTTTCTTTTTACCGGGATTACCGATTACAGTGCTTTCAGGCGTTGCGTTCGGTCCGGTATGGGGTGTCGTTTATGTTTGGATTGGTGCGACTATTGGCGTATCGCTTGCCTTCTTGGTTGCACGTTATGTGGCACGCGAACTTGTTGAAAACTGGGTATCGGGGAACACCCAATTCCAAAAAATTGATGAAAAGGTGGAACAGGAAGGATGGCGTATCTTGATGTTCACGCGTTTAGTTCCTATCTTCCCCTTTAATTTACAAAACTACGCCTATGGACTAACCAAAATTAAGTTTTTCACATACATGCTTGTTTCAGCGATTTTTATGTTACCTGGCACTATAGCTTATGTGCAAATCGGTGGTGCACTTGTCAGCGGCGAAGGGAATCTGTCTAAGACTTTGATTTATCTTTCTATAGCAGGGATTCTTATTCTTTTCGTATCTCTCATCCCAAAATTTCTGCGGAAACGTCAATCCGATTTATAGGGATTGCCCCTGACGAATTAACATTTCCACCATAGCGAGTGCCTCATCACGCGTCTGAATATCACCGTAAAACTGACGTTCCTCAATCTGTTCCAAAAGTGTTCCAATTTTTTTACTTTTCTTGATATCGAATTTCTTAATGATATCTTTGCCTGTAATAAGTCGCCCTTGCTTGAGAATAGGTAAAAAATATCTGTAGTAGGTGTCCACAATTTTTCCAAGTACTTCTGGTGGAATCGGCGCTGCCGCCGCTGAGTACAGAAGTTCACCCCACCAATCAGACTCCGAATCTCTTAGAAAATCAATTATCCGTTCCTTTGTCAATTCTTTATCTGAAAGTTGTTGGGATCCCATAACGAGACATTCCATAAACTGCACTGCTTTCTTACTCAACCGAAAGAGTTCGCCAATTTCTCCAATATTTCCCTCCAGTAGTAAGCAGAGCTTAATCAACGATCGACGGTTAGCATACAAACCTAATTCTTCACTGAGATAGGAATTGATTTCATCTTTATAAGAAGAAAACGTTTCGGGAATTGGGTTATCCTCAAAGATTTTTAAGGTGCTTGCCGGTTTTATATTTGGAAAAACGTGTGCTAACAAACCAACTTCAAAAATTTGCTGTAAATAAGGTACCGCTTTATCAACATGAAGAATTTTCAAAAACTCGTCGCGAACTCGTTCCTTTGCAACTTGTGGCAATAAGTGTTTATGTTTTTGAACTAATCCAATGGATTTTTGGGGCATTTCAAATTCCAACTGCGCTGCGAACCGATAAATTCGCATGAGGCGCAAAGGGTCGTTAAGTATAACTTGCTCACTGGAAAATTGGAGCTGACGTGTAGCTAAATCGTTTCTACCGTTACAGAGATCAATTACTTCAGGATTATCCGATTCCATAACCGATTCAAGAGGAATTGCCATTGCGTTAATTGTTAGATCGCGTAAAAGCAGATCATCCGTAAGCGTTGCGGCTCTAAATTGTGCAAAATCTATGTTCAATTCAGTCGGTGCAAGTCGAGGTTTTTTTATCATAACACGCGCAGTAGACGGTTGTTCTTCGAGCATGACGAAGGGGGCACGGATGCTCTTAGCGAACAATTTAGCAAATTGAACAGCATTCGATTCTAACGTGAAATCCCAATCTGCTGTAGGACGGTTTAGCAACAAGTCCCGGACACTACCGCCAACAAGATAGAGTTGCACCTCTTGTGCTTTAGCAAAAGCATGAAGCATTTTCATGAGAGAATCGTTACGTAATTTTTGGATGTTGTGTGTTGTATTGCTCATTGATTCGCCCGTGCTTTGCGCAGTTGTGCTTTACGTGAACGGAATAAGATACCATCAAGGTGTAGATGGGACGCATAACCAATTAAACCTGCCAAATAAAATGTAAGACCACTCCGCAGGGTATCGGGAAGTCCTTCCCATTTTACCAATGAATCAAATAGAACCGCTAATTCTTCCGACCCATCTCTCCAATTTGGATACTCCACATAAATTGGAATTACCAGAAACACACATGGTAACAGAAGCATCGTAATCTTTGAGTGAGTCCATCCCCGATGTTTACTCAGAATCGGTAGCATCGCAAATAATCCTAAAAGTGCTGCTTCTAAATACCTTTGCAGAAAGAGGATAAGTGATACATTTAGCACAAATAGGACGGTATAAAAGATTTGTTGACTTTTGCTTTTAATATCTACATCAGGCCACAATCCGAACAGCAGCGCAATGGCGAAGCACCCAAGGATGCCAAAAGGATTCAGTGAAATAGTTGGATTCCAGTCAAAGGGTAAACCGTAAATGATTGAAACAGAGATTGTGGCTACAAGCGAAATTACGAAGAAAATGCTATAAGCTGTCAATCCACCGAGCCAATGTTCGCGAAACATACTCATAATAAATAGTATAACATGCGATATTGAAAAGTAAAATGCCTTTTATAAAATAATCCGCGTCCTTCGCGATTCAGAGAAAAGAAAAGGCAGGCACCCAAAACGGGTACCTGCCTGTGAAAGAAAGTGAGATCGGTTGAGATTATCTCCTCGTGTCTACTGTTTGACTTGTACTGGAACTGGCTCCTACGTTATTCACAGCACGCATCCGAACCGCATACCGCCTGTTCGATCTCAAACCCGTTATCCACGTAGAGTTGCCAGTCCCAGCAGATGTCCAATCGGACCAATCAGTCCAGCTGGTAGCGGTTCGCTTCCGCCGATACGAATACTGATAATCCGTAATCGGAGAACCGCCATCGGAGGCAGGAGCTTCCCATCTCACCAAAATCGCAATCCGACGCGGAGACAATTCCAAATTACTTGGACTCTCCGGAACAGTTGCTGGACTGGGAGTGGTAACCCCACCGCCATTGCCGTTGTTATCGTCATTGCCATTGTTATCGTCATTGCCATTGTTATCGTCATTGCCATTGTTACCGTCATTCTCATTTTGGAATGAGTGTTTTCCATTTTGCGTAACATCGCATGGGACTTTTGTATCCTTCGGAAAGGATTTTAGACATCCACTACACTTATGCTTTTCTATATAATCGATAGAAAACGAACGGTTGTCAAACATCGGGTCACGCGTGTTTAGTTCCCCCTTATCGCCGCCACCTTCAAAAGAAGCTGTCGCCACATTGATGGTTATCTTTGCCCGGGACGATGTCGTAGCGAAAACACTCTCTCCTTTGAGTGTGAAACCACCTGTCTTGGCTTTACTATTGGCAATATATTGTCCATAGGCATTACAGCGGACAACGTCCAATTCATGGATATGCCCCAGTACAAGGTTCCACCCAAGCGTATTAATTTCCTGTCCCTCCGAGAGTGATTTAACCTTTTTTTGGCCTTTATAGAGATTCCCATACGTGATCATCGCAATTTGTCCATAGCCATCTGCGACAACTGCAGCATTGACCTCAAGAAAAACACCAGCCTTTTCTATGGCAAGACGCTGCCCCGCACTGTCGAAAGTTTCGGTGACGCTTGCCTGGTGATTGGGTAGGACCGCAACCTTCGCAACAGGATTCGGAATAGCGGCCATGGCGCGCATATGCGCATTTACGTTATTGCCTGTGAAAATGACTGGCAAACAAAGTAGTAATAAACAAAAACGTTTCATAATTATCTCCTTTCTAACTCAGATTTGAGTTCAATTAGTAGTCTATCCACAACATCATAATCGATCACACCACTTCTGGGTGGTGGTATCAGTGATAGGTATGTATCCCTAGTAATTTTATCAACACGCTCTATTTCCGCTTGTGTTGGAATCTTACCACGCCAACGGGTACTCGCATTTAAACCGGGGACAGGTCCCCAGGTTTTTTCGCGGAGTTTCTCGTGCCATTCTTTTGCCAAAGCAACAATTTCTGGGGTTGCTTGTGGTTGACGGGGACCAGGTAAACCATCTTTGATGACTCTTAATGCCTTATACTCTTCCCATTCAGTATCACTCAGTAGATGGTCATTATCGTACTCATAGTTATCCCAATTAATTCTGATGTGCGGCTCGCCGTATTTGACAAGATGGTAGCCATCTTGGTCCTGGATATACTTCCATCCAGGGGGCGGTGGAGCGAGGCCTCTCTCCTCCCAATAGGGTGCCTCGACGGTATGTATGAGTGCCTCTTGTTGCGCCGATGACAGTGCGTCAAACGCTGCCTGGACGGCTCGTTCGAGTGCCGCTTGTTCCGCTGCGGACAATGCGTCAAACTTATCTTGTTGCATCTTGGAAGCTAATTCAAGCAGTTCAGGACCAGAGAGTTTCTGCCATTCGTACACTGTTTCCTGTGTTTCATCAGAGACGTGTCTCTGGGGAGCAGCGCCGTCTGCTTCCACCGGGGCATCTTGTTGCTTATTTGAGGCATTCACCTGTTTCTCTGCTAACCACTTTTGCAGCAACGTCTCAGCCGTTGCTGCGTCTTGTCTGTAGGGTGCCAGCGTGTATTCGTACCATAATAAACACCCACCGGCAATGATTATCAGCAGCAGAACGCCGCCGATAATCCATTTATTTATGATCTTGCGAAGCATCATAAACCTCCTGCTGTTTTACCACACTTATGTGTGGCGTTGTGTGTTTATGGGTTTCCTGATATGTTGGCTGGTGCGCCGGGGAGGCTATCTGCTTAAAACACTACGGGCATCCCCAGCTACCAAGCCTCTATTACCTAATATCTTTTAGATAAACAGGATACCCATGTCTGGATAATAGAGTTTGGTAGTCTAAATATTGTACAACATAAACAATAGAATGTCAAATTAAATTTTAAAAAAAATTACAATTAACTGGAATTGATATATTTTTGGGGTAGGTGCGGTTTCCGAGCTGCGCGTGTTGTCAGTATAGCGAAGGATGCCTCCTTCGCTATACTGACAGGACAAAAATAATCCGCGTCCTCCGCGATAATCCGCGATTCTGACACACATGCTAAAAACTAACCCCCCTATCCTTATATTTCCTTGACATCATAAACAGATTTATTGTAAAATTGAGTTGACAAGGATGGTGAGTAATATGCAACAAACATGGACCAGAATCCAGTTAGTCTTTGTTTTCGTCTTTTTAATCTTGATTGGGTGTGCGTCTCACGACGTGACCAATGTAGAAGATTATAATCAGTTTGCCATAAAAGCGGCGCAGGCAGGGCTTTGGAATGAGGCAATTTTTCGATGGCAGCAAGCTGTGTCCATAGACCCAGATAACGCTGGCGCACACAATAACCTTGGAGTCGGTTATGAGGCTTTAGGCAAGATAACGGAGGCAGTATCCGCATATCAACGCGCAACCGAACTTGATCCTGATAGTAAATATTATCGCATCAATTACCGCAGATGCCGCCTACATATACGAAGAAGCGGCGTTGATAGCGAAGAAACACATCCTGAAACCACGGAAGAACCTATAAAAAATTAACTTTGGGACTGTTCTGATGCAGAAAAAAATAAAATCTTTCATTTTACAATTCTATACGCAACATAAGATAACCTGCATGTTGGCTATGGGTATCCTCATCTTGAGTGCTTGCGGGAGTTCGGTAACACGCGTTCCCATACCAGTTAAAGTTCAATCTGAAATTGACATTAATACCTATTCAAACTTTGCCGTGCTGCCTTTTGTCATCGAAAAAAGTTCTGCTAAATTGGATGAATTACCTGTTGAAATAGGAACCGAAATTGCTACAATCCTAAGAAGCAGTTTGGCACGGCAAAAACATTTTAAAGTCGTAGACAAACAAGAAACTGCACGGATAATGACTGGAGAAGTTATTGAAGAAGAATCGCTCGCGGATACCGCGCGCTTGAGCGAGTTAGGTCGATACTTTGAAGTCAAAGGTATTATCATCGGAAGCTACCGATTCTATACAGATACCCGCCCAGCACGCTACTACGGTGAACGCTACTCAGCTCGTCAGCAACGTTATGTCATGGATTATCAGGACTATATGCAGAAAAGATATCTACTCTCACTTCGTATTATAATAATTGATGTTGACACCGAAAAAATTATCTGGGATGAAGCATATCAACAAAGCACTGCAGAGGCACACAGTTTAGGATCCTTTATCTTTTCGCAGATGGCACCGCAGGAAGCCACGCTTAGAGAACTTAGTAAACGCGCTGCCGCTGAATTTACACGCGACATCTCACCACACTATGAACAAGAAGACCGATTCCTGATGCGGTAGGTATTTCTGTAGCACAAACTGTTAGTTTGTGCATCTATGGAACACGGGGAATGCTATTGGCACCATGCGCTTGGTAGAATGCACATAAGGCATTCTACATGATGCTGCCTGATTCGGACCGTTGACTTATTAACAGTTTGCACTACAAAGATTTGGACCGAGCTTACGTTAATCTTAAATCCAAAATTCTTGATGGGAACAATCATACAAAGGAAAACCGATGAACACTATAAAAAAACTCGCAGCAAAGAATACATCCGCGGATACCAAAATTATGCGCTTTTTCCTCTGTTTTTGTCTAACGGTACTTATTTCATCAAGTGTGTTGGCACAGGGGTTTGGAAAAAACAAGATTACTGCCCAACGTTTTGATTGGCACATTCACCGAACAGAACATTTTGACATTCACTACTACCCAAGTGAGGCGAAACTTGTACCGGTAATGGCTGCCATCGCTGAAGACGCTTACGACAAACATAGCGAAGACTTTGAACACGAACTTGCAAATAGAACGCCACTCATCCTTTACAAATCACATAAAGATTTTCAAGAGACCAACATCATTCTGCAGGAGCTGCACGAAGGCATTGGAGGCTTTGCGGAACTTTTTAAACACCGCATTGTCATCCCCTTTACAGGATCACTTGAAGCTTTTCGCGAGGTCATTTTTCATGAGCTTATCCACATCTTTCAATATGACATTCTCTACCAGAAACCTCATGCAAGAATCTACAGCGGAGAGTTTCTCTATTCGCCACCAATATGGTTCATGGAAGGTATGGCAGATTACTTCGCTGAGGATAACGATGCTATCGGTGAGATGGTGCTAAGAGATGCAAGTATCAACAACAATATTGTACCGCTAACAGAATTGCAGAACTTTAATCGACTCAGTTCACCTTACCTCGGATATAAGATGGGACAATTAGCTGTTGGTTATCTTGTACAAACTTATGGACGGGAAAAAATCGCTGAGATTCTGCAAGGCTTAAGACAGAGTAGAACAAAAAATATAGACGTAGTTTTTAAAAACGTCTTAGGAAAAAATCTTGCTGATTTTGATAAAGAGTGGCAGCAGATGGTGCGTAAACGTTACTGGCCATTAATTCAGGATATGGAATTACCCAGCATCGCTGCTAAGGTACTTACTGAAAAAGCAAGATTTTCTCATAATATTAAACCCGTATGGTCACCCAGTGGTGATATCATCGCTTATATCACGGGTAATGATGGATTTTTGGAGATCGTGCTCATGTCCGCTAAAACCGGAGAAAAACTGGATCGGATTACGAAACGTTTTTTCCGTAATAAATACGAAGAAATCCGAACTGATGTGAGCGGATTTGATCAAAGTCTTACCTGGTCACCAGATGGGAATCATATCGTGTTTATCGGTAAACACCACAAGGCAAATTACCTATTTGAAGTCAATGTCCTTACGCATAAATTGACACATTACATTAAACTGGATTTTGATACTGTCACTTCACCTAATTATGATGGTACCGGTGAACGCGTTGTTTTTTCTGCCTTAAAGGAAGGACAAACAGATCTTTATATTCTTGATTTAGAAACCGAAACGATCGACAGATTAACGCAGGATTCCTTTAACGATACCCATCCATCTTGGCATCCAACAAAAAACGTAATTGTTTACGCGTCAGAACGAGAACATAAGAATAGACTCGTGTTAATTGATATTGACCAGCAAACCCAACAAATACTTACAGACAGCTCTTCAAACGCTATCAGTCCGGTATGGATGTCCGATGGTGAATCTGTGCTGTTTTGTGCTGATCGGGCCGGCGTATTTGATGCATACAAACTTCATATTACTAACATGGAAACAACACGTCTCACGAACTTTATAACGGGCTGTTTTAATCCCAGTTTTTCGCCCGATGGAAAACAGCTATTGTTTAGTGCATATCAAAACGGCAAATATGATATTTGTGTCATGGAATCCACAAAAATACTTGACGAAAAAATTGAGACTACTCCGTTAGCAGCACAACCGGTTTCCATCGTTTTAGATACCGATATCTCTGAACCAAACTATAGAATTGCTAAACGAAAGTACAGTACAAGGTCTTCTTTTCGCTTTGATGGTATTTTTCCGCAATTTAGTTATGGGGCAGATGGTCTACTCCGTAGCCAAATTCAAATGAGTGCAAGCGATATGTTAGGAAATCATCGCGTTGAAATTGGTGTGATTAACCAATCTGGTGGGTATCTGATTCCCGATTTTATCGCACAGTATGGGTTTTTGACGCATCGTGCCGATATTGGCGCAGCAGTTTACAACTACCATCAATACCATCGATTCGGTTCAATCCGCAATCAACGCGGAATTTTACAACGTATTACAGGCGCTGACGGCTACCTAACTTATCCATTTGATCGGTATCACCGATTAGACCTTCGGTTTTCAATGTATACAGCACCATTTTCCTATAATTTTCAGACAAGCGCACCTTTTAACTTTTATGAACGCGGACTTCTCTCGCTCGGTTCTATCACTTTTGTTGGGGACAACACAATGTGGAGAGAATGGGCACCCTACAAAGGCACGCGTTACCGCTTTGAAATTGAACGTTCATTCCCGGCTATTGGTAGTCAGTTAGCGCTCACAAATGCCGTTTTCGATTTCCGAAATTATATCGGCATAGGGAGACGCTCCACTATTGCCACCCGATTGCTGCTTGGTGGTAGCTTTGGCACTGACAAGTCTCTATTTTATCTCGGCGGAATTGATACACTCCGCGGTTATAACTATGAGGATTTTGTTGGGACTCGTCTCGGTTTGTTCAGCGTTGAACTACGCATTCCGTTCATAGACGTTCTCTATTTTGGATGGCCAATTCGTTGGTCAATCGGTGGTATCGGAGGGATCCTCTTTGCAGATTTCGGCGGCACATGGTCAGATTGGCAGTACGGTCCTGATAACCCTTTCCAAGCATTTCGGCGCATTGGCAACCGCACCCGTCTTGCAGATATAAAAGGATCCGTAGGTCTTGGACTTCGGCTAAAGCTCGGTCTATTTTCAATAGATTTTGCAGCAGCACGCCACACAGATTTAGCAAGCATCAAACCGGGATTCAAATATCAATTTGGTTTGGGACAAGCGTTTTAGTTGGCTTATCCCGTTCATACTTTCTTTAATGTAAATAGAACATAGGAGATACATTCTAAAAAGACATAATCCACACAAGGAGAAAAAATGGATTCACGGATCAAACGTTTTATTATCACTATTGCGATTTTAGCAGTCCTCGGTGGGATTTTTGCCGCCTGGGTCAACATATATCCGGATTGGTTATGGTTTGAGATGGTGGAAAAGATAAACATTTACACCAAAATTCTCACAACAAAAATCTTCATTGGGACAATCGTTGGAGTTGTCTATCTAATAATCCTCTTGGTAAATCTCTACATAGTCTATCGGTTCACACCAGCACAGCTCAGCCCCGCTTTCATGGGAGGCACTGAATTTACTGGTGGACAAACAGACACCCGAAAGATGATTTACGGAGGACTCCTGGTACTCGCATTCCTCTTTAGCATTTTAATGGGATACTCAGCATCTGACCGATGGGAAATCTGGTTGCGATATACTCACGCTGATGATCTCAATTTCCAGGCAGCTACACCTATTACTGTTCAAGACAACCTTGATTCAAACGAAATACCTGTCCCAACGTTAGAACTTGAGGCAAAGAATATACAAGTTGGCGATCAAGTAAGTGTCCATCTTGATGGAAATGAGCCAATTACCGCACAAGTTCAAGAGGTCATAACAAGAAGTATTGAACAAGAAGGTGAGCAAAAGACTATACCGGTCGCTTTACGTTTGGACACACCGGTCCAGATTGAGAGCGGGCAAAAAGCGTATTTTACATCACTTGCACGTGACCCAATTTTTGATAAGGATGTCGCCTATTATGTTTTCAAAATGCCAATGGAACGATATATTATCGGCACACTGTTTGGTATTTTCATGTTGGTAACAATCTTTGCGATAATTATCTATTTCTTCCATGGATTAATTACAGGTGATACAAATCAACTTCGATTTCAACCTCCTGCCCGGGTGAAAGCACATCTGTTTGCGCTTGTAGGGCTGACACTGCTATTCCGCGCGTGGAACTATCGCTTTGTCATGTTTGATCTATTGTATACTTCAAACGATGTTGTGCGGGGCGGTGGTGGATATGCTGCCATGAACGCCCGTCTCCCTGTTCTATGGATTATGTTAGTAATAACCGGTTTATGTGCTGCTGTTTTTATCGTTAGCATTTTCTTACGGCGCAACACTTTTGCTTTTGCTGGGTTGATAATCTTTATAGTCGCTGGCTTCCTTGGACAATTGTATCCAAAACTTATACAGACATGGCGCGTTGAACCTAACAAGCAGGTATTAGAGCAGAAATATATTAACTACAACATCAAGGCAACGCTCCACGCTTACGGTTTAGAGAATAACAAGGTAACCGAAGAGGAATATCCGATTACAGAGAAACTTTCTTATGGCGACATAACAAGCCCCGAAAATGAACCTGTTATCAATAGCATTCGTCTTTGGGATTGGCGACCGATACGTAGAATTTTTCGTCAACTACAAGAATTACGTTCACAGTACGATTTCTATGATGTTGACATTGACAGATACACCGTCAATGGCAACATTCAACAAGTAATGCTCTCCGCACGCGAACTAAACATTAACGAACTCCCCAGTGCTGTCAAAAATGATTGGTATAAGCAGACCTATACCTATACCCATGGCTACGGAGCTGTTGTCAGCCCTGTGAACGAAATTGAGAACGGTAACCCTAATATGTACATCAGAGGATTACCACCCATTGAATATGAAGAGCAATGGCCGAATAGGTTTAACACGGAACCAGGACCTCGTATTTACTACGGGGAACGTACCGACAGGTACGTCATTGTACATCCAGAACGCACTGAATTAAAACTTGAGTTCGATTATCCGCAAGAAGGTCAACAGTATGTGGACTACGCTTATCAAGGTAAAGGGGGTGTAGTGCTGTCTTCTTTCTGGCGCAAACTTGTCTACATGCTCAAGTTTAGTAATGAAATTAAGTTCGTTCTCCCCGGTGAAATAACTTCAACAAGTAAAGTGCTCTATGATCGAAATATCAAAAGGCGGATACATAAAATCGCGCCTTTCTTGCGATACGATGGGGACCCTTATGCTGTTATTCATAATGGCAAACTCGTTTGGATAATTGATGCTTATACCATCACGCACCGATACCCTTATGCCGTTTCAATGGAAGAGTTTATCAAGCGGAGAAGACAACCGGGCGGTGTGAGCCAAAGCGGCGGAGAACCGTGGGGAAACTACATTCGCAATTCTGTCAAGGTCGTTGTTGATGCTTATGATGGCACAGTTGATTTTTACCTCATTGAACAGGAACAGGATCCGGTTGCTGAATGTTATCGCAAAATTTTTCCAAACCTATTCAAATCGTTTGATGAAATGCCTGCTGATTTAAAGGCACATATCCGATATCCAACAACGATGTTCCTAATCCAATCCCGTGTCTATCAAGATTATCACATGAAAGACCCGATCACATTTTATGCTGGCGAAGACCAATGGGAGATTGGCACAGAACTGTATGACAATACAGATGCGCAGGTTAGACAGGTCAGCACGCCGCAACAAACCAGCCCTCTTGCCCCACAAACTTTAGTAGAAAAAAGTTTGCCGGGTAATGTACAACCCGTTGAGCCTTACTATGTCGTTCTCAGACTCCCCGGAGAAGAAGGGGCTGAATTTATGTTGATGCTGCCGTTTACGCCACGGAACAAACCGAATCTGATCGCATGGCTCGCCGCTCGATGTGATTTACCACAATACGGCCAACTTCTCGTCTACCGATTTCCGAAACAGGAATTGGTCTCCGGACCCATGCAGGTTGAAAACTTTATTAGCCAAAAACCTGAAATTTCACAACAAATCAGTTTATGGAATACACAAGGAACACGTGTGCTGCGCGGTAATTTGTTAATTATGCCTATGAACAATGCGCTGCTCTATGTTGAACCCATTTATATTCAGTCTGAAGATGAGGCAACCGCAATTCCTGAGCTACGCCGCGTCGTTGTCGCCTATGAAGAGAACGACAACCTACATGTCGTCTGGGGGGAAACCCTTGATGAAGCGCTTAGAGAGATGTTTTTTAGAAGAATAGGACTGCTGGGTGAACCTACAACTATAGGTGATGGGACACTTGAAGCTACTGAACCTCCAGAAACCGCTACATCATTGCAGGGACTAATTGAACAGGTGAGCAACTATTATAATAGCGCACAAAATGCGCTACGCAACGGTAACTGGGCGGAATACGGACGCAATATGGATCTCTTAGGGCAAACCTTGAAACAATTTCAAGAAAGCTCTCAACAGTAATCAAGGACAACAGAAGTGGTAGCACAACCTGTTAGTTTGTGTCCTCACAGTCACAATCTAACAGATTGTGCTACTATATGGAAAATAGTTCATTTTGGACGAAATTTTGTCACGCAGTCTGTGAGTTGCATCCTCACAGTCACAATCTGACAGGTGGCAACTTAGGTTATAAAAAGGAGGTGAAACACATGTCTCTCGATTGGAAACCACGTCACAGGGATATGATTATCGGTGGTATTCCTTGGCTTGCCAGAATTTCTGATAAAGCTAACGCGAAACTACAAGGCATCATCGGTGAATACATATATCCGTGACCGCAAGACAAAATGTTCCTGGAGGAACATAACATATCTGCTGAAGAATTTGTTGAGATGGTAAAAAACAATCCTTCAGATGATGAGATGATTGCTGCTATGAAAAAGTTGAATAGTTAACACCGCTTTATGCAGCATCAGAACATTCAATAACAATAACTGGTGGACTACGGGCTGTCGGACAAACTAATTCGGAGCGGTTAGGAAACGCTCCTACGTGGACTTAGGTTGAACGGTTGTGCTTTTTAAATTGATGCCCACGGTGCAGTTTTCTGCTAAATGTCAAAGGCGCATTTAGCTTTGATTTATTGCGCCTACCGTGAGATATTGACATGTTTCCGTTTATACTATAAAATCTTACATGTCAATATAGACAACCACAGACTCAATTCTGGCATAATGTGCGACTCACTTTCAGCGTTTCATAGGGGATAATTTCTTTGAAACTAAAAGAATTACGCGATCGAATCAATAGTATAGATGACCAGATTTTAAAGCTGCTTCAAGAACGCGCAGAGATTTCTCAAAAAATAGGATCCATAAAAGCCGATGCAGGTGCGGGAATCTATGTACCACAGCGCGAATACGAAATCCTTAATCGTCTAAAAAGGCAGAACCTCGGTATATATCCCGAAGATGCAATTGACAAAATTTGGACTGAAATTTTTGCTGCTTCACGAGCCGTGCAAACCCCAAATAGAGTCGCTTTCCTCGGACCATCAGGGAGTTTTGGACACACCGCAAGCCTATCGTTTTTTGGACCTTCTGCTGAAATGATTCCTATTACACCACAAAGTGATATCTTTACTGAGGTTGAAATAGGACGCGCTGATTTTGGAGTGGTAGCAATTCAAAATTCAGTACACGGCACTGTCAGGGACGTTTTAGAACGTTTCCTCCACACACCTTTGAATATCTGTGCTGAAATTTTTCAACCGATCAGACACCATCTCATTTCAAAGTCCGATCTTCCTGAAATCCAACGTATCTATTCACATAGACAACCGTTTGCACAATGTAGATTGTGGTTGAATAAGTTTCTGAAATCAGTGGAACAAGTTGAAGTCGTAAGTACTTCTGATGCAGCACAACGCGCTGCGGAGGAACCAAGGACTGCAGCAATAGCAAGTAAGCTTGCAAGTGAAATCTACGAGGTACCAGTAGTCGCAGATTCCATCATGGATGAGCCAAATAACACAACCCGTTTTCTTGTCATTGGTGACCAAATAGTTGGCAGAAGCGGGAATGATCGCACTTCTATCTTCTTTGCAATTAAAGATAAAGTCGGTGCTTTGTATGAAATCTTGGGAGTGTTTAACAAACATGAGCGAAATCTAAGTTATATAGAATCGCTTCCCTCCCGAACTAAACCATGGGAATACATCTTTTATGCAGATATTGATGGACATGTAGACGATGATGACGTCCATTCCGTTCTTGAGCATCTTGATGACTTATGTCGTGATGTAAAAATCCTCGGTTCTTACCCACGTGGTACAGAATAGCATTTCTCGTCCACTGTAGATGCCTTTACGCTTTTTCTCTTGAACAACCCCTCTTCATTCATTTCTATAGTGCTTTGAAATTACTGGGACACTTTGATTAACCTGTGGTGAAAACATAACAGACAATAGAAGTTATCCCACAACCTGTCAGTTTGTGCTGATGGGACGCAAACTAACAGTCTTTGTAGCATAATCTGTTAGATTGTGCATCTTCTGTCCCATAATCTGTTAGATTGTGCATATTAGGCCGCAAACTAAATGAAGTTTGAGAAAATAAATAGGTAATTTGGCGAGGTTAGGAAACCTCGCCAGCGGGGAGTACACCTACCTCGTACGGATAAAAAATCACCGAATTAATAAATTAATCTTCATACAGTTTGCGGTACAGAAGTGTCCCATTAATTGTCGTTTACCATAAATAGAGAACAATGCCAAACACACTAACCCAACGAATTCAAACTCGTGCATCTGAACTCGGTTTTGAACTTGTCGGGATTACCCCTGCCGAACAGAGCCAAACCATTCAGCGTTATCGGCAATGGATTGAAAGCGGATATGCCGGTAAAATGGGCTACCTTGAAAGACACCTGCCCCTCAAGGAAGATATCCGAAGACTCCTTGAAGAAGCTAAATCCATTATTAGCCTCGCGATGAACTATTATACGCTGGATATACCTAAAACGTTAGCAGAAGATCTAAGTCGTGGACAAATATCTCGCTACGCATGGGGTGATGACTACCACGATGTTATCCGCGAGCGTCTCCTACTACTTGTCCAATTTATCAAAGACACTGCTCAAACCGATCTTAAAAGTCGTGTTTTCGTCGACTCTGGTCCGATTCTGGAAAGGGAATATGCCCAAAAAGCCAAACTCGGGTGGATAGGAAAAAACACCAATCTGATTAATTGGCGTTCAGGGTCATGGTACTTCCTGGCAGAGGTGCTGGTGAGCATTGAGTTGGAATATGAAACGCAACAGCTTCGTGGCAGTTGTGGTACCTGCACAAAATGTATTGAAGCATGTCCAACAGATGCGATTATTGAACCAAATTTGCTTGATTCACGATTATGCATCTCTTATTTGACAATTGAATTAAAAGATAGCATCCCGAAAGAACTTCGCCCCCAAATCGGAAACCTGATTTTTGGGTGTGACATCTGCCAAGAGGTTTGCCCATGGAACAGCAAAGCGGTCCCTACGACTGAACCTGCATTTCTACCACGCGACGGAAACATCGCCCCTGAGTTGCTAAGCCTCATCGGCATGACACAAACCGAATTCAGCAAAAAGTTCAAAGGAAGTCCCATCAAACGCGCGAAGCGCAGAGGTTTCTTACGAAATGTTATTGTCGCTATCGGCAATTGGCGGTCACGTGCTGCTGTACCTCCTCTCCAAAAGGCATTAACTGACGATGAACCCTTAATCCGTGGACACGCAGCATGGGCATTAGGACAGATCGGCGGGAAAACTGCCAAACGGGCATTGGAAATTCGGTTAGCATGTGAAGATGATTCGGCGGTTATCTCAGAAATACAAGATGCGCTACAAGTGATTGCAGGTGAAGATGAAAACCCTTATGTGTCAATTTATAGTGAACCTTGAAATTATTGGGCCGCTTTGATAAACCCATTTTGGAAACATAGTGGACAACAGAAGTTGTAGCACAAACTGTATGAAGATTAATTTATTAATTCGGTAATTTTCTATCCGTACGAGGTAGGCGGACTCCCCGCTGGCGGGGTTTCCTAACCTCGCCAAATTACCTATTTATTTTCTTAAACTTCATTTAGTTTGTGCATAATGAGACGCAAACTATAAGCGTCAATTTTAGAAGACAAACCCGTTTTTTGGTATTCTGCATGATTTGGTAGGAACGATATGTTTATTAGGTGTCGTTGTTGGACACATATCGTCCCTACGGGACTAAAGAACTCATGTTTAACCTTATTCTATAAACATTCCGTCCCTACGGGACTAAAGATAGGACAATCTCAATAATAATGCGTATTTAGAGTATTTACAATAACCCAGACATTTTCTAAAATTGACGCTTATGGGGCATAATGAGACGCAAACTAACAGTTTGCTCTACAAAGGCTTTTACCGAACTCATGCTGAATAGCATCAACCAACTTCCCAGCCCCAAACCGCACTACATCTGTTGCAGGCAAACCAGTTTCCGCTTCTGCTGCATCGATTGCTTCGGACGTTTCCTTTTCAGACAAGTCGAAACAATTGAGTGCTAATCCGATTACCTTAGCGGGTTTAATAGGTGCAGTTAACATCTCGTACTGTGCGATCATCTCAGATAAAGACGGCAACGGCACCGTATACCGCGCGACCTCTTTTCGCGAGGGTTGATGACAAAATATCATCGCATCAGGCATGCTGCCATGGAGTAGACTCAATGTCACACCGGAATATCCTGGATGCACCAGCGATCCCTGTCCTTCCACGATTAGAAGGTCATGATTTTTCGCGCCTTCAAGTACAATTTGCTCAGCAGCACCAGCGGTGAAGTCAGAGATAACAGCGTCAATTGCAGTCCCCCACCCCCATACCATAATACCGTTCTGTCCTGTCGGACAGAATTCAGCATTGAGTTTCCGTTCCCTTGCAGAATTTGTAATCTCTATGCCAGATAACATTTTGCCAACGCGGCAATCTGAACCGACAGTGAGAATAACAGTCGCATCTACAGCCGCAGCTTTACACGTTGCCACAGGTAAATTATCTGGGGGTTTCCTTGCATCCCATAGCACTGCATTGTGCGCCGCTGCCAACTCAGCCAGTTCAGCATTCTCACTCAGAAAATGGTGAAGCCCGCTCATAACATGTAATCCGCTTCTGATCGCCTCACGTAGAATCCCACGCCATGCCTCAGGCAATTCACCACCGGGCGGTGCTATGCCAATAGCCAACATTGTCGGTTCAAACTGCATTGCCTCTGCAAGATCGCGAACAACCGGAATTCCTTTGCCAATTTCAATTATCTCACTGACATCGTTTCCCGATTTTGTACTATCAATGACGGCGACAACGTTATCAGGAAGGTAACGCACCAAAACAGTGGCAGTCTTCGATTCAAGAACACCGAACGATCCTTCAGCAAGAATAGCGATTTTATGTGATTTGGGGTGTAATTGTGTATTCATTTAATAATAAAATATCACAAATTGAGAGTAATTTCAAGGGAGATATGAAAGAACAAAAACACTCTCTTGACACCACAAATCCATTATGCTAAAATTCCGAAAATGACAATTGAGAAACCCTATCCAGAAATTACCTTTGAACGGATGCAACAAAAAGACCTTGAACAGGTGATGGCGATAGAAAACGAAGCCTTCCCCGATCCTTGGTCTAAATCATTTTTTAAACAGGAACTTCGGAAAAGAAAAACGTATATACATTTATATATCGCGCGGTTAGATAATGAAGTCGTCGGATATATTGTCTTTTACATCTTCCGGGGTGAAGGACACATCCTGAATATCGCCGTAGCCTCTGAATATAGGCGACGCGGCGTTGCAAAATACCTACTTGCCTCTGCCTTAGTCGTTGTTCAGGAGAATGCGGGCAAGGAAGTATTTCTTGAAGTTTCTGTCAATAATACTGCAGCACAGGAACTTTACAAGCAATTTGGATTTGAAGTTTACGGTATCCGTAAAAGATACTATAGCAACGGTGAAGATGCGTACGTCTTGCGAAAAGAAGTACAACATTAAGCTTCGCAAATTTTTTGTGAAACACACTAATGCTCTGTCAACATATTATTGTAGGTCGCGATTCGGAGGTCACTCCTACCGATAGACTGCTTATGGTAGGAGGGAACTCCGATTCCCGACTCCTTTCAAGACCCGTCAATTAACACTTGACTAAGCACTAAGGTTATCAAATGTTTTATAGGAGGCAATAATCATGAGATTTGATATAACACGTTCTGCTTTTTCTGCTACACCTTCTGAAGAGACGCTTTCACTTTCAATTCGAAGGCAAGAAGCTCGGACTGCTGGTAGGAACGGATGGCGAATCATTGAAGAGGAGGTCAATTGGCAGGCAACTGAAACCGCTATTATTGTCGTTGACATGTGGAATAAACATTGGTCGTGGGGAGCAACTGAACGCGTCAACATTATGGCACCAAGAATGAATATTGTTCTACAACGCGCAAGGCAGCAAGGTGTCCAGATAATCCACGCGCCTTCTGATACCATGGATTTCTATAAGGACCATCCTGCCCGTACCGCTATACTTGAGATTCCGAAGGCAGAACCGCCACAGGAACGGGAAATACCCGATCCACCTCAGCCTGTAGACGCATCCGATGGTGGGTCAGACACAGGTGAAACAAACATGTATGGCGCTTGGCATCGGCAACATCCAGCAATTGAAATTGATAACACGGATGCTATTAGTGACAACGGGCAAGAGGTGTACAACCTACTCGCGCACAAAGGCATTCAGAACATTATTATTATGGGTGTGCATACCAATATGTGTGTGCTGGGGCGTTCCTTTGCCATTAAGCAGATGGTTCGGTGGGGCTTCAACGTTGTGTTAGTGCGTGATTTAACTGATGCAATGTATAATCCTTTCAAACCACCTTATGTTAGCCATGAAGAAGGAACGCAGTTAGTCGTCCAATATATTGAGAAATTCTGGTGTCCCTCAATTTTGAGCGGCGATCTAACTACCCCTGAACCAGCAGAATAGTCTCACAAATTCTCAACTGATACAGCAGGAAAATAGGGCTTTATTATCACCCATATTCCTACCTTGAACTGCTGATGCACAACTATCTCGCTTTATCTATATGGAAGGGTGTCACAAAAAATGCCCGCGGTACAAAAATACAACGGGCATTTTTCTTGAATATGAATTGATTATTGACGATTATTTTTCAACGCACCCCATGTGGTTGTTAACTTCGCTTTGGCATCTACAGATGTGCTGGCACTTGGCACTGCCTCTAAGGCACTGAACATCGCGTTTCTATCACTGGCACCAGTTTCCGGGTTCCCAGCAAAATGAAAATCAAGTGTTCCATCAGTAACTTCAATGGCTTCATACTTCTTGATATCTATCTCGTCTTTACCGGGTGTTACATAGAGCGGTTCAACAATCTCATCTTCAATGATAATGTCAAAGCCACGGTTGTTTGGAGACCAATGTTCACCAACGAGGTAAGTCACATCAAAAGAACCGTTACCAGTTTTGAACTGATATTTAACGGTATCAGGGAAGGCTGCCCAACTCACAGCGTAAAACAGTTCAACGTCGTAACCAGCCTCTGCTGCTTGTGCTTTTGCACCGTCAGTCAAATTGGCAACTTCAGCAACACGCGGTGCTGCTTCAATCCATCCGCCCCAGGCTTGATCAGTCTGTTGTGCACCGCGCCATACACGGCCTTGCGAGTCTGTGAAGTCGTCAGTTTTACCACCCCTCACGCGGTATTCCTCAGCAGAAAGCAGACACGGTACCGCAAAAACCGCGAGAAAAATCGTTAATGTTAAAATACTCAGTAATTTCATATTTACCTCCATAATATTAGTTTTGTCGGTGTCCTTTAAGGGCACCCCATGTTGTGGTTAGTTTTTGTTTCGGATCAACTGCTAATTGTGAGGTAACTACCTCTATCCCACTAAACATCGCGTTTTTATCTCCGACACCGGCGGCAGGATTTCCAGAAAACACAAAACTCATCACTTTGTCCTTAACCTCAATGCCTTCATATCGTTTGATGTCTATCTCATCTTTGCCGGGTGTAATATAGAGCGGTTCAACATTTTCACCCTCAATGATAATGTCAAAGCCTCGATTGTTCGGAGACCAATGTTCACCAACGAGATAGGTCACATCAAAAAGACCGTTACCTGTATTCAAATCAACTTTGACGACATCAGGAAATGCTGCCCAACTCACAGCATGGAAGATTTTTTCATCGTATCCTTCCTCCTTGGCTAATTTTTTAGCATTAGCCGTGAGAGTGGGGACCACTGCTGTCCGAGGTAGTTTCTCAATCCAACCACCCCAATCTTGCTTTTCTTTCTGCCCAGCGTACCAGACGCGACCATCGGAATCGGTAAAATCATTTACTACACCACCAATTACCCGAATCTCTTCTTTGGCAGGCATGCCATTGTGAACAAATACCATTACAAATATGGCACATAGAGATAGCAATAATAATTTTCGTTGCATTATTTTCTCCTTTTGTAAAGAAGGTTACATAATTTATTCAAATTCAATCAAAAGAGCCTTTTTATTGAATTTATGTCAATATAATATGGAACATTACGTCAATTATAGGGTAAATTGTACAAAATTTCGCAAAAAAAGTCAATCAATTTAAATTTTTATAGTAAAATCCATAATTATTTGCACATCACGAATCAATGCCAAGGACGCTTTGGTATTTGTCCAAATCAACCCAGAATACGCCAAATCAAGAAATCAACGGTATGAATGACATTTAGTCATTCACCAGGTATGAATGCCTTTGGTAGAATGCGCGTATGGCATTCTACATGATTCCCCGTGTGGTATTCTGCGGGTTTGGTTTCCTAACCTCGCTACATTACCGAATTATTTACCTAAACTCCGGACAGTTTATGGGACAACAATTATAGGTTTTACTATAAGGTGAAGTCCAGCAGATATAGAGTTATATCTGCATATCCCAAATATTAACGGTTGTGATAAAAAACGAACAAATTACCAAAAACTAAATAACCCTGTCAGTTTTGGGATATAATGGAACTTGGGAAATCAGGAAGGATAACTTTATTGCACAACATCACCTTCAACAGGTTCAACTTGGACTTGGATATTTTTTAGGTACTCAATGGCGCGTTCAATTTCATCTGAAGTACCCCGTATTTCTAACATCACCCACCCCGACTCTTCGGTTACGTTGGCGCGCCGGATATTGGTGATTACTCGAAACTGTTGTCCGATATTGTAAATAATAGGCTCAGTGATTTTTTCAGGTGGAAACGTTAGGCGCACCTTTAGAGAGGTCATTTGAGTCGCTCCTGATGGAGTCTTTTGGACTGGCACTTCAACAAAATCTGATGTAACTTCATCCCAGGCAAAAGCCTTGATAACGCGGATTATGTCTTCGTAGATAGAAATAACGAGGTATGTCGCGCCTGGGTATGCAGGTTCGTCCCACATCACCGCATCCGATTTGTCCTTTTCAGAGAAATACGCCTCGTGATTCGGGTGTGAATGGTAAAACGCCTTAATCGGACGATGCTCCATTTCTGCCTCTTTATGAATCGCCATTAAGTCATCGGGGTGCATTAAATATGCTGTACGAGCATCACGCGGATATGCGGCGGGGTCATCTTGATGCATTTGGTTTTGGATATTGCGGCACGGTCTGACAAATTCCTGCGTCCCTGTATGCAGTATTACGCCACAGCATTCCTCCGGAAATTGTTCCTTTGCATGATCGCATATTTCATTAAGGGTTTTCGGGTGTAGCGTTACCATATCATTTATGAAGAAAAGTTTATGCAAATCGCATTCGGGCGGATGCGGTATCCGCCCTTACACGAGATGCCATTTTAGGAAAGGTTTCTGCCACCAGCAATAGCGGGGATAATTGAAATTTCAGCTCCATCTGAGACAGGTGTTGCCTTTCCATCAAGAAACCGGATATCTTCGTCATTGAGATAGATATTTACAAACCTCCGGATGTTCCCGCCTTCATCACAAAGACGTTCTTTCATGCCTGGATAATCTGAGTCCAAATTTTCTATGATGGTTTCAATATCAGTACCTTCAGTTTCAATCTCCGCGAGATTTTGCGTCAAACGTCGCAGCGGGGTTGGAATACGAACTGTAACAGCCATATTTTCCTCCTCTATCGGCTCAGCGTTCTGATGCCGTGCTTTTTGTAATTATGGTAGTGGTAAAGAATTCCACTGTTCTGTTTCGTGTTAAATAGCGTAATGTAATCCACACTCTTTGTTGTTTTCTTCAGTATCTGTTCCGCTTTGCCAACGCCATCGCCCTGCTCTTTTGGGTTCACCCGGGCGAATTCGCGTTGTACAAGTCATACATCCGAGTGAATCATAGTAATGTCCATGAGCATCCGGTTTAAAGAGCGGATTCACAGGTACATCGTTTTTACGTACAAATTCCCACACCTGTTCGGTTGTCCAGTGAATTAATGGACTTACCTTGAGAACAGGATGCGTATTAGATGAGATAATTTCTGTCTTCTGGAAATTTTGTCTGGTTTCGGATTGATCTCTTCGCGTTCCAGTAATCCAAACATCTAACGTCCCTAAAAGTTTCTGCATCGGTCTAATTTTCCGGATGTCACAGCAGTGCTTCTGTTTTGCTTTGCCGTCAAAAAATAGGTATTCTCCGTGTTCAGCAACCATATTTTTGACTTCAGTAGTGTCAGGTTGAATGCGTTCAATCTCAATACCGTAGCGTTCTTCAACTTGATCAAAGAAAGCGTAGGTTTCCGGAAAGAGGCGCAGCGTGTCTATCGTACATACCCTAAAAGGTAATTTGCTTTCAGCGGCGAGATGTATTTGAACCATGCCCGACAACTGACCGCTTGTTACAATTGCTGCTCGATCATTAAACTGCTTAAAGAGGCAGAAAAGGATTTCCTGCGGGTCTTCCTTTAAGCTTATTTGCTGCTTCAACCTCATCATTGAAACAGTTTCAATTTGAAATGCCATTCGCTTTTTCTGTTTAGACTCCTCTTATGATAGCGTTTCCATTATATCGGTTTCAAGCTCAAAATAACGACTTAAACTGAAGTAACGTTCTCCAGTATCTGGCAGAATAGTGACGACAGTTTTATCAGGTCCCAGTGCTTTAGCTACCTGTAAAGCCGCATGTACATTTGCTCCAGACGACATGCCCACCAATAAACCCTCTTTTTTTGAAATATCCTTCATAGTTTGATACGCTACCTCTTCAGAAACCGCAATCACATCATCAATAATATCCACATTCAAAACCTCTGGGACCATTCCTGCCCCCAGTCCATCAATACGTGTTGGGCCAGGCATTCCGCCTGAAAGTACTGATGAAACCAAAGGTTCTACAGCAATAACCTTAGTTTTAGGGTTATGTGATTTAAGCACTTCACCGACACCTGTTAACGTTCCGCCTGTTCCTACTCCAATCACAACAAAATCTATGCTACTGCCTACCGCCTCTAAAATTTCAACCGCTGTTGTTTCACGATGGATCTGTGGGTTGGCAGGATTCGTAAATTGGTTCGGCATATAATGTCGTGAATTTCGACGGAGGATTTCTTCTGCTTCCCAGATGGCACTTGCCATCCCGCCGTGTTCTGGTGTAAGCACTATTTCGGCACCAAAAGCGGAAAGGAGTGCATATTTTTCATTGCTAACGTACTCGGGCATTGTCAAAATTACACGATAGCCGCGTGCAACACCAACAATAGAGAGGCCGATTCCTGTGTTGCCGGCTGTCGGTTCTACTATTGTATCCCCCGCTTTTAGGACACCGCGCTCCTCAGCATCAACTATCATGCTATAACTGATACGATCTTTGATACTACCACCAGGGTTATAGAATTCCAACTTCGCAAAGATTGTTGCATCCTCTTTACCTGGCAACGCATTGAATCGGATCATCGGCGTATTTCCGATAAGTTTTGTCAGGTCTTTGGCGATTTTCATATAAAAAATGGATGCGAATGTGTCGGTTGCGACAACTTTTTATATTTTCGCGCATGATAACAGAGTTCATGCAGGGTTTTGGTGTTTAATGCCTCACGGACATTTTCCTCAATCTCTGCAAAAAACGTAACTAATTCAAATGATTCTTGTGCTTCAAATCCTTCAGTAAAATTCACAGGACCTTCTACAGCAGTAAAAATATCCCCTATCCGGATTTTCTCTGGTGCCAGTGCTAAACTATATCCACCATCAGGCCCACGTCGACTTGTCGTCAACCCAGCATGTTTGAGTTGTAACAGAAGTTTTTCCAAAAATGGGCCAGGGATACAACGTTTTTCGGCCAACACTGTGACCGAGACGAATTCCTTTTGATAGTGTAGACCGAGCTCTAACATTGCACAAACTGCATATTTCAACTTAGCGGACAGCTGCATCTGACACACTCCTTTTTAATGGCAACCAATTCAAGTTATTACAATTATAATATATCTTACCAAAAAAGTCAAATAATTATGCTATACCTTACTAAAAAAGTCGGGTTTATTCTCGTATTAGAACCTAAGTTGCCATATAGTAGAACAACCTGTTAGATTGCGTCCTATCGGCACAAACTAAATATAGGACAATCCCAATAACTATGCGTCCTGAGAAGGGGCATAAAAACATTGACTTTTTCTTAAATTGGCACCCGCTGAATCATGCAGAATACCGGACAGGGCATGCTATATAGCATTCGGACCGTTGATTTGGCGTATTTTGCTAAAGGCATTCATACCGTTGATTTAGATAGGACTTGCGAAACCTGACACGTGCAGAGCTGCAGGATCCTTGTTCACCGACACTGAATGCCTCTGTTATTACCTTTCAAAAGGTTGACTTTCGGTTAAATATCTGGTATACTTGGAAAAAAGACTGACAGATTGTGAAATTCGATATGTCTTGCACACTACCTATTTATTGTATAACGTGAGTTTGATAAAAGAATTCAATTTTGATAGGAAGGACGTATTTCCCTCTGATAAGGGGGTTGAAAAGGCGTTATTTTAGTGATTTAACCCCCTAAGTCCCCCTTATCAAGGGGAACTTTAAGAGGAATGTGTCCGTCTTGTCCCATTATCAAACTCACGTTATTGTATAGGAAATGCCACGATGCAACCGAATACATTCAACCCTGGTAATCGTCTATCTGAATTAGACGGTGAACCTTTGGACAGTAAACAAAATGGATAACAATGAATTGTTCAGTAGTAACACTCAATCCGAACTGCCACCGAGTTTTAAAGAAAGACTCAATAAAAAGCAGATAACCGAGATTGCGTTTTCACCAGACGGATCACGACTTGCTGCGGGCGGTGACGATCGAATCTGGGTATACGATCTATCCAATGGCGCACAAATCGCTATGCTTGCAGGGCATTTGGACCGGATACGTGCAGTGGCGTTCGGACCAGATAGTCGCACCCTTGCCAGTGCCAGTGAGGACAGTACCCTTCGATTATGGGACACAGATACCGCAAACGAAATAGCAACGCTCGCGGGTGAATCGTCAAGTTTAGTGACTGCATTGGCATCCTCACCAGACGGTGTGCCGCTGACAGCGTGGAATGAAGAGACAGCGCGTATGTTGAGCGGTTCGACTGCTGACCCCGCCAGAATAAGAACATTAACATTCTCATCGGGTGGGAATACGCTTGTTAGCGGTGGGGCGGACGGTAAAATTAGAGTATGGGAATTGGAGACTGGTCGGCAGTTGTTCTCTATTGCAGCACATGATGGATTAGTTTTGTCTTTGGCGTTCTCCTCTGATGGAAAACTGCTTGCCAGTGGCGGATCAGATACGACTGTACGACTATGGGAATTAGACAGTAAACATCTTCTTTCAATTTTCACTGCACATTCAGATTCGGTAAATGCTTTAGCATTCTCCGTTGAGGGCGAAATTCTTGCAAGCGGCGGGAGAGATCCAGAAATCCGATTATGGAACGTGAAAGCAATGGGACTTATGTCCACTATTCCTGCACCAGAAGGTTTTGTGTGGGAATTAGCGTTCTGGGGCAGCAATCAAACCGATAAACAGCAGCTTGTCAGTGTCAGCAGAGATGGAACGCTTTCTATCAGGGAATAGATATGACATTTCAATATGATCGCGAAGCAGATATTTTGTATATGAACACCTGTGAACCTTACCCAGAACAGGAAAGCGAAGAACTTGAGGATGAAATTATTGCGCGTTTTAATCCTAATATAGGCGAAATCGAAAATCTTGAAGTTTTGTTTTTTCAACGCGTTTGTTACAAGAAGAACTTTTTCAACTACCAATTGCTGCACGCTTGCAACTGTCTGAATCATGAACAATCGTCTTTATTCCTGCTGCTGGCGTGGTTAGGAAACCTCGCCAGCGATTGTTACAGTCCTCTAAACTGCTCTGCAATCCACCGAAACAGACAATTCATGTGTGCCACTTCCAAAAACAACCCCCTTAAACGGCGTTACATCCGAATAATCTCTCCCCCACGCAACAGTGATGTGTTGGTCAGTCGGGATTTGGTTATTGGTCGGGTCAAAGTCTATCCAACCAATGTCAGGCAGATATACTGAAAACCACGCATGTGATGCGTCTGCACCTACTAACTGTTCTTGGTCGGGTTGTGCTACTGTTTCAATGTATCCGCTGATATATCGTGCTGCCAAACCCATCGCACGCAAACAGCCAATTCCGAGATGTGCGAAATCTTGGCACACGCCCCGACGGTGTTTTATTACCTCTGCAAGTGGTGTGGCAACCGTAGTAAAACCTGGGTTGTATGCAAAATCTTCGTAAAGACGATTAATTAAATCTTCTACCGCTTCAATCAGCGGGCGCCCCTTAGCAAACGAACTCTCAGCATAAACGTGTAATTCAGGCATCTCTTGGATCATCGGCGAATCAAAGATGTACTGTCGTACCTCCAAAATCTCTGCATTCTGATCCGTCCGTAACCGCTCTTGAACAGTTTCCCACACTATATCTGGACGTTTTTGGGACTCTTTCACCTCCACATGACTTGTAACTGTAACGCTTAGATCTTGATGGGGACGTTGAATAGTGAAATAGCAAACAGTATTTCCGAAGAAATCCTTTCGTTCACGGTAACTTGTAGGCTCCGGATCAACAGTAAATTCACTTTGTGTGCAGACCTGTTGTGCAAAACTGCGTGGAGTCAGGCGTGCTTCGTTATGACAGAGGTTGACAAGACTGCTATAACTGTACTGGGTGTTATGCGTAATCTTATAGTTCATTGACATTGCCTCAATCTACGAAGGATCGGTATTAACCAGCTGCTGAGGTCCTTGGACATGACTGAAATATGTTTGTGTCAGAACATCAGATATTTCTATCAATATCTGTGCAAGTCGAACCAAAAGCTTTTCTAATCCTTGACGTTGTGTGTTTTGTTCAGACCGTTGTGCAAGTTGGAATGTATTAGAGAGTTGCAGCTGCGTTAATGCTTCTAAGATTAATTGTTCCTCTTCGCTGAGTCGGTAGCCTGACTTTTCGCGTGGCAAATCACGTACCTGTTCCTGAAGCCGTTTTAATTGATAGACTAACGAACGCGGATTAGTTTCGTCGAGAAGCAACATCTCAAGTGCTGTTGGCAGGTGTAACGCAGATCTATAACGGCTGCGATAGGTAATTAGGCTTTCCTCGGCGGCAAGTATGGATTCAAGCAGCAGATGCTCAATCCATTCTTCCTGAACAGTTACGAGACTTGACCGACAAAGCACAATAAGAAGTAATGCGCGTTCAATGCGCCGCCCCATATCAAGACTAACCCACCCCATTGTTTGTGTCATGCTTTCCGCGTTCAGACCGCTCAGTGCTGCAAGAAAAATCATTAACTGATCAAGTTCCGTTTGAATGTGTTGTAACGTGCGCCCTGATTGTGAATTCTCATCCGTATTATTATATTTTTCAAGTGTCCTACATAAGTTCTCAATGCTGTTCATAACACGCCATGTGTCTGTAGACCAACGATCACGGACAGCATAAGCAGCACTCACCAGTGATTGTAGCGTTGACACAAGGCTTCCACTGTTTTCTGTACCAAGCATGATGAATAGCAGTTCACTTTCTAACTCTTGTCCGGTTTTGCTAACAAATCCCGGATGAGATGATGTTAAACCTGTCAATGATCGGAGCATACTACGGAGATATGCAAGTTCAGATACGTTCCTTGATGCCTCTCCGTATGTTTCTGTGAGAACTGCTGAAGCGGGAGGTTGTCCTAAAGGTGAGGCTTCTAAACCGCTCTTAATTTTGTCCAATGTAATCCTCAGAAGACGTGCGTGCCCTTCTGCGCGTTCCGCATAACGACCTACCCAGAACAAATTTTCTGCAGACCGACTTGATAATCCTTGTGAGTCTTCAGAAATAATGGACCCACTTTTTGAATGCTGCCATAAACTGATATGTGGTTCCGGTTCCGGTGCTAAAACCCATGTATCTTTGCTAATGCCACCGTCTTGAATAGTAACCGTTAATTCACCGGCTTCACCTTGACAACGGGTAAGTCCGCCCGGCATCACAGTGTATTTATCCTTTTCGGCAAATAGGAAACTACGAAGAATCGCACGGCGCGGTTCAAGTTTACCTTCAATCAAAGAAGGTGTTGTGGAAAAGTCAATGTATTCCTGTCCAACATAGAGATGCGGTTTGGCAATAATCTGCAAGCGGAGTGTATCAAGTTCAGCAGAGCTGAGTTTCGTTCCAAACAATGGCTTTGTGTTCGGTGGACGATAAATCGGTTTGATAACCAACTTTTTAAGGTTTGATAGCACATAGTTTCGGTGTTCCGATTGCCCGCACCACCATGTCGTTACGGAAGGGAGTCTTAACTCTTCACCAATCAACTGTTTGGCAATGTTCGGTAAAAACGACATCAGAGCAGGATTTTCCAAAACGCTGCTCCCAGGCGGATTTACGACAACAACATTACCTTGTCGGATTGCCTCGAGTAGTCCTGCAACACCGAGGCGGGAGTCCTGCCGTAGTTCCAATGGGTCACAGAAAATATCGTCTACCCTGCGGAAAATAATATCTACAAGCTGTAGTCCATCAAGTGATTTCAACCACACATGTCCATCTAACACCGTCAGGTCATCACCTTGGACCAGTGTGTAGCCGAGGTAACTCGCCAAATAAGCGTGTTCAAAATAGGTTTCATTGTAAGGACCGGGTGTCAGTACAACGACATGCGGATTGTCTTTTTGACGTGGGGCAAGTTCTGCTAAACTATTCTGCATGGCACGGAAGAAGAAAGAGAGGCGGTGAACACCAATTTCACCGAAAAGGTGTGGTAATGTACGCGCCAAAACAGTACGGTTTTCAAGTGCGTATCCAGCGCCTGACGGTGCTTGCGTTCGATCATTCAGCACCCATAAATTTCCGCTGGAATCTTTAGCCAAATCTGCAGCGTACGTTAGTAGGAGATTATCATCCTGCAGTACCAACTCCTTACAGGGACGCAAAAATCCAGCGTGTGCATAGACGACTTCAGGGGGGACCAATCCGTCTTTGATTAACTTTCTTTCCCCATATAGATCTTTCACAATCAGATTTAAAAGTTCAGCGCGTTGCGTAAGTCCCGCCGAGATGGATTCCCAGTCCGAGTTTGAGATTATCAGGGGAATAGGGTCTAATTCCCAAGGACGATGCCCCTGTTTTTCACCATGCACGATGTATGTGACACCGTTTTCACGAAGTAGACGCACCGTCTCTTTGTGCCGATCGACCATCTCTTCAAGCCCGAGCGTATTCAGTGCCTGAATGAAAGGTTGCCAGTGTGGGTTAACTTTCCCCGACCTGTCCAGCATTTCATCGCCCTTTTCAGTGTCAGTAAGATATGCTTTGGCAAAACTATCGTTAACTATGTCACTATTTGTTTTATTTATGTGTAGCATGTTTATAGTGAATTTTGAAAGTTGCTACTTATGTACCACAACCTGTTAGTTTGTGCATATTAGTCCGCAAACTAACAGTTTGCGGTACAGATCTCACAGCACCTCGCGTGTAAAAGTATACACACCTCTCAACCACGACCCGTAGTAGATACCATTCACATAGCAGAAATAGATTATCTTTAAACCGATGACGCAAATCAGACATACAAATAACACCGTAAGCAAGCAGTAATCCCACGGTCCCATCTGTGAAATGCGTAAAGATGTCCGTTGTTTCGCGATATCAGGAGAAAATCCACGGCTTTCAACTGATTCGCCAAGATTAGCTGCATGCCGAATATTCCCTGCCAAGATAGGTCGAAAGCTATTGATAACACCTCGCACAGTGGCAAACAGATTGAGCTGTAAGTAGCGGAATCCGCGCAATCGTTGAGACCGAATGACAGCAGCAGCTTCACCTGCAATCACAGGAATAAAATGCAGCGCAGTTGTGACCATAAATGCAAGTGCACCCGGTACACGCAACTGTCCTAACGCGAGAAGCAGATCGCGAGGTTGTGTGCTCCACACAATATAGCAACCAATCACAAGCGTGGTATTAAACCGCAGTGATTGAATTATGCCGTGAAACAGCCCTTCGCGATAGATTCGGATGCCGCCAGTCCACTCGCCGATGAACGGAAAGTCCGCAGGAACAAGCGTTACCAAAACTGTGCGTGGAAATGCGTTGTAGAACATTCCTTGACTGTAAATCAATCCCCACGTTGTGAAAAAGAGGAAAATGAGTAGCAACCGGATTTGTCTTAAAGTCGGTTTTGAAATAGCAATCAATACAAGACTTGCCAGGAAACATGTCAACAACGCGGTTGGACTGTCAAGCAAAATGACAAGGCAACCACAAATCATCATGATGATTATTTTTGTGCGGGATTCCAGCTTGAAGGTGTGTATTGGCATTTTAAAATTTACTTCCGTATGATCATTTTTCGGGTAGCTGTGAAATCATCAGCAGTGAGTGTATAGAAATACACACCACTTGCAACAGAAATTAGTTCTCCGCTTTCAAATCTGCCCAAATGGTAGTCCGTTTACCACGAGCAGAGACTAAGCCTCTTAGCCGAACAGTCGCTAACTGTTCCCGCACACCTGCATGCGACACATCCTCTATCCGATAATAGTAGACAGTATTCGGTTTAGCGGTGGTGTCTGTCCACGTATATTCGTTGCGTTCCCCTGTTGTTCCCGCACCTTGGACTATCGTAGGATTAACGACCTTGAATTTGCCATCCTTTGTTTCGCTGCGGTAGATGTAGAACCCCGCGTTGTCTACCTCTGACTCTGTTGTCCAGTTGAGGATAACGCCAGCATCGATGTGTTCTGCGCGGAAATGGGATAGGTTAACAGGTAACGGCTCACGGTCGTTTTTGAGATAAATTTTAATATCTGGATTCTTTTCCAAGAGTTCAAGGAGCGGTTTGCGATTCTTAATCGGGTTTCCTTGAAGGTGTAACCTTTGCAGGTTTACCAATCCTTTGAGGGGACTGACGTCGCTAATCTGATTCCGAACAAGAAATAAATTTCGTAATTTCGTTAGGTTTTGTAGAGGACTTAGATCACTAATTTGATTGACATTAAGAGATAAAGATTCTAAGTTTGTTAGGTTTTGTAGAGGACTTAGATCACTAATTTGATTGCTATTAAAAAATAAAGATTTTAAGTTCATTAGGTTTTGTAGAAGGCTTAGATCATTAATTTCAGCATCACTGAGAGATAAAGATTTTAAGTTCGTTAGTTTTTCCAGTGGTTTTATATCAGTCAATTGATTACTATTGAGTGACAAGTTTTCTAAGTTCGTTAGTTTTTCCAGTGGTCTTATATCCGAAATATCGTTCCGACCAAGTTTCAGATCTCTCAATTGTGTCAACTTTGACAGTGGTCTTATATCCGAAATATCGTTATCGGAGAAAGCTAACTTATCCAGTTGTGTCAACTTTGACAGCGGAGAAACATCTGAGATAGTATTCTCTGCAAGGTGTAGTTCCCTGAGATTATGTGCGTGTTCAAGCCCCGTGAGATCTTTTATTTTTTTATCGTGTGCCCTAAGTTCCCTTAAATGTACAGCGTATCTCATAAATATTTTATTGACATACGTATGCAAGCAAGAAGTACAAAACCTAAATAATTTTCAGCATAATATTTCCCATCGGACGACTAAACGCCGAAAAATCCCTCTAACCAACTGAAAAATCTTTCTACTTTGAAACGACGCTTATACCGTCGCAAACGCCGACCATCCTGTGTAGCCTGTTTCTTGCGATTCTTTTTATGAGGGGCTACCATTTCAATACCATGCCCCCTCAAAGACGCATCTAAAGGATCAGAGTCATAAGCTTTGTCCCCAATCAACACTACGGGGCTCTCCGATGTCCAACACGCATCCAAGACCGGTTCAACCAAGCACACTTCATGACAAGAAGCATCTGTAATCAGAACACTCACAGCTCTACCGCTTTTCTCTGTAATCGCTACCAACTTTGTCCCTTTGCCACACTTCGTTTTAACCAACACAAGGGCCACCTTTCTTAGCAGGAACGAATTTCGCATCAATACAGCACTCACTCATATTTATTTTTTTTTCGTTTTTCAAGCATTTCTGTGAGTGCCATTTGAACGCTTTTAAGTGTTCCATCCGATGACCATTGCTGAAAACGACGATGGCAAGTTTTGATAGGGGGGATACTTTTCGGGTAAATCCCGCCAAGGGGCTCCTGTTCGCAACACCCAGAGTATAGCATCTAATACTTTCTCTATTACCACGCCAAGGTCTCCCTGGTTTACCCTGATGGCGGTTCTTGTATGA
>CBDHCS010000009.1:0-601180 GCA_965261125.1 Candidatus Poribacteria bacterium | reverse complement strand
GATCCCGCGCAACTGCCATTACGCGAACTTGTCCTTCATAAACTTCCGGCACCTCTTGCTCAAATAACATCGCGAGGAGGTCAGGATGTGTGCGGGAGACAACAATCTGTTCTCTATTTAAAGTGTTTTTTACCTCTAAAATCAGACACCGCATGGCATCACCGCGCTTATATCGGTGAGCTCGTGGTATTTGACTTCCCGGTAACAATGCCTCGGTCCGTAAAACGTCTGTCCGTTCCAAATCAACAATCGCATCCTGTTTATCATATCGTTGTAAGTATCCAACAACAACTTCTCCTTCACGCCCCTCAAATTCCTTGTAAATCAGTTCACGTTCAGCTTCTCTAAGTTTGCCGAGCAGGATTTGCCGTCCCAATTGTGCCTGAATTCTACCGAATTCGTCCGGGTTAATCTCAACTTCCAGCATATCGCCAATTTTTGCATCTGGATCAAGCTTGTGTGCTTCCTCAATCGGTATCTCCGTTGAGAAGTCATGCATAATATCTACAACCTTTTTCGGCACGTGGCATCTTATCTGTTCCGTGTCCAGCTCAATATCTATTGAGACCTTCGCTTCCGGACCGTAGTGACGCAAAGCAATCACACGCAGTGCCTCCTCAATTGCCTTGACAAAAACATCCTCAGGCAAGTCAGTATGTCCCATCATCTGCCGAATAGACTGTTGTAAACTTTCTCTTCTTTCTTGTGTTTTATGTTTCATAGTTCTCCTACTTCATGGCGTGTTTTGTAAGCTTATCATATATTGCTGCAACTGATCACCAAACCAGTTGAATATATGCTTTGCAAACCTTTGAGATTTCAATGTGGACGGTTTTACCTGATGTTTGTTCTAAAACGACACATCCGTCTGCGACATCTACAACTCGTCCTTGCACTTCAAACGCTTCGCCTCTTTCCGAAGTGGCTCCAATTTGAACGGTTCTGCCGAGATTCCTCCGGAAATCCGCCGCCGTTTCCAACGGACGGTCGACACCCGGTGAAGCGATTTCAAACTGCTTATACGCAGATAATATCTGGTGAACTTCTAAAATTGGACGAACAACTTGAGCTGCCGCTTTGCAATCGGACACTGAAAGCCCACCCTGTTTGTGCAACAGCAACCGAAGAGTCCGATTTTTTCGGTTTCCAGCTGTCTCTACAGCAACCAATTCAAACCCTTCTGTTTGAAGAAGCGGCGTTAACATTTCTACGACGGTAGTTTCAATGCCTCCTGCCATTTTTACCTTCTATAAAATAAAAAACGCGATTGTTCTCGGTTGTTGAGAGACCTCGCGGTTCTTTGTTAGTAGTTTGCCAATCTCTTTCAAGTAAGAATAGACTACCACTTTTACTACGGCATCAGTACCAGTAGTATTTAAATTTGACCTGTAAACCTTCTAAATTGGCATTCTACCACTTTCCTTTTTGGGAATCAAGTCAAATTCAGGATTCACACGAATGTGTTTAAAAAAACCTAAAAATTTCACCGCATAGGTCCTTTAAAAAAAACGGTTTTACTTTTAAAAGACGTTTCTAATTTTAAAAGTTTAACTTATCTACAAACTTTTGTCAAGGTTTTTTACCAGGGTTATTTAGTTTTAGGATTTTTGTTCATTATTATTCCCAAATATTAATTTTGTTATGGGTTTGTTCTCATACCTTTGATTTGAAAATCCTGGTTCAGACAAAAAGCAATAAATCCACTCAATCCAGTGATTAGTCCGAATTCAGTGACTTAACATTAAGTTAACATGAGTTCGGGCGAATCCTTAAAACTAAATAACCCTGGGATTTTTGGATGATCTGAGTTGAACATAGTCAACCCTGACTATGTTGAAAATGTATATAATTAATTCCTAAAATTATTGGAACAAGCAACAGAATTAATGTACGGGTTCTGCTTTTCGCCTACCGACACCCATCTGAATAGCGGGAAGGATGGTCCCTGAGATATTTGCGGAGTAGTCAAAGATGGTCCAACCAGAAGCACCCAAGAATCGCGCGAGGTGAATCTGTCCAATCACGGCATCTGGTGTAAGGAGGGAGTTAGATGCAGTTGCCCCGATGCCCGGATAGATCGCTACTCCTTTGGGCATAAGGGCAAGCTGCTTTTGTAATAAATCTGTGAAATATTTTGTGTCTTCAGTATAGTTCATCGGGCAAACGAAGTCAACATAACCTGCTTTTGCCCACGCAATCCAATCCTGCCCAATAGATGTTACACAGTCAGGATAGGCACCGAAAACTGCAGTTGAAATCTTTATGTGAGGTTTTATTTGACGTGTGCGTTTGTGAATTAAGCGTACTAAGCGGGTTATCTGTTGAGCTCGCCATTCAACATAAGCTTTCGCGTGTTGTCCTGTTTTTGGTAACACAGAGGCGGGCCATTCTTGAATATGCTGTCTTGTTGCAAGCATGAATCTTTTATGGCATTCATCACAATAGCAAGCGCGGCTCCCCGGGTAACGGATATAATCGAGATGGATACCGTCAACATCGTAGTTGCGTACGATTTCCGTGACAGCATTCAATTCTAATAGTACGTTTTCTGGATTTGAAGGACAAAGCCAATTGATTGTGTCCCCTGTTGATGATATCTGCGTTCGTCCATCCTTTTTCATTTTATCCACAAACTCTTTCGGCGCACCTTCCAAATTCCAGGTTATCTTCCACACATGAACTTCCAAATTATGCTTATGTGCTGCCTTAACGCACTGTGCAATTTGGTCGCCATATTTCGTGAACTTCGCGCTCTGGGGCAATACACTGCTATCGTAATGTGCTAAACCACCCCATGCCATATTTGGCAAAATCATGTTGATACCAGCAGCAGCTAACTCCCTTGCAGAACGTTCCCAGTCGCCGGGATATGCTCCAAGTCCAGAATGATTCCACAATGCCCGTCCTTCGGTTTCATCGGTCAAATGGGACAAAAAATACGCTTTTGAAAGAGCATCTCGACTCTCCCGCGCTGTGGTCATTGCTTTGTAATAATCCTTGCGTGCATATTCTGTTTGCGCTTGTGTTGTCAAGGTTTTTCCGGTTTGCAATGCTTGTTGTGCTTCGGAAACCCCGCCATACCCAACAAATTTTGTTAAGGTATCAAGATTTTTTATATGTCCGACGGTTGTCATCGCTTCCAATTCGCGTTTTGCGATTGCATGCTGAAATTCAGGGACAAGGTGTCCGAGAAGTGCTGCGAGGAGCTGCGCTTTGGTTCGGATATCGTCTGGCAAAAAAACGTGGCTGAAAAACACACCTGCATCACTTATAAAAAACGCTGGATATCCGGTTGATTTGCCCTCTGCATTGTACCAGTGTCCTATAATTTTTGTCTGTTGATTTGTCGGTTCTGCCACTGTGATGTTCCATGATGTTTGCCGTACAGATTTTGGCATTCCTAATACTTCAGGTGCATCAAATTGAATGGAAGCGAACTGACCAGGGGCTTCTGCCTTCAACCATTTTACACTGCGCAAATTCAGAAGTGATGCTACCTCATCCGTGAGGTTATAGGTTACAAATAGTTTTCCACCGCGTGCGACAAAACTTTTCAAGAGAAGTGCCGTTTTAGTTGAAATTTTTGGATTAAGTGGGAGGATTACCAACCGATACGGATTAGAAGATGTGTCTTGTAAGCGGGGGATAGTGGATACAGAGGACTCGTCTAATTCGTCCGCAGAAAACCCGATGCTCTTCAACATGCGAACAAAACGCCTGCTGGCAGAACGTGCATAGTTCACATCACCTGCTGCGGTGCCAGACGCTGTTGATGGTAATAGAATGGCAATATCTGCCTGTTGTGCGGCAATGTCAGTTAATACGCTATTCCATCCAACAAGAACGAACACAAGAAGAATAAAAATAGAGGAGAAGGTTCTGGGCTGTTCCTTTTTTTGGTGAAAGACCTTAAAAAGCATAACCGGTTCTCTTAGCAAATGGTTTGCTGGCTGTCTCGAGCCGTGAGTATTGCCTAACGTTCTTTAGTTGCCAAATATCTATCGGGTTGATCAATATTATTTTGACTGATTTGTTCATTGCTCCGTAAAAACTTCTCGATGCCTTGGACAATAGCAGCAGCTACTTTTTGTTGATATGCATCCGATGTGAGTTTCTTACCCTCTGTGGGATTCGTGACAAAGCCAGTTTCAATCAGGATAGCGGGAACACTCGTTCCGATTAGCACAACAAAACGCGCGTGTTTAACACCACGATCCGCTGCGCCTGTAGCTGCAACCAATTGCTGCTGCACATGTTTCGCCAGTCTACGGCTATCCTCACTTTTACTTTCTACTATCAATCCTTTCAAAAGTGTTTCCAATTCTTGGATACTGTATCCAGAGTTTGCATTTTCGCGCGCTGCAATGATTTCCGCGTTTTTGTCTGTGCTTTTTACATCTAAATAGTAGGTTTCAATGCCGTTAGCTTTCGGGTTTTCACTGGCATTTGCATGAATGCTCAGAAATAGGTCAGCGTTGTGTTTGATAGCAAATGCTGTTCGCTCCTTCAAGGCAATAAAGCGATCCGTATCTCGTGTTAGCAAAACCGTGTAACCTTTTGCGTTTAAAATCGCCTCGATTTTCTTTGAAATGTTAAGCGCGATAGGTTTTTCTATGAGGTTTCCATGGCTGCCGCCTCCTGGATCTTTCCCGCCATGACCTGCGTCTATGACAATCGTCTTCGCGGTTAATCCGAATTCACGTGTAAGAGATCCAGGTGTTAACGTCTCTGGTTCAGTGGGTGGTTCCGATTTTTCCGGGGGTTCAATTTTCGGTTGAGAAGGGATTTCATCGGATGGTGGTGTCTGAGGATTCTGTGGCGTTTTTAACTCTTTAAGCTCTTGAGAGGCAGTAGCAACTATTTCTTTTTTCGCATCGGATTCAATGATTTCAACGTAGAGTGTTTCAGCACGTATATCGTAGCCATGGTCTGCGTAAGTACGTCCCAACTCCAGCTGTGCTTCTGCTGCCATATCTGTATCGGCATATCGATTTGTAACAATCTGGTAGTGGTGTGATGCTCGAGCGGAATCACCTATCAGTGTGTAGCAGCGAGCTATCCAATAATGTGCTTGGGGTAAGTGCTCCGAATCGGGATAGGTGTAAATCAACCTACGAAATGCTGCGATGGCACGTTGCGGTGCCTCTGAATCACCTAATTTTATGCACCAAACCCAGCTGGAAGCGATAACATATTGTGCATCATCTGCTGTTTCACTTTCTGCATCCATGCGAATGGCGTTTTCGAGCTCTGTTATTAACGTATGCCATTCATCAAGGGTTGCGTATTTTTCTCCACTTGTGTAGTCGTAATGTCGATCTACTAACTCATCATAACTTGATATGGTAGCGCAGCCTGAAAATAAGACTGCTAATAATAGAATTACTATCTGAACAGAACACGGTTTCATGAATTTACTCCTCTTCCTACTTGCAATGATGTAGTCCGCAAACTCCCCTATAATATGTGGAATGTGGAAATTTGATTTTTCTTTTGCGTATTTTAAGCATGATATAAAACGAAAAATTATCGGCTTTCGTTACTAAAAATAGTTGTCGCCAACAACCTTAAATACATCTGTCCTTGTGGGATACATGATTTTGGAGCTACTTGATCTCTGCCTTGATATTAAAAAAGGGTTGATTTACAATCCAGACTACGACAATGAATGGAGTGAAGACCAACTTTGACAACTTCAACGCGGAAAGAGAGATATTACGCAAATGATTTCTAAATATTTCAGAAAAAATCAAATTTTCTTGACAAACTACATTAGACGTGTTATACTTAATAATGTCCGTGAGATGGAATGCAGTTGCAATCTCATTTTGGGCGGGTAGCTCAGGTGGCTAGAGCGACAGCCTTACAAGCTGTAGGTCACAGGTTCAAGTCCTGTCCCGCCTATTTGTCAGAGGCATCTTATGGGCTCGTGGCGCAGATGGTTTAGCGCGCCTGCCTGTCACGCAGGAGGTCGCGGGTTCAAGTCCCGTCGGGCCCGTTCATATTAGAAGAATTAGCCACAGGTTGTGTCTTACAACACTGTGGCTTTTTCGTTACTGGGCAGCCTACCATCAATATGCTATCCATGCTAACACTATCAAGCATAGGGGACAAACATGCAAATTTACCGACTACCTGACACATCCATACTCAACGAGTACGATGAGGCTATTCGACTTAATCCAGATTCTGCGGAAGCCTACTTCAAGCGGGGTTAATGAGGACTTTATTACACCCAGATCCGGCTTCCCTCGCCGATTACGATAAGGCCATCCGCCTCAATCCGAATTATGTCGAAGCGTATTTCCATCGGGCATGTCTGAAAGACTACCTTGCACTCCGCGAGTCCCTGGTTTCTGATCGTAATGCGGGACTCCGTTCTACGATTTCAGACTTAGACGAAGTGATACGATTAGATCCTAACTTCCCCTATCTTTCTGATACCTAACTACAGGCGCGGAAACGCGAAATATAGTGAACTTTGAAAGTATTAGGACACTTTAATAAACCTGTTTCAGAAACAAAACGGACAACAGAAGTTGTAGCACAACCTGTCCGAAGATTTAGTAATTAAATCGGTCCTTTTCATTATGCATGTTCGGAACATTTTAAGCGCTCTTCAGTCCCGTAGGGACGCTATGTTTATAGAAAAACGCTGTCACCGTTCCTCTTGAGTTCCGTAGGAACGGCATATTTATGTTTATTCAAAATCAAAATTCCTGAAGATTGACGCTTATAGTGAAAATGAAAATAGAACCTAACGATTTCATTGTTGAAGAACTACCGCTTTATGAACCGTCGCGAGTAGGCACGCACACGTTCTTTGCTATCCAAAAACAGAAGCTTAGCACCTTTGAAGCGATTAATCAGCTTGCGCAGGCGTTGCATGTGAACTCCAGAAATTTCGGATATGCTGGCATGAAAGATAAATACGCAGTCACAACACAGGTGCTATCTGTAGAAGGTGTTCCACCTGAACAAGTTTTGAAGTTGGAATTACCAGGGATTGCGGTATTATGGGCAGAACGACACCCGCATAAGTTGCGGGTGGGACATCTTCGCGGCAATCGGTTTCAGATAACATTGCGTGATGTGCCACCGACAGCACTATTGCTTGTTGAAGAAAAGATGGTCCAGTTAGCAACTGAGGGGGTACCGAATCGGTTCGGCGCGCAGCGATTTGGCAATAAGCAAGACTCGCATCTAATAGGCAAGGCACTAATAAAAGCAGAATGGGAAAAAGCATTGCATTACGTACTTTCGGATGAAACAATACAGTTCGGAGAATTAACGAAACGGATAGAACGGGAAAAAGAAAAAGGAACAATGGAAAAGGCGATGGCATATATTCCACATCGGCTTCGGAAATTATATTTGTCTGCGTATCAGGCATTTCTGTTTAATTGCATTCTGGAGAAGCGGTTGTCGAATTTAGGTAAACTTCTGGATGGCGATATTGCAGTGAAGCACAGCAACGGGGCACCGTTTCTCGTAGAAAATGCTGCTACTGAACAACCGCGGGCAGATGCGTTTGAGATTAGCGCATCCGGTCCAATCTTCGGCTATAAGATGCGGCAACCGACAACAACAGTTCACGCATTGGAGTCCGCACTGCTTGCATCAGAAGGGGTGAAATTTGAGGCGTTTCGCAAAGTAGTCGGAATTCGATTGCCAGGAACACGGCGCCCGCTTCGAATTCCACTGCAATTACATCAGGTTAAGCTTTTAGATGTGGGGTTACGTCTCTGTTTTACGTTGCCTGCAGGTGGTTATGCGACTGTGGTGTTGGAAGAACTGGATAATTATTTTGTTGACTGAAGTATTTTCTTCCAATCCCAGGGGAGAATCGTACCATCCCTACTGCTACTTGTCAGGGTTTTATAGTGGACTTTGAATTATTGGGATACTTTGATAAACTTGTTTGGGAAACATAACTGACAATAGAAGTGGTAACACAACCTGTTAAAAGAAGTGGTAACACAACCTGTTAAATTGTGCTTGTGAGGACGCAAATTAACAGGTTGCTCTACGAAAACTTGCGAAATATGCATTACTCTCTATAAAAAACGGTGTTTGCATGCCTAAAACTTATAGGCAGCAACTTAAGTTATTATAGGACTTACGCAAAATCAAGTATCCCTGTTTAGAATTTTGTCCTTTCACGGATTTTAACCCTGATTTTTTATCATTTTCAAGGCTGCCCCCCTTTATCCCCCCGCAAGCGAGGGGAACGCGTAAGTCCTGTTATTATAATCGAAAATCTGCTATAATTTCGTTGGGAAAAATATGGTGGACGACACACAGCGTGTACTGCTACGCAATCACTGCGCCAAATCTTTTGCTTTTTTGAACTTCTGCTTAGCGAATTGTCCCCACTCTTTAATCTGCTCATTGCGATAGATAGGGTCTTTCCATTTATCAGCGGCAACTTGCATCGCCTCGTCCTCAGTAATCGGCATTTCCACCAGCGCTGCGATTGCCGTCTCCCGCTTTGTATCGTCTTTACATGCCGCGATCGTTTTCCACGCATCAACAAGGTCCTCATGCGAATCAATGATGAGAATACCGAAGAGGTCGTTGACAATATCATACCTCACACTGCCTTTATCAGCGTTATAGGGAAACGGAGACAATTTCGCGGTAAACGGATTCGTCACAACGCACCGATCCCCTAATTCCTCATAGAGTGTAGGTAGCACGCTGGCGCGATTCAGTCCCCCCTCCCATTTGGGCCCCTCAGCATCAGTGTCGCGTAGCATCCATAGTTTTTGTGCCTGTTTAGACAAAACGAATTCAACAAACTTTTTCGCTACCGCCATGTTCTGCGCACCTTTCAGTATTGCGATGGAGTCCGGGTTGACAACAGTACCATCGGTCGGCAAAACATATTTGATTTTTTCAGAACCAAGTGCTGCGATTTGGCTATAAGCATAAAAATCAATGGCTAACCCGTAAATCACTTGACCATTCCCAACATCTCTTGGAATAACATTGGACCCAGCGGAAAACTTCTTCACATTTCCGCCCAATTTCGTCAGGAGCGCAAATCCTTTCTCCCATCCGTGCGTCTGAAGGATTATCTCATACATCATGTGCGCACTCCCACTCTCTCTCGGATCGGCAGCGCCAATTTGATTGATCAACGCAATGTCTCCTAAATCCTCCCATTTTGTCGCTTTCGGTAAGTTTTTCATCTCACGTAGCTGATCATTATACATAATACCGAAACTTGATAACGCAGCACCATACCACCGATATTTAGAATCGTAGACAGGAATTCCATGATACGCTTGCGGAATCTGCTTTAATTGTGCGTCAGGCAGTTTGTATGAAGTTAATAAATTCATTTCAGCAAGACGGAGATAATTATCCGTTCCGCCGCCAAAGAAAATATCAATGCCGATACCGTCTGGCACACGTTCAAACTCAGACTCAATAAACCGATAATTGGAAGAGGTGCCACCAACATCCCGCCAATCTGTTTCAATAGGTCTGCCTGTTTGCGCTTCATACCATTTTTCAAAATTACTGCCGAATTCTGTCTCAATACTTTCTGGATGTGGTGATATAATAATGAGTTGATCCTGTTGCTTATCCGGCGATTGACAACTCCACAATAACATTAGGCAGAGCATGACCATCCCTAATGTTGCGAGATGCGTTGTTTTTAACGTTTGCCGTAACGGATTTAAAAAGGACATGTCTGTAATTTCTCCTCTAAAATTGATATTTGTTATAAGATCGCTACTTATGCCCACCTTATACGAAGATAATAGCATATCTTATCCAAAAAGGTCAAGTCAAATCCTGACTGCTGACCACTAATAGCCGACGGTTGACAGCCGAATATCTTATCCAAAAAGGTCAAGTCAAATCTATGCCCAACAACACACTTGCAATTTACTACATTTTGAGGTATAATTATTAAAAGTTTTTATAGATAAATAACTTAATTGCAAATTATTCAATGACTTAATATGAGAATCTATATTGTGAGTTATAAATTCCATTCAAGAGAATGTAGACGTAAAAAGAAAACCCTACAAGGGTGAAATGTTTGGAGAGGAACTTATCTGTCTTATGTCAACTAAAGTAGGTATTAATGGTTTTGGTCGGATTGGGCGGAATGCGTTTCGTGCAGCGTTGCAAAATCCGGCGTTAGATATAGAATTCGTTGCTATCAACGATTTGACAAGTCCGGAGACGCTTGCACACCTTCTCCAATATGACTCCGTACACGGAATCTTATCCGACAACATCGCTGCAACAGATCAAGGATTGGTGGTAAACGAAAATGAGATACGTGTTTTCGGTGAACGTGATCCTGCTGATCTACCCTGGAAAGAACTTGGGGTAGATGTCGTGATTGAATCCACCGGCTTTTTTACAGCACGAGAAGACGCTGAAAAACACATCGTCTCTGGTGGTGCAAAGAAAGTTGTTATTTCCGCACCAGCAAAAGATGAAGACATCACAATCGTTATTGGTGTCAATGATGACAAATATGATAAAGCACAGCATCACGTTATTTCCAATGCATCGTGTACGACCAACTGTCTTGCCCCCGTTGCCAAAGTGCTGCATGAGACGTTTGAAGTTGAAAGCGGATTGATGACCACTGTACACGCATATACTGGAGATCAACGTGTTCATGATTTTCCACATAAGGATATGCGGCGTGCACGGGCAGCAACACTGTCAATGATCCCAACAACAACCGGTGCTGCCGTGGCTGTCGGAAAAGTTTTGCCAGAATTAAACGGAAAATTAGATGGGTTCGCAATCCGTGTGCCGACTCCAAACGTCTCGGTTGTCGATCTCACAGTTGAACTAAAAAAGAGACCCAGCGCGGAAGCGGTTAACGCTGCTTTAAAAGAAGCATCTGAAAATTCATTAAATGGAATCTTAGGATACTCTGAGCTTGATCTCGTTTCATCAGATTTCAATGGAAACAAGCTCTCCTCCGTTCTTGACGCTCCGTTCACAAAAGTGATTGAAAATGGATTGGTTAAAGTCCTTTCATGGTATGATAACGAGTGGGGTTACTCTAATCGTCTCGTTGAACTTGCATCACGAGTACTCTAATGGGAAGGACTATGCGAACACCTATTATAGCAGGAAATTGGAAACTAAATAACACTATTTCAGAAGCAGTTGCCCTAACAACAGAGTTAAAAGGTTTAGTTACTGACTGCACCGGAGTAGACATAATTGTAGCGCCGACTTTTACTGCACTTCATGCCGTAAGTGATGTCCTAAAAGGCAGCAACGTTCGCCTCGCTGCACAAGATGTATACTGGGAAGATAGCGGCGCGTTTACAGGTGAAGTATCAGCACCGATGTTAAAAGATGCTGGATGCGACTACGTTATTATTGGGCATTCAGAACGCCGGCAATACTTCGGTGAAACAAACGAAAGTGTTAATCAAAAAGTGAAAGCAGCATTATCTCACGATTTGAAACCCATTATTTGCGTAGGTGAACAACTTGAAGACCGCGAAGCTGGTCGGACCGAAACGGTTATTGAAGATCATATCACAGGCGGCATCGCTGATTTGTCAGATGCGCAATTATTGTCCAGCGTTGTAGCCTATGAACCTGTCTGGGCGATCGGAACAGGTAAAACCGCAACGCCCGCACAAGCACAAGAAGTACACAGTCTTATTCGGAAATTATTGACAGATGCATATTCCGATGAAGTTGCATCTCAAATACGTATTCAATACGGTGGTAGTGTAAAGCCGGAGAATGCAGCGGAGCTCATGGCACAATCTGATGTGGACGGTGCCTTGGTCGGTGGCGCAAGTCTTCAAGCCGAATCCTTCGCTGAAATCGTGAAAAGTGCATTATAATTAAATAGCCTTTTAGGCAATTTTAAATTTAAAGAGGATTATCTTATGGGAGTTTTTGTAACTATAGCAATCATAATTTTTGTTCCAGTTTGTGTTATCTTAACACTGATCATTCTTTTACAGGACAGTAAAGGTGAAGGGCTTTCATCGAGTGCATTTGGAGGATCTGGGATGCAATCAGTCCTCGGAGGCCACGGTGCTGCAACGTTCCTTAGCAAACTCACCACTTGGATTGCTATCGGATTTATGGTCATTTCGCTCTTATTGATGCGATTTTATGGTGAAACAGGAGATAACACCCTTACACCGCTAAAAGATACAGAACAATCACAACAAGCTGCTGAGACTGAAGATGGGGTGGAAGTAGAAAAGGAAACACCTGAGGAAGATCCGAAAGGTGCTGTCACTACTAAACAAGAAAATGACGGTGATGAAACGCCAGCAGAAACATCTGAAGAAGATTCAAAAGGTGCTATCACACCTAAAGAAGAAACAGAGTAGCACGTGCAGGAAGAACACCGGACCGTTGAAGTAACCGATTCTTTGTCTGAACAGACACATGCAAGAGAAATCTCGTGGCGTGTACACCCACTTGTTGAGAATTGGAAACGATCAGTGCTGTTATTACTGTTCCTCTCTCTGATTCTTCTCACCGTCTATTTTGGATTTCAGTCAATTGTTGTTCTGCTGTTATCAGCTATTCTTTTGGTTGGACCACTCTACAAATACTTTTTACCTTTTCATTATAGTTGCGGAATAGAAAGTCTCATTGTCTCTGCATGTTGTTACAAACTTGAGCGTCCTTGGTCAATGTTCCGCAGCTATTACGTTGACAAAAACGGGGTCCTGCTCAGTCCTTTCGCGAAACCCACACGTCTTGAAAACTTCCGTGGCGTTTACGTCCGTTTTGGAAAACATCCGCCTGAGGAGGTTGTTAACTATATCCGCCACAAAATCAACTCGGAGTCCTAATATGAACGTTCCCGACACAAATAGTAACACAGAAATTAAAACGACTGATCAATTGCGTAACGCTATTTCAGCGGCTGTTTACTCCCAAAATATTACCGATATCCACACGCATCTCTTTAGTCCGCCTTTTGGTGAACTTTTGCTCTGGGGAATTGATGAACTGCTAACCTACCACTATCTCATCGCTGAAGTATTCCGCAAAGCCGATGTTTCCTATCAACAATTTTGGGGTATGACAAAAACGCAGCAAGCAGAGCTAATTTGGCAAACACTTTTCATTGAAAACTCGCCTATCAGTGAAGCGTGCCGCGGTGTCGTTACGACATTAGACGAATTAGGACTGGATGTGAGTTCACGAAACCTACAAGATTATCGTGACTATTTTGCAGATACTACTGTAGCAGATTTTATTGATACTGTTTTTAAAAGCTCAAACGTCTCAAAAGTCGTTATGACAAACGACCCTTTTGATCCAGCAGAAGCACCGGTGTGGGAATCAGGAGATATTGGTGACACTCGTTTTGAGGCAGCACTTCGGATGGATGTTCTCATAAACAGCTACGAAGACACAGCACATGAACACCTCCGTGGACTCGGTTATGAGGTTGACCCAACGCTCTCATCTGAGAAAAGTTATAAAGAAGTCCGCAGATTTTTGGAGACATGGATTCAGCGGATGAACCCAAAATACATGGCTGTCTCCCTGCCTCCCGATTTCCAATATCCTAATGATGGTGTTCTCGGAAGGTTGTTTGACAACTGTATTTTACCTATCTCGCGTGAATTCAACGTACCATTCGCGTTGATGATAGGTGTTAAACGGGCTGTGAACCCACAACTCAAAATGGCAGGTGATGGCACCGGAAAGGCAGATTTGACCAGTCTGGAGGCGCTTCTCCGTGAAAACCCTGAGAATAAATTCCTTGTGACACTTCTCTCTCGCGAAAACCAGCACGAGTTGTGTGTTATTGGACGTAAATTCAAAAACCTAATGATATTTGGGTGTTGGTGGTTTATGAACAATCCGAGTGTCATTGAGGAAATTACTCGTGAACGAATTGAGCTGCTCGGTTTGAGTATCATTCCACAACATTCCGATGCGCGAATATTAGATCAACTTATCTACAAGTGGAAACACTCGCGTCAGATCATCGCTGACGTTTTAGTAGAAAAATATCAATCCATTTTAGATGTCGGATGGACACTTACCACATCAGAAATTGAACGAGATGTCAACAATCTATTCGGTGGTAACTTCGACCGGTTTTTAAATCAGAACTAACAGACTTGTGGTAGAATGCTTAAAGATGTTCCTCACAGTTTAAATTATCGTGTACAGGTATGGAGTCCGCTTCATGGATATAGGATTTGTATGGGACGCAGACAAGTATCAAGAAGTCCAGAGGAAGCATAATGTCCAGTTTTATGAGGTAGTTTCTGCGTTTGACGATCCTAACTTTCATGTGCTTCCTGATCCACAAGGGCACGAAGACAGATGGATGCTTGTAGGAAAAGCCGTAGGTGGACGGATATTATCAGTTATCTACTCTGATGAAGAAGCACCACTTCAACGTTTAATTACTGCTTTTGATGCTAGTGGGGAGGTTATTAATGAATACTACAAAGGAAGTTGAATTTGATTATGAGACTTACACGCGGGAAAATCCGCCGGATCTATCCAAAGCTCGTCGCGGGCCTGAAGTGCGGCGAGAACGTCGCGAAGCCTTTAGAGCGCGATTAATCAACCATGTCAATATGGAGATTAAGCACGCCAGAAAGATGAAGCATGTTTTTATCTCTTATTGTCATGAGAACAAAACTATTGTTGATCGTCTCTGCCAAGCCCTTGCCTCACACGACATTCACATCTGGCTGGACAGGGACAATATAGGGCCCGGCACGCCGTGGAAGCAAGCGATTCAACAAGCGATTCATCACGGAGATTTTTTTCTTGCATGTTTTTCAAAGGAATACAACGCACGTGACAAGACATTCATGGAAGAAGAGCTGTCTATTGCAATTGAAAAGTTTCAACAAAAACTTGTTGATAAGATATGGTTTATCCCCGTAAAGTTGAACGAATGTGAGATCCCAGATATTGACATCGGCGGAGGTGAAACCTTACGAAACCTCCAATATGTTGATCTCCATGAAAATTGGGAAACAGGCATTCAACGCCTTCTTAACACTATTTCTGTAACCTCAGCACACGACCAAAAACACAGCACTCATGCCTCGGCAGATGAAGGTAATGAATGTGTCCTGTTCCGTTCAATAGATGGACAGTGCTATTTCATTCCCTTTCAAAAGGTATGCTGGGATTCAACGGAGATTTCTCTGACGCTTTGCCCTAACTCATCAGCGCAAGCAGCTTTCTTGAGTAGATTGCGTAAGCGTTTACGCGATGTACCTGCTGGAAGTTCCATTGACCAACTGGAGGCTATCGCTTTTGCACATCAGGAAAACGCAGCATGGGTAAAACTCCGGGAGATCGCGCAAATTTCAACTGAGTATGAGACTGTGTGGGAAATCCATCTCAAGGAAGAAACTGTAGCTAGTGCGTATAAACGTCGTACCGAACCTGTTATTTTAGAGCAAATGACTCTGGAGCAGATTGCCGACTTGCGCGCTAAGCGCCTCCTTCTTGACGAAAAGTTAGATGCTGCCAGTTCATCCTTAACACAAACCACTGTCTATGATCAGATGTTATTAGAGACTCAAATTCGTGGTGAACTTACATCGCAATATGGAAACAGGTTACAAGCACTCACATCACCAATTCCAGAACTCTATCAACACTTCAAAACCAGCCCGGAGACATTTGAAAAGTTTGCACGGTTAGTTTCTATACTTTATTTGAAGTTGTCAAACACGGTTGAAGATATACTCCAATTAGACCTAAAATTGCTCAACCCCACTGCATTAGAAGTAAAATTTAAGGGGCGGCGATCCCAATTAGATATAAATAAAGAACCTACGCTTTTGGAATTTGAGGGAATCTGCCAACTCCCCGAATAATAAGATAAATACGTTATTTTATGCGAGTTAACAATCGCACGGTATAGCATTACACTTCGGACACCCTTCTGCGTAGATTTGCGCGGCATCTTCAAGAGAAATATCGAGCAAACTTGCTAAAGTAGATAACCAGGCGAATACATCGGCAAATTCCTCACACAGTCTTTGCTTATTCTGTGGTTGTTTACGTATCTCTTTCGCTAACTCGCCTACCTCTTCAACAAACCATGTGAATGTTAATGGAACGCCGCGCTCAGCATCGCGCTGGTAATAGATAGCCTCAATTTGCTTCTGAAATTTTTGAATTGTCATAATACTCCTTTTTCTGTATAATAGCATAGTCATCCAAGATTATCAATCGCTAAAAATAGCAGCTCCAAGTCAGCTAATGATTATCACTGTAGGGTTGCCTGAATTCCGATTAGGAGAATTTAAAGTCCACATAAAGGAACACTTATGAACGCCCAAAAATCGATTTTTATCAATCAAGCAGAACTTGAGTGGGAAGGTTGGGATGACCCGGACATCGCTGCTAAAAGTCCAATTCGCTGGAAACTGCTTATTACAGGCGAACGTGGTCCGAGCAAGGGACTTGTCACGGGTATAGCAGAGGTGCCGCCTGGTGCGTCACTGCTGCTCCATCACCATGAACCTGAAGAAACGTATTATGTTATCAGTGGCAACGGACACATGCAGATTGACGATTGTGAAGCAGAACTCGGTCCTGGTTCAGCAGTCTACATTCCGCCTAATGCCAAGCACACCGTCCGCTGCATTGGTACCGAACCGCTGGTTTTCATATTCACTTTTGCTCGTGATTCTTTCGACCAAATCATCTACAATTTTGATGCGTAGTCACTTGTTCACAGATAGCTTGATTTTTCACTATTGAGGTAACTTTAGAATGCCAATATCTAAAACAGCAGACACTAAACCTATTTTTTCAAATGAAGCAGCAAGTCTTTTTGACACAGGCGACGGTATCACCTATTTTGAACTACACAGCAAATTGAACATTATACAGGATAGCACGTTAGCAATTCTCGATTCTGCACTGGACGATATCGAAACGAATTATTCTGGTATGGTTATTGGCACGGAAGCGGACAATTTTTCGGTAGGACTCAACCTTATCCTTTTACTTGAGCGTGCCCGAAGTAAAGATTGGGATTCTATTTCAAAAACGCTTAGGAATCTGCAAAAAGTTTGCACTCGCTTACGTCTTTCAACAAAACCTGTTGTTGCAGCAACGGTTGGCATGGCACTCGGTGGTGGATGTGAACTCGCGTTTGGTGCTGATGCTGTGCAGGCTTTCACTAACAGCAAACTTGGACTCGTTGAACTTCGCGTTGGACTGATCCCAGGCGGTGGGGGAACTACTGAGATGGCGTTTCGTTGCTTAGAAGGTCAACCCACACCACAACCAATTCAGCAGCTATTCACGCCTATGCTTACTGCATTTGAGACTATTCGTCAGGCAAATATCTCACAAAATGCTGCAGAGGCAGTAGAACTGAGTCTTCTTCGCAAAACCGATCTTATTTCTACTCAAAGAGCTAACCATCTCTATGATGCCAAACAATTAGCGCTATCGCTTTGGGAAAGCGGTTATCAAGCCCATCAACCTCGGCAAGTATTTGTGTTAGGAGAAGACGGGTTTAACCACATAAAACAACACATTCAAGAATTGAAGCAAGCAGGTGCTGTCAATGATTATGAACAATCTCTGGCTGAAAAATTGGCTTATGTGTTCTGTGGCGGCATGCTTTCAGTACCACAGTGTGTCACCGAACAGCACCTGCTTGACCTTGAACACGAGGTATTCCTCAGTCTCTGTAGCGAACCGAAGACTCATGCGATGATTGAATCTACTCTCAAAAAAGGCAAAAAATGAAAACCCGATTATCGTAAATGTTGAACATTCAGATTATAGTAAAACGGACAATTAATGGGACACTTCTGTACCGCAAACTTTTAGTTTACAGGCTAATATGCACAAACTAAATGAAAATTAAGTTGTTGATTCGGTAATTTAGGATAAAAATCTGGTGCGGTTAGGAAACCGCACCTACCGAGTTTGGGGAAAATTAGAATTACCGAAATATTTTATTAAACTTCATAAAGTTTGTGCTACAACTTCTCTTGTCCGTTATGTTTCGAAACAAGTTTATCAAAGTGTCCCAATAATTTCAAAGTTCATTATAAAACTAATAATTGAGGTAAAAATATGCAATCTCACTTATTTCTCTCCATTGCAGGAGAAAACAGAATCGCTATTTATACGTTTAATGTTTCAGACGGCGCGATTGCTTTTCAAGAAGATGTTAATGTCAGTGGTTCACCCGGTCCTTTAACACGCTCTCCATGTGGTAACTATCTTTATGCTGGGCTCCGCTCCAGCCGAGAAATCTCAACTTTCCGTATTGATGAGGAAAGTAAGCAGTTGACACTTTTGCGCACAATTCAACTTGATGCAGATACATGCTACATCGCAACAGATAAAACAGGTAGCTATTTACTTTCTGCCTATTACGGGGCAGGCAAGGTTACCGTGCATGCAATAGGAGACGATAAAACCGTCCAAGATGAATTGATCCAAACCATTGAAACCGCACCCCATGCCCACTACATTGAAACAGATGCCTCCAACCGTTTTGCCTTTGTCCCGCACACTGTCCCTCGGAATGCTATCTATCAGTTTCACTTTGATCCGAGGACAGGCATGCTGACTGAAAACTTTTTCGGGAATTTAAATCCCGACGATCCAGTCGGACCTCGCCACTACTGCGAACATCCGAATAAACCGATCTTCTACTTCTCAAATGAACAAGGCTCAAGCGTATCTGCTTATAACCTTCAGAAAGGTGATCCTGAAGTTTCAATTCCCAAGTCGGGGGTTCCTGACTACACCGTCCACGATGCCCCAGGTCTATTATGGGAATTTCAAACGCTATCCACACTTCCAGTGGATTTTGATGAACATAATAGCTGCGCACAAATTCACATTGACCCGCAAGGTAAATTTCTTTATGTTTCAAATCGCGGGCATGACAGTATTGCAATGTTTTCAATTGATGAAGAGAATGGAGAATTAACTGCTTTAGGACACCAACGGACAGAACCAACGCCACGTGTTTTCAACATTGACGAGGCAGGGAACTTCTTGTTTGCGGGTGGGCAAGGATCAGGCAAGCTTGCAACATACCGCATTGATCGGGAAAATGGTGTCCTTATGCCGCTTGAAACTTATGAGGTTGGCAAAAATCCTATGTGGGTGCTTTTTGTATAGGGAATCTCGTAAAATCTATAAATACGAAGATTCGGCATCCTCTGCTTGTAGCACAAACTTTATGGTGAAAAATACAAATAATTATACACTTACCTCTCACGGTAGGCGAGGTTTCCTAACCTCGCTGGTGCAGAGTGTATAAAAAATTCTAAAATCTACTATAATATAATATGTATGCAAAGTAGTAGGCACACGCCGTGTGCCGTCCACCCAAAATGCAAAGCGGACGGCACGCGGATGACGTTTAAAAAAATATTTCGGTAATATAGCGAGGTTAGGAAACCTCGCCAGCAGAGATGTACACCTGCTGCTGGCGAGGTTTCCTAACCTCGCCAAATTACCCAATTTATTTTTTTATCTTTATAAAGTTTGCGCTACAAAAAAACTGCTTCTTATACCGAGCCGACGTTAATTAAAAAAAGAATGGGCATGGTAGTTATCCCATGCCCATTACTATTTGTTATACTTTGTCAATCGATGTGGTGATCTGTTCCGTTGTCGGAAATTTTCGCGACTCTAATTTGGAGTAGAGCAATTCATCATTTAGATATACTTCAAAAGCACCACCACTACTTTCAACAAGCTTCACTTCTTTAACCTGACCACTATATTGTTCTTCTAAGGCTTTTGCCAAACTGGCAGCCCGTGGTTTATAGTTTCAAGATGTGCAGTACTCAATTCTAATGTCCATTATGTATAATCCTCCTAATTTGAAAGAGATTCATCTTAATTGTACCAAATTTTTTTCAAAATTGCAAGTTTTTCGTTTTTGACAACTTGCAAAACCTTTACATAATTTTTGAAAAATGCTATAATTGAAACAACAGTATGTAATGCACGTAGAAAGCAGCTAAATTCGCTCGCAATTGTAGGAAGGCGAAAAACAGGTGAATCAACCACTAAAAAAGAACCCCAATATCGTTCTTGTCGGTTTTATGGGTACTGGAAAAACTTCAATCGCTAAAAGGCTTGCTTCGCAACTTCGGATGCGTTATATCGACACTGACAGTGTGATAGAGAAGGACAGTCAGCGACACATTAGCGATATTTTTGAACAAGATGGCGAATCCGTTTTCCGCGAACTTGAAAGTGAAGCGGTTAATAAAGTTTCAAAACTGGACAATCATGTTATATCTACCGGAGGCGGCGTTGTTTTGAAAGAAACAAACGTCGCTAAGCTAAAAGAAAACGGGATTATTTTCTGTCTGACTGCTACACCAGAAGAAATCTATCGTCGTGTTAGCCATCAAACGCTCCGTCCCCTGCTTCAAACTCCCGATCCAATGGAAACAATCCGAACTATGTTAACGAAACGGCTACCTTTTTATGCACAGGCGGATCATACAGTAGAAACAACCGACAGATCGTTTGAAGAAATCACTGCAGATATAAAAAGAATCTTTTTTAGGACAGTGAGAACACCAAAAGCAAAATGATAAAAACCTTACACGTCGAACTCAATGAAAACAGTTATCCACTGTTCGTTGGGGCGGGGATTCTCAATCGGATTGGCGAATATCTGAAATCCTGTGCCAAATCAACAAAGGCACTGCTTGTGACTGATACCTTCGTCAATCACCGTTATGCTCCGTTGGTCTTGGAAAGTTTAAAGAAAGCAGGTTTTGACGTTGCTATTGTTGATATTCCAGTTGGAGAAGAAAGCAAATCGTTAGAACAGTTTGCTCGGATACAAGATAGCTTAGTTGAAAATCAGCTTGATAGAGGGTCAACGTTAATTGCCCTGGGCGGAGGTGTTGTAGGCGATTTAGGGGGGTTTGCTGCTGCGGTTTACATGCGAGGTATCGCTTACGTGCAAATCCCAACGACTTTGCAGGCGCAGGTTGACGCAAGTGTTGGCGGTAAAACAGCAATAAATCACCCGAAAGGTAAGAACCTTATCGGTGCGTTCCATCAACCGAAATTGGTGTTGATTGATGTGGAGACGCTCAAAACCTTACCGCAACAGGATATCCGAGCAGGACTGATTGAGGTTATCAAGATGGGAGTTATCCGCGATGAACCCTTGCTTGAAATGGTGGAAGAAAATCTGGATGCTATTTTAAATTTAGATGTAGAAATATTAATTGAAATGATCGCTCGCGCATGTGCTAACAAAGCAGAGATAGTTGCAAAAGATGAAAAAGAGAGTGGATTGCGGATGGTGCTTAACTATGGACACACTGTCGGTCATGCCCTTGAGGCATTGACGCACTATAAGAAATACCGACACGGAGAGGCTGTTTCTATCGGCATGAATTGTGCAGCAAAATTGGCGGTCAATTTAGGGATGTTCTCTGAAACAGATTTTGAACGTCAACGCGCGCTTTTAAATCGTGTGAAATTGCCAATCACTTTTCCATCTAACCTTTCTGCCGAAGCGATATGCGATGCAATGTCCCTTGACAAAAAAACGCTGCGTGGTAAACTTCGCCTGATATTGCCGACACGGATTGGCGAAGTTGTTATCCGAGACGATGTGACAGACACACAGATTATAGATGCAATTTCACAATGTTATTAGTTTTTAACGCTAACTCTTTTTAGAGGAAATATATGATACACAACAAAACAATTTTATGGGTGCTCACTTGTTTGGTTTTATTTTTTTGTGGCACCTTTGCGTTTAGTCAAGAACCTGGTCCTCTGTCAAATGTAAAGGCAAAGGATACACCAAGCGACGCTACCAGTATCACCATCACATGGGGAGAGACACTTGTAGATAGCGATATTATAGGATACATCATCCTACGAAACACTGATGAAGGTGAGTTTGGTGTAATAAGTCCTCAGTTAAACGCAGATGCAACAATGTATAAGGATACCGAGGTAATTAAGGACAAGAAACATGCATACATTGTTCGTGCCATTTATGAAAACGAAACAACTATTGATTCCGCGCAAACTGCTGCAGTCAAAGCAACAGACCAATGGTTTCATACAGGTAAAATCGCCCTCTTTCTTGCCATGATCCTTTTTTCAGCAGCGATTTTATGGAATATCTATCATGCGCGGAGTGGAAAAGAGGTTTTTGTTAGACGCATCCCGGGCTTGGAAGCGGTTGATGAAGCCATCGGTAGAGCAACCGAGATGGGACGCTCAATTCTTTACGTATTAGGCTTAGGCGACGTGGACAATGTTGCTACTATTGCCAGCATGACGATTTTGGGACAAGTTGCACGGCGGACTGCTGATTACGAAACCCCGCTACGCGTACCCTGTCGGGACCCAGTCGTACTGAACGTAGTACGTGAGATGGTGAAAACGTCTTATCTTGATGAGGGTCGTCCAGATGCTTACAACGAGGACGATATCTTCTTCCTTACGAATGAACAATTTGCTTATGCCGCAGGTGTCAACGGTATGATGATTCGCGAGAAACCAGCAGCCATATTCTTACAAGGACAGTTTTACGCAGAATCGCTGCTTATGGCAGAAACGGGTAATTCTATCGGTGCAATCCAAATTGCAGGAACAGATTCTGAGCACCAACTTCCTTTCTTTATCGCCGCTTGTGACTACACCTTAATTGGTGAAGAACTCTATGCTGCGACAGCTTACCTATCTAAAGATCCGATGTTTCTTGGAAGCCTCAGAGGGCAGGATTGGGGGAAAGTACTCATTTTCTCGACTATTGTTCTTGGCGTTATTCTTGAATTTTCAGGCGTTGACTGGATTACAACCCTCTTGCAACGGGTGAGTTAGGAGGTTTTATGAAGCGACAAGTACCCTTAGCACTCTGCTTCCTTTTTGGCATAGCAATGATTTTCACCCAATTCAGTCCACATTCATATTCTCAAGCAGTTTACAGAGAGGTAATTGCTTGGGGACTCATCATATCGCCTTTCGCGTTAGTATTGGCAGTAGCGACTCTCGTCCAAACCCACGTGTCGCGAGTTCGTTTTCGTTCAGAACATTGGCAGTACAGTCTCGTTGTATTCGTAGGTATGATAACAATGGTCTGTGTAGGTGTCCCATTTGGACCACAAAACACAGTCTTTGTATGGTTATATGACAATGTGCAAGTACCAATGGATGCAACAATGTTTTCATTGCTTGCCTTCTTTATTGCTTCAGCGGCGTTTCGTGCTTTCCGGGCACGAGCGTTTGAAGCAACGCTGCTTCTTATCGCCGCTATGATTGTCATGATCGGAAATGTACCAATCGGCGATCTGGTCTGGAATACAGTGATGTCTTGGATCCCAGGGGCTGACAATCCGGAAAGCTGGGTAAACAGTTTGGCTGACGGTGCGTCGAGGATTCGCCAATGGATCTTAGATATTCCAAATGGCGCAGCACGACGCGGTATTATCCTTGGCGTAAGTTTAGGAGTCATCTCACAATCTATCCGAATTATATTGGGAATTGAACGTTCGTATCTTGGTGGAGGAGATTAGTCAATGCTTGAAAAATTCATGAATATGGACAGGCGAATAATTTTTTTCTTAGTTGCCTTAGTCGTTATCATTCCAACGCTGATCCCGGTCAGGTTGCCAATTGCTGTGTCAGAACCGACACAAAAACTTTACGATTTTATTGAGGAACTTCCATCAGGATCAACTATTATGATGGCTTTTGATTATGGTCCTTCTTCTCTCGCGGAACCGGAACCGATGGCAAAGGCAGTGATGCAGCACTGTTTTAGTAAAGGTGTGAGAGTCATTGGCATGACACTTTATCCTAATACGCCAACCTTAGCCGATAAACTCATGCGAAAAATTGCAGATGAAAACAATGCAGTCTATGGTGAAGATTATGTATTTTTGGGTTACCGTCCCGGAATGCTACCGGTTATGCTCGGAATGGGAACTAACATTGCCAGTGTCTTTGAGACCGATTACGAGAAAACACCCATTACCGAAATTCCGATGATGGAAAATATTACGAACTATGATCAAATTGATCTATTGCTTGATCTTGCTTCTGGTAGTACAACTGAAGCTTGGATCATTTATACAAACACGAGATACGGTTTGAAAATTGCTGCAGGCGTTACTGCCGTTATGATTGCCCAGATGTATCCGTATCTGCAATCAGAACAGTTGATTGGCTTGATGCCCGGTTATTTGGGAGCCGCTGAGTATGAGAAACTGTTGAATGCACCTGGAGATGGCACTGTAGGATTAAACACCGCATCCTTCGCACATCTTCTGATTATCGGGTTGGTCATTTTGGGCAATATTGCTTTTTTCATTTATCAAGGAAGGGAGGATAATTGATGGAACTTTTGGGAATCTGGGTTGCAGCATTCTTGACCCTCTGCATCTATAGTTTTCTTTACCGAGATAATCCGTTCTATCGGTTTGCAGAACACCTCTTTGTCGGAATTTCGGTTGGGTATGGTATTGTTATTGCTATACATCAAGGTGTTATTCCATTAGCTTGGGAACCTTTATCCGAAGCAGTGAGCGCGCTCTGGACCGAGATAACAGAAGAAACAACACCTGAAACGCGAAACGCGCTTTGGGGACTATTCAAAATTATTCCAATTGTTATTGGTTTACTATTTTTCGCGCGCTTATCTCCTCGTCACAATTGGTTAGTTCGTTATCCTATCGCTATCCTTATTGGGTTTGGGGCGGGTATCGCAATCCCAAATGTGTTGCAGGCAAACATATTTGAGCAAACACGCGCAACAATTGAACCTTTCAGTGCTATTGGACCGTTTGTTGATGTTCCTCCAGTAGACGAAAGATTATCTACTCTTGATATTTTCGGTGCAATCTTGATGGTTATTGGTGTAATGTGTACACTCACCTATTTCTTCTTCTCTGTGGAACATAGCGGTCCCATCAATTGGCTTTCAAAGGTCGGCATCGCTTTCCTTATGATAGGGTTCGGTGCAGCGTTCGGAAATACCGTTATGGGTCGTGTCGCGCTCATGATTCACCGTGTCGGTTTCCTTATAAACGATTGGATCGGTTCATTTGGTGCACTGTTCTGACAAAACGTAGCTGTCAATTCTGTAGGAGGGAACTCCGGGGAATACCTAAAGACGAATGCGCGTGGTAGAATACGCCAAATCAACGGTATGAATGCCTTTTGGCATTCCCCGTGTGGTATTCTACATGATTCGTCATGATTCATACCGTTGATTTGGATTCCCGATAATAAATAGGTCGCGATTCGGAGATCGCTCCTACAAAGATAAGAAAATTTCTCAACCTATAAGGAGAAACCCACATGAAACTTGGGTACAGCACATGGGGCATGCCCACCGTTCCTATAGAGACTGCAATATCACATCTGGCGCACCTCGGATTTGATGGGATTGAACTGACCATCATTCCGCGCTTTACCACTGAACTAAGCACGCTTGATAAAGCAGAACGGAAACGCATTGCTGCGCTGCTGAAACAGCATAATTTAGCCTTACCTGCAATCGCAGCACATTCCAATCTGTTAGAAACCGATGCGGATGCACATGCAAAAAACATGTGGCGACTCAAAGGCGGGGTTGACTTAGCAGTTGAGCTTGCACAAGGGAGCGAACTCCCCGCAGTGAATACGACACCTGGTGGAAAACCGGATCAGTGGGAAACAAAAAAGGATTTTCTCGCTGAACGAGTTGGTGAGTTGGTTGATTATGGTGCATCGCGTGGCGTAACCATCGCGATGGAACCGCACATTGGCGCGATTGTTGACACTCCTGATAAAGTGCTTGAACTCCTTGAAATCGTCAATTCGCCCTATCTTAAAGTCAACTTTGACATTAGCCATTTTGACATTGTTGGTATGCCGACTGAGGAGACCGTATCCGCATTAGCAGCTGTTTCTGCACATACACATGTGAAGGATCAACGTGGAATTCATCCCGATTTCGAGTTTCTAATCCCTGGAGAAGGCACTTTTGATTATGTTCATTACCTAAAGTTGATGCAAGCAGAAGGATATGACGGGTTTATTACTGCCGAAGTGAGTTTTATGGTGCAGGCACGTGAAAATTATGATCCGCTTGCTGCTGCAACTTTATCATATCAAACGTTGTCTAAAGCGTTTGTTGATGCTGGAATTGAGCGGAATTAATTATAGAAGTCATATTGAGTAAAGTTTTTGCTCGTAATATACATGGCAATTACTTATCCGAGGAGGAAACTTATGAATACAACACGTAATAATGAGTTTACTAGTATTCCCGACGGTTATATACGCGATTACGTTGACGGAAAATCCCGTAAGGACACACCGGAAGAATATGTGCGCCAGACAATTGAGAAAAGATTGATCAATGAGCACAAATACAAAAAGGAGCAGATCAAAATAGAATTCGGTTTAAAGATGGGATCACGTAGACCACGCGCAGATATTGTTGTTTTCCCGATGGATAGTCCAGAAATGACACAGGATCATGTGTGGTTAATTGTTGAATGTAAGAGTGATAAAGTGGAACCGAGAAATAGAAAAAATGGGGTGGACCAACTCAAGTCTTACATGAGTGCATGTCCGAATTGCGAATGGGGACTCTGGACAAATGGTAAATATAAGGAGGTACTCAGAAAAGTCCGGGTGGGAGACCGTTATGAATACCAGGAGTACAACGATATCCCTGCTGCCGATGGTTCTTTAGATGATATTGACAGGCCAAAACGCAACACTCTGAAAAACGCCTATGAAGACAATCTTTTGATGGTTTTCAGAACTTGTCATAACCACATCTATGTAACTGATGGCTTGCAAAAACAACCAGCGTTTTTTGAGTTATTAAAACTAATTTTTTGTAAAACACATGATGAACAGAATGTTGGCCGCCCGCTTGAATTTTACGCTACATCTCAAGAGCGTGGGAATCGGGATGGGCAACTCACGGTGCAAAAACGCATCTCCAAGATTTTTGATAAAGTCAAGCAACAGTTTCCACAGATTTTTGATGCCAACGATGAAATCAAGTTGCAACCTCGTTCATTGGCCTGGGTAGTCTCAGAACTTCAATCTTATAGTCTGCTCGATACCCACGTTGATGTGAAGGGAAAAGCCTATGAGGAATTGGTGGGATCCAATTTAAGGGGTGATAGGGGAGAATTTTTCACGCCGCGGAATATCATGAATATGGCAGTCAAAATGGTTAATCCAAAACGAGATGAAAAGGTTTGTGATACTTCATGTGGCACGGGGGGTTTCTTAGTAATGGCAATGACTCATGTCATTGAAAAACTGAAAAATGAAGCCGAAAAGGATTTTGACAAGCCAGAAAATCAATGGACAGATCATGAGAAAAACGCGGTAAGAGATAAAATAAAAGAGATTGCATCATCAAACTTCTATGGTTTTGACATTAATCCAGATCTGGTTAAAGCAACAAAAATGAATATGGTAATGAATAATGATGGCAGCGGTAATATCTATCGAAATGATTCTCTGTTACCACCCCATGAATGGTCCCAAGAACTAAAACAGGAATTAGCTGATGCATTGAACATTCAGGTGGGGAGTATAACAACAGCGGATTCTATTGGATTCTTTGATGTTATTGTTACGAATCCACCCTTTGGAAGCAAAATTCCTGTGAAAGATGGCCAAATTCTTGAACAGTTTCAGATTGGCTATATTTGGCGTAACGAACAATATGATACCAGTGGACAAACAGGTTGGACGATTTCTCCTAACCTTCAAACATCTGCACCTCCAGAACAACTATTTATTGAACGTTGTTTGCAATTCCTCAAACCCGGGGGTAGGTTGGCGATTGTTCTACCAGATTCAATTTTAGGGAATCCTGGACTTGGGTATATTCGTCACTGGTTACTTGAAAAAACACGTGTAATAGCAAGTGTGGATTTACACGCGGATGCCTTTCAACCAGGAAACGGAACACAAACATCAGTTCTAATTCTGCAGAAAAAAACAGAAGGGGAAATAACAGCAGAGAAACTCTCAGGAATTAATCCATACAATATCTTTATGGCGATGGTAGAGAAGGTTGGCCATGATAAAAGAGGAAACACTCTCTTTAAACGGGACAAAGACGGTAATGAAATCTGGGTGACAGAAGAAAACGATTCTTCTGCAGATTACGAGAATTCTGAGGATGATGACACTAATATTCAACCAGAACGAAAAACTCGCATTATTGATGACCAGAGTCGCGAAGTACCTGACCTTTTTGATCAGTGGAAAAAAGAGGAAGGAATATCATGGTAAAACAACCAAACAGGATGCCCAAAGAGAAAACGCTTAAGTGGACCTCGGTGAATGTGCAAGAGGTTGTTGATTCAGGTGCCCGCTTAAAAGCGAGCGTTTACGATATTGAAGGAAGGCAGATTAGGAAAAATTTAGAGGAGTGTAAGTGGGATATTGTACATTTAGAGACTTTTATTGAAAACGCTTTCTATGGAGGTCGTTCGAAAAGGACTTATATTGATAAAGATAATAAGAATGCCGTCGGTTTTTTAGGAAGTGCGGAAATGTTATCCGTACAACCAAAACCAGAAAAATTCTTGTTAAAAGGAGAAAAGACTAACAAATTTGCTGTAAAAAAAGATCAAGTTCTTTTATCCAGATCTGGCACGATTGGAAATGTGGGATATGTAAATACTACTTTAAAAAAATATTTTATAAGTGAACATGCAATAAGAATTACCTGTACAGAATACCCTGGTTACGTTTACACTTTCTTGAAATCTAAGGAGGGAAAAGTACTTGTAAAAACAAATATGTTTGGTGCTGTAGTCAGTCAAGTTGAGCCAGAACACCTGAATCACATTCTTATTCCCAATCCTCCATCAAATCTCAAACAGGAAATTCACAACTTGATTGAGAAATCTTTCAAATTACGGGATGAGTCTAATGAGTTAATGGATACTACACAAATTTTGCTAAAAGAGGCGTTAGAGTTGCCGTCTATTGAGGTTCTACGTGAACAAGCCAAACAATTTGATCAAACGGAGGGTGTTCTAAATTATTCTGTCCCATCAAGCGAAGTACTTGATCGGTTGGATGGCTCTTACTATGTTCCGATAGTAGAAGTACTTGAAAAACATTTAGCAAAAACTGCCAAAGAAGTTGTTAAGATTGGAGACGATCAGGTAAGCAGATCGGTTATCTTGCCAAGTCATTTTAAGCGAATCTATGTCAATGAAGGTGAAGGGACTGTCCTCATTGGCGGAAAACATATTGGCTCATTGGACCCAGCTGACAAGAAGTATTTAGCATCGAAACAATATAAAGAAAAACTAATAAAGGAAATGTTACTTGCTGAAAATATGATAATTGTAAGTGCAAAAGGAACTACTGGTAAAGTAGTTATAGTCCCAAGTCATTGGCAAGGGTGGTTCATAAGTAGTAATTTGATTAAAATAGTCCCTGCTTCAAAAAAAATAGCAGGATTCCTATACTGCTTCCTTACATCTCCGTATGGCGAAGTTTTACTGAAAAGACATATATATGGTGCAGTTGTGGATATTTTCGAACCGATTCATGTAAGTTCTGTTATTGTTCCATTTCTGAAGGATGAGAGAATTCAGAAAGAAATCAACGATAAGGTTTTGGAAGCAAATCGGAAACGGACCGAAGCCTATAACTTAGAACAGAAAGCATTGAGAGTGCTTGATGAGAAGGTTATTTATGCACGTTGAAACGAGTAAAACGAAAGGAATTGAAATAAAAGAAAACCATGAAACCTAACATTCTTTTTCTCATGACAGACCAGCAGCGGTGGGATGCGATGGGCTGCAGCGGCGGTTGGGTGCAAACGCCAAATTTGGACCGAATTGCAAGTGAAGGCATCCGATTCACCAATTGCGTTACCACTTCTCCTGTCTGTATTCCTACGCGGCTCAGTTTAGCAACAGGGTTGTATCCGCACAATACAGGTGTTTGGAACAATATGGGGCATACGATGTCGCCTGAAACACCGACATGGATGCAAGCGGTGCGAGATGCTGGTTATCGCACCAGCCTTTTCGGCAAAACACACCTTCATCCACATAACGGAGATTTGCGCAAAAAAGAAGATCTAATGAACGAATATGGATTGGATGACGTAGATGAGATCGGGGGACCGCGAGCAAGTGCACGTGTCAAATCACACATGACAGCGATGTGGGAGGAGAAAGGTTTATGGGATGCCTACCGCGCCGATTATAAGGAACGATTCAGCACAAAACCTCATATTGTTCGTCCTTCAACGCTCGGTTTTGAAAACTATGCGGATGTCTATGTTGGTCAGCAGGCAAAGCAATATCTTCAAAACTATGATAGGCAGGAGCCGTGGTGCTGCTGGGTCAGTTTCGGTGGCCCCCATGAACCGTGGGATACACCTGAACCTTATGCCAGTATGTACGACCCTAAAGATATGCCGCCACCAATTCCTCGACCAGCTGTGGGGGATCGCCCTCGTGGCAATTTGGACAATATGATGAATCGGATGAATCCTAAATTTGAAGTGGGTGAAGTTGGTAGGCTACGCGCAGACTACGCTGGGAATGTCACGCTCATTGATGCACAGATAGGCGAAATCCTTGATGCAATACAGGATCGTAGTGAACTGGAGAATACCGTCATCATTCACTGTTCCGACCACGGCGAAATGAATGGCGATTATGGGTTGATTTACAAAAGCAATTTTCTCAACGGTGCTGTCCGCATACCGCTCCTTGTACGTACTCCTGATACTTTAAAAAACGCTGTTTCTGATCGCATAAGTGAAAGTCCTATTGAATGGATTGATATTGGTCCTACGCTCGTTGAATTAGCAGGTGGCGAAATGAAGCATCGCCAATTTGGTAAATCGCTATGTCCTGTCCTTGATGATACCGAAGCAACGCACCGTGATTTTGCAATCTCTGAAATATCAGGTGAGATTATGCTGCTAAATCAGGAATGGAAAATAGCATTAAATACAGACGGAAAGCCTTATCTTTTATTTGATGTGCAAAACGATCCTGATGAAACGAACAATCTCGCTGGTTTACCCGAAATGAGTGAATTAGAGACAGAATTGAGGCTGCAGATTTTAGAACATCTTTTTCACACGCAAACAAAAAAGTAATCGGTTCATGTAAAAAAGAGGTTTGATAAGGACCCCGTATCGTGGCACAATGCTACAAATTTAAAAATCCCAAATTAAATTTTTCAAAAACATTAGCAACAGCTTAAAATCACCGTGAGAGGTAACTATTAAGATTCCTTCTCACGGTGATTTTTTTATACGGCTGAATATACGAGACAACTACGGATAATGTATTCCTAATTTGCGGCACATTTTTCGGATTTTGTTGACCGCGCCGCCGACCTTCCTTCCATCTCGTGTAATACCAAAGAGATGTTGACTAACAACCCTACGAGAAATACCAAGGATACAACCGATTTCCTCTTGTGTTTTCCCCTCAAAAAAATAGAGTTGAACGCAATCATTTTGACGGTCAGTGAGTTCTTTGGAGACAATCTGACGAATCTGCTTTAGGACTTTCTGTCGTTTCGCTTGACGTGCCTTTGTATATTCGTCGGACGGAGACTGATACCAGAGATGATCTTCCGTAGTCAGTTGGTCAAAATATTCCGGTGGCACCGGAACTTCCCAAAAATCGGGATTAAATTTGGACATAGATAACGACTCCTCAGAGTGAGGCGCTGGTACCTATGCCATTTCAAATTAATATATTGAGAATGGGCAGAGGCACCATCGCCTTAGACACAAATACGTTGAGATTAAGGGTGGTGTGATTCAAAGACAGCATAATGGTTCCTCCTTATTTAAAATGTAAAATTTAGAAAATGTTAGGATGTCAACAGACATCGGTGAAATCTCATGCATGTATGCTATATTCATGAGTATACACTAAAACTTAAAAAATCGCAATGATTTTACCTATACACATTTTCGGATGCACATTTTGCATTGTTTAGCAAAATAATTTACGCATTTTCTAAAAACTAAAAAATAACGCAATAAGTAGTTTTGGGCTTATATTGCTTTGTATGGCTTAAGATGGTTTATTCTCATGGAAAAGGGAGGTCTAGCGATTAGGTTTTTGAGAGATGCTTGATACATGCATCTTGATCAGGAAACCTCTGCATAACCTCAAGTATATCCATAAAAAAACTCCTTCGAAATTGATTCAAAGGAGCTGCTTTAATGCCTAATAGTTAATGTTTAAAATATACTTGATTAAATACCCAGAAAGTCGTATAATTAAAATAAAGTTTTTATCAGAAAGCAACCCCGTTTGTGATATTGCGGATTTAATTTCTGGCTTCGGGGAGGCTGCAATCTCCCCTTTTCTTTTACCTATCTGTTATACCACATCCTTAATGTGCTTGTCAAATTAAAATGTAGATCCCATTTGGTTATCTTCTAATAATCTTCAGAATTTCCAGTAGGATAAGTATAAGTTACTTTTCCCTCTGAATCACCACCTGAAACCATGTAGGGAATACTTCTATATTTCCGTTTACGTTTTTTTCTTTTCCATTTTGTAGGTAGTTCTTTTCTGACTGAATCGTTAGAAACGCTGGTCTTATTATCTAACATAAATAAACACTCCTTATATATGGCGATGTAGAGAATCGATATATCGCTCGGATATAACATGATCGAATCCTCATCATCTAAATCCTGCATAAGTGTCAGTTAATATTACATCATACTCACATTGCTAATTATAATTCATTTACATTTTCTTGTCAATCTAAAATGATGTTTTAATACATAAACTCTTGATCAAGATGGTTTTTTGGGAACAAATTGCGGTCATAGGTGTATAAAGACATAGTAGCAAACTGGCAGTCGCCTGCCAGTAATTTATGCTACACATGGGGGTGATTACTGTGAGAAATCACAGAAAATCACTTGGTAATGTTCGCAAAAAGGCATTTTCCAACAAAAAATGTCGTGAACGGCTAAAAGAACTTTATTACGAAGTTTCTAAAGCAATTCATATTGCCAACAGCAACAAGTGAATGCTCCCAAAGAGCTGGCAATTTTGTCCGCTCATCACCTATTATACAATCCATTGAAAATATATGCCAACGGTATTAAATATAAACTTGATAAATTTCAAGAAATATGTTATTTTGGAATATTATATTATAAAATAGATTATTGGAGATCGCATAACGCAATTTCTTTGTCGGAATGAGATGAGCATGTGGAATTCTATGAAAACTTTGAATTTGACAGGAACAAGTCTAGAAGGAATATGAAAGAACATGGGGTTTCTTTTCATGAAGGGATGACAGTATTCTCATCTTTTCCATTATTAACAGAAAATGATGATCTACATTCAGAAGATGAAGAAAGATATAAAACTACTGGATATTCTAATAGAAATAGATTGTTGGTTGTTATTCATACAGATAGGGGAAATAAAACTCGTATAATTTCAACTAGAAAAGCTAATAAGTCAGACGAGAGAAGGCACCATGAATATTTTAAATGATATATACCCTCAAAGTAATTTAAAATGGGATAGTAGATTAGTTAATGAATACGGGGGAAATCTTATAGAAATTTCAGATTTTATATCTGTTTTTAAGAAAGAGCCTTTTAAATTAGGTACAGTAGAGAATAAGCATTTTGATATAGTTGTAAATATTTCAGATGGTAACATACCTATCGCAACAGTATCTAAATCGTATTCTCTAGTTCAGCATTCTGAGATACTTAAATTTATTAGTATAGCGTTTGAAAATCTGGGATATGATATAGATGAAACTGAATGTAACCTGTATTTAACAGAATACGGTGAGCGTATGTGGTTGAAAATACAATTTTCGAAAGGACGTATGTTTGATCCAGGAGATGGCCATGTACTAATACCCCAATTGCACGTCAGGAACTCTGTAGATGGAAATGCCCCATTAGCTTTTGAGTTATCTTGGTATAGACTTATTTGTAAAAACGGGCTTATGTGTTTAGACACAGAGACCAGATTTAGTAAACGACATACCAAGTCTTTAGATTCTGGATTATTTGTTAAATATCTGAATGAAAATATCTCAAAAATTGAAGAAGAAAAAGAAGTATATAGAAAGTGGAAACAGAAAGAACTAAATGTTGATACAAATGCTGAAATACTACAGAACTGGATTGATACTACAGTGTCTGATAGTTGGGGGGCCAATGATGCTGAAAGAGTATATTGTATTCTAGAAACAGGACAAGATGCAAAAATCAGAATATTTGGACGTGAAAAAACTGAAAAAAATAAAGACAGTTATATGATTAGTGTTTCTTTGGAAGGTAATGTGCCTGGAGCACAACCCGTAGAAAATATTTATGATGTCGCTAATGCACTTTCTTGGATTTCATCTCATCAGAATTCACTTCAGAAGGAATATAAAATGATGTTACAAGTTCCAAAAATGCTAAAGGAACTTGAGAATTCTCTTGGATAAGATCTATTGAATTTCCTCAACTATTTTTTTACAAAATCCTAACCACCACAAAAATTAATTGACTAAGAATATATTAACTTACATCACCATAAAAACATACCGACAAGAAAACATAAGCCCGAAACTGCTTATTGCGAAAAATAACATATAGAATTTAGGGTAAGAATCTCGCCCTAAAAATTGGGGGCAGAGGATAAACCTCTGCCCCGTCAGAAAGTGTGCGACACTAAGTGCCACACCAAAGGGCGTAACACTAAGTGCCACACCTCCTCTGATTTGCTAACATAACAAATACCTCCTTTTCCGCAATACAGCGGTAATAGGATACCATTACCATTAAAAAATGATAATGATTCACCTATACACATTTTCGGATGCACTTTTTACTTCGTCCTGCGAAAAAGTTTTAAAATTATTCTCATTTTAAGAACTCTTGAAGCGTAGCATGCAGACGTGGAGATGTCCTTTGTTCATCTGTCAGATTATCTGGACCATCATTTTTCCACTCGCTTCGTTCAATTCCCATTGTGTAAACCGGTACGTTTACATCAGTATAACCGAGGTATTGGAATCCTGCATTTTCAAAACATGTAAGCGCAGCAGCGTTATCATGTGAAACCTGTAAGGTGATATGGACAGCGTTCAACTCCTCAAAAGCATAACGCACTGCCTCCATGAGCGCGTCTGTCCCGTAGCCGCGAGCGCGATAGCCTGGGCGAATGATTACAAACTCCACAGCAACAACATCAGCACTGCATCGGAGAAGCATAAATCCGAGCAAGAGGCGTGTGGTACGCGTTTCAATTGAAAGTGTCTGGGTTTCTACATCCTCTGCCCAACGTTGCCAATCTTCCACAAAGATTTCAAACGATATTTTTTCTGTATATAGGATATCCCAAATACCGGGTAGATTTATCCATCCCCAAATTCTGCGTAGTTCATTCTGCGTTGTTGGACGGAGTCGGATTCCACCGCTTTGGAGACGCTCGAATTTGTGTAACTCACTTCGCAAACTCTCCAGATGCGCGGAATGTATTTCAACTTGTGCTTCCGCTGTAAGTATCCTCCGCCGACTGGGACGCTCTATGAACTCTGCTTGCTTCAGGCGGTTTTGAAAATACTTGAGTTTCTGCTCAGTTCTATCAATAATCTGCTGCAACCCTTGAATGACTCTGTTCCATTTATCCGGATCGGCGTTTACGTTGTCGTTCAGTTCGGTTTTTTCGTTTTTTGTCTGTATTTCGATCATACCTTCCTTCCGTGAATCCAGAGATGCGGAGATAACTCTCATATCGAAGTGAACTGATGTCACTTGTTTTTACTGCTTGTTTGATTGCACATGCTGGTTCGTGGTGATGTGTACATGCAGCGTATTTACACTCCGGGATATAAGGACGCATCTCCGGAAAATGAATGTCTAATCCTTGTTCATCGTCAATTTCAAGTAATCCAAGCGTTCGGATACCGGGTGTATCTGCAACGAATCCCCCAAATTCAAGTGGTAACAACATGACTTCTGTAGTCGTATGTTGTCCCTTATGCATGCGGGCATCTACTTCGCCAATCCGCAACTGCAGTCCCGGTTGTAACGTATTCAGTAAAGAAGATTTTCCTACTCCGGATGAACCGACAATTGCTGAAATTTTATCCCGCATGACTTCACGTAAGTTGTCAATTCCAAAACCTGTCATTATGCTTGTATAAATGACTTTATACCCTAATTTTTCGTATAAATTGAGTTCATTTTGAACATTTTCCAATTTTGCCAAATCCATTTTGTTAATACAGATTACGGGGTCTATATTTGAGGCTTCTGCGGTAACGAGGAAGCGATCAAGCATTCGCAGTTTGAGTGTTGGGTGCCGTGCTGCAAAGATAATTAGCAACATCTCAAGATTCGCAACAATAACTTGTCGCCAACCGTCCATGCGTGTTCGTCCGAATTGGGTTTGCCGTGGCAGACATTCCTCAATGTATCCTGTGTTCGGTGTGGAAGACGAGAGAGAAGTCCGAACACGATCTCCCACAGCAACCAAATCAACGTACGGCATCTCTTTTGTTTCATTGAGGCGCCGCTTTTCCGCTTCAATGACGTGATGGCGCAATGTGCATGTATAGCATTGATTGCCAATCTGCACTTCATAAGCACCACTATGCGCTTTTATTACAATACCTTCCAAAGTCATATAGTTTACCGAAGATAGAAATTTATGCGCCCGGATTCCGCCAGACAATTCGTCCACGTGTCAGATCATAAGGCGAAAGTTCAACAGTAACCTGATCTCCCGGAAGCACCCAAATTTTGTGTTGCATCATTTTGCCCGCAAGATATGCTACAACTTTATGATCGTTTTCTGTCAGTTCCACATGAAAGAGGTTCCCCGGTAGAGATTCTAAAACGACCCCGGGAACACGGATGGCTGAATCTTTTGTTGATTCTAAGCTTTCTTGCAGTGTGTTTTCCTGCGTTTTGTCTTTCCTTTTCATCTTTTTACTCCCTCCTTATTTAACTATTTGTTGTAATGTAAAATATGCAATCTGATCTATTTATAAGCTATTTGATAGTACCAAAATTCTGAAAACTCTACGGACTATGATACACGATGTGAAGATTTTGTGAGACAGGTGCAAATGAAGAACAGTTTTTATTTTTTTAAACTTGCCTTAACACATGAGTGGATGCACTCTATTAACGAATTATTCAATAAAAAAGTTGACATACCTCTAAAAAATTGTTAAGATATAATGGAATATTTGGTTACTCGGAAGGTCGTATTCAAGGAGAAGAAATAATGAACCAAGCGTTACCACTCATAGCATATCCTGACCTTGAAAACCAAGTCAAGGCAATGGAAGAAGATGGGTATGCTTATCTGCCACAGGTCATCAATGCAGAAGAACTCGCAGAACTCCGCGCTGCAATGGATAGGTTAACAGCAATTCCTGAAAGTTTTGATAGGTACAGCGTTCCAGAAAATGGCAGCGGTTTCCTTAACAAACATATAAATAATGCTTTTAATCGCGATCCAGTTTTCCTACACTACCTTGACAAGTCGCCTGTCATTGAGTTAGCAGAAGCCGTTCACGGCGGTGATTGCCATGTGATTGGAATGACTGCATGGATGACAGGTCCTGGCCGTCCCGACCAAGGGCTACATTCAGATTGGGTGCCTATCTCGCTCCCCGCAGACATTTTAGAAGACCCCCGCGTTAAAGTACCAATTTACATTACTACCGCACATTACTACTTAGATGATCTCTACGAGGCTCTTGGGCCAACGAAGTTTGTCCCCGGCAGCCATCTTTCTGGGCGAAGACCTGATGGCGAAACAGAGTGGAAGGGTGCCAAAGAACAAAGCATTCTCTGCAACGGTGGGGATGTTGTCCTCTTTAGGAGTGAAGTCTGGCATAGAGGCACTGCAAACCGTAGTAACCAAACCCGTTATCTGCTACAGGTACATTACGCGAACCGTATGATAACACAGAAATTTCCACCTTATCTGAATCGATTTCAGTTTAATGAATCAATTTTAGAACAGGCAACTGAACGCCAACAGCGATTGATGGGAAATCATCGTCCCGGTGCTTATGATTAATGTGACGGGGAATTTGTCAGTGAAAGGACCTCTGATGAGGACATCAGTTTCCCTTGAATAAACAAAAATCTATCGGGACACCACCAATTCGACATGTTATCAGCGAAGACCCTAACGCGAAGATTATTGTCCTCAGTTTGATCCTCGCTTTTCTTTGGGGTGGGAATTCGCTTGCGATTAAAGTCGGTTTAGACGACATGCCCCCGATGGCATTAGCATTTCTGCGTTTTGTTATCGGTCTCGTCGTTGTCGGTGGATGGACACTTTATCGTAGAATTCCGATCAGGTTAAACCCAGGCGAATTCTCCCGCTTGCTATTGCTCACCGCGATTTTCATATCTCAAATCATTGTGTTGAACATCGGCACCCTGTTTACGACAGCCTCACGTTCAACTATCTTTGTTAACGTATATCCATTCTTTACAGCCCTTTTTGCACATTTCTGGATTCCGGGGGAACGCCTCTCTGTAACAAAAACATTAGGAATCATCGTTGCTTTCGGCGGTGTTTTCGTAACCGTCGCGCCGGATCTCGGAAACGGTGAAATTAGCATCCTTGGAGACCTCTTAGTGCTTGTAAGCGGATGCTTCTTAGGACTACGAGTGGTCGTGACGAAACTTTTAATCCAATCAATTCATCCGTATCGTCTCTTGGTATGGTACTTAAGTTTGAGCCTGCCGGTCTATGCTGTCCTGAGCTTACTGTTTGAAAGCAACAAAACATTCCAATTAACACTTGCGGGCAGCGCAGCGCTCCTTTATCAAGGGGGTGTTATCGCTGGCTACTGCTTTTTGGCGTGGACATCAATCCTTGAAAGATATAGTGCAAGCAAACTTGTCGTACTCTTTTTTGTTACACCCCTATCGGGCGTCCTATTTAGTCACCTGCTTTTAGGTGATGAATTAACGTTTAGTTTGTTGACAGGTTCTGTTCTGGTAGCAGGGGGGATTTATCTTGTAAATATGCGGCGTTAATACACTTAAGTCTTCGATCGTCGCGCTTACATAAAGCTTAAGTATTTGAGGGATGGGCATAATTATTTGGTGTTTCAACACAGACAAGAACGGACTTCAGTTCCACTGCCATTTCTCCTTGTACCGCAAACTGTCTGTTTACGCACTCGCAGATACAATCTAACAGATTGTGCTACTTGAACTTGAGAACGGGCCAATGGCGTGTGCGGACTACCTTTTACACATATTTAAATCGGAATTATTTATGCACCACTGAACGTAGCATAAACTGTTAGTTTGTGCCACAAAACGCAATACCACCCTTCAACTAAATAACCCCGTGAACCCTGAAAAATTATCAATTTGACATTTTCAATAAGTTATGTTAAAATAAAAGTAATCTGGAGGTACCGTTTCTATGGCGTATTATATTACTGACGAATGCATCGGGTGTATGGCATGCTTAACCAATTGCCCTGTGGATGCAATTACCGGCGATCGGAATATGCTACACATCATTGATCCGAATGTCTGTATTGATTGTACAGCATGTGGCATGGTGTGTCCGGTAGAAGCAATTCGGGACCAATTCGGTGAAGTATGTAAATTTATTCGGCGTCCAACACATAGACCTATTGCTGTTATCTATGAAGAGCTCTGCTCTGGATGCGATTTCTGCGTCCACATCTGTCCGTGGGAATGTCTTGAACTGAAAGACCCCGAAACTGGCGAACATGCTGAAAGTTTCTTCGGTATCTGTGAATTAGTCAAACCGAAAGACTGTGTTGGCTGCAAGTTGTGTGAAGAGGTATGTATCAAGGATGCTATCCGCGTTGAATCACCTGTGCTATTAGAACTTGCTGAGGCAGCAGATTAACTTTTTCAATTCCGAAATGGTTACCACACCGTTGAAAAACCATAATTTAGTCGTTGTCATCTCCGGACCTTCCGGGTGTGGCAAAAGTACTGTGGCGAATGCATTGTGCAAAACGGATGGTACATTACGGCTTTCTATCTCTGCCACAACACGCACTGCACGCCCTCGTGAAATTGACGGTGTTGACTACCATTTTTTCACATCTACACAATTTGAGGAACAGATAGAACAAAATGCATTCTTAGAGTGGGCAAAATATGGTGAGCACTACTATGGGACACCAAAATCTGAAATAGAGATAGCGCGTCAGGGGGGAAAAGACACAATTTTAGAGATTGAGGTAAACGGCGCGCTACAAGTCCGAAAACAGGACCTTTCCCCCGCAAGAAGTGTTCTGATTTTTCTGATTCCAGCATCATTCGCTATTCTGGAAAAACGTTTACGCAGCAGAAAAACCGAATCAGAGATAGAACTCACAAACCGATTAGAGATTGCCAAAACCGAAATTAGCCAGATTACACATTACGATTACTGTGTTATCAATCCTGAAAACGGAGTAGAACAGGCGGTTTCTCAGATTCAAGCCATTATTTCTGCAGAACGATGCCGTCTAAACCTTGAGCAAATAGCAACCTTTATCGAATCTTTTGATATTCCCAATAGGCGAGATTTGTAATCCCGATTTCCCATGGAACTCAAAAACCGAACTATCCTTTTAGGCGTTACTGGTGGAATTGCCATTCATAAATCGCTTGATTATGCAAGTCAATTGGTCAAATGGGGTGCTGTTGTTCACGTCGTAATGACAAAAAACGCTACCCGCTTGATAAATCCGTTACAATTTCAAGTTATGTCACGGAATCCCGTGCTACTCGACCTGTTTGACACGGGTGAAGATTGGAAACCCCCACATATTGATCTGGCTGACCGTACTGACCTTCTTGCCATTGTTCCAGCAACTGCAAATATACTTGGAAAAATGGCAAACGGCATCGCTGATGATGCGCTTTCTACTGTCGCTGTCTCTGTCCATTGCCCCATTCTCGTGGCACCTGCAATGAATGGACACATGTATCAAAACCCGTTTGTGCAACAGAATATAGATACACTCAGCAAGCATGGCATCCAATTTATTGAACCGGCGAGCGGTGATCTTGCCTGCGGCTATCAAGGCATTGGCCGCTTGAATGAGGTAGATGTAATTCTTGAACGCACGAGAGAAATTCTAAACCTCCATCAAGATTTGCATGGAAAACGAATCCTTGTCACAGCAGGGGCGACTCGCGAATACATTGACCCAGTTAGGTTTATAACAAACGGATCAAGCGGAAAAATGGGCTATGCTCTCGCTGAAGCAGCAGCGCACCGAGGCGCAACTGTCCAGTTAATTAGCGGACACACAACAGTTCCACCTCCAACAGGAATTGAAATCTGCAATGTACAAACAACACAAGAGATGCATGAGGCAGTACTACAAAAGTTTGAGCAAACAGACATCGTTATCATGGCTGCTGCACCTGCAGACTATCGTCCAGCAGAATGGACACCGCACAAAATCAAGAAACGGACCGATACATTAAATATCGCTTTACAGAAAAACCCAGATACTGCACAGACAATCGGTGAAAGTAAAAAGCATCAGTTAACCGTCTGTTTTGCTGCTGAAACTAACGATGTTCTTGAAAACGCGAAAGAAAAGTTAATTCGTAAAAACTGTGACCTCATTGTTGCTAATGACATCCTCGCTGAAGGTGCTGGATTCGCAGGCGATACAAATATTGTAACGCTGCTTGACAAAGCGGGCAATTATGAACAACTCCCGCTTCTTTCTAAGCAAGAGGTCGCAAACGCTATCTTAGATCGTGTTGTGAAATTGATGGGAAAATAGTATCTGTTTCAACGCAACTTCAACTTCTGCTTGGTAATTCCAAACACATGAATGATATTAAGGCACATCATGAACGGATGACACTTCAGCAACAGGCGAAAGCATTTCTAAAGACGCACCGCACACACCCGAAAAAACAGTTAGGGCAGCACTTTCTCATCAATCCCGATGTTTTATCAATTATCATTGAAGCAGGCGAAGTCACTGGGACAGATGTAGTCATAGAAATCGGAGCCGGTCTCGGATGCCTGACAGCAGTTTTAGCTGAACATGCGAAATCTGTCATAGCTATTGAAGTTGATCCGTTATTGTATGCAGAATTAGAATCCCAATTTTCAACTGACGTGGATGTCCAAATTGTCCGCGCCGATGTGCTTGAAGTAGAGTTTCCATCGCTTTTCCCGCCAAATACTCGTCCAAAGGTTATAGCGAATCTTCCGTACGGTATAACTACGCCAATCTTATGGAAGCTTCTAAAACACACAAATCAACTTAGCACTTGTGTTCTAATGATGCAGCGTGAGGTAGCAGAACGGATTGTCGCGCCACCCGGTGGGAAGGACTACGGCGCGTTGACTATTGGTGTTTCTTACTACGCTGATACTACCTTAATTGGGATACTCTCACCTGATAATTTTTTCCCAGCGCCACAAGTTGATTCCGCCCTACTAAAACTAACAATGCGTGAGAAGCCGCGTGTCACAGTAAACGATGAAGAGTATTTTTTTCGAATTGTTCGGGAGGCGTTTCGGGGAAGGCGAAAGATGCTCAAAAATTCGTTGCGCCGATTCGCATCAGCAGAGACGCTGAACGCAGCGTTTACAGCATTAAAAATCGCACCGCAACGGCGTGCTGAAACGTTAGATATTACTGAATTCGCTGCGTTAGCAAACCTGTTACAAGCGAATATCTAAAGTCAAAAGTTGCCAGTAAACTATCTTCCAATCAGAACCTTCACGTCGAAATTCAAAATTGCATTTTGCCTCAAGATGGCTCAGATTCCCATTTTCTGCATTTTCGGAGTCTACATTCAAAAACAATTCAATTGACGCTTTTCTTGCATGCGTTATATCCATCACCCTGTCCCTAAACACAAATTCTAACCAAGAATATTTTTCAAACACATTTGTGAAAGTTGGAAGGACACCTTCGTAATTTGGAGGAATTACCCCCGATCTGACACCGAAATCTGTAACAGGATCATCTGACGCAACATAAGACTCAGAGAAGAGCACCTCAATTGCCTCAAGCTTCTCCGAATCTAATGACTCAAGCAGTTGCGACAAGTTCTCAAGAAACGCATTCAATTCATCTGTAGGGTCTTTGAGAGGTGTTAGCGCTGCATTGACTGTCAAACGTGCTTGGTTTAACGTAAATGTGTGTGTGTAAACTTGATAATCGGGATCTTGAACAGTTAGGTTTTGTTCCTCTACATAAGGTATGCCATGAAACACAAAGATTCCATCAACTTCAGTTTTCACCTCTAAACCAAATAAACTCACGACAGCACCCGGAATCGGATTGTTTGTTTTTGCATCAAGGACTTTTCCTGCTACAGTACCGTATAGCAATGGTTCTGGTTGAACTACTGGTTTTGGTGTTTCAACTTCCCCTTGCCCACAGCTAAATAAGACGGTTGTAATCAGTAATAATAAAAATAAATGGTTTTTTAAAAGAAAAATTTGCATTTGCCCACCTAAATATGGTATCCTTTAAGTGTTAAATTTATAATGTATTCAAATTTAAAGAAAGGAGACATTCAAATTGTCACGAGTATGTACGTTATGTGGAAAAAGACCACGCACAGGCAACCAAATCAGTGCATCATACCGGCACACGAAACGCCGTTGGCTTCCAAACCTTCAACGTGTACGCACTATGACTGAAGATGGACCAAGGCGGATTCGGGTCTGTACGTCCTGCATTCGTAGCGGCAAAGTTACGAAAGTGATTTCACGGATGTCGTCCGAAGTGTGAACCTCACATTTTTCGGACGACACTCTCCACACCTTTTAAACTTTTTACGGCATCCATCACCTCTTTTAACTGTTCAATCCCAGTTACATCCAACATAAAATAATCCGCAGCGGTGTCATCAATTCTGGTTACGGTAGAAGCTCTAAAGTTACCTTCGCGGATGTTTACCTGGAATTTGGCGATAGCGGTTGTAATTTCTCCTAACATTCCAGGTTTGTCATCACACTCAATAAATATTTGGGCAGGGTAATTTGTGCCTTCTACTGCTTGCCAATTGACAGCAACGAACCGCTCAGGTTCATCAAGTAGCCGAACACACCCAACCCTATGAACAGATACGCCACGCCCGCGTGTGAGGTAACCCACGATGTCATCCCCAGGTATTGGATGACAACATTTCATGACCCGAACCATCCCTAAGTCAATGCCGTTTTCAAGTTGGATAGTCGGTTCTGTCCGTTTTGCTGTTCGATCTTCCGCCACTACTTCTACCTTTTCAGGTTTCAAGCGATTTACGACTTGTGTGGCAGATTCATTCCCATTGCCGATCCGAATGCAGAGTTCATCAACACTCTCAAGGTCGAGTTGCTTTGCAATCTCAAGTAGTTTAGGTGACTTCAGATAATCGTTGGCGTTTAAGTATGACACTTGCAGCTCAGCTTTCAGAAACTTCTTTCCTAATTCAAGCGCATCCGCCCTATCTTTGTCGCGAAACCAATGACGTATTTTGCTCCGGGCGTTGGCTGTTTTTACAATACGTAGCCATGTCCGGCTCGGGGCGGTTTTAGTACTCGTCAGAATGCGAACACGATCACCGTTTTGAAGCGGTTCACGTATCGGTGTAAGCACGTTGTTCACTTCTGCGCCATAACATGTGTTGCCAATGTCGGTGTGTATTTTATAGGCAAAATCAATTGCTGTAGAACCTACTGGCAGTGCCAGAATGTCTCCTTTCGGTGTAAAAACGTAGACTTCATCTTGGAAGAGCTCCAATTTCATGGATTCAATGAAGCGATCTGGAACATCTTGCGTATCTTGTATGTCTTCAAGCATCTCTTTATAATTCGCAAAAATTGAAAGTGCTTCCTTTGTAGTCGGTACACCTTCCTTGTAACTCCAATGCGCAGCGATTCCGTTTTCCGCTATCTGATGCATCTCCTTACTCCGAATCTGTATCTCAATCGGTTTCCCATTATCTAAAATCGTTGTATGTAGCGATTGATACCCGTTCTTTTTCGGTTGTCCTATCCAATCGCGGACGCGATCTGGAAGATAATTCCATCTCAGATGCAACACACCGAGGGCACTGTAACAATTCCAATCGTCTTCTACCAGGATGCGGAGTCCAACCAAATCACAAATATCTTTAAAGGGCGTTCCCTTCTGATTCATCTTCTGATAAATACTATAAATATGCTTCGTCCGTCCTCTCACGTTTGCTGAGATTCCGTGCCTCTTCAGTTCAGCATGAATTATGGTTTCCATGTTTTGGCAATATGCCTGCCGTTCATCTAATTTTTCGTTCAGGAGATCCGCAATTTCTCTATATGCTTCAGGTAAGAGATATTTAAATGAGAGATCCTCTAAGCGGCTCATCATAGACCAAATACCGAGCCGGTGGGCAATAGGTGCGTATATTTCAAGTGTTTCTTTAGAAATCCGTTGCTGTTGTTCTTCGGATAAATAATCCAAAGTCTCCATATTGTGGAGTCGATCAGCCAGTTTAATCAGAATAACACGCATATCTTCGGCAGTCGCTAATAAGAGTTTCCTGTATGTTTCGGCTTGCCGCTTGCGTTGACCACCGCTAAATTTATATCGCCCGATTTTTGTTACGCCTTCAACCAAATGAGCGATATTTTTCCCAAACTGCTTTTCCAACTCTATACGCGTGATACCGGTATCTTCCAATACATCATGCATCAACCCAGCGCAAATCGTATCTATATCCAATCGCAGTTGCGCGAGTATTTCAGCTGTCCTTATACAATGCATGAAATACGGTTCACCAGATTTGCGCAGCTGCTTTTTATGCGCGTTCTCAGCAAAGCTATAGCACGTCTTGAGGAAATCAAAATCGGTTTCTTCCTCTGGATTATGTTTCTGAATCTTTTGAATCAGAGATTCCAAACTCATCTTTTATCCGTTCCCAAATTTGCTGCGTGTTTTCATGGAGTTGAAATTTCAGAAAGTCTTGACTTGCCTGTTTCAGCCATTGACATTTCAGAAATGTTTTTGATCTCTCTAAATTACTTTTACGGGTAGGCAAAAGTTTGACGTACTGTTGTTCAGATTCGGTATTTCTTTCTAATAATGCCAATTCTTCAAAAATAGTTAACCCCGTTTCAATAGCACGTCTTGAATTGATGTCAAACGCTTCTATGAACGTATCCAAGTCAGTCCAATCTGTTCTGGATGTCTCTTGCAATTTTCGGTAAAGCTCCGTGAGCAACGTTCTGTCAGGATATGTGCGTTCTGCCCATTCTTGCAGCAACCTCACATCTGATTCCTTGTTGTAAAGCAGATGCAGAGATGTGGTACTTTGGCAATTTGCCACAGGTTTACACCGCATCAAAAAATCTTCAGGTTGTGCAGTCAAATGACAAAAGACAACTTCCTCTACAATAGGCACAGTTTCTAATGCAGCCGCTGAAAACACATCAGAGGAAACAACCCCGTTCAACAGACCACTCCTCAGCTTTTCCAGCAGCTCAATTTCTTCCGCCTCCGTGGTTGTCTCATCGTGCCTACCAATTATTGATCTTTTTTCTGGAATCACGCTTGTTAATAACTGCTTCATTTTCTCAGTGCTTTGCACATATATTATACACGGTGTTTCATTGTTTAGCAACGCTAAGAGACACTCTTTTTTATTTTCGTCGCGACGGTCTACAACTCTTCCAAAAGAAGGAATATCAGAAGGTGGATAGATCACCAAATTTGGGGTACGGTCCTTAGTTCCAACATGAAATTCTTCAAGGATGAGTTGGACAGAACGCATATTGTTAAAATCATTGATTTCTGGTGAAAATGCAATATCTAACGAGATGTTGGGTCTACTCAGTGTTGTCACATGTTGTGCTTTTCGCCAACCAATCGCTTTTTTAGGATTTGATCCTTCACTGACGAACATTGAAAAGTGTTGCTTCTCTTTTCCCATCAGGGAGGGGCGACCTTTAATTGTCAACCCCTTACTGACAAAACGAGGAGCAGGATTCTCCCCACCAAACGGCTCCAATATCTCAAACTGTTCTAAGGTTTCTAACGATAGCGACGAGAGGTTTGTTTCAAAATCCAAAGCCAGCTTAGGGATCAAATCTTCATCATTAAGATTTTCGCATGCAAATTCGTTGAAAGCCTTTTTAAATTTAGGAATATTCGCTGTCTTCAGTGTAAGTCCTGCTGCCGCTTTGTGCCCGCCATGTTTGATGAGTAAATTAGAGCAACTGTTCAAACTATCGGCAAGGTTCATCCCATCAATACAACGCCCGGACCCTGTCGCTTCATTGCCATCAATTGCCAGAACAAAAATAGGACGGTAATACTGTTCAAGCAACCGTGATGCAACGATACCCACAACACCCTGAGCTTGTTTGCCCCACGCATCACTTGCAACTACCAAACCTTTTGTCTGTTCAAGGTTCTCATCTTTACTCAGCAGCGCGACAGCACTTTCCTGAATATCATTCTCAATGTTTTTACGATCTTGATTACAGGTATCTAATTCGGATGCGCGCTGCTCTGCGATTTCACTTGACTCGGTCGTGAGCAGTTCCACCACTTTTTTTGCCGTATCCAACCGCCCAGCTGCGTTTAGGCGCGGTCCCAACCCAAACGAGAGGGAACTACCCACAAGCGGCTTGTCCGTAAAACCTGCTACATCACATAATTTCTGAATGCCGATGCGGCGACGTTTGCTAATCTCTGCTAACCCAAGCCGGCTCAACGTCCGATTTTCACCGGTAAGGGGGGCAATATCTACAACTGTCCCTAACACAACAAGATCAAGCAGTGAAGTGAGAAATTCTTCATCTTCTATCAAACCCTGCACAACTTTGAATGCCAATCCGACACCTGCTAAATCTGTGTACGGGTATTCGTTTCCGGGAACTTTCGGTGAAATAATGGCGTACGCAGGTGGCGGGGCATCTGCTGGCGGTTGATGGTGATCGGTGAGAATCACATCCATATCCAGTTCATTGGCAAGTTTGACCTCGTTAATTGAGGTGATACCACAGTCCACAGTAATCATCAATGAGCAACCATTTTTATGAATTTCTTTAACCGCATTTTCATTGAGACCGTATCCTTCATCATAGCGATCAGGGATATAGTATTGGACTGGAAAATCTATATGCCGAAATGCATTCACTAATAGTGCAGTTGCCGTTGTTCCATCCGCATCATAATCACCATAAATACATATCTGTTCACCGTTCTTGATTGCTTCCCGAATTCGTTCAACTGCCTTTTCCATATCTGCCATATCAAACGGAGAATGAAGATCAGCATAAGTTGGATAGAGATACGTTTTCCCCTCCTCGACTGTCTTTATGCCGCGATTGACAAGAAGGCGCGCAACCAATGGCGTGATACTGAGTTCCGCCGCAAGTGTGAGACTCGTATCAATATCGGGGTTCTGGTATTGCCATATTTTGGAGGGGTGCAGTCTCATAAAATTGAACTCTCTTTTCACCGGTAGTTGCAAATTTCCTATTGCAACGAAAACTAAGCTAATTCTTGTATAGGAGGTTCCTTATCAATAATATACCACGAAATGTTTCGGAGTGTCAAGCAATCTAGAGTCCGTATAAATTCCACTTGATACTGCACCTACAACGTGATATTATGATAAAATAACAAATTACGGGATAAGCGCGCTTCGAAAATATAGTGAACTTTGAAATGATTCGGATACTTTGATAAACCTGCTTTGGAAACATAGCGGCCAATAGAAGTTGTAGCACAACCTGTCAGTTTGTGCCGATGGGACGCAAACTAACAGTTTGCGCTACAGAAATATCCCATTAAATTGTAAGTTTTACTATACATTTTATCATAGATGGAATCGCCCTTAAAGGAGATCACCTGATGCGAATCCAAATCCTTGTCGACGTAGACAAGCAGATCACTCTACCCATCAATTACAACCACCTTCTCGTCGGCGCAATCTATCGATTCCTTTCAGAATCAAACCCTGAATACGCTGACTTCCTACACGACGAAGGCTATCAAGCCGCTCGAAAACGATTCAAACTCTTCACTTTCTCACAACTCATGGCAGAACGTAGACGCATCACAGGTGAACAAATACATTTTCGTTCTACCTTAATATGGTTCGTTTCCTCCCCAATCGAACAATTCCTATCCCATTTTGCCGATACACTCCTAACCGAAGGCAGGCTATCCATCGGATCACATCAACTCAAAATCAAAGATGTGACCATCCCGCGTCTCCCGCGTTTTCAACATGAGATGAGTTTCCGTTGTCTCTCTCCGATTGTGATGTCCGCTGTGCGTGAAGACGATGGCAAACGCCGCACACACTACTGCCTACCTGACGACCCCGAGCTCTCCAACCTCATCCGTCAAAATCTCATCCGCAAACACGAAGCGGTCCACGGAAGCGCACCACAAAACGATGCATTGAAATTCTGTTTTGATAAGGCTTATATCCGCAGGAAACAGGGACGCGTCACCCGATTAGTAGATTTCAAAGGTATCAAAATTCGCGGGATATTATGTCCATTTAGCGTCTCTGGCAGTTCAGCACTGATTCAGGTTGGCTATGAATGCGGATTTGGCGATAAAAACAGTGCGGGGTTCGGCATGGTAGAAGTTTAGTGAAATTTTGCTTGACTGGTCCAGTATAAATTCTGTATCATGTTAACACGTTCTTGTAGGGCAGGTCCAGTTTACGAAATCGAACACTTTTAATCGTACCAATGTGGAATCAATGTTTACCTCCCTTAATATTTAGTTGATATGCTTTTCAAATTTTTAATCGTACCAGTTTGGAATCAACGCACACTGATGGCACCACTTGGGAACGTATAGGTCAATGACTTCTAATCGCACCAGTTTGGAATCAAATCAATATTGTCTTGTTTATCAAACATTGTTTCTCTCTTTGTTTTCTAATTGCACCAGTTTGGAATCGATGCCGATGCTGATTGATTTCAAAGTTTTCATTTTCTTCTCCCTTTTAATCGCACCAGTTTGGAATCAATGCTGATAAGTTTGATTTGAACCCGAAACGGAAATGCCACTTCTAATCGCACCAGTTTGGAATCAATGATTCCTGTCCATTCGGACGAAACGTTACGCTATATCGCTTTTTAATCGCACCAATTTGGAATCAATACAACGTTTGCTGTATCAAATTATCCTCCTATAGATATTTTAATCGCACCAGTTTGGAATCAATACACTCGACACGCAATGTGTTTGCCTTCCGGTGACCATTTTTTAATCGCACCAATTTGGAATCTGATGAAAAACCTTGCCAAATTCAGGCATTTATGATAAGATACCGCAAAAAATCAAGAGGACAAACCACATTGAAACAACAAAACTATCTACCACTCGCAGCACTACTCCACGACATTGGTAAATTCCGACAACGTGCTACCGAACGTAACACAAAACACCAAGAACACAGCTACGAATTCGTCACCCAAGATTTTCCTGATTTCTTTGCCCCCTGCGGAGATATCTTCAAAAACGCCATCCGAAACCACCATACTGATGGGCACAATCTCATAGAAAAACAGGTGATATTAGCAGACCGTCTCTCCGCCACCGAACGCGAAGGTGAGGAGAGAGGAGCAGAGGATTTCGTCCAATCCCCACTCGTTTCTATCCCCTCACGCTTCAAAGGTGCAGATAAGGACAAGGAGTATCGCTACAAACTCACAGCACTCAACTTTGACCGAGATGCCATCATCCCAACGGAAACCGCAGGCGTAGATCAAAAGGATTATGCAGATTTATGGAAAGAATTCACCGATGCGTTCTGTAAAGTAACAGAAGGTAAAACATACGCACCAGCACATTATCAAACCATAGTTGCGCTACTCCGCAAATACACATCACGTATGCCATCCGCAACCCCCTGGGAAAAGAGCGAAGTAAAAACGATCCCAGATATTTCACTCTATGACCATCTCCGCACAACCGCAGCCATCGCCGCCTGCATCAGAACCGAACTCACCAATGCCGATGAAATAGACGAACTCCTTGCCAATCCGAAAGAATCCGAGCGCAATATTTGTGCACTCATCAAAGGCGACATCTCTGGTATACAGGACTTTCTCTATCATATCCTTTCTGACGGTGCCGCCAACCAACTGCGGGGTCGTTCTTTCTACTTGCAACTACTCACAGAAGCAATGGCACACTGGGTTCTAAAGCAACTTGACCTACCCATCACGAACCTAATCCTCGCCAGTGGTGGACATTTCTACATCCTCGCCCCCTACACTGCAGCAAAAGAAAAGTTAGACACACTCTGTCAACAAATCTCACAAAAATTATGGGAACTGCATAGCGGAAGTATCTCTTGCATTTTAGCCGATATATCTATAAAAGCAAACGATTTTACAAACAACAATTTTTCAAATAAGTGGGATGCCGTTGCAGAAAGGGTGAATGAAAGAAAACAACAAAAATGGTCGGACATGGGCAACGAGACTATGTTTCAAAACCTCTTTGAACCCTACGAAAGCAAGGAAATTAACTGGAAATTTGATGACCTCGGTAAACAATTGCGGAATGCAGAATATCTGATAACGCATCATGTGACAGCATCAAACGTTTCAGAAAACCCCTATTGGCATGATGCGATTAAGATGTTCGGGTTGGATATACATATCTGTACAAATATGGGTGATATACCATCCCAATCACCAGTAGGAACTGAGAATACCGTCGTCTACCGAATTGGCAGCATAGATTTTCTTAACGATGATAGCCAACAAAACTTCCAGCTGGAAAACACTGAAATGAGTTACGATTTCCGCATATTCCATCCCGTCATTGCCCGAACTAAAGAGGAGGAAACAGCAGATTATGACTACCTCGCAAACGCCTCCGAAGGTGTTAACTGGTTCGGCGCACTGCGGATGGATGTCGATGACCTCAGCACCGTGTTCAAAGATAAACTTGAGAACGCTACTATCTCGCGGCATGCAACTTTAAGCAGAGAAATGAAGATCTTTTTTGAAGGATACGTTCCCTACCTCTGCAAAGAACACAATAAGAATAGAGATAGAGAGATACTTGAACTCATCTACGCTGGTGGCGATGATCTTTTCCTTGTTGGCGGTTGGAGCGCATTACCTGAGATTGCCGAACAGATTCGATCCGAATTTCGCCATTTCATCACGGGTGATCACGTCACGCTTTCAGGTGGAATCGCCATTGAACACATGAAGTTTCCACTCTATCAGTTTGCGGACATGAGTGGTGATGCAGAAAAGGACGCGAAAAACATTGATGATAACAAGAACGCTATCACCTTTTTACGCAAACCGATGAAGTGGGAAGAGTTCGCTGACGTGCGCAAATGGCATCAAAAGTTTTTAAACGTATTAACAGGACGAAACCAGCTACCGCGTGATTTTCTCACACGCCTCAGCCAAATCTATTCGGAAAAAGAACTAAAACAGCACCGATGGGCCTGGCGTTCACTCTACTACTTCCATAGATTACAAGCGAGATACAAATATGACGAACAGAAAGATTTTCTGCGTGAACTAAAACAGGAACTTAACCACCAAGATTCCTCTCAATTTAGAGAAGAACTCATCCATGTCATTACCAGATGGACTGCATTACGTATTAGAAATAGGTAGGAGGGAACTTCGATTTCCCGACATACGACTTTACTACAAGCTAACTAAGGACAGGACTTACGCAATGTATTCAAAAGTCCCACTGATAAGGAGGATTTAGGGGGTTAAAAACACGAAAATAAGGACTTTTAACCCCCCCTAACCCCCCTTATCAAGGGGGAATGCGTAAGTCCTGTAAGGAGATACACATGCCAACAGGAAAAATAAAGACCTTGCTGAAAGGTTTCGGATTTATACAGCCAGATGATGGCGGTAAAGATGTCCACTTTAGTCAGAGGGCACTAAAAAATTCTCAGTTCGACCAACTCGTAGAAGGACAGCAAGTTACCTCATATACAATTACGCAAGGTGAGAGAGGACCAACTGCAAGTAACGTTGAAGTAGAAGCCGTTGCGCAACAAAAAGTTGATATTTCAGAGATTATTGAAAAAGGCGGAGAACCGCTCGTCACCGCAGCTGAAAATTTAGGACGTAAACTCGCAAGAAACCTCAAAACCTCTCAAATCCGAAAAGTATACGGCGCAGTTAAGAAAATTCAGATGAGTGAAGAGTTTAACCAAAACGAATTGATCATGCTGAAACCGAAATTAGCTTACGCTGCAGCCCGAAAACCAGAAGTGGAAGCCCTAAAAGATGTGCTAACACAGGCCATCAACCATGTTGATAATACTGATAAATTCAAAAATTTCGTAGATTTTTTTGAAGCAATTCTCGCTTACCATAAAGCATTCGGTGGAGATTAAGGAGGAACACTATGCCAAGTATTAAACTACAAGGTAAAATCATACTAAAAGGAACAATTGAAGCAATAACAGGCCTACATATCGGAGGAAACACAGGTGAATTAGACATCGGCGGTATCGATAATCCTATTATACGAAACGCTTTTAATCGTCAACCTTACATCCCCGGTTCATCGCTGCGCGGCAAGATGCGCAGTTTGCTTGACCGACATTTTGGTAAGGAATTGAATAAATCTGTTGGGAAAGATGTTCGGGTACACGAATGTAAAATACCATCAGATTACGATGCGTGTGACGTGTGTCAAGTCTTTGGCGTTGCACCACAGGGGCAGCTACGTGGCAAAACGATGCCCGCCAGAGTCATTGTGCGAGACACTTTTTTGACCGCGGAATCGATTGACAAACTTAATAGAACTGATACTGATACTGATTTCACCGAAATCAAAACTGAAGTCGCCATAGACCGAATCACCTCCGCCGCAACGCCACGTCATCAAGAACGTGTCCCCGCAGGCACAACCTTCGGTCCGTTTCAGATTATTCACAGTCTTTACACGTTGAACCAAAATGGTCAGCACAATCAGCTGGGAAATGAAATTCAATATTTCAATAATGTTCTCGCTGGCATAGAACTTCTTGAAGACGACTACCTCGGCGGTTCTGGTTCACGCGGTTATGGGCAGATAGCATTTGAGAACCTAACCATGACCTTTAAATCCCGACAATGCTATGAGGGCCCGAATGTCGCCCCCATCACTATCGCTGAAAATACCGATATTAAAACCTTACGCGGATTAGAGTATACGTCTAAGATTTTAAATACTATCGGTGGAGAATAGTACAAAATGGAAACTACCGTCTATCGCTTAACATTCAAAACCCAACTCCATCTTGGGCGCGCCACTGGGGCAGCCCAAACAGGCAGCCTCGGTTTAGAGAAGACGGAGACCTATATCTCCGCAGACACCCTATTTTCAGCGATCTGCCAAACGTGGGCGACATTCTACAACACCGCAAGCCTCACCGAGTTTCTCAATCCATACACAGCAGAAAGCGGATCGCTCCCGATCACGCTGACATCTGCATTTCCGTTTGCAGATCAAGTCTACTTTTTCCCGAAACCGTTGATGCATAATTACCGTCCTGGCGATGAAGAGAGTGCGGATCACCCTTCTTTAGCAAAAAAACGCAAACGTGTACAGTACGTTTCCAACGACATATTTCAAGGCATTATCACCGGAACCTCACCCCCGTTTGCCAAACAGAACTTGATTAACAGTGAAGATATTTGGGTGAGTACCGATGAAAAACATCAACTGAATAAGGTAATGAATGATGCCCCAATCGTTTGGGAAAAAAAGACACGCCCGCGGGTTTCCATTGACCGGCAAACCGATGAATCAAGCATCTGGCACGTTGAAACCGTCCAATTCAACAAAAAATGCGGACTCTGGTTCGCCGCAAAATACGACTCCGACGCAACAAAGCACAAAATTGAGACCTTACTCCGCGTACTTGGAGACTGTGGCATCGGTGGTGAACGCAACGCTGGATACGGGCAGTTTGCTTTTGAACCTGCCACTAATTTTCAACTGCCAGCTACAGAAGGTAACGACCAATTTGTCACGCTTTCCCCAATATGTCCAAAATCCGAAGCGCAACTTTCGCAACTGCGAATAGGTAGGACTGCCTATACCCTAACCCCAATCACCGGGTGGGTCAGTACCACAGGTAGCAACGATTTCCGCCAACATATCCACATGTTTGCAGAAGGTTCCATCTTAAACACATGTGATGAATCCATCGGCAGATTAGTAGATTTAAAACCGAAGGATTATCCGCATCCTGTTTATCGCTACGGCTATGCATGGCAAATCGGTATCAATGACATATCGAAACCGGTAGGTGCGGTTTCCTAACCGCACCGAATTACGAGATCTGGTCAGCATCAAAGGAGCATCCGAATGAAGCAGAAATACAAACTTGAGACCATCACCCCTGTCCACATCGGATCTGGCGAAACGATGAACCAAATTGACGGATATTACGATAACGGCAGATGGCACCACATTGATTTGAATAAGGTGTTAGCGCATCCGAATGCTGATATCAACGCGTTAACCTCCGAAATGTCGCAACGCGACTTCCGATGGCAAAATCATCTCCATCAGCGCAACATGAATGCTGATGACCTTTCCACCTATAGTATCCTATGTGCGCAAAACCCAGAAACAACTGACATCCGACAGGCTATGAAATCCGTTGGCAACCGCCCTTATATTCCCGGTAGCAGCATCAAAGGTGCGCTTCGAACCGCATTTTTATCACATCTTATTGACGAAGATGACACCCTTTTTCAAAATAATCTCGAGTACCTCGTCAATCTTTCAAAACAACGCGCACGCGGGAACCCGCGCAAAGAAACACCAGCAAACAAAATTGAACGAGATGCTTTCGGAAAAGACCCAAATCATGACCTCCTCCGCGCTTTGCAAGTCAGTGATACGGAGCCGATTGACAGCAACTCGCTTGAAATCGGAATGGCATGGACAATTACACTCGATCAAAGCAACAAACTTGTACAAAAAATTGACAACGGACAAGAATACAAAAACTTTGTCCAACAAATTCAGTCCAAGCAAACGTTAACGTTTACCCTTAAAATCGACGATCTGCTTTTTCGAGAACGCGAGAAAACCCGCCTCGATTTCAACGAACAACAACAAAAAACACTTACAGATATGGCAGAAGTGTGCCGATCCGAAGCAAACGCACTTATGGAGGGTGAACAAGATTTCTTTGACTACTATAAATTTCCAAATATCCCTGAAGTGTATGATGCATTAATCGATCAAAATACCACCCTTCCAGAAGGGGCGTTCTTTTTGCAAATAGGATGGGGCACCGGATACCAGTCCAACACTGTCACATCTGCGTTTACGGAGTCTGAAGAAGCTCCTGAAGATCTATTGTTAAATCTACAAAAACGTTTTCGGTTGGGTGAAAGTCGTGGCAAGCGCGGAGAATACGATGAGCGTGAGTTCCCCAAAACGCGCCGCATCTTATATCGCGGACAAAACCCAATCGCCCCACTCGGTTGGGTCAAAATATCACCAGTAGAGGATTCATGATTCTATTGCATGAAAGGAGACTAAAAATGCGTTTTATCGTATCAACCGTTGGAACCAGTATTCTCACAAATTCCATAAATAGAGAAAACCAGGACGAAGCAAGAGATTGGGCGAGGATACTGCGGGATTCAGCAAATCTCAAACAGGCTGAGTTGCCGGAGGAAACAAAAGAAGTAATTGACACACTTGCAGAACGCGCACTCGAAAAACTCCTGAAAAATGATGTTAAAACAAACCGCCAAATCAGTGCGGAATTGAACGGTATTTATGGCATATACGGAGGGGCATTACCCGATAACAGCAACGATCAACACTATCTTATATGCTCTGATACAGCCCAAGGGCAAACAACAGGTAACCTAATTGCCGAATTCCTTCAAGATCAAGGCGCAACAGTATCCGTAGAGACACCTAAAGGATTATCAACACAAGATACTACGTCTTTCACCGAAGGAACAAAGGCACTCATTAAGTGGCTCGACGATACGGTACCAAGACATGGTAGTGGTTATTATGTAATTTTTAATCTTGTTGGTGGTTTCAAAAGTTTACAAGGTTATATGAACACTTTCGGGGCATTTTATGCAGATGAGGTTATCTACATATTTGAGGCACCAACAGCGGACCTAATCAAGATCCCGCGCCTACCAATTCAGATTGATACTACCGTAATTGAAGATCATTTGACAAAATTTGCGATGATGGCAGCTGGAGAAATATATCCTGTTGAAAATCTTGATGGTATCCCTGAAACATTGCTTCAACCGATAACAGATAACGGAAATACTGTTGCAGGATTATCCGCTTGGGGAACTCTGATTTGGAATCGCACAAAAGCAGACTTATTGAAAGATGAATTACTGCATTTTCCACGATTAAAGTACGCTAACTCTTGTATAAAAGACTATAATGATACTAATGATCCAGACGCCTGTGTCAAATTACAAGAAACGTTGGCATCAGTTTCGTTTCGCCTTCAACAGAATAACGGTTCAACGGAAGGACTTGAAGGCGGTTTTAAGTTTAAGCCTTTACAAGGGTTCAATAACATCTATACTTTTCGTGTCGCCCGAGGAATTCGAGTCAGTTGTTCGAAGGGTAATGGCATCCTAAAGCTTCATAGATATGGGCATCGGAATGTTGTAAATAAAAACCCAATTTCAAACAATTAGATTCGTAGACCGGGTAGATCGGTAGTGAAACCTATAACTGTCAACTTAAGAAAATATTTTTTGTCCTAAAAACCCTTCTGAATAGGCATGGCGATTGGGACTGTCCCACATTCAGTCCCGTAGGGACGATATGTTTATAGAAAACGCTATCACCACCCTTCTTGAGTTCCATAGGAACGATATGTGGGACCAATGAAAAGTCCATAAACATATCGTCCCTAATGAAGTTTAAGAAAATAAATCGGTAATTTGGCGAGGTTAGGAAACATCGCCAGCGGGGGAGGACACCTGCCTCGTGCGGATAGAAAATTACCGAATTAATAAATTAATCTTCATACGGGACTAAAGAGGGTAGTTGAACATAAGGCTATAAACATATCGTCCCTACGGGACTGAAGAGGATGACTCCTATTCGGAAAATCCTTAAGTTGCCAGTTATAGGTAGAGCGATAGCGAACCCGACAAATCCGCATAACCCGCGATTCTGACAACAAACTTCTAATCGCACCAATCTGGAATCACAGCTGTTAAGAAATACATTTATTGGTCAAGATGTCGCGAAACATTTTATACTTCATTCTAATCGCACCAATCTGGAATCAATATAAATAAAACCCTAAAAAATCATACGGGTCAATACCGCTTCTAATCGCACCAATCTGGAATCAATACTCGTTTAGGTCGTTCTCATAGAAGTCGTATAGATGATCTTCTAATTGCACCAGTTTGGAATCAATACGACGAAGACGGATAGGGCCCGAATCCGTGAGGTGAACTTTTTTAATCGCACCAGTTTGGAATCAACATCCAGTTTCACTTGGAGATTTCACATACCAGTAGACAATTTCTAATCGCACCAAGCTGGAATCAATGTTTTCAAAAACTATAATAATCATTTTTGTAACCTCCTGCTTTTAATCGCACCAATCTGGAATCAATGCTAAATGACCGATCTAAACGTAAAACTCCCAGTATACACTTTTAATCGCACCAATCTGGAATCAAAACAAAAGTTCCCAACCATCTGCTATCTTGTTTCCGTTTTTATCGCTTTTAATCGTACCAATGTGGAATCAATACGACAAAGACGGATAGGGCCCGAATCCGTGAGGTGAACTTTTCTAATCGCACCAATCTGGAATCAATATTCAGTTTCATAGGTCCGTTTTACATACCAGTCTATAATTTTTAATCGTACCAGTTTGGAATCAAATCTCGGTAGAAACAGGCACGGTATAATTTTCTTCATAGACTTTTAATCGCACCAAGCTGGAATCAAATTTTTGCCATGCGGTATGTGTAACCGTTATATGAATAGTCGTCTTTTAATCGCACCAAGCTGGAATCAAATTGATCCTAACAACAAATGAAAAAGGAAACATAAAAATGCAAAACTCAGAACACCTCAACACCAGACTACTCAACTTCCTTGCGCAAAAGAAAGTAGCGTTCCACGTATTCAACTATTACGGCTACTACTCCGGTAGCTACTCCCCAAGAGAATATCTCAACTCCGGTTCGATGCTTGTTAAACAGGTGCAGCACTACGAAAAACCTGCCAAACGAATGGTCATAGCACGCGAATTTGTTGCCTCCGCAGCTTTCAATATGCTCCGAATTCTGCGGTATCACACAAATCGTGGAAAAGATTGCAGCACGCAAATTGAGGCGATTGAAACATTTCTTGAAAAATCTCAATCCGCCAAAAACACCAACGAACTCATGGGCTATGAAGGCAGCATGCGAGACATCTATTACACCGCTTTCAATACCATTCTGACCTTGAAAACCCCTTTAGAACGGCGCGTCCGTCGTCCTCCAGACAATCCAATCAATGCCGCCATCTCATTCGGTAATTCATTGATGTATCCCGCATGCCTCACAGAAATATATCGCACACAACTTAACCCGACTATCAGTTTCTTACACGAACCCGGCGAACGCCGTTTTTCTCTCAGTCTTGACCTCGCAGAAATCTTCAAACCGCTCATCATTGACAGAATTATTTTTCGCCTATTCAACCGCCAGCAACTCAACGAATCAAAACATTTTGAGACAAAAGTCGGTGAATGTTACTTGAATGAACAGGGACGCAAAACCTTTATCGCCGCATTTGATGAACAACTCAAGCAAACCGTTTCACATCGTAAACTAAATCGCCATGTATCGTATCAGAGACTCATTAGACTGGAATGTTACAAACTTATCAAACACCTTGTCGGCATGGAGACCTATCAAGCACTCCGCCCGTGGTGGTAGGAGTGCGAGGTTAGGAAACCTCGCCAGCGGGGAGTACGCCTATCGCGACTTCGCCTGTGGTGGTAGGAGTGCGAGGTTAGGAAACCTCGCCAGCGGGGAGTACACCTATCGCGACCTGCAAGATAATTTTATCAAAGGAATTAACCAAAATGTATATCATACTCGTCTACGACATAGAGGTAAAACGTGTCGCCAAAGTCTGTAAATATCTCCGTCAACACCTCAATTGGATACAAAACTCAGTCTTTGAGGGACAATTAACAAAGGCACAGTTCGCTCGCGTCAAATCCGGGTTAGCCGAAATCACCGACCCAACAAAGGACTCTGTCATTATTTACCAACTACGTGATGCAAAATGGATGACAAAAGAGGTGATGGGTGTAGACAAAAACCCAGCGACAAACCTCCTTTAGTCCGGTGTTATCACCAAATCTGTGTTGATGTCCTGCTGTCGACCCCTCAGAATTGTTTATTATTGTGCTGGATAATTTTGTGAATTTCACCCAAAATTGCCTCTAAACCCTTGATATAAAGGCATCCGTCAACCTCCCAGAGAATTAGCACTATTGGAGGTCGACAGCAGACATCCCTTTAATCCGATCAAAATAAAAATTACCTTTACAATCACTGTAAAGGTACGCTATCATATTAATGTTATTTTTCAATAGCCTTTTAATCGCACCAATTTGGAATAGAAACAACGCTTGTTGCTCTATTACAGAACGAATCTTTTGACTTTTAATCGCACCAATTTGGAATAGAAACAACGACAGTAGCCAAAGCACAGACAAAGAAAGACACACTTTTAATCGCACCAATTTGGAATAGAAACCCAACGCAGTAAGTGAGACTATCATCGCAGTCACTTCTTTTAATCGCACCAATTTGGAATAGAAACTCTTATCTCATCCTCCGACAAAGTGGTAATATCACCTTTTAATCGCACCAATTTGGAATAGAAACTTTCGACGACGACGTGCCATTTTCTAAAACCTCCTACTAACTTTTAATCGCACCAATTTGGAATAGAAACTGCAACAGCAGCCAAAGCAACAATAAAAATAATCGCAACTTTTAATCGCACCAATTTGGAATAGAAACGCTGGGTACTATACCGATAGGCTGGAAGGAGGTCTTTTAATCGCACCAATTTGGAATAGAAACTTGACACTTTCTCACATATGGGGGATTGGTTAGCTTTTAATCGCACCAATTTGGAATAGAAACCGTCTTTTTCGGGCCATACACCCGCACCATATCGGACTTTTAATCGCACCAATTTGGAATAGAAACACCCCGACATCAACAACGCATTGCACGACATGGAACTTTTAATCGCACCAATTTGGAATAGAAACTATATCATCGAGTGCCTCAAGGTTTCCGTCCCCCTCACTTTTAATCGCACCAATTTGGAATAGAAACAATACCGAGTACGCCAGAATCATAGCAGCATCAGATCTTTTAATCGCACCAATTTGGAATAGAAACCGTAGTACAACGCGCGGACGGTTGGCGTGTAATCGTAACTTTTAATCGCACCAATTTGGAATAGAAACTCGGTGCGATGCGATCAGAGATTTGATTGTATTCTGCTTTTAATCGCACCAATTTGGAATAGAAACATACCTTTTACTGCATGCACACGTGGTATTTTACGGGAATTCTTTTAATCGCACCAATTTGGAATAGAAACCCTTTGCTTTTCAATCCTTGTGTAATCCTTATATTTGCGACTTTTAATCGCACCAATTTGGAATAGAAACATTATCGTTTGTGATGAGGTTGACGGTTATGAACATTCCTTTTAATCGCACCAATTTGGAATAGAAACGAAAAGGTTGCTGCACTTGAGGAATATGAGTCTATCACTTTTAATCGCACCAATTTGGAATAGAAACAAGATACTTTGTGTGCCGCATGCTGAAGCAGCCAAACTTTTAATCGCACCAATTTGGAATAGAAACACCTGAAAAATAAATCGGGCGTGCACCTAATATCGACTTTTAATCGCACCAATTTGGAATAGAAACTGGTGCCGACGATGGAGGTTGTGGGTGCTGAGGAAACTTTTAATCGCACCAATTTGGAATAGAAACGTTTTTTCGTGCCGTGAATGTGGGACACCGAAAACAACTTTTAATCGCACCAATTTGGAATAGAAACCCCCGCAGGGGGGGCAATTTTCAGAAGAGAAAAGAAGCTTTTAATCGCACCAATTTGGAATAGAAACGCCTTCGTTGTTTCGCTTGAAAACACTGAATTGCTTTTAATCGCACCAATTTGGAATAGAAACAAAAAAGTGCATTTTTTATGCATTTTTATTTGACAAACTTTTAATCGCACCAATTTGGAATAGAAACTAATATTTTTCCATTAGCGAGGTTAGGAAACCTCGCCCTTTTAATCGCACCAATTTGGAATAGAAACCAGGAAACGGCACGAAAGAGATTTCACGCGGCACCCCTTTTAATCGCACCAATTTGGAATAGAAACGTATGATGGAAATATCGGAGCGAGAGGGTTAGCACAACTTTTAATCGCACCAATTTGGAATAGAAACTCAGATCCGATTGTGCCACCAACACCGGCAACGAACTTTTAATCGCACCAATTTGGAATAGAAACTCGGCACTCAGTCTGCCAGTGGAAAATTCTTGCACTTTTAATCGCACCAATTTGGAATAGAAACGATTGTAAGTGGCACCGATGGATCCTTCACCTGCGACTTTTAATCGCACCAATTTGGAATAGAAACGCTGCATGTGAAACCTCTAATAATTCATCCAAACAACTTTTAATCGCACCAATTTGGAATAGAAACCAGAGACACCTGCGACATAGCAAAGGAAAGAAGGTTCAACTTTTAATCGCACCAATTTGGAATAGAAACTCTATTGTTTATTTTGTTGCGATTGAGACTTCGAAGTCTTTTAATCGCACCAATTTGGAATAGAAACGTAGATAGTTATGGTTATCATACTGGGGTTGAGTCTCTTTTAATCGCACCAATTTGGAATAGAAACTCTCTTTGGTGACGATGTGTCGTCTCTTGAGGAGTTAGCTTTTAATCGCACCAATTTGGAATAGAAACCCCGTTACCTTAGCAAGGGCAAAATGTGGCTCCGTAGCTTTTAATCGCACCAATTTGGAATAGAAACTTATTCTTCGGATAATAGCCTGTAATCAAATAAATCACCTTTTAATCGCACCAATTTGGAATAGAAACTGTAATGTTGAGCTTTTTCATTACACTTGTAAGTAACTTTTAATCGCACCAATTTGGAATAGAAACGACGAAGAATGCTCGTCAGATATAAAATTTTTATCTTTTAATCGCACCAATTTGGAATAGAAACGAAGTCAATGGGGGTCTATGTTGGTCGGTATATACTTTTAATCGCACCAATTTGGAATAGAAACTCGTTCTAAATGCTGCCATAGTGTTTGGTATAACTTTTAATCGCACCAATTTGGAATAGAAACAGAGTCCTTTCCCGCGAAGGAATCAGACTTAACAGCCTTTTAATCGCACCAATTTGGAATAGAAACCTTTATTTCTGCCGTGATGTTTCACCCTAAAATCAAACTTTTAATCGCACCAATTTGGAATAGAAACACGTGATACTCTTTAAGAGAGGGGCTATTGATACAGCTTTTAATCGCACCAATTTGGAATAGAAACTGAAGTTCGACAGGAACAAGGGGCCTTGCGTGATCCCTTTTAATCGCACCAATTTGGAATAGAAACCGTGTAAAGGACCTATTCTCCCCTAACTCCGCATAACTTTTAATCGCACCAATTTGGAATAGAAACTATGGCGCGGTCTAAAATTCCTCTGCAAATTCTGTATAACTTTTAATCGCACCAATTTGGAATAGAAACTATTTTGATTTGATGTGTAATTTATTGCCCCGTGCCTTTTAATCGCACCAATTTGGAATAGAAACTGATTTCTTTTCGGGTATACCAGTATGGGCTGAACAACTTTTAATCGCACCAATTTGGAATAGAAACCTCACCGCTATCAACAGCACGGTGAGACAATGCCTTCTTTTAATCGCACCAATTTGGAATAGAAACGTGTCGCATAAATATGAATCTCTTTTTTTCAATCCGTCTTTTAATCGCACCAATTTGGAATAGAAACATTGCTTGGATTTCTGATTCAACAGACCGATATTGACTTTTAATCGCACCAATTTGGAATAGAAACCGACCATAGCAGAGCGCAACGTGATTTAGCAAATGTGCTTTTAATCGCACCAATTTGGAATAGAAACATCTCGAAAACTTCGACACACGCGGGTTCAACGCAACTTTTAATCGCACCAATTTGGAATAGAAACCAATATCCGCGCTGGGTGTTAGACCCTCGGTGATCGTCTTTTAATCGCACCAATTTGGAATAGAAACTTTATCGTTGAAGTCGACGATCAGAACGGAGATCCGCTTTTAATCGCACCAATTTGGAATAGAAACTTGGAAGTTGTTGTCAATTGAAATGAGAGTGTACCTTTTAATCGCACCAATTTGGAATAGAAACGCTCATCAGGATCGTTTTTGATTAGCCATATATACCTCTTTTAATCGCACCAATTTGGAATAGAAACGTATAAAGAGTCTCAATCGGAATGTCAAAGAATTTTACTTTTAATCGCACCAATTTGGAATAGAAACCTATAACGTTAAAGGCTTCCGTGTTACCTGCTGCCCTTTTAATCGCACCAATTTGGAATAGAAACTTAATTATACATAACGTTGTTTTTTAGCCTTTTTTACTTTTAATCGCACCAATTTGGAATAGAAACTGATCTTCTAATATCATCCTGATGTATATTTCCCATCCTTTTAATCGCACCAATTTGGAATAGAAACGTTTTTGTGGTTATTGGTTGTCTACCTGTGTCCGGCTTTTAATCGCACCAATTTGGAATAGAAACTATTTTGTTTCGCTTTTGCATAGGGCTCGTAAGCAACTTTTAATCGCACCAATTTGGAATAGAAACTCAATCGTTCCATAGGTACTTAGGTACTGAATGCTAACTTTTAATCGCACCAATTTGGAATAGAAACGTTAGAATGATGTGTTCATTCATCTTTTTTTCTCCTCTTTTAATCGCACCAATTTGGAATAGAAACATTGTTACAACGTCAATACAATCTTGTTCGTCAACTACTTTTAATCGCACCAATTTGGAATAGAAACTTCGGTAATTTCTTTTTCCATATCGATGAACATTTCCTTTTATAGTAGAATCGACAATTAAGTGGACACACGAAAAGCTTCCTTTATCCCGCCCCCCAACCCCCCGCAAGCGGGGGGCTAAGAATAACAAGCAAGGGGAGAGCGGATAAGGGCAAAAGTGTCTAAATAATTATGGGCTTTACTATAATCGCACCAGTTTGGAATAGAAACTTAACGGGGGAACTGGGACCCCCCTTTATCCCCCCGCAAGCGAGGGGAACTGGCTTTTAATCGCACCAGTTTGGAATAGAAACTTAACGGGGGAACTGGGACCCCCCTTTATCCCCCCGCAAGCGAGGGAACTGGCTTTTAATCGCACCAGTTTGGGAAAAAACTTTTTAACTGCAACAGATTCGAGACTCCCAATAGTCTTTTATAGTAAAGCCTATAATTATTTGGACATTGGCGAGGTTAGGAAGAAATCAACGGTATGAATGCCATTTAGGCATTCCCCGCCTCGCCAGCAGTGGGTGTTGAGATAGGTAGTCCATTTGAAGTGCTCACGTGTTTTTAGATTCTACTATAATTGAACAGGACTTACGCATTTTCTGAAAGTCACCTGATAAGGGGATTAAATCACTGAATCTGTGGATAGACAAAGCCCTCTGCCAAGAAGGGGCGGTTAATGTCAAAATTGGACACATCCAATTAAATTCCCTTGATATATGCCAATATATCTGTTAAAATAACTCACAATTAATTTTAAATAGGGAGACCTTAATGATTTTTGGACAAGGAACACATCAGTATACGGTGCAGGAAAATTGGTGGACACTACCCGATGGCTATGAATTTGGATGGATTCCAGCTGTCGCTGTTGATTCTCATGACCGTGTGTATGTCTATAGCCGAAGCGAACATCCGATGGTGGTCTTTGATCGGGAGGGTAATTTCCTAACCTCTTGGGGTGATGATATCCTCAAAGATGCACACGGTATTTTCATTGATGCCGAAGATAACATCTATTGTGTTGAACGTGAAACGCACGTTATGCACAAATTCACAACAGATGGCGATCTGCTCATGACTATTGGCACAATGGATAAGCCTGGTGCAGAAGGTGACCCCTTCAATTTACCAACAGATTTAGGACTTGGGCCTGATGGTGAGATGTTCATCAGCGACGGCTACGGCAACGCACGTATTCACAAATACTCGCCCGATGGAAAGTTGATTAAATCTTGGGGGAAACCCGGATCGGGGCCAGGCGAATTTGACCTGCCCCACTGTGTCCGAGTTGACCCTCGCAATCGAGTCATGGTAGCAGACAGAAGTAACAATCGTATCCAGTTTTTCACCTTAGATGGAGAATATATTGAGGAATGGGGCGATCTGCTGGAACCAGACACTATCTTTATTGACGAAGACAACTTGGTATATATTGCTGAACTGGACCAACGGGTAACAATCATGACATTGGATGGAGAGGTAGTATCTCAATGGGGGAGTGAGCGTGGTAGTACCGTCGCTGGGGAATTTTTCGCTTGCCCACACGGTATTTGGGTTGATTCTCACGGTGACATTTACGTTGGAGAAGTTCAAGCGGACGCAAGGTTACAAAAATATATTAGGCAACGGTAAGTTATTTCATTTTTCCTTTTGATATAGAAGATTACCTAATTTATCTTGAAGCATCCCGTTACAAACAATTTTCTTAATCGCACTAAAGGTTGACATAATGGCAGAAAACCTCTCGTTTTTCCAAAAAGTGAACAGGAATTTTGACAAAGCAGCGCAGTTCACAGAATATCCACAGGGGCTTTTGGACCAGATTAAGATTTGTAACAACTCCTGCCATCTCACTTTTCCAATCAAACGTGACGACGGGACCATTCAAACGATTCATGGCTGGCGCGCTGAACATAGTCACCATAAACTTCCAACGAAAGGTGGTATCCGTTACAGTACACTTGTTAACGAAGACGAGATAGTGGCGCTTGCTGCCTTGATGACCTACAAATGCGCGCTGGTAGATGTCCCGTTTGGTGGCGCAAAAGGGGGCATTCAGCTGGATAGAAATGAGTACTCGGAGAGTGAATTGGAGCGAATCACTCGCCGCTATACCTATGAACTGATCCAGAAAAACTATATCGGCCCCGGTGTGGATGTGCCAGCACCAGACTTCGGCACCAGTGAAAAGGAGATGGTATGGATTCTTGATACGTATCTTACGATGTCCTCGGACAAGCTTGATGCTATCGCATGTGTTACGGGAAAACCGATCGAGCAGAACGGAATTCAAGGACGAAAAGAGGCTACAGGACGCGGTGTCGTTTTCGGTTTAGAAGAGGTATGTAGTTATGAAGATGACATGAAACAGGTTGGGCTTGCCCCCGGACTACCCGGAAAAACCGTTGTCCTTCAAGGCTTTGGCAACGTCGGGTATCATGCCGCAAAATACTTAACTGAGGCTGAAGCAATAGTTATCGGCATTGCCGCAATAGATGGTGCTATCTATAATCCGAAGGGATTAGATTTTGAAAAGGTATCCACATTTCGCGAAGAAACCGGTTCAATTCGGGATTATCCTTATGCGACATTTATTGAAAATCCGAATTTTAGTTTAGAATTGGAGTGTGATATACTTGTACCTGCTGCATTAGAAAATCAGCTTACAGCAGAGAACGCGCCGCATATTAAAGCACGTATTATCGGTGAAGCCGCGAATGGGCCTACAACGACGAAAGCTGATGAAATTCTCCAAAAACGTGGTGTCCTGATTATTCCCGATACCTATCTAAACGCGGGAGGTGTTACCGTTTCCTATTTTGAATGGCTGCGCAATCTTTCACACGTCGGATTCGGTAGACTTGCCAGACGATATGAAGAAAGCACATATAATGCAATGTTTCGTGCTGTTGAAAAAGCAACCGGCTACCAATTTTCTGACGATGAACGGCAGACAGTGCACGGTGCCGATGAAACAGATCTGGTCAACTCAGGACTTCAAGATACAATGATAAACGCATATCAAGAGATTCGTGAAATTCGATTGAAACACGGAAGGGATGTTGTAGATAGTAGGACAGCTGCTTTTATCAATGCTATTCATAAAATTGCACAATCCTATATGCAACTCGGCATCTTTCCGTAACCTAAAAGGAGAAAAATGATCTGTCTAAGCGTCAATGTAAACAAAGTCGCAACATTACGAAATTCGAGAGGCGGTGACATCCCGGATGTCCTAACTGCTGTTGACACCTGCATTGATGCGGGGTGTCAAGGCATTACAGTGCATCCACGCGAAGATCAACGTCACATCAAACCAACAGATGTTTATGAAATTGCCCAAAGGTTAAAAGATATAAACGCTAAAAAAAATAATTACATTGAATATAACATTGAAGGGGATCCACGCCCAGAACTTATTGAAATGGTATCAGATGTGCGCCCAACACAATGTACGCTCGTGCCTGTTGTGAGCGGAGAGATCACCAGTCACACCGTATGGAATATCCGAAAAGATGGCGATATGTTGAAACCCATCATAACCTCTCTGAAAAATGCGGGTATCCGTGTGAGCTTGTTCAGCGGAACTGATCTGGAACAGATAGAACGGACACTTGATATCGGTGCAGATAGAATTGAACTCTATACCGCCCCTTATGCGATGGCGGAGACAGAAGCGGAAATTGCACGCGAATTTTCGTTCTTGAAGAAAGCTGGCGAGAAAGCACTGGATTTAGGGCTTGGCACTAATGCGGGACATGATCTCAATCTTGATAATCTTCCTCTAATGCAGCAATTGCCTGGGTTACTTGAAGTCTCTATTGGACACCATTTAATGGCGGATGCGCTCTATATCGGTTTAGAAGCTGCAGTCAAAGCATACCGTAATGCGTTAGGACAAAAGATATAATGAAAAAAACATGTGCTATTTTCGATCTTGATGGGACACTCATCAGTCAATCTTCGGAGAAAGTTTTTCTAAAGCATCTGCTAAAACATGGCGAAATTCCTATTTCAAATCTGTTTGCGTGGACATCCCATTTTTTGAAGGTCAGATCGTATACTGAAGCAAAATCGAACAAAATTCATCTTTCTGGTTTAGAGCAGCGTCACCTTTGTGGACTTGCGCGTGACTGCTTTGTCAATTCACTGCGTGATAGCATAACGCCCCACATTTCAACACTAATCCAGACCCACCGCAATGAGGGACGAACGGTCATATTAATGTCTGGTTCGTTATCGTTTTTAGTAGAACTCTTTCATGAACATTTTGAGACCGACATCATGGTTGCGGATGAGCTGGAAGTGTCAGATGGGAAGTTTACTGGAGAACGTGTTGGGTTACGTCCTTATGCGGAAAATAAAGCCTCCCTTGCAAAAGACCTCGCGACAACACATGGGTTTGACCTAAGCGCTTCTTATGCGTATGGTAACCATCATTCAGATGTATACAAATTGGAATTGTTTGGCACTCCTGTAGCGGTAAACCCGGATCGGGAACTCCGCCGCATAGCAACAGAGCGGAATTGGCAAATAGAATTGTAGTCATGGGTAGGGTCAACAGTGCGGCTTGAAAAATATATCGCAACCTCAGGTATCGCCTCTCGGCGTGCAGTAAAGCGGGCAATTCGTGAGGGGCGCGTCACTGTTAACGGAATAGAGATCCTCATTCCCGGACACCCGATTGACGTAGAAAAGGATAGTATCGCGTTTGAAGGGAAACAGGTTGAACCGCTCACTGAACGGATATATCTCATGTTGAATAAACCTGCTGGTTATTTGACAACCCGTCGGGATGAGCGTGGTCGTCCTACCGTGATGGATCTTCTAACGGATTTACCGAAATCTATTTATCCAGTGGGACGTTTAGATTTAGAAACTGAAGGTCTTCTGCTTTTCACAAACGATGGAAAGTTTGCCAATCATTTGATGCATCCCAGCCATGAGATTGATAAGACATATCTTGTATGGGTGGAAGGCGTTCCAAGCCAACGTGCACTCGAACGTTTTCGGAACGGGATTGCAATTTCCAGTGGCAAAACTGCACCAGCGAAAATTAAACAACTCAATGTAAAAACCGCCCCTAAGCAATCTACTACTAATAGCAAGAAAAATAAAAATGGTGCAGTTGCGAAATTTAGAGTGATTATCCACGAAGGGAAAAAACGGCAGGTACGTCTAATGTTTAAGGCGGTTGGACATAGAGTCATCCGTTTGAAGCGAACACGTATCGGCACATTAAGGTTAGGCAATCTCCCGCAGGGGCAGTATCGGTTTCTGACCCCTACGGAAGTTACCAAATTGCAGACTTAATTATCACTTTCAGGGGCTGCTTCCGCAGCCAATTCCTTGACGCGTTTTAAATTCGCTTCAGCATTTTGCTTCATCCGTTCATCTGTTGTATGGCTTACTAATTTCTCAAGCACTTCAATTGATTTGTCGTACTGTTTTGAAATTGAATAGGTTACACCGAGATAAAGTTGAGCCAATTCATAAACATCGCTTTTGGGATAGGTGTCGACCACCTTTTGAAAATGCATCACAGCCATTTTAGTATTTTCTGCTGCAACATCTTCCGCGTTGTTCCGAATCTGATTGCCGTAAGCAATCCCGTATTGTATGTGTAAATTAGGAAGAAGTCCCGATTCGTTCTCAGGGTCTTTTTCAAAGACTTTTTTACTGAACGGGAGAGATTTTTCTATGTCTCTCTGCCCCAAGTACGCGATAGCGAATTCATTATTCAACTTAACATCATCCGGCATCTTTTGACTAATCAGAAGCGCTTTTTCAAATTCCTTCTTGCCAAGATAGTAAATACCGAATTCTCGGTTTAGTTCAACATCATCCGGCATCTTTTGACTGATCGGCAATGCTTTTTTGATTTGTTGACGTTTTAGGTAGAGAATCGCAATCTCGCGGTTTAGTGTAACATCCTCTGGCATCTTCTTCAATTTTGCCAACTTTTCTTGGAATTCCACCTCTTTTTTCAGCGCTTCTTCCATCACAGGCGCGAATTTTTCAGGTGGCGCATATCCAGAATGATATTTGATAAGACCACCATCTGGACTGATGAATAATATGGCGGGATAACCTCTAACACCATATTTTTTTCCTGTTTCGGCATTTATAGGATGTTCCTCATCTTCCGGGTTCACTTTAACGGGAATAAACTTTCCAGAGAGGGCGATTACGTTTGCGTCAGTGAATGTGTCGGCATCCAGCCGCTTACACCAAGTTCACCAATCTGTATAAAAATCCATCATAATCGGTTTGCCGGTTTCAGCGGCTTGTGATGTTGCTTCCTCAATAGAGGTGCCCCATTCAACTTTTTCTCCTTCTGCAAGAACAGGCATTGATATTGCCATTAGCAAGAGAATAGTGAGTCCAGCCAAATAGGCAGAGTAACGGTGAAAAATAGAATAAAACATTAATTTTCTCCTTATCAACTTGTGTGATAAAACATGATTTTGCCTAATAGAAATGTTGAGTGGAAAACCTATACAACCTTCTATTGCTCAAACACTATTATTGAATTCATATTAACCATAATACCACATTCGAAAAAGAATGTCCAGTAAAAACTCATTTGGTTTGGGGTGTGTATAATTTTGGGTCCAAGAGGAAACGGATACTCTCAAAAAATATTGGGAATTCAGTAAAAAATCTGGTATAATTTTATTCAAAGTTGATAGAAAATGGATAATACTACTGATATTGTGTGATAGGGACTATCAACTATCAGCGATTGAAAAGTTACTATGACATTTTGCCAAAAAGTTTAGGGTGATATTTTTACGCGGAAATATTTCGGAAAATAATAATACTTTTTGGTTGACACGGTTCAGGCAAATATGTTATCTTAAGTCACTATAAACAAAATAAACTGATTTTTTGATAACGTAAATCATTTGTGTGGTAAAACATTATATACCCCTAACTATTAAGAAAATCACTTAGTTTCTACTTGCTGAATCTTTAGTTTTGTCCACACGATAATCAATCTTCAAATAAATCAAAGAGGAGTAACGTAGTGAAAAAGGCTTTGCTTTGTGCATTTGTGATATTTTGCTTAGCAGCACTCCACGCGAATGCACAGATTAAATGGGACGTTGATAAGTTTATGCCGCTGTCCCAAGTGAAACAGGGCATGGAAGGAAAAGGTTACACTGTTTTTTCTGGAACAACGGTTGAAGAATTTGATTGTGAAGTTGTTAGTGTTGAGTACAATTTTTCCCCGAATTGGCATGTCGTATGGATGAAAGGTACTAGTGATAACTTTAAACGCACCGGTGTCGCAGGCGGTATGAGCGGCAGTCCAATTTACATTGATGGTAGACTCATGGGAGCACTATCACTTGGTGCTTACAATCAGCGCGAACATGCTAATCTCTTTGGTGTAACACCCATAGAACAAATGGTAAAAGTTGCTGAGCGCGGCATGACACCCAACCTCAGATATGCAGGGGCGAAATTCTTTGATTTCGGATCCGAATATGTATCGGAAGGTCTTAATATGGTGCCTTCACCTATTCCGGAAGCGGATAGAGTGCCGAGGCAAAATTCTCTTGATAAGAATACGCATCCATCAATATCCAATCTGAGTACACCTGAGTATTCTTTACGGTTGGCAATCCCTGTCGCACTCCCAAGACTTGACGCAACAACGAGGCAGCTACTTAAACCGATTTTTGATAGATATAACATGGTCCCTGTCCAGGCAGCTGGCGGAAGTGGGGGCGTAAAAAAATCCCCCGTAGAAAAGGGACAGATAGTCGGAACAGAGTTTGTCCGTGGTGACTATAGCTCTTTCGGTTATGGAACTATCACCTACATTGATGGCAACGAATTATTGGCGTACGGACATTCAGCCAGTGGAGAAGGGAATGTAAATATGCCGCTTTCCGGAGGTTTTGTGCATTTTATTCTGCCCAGCACTTCCAGATCATCCAAAATCGCGTCTGCAACACAACCGATTGGAACTTTGGTGCAAGATAGAGATCCAGCAATCGCTGGACTCATTAAAAAGCTACCGAATACGCACCATTATATTCCGATAACAGCAAAAATCCAAACTTCTGATAAGAAAGTACATGACGCGTACTATGAAGTGATCCGAGAACCGTTTTATTCACCATTATATACGGGAATCGGTATTTCCAATATAGTTAACGGGATGGAATTCTTTTTTAATGACCATACAGTCAACGCAAAGGCAACAATTACCCTTAAGGATCATCCGGACTTGGATACTCGAGAAATTGTTTTAAAAAACATGTTTTCTTCAAGCGGTTCCCCTGGCTCTAACGTTTCACGGATAGTCGTGAGTCCAATACGGGAGTTGATATCTAATCCTTATGTTAAACTCAAAGTAGAGTCTGTAGACTTTGATATAAAAATTGAGGATAAGCGAAAAACTGCTTCAATTTTAACAGCTCGGGTTGATAAACTTGTCTATCGTCCGGGTGAAGAAGTAAAAATGACTTTTACAGTACGCCCCTATCTTGAGCAACCGACGACGTTGACAGGCACGATAAAAATTCCGAAGGACACACCTGATGGGATCGTTTTGCTGCGCGCGATGAGTTCAAGTTCATATCAATCATGGAAGCGCTCTCGTGCCCCTGGCACTTCTCTTTCGAAAAACATCAACCAACTGATCAAATTGTTACAAAGCGATGAACCTAACACAAATCTCATCTTGGAACTTTCGGCAGCGCGACCGGGGTTAACCGTTCAGGGTGAGGAATTCCCCGATCTGCCTATTTCGGTAATGTCTGTAATGAACACAGCTATGCGAATCGGAGAAAGTGGTTATACATTTGGGACAGTTTTACACACCGATAAAGTTGAGACAAATTACATCCTCAGCAACAGTGCGTCAATGCCGATAGCCGTTGATAGAAATGCTCAATAACCCAAAATAGGATTTTAGTTTTCATATTTTAGCGCAATTAACAGGAGGAAATGTTTTATGCGCCGTTTCTTTTTCTTTTGGAGCCTGATGGCAACTACCCTCATTTACACAAGTCTCGCTTCTGCTGTAACAACTTCGTTGTGGGAACAACATCAAAGAACACATTTTGAAGCGGGTGAAATTAAAGATATTTCTGTCACAAGCAAGGGGGATGCCAGTTTATCCTTCAAAATAGACGGTTTCTCAAAAATTGATGAGGCTCGAATATGGGCACTCGCTGAAGATTCTGAGGGAAACGTCTATGCAGGAACAGGCAACGAAGGCAAAATTTATAAAATTAGCGCAGATGGTAACACATCTACGCTCTATTACAATTCACCAGAGGTTGAAATTTATAGTCTTGCTATCGGACCAGACGATACGCTTTATGCGGGGACAGGCCCCGATGGTTTGATTTATAAAATTACCGATCAAAACACTCCCCCACAGACAATTCTTAACAAAGGCGACAAGTACGTGTGGGCAATGCATCTGGACGAAGCAGGAAACCTCTATGCCGTAACAGGTACAGAAGGTAAAGTTTACAAAATTACACCTGAAGGTGAATCCACTGTTCTTTTTGATGCCGAAGAAAAAAACATTAGGTCTTTGGTGGCTTATGACGGTGGATTTTACGCTGGCAGTAGCGGTAACGGAATTATCTACAAAATCACAGACGACGGGACAGCAAACGTGATCTACCAGGCAAAAGAGAAAGAGATACGTAACCTTGTCATGGATAGTAAAAACAATGTCTATTTTACCGCTATTACGTCAGTCCCGATTGACAGAAGCAGTAGTCGTCCGAATAGAGGCCCCTCTGTTCCTGCCCCCCAGGCACCAGGTAGCGGTCCCCCAAGAGAAAACAAATCATATATCTATAAGTTACATCCTGATGGAACGACGGCACTTGTATGGAGTTCGCCAGAATCACTTATTTCAGCTATCGTTTTGGAAAATGATGAGCAGATTTTAGTGGGAACAGGAAGTAACGGCAAGTTGTATCGCGTGGACACTGAAACAGGTGATTTTGAAGCAATCGGAAAATGTTCAGGAAAGGACATCTTAGCAATACACCAGACAAAACATGGGGATAGCATGAAAACGATCCTCGCCGCCGGAAATCCCGGTAAACTCTTTACGCTTACAACAGCACACGTTGAGGAAGGCACGCTTGAATCGTCTGTGCATAATGCACAAAGTTTGTCACGCTGGGGTAAACTCTCGTGGGAAGCTCAGGTTGAAGATGGCACTTCTCTTACCTTTGCAACGCGTTCAGGTAACACCCGAAAACCGGATGATACGTGGAACAAATGGTCAGAGGAACTTACTATCCCAGAAGGTTCGCAAATTCCGAATGCTGATGGACAATACATCCAATGGCGAGCGAAGTTCACTACCACCGACCCAGCGAAAACACCCGTTTTGAAAAAAGTCATACTTGCATCTGCACAAACAAATATTGAACCCCGGTTCACCGGGATCAGTATCGGTGCAGCGGGTAGGAGCACACAACGGCCTTCAAGCGGTCCACCGTCACCAAGCAGCTCAAGTAGAAGTTCATCCGCATCTTCTTCGGCTAAAAGATGGAAAATTGAGTGGAAAGTTGAAGATCCTAATAAGGACGTATTGCAGTTTACTGTTTATTACAAAGCTGTTGATGAAGAAAATTGGAAGCTCCTTAAAAAGGAACTCTCAACTCCCAGCTATGATTGGGATATTACCTCTATCGCTGATGGAAGATATAAAGTCAAGGTAGTTGCTACCGATAAGTTGAGCAATCCAGTAGGATGGGAGAAATCATCTGAAAAAACCAGCATGCCGGTTAATGTGGATAATACTGATCCTGATGTTGGCGAAATCAATGTTGAACCAAACGGGGATGGGACATTTAAAATTACTTGCGATGTCTCCGATAAGATGAACATTGTCCAAAAAGCAGTTTACAAGATTGACAACGACGAACAGTGGAAAGTTATATTCCCTGAAGATGGTATCTTCGATTCCAAAGAGGAACAGCTGCTATTGAAAACTGGCAAACTTTCCGAAGGTTCACATAGCATTACAATTCGGGTGACCGACAGAGCGCAAAACGTAGCTACAGGTCGAGAAAGTTTCTAACATTGCAATTTGTAGCAGACGAATTTGATTGTAGGGTGGGTTCTAAACCTACCCTATAACTGTTAACTTAAGGGGGCATCCTCTTGTTGGAGGATTTTCTAAGCCCGATTTAGGCCCTGGTAGGCGCGTTTTGGAAACGCGCCTATGTCTGTGCTGAAGATTGCCTAATACCAAATTAACGCTATTTGTCTCGGTAGGTGCGGTTTCCTAACCAATGCAGAATACCGCACGCGTATTCTGCCTAATGCCAATAAAACAAGATTAATCCTGTTAATTTGGTATAAAATTCAGGCCCTCTTATTTTTTAAAGGAGTTTTTTTATGTATCTATGTTCTATTCTGTTACATGGTTGGAAGACTACTAATGTCAAAAATATCATTGGTGTATTAAGTCTTCTGTTGTTTATTGTCGTTTTGCCAAAGACTGTTAGTTCAGTGACAATCGAAAGAGTAAAACCAACGGAAGAAATAATTGATTTAAGACCGGGTGAAAAAGCAGAATTTAAAGTTAAAGGGACAGGGGCTGGGATTGCAGATCCTATTGATAGAATCGTATTTTCTGTTGAAGGCGACCCCCAAGTAGATGGGAAAGAAGAGGCCGCGTGTGCTATTCTTTGTGCCAGTCATGAGCATAAAGTTAAGTACACATGGACTACAGTTGGGAGTTACATAGTAACTGCTACCGTTCACTCCAAAAATCAGGCATTTGCACCAGACTCTTTGACTTGGAAGGTGAATGTAGCTATACCCCCACCAAAAATAACAAAAGTAGTTCCGAATCTTAAATACGTCGAGAAAAGCAAAGGGACTGATACTCTTTCAGGAGCTAACTATATAGTTTTAAATTCTGTAGAAACATGGCGAACTCAGGAAGGAGTTGATACGACATTCAAGATCACGGCAAAAAGTGAAGATAAAATTCGCTACATAGAATTCAACTCTCTTGGTAAAGAGCCAGACCGAAAAGGTTGGGGAGCATCGTTATTAAATCCCTCACGCACACATTCTACAAAGTACGGTTGGGACATAGGTGGTGAAAAGACCGTAACTGCTACAATCGAAACCAAAGCGGGAGGAAGGGCGGTATTTACATGGAATGTTTTTGTTGTTGTGGGTAACCGTGCGCCAACGCTAAAAAAAAAACCAGTCACCATTCCGACTCCCCACTTTGACAGTAGGGAGTCTTGCACATGCGTTGGAAATGTCTGAGTACTTTAGTGATCAAAATGGTGATATACTGACCTACAACGCGGAGATCGAACGGAACTCTGATGTCGTAGCTTTACAGTTGCACAAGACATCAAGCGATCGTATAGAGATCTTACCGGTGAGACCATGGCAGGAATCAGAGTATAGATTAGCAATTACGCCGCAGAAAGCAGGTTCGGCAACATTTACTGTAACAGCAAGCGATGGAGAATTCTCTGTTGCACAAACTTTTTCTGTTGTCGTAAAGGCTCCATCTTCACCCGTGGCGAACCAAAGACCAAACCGTATTAATTCAATTTCTGCCCAAACGCTGCGGATTGGTGATTCATCTACAACAATTGACGTATCAGGTTATTTTCGTGACCCAGATGGTGACGCTTTAACTTACACCGTAACCTCCAGCAATGCGAACGTTGTGAATGCACAGAGAACAGGAACTTCAAGTGTAAGTATATCACCGACGGGTGAAGGGAGCACACAAGTTACTGTAACAGCAAGTGATGGTAAACTCACTGCTACGCAGACTTTCAACGTCACTGTGTCTGCTCAGTTGGTCGTAACGAACCCACCGAGAGCTGTGGGTACCATTCCGTCTCAAACTATGAGAAACGACAGTGGTGCCATAACTGTAGACGTTGCACAGTACTTCTCTTCAGAAAATAACCTTACATACGCGGCAGCATCAAATCCCAGTGGCATTGTAACAACATCTGTTTCTGGATCAATAATCACAATTACACCTGCGGCAGCAGGAGTCACAACAGTAGTAGTTACAGCACGCGATACGGTGAACACGGACTTAACTGCAGTCCAGACAATTCCTGTAGTAGTAACTAGTGTTGTTAATGTCCGTCCTCCTGTGAACACGGACCCAACCTTTACTGTCCCTGACCGCAGCAACCCTCGCGCTGAAGGATTGAGAGAAGGCGTTTCTGTTATAATTCAAAATGTACCATTGACAGGCCCCGGCCTTAGATTAAGATCAAACCCTTGGATTGGCGATAACGAAATACGAAAGTTATGGGATGGTGGTACAGGAATCATCATAGATGGACCTTTCCCAGAGAAAGGTTTGGATGAAAACGGTTATAGGTGGTGGAAAATAGAATGGGATCAAGTAGATATAGAAGCTTGGAGTGTAGAATCCTTTGGTGGTGCTCAGTTACTATTCCGCCGCCCACCAGACCTAAGAATTCGAGACTTAGATGTGAGTGACAATGAGGTAAGCCCCGGACAAAGAATCGAGTTAGAAGTTGAAATTCGCAACAACGGTCCCGGTGAGTCCGCTCCAACAAAAGTGAATTTTTACTATCATTCAGACAGTCGTAACGATAGTCTTGAGGAGTTAGCCGAGTTAGCCGAAAAAAGGGGGATACGACATGCTGGAACACTAAGCGTTCCATCCCTGCGAGAACGGAGAAGCACAACGTTAACTCTTCCTGTGGATGCACCTACGACCCCTGATCGGTATTATTATGGTGCCCTGTTGGAGTCTAATATTCATAGTACTGATAACACGGATCATTTGGATGAACAAGCATATAGAAACGACCTTGCCAGTGAAGAACGGGTGAGGGTTACCGGTGCTCCTGACTATCTTGTTGAATCTATTTCGGTGAGCAGCCGGACCCTTGACCCTGGTCAAGAATTTACGCTCCGTGCCACTGTCCGTAATCAAGGATTAGGGAAACCGACATCTCGTGCCACGCTGACGTATTACCGTTCATCTGATGCACTTATATCAAGAAGTGACAGAAAAGTTGGTAAGGACTTTGTGTCAGAATTGGGCACAAATAGGACAGATGATGAATCCATCAAACTGAAGGCACCGACCGTGCCAGGTGTTTATTATTACGGGGCATGTGTAACAAAGGTGACAAATGAGAGTAATAGCAACAATAATTGCTCCGCAGCGGCTGTTATTACTGTGCGTGCTAATCGAGCACCAGTAGCAGTGAGAACTATTTCTGCACAGACACTAAACATGGGTGATTCCCCTCTTCAGATAGATGTTTCCAACAACTTCCGCGATCCGGATAACGACGCCTTGACATATATTACGACATCAAATAATGAGAATATCGCAACTGTGACTGTGTCCGGTTCTCATGTCGAAATCACGCCTATAAGTGAAGGGAACACAACAATTACCGTCACCGCAAGTGATAGTAAATTGACCGTAACGCGGACTGTTCCAGTTTCTGTGGTAAAGCAAAATCGTGCACCGGTAGCAGTTGGCACGATCTCTGCCCGGACGTTGTCAGTCGGGGGTTCTGCCACGGTCTTAGATGTTTCCAGCAACTTCCAGGACCCAGACGGTGGTAACCTGACATATTCAGCAAGCTCCAATAACACAAGTATAGCAAACGCAAGTGTGTCTGGTTCTCAGGTCACCATCACCCCTGTAAGCGAAGGAGACACAACAATCACCGTGACAGCGAGCGATGGAACGTTGACAGCAACGCAGACTATTTCTGTAGCAGTAGTGGTAGCTGCGAACCAGGCACCTACCGTCGTAGGTGTTATTTCCGATAGAACGCTGGCTGCGGAGGATTCACCAGTTGTTCTTGAGGTATCTTACAGCTTTAGCGATCCTGATAATAACACCTTGACATATTCGGCATACTCTAACAACACGAGTGTAGCAGACGCAGGCGTTTCCGGTTCTCAAGTCACGATTACACCGATAGGTGCGGGAAGCGCGACAATTACCGTTGAAGCAGGTGATGGCGAGTTTACGGCTACACAAACCTTTTCTGTGACTGTGACAGCAGTGCCAGGGGCAAATCGTGCGCCTGTGACAGTGGGTGCGATTCCTGCTCGGACGCTGGCAGTCGGGAGTTCGCCTACTGTTCTCGATGTTTCAAGTAACTTCCAAGACCCCGATGGAGACACGCTCACATATTCAACAAGTTCCGATAACAATAGTGTTGCGACTGCGAATGTGGTTGGTTCTCAAATTACAATCACGCCAATCGGGAAAGGAAGTGCAACAATTACAATAACAGCAAGCGATGGAGCGTTAACTGCTACGCAGACACTCTCTGTGACCGTGGCTATTCCTGTAGCGAATCGGGCACCTGTCCCAGTCGGTACAATTTCTGCCCGCACGCTAACGGTTGGCGATGCGTCAATTAGTATTAATGTTTCTGGTAACTTCCAGGATCCAGATAATGATAATCTAAAATATAGTGCAAACTCCAGTGCTAATCGTGTTGTGACTGCCAGTGCAGCAGGTTCACAAGTCACCATCACACCTGTGGGTGCGGGGAGCGCAACAATCACAATAACAGCAAGCGATGGAAAGTTAAGTGCTACACAGAGCATCGCTGTGACTGTGAAAGCTGCTGTCCCTGTATCCGGGGAGGATTGGATGCCGGATGCAAATTTACAAGCTGCAGTCCGCGCCGCACTTGGACTGCAGGAAGGCGAAGAACTGACACAAGAAGCGCTGCGAGGATTGACAGCACTATCTGCCAACAATTTAGGGATAAGTGATATTTCTGGATTAGAATATGCGACACAACTGCAACGCTTAGATCTCAATACTAACCAAATCAGCGATATATCAGTGCTTTCTGGATTGACTGCGCTGACATGGTTGAATCTGGGTGGCAATCCAATCGGTGATATATCCGCACTTTCTGGATTGACTGCGCTGACATCATATCTGGGGCTGAGTGGCAATTCCATCAGCGATATATCCGCACTTTCTGGATTGACTGCGCTGACGCAGCTGGTGCTGTATGGCAATTCCATCAGCGATATATCTGCGGTTTCCGGATTAACTTCGCTGACATACCTTGAGCTGGGTGCCAATTCCATCAGCGATATATCTGCGGTTTCCGGATTGACTTCGTTGACGGGTCTCCATGCACATGCCAATTCCATCAGCGATATATCTGCGGTTTCCGGATTGACGTCGCTGACATCGCTCCAATTGGATAACAATTCCATCAGTGATATATCTGCGGTTTCCGGATTGACGTCGCTGACGAAGCTCTATCTGAACGACAATTCCATCAGCGATATATCAGCACTTTCTGGGTTAACTTCACTGAAAGCACTCGATCTGAGGAACAATTCCATCAGTGATGTTACACCTCTTGAAAATTTAACAGCACTTACGAGTTTAGGTATACAGTATAATCCAATTACAGATTACGGACCGCTCCGCAGACTCCAAGCAAAGACAACACAAAATATTAGCATAGATGTTGATATTGGAGCTGCTCCAGCGGCCCCGGTAGTCCCCGCTAAAACAGCACTCTTACCTAACTACCCGAATCCGTTCAACCCAGAGACGTGGATACCGTATCAGTTAGCAAAACCAGCGGATGTTATATTGACAATCTACGACGTGAAAGGCGTAGTCGTGCGACAATTGGCGTTAGGGCATCGGGCTGCGGGTGTCTATTATAACCGTAGTCGTGCGGTGCATTGGGATGGCAAAAATAATCTCGGTGAGAAGGTGGCTGCAGGTGTCTATTTTGTTAAATTCCGTGCGGGAGACTACACTGCCACACGCAAGATGTTGATACGGAAGTAATCTGTTTATAGTAAAATCTATAAGATTTGGACACGACGAATCAACACCAAATACGCGTCCAATATTCTACATTGGTTAGAAACCGCAAATCAAGAAATCAACGGTATGAATGCCATAAGGCATTCATACCGTTTTAGGTTAAATTTATATCAATTTCGCGTCCACTTATGATCACGTAGTGTTATTTTCCAAAGAATATGCCCTATTCCCACCAGGGCCCCCACCAATCGCCCACGTCCCACGGAACAACGACTGCCGTTTCGGCGGCATCGTCTCAATAACCTCATGGCTCAGATTAAGACGATGCCACTGTGCCCATATTGAGTTATAACAATTGAAAACCGCACAGCGCGGATTATCGGGATTCGTCCAATCATTCGCCGCATGCACCAGGCTCTCCGTAAAGATAACCACAGAACCTGGCGGGCAGCTATAATCGTCCATCATGTCCCGCATGCCTTGTTCCCAAGGCGACTCGCCGATATTTGGACGATACGGATCAGGACCGCCGTAGTTGAAATGTGCTTTATGCGATCCACTGAGAAAAGAGGTGCCGCCTTGCCCAGCCTTTACCTCCTCAAGTTCCCAAACCACGCGCGTAAGTCCAGCAAATATCTTGCCACCAGCAACCTGATATCGCATCGCATTAGCCTGTTGTGGTGGTCGCACAACGTGTGGTAAGCCGTTGTCACCTCGTGATGTTACGCTCCAACCAGATTCACGGACAGTGGTAAAAGACCCTTCACACCGAAAACCGTAGCAATCATCGTTTACAAACGGATCTTCGGACAGAATTTCATTCAGAACACCTACAATCGCAGGATGGTCAAGCAAGGTCTGCAGTGCTCCTTGATAACTTTGTCTTGCGCCTGCATACACTTCTGCTTTCATCTCTCCGATTTCTGAGTCTGATAATATTGATGGCAATAAGATCCAACCGCGTAAGTCGAAGAAAAACTTTTGCTCAGGTGTCATCAGTACTGGCTCATCTTTTAAAGTTTCTTTTGACATTGAAATCTCCTTTATAGTTTGAAAATTATGTAGTGTTATTATCCAACGAATACTGGCGGTTTCCACCAGCACCACCACCTATCGCCCATGTTCCACGGAATAAAGATTGACGTTTCGGTGGCATCTTTTCTATTACTTCATGGCTTAGATTCAACCGAAACCATTGCGCCCAGATTGAGTTGTAACAATTAAATACAGCACAACGTGGATTGTCAGGGTTCGTCCAGTTGTTGGTGGCATGTATAACACTCTCGGTGAAAATAAGTACCGACCCAGGTGGACAACTATAGTCCTCCATCATATCCTTTATTTTATCTTCCCAAAGAGATTCACTAATATTCGGTCGGTTTGGGTCCGGTCCACCATAGTTGAAATGTGCCTTATGAGACCCACTTAAAAAAGTAGTACCTCCTTGTCCAGCTTTCACCTCTTCAAGTTCCCAAATCACACGTGTGAGTCCAGCAAATATTTTTCCACCGGCAACCTGATACCGCATCGCATTTGCTTGTTGTGGTGGTCGTACGACATGCGGCACTGCAGTCCCTCTGTCAGAGTAAGTGCTCCAGCCAGGTTTTCTGACCGTCGTAACCGAATTCTCACATCGAAAACCGTAGCAATCATCAAAGATAAAACGTTCATCAGCAAGGATTTCATTTAGAATACCAACAATCGCAGGATGATCAAGTAAATTTTGGAGTGCCCCTTGATAACTATGTCTTGCCCCCGCATACACTTCCGCTTTCATCTCTTCGATTTCCGCTGATGAGAGGACCGATGGTAACAGAAGCCAACCCCGCAAGTCGAAGAAAAACTTCTGTTCGGGTGTCATCAACTTCTCGCCTGGAGCCAATGGCATTGGTTCATTAGAATTACGTACATTTTGCATAATAGATAAATCCCTTTTTATCAAACTAACCAATAAATTACAACGCCTGTTTCAATCCAGGCAGAAAATAATCCTTAACAACAACCTCCCAACTCATACGAGAGGCGATTTCGTAACCCTCTTTAATCATATCCTCAACATCGCGAGGCTTCCGTGGTAGACGACCGAGCAGTTTCGCTGCAATGTCACGACTATTCTCAACTTCAATCTGCGTTCGCTCTGCTAAACCGATGTTCAGCACATCTTCTAACGATTTCGGTGCAGCATTAAGGTGTGTATAGTCAGCAATAACAACGTTGGGAACTTCGCGATCATCTGTAGCACGTTGAATGAAACCACAACATCCGCACACATTGCTAACAACACATATCGCACCAAAACTGAGCGGCTCCACCTGTGCAATCCCAAATGGTTCATAAATTGACTGTCCAAACTCTGCATCACTGCCTTTACGTATATCCATAAATTCCATCTCTATCGGCATTCGACTACCGCAAGAGGCTTGACTCCACCCGAACTGATTAACAAAAACCACTTTTATTGCTTTAGACTGTAAATTGAAGGCAGAAACACCGTTGTTCAACTCAATCTCCGCGCCAACCAGATCTGGATAACCGATTTTGTGATACACGGGCCAGCCATATTCACGTTCCATTTCATAAATGTTTTCATGCGGTCGCCCAGTGGCAATTTCTGTAGAGAGGATAAACAAAACTGCTGTTTTGCCATTAGAAGCAAGCAGCGAATCCAAATGTGTTAGCACTTGTAGATCGCGCCACAATCCCTTGCTTTTAACAAGACGTGTTACATGCGTAAACACATAATCGGGACGATAATCAAGCAGTGTTCTTGCATACTTTTGGAGTCGTGCTTTTGACGCTAACTTATCTTCTAAACTCATCTCAAACGCAGGGATTCCGTTATAGACGAGGTTAATCGGAAACGTCTCAAAAGGTTGTGCTAAAAAGCGGAGCTCATCTACAACAAGGTCGCCGACAGCGAAGATAGTGTCACAGAGATGTGCTTTGTCAATCAACGCGTGTTTAAAATACCAAAACGGATCACCGAATATATCGCTAATTAACTTGCCTTGCGTTTTTGCCTGATCTAACGCGTTGTAAAAGCGCACATCGTGTCCGGGGTGTCCTTCAACAATAGGGCGGACCGTTGCCACTTCGTGAGCATAAAAGACAGTCCGCATGTTTGCTGCGCTACCGTTTTTAAGTTCAATCTGTGTTTTGAGCGCAAGCGGCATCCCCATAAACTCATGCGAGATAATATAAACGGGTGTTTCTGTTTCTTCGCCAATCAGTACCCGCAGTGCTTCGTAAGATGGTTCGGCAAGGCGCACATATTCCTCATACTCCCATTCACTTTCGTAACGGGTTGATTCAATGCCAAAGTGTTCGTAGAGTTGCCACTTAAATTGCCCAGTCATGTCTTCATTACTGTTAGAGACATTGACTAAGATAACATCTGTCAGTGTGGTAACGTTTTGGTCTTTATTTTCAAATTGCCGTTGTCCGTAAATAATTTCAACGTGATATGTCTTTTCAATCTCGCTGAGTGCCGCTGCGTGGGGTGTTGTTTTTGTCCCTTCGGCAGCGTGATACAAAACCGAATCTAATGCTCCTAAATTTGCACCAGAGAAAAGGGGACCGACAAGAAAAGTTCGCTCAATCGCTTCGGTGTAGCTGCGGGTTGTTAGTAAACCCTCTAAAACTGCACCGATGCCCCCCATTTTTTGAATGGCTTCGTGTGTGACGTGGACAACAATACTCAAGATTTTACCTCGCCTAAGAATAGGTTTAGAATGCTTAAAAAATACCATGCAAAGTAGGAAAGTGTCAAGGTGTTTTTAGTACTGGCAGAGGCGTTTAATCTTCTATAATATAAACTTCTGATATTTTTCTTGACGATACGTGTTTTTTCGTGTAAAATTGTAAAACATTGGAAAATTAGAAGATTGAACGGGTTTTCCGCAGGAGGAGTTAACATGGCTGTTTTGCTTGGATTAGATGTCGGTGATGTCCGGATCGGTGTAGCCGTTAGCGATGCTCTTGGTAGTGGGGCACATCCGTTATGTACCCTGACTCGAACAAATCGACAGCGTGATATAACAGCAATAGGTGACCTTGCCTCTATCCATGAGGTAGAACGAATCATCATTGGGCTGCCTGTCTCACTTGATGGAACTCTTGGGGCACAGGCAGAAAAGGTACAGAAATTTGGAAATAGACTGTCGGAAGGGCTTAGTATCCCTGTGGAGTTCTGGGACGAAAGGTTTACTACATCGGAAGCAGAAGATATTTTGGATCGAGTCAACGTGGATCCTAAGGATCGAAAAAAAGTGATTGACCAAGTTTCAGCGGTGATAATTTTAGATGAATATCTGCGTAGCACTGCAGGCGAAAAGTAAGTCAAGGTTTATTATTTGTGTTAATGCATTGTCGCAGATTTTCTTATTAGGTACCCTTGATTTGGAGGCATCTCATGTTCCTACGAAATATAGGAGCAGCATTGACTCGGAAACGAGGTCAGAGGTTCACATTATATACGCTGGGTTGCCTTGGAGTCATCTGCTTCGGCGCGGTTTTGGTGAGCAGATACTACTTATCCCCAATTACTTCATCAAAAGAAATTGTGTCTATTACGATTGCACATGGCAGCAGCACAACAACGATTGCGAAACAGCTTACGACCAATAATTTGATTCGAAGTCCGCTTGTATTCAAAATGGTGGCTCGGTATCGTGGGATAGGGACTCAACTGCGTGCTGGTACTTATCAACTGAGACGTGACATGTCGCTCACGCGAATTCTTGATGAACTCAAGAAAGGACAAATTGAGCTTCAGACTTTTACTGTGCCAGAAGGCATGACAGCTGCAGCAATTGCAGAACTTTGGGAATCTTCTGGGTTTGGCACTACAGAAGCATTTGAGGAAGCAATGCAGTCTCCGAAATTACTCAAAAAATATGTGCCTGAAGGGATTACAGCAGAAGGTTACCTTTTTCCGGATACTTACAAATTTTCTAAAGGAAGCTCAGCGGAAACAGTTGTTAAGATGATGTTGGCAGAAGCGGATAAGAGATGGGATGAGACATTGGCTGAAGAAGCAGACGTATTGGGGCTTACACGCCATCAGGTAATTACGCTTGCATCCATTATTCAGAGAGAGGCTGGATCCGAGTCGGAAATACCACAAATTGCCAGTGTTTTTCACAATCGGTTAAAACATAACTGGCGATTGCAAGCGGATCCAACAGTGCTTTATGCATTGGGGGATCCGAAAAGGTTATTAACAAGAGCAGACCTAAAAATAGAATCACCTTACAATACATATCTGCATAAAGGTTTGCCCCCTGGTCCTATCGGTAATCCAGGAATAGCATCTATTTTAGGAGCATTGAGACCGGAAAAAACATCTTATTACTATTTTGTCGCTATTGAGAAGGGAAAACACCATTTTTCAAAGACGCTTGTTGAACACAATCGAACGATTCGCCAAATTAAACGAAAAAAAGCCGCCGCGAAAACTGATTAGAATCATGAAATATACAAAATAAACATATACTCGTGAACGGAGTCAAACATATTATATGGGAAATGTTGAATCGCAACAAACACTTCAGTCTGAAATCACAATTTCTGGAAAAGGGTTAATGCTGGGAGAACCCGTTGAACTTACAATAAAACCAGCTCCTGCTGATTTCGGTATTGTCTTTCAACGGATCGATCAGTCAGGATCATCGGAGTTGAAGGTTTGTCCGGAGAACTGCGCGGAGGTCCTACCGCGTTGCACAAGTCTACAGCATAACGGGACAACCATTAGTAGCATTGAACATCTTCTATCTGCCCTTGCAGGTCTTAGGATTGATAATGCGAAAGTAGAACTCAATGCACAGGAGCCTCCTGCCCTTGACGGTAGTGCTTTACCTTATATCACAAAAATTCTGGAAGTTGGATTGGCAAGGCAAGATGTCCCGCGTCGTTTTATTGAAGTTTCAGAACCTTTCACTATCAGTGATGAGAACAAACACCTTATTTTTCTGCCATCCGATACTTTTGAGATTACATTTGCTTATGATCATCCGAATACTGAACCTCAGTTTGCTACATGGGAGATGACAACGGATAACTATATCCGCGAAATTGCATCTGCTCGCAGTTTCTGTTTTGAAGCAGAAATTGAGGCATTACAATCACTTGGAATCGGAAAAGGTGCAAGTTATGACAACGTCGTGGTTGTCAAAACGGATGGGCAGACAAGTGCTGAATTAAGGTTTAAAGATGAATTTGTTCGGCATAAAACGCTTGACCTGATCGGCGACCTTTATCTTGCAGGATACTTGCCGAAAGCGCAAGTCATAGCAATGCGAACGGGGCATACGTTCCATGCTCAATTTGTTCAGGCTATGGCGGAAAAAGGCATGCTTGATCTCACTGATGCGAAAGATAGCAAAAAAAAATCAACCCGTTGAAGCGAAGGATATATACCGAATTCTGCCACATCGGCACCCGATGTGTTTGATTGACAGGGTTATTGAATTTGAAAATGGAAAACGGGCTGTCGGTATTAAAAATTTAACGTACAATGAACCTATATTTGAGGGACATTTTCCGGCACAACCCGTGATGCCAGGCGTTTTGCAAGTGGAAGCACTCGCGCAGCTCGGCGCGTGGTTGCTGCTTCAGGAAATCGGAAAAGAGGATCAACTCGGTTATTTTCGCTCTATTAGTAAAGCGACTTTTCGGAAAACTGTCATACCGGGCGATCAGCTTCGATTAGAAATTGAGATTGTTCAGCGGCGCACCAACTTAGCACGAATCGTAGGGAAAGCATACATAGATGATGCCCTTGCAACAGAAGCTGAGTTATCTATTGCACTTGCCGCTACAGAAAACGAATAGACTCAACATGCGGATATTCTTGTGAATATATTTTGAAAGTGCAAAAAAATCAGAAAGTAGAGGCAACTTGTGACAGCAACAAACATTCATCCAACAGCAATTATTTCACCTAAGTCCGAATTAGGAGAAGGTGTTAGCATCGGTCCATATACGCTCGTTGAGGACCATGTACGGATTGGCGCGAATACCGTGATCGGACCACATGTTCAGATAGACAAGTGGACAACAATTGGTGAAGATTGCCAAGTCTTTTTCGGTGCTACTATTGGGAATCCTTCAAAAGATCTCAAATATAATGGCGAACGGAGTTATGTCCACATTGGCAACCGAAATGTGCTGCGTGAGTATGTCTCTATTTCGCGCTCAACTTTTGAAGATGGCGAAACGGTTGTCGGTGATGATAACCTTTTGATGAATTGGGTGAATATTGCCCATGACTGTATTATCGGTAGCAGAACTATAATGGCAAACTTTGCTACCCTCGCTGGACACGTAACAATTGAAGATGATGTTCGCCTTGGCGCTTATGCTGCGCTCCATCAATTTGTCCGTGTAGGTAAAATGGCAATGGCAGGTGGCTGTTCAAAAATCGTCCAAGATATCCCCCCGTTCGCGCTTTCTGCTGGTCAACCTGCCCGTGTTCGTGATCTAAATCGCATCGGTATTCGAACATCGCGGATCAATCCGTTAGCAAAACTCTCACCCGAAACATTTGCCCTCCTCAAAAAAGCTTTCCGTATTCTGTTCCGTTCTGGTTTGCCGTTGCGGCATGCTGTTACTAAGGCAAAAGAAGAATTACCACCAGACCCAGAAGTTGAATATCTACTCCAGTTTATAGAATCATCTAAACGCGGTATCGGTTTTAGCCAGCCGAATCGTTCTGTGAAAAGCGGTGGTTAATTTAGGGTCCTACTATACAAAAGGATTAGTATTAGGAAAATGGATAGTCTCAAACTCAAACAACACGCAATTGAAATCATTAAACAACTATCTACAGAAAAACTTGAAGATGCTTTTGACTACCTTTCCTATCTACATGCTAAAGAAATTTCAAATGTCTCACATGAGTTAAAAATAGATACAGAGATACGCAAAAGTCCACGGCGCAGTATCAAAGTTGAAGAACACAAAAGCGAAAATAGTAAGGATCCTCTCCTTGCATTGCTTGGAACACTAAAATGTGACGAAGAAAACATCAGTGATCGCCACGATGAGATTATTGGAGATGCCTTACTTGCAGAATTACGAGGAAATGGGTATGAGTGAGGTGTTCGCAGATACTTCTGGGTGGGTTTCTTCTTTTGTTAGTTCTGAACCATTCCACGCGAAAGCCGCTACATTAGTGACACAGTGGCAGCAACAAAATCGGCATCTCGTAACGACAAACTATGTGCTGAGTGAGTTGGTTGTTTTATTCACCCGGTTTCGGATGCAACGATCAGAGGTTATTACAGTGTATCTCATAAATATTAAATGGTTTGAATTTTTCTTTTAATTCCTCATCATTCCTGCTAAACTATATCTATTTCTACTATAAGTAAGGAGATGATTTGAATGGAGCTAAGTGATAAGGAATGGGAAGTTATTGAACCCCTAATGCCAGAACCGCCATCAGGTAAACCGGGTAGACCTTGGCGTGGTAATAGAGAAGTGTTAGATGCTATACTCTGGGTGTTGCGAACAGGTGCCCCTTGGCGGGATTTACCCGAAAAGTATCCCCCCTATCAAACTTGTCATCGTCGTTTTCAGCAATGGTCATCAGATGGAACGCTTGCAAGCGTTCAAATGACACTCACAGAAATGCTTGAAAAACGGAAAAAAAATAAATATGAGTGAGTGCTATATTGATGCGAAATTTGTTCCTGCCAAGAAAGGTGGCCCTTGTGTGGGTAAAACGAAGTGTGGCAAAGGGACAAAGTTGGTAGCGATTACAGAGAAAAGCGGTAGAGCTGTGAGTGTTCTGATTACAGATGCTTCTTGTCATGAAGTGTGCTTAGTTGAACCGGCATTGGATGCGTGTTGGACATCCGAGCATCCCGCAGTGTTGATTGGGGACAAAGCCTATGACTCTGATCCTTTAGATGCGTCTTTGAGGGGGCGTGGTATTGAAATGGTAGCCCCTCATAAAAAGAATCGTAAAAAACAGGCTACACAGGATGGTCGGCGTTTACGACGGTATAAGCGTCGTTTCAAAGTAGAAAGATTTTTCAGTTGGTTAGAGGATTTTCGGCGTTTAGTCGTCCGATGGGAATATTATGCTGAAAATTATTTAGGTTTTATCCTTCTTGCTTGCATACGTATGTCAATAAAATATTTATGAGATACGCTGTACTTATATACAGACGATTCGCGATTCCATTTGGATTGAAGTTGTGCATATAGACGAGAAACTTGATGAACAAGCATGGAAATTACTCGAAACCCGATTGGATAAGACATGGAGTTTAGTTGACTGTGCCAGTTTTGTTGTGATGAAAAATCGTGGTTTGACTGATGCCTTAACGACTGATCGGCACTTTGAGCAAGCAGGTTTTGTGCGTCTCCTTTCATGAGCGTTTTGTCAACCGAATCGTTCTGTGAAAGGGATGGATGATTGTTGCCGATATACACAGGAAAAAATCATGGATACCATAAAAGACTTTGCACTCAAACAAAGAAAGTATATGCCAGTCTTTCCAAAGGCAAGTGGTAAACCGACTATCTATATTGAAGGTTATCCGTGTGAGGACGATGAACCGATGCCAGCGACTGAGTTTCACGGTTTGCAGATAAACATATTTTTTGACCAACTTTTCCGATATTTTAGAATTAATGATTACGTTCACATCGGTAATGACAACTTTATCTATTACGCAGAAGGTGACATCACGAAGGTAGTTGCGCCAGATATTTTCGTTGTGTTTGGTGTTAAGAAGTATCCGTTGCGGCGTTCATTTTATACGTGGTCTGAAGGTGCGGTGCCTGTAGCAGTTTTTGAGTTTCTATCAGATGCGACAGCGGATCAGGATCGGCATGAAAAGGTGCGAGTCTATCTGATAGAGATGGGTGTTCAAGAGTTCTTTATCCATCAACCTGAGATGGATAAACCTGCGGAGTTTTTTGGGTGGCGGCGGAGTGCATCGGGTAATATCGTTGAGATGGAGCCAGATGTGGAAGGTGGGTTGTTCAGTGAAGCGTTAAATCTGTGGTTTCGATGGGAGGAAGATCAAACGACGCGCGTGAGGTTATTGCGTCCATCTCTGCCTGACGGCACACCAATAAATACATCTGTGGAAGAAGAGCACCTTCGGCTGCAAGAAAAACATCTTCGAGAGGAAGCAGAAGCAATGGCAGCCGCAGAAGCAAAACGCAGACAGGAAGCTGAAGCGATGATGGCAGAAGAGGCAGAACGCAGACGCGAACTGGAAATTGAGTTAGAACGACTTCGTGCCCAACTTGCTAACGGACAAACAGAAACACCTTAAGAGAGAAAATTACCAGCAGACCCGGAACTCGAATATCTACTCCGGTTTATAGAATCATCTAAACGCGGTATCGGTTTTAGCCAGCCGAATCGCTCTGTGAAAGGTGGTATAGTAAAATCTATAATTACTTGGACGCTTCTGTAGCGAAAACTGTATGAAGATTAAAAAATTAATTTGGTAATTTCCTGGCGATGCTCGGTGCGGTTAGGAAACCGCACCTACCGGGCCTAGGAAAATCGGAATTACTGCTTTAATTACTTAATTTTCATACAGTTTGTGATCCAACCTCCAATTAGTTGAAAAAGAAAACGCGATTTTTTTAGGAGGAAACACAGTGAGCGATTTAAAACGGTACATAGAAAAACGCAAAACGAGGGATCCTCAGTTTGCAGAAAATTACGAAAAAGGGTACTTAGAATTCAAACTCGGTGTCCTTCTCCGCCAAGCTCGGGAAGAGGCAGGATTAACCCAAGAAGATATGGCACTAAAGCTGAATACCAAGAAATCTGCTATCTCAAAAATAGAAAACCATGCAGAGAATGTTACACTTTCAACTTTAAGAAAATACGCGGAAGTTGTTGGCAAGAAGATACATTTTTCCGTAGGGTAATTACAGAAGAAGAGCGAAACCATTTTGAAAACAGGGATACCTTTTTAGACCTTGTTGACTTAACCCAAAGTCTGGGGTGGAATATCTATATGAGGGAGTAACACATTATGAGAATTCTTTTAACAGGACATAAAGGTTTGCTCGGCAGACACATTCATAAACTACTCAAATTTAATGATGCACATGACGTTTACGGATTTGATTGCGATGCCAAATACAGTGTGTTTGTTAACATGTTTCGGGAATTGAAGGGTGATGGCGTTAAATATGATCTCATAGTCCACAACGGTGCGATTAGCAATTCTCAAGTAACAGACAACTTGCTTTGGCAACTCAACTACAGAGCCAGCACAGAATTTGCGGATTACTGCAAACAGACTGACACAAAATTGATCTTTATTTCCTCCGCAGCAGCGATTGATCCAGATGTTCCTTATGGATGGAGCAAACACTGTGCTGAGTTTTATATGTCTCAGATAGTTAACAGAATGAATCTATGTATCCTGCGACCTTTCAATATTTGGGATTATGATGAAGCAGGCAAAGAAAGTCCAAGTATCGTCTACAAAATTTTGGCAGGGAAACTTGAGAAGGCTTATAAAGGGTGCCTCCGTGATTTTGTTCATGTATCTAATGTTGCCAACGCTGTTCAACGGGTAGTGAATGATTGGGAACCTGGTGTATTTGATATTGGTACAGCACAACCGACGAATATTGCAACATTAGTTGATACGTTATACCAAGATGGAAACAGATACAAGCATCCGAAACCTCAAATAGTAAATGAATGTCCTATCCGAGAGAGACTTGTGGCAAGACCCGAAGAACTCCTGCCCAATTGGAATGCGACACCAGTAGAAGAGTATCTTGTAGAACTACAAAAACATATTAGAGGCAGCGAGAAAAAGTAATTAGGACAAGGAACGCTAATTATGAACGGAGAAAACCTTTCTCACCTATTAACAGCAGCAGAGCGAAATCATTTTGAAAAACAGGGATACCTTTACGTGCCGAACGCGCTATCATCGGAAATGGTGGAGCACTTAATAAACGCTGTTGATAAACTTCATACCAATGCGCTTTCTACCGGTAGAGCAACACAAGGTAATCACTGGGGTTTTTCTAATTTCTTGGGTGAAGATGATGCATTCTTAGACCTTGTTGACCTACCGACAACGTTACCGAAAGTCTGGGGTATTTTAGGGTGGAATATCTATCTTTACCATGCACACATGCACGTCAAACCGCCTGCCTTGCCGGATGCACAAGCGGGGGATGGGTGGTTAGAATGGCATCAAGACAGTGGGCGCGTCAATATTGAGATGGAGACACACCCGCGTCCTCGTTTATCGTTGAAAGTGGCGTACTTCCTTACAGATGTCTCTGAACCTGGACGCGGTAATTTTTATATTCGTCCCGGTAGCCACTTTTCGGATGTACCACTTCCCGAATCGGAAATTAGTCGTGACCCGCGCGAAAAAACAGCGTCAGGTATTCCCGAAGATGCGATGCCTGTGTGTGTAGAACCTGGCACTGCAGTTCTGTTTGATAGACGGCTTTGGCATTCGCGCAGTCCTAACACTTCACAGATGACTCGCAAGGCACTGTTTTACGGTTATGGTTATCGGTGGATTCGCCCGAAAGACGATATGACGGTTGAACATCTCTATGACCGTTGCGATCCGATTCGCCGCCAATTACTTGGTGCTGCTGTCCGAAACAATGGTCGTTATGTGCCAACTGACGAAGATGTGCCGTTGCGGGGATGGCTGATTGAGCAGTTTGGAGAAGATGCTGTATATTCACAGGGACCGCTCGGCTCCTAACCCACGAACCCGCCATTTTTAGAAACAGAGTAACCAGATTGCGGGTTAATGTTTAGTATTATAACCCAAGTTGCCATATAGTAGCACAATCTGTTAGATTGTGCCTATAAGTGCGCAAACTGACAAGTTGCGCTACAGAAGTGTCCCATTAATTGTAGATTTTACAATACATATTCAGTTTTACGTTACGGAGTTTCAAAACAGGTAAGACTTGATCAGTATCTGTCAAGTTCGGGAATAAGTGATAATTTCTAACGGAATAAGTCGTTTTGGACTTGAGAAATTTTCAATTTACCCGGACTCCATACTCTCTGTGAGAAACTTGGCAAAGATGTTCGTTCCTCTGTAGTTGTATTTGTAGCACGCCTCTGCGAGATACAGTGGCGTGTAACCTGTTGAATAATGATGATGTGAGCCATACCCTGCACGTTTAACGAAAGACCAGAACCCTTCCATCGTATGGGTATGTATCCCATCAGCTACCCACTGTTCACTCCGGTTGATTGTTTGATGTTCCATCTCTTTACCGATTTCGGTGTATCCTTTGAACTGGTCGGTATACAGTTTAGCGTCTTCGGTGTTGACAACCCTCATAATGAAGTCAGCGATTGTCTCCCCAGCAATATCCGAAACAAGTTCTGCTACGACTTTCCCGCCACGTGCTACAGCACCCATAACGGCATCTTTCGCAGTGCCACGCCCACGCTTACGGGGTTCACCTTCCTCTTTGTCGTAATCTTTTCTACTGCTGCCACCGATATAGGTTTCATCGGCTTCAACGATACCTTGTAGCAACACGTTATCCTTACCCATTTCAGCACGTATACACATCATTATTCGCCAGGCTGTTCTTTGTTTCAATCCTAAATCGCGTGCAAGTTGACAACTTGAGAGACTTTTCTTTGCGTTTGCCATCAACGCGATCGCCAGAAACCATTTCTGAAGTGCGATCTGCGTTCCAACAAACATTGTGCCAGACGTAACCTTGAAAGTGCTATGACAATCGTGGCAATTCCAACGCCCGATACGCCCTATAGCCGTTTCATTCCGCTTGTTGATATGAGTAGACTCACAATGGGGACATTCAGGGGATCCCTGCCACCGCAGCTGCTCTAAATATGCGATACACGCCGCTTGATCAGGAAACATCTCCATAATCATAATCAAATCCATCAGAATACTCCTTAAATCAGAGTTGCTTTTCTGACAGATTTCTGATACAATAATCAGATAAGATATAACCGTCAAAAAAGCAACTCGCTTTTTTTGGTTAATTAGGGGGAGACATCCCCCTAATTTCTTATCTATATTATACCATATAAACATAGACTACAAAAAGGTTTATTACACTTTTTTAATCATTTTTGCCAAGTCCAAAACGACTAATTCCGTTCGGAAATATAGAAATATCTCAAGAATTATATGAAGAGGCATTGATTGATATTGACAAATCTATCCAATTAGATTCGGAAAACGCTTATGCCTACAGACATCGGGGACGAGTGAAAGAAGCACTTGGACAAAAGGCATCAGCAAAATCAGATTTTGAAAAGGCTAAAGAATTAGACCCAAATGTGGGAAAATGATTATAAAATACCCGTTCTTATCGCAAATGCTCAATATTCAGACCACAGTTAGAGTATCTCTGTAATCCACTCACCATCATGGGCGGGATTATAGATTAACCCCTCTTTTATGTCAACGCAGAGGTCTAAATGCTCCAGGACCATGTGCCCGACAAGGACAGGCGAACCCTCAGGCAGATCGGTAATCTGTATCGTCCCTGCTCGTTCCAATATCGTAAATTGGACTTCTGAGTAGAGAATGCGGTCAACGATGCCGGTAGCGGTACGTGCGCGCCTCGTTTCAATAGGGGTGAGCCCGAGTTGTTCAATGAGCGGTGTTGGTAGGCAAAGACCCGTTGCACCAGTGTCAACAAGGGCATCTGTGACCGTGAGTTGCCGCACATCTTCAGGTTCCATAACACCTAATTTCACAGCAACCAAGTCGTATAGATTTTCGAGTTCAATTTGCGTGGTGTGTCTCATCTTTTTCAACTCCTAAAAACAGCTACCCAATACGGAATGCATAAAGTCTTGCCCGGTTCAGAATGAAACGAAGCCTCAAAGGTTGCTGAGCATCCGCTAACTTAGCAAATTTCCATTGTACTGTATGCCGCACGTTATCCTCCGTCAACGGAACACAGTCATCAATAGAATATCCAGATTGCACCTGCCTATCAGCAGTTAACACTTCAACACTAATTTGACCTCTGCTTGCATCCGCATTAATTTCAAGTGTGCCGTTCTGAATTTGCAACGGGACGGTTTCAATCACACCCTCCGCATCAGCGTCAAGAGAAACAAAGCCATCTAATCGCCATTTAGCAAGTCCGATTGCCTTATGTCTATCCTTCATCGCAGCACCGTGGGTATGCTCCGTACCTGTGTAATACCAGTGAATTTCATCGTCTGTGATGATGGGTTGTGTGGCAGTTCCCATAATCATACCGGTATCATAAGTGCCGCTTTCGCCGCGTGGAATAATAGGCGTTCGATCAGAGTCAGGATAATCCCAATTGAATCCATCTCGGCTGCAGACGAATTGGGCATCAATCGGTCCATCAATGGGAATCTCATGCTCCGCTGCGCCCGGCCCTGTTACATACAACACCCCAGCGATGCCGATATAAATGTTGTGATAGAGGAAACCCGACATATTGTGAATTTCAGCACGATCCGCACCATATCGCTCTGCGCCAACTTCATCATCCTTGTCTGTTGCCCCGAACATCGGTTCAAGCGGTTTCCACGGCCCCTCTAATGCAGAACTTTCGGTGTATGCTATCATGCGGCGTGCATCTTTGTCGTTCCCGCGTATCAGTGCATAAGCGCGGAACAGGGAGGTTTTGTCATCATAAATAACATTGAATGCACCTTCGTTATTGCGTTCAGCAACCGGTTCAAGGTGATAGGAGTCATCCCAGCGGATACCATCAGGGGACACAAGCAGAAACACATTGCGATACCGCCTGCAAAAACCGATCATCTTATACCGTTTCTGCGGGTTGGATTCATCGTCATCACGGAAGACACAAGCACCGTGTAGGTCCCAAACGATATTATTGTTCGGATTTCCGTTGAATTCAAAGAGTCCAAGATTCGGTTTTGTCCACGTCAACCCATCATCACTTTCTGCATAACATGTGAGATCACCTCTATCATTTTCAACAAATTTGCGTCTGTATTTATCGTGGATTTTTCCTCTGTATGTTGACGGGTTGCGATCTGGGCGCGGGACATAAAGTCCTGGAATCTCATTTGCTTTAAACCGCCAATGCGGTCCCATGCGACACATATACCACATACGGTATTTCCCGTACGCCGTATCATACATCGTAGTGCCATAGAGGTGCACACGTCTTGACTGATCCGGTCCCCCATGTTCCCACGGGTTGTTCGGGTCAGGTTCAAGCACGGGGACCTCATGCTTCACACATGGATGTAATGTGCGTTTCACTCCGTGCTTAGAAGCAATCAACGCATCATCAATAAATAGTGCTGTGCTTGAGTCAAGTATATGAACGTTGTTCAAATTCAGAATATCCTTAAAGTTAATTGGTGCGCTTACAAGTACGTGTTTACTTATTTTTTATAGCACTCCATGTCGTAGTAAGTTTACCACGTGCTTCTACGTCAAGCGTACCCGCTTCCAAGTTGTTAATTTCTTCTTCGCTGAGAACGGCATTGTAGATTCTGGCATCTTCAACGCGCGCTACGACCCAACCGTGGGCTGTCCCATTGATGAGGGCACGGGGACCAAAAAGTGCTTCCACATCACCTGCTGTCCAGGTTCTAATTGGCCCTTGTGTATAGTCTCCGATTACCTCTCCATTACGGTATATCATAATCTTCGCGTTGTCGTTATCATCTTCATAAGAAATTGCTAATTGAATGAGTTTACCCGTTTCCTTCTCCGCAGAGCCGTAAGCTACATTCGGAGTACGTCTAAAGAAACTGCTACCAGCCATCCAATGTTTTTCATGCCTTTCGGCGTAAACAATGGCATCAAACATGTCCGAACTGCTCTTATTTACTGCGATTGTTGCACCTCTTCTGACGTTGAGATCGTCCAAATAGAGCCACGTTACCAAAGTTTTATCAGGACCGATATCCGGGCCTTTGTATCCAGTTGTCAATGCCCATTTATTATCACCCAGGTGCAATTTACCATCTTTGACTTCCGCACCTTTGAGCTCAATATCACCAAAATGACCCGTAAGGTCTTTCAGTTCATCCCCTTTTTCAAATGTCCAATGACCAATTAAATCTTCTTTCCCTTCTCCCTGCCCGAATGCCGTAGAAAGAGAAAAACTGAGTAAAAAAGAGACAGACAAGACCCATACGAAAGGGTGTAACAAGCGTTTCATGGTTACTACCTCCATTATTAGCTTAGGTTAAAATTTTCAACAATTGCTATAGTTAAAATTAAGCATACCATACGCAACAAAAAATGTCACGTTTATTCCGCTGACGATTACTGCAAAATAAAATTCCTATCGCTTGACACACACCCATTTTTTGCGTTAAAATTGAACTCGCTAAACATAAAACGCAATCATAAAAAAAAGAGGATTTTGATGAAAACACGAATAGAAAAAGATAGTTTAGGCGATGTAAAGGTACCAGAGGATGCATACTGGGGTGCGCAGACACAGCGCGCATATCTCAATTTTGACATCGGAGACGAACATTTTCCACCGACCTTCATTCGCGCGCTTGCTATTATTAAGCATGCAGCTGCTACTGTCAATGCTGAACTTGGAGGGATTACCCCAGAAATCGCTGACCTTATCTGTCATGCTGCAGATGGAGTGGCTGATGGTAACCTTGCAGACCAGTTTCCGCTTCGGATTTGGCAAACAGGCAGTGGTACGCAGACACACATGAATATCAATGAAGTTATCGCAAACCGCGCAAATGAACTTGCAGGTGGCAGTCGCGGCATGAAATCCCCTGTGCATCCGAATGATCATGTGAATCGATCGCAATCAACAAACGATGTTTTCCCGACTGCTATCCACATAGCAGTAGTGGCGCAGTGTGTTGAACGTTTGTTGCCCGCAGCTGAGGCATTACAAGGTGCATTGGAGGATAAGGCACAGGAATTTTCAGATATTGTAAAAACAGGCAGGACGCATCTGATGGATGCAACGCCTTTGACGTTAGGACAGGTATTCAGTGGATATGCGCAGCAGGTAGCGCATGCGCGGGAAGCGATTGGAAATACGTTGCCACATCTCTATGAACTTCCGATCGGTGGCACGGCAGTCGGAACAGGCTTGAATACACACCCAGATTATGCGGACGCAGTAGTATCTCGTATAGCGAAACGCACAGGACATCCGTATGTGAGTGCACCGAATAAGTTCGAAGCATTAGGAAGTAGAGACGCACTCGTATCAGCAAGCGGCGCAATGAAACGGTTTGCTTGCGCATTGTATAAAATTGCAAATGACATTCGGTGGTTAGGTAGCGGGCCCCGATGCGGTATCGGTGAATTGGTTCTGCCAGAGAACGAACCGGGAAGTTCCATTATGCCCGGCAAAGTTAATCCAACACAGTGTGAGGCGATGACAATGGTTTGTGCACAAGTGATTGGGAATGATACAACGATTTCACTCGCTGGTAGTGCAGGCAACTTTGAATTGAACGTTTTTATGCCTGTGATAGCCTTCAATAGCCTGCAATCGATTCGGTTGTTATCGGATGCGTGTGATGCGTTCCGTCAGCATTGCATTGTTGGAATTGAAGCGAATACATCGGTAATTTCGGGTTATCTGGAAGCGTCTTTGATGTTGGTGACAGCGTTGACACCACGGATAGGGTACGATGCGGCGGCAAAACTTGCACAGAAGGCACACCGGGAGGGGGCTACACTCCGCGAAGTAGCCGTTGATGAGGGTGCGTTAACAGCGGAGGAGTTTGATGCGCTTGTTGTACCAGGTGAAATGGTCACCCCGAATCTATAATAAACCTATAATAGGGCACTTCTGTAGCGCAACCTGTTAGGTTGCGTTCTCATAGACACAATCTAAATGAAGATTAATTTATTAATTCGGTAATTTTCTATCCGTACAAGGCAGGTGTACTCCCCGCTGGCGAGGCGGGGAATCATGGCGAATACCATACGCGTATTCGCCATGATTCATACCGTTGATTTCTTCCGAACCTCGCCAAATTACCGAAATATTTTCTTAATCTTCATACAGATTGTGCTACATAGGTAGTAACTTGAATTATAGTGGAATCTATAATTACTTGCACACAATTGTAGCGCAACCTGTTAGGTTGCGGCCGCTACGGAAACCCAACCTAACAGGTTATGCTACAACACAGTCCGGCTGTAAAATAGCAGCTTGACGAAATAGGGTGGGGCATGGAAACCCCGCCCTACAAGTAATATAGCAATCGGAGATTATTCTTCAACCGCCTCAATAATCGCTTCAGGCTCATCAACCGGTTCAGGCAGTTCTATCGCTTCAAGTTCAACAACCGGTTCAGACAGTTCTTCTGGTTCCGGATCATCTATTGCGGCACTTGATACTTCAAGTTCCTGCCACTCAGAGAACCCTGTCCCTGCTGGAATGAGCCGTCCAAGAATGACGTTTTCTTTCAGGCCTGTAAGCAGGTCCGTTTGCCCTTCAACGGCGGCATCGGTGAGAACTTTAGGTGTCTGTTGGAAACTCGCTGCGGAGATGAAACTATCCGTGCTAAGCGATGCTTTGCTGATACTCTGCAAGACAGGTTCACCTGTTGCAGGCGTGCCGCCATCTTGTTCAACACGCCTGTTTTCAGCATGGAACTTGTGTCGACTGACTTCATCGTTCGCGTAGAACTTTGTATCTCCAATAGTTAGGATACGTATCTTTTGAAGCATCTGCCGTACAATCACTTCCACGTGTTTATCATTGATGTTGTTGGTCGGATAAACGGCTTGAACCTCATCCACAAGATATGCCCAAAGTGCTTCTTCACCCTCAAGAGCGTGTCCGTTGAGGATGGTTCTACCAATGGCGAGAATATCGTGTGGGTTGAGATATCCGTCTGTTAGAGGTTCCCCTGCTTTGACCCAATCACCGTCATCAACACGCCGTTTCTCATCCGGAATAGAATATAAGCGACTTTTGGTTGCCCCATCTACAATTCGGTATTGAGGCACGCCAGCTTTCTGTCCGGTGAGTTGCACATGCCCATCAATTTCAGCAATTTCAGCAGCATCTTCGCGTTTCGGGCGCCGTGCTTCAAACAGCTCTGTCACACGCGGAATACCAGCAACTATGTCAAGGTTAGTCGTTTTTTCCTGCAACTCTGCCAACGAATGTTGCGTTTTAACACTTTGTCCATCCTTAACAGAAACCAAATAGCCAGCGGGAATAAGGTGGGAGACACTTCCACCACCTGTAATGTCAATATCGATTCGGAATGTTTCGATCAAGCCATCTACCTCAACGCCTGGATATTGTTCAAGTGCTGTGGCATATTCCCAATCTTTTAATTCGTCACCAACGGCAAGTGTGCAGTTAGGGTGCGTAACCTTCGTAACTTGATAGGTATTCTTTGAAGTGGTAGCCGATTCTTTTTTATAATCAGCATCACTGAGAATATCACCTACAGCAACTTCGCTATCCGTTTCGTTTAAGCCTGTTACCTTGTAGACGCGTTCGGTATCAAAACCTTTGTAAAGCCGTTGTGCGCGTTTGTATTCAGTTTCATCAACCTGCTGTCCAACCGTAAACGGGCAATCGGCATGATGAACAGCAAGGACGTGATACACCAGTTTTATATCAGGTAAGGGTGTATCTGCGTCTCTATGTTGTTTAACAAGCGCCTTGTAGTCAGCTTCTGTCAAAGTTTCCTCATCTTCAGTCCCCTCAGGCACATATAGGTAAAGTTTCTCAAAATCAAATCCCCTATAGTTTCTCCGGAATCGATTGGACTCAGACTGTGTGATAAGTTCATCAACGGCAACGGGAAAGTCGGGGTGATGTGAAGCGATGACTCGGTAGAGCCGTTCAACCTCCAACCCCTCTTCATTCTTGGTAACATCAACCTCAAAACCGGGGAATTCCTTCAACACTGCTTTTTTCTCATTTTCAGAAAGCAGTGTCTCAAGTTCCATTTTACATTTAGGATGATGCACGGCGGTAATCCGATACTTGAGACGTTCTTCGGTAAACCCGCTGAATTTATCCTGAAGTGTCTCTAACTTTTCGGCTTCAATGAGTTCATCAGGATTTAGCGGACATTCCGGGTGCATGATTTGTGTAACACGATAAAACTGCGTTGACGGGCGTTGCACATCAAATGTTCTAAATGTCTCCTGTGCACGACGGAACTCTGCAGCATTCAACTCTTGATCCACAGCTAAATCAATATCTTCACTGACTTCTGTCACGGTATACACCGGTTCGTCAAGTTCTAAGTGATACTGACTTTCTTCCTCTGGAGTGAGGAGTTTCCCTTCCTTAAACGGGCAGCTGGCATGTGTTACCTTCTGAATCTGATACATCATTTCCGCTTTAACACTGTTCTGCTTCTGTAAATATTCACTTTCGGTAAGAATTGCGCCTTTTTTCGTTTGATACACCCATTCACCATCAAACGGGCGAATCTCGGCACGCCATGTTTCCGCCTCGCTTTCTGTCAGTAATGTGCCTTTTTTCAGCGAAGTATCTGGATGTTTTACGCTGTTCACACGATACTGCGCTTCAGAGCATCGGAACGGTGAGAACTTGTGGAAGCAGGCGTTGTATTCCTGTTCAGTTAGATACTGCCCCTCTTGTAACGGAGCATCTGTTCCGGCATTTGCCGCAACGACATCGGGGCGTGTCACTCTGGCAACCTCATAGTCAATCCGTTCTACCTCAAACCCAGGAAAACGTTCACGGTTTTCTTGATACTGTTTTTCTGTGAGGAGTTCATTCGGTTGCAGCTTGCATTCGGGGTGTTGGACAGTTTTAACCTTATATTTAGGTTGGTCGAGATGTTCTGCAACCTGTTGCACTATCCATAGGCCGCTTTCTTCACGCACGGTGCGTCCGGGAATGAAATCACGAAATCGTACCTTCCCCGTAGCCTTCGCCAGAATTTTACGTGCAAGGCGCTCACTCATATCTTCAACCACACCGCCTGTATGGAACGTACGCATTGTCAGCTGTGTTCCGGGTTCACCAATAGACTGCGCTGCAATAATGCCGATAGCCTCTCCAACATTGGCGAGGTGTCCTGATGTCAAATCAGCACCGTAGCAGGCAGCACAGACACCTTTTTCCGTCTCACAAGTGAGTATAGATCGGACGCGAACGCTGGGAACTTCCGTTTCCTCAATAACTTGTGCCGTCTGCGGTGTAATCAATGTTCCTTCATCAATTTTCCAAAAACGCTCAGATTCCAAACCTCTCCACGCCTTGCTTTGATTTTTCCATTCTTCTGGAGTAAGCTCGGTACCCTCCTTCGGACATTCATAGTCATTACAAGCTTTCTGGTACTCATCATCGGAAATAATATCTCCAACCTTCAACGAACATTCTGAATTGTTCACTTCAGTGATCTTCCAGCAGGAATCAGCTTTTAGCCCTATCCATCCGTCACTGTGGGTTTCCCACTCTTCTGGTGTAAGTTGATCACCTGCCTTCACGGAAAGTTGCTCCCTTTTTAGTCCTTTCCAAGTATCGTTAAGGTTTTTCCACTCTTCCGGCGTAAGTTGATCACCTACCTTCATGGAACATTCATACTCATCGCGTGCTTCCTGGTACTCATCATCGGAAATAATATCTCCAACCTTCAACGAACATTTTAGATTGTTAACTTTAGTGACTTTCCAAAAAATATCACCTTTTAGTCCTTTCCAAGTATCGTTGAGGTTTTTCCACTCTTCCGGCGTAAGTTGATCACCTGCCTTCACGGAAAGTTGCTCCCTTTTTAGTCCTTTCCAAGTATCGTTGAGGTTTTTCCACTCTTCCGGCGTAAGTTGATCACCTACCTTCACGGAACATTCATACTCATCGCGTGCTTCCTGGTACTCAGTATCGGGTATGACCGCTTTAACCTTCAACGAACATTTTAGATTGTTAACTTTAGTGACTTTCCAAAAAATATCACCTTTTAGTCCTTTCCAAGTATCGTTGAGGTTTTTCCACTCTTCCGGCGTAAGTTGATCACCTGCCTTTACGGAGCATTCATACTCCTTGCATGCCTTCTGATAGTCTACATCGGATATGACATCTTCTTCCTTCAACGACGTACACTCAGGATTGTTGATCTTAGTAATACGCCAGGAATGTTCGGCTTCAAGTCCCTTACACGCTGCGCTATACTTCTTCCACTCTTTCGGAGTAAGTTCAGCACCTACCTTTAATGGATAATTATCAGATGCCTTCTGATATTCAGCATCGGAGAGCAGATCCCCAACCTTGTGTAAACACTCTGGATAGTTGACCTCGGTGATTTTCCAAAAAATCAAGTTCTCTCTTTTTTGGCCCTTTCTTTTATAGAAATCACGGTTTTCTTCCCATTCTGCCTCAGTTGGGATATCACCCTCCGCTGGAGATGTGGATTTTATAGTATCCGCCACTGCAGCTAAGAGTTGTTCTTTAACCTCTTCAGCATTTTCACCAGACCAATCTTCTCCCGGTATACGTATAATTTTCCATCCTAATTCTTCAAGTTCTTGCTGCTTTTCCTGATCTTTCACTTTCATCTCGGGTTTTTTATGATCAGGACCGTCACATTCTATTCCGATCCAGTACTCTCCTTGTTTGTCAGCATTTACAGCGACATCAATTAGACGGTAATCGTTAGAACCATCTGGAGTATCAACTTTAACCTGAGAGGTAACATCATACCCACGATTCGAAAGAAATTCAAAGACTTCCTTCTCAAAACTTGAGTCAAAACGCATCTTTTGTACAGCGATGGGGTCAGGAGCTACAGTTACCTTATAATGGTCATCCCCTATGATGGCATCAGGCACTTCGGTTACCTTGTAATGATCTACTTGACCTACAACGCCATCGGGTATTGTAGTTGCCTTTATATTGGCATCAGGTATTTCGGTCACCTTGTAATGATCCACTTGACCATCAATACCATCAATACCATCGGGGGCCTTAGTTACCTTTATAATGGTATCGGGGACTGCGATTACTTTGTAATGATCTACTTGGCCTATGATTCCATCAGATACTTCAGGCACTTCGGTCACCACGTACACAACACGTCCCTGCATACCAGGAACTGTGTTTGCATCGTAGTGTTCAATAGAAAACCTGACAGGTTCTACGGTGACACGCCCACTAATCTTGAACCCAATTGCGCCTGCGTCCGTGGTAAATTTGAGGATACCGTGTGTTGTGCCGCAATCCTCTTCGGTAATCATCACGTCTTGCGCCACATCAACAAGTTTACGCGTGAGGTATCCAGAGGCGGCGGTTTTCATAGCGGTATCCACCAACCCTTTACGTGATCCATAGGTTGAGGTAAAGTAGTCAAGCACATCCAAACCTTCCCGATAGGAAGATTGAATCGGTGTAGAGAGAATCTCACCACTCTGCTTAGATTTCAATCCAACGATAGCACTAATTTGGAGAAATGGATTTTTGCGCGCGCGGGCACCACTATCTGCCATCAGATGCACCGGGCTAAACCCCTCTACTTCTTTCCCTTGTTCCACCAGATACGTCTCTGTTGCTGGAAGTTCGGTGAACATCGTCTCTTCAATTTTTGTAGCAGCGTCATACCAGATACGGATCTTCTGGTTCTCTAATTCCTCTGCCTCAAGGTTTTCTTGCTCGCTAAGACGTTCAATCTGTTTACTTGCCTCAGCAAGGATTTTCGTTTTGTCAAGCGGTATCAAGTAATCCTTTATCCCAGGCGATATGCCACTGCGGGTTGCGTACTCAAAGCTAAGTTTCTGTAACCGATCTAACAAGGATACAGTTTCAGCAGTGCCAAGTTCGTTGAAACAACGTTTGATAAGTCGTGACAAACGTCTGCCTTGTGCTTCTTCGTTGAAAAATGGCAATTCAAGCCCTGTAGTTTCGTCTTTCCAAGTGAGTGAGGCAGTCCCGTTTGTCCGTGGAAGGACTTCATTGAAGATTACGCGTCCGACGGTCGTGAGGATCGGTTCAGAATGTCCTTTGAAAAACAGTAGAACCGAATCATGCAGTTTGAGCGTACCACAACCGTGTGCATGCGTCACCTCATCCACAGACGTAAAGCGGCGCTTTGCCCATGTTTCACTGTCCAGTGATGCAAAAACAGTATCTAATTTTTCTGTATAGGCAGCGTGGAGTTGTTCAGCTCGTTCTTGGTGTTCTGGGAGTGCTTTCGTTAGAAAACTCGAACCTAAAACCATATCAAGTTCTGGTACTGTAATCGGTTCACCATGTGAAGGTTTGAGAATATTACCACTACTAAGCAGTAACATTTTCGCTTCAGTGCGTGCCTCAATAGACAGCGGCACATGAACTGCCATCTGATCACCATCAAAATCAGCATTAAACGCCTTACAAACGAGTGGTGGAATTCGGATTGACTTTCCTTCAACAAGTACCGGCATGAACGCTTGAATTCCGAGTCTATGAAGCGTAGGCGGACGATTTAACAATACTGGATGGTCAGCGATAACTTCCTCTAATGCTTCCCAAACTGGTGAGTCCGGTGTAACGTGCTCGGTTAGATATTTTCCACGTTTGATAGTCTGTACCTCTCCAGATGCCAAAAGTTTCTCAATAATAAACGGCTTGAAAAGTTCGACAGCCATTAATTTAGGCACCCCACACTGATGCAGTTCCAGCTCAGGACCGACAACAATGACACTTCTACCAGAATAATCGACTCGTTTTCCAAGTAAGTTCTGTCGGAAACGTCCGACTTTACCTTTGAGGATATCGGACAAAGATTTGAGAGCGCGTTTACCCGGGCCAGTCACGCGTCGCCCGTGTCTGCCGTTATCCAAAAATGCGTCAACGGATTCCTGAAGCATCCGTTTTTCATTTCGGAGGATGACTTCCGGAGAACGGAGATCGATAAGTTTTTGCAGCCGGTTGTTTCGGTTAATTACACGGCGATACAGATCATTGAGATCACTTGTCGCAAATCTACCACCTTCCAAAGAAACTAAAGGACGGAGATCCGGACTAATGACAGGCAGCACATCAAGAATCATCCAATCAGGATGCATTTCTGCTTTATCAAAACCTGCCACCATCTTGAGTTGCTTTGAGAGTTTAACTTTCTTCTGGTGGCTGGAGGTTGCCTCAAGTTCCTCTGTGAATTTTTTCACATCTTCGGGAAGATCAATTCCGCGGAGGAGTTCCTGAATTGCTTCAGCCCCTGTGCCAGCTCGAAATGAATCTGGGTGTTCACGCAGCTTAGCGGTCATCTCTGATTCCGTGAGGATGTCTTTTTCGACTAAACCGCAACTGTCATCCATCACTTCCGTAACAATAAATGCCTCAAAGTAGAGAACCCGCTCAACCTGTCGGGAGGCAAGTTCCAAAAATGTGCCGAGCCGCGAAGGAATTCCTTTAAAAAACCATATATGAGAAACTGGGGTGGCGAGTTTGATGTAACCAAGCCGTTCTCTTCGGACTTGTGATTTTGTTACCTCAACGCCACATTGGTCACAAATAAGCCCTTTATGTTTAATGCGTTTGTACTTACCGCAACTGCACTCAAAATCCTTCTGTGGGCCGAACGTTGCTTCACAAAATAGACCTTGATGTTCAGGGCGAAAGCTACGGTAGTTAATCGTTTCTGCCTTTTTAATTTCGCCGCAATCACAGGTGTCTTTCTCAGGACACTTCCATTTTTTTTCGCTTGCCGGATTCCGCCGCTTACAGGACGTCTGTTTTGCCCAATCTTTTATCTGTTCAGGCGAGGCGATACTGATAGAGATACGATTAAATCGTTTTTCTTGGTCTGCCATTCTTTTTCTCCTTATATATGGTTATTGGAAGAACGGTTATCAGTTATCAGCATTCGGTTTTCAGTTAAGAGGTGTTTTCACTATAGAAACCTTGCCCTTAACCGATGACGAATAACTAATACCTGATAACTATTCATCATCGGTGTCCCATGTGAGTTTCAGAGTTGGTTCCTCATCTATGGGTTCCATTGTATCCAACGTATGCAGGATCGGGAATTCTGCTTCATGAAGTCCTACTTCCTCGGACTCAACATCTATAGGATCGCCTTCAGCTAACTCAACATTTAAGCCGAGACTCTGCAGTTCTCTTACCAACACGTTGAAAGATTCAGGGGTGCCAGGTTTTAAGGGACTTTGTCCCTTCACAATAGATTCATAGATTTTGGTTCTACCTTTTACGTCGTCCGACTTGATAGTCAACATCTCTTGCAGTGTATGTGCTGCACCATAAGCCTCCAGTGCCCATACTTCCATCTCACCGAGGCGCTGACCACCGTGTTGTGCCTTACCGCCTAAAGGTTGCTGCGTTACCAAGGAGTAAGGGCCTGTTGAACGCGCGTGCATTTTATCCGCGACGAGGTGATTTAGTTTGAGGAAATAAACATAGCCGACTGTAACTTCCTGTCCAAACGGCTCACCGGTTCGTCCATCGTAGAGGAGGCTTTTGCCTGTCTGTTTGACATTTTCCGGTAACTTCGTTTTCGCCAATTCCTCAAACACCTCTTCCTCTGTAGCCCCATCAAATACAGGTGAGGCAACATATTTACCACGTTCTTTGCATGCCAATCCCAAGTGTATCTCAAGGATTTGCCCAACATTCATCCGAGAAGGCACACCGAGAGGATTCAAAACTATATCAACAGGGGTGCCATCCGGTAGATATGGCATATCTTCTTCAGGTAGAATCTTCGCAACAACGCCTTTATTTCCGTAACGGCCTGCCATTTTATCTCCGATAGAGATGGGGCGACGACTTGCAACATAGACTTTGACAAGTTTCAAAACACCGGGTTTCAACTCTTCGCCCGCAGCAAGTTTCTCCAATGCTTCCTCTTTTTCCTGCGTATAAGCATTGATGCGACCAGCAGCAAGTTCTTGGAGATTTTTGATGTATGCCGTTGCGTCTGTATCTGTAATCTGAAGCGCTTCAAGTTCACTTTGCGACAGTGTCTCCAAATATTCGCGTGTTAACACTTCTCCTACTTCCAACTGCTGTGGTGATTCAATATCTTCACCATCCTCAGGCTTATTATCATCACCGAAAGTTGTTGGATAAGCGAGTTCTTTGTTGACCAAAGTCTCTCGTAGTTCTTCTGTCAAACGCTCAAAGACCTGTTTGCACTGTTCCTCCCACGTTTGCTCAATTTGCTTACGTAGTGCTTCTTGGCGCCAGGCGGTTTGCTCACTATTAAGGGGGGCTTGACGGGAGAATACCTTTACATCAATAACAACCCCTTCTACACCAGGGCGGGTATAGGCAGAGGCATCTTTAACCTCTTTGACTTTTTCCCCGAAAATAGCGCGTAGGAGTTTTTCTTCAGGCCCATATTCGCTTTCCCCTTTCGGTGAAATCTTGCCAACGAGAATACTACCAGTTCCTACAACACTACCTATCCGAATGATACCTTCGTCATCCAGTTGCGCAAGACTTCGGGCAGACATGTTTGGGATATCACGTGTGATCTCTTCGTCTCCCATCTTTGTTTGCCTCGCGGTGACTTCGAATTCTTCAATATGGATAGAGGTAAACGTATCGTTTTTGATGAGCGACTCACTGATGAGGATTGAGTCTTCAAAGTTGTGTCCACCCCACGGCATATAGGCACAAAGCACATTTCTTCCGAGGGCGAGTTCACCGCCTTCGGTGGCTGTACCATCTGCAATAACATCACCTGCTTCAACAACATCCCCGATATTTACGCGTGGACGTTGATGGATACAGGTGCCGCTGTTACTCCGCTTGAAGTTTTTCAGCTTGTAAACATCGTATCCCATTTCACTGAAAGCATGTTCACCTTCTTCAACATGCAGTGCTTGCCCAGTACGAATCAATATTTCTTCAGCATCAACACTGGAAACGACACCATTCCGTTGTGCGATAACCATGGCATTGGCATCTCGGGCCGCACGATGTTCCATACCGGTGCCGACCCATGGTGCCTCTGGGCGGATTAGTGGCACTGCTTGTCGTTGGTGGTTAGCACCCATGAGCGCACGGTTAGCGTCTTCATGTTCTAAAAAAGGCACAAGTGCAGCGGAAACACCCACAATTTGTTGTGAGGCGGTACCGATGTACGTAATACCTTCTTTATCTGTTTCGCAATCCGCATCACTGAAAGTCAGTGTTATGTGTTGTGGATCGGCTCCGAACTCTTTAATAGACTCAAGAGTATACTCGGCCACTTCTTCGCGTTTGCGAGCCCGTATTTTCTTTGTAGAAACATCACTTTTTATCATATCCGCGGGGACAATATAGTTCTGATCCTCCTGATCCGCTGTGAGATAATCTACGCCTGGTACTGTGAGATAATCTACGCCTGGTAAGATTACTCGATATTTCTGAATTACTTTCTTATACTCAGTATAAGAAATAACATCTGGATGTATAACATCAGTTACGTGCCAGGTACCGTCAACTTTTAAACCTATGAATATTTCGTCATACTTTTTCCACTCTTGTTCAGTGATCTGATCAGCTGCTTTCAAAGGACATTTATCTGCTGCGATTACTCGATATTTCTGAATTACTTTCTTATACTCAGTATAAGAAATAACATTACCTTTCTTATATGGAGCATCTGGATGTATAACATCAGTTACATGCCATTTACCATCAACTTCTAAACCTATGAATATTTTCTCGTACTTTTTCCACTCTTGTTCAGTAATCTGATCACCTACTTTCAAAGGACATTTATATTCTTCGCGTAACCTCTCATAATCAGCATCGGAGATTTTGTAACGATCAACGCCCTTAATCCCTTCTGGAACGCGTGTCACCTTCACCTTTGCTATAAGACCGTCTATAATAGGACGGTAAGGATTTATTAAAAATCCGTACGGGTTAACCCGTGCAAAAGTTGCCAAAGACACAATAAGACCGATAGAGGGTCCCTCAGGCGTTTCTAAGGGGCAAACGCGTCCATAATGTGTACGATGGACATCTCGTACTGCTGCAGTAGCGCGGTCACGATGCAACCCACCAGGACCGATCGCTGAAATACGCCGTTTATGGGTGAGTTCATCCAACGGATTTATCTGTTGCATGAATTGGGAAAGTTGGTTAGATCCGAAAAACTCTCGGAGTGACATCATAAGCGGCTTCGGATTCACTAAATTCTTGGGGTTTTTCTGCTGTGCGTCAGAAATAGAGCTTAGTTTTTCACGGGCCGCACGGCGGATTTGCAGAAGGGCGATACGAAATTGATTCTCAAGAAGTTCTCCAATAACGCGTACTCGACGATTACTGAGATGGTCCAAATCGTCTACTTCTCTATGCCCATTTCGGATATCCATAAGGTATTGCAAGGTAGCAGCAATATCTTCCTTGCGAAGCACCCGCATATCCTCTGATGGCATCTCTCCAGATTCATCAAGATAGATGGACATGTCACTAAATTTTGAATTGACTTTATATCTTCCAACGGTGCCCAAATCGTAGCGTGCATCATCAAAAAAGAGACGTTCCAAACAAGCCGCCGCTGCATCGCGTGTTGGCGCATCACCAGGCCGTAAGGTCCGGAATATCTCAAGCAGAGCTCCCTCTTGCAATGTTCCTCCCGCATACGCCTTGACCGTGTCACGCGAAAGCGTATTCCGCAAATATCGAAGTTCCTGTTCATCTGATTCCATCAACACTTCCACCTCTGCCACCTGCGCCTCGGTGAGTCGATCAAATTCTATCTCAGACAACTTTGTGTTTGCTTCCAGCAGCACTTCGCCCGAATCGGTATCAACAACGGGTTCAGCGATAACCCGCCCGATAACATCTTGCGTCATCGGAACGATCTCAGGATCGCTGAAAAGTTTTAGGATTTGTGCATCTGTTTCCCAACCGAGTGCGCGTAAAAGCACGGTGGCTAACAACTTTTTCTTTCGGTCTAATCGGACGTGAATACAGTCCTTTGAATCGAATTCAAATTCTATCCATGCACCTCGATAGGGAATTATCTGGCCTGTTGGCAGTTTTTGTACGCTTGTCGAAGTTGATTTATCAAGAAAAATTACGCCGGGAGACCTATGTAATTGATTGACAATTACCCGTTCGGATCCATTAATGATAAAAGTGCCATTCTCAGTCATCAAAGGGATATCGCCGAGGTATACATCCGATTCGGTGATATCTAAAACACGCGTCTGTCCGGTATCCCCATCCTTTTCGCGTTCAACACACATTAAACGAACTTGGACCCTCACCTGATAGTTTAGTCCGCGTGCTTGACAATCTGAAAGATCGTGTGTCGGAGGGCTAAGCGTATAACTCACAAATTCAAGACTTGTCGTTTCTTTAAAATCATAAATCGGAAACACTTCCTTGAACAACGCCTGTAACCCTTTTGACTCACGTTCATCTTCTGCTACGAAACGCTGCAGAAATGCGGAGTATGATCGTTTTTGGGTCTCAATTAAGTCGGGCAGTTCAAGAATCGAAGGGGTTTTGGCAAAGGAAACACGTTCTCGTAACGCTGCTGAATTTCCATTATTTTTTGTATTGGGCATAAATTCACCTTGCGAGGATCGCTGATGGGGTTGAAGGGTTTGTCCGATTAGGTTGTTGTTATTAAAGAGAATATGTATTCACAGAAGACCGAATGTCGTCTGATTTGATAGGGGCCATAAAATTAAGAGGCACCACAGGTTAAATGGTTCGTCTTTTGCTGACTCCAGCGAAGCGATATGTGAACGTTATTTGCGATGCTTAGGCAGTAGACGCAAAAAAACGCTTGACCTCACATGCTTAAATAAAGAATACATGTGAAGTACCGAAAACATGTGGTACAACACTAAATAATTTATAAACACCCTCATTTAGATGCAAAAACAGTTGCCTATTTTTTGTAGAAGTTATATACTTCTCTAAAAGTCACTTTTAAGACACACTTTAGTAACTTCTTAAAAGCGTAACGTATAATTATATATTAAGGTTTACAAAATGTCAAGAAAAAATGCAGAAAATTGTGAATATTTTTAAGTTTGGGCAAAAAATATCTGTTACACGGAAAATATGGGAACACTAAGAGAACAATTACCTGTAAAAGCGATAATCGGTGTTCTGACAACGGAAACATCAATTCTGCCGAATGTCTATCAAGTACTGACTGATCAACTTGGCCTCATTGACTTTAGGAGCGAGTTTTTATCGTTTACCAGCACGAATTACTACGAAGATGAGATGGGACAAGGACTGCAACGTCAGTTCATTAGTTTCGAAAATCTGATTGATGCTGGGACCTTGGCAGACAAAAAACTCTGGACGAATCAGGTAGAGCAAGCATTTTCAGAAAAAGATACCTCACGGCGGCGCGTCAATTTAGATGTAGGTTACGTCTGCATGGCAAAGTTAGTGCTTGCGTCAACAAAAGACCACGCTCACCGTATCTATCTCCGTGACGGTATCTATGCGGAAATTACGCTCCGTTTCTACCGTAAAACGTTCCAACCGTGGGAATGGACCTATCCGGACTATCGTTCCTCTGATTACATCGCTATTTTTAATCAAATTCGCACAATCTATAGGGAGCAACTCAAGGCATGAACACATATATAATTTCAATCAAAAAATATGGGATAGGAACTACCACCAGCTTATTTGCCTATTTCAAAATTTTTGTTTTTTTAAGTATTTGGGTATTTTGGGGACAGTTCGCAAGTTTTAGCAGTGCGGAGGAAACAGAGTCTCCCAGAGCACGGGCGCGTGAACTTAGTATTCGTATTGGGACTCTTCCGACGGGCGAATATAATGCTATTACAGACGTTCCGGGTGTCAAAGTCGGACATGTCACGCTAAACGAGGGTGATTCAATTCGCACAGGTGTTACGGCAATCCTTCCGCACGATGATATTTGGAAAGTACGACTTTTCGGTGCGGCGCATACTATCCACGGTAACGGCGAAGCCACTGGTATCGCACGAATCAATCAGGCAGGATGGATTGAATCTCCGATTTTACTAACAAATACACTGAGTGTGGGTGCTGTTCACGATGGTGTTGTGCAATATATTGTGAAGCGATACCCCGACGATAATATTATCCTTCCTATTGTTGCTGAATGCTACGATGGCGGATTAAACGACATCAGCGGACTCCACGTAAAACCTGAACATGCAATTGAAGCAATTGAAAAGGCAAAATCCGGTCCAATAGCAGAAGGCTGTGTCGGTGGCGGCACGGGCATGCGATGCTACGGGTTCAAAGCAGGTATCGGCACTGCTTCGCGGGTTCTGCCACTAAACAGAGGCGGGTGGAAAGCCGGTGTATTGGTAAACTCAAACGGTGGCAGACGACACCAATTACGTATTGACGGCGTGCCTGTCGGTAAGGCGTTAGAAGATGATCAATTGAAGCCAGGGCGGGATGGGTCGTTTATTATTGTAATCGCAACGGATGCCCCTTTGACACACCGTCAGTTGAAACAATTAGCAATGCGGGCAACCCACGGTCTTGCACGAACAGGTACACCGAGCACAGACAGCAGCGGTGAGTTCGTGATTGCGTTTTCAACTGCAAATGTTTTTCCAAGGAACACCGAAAATGGTACTTTTCAGATTCAGATGGCAGTTAACAACCGCCTGAGTTTGCTTTTTGAGGCAGCGATTGAGGCGACTGAGGAAGCGATTATCAACTCAATGACAATGGCAACGACAATGACAGGACGTAACGGTCGGACAATGCAGGCTATTCCGTTGGACACGTTGAAACAGGTGATGAAACAGTATGGGCGTTGAGTAATTAACCTAAGTTACCACCTTTGTCGCATAATCTGTTAGCTTGTGCCTATGAGGACGCAAACTAAATGAAGTTTAAGAAAATAAATCGGTAATGTGGCGAGGTTAGGAAACCTCACCAGCAGGGGAGTCCGCCTGCCTCGTACGGATAGAAAATTACCGAATTAATAAATTAATCTTCATACAGTTTGCGGGACAAAGACTTGGACCGAACTCATGTTATGGACAAACAAACTTCCCTAAAATCTTTCCGCACGATGCGCCTGTCGCATTCGGAACATTACTAAAATTTCCATGCACCGCCTCGTTCGCAAGAATAGCAAAAGCAATTGCCTCCTTGGCATCGCCCGAAATACCTATTTCCGTTACATCCACAACTGGAATAGGATCAAACGTTTTGGTGAGACCACGCATCATAAAGGGGTTTTGTGCGCCACCACCGCTGACGTATAAAATGTCCAGCGGCGTTTCTGTTTCAACAAAATGCTTATAATACTGGGAAATACTCTCAACTGTCAATGCTGTAAGTGTGGCAAGTCCGTCATATTTTGAAATTCCTTGTACGTTAATCTGTTGCAGGCAGGCATTCGCAAACGTTGTTCCAAACATCTCGCGTCCTGTTGTTTTGGGTGGGGACAACTCAAAAAACGGATGGGCAAACCACGTTTCTAAAAGGTCTTTGCACACCGTGCCTTGAAGCGACAGTTCCCCATTTTCATCAAACTGTTTTACACCATCTGTTATCTTTTCTACACATGCATCCAGAACCATATTGCCAGGCCCTGTATCTGATGCGTGAACCGCTTCAATCCCTTTTCCTGCTGGTAACACTGTCAGATTGGCAATCCCGCCTATGTTCAATAGCCCAATTGTCTGTGTTGAATGGTGAAATAGTAGAAAATCAGGATATGCGATTAACGGTGCACCTTCCCCACCTGCAGCAACATCTGCCACACGGAAATCAGCGATTGTTGGGATACCTGTTTCATGTGCTATCACTGCAGGCTCACCAATCTGTAGCGTTCCAGGAACCTGTGCTGAAGGCATGTGGTGAATCGTTTGTCCGTGTGAGCCGATGAGGTCAACTTGTGTCGGTGCTATGCCACCTTTTTTTAACACAGTCAGAACGTTTTCAGCAAATAGCTTGCCCAACACAAAATTCATCGTGCAGATTTCATCAACCCGTGCCGTTTCTATGGTAAAAAGTCCAAAAATTCTTGCACGTATCTCAGGCGTATACGGAATTGTCTCAAACGCCATCAATTCAATTTCCGTAGTCAGTCCTGATCCTGCTATTTCAACAACTGCCACATCTACACCATCTGCAGATGTCCCACTCATTAATCCAATGACAGTCTTTTTCTCTTTTTGTAGCAAATCAAAAAATGGTTTCATGGATTCCAAAGCCCACTGATAAATCTGCTGATAGCCATTAACTAATACAACAGATAAGGTTCTCGTCTTACTCGAAATTGTTCTATATCAAATGCCCATGACTCAATAATTTTATCATAAGGTGTTCCAGCTGACAGTGCTTCTCGGAGCGTTGAACTGCCCGCTAATCTATCAAAATGTGTCTCTCTAAATTCAAATTCACTGGGATGTTCTGCACTTAATATCTCTAACATCCATACCGTTACTTCAATCGGTGCCACCTGTTTTGGATCAGTGATATGTCCAGCAACGCCGTGGCATACTTCACCTTCATATTTGGAAAACTGCGGAGTAAACACAATTGGTCGGAAAAGCACGCCCGGGAACTCGCGCTCGTTCAATTGAGCTGCCCATAACTGACTATCTATCCACGGTGCGCCAATGTATTCAAAAGGTTTTGTCGTGCCACGCCCTTCGCTCACATTAGTGCCTTCAAATAAACAGGTTCCCGGATAGAGTGTGGCAGTCTCAAGCGTAGGCATATTCGGCGAAGGTGGCACCCAATGCAAGCCTGTTTCGTTATGCCACATTTCACGATGCCACCCTTGTAACCGAGCCACCTTAAGCGGAAAGTTAAATCCCTGTTCTGCATGAAAAAGTCTTGCGATTTCACCAATTGTCAACCCATACCGAGCAGGGATAGGATAAGGTCCCACTAACGATGTATAGCCAGATTCTAACGTCGTACCCTCTACGTTGATCCCACCAATGGGATTCGGACGATCCGCAACAATGCATTCAATACATTTACCTGACTCCATTGACCGTTCAAGTGCTTTCATTGCCTCCATTAACGTGCCAAGATAGGTGTAATACCGTGCACCGACATCCTGTATATCGTAGATGAGCACATCTAAAGTTTCAAGTGCTTCTGTCCATACAAGTGGTGTTTTTCCATATAGACTATAAACTTGTAGCGTTTGTTTTCCTCTGTCAGTTTCTTTTTCATTTGGACGATACGTTGAATCTGCTATTTTCACACCATCCTGCGCTGCACCCCACAATCCATGCTCCGGTGAAAAAAGCGCGACCAAATTGAATTCCGTTAACAATTCAATAGTATGTGTCAAGTTTTCATCAACGCCGGTATGATTTGTTATCAAACCGATGGATTTGCCATCAAGCCATTCCTGTTTTTCTGTTAATAAGTGAGTGATACCGAGTTTTATCATCCAAAAACTATCCTGTGGAATTCGTTGCGACAATCAATAATGCCTGTACGTTGCGCATCCGGATGTACCCGATTTGTCAGTAGGATCGCAGCCATCCCCTTTTCAAGATCAATCCGCATTGAGGTGCCTGTGAAACCTGTGTGATACATTGACCCATCAGCAAGGATATGCCATCCGATACTCCGTTGTTCGGAAGCATCAGAAGGTGTCTGTGGTGTGGCTAACGTTTGGACGCTGTCAGGAGATAGAAACGTGCCGCCATCTTGGAGTAGCATTTGACAAAAGGTGATGAGATCCCTTGCATTAGAAAAAAGCCCCGCATTACCAGAAACACCACCCAAAAAATTCGCATTTTCATCGTGGACTTCCCCAACAATAACACCTTCGCGCCAGTTATGGCCACGATAATAGCTGCTGTGCTGCCCTGAGCTCACCATCCTTCGTTCAAAACTATTTGAATCTTCTGTTGCTGCACAGTTATCATGCATCTGCGGCGGTGGATTGTATAAGGTGCGGTTCATACCGAGCGGTTTGAAGATAGTGTTATGCGCCAAACGATCTAAAGATTCTCCTGTAACAGCAGAGATAAGTTTCCCCATAAGGATATATCCTAAGCAGCTATAGTTAACCTTTTCGCCAGGGGCAGCTTCAAGCGGCATGTTCCCTAAATGTTCTGTCATATCTTCAGGTGAATCTGTTTCAACATAGAGCGGTTTCCACGCGGGTAACCCAGAAGTATGCGCAAGAAGGTGGCGACATGTAATACCCGGTTGTTTGAACGCGGATAGATATGTCTGTGCGGGTTCATCTAACGCCAAATTACCAGATGCCACTAACTGCATGGTAAGTGTTCCGATGACGATAGGTTTTGTCAAGGAAGCAAGGTCAAACAACGTGTCGTGGAGCATCGGTGCTTGCTTCGGTGTTATGATGCGATCTCCGAATGCTGCGTGGTAGACGATCCTGTCTTTTTCAAGAATTGCGACAACGGCACCAGGGAATATCTTTTCGGTAATTTTCTGTTCAATGAGTGTTGAAATTGCGTTAGCAGTCATCACGCATCAGTGTATCTTATTTTCTAAATGGTGTCAATAGATTTGTTGTAAGTAGGGGCCGCTTTCATGCTATGGATAGATGTTTTGCTGTGGATTATTTAATGAATCTCGCGGGAGGACTACAGATCATAAATGGGAAGTGTTATCAATATTGAAAAAGATCTATTTTTCATGCGGTGTTCTCCTTTTGTGTTGTTCTAAACACCTATTTTTACGAGTGAGAAAGGTCCCTCTTTTAAAATACATCAGGACTTACGCAATGTATTGAAAAGTCCCTCTGATAAGGGGGATTTAGGGGGTTAAATGACTGAAATAACGCCTTTTCAACCCCCCTAACCCCCCTTATCAAGGGGGAATGCGTAAGTCCTAATACATGTCAAAATTGCTTGTTAATCAGGACTTACGTATTCGTCTTTAGGCATTCCCGGTGTGGCATGCGAATTGGGAGGATAAAGGGGGTAAAGTCTTGAAAAGGACAAAAAATCAGGGTTAAAATCTTTAAAAGAACAAAATTCTAAACAGGGGTATCTGAATTTGCGTAAGCCCTGTTATTAATTCGGTCCTTCTGATTTCTTTAAAGGGATTTATTGGAAAGACACTATGTGTTAATACTGTCATTTTTCTTGCGAATGGTAGTTTGTTTCTGCTTGCTGTTGAGACGCAGGAATTTTACACCTTGCTTTTTGAGTTCCTCTTGCCTACGCATCACATCAACACAATACTTATGAATATCATTATTAAAGCGCGCATTCACTTTACGTTTTGCTTCTCGTACTTCTTCTATAATATCATTCATATTTCAAACTCCAAAAGTTGTGCGGGGGTCAGTATCCTGACAGGCAAATAACCTGCTGCCTTACAAATTCTATCAAACTGAATTTTCTGGTTTGGGTTTGCAAGATGCTTCAAATTCCATGTCGTTAGGACTGGCACACTATTTACGGTAGCAACTGCTACGTGAATCGCATCGCTTTCTTGAGCTAACGGAAGGGCACGTGCCTGCAACAACAGATTAGCGAGAATTTCTACTTCCTCTGTAATTTCAAGTATACCTAATTTTTCTATTGCTTGCAACCTAAGTGCGACTTGTTCAAGACGTTTTCCTGCTTGGATTTCATCTATTACTCGTTGTGAAATAACAAATTCAAATCGACTTTCATTCCATAAGCGATGCGTAACTTCTTGCATTGCAATTATCTCTGGTTCTGTCCTTGTTTCTCTAATATAGGAAACTGGGAATAGACGTATCTAAATAGACAAACACAATGCTCCACTTATCTATATTTTGAAATACAACCTCTAAATTCATTATACCATTAACTTATGAAATCAACAAGTAAAATTGGGATTATCTGTTCACACTGAGCTGATGAATGTAAGAGACTCGATAAATTGCGCAACTACGAAGGTATATTTCGTTAATTCAAGTTTGGCGAGGCACAGAGACCCCGTCCTACAATGATAAAGGTACAGGTGTAGAAACGTTAAGCCGACTGAAACGCATCATAAATCTCCCGCGCCCGCTTTTCAACATCTTCTAAATAGGTCTCACCGATTTGTGCACGGTAAAGTTCCGTGAGGTCTCCACTCAGTTCCCCAAATGCCTTGGCATACCGCCGACATTCCGCTTTATCGCCACCAGAAGCGTAGGCTTTTGTCTTGGCATCTGTCCCAGATTTTCGCACTTCAACAAACTTATCTGCAAACTTAAGGTAAGTCCCGTCTCCGACAAAACTAACACTCTCAAGCGCTGTAAAATCAAGATCGGGAAGTGCGTCTGAAAGGATAGCACGCGTTTGTGCCATATCTATTTTTCCTTCGCGCATGGCAATAGCGATTCCAAGAAAAAACAGATCATTTTTATCACGTTTCGCTTCGCCTTCCTGCTTTGCGGCGCGGAGTTTTTCAGGATTCGGTTCAGACTCGTTGTAGTAGGTAATATCCTCCCGCACATCACACGTTGCGGTGATCCGACTTTCCGAAAAAATAGAAGCAAGGTAATCAGACAACGGTATATTCGCCTGTTTGCAATGTGCGGCAAGTGCTGTAACCAACACCATAGATTCGCCTGCTGATTTTTCCCGCATCGCAATGGCTGTCCTACCCCCCTGACTCTGGATAAGTTCTTCGGGGCCGGTTATCATACCGCCACTCTCTTCTCCAGCAAAGAGGAGTCGCGGCTGCACACCAAGCGAAATTGTTTCACCGTAAACATCTTGGATAACAACGGGTGCGTCCGGCGCATCGGCTATCTGCTTTTCAATCTTTTTCATAATCGCAGCGATCTCCTTGAAACCGACCGGTACATTAATAACATTTACCTTGTTAGCAGCAGTCCATTGGTCCCAAGCAAGTGCAGAAGGAGTCGTTTTTATCATAAACCGCGGATGATCTTCCCAAAGTCCTGCGGCTTTAAGTTGCTTCGTGTGAAAGTCCATTAACATCAAAAACGCTTGATTAGGTGTGTAAATCGTTAACAACCGATTATCATCAAGCGTCAGAAAATCAACACCGAGGTTTTGCAGTGTTTTAGCACGTGATACTTCTTCTATTTGACAAACGATGAGCCTGTCTCCGTCTGGATCGGTTGCCTCAATAATTGTTCCGATAGGTTGATTCTTGAGTTTTGTATTATATTCAGCAGATTTGACGACATTTAGTATGCTAAAGTCACAGCCAAGGTCATAAAATTCTGCCGTACCTGTTTTCGGATTTCTGTCCAGTTTCCCGATATTGTGATAGAGTGGGTCTGCTTCAACGTGAAGCCAACGCACAGAGTTAGCAATCCCTAATCGCTCAAAGATCGCACGCATCGGACGATACATACACCCGCCGACACAATCTACAACGATAGGTGGTTTTGTCTTTCGGATAAGGTTGAGGTTTGCCTCTGTAGCGACACCGCTTTTGAGATAACCGACATAAAGCTGCACGCCATCATGAAGTTCGTCTAATCGTTCAAAATCGATATGTTCATCATAGATCGCGCTGAACTGAATTGAATACTCCTCCGTTTCAGCAGTTTTGAGAATTTCTTCAATCTTCTTGACAAATTGCATGGACTCTTCGGGTAGATATTGGCTTCCCTGATCATTGAGGTCTTTTGTTGCGTTTTTAGTGCTAACAGAGTGGCTTGATGTGACATGTTCGCCGCCATCCAAGTCCAGCATAAAAATAAGGAACGATGCCATCCAAATCGGCAGTGTGCCAAATTTTTTTGGTACATAAGTCCGTATACCTTGTGCTGCCTGAATCCGCGCAATGAATTCAACATATTTTTGCGAGTTGTAGCGCACCTCACATCCCGCAAGCTTTTCTATACGTTTGCCGCCGGATTTTTCCTTTGCCACCAGAGTTTTTCCGAGTGTCGCCAAGATAATGCCAACTTGATTAATTGGGAACCGCGTATCCCACGGATACAATACGTTTTGTGGACCGCGGATCCCAGCAGTTGATACTTGTGCTTCTTTAGCATAGTTGCCAAACCATTCCCACAAGTTCAGACGTTCAATCAGTTCCTTGTCAAGTCCGAATGTGAATGCTTCGGGTTCGTCTTGCGGAAAAAGGGGGGATTTGATTGAGTCGGGGGTATTCTGATCAACCACTCTGAAAAGTTGTTGTTCTGTTCGGTTCCGTTTGTAAAGGGACGCTGCATTTACAGCAATTACCATCTCCACGCTCCAAAATAGGTTTTGTGGTTATTATAGCATATACGCGTATTTTGTGGACAGTTTAATTGTGGATTTATTGGATGCCTGCTATGCTAATTTTGAACATCATTCAAACGGGCAGTTATTTCCAAAAACTCCTGATCGTTAAATATCAATTGGAAAATACCTTTCCATCTGGAGCTATCACGCACAACCATAGTACCCGCAGCATTAAATGCGCCTTCAAGCGTTTCCAACACTTTTCGCTTATATTCGGTGTCAAGATTGCCTCCCAGGTGTTCCCCTTTTGTGTCAAAAATCAACACGCGGGTCACACCTGCGATTTCGTTTGTCATTGCAACGAAGTCAGGATAAATACGCCCCTGTTTCCACCCCTGCAAGTAATACTCACCGCGTTGGCGTGCTGCTACTCTATACCACCATCGCAATGCCCGCTCCTCATCAAGATAATAGGCAAATTGCTTTTCCAATTCACTATCAAATTGTTTCTCAAATACTGGCTCAAATAGGCTTAATTGTACTGGCTCAAAATTTTTCAAAAGCGGTCTATCATTATCGGGACTGACCTGTATTTCATATTTATCTACCATCCGATAATTGAGTTCTTGCGTTTCCAAGTCAAAACGGATTTCTCCGTGTTCAAGTTTTCTGCGAAAGACCTGCTCTGCTTGGTTTTCAACTTCGCTTTTTACGTGTTCCCGCAACACATGTGCAAGGTAAGAACGTCTATCGTAAATGTCCGCCTCGGTTTCACCATCTGCTATGAGACGTTTACTCATCTCATGGGCAATGCGTGCCGCTTGCCACAAGTTCGGCACAATATCAGACAAACGGTGTGCAAAGTCGGAAATGCTAACTCTCTTTTCAACGTAAGGTTCTTGCTCGGTATGAAAAACAAGTAATTCTTCACCCACATCAACCGTTGCGGATTGTCTTCGGACGTTTTGGGAAGCGGATGCATTCGGATCGGGTGGTTCAATTACCGCCCAGTCAATATTTGGTAAGATATGCGCCTGATAATTGAGATGAATCCACTCATCACCATTTTTATGAAGCACAACTGGCAAATAGATATCTTTGCTTCGGAATTTTTGTCGGCGTTTAACTTTTTTAGGTTGTAATTCGTCTTGCTGCTGTGCCGCTGACGCACCCATGACTTCATCACTCAAGCCTGTGAGTCCTTCCGATTCCAGACCGTGCTTAACCTGCTCTACCACAGTAGCGACATCGGTGTTATTGCAATAGACATAGCATTGGTTCAGCGGTTCTCTATCGGTCAGCTGCGCGTGTGGTTGGCGCATCACCCGACCAACAAGTTGCGTAATTGCCCTTTGTGCTTGTGTATTATCCAGCATTACTAACAGATAGGCAAACGGACAATCCCATCCCTCCATCAAAGCGGATTTTGTAATTATCCAACGCACCTCTGAAAATTCTGAAAGCAGATCCTCTTGTCCGAGTTCATCGTTTTCGGCAGATTTTACGCGAACCGCATTGGAAGGCACGTGCAGATTTTGCGTGAGATACTCCCGCACGTCCTCGGCATGAATATGCTCATTATCGCGCTGATCTTTACCTGTTCGCTCCACGCGTACAACAGCAATCGGACGTATATATCGACCTGTATTGTTCTCAAGTGCCCTTGCCTCTGTGTCAAGCCTTTCGAGTTCATCAGCTGCTTGTCCAAGCGTTAATTCCCATTCTGCGTTTGGAAAAGAAGTTACCTGCACTGGTAACTTTATCATCTCCTCTTTTTTCAGATCAGGTCCATCTATATCAACAAGCAGATTGCTAATGCCGCGGTTCGGTGTTGCTGAAAGTTCAATCACCATACGCGGATCAAGGCGGCTGATAGAACGGGCAAATTCTACGTTTGCTTCTTGCTTTCTTGCACCATACGCCTTATGTGCTTCGTCCAGAACAACGATAGGACGTAGCATTTTGAACACGTTAAATAGACTATGCTTAACATGTCCGCTTTCACCCTCAGTTTCCAGATCGGGATATTCGTTTCGCAGGCGGGTATCGCCAAAGATGTCATCACTGTCGGGGAAAAAACTGGGATACTTCCCGGTATCTCTAAACATGCGTAGGAACTCTTTACCCTTTTGTCTATTCGCTGCTGGTAACATCAGCAGCATGACGCACAGATAATTGTTTATATCACCTCTGCTGAAGGTGTCCTCTTTTTCCAACATCTTGACTCTGCCCGCGCTTGCCCGTTGCAACATTTTGCGATATGGATGTTCTTTATTCCACAAGGCAGCTTTCGTTTGTGCATAGATTGCTTTCGTTGGTACTATCCATAACACCAAACCTCGCTGCCAAGGGACACTTTCCAATGCAGCGGCTGCGAGTAAGGTTTTACCACCACCTGTTGGCACTTTAAAGCAGATATGCGGAATCGGTCGGTTTGCGTCATCGGTGCGGTCAACGTATTCGCCTGCGGTGGCTGCAACGTCACAATTTTCTTTCAACTTTTTCCACGCTGCTTTCGGATAATTGCGTAACTCATCGGGAATTGGAATATCTGTCGGAGATTCTCGAAATATCTCAAGCATTTTTTCCAAATCCTGCTGAGTCTCTTCAAGTGTTTCTAACCAACGGCTAAAAGCGTCAAGTGCGTTGCGTTGATATACTTTTAATTCCATCATGGGTATATGTTAATGTGAGCTCGGTATCACAATTTTTTGTAGCGTAAACTTCCAGTTTGCGTTCAATGGATGCACAAACTGGATAAAGATTAATTTATTAATTCGGTAATCTCTGTTATGCATATTCGGCACATTTTAAGGACTCTTCAGTCCCGTAGGGGCGCAATGTTTATAGAATGCGATAGCCCTTCCTCTTGAGTTCCGTAGGAACGGCATATTTATTGCTGATATGCTTCATAAACATATCGTCCCTACGGGACTAAAGAGGGTATTTATGACGTTTTCCTATAAACATATCGTCCCTACGGGACTAAAGAGCCTATCTGTACATATCCCGCATCTTCTAAAAAGGTTTTAAGTGTTCCGAGTTGTGCTGTTTCTTCTAACTGAATTTCAATAACTTCAAGCAGGTTTTTGCGTGCTTCTTCAATGTCGTTTCCACAACTTGCAATGTCTAATTCCGGGCAATAAGCGGTGTACATATTGCCTTCTTTCCATATTTCTTCTGTTACCACTAAATTCCTGATACTCCCATGACTGAAATCATGGGTTTCTTGCTTCTTCATCTGATGCCTCCGTTGTGGATATTTAACTTAGATTCCACAAGCGTTTATCCTTTCTGATTATGTTATAGCATAAAATAAGTCAACTGTCAATATTTTGACACGAACCTATCGGCATATAGTTTCTCAGTTATCTTTCATGCAGTGCATCCGGAAGTTGACAAAAAACAATACCCATCCCCGTAAGTTCACGTTGCCCGATATATTTCCCCGCCGCATACACAATCGCCTTTCTACCATTTTCACCGCACGCATCGCGGATACGTTCTGCCCGCTCCAAGTTGAGGACCGCATCGTCACTGCGGAGATAGTCAAGGTCAGGTTTGTAGAGTAGATAGTAGTCATTTTCGTCATCGCTGTAAAAAAGCCCATCACTATTTTGAGGTGCTAACGGCCCCGATCCGATAGCAGTTCCAGATTTTGTTAACAATAGATTTGCGGCAAGTGCTGAGAATTCGGGCAAACCTTCTCCAGTAAGCATCGTTTCAACCTCAATCGGTTTATCCAAAGTGCAGTAGGTAAAAGACCCGCCTAATCCTTCGCGCAAAGCATCATCACTTGCATCGGGAACACCGTTGATAACGCGGCGGACACGTTCAGCGGTGATGGTATTTGCATAATCTTCACATTCAATGAGGATAAATTTGCGGTTGCCCCCATCTTTCTTATTCAAGGCGAGTACAGCATGGGCAGTTGTGCCACTGCCTGCAAATGAATCAAGAATAATATCATTGGGTCCGACACCGGCAATGCTTATTAAGTCATATAAGAAATGTGGAGATTTAGGATAATCAAATATTCTTGTATTGTCAAAAATTTCTTTTACAGTAGTGGTTGCAGTAGTAGCTGAGTACCTGGGCGAATAGAACGTAGACTTTGGCTTTTTTGAGGGGATAACCCCGACTGGGGGGGCGTTGTTTCTTATGTAACGTCCAGCCATTTCCTGATCTAACTGCTATAATCTCATTTGGATTTGCTGCGACGGTATCTCTACCCCAACGCCAAGTAACTTCTTTATTTTCATCTGCAATCGGCCAGAGTTCTGTTGCTGTTTCAGACTTTGGTTCTACTCCAACTGTACCATCTTCATGTACATATATCGGATAAAAGAGATTTGGTCTTTTCTCTCTGGGTGCGTTTTCTCCACTGTATTTCAGATTTGCCCCTTTTTTGTACCATCCCACATCGTCTTCAAGCCAATCATCAATTTCGTCATCCTGCAAAGGCACTTCTTGTAAGAGGGCAGACCTAGCGACTTTCTCATAAACTAAGACGTTTTCATGTGTAGTGGTGAAACCTCTGTTGTCACGACTTCCTTTTAGATTAAGGACTGCTGCAAGACATACAACAAACGTCTCAGCACCAAATATCTCATCCATCATCATCCGTAAATGGTGCTGCTCATGATGGTCAATAGAGACAAAAATTACACCATCATCTGAAAGTAATTCGCGTAGCAGATGCAGACGCGGCCACATCATACAAAGCCATTTATCGTGGCGTTCAAGGTCTTCACCGTCAACTGGACTATTTTCAGCAAACCATGCCTTCATCAGTGGACTGTTCACGCGGTCGTTGTAAACCCACGCTTGACTACCTGTGTTGTAGGGCGGGTCAATGTAGATACACTTGATTCGGTTTGCATAGCGGGGGAGTAACGCTTTTAAGGCGTGTAGGTTGTCGCCGTGGATAATGAGGTTATCGTCTTCACCGGTTGCGTTGCAGGAGCGGGTTTCGTCTGTTTCAAGAGGTCGGTAGGGCACGGTGAGGTGGTGGGCGTAGATGTGTTGTTTTCCTTTGAATTCCAGTGTGGGCATGGGGCAATTCCTTCAGGTTATTTGTGTTATGTGAGTTTGCTTAGATCAATCTGATTTATTCATTTTCGCTTTCATCCGAATCAAAGGGCGAATCGAACTTTATCGGTATTTCCCCCTCTTTTATTGATTGATTCAGTACTTCAATGTCTTCATCGGTAAGGTGTGGCGGTTTTCCCATCCATTTTATGAGACGTTGTGCAGCGGCGTTCTTTTTTATCGGTTTCTCTTGAAGCACAGTGAGTTGAGATGCAAGGAAACTGGTACACTTGTGCATTTGTCCATTCTCATCGCTGAATTCGACCTCATACGCTTCACCATCTGCAAGGATTTCAACGACTGTGCCGACTTCTCCACGTTTAAGATTATGCTCAGGTATATCCTCTGTAAGCGCAACGACATCCAGAAGTTTGATTTTGCCTTTTTCTTCAGGTTCTTGTTTGTCTTCAGGCAAGCTATCCATGTGTGAGGTATCATCGAAAATTTTATCTTTCATAGTTAATCCTTACGGACCAATGGAAACGCTGTTGTCAATTTTGGAATGTCAGAATTCGTTTTGATATATCAACTTGATTTAACGTAGTGATAACTCAAATTATATCACGTTATTGGGTAAAAATCAAGTGGTAGTTACGTCCCATCATTGTTGTTGCCATTGTCATCGCTGAATTCAACCGCAAACGCTTCTCCATCTGAAAGAATCTCAACCACTGTGCCGACTTCACCATTCCGCGATATTACACTTTCACAAAAAGCATTGCACTTCAAACAGGAAATCTGTATAATTTGTATAGAAAATAAAAACCGATGCAATTGCTGTCGTTTTAAATTGCAAATACTCAGAACTCACAGTATAGGAGATTCCCATGGCAAATATAAAAATCCCCAAGGGATGGGAAATCCCAGAAAACCAAGTAACCCCTGAATCAGTTTATATTAACCGTAGAAAATTTATTAAAGAATTGGGTATAGCAGGTGCTGGCGCATTGTCGCTTTTTGGTTCAGGTGCTTGCGCACAAGATAGCAAGGTAGCGAAACAGCTTGAACCCTATCGCGCACAGACTCTTGACGTTAAAAAGAACGAAAAATTCACCGTTACTCGACAACAAACTGATGAAATCACCGCGGCGACTTACAACAACTTCTATGAGTTCACAAGTTCGAAAAGCACCGTTTGGAGACGAGTTGAAAAGTTTAAAACGCGTCCGTGGGAAATTGAAATATCCGGACTCGTTGAAAAACCGATGACTTTAGATGTAGATGATCTAATTAAACAGATGCCGCTTGAAGAACGTATCTATCGTTTTCGGTGTGTTGAAACATGGGCAATGGTAGTGCCATGGATCGGTTTTCCGATGAAAGCTCTGCTTGAAAAAGTCCAACCAAAATCTGATGCGAAATACGTGAGGATGACCACATTTATGGATCCCGATGTGGCACCGCATCAAAACAACTTCCGGCTGCCGTGGCCTTACGTTGAAGGATTAACAATCGCGGAAGCGATGAACGATCTAACACTGTTGGTCGTAGGCATTTACGGACATATTTTACCGCCACAACACGGCGCGCCGATTAGACTAATTGTGCCATGGAAATATGGTTTTAAGAGTATCAAATCCATTGTCAGCATAGAACTAACCGATAAAAAGCCTCGTACTTTTTGGAACGTTATACTTCCGAGAGAATACGGTTTCGAGGCAAATGTTAATCCGAATGTTCCGCATCCGCGCTGGTCGCAAGCTACTGAATGGATGATTCCCACAAGAGAGAAAAAATATCCAACTCAGATTTACAACGGATACGGAGAGTTTGTCGCGCATCTTTATTAACCTAATGGAGTGTCCATTCTAAAATTGTAGGTATAAGCAATAGTCGGGAATCGGAGTTCCCTCCTACCCTGGACAAGATTTTTGTAGGAGCGATCTCCGAATCGCGACCTATAATATAAAGATAGACACTCCACTAAGTTGCTATTTATGTAGCATAATCTGTTAGATTGTGCCTGTGAGGATGCGAACTAACAGGTTACGGTACAGAAGTGTTTCATTAATTATAGGTTTTACTTACTATAAAACGGGAGAAGATTTATGAGCAAAACAGGGTTACAAACCCACTACAAATTAAGCATTATCCTTGTGATATGTGGATTAGTACTATTTATCAATGGCTGCGAGCGTGATATGGCTCCTGAAAATAAGATCACTTTGCCTGCTCCTATTGATCCAGATGTCGTTACGGCTAACACCGAATTTGGTTTTAACCTGTTCAACGAAATCCGGAAAACTGAGCAGAATCAGAATATCTTTATCTCTCCGTTTAGCGTTTCTGTGGCATTGGCGATGACGTTAAACGGTGCAGCTGGCGAAACAGAGCAGGCGATGATTGGGACGCTACAACTACATGGCATAACCACTGATTCCATCAATTCAAGTTACGCGCAACTACAACAGGCACTTCAGACATCAGACCCGAAGGTCACGCTCACAATTGCGAACTCACTTTGGGGAAACGAAGAGGTCTCATTCAATCCCAATTTTCTACAGCGCAACACCCAGTTTTTCAAAGCTGAAATCTCAATACTTGATTTTTTGGCGCCAAGTACATTAACGACAATTAATCAGTGGGTAAATGACAGGACAAATAGCAAAATCCCAAAAATTCTTGATGAAATAAACGCAAATGCAGTCTTATTCCTAATTAATGCAATCTATTTCAAAGGATCGTGGCAAACAGAATTTGATCCAGCTAACACGCGCGATGGGACGTTCCATCTCACAAACGGCAGCACAAAGCAGGTGCCTATGATGTTTCGGTCAGGACGCTACTTACATTATTATGGAGATGCTTTCCAAGCCGTTAACCTCCCTTATGGTGACGGGCGGATAAGCATGTATATCTTTCTCCCTACCCGTGATTCCAACTTGAACACCTTTTTAGGAACTTTGAACCCAGAGAATTGGGAAAATTGGATGTCACAGTTTCGCGAACAGGAAATCTCACTCAGAATGCCCAAATTCAAATTGGAATATGGAACAAAAGAACTTAACGACGCGCTTACAGCACTCGGCATGGGTATAGCCTTTGAAGCAAATCGGGCGGATTTTAGCCGCATGGCATCTTTAGAAGATTTAGGGCAAAACCTGTATATTGATAAAGTTTCTCACAAAACTTTCATTGAGGTTAACGAAGAAGGCACTGAAGCTGCCGCTGTAACTGTTGTTGGTATTGTAAAAACCAGTCTGCCACCAGAATTTACCGCTGACCGCCCGTTTTTCTTTGCGATCCGTGATAACGAAACAGGAACGGTGCTGTTTATGGGTACTGTTGTGGAGCCTTAAGTGGAACATGTCCAATGATTCAAATAAAAAGCTTTGTTTTTTTGTTCCTGTTTTTATCCATATTATCTGCAACTGCCTCGTGGGAATCATCAGAAAGCGCACATTTTCGCGTCTACTACCGAGAAAACACAGTGGATCCAGCGTCAATTCTTTGGATTGCTGAAAAATTTTATGCTGAATTGCCACGGATAACACGCCACATTTCAGACGAAACAATTAAAATTCAGATTTGTGATACCCAAAAAGATTTTCAAGCTTCTGTCCATGCGCCAATTCAGGATTGGGCGGTTGGGTGTGCCTTTCCGTTGAGTCGTCGCATCATTATCCAAAATCCGGCCCAGATAAGGGCAGCAGAACTGCAGTTGGCACAAGTACTTCGTCATGAAATAGCGCATGTGCTTTTTGGACAGTATACGCGAAAAGCCGTCAACGGAATTCCGTTATGGTTTGTGGAAGGCATAGCAATTCACTTCTCAAAAGAATGGGTGCCAGGTCGCCACGAAACCTTGCTGAAAAACGTTTTCACAAATTCCATCATGCCGCTCCACGAATTAGTAGAAAAATTCCCGGTTTCATCTAAAGGTGCAGATTTGGCTTATGCTCAAAGCCAGGACGCACTGCGTTGGTTCGTTGAAGTCAATGGAATTGAGCCTCTATGGGCAGTTATTGATAAACTACATACCGGAATGAATCTCAACGCTGCTTTCGGAGCAGTCCTTGGTTATAATCTTGATACCTTTGATAAACTTTGGCGTAAATCGCTGCCGCAACGTTATCATTGGGCAGCGCTTTTGTCCAGTTCTTATGTTTTTTGGGGTGGTCTCGGCGGGCTATTCCTGCTAACGTATTTCGTCTGCTGGAATCGTAGGCGACGACAGCTCAACAAACTTGCACAACAGGAAGAAACTATAGACCCATTCTTTAAAGAGTAATATTTGTATAGCCCATTTAAGTATTGGCAGGGTTATTTAGTTTTAAGAATTCTTAGTTATTAAGGTTAACTTCAAGTTTAGATTTTGAATCAGAATGGACATAAGTTTTCGTTGCATCATTGTTTCTTGTCTGAACCAGGATTTTCAAATCAACGGTATGAATCATGGCGAATCATGTAGAATACCACACGCGCATTCGTCTTTAGACATTCCCCGGGATTATCAGATTTTCAGGATTTTTCAGTGTTACCCATCAACCACTATCCTGCATCCAAACGCGGACGACGAACATGTCCAAAGACACTAAATCCACAAAAAACCTATCCTGATAATCTTATAATCCTGGTTCAGACAATAAGTGATTCAGGACAGACAATAAGTCCATGAATATATTAACGTCTGTAAAAAAATCTGTCCGAAAAACCTAAAACTAAATAACCCTGAATTTTCAATTTAAAACTTGATTTTTATCTTCATATTGGATAAAATAGTTTACAAGTATTCTATTGTCATTTAAAAAGAATACTGTTTAAAAATTACCAAAGAGGAGAAAATAATGACATCAAAATTAGGTAGTTTGTTTTTAATATTTTCTGTCGTTGTGCTGATTGGGCTTACAGGTTGTCAAAGAGTACAAGACGTAGTAATGGATTCTATACCACCGGAAGACAGTATGGTGGAAGCGATTCCTATGAAGATTGTTTTGCTAATTGACTACCCGGAAGGTGGAAAGGATGCCTACATTGAATGGGTTAGATCCGTTGCTCCAACGCTGCAAGCCTTCGAAGAGGTCCGCCGGATACGTTCTTACGACAACCAAGACCCAACTATGAGTCCGAATCGACTTGTTGAATATGAATTTGATAGTTTTCTTGATATGGCAGCATATCTGAATCGCCCTGAGATAGCTGATATTATGAACGAACTCCCAAACCACGCAAGCGATGTCAGTTTGTACACATTTATCCAGCGCTCCGATTACGCGAAAACTGAGGAAGGCGCCTGGCCAGTTAAAGGCGTTTTGTTGATTAACTATCCGCTTGGAGGAAAACAGGCATATCTGGAGTGGGTTGAATCCGTTTCACCTACGACAGTCGGGCCGGCTCAGTTGAAGACAATAGCCTCTTACGACAACTACTATGGCGAAACTCCTCACCGGCTGGTTGAGTTTGAGTTTGCTAATCAAGAAGATTCCACTACTTATGGGGAATTAGAAGATATTAAGGTAATTGAAGCTGAGCTTGATGTGCGCACAAGCAGCTGGTCATCGCATACATTCATATTACGTTCAGATTACATCAATGAATAACAGCCTGATTAGCAGACGATGTTGCCTAACAAATGAACTGACCATATTAATGAACTGACCATATTAATAGGTAGGCAATACCATTCTTTTATAATCTACGGTCACGCATAGTTGAGGCACTTTATATGCCAAATAAACAACTAACAATTGGTGAGTACCTTCTGAAAAAACTGAAGAGCTACGAAATCAATCATATTTTTGGTATACCTGGCGATTATGTAGTGCAGTTCTTTGATATGATTGAGCAGAGTCCTATTCAACAGATCGGCACAACGCGAGAAGAAACAGCGGGATTCGCTGCAGATGCTTATGCCCGGACAAACGGCATGGGGGCTGCGTGTGTGACGTACGGTGTCGGTGGTTTATCTATGATTAACGCTGTCACGGCTGCCTACGCAGAAAAATCACCACTTGTTGTTATTAGCGGTGGCCCAGGTATAAAGGAGCGCACTGAAGGCGCACTTTTGCATCATACAGGTAGAGATTTTTACACACAACAGCATATCTATGAAGAAATAACCGTTGCATCAACGCTGCTTGATGAACCTTTTTCCGCCTTTAACGAGATAGACAGAGTGTTGGATGCAGTCTACAGGCATAAGCGTCCGGGCTACATTGAACTGCCACGCGATATGGTAGGCGTAGAAGGATCAGTGCATCAACGCCCTTCAACGGGTGGACTTCACAGTGACCCCGAAACGTTAGATGCTGCTTTATCTCAGGCGATTGCGTTCATAAATCAATCCGAAAATCCTGTTATTTTAGCGGGTGTTGAACTCCATAGATTCGGATTTCGAGACAAATTACTTCGACTTGCCGAAGAAAAACGGATTCCAGTGGTGACAACGTTGTTGGGGAAATCGGTGATGCCAGAGGCACATCCATTTTACTTAGGTATTTATGGCGGTGCAATGGGCAGAACAGAGATCACAACGCTTGTTGAAACCTCTGATTGCCTGATTATTCTCGGCGCATTTATGACCGATGTCAACCTTGGGATTTACACGGCAAACCTTGCGCGAAGTCGTAGTGTCTATGCTACCTCAGATAAAATCACTGTCTGTTACTCCACGTATGAAGATGTTACGTTTGAGGATTTTCTGGATGGTTTGTGTTCTCCGCAACTCCATAAACGCCCCGAAGTGAACTTGGAATGGGTGTTGGAAGTTGCTGAACCCTTTGTTATGGTCCCCGACCAAACTCTAACAGTGAAACGCCTATTTCAACATCTCAATCAATTTCTGAATGATGAACTGACGGTCATTCCCGATGTGGGTGACTGCCTTTGGGGTGCTGCGGATTTACGACTTCCGGAACACACGGAATTTATCTCTCAGGCATACTATACCTCAATGGGGTTTGCAATTCCCGCTGCTGTTGGCGCTCAATTGGGCAAACCTGGTTCCAGACCACTTGTTATTGTCGGAGATGGTGCCTTCCAAATGACAGGCACTGAGCTTTCAACGGCTATCCGCTATGGGCTTAACCCAATTATTCTTGTTCTCAACAATCACGGTTACGGGACTATGCGTCCCCTTGTTGAAGGGCCTTTTAATGATATAATAAATTGGCATTATACTCACTTCCCCGAAATGTTAGGAGCAGGGCACGCGTTTGCTGCCCGTACCGAAGGTGAATTTGACAGTGCGATGAAAGCTGCACTTGCAGAAACGCAACAATTTGTCATGATTGAAGTAGAACTTGAAAAATCTGACATGTCCCCTGCACTTATAAGGTTGGCTGAGAAGGTGTCTGAGAAAGTTTGAGTCTAAAAATAATGCAAGCAGTAACTTCTGTGCTTGTATTCCTTAATCGTTAACCGTTGACAAAAAAGACGAATCCCGTTAAAATTGCGGGAAATCCTTAAGCCTAATACAGAGGCAAATTAAAATGTATACCATTAGAAAGGAAATATTATGTTTCAAACACCTCCAGAATCTGCTGTGATTCTCTTTGATGGAAAAGACCTAAGTAATTGGGTAGGCCGTGACGGCGGCGAACCGAAATGGAAAGTTGAAGACGACGCTATGATAGTTGAACCACGCACGGGTGACATATCAAGCAAGGAAACTTTCATGGATCATTTCCTACACCTTGAATTCATGTGTCCTGATATGCCAGAAGCAAGTGGACAGGCAAAAGGAAATAGTGGCGTTTTCTTCCAAGGCAGATATGAAATTCAGGTCTTGGATTCCTACGGTATTGAGGTGCCCGGTAAGGGCGATTGTGGTGCAATTTACAACCAATTCGCAGCACTTGTCAACGCGTGTAAGCCCCCACTTCATTGGCAAACTTATGACGTTATCTTTCGTGCTCCTCGGTTCAACGATGCTGGTGACATGACTGAAAACGTCAGAGTGACGGCACTACAGAACGGACTGGTAATCCTGAATAACGTTCAGTTGCCAGGCACTACAGCTGGTGGTGCTGATTCAGCGGTGGCTAAACCGGGCCCGCTCCGTTTACAAGACCACGGCAATTTGGTTCAGTATAGAAATATCTGGGCAGTGCCGCTACCGCTTGAAGGTTCGGATCAATATTAAACTTTGTCAATTCCCAAATTGTTGATGATTGTTATGTTTCGGTAGGCGAGGTTTCAAACTCGCCTACAAAGACATTATTGGCTCATGTCAAGACTAAGTGCGAATGTTTTTAGAGAATCCAAGTGTATAGCGAGTTTAGTAAAACGCACTCACTTTTTACATGAGCCAACTTGTTTTATACTCAAGGAGACCAGAACGTAATGAAAACAACCTTAAATTTTTTTGCTTTAACCGCACTATGTGTCACACTCATCTATCCGCCACACGGTTTTGCCCAAAATTTCGTTGATGGACAGATGCCTGATACTTTCTTAAAATCCTCCGGTTTCAGCGTCTACACCGTTGCTTTCAGTCCCGATGAACAGACACTCGCAAGTGGAAGTTTTGACAATACTATACGTTTATGGAACGCAATAACCGGTGAACACATCCGAAAACTTGAAGGACACACGGATACGGTCAGAAGCGTTGCTTTCAGTCCCGATGGACAGACACTCGCAAGTGGGAGCGATGACAATACCATCAAGCTGTGGGATGTTGCTTCCGGCACACTCAAAGATACATTGGAAGAACATACAGGCGATGTCAATAGTGTTGCTTTTAGTCCGGATGGCACTATACTCGCAAGTGGGAGCAATGACAATACTATACGTTTATGGAACACAATAACCGGTGAACCCCTATGGACACGTGCAGGTACCTCGCTACAAGGAAGCGATGAACCTATATGGTTTGTAAATAGCGTTGTCAACGCCAGGGTACGTAGTGTTGCTTTCAGTCCGGATGGCACCACAATCGCCAGTGGAGAGAGCATCACCTTTGAAATAAACTATATTCCAAGCAGAAGGTGGAATTGGCTTAGTGTAAGCAACATCAAGCTGTGGGATGTCGCTTCTGGCACGCTCAAAAAGACACTGCGTTCACCTCTGAGCAATAGGCCCTTTTGGATAGGTAGACCGTATCACGATACGAGATGGGATGATGGTGAAGTAGATATTTATGTATCCGATTGTTCCTTCAGCCCTGACGGCTCTACTCTTGCATGCACTATGGATCGATACTCTATTTTTGATTTTAAAAGTACTTCAACAACAAATGATATTGCCTCAGAAATTGCACTTCAATTTGACATGGACTCCGGGAACCGTCCCGATAGAGCCTATATCAATTGGGACGACGAAATGATTATGACAGAGAATGCCATTGAATTGTGGGATGTGGCTTCCGGCACCCTCAAAGCCACGCTGAAGGGACACACGAATTGGCTCAGAAGCGTTGCTTTCAGTCCGGATGGTAAGACCCTCGCAAGTGGTAGTGCCGACAATACCGTCAAACTATGGGATATTACTCGGCAGCCAAAATCCCCCAAAGCTACCCTCAGTGCACATGGGGGTCAGGTCTCAAGCGTTGCCTTTAGTCCGGATGGCACTACCTTTGCAAGTGGTAGTTCAGATGGCGCGGTACGATTGTGGAGGTCTCTACCGCCTGCCAACGGAGATGGTGTTGTCAACATAGCCGACTTGATAGAAGTTGCCCAAAATTTCGGACAGGTAGGAGAAAATGACGCAGATATAAACGGAGATGGTGTTGTCAATATAGTAGACCTCATTTTAGTTGCTGTGGCACTCGGTGAGGTTGCGGGTGCACCTGCAGCACATGCAGAAGCATCTTCTATGCTGACTGCAGAAGAAGTCACACAGTGGCTCATCGAAGCGAAACAACTTCAAACTGAGAATCCTGACTACCTTCGCGGTATCCTTGTGCTTGAACAGCTTTTGACGATGTTAACTCCACAAAAGACGGTGCTGTTACCGAATTATCCGAACCCATTTAATCCAGAGACGTGGATACCGTATCAGTTGTCAAATCCCGCTGACGTGACGCTGACTATCTACGATATCAAAGGTCACGTCGTGAGAACTTTAGACTTAGGACATCAATCTGTAGGCATTTATCAGAACCGTAGGCGCGCTGCGCATTGGGATGGCAGAAACGCTCAGTGTGAACCTGTTGCAAGTGGTGTCTATTTCTATACGCTTACCGCAGGTGATTTCACCGCTACGCGAAAAATGTTGATACGGAAGTAGACAAAATATTAAACTTTCATACATATACCATTGTGTAATACATTGCGGTTCGGAAAACGTAATGCATTGCGCGCTTATCAGGAGAAATCTTATGGCAAATCAACCTTTACCAACTATTCCTCGACGCCGTTTAGGGAGAACAGAATTAAGTATACCTGTCGTTCCGTACGGCACACAAGGCTTTGGCAACAATTTCGGTTTTGTCTCAGATGAGGATGCTGTTGCGTTAATAAAACACTCAATCTCTATCGGTGTAAACCATTTTGATTGTGCGCGCTGTTACGGTGATTCACAGCGAAAGCTCGGTTTGGCGATGAAGGAAATTCCGCGTGAAGATGTTATCATAACAGCAAGACTTTGCTGTCACTCTGCAGCAGATTGGGGTGGATACGGACAGGGACGACCCGACTATTCTGCCGATCGCGCTATTGCTGACCTTGAAGATCAACTTGAACTCCTCAACGTTGATTATCTGGACGGAATACTGATCCACGACCCGCCTGAAATTGATCCAACACTTGAAAAGGGCGGAACACTTGAAGGGTTGCTGAAATGTAAAGAACGTGGACTCGTTCGTTTTGTTGGCTACGGTATGCGACAACACGATTTCCACCTCAAAGCGATTGCAACAGGTGATGTTGACCTTCTCTTGTGCTTCAACGATTACAACCTTGTCCGACAAACTGTACAGGATACAATTCTACCCGCCGCTGCGGAAGCGGATATTGGCGTGATGAATGGATGGTCTATCCTTCGAGGAATCCTCACAGGTGTTGATATTGATGCAGAAATTGAACGTGGACGTTGGAAAAAAGAAGGTGATGTTGCAGCGGCATACCCAATTTGGGAATGGTGTGTTGAAGAAGGCATAAGTTTGCTGCAGCTTGCGCTTCAGTTCTGTCTGAAAGAGGAGCGGATTCAAGGCAACAATATCGGCAGCCTCAACGTTGAGCAGCTTGAGGCAAATGTCATCGCTGCCAGTACGCCGTTATCGGACGAAGTGTGGGAAAAATACGAAGCAAAGTTCGGTTCACAGAATTAATTTATCCAGAAATTTGTGAGTCGCACGCGGCAGTGGATAATCCTGTAGCTCAGCAAGCTTAACCCACTTTGCATCTATCGGTCCGTTCAAAATAACCTCACCTGACTGATAATCGCATTGAAATACATCCACGACTATTTTAAAATGGGTGAATGCATGTCTGACGCGGGTGAGGTATTTTATATTCGTGACAGAAAGGTTGACTACATCAGTAATGTGGCGGATACATGCTTCTTCAGCAGTTTCGCTCTTGACAATTTTTCCGTTGGGAAATTCCCAAAGCCCCCCGAGCAGCCCGTCAAGTGGTCGCTGCACGATTAAAACCTCTGATCCTTTGTAGATAACACCTGCAGCGATGTGATGTTCAGGAACTGCCGCTGTCTTACGTCTATGTGGAAATTCATCTTGGCGGGCTGCGTGGAATGCCTCACAAAATTGGTTCACAGGACAAACAAGACAGATAGGGGATTGGGGACGACAAACAGTTGCTCCCAATTCCATCATCGCTTGATTGAATAGTCCAGGTTCTTCCTGGTCCAAAAGATCGTCCGCTTTTTGTTGAAAGATTTTTGCTGATGAAGCCTCGTTGATAGGTGCATCTATAAGGAAAAGTCGTGCTAACACACGTTTAATGTTGCCGTCAACTGTAGCGTAGGCTGTATTAAATGCAATGCTCTGCACCGCTGCAGCGCTATAATCTCCTACGCCCGGTAATTTCTTAAAAGTTGCATAGTCCCTCGGTATTTCTCCATCAAATTCTTCTACAACATACTGCGCAGCTTTATGTAGATTCCGCGCTCGTGCGTAGTATCCTAACCCTTCCCACGCTTTTAGTACATCTTGTAGCGGTGCATCTGCAAGTTGTTGAACATTTGGGAACCGCTTTATAAATCTTTCATAGTAGTCCACAACCTTTTTGACCTGTGTTTGCTGCAGCATCACCTCAGAAACCCAAATAAGGTATGGATCATCAATGCCACGCCACGGCATTTTCCGGTGCGACTTTTTGAACCATGTCAGTAAAGCATTACGAAATTCAGGCTGTGATTCTGATACATGTTGTTTAAGCATTATTATGATTTTTAACGCACCTAACAACTGATATTTTTACAGGTCTATTGCAATCCGAAACCCGACATTATGGACCGCACGGATCGGTTCGTACGCAGCACGATTCGCACACCGCGCAGCGAATTCACCACGAGGTAGCCAAGACCCGCCCCGAATAACCTTGCGTCTCCCTTCAACCGCGCCCATCGGATTGTCTGCAGGAGCATATTTGTAAGTTTCCGCGTGAAACCAATCGCTGCACCAATCGTAAGCATTTCCTGCCATATCGTAGCACCCAAAAGGACTGATACCTTCTGGATAACTGCCAACAGGAGTCAGCATTTTTAATTGAGATTCAGATGTGTTCGCCTTACTTGCATCCCATACATTCCCCCACGGATACTCTCTGCCATCAGTGCCTCGAGCAGCTTTTTCCCATTCTGCTTCTGTCGGCAGACGATATGTTTCTCCTATTGCACTGCTAAGCCACTCTAAAAAATTGGTTGCGTCGTACCAAGTTATACCGACTACGGGAAAATCTGCGCTATTGAAACGGTCATCTCCCCAATGCAGTGGTTGTTGATATGCTGTTGCTTCAACAAATTGCGCGTACTGCACATTCGTAACGTGATAGATGCCGATAGCATAAGCATCCAATGTAACGCTGCGCTGTGGTTCTTCGGGGTCAGTCTTCCGCAATCCCGTTGGGTAAGTTCCCATTGTAAAAGGGCCGGCAGGAATTTCGACTAAAGAGTAATTAAGCTCTTTGATGTGCATGCTGGTGCGTGAATCCTAAAATTAGAAGAGTCTACTATCTTAAGTATAGCACATCTGAAGTGTTGTTGCAATTTTCAGATTATGGAAGATTTTGGACACACTGCACCAGCGAGGTTAGGAAGAAATCAACGGTATGAATCATGGCGAATACGCGTATGGTATTCGCCATGATTCCCCGCCTCGCCAGCAGGTGGGACAGAGTGTCTATTTATTTTATAATTACCATAGTATCCGATAAGTAGGAAAACAAAACATAAATTGCTTATTGCGCCGCGGAATCGTCAAGTGAAAAACGGAGTACACCTCGTCCTGCCGTTCCAACATAAAGCATGTTATCATCAACGTCAAAAGAGATAACAAAATGTGGGATTTCTGGCGTAACCTGTTGCCACTTGCCCGTATCCCTGCTCAATTGATATATTCTATGGTTAAATTCGCCGTAAACCGTTGTGCCATCGACTGCCAATCTTTGCATAACGAGAGGTATTCCTTCCGCATTGGTGAGTGTGTGCCAATCGATACCATTGTTTGATCGCACAACACCTTTGTCTGTAGCGACATAGACAGTTTGCCCAGCAAAAATAATAGCATTGAAATGTTCAACAAAATATGGCAGATTTGCGGTGACATCGTTCCAAATGTCACCCTCATCAAGAGATAGCATGAGGTGTCCATCTCTTTTACCAACATAGACGACATCTCCTGATACAGCGATTTTGAAACCGATAGAATCAAAATCGTCAAATTTGCCATTAACGTGACCAGATTCAGCTTCATCTACTAATCCTGTGTCGTACCATTCAGAGGTGCCGGGTTTCCATCTAAACAGTTTCTGTTCGGATTCCATATAGTAGGTTGCATCGCTGACAGCGAAGTTGCCAAAAGAAAATTGAAAGGATCTATTTAGATTCTTCTGTACAATCTTATTATAAGTTTCATTGAACTTGTCTGCATCAAAATGTTCAGGATCAATCTTTTTTTCTGCTTCAAGGTCTGTCTTAGCCTTCTCCTGAAGTGTAGCAAGAAATGCATTTCCGATTTCTTCCTCCATTAACTTGCTAAAGTCCGGCACCTCAAAAATCGGCATGCCGCGGACAGGGGTTATCCGGCTGTCCTCAGCAGATATACGATAAAGGCGTGGTGCCAGATTCTTTGAACCTTTAACATAGAGAATACCATTAGATTCAACCATGCCATTGATACTCCTTGTTTTGCCAATTATAGTTGTCCACGATTCACCTCCGTCAGATGATGCAACAATTTCCGGTCCTATGTTGGCATAAAGGCTACCATTAACAGCGACTAAATTCATTACGAAAGAATTAACTAACCCTGTGTTGAGTTGACTCCATGTTTTACCGGCATCGGTTGTGCGATAAATTCTACTATTTCCACTGCAGTAGAATGTGTTTTTGTTTAACATTGTGACAATGGGTAGTGAATCACTATCTGAAAAACTTAGTGGCAAAATACTCCAATTAATACCAGCATCATTTGAGTAATATGAATCAATTGAAAAATAAGAATCACCCAGATTAATCAACAATAGGCTATCTTGGTGTGCAACTATTTTTACTGTGTTAGTAGATTCTGAATTACTCTTGTCAGAGAACCGAATAGTCGTTTTTCCAGACATTTTCATAGGTGCTTTTTCAGGATCTATTGATTTCCACGTTTCTCCTAAGTCTGTTGAGCGATATAGCGACTTGGAAGTCTTACGAGTTGTCATCATCGACAAGAATTGTGAAGTGATTTGATTTTTAGCTTCCTCTCCTACGGCAACATAGAGTCGCTGTTCAGCGCTTGCCAACGCGCGAATATTTTCCACTTTACCGCCTACTGGTAGCTGTTCCCAATTTTCTGATTTAAGGCGATATAGTCCTTTATCAGTACCAGCAAAGACAGTGTTTTCAATTGCAGTAATTGCCCGGATTTTCCTATCTTTTATACCATCTGACAGTGGTGTCCACGATTTACCTGCATTATCTGTACGGAATATGCCGTTAGTGTAAGCAAGGTAGATTGTTATATCGCTTTGTGCCCCTGGAATTCCATCAGTTATCACCATGCCAACAAACTGACCTTTTATACACTCACAGAAAACGTCCCATGTTTCCCCTCTATCTGTAGAAGCTAATATCTCTGTTTCAACAGCAAGGTAAAGTGTATCCTGTCGTTCTGCTACGGGCCACCATGTTTTTCCTGCGTATTGTGCATTATATGGAGCACCTTTGATGGTGTGGACGAGTTTCCATGCTTGTCCATCATCTGTAAGTCTATAGAGACCACTGAGCGTTCCTGCATATACGTCACCGCGGGTTGTTGTGAATAAGGTAGCAACTACGCCACCTTCTGGACCTTTTGTTTGCATCCATTGCTGCTTTGAATTTGAAATTTCTATGTCATCTATCTGTGCTGCAGCGAACAGAGGTGCATCTGGTTTTTGTCCCGTACCGTTACTTTGACCGGTTACATCTGAGTTTCCAACCTGATTTCTAATTGCCGGTTCTGTTGGAGATTGCAAAACAAGTCGTGTTTCAACGATTTCAATCGTTGGTTTTGATGTTGCATCTATACTATAAGGTTTCTGGAAACGAATTAGATTTTGCGCTCCAAAGCCTATCAACAATAAAACTAAAATGGCTGAGGCGGCGGAAACTGCTAACGGTACTAATGGTTTACTTCCAGATGGAATTGTGGGTTTTAGACGTGAAATTTCCTTCATGATGTTTTCTGTTAGTTGCGTTGGCAGCTGGAAACTGCTCAAGTTTTCTCTAATCATTGTTTCTTCCTTTTTCAATTTGTTCCGTGCGCGGTGTAACCGACTACGGACTGTGTTAGGTGACACACCCAAGAATTTTCCAATTTCTTCACATGTCATTTCGGCGATGTAATACAGATTTACCACTGTTCGCTCACTCTCTTGCAGCTTGCTAAGCAACTTTTGAACTACTGCGCGTCGTTTTTGATTTGCAGCTTCTTCGCGTTGTTGGGTCATATATTCTGAATAATACACCTCCTCTAATTCAACGGGGTCTGTCGTTTCTAAAGATTGCGGTTGTGGCGATTTCTTTCGGTGCCATGCAATACATTTGCGGTTAGTAATCACATAGAGCCACCCTGCAAAACGATTATGGTCTGTGAGCGTAGAGAGCTTTTGGAATGCTGTAAAGAACGCATCCTGTGTAATTTCTTGGGCAATGTGGAAATCACCAATTTTTTGCCACGCTAACGCGTGGACCTGTTTTTGGTATTTTTCCACAAGTGCAGTAAACGCTTGTTGGTCACCTTCTAATGTTTGTTGAATCAGGTCAGAATCATCGTATTTCATCTGATACCTCAATAGCAAATTGATCTTTTAATATATAGACGCGATTTTGTTGTAAAGAATTGCATATTTTTGAAAAAAATGCAAATTTGGAGGAAAAAACGGTAATTTTCAAAATGGGAAGAGGATTGAAAAGGAAGAAATAGATTTGGGTTGGAAAGCAAATTGTTAAGGTAGGAAATTCATCTGATATTATATAGTGAATTATAAGATATGTTGATATCTCTTCTGTAGGAGCGATCTCCGAATCGCGACTAAACAATTCGTAGTCGGGAATCGGAGTTCCCTCCTACAATATAAATGTCCAGTTAATCGTAAATCAACTATAAACAGTTTATTTCTCAATTTGAATGCGATGGACACCTGCTGTGCCAGCATAAAGAAAACTGCCCAACACCGCTAAGGATTGAACTGGGTTACTTAGCGAACCTAACCGTTCCCATCTCTCGTCTTTATGTAGCCACTTGTAAACCCCATGCTGCGTTGTGCCGATGTAGAAGTCAGTGCCATCAATTTCTACAGTTTCAATTGACACATGTTCTATGCCATCGTTTAGTTGGGTCCATGAATTACCACCGTCAACGGATTGTAATAACCCTTCTCGCGCAGACAGTGCGTAGAGTTTATCGTCAATCCATGTTGTCTGTGCGAACTTTCCGCGTGCCATCGTATCTTTAATAAGTTCCCACTGTTTTCCATCGTCCTTCAGACGATAGATTTCACCTTGGTCTGTCCTTGCATAGATATTTGCGTCACTTATTGAAATCTCAGTAACGAATTGACCTTCTAACCCGAGATTAAGCCACGAATCCCAGCCTTCATTCCAGAGAAAGACTCCCTGTCCCTTTGTGCCAACATAGAAAGTTGTCCCTACAATATGCATACATTCTATTCCGTACATTTCTCTGTCCGTTTTAACTTCAATCAATGCGTTGTTCTGCTCATTTAATTGGAAAATACCGCCAACAACTCCCCCATGGCTGTTAGGAGCAAATCTCGTAGCACCAACGTATAGTTTTCCATTCAAAGCGGATATCTGTGAATAGTTGAACTCAATCGGCTTTGAAGGAACCTCCACGGATTCCCACGATTCGCCACCATTTGCGCTATAAAGAAGCCTACTTCCTGCTACCGCTAACGCGTAAATTCTGTCTCCCAAAACTTCCAAATCAACCACGGAAGTACTCATTATTCCTGTGTTTGCTTCCATCCATGAATTACCACCATCTTTTGTGCGGAAAACACCTACTTCCATCGTTCCCGCGAAAATAGTCTCATCATCAACTGCTACTAAGGTGGTAATTAATTGATCTGTCACACCTTTGCTAACTGGTATCCAAGAATCACCCTTGTCATTTGAACGGAAAACACCACTACCAAACGTACTAGCATACAGTGTTGATCCGAAAACATCCAACACTTCAACGGTATGTTTCATCTCTTTAGTGGTGATACGGGCCCAAGAATCACCTTCATCATCAGACCGAAAGAGTCCACCATCTTTTCCCATGTATACACCGATATAAAGCAGATTGTCCATAACAGCAATTGAGTCTACACGAATTCCTGATGGAAACAGTGGTCTTTGAGGCGGATCTAATCCAGATTCAATCCGAGATCTAATGATTTCTTCCTCGTCAATAGGTTGCGCACTAAATGCTGAATTGATTGGTTGCCATGAATCCTCTGTCGATTTTTTGCGAAATGCGCCATCCTCCGTTCCGACGACAAGAGTGGTACCAATATTTGCAAATTCACGTATCCTTACATCTGTCAGACCGTCGTTCATTGGTATCCAAGATTTCTCATCATCTGAATACCATACACCTCCTACAGCATCTCCTCCTGGATAAGTACTAATGTATATACGGTTACCAATAATTACGATACCGGAGATTGTGCTATCTTGTGGATCGGTTGGAACATAATGCCAGGATTTACCGGAATCGCTTGACTTATATAACTCCCCAGAAATACTTGCGTAAATCGTCCCCTCTTTTTCTGCAAAAGCTGCAACAAACACATCATGATCTTCGTGTGCGTCGGATACATTGGCAAGTGACCAAGAATCACCAAGATCTGTTGAACGAAAAATGCCTTGGTTTCCTGTTCCAGCTAAAAGGACACCTTCAGAGGTCGCAAAAAGTACATGGATATTTCCTCCATAAGGACCGTTAGTTTGCCTCCATTGTGCTTTTGACGTTAAGACTTCTGCATCATCGGATTGTGCCGCTGCAAATAGCGGTGTATCTGGATTTTGTCCAGTACTGTCATTTTTACCGGTTACATCAGAACGACCAACTTGATTGCTAACTGCAGGTTTGGCAGGGGATTCCAAGACTATCGGTGCGTCAACGATTTCAACCGTTTGCTCTGATGTTGATTCTAAACTATACGGCTGCTGAAACCGAATTAGATTTTGCGCCCCAAAACCTATCAGCAGAAAAACTATTATTGCTGAGACAGCGGATATTCCTAACGGTACTAATGGTTTACTTGCTGAAGGCGTTACTGGATTGAGGCTTGAAATTTCCTTCATGATGTTTTCTGTTAATTGTGCTGGTAGTTGGAAACTGCTCAAGTTTTCATGGATCACTGCTTCCTCCTTCTTTAACCTTTCACGGGCGCGATGCAGCCGACTTTTAACCGTATTCGCTGATACACCCAGAAACTTACCGATCTCTTCACATGTTAAACCTGCAAGGTAGTGCAGCGTCATCACTGTCCGTTCACTCTCGCGGAGTTTACTGAGCAGTTTCCGAACAGTTGCTCGCCGATTTTGATTCGCTGCTTCTTCACGTTGCTGAGACATATATGCCGAATAATACACCTCTTCTAACTCCATTGGGTCAGTTTCCTCCAGAGACTGGAGTTGCGGTTTTTTCTTTCGGTGCCACATATTACACTTATTACTGGTAATGACATAGAGCCACCCCGCAAAGCGGTTGTGATGTGTGAGGGTTGCAAGTTTTTGATACGCTGTAATGAAGGCATCTTGTGTGATCTCTTGTGCGATGTGAAAATCACCAATTTTCTGCCACGCTAATGCATGTATCTGTTCTTGGTATTTTTCTACAAGTGCAGCAAAGGCGTGTTCATCACCTTCAAGGGTCCGCTCAATCAACTCAGCATCATCATGTTTCATGGAACACCTCACAAATAGACTCATCTTTTAATATAAAGATGCTATTTGACATTCAAAGGTTGCATTTATGTGAAAAAAGTTTGTGATTCAAAGAGACAACTCATTTGTGTCGTCTCCTGCAGGAAGCAATCTCTTTTGAATATTGCTTTAAAAAGGATAGCATAAAATTGGACAACAGCCAACTATAGTGAACTTTGAAATTATTCGGACACTTTGATAAACTTGTTTCGGAAACATAACTGATAATAGAAGTTGTCCCACAACCTGTTAGTTTGGGTTTCCGATGGGATGCAAACTAACAGATTGCGGGACATAAGTAGCAACTTATGTTATATAGTAAATCAGGAAAGGTGAAAATGAATCTACCGTCCACTTCTCTCTTCAAAAAATTTTTCATTAAAGTTCAAAACAATGTTTTTTGCAATTTTATCTATACTTTCAACATTGCTTAAAAACATACCGACTTGCGAATCTTTTATGAGATTTTCTGTTTGCATATTAACTCGCTTCCAATTGGAATCTGCTACATCTGGTTTCAGAACATTATTGTCAAAATATTTTCGAGAATGTGAGCAGACACCTATATTGCCCGTTTTGCCTTGTACTGATCTTGCTTGAACGACAACAATGGACATTGCAAATGATATATTTTGTTCATATTCAAAAACTACAGAGACATCAGGAAATTCGCTAAACGCTTGCAAAATAGATTTAGTAAATAACGGTTTCAAATCATTTTCAGCTACAACTTTGAGATAAACTTTGAATTTTTCAGGTCTATCTTCTAAAATCGGTTGTAAATTCGCATCACTTTGTTGTTTGGATTGATCTGGTAAACTTTCTAAGGAATATCCTATGCATGTCAAGATTCCCACAACGATTGAGATAATTACCATAACGCGTTTCATGTTATTATATCCTTTGAATTTTATAGAGAAATATAAATTTTATGGAGAAATATAAAAAGAGACGTACTCTGTCAACGTGCAGATCCACTATCAAATCTGCTATAGGCCATCCCCTTATATATCATGATGCGAATTTATGAAAAAAAGGTGCATAATTTTCGCGCAATGAAAGGAAACCAAAATGAGACATATCTTAAAATGAAAATCGGCTCAAACCCAGTTAGGACTGGATTCAAGCCGATTTAGAAAATGTTCGGTATTTGCGTTTATCGGATGTTTTTGATGCTTCCCCATGTCGTTGCGAGCTTAGCTTTAGCGTCTACGGGATAACTATCATCGCCGAAGTACTCAATTTCGCCAATTTGAAAGTACGCTCCAGCCGGGTTCGCTACGGTGTTAAAGGTAACATGCCGAAAAAACCGATACCCGATTTTTGGACGGTCGTAATCTTTCCCCGCCTCAAAAAGGACGACTTGCAATCGCTGATCCCAAAAGCTGTCCCCGTCGTGAGAAAAGATGGTCTCAAAATCTTCGCCGTCGTTCGATCCCTGAACTTCCCACTTTATAGGGTCCCTATTCGGAACATCGTTTGCTGAGGATACGGTGAAGTGTGTCAATGCGTACGGCTCCTCAAACTCAGCTGTCACGTGTAGACCTTCTTCTACAAAATGAACCTCACTTTTACGTGAGTTTGAATAAACTGCACCCATTTTACCATTATGGCGTGCGGTTTTTCTTTCTGTCTACCAATTTTATATAACTTAATATAGTTATCATAGCATAGATTTCGAAAAATATCAATTTATTTTGCGAAATTCCTTAGTTTTTTCTCCATTTTTGTGAAATTGGACACGCGAATTAGATTTTTGTTAAATTACAGTGAACTTTGAAATGATTGGGACACTTTGATAAACATTTTTTGGAACATAACGGACGATAGAAGTTGTAGCACAACCTATATGAAGATCAATTTATTAATTCGGTAATTTTCCATCCGTACGAGGCAGGTGTTCACCTCTGCTGGCGAGGTTTCCTAACCTCGCCCAATTACCGATTTATTTTTTTAAACTTCATTTAGTTTGGGTTTCCGATGGGACGCAACCTAACAGGGTGCGGTACAGAAGTGTCCCATTATATTGTCTGTTTTACTATAAATTCTGATTAAATTTGACGGTAGGTTTACCAAAATCAACGTAATCCGAGATTCAAAAAAATAAAATAAAGTGGTATAATTTTCAGAATTCGTATAAAATCGTAGTATACATTCATAAGAAAGGAAACGAAAATGAAACAATTCTTAACTTGTGTTGGGCTGCTTTTAATTACGACAGTAGTCTCGGCACAAACATTAACTTTCACATCAATAGATTACCGTGAAGACATGCTCTTGGCAAAAGAACCTGCTATAACAGGGTTTGAAGGCACATCAGCCGTTGTGGAATTTGAAACCTTAATAGATACGCCTGCAGCTGTGGCTTACTACGGTGTTCCACATACAGAAGGGAACTTGACAACACCCCGATATCGTAAGGTCGCAAAGGGGACACACATTGAAAACAACAAAAAACGGCATCAAATCAAAATGGATATATCTAAACTTGAAGATGTGCATTACGATACGGGTTTGATTGCTAACAACGGGGGCGTGATAGTCTATCGCATAGAGATTTTCGATTCACGCGTACAGACAACACGTGCTTATGACCGTCGTTTGCGCTACAAACGGGATGGTGAACCGAAAACCGGTACCTACACATCACTTGTTACCTTGACAGAAGGACCATTTATTGATCTCGTTACGCATGATTCAGCAATCATCTCTTGGGAAACCGATACCCCAACGGAAGGAAGGGTTTTGTCGGACAATCGAGAATTTTTATCCTTAGACCCTTCAGTCCGACATGAAGTCCGTCTTACAAAACTCAAACCGAATACCGTCTATAAGTATCAAGTAAATTACGGTATCTACACACCACCGTATACTTTCAAAACGGCACCTGCACAGGGAACAAGAACATCTTTTAAATTTGGATTTATGTCGGATTCTCGTGCTGGAGTCGGTGGCGGAGAGCGCGCACAAAATGGAGTTAATGCAAAAGACCTTGGACGTTTCGCAATAGAACTCTATAACAAAAAAGCGGATTTTGTCTGTTTCGGTGGTGACCTCATCAACGGTTATACCTCCGATGTGCAGGATTTTGAATCACAACTTGAAACGTGGAAACGCACTATTCAACCTGTCGGCGCGAATATCCCCTTTTATGAATCCATCGGCAATCATGAACAGGTTGGGAAGTATTTCAAAGTTGAAGCATCGCATCTCAAGCAAGACGAATACTATATTCAATTTACTGGCACAGTCGGTGCAGAGAGTGCTGAGGCAATTTTCGCAAAAGAGTTTGTCAATCCTCGCGGGAGCCGCTACGGATTGGGTGTGCCAAAGCCGGAAACAAAAGGCAGGCGTGATATGGGCGGTGAGAATGTTGGACCCTCTTACGATGAAAACGTCTACTCATTTACTTATGGTAGGATTCACTTTATATCGCTGAACTCAAATTATTGGTCAACAGGTTATAGAAATTTAAGCGCGTTCGGTCAAAAATCGCAGGATAAAACAGCAGTAAACCTTGCCCTCAAACATCTCGGTGGCAACAGAGAAGGATATGTTATGCCAAATCAGATGGAATGGCTGGAGAAAGAATTGGATGCTGCACAAAAAGACCTGAATGTAGATTGGGTTTTCATTATTCTGCATGAACCCCCTTTTCCTAATGGTGGGCATGTCAAAGATGCGATGTATTGGGGAACTCCTGGGAGTGGCGAACTCGGAGGTTATAACGATAAAAATGTCCCAATGGGCGATGTGATTGATATGCGAAACAGGTTTTGGAAAATCGTCTCAAGTAAATCAAAAGTGTTAGGTGTGCTTTGCGGAGACGAACATAACTACAGCCGTACTTTGATAGATTCAACAATCAATCCAGAATTCAAGTTTCCCGTATGGCAGATCATCAGCGGCGGTTGCGGTGCACCTTACTATGTGCAAGACAAATCTGTGCCTTGGGTTGACAAGGTCAAAGCGTTTACCATTGACAAACACTTCTGTTTGTTTTCTGTGGATGGTACTACAATTGGATTAGAAGTCTACAACGACAGTAATCAAAAGTTAGATAGCATTTCGAATCTGACGACAATTCGCGATATGCAATAATCGTTTGTTTATAAAAAGTCGCAATTTTGTATTATTTTTGCAACAATTGATTGTTATAATTTTAGAATAAAATTATCTAATATCTAAGTTGCTACGTACAAGATTTTGGACATGCAAGCACCGTTTTTAATCGAGAATACTTCATTATTTACGAAATTTCGTAGCGCAAACTGACAGTTTGCTCACTTATAAGCATAATCTGTTAGATTATGCTACAAGGTGAGACACAATCTAACAGATTATGCTACAAGGTGGCAACTTAGGTTAGAATTGAGTATGAGAGGAAAATTGATGACAAAAAGAAACTGGATAAGTTACGCTATCATAAGCATTTTCGTCTTTTTAGTATGTGGATTTGTCATACTTGATCGTTCTTATGACAAAACCGATGTGAACGGTGCGGGTAAAGAAGCTGGACAATCCATTATTAAGAACAAAGGTTCCGATACGATGGTAAACTTAGCGCAGGCGTGGGCAGAAGCATATAGAGGTGTTTCTGACACTGTGTCTGTTGAGGTATCCGGTGGCGGATCCGGAACAGGTGTTGCCGCGTTGATCAATGGTAATGTGGATATTGCAAACTGCAGTCGTCAGGTAAAGGACAAGGAAAAGCAACAGGCTTTAGAGAACACAGGCAAAGAACCTATTGAGTTTATCGTTGGATATGATGCACTTGCTGTTTATGTCCACAAAGATAACCCTTTGGATAAAATTACTATCCCGCAACTTGCAGAAATATATGGTGAAGAAGGGAACATAACAAAATGGGATCAGCTTGGAATTGCAAATTCTGGATGTAAAAGTGATAAAATTATCCGAATCAGTCGCCAATCTAACTCTGGCACTTACTTTTATTTTAGAGAAGCATTACTTGGAAAAGACCGTGACTTTGAACTTGGCTCTTTAGATTTACATGGCTCTAAAGACGTGGTAGAAGTTATTGGACGAACACCCTGCGCAATCGGTTATAGCGGTATGGGATATGCAACTGACCATGTGAAAATGTTAGAAGTTGCAATCACTTCAGATGAACCGTATTACGCACCGAACCTTGAAAACGTTATTGCCAAAACATATCCAATTGCGCGCCCTTTGTATATGTATTCTCTCGGAGAACCTACGGGGGAAGCGAAAGCATATCTGGATTGGATTTTATCTGCAGAGGGGCAAAAGATCGTTGAAGAACTCGGCTTTGTACCTTTAGAAAGTAATTAGAAGGAATATCCTACATAAATGAAATTTTTCCAAATCTGTTTCTCGTTTAAAGGGAGAATCAACAGAGCAGCATGGTGGCTGCTGAATTTGCCGATATTTGCTTTCTTTGCAATCTCCGTAATTGCCTATAATTTTCCTACCGAAATATCACTCGGATTTATTCCATTATTAGTCCTCGCTTGGGTCCACTTGGCAGTTACCGCAAAACGTTGGCACGACAAAGACAGGCCGACGTGGTGGGCCTTGTTTCATTTAATCCCGTTGATTGGTGTCTTTTTTCTCCTATCAGCACAGTTGTCGTCTGGGTTGTGGATACCAATTCTTATAATAGCAATTATCAATGGGCTTTGGACACTCTTTGAATTAGGATTTATTAAAGGCACAGAAGGGAGTAATCAGTTCGGACCGGACTCAGAAACCTCTTCCGAAACCGTGATTGATGTGTATATTAGCTTATGCGGAATTAGTGCAATAATCTTTGTTTTCGGTATTTTCTTTTTCGTATTCAAGGAGGGGGCAGGTTTCTTATTTGGCGGTTTAAATTTATGGGAGTTTCTAACAAGTGAAGCGTGGTACCCAACATCCCTGAATAATAAAAGATACGGCACTTTTGCTTTGATTCTCGGCACTTTCAGTGTAACCACGTTAGCAATGTTGTTAGCTGTACCGTTCGGTCTTGGTGCGGCGATCTATGTATCGGAATTCTGCACGCCAAAGTTGAGAGAAACATTCAAGATCGTTATTGAACTCCTCGCTGCGATCCCATCAGTCGTATGGGGATTCATCGGCTTGACGTTGATGAATCAGATGATTATCAAGGTGTTTGACGCTCCTATCGGTTTAACAATGCTGAACGGCGGTATCATTCTGGCTTTAATGAGCGTACCGATAATTGTATCTATTGCAGAGGACGCGTTGAAAGCGGTCCCAGATTCTTATCGTGAAGCGGCGGAAGCACTCGGCGCTACCCAATGGCAAGTAATTTACCGTGTCCTTTTACCTGCAGCAAAAAATGGGTTATTGGCAGCGGTTTTGCTCGGTGCAGCCCGTTCTATTGGCGAAACGATGGCGGTTTTGATGGCAACAGGACATTCAGTCAATATCCCGTCTGGACCACTTTCTGGGATTCGCACCCTCACAGCGACTATTGCAGCGGAATTAGGTGAAGTTGCAAGAGGTGATGAACATTATCAAGTGTTATTTATAATCGGCATTCTCCTTTTTTCTATAACATTCGTAGTGAACCTGATCGCTGATTTGGTTATCAAGGGTATTCGTCAAAGTTAACATCAACACTATAAAGGAATATATGAACAGTAATACAGATATATCCCCAGAAGCAATGTTTACAGAAACAGACATCGGACGGCGGAACCGATTTATAGAAAACGTCTTCAAAATATTCTTTTTTATAATGACCTGCCTGATGATTTTGCCCCTGCTCCTAATTATTGGATACCTTCTCTATAAAGCACTACCGGTGCTGTCTTTAGACTTCCTGTTTACAAATCCGAAGGACAACATGCGTGCTGGCGGGATATGGGCACCGTTCCTTGGTACAATTTATCTGGTCGTGGTTTCGCTATTAGTCGCAGCACCGATTGGCGTATTCGCATCAGTATACCTAAACGAGTATGCGCGTGATAATTGGTTCACACGGATTGTAAACTTGGCAGTTGTAAACCTTGCTGGTGTTCCGAGTATTGTACACGCATTATTTGGTGTTGGGGCATTTGTGCTGTTTGCTGGCTTGGGTGAGTCAATTTTGGCCGCTTCGCTCACATTAGCAATTATGACACTCCCCGTTATCATTGCAAGTACAACTGAGGCACTCAAAGCGGTACCGATGTCCTTCCGAGAGGCGTGTTGGAATCTCGGTGCCACGCGCTGGCAAACAATCAGGCGAATTGTGTTACCCAATTCAATCAGCGGGATTTTAACAGGGGTTATTTTACAGGTATCTCGCGCTGCAGGCGAAACAGCACCGATTATGTTTACTGGGGCAGTATTCTATAAAGCTATTCCGGAATGGAACCCTCTTGCATATAATATAACAGAGCAGTGTATGGCACTTTCTTTGCACCTCTATACGATCTCAACACAGGTACCGGATGTGGCAGAAGGCATTCCTTACGGTACAGCAATCGTGTTGGTCGGTAGCGTTCTGCTTGTAAACGCTGCAGCAATTGTGCTACGGGTATATCTTAGGACGCGAAAGAGGTGGTAACTTTTCAGCTATGGAGGCTTGAGGTGCCACAAACTGGTAACCTCGTTTCCAAACCGGGAACTGCTATCTCACCCAGAAGGCGTAAAATAGGATGTTACCTATGTTGAATGATGAATACGGAGAACAATTTGATCTACGAAAAAAATTAGAGAATATTGTTGAAGGGGCTGTTTTTAGCGGAATTATTCAATTTCTGATTCTTGCCTCAGCAGTTGCCTTCGTTCTTGAAACTGAATCTGCATTTGACAAATATAAAACTGAATTTGAAATTTTAGATTGGACTTTTCTTATATTGTTTACAGCTGAATACATTCTACGTATCTACACCGCACCGGTCAAAAGGGAATTTATATTTAGTTTCTTTGGAATCGTCGATCTACTTGCAATTTTACCGTCTCTTGTGTTGATTCCCGGGTTTCGGGTGCTACGTATTCTCAGATTCTTACGCGTTTTTAGAATCTTTAAAGCCACCCGATTCATCTTGGCAGTGGATAGAATGATTGACGCATTAAGTGAAGTCAAAAGGGAGCTGCTGGCACTTGTAATTCTATCTTCACTGTTTGTTTATTTGGCTGCATGTGGCATCTATTTCTTTGAAAGAGTTAAACAACCTGAGGATTTTGGATCTATTCCTGATGCAATGTGGTGGGCAATTGTAACGCTAACCACCATCGGTTATGGCGATGTGTATCCAGTGACCACAGGCGGCAAAATATTCACTGCTTTAGTCGCTTTAGTCGGTGTCGGACTTATCGCTATACCATCGGGATTGTTAGCCTCTGTTCTCACTAAAGCAAGGGTTGAAGAAGAACTACAAGAAGGGGAAAATGAAACGGAAGATGAAAAGTAAAAATGGGATCCTCCAGAAGTTCTTTGCGGCAGTTATAATGTTACTGGTCCTGGTTTTCTTTTGTGCTTGTGGTCTCTACTACTTTGAAAGAGAGGTACAGCCTGAAGGATTCGGATCAATTCGTGCTGCTATGTGGTATATTTTTATCACATTAACAACAATCGGTTATGGAAATATCTATCCTATAACATTCGGCGGGAAACTCATCAGCATACTAACTGCTGTTATTGGCAGCTTAATTGGAGTAGCGTGCTTTATCTGGATGGTTTTAGGAACATTAAAATTAGGTACTTTTTTGAGAAAAACACGGCTGAAAATTACAAAAAGTTAGAGAAGTGAGGCATACGTGCAAAACAAGATTGAGATTTCCGACTTAAAAGTCCATTATGGTGACAAGCAAGCCCTGAACGGTATCTCCTTTGATGTTTATGAAAACGAAATTCTCGGCATCATCGGTCCAGCACAATCAGGAAAAACGACTCTGTTAAAAGTCATCAATCGCACGTTGGAATTTACCCAAGACACTACCGTCGAAGGCTCTGTGAAACTGGATGGTGTTGACATCAATTCTATTGGGGATGTGCATGGGTTACGCAGACGTATCGGGATGGTGTTGCCATTGCCAGTTGGATTGCCGTTGTCTATCTACGACAACGTTGCCTTTGCACCGCGAACCGCAGGACTCCGTAATAAAGCAGAGATAAATGAAATCGTTGAGAGATGTTTACAACAAGCAGCACTATGGGATGAAGTAAAAGACCGATTGGATTCCCTCGGCACCAAACTATCAGGTGGACAACAGCAGCGGTTGACAATTGCGAGGGCATTATCACATCAGCCAGAAATTCTGTGCCTTGATGAATTTTCTATTGCGGTTGATCCAATAACAACGATGCGTATTGAAGATGTCCTCAAAACACTGAAAAATGAGATGACAATTTTACTCGTCACAAATTTGGTACAGCAAGCGAAACGGTTGGCAAACCGAACCGCCTTTATGCTGAACGGAGACCTTATAGAAATTGATAACACGGATGTGATTTTTTCTGAAAATCCTGCAAATCAAGCCACTTATGATTATATAAATGGGAACTTCGGATAGCAGCAGAGAGGAGTAGCTCACTTGGAAACAAATAACTACAGTATTGAAACCGAGAACCTTAGCCTCTGGTACGGTGATTTTCAGGCACTCATTGATGTAAGTGTTAAAATCCCATGGGGAAAAATAACATCACTTATTGGTCCTTCTGGATGCGGAAAAACGACACTGCTCCGCTGTTTTAACCGTGTGAATGAACGTTACGGAAATGTTACCACAAAGGGTAAGATTCAAATCTTAGGAAAAAATATATACGATCCGGATGTCTCTCTGCTTGAGTTACGAAAAACAGTGGGCATGGTATTCCAACGTCCGAATCCGTTGCCCATCTCTGTTTATGATAACATACTATTCGGATTGCGTATCCATTCTTCATTTGGTAGTTTCACGCGCTCACAATCTGATGAGATTGTGGAGGAAGCACTTACCTCTGTTTTTCTCTGGGATGACCTAAAAGATAAACTTAAGACACGGGCAACATCATTGCAACTGGAGCAGCAACAAAAACTTTGTATTGCACGCTTGTTGCCCCTCAAACCGCAGATTATATTAATGGATGAACCTTGCTCTGCACTTGATGCGAAAGGCACTCTCGCTGTGGAAGAACTAATGTCGGTTCTTTCTGGAACTTACACATTTTTAATCGTGACACATAATATGGCACAGGCACGCAGAGTAAGCACTGAGTGTATTTATATGTTTCTCGGAGAACTTATTGAACACAGGGAGACACAGGCACTTTTTGAAACCCCTGAACATCCAAAAACCGCAGATTATGTACAGATGCGATATGGATAGATAAAATCTGTGTGTATTTTCAAAGTTTGTAACTTGAAAAGCTTTTTAGATACGCCTGTTCGGAGAAAGGCATTCAGTTTTCATTGGAATGCTAATATCATGAAGAGGTCAGAACTAATATTTCAGAGCATCGCCTTAATTACATTGGCAGTTGCATTCATACTTTTTTGGAATTTCAGCAAAGGTGTGCCATTTGTAGAAAATGGTTTGCCATCCGATGCAACTGTTACAGACTCTTATGCTGTCCTACAAGAAAATCTCAATCGGATGATCCCTATTTTATTGGGATCAATAGTATTTAGTGTTGTAATTGCTTTTTATTTAGAAGAATGGGTGGCAGCAACAAACTGGCTATACCAAATTATAGCGAGGCAAATTGTAATATTGGCATTTATCCCATCGCTATTATATGGATTGTTAGGTCTTTACTTTTTTGTTTTTGAGTCGAAAAAAGGTTCGTTTTTCACACACGCGTTAACCACTGTTTTACTTGTAATGCCAAGCACTATTCAGTCAACGCAAAAGGCTATTAGAGGCGTTGATATATCTGTTCGTGAAGCGGCTTATGCATTAGGTGCAAAAAGAAGGCACGTGATAGTTCACCATGTTTTTCCACACGCTTTTTCTACAATTATGGCTGGAATTTTTACAGCCATTTCACGGGCACTTGCAATTGCCGCGCTCATTATAGTAGTTTACGCTTGGGAAGAACATAGCCCGAATTCAGGTGGTTCTTTCAACATACCAAGCAGCGTTATTGTGCTTTTATCGTCCGCACTGCTATCCAGTGTTCTGTCAAATTTTCTTGAAAAGAAAACGAATTTATAGTAAAACCTATAATTAATGGGACATTTCTGTAGCGCAACCTGTTAGGTTGCGGACTAATATGCACAAACTAAATGAAGTTTAATTTATTAATTCGGTAATTTTTTATCCGTAGAAAACAAGTTTACCCAACTGCTGGCGAGGTTTCCTAACCTCGCCCAATTACCGATTTATTTTCTTAATCTTCATAAAGTTTGTGCTACATAGATGGCAACTTAGGTTATATACTAAAATTCCCTAATTTTCCTGGACTTTTAACATAAGGATCCAACAAAAATATGCAATCACAAAAAACGGATCCCATCATGCATATACACGATTTAAATGTGTGGTACGACAAAAGCCAAGTACTCAAAAATCTTACATTTGATGTCCTGCCGAGGCAAGTAACTGCCTTTATCGGTCCGTCAAACAGCGGCAAAACCACTTTAGTGCGTTGCTTAAACCGATTAAATGATTTGAATGTAAACTTCAAACATACCGGCAAGATTCTCCTTCAAGGAGACGATCTCTATGCATCGAAGCAAAAAGCATCTAAAATTGCCCAGCAGATAGGCATGGTATTCCAAAAGCCAATACCGTTCCGTAAATCCATCTACGAAAATGTGGCATATAGTGCACGTCTGCGTGGAATTAAGCAATCTGATCAACTTGGTAGTATTGTTGAAGAGAGTCTCACAAAGGCACAACTCTGGAATGAAGTGTACAACGACCTTCAAGCTTCACCCGATATTTTATCTAATGGTCAACAACAACAGCTGTGCATTGCACGCGCACTCGCTGGTGACCCAGAAATTCTGATTTTTGACGAACCTTGCGGACAGTTAGATGCAGCTGAAACACCTAAACTGGAAGCGATTGTTCAAAACCTCAAAAGTCGTTACACCCTCATCTTTGTTACTAATAAAAGACGGCAAGCCGCACGCGTGTCGGATATGGCAGGATTCCTATATAATGGGGAATTAGTTGAATTTGGGCAAACTGAACAAATTTTCACGAACCCAATAGACAAACGAACAGAAAATTACGTAACTGGTAGGTTAGGGTGATCTAAACTTGCGGGGAGGCAGCAATGCAACATTATCTTGAATCAGAACTCAAAGCACTTCAGCACCAACTCCTTAAAATGGGGGGGATTGCAGAAAACATGTTGCGCAATGCTGTTGAATCAGTCCTAAACCGTGATGAGGATTTGGCACAAAGCGTTATTACTGCTGACGATACAGTCGACAAACTCGAAAATGAAATTGAAGCCAGATGTATCCAACTAATTGCACGGCATCAACCTGTAGCATTTGAATTACGTTACTTAACGATGACACTTAAGGTAAACAGGAATATTGAAAGATTAGCCGACAAATGTGTTTCTATTGCCAGACGTAGTATTGAGCTTTTGGCATACCCCCCAATGCAACCATTTGTTGATCTTCCTTTTGTAACCCGTCTAATTCAAGAGATGGTCCAAGATGCACTTGATGCGCTTGTCCATCGGGACGCAGAACTTGCAAAAGAACTCCGCGAACGAGATGAAAAAGTTAATACTGCCTATGAACAGATGGTGCGTGATCTATGTGTCATTTTAGCCGACCAACCACAACTCATCCAAGTAGGTATCAGCCATTTACTTCTTTTCCGGCATTTGGAACGGGTTGGAGACTTGGCAGCGAATATAGGCGAGGAGGTATATTATCTCATTGAAGGGGAGGTCATTCGGCATGCTGACATCGCCATAGAAACATCCGCGGAATCACCGTGACCGCCGCCCGCTACTTACTTCTACCGTTCTTCCGGATAAAAATGCACATCCCGTTGTGGGAAGGGAATAGTGATGTTGTATTCCTTAAACTTTTCCCAAATCATAAAATGAAGGTCACTTGCAACATCAAAACGTTCAAACGAGTCTGGAATCCACGCTAACAATTCAAAATCTAAGGACGACTCACCAAAATTAGTAAATCGAACAAACGGAGTGGTAACGTCCTCCATCTCAGGTGTCGGTTCTTTAATTACTTCTGGGTGTGCATGTGCCACTTCAAGCAGCACTTTTTTTACAAGTTCCACGTCTGAACTAAATGACACACTTACCGGAATGCGAACCCGAAATTGATTGTTATAGTGCGTAAGATTATGCACCGGTTCCGTAATCAACTGTGAGTTTGGCACAATAACTTCCTTTTCATCAAGTGCCATAATCACTGTTGAACGGAGATTGATACTACTCACCCTCCCAAATATATCAACATCCATGATTTCTATTAAATCCCCGATTTTGATGGGCCGTTCAAAAATAAGAATTAATCCTGAAACCAAGTTTGAAACCAAATTCTGTAAACCAAAACCGATACCGATACTCAAACCACCAAAAATAATAGCTAAACTTGTGAAACTTACACCTATGGTTCTTAGACTGATAAGGACACCGATTGTGATCATACTAAAGCCGAAAAATCGGAGTATGATGAATTGGGTGTGCCTCTCAATTTGAAAGGCTTGCAACACTTGCCGCTGAAGTATCCATTGTGCGTACTTCGATAGGACATACATCCCAAAGATAATAACAAATCCATAAAAAAGTCCCGATAAGGTTAATCTGCGGGCACCGTCATCAACTACTTCAGGTTTTCTGCCAAGAAGTGTTTGGAATAGAGAAGAAATTCCTATTACACTTTCAGTCGGTTTTTGGGAGGGTTGAAATAGATCGGCAAGCGGATAATTAAAAACTCTACCAAAAATCCCAGTACTAATTCCAGCGACGTTGAATGCTACACCTATCCCAACAATTATGACAATCAGAAACAGGATGGCAAGCAACCGATTTTGAATGTTTTCCTGTATTCTCAATCGATTAAAAAGGCGTCGGATCCAACGGCGTAAGAAGCCTGCAATGAAAAACGAAACAACTACAACACCGATCAACAAAAATATTTGACCGACTGTTACAGGATTCTCCAGCTTGATAGCTTCCGTTCTAAAAAAATCCGTAAATTGTTGATATAATTCGCCCATTTATGCTATCCTATCCAACATCAACCACAACCCACTTTTAATCAATCGCAATCTGTTCAATTGAGTGGACAAACAACACATCGTTCACACCTTGGTACCGTTGCAGCACGTAATCTAAGTCGCCGGAATTTATGTCTTCTGCAGTTAATCCCGTAATAACTAAATCTGCCTGCGCGGATCGGTGTGCTACTTCTTGCTCCAATGCTTCCTCACTGTCATAAGACACAGACGTTACATTCTGCATTGAAATAGGGAGTCTGCCTTCCTTGATTACCGTTGAGAGTTGGTCGGCATCAAGTTCAGTATCCCAAGACGTAGAACAGGCGAAAAGGCGAATTTTTGCCCGTTTCCATTCCGGATGTCCCACCAGAATATAAGCAAGTAACAACATCATGGGAATATTAGCTATATTGTCATCTGTTACCCACACATGAATTGATGATCGGTATCCAAAGCGGTACTTGGTCGACCGTAGAATCAGAACGTTAAATAGTGATTCCACTGCAAGACTGGCACCTTGCTGAACCTCAGGGATTTCTTCTGGATGATTTTCGTCGAATTCAAGCAGGATGGAGTTGTTTGGAAAGCCAGAAATTCCAGGCATCTGCAGTACCTGAGATAAAGCATGTTGGAACGTCGGGCAAATTAATGAATCTACAAAAACACCTGCACGACTTGCCTCCGTTTGTTGGATTAGCGCCTGAACATGAATACGTGCAGAGAGTTCTTCAGGAAACGAATAATCCCCTGGAAAAAATTGAATAAAGTGGCCGAACCCGTGACGATGGCATATCCAACGGAGCAGATCAAAATGTCCGAGCCGGCGTTCCCCGAATTGGGTGATGCCAACAATTGAAGGTCGCCAACCGCTTTCAGAAAAATTCGCCCGGTTTTTCTGTAAGGTGGTTTGTAGCCAACGCGTTAACTGAAACATGGCACCTTGGAAAATTCCTGACATGCCGCGCTGTTCGCTGTGTCCACGGCGAAGGCCGATATAAATTGCTAATATGAGAAAAATTGAGAGGAATGCGTAAAACACACTTATCTGGAACATCATTAACCCACACATCACAGTGCCTAATAAAGATACATACCAACGTGAATGAAATGTCGGGCGATAGGATGGGTTGCCAGCAAAATATTCGAGGAACGAAACAACGCATAGCGCACCGTAAGTTACCAAAAAGAACATTGTCAAAATCTGTGCGATGAAGTTTAGTTCACCTATCGCAACAAATACAACAGCGATAGCACCTGACACGAAAGTGGCCGGCACCGGTTCCTGCGATTTTCCAACACCTGTTCGCATGAGACGGTTCAGGCCTGGAATCGGTAAAACGTCGTCGCGCGCAAGTGCTTGTAGTGTTCTTGGCGCTACCATAATTGAACCGAGCGCGGAGGAAAACGAGGCCGCGCCTAATCCTATATAAATTGCAGGTCCCCAGATGGATATGTCCGCCATAATGATTCTGTTTGTATCAGCAAGTGCCTCCGGTGTAGCACTCTGCCATAGTTTTATCGCAACAAGAACATATACGATCATACCTACTAATGTTGCTCCGATTGTACCAAGTGGAATACTGCGTTGAGGGTTTCTCAGATCGCCAGATAAACCCAACCCCGCAATCATTCCTGTGAAGGCAGGAAAACAGATAGCGAAAACCTTGCCGAAGGGATCACCCCCTGGTATACTTGCTGTGATGCTTACTCGACTCGGACGGATCTCCTCAGGTTCCTGTTCTCCAACGTCGGGGGTCTTATCCTCAACTTCAGGTGCCGTGATCTCAACTTCACCCCCATTTACACCTTCAGGCGCAGTACTTGTAACCTCCGACACAACTCCACCCATAAAAAAAACGATAAGTGATATTGCCAGAATTGCGCAAATACCCCACAACATTGATACGCCCATATTAGCACCTCTGGTCAACATAATGACAATAAGGACTAATGTAAAAGGGATACTCAAAAAACGAGGTTCATAAGACAAATCAAAAAAGTACTGTTGCAGAATCGTAGTATATAAGGGTTCAAAAGCCTCAGCGAACGCTACCATATAGAACGCTATTGAAATGGCTTGCGAAATATATAAGGCAAAACCAATTGTGCCACCGATACTCGTACCGAAGGATCGACTCACAATGTAATACGCACCACCACCAGCAACCCGTCGGTTTGTTGCGATCTCAGATACAGCCAAAACAGTCGGAATCGTCACAAGATGTCCAAGTGCTATGATCGCAAGTGTTTTTAAAAGCCCTACATTTCCTACAGCATAACCAAAACGTAAGAAAAGTATTGCGCCGAGGATTGTACTGATTGATGCCAGAAACACAGGAGCAGTACTGAAACCGTGTCCGTGTTGTTGATCAGATGGAGTATTACCACCAAATCTGAATCGATCTCTTTGTCCTAACTTTGAGAGCATTATTAAATTTCCTTCATTTTAGAATTATATACATTAAAATAACCTAAGATGCCACATAGTCCCACAATCTGTATGAAGATTAATTTATTAATTCGGTAATTTTCTATCCGTTACAAGGCAGGTGTACTCCCTCGCCAAATTACCGAAATATTTTCTTAATCTTCATACAGTTTGCGGGACAATATCTCACCTATAACGAACTGTTCTCTATTAAAAATGACGTTTGTGTGTCTAAAAATCTTATAGGTAGCAACTTGGGTTAAAATAGCTGTCTTTCGAATATTGCCTATCCAAAAGAATGAAACATCAACCCAATACCATTAACTATTTTCAGAGAATATTGAAACACAATTGTAATTACTATAGTGTGACACGCAAAATTGATAGATATTTGTAGTGTAAATTATCAGTTAAGGGTGCACTATTGTAAGTTAAAGATCCACTTAAACGCAATCCAAGCCGAGTTGTAAGGTTAAAAGTTAGAGCAGGCTCTGCAGAAAATCTATAATTCTTAAAACCTACTTCTGGTGTAAATTTCAATACTGTATTAAGTTTTTTCCAACCTATAGAAGAAAACGCTAACCATCTAAACGAGGTAGGGTCAAATTTTTTTAATGTAAGATTTTTGTAAGGTTGAATATTTTCAATGAAGTAACCAATACCGCCAGAAATACGAAGCGTCCCTTTTTCGTATATCCCCGGCCGAATATAACTCCCGATCTGTGAGGTCAAGGCACTTCCTTCACTAATGTTACGTTCTAAATCTGTGAATGCTTCAACCCCAAATTTGTTGATGCGCATTCCACCCTGTAGATGGACCTTGATAATTTCAGAAGCCACGCCGCCTTCATCAGAAGCACGCGAGCCAAAGATACCTCCCCAACCATTTATATTTTTGAACGGTAGAACTGCAGTTAGAGAAAGCGTTTGCGAACCACTGTCACCGGAAATCCCAAAATCTACTGTTTTAGCATCGGTTGGCAAATCCGCAAACTGAGAGTACGCTGGCGTAACATAAAAAATTGATAATAGCAATGCAAATTTACATACGTCATTGAATTTTACATGATAGTTTTTCTGTCTTTTGTTATCTGGTGCGTTTTTCATGTTTTAATTGAGGGGCCTGCTAATCCTCTTGAATGCCCGCTACTTATGCCCTCAATCAGTATACCTGTTAATCAGGATACTCATCAAACACCCATCCACTAATCCACCAACAATACAACCACCTAAAGCCCAATTGAATTTAAGTTTTTTCATTTCAATTTTATAGGTATCTGTGTAAAAAGCAACATATTGTGGTGGCTTACCGAGAGTTCGTGCAATAGGTATAGAACGTTGGGTTCTTTGCGAAAAAACTGGCCCGATCAAAGGAAAGAAACAACCGGTTGTGAACCACAAGGTTTTATTGAGGTGCGCCTTTGCATCACGTTTAGCATCCGCAATGGCTTTTTTCTCTATAGAATCTATATCATCTTCTGTATCTGTATCTATATCTCTTGTCTGGCCTGGAATGATAATTTCAAGATCGCCTAAATATTGTCTCTGTTGCCCATCTACATGCTCTGTGGGAGGATCATGTGCTGCTGTGTGAATTGCTAAAGGGCCCGCGAAAATGAGGATAACTGTCAAAAACATTAATAGATTGAGTTTAGGATGTGCTTTCATCAGGACTTTCTCCTTCGGATCGTTTTACTACCAAGATTGGTTACTTATGTAGGGCAAAATCACGTATATTAATTCTCTTTTTGATAAACATGCGCAGTAGAGGTGGCAGGTGAAAAAATTATGAGGAGTTTACCGTCCCATGTATAGGTGCTAACAGATGGCGTGAGTAGATCGTCAAAAAACCAATGAATGGTCCCTTTTTTATCGTCAAATGGTTCAATTAACTCATAAGAGCCAAAGAAAAATTGAGAATCATTTTCAAATTGCCGTGTAAAAGTTGTCGTTGTTAGACGCATTGTTCCACCTAATGACTCAACGGTTTCGCCATTAACTTGGGTTCGGACAAGTTTATATGTGCCGCTTAATGCATTTGCAACTTCGTATGCTTTTGAAGAAACCAGAATTGACGTAGACTCAGATGCCTCTTCATCACCACCATCCGAAACAAAAACATGAACTGTAACCGTCTTTGGCGGGACAACACCTCCATCAGGTAATGGCGGAGCAATCCACTCCACCTTTGTCTCGGTTTCTTCCTTTAATGTGCCATCTGATACATCCCATAAGTACGTTAAAGAATCATCTTCTGGGTCAAAAGTTGTGACTTTGAATTCGACGGTCTCACCATATTCTACCGCTTTTGGTACAGTCAAACTATTGATTTTTGGCGGGTCGTTTGTCCAATTATTAATTTGTTCACAGCTGCTCAATATTGCTACTTGGAGTGCAAAGAGGATAATATTTACACCAAGTAAGGCGTTTATCTTAAATTTCATAATATTTCCTTCTCATCAATCTTTGTAAAGTCCATTTTCTTTAGACAGCAATTTACCCATTATTGTTCAGAATTTACAGCCATTTCTTTATTTTAAGCGATAGAAATACGATGCCTTACATTATACTTTAGTCATGAATTGTTTGTCAAATGAAATAACGCGCTGTTCTTAAGGTTTTTCTTGACATATCTGCCTAAATTTGATATGATATAAATATGTGTTTTTTTTAGAAACTGATACAAGGTAGCCATTTATGCTACATCAAACAACTACTTAGAATGCAACGAAGGCACTTGAGGTAGTTCAACACTAAATTATGTGTTATAGGATTTTACAACTGAGGAGAAGAAAATGGATTTCAAACTTGACGAAATAGACGGTTTTGAGGATGAAGAACTTGAAACTTCTGATAAAAACGACGATTTTACTGATGAGATCGAGTTCGATCCTTTGGGTTTTGGTGATGAAACCGACGAGGAAGATGCGGATGACGCGGTTTATGAACCAGAAGATGCGGATGACGCGTACGATGACGAAGATGAACTGGAAGAAGAATCTTCCCCGTTAGTTTTAGAACAACAGGTAGAAATAGCACCTTTTAATCCGCAAGAAGAAAATAACTTCGCTTACGCCGAAGCTGTTAGTGCCTACTATGAAGAAAAAAATTATGAACAAGCAATAGAAAAATTTTCAGAAGCTATCAAAAACGAGAAAAAGCAAACGAAAGGTAAACAGTCCGTGACAAACGAAGTCGTTGCCAAATCAATGTATTGGCAGGCGGAGGCTTACGTCAAAACCCAAGACATTCCAAAAGCAATTAAGACTTTTGAATCTCTTGTAAAAACCTGTCAACAGCATTATCTTACTATATCGGCACGCCGCCGTGCAGAAATTTTGAAAGCAAAACACTCTTAAATAAGCATGACTTACGCATTCCCCCTTGATAAGGGGGTAGGGGTTGAAAAGCCGTTATTTCAGTGATTTATCTCCCCACACGCTATCGCTATGGGGACCCGCCCCTAAGTCCCCCTTATCAGTGGGACTTTTGAGGACATTGCGTAAGTCCTGATAAGGAAAGGAAACACGAAATTTGTGGATACTTTGAAAAATCTTCTCAAACAGAAAGCAACTAACTTACGAATTCACTCTATTATCTCTACATCGGAGGCAGGCTCCGGACATCCAACAACATGTCTTTCGGCAGCAGATATTGTCTCTGCTCTCTTTTTTCATGCAATGCGCTATGATAGCGCAGACGCGCAAAACCCGAATAATGATCGGTTTATCTTATCAAAAGGACACGCCGCACCCTTGCTTTATGCTGCGTATGCTGAAGCAGGTATTATTCCAGTAGACGATCTGAGGACACTACGGCAGATTGATAGCATCCTTGAGGGACATCCCACGCCCCGTTTTGAATGGACAGAAGTGGCAACAGGTTCTCTTGGGCAAGGTTTATCACTCGGACTGGGAATGGCACTCAACGGCAAATATTTAGATAAATCCGATTATCGTGTCTATGTACTTCTTGGTGATGGTGAAACCGCTGAGGGTGGTGTCTGGGAAGCAGCTGCCTTAGCATCGCATTATCAGTTGAATAACCTCATCGGAATTGTAGATGTGAATGCCCTTGGACAGAGTCAACGTACGATGTACGCGTTTGATATTGACACCTACTGCAAACGTTTTGAGGCGTTTGGATGGCAAACCATCGGCATTGATGGACATGATTTTGATGAAATTTTACCCGCACTGGAGCAAGCCAAAGCTTCAACTGATAAACCGACAATGATTGTGGCTAAAACATTTAAAGGGAAAGGCGTTTCGTTCCTTGAAGATGGAGATAATTGGCACGGGAAAGCTGTTCCTAAAGGAGAACAACTTGATAAGGCTTTAGCCGAACTCGGCCCGCTGCGGACAGACATTCCGCTACAAATAGAAACGCCAAATCCTGTAAAAAAGCAGGTTTCCACCGCTACGGAGTGTGCCCCTCCAGAGTATGCACCCGATGAAGAAGTAGCAACACGCGGTGGTTACGGCACTGGACTTGCAAAACTTGGCACTGCGAATCCCAACGTTGTCGCACTGGACGGAGATACCAAAAACTCTACTTATGCAGAACAGTTCATGGAACGCCATCCAGATCGGTTTTTTGAAATGTTCATTGCGGAACAAAACTTGGTAGGTGCAGGCATCGGTCTGGCAAAACGAGGGAAGATTCCGTTTGTTTCTACATTCGCAGCATTTTTATCGCGCGCTTATGACCAAATTCGGATGTCCGCTATTTCGCAAGCGAATATCAAATATGCTGGTTCACACTGTGGCGTTTCAATCGGTGAAGACGGCCCCTCACAGATGGGATTAGAAGACATTGCTATGTTCCGCGCAATTCCTGAGGCTGTTGTGCTATACCCAGGCGATGCTATTGCAGCTGAACGTCTTGTCGCTGAAGCTGCTGCACACGAAGGTATCGTATATATCCGCACCTCGCGTCCAAAAACCCCTATTCTCTACGATGCCAACGAAAGTTTTCCTATCGGGGGATGTAAGGTCGTTAAAAAGAGTTCTGAAGACAAGGTGACAGTCGTTACCGCAGGTGTCACACTTCACGAAGCCATAAAAGCGCACGAAATACTTGCCGCAGAAGGTATCGCAATCCGCATTATTGATCTGTATTGCCTCAAACCGGTTGACACAGAAACACTGCTGGCATCAGCTGCCGAAACAAATAACACGTTAATCACCGTTGAAGACCACTATCCTGAAGGTGGTTTAGGCGATGCAGTGTTAGATGCTGTCGCGGCTGACGGTGTCCATGTTCACAAACTTGCTGTTACAGGGATACCACGATCTGGTAAACCGGATGAGTTGTTGGAACGTCACGGCATCAGTGTAAATGCGATTGTTCAAAAGGTAAAAACCATCGTCAGTTAAAGAGTTCAATCCAAACACTACAATAAAGGAAATCATTATGCCACGCTCTAAGTATACTTCCGAATTTGTTGCTGTCCGAGGCAAAGAGGTTTATCAACAGCAGATTCAGGCTAAGGTTGAGTCGGAACACAAAGGCAAATTCTTATCTGTGGACATTGAAACTGGGGACTATGAAATTGATACTGACGATCTGTCTCCAACGATGCGTCTACTTGCTAAACGACCTGATGCTGTCATTTTCAGTTTACGGATAGGGTTTCAATCTGCTCATCGTATCGGCTTTAAGATTTCAGTCCCGGCACAGTGATTATTGGGTTCACTAAGAGATGCAGCAAGCTATAGTTTGGATTACAGTAATAGGTGTTATTCTTCTGGTAGGCATTGGCATGATTTTCGCCTTACGTGCCCCACGTACTGCCGCTAAAACGTATCCCGCAGATAAAGGTTCTAACTTCATTGATGTTTCTGAGTACCCTCCGAAAATGCAGAAACTTTATGAACTGTTTACAAATAAATGTAGCCGATGTCATACCGTTGCACGCCCAATTAATTCCACTTTTACACCGGAAGAATGGCGAAAGTATGTCCATAAGATGCGGCAAAAGCCAGGTTCCGGACTCACCCTCAAAACAGCCGGACAGATAATAGAATTCTTAATTTACGATGCGAAACATCGGGAGAGAAATGCACCATGATGAAACTAATACTTACGACCTGTATAGTGCTGTCTTTGGCAATGGGATTGCAGGCAGCACCTGTCAAAAAACTTCAAATTTCAATTGATAATCAACTCGTCACATTTACCTCACCACCCATATTCAAAGACGGCGCGTGGTTAGTACCGTTAGAATCTTTCTGCAAACAGTTAGGATTAAAGGTTGAATTCCCAGACGGTGGAGAGATGGCAGTTATCTGCGGTGAAGGTGAAGAGTCAGAGTTGTGTGTGCCACTACAATTGGGTGGGAGCTCATTCAACATTGACGGTGTTACTTACGCTAAACTTGAAAACATCACTGAACCTTTCGGGTTTGCAATATACAAAGTATCAGAAAGCGAATTAGAGATTGTACGCCCAGAACAAATCGCCCCTCAATTTACGTTACCTGATCTTGACGGGACACCAAGACGTTTACAGAATTTTCGCGGAAAGAAAACGCTTCTCTATATTTGGGGTTCATGGTGAGGATGCCGTGGACAACTGCCAGGATGGCAGAAATTTTACGCGAAACACCGTGATAAGCTAAACCTCGTGTCCGTTGCAATTGATGCGCAGGGAGCGTCTGTTGTAAAACCGTGGCACGATAAGGCTAACGCTGAATTCATCACGCTTGTTGACTCACAAAATATATTGGGCAACAGTTACAACCTCAAAGCAATTCCCTACGGTGTTATGATTGACGAGGCAGGACGGTTGGTCAAATCACCTTTCAGCATAAACGTTGCCAAAAAAGAAACAATTGCAATGCTTGAGAAGTGGCTATCGGATCCTACCTATAATGTAACCCTCCTGCATGACTTAAAACCGCTCAACAAATCGAAAAATCCAAAGGTTATTGAGGCGAATGCCCGTTTTCAACTTGGACGGACCCTGTTAGAAGTAGGAAAAAAGGCAGAAGCAATGGCAGAATGGCGAAAGGCTTTGAAATTGGATCCCAAAAATTGGATTATCCACAAGCAGATTTGGGCAGTAGAGAATCCTGACAAATTTTATGATGGTAATGTGGATTATACGTGGCAAAAGGCACAGTTAGAAGCAGAAAAAAGATAAAGATATTGTTGACAGACAAGTACAAACATGATTTACTATTTGGAAGGAGCTAAACGATGTTGAAATATGTTCTCTGCTTCTCAGTTTGCTTGTTTGCTCTTATTATGCCATCTTTCGCTGATCTAACACAACAAAACCTCAATGAGATTCGCTTGATTGTCAAAGAAGAAATCGAAAAAGTAATCAAAGAGGAAATCAATCCTATAAAAGTCGAGATAGCATTTGTTAAAGGAGAAGTTGCACGGGTACAACGCGAACTTGACCGTTTTGGCAGAAATATTATATGGGCAATTGCTATATTTGCAGCTGTGATTATCCCGCACAGAATTATCGCATGGCGTAAAAGGAGACTTCACTTACAAGAAGAACAGATTCAAGAGAAGAAGACTCAAGCAGAACTCATAGCAGAGATAGAAAAATTCAAACAACAACGTATTGTAAATCCTTGAAAAGCATCGTCTATCTTATCGCAAGCCGTTTTTTCTGTTCTTCCAACATTTTCTGTTGACGTTTGACACGTTCCGGCACTAACCGTTCCCGCGGTGCTGTCGGCTTAAAATCTAAACGATCTTTACCCAATCCCGATAAGACAGCTAACTCCACGGGTGAGAAATCGTCTGGATTTTCGCGATTGAAATTCATCGGTTCTTTGAGTGCAACTGGTGAATTTGTAATAAATCGGGCACGGCCCGATGGATTTTGTGATGCGGAATGCAAGATAAACGGATGTAGGAGAACAACGTCCCCTGCATTCCCCGTAATTTCCACGAAGTCCTCGCACTTTTCATACAACTGACCAAAACCTTGACCTGGTAGCAAACCTTCTGGGTGTGCGAACAGATGTTGTGCCACATGTTGCACCGAATCGCAGGCGACAAACGTCCCACCGCTTTTTGGTAAAATATCTGACCAGACAACGATAGTGAGAAGTCCCTGCTCAGGACTATCTAAAAAGTGACGAAAGAAATCGCCATCTTTATGCCAACCCGTGAAGTGAGACTCAGGGGATTGCCATTCATCCTCCGCACCTAATTTAAAGTTGATGATAAACCCATCACCCCAAGAAGGGTTTGGATTGGCCATTCTATCTTCGCCACCGAGCAGCTCACAGATAGCATCCCATGCTCTCGGCGCGATTTCTCTAATCGGTTTACGATTCATAGAGGGTAAATGAATGCGCGGCTCTTTCCATGTTGTGGGATCATCAGGATCATAACCGAGACGTTTGAAAGCAAATGATCGCCACTCCGCTGCTAATTCTCGCGAAAAGCAGTCTTTCAGAACAACATGTCCCTTCTTAACAAAATGATCTACATCCGATTCTGTAAGTGTTTTGTAAGTTTTTGGCATCTATTCTCTCTTATTTAAACGTGAATTCGGTCCAAGTCTTTGTACCGCAAATTGTTAGTTTGCGGACTCGGACGGCACAACCTAAATAATTAATTCGGTAATAATCCGACATATCGGAGCAAGTCTTTGATCCGTCTTTGAACTGTGTCATAAACGCAATTACCTTTTTTGGAGGGCACCCCAGTCATCACAAAGACGATGAACATCCAAAACGGATTGACGCACCCATCGCCATAACTTTTTCAATCGGATTTGTCCACCCCGCATAAGTCGGTAGCTGCACTATCTCAATCGGTAGTTTTGCATGTTTGCCAATCTTCTTTGAGAGTTTCCCTGTCCAAGTGGGCGGTGCCGGTTTCACAAACGAAACTTCCTGAGGCAGAAAGGTCTCCATTAGGTTCGCGTGGAAATGGATCGCCCGATTATCCTGGATCATATAAATCCGTTCAGCCTGTGGATAGCGTTGGCAAATCTCGGTGTAAAACGAATGGAGTGTTTCAACGGTGCAGCTTGACACTTGCTGATAAACAACGCTTCCTGTGTGTGGGTTTAGGGCACCAATCCCATAACAAGTCTCTTGAGATTTGTAGCTCTGACGGGCTAATGGTGTTTTCGTGCCAGTCTGTGCCCAGTCTTTTGCGATGGTGGGTTGACGATAAAATCCGAACTCATCTTGGTAAAACGCAACAAGGGTTTGTGGATGGCGAAGGGGCTCTTCTAAAACGTGCTGGATACGGTTCATTTTTTCAGCGTAGTCTTTATCTGGACTTCGCACATATAGCCTGGCGCGTTTATAGCTGATACCGAGCCGTGAGAGGATTTGGTGAATACCCAGCACGGACACATCACAGAGCCACGGGACAATGTTTCCAAGTGTTCGGAGTGTCCAGCGCGTTTGATGCACATTGAGTTGTTCAGGTCCCTGTCCGATGGTATTATAGACCGCCGACTCTGCTTCTTCGGGGGATTTAGGGGAATAGGCAGGTTTGCGACCACGACCAGGTTTTTGGAATAGACCTTGAATACCGTTTTCTTTGTATCGGCGAAGCCACGTATAGACCGTATCAGGGTCGCGTTCTTTCAAGAGTGCTTTTCGGGCGACTTTGTGAGGGGAAAATCCCTCGTTTATTTTCAAAAGGGCCGCAGCGCGTTCCCGTAGATATGCCGGTTCGCCTTTATCGCGGAGTTCAATGAGTTTTTGTCGTTCAGTTTCACTGAGTTCAAGTTTATGATGTTTTGTCATGAATAAATACCTCCTTGAACAAGAGTATAACAAAAAAACAAAATTACCGAATTAATAAATTGATCTTCATACATTTTGTGCTACAAAAACCACAATTTGTACCGCAAACTTTCCTGTTTGCGACCAGAAATGCACAATCTAACAGATTGTGCTACAGCAAGCACTACCTAATCACAGCCAATCGGTGAATACTCTCAACCTTTTTATCGTCAAGAACAGCACGGATTTTGTAAAAATAGACACCATTAGCAAGCGGAGAACCTGCCGCGTCTTGTGCGTCCCATGCGACCTCGTTATACCCTTCCTTCGCGGAAACATCCTTCAAAACGTGAATACGCCGTCCGGACACGTTATAAATCGTAATCTGCACCGTATCGGCATCAAGCGTCAATTGATAAGTGAATGTCGTTTTACGTTTGAGCGGGTTCGGATAGTTATAGACTTCACTGATACGAAAAGCGGTCTCCTCCGGTGAAAAAGTTTCGTCATGTTTTTGAAGCGTTCGGTAGTCGAAACTGGATAGAAATATAACCTCTTCCTTTAAGGTCTTCACCAATTCCACCTCATTCGTCTGATGTGAATAGCCAAAAAGCGGACCAAATTCGTTAAACTGCTTGATTAAAGGTTGTATAGATTTTGAGAACTCCGCTGCACTTGCAAGTTTCGCGTTAATAGCGCTACCGGTGTTCACTTCATAACCGAGTGTAATTGCTTCAGCCAGTTTTTCGCGGCTCTGAAATAGCACAACCCATAATGTCATTAAATGTATTGCATCGTCAAGGTCTTGTGCTGCGGCAAGGTCTACCGGTTCCGCGAGTGCGTGTGCTTCGCGCATCTCATTTGCTGCGCGTTGTTGCGGCGCTAAAAGTGCAGTGAATCTGCGGACAGCTGTCTGTGCGATTTTTAATTCGGGAATCGCCAACGTATTTTGGACAGCATTGGGACCGATGAGATTCCAAAACCGCGTGGCTAAACCCGCAGACCCGCTGCCGTAAGTGCCGCCGATGGAGATCGAACTTGCATAATCTGAGAAGTAGCTTGCCAACGTCCAACCGTTAGTCCGTAGCGCGCTGAGAATCAAGTCAGCTGCCGCGGTGTTTCCGTAGCGTGTCACCAATTCATTATGCATTAGTTGGAGGTGGTCAAGTTGCATATCCCAATTAATCCGCGCGCTCACAAGTCGGTCAAGGTAACCTAAGCCTTGCGCTGCGCCTTGCACAGTAAATCCGCTTAACCCGACAACTTCAGGCGAGTTCGCAAGTTGACGCACACCTTGTACAAACAGATCGCTTTCAAGCATCCAGAACGGCATCACCTCCTCAACGTCATGCGAAAGCACGATGAATCGGTGTCCCATCTCTCCGAGCGCGTTCATTTGTGCAATTGGAATATTGGGGTCTACGACAGGTTCGCCATCCGCCCCCCATTTTTGCGAAAAAATTGTGCCTTTAGGCAATTGACGCGCATAGTCCCCATCAGGGTCTTGCAGCCAACTTCTGTTATAGCCTGAAATGTAGAACTTGAAATCCGGCCGGACTTCCAGTGCAGCTTTGATAATCGTGAAGTATACCTCCCACAGTTTCGCTTGTCCTTCTGGAGATCGGTCACCACAGTCGGGGCAATTGCATGCCCGCGTTTCATGTCCCCAAGATCGCAAATGAAATCCTGAAAGGGTCGGGTAAGTCTTCACAATCTCCTGCGTCAATTGGCGTGCTAACGTGTGGAATTCTGGCTTTGACCAGCAAAACGGTCTATAAGAAACCTCATTCCTTGATGCCCCGTACAGCACCTCTGGTCCCAATAGATCGGGACGTGCTTGAATAAGTGCTTCTGTCGGTTCACCTGTTAAATACATAAACAGATACGCATCAATGCCGCGGTCTCTCAGTGCATTAAACCGATTTTGGAGCGTTTCAATTCTTTCTAATCGTTGTGAGCGAGGCTCATCTTGCAGTTCTGAAAATGCGGGAGTGTCTACATATTTGAAGGCAGTGCCAAATCCATCTTCAATGCCAGTTCCTGTCCAAACACCTTCACCACCGCTCATATTAACACGGTGTCTTGCAAGCCAATCGGGATCATCTATCTCTAACACTGCCCGGACGGGGTAAAATGGGCGGGAGGTTGTGTCCAAATGGGGCAAGGACAGCGAAGGCGTACGCTCAACTGCTATATCAGGATGCACAAGTTTAAGACCTGTTAACGCGGTGATGCATGCCTCAATAAAGGCATAAGCACCGTAAATTACACCGCGCGGTGTCCGGGCAGATATGACAATAACGATTTCTGTGCCAAGATCAGCAGATTTAATCTGATACCCTTCATCGCCCAGTTTTTCTGATAATTCTAAATCAACCTCTGCTTGAAAAGCCCGAATCGTCGGATTTGAGGTTGGTGTCCCTAAAACGATAACCGTTCGCGTTGTCGTCCGTTGTTGATTGGTGTGCAGATCAAGTTGCGCGCCTGTCCATTTTTCAATAAAAGTTCGGATTTCGGATGCGGCAAATCGCTCTTGCGTTGAAGCATTAGCACCGATTTGCACAGTGGCTCTGGATTCACCACCCACAACAATCGGAATCTCAGCCGCATTCGCCTGCGTTAGAATTATAAAAAGACAGAATACCGTTTGCAGAATAGGATATATTTTTGTCCCGGATCGTCCGGCAGAAATATTAATGTACATGCTCTAACCCTTGTAGCATAACCTGTTAGGTTGTGCATCCCAATTTGTAGCACAACCTAACAGGTTATGCTACAAAAACGTCCCTAATGTACATGCTCATGTTCTAACCCAGGTATAAAATTCATAACACATAACGCTATAATCAATCCCACAACAAATGCGATTTTCGTAGCGTTACTTATTTTTTCTGCAGATGGCTCATGTCCGCCGCGTAAACCATCCATCACAACATGTAACAAGGTCCCCAAAGCGAAAGCGAATAAATAGTCTGCTAAATCTTTAAAAATACCGTGTAGTAACCTTTCTCCTATAAATGCCCCGATGAATGGCGCAATTATAAGCGGTGTAAGCCATAACGTAGTCTGTCCAAATCCGTAATTTCGACGTAACGCTGTCGTTATCACTGTCGCTACAGGCAACCGATGCAGGAATATCCCAAGGGCAAGTGCGATACCTTCTTTCGGTTTTTCTGCTGCAATACTGAGATTAAATCCATCTGCAATAGAGTGAACAGATAACCCGATAATAGTTAAATCTACACCCCAATGCTGCTTCTTTTCTGTTTCTGCATGCTCCGCAAAACGTGCCTGCATCCGATGCGTAAAGCGTTCCAACAACCAAATTAACAAAAAACCACCCCACATCACTAAAATCGTGGGGTAACCTACTTCCGTGAAAAGATGGACTATTAGCATCAGGACGAAGCCGAGGACGACACCAGCCGTAAAACCGAAAATGAGGCGGAATTCAGCCTGTTTTTCCCGAAAAACCAGCGCAATTCCCGCACCAATCAGCACCATTACCGATGCAATAGCCAAATATAATAGTAACATAATATCAATATATCAAAATTTTCTTTTGAATTCAAGTGAAATTCATGTTATACTTTTGCCATATTGTATTTTGTAAGTTTAGCAATTTGCTGTCTGGAAAATTCCGTATAGCAGATTTTAAGCCTAAACTTGAAACGTTTTTTTGTGTCTAATACAATATAAACTTTTAGGAAAATGAAGTCTAAGAAAATAAATCGGTAATGGGGCGAGGTTAGGAAACCTCGCCAGCGGGTAGTACACCTACCTCGTACGGATAGAAAATTACCGAATTAATAAATTAATCTTCATATTCCTAAAAGTTTGGTAGATTACCGAAGAGTGATGTGTCTAATTAATTTGTAATTCACTATAATCCGTTTTCTCTCAAAAGAAAATGTAATTAAGAAAACCTAAGGAGTCTAAATTTTATGAAAGTTACAGTGATTTTTAAAACAATCCTGTTGGCGATGTCTATCGCTTTAGCCGTTTGTATGGTCTATTTGCCTGCCGCAGTAGCGCAGGAAGAAAGCACAGAAGAAGCAGAGGAAACCTCTGACGAAGAAGCTGTGGAACTTGAAAGCGTAGTGGTTGTCGGTACCCGGGCAAAACCGCGTTCCGTTTTGGATTCAGCGGTACCGATCGATATTGTATCAAATGAGTCCTTTGAAAAACAGGGGGGCGCGGATCTGCCGGATCTGCTGAGAACTTTGGTTCCATCTTATAACGTCAATACGCAGCCGATCAGTGATGCGTCAACAGTGGTCCGTCCGGCGAATTTGCGGGGACTTGCCCCAGACCATACGCTGGTGCTTGTCAATAGCAAGCGGCGCCACCGTGCCGCAGTGATTCACTGGCTCGGGAACGGTTTGTCTGATGGTTCACAGGGACCTGACCTGGCACCTATTCCCGCAATTGCCCTGCAACAGGTAGAGGTGCTACGCGACGGTGCATCGGCACAATACGGTTCTGATGCCATTGCTGGTGTGATGAATTTTCGATTGAAAGACAACTATGAAGGCGGTTCAATTGAATTTAAACCCGGTATCTACCAATACGGCGACGGTAGGCAATTCGCGCTCGCTGGCAACATCGGTTTAGGGACTCCAGACGTGTGGAGTAGCCTCAGCTTTGAATACGGTGGCGCGGATCCGACCATCCGGTCTATCCAACGCACTGATGCGATAAACTTGATTAACGCAGGCAATTTCAGTGTGAAAGACCCCGCGCAAATTTGGGGACAGCCAATTATAGAGAATGATATCAAATTGTTTGCCAACTACGGTGCTACCCTCACGGATACCATCGATTTCTATGGGCATGCCAACTACGCCAGCAAGCGGGTTGAAGGTGGATTCTATTTCCGAAATCCAAACACTCGCAATGGTGTGTTTAGCCCAACCGGGAGGGATGATACGTTGCTCGTCGGGGATTTGCGAGGTTTGTCAGCGGAAATGGCGGATTGGGAAGCCCGAAAGGCCGCAGCGGAAGCTGCTGGGGAGGAGTTTACCGAGCTCTCGCCTCACGATGCTGACGATATCCCGATAGTCAACCACGTTCCGGATCCCGAAAAGTTGCAAGCCGTTAAGAATGACCCGAATCTATTCAATTTTCAAGAGATGTTCCCAGGCGGATTCACCCCCAGATTTGGTGCATTCATGTGGGATAGTTCTGTCGTCGTTGGCGTTAAAGGCACCGCTCTGGAAGAAACGTTAGGCAACCCCTTAACTTGGGATCTGAGCGGCTCTTTTGGACGTAACCATGCCGATTTCTTTATCTTTAACACCGTTAATGCTTCGCTCGGTCCAGATACACCGACCCATTTTGATCCGGGCGACTATATCCAAACGGATTATAACTTAAACTTTGATGTGACAAATCAAGTGCACGAAATGGCATTCCTGGCTGCCGGGTTGGAATATCGGGACGAAGGATTTGAAATCATAGAGGGCGAACGCGAGTCGCATCAGATCGGGCCCCTCGCAGCGCAAGGTTTCACGGCTGCCTCCAACGGGTTTTCGGGGTTCAGCCCAGTTGCGGCAGGCAAGTGGCACCGTTACAACGTTGCCGCCTACCTGGAAACTGAAATTAGACCGATCGATCCGCTCCTGATCGCACTGGCTGTGCGCGGTGAACAATTTGAGATTTTCGGTGGCACTCTGAACTACAAAGCCGCTGCAAACTACAAAGTTACGGAAACGATGCGGTTACGCGGAAGTTATAGTAGTGGGTTCCGCGCACCGACACCCGGGCAGCAAAATACGTTCAACATTACCACTGAATACGATTTTGAGAAGGGTGATCTCGTTAATAAAGGAACAATTCCTTCCACCAACCCCGCTGTCGGTGTTGTGACAGGCAAGGAAGATAACTCGCTTGACCCGGAAACATCAAATAACTTGACTGCTGGGTTTACCGTCGATATTCTGGGAGTAAACTTCACCGCTGATATTTTTGATATTCGGCTGAAAAACCGGTTATCGGTGTCACAACACTTTACATTGACTGACTCACAGAAGGAACAGCTCATTGAGCAAGGTGTAACCAGTGCAGCGAATCTGGAAACATTCCAGTTCTTTATCAATGACTTCAATACCAAAACCCAAGGTGTTGACTTTGTCGCCACAGCACCAATACCGAATGGTACGCTCGTTGCCGTGTATAACTGGACAGCAACTGATGTTACCCATATCGTAGTCGACGGCGAACTCATCGAATTAACTGATGCTTTTGACGATCCTGATTATGAAGGTTGGGATGGTGCCACACTGGACGCGCATCGAAGAAGAGAACTGCAAGAGAATTTACCCAAACACCGCGCCAGCCTGACGCTCGCGCAATCCATAACGGATGTGTGGGGAGTGATCGGACGTGCCAGTTATTTCAGCGGTTGGTTCGATTCTGAAGATTACTTACAGAATCCAGATGTGGAAGGCACTGGAGAATACACGGGAAGGGTTATTTTCGATTTGGAAACCACTTACACCGCAGGGTCCGGAGTGGCACTCACGCTCGGTGGAAGAAATATCCTTAATACCTATCCCGATGAAAATCCGAATGGTGCTGGTTCTGTTGGCAATAAATACGGTCAATTCAGTCCCTTCGGTTTTGACGGTGCTTTTTGGTACGCTAAAGTTGGTTACAGTTTCTAAACCCATAATCTAAACTTAGTAGGCGTGTTTGTAAATCTACAATTCACGCCTACTTTCTTTGTAAGTTCCGTTGTAAATCCAGATATTTTTCATACAACATGAGGTAATTAAATTATGAAAGTCACATCTAACATTAAACTGCTTCTGCTTACCCTTCACATAGTATTAGCTGTTTCTATGGCATTTTTACCTGTAGTTGTAGCAGATAACCATGAAAGCAATACCGAAACTGAAATAAACGAAGCAGAATCAGATCAAGAAGTAATTGAACTTGAAGGTTTAGTCATTGTCGGTACGCGCGCCAAACCACGTTCCGTTCTTGAATCCACTGTGCCGATTGACGTAGTGCTCAACGATGACTTTGTAAAACAAGGTGGCGCAGATGTGCCTGATCTGTTAAGAAATTTAGTACCCTCCTACAATGTAAACGCACAACCTATCGCTGACGCAGCCACTGTGGTACGTCCTGCAAACCTTCGGGGATTAGCACCTGATCACACGTTGTTACTCGTCAATGGAAAACGGCGGCACCGTGCCTCTGTAATTACTTGGCTCGGCAACGGATTATCCGATGGTTCGCAAGGTGCAGACCTGTCACCCATTCCTGCTGTCGCGATCAAACAGATGGAAGTCCTACGAGATGGGGCATCCGCTCAGTACGGTTCCGATGCTATCGCTGGTGTAATGAACTTACAGTTGAAAGACAGCTACAAAGGCGGATCTTTGGTAATTAAACCCGGTATTTACCAAGTAGGTGATGGGCTCACATATTCTGTCGCGGGTAATATCGGTTTGGGGCGAGAAGATATCTGGGCAAACCTCAGTGTGGAATACGGTAATACAGACGAAACAAATCGCTCCGTACAACGAGATGATGCCGCCGCTCTTTCCGCTGCAGGGAATAGTTATGTGGCAAATCCCGCGCAACCTTGGGGACACCCTATTATTAGAGACGACATCAAGCTTTTTGCAAACTACGGGGTCGACATTGTCAGTAACATACAACTCTATGGGCATGCGAACTACGCACAGAAACAGGTTGAAGGCGGGTTCTACTTCCGAAATCCCAATACTCGCCCTGCCGTATTTAGTAATGACGGTGGAGAAACCTTACTTGTCGGACGTTTGGCTGGAGAAGGTGAAGTGCCTGTCGTCAGTATAACCGATAATGTGCCAGACCCAGAGACTTTACAAGTGGTTCTTGATGACCCCAATCTTTTCACTTTTCAAGAACTTTTTCCCGGTGGGTTCACGCCTCGCTTCGGCGCGGACACCCAAGACCTTTCTGGCGTTATTGGACTAAAAGGATCTGTTGCGGAAGATTTGGGATGGGATTTAAGCGCATCTTATGGACAGCACACCTCTGATTTCTTTATCAAAAACACTGTGAACGCATCTCTTGGACCCGATACACCAACCGAATTCGACCCAGGCGATTACATCCAAGCAGATACGAACATTAACCTTGACTTAACCTATCCACTGCACGACCTCGTCTTTCTTGCCGCAGGCGGTGAATATAGAACAGAGACCTTTGAAATTGCACAGGGCCAGAAAGAGTCTTGGGAAATTGGTCCACTGGCAAGCCAAGGGTTTAGTTCAGGTTCCAATGGTTTCCCCGGTTTCAGTGATATTGCACAAGGCGATTGGACACGTTCTAATTTTGCTGGATATTTGGAAACCGAATTGAAGCCGGTTGACCCATGGGTAATCAGTGCTGCTATCCGAGCCGAAAACTTTGAGGATTTTGGTAGCACAATCAATTACAAGGTTGCAACGAGTTATGCTTTTAACGGGACAGTCAAGGAATTTCTTACACTTGATTCGGCGGTTGACTTAAGAGTTCGTGGCAGTTATAGCACAGGTTTCCGGGCACCGACACCAGGACAACAAAATGCTTTTAACGTCACAACGGAATTCGGTGAAAACAACACATTAGTTAACAAAGGTACTATTCCTTCAACCCATGCTGCCGCAGGTTTAGTAGGCGGTAAAGCACTTGAACCCGAAAAGTCAAAAAACTTTTCTGTTGGTACGGTTATTAGTGATGATGTCGTTAGTGTTACAATAGATTACTTCAATATTAAGGTAGAAGACCGATTGGCACCTTCTAAAGATTTTTTGCGTGGCAAAGATATTTCTGAGGAACAGATACAACAACTCGTTGATGAAGGCATTACAAGCGCTGGAAACCTACAAGAATTTCGATTCTTTACCAATGAATTTGAAACAAGCACCCAAGGTGTTGATATTGTGCTGACAGCACCTATTGCCAAAGGCACTATGAGTTTAGCATATAATTACACCAATACTGAGGTTACCAAACGCAACGCTGATATTTTGGACGACACCCGTGTTCGGTTATTGGAGGAAGGGTTACCTAAACACCGCGGGAACGTGACGTTGACACAAAATGTCCTTGAAAACTTAGGCGTTTTAGGGCGCGTAAATTACTATGGTCCTTGGTATGAATACGCTGTTGGTTCACAAATCTACGATGATGCTTTTTTAGTGGATATTGAAATTAACTACGCATTTGCGGAGAACTTGGGAATCACAGTTGGTGTAAATAACGTTTTCAATGTTGAGCCCAATACCGTCACTTGGTCAGACCCGAATATTGAGGATTTTACCGGCTCAATCGTTGGTAGACCTTTCGGTGAATATAGTCCTTACGGGTTTGGCGGCGCGTTCTGGTATACTAAAGTTGGTTACAGTTTCTAAATGTTCTATTTTTTGTTGGGGAACAGTTTAAACTGTTCCCCAACAAAAAATAATTGTCTAAAAGGACGGTTTGATGTATTTTTTACTAAACAGAACTATGTTCAGAAAAATTCCTATTTTTATAGCGCTCACTGCATTTATGTTAATGACAATTTTCTTTTCAAGTTGTGAGCGAATCCAACATGTTCTCCCACCAGAAGATTTAGAAACAACAATCAAAATTGGTTTTATCTATAGTCCACCCGATCCAGGAACAACGCTGAACGGTGCTGAGATAGCGGTTGCCCTCGCGAATGAGGCAGACGGTGTCAATGGTTTATTGATAGAACTTCTCGTTAGAGAAGATAACAGAGACCCTTCACGCAGTGTTCAACACGCTAAAGAATTGATTGCTGCAGGTGTATCGGCAATTGTTGGCCCGGACTATTCTAATATTGCTGTTGAGGTAGGCGCGGTTGCTCAAGAATATGGTGTTCCAATGGTGACAACCTATCCTACGAATCCGAAAGTTACTCGAAATGGAAATTATTCGTTCATGGGAGCCTTCATTGATCCATATCAAGCAGGCATAATGGCAAATTTTGCTGTCCAGGAATTGAAAGCGATGACAGCCGCAATCCTCACTGAAACAGGGAACGCCTATTCGGAAGGACTATCGGAAGTTTTTTTTGCGAACTTTGAAGCACAAGGTGGCATAATTGCAACGCATCAATTTTACGATACTGGCACAACAGATTTTACTATACAATTAATGAAAATTGCTGCAGTTGAGCCTAATGTGGATGTTATCTTTTTGCCAGGTTTAGGAGCTGAATTTCCACTCGCTGTGAAACAGGCAAAGTCTGATGAATTCGGCATTTCAGCGATATTTCTTGGAGGTGACGGTTGGGATCGTCCCGACTTAGTGGATATTGGTGGTATCGCGGTTGAAGGAAGTTACTTTGCAAACCACTTTTCGTCGGATGGCCAATTAAGCGAAACCGGACATCAATTTATTCATGCTTACTCTAAACAATTCGGCATTGCACCCGATGGCCCCGCTGCGCTCGGTTATGATGCTACTACTATTATAATTGAGGCGATGCGTAGAACAACTAATTTAACATCTGCAGCAATCCGAGACCAAATTGAAGCAACACAGAACTACACTGGTGCTGCCGTTCTGTCCCATTTTGATGAAAATAGACATGCAATCAAGAGTTTGGTCATTAACACTGTCAAAGATGGAAAGATACAATTCTATCAATCTATTGCACCGTAATATTTCTTATTTATCTTAGTTCGAGGGTACTTGTATCGTGCCTCCTAAATTTATTGATGGGGAGATAAATTGACATGAACAATCAAAACAGAGATGCAGAATATACAATGGGGCGCAGCGAATCTGAAACGGATCGACTAATTGAGCAATCCGTATTATATGACGATGTGACGCGGCGTTTCCTACTAAGGAGCGGTATTACCAAAGGCATGAAAGTGCTTGATGTTGGCAGTGGTGCAGGTGACGTTGCTCTTACACTTGCCGAATTTGTTGGAGCAGAGGGGACGGTGATTGGTGTAGATGTCAACGCTGAAATTCTTGAAACAGCGAAAGCACGCGCAAACGCAGCAGGTTGTACAAACATTGAATTCATTGCAGGCGACACCCGAACACTGGAACTTCCTAACGATTTCGATGCCGTTGTCGGTAGACTCGTGCTGATGTATATGACAGACCCAGCAGATGCTCTTAAACATTTGGCAACGCATGTACGTCCTGGTGGAATTGTCGCTTTTCAAGAGGTTGATTTTTCGCCTTATACTGTTGCTGCACACCCAGACACGCCTTTGATAAACGATTTGATTGAGTGGGGACGTACCGTGTTTGAACGTTCCGGCGCACACGTTGAGATGGGGATGGAACTTTACAAAGCCTACGTTGATGCTGGTTTGCCCGAACCTGCATTACATTTTGAGGCACCCATGGGCGGTCCTGAAGATTGGCCCGGGTTTGCCTATCTTGAGAATAGTTTCCGGAGTATCCTACCGCTAATAGAGGCGTATGAGATTGCGACTGCCGATGAGGTAGACATAGACACACTTGCAGCTCGGATACAAGCAGAAGTCGCTGCATCAAAACGCCCAATTATGTTGCCACCACACGTCACAGCACATGCATCCCTTCCAACGTAAAAGTTCAAAGCATGGTAGAAAACTATTCACAAAAGTCGCCAGCATCAAATCGCGATGCCACCTATACCTTAGGACGAACCTCACACGAAACAACGCGGCTCATTGAGCAGTCAAAAATCTATGGAGAGTCAACAAGGCTTCTTTGCGAGCGTGCTGGTATTGGAACTGGAATGCGGGTGCTTGAAATCGGTAGCGGTGCTGGTGATGTTGCCCTCATGCTTGCTGAACTTGTCGGTACATCGGGACAGATAGTTGGCGTTGATGTTAATCCCGCGATTCTTGAAACGGCACGTCAACGTGCAGCGGATGCTGGCATAAGAAACGTTGAATTCATAGCAGGTGATGCGCGAACACTTACATTTGAAGGCAAATTTGATGCGCTTGTTGGTCGGTTTGTGTTGATGTATATGGCAAACCCCGTGGATGCGCTGCAAAAACTGGTAGCACATTTAAAGCCTGAGGGAATCGTCGCGTTTCAGGAACCGGAATATACACTTTATCCCGCTATCTCACATCCAGAAACACCGCTTATGAATCAACTTATCCAGTGGATTTTGGATGTATTTGAACATTCAGGCGCACATCTTGATATGGGTATTGGACTTTATCGGGCTTTTGTTGAGATAGGGTTGCCACCGCCGGAGATGCACCTCCACTCTCCCATTGGAGCTGAGAAAAATTGGGCAGGGTACCGATACATGTTAACTATTTTTGAGAGCCTACTGCCACTTATCCAAAAATACGGGATTGCAACTGCAGAACAGGTCGGTATAAACACATTAGGGGAAAGAATTCGTGAGGAGGTGCTTTCATCAAAACGTCCATTTTTCTTACCTTTACATGTAACAGCGCATACGCGGCTGACATCATGATACCGAAAAAAACAGACACATTATGGTAAAGTCCATAATTATTTGGACACTTTTACACTTATCTAATTTCCCCTCGCTTGCGGGGGGATAAAGGGGGGTAGTCTTTCATGTGTCCACTTAATTGTGGGTTCCATTATAAAACGGTAGGCGCGGTTTGAAACCGCGCCACCTATGAATTTAATATATTTCCAAATTTACGATATACTAACGCTGAGAAGACTTCAGTTTACCCCATGTAGTCGTCAATTTGCCACGTGCTTCCACAGCCAGATGTTCAGTGATACCGTTATTCATAATGGATTCGACTTCTTCATGTGTTAACCCGCGTTTCCAAACGTTTAGTTCATCCATGAGTCCATTAAAAGGACGGTTATTGTCAATGTTATAACCGACACGTGCTCCAGAATCCCAGTCTCCTGCGATAGGCGTTCCGACAAGTGCCTTCTGTTCTTGAACTTTGACACCATTGATATAGAGATATGCCATACCTTCTTCGCGGCTGAAGGTTCCCGCATAATGCATCCATTGTTTGGCTTTGTTGCTACCTCCACGGATATCAAATATCTTTACACCACCAGCACTCCGATTCAACCAACGATAATCACCATCACCACGTGCCTCTGGATGCACAAGCCACGTGTTATCGCCTGCACGTGCATTAAAAATCGCCATATCCGCTATCGCTTCAACGTTAATCCATGCGACAACGCTCATCCCTTCAGTCGGAATATGTTCAGGATCAACATTTGCACCGTCCAAATCAAGAAAACTGGTTGATGCAAAATGTGCCGCCTTTCCAAACTTACCGTCGTTAGACTGTGTCACCTTTCCCATAATTTTGCCGTCATACCCATGCCCAGATTTTTCTATAACATTTCCACTCTTAAACTCTTCAAAATCGAAATAAAGCACTAAATCCGGATCTAATACATCAGCGGACAAACCACTTATATGAGATGTCAATAGCAGACATATAAAAATCACTATACTGCGTTTCATTTTTTCGCTCCTTTGTAAAAAAAAATAATTCTGTAATGCTTTAAGTATATCATACTTTTGCGGACCCTGCGTGGAAAATCGCGGTAGTTTTTCCTTGATTTTAACAGTGTATTAAGATAAATTAAATCCAAGAACTTTGGAGAAACAAAATGAATATTTCACTTATTGATTGGGCAATTGTTGTCGGCTATATTCTGTTTGCGCTTGGGCTCGGTGTCTATTTTTCTAAGCGCGCTGGAAAAAACATCAACGAATTTTTTGTCTCTGGACGGAATCTTCCGTGGTGGTTAGCTGGGACTTCTATGGTGGCAACAACTTTTGCTGCAGACACACCCCTTGCTGTCACTGGCATCGTTGTCAAAGATGGAATAGCGGGCAATTGGTTGTGGTGGAACGCTGTTTTGAGCGGCATGTTAGCCACATTTCTATTTTCCCGACTATGGCGCCGTTCCGAAATCATCACAGATGTAGAATTCACCGAACTCCGTTACTCAGGACCTTCAGCAAGTTTCCTGCGCGGTTTCCGTGCCCTCTATATCGGCTTACCGATTAACTGCATTACAATGGGATGGGTAATCCTCGCAATGCAGAAAATTGTTGTGTTGACCTTTGAACTTCCGGATGATACGTACACAAAGATATTAGTTGTCATGGGATGCTTGCTTATTGCCGGAATTTATTGTGCGTTATCAGGATTTTGGGGTGTTGTCATGACAGATATTGTGCAGTTCGGCATGGCGATGGTAGGTTCAATTGCACTCGCAATTATCGCTATTAACAAGGTAGGTGGTATCGGCGTACTGAAAGAAAAACTTGTTGATGTCTACGGTGCAGAACACAGCATACTGAATTTTACACCCGACTTTAGTGCAGGTGAAATGGCTATTATCACTTTTGGTGTGTATCTTGGTATACAGTGGTGGGCATCAAACGGTGTGGATGGAAGCGGATATATTGCGCAACGGATGTTCGCAGCGAAAAATGAACGGCATACGCTCCTTGCAACATTGTGGTTTAACATTGCACACTACACGTTACGCCCGTGGCCGTGGATACTCGTCGCATTAGTCGCAATGGTAGTTTATCCTGGACTTGGCGACCCTGAGCATGTCAATCCAGCACTGCATGATGCCGAAGCTGGCTATCCGATGCTGATGCTTGATTATCTACCTGTCGGATTGCTGGGACTCATGCTCACTGCATTTTTAGCAGCGTTCATGTCAACTATTGACACACATCTGAACTGGGGTGCGTCTTATCTCGTCAACGATTTCTATAAACGTTTTTTTAAACCCGAAGCGACACCTGAACATTACGTTGCTATCTCACGCCTTTTTGTAATTCTGATTATGCTTATTGCTGGTGTTACGAGTCTATTTATGGATTCCATCGAAGGTGCTTGGAAATTTCTCATCGCCCTAAATGCTGGCATCGGCCTTGTGCAGATTCTGCGATGGTACTGGTGGCGCATCAACGCGTGGTCAGAAATTTCTGCAATGGCAGCGGCGTTAGTTGTTTCAATCGTTGTGTTTACCCTACCACAAACGAAAGATGAATTCGCTCTCCAAATGCTGATTATCGTGCCAATTTCCACTGTGGTCTGGATAGTTGTGACGTTCCTAACAGAACCTGTTTCCACCGAAACATTGACAAGCTTTTATAGCAGGGTTAGACCAAGTAAAATGGGATGGACATTGATTGCAGCAGAGGCAAAAGGAGCATCAGATGAGACAAATAGTCAAAACCCTCAAATAGATTCTAAAACGCCTGCTTTGGTTAATTGGATTATTGGCGTAATCTTCATCTACTCATTTTTATTCAGTATCGGCAAACTCTTATTAGGTTTTACTGGAACTGGATTAATTTTTCTATCCATCGCAATTATAACAGGAATAATCATGTATCAAAATTTACCGCGTAAAGAGAGAAATGACCTTTGAAAAGTGTAGGAATAATCCCAGCCCGTTATGCCTCCAGTCGTTTTGAGGGAAAAGTGTTAGCAGATATTCTGGGTAAACCGATGGTACAGCATGTATATGAACGTGCTTGTTCGTCAAAAATACTGAGCCAAGTTATCGTTGCTACAGATGACCAACGTATCTACGACGTTGTTAAAGGTTTTGGTGGAAATGTTCAAATGACGGGCGAGTGTGCTACTGGAACCGATCGAGTATCAATTGTTGCTGAAAAACTGACATGTGATGTTGTTGTCAACGTCCAAGGTGATGAACCTTTGCTTGAACCCGGACAGATAGATTTGATGCTGCAGCCTTTCATCGAAAAACCGTCTGTTCAAGTCTGTACATTAAAAGAGCGAATTCACACTATGGAGGATTTTCTTGATCGGAACGTCGTTAAAGTTGTTACTAATCTTGAAGGCGATGCGTTGTACTTTTCAAGAAGTTCTATTCCCAACATACCGGAAAACAAGCAGCATAATTTTGCTAAAAATAATTTAGTGTTTAGGCATATAGGATTGTACGCATTCCGAAAGGAACAACTACTTGCTTTCACATCTTGGGAGCGTACTCCTTATGAGATTGCTGAGGGTTTAGAGCAGTTACGTTTTTTGGAACACGGAGTCCCCATTCATGTTGTTGAAACCGACACACCCCTTATTGGAGTTGATGTCCCTGCAGACTTGGAACGGGTAAAACAGATTTTAGAAAAGGGAGGCCCTCATTTTTGAAGGGAAGAAAATGACAAAATATATCTTCGTAACAGGCGGCGTTATCTCAGGAATAGGCAAAGGCATTACAACCGCAGCATTGGGCAGATTGCTTATTAACCGAGGCTTTAGAGTGAATGTCATCAAAATTGATCCATACCTGAATGTTGATGCGGGGGTGATGAATCCTTTTCAACACGGTGAGGTATTTGTCACACACGATGGTGCTGAAACAGACTTAGATTTAGGCAATTATGAACGGTTTCTCGGTGTTGACCTAAATAAACATTCTAACTTTACTACCGGTTCAGTTTATAAAGAGGTAATTGAAAAAGAGCGTCGCGGTGATTATCTTGGGCAAACGGTTCAATTGATTCCACATATTACGGATGAAATTAAACACCGCATCTACCAGATTGGAAAAGATAGTGATGTTGACATTGTCATCACGGAAATCGGAGGCACTATCGGTGATTTTGAAACACCCCCGTTTGTTGAAGCAATCCGACAAATGGCTGTGGAGGTCGGGCGCGAAAATACGTTGTTCCTCCACGTCTCGCTTATCTACACTTTGCCCAGTGGGGAAAGCAAAAGTAAACCGACTCAGCATAGCATTAGGAAACTTCAAGAGTTAGGTATCCACCCTGATTTATTATTATGCCGCACGAGTCAACATATTGATGACAGCGTCCGGAGAAAGATTGCGCTTCTCTGTGGTATTAGTGAAGATTTTATTTTAGAAGGTTTAGACACAAAATGCGTAGATGAAATCCCACTCAACTTTGAAGAACAGGGCATGGGGCATCTCGTCGCGAAAAAATTAGGTCTTGAGAGACGCGCTACATTGGATGTTGAATGGGTAGCCATGGTGGAAAGACTTAAAAATCCTAAGCATACCACAAACATTGCCATAGTAGGAAAATATACTACCGGGAACGATGCTTATATCAGTGTCCAAGAGGCTATTAAACATGGTGGCATTGCCAATGAAGCTGATGTTCATATTGAATGGATAGAAGCTGAAATGTTGACAGAACATTCCAGTCTTGGTAAACTGTTTGAAAATATTGATGGAATTTTAGTCCCTGGTGGATTTGGTGATCGTGGTATTGAAGGCATGATATTAGCAGCTAAATATGCGCGTGAAAACCGTATCCCTTACTTTGGACTATGTCTCGGCATGCAGTGTCTTGTCATCGAATTTGCTCGAAACATGGCGAATCTAAAAAATGCAAACAGCACCGAAGTAGATGAGAAAACGCCATATCCTGTTATAGATTTGATGTTAGAACAACGCGCAATAGCCGACAAAGGGGCAACGATGCGGCTTGGACATTATCCGTGTGTTCTCAGGGAAGATACCAAGAGCTACGCAGCATATCAACAACCTATTATTTTAGAACGGCATAGACATCGCTATGAATTGAATAACAACTACCGTTCGCAATTGAAAGAGGCAGGACTCCTTTTCAGTGGCGTATCACCTGACGGAAGCCTTGTTGAGATTGCAGAGGTGCCTGATCACCCATGGATGGTCGGTTCACAATTTCACCCTGAATTTCAATCCAAACCTCTCACACCACACCCACTATTCTGTGAATTTATTGCAGCAGTACTGCGTCATCAACAAGAAAGAATCAAAGCGGGAGAGGAATCATGAACAACATTGCCACAGTCCGCTCTGGTGCTTGGCACGGAGATAACAAACTGACACTGAATTTTCCTACCAGTTGGGAAGTGGAGATGTTGAACCCGAAGGATGCCCCCACACTTTCTAATGCACAGATTGAGCAGGCATTTGCAGAACCTATCGGCACAAAACGTATTTCTGAATTAGCAAAGAATAAAAAGAGTGCTACCATCATCATAGATGACCTAAGCCGACCAACCCCCGCCTCCAAAGTTCTTCCATTTCTGTTGCGGGAGCTTTTTGCAGCGGGTGTGCCAAAATCAGAAATCCGATTTGTCGTTGGTGTTGGCGCACACCGCCCCATCTCCGAGGAAGAGATGGGAAAAAAAGTTGGGGTTGACATCGCAGCGGAATATGAGATAACCAACCATAATTTCCTGAGCAATGACCTGTGTGCATTAGGGCACCTTGAGAACGGCACGCCTGTTTATATCAACCGTACTGTAGCAGATGCAGACTTCAAAATTTGTCTTGGTGGTATATACCCACATAGCTCAGTCGGTTTTAGTGGCGGCGCGAAACTGATTGTTCCCGGTACTGCAGGATTTTCCACGATGTATTATTTCCATACCTTTCCACAAGGGCGCGGTCCCGCAGTGATTGAGGGACAGAGCGATGAACCAGATCGCCGTGACACCATTGAAATGGCAGCGGATGTGCTTGGTCTCGACGCTATCGCTAATGTTGTTCTTAATAGCCGCCGTGAAATCTGTGGATTATTTGTAGGGGATTTCATAAAAGCACATCGTAAAGGCGCACATTTTGCAATGGAAACCTACAGAACAGAAATATCGGAATCAACCCGGACAGAGAGCGATCTTGTGGTGATTAACTGCTACCCGCTTGATGCTGATGCAATTCAACTTGATAAGGCACTCGCGGCTTTTTCCTATTTTGAAGACACTTGGACAATAGCACTCTATCCTGCCACCGATGGGACCTGCTTCCACGGATTGTTTGACAGACTTGATTATCAACGGTATCTCAAACAAAAAGTAGAACACGTACCCACGAAACCATCACCCCCATCAAAACTTGGGAGACGATCTCAACTACATGTCTGGTCTGAGCATTTTGAAAGAGATGATTTCTACAAGGAGTATCCATCCTCGCTTCTTTTTCGCGACTTAGATCAGTTAATTCGATTGTTAACGGAAGAACTTCCCGCCCGTGCAAAAGTTGCTGTTTTACCTGTAGCAGGAATTCAGGTATTAACACCAAACAACCCAATATAGAAAATCTGAAAAAGTGTAGACACCCACTTGTACGCACACCGAGCAAAGGTGTATTGTTATGCCATAACTAAGTTGTCAATTAGATATGGCATAGGTTAGCAGCAAATTATCTTGACACAGGTTAATATTTTGATAAAATAAAACGCAGTTAGTCGTTTTAGACTTAGGAATTTTACAAGGTTTCATATATAAATTAGCTTACAAGTTGTATTTTCCGTTTTTTCAAGCGAAATTCAATCTACAGCTTCAAATAAAACCTCCAAAAGACTTTGCAGTCTTTCCTACAGGTATATTTATAGCATGCTTCAACAACATACAAAGGTGTGTATTGTATAACATTTCAATCGGTTACCAAATGCAATTGAACGGATAGAAATTTCTGATGAAACTATAATCATAACTTAAAACACTATAGGTTTAATGAGGGATTTTAATAAACTATGGCAATTCCATATGCTACATATAAACTAAAAATTCTTAACATAAAATACTATAAAAACAATAGATTAAATAAAAATGAAAGAAATAAAGCCATAGGCCATAATAATTACCCGCATATAGAAAATAAATTTCAAGTAGAAATAGAAGCATTAGTATATAATATCAAATATAGTCCAAACTTTAATGTAAATGAGAAATTCCATAAAAATATAAAAACTATTATTAGAGTAAATTTCACATTCTATAAGTCACGCCATCAATATGAAGCCTATTTAATTAATAATGGTATAGCACCTTTCCCATACAAACTTAAAAAGGGTGAGGTAGTATGTGGAGAAACGGAGAAACTACATGGAAAATTCGAATTTTTAAAACGAGGAGATAAACTGAAAATAAGATCTTTTAATCAGTTCTTGTCACTTGGGAAATTCGATCTAAAAACTAATATTATAAAAAATAAAGGAGAAGATGTCTATATACAAGATATTATAGATGGAAGATATGAGTTCAAAAATAATATAATACAAATAGATAAACTTAGAGAAAAAAATGAAAACAATGGGTTTGATGTGGATGATTTTAATATTATAAAGTCTGATCCAATATCCAAAATATGGTCGTATATTCAATATAAAATACCAGCAATACCTCAACTACAATACCACGTTTTTTACAGATATGTACCCTTAGATCAAAAAATTAGAAGGTATATATCCATACCCATTATTATAATATTCTTTTTTCTAACAATTTACCCAAATTTTCCAAATGCAACAGGCAACCTAATTATGAGATTGATTGCCACATCTGTTCTTATACTAAAAGAATTTATCTAAACATACATTGACATGCCCAGATGAGTAATCTTCAAAAACTTTTTATCATGTTCGCTTGGACGCTACCTTCACTTGTTAAACATCCTTACCAAATTCCTAAGTCCAAAACGACTAACTGCGAAATAAGACACATCTAAGCTTATTCGCGGATTCGAGATTTAGAAACGGAGGATAATCATGAACAACACAGCAACGATCCACTCCCGTGCTTGGTATGGTGATGAGGAGTTAACGTTGAATTTTCCAAAGGGATGGGAAGTAGAAATGCTGGGACCGAAAGACGCGCCAGCACTTTCTGAAAAGCAAATGGAACGTGCTTTCGCTGAGCCAATCGGCACACCACGTATTGCTGATCTTGCAAAAGGCAAAAAACGTGCTGCCATTATCGTAGATGACCTGAGCCGACCTACCCCTGCAGCTGAAGTTATCCCGTATCTGTTGCGCGAACTTATCTCAGCAGGTATTCCAAAATCAGAAACCCGATTTGTTGTAGGCGGTGGATCTCACAGACCACTTACAGATGAAGAAATAGCAAAGAAAGTTGGTGCTGAAATCTCAGCTGAATATGAGGTGACAAACCATAACTTTATGAGCGGGGACCTGTGTGGGTATGGAAGCCTTGATAATGGCATGCCTATCTATATCAATAGGGTTGTTGCAGACGCAGATTTCAAAATCTGTTTGGGTGGAATCTATCCGCACGGTGCTGTAGGTTTTGGAGGCGGGGCAAAATTGATTGTCCCCGGTGTTTCTGGATTCGCAACGATGTTCTATTTTCACACCTTTTCACCGAGCCGTGGACATGCGGTCATTGAAAGAAAAGGCAGTACCCCGGACCATCGTGATTTTGCCGAAGAGGTCGCAACTGTTATCGGTCTTGATGTTATCGCTAATGTTGTGCTAAATTCTCGACGTGAGATTTGTGGGTTGTTTGTGGGTGATTTTGTACAGGCACATCGCGCTGGGGCACAGTTCGCATTGGAAACTTACGGTACAGAGATACCGATGCAATCCCGAAAAGAAACGGATCTGGTCGTACTAAATTGTTATCCGCTTGATAGCGATCCTATCCAAACAGGAAAAGCGTTGTGGGCATCCAGTTATTTTGAGAAGGCATACAAAATAGCACTAAATCCTGCCAGCGATGGTATCTGCTATCATGGGTTGTTTGATCAAATTGATTATACCCGTTTTCTTGAACAAAGGTCAGAAAAGACTCCACCTGAACTCCCTGAACCTAAACTTGGAAATAGCGATCAACTACACGTCTGGTCTGAAAATTTTCTCGTGGACGATTTTTATAAAAAACACTCAAATGCCCTCCTTTTCCGTGACTTGGAACAGCTTATCCAACTGTTCTCCGAAAAACTTCCAACAAAAGCGAAAGTCGCTGTCCTGCCGTCAGCAGGAATTCAGGTATTAGCAGAGGATAAATAACAGAGGAATTTGATGGAATCTTCTTTCAGAAACTACCTAAAACGGGCAAATACCTTCCTCGGCAAAATTGAAATCGGTGTGTTATGTCTGATTGTGGCAATGATGGTAGGACTGGCAGTGCTCAAAATCGCCGCGCGTTACATATTGCCTCAGTTCGGAATCCAATGGATGTTGTCATGGAGTACCCCGATGTTGCAGCATCTAACTCTCTGGCTCTGTTTTTTTGGTGCAGCCCTCGCCTCCTGTGAAAGACGGCACATTAGTATAGATATTCTCAACCGTATTTTACCGAAACGCATCATGCGTTTCAGTTTCTATATTATTGATATTCTTAGTTTGATTATCGTGAGTATTTTAGCTTATTTCGGTTTTGAATTTCTTATAAAAGAACAGAACAGTCCAGCAACACTGATAGGGTCTATCCCGCTTTGGTGGGCAAAAACGATTATCCCGATAGGGTTTATCCTTATTGGGATTCACTTAGTGCTGCAGATTTTTATCAATTTGACAGAACGTGAACACCCTCAGGATGATATTGAAGGAGAAGTGGACTAATGGGATTACTCATTGGCATCGGATTAGTCGCCTTCGCGCTTCTTGGTGGTGCTCTATTTGTCTTGCTTGGCGGCGTATCAGTCATCGGATACGCCACTTATGCCGCATCAGAAGAATTACCACTTTCAATCCTCGAAGCGATTCTAATTGAATTCAACAGTCTTACGGATAATCCGTCGATTTTGATCATTCCGCTCTTTACGTTCGCTGGATATGTTATTGCCGAAGGAAAAGCGCCACAGCGATTGGTTGGATTTGCGCGTGCAAGTGTCGGTTGGCTGCCGGGTGGCATCGCCATTGTGGTGCTTGTGACGTGTGCTTTCTTCACAACATTCACAGGGGCTTCTGGCATCACAATTGTAGCACTCGGTGGCTTGCTCTATCCTATCCTTAAACGTAGTTACAGTGAACAGTTCTCCCTCGGTCTGGTGACAGCTTCTGGCAGCATTGGACTCTTGTTTCCACCAAGCATTCCTCTCATCCTTTATGCCATTGTTGCTCAGGTCAGGATTGATACCATGTTCTTTGCTGGTATTATACCGGGACTACTTATTCTCATTATCCTAAGCCTCTACTGCAGTGGATGGAGCGTTTTCAAGCGAACAGAGACGATCCAGTTTAGTTTGCCAGATTTCGCACGCACGCTCTGGGATGCGAAATGGGAACTACTCTTACCATTTCTTGTCCTGGGAGGCATCCTCTCAGGTAAGGTTACGATTGATGAAGTTGCTGCATTAACAGTCATATATGTCTGTGTCGTAGAAATCTGCATTCACCGATCAATTTCTGTGAAGAGATTACCACATCTTGTCAAAGAGAGTATGTTGCTGGTAGGGGCAATCCTAATTATCCTCGGGCTCGCCTTGGGATTTAAAAGCTATTTGGTCACACTTGAAGTGCCACAAAATGTTCTGGAATGGATTCAATCCATAACTTCAAACAAAGTTATTACGCTAATTGGGTTAAATATATTCCTACTCATTGTTGGGTGTTTGGTGGATATCTTTTCAGCTATCGTTATTGTTGTCCCACTGCTTTTACCTATCGCAGAAGAACTTGGCATTGATAAAGCACACCTCGGTATAATCGTTCTAACAAATCTTGAAATCGGTTACCTTACCCCACCCGTCGGGATGAATCTGTTTATTTCAAGCATGAAGTTTGATAAATCGGTTGTCCTACTCTATAAGTCCGTTTTATTGTTCATCGGTTTGTTGTTAATAGCTTTGGTACTTGTAACTTATATTCCAGAGTTGAGTCTTTGGCTTCCGGAGATACTTGGGAAAACGACAGAGTCGTTGTTTTGAACTGCCATAACATTTAATCCAAATTATCATATTACATTTCTTCTTATCGAATCCCCTATCACTAAATAGCATATTACTTATTGACCAATACTCAATTTTTTGGTATACTATTGCCATCACTACACGAAAGGAAGTACACACATGGCAATAAAAAAATCCCAACTTTACGCGTCACTCTGGCAAAGCTGCGATGAACTTCGCGGCGGAATGGATGCCTCACAATACAAAGACTATATACTCACCCTACTTTTCATGAAATATGTCTCCGACAAAGCAGAAAGAAATCCATATCAGGTTATTAAAGTGCCTGAAGGTGGTAGTTTCGCCGATATGGTGGAATTGATTGGCAATCCAGAGATCGGCGATAAGATTAACAAGATTATCGCTAAATTCGCTGAAGCTAACGAACAGATAAGCGATTTTAATCAAGCAGACTTCAACGACCCCAGTAAACTCGGCAGAGGCAAAGAGATGGTGGACCGTCTCTCAAACCTGATCGCTATCTTTAACAAACAGGACCTCGGTGCAAATAGGGCGGATGGTGATGACCTTTTAGGTGATGCTTATGAGTATCTGATGCGCCACTTCGCTACCGAATCCGGCAAAAGCAAAGGGCAGTTCTACACACCCGCAGAAGTCTCTCGCATAATGGCGAAAGTTATCGGCATCGGCACAGATACGAAAAAGAGCCATACAATATACGACCCAACATGCGGTTCCGGTTCACTACTCATCAAGGCAACGGATGAAGCACCGCGTGGACTTAGCGTCTACGGGCAAGAGAAGGACAATGCAACCTACGCGCTTGCACGGATGAACATGATTCTCCACGATAATCCAACCGCAGATATTTGGCACGACAACACGCTCGCTGCTCCATACTTCAAGGATACTGACAATAACCTCAAAACCTTCGACTTTGCTGTGGCAAATCCACCTTTTTCCGACAAGGCGTGGATGACAGGGTTTAAGCCTGATGAGGACGAATATAACCGTTTTGATGGATACGATACTCCCCCCGCGAAAAATGGTGATTATGCATTCTTGTTGCACTTCATCGCATCACTCAAAAGCACAGGTAAAGGTGCGATTATCCTGCCACACGGCGTGCTGTTCCGCGGCAACAAAGAGGCAGACATCCGCAAAAAACTCATTAATCAAGGATTTATCAAAGGGATCATCGGCTTACCTGCCAATCTGTTTTACGGCACCGGTATTCCCGCTTGTATTATCGTGATTGACAAGGAGAAATCCGATGAACGTACAGACATCTTTATGATTGACGCAAGCAAGGGATTCCTCAAAGACGGTAATAAAAACCGACTCCGCGCACAGGACATCCACAAAATCGTGTCCGTTTTCAACAAACAGGCCGAAATAGACGGTTATTCCCGCATGGTGCCGACATCCGAAATTGCCGACACTGCTAACGCCTATAACCTCAATATCCCGCGCTATATTGACAACAGCGACCCCGAAGACCTGCACGACCTCAACGCACATCTCAACGGCGGCATCCCCGACACCGATATTGAAGCGCTTAAGCCATATTGGGATCAGTTTCCTACACTCCGACAAGAGTTGTTCAAGGCAAACGGAAGACCTGGTTATAGCGACCCACAGGTGGAAACGCAGCAGGTCCAAACAACTATCCTTTCACATAACGAGTTCACGGATTACCAACAGCGTATTACTGCTGTTTATGAGAAATGGCAAAAAACACACGCACCGTTATTGGGCGGTATCAATGACAATACCAAGCCGAAAGATATTATTGATGCACTGTCGGAAGATCTGCTGGCGCAATTTGACGATCTCCCACTCCTTGACAAGTATGATGTCTATCAAGAACTAATGGATTATTGGGATGACATGATGCAGGACGACGTGTTTCTGATTACTGCAAACGGGTGGTTAGTTGGACAAATTTTTAGACCTGCCTATGACAAGGAAGAATATGATTTTAAGATAAAACAGGGGCGAAAAACTGTTAAAATGGTTGGTGAACTGATTCCTGCATCTTTAGTTATAGCGAAGTTTTTTGATGACGAAAAGCAACAACTGGATCAACTTGAGGCAGAGATTGAAATATTGACGCAACATAAGGAAGATTTTGAAGAAGAACATGGAGACGGTGAAGGAGCACTTGTTGGACTTGAAGGAAGTAGAGGTATAACAAAAGGTAATGTGGAACAACGTGTGAAAGCACATTACGAAACCCTCTTAAAGATATATCCCGAAGGAACATCTGAGCATGTCCGAACAAAGTCTGTAAAGATAAAAGATTTGAATAATAGAGAGTGGATAGAGAAGATCAGAAATCAAGACGGCTTATTTAGGGAAGTAGACGCTCCTTACAATAGTGATGCAGACGATATATTGGGAGAATTAGAAATCCTTTACGATTATCTTGACATTTTGAGAAATGAGTCAACACAAAAGAAGAAACACAAGCAGGTTCTTGATGGTTTGTATAAGTCTGTGATTGCAAAGTATGCTGAACTTACTGAGAGTGAAATTAAAATACTTGTAGTAGAAGACAAGTGGATTTCAAGTTTACGAACATCCATTAAAAATGAAACGCAGCGACCTGCACAACAACTCACAGAACGCGTGAAAGTATTGGAGGAACGTTACGCACAGCCGTTACCGTCTCTGATTCAGGATGTGCAGGAGTTTAGCATGAAAGTTGAGAAGCATCTGTTGAATATGGGGGTGGACTGGCGTGAATAATGAGCAAAGATTCAGCGGTGAGTGGAAAAAAACAAGCATGGGACGCATCGGATCAATTTACGGTGGATTGTCCGGTAAGAGTAAAACAGACTTTGATGGAGGTAATGCACGTTATGTTACATTTCTCGGTGTATTAGAAAACGTCGTAGTTGATGTTACTCATACGGAGCAGGTTCATGTTCGTCAAGGAGAATCGCAAAATCTGGTTCGGAAAGACGATTTGTTATTTAATGCCTCATCTGAGACACCAGGAGATCTTGCAATAGGTGCTGTAGTAGGTCAGCAATTGGATAAATTGTTTCTAAACAGTTTTTGCTTTGGTTTTCGAATTCATAATAAAAACGAATATGTTCCGCTTTTTCTTGCATATTTTTTCAGAGGAAATGTCGGGCGCGACATTATGAATGCTTTAGCTCAAGGTGCTACGCGATACAATTTGTCAAAGAACCAATTCCGAGACCTTGAACTTTCTATTCCGTCTGAAGAAGAACAACGCGCGATCGTCGAGGTGCTGTCAGATGTAGATGGGTTAATCAACGCATTGGACGCACTCATCGCCAAAAAGCGCGCCATCAAGCAAGCCACCATGCAGCAACTGCTTACCGACAAGACGCGCCTGCCTGGGTTCAGCGGGGCATGGGAAACAAAGCGGGTGTCTGATTTTGGAGATGTTATTACTGGTGCAACCCCAAGCACTAAAGTTAACGCCTTTTGGGATGGAACATTCCCCTGGATTACACCCACTGACATTACTTCTGAGCGGGACATGACTACTTCCGAAAGGATGATCACACTAGAAGGTTTGAATGCAATCAGGACACTAAGCCCAAATACTGTTTTAGTCACGTGTATTGCAAGCATTGGAAAAAACGCTATACTTCGGACTATAGGCAGTTGCAATCAACAAATCAACGCCGTGACACCAAATGCCGCTCATAATGTAGAGTTTCTGTATTATCTTTTTGAATTCAACTCAAACTATCTTTTGGCAAATGCTGGAATTACTGCAACAAACATCGTTTCAAAAGCTGCTTTTAGTAATTTAGAATTCGAGATTCCTCCACTTGAAGAACAACGCGCCATCGCCGCTGTCCTCTCCGATATGGATGCCGAGATCTCCGCACTGGAACAGCGCAGAGACAAAACTCTTGCCATCAAACGGGGCATGATGCAGCAGCTGCTCACGGGGCGCGTCCGTTTGTTAAAATTCGATCCATGCCCCAGTTGATTAAAAATTATAGGAAATACAAACATGCACATCATTCGTGAAACAGAAAAAGACACACAGGAACGCGTCATAGAATTCTTCCAAGATGCCTTGAACTATACCTACCTCGGCAACTGGAAAGATAGCATCCAAGACAACAGCAACATCCTCACTGAAGACCTATCTGACTGGCTACGGCGACAAGACAACGACAACGACCCTGATATAATCAAGAAAGCCGTGTATCAACTACAACAAACAGCAAAAATTAGTAGAAGTAGAACGTTATATAACGCAAACTTTGAAGTTTATGAACTCTTACGCTACGGTGTAAAGGTTCAACCAGATGTCAGTGAACAACATGAAACTGTCTGGCTAATAGATTGGAAAAACCCAGAGAACAACGATTTCGGCATTGCAGAAGAGGTAGCCATCAGAGGAAAAAACAATAAACGTCCCGATCTTGTGCTATATATCAACGGCATCGCAATCGGTGTATTAGAGTTAAAACGTTCCATCGTATCAGTTTCTGAAGGTATCCGTCAAAACCTCTCGAATCAAACAGCAGATTTCATTGAGTGGTTTTTCAGCACAGTGCAACTTGTGATGGCGGGGAATGATACGGAGGGTTTGCGTTATGGCGTCATCGAGACAGAAGGAAAATACTGGTTACGATGGAAAGAGAGGCATGCACCGCCAGATACCCAACCTAATCCGTTACTCAGAGAACTCAGCCACTTTTGCAACAAAGAACGGATGCTCGAAATTATCCGCGACTTCATCGTATTTGATGCTGGAACAAAGAAGATATGCCGACATAATCAATTCTTCGGTGTAAAGGCAGCCCAAGAACGCGTCCGAACCAAAGAAGGTGGGATTATCTGGCACACACAAGGCAGCGGGAAAAGTTTGACGATGGTCTGGTTAGCAAAATGGATTTTGGCAAACAATCCTAACGCACGGGTACTCATCATCACTGACCGCACGGAATTAGACGACCAAATCGAAGGTGTCTTTAAAGGTGTCAAAGAGAATATTAAGCGAACAAAAAGCGGTGAAGATCTGAAGCAAGTGCTTAGCAATTCCACAAATCGGTTAGCTTGTTCCCTCGTTCACAAGTTCGGTAAGTCAGGAGAGATAGAAGACACAGATGTTGAAACCTATGTAATTGATCTAAAGCAGAATCTCTCCGATGGTTTACGTGTAAAGGACGAATTCTTTGTATTTGTAGACGAATGCCACCGCACACAGTCGGGCAAACTCCACAAGGCGATGAAGGAACTCCTTCCCAATGCTATGCTAATTGGCTTTACAGGTACACCACTCCTCAAAAACGACAAAAGGCGAAGCATCGATACCTTCGGAAAATTTATTGACACCTACAAGTATGACGAAGCAGTTAATGATGATGTCGTCCTTGACCTGCGGTATGAAGCACGCGACATTGACCAAGACCTCACTTCACAGGCACGAATTGATCAATTTTTTGATACCAAAACACGCGGTTTGAACGACGTTGCAAAAGCACGGCTTAAGGAACGTTGGGGAACGATGCTAAATGTGGAAAGTTCAAAGAATCGTTTACAGAAAATAGTCGCTGACATTGTATTGGATATGGACAGGTATGACCGACTGAAAAGTGGACAAGGAAACGCAATGCTTATCGCAAATAGTATCCTCTCTGCTTGTCGTCTCTATAAACTTTTTCAGGAGACAACACTGCGGGGTAAATGTGCTGTCATAACATCCTACAAACCAACCACGGATTCCATCAGACTTGAAGAAACGGGAGCAGGTCTGACCGAAAACCAAGAGAAATACAACACATATCGAGATATGCTCGCAGCACACTTTAACGAAGATCCAGATACGGCAATAAGCAAGGTTGGTCAATTTGAACGTGAGGTAAAAAGGCGTTTCATTGATGAACCTGCACAGATGAAACTCCTCATCGTCGTAGATAAACTTCTCACAGGTTTTGACGCACCGCCTGCTACCTATCTCTACATAGACAAAAGCATGCAAGATCACGGATTGTTTCAAGCAATTTGTCGCGTCAATCGCATTCATACTGATGACAAGGAATTCGGTTACATCATTGATTACAAAGACCTATTTAAGTCTGTTGAACAAGCTATCACGGACTATACAGGTGGGGCATTTGATAGCTTCGACACGGAAGATGTTGAAGGATTATTGAAAGATAGACTGGAAAAAGGTAGAGAACGTTTGGAAGACGCACGAGAAGCAATTAAAGCCCTGTGTGAACCTGTTGATCCACCGAAACAGATCGGGGATTACATCCGTTATTTCTGTAGTGCGGAAAGCGGAAACAGTGAACAGATAAAAGCAAATGAACAGAAACGCATAAAACTGTATAAGATGACCGCAGCTTTGGTCCGCGCATATTCTAACCTTGCAAATGAGATGCAGGACGCAGGCTATACTGCCACCGAAGCAGAAAACATCAAAGAAGAGGTAAAAGACTACGAATATATACGTCATCAAGTGAAACTGGCAAGTGGTGATTATATTGACCTGAAGATGTATGAACCCGATATGCGACATCTGTTGGACACATATATCCACGCTGATGATAGTGAGTTACTGACCGATTTTGACAACATACCACTTGTACAACTGATTGTCAATAACGGTGCAGAGGAGGCGGCTCAAAACCTACCAGAAGGTATTCGCACAAACCAAGAGGCAATGTCAGCAGCAATTGATAACAATATTCGCCGCATCATCGTCGACAGAACTGAGGTTAATCCCAAATACTATGAAGAAATGTCCAGACTGCTTGATGAATTAATACAACAGCGCAGACAGGAAAAAATTGATTATCAGCAATACCTATCCAAGGTTACAGAGTTAAGCAAACAAGTCACCGATCCTTCAACCGAAGCCTATCCACATGGCATTGATACAGCAGCACGGCAAGCATTTTTTGATAACTTAGGAGACGACATTCCTAACGATCTTAGAGCAGAGATAGCAATAGCGATAGATGAATCTATCAATAATGAAATGAGTGATGCATGGAGAGGCAATAGAAACAAAGAAATTGAGGTCGAAAACGCTATTAAAATGGTCGCTGATAAATATGATGACATCACTATTGACGTTGATTTAATATTCAATATAGCAAAAAACCAAGATGAATACTAAAACCAAGAATTATCATATTGAAGTACGTGGTCTCTCCATAGAAATAGTCCGTAAAGACATTAAGCATTTCTATATTGGTGTCCATCCACCGAACGGACAGGTGCGTGTGTCTGCACCGCTGCGACTTGACGATGATGCTGTCCGGATGGCTATTATTTCACGTCTGGGATGGATTAGACGGAAACAAGCATCGTTTGCAAAACAGGAACGCCAATCCCAACGCGAGTTTGTATCAGGTGAAAGCCACTATTTTGCAGGAAAACGTTACAGACTGAAAGTAACCGAACAGGACTGCCCACCAAAAGTTCATTTGCTCAACAATACCAGAATCGGCCTCACGGTGCGCCCAGGTACAGATCGGGACAAACGTGAGGAAGTACTTTATAAATGGTATCGTGAACATCTCCGCGCACAATTACCACCACTCATTGCCAAATGGGAACAGAAGATGGGGTTGTTTGTAAACGAGGTACGCATCAAGAAAATGAAAACGCTCTGGGGATCCTGCAACATTGAAGCGAAACGTATCTGGCTTAATCTTGAACTGGCGAAAAAACCGAAATCGTGTTTGGTGTATGTATTGGTGCATGAAATGGTACATTTGCTGGAACGTCATCATAATGATCGGTTTCGTGAGTTAATGGACACCTATTTACCGCAGTGGCGCACCTACCGGGACCAACTCAATGCGGCACCGCTGGCACACGAAAATTGGCGGTATTGAACGGTTTTTGTATGTAGGCTGGATAGAAAGCAGCGACCCCAACTCTGTGAAGTTGTTGGGTTTTGCTTACGCTCTACACAACGGACGATATTATTATAAAGTATTAACGTATGTGATGAAATGCACCAGAAATATAGAAAACTAAATAACCCTGCCCTCAAATAACTTTACAATTTACAACCCCTGACAAATATGTTATAATAGTGTCAGTTTCAATAATAGAAAGGAGAAATATTTTATGAAACAGTTTCGTTGGACAATTAAAATTAGCATAGTAGCTGCGCTGTGTATGATTTGCCTTTTGACGTTTGGGTCTATGTTTGCTACGGACGCAGATACTCACACGAAAAGTGAATTCAAGGTTGCGATGCTTTTACCGGCATCCATCACAGACGCGGGGTGGAACGCTTTAGCGTACGATGGACTTCTTGCAATCAAAAAAGAACTCGGTGCAAAGATTAAACATGTTGAAAGCCGCACACCTACCGAACAAGAGCAACATTTCCGTTATTATGCGGAAAGAGGATATGACCTTGTCTTTGGACACGGTTATGAATTTCAAGACCCCGCGAAAGCTGTTGCCTCTGATTTTCCCGACACAATTTTTATTACGTCTTCAGGTGGTACCATCACAAACAATATTGCCCCAGTGAATTTTCGCGTTGAGCAACCTGCCTACCTTTTAGGCATAATGGCAGGCATGATGACGCAAGGAAACAAACTCGGCACTATCGGTGGTCAAGAAATTCCGTCTGTCAAGAGCACTTTTATCGCTTTTGAAGCAGGTGCAAAAAGCGTTAATCCTAAAATAGAGGTCCGCAAGGTATATGTGGGCAATTGGGAAGATGCTGTTAAAGGCAAGGAACTCTCATTAGCACTTATTAATGAAGGGGTTGACTTTCTATTTCCGAATGCAGACGCTGCAGGGCTTGGCGCTTTTCATGCTGCGGAAAACGCCCAAGCAGAAGGAAAAACTGTATACACTTTTGGTGTCAATCGTGACAAGAGTAAAATTTCAGAAAAAACTGTACTTGCCAATGCAGTGATTACACCGAAAGCTTTTGTTAAGATTGCTAAATCGGTTAAAGAAGGTAAGTTCAAAAGGAAGATCTACACCTTTAACATGTTAACAGACCAGGCAATTACGCTAACTTACAACCCAAAGATGAAAGATAAGATACCACAAAAGGTACTTGACGCTGTAGAAGCGGCAAAAGCCAAAATCCTATCAGGTAAACTTGTGGTTCCACAAATTGATTTCACTGAAAAAAAAGAAGAATAATACCACCTGTCCAGATATGTGAAACCTATTATCCTTAATGAAATAGAGCACAGACTATGTCAGACAAAATGCAAATTGATGGAATTGAAGTCACTTTTTCCGAAGGTGAAACTGTGCTTGAAGTCGCACAACGACATCAAAAAGAGATTCCAACGCTTTGTTACGATCCTCGCCTGGAACCGTTTGGTGGATGCCGTCTGTGCATCGTTGAATTAGAAGGCGCACGGAATCCGGTAGCATCGTGTACAACAAAAGCTGCGTCCGGCATGGTTGTCCGTACTACAACCGATACAATAGAGGCTTATCGGAAAACACTGCTTGAGATGGTGATTGGCGAAAACCGCGAGGTAGATGTGCATCCTTTACGCGGTTACGCTTCCAGTGAACTGATGAGTCTTCGTGACAGGTACGAAATCGAAGGCACAAATATCACAGGGACAAAATCCGGTACAAGCAAAACCGATGAGAATCCTTTTATACTCAGAGATTACGATCTCTGTATCTCTTGTTACCGTTGTGTCCGGGTATGCGCTGAACAAGAGGGTGATCATGCCATCAATGTGATGAATCGCGGTTTTCAGACACAGATTACAACAGAATTTGATGGGCTTCTCAAGGACTCCGCTTGTACTTTCTGTGGTCAATGCATCCAAACCTGTCCGACAGGCGCACTTGCGGATAAAAAAGCGCTTCGCGCTGTTGATGAAGTTGCCGATTCATCGTTCAATAAAACCCGTACCATTTGCCCCTATTGTGGGGTCGGTTGTTCTGTTGACGTGCTAACGACAAACGAAAAAATTGTCGGCATCCATCCCGCAATGGACGGCCCCGCTAATCAGGGCGCGCTCTGTGTCAAAGGACAATTCGCTTACGACTTTGTGCAGCATCCAGATCGCTTAAAAACGCCGCTTGTCCGCGGTAAGGATGGCGAACTTCACGAAACCACGTGGGAAGATGCACTTGATAAAGCTGCCGAAGGTTTTAGGAAAGCACATGCAGAACACGGCAGACACAGCATCTACGGCATTGCCTCTGGGCGTGCACCGAGTGAAGCGGCGTATCTAATGCAGAAGTTTATTCGCGCAGGGTTTGGCACGAACTATATTGACAATTGTAGCCGTGCCTGACATGCGCCGACCGTTGCCGGTCTGGCAGCAACAATCGGACGGGGGGCGATGTCAAATCCGCTCGTCGATATGCAGAAACCGGATGTTATTTTCTGTATCGGGACGAATATGACAGAATGCCATCCGGTGGCAGCAACTGGATTGAAAAAGGCGATCGCTCGCGGTGCCAAACTCATTGTAGCAGACCCAAGACGTATCGGATTAGCAGAGATGTCCCATATCTATCTGCCGCTCCGTGTCGGGTCAGATACTGCATTACTGCTTGGAATGGCGCACGTTATTGCCCGCGAAGGTTTGATAGATGAAGAATTCATCGAAAATCGCACAACAGGCTTTGATGACTTCTTTGAACATATCAGTCAATGGACACCAGAATGGGCAGAATCTATTACGGGTGTGCCGGCAAAAGATATTGAAACGGCAGCGATGTGGTATGGTGCTGCGGATAAAGGGGCTATCTACTATACGCTTGGTATCACAGAACATATTTGCGGTGTGGAGAATGTCCAGAGTTTATGTAATCTTGCGCTGATGACAGGCAATGTCGGACGTGAGGGGACAGGTATTAACCCAATGCGTGGGCAAAATAATATCCAAGGGGCAGGCGATAGCGGCGCGCTACCAAACAACTACCCCGGTTTTCAATCCGTCACTGATCCCAAGCATCAGGCAAAGTTCAAAGCAGCTTACGGTCCGGAAATTGATCTTGAGAAGGGCATCACGAAGGTCACTGCCTTGGAACTTTGCGGTGATAGTATCCATGCAATGTTGATCGATGGCGAAAATACATTGCTATCTGACCCTGACCGTGAACACTGTGAGCATGCACTTCGTTCTTTAGAACATCTTGTGGTGATTGACATCTTCCTGACCGAAACCGCAAAGCTTGCTAATATAGTGCTGCCCGCAACTGCTTGGGGCGAAACAGATGGAGTCTGTACAAACACAGAACGCCGTGTACAACGGATGCGCGCTGCTGTCCCACCTCCCGGTGAAGCAAAACCTGATTGGTGGATTATCTGTCAAATTGCAAAGCGACTCGGATTCGCAGGGTTTGATTTTAACGCACCCAAACCTATTTTCAACGAACTTTGTCATCTTTCACCTATTTATGCGGGATTAGATTGGGAACGTATTGAGAAAAGTGAATATCAATGGCCTGTTCCACATAAAGAGCACCCGGGCACACCGCGCTTACACGAAGATATATTCGTCAATGGAAAAGGAATCTTTTCCAACGTTCACTACCGAGACCCTGCTGAGACAATTAGTGATGCATTTCCTATATGGCTAACGACTGGAAGACGTTTGCAATCCTATCACACACGGACTCAAACGGGTAGAGCACAAGGTATTGACTATCTGTTACCTGAAGAATCCCTTGAAGTGAATCCTGCTGACCTTCAAAAATGGAAATTGACGGATGGTGAATGGTGCAAAATGAGTAGTGCACGGGGAAGTATCAATATTAAAGTCAAAGCGACAAACCGATCGCCGCGCGGCACCGTTTTTGCCAGTTTCAGTTTCGCCGATGTGCCTGTCAATCTTTTAACAGGTTCCGGATATGATCCTGTAACCCATACAGCCGAATTAAAGGTGTGCCCAGTCAGGTTAGAACCTCTTTAAGAGTTTTTGAGGAAATATATGTGTAATGATGTGAAGTTTGAAAAAAGCAGTGGAAATGTTTTTAAGGATATCGGTTTTTCTGATAAAGAGGCCGAAGCCTTGTCGTTCCGAACAAAGTTGACTTTTGAGGTATTTACACTTCTCAAGAAGTCTCGGTTGAGAAACGTGAAGGCAGCGAAACTTCTGGCGGTTGACCCAACAGACATCTCGAAACTTAAGAACGGAGACGATGACCATTTCAGCTTGGCATGCCTTTCTGAATTTCGGGATCGGTTGAAACGTTATATAGAAGATCGGCGTACGCTATCAGAAACTGATGATACACAAAGCGCAACAGACATAATTGGAGTTGGCAAATGAAATGGAAATCATCTTGGTTAGAACAGAGTGATGACATTGATGCTTTAGAAGAGCAATTGCAATCTGAGGGCTTTGATGCGTATCAGTGGACAGGTCGTCCTGGTGGTGCTTATCTTGATTACATTCACAGTCAAGATGAAGTCGTCTGTGTGTTATCTGGTACAGCAGATGTGAAAGTTGCCGATGACCACGACACCCTCAAACGAGGTGACCGCATTGACGTTCCTGCAAATACCTATCATTCGCTCACTGTTACAAGCACGGAGCCCCTTGTCGTTTTAACGGGAATGCGAAAATCTTAATAGCAGTCTGCCGTCAACCATCAGCAGTCAGGTAGAGGCTTAATCTTAAAACCACACGCTTATGAAAGCCAAAGCAAGAGTCATTATGCCGCGGCGAAATAATGGAAAGGAATATTTATGAACATTACTATTGAAACTGGCGATTTTCGCCAAGCAGAAACCGATGCTGTGCTTATCCCTATGCTTGAAGATGACCTCCACAATGAGTTATTTTTAGCCGCCGACGCTGCCTTAGAGGGGCGCATCCAAGCGTTTTTGAACCTCGGTGACTTCAAAGGTAAACCGAAGACAACCAGCGTGCTTTATACAAACGGTGCCATAACGGCTCCACGTATCATCTTGGTAGGTCTCGGTGTATATGCAGAACTCAACGCCGAAAAAGTACGTCAAGTTGCTGGACATACCGCCCGACAAGCGCGTGATATGGGACTGAAATCTATCACTGTTCCCATTCCTCCCGAAACGCAAGACGATTGGGCACAGGCAGCCGTTGAGGCAAGCATCCTCTCACTCTACGAATTCAAGCAGCACAAAACACAAAAAGACGATAATGAAGACGAAGATAAAACCCTTAAATCTATGTGCTTTCTCGTAGGAAGCGAAGCAGAGAAGTCGTCGATAGAACGTATCGTTGAACGAGGACAAACCATAGCTAACGGGACTATCCTTGCTCGTGATCTCAGCAATCAACCTGCAAACCACCTTACGCCGACACAACTTGCCGAAAAGGCGCAAGAGGTGGCAGAAACGGCAGGACTCAACTGTACAGTTTTTGACAAACCGACGCTTGAAGAAAAAGGTTTTCGGACTCTCTTAGCCGTTGCGCAAGGCAGTGTAGAAGAACCGCGGTTTATCATTTTGGAATACACGCCTGAAGGTGAAGGCTATGATACCGTCGCACTTGTTGGAAAAGGGATCACCTTTGATACTGGTGGAATCTCACTCAAATCTGGAAGTGGCATGCACGAGATGAAGCACGACATGTCGGGTGCAGCAGCAGTTTTAGGTGCAATGCAGGTAATTGGACACCTTAAACCGAACGTCCGGGTTGTCGGTGTGATCGCAACAACAGAAAATATGCCAGGTTCTACCGCAATTAAACCAGGAGACGTTGTCACATCTTATGGCGGAAAAACAATTGAAATCCTCAATACCGATGCTGAGGGAAGACTAATTTTGGCTGATGCACTCGGATGGACAGCACAGTATGAACCCAAAGGTGTAATAGATTTAGCCACGCTTACCGGCGCAGTGATCGCTTCTCTTGGGCATGTAGCCGCGGGTGCCTTGGGGACTGATGATGCTTTAATGGAAAAAGTAAAGAAAGCGGCCGATAAAACGCATGAACGAGTCTGGGAATTACCGCTTTGGGACGATTATGATGAAGGTATTAAAAGCAAGGTTGCGGATGTCCAGAATATTGGAGACGGTACTGCTGGCACAATTGCTGGCGCAGCGTTTTTGAAGAAATTTGCTGAAGGATACCCATGGGTGCACCTTGACATCGCTGGCACAGCGTGGGGAATGAAGGGGTCTACGTATATACCAGAAACCGCATCCGGTTACGGTGTGCGGTTGTTAGTGCAATTGGTTGAAGATTGGTAGAAAGCGGTTTATATATCCGTGTCAAACCCTGAAAGGTGTACAAATGCGTAATAACTCAAATTACGAAGATTTACAGACCCATATCCGTGGACTGGAAACACCCTCAATTGAGACATGGGAAAATCAGTATAGCCACCGAAATTATACAATTGAGGTAACTAATTTAGAATTTACGGCTGTCTGCCCCAAAACAGGATTGCCCGATTTTGCTACGATCTGTATCACTTACGTTCCAGACCAGCAGTGTGTAGAACTGAAGTCGTTGAAAGAGTACTTTATGTTTTTTCGGGATGTCGGTATTTTTCATGAGCACGTTGTGAATAAAGTACTTGAGGATTTTGTTGAGGCGTGTCAACCACGCGAAGCAGAGGTTGTAGGTGATTTTAACATCCGCGGTGGAATAAAAACGGTTGTGCGTGCAGGTTATGAGAAGAAATAGATTTTGGGACAGACATGAAGGTACGTCCCGACAAGGAAGATTAGAAAATCGGTACTGAACGACCTATCCGAGCAGATTCGTAAAGTGCATCAAAAATTTTCGCTACGTTCAGTACCTCTTCTGCTGGTACAGGTGAAGGCAAATCTTTTCTAATAGCCGTATGGAAAGATTCAAATTCACCCGGTAATCCTGTAAGAAGTTCGGGTTCGTAATTAACCATTTCATCCTTTTTATCAAGATATATTTGAAGCGGTTCATAAGTAGCACCAGCTAAATCACCCATAAAGAAAGTACCGCCGATATTCTGAATATGCGATGCCCAAGCGGTTTCTAAAGTCACCGTCAATTCGCCCTCAAACTTGATAGTTCCCATTGCGAAATCTTCCACCTCAAAGTCTTCAGGATTCCATTTTCCCCACGGATTGATAACATCAACCCTATCCCCAAATTTCTTTGCTGTCATTCCGAATGCCTCAACAGGTTTGGGACACCCTATCATCCAGAGCAGTACATCAAGGATATGCACGCCTATATCAATGAGTGGTCCACCGCCAGCGATAGCTTTACTCATAAACGAAGGTGATGCTGGCACACCGCGTCGCCGCATTGCCATCGCGCGTGCATAGTAGACATCACCAAAAAAACCTTCTTCATGAAGTTTACGGAGTGTCCGTGCCCCGGCACCGAATCGGGATTGTAAGCCGATTTGTAAAATTTTGCCGCTCGCCTTTTGTGCGTCTACCATCGCTTGACCATCTATCGCATTGGCAGCAATCGGTTTTTCACAGATAACGTGTTTTCCTGCATTCAAAGCCGCAATAGTCGGTCCAGCATGAAAGTTATTTGGGGTGCAAACACTTACTGCATCCAGTTCATCCATTTCGACTAACTTTTCATAATCGGTGAAGACGTGTGGAATTTCATGTTTTTCAGCAAATGCTTTCGCGCGTGCTTTATCAATATCACACGCGGCGATAATCGATACGTCTTTAACACTATTATGTCCGGGAAGATGTTTCCCGCCAGCGATACCACCGCAACCAACAATCCCTACTTTAATTTTTTTCATTTTTATTCCTTTCGTAAAAGTGATGTGAATTCTGTTTTCACGAACTATAATGGATTTTAGAATTAATCAGACACTGTGAACAAGCGAGGTTAGGAAACCTCGCCTACCGCGGGGATGAAAGGGTATTTTATGATTCACCATAAATTGTGACGACTTGTGGTGCGTGTTCTAACTTCAGATTGTTTTCAGTTGCCCATTGTGCTGCTGCCCCGCCGCCACCACCGAGAAATTGTTTGCCAAGGTCATCAACGTTTTTCAGCACATCATCGTCAGGCTGCTGTTTGTCATTGTAATGTAAAAGATACCCCTCTGGTTTAAGCCAAGCGTAATGGTACCCGTAAATCACAATTTTAGCGGTTTTATCAGTAAAGTTAAGACCTGTGGAGTGGTAAATGCGGTTTTCAAAGAAATATGCGTCCCCTGCTCGGAGAAGTGGTTCAGCATAAGGTTCAATCGGGTCAATTTCGCCTTCGGGAATGCCCAAAGGTTCGCCTGAAGTGTGGCTTTTAGGGATAAACAACGTAGCACCAGAATTCGGAACGGTGAGATCCGTTAGGCAGTAAGCGACCTTCAACCCAACGCGCGGACAATTTTTGTGTCCGAGGTCTAAATGCAAACCGACATCACGGTGCCAGCCGCGATCCTCAGGCATCTCATGTGGCTGCGGGCGTTTGTAGAGAAGCGCGGTATTGGTAATATGTATGTTTGTGCCAAGCAATTGAATAACTAATGGGATTGCTTTTGTCTGTGATATAAGTTCTGCAAATGCGGGTTCTTGCACTAACCCATCCCGCTTGTGGACGTACTGTGCGTCTGTTTCAAGCGAATCCACAATACGGTCACCTGCTTCAGTCAAACGAGCTATCATATCTTCATCAAGTACCGACCGCATGATGAAAAACCCGTTTTCCTCAAATTCCTCACGTTGTTCTTCTGTCAACTGGACGAATTCCATGTATTATGCTCCTTTGCTGCCGAAAGCGATTGGTATAATGGTATCCTAAATAGAAAATAGTGTCTATTATGCCCCAAGTTGCTACCTTGTCCCACAATCTGTATGAAGAATAAGAAAATAAATCAGTAATGTGGCGAGGTTCGGAAGAAATCAACGGTATGAATGCCATTGGGCGAATACGCGTATGGTATTCGCCATGATTCCCCGCCTCGCCAGCAGCAGGGCACGCGTGTTTCGTACGGACCGAAAATGACCGAATTAATAAATTAATCTTCATTTAGGTTGTGCCTATAAGTGCGCAAACTGACAGTTTACGCTACAATAGACTTTTATCAAGCTCACGTTATATTATCATGAAAGGCAGTTCTATCAAAGCGAAATTTCTACAGGACATAAACCTTGAAAATTTTCATTCCACTCAATATAATAGAAAACATATCCACGACAAAATCCTACACAAACTGAAATGACACGTCAACCACGTCCCACGCTCTATTTCCTCATCCCGTTTTTGCTCGGAATATTAATAAGTAATTATACATCAATTCCGATGTTTTGGCTATGGTTATGTGTGTTGATATGTCTTATTGGCAGCATTCTGGCGCGAATTAGGACAAAATATCTTTGTTACGTGTTGCTCCACATTGCGGTGTTTGCAAGTGGAATGGTGAGATTGGAAATTACGACTGTTCCATCAATCCCCTCTCACTTTTACGACCAGCCAATTAGTTTTACAGGCAAAACTGTGTATCAGCCGGAACGTGGCGAAACCTGGGAGGTAGGCTATGCCGTAGGACAAATTCAACTTTTATCAGAACCATCAAAGACAGTATCGGCAAAGTTCTTAATAAGGTTTCAGGAATTGATACCACTACGTTACGGTAAACATTTGACTTTGACAGGTGTGCTGCGTCAACCTGATACGCGAAGAAATCCCGGCGGTTTTGATTATCGCGCCTATCTTGCGCGGCAAAATGTTTCTGGCATTATTTACCATCAAGGACTTTTACATATAAGTGAACAACAATCAGGTTTTCTTCCGTTGCGTTGGATAGAAGCACTCCGCCTTCGGACAGAGCGAATTATTGATGATATTTATTCGGGGCTACAAACCCCTCAGACAAGAGAAGACTCGTTGCATGCGAAATTGCTCAAAGCAATTCTGCTTGGAAAACGGAGCGATGTACCATCAGAGACCTTAGACATCTTCCGTAACAGTGGTACTTTTCATGTGCTGGCAGTGTCGGGTTTACACGTTGGACTCGTTGCAATGTTTTGTTATCTCGGTTTATCGGTATTTCGCCGGATTCCCAAAAAAGTAGTTTATCTCTTTACGATTTTAATGGTTCTTATCTACGCTTGTTTAGTCGGTTTTCGTCCATCCGTCTTTCGTGCCACACTCATGGCAACTCTATTCCTATTTGCCACGATAATTGATCGTGATACGGACATCTTTAATCTGCTTGCAGTTGCTGCTTTGGTATTACTCCTTCTAAATCCGATGCAGTTGTGGGATATCGGTTTTCAGTTGTCATTTGTTGCGGTGGCATCCATCGTCTATTTTGTTCCAAAAATGGAAAAACCTTTACGAAGATTGTGGGAGGTTCCTGAGTCAGATGACGTAAGTATTCTGATCAAATTCAAGAACACAGCACTAAAATGGGTAGTGCTATCCTACCTTGTGACATTCGCTGCACAACTCGGAACTGGACCTCTCATCGCTTTTCACTTTTATAGGGCATACCCACTCGGTATAATTGTGGGACCCTTTGCGGTTGGGTTGGTATCACTAATTGTAGGTTTAGGTATAGCATCAGTGTGTGTCGGGTTCATCTGGATCCCTCTCGCTAAACTGTTGGCATTGGTTAATCACGCGATCATCTTCATTTTTCTAAAACTCATTGGATTTTTTGGACAAGAATGGGGCGTAATGAAGGTAGCACCGCCAACGTTAGGTCTCATCGTTGTCTACATAGCAGTATGTTTAGGCATTACACATTGGCGATATGTGTATAAGCAATGGAAAGTGGCAAGTCTCATCGGATTATCAGTGGTGGCAATCTGTATTTGGGACAGTGCTTTTCATGAAAAAGGACGTTTGTTAGAAGTGGTTGCACTTGATGTTGGACAAGGGGATGCAGCTATTGTCAAATTTCCTGATAAACGAACAATATTGATTGATGGTGGTATCCAACGTTCATACTACGATGAAAAGCGGCGGAGAGAGGTTGGATATGACGTAGGTAAACAAATTATTGAACCGTTTCTTGATACGCAGGGGATTCGGAAACTTGATTTAGTGATGCTTACGCATCCAGACATTGATCATGGAGGAGGGCTTGCCTACATTCTTCAAAACTTTAAAGTGAAGCATATTCTTGGAATACCGGACATTGCACTTGATTCTCAAACTCATCAGCGATTACGGAGCATTGCCAGAACACAAGGCATTCCTTATTCCTTTCCGTACGCAGGCGAAATAAAACTAACGCCAACTGCTACGCTTAACTTACTACATCCGATTGATAAAGCGACCACTGATTTAATGGACACGGATAAAAACGATGATTCGCTTGTGATGAAACTCAGTTATGGCGAAGTAGATATCTTGTTCACTGGCGATATTGAAGCAACAGCTGAAACTCGATTAGTCGCATCTCGGCAAGATTTAAGATCAGAGGTCATAAAAGTGCCGCATCACGGAAGCCGAACCTCAAGCACTACGCAGTTTTTAGATGCTGTTCAACCGCGTTATGCTATCTTTTCGCTTGGTCAGAGGAATCGGTTCCAATTTCCGCATACAGAAGTCGTAGCAAGATATCAAGAACGTAATTGTGTTCAACTACGAACAGATCAACTCGGTGCGATTACGCTGAAAACTGATGGGGTAAGGTGTTGGTTTAGGTATACCGTCGTGCCAGATGGAATGTAATTGGGGTGTGTGGGTGATATGACTTTAGATTAGCGTATAATCCTACGTTAGCGTCGCTGTCCTGAGAATAATCCGATCTTCTGTCCAGTTATCCCGATACCACGTGCATGCTTCAAAGGTGTCGTTAAGTGCATCCATACTTTGCTTCAACATCTCACGGAAATCATCTCTGAGTGCGCGTGATGTAGGTTCGTCAATTAGATTACGGGTTTGGAACGGATCAGCCACATTGTCAAAAAGTTTCTCACATCCATCAGGACGGTGAACAGCATAAGTATGCTGCTTTGTTCGGAGTGCTCGCCATTCATAACCATCTTCCCATTTCGCAGTACATCCCATCCCTTGCATAAACGCAGCTATCGGTTCATCAAACGATTGGTCAAATGCTGCTTGACTGAGGTCTGCACCTTCAACATCTTCAGGAATAGGTATATCCATCATCGAAAGCAGTGTCGGCATGATGTCTGGTGTATTTAAACAAGAGTCCGCGACATGCTCCTGCGGAATTTGGCTATTCCAACGGACAAGAAACGGAACGCGCACTGCTTCTTCATAAAAGATATTTTTTGCCTTACGCCCCTGCGCACCGAACATTTCGCCATGGTCGGATGTAAAAACAAAAATGGTGTCATCCCGCAATCCGAGTTTATCTATAGCGTGCAACAACCTACCGATATTCCAGTCCAGGTTAGTTGTCATGGCGTAATAGACGCGCATCCATTCAGGGATTTTGGCGCGACTTTCAGGAGACATCATTGCCCACGCATCGCCATAAGGATCGTTTTCCTCTTTATAGTTCGGTGGCAACGGGAAGTCTACATCTCGGAACATCTCATAATATTCATTTGGAACGTTATTTTCTGTCCACGGGTCATGCGGTGTGCCGATTGAAAGGAAAAGCGCAAAAGGATCGTCTTCTGTTGATGCACGTTGAAGGTATTCAATCGCTAAATCTGTCTGTCCATCTGGTTCATAACCGGGAATCGTAATCTTTTCTGGGCTATCTTTATGATAATATGTGTCAAAATAGGTGTGATGAAAATTATACGCAGACCATTCTCCATCAAAGCCGAGCCGATGCGGTCCTGGCGGAATATACGAATTCTGTGGATCATGGTGTTTTCCCAACTGATTTGCCCACAGATGCCATTTTCCGATATAACTTGTTTGGTAGCCGTTGCGATGTAGAACGTGTCCGAAACAGTCATGATTAGGGTTCATGCGGAGTTCATTGATTGCCATGCCGGTGCTACTCGCGTATTTCCCTGTAAAAAGTGAGGCACGATACGGCGCACACATCGGACTGCCAGAGACAGCGTTACAGAAGTTTGCTCCCTCTGTGGCAAGTTTATCAATGTTCGGCGTACGTGCACGGGTATCCCCTGCATAGTTGCATGATTGATAGCGGAGCTGATCTGCAAAGACATAAACGAGATTCGGTCGCTTTTTGCTTGAATGAGACATCAAAATATTTCCTTCAAATTTATGATGTCTACAACGTAGCATATTTCCGTAGATTCTTCAAGATAAAAACGAGAACGGGATATGGCCAGTTTTGTCACTATAGTAAAACCTATAATTAATGGGACACTTCTGTAGCGTCCACATCTTGTTTGCGTCTTGTCCCGCAAACTGGATGAAGATTATAGTGGAATCCACAATTAAGTGGACACATAAAAGACTACCCCCCTTTATCCCCCCGCAAGCGAGGGGAAATTAGACAAGTGTCCAAGTGTCCAAATAATTATGGATTTAACTATAAGTTATTAATTCGGTAATTCAGATTTCTTTTCTGTCAGAATCGCGGAAGGCGCGGAAAACACAGAAAACGCGGAAGGGATTCTGGCATTATAGGAGATTGGAGTGAGACCAGCAGCTCGTGCACGGCGGACACGGCGGATTGTCCTGCAGGGTTCTATGTATGGGGCAGCAATTTTGGAGACTGCTATGTAAGTCTTGAGGTTAGCTCTGTTGGCACAAGGGTGGATCACTCAGACAGCTCCTCTGGTTCTACAGATGTGGCATCCATTGAATGTGTTGATCCGCTTCCCACTACTCTACTTGGAATTCCTATTGATGAACCACCTCGGTGGGAAAGTGTCGGCTCCCTTCGTTGCAGTGGTCAAAATATTAATAATGGGTGGGGTGAATTTGCTTATTACAGTGATGCAGAATGTATAGATGATATTCACTGCTCAAGTACCAAGCCCAACAAGCCCTATTGTAAAGTGCCTACTCTTAGCAACTCTGGTAATTATTGTGTGGAATGTGCAGATGACACTCATTGCGACTCTGGTGAGCGATGTGCTAACTCCGGTAGGTGTCTCTGAATAGCCATTGTTCCGGTGGTGATTGCGAAAGGAATAGATATCAGTAGATGTCATCGGAGCATAAATGGTTGCTGCAAAATAGGAAACGACCAACGAATTCGTTGGTCGTTTTGTGATAAGGTTTAGAGGTTACTCATATTTTTTGCTGAGCCATTCCTGTGCCCAGCGGAAGCGGTTCGGTGCCTCCTCTGCCAATTTTGTGGTGCTAAAACATAGGGGGTTATCAAACTCTCCCAGCATGTTCCAGAACTCCTTGGCGACCTCAGCCATGTTTTCATAAAGCAAGGTGAGGCGCCTTCCCTTATCGTAGAGCCGTAGTTTCCTACCCTCTTCCCAATCTTTTGCTTGGGCTTTGAGGTATGCCTTGCCTGATGGGGTGTCTTCCCAATTGCCGACAGAGGCAGTTGGTTTCCCCTCTATGACAGCAACGGCATGTTGGTGTGCATGGGCGAGTTCATGAGAAATGGTGAACAAAAGGCAATTCTTATTCTCCGCTATAACCACACCTCCCCAATAGAACCCCCCATAGTTTTTTGGGAGTTTATTGACGATCACGAGGGTGAGATCGTGCGGTAGCATGGTTTCCTCAAGGATGAAGCGCACCTTATCAGGCCACCTATGCCCTATCAATATTGTCCCTGGGGTTTCCTGCGGTCTTTCCTGGTGTGCGGCTACGGAGAAGCGGATACCGCTGCCAAGTGTCTCGGTTGGCTGCGATCGATGTACGATCACCTTTTTCGGTTCACGCCCTTCTTTCTCTACTCGCAGATGGAGTTGAGTGGTTTCCCTGGCGGGGTCGCTGAAGCGATACTGACCATTTTCATCGGTCACACTTTGCTCGCCGGCTCGCTCGCCGGAGATAACCGTTAGGGTAACCCCTGCCACCGGTCCTGAGTAGAGGTATGGTACCTCCCGGTCATCTTTTGTTACCAACCATTGATTGACCTGACCGACAAAGTCATTTTTATGCGGCTCTGGTGCCGGTGGCGGCGCGATCTCAAACGAGCTTTTGGCTATCATCCTCTTCGCGGTTGCTTTCACCGTTATGGTTCCTGGGCTGAGCCGTGCTGTCTTTTTAGCAGGCACCGTCGTTGACCAGGCACCGTCTTTGTCAACGACGGCTTTCACCGTGATGATGCCATCGCCCAGTACGATAGTTACTTTCGCCCCTTCGGGGACATTGGTGCTCGTACCAGAGATAGTGACCGATGTATCGTCCGCCTGTACCACAGTGCCAATCGTCATGGTCGGCTTCGGCTCTTCTACTGGCGTTTCTGGTTTTTCGGGATCCGGTTCCGGCGTTGGTTCCAGTTGTTCTGATCCAGGGTCAACTCCTTCGTCCGGCTTTTTCATTTCGCCGTTGGTCGTTATTGGCCCCTCCGGTGTCATCGGCTCTTCTGACGGCTCTGTTATCACCGGACTAACCATATTCATGCCCTCATCACATCCTGTGACTGTAAGGAATGCGAGAACCGCTATCATTACTGTAAAAATTAGCAAAAGTTGTGTATTTTTCACCGAAGGTCTCCTTGTGCGTTGTTCTATGAAATGTGCATGTGCGGATAGTATTATACAATACTATTGCCATTACGTCAATTATTATAGTCCAACCCATAATTATGGACACACATTTGTGCCTGTCTGCTCTCCCCTCGCTTGCGGGGGGTTGGGGGGCGGCATAAAGGATGTCGTCTTTTCTACTGACCTCTTTTGGAAAATTTGATATACTCTTGTCTATTGTTGATTATAGTGGTAAACCGAAAATATCACAAATCTGGTCCAACCGAATTAAAGGAGTATTTTTAATGCAGAATAAGGAATCTTTCGTTCCAAATGTTATAGGGCTGAAAGCCCATATTACAAAAATAGTTTTCTTGATTTTATTGTTAGGTATTCTCACACCTGCCTTTTCCCAAAACGAAGATCCCGCCTTGTCTAAAACGACACTTCAACTGCTTCACGCAGCAGACATGGAGGGCGGTATTGAGGCATTGGAAAATGCACCTCGCTTCTCATCGGTATTGAACGCTCTCAAAACCGAAGTTGAAAATACAGTGATCATTGGTGCAGGAGATAGCTACATTCCCGGCCCGTTTTTTGCAGCTGCGAATAATGGGAGTCTTCGTGAAGTATTAGGGAGGGAAGGTTCAGGACGCGCTGATATTCTGATGCTCAATGCGATGGGTTTCATGGCGGGTGCACTGGGCAATCACGAATTTGACGCAGGCACCGGTACACTTGCCAGCTTGATTGCAGCCGATAGAGATTACGTCGGTACAGCATTCCCATTCTTGAGCGCGAACTTAGATTTTAGTCTTGATAGTAACCTCGCTTCCCTTGTTGTTGATCCAGGGCAAGAAGCGAGTACAATTCCGAATAGTATCACCAAAAGCGTGGTTATTACGACGCCTTCTGGCGAAAAAATCGGTGTTGTTGGTATGACGACACCGCGGCTCGGCAGCCTCTCTGTACCTGGGAATGTCAGAGTTGCACCGGCAGATCCGAACGATATGGCAGCATTGGCAGCTATCGTTCAAGAATCCGTTGATGGACTCACAGCAGCGGGCATCAATAAGATTATTCTTACTGGACACCTTCAACAAATTAGTCTTGATGAGGCAATTGCAGCACACATCAAGGACGTTGACATTATCATTGCGGGTGGTTCAAACACGCTCCTCGCCGATGAAACAGATCGCCGCCATCCTGGTGATATTGCAGACCGCCCCTATCCGATCTTGACGCAATCCGCAACGAATGAACCGATTGCAATTGTTGGAACAGATGGGAATTATAGATACGTTGGACGGTTAGTCGTTGATTTTGACGCAGCAGGTATTTTAATTCCTGAATCAATTGACGCTGCAGTCAGCGGTGCTTTCGTTACCGATGAACAGGGTGTTGCGGATATTGGCAATGCGGAACCTGCGGCACGTGTGGTTGAAATCATAGAGGCGGTACGGAATGTTGTAGTTGCCAAGGACGGTAATATCTTTGGACAAACAAATGTCTATCTGAATGGGAACCGCGGTTCTGTCCGCACAGAGGAAACAAACATCGGTAACCTAATCGCTGAGGCAAACCTTGCTGCAGGGAAACGGGTTGACCCGAGCGTCCTTGTGTCTTTGAAAAATGGCGGAGGTATCCGCGCCCCAATTGGTGTAACTGCTTATGGGGAACTGTTCCCGCCGCCTGCAAATGCCTTGGTTGGTAAAGCGATGGGGCAGATTTCACAGATTGACATAGAGAATACACTTCGATTCAACAACGGATTGACACTTTTGACCTTAAGCGCAGCGGAACTACTTGAAGTTATTGAACACGCAGTTGGTGCCTCTGGCGGCGGTTCAAGTCCCGGACGTTTCCCGCAAATCGCAGGCATGGCATTCAGTTTTGATACTTTACTGCCGGCGGGTTCAAGGGTTCAGTCGCTTGTCATTACTGACGCAGATGGAAATCGGATGGACACAATTGCCCAGAACGGTGAAATCGTGGGAGATGCAGATCGCACGTTCCGAATGGTCACGATCACTTTTCTTGTTGATGGCGGAGACAGCTATCCGTATGCTAATTTTCCGAATACGAATCGCGTTGACCTTGCTGAAGTGATGACAGAGGAAGAGTCTGGTGGGAAAGCGACTTTTGCTGCTCCCGGCACAGAGCAAGACGCGCTTGCAGAATATCTTGCGGCGAACTTCTCTGAAACACCGTTTGCAATTGCGGATGTTGGTCCTGATAACGATGAACGGATTCAAAACCTCGCATTCCGTGCCGACAGCCTGATGATGCAGGTAACAAGCGAAAACGTTTATGACATATCACTCAGCGCGGGTTTGAATATGATCAGTCTACCACTGATGCCAAACGAACCCTATACAGCGCGTTCTTTCATGGAAAAAACCGGTGCGACTATGATCATTGAATTAGATGGCACTGCACAAAGGTTCATCGGATGGACAGCAAATTCTACCGGCAACGGATTTTCAATTGAAGGTGGAATGGGATACATTATCAACGTCCCTACACCGAAGACTGTTAGTTTCAGTGGTAGTGCTTGGCAAAACACTACACCGACAGCAGCGGCTCCGATGCAGCCATCAATTCCGAAGACGTGGGCATTTGTCCTTCGCGCGCAACTTGAAGGCATCAGTGGCGTGAAGCTTACTATCTATAACGGACACACCAGAGTCGCTGAAGCGGTTGAGAGCAACAATTTTCATGCTGCTTGGGCAGATATGAACCGTCAAGCAGTTGTCTCTGTCGGTGATATACTGACGATCGAAGTACGTGACACAACCGGGGTTCTGATTCGCACACTCCAACACGAAATTAGTGCGGCAGACGTTCGCCGGGCGTTTACCGAACTTCGACTCACGCCTGCTGACTTAATCCCAAAACGGACTGTCCTTACTTGCCAATTATCCGAATCCGTTCAATCCAGAAACGTGGTTGCCTTATCAGCTAGCAAATAATGCCGAGGTCACCATTCGTATCTATTCATCAACGGGAGAACTCGTCCGAAATCTGGACCTTGGATTTCAACAGGCGGGAGACTACATCGGTAAGTCTCGAGCGGCTTATTGGGATGGACGTAATGATTTGGGTGAACAGCTTGCTTCAGGTGTCTATTTCTACCAATTGAGTACTCCTGAATCATCAACGACTCGAAAGATGGTTATTAGGAAGTAAATAGTTATCAGTTGTCAGTTAAGTGGTCTTGATGCAACAAATCACTACTTCTCGGAATATGCCAAGTCAGAGGAGATTGTTACAAAGTGACTCTTATAGTAGACTTTAGAATTAATCGGACACGCCGCACCAGCGAGGTTAGGAAACCTCGCCTACCGTGGGAGGAGAGTGTCTAATTATTTTTAGGTTTCACTATAACTGATAACTGGCACCCCTTACTCTGAAGGTCTCCTCCATTGTCCATCAGTGACTTTATCAATCAGTATACGTGCCTTTTGACTCTCGCGCACCTGTTTCTCAATTTCAACGGGATCCCATTCTGATAGTAGTTGTGCTTGCAGTTCGTTGCAGATTTTCTGATATTTAGGTTCATTGGCAAGATTGTGAAATTCCCCCGGATCTTCGGTTATATCGTAAAGTTCTGGTGGATCACCAAGGCTATAGTTGAATTTGTATCTACCCTTCCGCACCATTGCCATCGGGCGTTCAACGCCATGTGCAAGATATTCGGAGAACGCGAAATCTTTCCAATCAGTTGTCGTGCCTTGGACCAAGGGCAGCAGACTATCACCATCAAATTGACTTAAAGAATGCCCACCTACAATGTCAACCAACGTTGCTGTTAGATCTACAAGTGAAACAACTTGGTCAATGTGTTTGCCTGCGGATAGATGATCGGGAAACATAATCTGTAGCGGCACACGAGCAGAAGCCTCATAGAAGTTTGATTTGCGCCACATGCCGTGTTCACCGTTCATCTCACCGTGATCGCTGGTATAGATGACAACGGTATTCTCCGATTGCCCTGTTTCTTCAAGTGTCTGCAGCAGATTCCCAATTTTCTCATCAAGATAGGTAATCAATCCATAATAGCCAGCGCGTGCACGGCGGACTAAATCCTCAGGAAAATCGATACATCCGAACGTCCGCCGCATCCGTTGGTAGACAGGATGCTGGTTTTCGAGGTGTCCTTCTGGGATATTGGGCAGGTCAATCTCATCAAGTGGGTAGAGGTCCCAAAATCGTTGTGGCACGACAAGCGGAAAATGCGGTGCAATAAAAGAGACGTTGAGTGCCCACGGCTGTTCTTGTCGTGCTGGCTCGCGGAGATATGCCAGCGCTTCTGCCTCTGCCAGATCGTCAACTTCAATTTCCACTGTTGTTCCAGGACCTGCTTGTGCGAGTCCTTGCCATGGGCGGGATGCTGGCGGCGTTCCGTTATCCCAATCCGTGAGTCCGTGCTGTCGTTCTGCGTGCAAATCGCGAGCAAGTTGAACACGAAATCCGTGCAACTGATCCATCCCGCCGAAATGCTGTTTGCCTGAAAGAACAACATCATAACCTGCATCTCGTAGGAGGTGTGCCCACGTAACAGCATCTGGACGTAACGGTGCTGCGTTATCCCACGCACCGATTTTGTGGATATATCGTCCTGTCATGAACGACATTCGCGATGGCATGCAGAGCGGCGAATTGCAGTAAGCATTTGTGAAGGTGACACCATCTTTTGCGAGTCTGTCCATGTGTGGCGTTTGGACAAGGGGATGTCCATAAGGTCCACTGGACATCGGGGCATGTTCGTCGGACATGATGAGGAGGATATTGGGAGGTTGGTTTGCAGGCATGGGACACTACTCATTCAATATAAGTTTTTTGTAGGATACCACTCCTTGCTCAAACTGTCAATAGAAAAATCCTATTTTGATACAACATTTGCCAATCTCTTTAAAAAACGTTGCTGATTCTTATTAGTTCCAAGTTGTAAGTTTGTCATACAAATCGCTAAGGTACTAACTGCACCTTAATCGAATCGGCACCCTTCTGAACCATCTCAAAGGCTGTGAGAAAATCTTCCAGCGGGAGTTGATGCGTAACGATATGGCTTACGTCTATAGCACCACTTTGAATATAATCAATAGCGAGTGGATATGCGTAGGGACCTAAGTGGGATCCGTGGATATTGAGTTCTTTCGTATCGCCTATGATAGTCCAATCAACAGTTACCGGCTCCCGCATGACGCTGAATTCGACGAAAGTACCTGCTTTTCGGATCATGTGGAGACCTTGTTCAACTGCCTTTGGATGTCCCGTAGCCTCAATATAGACATCACATCCGTACCCATCGGTTAAATCTAACACGTGTTGAACAGCATCCGTTTTTGATGGGTTAATGGTGATATCTGCGCCCAATTTCTTTGCCACATCTAACCGTTTAGTGATAAGGTCAATGGCGATGAGTGTGCCTGGGTTTTTCAGCTTCGCTGCGCCAATCATGCCGAGACCGAGCGTGCCAGCACCTGCAACAACGACGACATCTCCGAATTCAATGTTTCCGCGCTGAACGGCATGAATGGAACAGGCAAGCGGTTCAATCATTGCTGCATTTGCAGTAGGCATATCAGAAGGCACTTTATAAACAAGTGAGCGTGCGGGGAACTTCATATAGTCTGCCATACCACCGTTGACAACCGGTTGAAATCCATAAATGTTGTGGACTTGACAGAGCCAATATTTTCCAGTACGGCAGTATCGACATTCCCAACACGGGACGATCTGTTCTGCGATGGCGATATCTCCGAGTTGCAATCCGTACTTTTCACCTGCCCCTTCACCGAGCTGAACGACCTGTCCAATAAATTCATGCCCAGCAATCACGGGTGCTTCCACATACGGCTTTCGGTTTTCATCACCCCAGAATAGGGGTGCGCCTGTATAACATTTGATGTCGCTTGCGCAAACACCACAAGCATTGACCTTAATAACAACTTCATCAGGACCGGCCTGCGGCATCGGCACATCTTCAAGTTGGTAATCTTGCGGTCCACGGCACATTATAGCGCGCATCGTTTCCGACATCTACGGTTCCTCGGATAAGTGTGTTATGCCGCCTTGCTTTGGACAAGCCGTCTCCGCGCGCTTGCGCGTGCCAGTCCAGCATCCAGTGTGATATGCCGATCTTCAGTCATGCCGAGATTGATCGCATGCGCTGTTTGAAGGTTGAAACCCCACTCAATCCATTCAGGTCTATCTGCCTCTGGAATATCTCCCGCTACGACAACCTTCATAATGCTAATGCCTTTGCCAAGGTCATAAGCACGTTGGATATATTCCAGATGTTTTTCGAAGGAGCCGCCCTCTAACATTCTGCCTTCCTTGTTCGCTGTAGTAAGGATAACATCAATCTCAGGATGATCGATCACGGCATCCATGACTGCCCCTGTGTATATGTGAGTGGAACACCCGATAACACGGACTTTGCCGGCGGCTTTCGCTTCACGAAATGCATCAAACGCCCCTTCCCGTTCCCGTGTTGCCAAATCGTCTGGGGAAGAGATTGCGTGTAACAACATAACATCTATATACGCTGTTTGCAGTTCGCTCAGTGCTTTTTCTATGCTGGCTGCTGCGCTTTTGTGATCTTTGTTAGCAGTTTTCGTTTGGATAACGATTTCTTTGCGGTTAATCTGTCGGATTGCTTCGCCGAGGTGTGGTTGCGTTCCGTAGCCTTCAGCAGTATCCCAAAAGGTAACGCCCTCGTCAAGTGCCTTCAACATCAGTTTAGCACCTGCTTCATGTGTTTTGCATGTGTCTCCGAATCGCCCTGCTCCGAAGCAGAGTCGTGAGATTTCCAAACCTGTTTTTCCATAAGTAAGATATTCCATTTCTGCCTCCACATTGTTATAAGTTAATCCATATACACATGATAATCGGTCAAGTTAACATACATTAACCGAATTTGACTAAAAAAGCAACCTTTTTCTTGCTACAAATCAATTTTTAGTTTATAGTAAAGCCATTATGAAACTTAGCGGACACACCATTTTTGATAATACACCTATTGAAATTACGTTTACGAACAATCACGTTCAATCAATGTGTGAGGTTACATCTGCTGATAGTAACGCGTGGATTGCACCTGCCTTAGTAGATATTCAGGTAAATGGATTTGCGGGATTTGATCTCAATGTAGCCACCGTAACGGCAGCGGATGTAAGTGCAATGGTTCGTAAACTCTGGCGCGTTGGCACCGGTTTTTTGTGTCCAACGGTAGTAACAGCTTCTTTTGAGAGTATCAGCAATTCTCTCCGCGCCGTTGTCCAAGCGTGTGAAACAGACTCCCTGGTTGCTTACGCAATAATCGGTATCCACCTTGAAGGCCCGTATATCTCGGCAGAAGATGGTCCACGCGGTGCGCATCCGTTGGAACATGTTAGTGATCCAGATTGGGACAAATTTCAACGCTGGCAAGATGTCGCGGAGGGCATGATCCGTATTGTAACGCTTGCTCCTGAGAAAAGGGGTGCTATTCCGTTTATTGAGAAATTGGTTGCCAATGGGATAGTTGTGGCGTTAGGGCATACGAATGCGTCTGCGGAAGATATCCGCGCTGCAATTAGTGCTGGTGCAAAACTTTCTACGCATCTCGGCAACGGCGCGCATGCAATGATACGCAGACATCCGAACTATATTTGGGAGCAACTCGCTGCAGATGAACTCTATGCAAGCCTTATTGTAGATGGACATCACCTGCCACCTGCCGTTGTTAAGTCAATGATGCGTGCGAAAACACTTGATAGGTGTATTCTCATCAGCGATGCTACTGCATTAGCAGGGATGCCGCCTGGGACTTATCAGTTCGCTGGACAACCGGTGGACTTAACTGCGGATCGGTGTGTTCGTTTAGCTGGCACAGAGTATCTTGCTGGTTCTGCCATTGAGTTGGCACGAGGTATTGAGAATAGTGTGCGATTTGCAGGAATTACTTTGAAAGAGGCGATTTCACTCGCAACGTTACAACCTGCGTGGTTACTTGGTGTGGAAAAAGATATTGGCAGTATAGATGAAAATAGTCAACCTAACCTGATTTTATTTAAGTGGAATGAGGCAACTTGTGAGATAGGTTTGATGGCAACGATTCTCAAAGGGCAAATGGTTTATCAGAGAGATTAATTGGTGCTTCATTAAGCTTTTAGGTGCCAAGACAAGTAAAGTTCAAGCCTTTTTGTGGCAAATCATCGCAGTAATCCAACAGAAGCGCTTAAGTATCGGAAGCATTCGCAAAAGGATTCTATCAATCAATTTTAGGAGATGGAGTGTCCCCCGATAAAATAGCGGAATTGGAATAACCTTTTGCCAAAACAGCGCGCCTAAAGAGAGAAGATGGAATTCACGGTGCTCCATCTCCTCAAATTCTTTGCCGATTGCCTCAATGTCGGAAAGTGAAAAATAATGCAACTCGCGGGAGTATTTAAGAAACAGTTTGCGATAGAGCCATACCATCGGATGATTCTGCATATTTTCCATGAAAATTGCCTTTCCACCCGGTTTGAGAACGCGGTAGCACTCTTTCGCAGTTTGCTTGTGTTCTGTAAACACTAATACAGATTTAGAGATGATAAAGTCAAAGGTATTGTCAGGAAAAGCGAGTTGCGTTGCATCCATCAGGGAAAAGTCAACAGCATTGGCAACTTTATGTTGGTTTACCCTCTCTTTCGCTTCATCAAGCCGAAAGGGCAACAAATCAATTCCAACAACGGATGCCCCCTGTTTTGCAAGCATCGTTGCTGTGCCACCTGTGCCTGTGCCTAACTCAAGCACCTTTTTACCTTCCAATGCTCCCATTTTGGGCAGGACGTACTCAAAGATGGGTAGGTAGAAGTCTTCCCACCAGAGCAGAAGGTCCGTCTCAACAGTGCAGGCACTACCTTTCGGTTGCGATGCATCGGGTTCACGCAAACCTATATTTTCCCCATCTTTCGTAGATTTTCAAGACATTTTTCGGCACATTCAAGCGGCGGATATGCATAACTTTCCTGCTCAACGATGTACCACTCGGTGCCGCCGACGGTTTCGAAGGCATGGAACAGATCGTCCCACAGTATATCACCTTCTCCGATGAGTGCCTTGTCATTCGTAGCAGAGTATTCTTTGATATGTACGATTTTTGATCTGCCAGGATAACGTTCTATGAACGTGACATTGTCAGCACCGGCGCGAAGGACGTGTCCTGTGTCAATTTGCAGGACAACACTGTCATGAGTGTTACTTGCGAATGTATCCCACGGTACTTCACCTTCTAAAGGTTTAAATTCACCCGTGTGGTTGTGGTAGCCGACAAACATACCTTGATCAGAGATTTTCTCTGCAATTTCGTTGAAAAGTTTTGCTGTGTTTCGCCACGCCTCCTGCGAATTTGTGTACTCTCCCCCCAATCCTGGCACAATCAGATAGGGATTGCCGAGAGTTTTATTGAATTCCACGGTCTTGGCGAGTGCGTCGCCAAGGAGTGTGTTCAATCCTGTATGTGTGCCAACGATTTTTAATTCAAGATCATCACACATGCCGCGCAATTCTTCTGCTGATCGGTCATAGTATCCAGCAAACTCAACACCTTCATATCCCATCTGTGCAACTGCTTGCAGCGTGAGAGATAGATCTTTTGCACAATCTTCTCTAACGGAATATAACTGTAAGGCTATTGGTATTCTTTCGTTCAATTAGGTTCTCCTTGTTTGAAAGTAATTAGGTGAAATAAACCAATTCAACATTATAACGCAATTCTAAATAGTAATGTAATTTCCAAAAGATTCAACTTCCGTATTCCTGTATAATCCAGTTTCGGATTTCTTCTGTCCGTTTCCGGATATCATCAACATTCCATTTACCGTATTTCTTTATAGACTTGGCAACATCTTCCGCCATGTGAAGTCTTGTGTGGCGATAGGTTTCCTCCTTATCTTTTGGATCTTTATTACGGAGCTTTGAATTATCCTCTGGTGTCAAGAGCAGTAGGTTTCCAATCAGATGAACTTCATCTTGTCCCGCTTTTGACTGTGGCAAAATGTGTTCAATGGAATCAGTAGCGGTTGCTTTCCATATAAGATCCCATCGTTCGGTACTTAGTTCCTGACCACGAACTTTAGCTAGGTGTTCTTCGTAGCGATAAAGCAAATAACGGAGTCTTTCTCGCTGTTTTGGTTCTGTATAAAAGTCCATATCAAGAATTTCATAATTGTGGTTTGCGCTATGGTTTTTCTCTATCTTGGGTATCTTTTTTAGGATGTCTTCAAAACTCAAATGATCGTTTCGGATTTCCCAAGCTAATCTCACATAGTCGCCAACCGCTGTCCGCGCATCATTGTCGCATAACCCGTAAATGCGGAAGGTTGTTTTTTCCCATTGATGGAGAAGTTTACTTTTTTTCTCATCAGGGAAATCTTCCCGTAGAATAATTGAAGTGCCAAGAAGCCTTGCTTGACGAATATCGGTCAGAGGTTTTCGCATCTTTGTCTGAAATGTATCAACAGCCTTAGCGACCTTTAGCAGCCATTTTGAGATTTTGATGGTTTTACCAACATTCATTTCTTCTTCTGACATCTGAAGATTTACAGTACCATCTGTTTTACCTGTCAGAAGATCAACAGCATTATTTACACCAATTACTTTGCTTTGGGATTTTTCAGTTATGAGTGTCGTTCCAAATCCGAGTGCATCCGTGTCTACGGGAACTCCCTCACGCATGCCGACGGTTTTATAGAAATTTCCCCAAATACGATGAAGTTCTTCTATATATTCCTTACGATTGCCTTGATTCTTACTCTTCTTACAGACGACTTCCATAAGTTTGTTCTTAAGAATCTCTAAAGGTGAAACGTCAAGTCCTCTGTTGTTAAGCGATTCGAAAATAGTATGGACAGTTTCCTCGTCATGGGTTTGGTGAAATATGAATAAGAGGCGGTTCATGAGTATGTGCAGTAGTTCGACCGGATCCTCCCATTCATCACGGACATAATCTTTGCACTCTTGGAATGCCTTTAATAACTCACGATCTGCAAGCGTATCTGCTTTCGATTCCTTTGCGATTGTTCCTTCTCTGATAAAGTCCACAAAGTATTCGTTTTGGTCATGATTGGTTTGTAGGAGGATCAGACTCGCCTCATCTGGCTTTACAAGTAGTTCTTGAAGCTTCTGCTCAAGTCGCGCCTCTTTAGTGCGTTCCTTTCTGTCTGCATCAGTTATTGAAGCTGTTAATTTTTTCTCAATAATCTTTAGCAGGATCACAAGTGTTGTTAATCGTTGTTGTCCATCCACAATATCTATCAGGTCATATTCATCCGGTAAAATTGGGACAGTTTCAGTGTATAGTCCTACGATTGTCGCCATAAAATGCCTATTCCTGGGTTTCTCCTTCAGTTTGAAAATGTCATCAAACATATCCCGTCTATGTTTTTTTTCCCAGGAATAGGCACGCTGATATGGCGGAATACGGAATAGGCGACCTTGGAGTAGCTGGGTGAATGTGAGGGCCTTAGGTTCAATATTGGACTTCGGTTGCATATTATTCACTTATAGATGTCTCCTTATTATATGGTGAATATCACTCGAAATTATTCAAGTGATATTCAGAAATCTTTCAGAATTATTAATAATCTTCTCTTAGGTCATCGGTAAATTAACAACTTGCCCGCTATCAGCAGAAACTAAACCTGCCTCCAAGATTTCTTGTGCATTCCGGCTTATGTATGGGCAGCACAACCCATCTATATGTTCACCTGTTTCCAAGCAGTGAATCAAGTATTCTGGAGCGTTTCGCTTGCCTTCTGGAAGTGGGTCAGGTTCTATGACTTGCGCATCACCACCAGCAGGGTTCAGGTTTACTTGGTTGCCGGTTACTGTGAGTGCACCTTCAGTGCCGTAGACCACAGGATTTGGCGTGACATAACCCGTTTTTTGTGTCCACGATGCTTCTGTGATGCCGAACGCGTTACCATATTTCATCAAGATAACAGCGTTATCGTCGGGCAGTGGATAGTCCTTGACAAAGGTGCCGCGGAAGGCGGTTACCTGCTCTGGCAATCCGAGGAGATAGGCGCACATATCTGCACAATAACAGCAGTAGTCCATCAATGCGCCTGCGCCGTTTTTCTCTTCATCGTACAGCCACTCATAGAAATAACGGGAACATCCGATTTCTTTTGGTCCGTTGTGTGCTGAACGCCATTTGAAATAGAAAACATCACCGATTGCGCCATCTTTGATAAGGTTCATTGCGGTATTCAGTGCAGGACTCCACGCAGTGGGCCAATTAATCATCAGGGAGATGCCAGCTTTTTGCGCAGCGTTAAGCATCTGATCGGCTTGTGACAACCGTGCTGACATCGGTTTTTCAGAAACTACGTGAACGCCTTTCGCCGCTGCGGCTTCAACAATCTCGGGTCCGGCATTATTTTCAGCACATGCTTGAACGATGTCTAATTCCTCTTTATCCAACATCTCTTGCCAAGAATCATAGACATTATCAACACCTGTTTCTGATTTGAATTGGTCGCGTAATTCCGCGTTGACATCGCCTGCAGCGACGATCTCAACGTTTGGGTGTTCCTTCCAGCGATTCAGTTCGCCCCAGACATGGTCATGTACGAGCGAAGCAAAGCCAACGCGATAGGTTTTTGACATAAATTTCATCTCCTATATTCAATTATTGTTTTTTTTTATTCCTCGGCGCGGACAGCAATTTTGATGGCTGTTTCACCATTGATACGATATCCGCCATCAAGTGCCTTAAATCCATCTTCAACCTGTGAAAGTGGTAACTGATGACTCACCATATCAGCAAAAGGCAATTCGCTTTTTTCGAGAAGTGGTAGTCCCCGGACAAAGTGTTCATATTGACTGCCCCAGATAGCCTCTACACGAAGGTTTTTACGCATAAGTAATTGATTGATATTGAAATCGATTGAACCCATATCCACAAAGTGACCGACTTCCACAAAAGTGCCGCTACGTCTTGTATAGCCTAATCCTTCTGGCGTTGCGGGAAGGAAGCCAGCACATTCAAAGACCACATCAGCACCGGCATTGCGAGGTGTTTCTGCCTTAACAAGTTCTGTCCGCTCCTCAGGAGAGGTGACTTCTTCTATATCAATTGTAATATCTGCCCCGAACCGTTTTGCCAGTTCCAATCGTCCTGCCGGCCCACCGACCATAATTATTTTTCCTGCACCGCTCAATTTCGCGCAGGCAAGGGTTACCAATCCGATTGCGCCTGATCCTTGCACAACGACGGTATCACCAAGTTTTATCTCACCCCGCATTACTGCGTGAACACCAACAGTAAAAGGTTCTACGAGGACAGCGACCTCTGGCGAAGCATCTGTTTTCATAAAACAGGTATTTGGATAGGTAAGATACATGTAATCGGCAAATCCACCACGGAAATGTGGAGCTTCATCTGGATTCCATTGGAAACCGTACCCGCCGTAGTCGGTGCCGGGTGCGAATATAACCCTGTCCCCTTCTTTGATCGGTTTGCCGACATAGTCAGTTTTCACACCTTCTCCAATTGCTTCAACGATACCGACATTTTCATGTCCTAATAAAATTTCCGTTTTGAAGCCGTTCTGCCAGTTATGGAGGTCGGTGCCACAGATACCCGCCAACTCTTGACGGAGTAGCAGTGTGTTGGGATCAGGATCAGGCACTGGATATTCGCGTATCTCAAAATCTTTGCCATAAGCAACTACGGCTCTACCGGTCCGAGGCATAGTTATCTCCTTTTAAAAATGTGAGGTAATGAGTGGAAGGCCAAGCTTTACCTCACAATCTATTTTTTTATACATATTTTCGCTTTTTTCGTGAGATCAGCACAATAGCAAGAATAGCAACGATGAGGATTGGCACCCAGAACGTTTTTAGAATTGACCAGAAAATGGTAAATCCGATCCAAAGCAGGACTTCTATCCCAACGATAAGTGCCGTCTTACTCCACGGAAAGCTCGCGCCGTGCTGTTTTTTCAAGCGGTGTGCATATAGCCACGAAACACCTATAGTGCCAACAATAGCCAGAAAAAATAGTAAATTAACGAGATCTTGGATGCGCTCTAAAATGAAATCCATGATAATTTTACTCCTTATTAAGTTTACTTGTAAATATAGAGACACCACATCTTAAAAAGATAGCAGGATTTATCTGCACCAATGGAATGTCTGTCCATATTTCGTTATTCACTGTGTATCCTATTAGGGTGGCTATAGACCGCCATACGTTCTCCGCGCATGAAACCGATCAACGTAAGATTTCCTTCATCTGCCAAGTCAACTGCAAGTGTGGATGCTGCCGAAACAGCGACAATAATAGGAATTCGTGCGAACAGTGCTTTTTGTACTATCTCAAAACTTGCGCGTCCACTTACCATCAAAATGTGTTTGTCAAGTGGCAGCATCTCTGCTAACAAAGCTTGACCAATGACTTTATCAACTGCATTATGTCTGCCAATGTCTTCTCTGACAATAAGCAGCTCACCATTTTCATTGAAAAGTCCTGCCGCGTGCAGTCCACCTGTTTTTTCAAAGACCGATTGCGCTGCTCGCAGCCGATCATTGAGTTTGTAAAGGACCTTTTGATGTAAGCGAAAAACCGAATCCAAAGGATCTACTTGATGTTTAACGGATTCTATTGTCATTTTACCGCAGAGACCGCAGCTGGCATTTGCATGAAAATTCCGTTGCCAACCTGCTTGATCTTCAATATCCAATTCTTCGGTGAGACGAACATTGACGATGTTCTGCATCGTTTCCAACCCCGCACCGTGCCCGTTAGTTTTCACTGTGTAGTCTTCGTCATCGCAGTATGCTATGATTTCAATGTCATCTACGGATTTTATGAGGCTTTCGGTATAAAGGAAACCAGCTGCGAGTTCAAAATCATGCCCAGGGGTTCGCATGACAACGATTAGGCTCTGTTCTCCCACCCGAATTTCAAGCGGTTCTTCAACAACCAATTCGTCTTTAACACGTGTCGGTTTTGACTGATTCCAACGGATGACCTGTTTTGTGCATGTCTGTTGTCGCATGATAAACGTGAGTTCGGTCCAAGTTTTGTAGCGCAAACTGTTAGTTTGATCCCTACAGATGCACAAACTAACAGTTTGTGCTACGGTTGGCTGAATTTTTGTTTCTCTATCATCAGCATGCCTTTGTTCGTGCCTATCCACGCGCGATCGTTGTCAATTGCGATACACTGCACAGATAGATCATCTAATACTATTTTCGGGTAGTCAATAGTCCCCGCATACTTATCACTCTGTAGGTCATAAATAGTAACGTAGTGTTTTACAGCAACCCATAGGTATTCTTTGCCAGCAACTCCAGTAACGAAGATGTCATCTAAATCTTCCTTTACCCCTAAATCGGATTCTACAGGATAAGAAACGCCGTCCGCACCATGCCAGTTTGCCTTAAAAAAGCCGTTTCCCCTTTTTTCTTCATTATACCAAGAAAATAGTATTTTGTCTTCAACAACATCAAACTGGACAACTTGTGTTCCCGGTTTAATATCCAAAAAATTTTTAGATTCCCAAAGTTCTGATTCGCGATCCAAAATGGCGATGTTATCTCCTGATGTGCCTACCCAAACTACTTCGGGAGTAAGTGCTATAGTGTGAACATCATTAGGAATGTCGCTGTTTTCTTGATTATAATGGGCTTCTATTATTCCGGTTTTAAGATTCTGTCGCACAACGCCAGCATCTGTAGTAAACCAAATTTCTTCATTATCCATTTTGATGTCCCGAATCCACATGCTGGGCAAACCGTCGGCAATTGTATAATTTTTTACTTCGGTCGTTTTTTTGTTAAAATGTAAGACACCTTGATTTCGAGTGCCAACCCATACTTCAGATTCGTTTACTGCAATTGCGCGGACATCAGGTGCGGTGGAAACATGCTTGTTATCGTTAATTCGCCATGCCGCAGCTTCATTCGCTTTCCATCCGCCATTGCCGCCAGTTTCGATTTGGGCTACCCCCTTTGGTGTCCCTATCCACAGCGATGTTCCATCAACGGCGATAGCCTGGATATTCGGATCCGGTAAATTGTCCATATAGATATTCCACGCACTTGCTTGTAACACATCATTTGCTTGTTCAACAATAGTGGTGTCATTACTATTTTGCCGGATGAAGTTCGCTACGTTAACAGCGTTTTTTCTATCGCCGACTTGTAAATAAATTATCGCGCGTTTTAAGTGAGCATCATCAACCCACTCGCTATCTGGATAGATTCTGCTAAATTGTTTCAAAATATTTAAGGCGTTTTCGAGTTCTCCGGTTTCAGCTTGTAATACCGCAATTTGATAAACAGCCTCTTCATGTTCGGGTAAATTAGAGAATTGGTTGACCGCTTTTTGTAATAATTCAAGTCCGGCTGTAACGTCTTCTAATTCCTTCACCAGGAGGAATCCTGTTTGATACGTAAGTGTTGGGGCAGATTCATGTTCGGGATAATGTGTAAGTATTAGCTGAAAGGCGTTAACTGCTTGAGCATAATTTTTCGTAGCGACGGCATTAGAACCAATCTCTTGAAGTAGCGGTACAAGGTCAAAATTCTGCGCATCTATGAGTGCAACAGAACGGAATCTTGCTAATGTTTTATCTATATCTCCCTCTATCTTATAAAGCAGTCCGAGTTGGTAATGTGCATCGGCAAACTTGGGAAATTCTTCTAATGCTGCTTCAAATTTTCGTTTGGCTAATTCTGGTGATTCTAAATCTAACAAGGCAAGCCCATTACGATAATGCTTCGCTGCGATTTGGTTTGGAACATTTTCAAGGTCTGAGATAAAGCGAAGTGTATGTCCTTTCAGTGGAAACCTTAAGACTTGTCCGTTGTATTCAATCTCAAAATGCGTATCGGTTGCATTGCGCCATGTGCCGGTGAGTCTGTCGCCGTTCTCCCTGTCTACGATGACATATTGCTCGCTATAAGCAATGCTTGTGAATAGGAGGAGTATCAACGCAAGACTTGTTAATAAAAAGAGGGGATAAGTGTTTTTCATGGTTTACTTTCCATCTGTATTCTTGATAAGTATATTGATATAATATCAGAAACAGTGTCAAATGTCAAGTCCGTTTCAGACTGAGAGATTTACACATCTATAGTTGACAATAATCCTTATTTATGATATTCTATTCCTGTTTTACAGCAAATAAAAATTTGAATGGAAGCATAAAAAATGGGAAAAAATGGTCCGATTAAACCAATCACCGTTGGGATTATGGGAGGTTCAGCCTCTGGTAAAACAACATTCGCTACTGCTTTAGCAGAACAACTTGCTGACTTTTCCCCTATAACGCTACACCAAGACTCCTATTTTCGGGATTGGTCGGAATACCCGCCTGAAGAGCGCGAAAAAGTAGTAACTGCGAATCATCCGGATGCGGTGCGCTGGGATGTGCTTATTGCAGATGTTGAAAAACTTCGCTCTTGCAAACCAATTGAAACGCCTACACTCGGAACCCGTGCAGCGCAACGTGGTGATGAAAAGAAAATTATAGAATCAAGCGATGTCGTAATTGTGGAGGGGCACCTCATTTTTTGGAATGAACAACTCCGTGAGTTAATAGATATTAAAATCTTTTTGGATGTTGACGCACATGAACGTGTGCTGCGCCGAATGCTTCGCGATGTCGGCACGCGCAGCGGAAGCCTTGAAAGTGCAATCAGTTGGTACCGACGGGATGTCCTGCCTAATTTCCCGATTTACACGGAACCTTGTAAAAAGTATGCCGATTTAATAATTCCGTTTTTGCATGATAATCCTGTTGCGTTACATATCGTTGCAGCGGGAATACGCGCGCAACTTTCTGATCAAAATAAATAAACCCACCTTCTCTACCTCCTCTAATTTATTCACAATTCTACTACTATCCCTACCCCGCCTTTTTGGCATAGACACCGTTTCAAAATGGCACGGATATGTCAATATGACAGATAGATTTTCTATATAAAATCTTACTCCAATCATTTTCTACAAAGAATTTTGAGAGTGAATTTACCTGAACTCTGTAGGCAGTGAGGCTATATCTGGACATGATTACTCATGATAGATGTAGAAAATACTGTTTTGGCATACAACTTGCTTATATTTATTGTAGATGGAAACAAGTTAGACCTGTGTAAAAAAATTGGCACAAGACTTGCACATAAAATTTACATAAACCTAAAATTAAAAGGAGAAAAAAAATGAGACATTTAGCAACACACAGACCGGTAGGAAATCTATTCAACCTTCATAACGAGATGGGAAAAATCTTCGGAGATCTATTCGCTTCTCAAGAAGGTGAAACCAATGATGAACACACCTCTTGGATGCCCACAGTAGACATCTCTGAAACGGAAAACGGCTTTGAAATTCGTGCCGAACTCCCTGGTGTCGTAGAAGACGATGTCCACGTCTCCGTAACTGATAATCTGCTCACAATCAAAGGCGAAAAACGGCAGGAGGAGGAGACAGATAACAAAAACTACCATCGAGTGGAAAGACGGTACGGAAATTTCCAAAGAAGTTTTACGCTTCCGAGGGACGTTGAAACCACTGATATCAAGGCAGGATACAAAGATGGGGTTTTGACCCTTACTATTCCAAAAGCAGAAGCGGCAAAACCAACTGAAATTCCGATTTCGGCAAACTCATAACACAACAAAATAGGCATGCCTCATCTACTGAATTGGCATGGGGCATGTCCAATATAGAACAGGTAAAAAGCCTCAATTCATAAGGAGAAGAAAAATGACATATTTGACTTTACGCAGACCAGTAGCAAATCCTTTCAAATTCTATAACGCTCTGTTTACTCCGTTGTTTGCTCGACCTGGAACACAAGAATATAAATGGAGACCCTCTGCGGATATTTCTGAAACGGATGATAGTTTTGAAGTTCGGGCTGAACTCCCCGGTGTTACAAAGGATGATGTCCACATCTCTGTCAAGGATAACCTCTTAACAATCAAGGGAGAGAAACGGCAGGAAAAAACTGACGATTCCAAAGACTACCGGAGAGTCGAAAGGCGTTATGGCAGTTTTGAACGGAAATTCACACTGCCACCGAAAGTTGAGACTGACAGCATCAAAGCAGAATTCAAGGACGGTGTCTTAACGTTGTCTATCCCAAAACCGGAAGCGGCGAAACCGAAAGAAATTCCAATCGCTGCTCAATCAGCTGCGGATGCTCCGCAAGAGAGTTAAAATAATCCCATAAACAATAGGGCAGGTACACTCGATTGTACCTGCCCTGTTAACGTTGCATTATTTATCCGAACAATTTCATAAGTATAATGGTCAAAGTAGGTGAAAGCGCAAAATATTAGATTAGAAATTAGAAAAGGAGAATTGAAATGAGAAATAGACCACAACCCGGTCCCAGAGGTACTTTCCAGGGACCACGAAGACGTCGTCCGACACAAGGTAGAGGTCCCAGACAGGACAGGAGACATCGCCACCGTTCGCGACAGGCTGATGTTGAAAGGCGGGGACAGCCATCACAAGCAAGAGGTCCACGACGACACCGACCATTCGTATCACGCGAAAATTGGGAACATCGTCCACCGAGAGGTAGGAGAAATCGTCGTCGTTCAGCACAGGCAAACTTCAGACCACATCATCCAATGCAAGATCTTTTCCTACATCATAATCGGATGCGGCACGTTTTTGACAGAAGGTTCGCGTATCGTGGGGGAAAAACGAAAAGAGGAAAATCCACTTGGCATCCACCCATTGAGTTTTCTGTATTTGAAGATAGGTTTGAAGTATTAGTTGAGCTTCCCGGTGTCACACAGAACAGTATCAATGTTTCCGTGACTGATAAATTTTTGAAGGTAAAAGGGAAAAAGCAGCGGAAGCAGGCAGATGAAACACAACACCCACGCCGGTCGGAATTGCGATATGGAAGTTTTAAACGTGTACTCCCACTTCCACCAAATGCGAAAGCTGATGATATAAAAGCCGAATTCAAGGATGGTGTTTTGACAATTGAGATTCCGAAAACGGAAGAGGCAAAACCAACGGAAATTCCGATCAACGTTAAGGCTTAATCCACCATACTGTATTGCAAGGCCTCTGTGCCTTGCAATAGTAAAAAAGTAAGGTTGGTGCTTGAAAACATCAGCCTGTTTTTATTTAATATTACCAATTACTCAGTTTTCAGTCCTTTTCTTTCAAAACACCGATATAGAGAAGTGCGGCAAGCACTGCACCTACGAATGGACCGACAAAATAGAGCCATATGTCAACGTAATTACCGGCTGCAATAGCAGGTCCCAGTGTCCGTGCGGGGTTGAGCGAGGCACGTGTCAAAGGTCCACCCATCAGGATACAAAACACTAAAGTTAATCCGATGGCGAGTCCAGCAAAGTTTCCCGCTTTTCCACTTACGGCAGTGTTGAATATCGTATTAACGAGGAAAAATGTTAGGACGATTTCAACTATCAGTCCATTTATCGGTGTCACATTGGCAGCTAAAATAGTTACACCCAAATCACCATCTACCGGTAGTACTGCTTTAAGCACCAGTGCCCCCGCAATTCCACCTGCAAATTGAACAATCCAATATCCTATGGCTGCACCAAATCGAATTTCACCTGCTATCAAGAGTCCGAGCGTCACAGCAGGATTGATATGTGTGCCTGAGATATGTCCATAGGCATACGCAAACGCCACAATGACCAACCCGTGGGCAAGTGCAACGCCTACTAATCCTCCTTCATCAATTGCTAACGCGCCTGCGCCGATAAAGATCAGGGCAAAGGTGCCGACAAATTCAGTAACTAAATTCCGTGTATTCATAAGGTTTTACCTTCTTTCTATGTTAACTCAAGTTGCTACCTATAAGTTTTAGATATGCAAACACCGTTTTTTATAGAAAATAATGCATATTTCGCAAGTTTTCGTAGTGCAACCTGTTAGTAAATCAACGGTCCGAATCATGCAGCATCATGTAGAATGCCTTATGTGCATTCTACATGATGCTGCCAATGGCATTCCCCGTGTCCTCACAGGAAACCCAATCTAACAGATTGCGGGACATAAGTAGCAACTTGAGTTATATTATCAAAATCGTATTTTTGTGTCAAGAAATCAATCAAATAGGCCATCTATTCTGGAATTGTTCAACCATAGCCTCAGGTCCACCGTGTTGTCCCAAGAACGTCAAAAATGCTTGGTAGAGTCGACGTGCCTCGTCTGTATCTGACTCAAATCTGTTCTTCAGCTGTTCCGGATCGGATGGAAGATGGTACAGATGTTGAGGTGATCCTTTATTTTCCAATAATAGCGACCATGTGCCATCTGTAATGCTTCCGTGTGGACTTCCGCCATCAGGACTCCATCCGCCGCCCCAGGCACCGTGTGTTATTGCATAATCTCTGCCTTTATCGGTTTCTCCCATGACGATTGGTAGCAAGCTACTGCCTTCAACCTGTTTGCCGCGTTCAGCTCCGAATACATCAACGACAGTCGCGGGAATGTCAATAATACTTGCAAGCGCATCTGTCCGACGTGGTGTAGCATCGGGATGATAAATGAGCAGCGGAATATGGACAATCTCCTCATACATACCGAGGTTTTTAGCAATAAGTCCATGTTCACCCAACAGAAAGCCGTGGTCTGCCATGAAAATGATCATCGTGTTTTCCATCAACCCCATATAATCAATTTTTCGTAATAGCTGTCCTATCCAATTGTCTACAAGACACGCTTCGGCACGGTATAATGCATTGAGACGTTGGGTTGTGCGTTCATCCATATTGTTTGGACCATAGGTTGGATAGATAGGTTCCGGTCCGTCGTAATCGTCTGGGTCAAATCGCCTGATATACCACTCTGGCACATCCCACGGTTCATGCGGGTCAAAGGTGTCTACCATCAGATAGAAATTTTCATGCTGATAGTTGCGTTCAAGCCAGTCGCACGCAGTTTGCACTGTTTGTGCAACGAAGGTGTCCCCTTCATTCCTCCGAGAGTCGCTATTTTTGAGATGGTTATAGAGCCCCGCGGGCAACTTGTTCGGATGTGGGCGTGTGTGTTCACGATAGCGCAGTCCTTCTTCTGTATCAAAGTCATAAGGGTGGGTTTCTAATGGATCACTTTCCTGTCCACGAATCCATTTCCATCCTGTGAACCCTCGGTTGTAAAGGAATCCGTTATTGAGATGGTGGGGTGTATCAGCAATCATCATGCTAACAACACCTGCTTTTGTGAGCGCGTTTGCAATCACAGGCACGTTACGTTGCAGCGGCTCCCATCCCCGTCTACATATACTCACCTCACCTGTGACCAGGTCACCACGGATTGGCACGGTTGGATAGCTGCAAACATAAGCTTTGTCAAAGACAACGCACTTTTCGGCGAAGGTGTTGAGTGCGGGACTGTAACCTTTGCCTCCATAAATCTCTAAGTTATCTCGTCTGAATGTATCTGAAATAATGTGGATAATATTCATGTTTCACTCCAAAATTTGACATCTATGCGGTTTGTTAGATTATACCGTATTTCCGTTTTCTTGTGGTACAATTTCCTTTTCCCGTTCAGCTATTTGCACAACAGCAGGCAACAAACCGTAAATCCCCCAGAACGGCACCCCGATTGCATCACCGTTCAGAAGATTATTCACAACGAAATGCACCATCAACGAAATTTCGGCTGCCATAAGACCGATGATAATAGATCGGTAAAAACCACCCTCAATCCTTTTAAGAGCACGAAAGCCGTAGCGTAAAAACGCAAAATTCAACCACATCCACACGCCTAATCCGACAATTCCCATTTCAGCCATAACTTGAAGGTATTCGCTGTGTGCCCCTAACTGAAACTGTGCGATATAGCTACCTACCAGCCCAACATCTTCTTCGTAAAGCATGGCAAATGCCCCGTAGCCTTTACCCAAAACAGGACTTTCAAGGAACATACTAATTGCCTGCCCCCACCGCATAAGTCTCGCTTGATTAGAGGCGTAGTTTAAATCTATCGTTGATAAGACTCGTTCCATAACCGAGCCATAAACCCCTGGGAGGCTTAAACACACGAATAAAATAAGGCATGCAGCACCGATAAATTGAATCTTTTTGTGTGTAACGCCTCTCCCCAATTGTATCAGCATAAATCCAACCGCAATGATAACAGAGAGCCATACCCCCCTCGAAAAACACATAATCAGACCTATTCCGAAGCAGATAAACCACCCTGTCCACATAACACGGTTGTAGGGGTGATTATCAAATAACAAGCGGCTGAGACAGATTAAGAAAAAGACTGCTGTAAATGAACCGTAGACAGAATAATTTGTGAACGGCGCACTTCGATAAGCACTTGTCCACTGCCATTCGTCAATATTATATAAAAGCACAATAACTGTCCAGATAACAGCAATTGCTGCACTCGGAAAGGAGGCGATAAATACGCGCTTTAAATTTTGCCGATGTTGGACTAAATCGTACACCACTAAACTGAACATGATGTAGGTAGAAGCACGAAACGCACCTTTCAAAGTGCCAAATAGGTCTGGCGTATTGATTGCGGATAGGAAAGTAACAAATACCAAAAAGCAGACAGGCAGTAAAAACGGAAAGGTTGGGCTGCGCTGCCGTTTTCCAAGCACGTAATCTAAGATCTTTTTTAACAAATAAACCGCGCTGAGCATGCCTAATAACGGCTCAGTCGGTGTTTGAATTTCAAGAATCTGAGGGATAATGTAACGAAAAGAGAAGGGTAAACAGATTAGCAGCACATAAAGTGCTAATTCCATGCCGACGAATACAAACGCTCCTATTGCAACTAATAGACAGAGAAAAGCGAGCGGCGTTTCTGAATAGCGTCCGAGGATTATCCCGAACATGAGGCAAATTAGAAACGGAAGGAGGCGGGTAGCGTATCGTTTGAAGTCCATCCAACGATTAGAACTGCGTTCTCACTCCGATTCCAATCGCAGTTCCGTCTAAAATGATATTCAGTGGCTGTGTGCCAGTGGTTTCAACAGTTTTAAGGATTCGTTTTAATTCTAAACTGATAGTGGCATTATTTCCTATGGTGGCGCGATCACCAGGTTGCGCCTTCCATTGAAACAACTCAAGACCAGCAATTACATAACCTGTTGTTGTTGATGCACTATCATTAAGCGCGATGCCTTGTTCTGCAAGCAAGTCAACCACGTTACCATCAAAATTGGCTCTTAAAACACCGATACCTGCCCCGAAATAAATGGGTAGATATTCATATAGGAGCACCGGACGATAGATTAACTGATAGGATATAGGCATAAGTGTGGCTTTGAGTGATGTTGAATTAGGCGGTGGCGTATCAAATTGAGTGCGCCAGTAACCAATTTCTAACCGAGAATCTAATTCAGGTATGTGTTGTAGAACAATTGAGAGTGTCGGCATCATGGCAACAGGGGACTTGGATACGCCAGCACTCTGTAAAATCTGAGTCAAGCTACCGAGTTCAGGTTTATAAGAAAAGAGAGAAAACTGTAATGATAGAGTTTTATTGTGAAAAAAAGATGGAGATCGTGATGCTGGCACATCGGAAAATTCTGCGTATGAAATGCCTGAGATGATAAAAATGGAAAATAGGAGTATAAATAGATAGCGCATTATTCAGGGCATCCAAGCAATAAAAGATGAAGCAATAGCTGAAATTTCAAAGAGTATAGACATAAGACGGTACAAAACTTTAAAAAAGTAGGATGCCCCAAATTAGGACATCCTAACGATATTGGATGGAAAAATGAGGGCAAATCTGAAGGATAAAAAGTTACATCATAGAACCGGCTGGGTTAAGAATCACTTCTACCCGTCGATTCATAGCTCTGCCAGCAGTGGTATTCTGCGGGGCAACTGGGTCAGTATGTGCTTTTCCAACAGACCTGATCCTTGCCGCGTCAACACCTTTGCCTTTCAGATATTTAACGACCGAATTTGCTCGTGATTGAGACAGATCCCAATTGCTTCGATGTCCGCCGCGTAATACCGGCGTGCCATCTGCATGTCCCTCAACAAGTATTTCAGCTTCAGGATTCTCCAAAATCTGGCCGACGATACCATCAAGCATCTCTTTCGCTTTGCCGGACAAACCTGTCTGACCACTGCCGAACTTGACAGTAACCAAGAGCGTTGGTTTTGAGGCTGCATCAGCTTCGAGTTCGGTAATAGCATCTGAATTAGCTGACACTGCAGCTAAGAGTTTCTTGAAATCCTCTTTTAAGGCCTTTAAACCACTAGAATTTGCCATTATCTCTTTTTGGTTCTTGGCATCTTCAGCTTTAGCAAAATCCATCGCTTCTTTACCCTTCATATCAATTGTTTTTGTTAGGGCAGCATTGGATTTTGCGATATCTTCTTTGGTATTTTGCTTGGCAGCAGCGATAGTGTCAGCATCTCCTTGCTGTGAAGCGGCAATTGCTTCATCCTTCATCTTAGAGATTGCCTCCATCGTATCCTTATTATTCTGATCAACCTTTCCTTCCAGTTTCGTAACTTGTGCTTTTATTTCTGTATTGGATTGGTCGATCTGCGCGACATGTTCATTTTTCCACATTTCAAACTCTTTTTGGTCTAGCTTACCGCAACCAATTACGGCAATGCTTATTATCAAAAGAGTAGTAAAAGTAAGTGTTCCTCTGGTTTTCATGGAATTCCTCCCAAAAATTGATGCGTAAGTGTGCAATATATTTACTCCACAATAAAATTGTTATAATAGTTTAACACAATTTCGCGTTTAATTCAACAAAAATTGATATGCGATAGTTTTTGAGAGGGTAAAGTATCTGATATTTCTTACAAAAATTAGACATTTAATGCCATTTTGCAATAATTATATCCCATGGACAGTGGAGATTCTATCCGAGCGGCCTCCTGGACGCGACCGGGAGTCCGATCAGGCAGAAAATTCCTCAATCCTATAAAATCTGTGTAATAGAATTTTATTTATCAGAAGCGGTATAACAATCACTACAAACAAAACATATCATCATAAAAATACGTTTTGTAGTTTCTTCATTGACTTATAGTGCATGGATAATATTCCAATTAGTGCATGGATAATATTCCAATCCGAAAACATCAGGCAACATCCGGGCGGGCCCTCGTCCCCGTTATAATTGTCAAACTATAGTTTATGTTAGTACGCGCGGGCAAAAATTGTGATCTCTTTTGCTTGCGTGCCGCAGATAATACACACACCATCGGAATCAGGTTGCTCCATCGGGATACATCGGATAGTCGCTTGTGTCTCTTCTTTGATTTTATCTTCACATTCAGCGTTTCCACACCACCATGCACGTGCAAACCCGGTTTCAACAATCTCCTTAAATGAATTGTAATCTGTCGGTTCAAAGGTGTTTGCATCTCGGAATTCTGTTGCCCGCTTGAGCATATCTGCCTGAATTGTGTCAAGCATCTGCGTTGCAGTCTCAGCAACATTGGCAATCGGAATAAAGGTTTTACCTTCTTTACCGGGAATGTCTCGGCGAGCAAAGACAACCTGTTCGTTTTCAATGTCGCGGGGACCGATTTCTATGCGCAAAGGTACACCTTTGAGTTCCCATTCGTTGAATCGCCAACCGGGTGAATACTCATATCGGTCATCAACGTGGTATCGGATATCGCCTAATGTCTCACAGATAGCGTCAACGGTTTGTGTTACGACCTGTTTCGCGTCATCGTTGTTTTTCGGAATAATCGGTACGATAACAAGTTGCGTGGGGGCAAGTCTCGGCGGTAGGACTAAACCTTGGTCATCTCCGTGTGCCATAATAATCGCGCCTATCATGCGAGTACTTACACCCCAACTGGTTGTCCAGCAGTGCTGTTGTTTCTGATTTGCATCGAGATATTGTATATCAAAAACCTTAGCAAAATTTTGTCCAAGGTCGTGTGATGTGCCTGCTTGGAGTGCGCGTTTGTCACCCATCATCGCTTCAATTGTGTAGGAGGTTAAGGCACCGGGAAACTTTTCACTATCGCTCTTACGACCAGGAATGACCGGTATTGCTGCTTCGTTCACAGCAAAATCGGTATAGATGTCAAGGATACGGAGTGTTTCCTCCACTGCTTCCTCATGCGTTGCATGTGCAGTATGCCCTTCTTGCCAGAAAAACTCCATCGTTCGGAGGAAAAGGCGGGGACGCAGCTCCCATCGTACCACGTTTGCCCATTGATTGATAAGCACAGGTAGGTCTCGGTAAGATTGAATCCACTGACTATACATATAGCCAATGATGGTTTCGGATGTCGGACGCACGACAAGCGGCTCTTCCAACTTTTTTCCGCCGCCGTGCGTGACGACAGCGAGTTCAGGTTTGAAACCTTCTACGTGTTCCGCCTCTTTTTCAATGAAACTCATCGGAATGAAAAGCGGAAAAGCAGCGTTTTGATGCCCTGTTGCTTTGAAACGAATATCAAGTTGTTCCTTTACGTTTTCCCAGAGCGCGTAGCCGTAAGGGCGCACCACCATGCAGCCGCGCACGGGCGCGTAATCTGCCATCTCTGCTTGGCGAATGACTTGTGTATACCATTTTGAGTAGTCTTCACTACGAGGTGTAATTTTATCAAACATATTTTAGTTTCGCTTTGATTATTTATCAGTTAATGCCGTAATTCCCGGCAAAGATTTTCCCTCTAAAAACTCTAATGATGCGCCACCGCCAGTGGAAACATGTGTTATTCGATCAGATACGCCCGCTTGTTGTATTGCCGCCACACAGTCGCCGCCGCCGATGATACTTACCGCTTCGGAGGCAGCAATCTGTTGAGCAACCGCAATTGTGCCTTTCGCAAACTTTTCAAATTCATAGACTCCTAAAGGACCGTTCCACACGACTGTTTTCGCTGAAGCGATACGTTCACCAAATGCAGCAACAGTTTTAGGACCGATGTCCAACCCTTGCCAACCGTCAGGAATAGTCCCTTGATCCACAATCTGAGATTCGGTTTCCGGGTCAAAAGCGCGCCCAACAACGTGGTCTGCAGGTAGGAGAACGGTGTCTGAAAAACCTTCTTTCTTAATAAGCGATGCCGCTACGTCAAGCTTTTCTGTTTCAACGAGCGAATTCCCGATAGAAATCCCCATTGCATCAAGAAACGTGTAAGCCATACCACCACCGATGAGTAGACTGTCAACTTTTCCTAACAGATTCTCAATCAGTGTGATTTTATCAGATATTTTGGCACCACCAAGAATTGCTATGTATGGACGCTCAGGGTTCTCAAGACTCATGCTGAGATAATGTATTTCGCGTGCCATAAGCAAACCGGCAACGCACGTTGACAAATAATGTGTTACGCCTTCTGTTGAGGCATGGGCGCGGTGAGCAGTACCGAAAGCATCGTTAACATAGATATCCACTAATGAGGCGAGTTGCTGGGCAAATTTAGGGTTGTTATCTGTTTCTTCAGCATAAAACCGAACGTTCTCAAGGAGCAGGATTTCTCCATCCTCCAACGACTCAACTGCATTTTGAACATCCTCCCCGATGCAATCGTTAACATGTGCAACACGTTTTCCAAGTTTCTGGCTAAGCGCAATAGCAATTGGCTCTGTAGAAAGTTCCTCACGATCTGAAGATGATCCAACTGTAGGTCTGCCCAAGTGTGTAACAAGGATAATTTTTGCGTTCCGATGAACGAGGTCTAAAAGAGTAGGCAAAGCAGCAGTGATACGGGTTTCATCTGTGATTTTCCCGTCTTTCAAGGGGACGTTAAAATCTACGCGCACAAGAACCCGTTTTCCTGAAACGTCTATGTCTGCTAATTCAAGTTTTGTCATTTTTCACTTTTTTGCGTTTAGAATAGGTCTATAAAGTCTTTGCAGCGGTTACCGCAAGTTCTGCTGCTTCAGAAAGCCCTTCTGCCAGTTGAAGGTTCAAATCAGATTCAGCAATAATTTGTTTTCCGAGTTCCACGTTTGTTCCCTCTAACCGAACCACAAGCGGAACGTTGAGTTTGACCTGTTTTGCTGCTTCAACAATACCGGTAGCGATGGTATCGCATTTCATAATGCCGCCAAAGATATTCACAAGAACTGCTTTCACGTTTTCGTCCGCGAGGATAAGGCGGAAAGCGTGTGCGACAGCCTCTGCGGATGCACCGCCCCCTACATCAAGAAAGTTTGCCGGTTCACCGCCCTTTTGCTTGATAATATCCATCGTTGCCATAGCCAATCCAGCACCGTTTACCATACATCCGATATTACCATCAAGACGGATATAACTCAATCCGGATTCGCTTGCCTCTAATTCGCTTGGGTCTTCTTCGTGTGGATCACGCATATCGGAAATATCAGGATGCCGCCAGAGGGAATTATCGTCAAAGTTAACCTTAGAATCAAGAGCGACGATCTCTAAATCATCATCCGCACCTACGATTGTCAACGGATTAATCTCTATCAGTGAACAATCACATTCGACAAACGCATTGTAAAGACACATAATCAATTCTGTGGCATTTGGAATGAGCTGCCGATAGGTTGTATTCGTAATCAGTTTGTATGCAAACTCCCGCGCTTGAAATTCGGTTAACCCAAAGGCAGGATGAATCTGTGTCTTAATAATCTTTTCAGGGGTTTGCGCTGCAACTTCTTCAATATTGACACCGCCCTCCTCGCTGCCAATTAGGGTGAGTTGTGATGTCTCTCGATCAAGTAAAATAGCGAGGTAGAATTCCTTCTGTATTTTTGCAGCTTGGACAATAAGAACTTTTCTGACAAGTTTGCCTTCGGCACCCGTCTGAGGTGTCACGAGTTGCATTCCGAGCATATTTTCGGCATGTTGTTTAACTTCAGCGATGGAGTTTGCGAGTTTAACGCCGCCGCCTTTTGCTCGTCCACCTGCATGAATTTGCGCTTTGACAACATACTTGGCACAATCAATCGTTTTCGCGATGGCTTCCGCTTCTTCCGGCGTTTCAGCGACTTTACCGGGGAGTGTATTAACACCAAAGGATTCTAAAATCTCTTTGGCTTGGTATTCATGTATGTTCATTTTTATATATGTAAATTTTTTTAGTACTTATGTTCTATATGAGATGAATTGTTAGTGTATTCAAGGGTAAAATGTTTAAAGATTATACTATACTTGACTGGTAATTGCAAGTTTTGATTACGTCTGGGCCGATGAGGGAAGTTCTTGGACCACAGGGATTACGTAACTACGAATAGTTAAGCCATCAAATGTATCCGTTTCTACGCGCGATTCTGGTGTTTTGCGGTGATCGAACACGACATAATATCCCTCCACCGCTTTTTCTGTTCTAACATAAGCAGCGAGTTGTGCTTTGCCCGCCTGATAGCGAGTATCGCCACCCCATATTTTTGTCTCAACGATATATTTTCGGTTATTGTGAAGAATAAGAATGTCCAATCTACCGCGTCCCGTCTGCACCTCAAGATACATAGTGCCACCTATAATCTGAACAAATTGGCTCAGATACGCGAAGAGAAGATGTTGCCCTACGTATTCTTGTGGTGTTTCTGGCACTTGTAGAATTCTGAAACCTACGCGTGCAATAAAGTCTCGGAAGTTATCAAGAAGTGCCTCCATCTGAACATGTCCATCGGGTGTAAGATAGTCTTGAAATTCAGGACGAGTGTCATCTGTTAGATATTCCTGCTCAAGCCCATTTACAAGCGGTTTAAACGCCCGTATAATACGATACTGATAAATGGGGTTGACAATTTCGCACATCCCATCAGCCCCTTCAGCAATAACACCATACATTGTGAGTTCACTTATTAAATCACTATCCAAGATGAATTCCACACCTTCATCGTAGGAAGCGATCTTCATGAGAAGTGATTCAAACCGCCGATCTCTACGGATATTAGTTATGAGATGATCAATATTCGTGTTTCGTTCACGAAGGAGTTTTGCGTGTGCTTTTGAAAAGTGTTCCATTAGAATTGATTCACTTTTCGGGATATCCATTTCCTCTGTAAGTATCTGCGCGAATCGATTGACAAGCACCGGTTGTCCAGCAGTCTGTTTGTGGATAGATTCGATAACTTCAGAGTCAAAAGGTTGTCCAACTTCGTCCGTATATTGTGAAAGAAGTTCCTGGACTTGCTCAAGCGTGAAGTTGGGCAATTTGAATTCGTCTTGGATATTGAATGGAGATATTGATCGATCATAATTTAGTTGTGTGATGCTCTTGACACCAACAATGCCGACACTGTAAGGACATCGTTCTTTTCCAGAGAGATAGATTTGACGGAGTGAATGTAGAAATCCTCGTAAAGCAGATGGGGGAGTAGCATCAAATTCGTCAATAATCATGACAAACCGCTGCCTTTCCAACAAACTTCCGAGGTCCTCAAAAAACTCTCGCATCGAAATAGAATCAGTTATCTGTGCACTCGCCAAAAATCGGTTGAGTTTGTCAGAAAGATTCTCACCGCGTTTTTGAAATACGTCCTTAATTTTTTTACCAATTTCTCTACAGAAGGAATTGTAGAAGACATCAGTGTTACTGTCTACGTACCCCTCAAAATTCAGTTGTATTGGAAAATATCCATTCTCTTTGCGTTCAAGTGCATCAAGCGCGTTTCGGAAAAACGTAGTCTTACCGGTCTGGCGCGGCGCAAAGAGAACAATGTATCTCCCCTTTTCCAACCGATCAACAAAATCTGCAAGTTCTTCTGTGCGGGCAACAACGTAGTTATCTTCAGGATATACGGGGGCCACGTGTTTCAAACCATCGCATTTCTCTATTCTCCTTAAGTCGTTGAAGAATTATATCAGATTGTGGTGTGGAAGTCTATAAGAAAAGAAGTGTTTGGCAGGGATAGATAGCACAAACTGACAGTTTGTGCTACAAAAGTTTGATTAAGATGGTGGGTAGGACAATAAATCATAATCTTCGCTTTTCACAACAGACTTATCATCCACAAGGCGTTCAAGCAAGGTTTGAATTGTTTCATTCAAAACGGGATGGGCAATATCTGGAGCGATTTCTGCTAACGGGACAAGTACAAAACACCTGATATGCATCTCTGGGTGGGGAATAACAAGGTCCGGGGATTGCAGGCATATATCACCATAGATTAAAATATCCAAGTCAATCTCTCGCGGCCCCCAACGGGTGCGGTGTTGCCTGCCAACATCGGTTTCGATCTGTCTTAAAGTCTGCAGTAGGGTGTGAGGGAAAAGGCAGGTTTTGATGGCAACAACACCGTTTAGAAACTTTGCTTGTGCTTCATATCCGACAGGTTCTGTTTCATAGAGGGAGGAAATCTTTTGTAAAATAATACCCTCCACCTCCGATAAGGCGTGAATAGCATTTTGAATATACGAAAGTCTGTCGTCAATGTTGCTGCCGAAGCCGATATATACTGAATACACAAAATCTTTGCATGGTAGGAATAAAGTTACGAAACCAACTGCTAAGCTGAAAATTTTCGGATTGCTAAACAGGTGTTGTGTCCACCGAAACCGAATGCGTTGGAAAGCGCGACTTCAATCTTTGCATCACGACTCTCATTTGGCACATAGTCCAAATCACATTCTTCATCCGGCACTTCGTAGTTAATGGTCGGAGGGATAAAGCCCTTTTCCATTCCACCTAAACAAGCGATGAGTTCTACAGCACCCGCTGCACCAAGCAGATGTCCAACCATAGACTTCGTAGAGCTAATCGGAATTTTGTAGGCACGCTCGCCAAAGAGGGATTTAATAGCGTTAGTCTCAGCGACATCGCCGATAGGTGTAGAAGTGCCGTGTACGTTGATATAATCAACTGCATCTATCGGAAGTTTCGCATCGCTGAGCGCAAATTCCATCGCTTTCGCTGCCCCCTCACCGTTTTTAGGCGGGCTCACCATATCATGGGCATCTGAAGTCATTCCGAAGCCAACTACTTCAGCGTAGATATATGCCCCACGTTTTTTTGCATGTGAAAGCGACTCAAGGATTAGCACGCCTGCGCCTTCTCCCATAACAAACCCATCGCGTTCTTTATCGAATGGACGAGAAGCGCGTTCAGGTTCCTGGTTGCGCTCAGACATTGCGCGCATTGAACAGAACCCCGCAACGGCTAAAGGACTAATTGCGGATTCAGTCCCACCTGTAAACATCACATCCGCATAGCCGTGTTGAATCAAACGTAGTGATTCACCGATGGAATGGTTGGCAGTTGCACAAGCGGTAACAGATGCAGAATTGGGGCCTCTGAGGTCGAAATGGATAGACACTTGTCCTGATGCCATGTTAATGATCATAAACGGCACGAGAAACGGACTGACGCGTTTAGGACCTTTATCAATAAGTACTGCCGCGTTTTCCTCAAGCACACCAATGCCACCAACACCAGAGCCGATTTGAACTCCTGCTCGATAGGGGTCAACTTTAGACAGGTCCAATCCTGCATCTTCATGTGCCATCATAGAGGCAGCAAGTGCGTACTGAATGAAAAGCGGAAAACGGGATGCAGCTTTCTTATCCAGATACTTTTCCGCTTCAAAGTTTTTCACCTCAGCGGCGATCTGCGTTCGATAATCGGTTGCATCAAAATAGGTCAAAGGTCCGATTCCGTTTTTACCGACAGCAAGCGCATCCCAATATTCTTCTTTCGTGTTGCCAATTGCATTGACAACGCCGATTCCTGTAATAACTACACGCTCCACGAGACCGATCCTTTTCTAAAGTAAGTGAAGAGGGCTTGTAGTTTTCGGCTACATGCCCTCAACAGATTTGTTGAAATATGTGAATTTATACATGCTCATCAAGGTAATCAAGGGCATCTTGAACAGTTTGTATCTTTTCAGCATCACTGTCAGGGATTTCAAGGTCAAATTCCTCTTCAAGTGCCATAACCAATTCAACGGTATCGAGTGAGTCCGCTCCTAAGTCTTCCATAAATGAAGCATCAGGGGTTACATTATCTGCGTCAATACCGAGTTGGTGTGCAATAATTTCAATAAGCCGTTCTTCGTTTGTAGCCATATCTTTAATTAATCTCCTATCATAAGGGCGGATAAATAATGACAATTAGGTTGATTGTCTTGTCCGCTCCGATATTAAAATATTTCAAGGTTAATTTGTAGGGCAAATTCTATATCTTTACCTGTCCCTACGGTAAGCTAATATAAAAAAACAAATTCTACTGCCTATTGGCAGAATTAGAGATATATTAGTTACATCACCATGCCCCCATCAACCTGCAAGGTTTGACCGGTGATATAACGTGCTGCTTCGGATGCCAAAAAGCAGACAAGGTCTGCTACATCTTCTGGCGCGCCGAAGTTCTGTAATGGAATAAGTTCAAGTGCTTTTTTCTGAAATTCTTCAGGTATTGCTGCTGTCATGTCGGTTGTAATAAATCCGGGTGCGATAGCGTTTACGGTGATGCCGCGTGTCCCAACCTCTTTAGCTGTTGTTTTTGTTAAACCGATAATGCCAGCTTTCGCTGCAGCATAACTCGCTTGTCCAGCATTTCCCATCAATCCGATAACTGATGAGATATTGATGATACGGCCACTTTTTTGACGGACCATAGGACGAAGAACTGCACGGGTACAATACATCGTTCCGGTCAAGTTTGTTTGTAAAACTGCTTCCCAGTCTTCATCTTTAAGACGCATCAGCAACATATCGCGTGTGATTCCAGCGTTGTTCACAAGGATATCAATTTGCGAAAACTGTTCTATTGTTTCTTCAATAAGTGCTTCAACATCTTCCTTTTTGGAGATGTCAGCAGCCATTGCGTGTGTGGCATAGCCTTTGTCTTTTAACGCAGCAGCGGTTTGAGAGACACTTTCGGTGGAACGCGAACAGATAACGACATTTGCGCCGACTTCACATAGTCTGTTAGCAATTGCTGCACCGATACCGCGCGACGCACCTGTTACGATTGCCGTTTTTCCACTTAATATATCTTCTTTGAAAACAGACTGACTTGTTGTCGCATCCATTTATTCACCATTTCCATATTCATCTGTCACGAGTGAGAGTGTCTTGACATCTTCAACGTTTAAGGCAGTACTTTCGGGCAGCGTACGTTTCACCAGGCCAGATAAGACCTTTCCCGGTCCTACCTCAACAAAATGTGTGATTCCAGTTTTTTCAATAGTGTATAACGTTTTTTCCCATTGAACGGGTTCGGTTATCTGTTGAAAAAGTAGGTGTTTGATGTTTTCTGTGTCTGTTGCAAACTCGCCCGTTACGTTCATTGCTATATCAATTTGCGGTGGATTTAGCTTTACCGAGTCAAGCACATCTTGAAACTTTTGTTGTGCTGATTCCATCAGTGGTGAATGAAAAGCACCACTGACCGGTAAAAGTCTACACCGTCTTGCCCCAATTTCATCAGATGCGAGCGTAATAACTTGATTAACAGCATTAACTTCACCCGAAATAACCAATTGTCCTGGGCAGTTGTAATTTGCGATCTTCACCACACCCTCAACCTTCCCACAAAAGTGTTCAAGCTGCTTTGCATCCATTCCGAGGATTGCAGCCATTGTGCCGTTCTGTTCTTCACCGGCTTCCGCCATAAACTGTGCACGGGCACTCACCAATCGTAACGCGTCCGCAAACTCAAGAACACCAGACGCTACAAGTGCGGAATATTCTCCCAAACTGTGTCCTGCCACAACTTGCGGCACAACCCTTAATTGTGTAAGTAATCTCAGCGTCGCGACGCTACACGTTAAAATAGCGAGTTGTGTATTTTCTGTCTGCTTTAATTCTGCTTCGGGTCCCTCAAAACAGAGTTGACTTAATGGTCTTTCTAATAAATTATCTGCTTCATCAAAAACATCTTTGGCAGCTGGATAGGTCTCTGCCAATTCAGATCCCATGCCAACTTTCTGTGAACCCTGTCCTGGAAAAATAAAGGCGATTTGCGTCATTTACAACCGTAAGAGCGTGCTTCCCCACGTCAAGCCAGCACCGAAAGTGACGAGCAATATCAGGTCACCCGGTTTTGCGCGTCCGTCTTGGATTGCTTCGTCTAATGCGATGATTACTGTTGCAGCAGAAGTATTGCCGTATTTGTCTACGTTCACATATACCTTTTCTCGTGGCACACCGAGCCGCTGTCCAACTGCTTCAATAATGCGTAAATTTGCTTGATGCGGTATTAATAGATCTATGTCATCAACACTGAAATTTGCTTTGCTTAGGGCGCGTTCTGCTGCTTCGGGCATGAGCCGAACTCCGAGTTTGAAAACTTCCCGTCCATTCATCTGAATTTTATTCAGATTTTGGTCAATTGCTGCTGATGTGACCGGCATTCTTGAACCGCCAGCGGGTATGCCAAGTAGGTTAATGTCTGCATAGTCGCCATCAGATCCGATATAAGAAGCGAGGATTCCTTTCGGTTCTTCGGTTGCTTGGACAACGGCAGCCCCTGCACCATCTCCAAAAAGGACACATGTGTTTCTATCATTCCAATCGACGATATTGTTAAAAACTTCGCCACCGACAACAAGTATAGTATCATATTGCCCAGATATAATCAAGCCATTTGCTAAATCAAGCCCATATAAGAAACCGGCACATGCTGCGGATATATCCATTGCAGAAGCGTTTTTCGCGCCAATACCTTTCTGCACATAACAAGCGGTTGATGGAAAAAATGTGTCGGGTGTAACGGTAGCAACGAGGATCATTTCAATTTCGAGTGGGTCAATTTGTGCTCTTTTGATAGCCAACCGCGAAGCCTGCACACTGAGGTCTGATGTAGCGATGTCGTCTTCTGCGATTCGTCTCTCAACAATGCCTGTGCGTTGACGAATCCATTCATCGCTGGTATCCACCATCTTTTCGAGATCAAAATTGGTTAAAACGGTTTCAGGTAGATAAGAACCTGTCCCTATAATTGATGCATATCGATCCATGCTGAAGAATCCTTTTTAGCCGATTTAGCAGAATCAACACAAACGTGTGAGGTCATCGGCGAGAATTGAGACGCTGGTTTCTTATCTACAGTTGTTCTTCTGTAGACTTTAGAATTGATCTCCCTTTATAGTGTCCACAATGCGTGCAGACTCGGTGTGAAACCATCATTTCTCCACAATATAAGCAATCTGTGATAACTTGGTTCCGGAGCGCATGATGACTTCTCCGCATTCTTTTTTTCGATTTTGATGTTTTACGTTTTGGATGTGCCATCTTTAGAAATTATCTCCTTACGGTTTTTCGATTTAGATTTACTTTCCGACTTTGCTGTCTCTAACAACTGCGGTAGCACTGCAAAAGGTGAATTTACCTCAAGTGTTTCAGATTCAATATTATCTGTATCTTGACAAGTGCAATGTTCTTCATTCAGATTTACGCCACACCTGTGACATAAACCTTTACAGGTCTGTGAGCAGAGAGGCCAAACAGGGATCTGAATTACCAATGCTTGTCGAACATCTTCAGAGATGTCAAACGTTTCACCATCATAGTAACGTTCTCCATCTGCAATCCCTCCATCTGCGATCTCTTCAGGATTGTTAGTTGGTGTGAATTGCAATTCAAAAGTTGCTGTGACATCCTCTTCAAAAGGTTCAAGACATCTACCGCATTGCATTTCAATATCCGTGAATATATCAGCTTTGACGTAAACATCATCCTCGTTGTGACGGAGTAGTTGAACGGTGCCCCGCACATGACTGATAAATCGGATGCCTTCAAGATCCAATTCAAGCTGCGAAGTCAGGATTTCCACTTCATGATTATTGAAGACTCCGTCTCGAATGTTTCTTGCATCAAAAACCAATGTGTCTTTCATTGTTTTGTCTGTTAGACTTAAAAAGCTACTTCTTCTTCAATTCTGATAAGTTTCGCGTTCCCTTTGACAACTTCAAGCGTGTAAATCTGTTCAAGCGCTGCTTTCATGTTTTTTTCTCGCGCCTGATGCGTTAGCATCATGAGTGAAACGGTATCGGTGTCGTGGGGTTCTTTTTGAATGACTGAAGCAATACTGATGTTATGGTCTCCTAATATGCTCCCAATACTTGCTAAAACTCCCGGTCTATCAATAACTACAAAACGGAGGTAGTAACGTGTCTCAATATCGTCAATAGAACAGACAGTAATTTCAGGCTGCGAATCCGCAAGCCATGCTTGAGAGATCGGTGAACTCACACCCCACTGGATAGATTTTGCGGCATCAATAATATCTGCTACAACAGCACTTGCAGTAGGCATTTCGCCTGCTCCCTGTCCGTAAAATAGCGTTGGTCCGACAGCCGATCCGATAACGCAAACAGCATTAAAGGCACCACCGACATTCGCTAATAAACTCCGCTCTGGCAGAAGTGTCGGATGTACGCGCGCTTCCACGCGGTTGTCATCGGTTAACTTCGCAATGGCGAGCAGTTTGATTACATAACCGAGTTCATGTGCATACTGAATCTCTTTTTGAGAAATGTCTGTGATACCTTCAACATGGAATTGATCAACGGAGAGATTCACACCGTAGGCGAGCGCGATGAGAAGTGTTAGTTTCTGGGCAGCATCAGTTCCATCAATATCAAGTGTTGGATCTGCCTCAGCGTAACCTTTTTCTTGAGCATCTGCAAGTACATCAGCAAAATCAACACCCCGTTCACTCATTTCAGTCAGCATGTAATTGCAAGTACCGTTAACAATGCCGTAAATTGATTGAATTTGATTAGCGGTGAAACTTTCTTGGAGGGTTTTGATAATTGGAATGCCCCCCGCAGTGCTTGCCTCAAAATTGAGACTCACCTGATGTTTCTGTGCTAACTGGAATAACTCACCTCCATGCTCTGCCAAGAGTGCCTTGTTTGCTGTCACAACGTGTTTACCGTTTTGGATTGCACGGGTGATGAGTGAATGTGCCTCTGAAACACCACCGATGAGCTCAACGACAATATCAATTTCGGGGTTATCAACAACTTCAGCGGGATCAGTCGTTAGACAGTCGGCGGGAAGTTCTATGCCTTCGCGTGAAGCAGGAAGTGTCCGTTTTACGACTTTTTTTAGGCATAACTGGATGCCACTATTTTTAGATATGAGCGTATTCTGATTTATCAGAATCTTGGAAACACCGGTACCGACTGTTCCCCATCCCAAAATACCCACATTAATATACGATTTATCCACGACTACAACTGCCTCTTTTCTAATGATCTCATTAACCATAACTGGGCGGCGAACAGTCTATCGACTCGCTTCAACGCCCGTAAAATCGGGGCGACTGGATTCGAACCAGCGACCTCTTGAACCCCATTCAAGCGCGCTTCCGGACTGCGCCACGCCCCGTTCTTAATTGGATTATCCATTTAATAATATCACAAATCGGTGGAAAAGTCAAGAAAATATGCTTTTAGTAAAATATAATATCCTCATGCATTTTCTTTGGGTTCACTGCGGTTGATTTGCTGGTTTTGGGGGGAAGGGGTTGTCAAGCTGAATCCAACCACTCAATAGCAGCCTATTCGTCCTGCTCAAGTGTGAGACTCATTAGTATGGATGGAGTTCAATGGTCCCTGTTGAAAACGAAATGTTAACATCAAAATGCCTCAAGAAATTTAAGCCTAATACGCCATCTATGGTTGATTCTGCAGGCAGGTCATGGCATAAGACATCAATGTTTTCAACAGCTTCCCCAATAGCAGTCAATTTACGGACGGTTATGATTTTAGCAGGTACAGTACCACTGCCTGTGGTAAGACGTACTCTATGTTTTGGGTTTGAGAGGTCGTATCCCAAATCTAAAGCAACTTTTGTCGGAATTGAGGTGTCTGATGCACCTGTATCTAAAGCCACAACCACATTTCGGAAGTCATCAGTATTGATACCGTCTACTGTGAGGCGAAGGACAATCAATTCATCTGTCGGATTGAAGGATATGCTGCCCATTATAACAGGTACCTCATCCCCTTAGGAAGTTCACCCGTATAATGTATCGCTGCGCCACCCTTATAATGCCCAGAAGCCTCATAAATATCTGCACGGGATTGGCTATGGGCAGCCACAATCCCTGAAAGTAGTTCCGTATTTTCGCTTATTTCACAGTCAATAATAAACAGCCATTCGTCAGGGTATTTCTGTTCCATTTCTTCAAGTGTGAGTCGTTCATCAGACATCTTTCTTTCTCCTTTTATAGTAGGTATCTCATCCCCTTAGGAAGTTCACCCGTATAACGTATTGCTGCACCACCCTTATAATGCCCTGAAGCCTCATAAATATCTGCACGGGATGGACTATGGACTAAAACACGTCCTGATAAAAGCTCTGTGTTTTCGCTGTGTTCGCAATCAATAATAAACAGCCATTCATCAGGATATTTCTGTTCCATCTCTTCAAGTGTGAGTCGTTCATCAGACATCTTTCTGCTCTCCTTACACGGTTTAGGAATACATAACAGGATTTATTTTTTTGGAAATTGGAATTGTGCTATCACTTCACCGAGTTTTTTGAGAGAATTATTGCGCCGCAAGGTTTCTTTGTTGATCTCAATATGTTCGGCTACTTCAGGTGATCGTACCTCTTGATATTTTTCACGGTCAATGTTCCTTTGCGTGAGGTTAGGATTCAGTTCTCGGAGGACTCTTTCAGAAAACTCGGTTAGGTATTCTTTTGCACCACGACCGCCTTGTTCTGCCTCAACAATGTTCTCTGTATTCCCTTTCTGATAACGGTTGGTTAATCGTTTGAAAGGTCGGTTTGCTGAGACTTTGCTGCGACAGTTTTCCCTGAACTGGGCGCGTTTGGCTGCATAATAACAAAAGATTCCAAGACAATCTATGAGTAACCATGCTTCAAGTTCTTGTACTGCCTCTACAATTGTACTGCCTCTACAAGAAAAACCTTACCAGCAAAATTACGGTCATTGACTATCTGTTTAATTTGATTTATTAGAGAATTCGGTTGTTGCAATCGTTCATGGTGTGCTATCGGTCCGTCACGGTCAATAATTAAAATAACACAGTCTTCATCTTCAAGTAAAATTCTAATAGCATCCTTGAGTCGCGCAGGTGGTTTAAGTCTGCCAGTGGTGTCAATAGACATCGCTTCAAGTTTCAAATATTCCTTCAACTTATTTGCCAAACACTCAACTGCCTTTGCATCGTTGTCTGACTCCAAAGTCCAGATTCTTATGCTTGGCATTCGGGGTTATCCTCCATTTCATCTGGCAAGAGTCCACTATCAAAAATTGCACTACCAATCCCGAAATCTGCCATCCAACCTGCAAGTGCTTCTCCTTTGTCACTGCATTCCTCAAGGTTTATTGCCTCTGTGCCGAAACCAGGGCGGTTTTGTAAAAGTAAAACCCCAAGTGAATCCGACAGACTTGCTGGATCAAAGGCATCAAGCAACTGTGAACTGTGGGTTGTAATAATGACTTGAGAACGTTCGGCAATTTGCTCAAGCACATGTGCGATGTCAGATAGGGCACCGGGGTGTAAATTACGTTCCGGTTCTTCAATAGCGATGAGCGGAGGCAATTTGGGTTCGTTGAGTAGGATGTAATATGCTATGAGACGTAGTATGCCATCAGATGCCCCATGCAATGGAATAGGTTCGTTGTTCCGTTCTATTAGACAAAGTTGGTTTTTTCCATCAATCAAATATTGATCTATCTGACGATCTGTGCTTGCGGAAAGAGAATCACTAACGTTTTGGAAACTTCCTGGAGAATACTTATGCCAATTCCAAAGAATCTTTGGTAACTGCATTCCATAACTATCAATTTTTGGAAATTCACGATTCTCTCTTTCAGGTGAGAATGTTGTAAGATTGCTGCGTATCAAGTCTGGATAAAAATCAAAAAATTGCCATTCCTTAATAAACTCAGCTAAGGCGCGTGTAATTGGTTTGTCTCCGTAATTCCCTGCTGACTCCAATGCGAGTCCATAAAATTTATATATTGTCTCGTTTTCACCATTCTCATCCCTAACTACCCCCTGACCGTTCTTAATTGAAATTACGTCTACATCGTTAACCGATAATTGTTCTGCCTGGAAAGAAAAATCGGGTTTAGCCTCAACTTCTAAGTCATATAAGGTTTGATTTTCTGCTATTTTCGTATGTAACTGGAAAGCGGTTTTTTGTGCTTTACACGCCCAACGGAAATCTCGGATGAACATATCGGAAGGGGATCTTTCACTGACTATCAGTCTATTGATAAGATACAATGCTGATAATGTGTTTGACTTCCCACTTGCATTCGGTCCAACAAGCACAGTTAGCGGTTTAAATGGAAGCGTAACGTCCCGCAAACTTAGAAAGTTTTTGATGTGGACTTTTTCTAAAAACGCTTTCCTTTCAGACACAGTTATTCACCTCCTATTTCCTTCGCTGTTATTATACACTGATATGTTGTGTTTATCAATTGAATTATAAACGCTAAATATCAGTTGCCTCTGAAACAGACTCTAACCAACCAATAGCAGCCTGTTCGTCTTGCTCAATAGCAATTTCGACTGCGCGCTTGGCATGTTCCAAAAGGTCTTTGGCGCGCTTGCGCAAGTTAAAAGAAAAATGGTGAAATTACATCTTTTCTGCCATATAAATTTGCCATAATGTAACTTAACATGTTATAATAATTAAACAAACTGATATTAAATCAAAATTATTAATTTCTAAAAGAGTCTTTATGTATCTCCAGGAAATCTTTTTACAAAATACGGGACCTATCTCAGAATGCCACGTTAATCTGCCTTTTGATAGCGGAAACCCCTTGCCTGTCGTGATTGTTGGACCTAACGGTTCTGGCAAAACTATTTTTCTATCCTATATTGTTGACGCGCTTACAGAATTTGCTAAACAAGCCTTCACTGATATTGTGCCTTCGGATGGTTTAAGTAAACCATATTTTAGAATCATTCATCCAAGGGCAATAAGAAGTGGACAACCATTTAGCCTAAGCCTCCTTCATTTCAAAGCGAATAATGATAACTTATACTACTGTGAGAAATCAGGAACTCTTGATCCAGCGTCTCATTCATCGATCGTAAAATCTGTATTTACGCCAATCTGGAACTGGCCAACAGAAGAAAACCACAAACATGTGTCGGTCAACGAAAAGAGTGTTGAGACTGAAATGACAAACGGGGCACATGCTTTTTTCCCCGCAAGTCGTCGTGAAGACCCTGATTGGCTAAATCCTCAGAGTTTAAAAGCACATCCCACCTCTTCCTCGCCCCATTTTGATAAACAACTTAACAAACCTTTGTGGGTAGGAACTTGTGCTGAGGAAAATATTTCTTGGGTGCTGGATGTGTTTCTTGATTCTTTATTCGATCCTACAGAACAACAGAAATTTAACGAATGGGTAAACACCTTACAGAATTCGCCAAACCAGGTATTGCCCACAGAATTATTACCGATAGTGAATAGACTCGTCTTTGCCCAATCTCGCAAGAATGTTGAACAAATATTAAAGGCAATACTTCAAGATAGCAATGCCGAATTAATTCTAAACCTTCGGAACATTGGACCATCAAGAATTAGTATAAAGATGGGTGATGGGAGAATCATCCCAACATTACAGTCACTATCAGGAGGACAATCGCAATTATTCCACCTATTTGCGACAATTATTCGATACGGTGAACACATTGATCTCAACAGAAGCGTAAATCTTTCTCAGATTACAGGCCTTGTTATCATTGATGAAATTGATATCCATTTACATCCGACTCTCCAGCACGATGTCCTTCCGCAACTCATAAAACTGTTCCCGAAAGTTCAGTTTATCGTATCCTCTCACACACCACTGTTTCCACTCGGTATGGAAGATACATTTGGATCTGACAAAGTCACTATTCTCGAATTGCCGGATGGAAATAGAATTAATAGTGAACGGTATTCTGAATTCGGTAGAGCGTTTGAACGCTATCAAAGGACAGAGCGTTTTGGAACAGAAGTAGAAAAACGTTTTGCGGCGGGAAGCAAACCGTTAGTTTTGACAGAAGGTCCACTTGACGTGCGCTATATTCAACATGCTCTTAACATTTTAGGCAAGAGTGATCTTCTTAATTTTTTGGAGATTGAATTTGTAGGCATTGTAGATGAAAATGGAAAAACACGTTTTGGGGGAGATAAAGGGTTAAATCACTTCAAGAACACTTATGAAGCTAATCTAACCTTGTACCATCGTCCTATTTTACTGCTTTATGATTGTGATACCCAAAAGCCACCTGAACAAATCGGAAAACTTTGGGTGCGATCAATTCCGAAAAATGCAGAAAATACCAAAGTAACAAAAGGTATTGAAAACCTTTTTCCCAAAGTACTTTTTAAGGATGAGTTTTATTCATCCAAAATTGAAATAGGTGACTATGGTGAAAAAAAGACAATTGAGGATTTTAAGAAAAAAGAATTCTGCGATTGGATTTGTGAAAACGGGAGTGACGTTGACTTTGCAAAGTTTGATAGTGTTGTAAACATTCTCAGGGAATTCATTGCAGCACACCAACCACCTCCCGAACAGCAGCAAACACCATCCGAATAACAGATACTTTTCAATTTCTCTATGATGCAGATTTTAACCAATCAATAGCAGCCTGTTCGTCCTGCTCAATAGCAATCTCAACGGCGCGCTTAGAACATTCCAAAAGGTGTTTGGCGCGCTTGCGTCCGTTGAAGGATTCAAGCACTTTTTGCTGAATTTCTATCTGTTTCTCTTCTCTGATTTTTGGGACAGCAATCTTACTAAATTCTTCCTTGTTAATAGCAGTAAGGATTGTCCCACTACATCCCTTTTTGAGTTGTAACTGTCCAATAATGCTTTTCAAAATCACGAGTAAAACTTCAGATTTAAGCATATCTGACCGAACAACATGGAATCCTGTTGAACATAACGCTCCATCATATTCTTCAGTAATTAATGCCATACTATCCAAAGACCCTTCAACAGATGAAATAATAACATCTCCTGTGTTTACCTTGCGCCGCGCTCTGGTCGGTAAATCTTCCCCTTGTTCCACCATGCAACCAGTTACCTCTCCATTGCCTCCGATATTAGCAAGTTCAATGTACTTGTATTCTGTTTCAGCATCAGGGTTGAATTTACTATCTTGCAAACGCACCAATTTTCCCAACGTATCCCAACCTTCAGGATATTTTCTGAAAGCGTTGACAATATCATCATATTTCGGTTGGAAGTAATCCGCGTCAAATCGCCCAGCAGACTCCGTGTCAGAAAAGTTTTTGACAAAGGTTAACTGCTGCTTCGGTTGCCAATCTGCAAGTCCGAGTTCGGCAAGGAGGAGGGTTTGTGCCTCAATATATCGCGTTTTTGATAATTCTGTTAAGTCTTTTGACTGGAGATAGGTTTTTTTCGATTACAGATGGCAGGGTACTCCAAACTGGGATAGGAATTTGATATAAAAAAGGTGGAGCAATATGAGGTTGTGCACTACCGTATTTACCTCTCTCTATAAATTTAGTACCATACTTCGTATTCAGAAAAATAGTGAGAAAGAAAGGGTTCAAGTTTCCGCTTTGTATAATAAGGGTATCGGACATTGATATAGCATCGTTATTTTCGAGATAGATAGCACATTGACCAACATTTGCCCCTGATCGCATTATCAGAATGTTTTTATAGCGTATGGTGTTTTCCTTCAAACGTTCTGCATCCTCTTCCGATATATAAACAGGATTAGATGTTAGATCAATGGATAGTGGGCGAACGTTTTGTCCTCTTAATAACAAAACGCCTTCATCTACATAATTTCGCTTTATCTCTATAGGATGTCTTATCTTGACCTGAAAATCAATTAATTTATGTGAACCGATCTCTTCAAGCTGGTGTTGAATCTTCAGAAAGTTGGGATGGAAAAACTCTGCGTCAAGCCGCATAGAATGTGAAGAGTCTATTACAAATTGGTAATTAACGATTGAATACTGTACGTTAGCGTGTCCATCCAGGGCAGCATTTATCCCCTTTCATTCGGCATCTTCCCAAAACGATAACTTTTCACTTTTTGCCCACGCAATAAAAGTTTCAGCGATCCCATCTGGCAATTCTCCATTGTGGTTGTGTAGGTCGTGTTCAACAATCAGGTGCCCGTTTTCATCTAACTTGGACTGCCCATTTTCGTTTTGTAGAAATACATAATCGCCAGAGTTATCCTTACCACCCTTTTCGGAGACAGCAAAAAACGTTGGGTACTCCTCAATTTTCGGACAAAGTGGGCCTTGGTCTGGATCATCGTTCCATTTCTGTAGGAACAGCACGCTCGTTTTAGTGCCGGTATGCGGTTTAAAGGTGTTGGTATCCAAACCGACTACTGCCAGAATGCGCGCACGTTCTGCAATAAACTCACGGATATATTTATCGGATGTGTTATTGAATCTGCCCTGCGGTAGCACAATTGCCATTCTGCCACCGGGTTTGAGGAAGTCCAAATTGCGCTCAATAAACAGGATATCCCTACCCACTTTGCTTTGCGCCTTGCCGTTCCCTTTAAAACCGAGCGTGTATTGATGCAGGATACGGCTCTCCTTGATGTCCCCCGCAAAGGGTGGATTTGCCATCAAAATATCAAAATTGAATAGCCTATTTTGGTCTCTTTCCGCTCTTAACGCTTTGAGTCGGTCAAATCCTCTGCCATAAGTCATTATCCATACGCGATCTTTCTCAGTTCTGTCACGCCAACGTTCATAGTCAAGCGTGTTGAGGTGCAAGACGTTGGACTCACCGTCGCCTGCAATCAGGTTCAATGTTCGTGCCACGCGTACCGTCTTTTCGTCAAAGTCAATGCCGAATATATTATCACGCACATATTGTTTGTCAGCTGCGGACATTTCTGCATTGGTGAAAGGTGAACCGGTAACTTGAAAAAAGGTATGCACTGGAAAACCGCAACTCCCAGAGGCAGTGTCAATCATATATTCACCGCGTTTCGGGTTGAGCATTTTGACACACATGTCAATCACGTGTCGCGGTGTAAAGTATTGTCCCTTTTCGCCTTTGGCAGATTTGCTCACGAGATACTCAAACGCTTCGTCAACAACTTGTAGATTGGAGTTAAACAATTTGACATCTTGCAAACTTGAGACACAGACCGCTAAATGCGTATCTGAAAGTTCAAACTCTGAGTATTCTGGGAAAACGCCTCTCCACTGATTTTTTGCGTTATTGAAAAGGTGCTGAATTTTAGATTTCAGTTCGCTGTCCGTTTGCCCTGTGTTTCTAAACTCCATCGCGCGTTCCATATCGTCATCTGGAATCGCTTCAACTACTTTCTTGATGGTCTCATAATCTGTCCCTCTGGAGCCGTAAGGTTCAGCGGATTCCTGAACAACCGTGTTGATTTCCCGTCTCAAAATGCGGTTGATATACTCTTTGTCGGAACGACTCTCGAATTCGTCATGGAGTTTGGTAAAGATAAGTTTAAAAACCTCTTCAAAGACATCTACGCCTGCGTTTGCCAGTACCTCATCCTCTAATTCCAAAATAATATCTTTTAGAGATTTTCGCTCCGCTGCGAGTTTGTCCTTAATGATGAGGTCTTTGAGGGTAAAACGTTCATTGAGGATGTCGGCAAGCGTTTGATCCGCGTTGGGAATATCGGTAATTTCTTCAAAGTAATTCGGGTCTTTTCGGTGATAGTGTGAAATCTGCTGTCCGTTTGTCCATACGGCGATAGGCGCACCTGTGGCGTTGCAGTAGGAACGGAGTTGATCCTTACCGTCTTGGAGTTTCGGCTTTTTTACCTCAATGATAATATAGGGTGTATCAGGACGGTCTTTGTCAAGGATAACAATATCGGCACGTTTCTTTTCTCTACCGAAGTTTACAGAATGTTCAAATCGGACGCGATCTGTGTCGTAACGAAATTGTTTTAGAAGTCGTGCTGCATAAAGTTGACGGACAACCTCCTCCGGCTTTAGCTGAACTGCTTTCCGCCGAACATCACAGTAAACCATTGGCTTCTCGTTCCCTTCCATCTTTTGGCGTAAATCCTGAATTTCGGATTCGTTGAAGAGGTCAAGATGGTAGTTGCTGTCTTTTAGGATGGTTTGAAGGATATCGGTTTGTGGCATTATGTTTCTCCGTTGTGTGTTTTTTGATAGGATTTTGCCATGAAACAGAGACGTTGTCAAGGTAATATATAACGATCGAGTATTTGAAAGTAATTGCAAAAAACTTGACAGAACATCAAAATCGTTCAATGTTCTGCCAAGTTTGTATATAGTGGATTATTCAAATAATTCAACATTTCTTCTGCAGGAGCGATCTCCGAATCGCGACCGAACTGAGGGCAGTCGGGAATCGGAGTTCCCTCCTACAGTTCAGGAATGTAGTGTTAATTCTAAAATCTACCATAATTCCAGCGTTTTGCGTTACGAAAGTCCCATCGCTTGCAAGTTCTTAAGGCTAATCCCTAAACTTTCAAACGGGTCACGTTCATAGCAGGAATCCTGTTCAACGATATACCATTCAACTTCAGCATATTGGCATGCATCTAAGATAGCAGGCCAATTGAGGTTGCCTTCACCGACTTCAGCATATCGTTGTGCATTTCCTACGACTGCCATATCTTTGAGATGGACAATATGCGCCCGTCCTTTTAGTTTGCGAATCCAGTCGGCTGGGTCACCGCCACCGTGTTGAATCCAATAGGTATCAATTTCGCTATTAAAATATTTTGGATCGCTTTCTTCATACAAGATTTGCAGTCCAGTGCGTCCGTTGTAACGTTCCAACTCAAAACTGTGATTGTGATAAGAAAAGGTTAAGCCACCTTCAGCAAGCCGTGCTGCAACTTCGGAGGCTTCTTTTGCAAATTTTGCATACCCTTCTGTGCTACGATATTCACCGGGGAGCCCGCCAATTGCCGCATGTTTGCATCCCCACAAGTTATGTTCATCAATAACAGCTTGTGGTTCATCACACATCCGTGCATAACTGGTATGTGTGGCGCAGATCGTGATGCCTTCATTGTCAATAATCTTTTTCAGTGCTTCAGGTTCAATCGGACCGAGGGCTGAACATTGGACAGCATCGTATCCGAGCTGTTTAACCTTTTTCATGGTTTTCACAATGTCGGCTTCGGTTTTGGTGAATTCCCTGAGTGTATAAAGTTGTGCTGCAAGTTGTGTTGCCATAATCTCTCCTTCTGTGGACGATGTTTTTTGTGATAGTATAATAAGTAGCGGAATAGATGTCAAGAAAAATTGCTCCTGATTTGCCCCAGTTTTTGTAGAGACAAATGTACATAAGGTTTTTATACCAAATTAACGCGATTCGTCTCGACAGGTTATGGACTCTGAAAAACTGGGTAATCAGATGAAATACTGCTTGTTTTTATAGGGTTCACGTGCTAAACTAACCACAAAAATGCGTAAAACATATCAGAGAGGAATCTTATGAAAAGGAGACTGTAAGTAAATGAAAAAGACGTTACCTTTCTATACCGTACTCTTGTTGATTGTAAACTTGTTTACATTAGATACAAGCCTTGCGCAAGATTACACAACCCGGTGGCATTTACCCGAAGGAGCTATCGCGCGTCTCGGTAGAGGATTAGTTAACGACATCAAATATTTTCCAGACGGATCTCAGTTTGCTGTCGCTACACCTATAGGAATTTGGATATATGATGCCCTATCGGGTAAAGATATCAAGTTTCTAAGAACACCAAGCAAACCAATCAACATGCTTACATTCTCTCCCGATGGTAACACGATCGCCAGCGCATCATGGGATGAGGTGCAACTGTGGGATATAGATGCAGAAAAACCTTTTATGACTTTAGCCGCCCCCGCCAGAATCGAAATCTTATTTTTCTCAACGGATGGAACAAAACTCACTTGTGTTGGAAACAAGGGACAGATTCGCGTATGGAATTTCGATGCAGAAAAAACGCAAATGGAATTTGAGGATAAAAAGTTTGGTTCGGAGTATCTAAAAGATTCAGAGTTCAAGTCGGTTGCGGTCTCTCCAGATGGACAGTTATTGGCTGCAGTATTTTTTTGCTCAGCGATCATACAAATTTCGTGTGTGGAACATTAAAACTGGGAAGTACCTGATATCTGTAACCAGTAACGATAGACATAGGAAAGGACTTGTGTTTTCAGCTGATAGTAAAATCCTTGCAAGCAGCGGGCACATGGGAGCTATTCGATTTGCAAATTTGGAATCTGATGAACGTCAGGAAACTTCTATTCGACCTACTAATAATGGATTTATTACATTAGCTTTTTCGCCAAAAGGTAAGTTCCTCGCGACTGCACATCGGGATGGCGTGCGGTTGTGGAATAAAGCAATTGAACGAAAACCACCATGGATGCCAGCTATAGACGAAGATAATCACCAGCTAATACTCAATAAAGGTAAAAGCGATATTCATAAGTTAGCGTTTTCACCAGACGAAACCACACTGCTTACTGTCAGTAGTAATGGTACAATCAGGACGCGGAATACTATTACCTGGGATCAAGGATTCAGTTTGACAAAACATTTGGGTTCTATCAATAGGCTTAGATTTTCCAAGACAAATGATGTGCTTACCAATGTACTCACCAGCTTTTCTGGTTCGGGCAATACCCGAATACAACAATGGGATATTAATCTGGCGGAACAATTTTTTACTGAATACTTAGATATCAAGGGCAGTGGTACAATTTCACTTGACGGTAAAACTGTCGTTAACAATAATTGGGATGGTTCTTTGGATGTGTGGGATGTCAGCAAAAAACAACGGATCGCCACTTTAAAAGGACAACCGACAAGAGACCCTAATAACCAATTGGCAATTTCATCAGATGGTAAGATTGTTGCAAGTGGTGGTAGAGATACCCTTGTTAGAGTTTGGAGGACCACTAATTCCGATATGGACATGCCTCAATTCACACTTAAAGGGCATACTGCACCAATTTGGAGATTAGCGTTTTCACCTGATGGAAAAATATTGGCTTCCAGCTGCTGGAACGCTACAAGCTGGGATACTACAATTCGCATGTGGAACGTTACGGACGGGACACCATTACACACCATAACAAAGCATAGGAATAGAGTTGAGGCGTTAGCATTTTCACCTGACGGAAAAATGCTCGCGTCTGCAAGTAATGACTCCACAATTCGTTTGTGGAACACGGTTGATACTACTCAAGTTTCTATTCTCAGGAAGCAAAGAGGGGTAAAAATTTTGCAGTTTACTCCAGATGGCAAAACGTTAGTAATTAGCAAGTGGGATGGAACGATCCATTTTTGGAACATAATAATGAATAATCAAATACCAATTATAAATACGTTATCGTCTCTGTTAGACGGAGTGAAGGATGTCTTTCCAGGGCAAGATGACTCTATTCCATTTCTGAAGGGAGATACGTGGGGAATTTCAGTGTTGGAATTCTCTCCTAACGGCAAAATTCTTGCCAGTGGTAGTAGAGATGGCACAATTCTGCTCTGGGATTGGGAAAAAATTGCAAATAGGCCATAAATAATCACCACCAACTTTGGTCTTTGGTTAAACGCGATCGCAGAGCACAGAAACCTGGCACTACAATATTTTTTACATCTCCGCCAACTTCTTCTGCAACCATACCCGCATCGGTGCATGCCCAGGATCACACACCTCAATGAAATGCCCTGGCAACGGTTGTCCTATCAGTGCCTCAACATCGCGTCGCCGATCAGCGACAACTTCAGGGTGATCGCTCGCAACATTCGTTTTTTCCTCCGGATCATTCCTAACATCAAAGAGTTGATCACCTTTTTCGTCTCTATAACCTACCGAAGTGCAAAAGTTCCAACGGTTATCGCGCACACTTACGCGTCCCACAGCATTGCCTGTTGTAAAACCTGCCCATCCGTTGATAATCCGTTCGCGGAGAGACGCTTTTTCCTGTCTAACAAGTTGCCACATATTTTCACCATCCGTCCAACCGCACGGAATACCAACAAGATTGAGTAATGTAGGCATCAGATCATGGTTCTGCACAAACGCTGAAATGTCCTTGTTATGCGGTCCATTAGGATGACGAATCATCAGATTTAGCTGCGTATTGAACGGATGTAACTTGTTCGCGCCCTTACCAAAACTACCATGGTCGCGAAGCTGCGTGCCGTGGTCAGACATCACCACAATAAGCGTCTCATCACGGATATTCAGCTGCTCAATTTTATCCAATAATACACCGACCCACTTATCAACGAATGTCACTTCACCGAGGTAGAGTGCCTCAATTCGGTCGCGCTCCTCTTCAGTGGGCCCGCCGCCTTCGTTTGCGCTGCCTGGCGTAATAAAATCCTTGCCAGAATAATCTGGCATATAGATATCTGCGTAGGATTTGGGCGGATCCCAAGGTTCATGCGGGTCGAAACTATCCACCCATAAGAAGAACGGGCCGACGGTGTGATTGTCCTGAAGCCAATCGGCTGCAGCACGGAAGACGCGCGCACAACTATAGTCATCATCCGATTTCCGATGCCGTTGCGACAATAGGTAATTCACAAGACCGGCATGTCGTTTCCAATTGATCGGTTCACGGACATGTTTGCGGAGGGTGTCCTCAATTAGTCTTGGGTCGCCACTGTGCCAGTTATCCGATTCTTGTCCACGGATAAAATCAAAATGCGCGAATCCGCGAGAGAAGTTCATTGTTGGTTTGAACATGTGGTACGTGTCTGCTATGAGAGCAGTCAAATAACCACGTTCCAACAGCACCTCAGCTATCGTATCCTGTTCCGGTGGAATCTTGTGCCAACCGGGGGCGTGATGCCAATGCCCACGTCGATCAAAGTTATATTTCCATGGAAAACTCCGCATTCCTGTGAAGTTGCCACGGCGGATTTGAAGTGTCGGTTGTCCTTCGCCATAAGCATTTGTAAAACGGACGCTTTCCGATGCAAACGCGTCAAGGTTCGGCGTTTGCACGTGGCTAAATTTTTTACCTTCTCCGATAATGTCGGCTCGAAAAGTGTCTAAACAGATACAAACAATGTTCATAATGTTACGCTCCTTCCATTTCATCTAAAATTTTTTCAGCTGCCTCTAATGGGTCATCGTCTTCAATAATCGGTCTACCAACAACGATAAAATCTGCCCCACGATTAATTGCCTCTGCCGGTGTTGTGATGCGCCGTTGGTCTCCTGGGTCCGCCCATTTTGGACGGATACCTGGTGTGACAATCAGAAAATTATCGCCGCATGCTTTCCGGATCGGTTCAATTTCCAATGGTGATGCGACAACACCATCTAATCCCGCTTCTTTTGCTTGTTTTGCAAGATAAACAACTTGCTCAGTGAGTTGCCGCTCAGAACCGAAGTGTGTCTGAAATCCTTGTTCATCTATACTTGTCAGAATCGTTACGCCGAGAAGAATAGGTTTCGGGATATTTGCATCATAGGCAGCATCATCAGCACTGAATCTTGCGGCCTGCATCATTTCAAATCCGCCAGAGGCGTGCATATTAATCATGTGCGCTCCATGTTTTGTCATTGTGCCGACATCGCGAGCCACTGTATTCGGTATATCATGGAACTTCAGGTCAAGAAAGATTAGATGTCCTCTTGCACTGAGCCAGAGAAAAGAATCTGTCCCAAGGGTGCTGAACGCTTGAAAACCGACTTTTACCCATGGCACCATTTCCACAAGCGACCCCGATAGCCAGTCAATATCTTCACCGTCGTCTGTATCTAAAGCAACAATTAATCTGTTTTTCAAACTTACTCTCCTTCTATAGGAACAGTTGAATTGCCCAAAACTTCGTCAACTATTCGCTGTGTTTCTTTGTGTGCATCCTCAATTTGTGTCTGACAGGTATAGATATGCCTTGCAATCTCATTTAATTGCTTTTCAAAACGCTCTATCATTCTACTCACTTCAGCAGGTGATGTGCCACCGAGACTCTGGTTATTCTGTAGTGCCAACTCCGCATCTAAAATCTGTTTCAGTTGTGAAATCGGTATGTCAATATCTTTCTGTTTTAAAAGTGTATGGGTTAATTCCCAATCAGTGAACGTCTTTTCTTGCCGCACTAATTCTCCCACAAGCCAACCGACTATCTCGTGAGATTCACGAAAACTGACTTGATGTTCTTTAACCAGATAATTCGCTAACTCTGTCGCTGTGGCAAAGTTTGCATTTACCAATTCAGCCATCCGTTCTGTCTTAAATTCTATGGTTTTGAGTAATTCCGGTAAAATACCGAGGCATGCCTTTACAATATCAAATGCTTCCCATAAGGGCGGTTTATCCTCTTGAAAATCGCGGTTGTATCCCATCGGTAAGCCTTTGAGATTTGTCAATAAGTCCAACAGTGCGCCGTAGACGCGTCCTGTGCGTCCCCGCGTAAGTTCCGCAATGTCCGCATTCTTTTTTTGCGGCATGATGGAACTCCCAGAGCTATACGCATCGTCAAGCACTGCAATTCCAAATTCGTAAGTTGTCCAATAGATCAGTTCCTCGCTAATCCGTGATAGATTTGCCATCACAAGCGACAACGCAAAGAGAGTTTCCGCGATAAAATCTCGACTACTAATTACATCAAGGGCATGTTCATGTAGGGCATCAAAACCGAGCAGTTTCGTTGTGAGATGTCGGTCAATAGGGAAAGTTGTACCAGCCAAAGCACATGCACCGAGCGGGTTCATATTGGCAAGTTCGTAAGTCGCTTGCAGCCGTTTCTGATCTCTAAGAAACATACTAATGTAGGCAGTTGCCCAAAAGCCAAGGCTAATCGGTTGTGCATGCTGCGTATGTGTGTAGCCGGGCATGACGGTATCAACATGTTCTTTCGCAATGTTTAGGAACGCATCACACAATGTAGAAACACCGCGTTGGATATTGAGAATCTCTTCGCGAATATAGAGGTGTGCGTCAACGAGTACCTGGTCGTTGCGAGAACGGGCTGTGTGCAGTTTGCCTCCGAATTCACGCCCTGCGTTCTCAATCAGGTAGGATTCAACGTTCATGTGCACATCTTCTTTATTCGGATCAAGGGTGAAGTTGCCGTTTTGAAAATCCTCTTCTGCTTTGCGTAGCCAACGTAAAATCTCTCGTAGATCAGTATCGGAGATAATCCCCTGCCGTTCAAGCATAATCGCGTGTGCTTGGCTTCCCCAAATATCGTATCCGATAAGGCGGGTATCAGCTTCAATGGAATGTGTGAAAGCTATTGTTTCTGTTGTGAGGCTTGTGCTAAAACGTCCGCCCCAAAGTGTTTTTGGTGGCTTTACCATAGGATTTCGTACTCTTCTGCAAGCAACATCGTAGCATATTCTTTCAGGAACCAGTTATAGATGTGCCCATGGATCAATAAGTTCAACTCCAACCCCCTCAAAATCTGTAACATTCCGGGTAGCAATAGTTGCCCCTTGGCAACGGGCAATCGCTGCGATTTGACAATCAGATTGACTGATGGGTCTACCTAATGTCTGTCGCTGGGCAAAGATTTCGGCATAAGTGGACGCTGCATCGCTATCAAATACTAAAACGCGTCCAATGAATATGGATGTGAAAAAATATTCTGCTAATTGAAAGAGATTATTTTTGCGTCTTCCATCAGGTAAGAGTTCAATACCTGCCAAAATCTCTGCTTGTGTAATAGTAGTTGTAAATAAACTGTTTGTAGGTTGTGCATCAAACCAATCTACAACCGATTGGTCAGGATTGTCACGCATTAATTCCGATATGACATTTGTATCAAGAACAATAATAGACGGCATATTATTTGTCAAAGCGAGGAAGTTCTCGCATTGGCTCTCGAGGGGGTATTTCAAGTTCCACCCCACCGATCTGTTTGAAAAGCTTGTGGATAAACGTTCCAAGGCCCTTCTCTGGAATCTCTTGAGCAGGAGATGTCGGTAATATATTGTCTGCGTCTTTACCCTGAAGATCAGCAAGATAATCTACAACCTCTTTAAGTTCTTCAGTAGAGAGTTGTTCTATTAACATGGTCGCTTGTTTTTGTAAGTCTATTTTTCGCATTATCAACCTCCTCTGCTTTTCAAAAATAAAGACATAATTCGCCTGCTACGCAATCTGCGGCGGACGACGCGGAGCATTCGGTTGAATAATTTTCCGCTGATCAGGTGTCAAACGTGCTAACAACTCATCTGAATGCGGATAGTCAAAACGTTCACGCACATATTTGGGTGAATATCGGTAAACAATGGATCTACGATAACCGGGATTTGTCCGTTCTGCTGAGCCGTGCGTAATTGCATCAGTAAACATAACCACATCTCCCGCCTTGAGGTGAACTTCCTGGGTGGCAAATGCTGTCCCCGCAGGTTTACCGCTATAACCGTCGTAAACTATCCCTTTCCCATCGTGTTTCAGGCGCGGGTGAATCTCTGAACATTTATGGCTTCCCGGTATCAACACTGGTGCACCATCTCCCGGACCAATATCGTTGAGTGCCATCAGAACGTTAATTTGACCTACCAGCCATTCGCCTGTATTGATCTGACGGAATGTCAGGTAACTCAAGGGAACATGTCCGCCGCAGTGGATGTGGATAAAACCGCCGGGACCGCGCACGTTCAGAAAATTCTCGTGGATAGAAACACCATTAACCTCATGAACGTATTTTCGAACCAAATTTATCCACGCAGGATGGTCAATTAACTTTTCAAATACATCCCCACCCTCAATGATATTCTGAAAATTGACACCATTTTCGATATTATAGGTATGTGTTTCAATGTTGCCAATCCAACGAGGAATCCTTCTATCCCCAGAGTTTGGTTCCCAAGGTTCCTCAACGTAAGTCCAATGAGCGTCAATCCATTCATTGATATGAGTAAGGTCTTCTTCCGAAATAGCATTCTCTAAAATTAAATATCCTTGCAGGTCAAAGAGGTAATCAAGTTGTTCCTGATCCATGTAAATCTCCTGAGGTAGTCACCATTCTCTCTTCGCATCATTTATGGAATCACTAAATTCTATCATTACAAATACGAATTCAATTCTGCTTCTGTCGGTGTTGGCGTAGATATTCCATCTTCGGGAATCTCTATCTTTGCTGTCCACGCAATAGCGTTGAGAATAAACTTTCGGAGATTGTCGTCTCCCCAGTTTTTATGATAATGTCCACCAGTAAATCCAAATCCGCGTCCACCATCCGAGCGTTCTACGCACCACCCAAGATGTTGTGGTTCACCTTTTGCAACTGATGCACGCACGTGTGGATTACCACTGTGAGGACCGTCGGGTCTTTGCAGAGTTGATTCTGGCGCGATTGCGCTCAACACAGGTGTTACGCCCTGCATGTTATCACGAAACCGCATGTGATAATACCATTCATCATCTAATGAGAAGGGCATCATACCACGGGTTACCGGATGTTCAGGGAACGATGTGAATTTTGCTGTCCAATGCGGATTGACAGAGAGATGTGTTTCAAAATATCCACCTATCCAATCTAAGAAACAATTTCCCGGTTCACCTTTCGGCACTTCAACTGCATAGTGCAACATCGCCACCCCTATTCCTTGTGCGGTTAATTCTGAAATCTGGTCAAGGTGAGGGATACTGAGATGTCCACCGCCACCATCTGAATAAACTATAATCGCATCTGTATCTGCGAAAGTTGTTGCATCTGCAGGCCAACCTTGATGAACGACTGCCTCCATACCGCTGACAGCATCGTTCAACTGATCTGCCAAGAAAGAACACCCACCCGGATGTTCATGCGACCCACTGCCATGGCTTGCACTTCCCGCTACGAAAACAATTCTTGTTTTTGTTGACATATACACTCCTTACTGATTGAAACATGGGCATAAAACGCCTATAATCAGAGGCATAAACTCTTGACAACAAACGTTTTAAATTATTGACCACTTTTGAATATAATTTTACATGTTGTGGTTGCCTTTGTCAATCATTTATTTAAGGTACAAATTTATAATGAAAAAGAAAAAATAAGACAGAATGTCAGTAAAAAATTGTGAGGGTGTCAAGGAGAAGATAAGACGTTGATGCTACTGGGATTTTGTCAGATATGCGCGAGCATCGGTTAGCAGTTGCTTGTGTTCGGTAACAATATCATATAATTGCGATGCGATTTCTTCCAACTCTGCTTTCTCTTTCTACAACTTCCGACTTTTCTCCTTCGCCGGTTTCAATGTCTTCAACCTACCCATTTAATCAGCAGCAATAGTTTCTAACGGGGGAAGTTCAGGGTAATTACCACGCGCATTTCGCCAAGCGATGACACCTTCAACAATCATCCAGACCTGCAACGCCTCAACGACGACACCGAATCCGAAGAGCAGATAATTGCCTTTTGCCAACCATCCTGTTCCTGGAACAAACATTTGGTGGAGCATCGCCCAAGCAGGCATGAGGAGCATAACTATCATCGGGAGGAAAGCGAACCAGATCGGTTTGTTGCGGCGCACAAGATAGAAGACAATGACCATAAAGGCTAAGCCTGCTAAGAGTTGATTTGTCGCACCGAAAAGAGGCCAGAGTGTCATTCCACCGCTACCCGGTCCACCTGGTCCCTGCAGCAACGCGACAGCCGCCGCAAGGACCAACGCGAATGCAGTCGCAATGTAACGATTCATCAAAGGTTTGATGTTAGCAGTTTGCGCGAGTTCTTGGAGGACGTACCTTTGCAATCGCGTTGCAGTATCTAATGTTGTGGCAGCGAAACTTGCCACAAGTACTGCCATGATCGCAATGCCCATTTTCAGCGGGATACCGAGAGATGCAAGGAAATTGCCACCACCATCAACGAAGGCACTGACCTTTTCTCTCAGTTTGTGGCTTGCCCAACCACCACCAACAATTGTTGTCGTACCATCTCGATCGGTCACTTTTTCACCTACTGCATATCGGGTTCTCCATGCATCTTGATTCACAACCGGTTGGGCGCTGCCTTCTTTGAGAACAGCTTGGAATGTGTAACCTCCCGCGCTTGCAGAGTCAGCAGTACGATCGAAAATGCCCATACCGATGCCAGCACAGCACGCAATAATAACAACAACAGCGAGGCCACCTTCAAGCAGCATTGCACCGTACCCAACGTATTGTGCATCTCCTTCGGAAGCAACCTGTTTGCTTGAGGTACCAGAGCTCACCATGCAGTGAAAACCGCTAACTGCCCCACACGCAATTGTGATGAAAAGGAAGGGCCAAATCGGCGGCGCATCTGGCGGAATGTCTTTTGCTACTGCGGGCGCGGCGGCAAAAAGGTCTGCCTTACCCGTAAATCCTGCAACTGCAAGTCCAAGCACCAAGAGAAAAAGTGCCAACACTAATTCATGGCTGTTGATGAAATCGCGGGGTTGGAGTAGTGTCCATACAGGCAGCACGGAGGCAATGAAGCAGTAGACAAAAAGTACCAATGTCCAAATTACCACAACATTCAAGTAAGTCGTTTGTCCAAGTTCTGTTAGTCCGGACTGTGGTATGCCTAACCAATCTTTTAAGTTAATGGGTAGGACATACGCACCAACAGCCATTGCAATATACATGATGCCGAGTGCAACGATAGAAGGAACAAGGATATTACCACCTTTGCGATGAATCCAGACACCGATGGCAACAGCCAACGGGATTTCCACCCAGACTGATAAAACTGACTCAGGATAGTAGGAAAAAATCAAGGCAATAACCAATCCGAAGATGGCAAGGACAATGGTCAAACCCATAAAGAGGACGAATAGGAACAGAAATTTTGCGCGAGGCCCGATCATCCTACCCGCAACTTCACCAACACTTTGGCCTCTATTACGAAGCGAGACAACTAACGCGCCAAAATCATGAACGGCACCGATAAATACCGATCCGATGACGACCCAGAGTAACGCTGGCAACCAACCCCAAAAGACTGCAATTGCAGGACCGACGATTGGACCTGTGCCTGCAATGCTTGTAAAGTGATGCCCAAAGATGATCTCTTTTTTAGTAGGAACGTAGTCTACATCATCTTTGAGTTCTTGACTCGGCACCGTCGCTTCAGGGTCTAAACCGAAAATTTTTCTCGCTAACCATTTGCCATACGTGTTGTATGCTACAATAAAGCCGACAAAACTCAAAACAGCGATAAAAAGTGTACTCATAAACAAAACTCCGACTTTTCAACGTAGTGGTAACGAGAAGTTAGACTTATCTAATTCCGGTTAATACTTCAAAAGTAAGCTGATCTAACTTTTCGTATCCAAGCCCTTTCTGAGCAATCTTATTCGGTTGAAAATCGATCTTTCTCAGTTTTTCTGTGTTCTCAGCACTGTAATTTGCCATGAGTGCTTCAAGTTCAGGATCACGTGCCTGCAATTCAGCAAGAATACCTTGAATCTCAGCATCTTCATTGAATCGGAGTGCTTTTTCTTTTAGTATCAGGTAGCTACGCATACACCCCGCAGCGAAATCCCATACACCCTGTTCATCTTCTGTTCGATAGGCATGTGCATCAAAATGTCTGTTGCCATCCCAGTTGACATCTTCAAGGAATTTTACAAGGAAAAACGCGCTTTTTATGTTTTCTGATCCGAAACGTAAATCCTGATCGAAACGGCTCATTTTTTGGTCGTTGAGGTCAATGTGGAAAAGTTTTCCTGCTTCGTAAGCCTGGGCAACACCGTGGATAAAACTCAAACCTGCCATCGTTTCATGAGCGAATTCGGGATTAACACCAACCATTTCAGGATGATCAAGCGTCTCAATAAAGTGAAGCATGTGTCCTGTTGTAGGGAGATAAATGTCGCCCCGAGGTTCATTTGGCTTCGCCTCTAAAGCGAATTTGAGATTATAGCCTTGGTCCTTGACGTAGTGCGTGAAGTAGTTCATCGCCTCACGGTTCCACTTTATGGTGTCCGGCCCGTTTTTAGCGGCATCCACTTCTGCACCTTCGCGTCCACCCCAAAATACGTATACTGTTGCTCCAAGCTCTACACCAAGATCAATAGCGTTTAACGTTTTCTGAATTGCAAACGCTCTGACCTTTGGATCGTTAGAGGTAAACGCACCGTCTTTGAAAATGGGATGGTAAAAGAGGTTGGTGGTTGCCATCGGCACTTTCATACCGTGATCGGAAAGTGCTTTTTTGAATTCAGTCACAATTTTATCGCGTTCAGCGGCTGAAGCGTCAAATGGGACCAGGTCGTTATCGTGTAAGTTGACTCCGTACGCGCCTAATTCACTTAATTTTTGGACGCTATAGGTCGGTTTTAGAGGGGGTCTAACAATGTCTCCGAACGGATCACGTCCTGGATTTCCCACGGTCCACAACCCAAAAGTAAACTTGTGCTCAGGTTTGGGCTGATACTGATCTGACATGCATTAACTCCTATCGTTTGTCGTTTTATGTTGGATTATAACATTTTTTCAACATTTTTTCAAACAATTAGTTCTACTTGTCAAGTGAGTGTGTAAAGTTTTGTCACTCATAAAAGGATTATGCGGCGATTGTGTCTGGATACCAATATCTGTCCCAAGTTTTATTTTTTAGCAAACATCTCCATTCAAGGATAGCATTGAGCCCTTGTTCTGTCCGCCTCATAGAGGCTTGTGGACATCTTTGACTGACAACGTGCTTACATGCACTCTCAATGACACCACTGCCGATCTGATACCCTTTTTCTCTAAACACTTTATACCGCATACGCTCCGCGTGTTTTTCAAAATACCTTGCTTCTCTTTCTAAAATATCCGATACTTCCGGGGTTTGTGGGTCTAAACCACGAATGCGTGAGGCAACTTTGGTTTCTTTTCACCCCTCAGGGGAGTTCGTGTGGCACCCATCACAACTCACATACCAACGCTCATTGGCTTCAAGGATTTGGCAATCCACCTCCTCAAGAGCTTTCAAATCTTTTGACCATTCACGCACTTTCTGATGCAGCGTCGTGTGGCTTACTTTTATCCCCTGACGCAATAACTCCTCAGAAGTTTCCCTAAAAGTCCGACGGGCTGACAAACGACACATCGCTTCAGCAACGCGATGCGTGTATTTACCTTTCAACTTTTGCTTCATATCCCAAGGTCTATAGCAATGCCCCGCCTTACAATAATACTCCCAACGCTTCACACGAATAACGCCACAAAGCGTCATAAACTGTCGTTCTCTTTTGCGCCTCCGGCCAGACGATTTATCACACTTTGGACACGCACCGGGTTCCGGTTCTGGCACAGATGCCTCTTGGTTGACGGACATCTCTAACAACTTGCGTCTTATGGATTGGGTGCCTTCTAAAATATGCTGTTCCGCTTCATCCAACGACACACAAGAATCAGAACCGAGGGATCCTACTAAATCGTTTATTTCTTCTATCCACTTTATCGCTGCTTCTGTCCTTTCTTTGACCTCACAACTATCTAATGATATACTAAACATCGGTATCCTCTTCTGTAAATATGATTATTTGGAAAGGATACCATTTTTGTATACTTTGGACAAACTCAAACCTAAAACCATTCAAGTGACAAAAGCTTTACACACCCAAACTTGACCTTAAATTGAAAATTTGATATAATACTTCTATAAACATAATACGCAGGAGACAAAAATTTGGAGCAGCAAAGACCTATTGAGGAGCAGATTGATCTTCCATTTTTAGAATCACTACGAATAAGTTTTCAAAGCCTAAAAATCCGCTTTGGTCGTTCTATTATTACGACAGCTGGCATTACGCTCGGCATTGCATTTCTCGTTTCTGTTTGGACAAACAACGAAATTGAGTTTGCTTTGCAGGAGAGTGGACGAAGTTCCGAAATTACCAATATAGACGAAGCAGCTGAACAAGGCATTTCAACTAAGGATATTTGGCTTATTATTATGTCCTTGATTGTGTGTGTTGTCGGTATTGCAAACTCTATGCTGATGGCAGTAACCGAACGGTTCCGTGAAATCGGGACGATGAAATGTCTTGGCGCATTAGATGGGTTTGTCGTGCGGCTATTTTTATTGGAATCGGGTTTCCAAGGATTTGCTGGCGCGCTCATCGGTGCACTTATTGGTTTGCTGGGAGCTGTTATTTTAGGCTTGAAAAACTATGGACTTGATCTGTTCTTTTACTTTCCGTTGTTACCTGCACGTCCAGAAAACGGGCCATTTCAACTCGGTGTGTTGTTACTTATCCTATTTGGGTGCGTGCTTGGAATGATTTTGGCTGTTATCGGTTCATCTTTTCCTGCATGGCGTGCAGCAAAACTTCCGCCTGCTGAGGCGATGCGGACTGAGGTATAATCAATTTACAATAAAACATGGAAAAAGTTGACATTATTGGAGTTGGTATTTCTTGTAGGAGCGATTTCCAAATCGCGATATGTACTCGGGAATCAGAGTTCCCTCCTACAAAGAAATCGGAATAATCGTAAAGGACTACTATGTCGGATATTGTTGTAAAAACTGAAGATGTCGTCAAAGAATATCGAATGGGTTCAAACGTTCTTCGTGCTTTGGACGGTATCAATATTGAAATTCAACGCGGAGAATACATCTCATTGATGGGACCCTCTGGGTCTGGAAAATCAACTCTGTTTAATATGATCGGTGCACTTGACCGCCCGACTGAGGGAGAGGTTTACATAGACGGGCAAAATATGTCGCACCTCTCACAACGACAGATCGCAGCGTTTCGGTGTCATCGTGTAGGCTATATCTTTCAGAGTTACAACTTATTGAATGTGCGCACTGCACACGGCAATGTTACGTTGCCGATGATTTTTGCTGGCATTCCCGAAAAACAACGGAATGAAAAAGCAGAAAAACTATTAGATAAGGTTGGTTTAGGGGATAGAATGTATCACCTTCCTGATGAACTTTCTGGTGGGCAACGGCAACGGGTTGCTATCGCCAGAGCGCTCGCAAATGACCCCAGTATTATCCTTGCTGATGAACCCACGGCAAACCTTGATACGATTACAGGGCGCGAGATTATTGACCTTATCAAACAACTGAATACGGAGCAGGGGGTTACTGTAATATCTGCGACACACGACCTGAAAATGCTTGATGTCTCTGACCGCATTGTAGATATACGTGACGGACTTGTTGAGCGGATTCGGAACCGTGATGAGATTGAAATTGAGGTCGGGGAAGTTGGTGGGCACGAGTAAACTTTTTCGTGTTATGACAAGATTTCCGACAATAGAATAGGACGATTTTCGCGAAGCGATTTTAAAGCAGCATAACCCATCACAATAGGTGCGCGACCATCCGCGCCTGTAACTGGTGGTTGCGTCCCCTCCTGAATACATCGAATAAACGCTTGTAATTCTGACAGATATGCCTCCTTGTAGCGTTCTACAAAGAAGTCCGGTAGTGCTGCGCTACGACTCCCCCTACTTCCACTAAAAGTGACAGTATCTGTTAGTGGATTCCCCACCGTAATCATTCCCTTTGAACCAAAAACCTCTACCCGTTGATCATAACCGTAGACAGACTCTCTACTGTTATCTATGGTCGCAAGCACGCCATTTTGGAACCGTAGTGTTATGATTGCTGTGTCAATATCTCCTGCCTCACCGATTTTCGGATCAACACGTACACAACCTACTGCATAAACTTCAATCACTTCATCACCGATAAGATACCGCGCCATATCAAAATCGTGGATCGTCATGTCAAGAAATATCCCACCTGAAACCTTGATATATTCTATCGGTGGAGGGGTAGGGTCTCGACTTGTGATGCGCAAAATGTGCGGTTCGCCAATTTCGCCAGCGACTACTGCCTCGCGCACTTGCATGAAGTTTTTATCAAATCTACGATTAAATCCAACCTGAAACTTTACACCTGCTTTCTCAACAATCGCTAAAGTTTCGTCAATCTGTTCTAAATCCAAGGCGATCGGTTTTTCGCAGAAGATATGCTTGCCTGCTTCGGCGGCTGCTTGGCATATCTCAACATGGGTATCCGTTGAGGAAGCGACAAGTACAGCGTCAATCTGTGTGTCGGATAAAAGAGCGGTATAATCTGATGTTACTTTAGGGAGATTGTACTGTTCTGTGAGGATTTGTGCTGTTTCGGTGTCTAAGCTGCAAATCGTTATGAGTTCTGCTTCAGGTATGTTTTGGGAGAGGTGTTGAATGTGGAGTTTGCCGATGCGTCCCGTGCCGACTACACCGATACCGATTTTTGGAGGTTTGTTCATTGGGTAGTTTGTCTGAACCAGGATGGACAAGATTATAGGATTTTCAGGATAATATAGTAAACCAATAATTTTTGATACATTATGGTAGGTTCGGTTTCCTAACCGAACCGTGTTCATTCAGTCTCTTACTCTTAGATGCGGTTAGGAAACCGCATCTACCAGAGGGAGTATTCACATATTTTTAGGTTTTACTAAAGAATTCAGATATTGGAAATTGCGTTTGGCACTCTCATAAGGACTGCCCATCTCCGGTAAGACATCCTGCTCAACGACAATCCATCCATCATAGTTCCGCTTTCGCAATTCCGCGATGAACGCTGGAAAATCAACATCGCCTTTGCCCAATTCGCAAAAAACACCGCCGCTAATAGCCATATTATAATCCCAGTCTTCCTTAATAGCCTGAGCAGCAATTTCAGGGTCGAAATCCTTGAAATGCACGTGCCATATCCGTTCACCGTGCTTATCAAATATGTCCATCGGATTGCCCCCACCGAATCGGTAATGCCCCGTATCAAAACACAACCCGATTAAATCTGGATCGGTGCGTTCCATCAATATGTCCACTTCCTCAGGTGTTTCTACATATCCCGCACAGTGATGGTGAAACACAGTACGCAGCCCTGTTTCGTCCAGAACCGATTGCGCGACACGATGCACACCTGCTATAAAAGTATCCCACTGCTCCCGCGTTAAGCCGTGTCCAGGATGGATACGGCCCACATTTTCAATGCGTTCTTCCACAGTAACGTTGTCATCTGAAAGCACAATGAACGCCTCGTCAAAGCCAGCAGCTACTAATAAACGCGCATGTTGTAACGCTATTTGCTTACCTGATTGGTGTGCCCAACGATCCGCAAACGGGATTGGCACAAAAGCACCTACCAACGTTAACTCGCGTTCTGCGAGTTCGGCGCGAAGTTTTTCGCAATCCGTTGGCATGAAACCCCAATCTCCCAATTCGGTGCCGCGATAACCGAGCATTTGCATCTCGTTTAGGACTTCGGTATAGTCGGGGTATCGGTCTTTCGGTTCAAATTCAAGGACTCCCCAGGAACATGGGGCGTTTGCTATTTTCATGATGTTATCGGTTAGGCATTCTCAACTAATGTTACAAAGATTCGTAATATTTCCGTATTTTATCTGCCATGAGTTTTCTACGTCTTTCCAGAAATTCCTCATAGTTTTCAAAAATAGTCATATCCTCGCCTTGCGGAATACAGTGAACGTCAAGATTTGCTTGCAAGTCATCAACGTTATCTATCCCTACTCCATAGGGAGGGTTACTATCTTTACACCCTGTTTGCAACTCTGAAAAATACTTTATTGGTGCTGTGTCGCCGATTGCGATGTTGATCTCTTTTTGCATTACTACCAGATTAGCGAGTTGATTGTAGAGGTTCTTTTCAATACCTTCATCACCCTGCAAATGATTCTGTGGGAAAATATGGTGTCTATCTTTCTGACCCCCAAACAAATCACGTACCGTCATATCGCGGGATAAAAAACCCTTGTCATTTGCTCTGACTTGACTGGCTAAAAATACATTGTAATATACATTCTTAGGTCCTGACACGTTTAACTTCTGTAAAAGTTCAACATTCCAGAAGGCTTCCGAAAGTCCCGTTTGCTCTAACTTGCCAAGATACGCCTCTGCTCCATCTTTAGCGGTCATACCTCTGATGTCTTCACCGAGAGTAGATTGCGGTTCACCACTATATCTCCCCGTAAGGACCGACATTACAAACCAACGGCGTACCAATTTTTCAATTTGGTTGGGACTCACTTTTTGCCCACGTAACGTCAAAAATAAAACATAAGCAGAGTTAACAGCATTCCTTGCTGTAATCATTGAAGCATCTACGAATCCAGCTGAGTGTAGTATCGTAATAAACCGTTTGAAGTTAGTCTCATTTATATAGTTCCGAATACCGTTTTCAAGTTGACGAAAAGTATCCCGTGCGGAGTCACCTGAAAGCAAATTTACCAAGTTGTTTAAGTCGCCACGCTTAAATTCTGACCCATAAACCACTCGTAATATGTCAGTGTAGGTAGGAATGTAGAGTCCGTTACTCCAATCTTTTAACCATTTCATATCCTGAAAATAATCTGTACTAGCGAAATCAGGATCTGACGCTAAACTATTGTAGGCTTCCGGCACAGTTGCTAAATGACAGAAGCAGTCGATAGACTGCCGGAACAAGTGTCCTTTATATTGTTCACTGGCAGCCATTTTGGACATGATGAAATCCGCTGAACTCAAGCGTACACCCGTTTGATTAATTCGGACAAAAATCTCTACGATGGTTTCCACATCTAGATCCGCATTGAGTTCAACAACACCCATAGCATTATTGCGAATCCCATACAGCTGTTCTATACGTATAGCCATTCTATCCTTATCTACACCCTCGTTTGCCTCACAGTAACCGTCAATTAATCGGTGTAGACTTGTGCTGGAATTAAAAACAGTAGAAATGTCAGGGATCCATCCTGAGTCACGTTGGATAGAAGTTGTTGACACTGCGAAATTTTCCTTATCGGGATGGAAGGCTATTTGAATTTGCTTCTCCTTATACTTTTTGTCAAAAACCGTTTCTCCAAGTAATGCTGTTCTAAGAGCCATCATTCGCTGTTGACCGTCAATCAAAATACGTTCACGGGTTGATGATGACCCATCTCGTATAGGAACCCCCGATTTTGGCCAAGTAATGAGATATCCAACAGGATAACCATAGTAAAGTGAATCAATAAAGTCACGCACCTTGTTTGCTGACCAGACAAAAGGTCTCTGGATTTCGGGAATAGCAATTTCCCCCGACTTTATCCAATTCAATAAAATTTCAATTGAATATTGGTGTAAAGAGTAACTTCGACCTTGCATTTCATTATCCTTCATAAAGAGTTTAATTTATCTATACGATTTTACCATTAAATTATTCATCTATTCATCACTAAATTTTTAAATTTCTGTTGTCAACTCAACATTTTTTAGATTTTCTGGCAACTAAACATCATTTCTTTTCAAATCTCCGTTAATTACATCTTGTATGATTTCTCCCCTTCTTATGCGGTTCGATCTACTTTGAGTTCCCTGAAGGGCAGCCTTATAATATTCCTGTATTCTACCATGTTCTGTTCCAACTCCCTCATTTGCTTTAGCAGATTTATTTACTAAATCATAGAACCGTAGAAGTCTTTTTCCTACTTCTATTGGTTTAACGTTGTTTTTTTCTTTAAATAATGTCCTATGAATCTCTACAAGCAAAGTAAATAAATCTGACTTTCTCCAAGCGCGGCAATCATCAGGAAGACTGCACTCATTTATGAACTGGAAAACTTTTTCAAACTGCGATTCTAATCTTTCTTTTTCTTCAAATTCATCGTTATAATGGATGAGGAAACTTTCATGCTCACGATCTTGGCTAAAGTACTTTGACATCACTGTAATAATCAGTGATAACATAAAACGGACATCCCCCATACGTCGTATTTCATTAATGTAAAACACTAAGCGGTTTTTGAAAAATGGATGTATTGCAAGTTCTTCAGCAAATTGTTTTATTTCTCCATCATATCTTGCATTGTGATGCTCCATAGCATTCAAGGCATAATTCACTGAGTTAATCTGCTCAAAAACCTTAATTACTTCAGACATACCAATTTTTCCTAAATCTCGAACAACTACATCATAATCTAAAAAGGCTTCTTTTTCTTCATCAGTAAGTTTCTTGTATGGAGAAATATCCTTTGATAATATCAAATCTTCCGATCCTTCATTATACTGTCGCAACGTAGCCAATCTTTGTTGCCCATCTACTAACATCACTGTTCGCTTACCGGTATCAAGATCTACCTTACCAGCAGCGATATATATTTCTGGAAAAGGATATCCCTCTAAAACTGTTTTTATAAATGCACTCTTATGTTTATTTGACCACACTAAACGCCTCTGAAACTCTGGATTCGGGATCAGAGTTTTTTCCCTCATATCTGTCAACAGATCTCCGATTTTTCTACTTGTCGGTGTTGTTTTCATTGTGTTCCTCCAAATTACTCACTTGTATATAATCTTTACATTGCTGAACACATTCCTCTTGATAGTTCTCAATAAAGAAATAAGATTTATATAACGCGCCACGAATCTTGTAATCCCCATATCTTATATTACCTGTTATTCCTAAGAAAAAATCCCACCATTTCTTACCAAATCGAAATACTGGAGTTCGAGGGAACTTATCCGGCCTTATCCACCCTTGAAAGAGATGATCAGCAAACTCACCGTATTTAGGCCAATCCCCTGCTTTTTGTTTATAACTAAAAATATCTTCGCTAACTTGATCGAATAACTTTGAAGATACTAACGCAACATCAATATCTGATTTATTCCTTCGAAAAGGGCGGAACCGTTTTTCAGGCACAATACTGAAACCGAGTTTAGCTGATCCAACCACCAACACCTCATTTGGATGTACTCCAAAGTGAGCAGCTACCTCCGAACGTAAATCAAAATATAAATCGTGGGTCAAAATGAAACAATCTCCAGAAATAATATGTTTTCTTACTACTTGATTTAAGGGTAGTTCAAGTAAATCCACCTTAAACTTATCAAGTCTCTCCTCAACTCTATTATTCATTGGATACATTCCTTAGGGAATATTTAACTGCAAAACAGTGTCTCAAGCAATATTGATTTAAATAGTATCTCGTTTCAACTCTGAAATCTTGTCAAAATCTTGCATTGCACACTCCAAATTGTCCAATCGGAAGTATGCCATAGCGCGTTGAAAATAAGCATCTTTGAAGTCTGGGATTAGTTTTATCGCCTCAGAAAAGTCAGCAATTGCTTTGTCATACTCGCCTTTCTTAACATAAATTCCTCCGCGTTCAAAATAGGTTTCAGCATCATAAGGCCGGAGTTCTATCTCCCTGCTAAATCCTTCAATTGCTTTGTCATACTCACCCTGTTCACTGTAAAGAGTTGCACGATAACCCCACGCATCAGCATGCTCATGGTCAAGTTTTATCGCCTCAGTAAAGTCAGCAATTGCCTTGTCATACTTTCCATCTTCGTCATAAAGTTTTCCACGCGTATAATATGCATCCGCATCTTGAATATTAAGTTCTATTGCCTTTGTAAAGTCCGCAATGGCTTTGTCAAAATCATTATTTTTGAAGTGAGTTGTCGCACGGTTGTTGTAGGCTTCGGCATTAGAGAGCGCATCGTCATTTGAGTTATATTTTATATCAACGTTGTAAGGAGGTGATGTGACAATAAGATCGATACTTTCTTTTTCAATAGCGCGGGTTGTCAACACATCTTCGTTGATTATAGTGGATTGTTCGTTGTCAAAATACACAATTTTCTCCTATGCCAAGGTTGTTCAACTGTTCTAATCACTCATAATTCCTTGTTCACGCATAAGTATAGCATAACACACACCACATCGCAAATTGTTTCTATGATGCAAAAACACACACGGATATATAAAATTGTGCTATACTGCAACAAACCGAAGTCCGAACATTCACCTTTTTTATTAGGGGGAATAAGTTATGTTTCCGACAATTGCAGCGCAAACACAAGTCCAAACACCACCGACGTGGGCAGTCCTTGAACGTGAGCTGATTGACAAAATCAATGACGCAGCACCGCAGGTATTGAAGAAATACACGCGTCCAGACGGAACATTGTATTGGCCAACGCATCCAGATTTTCAAAGTTTTGATGGATTAGACGATGCTTATGAGAGTTTCCATAACTGGCCGCTATTCTACATGCTCGGTGGAGATGCACAGTTTTTGGTAGATGCACAAAACGAATTTGAAGTTATCACCATAGACATGGCGCGATACGGCTCTGGACACGACTATCCAATGGTCTATAAGGAGTATCAACCGGGATACGACTGGTTTCACCAAAGCGAAGGGAACTATCTGTTTTATATGCTTTGCATGGCGGATCCGTCACATGCTACGAACATTGACCGAGCAAAACGGTTCGCAGGATTCTTTATGAACGAAGACCCTGATGCACAGAATTACGACCCAGAACACAAAATCATCAAGTGTGTGATGAACGGCAGTAAAGGACCGGCATTTTGGATCCTTGAAAGAGAATCTTTTTATCCCGCAATGGGGTACAATTTACCTTTTATTGATGTTCCAGGCTGCACGAGTCGTGATGTGATGCTGGAAAGCGGTGAATTGCGCGATCTGATGGGGCGTGTAATCTATGAACGTCAAGGAAAAGGAGATGCTGTTGGAAATCTCGCTGCAACGACGCTTGCTACCAATGCTTATATGTTCACGGGTGAGGAGAAATACAAGGCATGGATTCAGGAATATGTTGACGCATGGATTAGCCACACAGAAGAAAATGATGGAATTGTACCTGATAATGTTGGATTATCGGGAATAATCGGAGAACACATGGAAGGCAAGTGGTATGGTTCTCGCTATGGTTGGAGTTGGCCACATGGATGGCATAGTGTTGGTCAAGCGGTTAGTGTTGCCGCACAGAATGCTGCACTCCTTCACAGAGATTTAACCTATATGGACTTCCCGCGTTCCCAGATTGATGTTCTCATACAGCACGGTATAGAGCATAACGACCAACTCTATGTGCCGCAGAAGTATGGTGATCCTGGAATTGCAAACTATACGACTGGTCCGTGGATGCAGTATCCAATTAAAAACGAGGATGACACCACGCTACAGATTGATGGTTGGTTTGAATTCGCGCCGATGCATCCGTCCGATGTGGCACATCTTTGGGCAATGTCAATGGATAATTCTGACCAAGACCGTGCGGTGCAGATTGCTAAAAAGACTGGGTCGAAATTTGACATTAACGCATGGCATCACACGAAAGACCAAGGTGGACGTGATGGGGGTTGGTTGGCATATATGCGAGGTGATTTTCCTGAATATCCAGAATCAATCCTCAATCATAACATTTCGCAAGTGGAACAACGTCTCAACTTCATGGAAAATGATGAGGAAGACCCGGCGGGATATGGAGACGCTTATTTTCAGAGACGCAACCCCGTTACGTGTGAAGGGCTTGTTGAACTCACGTGTGGCGGTCCCTTGCCGCATTACAATGGCGGTTTGCTTGTGACGCGGGTGCGGCACTTTGATCCACAAGAAAAACGGCCCGGACTCCCCGCGGATGTTGCTGCATTGGTTTCTAAACTGACTGCCGACATGACTGAATTGGAGTTGGTAAACCTGAACACCTCTGAAGCACGTGATGTCATTATCCAAGCAGGTTCAATGGGTGAACATAATTTTACAACAGCACGCGCTAAAGACGGAAATGCTGAGAAAACTGTTGAGGTAGACGGTACGTATCTTCAAGTGCATCTGCCGCCGAACACGCATATTGCGTTAGCGGTGAGAATGGAGCGTTTTGTTAATACGCCTTCATATCAACAGCCGTGGTAGGGAATTCTGATTAGACGCAGGGAAATTCACTCTGTTTCCCTGTGTTTTCTTTCTTACAAGGGTTGAAATTAGGAATTAATCAGTCTCTCATATTCATCATGCTTACCAATCCAAACCCAAGTGAAATCATCTCCATCTTTAATAGCAAGCGCCCTATAATCTTGTCCTACACGAACAGACCAATACTTGCCAACTTTCTTGAAATGTAGAGATGGGTGTCGTGGGTTAACTTTGAGCAGCTCAAAATTCTGGCTTGCAGTCCTTTGTACAGGTTCGGGGAGCTGCTGTAAAAATCTCCAGAAACGTGAGGTTGTTCTGTGCACTTAAAGGTCCTTGAGTGTTCCCTTCTTTTTTTCTTCAAGAGCTTCAGCGATTAAGAAATCCAATTTTCCCGCATCTGAATCTGCCTCAATCTCCCGATCCCACTTTTCCCAATCCAATTCGCTGAACCACTGCCGCAGTTGTTTGTATTCTGCCTCAGGTAGGGCAAGAATCTCCTGCTGAATTTTCTCAAGACGTGACATTGTATTTCTCCTATGTCAGTTGTTCTGGTAGTCAATATTTTATCATAACTGATTATGCGTAATTATAACATAAATTGCTTTTGCCATCAAAACCTTTTCGTGCTAAAATATCCACACGTTATGAAAAAGCAGCGCGATAGGAGACACAAATTATGGCAGTAGAAAGATTTTTAACAGCGGAACAAGGTGTCCAACAACTTCTGAAAACAACGCCACCACTTTACTTTGACGGTAGGACCAAAACAGAGTGGCAAGAGTGGCGAAGGAAATTCAGACGCAATATCGCTCGGCACTTAGGTCCAAAACCCAAACCAGTACCGTTGGAAGTCCAAACCTTAGAGCAGGTCCAACAAAATGGATACACAAGAGAAAAGATAATCTTCAATCCCGATGCTTTTTCGTCAATTCCAGCGTACGTATTAATTCCAGATAGTGCAAGCGCGGACAATCCTGCCCCCGCAGTACTCTGTGCACACGGGCATGGTGTCGGTAAAGACGGGGCCGTTGGCATTGTAGAGGACTATCAGAAACAGTTCGCTGTTGAACTTGCACAAAGAGGATTTGTTACACTTGCACCAGATTGGCGATGTTTCGGTGAACGGAAGGATAGGGATGAATGGGTGCGCCGTCCGGGCAGAGATGGATGCAACGCAGCCTATTTCGCACTCGGATATTTCGGTTATCAGTTGCTGCAACTCAACATTTCGGATGGGCAAAGATGCTTGGACTATCTTCAGTCCCGCCCTGAAGTGGATGATAAACGGTTAGGCTGCATGGGATGCTCATTTGGTGGCACAATGACAACCTATATTTCGGCTTTTGATCGGCGGATTAAGGCTGCAGTTATCGTCTGTTATCTAAGCACCTTGGAAGATGCATTAGGTGACCGAGGGCGTGGAAACACGTGCGGATCTCAGTTTATGTTTGGACTACGGGCAGCAGGGGATATCGCAGACGTAGCGGGACTTATCGCTCCACGGGCATGTATGGTGCAAATCGGTTCTGATGACCGGTGTTTTATTGAGTCTGATGCTTTGGCGGCGTTTGAACATCTTGAAAAGACATACACCGCATCGGGAAAACGCGATCGGTTAGTGTTGGATCATTTTCAAGGAGAACATGAAATTAATTTAGCGCCTGGGATCGCGTTTTTGGAAGAGCGGTTGTAGGACATTTACACATCAAACAACCGCAAATAATGATCCAACGTCTCAACTCTACGAATGCAGGTAAGTTTATCACCATCAACGAGATATTCTGGTGGACGCATCTTGAGATTATAGTTAGAACTCATCGCGTGGCAGTAAGCACCTTCATAAAAAATTAAGAAAAATCTATTTTTTCAACGCTACTTTCAATTCGACAAGGGAGTTGACTTAGAATCAGTTTCTCCATGTCAATTTTGTGGCTTGCATTATCTATGTCAATGCCAACAAGTCTCCCCTCGGCATCATAATCAAGCAGGATACCTTCGGAGATTTCTTGACTTTCTACGCTTGGTTGTTCAGACAAGTTGATATACAACGAGTCGGTTTCTGGATAGTAGTTAAGTCTCATGGATTAAACCCCAAATTCATGCAGCCTGCCCTACACGTCGAAAACACGCAGATAATCCTCAAACGTCTCAACTCTACGAATACAGGTAAGCGTATCACCATCAACGAGATATTCCGGTGGACGCATCTTGAGATTATAGTTAGAACTCATCGCGTGGCAATATGCACCCGCATCGCAAACAACAAGACCAGTGCCTTCTGGAGGTGTCGGTAATTCGCGTTCTTTTCCGAGAAAATCAGCAGATTCGCAGACAGGACCGACGATATCATAGGTCTCAACCTTTCCATTAACAGGTTCAATAAATTCAATATGCTGATACGCATCGTAAAGACTCGGGCGTATAAGTTCTGCCATACTACCATCCGTGACAATGAAATGTTTGTTGCCATTTGTTTTGACCCCTGTGACGCGATTGACAAAAACTGCTGTATTGCCGATGATGGAGCGTCCCGGCTCAATAATCAACGTGATGTCATCGGTGAGTAGTCCACGAATTGAGTCAATGAGATCAGTGGGCGTAGGTATATCATCACCCGTGCGTTCATAGTCAATACCCAACCCACCACCGATATTGAGATAGTGCGGTGAGAACCCTTCCGCTTGAATAGCACGCATAAAATCAAGCATAATCTCTGTGGCATCTCGGAAAATCCGCACCTTCTTAATTGTTGAACCCAAATGACAGTGAACCCCGACTAAATTTAACAAATCGTCTTTACGAATTTCGTCTAAAAACCAGTTAAGTCGTTCATTGCGGATGCCAAACTTGGAATTTTTCATGCCTGTTGAGACGTAAGGATGGACTTCGGGGTCCACATCGGGATTGATGCGGATAAGCACATTTGCGGGGGTGTCAAGTAGTTTTGCTGTTTGCTGAATATGCTTTAAATCGAATTCGCTGTCAATGTTAATTAATACTCCGTGTTCAACTGCAAGACTAAGCTCATCCAATGTTTTTCCGTTCCCGTTTAGGATAGTCCGCTTCAGATCAAACCCTGCGGCAAGTGATAACAACAATTCATTTCCGCTTACAAGCACCGCGCCACTGCCAAGCGCACTGAGCTGTTTGAGAAGAGAAAGGTTGTTGTTTGCTTTCACGGCATAACCGATGATTGCGTTTATACCTGAAAGTGCATTTTGATATGCAGCATAGTTTGCCTCAAGCTGCGCAAGACTGTAAAGATAGAAAGGGCTGTACGGCACCTCTTTCTGAATGTCTTTAACTTTCAATTTTTCGCAGTAGAGATACACATCTTTATAGTGAAAACTCATAATATTTTACCATGCATCTTCAATCCAGTCGTTACCGTGTGCTGGATTATAGATAAGCCCTTTTCTGATGTCTAAGCAGAGGTCAAGTTGTTCTAAAACCATGTGTCCGACAAGGACTGGAGCATCTGCTGGCAAATCGGTTACTGGAAGCGTCCCCTTTCGTTCTAATAGTGTAAATTCAACTGTTGAATAGATGATACGATCTACGACACCAGCCGCGGTTCTCGCCTTTGTATTGCCGAAGGGTGTCAAACCGAGTTGTTCAATGATCGGTTTCGGTAAGCATAGCCGCGTCGCACCGGTATCAACGAGAGCATCTTCAACGATAACGCGGCGAACCTCTTCGGGAGTGATAATACCTCTGTTTGCCAAAGCCATGTCTTCCAAATTTGCAAGTTCAATTCTTGTTGTATGTCTCATTTTCTTCTCCTGTAGGATCATCCGAATCAAGAAATATTTTAGTGATGTTTGTTTTTAATATTCCTATTCTAAAGGATACCACAAAATGATTCCGAAGTTCAAGATTTTGATATGGATTCGCGTGAGCTTAATACTCACGTTTGTGCCAATCGTCCTCCCAGAGGTTGAATGAACCTTCGCGATACGGGTGTTGTGCAATGAGGTCCTCATTCAGTTCCATGCCGAGTCCTGGTCCATGGGGTAGACTAAAATAACCGTCTATAACTTCTGGACAACCGGTTGCTGCTTCTTTAACCCATGCCTCAGAGAAGTCGTTGAAATGCTCCTGTATTTTGAAGTTAGTAGTGCATGCAGCAAGATGCAAAGCGGCTGCTGTTGAGACTGGTCCACCGACGTTATGCGGTGCAACCGTCATATAACACATATCCCCCATCGCAGCAATTTTCTTAGTTTCCAAAAATCCACCTGTCTGGGTAATATCGGGTTGAAGAATATCTGCGGCTTGTAGGTTAATCAGCTCACGATACTCATATTTGTTGTGAAGCCGTTCGCCAGTGGCTACAGGTAGATTGATTTTGTCAGCTGCTTTTGCCAGGGCTGCAATGTTATCGGGTGGTACAGGCTCTTCAACCCAGCTCGGTTTGAATTGTTCCAATTCAGCCGCAATTTCTATGGCGGTATATGGACTAAACCTTCCGTGCATCTCAACGAGTATTTCAACATCCGGCCCCACAGCATCACGCACTGCCTCAACGAGTGAAACAGATTTCAGCTTTTCTTCGTAAGAGAGTTCATAATAGCCAGCACCAAACGGATCAAACTTGAGAGCTCTATAGCCTTTTTCAAGCACCTTTTTGGCAGCCTCGTGAAATTCTTCGGGGGTTCGTTCTACGCGATACCATCCGTTTGCATACGCCTTAATTTTATCGCGGCAAGCACCGCCAAGCAAACGATATATAGGTTGATTCAATGCCTTTCCAATAATATCCCAACATGCGATTTCAACCACGCTGATTCCTGTCGCAACGATTTCACCTGCTCTGCCATAATCGTCCCGAAACATACGTTGATATAGGTCTTCTGTATTAAACGGGTCGCTTCCGATGACGTGCCTGCGCTTGGCACCGTCAATGTATGCGACAAGCGCATCCGTGCGGTTGTTCATCCGCACTTCACTAATACCGGTCAAGCCTTCGTCAGTTTCAACTTTAACAAAGGTCAAATTCCGCCAACTGGTACCCATCACAAGGGTAATAACATCTGTAATCTTCATTGCTAATTTCTCGCTTCTCCTTCAGGGACACGGCGTTGCCCGCTTCCTTGTTGCGGTGCGGGTTCAATTGTAGGTGCTTCTTCACCTGCTTCAACCATTCGCCGAATAAGTCGTTCACGCATTACCTCTGCCACATTTTCATGCGAGCGGAGTCCGATTAGATTTCGTAACTCGTAGGGGTCAGCCTGCAAGTCATAGAGGTATTGCTCAACATACACGTCAGAACCTGCACCAGTGCGTCCCTCTCCCTTGGGGGCATCTACGCAGTATTTCCAACGTTGTGTTCGCACTGCACGTCCGACTTGCGCCTCGCTAATTTGGACAAACACCTCTTCAGGCCAATCATCTGTTTCACCACGTAGCAGTGGGAGAATAGATCGCCCCTGCATTTCATCAGGAACCGCTAAACCTGCTGCATCCAAAAGTGTCGGTGGGAGGTCTACAAGACTCACAAGCTCCTGAATCTGTCCGCCTCCGACGAACCCCGGTCCGTGGAAAGCAGTCGGCACACGGATGGAACTTTCGTGGCATGAACGCTTATATTCACTGTTGCGCGTTTTGAAATGGCAACCGTGGTCAGAGGTAAACAGGATGATGGTATTATCAAGTAAATCAAGGCTTTTGAGTGCATCTAAAAGTCTACCGAGTGCTTCATCAAGCCTTTTCACCATGCCATAGTAGCCGCCTAAATGCTGATGCGTTGAACCGCTCAGCGCGGCAAGATCAGGTGGAATCCACTTGCCTGTATACCTTTCCCTATACCCATCGGGCGGAGGATAATCGTCCAGATGATTTTGGTGATGCGGTTCAATATATGATGTAAATAGATAAAAAGGGTCGTTTTTGTGTTGGTCAACATAACGGACCACCGCATCTGTTACCGCATCTACACGATAGCCGGGTAGGTCAATAGGTTGGTTGTCGTTATCAAAAAGCCTTGTCTGGTATGCATCAGAGGTCATTTCCAGCACATTAGACGCTAACCAATAGTCATATCCACCGCGGTTCTCAGGCGGAACAGGTCCGGTACTGCCGGAATGGAGGTGCCATTTGCCGATATACCCCGTAGCGTAGCCTGCATCCCCGAAGTGATGTGCAAGCGTTCTAAGATTAGGTGATAATGGGATACCGTTTCGGAAGCATCCGGTTGTGGTTGCGTATAACCCAGTTTGTAGACATGACCGTGCGGGTCCACATACAGGTTGACACGTAAAAGAGCGGTGAACATGTGTGCCTCGCTGTGCCATCCGATCAAAGTTTGGCATCAAATCGAGCGGATTGCCGTGCAAGCCTGAGGTGTCCCACCGCTGTTGGTCAGTGAAAAAGACAATGACATTCGGTTGATTTGCGTCAGTTTGTGGCATATCTATTTTCCTCTTTCTATTCGGTTTTGGGTAATTCATTTTAAAGAATTATATGATTGATGTCAAGGAGAAATGTATGAGAAACAGGGTTATTTGGTTTTAAGAATTTTCAATTGATACGCACCACTATATACCAGAAAAATCGAAAACTAAACAACTCTGCAGAAAAATCCCAACGTTGACTCTTACCACCTTGCATGCTACAATACAGATTATGAAGATTATTGAAGCAAAAGAAGCGTGGATTCATACACACTTCATCGTAGATAGTTATTTCATCACAGAACAGGAACGTAGGCAAATATCTATCAACGTCGAACCAGAATTGCTGCAATTGGGAATACAGTATGGGTTGACATACAACATCGCACCGTCTAAACATCGCGCCATCATCATCTTGGAATGCATCCCATTTGAGAGCATCAAATTAATGGTCCGAGAGTTCATTAATAAAGTAATCAAGGATTTTCCAGTTCGGCTACCGGAACAACGGAACGTTGTCACCAATATCACTGTCGCTGATCCAGAAACCAGCGAATCAGAGAATTTAAATCCTGTTTGATATGCCACCTTAAAAACAAAGTAGCTTATCTAAAAGAGTATAAGTGTTTAAACTTTTTAAATATAATTTTGGAAAATTCCCAATGGAATGAGACAGCTTATATCAAATTACTTTGATTCGTCTTGTTTGCACGGGCGAGGAAATCTCGCCCTACGGACAGTTCCTTAGTACAAGTGTCGTTAGGAAACCGCACTACCGGGTTGGCTGAATAGTGCGATTAGGAAACCGCACCTACCGCACTGTCAAAGATACTTTGTGAGAATGGCATTTTTTCGCTCAGTGGCATTATCAATCACAGTTTGTGCTTCGGTGATTTTTACCTCTAATGACTCAACTTCTGCCGCTAACTGCTGTTGAGTATTAAGCGGAGGAACGGGGATTCTTATGTTTCTGATTTCTGTTAGATTGAGCATGTCATATTGAGATAAATCCCGTATTATTTGGTTATAAAGCGATTTCAAGCAATAAAAAATATAAGTGTCCAGTATATCTTTTGATAAAGATTTTATTCCTGCCACATTCTGATTTGTAGTTGCTTTAAATGTCAAAAAAGCAGTTTTGCCTTTTGTCGCACCTACTAAAGCAATTAAAGTTGTATCCGATGCAAACCATTTCGCATTAGAATTATTTAATCCTTCTTCAGTGATACATTCATAGTCAATACTTTTACTGATGTACGTTTCTTTACAGACTTCCGAACGCAACCAAGGTATCATACCTTTTTCCCAATATGCGCTATTTTTTCTTGAAGGCGTACCACCACTTTTAACATCTGCTATGTCTCCTAATTTTTTTATTTCAGAACTAGCACTTACAACCGCCTGCAGCTTTTCCTCAATTTCTTGTTTGGTTGTGGCAATAACTTCGCGGGTTTGAGCAGCCTCCTGATCCACTCCCCGGCATTCATCAACAATCAGCTCTTGAATATTAGGTTTTGGAAGAGGTATTTTTATCTCTTTAAGGTTAGTTGAATTTAGTCCCCCTTGAGCAGAACCTGTAACGTTTTGTTTTAGCAAATTTTGACCGTTTTCCGAAAAAAGAAAATAAAAAATATAGAACTGTTTTAATTGTGACTCACACCGCAAAAGAAAAACATGTTCATTTACCATTGCCATTTCACCGTTCAGCTCTTCTCTTAAAAGTGCAATTTTTCCAGTTAAAGCACCATCTTTGCAAAGTAACATATCATGTTCCTGTAATATACCTTTTTTGCTGCCATTGTAAAAGTCCAACGGAACATATTTAGGTGTACTTAAATCAACCAGTCCAGTTGTCGGATGTATATGTTCACCTCCCAAACTCCAAGCACCGCTCGCTATATTTCCAACACCGCCTTTGGGTCTATTTCCAGTTTCAATTGTTTCTATCTCATCTCCTAATTTTACTAATGGATGCTGTGTTTCTATTTTAGTATTTTGTGATGGGGTTAAGCTAATGATTTTACCGAAATCTACGCGGCTAAAATTCAACATATCGGTGAGCTTCGCATAGTGGCAATGTTCGGGCAGTGGATCGGTGGTTGGACCGATAAAGTTGTTTTTTATCGCTGTGTTTATTTTTGCGATGTTATCTGGATCCTTTGGGTCAAATAAGGGTGTGATAATATCGTTAACGGTTTCCCCACCTACGTATTTAATTCCCTCGCGACCTTTAGCACTACTCCATTCATAGCCTAAAAATTGCTTTCGTTCTTTGTTGGTATTCGGGGCATTGACAATTAGCACATCAGTTTCTTGCTCATGTGCCAAAATGAAGTAATAAAGTTTCTCTTTTTCTATTTTGTGTAGGGACGCAATAAGACGTTGTTCTAATTCTGCGAATTGTTCTTCCTCTGTTTTTTCCATGAACTTTTTAGATTTTTTTAGGTTTTTAATCTCCGTACTTTTATTAAAGACTGCTTCGTATTCATGGAAAATATCGTACTGCAATAATTCGCTAAGTCTATCGTGATTGGTAGGGGCAAAGAGTTTAATGTATTTTTCATGAGGAACTTTGATATGGTAACAATATGCCTCAATTAGGGTTTTGTCTTGATATTGTACTTGGTCATCACCCTCAAAAAAGTCATGCACACGATTGCGGTAATGCTCAGCGGGTTCTGGAACTTTTGTTTTCCGTCTTAAAAAAAGCACTACTGTATTAGTGCCTGTCTTGCCAAAGGTGCCGCTTCCCAGCTCGGCAATACTCACTATGTCAAAAAATTGTAACAGAATCTCACGCGTGCGGTTGTGAACTGCTTCCGTGTTGGACAAGATGCTGGAGGGGACAATTACGCCAACTATTCCACCGGGAGCCATTAAGTGATGAATTCGTTCTAAAAAGAAGCATTCAATGTTATTGGTATTGCTATTTTCACCTGTGGCTTGAATGAGTTGATACCGTTCTTTGTCCGAATCGCTCAAAGTTTGTAAAAACCCTTCCACAGCAAAGGGTGGATTTGCTACCAAGACATCAAAACTTTCTGGTGGAATTTCAGGGTGAGAAGCAAGCGCGTCAGCATCCAATATCTTAATCTGTTCTTGACCGTGCATATACGCTGCAACTTTGGCGACTTTTGCTAAGCGGTCCTCTTTTTCTATACCCGTGATTTTGCTATAGTAATCGCCCAAGGTTTTGTTCTGTTTTTCAACTAAAGGTTTTATTTGGTAAGCATATTCATTCAAAAAATGCCCCGAGCCGCAGGCGTAATCAATTGCTTTAATCGGTTCGGGATTCTCTCTAATTTTTTGAGCAAGTGGCAAGGAGGAAACAATAAATTTACAGATAGGCAGCGGTGTGAAAAACTGTCCTTCGGACTGCTTGATGCTGTTATCAAGGAAGTACTCAAACATATCACCTAAAAACTGGTTTTGGTCGTCTGTTTTGAGCTGTAACCCTTGCCACATTTGCACGACTTCTGACAAAACAGCCGTGTTTCTGTCGAATAAATTCTTGTTATGGGTGTCTAAAAATGAGAAAGCTGAGTTGGAGAAAAATTTTAGTTCCGTAAAATAGTCATGGATCTTTTTCTTGGTGGCGTTTCGGTCATTTTTGACGGGCCAAAATGCCTTGTCAATTTGTTCACGACTGATATAACTGATTTCCTCATTCAGAAATTTACGCATGCCTCTTTGATAGAGGCTTTGCAGCCTATCAACGAAATCGAAGTAGTTATCCGAAGCGGGCCCATTCCAATAAAATTTGAGATTATCTCTGTTTTCTTCCTCGTCAACTAATTTGCATAAAAACAGATTGACCAACACCTCAAAAGCGTTTTCGCGCCGTGCAATGTTATGCTTTCTTAATATGGTTCGGAAGTCATGATACTTGCTATCTTTATCAATAGCACCAATGGGTTTGGTATCCTCAGCGAGGGTGTAGTTGTCCTTGCCGATTTGGTAAGATTGAATATTAGGTTCAAAAATACCAACTTCTGTGAATTCTAATTTGTAGGTATCACGCCAAACGGCAAAGCGGTGTTCGGCTTTGTCTGCCTTTTCAAAGGACATCAGTGATGCGTCTTCTGCCAAAATTTGCTGATTGTCAAGATGCGGAATCAGTTTGTATTTATAATCTAACGCATTTTCAAAGAAACTGGAAGCATAAAGACATAAGTATTGAATTTGGGCATCTTGGTGAGCATAACTGAACAACTGCCCGCCATCTTGACGGGTGTCGTCCCATGCGTCTTCAAATTCTTTGCCTGCTGTTTTGCATTCAATAATCAGCAAGGGATTATTTTGCTGGTCTTTAACCAATATATCGGCGCGTCCACCGCTTGCACTGTGCCCAATTCGCCATGTCGGTTCAAGTTCTAAATGTTCAGGTTTGTAACCTTTGTCGAGTAACCTATGGACACACTCAAACACAACAAAATTCTCTGGATGTGAGAAATTACATGTGTCTTGTCGATTGACTTTTAATTTATCGGGATAAATTAGTCTCTGCTTGTCAAAGTCAACTTTCAAATCAACTTCACGATCTAATTTTTGGAAGATGTCACCTTCAGCTGTGAAGCCAAGCGTTTGGAGTAGGTCTTTAAAGTTGTTTTTCGTTATCATATAACAAGGTTACTCAAAAGGTTGCAATATGCCATCTTGGACTATCAGGACCCTCGGATCATAGACAGCATCACCATCAGCATTAAAAGAGAACTTGCCGAAAACTGTGTCAAAGTCTTTGATGTTCGCGAGCGCGTCTCGGATTGCAGTTGAATCGGTTGATTGCGCATTCTTAATTGCCTCTGCTAAAATATAGACAGTGGCGTACGATGCTGTGGCAAAGGCATTTGGCTCCATGCCGTAAGTGGCGGTATAATTCTGAACGAAGGCTCGGTTTCCGGGTGTATCATCTGTAGGAAGCCAACCGATAAAAGTAATTGCACCTTCGGCGGCGGCACCCGCAGCGTGGACCTCAACATCCGTTAATGAGCTCACGATAAAAGGAACGGATATACCGAGTTCGTGTGCTTGAATCAGTATTCCCGGTTTTTCCGGCGGCAACGCGGAGACAAAGACAGCATCGGGATTCAACGCCTTTATCCGTGTTAATTGTGCGGAAAAGTTAGTATTGCCACTCTGGAAGGTCTCCGTGGTGAGCACCGCTATACCGTTTGCTGTAAATGCTTCTCGCAATGCCGCGTCTCTATCCGTAGAGAAAACATCGGTTTTGTCATATAACGTAGCGACCCGTTGATAGCCGAGTTTCGCATGTGTTGCCGCGATACCTCTAACAATCACAACATCTGTCGTAAGCGCGATGCGAAAAACAAAATCACTGATTGCACCGAGACCACGGGCACCCGATGTCGGACTAATTGCTACGATCTGATTGTCTCGTGCGACCGGAAATGCCGCCTCCGTAGCGCTTGAGGAAGCGGGCCCGATAATAACAGACACACCGTCTTCGTAAATCAGCTTATTGAAATCCTCAACCGCCCCCTCTGGGGTACTGGTGTCGTCTTCAACAATAAATTTGAATTGGGTACTACTGAGTTGAGTATTGTTAATTTCATCAAGAGCGAGGTCTAAGCCTTGTTTCATGAGTTGACCTGCAGAAGCCAAGTGCCCTGTCAAAGGCAAAACGACTCCGATGGTAAACTCATTTTGAGATGTGGTGGGTTGCATAATTTCGGGTATCCGCTCACAAGCAGATAATCCGACTATCAAGGTGGCAATTGCCACAATAAACGCTAATGTTTTCAATTCCCATATCTTTTTATACACTGTTTTTTTCATAGTTCTCTTTTCCTCTGCCTTGTATGTTGTCTTTATAATAAACAGGACTTACGCAAATTCAAGTATCCCTATTTAGAATTTTGCCCTTTCACGGATTTTAACCCTGTTTTTTGTCATTTTCAAGGCTTTACCCCCCTTTAATCCCCCCGCAAGCGAGGGGAATGCGTAAGTCCTGATAAATTATGTAAATAAGTTTACATACATATATTCTGTAGGAGCGATCTCCGAATCTCGACAAAACGAATAATAGTCGGGAATCGGAGTTCCCTCCTACAGCTCATTATGTAAAGTTAATTGTAGAATCCACTATAATAAAAATAAGCCGGAATTAATTATACACAATGCACCTTGAGAATTCAACTGAAATAAAGAGTCTCCAGATGATACTCACGAAAAAACTTGCATCTTTTCGTATATGTGGTATAATCTAATTATAGTAGAATCTATAATTACTTGCACACAATTGTAGAGCAACCTGTTAGGTTGCGGCCGCTACGTCACAACCTAACAGGTTGTGCTACAATACAGTCCGGTTGTTTAGTACCCACGGACCAAAAGCGTGCATATATTTTTGGATTTCACTATAAAAATGCCAGAAAATCCAAAATCAAAATGAAAGGAGATTGTGTCTATGCAAGCATTTGAATATATCGCAGCAAAAACGGTATCCGAAGCTGTTGCATTGCTTGATGAAAAGGGAGACCAAGCCCGAATCCTTGCGGGTGGCACTGACCTCATCGTTCAAGCAAGAGAAGGTAGAAGAGCGCTTGACTGGATGATAGACATCAAATCCATTCCCGAAGTCAACGTATTAGACTACGACTCGGACACAGGATTAACCCTCGGCGCAGCCGTGCCGTGTTATCAGATTTATGCTGTTGATGCAATTTGTGAGACATATCCAGGTTTAGTAGATGCGACTAAGATTATCGGTGGTACCGCCATTCAGGGGCGCGCTGCGGTAGGAGGCAACTTGTGCAATGCATCACCTGCTGCTGATTGTATACCGCCGCTAATTGTCCTAAACGCTACCTGTGTCATCGCAGGCCCAAACGGCGAACGCGAAATACCTGTTGAAGATTTCTGCACTGGTCCCGGACAGAGTGTGCTCGGAAAAGGTGAGATACTTGTCTCTGTGAAAGTCCCAGCACCTCAGCAAAATTCCAGCTCCTACTACCTCAGATTTATCCCGCGCAACGAAATGGATATTGCAGTCGTCGGTGCAGGTGCCGCTGTTACATTGGATGAAACAAAACAACGTATTGTCTCTGCCCGTATCGCGCTCGGTGCTGTCGCACCCACGCCTCTCTTTGCTGATGAAGCAAGCGCGCTACTCGCAGGTAAAGAAATCTCTGATGACGTTATTGACGAGGCAGCACAAGCTGCACAAGCCATCGCCCGGCCGATTAGCGACATGCGCGGCACTGCCGAACAACGCACACACCTCGTTGGCGTACTGACACGACGTGCGCTCAACGGTGCAATCCAAAGGGTCAGAGATGCAGCGTAATTTTGCCAATTGTCCTCATCACCGATTATCTTATTAAGAGTTTTAGAACGGAATTCATGAACTTATATCTCCATCGGAAAGAAAAGTTTTTCCGCTTACAAAATGCGAAAGGAAACCGATACTATGGCGAGAAAATCGCACGTTCAAACCACAATCAATGGTGAAGCGGTGGAATTTCTCTGTGAACCTCGGCAAAGTCTACTGGAAGTCCTCAGAGATGAACTCCACCTCACAGGTGCAAAAGAGGGATGTAACAACGGGAATTGTGGTGCATGCAGTGTCATTCTTGATGGGAGACTTGTCAATTCATGCCTTGTTCTCGGCGTAGAAACAGATGGAAAATCTGTAGAAACCATTGAGGGACTTGCTGATCCAGATAAATTACACCCGATTCAAGATGCCTTCCTCCAAAATGCCGCGCTGCAGTGTGGTATTTGCACACCTGGTTTTATTATGAGTGCAAAAGCCTTGTTAGATAAAAACCCCAATCCGACAGAGCACGAAGTCCGATACTGGTTAGCCGGAAATTTGTGCCGCTGTACTGGTTACGACAAAATCGTCCGCGCTGTACTTGATGCAGCCGCAGCTACGTAAAAGGAGTGTCCTTATGTCTAAAAAGAAAGAATATAAAGTTATCGGAACTCGCCCCATCCGGCATGATGGCGTAGATAAAGTCACCGGTAGGGCAATTTATGGAGCAGATTTTCAGATTACTGGACTCCTGCACGGCAGAGTGCTACGGAGTCCGCATGCCCACGCACGAATCGTCTCAATTGACACAAACCGCGCCGAGGCACATCCTGGTGTTAAAGGTGTCGTCACTGCGCAAGACCTGCCCACAGCGGAAGACAAAATGGCAGACCTTGGGGAAGGTGCAGTTAATCTCAAATATCTCTGTGATAATATTTTGGCAAGCGATAAAGTGCTTTATAAAGGGCACGCTATTGCCGCTGTTGCTGCAACGGATCCGCACATCGCCGAAGAGGCGTGTGAACTGATTGATGTTGAATATGAGGTGTTGCCGCCTGTGTTAGAGGTGCGTCAAGCAATGGAATTCGATGCCCCCATTCTACATGAAAACCTAACAACTTCCTCATTGGGTGATGAAGATGACAAACCAACCAACATCGCCAGTCACCTACAACACAAGAAAGGTGATATAGAAAAAGGATTTGATGAAGCTGATATAGTTATTGAACGCGAATTTGTTACAGGCACCGTCCATCAAGGTTATATTGAACCCCACAACGCCACTGCACTTTACAATCCCGATGGGCAGTTGACGGTATGGTGCAGCACGCAAGGAGCATTTACCGTCCGCGAACAACTTGCCGAGATACTCCAATACCCCATTTCTAAAATCAAAGTAGTTCCATTAGAGATCGGCGGCGGTTTTGGCGGTAAAATCAACGTTTACATTAAACCTGTAGCCGCACTGCTTGCGAAGAAAACTGGTAAGCCAGTAAAAGTTCTCATGAATCGTGCAGATGTATTTGAAGGCACCGGTCCCACACCCGCGTCTTTTATTACAGTTAAAATGGGAGCAACCAAAGACGGTAAGATCACTGCTGCTCAGACATCTATGGTGTTTGAAGCGGGCGCGTATCCCGGTTCGCCTGTCGGTGCAGGCGCAATGTGTATCTTTGCCCCTTATAACATTGAAAACGTCCTGATTGACGGCTATGATGTCGTTGTCAATAAACCGAAAACCGCTCCTTATCGTGCGCCTGGTGCAACGAATGCAGCGTTTGGCTCAGAGACAGTCGTTGACGAACTCGCGGAAGAGCTGAACATAGATCCGCTTGAGATGCGTCTGATGAACGGTGCAAAAGAGGGAGACCACCGTGCAGATGGTCCTGTTTTTCCGCGTATTGGCTTCATAGAAACAGTTGAGACAGCAAAAGCACACCCACATTACACTGCACCAAATGGCAAAAAACACCATGGACGCGGAGTCGCTTCAGGTTTCTGGTTTAACATCGGTTTGGAATCCAGCGTTACTATCAACGTCAACCCTGATGGTACGGTTAACCTTGTTGAAGGTTCTACTGACATCGGCGGCACGCGTGCCTCAATTGCGATGCAAGCAGCAGAAGTGCTTGGTATTTCTGCCGAATCTGTAAATCCAACCGTTGTTGATACCAATTCCATCGGTTACACTGCCGTAACAGGGGGAAGTCGTACAACTTACGCGACTGGCTATGCCGCCTATGAAGCAGCACAAGATGTTGTCAAGCAGATGATTGGACGTGCTGCAAAACTCTGGGACGTTGATGAGGCGAATGTGCAGTTCGTTGATGGTGAATTCTCATCTATTAACGGTAAAGAGGAACAGATCAGTTTCCGAGACCTATCCGCAAGGCTTGGTGAGACTGGCGGCCCCGTTGTCGGCAGAGCCACAATGAACCCCGCAGGAGCTGGTGGCGCATTTGCAACACACGTTGTTGATGTGGAAGTAGACGTAGAAACAGGTAAAGTTGAAATTCTGCGCTACACCGCAACGCAAGATGCTGGAAAAGCCATCCATCCGAGTTACGTTGAAGGGCAGATACAAGGTGGTGTTGTTCAAGGTATCGGTTGGGCATTGAATGAGGAATATATCTACAATGCAGAAGGCGCAATGACAAATGCCAGTTTCCTCGATTATCGTATGCCGACCTGCTTAGACTTGCCGATGATTGATGCTGTTATTGTAGAGGTACCAAATCCAGGGCATCCGTATGGGGTGCGCGGTGTCGGTGAAGTGCCGATTGTGCCGCCACCCGCTGCAATTGCTAACGCTATCTATGATGCTATCGGTATCCGTATGACCGAACTTCCGATGTCGCCTGACCGACTCTTAAAAGCGATGGGTAAAATCTAAGCCATCGTATAATTTGCGGTTTGGACATATCTGTAGGCGCGGTTTCAAACCGCGCCTATCTAATCAGGAATTACCTCAATGCCAGTCGTAGCTATCCCTGCCCTCATGCGTAACTTAACAAACGGTGAAGATAGTGTCACAATCCCTGGTGCCACTATTCGCGAGATTATTGACAACCTTGAAACCCGTTACCCCCCGGAACAAAAGCGAAACTTTGCGATGGTGACCGTATCCATCCCAGCATCGGTGTTTATATCAACGGTGTTGTCACGAGAGTCGGCATGCATGCACGCGTTGACGCTGATGCCGAACTCCATTTCCTTCCTGCTATCAGCGGTGGATATTAGGATCCTCCTAACTGTTCTACAGAGGACCAAAGAAGCAAATGCAAAATCAAGAAATACCAAAAACTGAAGTACTGCAACCCATCCCTGATGGATTGGTTGTCCTCACCTTTGATGATGGCAACAAGTCAGATTATACTTATGTTGCACCTCTTTTAAAACGTTACGGTTTTGGGGCGACATTTTTCATCACTGAAGGACTCGGTTTTCTCAATAGTAAAGCGCACTATGTTACCTGGAAAGAGGTTCGTGAGTTGCACGAAGAAGGTTTTGAGATCGGTAACCATACCCGGCATCATAAAAACGTCAACACACAATCGAAAGAAGAGTTGATGGCAGACTTGGAACACATTGATAAAAGGTGTGAAGAGCACGGTATCCCTATCCCTGAAACGTTCGGCTATCCTGGGGATAGCCGCGGACCTGAAGCGGTGGAAGTGTTAAAAGAAAAAGGATACCGTTTTGCACGGCGGGGTGTTGGACCGGAGTTTCCTTATGATTTAGAAGGTGGGCGTGGTCCAGCGTACGATCCAGATGTCCATCATCCGTTGGTCATCCCGTCAACAGGTGTCCCCGGCCCAAACTACAAGTTTGAGGACTTGGTTTGGGCGGTGGAGCAGGCAAAGAATGGAAAAATCGCTGTCCTGACGTTTCACGGTGTACCCGCTCTTGAACATCCATGGGTTGACACCTCACCCGATCTGTTTAAGACCTACATGGATTATCTTCGTGATAAAAACTGCACCGTCATTGCGTTGCGTGATCTGGCTAAATATGTTGATGCGTCAGAATCAATTGGAAAAAGCATAACATATTTTCCGTAAAAGTCCTGTGGAGCGAAGATTTAGGGACAATCGAACCGATCCAGCATCTGCGTTTCCGTCAACGGGTATTCTCACCAAAGTGAGCATGCATGAACGCGTAAATGTCTCTGCTTGTCCCACAAACTGTCAGTTTGTGCGGGTGTGTAAAGTTTTGTACGAGGTAGGTGACTCCCCGCTGGTGAGGTTTCCTAACCTCGCTAAAGTACCGATTTATTTTCTTAAACTTCATTCAGTTTGTGCGGGTGTGTAAAGTTTTGTGGGTTGAATAAAAAACGAAAATCTGATAATATCTTTTGTAAGCAGAGAAGGATGTCCATTTTATTGTCTTTTCAAAAAAAATATTATTATTTTGAAAAGACACTTGCTTTCTGCTGTTTGTCACTAAAAATTGTCCAAACTTTAGTAAAAATTATGGCTTCTGACGAAAATCAAACTCAAGAAAATGAACCTATAGAAAATTCTGATGCTGAACAAGCACCGACAAATAAAGTGTTCAGAATCGGTTGTATGACGTTTTGCCTTGCTGTGACAGTGCTATTTTTATGGATTTGGCATCACCAAACACAGTTTAACGACAACTATCGAAAAGCGTCTTTCCACATGCGCAATGGAGAACCAGAACAAGCGATTGAAGCGTTTCAAGAAGCGATTAAAAACAAGGAACGCACAATTTTCTTTAAAGATGCTCCGTCTGCTTACAACAACCTTGGACAAGCCTATTTATCTGCTGAACAGTATCTGCAAGCCATTGAAACATTCAAGAAAGCGATACGGATGGCACCGGATATGGCAGAAGGTTATGTCAATTTAGCAACCGTCTATCTCCAGAAAAACGAACCTGCAAGTGCCCGTGCAATATGCCTGCGTGCGCTACAAACTTTTCCTGAAGCACCGTTATTGCACTATAACCTCGCGTGTGCTTACGCCCTAACAAATGAACCGCAAAAATCTTTGGATTCCCTCGGACAAGCAGTAGACCTTGATCCGGAACTTAAAGATTTTGCTCAACGGGAAAGTGCGCTAAAACACATTGTGACTGAACTGTCCAAATAGTTGTAATATGAATGGTTGTTTTCTTTTGTTCCTCACGGAATCACAGCAACATAAACCTGCGAATGCCCAGAAACATCCGAAGTATACACCACAGCCGTTTCATCAGGACTAAAAGACGGATGCGGATGTGTCCACTGCGGACCATACACCGTATCCACCTTCATCTCCATCCAACTCAACGATTTCTCTCGATCCCCTGCCTGTTGTGCTGCCGCCCAATCTTCAGCGACTGCATAACGATCCTTTCTCCACTGACTTCCACTTGACGAACTCTGCGGATAACAGATAGGCACATGTTCACCCGTTTCCACATCAACTAACCGCAACCCAATATCGGGATGGACGGTGTCACACAACACCTTTGTTCCAGCGTGATTGCTTGCAATGTGCCACGCATTAAAGTCTGAGATTGTTTGCATCTCAAGTGTCTCTAACGAGATGCGCCGTAAGGAGTATGGCCAATGCGTTACAATCAATTCGTCTTGTAATCCGAGGAATGTTTCATGCACAAGGAATTCGTTATTATCATGCTGATAGAGTGATCGGTTTTCAGTGCCATCACGTTTAATCGTCCACATACGGGGTGCTGGGTCACCAGAATACGCAATCAGATCAGCATGTTTCGGGTGAAACTGAGGATGGATAATCGTCTGTTCTGGTGAAGTATAGATGATTTCACCGCCGCTCCCATCGGTGGCGGTAACAGTAATGTGCGATTTTCCATCACGTTTCATCGCAGTCACGATAAATTGTTCATCCGCACTCACACTGCATTCACCAAGACTACCACCCGGAAATTCTTCAAGTACGCGTTCCTCAAAAGTGTCAAGATTGATTACTTTAATGGAGTCACCCTCTGTGTAAAAGAGTTCTGTTCCGTCTTTTGCAATTACGCCAGAATATCCGTGGACTTCTTCACCATTGGTCAACTGCACGATATCTCCATTCGGAAATTCAAGTTTGAAAAAATTCGCTTTTCCTGAACGATAAGAGGTAAAAATCAAGTGGCTTTGGTCGGGTGTAAATGATGGGGTAAGAAAATAGAGATTATGATTGATAGTGTTATCGTTTGTAAGTTGATAAATATGTGCGCTTGTCTGGTTATCTTCAAATTCTTGTAGTTCTGATGGATGAACAGAACCTTTTGCGTATTTTGCCATAATTCCTCCCTAATGCAGCATTAATGAATAATTTACAAGTCTATAATTGCATTTCATAGTAGCAAATTTACCTCATTTTGACAAGCGGAATTGTCAGGCAAAATGTTATAGAATTGAATTGATCGGTAACTATAAAAGATGGCAATGTCTACGGATAACTGAGTTCAAGTTTATGATGTTTTGCCATGAATAAATACCTCCTTGAACAAGAGTCCAACACAAAAACAAAATTACCGAATTAATAAATTAATCTTCAGACAGATTGTGGGACAGTTGATTTCCCTATTTGAGAGGGTTTTTGGTGGTCCAAATAGGCAAAACACCCACCTATTATAGTAAAGCCCATAATTATTTGAGGGGTGGGCATAATTATTTGGTGTCCTAAAACCTGTAACCACGCGATTTATCGCACACTTGATTTGTCCTAAATCTAAAAAATAGGTGAGGAATCCATCTCAGCAGCGCGTGTTGTTACCGAGAACGCTATAATCCTGAAAATCCTAAAATCTTGTGAATCCTGGTTCAGACAATGAACGTAGAAACCTACCCAATAGCACGTTAACAGGACTTACGCATTCCCCCTCGCTTGCGGGGGTTGGGGGCGGGATAAAGGAAGCTTTTTGTGTGTCCACTTAATTGTCGATTCTACTATAATACCAAACTCAAGTTATTTCGGACATTTAGCTCACGTTACTTTATTTCCAACTCACGTTATTTCAGGCTTTCTAACAATGTTTCTGCAAGCTTTGTAGCGAATTCATCATCGTTGATATGAACGTCCATCTCAATGACCGTAACATTGTCACCAATGTGTGCCTTTAGATTCTCGCGCCATGCATCTCGCGCTGCGGGTAAATCAAAAGGTTGCCCTATTTTGTCAATTGCGGATACGCCTTGCGTCGGAATGAGGACAGTTGTCTGTCCTTTCGCTTCACTGAGTTTACGCGCCATGATTTTTCCTAATTCGGCTGTTTCTTCGGGGGTTGTCCGCATCAGTGTGACTGTCGGATTATGCTGATAGAAATGTCGCTTGCTAAACTTCTCTGGCACGGTGTCAGGAGGGCCAAAGTTCACCATATCCAAGGCACCGGGGGCAATCACTTGGGGTAAACCTGCTTGTCCTGCAGCTTCCAACCGTTCGGGCCCAGCACTGAGAATCCCGCCTACCAATTCGTCTGCAAGTTCTGTCGTTGTTACATCTAACACGCCAGCAAGGAATCCGCCTTTGACGAGGTCCTCCATTGCGCGTCCACCTGTGCCGGTTGCATGAAAAACGAGAACTTCGTAGCCAGAAGCCTCAAGAATTTCACGCGCTTTTGTAACGCATGGGGTCGTTACACCGAACATTGTCGCAGCAATTAAAGGTTTATCGTCTGTAGTCCTTGGCACCTCCGCAGTCACCATGCCAACGACTGCCCTCGCAGCATTAGTAAGTATCTGTCGCGACAGGCGGTTGATACCAGCAATATCAACGACAGAATACATCATAGTTATGTCTTTGGACTGCACATACGGACTTGTATCACCTGATGCCAACGTTGATACCATCAGTTTCGGGACACCTATAGGTAACGCCTGCATCGCTGTCGTCCCAATCGTGGTGCCAGCAGACCCACCGAGTGAGATTATACCATCAATCTCACCAGCAGCATGTTTCTCTGCAATAAGCGTTGCCGCGCCCTGTGCCATTACAGCAATACTATTGCCTCGGTCACCTTCATCGCGCAACGCTTTTAGTGACGAACCACCAGCTTGTGCAACCTCATCAGCAGAAACATCAGGGGTGAAAAACGGTTCTCCCAAAATTCCTGTATCCACAACACACGTTGACACTTCACTATATTCTATATGATCTGTGATAAAGGCAAATTCTTCACCTTTGGTATCCATTGTTCCGACAACGCACACTGTTTTCGCCATCGGTAGAATCCTCCGCTATGTTTGTTAAATTGTGTTGGTAATTATATGATGATGTCTAAAATGTGTCAAGTTAATTTGTTTTGATGCGTAGAATGTTCGCCAATGTATAAATGTATAATGGTGTGGATTTTACAATTAACTTGACATTTTGATTGGTCCGAGGGAACTCCGATCTCCGACTATTAAAGTCCTTCGTCGCGATCCGGAAATCGCTCTAAAAAATTAGCGATATATGTTTTGCCAAAACTTTATACCTCTACTCAAGAGGCACTCCACATAAATTGGATATTTTTCAGAAGTTATGCTATTCTTTAAAACAAGAGGAAGGGAACTATGCGAAAATTATGGATGCAGAATGACAAGCACACAAACAGATAAAGGGCAGGACAAAAAAATAACGATGCTACACCCCTGCAGAACAATCACAGGACAAAACATCGCAATAAAAATGGTGGAGGATACCAGACTTGAACTGGTGACCCCTTGCATGCCATGCAAGTGCTCTCCCAACTGAGCTAATCCCCCACATGATCCAACTTTTTTTAATGATAACATATATCTACGTAAAAAGCAAATAAATTTTAGTTTTCAGGTAAATTATGAAAAATAGTGAAATGGATGTATTCTTTTATTTTGCAGATCAGCCAGATAGTGAAGTAGGACTCGCAATCGGTGCGTTACTTATTGCACAAAGCGAATATCCGAATGTTGATATCGACGACTACCTTGAAAAATTAGGCGAAATGGCGGATGAAGTGCGGGAGAGGATATCTGAAACATCACCACCTCACGAACAGATCGCTGAATACAATCGCTATTTCTTTACGGAAAACAGATTCAAAAGAGAGATTGTCGGTTTTTACGATCCCGCTAACAACTATCTGAATGATGTGATTGATAGAAAAATCGGCATTGATGTAACGCTTTACGTGCTTTATATTGAAATCGGTCGGAAAGCGGGTTTGCCACTTTCAGCAGTAAATGTGCCCTCCCAATGCATTGTCAAATATAAATTCAAGCATTTTGATATTTTTTTAGATTTAGGTGACGAAGGTCGAATTATCTCGGAGGAAGCACTCCGAATGAAGCTGGAAATCGTATACGGAGATGAGGCAGAACTACAACGTAGATCGCTCAATGAAGATGCAAATAAGGAGACGTTAGCTCGAATCTTACGTAATTTGGCACGGATATATACTGATGAGGACGAATACGACAAAGCAATTCAAGCACTTAAACGTATCACATGGCTTACACCACAATATATGACTCCATACCGCCGCCTCGGAAATCTCTTTTATCTGGTAGGTAATTATAATGAAGCATTGACCGCTTTTGAGACATATTTAGATGGTACAGAAAGCCCATTCAACGAAGAACATGTGATTGAGAATATTCAGATGCTCCGAAAGATACTTGCAAAGATGAATTAGGGAGTTCTCATGATAACCAAAACCGAAATTACCAACGAAAAATTGAATCCTAATTCTCCTTTTTTTTCTGTCGTCCTCGCGCCAACCAATGAGGAACAGCAGCTGCTTTTTGCGCTCAAAAACATCGGCAAACTACCAGAGGATTTTGATGGTGAGTTGTTTGTGCCTTTACTGGAACACCAAAATCCGAAAATACGATGTCTTGCAGTAAAAAATGTTGGAAAGCTAAAAAACATACGTTTTTTAACGAAACTCGTCGCATTTGCCAAAACCGAAAAAAATACAATTGCTCGACGCGAAGCCGTATCAGCAATAGGCAGACTCAAAACAGAAAACGCAATTCCGATTTTGACCCAATTTACTACGGATGCTGATCCAAAGATTATACTGCAGGCACTACGCGGATTACTTTACTTCAGAGAACACCCGGAAGTCCAATCAGCGTTAGCATCCCTTGCTGAACACCCTAATGAATTAATTCGGGAACAGATAGCGAGAGAGTTAAAGGTCCCTGGACGGACAGAAACCGCCAAAACGCGAAACCACCCTGCCAGTTCAGACGCATTAAAAAATGTCATGGTCCGTGCCGATGTTCAAGATGTGCTAAAAGTTATTCCGGATGAATCTATCCATCTCACTTTTACATCGCCACCGTATTACAATGCGCGCGACTACACTATTTTTCCGAGTTATGAGGCGTATCTTGATTTTTTGACTGCTATATTCAAGGAAACACATCGTATTACGAAAGAGGGAAGGTTCTTTGTTCTGAACACATCACCTATTATTGTGCCACGCATTAGCCGCGCCCATTCCAGCAAACGCTATGCTATCCCTTACGACATTCACCCACGCCTCACCGAAATCGGATGGGAGTTTATTGACGACATCGTATGGGTAAAACCAGAATACGCCGCGAAGAATCGAAACGGTGGATTTTTCCAACATCGTAAACCCCTCGGTTATAAGGCGAATTCAGTCACTGAAAGCGTTATGGTGTACCGTAAAAAAACAGACAAGTTGATTGATTGGAATCTACGTCAGTATGACGACGAAACAATTGCCGCAAGTAAAGTTATGGGTGAATATGAAAAAACGAATGTTTGGCAGATCAATCCTGCAACTGACAAAGTCCATCCCGCAATTTTTCCACCTGAATTGGCTGCGCGCGTTATTCAGTTTTATTCTTTTAAAGGTGATCTCGTCTTTGACCCATTTGGAGGCAGTGGGACTGTTGGGCACGTTGCTCTGACTCATGAAAGATATTTTTTTCTCTGTGAAAAAGAGGCAGAATATATTGAAATTGCAAAGCAGAGGCTTAATATCACTTTGCTCTCTGCTATCAAGCCACGTATTCTTTCATTGGAAGGATTTAAGCAGAAATATCAGGTCTGCAGAAAAGATGAAAATATTAGGCATTGACACCTCAACCCCTATCGGCAGCGTTGCCCTCATAGATGACGACAACATAGTCGCTGAACATACTCTTAATATTGTCCAAGCCCATTCCTCCAGGCTGATGCCCGCAATTGACACTGTCCTTAAATGGGGAGAAATTACACCGAATGCCTTAGATGGCTGCGCTGTCGGTATTGGGCCTGGGTCGTTTACCGGTATCCGTATTGGCGTTGCAACAGTAAAGTCGCTCTGTTATGCTGTTGACAAACCAATCGTCGGGGTGTCAACTTTAGAGGCTATTGCGTATAATTTGCGGTGGACAGATGGGTTTGTCTGCCCGATCCTGGATGCTCGGCGGAATGAGATCTATGGCAGTATCTTCCACGGTGGCGCAAAATGGCAACGTCTCACCGATGATCTCTGCTTACCGATTGATGCGTTCTTAGACGAACTGGATAGCCATATTTCATCAGATTCTATTATCACCTTCGTTGGTGACGGACTTGTGCCTTATGGAGACGCAATCCGTGAGCGACTTGATAAGACAGGCTGTTTTGCAGATGCAATTTTTAACGTACCACGCGGCGCAACGATTGCAAAACTTGGTGCGCAACGCCTGAAGCACGGTGACAGCGATAGTTACTGGACTTTAGTACCGAATTATGTTAGAATCGGGTTGTATTAACAACTCACAACGGATTCCTGAATAACCCGCCTATTTTTCAATTCGCTTTTCCATGAAATGAACCGTATTTTCAAAAACACATCTACACTGTTCAGCGCACATCTTATTGGTCGCCTCGGCTCACTCATTCTAACGCTTTGGTTGATGCCTCGTTTTTTTACGGAGAACGAATTCGGCGGCTATTTTGTTGCAATCGCCCTAACAAACCTTATTGGAAGCCTGACAGAGCTTGGTATACACAACCCGTTAGTGCGGGAGATGACACTAAACCTCTCCCAAACGCGGCACTATCTCGGCAACACACTCCTCGTCCGCCTCATTTTATCAGTTGTAGCATACACGCTCATGATTATCAGTGGTATATCTCTCGGATATACCTCAGTAATCGTGACCATGATAATCTATTTAGGATTGGCAGAAATTGTCAATTCCATTGCACAACTCTATAGATGCGTTTTCCGCGCCCATGAAGAGATGAAGTATGAAGCATGGACGGTGGTTGCAGAACGTGGTGCTTTTTTTCTCGGTGGCGGTGGCGCAATTTTACTCGGATATGGACTTGTAAATGTGTGTCAGGTGATGCTAATAGCGAGCGGTATTAACCTAATTCTGAGCATCGGATTCACCCGATTCCGTTTTACGCTGCTCCGATTCAAACCGAGCCGTCGGATCGTAGTGGTACTGATGCAGCAGGCACTACCGTTTGCTGTCGGTAATCTATTCAATCTTATCTATTTTCGGATTGATGCAATTATGCTTTCAAAACTGAGTCCCGATGGTATAGATGCGAATACGTGGTATGGTTTAGCGTATACGATTGTCAATGCGTTCACGACTTTACCGGGGGCGTTTATGATGGGTGCGATGTTTCCTGTGCTATCACGTGCCTATGAAAAGAAGCGGAATAGATTACCTGACGCATACACATTCGGTGTGCGGTGGATGGTGATCTGTGGCGTGCCGTTAGCCGTTGGGCTCGCAGCACTTTCCCACGAAATTACCGCTATATTGCCTACGACCTATACACCAGAAACTTTAGAGAAAATCGCAACAGCACTGCGTTGGTTAAGCGGGTCGGGCGGACTGATTTTTTTGACAACTGTTGTCTTAACGATGCTACGTGCTGCCGATAAACGGCGCGCGTTTTCAGTTCTGATGGGGACAACAACACTTCTGAATATCGGTTTGAATCTGGTGCTAATTCCGCGTTTTAGCCACGTCGGCGCAGCAATTGCAATGGTTACCAGCGAAGTATATCTGCTTGTCATTGGGTTTGGTTATATTTCAAAACGGATTGCTAAACTTACTGAAACACGTTTTATTTTCAAATCCATTCTTCTTTCTGCTGCAATGGGAGTAGGTTTGATGTTATTGAAGGGAATTCTGTCTATTTGGATTCTGATTCCGTTAGCAATGGTGTTTTATGGTGGCGGAATTTTTGTTTTAGGCGAATTTCGGACAAAGTTTGCGTTTGATTAACGAGTTGCGCTAAATAACTTTTAGTAACCAATTGTTTTACATAAATAAAGATTTGTGTAAATATTCTTCATTGGTTGGGACACTCTTTAGTCCCGACAAATCATGCAGAATACCAAAAGCATATTCTGCCAAGCGCATTTGGCGTTGATTTGGTAGGGACGATATGTGTATAGCATAAGCTCAATATGTGTAAAAAGAATGAAAATAAATAGTTAGCTAACACAAACCGTTAATTTTGATTGGAAACAGTATCAATCGCTTCACAAACTTTCTGAATAAAATGAAGGGTGCTTGCCACATCCGCAGGAGAGATTGGCCAACGAGTTATAGTCCCAGGATAATTCGGATCTAAATCAGCTTCATGGGCAATTTTATTTCGACGGTCAACTATTGCGCGCAGCCGACTTTTCACGTCTTGCACGTCAAGATTAATCTGTTTAGCAACAGATGGCCATAACTCACATGATGAAAAACGTCTAACGGCATCAGCAATCTTATCTGGATCCTGAAAAGATAGGTGGCTATGTTTTTCCCGAATTTCTGTATCAAGCCATTCATTAACACGTGGATTGGAAATTCCTTGCATTGCCGATTCTAAAGTCACTTGAAACCGCAAAAAAGCATCTGTCTGTGAGCGTTGTCCGTTATAGACTTCTAACATGCCGATTCTCGTGATTTCATGGATATAGAGGTCAAGCGCGCTAACAATCATGACGATTTGCGCGCGTAATAGATCCGTCAAGTCTACTGCGGCGGTAGTAGCATTATCAAGTGTCGTATACAACCCGCTGATGCCTTGCACCCGTGTTATATTTTCTCGAAATTGTTCAATGGGATTAAGCATCTTCGGTGAGGGTGATTATGCGGTCCGCGCCATCAGAGAATAAAGCACGAAATCTTTCCATAGATTCCTTTGTGTTTTCACGTGCAACCCCTACTACTTTAAGCTGGGCATCGGTCAAATTAAAAACTGGGGCTTTATATTTTTGTGAGCGAGCAATTAAACTATTGAAATCAGAAACTTGAAGAAGCGGTTGACTTACAACTGAACCGTAGGATATATCTTTAACAAGGAGATCAAACTTGGCCGGATTCGATCCTATTTCCTGTGCTTTTTTATATAATTCATTCGGAAGTAGCATATCATTATCGTGTAACGCAGGTATCAGCCTTGTTTCAACTCCTATTTTTATCTCTTCAATCCACTGCCGGAACGCTGCAGTAGGGTTTCCTTTCCTGATATTATAATTTTGAATTATCGTTCCGAGAAATTTGGGGTGCTTGTCTGGAAAAGGGTAAATCGCGTCTTGGAGCAAGGATAACTTCTTACAGTGTTTTGCCCACGCGATCCATTTCGGTAAGATTGATGTGAGACTCACCGTTGCCATCGAGGAGAAGTAGTCAGGAAACATTGGCACAATGAAATAGTCGCTTGTCGTCAGCAAATTTTGGTTAATCGGCCCCAAACTTGGATTCATATCTACTAAGATAAAATCCGCGTTGTATTTTTTAGCAGTTTTGGTAAAAAGATAATGCAAAGACCCTGGCAGATTTTGGAGTGTCATCAATGCACCGGAAAGTTGCTGTGCAATTCCCAAGGTGACATCGTATTCTGCAAGGCCGATATGACCCGGTAAGAGGTACATATTTGGTTGCCCACTAATTGCGGCACATTTTACAGGTTCAATGATGACGGGGCGCGATTCAAAAGCTGGGGAAAGCCCATCACGGATATTCGTTACACCCTCTGATGCATACATGGATTCGAAATCTTCAGCTTCTTTGAATCCAAGCACCATACCAGTGAGATTACACTGCGGATCACAGTCAACAATAACGACTTTCTTCCCTTTTTCTGCCAACATCCAACCGAGATTAAAAGTGATTGTTGTCTTACCAACACCACCTTTGTGATTGAAAAATGCTATCTGTTTTGCCATGTTTAATGTATCCTTTATCCAAGAAACCGACAATTCTATATGAACCACTTTACCATTATACCTAATTACTGTTTGCAAATTATACCTTATAATTCTATAATTGTCAATGATTAACACACTTGACATATCCCAAAATTTCTGCGAAAATACCCTTATGCCACGCAAAAACAAAATTCTCAATATAGGTGAAACTGCACCCCTATTTTCACTGCCATCACATCGGCGGCAGACTGTATCACTTGCCTCTTATCGCGATGAACAACACGTGGTTTTAACCTTTTTCCGAGGCACCTGGTGACCAAACAGCCGCCGCCAGTTGGCTGCAGTGCAAGAACATTCCAACGATTACGTAGAACATAACGCAACACTGATCGCAATTGCAGGACAGTGGCCCCGAGAACTACGTGGATTTGCTGAACGGAACGGAATTACGTATCCGTTATTAGTTGACAAAGATCGGAGCGTCATCAAGAGTTATGGTGTCTATCATTGGCTCAGTTTTGAGGCTTACAACATCGCCCGACCAGCAACCTTTCTCATTGATAAACTCGGTATTATTCGATATATGTACATCGGGTCGCATCAGTTCGATTTGGTGGATCATGCTGAGGTGCTTGAATGCTTGGAGTCAATAGACAGCAATAAAATGATTTTGAATTGCGATGAAGATGTGGTATAATATCATATAGACAGCATTGTAGGTGATGCATGCGATGAACAAGACGCACATAGCGTTTATGAACCGGGCATTGGCTTTAGCACAGCAAGGGAAAGGACACACAAGTCCGAATCCACTTGTCGGCGCGGTGATTGTGAATGCTGGCAAGATTGTCGGTGAAGGATGGCATCAGAAAGCAGGTGAACCCCACGCGGAAATTCACGCATTGCGCGCAGCAGGAGAGAAAGCAAAAGGTGGAACACTCTATGTAAACCTTGAACCGTGTTGTCATTGGGGACGAACACCGCCTTGCACTGACGCGCTCATTCAAGCGGGAATTGTCCATGTTTTTGCTGCGCATTTAGACCCAAATCCGAAGGTAGCAGGAAAAGGTGTCCAGCAGTTAGAAGAAGCGGATATAAAAGTTAACGTAGGAGTGTGTGCAGAAGCAGCGGAAAAACTAAATGAGATTTTCATAAAACATGTGAAAACGGGTTACCCGTTTGTGATATTGAAAATGGCGATGAGTCTTGATGGAAAAATCGCTACGTCCACAGGTGAATCGCAATGGATTACATCTGTGGCATCACGGCAAAAAGCGCATGAGATCCGCGATGAAGTAGACGCAATTCTTGTCGGTATCGGCACTATTACAAGCGATAATCCTGCTCTAACGACGAGACTGCCGAACAAACAGGGAAAAGACGCAACGCGGGTTGTTTTAGATTCGCACGGGCGAACACCTATATCAGCAAAGATATTCAATTCGGAGAGCGAGGCGGGCGTTATTATTGCTGTTACACCGCAAGCATCTGCTGAAAATATCGCTACTTTGGAGAAGGCCGGAGCTGAAGTCATTGTCACGCCTGCAAAAGAAGGTTGGGTCTGTTTTAAAACATTGATGAAGACATTAGGAGCACGCGGCATAACAAGTATTTTGGTAGAGGGCGGTGGCAAAGTCAACGCGAGTGCGTTAGCATCCGGTATTGTGGATAAAGCAGTGTGTTTTGTCGCTCCTAAGTTCATTGGGGGCAAAGAGGCACCAGGTGTCCTTGACGGTGAAGGAATCAAACGTTTGGCGGACGCACCGAAATTAGAACGGCTGACTATCACCCGACTTGACTGTGATCTATTGATTGAAGGGTATTTCGTAAAATAATGTTTACTGGAATCATTGAAGAAATTGGCACAATTACTGAAGTACACCCACAATCCAGCGGCGTAACTGTCAAAATCAAGGCCGGAACGGTGCTGGAAGATGCCAAAGTAGGTGATAGCATCGCTGTTGATGGTCCGTGTCTAACAGTCCGCGATCTTGAACAAGGAACGTTTATTGCTGATATAAGTGAGGAGACTCTCCGCAGAACCACCTTACGTTCATGCAAAGTTGGCACGCGTGTCAATCTGGAATGTTCGCTTCGGTTAGGTGATCGTATTGGCGGGCATCTGGTGTTAGGTCATGTTGATGAAATTGCCACTATCACTGGGTGGAAAAACGAAGGTACTTCTTCAATCATGCAGGTAACAGTCAGTCCAAAAGTTAAACCTTACATCGCCTATAAAGGTTCTATTGCTGTTGATGGCGTGAGTTTAACTATCGCGAACGTATCTGACAATAAGTTTGAGGTGGCGCTCATTCCGCATACCTTACAAGTTACGACCCTTGGAGATAAACGAAGCGGCGATAACGTGAACATTGAAGTTGATGTGATGGCTCGTTATATTGAAACGCTGATGCAAAACCAGGTACCATCATCACAAACGATAGACTTAGAATTCTTACAAAAACATGGGTACGGTTAACGTGAGGCAGTCCACTCCCCCTGGTAGGCGCGTTTTTTAAACGCGCCTACCAGGGAGGCTAAATCGGGCTTAGAAAGCCTATCGGATTTATCAAACTCACGTTACGGTTAAGGAATCGAAGGCGAGAAAGTATTATGAAATTTAGTACCATTCCAGAAGCACTTTCTGCTATTAAAGCAGGTGAGATGATTATTGTTGTTGACGAACCTGACCGCGAAAATGAAGGTGATCTCATCATGGCGGCAGAAAAGGTAACGGCAGAAGCCATCAACTTTATGGCAAAGCACGGGCGCGGATTGATCTGTCTTCCCACCTGTTCCGAACGTCTCGCTGAACTCCAACTCAATCCGATGGTCATGGACAACACAGCACAGATGCAGACTGCGTTTACTGTGACGATTGACGCGAAGGAAGTTACCACTGGGATTTCTGCTCAAGAAAGAGCCTTCACCATTCGCAAATTTGTTGATGAAAATGCTGTCCCATCTGATTTTGTGAGGCCGGGGCATATCTTTCCATTAGAGGCAAAACCGGGCGGTGTGCTACGCCGTGCAGGGCACACAGAAGCAACAGTTGATTTAGCGCGTCTCGCTGGATTATACCCAGCAGGTGTTCTGTGTGAAGTCCTTAACGATGACGGCACGATGGCGCGTGTCCCTGAGCTATTTGAATTCGCACAACATCACGACCTCAAAATTATCACCATTTCTGACCTTATCGCGTATCGCCGCCGCACCGAAACTCTGATTAAACAGGTTTCAACAGCAGAAATCCCGACTGATCACGGAGAATTCAAACTACACGCTTATGAGAGCAATGTTGACGGAGGACCAACGCCGGGTGAACCAACTGATACACACGTTGCGTTGACCAAAGGTGAAATTGCCGATGGTAGTCCTATATTAGTTCGGGTGCATTCGCAATGCCTTACAGGCGATGTCTTCGGTTCACTCCGTTGCGATTGTGGTGAACAACTCCAAATTGCGCTGCAAAATATTGAGAAAGAGGGACGGGGTGTGCTGTTGTATATGCGCCAAGAAGGTAGAGGCATGGGACTTAAGAACAAAATTCGTGCTTATCATCTCCAAGACAATGAAGGGTTGGACACTGTTGAAGCAAACGAACGTCTCGGATTTCCGCCTGATTTGCGTGACTACGGTATCGGTGCGCAAATTCTCGTTGATTTAGGCGTGAAAAAAATGCGGCTTATGACAAACAATCCTCATAAAGTCAGAGGATTATCAGGTTATGGATTGGAAATCGTTGAACAGATACCCCTACAAACGACACCGAATCCTTTTAACCAAAGTTATCTACAAACGAAGCGGACAAAACTTGGACATCTCCTCTAAATTAACGTAAGTTCGGTCCAAGCGATTTTTGTACCGCAAACTTTATGAAGATAATTTATTAATTCGGTAAATTATCCAAATTCGGTAGGTTCGGTTTCCTAACCGAACCGGATCCTACGCGAAAACCTTCTATAAAGGGAATTGAGGCAGATTCGGTTCGGTTAGGAAACCGAACCTACCGGGTTTTGAGAAAATTAGAATTACCGAAATATTTATTTAATTCTCATAAAATTTGTGTTACAAAGTAACAACTTAGGTTAAAACAAACAATTATCTTCTTTCAGGATTAAAAAGAAATATGCCAAACATATATGAAGGTGACTTAAACGGCAACGGACTCAAATTCGGAATTATTGTCAGTCGGTTTAACAGTTTCATCACGACAAAACTTTTGGATGGCGCACTTGATGCCATTAAACGCCACGGCGGTAACTTGGATGAAGTGGATGTCGTGTGGATTCCCGGTGCCTTTGAAACGCCAAGTATCGCCAAACAACTTGCTGAAAGTAACCGATACGATGCGCTTATCTGTATCGGTGCTGTTATCCGCGGTGCTACACCGCATTTTGATTACGTTGCAGGTGAAAGTGCTAAAGGCATCGCGCAAGTTTCTCTGAATACTGGTATTCCGATTATCTATGGAATTATCACCACAGATACGATTGAACAAGCGATTGAACGTGCTGGCACAAAAGCAGGAAACAAAGGGGCTGAAGCAGCGGTAACCGCAATTGAAATGGCGAACCTTCGCAAACAACTGCAAACGCTATCAAGTTAATTTGGTATACGTAAATGAACAAAAAACCTTAAAATTTTTATGGGAAAATAAAGGAAATTGGCATGAGGAAAAAAAGAATCATAACATTCGTATATGTGTTAGCAGTTGCTGTTTTGACTGTCGGACTTTTCAATTGTAAAACGTCTGATAACAAAGAGAATGAGATAGTGAATGAAGATGTTCCCATCGGTGTTGTCGTGGCACTGACAGGGCAACATGCCGAGGCGTATGGGTTTGCTATGCAACGCGGTTTTGAATTGGCACGAGAAGAGATTAACAACCGCGGTGATGTCCAGCTCACATTTACCACTGTGGACGATCAGAGCACGCCAGAGGGGGCGAAGGAAGCTGTACAGCACTTGGTGGATCAAGGCGTCTCTGCTATAGTCGGGCTTGCTATCTCAACGCATCTTAAAGCGGCTGCTCCGATTGCGCAGGAAAGCGGAGTTATCGCTTTCAGTTCGGTCTCCTCCGCTGCAGGTTTGAGCGGGATCGGGGATTTTATCTTCCGCACCAGTCTCGCCACAAATATAAGTATTCCCAGCGGTTTGATGGCAACTCAGGAGAAACTTGGCTATAAAAAAGTAGCAACGATATATGATGAGATTGATGTCTACGCCAAAAATAGCAATGAAGTGCTAAAGACAGCACTTGAGGCAATCGGAGTCGAGATTCTAACCATGGAAACCTTCCAAACCGGCGATACCGATTTTTCTCAGCAATTAACCAATATAATAGCGGTCCAACCTGATGCACTCTTTATCTCCGCACTTTCGCAAGAAATAGCACAGATTGTCGCGCAAACATCCGAGGTAGGCGTTCCCGACAGTATTAAGATTATTGCTCCTGATCTAACCATGACTGAAGTCCAAAAGGCTGGCGATGCCGCCGAAGGGACAATAGGTTTTATCGGATGGTCTAATACATCTGACGCACCCGGAAACCAAGCCTTCGTTCGGAATTATCAGGCGAAATATGGTATTCAACCTGAACCGTGGGCGGCACAGTCGTATACAACCCTCTATGTGCTTGCCAATGCAATTAAGATAGCGCAATCGACAGATCCGACCCTCATTCGGGACGCACTTGCACAAACGACAGATTTTCCCACAATTTTAGGGAGGTTAGGCAAGTTCTCTTTCAATCCTGACGGAGATGCACTGTATGACCAGATTATAATGGTCGTCAAGGATGGAGAACTTCAGTTCTTTGAGTAATCCTATTTTGTAGCCCAAACTGTAGTGAAGTTTAGAAATAAATAGACACTTTCAGTCGACTGCTGGCGAGGTTTCCTAACCTCGCCACATTACCGAAATATTTATTTAAATTTCATAAAGTTTGTGCATCCGTGGAACGCAAACTAAATTGCTACAAAAATTGCTTGGACCGAGTTCATGTTAAATTAGTATTAGTGAGTGAACAAACGCTATTCCTTTAACAACTAACCTGCGGGTGACGTTAAACCTCGCCTAACTACCAAAGGAGAAAAAATATTATGTCATCACTTATCAGAAATATGTTCGGTGGAAGTAAAAAAACCGTTGATCACAAGGATATTGACTTCAAGACAATTAGAAAGACCTTTATTGAATATATCAGTAGTAACAGTAGCATCCTCATTCTTGATGATTTTAGTAAGGATAAGTATGATGGAAAATACATTGGTTATGATTGCGGTTACAAAAAAGGTGATTTTCGCCACATATATCTTTCTGCAGCGATAGAGATTAAAGAAGATGAATGTTCTAATGCTACCATTCGGGCAGCACTTGTGATAGATTCAAATTCAGAGTATTTGGAGACGCACTACAAAGTGATGGAAGGACACATGGATAAAATTAAGAGCTTATTTGACCTTGATGGTTTGAGCTCCTTGTCTCTCCCAAGCACCAATAGACTTGTCGTATCAAAATATTCAGTTGATTTTAGTCGAAGTGAAAATTGGCGTATAGAGTTTCAGTGGTTGCGCGAAAATCTTGAAAAATTATACTGGGTGCTCCGTGTACATGATACTATTCAATATTGAAAATGTGGGTATTCTTTTGAGATTAACCAATGAACAAACTCTACTTCAGCAACAACTTGTGAACGTCTAGAATCTACCGTATTTTCACACGATAAACCCTCGGGAGACGATAACCCTCTCACTAATGGAGGCACATTATTATGAACTTGAAATTACGTTTTCCCGAATCCGAAATAGTATGTTGGGCGAATGAATACATGAGAGAGTTGTCTGAAGAAAAACGGATACAGGAAGAAGTGATTATTGACCTGAAAAATGAGATTCAACAACGAGAATATCTAAATAAAGAAGAATTATATAAAGTGGCAGATTGGAAATTACAAGCCTTTTCCCGTTTTAAAAAGGCAGAGGCAGTCTTAGAAAACAGTGAACACGAAGTAAAAAAAGTTACTAAAAAAGCTTTGGCAACCACAGACGACTCCTTAAAACTGAAATACTGTATAAAGTTGTATGGTATAGGTGAGGCGACTGCATCAGTAATCCTACATCTATTTGACAATAATCGATATCCTATCCTTGATAAACACGCGCTTTGGTCCGTGGGACTACCGTGGAAAAACAGAACATCGTATCCGTTTTGGTTGGATTATGTTAAGTTTTGCCGTGAAAAAGCAACTCAAAACAATGTGTGTATGCGAACACTTGATAGGGCATTATGGAAGTATTCAAAATCTATCCCGTCGAGAAATAAATGAACTGCGGGAGACGTTAAATTCCGCGCTAACGGAGAAGGGTATAAAAATGGGCAAATCTGAAATAAGCAATGCACGAATTGGGAAAATTCAAGAATATGTCGTAGTCACAGAGCTGCTAAAACAAGGTTATGATGTGTATATGCCTTTAGTTGATGACAAACAAATAGATTGTGTTCTTAGGATAGATGATAATAGATACTTAGATATCCAAATCAAAGCCAGATCAAAACAAGTCGAAATTAGTAGGGGAGGGGTATTTGCGGGCGGCAAGAGGGTTGATCCGAGGGATACATATTTTTATATATTTTATTCTGAACATATTGATACTTATTGGATAATGCCTTCACTTAAACTTGAGAAATATGCACCAATGGGTAAAAATGATAAATGGTCAATTCAGCTTGCTGGTAAAGTTAAGAATGAAATTTGTCCTAAAGAGAAATATTCTGAATATCAGAATAATTTTAAACTTTTAAAATGAACGTCCAAAACCGCACCATATTCTCCCATGACAACCTCCCCATCCTACGCGGAATAGACAGCGAGTCCATAGACCTTATCTACCTTGACCCGCCGTTTAACTCTAACCGCAACTATGCTGCGCCGATTGGCAGCGAGGCAGCTGGTGCTGCGTTCAAAGACACATGGACGCTCTCCGATGTAGACAACGCATGGCACGGCGAGATAGCTGACCGAGAACCCGCGCTCTACCAAGCCATCCACGCAGCCGAGTTGACACACGGCAAAGGCATGAAGTCTTACCTGATAATGATGGCGGTGCGGTTGTTAGAAATGAAACGCGTCCTCAAAAAGACAGGCAGCATATACCTGCACTGCGACCCGACTGCGAGTCACTATTTGAAAACGCTAATGGACGCTGTGTTCGGCAGGAAAAACTTTAGAAATGAAATTGTGTGGCATTATGAGAAATGGACAAATACTGCCCGTTACTTCCAGCGCAATCACGACATCATTATGATGTATGCCGCCGCAGATAATTACACCTTCAATAAACAATACGGTGAACTAACAAACCGCCAAAAGCAATTGATTTCTGCTGGATATAATGCAGGATCAAGTGGTGGAAAGAAAATTGTTCGCATATATGACAGAGAAAACCCAAAGGTGAAAGCTAGGTTACCCATCTGGATGCAGGAAGGTAGAAAGATATACGATGTTTCTTCACCAAAAGGCAAAGCGCTCAATGATGTATGGAATATATCACTTCTAAATAGTCAAGCAAAAGAATCCACAGGCTACCCCACGCAAAAACCTGTAGCGTTATTAGAGCGCATCATCAAAGCGAGTAGTAACAAAGACGATATCGTGTTAGACCCGTTCTGTGGGTGTGCCACAACTTGTGTCGCAGCGGAACGTCTACAACGGCACTGGATCGGTATTGACATATCTCCGAAAGCGGTTGACCTTGTGCGTGTGCGTCTGGAGAACGAGGTCGGCATGTTCGGAGACGTTATCCATCGCACCGACATCCCGAAACGGAGCGAGAAACTCCCCAACTATCGCACACACAAACATACGTTGTTCGGTAAACAGGAGGGGTTATGTAACGGATGTCGAACTCAATTTCCGTTTCGGAACATGACGATTGACCACATCGTACCACAATCGCAAGGCGGCACAGACCACGAGGATAACCTACAATTGCTCTGCGGTGCGTGTAATTCAACGAAAGGCTCTGGCACGCAGGCACAACTCATCGCCCGCTTGAAAGAGCAAGGCGTGTTGCAATAAACAGATGTGACATAAGAAAAGGGGTTGATAGATTGGATAGAGCGAAGCGAAACATGTAACTGTCAATTTAAGAAAAAATACAAGATTTTTTTTGTAGGAGCGAGTTTTGCTCGCAACAAAGGACGAATGGTCGCGAGCGAAGCTCGCTCCTACAGAATGTCCGAGGTGTCAAATTCCAAACGCGCATTTGGCGTTGATTCACGGGACTAAATTCGGAGGAAATTGACTTTTTAGGCAAACTTAATGGATCTCCATCGAATCAGGGATTTTATTTATGCTGGAAAAAGAATTTAGAAACGAAGATCCTCCTGGCAAGATTATTGCGCTTGTCCTATTCATCGTTTCCCTTATCGGCGGCGGGGCGTTCTCTGTTAAACTTGGTCTGAAAGGCTTTCCGCCACTGATGATGGCACTCTTCCGCTGTATATTAGGAATTATCGCTGTTGGCGGAATAGGGTTCTATTATGGAATATCGATGCGGATGCGTTTTAAGGAACTGCCTCGGTTGCTTATAATTGCGGTGCTTTACATAGGACATACAATCACGTTGAATGTCGGCACCCACCTTACAACAGCTTCCCGCTCCACCATTTTTTTCACGCTTTACCCACTGTTTACAGTGCTGTTCGGGCATTTCTGGTTACCAAATGATCGACTTACTCCAAAAAAGATATTAGGGATTCTAACCGCCTTCATCGGAGTCTTTGTAACGCTTGCACCAAATCTGCAAAGCGGTAACATTACAAAGTACTTCATCGGTGATCTGATTGTCCTTCTTGCAGCCTGTTTCTTAGGACTCCGTATTACGCTCACGAAAGTGTTCGTTCAGGATATTTACTCTCACAGGCTTCTCGTTTGGCTCTTGGGTTTAAGTATTCCCTGTTTTCTATGTCTTACCTACATCTTTGAACGTGGGCAACCGATCAAATGGACGCTGGAAAGTTGCACAGGATTATTGTATCAAGGATGGATTATTACCGGCTTCTGCTTTTTAGTTTTGACATCAGTGTTAAGGAAATACAAAGCAAGCAAATTGGTTGTCTTCTCTTTTCTGATGCCAGTATCGGGTGTTCTGTTTAGCATCTTATTTTTACGCGAGGAACTAACAACCAGTGTCCTGATAGGGACTGGATTGGTGGCAGCAGGGATTTACCTTGTGAATAAACAGCGTTAATCTGTCCACGAACCTGTGGACACAAAAGAAATTGGAGGAATAATAAATGGCTCAAAAAGGAATCGTGTGCATCGTCATTCTTATTATTTTATCGGGTTGTACCACAGGACATCCTCAACCTATTGACTCATTTTTCATTGATGTTCCTGTAGGTATGGTGCTAATACCTGCGGGCGAATTTGAAATGGGCAGTAACCAAGGGGATGCCAATGAACGTCCAGTGCGGACTGTCTATGTAGATGCATTCTACATAGACATCTATGAGGTGACAAACGCGCAATATAAGGTTTTCGTCGATGCCAATCCGCAGTGGCAAAAAGATAACATTGCGGCGGAATATCACGACAGTTTATACCTTCGACTCTGGGACGGGAATACCTATCCCGAAGGCAAAGCTGACCATCCGGTTATTTATGTCAGTTGGTACGCAGTAATGGCTTACGCGGAATGGGCAGGCAAGCGGCTACCGACAGAAGCGGAGTGGGAAAAAGCAGCGCGTGGTGGACTCGTCGGGAAAGCATATCCATGGGGTGATACAATTGATGCAACCCGTGCAAACTACGCACGGCATATCAACGAGCCGATTGCTGTTGGGCAATATCCACCCAACGGGTACGGTCTATACGATATGGCTGGGAACGTCTACGAATGGTGTCTTGATGAATATGATCCTAACTTCTACGCACAATCTGCCCATGAAAACCCATTTTCAGGTGGCACACGTGAAGAGGTAATCAATAGTTTCAAAGTTATCAGCAAGAAAAATCGCGTTTTAAGGGGCGGCTGCTGGAGCGATAACGGGATGTTCCTTCGAGTCTACTACCGGGACTGGGGAGTACAGCACTACACCAGCGTCTTCCGCGGGTTCCGTTGTGTGAAGGATGTCCCGTCTAAGTAACACCTATCTAATAAACATTATAGTAAAACGGACAATTAATGGGACACTTCTTTACCGCAAACTGTATGAAGATTAATTTATTAATTCGGTAATTTTCCGTCTGCACAAGGCAGGTGTCTACCTCTGCTGGCGAGGTTTCCTAACCTCGCCAATGTCCAGGTAATTGTGGTTTGGACTATAAAGTCCCTGATAAGAGGGTTAAATCGTTGAAATGCCGACTTTTTAATCCCTCTAACCCCTTTATATGAAGTTTAAGAAATGAATCGGTAATGTGGCGAGGTTAGGAAACCTCGCCAGCAGGGGACACACCTGCCTCGTACGGATAGAAAATTACCGAATTAATAAATTAATCTTCATATGGGACTAAAGAGGGCCCCATATTTGGATTCCATAAGTTGCCAGTTATGGGTAGAGCAAGGCGAAATCCAACGGACGAACTCACAATTAAAACGTTATAATGTCTAATAAATAGTGGTAATAATTATCTTATAACCTACAACTGCTCTGCGGTGCGGACAATTCAACTAAAGACACTGGCACGCAGACACAATATATCGCTTGATTGAAAAAGCAGAATGTGTTAGAGTAAATATAAATGATTGCAATAATAGACTACAAAGCTGGAAACCTTACAAGTGTTGCCCGTGCTTTGGATAGACTCGGCTATGAGAATCAGATCACGGATGATGCTGAAGTTATTCTCAATGCAGAACGCGTGATTTTTCCCGGAGTCGGTGCTGCAGAAGCGACTATGGGAAACTTGCAAGACCGTTCTCTTGACGATGTGCTTTTTAAATTTTACGAATCTGGTAAACCGATGTTAGGCATCTGTATCGGTATCCAAATCCTTTTTGAACACAGTGAAGAGGAGGACACCAAGTGCCTCGGGCTGCTTCGCGGTCACGTGAAAAAATACCCTGCACATAACCGACTCAAAGTACCCCAGATTGGGTGGAACGAAGTCCGGCAAGTTCGTCCACATCAAATCTTTGAAGACGTGCCGAATCCTGCTCACTTTTACTTTGTCAATGCCTATTATCCTGTGCCAGAGGTGGAAGAAACGACTATCGGGAAAACGACCTACGGTCTTGAATTCTGTAGTGTAATTTCCCACAACAATCTGATAGCAACACAATTTCATCTGGAGAAAAGCGGTCGTGTCGGTTTAAAAATGTTGGCAAATTTTTTGAAATGGCAAGTGGATTAACGCCGTTCTGGAAGGATTGTAACTTGCAACTGCGCGTAAACGTCCCATGAGAACGTTATTTTTAGCACTCGGTGTACTGTGTGCGAATATTTTTATATATGTATCAGGAACGCATCACTACTATTTCACCGTTTCACACCTTTACTACGGTGTGATGCTGTTAGCGGCGATTTACGAAAGTTCGCGTAACCAAAATTTACTGCTTGGATTGACAACCGCTGCTAATTGGATATATGTTTTACAACATCCACAACAAATAGAAGGTTTTACTGTAGCGTTCCTATATCCAATTGTGGCGTTTCTGTTTGTTAGGACGATTCGTCAACTGCGGATCCAGCGTTTGAATCGTGCTAAAGAGATGGATAGAATCAGCACGGCAAAGATCACTTTGGAAAAACGGGTGCGCGACCTATCCATCCTTTTTGAGGTGAGCCAAGCAGCAAATGATGCCCTTGAATTTGAAGAACTTTTTCAAAGGATTATTGAAATTCTTTCAGAACGACTTGGAATCTATCGTGGCACCTTAAACCTTTACGAAAATGGGGAGATGATTACATCCGTTGAAGTGATTTTAGGATTAACAGCAGCAGAACAAAAACGTGGGACTGATCACCAAATAGAAGAAATTGAGAAAAGAGTTCTTGCAGATGGCAAAGCGATTGGCGTTCCGCAACAACGCATCCCTACACCATCTGTCAAACTTTTTCCTCCTGAACGAGTTGAATCTAAAGATACTATCGCCTTCTGGGTGCTACCTGTTTTTGTAGAGGAACAAGTTATCGGAACTTTGACGATTGACAAAGCGAAAGATGAACTTTCGGCATCTGAAGACGAACAGGTACTAACAATTATTGCCTCAATCATTGCACAGCGGGTTAAAATCCAGCAGACGATTGATGCACTGGTACAGTCAGAACGGTTGGCGGCACTCGGTAAATTGGTAACCACTATAGCACACGAAGTACGAAACCCGCTCGGCAGTATACGGTTAGCAACACAACTGCTCAGTGAACCAACTGACCGATTTGCACAGTTGTCTAAAGATGAACAAGCAGAAATTGACGAATATACCGCAATCATTATCAAAGAGGTAGACCGGCTTAACCGATCTATTGAGCAACTACTCGCCTTTGGTAAATCAGCAATGACGGATGCGGAACTTTGTGATGTTCACAAGTTACTTGATAACTGCCTTGCTACCTATCAGCCCGAATTTGACCGGCACAATATCAAGGTTGTTTGTGAATATGGAAAGTGTCCATCAGTGCATATCAATCAAGACGGTATAACACAAGTTGTGCTGAATCTGTTTTCTAATGCAATGGAAGCGATGGAAGATGGAGGCACTCTGACAATTCAGACGTACACACAAGCGGAATCTGAAAACGTTTATATCCGTTTTCAAGATACGGGTCCGGGTATTCCGTCAGGCGATGTTTCAAATCTCTTTGATGCGTTTTATACTACAAAACAGAAGGGAACAGGGCTTGGACTTTACATTAGCCAGAAGATTTTAGCAGAACATGGGGGCAGTATTGAAGTTGACGCTGATCTCTCAACTGGTACTGCTTTTATCATATCGCTTCCCCGCACAATTTAATTTTTTAGAATTACTTAGCGCTCTGTACCAGCGAGGTTAGGAAACCTCGCCTACCGGGGACTTTAGCAATGATGTGTGAATTAACTGACTGCTGATAGCCGAAAACTGACAGCCAAAAAAAAGTGAGCAAAAATTATGTCCTATTCAGTTCTCATTGCCGATGACGACCACAGTCTACGTTCAGTCTTAAGTGCCGCGCTTAATAAGGCAGGATACCACACAGTCAAAGCACGAAACGGAAAAGAGGCGATTGATTGTGTGCAAAAAGACGCGTTTGATGTCATTCTGCTCGATATTTTTTTAGGAGATGCTGACGGATTAGAATTGATAGAATCTATTCAAGAGCTGAATCCAGCAGCGGCTATTATTGTGATTACAGGGCACGGCACAACACAAACAGCAATTGATGCAGCAAAACGACGAGCTTATTGGTACCTTACTAAACCGATTGACCTAAAACAGTTGTTAGACTTCGTGTCGCGCGCGGCCTCAGCTTCCAACCAAACTAAGAATATTAAGGCATCGACCACTTCAATTGATGTTGATGGACAGGGTGAAATGGTAGGGCAGTGTCCTGCCATGCAAACTGTTTATCAGGTAATTGGGCGCGCTGCATTCAGTGACGAAACCGTGCTCATTATGGGGGAAAGTGGTACTGGCAAAGAATTAGTTGCTAAACTGATTCATGAAAATAGTCCACGCAGCGAAAACCCTTTTGTCGTAGTTGATTGCAGCGCTATTCCACCCAGTCTTATTGAAAGCACACTTTTCGGGCATGTCAAAGGTGCGTTTACAGATGCGCATGCTGATCGGAAGGGAAAATTTGAACAAGCCGATAGTGGCACAATTTTTCTTGACGAAGTGGGAGAATTGCCCATTGATGTGCAGATGAAATTGTTGCGCGTGCTACAAGAACGAGAAATAGAACCAGTGGGTAGTGATAAAACACAGTCTGTAAATGTCCGTATTATTGCTGCAACTAATCGACAACTTGATACAGCAATATCGCAAAAAACATTTCGTGACGATCTTTACTACCGCCTGAATGTCATCACTATTACGCTACCGCCTCTCAGAGAACGGAAAGAGGATATTCCAGAACTCATTGACCTGTTTACAAGCCGCTTTGCACAGGAATATCAACTGCCAAAAATAGGGATTTCCGCTGAGACAATAAAGAAACTTATTGAATATGAGTGGCCCGGCAATGTCCGTGAACTTGAGAACGCTATCAAACGTGCGCTTGTAATGTGTTCTGGGCAGATGTTACTTACTGAACACTTTTCACAAATTTTTGACAAACCGATTTCAGACAGCACAATAGATAACCAAAATCCTGATCAACAAATTCACACACTTCTCCAGGGTGAAGTGGAACAGTATTTGGAATCCGAAACAGATGTAGGGCAATTATATGCTGTAATTCGATCGATTTTTGAGAAACCGCTTTTTGAAATCGTCTTAGAACACACTGAAGGCAACCGCAGCAAAGCATCAGAGATACTTGGAATCAATCGAAATACACTACATACAAAACTAAACGAGTACGGCATCAAATAGTAGTTTTGAATTTAAAAATAATGAATTAAATGGAATTGAGATTATACTAATGGACATAGGAAAAGTTATTGGAACCGTTGTTGCAACGCGAAAGGATCCGAGTTTAGAAGGCACACGTCTTCTCGTCGTGCAACCTTTGGATGAAAAACACAATCCTATTTCCGAACCTCTTGTCGCAGTAGATACGTTACAAGACGCAGGGGTAGGGGAAATAGTCTACATCGTTACCGGAGGAGATGCTGTAGGTGTTATACCCGGGAGGCGAATGCCGGTAGATGTGGCAATTGTTGGTATCGTTGATTCTCTGACACTGCTTGAAGAATCGAATAAAGTTTCATCATAGCCCCGCTTAGTTTACATTTTATGTAGCACAAACTGTATGAAGTTTAAGAAAATATTTCGGTAATATTTATTTTACCCAAACCCGGTAGATGCGGTTTCCTAACCGCATCGGAGTTTTCTCTAAAATTACCGAATTAATAAATTAATCTTCATTTAGTTTGTGTCATAAGGTTGCAAACTAACAGGTTACACTACAGAAGTGTCCCATTAATTATTGGTTTTACTATAAATCTTGTAGGTTTTTATGTACCTTGCAAAAGTAATCGGGAAAGCCGTATCTGTACTTAAGCACCCAGCATATCAAAATCGCACGCTGCTGCTTGTTCAGCCGTTGAGTCTAAGATCAGAACTTGTCCGCACACCAACAATCGCTGTGGATTATGTTGGCGCAGGTGAAGGTGATACGGTAATTGTCGGGGCAGGCCCCGGCGTGGCACAAGAGGTTTTCGGTGTAGAAAACGCCCCTATCCGCGAACTCATTATGGGGATTGTAGATCATTTTGATGTAGAATTTCTGGAGGAAACAAAATGGCACGAATAAGTACTACGCTCCGAAAAAACCTATTCTACGTTTTCTGCCTGCTTTTTATCTGTTTAAATATAAGCGCATGCAAACTTGCAGCGATATTATCAACGCAGTACAGCGAAAATATCGCGCACACCAATTACGGAACCGAAGCAAACCACCCCGGTCTAAACGATGGAAACTTTGAAACTGTGGCAACCGTTCCTGCAAAAAATAGCCGCTACTTTGTCATCCGATTTGCTGAAGTGCAACCAGTCCGCAAAATTGTCATTCACAACGAAAACCTGTTTCGTTTTCAGATGGATTATTTAAATCCCGATACCGGTGAATGGGAAACCTTTGATTCTGTCGTTCAGCGGCGTAACCTGAAAGGCAAACGCGCCCAATCCATGTTTGTTTTTGATAGGTTAGATTTTCGCACGCAGATGATTCGGATCACCGTAACGCGAACTGTAGATGACATCGTTGTGAACAAATTTGTCACCGATCCTGGTGATAAGATAGTAGGTCAGCGTGAAACGATAGCCGGCCAATATGCGCCGCACTACCGTGTGATCCAGCCTTCGATTGCGCAAATCCGAGAAATTGAGGTCTATCACCTCACTAAAAATAAGTAAGATAATTCCGCACTCACAATTTTCTCATATCAAATTCTGGTTATTAAAATGAAACATATTGTTTTCTTTATGGCAATTCTTGCCTTTTTAAAAATAGCGCTTTTCTCAACCGCAATGCCTGTCGAAACAGGCCCAGTCAGTAAAGACAAACCGTTCACAAAAATGGGAACAACCGACAGCGGAAAAATTGAATTGGTCCGTGCTACGTCACAAGGCGTAACGATTCAACTTGTCATCACCAAATCAGATTTCAAAATAGAAACATTGGAACATAACGACAAACAATTGCAGACACTTTCATTCCCAGAATGCCGGTACATAGCAGGACCAGGAGTCCCACGTCTTCCCATGCAAACCACTCTGATTGGTGTCCCGCCGAACGCGAGTTTTACACTACGTGTCGCTGAGAGTAGTGATTTTAGCACTTATAAACTTGCACATACGCTTGCAGATTACAGCGTTAATTTTAGGCAGCACAATTTTGATGAGGTCCCAAATCGGATTTATACAACCAATCGCTTTTTTCCACACAACCTTGCTGAAATTGGGACCGCTGGATGGATTCGGGAAAACCGCGTTCTTCCTATCCAACTAAACCCTGTTCAATATAACCCTGTCACTGGCGAGGTTAAACTCTACCATCGGCTTGTTGTTGAAGTCCAGTTCAATAGCTTAAGTAGTGCTCCATCAGCAGCTCAGGGATTCCCACGCCCAGAATCTTCTGTTTATGAAAAAATGTTTGAAAATCTACTGATTAATCCCCAAACTGCTAAGCAGTGGCGTTCCCCAGTTATGAGAGCAATTCCAAGGGATGATTCTTTGAAAGTTGGAACACTTACCGCGCACAGTCCCGCCTTTTCTGCACCCAGTGCGCCTGCAATGACTTCACCTCGCTACAAAGTCATTATCGCTAATTCAGGTATGTACCGCATTACTGCAAGCGACTTAGCGTCAGCAGGAGTTGATATAACTACTATTAGACCCTCTACACTCACACTCTCTAACAAAGGGAAACAGATTCCAATCTTTGTACGGAACGCAGACAATAGAGAGCCAACAGATGCAACAGGATTCGGAGCAGAAGGTGAAATTATCTTCTACGGCGAACGCCACAGCGGTGAAAAAACTTATATTGATCCTTATTCAGATGAAAATGTTTATTGGCTTTCATGGAACGCGGGGCCGGGGCTTCGAATGGAAACGACAGTACTCTCTACAGAAAGACCAGAGATTCCCTTAGATGCGTCAGGACTCCCTATATACACATCTGCATTTTATGAACCCAAAAACTTTCGGACACGTGTCCATGTCGAAAGGGATAATCATTTTAGACGGTTTAAAAATTTTGGGTTACCAGCAGGAAGTCAGTATGATGAGTTTGGCGGTGGTATCCAAGAACGCTACTTCGTACTTGAGGCTTTACCTGAATTGCCAAACGACAGTTGGTTTTGGACACCACTCACTGCGCCAGAGACAAGGACTTTTCCTTTTACGATTAACGGTGTTGCTGGAACCGGCCAACCTGCCACCATACGGGTCGCATTCCACGGTAAATCAGGAGGTTCTCACTTTACAGAACTATGGTTGAATAACGATATTGACTTTGGGAGACTTCAGTGGGATGGAGAAACAGAATTTCAATTTGAAAATCAACAAATCTCCCAATCCATCCTCAAAAACGGCAGAAATACAATTGGGATGGTTAGCCCTGGAGGGCGAGGGTTGGATATCATAATGCTGAATTGGTTTGAAATAGATTATTGGCGCACTTTCGAGGCAAAAGGGAATGTCCTGCCCTTTTCAATCACGTTTCTACCAGCTGACGAAACTGGCAACATTAACCCGAATTTTAAGGTTGAGTTAAAAAACTTCTCTAATCCCAACATCGAAATTTACGGTCTTGATGGCACACGATATGTCGGTTTAGCACCAATGGCAGATGAGGATCAACCCGGGATCTATAATGTCGTTTTTCAGTCATCACAAATTAGAAATTCCTCACAAAATCTTCTTAGTGAACCGCTTAACACAGATATCCAATATAACACAGCTATTCAATATATCGCGCTGACGCGTAACAAATTCCGCAAACCGAAAAGAATTATCAAGGATACACCTTCGGATTTACGCGGTCAACACAACGGCGCAGATTACATCATCATTACAGATACAGAATTTATGCGCGACGTGCAACCCCTCGCAAACTTTCGTAACCAACAGGGACTGCGAACTAAAGTCGTGAATGTCCAAAATATATATGATGAATTTAATCATGGAATTCCTAATCCTTATGCGCTTCGCGATTTTCTTAAGTATGCTTATGAAAACTGGCAGTCACCCGCACCTACCTATGTTTTGCTGATCGGCGATACAAGTCGAGAAAAAGTGAATATTTTTGTACCCACAATTCAGGTACAAATACCTGGTTACGGTTCATCTGCAAGCGATCACCAGTTCGTCACTTTCCGCGGCACAGATAATTTTCCTGACATGTTTATTGGGAGAGTACCAGCAAACAATAGTGTAGATGTACGTATATTCGTTGAGCATGCAATAAACTATGAAACCGCATCCAAATTTGGCCCCTGGCACAAACGTATACTTATGCTTGCTGGTTCTGACGAAAGATTTCACGTCCAAACCGATCAACTTATTGCAGAGAGGAATCTTCCCGAAAAATATGAACCTATCCGAATTTACGCGCCGCCTACTGCCGAAGAAGAACTGACATTAGGTGAAGGCAGCACGCCTGTCGGACGACAGGTGATTGACGGGTTCAACGATGGAGCATCTCTTGTAAACTACATCGGCCACGGCGGGGGCGGTGTCTGGTCATCCTACCGTATGATGGGTTTGGAGGATCCGCACAAAAACTTAACTAATATCTCGCAGCTGCCTCTGGTGATTAGTATGACCTGTTATACCGGTCAATTTGACAATCCGACAAGCTGCCTCGCGGAGGAGTTACTCCGGTCGGAAAGTGGCGGGGCAATCGCTGTCATCGGTGGAACAAGCATCGGAGAATTAACAGGGGACCATCTTCTAAATAAAGAAATTTTTGAAGTTATCTTTAACGACAATACACAACACATCGGAGCTATTCTTGCCGAAGCAAAAACGCAGTTTCTGATAAACGCACCGCATTACTTCGATCTTAATGAAGTTTTTAGCCTTTTCGGCGATCCAGCAACCCGATTAAGATTGCCACACACACAGCTACAGGTAACATCAGAAATAGAAGATATATCTGAGCAAAATGATTTCAAGACAGAAACGCTGCTATCTATTTCCGGAAAACTACTTGACCCTGATTTTAACGGTGACGCAGAAATTACGGTCCTTCCGAACCCTCCGGATAGAAGAATAAAAAGGAGACACGCAAGACATAGACCGTCAGGGACGGTTAGTCAACGTGCTATAGATACTACGCCTCGGAAGGAAACTGTGGCGGTAATTGATGGTCAGTTCAAAGCCCAAATTCCCATTCCATTTAATAGCGCGTTTGACGCATGGGATTTAAGGGTTTATGCATGGAATCAGGAAGCAGATGCAATCGGTTACATGAATTATACACCGCTTGAGCGATACATCAAAAACGTTCGTCTTGAACCTTATCCTGTCCCCCCCAGTCAACCTGTCCATGTCTACACAGAGGTTGTCAATGAAAGTTTAATTGATGAAATAACCCTCTATTGGAGTGAGTATGAAATAGAATCCCGCCGCGATGATTTTGAAGTTTACGCAATTCCGATGGTTCAACATAAGGGAGCAACTTACAGAACTGAGCAACCTATTCCTGCCGATCTGTCAAGTAACCTAATTGATTATTACGTCCTTGTCAAACCCAAGGATGGGCGCACACTTCAGACAGAAGTTATCACCTACGAAGTGGGGGAAGCGGATCTCACCGTTTTTGGAAACACTATCAGCTGGAGTACAGATGCCCCCTTTTTTCTTTCAGCACAAATCAGAAACCGTGGTACTCTTTTCGCCAAAAACGTGCCTGTCCGTTTTTTCCAAATGCCCGCAACTGACAGCTCCACAACAGAAACAGTGACACTTGAAGAACTTAAAAATGCAACGCCTATCGGACAGGAACAGATTCTTCCAGAAGTGCCGCCCGACGGCTCTGTTGTAGCAAGTGTCCCATGGCAACCTGCACCGGGTAAGTATCTTGTAACAGTATTTGTGGACATGCCCTCGGAAGAACGACCTGAAGGCATGCTTATTGAAAATAGGGAACAGAATAACAGCGCATCACAGGAATTTGTCAATAATCAACTTTTTCTTACCCCTGAAACTCTCAACCAGCCAATTCAGAGCATAGACGGCATTTTTCGCATAACGCTACCACCTGAGATCCTCCAAGCACATTCCGTGATGACGTTTGAAACGGAAAAGTTGACCATAACAAACCAACCGGATATTACGTATGCCTTCATAACAACTGACGAGGGCTCCATAACAACTGACGAGGCAGAGCCTATAGCCTATCGTCTTAACTTCAGCCAACAAACAGAATTGACAGGGACAGCATCATTTGTGAAAACCGAGAATCCAGATGCACACATCTATATGCGGGATGACGAGACAGGAAACTGGATTCGAGTTGGCAAAGAAACAGATAACGGTGAAACTATTTCCGCCGAAGTGAAACTCCCAGGGACATTCGCCCTACTCTCACACACAGATTCTCGCCCGCCAGCACTGGAATTAACCGTTGAAAATCAGGGGTTCATTGATGGCGATTACATCTCTGATACACCCATTGTCTCTGCGAAAATAGAGGACGCAAACGGTATTGATCCCCGTCAGGAAAATATTATTCTCACCAAAAATGGTAACCGTGTGCCACAAAACGAATACACAATCTCCGCTTCTCCCACAAGTAGCAACGTACTCCTGATAACCTATTCTCCAGCTGATGCGCTGCAAGCAGGTGAATACCGAATTCGGCTACAGGCGCAAGATGCTAACGGTAATGTAGAGGGGACGACTCTAACAGCAAAAGTCGCTGGTGGATTTGAAATTAAAAACATCGCTAATTTCCCAAATCCGTTCCGCCCTGGAAAAGGTTCAGGAAAGGGGACAGACTTCGCCTACTACCTCACAGAAAGCGCGGATAAAGTCACTCTCAAGATTTATACGCTCACTGGCAAACTCATCACCACCGTTGATACGCTTGACGCGTCAACTTCTTACAACGAATATCATTTTGACGGTTTAGATGCCGACGGTGAACCACTTGCGAACGGTGTCTATATCTACAAATTCACCGCTACCAAAGGTGATGTGCGCGCACAGAAGGTTGGTAAAATAGTCGTTATCAAGTAAAATATGTCAGAACTTACGTATTTCCTCTTAAAATCCCCCTTGAATGAAGATTAATTTATTAATTCGGTAATTTTCTATCCGTACGAGGCAGGTGTCCTCCCCCGCTGGCGAGGCGGGGAATCATGGCGAATACCATACGCGTATTCGCCCAATGGCATTCATACCGTTGATTTCTTCCTAACCTCGCCAAATTACCGAAATATTTTCTTAATCTTCATATAAGGGGGATTGCGTCCGTCCTATATAGTAAAACGGATAATTATTGGGACACTTCTGTAAAGCAACCTGTTAGGTTGCGTCGTTTTATGCACAAACTAACAGGCTATGGGACAACTTCTATTGTCCGTTATGTTTCCAAAACAGGTTTATCAAAGTGTCCCAATACTTTCAAAGTTCACTATAATTCGCAATTCAGACGAAAACACACGATGAATTGTGCAATTATGAACTTTTAAAGTTAAAAAATTGCTTAAATTCTCTTAAATTTCCCCTTAATTTCAAATTTTCTTCAAATTAAATTTGACAACTATCATGTATTGTAGTATAATTTATATTTGACGTTAGGGAATTTGCTGAGAATACGTGAATTTTTAACGTCGTGGGGGTGCTAATTAATGCACCGACAGTGTGCTGTTCTTTTAACACTGCCGATGCGTAGCACTGCCGTGTATTTGGAAGGTTCACGACAGCGCTGGTTTCTATTATAACACTAATATAGACTTGGTGTCTATTTGAATGGAAACCAGCAAGCCCCTGCAGGGATTACTCTCACTTTGTACCTACCCTGTAGGCCTGTCTAAACAATTAACCTGCTTCATGATATAATAAAGGAGCACAAGATGAGACAGTACTACAAACCACTACTCACCAGTTTTATCATCGTTACACTTGTGATCGTTAGCGGTTTGCTGCTGTTTGGCACTTATGATGCTACGCAGGCAGACACCTATGATTGTGAACGGATCAGATCGGAATGCGTCCCCCGTGGCAAAAAACCGATTTCTATTTGTCCACTTCCGAATCCAACACCCTGCCCTTATGCAAAATAGCAGGGATAACAACAATCGGACATTGGAGGATATTATGAAACGTAAACTTTACTGGGGACTCGGTGTCCTCGTGTTATTACTCTGCACAGCGTTTGTTTTTATGACAGTGCGCAATCGTGCGGAGATGCGGCAACTGGAAAAAGGAGCTGCTGAAGCAGAGAAACTACAACAAGAAAGCGACAGTCCCCGACAACGCAAGTCCACACAGCAAGGTGATGCCTTTTCGTCGAATGACAGGCCGCCCCCGCTGGGTGAAATAGAAGGAACAGGGCATTGGGAGGGGAATGTGTGGCACAAAACCGGCCCGCCCAAACCGGAATGGAAAGCGGGATCAGACGCTGACCTATATAGCAAGGCATTACGCGATGGGGTGTATCTTGAATATTGGGAGTTAAAGGAAGCGTTGCGCTACCATCCCGAATCCCCCTTACTGCTTTCCATGTTCGCATATCTTGAGTCGCTATCAGATGAACCGGCGGTAGTGATCGCCTATGCGAAAAAGGCACTCCGTAATCTAAAAACGACTTCCGAAGACTATTCAAATAGGGCCTATAGCGTAACACGTTCACCTCGTGTGATGGCTCACTCTGCATTACGTCACGCGTATCAAAGGTTAGGGGACTACAAAACGGCTTTGGTTCACCTCAAAATGACACAAAGTTTGGTCAAACCCGCGTTAGCTTTGGATAACATAGAGGGAAGCATCGCAAGAATGAGATACGAAAGTTGTTCTCGTGAAATCGCAGCGATCAAAGCGGGCAAACCGCTCTTAGGTCCGGATCCGAAACCGGAACCTGCTGCGGCACCTGTTGTTTCTGAGCCGTCTCCGGAACCGTCGGATGCTGGGATGGATTCAGAACAGCCGGTTGATACGCCTGCTGTTCCCTCTCGATTTCCTGTCCGTCCGGACATGTCGTCTACCGATCCGTCTTTTGTTGATAAGCGTGCGGAAGCAGAAGCTTTGCGAGATCATCCGGAGCGGGTACGTGCACAGCAGGAGCATTTTGATTTTATACGGTGGATGGAAACGATAGAGACTGCGAAATCGCCTGCGGATTTAGATACGTTTTTGATGCGTGAGATGGCGAAGACGCTTTCTGGGGGTACTTCTCAGTTCACCCCGGATCGGTTGATTCGTGCGTTTGAAATGATGCATCGTCATGGTGAAACGGAAGGGCTGCGTGCGTTGGAAAAGCGTGATGCGGTGCTGGCGCGCGAGCTGTCCCGTGAACCCCCGAAGAAGCGAATGCCACCTGTTCCACCGAAAAGAAATAATAGAATGAAATAAATAAAAGGAGTTATTTTGATGCGATATTTTTATATTTTCCTGTGCGTGCTATTTCTGATTTTCAGTGTTTATGGTCCGTTGTTTGCGGTCACGCTTGAGATGTCTGCGACTGATAAGAGCAAGTTGCCGGAGGGCCCTGCCCCGTCTAACTATCCGACAGATAGTCAAGGCACTGCGTATGCTGCGTCAATGGCGCAAACCTTTAGTTTCGCGATAACAGGTCTTCAACCGAATCAATACTACCGGATATCTGCGAAGTTGACGCGTTCTAATTACGATGGGTTCGCTGCGAACTTTCCCGCGGACGGCACCAATAAATATAAGGACCTTGCGTTTTTGAGGTCTGATTATGTGCAGAAGGTCAACGGGAAGACGACGTATCCGCTGGGATGGCGGTATAAGAGTGATACGGAGCTGTCTTTTAACAATGAGAAACTGAATTACGCCTTGCCTGGGGGCATCATCGTTCGGTGTTATGATTGGGGAGCCAATGGCACCTTGACTGTCAGGATTGAGCGAAAAACAGGCAATAAAAAATGGGTAGATGTCACCATGAACCCGCTCACGCATCGGATCCCTTTTGATGCGAACGGGAATCAGATTGCGGACGGGTGGGAATCCGATACGACTAAGAATTGGGTTGCCTCGGCAGACGATGAAAATGTCCCGAATGGCACGCCGGCGGGAGACGGTTGGTCTGTTTACGGTGAATATAGAGGGTTGTTTCTGAACCCGACGGACAGTGCGATCACCCGGCTGAACCCAACAGCGAAGGATGTTTTGGTCTGCTCATCAGCTGAGATCGCCTCTTTTGGTACCGGCAGTGTGGGTATTCCGCACCATAGTTGGGGGACGGTCCACGAAGATATGGTGAATGATGCGTGGGCAACCGTGCGGAAAAACAGGACACAGGTAGAACCAAGATTGAACAAATCCATTGGAGAAGTCAGCTTCAACTCTGAAGGGATCCCCGGCTATACAGATGATAGACGGGCGTGGGCAATACGTATAGACTTCAGCAGCAGTAATCCTGAACGTTTTGGAGATGTACCGATAGGCTCCCCGTCATACACGTCAAAAATACTGGTTTACAAGACGGCTATAAGGGGCTATGTCATAGACACGTTCGCTGACCATGGAGTAAAATATCAAGATTCTAATAAAAAGGACACGCAAGAGTTTACGGATGCGGTGAAGGTTGTGATAAACAACACAATTTCTCACGAGATTGGGCATGCTCTGGCGATTGAGCATTGTACGCATGCGGGGTGTGTAATGCGAGACGGAAGAAATCATGTCTATACTTTTGACTCGAACACCAAGGTCTTGACGCATGATATAACAGGGATTGATGCGGATCATGATGCTCAGTATGCGGCAAGGGGTGTAATCGGTCTTAACGTATCCAATTGTGGCACGTGCGGTGATGTGCATACAGATGATGAAGACGAAGATGGTGAAGACGAAAATGATGACACGACCACGACACCTACGCCTGCTCCTTCCACACCTGGGTCTTCCACGCATCCGTGCGGCATTCACGCCACGTCTGTGAGTGGCGATCATTCTCAGATAACCCCACCGTGTGGCGACCCATCCCATGCGACCATTGTGTTGTATGCGTGTCAAACAGGTAGCACCCATGCAACGCAGATAACGGGGTATAGTGGCACATTTTACGAATGTCAACCGCATACGACGTTTGCATGTGGGCATACGGATTTGATGTCCAATTCCTATACGCATCGGTCAGAGACGTGTCCTCTTGATGGCTATGGCCAGGCTTGTTCGTCCGGTTCTTACTACGCGTGTCAGTCGCATACGCACGATTACCCGACTCCGATCACCGGACCTTGCGGACACATATATGGAACGCATGAACGGAGTTCACACGCACGGCAAGCGAGTTGTACACAAACCAACGCAAACGGTGATAGTTGCACGGTGACGGGTTTTTATGCGTGTCAGACACATACGCATGTATTCCCTGTCCGTGCGACGTGTGCCAATGGACATACTTACGATCCGAGTAATAGCACAGAAAACAACAGGCACCGGACGCGCACGTGTCGATGGTGTAGTCAAACGTGGGAGAAGTGCACATCGGGGGCACCGACCTGTCTGGTCAAAACAAGCCGCAGGTGTTGGGCAATAGAGTAGTCTCTCTCACACCTATAAACTTTCACAAGCAGGTATCCGATCTGGGTGCCTGCCTTTTCTTTTTTTACTACCCTAACAAAAAATTCACATCCGCTATCGACTCCATCACGCTTTTGCAAATACCAAAACATCGTAATGTTGTCCACCATAAGTAAACTGATTTTTGAACCGTCCTTCACAAGTAAAACCCGCCGCTTCTAAAACCGCTGCCTTCTCCTCTGCACCACTATCAACATAACACTGAACTTTCAATTCGGGAAACTGCAATGCTGAAAGCAACGCAAGCACAGAATCCGTAAAATTAGGATGAAAAAAGAGGTCAAGGATAGCAACAGCGTTCCGCCACTGGCTATCTCTACACACCGTTGCCCAACCAACGATCGCACCATCCGATGAAATCAACAACTTTGCATCATCGTAGACATCTTCTGTTTCCAAGTCGTGCTTGAAGATTAGAAAGCCACCTTCAAGATTCGTGGGACCATAGACACCCCACTTAAGACTTCGCAGCGTATCCGATCCCACAATACCTGACAACGCTGTCACTTTCGGCCAATCATGCCATTCAATAGGTTTCGGCTTTGCAAGCGCAGGTGAGAAGTAGTGTGCTTCAAAATCTTTATCCACATGATACTTCATAAAACCTGACTCCGGCATAACGCTCTCAAATCCAAAGTTATGATAAATGTGGTATGGATGCCCGTTGTATCCCGTTCCAAGATAAAGCGCGTGTCCACCTCTTTGCCGAAAATCCTCCATCTGATAAGCCATCGCACCTTTACACGCACCTTTTCTACGTTGCTCTGGCAATGTAAATACATGCCCCAAAATTCCGATCCCTTCATGTTCAACCGTCATAATGTTGGTAATAATATCCCCATCAAGTTTTCCTACATAGAAGCGGGTTTCCAATTCGTCAAGCGATTCAGTTACACACCGCTCAATATGCCATTTATAGTTGCCGGGTTTATGTCCGAGAAACTTCTTTATCTCTTCGGCATGTGGTTCATCAGGAACATTAATTACACCGACTTCCATGTGTTCGCCAGTTTTTAGGACTGTGTTCCCTAATTTTTTGTACATTTCTCCCTCACGTCTCAAAATTAAAATTGACAAAATTTTTAATTTATCATATACTTAACACGGTTAGGTGTCAAGAACGAACACCGATTTTGAATTATGTAAGAACTTGTTGTAAAATTGAAACGGAGTTGATATGGAAGTAGAACAGACACTGATTCTGGTGAAACCAGATGGTGTTCAACGCGGACTTATTGGAGAGATTATTTCCCGCTACGAACAAAAAGGACTTAAACTGATTGGACTGAAATTATTACAATTCCCGCTCACAAAAGCAGAGGAACTTTACGTTGTTCATAAAGGACAACCGTTTTATGATCGACTCATCGAATTTATGACCTCAACGCCAATTGTTGCTATTGCTATTGAGGGACCGAATGCTATTAAATTAGCCCGTCTCATTAACGGAGCAACCGATCCCTTAGAATCAGCACCGGGAAGTATTCGCGGAGACTACTCAACGGATATCACACGTAACCTTGTGCATGCATCGGATTGTTTGGAGAACGCCAAGCGCGAATTAGCCATCCTGTTTTCGTCAGATGAACTCTGTTAATATTAACCTAAATTGCCACATAGTAGCACAATCTGTATGAAGATTAAGAAAATATTTCGGTAATATTTATTTCCCCAAACCCGGTAGATGCGGTTTCCCAACCGCATCGGAGTTTTCTCCAAAATTACCGAATTAATAAATTAATCTTCATTTAGATTGTGCATATTCGTCCACAAACTGAATTGCTACAAAACTCTCATAAATAATGCACTATATTAAGCCTGATCCAGTCAATCATCTTTCGTTCTGACTGAATCAAGCTTTTTTATAGTTTATTCAACCTTCCCATTCCTAACAACTCTCTTACTGAATGCCTCTTGAAAACATTTTTAAGGCACTGTATAATAGACGTAAATTTATGTTGAGGTGCATTTAGGTGAGCGATGTTCCAAAATCACATCCACGTTACTTATCGCTGACATTAAGAGACACAATAGTTGCAGGTGTTGAGAAAGGGATTACCTCCATTCACGGTCTTATTGCGCATGGGCGCGGAGAGGCTTATGACTATCTCATCGGGGAGAAAACGCAACCGTTTGCGCAAGTGGCAATTCGCGCTGCTGCCGCGATGCTCTACTTAGCAAAGTTCCCAGTTATCTCCGTGAATGGCAACGTAGCAGCATTAGTTCCGAACAATCTCATTGAATTAGGGCAGATTCTCAAGGCACCTTTGGAGGTAAATATCTTTCACGCTGAATCCGGGCGTGAACAGAAAATCCGACACTACTTGTTAAAACGTGGTGCTAACGACGTGCTAATGCCTACTACTGAAGCGCAACTCTCCTATATTGACTCCAACCGAAAGTTTGTGCATCCAGAAGGGATTTTCAAAGCGGATGTGGTTTTTGTTCCACTTGAAGATGGTGATCGATGTGAAGCACTGCAAAAGATGGGAAAAGACGTAGTGACCGTCGATTTGAATCCGATGTCGCGAACAGCAAAGCAGGCAAGCATTACAATCGTGGATAACGTTGTGCGGGCATTGCCGTTGTTATGTAAAGAAATAGAGGCATTATCGGAAAACCCCGCACCGCAAGACGTTTTGGCACAATATAGCAACGAAGCAGTACTACAAGAGGCATTACAGCATATTAGCAGAGGGGCAAATGGCTAACGGAAAACAGCATCGCGTTAAGCCGCATATTCTGCTAATCGGGTTAGCACTCGTCGCCTTTAATAGCTACTGGTGCCTGATGGGAACAGAAGTTTGGCACTCCACACAGTTGACAATTGCTTCCCTATTTTTTAATGCGGTTTTCACCCTCCTTGTCTTTGTTGTTCTCAATCTACTGCTCCAACGATTTTTGCCCCGCCTTGCAATGTCGCAAGCCGATTTACAAACAATCTATGTGATGGTTGTGATGGTAACGACCATCAGCGGCCATACGATGATGGGATACCTCATCCCCGTCCTCGCGCATACCTTCCAATATACCACACCAGAAAATGAATGGATTTCACTCTTCGGAAATAACATCCCAAACTGGATTGCTGTCAAAGACCCACGTGTTTTGGATGGATTCTACAACGGAGATTCTACACTCTATAATTCCGCTACGTTAAACGCTTGGATTACGCCAGTCCTTGCGTGGTCAAGTTTTGTGATCGCACTATGGTTGACGTTGTTAGCAGTAACGGTATTTCTCCGTAAACAGTGGACAGAAAACGAACGTCTGAACTATCCAATCGTCCAACTTCCGTTGGCATTGACCAGCAATCCGAAACGTTTCTTTAGCTCACCGTGGATGTGGGTCGGATTCGCTATTGCGGGGAGTGTTGAACTGCTAAACGGTTTGAGTTTCCTGTTTCCAGAAATACCTTCCTTACCGATTAGAAACAAAAGGCTGGGACAATTCACGTCAAAACCCTGGAGTGCGATGGGACCCATTGACATCTCATTTTATCCGTTTAGCATCGGTTTGATGTTCTTTACACCGCTTGATTTGTCTTTTTCCTGCTGGTTCTTCTGGGTACTCACCCGTGTTCAACTGATCGTGACAGATATGTTCGGCGCGCGCAATATCTATAACCTTGAACAACAGACAGGCGCGTGGCTGGCGTTTGGATGCATTCCACTATGGATGGGGCGGCGGCACTACGGACGTATTATCCGAAAAGTACTCGGCATAGCACAACGGAGCGGTGAATCTACGCCTGACGATTCGGGCGAACCGATGCGTTACCGATCTGCAGCGGTCCTGTTTACCGTTGGACTGCTATTCCTTTTCTTTTTCTGTTTTCAGATGGGGATGGCATTATGGGCAATTGGACTCTTTTTCATACTTTACTTTCCAATGATTCTTGGCATTACACGGATACGTGCCGAAATAGGTCCACCGCTGCATCAACTTATCCTTGTGGATCCGGGGCGAACAATGGTCCTGGGATTAGGCACACGACGGTTAGGTGCCGGTAATCTTACGGGATTGACGTTTCTATATCCGTTTGTGAGGTGTTTCCGCGCACACCCAACACCAAGCAAATTGGAGGCGTTTCGGTTGGCAGAACGGAGCCGCATAGGGTATCGCCAGCTGCTTATCGGGATGATCTTGGCAATAGCGTTTGGCATTGTGATAACGTTTTGGGCATATCTGCACGTCCTCTATGATATGGGAGCAGGAAGTAAAGCACGTGGCTGGATCGTCTATATGGGATGGGAAACATTCAACCGATTACAAACGTGGCTTGTAAGTCCGCGGGAAACAGCTGTACCAGAACTCGGTGTTATCGGTAGCAGTTTCCTATTTACCATTTTCCTGATGATTATGAAAATCCGATTTTTGTGGTGGCCCCTGCATCCGGGCGGTTATGTGTTGGTCAGCGGCACAGGCATGGGGCGCTTGTGGTTTCCAATCTTCCTGAGTTGGTTAGCAAAGGCAACTGTCCTAAAGATTGGCGGTGTCAAATTATATCGGCAAGCAGTACCATTCTTTTTAGGACTAATCTTGGGTGATTATACGCTCGGATGTGTGTGGAGTCTCATCGGGTTGGTGATGAAAATGCCAACTTATATTGTGTGGCATTGATGTTAATGGGACACTTCTGTAGCGCAACCTGTTAGTTTGCGTCGTTTTATGCACAAACTAACAGGTTGTGCTACCACTTCTATTGTCCGTTATGTTCCAAAACAGGTGTACCGCAAACTGTATGAAGATGAAGTAATTATATGAGGGTGTTTCATAAATCATTAGTTTTCTATCGAAAGACAGTTTTATAGTAGAATCGACAATTAAGTGGACACACGAAAAGCTTTCTTTATCCCGCCCCCAACCCCCCAATTCGCATGCCACACGCGCATGCGATGGCGCGGGGCTAAGTATAACAAGCGAGGGGAGAGCGGACAAGGGCAAAAGCGGCTTGTCGTTTTTTATCAACATATCCGTTATCTACCACGATACACCGCACGCCTTTTTCAATGATCCGGTCTTTCTTAGTCTCTAAGACCTTGTTTAAAATCCGTGAAAGGGCAAAATTCTAAACGGGATACTTGAATTTGCGTAAGTCCTGTTGGTACAAAAAGAAAGGCACGCAGGAAAGCGCGCCTAAGGTAGATTCAGCTGAGTTCGTCCGAACTATTCTTCAAGGGCGAAACGTAGCACACCCCGTCCGAATGTGCCGACATAGAGCGTATTCCCATCCACATCAAGACAGGTAACAGGATATAAGATTTCCGGTGTGACTTGATGCCATACGTCTGAACCCGCTTTCAGTTGATACACTTTTCGCTGAGATGTGCCGTACATTGTTGTGCCATCTACAGCAAACCTATCCACCACGAGCGGTGCTCCTTCTGTGTCGGTGAGTATCTGCCAGTCAGTGCCATTACTTGACCGAGCAACACCTTTGTCTGTTGCTACATAGACACTTTGCCCAGCGAAAGTGATTGCATGGAAACGCTCAACAGAAAATGGCAGATTTGCAGTGACATCGTTCCAAATGTCGCCTCCATCAAACGATTGCATAAGGTGTCCATCGCGTTTACCTACGTAGACGGTCTTACCTGATACAGCAAGTTTGAAATTTTTGGAATTGGAAACGCCTGGCTTAGATCCCTTACGAGCATCATCTATGTCCGTTACCCCTGTGTCGTACCAATTCAGAGAGCCAATCTTCCATCTGAAAAGTTTGTATTGGTATTCTACATAGTAAGCCGTGTCAGTAACAACAAAATTTCCGAGATCTAATCCGAGATCTGATAGAAGAAATAATCCCTCTCCGCGCGTCACTACCACATACGATTCCTTAGGTACCGAGTTTGACAAGTTTGGAAGTTGATCCTTAGGTGGCAAGTTTTGATATGAATTATCCTTTGGAAATGTAGGTATTTTGGAAATAGGGATCAGTTTATTTTCCTCAGCGGATATATGGAAAAACCGAGGTATCTCCATTTTATTGTCTCTTGCATAGAAATTGCCGTTGGATTCCGCAATAAGAGTAAGATAACCTGTATCACCCATAACCTGTCTCCACGATTCTCCTCCGTCAGTAGAATTGACAAGTCCAGTTTCTGTGTTTGCGTAAAGTACCCCCGTTTCCAGCAATTAAATGCTTGACATTCGTATTCACAAGTCCGGTGTTAAATTGATGCCACGACTTACCGCTATCAGTTGATCGATGAATTCCGCGTGCTCCACTTTTATAGAAGGTGGTTGCGTCCAATATTACTGCAGCAGAAGCATTCTCCATTTCGTCAACATTATCTAAGGATGTCCACGTTTCGCCAGCATCGCCTGAATAATAACCCGCTTTATTCGCCATTACTATTACCTTTCCCCCGGATGCGGCGGCTCTGACCGTTGTATCTACTTGCAATATGATTTTCCCATCTTTATTAGTCAGCAAAGGAGACGACATATTAGTCGTATACCTATTTTTTTTCAAAATCAAAGTGCTCCCTAATTTCGGAGTAATAGAATCCCACGTCTTGCCAAGATCAGTTGAACGATAAAGAGAAAAAGGACTCAACGGTAGAGAATTTATATTGGTTAATTCTATCCAATCATATTCCCAATCTATTACTTTTTCTGCTTCTGCTGTAATCCCGTTTAGATCTATCCAATCAGTGCTATCTGCTGGTTTTACTTCAAATCGATATGTTCCATCAAAACGTTTTGCTGCAGCGATCTTCTTCGCTAATACGTATAACTTGTTACCTGAGGCTGTTAATGCAAAAATTGAATCAAGTGTTTTTCCGGACTTATCCTCTTGACTGATGGGCAAATATTCCCACATTTCATTATTGAAACGAAAGAGCCCTTTATGGGTACCCGCAAAGAGGGTGTTCTCAATCGCGACAATTGCACGAATTTTCTTGTCTTTTAAACCTTCGGACAGCGGTGTCCACGATTTACCTGCATTTTCTGTCCGAAATACCCCGTCAGCATGCGCAAGATAGATGGTCATATCGCTTTGTGCGCCTGGGATTCCATCAGTTACCACCATGCCAACAAGTGGACTTGCAGCTTGAACACCGATGCTCATGTTTTTCGCAACACCTGTTATTTCCATATCAACAAGTGAGCCTTCTATAGATTCACAGAGTGTCTCCCATGTTTCACCCCTATCTGTTGAAGTTAAAATTTCTTTATTGGTTGCAAGGTAGAGAGTATCTCGACGTTCTACCACGGGCCACCACTTTGCCCCTGCAATTAGTGGAATATGTGGCGGACCTTCCAGATTGTTTATGAGTTTCCACGCAGTCCCATCATCAGTGAGTCTGTATAGCCCTTGCCGTGTGCCTGCGTACACATCCCCACGCGTTGTTGTGAAGAGCCCAGACACTGAACCACCTTCAGGTCCTCTCGTTTGAACCCATTGCGGTTTTGCCTTTGAGACTTCAGTTTCGTCTACGTTTGCCGCAGCGAATAGCGGATCATCAGGTTTTTGTCCTACTCCATTGCTCTCACCTGTTAAATCCGTATGTCCAATCTGATTTCTAACTGCAGGTTTTGCTGGAGAATCAATAACAAGCTGCGCTTCCGATATTTCAATTGTCCGTTCTGATTGTGCGTTTAAGTTATACGGTTTTTGAAAATCGCTAATACGTTGTGTGCCAAGTCCCATCAGCAATAACACTAAAACAGCAGAGAGAGCGGAGACTGCTAATGGCACAAGCGGTTTACTGCCTGAAGGTGTTATCGGATTAAGTCGTGAAATTTCCTTCATGATGTTTTCTGTCAATTGTGTCGGCAGTTGGAAACTGCTAAGGTTTTCTTTAATCATTGCTTCCTCTTTCTTTAGTCGGTTTCGGGCGCGACTCAGGCGACTCCTCACGGTATTTGGGGATACGCCGAGAAACTCGCTAATAGATTCACATGTCATTTCCCCAAGATAGTGGAGCGTCATGACTGTTCGTTCACTTTCGGGTAATTTTTTGAGCAAATCTCTGACCCGTTCACGCCGAATTTCGTTAGCGTCAGTCTCTCGTTGTTCTTCCATGTATCGTGTATATGCCACTTGGTCCACCTCTTTACTATCAACAGTTTCTAAGGATTGTATCGGTAGGCGTTTCTTTCGGAGCCATTCATTACACAGGTTCGTGGCAATAACATAGAGCCAACCACAAAACAGGTTATGATTTTTTAAAGTGCTGAGTTTCTGGTATGCTCTCAGAAAAGCGTCCTGTGTAATTTCCTGTGCGATATGAAAATCACCGATTTTTTGCCATGCCAGCGCGTGTACACCCTTTTGATATTTTTCTACTAAGGCGGTGAACGCTGATTGGTCACCGTCTAATGTCCGCTGAATTAGTTCAGCATCCTTCTTTTTCATGGGAATCCTCCGGAGTTTTAGCATCCCTTGATTAATTAGACGCATCTTAGATCAAAAATTGTTGCATTTTTTTTTATGGAGAATACAAAAAATAATTAATTTTTCAATTTATTGGCAATTGTGTTATACTTTAATATATCCAAACTGCATTGAAAAGGATTTTTTAACCTATACTCACATGGTGGAGGAAGGAATGGAACAGCAGATAACAGATGAACAGTGGGAACATTTTACAGAATACGGCTATGTTCGCATAGGACAGGTTGCCACTGATAAAGAATTAGCACAGTTACAGCAACGCATGGATGACATCATGCTTGGAAAAGCACCACTTGATTATAACCAAATCATGATGCAACTTGACAGGGAACCTGGAACAAACAGACCCGGTCCGCAATCCTCAGGGCATAAAGGCGCAACGTTATTATATCGCAAAATTCAGAATCTCGAATTTGACCCCTACTTTTTAGAATACCTTCAAAATCCGACCTTCAAGGAAGTTTGTGCAAAAATCTATGGGGAAGGTGTCCCAATCTTATGTTTCCGTGCAATGTTTATGAATAAGCCTGCACATGAAGGCACTTACCTTGTTTGGCACCAAGATAGATGGACAGACCTTGACCGTGACCCACAGATTACGATCTATACTGCCTTGGACCCCGCAACGCTTGAAAACGGGTGTGTGCACATTATTCCCGGTTCACACAGTGACCTTATTAATCCCTCCCACGGTTCTGGGTTTCTGACACAGGAACAGATTGACGACATCGTTGAAAACGCTACGCCTCTGCCGTTAGAATTGGAAGCTGGAGAGGTGGTTTTGCTACATAATTGGATGCTTCACAGTTCCGGCACAAATCAGACGGATATTCCACGACGTGCTTTTAGTGTGTGCTATATGCATGGCGACACGCGTTCCCATCGCGGCGGATCTTTTAGACGCGTTTTTGGTGAAGGTGCGTTGAGCGTAGAAGATTTAGCGAAAACTGCTTAGTGCTGTGTCAACATATTATTGTAGGTCGCGATTCGGAGATCGCTCCTACCGATGGATTGCTTATGGTAGGAGGGAACTCCGGGGAATGCCAAAAGGCATTCATACCGTTGATTTGGATTCCCGACTACATTCAAGACCCATCAATTAACACTTGACTAAGCATTGGGGTGATTCAAACTTTACTTTTCGGACTAATACATTATAACAATTTAGGAGTAAATTATGTCAAAAATTCAGCTTGCCATGATTGGGTGTGGCGGCAATTCTTCAGGGCACGCGCGGCGGATGAACGGAAACCCTGATGTGCAGATTGTCGGTACGTGTGATGTCAACACCGATATTGCTAACGGTTATATTGATCGCAATCTATCAGACCTTACCCCGCGTCCGGGTGCTTATGATGATATAGCGAAAATGCTTAAAGAAACAGAACCGGATGCAGTGGTAATTTCCACACCCCATACGTTACACTTTGAGCAAGGCATGCAGGCACTTGAAGCAGGCTGCCACGTGTTGATGGAAAAACCGATGGTCACCTCCTCCGAAGATGCGTATACACTTGCTGAAAAGGTTGAGGAAACTGGTCTTATATTGACAATTGGTTATAATACACCATGCTCGGCAAACTTCCACTATATCCGCGAGATTGTCCGCAATGGCGATTTTGGTAAGTTGGAATTGGTAATCGGTTATATCACACAAAATTGGAAACGCGCTACGATTGGTGCATGGCGACAAAAACCTGAACTTTCTGGCGGCGGACAGGCTTATGATAGCGGGGCACATCTCCTCAATAGCCTGTGCTGGACAGTGGAAGCAAAAGTAGAAGAAGTATACGCTTATATTGACAATCAGGAGACAGAAGTAGACATCAATTCCTCAATTAACATCAAGTTTGAAAACGGTGTGCTTGCCTCAATGGTAATAAGCGGGAATTGCCCAAGCCCTGGTGGGACACACATGGCACTCATCTTTGACAACGGCAGAATTGAAGTTGATGGATGGGGTGGTGGTTGGATTCGTGTTTGGAAAGGTGGTGAGGCATTGAATCCGCCTCCGATTACGTCTGAGATGTCCGCTGGCAACCCGGATGATAACTTCATTGATGCTATCTTGGGTAGAGCGGAACCGCGCACAAACCCTATGAACGGAATAATACAATCCGAACTGATGGATCTGATTTACGAATCTGCGGAAACCAAAATACCTGCGCGTCCGAAACGGTAGAAATGATTATCAGGAAACCAGGCAATTAGGATATTGCTGGGGACATTTTGGGAAGTTGTAATGAGTTTATTCTACATTTTTCTATCGCCTTTTGCGGTAATAGTTGTAATTTTCGTGTCCAAGCTTCTTTTTTCCGAATTAGATATACGGAGCTTAAGTTACACAGAAACCGATAGATTCGGACGTAGTTACCGCAAGAAATTGTTTTATCCAGGACGATTCTGCATTGGATGTGGGAGAAGGATAATAACAAATATCCCTAAGTGTCCTTCGTGTAATCGCTATTTTAAAGAACAGTTAGAAGAAGGTTCATCAGAGAAATTATTTTAAATCCCATTTTCACATTTTTGTTGACACTCAATCATTCTCTTTTTGGAAAACAATATGTCAAAAACCTCATATCAAGATGCGGAACAGGTGTCTGAAGATCAAAACTTTAGGTCCGGATACGTAAGTATTATCGGTGCGCCGAACGTTGGCAAATCCACACTGCTAAACACTATCTTAGGACAAAAATTGGCAATAGTCACACCAAAACCACAAACAACTCGTAATCAGATTCGCGGGATTGTCACGACAGATACACATCAGATGGTTTTTGTGGATACGCCAGGACTGATGGACCCAAAGTATCGTTTGCAATCGGAGATGGTTCGGACTGCTTATGGCGCTTTGCGCGATGCAGACATCGTGCTTTTCGTTATTGATGCTGCACGCCTTGCTGAAGAAACTGCGGACAAGATTTTAGAAAGATTGCGCCGCGCCAAAATTGCCAAGACAATTCTCGTTCTAAATAAGGTAGATATTGTTGAAAAACCGAAACTTTTACCTATTTTTGAAAATTTCGGTACGAAATTTGAATTTGATGATATGGTCCCGATCTCCGCTAAAACTGGTGATGGCGTGCCACTCCTCCTTGAACAGGTTCGTTCATATCTGCCGCCAGGACCTCTCTATTTCCCGGAAGACCAAATCAGTGACCTACCCGAACGTTTTTTCATCTCCGAAACAGTGAGGGAGAAAATTATGCTTATCACGCAACGGGAAGTTCCTTATGCGTCTGCTGTTGTCGTTGAGGAGTTTGAAAAAAGACAACGTCGTAACGCAGAAGAGATCATTTATATCCGAGCAATCGTTTATACTGAAAGGCAAACACAAAAGCAGATAATCATTGGTAAAGGCGGAAAGTTGATTAAACGAATTGGCGAATTAGCACGTCTTGATATAGAGAAGTTCTTGAATACTTCAGTCTATTTGGAATTATATGTAACTGTAAAAGCGGATTGGCGGAGAGACGTGCGCAAACTCAAAGAATTAGGTGGTTTTTTGGATTTATAGTAAAAGCACACAACATCGTCTGTCGGAAATTGCAATCGAAAACTTTTAGCAGATTCTCTAATAACCGAGTGCCGAAGTAGACGATCATTAAGAGGGTATAATACTATGGTAGACGCGTCAATTGACATACACGGCGCACGAGAACACAACCTAAAAAACATTGATATTCAACTCCCAAAAGATAAACTGATTGTCTTCACTGGTGTTAGTGGTTCAGGTAAATCTTCACTTGCAATAGATACCTTGTATGCAGAAGGACAAAGACGATACATAGAATCACTCTCCGCTTATGCACGACAGTTTTTAGGACAACTTGGTAAAGCAGAAGTAGACAAGATAATTGGTTTGTCCCCCTCCATTGCGATCAATCAAGGTTCCACAGGACATAATCCCCGCTCAACGGTTGCGACCGTAACCGAAATTTACGACTATCTCCGTGTGCTATTTGCCCGCGCGGGAGAATTCCACTGCCTTGAATGCGGACAACAGGTCGGTTCACAGACAGTTGCTGATATTGTCTCACATATTCTGAGCTTTCCGTCACGCACGCGCCTCATGATTTTAGCACCTATTGTCCGAGGTAGGCGCGGAGAATATCGAAAAGAGTTATCAGATGCTCGTAAGATGGGATTCGTCCGAGCCCGAATAGATGGTGAAGTCCATGAAATCAGTGCTAACATTGCTCTCAATCCAAACCAACGCCACAACATTGATATTGTCGTTGATAGGATTATCATCAAAGATGATATACAGAGCCGCGTCGCTGATGCCGTTGAAACAGCGCTTTCCCTCGGAGATGACAGCCTCATTGTGAATGTTATGTCTTCAGAAAATAGTACCTCACGAAAAAAGTCAGAGGGTGAAGATTTACTGTTTAGTAGACAGTATGCCTGCGTAAACTGTCAAATCAGTTACAACGTACCAGAGCCACGTCACTTCTCCTATAACAGTCCTTATGGTATGTGTGAGCAGTGTCGAGGCTTAGGTTTACAAATGGCAATTTCTCCGAAGTTAATCATCGCCGATGACACGCTGTCTATCTTAGACGGGGCAATAACCTTGTGGGGAAAACCTAATCCTGAAGATAGGATGATAGCTCAGTCGCTTGCCTCACACTTGAAGTTCAGTTTAAAAACCCCCTGGAAGGATCTGAAACCTGAGCAACAACATGCTATCCTATATGGCACAGGGGACACCGTGCTTACTTTTCGTCAACCCGCAAAGGATAGTAGGCGAAGAGGAAGACGGTTTCGCGGCAGATTCCAAGGACTGATTCCGCCCCATGAACAACAATTTTTGGGGTTAAACCTTAACGAAGATGGAGATGGTAGTTCTCACCTTCCTGATTATTTCGTCAAGATGCCGTGCAGAGAGTGTGATGGAACCCGGCTCAATCAAATGGTTAAAGCTATTACCATAGCAGGTGTTAACATCACAGATGTACTGGATATGTCAATTCAGGACGCTACTTCCTTCTTTAATACCCTTGAACTTCCAGATCGTGAGGCGTTTATCGCATCAGAACTGTTGAAAGAAATTCGCTCACGTTTAGGATTTCTGATGGACGTGGGGTTAGGGTATCTTACCTTATCTCGTTCTGCGCCAACATTATCCGGTGGGGAAGCACAACGGATCCGACTTGCCAGTCAAGTGGGGGCGGGTTTACGCGATGTAACTTATGTTCTTGATGAACCCAGTATCGGATTGCATCCTCGTGACCATGCAGGTTTGCTGAAGACCCTGATGAATCTCCGTAATCAAGGCAATACCGTTATTGTCGTTGAACACGACGAAGCGACTATGCTGGTGGCAGATTGGATAGTAGATTTCGGACCTGGTGCAGGCATAAAAGGTGGGGAAATAACTGGTATGGGGACTCCGGATCAATTGATAAAGGGGAACGACTCGCTTACAGCGCAATATCTACGAGGTGAGAAAGAGATTGTTCATCCCGAATCGCGACGTCCGACAGGTGAAAAGTGGGTACAAATTTGCAATGCACGTCAAAACAACCTTAAAGAGATTAGTCCCAAAATACCTCTGGGTACCCTCTGTTGTGTGACAGGTGTGAGCGGTTCTGGTAAAAGTTCTCTCATTCACGATATTCTCTATAGTGCGCTTGCACGCGACCTCATGAGGGCAAAAACGGTGCCAGGGGATTATGACAGCATTCAGGGCATCATCGGAGAAAAAACCGTGCCAGTCCCTGATGTGATTGATAAAATTATCAATATAGATATGGCACCTATCGGACGCACCCCCCGTTCTAATCCTGCTACCTATACAAAAGTGTTTGATGCAATTAGAGCTTTCTTTGCAGGGCTGCCAGATGCCAAACTACGTGGATATAAACCAGGGCGGTTTAGTTTCAACGTTCCTGGTGGTAGATGTGAAGCATGTAGTGGGAATGGCGCGAAAAAGGTCGACATGGGGTTGCTCGCTGATGTTTGGGTGGAGTGTGATGTATGTAGCGGCAAACGGTATAACAACGAAACCCAGGCTATTAAATATAAGGAGAAAAATATCTCTGATGTGCTTGAAATGGATATTGAAACTGCCCTTGCACATTTTGCTGACCTGCCTAAAATAGCCAGAGGATTACAATTACTTCACGATGTTGGTTTGGATTACATCAAACTTGGACAACCCGCACCTACGCTTTCTGGTGGAGAAGCACAACGGATTAAACTCTCAAAAGAACTCTCTAAACGAAGCACTGGTAAAACACTTTATATCCTTGATGAACCTACAACAGGCTTACACTTTGACGACGTAAACAAGTTGTTAACTATTCTTCACAGGTTGGTTGATGAAGGGAACACCGTGGTGGTGGTTGAGCACAACCTGGAAGTAATCAATTCAGCGGACTATCTGATTGATTTGGGACCAGAAGGTGGTGCTGATGGGGGGCAGGTTGTTGCTGTAGGGACTCCTGAAGGGGTTGCTGATATGCCTGAATCATATACCGGGAAAGCACTTCGCGGGGAATACGAACTCTGGAAAACCGAGGACATAAAACAGAACATAGCAGAAAACGGTAACCCCCTAAATCCCCCTTATCAAGAGGATAAGCAGGACGATGTTGATGGGAGAGGTTCTGAAGTTTCCAAATCTATTACGGTCCAAGGTGCAGAAGAAAACAATCTTAAGGGTATTGATATTGAAATTCCGCATCAAAGGCTGACAGCATTCACTGGTGTTAGTGGGTCTGGCAAAACATCGCTTGCGTTGGACACGATTTATGCTGAAGGACAACGTCGTTATATTGAGACACTAAGTACTTACGCCCGTCAATTTATAGGTACGATGGAAAAACCGAAAGTCTCTAAAATTGAGGGGTTGTCACCAGCGATTGCCATTTCGCATTCAAGTCCAAGTCAAAATCCGCGTTCTACAGTCGCAACAATTACCGAAATCCACGACGGTTTGCGTACGCTTTATGCGAGATGGGGACAGCCACACTGCCCCGATTGCCAAACAGAGGTCCGCCCACAGAGCGCACAGGAAATAGTTGAACATGTTTTCCAACTTTTACCCAAAAAAAGGGTGGATATCTTAGCACCGCTTACAAACTTTCGTATTCAAAACACCCGGAAAATGTCGGATAATTTCTCCCGAATGACTGAATCTGAAGTCGTAATAGATGCTGAACGCACGCCCGGTCTGAAGGGGAGCGAGGATTATGCCGATGCGTTTCGCAGGTTGCAGAGAACAGGTTTCGCGCGGGTGCAAATTGATGGTGAGATTTACCGTCTTGATGAAACTCCCGAAATACATAAGCGCCGCCGCCATGAAGTTTTTCTCGTGATAGACCGCATTCAACTTGCTGACGATGAAAAGAGCCGTTTCACGGAAGCAGTTGAATTAGCACTGATAGAGAGTAACGGCTTTGTTATTATAGAAGAGAAAAAAAGTAAAGGGGACCCGAATAGACATTTCTTTAGTGAACATGCCATGTGTTCAAATTGTGGTCGAAATTTTTCGCAGTTGACTCCCCGACACTTCTCTTTTAACAACAAATTAGGGGCATGTAGTTCATGTGATGGGATTGGTAGGTCGCTTTCGGAAGACCAAAAAATCTGTCGAACTTGCAATGGGGCACGGTTAGATGAATTTCCACGTAACGTCAAGTTTTCTGAAAAAACCATCGCGGAATTGATGGCGATGTCAATTTCAGACATTATTAGATTTTTCACAACACGAGTAGAAGCAATTGAAAAACATCTCACAACGAGCATCGGGGAAGAAGAAGCGAAAGCAGCCAGAAATCAGGTGAGAGATGTGTCAACTTCAAGGGCAACACATACGACGCTCCACTCCCATACTTCGCCTGAGTTTGAGGCACAACTGCTTCGGCAAATTCAGATTCGTCTCAAGTTTTTAGAGAATATCGGACTCGGTTATCTTGGGTTAGACCGCCCTGCACCAACTCTTTCTGGTGGGGAAATCCGTAGAATTCGACTCGCAAGTCAACTTGGCACTGGTCTAACAGGGGTAACTTATATCCTTGATGAACCGAGTATTGGACTACATCCACGTGATCAAGAACGATTGATTTTAGCGATGAAGGATTTGCGCGATATTGGTAATAGTGTCCTCGTCGTTGAACACGACAGGGATACCATTTTATCTGCAGACCATATCATTGATTTCGGTCCCAAAGCGGGTAAGCAGGGAGGGGAAATTGTCGCTACGGGTTCACCGACTGCCTTTACAAACGCGGAACCTCTCTCAAATCCTTCAGCACAGACAAAGGCTTCAGACGATTCAGACGAAACAACACCTACCGCTCAGGATAAGGGGTTGACACAGGCATATCTCTCCGATGAAATGCAAATTCACGTCCCTGCTGTTCGACGCAAAGGGTCAGGAAAATGGCTAAAGTTATCCGGTGCAAAGACAAACAACCTTAAAAACATTGACATCAAAATCCCCTATGGCACATTAACCTGTGTTACAGGTGTTTCGGGATGTGGCAAGAGTTCACTTATTGAAGGCACGTTACGCCCCGCATTGGAAGCCCGACGTTCTATCAGAAAAGGGGAAGAACAAACAAATAGTCCTTATGGAACCGCGATGTACGATAGTATTCAAGGCACGAGTGCAATCGAACGGCTTATCCACATTGACCAAAAACCGATTGGTGAAACACCACGCTCCAATCCTGCTACCTATACCGACCTATTCACTAAAATCCGAGAAATGTTTGCGGAGTTGCCGGATGCTAAATTCCGTGGATTTAACAGAGGACGTTTCAGTTTCAATCTTTCCTATGGACAGTGTGAAGTATGTAATGGACATCGTTTCAATCGGGTGGAGATGCACTTCCTTCCTGACGTATGGATACCGTGTGAAAACTGTAACAGCACAGGGTATAATACTGAAACGCTTGAAGTTCGTTACAAAGGCAAAAACATCGCAGAAGTCTTACAGATGACAGTGCAGGAAGCTCTTGAGCTATTCAGTAACATCAATCGCATTAAACGCCCACTCCAAACGTTAGCAGATGTCGGTTTAGATTATATTCAATTAGGTCAAGCTGCGACAACGTTATCGGGAGGTGAAGCGCAGCGCGTTAAACTTGCGAAAGAGCTTGCCCGCCGCCAAACCGGCACAACCCTCTATATTATGGATGAACCGACAACCGGCTTGCACTTTGATGATGTCCAAAAACTACTCAACGTACTGAATAAACTCGTTGATGCAGGTAATACGATTGTCGCGATAGAACACAATATAGATGTTATCAAATCTGCTGACTGGATTATTGATTTAGGTCCGGAGGGAAGTGAGGGGGGCGGAAATCTTGTTGCGATGGGGACTCCTGAAGAAGTTGCTGAAGTAAAGGAATCGCATACTGCGCGGTTTCTACGGCAAGTGTTGTAAACTTAGGATAAAATATTTGTTGTATCTATTTCGCTTAAACTGAACTTGCTCAAAAGTATGGAATATGATATTATACTGTCATTAATACGAATCGGATAGCTGAACTTGCCGTAACTGGGTTATCGAAGTATTCTTGTACAAACGACTTGTGCTAAATAACTTATTGTACCAAATTGTTTCACATAAGTCCAATATTAAACGAGTTTTCCTCATTGATGGATATGCTCTTTAGTCCCGTAGGGACGATATGTTTATAGAAATGTAATAACCTGCCTTTCTTGAGTTCCGTAGGAACGGCATATTTATGTTGATGTGCTTCAAAACATATCGTCCCTACCAAATCAACGCCAAATGCGCTTTTTGGCATTTGGCGGGACTAAAGAAGGTTTGAATGATGTTTTTCTATAAACATAGCGTCCCTACGGGACTGAAGAGACGGCCTCAAAATCAAAAATCCTTAAGTTGACACCTATAGGTTTCGCTAACGCTCTCCCGACCTACGAAATAAACTATTTGTAACACGCATGAACTAATAATTCTTAAAACTAAATAACCCTGTGCCGTAACTGGGTAATCGAATTATTCTTGTACAAGGCCATTGGAACAATTTGAGATTAATCAGAGAGGTGATTGCTAAATGAATGATCGAATTATACACGACCCCCAAGATGCCGAAGCATACCATAGCAGAGCATTCTCCTACGAAATTAAAGGTGACTATGACCGGGCTATTGAGGATTATGATGAGGCTATCAGACTTAACCCCCAAAATGATCGCTACTACAATAACAGAGGAGATACCTATCGTAGCAAAGGTGACTACGACCGGGCTATTGAGGATTATGATGAGGCTATCAGACTCAACCCCCAAAATGAGCTCAACTACAATGACAGAGCAATCACCTATAGTCGTAAAGGTGACTACGACCGGGCTATTGAGGATTATGATGAGGCTATCAGACTGAAACCCGAAGGCGCTGGCTACTACAATAACAGAGCAAACGCCTATCGTAGTAAAGGTGACTACGACCGGGCTATTGAGGATTATGATGAGGCTATCAGACTCAACCCTACAGATGATAGCTACTACAATAACAGAGCAATCGCCTATGAAGAAAAAGGGGACAATGACCGGGCTATTGAGGATTATGATGAGGCTATCAGACTGAAACCCGAAGACGCTGGCTACTACAATAACAGAGCAGGTGCCTACTACAATAAAGGTGACTATGACCGAGTTATAGAGGATTTTGATGAGGCTATTAGACTCAACCCTACAGATGCTAGCTACTACAATATGAGGAGAGCAGTCGCCTATTATAGTAAAGGTGACAATGACCGGGCTATCAAGGACTTTGATGAGGCTATCAGACTCAACCCCCAAAATGCTCTCCACTACAATAACAGAGGAGATGCCTATCGTCATAAAGAGGATTATGACCGGGCTATCAAGGACTATGATGAGGCTATCAGACTCAACCCCCAAAATGCTCTCCACTACAATAACAGAGGAGATGCTTATCGTCATAAAGAGGATTATGACCGGGCTATCAAGGACTATGATGAGGCTATCAGACTCAACCCTGATTTGGCAGTTGCCTACATCGGACAGGGATCAGCAAAATACCAATTGGATCGGACTTCGGAATGGAAAGACGATTTTCAAACCGCATTGAAGCTCGCGACCGAGAAAAACGATGTCGCACTTAAAAACAAAATTGAAGGCATCCTACGTCAGCTAAAATAATACCATTTCTAAATGATAATGCCTTATCGCTAATTGGAAGAACCCCCCACCTTCCCATACGCTATCGCCATGGGAATCCTTTCCGTTTATCAGTGGTACTCTACCTCCTCCGTTTGCGGATGGTCGAGATAAGAGGTAGTCTTTCGTGTGTGAACTTAATTGTGGATTCTACTATAAATTTTCAAAACACAATTTTTTAGAATTTTAAGGAATTTTCTCATTTTAGGAAGATTAAAAACAGAAAGGACAGGCAAAACACCTGTCCTACTTATTATTTAAATCTACAACAGAGATACAGGTTAGATAGCAGCGGGACCTCTTTCACCTGTACGGATTCTGATCGTTTCATTAATTGGGATGACAAAGATTTTTCCGTCCCCGATCTTACCGGTAGAGGCTGCCTGCTGAACGGCATCAACGACTTTATCTACATTCTCTTCTGCAACAACGATTTCGATTTTCAACTTCGGGACAAACTCAATCGTATATTCGCTTCCGCGATAGAGTTCGGTATGCCCACGGCTACGTCCGAATCCGCGAACTTCACTGACTGTCATTCCCCGGACACCGACATCGCTGAGAGCTTCTTTAACTTCCTCCAGCTTGAAGGGGCGGATAATACACTCTAATTTTATCATGGGAATTTCTCCTAATACCTACACAAATTAGATAGGGTTGTCTTGGCGGATCCGGAGATTCGCCTTACGTTTCATAAGGTTATCGTAAACAGATATAAAATTCATTTTTATAATGGACTGAGACATCAAATTAACGCGTTTTACTTTGCAGATCATCTAAAATACGTGTTGCTGGATGTTATCCTTTACAATACACAAGAAAATCAACGTTCGCGTTGATGCAATGCCTCAGACTCGGTGTTCTTGCCTATAAGGTTACAATAGAACCTATTTCATGATAGAGATAGGTCTAAATATCGTGATAGAGGAAGAATTCATACGGATGTGGCCGCATATTAATGGCATCTACTTCATTTTCGCGTTTATAATCAATCCAAACATCAAGTACATCCTCTGTAAACACATCACCTTTAAGAAGATATTCGTGGTCATCCTCAAGCGCATCAAGTGCATCACCAAGAGAGACTGGCGTGGATTCAATATCGTCAAGTTCCTCCGGCTCAAGGTCGTAGAGGTCTTTATCCAAAGGATCTCCCGGATGAATTCGGTTCTGAATTCCATCAAGCCCAGCCATCATCAACGCGCTGAAAGCAAGATATGGGTTACAGGACGGATCAGGTGTTCGGAACTCAACCCTTTTGGCTTTTTCACTCTTAGAATACACAGGAATCCGCACACAAGCACTTCTGTTCCTCTGAGAATAAGCGATATTGACGGGTGCTTCATAGCCTGGAACCAAACGTTTGTAAGAATTGGTTGTCGGAGCAATGATTGCACATAATGAACGTGCGTGTGCAAGTAAACCGCCGATGTAATAAAGTGCTGTCTCACTCAGAAGTGAGTAGCCTTGCGGATCAAAGAAGACGTTCTTTCCGTCTTTCCATAAACTTGTATGCACGTGCATCCCTGAACCGTTGTCTTGAAAAAGCGGTTTCGGCATAAAAGTAGCCACCAAATTATGGGAACGGGCAACATTTTTGATGATGTACTTATACAACGCTATCTTGTCGCCAACAGTTGTAAGCGTGTCAAAACGGATATCAATTTCGCCTTGTCCAGCAGTGCCAACTTCGTGGTGATGTACTTCAACATCAACACCGGATTCAATAAGCTTAAGGCAGATTTCAGAACGGATGTCTTGAAGCGTATCTGACGGGGGAACAGGGAAATAACCCTCTTTATAGCGCGGTTTGTAACCGAGGTTCGGATTTTCTTCTCGTCCGGAATTCCAACTTCCTTCAACGGAGTCAACATGATAAAATCCAGAATTTTGGTTCTGTCCGTAACGGATATCGTTTAATAGATAGAATTCTGCCTCAGGTCCCCAATAACTAATATCAGCGATACCTGTGGATTGTAGATACGCCTCCGCCTTTTGTGCAATATGCCTCACGTCGCGAGTGTAATTTTCCAAAGTAATCGGATCCTTGATATTACACGTAATACTTAACGTTGGCACTTGGCAAACTGGGTCAACCAATGCCGTTGCGGGGTCTGGAAAGAGCAACATATCGCTCTCGTTAATAGCTTGAAAACCACGGATACTTGACCCATCAAAACCGATTCCTTCTGCAAACAGGTCTTCGCTTAATTCATTGACCATAATAGAGAAGTGTTGCCACATCCCTGGCAGGTCCATGAATTTGAGGTCAACTATCTTAATATTATTTTCTTTTGCAAGTGCAACCACCTCACTTGGTGTCATTCGCATTTCCTCCTAATGAATAAATATAGTAATCATAATTCGTTATGTGTCATCATATTGAGCGTGTAACTTATATTATTTAATTTAACACGAATCCTTTGTGAAAGATTATGCAAAGTCTATGCCAATTAAATACACGTCTCTGTTTTGACACATAGGACATACATCAATAACAGTAGAATCAATCATACAGAACACAGATAGCAGTATTGTAAAAAGCCGTTGAGAATGATAGGTCTATAAAAAGATTACACAAGAAAACGTGAAAAAATATGCTAAATTATTAGGCATAGAATTGCCCAAATTTTCAGCAGAATTATAATTCTTTTTCTTTCTTTAATTCAACGTCTTCGGCAAATCGACTGGTTTCAGGGCCATCTTGACCAGCATATTTATTGGCTGGTTTGATTCGGTAAGGCATACTTGATGGCGATGAAAGTTGTTCAAAGGTAAAGGCACAAATCCGCATACCGGGATAAAGTTTGACAGGCATCCGTCCGAGATTGCCGAGTTCCAAAGTGGCATTCCCGACCCAACCAGGATCAAACAAGCCTGCGGTGCTGTGAACGATTATACCGAGTCTGCCAAGGCTGCTTCTCCCTTCAAGCCTCGCCATCACATCATCAGCTAATTCCAGTTTTTCGTGCGTAGCAGCGAGAACAAACTCACCCGGTTGCATCGTAAAAGCCTCACCATCAGACACATCAACTTTTCGCATCAAATCGTCAGCATCAATCTTTTCCTTTAAATCAATAAACGGGTATTTGCTGTGCTCAAAAACACGAAAAGTATTGCCTAACCTAAAATCGATTGAACAACTCCCTAACTGTGTCCCTAAGTCTGGTTCTGGTGTAATCTTAATTTTTCCTTCGCTTATATATCGGCGAATATCCACGTCTGATAAAATCATCTTTTAATATTACCACAATTCTGCAAAGATGTCACGTTTTTTATAATTCCGTTTTGTTCACACAAAATTGAGAAGATTGATACTATTCCTCCCAATCTTCTGGGGCAACACCGCGATAAGCATAATCTAATAGCGTTACAGGATGCATCACTTTCATATTTAACCCGTGTTTTTGGATACCGAGTTGAATCTGGAGCAAGCATCCGGGATTGCCTGTTGCGACAATATCTGCGTCTGTTTCAGCGATATGTTCCATTTTGCGTTCGAGTATGTCCTGTGAAAGTTCGGGCTGTGTGATATTATAGATACCCGCACTTCCACAACACCATTCGGATTCAGTCAACTCAATTAGTTCAAGCCCTGGTACCGCCTGTAAGACTTTTCGGGGTTGTGATTTCACGCGTTGCCCGTGTAAGAGGTGGCACGGTTCATCGTATGTGACGCGCCGCGCAATTTCGCCTTTTGGGGGTACCATCTCAATTTCGGCTAAGAATTCACTGATGTCACGCATTTTGTGGCTGAAATGTTCCGCTTTCTCTGCGTAAACTGGGTCATTTTCAAGAAGTGCCTCATATTCCTTGAGCGTTGCCCCACAACCAGCAGAATTTATGATAATCGCGTCTAAATTCTCGTTTTCGAACGCATCAATGTTCTGTTTTGCGAGTGCTGATGCCACATCGCGCACGCCATTATGTAGATGCAGTGCGCCACAGCAGGTTTGCTTACGCGGTGTAACAATTTCGCAACCGTTTTGTGCTAATACACGGATAGTTGCCAAATTGGTCTCAGTAAAAACTTGATTCATGATACAGCCAGGGATAAATCCTACGCGGTATCGGGTTTCTCCTGCTGCGGGGGTGATGTCACGCATTGTGTATTTGAGCCGTGGCGGCGGAATTTTTGGTAGTAAGGACTCCATTTTACCAAGTTGTCCCATCAGTTTTAGAATCCCTGTTTTCTGGACTAACCATCGAAGACCGAGTTTTTGGTAGAGCCACATCAGTTCAAAGATGAGGTCTAACCGTTCTTTGTTTGGTAAAATTTGCTTAAAGACGAGGTTGGTCCAAAATCGGTAACTTGCGGATCGATGCGCGTTTTGTTCGTAAATTGCCCGTGCCTCTTCAAGGAGTTCTCCGAAGTGAACACCGGAAGGACAAGCAGTCTCGCAAGCGCGGCAATCCAGACATCGATAGATGTATTCTGCCCATTCTTTATTAAGGGGTGTGGCATCTTGCGGTTTGAATGCACTCCCCATGAGGTATAATCTTCCTCTGGGGGAGTCGGTTTCCAATCCTAATTCTCGGTAGGTTGGGCAGGTAGGTAAGCAGAGACCACAGTGGGTGCAGGCATCCCATTTTTTCCAACTGAAGGTGTCTGTACCGATTAGCGGCTGTGTTTGTTGGGTGGACATATAAATTTGATTATATTTCTTTTAATTTCAATGATTATGGTAATACTTAGACGCTCTGCATCAACGAGGTTAGGAAACCTCGTCTACCGCCTGTGTAGTAGTCAAACTGTTAGTTTATGTTCCGTAGCTGCGCAAACTGACAGTTTGCGCTACAGCAGTGCCTCTTCTGTGTTAGTATTAACGTGAGTTCTACAAATATATTATCGGTGAAAGTTTTTAGAGACAAGGTAGGCAACCCAAAGCAGGGCTAACACAATCAAACCGATTGTGGCAAATATCATACCTTTGGAGCTTACTGTGCCAACGAAACTTTTCTTGATATTATCCCTTCTGCTTTCGTTAATCTTGTCCGCAAGCATCTGTTTCTCATATTCTGTCAAATTTTTCTTCTGTGTAGGCAATAGATCTGCCGGATTTCTCCTATAAGTTCGACTTTTCCATTTTCTGTATAAAATACGAAAAATTACTACACATCCCACAGTTCCGAATAAAATAGCTACACCAATAAGCATATCTGTTATAGGAAGAAAGTGAGCAGGATCGGCTGGATGGGGTCTGTCTGGTGCGGTATATAAAGTTTCGCTTATACTGAAAGCTGCATGAATAGTTTTCATTGTCACGCCCCAGTGATGATTTTTGTTATTCCTTCATTCAAACTGCCAGACCGATATCCTTGTAGATCAAGTGTGACATGGGCATACCCGAGCGTTTTAAAGTGATTGCTAATTTGGTTTCGGGTTTCTTTTTGAGTCAATAGGGAAATTTCTTCTGCATCAAGTTCAATTCGGGCAAGTTCACCGTGGTGGCGGACGCGGAATTGACGAATGCCTAAATCGTAGAGAAACTGTTCGGCAGCGTCTACCTGACGAAGTAGTTCACGGGTGATGCGCATACCGTAAGGAAACCGTGAGGATAGACAAGCAAACGCTGGTTTATCCCATGTAGGAAGTTCCCATGCTTTTGAAATTTCGCGTATCTCCGCTTTTGTAAGGTCAACCTCAATTAAAGGGGCTTGAATGCCCATCTGTTTCGCAGCATCCATTCCAGGGCGATGGTCGCCAACGTCGTCAGGAATCGCACCGTAGACGATAGTTCCAACACTGTATTTATCTGCAATTGGACGTAGTTTATCGAACAACTCTGTTTTACAAAAGAAACATCGATTGGTAGGATTGCTTGCGTATCCTTCCAGTTCCAACTCTTCGGTGTGAACTGTTTCAAAACGGATACCAATCTGTTTTGCGATATCTTGTGCTGCTTTCATCTCTCGGATAGGATAAGAATCGGAGATAGCGGTGACAGCAAGTGCGTTATCACCTAAGGCGTGTTGCGCTGCTTCGGCAAGAAACGTGCTGTCTACTCCACCTGAGAAGGCAACAATGACTTTTTCATAATCTTGCAGGCAATCATAGAGTTGGTTTACTTTTGTTTGTAGGGGTTTTGATAACATCTGTTCACATCCTAAGGTGCTATAACGGTCTATCGGCTTGTTGTATCTTTTCCAATTCGTCACGAAGTAATTGTCTTTTTAAACCACTTATCCTGTCAATAAAAAGGGTGCCGTTGAGATGGTCAATTTCGTGTTGCAGCACGCGTGAAAGCAGTCCATCTGCTTCAATCTCAATTTCTTGGCTGTCTAAGTTCACTGCTTTAACGACTATCTTTTCTGGACGTTTCACATCAGCTTGGAGGTCAGGTATGCTCAAACACCCTTCTTCTACTACACTTTCACCTTCCACACTCAAAATTTCGGGATTGAACAGCATAATCGGTTCATAGTCTGGGTCTTCTGGGTCTATATCAACAATGAGGAATCGTTTTAAAACGCCTATTTGTGTTGCTGCGAGCCCGATTCCGTATGTGGCATAGAGGGTTATCAACATCTCCTCAGCAAGTGTGTGTTCTGCGTCTGTGATTTCCTGCACTGGTTCAGCTCTTTTACGGAGGATCGGATCACCGTAGTAACGGAGTTGTAATGGTTCTGTTTTCGGCAAACGTAGGACTTCGTCTACGCCTTGGTCTTCAGGTTGTCTGTTTTTACGTTTTCTTTTCGGTTTCGACATGTGTTGGACAATTTCTCCATATTCTTTCGTCAATGAAAAAGTTTTAAATATCATAACACCTATATTGGATTATGTCAAGGAAAATTGTTGTGTAGGTCAGAACCGTTCAATTGTCAGGTTTTTCTCAATATTTTAACCTAACAGGACTTACGCATTCCCCTCGCTTGCGGGGGATAAAGGGGGGTGAAGTCTTGAAAAGGACAAAAAATCACGGTTAAAATCCGTGAAAAGACAAAATTCTAAACAGGGATACTTGAATTCGCGTAAGTCCTGTAATTCTAAAGTCTACTTATAGTTTTAAGAATTCTTAGTCATTAAGGTTAACTTCAAGTTTAGGTTTTGAATCAGAATGGACATAAGTTTTAGGGGCATCAGTGTTTATTGTCTGAACCATGATTTTCAAGATAATAGGATTTTCAGGATTTTTGAGTGTTACCCATCAACCGCTATTCTGCGTCCAAACGCGGACGACAAACATGTCCAGAGACACTAAATCCACAAAAAACCTATCTTGAAAATCCTGGTTCAGACAATAAGTGATTTAGGATGGACAATAAGTCCATTGATATATTGAACGTCTGTGATAAAATCTGCTCAAAAAACCGAAAACTATAGTAAAACGGACAATTAATGGGACACTTCTGTATCGCACCCTGTTAGGTTGCGGACTAAGATGCACAACCTAAATGAAGATTAATTTATTAATTCGGTAATTTTTTATTCGTACAAGGCAGGTGTGTCCCCCTGCTGGCGAGGTTTCCTAACCTTGCCAAATTACCGATTTATTTTCTTAAACTTCATGTAAACGCGCCGAAGTCAATTTGAGTTTGAAAACACGGCGCGTTTCCAAAACGCGCCTACCAGGGGGGCGGACGAGAATTTGGCGAGGTTAGGAAACCTCGCCAGCGGCGGAGTACACCTGCCTTGTACGGATAGAAAATTACCGAATTAATAAATTAAACTTCATACAGGTTGTGCTACAAGTACTCTTGTCCGTTATGTTTCTGAAACAGGTTTATTGAAAGTGTCTCAATAATTTCAAAGTTCACTATAAATTTACGTCCATTCTGAAAATGTTAAAGCTTTATTGATAAATAGCAAGTTGTATGGTATAATCAGCATGTGAAATATTATCACACAATATTTGAAAGCCACAATTTATAGTGAATTATGAAAATAATTGGACACTTTCACCCTTCGGTAGGCGGGGAATGCCTAAAGGCGAATGCGCCTATGGCATTCGCCATGATTCATACCGTTGATTTGGAGGTTTCCTAACCTCGCTGGCGCAAAGTGTATAAAAAATCTAAAATCTACTATAAATAACAATGATGTTACTACCGGGCATACCTATGAATATGCCAGAAGTGTCAACGGCACCTATTCATTTCAATCAAGCGGTGAGTTTGAAAACCTGACAAACAACACAGCATACACCTTCAAAGCGCGGAGAAGGAAGAGCACCGGTAGTTGTCAGGGTTGGGTTGAGTCGCCTGCGGTGACCTGTACGCCTGCTGCATCTTCTACTCCCACCCCTTCCTCCTGCACTGCGCAAACAATTTCAAACTGTGCTCTTGCTGCCACCGCAAGCGGCTCTTCGAGCGGCACTTGTGCCACCGGCTATACCGGCTCCTGCTCTTACACCTGCAGTAATGGCTCTTGGTCGCAGAATAGTAATTCGTGTACCACTCCTTCTTGCACGACCACCCTTGCAGCCACTTGGACGCAGCCGTCTGAAGTTGCCTGTGGCACCACGCAGACGGCGGTCTGTACTACCGGTACGGACAGCTGCGGCAACACGCTGCAATGTCCCGGTTCTGCGCAGTCGATAACAGGGACGAAGTGCACCGGTAGTGATCAGTATTGCGATGGCAGTTCGTGTGTTACTTGTGCTGCGAGTGGCGGAGAGGGGGAAGCGTGGCGAACTTTTACAGAAACTGATGTTTATAGTGGTAACATAACTGAATACGAAGTGGCACAAGTTGGAGGCTGCACAGGATACCCTGCGTGGAAAATATCCTCTTTGTACTATGAATATAACCCAACCACAGCTCAATATGAACCAACTGATAAATATTATTGCAGCAGTGATTCTGCTGATACTGGTTGTTACCTCGCTGAGAACTCAGACAGCAGCTTGGTATGTTCTAGTAGTCCCGCTGATGCCCACACCTCTTCTACTTGCGCTGTGTCCAGTTCTTTTTATGATGGGTATTGGGCTTCTTGGGCATGTGAGTGCGGTGATTCAAGAAAGCTTCACTCTGAAATACCGTATCCTAGTTCGTGTGTAAACTCTGGTGATGGCTGCAGCCCTATTGTAGTTGCCAGTAATTCATTCAGCACGCAGGAATGTAGTGAACTGGATTCCAATTTTTTTCAAGTACTTGGACCTATAAACGGACCAAGTACTGATTGGACCTGTGAGGCTAATTATACCGTAGGAAGTCAAGGGAATGTAAGATCCTGCAGCAGCAGTGACTATCCGCAGGGAGGTATCTGCTGTCATAGCGGATACCGCTGTGACGGAAACTATTTGCAGTATTATAGTGAGTGTAAGCCTGTACCCAACATTAACAATTTTGATAATAAGCGAACCCTTTGTGATCACGGCTGTCTTGATCCTTCTGATACAAGCGGTAGTACTTCTTCCGGATGTCACGGATGTACAACTGATAGTGATTGTGGTTCTGGTGGAACTTGTGTAACTGGGAGCTCATCAGGAGTGAGGTATTGTGAACGAGTTGGCGATTCTGAATAAAATTTTTGAGGAAACAATAAAGACCTACACAGTTGTGTAGGTCTTTGTTATGTTTTTTAATCCCACGGATTGTCTAAACCAAAAATCCTTCCTTCTTTGCAGGATTTTCGGTAGAGATCTTCCATCTCATGAAGATGAAGGTCCATATCAATTTCCGGATGGGCGAGCTGGAGCCGGTACCATTCTAATATCATCCAATATTTAGAGTTGCCGTTCTCATGCGGTAGGTCTTCCGGATTTTCTTCAAAGTATATCCTTTCCAGTATTTGGGAAGGCATTCGGTGAAGGCCTCGCTCTTTCTCTGCCTTATCCAGAAATGCGTCGTATGTACTCCGGTCTCCGGTTTGCCTTTTTTCCATTCCCAGGATTCGAAGTCTTACGTTCACTTCTTTCATTTTCTGTGCTGCTTCGGCAAAGCGCGGCAGGTCAATAGAAGCGACGAACAGCTCGTACACCTCTTCCCTGTCTTTGTATGGGAGGAGTGAGATGGCATCAGCCGGGCTGTCTGTTGTACTGGGGCGAACAGTCATTCCATCGTTGCCACTTACTTGGTCGGCGTTTGTTAGTGCTTGCTCGGTCTCCGAGAGTACCGTTGCTTCCGTTGGAATTAGCTCCGGTTGGAGCGAATACCCGGGCGGTAGTGTCAGTGTCATTTGTTGCTGCGGCAGCTCATAAACAAGTGAGCTTTCCGCCATGGCAGTATTTGCAGTTGCCGTGACCGCTACCATTCCTGCACTCAGTTGTGCTGCATCTGTAGCAGGTACCGTTGCTGTCCATACGCCCATGCTATCGGTTCTTGCCGTCACTCTGAGTGTGCCGTCAAGTGTGACCGTTACGGTCGTCCCTCTGGCGAGTTCAGTGCTGGTACCGGAGATAGTAACTGAGCCGTCGTCAGCTTGCACCACATCGTTAATCGTTATCGTCGGTTCCGGTGGTGGCGCGATTTCAAACGAGCTCTCTGCCGTCACTTTTTTCGCGGTTGCTGTGACTGCTATGGTCCCCGGGCTGAGCCGTGCTGTCTTTCTGGCAGGCACGGTTGTTGTCCAGGTGCCGTCTTTAGCGACCACGGTTTTCACCGTGATGGTGCCATCACCAAGCACTACTGTCACTTTCGCCCCTTCGGGGACATTGGTGCTGGTGCCGGAGATGGTGACTGATGTGTCACTCGCCTGTGTTACCGTGTTTATCGTCACAGTTGGCGTTGGCACTTCCGGTGTCGGTTCCGGTGTTTCGGGTTTCTCGGGTTCTGGTTCCGGTGTTGGCTCTGTCGGCTTTGCCGGCGTTTCATCCGGCGGTTGTTTCATCCCGCCGTTGGTCGTTATCGGACCTTCCGGCGTCATTGGTTCCTCTCCCGGCTCTGTTATCACCGGACCAACCATATTCATGCCCTCGTCACATCCAGTGATTGTAAGGAATGCAAGAATCACTATTGTTACTGTAAAAATTAACGAAAGTTGTGTATTTTTCACTAAAAGTCTCCTTACTCAGGAAATGTTACGCGCTCATAAATTTCACGCAACGGCAATTGGCACTGGATGGAAGTAAGCGGAACTTGCTGCGTAAGTGCTCGATAATAGGTCACACCCCACTCATCCGGTTTACGTAGATAACGTTCAACGTTCACCTCATTTTGGGAGACGAGGATATATTCTTGCAAAGATTCAATCTGTCGGTAGTGGCTAAATTTTTCACCGCGGTCATAAGCCTCTGTTGAAGGTGACAAAACTTCTACGAGAATAATTGGATTGAGGAGTATATCAAAAACATCGTCTTCAAAACGCGGTTCTCCACAAACCACAACGATATCGGGATAGAAATAGGATGAAGTAAGTGGGGAACTCACACGCATTTCGTTCGCTAAGACAGTACACCCACTGCCTTTTAAGCGAGTGCCAAGTTCAATATGGATATTGCCTGCAATCAAATTATGTGCGAAACTGGCTCCGGACATTGCGATTATTTTCCCCTTAACGTACTCACTTCTAACTGTTTCTCCATCAGGTATCGCCTTGCGTTCTAAAGTGATATACTCTTGAGGTGTGAGATATGTTTGTGCTGCAGAAGTTGCCATGAGTTCCTCCTATAATTCGCTGATAATTTGATTATAGCGTAACCGAGAGTATATGTCAAGAAGTGAACGCAGGATGGATCAGATCTACAAAGCCATTGCAAATATAACGTCATTTATAACGTCATTGTTTGATGAGCCTTATTCAGGAAATGTTACGCGGTCATAAATTTCACGTAACGGCAGTTCACATTGGACTGATATAAGGGGTAGGCGTTCTTCAATATTTTGAAAATCGGTAAGAATCCAATTGTCCTCTCGGCGGCTGAAACGTTCAACGCAAACCTTGTCTTGTGCAACAAGGATGTATTCCTGTAAAGATGGCAACTGTCGGTAGTGACTAAATTTTTCACCGCGGTCATAAGCTTCTATTGAATGTGACAAAACTTCTACGAGAATAATTGGATTGAGGAGTATATCAAAAACATCATCTTCAAAACGAGGTTCTTCACAAACGACAACGATATCTGGATAGAAATAGGATGAAGTGCTCGGGGTGCTGACCCGCATTTCGTTTGCGTAAGTTTCGCAGCCTTGTCCCTTTAAACTGGTATGGAGCATGGTGGATATATTCATAGTAATCAAATTATGTGCTCGACTTGCACCAGACATTGCGATTATTTTCCCCCTAACGTACTCACTTCTCACCGTTTCTCCATCAGGTATCGCCTTGCGTTCTAAAGTGATATATTCTTCAGGTGTGAGGTATGTTTGTGCTGCAGAAGTTGCCATGAGTTCCTCCTATAATTGGTTTACTCGCTAAACATTTATTATATACAAACTTACGTAATAGGTTCAAAAGCCTTCTCCCCTCGCTTGCGGGGGGATAAAGGGATGAACTCACCGTTACAGGAAATACTATTGGTGAACTTCTCCCCTCGCTTGCGGGGGGATAAAGGGGGGTGTATTTACGGAATTCTAAACACAAAAACTTACCGAGTGAACCAATAATTCGCTGATAATTTGATTATAGCGTAACCGGGCGTATGTGTCAACAAGGTTATTTATAGTAAAACTTACAATTAATGGGACATTTCTGTACCGCAAACTTTTAGTTTGCGGACTAATATGCACAAACTAAATGAAGTTTAAGAAAATAAATCGGTAATGTGGCAAGGTTAGGAAACCTTGCCAGCAGGGGAGTACATCTGCCTCGTACGGATAGAAAATTACCGAAAGAATAAATTAATCTTCATTTAGGTTGTGCTACAACTTCTGTTGTCCGTTATGTTTCAAAACAAGTTTATCAAAGTGTCCCAATAATTTCAAAGTTCACTATAAGTTTACACTCCTAATGTGGTGCGGTTAGGAAACCGCACCTACCGGGGGCAAAAGTGTGTATTTATTTTCATAATTCACTATATTTAAGGAGTTTCCAAAAAATAGAGGTAAAAACCTTCATCGCCAATTGTAGAACCTGTAAATTTTTCTAAAAGTGTAAGTTGATACTCCTCAATCTGCGATACATTCAAAGTAACACTCATGATAATTAGTACGTCTTGGGAGTTTTGCGTACTTAGCGTTTTGGCTTCTTCGACGACGTCTCTGTTAGAGACACTATGTGTTCTTGCCTTATCCCACCTGACATAAGAACCGAATCGTCTGCCGCGAGGATAATAAATTTGATCTTTTTCAAGGTAACCGACAACGGTACTCACCGAAGGGTCGCTATGCCCGACCATGAGCATATCTTGCATACCTTGCGCTTTGATATACTCAGCAGTTCTTTTCCCGTTAGAGAAGATGTGTTCAATATCCATACGGATAGCAGTTATGCCTCCAAAAAAATGAACAACAAGAATGACAGTGAAGACGGGACCGAAGGACCATTGTGCCAATTCACTAATGCGATTGAATGGGAGTTTTATCTCAGGACAATCATAGTAAATCCAACTTGCCAAGACGAATGTGAAAAACAGAAATCCGTGATGGCGTATACTGCCGCCATACTTAACATAGAAAAATGCAAGAAGGCCAACCGTAGCTACCAGATAGGCAAGGAGTGCGGTAGGGCGTTTCAAAAAACGGATAACGCACCAGAGAACGATGAAATAACAGAGCGGTAATCGGATTGACTGAAAAAATTCATAACTGTTCAGTTGATGGCTACCCCAAAATCCCATAGATGCTCTGGGCGATGGCAGCATGGCTTGCGTAATGATCTTAGTGATAGCATTCATCCGTTGGACTGTAAAATTGAAGTTCCATCCAACAGCGAATCCGGTATCGGCGGGCGGTTTAAGTTGTAGGACAGCCGTTAAAATACCGAAACCGATGAATGCAAAACCGATCCAGATATGTCGTCTATTTTCGGGAATTTCCCCTTCCTTGCGGCAGTAGAAATAGAGGTACTCACACATAAGGGCAAACCCAATGGCAATGGTCACGATGAGTGCATGCACGCTGGTGTGTGCCAATAGGATTAGGACGATACCGATCCACAGAAATCGTTTGTAACGTTCTCTATAAAGCACACAAAAGATAGTGATAAGCAGCACGCCAATCGCATAATTTCGAGCAACGATTGCGTATTCATAGAGTGCAAAATATCCAAAAGCGAAAAGAAATTTTTGAATTTTGTTAAATGGGGCGTAGCGCGTAAATAGGAATACAGTTGTGGCAGCAATAAGAAGGTGAAACACCTGCATCATAACAGGAGATGCGCTGATGCGGCTGAGGGGCATTAGACACAGATGCCATAAAGCTGGATGCCCCTCGTATTTCATATTGGCGAAAAGTTCAAAAACAGAGGCACTATCCCTCGCGAGGAGCCACGCTTGGATTTCGTCCCGCCACATTTCATGGTGTATTGCACCATAACCACACACAAACAGGAAAACGAAAGTTACCCAGAACGCATAATAGAAATCTTCTTTTCTACACGGAGTCTGTGGATCAGGTTCCGGGTTTTCAATTTGTGGGGTTTGGTGAGAATTCTGGAAGAACATGGATTGTTGTTAATGTGCCCCTAAGCTTGTGATCGGAAACCATAACCCGCCGGTGCTACGTGCAATGAATTTTTGGAACGGTTCATCACGCCCTATCACATCTACCTTGATTTTCGCATGATTCACTTTAGTTAAGACATCTTTCGCAGAATAGTCGCCACTGACATATTCGTCAGTAATCAAGATAAAATGTACATCTGCATTTTGCCTGAAGGCGACTTCGTCAGCAGCGCGGATCAGAGCATCCATGGCTTTTTCACCCCCACGGCACTTTACTTGTGAAAGGGATCTTTTGATTTGAGAGACAGAACGGGTTTGTGGAATAACTTCAAAATTCCAACCCAATAAGTTTTCTCGAAAGATCACGATTCCGAGCGTAAAGTCAAGTTTTGCATCAGCAAGTAGTTTCGTCATGCGGTTTAGATGATTTTGGACAGCATTAATATTATCTTTCATGCTACCACTTGCATCAATAATAAAAACGACATCCACAATATCAGTGGTTCGGTTCGCTACGATGTGTTGTCCGATTCGTGTTAGTATTGCAGTCGGCAGTGAGAGGTCGCTGACACCTGGTAGCACTTCATCTGCGGGCGGTTTGAAAGACTGGTGTTTTGTCCTTCGGAACATGCTCTGTGAATAGAATTTGTTTCCCCCTGGTCGGCTTCCAATGTCTCGGTTGACGAATGGAACGGTAGAATTTATACCGGATTTGCCAACTCCTAAAGTGCGGGATGTGGGCAGAGAAAAACCGTGGACATGGGTTACCGGATTTTGATGTACAATTGGTGCAGTCGTAGGTAAAGAAGCCATGGGAGGTGACACCTTCGTCTCAATCTGCTGCTGTTTTACAGGCGTAAACTTTGGCGGAACGTACTGTTCTCGTGCTAATGTACGTATAGAACGTTGCAAGGGGATCTGTGATATGTGGAGGGACGTTATATCTTTTTCCGAACTCGGTTCAGTGTGGTGTAGGGCTCTCAGAACAGAAACCAGCGCGATATGCAGACCAATAGAGAGAACAAGGGCAAAATAAATGGTTTTTGTAATTTTGAGTTTCATACCACATCCTCATTTTTCTGGAGGCGCGTAAGTCAACAAAATAAAAACAGAGATTTATAGGTTGCTTCAAACGTTCAGAGTATTGAACTTCACATCAACGCTTGTGTAATTATTGCATGCGCATCTGAACAATTTCAAGCTAAAGTTGTGAATTGGGTGTATAATGGTTTTGCGGAAAGTATAAACTGAAATGGGATGTTAGAAGGTATTTGGGAAAATTGAATTAAATTTCAGAATTTTGGCAATTTTTTTGAAATTATGCACCTTTTTCATATCAGAATAACGTCATTAATAATCGTAAACCAATCTTTTGTGGAGGACTCCGATGGAAAAAAGCGATGTTGAGCTGATTCGCAGTATCTTGTCTGGTGACGATTCAGCTTTCAGTGATTTAGTGCAAAAATACCAAAAGAGTGTTCACGCGCTTGCTTGGCGTAAAGTAGGTGATTTTCAGGTAGCCGAGGAAATCACGCAAGATGCCTTTCTCAAGGCGTACGAGAAGCTTGCGACGTTAAAGAATCCGAATCAATTTGCCGGATGGCTTTATGTAATCGCCAGTAACCTTTGTTCGGACTGGCACAGAAGGAAGAAACCAACTATGCAATCATTAGAAGCCACCAAAACGAAGACTTTGGAGAAAACCGCTTACGAACATTATTTAGCCGAAGAACGGGAGAAGGCTGCAGCAGAACACCGCCGTGAACTTGTCAAAAACCTTCTCGACAAATTACCGGAGAGTGAACGGACAGTGGTAACGTTACACTATCTCGGTGAAATGACATCTGAAGCGATCAGTAAATTTATGGGTGTATCCGTGAATACGATTAGGAGTCGGCTGCGACGTGCCCGGAAACGTTTGGAGAAGGAAGAACCGATGATTCGGGAAACGCTCGGCAGCGTCCAATTGCCTGCCAACTTAACCAAAAACATCATGGAGCAGATCGCACAGATTAAACCGACCCCTGCTTCAAGTGGGAAACCTCTGGTGCCGTGGGCAGCTTTAGGCTCAGCTGTTGTTCTGGTTATTCTACTATTGGGTGCAAGCAATCAACTCCTTACCCGTTTTCAAAAACCTTACAATTTAGAGGCACAATCGGAAATTGCTATTGAAGTCGTTGATACTTCTATTATCCTTGATATCCAGTTAGAACCTGAGACACGGCGTCAGATAGGGAGTGCTGTTCTTGCCCGCAAAAACAACGGTTCAGGCCAACAAATATCTGACGATGCTTTGGCAGCTGATGCCCAAGAGGATTCAGCCGAGGTGCCTATTCCCACACACCAATGGACACAAGCAATAGGGCCGCAAGGTGGAGATGTTCATGAAATTTTTCTAACATCTGGCGGGAAACTCCTCTCTGTCTCCCCAACGGGTGTCTACCAAATGACAGAAGATGAGAATGAATGGGTGCGAATCAACAACACCCTTCCTACTGAATATTATTCTAAAATGCCGATGGCAGAACATGAGGGGACCCTCTATATTGTCTCTGCTCATGAAATCTTTACTTCAACCGATGGTGGTGTAAATTGGGATTCCATTGGCTCACGCCCAAGAGGAACTGCTATTGAGTTGCTGGTAACTGACGCAGCATCTTATCTTGTAATGGACGATGAAATTTTTAGGTCTACTGATGCTGGTAAACAGTGGCAACTTTTTAACAACGGTTTGAAAGAGAGAGAAATTACGGCAGCGGCTGCTATCGGGAACACAGTCTTTGTAGGAACGAACCGAGGTCTCTACCGTCTCAACGCGGATAGCTGGAAACAGTTACCAGTCGGTAAATTTAGAACAATCAACTCGTTGGCTATCTCTGAAAACACTCTCTATGTTGCAATGACACCTGATGATTCTGCACTCACCTCATCCGAGTTGAAGATAAAGTTTGTCCGGGAGATGATGCGAAATGAAAATTCTAATAGTTGGGAGATTTTTCGCTCAGACGACTTAGGATATTCATGGAGCAAAATAACACCTCAAAACAGATCTATCATTGAAAGAGCTCCGACAGGTTTCAAAGTTCTGGTTTCCGGTAAAACGCTTTTAGCGTTGGGAAGCTATGCTTACCGTTCACGGGATGGCGGAGAAACGTGGACTAACCTTGGAATAAGTTTGGATACATATACAGTGTACAATTCACCGACTTTGGCACAGAATGAAAACACTTTTTATATAGAAGGACTTCACAAACTTCAACGTTCAATTGATGCGGGTGAATCGTGGCACCCTTTCATGAAAGGGATTGTGGGTAGTAAACTTGATTATTTAGTCTCGTTTAGAGACCGACTCTACGCTTACGCTGGGAAGGAGATTGTCCAATCCTCTGATGGTGGTGATACCTGGACACCTGTTCTTGATGAATCTGGAGATACAGATTATATTTATTTCTATTCAAAAAAGATAACAGTTGTTGATGACACTTTTTATGCGATAGCCCGTGATGCAAAAGATAGAACGCGCATTTGTCATTTATCTCCTAATGGCGATCTATTAATTCCTGTAGAAGAAGTGCCTGCTATAGGTGGAGATACCTTGTTCAATAACTTTAGTAAAAATATAGGAGAGAGTGCAAATGCTAACGGTTCTAACAATTTGGAAAGACAAATACAGAATATGCGGGCAGTACTGAATATCGGTAAAGTTAGAGGTCTTGCGGTTACTGATAAGACGTTTTATGTGGAACACAACAACAGACTTTACAAATGGAAACCTGGATTCCCGAAATGGATGGATACTGGATTAGATATGGGTGAAGATTGTATTTTCACAGTCGGCCTTGCTGCATCCAGCGGAACTGTTTATGTTGGAAGAAAAGATGGCTTTCTCTTTCAATCCCTGGATGCCGGGCAGAGTTGGAGAGACATTACTTTAACCCTACCTCTTGAATTTGATCGCTTTAAAGAGATCGTCTTTGCGGAGGAAACGGTCTATGTTGCCACTGACAATGGTGTCCTAACTTCAGAATCTGGGAAACATTGGCGCGTGCTAACCGATAATTCGGGTTCAAATATCGTCATTGCCAGTATAGTCGTTGATGAAAAGACCGTTTATGGTGCATCCCATACCGGAATTTACGAATTAGATGATCATGGCGAGTGGAAGAGCATCTCTCCAGAAGTGCCAGACCAAGTTCAAAAACTTGTCATTCATAAAGATAAGTTTTACATCATGACCAAGAACCGTGGGATATTTCACATTCCACTTAAAGTAAATAGATAGTTTTATATCATTGAATAGGAGATTTCTCATGAAAAATCGTTTGTTTCCCATTGTTATGGGTATATGTTTTATCTTGATCGTTGGAATAGCGTTTTTACTGTCATCAGGACCGCAAACCGAACCGGTAGTCAAAACGGACTCGGTTCAAGAAATTGTCAAACCAATTAAAGTGTCTGAAACCGAAGATGTGGCAATCGATGCTGAAACAACACCGCAAACGTCCGAATCAGAAAAATCTATATTCGGTATGGATATAGAGAAAGCTAAAGAACTTCTAAATTCGGAGGACTTTGAAAAGTTCAAAGATTTTCTCAATTCAGAGGACTTTGAAAAGTTTAAGGGTCTTCTCAATTCGGAGGACTTTGAAAAGTTTAAAGGTTTTGAAAATGCTGAGGATGCTCAGAAGTTCTTGGAAAAATATAAATCGTCCCTGAGCCCAGAACAATTGGCTAAGATGGAAGAGGCTGAACAAGCAGCAAAAAATTGGTTCGATGGATTTAATGGTTTAGAGGCAGGTGACAAAATGCCAGATATGGATATGCAGGAACTCTATGATATACTCGGTCCTGCATTCGGAGGAACGGTGGATTTCTCTGAAACCGCAATGAAAGTGTTCCGAAGGCAATTTCCTGAAGGTGAACCTTCAGATTATGAACCGAAAATGGCACAGCGAATTCATGAACTTGTTGCTTCAACACCCGGTGACTTTGAAACAGTCATGTTGGCTGCCGTGATAAAACTCGCGACAGACCAAGAATTTACTGCGTGGACGATGGGACAATTTCAAGGCAAGATTGGTCAACAGATAGAATGGCTAAAGGGGGAAGTCATCGCAGCAGGACAAATGGAAGGGATTGAGTATTCTGTTCCTGAAGATATGTCCAAATTTGTGAATCCACTTAGCAAAGCAGGAACGCAAAAATCCACAACACCGACACAAACGCCTCAAAACACAGCATCAAAGGGTAAACTTGTTGATGTTTTATCTACCCTTTTGGATAAAAATAAGGATGGAAGGGCGTTACCTCGGAAAGGTATACCCACCCCATTACCTCCTGCACGGATAGCGACTATTTGTGAAACTTTATCGCGCCACGGCACCGAGGCAGGAATGCTGCATCTGTTAAAAAATGATAAGGAAGCAGCGGATTGGCTATTGAGAGAGTTTAAGACACCTTCAAAAATAAATGAGTGGCTCTCTGAACAGGAAACGAAAACACCCACGCCACCGGTGCCGCCTGAAACAAAACCCTAAATTCCGTCCTGAAAACTGTCCGAAGATAAAAAAATATTTCGGTAATTCTAATTTTTCCAAAACCCGGTAGGTACGCTTTCCTAACCGCACCGGACTTCCCTGCCAAATTACCGAATTAATAAATTAATCTTCATACAGTTTGCGGTACAAAGACTTGGACCGAGCCCACGTTCTTATAGTAAAATCCACAATTACCTGGACATTGGCGAGGTTAGGAAACCTCGCCAGCGGGAGCGTGTCGGGATTGTTGTTCATTGAAATGTGAACATATTTTGGATTTTACTATAAAACCAAAGAGGTGCATGATGTTTACATGGAAACGCTTATTTCTCAGTTTAGGATTTCTGTTTCTTATTGTCATAATAGGGTGGACAACATGGTATTTCACCATTGTCCGGCCTGAACTTATAGGGGATCCTATCACGCTGTACAACACCAAATCCCAAATAACAGCGGATGACGAGGTAGACACAGCGGTTATAGAAAAATCTCATATAGAGAAAAATACGCAAGAGGATGGCACTGCGAAAACACGTAAAGACCTAAAATCTATAAATCAATCCGTGCGTGAAGGAGCAGAAACTGCAGCCGCTTCACCTACACAGGAAGAAACAAACCAACATGCAAATGCTGCAGAAACACACTCGCGTAGCGAAGAGGAATGGGCAAAAGAGCTAAAAGAGATGGAGGAGTTTAGTGAAACCGTACGCGAAAGAATCGCAAGTGTGAACGCCCAACTAAAATTACTCAACGAGAGTAGAAAAAAGCGTTTATATGAAAAAGCGAATGAACTCAACTCTCTTTCGGCTGAAGGGCAGCAAGCTTATTTTGATAACATACGGAGTGGTAAAGTGCTTGAAGAATTACCACCTGATTTTTTTGAATCAGCAAAGGCAAATATGCTATCAAAAGGAAATTCAGAGGAAGCAATAGATATGGTCCTTGAAGGTTTAAAACAGAAGATGCAGGAATATGCTTCAGAAGCGGGCGCGAAAAGGCATTTAGAGGAGCTTCGTGCCCATGGATTTGAACCGAAATTTTGAGAAAATAGAGAAGTGTCTCTATGAATAAGTTAATTTTCATTTAGTTTGTGAATCAAAGAACGCAAACTAACAGATTGCTTTACAAAATAGTTTGGGCATCAAAGAACGCAAACTAACAGTTTGCGGTACAAAAGATCGCTTGGACCGAACTCACGTTATAATAAGGAGAATTAAAATGATAAAAAGATGTTTTTACATAACCATCATCACGCTAACATTCCTGAGTACGATTTCATTCACATGTTTAATGGCAGATGCCGCAGCAGAATCCGAACGCTCACCCACAGATATATCTGTCCAGGCATCCGATACAAAACCGATTGTTGTTCCCAAAGATAGCGTCCTTCATCTAATTCCGAAAAAATCTTTAGGACTTATTTACTGCCCCAGTTTAAGTGAATTAAATCATAGGATTAACATGATGGCATCAGATATGCTGCCGCAAGCAGGCGAAATGGAGTTGCTCGCGAAGGTTTTAGCGAATGCCTTCGGAGCGGGGTTTCAAAGTTTAGCCGACCTGGAAGAGATCGGGCTTGATTTGGAAAAAGATTTTGCAGTATTTTTTACAAGTTTAATGCCGATGCAAGTTTCAGCGGCTGTACATCTAACGGACCCCGAAGCAATAAAACAGGTAATTACTGCAGAAGCAGAAGGAAATCCATCCGTGGAATATAAAGGTGTAACTTATTGGAGTTCTGCAGAAGGTGTCGGAAATTTTGCAATTTTAGACAATATCCTTGTCTATTCACAACAAACAGAAGTTTGTAAAAACGTTATTGATACCCATAACAGAACCATGCAAACGATCACACATAACCCAGATTGCGGCATGTTTCTAACCGATTTTTTTGTAAAAGGCACAGATCAGTTGGGATTTTTCTTTGACATTGAAGCAATCATGAATAAGCTTGGCGATTCATTGGAAAAGCGATTGGAGTCAATAGCAAAGGATATCGAAAGTGAAAACGATCCGTTATCTATACCAGCAACGTCAGCTATTCAAAATTCTTTAGGCTCGTGGACAGAAATAATGGAACAGTTAGAGTTTGTAAGTGCCTCCCTACATTTGCAGGATATGGATATCCAACTCAAACCGTTTTTCAAATTCAGAAATGACAGCAAAATCATGAATGGATTCAAAGTGGCTTCTACTGATTTAGCGAACCTTGACGAATTTCCAAGTCGTTACATACTGAACGCCGGTTTTCAAGGTATCCCAGACCTGTTGGTTGAGATCAGCACTTTTTGGTTTGATACTTTTGAAAAAGAGACACCGGAACAACAGAAACATCTACACCCTCTTTTCCAAGAGGTCAAAGACTTTTATGAATCATTAGCCGACCAGTGGAGTGTCTCTGTGAATTTTGAGAATTCCATTGTGCCTGATTACCTGTTTGTCTATGAACTAAAAGATGAACAACATACAAAAAACTATATGGATGAAGTCCTACTGAAAAAATTGCACAACTTTAAGCAAGCTTATGCAGGTAAATCTATTATACACAACGGTGTTGAGATTAAAAGTTACGTCTTCCCTAATTTCAAAATGGATAGTGATGAAACAATACCTGAAGATGTTGAGTTGGTGCCTTCAGAATGGCACTGGCATTACGCGTTTTCAGAGGGGCAGCTTTTTTGGACAACGGGAAGCAGTGTCGAATCGATTAAAATGGCTCTGGATAGGCAAGCTGGCACAGAGGATAAGTTTTCTGGCAATCCGAGTTACCAAAAACTTGTAGACAGTTTAGGAACGAACAACAATGTCTTTGTGGCGGTTTCACCAATAATCGCCATTAAAAACTTCGTTCCGTTGTTAGCAAAGGCAGAACCTGGCGAGGCTGCAGCAATACAAATGTTTTCGGTCCTGTTTGCGAATCTTCCAGATAATTATAGCGTCGGTTTTGCTGCTAAAGCACAAGCCAATGGAATTGATGCGAAACTTATCCTTATGCTTGATGACTTCAAGCCGCTTTTTCAAATGTTTGGAATGCTTTTTGGATCAGGACAAATGTAGCAAGTTCCAAAATTACGCGACGCAGTAGCCTGATCGGCACCGCGGTCATTGATCGTGGTGCCGATTTTTTGAATCAATGTAGTGCTGAATTTTCAAAATGCTACAATAAAGATTGCAATCTATTTTGAAAAATGCTACGATAAGGGAAAATTGGAACGGAGTGTCAAATGAAAAAACCTACTTGTCTAATTCTTGTCGGCATAGGCGTTTTGCTGCTGATAGGTGTTTTAGTCTTTGTCGTGCCTATATTTGTTGAAATGTTTCAAGAGATGCAACAAATGAGTGAGAAACATGCGGAGTCCAAGCGCACTTTAAGACAATATGCAAACGAACCATTAACTACAGAACAGGAAAACTTACTGTCTCAGCTTCTTGAAGAAAATGGAGAGACTCAAAGTCCAGAAGATTTTGAGACTATTTTGTCCACTGAACCTTACCTAACTTACATTAAAACACAAAACGGGGAAGACTATGCGGATTTTCCAGCTTATGTCGCCGCAATGCCTACGTTGACGCATAGAAACGTTGTGCTGGCAAGGCTTAAGGATTTTTTGGAGACAGAAGTAGAGCCAGCCGAACAGGAAATCTGGGTAGATTATTATTACATAATGCGTGATTGGAGCAAAACAGGGAAAGACGTACTTGATAACAAAAAGGAATTTGACGAACTTTTACAAAAACACTTGGTTAAACCCATAATGGATCAAGTTTCTGGGGCTAAAGGATTAACGACTAAAATTGTAAAGATGGGGATAATTTCTACATTTATGATAGAGGAAAATGAAGTATTTCACCATGCATGGCGTAGCCGTATAAATCGCTACGGAACACAAGAGGGTTATTTGCGGTGTGCAATTGCTACGCCAGCTGAATTTGCCTTGATGCGTTCATTTTTTGAGGATGCTGCCACTTTTGAAAAGTGGATTACAGAACCGTTTAGGGTAGAGGAAGATGCTGAAGGACAGCAAAATAAATAGAGCAATGTCGTCTATTAGTCCTATTTTTGCTTTGCTTGTGTCGCTAAGATCGTAATCAACTCTGTTAACGTAGGGAATTGGTCCCTTGCTTCTGGGGATAGGTCTGCAAGGTGTGTGTCACTAACAAGACGATACATATCCGCTGCGCCTGTCAAGATATGCGGTGTCAGTCCAACATGCGCAAATGTATCTGAAATTTCTTCCATTTCGCCAATCCAACGTTTTGCTTTTGGCGGCATGCTGGGTAATCCTCTTTCCATCCGTTCATAAAGCGCTGCTTGACTCAATTTAAATTCCTCTGTGAGTGCATCTGAAACGCCTAACACCTCTGCTGCGGTGAGCAATTCGGTGCAGAGTGCTGTTAATCCCTTTGTCAAAGAAGCGTAGCACATCTTAATCGCGGAGGCGAGTCCGATCTCATCACCGAGTACCCGTACATCTAATCCATAATTATTCAGATCAGCGAAAGCGTTCAGTTGTGGACCGGATGCATAGAAGCGGGTTGCCCCCGGTCTTCGTGGTGGTGGCCCGATGATAGATGCATCAACAAAAACCCCTCCTGCCGATGTAATAACTTTCCCTAATTTGCGTACCGTCTGTGGTGCAATGGCATTGCAGTCTGAGTATGTTAATGTAGTGTCAGTCTGCTGTAGTGCATCTGCGACTAATTCAGCGGCGTTCAGTGCCTGTGCGGGCACCATAATTGACAGGATAAGATCAGCTTCAGTAACGAGTTGTGGATATGTCGGCACATCTAAAATACCTGCTTTTTGTGCAAGGTCACGTGTGCGCTGGCTTCTACCTTGAAGACAGGTAATAACACGTAAGCCGTTTTGATGGAGGACATCTCCGACGGTGTGTCCCATATCGCCAGGGCTTAAAATTCCGATAGTGTTAGACATGGTTGCCTCAAATTCGGTATTGACTTTTCCAACAATATAGGACTTTCTATTAGACATTATGACGGTTTAATTGTGAGTTTGTCCGTTGGGTTTCGCTTTGCTCCACCCTTATGTGTCAACTTAAGAAAACGTCTGCATTATTATAAACCCTTATCAGGACGCATAGTTATTGGGTTTGTCCTATATTTAGTCCCGTAGGGACGATATGTTTATAGTACCTCGTTTAGACATATCTCTTTAGTTCCGTAGGAACGGCATATCCCCTGCCAGTGCGCCGCGAAGACATATCGTCCCTACGGGACTAAGGGAGGGTGGGATAGCATCTGCGGCTATAAACATTGCGTCCCTACGGAACTAAAGAGCATTTTCATATTTGGAAAATCCTTAAGTTGACACCTATGGGTTATTAAATATGGATACCTACATCGTTGAGAGCTTTGAATACCAACACCGCTCCAAGCACGATAACAACAGTAGCACTGATAATCGGTAGGCGTTGCAGCCAGACACCTCTCCCAGTAAAACGTTCAATAACCGGTTTTGCCAGGACCATTAGGATGCCGATGGTAACCAACACTGCTGCAAGTCCAAGAGAAAAAGCACATAGGATAATCACACCCCACGTAAGTTTGTTAAGGCTAATGGCAAATAGGAGCCCGATGAGTGCATCTACACACGGTACAATGCCACCAGAAATGCCGAGCGATAGCAATGCCCAGAAGCCGGTACGTTTTGAAGGAACGTGGCTATGGTTATGTCCACCGTGGCTGTGTGTATGTGTATGTCCACCGTGGCTATGGTTATGTCCACCGTGGCTGTGTGAATGGGCATGGTCATGCGTATGAGGGTGGTCATCTGTGGTACTATGTAACCGCCCACTGTAATACTGCTTCATATTTTTAGCAAATAACCATCCCCCGATTCCGACAATCAATAGTCCGGAGATTAGACTTAGCCACATGACAACATCTTCTTGTGCAAAACGATCTTTTGCGAATAGCAGGACGACACCGAGTGTGATGACGCTGAAGGTGTGTGTAAATGTGACGACAAGACCGAGGAAAATTGCGTCAATTATCCTTCCTCTTGTACCGACGAGATACGCTGCCACAACCGCTTTGCCGTGCCCCGGTGTCAGCGCATGTAAACCGCCGAACACAAAAGAAACGACTAAGGCGATAATTGCAAACGAAAATGTGAGTGGTTGCGTAATTAGTTTTTTTATCTGATCACCAGTGTGTTCATGCCCTTCACCAGCAAAAACAAAGGTGCATGCAACAGCGACAATAAAAATAAAACTGAATATGTAAAGGTACTGCTTTTTCAAAACTATTAAACCCTCGCGAATTTTTGGAAACGTCTTTCAGCGATCACTTCGCTGACATAGATGCCCCCCTTTGAATCAATCCAAATACCGTGTGGGGAATCGCTAAATTGGCCCGGTGCGGTGCCTTTCTCCCCCCACCTTCCGATTATATCACCATCAAGTGTCATGATGCAAATACTTTGCCGTGCTTCTGCAATATGTATGATATTATCTGAGTCAATAAATAGGTCGTTAGGTGAACGGAGGTCTGTCCATTCGGTCAGAAATTCGCCATCATTGTTAAAAATCTGGCATCTTAGGTTGCCTCTGTCAAGGATATAGACCCGATCATTGCGATCTACAGTAACATCGTGTGGTAGGTTGAATTCTCCGGGACCTGTTCCAGGTGCACCCCACGAAACGGTAACTTCACCATCAGCAGTCATTCTGTGCACCCGCGATTGTCCGTAGCCATCAGAGACATACATCTCTCCAGATGCAGAGAGGACAGCACGAGTCGGTTGATTAAAGGGAGTTCCGGATGCTCCCGGTTGATTGACGGTGCCGAATATCTGTAACAATTCTCCATCAAGAGAAAATTTCCGTACAGTGTGGTCAATAGTATCTGTTGTGTAGATTTCATCTTCAGGGCTAATCCAGATGCCGTGCGGTTTTTGGAATATATCCTTGCCCCATTCTGCAACGAAAGTCCCATCTGCTTCAAATACGAGCATGGCAGGTTGTGGACTGCGATTGTAGACATAGACACGGTCATTTGAGTCACATGCTACGCCGGAAACGAGTCCGAGTTGTGGAATCAGACCCCAACCTTCTACTACCTCATATTGATAGTCGCCAGTGCCAAAAGTTGCCATCGGGTGTCTCCTGTTAGTTACGTGTTTGCTTTGCAATAGTAGATTTCAGAATCTAACGATGCGTCCGTTTCCAAATTTCGTTCTCAATATAGGAATTGCACTGTTTATGTTCTGATTATATCTATAATTGTTTAGCTGTAACGTATAATCATACGTTATTTTCAAAAAGATTGCAAGTTTTTTTGTTTAAAAATTCAATGTACGTATAGTTTTATTACCCCTAATTGGGAAATTTATACTGTTTTGAAGCGAATTTTATGTTAAATTTATAGTAGGATTTAAAATATTTTCACACTGTGATAAGGGATGTTTATAGAGCGTATCTCATAAATTACTTGTAGGGACCGTGGTTTCTCCACTCGATTAGAAGATCCCTTCCTTTATGGGAGTGAGGCGACCTCGTCCCTACAATGAAAGCGTGATTTTTGGAAGAGATCAGGTAAATGATTTATGAGGTAGACTGTAGAAATGGTATAACTCGGACGAAAGGCAAAAATATTTTCTAAAACAGGACTTACGCATTCCCCCCGCTTGCGGGGGTTAGGGGGGTAAAATAGGCAGAAATTGGAGTTTTTAACCCTCTAAAACCCTTATCAGGGGAACTTTTAAACACATTGCGTAAGTCCTGCCCAATTAAAAACTTAATCTTCATTTAGTTTGTGCATATTAGGACGCAAACTGACAGGGTTATTTAGTTTTAGGTTTTTTGAGCAGGTTTTATCACAGACGTTAATATATCCATGGGCTTATTGTCTGAACCAGGATTTTCAGGATAAGAGGATTATCAAGATGGGGTTTTTGTGGATGTAGTGTCTATGGATATCTTTGTCGTCTGCGTTTGGATGCAGAATAGCGGTTGATGGGTAACACTGAAAAATCCTGCCAATCCGATAATCCTGAAAATCCTGGTTCAGACAATAAACAATGATGCAACGAAAACACCTGTCCATTCTGCTTCAAAACCTAAACTCGCAGTTAACATGATAAAATGATAATTCTTAAAACTAAGTAACCCTATTTTGCGCCTACTTTAATCTTGCTGCCACCAGCGAATCATGCTAAAATATCTATAGCATGAACCAACACGATTTAAAAAATCTGCATAAAGAACTCCGCTCACTTCTTGGCACACGATTCAGTACAGACGATGCCGTTCGAGACGCGCATGCACGGGATGCCTCGCATCACCAGGGTGCACTTCCTAATGCTGTTGCCTTCCCAAAAACCAACATTGAAGTTTCGGAGATAGTCAAAATCTGTGCAAAGTACAATATACCGATAATCCCTTACGGCACAGGCACCGGTGTTGAAGGAGCAGTTGTCGCAACCGAAGGATCACTTTGTATCGCCTTAAACGAAATGAACCGTATCCTCAGCGTTAACGAGGACGACAGAGATGCCACTGTACAAGCAGGTGTCACACGCGGACAATTGAACGCACATCTCGCGGAACTGGGGATGCGACTACATTTTCCCGTTGATCCAGGGGCGGATGCCTCATTAGGCGGAATGACGGCAACACGTGCTTCTGGCACAAGTGCTGTCTGCTATGGGACCATGCAGGACAACGTTCTCGGTTTAACCGTTATCACTGCAGATGGCACGCTTATCCACACAGGCAGCAGAGCTCGAAAGTCTGCCGCTGGTTACGATCTTACGCACCTTTTCATCGGTTCAGAAGGCACACTCGGCATTATCACAGAAATCACACTCAAATTAGCACGGTTGCCAGAAGCAATCGCCGCCGCTGCTTGTGCGTTTCCAACCATTGATGCCGCAGTAAATGCCGTTATTGAACTGATGGGAGCAGGTATCAGTATTGCTCGCATAGAACTGTTAGATGATCTTCAGATGGATGCTGTCAATAAGTATTCAGGATTAGAATACAAAGTTGCGCCAACACTTTTCTTTGAATTTCACGGATCTGCGAATACCGTAGCAGAAAGTTCAAAGATTGCTGGTACTATCGCATTAGCATACGAAAGTGGCGATTTCCGGTGGGCAACAGACGAAACCGAACGCAAAAAACTATGGCAAGCTCGCTATGATAGCTACTACGCTGCGCTCAACCGACGACCTGGTTCCGTAGGGTATGTCACGGATGTCTGCGTTCCTATCTCTCACCTCGCTGAATGTATTGCGCAGACAAAAACAGTGCTTAAAAGTTCCAATCTTAGCGCAACAATGCTGGGTCATGTAGGCGATGGTAATTTTCACGTCGTTTTTCCACTTGAACCCGGCAATAAAGATGAATTGGCAGAAGCACAGCAGATCAGTGAGCAGATTGTAGACATCGCCTTAGAAATGGATGGCACTTGCACTGGTGAACACGGTATCGGTATTGGCAAACGGACCGCATTAAAAAAAGAGCATGGAGAAGCAGTTAACTTAATGCGCACCATTAAGCACGCCTTGGATCCGCAATACCTAATGAATCCAGGTAAAATTTTCCCATAGATTCGGTTTCTAACCGAGATTTAAAAACATGCGAAACAATTGGAAAATCCTCATAACCGACTACGCATGGTCCTCTATTGAACCAGAACAAGAGGTGCTTGCCGAAATTGGTGCTGAACTTATCGTAGCAGAAACAGGTGACGAAGAAGAACTCCTTACTCTTGCCTCAATGGTGGATGGCATTCTCACATGTTGGAAACCTGTCCGTGAATGTGTTATCGCAACTACCAAAAAATGCCAAATTATCGCTCGTTACGGCATCGGATTAGACAATATTGATGTAGAGTTCGCAACTGAGAACGGCATCATTGTCACCAATGTGCCTACATATTGCGTTGACGAGGTCTCTGACCACGCGATGGCACTTCTTCTTGCTTGTGTTAGAAAAATTCCGCGTTTCAATGATGCCGTTAAATCTGGTACTTGGGACCAAAACATTGGATCACAGATGTTTAGGTTACGTGGAAAAACTTTGGGTATCGTAGGGTTTGGACGCATCGGACAGGCAATTATTCCAAAGGCAAAAGCATTTGGGATGGATGTGAAAGTCTATTCACCGCGCACTTCACCAGACTTGATTCAATCTCACGACGCGGAAAAAGTGAGTTTTCAAGAACTGCTCAAAACGTCAGATTTCATTACGATCCATGCACCATTAACGACTGAGACACAGCACATGTTCGGTTCTGATGAGTTTCGTGCTATGAAACCGACAGCATTTTTGATTAACACTGCGCGTGGTGGAATTGTAGACACTTCGGCACTTACCGCAGCACTCCAGAAAGGTGAAATTGCTGGAGCGGGGATAGATGTCTTAGAAACCGAACCACCAGAAGTAGATGAAGTACTGCTTACACTTGACAATGTAGTTATCACACCGCACGCTGCTTTTATCTCTGAAGAATCGATCCTTGAGTTAGAGATAACCGCTGCAAGGTGTGTGGCGCAAGTCCTAACGGGACAATTACCAGAATCCGTTGTAAACTTATCGGTTTTGGAACGTCCAAACCTACGAGCGAAATCAGTAATTAAAAAGAAAGCATAATCACATACCTAAATACGATACATCACATAATGGAGAAATCACATGCAACAACTTCCTGACGCAACAGGACACTTCGGACAGTTCGGTGGCAGATATGTCCCCGAAACGCTAATGCCCGCACTTATAGAATTAGAAGAGGCTTATGCATCTCTTAAAGACAATCCTGATTTTCAAAAGGAATTTCGGTATTATCTCAGTGAATATGTTGGCCGTCCGAACCCACTTTATTATGCAGAACGTCTAACGGAAACCCTTGGCGGTGCAAAGATATACCTCAAACGGGAAGACCTGAACCATACAGGCGCACACAAAATCAATAGTGCAATCGGACAAATCCTGCTTGCACGGTGGATGGGCAAAAAACGCATCATCGCCGAAACCGGTGCAGGACAACACGGTGTTGCCACTGCTACGGTTGCTGCCAAGTTTGATATGGAATGCGAAGTCTATATGGGGGAAGAGGATATTGAACGACAGGCACTCAACGTCTTCCGCATGCAATTGATGGGAACAAAAGTTGTGCCGGTTAACTCTGGTTCGCGCACCCTTAAAGATGCCATCAATGCCTGCTTCAGAGATTGGGTCACGAATGTCCGAACGACATATCTATTGCTTGGATCCGTCGTTGGTGCACATCCTTACCCCATGATTGTTAGGGACTTCCAAGCGGTTATCGGTGAAGAAGCAAAAACGCAGATTTTAGAACAGGAGGGTGATTTGCCAGATTGTGTCATTGCCTGTGTCGGTGGTGGTAGTAACTCTCTCGGCATGTTCTATCCATTCTATCATGACGAATCTGTTCGCCTCATTGGTGTGGAAGCGGCAGGAGAAAGTATCCGTAGCGGACGACATGCAGCACCACTCACTGCTGGAAGTGTCGGTGTTTTCCACGGGGCAAAGTGTTATCTATTGCAAGAAGATGATGGACAGATTACCCCTGCACATTCAATTTCCGCAGGGTTAGATTACCCCGGCGTGGGGCCGGAACATAGTTATTACCGCGAAACCGGTAGGGCAGAATATGTACCAATTACCGATGCAGAAGCAGTGGAAGGATTTAAGTTGTTATCGGAGACTGAGGGGATTATTCCTGCCTTAGAATCCGCGCATGCGATAGCATACTTACGTGAACTTGCCCCAAAACTTGGAGAAGGTAAAACTATTCTCGTATGTCTCTCAGGTCGTGGTGATAAAGATGTCTACACCATTGCAAAAGAATTAGGGATTACCTTGTAATGTGAGTCCAGTGTTCGGGGTGTGTCCTTCTTAGTGCTTGAATTCTATCAATTATAACCTAAGTTGCCACATAGTAGCACAATCTGTATGAAGATTAATTTATTAATTCGGTAATTTCCTATCAGTACTCGGTGCGGTTAGGAAACCGCACCTACCGGGCCTGGGGAAAATAAATATTACCGAATTCTCTATAAAAAACGGTGTTGCATGTCTAAAACTTATAGGCAGCAACTTGGGTTATAATACATGAAAACCACAAGACCAAGACAATACTGGGACGATTACGCCTCGCGCTTCAAAAACCGAAGTTTAGCTGAAGCGTACGAGTTACGACCTCCCTATCCAGGGGAGACATACAGAATACTTCTCAGTTTGCTGGGAGAATCAAGAGGGCGCGTTTTAGATGTTGGGTGTGGTACAGGAAAGATAGCACGGGCACTCGTTACTCATGTGGACGGTGTTGATGCGGTTGACTTCTCACAGGAAATGATTCGAGTGGGGAAGTCATTCATCAACGGCGATCACCCAAACCTACGATGGATTAATGGACCTGTTGAGACGGTGCAATTGTATCCACCTTACCACATGGTAACAGCTGGAGCAAGTATTCATTGGATGGAGTGGAACGTGGTTTTTCCAAAATTCGAGGAAGTATTGACGACAGATGGGTACCTCGTAATCATTGATGGGGATCGTCCTGTTAGAGCACTTTGGCATGACGCAGAACTTGCATTGATCCGCAAGTATTCTACCAACAAGCACTATAAACAGATTGATCTGGTTCAAGAACTTACAGATAGGGGACATATACATCTGATTGGAGATAAACGGACAACACCAGTCAACTTCTCGCAACCGCTAACAGACTATGTTCAGTCCTTTCATTCAAGACAAAGTCTGTCTAAGGAAGATATGGGAGCAGAAAACGTCAAAGTATTTGATACCGAGCTATCTGATATTTTATCTGGCTTTACTGATGATAAAGGATTTCTCAGTTTTCAATTACAAACAAGGGTTTCATGGGGAAAACCGCTGACATTAAACGAAGAACCATAGCTTTTGATAACGTATTCTGATAAGGTTACCGTTTCTCATTTTTCTTGAGATGCCTTGTTCATAAAACTAAATAACCCGACAAAACCTCTTGAATTAAACACAAAATTGCGGTATCATATCAAAAACCATGAAGATACCAAAACACCTTTTAAACATAGGACAATACATCGCTTTCCTGCTTTTCCTGTTTGTTGGAAATGCAGATGCACAGATTTTAATTGACTCCGTGATTGCCGTCGTCAATGGAAAAGCAATTACGCAGAGTGAATTTGTTAACGAATTTCGCATTGAGGTTATTATAGATAAACCTAAACCACTATTGCGTGAGCCGACTGCGGCAGAAAAGCAGGCGTATTTAGACCGTATAATCAGCCGCAGGTTAGTCCTACAAGCAGCTGAAAAAATCGGAATTACGGCTGTTGATCATAAGAAACAGGTAGCAGAACGAATCGCAGAAATGCGCACGAAGTTCTCTTCCGATGTGGCGTTCCACAACGTTTTGCAGAAACAGGAATTAGAGATTGAAACGTTAGAGAGGTGGGTGTCGGATGATATGATTTACGATGAATATTATACGCGTCAGTTTGTTAGAACCATTGATAGCAAAGAAATTGATGAATTAGCACCACAATATTTTGAAGCAAACAAGACACAGTTTATTGCACCTGCAACAGTTACGTTTCGCTCTGTGCTGATAGCTGTGGATCCAGACAGTTCAGCAAAAGAGAAACAGTCCGCCAAACGTCTCGCGGAACAAATTAATTTACGTTTACAGCAAGGTGAAACTTATGATGCAATTAAGCAAAGTTTCAAAACTGAGAAGTCTATTAGATTTAATTCGCTTACCTTGAATATAGAAACGCAATTAGGAACAACGGTGGCGAAATTGAAACCTGCTGAGCGTAAAGGACCGATTTCTGTTCCAGAGGGATACCGGATTGTTGAACTTGTCAAGAAAACGCCTGAACGTCAAAAACAGTATTCGGAAGTAAATGACGATATCGCAAATCTGATCCGACATAACAAAGCGGAGGCAGCGTTTAGGGAATGGCTAATAAGACAAAAAGCAGAGGAACCTTGGTATATCTTAGGAGATGCGTTTAAGCGTGTTTCAGGAATAAAAATTAAGTCCACAAAATAGTCTGATGAATTTGACAAAATCCCTAACAATCATTTATTTTCTTCTCTTGATGTTCACTGTCCCCGTTTTTGGCGATGTTTCGTCATGGGATATATCTACTTATCCTGAGGATGCTCGGGATCAACTGGAAAAAGCACAGCATGCATTTAAAGAAGGAAAGTTTGGAGAGGCGCTCCGTTTGTATCAGGCAGTTGCTGAAAATACCCCTAAACTTCCGATTGCACACATTGGAGAAGGTGATGCCGCTGCAAAGTTAAGAGATTATCCGAAGGCAATTGCCGCTTTTCAACGTGCTTTACAATTGATTTCGGAGTTTCCACAAGCGAAACGTTTTGCCGTTGAACCGACTGTACAAGCTAAACTCGCTACCGCTTATCATCGCAATAAACAACTTGATGCGGCTGACGAATGGTTTCAGGAGGCGGTTAAAGGTGCAGGCGAAAATGCGCCCGTTACGTGGTATATCGCTTTGGGGCAGATTGAAACGGAACGCGGCAACTTGGAACAAGCACGGCGATACTACATCGTAGCGGTGCAACTTTACCCAGATACAACGGCTGTGTATAACAATCTTGGACATGTGCTACTCAAACTCAACCGCATTGATGAGGCGGATGCTGTATTTCGAGCAGCACTTATGTTAGATAAAACGCTTGCGAGTGCTGCCTTCGGGAGAGGTGAGGTTGCAACAAAACGCGGTGAACTCGGAACCGCGCAACATTTTTATCAACAAGCTATTCAAGAAGCACCACATGAACCCGTATTTCACAAATCACTCGCAAATGTTCTTGAGCAACTTGGTAATACAGAGGAGGCTAACATCGCTCGATCTCGTTATCGGCAAACGTTAGCAGAGGTTTATCGTCAGCAGGCACATCAATTTATTGAAAAACAACACGGACAGCCAGCTATAGAACTGCTACAGAAGGCACTCGAAACGGATAAAACTTATATCCCTGCTTTGAAAGATTACGCGTATGTTCAGATGCAGATGGACAAATTAGCATCTGCCAAGCAGACGTATCTACGTGTCCTTAAGTTAGAACCCACCTCGCGTCAAGCACTGTTACACTTAGGTATGATAGCGGCAAAACTTGGGAATCGATCCGAAGCTGAATCACACTTTCTCACGCTTATCCAACACGAACCGGACTTCATGGATACCTATTCTCAACTTGCTAATCTTCGCGAGGCATCAGGGGACCTACGGGGTGCCGAGAATGCGTTTGCGATGGGTATTCAACATGAACCTGCGTGGGCACCGGGGTATTGGTGGCGCGGACAAATTCGCAGACAACTCGGAAAGCCTGACAAGGCAGAAACGGATTTTCGCCGTGCGATCAAACTGGCACCAGATGTCCCGTTTCCAAAAGATGCGTTAGCATCACTACTTGCAGCAGAAAATAGAAACCTTGCTGAGGCACTTACGTTTGCCGAAGCCGTTGTAAAGAACGATAATCGACCAACACATATTGCAACACTTGCCCTTGTCTATTATCGGCTCAAACGTATTCCAGAGGCGGAACGTGAAATTCAGAAAGCATTCTCCCAATTCCCTGAACATCCCTATATTCTAAAGGTTCGTTCGGAAATCCTGAAAACTAACTAAAATATAGTGAACTTTGAAAGGCTCATGTCGAGAATAAGTGCAAATGAAAATTTAATCCGTATGGTTATTGGCTTTATGAGAGGGGTGGCACATGCTTTTTACATGAGCCAACAGAATATTACCCACTTCGCTTTAGCCTACCCACACGTTTCGCATATCTTTCTGCAATATGGAACACCCAAAATCCAAATGGAATAAGCACAATTCCGATGATGAGGAGTAGCAATAGATTTCCTGCTTGACTTTCAACCGATGCGTTTTCCAACATCGCTGCACGGATGGATCGGAGCGTATAAGTTGCAGGCGAAATCTTTGAAAATGGCTGAAGCCAGTCCGGTAAAACCGCTATGTCGTAATAAATACCAGAAATTAACAGCAGCACAGATTGGAGAATCCCTGTCGCTGCCTGTCCTTTTTCAGGTGAAAGCAGTGGAAAAATAGCAGCCATCAAGCCAATACCGATAAACGATAGACTTGAAACTGCAACCGTGACTGCCATTGTAATCCAATTTGCGCTCCCTAAATCAATGTGTTCACCAAAGAAAAACGGCATAATCGCCAAAACTAAACCTGTTCGTAGTAATCCATACAGAATCGCAAACAGGCAAGAACCCACAAGGTGCGTGATGCGATAAATCGGTGCCATAAACGTATATTCAATTGTGCCTTCCCACCGTTCCCATGTAATTGCATCGCTGACTTCACGCATCATAATAGAGAGAAACCCCCAGATCAACGCGCCAATAACAAGGTAAAGCACATCTTCACTACTTCCACGCCCGACCATAATCAAGCCGATTGTGAGCGCATTGACAATAGAGTAACTGAAAAACAGAATTTCCCAATTCAGATACCGCTTGAGTAGATTAAAATTTCGTTCAATGAACGCGTAGGAAATAATGGTTTCTCGCCTGATATTCAGCATCGGTTTATTCTTCTCCCTCTTCTAAATCTTTTCCTGTCAGTGCGATGAAGACATCTTCAAGCGTAACAGATGCATTGTCATTTGGTGGGATCTTATCGATCAATTCTTTCACAGTACCTTCAGCAATAAATTTGCCGTTGTCAATAATAGCGATCCTATCGCACAACCTTTCCGCTTCTGCCATATCATGTGTCGTAAGCACAATAACAGCGTTTCGATCATTTCGTATCTCCTCAATGAAGGCTTGTACATCGCGTTTAGATTTCGGGTCAAGTCCGGTTGTGGGTTCATCAAGTAATAGGAGCATAGGTGTAGTTAACAAGGCACGTGCAATCGCAACCTTCTGTTGCATCCCGCGCGATAGTTGTTCCATCTCCTCGTCCATCCGCTTTGCTTCAAAACCGAGTCGCTCTAAAATGTTACGTGCTTTTTTGGATGCCTCCGCCGCAGGGATACCGTAGAGTCGAGCGGCGTAAATTAAGTTTTCTGCTGAAGAAAGACGCTTAAAAAAAGACGCTTCAACAGAAACACGGTTCATGACACGTCGTACCTTCATACTATTTGTAACGACATCATCCCCGAATACGTGTATACTCCCAGCATCTGGTAGGAGAAGCGTTGAGATAAGACGGATGAGCGTTGATTTTCCTGAACCGTTAGCACCTAAAATGCCGTATATTTCACCGATACCAACATCAAGGGAGATACCATCAACGGCACGAATCGTCTCTTTTTCGCGCTTGAACAAACGGCGAATCTTTTGATGAAAACGCAATTTTTCGTCCGGCTTTTTCGTTCTGTGAAAATGCTTTGTTACACCGCGGACGGTCAATCCATATATTGGTGCTTCCACCTGCTTACCTTTCATAAAACGGAATGATAACTAAAACAATTGACATTTTGGATGATGTCTTATATATTATACTCAATTTTTGTGGTCATTTTGCAACCTATTTTGCGTAGACTTGAGGAGAAAGAACACAACTTTAGTAAGACACAGAAGGAGATTGAAATGAATACATCAAGCGACACACCCCGCCACGATTATGAACCTTTCCGCGTCGGATTTCTGAATGTAGCCTCGTATTCACACATGCCGTTGTGGGCTCCAGCCATTAATCCGCGTGTCGGTCAGAAGGATACACCTTTCACGGGAATGCGTATCACACACTGTTGGGATATTGAGTCCGACAAGGCAAAAGCAATCGCGGAGTCTTACGGTTGCGAATCGGTAAAGAATTTCGATGACATGTTAGGAAAGGTAGATGGCGTAATTTCAGGTGGATATTACAACCATCCGTGGAACCATATCCTGCATGAACCCTATCTTGAAGCGGGTTTACCGAACCTTATCAATCGTCCATTTGCTAATTCCCTCGCCAAAGCGCGAAAAATGATAGAACTCGCGGAGAAACACGGTGCAACAATCCTTGCCCCCTCAAGCCATGAACATAACGATCCAATCTCACGCGCGAAGGCATGGGCAAGTGATAAACAAATCGTCTGTTATACAGCCACTAATTCGTTTGACGACTATCCTACACACGGCATTCACGGTGTCTATATGGTGTGCAAGGCAATCGCTGAAGCAGGAAATCCTGTTGTGTCCGTAGCATATCAGGCAGATAGTTGGCATAGCCCTCCCGGTGTTATCACTTTTGAACACGTTGATAATGACGGACACCAATTTTATGGGACGCTGCATCAGGTAAGTGGGTCATGGGGGACTGTGCAGATTCATACGCATGCAGCTTACGGCGGAGAAAATTTTAGAATCCATACCGGCACGGGGTACCCTTTTGATAAGACAGAAATCTGGATGCCGACAATCTGGGCATTTCAGAACATGGCACTACACAACGAAATGCCGCAAACCTTTGGGCAGCTGCAACACAAAACCAACGTCTTCCTTGCAGGGTGGAAATCAATTTTAGAAAACGATGGAAAACCTGTGAAATTGACAGATGTTCCCGAAGAGTGGGAGTCTCCTGCTAAACTACCGAACCACCCAGACCATGACACGATATCGCTGTTCCAAAAGAAATTTGGGGACGGTTCAATATAAGTGTTGCAGATTTTGTGAACCTCCAAGCAAAAGCAATATAGGCGCGGTGCATAACCGCGCCTATATAATTACATAGGAAAAAACGTAAAATCTACTGAGATCTTCTCATATTAGCCCATGTGGTTGCCAGTTTAGCGTTAGGATCAACGGCAGCAGCACCAGGCTCCATACTCTGCTTAATTTCGGCTTCTGACAATGCACGATCCCATACCATCACTTCGTCAATGAGACCGTTGAACTTTTGACTGTTTGGCCCCCATGATCCGACCATTGTGTCGCCTGCTGTCCCCTTGTAGATGGATTTGTCTTTGTCTTCTGCCTTTGACTCACCGTTAATATAGACTCTGCGGGTTTTTGTATCTGCATCCAACCAGAAACAGATATGTGCCCATTCGTCTGCCTTAACGGCACCAGGCGCATCAAGGTCGTTTCCATAAAATCCCATACGAACAGTCCCATTGTTGTAAATACGATAATGCAGAGCCGTGTTGGCTCCATTAACTTGTGTTTGTGAGAAAACACATTGCTGGTCACCACCTGCCAACATAGGCTTTGCCCATAATGTCACCGTAAAACTCTTGTCGTTCAGTGGAATATGGGGTGCCTTAACCTCGGCATTTGCAGTGAACTTTAAAGCTTGTCCGATTTTTCCATCAACAAATTCAGCGGCACCAACGATTTCACCGTCATTTTCCTGTGGAGACAGGTCTTTCACCGCGTTTTCTTTATCGTTGTCAAAAGAAAAGTAAAGTAGTAATTCCTTATCCTTTAAGTTAAGCGCCGAAGCGTGAAAGGGCATCACCAATAATCCGGTGATGATTAAAAGAGAAAATATGATTTTATACATAACCTAAGTTGCCCCCTATAAAATACTTCTAAATCCATGGGATTTGCTCTATAATGTTTTTAGCATAAAAAGACAAAAGGAGAAACCCCATGGACTTAACCATTGTAGCAGTTTACACGATTTGTGACGATCTTTTAATTTCACTCGGTCATCAAACGCATCCATAAACACAAATGACAGATGCTGAAGTGATGACAACTGCGATTATCGCAGCACAATACTTTGGAGGCAATCATCAAAAAGCTTGCTCTGTTCTGAAAACTACCGGATATATCCCGAATATGTTAGCACACTCCCGATACAATCGTAGACTTCATCGGATACCTCATTTATTTCAAATACTTTTTGAGTATTTCGCCCAAATCTCTAAATCCAATAATTCGAATGGTATTTATGCGGTTGACACCTATCCCGTTGCTGTATGTGACATCGGATTAGTCGGTGTCGCCTCTATCAAGGTGAAGAATGGCGTGGCAAAATCGCAAGTAAACGCCGCCACTTTTATGGTCTCAAAGGGCATCTAATGGTCACTGAAAGTGGACAGATTGTTGAAGTTTTCTTCACCCCTGGCAAGTGGAACGATGTCAAAGGTATGCGATATTTTCCATTTGATTTACCACAAGGTTCTGTGGTGTCTGCGGATAAAGCATATTGCAACTAAGGTATTGAAGATGCCCTAAAGGAAGCCGGCATTGACTTTAGACCGCTGCGTCCAAAGAACGCAAAGCGTCAGTTTCCACCTTGGGAAGTTTATCTGCAACATTTTCACAGAAAACGGGTTGAAGTGACAAATAGTCTGATCGCACAACTATTACCGAAGTCAATACACGCAGTGACTGCGACAGGTTTTGAGTTGAAACTATTTTTGTTTATTATCGCAACCAATATAAAACAACTTTATGGCGATAGGTAGCAACTTAGGTAATTATAGTAAATTATGTAAATAAGTTTACATATCTTCTGTAGGAGCGATCTCCGAATCGCGACAAAACCAATAATAGTCGGGAATCGGAGTTCCCTCCTACAGCTCAGATGTAAAGTTAATTGTAGGATCCACTATAAGTCTATCTTAATCTAACACAGGAGATCAGGAAGGTCTCCTATCAAGTCTGCCCGTGCTAAAGGAGGTGTACCAGACCATTCCAAATCTCGGTCTTGATACCATGCTGCCTGAATCACCTTCATGCCCACAGATGCCGCACCTTGCAGTTCATCATAACCGCCATCTCCAACAAAGTACGCTTCAGAAGGTTGAACACACATACATGAACATGCTAATTCGAATATCTCCCTATCGGGCTTCATTATGCCAACACTGCAAGAAAACACCACCGGGTCCATGAGATCTTGGAGCGGGCAGAATTGCCAGGCAAGGACTTCTTCTGGTAAGGCATTGCTGATAATTCCAACTTTCAGTCCACGCGCTTGGACTGTGCGCAACATTTCAAATATCTGAGGCTCGACACAACTCAAGACTTTTGATTTCCATACTTCATGCTCTTGGGCGGCCATGACAATTTCATTTTTCGTGAACGGCGACCCGACTGCAGCGCACAAATCGGTGAACCTCGTCAGACAATCAGGAAATCTTCCGGTCATTGCGGTATCACCGTTCTCCGCCCACCAAAGCGAAGATTTATCTTTGGTCGTGCCTAGTCGCTCATGAATCGGAGCCCTTGTTTGGAAATCACTTCTCGTTTTCTCAGTTATGAGGGTCTCGAATAAATCAAAAAAGACTGCTTTCAAATTACTGCTTCCTCAGATTGTTAAAGAGGTGCGAAGTCCGCGACAAAGCACATTAGCCGAGCGCATTCACGACAGCGTTGCCGACCTGTGAAGTCGTGGCTTGACCACCTAAGTCGGGAGGAAGGATTTTACCTTCTTCAACAACTTTTAGTACAGCTGCATCTATCGTTTCCGCCGCTTCTTCCTCACCGATGAAGTGCAACATCATCGAACCGGAGATAATTGCCGCCAACGGATTCGCGATGCCTTTTCCCATGATGTCCGGGGCACTTCCGTGAACAGGCTCGAACATCGAAGGAAATCGACGTTGCGGGTCGATATTACCACTCGGTGCCAACCCCATGCTTCCGGTGATAATCGCGCCGATGTCCGTGAGGATATCCCCAAACAGATTACTGGCGACGACCACATCAAAATCCTCTGGTCTCCGCACGAAATCCATACATGCTGCGTCCACAAGCAACGATTCTATCTCTACGTCAGGATATTTTTCAGCCACTCGCTCGAAGGCTGTATCCCATACAATCATACCGTAGCCTTGTGCGTTCGACTTGGTGACTGAAGTGACTTTGCGCTTCTTATCTCGTGCACGAGCTTGCTCGAAAGCATAAGTGATAATCCGCTCGCAGCCGTGGCGAGTAAATACGCCAACCTGCACACCGATCTCTTCGGGGAATCCTTGGTATTGAAACCCACCGACGTTGGCATACTCCCCTTCTGTATTTTCTCTTATCACCACTAAATCAATCTCCCAAGCCTCTTTGTCCTTGAGCGGTGTGCTAATACCGGGATAGAGGACACTTGGTCGCTCACAGACGTACTGATCTAACCTCCGTCGGATCGGCAGCAGAAGCCCATTAAGCGCAATGTGGTCTTGGATGTCAGGGTGTCCGACAGCGCCAAGATAAATCTGGTCGAACTCCGCAAGGGTATCAAGGGCATCTGCTGGCATCATCTGCCCATGCTTGAAATAGTAGTCTGAGCCCCAAGGAAACTCCACAAAGTCCCAATTGATGTTATATCTCTCGGCGATAGCATTGAGAACCTTGAGACTCTCCTCCATCACCTCAACCCCAATCCCATCTCCACGAATTACCGCAATCTTGTATTCAGCCATATTTTTCCTTTGTTAGTGCTAAGATTGTGCCTATGCCGCGCCATAATTTGGCGAAGAAGTTCTTGGACCACAACCGAAGACATAGTATTAGACTCCTTTGAGACTCTCTGAAGGTACAAAATCAAATGAAAACGCATCCCCTATAGGCACATAACCGATTTTGGTGTAGATATTATTAGAGGTCGGATTTGCTAAATCGGTATGGAGGCAACAAAATGAATAGCGTTCCGAAAGCAATTTTTTCGTCAACAGTAAAACACATGAAGTCGCATACCCTTTATTGCGGTACTCAGATGGTGTGTACACGCCAGCAATTACCGCACCATTTTTCGTTTGACGGAACACACCGGCAATAGACACTGGACCGCCGTGATCCCAAATGTACAATTGCTGATCCTTGATGAGCTGGTCGGCCCAGCTTTTGGCCCCCTCAAAACTGCCAGGTTTACCTATTTCCTCTGTGTAGGCAACAGTCCATCGTGTCATCAGTGAGTGATCATCCGGACGAGCAATACGTAACTTCCCCGGCGAAAGTGGCAGGTCCGCGACCGCTTTTGCTTCAAATGTACGCATTCGCATAGCAACTTTGGAGGATACGCCGGGCATGTCCTCAATCCAACAATCAGAAAAGGCTTGGGCTTCTGCTGATGGCCCAATAACACTTGGTATTTGTACATCAATCCCACGTAGATGATGTACAAGATGAACGATAGCCATCTGGACCTCAGTATCGATTTTGCTCAAGATGATCCACCGTGGTATCATTATTGCGACGCCGAAGGCTCTTCCTTGCTCCAAAATACTCAACAGAAGCGGTGACTCGGGACCGCGATAGCCCGGATCTTCAGCCAGCTTATAAGCGAAATCGAGAACTCTATTGTTTTCGCTCTCATTCTGTTCCAAGTAGGCACCCGAGATCGAAATAAGTTCGCTTGCGTGGTTGTGAGATATTATTTGGATCATGATGCGTAGATCCACTTTCTTCCAATAAATTTGAATAATATTTTAACTGACTACTTCCGATTATTCAATCTATTTTGATTTAGGCGTTGCACAAGATAAAAATCTATGATATGCTCTTAATTGCAGAGAAGGGTATTATAAAAGAAAATTAGAGCAACTTCTGACACTCAAGCAAAGGAAAACCGATGCAAGAAGCTCAACAAATTGGCTGGAAAGCAGTTAGCAAAACTGGAGTCGTAGCTGCAGGCGGCGCAAAGGCGGTTGCTGCAGGAATTGAGATTTTAGAAGCAGGCGGAAATGCAGCAGATGCAGCTGCAGGAACGATTCTCGCACTTAACGTAACAGACCATGGTGCCTGTTCTATCGGTGGTGAAGTGCCACTTCTTATCTTTGATGCGGAAAAGCAGGAAGTGAAGTCACTCTCTGGGCAAGGGCGCGCACCGCTTTCTCAAGCAGCGATTAATTGGTATATGGAAAACGGTATCCCGAATTTCGATATAAAAATGGCACCTGTCCCGTCAGTTGTGGACTTGTGCACAACAACGCTCAAACTATATGGGACAAGGACGTTTGCGGAAATTGTCGCACCGACGCTGGCATTGCTTGATGCTGGTAAGGCGAATTGGCATTCTGATTTGGCGGTTACTTTACGAAGAATGGTTGAAGAAGAACAGAAAACGTCTGGAAGTCGTGAGCAGAAAGTGCAAGCGGCAAGTGATCGGTTTTATGGACGGAACGGTGTTCAGAGTGACATTGCCGATGAATTAGAGGTTTTTTACATTGAAAATGGCGGGTTTCTGCGTAAGAACGACCTTGCTGCTCATGTCACGCTTATAGAAGACCCTGTAACAGTGAATTATCAAGGTTACACAGTGTGTAAGTGTGGCACATGGACACAAGGTCCTTATCTCTGTCAAGCATTGCGCCTCTTGGAAGGTTTTGACATCAAAGCGATGGGACATTTCTCGGTAGATTACGTGCATGTGGTCACTGAAGCACTCAAGTTGGCTATGGCAGACCGAGATGAATATTACGCTGACCCTGAATTTGTAAATGTTCCTATGGTTAAATTGCTTTCCGATGCATACACCGAGATTCGTCGGCCGTTAATTGATATGGAAAAAGCATCACACAAAGCCAGACCCGGAGATGTGGATAATATGAAGCGACTAAAGACGGATGGTGTGTTTCGACCCGGGGTTGGCGGCACAACAACTTGTGTCGTTGCTGACCGATGGGGAAATGTTGTGTCTGCTACACCGAGTGCTAATGTCTATCACGCAGGAGGGACAGGCACAACAGGCGTGAGTTACGGTAATCGCTTGCGGAGCCTCAATACAACTCCTGGACACCCGAACTGTATTGAGCCTGGGAAACGTCCAAGAATTACGCTTACGCCTACATTGGTTCTTAAGGATGGTGCACCTATTTTGGCAATCAGCGTTGCGGGTGGTGATTTGCAGGATCAAGCAACGATGAATTTGCTGCTCAATTTCGTTGAGTTTGGTATGCATCCCGAAGATGCTGTCACAGCGCCCCGTTTTGCTACTGCACATCATCAAGATTCGTTTGACCCTAATCCCAATCGTGAACAGACATTCGGACAGGCAGGTTCGTTGACTATAAACGACAGTGTGAGCAAGAACGTTAGGGAGGAGCTTACCAGCCGCGGCCATCAGGTTAGGGCACAAGCAGGTGCTATTGCTGCACCCTCCATGCTTTATGTGGATAAAGATAACGAGATGTTCTATGCTGCGGGCGACCCTGCTGCTGGTAGGCATGCTGTAGGACTGGAATAGAGTGAGCTTGTGCTGTTAAACTCCCGTCTGTTGCCAAATCTTAAATCGGCGTTGCAATGCACTTAAGAACCGGTCAATGGATTTATCCGTTTGCGATATACGCTGCAGATCCATTTCGTTGACGAGGTCTGCTACGCGCTCGGTTCCATCTAACGGCGGCATCATACCAGCTTCCATGATGGCGTTTAGAAGAAGTTTTTTATAACGATCCTGTTCACATTTCTGATCCGGTGTTGGACACCCTCTGCTGAATACTGTTTTGAACGCCTGCGAATCAAGAAGCAACCATCGCTCAATGTGAGGTTCAGGAGTAGCACTGATAACCAGATTCGTGTAATCGGAGATGGCCTGATGAATCTCACGTTCTTGTTCCAAGAAACCCTTACAATTACTATCTGTACCGACGATGATAAGGTCCGGCAAATCCTCTTGATTCCGATGCAAATCCTCTTGATACTTTTTTAGGGCATTGATGACCTTCCCCTGTCCACCACGTACACTGTAGCGGATAAGATTGATTTTTACATGGTATGTGTTAGCAAGACGTTCTGCAAGGGCTATGATAAAACGTTCCAGTGTCCGATCTTCAGCGAAGATGCTGATATTATACATCAAGATCCCCCCGCAAAACGCGTTTTGAAATGGACATCTCATCTTCGGATTGACAGGCTTTCTCAATATCTAATTTCGGCCATAGCGATTTCAACCGTGTCTTAAAGGGCTCAATTTCTGTCTGCCCATCCACCTTGTAACAGACGTACAAAAATTCTGGACGAATAAATTCCAGCAAAAGCGGTGAATGTGTTGTCACAATGTACTGAGTCCGTTCAAGAAGTCTACGAGCATCCAAAAAACTCGCAATTCTATCAATCTGGCGCGGTTGGACACCATTTTCTGGTTCTTCAAATCCGATTAATGCAGGCGGCTCCTTGCTGCCCACGAGTGCCAAGATCCCTAAAATCCGGAGTGTGCCTTCCGACAAAACTCGGATTGACATGCTCTTTTCTCCTTCACGAAGGTTGAGTTCAACCTCACCTAAGTCGTTGATGCCAACTTCAATTCCGGTTATAGAGGGAATAATGCTATGGAGTGCTTTCTCAATAGATTCAAACTGCCGTTCATTGTGAGTCTTTAAGGTATGCAGATAACTTGCAAGCTCTTCGCCCATTGCCCCTATGTGGTTCACCTCCTTGGCAGGAGTGGGGAGCCGCATGCGTTCTCGTGGTTCAAAATAGTGGGTGAACCAATTTGCTAATTCGTGATGCATTGCAACGACATGTGGACAGTGGATAGGAGAGTGCTGCATTGATAAGATACTTTGATCGAGAGGATACTCATAGCAGATTGAACGCGCCTCCCCCTCCAAACGCATAAATATTTGATCCCCAATCCGTTCCAAGAAGGGCTTCCTATTTTGTTTTAGTTCTCCTTTGGCATTGAGCGCGGCGAAATATTCATCTGCTACACGCAAAATGCCTTGCTTTGGCAGCATCTCAATCTCAATACGATACCGCAGATTTTCCTCTCGGACCGGGAGTAATCGCTTTGAAGCGGATCTGCCTTTATCCTGCACATCTGTTGTTGAAGTTGGTTTCATTTTCTGAACTTGTCGATTGACTTTTTCAACAAATGTCGGAGATAACTGAACATCTATCTCTATACAGAACGAAACTCTTTCCTGCTGCCGTAGCGTCTTGATGCCTTCTGTTCCAAAAGTGAACGATTCCAGTGGATATCCTCGATGCTGTGCAAAAGCCTCCCGTAACGTGCGGCAGGTCGCTATTCGTGACAGAAGGTGTAAGGCATCAAGAAAATTGCTCTTTCCCGAAGCGTTAGGACCGATAAGCACCGCGAGGTATCCAAGATGTACCTCAACATCGGCAAGGGATTTATATCCTTGAATTTTGATTCGCTTCAGCATAGTAGCGTGCCTCCATTCAATAACCAAGACTCCGTAAGTATTCTCTATTTACTACCGCAGCTTCAGCAGGTGGGCGCGGTGGATATGGTCGGTCAAGTTCTACCGAAACCCATCCATCGTAATTGACTGATTCAAGTCCTTCAAGCACCGCTTTGACATCAAGTCCAAGGTTGCCCGCGCCGAGTTCAGCAAAACGCGCTTTCTCACCGAAACGTTGTGTTCTGTAATCCCAAGTTTCTGGATCATCGGCATGGCAGTCTTTGAGATGGACATGTCCAATCCGATTGCGCAAAAGTTCGCTCTCAAAAACTTGCATCGGATCGCTACCAGCGGCAAGCATGTGTCCTGTATCAAACAACAGCCAGAGGCTTGGTGCTACTGACAAGAGACGTTCTGCATCATCAACCGTCTCAATCAATGTGCCAAGATGTGCGTGATGGAAACCTTTTATCTGATGTGCATCGCAGTAAGCGAGAATATCGTCTAATGTTCGGGCAGCGTTTTCTATATCCGCATCGCTTGGATTTGCACCGCCCCATTCCCCACGACGTAGGGCAGGGACTTCGGCAGCATTGTTGCCCAATGTTATGTTAAATCTTATCCGGTCAAGCCCTGCACCCCCCGCGTTGACGATATGGAGTCCGAGGCTTCGGGCAAGTGTTGCCATTTCGACAAGGCCTTCCGCTCCCTCAAAAGGCACACTTTCGACCCCTTCCCAACCTGCCTCGGCTACTTCGCGTAACACTTTTTCTGGATTTTCTCGCTGTTCCCCACCAAACTGGATGAGGTGACATGCGAATCTTAATTTGCCCATGACTATACTCCTTTCATGACGCATTTTCATAAACTAACCCTAAAGAACCTTGATAATTATTGCTTTAGGATAACTTTTGAGAAACATCAGTTAATTTTATTAAAAACTACAATTTTGCTATTAACTTTTTTCCTTTGAGAGTCATACTATATATAATACAGGCTACAACTTTTGTTTTCAACATATTATGTTGATGTTCCTACGGTGACTATAGCCGACAATTATTATGTCTACCTGAAAGGAGAAAAAAGAATTATTTGACATTTTTGTGACAAATATGTTATTATTTTTTATAAATCAGGACGACACTTATTTGAAAGTATTCTCCATCCATAAAACCGTCGTATTTCTGAGAGTATTGCCTAAATAATGAAATGAAGCGAACGATGTGATCACGATTCTTCAAACAGATGGTTACCACAGGAGCTGCACCCAATCTGATAATGCAGCGATTTGTTTCAATTCGGTAAAACTCAAACCAATTGCTGCCGCCTTTGGTTAACCAACTGTTTTTCGACGAATGCCGGAGAAGTCCATACCACGAATCTCAACCACGCGAGTGAGGTGATATGATGGAACTTGGGCTATTTGAACCGCTAGCGATTGCACTTGGTGTAGGGTTGTTAGTTGGCATGCAGCGTGAAAGAGAAACATCTCCGATTGCGGGCATCCGCACCTTTCCGCTCATCACCATACTCGGCTCGCTCTCGGCAATACTCGCTGATGCATTCGGTGGTTGGGTACTCGCAGCGGGTTTTCTCGCTGTGAGCTCGATGCTGTTGATCGGCAACCTGGTACAATTCGGTAAGGATGAGATTGACCCAGGCCTGACGACAGAGATAGCGGGATTGGTCATGTTCGGCATCGGGGCTGCGCTCGTCAAAGGCTACACAGCACCAGCGATTGCAATCAGTGGTGTTGTGGCGGTGCTATTACAGTGGAAGAAGCGTCTCCAAAAATTTGTCGACAAAATCAGTGGCGGTGATTTCAAAGCGATCATCCAACTGGTACTGATAGGGTTGGTTATCTTGCCCGTACTGCCGAATCAGACATACGGATGGTACAACGTTCTCAATCCCTACAAGATTTGGTTGATGGTCGTTCTGATTTCGGGAATTAGCCTGATTGCTTATGTCGCATATAAACTTTTGGGGGCGCGGGTCGGCACAATTCTCGGTGGTATACTTGGCGGCCTGATCTCCAGCACTGCGACAACCGTCAGCTTTTCACGGCAAGCCAAAACACAGCCTGAAACCGCACCGATGGTATCCTTGGTGATTCTAATTGCGTCCACGATTGTATTTGGGCGCATCCTATTGGAGATTGGTGTCGTCGCTCCAGAATTTTTGCCAACTGCCGCAGCCCCGCTCGGAGTCATAATGGGGTTGATGGCAATTCTCTGTGTCCTTCTCTTTCTACGAGTGGGGCAACATGGCATAGATAATCCTGGACACGATAATCCTGCGCAATCTCCTCGCTGTTGCTGCGGCGAAAGCGCATTTCGGCACCGGCGGGATGTATCTCGTGGCGATACTGTCAGGGTTGACTGACATGGATGCCATTACGCTCTCAACCGCAGAATTGGTAAAGGCAGGGCGTGTTACCGCGGACACCGGTTGGCGGGTGATTCTCCTTGCAGCACTGTCCAATTTGGTGTTTAAAGGCGGCATCGTCGCCTTACTCGGTGGGCGTAGACTTTTAATTTCTATTTCAGTTCTATTTTCGATTGCGCTGACCGGCGGCGGGCTGTTGCTGGCGTTTTGGCCGTATTAAGGGGTTCCCTATAATATCCAGAAATACACACAAGAAGAAACTAAAGATGCAGACTCTCAATCCTTCTACGTACCCGGTGCGACAGACACTGGCACGGTTCGTTGATATTTACGAGCTGTCCAACCACGTCATCATGCTGGCGAATATGTTCGGCGTTTCCAAAGCAGAGGTTTCTGAATTCAGGAGCCAGACCTATACAGAGCGCGCTGCTCATTACGGTGTAAGAAAATATTTTCAGATGGCCGTCTTGCTCATTATATGTCTATCGTTGGGCAGCTCTTCTGTTGCATGGGGAAATAAGGAGAAGATTGACGGTTATTTTTTTGGAGATTATTACTACTTGCCGAAGTCTCACCACGGTGAACTTGAGAAACGGAATGGATTCCAGTATCGGCGTGTCTGCTTCACCTACGAAAAGGATTTGTCAACCGAATTTTCTACGCGGCTTCGACTGGAGATGAATGGCAAATCCTTTCCCACAGCCCGCCAGACAACGTCAAAATTAGAACCGTTTCTCAAACACGGCTCTCTGAAGTGGAAGCCTTCCGGTTGGCGGACGAATATTTATTTAGGGTTATCCGGCACACCGACCTGGCGGAATGTTGAAAAAGTATGGGGCTATCGCTCTGTTGCGAAAACCGTGCTTGACCTTCACAAAATGGGGAGTAGTACCGACTTCGGCATCGCACTGCAAGGGCATATTGATGCTTCAAATCAGATCAGCTATCACCTGATGATCGCAAATGGGACAGGTACTCGGGCAGAAATTGACAAGAATAAGAAGATCGCTTTCTCACTCGCAGCCAAGCCAGCTGCAGGTGTTACCCTTGAGGGATATGTCGACCTGGAAAACGCTGCAGATATGGGCAAATGGTACACATTACAAGGTTTTCTCGGCTATCAACAGGAGCGATTTCGGTTCGGTATTCAGCTTGCGAATCAGACGCGGCAGCAGGCGGACGGGGATGCCCTTAACATTTTAGCGAGCTCAGTGTTCGGTGCAGCGCAATTGCTCGAGAAAAAGGTGTGGGCTTTCGCTCGGTTTGACCGGCTGTTCGATCCGAATTCCAATGCGGAGACAATTCCTTATATCCCTTTTGATAACACAGCAAGGTCGAATATGATTCTTGTTGGGTTGGATTGGACAGCAACCGAGGCGGTTCACATTATGCCCAATCTTATCTTCGTTTTTTACGATAAACCGGATAACGTTGACAAACCAGACGAAACGATTATGCCGCGTCTGACAGTATTCTTTACGTTTTAGCAACGTTCATGTAAAAACAAGAGGACATCTCAGATTATGTTTGAAGTTGAAGCAAAATTTCAGGTAACATCCGCAGTGGTATTCGATCAGATTCGATCGCGGAAGCAAGTGGCGGGTTACACACTTTCGGATCGGATGAACACTCCACAACGGGATATCTATCTTGATACAATGACCGGAACCCTTTTAGAGCATGGTGCATCTTTGCGGCTCAGGCAAAAAGGACTCGCATCCTCAGCCATCGAGGAAAGGATACAGCTCGTTACATTCAAAACCCCAACCAAGGAGGTTTATACACGCACAGAGCGTGAAATGCCGCTTACGGACCAACAGGTACAAATGCTCTTAAGCGGGAATCTTGAGAAGATTCATGTTGAAGCTATCCAAGTGGCTGTAAGTCATCTGAAGGGAGAAAAAGTATTTCCTGTCCTGCATGTTGCAAATACCCGTGAAACGTGGCGCATAAATTCTAATGTCGGGTGTGTAGAAATTTGTTTTGACGATGTGCAGTATGCAGATGCGAATAAAACGCGATATAGTCAGGAGTATGGCGTTGAACTGGAACTCAAAGATGGTGAAACTGTGTTCCTACAACAGATTGCTGACGCACTATCCGAACAATACGATTTAATGCCTATCTTCCAATCGAAATATGAGCGTGGTGTCATGCTCCTGAATGAGTTCACCGACAACACAGAAAATTAAAAAATGGAGGTAACAATATGGCTAAGGTACGGAAGGTCAAAGGCGTTACCGCACAAAAAAGCCTTGAAGAATGCGCTCGAAGGACTATCACAACCCGGTTTCATGAAATGATGGCTTTTAGAGACGGAGCAATTGATGGAACGGACATTGAGTTCGTTCATGATATGCGGGTCGCATCCCGACGGCTGCGTGCTGCTATGCGAAACTTTGCCGATTGTTTTTCAGAAAAAAAGAAGTTCCGCAAGTACCTCAAACAGATCGAGCAGATTACGAGTACGCTGGGAGACGTGCGTGATTTAGATGTGTTAATTGATCGCTTTCAAAAAGACGTGCAAACGATGCCAGAAGAAGCACAGATTGGGGTTCAAAACTTGATAAAACATCTCCAACGAGAACGGGAAGAGAAGCGCGCTCCAATGTTTGCAGTGTTTGAAGAACTTAAAAAGACTAATTTCGAGAAAAAATTCTTAAAATTCTTGGGGTGAAGATATGGCAAAAGCATGGAAGGTAAAGGGAATTGACTCACAACGGAGCTATCGCTGGAATGCACAGGTTATCCTTGCCGTAAAGGTTAAGGAAGTATACTCGTGGGCGGAATCCATTCGCAATCCAGATAACGTCAAGGAACTCCATAACCTACGAATCTCAGTTAAGCGGTTACGTTATTCAATGGAGTCCTTCACTATCAACTATGGTGAGGAATTCAAAGATCTCTTGAAGGTTTTGGGAGATTTGCAGGAACAGCTGGGTGATATTCACGATTGCGATGTCATCGAGACAGTTCTGATGGACTATCTGCGAGAATTGCCGGATCAAACGGCTACAGAAACCGATGCAATTGGTATTAATGCCCTCCTTTCTCACTATCGTGGCATGCGGATGGCGAAATATCAGGCATTTTTGCAGCAGTGGGATGCGCTTGAGGAGTGGGATTTCAAAGGGCAACTCCTTAAAATCATTACGAGGTGAATCGACATTGGGAAAATCCTCCGCTGGAAAGCCGCATATAGTAAGCTTATATAAGTGAAATGCGATTCCTTGAATGAACGTTCGCGAGCAGCGGCACTACGACTCGGTTTTAAGTTTGAGGGTATCTTCAGACAACATATAATCGTAAAAAATAGAAATAGGGATACCGCTTGGTATTCAATGTTGGATAGCGAGTGGGCTGCTGTTAAGAAGAACATGGAGATATGGTTATATCACAATCCCGACCAGAAGTTGTCTTTGACAACACTCAACAGCAGAAAGTTTTAAGTTAGTTAAAAAAGGAGCACTAAGATGATTCATACATTGGTTCGAGATTGGATGATACAAGATCCAATCACAGCTCGACCAGAAACGAAGATTATTGAGGCATATCAATTGATGGTCACCGCTCGGATTCGGCGCCTGCCAATCGTTGTTCGTGATTTACTCGTTGGAATCGTAACGTTAAGCGATCTATATCAAGTGAAACCGTTTGATATGGGGAGTGAAGCGGAACAGACGCTCTGCCAAAAGCTGGAACAGATGACGGTAGAGGAAGTGATGGCATCTGACCCGATAACAATTGCTGAGGATGCGACTATTGGCAAGGCGGCGCAAACGATGCTTGAACATAAGATTAGCGGTTTACCCGTTGTAGAGCCCAAAGGAGGTCATCTTGTTGGTATCATTACAGAGTCCGACATTTTCCGTATCGTCGCCCAGGAATGGTCAACACGACGACACGGTTCGATTCATTTACCACGCGAGTCGGAATAGTGCAAATAAGTAGACTGAGGTACTCGTCGACTCATACCGCATCCAGCCTAACATTCTGTTGAAGCGGCGAATGCTTTCTCTTGCTATATAAGCGAGGGTGTATTCATATTTTTTATTAGCGTTCACGGCGCGGGTCGTCTCGCTGTCTCATCGAAGTAAGTTGCATTCGGATCGTCAATCCAATCGCCACCCCAACCGAGTTCCTTCAGTCCACTTTGAACAATCGGTAGGGTCCCCCGCAATTCTTTCACCGGTACCCAGTCGCGCCAGTTCGGATCGGCTGATGAGTCAAGAAAGTCTCCAATGCCAACCACCGCCCGTTGAATTGACGGATACACTATTGCGCCCAACCGTGTCTGTTTAGCTGCTTCAACCACCCACTTTTCGTAAGGAAACGGTTGTCTCTCAGCGACACAGCATATTTTGCAGAGGTACTCAATAACGTTTCCAACCGCAACAAACGCTGTTTCCACCTTATTTCGAGCCGCCATAGCCAAGGGACCGCGCTGCGAGAAATAATACTTGCCGAACATCCACTTTAACTTGCGTTCCGCGATCGCTGGCGGATACACACAATAGCGATGCTTGAGTTCTTCAGCAGTACTCGAACAACCGTAGAGAGTTTGTGAAGTCGAAATAACCCACATCATTTCATCTGGGCACGTCTCCAACCACTCCCGTAGGTCACTTTCATCATAAAATGACCAGTGGGCTTCAAAATCACCTCGATCAACGAAGAGTTGCCAACTTTGCTCATAAGTTTTCCGATCTTCATCGGAAAGGTAACGCTTATCACCAATGATACACAAGTCAAGATCCGACCATCCATCGGTGAAACCAGCAGCACGACTCCCTATCAGCATGAGGACGGCACGTTCACCCATTTGTTGGCAAAAATCCATGGCACGATTAACGAACTGTTGATCTCCTGGACTGAAACAGACATCTTCACTCATTCGGACACCTCCGGAAAGGGTTTTCATTTGTTGACTATTGGGTTCAATTCTTACTTGAATGCATACTTCCAACGATGAAATTGACCAAAATCAGTGGCGAAGGCTAATAAATCAGGGGCAATTGTCTGTTTAAGGCTATCGGGGATAAACATACTTGTGTTTTTGCGGTTCCCATGAAAAATACGACTTTGCGCTCCACGAATTACATTGCGCTGTTCCTTTACGGATAACTGAGACTCAACAAACCCCTCAATCCACAGTCCACAATAGGTTAATGTATCAACAGGCATAAGTCGGACATCTTCTGCTACATTGGTGACAGATTCGCAAGCCAAAGGATCCCATAAAAGAAGACTAAGCACTTGATTATCTGTTGTAAAACCAGCCTTGGAAAATGCCCGCTGGCTTGCATGGTTATTAACACGGATTGATGCCTTTGCCCAATATGATCCCAGATTTGCCCCATAGGTTAATGCTTCCTGAATGAGAGAAGTCCCAATACCCTTGCCCTGACTTTTAGGATGAACAATAATAGTATCTATTTCCCATCGAGGTGTCGGTTTAGATACCAGAAAAGCGGAGAGAAAACCCGCAATTTCGCCTGCATCTACTGCAACGAAGATTTGATGTTCCGGTGACGAAATATGATCACTGAAGACATCAAAGAGGAGAGACTCTCTCCATACTTCTTGTAATATTAGGTGAATTGCTTGGGCATCATCTGAACGTGCCAATCTAATACTTAACATAGTTAGAAGTATTCTGCTATTATGGATTGTGCAGCTCCCTAAGTTCAGGGTTTAAACAAAATCCTTCCTCACGTTTTTGAGCCAAGTCTTTCCACGTAGCCTCACACTCAATAAAGTGTCTCAAAACATCCTTAGCACCACGAACAACTGGTGATCCGTGACCGAAACACATAAGATCAAACTCAAAATGTAACAACATTCTGAGGGATAACCGTGCTTTGTTGATATCCACCAGATATTCAGGCGCGTTAATTCCAACCTTTCCATCTGGAATGCCTTTGTCCTTTCTGCCACCACTGAGCAGATCACCAAAGATGAATGCGCCCCCGTGAGACCTCAAGTAGAAACTGACCTCCTCACCATGGCGGACATCTGGAACACGCACAACCTCAACGATATCCCAAAGCACATCTCTGTCAGCGAATGTCCCATCAAACGCAAATTCAGCCTCTTGCACCTGATTTTCATGTAGCAAGACCTCACACCCCCATTTGTGTTTGAATTCAGTCAAGCATCTTTCATGATAGGTACAAGTCAGCATTAAATGTGTTGGGCCACCAAGTTTGTCAAGCCATTGAATCTCACTTACTGAGAGTGGGAGCGGATCTATCAATACTCGGATACTGTTGCTCTCGTCTTGCACAAAAAAACTATTCCAATTATATGCTTGATTCCGCGATGCACCGTGAATTTCCGCCCAAGTAAACAGATTGGGATTCAGTTTAGTCAACATCTCTATCTCTTTTGAGCATACCCCAAGTCGTTGCAGCTTTGTCCAAAGGTGATACGCTCAAGACCTGATTCATATCCTGCTGAATCTCATCTTCAGTCAGAACGCGGTTATAGATAACAAATTCATCAAGCATTCCCTTATAGGGCCACGCACCGTCTAAGCGATTGCCGAACCAATGATCTTTTTGAGAAGTCGGAATTTCGCCTTCTAACTTATGGGTCTGATCAAGTTTGCCGTTAATATAAAACCGTAGTTCTTTATTAAACTCGTAAACCGCAGCGACATGTGACCATTTATTGAGCGGGATACTGCTTTTTGCGCTGTTCCATGTTCGTCCGCCAGCACCGCCACTGCCAATCCATACTGACGGTTTACCTTGATGGATACTCAGATAATATGTGTGAGGATCTGCTTGCCCGCGCACATTGCGGTAATCACCGATACTCTCTGGATGTACCCATACCTCAATTGTCAAACTTTTGGTAATCGCCAGACTATTAGACGCTTTGACAGCAACAACTCCTTGCTGGACTTGTTCATTAAAAAATACCGCTGATCTAATCTTTCCATTTTGCATCCATTCAACATCACCCTCAAGTGTGCCATCATTTCCCTTGCCGCTTAGGTCTTCAACATCTTTGCCTTTCCCCTCATCGAACGAGAGATAAAGTACCATTGCATTATCCTTAATCGCATCACTTACAAAGGGTAATGCAAAAATGAATGTTACACTCAGCAGATAGAAAGTTATTCTTATCATTTTTAAACTCCTAAAGAGACATCCAATAAACAAGGTGTCTACTATAAAATCGACCTACTTCCAATCGTCATCTGGTGGATAAATGTTGGAACTTCCGCTGCCAGCGCCTTTAAAATCGCTCTCAGCGAACCAGTCTTTGACAGTATCCCGCCACTTAATAAAATGCGGGGTTTGCAGGTGTGCTTTAAAGGCATCCTCGTCTACATAAACCTCATAAAGCCAAATTCGATTTGGGTCAGCACCGTCCTGAATTACATCAAATCTCAGACAACCGGGTTCATCACGCACTGAACCTTTTGCATCGTCTAACATTGCTTCTACGAATTCATTTCTGTGACCTTCCTTAATCTGAATCGGTGCGATAATTACATACATAATCTTCTCCTTTTTCATACACATTAAATATAATATAAGCGATCAATTTGCTTCTGGTACCCAAATTAGTTTTATTATCCATAATCTATCATAATTTGGAGTAGTTGTCAATTGCATCTCGGGGAATCAATATCTTGACTTTTAATTCCAAATATGTTACACTACAACTATCTAAATTTAGTACCCTCAAATCTACATGTGATGTGACTAACCACGACTTGCACAAAACGATAGGATCGTTGTAGTGTTCTATCGGTAAGAACAACATTAAAATAAACAAAAGGAAATTATGTCAATAACCGATTTTTTTCACGGGAAGGTATTACTGATCACAGGAGGAACCGCCTTCCTTGGGCAACCGATGGTTGCCAAAATTTTAACTTCCCTTCCAGACGTTCAAAAAATCTATCTTCTTATCCGAAGCCGAGTTGAGTCGAATGGTAAAGTCACCTCTGCCCAAGAACGTTTTGAAAAAGAACTACTGACTTCCGACGTTTTTGACGCGTTACGCCAGCTGCACGGTGTGCAGTTTGAGGCGTGGGTCAAAGAGAAAATCGATGCTGTTGAAGGTGAACTGACAGATGATCGTCTCGGCTTTAGCGATGCCGACTATGAACGCCTTCAGAATGAGGTAGATATATTCATTAATATCGCAGGACTCGTTCAGTTTGACCCTCCGTTTGATGCGTCTCTAAGGGGTAACGCACTCGCGGCCAAACATGTTGTAACGTTCGCCAAGGGTTGCACTAATGCTGTTTTCCTCCATGTTTCGACAGCTTACGTCTGCGGTGATAAACCAGGAAAAGTTCCAGAAGAACTTCACCTCCCTTATGAAGACTACGCACAGCAACACAATGAAAAAAATGGAACGAAAATTCTACCAACGTTATCAGAAGAAATCGACTATCTGCTTACACTGAACCAGTCTATCCGCGATGCGGCTGATACCCCAGAACAGATCAAACATTTTCAGCAGATTGCCGAAAAACAATTAAAAACAGATAAACGTAAGAGTCGGAAAAATCTTGAGGCACTCACCGAAGAAGTTAAAGCAGATTGGCTTGAAGCACGCCTTGTTGAAGCAGGACTCGAACACGCACACGCACGGGGATGGAATGATACTTATACCTACATGAAATTCCTTGCTGAACATGTAGTTATGGAATTGCGCGGGGACCTCCCTACTGCCATTATCCGCCCTTCCATTATTGAAAGTAGTATTGCTGAACCGCATCCGGGGTGGCTCGGCAAGTATCGCATGTCTGAACCGTTGATCGTCGGTTTTGCGAAGGGACGTATCCCTGATTTTCCTGCCAACCCAGATATAATTTTAGATATTATACCTGTAGATTTCGTTGTGAATGCAATGTTAGCTGCTGCCGAAGCGATCTCAAAACGCGGTGGAATTGAAGTTTATCATGTTGCAACAGGCACGCAGAACCCACTGTATTTTCGCGGCATTGTTGATGCAACTTCCAGATATTTTACTGAAAATCCTATGATCGAAAATGGCAAGCCTATTCCCGTTCCAGTGTGGCAATTTCCAAGTTTGGAACAATTCCAGAAGAAAGTAGAAGGTAAGATGCGTCTCCTCGGTCATGCAATTCAAGCATTGACGTTATTGCCAACGCGATCAGCGAAACGCCGCCGCCGTAAACTAATCGTAAAGCAGAGTAGTATTAAAGCATTACTCCATTACATCCGAATTTACGCACCTTACACCCGAACAAACTTTGAATTTGAAACTGACAAGATGCGAGAACTTTACCATGCCCTTTCACCTGAAGAGCAGCAGCGCTTCGGGTTCGATGTTTCACAAATTCATTGGCAGCAGTATTTTCACGAAATTCACATACCGGGTATTAAGCGCCATGTCCTTAAAATTGAGGACAAAACATCGGATACACCAAAGCAGAAAGAAACATCCTCTCCTGAAGAAACTGATGAGCTCCCTGCTCCAGCACCAAACCCGATGGACAGTATCTCTCCACAAACAATTGTGGATTTAATTGAGATTCAAGCAAAACGTATTCCCGATAAAATTGCCCTACAAATGGTAAACGATGATGAATGGGAGCGATATACATACAAAGAAACCTATACACGTTCACGCCAAGCAGCGTTCCAATTATGGAAGAGCGGTTTGCGTAAGGGGGATCGGGTTGTTTTGGTATCGGAAAACCAGCCGGAATGGTGTATCGCTTACCTTGCTGCATCGCAAATTGGATGCGCAGTTGTTCCGCTTGATGCGCAGACACCTACACAAGAAATAATTGCCATTGCTGAGTTTACTACCGCGAAAGCAATTTTAGCATCCGATATTGTCTTAGCCAAGTCAAACACGCAACTGATAGATGCTAAGATACCCTTGCAAAATATCAATAAGTTCAACGAGATACATGATTCAGATGAAGAAATCCCGACAGATTTTCCCAACGTACAGATTACCCCGGATACCGTCGCATCTATAATTTTCACGATGGGCACAACAGTAGATGCCAAAGGTGCAATGCTAACGCATAGCGGTTTTATTGCTAACGTTCAGGCAGTAGCAAAAGCACTGCCACCTACAGATGAAGAGCGGATTTTGTCAGCACTCCCCTTGTATCATGCCTTAAGTTTTTCATGTAGTCTGTTGATGGCGCTATATAGTGGTAATACTGCTACTTATGTCAATGCCTTTCGCCCAACAACACTTCTTAAAACGATGCGTGAGGATAAGACCACAGCATTTATCGGTGTGCCACGGCTCTTTCAGATGCTTCAAAGTACTATTGAGCGGCAGGCAGCACGAGAAGGCATATCAGGAGAAACTTTAGCTGAAAAAGCACAAACAGTTATGGGCGGACACGTTCGCGTCCTTGTTAGCGGCGGCGCTGCACTTTCCGCTGCAGTTTATGATGGATTTCAAAAATTTGGATTGACACTTTATCAAGGCTACGGCATGACCGAGACCGCTCCTGTACTTAGTGTCAATCCTTATCTAAATAGCAAACGTGGGTCCGTTGGTACAGCAGTGGAAGGTGTAGAGTTTGATATTGCAAACCCGGATAGTGATGGTATCGGCGAAATTATTGCTAAGGGCCCCAGTAATATGAAAGGCTACTATGAAAATCCGCATGCCACCGAAAAAGCAATTCGTGACGGTTGGCTCTATACGGGCGACCTGGGACATATTGATGAAGACGGTTACCTTTATCTCACCGGGCATTGTAAGGATATTATTGTTCCCGCTTCTGGAAAAAACATTTATCCTATTGAATTGGAGGCACTGTATCAGAACAACCCAGCTATTTCTGAAATGTGTGTCGTTGGCATTCCTTATGAAGATGGTTCTGATACTGCTATCCATGCGGTGATTGTACCAACAGACAATAATACGGCGACTGAAGCAGAAATTCAGAACCATCTACAGAAAACTGCAAAGCAGCTGCCGAGTTACCAACAATTTCACAAATCACATCTGTTTCAAGATGCTTTACCAAAGACTGATAACGGAACAATCGATCGTCCGCGCGTTAAAGAACAGTTAGTCGAATATCTCGCAGACGAACAAGCCGCTGTGGCAACTGAATCAAACCAGAAAAATGGACAAGATGCTGCACATTCGACAGAAAATATCCCAAAAGAGATTTTGTTCCCACTTGCCAAATTAGCACGCATGCCTGCTCACAAGATTGATCTTGATAGTCGTTTGGACACCGATCTTGGGCTTGATTCACTTACACGACTTGACCTATTGATGCTCCTTGAATCTCGCCTTGGCCAAACAATTCCTGATGCAATGCTCGCTAATTTACAGTCAGTCAAAGATGTTGTTGAATTAACACAGGCTTTTGAAAAAACTGAACCTATAGAATCGTCCGAAACAGCGGCAAAACCCTTAAAACTCCGTGAAAAACCGCATTGGTATGCACGCGCGTTTCGTGCTGGCATTCGCAGTATCTACCGACATCGTTTTTCGTTTGAGTGTTACGGGCTTGAGAATATCCCACAAGGTAAACCTTACATTATTACACCGAACCACACAAGCCACTTAGATACCTTGACAGTTATTACCGCGCTCGGGCAGGATTCACACCGATTGTGGACACTTGCCGCACGGGATTACTGGTTTGGCAATCGGTTCCAAAGATGGTTCGCACATAATTGCCTTAACGCCCTTCCCATAGAACGGGATGGTAATTTCTCGCAGTTTCTGAAGGATTTGCGAATGGCTAATGAAGTGACAGAACAAAATAATGGATTGCTCATTTTCCCTGAAGGCACGCGTTCACTTGATGGAAAACTACAACCTTTCAAACCAGGTATCCTTAGCCTTCTGATTTATGGACAGCAAGTGCCGATTATTCCTGCTTACATAAAAGGCACATTTGAAGTGCTTCCCAAAGGACAAAACTTTCCGAAAAAATATCCAATTCAGATCGTTTTTGGAGAACCACTTCTCTTTGAAGTTTCACAAAAATCAGAAGACATTACGGAGAACTCGGAGATATACCAGAAATTTTTGACTGAACTTGAAAATCGTGTCGACGAACTTAGAGAAACATTTGGTTAGGATTTATATAAAATGGAATCGCTTAAGAAAAAAGCCATAGCGTTTTTTGATGTAGATGGCACGTTGCTAAGTTCTACCATTGCACATTGTTACATCTGGCTACGGACTTCCTCGTTGCCTCCGATCCATAAATTCTTCTGGATTATTGGTTTCCTTCCGAAGATTGTATATTACCTTATCCTTGATCGGATCAGCAGGGAAAGATTTAATCAGGTCTTCTATCGGAATTATCGTAACATGGATGCAGCAACGGTAAAGACATTAGCAACAGATATGTTTGAGAATTACCTCCGTCAGAAGATATTTCCTGAGGCTATCTCACAAATTGACGAACACAAAGAACAGGGACACCATGTTGTTCTCCTAACCGGTTCACTTGACTTTATTGTTCAACCGATTGCAGAATTCTTTGAAGTAGATTCTGTTTTAGCAGCTGAACTTGCTGAACAAAATGGAAAGTTTACTGGCGAACTTACAACTGAACCACTCATCGGAGAACAAAAGGCAATTGTGTTGAAAAAATTCGCTGAGCAAGCAGGAATATCACTTGAGAGCTGCTATGCCTATAGTGACAGTCAATCTGATCTGGCGATGTTAGAAGCCGTGGGAAATCCAGTCGCTGTCAATCCAAGCAAAGCACTCCGTCAAATAGCACTTGAAACAGACTGGGAAATCCACGAATGGATGCAAGCGTCATAGACAAGTACGTTTACAAAAATTATAATGAGGTGAAAAAATGCAAGTCACTCGCTATGTAGAATCAATGTCTGAACCACAGGACACAATGTTTGTTGAAATTGCTGGTATGCACCGTTTTACTCGCCGTGGTGATGATTGGGCAAAATTCCGAGAGGACCTGATTGAGCTGCTTGAGCAGACTATTTCTGAAGACCTTTCTAAAGAATTTGCAGCAGCCACAGAGGATTGGGCATCAGAAAATTAGGATTATTAGAGCAATATGCTACACGAAGATACTATTACCGCCAAGCTTGTTGACATACTCGAAACGATGCGTACTGAGTGGGATGTAGAACCACAGAATACGCAAACGTTCCTCCGAGAAGGTGAGCGCCCGGATATTACCGTTAAAGAGAATGGGCGTGATCCTGTTGTTATAGAGGTGAAAATAGATAAACTCAACGCTCCAGACCTTAGCGGTGAGGCACAAGCGAAGAAACATTTAGGTAAACAGCTCACATCTTACGAACGTGTAGCCACAGCCATGGCACTCAGATTGCCACATCGGTTACGTGGGATTCCACATCGCGAATTGGAAGATAAACTACGCAACGCTGATGACCTTCATTACGTTCTACTCAGCGGTGATACCCCCGAGGATGTCCACCGCTTTCCGAATGACGGATGGATTAAAGCAAGTTTAACGGATGTGGCTACAGCAATTCGCATCGGTGCTATTCCTATCTCAAAAGTTACCAAAGCTGCTTATGATTTAGAGCATGGCGTGAATGAAACTGCACTGCTCTTAGAAGCAGCCATACATGAACGCCCGGAGATTGGACGACAGATTGAAAAAATTCTCCATCAAGAAGTATGTGAACAAACCTCCCGGATGGCGATGTTAATCATCACAAACGCCTTTGTGTTTCAGAGTTCACTTGCACATAGCCCCGGCCTGGAAACCGTGCCGTCTCTTAGTCAACTTCGGGCACTTAACGAAAGGTTGAAGTCTACGCAAATTTTAGAGGCATGGGACCAAATTCGTCATGTGAATTATCGCCCAATTTTTGATGTTGCTGCTAAACTCGTTGATATGTTAGCCTCAGATGATAGATTAGTCGGACCGGTTTTGTATCTCTTACGGAACACAGCACAGAAAATGATAGATAGAGGGCTTGCACAGGTGCATGAATTGGCAGGAATTGTATTTCAACGTTTGACTGTTGACCGAAAATTTATCAAAACGTATTACACACGCCCTGAATCTGTTGCACTGCTTGCAGCACTTGTTTTACCCGACGTGTCAACGATAAATAGTGATTTTGAAACTACAAGAAAGTCCTTATCCGAGCTGAAGGTAGCAGATTTTGCATGTGGTACAGGTGCTTTGTTAAATGGAGTTTATCAGCGAATCTTAACACTGTATGAACAGACAAATGGAAATGGACGAGACATACATAAACACATGGTGGAAAATAATCTGCTGGGCTGTGATATTATGCCAAATGCCAGCCACCTCACCGCTGCACTGATTGCAAGCAATTTTCCTGATGTAAAGATTGGAAAAACTCGTATTGATGTCATGGAATATGGTATCAAACGCTCGGATGGGGCGTACGCCTTAGGTGCATTAGATTGGGTTCAGGATCCGGAGGGAATACTACCAATAGGATTAATAAATACACAGAGAGTGCAAGGTGGGGCATCTGACGGTGACACCCCGCAGCATGAATTTCGTCATGGCGAAATGGATATCGTGGTTGATAATCCACCTTTCACACGTGCGGGGGCAGACAATAATGCTGCGGATCCTGATATTCCTAAAACTCTTTTCGGGGATAGGGATCCGACCGTAGCAGCCGAAATGAAACGTAGACTTGGAAAAATAAAGGATTCAATTGGGCATAGTGGTCACCTCGCGTCCTTCTTCGTTGACTTAGCAGACAAAGCACTTAAACCAAATGGGCAGAGTGTGATGGGGTTTGTGCTTCCAATCATTGTACTCACTTCTCCAGACTGGGCAAAAGTACGAAACTTGTGGGCACAAGAATACAATGATGTTGTAGTTATTACCATCGCGGCCGCGAAAATAGAAGACTGTGCATTTTCCGCAGACACAAGTATGGCTGAGTGTCTCGTTGTTGCACGCAAGGGAAAATCAGAAAATACAGGCCGCGGGACGTTTGTCTGTCTTCACCGTAGACCGGATAGTCATTTAGAGGCACTTGAGATAGCAAAAAGTATCCAACATCTTCAAAATGTTAGATGCCTGGAGGATCCGCCGATTGGCGGAAATCCTATCAAGGTTGGACATCAAGAAATCGGTCAAGCTTTAAATTGTTCACTGCAAGAGATATGGGCAGCCTCACGTATTAGGGAATTTGCTCTGATCCAATGTGCCCATCAATTAACAAATGGATATATCTGGTTACCTCAACAACGGGAGAAACTGGAAATTTCCATGACCTCTGTAGGTGAGATTGCAACAATTCACTCCTATGACCATCGAGCAAACTCAAAAGGACCATTTGATATAGAACAAGGTGAATCTGATGAAAGTTTATACCCCGGTTTGTGGCATGTCAATTCCGAGAACCAGCGTACCTTGACGGTTGCCCCGGATTGCCACGCTACTATTCGTTCTAATTCTTGGAACAGAGCACAACAAGTACTAGAAAAAAATAGTCGTATTCACCACAATGCGGCCTTACACTTTAATGTAAATTCTTTAGCAGTCCTGTTTACAGAAAAACCAACTATTGGCGTTAATTTACTCCCTACCGTCAAATTTAATCATGCATTATATGACTATGCCTGGAGTTTGTGGAGTAATTCAACTTTGGGAATGTTGTGTTATTGGATGCATTCTGCAAAGCGACAGGCAGGACGAGGATGGATCAGACTACAAGCTTTGGGTTCCATGCCAACACTGGATCTGCAGCAGCTGAACGAAACAGAACTGCAAAACGCCAAACGCATCTTTGAGGAGATAAAGCATAAAAAGATGCTTCCCTTTAACCAGATGTCCGAAGATAAGGTGCGTCAGGAACTTGATCGTCGTTTGTTGTCTGAGGTGCTTGGCTTTGACGAGGAGACGTATCCAGAAGTTCATGAAGGACTGCGTATTCTTCGAGAGCGTCTGTGCGCGGAGCCAAGCATCCACGGTGGTAAGAAATCAAAAGTTGTATTGCCAGATACCGATCTCCCAATTTCCGTAGCTATTTAAAGTTTGTCTCATATTTCTGGTCCGGGGAGCATTAGATGTAGTACCGATGGCACAATCATTCTTTGGGACCTCACATCCGCAACTAATACTAACTAACATTCTCGGTAGGTTGTCCTAACCGCACCAATGCACCAATATTCGGTTCATCAGTTGCCAACGCTGCAAAACTACCATCACAAATAGCACGCCGAATCCCGCGCATCAAACTAACATAAAAATGCAGGTTGTGTAACGTGTGCAGCTGCGAACCGAGAATCTCATTCTCAACATGCAGGTGTCTCAGATAAGCACGCGTGAAATTCTGGCAGGTATAGCAACTACACGCTGGGTCTAAAGGCCTAAAATCGCGCGTATATTTTGCGTTTTTAATTCGGACGATGCCTTCAGATATAAACAGCGAACCGTTGCGTGCATTCCGAGTCGGCATCACACAATCGAACATATCAACACCACAGCGGACACCATATACTAAATCTTCTGGCGTGCCGACCCCCATGAGATAACGCGGTTTATCTTCTGGAAGAAGAGGCGCTGTGTATGCCAACATCTCATTCATTAAATTCTTCTCTTCACCAACACTCAAACCCCCGATAGCATATCCCGGAAAATCAAGCGATACCGTCCCTTCCACACTTGCAAGGCGGAGGTCGCGCTCCATGCCACCTTGCACAATTCCAAATAGCAATTGATTCGGATTTTGATGCGCGTTCTTACTGCGTTCCGCCCAACGCAGCGTCATTTCCATTGAGTTCTTAAGATATTCATATTCGTTAGGCAGCGCGGGGCATTCGTCAAAAATCATAATAATATCTGCGCCGAGTGCATTTTGGATTTCAATGGAACGTTCAGGACTGATAAACCGTTCCGTGCCGTCTATAGGAGAACGAAACGTGACCCCTTCCTCTGTTATCTTTCGCAATGGACCGAGGCTAAAAACCTGAAACCCGCCACTATCGGTTAATATTGGTTTATCCCATCCCATAAACCGATGCAAACCGCCTGCTTCTTGTACAATTTCGTGCCCTGGACGCAGATAAAGATGGTAGGTATTCGCAAGGATAATCTCTGCCAGAATCTGCTCGGATAGCGTTTGCGGTGTGCATGCCTTCACGGTGCCACGGGTGCCTACAGGCATAAAAATCGGGGTATTCACAACCCCATGTGCTGTGTGTAGTTTGCCAACGCGCGCTTCGGTCTTTTCGTCTTTCTGAATAAGGGTATAGGATTTTTGAGTATCTTCCATACTTTAAGGAATAAATTGGCGCGCTAACGACACAAAGAGGGACTCCTACATTATTTGCGCTATGATGGCATTTGTCTGTAACCCTGCTTCACCTGAACATCGGATCGGTTCACCTGTTTTGAGATGATTGACAAAATCTTCCACAAGTCCTGTGTGCGTATACGGTAATGGCGTTTGACGCAATTCAACCTGTTCATCTGATTTTGTCTCAAGTGTTAGGTTGCCCGAATTCAAGGGTGAACACCGTAAACAACCAGCCGTGCCGTAGACCTCAACATCGTCAATACCGATGCCGACATTCCAGTTGATATTTGCAACAGCATGCGCGCCGCTCTCAAAACGGAGGGAAAACACAGCAGAATCGTCAACGGCAGCATCCAAATGAACAGTCTCAGCGTACCCCCGCGCCGATGCGATATTTCCCATCAAATACTGCAGCAGACTAATGCGATGACTGCCTATGTCCATCAGCACACCGCCACCGCTAATCTCTGGGTTAACACGCCAATTCTTTAAATCATGACGATTCGGGTTATAGTAACCTGTGCAGTTGATACGTGCCAGCACAACATCACCGATAACACCTTCATCCATCAACGTTTTCATTTTGACAATATTCGGATAATGGTTTCGGTAGTAGGCGAGCATCAAGGTAACCCCTGCTTCCCGGCAAGCATTTACCATCTGTTGACATTCTTCAACCGTCATTGCCATCGGTTTTTCACAGAGGACGTGCTTGCCTGCCCGTGCGGCACGGATTGTCTGTTCGCAGTGGAGATAAGGCGGCGTTGCAATGTAAATTGCATTGATTTCGTCATCTGATAGGAGTTGATCAACATCGGTCCAAGCACGTTTGGCACCGTGTCTATTGGCAAAGTCTTGTGCCTTCGCGCGATCCCGCCGCATCACTGCGATGAGTTCTGAATCGTCAACGGTGTAAAGTGGCGGTCCGCCCTTATGTTCGGCGACATTGCCGCAACCGAGTATGCCCCATCTGAGCGTTGCTATCAAGTATTTTCCTCCTGTTTTTGTGTCTTTTGCTCCTTTTCAAACAGTTCCAAAACTTCGTAGGTGGCCTCAGCGCTGGGGCCTAACAAAAGCGCGTCGGTAATATATCCTTCCGCCTCTTCAAACTTACCCTGCCTCATATAGACCAGTGCAATGCTATTGTGTACCAGGGAAATTTCTGGATTCTGGGTAAGTGACTGCTGCAAATGCTCAAGTGCCAGATCATATTCGCCCAAGAAAGCGTAAGTGTTCCCGATATAGAAATCGAGCTCTACGGTATCCAGTCCAAGCTCGCGTGCCTGCTGAATCTGTTATACATATCGCCGCGTTTCAGGTATACCGCTTTGGTTTTTGTTCGGTTTTTCCTTCGTCTTTGTTGTGCCATTATGTCTCTCCCGCTTTTTTGTCTTATAGCCTGTGAGGCGGTCACAATGAGTATACCGTAAAACGCTAAATTTTTCAACTGCATTATTCCCAAATGTTAATTTTGTTATGGGTATGTCCTCATATCGTCTGAACCAGGATTTGCGGGATTATAGGATTTTCAGGATTTTTGAGGACTACCCATCAACTCCGATTCTGCGTCCAAACGCAGACGGCAAACGTGTCCAGAAACACTAAATCCACAAAAAACTAATCTTGAAAATCCCGGTTCAGACAATAGACAATGAGGACACAAAACAGTTGAATACAAAAGAGAAACCTGTTAAGATATTGAAAAAAAGAGGGGGATAGGCGATGGCAACAAATTCGACACTTGAGAGAATCTATCCATTTTTTATTGTTAATAACCTTGCCGAGTCAATAGACTTCTACAATCAAAAACTCGGTTTTCAGACAGATTTACTTGTCCCTGAAGACGATCCGTATTTTGGCATTGTGTGTCGTGATAATGTGCGGATACTTCTCAAAGAAATTACTGAATATATCCATCCAATCCCGAACCATACTCAGCATGAGTGGGCACGGTGGGATGCTTTTATTCTCACTTCTGATCCGGATGAGCTTTATGCTGAGTATCAGGCTCGTGGATTAGCATTTCATGAACCGCTTGCAGATACTGATGATGGTTTGCGTGCTTTTGAACTGAAGGATCATGATGGGTACGTCTTGTGTTTTGCACAGCCGTTATGATATGACTCGCTAATGAAACGGGGAATAAATTTGACTTCTCACCTAAAATAACCTAATGCTTAGTCAAGTGTTAATTGATGGGTCCTGAATGTAGTCGGGAATCGGAGTTCCCTCCTACAAAAAGATATATTTCAGTAGGAGCGATCTCCGAATCGCGACCTTTTTACCTATAAAAAATGACTGGATACAGCACTAAGTTGCCACATAGTAGTACAATCTGTTAGATTGGGTTTCCTGTGAGGGCGCAACCTAACAGGTTGCGTTACAGAAATGTTCCATTAATTGTCCGTTGGACTATACTTAACCCAAAATAAACCAGAGAAAAAAACCGCAACCAAACGCGGCGCAACCCGTTCCTGAGTGGTAAATTTGGAGACCCTTTGTCTCTCTACGAAATTCGTTTGCGTAATACTCCACATATTCCGGTGATTTACCTATGAGGCGATCTGTGGGTATACGAGGTTCGTAAACAAGAGCTGCCCCCATACCAAAAATATTGCCAACGCAACCCATAAGCTGCCACGTTAGCTTGTTAACCGCAAGTTCAGCATCTCTTTGAGCGTCTGCGACAGCTTGTAAGCGGACCTGTCCCTTAGTGGTGGATTCTACACCATGAGCGGCCGTCGCGAAAATCAGTAACACTATGAGTGTTATGTAAAATTTGTTGATGGACAAGGCATAAAGCATTTTAAATACTCCTTTTCTATTGATTTTTTGACACAGTTGTCCAAAATTCAACGGTATCAATTTTACCCTTGGGAACCTGTTCTGCTTGATCAAGAACTCTAATAGTTCCCGTACTTTTTCTTTCTACAATCCGAATCGCATCTGTCTTAAAAGTCAAAGGTAAGTGATGCATAAAAATTTCAATTGGAAGGATACGCGGAGTGGCCCTGTGAATAACTTTCAAGGGACTCCAACCGCCATCGTGTTCGCGGTTGTCATCTCGCGCCCAAATCTCAATATCCCGAACTTCGCCTTCGCCAAGGATACGGATTTTTCGCACGAATTCTTTCTCTGGAATGGTATACACAGTTTCGTTGCCTCCATATTTAGTAACAGTCACGGGTGCGTCAATGCGGACGTATGTCCGTTCGTTCATAAGTGTGTGTTGGGTCAGAAGAGCTCTGCAACCTATTCCGAAAATACATATCAGAAAAATCCCATAAAATCTCATCATTCATCCTCCCTAAATATTTCTACTTCCATATCAACATCTTCCGCGTGGCGGTCCAATTACCTGCGGTGAGTGTCCAGAAGGACACACCACTTGCCACAGATTTTCCGAGTGCATTTTTGCCACCCCAATGTGCTGCACGGGGCTTACACCCTTTCAAAGATGTGAACGAAATGAGGACGGAAACTATTGATCTTTTGACACAGTTGTGTAAAATTCAACAGCATCAATTCGTCCAATAGGGACCCTCCCTTTATAACTTGACTTCGCAGTAAGCATTTTTGTGATCTGAATAGCCTCTGTCGGTGGAGCTATCGGAATTTCGATGTCAATCGGGAGGATCAATTTTTCTTTAATCTCTTTAATCAATATCCACCGATATTTGTCCTGTCCATCAAACATATCCTTGACTAATTTTGCTCCCCAGACCCCTATGTGTCGAACTTCGCCTTCTCCGAGGATACGAATTTTTCGAACCAATTTTTTCTCTGGAAAAATATACGCGACTCCTTCTCTTGTGGAACTCATTGTTACTGGCGTATCAATTCGGACGTATGTCTGTTCGGTCAGGAGTGCTGCACACCCTATCCCGAAAATACATATTAAGAAAATTCCGTAGAATCTCATCGTTTTTTCTCCTTTGTTTGCGTAGGCAGGTCAACGGTGCCTACTTCCGTATTAGCATCTTTCGCGTGGCAGTCCAATCGCCTGCTTTGAGCGTTCTGTACAAACAGATAGTTTACACTATAGTTTAAGGTTAAGCAAGTTTCATGCCAAGCAAATTCGGGCAGATACAGACACAAAGCTGACGATTCCTGCATAAGTTAGGTCAAATTCGCACAAGTTCTGCAAAAATCTGCATAACTTTTGCTTATGACAGACGCAGCCCCTTGGAGGCGAAGGTTTAAAACCTCGCCTGTTACCCAATTCACGTTATGATGTCTACCGAAATCCATTCAAAGACAGAAACCTACTTCCGTATCAACATCTTCCGTGTAGCAGAAAAATCTCCTGCTTTGAGCGTATAGAAATACACACCACTCGCCACAGACTCACCTATATCATTCTTACCATCCCAATGTGCTTCACGGAATCCGACTGTGATACATCTCCGTGTGTTGATGCCCTCAGTCCAAAACCCGCGCGACATGCCCAATATTTCCACATTAGTCCAATATTATTTCCACATTAGGATTTTTCTTTCGTAGCTCCTCAAGAGGGGTCTTATCTACAATCGGATTACCGGTAAGCTGTAACTTCTCAAGATTTATCAATCCTGTGAGCGGTGTAACATCGCTGATTTCATTACCCTCAAGGCCTAACGTTGTGAGTTGTTTTAATCCGGCAAGTGGGGTAAGGTCGTCAACATTACCATGGATGTATAACCATGTGAGTTGTTTTAATCCGGCAAGGGGTGTAATGTCATCAAAAGTACCATCGATCCATAACTCTGTCAGCTGTTTTAATCCGGCAAGGGGTGTGATGTCTTTTATGTTTCTGTTGGATCCCGCCCAACCCCCTATGACTAAACGTGTGAGTTGTTTTAATTCTGCAAGCGGGGAGAGGTCTTCTATATAATTTTCACTAAGATCTAACTTTTTCAAATTTTTTAACACCTTTAGCGGGGTGAGGTCTTTTATTAAATTACCAGTCAGGTCTAAGTGAAGGTTTTTTAATCCAACAAGAGGTGTTAGATCAGCAGTTTCTTTGTTCCAGTCCCAAATGCTTTCGTATTCCCCAGTCCTAGGGTTCTTGGACCGTAGACAAGTTCTTAGACCCAACCACTCCAGTTGCGTAGCATATTCCAAGCCTGTCCAGTCCGTGATACTACCGCTGGTGCAATACAAACGTTCTAATGTTGCCAGTTGTCCGGCTGTTATCTCAGCGTCTGCGGGCAGTTCAAGTACTTCTCGTATTGACTTTGCTAAGTTTTCATCAGGAATAACAACTACTTTCGCGAGGTCTATTTGGGGTTGCCCTATTTCCGATTTTGTTTCCGTTATGTTTTCTGTTTCGCTACATCCAACAATGAGGAGTGTCGGTAAAAACAGAAAGAGAAAAAGTAATGTCAAACGTTTCATTATAAATCTCCTTATTTTGTAAATAGAAGTTTCCTAACCTCGCTGGGGCAGAGTATCCAATTAATTCTAAAATCTATTATAGATTGTCTATATCTACTTTTTTTATAATTCACTATAATTCACTATAGTTTAAAGGTTGAGCAAGTTTCATGCCAAGCAAATTCGGGCAGATACAGGCACAAAACTGACGATTGCTGCACAAGTTCTGTCCAAATTCGCACAAGTTCTGCAAAAATCTGCATAAGTTCTGCCCAAATGGTGTGAGGAAACTTCATCTTTCTATGATTTTAAAGTTTTTGGCATATCCATTATAGTAAAACGGACAATTATTGGGACGCTTCTGTATCGCAAACTGTTAGTTTGCAGACTAATATGCACAAACTAACAGTTTGTGCTACCACTTCTATTGTCGGTTATGTTTCCAAAATAGGTTTATCAAAGTGTCCCAATAATTTTATAGTTCACTATATCTGAAGCCGCTGAAATTTGCTGCAAGTTATCGTGGTGCTAAGATAGGCACGGTTGCTGGTGCCAGTTTCCATAGGAGCACGGTGCCGTCCCGGCTGCCGCTGGCGAGCAATTTACCATCTGGACTAAATGCAATACTCTTAACCCAATCAGCGTAGTCAAACATGCTTTTGAACGTGCCTATTCTGGCATCCCATAAGCGGATAGTTTTGTCCCAACTCCCACTTGCGAGCGTGTTGCCATCCGGACTAAATGCAACACTCCAGACATCACTGGTGTGTCCGGTAAGTGTGTTTTTCAACGCACCCGTTTGCACATCCCATAAACACACAGTTGTATCCCGGCTGCCACTTGCGAGCGTGCTGCCGTCCGGACTAAACGCAATACTCCAGACATCCCTGGTATGTCCGGTAAGTGTGTTTTTCAACGCACCCGTTTGCACATCCCATAAATGCACAGTTGCGTCCCGGCTGCCACTTGCGAGCGTGCTGCCATCCGGACTAAATGCAACACACTTAACCCAGGTGTGTCCGGTGAGTGTGTTTTTCAACGCACCCGTTTTCACATCCCATAAATGCACAGTTGCGTCTTGACTCCCGCTGGCAAGCATGTTACTATCCGGGCTAAACGCAACACTATCAACCCAACCACTGTGTTTAAGTACATGTATCGCCCTGCCAGTGTTCACATCCCATAAATGCACGTTTCTCCCATTCCCACTGGCGAATGTGGTGCTATCCGGGCTAAACGCAACACTACTGACCGAGGCAGCATGTCCGGTGATCGTATTTCCCAAGGTTTGTGTTTTCACATCCCATACATGCACGGTTTTGGCTCGACTGCCACTCGCGACAGAGGTGTTATCCGGACTAAACGCAACACTATTGACTACGTCCTCGCCGGTGTATTCAATGAGCGTGTTTCTTTGCGTGCCGATCTTTGCATCCCATAAATGCACGGTTTTGTCCCGGCTGCCACTGGCAAGCGTGATGCCATCCGGACTAAATGCAACACTCCAAACCGCGCTGGCGTGTGCAGCAAGCGTATCTATCAACTCGCCTCTTTGGACATTCCATAACCGCACAGTTGTGTCCCGGCTGCCACTGGCAAGCGTGATGCCATCCGGACTGAACGCAACACTCTCAACCCAGTCGGTATGTGCGCTGAGCGTGTCTATTAGTTTACCTGTCCATGCACTCCATAAACGGATCTCTCTCCAACTGCCACTTGCAAGGGTGGCACCGTCCGGACTAAATGCAACACTCCAAACCGCACCAGTGTGCTTAAGCATCCTCTTCGGTGTGGCTGTTCGCGGATCCCAGAAACGCACCACGTCCTGGCTGCCGCTGGCAAGGATGTTACCATTTGGACTAAATGCAACGCTCCAAACCGCACCAGTGTGCTCAAGCGCGTCCTTCCAATCCCGCCACTTTTTGGTGATCGGATCCCAGAAAGGCACCACTTCCCAAGTCCCTGGTCTCACTTGCCACAGGCGCGCCGTTTTATCCTCGCTGCCACTTACAACAAAGGTGCCATCCGGGCTAAACGCGACACTTGTGACAGCGTCGGTGTGTCCGGTGAGCGTGTCTGACAACTCGCCTGTCCGTGCATGCCACAGGCGGACGGTTTTGTCCTGACTTGCACTCACAATCGCAGTGCCATCCGGGCTAAACGCGATACTTGTGACCGTGTGGGTATGCCCGGTGATCAATGTCAGCTCCTTGCCGGTCCGCGCGTCATGGAGGCGAATCCCAGAACTACTTGCCACCGCCAGCTGATGACCATCTGGGGAATACACTATCTGCTCTATTGTGTCCTCACCGAAACGGGCGATAGCACCGTCAGGCAAATGCCATTGTGGGTAGTTTTGGGCAAAACTCGTTGAGAGATGAAGGAATGACGCGTTTAATAGAACTATTAGTAAAAAAAGTGTGTTTTTCAGTTTCATTTTGGAATTCTCCTTTCTAAAATGACGTGAATTCAGTTCAATTTTAATCTATGCTGGAATCGAGGCGCAAACAGTTGGGATCTTTATCCTCCGCTGAATGCCGGACGCGCATTCAGCGTTGATTTGGCAAGCGAGGGAGATGCGTAAGTCCCACGTTACAAAAAACACCGGAAACTTACTTCCGTATTAACATCTTCCGTGTAGCAGAAAAATCACCTGCGGTGAGTGTATAGAAATACACACCGCTTGCAACAGGTTCACCGACTTCGTTTTTGCCATCCCAATATGCAGCCCGGCCTTTGCGTTCATACAGACCTACTGCTTGGTTTTCTAACCTTAACGTCCGAATCAAATCGCCATCTATTGAATAGATATGGATTGTCACATCCGCAGCTGTCGCTAAGCGATACGGGATCCACGTCTCCGGATTAGACGGGTTAGGATAGTTTTGAAACATTGTTGTTTTTATCTTTCCCCATGTTGTTAAGTGTTTTGCATTCGGATCAATTGCGTATGGCTCAGTCGTCTCAACATCTGTCCCTTCAGCGCGCGGAGTGGTGTGCCACAGTAGCACTGTGCCTACACTCCAACTTGCGAGCATCTGCCCATCCGGACTGAACACTACATTACCACCAGACTCCGCAGTCCCGCCAAGTGTCCGCTTATGTTCGCCTGTTTCCGCATCCCATAAGCGGATAGTCCTGTCCGTACTCCCACTTGCGAGTGTCTGCCCATCCGGACTGAATGCTACGCTACGGACCCAATCCGTATGTCCTTCAAGTGTGTGCTTATGTTCGCCTGTCTCCGCATCCCATAAACGGATAGTACTATCATTATCATCCGGAAAGATCGACCACGACGACGCACTTGCGAGTGTCTGCCCATCCGGACTGAACACTACGCTGTCAACCCAACCTGTATGTCCTTCAAGTGTTTTCTTGTGTTCGCCTGTCTCCGCATTCCATAAGCGGATCGTCCTGTCCAAACTCCCACTTGCGAGTATCTGTCCATCCGGACTGAATGCTACGCTGTCAACAGGCTCTGTATGCCCTTGGAGTGTGTGCTTATGTTCGCCTGTCTCCGCATCCCATAAACGGATAGTTTTGTCCCTACTCCCAGTTGCGAGTGTCTGCCCATCAGGATTGAACACTACGATACGGACCCAATCCGTATGTCCTTCAAGTGTTTTCTTGTGTTCGCCTGTCTCCACATCCCATAAGCGGATAGTATTATCATTAGCATCAAGAAAGCTCCACGATGCCGCCGCACTTGCGAGTGTCTGCCCATCAGGACTGAATGACACGCTATAGACCGGACCCGTATGTCCTTGGAGTGTGTGCTTATGTTCGCCTGTCTCCGCATCCCATAAACGGATAGTGTCACCAAGACTACTCCCAGTTGCGAGTGTCTGCCTATCAGGACTGAACACTACGATATCGACACGATACGTATGCCCTTCAAGTATCCACTTATGTTCTCTTGTTTGTACATTCCATAAACGGATACCACCATCCCCATACCCAGCTGTAAGTGTCTGCCCGTTAGGACTGAATGACACGCTATAGACCGGACCCGTATGTCCTTCAAGTGTCCGCTTATGTTCCCCTGTTCGGACATCCCATAAGCGGATAGTTGTGTCCCAGCTCCCACTTGCGAGTGTCTGTCCGTTAGGACTGAATGATACGCCCATGACATAATGCGCATGCCCTTCAAGTGTTTTCTTGTGTTCTCCTGTCTTTGTATTCCATAAACGGATATCGCCCCCATTCTCCCCAGTTGCAAGTGTTTGTCCATCAGGACTGAACGATAAACTAAAGGTTTCAAATGTCACAAAGCTGTGTTTCTGTTCACCTGTTCCCGCATCCCATAAGTGGATAATGCTCCAACCCGTCACAGTTGCGAGTGTCTGTCCATCAGGACTGAACGCTACAAGATACCCTTCAAGCGTTTTCTTATGTTCTCCTATTTGCACATCCCATAAGCGGATAGTGTTGTCATCACTACTACCCGCAAGTGTCTGCCCATCAGGACTGAACGCTAAGGAATCGTCCACAATACCAGGAACATGATACCCTTCAAGTGTTTTTTTATTTTTTCCTGTTTGCACATCCCATAAACGGATCGTTTTGTCCCAACTCCCACTTGCGAGTGTTTGCCCATCCGGACTGAACACTACGTTATGGACAGCATTCGTATGTCCTTCAAGTGTTTTCTTATGTTTGCCTGTTCGGACATTCCATAAACGGATCGTTTTGTCCTCACTCCCACTTGCGAGTGTTTGCCCATCCGGACTGAAGGATACGCTCGAGACCCTACCCGTATGCCCCGTAAGCAGATCAAGTTCTTCACCCGTCGCTGCGTTGTAAAGCCAAATACCGATAGAACTTGCAACCGCTAAACGGACACCATCTGGAGAATACTCGACATCGCCACTTATGTACCCTTTACCGAGGCGTGCTTTTGCCCCTTCGGGTAAATTCCAAGTTGTGTAATCTTTGGCGAAATCAAGCTGTCCATGGACATCGGAAATCAATAGTGCTGATAAAACAATAGAAAATAGTAATTTCGTTTTCATTAGAATCGCTCCTTTCATTTAATGAATTAGAAAATATAGTCCAATCTGAAAATACATTTATAATGAATTCGGTTTATGCCCTTATCTTGTGGTGGAAGTGTCACGAACCGTATTAAAGCGGTAAGTTGCCGAAATATTGGCACGGATGAGGTTTTCTGAATATTTCTGTCCCTCAGCATTGGTCTGCTCCCATGTCCCGTAGAGTGCCGAAGCATCCCACGAGAAATCTTTGTCTCTGCTGGAACCCACTCCAACAGTGATTCCGACAAGACCCACAGGTTCAGTGTCGTTTTCATCTACAAACGGAATTACGTCCCGAAAAGCCCCAAAGCGCAGCGGAAAGCCAGCCCCTAAATACTCCGCACCAACAGCAAAATTAAAACCGTCATCAATAACTGCACGTTGAATAAAATCTCTGCGCCATTGCAGGTCAGTAAATGGACGTGATTGGAGTTCTAAAGCAACAACGAATTCTGGGGAAACCTTATATGCTGCTCCGATGCCCCACATAGTCGGCATTGTTAACTCGGCATCTGTCTGACTTCTATCTGTCTCAAGTTCCCCATCCTCGTGGGTTTTCGTAATCGTTTCTCCGAATTCCCAATCAAATTCTGGGCGGTACATCAACCCTATAGAGAGTTCAGGTGTGACATGAGCCAAAGCACCAAGCCTTAGAAACTGGGCGGATTGTTCCTGCTCCGAATCTACTTCTGTGTGGCCATCTGGACGTTTCCATTCACTTTTGGAAACAATGCCACCGAGGGTTCGGTTGACTGTTAGTCCCAGGAAATATTTGTCTTGAAAATTGAGGGCAATCCCTGGAGTGATCGTGTTCAAATCCCCACGCCGTCTGCCGTTTCTAATTGATGTGACACGGACATCCACGAGTTCATCTTTTGCCTCCGACCACTCTTTTTCTAATGAGGTTGTCTCCAATTCCCATTTCGCACCTTCATTTCTCTGGTAACCCACGCCAAAGACAAGTTTGAGTTGTGAGTTCGGGAACTGATAAGGCACTGCCACCGCAAAATATGACCTATTTGGGACAATAGGATACCTATACTCATACGATTCATTGTCGTCTATGTTCACGGTTTCATTCGTAGTTGTCCCGTACAAAAGTTTTCCCCCCCGCCTGTACTTCCATCTCAGAGAAGGTGGCAAGAATGGATGGATTTGAAAAGATCGCACTGCTGCTTCGCGAAGTGATAGTTGTTGTTTTCCCCATCGCGAGACTGCGATTGTCAAATCCGGTTTCTATTATTTCCCTGCTTGGCGTTAAGATTCCAAAATCTTGTGCCTTGCTGTTGTTAATAAGGATACATACAATAATGATCCAAAATCCAAGTTTAAATAATTTCATCAAAATGTTCGGCGCAGCTCTCTTACCTTTCAAGGCGAGAAGAAAACGCCGTCCTCCTTTATAAGTTTATTGTTCCTAATTTTTTTTGAGAGTTTTCTCAATTGGTATCGGGATTAGAAACCCCTTCTACAGTTGGTTATCCCAAGTTGGTTATCCCAAAATTCAAAGCTGACAGTACACTACTTCCGTATCAACATCTTCCGCGTGGCAGAAAAATCGCCTGCTTTGAGCGTATAGAAATACACGCCGCTTGCCACTAAATAGAGATTTTATTGATAATGTTCACTTATTTTTATAATTCACCAAAAAAAAAAAGACAATAAAAATGCCTTTCGGACACTATGTTCTCATTTTCTTTTAGTGTTTTAGGTTTAATAGGTTTCACGCGAAACCTCCTCTCCGTCTTCGTCCCACCGAATCCACAAACCATATTTTTCATCGTTTTTATAGGTTCCTTTCTCATACTTTTGACCGTTCTCATGCCATCTTGTCCACAAACCATTTCTTTTGCCGTTCCTTGCGGTGCCTTTTTCTGCAATTTGTCCGTTCGGGTACCAACTAATATAGAGTCCGTGAGGTTTACCTCTCTGGAGCTGAACAAGAACTCCACCAACAAAAAAGTCAGAAATACCTGCACCATTTCCTTTTACCCATCCTGTATAGGGATGGTTTTGATTAGGTGCATAAGCCAGTTCTTCACCTGAAGGGGTGTAGCGGCTCTGTAAGGCGCGAAAATCTACTGCTCGGGCAAGAATCCTCTCACGAACTTTCGGATTATCCAAGTTCGGTTCACCACAGCCGACAAGCAGTATAAATGTTAGACAAACAACTGATAACACTTTCCAAAAAATAGGCTGAAATCATGCTTTTCCTCCTAAACAAGGGTATTAGCAAATTTGCCAATACCTTATAATTTTTTATGAATCTGAAGGTATTTCCTCAATTGACAAGCTCGTTTCAATCTTCCTGAGATTGGTAGCCATATCCACAAATAGATTGATTAACTCTGCTATGAAATACCAAAAAATCAATACCAATGCACCACTGATAATAAAAAACAACTAACGTAATTACTCCTGCGATAAAGCCAAGGCCTTTGATCCTCCATAGTTCGGGAGGCATGGCATATTGCAGAACATCTAAAATTCCTGAATCTGAGAGTAATCCTTGAATACCTAATCCAACAAGTAATCCTTGAATACCTAATCCAATGAGTAAGAGAAATCCTACCTCCCCAATCAATCGGATTAAGATAACCGCAATGGGTATCAAGGTAAAATGGGATTCCTCACCAAGTGCTCTGATTTTATTGGCTCTGTTCCAAAACAACATGATGAGGATTGTAGCAACGATTACATAGATGCAGAGTGCCAGAATGGATACAATGACAACTACTGTCTCTGAACCAATTTCCAAACCGGCACTTGCACGTATTGAAGCAACACAAAAGCCTAATACCTGATACAATTGCACCGATAAAAACTAAAACGCCACCCCCTTTGAGAAGAATTGATGCCCATTTTCGAAACTGACTACCGGATTCCAATGAAGCAATCCATTTTACAACACCGCGTAAAAAGTTCATAATTTATCCCCCAGGACTTACGCAATGTCCTCAAAAGTCCCACTGATAAGGGGGATTTAGGGGGTTAAATCATTGAAATAACGCCTTTTAACCCCCCCTAACCCCCTTATCAAGGGGGGAATGCGTAAGTCCTGATCCCCTTAAATATTAACATTTTGTGTAAAATAACATAACAAATTATAAGATATTCTCCAAGTATAGTAGACTTTAGAATTACTTAAGGATTTTACGTAACTAATGATTTTGAGCAGATTGCACAGTAGCCCTCTGAACCTCGCAGCTTGCCACCAACTTTTATGTATGTATGATAGGACTTACCATTTTCCACGAATTCCTATATATCACACATCGCTAACGAGATTTAAAAAACTCGCCTGCAAAGGTGCTCACATAAGTCCTAAACCATTCAGATGCTGATGTCCAGTGCATCACCAACAAAACCAGCACACCACTGCAAAGTATAGAGACACAACCATCAGTGAATCAAACAATTAGGGTATTTGGACGTTGTATTTTCAGACGTATACCCAATTGCCAGTTGGGTGGAGACGGGAGGTAGAAGGATCTACCCCGGCAATCCGTCTCCAACGTCCATTCGTAATGATACAAGATTTTCCGAAAAAAATCAAGTCTAATTACTACGCTGTTTAAAATATCATGCACACCAATTATGATGTTATGATATACTTAAACACGCACTGGCAACCTACGCTTGGCAGTGCCGCGGTTCGGGAGACTATCACTCTCGCCGAACCACCTGTAAAGGATTTTACGGATGCCAAAATAGATTATAGCAAAAATAAAAATTAAATACAACATTTTTTTATACCCATCTAATTTTTGTGTATACTTCAGCCAATATGAGCAAGATTCATGCCAAGCAAATTTATCAGATATTGGGGAAAAATTAGCGATTCCAGCATGAACTATGTAAAAAACAGCATGAATTATGTCCAAATCAGCAAAGGTTTTGTAAAGAAAATAGTACCATTGGTATAAGAAGTAACAATCGAATATCGTGTATACGCGAAAACCCATTATTGGGAACACAGGAGACAAGGTAATGAAGAAAGTATTAATAATTGACGACAACCAAGGTTCAAGTGATTTGGTGAATTTTCTTAGGAATCAGAAGTATTCCCCTATCATCGTTGACGACTTTAACAAAGGCTTGGAAAAGATTAACGAATCCATGAATCTGGAAGTTGTCTTGCTTAGTGCGGAATTGTCAGCGGAGAACAGCCAGGGTGAGTTGAAGGAAATTAAGGACAGACACCCAAACGTAATTGTAATCGTGATCAGAGCGGGCATACATATAATGAGAAGGGCAATAGCTCTGGGGGCATTAGAGGTTCTACTGAGGCCCATTAATATGGAAGAGCTCTGTGAGGCACTTGATCGGGCGTTTAACAGGCTATCTACCCGAAGTAACATCTCCGGGATTCCAGATAAAGAAGAGGTTGAGAAACAGTCTCCTCTCGTTGGAAAGAGCAAACTAATGGTTAAACTGAATAAACAAATTGGATATGCAGTCAGTTTTAAGGCTTCGGTGCTACTTACGGGTGAGACAGGTACTGGGAAAGGTGTGGTTGCGCGTTTGATTCACGAAGAAAGTGAACGTGCAGAGACACCCTTTATCTCAATTGATTGTGGTGCTGTGCCCGAAGCACTCTTTGAAGATGCACTATTTGGCCATGAAAAAGGAGCATTCACAGATGCGAAATATGAGCGTTCTGGCGCATTTGAACGGGCTGATGGCGGCACCCTTTTCCTGGATGAAGTCAGCAATATGACACCTGCACAACAGGGAACACTTCTCACTGTGCTGCAAGAAAGAGAGTTCCAACGGGTAGGCAGTAATAGAACACGTAGCGTGGATGTGCGTGTCATCAGTGCTACCAATAAAAATTTGAAGAAAAGGATGGAGGAAAGGAAATTTCGAATGGATTTGTACTATCGTCTCTGTGACTATGAGATCGCCGTGCCGCCCTTGCGAGACCGGATAGAGGATATTTCGTTACTCACCACGCACTTTCTGCAGCGTATTGAAAAAGACAATGAAATACCACCTCTCGCTCCTTCGCCAGAAGCGATCGAATTGCTTGAAGCGTATAGCTGGCCGGGTAATGTTCGAGAGCTATATAGCTGCCTCAAAGAAGCGGCAATAAATTCCCAAGGCCACGTAATTTTGCAGAGGGACCTTCCACGAAAGCTCCAGATAGTTAGTGGAGATGAGGGTTCAAGGAGAAGCATGCCGGAAACGCGATCCGACCGAGGAGGAGATGGAGGAGTTAATGATGGACGTTCAAGGAGAAGCATGCCGGAAACGCGATCTGCAGAAACGCCAGAAACACCGATATATCAGAACCTGCTTGATCTGCCAGTCGTAGTGTTCTGTCAGTTTATCTCTGATGCTGCCTCAGATGTCACTGACGAACAAATTGCTCTATGGTGGGAGGAGTTCTTTAATGATGGGCGCGACCGTGCCTATAAGGCCAGACGCGAAATTGAGAATCGGCGGAAAGAATATTATTCCACTACTGAGTTAGACGTTCCTAATTTTACGAGACATATTAAAACGGTGATTGACGATGCCATCTCTCAATTTTCAGAGTTCCGGCGTAGAATAGACTCCGAACTCACAGAGGAAGCTGAGCCAGTCTGTATAATAGGAAAAACCCGCCAGGATAGCCTTACTGCGGTACTCCGCGAAATCGTAAAGGAACATGGTGGAAATAAAGGAAAAGCCGCGAAAGAATTACGTATTTCTCTCGATAAACTTGACAGGGAGTTGTCGTATTCGGCAGAAGATGATAGAAATGGCACAAACAATTCACGGCAAGAATCTGAGCCGACTTTACGCCAAATCGAACGGTTTCCTATTGACGAGATCATGAGACTTCATACAGAACAAACCAAGCATTTCATTTTGGAGAATCTCTCTCAGACAGAATGGCGAAACAAAGAACCGGAAGATCAGATGCGGACTGTCCATCTCGCTTTGAAAGTACTATCTCAGCGTCTGGCTGGAGAGCACGGCTATATCTATTTCGGTGGTCTGACCTTTGCGCGCATTGAATGGAATATTTTTCGCCGAGCCCCCTACTTATATCCCGACCCTGATAAAGCTGCTAAGGGACTAAAGGTAAAAAGCAAAAGAACGTTCGAGAAGTACTGGGATAAAAACAAACCATTCCCAAGTCGTCATACCCTTTTTACAGGTTAGGATCCGTTCTCATCCCGACCAATATAGACATCGAAGAAGTTGCAGCACAAACTATCAGTTTGTGCTGCAAAGACTTGGATCGAACTCACGTAGATTACATTAAGAGGGAAGCGTCTCCAATGCCTGTTCAAGGTCAGCGATAATATCCTCAATATCCTCTAAACCTATTGAGAACCTAACCAAACCATCTGTGATACCGGTCTGTTGCCGGACTTCCATCGGAACATGTGAATGTGTTGTTGATGCTGGATGACAAACTAAGGTACGTACATCACCTAAACTGACTGCCAGAGAGCAGATTTGAAGTTTGTTCACAAGTTTTTCCCCCGCGGCACGCCCCCCTTTCAGTTCCATCGTTATCATACCGCCAAATCCGTTCATCTGACATTTCGCAAGGTCATGCTGTGGATGAGTGGGCAAGCCAGGGTAGCGAACCCATGCAACTGCAGGATGTGCTTCAAGAAACGTTGCGATGCGCGCTGCGTTCTCACAGTGCCGTTCAAACCGAAGTGGCAAAGTCGGTATACCGAGCTGTGTAAGCCACGCATTGAACGGGCTGATTGCTGCACCGAAGTTGCGTAAAGCCCCTTTTTGTGCCTGCACAATGAACTCTTTTTCCGCAACTATTGCCCCAGCGATGACTGCTCCGTTACCGCTCAAATATTTCGTCATACTGTGCAGCACTACGTCAATTCCGAGAACAATCGGTTGCTGGCTACAAGGTGTTGCGAAGGTATTATCAATGATTGAAGTTATATTGTGTGCCTTTGCAATCTCAGCACAAGCAGCAAGGTCAACAAGTTTGAGTAACGGGTTAGTAGGACTTTCAAGATAGATGACCTTCGTATTAGGACGAATCGCGCTTTCAACTTTGTTTGGATCCGTAGCATCTACAAACGTTGTTTCAATTCCCATCCGAGGAAAATCTTCATTAAGCAGGTTGTACGTAGCAGAGTAAAGGGTTTCCATGGCAACAACGTGTCCGCCATCTGCTAAAGCGGTGAGCAGCGCGATGCTAATTGCACCCATTCCTGAGGCTGTTGCTAACGCAGCTTCTCCTGCCTCAAGTACTGCGAGTTTATCTTCTAAGACTTTCTGTGTAGGGTTACCCCATCGAGTGTAGACGTAACCACTCTCTTCATCAATGAATGCCGATGCACATTCCGTCGCCGTTTGAAAACGGAAAGTGCTGTTTTGATAAATAGGCGGTAATAATGGAATACCTGTTTTTCCTGACTGATGATCTGGCACTTCTGTTGAAAATGTTTCCCCCGCATGAATAGCCTCAGTTGATTTGCCTTTATATTTCTTATTTTCCACAATCAAGAACCCTCACGCGGTTGTTTTAGTACCTCAATTGGATAGCCTTCAAGCGATAACAATTGACGTTTTCTTTCAAGACCGCCTCCGTAACCACCTAAATTGCCATTGCTCCCAATTACACGATGGCATGGAATGATAATTGTAATAGGATTGCTTCCCGTAGCATTTCCGACAGCGCGCACAGCCTTCGGTCTGCCAATCTGTTCTGCTATCCATTTGTAGCTGCGCACCTCACCATGCGGAATCTGATGTATAGCGTCCCAAACCGAATTTTGAAAGTCTGTCCCCATCTCTATTTTAACCGGAATCTCTCGGAAGTCTACAGGCTCACCATCAAAATATTGATCCAATATATCCTTGGTACGAGCCAGCAACTCAGTCTGTGGGATAAATGGCGGTTCATAAAATGTGGAATCGTCGTTAAAAAATATATGTGAAATGTGGGAACGTGTTTGAATTATATCTATATGTCCAATAGGCAATTTGTATCGGAGATTATCCGAACCATAAAAATCTTGGAAGGTTCGTGTAATTGATTCCTTATTGTTGGTATCCATATCTTCAAGACGTTCTTCAAGGTTTTCAACAAAATAGTCAAATGGGTTCTTCTTCATTTTTAATTTGACCTCCAATGTATTATAAGTTATGCTATACCACAAACTATGGCTATATTTGAAACACCAGAACAACTTTATAGTTACATCAGCGAACTGTTTGAGGAAATTGCCACCTTACCAGAAGCGCAAGAGGCACTGAAATCGCTAAACTTAAGCGTCCAATTCAATTACAGAACGCCCGATTGTGTCATGACGTTAACCGCAGCGAATGGTGAATATACTATTTCTCGCGATGCTTGTAGTGATGCAACCCCCGATGTAGAACTGACGATGACAGGTGATGTCGCACACAAATTTTGGACAGGTGAACTCAACGTTATGGGGGCGATCACAACACGCGAGATCGGTATTGCAGGTTCACTTGGCAAAATTATGCGTCTTACGCCGCTCATTAAGGCAGCAATCCGACATAACAAAGAACGTAACTGAGTGTCGTCCAATTTATTAAACTCTATTATCCTTCCAGTATCCAAAAGGAGAAGTAGAATGCCTACAGAAAATTTATCAGAAACCATCAACTCTTATGTTACGCAGATGCGTGAAGAAGGTTGGTGTGTATTAGAAGATGTTATTCCAGCAGCCGTTGTTGATTCAGTTCGTGAAGAGGTAGAAACCTCCGAAGCGGACTATAACCAATTCAGTAAAGACAATGGCAGATGGGAACGCAACGTCATAAGTTTTATGCCGAACTTTGCAGAACATCTGGCAAACGAGCGACTGCTTGCAGTCATCCGAGAATTATTGGGACCACAGGTGCGTATCTCTCAAACAGAGTATAAAATTCGCCCACCACATTACAAATTAGTGCGTGCATACCACTCCGATTTTCCGTATGACTTAAACCAGAAATGGCATATAACGCAACCGTTTCCGAGTGCTGTTATCGGTATTACCACGCTCTGGATGCTCACCGATTTTACAACAGAAAATGGCGGCACATGGATTGTTCCCAAATCACATGTTGATCTCAAAAATCCACGCGGTAAAGAGGACGGCATCGGGGATCGCAATCCACTTGAGGGTGAAATGCAAGCCGTCGGGAGCGCGGGCAGTGTGCTTATCATGGACAGCCGAATTTGGCATTCCAATGCGGAAAATCCAAGTGATGGCAGACGAACTGCCGTTGTCGTCAGATATGCTCCGTGGTGGTTAAATTTGGAACTTTTCGGTGTCAATACCGCTACGATTCCCGGCGAAACGTATGATAAGTTCCCAGATGATGTCAAATTACTCTATGAACACCGCGCCGAAGACCGTGAACGCACTTTATGGGTCTAAGCCATAAACAAATTTAGTGTTACCTTACATTACCAAAAAGGAGATTTTCATGTCAACAACACTTGTACATATCGGTGTCCGTACAACGAATCTTGAAAAAAGTATCCGTTTCTGGCGCGATGCACTCGGCCTAAGCGTTTTCTCAACGCAGAACGGATGCTACGATTTGACCGATGGCTATCATAATTTTCGCGTGTTTCAGCACAACGGTCCTGACCGTCCCAAACATATCGGTGGGATGTTAGACTATCTTCATATCGGTGTCCGCGTTCCGGATTTGCGAGAAGCAGCACAACGATGTGAAGACCTCGGCTTTGCAATTACCTGGGAAGGTTTAGACGGTACTAAACCTTACAACCCGAATTCCGATGAATTGCCTTCAGAAGCTTTCAAAGTTGAAGACCCGGACGGGATTGTCGTGGATATTACCGAACGCGATGACCAATGGCCCGGTGTAGATATTGAAAGCAAAGGTTAAATCGTTAACGCCTCAACAGGCGCGGTTTGATGCCGCGCCACCTACGCAATTTATTCATCACCACCCAAAAGTCCTAAGCGGAACAAGTAGTAGAGCAACGTTAAAAGACTCGTGACTGCTGCGGCAAGATACGTTAAAAACGCAGCGTTGAGCACTTTGTTTGCTTGACGACTTTCTTCAGGGGAAAGCATCCCTGCTTCGTCCATCGCAATTCTGGCACGCCGACTCGCATCCCATTCCACTGGGAGCGTTACCAGTGAAAATACCACAACCATTGAAAATAAAGCAACACCTACCCATATCAATCCTATCATCTGGAGAAAGACTCCGGCTATCATCACAATATAGGAAAAAATCGAGCCGAAGTTGGCAGCTGGAACAAGCGCACTACGCAGATTAAGCATTGCATAACCCTGTGCATCCTGCATCGCGTGTCCTGCCTCATGACAAGCAACACCTATTGCCGACAACGAATGACTTGAATACACATCGCTGGACAGCCGTAACACTTTTTTACGTGGATCATAATGGTCACTTAACCATCCACCTGTGTGTTCAATTTTGACACCATCAATGCCGTTTCTCTGTAACATCAGTGCTGCTGCCTGCGCACCCGTCATTCGGTTTCGCGAACCGACTTGTGAATATTTTGAAAATGTTGATTTTGTTTTCCAAGTCGCGTATAGAGATAGCGCAAGTCCAGGCGCAAGAAAAACAAAATACATTGGGTCAAACCAACCGAACATCATGATAAACACCTCCAAGTCTATGTTTATATCAATTTATGAGCGAATTTGTGTATATTAGACTCTGAAATTATATCAGATTTTAGCTGACAATTCAACTGATTTTTCAGTGCAAGGAAAACGTTATGAAAGATTTGTAGCCGCGTCTGTTGTTGAAAAGGTAGGGTATACCAGATTTTATTTCCACTTAGCAGTGGTTTTAGGATTGACTTTCAAGATGTAGTCTCTTTTATCCCTTTCCCACACTTCGTCTTGTCTACAGAGAGGCCTTTTTTTTTTGCTGCAATGAACTTCGCATCAATGCTGCATTCACTCCTATTCAGTTTCTGTAAATAGAATTATTTGGAAAGCATACCATTTTGTATACTTTGGACAACTCACCCTTACACACCCATCTAACCAGTGAACTTGCACAAAGCTAATAAAGCGTGATATAATGTGAGATTATGTGAGGATCGATATAGAATAGACGCAAAGAATTCCGTTTGGAGGACGTTAAGTTGGCTAAAGGGGAGAACATGAAACAGATTTTAACAATTGCAGGCTCAGATTCTGGTGGCGGTGCGGGGATACAAGCGGATATCAAGGCGATTTCGGCAAACGGCGGTTTTGCTATGTCCGCGATTACTTCTGTAACAGCACAGAATACGGTCGCCGTCACGGACGCGTTTGACCTGCCAATTTCGCTGATTGATGCCCAACTGGATGCTGTCTTTACAGATTTTGAAGTGGCAAGCGTCAAAACAGGGATGCTTTCATCGTCAATGATTGTGAAAACGGTGGCACGGAAGTTACGCGAATATACGCCGGAGGCAATCGTAGTAGACCCTGTAATGATTTCTAAAAGTAAGTTTCCACTGTTGAAAGCAGAAGCTATCAATAGTCTAAGACATGAATTAATTCCGATTGCTACCGTAATCACACCGAATGCCTACGAGGCAGAACTGCTTTCACATCAGGAAATCCAAACGATTGATGATGCGAAAACGGCAGCGAAAACTATTGCTAACCTCGGTTGCAAGGCAGTGCTTGTCAAGGGAGGACATCTTGATGATGAAAAAGCGGCAGATGTGCTTTATTGCAATGGAAAGTGGTCATTTTTTGAGGCGGAACGGATTGAGACGAAAAATACACACGGCACAGGATGTACCTACTCGGCTGCGATTGCAACGCATCTGGCCCTTGGAAAGGACTTAATTGAGGCAATTCGTGATGCAAAAACGTACATTACGAATGCTATCCAACACGCGTTAGATATCGGCAAAGGACATGGACCAACAAATCATTTCTATTTTTTAACCTAATCACAACGGTTTTCGTCCTGCAAAACCACTCTCAATTTCATGCCAATAACGGACCTCCTTTTCACCAAACCGCCAACAGAGATAGACCTCTTTTCCATCGCGCATGTGTGGAAAATCTATTAAGGCGGGATCAAGTCCTTTAAGATAGCATCCACGGTGTTGGATACGTTCCACGATCTCTCTGAACTGATCTCCGGTTTGCATAAGCAAAAGCGCGTTTTTGCTGCCGCCGTTAGATGGAATCACTTCTAAAAAAGGTGTCAGTTCGGCGTGTAACTTTTCCAATTCTTTTTTCAATTCAAGTAGCGCCGAGATGTCTGTAATCAATTCAGGTATACATTCATTTGCTTCTTCAACTGTAAAATATCTTTTCTCTTGCACTGATAAGTCTCCTCGTTATTTTGTTTTCAATTTATACGAATTCAGGGAATATGTCAAGAATCAAAATCAATTTGGCATGAAAAAAGTCGTCAATTTTATAGAAAAGTGATATAATATCGGTAAAAATAGAAATATGTTGGGACTCACATGTAGGCGCGCTTTATAAGCACGCTGTTAATTAAGGGCTGCAAATAGATAAACATAGTTACTGTCCTCAGACTCCTAACAATAGGGAATTAAATGAACCTACAAAAACCGATCCTGAATTATCTTAACAACACATGGCACGAATCTGTGGCAGTCAACCTACTTGATGTTACAAATCCAGCAACGGGGGAGATTTTGACCCAAGTCCCGTTGTCACCGGGTGATGAAGTGCATCAGGCGGCGACAGCCGCCGCATCTGCGCTTAACGAATGGCGGCGTACGCCACCTGTCCAGCGTGTTCAATACCTGTTTAAATTGAAAAATCTTTTAGAAGAAAACATAGACGACATCGCGCAAACGATTACGATGGAATGTGGGAAAACAATTGCAGAAGCGAAAGGTGAAATGCGTCGCGCTATTGAAAACGTCGAGGTAGCATGCGGTATTCCTACGTTGATGCAAGGCACAAATTTGGAAGACATCGCTACCGGTATCGACGAATTCATGATCCGTCAACCTGTTGGTGTGTGTGCGGTGATTGCCCCCTTCAATTTTCCTGGAATGATAACTTTCTGGTTTTTGCCTTATGCCATCGCTTGCGGGAATACTTACATCGTTAAACCTTCCGAAAAAGTGCCGCTTACCATGCAGAAGATATTTCAACTCCTTGAACAGACAGGACTCCCGCAAGGTGTTGTCAATCTTGTTAACGGTGGGCAAAAGACTGTAGATGCTATTTTGGAACACCCAGAAATCCGCGCTATCAGTTTTGTCGGATCGACTGCTACTGCGAAAGCGATTTATGCCAAAGCGGCGGCAAATGGCAAGCGGGTTCAGTGCCAAGGCGGTGCTAAAAATCCTTTGATTGTCTTACCTGATGCCGATCCACAGTTCACTGCAAACGCTACTGCTGATAGTGCGTTTGGGTGTGCCGGGCAGCGGTGCCTGGCTGCGTCGCTTGCCTTTGCTGTTGGTCGTGCAAGGGATTGGTTTCCAAAAGCCATTAGCGACATTGCTACGGATAGGGTTGTCGGAAACGGATTAGAAGAAGGTGTGCAGATGGGACCCGTCATCACAGATGAAAGCAGAAAGCGAATTGAGGGAATAATTCAGACAGGCATAGATACAGGAGCACGGGTTCTTGTTGATGGTAGGTATCCGAACATCAATGGATATGAAAACGGAAACTTTATTCGTCCAACTGTTCTCGGCAATATTGATCCGCAAGGCGAGATTGCGAAAACCGAAATTTTTGGCCCCGTATTAGGACTCATCCATGTTGAAACGATAGACGATGCGATTGCACTTATCAACAGCGGTAGTTACGGTAATATGGCGTGCCTGTTTACAAGCAGCGGTGCCTCTGCGCGCAAGTTTCGCTATGAGGCACAGATAGGAAACATCGGCATTAACATCGGTGTTGCTGCGCCCATGGCGTTCTTCCCGTTTAGCGGTTGGAAGGACAGCTTCTTTGGTGATTTGCACGGGCAAAGTTGGGATGCCGTTGATTTCTTCACGCAGAAAAAGGTTGTTGTGGAGAGATGGAATTAGCAAATAGAAAATAATCGGGATTTACACCAACCTTAACTTTGGAATACAATAAAATGAAATATAAATCAAGCACATCACTACTCATTTCAGTGGCTTTACACCTTATCATTGGCATCATCGGTTTCTTTTTCTGGTTTAGCGTTGTACCAAGCCACGATGCAGATAGCATTGAGGCAATCTTTACTGTTGTGGAAGAACCGAAAACCAAACGGATAACACCACCAAAACGCCCGCAAATCCGCCACCAAACCTCACAGAACACCAGTCAACCGCAGCTGAAGATATTAACGAGCAACCAACCCGTAACGCATCGCGGTGTTGTTTCTGCTACAGAACCCACTACGTTTGAACCGCTTGAAAAAGTCAATCTGGGTGAAGGTCTTGCCCCTGGTCCGACTTCTGTTAAATTTAAAGGTGTCCCCCGCATTCAGAGAGGTGTTGAACAACCTATTAAGAAACAGAAGAAGGTTCCTGAACGGACTAAGAGTCGGTTGGTTAAGTTTATTGAGGCGCAAGAGGGTCCACAACGTATCGTCTACTGTGTTGATCTCTCTGCAAGCATGCAGAATTTACAAGATCGGAAGTTGAAAAAAGTTGTGGATATAATGCGAGATTCGCTAACCTTCCTTGAACCGCACGACAGTTTTAACATCGTTGCGTTTAGTACCGAATTGGTTGTCTATCAAAATAAGTTTATGCCTGTGACTGAAAAGACAGTAGATGCATCATCTGCGTATTTAGCGGATATTAAATCACAAATCCGGACAAAAGGCACTGACCACGATATGCTCACCGTATTGACAGAGACAGCCAAAACTTCACCAACAATCGTTGTTCTCTTTAGTGATGGAATTCCGACAAGTATTACGCAACCAGACCTTACGTTGGTAGGCAGCTATGCCGAAGGAAACGGAAAGGTTTTTGCAATGGGCATCGGTATGGCACCGAATTTTCCCGGTGCGGTGATGCTAAAGCAGCTGAGTATTGTGAGTAAAGGCGATTTTTGGCTCGTTGATAGGTAGGGTTAAGATTAGAAATATTGGGACAAAAGGAAAACTGCATGCAGGAAATAAGCGTCAAACGTGCCGAAGAAATTGCAGAAGGTTTATTTTCCCACCAAGTAGAAGGTATTGCATTTCTGTTGGGTCGCCGCCGTGCTCTCCTTGCCGATGATATGGGGTTGGGTAAAACTCGCCAGTCCATCATCGCGATGGTTGAGGCAGAACCGGAAGGTCCTTACCTCGTAATATGTCCCGCCTCTATCAAACGCAATTGGGAACGCGAAATAAAAATCGTTTTCCCAGATGTCGAACCTGCAATCGTTGGTCCTGCCCCACTCCCCGCCACAGACCATAACGGTTGGGTTATTATCAACTATGAAATACTTGGTAAAAACTTGGACAAACTGCTTGCGTTTGACTGGAAAGGCGTTGTTTTTGACGAAGCACACTATCTAAAGAATTATCAGAGTCAACGGAGTCGAAATGGCGCAAAACTTGTTGAATCTATTGAGAATGATCCTGTCGTCCATACCCTAACTGGTACCCCGATGACAAGCCGTCCTCGCGATCTTTTCCCTTTGTTACAAATTCTGAACCATCCACTTGGCAAGAGTTTTCTCAGCTTTGCGAAACGTTATTGTGAGGCGTATCAAGGCGATTTTGGATTAGTGGCAGATGGTGCAAGTAATATTGAGGAATTAACCGTACAACTACACGGTGTGATGCTACGCCGTACAAAAGATGAGGTGTTAGACCTTCCTCCTAAGGTGCGAACTTGGATGGACGTTGAACTGCATCCTTATGCAATCCAGCACTATAATCGATTAGTACAAGAATTTCTATCTAAATTTGAGACACCAGAGGCCATTGCCGGATTACCAGAATCCATTGGCCTATCATCGGAACAAAGCGAAGAATTAGATGAATCAATAGACACTACAGATTTAGGAACTGGCATGGGTAGGATAACCCAAGTGCGTCGAGCAATTGCGTTTGTCAAATGCCGTCATACCATTAAGTTTGTGGAAAACGCTTTGGAACAGGGTGAAAAGGTTATTATTTTCACTTCCTTTCTCAATACAATGCAGCGTTTCCAGACGTATTTCAAAGATAGGGCGGTTTATGTTTCTGGTGCAGTTCCCCCCAGTAAAAGGCAAGATAGAGTTGATCGGTTTCAAAACGATGATAACATCAGATTATTTGTGGCTAACATGCACATTGCAGGTGTTGGCATAAATCTGACTGCAGCACGGCAGGTTGTGTTCAACGACTTAGATTGGGTGCCTGCTAACCATTGGCAAGCAGAAGATCGCGCCTACCGCATCGGACAAACAGGGACTGTGAATGTAACCTATATGATTGCAAATGGGACGGTCGATTCGTTTGTCAAGACGGTGTTGGAAACAAAAGCAGCGTTGATGGATGCCATCGTTGAAGGCTCAATTATGGTGCCGGGTGGTGAGGCAGCACTTCAGTTGGATGTTCTCAGTGAACTCAAGCGAATGATGAATGCTTTGTCTGTTCAACCCAATAAAATTGAGGAATCCAATATCCACGACGTGCTGCAGAAAGCAGGGGACGTATATCTTGAAGAGAATACATCACATCTCCAAGAAGCAACACGCAAGCAGCTCCGTCCGTATTCTGAAGAAGCCATCCGTGTTTTGGCAGAAGTCCTCTCTGGACCACAGCGGTCTGTCTATCACGCCGAAAGTTCCTCACAAAAAGGTAAGTTTTACACGCTGGAAGTAATCGGGGCAGATATAACATGTGATTGTCCTGGATTTACCCACCGTGGCAGCTGCCGACATGTCCGCCCACTTAAATCCGCCCTTGTCGCAGGAAAACCTTTGCCAAAAGGTTATAAAGAAGTCTCACCTTAGGATGAATTTTTGAATGTTTTTAGTCGCTATAAAAAAACGGGATTTTGTGAAAGAAATAAATGGCTGTCAACCTTTGCTTCTGAAACACTTTCTGTAATCTGTGGAGGTTTGATGTTCATTGGTGACACTCCTATGATTGTAAATTTGGAAAAGTGTAGCAAAAATTGAAAATTTTAAAAGGAAAATATATACAAGAAATGGTATTAGCTGTTTGACAAAACCGACCAAATTCGCTATTATAAACTGCACAATAACCATTGAATTCTATCAGGAGAACCTTATCTACGAAATAATTGTCTTATGTTTTGGGACATGGTTAACAGGTGTAAGTAAAGCTGGCTTTGGTGGCGGCATCGGCATGATAGTTGTTCCGCTATTCGCGCAATTCCGTCCTATCCGAAATGTTCTCGGTCTGATGCTCCCGCTACTCTTCTCAACAGATGTTTTTTCATTGGGGCACTATTGGAAGCAGTGGCACCGTCAAAACATCTGGCAACTCGTACCGAGTGCCATCATCGGTATCGCTGTCGGGAGTTTTATCTTAAAAGACATATCAGAGGTACATCTAAAGAAAGTTATCGGAGGTATCGTCTGTCTATTTGCCGTATTAGAATTTTTTCGACCCCGCATAATGCAGCGGTTGAACCCTGATTCTACAGATGAAGAACCCGTCGTCCGTTTCAAAACATGGCATGGCGTACTTGCGGGGGCCGTCGCAGGTGTCTTTTCAACACTTGCGCACATGGCAGGACCGATCATCGTCATGTATCTATTGCCACAGCGGTTAGGCAATCGTCCATTCGTTGCCACAACAACTGTGCTTTACTTTTTCATAAACTTGGTTAAGTTTCCGTTCTATTACCAACTTGGATTTTTTCCATTCGAAATCATCATAGAGGCTTTAGTGCTTCTACCATTTGTTGGACTCGGTGTTCAAGTTGGCGTTTATCTGAATAACCGCTTCTCAGAACGTATCTTTTCCAGAATTGTGCTAATTTTGTTGTTCGCAACCGGTATACATCTATTATTTACTTAAGGAGTGCACTGAATAGTTTCAATAGTAAGTTCAACTAATCTATCTCACCTGCTTTTTGTAAGACTTTATTGATGAGCGAATCGCTCAAATGTATGTCGTTAGCCTGCAACTGAATTAAAAGTGGTTTGATATTAACAATCAAACCCTCTTCCTTTGCCTCCAGCAAAACGCCTAATGTGCCCTTGACCTTTAATCCAATTTCTGTGGCTATACGTCTTCCCTTACTTTCATCAAGAATAACAAGCCGGGCATTATGTTCAACTGCAAGTGCTAAAACTTCGGCTTCTCCAGCGTCAATAATACCTTGATAAATTATAGCGTTTTGGGGATTTGTCACATCTACAACTTTAATCCACGGTGCTTTGTTGAGTACTTCCTGATAGAATGTTTCATCTGCTGCTAAAAACTCTCCTTCAACTTCTCTTGGAATCCACACCTCTGTGTAGAGATCTCGCAATAACGGAATGCAATTGATCCCCAAGAGTCCAATAAGCGGACTCGTATTGCTAATAACTGGCTGTATTGGCATTCTTTAAAATCCGCTCTTGGCGTACTCTTCTTCATCACCAAACGGTGAGAGTCCGTAATCTCCCATCAGAAGTATGAATTCCACGCGTGGGATACCTGCAAGTTTTGAGGCCAGGCCACTGCTGAGTATATCCTCTCCGTAATACTTCATGCCTAATGCTATCCGCGCCTCTTTATCAATTTCAAACGGCTCGCTTCGTGGTGTCAACAGATCAACAATCTCTTTTGGCAAACGCTCCTCTATTTTCTCTTCAAAGGCATCTATGCTCCCGTAGGTATTGTGAAACACATCCGCGACATCTACGTCTTGTAGGAGTGCAGCTGTCAGGTCGGTTTTCGCTTCTTCCCAATCTTTCGCAAGCAACCATGCCTCACCCCGTGTGTAATAGTATTCGGCAACCTTCGGTCTGAGTTTTAGTACTTCAGTATAATCGTTGATGGCTTTTTCAAACTCGCCCTTGGCTGCATAAGCGGTGCCCCGATTGTGATATGTCTCAACATAATCTGGGTTGAGGCATATTGCTTCTGTATAGTTTTTTATGGCATTATCAAGATCGCCTTTGGCAGCGTAAACTGTGCCGCGAAAGTAGTGTGCTTCGTCATAATTTGGGTTGAGTTCTATCGCTTTGGTAAAGTTGAAGATAGCAAGGCCTAACTCACCTTTATAGTTGTAAGCAGCACCACGGTAGTAATACGCATCGGCAAGGTCTGAATTCTGTTCTATTGCTTTATTGAGATTTTCAATAGCTAAATCGTCGAAATTTCCCTTAAACAGATAGGCAAGACCGCGGTAGTAATATGCCCCTGAATGGTCTGGATCAAGTTCTACTATCTTATTAAAATCTTCAATAGCCAAGTCATAATCCTTTTTTTTCATATAAGCAATTCCACGGTAGCAATAGGTATCCGTATCGTCAGATTTCAGTTCTATCGCCTTAGTATAGTCCGCAATCGCTTCGTCAAAATCATCTTTTCGGGAATAAGCACGACCTCGGCGGTAGTAGGTTATGGGAAAATCTGATACAAGTTCTATTACCTTTGAATAGTCAGTGATTGCTTTGTTAATCTCATCTTTATCATCATAAGCAAGGGCACGATAATAGTATGCATTAGCATCGTCGGCATTCAATGCTATCGCCCTGCTATGGTCCGAAATAGCGTTGTCCAAATCACCTCTATAGCAATAAGCTTGCCCACGTTTGTTGTAGGCATCGGCATAGTTAGGTTTGAGTTCTATCACCTTGCTAAAGTCACCGATAAATTTCTCAGCATCATTTTTGTCTCCGTAAGCAATTCCGCGATCGTAATAGACGGTGGGGTCATCTGGTTTCAGTTGTATTGCCTCAGTATAATCTCTGATCGCCTTATCTAAATCCCCTTTTTTGCGGTAAGCCTCACCGCGGACGTGATAGACACTGGCCTCTTTAGGGTTGAGCTTTATCGCCTGTGTAAGATCTGCAATACCTCTATCCAAATCACCTTTAAGGATGTAGGTAGCACCACGAGTGCTGTAGTTTCCTGCATCAGGCTGTAGTTTTATCACCTCAGTAAAGTCATTGACAGCGTTTTCAAAATCACCCATTCTGCTGTAAGCAAACCCTCGATTGTGATAATCAAACACATCTGCCCCTAATATTATGACATTGGTAAAGTCATCAATCGCTTTCTCAAAATTATCTTGGTTGTAATAAGCTGCACCGCGATAGTGATATCCTTCTGCCATATCAGGCTTCAGTCGTATCAGTGAGCTAAAGTCACTGATGCATCTGTCGAAATCTTTTTTGTGATAGTAGGCAAGTCCACGATTATGGTAGGCATCAGCAAAATCGTGGTCGATCTCTACCGCCTTGTTAAAATCTGCAATAGCTTTGTCAAAATCATGTTTTAGTCGACGGACAAACCCTCGATCGTTATATGCCGTGGCGTTATCAGGTTGTCGCTTTATTACTATGCCAAAGTCATTGATGGCCTTGTCAAAATCACCTTTGTCACGGTAAGTAACACCACGGACATGATATGCATCAACAAAATCTGGATTCAGGTTTACCACCTGGGTAAAGTCTGCAATACCTCTGTCAAAATCGCCCTTTATACCGTAAGCAATCCCGCGATGGTAATATGCTGTAGCAAATTCAGGATTTAGAGATAGTGCCGTGTCGTAGTTTTGAATGGCCTGATCTACTTCCTCTCTACGAGCATAAACAGCACCAAGAGTACAATAGGCTAAGGCAGAATCTGGGTTAAGTCGGGTTGCCTCATTTAAATTAGCAATAGCTTTGTCAAGATCACCTTTGAAGTAATAAACAAGTCCGCAAGTGTTATATGTTTCAACATTATCAGGTTGTAGTTTTATTGCATAGGTGACGTCTGCAATAGCGTTGTCAAAATTGCTCTGCATACCGTAAGTAAGTCCGCGAATATGATATGCCTCAGCATCGTCGGGGTTTAATTCTATCGCTTTAGAATAGTCTTCAATGGCTTTATCCAAATTGCCTTTCATATTGTAAGCAAGCCCGCGAAGGCGATATACTTCAGCTGCCTTCGGCTCCAGTTCTATTACCTTGGAATAATCCTTAATAGCTTTGTCAAATTCTTTTCTGAATCCATAAGCGTTAGCACGATTGTAGTAAGCATCAGCGGAATCGGGTTTGAGTTGTATCACCTTGGTAAGATCACTAATAGTTTTATGGGGTTCACCCCTGTCGTGGTAAATAACTCCGCGATCGTAATAAGCATCAACTTCGTCAGAGCTTTGTTGTGTCATTGTGTTAAAGTAATCAATGGTAGAGGAAAACTCGCTTTTATTGGCGCGTGCAAACTCCAGATTGTAATAGATATAAGCCTGTGTTGATTCTGGCATTATCGCTGTGTTCTGGTCTTTGATAGCAGAATCAAACTTACCTTTTTTGTGGCGATCAATGTCAAAACTATGAGGAGCAATAGAAGACATTTTGACATAGTCTTTAACATCTCTGTCAGTCGTGCCTATACCCTTGTAATCAATACTATGATCAGATAAACCTAAATTGCGTTGTAGCATCACTTTTCACCCGCACAACGTGAGTTTTTTGAAGGTAATAATAACATGCAAGATTAGCAGATGTCAACCGAAATCTGAATTGCGGATAATCAGCGATTCAGACAACAATCCTGAAAATCCTGGTTCAGACAGGCATTCACAGTCCCTTGATTTCATTTGAAGAATATGATATGCTATTTATCAATGTGAAAGCCTGCACAATCTATACATGTCGGAGTTGCTGTGATGAACGTTAAAAACAGAACCCTTTTTATAGCGGATAATCTTGACATTATGCGAGGTATAGATTCTCAAACAGTGGACCTTATCTATCTTGACCCACCTTTTAATTCAGGTAAACAGTGGAAAGCACCCATCGGCTCACCAGCAGAGGGGGCAGAATTTAAGGATATCTGGACAAATGAGGATGTTAAAGATGGGTGGTATAGTGAAATTGCTGAGCAATATCCACATATCCATCAGATTATTCAAGCCGCCGAGTATACCCAGGATCATTCTATGATGATCTACCTTATGGCAATGAGTATTAGACTGATTGAAATGCATAGAATTCTAAAGTCTACGGGTTCAATCTATCTCCATTGTGATCCCACCGCAAGTCACTATTTGAAGTTAGTATTAGACAGTCTATTTGGCAAAAAAAACTTTCGGAACGAGATTGTGTGGCAGCGCGCATCAGGGCGCGCGAAGGGTAGTCAATTCGAAAGCAAATCACTTGGAAGGGACACCGATAATATATTTCATTATTCTAAATCAGAAACTTTTACACATAATAAAGTCACTCAATCTTTAACAGAAGCAGAAATACTTAAAAAATTTCCCCATACCGATTCAAATGGGCGCAGGTATAACACACAAACCCCGCTATTCTGTCAACCGTCAATGGGAGCTCGTCCCAATTTATGTTATGAATACAAAGGTGTGAAAAATCCGCATCCATCAGGTTGGCGCGTCAGTAAAGAAAAATTAATTGAAATGGATGAAGCAGGCGATATTATTTGGCGTGAAGGAAAACGGCCCCTACGTAAATCTTACGAAGACCAGTATGCGGGGAAACCGATCGGTTCACTATGGATAGATGTCCCTATTGCAGCAGGAAAAGAACGGACAGGATACCCAACACAGAAACCGCTTGCACTTCTTAACCGTATTATCAAAGCCTCCTCCAATGAAGGTGATCTTGTGTTAGACCCGTTTTGTGGTTGTGCCACTGCGTGCGTTGCTGCAGAGAAACTCCAACGGCAATGGATCGGTATAGACATTTCACCCGATGCAGAAGTTATCACAAAAATTCGCCTTGACGAAGCAAGCGAGCGAGGTGCTTTATTTTCTCCTATTCAGATATCAGATGTCACCGTTACGAGTGAACCTCCAATTAGAACCGACACTGAACCGCACGCAACGCAACAAAAAAAGTTACCGAACTACACAGTCCATAAAAACTATCTTTACGGTGAGCAAGAAGGATTCTGCAATGGTTGCCGAGATCACTTCAAAATCAGAAACCTCACCGTAGATCATATTGTGCCACAATCTAAAGGCGGCACCGATCATCCAAAGAACCTGCAACTACTTTGCCACACGTGTAACGCAACAAAGGGCAAAGGCACACAAGAAGAATTAATCGAGCGATTAAAAACACAAGGAGTCATATAAATGACATTAAAATGGGGCGTACTCGGTGCAGGAAGCGTAGCGCAACGCCGAGCGATGCCCGCCATCCAAAAAGCAACAGGCGCAGAACTCCATGCGCTCTTCTCAAGAGACGCAGCACGTGCTAAACAACTCGCAGCAGAACACAGCGCCACAACATCATATAGCAGCGTTGACGACCTACTTGCCGATTCGGAACTCGATGCAATCTATGTCTCAACCCCCGTCAATCTGCACTGTGAACAGGTGATCGCAGCCGCAGAACAGGGATTACATGTTCTCTGCGATAAACCGATGGCACTTAACCCTCAAGAATGTGAACAGATGATTGATGCATGCGATGCAAACAACGTGCATCTGCAGGTCTGCTTTCTCTTCCGATTCCATTCCTGCTTTCAACAGATTAAAGCATGGATTAATGAAAATCGTCTCGGACAGATAGTACACGGTAGAATGCCGTTTCTGAAAAAATACCTATTAACTGCGGATGAATGGCGCGCACAACCCGATAAAAGTGGCGGTGGATGTCTGATGGACTTAGGACCGCACAGTGTTGATCTGTTACGGTATCTCATCGGTGAAGTCACGGAAGTCTCTGCATTTTGCGACAGCACAATCCACAATTACCACGTAGAAGAGACCGGCGGTATTCTGATGCGGTTTCAGAACGGTGCTCAGGGTTTCACAGATCTTAGTTTCTCTGTTGCACAGTGTGATATTGTCCTTGAACTCTATGGCACAGAAGGTGCCGTATCCGTCTTAAATGATGACGGTTGGAAAATCCATACGTGCTTTGGTGGCGAAAAGCAGGTTATTCCATCCCAATACGAGGACCTTTACCAACATCAATTTGAACATTTTGCTGAATGTGTAGCAACAGGTATCGCTCCACTTGCCAGTGGGAACGACGGTTTAAAGGCAAATACGATCTTATCCGCAGCATACCAATCTGCTCGTACCGGACAGGTTGTTCAGTGTGCATAAATGTTGACCATTCAAATAAGTGTGCCAAAATGGCACACTTATCGCACATCTTTAAAAATATAGACAAATTGTCTCTATTTTAGACAACCTAAAATACCGGAAACTCCCACCAAGTGAGAGTACACCCACATTCTGAGAATTGGCATGTATCTTGCTATATAGTTAAGCAGTGTATACGATTATATAGTCGGGTTTGCAATAAAATTAAACAAGCCCGAAATACGTTAATAACCCATTAGGAGGGAATTATAGATATGGCACTTGTACCTCTTGGCGATCGAATCCTCGTCAAACGTTCTGAAGAAGAGGAGCAAAAAACCAGTGGCGGGATTATCATTCCAGACACCGCCAAAGAAAAGCCTCAAGAAGGTGAAGTCATTGCGGTCGGTAAAGGCCGTATACTTGATAACGGTGAGCGGCAGGCTGTTGACGTTGAAGTCGGCGATAAAGTCCTGTTCGCAAAATATGGCGGTACAGAAGTAACTTACGATAATGTTGAATTTCTCATCTTGCGCGAAGATGATATCTTAGCCAAGGTTAACTAAATAAGGAGTTGCACACATGGCAGCAAAACAGTTAGCGTTTGATGAAGAAGCGCGGAATTCTATCAAGCAGGGCGTTGACAAATTAGCGGAAGCGGTCAAAGTCACCCTCGGTCCGAAAGGACGCAACGTTGTTCTTGATAAGAAATTCGGTGCTCCTACCATCACAAAAGACGGTGTGACGGTCGCAAAGGAAATTGAATTAGAAGACCCCTATGAAAATATGGGGGCGCAAATGGTCAAAGAGGTTGCATCCAAAACCAGTGATGTCGCTGGTGATGGAACAACAACCGCAACTATTTTGGCACAGTCTATTTACCGCGAAGGGCTTAAAAACGTTGCCGCTGGTCATAATCCGATGGCACTCAAACGCGGAATTGAAAAAGCAGTTGATACAGTCGTTAGGTCTATACAAGGACTTAGCAAAGAAGTTTCGGAGAAAACAGAAATCGCACAAGTCGCTGCTATCTCCGCTAATAATGATTCTGATATTGGTGACCTCATCGCCGACGCAATGGATAAAGTCGGAAAAGACGGTGTGATCACTGTTGAAGAAGCCAAAAGTCTTGATACAAACCTTAATGTTGTGGAAGGGATGCAGTTTGACAGAGGCTACTTGTCACCCTACTTCGTGACAGATCCTGACCGTATGGAAGCTGTCTTAGAAGAGGTTGTAGTCCTCATTCATGAAAAGAAAATCAGCAGTCTTCAAGACATCAGACCGCTGCTTGACCTCATCGCCCAACAAGGCAAACCCCTATTGATTATCGCTGAAGATGTTGAAGGTGAAGCACTTGCAACTCTCGTCGTCAACAAGATTCGCGGTGTACTCCGTTGTGCCGCTGTCAAAGCCCCTGGCTACGGTGACCGTAGAAAAGCCATGCTTGAAGACATCGCTGTCCTAACCAATGGGCGCGTTATTTCTGAAGACCTCGGCATCAAACTTGAAAACGTCACGCCAAACGATCTTGGCACTGCCAACCGTATTGTTATTGACAAAGATAATACTACGGTTGTTGAAGGTGCCGGTAGTACCGAAGCAATTCAGGGGCGTATCGACCAGATTCGACGGCAGATAGAAGATACTACCTCCGACTACGATCGCGAAAAATTGCAGGAACGGCTTGCAAAACTCGCTGGTGGTGTCGCTGTCATTAATGTCGGTGCTGCTACTGAAGTTGAGATGAAAGAGAAGAAGGCACGCGTTGAAGACGCAATGCACGCTACACGCGCCGCTGTTGAAGAAGGTGTTGTTGTCGGTGGTGGCGTCGCTCTCGTTAGAGCACAAGCCAAACTCGCCGAACTCGAACTTGAAGATGCTACCGAACAGGTCGGTGTTTCCATTGTTGCCCGCGCACTTGAAGACCCACTTCGCCATATTGCCAAAAATGCTGGACAAGAAGACTCCGTCATTATTGCGAAGGTCAGAGATGAAGGCGGAAACATTGGCTTTGATGCAAATAGAGAACGTTTCACCGACATGTTTGAAGCAGGCATCCTTGACCCGACTAAAGTTGTCCGTTTCGCACTTCAAAACGCAGCCAGCATCGCAGCCTTAATGATTACCACCGAAACGCTCATCGCTGAAATTCCTGAGAAGGAAGCACCAGCACCTCCGATGCCTCCCGGTGGTGATATGTACTAATCTCAGAGACTATCTCATAAATAGTAAGCAGGCTCGGTCTGTGGATAGTTTTTATGAGAAAAATCTTGTTATAGCAATCGGGAGGATCAACGTCCTCCCGATTGCTTTTTACTAATACCAATTTTTGACATTTCAAGAGGCATTCAACTGGTAGAGCGACTTGTTATGTGCTTTTGATGTAATCCGCGATTCAGACAAAGAGGTTTTGGAATTAGGAGAGACAATTGATTTGATGGCATACCGTAAGTGATTCGGTTGCATAGGATTGTCTATTGAGTCTCAACTTAGCTTGTATTGTAACATACAATGTGTTAGAATTCAAGTTGAAGGGACAGCACTCAGCAGAGAATCTTGGATATGGAGATAGGATGAATGATACAGGTAAACTGGCGGTAGACACTTACCGTACTTCAAGTGGGAAAGAGCCCTTCACGGAATGGTTAGATTCAATTCGAGATAAAACTACGCAAAGTAGAATTAAAAAAAGAATGGACCGAGTAGAAGATGGAAATATGGGTGATTATAAACAGCTGGGGACTAATCTTTATGAACTACGTCTTAATTTTGGTCCTGGTTACCGTATCTATTTTAGCATCTATTTTACCGAATCAGATAGCAAGACTATTCTGATTTTGTGTGCTGGGGATAAGTCATCACAAACACGGGATATTGAACGTGCTAAAGAATATTCGTTAGATGCAGAACAAAGATATAAGGAATATAATGATGGAACGATTTAGAACGTGGAATGAAATTTTAATGGAACGTCTTTCTGATCCAGAAGATGTTATCAGCTACCTTGAAGTTTCCCTTGAAGAATATTTAGATGATGGCGACAAGGCATTTTTTCTAAAGGGAATAAAAAATGTAATAGAGGCACAAGGTGGGATTCTTAGCGTTTCAGAACAAGCTGACATTGATCCGAGGCTCCTTTCAGACGTTGTAATCAATGGATCCATGCCCCCTTTTCATATCCTTAGTTCAATTTTCACATCTTTTGGAGGAGAGGGGTTCATTAATCTGCCGCCGACAAGCATGATGTCCAATGCAGTGTCACACGGCAAATTGCAGACCTCAAGTAAAATGGTATCTGAACAAATTATAGCGAAGAATTTTACTGAAAGACAATTACAGAATATTAAATACTGGAAAAGGCTATGTAAGCATTTAGAGCAGCGAGACAGTTATTTACAACGGCCAACGGCTAATGCCTCTCACTACCGAGATTTACGAATTGGAATAAAAGGGTTTTCGTTACGAGCGAGGCAGACTATTAAACACAAGGAAATCAGTGCTTCGTTGGTCATGAGAGGTGCAAATGCGATAGGCCACTTCTACTCCTTAAGGGTACAGGAAGAAGAAATTGAGAGAGACTTTGGTGACAAATTGGAATGGTGGGCAAAGGCAAAATCTGAGAAACGCGTGGCTTTCAGAAATCAAGATGCAGATCCTACCGATGAGAACGATTGGCCTAATCAACACGAATGGTTGGTTAATGTGCTTGAAAAATTATATAAAGTATTTCATCCACGACTTGAGAAGTTAATGATCGGGGTTTAGGTCTTAGTGGTCAGCGAGCAAGGGCAGTGTTTCTTGGTCATTAGGAAATAAAATAGAAAAATAATTAGTACAAGCTGTTAGACAAAGTAAGTGAATTAAAGGATAAATTCTGATAAATATCAGTTAAGTAATTTTACAAGTTAAATTTTATCCTATGAAAGATAATAACGAATTCGAAGTCGGGTATAAAATAAAAGTATTGGTGGCTTTCCTGGCAAGCGGGGCTTTTGCGGCGGTCCATAAGGAATTTATGGAGCCTTCGCCAAACTTTTTCCGATTCATCATTGGACAAACCAATTTCACCACTGGCTTCATTTTGGTATAGGTGGACTCCTTCAAATATTATTATGTCTATGGTTAATTTGGTTATGCTGGAGAACCTGCCATGTATTATTCGGAAAGCAAAAATATAAGGGTATGTCGGAGAAAAAAGACTTAAATGGTCGTCAGTGAAGCCTCGCGCAGTATCGTGACGAAAACAATTTGAACTGCCATCGAAATTTAGACCGCTCTCTAAAACAAGATGGTCCTTCAGTTACTATCCCAAATACACCTCACATGCCCGCAAAACCTCCGACACCGCAATTGTCCGCATACACGGAGACGTTCCATCCGGTAACGCTTGACACGCATATTCAAACCCCAGATTAAGGCATGGACTACACGGCACAGTCGCGGTAAGACAAATCGTTTTATCTGTCCACGGCCCCCACTGTGCAGAATTCGTCGGTCCGTGAAGTGCTATAATCGGTGTTCCTGCCGCCGCAGCGAGATGCATCGGCCCACAATTCCCACTAATAACCAAATCTGCCTGCGTAAACAAAGCCGCAAGTTGATTTATCTGTGTTTGCCCAGCAAGGCAGACCGTTTTACACTCAGTCCGTTCTGCTATCCATTCCGAAACCTCTACCTCATCCGGTGCTCCAGTCAAAACAATTTGTGCGTTGTAATTTACCGCCAGTTTATCAGCTAATGTCACATAGTGTTCCCGTAGCCATCGTCGACGCGGTTCCCCACGTCGACCCGCCTCCGGATGCAGTACAACCAGCGGAACAGACGTATTCATCTGTTCTTGGACCAACAAATTCTGACACCATTCATGTTCTGCTTTGTCAATCCAAACCGCAAGAGCCGTGTCCTCTGCATTACATTCCAATTCATGTGCAATGCTTAAAAAATTAAGGACTTCATGCTTTCCGGGAATGTGTGAGATAGTGTCAGTAAACAGATGGTGCCGGTATTGATGCGCGGTTCTGAATCCAACGAGACGGGGCGCGCCGGTTGAGTATGCCAAAAGCTCACTAAATCGTGACCAATGCTCCAGATCAATCACTAAATCAAAATGCTCCTGGCGAAGCATCCGAATTAACTGATGGAGTGGATAACGAAATAGAATCCGACGGTCAATATAGGGACATCGTTCCAAATATGAAAGATTCGTCGGTGATGCCAAGAACGAGAGTTCTGCCTGCGGAAAACTCTGACGGACGGCACGAATGGTAGGAATTGCCAAGATTGTGTCACCCAACGCGGAGAGCTGAATGAAGAGAATCTTTTTTGGGATGTCCGCTTCGTTCCGGGACGAAGACTTGACTTTCTTATTTAGAAAAGTTCGAAAAAAGTTAAGGACAGATAATAATATACTGATCGGAATACCGACATACCGGTCAAAGAATTTTTGGATCCGATTGGATTGCATTGCACGCTATCCATAGACACATATAGTAGATTTTAGAAGAATTTTGACACGCTGCATCGGCGAGGTTAGGAAACCTCGTCTACAGAGGGGTGAAAGTGTCTATTTATTCTACAATTCACCATAATTATGGCAGCGGCACTGCCTTTGTTTTATCGCCAATCCGCCGCATTGTAATGTCTTGTTCAACTGTCGGGTCAGGCAGCCCAGTTTCAGCCAATCGACGTCTCAAAAAAGCATCCATATCGTTTTTCAATTGTGCAACAACGTCATCCGCTTCTTCAGCCAAATTGTATATTTCATCAGGGTCTTCTTCAAGGTCATAAAGTTCAATATCGGGCATATTATAAACGTCTGGCGTGCCGCCGGTCTCTACAATCAGTTTCCATTTTCGGGTTTGCCATCCGCGCTTTTTCATCCATCCACATTCTGTCAAGTAAATCGCATCGGACGAGCCGTCATTTGTGCCATTTTCAACCAAATTGCGAAGGCTTGCACCTTCCATCTTTTCCCGTTCTGCTAACGCACTTTGTCCCGCATAATCCAAAACAGTTGGCGCAATATCTTTCATCGATACCAATCCATTAAGCCGCTGCCCTTTCGGAATAACGGAAGGGCAATAGAGGACCAACGGAATATGGCAATTCGTTTGATACAAACCGTGATGATCATACCAAAGTTCGTGTTCATCAAGTTCTTCACCGTGGTCAGCGGTAATCACCAAAAGCGTCTCTTCCATAAGACCGCAGTCTTGCAGGTATTGGAAAAGCTGCGCCAAAGATGCGTCCATATAAGCAATTGAAGCATCATATTGCGAATTCACATATCTGCGGTCTGTCCAGAGCCGTTTTTTTGCGATGTTATCAGGATCATCGGGGTCCGGCTTGCACATCCACTGCCGGAAATAATCTGTAAACGGTTCACACGCATAAACAGCATCCATACTCCGATTGTTTGGATCGCACTCATCACCACTATAAAACATCCGTTCAAACGGAAGCGGTGGCAAGTAAGGCGTATGCGGATCCCAATAGTGCAGAAACGCAAACCACGGTTTGTCTTGCGATTGCGCAAGTTCCAACAGTTCTATTGCAGTTTGATTCACCGCTTCAGCTTTCCGTGCATTTTGGTAACGCGTTTCCCATTGATAGCCACGGTACTGATTTTCGGGAAAACCGCGTTGAAACCAACGTCCCAAATTGTCTGCTGCTACAGTAAAGTAACCTGCTTCGCTCAGCAATTCTGGGAGAGTCTTGATGTTCTCAGAAAGATTCAAACGTCCACCTTGCGTGATAATTTGGTGCGTCAACACATCTTTCCCTGTGAACATCGTCGTGTGTGCAGGATGCGTGGGGATATGCGGACTGATACAACTTTCAAAAAGGGTCGCATCTGCTACCAACGCATCAATATGCGGAGTTGTCAGATGGGTATGCCCATAACAACTCATACTCGACGCGCGGAGCGTGTCTAATGAGAAAAGAATAATATTTCGCAAAACTTTCTCCAGGAAGTTTCCCTAATGGGTGTAACACCGTCAGGGCATTGCAGGTGCCATTAATCTGCTGCAGCTACATCAACTGCTGCCACTTGCGCGCTTCGGATCGCTTCTGCCAAATAGGTAATTCCTTCTGGAATATCATCTACATGACAATACGCATACGCCAACCGAATAGCTTTCACCGGATCGCCTGCATAATGGAAGGCACTACCGTTGCTATAACCGACTCCTTTTGCCGATGCCAATTTATTTAGCTTATTCATATCGGTCGATTCTGGCAGATCAATCCATAGGAAAAGCCCACCGCGCGGCTCCGTCCACGTACAGAGGTCACTGACATGTGTTTCAAGCGTATCTATTACGGCTTGACATTTAGCACCAACAGCATCATTTGTCTTTTCAAGATGCGCCTCAAGATGCTCCATGAAAAATTCAGCCACAATAGCACTCGCGAGTGCACTCGTTCCACCGTCCCAGCGATTGTGATGGATCATTCCGTAATAGGGTTGCCTGGCAACAAAGTATCCTTGCCTCACGCCTGCCCCCAGAATCTTTGAAAATGTCGCTATGAAGATAACACGGTTTGATGTATCTAACTTAAACAGCGAAGCAGGGGTAGGGTTCGGCACAAAATCAATATCTCCGTAGCAATCATCTTCCACAATGAGCGTGTCGTATTCTTCCGCAAGTGCCAACATGCGGTGCCGCCGTTCCAGCGACAAAATCGCACCAGTCGGGTTTTGGTGGTTGGAAGTCGTGTAGATGAGAGAAGGTGTGACATTTTGGCGTTTAAGTGCTTTCAGTTGAGTCTCTAACGCATCCATATTCATGCCGTCTATATAATCCATCGGTATCCCAACAATATTTGCCTTTAAGTGCCGCATAATACCGAGTGTGCCGCTATAGGTAAATTCTTCCGTTAACACTGTATCGCCGGGATTAATAAAAGTTCCTAACACCAATTCCAGCGCCTGCATTGATCCCGATGTAATTGAAGTGTTATCCACTGGTAGTGGTACACCTTCCCGACGTTCAAATCGCATTGACGCAAGTTCACGCAACCCGCGGTAACCAGATTCACCAGGGTAATTGACCAGCTGTCCACCTAATTTACGGAGTGCTTTTGCACTTGCTGCAATCAACGCCTCAGTCGGAAACGTATAAGGGTCGGGCCTGCCCCCTGTAAATGCAAAATCTTTCATTTAGGTCTCCTTAAAATACTTGACAGATTCCATATTAACATTATTATAGCATCAGTTATATAATAAAACAATATGAAACCATAATGGGGCAAGGTTATTTAGTTTTAAGAATTGTACTGCCATCGGAAATTTAGACCACTACCTAAAACAAGATTGTGATATAATAACAATCTAATTGAAGGAGAAATTCGATGGCAAAACGAAGAAACTTTACTCCCGAATTTAAAGCTGAGGTTGTCCTTGAGGCACTGAGCGGTCAAAGTTCACAAGCAGAACTATGTCGCACACATAACCTCAGTGATGTTCAACTTTCAAAGTGGAAACGTCAGCTTCTTGAAAACGAGGCATTGTCCAAACTTTGCGAACTGATTACTCTGTGCGACAGATTTGCGAGACACTCGGTTTCAATAGAAGCAGTCTCTATTATCAACCGAAAAAGGATCCTTGTGAAACAGTGCTCCAACAAGAGATTGAAAAGTTATCTGCTTTTTATCCAAGATATGGTTATAGACGTATCACCAAGTTGCTATTGCGTATGGGATACACTGTTGGATACCGACGCGTCGCACGATTGATGAAATCAGCCAATTTATTAGTCAATGTCAAACGTTCCTGTCAGACCACAAAATCAGTTGACGATAAGTGGCAATGGGACAACCAACTTGATAACCTTGATATTTGTCGGCGGAATCAAGTCTGGGTTGCGGATGTTACCTATGTCCGGCTCAAAGGACACTTCGTCTATGTTTCAGTTCTCATGGATGTATTTACGCGAATGATAAGAGCTTGGCAACTGAGCCGACATTTGACACAACCTCTGACATTGATACCCTTACGGCAAAGCGTTTTAGAGATCCATCATAGTGATCAGGGAGTTCAATATCTTTCAAGTGCTTATATTTCCACTCTCACCAACTATGGGATTGAGATATCGTTAGTTCATAGAGGATGTCCTTGGGAGAACGGGTATGCGGAACGGAGACCTATCCGAACTCTTAAGGAGGAAGAGGTCCACCTGAATGATTATGATGATATCGCAGATGCTAAAACTCGCATCGGACATTTTATTGAACAAGTATATAATCAGAAACGACCTCACTCGGCATTAGATTATTTAACACCTATTGAATTTGAACAAAAAACTTGTCTTAACTATAACTGAATCCTGGACTAAAAAATCGATGGCACTTCACAGGCAAATTATTCGACTGAATAGGTGGCTGTGCTACCGTTTCATTGACATCTATTACATTAATAGTAATAGTGATACTATCCGAACCGCCATTGCCATCAAAGACATTAACAGTAACTTCATAAGTCGCTTTTGTTTCAAAATCTAATGGTGCAGCAGTTATCAATTGCCCTGTGCTGCTATCGATAACCTAAGTTCCCACCTATAAAATACTTCTAAATCCATGGGATTTGCTCTATAATGTTTTTAGCATAAAAAGACAAAAGGAGAAACCCCATGGACTTAACCATTGTAGCAGTTTACACGATTTGTGACGATCTTTTAATTTCACTCGGTCATCAAACGCATCCACAGACACAAATGACAGATGCTGAAGTGATGACAACTGCGATTATCGCAGCACAATACTTTGGAGGCAATCATCAAAAAGCTTGCTCTGTTCTGAAAACTACCGGATATATCCCGAATATGTTAGGACACTCCCGATACAATCGTAGACTTCATCGGATACCTCATTTATTTCAAATACTTTTTGAGTATTTCGCCCAAATCTCTAAATCCAATAATCCGAATGGTATTTATGCGATTGACACCTATCCCGTTGCTGTATGTGACATCGGATTAGTCGGTGTCGCCTCTATCAAGGTGAAGAATGGCGTGGCAAAATCGCAAGTAAACGCCGCCACTTTTATGGTCTCAAAGGGCATCTAATGGTCACTGAAAGTGGACAGATTGTTGAAGTTTTCTTCACCCCTGGCAAGTGGAACGATGTCAAAGGTATGCGATATTTTCCATTTGATTTACCACAAGGTTCTGTGGTGTCTGCGGATAAAGCATATTGCAACTACGGTATTGAAGATGCCCTAAAGGAAGCCGGCATTGACTTTAGACCGCTGCGTCCAAAGAACGCAAAGCGTCAGTTTCCACCTTGGGAAGTTTATCTGCAACATTTTCACAGAAAACGGGTTGAAGTGACAAATAGTCTGATTGCACAACTATTACCGAAGTCAATACACGCAGTGACTGCGACAGGTTTTGAGTTGAAACTATTTTTGTTTATTATCGCAACCAATATAAAACAACTTTATGGCGATAGGTAGCAACTTAGGTTATACATAATGAAACCTCCTATATTAAATTAAGTTCATCTTCTCTATACTAAAGTTTGGACAATTTTTAGTGACAAGAAGCAGAAAAGCAGGTATTCTTTCAGAATAACATTTTTTGAAAGGACAATAAAATGGACATCCTTCTCTGCTTAGAAGAATAATATCAGATTTTCGCTCTTTATTCAACAAACAAAACTTTATGCTTTGCCAAGCATTATTTACGGGTTCATCGTCAATGAAGGCGGTAGCATCCTCACAAGTCTTTATCAATCAAGTTATTCACAGACAAGCTACCGTTCACGGCAAACCTATTTTGATCAAGCAATCGGGCAATACGGATCAATAAAACAGTTATTTTTATCTTTTCGACGCGGGGGCGGTAATGCGTCTGCTTTTGCCCGAAGTTTTGAAAGCACATTAGCATAATCTGGATTGTCTATCAAATTGTTTCGCTCGTCTGGGTCTTTAGAGAGATCAAAAAGTTGGTCAGGCCACTCCTTATCGTTGTCAAAACGGAAATACTTCAAACTACCCGCCTTGACCATTACAGAAGGTCCGTTTTGTGCACGCCACAATTCGCTATAAACAATATCATCCCACTCATCAATATTCCCTTGAATCAACGGCACAAGCGATTTTCCATCAAGTTCATCAGGCGCGGGAATTTCTGCTAACTCACATAGCGTTGGGAAGAGGTCAACTAAAGATACATTCTGTTCAACAATCTTTGGTTCTTTGCCAAACTTCTTTGGGGACCAGATTGAAAGCGGCACACGAGCGGAGGCATCAAAATAACTCTGTTTTTCCCACAATCCTTTAGTGCCAAGCATCTCACCGTGGTCAGAGAGAAATACGATGATAAAATCGTCAAGCACATTTAGATGTTCCAATTTCTCAATCACTCTACCAAACTGTGCATCCATCCACTCAATCATTCCATAATAGGCAGCAGTTGCACGGTGTGCCTGACGGTAAGTTACATCTTTACCCACCTGAACTCTGAAAAAGTTGTCGTATCCAAGCTTCTCATTTGGTTCTTCAACAATCGGTTGGACGCGCTGCATGTAGTAGTTGAATAGGTCAAGCGGACACTGATACGGATAGTGCGGTGCTATAAGGCTTACCGCTATACACAGAGGATTTGCTCTGGGACGATCATAAGAGGCATTGACAAAATATTCCTCAAGGAATAGTAGTGCACCGTCAACATTGTATTGATCATGGAGCATCCAATGTCCTATCCCAGGTTGCGCATCCCGTATCTCTTGTGCAGTCTTGTCCCGTTTCATTCCTGTGCCAGGCTCTCGTTCAATCTGTGCGGTGTGTTCATCCTTTACAGTGGGATAGGGGTATCCGTTATTGCCAATAATATCGCGCCCAATACGTTCCTGCCAACCGTGCATAACATCAGTACCAACAAAGTGCATCTTGCCTGCACAGCATGAATAATAGCCGTAGTTCCCCAGATGTCCGGGGATCGTACGAACTTCCGTTGGCATTGGGTCACCAAAATTCAGACAACCGCAGTTGCGGGGATAAAGTCCTGATAGAAAACTTTGTCGCGCAGGAACACAAACTGGAGATGGCGTATAGGCATTGTGGAAGTATATGCCCTCATCCATAAACCGAGAAAGTGTCGGCGTGCGGATAGCTGTGTCCCCTTCTATTGGCAGGACATCGGGGCGGTGTTCATCGTTGATGAGTAATAGAATATGGGGTTTATTTTGTGGCATGCTACTCTGCATTACGGCACACGGAGTGTGCCTACTACTTTAATAAGGTGACATTAATCCTTCTGCACCGGGTATCAATTTTCGTTCAAATTCCGGTGTAATCCACCTTTCACCTGGGTCTTTACCCGGTTTATAATATCCATAAACGACTGTCCACCGTGTATCGCTATCCTGTTTTCTCGGAGTTACGGCATGTGCCGCATGTGTCCACATCAGGACGACCGTTCCCGGTGGTACTGATAACGTCTGAATCTCTAAAGGTTTTCCAGTCTCAGGATGAGTTTTTTCTGCCAACCACCCTTCTCGTAATGCTTGATCTGTTGCCGCTTGAATCTTGGGATCTCGGTAAAGATGGCTACCGGGCACTGCCTTCAAACCACCATCATCCGCTTCAAATCCGTTAACATAGAAGAAGATACGGACATAACCGTAACGCGGATCATCTTCAGAATAACTGTGACTATGCCATCCGATGCCGCCATTACCCCCGGGGCGATTAAGGCTAACACAGTGATCGTACCGAATATCTTTACCAAGCACTTCGCGCGTAAGTTTAAGCATTTGCGGATGTGGGATAAGACTTTCGAGGTAACTATCATATTCCGCGGCAAATCTGTTCGGTTCATATCCTTTTGGACCACCAGGGATGAGTGATTCAATCCGAGCCAACGATTCTGTCAATTGTTCCTGAGCATCGGTAGTAAGAAGTTTAGGCAGCACATAATGACCATTATGATCTAATTCTTTGCGCTCTTGATCACCGAAGGTATAATCATGAAAAATCGGGTTTTGTGACATAAAACTCCTAAGTTTACACTTTTGTCGCTACAACCTTAATAAAGGGACATCAATCCTTCTGCTCCGGGGATCTGCTTTTGTTCAAATTCGGGCGTAATCCAACGGGCACCAGAAGGCTTTCCGGGATTACGATAGGCGTAAACGACACACCAACGTGTATCGCTATCCTGTTTCCTCGGTGTAACGGCATGTGCCGCATGTGTCCACATTAAAATCACTGTTCCCGGTGGTACTGATAACGCCTGAATCTCTAACGGTTCACCGGTTTCTGGATGGGTTTTCCCTGCTAACCACCCTTCCCTCAGCGCTTCATCTGTTCCACCATGAATTCTTCCATCGCGGTAAAGATGGCTTCCGGGAACTGCCTTCAAACCACCATCATCTGCCTCAAATCCATTGACATAGAAGAAGATACGGACGAAACCGTAGCGCGGATCATCATCTGAGTATCCGTGGCTATGCCAGCCAATACCGCCATTGCCACCTGGACGATTAAGGCTAACACAATGATCATATCGGATATCATCGCCAAGCACTTTACGGGCAAGTGCCAACATCTGTGGGTGTGCAATCACACTTCCGAGATAACGATCATATTCGGCAGAAAATCTGTTCGGTTCATGCCCCTCCTTACATCCAGGTATTAACGATTGAATCCGATCCAAAGATTCAGTCAAGCGTTCCTGAGCATCAGCAGTCAAAAGTCCGGGCAGTACATAATGCCCATCATGATCTAATTCTTTACGCGCTTTATCACCAAAAGTGTAATCATGAAAAATTGGATTTTGGGACATTAAAACTCCTAATATTGTGATTCTGATTATTTCAACTTATATGCTTCAAATATATCATTAATTGCTTGTTCTTACAACTGAAATGCTGGATATATCATCACGAAGCTATTTTAGTTCCGATCCTGGTGTTCGATTCCATTGGGTAGGTTCAACATCACCTTCATAGACTGGAGCAAGTCCTGCAATTCGTTCCCAATCTGAATCTGTCCATGCAAATGCCTGCCGAAGTCTGCCGATATGTGCCTGCATGCTTGCGGGTAATAGTGCAAAAAATGGATGATACCAAAGTGTTATGACAGTACGGCGTTCATCGGATTGATTACCGTGTGAGGCATGCAGAAGCCGAGAATCACCGATAACCAAGTCTCCCGCTTTCACCAATATGTCAATTTCACCAGGGAAGTGCTGAAATGCCGGATGTTCAACGTTTTCTACCCGCTGTAGTTCTGCCCCGTGTGCGTTTGGTAATATATCATGCAGTGGGTGCCGTTTGAGATGCGAACCTTTAATCACACGGAGGCAACCGTTATATGGCGTTGTGTCAACCAGATAATACATCAGGAACAACTGCTGGGGTAGTGCCGTGTAGCTGCACGGATCGTTCCAACCCCACCAGTCTTGATGCCAAAAGAGCGGTGGGCTTTGAGGCGGTTTGCTGATAACGTAGCCTGATGACCATTTTGGTCGCAGGAAACCCAACGCTTCAAGCGTCTGTAAAACACGAGGATAAACAACCAATTCCGAAAACAGAGAATGTTTATAGACACTGATCATGCTACCGGAAGAGCGGTGTACGGCACGTTCATCGTCCGTTTGGGCATCAAGCAGTTCGTCGGTTACTGAGCGAAGCCGTGTGAGCATATCTTCTGTCAAGACATCCCCAACGACACAGTAACCGTCAGCGATTAATTGATCATATTTCTGTTTCGGCTTTTGGACTTTCATTGTTAGATTCCTCTATCATCTATAAAATTCCGTTCTATTTTATGACTTCTTGCGGAAAGCGTAAATCTACAAATCAGCAATTCTGTGTCCCTTTATCATTTTCTCCGTCTTGTGGTGTCAAATTGGCAAGCTGTGTTAGTTTCTCTTCCATATCCGCTTTGAGGTCATCTTCCCTCTGCTGATCTGCTGGTTCTAAAGCGGTATGGAAATCCGATCTTGCCTTGTCAATGTTGTGCAAACCTAATCTTACTATTACGCTTCAAGGATAGGAACATTATAAGCTTCAAAATATGAATCACGGGTAACAAGTGTTAGATTTTCAACTGTGGCTTGGAATACTAACAACCTATCGAACGGATCACGATTCCGGTTCTTTTATTGCTGTTGATGCTTCCTTGGATAACAAAGTTATTGGATCGTCAAGCCACCATAGCAGATTCATTCATTCTCCCCGTCGAAGAATGCCATAAAAGATTCGGGAAGTTCATCAAAGTCATCGGCTATCTTCACTTTCCCCTCCCACTGTCCACCGCGTCGCGGTTTCTTATTATTCTGCTCTGAGGCTACCTGATTGAGTTGCTGCAGTTGGTTCTTAATAAAGGCTTTGAGATTATCGTTTTCCTGCTGCTCTGCCAGTTCCAATGCTTTCTGAAAATCTCCTCTTGCTTTATTGATCCTGCCTAAGTGAGCTTCGAGTACACCCCTATAAGCATAAGCTTCTGCATAATCGGGCTTTATGCGAATTGCTTCTGCATAATCAGCGAGGGCTTCATTGTATTGACCTAGTTCACTCCGTAAAATACCGCGAATATTATATACTTCTTTGACGAAATCTGGCTTTAACGCAATTACCTTATCATAGTCCGATACTGCGGCATCATATTCACCCAAAAGGGCATTCGCTGAGGCTCGATGGCAGTAAACCTCAGCACAATTAAATCCGAACGTAATTGCTTTATCAAAATCCGCTATTGCTGATTGGTAGTTGTTAATTTCATTTTTCACAACTCCTCTGTTATAGTAAGCTACAACTTTGCTTGGATCCAACTCAATTACTTTGCCAAAATCGGCAATCGCGGCCTGGTGATTGCCAAGTTGGTTTTTCGCAACTCCCATATTATTGTGTGCTGCAGCGTCGTTTGGATTTAACTCAGTCACTTTATTGAAATCGGCAATCGCGGCTTGATAGTTACCGAGTTTATTATTTTCCAATCCTCTATTATAGTAGGCGTTAGCATGATTTGGATGTAACTCAATCACCGTATCAAAATCAGCGATGGCAGACTCATGTCGGTTAAGTTTGGACTTCGCGATACCTCGGTTGTTGACAGCTTCAATGTGATCAGGTTTTAATGTGATGGTTTCATTAAAATCGTCGATCGCCCCTTCATAGTCTTTTAATTCAGATTTCAGAATTCCTCGGTAGTAATAGGCACTCACAAAGTTGTGATTCAATTCTACCACTTTGTTAAAGGCGATTATTGCTTCCGTATGTTGCTTGAAATCGTACCGCGCAATTCCCAAATTGTAAGAAGCCTCCCAAAAATCAGCCTTCAACGCAATCGCTTGCTCATAAGCTGAAATAGCTTTTTCTGTTCGGTTCCCGTGATAAAGGAGATAACCGATATAGAAAAAGGCGCGCGAGGCGAGTTCGTTGTCGCTCGGTTTCGGTTTAGGCGTACCTTTATCAGGCTTCTTATTTTTCCTTGCAACTTCTATCGGTGCTTCTTCTGCTAACTCAGGAAACCTTTCGGTGAGTTTTGGAACGTAGGCATCCTCATAGTTGGCAATAATCCGAATAATGAATCTCATTAGCGGTGCCAAGGGATGACTTTGATCCTCACCAACAGAATAGATTAGTTCTTCTAATATATCATCCAGCCATTGATATTCGTCCTCAGTCAGCTCGATAACACCGTAGTGACCATGCCGCTGACCGAAATCGATTAATCCATCTAAGACCTCTGCTAACCATTGATAAGCAGTTTCAGAGTAGTTGGTGGGGACAGTAGATACTGATAGTTTGATTTGCACCTGAATTTGCATTGGCTCCGACCTCTGAAACAATTGGGATCCGCTTAAGGTTAAATCAGATAAAGCAGTATCTAATTCCAAAGGCCCGGGTATTGATGAAATGTGAAATGCGTGTTGTATTTCCATCGCCATAGTTTACCTCTTCCATTTACCTCTATCATACTCGTCATGCGTGAGGACGCGCCTAATAGAGACTGCCTGCTCTTCATACTCAACAAATGCGATGAGACGCACGTTCCTACCAATGTTGAAGACTGTTAAGGTTGTTTTTTCGCCTGCCTTTATTGGCACCGGATCTGCTTGAGGGAACGTTTCACGCAAATCTACAAAAGACTCAAAAGTTCCTTCCTCCATTAATGTATACCACCGCTGAAAAGCACTTCTGGCAGTCGAATGTCTCTGCGCAAATTTGTCCAGTTTTATTCGTCCAATGATCTCCATTAGGTACTTTCAGGAAATGTCTGCTCCTCGCTTCAGTTACGCCAAGATCGTCTGTCCAAATTATTATTATTATACCATAGAAAAAATTAATTATCAAAAACAAGAACGAATAAACGCTACACCTCCCCACCAATACCTAATCCCGACAACTTCTCAACAATCTCCACCGTCTCCAAACTCACACTGATAACCTTCCGAATCAAATCCACGATGTAGGTTTCATCATCTGCACGATTCGGATCGTTCACGATGCGACTCCGTTTGTCTGTTTTGACACGATACTGATCCACCACCCACTCCAACGCTGAGCGGTTGCCTAACCGATACTGTAACGCCTCCGCAGGGATACCCGCCAATGTCAAGAAATTGTTGTATTTTATCTCTGTTTTGTCTTTAGAGAATTTCATCTGCTCTACACGGCAATCCAAGGGCATATCCGGTGTTTCAATCATATCTAACTTATATTGGGGCTGCTCTTCATAGTGGATGTGGATGTCTGCCAACCGTCTGCCAGCTTCAACGAATTCCCAAAATTTGGGCGCATAAGGAATATGGGGCAAATCTCGCTTAAGGTTCACCTGATAATGCTCGCGGTACGCGGGATGATGCAGGAGCGCGTACGTATAGTGGAAAATGTCCCATTTGGTGATGTTCGCGTCTCTGTAATGCTCTCGGAACTGTGCCAATACCCAATCTGTGATGTTTTCCTGTCGGTTTGAACCGTCTTCATTGTAGATGTAGAACGGAAAACATTGCCCAGCTGAGCCGAAACCGCCTGTCATAATATGTTCAGGAATACAATCGGTTATGAGACAGGTAAAAGGTTTCTCTCGCGAAATATTGACACAGATTACTCTATTCTCGGCTTCAGTTTCAAGTGTAGGAAAAATAGATGGGAACACATATACAACATCATTGAGAATTCTGTCAAAGAAGATATTTCTTTTAGCGAATGGACGATAGAGACAGGTTCTTACTTTGTGTTCGTCATATTCAGCAATTCTACCTGTCCGCATTTTTGCCTTTAAGTCGCGGCTCCAACTAATTTTCGCGTCGTCATACTCTGCAAAATCGTCAATATTTATACTTGATTTGTCCGCGATTCCTTGATACTTAAACACCTGTGTATTATAGAATTCTATCATTCGCGTAACATTACTACCGAGAACATCTCGGTCAAAGTTGATTGTCCACGCATCGCGATTTGTCTTCACTCCGCTACTAAATTGGTGGAAAATCACACCTGAAATCTCACCCTTTTCTGCTTTTGCTGTCTTACTCCCGATTGGCATAAAAGTCTCAAAATCTTCGCGCAGCCCTTCGGTAAGCCAGGTATGGCGCGCGTCGGGTTGAATAGAATCCCAATTGACATTGCCGATGTGTTCACACGCGTCCAAAAATTCAAATGTCGCCTCTTTGTTTATTTCTGCTGTCTCACTGTTGTAAAAAATATGTGCAGGTCTCGATTGGTGTTGACGCCTTTTCACGAACAGGTTAATGCTCACTCCGACCTGAATGTCAAAAACATTGGCATCCCCAGTGTGACCTTTACGGATATTGCCACCCAAGTCCAACAGATATATCTTATCACACGCATCGGAGAGATGTTTCCGCATCCCATCGAACGCCTGACCATCAATAAAGTTGTGATTCGTCACAAACGCGACGATCCCATCTGTTTCAACTCTATTTAATGCCCAGTGGATTGCTTTGACGTACGGATCGTAGAGCGCGGTTTTGTTTGTAGCAGTGGAGGCTTCGGCATAAGTCTCCTGGATCTGTCTGTCTAATTCGGGATACTTACGGTTCTTATTGGCATCGTTCTCATCCATCTGCCGTGCATTGTAGGGTGGATTCCCAATGACGACAAACATCTCTGTCTGCTTCTGCCGCTCAACCCGCCGCGTGTTCTCTGGCGCGAACAAGGAAAACTGACGCTCGGCTGTCAAGTCGAATGTATCCACAAGGCAAAGGTTATCAAAAGGCTGATACTGCTTTGTGGCAACATAAAACTCATGCTCAATGTTCATGCTGGCAATGTAGTAAGGCATCAGTAACACCTCATTGCAGTGGAGTTCATCGCTATATTTTGTCTTGAGTGCGGTTTTATCAATCGCTTGGACAAGCCGCACGATGAAGTTACCGGTGCCGACAAAAGGATCGATGATGTGAACGCCTATATCCGAGAGTGAACGTCCAAACTCGGTTGCAAGTAGGTGTGAGGCGCTTTTCACCATGAAATTAACGATGGGCTGCGGTGTGTAGACGATGCCGTGTGTATCAGCGACCTTTACGGAGAAACCTTGAAAAAACTGCTCGTATACAGTGTTGAGGAAATGTTGTTTCTGTGAGAAGTCAATAAAGGTTGCGGCGGCGCGTTCAATCGCAACATAGAACGTATTGAGCTCGCGAAGGAACTCGGAGCGGTTATAAGCCTGCCATGTGAGCGCGTCAATCACATTTTCAATTTCACGTGCGATGATATTTCGGCGAGTGAAATCGGGATTGTCAAAAACGGTGCGGAAAATCCGTTCCGTCAAGAGATGTTGGATGAGCATCTCCTCAACAGCAGACTTTGAGAGATTGGGATTAATTGCCTCTTGACAGTGGCGATAGAAGTCCGCGAACGCCTCCTGAAACCGAGCATTGGTTGCCTCTTCGTTTTGGATCAAAGCTGCGGCACGTTCACCGAGTGCCGGCACTTTGTCTTTAAATTCAACAGCGGCGCGTTCCCAGTTAGCAACGTCCGCTTGTTCATAACTGAAGAAGGCGTGAAGCACCCGAATAAACGCCTCCGCGTCAGCGATACCGATATCCATGACCTCTTGTCCATCTTGGTAGAGGATGGCACGTTCTTGAGTTGTGAAGAGAATGTTATCCTGCGGATAGCCTGCGTCGAATTTCTGCCTGACCGCTGTAGCGAGATTGTCGTGGAGGTCTTTCGCTTCCCAGTAACCGCGCGGCAAGCCGAAGACGTTATCAGTAAGCATGCCATCAACGTAAATTGTGGTATTTTGCGGTGTTCGGAGTGATTTTTCGCAGATAAGCGTTAGATTGTTTTGTCTGGCGTAGTGTTGAAAGAGTGTTGCAAAGGCGAGTCGGATTTCGGTTTCATTTGTCGCACCAAGGCTCTCGTATTGTTTGAGTTCTGCGTAAAAGGTTTTTATGGGTTTGTGTGTCGGTTTGATGTTTCGCATCCTTGTGTTAACTTTCTGATTCGTTAATTTATGTGGAGTATTATACACAAGTCCACGATAGGCTGCAACTAAAAAATTAAACAGGACTTACGCATTCCCCTCGCTTGCGGGGGGATACAGGGGGTGGATTTTCGGAATTCAAAACATAAAAACTTGACGAGTAAACCACTTAGTCCGCAACCTAACAGGGTGCGCTACAGAAGTGTCCCATTAATTGTCCGTTGGACTATAAACGGTATTTTATCCTGATACACACCTTGTACCACAAACTTTTTAGTTTGTGTGCTATGGCGCAAACTAAAAGTTCGCTCTACAATATGTTTTATCAAACCTACGTTAAATAACATCTTAACACCTCTAATGATTTTGTGAGTTACTTTTCGTAGGATATTTTCCAGCCAATGTGTAAAGTTGGATTGTGTTAATACGACCTCTTCCCATTACAGAATAGTGCGAAACTTTGATAGCATCTGTTTCAGCAACAAGCGGAATCTCAAATGGAAACTTAATAGCTCTTTTTATACGCGTTACCGGTTGCCACTTGTTCTTATCATCGCGGACAGCAATTGCAATATTTTGGACTCTTCCAATACCGAGAAGTACAATCTTGCGAATATTTGCCTTTTCTGGGATAGAATAAACCACCCCATAAGCCACAATTTTTTCCGAGATGCTTTGGTCAATCAATCTATATTCTTGTTCTGTAAAGAGTGCAGCACAGCCAATGAGAGCGAAACAGATCAAAATTAAAAGCATGTATTTCAATCTAATCATAATATTTTCTCCATAATACATTTGATTTACAATTCAGACAATGTAACAAGTTAGCTCTGTTTGATGTAAAGCAATTTTTATGCCAAAGATAATGCTATGGTAAAACGGGACTAAATCACGGATTTGTAGCGATTCGCATGACAAAATGCTTGGTTACTGTTCAATTTCTGGACAAGTATGTTTAAAAAGTAGTCCTAACTTCAAATCAGTGGATGGTTTCGGAATCTCTTGACGCGCGCCAATTTTTCAAGTATACTTACGCAGTATTCGTTCAGGATACTTTAGCACAGTTGAAATAAGACAAGGAGGAGTCTATGGTTGAACGCTGGGGAATATATGAGGTGACGCTGAACGTTCCGGATACAGGAAATCCGTTCACTGAGGTCGAATTAACAGCAGAATTTAAACAAGGTGATCGGATTTTTAAGCCAAATGGGTTCTACGACGGAAACGGAATATATAAAGTCCGATTCATGCCCGACGAAGTTGGAGAATGGACATACACCACAAAAAGTAACAGCGCCGAACTCAACGGCAAAATGGGTCAGTTTACATGCGTTGAACCGTCCGATGGAAACCACGGACCTGTGCAAGTGCATAAGGATTTCTACCTACAATATGCTGATGGCACACCGTATCATCAGTTTGGCACGACCTGCTACGCATGGGCACATCAAGGCGAGGCAATGGAGGAACAGACGCTCAAAACACTCGCTGAAGCACCCTTCAACAAAATGCGGATGTGCATTTTCCCAAAAGATTATGTCTACAATAAAAATGAACCTATTTATTATCCTTATGAGGGCAAACCGCTAAAAGATTGGGATTTTACTAAATTCAATCCCGAATTCTGGCAGCATTTTGAGCAGCGCGTTCAAGACCTATTAGACCTCGGTATTGAAGCGGATATTATCCTCTTTCACACTTATGACCGATGGGATTTTGAGAACATGGATGCTGAAAGCGATGATCGCTACATCCGTTATGCCGTGGCGCGCTTGGCGGCTTTTCGTAACGTCTGGTGGTCCCTCGCAAATGAATATGACATCATGCCCGCAAAAGCGGAATCCGACTGGGATCGGTTTTTCCAGATTATCCGTGACCATGACCCATATCAGCGGTTACGTGGTATCCACAACTGCAGAGGTTGGTATGACCACAGTAAACCTTGGGTGACGCACACCAGTATCCAAACCTCAAACATGGCGCAAGGTATTCGTTTTCGGACTCAATACGGCAAACCTGTTATCTACGATGAATGTCGCTATGAAGGGGATATCCCGCAGGGATGGGGAAACATCACCGCTCAGCAGATGGTGCAAAACTTCTGGGCTGGTACTGTTTCTGGTTGCTATGTCGGACATGGCGAAACATACAAACATCCTGAAGACCTGCTGTGGTGGGCAAAGGGAGGCGTTTTACGCGGTGAAAGTCCACCTCGGATAGCATTTCTCAAAGATTTCATGGCAAATGCCCCACCGTTTGATACACTTGAACCGATTGGTGATGATGCGGGACGATACGTCCTTGCTAAACAGGGAGAATACTATTTGGTTTATACTACCGAACCGCAAACGATTTCAGTAGAGCTACACGGGGACCAACCGTATAAAATTGATGGTGTGGATACGTGGAACATGAATGTCCTGCCTATTGGTACAGCACAGCCCGGTGAATATACGTTCGCTTCGCCGCATAGTGATTTTGCATACCGTTTTACACCTTATGCACCGGGTGAGAAAATCCGTCCTGAAGCAAAAGCATCTACTGATGTTCGGCAAGGCAATGCACCACTGACTGTTGCCTTCTCAGCAGCAGATGATTTAACACAATATTGGGATTTTGGCGATGGTACAACATCCGATGAATCGAATCCAACACACGTCTATGAAAAACTTGGACAATACACCGCGGCACTCACGGTGACAGATGCGGAAGGTACAACATCAATAACATCCCTCACAATTAATGTGTTACCAGAGGCACCCGCTGATATCGGCACGCACACAGCATTTCCTGGCTCACGCGATGGGCTTGTATTTTTCTGGCACGGCACACTTGAAAATAGCAATGAAATTGAACCACGTGACAATGCATCAATTACTGAAAACGGACAAATGAACTTGATAGGTGGCGCATTCCTCGCTAAGAATGTGAATGACACACTTCTATCAGCTTGCCAACAAAGCAATCAATTAACAATTGAATGTCTTGTTACAACAGATAATCTGAATCAAAGCGGTCCAGCGCGTATTATCTCGTTTTCAAAGGATGTTACCCATCGCAACTTTACTTTGGGACAAGATGGTAATCGTTTTGCGGTGCGGATTCGTACACCTCGCACCGGAGAAAATGGTCTTGGTGGCGAATTTTCCTTTGGCAAGATTGAATCAAACAAACTAACACACGTCATTGTCAGTTATTTTCAGGGAAACGTCTACTGCTATATTAACGGTGAACTTGTCCATGTTAGCAACGGGACGCAGGGAGATTTCAGCAATTGGGAGTTATATCCACTCTTATTCGGTGATGAAGCAAGTGGCGGCAGAAATTGGGAAGGTAAGTTGAGTCATGTGGTGATTTATAGCCGTTTTGCTGGTTTGGAAGAGGCTGCGCATAAGTTTAAGATGATTCAAGATGAATGAAAAGAATGGGCTCATGTAAAAAGTATGTACTATTGCTTTAATGAAGCCAATAACTACAAGAGTTAAATTTTTCCATTTGCCTCATTCTTGACATGAGCCAAAGTCGCTAAGATAGGAACAGGTTGCCCTATTCCTATTGTGTTGTTGAGAAGCCTTACTTAATTTCATACACCACAGTAATATTCACGGTGACGGTGAGTTCACCTGGTGCAATAGGGGTGGGAGTACGCGCGCTATCGTCTGCAAAGGCTGCTTCTGCTGCAAACGCTATTGGCGGACTTTCAAAATACGTGTTTTCCGATATAGTGACAGGTTTTCCAAGCACTACTCCACTTGCATCCGCTAAGGTTTGTGCCTTCGCTTCAGCATCTTTTACCGCTAAACTACGGGCTTGCTTCTGGAATTCAGTGGTATCCTCAATCATGAATTGAATGGAATTGAGAACGATATTATCTCCTCCCGCTTCGGCGGCATCGTCAATCACATCACTGAGGGTATCCAATTCCCGCACTTTTGCTCGAACAGTGTTGTTTACTCTGTAACCACGAAGTACACGTCCCTCTTCCGTGTAATCATATTGTGGGTAGATACTGAAATTCTCAGTGTTAATATCTTTTTCAGCGACATCGTTTGCTTTCAGAGAATCAATTAGCGCTGTCATTGCGCTTGCAGCTTCTTCGCGTGCCTCAGCGACTGTCTCTTTCTCAACGGATACACCTAAATTGAGCGTTGCAATATCTGGTTCACCTGTGACTGAACCGCTTCCTGTCACATGGATAGTTCTGCCGCTTGTTGGAGGTGTCAAAACCTTTGAAACAACATTTGAATCACATGCAGTGAGCGTTGAGATCAGTAATGCACAAATTACAAATAACCAACAATTACATTTTTTCATTTTTCCTCCTAAAAATTTCGGCTCATGTAAAAAGTATGTGCTACTCCTCTCCTAAAGTCAATAATCATGCAAGTTAAATTTCATCTGCACTTATTCTTAACATGAGCCATAAGATTTTAGACCTGCAAACACTGTTTTTTATAGAAAATGACCTATTTTTCGCAAAATTCCGCAGCGCAAACTGTATGAAGTTAAGAAAATAAATCGGTAATTTGGCGAGGTTAGGAAACCTCGCCAGCAGAGGAGTACACCTGCCTCGTACGGGTAGAAAATTACCGAATTAATAAATCAATCTTCATTTAGTTTGCGTCCTCACAGGCACAATCTAAATGAAGTTTAAGAAAATAAATCGGTAATTTGGCGAGGTTAGGAAACCTCGCCAGCAGGGGAGTACACCTGCCTCGTACGATAGAAAATTACCGAATTAATAAATTAATCTTCATACAGATTGTGCTACTATGTGGCAACTTGAGTTAAAATAACAGAGACATTACAGATTCTTCACGTGGATCGTCATCAGTTTTTTCGGCAGTTACATATCCATAAATTTCAATTTCACTAATTTCAGCTGAGGCAATGCGCTTGGGAGGACCACCGGTCCCGGCTGGAGCCCCTCACGAAGAGCCACTTGAAATAGTACTGATTTGTGCTGCGAGATCAACTTCGTTCCGTGTAAAAGAGGCATCATCTTTCGTTCCTAAAACTACAAGACGGATACTATCTGTAGGAAATGAGTCAAAAACCCGGATGACAATCTTGCTGGTTTTGGCATTTTGCTCCTCTTTTATCAGCTGCCAATCTGTTCCTGAAATTGGACTACCGCCTTTATCGACATAAAGGTTAAACTTCTTAATATTATCCGAGTGAATGACGACTTTTCGGATAACCTTCTTTTCTGGTAATGTTATGACGACTTCAGGTAAGGCGGTTTTGCCTGTGGGACTAACCGCTCCATCGGTTGGTTTTGTTTTTCCTACGGTACTGATATCCCCATCAATCATTTGTGGAATAGTTGATTGAGAACCATCAAGTAGCGCGTAGTTTTCACTCCATTCTTGTTGTAAGAGCAAAGCACTACAACCTGTCATAATCACTATAAAACAGACAAGTGAAAGGGAAAGAACACACTTGTAAATCATTTTGTAACTCCTTATTGCGCGCAAATTCAGTTTAATTGTTCTTATGCCAAATTTCATATATTTGGCTTTAATTATTATTCTAACAGATTTTTTGACTCATGTCAAGAATAATTACGTTGGACAAGTTTTGATATAAATTTAACAGTGACAGACGTGATATTAATAGCACAATTAAACAGAAGTCGCACATATCTTTTACATGAGCCAAATCTTTATTCCGCTGGATTTGTGTTCTCCGTTTCTGGCGGAGTAGCATTTTCCATAAATTTATCAGATTTTCGTATTAAATTATCAACATTTGATTTGTACAGCATAAAAATAGAATCTTTATCATCTCGTTTGACGTAAAGTTTGCCCCCTTCCTCTTTTCCAACATGCAGCGTTGCAGTTGTTCCATCGTTGAGGATTGCAGAGATAGATGAGGTTGGCATATCTAATCCGTATTCAACGAGTTCTTTTGTCTCTGCAAAATCGTCAGTTTTTAATTGGCTGAAGGTGGTGAGCAGATTGTCAACTTCGGTCTGATTGGCAGCAGCTGTTATCGGTTGGTGCATCTGCCACTTATTCTCGGCATCTAACCGCAGTTCAACCGTTTCTTCTGGAGAAGTTATGTTTATCTGTGTAACAATGCCTTTGTTGAAATTGAAGATGGTACGATCTTTCCAAGTTCGTGTTCCTTTGTCAAAAACAGATTGTAGATAACCTTGTGCTACATAAACATCATTCGAGTCGGCAACACGCACATAACTGCTTAAGAATCCAGGCGTATTTTTTCCGACAAACAGATGTGCTAACACCTTATCGTTTGCCCCCATCAATTTTGCTTCAACACCGGAGCTATCTATTTGGAATTCCGCCTGATTTTTAGGATTATCAGAGACGTGGTTAGCATTGTCAAATTCTGCAACTTTGTCCAATAAATCTTTGACACCTTCGCTATCTGCGGGATAATTGTCCATAGAAGCGACAACCCAATTACCATCCTGCATTGAGAGAATGGTGGTTTCACCTTTGGCAATGATTTCTATCTTTGTAACTTGTTCCTTATTGAAGTTCGGAAACAGCGCTGTTGCCTCTTCAACTTTCTTTTGATACTCACTTTTTCTAAAAGGATTCTCGAAAATTAGGACGACGAGTAGCAAAAAAACAAAGATACCGCCTAAAATCAGAAGTTGTTTCTTTTTCATTGTTCCATTCGGTTGGCATGTTCTAATAATTTGTGGGAACAGTTTAAAACTGTGAACCGTAGGTGCCGACCAACCGTTTTACCCTCCTTTTTAAGAGATACCGAATCAAACCAAAGAGGACTACCAACAGCGGAATACCGACAGTACAGAAGTATTTGATAAAATTTTTCTCAAAACCTGATGCATCTTTTAGGGGTCTGTCGGTGATAGCATGAGATCGGATGCCAATGAGGGCATCGCCAAGTGTCAACCAATCCACACAGTTTAAGAAAAATTCAACACCGTTAGAGTTTAACTGTGTGAGGAATTGCGCTGTTCCCAGGACAATAATTTGTGTCTTAACACCTTCGGTTATAGTTGGCCGCTCCTCGGTTTCTTGTGTTGAGGTAGATGTATCGTTTCCATCTCCGCCATCAGTATCCACTGCAGGTGCTACTTCCGGGACTTCTTTATCGGCATAGAAACTTTTAAACTTCCCTTCTAAAGCAGCAGCGACGGTATAAACTTGTAAATCGGTCCGCGGAATTGGAAAACTCGGATCTAAGTTATAAAATCCTTGCATACTTCGTCCAAATTTTGTCGTCATTGCTAACGGCGTAGCGATAACGTCTTCATTTGCCGATATTTCCAAAGAACTTGTCCAAGGCAATGTTAACGCCTCTAATTGATTGGTAACAGCATGTTCTTTTGAGAAATTGGGTTTAAGTATTTTAACAAAATAGGGATAGGGACGAACAACAGTCACAATTCCTTGTTGGAACCGCACGTTGTCGTGATGCCTTACCTCTAAATCAGCAATCAAATTGTTTCCGAGCTTAACACCGTAATGTTCAAGCAGGTCATTCAAACCGGTGCTGAGAGGTGCAGCTTGAAGCGTTCCGGGTTGCATTGTAACGGGATCGACCAAGAAAATTGTTCTGCCGCCACGCATGATGAACTGATCAATCTCGTATTTCTCGCGTTCTGTCAACGCTTGTTTTGGTCCTGCTACAACTAATGTCGTTATAGATTGGTCAATCGGTTCTCCTGCTTGGAGGTTGACTGTGGTAAGATTATATTGTCCTTGTCCGTTTTTATCCAAAAACGCGCGAAATTGCTGATTTCCTTGTGTCTGCGCGTTGATATCATACTCGTCGTGTCCTGTCAAAAATCCAATCGTTTTCGCTTCCTTCGTGGTCACCTTGAGGATTGTGGATGTGAGTTCATATTCCAAATTAGAAGTTGAACGTACAATTGGGAGTACTTCTTCTTTACCGCTATAGCCGACTGAAATAGCCATATAGACGTTCACTATTTCAAGTTTGTCTTCTCTGCGCACATTAACTTGAACTTCAGGGATACCTTTGAAACGGAGTTCCTGTTTCTGTGTGTCGTCAAAATCGGCAGGGTCGATAAAATCGATCTGGAGTTTTTGGGAAAATGCCGCATATTCGTCCAAAACATCTCTGACATCACGGCGGATTCGCGCTACGTCTGCGGGTTCTGTGGAAAAGTAAACCGTGATTGTGACAATATCGTCCAGGTTCTTAATAACATTTTTGGTTGCTTTTGAGACAGTGTAACGTTTATCCTCTGTGAGATCAGCACGTATAAAACGACGTGAGGATAGGAAATTAACCAGTACCAAGATACCTAAGATGAGTGCTATAAATGCAACTGTATTGCTACCGTATCTGATCCGTTTATCAGCCAAAGCAGTTTGCCTCCTTATCTTAACGCCATTTCCGACTTTCAACCGATAAAGTACTTAAATAAAGAAAAAAACCAATAATGGAAAGATAGTAGATTATATCGCGAGAATCAATCACGCCGCGTAGAATGCTGCTGTAGTGTGAACCGAGACCGAGATAACTGAAAATTGGGTATAACCAATCGGGCGTGCTAAAGAGTACAAAATCCTCACCAATAATCAGAAAAACGAAACATACAGAAATTCCCAAAATGAAGGCGATAATTTGATTCTCAGTCAACGTTGAAGCGAAAAGCCCAATCGCGAGATAAGCTCCACCCATTAATAAAAGTCCGAGGTAGCCGCATACAATAGTGCCACCGTCTGGGTCGCCAAGGTACATAATCGAAAAGGGAAGACAGAGTGAAAATAGAACCGTTACGACAAGCAATCCGAAACTTGCTAAAAACTTCCCAAGAACTACCTCGTAATCCCGAATAGGTAACGTCATTAAAATCTCAGCTGTACCCAATTTTTTCTCTTCTGCCCAAAGTTTCATCGTTACAGCAGGGATGAAAAAAAGAAAAATCCACGGCATTAACCCTAAAAATCCTCGCATTTCGGCTTGACCTACGAGAAAAAAAGCACGAAAGAAAAACCACGAGGAAATCCCGAGGAAAAATGTGATAAAAATATACGCAATAGGTGAGTTGAAATAACTTCTGAATTCCTTTTTGAAAATCGCGTTGATGTTCTGCATAGTGTTCTATTTTGGTATGCGGTGCGCTCGGTTATAAAAACCGGAAACGTTAACCTTAAATTTACTCTTCTTCTGTAGAGACCTCTTCTCTTGACAATTCTGTAGCAGGGACCTTATCACTGATCTGTCCAGATGTAAAATGGAGGAATACGTCTTCTAAATCAACAGATTCTTGTCGCAGTTCAACCAAATCCCAACCGTTTTGGACAGCAGCGTTGAATAGGCCACCGGCAGCATCGTAACCTTCTTGTGCTATTGTGACTTCATATCTCACAACACCGTCGTCCGTTTTGACATGCACAACGCCAGTGATACTGTCTGACGTTTTCAGTTTCGGTGTAATTGCCTCTTCTGAACCTCGGATTGCAACTTGTAACTTGTCTTCACTCTGAACCTGACTGACAAGTTCCTCCAGCGTGCCGTTTGCCACAAGTTCCCCTTGGTGAATAATCAAGATTCGGGTACAGGTAGCAGCTACCTCCGGCAGAATGTGTGTGCTGAACAGCACCAATTTTTCTTTCCCAATCTCTTTAATCAGATTCCGAATTTCAATCGTTTGGCTTGGGTCAAGTCCAGAGGTGGGTTCATCTAAAATCAGAATAGGTGGGTCGTGGATAAGGCTTTGTGCTAAACCGACGCGTTGTCGGTAACCTTTAGAGAGTTCACCAATGTCTTTTTGAATAACGCCCTCAAGTCCACAGATGTCAATGACCGATCTGAGCCGTTCTTTCCGTTGACTTTTGGGAATTTCGCGAATTTCTGTCATAAACTTGAGGTATTCAACGACTCCCATATCCACATAGAGTGGTGCGCTTTCGGGCAGATACCCTACGTTTTTTCTGACATCAATGGCATGGTCAAGCACATCGTAGCCAGCAACGGTCGCACTGCCAGCGTCCGCAGTCAGATAACAGGTCAGAATGCGCATGGTTGTCGTCTTGCCAGCACCGTTAGGGCCGATGAATCCGACAACTTCTCCAGCATGTGCGTCAAATGAAACGTGATTAACGGCAAGCGTTGGACCGTAAGATTTTGTGAGTTCTCTAACTTCAATCATTACGTCTTTTTGTTCTTAAGTATAGGGATGCGGTTGGCGAAAAGGATTTCAAAACCAACGTCCTATTTGGAATAAAATTTTTTATAAGAATAACATGAAATTTTGAAAATGTCAAGAAAAATTAGAGGAGCATTATGATGAAGCAAATATCAACAATTGAATGTCTCTGATTCCTTTCAAATTGGCATTGATATTTTTCTATCGTTGTGATATAATAATTGTATGAATAGAGAACAAATTCTTGAGAAATTTAATACCTTACGTCAGTGGGGTAGTGGTGGAGAAAGAGCACCACACAAACCCCTATTGGTTCTCTATGCCATTGGCAAATTGCTACGCGGCGAAGATAGACTTATTTCTTATACTGATGATATAGAGGAAAATCTTAAAAATTTACTGAGAGAGTTCGGTCCGAGACGTAATAGCTATTATCCACATTTCCCGTTTTGGCGATTACAAAACGATGGAATTTGGGAAGTCACCCATAGGGACAGCATTCAAGAAACCGCAAGCGGAGATGCGTATGTAACTGATCTAAGAAACTACAACGTTTTAGGTGGTTTTCACGAGACTATATCAGAACAACTTCAAAACGACTCCGATCTCACAGTTGAAATAATCCATAGTCTTTTGGATGCTCACTTTCCTGCATCATTCCATGAAGATATTTTACAAGCAGTTGATATTGAATTACCGCTACAAACTTTTGATACGAAAACGCGCCCATCCAATTTCCGCATAAACATCCTCAGGGCTTATGAATACAAATGTGCTGTCTGCGGTTTTGATGTGAAATTGGGTGATTCTCCTGTCGCATTAGAAGCCTCACATATCAAATGGCAAAAAGCAGGCGGACCTGATGTAGCGGTGAATGGATTAGCTCTTTGTTCTCTACATCACAAGTTATTTGACCGTGGGGCTTTCACATTGTCCAAACAACGTCAAATCTTGGTATCAGATGATGCACACGGAACAAAAGGCTTTAAGGAATGGCTTATGGATTTTCATGGGCAAAAAATCAATTTCCCGCAAAGGCGATCTTACTATCCAGACATGGAGTTTATCGGTTGGCACGTCAAAGAGGTGTTTCAAGGGAATTATAGGGAATTGTAATTCTCGGTTTTAGTGCAGTAACCGTTGCCAGCGATAAATTACACAAACAAGGAGAAACGTCAATGAACGAACAAGAAGGCATTGATTTCTTATTAGTAGAACATGGAAAAACCCTTGATTTAATCCAACACTACGACAACATTAGAGTCTCCCACATGAGATTTGCGGCTTCGTACCACTCTGTTATCGGCACTTTAGTATTCGCTATCTACCGTTATCTATATATTAGCGATCAGCAGTCTAATACCGTAACACTTGAATTGCCAATCTTTCTTGGCAGTTTTCTCATCATTTCTTTTTTAGTTGGAATTGCCAGCGTTGCGATGCTTGCTCAAAATAGAAGTTATTTCGTAATTGCTGCTAGACAAGCAAATACTATCAGGGGTACTTTGTTTAAACGAGGCAGTCTTGCTTCAAGTATTCAAAGTGTTTTTCCTACGAATCCAGATGAACCTAAAATGTTTAACCCTAAAAGTACACACTTAGTTACCCTATTCTTGTTAGGAGTTGTAAATAGCATTTCATTTGCTTTTGGTATTTTATTTTTTGTTATGGCGGCAAAACCTAGCTTATGGTTGTATTTTTTTCTGCCTATAACTTGTGGGTTATCTGTTCTTATAGGACAGTTTCTTTTGGTAAAACACGTATTTTTAAAGGAAAAATCATCATGAATTCTAACCTCGAAATTGTCGTTTGGGATGTCCAGCACGGAAACGCTATTTATATGAAAACTCCTAATGATAAAAATATCATGTTTGATATAGGCACAGGGAGTCATACGAACAAGACAGAGTTTAGTCCATTAAGCTATCTAAAACATAAATGGCAAGTTGATCGTCTAGACTATCTCGTGATTTCTCATCCTCATGCTGATCATATAAAGGATATTCCCAATATGATCGAATTAGGACTTGAACCTAAGGTCTTACTCCGCCCAAATTACATTGATTCAGAATTGATTAATAGTTCTAATCAGGATGAGTATTTGAATCTCGTGAAACTTTATTTACAATTGGACCGTACTTACCGTTTTCCACTTTCTGCGGAATTGGATCCGTCAAATCCGTTAAACTACGGTGGAGTACAAATGAGTTTCTTTGGTCAGAGCAAGAGTGGAACGAAAAACCTCAATAATTACAGCATTGTTTCAGTTATAAAATATGCAAATGAGAAGATTATTATCCCGGGTGATATTGAAACTGCTGGTTGGAAAGCACTCCTAGAAAGTAAGGATTTCCAACAAGCCATTGTAGGAACAACTATTTTCATTGCGTCACATCATGGGCGAGAAGCAGGATTCCATGGCGATGTCTTCAAATATTTTAAACCTGATCTCGTAATAGTTTCTGATGGACCGGAAACTGATACGAGTGTAACTAATAAATACAATAACTACGCTCAAGGTCGCGTAGTCAAAAGTAGAACTGCCGGATATAATACTGGATATGCGAAAAGATATGTGTTGACGACCCGTAAAGACGGAGTAATCCATATCAGAGTTCACAACTCTGGAATGGAAACCACAATCAACTGACACTAACTTCCCTTGACAACCCACCACCCCATCAAGTATAATCAATAAAAGAATTTGTCCAAAAAGGATCAGAAACACCGAATCGGTGACTCGCAGACATCCAAACTGATATTCATGATAACAAGGATCCTTTTTCTATTTGTCATAGGTGATAACGAACTCTCGAATTAGGAATATTATGCGTAACGGTTGGACACTTGAAAAGCAGAACTGGGAAGATTTACTAAAAGTGATAAGCGATACCCATTGGTCACGGACAAAATTAGACACACTTTATCAAGATAAAGTCCCAGAGAGGCCTGGTGTATATGCCATTTGTCTTAAACTTAAAACGATGAATTTCAACCAACGCCCTTTTGAAGATTTGTATGAAGTCATTTATGTCGGTAGGTCGGAGGTCTCTGTCCGCGCCCGATTTGTTAGGCACTGCAGCAGACCTATGAGAGGTGTTAGAGATGCAAAAGAATGTTTTGGTGATAACCTTGAATATTGGTATACCGAAGTTAATCGTGATCAAGTACGTGAACTTGAGGCGCGTCTTATACAATGTTTCGGTCCACCGGCAAATCTCAGAGAGGAAAGTATTCCAGCAAGGATAACAGCATCGCGTCCCGCTTGATGTTTACTAACTATCATATCTAATGGAGGATTGGATTAATGAATCTGTATCCAGCTTTACGTTCACAAATGGGTGAGTGGAACTATTATGTCGTAAAAATGAATGCGCGCGAATTGGCTGATAATGTGCAGCTTGCATCGACAGTATATGACGAAAACATCTTTGACAAATCAATTCAACGCACCTTAGACGAAGAAATGCAACGGACATTGCGAGAAACCAGCGTTTACAAGGAAATCGTAGAATATTTAAAACGTCAACCCTATCGTTTCTTTTCCTCAATTGTTGTCGCAGCACTTGAAGGAAACCCAATGTTTTATCCTATTGAAATCACAGAAGATCCGCAATTTGTAATTTTTCGTGAAGATCAACGGATAAATGATGCATTTGGTCTCTTGAAGTTTGATGGAACTCAGAAGTATTATGCTTTAGACGGTCAGTATCAATTGTCAGCGATTAAGACTCTATTAGATCAGACAAACCCGTTGTCCGACGGATCACCTGAAGACTTTGAAAGTGATGAGTTTTCGGTCATCGTGGTTGTCCCAAGTCAGTCAGATTCTAATGCAACATTCATGCAAAAGTACCGGCGGCTATTTACAAATCTCAACCGTTATGCTAAGAAGACAGATAATGCTACGAATATTATGATGGACGAGGACGATACATTTGCTATTCTCACGAGAAAACTGATTACGAATAACGCTTTCTTTAAATCACCTGAGTTGCAAGAGGAAAGGTCAACGCGCATTAAAACAAAGAGCAAAAACCTATCAGTTAACGATTCGCACTTTACCAGTCTTGAGGCTTTGTACGAAATGAATATTACATTGCTGCGATCGCACCAGAGAGAAACTATGGGGTGGGGCCCCAGCAATGCAGAAGGTGAGGATGAAAAGTTATTTAAACGGTTCCGCCCACCTGAGGAATACATTGAAAAGCTCTATAATGAATTGGAAATGTATTGGAATACTTTACTGGCTGAAATTCCTGATCTGCATAACGTCCCTACGCAGATGCGGGTGCATGACCTTGTAGAAGATGATGATAACGGAGAAGAAACAGATCACTTGCTGTTTTGGCCTATCGGGCAACAGATGCTGGCAGAAATCGTTAGGACATCACTTGACAAACGTCTTCCCGATCCAGAAAATCCTACACCTGATGCTGTCGGTGAGGCATTAATCGGACTTAATCAATTAGAATGGAAACTCCATCAAGCACCCTGGAAACATTTCCTATTAGTACGTAATGCAAAAGGAAATTGGACTATGCGAAGCGAGCAAAGAACACAAGCGGTTCGTTGCGGACAGATAATTCAACAGTGGATCCTGGGCTTAGAGGATTTTGACGAAAATGATGTCCTGGATCTAAAAAATGAGTGGGTAAATTTCCTTGTTCCTGCACAAACTGAAGAAAGAGTCAACGAGATGTGGCAACAAGTTGAAGATATGAAAACTGCCATATCTGGATAGTTCACTTGGAATAATGTACCTTACAAAAGTGCCTACATTATAGGTTAATTTGCCGCTCCTAAATAGGAGCGGCATTTTACGTGATTCAGTTGAAACTTCCCTTGACAACCCACCACCCCATCAAGTATAATCAATAAAAGAATTTGTCCGAAAAGGCATAACACATAGCATGGCACAATATGATGAAATCGTGAAGCATCTGATGGATAGGTTTGCCGATGAATTCGCCAGGCTATCCTTTCGGACACCCGATGTTAAAGTTTTAGAGACACTTGACACCGAGCAACAAACGGTGAAGGTGCATCGCAATGACATGACATTTAAGGTGCAATGGCACAATGAAACAGTCCTTCTGCATATAGAGGTGCAAACGGAGGATAGTAGAGATAAACCGATGCCGTTGCGTATGCTCTCTTACGCAGGTGAACTCTTGTTAAGGCATGAACTCCCTGTGTATTCAGTGGTGATATATCTTAGTCCAAATGCAGGACAGACTGACCCGGGCGGTTATCGTTATGGAAGTGATGCGTTTGGTTTGCGGCACGGGTATCAGGTGATTCGGTTGGCGGATTTGGAGGGTGAATCGTTTTTAGACGCAGCATCGGTTGGACTTTTACCATTTACGCCTTTAATGAAGCCCCCTGAGGGTATGAACACGGAAGCATGGTTGGAAAGATGTGTTGAGAAGACAGTTAGCGCACCCGTTGACTCACAGACGCGTGGAACGTTGTTGTTTGCATTGTCAACGTTGAGCAGTTTAGCTTATGACCTTACATTTATACAAACACTTATATCGGAGGAAATGATGCAAGAATCTCCCTTTCCCTTTATTGAACATTTAAGAAAACAAGGCATTGAACAAGGTGCACGTGAAAATTGTATCACAAATATTTTGTCAGTGCTTACAAAACGTTTTCCGTTGGGCGATGTGCAACCTGTATCGGTCGCACTTGAATCTATTGAGGATCTTGATCGTTTGACAGAACTACATCTCACTGCAATTGACACACCAAATGTTGAGGCATTCTTACAAGAATTGAACGGATAGAAACCCGTTTTTGTTTTGCTATCAACGCAGCACAATTTAGTTTATGACCCTACTTAATTTCATATACTTATGGTGACGAAAATGATGCAAGAATCTCCTTTTTACAAAATCGTAGAACAACGTGGAATTGAAAAAGGTATTGAAAGAGGTTATAATCAAGGTTTTATAAAAGGTTTTGATCAAGGTGTCAAACAAGGTATTAACAGAGGTGCACGTGAAAATTGTGTCACAAACATTTTGTCTGTGCTTACTGAGCGTTTTCCGTTGAGCGATGTGCAACCTGTAGAGCAGGCACTTGAATCTATTTTGGACCTTGAGCGATTGACAGAGTTGCATCGCACAGCAGTCCGTACATCCAGCGTTGAAACGTTCTTGCAAGGATTAGACGCATCGGAATAATAAACATATCGCTACCATTTAGCAAAACAGGTAAACACTGATGCAGCAGCCTAAAGTCACCGTCCTCGGCAGTGCAAACGTTGACCTTGTGGTCCGCGCTGAACGGATGCCAAACAGAGGCGAAACTCTTGTTGGAGAAGCGTTTGACATCTTCACTGGTGGCAAAGGTTTCAATCAAGCCACAGCCGCAGCCCGATTAGGTGCAGAAGTCACGTTTATCGGGAGGATAGGTGATGACGCATTCGGTGAGATGCTTCGATCCGCAATGGAAACCGAACAGATTGACACACGGTTTGTCAAAACCGATGCAGAGAGCGGTACCGGTATTGCAACCATCGTTGTGGAACCGGATGGCGACAATAGCATTATCGTTGTGCCACGCGCTAATATGCGGATCACGCCCGCAGATATAGACGAAGCGAAAGATAGCATTGCAAATGCAGATGTGTTGCTGCTACAATTAGAAACACCGATTGACGCATCCGAACGCGCAGTGGAGATTGCCAAAGCAAACGATACAATAGTCATACTTGATCCAGCACCAGCGCGACTACTACCGCAGCGTTTGCTGGCACAAGTGGACATTCTTACACCAAACGCAACGGAGGCGGCACTGCTATCAGGACATGCTGTAAACACACTTGAAGCAAGATTCGTTACAGCAGGAGCATTACAAACGCAGATAGCAACAGATGAACATTCAGCAGTCGTGTTAACGCTTGGAGAACAAGGTGTTCTGCTTTGCACACCAACGCAATCCGAACATATTCCGGCAATATCGGTTGATGCAGTGGATACAACCGGTGCGGGAGATGCGTTTAGCGGTGCATTGGCAACGGCACTCGCACATGGCAACGATCTATATGAGGCAGCGAAATTTTCTATAGCAGCAGGTGCAGCCGCAGTCACAGTGCTCGGCGCAACACCGTCGATGCCAACCCGATCAAAAATTGAGGCAATCCTTTCAGAAAGGTAACAAAACTAATTTGTTAGTTCCCCTTGGTAGGTGAGGTTTCCTAACCTCACTGTTGCAGCGTAAATTCAACAATTACAACCATAGACCTTTAGGAGAAAAAAATGAAAAAAATAACAACCTTACTCATAGTATCCCTTACAATCTTTGCAATTACCACCGCAACTATGGCACAAGAAAAATGGGAAAAAGAGATGCAAAAAGATTTCGCGAAAGTCCTAAAATCGAAAAAAGATGCACCTCAAAAACATCGTGAATTAATTGCAGAATGGAAAAAAGAGGGACACCTCACAGAACTTACCCAACTCTATGAGACAGAAAAAGTTAATCGATCAGACGATGCAGCATTCATCTACGGGTTAGGTTACGTCTATGCCCTCACCGACACAAAACAAAACGAGAATGCCGAAGAAATAGCAATCGGTTATTACGAAACCGCCCTCCAACTTGAGCCATCCATGTTTTGGGCACATTATAGTCTCGGCGCAATCTATCAAAAACAGGAAAAATACGATCAGGCACTCACCAAATTTCAAACCTGTCTCACCATAAATCCAGAGGCATATCCTGCGCACTACTACATAGGCGAAATTCTACTCAAACAGGGCAAATATGCCGAAGCACTCCAATCCTTTGAAGCAGCACAAACCTTGAACCCGAAATGGGAATACCCAGTTTACGGTAGGGGGTTGGTTTACCTTGCCCAAGGCAATCTGAATCAAGCTCGAGAGACATTTGAACGTGCCATTCAAAACAACCGAAAATTCGCACCCGCCTATATCAAGTTAGGGCAAGTGCTTGCAAAGGAAAAGTTTTTTGATGAGGCGCTACAAGAATATCAAAAAGCAGCGGAATATCAACCTTACACTGCAACAGATGTTTTTGACCTCGCTGTCATTTTCGCTGAGGGAGACAACACAGAGGGCGCAGTTCAGTTGTATCAACGCACACTAAAAATTGATCCAACCCACGGCCCCGCACATTTTGCTGTTGCTGATGTCCTCTACGCACAAGGCGATGTCAATACTGCAGTTACCCATTATCAAAAAGCTGTTGCGGGTGAACCTACTCTCAAAGATTCCTTTTTTGAGCCGTTAGAACCATACTTCGCAGGAACAATGGCGGCAGATGCTGCACGCGATGTGTTAGATAAAGCGATGGCTGTTCTGCCGGATGATCCGCGCTCCCAATTCTATATGGCAAAACTTGAAGCGGATACAGGCAATACAGAGAAAGCGATAACACACTACAAAAAGACGCTTGAGATCGTTGAAGCAGACCCAAGTCATCTTGACATGCAACTACCGCACGGGCACTTTCACGATTCCCATATCCAATTAGGTGACCTATATCGCCAACAAGGCGACCTGGAAACAGCGGCAACGCACTATCGGCGCGCACTTGAACTCAACCCTGATTTAGCCACACGTTTCTGGGAACAAGGCAAAACCGCTTTTGAATCGGGCAACTATAAAGATGCCGTTGAGCCGTTAAACGTTCATCTCATCCTATTTCCGAAAGATATTGACGCTACCTATCTTTTGGGGCAGACTTACGAGGCAAATGAGGATAAAGCAAACGCGCTTGTCTATTATGAAAAAACGTTGCAGTTAGATGCGAATCGACCTGATGTGCTTTACAAGATGGTGCATATCTATCGCGATGGAGAATCGCACCAAAAGGCGATAGATGCGTTGAAAAAAATCATCGTTATCAATCCAGAGGACGCACAAGCACACTATCTGACAGCTCTCTCTCACGTCGCACTGGAGCAGCCCGACGAAGCACTCGCTGCGTTTCTGGAAACCGTCCGTCTCACACCCGACAACGTTGACGCACAATATCAAGCTGGCATGTTATACGAAAAGAAAGGCGATATTGACAGCGCCATTGTGTATTTTGAGAAAACCATTGAGCTTGATCCTAAAAATGCCGAACCGTTCTTCCGACTCGGGGGCATCTATCAAAAACGCGAAGATGAAGATAACATGATCCGTGTATATCAACCCGCATTGGTCCTGGAACCTAATCACCCGAAGGTCCATCATACGCTTGCTGTCGTCTTTGAAAAACGGAGCAAGGAAGGTCCCGAAGAAGATCACGAAAACAATATCCAACAAGCATTTCATCATTATGCATTAGCAAACGAACATGATCCAGAGCATTTTGAATGGCACTATAGTTACGCCCGCTTGTTAGACACTTACGCGGAAACACTCGAAGATTTCCATAAGTATGCAGAAATGGCGGTTAAAGAATATACTGATACAATCAAACTCAAACCGGGATACGTTGACGCATATTTTCATCGTGGGATGATTACAAACCGATATAAACGGATTGGAAGCAAGCTGTATCGTAGCAGTCAGATTTTAGAGGATTTCAAGCAGGTTGTGAGTTTGGAACCCAAAAATGTAGAGGCACACTATCATATTGGAACGCTGCAACTTTGGATTGAAAAGTTTGGACAGGCTGAAGAAACGTTCCAAAAGGTGATAAAACTGAATCCGAAATATAAAGGTGTCCACACACAGCTGGGGAAACTCGCTGAACGGGAACAAAATTGGAAAAAAGCAATCCAGCTTTATGAGAAAGAGATAGCAATTGATGATAAAGCAGTTGAAGCATATCAGCGTCTCGGCGATCTTTACTACAATTCTGAAATGGAATTCAATAAGGCAAAAGATATGTTAGAAAAGGCGCTTGATCTAAACGACGCGCATGTTCCCACCATTATAGTATATGCTAACGTATTTTACAGCATGGATATGCTTGGCGCAGCAGCCGATCAGTTTGAATACGCGCTGCAACTGGAACCCCGCAATTTAACTGCAAACTACAATCTCGCCTTAATGTATGAATATACAGAACGGACAGAATTAGCAAAAGAACAGTGGAAACAATTTCTTAAATTGAATCCACCTGAACAGTGGAAAGTTGAAGCAGAGAATCATCTCAGCAAACTCGGTGCAAAGTAGCAGACGCTGAATGTCACACGCGCATCCGGCGTTGATTTGATATTCGGTATGTTGTCCACCTCTTGTGGGAGGGCTTTGTCCGCCCGATTGATTTTAATATCGGGCGGACAAAGGGGTAGTCTTTCGTGTGTGAACTTAATTGTGGATTCTACTATAATAGGACTTACGCATTTTTACTTAAAGTCCCCTGATAAAGGGGTTAAATCACTGAAATAACGACTTTTTACCCCCTTAAAATATGATTATACTGAAAGGATACTCTCTTTTCTACTTTTTGTCTCTAAAAATCTTAAAACTGTCCAAACTATAGTAATGTCTAATGTAGATATCAACCAATCAATCTCCGCACCTGTTCCCCAATATCGGGACTGCGCATCAGCGATTCACCGACTAAGATAGCGTTTACACCTGCTTCCCGTAACAACTCTACATCTGCCCGTGTGTAGATACCACTCTCACTCACAACAACCTTTTCCGCAGGAATAGATTCGCGCAACTTGAATGTCGTTGCTAAATCGGTCCGAAATGTCCGCAAATCACGATTGTTTATACCGATAATCTTAGCACCTACGTCTAACGCTACCGCTAATTCTGCTGCTGTATGCACCTCTACCAAAGATGCCAGCGAAAGTGAGGCAGCAATGTTCATAAAATCGCGCAGTTGCTTAGGTGTTAACACCGCTACAATAAGGAGAATCGCATCCGCACCTGCAACACGCGCTTGATAGATATGATAAGGGTCAATTGTGAAGTCTTTTCGCAGCAGTGGCATATCTACAACTTCGCGAATTAAGGTGAGATATTCAAGTCTTCCATCAAAAAACTGAACATCTGTCAACACAGAAATAGCTGCAGTGCCATTATCAGCGTAAGTTTCAGCTATTTGAACAGGGTCAAAATCTTCTCGGATAACCCCTTTGCTTGGGGATTTTTTCTTTACTTCGGCAATGAGATGGATATCATCGGATTGTGCAATTGCATGATGAAAATCCTTTGTTGGCGGGAGATTCGCTAACTTCGCTTCTAATGTGCTAAACGGCACCTGCTTCTGTTCGATCTGAAGTTCTTTCTGTTTATGAGCAATAATAGTGTCTAATATCATAAAGGCACGGTTATTTATTTGATACGAATTTCAAGCTTTCCAATTTTTCCAATGCGCTTCCAGAATCAATAGAATCAGCAGCAAGTTCCAAACCGTTTTGAAGGTTATCCGCTTTTCCACCGGCAACAATCGCAGCAGCAGCGTTCAACAGCACAATATTTCGTTTAGGTCCTTTGTCACCTTTAAGAATACGTGTCGTTATTTCTGCGTTTTCTTCCGGTGTGCCACCAAGTAACGACTCTGGTTCTGTTTTCGGAATCCCAAGGGTTGTCGGATCAAGTGTGTAGGTTTTCACTTCACCATTTATAAGTTCAGAAACGCGCGTGGTAGTTGTCGTGGTGATCTCATCTAAGCCATCATTTCCATGCACTACAAACGCATGCTGTGTGCCAAGATTGTTGAGCACATTCGCGTGTAACTTTGTCAGTTCCGATGCGTAGACACCAAGTACCTGTGCCCGCGCACCTGCTGGATTGGTTAGGGGGGCAATTGTATTGAAAATAGTGCGGATACCAATTTCTCTCCGTGGCCCAATTGCATATTTCATCGCACCATGCAGCATCGGCGCGAATAGAAAACCGATACCAACCTCATCAATACACTGCCCAATATGTTCTGGTGGAATCTCTATATTCACACCTAATGCCATTAGGACATTCGCACTTCCGCTCTGCCGAGTTACGCCTCTGTTACCGTGCTTCGCCACAGGTACATTTGCCCCCGCAACGACGAACGCTGAGGTCGTTGAAATATTGAACGAGTGTAACCCAGAACCACCCGTACTGCAGGTATCAACTACTAACGGCTGCTTTGTTGGTACCCGCGTTGATTTTTCACGCATCACGCGAACGCCACCGATAATTTCATCTATCGTCTCTCCTTTAAGACGTAATGCGGTTAAGAAGCAAGCAATTTGGGCATCTGTCGTTTCCCCTTCCATAATTTCGTTCATGGTTTCAATCATCTCTGTTTCAGTTAAAGGGTTTCCCTCAACAACTTTTTGAATAGCCTCACGAATCACGCAATGTTCCTCCTAACTGGACTTTTTTCCGTTTCTCTACAATTGCAACTTGTGTTGGTTGACGGATTGTTTTGTTATTTTACAATTATAACATCATTTCAGAAAATATGGTATAATATTGCAAGCATATCCAGATTAAGCGTAACAATTGTCTGTCTCTTTATCTAATCTAATAAAAGTCAATCACGAATAAAACAGGAACGAAACTTGCCGATTTTTTGGACGAAACCCACGAAGTAGAATTTATAGTAAAATAACATAAGTTGCCACCTATAAAATACTTCTAAATCCATGGGATTTGCTCTATAATGTTTTTATCATAAAAAGACAAAAGGAGAAATCCCATAGACTTAACCATTGTAGCAGTTTACACGATTTGTGACGATCTTTGGTGCAAAAACTTCCGACAAATGTCCAAAGACGTGCCGCCAAACAATTTCAAATCCCACAAGAAAACCCCTTATATCCATCACTTCATTTCAAAAAAGTCTCTGGTCTTTGGTCATTACGTATTACTGACGATTACAGAGCTTTAGGATATGAAGAAAACGGTACGATTATTTGGTTTTGGATTGGAAAACATGATGAATACGAAAGACGGATCTGATTATCTCTCCTTCCCTTACACCTGACTGCTTTTTGGAATGTTCGGGTACGGATTATTATCTGTTTTTCGTCTTTCTGCTAAAATCTTACGCAGGCGAACAACAGCGGGTGACGGATTTTTCGCCTGTTCTTCTCGTGCCTTTCGGCAGAATTCCAGATAATCCACAAAATAAGGACTTACTTTTTGCTGATTTTGAAGGAAATATAAAATTGTGGCGTAGACTTGTTCTAATGTCACCGTGTGGAAACGTTGATCAATCTCCTCTGGTGTTTTGCCATTGTAAATATACTCATATAGAACAGATTCTATACCTATACGTGTTCCTTTTATGCGAATATCATCTTCTGCCAAAAAGTTGATGTAATCTTCTATTTGCATGTTTGGACCTTTGCTTTTGGACTTGATATTATGAGAAAGTTTCTAAAACTCCCTTTCTTCCTCAACTTTTGCACGCTCAATCTCTTTTTCTAAACCATCTACAAAGTCGTCAATCCAGAGTTTTATATCTTTGTCGTCTTCGGTGTTCTTAATACGGAGCAGATCCTGTTTTTTTCTTTCATAGCGTGAACTTGCAGGTCCTGACCACACACCTGTCAGATAATTCGCCATCAAAGCGCGGCGGACATTTTCTCGCATCCCATAACGTTTGAGAAATGCCCGCACCAGAGAAGTTTTCCATTCTTCTGCTAAGTGTTTTTTAGGAATAAGACTAAAGGCTGTATATTTTGCGCGATTTTCTATGTCGCCATCAACCCATTCCCAGATTTTTTCGCGTGGAATGAGTGTTAGTGCCCCTTTTTCTTTTTCTGTTGTAGAAATATCCGCTTCTCTTAACCATTTTTCAAGAGCAAACATTCTTGAAAAATGATCTCGTGTCTCTAAGTGTTTGCTAACGGACTTCCAAACCTGTGTAGGATGCCGTTTTGTCAATTCTGTCAACACTGAGCAGGTTCGCGAGTAATTACCAACTATTGATCCTTTTTCACCAAAGTGGGCAAGCATTATCTTTGCAAGTTCTAAATTCTTTTCTGGATAGAGTTGCACAAACTTTTCTCCAATTTCTGTCCAATGATACTCCATCATTTGGCCGAGCAACTCTTTGTCTGACTCTTCAAATAGTGACGAATGTGTGAGCAAACGGAACGTCAGGTCTCGCGGTAAAGCCATCCTTGGTTTCCGGCGATCATAATAGTGGTGGTAAAGACTCAATGCAATTGACACAGCAGATTTGTCCATGAAACTCAGTAAAAACTCAATCCACGTTGTGAATACCTCCTCAGATAAGTTTTTAGTGGCGTTGCCATAAATAAAAGTGCGAAAATGATTAATGCCGATGGTGCCATCTTTAGCGAGATTGAGAAGACGTATACCCGCTCGATCTGTCAAACCTGAACGATGTGTGATATCTGGAATCATCACATTCAGTGTTGTATCTTCAATTAGTACGTCAAGTTGTTCTTCCCACTGTGCCAAGTTTTTCTCAAAGATTACACGGAAATAGCCCCCCAGAAAATAGACACTTGCATTGTCAGCTGCGTTTCTTTGGGCATCCAAAAGTATTGGCAGAAGGCAAAAACGATTATCTATTTTTCCCAGTTCATATCCAAACTTGTATCCATTTTTTGCTTCAGTTGTTACAAGCCATGAGAGTTCGGCTTGCAGAAGTGTTGGGTCTTCAACGGCTTGCTGGGCCAGCTTTTCAAGATGGGGTTGTACCCGATCTACTCCATCTTTATTTGCTTCAAGGTGGTCTTCAAGCAAATCCATTCCAACATACCGTTGCATCAGGGAATGGAAGTCAGAACCAACTAATTCATCTTGAAGTTGTTCAAAACGTTGTCGAATCTCAATCGGAAGGTTGTTGTCATAACTGTCATCATAGTACAAGATGCGGTTTATTGTTTTAATCATCTCCTTTTGATTTACATACCCTTTGCGGAAAATTGTTATCACCGTATCCACAACCATATCACTGAGATCCGGGATTCCCACGAGTGCATCCACACGTCCGAGGAAACCATCTACAGCCTCTTTAGATTCATCTTGAGACAAACGGGTTAATTGTTCGGATAGAAGTTGTAATGCTTGACGGTAAGCCTCCCAAAGTTCACCGTATGTTTTGGGTTCCCAAGGTTTAGGAGCATCGCGTAACCCTTGATACTCTGAACCTACTCCTCCCATAAAATGTTCTGATTCTAATGCAGCATTACAAGCTTTTAAGGCAAGAGCCCGGCGTTCTTTTGACTCGGATTCAAACGTTTCTTTCAAGATAGGAAAACGTTCTGCTGGAGGTGCTTCGGTTGGAGCAACTCTACCAGGCCCTGGCGAAAAGAGCCCAACAAATACACTACTGGCATTGTTTGAATAAGGCTCGTTCTCTGCTTCGCCGAGTGCAAGAAGTAAACGTGCCGCATCAACGAACAAATTTCTGCGCATAGCAATCTTTTCAAGTGCCCATATTACGTCTCTTCGTCCATCTTTGAATTGTAAAAGGTTTTCTTTATCAAGGGTACCTATCGTTCGCATCAGGCACTTTAATGCAGGTTTGGGATCCGCCTCAGTCAGTGCCAGAAAAAAACGGCTACCCTCCCTTGTGTTCAGATATGCACTATTCTGGAAAGGACCATTTGGGCCGAGGAGGTCTTGAACAATTTGCAATGCTGGTGGAGATTCCCTTGCGTACCGGAACATCTCATGGAACCATTCAATCAATTTAGGCGTTAAGCCTTGACTGAAGGTTTCAAAGTCAAAAGCGGCTCCATAAATTTTCCACCACTCTACCCATAATTTGATCTGAAGAGCTTTTGGTGTGATATAGAGGGTACTCCCACCTTGGAGGATTTTACGTTTCTTCAGATTATCAACAATATTCTGAAATCTGCTCCAAGTAATATCTTTATCAGCTGCTTCAACTTTTTCGGCGATTGCTTGAGCATCAGTGATGACAAGTTGTCCAAAACCGAAACGTTTAAAAAGCGCGATATACTGAAGCACTAATTCTCGCTGTTGAACCTCTCTACTATTCGGATCCTCTCTTCTAAAGTCAACGTAGAAACTCCTATAGAGATAGTCATCACTCAGTAATTGGGATGGATCTCCTGGATGACTGGCTAAAATTTTGCCTGTGTGGTGCGCCATTCGAGGTGAACCATCACAGAATTGCAGATATCGTTCTGCTTGTTCTCTGGAAACGTCGTACTCTTGAATGATAGTAAGAATTTGCTCGTTTTCTAAACGTTCTGTTTCAAATTCAGAAATACCTTCACCGGCAATCGGATCGTAATCATTATAGATGCTAACCATCTTAATCCGAGCCCCACGATGTTCCAATTTATTCGAAATATAAAATCGATCGGCCGCATCACACTCATCAATTACAAGAATAGCAGAGAACGGGTTGTCGTCTCGAAGGATTGCATTCATTAAAGTTCTGTCTTGAAGAAATTCAGAGGCTCTGCAGTAAATAACAAGCGGAGATAAATCTTCTGTCCTTGTAGATTCCAAAACGAGTTTTGTTTTGCCGATACCGGGTTCACCTAACACCCGCACGTGAACTGCGTTCTGCTTTTCTCGCAATTTGTTCTGAATTTCCAGAATTAACTCATCTTGTGATTGTCCAGGGAAAAATGGAACTTGCATAGTACCATCTTGAGACCAACTCCGATGTGTTTGAAAAATACCTCTATCGTTTCCATTAACCCATAACGCTAATGATGGAAACGACTCCAGAAATCCGACTAAGGTATTTTGACTCCACACCTCAACGTTTGGCTGCGGCTCACCATACGGTTTTAAGTACTCTTTAATTTTAGAAACAATTTCCATCTGTTCGCTATAAACGAGATCAATACCAGTACATACCAAAACGTAGGTGCTATCAGGATTAAGACAGTCTTGGATACCTTCCTTCAGATCTTCTCTACCGAAAAGTTCATCTTTTATATTTGGCTTTGTTATCCCCGATTTTATCTGATAACTGGTTTTGCCCGACTTAATTATCCCTGTGCCTGATTCGATTTGGGTTTCGCCAACATTGGCATCAATTCCCCCGTCTCGGACATTCACGCGGCGAGATATGTTAATCTTACTAAGTTCTATCCCGCTTCTACGTGCTTCTGCCCAAAGTAACTTCTGAAAAAATTCAACTGCAGAATCTGCATTAAGCCGACTAAGATCCTCATTTTTTACGGTAAAAATAGTGTCACGATTCATCATATATCTCCGAAGTTTAAAGATATAAATAGGATACCACATTTCGCATCCTATGTCAAAGACCTTTATGAAAGCAATTCGCTCAGCACTGTATTTAATTTTCGTTATGAAGTTCTTAAATTTACTCCTCATCATACCAACTTGGAAAAGCAACTCCCTTCCGCTTAAGCCCCACCAACTCCGCATCAAGATCGCATTTAGACTGCTTCCCACCGTGAATACTCGGCTCAGCGCAGAGCATCTCGCGCAGAGTCTGCATGGACTTTAGCATACTATCACTTGTAATGCCCAACACATCAGTCAACAGAGAACGATCTAATTCCGCGCGCACGGGATCATGAGCACATTCATTGACAGGCAGCATCCGCTTATATTTCAACCGTTCAAAGATTGCGTCAGCGTTTGCTAGCGCCGCATCGGAGAGTTCACGCACATCCAGCGTTGGTAGTGTTTCCAATGTTTTGAGCGTTAGAATACCACGGCCCGACTGTTGTTTGCCACCATGCATCCAATGACACATTAAGCCCAATGTTGAGTTACACCACAGAGCAAAAGCGGTTTCATGCTGTGGGTTTTCAAAGGCAACGTTAGTTAACCTGTTAACTCCAACCGCAGGTGCCGCCGTTACGAGTACCAGGGTTGAGTTAGCATTGAATCTCAAGTACAAATTGTAATGAGCTCTACTGTTTTTAGTCAGGATTTTCCGAAGATTATCTTCTGCGTTCCCGCGCGGAATACCTTTAGAGTCAGGTTCAACAAGCATAGATCGCTGCGTTTCTCTATTCAAACTCCATAGGCAAGGATATCCATCGCCTTTAGCATCACCTTTAACCATGTCAAACGGTCCGTCTTTTCCATAGACACTTTCTGGGTGCCATCCAACCTGCGCTATATCCTCTACACGACAAATAGAAACATTAACCTTTGTTGTTTGCAAGGGTAGGTGTATAACCCCTTTTTGTACACTGTAGGCAGATTGAATCAACGCCATTGATTTTACGCGGGACACTCCCCAACTTTTACCAAGCGGAAGTGGACAGTCTAACATTTGCCCAACGATGTCATTACCAATTTTAATCATATCACCACCACTGGGGATATCCTCTAACCGTCGTGTACTCTCGTTTCTATTAACATATTTCGCTATTTCCATTGCTTCTAATAAGCTTTGAGGTCGTTGGTTCAGACACACGAATTTCCCTCGTTCACTGTTTTTGCCTGCCCCCTTCGTTGCTATTACAATGCATTCTGCCATGCCAGTATCCGCGGAAAACGCCGCGTCCTCTGATTTTGCTTCAGCAATAGTAATTACCACGACGTTGTGATATTCTGTTGCCAGCATGTCTCGCATTTTTTGCATAGTAGATGATGCCAGAATCGTCGCTGGCAAGATGAAACCCATGGTGCCACCGTGTTTAAGTTTCCTGTCTGCAAGGTCAACAAAGTAGGAGGCAAGTCCGCTCAATCCATGTGCTATGCGGGAGTCTTTACTTCGCAGCTCAGCCTGCATTGCTTTCTTATCTTCCTCTGGGCGATCACTACCTTGAAATGTCGTTTTTGGTATACTACTACCTTGATCTGTTCCAGGTTTCGTAAAAGGAGGATTTTGTATAACAATATCAATTTCACCGTGCGGGAACTGCTGTTGGAGTTTAACCACTATATTTTCCTCACCGCCTACCTGTTCAGCCTCCGTATCAAACAGTTTCATATCATCAAGCAATTCCAATGAACCGATCGCGTAACCTCCACTATCCATGACCCCGTAAGGTGCAGTTACTATTTGAGTCCCACCGATTTTGATACTTGGATATGTACTTGCAAGCGCAGCAGCCGTAAGGTGCGTCGCATTCGGCATCACATCTGCTCCTGCAAGGTTCTCCTCTAACATTTTTTGATGGATCTCCCTACCATTTTCACCCGATTGTTCATACAGTGATAAAATGCGTTGATAGACACCGTTGAGCAGCGCGCCTGTACCACAAGCGAAATCTGCGACTTTCGGAAGTTTGCCTTTCGGCAGTTCAGGCATCACAAGCGTAGAGAGCAGCACCGCACTTTCGGGTAGGGTGTAGTTCGCCTTTACATATTTTCTGTCGGTGATGAGTTTTTGGAACACAATACCCGCGAGTTCGTGTATCTGTGCGATACCGGTATCAACAAGGTCTTTGGCAGCCTCACACAGAAGCCTTAAGATATGTTTGACAAGTCTATCATCAGTCGCAAGTGCCTCAACGAGATTACGGGCATCTTCAAAGATGGGACGGTAGTTAACCTTAAGGATTGTGTTCCAGTCATCAATGACATCGACATCGGCATAATCAATTGTCGGCAGAAGTTGACGGAGAGAACGGACAGATTCCATCTCTGCTTTACCAGCAAGGGAACTCTGGAAGACAAAAGCATCGGTGATAATCAGTGCTGCCATACGGAGCGTTTGGACGTTGGGGAGTCGCGATGCAGACGAATCTTCCTCAGAAAAGACCTCTTGGTGCAGAATAGTCTCAATTTTCTTGCCGATAGCAGGGTGTTCAACGATAGCATCTTCAAGTAGATATGCTGCCTTGTTGACGCTTTTCTCCATCTCTTCAGCTGCCGCTTCAAGGTGAGAGTTCGGCATTGCACCCACGCGGAGCGCATTTGCTATGTCCGCAACTGTACCTGTTGCCCATCCGTTTTCGGGGAAATGTGCAACGGTGTCACCGACGGTATTGACAAGTTTGTACTGAAGGTCATCCGCAGAACGTAGTTGTGAATTGACATCCCTTCCCGGCATCGTCTTAAAACGATCTGGATATAGGATTGCCATGACGTTGTTGAGGGTTTTTCCAACGACGTGGTATTCCGTTTCAAGTTCGAGAACAAGTCTGTCCTCTGCTTGTGTTATGAGATTCTTGGCATTCGTCGTGGTGTCAAACTTTGCTTCAATGCCGACAGGTTCTCTTCCACGTTCAATAACGATAGCGTCAAGTTCGTTGTTGCCTTTAATGAAAGCGTTAACTTCTGTTTCGAGTTCCCATCCGTAGCGCATGTGGCGTAAGATGTTCACCAGTTCATTTGTGATTGTGGTTTCGCGTCTTTTTGGCATGATGTTTCCTTTCCTTTTAATCTAAATTAACACATTAGATAGAAAAGTGCAAGTTTTATATCAAGCAGGATAGACGCATTCCCCTCGCCATCGCATGCACTTGTGGCATGCGAATTGGGGATAAAGGAAGCAGTCTTGAAAGGACAAAATTCTAAACGGAGATACTTAAATTTACGTCCATTCTGAAAATATTAAAGCTTTATTGATAAATAGCAAGTTGTATGGTATAATCACCATGGGAAATATTATCACATAATATTTGAAAGCCACAATTTAAGTGTTATTTAGCTGTGATTAAATATCTGTATGGAAATACAATTTCCAAAATTATTTACGGAGAATAAAACGAATATATGTCCTGAATCTTATACGTCTTTGTTCAGCAACTAATGGAGGTTTTCAATGACTGGCGAAAGAATGACCGTTGAGGAGATGACGAAGAAATACCCGAACGAATGGCTGTTTATTATTGAACCTGAAACTCGCCCTAATACTACTCACCTCGTGTCGGGGATAGTTCAAGTTCATAGCAAATCGCGTGATGATGTGTATGAGGCATCCATGAAATTCAAAGGCGATGCAGCCATAAGGTGGACAGGTGATTATACGACTGAAGAACGAAGACCTAAAATGCCTTCGTATAGACCAAGAAATCTAAATTAACAGGCAAACAAAAACCTCTATGGTATTTGATGATCTATAATACAATAAGGGTTTACTGTTGAAAAGGTGAGATTTTGATAAACAGTAATAGGATACCTATCAAATACAGAGGTGGACATGATCATATTGAAGTCGAATGTAAGATTTATTCTGTTGATAATAGTTATTCTAAAATATATGACTTAATAATAGATACTGGTGCAACGATAAGTGGAATAAGTGAATGTGTAGCAATAGAATTAGGTTATGACCCATCATATCCTGATTCTATTGTGGATTTTGATACTGCTGGTGGAATAAAAGAGAAATTGCCTATAATTGAACTTGCCAGAATTGATGTTCATCATCTAAATTTTGAAAAGCCAAAAGTGCTATGTAACAAATACTTTGATGAAATTAATATACACGGGGTTCTTGGTCTTGATTTTCTCTCTCACTACAACCTACATATTAACTTTGATGAGAATTTTATGCAAACTGATGAAAGGAAAATTAGAATTATTACACCATAATAAGCCTTAGAGAGGCGCAGATGTACAACATTTACATAAACTATTACCAAAAACTTTACATACCCCAAATTACTTGACATTTAAGGCTAATTGTAGTATCATGTTTAACTAAAGTCCTTATATTTCTATTTTCTTTTCAGGATTTTTGGCAATTGGGCATAAAACTTTGTCCACAAGGAGCTATACATACATCATGCCAAATGCATTATTCGTCTATCCTAAGTTTCCACCATCCTATTGGGGTTTTAAATACGCCTTAGACTTCCTCGGTAAAAAATCATCAATGCCCCCGCTCGGATTATTGACGATTGCTGGGATGTTTCCCCATAATTACAACCTAAAAGTCGTTGATATGAACATTGAACCGTTGACAGATGCACATCTTGACTGGGCAGATATGGTGCTGACATCAACGATGATCGTTCAAAAAGCATCGTTATATGAGGTCGTCGAACGTTGTAACCGTGCTAACGTGCCAGTGGTTGCAGGCGGCCCACATCCCACATCTTACTACGATAACATCAAAGAAGAATGTGATGGCACAGTCAACCATTTCCTGTTTGGCGAAGTTGAAGAGATTTTTGAAGACTTTTTGACAGATTTTGAGAGTGGAACAGCAGAAGAAATATATCGTGAAAAGCGGAAACCGGATATTACAAAAACACCGCCACCCCGATACGACCTCATTGATATAAATACTTACGGGTCAATGGCACTACAATTTTCTCGTGGATGCCCATTCAATTGCGAATTTTGCGATATTACCAAGTTATTCGGACGCGTGCCACGTACCAAAACCAACGAACAGATGCTTGCTGAATTTGAGATGCTGTATAAACTCGGTTGGAAAGGCGCCATGTTTGTTGTGGATGACAACTTTATCGGCAACAAACGCGATGCGATGCGTTTACTCCCCGCAGTCAAAGAGTGGCAGGAAGAACGCGGTTTTCCGTTTGCACTCTATACCGAAGCGAGTGTAAACCTTGTTGAAATCCCTGAAATGCTTGATGCGATGAGTAGTGCAGGGTTTGGCATGGTATTTCTCGGTATTGAATCCCCCAATGAAGAAGCACTGATAACAACTTCCAAAGGACAAAACACAAGTAAAGAAGAAGACGCTGGGAGCTATCTGTTGCAGGCTGTCAGGAAAATTCAGCACAAAGGAATGGAAGTCACCGGTGGTTTCATTATCGGGCTTGATGGAGATACCGAATTTGACTCACACATCAATTTCATTCAGGAAGCGGGAATCCCGATGGCAATGGCAGGATTGTTAACCGCTCTAAAAGAAACAGACCTTTGGCACCGATTGAAGCAGGAAGACCGATTGCTTATAGAGTCAAGTGGTAACAATACAGATATGACCCTGAATTTCGTCCCCGAAATGCCGCGCGATAAACTTATTGGAGAATATCGGCGCGTTATTTCTACGCTTTACGATCCGACTTTGAAAAACTATTTTGCCCGTTGTTATAAATTGCTGCAACACATGCCATACACCCCGCATAACGTTAGGAGTATTCAAAAAGCCGAAGTCCGCGCATTTTTCCGATCAATTCAACTGCAAATCTTCTCCAAACAGGGATTGCAATATGCCAAATTTCTGGTGAAAGTGCTAAAAAACCATCGACGGATGTTCCCTGAAGCTGTCCGATTAGCAATCATGGGGTATCATCTGGAAAAAATTACACGTCATACCGTTGCAGTGGAAGATTTTAGGACGTATTTGTCAGGAGAAATGGAGTCGTTTAAAGCTAAGATTTCGCAATTCGCACACGCGCAAGGTGACCGAATGAATGAAATTGAAAAATATACGAAGCAACTTTGTGCAAGAGTTAAGTCTGAATACGAATCGATTCATAAAGATTTTCGCTATGCTGCTCACAGTGCCCTCGAAAATTTCCAAAATTCTATGTTTAAAGAATACTTAGAAGCGGAATTGACGGCTTTCAAGGAAGCGGTGGCTGCTTTTGCGAAAGCGCAAAGTGAACGTCTGGGTGAATTACAGGCATATCTCAGCACACTTTTTGCCCGTGTCCATGCCCAACAGGCACAACTCCACGATGATTTCAAACAGAACGTGCAGGAAACCTTTGACGCATTCCAAGAGTCGGTCGCTCGACATTTAGAGCAGCTCTTCGGTTTTATGCCAGTCCAAATTGAAGAATTGCAGCAAAACTGATGGCAATCATTTATCGTTATGGTGCCTATTCAGATAGAGAATCTCTCCTTCACTTACCCGAGTCGTGAAACCGCCACACTTCACGGCATCAATGCCGAGATTTCCCCTGGTGATTTTGTGCTGCTAACCGGACCAACAGGTTGCGGTAAAACCACGTTACTACGGACGATGAACGGTTTGATTCCACACGCTTCTTCCGGAACACTGATGGGTGCTGTTCGTGTTAATGGTGAAGATGTTACCTCTCAACTGCTCGCAGCAACGTGTCAACAGGTTGCGTTACTCTTCCAAAACCCTGACGATCAACTTTTTTGCACACTGGTACAAGACGAGATCGCCTTTGGACTCGAAAACCTCTGCTTTCCGCCAGAAAAGATCAAAAAACGGATTACGTTGGCATTAGAACAGGTGGGTTTGACAGGTTTTGAGGACAGACGTATTTCAGAACTTTCAGGGGGCGAAAAACAGCGCGTGGCACTTGCTGCTATCTGTGCAATGCAGCCGCAAGTCCTGCTCCTTGATGAACCGACAAGCCACATTGATCCACAAGCAACGCGCGATATCCTAAACATTGTTAAACAACTCAATATTGAAATCGGCATCACAGTTGTTTTGGCAACACATCGAGTCAAAGAGGTTGTACCGTTGTGCAATCGCGTTTGGCTCATGCATGAGGGGCAACTCTGTTTAGATTTACCGAAAACAGAAGCATTTCAAGACACTTCAGTTTTCAGCCGTTTAGGTGTGGAGGTGCCGAAGACTGAGACCTCACCAAGTCCCATCAAGCGAAAACCTTCTCCTAACACAACGTCACATCATCCGCTCCTTAACGTCAAGGATATTAGTTTTTGTTATCCAAACAGTGATGAGAACGCAGTCCAGAAGGTCTCTTGTGAAGTGTCGCGCGGAGAAATAATTGCGATTATGGGAGCAAACGGCTCTGGTAAAACAACACTGCTCCATCTTATGGGCGGGTTGCTTCAACCTACATCAGGAGAGGTTATCATTGATGGAAAAACGTCTAAACGTCGAAAACTGCATCAGTTAGCGGGAAAAGTTGGGATTGTCTTTCAAAATCCTGACCTGCTGCTACAGGCAGAAACCGTCAAGAGAGAAGTCGCATTCGGTCCCAAGAATCTGAAGTTGAAACCTGACACGCTGCAAACTGTAGTAACTGATACTTTGGCGCAATTCAGATTAACAGATTTTGCCGAAGAAGCACCGTATTCGCTGTCGCGTGGACAACGGCAACGCGTCGCTGTTGCTGCAACCTTTTCGCTGCATCCCGACATATTTCTGCTTGATGAACCGACAACAGGTCAAGATGCGCAACATCTTCAACTTATGATGGATGAGCTCTGCGATCAAATCCGCCAAAAGAACAAGACGCTCATTTTTGCAACGCATAACACAGAACTTACTTTGAAATATGCAGATCGTGTCCTATTGATGCAAGAAGGCGAACTGATTTTTGATGGGACACCCGATACTGCCTTTGCTAATCCGGCACTTCTGCAGCAGACATCGTTGCTTTTATAGTGAAATCTATAATTACTTGCACACAATTGTATCGCAACCTGTTAGGTTGCGTCCGCTACGGCACAACCCTTATGTGTCAACTTATTGTGTCCTTTAATAAGATTTGACCTATTCTTATGTAGCACAAACTTTTAGTTTGTGCATTGTTAGACGCAAACTAAAAGTTTGCGGTACAAAGAGGGTTCTGCGATCTTAGAAATCCGATAATCCTGATTCAGACACGCCTAATGCGCGGCGAAAGCGCGCCTACATAGGAGGCAAAATGTCTTAAGTTGACACCTATGCGGACGAATATGCACAACCTAAATGAAGATTAATTTATTAATTCGGTAATTTTCTATCCGGACGAGGCAGGCGTACTCCCCCGCTGGCGAGGTTTCCTAACCTCGCCAAATTACCGAAATATTTTCTTAATCTTCATACAGGTTGTGCTACAAGTTCTATTGTCCGTTATGTCTCCAAAACAGGTTAATCAAAGTGTCTCAATAATTTCAAAGTTCACTATAGAAAAGACAATATGTTAACTGGCACAAGTCGTTTAATTCAATAATTCATCACGCAATTTCATAATAGCTTCTGTCATTCTTACACCCATTTGTTGGTACATTTCCCGTTTTACTTCAGTCTCAACGATTCCACTAAAATCAATCGGTTCTCCAAAAACGACATTCAATTCCGCACGGCGTATACGACTACTCCCGCGCGGTAACATTTTTTCTGCACCACAATGATATACCGGAATTGTTGGTACCCCTGCTCTATGAGCAATAAAACATGCACCGTCATGCGCTTTGCCCATCGTGCCATCAGGGCTCCGGGTCCCTTCTGGGAAAATTAGCACTGCTTTACCTTCTTTCAGAAGAGAAATTGTTCTGCGTAAAGCACCGAAGTCTGCTGACCATCTATTCACAGGATAAGCATTAAATGCAGTAATTAACTTGCCTAAACCGGGAACTTTGAAAAGATTGCTACGTCCCATGAAATGTATTTCACGATTTGCAGCAGACCCTATAATTACCGGGTCTAAAATGCTGATATGATTTGAGACGAGCAAAACGCCGCCTCTCCTTGGAATATGGTTAACACCTTGTGCTTCAAGATGTCCCATTACTTTAAAAAACAGATTTGTAAGTCTGTGCCCCCACCGATACAAGCGTTGTGATGACCAGAACTGGTTATTGGTATACCACATGAAACTTTGTTTTAGCGTAAGTGCTTTAACCCTCCGCGAAAATATCAACTGTGATCAATTCCTACTACTTACCTGTACCACTATAAAGTCTACTACTTCTTCAATCGTTTTACCGGTTGTGTCTATGTGAATAGCATCTTTAGCAGCTTGTAAGGGACTATGTTCACGTGACATATCCTTCTCATCGCGCGCCCTAATCTCCGCTTCAACAGACTCTAAAGTCGTATCTACATTCTGCTCTTGAAGTTCCGCAAATCTTCGCTTTGCCCGTTCCTTTACAGATGCATCAAGATAAAATTTAAAATCAGCATCTGGGAACACAATAGTCGTCAAATCTCTTCCTTCAGCGATGATACTTCCTTCTTCTCCGATTTTTTGTTGATGTTTAACAATCTCGTGTCGGATTTCAGGGACTTTCGCTATATCCGCAACTAAGTTATTTACTTCTGGGGTGCGTATCTGAACCGAAACATCATCAGAATTTAGCAAGATTTTTTTGCCATTATCCTCAAAATTGATACGAGATGTTTTCACAAGTTCAATAAGTTTCGGGATATTTGTTTCAACTTCATTTTGTATTGCAAGCACTGTTACCGCTCGGTACATCGCACCAGAATCAAGGTAAAGCAATCCGAGTCTTTCTGCAACAAGCCGAGCGACAGTGCTTTTGCCTGATCCGGCAGGTCCATCTATTGCAATCGTCAAATGATTTCCAATCTGTTTCATTTGTGTTGTAGATTTTCCCTCTGTTTTGTGACTATATCTTGGGCTTCCAGCAGTACCCGTTCAATTTCAGCATGATTGTACGTCTCAAGAAAGGTTCTAAATTCGTTCAAATCTTTAGAGAAGGCATCCAGTAAGGATAAAAGAACATCCGCATTTTGCGTAAAAATACCTGTCCATAATTCAGGTGAACCCGCAGCAATGCGTGTGGTATCACGAAAGCCTGTCGCTGTAAAGTCCAATGCTGAACCATCTGATGTTTCTACGTTTGCCACACTGTTAGCAAGTATGCTTGCAATTAGATGAGGAAAATGGCTTGCAGCACCAATGAGTTGATCATGAACTGCAGGTGAACACACATACGGAATCGCACCGACAAATTCCCAAAAGTTCTTTACTAATTGCAGGGCATCCTTATCAGTGTTCTTTGTCGGTGTAAGAATACATTTCGCATTTTTAAAAAGGTCAGCTCGCGCAGCATCAACACCCGTTTCATGTGAGCCTGCCATCGGGTGCCCACCTACAAAAGAGATACCTGATGATGGCACCGCCCGCACCTGCGTCTCAACCGACTGAACTAATAACGATTTTGTGCTGCCAACATCCGTAACCACAATATGTTTTTTTTGTTTCCCAATAACGGATTCAATAATGCGCTTTACCAACATCGGTATAAGTTTGACTGGCGTGCATAGCACTATAAGGTCACTGCCATTGATGCCTTCAGTCAACTCAGTTGTAACATCGTCAACCGCATCGTGCTGTAGTGCATTTTGGAGTCTGCTGATGTTCCGACCTAAACCAACGCGCTGTCCCCTAAATCCGTTTTTCTTGAGTGCCAGCCCAAGCGAACCCCCTATTAAGCCGACACCCCATATCGTAATTCTACGGATTTCCTTTATCTGTTGTGTGGTAAGTTTTCGTTTGTCGTCTGTAAACATACAGTAGAATTCCCATAATCAGTGTCTTATTCTATTTTAAGCGAATCACATTGTCATGTCAAGTGAAAACGTTTAAAGTCTAAAAAGAAAAAAATATCTTGCATCTCTTTTTTGGATTTGCTATACTATTGTCACTGATAGTTAATGTTGTTAAAGTTCTGTAATGAATAGTTCTGCAGCCTGCTAACAAAAGCAGCTGTTAAACCTGATAGTAAAAAAAGGAGAATTTTGGAATGAAAGTTCATAACATCTTTGCCGTGCTTGTTGTGTTGCTGATGTTAACCATATCGATGTCAGGATTTGCACAAGTGCAAGAAAAAAACCTCGTTGGTTGGTGGCTTTTTGATGATGAAACAGAAGAAACAGGCAATTGGGGGGATATTATCCTCCGTGGTGCCGAAATTAAAGATGGGCAATTGGTCTGTACGTGGGACAATTGGGCAAATTCCATTGAATACGATGGACCAGATATCACGGATATAACATTAGCGAGTTGGGTGACTTTAAATGATTTGGGACATACACACGGTTCTGCCCTTACATTGGATAGAACTGATGAGGATCAGTTTGTTGCGATTGTTTATGCTGAAAGGCAGGCAGGACAATGGATGCCCGGGAGTAGCCATTTTAGACGTACGAATGATTTCCCAAACGTAGTGAATGAAGACAAAGAGGGTGAGAAGGTATTAATTACCATCACTTATGAACTTGATGGTGGTCAGTACAATATTACCGGCTACCGTAATGATAAAAGTATGGGTAGTTTCAAAAAAGGAGATGAAAGGACCTGGACAAAAGATAATGCTGAAGCTATTTGGGGAGCGAGGCATTCCGGTGGTGTTGATGGTAGAATTAGCAATTCTATAACTGCTGACATTGACGAATCTCGAATTTACAATGTTGCATTGACAGAGGATGAGGTCAAAGCAATGTACAGTGGAGACCTTGCTGTTGAAGCTCGCGATAAACTCGCGACTCGTTGGGCAAAAATTAAAAGGTAGTAATCTTTAGGATAAGTTCAAGAAGAGTTAACGGTTTACCTGAGTGAGTCTACTCACTTAGGTAAACCACCCAATCAAACCTAAATTAAAAGGAGTTGTTCACATGAAAACAAAACTTTACTATATATGTGCGGTGTTGCTAATGCTTGGCATGCCGATGTCAGTTTTTGCACAAGTGCAAGAAGATAACCTTGTTGGTTGGTGGCGGTTTGACGATCTCAAAGAGGAAACAGGCAACTTTGGAGATGTTGTCCTTCATGGTGCCACATTGGAAGATGGGCAATTAATTATTGCTCAGGACGAATGGGCACACTCACTGGAATACACAGGGCCCGATATAACTGAACTCACGTTGGTATCATGGGTCAGTTTGGATAGTCTCGCGAGAACAAGTGGTTCAGCACTCACATTAGATGAGGTGTCAACGGATCAATTTTGCGGAATCGTCTGGGCTGAAAGGGTAGAAAGACAGTGGATGCCCGGAAGCAGCCATTTCCGCCGCACAAATGATTTTCCAAATGTATACACTGAATCGGAAACAGGTGTATTGCACATGGTTGCAATAACATATAGAAATGACAACGACCAATATGAAATCACCGGATACCGAAACGGAGAAAGTATGGGAGGTTTCAGAAAAGGGGATCTCAGAACTTGGGAAGCAGGTGATTCAGAAGCGATTTGGGGTAGACGTCATGTAAATGGACTTACCGGTCCTGGTAATCTCAGTGCACACATTGAAGAATCACGGATTTACAACGTGGCTCTCACCGCAGACGAAGTTATGAGTTTGCATACTGGTGGACTCACACCTGTTGAACCGCAAGGCAAACTTGCCACCCAATGGGGTGCACTCAAAGCTAAATAAACTTTCAACTTGATAGCGGCGCGGTTTGAAACCGCGCCTACCAAAAAGTACGTTCAATCGGGTAATATCCTATATCCGCTACTAATCCCTGTAGCCATGCCGACAATCGCCCATAATCCAGCACATAACATCTCTCCAATGACTAAACCGAGGAATATAGGTCGTGCTTGACGATACGCCTTCAGTCCGCCGTATTTCACGATTGCAAATTTCATTCCCCATCCTAAAAAGATTGAGAACCAAAGTTTAAAGGTTGCCCATGAACTCAACATCGTATAACCGAGCGGGTGCAGGGGCCACCAAACAAACGTCTGCCGCATCCACATTAACCATCCAGTAAAACCACCGCCAAACAGAATAAACCCTGTATTTGTCCAATTGGTAGAGGTTTTCGGACTAACGAGCAGCCCTTCAAGTTGTCGCATAAACCAACCGCCACCCATATAAGGCGCGCCGTGTGCATACCCAACTTTGATCGCGGAATAGTAAGAGACTCCCAGACCGATGACCATCGCAGCTGCCATCGCAATGAGCAGCTGTCGTCGTTTGACACGCGCCTCGTCTGTTGCTTTCAGTCCGTTCATAATGTTTGGCATCATAAATTCACGCAAATCAAGTGTGAGACATACCGGATGCATCATTAAGGATGTTAAAGTCGAAGGGTGTATTTTTGAGGTGCCGAGGGTTGTAAGGAAAAAACTTTGAGGTGAGAATGACGGATTGATAAACGGAATTCCCCCATTAATCACCTGCCACGTCAAGACGACGTACATTGCAAGCAGAAACAGCACAAATCCGAGCGCGAACAGGATGGACATGCCCATAAGATGATTGAAGAAGACGAGGACGCAGATACCTCCGAGAAGTCCAAAGATCGTAAAACCGTAAGACATCGCCTCATCAGAAGTGCGGGACTGAAACATGTTTTTTATGTGGTGTCGGGTTTTCCATAAGGCGATAGCGACAAACACCAAACATGCACCGGCCTCCTGTGCAGCACTAAATGATTTGCCTGTCCATTGCACACCCGGACCGGAAGCCAGTTGAAAACCGAGCATCACGCCTATGAGGCATTGCAGCTTGTAAAATAGAAAGAAAAACCAGATACTAAACGATACCTCTAAGGTTAGCAGATAACTGAATCCCACCATAGACCAAAAGATAACAACCTGAAATGGACGCAAAGCACTCCACGGCCTTTCAGTGAGAAATTGATTGAGCCAAAAATCGCGTGGGATATGTGGAATGGAAGGGAAAAACGTATGAAGGCCATTCATGGTATGGAGAAACACAGGAAAGGCAACACCAAACCAGAGCGCGCTATTCTTAAAAAGTGGTCCGAGTCTGCCGCTACCTTGAACTGCCATCTCAACGGGTAGTTTGACAAGTGGAAACGCACAACGTTCATATTCCACCCACTGCTTACGGAGCAATACTGATAGGCAGATCATTACGAAATAGATTACCAGGACATACGCACTCCACACAAAAATAGGTGTTATCCAAGCACCCCAGGGGATAGTCTCGCCTGCGAATAGTCCTTCGTAGAAGGAGCTAATTGCAGTTTCATCACGTACTACGCGCCAGTGTGGAATGTAGTGGTAAAACAGCGACTCCCAATCGTTTTCTGGCGTTGCAAGATATTTATATGCAATCATCGGACTGAGCGCATAGCGCATCATGCCTGAAGATGGAATGCCTGCCGGCGCAAGCATGATACACCAGATTGTAATAAGTTCGCCGGGGGGAAAATGCAGATTTAGGGTGTATCTGTTTTAGAATAACGTTAATTCCCAAGACGAACACGGTAAGTACGAAAAATGGACCGACAGGAAAGTGTCCGCCTGCAAGAAAGATGTTACGGATAACATAATCGTTATAGGGCGCAAGGAGGCATTCAATTGCGGCGCACACTAAACCGATGAGTACTGCGCGTCGAGATAGACTTGTCTGTGTTCGCTGTTGAATCAATATATACTCACTTTCGTATTGGTGGGAATTTCAAGCGAAAATCTGATTTTGCTTTAATCATACACAAAATAGACGGTTCTGTAAACTGTTTTACGGTAACATCAACAAATTCTACAAAATATGTCAGTTTTACTGAAAAATTATATGACAAATGCGTAAAAATCAAGTAAAATAGTAACAGATAAATTCAAGCACACTATCGCGATATCGCGTAATAGTGACAAAATCGCCTAATCTTTATACAGAAACGGAGATTTGATGATGCAAACCCATTCTAATTTATTCAGTGATGAACAGATGCGTGATTTTATTGCCAACGGTTATGTTACAGTGAAGACAGAATTGCCGCGCAGCGTTCATGAAACCATTTATCGTAAAACGCAGGAATATACTGAAAAAGAGGGGAACTTAGGGAATAATATTTTACCGCGAGTTCCAGAGTTGCAAGCAGTGTTTGAGGATCCCGCCGTTCGCGGGGCATTTACCAGTATTTTAGGGCAAAATTATGTGATGCATTCACATCGGCATCCGCATCGAAACGCGCCACATAGCGGCGGTCAAGGTTTCCATAAAGATAGCTACTGGGGGCATCAGAAAGTGCGGCATCACCTGCCGCGCTGGGCAATGGCGTTCTACTATCCGCAGGATACGCCCGTTGAAATCGGCCCCTCATCAATCTTATCGGGAACGCAATACTACAGCAACAGGATTACCGACAGCAACGACGGTGAAGTTGCACTCAGTGGTGAAGCGGGGACGGTATCAATTATCCACTTTGATTTGTGGCATCGTGCGATGGCGAACCAGACCGATAAGACTCGCTACATGATGAAGTTTCAGTTTATCCGCTTGGATGAACCGCAACAGCCGGAATGGAACGTGGAAAATCCGACGTGGAGGACTGATGGACTTGATGAGAATGGTAACCCTGCTGCTAAAAAGCATGAAACCACATGGCGACACGTTTGGCGTTGGATGATTGGGGATTCTAACGGACATGCAGCCCAGCAGACTAACGGCAATTTGGCGCGATGTATTGAAGCACTAAAGGATGAAGATCCTACTGTACGTTCAGATGCTGCCGATGAATTGGGATTGTTAGGCGAATCCGCAGCAGACGCTATCCCGATATTAAGCGAAACCTTACGGGACGACTATGAACCTGCTCGTCTGAATGCTACTTATGCATTAGGTGCGATTGGCGAACCTGCTGTGTCAGCATTGATTGAAAAACTTGCGGATGAAAATGGTTCAACGCGACGTATGGCGGCGTATGGATTGGCAGCAGTCGGCGCGCCCGCTGTACCATCACTTTGTGAGGCATTGGAACATGAAAATGAAGCGGTGCGAGTTGAAGCATCTTACGCTTTAGCACAGATCGGGAGTGCAGCGGAGTCGGCAGTTCCCGCGTTGATAGAACACGCCAAAGATAGTAAAGTGGAGGTTCGCCGATATATTCCTGAGGCATTCGGGGCAATAGGTGCATCGGCAGCACCTGCTGTGCCAACGTTGATTGATAGATTAGCGAACGATGATGATGTACAAGTCCGTTTTGAGTCCGCATTAGCATTAGCACAAATTGGACCTGCTTCAAGCGATGCGATTCCGGTTTTGAAGGATTCTCTTTCGGATAAAAACCGATACGTGCGGGATAATTCTATCCATGCACTGAAACGGATCGACACTCCTGAAGCAGAATCAGCGCTTTTTGATTATCTGTTGATGGCGCGATGGTGTCCTATTACGAGCCGAGAAAGCACATTCTAAAGTAGAGCAATATTCACATTTATATTGTAGGCGTGGTTTCAAACCGCGCCTACAATATAATTCCATTTAGGAGGAAAATTTCATGAACATTTTAGAACACGCAGAAGAACTTATTAACGAAATTCAAAATCGTTTGGAAGAAAACGAAAGAGTTGCTGAAGAATCAGTTGAGAGAATTCACCATCAATTAGAGGAACATAAAAACGCTGCAGAAGAGCAAATTAAGAGAATTCAGAATCAGATTCATCTGCAAGCAGAATCGGCTGGAGAAGAGGTGCGAAGATTGCATGATGATTTGAGAGAACATCGCAGAGTCATTCACGAACAGATTCGAAAACTTGGGGAAGTATCAGAAGAATATGATCGTAATATTGTAGAGCAGACTGAAAGAATTCATGAGCAAATTGAACAGACTAAAGAAAACGCGGATCAACAGATTGAGAGAATCCGTGAACAGATTGAACAAAATGAGGAAAACGCCGAAGAACAAATTGAGAGAGTTCGGGAACAAGCAAAGGAATTCAGAGACAATTCGGTCGAACGAGTTAAAAGAATTCGCGAACGAATGGAAGTACTCAGTGAAACTACCGAGAACCATTCCGATAGAATTCATGATGAAACTAATATATCAGGTAAGCAACTTACTGAACCGAATTGCGTTCAGTCACTGATAGAACGTTTTGATGAGAAGTACAATGAGTGGCACACTGCTGCCACGATCAGTCAGACCTATGTGATGAACGGTGTTGAAATATTGAAATATAGTGGAAAGTTACTGCCATTAAACGAAATGGATACCCGTTATCCACGTAGCGAATGGATTCAAACACTTCTTGATAAAAATATCGTTATAGATAATTTTCATGATTATTGCCGTTATCTCAACGCACGCGATATGTTAATGCGGATTCAGAAGAAACCTCACGTATGGACCTCTGGACTTTTTGAGATACCTCCCACGGAAGATTGGGAAACTTATCAAAAAGCATATATAAATCAGTTGACAAATCCTAAAAAGGCACCACATGCATAACACAGATGGTTTGTTGTAGAGACTTCTTAAGCACGAAGGGATGACCCAAGTTGTAGGTCATCCCTTTTTGGTTTCCGCTATAAATTGGCACACAAGGTGCGACCTCTCGGCTACTCCTACAGAAGAAATCCAAGTTAATGCTTTATACACTTGTGGCAATCAAGAAATTGAGGTTAAGACCCTTCCTATAAGAAAAAGCAACGGTTAATGACAAAAACTTTACGCCCCCGTTTCCTAATTTGAAATTGACGCACACGGGCAAACGTGTTATACTAATTTATCCTAATTGAGACAAGCAAAACAGTAAAGTTAAGGAAACACAAACATGAGAAAATTGAGAAAATGGCGTGAATACTTAACTGAACGGCTTGCCGCAAGCAGAGAAGAAACTCATAATTTTCTTGAGGCGGTAATGGAAGAGTTCCATACATACAATAACCCTGCTGCATTACTGAGTGCTATTCGGGCTGTAGTTGAAGCGCAAGGCGGTATTATTGAGCTTGCTAAACGAACGCACATGTCTCCAGATGCTTTGGAGAAGGTGCTTTCAAGTGAGAAGGCACCGCATGTTGACACACTCGGAATTATCCTCAATGCACTTGGGTGTCGACTTTCAATAGTGCCGATAAAAGCAGAAAAACCTTCAGAACTTGCAGATGAGAATTAAGAAGGTAATTGCGAACACATCACATTCGAATTTTCTCCAAAATTGCTGAATTAATAACTTGATCTTCATTTAGTTTGCGCTACGAAAAATTGCTTAGACCGAGCTCACATTAACTTTAGGATTCTATTCTCTCTGTTGTTTCGCAAGTTCCAATGCTTTTTTCACATCTTTCTCTGCTTCGCTTCTTTGCCCCAACGCACGCTTCGCCGCCCCACGATGGATATAAGCATTCGCAAAATTCGGATTGAGGCGAATCGCTTCGTTATGGTCAGTGATTGCTTCCTGATGTTGACCCAAGGCATTTTTTGATACACCACGATGCGTCCAGGCAGTCGCAGAATTCGGATTGAGACGGATCGCCTCGTCAAAATCGGCAATTGCTTCTTGATGTTTTTCAAGTGCGCGCTTTGCTCTGCCACGACTGATGTATGCTTCAGCAAAATCAGGTTTTAGTCGTATCGCTTCGTCATGGTCGGCAATAGCCGCTTCAGCATCCCCAAGAGTACTTTTTACAAGACCGCGACTGGTATATGCATCCGCGAAATTTGGCATTAGTTCAATTGCTTGGTCGTAAGCAGAGAGTGCCGGATCATTTTCATTTTGCTCCGAATGGAGATAGCCGATAGAGAAGAATGCACGGGCGACAAGGTTGTTATTGACTCCTTTGGCAGTGTTAGCGATGGATCTCCATTTTTCGATTGCCTCTGGGATTTGACCAGCATTTTGCAGCCTATAAGCCTCAATGATAGCCTTGTCTTCAAGTGAAATTGCAGGGTCTTTCAGAATATCTTTAATCGTTGTCTTGAAAATTTCAACTTTATTCGGATTACTGAAGTCTTTACTTGTCAATTTGGATATCACTTCTTTTAATTTGGTCTGATATTCCTTGATTTCCTTGAGGGATTGCGCCGCTGCATTGGCATGTTTTTCTGCTGTGGTAGCCTCTTGACTCGCTTCCTTCACTCGGTTTAGCATTTGGGATTGCATATCCGCAAACCTTTCATAGACCAAATACGCGGCTATACCCGTTACAATTGGAATCATAACTGTAAAAAAGACAAGCACTATGCAGATAAAGACTAACAACCGGTTAATTGAATTGGATCGGTCATTCAGATACTCACGCTTGAATTCGTTAAATTGGTGTTGAATGGGGGGATCAATGGAGGATTCAACTTCGGGGTTTTTACCTTCCCCGTTCGTCTCCTCTTCTATAGGAGGATCATCTTTCTTCATAAGCTTCTCTTTTTGTTTTTCTTTCATATTTCACTACTTCTCCTGAGTCTTGTAGAATTTTGACGCAATAGATGTGACACTGTTTACTCTCTTTTACAGATAAAGCGATTTTACCACATACATATATTCAAGTCAAACCGAAAATCAGTTGATTTTGGCAGGGAGATGTGGTAACTTGATTAGAACCAGGACTTACGCATTTCCCTTGAATGAAGATTAATTTTTAATTCGGTCCTTTTCTGTCCAATGCAGGTGTGTCCCCTGCTGGTGAGGTTTCCGAACCTCGCCCCATTACCGATTCATTTCTTAAACTTCATATAAAGGGGTTAGAGGGATTAAAAAGTCGGCATTTCAACGATTTAACCCTCTTATCAGGGACTTTATAGTCCAAACCACAATTACCTGGACATTGGCGAGGTTAGGAAACCTCGCCAGCGCGAGCGTGTAGGATTGTTCATTAAGATGTCCACATATTTTCGGATTTTACTATAAGAAAAAATGCGTAAGTCCTGTTAGAATATAAAAGCAATGGATACAAAAAAGGAACAATAACTAATGTCTATAGAACTTGCAAGACTTGAAGAAGTTGAACTACGAGAGGTTTGGGATACTGAACCACAGCATTTCACACCATGGCTGGCAGAAGAAGAAAACCTTTCTCTCCTTGCCGAAACGCTAGGGATTGAGCTTGAACTTGAAGCACAAGAGATAAGTGTTGGAAACTTCCAAGCCGATATCTTGTGTAAGAATGAAGAGGACTCGTGGGTACTTATTGAAAATCAGTTAGAAGAAACGGACCATGATCACCTGGGCAAAATACTGACATACTCAGCCGGATTGGATGCTCACACGGTTATCTGGATAGCAAAGAAGTTCCGAGATGAACACCGGGCCTCACTTGATCGACAAAATGAAATTACAGATGAATCCTTCTCGTATTTTGGTGTAGAAATAAAGGTATGGCAAATTGGAGGTTCAACACCAGCACCACGATTTGAGATTGTCTGTAAACCCAATGATTGGAACCCTTCACCTATCCCTTTAAATGATTGGAAAACAAAATTCTGGTCTAAACTTAATGAATACTTTCGTGAAACAAACCGTAATTACAAAATACGTAAACCAGGTTCCAAAAATACTGTACATTTCGGTATTGGTAATCCTGAGGAATTCAGTTTACAAGCAATATTGAGTCAACAAAAGCAACGAATCGGTATTCGACTTGCACTGAAGGGTGAAGATTCTGATGCCTACTTCCACCTGTTGAAAGAACAACAAGAAGACATCGAAACTAAATTCGGTGAAAAACTGGAATGGGAGGAATTGCCAGATCGTAAATCTTGCATAATAGCTCTTTACAAATATAACACCGATCCTCAAGGCGAAAACGATTGGAAAAGTCAACACAATTGGATAGCATCTAAACTTACAAATTTTGACGAGGTTTTCCGACAACGACTTCAGAAACTTGAGCCTGCCAACTGGGAACCACCTGAAGACGAGGGTGAGGAATAGGTGCAGAGAACACTCAATGAACAACTCCGACTATTTTTACATCCTCGCTTTAGACGGGGGCGGCACCCGCGGCATCTATACTGCCCAATTCCTAAACAAAATAGAGCAGCTGCTTGATGTGCGTATCAAAGACTGTTTTGACCTTATTGTTGGGACAAGCACGGGATCGATTATTGCTGGTGCTATTGCTTCAGACATTCCGATGGATGAGATTGTGGAGCTTTTTGAGATTGAGGCGCCCGATATATTCCGAAAAAGGTGGTATCGGAATCCGCTGTTTTTCAGTAAGTATTCAAATGAGAACCTCGCGCAAATTATTGTAAAACATATACCTGCAAAACCCTTATCAGAAATATCAACACCCTTGATGATAACAACCTCTGAGATTACAAAAAGTGAGATGCATATTTTTAGGTCGAATTATATTGAAAAACTGAACGAATCCGATTATTCAGATGGGGATGTTTGTTTACAAGATGCGATAGTCGCCTCCTGTGCTGCACCTACATTTTTTGCACCAAAGGAGATAAAAAGCCGTTTGTTAGCAGATGGCGGATTATGGGCAAACAACCCTTCTATTGCTGCGTTTACGGAAGCCCTTACGAATTTCGGGAAAGAGGCAACACAAGTTAAGATTATGTCAATTGGCACGGGGCATTCGGTGTCTATGTACCGTAAAAGGCGGGGATGGGGGTTTCTCTTGGGATGGGGCGGTATAAAGTTAGTCTCTTATGTGATGACGTTACAATCTCACGCATCCGCAAATATGGCGAAACTTCTACTGAAGGATAATTATTTACGGATTGATCCGACAATAGATTTTTGGGATATAGATACTGTGGTGCGGTCAGAAAATCTAAAAGCACTCGCGGAAAGAGATTTCACTGAATATACTTCAAAAATAGAAGCGTTTATTCGTCAGTCAAAAAATCTCTAATGGCTGCAGCGAACTGATCTGGGCAATCATCAAATATAAAATGCCCTGAAACAGAAGTTGCGTCTGGACAACCGATAGAGATAAACTTCACATTGGGAATAAATTCCTCGTATTTCTTACTACCATTTAGTGAAATATCGTCATCATCCCCATGTAAAATTAACGTAGGTGCCGTGATATTTGCAACAGCATCACGATAGTCCGGCGATTTGCCGATACTAAAATAAACCGCGAATGAACTCCATCCGCCTGGCGTAGGTGATGTTTCCATAAGAGATAGATCGTATCCCATTCCCTTCAAAAGATAGTGTCCTATTTGCGTATGTAAATCTACAAGATCGGAATCCGATTTTGAGAAAATATCGCCGAAATTGAAGTATTCTTTGATGAGTGAATCATAGTTAGGTAGTTCTTTTTCGGGAATTCTGTCTCTAACAGCATCAAAGATATTATTCTCTTTTTGCGGGGGTGTCAACATCCCCGCGGGAGCGATAAGGATCAGTTTTTGAACATGTTCTGGGAATTCTGCAGCGTAAAGTGCAGCAATAAAACCACCAAAGGAGTGTCCGATTAGCAGTAATTTATCTTCTTTGAGGATACGACGGATTCGCTCAATATCTGCGATCTGTGCGCCTATGCCAAGCGTTTGTTCAAGTTGAGTCATATTTTTCGGGTAGTTTTTCGATTCAAAACGGTCAATCGGTCTGGTTGAATTCCCCGCACCTCGCTGGTGATAATAATAGAAAGCGTACTGTTCTTCCAGCGATTTTAAGCCTTTCCATGCGTTTGCATAAGGTATCCCTGGGCCGCCGTGAACAATGACGACAGGCCTGCCTTTTCCGTACACATCAAAATGAAGGGATATATCAGATTCGACACGCCAGACAGACGAATCAGGCTGCTCCGGTGGTTCCAACGGACTTCGTAAGTTTTCACTTGCGCTAACAGAACCGAACTTATAGAGCGGTTGTCCCATCTGCCAGAACATATAGACTGCAGCAATGCCTACTAATACAACAACGACTCCGACACCTATAAGCACAAATTTTATCGTTTTTTTCATGTTTACCCCTCTTTTTAGCAAGAATATATAGTGGATTTTACAATTACTTGAACATTTGTCAATAGACGAGTTAGGAAACCGCACCTACCTCAATTGAATATTACTATAATTAATGCCGTTTATATCACGGTCCATCTAAGGTCTCGTCTTTAGAACTCCCCAATGGGTTATCAATCTATTCTGCACACTGAAAACACCTTTGACTTTCATGCGTTTTGTTGCAAGCGTTTGTTTCACGCCAGCAAAGGATATATCCTCAATCTGATAATAATATTCTATACCAGGTTTAGCAGTCGTGTCAGTCCATGCATATTCATTGCGTTCGCCTGTAGTGCCAGCACCTTGAATAAGTTTCGGATTAACCCCTAATAAACGGACCTTTCAGTTTTTCACTGCGTAGAATATTAAAACCCGCATTATCAACTTCTGATTCAGTAGCCCAACTTACAATAACAGTCCCATCTTTATTCAACGCAGGGCTAAATGGTTCACTCGCTAAGTTTTAAACATATTTTCAATCGTAGAACCGTAGGGTCCTAGCTCGTCCAAAGGTTGCTTTTGCGGTTGTTTTTTCCAACAATAAGGATATTTATGGGCATTCCACCAATGCACCGCACTCTCAAGGGCATCGGTCAGTTCCTCTCGCGTTTCAAACTTTCCTCCCCTTCAGTGCCAGAGACTTCAGTTGTTTCCACCACGGTTCTATCAAGTTCAGCCAACACGCATATTTCGGGATAAACTGCACTCTAATCTCCGGCCACACCAATAACGCCGTCTTCACATCACGACTATGATGAGTAGAAAGATTATCTTCAATCAAAAACCACTTTTCTGATGGAAACTTCTCCATGACTTTCTCAATCAACACAATATGGCTCGCACTATCCCGACGCTCTGAAATCACTATCTTCGCTTGACCCGTCGCCGGTTCAAACGCACCATGCCCCCACACCTTCCCACGACGACCATAGTCCGGGTCATAAGTCGCACGATGCAAACCTTGTTGCCAAACCGAACCCGGATACGTCTTAGCCACTACCGGTACCATTTCGTCAAGACAAATCACACGCGTTTGAGGTGGACGATTGACATAAGCCGCTATGACAACCCCCTTTTTTGGACAAACGCTTCATCTTGTTTCTCTGCTTCACAAAACCAACTCTGTTGACGCTTCCAATACAAACCCTCTTCTTTCAACCACTCCCAGATCGTTGAATCAGAAAGATGAATACCTGTTCTTTCTTTAAACGCAGTTTGCAAGCGTTTCAGTGTCCACAACTCAAACGGATAATCAAGACTACGCGGCTTTTGCAACGCTAAATCTATCAATTGACCCCGCACTTCCGTTGAATGGGTGCGCGGTTTGCCACTTTTCGGTTTATCCGAAAGTCCTTTGATACCATCTTCATTGAACCGTTTCACCCAACACGCACCCGGGACACCTGTTTTGAAACCTACCCGTTTCGCCGCTTGGCTCGCTGTGAGTGTCTCATCATCAAGCATGCCCATAATCAACTTCGCACGCTGCACCATCCGATAGGCATCCGTGCGTGAACTCGCAAGTGTTCTGAGTTCTGATTCTTCTGCTTCACTGACTTCGCGTAAATGATGCACTCGCTTTCCCATCTAAATTCTCCTCTCCATTTAATGCAATAGATAGAAGAAGTATACCATAAATAGAAAAATAATGACATAAAATCTTGGCGAGTGAACCACTAAGTGGTTGACTCGCCAAGATTTTGTGTTTTGAAACCCCTAAATACACCCACCCTTTATCCCGCCCTCCCCCCAACTCCCCGCAAGCGAGGGGAGGAACTTTTGAACATATTACGTAAGTTTTGTCCATAGTAAATGTTTAGCGAGTAAACCATTTAGCTTGTATTAAAAAAGACATTCTGTCCGAGCGATCTTATCTTGCGACCTATCACCGTTTGTCCGATATCGCAAGCGAAAATCGCCCTACAGAATGTCAGCTAATGTGGTATTATAGGTGCCAGAACCTTGCCAATAAGATAAAACGGGCTTATCGTTGGTATTGATTTTCTGTGATAGCATTGTGCAATCAAGGCAGCATCGGGTTTGGAGAGGGAAGGCTCGGTTGGCAGTGTAATGTAACCGATGAGAGGCATCTTTCGACTGCCGAGTGTGTCAAAATGCAACATATTTGGCGGGGTTAAGGGAGAAAAGCTTGATAGATCGGGGTAAAAAATAATTGTGTTGCAATAAACAATACTGTCGCATATCACAACAGTTAAGTCATCAGAATATATCGTTTTTACGGAGATCAAAAAAGGATTGATTTCTTGTGTTAGATATTCCCGTGTCTTCCGCGATTCTGACAAAAAGAGAATAAACTTCACAACAAAAATCAATCCTTTATAGAAAAGGACTGAAATATTTTTTTATCTTCATCAAAACGCGCCTACCTTGGGATAATAAATCGGGATTAGAAAGCCTACGGGATTTATCAAACTCACGTTAAAGACTAATAACCTCTCCACTTGCAGCAGAACGGTATCCGGCAGATATGACTTCAACCGAATGTGCAGCAAATTCTGCGTTCATCTCACTTTCCATTCCGTTTTCAATACAATCAATAAACGCGCTGAACTCACGTTGTCCATCATTTCCACTGGTGACATCTATCCAACGCTGTTTTGGCCGCATTCCGATCTCTGCTTGTGTGCTGCTCCACATCCCCATCGGGTCAAGTGGATGTGGTGTTGGGGGTTCAAACGCTGGTTCTGCTGCGAACACCTCCAACCTATTTGCCGAAGCATCAAAAGTTAAGGTGGCGTTAGTGCCGATGAGGGACACCTTTTGCACACCCCCTCGTGCATGACTCTGCCATCCGTAACGTCCAGCTGCAATCGTTGCGGTAATATCATCCGCTAATGTTAAAACTAATGCGCCGAAATCCTCTAAGTCGCAGCTGTGATGTTCTTTAAAAAAATAATTCGCTGTTCCACCGAACACATGTTGGACCCGTTTTTGCGTCAACCAATTCACCATTGACACAGCATAGACACCGATGTCAAACATTTCAGGTTTTGCTTCCACGAAACTATATCGTTCCAAATTCGGTTTCTGTACCCGCTTTTTACCAACAGGTGCAGTCCCCGGATGCCCTTTCGCAAACAGGATATCGCAATGAATTGCTTGGAGTTTACCGATGTGTCCACTGTTCAATCCTTGTTTGACTGTTCGCGCCCAAGTGCTATGAATGTTACTGAACATCTGTGTTCTAATCCCGCTTTTGACAACAGCGTTAACAATTTGGTTTGCGTGTTCGGGATTGAGTGCCATCGGCTTATCAAGATAGACGTGCTTTCCTGCTTCCGCGCATTTTGCTCCGATACGTCCTCTTCGTTCTACTTCGGTGCAGAGACTTACAATATGCACATCATCGCGCGCTAACGCCTCATCAAGGTCAGGAATGAAGGGCAGATTCAATTCTTCTGCAAGGGAACGTGCCAAGGCTATCCGTTCCGCAGGTGCGTCTTTTTCATCAGCAAAGGCAACAAGTTGACAACGAGGATCATTGGCAAAAAGTTGAGCATAATTTTCTTGATGTGTGCAATGTCCCCCAAGCAGTAGGACACCGTATTTTCCATTTTTTTGCATGTTTATCCCTCCACCATTATAGGTTGACCAGTTGCAAGAGCGTTTGAGATAGCCTCAGTAAGTTCGCCTGTAGCACCAAGTTGAGGTGGTGTAGCACTTAGATAGTTTCTGCCTATCGGTGTTTCATGGTAGATAACACCTTTATTACCAACCAACATAATGTCAATTGCTGTTTCAGTTTCAACCCGATTGACACTCAACACTGCCATCTGCCCATTTGCATATTGTACCATTACCGTAACCTGCGTCGCGTCAGCATCCCCTTGGGCATAGACACGCTGCGGCTGGGATGGTATCCATCCATTTGAGAGCGCAGCTATCTCGGCAGTTGGTTGCAGTAGACTACTTGTCCCGCTTGCAACATTAAGAACACATCTTAGCAATACAGGACTTCCAATTCGCCCTTTCTCGATTACCGAGTCAACTGATTTTTTAAGTAATTCCATTTGTTCTCCTTCTAAATTGATAATAGAAAAAATTTGACGGTTCTTGCACTTTATGATATATTCTATATATTGGTTTTTGCATTTAAACTGCCATACTCCAATCAACATAAATTACATCTTCAACACTTACGGAGAATAACTATGCCATTAAAAACCCTAAAAGAACTTGTCGCTGAAGCAAAAGCGAATGTTGGACATATTTCACCTGATGAACTTACAGAAGCGGGCGATTCTGTCATCCTATTAGATGTGCGTGACGAACCGGACTACGAAGAAGAACACTTACCCAATGCGGTTTCGCTTCCTCGCGGTTATCTTGAGCTTGACATTGATGAAGTCGCGCCTGATGAAAATATCCATATCGTTACTTATTGTGGTGGCGGCACGCGTGCTACGCTTTCGGCACACACCTTAAAAAATATGGGTTATGAGAACGTTTCAGTCCTAACTGGCGGTTTCCGCGGTTGGAAGACAGAAGGACTCCCAACTGAAAATAACGATGAATAAACCTATTCGTATGTAGAATAGCACAATTAGGAGACCTTGTCAATTTCTGAGTTGCTTGTGGTCAAGACAGTCCGTTTTCGACGAATGTAATCGTCCTCAATTAACATCAAAACAGATACGAATGGAGAAAAGTATGCCATATTTTTCTATAAATGGGTTTATCTTGTTGCATGTCCTAAAAAAACATATTATATTCCCACTTCTTATTCTCGCTTTTATTATGAGTGGTTGTGATGGTGAAAAAAAGCAGCAGCTCAATGTCTTTACGTGGTCAGGATACGTCAGTGACGAGATTCGGTCAGAATTTGAGAAAGAGTTTGATGTGAATGTAGTTGTTGACACTTACGGTTCCAACGAAGATCTACTCGCTAAAATATCGGCTGGTGCTACAGGCTACGACATCATTATGCCATCAGATTATATGGTTTCTAAAATGATGAGGGAAAATCTGTTAGCTGAGTTGAATCATGACAACATTGCCAACTTTAAAAATATCAGCTCACTATTCCTCAATAAGTACTTTGATCCTGAAAACCGTTATTCTGTGCCGTATACGTTTGGTACTGCCGGCATTGCTTATGATTCATCTGTGATTTCACCAGCACCCGATAGCTGGACGGTGCTGTGGGATACGCAGTATAAAAACCGGTTCAGCATGCTTGATGACCCACGAGAAACGCCTGCTGTTGCATTGAAGATGTTAGGATATAGCCTCAATACAACTGATCCGGAACAATTGAGAGAAGCAAAAGAGAAATTAATTGTGCAGAAACCTTTAGTGAAACAGTACAAAAGCGAGGCAGAAGAACTCCTTATGGCCGGAGATGTTGTTCTGGCGCACTGCTGGAGTGGCGATGCGTTCCGCGCGGCAGAAAAGCGTCCTTCCATCCGCTATGTGATTCCAAAAGAGGGTTCAAGCCAATTTATTGACACTGTCTGCATACCGAAATCTGCTCCTCATAAAGAACTTGCCGAAAAGTTTATCAATTACCTCCTCCGTCCGGAGGTCAATGCCAAAATTACTGTTTTTACGAAGTATGGAACTTGTGTGCCAGCTGCCAAAGAACACTTACCAGAAGACCTGCAGAAACATAAATTTATTTATCCATCAAAAGAGGTGCTGGAATCCCTTGAGTGGATAAAAGACCTTGGCGACTTTACGCAACAATACAGCCGCGCGTGGGAAGAAATTAAGGCAAAATAGAGAATTGCTTCCAGGCATAGTTCTTGTATAAGGGTTTTGTAAACCTTATTTTTTTCCCTTGCACTCTACTATAATCTGTTTATAGCTGCATTTAATAAATTCCCATTTTTCTGAAGAAAACCTCCCTGATATGCAACTATAAATAAAAACGCTCACATATCCCAACTTTTCTTCAATTGACATAACGAAACCACCAAATTAATTTTTGATTGCAATGATTGTTGCAGTATAGATTGATATAAGGAGAAAATCATGAAATTCAGAAAAACGTTAAAATTCATGGTTCAAAACCCGTCCCCTATTTTCCTATATTTTTTGATATGCTGGATTCTATTTTCTGCTTTGAGCACTATAGCAGACGATCCTTTCATATATGGGACCTTGCCAGAGGCTGGTGAGGAGGTAAAGAATTCCACAAACCACTTACCTTGGTCTCTATGGAAACTACTTACTGCACTATCCTTTATTGTTGAGGCAATTGCGAGTGATTTGTCACCAATTGAAACAAGTTGGATCGCTTTCGTCCCTGCTCTAATCATGGTTTACATAGAAGGAAAGGGAAATGTAAATGGTATTGCTAATGAGAGAAAGGAATGGATGAATTGGTACACTCGACAACAGGAAGCAAAGGAATTAGAAGTCAGTTATAAAGTGCCACCCTTACCTAATAATGAACAGGATGAATCCTATTTCGTTAAAGCTCATAAGGTAATACTATATCGGCTTCGTTCTCCGAAACGTCTATTTGTCCATTTTGGATACTGGATTGCTTTTCTGCTTTTCGTAGCGGCCATTCTGGTTATTAACGATGGAATTGTAAAGACTGTACAATATATTATAAAGGACTTTCATGAATTGGTTATACTTGCGGCGATACTTGCACCTATCTCCTGTTACTTTGAGACAAGAGGATTTTTGAAAGGGATTGCTGCTGAAAGTCAGATGTGGTTTGGGTGGTATAAGCGTCAAAAGGCTGTTATAAATCATGGTGCTGATTTTGAGGATCCACCATCCCAAAAAGTGAAGATTAGGTCAAATTCCAAAACATTAGTGGAAACAGTAGTATTCATACTGCGACACCCAAAATCCTTTTTCATACATTTTTTGTCTTGGGTCTTTGCCGTGCCTACGCTATTCATTTTTTTCGCGACCATTTTTAATTTTCATCAAAATTGGACTATTCTATCATTGCAAGAAGTTGTGGAAATTTATGTCGAATTTTGTATCCCTCTTACAATTTTCGCTGTGATTATTAGTTACCGAGAAGCGAGAGGCAACCTAAAAGGTATTGCGTCTGAACAGCAGGTGTGGAATAGATGGTATGCACAGCAGCAAACACTGCAGAACGAAACTACTTTTGAAGAATTGCCATTATCTCAAAACATGCAGCCAGATTCGTATTTCAAGACTGCTAAAAGAACTGTATTATCCATGCTACGGACACCTCTACAGTATTTCATTCATTTAATCTGTTGGATTTTTGGGTTTGTATTGACATACGGAATTACAGACCTATTTGTTATTGAAGGTTTGCCTGATTTTGCACAGATTCTGCTTGTCATGACACTTGCTTTTACATCATGTTACCAAGAGATAAAAGGTAATTTGAACGGAATTAATGCACAGCGACAAGTCTGGATAGATTGGTATAACCATCAACAGCGAGCTTCAGAAGAAGAAATCCAACTTGTTGAGTCACCACCAATGTTAGAGGTTTTTTAACACCTCCTGACAATAAGATAAGGATAAATAAATGTGAGTTCGGTAAAAGTCTTTGTATCGCGACCTGTTAGGTTGCGTTCCAAAATGCACAAACTAACAGGTTGTGCTACCACTTCTATTGTCCGTTATGTCCCATATTTATCAAAGTAGCCCAATCATTTCAAAATTCACTATAAAACAAGATAAATCCTGTTAATTTGGTATTAGATGGACATTACCTATCATCTAATCTAATATTGAACTCACCGTAATTTTCTTGAGCCGCTCAGCTTGAATTCCCTGAAGTTCTTGAAACATCTGCACTAACTCCGGTGAAACCTGAAACGTATCCGTAAAATGAAGCATCAATTCTTTATCCACGGATGCAACAAGAGAGTCAAGGGTAATTTCGCTTAATGAACAGGCAGGCAGGTAACCTTTTGTATCGCCTTGCACCTCATAGATAAGGTTTGCATTTTTGAAGTGATCGAAGATTCTTTGGACAAGTGACTCAGGAACTTTAGCGGTTGCTGCGACATCTGCAGCTGAGCATGCGCCTCTACCGCTGTGAAAATGTGATGCAACGATGAGAAATAGTGTTATAATCCCTGGAGCATTGATATAGCCATTTTTTTCATTTGGCAACTTTCCAAACGGCTTCTTCAAGTGCATGGATTGTTGAATTGAATTTGTTACCTCAACACCTAACAAAGTTATAATCCATGTTACGTAGATCCATATTGCCAAAATTATCAGCATTGCCAATGTGCCATAGATTTCACTATAGTTTTTCCACACTAATTGAAAATAATAGGCAAATACGATGCGCGCTATTTGAAAAAGTGTTCCTGCCAAAAATGCCCCAATTAACCCAGCTTTCCAATTCACTGTGGTGTTAGGCAATGCCACATACATCAGAAAAAACAGACAGTATACCGATATCCAGGGAAATAGATGGGCAATCAAACCATTCGCAATGGCAGAAAAAACTAACCAGATTACGAGCGGCCCTATCAACAAAAGCATGCAAAACACTAAGTATTTTTGAAACGCTTGCACTAACGGCAAACGCCGACGGCTTCCCCATATATGATTAAAATGGTCTTCAATGGACATGAACAGAATTATAGATATAATGAGGAATAATAAAAAACCGCCCACACCGAGTCCGGTAAGGTTTCTGTTAGTAAATTCAGAGATACCAGTTACAATTTCGGATGCTCCGTAGCGTGGGAGGAAATTATTTAAGGCAGCAATCAGTGGAGAATTCTCATTTTCAACAACGCCAAAGGTTTTTAGGAGGAAAAGCGCAACTGCTGATAAAGGCACAAGACAAAGCAACGTGTTGAAAGCAAGCGAGGCAGCTTGATGCGGGCATTTGTGTTGCCTAAATTGATGCCATACGTTCTCACTGATGCTTAAAACATTCGTGGGCAATGACCGGAATAGATGTAACATTTTAGATCGCCTGCGTTTTATTTAAACGAAAATCCTATTATTTATAACCTTTGAACTACAATGGCCGCGTTAATTGTAAATATAACATATTTACCAAAAATAACCAAGAATCTTATGTCTAAAACTCACGCTTCTTGACACCCACCCCAATTTGTGTTAAAATTTGGCATTAGAATCTATTAGAAAAGGAAGACCTAAGTAAATGGAATGGACAGCCCGAATTGAACTCGAAAATCTAAAAGATCTGCATGCTGTAGAATTAGGCGTTCTTGAATCTGAAAATGTCCGTCGACTTACTATTGAAGATGCACTTGTTGATACCGGAGCAACGGGACTCTGCCTCCCCAAATCGCTGGTTGAACAACTCGGACTCACGCCGCTCCGAAAGACAAGAGCACAAACCGCAAATGGCACAGTAGAACGCACCATTTATTCAGAAGTAAAATATACCGTCTTGGAACGAAGTGACTCCATCAAGGTAACAGACCTTCCTGAGGACGCGCCTGTTCTTGTCGGACACATGGTTTTAGAGGCACTTGACCTATGTGTTGATATGAGAAAAGGATTAATTCATAATCCGGCACACGACGGGGAATGGACAATAAAAATCCTCTAATACCATTTCTGATCTGTACCGCAAACTGTATGAAGATTAATTTATTAATTCGGTAATTTTATATCCGTACGAAGCAGGTGTACTCCCCGCTGGCGAGGTTTCCTAACCTCGCCCAATTACCGAAATATTTTCTTAATCTTCATTTAGTTTGCGGCGTTTTATGCACAAACTGTCAGTTTGTGCCGCATTTCGCTTCATTTCTCACAACCGGTAATGAGACAAAAATTAATAGAATGGTATTATATACTTCTGCCTTCCTGTCCTTTATACTGCAGCTGATACAACCGATAATAGATACCCTCCTTCTGTAATAACTCGTTGTGCGTACCAGTTTCTCGAATTTCACCACGATGCATCACGATAATCTTATCAGCATTTTGGATTGTAGAAAGGCGGTGCGCAATCACAACAGAGGTCCGATTTTCCATCAAACGGCTGAGCGCATCTTCTATCAGGATTTCAGTTTCAGTGTCAACGCTTGAAGTTGCTTCGTCAAGGATAAGGATACTCGGATCCGATGCTAACGCACGTGCAAACGCGACTAACTGCTTCTGTCCAACAGATAATCCGCCTCCATCTTCTTTGATTTCGGTCCCATAAACATCTGGCATTTTTTGGACAAACCTGTCTAAATGCACATCTTTAGAGGCGCGTACCACCTGTTCAGACGAGATAGACGTATCACCCAGACTGATATTACGTTCAATTGAATCGGAAAAAAGAAAGATGTTTTGTTGCACAATGCTAATTGCACTTCGCAGCTCCTCAAGATTCATTTCTTGAAGGTCTACACCGTCAATCAGGATCTGCCCTTTGTTAATTTCGTAGAATCTGCACAGTAGGTTGATAATAGATGTTTTGCCTGCCCCCGTATGCCCCACGAGTGCAACCTTTTCGCCCGGCTTCACCTTAAAAGATACATCCCGCAACACATAATCGTCATCATTGTAAGCAAACCAAACGTTCCGAAACTCAATCTCACCTTTTAACGTTTCTTTCCCACTTTTATCTAAGGTAGAAACAATATTCGGTTCTGTATCAAGCAGTTGGAAAATACGCTCGGAAGATGCCATCGCGTTTTGGAAAATCGTATACTTTTCGCTGAGTTCCCGAATTGGCCAGAAAAACCGTTCGGCATAGCGAATGAATGCCACTAACACGCCAAAAGTCAATGCACCTTGCACAATCTGTCCTCCGCCGTACCAGATAATCACTGCTGTAGCAAGCGATGCCGTTACTTCAATCAAGGGATGGAAAATAGAAAAATAGAATATACTTCTCAAATTTGCGGCAAGATACCTGCGATTGCGTTCATTAAAACGGAGATAACTTCTGCGTTCCTGAGCAAATAACTTCATTGTCGTCATGCCAACAATGTTTTCTTGCAAAAACGCATTGATACGTGCATATTGTTTGCGTTGCTCACGGAAAGCACGGCGTGAATAGATTTGGTATACAAGCGTTGCCCCAAAGATGATAGGCAGCACTGTAAACGTAACAAGCGCGAGTTTCCAGTTGTAGAGCAGCATCGCCACCATTATACCCAGAATACTCAACAGATTTCCGAAAACTGTAATGACACCAGAGGTAAAGAGTTCGTTGAGAACTTGCACATCACCCATGACGCGTGTCATCAACCTACCCACCGGATTTTTATCAAAATACTGCACGTCCAAACGTTGTAAGTGCGAAAAGAGGGTTTGCCGAAGATCACGCATGACGTGTTGTCCGATCATTTGCATGCGGTATTCCTCAAAATAGGAAAACGCAAATTCGCCAATCAATCCCAGTACAAGAAAAGCTGCGATTGTGCTCAAACCCTCCAATTCCCCCGGGGTAATATGCTGATCAATAGCGATTTGCATTAGATAGGGACCGACCAAACGCGAAAGTGTAGTCCCTACCATAAGAAAAGCGATAACAAACAATTGAAATGTGTAAGGTTTGAGGTAAGCAAGCAGGCGCTTCATCAACACCCGATCATAGACTTTGCCGAGGTCTTGCTCCTCATCGCTATATTCATATAGATCGCTTCCCATACCAAACATCTGTGTGTTCCTCTCTAAAGCTCCTCAAGTTCATCTTGCAAGAGTTGTGTTTCATAGATACCAGCATAAGTTCCATTCTTTTCAAGAAGTTGCTCATGCGTGCCAGATTCAACGATACTGCCATCATTCAAAACGATAATGTGATCCGCTGCTTTGACAGTTGAGATCCTGTGTGAAATGAGGATAGTTGTTCGCCCCTTCATGATTTCCGCGAGCCTACTAAGAATAGTATCCTCGGTTTGCGTGTCCACATTCGCAAAGGCATCGTCAAGGATGAGAATTTTGGGTTTAATTAGAATTGCGCGTGCAAGTGCGCTGCGTTGACGTTGTCCGCCTGAAATTGTTATTCCTCGTTCACCAAGGAAAGTCTGCAAACCATCTGGAAACTCCTCTATTTGCGACAGCAGATCCGCACTGTGTGCTGCCTCTCTAATTTCATCGTCATTTGGCGTATCTACCCCGTAAGCGATGTTATTCCTTAAATAATCTGAAAATAGAAATGGTTCCTGTTCTACGAATCCGATATTGGATCGAAGAACGCTTAGTGGTATATCTTGGATGTCTACACCATCAATAAAAATAGTGCCGCGCTCGGATTGGCGAATGCGCGGAATTAAATTGACAAGACTGGATTTTCCTGATCCTGTCCCCCCAACAATTGCGAGCGTAGTGCCTTGTTTAATCTTAAGATTGATGTTTTTTAGCACAGGTTGCCCATCGGGATAGGCAAAAGTGAGGTTTCTGAGTTCTATTTCGCCCTTAATGTTTTTCATATTCCATTTAACGTTTTCGGCATCATAGATTTCCGGTTTTTCACTGAGGATTGCGTTTATCCGATCCATAGATGCAGCCCCACGTTCAAACGTGTTCACAATGAATCCAAGCATAATCATCGGACGCACAAGCATCATGAGATAAGCATTGAAAGCCACAAAATCACCGAATGTTATGATTCCTTCAATTACATGAAGTCCACCCATCCAAAGAAGCACTAAACCACCGATCCCTGGTAGAAAACGGAATAGTGGAAAGAAAAAGGTCATGAGCCGGATCTGCTTGTGGTTACGATTAACAAATTCCTGATTCAGTTCCTTGAAATGTTCAACCTCATCCGCTTCAAGCGTATATGCTTTCACAACACGCACACCAGATAAATTCTCTTGCACTTTCGTGTTCATCGTTGAAAAAGCCTCTTGGATGTTTTCGTATTGCACATGTAAGTGTTTTCCAAGGAAGCGAATTATGATTGCGAGGATAGGGTAGGGTAATAAAGCAACAAGCGTCAGTGTAGCATCTATACGGAGCATGATCGCGAGTGCGAATCCAAAAAACACCGTTGCATCGGCAGTATACATGATAGCACTGCTGAGAACCATTCTGATAGCGTTTAGGTCACTGGTTGCGCGTGTCATCAAATCGCCAGTGCGCACATTGTCATAATAGGAAGCGGAAAGTTTTTGAAGATGAAGAAAAAAATCTGCACGCAAGTGGAATTCCATCTGCCGCGCAACACCTTGAATAGTACGGCGTTGGACGAAACGCAGCACTCCACCAACCAGGGCGACACCTAAAAAAAGCGCAGCAAATAAGAAAATCCGACGCTCTGACACCGTCAGGTTTGGGTCATTAAATGCTTGTTCTAACTCATCAAAAAAAACTTTCAGTATCTGCGGACTGATCAGCAGAAGCCCATTTGTCAAAAGCACAAGGATAAAACTGAATATGATGGCGTATTGATAACGTTTAACGTATTTTTTCAGACCGAGTAGACTACGAATGGTGGATATCCTTCCTACACTGACGGATTTAGACAGTGCGTTGCTAAAATTAGGTTCATTATTTTGACGTGAATTTGGGAGGGGTGTTTAATTGAGTTTACGGTAAAGCTAATAGACGTTGCTACTGCACTCTTTTGTGTCCTGAAAGGCAATAAAGTGCATCCAAAAATGTGTATAGGTGAATAATTACTTTATACTACGTAAAAGTCTGTTCAATTTCTAACAGTGAAAAGGACATTATTCATAATTCCAATTATACGAATTACCAAGAGGAGAATATATGCAAAATAGTGAAAAATGGTCGCCTGCTATTAGGCAGCAGGAAAACAGTGATATAACGACCTGGGATCTTCCTGAAGGAGCGATTGCGCGATTAGGACAAGGACTAATGATGGACTATTCTACACCACAACCAATTGCTCCTTCACCAGATGGGAGATATATCGCTGTAGGCAATAGTATAGGAGTTTGGTGGTATGATCTATCTACTATGACTCCCGTCACCTTATGGGACACAGGGAGGGGATGGATTAACGCTGTTGCATTTTCTCCAAATGGCAAATGGCTTGCAACTGGTGACGGGGAAGGTGTAGTCAAAATATGGGATATACAGCACGGTAACTGTGTTACCAAGATGAAACGAGATGAGACGAAGAAAACAGAGCAAAATGTGTCTGGAGTCAATTCTGTATCACATTTAGTCTTTTCACCTGACAGTCAATACATTGCATCTTCTGGGTGCTTAGACTATATTGTATATGTTTGGCACACAACAACAAGTGAACAGATTTTTAAGTTTCATATCGAAACCAATTTCAAATGGACCCGTGGTTCACCACGTCCTATTGCCTTCTCCGCTGACGGTAGACTGCTGGCATGTACAATGCCTGACTACAACTTACTGGCATGTGCAGATACTAACGATAGAATCCGAGTCCCTGAATACTCTTTTAACTACATTACGGTATGGGATTTAAAGATCGGAGAACAGGTCGCTTGCCTTACAGAACCAGGTGATTTCGCAGAGAACTTATGCTTTTCTCCGTGCGGTCAGTTTCTTGTATCAGGTGGTAAGAAGGGCGGGGTTAGGGTTTGGACACTTGCTAATTGGGAACTCACACAAGAATACCGCAATTATGGCACAGATCCCAAGAAAGTCTTCTATTCACCAGAGAATGTCCTATATGCTGCTGTAGCCTCTGATGATACACTCACCGTGTGGGATGTTGAAAGCGGTGAAAAGTCCGATACGTACCTTGAAGCACATCATGGTCTTCAAGGTAACCACTTCCCAAAGGAATGTCCATTCGTCTATATAACTGAAAGTGAATTTAAGGTATGGAATGTCGGCGACTCCCATCCTAAGACATTTAGTTATTCGTATATCGGTACACCTGAACCCCTCGCCTTTTCTCAGGATGGAAAAATCCTTGCAGCCTCATGTTTGGGAAATACATTGAGGTACTACGACACTGATAATCTCTCCCAACCTCCAAGTCGTTTTAACAAAGCGCACTTCACTTTTTCTACGTCACCGATGAGAAAATTGTATGTCACTGAACCTGAGCAGGGTACTACGAAAGGACGGATTATAAGTGTATGGGAAATTGGAAACGACAAGATACCTATTACCTCTTTCTCGTTCCCTGAGCAAGAAAATAAAATGGCCCTGTACAGTTCAGTATTCGCACCGACAAACAACTTGTTTGCTTGTGGGGATAATGAAGGTGCGCTATATGTGTGGGATGTGGAACAGCAGAAGATGTTACACCAACTCAAAGCACACCCCTCGTGGACAAACGTAATTACATTTAGCCCAAACGAAAAACAACTTGTGAGTATCAGTTTTTGGGGTGGCACTGAATCTCGAATGTGGGATGTTGAAAGCGGTGAGGCAATTGAAGCGTTTCCAAATAAAACCCCGGACATCGCTTTTTCACCATGTAGTTCCATTGTCGCTTGTTGTGGAAAAAATGAGATTCTATTATGGGATATTGAGCGTCGTGAAATCGTTAAGACCATTCCTCACCCGGAGGATAGTTGGGGACCACTGTTTGTGTTAGTCTTTTCACCGTGTGGACGTTATCTTGCTTCCGGCACATGGTGGGATGAGTGGATGGATAACATGCTAATTAGCTTGTGGGATCTCGCAAGCGGTGAAAATATCGTTACTTTTCGAGGACACAGTAGCGATATTCAGGACCTCGCTTTCTCACCAGATGGGACAATATTGGCAAGTGGTAGTTATGATAAAACCATTCTTCTGTGGGATTTGAAGCCATATATCGGAAGTTAGCACCTCTGAGTATGTCGGTACAATTTTCAACTACAACCAATCTAAGGAGTAAATATGAAACAAAATAAAAGACCAGCACCATTCAATGTCGTGCTGGGTGATACTGAAGGAAGGACATGGGCATTACCAGAAGATGCAATTGCCCGATTTGGAAAAGGGAAACATTGTAATATAGCACTTTCTCCCAATAGCACATATTTCGCAGTCGGAACCACTATGGGTCTTTGGTGGTATGAAATGTCGTCAAAATCGCCCATTGCTTTGTGGGAAACAGAACGTGGGATGATTTCCGCTGTCGATTTTTCACAAAATGGAGAATGGATTGCTGTTGCCAATTATGACGGTATAATCAAAGTGTTGGACGCTCAGAGTGGTGAATGCCTCACACAGATGAAACGGATGCAGGAACAAAATGTCTGTTGGCGACTCGATTTTTCTCCAGATAGTAAGTGGATTGCTACTTCAGGTACTAAAGGCATCATTGAAGTATGGGATGTGCAGGAAGGTGTTTGTGCTGCACAGATGGACCGAGGTGAAAGTGAAGGTAAAATACATAATGGTTACCGATTAGAATTCTCTCCAAATGGACAGTTTGTTGCTGCTACTGCAGATAACGTCGGTAGAAAAGGCACACAGACTTTCGTTTGGTGTCCTGAGACAGGTGAGCTAATTTTCAATTTCTCGGGTAGAAATTTTGCTTTCTCTGAAGATGACCACCTACTGGCAGGATTAACGCCTGACGAATCCAATAGCGATACCGATCATATCAACCACTGTGTCTCAGTATGGGATTTAACGACAGGTAAACGCATTGCCCACTTCAGAGTGAAAAGTACTTGGTTAAGCGCTACCACTTTTTCACCTTGTGGTGAATTCCTTGCATTCAGTAGTCGAGATGAAATCCTGTTCGTATGGGATATGGCAAAGAGTGTGGAAAAGAAGGTTTGGACTGATTTTCAAACGACTCGGGCAGTGCCATTCTACTCGGCAGAAGGAGAGCTATTTGTTATTGTAGATGGAGAAAATACCATTGAAGTATGGAATGTGGAACGTAGAGAAAAACTCCCTATTCCTGAAATTCATCCTAATAGTATTGATGCTATGTGGTTTAGAGAGTTCCCACAGTTGGCTCTTGAAGACATTACATGCAACAAAATATCAAAGTTGGGTAATAACATACACCGAATCTCAACGCTTCGCAAATTTGACTGTGTTCCAGATCCGGTTCTATTTTTACCGGATGGAAAGACGCTTGCGGGTACAAGTGCTCGTAGGGGGATTACATTATGGGATGTGGAAAGTAAACAGTCACGGGATACATTTACATTATTGGTGAACACACGCATCTCTGCTTTTACTGTTCTACCTTGCGGAAACATCATCGGTGCATATATCTGGGATAACCGCGTCTATGTTTGTGACGCTGAGAAACCTAACGAACCGATCGCTGAATTTACTGAACAGGCACAATTGACATGGAAAATGGCATTCACTCCGACAGGTGATCAACTTGCAGTTGGAAGTAGCGAAGGCACAATCTATCTATACGATTTAAAGAATAAGAACAAATTAAAGCCGTTTATTGGACATACAGATTTCATCCCGTCAGTTTGCTTCTCCCCGGATGGTACAAAACTTGCAAGCGGTTCAAGCGATGACACTAATCGTCTGTGGGATGTCGCGTCCGGTGAAGAGATTGGAACATTCCCAATAGACGAACCCCGGACACTTAGGAAGATAGTATTTTCACCGTGTGGCAACCTGATTGCTGGTGGAATGTACGGTGAACTGCGAATCTGGTGTGCCGAAACCCTGACTACGCTTTTTGCAATACCACAACCTCAATCAGAAAAACCTTACGCGCTGGCATTTTCGCCGTGTGGACGTTATCTTGCATCAGGCACTTGGTGGCAAGAGGGAATGGAAAAGATGGCAATTAGGTTATGGGATGTTGCAAGTGGTGAGAACATAGCTACTCTCTGGGGACATCCGACAGACATTCAATCTCTGGCATTTTCACCAGATGGCACACTTTTGGCGAGTGGGAGTTTTGATGGTACTATCATGCTTTGGAATGTGAGGCACTATATGAATGCAGCGTGTCCATAATTGAATAGAACTTACGCAAATTTTAATGGACACAACATAATATAGTAAAACGGACAATTAATGGGACACTTCTGTATCGCAATCTGTTAGGTTGCGGACTCAGATGCACAACCTAATAGGTTGTGCTACAACTGCTATTGTCCGTTATGTTTCTGAAATAGGTTTATTAAAGTGTCCTAATCATTTCAAAGTTCACTATAAATCTAATTGCTAAAGCATATCTCATAAATCTGATTTTGTTAAATTTATGAGATACGCTCTACATAGGAATATAACTTGTAGATACCAACTCACTTTACGACATTAAATGACTCTGATCTATTTGCTATTCGTCAAGCCAACTCATCATACTCCGCAAATTCCTGCCAACTTCCTCAATTTCCAACGCTGCCTCCTGCCGACGAAGGGCTTGCAGCACAGGTTGATTTGCCTGATTTTCAAGCACCCATTCTCGTGCGAAAACACCACCTTGCACGTCTTTCAGAATCTGCCGCATTTTTTCTCGAACATCATCGTCAATGAGCTGCGGGCCGCGCGTCAGGTCACCATATTCAGCAGTATTGCTAACATCATTCCGCATCTTGCTCAACCCGCCAGTATAGATAAGGTCAACAATCAGTTTCAATTCGTGGAGGCATTCAAAATATGCCATTTCAGGTTGGTAGCCTGCTTCAACGAGCGTATCAAAAGCGGCTTTAATAAGGGCAGCGGTGCCGCCACACAGCACAGCTTGTTCACCAAAAAGGTCGGTTTCGGTTTCTTCACGGAATGTCGTTTCAATGACCCCAGCGCGTGTGCCGCCGATGCCTCTTGCATAAGCGAGTGCAATGTCACGGGCAGCACCAGTGGTGTCCTGATGGATAGCAATAAGACACGGCACGCCGCCACCGCCTTCAAATACTTCACGCACAAGCGAACCCGGTCCCTTCGGCGCAATCATCGTAACATCAATATCATCGGCAGGCACAATCTGCCCGAAATGCACGCTGAATCCATGTGATACCATCAGCATGTTACCTGCCTGCATATTCGGTGCAATCTCATCACGGTAGACAGCAGAATGTTTTTCATCGGGAATGAGAATCTGAACAATGTCTGCCATTGCCGATGCTTCTTCAACTGTTTTGACGGTTATACCTTCTGCTTCCGCACGTGCTTTTGATCGACTGCCTTCGTATAGCCCAACAACAACGTTTGCGCCGCTATCTTGTAAGTTTAGTGCTTGTGCTCTCCCTTGCGCACCATAACCGATGATGGCGACGGTACGCTCTTTCAATAAATCAAAATTGGCATCACTATCGTAGTAAATTGTTGCCATAAAATCTGTTCCTCTCTTTTGAATCTTTCCCTAAAAGTCTATATGCTCACCAACGAGTCCTATTTCGTAGCACCCCGCTTCATCGCAATTTTGCCAGTGCGTGCTAACTCAAGAATACCGTACGTGTTAAAAATATCAATCGCCGCCTTCAATTTACCCTCATCCCCAGTAATCTCAAGCACAAGAGAGGCAGGTTTCATGTCTATAACCCGTCCGCGGAAGACCTCTGCAACTTGTAGAATCTCGGTACGTTTTTGCGGATCATCGGTAGCAACCTTGATAAGCACAAGTTCCCGTTCAACATGTGTCACGGTGGAAAGGTCTGTAACCTCTATAACGTCAATCAACCTATTCAAGTGTTGATAAATTTGTTCAATTATCTGTGCATCGCCATGCGTAACAAGGGTAATCTGTGAGATGCTCTTGTCGTGAGTCTCAGCGACGTTGAGGCTGTCAATATTAAAACCGCGCCCGCTGAAAAGTCCAGCAACGCGTGCAAGTACACCGAATCGGTTTTCAACCAAAACTGAAAAAATATGTCGTTCTTCTTTACTCATTATATTTCCTAAATTGTCCTTTGATCTGTAGTGGATAGGTGCGGTTTCCTAACCGCACCTTATGCGTCAATTTAAGACATTTTGCCTCCTGGCGCGCGCCAGGGGTGTCTGAATTAGAATTATCGGATTTATAAGATCGCGGAACTCTCTTTGTACCGCAAACTTTATGAAGATTAATTTATTAATTCGGTAATTTTCTATCCGTACGAGGTAGGTGTGCTCCCCGCTGGCGAGGCGGGGAATGCCTAAATGGCATTCATACCGTTGATTTCTTCCTAACCTCGCCCCATTACCGATTTATTTTCTTAAACTTCATTTAGTTTGCGTCTTTGATGCACAAACTAAAAGTTTGTGCTACATAAGAACATGTCAAATCTTATTAAAGTACACACTAAATTGACGCTAATGATGCGGTTTTCTAACCGCACCTACCGAATTGGTTTAGGAAGATCATGAAAGTCCACGGATAACATCGCCAAGTCCTGCCCCAGCAGGCACCATCGGGAATACGTTCTCATCTTCATCAACAATAAAGTCAATGACGACAGGACCATCGTTAATCCCTTTTGCCTTCAGTAATGCGGGTTCAACATCTTCAGGGTGTTCAACGCGTAGACCAGTTGCTCCAAATGCTTGTGCAAGCAAGGCAAAATCAGGGTTATCGTGATAATCCACAGCGGAATAACGTTTATTATGAAAAAGTTCCTGCCACTGCCGCACCATCCCTAAATACATATTGTTAATGATAAAGATTTTAAGCGGCAACTTCATGGTAATTGCAGGTACTAATTCTTGAATAGTCATGATATAGGATCCATCGCCATTGATATTAACAACAGTTCTGTCTGGGCATCCAAGTTGTGCACCGATTGCAGCAGGTAAACTAAAGCCCATTGTGCCGAGACCGCCTGAGTTCAGCCATTGACGCGGTTCGGTAAATTTGAAGTATTGTGCCGCCCACATCTGATGTTGCCCAACATCCGCTACGACAATCGCATCACTATAATGTTCATAAATCTGCTCTATGACATATTGCGGCATCACTTTGTTGCCTTTTTGCTCGTATTCAAACGGATATTTCTGTTTCCATTCCTGAATTTGATTACGCCACGGGTCAATATCTGCTGTGTCAACCAACTTATTTAGTTCGGTAAGGACATTCTTCGCATCGCCAACAATTGGCACATCTACTTGCACATTTTTCCCAATACAAGATGCATCAATATCAATATGGATTTTTTTGGCATTCTGTGCAAATTTTTCAAGGTCCCCGGTAACCCTGTCATCAAATCTTGCACCGATGGCAATAATGAGATCCGCATCAGTGAAAGCATAATTGGCGCAGCAAGAACCGTGCATGCCGGGCATCTCCATCGCCAACGGATGTGTTTCGGGAAACGCGCCAAGTCCCATCAATGTGACGGTGATAGGAATTTGTGTTTTTAATGTTAACTCTCGGAGTTCCTCGCTTGCATTTGCCAGCACAACCCCACCACCAGCGTAAAGCATCGGCTTTTTTGCTTCCTTAATTAACGCTGCAGCTTTTGCGATTTGTGCGGGATCACCCTGTACTTGTGGTTTATAACTGCGGATATCAACTGTCTCTGGATACTGAAACAGCGTCTCATTTTTCTGGGCATCTTTAGCAATGTCAATTATAACGGGTCCAGGTTTTCCTGTACTTGCGATGTGGAATGCTTCTGCAACAACATCTGCAACCTCATCGCAACTTTTGATAAGATAACTATGTTTACAGATTGGTCGGGTTACGCCAATAACATCACATTCCTGAAAAGCATCGCTTCCAATATATTGGGTAATCACCTGTCCAGTAATCGCTACCATTGGGATAGAATCCATATAGGCAGTTGCGATTCCAGTGACGAGGTTAGTTGCGCCGGGGCCGGAGGTAGCAAGTGCAACACCGACTTTCCCTGTGACGCGCGCATATCCATCTGCAGCGTGAGACGCTCCCTGCTCATGCCGCATCGGAATCAATTTTACTTCTGTTTCGTCGTACAAGGCATCGAAAATCGGCATTGCCGCGCCACCGTTCACACCGAAGATATATTCGACACCTTCACGTTTAAGACAATCAACCAGGATTCGCGCTCCTGAAAGTTCCATGCCAATTTCCCTCATAAACGGTCATAGACACATTCCGCTGTGCCATAAGTTTGTTGAAAGTAAAAAACCTTCTCGTTCCAACTTTGGAGACGAGAAGGATACGTAAAATAACCTTACCGTGGTACCACTCCAATTCTTTCCCATGTTTTAAAGAATAATGTTAAAAACCCTTCTAAACAAAGAAAAGCACTCTTGGGATGCAGTAACGGACATCAACCGACTAACCCTACTAAAACCGTTCAGATTAGCAGCTCCAGGGCCACCTTCAGTCGTCCGAACTTGAGAAGACCTTGCAGCCTACGAGTCTTCCTCTCTTGCAAGTCCGATGGACCTACTCCTCCCCTTCAACGCTTTTTCGTAATCTATTTAATTGTATATACACACCGTTTCGCTAAACATTACGGTGCTTTGAAATCATTTATATTGCCTTTTAATTATAACACCTCATAATGGAAATGTCAAGTGAAATTTAATCTTGCGAACAGTTGAGTTTCCGTAATCTCAATCAGAAGATTGGGACTACGGAAATTATATCTATTACCGAAGCGATTTTAGCTGCCCCCACACAACGCTGGTTTTACCTGTTGGGTCTACCGATTGTGATTCCGGTGCAAAGCGGTTTGAAATGAGTTCGGCATATTCGGTTGCGATTTGCTCGTTTCCTGGTATTTGAGTACCGCAGCACGAGGTATGGAAATTGATAAACCATCCTTTCATATCTTCTGTTCGGTAAGCAATCGGATCGGCATTTGTGCCATCATCGGCATAACTTTCAAACTCAAAATTGTTTTGCTCCAAGACGTTGAGACCTGCAGGTCGATTTGATGTCCATTTTTTCAGAGAAGGCATGTACTCTTTACCGAGATCGGTCGGGGAAACAGATGCTGTATTGCCATTTGTAACTTGAAAACCGAACACACTTCGCTGACCTGCACCTGTAATTTCAACACGGTTGTTAGCACCAAAATCCCAATAATAGTAGAATGGGTAATCACCGATGAAGCCGCCGATACCGCCATCTCTCAACCACGAATAAATTGGATCCTCTTTTCCTTTATTCTGAAAAATTGTCTCGGGAGTGTTTCCTTGTGTGATAATATAGATCCCTTTCGGGTTCGCATCCATATATTCTACTAAGCCGTCAGCGTCTACGATTTCAGCCGTCAGTTTTTTATTCTCAAGTTTTTCTACAATAAGGTCTGCTAACCCTTTTGCGCCAGCTGCTCCGCCTACAATGCCTAAACCGCCACCATTTTCCATTTTAGCATCGTAAACAACAGCAACATCTTGACCGAAACTATAACTCACGAAAGTTAGAGCGATAATTGATACAATACAAAATAACTTTTTCACTGTTTTCCTCCTAATTAAGAACTCAAATTAGTTTTAATATCATTGAATCTTCGTTGGATGATTCATATACCATGTTTGCGCAGAATATTATAGCTGATATTTCTTACAAAGGTTAAAAATCTAATAATAATCACTACAAGCAAGACATATCGTGATGAAAGTACGTTTTGTTTGTCCTTTCTCCTTGATTTATAACACATGAGATCGTATTCTAATTGAAAATAAAATGTTGTTTATTAGAAGTTTATCTCATGCACCAACATCTTATCAAATCTATCAAGTTTTTTCAACTGTTTAGGATTTGCAAATCCTGGTTCTGACACAAGGAAATAAATATCTCAAAATAAGCAAATAGTAGCACTAACGTTTGTAATAAAATATATGAATATCCCTGACAGATGCGGTTTCCTAACTGCATCTGCTGTTCAAGACTTAACTCAAAGCCTAAACCATTTTAATAAAATTAAATTTGAATTTAACATTGTTTAAGTGTATAATATATTTTAATATCTTAAATCGCATTCACATTTAAGGGAAGAGGTAATGGATACACAAATTCCGAAGTGGTTATCAGTTCTGAGTGAAGAGGAAATCCATTTTATTAAACGATTTGTCCTCGCTTCTGGGTCGCTCAAGGACTTGGCAAAACAGTATAAAGTTTCATATCCAACCTTGCGAATTCGGCTGAATCGGCTGATTGAAAAAATCGAGATCGCTGATGACTCGGATAAGGAAAACCCTTTTTTACTAAAAATTCGGCTGATGGTTGCAGAAGGCACATTGACACAAACCGCCGCACGTGCACTTATCAAAGCTTATGAGGAATCAAAATAGGGAGGAAATTCTAATGAATGAACCTTGGATTTCACAACGCGATTTGGGGCTTTTAATAATGATAATATTCATTCCAATTGGTCCCCTCATAGGAACGTTAAGTGGTTATTTCGTTCCAAGAGGAAAAGCTAAAAAACTTACCTTGGGCGTTCTCATTTTCGGAATTGTTTTAGCGTCCATTCTGTTTTTATTCGGTGTAATTGCATTACTGTTTGGACAACCTCGTTCAGTATGGTTGATGTCTGGGTTCTTCGGATTAGATTTAATATTGGGTTTAGGAATCATTTTTTGGGTGATTCGCAAAAGAATTCGAGATGTTGAACTTAGGCAGTCGATGTCTGAAGATTTAACACTTGGCGGTAACAAAGAAGATAAGGAGGATTCTGATGAATGAACCTTGGTTTAACCCAGGATGGTTAGGTATATTGGGAGCAATAGTCGGGATACTTGGGGGACTTGTCGGGACTTTGGCAGGCATATTCATTCCAAAAGGAAAGGCAAAGAAACTTGTTTTAGGTGTTAACACTTTTGCTTTTGCAGTGGGACTTATTTCTCTTATAGTCAGTATCGTCGCGTATCTGTTAGGACAGCCTTACGGTATATGGTACGGATTTGGTCTCTGCGGTTTGTTATCCACATTTCTATTTGGTATGTTTTTCTTTGTATTTCGTTATGAATATAGGAAAGCAGAACTCAGAAAATCTATGTCTGAAGACCTAACACTTGGTGGTAATAAAGATGATTAACAAACAGGACTTATGCATTTTTATAAAATGGTGTATACTCTTCTATTATGACCAGGACTTACGCAAATTCAAGTATCCCGTTTAGAATTTTGTCCTTTCACGGATTTTAACCCTGATTTTTTGTCATTTTCAAGACTTTACCCCCCTTTATCCCTCGCCATTGCATGCGCGTGTGGCATGCGATGGCGTGGGGAATGCGTCAGTCCTGTACCAAAAACCCTTCTTGTGTTTTGGCGATGGATGTGATATTATCTATCTATTATGGAAAGAACAACAAACATTATTCCGATTTACACCATAGGCTACGGCAGCCGTTCAATAGCAGAGTTCGTTGAGGTGCTACAGCAATATGAGATTGCTTATCTCATTGATGTCCGCTCTATTCCGCATTCGGGGTATAAACCGGAGTTTTCCAAAAAACCGCTTGCTAATGAACTGGAACAGCACGGTATTCGCTACGTCTATATGGGTGACCTGCTCGGTGGGAAACCTGATGATGAATCGTGCTACGTGAACGGGACTGTTGACTATGAAAAGGTTGAGGGGACAGAATTCTATCAACTCGGTATTGAACGTCTTCGGACTGCCTTCTCACAACAACAGCGCGTGGCACTGATGTGTAGTGAGGGAAAACCTGAGCATTGTCACCGATCTAAACTGATTAGTGCGACCCTCACTACGCAGGATTTACCTGTGGTTCATATTGACGAAAACAGTGAGCAGATAACGCAGGAGCAGGTGATTGAACGTATTACGGGTGGGCAGATGAATTTGTTTGGGGAGGAGACGTTTCACTCGCGGAAGAAACACACCTAATTTACTTATGAAAATAAAAATTGTAACCATCGGCGTATATGGCTTTGATGAAGATAGTTTTTTTGGCGCTTTGCGGAAAGCAGCGGTTGATACGTTCTGTGATATTCGTAGTCGACGAGGTGTACGTGGTGCAACTTATGCATTTGCTAATAGTAAGCGGCTGCAAGCGCGCCTTGCAGAACTTGGCATCCGATACATTTATCGTAAAGACCTGGGCCCAACGAAAACCGTTAGAGAAAAGCAGGCTGCAGCAGATAAAGCAACGAAAACTGCTAAACGCAAACGCACCGAACTTGGAGAAGCATTTATTGAGGCATACCATACTGAATGTCTTGATGCGTTTGAGCCGCAAAGTTTGCTTGACGAATTAGAACCGGACGCACAAGTTGTAGCACTCTTTTGTGTGGAAACTGCGCCAGAAGCATGCCACCGCTCATTGGTAGCAGATAAATTGGCGAAAACTTATGATTTGGAGGTTGAAAATATTTTGCCATGAGAGTTCTTATTGTTGCAAAAACGCGAATGGGGAGCGGCGCGTGTATCGGTGCAATTACAGAGACAGGTGAAAGTGTTAGACTTGTTCCACTCAACGCTGATCCGCATGACGGTGCTAATAGAGAATATGAAGTTGGCGATATTTGGGAGATAACCGCTGAACCTGTACCAGAAACTTCGCTGATTCCGCCTCACAATGAAAACTTTGTGGTTCATGAAAAGTCACGCCTTCACGAAACGAAAAACATGAGAGAATTGGTGAGTGCTATTGAGTTATTGATGCCTCCGAAAATTGGACATCCGCGCGTGCTTTATGAAGGTTTGTTGCAAAACACTGAGAAAGGTAGGTTACACATTACAAAGCAGAGCGGCATTCCATCTTACAGCACCACTTTTTGGAGAACAGACCAACCCCTGTCCCTTGATATAGAGAGGCAGAGACCTCGGTATCGCTATCCTACAGAAAACGGCGGCTGTACATTCACTTTTGGAGGTTTTCAAGAACCGCTCGAAATAATTCCTGCAGACACGCTTTTGCGGGTGTCGTTAGCACATTGGTGGCGGCCAGACGATGAACTTGAAGTGGATAAACGTTGCTACGCGCAGATTTCTGGTTGGTTTCTTGAGGAAGGAACGCAAGAAAAACAGAAACCTTTTCGTGCCGAGAAACTGCCTCCACCTCAAACGTTGACACAAACTCCTTCAGAAATTCTCAAAGACGTTTTTAAGTTTGAAGAGTTCCGCCCATTTCAAGAAGATGTTATTAAGCATATTCTCAATGGGCAGGATGCTTTGGTTGTTCTCCCGACAGGTGGTGGAAAATCGCTCTGTTATCAATTGCCGGCACTTATCTTTGACGGTTTGACCGTTGTTGTGCAGCCTCTGATTTCGCTTATGCAGGACCAGGTTATGAAGTTGGAACAGAGAGGTATTCCCGCAGCCTTTTTCAACAGCACTCTCAGCTATTCAGAACAAGAAACTACAATGCAAAGGGTCACACAAGGTGAAGTGAAGCTGCTTTACATGGCTCCTGAGACGTTGGTGAAACCTGGAACGTTGTTGAAACTTGATAGATCAAATGTGTCATGCCTTGCCATTGATGAAGCCCACTGTATTTCACAGTGGGGACACGATTTTCGTCTCGATTATCGAGAGTTAGTTTCTATTCGTGAACGATTTCAATCTGCTGTCTGCGTTGCGATGACTGCTACTGCTACTCCTGAGGTTCAAGATGACATCAAACATTTGTTAGGAATTCATGATGACAACATGTTTATTGCCAGTTTTGACAGAGATAACCTTTTTATCGCCGTTGAGCCGAGGTTTGACTTACTCGGACAAACATTAACATTTCTTAATAAGCATAATAATGGCCCAGGTATAATCTACTGTCAAAGGAGGAAACAGGTTGAATCGCTTTATCAGGATTTAATAGCACATGGGGTTTCGGCGTTGCCCTATCATGCAGGACTTGACAGTGAAACCCGCAAGCAAAATCAAGAGTCTTTCATTAACGGTAACACCCGGGTGATAGTTGCTACAATTGCGTTTGGAATGGGGATAGATAAAGCAGATGTGCGCTTTGTCCTACATGCTGGATTGCCAAAGAATCCTGAATCTTACTACCAAGAAATTGGACGTGCGGGCCGAGATGGACTCCGAGCAGAGTGTCTTTTGCTATTTGATAATGGAGATGCCGAGATTATCAATGACTTTATTGATCAAGGTGCTTCATCTGAACGGGAGAGACGACTTAAAAGATTGCAAACGCTTGTTTCATGGACAACTTCAACAGAGTGCCGCCGTAAGGAATTGTTAAGCTATTTCGAGGAAGAATACGAGACACAGAATTGTGGAATGTGTGACAACTGCTACAATTCTGAAATGGAGCAGGTTGACTTGACAGAACCAGCGCAAAAATTTCTTTCTGGCGTTTACCGAACAAATCAGATTTTCGGGGAAATATATATTGTTGATGTGCTACGGGGCTCAAAGCGTAAAAAGATTCTTGATAACGACCATGATAAAATCAAGACCTATGGCAAAGGTACCGAGTACAACAAAGAGCAGTGGCGATATTTAGCACATCAATTCCTTAAACACGAACTGTTAGAGCGAGATTCACGGTACGGTAGTCTTCGTTTGACGGAAAAAGGATGGAACGTACTTAAAAATAGAGAGAAATTTTGGGGACTTCCAGTGGATACGGTAAATCACGTAACCGAAGTGGTAAAAACTTATGAATCAACATCCGAAGAACCAAACGTATCCGATCCTGAACTTTTCGAGCAACTTCGCGAAAAACGCACAATGTTAGCAGGGCATGAGAAGTTACCAGCATACTGCATTTTTAGCAACAAGACATTGCAAGAGATGGTAATCAAATTACCGCAATCAAAGGAAGCATTTCTCCAGATTAATGGTGTTGGTGATGTGAAAGTTGAAAAATACGCAGATGATTTTTTGCCGATTATCCGAGACTATTACAAAGAACAAGGCATTAATTCCGTAGCGAACGCACCTGAAACATTGAATACTTATGATGCCAATTCCGAACAACCAAGTGAATATTCCCCTGAACTCTTTGAATTACTACAAACTGAACGAGATAAAATCGTTGAGACAGAGAGGCATCGGGTTTACGAGGCTTTTCACGATAAAGCATTGCAAGCGATGTCAACCTATTTTCCGACATCTGAGGAATCATTCAGACAGATGTCTAACGTAGAGCCAGAGAGATTTAAAAAATATGCCGATATCTTCTTTCCTATAATCCAGGCCTATTGCGAGGAGCATGGAATAAATTCGGTGGAGATCAAAATTGAAGGTTTCAATACTAATGACGCTACATCCAAAGAACAAATTGAATATGCCCCTATCCTTTATGAGCAACTTCAAGAAAAATGTAGAATATTAGCAAAGGCTGAGCAAAAAGGAATTTTTACTAATAGGACATTGAGAGAAATGGCAATCCATTTCCCGAGAACTCAAGCAGCATTCAGGCGAATTCATGGCGTTGGTCCTAAGAAAACTGAAAGATATGCAGACGAGTTTTTGCCGATTATTCGTACGTATTGCGAGGAGCATGGAATTGACTAAACCACTCTTTTTTAGCCGATTTCGCGAGTGCCTTAACTTCCTGAAGGCATTTCTTTTATCACAGGAATAACATAACTCCGAATCGTCAACCCCTCAATCGCTTCCACGCGTGCCTCTGGATTCTCACGATGATCAAAAACAATGTAATACTGCTTCTTTATGCTTTCGGTTTAAAGGTCTTCATGATATGATAGAGATAAATTGGATTTAAAATCTCACACATACCATTAGGAGCTTCTTTGATTACACCATACATGACTAATTCGTTAATAATATCATTAAAAATGTTGAAAACCACAGCTTCCTCACGTGCCATAATTCGCATCAGAACGCTTTCAAAACGTGGGTCTTTTTTGATATTTGTAAGCAGATGTGTGAAGTGAACATTATCTTCCTCAAGGAGTTGTGCGTGTGCCTCTGAAAAGTGTATCATCGTAATAGGTTCAGTTTTCGGAATGTCCAGCTCTTCGGTGAGAATCTGCGCGAATCGGTTAACAAGCATAGGTTGCCCGGCAGTCTGCTTATGAATAGAGACTATGACCTCTGGAGCAAAGGGTTGTCCGACTTCATCCGTATATTGTTCAAGCAGCTCCTGCACCTGTTCAAGGGTAAAGTTGGGTAGGTGGAACTCATCTTGGATATTGAATGGAGAAATTGAGTGGTCATAGTTGAGCTGCGCAATACTCTTAACCCCGATGATACCGACACTGTGTGGACATCGCGGCTTACCAGAAATATAGATATGGCGGAGTGTATGTAGGAAATCACTCAACGCAACCTGCGGGATACCATCAAATTCATCAATGACAAGGACAACCTGCTGCCCATCATGTTCAACCTCCAGAAAACGTGCAAACTGTTTAAAAAATCTCATCATTGAAAGATGATTTGTTAAAGTTGTCCTTTCCAAAAATTCACGTAAAGTATCAGAAAGAATACATTCACGTCTTTGGAAAACGGCTTCTATCTCTCCTCGCATCTGCTCATAGAGATATTCATAAAAAGCAGACAAGGTAAGGTTTTTACAGACATCAAAGTTCAGTTGAATCGGAAAATAGTTTATAGTCTGCTCAACTGACGCTGAACCGGCTACAAGTGCTGCTAAGGCATCTTGAAAGAAAGTGGTTTTGCCCGTTTGACGTGGTGCGAAAAGGACAACATATTTGCCTTGTTCAACACGTTTGATATAGTCCGCTATTTCTTCGGTCCGTGAAACAACGTAATGTTCTTGAGGATTGACGGGACCTTGTGTGCCGAAACGTCTCATTTTTCTCTCCTTTCCACTAAAACTGCTTTCATCGTATCATATTGTGTTAACAAAGTCAAGGAACGCAGAAGCGTGATATGGTCTGATTTACAAACCTAACAATTATGAGATAGATTGACCAATCTGCCTCAAGATATACCCAACAACATCCGGTATTGACTCCCGATCAATCCATTCAATACGCGTATCTTTACGAAACCACGTCAACTGCCGCTTCGCAAACCGGCGGGTGTTCTGCTTTAATTGTTCAACGGCTTCCAGATATGTACATCTCCCATCCAGATATGCAATCAACTCTTTATACCCAAAACTTTGGAGTGCAAAGGTTTCCCGTGAGTATCCTGCCTCCAATAATGCTTCAACCTCTGCAATCAATCCGTTTTCAAGCATAACGTCTACGCGTTGTTCTATGCGATGGTAAAGTTGTGTGCGTGGCATTGTCAGGCAGAAAGCAGTAAATGGATAACGTTGTTTTTCCTGATGCCACTGCTGCTGGTGTTCGGACATAGGCATGCCAGTCAATTCGTAAACTTCAAGCGCGCGGATGACGCGAGTTAAGTTGTTAGGATGGATTCGGTCAGCAGATTCAGGATCACAGGCGCGGAGGCGGTCATGAAGCACCTCAACACCGTGTTGTGCCGCCTCCTGCTCAAACTGTTTTCGAAGTGAGGCATCTGCTCCCGGTCCCTCAAACAGACCATCAACAATCGATCGAAAATAGAGACCGGCACCGCCAACAAGTAAAACCTGTTTACCCCTATTTTGAATATCAAGAATAGCTGCATCTGCAAGAGATTGATAGTCAGCAACGGAGAAAGGTTGTGCAATATCCACACAATCTATTATATGATGACGTGCTGCCTGCTGCTCTGCGGCGGTAGGTTTAGCAGTGCCGATGTCCATCTGCCAATAGATTTGTCTTGAATCAACGGAGACAATTTCTGCGTTGAGGTGTTGTGCAAGTTGAATCGCTATATCAGTTTTACCAACTGCTGTGGGACCGAGCAGGCAGAGGAGTCTGTGCTTCATTGTTACAGGATTTTGCGTTACAGAGATGCTTTGATCCATCCACCACCAAGGACATATTCACCGTCATAAAAGACGGTGGCTTGCCCGGGGGTGATTGCGCGGCGCGGTGCATCAAACTTAACAACCGCTTCGGTATCACTAATAGGTGAGATAGTGGCTGGCCCCCCCCTCGTCACGGGAGCGAATTTTGACGTGTGCATGTACTGGTTCTGTCATCTTCTCAATGGAAATGAGGTTGATACGTTCAACATGCATAGTATCTTCAAGGAGATCGTCCGATTCTCCAACAACGACAGTATTCTCTTTTGCGTTGAGCTGCGTCACATAAAGCGGCTTGCCAACTGCAATGCCAAGACCGCGCCGTTGTCCGACTGTGTAAAACGGAACCCCTTGATGTTTGCCGAGAACTTTGCCATCCTTGTCAATAATATCACCGCTTTCAATCTTTTCGGGAATTCTATCTTGAAGGAAACGTCTATAATTGGTGTCTGCCACGAAGCAGAGTTCTTGACTTTCAATCTTTTCAGCGGTGCGCAATTGATATTTACGAGCGAGGTCACGCACCTCTGCTTTTGTGTATTCGCCAAGAGGCATGATGGCACATCGCAATTGTTCCTGTGTAAGTGCGGGCAGAGATTCCGAAGGAAATAGGATTGATCCTTGCTAACATCAAGTGCTTCTCGTAAAAGATAACGTCCTGTCTCTGGATCTTGCTCAATTCGGGCATAGTGTCCGGTTGCGATTGCCTCACATTCTAATGTTTTTGCGAGATCAAGGAGTTTGCCAAACTTGAGTTCTCGGTTACAAACCATGCAGGGACTCGGTGTCCCTAACCAACGAGATATTCTTCCACAAAGTAATCTATAATCTGTTCTCGGAAAATATCCTCGTAATTCACTCCGTAGAAAGGAATCCCAAGCTGAGTAGCAACGCGCCGCGCGTCCTCAATGCCTTCAAGCGAACAGCAATTGGGACGTTCAGGTTCCACCTCAATTGTATCAGGCGCGCCGAGGGCGCCATGGTGATGCCGGTGACATCATAGCCTGCGTCAACCATCATGGCTGCCAGTAACGGAACTATCCACGCCACCGCTCATTGCGACGAGAACTTTCTTCATTAGGATTAACCTGGGAGTTACGGCACACGGTGTGTACCTAATATTATGAGACTTGCCAATGCTCATTACCAGCGTAGCGAGCAGCGTACACGTCTTGATTGAGTTCCAGTCCGAGTCCGGGAGTGTCAGGCACCGTAAACGTTCCATCGGAGAATCTATAGCCAGAAACATCAATTACATCGCTGGTGAGGGTTGCAACTTCACCGTAAAGAAAATGCGGAATTGTTTTTGCGAATTGGAGGCTGAGGAAGAAACCGAGCAGAGAACCCCAGTTATGCGGAGCACATTTGACATCGTGCTCAGCGGCCATATCGGAAAGTCGCCGCCAACCGGTAACGCCAAGCCCTTTCATATCATGTTGGATAACATCAATTACACCAGCTTCAAAAAAGGGATCGTAGAATTCGAGCGGTGCACGGGTGCGGGTCTCACCATCGGCGATTAAAGTGTTCAACCCTTTTTCTTGGATAAATGCCTTTAAGTTGCGATACAACTCAACATCCTCTTCAAACATCTCCTCTATCCAGAACACATCACAATTGCTTGTCTCATTTAGAAAAGTGATGACTTCATCGTAGGTATACGCGTTGTTTGCATCAACAAGGATATTAAAACCTTCTCTTGCGGTACTACGGGCAAGTTGGACAACTTCTATATCACGTTGTAGTCCTGCCTTACGCTCCATGAGATGATTGCCACGTCCCATTTTCATTTTACATGCTGTAAATCCATCCGCTAAACTTTTTTTAACATCATCCTCAATCCGTTTGAGACCTTCAACTTTCGTTTCATAAAGCAAATCATTGAAATAGATAGTGCTGTCATAAGCAGGCAACCCATTGCCGTAGGATTCAGTTCCCATAAGTTGATATGCGGGTTTACCAAGTATTTTTCCAAGAGTATCCCACAAAGCGTTTTCAAATCCGCGGTATGCTTCAACGACTCCATTTTCGGGATTCAACAGTTCAAAAGGATTCTTGTTTAGAGCCGATTTTGCCTCTTCAGCAGATGTTCCCCAACTTGTAGGTCCCCATCCGAGTGTACCATCGCTGGTATAGATACGGGTAATCCCTTCACGCCACTTCCCATTTGGGGCTGGCTGTTTTATCTCTTTGGCACCAGAGTTGCAACCGATAGCGGGTTGGGTCAATCTCAACTGTAACCTGCTCTATTTTGGTAATCTTAATGTCTGATGGATAGTTTTTGCATGGAATTTCTCCTCGTTAACGATGAAAACACAATTATCGGCGAAGAGTGTGATACTTGTAGAAATTCCTACAAGCCTTATGATAATTCACGACTAACACATTTTCTACTTATTCTTCAAGTTCGCCTTTATCAAGTTCATCAAGTTTATCAAGTTCATTGAGTAACGCATTAAGCTCATCTTTCACCATCTTATTGGTTCTTTAGTATTAAAATACTCAAATAGCTTGGGATGCAAATTATCGTAGGGATTTGATGCTTGAATTTGCTTTATCACTGCAGGTTTACTCAGAAGTTGAACGATACGAAGTCTATCTTCATGTTCAGTGATCTCAGTTTCTGTCAATAAGGTGATTAGGCGTGGTGCTAATCCGTCTGCAAGCCCCTTTTCAGCGTATTGATTTAAAGTATTCAAAGCAACCTGCTTTGTCCGACCACTTGAATCATTTGTGAGTATCCAAAAAGATTATCTACAGCGTTCGGGTCAACGTGTTTTTTGTAGCGCTTTAGTGATGTACCTTCGCACTCGATCGTCGGTGTCTTTGAGCGCATTGACCAATTTAGAAGTAGCCGGTTGATTGAGCAATTCCACGGATCGAGCAGCGGCACGACGCACTAAAACATTATCATCACTCAAACCTGCCTCAATATCTTTTTGATATGCTTTATTACCGAGTTGATAGAGGACAGCATTAATCTCCATCTTCAATCCCGCATCCGAAACTTTATCTTTAAGAGATTCTAACTTTCCCTGAGCAGAGGTGTCTCCTATATCGCCGATAATTCGGATTAGTTTAATCTTAACAGAGGTAGGGATGTCTGTACTGCTTACTGCTGGGTAAAGTTGGTCAAGACCTTTGGGACCCGATTTGGGTTAGAATAACTTCAAAATCGTCGTGGGCTTTTGAATAACGATTTTCAATTAGATTCCTTCAAAATGAGCGGAATGACAGGGAGACCTTTATCAATTAGGATCTTGATAGTATCCTTTTGAACACGATACCCATGATTAAGGACTTTAAACAATTCCTCTATTTCGGAGGTATTAAGTTCTTTTTAGACGTCGGGTTCGCTCGTTCCGATATTCGGTTTCCTTCTCGTTATTTTTTAACCACGTAAGATTCGTAGAAAGTGCGTGACTATACGCAATTAGCAAGAGTGCGCGAGGTTCATCCTTATTTACCTCTTCTATTTCTGCAAGTTTGAGATGATTCTCAATGGCATCTATTGCAAGACCAGCTCCCAACAACTTATCTCTGCCCGGCGAAAGTTCAGGTATGATTTTTTCCTGCTTACAGCCAAACGACACAACCCATATTAAAACGAGGTATATCGCTAAAAGTTTTTTCATGTTTGGTTCGTTTTTCCTCCTAACATCAACATAAATACAAATCCGATGTATACTGTAGATTCGGATAAAAATCTATCAGTCCTTAGCATTTAGAAATATAATAAAACAGATACATTTCTGTGTCAAGAAAATATTAAATATAGTGTTGATTAATTTGAAATATTATATGTCCATCAACATCTAAAATAGTTATTTTCCTAACAAACCTGAACCTCTCCCACAATTATGAGAGAGGTTAGAGAAATTTATCATAATACAGATTCACATCCGCTGAGATGCCTATTTTCTAATAAGGTTGAGAAGTTCAATGAGTTCCGTTTTTACAAATGTACTGTCTTCATCATTTTGAACATATTCGTAAAGTTTTGTAGCAAGCTCATCATCAAACGTTATTGTTGCTTTTAGCTGCTTCACCATCCGGGTTTTGAGAAATTGCACCAACCGTAAACGGTCTTCTGGATCGCTTACCTCTTTATTGATAAGTAACAACGACATGCTGCGTGCTAACCCTCTTGCCAGGCCGCCGCCTGCTTCAATATAGGTAGCGAGCGTATTTAAAGCAGCTTGCTTTGCTTTTGGGCTATGCTCACTTTTTAAGATATTTACTAACGGGGTAACAGCATCTTTGGTTTTGTGGACAGATAGCGCGTTTGCAATGTCAATAACTACCTGTGAATCATCGTCTTTAAGTGCTTTGATAAGAGTGTTTGCGTTGACATTCTTGAGGTTAACCATTACTTTTGCTGCAGCACGTCGCACTTCAACCTCATTTGCAGTTAGCCCTGCAAGGATAGTAGATTTATATTTTTTATCACCGAGCCGATATAAAGTCGTGTAAATTGCCATTTTGAGCGCATCGCTCATTTCGGTTGTATCAATGGATTTTAATCTGGCAGCCGCTTTCTCATCACCAATCTTACCAAGTACTTGAATTAGTTTTATTTTTACTGCCGGACTTATCTCTGCGTCGGCTATACTGTCCAAAATAGGATCTATCGCCTTAGTCCCCATTTGCTCAAGTGCCAAAAGAAAATTATCATGTATCTCTGGGTATAAACCTTTGGCAAAATTATCAATTATTAGAACTGCAGCGTCTGTTCCTTTCTCGACCAATGCGCGAAAGCCATCTCGCTGTACCTCTGAACGTTTACTGAGAATTTCGATCATTTTGTTGATCTCTGCTTCATTCAGGGCAGCTATTCTTTCAGTTCTCTGTTTTTTGTATTCTCTTTCAAAGTCCTGCCCTTTTGTCGCGCCTGATGCAAGCGCGTGTGAGTATGCTATTACGAGCAGCGCACGCGGTTCTGTTTTATTTTTTTCTTTTTTTTCTGCCTCTATGAGAAGGTTGATAGCTTCAACCGTAAGTCCACTTTCAATAAGTTTATTTCTCCCAACCGACAGATGACTCGGGCCTTTCTGTTTGGTATCACAACCAAAACACGTAAAAAATATTAGGATCAATGGAATAATTGCAAGATTTTTCATAAACCTTCTATGTTCCTCCCATAACAAATTCAATCCAAATTTTAGATAACCAATTTTGAATGTCAAATTAACCAGATATATAGTCCTAAGTGCTTAAGCTTCGTTCAATAGGTACTTTGTCCCATACACTTCACGGTAATTACAAACTTTTCAAAAACTCATGTTATAAAAAATACCACAAAAAACCGAAAATGTCAAATCAAAGATTAGATAATTTCGTTTTCGGTTTTTCTGGTGTCCTTTATCACAAATGTTAATATTTATAATGCAGTCCAATCTAACAATGTCTGAACACTGCCTTGTAGGTACGGTTAGGAAACCGCACCCATCTCTCAAGACCTAAACGTTGAGTCCAACACATTAACTGAAAATTCTTAAAACGAAATAACCTTGACCAGCGTTAAAACAAGTTTGCTTAAGTCACAAATTTGTGGTAACATAATACAAAAGTTGATTTTTTGAGGTAAAATAAAAAATGAATGAGAGTTACCGTGTTGCAATTGTCGGCGCAACAGGGGCAGTTGGCAACACTATGTTGGAGCTTTTAGAAGAACGTTCCTTTCCTGTTGGTAGTCTCAAACTGTTGGCGTCACACAGGTCAGCAGGTGAAATCTTGACTTTCAAAGGCGCACATATAGTCATTGAAGAATTAACACATGATTCATTTGAAGAGATAGACCTTGTCTTTTCATCCGCTGGCGCGTCCGTGAGCAGAGAATTCATACCGACAGCAGTAGAAAAGGGAGCGTTGGTAATTGATAATACAAGTGCCTTCCGCATGAACGATGGGACCCCTTTAGTTGTACCAGAAGTCAACATGGATGCCGCTTTAGCACACAACGGGCTTATTGCAAATCCGAACTGCTCAACTATTCAGATGATGGTCGCACTCAAACCGATTTACGACGCTGTCGGCATCAAACGAATCGTTGTATCCACATACCAAAGTGTATCTGGTAAAAGTGGACGCGCAGTGAACGAATTGATTCTACAGACAACTGAGGCATTGGAAGGCAAACCCATTACCCTTGATCGGTTCCCGCATCAGATGGCGTTTAACGTCGCTTTTGATTGGCCCTTCACCGACACTGGCGATAACGAAGAGGAACTGAAAATGGTAAACGAAACCCATAAAATTCTGTCTGACGATTCTATAGGGGTTTCGGCCACGACTGTTCGTGTGCCTGTGTTCTTCGCGCATTCTGAATCAATAAACGTTGAAACGCACGAGAAACTTACACCTGCACAAGCACGCGAATGTCTCGCTGATGCACCCGGTGTGAAACTAATTGATGACTCGGACAATTATAAATACCCGATGGCTATAGATGCTGCAGGAAAAGATGATGTTTACGTCGGACGAATCCGAGAGGATGCATCAATCCAAAATGGCTTGAATATATGGGTTGTTGCTGACAACCTTCGTAAAGGTGCGGCATTGAATGCTATTCAGATTGCAGAAAAACTCTTGCTGTAAATAGAGACTTCTTGACGGTTGTTCTTATCAAAAGATGGAACTAAACAAAGAAACCATTATCCAATATCTGCGTGAACGTCAGGCTGAAATAGGTTTTTTTGATCCGGATGCAAACCTACATTCTGAGGAAATCGGAGACGGAAATCTCAACTTTGTTTATCGAGTTTCCGATACAAAACAACCAGAACGTTCACTCGTCTTGAAGCAGGCACCTCCCTATATTAAAATATTGGGGCCTGACTATCCATTACCATCTGAACGTTTGACTTATGAATCTCGATCGCTTGTGGTCTATAACCAATTTGCAAGTGAGGCAGTACCCACACTGCACTATTTTGACAGTGAGGCAGCCGTAATTGTAATGGAAGACCTTCGCGAGTACCGTTTATTGCGAGATGATCTCATTGCTGGACAAGTTAACCAAACTGTTCCTGAACTGATCGGTAGGTTTATGGGGCGTGTACATAGCCAAACCCATAAGAACAATCTTGACAGTGTTTCCGTAGATAAATACCGAGATGATTTTGCCAACACCGTCATGCAATCGATCACAGCGGACTACGTTTTCACACTGCCCTTTACTGACCATGAAACGAATTTCTGGACAGATGGATTGGAATCTGATGTCAAGCAATTAAAAATGGATAAGGCCTTCTTACAAGAGGCAGATGAACTAAAACGTATTTTTCTTAAAGTACAGTGTGGGCTAACACACGGGGATCTCCATACTGGCAGTGTAATGGTAAAAGGTAATTCCGCTAAGGTGATCGATTCCGAATTCGCTTTTTACGGTCCTGTTGGATTTGACATCGGATTGTACTGGGCAAATTATTTCTTGTCCTATTATTCACATATAGACAACGCCAAAGTCCAGTCGGAAATAATTACCGCTATTATTCAAACCTGGGAGACCTACACAGAAGAATTTAAGATGGCCCCTTCCTTGAAGTTTCGCACTTTACAAGCTATCTTCCACGAATCTGTAGGGTTTGCAGGAATGGAGATGTTACGACGGGTCATCGGGGCAGCGCATGTCAAGGACATTGAAAGTATTGTGGATGTACAACGAAAATTGCGGATAGAAACCGCTATACTCAAATTCGGTAGTTCACTTGTAAAAGAGCGACATAACATCACTACTGTTAATGAAATGATAGAATTATTGTAGAATGATAGAATTATTGTAGGATGATATTCTAAAAAAGAACAACAAACTTACTAAAAGTAACGTGAGTTTGATAAAAGAATTCAATTTTGACAGGACGGACGCATTTCCCTCTTGATAAGAGGGTTGAAAAGGCGTTATTTTAGTGATTTAACCCCCTAAGTCCCCCTTATCAAGGGGAACTTTAAGAGGAATGTGTCTGTCTTGTCCCATTATCAAACTCACGTTAAAAGTAATACTATAGTTTGGACAATTTTTCATACGTGAGTTTAATATAAGAAATTGTTGGACTACATCTGTTACGAAATCCTAACGCAATACACAAAACGGAACCCCTCTTTGCTCCAGCGGAGCAATATGTTTATAGCGATAGTCCGAACCGACACCTCCCGCTCCAGCGGAGCGGTATGTTAGTGAACCAACACATAGCACTCTGCTGGAGTGCGAGAATATGCCCATAATGTTTCTATAAACATAGCACTCCGCTGGAGTGCAGCATTTTTCGTGAGGTCCACTGATATGGGAAACTTACAGAAAAATAGAAAAAGACTTGATAACTCAAGATATAACTGACATAAATTGTCCAAACTTTACTAAAAGTAATAGCATAGAATACAATGAGAGACTACTACGAAATACTGGGCGTTAAACGAAACGCTAATCCAGAAGAAATAAAGAAGGCATATCGCAAATTGGCAGTTAAATATCACCCCGATAAAAATCCCGGTGACAAAGCTGCTGAAGAGAAATTCAAAGAGGCATCCAATGCCTATTCGGTGCTGTCTGACCCTGAAAAGCGAAAAGTCTATGATACCCGGGGGCATGCTGGTGTTCACGGTATGGGATTCGAGGGTTTTACCAATATGGACGACATATTTGCGAACCTCAATCTCAACGATATTTTTGGACGTGCAACTTACGGTGGGTTTGGTGATGCCTTCGGTGATGTGTTTGGACAGAGACGACAGGCAGCCCGTAACTATCGTGGACGTGACCTCCACATTAACATTGCTATTCCCTTTGTTGATGCAGTGCTTGGCGCACAGAAAGAGGTCAGCGTACAAGGCAAAGGGATAAACCTTAAAATTCCGCCCGGTATTAAAGATGGTCAAACACTACGGGTTCGTGGGCACGGAGAGGTTATCAACGCAGGGATATCAGGGGATCTGTTAGTCAAAATATCTGTACAACCGCACCCAACGTTGACACGCGACGGGTTTGATTTGGTAACAGATGTGCAGGTCCCAATGACAACCGCAGCGTTAGGCGGCACCGTTCGAGTACAAACCCTAACGGAGAACGTAGAACTCAAGATTCCACCAGGGGCACAACCAGGACAACAATTACGGCTGCGTGGACAAGGCATAGTAGACCCATCTGGACGAAACGGCGATTTACGAGTCCGTATTGTAGTGGAAATCCCTAAATCATTATCACGAAAACAGAAAGATTTACTAAAACAACTCGCGAAGACGTTATGACAAAAAACTTTCTGAATCGGACGTGACACCCCGTAGCTAATTGTGGAGTATGCATAAATAATTCCGATGGTAAATATGTGCTTAAAGGTAATCCACACACGCCCTGCGCCGTTTTCAAGTTGAAGTAACACAATCTGTTAGATTGTGCGTGTGAGTGCGCAAACTGACAGTTTGCGGTACAAGGACAAATGGCAGTGGACCTGAAGCCTGTTCCTGTCTGTGTTGATGCGTCAAATAATTATGCACACCCCTCATAGCAACCACAGACGATAGTTCAGAACCACGCAGAGCAGATACCACACTGATATGACCAAACTTGAAGTTAAGAATCTAACACATGCCTTCGTCCAAAACAATACACGACTGCCAGTGCTGAACAAGTTAAACTTTTCAGTTGATGCGGGGCAGTTTGTCGCTTTGCTCGGTCCCTCAGGGTGTGGGAAAAGCACGTTGTTAAATATCATCTCCGGACTTTTCAGACCGCAAGTAGGGGAGATTTACCTCAATGGAAAACATGTTCATGATAGTCCGGGTGCATTCGGATATATGCAACAAAAAGACCTCCTCCTACAGTGGCGAACAGTCTTAAAAAACGTACTCATCGGACCAGAAATTCAAAAAGAGCCGCTTGCTGAGGCAAAAACGGAAGCATTGAAATTATTGGCACAACTTGGTTTACAAGGGTTTGCAAACAGTTACCCGATGCAGCTTTCGGGAGGTATGCGTCAACGCGTTGCTTTGGCCCGCACACTCCTTCTGCGGAAAGAAATTCTGCTTTTAGATGAACCCTTTGGGGCATTGGATGCAATGACGCGCTCTGTAATGCAATCCATACTTTTGGATATTTGGGGCAAAGGTGGGCAGACAGTGCTGCTGATAACGCATGACATTGAAGAAGCACTTCTGCTTGCTGATAGAATTTATGTGTTAACAGCAAGACCGGGGGCAATTAAAGCGGAGATCGAGGTCTCATTACCACGCCCCAGGAGCATCACAGACAGAGACTTAATCAACTTGAAAAGCGAATTATTTGAGATGATGCAGGTAGAAATGCAACAGGTGTTTAACACAAACTATAGCGAACTTTGAAATGATTGGGACACTTTTGGAACATAACGGACAATAGAAGTTGTCCCACAACCTGTATGAAGATTAATTTATTAATTCGGTAATTTTTTATCCGTACGAGGTAGGTGTACTAACCGCTGGCGATGTTTCCTAACCTCGCCAAATTACCGATTTATTTTCTTAAACTTCATTTAGGTTGTGCATATTAGTCCGCAAACTAATAGGTTGCGGGACAGAAGTGTCCCAATCATTGTGGGTTTTACTTATTCATATTTGAAAGGAGATAATTTATGAAAAAAAGGTTATATTTTTCAGCAGTAATTCTTGCATGTATTTTTACCTTTTCTATAATTGGATGTGGAGAAGATGACTCGATAGAAATCCAATCTGTGGATCCCCCTGATGCAAGTGCTATAGCTGCAGATACTACTATTACTGTGAGTTTTAGCGGCACGCCACAAAATCTTACAGTTTCCAAAGGAGAAGTGACTACATCTGACAATACTGCCACTATTTCAGGTCCCTTCCCATTAGGAAAGCTTGACATAGAACTCACATGGGAAGGTGGCAATCGTAGACTCACTTATACCGTAAAAGACAAGGTGGGCGAACCCGCAGTCCCCGAAGGGATGGTGCTAATTCCTGAAGGTGAATTTCAGTTAGGCAGTATCAGTGGAGAAGCGGGAAACGTGGAACAACAAGGACATACGGTCTACCTTGATGCATTCTATATGGACAAGTCCGAGGTGACAAATGCAGCGTACAAAAAGTTTGTAGATGCTAACCCGGAATGGCAAAAAGGGACGATTGCCAGCAGGTTTCACGATGGAAATTACCTTGTAGATTGGGATGGAAATACATATCCAAATGATAAAGCGAATCACCCTATTGTTTCCGTGAGTTGGTACGGTGCGGCTGCCTATGCCAAATGGATAGGAAAACGGCTCCCGACTGAAGCTGAATGGGAGAAAGCTGCACGCGGTGGTGTTGAAGGACAAAAGTATCCATGGGGAAATTCAATTGATGGTAGCAAAGCAAATTACAGCCTGAATGTTGGATATACCGGGAGTACGACTCCTATAGGTGATTATCCGCCTAACGGATACGGTATATTTGATATAGTAGGGAATGTTTTGGAATGGTGTCTTGATACGTACGACAAAGATTTTTATGACGACCCACCTGCCAAAAATCCTATTGCTGGTCCCGATAGTATTGCGGAAATAGTAGCAAATTTTAAGAACATCACATCTTCTCGTGCTTTACGCGGCGGTTCATGGGTTGAGAGTGGACAACCTCGCGTATGGATTACCTACCGACGGGGTAATGAGCCTACGCGCACAAGCCATTTGATCGGTTTTCGTTGTGTCAAATCGGTAGCACCTTAGGAGATAGATTGAATATTGAGATTTCAACATGGAAACCTATTCCGCATCAGAATCTTTAGTCAATTCATGCCAAAAAGAACGAGAGGGACGGTTCATATTGTCTAACATTTCATAATTTCCCTGCTTACAAAATTCATAAAGCGCTTCAGTAAGCGGTATTTCAAATCCCGATGTTTCAGCCGCCGCGAGGAAGTACGGTAATTCAGGAAATTTGACGACTAAAGTCTTACCAGTTCCATCAATGATACGTTTAGCGATTTTATCAAATTCGCCACGCCATCCATTCCCCATGCCAACAGCATTCCGAATTGCCATCGGATCCACACCAGCACAAACCCCGAACGCCATAGCTTCCATATAAGCAGCAGCACCCAACCCCATTGCTAATTGATTCACTCCTTTGACAATCTGCCCAGATCCGATGGGACCACAATAAACTACATGTTTCGGGTCTCCGAGGACTTCTAAAATTGGTCGGCACTTTTCCACAACCGCTGCATCGCCGCCAACAAAAATGCGAAGCGTCCCTGTTTCGGATCCGTGTGGTCCACCGCTTACAGGTGCGTCAATCAGTGTGGAACCCCTTTCATATAAAGCTTTTGCCAATTCTCGTGTTTTTTGGATTTCAGAGGTGCCTAAGTCTATGAATATTTTACCCTCTGTAGCATTGGGAAGGAAGGACATTTCAGCTACGTTGAAAAAGACATCTGAGGAGCGCAAACTGGTCATTATAACATCAGTTTCTTTGACGACTTGGGCAGAGTCGTTTGCCATGACCGCTCCAATTGTAGTAGCTTCCGCACATTTAGTTTTATCAATATCATAACCGATGAGCGAATATCCCGCATTGATAAGATTTTTCGCCATTCGACTTCCCATATTTCCAAGTCCAATAAAGCCGATTTTTGGGTGTTGTGATTTCATACGCTCCTCTAATTCAGTGCTAAAATATTTGTGAGACTAAAGTCTGTGGGTAAGTTTTTCAAAACAGAATACAAGGCAGATTATAGCATCTTATACAGTCCGGAGCAAGAGAATCCAAATTCACAAAACATCGGACTTCTTCGTCTATCAAAAAATCAGAAGATGCAATTTAGAGAATAAAGTATTTTTTCCTTGAGTTTTTTATGGTGTGTGTTATACTGCAAGGAATCAGACTTAGAACAATTCGCATGTGTGAACTTTATCCACATCTTTGTTAAGCAGTAAGCGCGCTTTGTAGTGTGCTATTAGTAATGTTTCAATAATTTAAGTTTACTGTGAATTTGAAAACCAAATAAATGAAAGGCATTAGTTATGACAAAATGTGCATTGATCAGTGGTAGAGGGATGGGTATGATGCATGGTGGGAATTTCCACAACCATCCAGATGCTGAAGTTGTTGCTGTTTGTGAAATGGACCCTGAACTTCTTGGAAAAGCGAAAGAGCATTTTGGTGTTCCAGGGTATTTATCTATTCAAGAGTTGTTGGCAAACTGTGATGCTGAACTCGTCCTCCTAATTGTCAACGAAACACGTCGTATTCCACCGTTGCGTGAACTTCTTGAAGGCGGACAGAATGTGTTCACTGAAAAACCTTTATGTGGACTGCAAGGACAAGCTACAGTGAGAGAAGCAGACCTCGCTATCGCAGCACCTGCTATTGCTGCGTGGCGCGACTCTAACCTCAAATTTGGTATTGACTTCAACTACCGTTTTATGGAACATTTCAGAAAACTCCATGACGATGTTGTAGAAGGTAGGTTAGGGGAAATTAAGATGGTGCATGCACGGGCGCACTTTAACTGTTGGTCACACATCATTGACCAGATTCTCTGGAATATGGGGACACCTGAGTGGGTAAGTGTTGTTGGCGACCCGAATGAAGGTGGCGGTTGGAAACGGCTAATTCATATCGGTTGGGAAAACGGGGTAATCGGTTCGCTTGCTGGTACTAACCTGTGGGGATACGATGACCATCCACTTCGAGTCAAAATATTGGGCGATAAATCTTACGCAGAAGCAAAAGGTTTAGACGGCTCATATTTGCGTCGTAAAGCAAATAACTCTGAAGTAGAAGAAAAATGGGAAAACGAACCCGGCAAACCAGAAATGCCAGAGTCTTTCAAGAGAATGGCTGATGGTGTAATTAAAGCGATGCAGGCTGACCAACCGTTTCCTGCGGACGGAGAAGCAGCATGGGCAGAACTTTTGTTTGAAGCGGCAGTTCATCGTTCCGCATTACAGAATGGTGCCCGTGTCTTTCTGGCAGATGTTGACAAGGCTGCGTTTGTCTAAAAGTAACGTGGGTTCGGTATCAACAATTTTGTGAATCGGTGCGGTAAATCAACGCCAAGGACGCGTGTAGTATTGGCAGGAAACCGCACCTACCACAATGTTTAAAAGGTCCAGACTGCCATCTGTCCGTCACCACGGTTGCACCATGCATAATAAGGAATAGCAGTAACCGCCATCCGCTTTAGACCTGGCTTTGAAAGATAGAGGCTATTTTCCCAATCGGAAGCCTCGAACACTGTGCCAGTCCCACGGATTAACGTAATACCGCCGAGGAGTTCACTGTCAAACGTCGCTTCAACTGCTGCGTCGTTAACGAGTGATAAGGTCTCAAAAGCACCATCAGGATTGTCAACATCCTCAAAACAGTAGACCAGTGGGCCACGACGTAATGTTGACCTTCCAAGATTATCTCTCACATAAGGATGGGCATAAATCCGTTCTATCGGCATATCCAAATTTAATTCCACCGTGTCGTTAGCATGCCACTGTCTCTCAATTGATAGGTATCCGTTAGGCGCTGCCTTAGCACTATAAGACTCACCGTTGACGCTCACCTTAAAATTGTTGCACCAACCTGGTATCCGCAGGTTCAATGTGAACTTTGCAGGTGTATCAGGATCAACTGTGATTTTAACTTCTCCGGACCACGGGTAATCCGTTTCTTGTGTTAGTTTCAGAGAGATGTCCTCTGCAACAGTAGCGGAGGCGGTGCCACCAACATAGAGATTAATGGATATGTCTTTTTCGGATTGTGCATAGATATACTGCCCAAGAGAACCGAGTAGACGTGCAATATTCGGTGGACAACATGCGCAGCCAAACCAAGGATGGCGATGTCTACCACCACGACTTGCTAACGGATTCTGGTAAAAAAAACCTGTCCCATCAAGCGAAACTCCAGAGAGCGCACCGTTGTAAAGAGCGGTTTCCAGCACATCAACAAAACGCGACTCGCCTTTCAATAAGAACATTCGGTGTGCCCAAAAAATTAATCCGATTGATGCACATGTCTCAGCATACGCAGAGAAATTAGGCAATTCATAATCCTGTGTAAATCCTTCATTGTGTCCAGATGGCCCTACGCCGCCTGTTACATACAGTCGCTTCTCAACATTTTGCCAAAGTGCATCCAGTGCATTTGTAATACCGACATCGCCAGTTTCAGCAGCGATATCAGCAGCGCCAGCATAGAGGTACATCGCCCGGACTGCGTGTCCCACACATTCTGTCTGTTCCTGTATCGGTAAATGTGCCTGTGAATACGTACCCTCATATTTTCCATCGCGTGTGTAATGATGCTGGTACGCGCCGAGACCACCCGGCAAATCAGGATTTTCCAATTCCTTTTCAAAAACAGATGGAGAATGTCCGCGTTTTGTGACAAAATATTCCGCGAGGGACATATAACGCGCTTCGCCTGTCACACGCGCCAATTTCACTAACGCAAGTTCAATCCCTTGATGTCCCGGTAAACCGTCACGTTTTCCATGTCCGAAAGTGTTGTCAATCAGATCAGCAAATCGACACGCAACATCAAGCAATTTTTGTTCGCCTGTTGCTTGATAATGTGCGACTCCTGCTTCAAATAGGTGTCCAGCACAATACAACTCATGCATCATACCGAGATTCTGCCATCTCTTTTGCGGTTCAACTAGTGTAAAATAGGAATTCAGATAGCCGTCTTTTTGTTGGCTTTTTGCAATTGTGTCAATAACTTCGTCCAGTTCTGCTTTCCACTCTGGATTTGGATGTGTTTGCAGCGTATAAGATGCTGCTTCTACCAGCTTATGGACATCTGAATCGTTAAAGAAGATACCTTCAAAGTTGCCTGATATCAACCCAGCGGCTTTTGCGAAATTATTTATCCTGCCGGTTGTTCGGCACTGTTCCAGTTCATGTGGGATAGTTTTCTCTGAATTCGTTGCTTGGCGAGGTGCCCAGAAACGATCCTTAATTGTGACATCTGTGAATGGTATTGCTTTCAAAATATTATCCTTCGTTGTTTTATGGTGAATATAAAATTTAGTCACCTACCGAAAATGGAGAAATAAGAATTATGGAAATAGAATAAACTCCGTTAATTTGCTATTACATGTTTCCGTCCTGTCGTTTAGCGAGTTGCGTCCGAAGTATTTCTAATTCAGCTTCAACTTCCTGTCGCCGTGCGGCTTCTTCCTTTGCAAACGTTTCTGCTTCCTGCCGTCGTGCAGCTTCGTTTGCTGCCATCGTTTCCGCCTCTTCTCGGAGGTTCTGTTCTTGTATGCGGAGGTTCTGCTCTTGTATGCGGAGGTTCTGTTCTTGTATGCGGAGGTTCTGCTCTTGTATGCGGAGGTGTGCTTCTTCTCTGGATGTTGTTATCAGGGTCCCATCAGGTAAGGACGCGCGTAAAAGCCTTACGTGACTATCCTGTTGTACTTCCCATCGCAACCAAAGATTTAAGGCTTTACTGAATATCCCACCTTGTGCATCAGGCTCGATCTCAACGATACCATCCGAGGCACCTCGCTGCCATCCACGAAACTCCGCAGGTTTATCGATTTCAGGTTGATGGAGGAAGTATTCTTGAACACCCATATCGCGCAGATACAACTGGACTTTTGCATGCCGGTCATGGTTTGCTGTAGCGTCAGAAAGAAACTCAAATACTACAACAGGGACTGCACCTTCTGACCACGTATAAAAACTCCGACGCTGCGGGTATTTTTTAACACCGAAAACAACGTAAATATCAGGGGCAACGAACTTCGTGACATCCCCTTCACGATAATAGATGAAATTGTCAACACCGATGTATATATGTTCATTGATTTCGAAATATCGCGAAAGTTGATCAGAAAAAATGGTAATTTGATCGGCGTGAAATCCTGTTGCTGCCATAGGTTCGTCGTCCTCAAACGGGTAGCCTTCGATGTAAACGGTCGGTTTTCCATTAGCTAATGGAAAGATGGGCATATACTTCTTTCGTTTAAATTCAAAGTCGTGGACGGTATCCATAATTTTCTCCGTTGCGTTTCAGAATAGGAATATCTTTTATTTCTGTGAGAGGGTAAAGTATTCCCAACCGTTTCAAAAGTAATCTTTTAATTTTTACATATTTCTACAATTTTAACCGAAGTTGCTACGGACAAGATTTTAAACAGACAAACACCGTTTTTTATAGAGAATAATTCATATTTCGCAAGATTTCGTCCCAATTCAGTTTTCGCACTTAAGATGCACAATCTAAATGAAGATTAATTTATTAATTCGGTAATTTATGTTCGCACGATGCAGATGTCCTCCGCTGCTGGCGAGGCGGGGAATACCTAAATGGTATTCATACCCGGGGAATGCCAAAAGGCATTCATACCGTTGATTTCTTGATTTCTTCCTAACCTCGCCAAATTACCGATTTATTTTCTTAAACCTCATACAGATTGTGCTACTATGTGGCAACTTGGGTAATTTTAACAGAAAATGGATTCTTTATCAAGTTGAATTTTGGGTAAACTTTAGGAGAGTAAAATAGAGGTTATTTGGGCGATCACTGTAGCGCTTTCAAGCAAAGGACGTTATTCTTCAAGATTGAAATGAAGCATGCCACGATTTTGCGTGCCTACGTATAGCGTGTTCCCATCAACAGCAAGAGAAGTTATGTTATGAGGCATTTCTGAAACAACTTGTTCCCAAGTGCCGCTTTCCAAACGATAGATGCCTGTGTCTTTGGTAACGCCATAAACCGTTGTACCATCAATAGCCAAGTGTTCCATAATGAGATTTGCCCTCTCTGCATCAGTGACGACTCGCCAATTTCTCCCATTATCTGATGTAGCAACTCCCGCGTCCGTTGCTACATACACCGTGGCACCCACAAACACAATCTCTTTGAAAGTTTTAAATGGAAACGGTAACGCTGGGGTGAGGTCAATCCAATTAGTCCCTCTATCAAACGATACGACAAGGTGTCCATCCCGTTTCCCGACGTAGACGGTGTCCCCTGAAGTAGCAAGTTTGAGTTCTCTGTATGCCATGCGCAAAGACAGTACTGATGTTTCTTCTTGTTCGGTGTCGTACCATTCTGTATTACCCGGTTCCCATCGGAAGAGCTTAAAGTTATATTCCATATAGAACGTGTCGTTACTAACAGCAAACGGACCGGTATGGAACCCTAATTGCATATAGACATCTGGCTGTTGCGGATCCCATTTAGCCAACTGTTCAAAGAACCGAGTTGCACCATGAGCTTTTTCTTGCAACTGTTTAACGTACTCTTTATCTGACGAGTCAAAAAAAGGACCTCTTTTTTTAGATAATTGGTTTTTCAATGGACCTGAATCAAAAAAAGGCATATCTTGAACGGGTACTAACGTATTGTCGTCTGTAGATACACGATAAAGGAGCGTTTTTGTTTTTCCATAAGAATCTCCATGATCATCATCTCCACCTTTGGCATAGATAATACCACCCGATTTGATTATATGCGTGATGCGCGGAGGTTCTTCTTTGTGGGGTTCAGACATCGGTATATCTACTTGAACATTCCTCCATGACTTACCTTTATCGGTTGTTTTTACTATTGAACTTCCAAATTTTGCGTAGAGAGTCAGAGACTTGTTTTGCCTTTTGTCAGTTCTCTTAAATGCTATTAAATTATCAATTCCACTCTCATCTGGCGTAATATTTATTATGTCCCATGATTTACCACCATCTGTGGAACGATGAAGTCCGTTGTCACCACTAACATAAATAGTATCCTTGTTCACCACCACAGCAGGATCTATACTATACATTTCAGGTGAGGTGCCTGGTAATTGTGGCGGCATCCATGTATTTCCACCATCGGTAGAGCGGACCATACCTTTCTCCATCAGTAAAAGTGTTTCTCCGACAGCAATAAGTTTTGCCTCAGGAATAAAACCATTTACTGCCCAAGCATTTGTTGGGGTTATATCTGCCCACGAATTTCCGAGGTCCCTTGAGCGAAATACTCCCCAGCCACGCTCCAGTCCTCGGGATACTTTATCAGGGTGTGAATAATCAAGTTCTGCCAAAACATAAAGCCTCTCTTCGGTTACAGTGACCGAAGTCACCCATCCGATAGACACAGGGGATTCTATGCGTTTCCAACCGTCAGTATCCAAGCGATAGAACCCGTTTTCTGTTCCAGCAAAAAGCGTGTTTTGTGCCTCAACTAAGGACCCTATCTCTCCCGGCACACTTTCAGTAATTTCTTTCCAAGTTTTGCCTGTATCTTCAGAGATAAAAACACCATTTTGAAATGCCATATAAAACGCTTGTGCTGTTAGGATTAATTCAATAGGATAATAATATTTATTGTTATCCCATGAGTAAAGTAAATCCCACGTTTTGCCATCATCTTTTGAAGTAAAAAGGTCACTTGATTGCGTATAATAAAGCACATTATTCCATTTTTTGAGAAGGATTCTGTCTCCAAGGCCGGAATGATTCAATGTCGAAATGTCAAAAACGTGCTGCCACTTGTCCCCGTTAGCAGGCAATTTGAAGATGTCCCCTCTTTCCAAAGTATAGAGATCACCCTTAGGAGTTAAAAGAAAACTTTGTACTGCACTACCTGTGAGGGGGGCAGACTGAATCCATTGCTGTTTTAGAACAGAAACGTCTTCTCCTTCCGCCTGCGCGTCAGCCAATAGTACCTCATCAGATTTCTCTCCACGATTATCGCTTTCACCAAGTGCATTTGTGCTCCCAAGTTGACGGCGTACATCTGGTTCTGTATCAAGATTTAGCATAATAGGTGCATCAACGAGTTCAACTGTCGTCTCAGCTTGCGCATCCAAACTATAGGGTTTTTGGAAACGCGCTAAGTATTGGCTACTGATACCAAGCATTAGCACAATCAAAACAGCGGTTGAGGCTGCAACTGCCCACGGCACCAAGGGTTTACCATTAGAAGGTGCAGCAGGTTTAAGTCGTGCGACTTCTCGCATGATGTTATCGGTTAGGTTCGGTGAGATTTGGAAATGGTCAAGGGCTTCTCTTATCATTGTTTCCTCCTTTTGTAGACGTTGTTGTGCTCGGCGGAGACGGCTCCGAATCGTATTTGCCGATACACCTAAAAACGCGCCAATCTCTGCACTGGACATCTCACTGAAATAATGCAGTGTGATGACTGTGCGTTCACTCTCTGGTAGTTTCGCAAGCAATTTCTTGACAACTTCGCGTTGTGCTTCTACTGCTGTCCGTTCATTTTCTTCAATCACATATTGTGAGTAAGTCGCTTTTTCTACCTGCCGGCTGCTTGTCTCTTCGAGCGGCTGCGTCCACAAACGCTTTTTACGCGACCATGCAATGCAGCGACGTGAGGCTATCACATAAAGCCAACTGGCGAAACGCTGAGGTTTCTTTAGTGTGCCTAATTTTTGATACGCCTTCAGGAAAGTATCTTGCGTAATCTCTTCAGCGATATGGAAATCTCCAATCTGCCGCCACGCAAGTGCGTGGACAGATTTTTGATATTTTTTCACAAGTTCGGTGAAAGCGGTATCATCACCATCAAGAATGCGATGAATGAGTTGAACATCATCGTTTTTCATGAGTCACCTCCGATTGCTTTATAGTGACGCGACTTAGGAGGAAAACTGGTGCATAATTCTGCAAAATATTTTAAAATAAAAGGAAAAATAGATAATATGCCAATATTATACCATTTTCCTCTCTTTTTTTATATCTGCGCAAACGCTAACGTATCAGAGGTGATAACATTTTAGTTCACAGAAGATGCTTCATAAAATATCTGGAAGATAGCGATTAAGGCAAAACTTGAGGTAAGTTTGAGATTGCGAAAGGTAGGAAAGGGCGGCATTTAACGCCGCCCGACAGAATATGCGAATTTTATTCTTCAAGATTAAAATGAAGCATGCCGTAGGTTAATGAACCTACATATAAAGTGTTTCCAACAACAGCCAGAGAAGTTATCTCATTCGATATATTCAAAGATGCAATTTCCGGTATCTCTGTGATAATCTGTTCCCAGGCGCCACTATCACTCCCTAAGCGATAGACACCTGTTTTTCGCGTAATACCATAAACCGTTGTGCCATCAACAGCCAAGTGTTCCATGATGAGATTTGTCTCATCTGAATCGGTAATAGCATGCCAATTTCTCCCATCATCAGATGTAATGATACCTGCGTCCGTTGCTACATACACGGTCGCCTCAGCAACCAAAATCTGTTTGTAATTTCTAACAGGAAATGGCAGTGCTGGGGTGAGATCAATCCAATTGTTTCCCCTATCATACGATACAACAAGGTGTCCATCCCGTTTCCCGACATAAACGGTATCACCTGAAACCGCAAGTTTGAGATTATTTCTTGATATTTCCGAAGTTTCTTCTTGTCCGATGTCTTGCCATTCTGTCCCACCCGGTTCCCATCGAAAGAGTTTAAAATTGTACTCCATATAGAATGTAACATCACTGACAGCAAACGGTCCCCGAAGCCCATTTCCGATAATTCTTTCCTGCTGTGGAGGAGTTGCTTGGAGTAGCTCTTTGAAGAATTGAGTTGCTCCTGAAAATTCTTCTTGCAATGTTTCTATAGAGAGATTTTGAGACTTACGCAGATGGTCGTTTAATTCCCTCGAATCGAATGTAGGGATGCCTTGAATAGGTTCTAACGTTTTCCCATCTTCAGATACGCGATAGTAACGCAATTCTCCGACTGGGTAATGACTTCTGCCTTTGGCATAGATAACACCATCAGATACGATGATCTGATTAATCCATGGTGGGTTTTCTCTGACAGGAGTTGTCATAGGTATTTCTATCTGAACAGTTTTCCACGACTTACCCTTGTCAGTAGTTTTTACTATCCCCCTCCCAGCCATCCCATAGAGAGTCGGTAGCATGTTTTGCGCTTTATCGATCTCATTATTTATGATTAAGTTGTCTAAAAATAACCTTTTTGTCTTATCCTGAGTGATTTTTACCTTTTCCCATGATTTGCCGCCATCAGTTGAACGATGAAGACCTTTATTGGAATTGACATAAAAAACATGTTCGTTTAATATCGCAGGAGACAAATAACTGATTATTTTGAGCGGGAGAGTGGATGGATCTTGTCGAGGCATCCAGGTGTCTCCTCCATCGGTAGAGCGTACCATACCCCGTCCCATCAACAGAAGTGTTTCACCTGCCGCGAGAAGTTGGATATCGGGTGGCCACCCTTTTACAGGCCAGGCGTTTGTCGGTGTAATATCCTCCCACGAATTCCCTGAATCAGTTGAGCGGAATATCCACCAAGTCCGTTGTCGTCCCTCCTGTGCTGCCTTATAATCTAAATCTGGACCTAATGATGCCATTACATACAGGCGATCTTTAGTGCCTGCGGCTGAGGTGACCACTATTGCTTCAGGCACTGGGAATTCTATACGTTGCCAGCTGCCGGTATTCCAACGATACAGTCCGGTGTATGTTCCAGAAAACACCTTGTTTTCCATCGCTACTAAAAAAATGTAACCTTCAGGTAATTCATCATTCACATTCTTCCATGTCTTGCCTTTATCCTCAGAACGGAAAGCACCATTGTAAAAGATGACCCAAAACGCCTGTTCTGTTAGGACCAATTCGCGCGGTATACGTGCACCATCTGTCCATGAATGAACTATCTCCCACGTCTTACCACCATCTTTTGAAGCCAAAAATAAATTTTCTAAAACAATATATAGGATATTATTCCACTTTGCAATAGGAACTTTATTTAGGCCATGAATTTCAGTCAGCTTATCATGATAATCTCTTATGTCACCACTAACTTGTTGCCATCCAGTTCTATCGTCTTGCCATTTGTATATATGGGCATCATGAACAGTGTAAAGTTCTCCTTCTTCGGTTGCAAATAAACCTTCTACCCCACTTCCAACGATAGGTTCAGACTGGATCCATTGTCGCTTGGGGGTAGTAGTATCTTCTCCTTCCGATTGTGCTGCAGCAAATAGGACCTCATCAGGTTTCTGACCATTATTATCACTCGGACCAACTATATTTGGATTTCCAAGCCTATTTTGAACATCTGATTTCGCCTCAATATTTAGCACAATAGGTGTGTCAATAAGTTCAATTGTTGCTTCAGCTTGCGCATCCAAACTATAGGGTTTTTGGAAACGCGCTAAGTATTGGCTACTGATACCAAGCATTAGCACAATCAAAACAGCGGTTGAGGCTGCAACTGCCCATGGCACCAGCGGTTTGCTGCCAGTAGGGGCTGCAGGTTTAAGTCGTGCGACTTCTCGCATGATGTTATCAGTTAGGTTCGGTGAAATTTGGAAATGGTCGAGTGCCTCTCTAATCATTGTTTCCTCCTTTTGTAAACGGTTCCGCGCACGTTGTAGTCGACTCTTAATCGTTCCAGCAGATACCCCTAAAAACTTGCTGATTTCTGTAACCGTCATCTCTCCGAGATAGTGGAGCGTCATTACCGTGCGTTCGCTCTCTTTCAACTTTGCAAGCAGCTTTTTTACAACTTCGCGTTGTGCTTCCACGGCTGTTTTAGCGTGTTCTTCTACGACATGTTGTGAATAAGCATCCCTCTGTCCCATCGTTTCCTCAACGTCCTCTAACGGTTGCGTTTGAATCCGATTTTTGCGTAGCCACGTGGCACAGAGGCGTGTGGTAATCACATAGATCCACCCGGAAAATTGGTTTGGATCTTTCAGCGTATGAAGTCTTTGATACACTTTCAGGAAGACATCCTGGGTGATGTCCTCAGCGATATGGAAATCTCCAATTTTTCGCCACGCCAGCACGTGAACCTGTTTTTGGTACTTTCTCACAAGTTCAGCGAAAGCTGTTTCATCACCTATAAGAATTCGTCCGATAAGTGCAACATCGTCTTTTTTCATCGGGTATCTCCAAAAAGCGATAGTCTCATTAATCATATATCAAACTATAATGACGCAAGTTAGGAGGAAAACGGTTGCATAATTCTGCAAAAAGGAGAAATTTTGAAGGAAAAGAAGAATAGAGATAAGTAAGGGCGGCATTTAACACCGCCCAGACAAAATGCACTGATTTTATTGTCAAATCTAAAAATATGTATACTATACGCAATAAACGTGCTGTCAGTAGTGTTTATAGCATTATAGACTTTACTACATTATTCTTCAATAGTGAAATGAAGCATGCCGCTTCTTTCACTACTTATGTATAGCGTTTTATCAGCTGCAGCGAGAGAAGTTACGATATCCCCTCCCTCGTAATATAGGATGGCGGGTATCTTTGAAACAATTAGTTTCCAAGTGTCACTATCACTTTCCAAACGATATACTGCTGTTCTCTTGGTGATGCCATATAGCGTTGTACCGTCGGCTGCCAAATGCTCCATGATAATATTGGCTCCATCAGAGTCAGTGACGACTTTCCAAGCTTTTCCATCATCTGATGTAATGATGCCTGCGTTCGTCGCTACGTACACTGTAGTACCTGCAAACACGATCCCTTTGAAAGTTTTCACGTTAAACGGTAGTCCCGGTGTGAGATCAACCCAATTGTCTCCCCTATCAAACGATACGACAAGGCTGCCGTCCCGCTTTCCGTAGTAGACAGTGTCGTCTAATACTGCAAGTTTGGGAATGATGAAGTGGGGTTTAAATATGTCCAAGGACAATTCAGCGGTTTCTTCCTGTCCAGTGTCGTACCATTCGGTATTACCGGGTTCCCATCTGAAGAGCTTAAAGTTATATTCCGAATAGAATGTATCACCACTGACTGCAAAAGGCCCAAGTAACCCAAGTTCTTCAAGTTTTATCCGCTGTTGAGGGGGTAACTGGAGCATCTGTTTGAAGAATTGAGTCGCCCCTGAAAAACTGTCTTGTAGTGCTTCAACAGAAAGGTCTTGTACTTGATATAGATGCATTCTTAATTCAATCGAGTTGAAGGCAGGCATGGCTTGAATGGGGGCTAATGTATATCCATCTTTAGATACTTTGTAGTGGCGCATTTTCCCTCCGCCAACAGATCCACCTTTGGCATAGACCGCATTTCCAGAAGGAACAATTTGGATAAAATGTGGTATAGGTTCTGTAAGTTGTTTTGTCATAGGCAGATCAACTTTAACGTCCTTCCAAGTCTTGCCATCGTCAGTAGTTTTTGCTATTTTCCAAACTTCAACTATCCCATAGAGAGTATGTTGTTTGTTCTGTCCTTTTTTGCTCCCTTCTGAAGTAATTAGGTTGAAAAATACCCTCCTCGTCTTATCCAAGGGAATTTTTACCTTTTCCCACGAACTGCCGCCATCAGTGGAACGATAGAGACCGTCATCGCTACCGACATAAAAGGTGTTTGCATTTAATGCTACAGCATTATTTTCATCCCGCATAAACGGAGAGGTGTCCGGTGGTTGTGATGGCATCCATGTGTCCCCGCCATCAATAGAACGCACCATACCCCGTTCCATTACGAGAAGTGTTTCACCAGTAGCAATCATTTTGGGATAGGGAGGCCATCCTTTTATGTTCCAAGCGTTTGTCGGTGTTATATCTTTCCATGAGTTGCCAAGGTCCGTTGAACGGTATATCCACCAACCACGTACCTGTCCCTGTTCCATTTTTTCTTTATCTACATTCGCTTCCTCCCAATTGAAAGATACCGCAACATAAAGCTTATCTTCAGAAACTGCAACTGACAAAATGCTTCTGACGGGTACTGGAAATTCAAGGAGTTGCCATTTATCATCCTCCAAACGGTAGAGTTTATTGTAAGTTCTTACAATTAAAGTGTCTTGGATTTTGAACAATGATTCAATATACTCGATTTTCTCATCGTGTATTGCATTCCAAGACTTGCCAGCATCTTCTGATTTAAAGATGCCATTTTCAAATGCAACGTAAAGCGCCTGTTCCATTTGTACAAATTCGATTGCTCCACGTTCCCCTTCCCACGAATGAAGTAAATCCCATGTTTTGCCTTCATCTTTTGAAGCGAAGAGTTTGTTCATTGGCATAAAATAAAGTGTATCATTCCATTTTGTAATAGCTGGAGACATGCTCCAAAAAGTATCCAAACGGATATTTTCTGAGATAGATTGCCACATTGTTCCATTGGCAGGTAATTTATAGATAGTAAAATAAAAATCAAAATCATAAGCGTAGAGATCACCTTCAGGTGTCGCGTGCATACTTGTAACACGACTTCCTTTGATGGCTTCAGACTGAATCCACTGCTGTTTAGGAACAGATACCTCGTCTTCTCCTTCTACTTCTGCGGCAGCAAATAGAACCTCATCAGGTTTCTGACCATTATTATCACTCGGACCAACTATATTTGGATTCCCAAGTCTATTTTGAACATCTGATTTCGCCTCAACATTTAGCACAATAGGTGTGTCAATAAGTTCAACGGTCGTTTCAGCTTGTGCATCCAAACTATAAGGTTTTTGAAAATGTACCAAGTGTTGACTGCCTACGCCAAGCAGCAACACAATCAAAACTACACTTGAGGCTGCAACTGCCCACGGTACCAGCGGTTTGCTGCCAGTGGGTGCAGCGGGTTTAAGTCGTGCGACTTCTTGCATGATGTTATCAGTTAGGTTCGGTGAGATTTGGAAATGGTCGAGGGCTTCTCTAATCATTGTTTCCTCCTTTTGTAAACGTTGTCGGGCACGGTAGAGCCGATTCTTAATCGCACTTACCGATACACCTAAAAATTTGCTTATCTCTTCATACGTCATTCCCCCGAGGTAGTAAAGCGTGATGACCGTACGATCACTCTCCTGTAATTTGGCAAGCAATTTCTTAACAACTTCGCGCTGTGCTTCTGCCACTGTCCGTTCTTTTTCCGCAATGACATAGCTGGAATAGGTCGATTTTCCTAACTCCGCACTATTTGCCTCTTCCAACGGCTGCGTCCACAAACGCTTCTTACGAAGCCACGCTGTGCAGCGGTTCGCCGCTATCACATAAAGCCAGCTCGCAAAAGAATGTGGTTCCTTCAGTGTTGATAGTTTCTGATATGCCTTCAGGAATGTTTCCTGCGTAATATCCTCGGCAATGTGGAAATCTCCAACCTTCCGCCATGCAAGCGCATGAACTTGCTTCTGATATTTTCCCACGAGCGTGGAGAACGCAGTATCATCACCATTGAGGACGCGTTGGATGAGTTCAACATCGGCATTTTTCATCGGATACCTCTAAAAAGGGGAGTTCATCATTTCACATCAACATATAGTGACGCGACTTGAAGTAAAAAAGTCTCATAATTCTGCAAAAATTAGAGAAGGTTGGAATTCTATTTTACTGATAACGAGAGGTAAGGCTCTTTCGTAGCCAGAGGTTTTTTATTTTTTTCTGGGTGTATCTCTATTCTTGTGAATGGAATTATACCATAAAACCGATAACAACACACACTCGTAAATGGCAATCGGTGAACGGACAAGAAGGGTAGTTAATGTCAAAGCTGAACACAACCTTGCAAGATAGATATTTGAATTGCGTAACCACAATACAGAATCGAGATACATTCAGTACAAGATGATATTTTTGTAACCATTCTTTTAATAAAGGCGTTATTACAAGTATAGAAGGAAATTTGTAGTCATAGAGGACAGAAAAATGCAAACACAATCGGTCGAATTCTACTCTAATATAAACCCGCTTGTTGGACTTTCCGCCAAAACTTTACGTCTCTATAGTGCTTTGGAAGTTTTCCGAGGCAAGCCGGATGCGCTTGATAAACCGGAGTGGTTCCGCACCCCAAACCGAGATGAGCTTCTTGGAAAGGTCGGGTTTTCAAAAACAGAGATTGATAAAGGCATCACAGAATTAATAGATGCTGAATTATTGCAGATTCAGGATAGAAACAGCGATCAATGGTATTGTTTGAAATAATAGGACTATGCCTTTCTTGAAAATTCCGCGTCTTATCTTAGCTTCTGCCTCTCCGCGCCGTGCCAATTTATTATCTCAAATTGGATTGAAGTTTGAGATATATCCCAGCAATATCCCAGAAAATCCATTAAATAATAATACCTCTCCTGAGTTAGTGACTCAAGACCTTGCCCTTCAGAAAGCACGATCTGTTGCTGAACGTCATACTGAAGGGTTTGTTATTGGTGCTGACACGTTAGTTTCATTGAAAGATGAGCTTCTTGGCAAGCCAAAGAACACAACACATGCGCAAGAGATGTTGACCTACCTTAGTGGTACATGTCACAATGTAGTAACTGGCGTTGCGCTAATAGATGCCAAACTGAAGAAAGAGAAAACGTGGGCGGAAACAACACAAGTATATTTCAGAGAACTTTGCCCCACAGAAATAATTACCTATATTGAAACCGGAGAAGCAACAGATAAAGCTGGTGCGTATGGAATTCAGGGGCGTGGCGCAGCGTTTGTAAAACGGATTGAAGGGTGTTATTTCAACGTTGTTGGCCTGCCATTGGCAAGCCTTGTAGAAAAATTAATGGAATTTGAAGTTAATGCTAACATCTAAGCATTATACAACTCATGAGGGATACACACCCCTTATTGGCCCTGGGGAATTGGGCATCACAAACCTGCATTTCGGTATCCTCAATCTACCTCCTGATTCAACGTTTTTTGATCATTCTGATGATTGCGAAGTTGCCTTGATTGCATTAGGTGGACAATGCACATTGTTGGTTGGGCACAACGGTAACAAAGCGAATGGGGTTTTAGGTGAACGTGCAAATGTTTTTGATGGAGATGCATGCGTTGCCTATATTCCGCACCATACCACTTATGAAGTGATTACAAACAGAAATGGGGTTGAGATAGCAATTTGTAAAACGCCATCTTACTTAGATTCAGCAGCTGTCCTTTTAGAAGCAGGCAAAATAGAAGTTGAAACCGATTACCAACTTCGCATTATAGAAAACAACGTGTCAAATGAATGGGTTGGGGAAGCAATTTGTTTCTATCGATTTCAAGATGAAAATGGATCAGCAACATTACAATTAATTAATCCTGAAAAGAAAAAAGCGCGCATTGTTCTGCACAACAACGATCTGCTTGTGATACCAGAAGCAACCCGCGCGCGTTTGATAATTGGTAAAGGTGTGTGCTATCAACTATCAATAACACATTCTACTCCCCTTCAATGAGTTCACCGCCTTTTTTGAGAAAAGCGACAGCACTCAACGATACATGCACCTTCACTTCCTGATTGTTCATTTCCCCGACAGAGATAAGGAGAATCTTCTTATCGTTGTCAACGCCAAGGATTTTGCCGTGCAACCCGCCATTTGTTACGATCTCATCCCCTTTTGTAAGGTTCTCAAGCATATTTTGGTGTTTTTTCCGTTTTGCTTGTTCGGGTCGCAATAAAAGAAAATAAAAGATACCCCCTATTAGTATAAAGGGAATAAGCATACTTGCAATTTGATCCATAAAGGACCTCCTTCTGTTTCTATAGAATTAGCATTGCATCGCCATAGCTGTAAAACCGATATTCATATAGCAGTGCTTCCTGATAAGCTTGCTGTATCAAAGCTCTATCAGCGAAGGCGCTTACAAGCATAAGCAATGTAGATTTCGGTAGATGGAAGTTGGTAAGCAACATATCTACAATTTTAAATTGATAACCGGGATTAGATAAAAAGTTCACTGTCCCCGTTATAAGGTTTAAACGGTGCCTGTTGCACCAGCTGTTTCTAAAGCTCGCACGACCGTTGTTCCGATAGCGACAATTTTTG
>CBDHCS010000008.1:0-47282 GCA_965261125.1 Candidatus Poribacteria bacterium | reverse complement strand
ATCTGCAAATGTTATCGCCTTGTAATGATCTACAGGAAATGGAAGGTTTCCTGTAACATCGGTCCAAGTCAATCCTTCATCAAGTGAACGCAGGAGTTGACCTTCCTTTTCCCCAACGTAAACAGTATTTCCAGACACTGCAAATCTAAATCCTATAGCATCTATAAATATATTATTTGCATAGCAAAAAGATCTATCTTCACTAACTCCTTTATCCAGTAATCCTGTGTTGAACCATTGCGTATTACCGGGTTTCCATCTATAGAGTTGATAGTCGTATTCAACATAGTAAGTCCCATTGACAACAGCAATACCCCCAAGCTGCGATTCAGAGAAGGAACCATCCCCATGGGACACATTTCGTCCCATCATATAACCGGTAGGACGATTTAATTGAGGGTTTTCTTTATACGGATCAACTTTATCCAAAACAGGGACTTCAGAAATATTGATGAGACTGTTGTCTTGAGTGGAAAGACGAAAAAAACGAGGTGCACCTAATTTATCGTCTCTCACGAAAATATTTCCATTGGATTCTATAATACGTGTGATAAAACCTGTATCACCATCAACAGGGGTCCAAGTTTCCCCACCATCAGTTGAATGGACAAACCCATCTATCGAATTAGCGTAAAGAGTGCCGTTGACAGCAATCAATTGCCAAACATCTGTATTTACGAGTCCGGTATTAAATTGATGCCACGATTTACCACCGTCTGTTGTGCGATGTATTCCGTAGTTTCCGCTTCTGTAGTAGGTGTCCTCATTGACCATCACAATTGCAGAAGCATTTCCTAAGGCATCTGTGTCTTCGGTTTTCCAGGTTTTCCCTAAATTAAATGAATAGTAGTGTTTCTTTTCATCTACAAGCATCACCTTATTTGCGGTTACAACGATTTTCAGTGGGCTGTAAGTTCTTGATTTATGTGATGATTTAGTATCTTTTTTCTTACTGTCTTTTTTGTCCTTTGAAGTCACATTTTTATCTGTATTATCTTTTCTCGGCGTAATTTTTTCCCATGTAGTCCCATGATCACTTGATACGAAAAGTTCCCAAAACAAACCTGTTGCTGCTCGTGCTTGATGAATTGCACGTTGTAAAGACCAAGGAGTGTCCGGTATTGCTATCCAAGAATTGTTAGATGATGGTATTCTGGCTATAATTCTACGATATTCACTATCAATATGATAACTTCTTGCGGCATAGAGTGCGTTATCTTTCACTTCCAAAGTTATGATTGGTAAATGCTTACTTTTTTTACCTATTTCATCAAGGAATATTTGTTCCCAAGTTGCTTCATTCAGTCGATAAAGTCCTTTATTGGTACCGACATAGATAGTGTTATCTACAACATTAATTGCACGAGGTTCGATGTTTGGGTATTTATTGTCAAATGGTGTCAACCGAACCCATGATGCACCATTATCCTCTGAACGGTATACCCCGTTATCATCTGAAAGGTGGAATTCATCTTTCAGACATAGGTAAAATGTTTGATCCACCATCACCATATCGATAAGTCCACCTCCAGGATGCACAGAAAATGTTTTCCATGTTTTCCCTCTATCTTTTGATGATATGATTTTTTTATCTGTGGCAAGATACAGTATACCGTCTTTTTCAACCATTGGACCAGAATGCATTCCGCTCAATTGTTCTCTATATGAGAATATATCTCGTTGGTAAATGCGTTCCCACATACTTTGATCAGCTGAGAGTCTGAAGATACCGCCTTGTGTTCCAGCAAAGACATCTCCATTGACTGTTGCATAGAGATTAGGGACTGCACCCCCTACAGGTCCATTTGTTTTGCTCCATTGTCCTTTCTTGTCTGAAATACCATTTTTCTCTTGTGTTGCATCAGTGAGTGTCGTGTCAGAATTTTGTCCTGCACTGTTGCTATCATCGGTTTATATCCGTAGTGCCAACTTTGTTTTTAACCGTAGGTTCTGTTGGAGATTCTAAAACTTTTTGCGCATCAACAATTTCAATTGTCGGTTCTGATTGTGCGTTTAAGCTGTACGGTTTCTGAAAACGATTTAAGTATTGCATTCCAACGCCCATCAGCAAAAAGACAATTATTGCCGAGGCAGCAGATATTGCTAATGGTACTAAAGGTTTACTGCCTGATGGCGTTGCTGGATTGAGGCGTGAAATTTCCTTCATAATGTTTTCTGTAAATTGTGTCGGCAGTTGGAAACTGCTAAGGTTTTCTTTAATCATTGCTTCCTCCTTTTTCAATCGGTTACGGGCACGGTGGAGTCGACTCCGAACCGTGTTGGGAGCCACACCTAAAAACTCAGCAATTTCTTCACATGACATTTCAGCGATGTAATAAAGATTCATCACTGTGCGGTCACTCTCTTTTAGTTTACTGAGTAGTTTCTGAACTATAGTACGCCGTTTCTCTTTTGCCGCTTCTTCTCGCTGATGAGCCATATATTCTGTATAATATGCCTCCTCCAACTCATTAGGATTTGTCTCATCAATTGATTGTGTTTCTACTTTTTTCTTTCGGTGCCACGCAATGCACTTTCGGTTTGTAACAACATAGAGCCATCCTGCAAATTGTCTGTAGTGTGTGAAGGTAGGAAACTTTTGATATGCGGTGATAAATACATCTTGCGTAATTTCCTGTGCGATGTGGAAATCACCAATTTTCTGCCATGCAAGGGTGTGTACCTGCTCCTGGTATTTTTCTACAAGTTGAGCAAAAGCGTGTTGATCACCTTCTAACGTGCGTTGAATTAGTTCAGCATCATTGTTTTTCATCGTACACCTTTTACATATAGAATAAATACAATTATAGCATAAAAACCCTTTGTAATTAAAAACGCGATTTTTTGATTAAAAATTGCACTTTTCATAAAAAAATGCTGTTTTTTGAGAAGAGTATGCATTTTTAAAAGATTTTTCTTAGAAAAGTTGGTATAATAACGTAAGTGACGCAATTTCTAAGTTTGCGTTAGGTTAGGCGAATCTGAAAACAGAAGGGAGAATTAAGATGAAAAGAATTTTTGTTTTTACAACACTAACACTTATCTTGGTATCTGGGTTTGCTTTTGCTACAGAAACCACAGCAGTACAAGGTGAGTATATTGAGGCACGCTCAGCAAGTGTCTACGTAGGCGCATGCCATTTCGGCGCGGAATTTGTGGAAGGCGGCAAAGAAGCGACACTTGTTTGGAATATCCATCGCGGAAATTGGAACAATGTTTCGTTAGATGGATTAACCGTTGTTGCTGTCGTCAGTGCCAAAACCAATTTGGCGATTGATACAAAAACACGTAAGAGTGTGTTGTATGTGGACACAAAAACCACGCCAAAACAGCGCGCAGCTATTAGCAATATGCTTGCCACAAAACGTGCCGATGTTCTTGGCAAAGTTGTTGCAACACAAATCGCTCCGATTACATTTGCAAAAAAAGGCACGAAATACGATGTGACGGTTGGAAAAGTGCTTACGCTGTCCGCTAATCGTTATCCGTGTGTGCATTGTACTCAACCCCATCAAATTTGGTATGAACCGTTGACAACGATTCAGAACGCTATCGTTGGTAAGTCTGAAATCTATCGTTATAAAGACACCTACCTTCCAGTGAATTGGCAGCAAGGTGATGCAGCCAATAACGTCTTTGTCGGTAGTTTTTCGATGTAATGCTTTCACGTCTGTAGTTGTCAATCAATTGCTGGCAGCTACAGACATTTTTAGTTACTGATATGAGAGAATTCATGAACAAAAATACAACATCCGAGGAACGGAAGTATAGACTAAGTCCTGATGAACTTTCACAATGGAACAAAAACGGATACTTTGTCCGTTACGACGTTTTTACAAAAGAAGAAAACGATATCTTAGCGAAAATCGCTGACGATATTGTTGATAGAAAACGATCTTTCCCAGAATATCATATCTTTGAAAACGCATTAGTCAGAGACGGTAAAGTAAAAGCACAAGGCATCTATGCGATGCACAATATCCAATATGTGAGTTGTAATTGCCCAGAATTCCTTGCGCGCACCCGCGATCCACGTCTCACTGACCCCGCTGTTGACATACTCGGCCCAGATCTCCTCGGTCTCAACAATCTCTATATTTGGAAACCGCCAAAAATTGGTTTAGGTTTCCCGTGGCATCAAGATAAATGGTACTTTAACCATCAGTATAAGACCGGAACGACAGTTGCAACATGGACAGCAATTGATGACGCAGATAAAGAAAACGGGTGTTTATATGTCATCCCCGGCAGCCATAAGCAGGGCGTTCGTGACCACAAAGAACTTGAAGGATCACAACAAGGAGAGTTTAAACAAGCAGAAGGTGCTCGCGATGAAGATGGTGTCGCTGTAGAAATCCCTGCTGGCGCAGTTATCTGGTTCAATAGCCAAGTCCTTCATAAAAGCACAGATAACCACAGTTCACGTTTTAGACGTGCTAATATAGCACATTATATCAGTGCAAAAGCAGAATGGACACGTCCTGAGGCTGTAAATAAAAAACGACCTCCTATGTGGATTCGGGGCAAAACCTATCCGAGTATGGCGGATGAAGTTCAATGGAACGTTATTCCGATTATAGAAGATGATTGACTACTAACGAAAGGAGACTACCATGAAACTGCGATTTACTACCATCTATGTCTTACTTCTTTTGCTTTTGTCATCTTCTGAGGCAACTGTTCCTTCCCGATACGCGCAGCAATCCGTTGAATGGTTTCAGAGCGAGGAAGGTCGCCGTATTGCCGACAACGTCCTCACTTGGCAGACGCTGCACGGTGGTTGGCCCAAGAATAGAGACACGGCATCTGAACCGTTTGATGGTAAAAGTAAGGATTTGCGCGCAACGTTCGACAACGGTGCAACCATTGACGAATTACGGTTTCTTGCCCGTGCGTTTCGTGCAACAAACGAGCCTCGCTATCAACAAGCATTTCTCAAAGGTCTTTCTCATATCCTTGAAGCACAATACCCGAATGGCGGGTGGCCTCAGTTTTATCCGCTAAGCAAAGGCTATAATCGTCACATCACGTTCAATGATAATGTTATGGTGCGCATTCTCGAACTTCTCCGAGATGTCTCTGAATCTTCCGACTATCAGTTCCTGAAAACGGAGTACCGCACTAAGGCTGAAGCTGCTGTAACCAAGGGAATTGACTGCATCCTGCGCACGCAAATCAAGCAGAATGGCAAACTCACAGCTTGGTGCGCGCAGCATGACGAGAAAACGCTTGAGCCTGCGTGGGCACGTTCTTATGAGCCACCATCGATTTCAGGTGCCGAAAGCGTCGGTGTTGTGCGTTTCCTAATGTCACTCGAAAAACCCACGCCAGAGATCGTCGCCGCTGTTGAAGGATCCGTCGAGTGGTTCAGGAGTGTCGCTATCAACGGCATTCGCCAAGAAAAGTTCACTAACGCAGATGGGCAGGACGATAAACGGATCGTAGCAGATCCCGATGCGGGACCGCTCTGGGCACGTTTCTACGAGATCGGCAGCAACCGTCCAATCTTTCTCGATCGCGACTCGGTGGTCCGTTACGCGTTATCAGAAATCGGGCAGGAACGCCGCACCGGATACGCCTACTACGGTGGCTGGGCTGCCAGGCTCCTCACAGATGATTACCCACGGTGGAGAGAAAAGTACAAGTTACCAAAGGAATGACCGATGAGAAATATGAACTACGTCATCTGCACAACACCCCGTACACGCAGTACCGTTTTATGTGACTTATTAATCTCATCCGATGTCGCAGGATATCCGAGAGAATATCATGAAGGACACGAAAGTTTACAAGACTTGGATATAACCGATCCAGCAACATATCAAAAATACGTATCAGTTAGTACCTCACCTAATGCCGTTTGCGGCATACAAGTGATGTACGAAAAAAAGCATATCGCTGAAAAGTTTATAGATTTTAAAAAAGCAAAATGCATCTGGTTGCGGAGAGAAAACAAAATAAAACAAGCAATCTCGCTTTTGAAGGCTATCAAACGTAATCGTTTTTACGAGCCAGATGAAACTCGGAAAAATGAAGGTCTTAATCAAATCAAAATTACACATGACGAAATCGTCCACCATACATTTAAATTCACAGCAGAGGATATGTCGTGGGCACATTTCTTTGAAGAAAATCAGATTAGTCCCCTAACAATTTGGTATAAAGACTTAGAAACTGAAACGCAGCAAAAAGAAACCCTCAAGAAAGTATTGGATTTTCTTAGTATTGATGATATGCCGAATGAGCCTAAAGTTTGGGCTATTCGTCAAGATACCGATTTCAATAAAGAACGTTACAACGAGATAGTAGGTAAATTTTTACCTTGAAGCACTATTTATGGCAGATTTTAGAATTACTTGAACACTTTGCATAGGCGAGGTTAGGAAACTTCGCCTACCAGGCGAAAGTACTATTTATTTTGAATTCACCGTAATAGGAGAACTAATGGATTCAAACACAACACACGAAGAACGGGAATTTAGGCTGACTCCTGAAGAAAAATCCTCTTGGGACGAAAACGGATACTTTATCCGACTTGACGTTTTTACTCAAGAAGAAAATGATGTACTACGCCAAGTCGCGGATGACATCGCCATCGGAAAACGACCTTTCCCCGCTAAAAATGTTAACCAGAACGCATTAGTCAGAGACGGAAAAGTTGAAGCCTCTGGTGTCAACGCGATGCACTGTATTCATCATATAAACAAATATTCACCTGAATTCCTTGCACGCACACGTGATTCCCGTCTAACAGACCCCGTCGTAGACTTAATAGGTCCAAATATACTGGGACTCAACAATCTGTATATTTGGAAACCGCCAACAATCGGCTTAGGTTTTCCATGGCATCAAGATAGATGGTATTTTAACCGGAACTATAAGACCGAAAAAACAGTCGGCACATGGACTGCTTTTGATGCCGCAGACATAGATAATGGATGCCTATATGTAATTCCCGGTAGTCATAAAAATGAAGTTCATGAACACGTTGCGCTCGAAGGTTCACAACAGAATGAATTTAAACAAGCACTCGGTGCAAGAGACAAAGATGGTGTCGCGGTTGAAGTGCAACCGGGAAGCGTGATTTTTTTCAATAATAAACTCCTACACAAAAGCACGGATAACCACAGTGGCCGCTTTCGTAGATGTAACGTTGCACATTATATCAGTGCAGATTCAGAACGAGTTCCTAATAAAAATATAAAGAATGTTCACCCTGTTATGTGGGTTCGGGGTGGGACATATTCAGAGAAGATGGAACCTGTCCATCGTGACGTTTTGCCTATCCCAGAAGAAGAGGAGAAAAAATGAGTACAGACACATCACTACCGGAACGACAATTTGCCTTAACATCTGAAGAACAATCAGCGTGGGAGGAAAACGGATACATTGTCCGACACGACGTTTTTACAGAAATAGAAAACGATTTGCTACGACAAATCGCTGATGACATTGTTGATGGAAAACGGTCTTTTCCTGCCGATAATATTAACCAAAATGCATTAGTCAGAGACGGAGAAGTTGAAGCATCTGGTATACATGCGATGCACAAAATCCATCATGTAAGTTTTTATATTTCTGAATTCCTTGCCCGCGTACGGGATCCACGCCTAACAGATCCGATTGTAGACCTACTCGGCCCAAATCTGCTGAGTCAAGGCAATCTGTATATCTGGAAAGCACCCAAAATCGGTTTAGGTTTTCCATGGCATCAAGATAAATGGTATTTTAACTGGCAATATAAAACTGAAATGACAGTTGGAACGTGGACTGCTATTGATGCCGCAGACAAAGAGAACGGTTGTCTATATGTTATCCCCGGGAGCCACAAATACGGTATTCTTGAACATGAGGACATGGAAGGACCACAACAGAATGAGTTTAAGATTGCACGCGATGCAAAGGACGAAGATGGTGTTGCCGTTGAAGTGCCACCTGGAGCAGTCGTTTGGTTCAACAACCAACTCCTCCATAAAAGCACAGATAACTACAGTCTGCGCTTTCGGCGCTGTAATGTTGTGCATTATATTAGTGGGGATGCAGAACGTGTACCGAAAAAGGATGTAAAGAATGTCCGTCCTGTTATGTGGGTTCGGGGCGGGACATACTCAGAAAAGATGGAACCAGTTCATCACGAGGTTTTACCCATTCCGGAATCCGATTGAATATGAAATTTGCTTATAACCACTTCTCAAAATTGGCATCATCGTGTATCGCTGCAGCGGTACTCGCCCTAATGCTAACTTTTCATACAGGATGTAGCAGCCCACTTATCAGAACATTGAGTGATGTTAACATCTTCACCGACGCTGAGGAACTGCAATTCGGAAAAGCGTACGTCGCGCAGCATGAGAAAGAGGTGAAACTTTACACCGATCCCGTTGTGACGAACTATATCAACGCGCTCGGACAGTCGCTTGTGCGCCATAGTAAACGGAGCAACATCCGTTACACGTTTAACGTTGTTGATAAGAAAGGAGTCAATGCCTACGCCGTGCCGGGTGGCTTCATATACATCCATCTTGATCTCATTCGAATGGCAAAAACAGAATCGGAATTAGCGTTCGTGTTGGGACACGAAATTGGACATATTGTCGGGCGACATTCAATGAAACGACTCACGAAAATCTATGGATTTGAGATCATAAAACAGATAATTTTAGATGAGGAATCCAGCGAGGCAAAAAAAATAATCGTGGACATCCTTGCTGCCGGGCTGCTCTTTCGGTACAGCCGTGATAACGAGCGGGAGTCGGATTTCTACGGTGTGCAGAATGTCTACAATGCAGGTATCTCGCCAGAAGGTGCCATCGAATTCTTTGAAACTCTACAAAACTTACAGAAAAGAGAACCATCTACCTTAGAAAAATTGATCTCTACACATCCGGTGCATAGCGAACGAATCACAAACGTCCAGTCTCATATCAAAAACTTGCCGCCGAAATCAGGTCTTCGGAGTGATTCATCCGATTTCCGAAAGGTTAAACGAAGGTTAGGGCAATAGAAAAAATGAATTAGGGCAGGCTTATAGTGAAATCAGAAATTGTCTTACATTTTCTGATAGGCGCGCTTTGATGAAGACTGAAAATTATTTCGGTCCTTTGGCAGCGAAGTTCGGTGCGTGGATAAAACGCGCCCACCGGGTTGAGGAAATTACCATTAGCGAATTAAATTTACCAGGAGCAGGAGGATGATATGATTAAATACCTACACATTTTTAAGATTGTAGTTGTACCTGTCCTATGTCTTGCAATGGTTGCTACGACTATTGCTCAAAAACCCGATTTCCCAGAACGGATGCCGATTGTGGAACGCCCTTTTTCTGATGACCCTGATAAGTTCACTTTCGCCATCATTGGAGACAAAACTGGCGGAGGGTTAGATAAGTGGCCTGTGTTTGACCGCGCAATAGATGAAATCAACACTTTGAAACCTGACTTTGCTATCATGGTTGGTGATTTAATACAAGGGGACACAACAAACCTCAAACAACTCGCAGCAGAATGGGAAGAATTTTGGGAGCACCAATCCGATTTAATCGTTCCGTTCCTGCCATTGCCCGGCAATCACGACATAACTAATCGCGTAATGTATGACTACTGGGAGAAGCACATCGGACGCACCTATTCGGCATTTACCTACAAAAATTGTCTATTTCTGTTGCTCAATACAGAGGAGTGGCATACAAACAGTGGTGAGTGGACAAATTGGTTTGGCGAGGAACAGATTAAATATGTAAAATCTCAATTGACACAGCACCCGGATGTGAGGCATACGTTTGTTTTTTTGCACAGACCGCTATGGCTTCAGAAACACTCCGGTTGGGAAGAAATTGAAACAGCACTCGGTGAACGGGCATATACAGTCTTTGCAGGACACTATCATAAACTAACACTTCATACACGTAACGACCGCCGATACTTCGTGCTTGGTGCCACCGGTGGCGGATTTACACCACAAGCAGTTCGAGAAATAGGAGCATTTGATCATTATAGCCTTGTGACTGTTGACAACGAAGATGTTAAAGTAGCAATTATTGAACCGGGCAACGTTCACCCTGCAGACCTATCAACCGCAGCGTTTAAAGCCAAAGTTTCCAACCTACTCAAATTTAAACAGAATTTTAATCTCAACAAGTATGAGTCTTCCTCCAGTGGGAGTCTTGAAGTAACCCTTGAAAACACGCTAAAAAAAACCACTTAAGATAGAAATAGTTTTCGCCCCAAATGAGAATTGGCAGATTTCTCCCAATCAATTATCTTTTGAGGCTAAACCGGGGCAAAGGACAAAAACAACTGTTACCCTTTCAGTACCATCGGACACGTATCTCCCATTTCCTATTTACAATTATTCTGCGCTATATGGTGGAGAACAATTGTTAAGTGGCAGGCAGTTGCTTCACTCTATTGCCAGAGAACACATGCGCGTCCTTAAAAATTGGATGCTTCTCGGTCCTTTTGATCTCGGTATTGCCCAAGCACCCGCTAACTCAAATGATGTCCCGCAAAGCTTTCTTGACATACCTGTCCCCGAACTCAATCTTGAAAAAACTTATCAAGGAAAAGCAGGGGAAATCAAATGGCAAGAACACAATGCTGAGTCGGATAATATCAAATTAAGGGAAATATTTGGCAATGCTGAATTGACATACAGTTATGCCATGTCCTATATCAAAAGTCCAGATGCGCGGCATGTTTTTGCTCAGATCAGATGGGGAGGTAATCTCGGTAGAATCTATCTCAATGGAGTTGAGATTCCTAATGCCGCTATCCCCGGAAAAAACCTGTATTCTTGGTGGGCACACTTTGAGTTACCACTGAAGGAAGGTTGGAACACTCTGACGATTATATCTGGTGACTATAATGGATATTGGGATTTTCGAATGGAAGTTGCAGACCCGACTAAAGCGCTTGAGTTCAGCGCGGATCCTACCAACAAAGATTAATGGAATGACAACCCGTCACAATTCGGTTCTTTGGCGAGGTTTCCTGACTTCGCCAAAGAACCGATCTATTTTCTTATAGTGAAATCCAAAAATATGTTAACACCCCTGGTGAATCAACGCCTCATGCGCGTATGGCATTCGGCGGGTGCGGTTTCTAACCAATGCAGAATACCATACGGGGAATCCCAAAAGGCATTCATACCGTTGATTTGGCGTATTCTGCTGGATGGAAATAGAGGTTCGGTTAGGAAACCGAACCTACCGTTGTGTTCAAGTAATTATGGATTTTACTATAATCTTCATACAATTCGTGGACAAAAGAGAAACATTATATCAGAAATGGTATTGGTCCAAACTTTTGCCCAAATATTTACACACCTGTCACTTTTTCTTTGCTTGAATTTATAGCACTTTTCTGGTATCCTGTTACACAGGAATACAGTGAAAAACATTAAACTCAGTGCCAACCATAGATCATCAGCAATAAGGAGAAACCCGTGAGACGCAATAAACATACCCTAAAATTTGTCTGCTTTGTCTTACCAATTGTCCTTTTCACATCATTTTGTTTTATAGGTTGTCTTTCAACGCTGTTAGGACAGAAGCCCAGCCCCCCGCAGCCTGCTCTTCCAGGGTTGAAGCTGCAACCGGGAGAGAGTTGCCATTATACTGCTAAAGAGGGTGGTTATAGTTTTGATTTAACATTCCATGTTACCAAAGAAGGCGAAGCGAGTTTTAAACGCATTGCTGTAAAATCGCCTACCGTAAATTATGTCCACGAAGGTGGTTCTTGGTCAATAGTTGGCGGGAACATACAGATCAGTATGTTTGATTTGAAAATAGAAATTAACCCTGCCGTAGCAAGAGTATGTGCGGGTGAAAAATGTTTTGTTGCCACCGTCAAGCCGAAAGGTAACTGGATGGTAAGCCAACTTCCGTTCCCTATAATTACCGAATAATATCCGATGCGGCGATTGGATGGAGATTAAATATGTCTCAACGCACAGCAAAAGACCTATCACCAGAAGAGTTAGCAGAATACAGCCGCCGCCTTGACGCGCATTTCCGAAATCGGAAAGTGGATGCGGCATTACTGCAACGCGCCTGGCAAACGGCACATCAAGTAGCAAATATGCTCTATGAAGACTTCGGTGCAACACGGGTTGCAGTATTTGGATCGCTTGCCGAGCGAGACTGGTTCTCAAAAGGGTCGGATATTGATATTATTGTTTGGGGACTCTCGGGTAACACATATCTCGATGCGTTGTGGGAAATCAGAAACTTCAATCCAGAGTTCAAAATCGATCTCGTCAACTTTGACAGTGCCAAAGGTCGATTTCGCGATCGAATTCAAAGTCAAGCCATCCCAATTCAACAGGGAGAAACGGACTGTAGTATTCAGGCACTTCTCACAAAAAGGGAAGAAATGAACAAGCGAGAACTTATTGAGCGAATCACCGATGAACGCAGAAAAATAGAACGAACTGTTGAAGAAATTAAGACGCGTCTCCAAAAAATGGTATCCGCATCTGGTGAAGATCTGGGAGACCTCAAAGATCTGGTTGCCATGCGTCTTCCTGTTTTTTATATGGGAGTAGAGAACATTTTCAAACGGGTTGCTCAAGAAATTGACATGGATGAACCTCAAGGAAAAAATTGGCACAAAGACTTATTACAACAAATGTCAACATCACACCCATTGCGTCCATCTGTGATTTCCGCAAAAACAGCTGCCGCTTTAACTCTTATTTTAAAGTTCCGCCACCGTCTTAGAAACATCTACGTATTTGAATTGGAGATCGAGAAAACAGTTGAGAATGCCCAGCAAGTTTGCGATATATTTGACAGCCTATCTATAGAATTGGATGTGTTCATAGCATGGCTAAAGCGGCAAGAGTCAGATGAGTAGTAAGGAGATAGTGATATGTCTCAACCCACAGACACGAATCGCACAACGAAAGACCTATCACCAGAAGAATTAGCAGAATACAGCCGCCGCCTTGACGAGCATTTCCGAAACCGGAAGGTGGATGAGGCATTACTGCAACGCGCCTGGCAAACGGCACATCAAGTAGCAAACATGCTCTATGAAGACTTTGGGGCAACACAGGTCGTAGTATTTGGATCGCTTGCACAACAAAATTGGTTTTCCAAATGGTCGGATATTGATATTGCTGTCTGGGGACTTTCGTCCGACCTATATTTGCGCGCCGTTGCAGAAATAATCGGCTTTAGTCAAGAATTTAAAATTGATTTGGTCAATTTCGAAAATTGTAAAGGAATGTTTCGCGAACGCGTTCAGAACCAAGCCATTCCAATTCAGAAAGGCGAAACAGAACTCCACAAAAATTGTCAAGCAACTGCAAAAAGAAAGGTAACAAACACATTGAATCAAGAAGAATTAATACTGCGTATTTCTGATGGATACATAAAAGTAAAAGGGGCAGTTCAGCTCATTGACCAGGCATTGCAAAACATTGAAGATGCTCCTGCCCGGTACAGACGCAGCATAGAAATTGAAATTGCCAGATATCTCTATGATTTCTATAAACAATTGGAAAACATTTTTGAGCGAATCGCTCACGAGATAGACCAAGCTGTGCCTGTGGGAAAAGAGTGGCACAAAGCTCTCTTACAACAGATGGCAGAACCAAGAACAATACGAGCTTCTATACTTTCCCAAAAAACTTATTCGGAGTTACAAAAACTACTCGGATTTCGTCACGTTTTTATATATATCTACGGAGATGAACTAGATTTTACAAAAATGCTGGAGAATGCTACGCGAGTGAACGAAATGTTTCCGAATTTCTCTAAAGAATTAGAAGTTTTCATAGATTTCCTAAAGAAACAGGGAAATGACTGAACACCTCCTTCTTTAAAAATAAATTTAAACTTTGGAGAATCATGATGTCAAATTCAGATTACACATCCGAAGCCATCGTCACTCGTGGCAAGGCAATATATCAGCAACTCAAGGACGAAGTAGAATGCTATCACAACGGAAAATTCTTAGCGATTGACATTGAAACAGAAGATTATGAAACTCACGATAAGGGCACGGTAGCAATTACTTGCCTCCTTGATAAGTGTCCTAATGCTGTCATTTACATGGCTCGAATCGGACACCGTCCTGCTTACAAACTCGGTTTTAGGAGTACGTATGGCACTCTGACTAACAAAGTAGAGAAAGACATCAAACAATTAAAATGATAACCAGGGAAATAGTCAATAATCGGATTCCAAATATCTATTAACTTGACTTACCTTTTAGAAAATGACTGAACACACCCTCCTCCAACAGATCAACGACTTCTGCCGATTGCTCCGACAGATGGGCGTTAATGTAACAACAACTAATCAACTCAGTTGGTGCAAGAGTGTTCAGCTAATTGACATCAGTGAACGGGAAACCTTTTATCACACAGCACGAACAAATCTAATTGCTAACCAAACAGACAAAGAAACGTTTGATTTGGCTTTCAACCTGTTTTGGCGATACCCACGCCCCGAATTCCAAACTGTTGATACCGAAGGTGATGAACCTGAACCTTCAGCGTTGCAAGACCTATACGATGCAGAAAATGAAGAGAACGTCCTTGATCAGTGGTTGGATTTTGAGGAAGAGGAGGATGCAGAAGGACAAGAAGACGACCCTATCGCTTATAGTGTAGAGGAAGTCCTCACGCGAAAGGATTTTAGCGAGTTTACTGCAGAAGATATGGAGAAGGCGCGGGAAATTGTCGCAAAATTGGCAGCGGTACTGGCTACAAGATTAAGTAGAAGAAAGGTTATCAGCAAAAAAGGAAAGACTATTGATTTCCGAAGAAGTTGGCGTAAGAGTCTTGCATACGGTGGCGAACCGATTGAACTCATGCGGAAACAACAGAAAATCAAAAAGACAAAGATTTTGCTCCTCTGTGATGTAAGCGGATCTATGGACTGCTATGCCAAATTTCTAATCCAATTTATCTACGGTATGCAACAGGAATTGAAAGAAGTAGAGGTGGCAGTCTTTAGCACACATTTGACAAACATTACAGGATTACTTCAGCGTAAAGGGTTGGCGGAAGGTCTGAATGAAGTAGCGAACGTTGTACCAGATTGGTCGGGTGGGACAAAGATAGGCGAAAGTCTTTTAGAATTCTATCGGCAGTTTGCAACGTCTTTTTCTGCGTATCGTACGGTGGTGATCCTCATCAGTGATGGCTGGGATAGGGGAGATGCAGAACTGCTCCGCCGATCTATGGAAATGCTACATCGGCATGCGTATAAACTCTTATGGCTTAATCCATTGCTTGGTAGCGACACCTATCAACCGATTTGCCGGGGTATCCGTACTGCATTGCCTTATGTAGACTATTTTCTTCCGGCACACAATTTGGAGAGTTTGGCACAGTTGACGAAGGTATTGATTCCGCTTTGGACAAAATGAAACTATAGAAAATAAGCAAGGAATTCTAACTATGCAAGTTCAAGCAGCGGTGATGCTCCAACCGGGGCAGATAGAAATCCGCGAATTTGACAAACCGACACCTGCAGATGATTCCCTTCTGTTACAGGTAGACAAGGTCGGTATTTGTGGTAGTGATAAGCACATGTATCTTGGGCACACAGCACTGAAATTTCCTGTCATTCCTGGACATGAAGTTGTCGGCACAGTCGCTGAAATCGGTAAAAATGCTAATCAAGTTATGAATGTGATGGGTGGTCCCATCAAAGCAGGTGACAGAATCACTGTGGTGCCAGGTTCAAAAAATTGTGGTAGATGCTACTACTGTTTACATGTTCCTGGACGACCAACTTTATGTTCTGGACGAACTATTTATGGATTTAGCAACAGCGAAACACCTCCGTATCTGAACGGGGAATTCTCTGAATACACCTATATTCACGGAAATTCTTGGGTTTACAAAATACCCGCAAATATTCCTGAAGAAATTTCTGTCTTGACAGAACCTGTAGCGGTAGCGACACGTGCTGTTGAACGCGCTTGTGCCCCTGGATTACCGCAGGTAGGTGATGGTTATAGCATTGGGAGCAGCGTTGCCGTTCTCGGATGTGGTCCAATTGGTCTCCTTGTCATCGCTGTGTTGCGGGATAGTGGTGCAGGCACTATCATTGCCACCGACCTCGTAGATAGCCGTTTAGAAATGGCAGAGCAGATGGGAGCAGATGTCGTCATAAATGTCGGAAAAACTACTCCCGAAGAACGGGTTGAATTGATTCAATCGCTCACAAACGGTGTCGGTGTAGACATAGCGATTGAGTGTGCAGGGATACCTGCCGTTTTTTCTGAAGCATTAGACGTTGTAAGACGTGGTGCGAAAGTCATTGAAGTCGGACATTACACCGATTCTGGAAATACCCAAGTGAGACCCCATCAAATTTGCAACAAAGACCTTGATGTTTGCGGTGTGTGGGCGTATCCACAAATCCAATTTCAGACAGCGTTAGATTTTCTCCAGCGAACGCGCGCACCATTACACAAACTGATAACACATCATCTCCCACTGAATCAACTGGAAACAGGCATTGATATGCTCGGAAAAGAAGGCGTTTACAAGGTTGTGATTGAACCGCAATCCTAAGGATATCCAACAAATATGCTGAATTATCATCAAATTACTAAAAGCGTAACTTCTTAGTTACTCGGGTGTTAAGAGTATAAAGTTTATCTGTCAAAAATGAAATCTAACATATAGGTGAAAAATGAAAAATCATAAACGTATATTTATTCTACTATGTTGGCAGATAATATTGTCTCTTTTCTGCTTCAACATTACGAAGGTTTTTGCTGACAATGTTCCGCCGAAAAAACCGAAAGAGACTGCGCTTTTCAGAACGATCGAAAAGACAAAAGCCTATATTGTAAAACATCAGAATAAAGATGGTGGTTGGCCTCTGGTCCCCGGAGAAAAAAGCGATGTAGAAATCACCGCCCTCGCTATCTGGGCGTTAACTGAAGCGGGGTGGGGAACCGGATCAATTGTCATCCGTCGTGGAGTCAAATACTTGCGGAAACACCAGCGTAAAGACGGTAGTTGGAATAACAATACTGCTCACACTACTTTTGCACTCATCGCCTTGGCAAACGCTAAAACGGATCCTGATGCGCGGTTTAATGGGCTTCAATGGCTCAAGAACGCCCAGAATCCGAGTGGGAGTTGGGGACGTAAAAGCAAAGGGCCTGGACATGTCCTTTATACCTCCGCAACGCTTGTCGGACTGAAAAAACTCGGTTTCATTCAGAAACACTTTGAACCTATTCTCTCTGGCATCGAATGGCTTGCTGAACAGAATAATTTCGAGAACCTCTGGAATCTACCAGGTGGAACACAATCAGACATTTTTGTGACATCTTGGGTATTGCAAGGATTATTACGTTCAAGTAAATACGACCGTATTGTATACGACCTTGACGAACAGTTTGTTTGGGTAAAGCAATTCCAGAACAACGATGGAGGATTTCCCAGATTCAAAGGCAAACCGAGTGATCCAGAAGTCACTGCTGCTACTATTATGGCACTTGCCGCTTATAATGACCCACTCAATACGCTCCGTATTGCAATTTCCTACTTAACAAAAGCACAGGAAGCAGATGGTAGTTTTGTTAGCGATATCCCAATAGAACTTAAGACACCTGTAGCGAACTTACAATCTACTTGTTTTGTGCTAATCGCCATTCATGCAAAAACAGATAGTGATCGTTAATAAGTTGATTTAATCTGGGTGGACAAGCCCTTCTATAAGAGAACGTATGCATAAAAAAAATAGAGAAAACTTCATAGAGCAGATGGATTCCGGTAGCGTGGCAATCTTTGTCAATGCCCCAGCTGCAATGCGGAACCACGATACAGAACACATTTATAATCCCGATCCGAATTTTTACTATCTTACAGGTTTTGAAGAACCCAAGTCAATTTGTGTGATTGCACCGGACCATCCGAAACATCAATATATCCTGTTTGTGCTTCCCAAAGACGAAAAAGCCGAAATTTGGGATGGTAAACGGGTTGGTGTCAAAGATGCCTGCACACACTACGGAGCAGACAAAGCGTTTCCGATAGACAAGTTTGAGGAAAAGATAGGCAGATACTTAGCAGATGCTGAACGACTCTATTACACACTCGGATCCGACTCACACATTGACGCTGAAATCCTTGCCCGTTTTAAACAGAACGTTAAATCGCGCATTCGCACAGGGAAAGGAATTCATACGCTTGTTGATCCAAGTCCGATTCTCAGCGAGATGCGATTAATCAAAAACGAAGCAGAACTGGATCGCATCAAAAAGGCAGCAGAAATTACGGAAGACGGTCATATCGCTGCAATGGCCGCAGCGCGTCCAGGGATGTACGAATACGAATTGGAAGCAATTGTAGACGCAACCTTCCGTAGCAGCGGAGCAAACGGTACCGCTTTTCCGACTATTGTTGCAAGCGGTGGAAATGCAACGACACTCCACTATACAACGAACGATTGTCGAATTGAAGATAATATGCTTGTTCTCATTGATGCGGGAGCAGAATACAAACGCTACTGCGGTGATGTAACCCGTACCTTTCCTGTCAACGGCACTTTTACCAAGGCACAAAAAGAAATATACCAACTTGTTCTTGAAGCACACTATGCAATTATTGATACTATTCGTCCCGGTGTCTCTATTGACGAACCCCATCAAAAATCCATTGAACTATTGACAGAAGGCATGCTTAGCCTCGGTCTTTTAAAGGGTAAAACGAAAAAATTGATAAAGAAAGAGGCATACAAACAATTTTATATGTATCGTGTCGGCCACATGATCGGTTTAGACGTGCATGATGTTAATTGTGTGCGCGATGCAGAGGGTGAGTTCAAAACGTTTGAACCGGGGATGGTAATCACAATTGAACCTGGACTCTACGTTGCGGAAGGCACGAAAAAAGTGTCTACCGATTATCTTGGCATCGGTGTGCGTATTGAGGACGATATTCTTGTTACGGAATCTGGTTGCGAAGTCTTAACGGATGCTGTGCCGAAAGAGATTGATGCCATTGAAGAACTGATGAGCCAAGGGTAACTACGTTTTGCTTATTATTTCTTCCATCCCTCCAGTCCAATGGACTATCCCAAAATTACGATAGACAGTCCGCTAAGGTCTCTTGGAAGTCGTGAAAAGAGGCTGCGAGTGAAGCCTCAAGATTCACCTGCTTGAGTTGGTCGATGTCAGCAATAGTCTCAAGTCTGGGGATGAGGGCGTTGACATCTGCATGAGGGAAACGTGCTTTGATGACTGCCAATGTATTTTCAATGCTCGTTTGGCGCGCCCCTTGTTCAATGCCTTGTTCATAACCTTGTTCAATGCCGCGTTGGATCACATGTTCGTAAAAAGGAGATTCTTGCATGATTGCCTCCAATAAAGGGTCTTGAAAAAATTCATTGGGATGTACTAAACTCCCGAAAAGCGAGAGTGCAAATAAAAGGGTAGCCCGCATCTCTCTGCCCACATCAGCTGCTTGGGTCGTCTCTATACACTTCTCAACCCAGGTTTGAGGTGTCATGTCTGCGGGTGGTTCCATCAATGCCGTGAAAGGCAGCAACCCGACAGCTTCGGGGTCCAAAAACGTTTCACCCTCTAACTGATAGATGCGGATGACGTTATACTGGAACGACACGCCGCCACGTTGCGCGTTGCCATACCTATAGAAACCAGGGGCCTTTTGTCCCGCGGGGGGACGGAAATACAACACTGTTGAATAGACGTTCTTCTCATATTCAAGGGCGAGAAAACTCGAATACGCCAGCATTCGTAAGGGCATCGGTTTATGGGTGCTGTCGTCAGTTTGTGCCTCTATATGTAAGATCGCCTCCTCATCAGGCAGACAGACATGAAGCGTCATATCGCTATGATGCATCCGAACCGTGGCTTGCTTTGTGCTCAACCGCTCCCCAACTTCCACCTCTGCTGTTTTCAGGGCTAACACTGCCAAGTCCTTTGGGAACTCCCCGGTAACGTGTTTGAAGATTTCATCATAATAGGGCATATTATTATACATGCATTTATGAAGAAATGTCAAGAGTTTTACTGAGAAGATTAAAGTTGACTTTTGGATAGAAAATCAAATATAATGACCAGACAAAAAATAACCTATTAATATGTCTAAGAACCAGAGGATCGTGTATAAAAGTCAGTCTTGTAGCACAAGCCGTTACAGTACTAAAGTTTGGACAATTTCTGTCTGTTCATGTTGAGCTTTGACTAATTCTCATAAGGTTGAAATAGAAAATGTCACGTTTAAAATATGCATTAATCGGTCACGGACGACGCGGTTCAGCGCACTTGTCAACTGCTGCTGCACTAAAAGATACCTTTGAAATCGTTGCGGTGTGTGATGCACATCAGGAATCAGCAGAGGCAGGCGCAGCAAGAGTCGGCGTTAAGGCATACACAGATGTCCGTAAACTTATTGACGAGATGTCGCCCGATGTCTGCGATGTTGTTGTGCCTGCACCGCTACATCATATCGTTTCCTGCTACCTGTCCCGGCGAGGCATCTCACATAACGTTGAAACAGGACTTGCCCCGACACTCGGTTTGATGGACATGATGATAACAGATGCTGCTGAAAACGGGGTAAAATTACAAACATCCGAGAATTTTCCTTTTGTCCCTGTGGAACAGTTTGTCTGCAAACTTATTCAGGAAGGTGTAATTGGCAACGTCCATAAATGTTATCGGCTTTTTTCCACCACTGGCTACCATGGACTTGCAGCAATCAGATGTAGGATGAACGCTGCACCTACATCGGTAAGTAGCATCGGACATTCAATGCCTGTTGTGCCTTATGTTGACAGGGCAAAACGCGATTTCAATCGAGAAGGTCTTGAATTTTACGCAGTTAATTTTGACAATGGCGGACTTGGTATAGCGATGGTAGGTAACAAGAATGGGTGTCTCGGACGAAACAGACTTGTCGGTTTTGAGACGTGCGGTGAACGCGGCACTATTATCACTAACGGTAACCAAGGTGCCTCTGGTGGTGAAACTATCAACGTTTGCACAGATGAAGATATTAGCCAAAACGCAGGAAGAGCCCAAACTTACGAATTTCAGAGAGAGTCCGGTGAGGATAAGGTGCTGCAGCGTATTTTTGTTGAACTCCCCGAATCTCTCGGCGGCACGGTTGAATGGCTTAATCCTTACAGACGGACCAAAATCTCCGAGGGCGGTATCTCACTCGCCACAATGCTTGATGGTATTGCACGAGCAGTTAGGGAAGACACACAACCACTTTGGACAGGCGAAATGGGTAGGGCAGACCAGGAGATGGTTATCGCCGCACGCCGTTCTGTCCAGTCAAATCGGCAACCGATTCAACTCCCGCTGCAACCTGATCCGGACGAAGAAGCTGCGTTTGATCGTAATTTTGAGGAACAATTTGGGATTCACCCTCGTGAAGATATTGAAAAAGCATTACAGGTTAATTTTAAAGCGCGTTAACGAAAGCGCATAACAACAAGCTGCAGTATCTAAAACATAAGAAAATCTGCAGCTTTGAATTTGCGAACAGAAAGGAAAAAATATGAAAGAAATTAAAATTGGTTTTATTGGATCTGGTGGTAATGCAAACGGTCACATGAATCGGTTATCTGAAATGGAAGGCGCGAATGTCGTTGCAATATGTGATATCGTACCACAAAAGGCACAAAATGCGGCGGAGAAACACAACGCCGATCCGTATACAGAACACCGCACAATGTTAGAGCGGGATGACCTTGATGCTATCTATCTGAGTCTCCCCGTTTTTGCACACGGTCAACCTGAATTAGACGTGATTGAACGCGGCTTACCATTCTTCGTTGAGAAACCAGTAGCGATCAACATGGACATTGCACGTGAAGTTGAAGCTGCTGTGACCAAAGCAGGACTGATAACCTGTGTCGGCTATCAACTCCGTTATCTTGGTTCAACGCGGATAACACAGGAAATCCTTGCTGGAAAGACGATTAACATGGTTGTCGGTAAGTATTGGTGCGGCAGTGGTCGCGGCAACCCCGAAGGTTGGCTACGCCAGTGGAACAAATCTGGCGGACAATTAGTTGAACAAGCAACACACACAATTGATATGATGCGTAACCTCATTGGTGAGGTGGAATCTGTCTATGCAATGCAGGCAAATCGCTTCCTAAAAGAGATTGATTGTCCTGATAGCAACAGTGTAACGCTCCAATTTACCGATGGCGTTGTGGGTTCAATGACAGCCGCATGGGCGTATGCAGGTGGTTGGAACAATGCAAATGTTTTAGATATCCTATACGAAGGAGAATTGTTGAATTGGAATCCAGCAAGAGTCTCTGTACAGGAAAATGGTGAATGGGTGGATAAAACGGAACCCGGTCCCACTATTGACGAAGTTTTTGTAAACGCTGTCCGTAGCGGTGATGCATCTCAGATACTGAGTCCGTATACTGATGCCGTTAAGACACTTGAAATATCAATCGCAGCGAATCTCTCTGCACAAGAGAATAGGCTTGTCCAAATTTCTTCGTTATAAGCATAATTTACGCATAAACGGTAGGCGCGCTTTGATAAAGATTAAGTATTTGAGGGGTGTGCATAAATAATCGGGGCAAATATGCGTTTAAAGGGAGTCCGCACACGCCGTGTGTCGTTTTCAAGTTGAAGTAACACAATCTGTCCGAAGATTAATTTAAAAATTCGGTGATTTTCGGTCCGCGTGAGGCAGGTGTACCTCCCTGCTGGCGAGGTTTCCTAACCTCGCCAAATTACCGATTTATTTTCTTAAACTTCATTTAGATTGTGCCTGTGAGTGCGCAAACTGACAGTTTCGGGCACAAGGGCAATGGCGGTAGATATGAAGTCCGTTCTTGTCTGTGTCAAAGCCCAAATAATTATGCACATTCCTCAGTTAATCGAAAATCTGATATAAAAAGGAGAATTGAATGAATTCTACATTAAACTCTATTAAACTACAGTTAATTCTAATTCTTATTATTATATTATCCATACTTGGCTGTGAAAGGCAGGTAGTAAAAGAAATCATGATGAATGATGACAACCGGAGCATTTCCGCCCTGCCTATAGACGATATTGAAATAACACACCCTCCCGAAAGCACACCTGATGATATTCTCATTAGAGTCAATGGATGGTTTCCAAATCCCTGTGATTATAAGCACAATGAAACTAAAGTTATGCGATCACAGGACGGGAGAAAAATCACTATTAACATCAGCATGGAACGGCTTCCAAGCGACCCCCGGTATTCCTGCATAACAGCCACAGAGCCGTATCATGAATATATTGATCTTGGAATACTTTCCCCTGGAAATTACATAGTCGTAGCCAACGGTATTTCAAAGAGTTTCCGTATTGAATAATCCGTAGGGTGTATATTGCTCTGGATCTGTCCATAGGTGTCACTTTATCAGTTCACTACCCCTACCAATGCAGATGACCACACGCGTATTCTGCCTAATGCCAATAAAACAAGATAAATCCAGTTAATTGGTATTAGTCATAATTATTGAAAATCATGAAAAATGTGTAGGTACTACTATAACCCAAGTTGCTACCTATAAATTTTAGACATAGAAACACCGTCTTTAATGAAAAAATGCTGATAATTCACCAATATTTGTAGCACGGGGAATCATGGCGAATACCATACGCGTATTCACCACGATTCATACCGTTGATTTCACTATCAGTTTGCGCACTTGTAAGCACAATCTAACAGATTATGCTACAAAGGTGGCAACTTATGTTATTTTAGACATTTTTATACGCTGCTTTTCATTGACAAATTTTGGAAAATGACATATCCTATATGAATAATCGGTAATTTAAAAGGACAATTAAAGCATAATGAAACAAGCATTTTTACTTTTAACTTTATCCATGTTAATGGGATCACTTGTTGTTTTCAAAATTGCTACACTTCAGGCAGACACCACGGATACTCAGAAAAGCACCTCGGAGAATACAAAAACGCCTTTTGCGGAAGGATGTAATAAGTGTCATGGAGATGAAACCGCTTACAAAGAATGGACACAAGCGGGGCATTCACATGCTCTTGTCAATCTTCTGGAGGGACCGTATGAGGTAAAAACGTCTTGTCTAAGTTGTCACTCTTCTGGATATCCCATGTTTGCCGATCGAGGCATCCCTGGACACCCGTATAACGAAAAGACAGCTGTGAATGCAGTTGCTTGCTCTTCTTGCCATTCCCATGCCAGTAAAGAGGAACATCTGTTGGTAGTCCCAGCGAAAAAATTGTGTGTCACTTGCCACAAGATGGACTGCGGGTGTGCTGGAGCAGGCATCGTCCACCAATCGCAAACAGAGATGTTTTTAGGACGCGAAGGGGCAGGTGTTAAACGAATGCCATCACCGCACGTGCGCGCCATGAAAAAACGGTGTGTCCACTGCCACATGGCAAAAAAAGACCCAAAAAATGACGATCAAGAAACTGTGACAAAACATGGCGGGCATACCTTCAAGGCGGATTTCTCAACATGCGGCAGCGCAGGGTGTCATGATAGTGCCGACAACGATATGGCGACAAAACTCCCCCTATATCGCGCTGAAATGGAGACAAAGATGAAGGAAGTCAAAACAATGCTGGACAACGCAGCAGATAAGACTTCCCAAGCCTACACTGACGCGAAACTAAACTACGACATGGTGAAAGGAGACAGCGGCTATGGGTTGCACAATATACCCTATGCCCGCGCTTTGTTAGAGCATAGCCTCTCACTAAAACCGCAATTGAACACTGCAGAAGATCAGTAAACGCTTCTGCTGATGGTTTGGCAGGACAGAATTTTAACTACCACTATTCAGCGCCGATTTCAATGGAACATCTTTATCTTGTGGGATATAAAAACTCATTGCATCGTCAACAACACCGAGGAGTTGTTTTTGAATCGGATTACATTTATCGACCAACCCATCCGGCATTTGTATATAATCCATCGGTTTGATCCAACGGTAAGCATATCCCATAAAGATAGTTTTGCGTGGCAAACCTGACCAATTGTGTCCGATGCCATGAAACGTCCGTTGTTCAAAAAGAAATGCATCACCCGCATTGACGTTCATAGAAATCGCACCGCGCGCCCAACCTGTTTCAGGATCACGAGCGGGCGTACCTGTTAATCGGTTACTTCCTGGTACTAACACCGTTGCACCCGATGCGGGGTCAGACTGGTCACTGATAGCATAAGCAATCTTAAGCAAGATGCGCGGGTGCGGCTCCTGCATCTCACGATATGACGTTCCGCCATCACGATGAAGTCCAATCTTAGTCTTAACATCGTCCGGTGGTTCCTCTTTTGAAGGGAGCACGATCAAGTGTGACGTTATCATCTGAATGTTCCAATTCAAAACGCCACATGCATAAGGGAAAGTCTTGTGCCAGTCGAGAAGCTGGAGGAACGCTTCATGATGCGTAATGCAATTACGTAAGTTCAGTTTGCCGTCTGGGTCCAGATTTCCCGCTGCTGATTCCTTCTCGAAAACTTCATCAACAGCAGCGTCAATTTCCGTCACGACATCTGGGGGTAAGGCGTTTTTAATTAAGAGATAACCATTCGTATCAACAAACTGCTTTTGCTCAGACGTAAGGACTACTGCCTCAGACAAATCGTTTATCGTATCCATTTTTTCATCCTTTTTTAAGATATTATGTAATTCCTACTGTGGACGTTTGATCATCCTATAGTTTAAAGTATACAAGGATTTACTGAAAATCTCAAGAAAATTTTAGACAATACCAGCACTTTGGCGCTTAAAGCTACAAAGCGGAAAGTTCGGAATCAATTTTGAGACCTACAACCTCACACCACGTTTCACAGCAATCAGGAAACAATCAAGAAACTACGTATCGTGAGCTAACAACACGGAGACGAACACTTTTCGGCGCGACATGGCGTGCTATCCTAATTGGTGCTGGACTCACAATACCCAACGTCTATTGGATTTTAGATTCGGCTGGACAAGGGTACCCCACCACAATTTCACTCTATTTCAATGTCATTTTTTGCATCTTTATCCTTACAGGTTCGAATTTGGTATTAAAGCAGGTTTTGCCGCGAGTAGCCTTCCAACAAGGCGAATTGTTGACGATCTATGTCATGCTCGCGATTGCCTCCTCCTTGGCAGGTCACGATGTTCTTCGCGTCCTAATTCCTATGATTCCCTACGCTTTCTGGTATGCTACTCCCGAAAACGATTGGGCGCATCTATTTCACCGTTATATCCCTGATTGGATAGCAGTTAAAGATAAGACTTTTTTAACCGAGTATTACCGAGGTGAAACGAGTTTATATCAATGGGAGATCATTGAAGGATGGATGACTACCACCCTTGCTTGGGGTGGGTTTTTGTGTGCGCTTGTGTTCGTCATGGTTTTTATCAATACCCTCGTGCGCAAGCAGTGGACAGAACACGAAAAACTGAGTTACCCGATTATTCAACTACCGCTTGAATTGACAAACGTCGGTAAAACAAACCTGCTGACAAGCCGGATGATGTGGCTCGGCTTCGGAATTGCAGGTGCGATTGATATTCTTAACGGATTGCACTACCTTTTTCCAACTGTGCCCAGCCTCGGTGGTCGTCTCTACGATTTACGCCCATTTTTTACACAGAAACCGTGGAACGCAATCGGATGGACTCCTGTTTCAGTATTTCCGTTTGCTGTCGGAATGGCGTTTTTCATTCCGCTGGATCTGTCGTTTTCTTGTTGGTTCTTTTACCTGTTTTGGAAGGCTGAACGGATTTTCGGGGATGCTTTAGGGATTAGAGGTATGCCGAATTTTCCATTCACCGATGAGCAATCGTTTGGCGCGTATATTGGTTTGTTTGTTATTGCGATAATTGCCACGCGAAAACACCTTGCACAAGTAGCACGCAAAATCTTTAAGCCGCGGGAAGGAAACGATTCTGATGAACCGATGTCCTATCTCGGTATGGTTCTTTGTCTTATCGGTAGTCTGATGTTTATCGCTATCTTTTGTAACGCCGCAGGAATGTCAGTGTGGGTAATTGTGGTTTTCTTCGGAATTTATTACGCTATTTCTACCGCTGTGACTCGGATGCGTGCCGAACTCGGTTCACCCGTACACGATTTGCACTTCATCGGGCCGGATGAGATGATGCCCCGAATCTTCGGAACACGCTTGCTCGGACCGAGAAACCTAACGATGCTTGCTTACCTTTTCTCTTTCAACCGTGCTTATCGTGGACATCCCATGCCGCATATCTTGGAAGGCTTTAAACTCGCTGAAAGAACCCAAATCTCCAATCGCAGACTTCTCATTGCAATGTGTATAGCAATTGTTATTGGCACATTCGCATCATTTTGGGCATTTTACCATATTTCATACATTGAAGGCGCACGCGATTGGTTCGCAGGGAGACCGTTCAATCGGCTTCAAAGTTGGCTCACTTCACCCAAAGTGCCGGACGTGCCAGCGATTGTAGCGATGTGTGTCGGATTTCTGATTACCGGGTTCTTGATGATTATGCGGATACAGCTATTTTGGTGGCCCTTTCATCCCGCGGGGTTTGCTATTTCCAGTAGTTGGTCAATGAATGTGTTTTGGTTTTCAATTTTTGTGAGTTCTGTTATTAAGTGGATTATTCTGAAGCAAGGTGGGATGAATCTGCACCGCAAACTTATTCCGTTTTTTCTCGGTTTAATTCTGGGGGAATTTATTGTTGGCGGTGTGTGGAGTCTTATTGGGATTACGTTAAATACGCCTATGTATCGGTTCTTATTTTAAATGTAAAATAAAGATAAATTTTAGCCTAACATAGACTAAATTTGGATGGGGACTTCCTGATATTGACTTTCTGCTGCCCGGAGTGCCTCTTCTCTATTATATTCTATCGTTTCGCGAAGTGTGATTTCCAAGGTAGTGAGTAATTCGTCTTTGGTTCGTTCTTGACAATTAACACCTGGAATTTCCTGTATCCACCCTATCCACCAACCGTCATTTTGCTGGATTACAGCTGTGTAGGTTTGCTGCATCTTTCCGGCCTCCTTTTAGAAATAATAAAAATTATACTATGAATTTTCAATGAAAACAATAAAAATCTACTAACTTTTTAGCCTTGGTCTGATTCTTGGTGAATTTGTTGGCGGTGTGTGGAGTCTTATTGGGATTACGTTAAATACGCCTATGTATCGGTTCCTGTTTTAGGAGATAGTGATATAGAACAATCTCAATTGTAGGCGATATATTTGTGTCCGCATTTATTGTCTTAACCAAGTTTCAAAAAATTGTGCCTCAACGCCAAATGCCATAGGAGCATTTGGCGTTGATTTATTTTCACAATTAACAAATTCTACTCGTTTCCAACTGCAAAAATTAGGAAACTTTAATTTTTTGTAATCGTTATATATTTTGGAAGTAAACGCGGGTTCAATTAAGCATTTACTTAACACATACATAAATATCTCCCGAAAGCTGCTAACACTACACCTTACCTAAACAAACTGAAAACCTTTATACAAAATTCTTTCCAGCGGAGACGCTCCTGAATGAACCCGAATCAAAAAATCCAAAAACTGATCTCACTTCTCAATAAACATCATGAATATCGCGAAACCTGCTTGAATCTCATCGCTTCCGAAAATACACCTTCACCATTAGTAGAAGAACTTTTTGACGAGCGGTTGGCGCGACGATACGGTAATTATGCTGGAATCAATCTTTTTCAGCGGAACTACAAAGGCAACCGCTATATTGGCGAAATAGAAGCATGGACGCAGGAATTGGCAAAAGAGCTTTTTAACATATCACACGTTGATTTCCGTCCACTTTCTGGAAACATCGCGGGAATTGCCACCACATTCGCGCTGGCAGAGCCGGGTAATATCGCATTAGAAGTACACAACGGCCATCGTTATGCACATAAACTCGCTTCGTCTCCGCTTAAAGTAGACTTACAGTCAATTCCGATCCCGTGGGATAGTGGACGATCAAACATTGACCTTCTTGCAACGCTTGCACTGATTGAGAAACACAAACCGAAAATCGTGAACATCGGCTCTGGCGTGTTTCTCTTTCCACAACCTGTTGCAGAATTGAAAAACGCAATGCGTCAAGCAAATCCAGACTCATATCTCATTTATGATGCTGCGCACGTTATTGGACTCATAGCAGGTGGAAGATTTCAGTCGCCATTTGAAGAAGGGGCGGATGTTATCATCTCCAGCACACACAAAACCCTCGCGGGTCCACAAGGTGGCATGATTTTAACTAACGACAAATCTATTGCGGAACGAATTGGAAAAACGCTTTATCCGTTACTGATGAGTAATCATCACTTGAGTCGCTTGCCAGCATTAGCAGGGACGTTTGTTGAGTGGATGGCATGTGGTGCGGCGCATGCAGAGGCAATTGTCGTTAACGCGAAGGCTTTGGGACAGGCGTTAATGGATCGTGATGTGCCAATGCTTGGTGCCGAACTTGGGTTTACGGAGTCGCATACGTTGATACCGATTGTGGACGCTTTTGGCGATGGCGGCGAATTAGCAAATCAATTGGAAGCATGCCATATTATTGCAGGTGCTGCAGGGCTATCTCCTGAAGTCGGCACCTCTGGTTTGCGGTTTGGTGTGCAAGAGGTTACCCGATGGGGCATGACACCAGAAGATGCACCAGATATTGCAGACTGTATCGTTGACGCGCTCTCAGGAGAGGATCCTGAAAAGGTCAAACCTAAAGTTGCGCGAGTAGCACAACGTTTTAGGACGATCCAGTTTACAGTAAAATAAACGGTAATGCAGATTTAAACATATCAGAAAATATTTGTAACGTTTTAGATTACTGTAACGTTAATATATTATAACACTAATGTTTTATAGTTGGATAGGTTGTCATTAACATTTTAGGTGATGTTAATGCATGTATTTTTAAACAGTAAATAACAAGAAAAGGAATATTTACTATGGAAAATAAAGCACCCGATTGGGTGAAAGTAGCTGAATTAAGCGAAGTGCCTGAGGGACAACCGAAGGCAATTAAGATGGGAGAGGGGCGTAGTATTGCCCTCTTTAATGTTGACGGCAAAATTTATGCGACCGATAATCAGTGTCCGCATATGGGCTACCCGTTAACACGAGGCACAATCCGAAATGGCATTCTGACATGCGATTGGCACCGCCGCAGCTTTGATTTAGAGGGTGGCGGCTGTTTTCACGTTGAATGTGATGATTTGAAGGTTTTTCCGGTGGATATCCGAGGCGATGAAATTTGGATTGAACCGGGAGATATGGCTTATCGCCGCGCAGAAGAACATAAGCAACTGCTCCGAGAAGGTCTTTTAAGCGAAGACCGATGGACAATGTCCAAGGCAATTGCCCTGTTACTGAAAGGCGGTGTACCAGAAGAAGAGGTCATGGGAGCGATTCTGGAACACGTCGCCCGACACATTCCTTCCGCGCACGGGTCAGAAGGTGGCGAGGATGTTTCCAGACTCATCAACGGGCTCAGAGTTGGAAGTCGGTATGAGGGTGAGGATAGACTCATCGCTGTTACTACCGCTGCATGTTCTGCTGCAGGAGAAGCACGTCAACGGCTTGAAGTCGTGCCGCTGCCTGAACCTGTCAGTTGGGAAAAGATAGAACGATGGATCCGTATCTTCTCTTATGAGGGACAAGCCGGACGCATTGAACGATGCTTGTTCACAGCCTACCATAAAGGCGATGCAGATAAATTGCGTCCACTGCTTTTTGAATGTGCTGTTGAACCCAATTTTATTGATAATCCACAAATCCCGCTTTATGTAAGTTATCTTTCTGAAGTCGTTGACGAATTTGGGTGGGATAGAACTGCGGATCTGTTCTTCTATCTCGGTGCAGACCTTGTCGGACATCATCCCTCAGATCCAGAACGGTATCGCAGAGACGCGATCAATCTCATGAAAGAGATGCTGCCTGCAATTGAAAGTATCGCTTTAGAGCGAACCAATAAATTTGACGAGGATGCTTTTGTTGAAGCACTTACGAGTGTTAATCTCCAACGTTCTTTTGAGGAAGTTCAGGCAGTAATAGTTGATGGTGTCATGTTAGATAGGGTTATCACATCACTTGTTCTGCTCGCAGCAGATCGGATGGCGAACACACCTGTGAATGTAGATGCGGGGTGGTGGAACTTAACAATGGAACTCAACCTTGCAGCATCTTTACGAAGCGCACAACAGGTTGGTGGAAGTCTTGTCGCAGCGAAAGGGCTTTTCCACGTTGCATGGCAAATGTTCGCTGACCGATGGATAAACATCCCTACCCGACTTCTTAGCGAACCGTTGCGTGAAGAAAAGCTTGATGTCGCAAATGAAGCAGAAGGTATTGAATTGATTATCGGCACGATTGAGTCACTCAATGTTCAAGATGTCGGGTCTCAGGTACTTGGATATCTAAATGCTGGCTATTCTGCTGAGAATTTACTCCAAGCCATCGGACATTCAGTGCTATGGGATGATACTGGAAGTGAAGTTCTCCCAACATTGCGCACCGTGTTTGAAGAATGGAAGCACGCCGAAGGGCATCCCGCACAACCGCAACTGTTGGTAGGTTTGGCACGATATGTTACAGATATCCGATCCAATACGGATAACAAATCTGCAGCTACCACAGCGATGAATTTTGCTGAAGGCAGAACAACAATTGAGGTTTTTGAGGAGTAATATCCAATGGATCAAAAAGATTGGCACTTGCCACGCGCAGAATATATTGAAGCGGTAAATAAAGGGGATGCGAATCGAGTCAAGTCCTTGTTAGCGGATAACGAGGAACTTCTGGAGTTCATTGATGAACCCATGTTTGCTTTTGATGCTCCCGCAGTTGTGTTTGCCGCTTCAATGGTCAATCGTCCGCTTGTAGAGGTGCTGCTTGACGCTGGCGCAGACATTAATGCTAAGAGTTCTTGGTGGGCAGGTGAAACGACAGCACTCCAGCACGCAGCAGGTGCAATGCTCGGCTACAACAGAGAATTAGCTGAGTATCTAATTGAACGTGGCGCAACGATTGACGCACATTCAGCTGCTGGTTTAGATATGTTTGAAATGCTTGAAGCGTTGATTCGTGAAAACCCTGATGTTGTCAACGCACCGGGATGCGATAGCATGGCTCCGCTTCATTTTGCAGCGACACCTCGAATTGCTGAACTACTCCTTAAGCACGGCGCGGACATAAATCTTCGCGACCGTGATCATTGGGGAACTGCGGCGCAATGGACGATGAGAAGACGACCTGAGGTATGCCGATATCTCCTTGACCAAGGTGCCGAGGGGGACGTTGTTCTCTACTGCGCGATGGGTTACGTTGAACAGGCACGGGCGGAATTGGAAAAAAATCCTGAATTATTGAATCTTAGGATAAATATAAGAGCGCCCGAAGGCTATATTATCCCATCGTCTGAGTCGTCAAAGGTTAACGATGACCAAACAGAAGTCGTTCCCGGTGGACATGTCTATGTTTATCAGGTCGGACCGACCATGCCGTTGCTTGAGATAGCACTTCAGTCTAAACAACCAGCAATCGTTGATCTGCTCATTGATTTAGGTTATGAGATCAACTTGCGAGATTGGTATGTGCTGGTTGGACAGGGACCGAAGCGGTTTGATGCTTTGGTGAAGGGATTCCTTGCTAAAGGTCGGGATATTAACGCACTTCAGAAGCATCGGCGTGGCATGTGGACACCACTACATTGGGTCGCACAGCGCGGTTTGACAAACGGTATCGTCTGTTTATTGGCAAACGGTGCTGACCCGAATGTAACCGATGACAAGGGACAAACGCCGCTACACTTCATCGCACAGAAGGGTATCGGCAAAAACCAAGCAGGGGTGTTGATTGAGCACGGTGCTGATGTGAATGCACGTGATGATGCCGGAAACACGCCGCTTGATTATGCCAAGAAGGCAAAGCGAAAATCGGTTGCCAATTTTCTAACAAAATTAGGGGCGAAAAGCGGTAAATAACCGACATCTGCTAAATGCTGTATTCGGTGCTTTTTGGGTTAATTGAATGTTAGGAGGATTTGAGATGCAATACGATGATAATTCGCCATTCTATAAATTGCTTGCTACGAAATATAAAGAAGAAGAGGAAGCTCTTGGTATTACTATCGTTGAAGCGCATCCAGAAATTGCAAAACTGACGTGGCCTGGTCCGGATGAACAAGGTCAACCATTTGTCAAAGGTAGTACCGCGCTGCATTACGCTGCCAATGATGGAAAAGATCAGCTTGTTCTTAAGTTACTTGAATACGGTTCAGATATTAATGCAAGTGATGCAAACTGGTACCGATCTGTTCTTTCTTGGGCTGCTAACAATGCAAGAATTTCAACTATCCGCTTACTTCTTGCATACGGAGCAGATCCAACATCTTTAGATGCGGTACATGCCGCTGCGTTTGGCGGTTCTTCATGCGGTGAAGGGCGAGAACAACAATACGCTGAAACGCTGCAAATCCTGATTGATGCAGGTGCCGATATGAATGATCGTCGTCATTATCAGAATCAAACTCCGTTTGGAATTGCTTTAAAAAGCGGAAACAGAGGTGCGATTACATATTTGCGCAGCATCGGTGCCGCAGAAGTATAGAATTTACTGAACCTGTTGGTGTGCTTAACAGTATGTAGGTTAGGTAGAACGAAATGAAACTCATTACTGTCAATTTAGCGTGAGAATTGCCTCAAACCCGGTAGGTGCGGTTTCCTAACCGCACCGGATCCGAGAATATCGGTGCGGTTAGGAAACCGCACCTACCATTCTGGATGCAAAAGGGTGTAATGAATTGCGATTAAACGCGTTTTTTCTTAAATTGACAGTTATAGGGTAGAATGAAGTGAACCAACAATTGAATTTATGAGATACGAATTAGTCATTGGTAAGAGCAATCGCCTCTACCGTTGATGTAATAGGAGAAATATAGAATGTTATCAGAAAATGGAAATTTTGTAAAAGTCGCTGCCCGAAGTGATATAGCAGAGGGAAAACCGAGGGCAGTTAGAGTTGAAGGACATAGTATTGCCCTCTTTGAGCATGAAGGCAATGTTTACGCAACAGACAACCAGTGTCCACACATGGGCTATCCGCTAATAAGGGGACATGTCAAAAGAGGTGTTTTGTCGTGCGATTGGCACGGTTGGAGTTACGACATGGAAGGTGGTGGATGTTTCACCGGTGGTTGTGATGACCTCGCCACGTTTCCTGTTGACGTTCGCAATGGTGATATCTATGTAGATGTTGGCAGTGGTGGAAAGAAACGGGATGACGCACATTTTCTTTTGTTGAAAGAGGGATTATTTTCCCATGACAGTTGGACGCTTTCCAAAGCTATTGCCATTATGTTAGCAAAAGGCGTTTCAGAAGATGAAACGTTGGAGATAATGGTTAAGCACATGGTACGGCATATTTCGACAGCTGAAGGTGCGCGAAGCGGCGGCGGGCGTATCGCAACACTGATGCACGGAATTAAGGTCGCACACATGTATGAATCCGATGACCGACTTATTCCTTTGATGATGGCTGCGACACATGCTGCGGGTGGACACAATGATCGTCCTGATCGCCAACCGCTTCCACCGCCAGTTGACTGGGAGAAACTTGAAAACTGGATTAGAGTATTCACCGCCGATAAAGAATGGGAAGGTATAGAAAAATGCCTTATCACAGCAAGACAGTTAGGGGGGCATGAAGACAAATTCATCCCGCTTTTCTTGGATTGCGCGTCCCAATGGTTCTTTCTCAGCCACTCCAGAAACTTAATTGACCTTTGCCATTTGGCTGAAGTGCTTGAGAAATGGGGATGGGAGATGACTGGGGAATTAGTCTGTAACCTCGGCGCAAAGATACTCGGACAGGGCCGTGGTAGACCCGGTGAACGTCTCCGTGAAGCCCTCCAAAAACTGGAAGAAATTGATCATATCTTTGACGACCTTCCGCATGAAAAATCACCCGATGCAGACGTTGATTTTGACGAAGATGAATTATCTGCTGATCTGGTCAGTGGGGATGTAGACACAATTTTTGATGCTATAACCAAAGTGCTTACCGCGGGTGTTTCTATTGACAAGATTGCTACAACCATGGTCATGACATCAGCCGATAGGATGGCAAGAACACCGGTTAACATGAGTCCGGGTTGGTGGGATTTACAAGAAGAGATGGAATTAGCGGCAAATATCAGAAAGGTACTACGTTTTGGTGGCACCAAAATTGCCTCGAAGGCACTCTACCATTGTGGATGGAGATTTTATTCTAACCGCTGGTTAAACATTCGTCCTCAACCAATTTCAGAAGCGAGAACGACTTCAACCACTAAAGTCCTTGACGAAGATATGGCACTCGATGCAATTATTGATGGGATTGAATCTGTCCGTATCCAAGAAATCGGCCGGCGTACGCGCGAATATCTGAATGCTGGATGTTCCGCAGAAAAATTGATGGCTGAAATGGGACAATGTATCCTCAAAGATGATAACGGTGACTCTCTCCTCAGCACGATTCATATTGTGGATAGAGAGTGGCATTACTGTGAGAAGCATCCCGCAAGGAATCAACTGATAGTTGGGTTAGCCCGATGGGCAACGGATGTTCGCAGAAATGCAGGGAACGATTCGGCTGTGCAAACTGCACACCGTTTTGCCAAAGGCGAAACCGCTACGGAACTCTACGAGTAGCACAATTAACCACTATTGTAGGGCGAGGTTCTGTGCCTCTGCCCTACCCATTCAATAGTATATACAGAAAAATGAAGCATTCCGAATGTATTGATATTATCAGACTTGGGAACTGCATTGAATTGATGTCCGAAATGCCACCTGAATGTGTTGATCTTATCATAACGGATCCCCCCTTTGCTATTGACTTTAAAGCTACTCGCAATAACTATAATCGTATAGGAAATCGCGTTCTTCAAGGTTATAATGAAGTTGATGGTAGTGATTATCTCACCTTTACACTTGAGTGGCTTTCAGAGGCGACAAGAGTACTCAAAGATTCTGGCAGCATGTATATCTTCTCAGGTTGGAATTATCTGAAAGACCTCTTGATTGCAATTGATGAATGTAAACTTACCACAGTCAATCACCTCATTTGGAAATATCAGTTTGGCGTTGTTACCAAACGTAAGTACGTAACTTCTCACTACCACTGTCTTTTCTTATGTAAAAAGACGACAAAAAACGACAATTCTACTCCTACTGTCGTTTTGATAAAGATGCAAAAACTGAAAACGGTGGATCTGCACACTACAAAGACAAGGAAGATGTTTGGGAAATCAATAGGGAATATTGGCAAGGTGCCGTGAAAACACCAACTAAATTGCCAGCTGAACTCATTGGAAAAATACTTGATTATTCAAGCCAAAAAGGTGATGTTGTTTTGGATCCGTTTTTGGGTTCTGGACAGGTTGCTGTCGTCAGCAAAATGAAGGAACGGCACTACATAGGATTTGAAATTGTGCCAGCGTATTATGAATTTGCTCGTGAACGCCTTGAATCCGGGAAATATCTAATTCATAAAACGGAAGATGAACACTCATGGGATTTGTTCAAAGAGAGAGAATAGTACATTATGTTAACTCAAGTTGCTACCTATAAGTTTTAGACATGCAACACCTTTTTTCAGAGAGAATAATGCATATTTCGCAAGTTTTCGTAGTGCAATTTGTTAGTAAATCAACGGTATGAATCATGCAGCATCATTTAGAATGCCTTATGTGCATTCTAAATGATGCTGCCAATGGCATTCCCCGTGTGGCATGCAAATTGGGGGATAAAGTAGGTAGAACCGTTTGCAGCCCCGATTCCAGCATAGATTAAAGTTTAACCGAACTGATGTTGTAGTAAAGTGGAAAAATAAGTTGACAAATTGTTGATTTTATGTGAAACTATAAGTATAATGAGTTATTTATCAAATTTGCGTAAACGCGTGCTTAATTTTGTTCATAATAGTGGTAGTGGAGCGGAAGCCCCACACACCTATAACGTCTCTCGAACCTGTATCTATAATTGGTTAGTTGCTGAAGACCCCTTAAGTTGTAAAGAGCCAGGCCCCCGAGGTCCCCCATCGGCTCGACTACGATGCTTTGAAGCAACATGCCGCTGATTTCCCGACCACACAGATGCAACGGGCTGCACACTTCAGAGTTTCCAAGAACTGTATCTGGTCCGCACTTGGAAAACTCAACATCACGCGAAAAAAAGACGCTAACGTATAAAGAACAGTGTCAATTAATTGTGGGTTTTATTATAACATCCAGCTTACAGACTCTCCTTCCCCAGTGTCACATCCGTTAAATATAACGTATTGTGACGAATTAACTGTGGAAGTATTAGTGGTTTTACCACTTTCGTACCCACACGTACATTTTGGAGCGCGGGTTTTTGTTGTTGTAATGCCTACTATCAAACTCACGTTACAGTAACGTGAGGCTGATAAAGAAAATTATTAGACATTTTAAGGTATAATAAGGTTGCGAATAAACAGGACGAACAAAAAATTGCGTTACCATGCATTTTTAGTGTTCGGACTTGGGTTTTTGGACAATGGAAAACCGACAAACGAATCATTATTTAGAGATAAACGCTTCAGATATCTATTGTCTGCGCGGAGATTGGACAGGCATCCTGCTTGCTGGTTTCGTTTTAACATCCGGGTTTGAGTCCCCCCCCCCCCCCCCCCCCCCCCGTCACATTCGTTATAACGTATTGTGACAAATTAACTGTGGAAGTATTAGCGGTTCTATCGCTTTCGTACCCGCACGTACATTTTGGAGCGCGGGTTTTTGTTGTTATAATGTCGACTATCAAACTCACGTTATAGTACCAACTTAAGGAGGACATAATTGCCGAAAAAATATTCTACACATCTATTAGTTATAAGCATTTTTCTCATATCAATAACTGCTGTGAATAACGCAGCAGCGCAAGGCCGAAATACAAATCAACCCCCCTATCTTTCCAACACCTCGTTTACACGTAGCGTTCAAGAAAATTTAGCTATCGGAACTAATATAGGTAATCCGCTGGAAGGAATAGACCCTGAAGGCCTCACTGTAACGTATGGCATAACACACGGAGTTGACAGTTATGCTTTCTTTGCTATTGACTATACAACTGGTCAACTATCAACAAGACAGGTATTAGACTACGAAAGCAAAACCAGTCACACTATACAAGTAGGTGTAACAGATCCTGGTGGTAATCAAAACAAATATAAGGTGACTATTAACGTTATTAACGATACTTCTGATGATATTTTAACGAATAGTCCACCAGTATTTATAGAAGGCGATTCAACAACACGGAATATCATCGCAAAAGATCCCAATTCCGCATATCTCGGGAGTCCAATATTAGCAACTGATGCTGATGGAGGAACCCTTTATTATGTAATCACCGATGATCCCAGTGGCCTTTTCTATATGGGAAATCCAGACACCGAAAATCCAAGAAAATTGAAATTTGAGACACCACAATTAAAACATGGGATACCAGTTGAATTCCAGGGCGTAGGTAATACCTATACGGTTGAACTGACTGTCTGGGATGATCAAAATGCGACAGATACAATTCAAGTTACTATAAATTTAGTAGCAAAAAACTCTCCACCCGCTTTTTTAGAGGGCAGTTCTGCAACTCGTAGTATTGAGGAGAATACTGGCGCATCGATAGATATAGGGACGCCTATATATGCCATTGACACTATAGAACCTACTATAACATATAGTCTTGGCGGAACTGACGCATCCTCTTTTAGCATAAATAGCGATACAGGACAGTTACAGACTGCTGTCCCTTTAGATTATGAAGCAAAAAACGTCTATACTGTAACAGTCACGGTTTCTGATGGTAAGGGGGGTTCAGATAGGATTACTGTTACTATCAATGTTACAGATGTCAATGAAACGCCCTTGCGCTCGGAGGAAGCTTCTACAACACGCAGCATTGCGGAAAACACGCCATCAAACCGTAATATAGGCAGCCCTGTCTCTGCGATAGACCCTGATGGTGACACACTTACTTATAGTCTTAGTGGCACCGATGCTGCATCATTTAATATTGTTAACATTTCTGGCCAGTTACGCACTGCTGCCCCTTTAGATTATGAAGCAAAAAACGTCTATACTGTAACAGTCACTGTTTCTGATGGGCAGGGCGGTTCAGATAGTATCACTGTTACTATCAATGTTACAGATGTCGATGATGCGCCCCTGTTTTCGGAGGGATCCTCTACAACACGTAGCATTGCGGAAAACACGCCATCAAACCGTAATATAGGCAGTCCTGTCTCTGCGACAGACCCTGATGGTGACACACTTACATATAGCCTCAGTGGAACCGATGCTGCATCATTTAGTATTGTAAACACCTCTGGCCAGTTGCGCACTGCTGCACACTTGGATTATGAAACTAAAAACACCTATACTGTAATGGTAAATGTTTTTGATGGTAAGGGTAGTTCAGATAGTATAATTGTCTCCATAAATGTTACAGATGTCAATGAAATGCCCTTGTGCCCGGAGGAACCCTCTACAACACGCAGCGTTGTGGAAAACACGCCATCAAACCGTAGTATAGGCAGTCCTGTTTCTGCGACAGACCCTGACGGGGACACGCTTACTTATAGTCTCAGTGGAACCGATGCTGCATCATTTAGTATTGATAGCAGGACAGGGCAGCTGCGCACTGCTGCACCTTTGGATTATGAAGCAAAAAGCGTTTATACTGTAATAGTCACTGTTTCTGATGGTAAGGGGGGTTCAGATAGTATCACTGTTACTATCAAAGTTACAGATGTCAATGAACCGGTAACACCGCCGCGTGTTCAGCAGCCACAACCGCAGCCTAATCCACAGCCGCCTGTTCAGCAGAAGAAGCCGCCAGTGTTCTCCGATGGCACCTCAACGACACGGAGCGTTGCAGAAAACACACCCGCTAACACAAATTTCGGGAGTGCTGTCACTGCTACAGACCCTGAGGGTGGGACGCTTATCTATACTCTCAGTGGTGCCGATGCAGCAGCATTTAGTATTGATAGCAGGACAGGGCAGTTAAAAACCGTTGCATCTTTAGATTATGAAACTAAAAACGCCTATTCCGTAACGATTACTGCGACTGACCAAAGCGGTTTGAAAACCAATATTGATGTCACTATCAATGTTACAGATGTCAATGAAACGGCAGCACCACCCCTTGTTCAGCAGCCACAACCTAATTTACAACCACAACCTCAGCCGCCGCCACAATCACAGCCTGACCCGCAACCACAGCCTGACCCGCAACCACAACCTGACCCGCAACCGCAGCCAGAGACTGATCCTGAATCAGAACCTCAACCAAAGGCTGAAATTGAGCCGATCCCAGAACCCGAACCAGAGCCAAATTATACCGTAATTCCTTTCAATTATGAAAATGAAGGTGTTGGTAAGGTTGTGTTTAGTGAAATTATGGTATCAGGTTACAAAAGGTATCCGCAATGGATAGAACTCTATAATACTTCTAATCAGGATATTGATCTTAAAGGCTGGAAAATTGTTGGCAGATATATGCACAACACAGGGGGATTTGTCATATCAAAGACGATTAGCATATTAGAATCACATGTTTTTTCACAATCTATTCCAATAAAAGGCAAGCAAACAGTTTTGATCGCAAACTTTGAAACCTTAAATACGAGAGATAGGATTAGTGAAGGTTTGGTGGACAAAATTTACGCTATAGGATCGGATACAACGAACTATTGGAACTATGAAGCGATTGTCCTTGAATTACAGGATCCAGAAGGCACACCTATAGATCGTATGGGTAATCTAAACGCGGCAGATGAAATTGTTTGGGAAATACCCGAGATTGTGCGGAATGAAAGAGTTTCTTTGATTAGACGGCTTAAATCTGTCCGATCACAGGAATATAATTGGACTTTCGGTATGAAAAAGTTTGGGTGGTTTCCTGCGAATGAAGTTGAAATGCTATCTCAAGGCAGATGCAAGTATTACTGCGGCAGATATACTGATATAGGTTCACCAGGTTATAGAACAGAAGCTGGAGAAATATTACCTGTTACCCTATCTTCATTTAATCCTCGAATAAATCAAGATGGTTCGGTTGTGATAAGCTGGGTTACTGAATCAGAAGTGGATAATGCGGGTTTTAATGTCCTACGAAGTGAAAAACTGAAAGGTCCGTTTATTAAGGTTAACCCGAAACTTATTCAAGGTGCTGGCACTACGGGTGAACAAAATGAATATGTATGGACAGATAATACTGCTAAACCGAATGTTGAGTATTACTATCAGATTGAGGACGTATCATTTGCAGGTGTGCGCCAAACCCTTGCTACAAAACGGGTGAAAGGCATCTTTACAGCTAAGAATAGACGAACTACAAGTTGGGGAAATTTGAAACGTGAGTTCAATTTAAAATATAGCAGATTTTAGAATTAATTGGACATTGTGATCAGCACGAGATGAACTGGGAGTTATCAACGCTGATATAGTGCAAATTGTGCCCACTGATGCTACTTGTGCGCCGGTGTTATATCTGTTTGCTGAAGATTAATACCACTATATACAACTGAGCTTGTTCTTGGCACATCATATACACGTGGCGTATATGATGTGCATATCAATCGTTGGCGTTTTCCGATCGTAATTTAACATGCTCACCCTTCCCGCTGCCGCATATAATATTAATTTCCGTCACCTATAGATTTAACTTATAGTTAAATCCAAAAATATGTTTACACTCCCTGGTGAATCAACGCCTCATGCGCGTATGGCATTCGGCGGGTGCGGTTTCTAACTAATGCAGAATACCGGGCGCGTATTCTGCCAGATATGATTATGGAATTACCGAAATATTTATTTAATCTTCATACAGTTTGTGCTACATTGGCAGCCCCAACACCTTCTTCTGCATTCTCCATGCCCTCTGCGATTCAGACAATCACCCACTCAATGCACTGCCTGCCCGATATTGTGCAACAGCAAACGGCATCTGCACATTTTTGTGCAAAAATCGGTAAAATATCGGTTTAGGCGTTGGCATATAAATTGCACATCTGTCTGTAGGTTGGGTAGAGCGTGCGAAGATAATCCGCGATTCTGACAACAAGTACCAAAAAATGCCAATTTTAGTTAATTGCAATTTTTTTAGAAATTTAATTTGACATTTTGTTGTTTATGCTGTATAATGCTTATAATGACTAAAAGTTACACTTTAAGATGGGTGCCCATCTTTCTAAATTCAACTTTTAGAGTGTAGCTTTAGTCGGCAGGGTGCCCGAGTTTTTTTAAGGAACGGGTAACCCTACCGCTAAAGCAACCGATGGGTCCCCATCAATTATAACAATATGCTATAAAAGCATAAGGAGAAACAACCATGTTTTATCAATTTTCATTACGGAACACTTTTATTTTAGCACTGATAGTGCTTTTTTCTACAATCTGTCTATTTCCAATGGGTCTGTCCGCTGACCATGACAATTTGATTATCCACGATGTTTACGCACAGACCTCGCTGGGTCTTCTTTATATTCACCCGTATGTCACCTCCGGTTCGTATGCGAGCATTTGGAATGCCAGTAATATACCTGTCCGCTACTATTGGTCAGACCAACTCGCTGTGTATCGGAAAGGGTCTCAAATTCCGTTTCAGTTCCTCTCTGACTCAGACAAAGGATCGGTAAATCCAGGTGATTGGAAATCCTTTCTCCCCGTGTTCTTGATCGATATGTCAGACGCGAAAGATGGGGAGTACACTGCGAGCGGCAGTGTTGAATTGGGCTTGAAATTCGATTTCAATGGCGATAACGTTTGGGATGATGGGGGAATGGTCAGCTCGTCTGAAACACTCGATTTTGAGGTCGACCAACAGTAACGCAGATAGTAGTATAAGCGGTGCGGTGTATCCGCATCGCTTATCTAAAATAGGAGGTATTTATACATGAAGCGTCTAATCCCTTTGATTGCTATTTTTTTCAGATGTTGTCTGTTCTTGGTAGATACATCCGTTGTTGATGCGAAAATTGTTTTACGTATAGATGGTGACATTTATGTGATGGAGGATGATGGTACCAACAGACGCAGGCTCACCAAAAACACGGCGCCAACACGAGACACATACCCCCGATGGTCGCCGGATGGCGAAAGGATCGCTTTTATCCGAGACATGGATCAGAATAATCAAAGATCGTCGGAGCTGTTTATTATGAACGCAGATGGAACGAACGTGCAACATCTCACCGACGACAACGTTGGCGACGATTATCCGTCCTGGTCGCCGGATGGGAAAAAAATCGCTTTTCGGAGTAGGCGAAGTGGAAGATCTGAGGTGCATGTGATGGACCTTGCGACGCTGGATGTCACGCAGCTCACAGGGCTTGACGGTGACAAAGGTGCAACGGCCCCCGACTGGTCGCCGGATGGTGCCGAGATCGTTTACGAAAATTTTACAGACGTTGGTAAAAATATTTATGTGATGTCTGCGGATGGCTCGGATCAGCGGGAACTTCTTGATCCGAAACCGGTTGAAGGGATGCAGCGGTTCTTTCCGAGGTGGTCTGCGGATGGGCAAAGGATTGTGTTTGACGATTGCGCGTGGCCGGAAGGTCAACAGCGGTGCCGCCTTAGCATTGCGACACTTGGTGGCAGACACCATGGTGGCAGAATACGCATAGTCCAGGGTCTTTATGACAAACTCGGTGACAATCTGCTTGTCGGCACTACGTGTTGGATGCACAATGACAAATCGTTGCTTTTAGGCATAAAGTTGCTTGATAAACCGAACCCGAATTATGATATTTATCGCTACGATCTCAACACGCAGACCCTCAAACGCTTGACAGATGGTGAAGTAAGTGAAAAGCAGGCGGACTGGATAGAGGGCGCGTTACCTGTTGCACCGAAGGACAAAAAAAAAATCCTGTGGGGAACGGTAAAACAACAGGGCAGTGAGTAGACACTCGGACAGAACAGAACTTCGGCAGGTACCCTTTTTTGGGTACTTGCCTTTTCTTTTATTCTGTTCGCTGAGTGTGTGCTTTCTTTTGTAGCGCAATCTGTCCGAAGTTTAAGAAAATAAATCGGTAATTTGGCGAGGTTAGGAAATCTCGCCAGCGGCGAGTACACCTACCTCGTACGGATAGAAAATTACCGAATTAATAAATTAATCTTCGGACAGGTTGTGCTACAACTGTCCGTTATGTTTCTGAAACAGGTTTATTAAAGTGTCCTAATAATTTCAAAGTTCACTATAAATAACCCTGACCAATTCCGTTTTTCCCTGCAAAAAATGTAAAGATATGCTAAAATAGGTATAAAGTGAGGACATAGCACAATGAAAAACTGCATTCTGATTAGCTGTCTATTGTTTCTATCTGCACTCAGTATAATCTTTCAATATCACTACCGTGTAGAAGCAGATTCACGTGGAGACCAAGACGCAGATGATATACCTTTTTCTCACGACCTATTTAATCAGGTGTTGAAGGAATACGTTGATAAAGGGAAAGTTGATTACGCAAAACTGAAAGCAAACCCTGAAAAACTGGAAACGTATTTAGATCTATTAGCAGTGGCAAAACCAGCAGAGATGCCTTATAACGCACAATTGGCTTTTTGGATAAATACATACAACGCACTTATCATTAAAGGCGTTATTGACCACTATCCGACAAAGAGCGTGCGCAAGATAAAGCTGTTCGGAGGGTTTTTCTCTCGACTCAAGTTTCAGGTTGCAGGTGAAAAATACTCTCTCAATCAGATTGAACACGACATCATCCGCACAGAATTTGTTGATCCGCGTGTTCATTTTGCGCTTGTATGTGCATCAAAAAGTTGCCCAGCTTTAGAAAACAGTGTATATTTACCTGAAACAATTGAGGAGCAATTGGATGCTGTCACACTCAAATTTGTTACTAATCCAGAGAAGGTTCGATTAGACAGAGCGAAACGCCGAGTCTATCTTTCAAAAATCTTTAAGTGGTATAAGAAAGATTTTACAGAAGGCTACGACGGTGTCGCAGATTTTCTTGCCGATTATTTGTCACCTAAAGATGCTGATTTTGTGTTAGCAAAAGATGTTAAGTTTCACTATTTAGGCTACGACTGGACATTGAACGATAAAAAATGAAAGGGAACGTCGGCTATCCTCGGAAACCGATGTTGATATAATATGATAAATACCGCTGTTATTGGTTATGGATATGCCGGACGTGCATTTCATTCCTATCTTGTTGGTTTAGCAGATGGATTAAATCTTTATGCGATTGCAACGCGGAATCAAGAACGCCGCGAAGCCGCACGCGAGGCATATCCAAACGCACAGATATATCAAACAATAGATGAAGTCATCGCTGATGATAACGTTGACCTCGTTGTTTTAGCCACACCGCATGATACGCATGCAGAACTTGCTATCAAAGCGATGGATGCGGGGAAACACCTTGTTACAGATAAAATCATGGCGATGAACACCGCTGAAGCAGACGCAATGATTGCTGCAAGTGAACGTAATGACGTTATGCTCAGCGTTTTTCATAACCGCCGATGGGATTGGGATTATCTCACCGTCAAAAAGGTCCTTGCTGATGGACTGCTTGGAACGCCTTATCTTTTTCAAGTAGCGATTATGCGCTACGGTGCACCGGGCGGTTGGCGAGGTGTTAAAAGTCAAAGCGGTGGTATCCTTTACGATTGGCCCGCACACTTCGTAGATCAAGCACTGCAGTTCGGAGAAGCACCCGTTGAATCTGTATATTGTGACATTCACTACAACACAAAATGGGACACCGACATTGGCAACTATGCAAACCTCATCATTAAGTTTGAGAACGATATGCGGTATCAAATTGAGATTGGCAATCTCTCTAAAGCGGAGAAACCGCGTTGGTTTGTTGTCGGTGATGAAGGCGGTTTAATCAAATATGGCTTAGATCCGCAGGAAGGGCCAATGCGTGAAGGTGATATTGATGCCGCTGAAGAAGGACCCCGCTAACTATGCAAAAGTTTGGACAGCGGCAGGGGGCGAAAATCGTGAACTTGTGATTGAAAGTGTTCGCGGGCACATGGAAATCCTATTATCAAAATATAGCCGATGTCCTGAATAAAGGCGCGGAATTGGTCGTTAAACCGGATGAAATGCGTAAAGTTATGCAGGTGTATGACGCTGCGATGCAATCTGCAGAGACTGGGCAAACGGTAAAGATAGGATAAAAGCAAGCATTCTGTTTTCTAAACATTTGACGTTAGTGTTCCACATATCCAAAATTGTTCAAATTATGGACAGCGGTGTTCATTTTCTGACACAATTTCTGGAAATTAGAACCATTTCGTCAGTTTTATATTGGCATCGTATTTGCTCTATACTAAACAACTTTTCATAGGAGAATTAAAATGAAATTTAAAAACTTGATCGGGTTAATGCTGGTGTTGGCTATGGTTGCAATCACCGTCCATATCAGCGCACACCCGCACGACATCACAAATACAGTGAAATATGACGAATTAAATAAACGCGTCATTGCAAGTATTGACAAGGGATTAGAATGGTTAAAGACGCAACAAGGTGAAGATGGACTCTTTGCCGACCATCCTGGAATAACGGCACTTGCAATCACAGCTTTCTTGCGGCATCCGCAGAAAAAATACTCAGATGAAAAACACCCGTTTATCCAGAAGGCAATTGATCGGTTAGTTGCGATGCAGCAGGAGAGCGGTGCTATTTATGATATAAGTAAGCAACCCGCCCTGCCCAACTATAATACATCTATTTCTGTGATGGCACTTTCTTCAACTGCAAATCCAAAGAAATATGAGAAAGTAATCAAAAAAGCGCAAGGTTTTATAAAAGGTCTTCAAATTCAAGATGAAGAAAGCGTCTATTATGGCGGTATCGGCTACGGTAGTCGCGAATCCGTACACGATCTTTCTAACTTGAACCTTGCTATTCAAGCTCTAAAAGAGAGCGGTTCCGATGATGAAGAAGTCTGGAACAAAGCGATTAAGTTTCTTGAACGCACCCAAAACCGTAGTGAGAGTAACGATCAGAAGTGGGCGGGCAACGATGGCGGATTTATCTATTCCCCCGATGGTGAAAGCAAGGCAGGAACGGATTGAAGCTGGGACGTCCCCGATCCTATGCCAGCATGACGGTACGCCGGGTTGTTGAGTTTTTATCTATGCTAATGTTGATAAAAATGAATGACCGCGGTGAAATCTGCTGTCCAATGGATTGGAAAGCATTTCACAGTCGAAGAGAACTACGGCATGGGTGCGCAAGGTCTCTACTACAACTATCATACAATGG
>CBDHCS010000007.1:0-371460 GCA_965261125.1 Candidatus Poribacteria bacterium | reverse complement strand
ACAATTTTTGAACCTGCTTCGCGCGCTTGCTGAATTCTATTTGCTGCTGTCTCAGCAAGGTGTATATATTCAGCATGCATTTTGTGGGTTTTTGACGTTCTCTACCTTGACTGGTTGAAAATGTTCCTATCCCTACATGCAGTGTTAACATCGCTGTCTCTACACCCTGACTGCGCAATTTTTTCCAATAATTCTGGTTGTAAAGTGCAATCCCCGCTGTCGGTGCAGCAATTGCGCCATCGTTAGTAGCGTAGACCGATTGATAGCGCACCTTATCTGCTTCGTTGGGAGCACGGCGAATATAAGGCGGTAAAGGCATTTTCCCTATCTTAGCAAGAACTTCAAAGAATGCGCCTTCATAAACGAAACGGACAATACAATTTCCATCATCCGGTTTATCCAAAAACTTCTGCTTTTAAAACACCATCGCTAAAAAACTAACTGTGTCCCTACCTTCAAGCTCCGTCGGGGTTTCGCGAGGACTTCCCATGTGGTCGTTTTCCTTTTCCTCAACAAGAAGTAATTCAATCTTGCCGCCAGTTTCACTTTTGTTTCCGATTAACCTTGCTGGGGACTACCTTTGTGTCGTTCAAAACTAACAGTGCATGATCTGGTAAATGTTCTCCTATCTCTGAAAATTGTGTATGATGAAACTCCCTTGTTTGTCGATCAATAACCATAAGTCGTGATGCATCTCTACGTTGTAAAGGCGTTTGCGCTATCCGATCAGGAGGTAGATCGTAATCAAAATCTGTTAGCTTCATATTTTACAATATAGAATAAGGACAATCGGAAGAATTGTGAAAATTTAAGATAGGTCATACGTCAAAAAGTGTAGGTTGATCGTGAGTTGGGTATCCGAAGTATTTATAAGCTGCTTCGGTAGCGACACGCCCACTCGGTGTAAGTTTTATGAATCCCTCTTTAATATAGTGCGGTTCATAAACTTCTTCAATTGTTTGCTCATCTTCGCTGAGTGCTACAGCAAGTGCTTTACGTCCTGCACGACCATTGAAATTCTGAATCAATACCCGAAAATACGCATAATCTTGCGCGTTAAAACCTTTTTCATCAATATCAAAGAATTCCAATGCCTCCTCCACAACTTCAAGGGTAAGCACGCCACCACTTCTAACTTGGGCATAATCTCTGACGTTAGCAAGCAGTTTATTGGCTATGCGCATAGTGCCGCGAGCACGCAAGGCTAAAGCGTACTCTGCTTCTTCTTCTATTTCAATATTGAGCTTTGCGCTGTTGATACGGATCACTTGCTGGATATCTTCAGGTGTGTAGTAATCAAGATGAATGTAGATTCCGATTCTGGTACGAAAAGGCCCTTCAAGCATGCCTTCACGCGTTGTTGCTCCCACCAGCGTGAAAGGTTCAATGTCAACTTGTACAACATCTGAGCCAGGTCCTTGACCAATAGCTAAATCGAGTTCAAATTCTTCAAGGACAGGGTAAAGTGACTCTTGACTTATCCTTTTCATTCGGTGAATTTCGTCAATAAATAGAATATCACCTTCTTCAAGACTTGTCAATGTGGTAGCGAGGTCAAGACGTTCCAGGGCTGGACCGATTGTCTGCTTGAAATTCGTTCCAAATTCATTAGCGATGATTTTGGCAAGTGTGGTTTTGCCCAGCCCGGGGGGGACCCACGAGGAGGACATGTTCTAACACATAATCCTTACTTTTTCCAGAACGTTTACTTTTTGCAGCACGTCTACTCTTTACAGCGTCAATGTGGATACGAAGCTGTTCTTTGGCTTTTTCTTGTCCGATAAATTCATCTAAAGTTTCTGGACGGAGGCTATATCCAAAATCGTCTTCACTATTATCATGAATATCAAATTTATCCATTTTGTTGTCCTAACATAAAGATGTTCATAACAGTTTCGTTTTTAAAGTGTGTTTTGCATTTTAGCAAAATTCAGATTGTTTGTGATATTGACATACTCCCCGTGCTAAAGCACTGGGGATTCTTAGCTCTTATATTGGAAGTGTTATTTGCTTCCAAATGGCTTTTCCTGCTTCCGTCTCTCGTGCCTCTTCCTGAACGGGTATAGGTCTTATTTGGACTCCACAGGCGTTTCGTCTCTCGGCATGCCCGTCCGCGAGGTGTTTGAGATTTATTGCAGCGTTAACATCTCTGTCTATAGAAATATCGCACTGACTGCAATGATATGTTCTTTCTGAAAGTGTTAAGTCTTGCTTTTTGTGTCCACACTGACTGCATGTCTTGCTACTTGCGAAGAATTGAGGTGCTTCCAAAACAGGTATACCTGACGTTTCTGCTTTCGTTTTGAGTTTACTCAGAAACCCGCCTAACGCACTATCCGATAACGCTTTTGCTAACTTCCTATTCTTTAGCATGTTTGTTACTTTCAGCGTTTCTATACCAATAGCACCTGCACGCTTGACTATATCTGTAGAGGCTTTATGATGTGCATCATTACGGATCCAAGCAATCTTATAGTGGATACGTGCAACTTTCGCTTTCTGTTTGAACCAGTTTTTAGACTTAAACACTTTTCTACTCAACTTACGTTGTTCACGTCTCAACTTGCGTTCATAGTGTCTAAGAGGTCTTGGGTTCTCGAACTTCGTGCCGTTGTCCAGTGTAGCAAGTGTGTTGATACCAACATCAATACCTATTGTGGGGGCAGTTGATTTTTCAACTCTTTCAGGTGTTCCCACATCAATAATCAGTGATACAAACCATCTATGGGCTGTCCGGGACACTGTGACCTCTTTGATTTCACCTTCATATCGCACCTCTTGAAACATCTTCACCCACCCCATCTTGGGTAACTTGATCTTCTTGCCTCTCACTTCCACAAATTGACTATTCGTTGTAAAAGCGTCCTTTTTTCCACGTTTCTTAAACTTCGGAAACTTCGCACGCTTGGATACCCAATTAGATATGGCTGCAGCAAGATTACCAAAGATGCTCTTATTCGCAGCAACTTGGTCTTGAGACTTCACCCAACCATGTTCTTTCTTCGCTATATTGAAACGCTTATTCAACTCGACAACTGAAAGAAAGTTACCCCTCGCTAACTCTGACTTAAAATCAGCAAGAGCATGATTGTAGGCAAAGCGCGCATAACCACACTGTTGTGCAAACCAGTTATGCTGCTTATTATTCGCCTTTAATGCGATCTTCTGTGATTTATACATGGTTGGACTGCTTCGGTGAAGAACCCTTTTCCCTCTGATAGGGGTGGCAGGTGTATCAGCACCTACTACTGAAAAGGTTCTATGATTATGCCATGTTTTGATTAGATTGTCAAATATTTTTTAATTAATGAATGTTTGAGCCGCTAATACATCCCCGCCTTAAAAGGCGAGGTTTTGTAGCGGAAGATTTGATAAAAGATTAATTTCGGATATATCGGAGTGCTTCCTTCACCAGAGCATCACGCTCAGCATTCTCACCAAGAGATTCTTGCGCCTTTTCTACCGCTTGTTCCGCCTGAAGTTCTGATGCCCCAAGGTTAACCAGTACATTGATAACTTCATGATGCATTGATCCTACGCCGTCAACGTCAACTTTTTCTTCTAATTTGACTTTAGCGATGTTTTTCTTTAGTTTTAGGATAATAAGCTGCGCGAGCTCTTTACCCAACCGAGGCACTCGCATTAAAGTTGCCATATTCTCTTTTAAGACAGCCTGTTGAAATTGTGAAGGTGATAACCTTGTAACAATATTTTGCGCAAGCGAAGGACCAACGCCCTTGACGGTGAGTGCCATTTCAAACATTTTGAGAGCGTCTCGTGAAGTGAATCCGTAAAGTTTAATTTCATTTTCCCGATTTTGGGTATAGTAAGTATAGAACGTAATAGGTTCACCAATAGCAGGTAATCCGCTGAGTGTTCGCTCAGAAACTTCAACTAAATAACCGATACCGTTCACATCTACGACAACCTCTTTTGTGCCAATATAGGCAAGTGTTCCTTTTAAATGAGCAATCATGCTGATGCGTTTTCCTTTCAGCGTTTAGTGGCATTTACTTTTTCATATTTTTGTCGCAGTTGGATCATTTTGTGTGAACGAGCGTGGCAAATTGCAACGGCTAAAGCATCAGCAGCATGGTCAGGTTGTGGTAATTCTTTGAGTTTAAGTAATGCTTGAACCATTCTTTGGACCTGAATCTTTGTTGCTTTTCCGTACCCAGCGACAGATTGTTTCACTTGTAATGGCGTGTAGGTTGCCACGGGAGTTCCTATGTTCACCGCTGCCAATTTAACTATCCCTTTTACTTCGCCAACGCTAAACGCGCTACTAACGTTTTTGTTGAAGAAAATATCTTCAAGCACAACTGATTCTACGTCAAACTGGGCAATCAATTCGGTTATGGTATCATATATTTTTTTTAATCGTTCTTCTGATGCCGTTTTAGGACTGGTTTGGATATTTCCGAAGTGAAGCGATTGGACGCGAGCTGCGTTAGATTGGACGATGCCATAACCTGTATTCGCAATGCCAGGGTCAATCCCAAGAATAACCATTAACAATTGGTCCTTTCAATTATGCTGCTGCTTCAAGAATGTCGTCAGGAATATCAAAGTTAGCGTAGACCTTTTGCACGTCATCCAATTCGTCAAGAGCTTCCATGAGCCGTAGCATGCGTTCTGCCTCTTTTCCTTCAAGCTTAACGGTATTTTGAGGAATCATGCTAATTTCTGCTAACTGGACGACTGCCTCAGTGGATTGGATAGCAGTGACGACTTTATCAAACTGTTCAAAAGGCGTTATGATTTCAATAGCCTCTTCCAATGGCGTTAAATCTTCAGCGCCAGCATCTGCAGCAACCATAAACAACTCTTCCTCATCAATGCTATTTGCGTCGACAACAATGAGCCCGCATTTGTCAAATCCCCATGCGACACACCCGCGTTCACCGATTCTCCCATCAAACTTGCTCAGTGCGTGCCGAACAGCGGCGATTGTTCTATTACGGTTGTCAGTTATTACTTCTATCATCAGCGCGACACCGCCGGGACCATATCCCTCATAAACAACTTCTTCTAAAGATTCACCTTCAAGTTCGCCAGTGCCACGAAGAACAGCTTTTTCGATATTGTCGTTAGGCACATTGCTTGACTTTGCGGTTGCAATTGCCGTGCGGAGGCGCGGATTCATGTCAACATCTCCACCACCAAGCCGCGCTGCAGCCGTGATTTCCTTAATTAGTCTTGAAAAAAGTTTACCGCGTTTTGAATCGTTTGCTGCTTTTTTATGTTTAATCGTTGACCATTTAGAGTGTCCTGACATTATCTGTGTCCTTTCTTATAAATAAAATTGGGATGTATTAGGAACGGACAAAAATTGAAAGGTGTGCCGTTGTTACAACACCTATAGATAGTATAGCACATAGTCATAGAAGATACAAATAAAATGTGGATAAAGCAGGGTTATTCAGTTTTAAGAATTCTTAGTCATTAAGGTTAACCTGAAGTTTAGATTTTGAATCTGAATGGACAGGTGTTTTAGTTGCATCATTGTTTATTGTCTGAACCAGGATTTTCATGATTATAGGATTTGCAGGATTTTTCAGTGTTACCCATCAACAGCTATCCTACGTCTAAACGCGGACGACAAACATGTTCATAGACACTACATCCACAAAAAACCCATCTTGAAAATCTGATAATCCCGGGGAATGCCTAAAGACGAATGCGCCTATGGCATTCGCCATGATTCATACCGTTGATTTGAATCCTGGTTCAGACAATAAGTGATTCAGGACGGACAATAAGTCCATTGATATATTAACGTCTGTGATAAAATCTGTCCGAAAAACCTAAAACTAAATAACCCTGTGGATAAAGAATTAGGGTTGAACAAAACTAACACGATGTGTTAGAATTGCCATATCTATAGTTTTACGGAGTTAAACAAGTCACTATGTTGCCTTTTGTCCTCAAAAATGTTGAAGAACCGGTACAGCGTCTCCATCTTCTGCGCAGTGAAAACAGAACTTTAGACGTTGAAGTGCAAACAGAACTTTATGCCGCCGAGTTTGACAGTTCACTGCAAGAAGATCGTCCCTTCACCTTTCGGAGGCGGAACTATGCAGTTTTAAGTAGTGCTCAGGAAGCAGCATATAAAGCTTTTACAACATTTCTGCAACAAATTTCTGAACCGCGCTCTTTTCTTCCTATTGAACTTTTATCCCAGTATCCATATCAGCGATACGTTTTGATCCTCTCTGTTACTCGTTCGTACGAACTCCGTGAAATGTTTCAAAGTACCCCAGATACTATTTGGATGGACCGTGGCAATTCTATCTTTGAGTATGACGGTTATGAGCTTTCTCTAAGTGCCAAGCAGCATATACTTGATTCATCCGCTTATTTAGTAGCCCCAGGAAAATTCACAGTATTCGTCCGTCGTGTGAATGACACTGAAACTGCCCGATTTTTTCGAAGCGGATTTATCGACCTCACTGGTAATGCGCCGCCGCCGCTCCATCTAAATGCACAAGAGGTAATTGAAGCAGTACAACAAGATATTGCCAGCAGAGAGTCTGCTATCCCCATAGGTCAGTTACTCATGTTTCCACCATCCGTTGAAACCGAGACTGATGCGGTTGAGCATCTGACGAACTGTCCAGAATGTAATGGCGATGTGAAACGAATCAGCAAAAGTTTTTTCTGCTTGGAATGTGACTGGGATAACCTACCGCCTTTAGCACATAAATTATCTGGTGAATAATCACATTCTTTTTCTTTACCCCGATATTGGCAGAAAATAGTAAAGTAACATTGTATTGACAATTGCTAACAAGGTGCCAACGACTGTTTGGAGGAGTGTATGCCGCTCGCGGTAAACGCGTGCCCAAGCAATTAGCGGAATAAGCAGGAAAAGCCACACTAAATTAGAATCAACAAGGAACACTAACACCATAATGCATCCGGTTGTTACACTTGTGTGGAAACTAATTTTCCATAAAGGTGTAATGCCTAAAAATACAACACTATTTACGATATAAGCCAGGCACGCCCAAATTATTTTTTCATTTGCCCCAATTTTGTCCAGAATTAGAGTTCCTAAAATCATGCTGGCTAACGTGAAGCAGAGGGGCATCAGTCGTTCTTCTTTGTTGTGCAAGTGTAAATTGCTCACCTTGGAAAACCGAACAAGCAAGGTAATTGCTAATATCGGCAGCACTGTGACAAATATTGCTATTATTGTTAGCCAAAGGACAACTTCTTTGCTTGTACCTGCATGTTTGTGAATAACAAAGACAGCAGTTACAATTGGAACAATAAACGGGCTAAAAATAACTGATGTCCCTAATGCAATCCAGGCGGGAAATGCCGTTATAGTCTTTTGTATCATCAACTATTTTTTTGACGTACCAACGGTTTTTAGGAATTTCACTAAATCAGCCCCATGCGTACTTGGGTTGACCTCTCTGTCGATTTTCACGATTCTTCCTGCTTTATCAATAATTACTGTCAACCGCTTGAAGCGTTTATCGGACTTTTCTGCAGCAGCACCAAAGAGAAATGCAAGGTTTTTCTGCGTGTCTACTAAAAGTGGAAAGTTCAGTTTATTTTCTTCTGAAAATTTCTGATGCGACTCGGCATCATTGATGGTAATGCCAAAGACTTGGACATCGTGTTCAGCAAAATTACTCGACTCATCACGGAGTGAGCAAACTTGAGCCGTTCAGCCACGTCCAAAATCACGCGGATAAAATGCTAAGACGACATTCTTTTTATCCCGTAATTTGCTGAGTTGATGCAATTTTCCCGCACCGTCCTCGGCAATAAAATCAGGTGCTGGCTGCCCAACTTCTATTTGCGGAAGTGCTTTTTTAAGCAGTTGAACAACGTCTTCGCCATGTGTTTTTACATTGACATCTTTATCGATTGCACGGATATATCCTGCCTTATCAATAACAAAAGTTACACGTTTTGAAGCATTGAACCTTTCCATAACGCCGCTGTACTGCTTGCTAACTTCAAATTCTGTATCTGCCAGTAATGAAAATCCGAACTTTTCCTGTTCTTTAAATTTTTTATGCGAGTCAACGCTGTCTACGCTTACACCGAACAGAACAGTTTCGGTTTCTTTTATCTCGCTCAATTTATCCCGGAGCGACTGTAGTTCAAATGTTCAGCCACTGGTAAAATCTTTCGGATAAAATGCAAGGACAACACTTTTCTTGCCTAAGAATTCACTGAGACCTCGTTCAGTCCCTGTTTCATCTTTCAACGTAAAGTCTGGAGCTATCATGCCCACTTCAAGTTCTTCTGGTTTTTCCACTTCATTCTCCGCTAAAGCTAATGGAATCGTAAGTACTGCTATTAGCAACACAATTCCAATAGATTGAATAGATAGGTTTTGAAACATTTTTTATTCCTCAATAATAGGTTTAATACGGTAGTTTATAAATAACCGATTTAGATGTGTGATTAAAGGTAGTCCGCACACGCCGTGTGCTGTCCGCCTCTTTGTGTTGGGTTTTAGCTGTCTGAACCGCAGATTTTGTTGGGTTTCGCAAGCTCTACCCAACCGACGCGTATCTTGTGTTGGATAATATATCCTGGACAGGGAGTGGTAGTCCCTTGCGCCTACGATATGATTTAAGCATATCACAAGCTTGAAAAAATGTCAAGTTTAAGTTGAGATAACACCTTTCTCCTCAAGCCAGACTTTCAAAGGCACATCCGCATCCTTAGGAGAGAAATGCCCATTTGCGTTGGTGCCGCCGCCAAGCAGTTGTTGACGAATTGGGTCGTTCTGTTCAAAAATCTCAGAAGGAATGGTCATATCGTCTTTGCTACGCAACCATCGATATCCGTATCCGTAAAACAGCCCTTTACGTGTGATGTCGGAGTCGTTTTCACTGCGGGCATGCCATATACGTCTGTCAAAAAAGACAGCATCGCCAGGTTTGCAGCAAACTGCAGTAGCACCTTCAGGAAGTGAGCCGTCTTTTGGTCGTTCAAGTGTATCCCATAGGTGACTGCCGGGGATAACATAAAAATTTCCCCGCCCTTGCGCTGAGCAGTCTGAAAGCCAGTAGACAACTTTGATGGATAAACGTGGGCGTGGGGAACTTTCAATTTCAATGTTAACACGCCCACTATCTTGATGCCAACCGAGCGGTGCGTTTTTACCGCGTGAAGATTCGGGGCGTGGCGGTGTAATGATAAAATGACTATGATAAGAGTAGATATTCCATCCTAAAATACCCCATACCTTTGGAAAGGTTTTATACCAATCCAAAACGTTGATAAAGAGTTGATCTTTACCGAGAAAATTCGGATAGAAAAAATTGTCGTGTGGTGTCATCCGTCTTTTGGTGTATGGGTCATATTCAACATCTAAATGCGTTTTATAGATAGCATCAATGCGTTGTTCTAACTGGACAACAAGTTCCAAAGGCAGTGCGTCTTCAACGGTAAAATATCCATCTGCATTTAATGCACAGAGTTGTTCGTCAGTAATTTGATGCTGGAGATGGTGTTCGTTAAGCATCTCTTCAGCCTCCTAATTCACCTAAGGTAACCTAAGTTGCGATCTATGTAGCACAACCTGTATGAAGATTAATTTATTAATTCGGTAATTTTCTATCCGTACGAGGCAGGTGTACTCCCCCGCTGGCGAGGTTTCCTAACCTCGCCAAATTACCGAAATATTTTCTTAATCTTCATTTAGGTTGTGCATATCCGTCCGCAACCTAACAGGTTGCTCTACAAAATATCGGCTAATTATCAGCATTTTTTCCTCAAGACGGTGTTTGCATGTCTAAAAACTTATAGGTAGCAACTTGGGTTAAGGTAAGGGACCCTCTATTTGGTCAACAAGGTGGATAGAGTGAATGACATCACGTAGGTCGGTCAGCGGCACTTTTTTATTTTGTACGCAGTCTATAAAGTGTTGATGCATTGTAAGCACCCCTTCATAACTCGGAGAATCGCGTTGGTCTACACCGTCAACTTCCCAACCTCCCATTACATTCCTTTGGTTATTCTCATAAATTTCTATTTCTTCTGGGATTTTCATGTAACATCCGATACCGACTCCGTGCAATTCAGAGCGCAGCACACGCCCACCTGATGCCCGATTACCGAACACAACGCCTGTGACATTGTTATCAAAACGGACAAAAGCAGTGTAAAAATTGCGTTGTTCTGCACCGAAGGTGTCACGATGTGCTGTGACTTCAACCGGTTCACCACCTGCCATATAACGCAATAGATCCACCACGTGACAGACATCGTTCCAGAGCGTTGTGGTAAATTCTCGATTACCACCGATCATCTGCTTGTTAAATGTTGTGACCGCTAATGAAACGGGACCTTTTTCAGCGACTCGCCGCATCGCTTCGCGCGTAACAGCGGCAAATCTACGTTGAAATCCGACCATACAGTAAACATCGTTGGCGACTGCTGCTTCCAATAGTTGTTGCGTTTCATCACTCGTTGCGCCGGGCGGTTTTTCTATAAATAGATGCTTCCCCGCATTGAGGCAGTCTAATGCTGGTTGCAAAATCCACTTTTCGTTCATTACGCAGTATACAACGTCTAAATCCATTGTATCTAACATTTTGCGGTGATCTGTGAATGTGTGTGGAAATTCATATTTTTGTGCAACTTGTGCAAGTTTTCCCTCATCAAGTTCACACGCTGCGGACATCTCAACGTCATCTTCAAGACGGTTGACGCTTGGATAGTGTGCGCCTTGGCTGCGTCCACCTGCTCCGATAAATCCAGCTTTTAGCATTTGGAAGATTCTCCTGAAATTTCGTTAAACTTGCGCGTATTTTATAATTTGATCCGATATATTGCAAGCAGATTTTGATTAACATTCTAAGTGGGCGTGTAAAGTTTTGGCAAAAGTTTGGGCTATAGTAAAAGGACATTGAAAATCGGATCCTTCCATATAAATGGATAGGTTTTTGGTCTTTTACCACTCAATCCAACCTAAGTCTATACCTAAGTTTTATTATCAAACTCACGTTAAAACAATAAACAATTCAACAAATTACCAAATTTTTTATAATTTTCTGCTCAAAAAACTTGACAAAGTTTGTGGTGAAGTGTATACTTAAGAATACGGTATGTAAATTGTTTGGAATATTATTGCACGCCAATGCCTTAAAAACTTGACAAAGTTCCACTTACGCAATTCACGGACGCGGGTCATCCGATACAAAACACGCGTCAGATGCGGAAAAATAGGTTGACAAATTCTTGTAACCTATTTATACTTGATAACAATAGCTTAATATTGGAAAATAATTTTGGTTGACATTTTTTGTAACCAATGCGATAATAAGTAACGTTAAGTTTAATTAGCAAAATCGGTTTGCCGGAAACTACCGAAACCCTAAAAAAACAGAAGGTCTGCTCAACGAAAATACACAGACCTGGTACCAAAGGTTAGTTCATAAGAGATTTTAATCCCTGAATCAGTTCTTGATTTTTCAAATTGTATTTTCGGGCGCGATCCGAACGCATATCGCCCCCAAATAGTTATTAAATGTTTAGTTAGATTTTTTATGAGGAGAAATTAGGATCTACCGTTTCCTGCACACGCTTAATTGTGCAGCATGCAGTTGCTTGTTTTCTCTTATGACTCTCCGCATTATTAATAACTAAATTTGCATTTAGTTTGCACTACAAAGCGAATTACACAATCTTGTCAATCCAATAACTCTGAAAATCTTGGTTTAGACAAGAAAGATGGATTCGTTTTCTAAAATTGACGTTTATGGTGAGGTTTCCGAATCGCATCATAAACGTCAATTTAGTGTACAGCCACTGCATAGGAAACCGCATCTACCCCCTCCAGACCTAAACCCACAGTCAACCTCATAAAATAAAAACTCTCAAAACTAAGTCCCCTGCATCATGGCATTTTCGCTTGATTTACTTCTATGTTTAGGCTAAAATAGAGGAAATCAGATATGTCTCGGAACAAAAAATGTTAAGTTCTGCTTACATCCTTTCAATTGACCAAGGGACAACCGGTTCCAGGGTGTTGCTTGTGGATACACAGGGTAACATTGTATCACAAGGGTATCGGGAATTCGATCAACACTACCCACGTCCCGGATGGGTAGAACATGATCCTGACGAAATTTGGGATGTTACACAAGCCGCTATTACGGATGTTTTACAAGAATCTGGAATCAAGCGTAACATCTTGGCAATCGGTATTGCCAACCAACGCGAAACTACTGTTATATGGGATCGCAAGACAGGAAAGCCGATCCACCCAGCGATTGTGTGGCAATGCCGCCGCACAGCCGATATCTGCACCCACCTCACCGCACAAAAAGGTATAGCAGCACACGTAAAAGCCAAAACAGGGCTTGTGATTGATCCTTATTTTTCCGCAACAAAGATAGCCTGGATTCTTGACAAGGTCCGCGGGGCACGGGAAAAGGCAGAACGGGGCGAGCTTGCTTTCGGGACTATTGATACATGGCTTCTGTGGAAATTGACATACGGATCTGTCCATAAGACTGATTACACAAACGCCGCGCGGACTTTGCTCTTTAACATTGATACGTTTTCTTGGGATGAGACGCTCTTAGAGATTTTTAATGTCCCGAAAGGGATTTTACCGGAAGTGTGTCCATCTGTAAGTCGTTTTGGCGTAGCAAAAATTCCGCTTCTGGCGGGGATTCCAATTGCCGGTGTTGCTGGTGATCAACAATCTGCGCTGTTCGGTCAGCTCTGCCTGAAACCGGGAATGGCAAAAAATACTTACGGTACCGGATGTTTTCTGATGCTAAACACCGGCGCGAATAGAGTCGAATCAAAGGCAGGACTATTAACGACACTTGCTTGTAGCCTTGATGAGAAACCGATGTATGCGTTGGAGGGGAGTGTATTTATTGCGGGTGCGGCTGTGCAATGGCTCAGGGATGGTCTACACATAATAGAATCTGCAGAAGAGACAGAGATTATTGCAAATCGTATAGATGATTCAGCAGGGACTATTGTTGTGCCAGCATTTACTGGTCTTGGTGCCCCCTACTGGAATGCTGAAGTCAGGGGTGCTATCTTCGGGTTAACGCGAGGCACAACCCGTGAACATATTGTCCGTGCGACATTAGAATCAATTGCGTATCAATCCGCAGATGTGGTCAGTGCAATGTCAGGAGATGCTGGTACTCCGCTTGAGCGTTTACGCGTGGATGGGGGTGCTGTCGCCAATAATTTCTTGATGCAGTTTCAAGCAGATATTTTAGGTATAGATGTGGAACGGCCTGAACGGATTGAAACGACTGGACTCGGTGCTGCTTACCTTGCAGGAATTACTATGGGTGTTTGGAAGGATATTGACGAACTTGAAAACCACCGAAAAATTGACCGTCTCTTTTCTCCTCAGCTGAACGCACAGCAACGAAATGGAAAACTGGCTTGCTGGCATGATGCAATTCAAAGGTTAAGTGCTGATATAAATGGGATGTAGCGATGCGTTTGCAGTGGAAGTACTCTTTAATTATAAACTTAACAGTTGTTGCTGTCCTCGTCGCTTTCTACTTTTTGGACAGTGTTCGCATTCGTAGAGAGATGCGTGCGCTTCATGCCTTAGGCGCAGAACAAAGTGATACGTTAAAAAGGCTCGCTGAGAATACTATCCTTAACGCAGTTGTTACCGAACTTACTACCTCACAAGCCTTTAATGTTGAAAGTATTAATCAGGTCCTTCTTAATCTTAAACAATATCCTGATATGAAGGATGTTCTGAATGTTCAGGTTACTTTAGGAAATACGCGCGTCCGTTCAAGTTTACTTACACAAGACGAGACAACTGTCTTTTTCTTAGGAGAAGACGACATTCATCAGATTAAAACTTATGGGGCAAAAATTGATACAATGGAGGGGCAAGATGCAACAACCATTATCGTTAAGTATACTATTCCACCCAAGAAGTTGGAATCTCAAACACCCTCAAACGTTGAACAAATTTCGCCTGAAGCCCTTGAGGCATGGGAAAAGCTTATCCGCGAAGGAATTGGTTTGGCACCGGACACACCAGTTTTAATTGAGGGAGCAGGTCCTGAGTTCATTTCTCAAATAGCACTTCTTAACCAGGGAAAATTTCATATTGATTTGTATCAGATGTTTGTATCGAATAATATCGAGCTGTCTCCAGATGCAACGGTTGCAGTAGATGCAGAAAACAACCAATGGCAAATTACAGATACAGAAACAGGGCACGTATATAATTTATGGCTGGAGGAAAATAATTTCTGGATTCACATGGCGAATGCTAACAGTGGGTATATCCGCGTGTTGTTTGATGTGCCATATATTGCGAAATCTATCCGTTCATCATTGTTAACACTTGCGATTTTCACTGTGATTGTTGGCGTGTTGCTTGTTGTTTTGATTGATTTGATGACGAACTACTTCATTATGAAACCTCTTGCCCGAATGACCGAGATCATTCAAAACGCTGAAACGGGTAAATTCTCATCCTACTTACATCAAAATTATGGTTCAGATGAAATCAGCAAAGCGACCCGTAATTTAGTGCGGATGTTTATCCAATTGAAAACATCACACTCAAGAAAGATAGCAGCACTTGGTCAATTCGCTGCGGGTGTCGCACACGAAATTCGGAACCCCCTCAATTCAATCGGAATGACAGCACAACATTTAAAATCGGTCTTCTCTCAACCCAAAGTCAGTCCTGAAGATATTGAAGAGGCAAAAGAATTTTTAGATATTGTTGACGAGAAAATCCAAGAGCTAAAACAGACTTCAGAACAATTTTTGACACTCAACCGACCTCAGAAACTTAATTTAACAACAGTCAATTTGAACGATCTCTTGAACACTGTTTTATCTGAATTTGTGCTCGTTACAGAAGAAGCAGAAGTCCAAATTATTCGGAATTTTGATCCTGAACTTCCAGATATGTTATTAGATGAGATGCTAATGCGTCAAACTATTTTTAATTTTGTCCAAAATAGCGTCCAGGCAATGCCTAAAAGTGGAAGTATTTACCTGACAACAACCTTAGAAGAAATGGGTGATGTTTCTAACGTTACACTTGAAATTCGCGATACCGGTATTGGCATTCCAGAAGAGAATCAGGAACGGATTTACGATGCCTATTTCACGACAAAAGAAGCGGACGGGGGTGTCGGGCTTGGGCTTGCTATTTCACACCAAATTATTACTGCCCATCAAGGCAAGGTGGAAGTGAGGAGCAAAGTCGGTATGGGAACGGCTTTTAAAATTACGCTACCTCTTAAAAATACAAAAAGTTAAATGCAGAGAAGGATATGCAAAGGGCATTGGAACTTGCACAGCAATAGCGGAAAAGCCATGAGAAGTATTCATAAGTTATCAGAACACACTATTCCAAAAAACATATCCTTTTCTATGGAGAAGTCCATTTGTCCGAATAAATCTGACTGATTGAATCTCTTTTCTTTGAAATCTTTCACAAATTGATGTATAATTTTCACAGCACTAAAATAAGATAAATTGACAATGCAAATTATTTCTGGGCATAAACTTACAAAATTTGCAGAAAGACACGCAACCTCCAGACCAGCACTTTTCCGTTGGCTTGAGTTGATGCGACAACAGCGTTTTAATTCAGTAACAGAATTGCGAGAAACATTTCCTCACGCGGACCTTGTCAAAAAAGAAACACCTGTGCAACTAAGGCAGCAAGTTCCTTACAGCAACCGAGAAACAACTTTTACAGTCTTCAACATTGGCGGCAACAAAGCGCGGCTTATTACAATTATGCGATATAAATATCAGCAAGTTGTCATTCATGAAGTCCTGACACACGCTGAGTACGATGCATGGAACAAGAAGAGGTAAGATATGATGTTAACTGGAACGCCAACCCGCAAAGATATATTCTCAACGTTCGCGTCTTTTGGACCACCAGTCTTAAGCTCACACGGTTTGCCAGATCAGGCGTTCCCCGCGGTGACACAACCTCTCACCAAGGTACTTGTTGATGTTACACCTTACCCTGAAAGTGCTACACAGTGGCTCACAAGTTTACTTGACCTATTTATTGGTATCGTAAATCGGAACGAAAACCTGAGTCGTGTTGTCGTTACGGAAACAGAATACCAACAACTTTCAGGAGTTTTAGACGATTTAATCTATAGTGTCGGTGAGGACGAAAGTCACCCCTTGTCTGCAACGATGACATTGGTCGGTGTTCTCATTAAAGTGTATGAAGATCAACACTTTCCAAAGTTAGCAGATATCTTTCCTGAGCTGACAAAAGAGACACATGATAAAACGATTAGCGAAAACAGGCAGGTCTCTGCTAATGTCCCAGCACAAATTGAAACAGATTTTGTCTCTGTTTTCTTTTCTATCGGTTGTCTTCTTTGGAGAGGCGGTCAGATAGAAAGGGCTATTTCTGCCTATAACTCAGCAATCCGTCTAAATCCCGATTATGCTGGAATTTATGCGAGTCGAGGCGAAGCAAAATCCAGTCTAAATGACCTTATCGGTGCCAAGGCGGATCTTCAGAAGGCATTGACACTCACAGAAAAACAGGGAGAAGATGGCTTCAGCACTGCTATAAAAGAGCGACTTGAGGAATTTGATGTAGTAGAGGCTGTTATTGTCTATTTTTCTGAACCGAGGTTTGCTAAATTTTCTATCCTCAGAGAATGTAGAATTCAAATAGGTCCCCTTCATAGCAGAGCTGACATTGTCCTTCGCGATGCACAAGAAAATTTTATCGCTATTACAGAGTGCAAATTATTAGATGGGCCAAGTTACGCTAAACCGCTGCAGAGTTTCCTCTGTGCAACTGACACCCCGTTTGGTATATTTGCTTCCAGCCCAAATAGAGATTCGTGGGTCTTCTATGAGAATCTACGGCACAACCGGTTTCAACGAATTGAGCGTCTTGATTTTGAGAAGCGAGTTCTTGCGTAAGCAAAATAGCCCGATTTTTCTGATTTGTCCTTAAGCCATGTTAGGACGACACTGTAAAGTGCTAAACCTACGATGCCGCCGATGATTGCTAATATGATTATGCCAATGTCTTTGAGTGTTGCAAATATAATTAAAAACAACCTCTAAAAATAAGTAAGCCGAGGACAACGCCTGCTGCGATCAAAATAACCTGTATTAGAATAGCAAATACTATCTCATTATCTAAAAGCCAGTCTAACGCACTGCGCGCTAATCCAAGCAAGGCAAAGATGCCAAATACGATAAGTATTAGAATCCATATTGCGTTGATTATGTCCATGTCTTTTAAAGTCATTGTGTTTTGTATGTTGCAGAAACATGTTACAAATACAATTATCGGGATATGGATTACGAATCTTCTGGGAGTTTAGGCATTTTATTGGGATCTTCTCCATTTTTTACCCAATTTTCCTATTGAGATTGAAGGTTTTGTAATTCGGCTTTCACTTCAGCTTTTGCTTCAGCCTTTCCTTCAGCTTTTGCTTCAGCTATTCTTCGTTTGACCCACAATTCAGTAAACATAGCAAAACCTTTCCTTTCTAAAGTAAGTGATTGTACTATCACCGGACATTTAGGCCACTCTCTAAAACAAGATTGTGATATAATATCACTCTACTATAAGGAGAATCCGATGGCAGTACAGGATATAATCTAATGTAACCTTTGGTTTTTAATATAGGACATAACTTGATCATGTTCTTTTGGGTTTTGATCTTTTTGAGGTACGTAGGCAAATGAACCATTACGTCTTGAATTAAGTATTCCCGTCTCATTAATATATGTTTCGTGTTGTTTATCTGCGGAAACAAAGATAATATTCTTAAAATAAAGGTAATATAAATACTCAAAATCTGTTGCTTCAATTTTTTTATTATACTGGTTTTCATGCTGATAAATAAGTAAAGAACTATAAAGTTGTAGAGCATACCGGGTGTAAGGAAATAGATTATTAATGTTATTATTTGTAAGTTCGTCTTTAACCTTATCCCAATGTATTCTATCAAACCCTAATGAGCTATTTTCAAAAAAGAGAATGAATATATCGTTGCAAATTCGTAAGAAGTTTTCCTTGACCATATCATGTGCTAAAGCAAATGCTTTTTCAAAAGTGTCTATAGGAAATAGGTTTGCATATTGAGACAATGATTCCTCAATAGCTGCTCTGGTTATATCTTTATTATAATTAGGATCTTCAGCGAGACTGCCAATTTTTTCAAAGATTGTTCCTTTAGTGCATTTTTTATATTTCTCTATAAATTGTTTCCATGTAAGGTTTTGGTATGGTGATTTAGCAAAACTGGCAAGAGGGTCAGTAAGCGTGGGGGTCCTATTAGATAGCAATCTGTCGGATTTATTAAAAGCTTCAATCAATTTTTTAGATTGTTCTATAATGCTTTTTTCTTCTTCGTTCATATCCTTAACTAATTTCAGGTTAATGGGCATAGTGCTATCGTCTTGAAATATTGAATGTCCTTCTAATTCGTTTTTAACTAAAATATTCCAAGGGTCAATATAGAATACTTCAGGTTTTTTTCCTAATAGTTTATCAACACCTGTTCCCTCGTAAATTTCAGCATATAAAATAGTTGGACAAAGTATTTTATATTTGTTAGATATTTCTATCAGGTCTTGCTCTAACATTCTTCCCCAAAAAGATTTATCAGGGAGTAGAAAATCTGCTGCTGTAGAACTTTGAAAAATCATAAGAGTTACACTGCCTCCTTTTGTAGTGGTTTTAGTTACTCTTTTAGCACATCCTGCTTCTTGAGCCGTGCAATAAGTTCTGCCTGCGTGCCAGTACCTTTAGTAGAATTACATGCCCCACAGAGAAGTTGCAAGTTATCCTCGTGGTCAGTGCCACCGTGTTTTTGCGGGACTATGTGATCTACAGTCATGTTTCTAAATGGAAAATGTGTTTGACAACCGTTACAGACACCTTCCTGTTTACCATAAAGCGTGTGTTTGTGCGTTTGGTAATTTGGCAATTTCTCGCTACGTTTAGGTATATCGGTTCGATGTGTCACGTCATAGAACATTCCAAGCTCTTTCTTAAGACGCATTTTGACAAGTTCAACAGCTTTTTCGGAAATGTCAATACCTACCCATTGCCGATTTAGTCTTTCGGCTGCTACGCAGGTTGTTGCACAACCGCAAAAAGGGTCAAGGACTGTATCACCTTCATTACTACTTGCTTTTATGATACGTTCTAATAGGGCGATTGGTTTTTGAGTGGGATATCCAGTGCGCTCATCTCCAGCAGGTGGAAGAACATCATCCCATATATTACCATAGGACGCACCTTTATAATCTTTTAGATACTTCCGCCGCTCCAATTTTCCATCAGGACGAATAATGATATTCCCTTTTTGATACTCCTCCTCTAAACGTTCTTTGCTTAACCGCCATCCGGATGGATGCGGATTGACGAACCCGCGCCATTCATAACAAAGATTCGGACGCGCACCCATATTTGGTGTGCTCCAAATATGGGATGAGTCGTTGTAATATCTCTCTCCATTCTCGTCAACGTGCTTGAATTTTTTAAATATTTCGGATTCTGTCAATTCTCTTTCTGGACACAAAGATGTAGTGGAAGATGCTGCATAATACAGAAGCATATCGGCATTGTTTCCCCACCGTAAACTGCGATGCTGAGACCCTTTTTGCGTAGATGTTGCACGTTTCCATGTGATCTCAGACCTATAGTTGTTCTTTCCAAAGATACTGTCCATGATAACCTTCAGGTAATGGCTTGCTGTGGGATCGCAGTGTAGATATAGAGAACCTGTTCCTTTGAGAACGCGTTTCATCTCTAATAACCGCACAGCCATCATAATGAGGTATGACTTCATACCTTTGCTGTGGGTTAATTCAGCTGTGTGTATTGACTGATATAAAGCAGGTTCACGATCAGCGATTTCGCCATGCCATGCGTTATCTACATCGGAGAGTGTCCATGTGTCTTTAAACGCTGAGCCTGCTGCCTCACTGCCGATCGGTGCAGAATAGTTGCGATTAGAATTAAATGGTGGATCAAGGTATATTAGATCTACAGACTGGGTGTCCAAACCGCGCAATATATGTAAATTGTCATTACTAAAGATTGTTCGGTTATTCACATTCATTTAAAACTTCCTGACAGGTTTACGAGTCCTAAAGAAATATCCAAAACATGTTGATTGCTCTGTAGTGATAACTATTACTCAACCCAAACCGCAATAGGCTGATACCCAAACACCGCTTTTCCATTGCTCATGAGTGGCGTTTCACTACCAGGGGTCTGCATATCAACAGTCCAGAGTTGTCCGTTGTTTTCATAGAGTATCCAACGTCCATTCGGTGGTACCCAAACGGGACGACTCCCCCCCATTTCAGTAATCTGTTCCTCTGTCGGTTTACCGTTAGCATCAAAAGTGACGATCCAAATTTGGCGCGGGTTACCATCTTCTCCTCGCGAAAAAGCGAGTGTCCTTTGGTCACCAGGATGCCATGCAGGCTCTGCGTCATCTGCTGGCGAAATCACTATCGGTTCAACACTGTTGGATACATTGTCAAAAGCATAGATATTGCGGTTTTCGTCAGCCTTTAGGTTTTCAATACTGCCCGCAGTTGCATAAGCAATCAGTTCCCCATCTGAACGCCAGGCGGGGTTAGACATTTCCAGTGCTGTTGAAGGAATGCGGAAAACCTTTTCACTTCGGAGACTTTGAATAACAATCCGTTTCCGTTTAGTCGGTGCGGTTTGTGCGTACGCAATATATTCACCATTTGGAGAGATAGCGACATCTTCCGCAAGTTGTCTATTATCAAGCAGAATCATGTTTTTTCCCGTCCGAATATCCCTGATGATCACATTATCATCAAAATCGTGGAAAACAAGCGTGCCGTTTTCTGATGCAGAAGGGCGAAAACCCACGCCGAGCGGTGCAACACGGGTGTCTATAGGGACATCACGGAGAACGTTTGCAGCAACATCAGCAGTCCGGGCAGGTGCTATCCGCCACAAAACGCCCTCATGACTATAATAAATAAACACGGACTCCGCAGCGATCGAAAATCCATCTACATCCGTACTTTTAGACTGCTCAACTTTAGGTGTATTCTCGTTATCCTGTTTATCTACTTCAGGCGTTTCCGTTTCCTTCGGAATATTCTGTGTTCTCGGTTCAAACTTATTCTGGTCTTTGAGTGTCCACCCAGCACCATCCGCTTCAAAGTTAAACGTTATACCTTTTGTCCAATACATCCACTCTTCAACCATTTTACCATTCTGAGTATATTTGAAAATGTCCTCTGGTTCTCCAAACCTACGTGCGATATTCCAACGTCCGCCGTCTTCAAGTTCAGCCATTGTGCCTTTTTCATCAACATAAGATGCCAAAATGTCAATATCTACATGCGGAGTCATTTTGCCGGGAAAAACGGTGACAGCAGCGGGCGTACCACGCACTGGTTGATGTGTGCCGAAAATCCCGATGCCGTCCGCAGTTCCGGATTGTCCATCACTGTTTTGGTCCACAACTGCCATAATATAATATCGTCCGGGTTTAACATCAACGTGGTATCTCCCTTCCTCGTCGATAAACAGCGGCATCCACATCGGCGAACTGAAATCGGGTGTCGTAGAAAGACTCAAAATACCATCTGGAACACGTTCTTGATTCTCTGTAGTAGGTTTTTCACTATCTTTTTTTGCGGTGCGAGAGGCAAAAAATGATGTTATTTTTCCGGTGATACTACCTACCGGTTCTTCTGAAGATGCATCTGTGGATGCATTCACAGCTAAATTCCCAGTGAGTCCGTTGTTCGTTATAGCAACAAGTTGTCCTTCCGCATCATAACGTGCACTCATCTGAATGTTAGCGGCACGTGTTTCACCCGCATCAAAAACGACTGCAGCTGGCGGAGTCGTAGCTATTGAGTCTGTCCCTAAAGCGCCAAGTGTATCCCCTTCACTATACCGACCATCTCCATCTGCATCATGATTAGCGATAAGGTAATACTCTCCCGGCGGTAGTTGGAAACGAAACTGCCCCTCTGAATCTACTACGGCGCTCACGATAGGATTCACTAAGGCAGATGTCGGATAAACTTCAACCCGAACCTCTGTCTGCGTTTGTGGAATAGGCGTTACACGCCCAGAAATAATCGCTGTGTTCTTTTGATTTTTTGATTGATGTTTCGTAGTATAGGTAGCAGAAATCTGGATATCTAAGTTATCAGTAAATGTATTCGGTTTAATCAGGATTGGTTCTGGAAAGGCACCGCGTTTATGTATATCTGTAACGCCGTAAAATCCGAAGGTATCTCCGGTATCAAGTTTATTATTGGAATTCTTGTCAACAATCGCCATCAGGTAGTATTTACCGGGTTTCAATCGGAGTTCCCACTGTCCTGTTTTCGCATCAACAACAGCAATTCCCGCACGATATTTCCATGATGTATCGGTATACGCAAGGATAAGCTGAGGTACTATTGAAGACTCTGGTGCTTTCGCGTATTTCAGGGTCCCTCGGCAGCCCGATGTTGCACGCGTTAACTCAGTCTTGAATCGGTGGGACTCGCTCGGTTGGTATATGGAGGTAGCAATCAATTTTTGTTCGTCTCCGATCTTCTGCAGTCGAGCAGTTATCGGAATCTGTATCCCCTTCAATTCACTGTTTGCACCTATATCAACCGCTTGGTGCTTTTGCGCTGCATCTTGCCAATCCTTTACGCCTAAAACACCGTAACCATCACCCTCGTCGAATTTGCCAGAGTTGTCAACGTCAACGTAAGCCACTAAATAATACCGACCCGGTTCCACACGAATCTCGAACGCCCCTGTACCTGAACGAGATAATCCGCTGGTATAAAGGTCTTTGAGTTTCTCATCGCGATACGCCGACACATTTGTATGTGAAAGGTCTTGTCCCTTCCAAATAACCTCTCCAGATAGTATAGCAGTGAAGCGGTTGGGTGAAGGTTGCGTGTTAGCCGCATTCGGTGAAGGCAATTGCTGTGCATGCAGTATCGGATTAACGATTACTCCGATGCTAATAACAAGCGTTAAGAATGTCAATCGTTTCATGTCGCTCTGTCTCCATTTTGAGCAGATTTACTTATAGTGTTGTCCTTATCTATTGCTTTGCATGTTATCATATCTTTGAACAATTTTCAAGGAAATCATTTTAGCGTACTCCAACCCGGTAGGTGCGGTTTCCTAACCAATGCAGAATACCGGACGTGTATTCTGCCTTATGCATCAATTTAGGAAGACAAACCTGTTTGGAGAGTGTCTTCAGTCCCGTAGGGACGATATGTTTATAGCAGCGCGGACGACCTCATCCCTTAGTCCCGTAGGGACGATATGTGGGGACCAATGACAAGTCCATAAACATATCGTCCCTACGGGACTGAAGAGATGGACTCAAAATCAAAATTCCTTAAGTTGACGCATAAGGGTAAAACAAATCCAACAAAAGTCCGATAATCCTGGTTCAAAACAACGGACAATATATTTCACACCCAAATCCAAGTGATAGAAATCTATGAATGTGGTATCATGTTTTTATAGTGAAATCCAAAAATATGTTTACACTCCCTGGTAGGTGCAGTTTCTAACCGCACGATTGGACATTATGTTCGGTTAGGAAACCGAACCTACCGTTGTGTTCAAGTAATTATAGGTTTTACTATAATACTACACGACAAGGAAAACAATGTATGATTAGCGTTTCAAATCTCACAAAAGAATATGGAACGAAAAAAGCAGTAGACCAAATTAGTTTTGAGGCTACAAAAGGTGAAATTGTCGGTTATCTTGGACCAAACGGCGCAGGCAAAAGCACTACGTTAAAAATGTTAGTCGGTTTACTCCAACCAACATCCGGCGACATATCGGTTGCGGGATATAGCGCAGAAACTGAGCTGCTTGAATTAAAGCAGCGTATCGGCTATGTTCCTGAAGAGGCGCAGCTATATGAACATCTCACCTTAGTGGAACACCTCCAGTTGATGGGCAGACTCTACCATTTAGAAGAAAAATTGATAGCACATAAAATCGTTGAACTTGCAAAGTTGTTCGACATGGAAGCGCAAGCAAACCAACGTATAAGCAGTTTTTCGCAAGGCATGCGTCAGAAGTGTCTCATCATGGCAGCACTGCTGCACAATCCAGATGTCCTGTTTTTAGATGAACCCTTTACCAATCTGGATGTTACAACCGTCACATTTTTGAAATCATTACTGCAACGTTTGGCGGAGTTAGGTAAAACGATTCTGTATTGCACCCATATTCTTGAAGTGGCAGAAACACTTTGCCCACGCATTATGATTATCAATGAGGGAAAAATCATCGCCGATGCGCCCGTGGCAGAATTACGGCAGCAGACAAATCAAACCGCACTCAATGAAATTTTTGTCCAGTTGACAGAAACAACAGGTCTTGATGAAAAAACTGATGAAGCAATTCGGATTGTGATGGAGGACATGCCGAATGCTTGAGTCTTCTAACAACAAGTTTTTGGCTTGCAAGCTACGCCAAAAAATCGCTGCAAAGTTTGGTGCATGTCCTATCCAATATAAACTGCTTCTACAGACAGAAAAGACCGTAGAGGAACGGGCACTCGAAGGAAAACAGGGAACGACAAAACTCTCACTCTCTGTAACCTGCGCTTTCTGCTTTTTAGTAAGCATCTTTTCTGCATTACTTGTGTTCTTTGGCATGGACGTGTTCACCTACACACTTATCTGTGTCACGATGTCTATGTTCACAGTAGGCATGTGGACATTGCCTTACTTTGACCTTCTTCTTAGTCCTATCAATTATCCTATAGTAGCACATACGCCTGTGTCCTCACGCACCTATTTTCTGGTGAAGTTAACACAGATACTGAAGTATGCTGTCCTATTGTTAATCTGTCTGAACATCTTTCCATCCATGTGTGGTCCCTTTATCCGTGGAGATAACACCACTTTTCTGTGCTACTTTTTTCCTGTCTTTTACCTGCCTATTGCCTTTATAGCAGGGTTTTTCACAATCGGTGTGATGACTGCGTTTGCAGGATATTTGACCAAGCTTTATTCTGTAAAAAGACTTCGAAAAATATCAAAATCTGCTCAGTTTATATTGCCACTTCTCTTACCTTTATTCTTTTACTTAATCCCATTCAATACTGTGGCTGATCACTATGAATTGGTTCTGAAATGGCTATATATGCTTCCGAACGGTTGGTTTGCAGGAGCAGTATCACTTGCCACCAGTACGGTTGAACGTCCTGGGTTTACTCGCGATCTGATTTTGACTGGGGTGGCGGTTTTTTCAACACTACTGTTGGTCTTAATCCCACTCCGAAGTATTGCAAAGACTTATTCAAAGTATCTTTCCTTTCTGATGGAATCTGGAAGTAGGCAAAAAGACAAACTACGGATAAGACAACCTTTACTTGCGCGTTTTTTCAAATCTCGTGAGGTCTACGCAGTTTTTAGCCTCAGTGCAGTCTACATGCGCCGTGATAGGAAAATCTTACACCAACTTGCTTCTGGATCGGTTGTAAATTTCATGATGATCGGCATGTTCTTTGCTCGAAAAATATATCCTATAGAATTCATAGAGTATCACTACGCAATCGGACTCAGTCCTGGGTTAACGGGTATGTTCGTCTTTTTAGGAGTGCCTACGGTCATGGGGTTCCTTAGTTCTGTAGGGTATTCGGAACACTGGAAAGCCTCATGGATACTGGGTCTTGCCCCACTTCGGAAATCGCATGACTTATGGCTGGGTGTTGAGGCGGTTACTTTTATCTACATTGTCTTTCCTTGCACACTCCTGTTTTTTGTTGTGGCTACAGCTCTTTGGGGTGTTATGGGAATATTTTTTATCTTGCCAGGACTTATCGTTGTGCTCTTTTTCGTCATCACCTACCCAAAACCGGAATCCGGAATACCTCTCTCACAAGAAGCAGTTGAAATAGATAGGTCCGCAGGATGTCTTGCTTATGGTATAAGTATGATTGCAGCAGGCGTTTTAGTCGGTGTCCAATTTCTGGCACGTTTTATTCATATATGGGTGTATATTGGAGTCTATTGCCTGATAGTAATTGGTGGACTTATCGGTTTCGTGAAATTTTACAAGAAAAAATCAAGGAAGGAAACCTCTGATGTTTGAGAAAATTGCAGCAAGATTTGGCGTATCCTCAACACAGTACAGCTATCTCCTACAAACAGAAAAGATGGTCGAAAAACGATCTCTTGAAGGACAACCTCTTTCTTCAAACATATTGAACTACGTATTCAATTTTATAATTAGTGCAACGTTTTTCTTCATTCCGTTACTGGTAAACATTTCTATCTATAGTTATGCACTTATAGGAATAACTGTATCAATGGTAATGATAGGGATATGGACGCTCCCTTACTTTGATATTCTTATTTACCCCATAAACTATCCCGTTGTGGCGCATACACCGATATCATCGCGCACCTATTTTTTCGTCAAGTTGACCCAGATACTCAGTTATACTGTCAAGTTGTTGGTGTGTCTAAATCTCATACCAGCTATCGGCGGTATATGGGTTCGTAGTGGAGAATCTTCTCAGCTCCAATACCTTTTTCCGTTGGTCTATCTCCCTATCGCTATCATTTCCGGCATATTCACCGTTGGTATTATGACGACATTTACGGGGTATTTGACAAAACTATATACAATAAAAAAGCTGCGGAATCTCGCAAAATATTTTCAGAGGTTGTTTCCCCTACTGTTTCCATCAGTCTGGATGATCGTCTATTTCTTTCCTAAAGACACCCCCAAGAGTGTCACTATAGATATGTTTTCCTCTGTTGTAAAATGGCTCTATGTGCTTCCGAACGGTTGGTTTGCTGGTGCAGTTTCGGTTATCCTTGGACAAATAGAGGTCCGTTTTCTGATTTTAACTGCACTCGCCTTTATTTCAACGGCTTTCTTAGTCCTTGTGCCACTCCAAAGCATCGCAAAAACATATTCAAAATACCTCTCCTACCAAATAGAGACGGACACTAAACAGAAATATAAGCTAAAGGTGAAAATACCGCGGTTCGCCAAAATCATCAAAAACCGTGTTATCCGTGCTGGTTTTTGTATGTGTTCAGTATATCTCTACCGAGATAAAAGGATGCTACAAGGCATATTAGGTATGCTTGGAAGTTCCATCGGCTTTTTTATTCTCTTTACGCAGATAGAAAAAATTTCGTTGGGTTGGATGATAAGATCGTTCATTCCCGGACTAAACTTAGCTTTTTTTATAATGTTCTGTTATTTCGGTGTATTATTCGTAGGCATATTTCTCGGTATTGTTAGATATTCGGAACATTGGAAAGCGTCGTGGATGTTTAAGCTTACACCGCTTACAACACCTCTTGACTTATGGCGAAGCGTGCAGATAGCTGCCCTCCTCTATGTTGTAATGCCATATACACTTTTATTGTACTTCATAGCAATTTTCTTTTGGGGAGTATCCGCTATTTTATATGTTTTACCGAATCTTATCTTTTTGCTGTATTTTGTTCTGACTCACCCAAAACCTGCATCGGGTTTACCATTTTCTGAAGAAATCAATCCAAAGAGAGGTGTAACGGGGTGTGCACATGCTATCTATATCCATCTTTCAATGGTGGGATTCATCGCTGCCTTTTTTATCGCTTATCTGATTCATGTGTGGGTATATATCGGGGTGTATTGTATTATTGTGGTGGGCGGACTTATCGGGTTTGTCTACCTTTTTACAAGAAAAGATGTTCGCAGATTGGATAGAGCATAGTGAAACCTAATACCATTTCTGATATATAATGTCTCTCTTTGTAGCACAAACTGTCAGTTTGTGCCGTTCTCCGCTTCATTTCTGATAACCGGTAATGAGACAAAAATTAATAGAAATGGTATAACAAGTGCGGACAAACTTTACACTGTTCCAGAACAAAAATTTTGTTGACGATTCACAACATTTAAGGTATACTATTAATTGTAGAAAGAAATTACCGAATTCAGAAATTAAAGGCAAAAATGCCTACACGTCTAATATAGACGCGGTATCCGAACTTTTATACTTTATTTTTTTTTGATGATACAAAAACTTAACGGATACCAATAACCTTGATTACTTGGAGTATGAGTTTACAAATGCACGAACATTTATATGAAAAAGATGCTTGTGGAGTAGGTTTTATAGCAAACCGTTCGGGGAGTCGAAGTCATGCAATCTTGAAAATGGCAATACAAGCAGTAACGAATTTAACACACCGAGGTGCAGTTGCAGCTGATGCAAAGACAGGCGACGGTGCAGGTATCTTAACACAGATTCCGGAGAAACTATTTAAAAAAGAATTAGAGAAGCTTGAAGTAAACCTAAGTTCAATTAATAACCTTGCAGTTGGCATGATTTTCCTGCCGGGAAATGACCCCGTTGCACAAGAACGGGGGCGCGAAATCGTTGCGAACATTCTCCAGCAATACGGCTTCCCACTCTTAGGATGGCGTTCAGTTCCAGTTGATGAGTCCGCTCTTGGCGAAAAGGCACTGGCAACACTGCCGTTAATTCAGCAGGTACTCATTGGCAGGCCAACCCATATTCCCACTGATAAGTTTGAACAACGTCTCTATCTTATTTGTAAGGAATTGGAACATCGGATTACAGATGAGAAACTTGATGGGTTCCACATTGCGTCATTTTCACATCGAACCATTGTCTATAAAGGTCTGCTCGTTGCACCCCAACTCGCAATGTTCTATTCTGACTTGCGAGATGTTGACTTTGAAGCATCTTTAGCGGTTTTCCACCAACGCTATAGCACAAATACTTCACCTACATGGGCGCTTGCCCAACCGTTCCGAATGTTAGCGCACAACGGGGAGATTAACACGTTGATGGGAAATAGGAACTGGATGCGCGCCCGTGAAGCACAAATGAATTCTCCTGTCTGGAACGACGACATCAAGAAACTTGCCCCGATTATCAATCCGCACGGCAGTGATTCAATGAGTCTTGATAATGTGTTGGAATTGTTAGCGCATTCTGACCGTAGCATTCTCCATTCAATGATGTGCCTAATACCAGAGGCTTACGAGCAGATACCAGATATGTCAGAGACGTTAAAAGCGTGTTATGAATACCTCTCCTGTGTAAGTGAACCGTGGGATGGTCCTGCCGCTGTAGCATTCACAGACGGAAATATCGTTGGTGCCAGTTTAGATAGAAACGGTCTAAGACCCGCTCGGTATAAGGTAACCGATGATGGGCTTGTTGTCATGGGTTCTGAGGTTGGGATTATTGAATTGGACGATAGTCGTGTGGTCAAAAAGGGACGTTTAGGCCCCGGGCAGATGATCGCCGTTGATACTGTCCGTGGACAATTACTCACAAATACAGACATCAAAACCGAGGTTGCGAATCAAAAGCCTTATGCCAATTGGGTAAAACAAATTACGCATTTAGACGAACTAAAACCTCTGCCTTTAGGGACGATAACGCCGGTACCCGATAATTTAGAGACACACCAGAAAGCATTTGGCTATATGGTTGAAGATGTGGAACGTTTTATCAAACCTATGGTTTTGCAGGCAAAAGAAGCGGTTGGGTCAATGGGAGATGATACACCTCCTGCTGTCATTTCACGACATCCACGTCTGCTGTACCACTATTTTAAACAACTTTTTGCACAAGTTACCAACCCCGCAATTGATTCACTCAGAGAACGGTTGGTAATGTCTCTGACAACTTATCTCGGAAAACGACACAGTTTGCTGACAGAGACCGAGAAGCATGCCCACGTTATCCGATTAACTTCACCAATATTGACAAATGAAGAATTGGAAGCATTAAAAGCACAAAACTTGCCGAATTTCAAGCACGCCACTATACCTGTCTATTTCTCTGTTGCTTCTGGGAAACAGGGATTGGAAAGTGCTTTAGACACGTTATGTGAAAAAGTTTTGGAGGCAGTAAATTCAGGTAATACGCTTCTAATTTTGAGTGATAAAGATGTCAATGCTGAGTTTGCCCCAATTCCCATGTTGCTTGCGGTCGGTGCTGTACATCACTACTTGATCCGTGAAGGTAAACGCAGACACGTCAGTTTAATTGCTGAAGCAGGCGATCCGCGTGAAGAACATCATTACGCTGTCCTACTCGGATATGGAGCTGATGCTATCAACCCTTACCTCGCCTTTTCTACGATTGTTCAGCTTGCGGAGAACGATGAATTTGAAGAATTCTCAACAGAACAAGCAATTACGAACTATAAGGAAGCAGTTGAAAAAGGCATTTTGAAAATTATGGCGAAAATGGGGATATCCACTGTGTCCAGTTATCGCGGCGCGCAGATTTTTGAGGCTATCGGCATCAATTCATCGGTTATTGATCGCTGTTTTACAGGAACGCCATCAAGATTAAGCGGTATCGGTTTTGAACACATTGCTGCAGAAACCCTCCATTTCCACACAAAAGCTTTTGGATCGCCTGATGATAGACCATTTCTACAAGAAGCTGGCTATTTCCGATTTCGCAGAAATGGCGAATTTCACGCTTTTAACCCGACCGTATTTAAAGCATTGCACAAGTTTGTCAAGAGTGGAGAAGCTGAAGATTATACCCAATATGCAGAAGCAGTTGAAGAGGGCGAACCTTCCAGTCTACGTGATTTAGTTGCTTTCAAACCGAGTACGCCTATTCCGATTGAAACGGTTGAACCCGCGGAGGATATTGTTCGCCGCTTTACCACAGGGAGTATGTCCTTCGGGGCATTGAGTCGCGAAACACACGAAACCTTGGCGATTGCAATGAACCGCCTCGGTGCAAAATCAGGAAGTGGTGAAGGCGGTGAAGATAGTGGTCGTTTTGAAAAACAACCGAATGGCGATCTTGCATCAAGTGCTCTCAAACAAGTTGCATCTGGACGGTTCGGTGTAACACCGCAGTACCTTGCTTCCGCACGGGAATTAGAGATTAAGATGGCGCAGGGATCAAAACCTGGCGAAGGTGGACAAATTCCCGGACATAAAGTAACATTGGAAATTGCAAAGATTCGACACTCAATTCCAGGAGTGCCGCTCATCTCACCGCCACCGCATCACGACATCTATTCAATTGAAGACCTTGCACAGTTAATTTATGATCTAAAACAGGTTAACCCGCGGGCAAAAGTTGCTGTAAAACTTGTATCAGAATTTTTGATTGGGACTATCGCATCAGGTGTCGCGAAAGGATATGCAGATGTGATCCAAATAAGTGGACATGAAGGCGGGACCGGTGCTTCTCCACTGAGCTCCATCAAAAACGCTGGAACACCGTGGGAACTTGGGCTTGCGGAAACACAACATCGGCTCGTTGAAAATGAATTGCGGGATCGCGTTGTATTACGGGTTGACGGTGGGATGCGCTCAGGGCGCGATATTGTCATCGCAGCTATGTTGGGCGCGGAAGAATACGGTTTCGGCACTACTGCGATGGTCGCCACAGGATGTGTGATGGCACGTCAATGTCATCTGAATACGTGTCCTGTTGGAGTCGCTACACAGGACCCCGCACTTCGTGCAAAGTATCCCGGTACGCCTGAAATGGTTGTTAACTTTATGCTCGGTGTAGCGAATGAGGTGCGAACAATCCTCGCGAACCTTGGTCATCGCTGTCTAAATGATGTTATTGGTCGTCCGGATTTGTTAGAAGTTGCCAACTTGGTTGATTATCCAAAAGCCGCAACGCTCGACTTGACCGAGATTCTCTCACCCGCTGATCCGACAGGAAAAAGCCCGCGTTATCATTTACAGGAACGCAATGATCGTGTAGATATACCTTTAGACGACCAAATTTTGATTGATGCTGCAACAGCAATAGAGAAAAAAGAACCAATTCAACTTTCATATCCGATACGTAATACACACCGAACGGTTGGTGCTAAATTATCCGGTGAAATCGCATTCCGATACGGTGACACACCGTTACCTAAGGAGACCATCCGATGCTACTTTACAGGTAGTGCCGGACAAAGTTTTGGAGCATTCTGTATCAGTGGTATTCAATTTATACTCACTGGTGAAGCGAATGATTATGTCGGAAAAGGCATGGCAGGTGGTGAATTGGTTATCAAATCCTCGCCTGATGTTCGCTTCAAAGCACATGAAAATACCATTATCGGTAACACTGTGCTGTATGGTGCAACAAACGGATTCTTATACGCCGCTGGTAGCGCAGGTGAACGTTTTTGTGTTCGGAACAGCGGCGCAACGGCTGTTGTGGAAGGTGTGGGTGATCACGGATGTGAATATATGACAGGCGGTACTGTTGTCATTCTGGGGGAAACGGGACGAAACTTTGGGGCAGGCATGACAGGGGGAAGTGCCTACGTACTTGACGAAAACCAACATTTTGATGAAAAAATCAATCCACAACTTATTAAGTTAGAACGTATCACCGAAAAAGTGGACGAGGATACATTGGTCGGTTTGATACAAAAACATCTTGAGTTGACCGAAAGCCAACGTGCTGAACAAATCCTCGCCGATTGGGATAATTACTTACCACTCTTCTGGAAAATTATTACACCGCCGCCTCCACCGCCACCGACACAAACGCGGCGTGTCCGCAAGAGAACCTCAAGGAAAAAATAAACCCTTTTACCTTATAGTAAAAACAATAATTAATGAGTCACTTCTGTACAGCAACCTGTTAGGTTGCGTCCTCATAAGCACAAACTAAATGAAGATTAAGTAATTAAATCAGTAATTTTCATTATGCATATTCGGAACATTTTGGTGATCTTTAGTCCCGTAGGGATGATATGTTTATAGAAATGTGATAGTCTACCTTTCTTGAGTTCCGTAGGAACGGCATATTTATTGTAGATGTGCTTTGAAACATATCGTCCCTACGGGACTAAAGAAGGTTTGAATGACGTTTTTCTATAAACATAGCGTCTCTACGGGACTAAAGAGATGAACTCAAAATCAAAATTCCTTAAGTTGACACCTATGGTTTGCGTCGTTTTATGCACAAACTAAATGAAGATTAAGAAAATATTTCGGTAATTTGGCAAGGTTAGGAAACCTTGCCAGCGGGGGAGTACACTTGCCTCGTACGGATAGAAAATTACCGAATTAAATAAATTAATCTTCATACAGTTTGTGCCCTGAAGAATGACTATCATAACAAACGTAAAAAGCCTCTAATTCATATATGAATTAGAGGCTTTCACATTATTAATTCCAATTTCAGAAATTGTCTGAAATATGATGTCAAGGTAAAAGCAGCAGTTGCTGTTCTACAAGAGTAACAGCATATTGCTTATTACGCTACTCGTCTTCAGCAACGGCAAAAGCGACTTCTAATCCGTCAATTTTGGCGGATCGTGCTTTTGCCCGTTCTACTACGTCAATAACCCGTCCATGTTTGGCCCGTTTATCTGCTTTAATAATCAAGGTGCTAATTTGGTGTTCGTGGGCAGCTATAAAGAGCCCTACTTCTTCCAAAGTTTGCATTTCTCGATCATCAATAGCAATTCGGCCATCGCTGCTGATGAATAAGTTATACTTTTTCCTCGGGAATTCGTGTTGTGTTGTGGAATCCGGTAACGTGACACTAAAGGGCGGCGGAACCCGCATGATGGCAGAAACCATGAAAAAAATGAGTAACAAAAATACACAATCAATCATAGGAGCCATCGGGATATCATCGTCACTTGAAGCGTTCCGTCTACGTTTCATTTGGAGTGCCATGTGCGTTCTCCTTTCAGTCCGGTTAGGACCGGAATTAGATTAAGCGCGTCAGTCTCGCGCAGTAATCGCAAATCCAATTTTGTCAATCCCTGCATCTTTCGCTATATCCATTACTCTGACAATCTGTTCATGCAGAACTTCTCGTTGAGATTGAATAATAAACATTGTTTTCCGTTCTGGAGGCGCATTAAGCAGGATAGGATACATGTCATCAAATTGTACAACTTGTCCATCCAAAAGCATAGTGCCGTTTTTACCACTGGTAGTAGGATTATCAATTTTGACAACCAGCCCTTTTGGCTTTTCTTTTGAAGGTTCACCGGGGGGCGGAAGTTGCACGCGAATTCCTGGCATTGGGGTAAAAGTTGTCGACACCATGAAGAAAATCAGGAGTAGGAACACACAATCAATCATAGGTGCCATACTGAGAGTTGGTGCTTTACGTTCTCGTATCCGCGTTGCCATCAGACTCAATTTAGCTTCACCAAGTTGTTGCATTTTAATTCTCCATTTATTTAGAACAAGGGCGAGTGAAGAACCACCCGCCTGCTCCGTAACTTAAGCGTTTGTTTCACCTACAATCAATTGGTTAACAATTTCTGTAGAAACCTGCGAGATTTCAACCATATGTCTATTTACCCAGCTATCAAAGAGTTGGAAGAAAATAAGACACGGAATAGCGATCGTTAAGCCGCCAGCTGTTGTTAGCAGTGCCTGTGAAATACCACCTGCAAGCTGTTGCGGATCACCGGTACCTTCAAGAGCAATAGTGGTGAAAGCAGTAATCATACCTGTAACAGTACCGAGTAAGCCGAACAGTGGTGAGACCACAGCAACCGTACCGAGAACGGGTAGGTTTCTTTCTAATTCAGGAATTTCAAGGAGGCTTGCTTCTTCAATGGCTTCCTGAATTTCCTCTTTGGTAATATCCCGTTCCTCAATCTGGGCTTGACTATATCTGAGTAATCCAGCTTTTAGTACGTTGGCGAGTGGGCCGCCTGCTTCTTCACAAGTCGAAACAGCTTCCATAATATTTTCTTTTCGCAATGAATCCGCAATGCTGGCAATAAACTGCTCAGTCCCAATACGCGAGCGGCTTCGTACAAACGTGAAAAGCCTTTCAATAATGAAGGTCAATGCTACAACGGAACATATAGCTAACGGATAGAAAACGAACCCAAATTTTTGGAAAAAAGTGATGATATTATCTTTTTTGCTCATTTTCATGGGGAGAGATAATTCGCTTCCAGCATTAAGTACTTTCGATCTGCTGGTTCGATTTCCATACCCCTCTTTGGAATAACGCATCTGGTAACGGCCGGCAGCAAGACCGGTTTTTTCATACATGCCGTCTTCGTTAGTTTCCACTTCAGACGTTTCACCGGTAGTAGTATTCGTGATTTCAACGGTTACTTCTGGAATTGGGTTCCGATCACCTGTCGTATCAACAACTTCACCCCTAATCGTTCCCCCTTCACCCATCATATCTGCTTCTTGAGCATCGGCAGCATCAGCAGCATCGACACTTGGGGTTTCTGCTGCTTCTTCATCTTGTGCCATGATAACAATGCCAGCTGACATAAACATACAGACAACTAACATTAAAATTAAACTTAAACGAGTCATTCGTTCTAATTCTCCTTTTTAAATAATACGCCAATACGGCATTAAGTTTTCTAATTCTATAGAAGTATAATCTAATATATGGTAAGGCACGTGTCTAAACGTGCTGCTACAGTTTATAAACTATTTCTGAATTATCAACACCTAAATACTTGAAAAGTTACGCACTTTTCAGGATTCCCTAATATTTTTTCAAGTTACGATTCTAAACACTAAATTTAGACTATTAAAACCTAAGTGATTAGAATTTACCCTTTTGCTAACAAGGTAAGACATTAACAAGTCGTTCCATAGCAGTTTGCTGGACACGATTGATTTGCATCCAGCAACTACTAATAGTCTTAGAAACCCATCATTGCTCGGACAAACGTAGTATTACTCGTTGTGTGTCGAAGCAGGATGGTTTCTCTGCGATAACCCGCCAGAATGACAATATTGAAACCGAGCCATTCACCTTGGCTGATAGCTTGAACTTCGAAAATTCGGGTTCGTTTATCTGGACGGTAACGAAATGGAACAGCTTCATCTGGCGGAAAAATGGCCAGATAGTTTCTAAAGTTCTTGTCGCGATTGGTGAACTTTCTATATTGAAATCCACCGAGAATGTTCATACTTGGTGTAAACTGATAATCGAGGCGTACACCAAGGACATCTTCACGACTTCGACGATTGAATCGTAAGTATTCAACCGGTTCATCATCAGTAGGGACGTAGAAACGCGGGTTCAGGACATCCCCAATTTCTTCAGCACTTCTGTCAAAGGCACGATCCCAAATATACTTAACCATAGGTGTCAATGTAAAATCTTCACCGAGTCTTCTAAGAACAGGCAGATCACCCAGTGGAATTTCGTATCTTGCCTTCAAAATCGTCAGCTGGCTACGTATGTTACGCTCGGGATAGCGTCTCGCCTTCCAGTTACCAGCATCATAGATTAAGCCGGTATCATCTGGATCAAGCGCGTTAAGCCCGTGATCAGGATAGAATGGATATGCCCGTCTTTGAGCACTCGTGCGAACTTGCTCATTGGGAACCATAAAGTCAACGCGTTCATCCGGTTCGAACAAATCTGCTGCCTCGTCAAACTCAACATCTAAAAAGACAGCCTCCTCTGCATCCAGTTCAAATTGTTTCTGTAAAACGACGGAGAGTTTAGCTTCTAATGTGAGGTTAGGTACAGCAGTATAAAGGAACTGAAGTGTTGTCGTATTTACGCGAGCGTTATAATAATCAAGTTCGTCAGTAATTTGAATTTCATCAAAATCACCAATAGGCAGGGTGATCGTATAATCCGGAATATCGTCTCGGACCCGAACGAATCGGTTTTGGAAGAGAACGGTCCCAAAATCAGGGATGTCACGTTGGTAAGTTACGTGGAGATATTTGGAATCATTTTTTCGACGACTTGAGATTTCGTTTTCGTTCAACCATCCTACTTGAAGGGAGAGATTATCAAGCAGGTCATATTCTACTTTGAGATGATAACCTTCACGGTCAATACCGTATTCATATTGCGGCTCAAAATCATCCTCCAACGAATCGATGGTACCGTTATTATTCAGGTCAATTAGATCGCTAAAAATGGGCGGATCAGCCTCAAAGATGAGAAAATCTTCTTGGTAGTCTAATACATTATTCTGATCTCGGTCATCAGCGCGTGGGAGGACCCCATCAAAGTCAAGATCATCAGGCCAGTCATCGTCATCATCATCATCTTCAACGAGCGTATAATTAAATTCATCCCAAATACCTGGCGGTGCTAGAGCCCCAACCAATGCACCCATGCTTCTTGGATGTCCAGTGTACCATTGGTCACGATCATAATTAGCACCCGCATTTATATAGGTCGTAGTGTAGCCCGGGTCAATGTGGAACAAAACGCCTTCAAGGTAAAGCTTACCAAATCTTGATTTGAGCTGAACAAACCAAGCTGTTTCTCTACCAAGTTCACCATCACCGTCTTCATCTGTACCATCTCCGCCGAGCATTGCTTCAAAACGTTCACCCTCAGTTTCTGAGTAAGTGGGTATACCGTTTGAGTCTACTGGTAGATTGGTGGCAGGATCAATGGTGATGCCGGTAGCTTCTTCACTGTCTTCAGTTACAATATTAGCACTGACTCTACTAAATCCTATCTTATTTTTAGGAATAGTAGGGTACTGTTTGTATTTACCGTTAATAGAATAGTGTGCCCTGATAAAGACGTTGCCAACGGTACCTTCAAGGTCCAGTCCGTAGAGGACCGCAGCGCGCGCCGCACCATAACGGTAAGTTACTTTTCGAGGTCTTCCTTCACCTTCCCACGCACTGGGATTATCTACGAGAGTTTCTCTGTTGTCGGTATAATCAGGAGATTGTCCGTAGTTTCCAGGCGCCTCAATAATATCCCGATATGGGATTTGAATACGACCGTCTCCAGTTTTTATCCATTCTTGAACTAAAGGATCAGACTCAGCCATGTTCGCTTCACTAAATCCGATAACGGCGATATTGTAATCACCCGCGACGATCATCTCAAAATCAACAGATTTTACTGTCCGTGGGTCAATATCATGTTCAGCAAACACGAGGTCATACTTCATCTTGCTGAACCCATCAACAATTTTCCATTCGCCATCAACGGAATCACGCACTTGATCAACAGTAGGATCCACGGGTGTAATCTCGTCAACACCGATCTCAATCTGTATCGATTGTGCAGGTTGAAGACTGGGTTCATATCCTGCTTGTAAATCTTCAAGGGACACATCTTCAAGTGCTTGTGTGATAACGTTGACAACTATAGCTTTAACGGCGGCACCGACACCCCCTTGGATATTCTCACCATGTAGGTCTGGATCATATCCATCAAAGTCGGTAATCAGTGCAACGTGATTGTCTTCGGGCGAATCATCGCGAAAGACAACCGTAATGCTTTCCGGTGGGGTATTAGCGACAGTTCCCATCATTGGGTTTTCAACACGTTCAGGGTGTTCTTTATGTAAATTCACATAGGTAAACCCGACACGGAAGATGTCACCTAAAAGTCCTTGTCCTCTAAAACCTATTAGACGTGTGTTTTCGATGTGCCGCACACCCGCGTCCTCGTTAAACCCGTTTCTTTTCCCGATAGCGGTTCCAAGGCCCGTCGGTGGGAAATCTGCTATTAGAATAGGGTTAGTGATGCGGGAGTTGAGGAGCGTAAAGAGATGTCGTTCTTGTGCAAAAGAGATATCCCAACGAAAACCATCGAATTCTGTTTTAAAGATAATATATCGGTTTGGAAATAGGGTAGAAGGTTTGATGCGTAGGTGATCACCAATTGCAAACTCATTATATCTACCCCGGTAGGCATCTTCTGTCAAGATGGTATGGTCTAATTGAAGTGCGTAACGTCCAGTATCAGTTACACCTGTCCATCCAACAACCAATTCACCATGTTCGTTGAACTCCTTCTCCTCGATATATTGATGGACCTCATGACCTTCCAGAAGTTCTCTACCAAAAAGATCGTAGAAGAATAACGGGGCTTCTTCTAATGAAAATCTATCTGAGAATTTGGCCTCCCCATCAATAGTAGGCAAGAGAGGTTCTTGCGGTCCAAGGCTTTCTGCACCACAACCATAGAGCATAAGTCCACATGGGATGCAAGTCACTACAAGCAAAACATTAATCAAGCGTTTTAACTTGTTCATTAGTTAATATTCCTCCTTAGGAAATAATTATTTCGGATGTTAAACATAACCGACTCAACAAACAAAGCGTGCGCCGGATGTTCAGGCTCCGCAAACCTTAAAATGGATTGAATCTATAAAGTATGTAAACAAAAAGAACACATATCCGTTATTATTGTAAGAAACCATCCATGTGAGTCGGTTTATAGACTTTACTTGGTTGGTTATACACCTCTGCCCACTAAATTTGAGAATGTTGATTGGCAGAAATTTAGATTCTCTCCATAAATTAAGAGTGTTTTTGGGAAATTCCCCGCAAACCCTTATTATAACGTCATATAATAACAAAGATATAATTTTTTGTCAAGTTTTGACGAAAAGATTAATTGTCTTATTTAATTTATACAAATCATATCATAAATTGCACTTTTTTTGCAACAACAAAAAATAAAAACCAGAATAAATAACAAAATGAAGTTGATTCAGGTTTGAAAACTATTCAGAGAACTCTTTAAAATATTCTATTAACAACGCAAGCGTTACACCCGAACATAACCCGACAACTCCTGAAAGGATAACAATCAATTTAAATTGCGGACTGACCGGAACCTTCCGCGGCACGGCAAGGTCAACGATTTCAATGCCGCCCTTCTGTAAGGTGCTAACGTCGGACTCAGCACTTATAATCTCAGATTCGAAATAACGTTTCTCAATTTCTTTTTTAAGAGTACCGGCAAGTTCTATTTTGGTGCGTAACTGCGTGAAAGTATGTTGATTTTCTGGGATTTGGTTTAGTAATTTTTGCAATTGACTATGCGTTTTTTGCAATTCCTTTTTGAGTTGTTCTGTTTCGTTTTTATAACCTTCAATGGTTGGGGGCAACTCAATTAATTGATTTTGTATGTAGGTATAGTGTGGAGAAGTGCCATAGGTAGTGGCAGTAGCCGTTTGCGGTGTGATTTCAGACTGCTTCCGAATTTCAGCAATTTGTGCGTCTTGTCCACTGAGATCATGCGAACTTTTGCCAGCTTTTTCAGTGTCACGAATACGCTGAGATTCCAAATCAGTTAATTTCTCACGCAGATAGAGCCAGAGCGGATTGTGATTCCGAGTTTCCGAAATTTGTGTCTGTTGTGGTAGGTTTTCTTGGCGGTTTTTGAAATGGGTAAGACGACCACGGACAGTATGGAGTGCTTGTTCAGAAGTCCCAAGTCGTTCCTGTAAATTGCGATAATGCTCTAATAAACTTGCTAACTGAGGGTACCAGGTCTCCGGACTTCCGTTTTCGCGAACAAATTCAAGGGTTTCGTCTGTAAGTTGCCCAATTTCCTTGTCAACATCTTTTCGTTTTCGTTCAAGGAGACTTTGATGTTTTGCCAATCTTGTTTTTTTATCTTCACTCCGTAATGTTTGCATGTCCCGTGCCAACTGATTAACCAAAAGTGCTGCGTTGCGTTCGCCTCCTTCGGCTTCGGTTAATTCAATTGACAATGCAATGTAGGCAGCATCCGGACGAATTTGTGCCTTTAACCTTCGTTTGAGATTTCCTATGCTTGGGAGGGACTGTATCCCTACCAGTTCATTTTCTTCCAGGTTCTCAACCGCAGCGTTTAACATAGATTCTGTGGAAAATCTTTCACTAATTGTTGCCATTTCTCTCTGATCAACACCACCTGAAAAGACTGTTTGGAACAAATTGTTGGAAGAGAGAGGAGAGGAAGTGTCCGGTTGGATAAGACGCATCAACGTGAAAGCAGAATAGGTTTTAGGTATACGCAGCGAAATAATAAGCGCAGTCCCTAAAACCAATAAAGTGCACAAGCAGATGATAAAATCGTACTTGCGTATGAATTGCAGGTAATTATGCAACGGTTCTTCTTTTTGAGGCATGAATACCATTTTCCCCGAAAAATCGGTGGAAACGGTCCTCCTTATTCTAACATTTATGTCCGTTATAGGTTGTTAGCGATGCGAATTTCTTCATCGTTAAAAGCCTCATCATGCCATTCAGTGATACGCCACTCGCCTTCTCTTTTTTCGAAAATAAACAGATTATCACCTTCCGCGAACCAACCGGTGAACCCACCTTCAAGTGATTCGCCATCAGCGACGAACCCTTGGATTCTGTAGTGATTGCGGACTTCGGCTTCATCGCCCTCCTTATTTACTACTATTTCTGGTGGAATAGAGAGTTCAATCTCAATATCCTGAAATCGGCTAAAGACACGGATGGCTGAATCTCGCTCATCCCGGATATCATCAAATATTAAGTCATCTGTTTTATCGCCATCTGTTCCCATGTCTGAAACATATCGGAAACCTTCAGGCCAGTAGGCGCTCATATAGGTTTCTACATCTTCAGTTTCATACCCTTCGCGCCACCGTTTTAAAACGCTATTAATTGCCAAATAGTCCTCAGGCTGCACTTGATTTATTTTGTCAACATCGCCGCAACCGATAAAGCATGCTATTAAAATGAGCACACTGCTTATTTTTCCTAATTCCTTTAACATGATATTTTTCTCCAAATTAAAATGTTTTGACGACTCCTAAATAGAGTCGAGACGGAGTGATTCCAACTTGGAGCCCCAAATTTTCAATTTGCTGCGCATCCTCTTGAACTGAGCGGATTTGTGAGGTTGCATTGTAAAAATTTGCACTAACATAAGAATCAATAATGCTATACGCCCATAGACCGATACCTGTATAGATAAAAAACATTTTGAGCTTATATTTTTGATTCGCTTTGTCGTAACTTGTGAACAAAGTAACATCATCCGGATCAAGACTGGCAGTGGTTATATAGTTATCATATTCTGTTGTAAAAGATTGATGTGCCAGAAATGCGCCAACAGCTGAGCTGCCAATACCAAGCAAAATAAGACTACCGCGAAAGTAGTTACGACTATGAAATTGCCCCCATCCCGGAAAAACAGTTGAACGAACCATAGTGCCAGCGGGAGAAATTAACCTTATTGAGTGTTCGGATTCCGTAGGAACGGCTTTATTGCCAACCTCTTCGGCGAAACAAAATGTTACACTCAATAACAAAATCAAAAGTGTTAATAAAAAACGCATTGATCCAAATTCTATGTGTCTTGAAAAACAACACGAGCAGATGACTCGTGCAGTTTAAATAGTCCTATTATGTGTTAAATCCAATTTCGCACAGATAAGAGAATCTACATTATTGTTGACGATGCCTCGCGCAAAATTGCCCGAGGCATCAAAATCAGATACATCCAATTGTGTTATGCAGTCTATCTTCGTTTTGTCCGTGCTGTTGACCGACTCCGATCTTCGTTTTCATCATCATTGTCATCATTACTGGAACTCGAACTGGTAGATGTCCGAGTGGTAGTTGTCGGACGTGTCCGAGAACTGGAAGACGATGAAGTCCGACTAACCCTTTGAGGTTCCGTTCGCGTCGGTGTAGACCTTGATGTCGTAACAGGCGAACTTCGCTGTTTTGTTCTATCACTACTACTGCCTAAACGCGAACTGGACGAAGAACTCGTACGGTTTGAAGTAGATATCGACCTTCTATAATAGTCAGAAGACCTATTTGTAATTGATCGAGTGCTACTCCTACTTGTATTCACATTTGAGCGTGAATTTAGGAGAGATCTTCGTTGTCTATCAGTTGTCTGGGTTGAAAAACGTGAACGACTGCTATAGGTGCGAACCGCTTCGTTTTGCCGATCAGTCGATCTCGTAGCTATCCGTTGTTTTTGAGAAATTATTGCGGACCGAGTAACGCGTTCAGTTTGCGAAGGTGCTTGCCTACGGTGGTTTTCAATGACAACACGGACATTATTTTGAATGTTTGTCCGCTCTGAAGTCCGCGTAGGGGTTGCAAACCGGCTCCGCGAATATTGTTTACGTGTTGTTTCGTGCTGCGCACTCCACCTATTTAACTGCGTTCGTTTACTGTACGCAGGCGTGCCTCTACTATATACCCCGTAATGCGGTGTGTGGTAATACGAATAACGTGCCGGATGATAGACACGATAACGACCTAAGTAACCGCCATAATAGCTGCGGATAGAGAGGTAGTGATGATCGTAAACAGGATAACTCCAACACAGATAGGAATCGTATCCGCTTCTGTAATAAATGGGGCCATCATAAAAATAGAGATAGGTGTACCGATTCCAAGGACGCCAGCGGTAAGTTGGTGTATAGTGCTGGACTACGCGCACCTTAGGAGCGCGGCGATAAGTTGATACTTCAATATATTCAATATCAAGTTGTTCACCACCTTCAGCAACTACATGAAGTTCCATCCACCCATTGTCAACATGCCCTGCAGTAGGAATTTTGATAGTTTCAGAGCGATTTTTCGCCCGAAGCACAAAGGTATCACCATACCGTGTTTCAGAAGCATTTTGGTCATGGTAACCACGCCGCGTTGCCTCGCGTTTAATGTTACGAATCCATATACGACCAGCAATCGGTTCATAGTGGTCATTAATCTCAAACCTATTCGGTTCACCTTTATAGCGAACTACAATTTCAATAGATTGCGCGTTACGCGGAATTTCAAAAAGATACACACCGCTTGCGATTGCAAATTCATAGTTATTCGCATCTCGATGGGAATTTGCCCAAGCGGTCAGCCGCATGCCATCTTCAAAAATAGGACTGGCAGTAATTGTGGCATTGCCGCGTTCTATCCATTCGTCTACATCATTCGCAACTCTATGTTCACGGCTCAGTCGGTCCGCGTAATAACCGTAATCGGCGTAACTCACTGCTGCCAATGTCCCGATTAGCAAACAGCTGAGGAGGCCTGCGATTGTTAAAATTAAAATCCGTTTCATGATGAGAATCCTCCTAAGTAATAATCTTAAACCAGCAGGGTTAGCCGTTAGCAAGATTATAAGTATAATGTAATATTCTTTTCTCTGTTCGTATCTCGGTTAATTTTGTAAAAGTAGTCTCTATCTCAAGTATAAATAACGTTTCAGTAATTTATTTGCAGTGCCAAAATTGTATAATTGAAAACATTATACAATTTATTACTACAATTGTCAAGAATAATTTTGATTGGAAGTTAGGATTTTCTAAACGTTAGTGTAAATTATAACTTATGTGTAAGTTTTATACCGCGTTTTTGCGCATGCTCGCGGGCAAGGGGCGTTACAATTGCAGGTTTTGCGTAAACTAACTCTTGGACATTAGATGCCAGATTAGCGATAACGGAGGCACTTATGACAGGTGTTTGCACACTTACACAATTCGGTCCCTTACCATCACGAATTGTTGCCGCGATTTGATCTACTGTTACCCATTTAACGCCAAATTCTGTTAACGCGTTTACATGTGACGGTTCAATTTGGTCAAGCGTGAGCGATTTTTTGGCTTTATATTTCCTTGTGCTTAAAATATCCGATGCTGCTATAACCCGTTTTCCACAACAAAGCGCATGGTAAACCAAATAGGTACAAGGCGTATCAACTAACTTCAAAGCAAGCTTTCCCGCCATTGGATAGGAAAGCGCAGGTAAAACGATCTGTGAATAAGTTTCAACAAAAGATGGTATATCAGTTAAATCGTTTTCCCGTAGGACGTTATCTTCACCAAACGTTGAATATATCGGTTCAAGATTTACTGTTTTAGTCGCCAGTTCAGACAGAATAATTCGAATTTTCCATCCTTCTTGCAGGCACGTTTGGAATTGTTGAAGTACTGGTTCTAATGGAAGTTGCGTAGCACCAAATATCGTGAGCAGCTGTTCTTCAGATGGTTCAGTGTTACAGAGGTACTCTTGAAGCACTCTCTCAACAATTTTCTCAATTTGGTCAATCTGTTCTGATGTCATATTTCGTCGCGTAGCAGTTCAACGGCTTCGCCACCTTTCAATCCTGCAGCATTAGAATCATCCGTATCCAGATGCATCTGAAGCACATAAGATTCATGAATTTTCGGACGAATATTCTCAAAGATTAAGGCACGTTCACCCGGGATGCGAATTTTTAAAAGGTCTGTTTCTTTAATACCGAAAGCCTCAGCCTGCTCAGGTTTCATGTGGATGTGTCGTGTCGCACAGATTGCACCCTCTTCTAAATAGACACTCCCCGCGGGACCAACAAGCGTTATTGCTTCAGCACCAGCGAGGTCACCAGAATCTCGAATGGGTGGATTTAAACCGAGGCGAATTGCCTCCGTCTGTGCAACCTCTACTTGAGAGTAATCACGGACAGGACCGAGGATACGCACATGTTCAATGGCACGCATCCGCTTTCCGACAATAGTGACCGTTTCATTTGCCGCAAACGCTTCAGGTTGATAAAGCGGTGCATAGACAGTAAGTTGGTGACCAGGACCGTAAAGGATTTCAAGATCTTCCTGGGTTACATGTGCATGCCGAGCAGAAACCCCGACCGGAATTTTTTGCTGCGCTATAGCAACATCACATGCACGGTTACCTGCATCGCAAGTTCGCAATGCACATCCGCTACAAGATTGATCGTTTGTCAATTGACTTACTACGCGGCGGGTAATTAATTTAACTAAAGCTTGGTCATGCATCGCAATTTTGCTTTTTGTTCAAATTCAAACGTTTTAGAAGATTCTTCATGAAATTATGCTTTGCCTGTCAAGATAGTTTCAACTTCGGCATGTGGGCGTGGAATCACATGCACTGAAACAACTTCACCAACACGAGCAGCGGCTTCAGCACCAACATCTGTTGCTGCTTTCACAGCACCTACGTCTCCGCGTACCATCACTGTAACGTAACCAGCCCCGACTTGTTGGCGGCCAACAAGTTTCACATTTGCCGCTTTTACCATGGCATCTGCAGCCTCAATACTGCCAACCAAACCTCTTGTTTCAACTAAACCTAATGCTTCTCCAGTCATATTGATACTTGTTCCTCCTATTAAAAATTCTGGATTTTTGCGTCTGTTTATAATATATCAGAAATTCTTATTTTTTTCAAACAAAATTGCGTAAAAAGTTCATAAACCCTTTCTATATCATTTACTGCTTTGTCAACGTAGTTGTTTTTTTGATACGCGATGGCACGCCAAAGGTATATAAGAATTAGGTCGTGTGATTTATTTTCCCAGTTTTGAATCGCATCAGTTAGTAAGTCAAGGGCATGTGAATAGTCGGATTCTTGCGATTCTTGCTGTTTCAAATGTTCATAAATGTCGCCTCGGCTGAGATAGGCGATGGCAAAACGCGGTTGTAATTCGATAGCTTTATCAAAATCAGTTAAGGCGAGTTTTAGCGTTTCATCCGCCTTATCCGAAATTAGGAACTTTTGATAGTATATTCTGCCACGGTTGTAGTATACAATTGCACTGGGACGGTTTTCGAGGGAGGCGGTGTAATCCGCAATTGCCCGTGGAAGATCATTTAGGGCGCGATAAACATCTCCACGGCTTGCATAAGCATCGGCAAGAAACCTTTTGAGAAATAAGGTTTGGGTGTAATCATCTATTGCCTCTGTGTAGCGTGCTAAATAATAATAGGCACGTCCACGTTTGACATAAGCCTCAGCATATTTTGGCTCAATTTCAATTGCCTTTGTCAGTGCAGTTATGGCTTTTTGGTTTTTTCCTTCCCTAAGAAATTGGGTTCCATCGATCTGGTGCTTTAAGGCTTTTCTGTCAACCCCTTTCAGTTTTTCCCATGTAACAAAGCGCGATGCAAGGAAAATCGTCAAAATCAGGACAGGAGTCATAATGTAGATTAACGCACGCATATAACAACACTTTTATACTATTTTGGATAGAGTAGGTGAATATTAACACCCGCTTTTAATTCCTCAACAGACGGGTATGTTTTTGCCAAGTCAATTTCAATATAGGTTTGTCCACCACGAAGTCCGCCATAACCGGTAGAGAAAATGAGTTGTTTGCCACCGAGACGTGCGACTCCATCTTTAATATATTTTCGTGGAAAATAGCCGATAGGTGTATGCCCAACGACAAGAAATTTAGCATTGAGGGACTTTAGAAAATTTTCGGTATGTTTTAATGTATATCTACCACCAAGGACAGCATCTGGTCTATCCCATAACAACTCGTCAAGTGTTTGGGGACCGGGGTCTATGAGATCCTCTAAACTGATAATAGAACGCGCTGGGCCTGCGTGAACGGCAACAAAACCGTTTTTGCCAATGACGACTGTTGGAAGATTGGTAAGGAAATCGAAATGCGCATCGGTCATCCGCTCAATGAAATTAAACTGTTTATAGTAACTACCGTTTATACTGTTGTACAATTTCTGAATAAAGGCAGGGCGATTTTGATCTGTCATGCCATGTTTTTTCATCATAGCGTAGGTATCAGCTGCTGCCAATTCATGGTTTCCTCTAATATAAATGAGTCTTTTACCTTTATCTCCAAGTTGTCGCTGTATTTCAATCACGCGGTTAACTATTTGGACATCGCCGAAAGGCGGTTTCGGTTCTTCATCGGGTTTATAGTCAATTGAATCTCCGAGCATTATGCCGTAAACATCTTCACCTGCTTGGATACGTTCAACAAGTCGGGTCTGTTGCAGCCATTGATTAAAATCATTCCAATGCGAGTGCAAATCTGAAACAATGTAGACGGTACCGTGATCTGGTAAGATGATAACATGTCCGTCACGTGTGAATTGATTAGGATACTGTGAGATATGTTTGGGTTGTGCGGTTGCTACCGTTGTAAAACAGACAAGCAAAAGGGTAGTGTGAATTAGGGTACTATTCATTATTTTACTCTCTACTATTGATAAGATGTGGGAGGTGTATCAGCACCCACTACTCACATAATAACACATTGGGCACCTAATAGCAATACCTGTTTTGCCAGAAACAGGGTTATTTAGTTTTAAGAATTCTTAGTCATTAAGGTTAACTTGAAATTTAAATTTTGAATCAGAATGGACAGGTGTTTTAGTTGCATCATTGTTTATTGTCTGAACCAGGATTTTCAAGATTATAGGATTTCCAGGATTTTTGAGTGTTACCCATCAACGCCTATCCTGCGTCTAAACGCAGACGACAAAGATGTTCATAGACACTACATCCACAAAAAACCCATCTTGGTAATCCTATAATCTTGAAAATCCTGGTTCAGACAATAAGTGATTCAGGACGGACAATAAGTCCATTGATATATTAACGTCTGTGATAAAATCTGCCCGAAAAACCTAAAACTAAATAACCCGGACTTGGGATTGTTAAGGAAGTCCTTTCAATTGTATTTGAACTTTTATCTCCTCATCTTCTACAATAACGGGATAGGTTCTAATCCTCAGACGCGGATCAGTTTGGCATTCACCCGTTTCTGTCCTATAGGCATACCCGTGAACTGGGCAGACAACAACCCCGTTCCGGACCCTTCCTCTACCAAGTGAACCCATTGCATGCGGACAGGTATTATCCACAGCACAAAACTTGCCGTTTTCATTCAAAATAGCGATCCGTCTTCCGTTGACGGTAAAAGATTTTCCGCGCCCTTCCTTAATCGCAGATGTTTTCGTAACCGTTGTCCATTCAGACATAGTGTTTACTCCTTAACACTTCCGAGGGTGATACCCTGCACAAATTCGCGTTGCATTGCTAAAAAGAGAATGACAATTGGCAACAACGACAGCAGCGTTCCTGCCATTAACATGCCGTAATCTTGACGATAAATACCGATTAGGTTTGCTAAACCGATAGGTAACGTATATTTCGCTTCATCACGTAAAACAATAAGAGGCCAAAGATAGCCGTTCCATGAACTCAAAAAGGAATAGATTGTCAATGCACCGAGCGCCGGTTTGATGATGGGCAGCACAATTCGATAATATATGCCAAATTCGGAACAGCCGTCAATCCGTGCAGCATCAAGCAGTTCCGATGGAATCGTGACAATAAATTGACGCATTAGAAACACACCGAACGCTCCCACAGAAAATGGAATTATAATCGCTTTGTAGCTATTGAGCCAACCGATGTCGGACATCAATCCAAACAACGGAACAAGCAGGACTTGAAACGGCACCATCATGGAAGCAAGCAGGATACCGAACAAAATTGTCTTACCACGAAACTGATATTTCGCAAACGCATAGCCTCCAAGTGAACAGAAAAACAGAGTGAGAAGCGTTGATGCCGTGGCAATGAAAACACTGTTGATAAAATACCGATTATACGGCACTGCTTTCCATAAATTGCGATAGTTAGAAGTCAGTTTATTCCATACGATTGACAAATATGCTGGACGGTGTATTGTTAATTGTAGTAATAACTTGTTTTCAGTATCTGATAGGGGTGCTTCGCTTTTCAACAGTTCCTGTTTTGAAACGAATTGTCGCATCGGGATGTGTGATGATTCTAACTCACCAGGGATTCCTTGCAACCGCCATACAGTATCTGTATACTCTTGTAGAGCAGTATTTAAAACATAAGGACGCGTAGGTTGATATGTAGCGCCGTTCACAGAAACAGTCAAAGCGAGGTGATGATAAGATGCATCGCCACGTACTGGCAATATGATTCTGCGGATTCTATCTATTGGAACAGAGGAAGAAATTGTAGTTGTTAGACGAACATCGTTTTCATCTTGGAAATTATACGATAACGCGGCAGTCGGTTCAGAAATATCAGATTCGTGAATCTGTTGTAAGGTGTCTGAATCTACAGCCCACTTTACGGATTCAACCTCCATTCGGCTGAATTCTATATCTTCAATTTCTATTGTACCCAAAGCGACTTGGCGGTAAACCGAGTTCCAGATCGTTTCGATCGTTTCAGGGATAATAGAATTCTCTACTTCGTTGACAATAGAATCTGTTGTACCACTCCACACTTCAGGCGGTAGTGTGGCAACATGATGCTGCCAAACACCTTTTGTCATTTCGGTTTGTAAATCTTGTGAAAAATTAGAAGTCGTAAGTTGTGACTTTTCGGTAATGTGTTTCTGTACATTTTTCCAGATTGCTTGTTCTAATTCAGGTTGCATATTTTTCCATACATCAGGATCAACTGTAGCAGGTTTTTTTATTTTTGGATAGGCATTGGTGACGATATAGGGTGAGGATGTAATGCGCGGCGGTAGTTTGGGAAACCACCGAATCGGCACAGCAAAAACTTCATCAGCTGTTTTGAAAGATGAACTTAATAACCACAGAAGTGGCACCATTGTGCAAAAAGCGGCAACAACGAGAAGCGGATATCCGATACCGATAAAGATTTTTTTCTGAACGCGTCGGCGTTCATTGTTTCGGTTCATCTGTTTGCTCGTCTAATTCGGTTAGGTGCACTGCGCTGGCACGATGGATATCGTCTTGGTATTTGAAGACACAGCCAAGGGTTTCAGCGACGATATCGGCATCCAATTGTGTTTTACCGAGTGCCAAAATCGCTAATCCCCAATCTAATGTTTCGGCAATCCCTGGTTTTTTGTAGTAATCGCCTTCACGCCACATTTGCATCATCTGACATAACTGCTGTGCAAGGTTTTCATTGATCTGTGGCAGCTTCGTCTGGACAATCGCCAATTCCTTTTCCACTGTCGGGTAGTCAATCCATTGATAGAGGCATCGTCGTTTGAGTGCTTCATGCACCTCGCGTGTTCGATTTGAGGTCAACACAACGTAAGGAATCTGTTTTGCACGGATCGTGCCGATTTCTGGTATTGTAATTTGGAAGTCGGACAAAATTTCAAGCAGAAACGCCTCAAATTCACTATCACTCCGATCAACTTCGTCAATAAGTAGGACAGGTGGCACATCCCCGTTGCCTTGGATAGCTTCAAGCAGGGGTCGTTTCAGCAGAAATTTTTCGGAAAAAAGATCCGTTCCAATCTCTTTTTTATCGCGTCCCTGTGCTTCATCTATACGGAGTTGCAAAATCTGTCGAGTATAGTTCCATTCATATAGCGCGCTGTTTGCGTCCAGACCTTCATAACACTGCAACCGAATTAATTTTGCCCCTGTGGCATCTGCAAGTACTTTTGCCACCTCGGTTTTGCCAACACCCGGCTCACCTTCCAAAAAAATCGGTTTTTTGAGATGATGGGAGAGATAGAGCGTTGTCGCTAAACCCTTATCTGCAATGTATGCCTGTTTTTCACATAAAGCTTGGACGTTTTCAATTGATTCAAACATAGTTTAAGTGCTGTAAATCCAAATATCCTTGAGTTATCTATTTTCACGTAAGGCATGTTCATAATCTTCACGATAGTCAATATCTCGCAGCACGTCATCAGTGTTCACGGGGACGTAATGAATATCTTCACTGTGCGATTTAAAAAGAGATCGGACTCCACCACTCTCTGCATCTAATGTTAAAATGTCATTGGCATACTGATGATGAAAAATGACAGGATGCCCGCGCTTATAATTGTAACTCGGTAGAACGATACCTTTATCAGTTTGTGCGTAGGCATCAATCACCTTGTCAATTAATTCAGATGTAATAAAGGGTTGGTCAACCAACATAAGAGAGAATGCATCCCTATCAGATTTATTCCTGGCATTTGCGAAGTTAAGTGACCAGATGCCCGCTTGCGCAGAGGTTAACATCCCTTCACGGTAGTTAGGATTAAAAACGATTTTTACTGGACGTTCCACTAATAAATCTTGAATTTGATCAGCACAGTGTCCAACGACAACGATGACCTCACGAAACTTCGCCTCAAGCATATTGTCAACCACAGTTTCAACGATTGTACTTTTGCCAAAAGGGAGTAACTGTTTCGGTTGACCCATCCTTGTAGATAGCCCCGCAGCAAGTAGTATTCCTGAAATAAACGGTATTTCCGCCATAACTCAATATTTGATGTCAAAAGACTTATAATCACCTGTGAAGGCGCGCGCCTCAATTTTTACGTCGTCTACCTTTGAAGCGGGTGGACCTTGGTGTAGTTTTTCCACCAAAGCATCTAACTGCATTTTATCGCCTTCTGCAACGACCTCTACCTTGCCATTTCTTAAATTCTTAGCGTAACCGTTAATTCCGAGTTGCTGGGCGTTCCTTCGCGTGAAATTACGGAAGTTGACTCCTTGCACCTTGCCACTTATTAACACATATAGTTGCATTTTCTGGTTTACCTCAATAATCAGTTTAACAGGAGTTCCAAGTTCTGGCAATAAGTCGTCATTCTTTTTATATAGATTCTCCTCTTCTGATTCAGGTAATGGGTTAATAAACAGTGTCGTCGGGTCCACATGACTGAGGGCGGCCATATCGTTAGTGGAATATGCCAATGGAATCATTGCATCTTCATCCTCGCCATCAAGATCATACACCATTCGTGAACCTGTATAAATCCAAGCGACATGTTTCATAGATTTTTTGGTTTTCACATTATATAATAGGTCTTCACCCCGAACCTTTTTTGTTTTTTTATCTTCATCCCATTCAACATTGATGATAACAGTAGGGGCCTTTAGCAGGTATTTTTTCCTCCGTTTCCATGTCTTGGTCAACAGGATTGCCAGGCTTCACCCCAAGTTTGTCCATCGCTTCGTATATCTCTTTCGCAGTTGCATCAACAACGATGATACTTTCATATTCTTTACCGTTAGGACCGCAAAATAGATATTCAACTGCCCCTTTCAGATGTGAGTCGTATTCACCAAGTGCTTTGGATATTTGTCCTTTCAAGACGATTTTCTTCTCTTTTTCCATAATCTGAAGATGACCGTCTGTCCAAGCAGTGTTTGATATAGAGAAAATGCTTAAACCTAAACAGATAATTATAGCGGTTGTATAACACAGAAATTTCATGAGAGAACTCCTTGTTGTATTAAAACAGTGTTTTTAGAAAGTATAACTTAACCCGTGAAAAATTTCCAGATCATGTTTGCGGAAAATATCGGCGTGTAAAGTTTTTGGCATAAAAAACATTGTGGTGCTTGTGAAAATCCGAGATTCAGATAGAAAATACTGAATTGGACAAAATAGTCGTTTAGCGTTAAAATAGAGAAAACTTTTTAGCATATCAAACAACGGAATGTAAACAATGTATAGAATTCTTATAGATACAGACCCGGGAGTAGACGACGCGCTGGCAATTCTGCTCGCAATGAAATCACCAGAATTACGGGTAGAGGCAATAACAACCGTTAGTGGAAACGTGCACGTTGAACAAGCAACGCAAAACCTACTGACGATTTTAGGTGTCCTTGAATTATCTGAATATCCCATTGTTGCAAAAGGTGAGGCGCAACCGCTTGTAAAACCACTTGTGAAGGCAGAACATGTCCACGGTGAAGATGGATTAGGCAATATCAGCAAACTGCCCAACCCTGACAGAAGTCTACGTTATCCATTGGCGAACTGTGAAATTTCAACACTTGCTGGTGTTGACTTGATACTTGAAATGGTAGATCGTTATCCTAATGAGTTAGTTGTAGTTGCTTTGGGGCCCTTAACAAATATTTCAAGAGCAATCCAAAAAGACGCAGAAAGCATGCAGAAACTTCGGCGCATCGTCTTGATGGGGGGTGTGTTTAGAGAATATGGGAACGTTACAACTACTGCAGAATTCAATATCTTCGTCGACCCACATGCTGCGCAGGAGGTCTTTGATTTCGGTATCCCTATTCACATTGCCCCGTTAGATCTAACACATCAGGTGGTTTTAACAGGTGAACGACTGAATGCAGAACTCGAAGGACGAAATGATAAAATATCCTGCTTTCTTAAGGAGTCCACCCAAGCCTGCATGGAATTTTACGGTGAGCATATAGGTTTCTACGGATTGCATATCCACGATGCACTCCCTGTCGGCATGTTGACACATCCAGCCTTTTTTGAAAGTGTTGATGTTTATGTACAAGTTGAAACCGAGGGTAATTTGACAAGTGGTATGACGGTTGCGGACCTGCGGCGCGAACGTCAAACGACAACCCTGAATACCAGCGTCTGTGTCCAAGTTGAGGCAAATACCTTTTTAAATCACTTTTTCCAGCGAGTCCTCTCGTAATCAAATCTATAACCCAAAACGTCATTTTGGATTTATAGCATTATTATAGTGAACTTTGAAAATAATGGGACACATTTTCTGTAGGAGCGATCTCCGAATCGCGACTGAACATAAGAGTAGTCGGGAATCGGAGTTCCCTCCTACAACTCAAATGTCCAGTTAATTCTAAAGTTTACTATAATTGCAGGTTATGCACGTTACAGTAGTAACAGATTTTGTTTGCCAGATTTGAAAGAATATGATATACTTACTTTAATTTCAATGATAGAGGAGAATTGTGATGGAAATTGTAGCACTTGGGAAAACAGGTTTAGATGTTTCGCGGCTCTCAATTGGGACAGGGTCGAACGGTTGGAACGGGCGTTCAAATCAAACAGATTTAGGGTTTGAAGCTCTGCGGGATTTACTTTTGTTTGCACATGAAAACGGGGTTACTTTTTGGGATTCTGCTGACCAGTATGGTAGCCATCCGCATATTAAAGAGACGCTGAAACATGTACCTCGGAGTAGTGTCACTATTACGACAAAGACGGTTTCTCGTACTCGTGAAACTGTGGAAGCAGATGTGAAGCGGTTTCTCAAAGAGATAGGCTCTGATTATGTAGACATCGTGTTGCTGCACTGTCTCACACAGGTAGACTGGCCGAGCCGTTATCCGGATGCGATGGAGGCACTCACACGTTGTAAGGAGCAAGGATTAATTCGCGCACATGGGGTATCTTGCCACGATTTCGGCGCGTTCCAAACATCCGCTATGACAGAATGGGTTGAAGTTGTATTGGCACGGATTAATCATTCGGGAGTTTCAATGGACGCATCCCCTGCCGATGTTATCCGAACAATGGAACAGATGGCGTTTGTTGGGAAAGGTATCTACGGCATGAAAGTCTTAGGCATGGGGAAGTTGGCAAAAGATGCAGATGATCAGCGCGAGGCAATCGAATTTGTGATGGGATTGCCATGTGTCCACGCCATGACTATCGGCATGACTTCTCGGACTGAGGTGGAAGCAAACGTAGCTGTTGTTAATGAACTGTCGGAGAAAGGCTTATAACAAATTGTTATTTATTGTAGCGCGAGATGTCCTGCCTTGTATCCTTAAGGCGGATACTCGCGCTGTTTCTTATAACTTTCAACTGTCGCAAATTATAAAAAATAGATGTGTTGTGCCTCTACAGGCACGGAAAATCTCTTTCGGTAGGCGAGGTTTCCTAACCTCGCTTGTTCAGAGCACTTTGCTAATTCTAAAACTATTATAAAACAAGAGTGAATTCATGGAAAAATATGAAATAGTCATCGGTTTGGAAATCCATGCAGAATTATGCACAGAAAGTAAGTTATTTTGCAACTGCGCTTATACCTTCGGTGCATCTGCCAACGACTGCACATGTCCAATCTGTTTAGGTATGCCGGGAACACTACCAGTCATCAATCAACGCGCGTTGGAGTTTGCTGTTCGTGCGGGTTTGGCAATGAATTGTGAAATAACAACTTATAGTAAATTTGATCGGAAAAACTATTTCTACCCGGATCTCCCCAAAAACTATCAGATTTCACAGTATGATCTCCCGTTGTGTAAAAATGGTGAGGTAACGTTTGAACTTGATGGACAACCTAAAACCGTTGCACTCCGTCGAATTCATCTTGAAGAAGATGCAGGAAAATCCATTCATGCCGAAGTTACAAATGACCCCACCCGAAGTTTTATGGATTTTAATCGTGCGGGCGTACCTCTCATGGAAATTGTAAGCGAACCTGAAATCCATTCTCCTGAAGAAGCGATCGCCTACTGTCGCGCAGTCAAAGAGATTTTAGAATACATTGAGGTGAGCGATTGTAACATGGAGGAGGGTAGCCTGCGCTGTGAACCGAATATATCGCTACGTCCGCGAGGCAGCCAAGAATTGGGAACGCGCACTGAAATTAAGAACAAAAACTCGTTTCAAGAGCTGCTTGATGCAATGGATTATGAAGTAAAACGGCAGGCACGTATCCTTGATTCAGGTGGTGAGGTGGTACAAGAAACATTGTTGTTTGATGCAAGGACAGGGAAGACAGTTGCGATGCGTAGCAAGGAAGAAGCAGACGACTACCGCTATTTTCCTGAACCCGATCTCGTTCACGTTCAGATTGATGATGAATGGATTGATGAAATACAACCGACACTGCCAGAACTCCCCGCTACTCGCCGCAAGAGGTTTATTGCAGACTATGACATCTCTCCTGAAAACGCCGAATTCCTAACCACTACCCGACAAATAGCAGACTTCTTTGACGAAGCTGCACAACTCAGTGGCGAACCGACAACCTGCGCAAACTGGATTATGGGCGACCTTACCCGTCTACTGAACACTGCAGAAATTGAAATACAGAATTCCAAAGTTACTCCAGCGCATCTCAGTGAACTTATTCAGTTGATAAATAATAATACTATCAGCGGCAAAATTGCCAAATCTGTGTTGGATGAGTCTTTTGAAACTGGGAAGATGCCGAAACAGATTGTGGAAGAAAAAGGGTTGTCCCAGATTACCGATACCTCCGAAATTGAGGCAATTGTGCTACAGGTCATTGCGGAAAACCCCGGTCCCGCCCAAGATTATCGTGATGGCACGAAGAAAGCTATTGGCTTTTTGGTTGGTCAGGTGATGAAGGCAACTCGTGGGAAGGCGAATCCACAATTGGTAAATCAGATTTTGACGCGGGTTTTGTCAGAAAATTAGAGTATCCAAACCGAGATATGAAACAAGGAGAATTATGAAAAATTTGCCCCCTGCGGATGAAAATCTGAGTCTTTTTTCTGATCCGACTGATGGGGACAAAAACAACGTTTTCTCCACTGAACGGACTGTACAATCTCCGCATATAGATTTACCAGATATATTGAAACCTAATACGAGGTTGAAGATGGATGGTCTAAAGTTTTTATCTCTTCTGCCGTCTGATTCTATACCGATAGCATTCCTTGACCCACAATATAGGGGTGTACTTGACAAAATGAATTATGGGAATGAAGGGAAAAGCAGAGAGAAACGCAGAAGTTCACTGATGCAAATGCCTGAAGAAATGATTGGAGAATTCATTCAAGGTATAGGCAACGTGCTTATCCCCTCTGGACATCTCTTTCTGTGGATGGATAAGTTTCACCTTTGCCAAGGGTTTAAAACATGGTTTGATGGGACACAGTTAGACATCGTTGATTTGATCGTCTGGAATAAAGATAGATTTGGCATGGGGTATAGATCCAGACGGGTGAGTGAATATTGTGTTGTGCTACAGAAGCATCCCAAAAGGGCTAAGGGGGTTTGGAAAGTCCACAATATCCGCGATGTCTGGCTTGAGAGAACAAAAACAAAGGAACATCCCCATCAAAAACCTATCGGTTTACAGGCTGAGCTTATTACTGCTGTCAGTAATGAAGGCGATTATGTGATTGATCCTGCAGCGGGATCCTTTTCTGTGATGGAAGCAGCACTCTCAAAAGGGCGCAATTTTATTGGATGTGACTTGGTAGCATAAATGGCAACAACGTGTAAATCAGATTTTGATGCAGGAGTTGTTAACAGATTAGCAGAAAATCTGCAGAAATGTATATGGGAAACTTGAAACGCAAAGACGAATCATGGGACTACCGAACGGTAGATACAAAAGAATATACCCACTGCTTCCATACTTACCCAGCGATGATGATTCCGCAAATCGCAAGAAGGCTGCTAAATCAGTATGGTGTAGAAGGCGAATGGCTTCTTGATCCGTATTGTGGTACTGGCACTTCTCTTGTTGAGGCATCTTTGTTCGGTATGCACAGCGTTGGTTGCGACATCAATCCCCTTGTGCGTCTGATCGCTACAACTAAATTGACCCCAATTCCTTTGAAAACGTTGGACAGTGAACTAAATAAGTTAAACGATGCTCTCTTTCAAGTTGAATTTGGAGTTGACAAGTTACCTGAAGCACCAATTCCGAAAATTCCGAATTTGGACTATTGGTTTTCTGAAGAGATTATCATAAGTATCGCGTACCTATTAGATTGTATTAACAAGATAGCGGATCAAGCAGTTCGGAATTTCATAACGGTCGCATTTTCAGAGACGGTGCGCGAGGTGTCTTGGACAAGAACAAGCACATTTAAACTGCATAGAATGCCAGCAGAAAAACTTGAAAACTTTAATCCTGATGTCTTTGGGACCTTTCGCAAAAAACTGAATAGGAATAGAGAAGGTTTGGCAGCATATATGGAAAAACGTAAAGATGTGGAAGCATCAATTTGCGATGCAAATACAGTTGATGGTGAACTGCCAATGCCACGGCCACTTGGAGGCTATAATTTGGTGATTACCTCTCCACCCTACGGCGATTCACACACTACGGTCGCGTATGGGCAATTTTCTCGGCTATCTGCAGAATGGCTCGGTTTGCCAAACGCACGAAAAATTGACAGACTTGCAATGGGCGGGCAATATTCAGGTGATACATTAGCGGGGACTCCTGTTTCGTCTGCTATAGATAAAATTCGCTCAATTGATGAAAAACGGGCGCGTGAGGTTTCCGCTTTTTATATTCACTTAGAACGTAGCATCAATTCAGTGGTGAAGACGGTTTCGTCGAGCTCTACAATCTGCTATGTTGTCGGGAACCGTCGGGTTAAAGATGTTACGCTGCCAACAGACGAATTTGTTGTTTTTGCCTTTGGCAAACATGGTTTTACACATAAAGAAACCATCGTTAGGAACATTCCCAATAAACGGATGCCTATTAAAAATAGCCCTTCCAATGTTGCAGGCCAAACCGCCACAACGATGAACGAAGAAAATATCGTTATTTGTCAGAGAACGGATTGAAGATTATCTTCTCTTATGTGACAAAAAGTTCAGCAACACAGTTGCAGATAGAGAGTAGAGAGTTTTTCTTCTTACTTACAGGGTTTGGGACAAATTAGAATCATCAAAATATTTGTGGATTCTATTGTATTAACCTAAATTGCCACCTTTGTAGCATAATCTGTTAGATTGGGTTTCCTATAAGTGCGCAAACTGAATGAAGATTAATTTATTAATTCGGTAATTTTCTATCCGTACGAGGCAGTTGTACTTCCCCGCTGGCGAGGTTTCCTAACCTCGCCAAATTACCGATTTATTTTCTTAAACTTCATACAGTTTGCGGGACGAAAACTCGCGAAATATGCATTATTCTCTATAAAAAACGGTGTTTGCATGTCTAAAACTTATAGGTAGCAACTTGAGTTATATTAACATAAGTTGCAACTTTTGTAGCATAATCTGTTAGATTGTGCATAAAACGACGCAAACTGACAGTTTGCGCTACGAAACTAAAATATGAAAATACCTGAAATACAAACCGCTTTAGCAACATTAGACCTTGATGCCTGGCTCCTTTACGATTTTCGCGGCATCAACCCAATTTCACAGAACGTAGCAGGTTTGGCTGGTGCAAACATTACCCGGCGTTGGTTCTGCCTCATTCCCGTGGAAGGAGAACCAAAATGGTTAATTCACCGTATAGAAACATCAAATTTCACCGATGTGCCGGGAACTATCTCGCTTTACGCCGGATGGCAGGAACTCAACGAAGAGATGAACTCTTTTCTCGGTGATGTCAAATCGGTTGCGATGGAGTATTCGCCTAACGCCTCAATTCCCTACATTTCACGCATAGACGCTGGGACATTGGAGTGGATCCGCTCTTTCGAAATTGAGGTACATTCTTCAGCAGAACTTGCTCAATACATTGAGGCACGTTTAAGCGAAGCACAGTACAAAGGGCATCAAAAATCTGCCAATTTAGTCCTTCAGGCAAAAGACTATGCCTTCGCTTGGATTGGTGAACAACTTAAAGCAGGGAATAAAATAACTGAATACGACGTTCAGCAACAGATTCTCAACCAGTTTGATGAAATGGAGTTGGTAGCCGATCATCCGCCAATCGTTGCTGTTAACGCGAACAGTGGCGACCCGCATTACGCCCCTATCGCAACGCGCACACAACAGATTAAAGCGGGAGACTTTATCTTAATAGATTTATGGGCAAAGCAGAAAGACTTAGACGCTGTTTTCGCAGATACAACGTGGGTGGCTTACGCGGGGAGAACAGTTCCCGACAAGTATGTTGAAATATTTGAAATCGTAAGGGAAGCGCGAGATCGGGCAGTGGCGTTCATCCGTGAAAAATGGGCAGCAAACGAGCCGATTCCGGGTTACGCCGTTGACGATTGTGTGCGCGGGTATATCACCGAAAAAGGATATGGACAATATTTTATCCACCGTACCGGTCACAATATCGGCACTGTTATACATGGAAACGGTGTAAATTTGGACAATCTGGAAACGCAAGATGCCCGGTTACTTATTCCCGGTATCTGTTTCTCAATAGAACCGGGGATCTATCTTACCGATTTCGGCGTTCGGACTGAAATTGACGTTTTTTTAGCCGGAGCAGGGAGAGATGGCGTAGTATTGACAACCGCGCCCGTTCAAAATCAGGTATTGCCTCTGCTGTAACTTTGTAATTTCGCTTCTTCAAATCTTTCAAAATGTGCGCAAAGTATATCCGTGTGTTAAGGATCCACTGTTCCGCATACGCCGTGGCAAGAAGTGGCAACGCAATTGTTAAACGCTGGGTATTAAGCAGCCACTGTTCCGCATACGCCGCGAAATCTGTTTCAACGAGTCCCGTACAACCGAGTGTATAGATGACATAACGTTTGTCATCACGTTGTGCTTCCCGAACCTCAAGTGGTGTTTTAAGGGACATCCGCCTGTTACTGTCAATTTCGAACACCCAGAAAAAGTAATCTTCGTTGTGTGCAAGATAACCGATTTCCACTTCAAGTCGATGCGGTGTCTCAGTTGGGATCGGAATTGCCGCCAAATCCCGCTTGGCTAAAATTGGGTACAGCGCAGCGAAAAATATCTGTTCTAATCCGAGCGGTTGTTCTACATGGTTGAGAATTTCCAATAGGATTTGTTCGTCTTGCGGTTGACGCAGCTCAAGACAACTTTTTGAAAAGACTTCATCACGTAAAGCCAGCATCTCCGGGGCAGCGTTTTCAGCCAGCGGTTTCAGTTCCTGTACTAATTTTAGGATACGCCGGCGTTTCGGCAAAACGCGCCACAATCCCCACCGGACCAATGCTTGCCATGTCTCCTTTTCAATCAGTAGTGACAAAAACGCTTTCACGGCATTAAAAGCCCGTTTAAAGATACTTTCAGATGCAAGCCCTCTTTGTTGGTTCGCCATAATTTTTTGACTTTTCTCCTGAAATATGGTATATTTTAATTGTTTTCGTTTATATTAACTGTAGCATAATCTGTTAGATTGTGCATAGTAGCATAATCTGTTAGATTGTGCCTATGTGAGGACGCAACCTAACAGGTTGCTTTACAATGGTATATTTTAATTGTTTTTGTTTATGATAACTGCCGGAGTGGTGAAATTGGTAGACGCACTGGACTCAAAATCCAGCGGGCCCTAGGTCCATGTCGGTTCGAGTCCGACCTCCGGCATCAGGCGATGGTTCAAAAAGCCATCGCCTCTCCTTTTAGTCCCTACATCGCAACAATCTTGCGCATCCGTTGCGCAAGATCAATTTGTGCTTCCCTATCTCCACCAACTTCGTGAACCACGTAACCATCATAACCGACAGCGCGAAACGCTTCCATAACCGCTGCCCAATCTGTGTCACCATCTAATAGGTTGACAAAGCGATGTTGACCACGCGAGAAATCCTTGAAGTGTACACGCTTGATCCGATGCCCAAGCTCACGGATCCAGTGTTCAGGGTAGCCATACGCCATCATGTTTGCCGTATCAAGATACGTTCCGACCCAGTCACTATCGACTTCATCTACAATCTCGCGCATCTCCTTCGGACTAAGCAGGAATTTGTTCCATACGTTTTCCAGACCGATAGCAACTGTGTGAGCTTCAGCAGAAGGCGCAAGGTCTTTTAGAATTCCGACGAGGTTATCCCACACTTGTTGGTATGTGCCTTCAACGGAGAGTTGTCCGGGGTGTAGCAAGATTCCACCGACCCCAAGCGCGCCTGCAACTTCTAACCCACGCGCAAGCGATTTTGCACCGTTCTTACGCTGCTCTGCATCCGGGCTAAGCAGGTTACCACGGTTCGCATATCCCGCTGTTATGCTGGCGATCTCAATACCAGCAACTTCACACTTCGCAGCAATACCTTTGAGTTCAGTATCACTCATATTTATATCTGTGTCTTTCCCTTCACCAAAAGTAAGTTCAACTGCATCGTAGCCAGCATCTTGGCAGAGTGTGAGGGTATCATCAAGTGACATATTACCGAGAATTATTTGGGTAACGCCTATCTTCATTTTTTGTTATTCTTCTCCTTTTCAGTATAGAACTGTGTCGATGTTAACGCTTGTATACATAAGTAACGCATTTCAAGACATTGTGGACACCGAAGTTGGATATAATATGCATCGTTAAATACAGCATCAATCCAGTTTGTTAGTTTATTTTGAGTTGCTCCTAAAAAGTGTTCAAGCACTTCATATTCACGATTACAATCTGGACAGATTTGCAAATCGTGTCCGATCTCAATACTGTTTAACCATCCCATGATTACCACACAATTCCGCGACCATTATGGGTCTTCATCAACACCTCATGCGTGTCCGGCATTCGGCGGGGTTTCTGTATCTCTAATCGTAAATTGCGATACAGATTTGAGATATCGACTTGGCAGACGTGCCTTGACATGAACAGCATCTTCGGCATATTCTGTGCCTAACACCGTCCCATGCTTATATAGCATGTCTAATGCTTTTCCCTCCGTATAAGGGATACTCAGATCGATCATTGTACTGTGCGAAGCAAAACGTTGTGCTAACGTCTCCATCAGTACTTCAATACCGTCTCCACATTGTGCCGAAATCGGTATCGCCTCTGGGTAACGGGCTTTAAGAATATGCAGTTGGTCTTCCTTTTCAAGCTGGTCTATTTTATTGAACGCCATGACCATCGGAATATCGGACGCATCCAATTCCTGCAGTACCGTATCTACCGCAGCGATTTGTGCTTCCGCTTCTGGATGACTAATATCAACAACATGCAACAATAGGTCAGCCTCTGTAACCTCTTCTAACGTTGCTTTGAATGCAGCAACAAGTTGATGCGGTAATTTTTTGATAAAACCGACGGTATCGCTCAACAGAATGTTTTGATTTTCTGGCAAACTCACCCGCCGTGTTGTTGAATCTAAGGTAGCAAATAGTTTGTCTTCTGCTAAGACGTTTTCACCTGTTAATGTATTAAAAAGCGTTGATTTCCCTGCGTTGGTATATCCTACAAGAGAGACTTTGATTTTTTCTGAGCGGTTTTGCCGTTGCACTTGTCGCCGCTTTTCAACCGTTTCTAATGCTTTTTTGACTTGAGAAATTTGCCTGCGAACCCACCGACGGTCCATTTCAAGCTGCGTTTCACCGGGACCACGTAAGGCACCACTACCGCTACCGCCACTGGTTGCAATCCGTGAAAGGTGTGTCCACATCCGAGTGAGTCGCGGGAGCGCATATTCCAATTGTGCTAAGGCGACTTGTAAGCGCGCTTCACTGGTTAATGCGCGTTGTGCAAACACCTGCAGGATAAGCCCTGTTCTGTCAACGGTCGCAATATCAAGCATGTTTTCGATATTTCGCGTCTGGGCAGGTGATAACTCTTCGTCAAAGATGAGCGCGTCCGCTTCAAGTTCGGCAACCACATCCTTTAGCTCTTCAACCTTACCTTCTCCGATAAAATAGGTCGGATTCGGCACGTTGCGCGCCTGAATTGTCTCACACACGACTTCAATTCCTGCAGTTTCAGTCAGTTGTCGGAGTTCCTGCAGCGATTCCTCTGTTTCGTGCATTAAGGTATCGCGCAGTTTTACACCGACAAGAATTGCACGAGAGGGTGGATTCGGTGCTTGTGTATCGTAAAGTTGTTGCATATCGCCCCTTTAGTAATTGTGAATTTGACTATAGTATATACAGTGTATCAGATTAATATGCGGTTTTTCAACTAAAACTTTGCTAATTAGAATTATCAAAATATACTGGACTCAATATACCTCATTATACTTAAATACCCAAGTTGCTACTTATGTAGCACAATCTGTATGAAGATTAATTTATTAATTCGGTAATTTTCTATCCGTACGAGACAGGTGTACTCCCCCGCTGGCGAGGCGGGGAATGCCTAAATGGCATTCATACCCGGGGAATGACTAAATGTCATTCATACCGTTGATTTCTTGATTTCTTCCTAACCTCGTCAAATTACCGATTTATTTTCTTAAACTTCATTTAGATTGTGCATATTCGTCCGCAAACTGACAGTTTGCTCTACAATATTTCACCTATAAGATTTTAGATATGCAGACACCTTCTTGACTTTAACTATTGATCCAGAAGCCTATTTACTAATGTACACTATGGTGATACCACCTACTACCTGGCAGATTTTATCACAGACGTTAATACATCAATGGACTTATTGTCCGTCCTGAATCACTTATTGTCTGAACCATGATTTTCAAGATTATCGGATTATCAAGATGGGTTTTTTGTGGATTTAGTGTCTATGAACATGTTTATCGTCCGCTTTTGGACGTAGGATAGCGGTTGATGGATAACACTCAAAAATCCTGAAAATCTGATAATCTTGAAAATCATGGTTCAGACACTAAACAATGATGCACCTAAAACTTATGTCCATTCTGCTTCAAAACCTAAACTCGCAGTTAACTTGATAACTGAAAGTTTTTAAAACTAAATAACCCTGACTGCTTGACATCTATTAACCATTTGTGCTAAAATGCAAATATGATGAGAATAACCACATATCTGTTCATCTGCGTTATATTAGTAGGTATTGCCAGCTTTGCAATGGAAAAACCACCAAAAGTAGGCGATGCAGCACCTACTTTTACACTTCAAGATGCTGAAAAGAAGGAACACAATTTAAAGAAGCTGCGTGGAAAACTTGTTTTTCTGATTATGGGTAATCGGAAGATTCGGAAGGAAGATGACAAATGGGCAGAAGCATTCCAAAAAGACTATAAGAAAGATAAACGGGTTACTGCTTATATTGTTGCTGACATGCGGAGTGTCCCCGGATTTATACCGAAAGGATTCATTCGGTCCCGGCTAAAAAAAAGTCCGCCACCTGTCACATTCTTGTTCGATTGGAAAGGGGAGGTACATCAACGTTATCGGACAGAAAAAAAGAAACCGAACCTATATCTGATTTCATCGCAAGGAAAGATTGTGTTTCATCGCAAAGCAAATTTCAAACCAGAAATTTACGCAGAGCTCAAAAAACAAATTGATACGCTATTAATTGAAAAACCTTAAGCTGCGATTGCATCTGGCGGCTTGAGATATTATGCTATACATGGAGATAAATATGGATACCAAAGCCAAAGATGAAATCAAAAAATATTTGTCCTTTCCGATGTTCCTCATAGGCAGCGGTTCATTTGTCGGTGTAATCGGATGGTTGGGATTGGCTCAAGCAGCAGAAAGTATCTTATTTTTTGCCGGTTCAGCACTTCTCTCCTTTTCAGGTTCAATGGCAACTTTATGCGGTCTCATGAGCATGGAAAGAACATCTCCTAATCCAACTAAATTACGAAAACTCAAGTTTGAAATTTCAAAGAATCTTAAGATTCAGTATCCGACTTTTATTATAAAAGTAGAAAAATTGAAACAGAAGTATCAAGAACTTCACGGAAAATTATCTAAAATTCGGACTTATTGTGATGATTTTAGACAAGAAGTAAGGACTCAGCGATCAGAGTTAGCTAACTTAGATAAACAACTTCAGGCACATCTTAAAAATCATGCCGCAGTCATTGACGACAATACCCCAGATGGCATCGCGAAAAAGATACTCTGGTCCGAAAAGCAAATTCAGCTTACCCAATTGAACGAAGCATTAAAGAAACTTTCCGATCTTCTAACAGGAGCAGACTTAGAGCGGTATCGCGTAGAACTCACACATATCAGTGGTGGGTTGACCTTATTAGACCACGGTATAAAATATTATCGTAAGTTAATGATACTTTGTAATCTATCAGACGCTAATTATGACAGTATTATAAGTGTGAAGCAGAAAGTTGATAAGGTGGACAATTTGATAATCCAGCAGCAAACCCGATTGCAGGAACTTGAAACCGAAATAGAGGTAAAATTTGAAGAGGCAAAAATGGAGTTGGCACTTTTTCAAGAGCAACTTGATGATTTCCATGTAGATGATGAATGCGAGTAATCCTTGAAGATAGCAGAAACCAAAGCGTTAACCAGAACGTATCTCGTTAACTCACGTTTGTTTTACTAACACTTTCGCATAAACTATCTCCTATTTAGTAAATGAGAAAATATAGCAGGCAGTTCACTCTACAATTACCTGACAGAGATATTCACTTTGAAAAACGAAAATATTGATGATGGTCCAGACAAATTCTCACTATATCAGCAAAAGTTATTCCGTTCGCCAGCAACTCATGAGGATTTATCCGCAATAATAGAAAATGAAGATTGTCGGATTGGAATGAAACAACTCGATGAGAATTCTGTCTCTCTTGTGCTTACAGATCCCCCCTATTTCATTGATGGCATGGGGGATGATTGGGACACACGAAAGTTAAATGCACGAGTGAAACCAGGCGTTATCGGTTCACTACCAGCGGGGATGAAGTTTTCTGTCGAACAGGGACGAGAGTTGCAACGTTTTCTTTCACCTATTGCTGAAGAATGGATGCGCGTTATTCGCCCCGGCGGATTTTGCCTCGTTTTTAGCCAAAACCGACTCGCACATAGAACCGCTATTGCATTAGAAGACGCGGGTTTTGAAATACGGGACATTTTGATATGGCGATATGAAGGACAAGCAAAAGCATTCTCACAAGATCATTTTATCCGTAAACGAAAGATTCCAACAAAAGAAAAAGACCGGCTTATTCAAAAAATAGGCGGACGGAAAACACCACAACTAAAGCCACAAGGGGAAATGATAATTCTCGGACAAGCCCCCAGAGAAGGAACTTTTGTTGATAACTGGGATAAGTGGGAAACTGGACTAATTGACGTGAACAACCCTTTGATCAACACATCTCAATTTCCGGGAACTGTCATTCCATCAAATAAACCAAAAGAGCGATATGGACACATGACCGCAAAACCTGTTGATTTACTGCAACACCTCATCCGCATTTTTTCTGCACCCCGCGCCCTCGTTCTTGATTCTTTCGCGGGGTCAGGATCAACTGGAGTCGCGGCGATACTTGAAGGCAGGAATTTTATCGGGTATGAGATTGAGGCTGAGATGGCAGGTCGCGCACAAGAGAGAATAAAGACAACTTTTTATAGTAAAACCTATAATTAATGGGACACTTCTGTAGAGCAAACTGTCAGTTTGCGTCTTATCGGAAACCCAAACTAAAGTTTGTGCTATAGGTAGAGGATGTTTTTAGTTGCTCCAAAAGAAAAAGAACTCTGTTTAATTTGTTTAAGCAGAATGAATTGAAAGGGTTGGTATGAAATATCTTGTCACGGGATGTGCTGGATTTATAGGGTGGAAAGCCACGGAATTCCTCATCTCAGATGGACATACCGTAGTAGGTATTGACAATTTAAACGATGCTTATGATGTGACAGTAAAAAAGTGGCGACTATCACAACTCCAAGCATTACCCGAATTTCATTACCACCGTGTAGATATTTGTAATCGTGCTTCGTTAAAACCGATATTTGACAAGCACTATGATGCTGTGATTAACCTTGCAGCACGGGCAGGTGTTCGGCAATCTGTTGAAGATCCGTGGGTTTACATTGATACAAACGTCACCGGCACGTTAAACCTACTGGAACTCTGTCGCGAAACTGAAGTAAAAAAATTCGTATTAGCCTCTACTTCCAGTTTATACGGTGCTAATAATCCGCTTCCATTCAGTGAAGAGGCGAACACAGATGGACCGCTCTCTCCCTATGCTGCCTCAAAAAAGGGGGCAGAAGCACTCTGTCATAGCTACCACCATCTTTACGATATTGACATGACGATATTTCGTTTTTTTACTGTCTATGGACCCGCAGGTCGTCCTGATATGAGTGCGTTCCGTTTTGTCCAATGGATTAGTGAAGGCAAACCGGTTATCGTTTACGGTGATGGAAAACAATCCTCACGCGATTATACGTATGTTGAAGATATTGCGCGCGGCGTAATAGCAGGACTGAAACCAATTGGGTATTCGGTGATAAACCTCGGCTCAGATAGTCCGATTGTGTTAATTGATACGATTAGACTGATAGAGGAACTTGTCGGCAAGAAGGCTGAACTATCACATCAACCGTTCCATCCTGCCGACGTGCGCGCTACGTGGGCAAACATCCAGAAAGCAGAGCAACTTTTAGGATGGCGGCCACAGGTAACTTTTCGTGAAGGGATCACTGCACTTGTTGAATGGTATCAAGAACATCGTGATTGGGTAAAGGATATTCCAACTGGGTAACAGATAGTGGAGTGTATTTGTTATAATAGCACGCAAACAGAGTTCACGCTCCAGTCTCAGATTTGACTGACGACTCTAAGCAACTGAAAAAATATCCACGATATTATATGCAGATCACCCGGAACTGTAAACGGAGAGGGGCATCAATTTGGCTGATGCCCTTTTGTGATACTGTTATTCTTTTGAGTTCTCCGGCGATATTTCCTGTTGTTGTGTTGGCAGGGGTTCTGTGAATTCTTCGCCCCGCGCTTCCGCTTCCCTTCGGCGGCGATCCCACTCTTGGATCTCCTGATAAGCTTCTGCCTTACCTTCTATTTTACCTTCGGCTTTGGCAGCTTCTATCTGCTTTTCACGTCTTGCTTGAATAAAGTCTGATAATAACATGGTTAGATCTATACCTCCGATTATCATTGCGACGCATGTTCCACCAACGGGAATAAACGCCGAAATATCTTTCATGACATTTTGAACAGATACGTGCCCCTTCCAACCTTGTGTGATTTCAAAATCCAGTGCGACATACCCGTATATGAGGGTAAAAAGGGAAATTAGAAAGAGGGCAGTCCCTGTCTTTCCCGTTTTCCAAAAGTCTCTAACGGCTTGCCAGAAACTACCAAGTTTCTTCAAAATGTCCTCTGCTCTAATCACGTTTTAACAAACATCGGTTTTTCCTTATTTCTTAAGCAGCCATCAAGATTTCTACTGCTTTTTCCAACGCTTCTCCATCCACCTTTAGTTTAGCGTTTTCTACCTCGCGTTTTACGTAAGTCAAGGTGTTTGCCAAACTCATGGGCGTTGCAATTTCCTGCACGATTTTGTGTAAACGTTTAACATCAGTTTTCTTAATCCCAGTCTGTTCTTCCACACGAGTATGCAATGCCGCAGGGGACTCTGGTTCTTGAGGGATTTTATTAGGTTTTGATGTCGTCTTCTTTGAATCAGTATTCCGAGTTTTCACAGTGCGAGTACGTTTGCGAGGTGTCGTCTTCTGAATTTTTCCTGCGTCCAACGCTTTAAAACCACACTCCTTGCACAATTTCGCCGTTATATCAACCAATGTCATTGTTACGATCACTTCACTGATTGCTCCACAGAGTTCACATTCCGTAAGGTTTTCAATACCAGAAAGGATGTCGGCGTTTAGCACTAACATCTTTTGCTTATCGGTCTTTGTCGGTTTTTCTTTTTGACACAACGCGATGAGTTTCTGCGCTGCTTTCTCAATTTGATCTAAATTTCCCATGTCATACCTCCAATAAATGTTATTATTAGTATAACATTTATATAAGTTAATGTCAAAGAAAATTTTGAGTTGTTAACCAGTCGGTTGGACTTACTTGATCGAATCTTCTTCTTTATACAATTTGTATTCAAAACTATCAATGAGTGCTTCGTAACTTGCGGATATGATGTTTTCTGAAACTCCGACGGTTCCCCAACTCATTTCACCATCACTCGCCTCAATAAGCACACGCACTTTTGAACCGGTTCCTGCTTTGGTATCTAATACCCGAACTTTGTAATCTATCAATCTGACTGTCTGTAAGACTGGATAGAACTGTTCAAGCGCCTTTCTGAGTGCGGTATCCAGAGCGTTGACAGGTCCGTCTCCATCCGCCGCGGTGTGGGTTGTGGCACCATCGGGTGTAGTGACCTTTACTGTTGCCTCTGAACGCATAGTATGGTCAGTGAACTTCTCAATAATGACACGAAAACCGAGTCGTTCAAAAAAGGATTCATACCCATTAAAGACTTTGCGCGTCAAGAGTTCAAAAGATGCTTCAGCGGCTTCATACTGATACCCTTCACTCTCGGCTTCTTTGACGCGATTGAAAAGCTCAAGCACTTGTGGTGAGTTTTTATCGTAATTGGGATATTCCTTCTCAATTTTTTTCATGATGGTGCCCCGACCTGCTTGGTCGGAGACAAGGATCCGCTGTGTATTGCCGACCTTTTCTGGTTCAATATGTTCATAAGTAAAGCGGTTCTTACGGATGGCATCGGTGTGTAAGCCACCTTTGTGCGCAAAAGCGGAACGCCCAACATAAGGTTGACGTTCATCATGCGGCAGATTTGCCAACTCACTGATTAACCGAGATACCCTGGTAATTTCTTGCAGCTGCGTATCGCTGATACACGCAATACCTAACTTTAACTGAATTGTAGGAATGATAGCGGCGAGATTAGCATTTCCACACCGCTCACCATAGCCGTTGAATGTTCCTTGCACATGGTTTGCACCAGCTTGAACAGCTAACACAGAGTTCGCTGCCCCCATACCTGCGTCGTTATGTGCATGGATACCGATAGGTAAAGGCAGCGCGGACATTGCTGCTTTGATGCCTTGCTGAATTTCTAAAGGCAACCGACCGCCGTTAGTATCACAAAGAACAAGACATTTCGCACCACCTGCAGCCGCCGCACGAAGCGTCTCAACTGCATATTCCAAATCGTCAGCATAACCATCAAAAAAGTGTTCTGCATCGTAAATCACTTCACGCCCATTTTCGACAAGATATTTAACAGAACTCTCAATTAATTCTAAGTTCTCATTTGCTGTTACACGTAACACATCTGTTGCATGAAGCCGCCAACTTTTACCAAAAATCGTAACAGTTCTTGCACCTGTATCAAGCAAAGCAGACAAATTGGGATCAGCATCGGGAGCATAAGTAGGATAGCGTGTACTGCCGAAAGGCACAATTGCTGCCGTTTTTAACGCCATGTCTTTCGCTCGTTTGAAGAACTCTATATCTTTCGGATTAGAACCAGGGTAGCCACCTTCAATATAGCGGATACCCAATTCATCCAACACTTCTATGATGATAAGTTTATCTTCAACCGAGAATGCTACGCCCTCGGCTTGGCTACCGTCCCTGAGTGTTGTATCGTAAAATTCAACCATGTTATGTCAAACAGTAAGTTTTGGCTTGTACTTTAAAATAGATCCACAAATCTCACCCTACAACGCCAAAATTCGGTGTCTCCTTTATGTGGCAATACCGTTTTATTTTGTCTGGAATTTTATCACATTTCAGGGCAAAAGTCAAGGTTATACCATTTTTAGCAGGGTTATTGTTGCGTGAGTCTGGCACTTCTGCTAACATATTTATCAAGTGGCAAGATAGTTTTCTTGTCATGCTTCACCTCAAAAAAAGTATAGTTTTATAGTGAAGTCCAGCAGATGTGGCGTTCAAAATCACGCTATATCTGCTTTTCATGTGTGAACTTAATTGTGGATGCTACTATAATCTTTGTAATTGAGACATTGCTATAGTTGACATTCCACCTAATCCATTGTATAATCAAAAGAGACTTTACTAAACAGTACCGCCTCCAAGAAAACCTTTGTTGCAAGGAGAGTTCAATTTTGAGTAAGCAAGTGAATGGAAATAACGATATCAGTGTCCAGACTGATGTGAATACAGATGAAGATTTATATTTGGAAGAAAACACAGGTCCTGTTGAGACTGATCCGCAAACGGATACGGATGACTTAGAAATACCGCAAGCAAATGCACTCATAGAAATAAATCAGACTTTGGCTGCGTTGCAAGACTTATTTGAAAAACAAATTGCCCGCAACCAGAATCAAACCCAGATGTTTGACAAAATGTACACTGAAATGAAGGACTATAAAGAGAGTTTTCTGCTTGAGGTGCTTCACAAACCGATTATCCACAATCTCATCCAACTTTACGATAGTTTTCTATCTATAGAATCTCAACTTGATGACATCCTCACTGATAAAGAGGAGAGCATGCTCTTAGAAGAACTGTCACAATATAGGAAGAATTTAGAAAACTTCCGGTTTAAACTGGAAGAAGTGTTATACCGCATGGATGTAACACCCTATAAGGAATCCCTGGAGACACTTGATCGGCAGTTACACAAAACGCGCAAAGTAATATCATCCGATGATCCAAAACAGGATGGAAAAGTGGCGGAAGTTCACAAAGTCGGGTTTAACTGGCGAGATAAAGTGTTCCGACCAGAAGAGGTGACAATTTTTCGTTATACATCTGCCGCAGATGAATCTCCTTTAAATGAGGAAGGAGGTAACGCCAATGGGTAAAGTTGTTGGGATTGATCTTGGCACGACATTCTCTGTGATAGCACATATCAATGAGCATGGTCAACCAGAGATTATTCCGAATTTAGAAAGTGATCGTATTACGCCATCGGTAGTCCTGTTTGAGGACAATCTCGTAACTGTCGGGAAAATCGCCAAGCAGAACGCCAGAGCAGTTCCTGAACAGATCGTAGAATTCGTGAAACGTGAAATGGGTAAATCCAAGTCGGAATTCTTTCGTTCATTTGATGGGAAAGACTACTCCCCCGAAGAACTCTCAGCACTTATTATGACAAAACTCAAGCAGGATGCAGAGGCATATCTGAATGAAGAAATTACGGATGCGGTTATCACTGTCCCTGCCTATTTTCATGATGCTGAACGTGAAGCGACTCGCAACGCTGGAAAAATCGCTGGTTTGAATGTGCTGCAAGTGCTGAACGAACCTACAGCCGCTGCGCTTGCCTACGGTATTGATCAATTGGGCAGTAACCAAAATGTGTTCGTATTTGACCTTGGAGGCGGAACGTTTGACGTAACCATCATGAAAGTTTCCGAATCAGAAATTCAGATGCTCGCAACGAATGGTGACCATCGGCTCGGCGGTAAGGATTGGGACGATAAAATCATCACGCACGTCGCTGAGATGTTTGAAATTGAACACGGAGAAAATCCGTTAGAAGACCTTCATACGTACCAAGACCTTCAACTTGATGCGATTGCTGCGAAAGAATCTTTGTCGCAGCGGCAGCGAGCATTGATCGTTTGTGGTTACAACGGGAAAACAACCCGTGTGGAACTGGAGCGCGGAAAGTTCGAGGAATTGACTGATAATCTCCTTGAAAGATGCCGAGTTTTGTGTGATGTTGTCCTTTCCGAAGCAGAAATGACGTGGACAGATATTGACAAAATCCTGCTGGTAGGTGGCTCAACTCGGATGCCTATGGTGCAGCAGATGATTGCCACAATTAGTGGTAAAGAGATCAACCCGTATGAAGTCAATCCGGACGAAGTTGTCGCCATCGGTGCAGCAATTCAGGGAACACTCCGCCAAATATCCGAAGGAAGCACCGAAACAACAGATATGCCGGACGCTGTCATTGAACGGTTTATTGGACCAGACGGCGCTCCGAAAGTGACTGTAACCGATGGTGCTACACATAATCTCGGACTCGTCGTTCTCAACTCTCAACGCGAGCATATTATTCACGTGATGATTCCTAAAATGACTGCTGTTCCGTGCGAAATAGCGGATAAGTTTTTGACGGTGGATCACAATCAACCTTCCGTTTTAATTGAGGTGGTACAAGGGCTTGAACAGGAACAACTCAAGGACGAAATTGACCTATTTGATGAATATAAATTGGGTGAATGTACGCTCAAACTGCCCCCAGGTTTACCTCAAGGGTCTCCAATTGAAGTCATCTACAAGTATAACTTGGACCAGAATCTTGAGGTCACTGCCACATCTCTCTCTAACGAAGGTGCAACGGCTATTTATGACATTTTTTCGATTATTGATCGACCAACGCTCAATGAAGAGGAAGTGGCACAAGCAAAAACTGATCTACAAGACCTCGTAGTTGAATAGGCATGGATTCTTAAAATAACCACTTTTTGACAGAAACAATTTATGGTGCGATTTCTATAATCTCCTAAGTTTGAACAGAAGGAACAAACGTATGTCCAAACGTGAGGAATTTATATCATTTATCAATACCCTCAAAACTGCTTCCCCAACAATTACCGATGAACAACGCAAAGGTTTTCTGCGATTAGGGATTCAGCAGCACGGTCTTACCTTTGATGAAGCATCTAATATCCTCAATGCATCGGGATTGGCTATCGGTGAGCAAGTTGATTATTTTGAGGTTCTGGGTTTATCATTTTCTAAACTTAAAAACCGAAGCGAATCGGACGTTACATCCCGCGTTGAAGCGGCGCACAAAAAACTGTATGCTGAGTCATTGAGAGCAGGCGGTCGACCTCGCGCTGATGGTAGAACAGAGGAGCAGTGGCGAACAATTCTGAATCAAGCGCGAGATATTCTTAGTGATCCGAAAAAAAGATATGAACATATTGCGGAGCTGAATGACACGGAAGGTAGAGAATCTAACGAAGATATTTTTCTAAATTCAAACGGTGCTACCGTGAAACCTCCAATTCAAGCAAGAAATGTAGTTTTTACAGCACATGAGGACATTGTCTATTCCGTTGCGTTTTCACCTGATGGGACTACCGTTGCAAGTGGCGGTGCAGACAAGACAATATATCTATGGGATGCTGTCACAGGAAAATCTAAAAATACTCTCACTGGACACAAAGACACCGTCAGTTCAATAGCATATTCACCTGATGGTAAGACACTCGTCAGTGTGAGTTATGACAGCATAGTGTGTTTGTGGGACACTACCACTGGAAAACTCAAAAACGCCCTGAGTGGACATAAGGACAACATTAGTTCAGTAGCGTATTCGCCCGATGGTAAGATGATCGCAAGTGCAAGTTATGATAGGACAGTTCGTTTGTGGGATGCTGCCACAGGACAATTCAAATACGATCTCAGAGGACATAAGAATTGGATTAGTTCAGTAGCGTATTCGCCCGATGGTAAGATGATCGTAAGTGCAGGTTATGATAGGACAGTTCGTTTATGGGATGCTATTACATGTCAAAATATACACACGCTTACAGGTCATAAGCATAGCGCAAGTTTTGTAGTGTATTCACCTGATAGTAAAGTAGTTACGAGTACTTGTATCTATGGAAAAGTTCTTGAGTGGAGTGCTACTACTGGAGAACCCAAAATCCCTCTCTCTGGATACTTATCTTGGGTTAGTTCAGTAGCGTATTCCCCCGATAATCTCACTCTCGCCTATGGAAGTTTTTTTGGAACAGTTTATTTGTTAGATGCTGTTACTGGACAACCTAAAGATACTCTTACAGGGCACTCATCTTTGGTTAAATCGCTTGCGTATTCGCCTGATGGCAGGACTCTTGCTACTTGTAGTACGGACAAAGATGTACGTCTGTGGAATCTCACACCCAGTAGTTAAGGTTAAGATTATACGATGCTTATTGGCTCAGATAAATTTCTGAGAAACAGCAACAATACATATTTGTTTGTATCAATTTTTAGAAAGAGGCATACCGAATGTCCAAACGCGATGAATTTATTACAATTATTCAGGCGGTTAGAAATGCTTCACCATCTATTTCTAACGAACAACGCAAAGGATTTCTCCGACAAGCGGTCCAGCAGCATGATCTTACTGTTGAAGAGGCGAATGATATTCTTGATGCATCAGGATTAGTTGTCGGTGAGCAGATTGATTATTTTGAGGTCTTGGGTTTATCTGCTCCAGAGTTTGAAAACCAAAGCGAATCGGTCATTGCAAATCGCGTTGAGACAGCACACAAAAAACTTTACAGTGAATCGTTAAGGGCAGGTGGTCGTCCCCGCGCCGATGGTAGGACAGAAGAACAGTGGAGAACAATTCTGAATCAAGCGCGTGATGCGCTAATAGACCCACAAAAACGACGCGCGCACCTTGAGATTTACCAGCATGGTGAAGAATCGGTAGAAACACCATTAGCTCCATTATATCTTGATAACATGGAGCTTATTTCAGCAGGTGAGTTCCAAATGCAAATGGGTAGTAATGATAATGAATCATTTAGTGATGAACAGCCAATACATACCGTTTTTGTAGACGCATTCTATATGGACAAGTATCCGGTAACCAATGCACAATACAAGACATTTGTTGATGCTAACCCACGATGGAGGAAACCGAAAGGAGTTACAAAATTTCTTTCCGCCGCGTACCACGATAGTTACTACCTTCACCACTGGAATGGGAACGATTACCCGGAGGACAAAGCTGAGCATCCAGTTGTCCATATTAGTTGGTATGCGGCGATGGCTTATGCCGAGTGGTTAGGCAAGCGTTTACCGATAGAGGCAGAATGGGAAAAGGCAGCACGTGGTGGATTGGTAGATCAAAAATATCCATGGGGCGATTTGATAGATACTAATAAGGCAAACTATGGCAAAAATGTCGGTTCAACTACACCCATAGGGAATTATCCTCCGAACGGGTACGATTTATACGATATGGTGGGAAACGTGTGGGAATGGTGTCTTGATGAGTATGGATTTTATGGGAGTTTTCCACGCCGGAATCTGTTATCAGATGAAAATATCATAAGTGTGACAAACAATTTCAAAAGTATTAAAAAACCCCGTGTTTTGCGGGGTGGCTCTTGGGTCACTACAGTTCAAGACGTGGGTATCTCTAACCGCTGTCCCAACCACCCTCGACTCACGAACCCTGAGATTGGCTTTCGTTGTGTTAAATCTGTATTGTTATAATTCTTATCTGACAACATTTGGGTATAGTGTAAACACGCTAATTTTGAAGAGAAACGAATAGATGTCTAAACGCGATGAATTTATTGCATTCATAGATGATTTAAAATCGGTTTCAGCAACTATCACAGAGGAACAACGCAAGGGTCTTCTACGCAGGGCAGTACAACAGCATGATCTTTCCGTTGATGATGCTGTTGAAATCCTGAAAGCCGCAGCATTGGTCATCGGGGAAAAGGAAAACTATTTTGAGGTATTGGGATTTTCTATAGAAGATTTTCAGAATCAAAATGAATCTACTATTACATCTAAAGTTGATGCTGCACATAAAAAACTTTACCGTGAATCTCTGAATGCTGGTGGTCGTGTGCGTCCTGATGGTAGAACAGAGGAACAGTGGCGAGCAGTTTTGAACCAAGCGCGTGATACTCTAAAAAACCCACAAAAGCGAAGTGAACACATTGCCGTGTTCCAATATGATGAGAATAGTCAGACTTTAGAAGAAGATACGCGTCCCATCTTCAAATTCCCTAACGGTGATGAAGCCACTACCATCCAGCAGTTAGCAACCTTGATGGAGAAGAATCACCTTGATGCGGTTGAAATACTTTATTCAGGTAGTTTGGAACAATACTTCAATGAAGCAGGTGAGATGAATTTTGCCAAAGCAGCAGGGACGATTATAAGTAAATTTCCTGATAATCAGAATATGGGGTTTCTCGCGATGGTGCAAATCCTTCAGGGAAAATTGAAATTTCAGATACGAGGAAATGAAGCTGAAACACCTCATGAAATAACATGTTTGATTGATGAGAATTGGGAACAAGCAAAGGAATTGCTTTACAATGGCTTCCTTGATCTCTGGTTTGAGCACACTAAAAAAGGACAATTAGCAAATGCAGCTAAAAACATAATCAATCGTTATAATACCGAACAGGACATCGGTTTGGAGGAATTTGTTCAATACCTTAACCCGAAGATTGAGAAACCCAAGCTAGAGGTCAATCATACCCACATTAATTTCGGTGAAGTCCATGCAGAAACCCGGAAAATCATGCATTTAGAGATTAAGAACGTCAACCGTGGATTTCTTTATGGTAATGTAGAATTGACTAACAAAATATCAGGTCTTAATATTTCACCGCCTAATATCCGCGGTGATACCGTTGTTATCGTTGAATTGGATACGAGTCTTCTTATATCTAACAAGACACATCAAACATCACTAATCATCAATACGAGTGGAGGTAATTTGACAGTTCCCATTTCTTGTAATGTTGCTGCAAGAACAGTTGGAACTTTACCTAACAACTATATTGTTGATTATATTGATGTTGATGCAAGAGATAATAATGGTGCCTCCCCACTCCACCAGGCTGTGAGTAAAAAAAATACACATCAGATGCTGATGTTGCTACAAAATGGTGCGGATATCAACGCAAGAGACAATAAAGGTGACACGCCACTGCACTGGGCAGTGAGAGCACAGACGTTAGACACATTGGTGGTTTTGCTGCAAAATGGTGCTGATATTAACGCAAGAAACAATAATGGCGTAACCCCAATTCGCCGTGGTCATGATGACGCGCCATTGCACTGGGCTGCAACCGCAAATTCTCCAGAAGCAATAAATGTATTACTGCAAAATGGTATTGATATCAATGTGAAGAATAGAAACGGTGATACACCTTTACACTGTGCGGTGGTAAATGACAAATCCGTGGAAGATATACGTGAAACAGTGTTGATTTTGTTGAAAAACGGTGTCAATATCAACGAAAAAGCCAAGAATGGGGAAACTTCCTTATGTAGAATATCAAGATTTTCTGCATATAAGAATAATGAGGAAGCTGAGAAAAAACTCCTTAAGAAAATGACTTTCTTGTTGGAAAATGGTGCTGATCCCAACGCTCCGATGCGATCCGTGGTATACTCGCGTGGTTACAAGGCAATGTCTATTTTATTACAACACGGTGCCGATGTTAATATAAAAGACCAGATTAATCAAACACCGCTGCATTGGGTTGCGAGCGCAGATGTAGATCAAGGGTTATATGGAGAGTTTGATGTAGATAAAAGCATGACGATGGTACATACAAATATACGTGAGGCTGTGATAGTGTTACTAAAAAACGGAGCTGATGTCAATGCAAAGGATAATAGTGGTGATACACCTTTACACTTAGCTGCAGATAAAGGCCTATATGAAATGGTGGCGGTTTTTTTGGAAAACAGAGCTGACTTCAACGCAAAAGGGCAATTTGGTAAGACCCCACTGTACAGGGCAGCCAGACAAAACGCAAATATGCAAAGTTTTTCTAATTTATACGAAAAATATCAAATGCGCCGTAAAAGTGCACAAGAGACACTGGAGCTCTTGTTGAACAATATCACTGATGTTAACATCAAGTACGAAGGAGGTTATACACCTTTGCATTGTGCTGCCTGGGGAAATGCGTATAAAAAAATTGGGCTATTCTTAGAAAAGGGTGCTCATATCAACGCTAAAGATGAAGATGATAAGACACCGCTACATTGGGCAGCATCTGCGGACAAAGACAATTCTCATAACGCGGTTGAAATCTTATTACAAAACGGGGCGGATGTCAATGCCAAGGATAAATGGGGTCATACACCTTTACGCATAGCAGATCGATCTCATTCATATAGCTCTGCAAAGCTCATACGTAGTTTCGGAGGTAGGAAGCGTTGGATGTGGTAGTGTGTTCTCAAATTAATCCTGTTCATTCAAAGAACCTATTTACCTGGAGGAAAATGTGCATAATAAAATGAGAATTGTTGTAATTGCCCTATTGTTAGGTGTAATGCTTGCAAGTGAGTTGATGGTATTGTCTGCACAGATGACAGAACCTGAAATCCAAAAACTTGTAGACGATAAAATTCGTGAAAGAAATGAAAGATTAGATCGACGGGCTGAACATATAGATCAATGGTTAGCTGTACTTGGTATCGTTGTTGCCTTTTTCGGGGTTGTAATCCCTATTCTAATTACATTGGCAACTATATTTAGCTTAAAGAAATTCCAGAAACTTGAAATCGAAGCGCGAAGTATAATTGATAAAATTGAATCTGATGCACAGAGATTTAAGAACGATGTGCGAAAAATCCTATCCGACTCCGAAAAATATAGCGGAGCCATTAAAGAAAAATTGTCTCTGGTAAACAATTTTCTGGATGAATCCTCTGCAAAAATTATTCCTAACCCTGAGGAGGAAACTGCTGAAATCATTGAAAAAATTTCTAAAAAGCCTGATTCGTCTCACATAAACAAAAAGGATATAGCTGAAGCGTACAAGTTGCAACAGGATGGAAAAATCCATGAAGCTATTGAAAAGTGGCGCGCTATCGCTGATACTGCGAAAGAAACAGATGATGAACTTGCTGCAATGGTTTGGGGCTTGTTTAGGAGATCTCTATTTTAGAAAATTTGATAATAATCAGACAATCTCCGATTTCAATAAGGCACGGGCACTTTCTGCTTTAGACAAGGCAATTGAGTTAAAACCAGATTATGCGGATGCCTACAATCTTCGTGGGACAGTAAAATTTTCATTAGATGTAGATTATGAAGCGATCGATGACTATAATAAGGCAATTGAACTAAAAGGTGAAAATGCAAGGTCCTATCATGGTCTTGCTTTGGTGAAATATTTTTTGGAAGAATATGATGAGGCCATATTGGATTGTGATAAAGCAATTGAACTAGAATCTGATAGTGGTATAACATATAAACTTCGAGGTGATGCGAATACTGCTCTTGGCAAATATGATGATGCCCTTAAGGATTATGACAAGGCAATTCATTTTGATAGGGAAAATGCAGAAACCTATTTGGGTAGAGCAAATGTAAATGTCATGCTAAATAAATATGAAGCCGCTATTGATGATTTAGGCAAAACCATTGATTTGAAGAATACTCATGCAAAAGCTCACGCTCTTCGTGGAACAATAAAATGGGGTTTGGGTAGAATTGATGAAGCTATATTAGATTTTCAGACTGCATTGAACCTATCAAAACAGCAGGGACATTTTGAGTTAATGTCCTACCTAGAGAGACGACTTCATGAACTCAATAATTCAACGCTATAATAGGCTAAGAATCAAATCCAAAAGTTTCTAATATCTGCAGTTCTTAGTGTTTAAATTATTAAATTAGAGGTAAACTATGAAAAATATAAATGATTATGTTTTATGGTATAACAAACCTGCCGAACAGTGGACAGACGCACTTCCAGTCGGAAACGGGCGACTCGGTGCGATGGTGTTCGGAGGTGTTGAACGCGAACGCATTCAACTTAACGAAGATACGCTTTGGGAAGGCGCTCCGCAAGATACTAACAACCCAAAGGCGTTAGAAGCACTCCCGAAAGTGCAACAATTGCTCTTTGAAGATAAAAACGACGAAGCAACAAAACTTGCAGGCGAAACGATGTTGGGAGTACCATCCCGTGTCAAATCGTATCAGTCTTTAGGAGATATCATCTTGGAATTTCCGCATGAGGCTGATGTTACAGAATATCGCCGAGAACTGGATTTGGACACTGGCATCGCGAAAACGACCTATCACTGCGAAGATGTCAATTTTAGCAGAGAAGTTTTTGCAACAGCAGTAGACAATCTCATCGTCATCCGAATTGAATGTGATCCATCAAACCACATAACTTTCGATGCTACGATGACACGGGAACAGGATGCCACCGTTGAAGCCATCTCTGACAGTACTCTCAGACTCAGCGGACAGTGCAGCGATGGTATCGTTCGGTTTTCAGCATATTTACAATTGAACGTTGAGGATGGGCAAGTTCAGTCGAAAGGTGACCGAATCTCTGTGAATGACGCGAATGCTGTTACCCTTCTACTCGTTGGGGCGACAAGTTACATTAATCAAAAAGATGCAAGTGGAAACCCACATGAACTTTGTGAAAATTATCTTGCAGCTGTTGAAACAAAATCTTATGAAGCAATTCGTGCAGACCACATCGCAGAACATCAATCCCTCTTTAGACGCGTTGACATAAACCTCGGTTCTACCGATGCGGAAAATTTGCCGACCAATGAACGTTTGGCAGCGGTGAAAGAAGGTGCAGCAGATCCAGGACTCGTTTCACTCTACTTTCAATATGGACGTTATCTATTAATGGGAAGTTCGCGACCGGGTTGCCTCCCCGCAAACCTGCAAGGGATTTGGAACGAGCATATGAAGGCACCTTGGAACAGCGATTTTCATACCAACATCAACCTACAGATGAACTATTGGGTCCCTGAAGTCTGTAATCTGCCAGAGTGCCATAAACCGCTTTTTGATTATATGGACACACTCGTTGAACCGGGTAATCAGACAGCGAAACGCCACTACGGTGCTGGAGGATGGGTTGTCCATCATCTCTCCGATGTGTGGGGGTTTACAACACCTGCTGATGGTATTTGGGGTATCTCTCCGATGGGTGCTGCATGGTTGAGTGAGCATGTGTGGGAACACTACCTTTTTGGCGGAGATGTGGAATTCCTTAAGAAACAGGCATACCCGTTGATGAAGGGTGCTGCCCGTTTTGTACTTGATTTCCTCGTTGAAGCCCCCGAAGGCACACCCGTTGCTGGTAAACTCGTCACAAATCCGTCCCACTCACCCGAAAATAGTTTTTTGAAGCCTGATGGCGAACGTTCCCTTTTTACTTATGCTGCAACGATGGACTTGGAGATTATCCATGAACTCTTCACAAATTGCATCGCTTGTATTGATGTACTTGGCGGTGAAGCGGATTTCCGCGCAGAATTGGTCTCTGCACTTGAACGGCTCGCGCCACTGCAGATTAGTGAGAAGACAGGGCGACTGCAGGAGTGGGTATTCGATTATGACGAACCGGAGCCTGGACACCGACACATGTCACACATGTATGGGCTGCATCCGAGTTGTCAGATAACATTACGCGGTACGCCAGAGTTGGCGGCAGCGGCAAAGAAATCGTTGGAATATCGGTTGCAACACGGCGGCGGACAAACAGGATGGAGTCGCGCTTGGCTCATCAACTTCTTTGCAAGGTTTGAGGAGGCAGAGGAGGCATACAACCATCTACAAGCACTTCTCGCGAGGTGTACCTTGACAAACCTGTTTGATACGCACCCGCCATTTCAGATTGATGGTAATTTCGGTGGAACTGCGGGTATCGCTGAAATGTTGCTACAGAGCCATGCTGGCGAAGTTAACTTGCTTCCTGCGCTTCCACAAGCTTGGGACACAGGATATGTCAAAGGATTACGCGCCCGCGGCGGTTTTGAAGTGGATATGGCATGGGAAAATGGGAAACTTACCCAAGCGCAATTGTTATCAACTCTTGGGAATGATTGTTGGGTCAGAACGCCTGGCACTGTCTCTGTGACATGCAATGGTCAACGAGTTAAGTATTCTCAGTCAAGAGATGTTGTTAGCTTTCACACGGAAGCAGGCAAAACGTATACAATTTCACCATAGTATTACTATGGAGAAATTATATATTATAGTAAAATCTAAAATTACTTGGACATAGGGCGAGGTTAGGAAGAAATCAACGGTATGAATCATGGCGAATACGCGTATGGTATTCGCCATGATTCCCCGCCTCGCCAGCAGGGAGGTGCGAAATCGTACCCGTGAAAATAATTATGGGTTTTACTATAAACAGACACCTTCACCCCTGGGTAGGCGAGGTTTCCTGACCTCGCTGGTGCAGGGTGTCCAATAAATTCCAAATTCTACTATAATTCAACCTATTGGCAAACGGAGTTGCTCAGTGGACTGTCTGATCCGCTCGTTTGCCAATTTTATATACTCTTCTTCAATATCGTAACCGATGTAGTGTCTATCTAATTTAACGGCACTCAAACAGGTTGTTCCGCTCCCACAAAATGGGTCTAATACCACATCTCCTATGAAAGTGTAGAGTTGAATTAATCGATGTGGCAACTCCTCAGGAAAAGGGGCGGGATGACCGATACGTTTGGCAGAAACAGAAGGAAACGTCCAAACGCTTTTTGTCCACTCTAAGAAACCCTCTTTGCAGATAGAATTTTCTTTACCGTTGCGCTGCCGAGAAAAGGTATCTTTTGAGAAAACGAGGATATATTCATGCACGTCTCTTAGCACAGGGTTTGCTGCCGACAACCAACTCCCCCATGCCGTAGAACTTCCCGCACTTGCGGCTTTGTCCCAAATGATTTCTCCACGCATATAGTAACCTATTTCCAACATATCTTCTATGATGTAGCTATGCAATGGGATATACGGTTTTCGCCCTAAATTTGCGATATTTATACATGCCCGCCCCCCAGTCACCAATTTTTTGTAAGTTTCGGCAAACACTTTACGTAAGAGTTCTCTGTATTCGTCTAACGACAGATCGTCATCGTATTCCTTTTTGACATTATAGGGCGGTGACGTGACCATCAGATGGATGCTGCCATCTGGAATTTCGGACATCTGTTCGCTTGAGGTACAATAGAGTTGGTTAAGGTTTTCAGTTGGAATTGGGTTTTCTACCCACGTTTCGGGTTCTGAAGGTTCCTGATTGGTGTATAGCCTGCCTTTATAGAATTCACTTGAGTCGTGATTAATTCTGCCAGGTGTGCCGAACGCGCTTGTCTGGGTGCCTTGTTTTTGAGATTTTGAGTGTGTTTTATCCATAGCTTCTATCTATCTTAATATCGATCTGGGTACCAAAAAATAACATCGCGCTTTGGAAATAACGTCTCTAAAAATGCAGAAACTTCTGGAGGCACAGAAACATCTGAATTCACTTGCTCCCACCCTATTTCACCGAACAGCAGTTGCCAAAAATCTTTTTCGCTCATTTCCAAGTTAACCGCATCTGGCACGTTATCCAAAATTTGAATCGTGTTATTCCCATCATAACGCAGCACTACTTGTTGTTCATTGACAATAGGAAATTTGACAGCAAGTTGCGGAAACGATTCCTCTGAAGCAGCAATCTGCGATTCCCATTCCACTACGAGGTGCCGCAGCAGCACTGGCAAACGGACAGCATAGAGCATCATTGCTGTATCAGTTATTTGACTCTGTTCTCCGTTATTCCTTGTGATAACGCGTTCTGCAAACGGGTGTCGCGGTGAGAATGTCCCTTCTATCTTTTCAACTTTATCTGCTGCACACACTTGCAAAAGATGGAATATAAGGACATCCAATACTTCAGGGTTTTTAGGTTTGTATCCTACTTCGTGCACCTTTGCACATGCACCATCTATCTCATAGTTGAGATATCCACCGATGTTGCCATTTTGATGTGCGACAACATTCGGCAGAATACCACGTATACGTGAAGGTGCCATATCCCAATAAGCGCGTGTCCGAGAAATGGTACCGCTCTGTTGTGCGTTAGCAGCGTCATATATTGATGCTACGGTGTCTAAATCCGTTTCTAATTTGAAAGTCCTAATTTGCCAATCCGATGGTCTTTTAGTTGTCGTTGCCGAGTTAAACTTTATCTCAAAACCGTGGAGAGGGAAAGATGTCCACCCGAATCTGCAGTAAAATTCTACCGGTATAATCGTAAACAGCACACCAAGGTCACACCCTATTGTCTGCAGATAGCCGATTGTGTCTTGCATCAGCGCGGATGCATACCCAACCCCACGATATTTTGGATCCGTGCAGACACCTCCGATGCCACCCATTGTCACGAGAGAAGCGCCAACTCTCATCCTTCGTTCCCAAACGCGCAAAGTTGAAACAACCCGATTGTTCACAACAACGACTCGGGTCTGTGAAAGCCTGTAGCTGCTATCACCTTGCACATACTGCCAATAGCGTTCATGTTGGTTCGGATTGAACGCTATGCAGTTCAGTTCAATGACCTGTTCTAATTCTGATTCTTGTGCTGCTCTAATTTCCATTTCTTTTTCCTAACATAAGTTACTGCATTGAGAAGACAACACCTAACGCTTCATTTGGTGTTTGTATCAATTTTTCGCACGCCTCAGCGGCTTGGTCAATTGGCACAATATCAGTGATTACGGTTTGAACATTGATTTTGCCTTCAGACATTAACCGCAGCGATAATTCTAAGTTGCGCTGCGTCGGCCACGGTACAAACACAGGCGGATAATCTGCGCCATGCTCATAATCTTCATCATGATAGCCAGGACCGGTTCGAGCCGCGCTGATTACATCAACGTTTCCAAGCCCCGCTGCAAAGCCGTGTGTGATACTTGCGCCTCCCACAATAACAATCCTTCCCATTTTGTGTGTATCGGGTGCTGTTTTCAACATTGCGCGGATCTGTTGAAACGCACTCGTGGCATCTCCGCCGAAAGCGATAATCCCACAATCCATGCCATAGCCACGGGTAAATTCTTTCGCAATCGGAATCGGATCCATTTCAGAGATATTTATTGCATGATCTATCCCCGCGTTTTCGGCAACCCCTAACCGCAACGACAATCTGTCTAAACCGATGACATAAGCACCAGCAGTTTTCGCAACCTGGCTTGCAAATTGTCCGAGAATACCCAGCCCAGCAATGACAACGTTTTCTCCGATGCGGATACGTCCGCGTTGCACAGCGTGCAGTGCTGTTGCTGCAAGGTGAATAGACGCTGCTTCCTCAAACTTGACGTTATTGGGAATTTTGGCACACAAGTTATGCGGTACACAAGCATACGTGGCGTGCAGCGCATACCCACCTCCCATGCCTGCCACCCTATCGCCAACCTCAAATTCGTCACAATCTCCCGCTTTGCCGATAACAACACCAGCATTCGTATATCCAAATGGACGTTGCTGTGATGCGTCCCCCGGATTCTCCCGTCTCCGTTTGATACCGCCAAGCTCTGTCCCCGGACTAACCATTGATGCGTGGACTTCAATTAGTAACTGCCCAGGTTTCGGAGCAGGGGTTTCCTGTTCTTCTGTCCAAATACGTCCTGCATCATTTCGCATCACAACTTTTCTTGTTTTACTCATAAATGTTCCTCATATTTCTCATTGCTTAGGTCTTGCAAGAAGGGCTTCACCCAACTGTATTTGATGAACTGCTCAGCGATCTTCCATCTCAAAAACAAAGGTAATGAAACGGTATTTAGGCGATCAACTTCTTGAAGAAAAACGAATAGTCTATCAACACGTACGCAACTGCCCTTTTGGCACCTGTTTACTTAGTCAGCAACAGCTGGATGTGATAAAGAAAGAGGAGAAGATAAAGCATTATTCAAAATCAAAATTCCTTAAGTTGATGCATAAGGTGCGGCTAAAGAACCGCACCGTAAGCGTCAATTTAATAGGACTTACGCAAAATCACGAAATTGCACCTATTGTTACGCGGTAGGTGCCAATTTAGCGTTGATTTAAAAGTAGTAGGCACAGGCCGTGTGCCATCCGTCTTGCATGCTTTGAGATACGGCACACGCTGTGTGCCTACTACTTTGCATGTGTACTTTTCGGTGTTGAAAACACTTCCAACAAGAGAGATCTTCTAAAATTGATGCATACGGCGCGTTTCCAACCACATCGGGAATTACGTAAGTCCTGTTTAAGAAAAATTGTCCCAGCTTTTGTGTCCATTAAGCAGTTGTATTGTCTGAATTGTTAATTGTCTGAACCAAGATGGACAAGATTATAGGATTTTCAGGATTAGTCCAATCCTATGTGGAGACTTCAATCTTGTAAACCTTGTAATCCCGGGGAATGCCTAAATGGCATTCATACCGTTGATTTGCTAATCCTGGTTCAGACAGGATCACATTGTCTAACACAGACAAAACAGATTCATCTTCTTAAATTGACACATAAGGTGCGGCTAAAGAACCGCACCTACCGAGACATATAATTGTGATGCATTCTAATTCTAAGATTTTTCCAATGCTTTTATGCCGGGCCAATCCCGCCACATATCTTCATTGGGAGGCTCCTCTTGTGTTTCTGACAATTCCGTTTTTCGGAAATCGTATAGCACTGCTTGGCGAATTTGGGACGAATAGTTGTGTCCAGCAGCATGCCCAATGCGATGATGCCAAAAGACAATATCACCCGTATTGCCGTGACAATCAACACCCGATTCTCTACTCAGACGTTCTCTATCAACATCGTATTGTGGGGTTGGCTCGTTCTTATATTGCGATTTGTAGTCGTAATAGAATACTTTGTGGCTTCCCGGCCAAACGGTAAACCCACCACCTTCAGGTGGGACATCATCAATATAACCGACAACGCCAAGATGAAACGGATGTGCATCTACGTGACATCCAGTTGACTTTTTTGGCACATCTCCGTAAGGTAGTGTGCAATAAATTCCACGTACACGTTGGGGTTGCACCAAATTGCCTTCACCAAGAAACTGTTCTGCCATGTGCCAGACGTTTGGATCGGTAGCAAGCAGTTTGACCATCCATTCTTCACCGCCGGGTTCACGGTAGTTCCAGCGAAATCCTTTGCGCCGATTTGAATTATCTTCGTTCTCTTCTTCCGGTTTGAAGGGACCAACCCAAGTTTCTGGGTCTTCGCGCAGTCTTCCCTCTGGCGCGCCTTCCCATAACTTTGCCCGTGCTTGTTCCATGAGTTCAGGGTTCAGTACGTTCCGTTTGATCAAATAACCGTTGTCTCTGAAAAATTCAATGTCTTCTGATGTCAGTTCAACCATAATCTCCTCCTTGCCTAAAATTTTAACGATTTCTTAAACAAAAAGCAACAGAAATTTGAATGGTTCTGATTTTATATATGCAAAATTGCAAAACACTTCTACATGTGATATAATAATGATATGAAAGACTATATATTGCTATTTTTTAATGTTTTATTAACAGTCATGGGGCAAATCTTGCTTAAACAAGGTGTCAGTAAGGTCGGGGTTATCAACTTTCGTGAATTAGTGCCAAAACTCACACAGGTCATATTAAATCCTTATGTTATCGGAGGCATTTCAATCTACGGTTTCACAACATTTGTGTGGCTTGTCATTCTCTCACGTGTTAAGCTGAGTATAGCGTACCCGATGTTGAGTTTGGGATATGTTCTGACAATACCATTTTCATGGTTGTTTTTCAAAGAATCAATTCCAAGAGTGCGTATAATCGGAGCTATTATTATCTGCATCGGTGTATATCTCGTTGCACAAGGAGAAGCTTAATTGATGCAAGAATCTGCTACCGATTTTCATCCAGACTTCAACATAACTGCCAATAGACAAAGTCAGCCTCCGCCATCGCGTTCTTATATAGCGATGATCCTGTCGGCACTTCTTCCTGGACTTGGACAGATATACTTAGGACGATTCATGAAGGGGTGTATAATTTTTTTTATATTTGCTTCGGCACTTAGTATTTTCTATATCAATTCATATCCTGTGCAAGGCTGGCGCGATTTAATATCCTTTGGGCCCAATACGCAATCTGAAACTTCAACGGATGATACGGTTGATGCTGAAACAGATTCTGATCGTTCAATTCATCTTTGGACACTTGACAGTGGAAAAAAATTAATGTTTCATCCTTCTTGGATTCTAAAAGTTACTTCATCAATTCAAGCGATAATATGTTGGATCTATGCGGTGAGTGACGGATGGCGCGGTAGACATAATTCCAACATAGGTCCATTAGAAACGGATTGAAAGTAACGCTATACCACAATAGATTGGCTCGATATGTTAAGAGCAAAACTGTATTGCACATTTATTTTTCGCTGTAGTTTATCTCTTGCTATACTGATAATGCTGGGGTGTCAAAATAGCACTCTGAACAAAATTGAAGAACTTATCCGGACTGGAATGGCGCGAGAGGCTCTGGTAAAATTGGAGGATTTTACAGAAACAGACCCCAAAAACCCAAGAGCACGGATGCTGCTTGGAAAAGCGTATAATGAAATAGGACGTAATAATGATGCGATTGAGCAGTTCCAAAAAGCCTCGCAGCTTTACACTGAACAACCCAAAAAACGGATAACTGCGCGTCTGGAATTGGCACGCACATATCTCATATTTGGTGATAGAGATTCTGCTTTTCGTATACTTAACACCGTCCAAAAAGGCACTTCAGACTCCAAAGTATTGCAAAAAATTATTGAACTTGTAGGCGATAGTTATAAGACAAAACAACTTACACGCGGTAATTTTGATAACTATTCGCCTATCTTCTCACCAGATGGCACTCAAATTGCGTTTGCCTCTTTTCGTCTTGATAATAGTGATATTTACTTGATGAATTTAGAGGGACAGATTCAACGCCGTGTAACCTTTACAACAGATTTCAATGACAGCTCGCCTGCATTCCTCAAGACTCCTAATTATATTTTTTATAGCAGTGAACCGAAAGCGTCACGGGAAGTCAAAATAGTTCTTCAAAGTAGTGGCTCAACCCCGATTTATACAGGTTTTAACCTAACGCATATCCACAGCAAAATTACGCGTTCCGTTATACCCATCAGTTTTGGCGCACGCGTACCGCGATCTTCTCCTTCAGGCAACCAGATAGTTTATGAATCAAATACTGACAAGAACCTGGAATTATATCTTCTTGATTTAAACGGACTCGACCTCACACAAATCACACCAGAGAAAATCGAACCGAAACGTATTACACATAATGAAACAGACGAAGGCAGTCCTACCTTCTTTCCAGATGGGAAACGTATTGTTTTTGTTTCCTCACGGAATGACGTGCATCAACTCTATACCATGAATATTAATGGCCAAAATGAAAAACATTTCAACCCAAACCGTTATGATTGTTACAGTCCCACAGTGTCACCAAATGGAAAAACAATTGCGTATGTGTCAGCCAGGGATAGCGACTGGGAAATTTACCTGATCGATGCTAATGGAAAAAATGAACGTAGGATCACAAGCGACATCGGTAGATCTATCCAACCCACTTTTTCGCCTGATGGGCGTTACATCGCGTTTGTTTCCGATAGAAGCGATAACTTTCACATTTATTTAATGGATCTAAATAAACCCGTTACGCGTGAGGATTTAGTGAAACGTTTGCAACGGTAAACTTAATATAGCAACACTTACAATTAATGGGACACTTCTGTAGAGCAAACTGTCAGTTTGCGTCTCATTATGCACAACCTAACAGGTTGTGCTACAACTTCTATTGTCCGTTATGTTCCAAAACAGGTTTATCAAAGTGTCCCAATACTTTCAAAGTTCACTTTATTCGGTGCCCTAATAGGGTCAACGAGGAGGTTAGAACATGTTTCGGGTAACCAAACCAGAAGGCTTCGGCAATATCCAATTAGAAGAGGTGCCGATTCCAGAAACAAACGCAAATCAGATTCGGGTTAAGACAGATACAACCTTAATTAGCCGTGGATCCGAACTTTTTAGGCGATACATTCTTGAAGAGGCGGTTTCACCGTCAATCATGGGATATTCACTCACAGGTACTGTGGATGCTATCGGGAGTCAGGTTGCCGATTATCATGTTGGTGATCGGATAATGGTTGTTGCGCCGCATGCCGAATACGTAGTTGCTGAACCTAACGCGACTGATGGACGCATCGTGCATCTTCCCGAAGATGTTAGTTTTGAAGAAGGAACTTTTCTACCCCTTGCTACGAGTGCTGTTGCTTGGGCAGACTCATCTGGTGTCCAAACCGGTGACACAGTCGTTGTTTTGGGGCAAGGCTTGGTTGGCAGCTTGATGATGCAGGTTGTCCGTAGTTATTCACCTGAACGGATTATTACTATAGATGCGTTATCGTTCCGATGTGAGCTATCACTTCAACTCGGTGCGGATGTATCAATAAACGCGGAAGAGGAAGACCCTGTCCAAGCGGTTCGTAGGCTTACCAATGGGAAAGGCGCGGATTTGGTAATAGATTGTGTCGGTGGGCATGCAGGCGTAAAGTCTTTTGAACAAGCGCAGGATATGGTGCGTCAATATGGGATTATACAACTTATTGCACTCTACCAACAAAAACCGCTTCCTTTATATTCGTCAAAGATGATGAGCAAACGTCTCGTTGCTGGCATTCTCACTGATGAACCACGCGCTAATATCGCTGCCCGCGCGTTGCAGAAAATACAGGACGATGAGATTCGCGCATCTGATATGATAACGCATCGGTTTAACTGGACAGAAGCAAAGGCGGCGTTTGATCTGCTCTGGAATACACCTGGGCATACGCTCGGTGTCCTGATAAAGTGGTAAAACGGAATTTCTATAGTATGACACCAGACACACAATCGGAAATTACCTTTCAGACAAAATTGCGCGGATTTGACCTTACCTTTACCACCACGTGGGGACTTTTTTCGCCAAAAGCGGTTGATGCAGGCACACAATTGTTGATTGAGTTGTTGGAAATTGAAGTAGGTGACACTTGTCTCGATCTTGGATGTGGGTACGGTGCTATTGGTGTGGCTATGGCAAAGTGTACACAAACAGCAGATGTCTACATGGTGGACAAAGATTTTGTCGCTGTAGACTATGCACGCAAAAACGTGAAACAGAATCAACTCTCAAATTATCATATCCTTTTAAGCAATGGATTTAGCCATCTGCCTGATATTCAGTTTGATGTTATTGCTTCTAATCTGCCAGCTAATGTTGGCAAAGAACTCCTACAGATATTTTTTATTGATGCAAAGCGGCATCTCAAACAAGGTGGTAGAATATATGTCGTGACAATTTCTGGGTTACGGGAATTTATCAAACGCAATTTTTTGAAAGTTTTTGGAAACTATCGGAAGGTTAAACAAAGGAACACACATACGGTTGCAATGGCAACTTTGGATTAATTGAATGAAATATAGGTATAAATTTGAAAACCAAATTCAATCTATTTATGAGGTATAACTATGAAATTATCAAAATTTGTATGGATATCTGCGCTACTGTTGGTAGCTATAGTTTTGATTTGTGAAGCATCGGAGACTGACCAATTGAAATTTGAAGAAATGTTAAAACAGCCGCAGGAACATTGGTATGACCTGACCATGATGGGCATGAAAATAGGGTACATGCATATATATCTCGAAAAAACTGAGTATCAAGGCGAGGAAATGATTCGAAGTAGAACAGATATGGTGATGCAATTTAAAGGGCTCGGGAACAACATGAAAATTGAGATGAACCGTATTGAATATTCGGATTCCAATTTCATGCCTCGCTATTTTGTCCTAACCTCTAATGAATCCGGAGAGAAAAAAGTTGAAGGAAAAATTAAAGACAACGTAGCACATATTGAGACGACTCTTAACGGTCAAACTACAAAATCAGAAATTGATGTACCTGATGATACGATCTCCGATACCGTCGCAGTAAGCTATCTGTTATCTAAAGACCGGTTGAAGATCGGTGAAAAACTCAACTATAACACGTTCAGCTTCGACCTGCTTCAATCTATAAATACCGAACTTAGTGTTGTAGATGAAGCGACTTTGACATATCAATCCGAAGAAAAACATGTCTATATTTTGGCACAAAAACTGGACATTATGGGCGGCATTACTGCACGTTTGTCGGTTACACGTGACGGTACAATGTATAAATCTGTAACAGATATGATGGGATTGTCTATGGTGGCAACGAAAACAGATAGAGAAACTGCCCTGGGGGCGGTTGAAGAAGTTGATCTTGTGTTAAAGACTCGTATTATCCCCACAGGTCCGAAACCAAAACCGAGAGCATCACGGTTTGTTGGCAGTGTACAACTCTCAGAAGGCAGTCTCAAGGAAGCTATTGTGGACAGAGACCATCAGAAACTTGTATTGGATTCTGAACGATCTGGCACGCTTTCTATTGAAATTCCAGAGGTAGAAGACGAAAATTGTGTTGATTTACCGGTTGAGGTTCCTGAACTGCAAACTTTTCTTTCGGCAACAGCATTTATTGAAGCAGCACATCCGGAGATTCGTGCAAAAGCAGTGGAGATCATAGGTGGTGAGGTGAATTCTTGGCGTGCATCAAAGAAGTTGTGCAGATGGGTTTACAAATCTATCACTCAAAAAAAATTAAGTGGTGGTTTTAATTCATCATTGAAAACGCTTGAGTCGCTCTCTGGAGATTGCACGGAACATACTGTGCTGCTGATAGCGATGGCACGTTCAGTCGGCATTCCAGCACGCATCTGTTCAGGATTGGTTTTTTCAAAAGATGCGTTTTACTACCATTTCTGGCCAGAAGTATACGTGGGAACATGGGTTCAAATGGATCCTACATTAGGACAAATTATTGCCGATGCGAATCACATTCAGCTTCAGGGAAGCATTTTAGAATCGGGCACCATGGTTGAATTCACTGAAGGAGTTTTTCGAACTCTCAATCAACTTGAAATAGATGTTGTTGAATAAGGGATTAAAGGGTTTTATAGTAAAAACTATAATTAATGGGACATTTCTGTAGAGCAACCTGTTAGGTTGCGGACGAATATGCACAACCTAACAGGTTGTGCTACAACTTCTCTTATCCGTTATGTCTCCAAAACAGGTTTATCAAAGTGTCCCAATAATTTCAAAGTTCACTATAAATAAAAATCCCTTTTACAGGTAATACAGGCAACAGGAGCAAATTACGATTGGCTTTTCTTAACCCACTTTTTCTTTTCGGCTTATTGGCTGCTGGAATTCCGCTGTTAATCCATCTATGGAGCCGTCGTCAAGCGGTGACTGTAGACTTTAGCAGTTTGATGTTTTTGGTTGCAGCGCATCGCCAAAATGTCCGCAGGCTACAACTTAAACAACTTCTGATCCTACTTTTACGGATGTTAATTGTAGGTCTTATTGCCCTCGCTTTGGCACGTCCATTTCTAACGCTGGGTCTTCCGCTTGCTGCTGTGCGCGCCAAAACTGATGTCGTAATCGTTTTGGATAATTCTTACAGTATGGGGTATGAAGACGTTGATGGTGTCTGGTTTGAGAAAGCCAAAACCTTAGCAACTGATGTGCTTCGCTCTCTTCGTCATGGAGATTCCGCCAGCCTGATTTTAATGTCGGATATTCCACAACCTGTCTTTCGACAACTGACCCCTGACGTTGAAAGTGTGATTACTGCAATACAAAACGCAGAGGTATCCTATCGCGCTACAAATGTTCAATCAAGCGTTGAACTTGCGCATGAAATCCTCTCTGACTCAACCCAACAGAATAAAGAACTCTATCTTATTTCCGATTTTGCCCAAAACGGTTGGAATAATTGGGAAACGGTTGCTAATCGATCTGGGTCTCGAATTGTCCTGTTACCTGTTAACGAAAGGATTCCGCATAATACAAATATTGAAGAAATTCTACCTTCTCATCAACTAATCGGTGTTGATTTGCCGTTCCATTTGAACACTACAATAAAAAATAATTCTGATGCCCCAGTAGCACAAACGACACTAACATTTTATGTGGGAGATGAGAAAAAGAAAACACAGACTTTTTCTGCTACAGCAGATGAATCAATAACGACGACTTTAACACATACATTTTCGGCACCAGGGACACATATTGGATACTTTGCGTTAACTGATGATCGCTTAAATGCAGATAACCGTCGATATTTTGCGCTTGAAACACTCGGTGAAATTCGGGTGCTTTGTGTCGGTGAACAAACAGAATATCTAAAATTGGCACTGAATCCTTTGATAAGCAAGCAAACTGTGGGCGCACCTATGATACAACCGACTGCATGTACTCCTGCAGAATTTGATACGTTTCCACTTGAAGAGTTTCACATCATCCTTCTTGCAGATGTGCCAGAGATTTCTACAAGGGGAGCAGTACAGTTACGTGAGTTCATGCGTCAAGGGAAAAACATAATTGTTTTCGGTACTGCCAATTATAATCTATCGTGGGCACCTGTGCAATTCGGTCAACCGATTAGTTGGCAAGTCCCGCAACAAGTAAGTCAATTTGAGGAGACACATCCTATCTTTGAGATTTTTCCAGAGAATGTCCTTTCAGGTCAATATGGACCACAATTTTATCAAGGGACGACGGTAACGCCTGCTCCCGATGCAACTATTATTGCACGTTTTGGGGATGAAACCCCGTTCCTTATAGAACGTCGTCAAGGTAAAAGCCATATTCTATTTTTTAACTGTAGCCTCCAACAGCAACCTAATAGTAGCGAATTGCTTGTTAATCCATATTTCTTACCGCTCCTTCAACATAGTATTCTTTATGTAATGCACAGTGATACTCAGAAAAATATAAATGTAGGAGAGGCATACACTGCCAGTTATCCTCATAATTCAGGGGGACAAGCGTGGATAAAAAGACTTGAATCCCCAGATGAAGATGCTATGATAGCGGTTCCAATTGATGAAGATGGAGAAATACGTTTTGAGTCTATAGGACTCCCCGGTATTTATCAAGTAGACGTGAAAGCACAAGATAGACTATTCAGAGACTTTTTTGCTGTAAATATCTCATCTGCTGAAGCCGATTTGAGTTCCATTTCTCTGCAGCGGGCATCTGAACGCATCAACGCCCAAACCGGTTCTACGAATGAAGTAGGTGAATTGGATACTGAAGCATTAGACATCAAAAGACACGGCAGAGAAATTTGGGGTGAATTGCTTGTTTTAGCCGTTTGTCTTTTACTCCTTGAAGGTTTTCTTTCTAACCGTCAAAGCGTATTCGCTGCAGGTGAAACATAATGGTAGATTGCAAGAGGTTTTTCAGTTTTTACAGTCTTGTCTGTCCTGCTATGCGCCTGTTTGCTGCTTGTCTACACTGTCCTTTTTTATATTTGATTGTGATATTTTGTCTCAATCCACAACCCGTTTTTGGCAATCAAGCGGAGGTTGTCCGTAGTCTTGTAGTAGAGGGAAATCGCTCATTTTCCGAAGAACAAATTAAGAATCTGATGCAAACAAGCGTTAGTAAACCCTATGATGCTGAGATATTGAAAAAGGATTCTGAAAAGATCGCTCGTTTTTTACACAATAAAGGTTTGGTTTATGCAAGAGTGACCGTAGATCCGAAAAAATTGGACGACGGTTTTTATATTGGAATCAAGATTGATGAAGGGAGAATTGGGGAAATCACGGTATCTGGAAATACGAAAACCAAAGATAATGTTATTATACGTGAACTACTTTTTCAAAAGAATGATGTATACATTGAAGCAGACAAAAAAGAGAGTGAACGGATTTTAAGACAGAAACGTTATATCGGTGCAGCAAAGATTGAGTCCAAATGGGATGAAGAATCGGAAAAGGTTTCAATTCATGCTACCGTTACAGAACTTTTTTCTATAACCGGTGCGCTTGACCCCGGAATTAACAACCAGAGCGGATATTTTCTTGCCCAAGTCAGAGAAGCTAATATATTTGGGTCTGGGCAAGCGGGGCAAATTAAATATGAGCGGATTACGGAAGCGGGAGAGAAAACTCGCGGGCTTTTTACTTGGAAATATAGGATGCCTCGTCTTGTCAATTCTCATTGGAATTTTGATAGTGAATACGTTCAGAAACGTGAAGGTGATTCATGGCATGTTTTATTGGAACGCCCACAATATACCCTAAAAAGCCGTTGGAGTGCAAGTTTTAGCATCTCTGAATTGATAAATCAAGTCCGTTGGTACGAAAACGGAAAAAAAACAGATATTTTTGAGCAAACGCTGCACAAAACATCCGGCAAAATACTACAGTACTTTGGAGACCGTCATCATCAAAACTACTTAGGATTCGGGTTTGACTCAGACCGTACAACCTACCTACCAATTGAGTCTATTAGGGTTTCAGACGCGTCACCATCTAATCGTGACATCAAACGTATAGGCATTACTGTTGGTCGGAGAAATGTCGGCTTTCATCAAACACGATTCCTCAGAGGCATGGGGGGCGAGGAAGATTTTAGTACAGGTTCTCACTTCAGCACTTCCTTTGGATATGCTTCTCCGTTATACGGTTCTGAGCGCACCGAATATTATGCATCCCTCCGTGTTAATGGCGGTTGGATAAGTGGAGATCGTTTTTTTGGCATAGCACGTATTGATTTTTCAACAAGTTTTACTAATCAGGTTGAACGTTCTGTTCTGCAAGCACGAAGCGCGTTATTTTTCCGTGACGTGTTTAACACAGGTGACATATATAGAGTAGATACAGGATTTCGTGAGAACGGCTTATTTGATTTGCAACAGACGTTTGTCGCGCAATTTAAAACAGAGATGCAGTTCGGATGGCGCGGTGAAAGCCAAGTTACGTTAGGGGCTGCCAACGGTTTGCGTGGATACGGACTGAGACAGTTTAACGGTGAAAAAATGATGGTGCTAAGTTTAGAAAGTAGAACCCTTTGCGGTGGTGACTTCTTCAGAAAGATGAATGACGGTCTAACCAAGGTTGCGACATTCTTTGCAAAACCTTTTATTAAAAACCGCATCGTTGACCTTGGCCTCGTTTTAAGTGTGACCGCTTTCACGGATATTGGTTACATTTGGGATAGTTATAGGACATTTGATATAAAAGAAGTCAAACCGAGCGTAGGGTTTGGGGTGCGCGGTAGTGTTTCTAAAGTAAGCGATGCAGGTATTTTTCGGATTGAACTCGCGTTTCCACTTGACCCATTATCTACCTCATCAGGACAACCGCAGCTATTTTTGGGCGTTGAGCGATCTTTCTAAGCACTATTAAAGCGATACAAACGTATGGATAAACCGCCAAGTCTATCAACTGAAAATATCACGTGGCGTGCCATAATTATAGGTCTGCTGTCGCTTCCCCTCAATATCTACCTTGTTGTTCAAACGGAAACCGTATGGACAACACAATATCCGACCACGATGGCGATCTTTTTCAACGCCGTCTTTACGCTTTTCCTTGTTGCAATCTGTAACCTATTCCTAACACGATACCTTCCCAAATGGCAGCTCACACAAGCAGAAATGCTTACAACATATCTCATGGTAACGCTTGCATGTGTTGTCTGTGGGCATGATCTATTGCAAGCGACTATGTGTATCCTTGGGCATGCCAGCTGGTTTGCTACGCCAGAAAATGAATGGCAATCCCTCTTTTTTCGATACATTCCGGACTGGATTGCTGTGATGGATCGGCACACCTTGACAGGTTATTATGAAGGCACATCTAATCTGTTTGAAATAGAACATATTCGGGCATGGCTCACGCCTGTACTGTTTTGGTTGCTTTTCTTTTCTGCGCTCGCTTTTTCAATGATAATGCTGAGCGCGATTCTCCGCAAACAGTGGATCGAACACGAAAAGCTAAGTTACCCGATTATATTACTCCCTTTTGAAATGACGAAAGGTAGTGTTTTCTATAAAAACCGACTCCTCTGGATCGGTTTCGGTGTCGGATTTGGGCTTGATCTGCTAAACGGTCTCAATTTTCTATTTCCTTTTGTCCCTGGCATTCCTATTCGGCATGACATTGGTCGGATGTTCACTGAAAAACCGCTTAATGCTATCGGTTCAACCCCTATTCATCTGAATCCTTATGCCATAGGAATAGGTTTTTTAATGCCGCTTGATTTGTCGTTATCTTGTTGGGTATTTTATCTATTTTGGAAGGTGCAACTCATTTTCGGGTCTATGTCAGGTTTGAATCAGACACCCGGTTACCCTCACATTGATATGCAATCGCTTGGTGCATACTTCGGGTTGTGCTTCTTTGCACTCTGGATAACGCATAAGCATTTATGGAAAGTATTCCGAAATATTATCGGTATGAAAACTGACCTTGACTCGTCAAGTGAACCGATAGGGTATCGCAGTGCGTTTTTCGGTTTTCTGATTAGTATTGCTATTGTGTTCGGATTTTGCCTGAAGGCAGGCATGTCATGGTGGGGGATCCTGGGATTCTTCAGTATCCATTTCATACTGGTTTTAGCGTTCACTCGGATGCGCGCCGAACTTGGCACACCGACACAGGATTTTTATAGGGCAGGTCCCAGTTTTTTCCTAACCTCACTCTTTGGGTCCAGAAAGATAGGGGCACAAACGTTAACAGGTTTCTCCTTCCTATATGGATTTACCCGAAACTACCGTTCGCAACCGATGCCGAATCAACTTGAAGGTTTTAAACTTGCTGAGAAAGGATCAATCAGCAGTCGTCAACTGCTTTGGGTGATGTGGGGATCATCCGTTATTGGACTGCTTATCGGTTTTGTGGCATTTCTCCATGCAGGTTATCTACACGGCAGTTTGGGGACATGGCGCGGACAAGAGGCATTTAACGACCTTCAACGTTGGTTGACATTTCCAAGTGACACAGAATGGCGACATCTCGGTTTCTTCGGATTCGGAATTGTTCTGACTTTAAGCACACTTTTTATGCGGTTAAGGTTTATTTGGTGGCAACTGCACCCACTCGCCTATCCGCTTGCTGGCAATTGGAACTTCGGTAGACTTTGGTTTCCTGTGTTTTTAGCATGGGGCATAAAGTCCATACTTGTTCGACACGGCGGCATTGGTGCGTATCGGAAGGCACTGCCCCTGTTTTTTGGTGCAATGCTCGGTGAGTTTGTTATGGGGAGTCTATGGGCAATTTTGGGTTTATCTTTCGGGCAACGGATGTATTCATTCAAGCATTGGTAATATTATAGTGAAACCCAAAAAATATGTGCACACCCTCCGGTAGATGCGGTTTCCTAACCAATGCAGAATACCACACGGGGAATGCCTAAATGGCATTCATACCGTTGATTTGGCGTATTCTGCCGAACTATAAGTCTGAATAAACACTGGTTCGGTTAGGAAACCGAACCAGCTGAATACCGGACGCTTATTCAGCGTTGATTCGTAGTGTGTCCATAATTATGGGGTGGACTATAATGTTGTAAACTCTCCGCGAGGCTTAGGCATCATTTGGTCGACTCATAATACTCCTTCAAAACTTTTTCAAAGTCATCAGGAGGATTTGTAATTATCTCGTAAATATTAATTTCATCGTAACCTTTAATAGTAGCATATTGCGCCAAATTGCGATAAAACGTTGCAGTGGAGGCCATGAATTCGCCAAATTCGCCGGGTACGGATTCATGGGAATCTGCAATTTTTAAGAGATCGGAAGTACGCACATTACCGTTTGTGTCCACATATTTATGGAGCACCGTTGCTAAATTATTCATGTCGGTAAGTATAGTGGGACCTCCTGCGGCTTCTTCAAAAAGGCGAACCAATTCTTGCATCTTTTCTGGATGCGTAGAAGAGTGTATACCCCCGCCAATTATATTGCGAATTTTGTCCCAGAATTCCCGCGCCTTTCGTCTATCTTCTTGTTTTGCTAACGCTTCAGGCGAGAGAGTTCCCTTCGCCTTTTCTGCCACCTCTGCAGCAACATCCTCAAGTAATTTCTCTACCTCTGCCTCAGAGACTTTTCCCTCTGCAGCAAGTTCTTTGAGAAATTTCTCTATATCTGCATCAGTGACTTCTACTTTTTTATCTTCCTCAGTGTTGACACTACCGACGTTTACCACCACTGGCGTTTCTTTTTCCTTGTTGCTTTCCTCTACCAGTTTTTTTGTTGCTTCAGCAGCCTTTTGTTCAAGTTGTCGGATATCTAGTCCGTTTCGAAACCACATCACGGCGGCTCCAGTCAATAAAATGGTGACTCCAGCCAATAGAACAAGGAGGGCGGCAATCCCCCAGTATTGTGTGCGTTTCATAGTGTTCTCCTATAAGATTGAAGCGCTCTTTTGTTTACTTCATCATGCGCGAGTACCGTCTGTCCTACTTTTTCTCATCCTTTTTACTCTTTTTGGACCGAAGTTCCTGAAGGATCTCAACGACAGTTTCCATCTGTTCCTCTAATTTGTCGAGGCGCGGTTCAACGGGATCAGGTTTATCTTCCTCTACTTCAACAACTTCAATCGTAGATTCAACATCTTCCGAATCCATTTCTCTTGCGCCGAAGATGTTACGAGCTACAACATCGCCAACATCTTTCATGACGTTGCCGATCGTTTCCGTCTCTTTCTTAAAGTCGAAGTCGAAATCAAATCCCATCCCTTCTTTGAGGTATGTGGCAACTTGATGATATGCCTGTCCAATATCCCCGACAGACGCATCCTCGTCTAAGGGGTCAAACAACCCTTCTGGCAGTGCTTCTAAATCATATAGTCGCGCCAAAGCATTGTTGAATTGTCGGATACACCTTGCTTCTCCGCTGGATAAACCGTCTAATATAGAAGCTTTTTCAAGATGTCCTGTTGTCGCTTCTAACATTCGGACAATTCGCCGAATTTCCTTTTGGGTCTCACGTTCGTTACTCATTTTAAAATCTCCTTTTATGGACGTATTTGGTATTATAGAGTCTTTGATATATAAAAAGGATAGTAAAATTGTAAAAAAATACAATTTTTTCGTTGTCAACCGCCATCTTTTATATGAAGTTTAATAAAATAAGTCGGTCCTTTGGCGAGGTTAGGAAACCTCGCCAGCAAGGGGTACACCTGCATTGGACAGAAAATTACCGAATCAAAAATTAATCTTCATTTATAAGATTTTAATTATCCACTTTCCTTTAATTCTCCTACATTACGTCTGATTTTTATTGCTGCCTTAATAATGTCTTCCATGTCCTCTTCTGTTCCCATTAAAACATTCTGACTGAAGGCAAGTCCTGATTGGCATATTTTTTCTGTTTCGGGACAATGAACATCGGAAAAATCCAGGTTTTGACCGAACAAGTTAGATTTTAGAAACGATGCGCGGGACATTGGCATGTTATACCAATATCCGATAGGTATACCTTCTGCGCGCATAGCACTGATAAATGTTCCACGTGAAATGTCTTCAAACTCTTCAGAATCGAAAATTGCTTTGTAGCCGTGAGAACCGCATCGTGTTGCACGTGGATCCAGTGGTGTTACCTTAATACCCGGAATTTCACCAAACCAACCATCTAACCAGCGCATATTCATGTGTCTGTAGTTTGTCTCTTCCTCAAGCCGTGTCAAACGTGAGAGGAGAAGTCCAGCCTGCCATTCTGTCATTCTGAAGTTTCCCCCAAAAGGTTCTATATTACCGAATTCAGCATCCGGTGGTGTTCTACCACAATTGTGCAGTGCCCATGCGCGTTCATAGAGTTCACGATCATTCATTAAAACGATTCCGCCTTCACCAGCACAAAGATTTTTGGATGACTGGAAACTGAAGCACCCGAAATCCCCCCAACTCCCTACACCTCTGCCACGCCATTCTGCCCCGTGTGCTTGTGCGCAATCCTCTATAATTTTTAGGTCATGTCGATTGCCAATATCTACAAGTGCGTCAAGATCAGCGGGATAACCCGCGATGTGGACAGGCAGGATCGCTTTCGTCTTTTCTGTGATGGCATCTTCCACTTTAGAGACATCTAACAGAAAACTATCGGGCGCAGTGTCAACAAAAACAGGTACTGCATGTGCCATCAGAATAGCGACAACTGTTGCCTGAAAGGTATACGCGGTGGCAATGACTTCATCACCCAGACCAACCTCCGCAGCTTTTAAGGCAATATAGAGGGCAGTAGTGCCGCTATTGACACAAACACCGTAGTTTGCTCCTTGGAATTCAGCGAATTGTTTCGCAAATTCAGGCACTTTTGTCCCGCCGACACCCCACTGTCTGCTGTTATAGATACTCTCAAACGCTTCTATGTCTGCTGGATCAAGAGTAGGCCATGTAGGATAAGGCTCAGTTCGGGTCGGTTCACCGCCATTTATTGCTAAAATAGACATGTCAAGTCTCCAATTGTTTATTGATATCCGAAATTTTTTACAAATTCGGGTGGAAATTTTCCTGACACGACTTCACCGATTAAGTCGTCTAACGCGTTCCGCGCTTTTTCTGCCAATTCAGTGCTTATAGTCCCCTGTTCAAGCGCAGTTTCAAATTCGTCTTCATCTTGAATTTCATAACTACCATCAGGTGAGACCCACAAATCAAGGAATAGGTCAACAATTTCAAATTGGTCTGAGTTTCGCTTCACTGGCTTCATAATATCGCAATAATATCCTGTCCATTCGTTGTTAAGATTATAGACTTTGCCGATGTCGTACCACAATCCAGTAAATACAAACCAAATTGCTGTGAAGTTGTCCCCTAAAACTGTCTCTCCGTTCAGAATGATTGGTGAAGAAGGTTTAATCTTTTGAGACGTGACAATAACGTCTTCGTCTTCATAAAGCAGTTGCTGTTGAAAATAATTAACTCTATCAGGGAGTCTTTTATAGGTTAACGTTATTGTTTGCATTTTCGATTCTTACTTCATCAGCTTGTCTAACTGCTTTGATGAACGCCTTAATTTTTCTGTGATTTTTGCGGCGTTTTTCTAATTCAACACCGCTGGCAACGTCAACAGCGTAAGGTTTAACATATCGGATAGCATCTGCTACATTATCTGGAGTTAAACCGCCTGCAAGGATCAACTTTTTGGTGTGAAGTCTGGCTTTCTCTGCCAATTCCCAATTGACAGTGCCCTTCGAAATAGATTTTGGTTTATCTATGAGACAGGCATTCACATTGTAATCTTCTAAGGTTTGTAAGTCTTCTTCGTTTTGTAATTCAAAAACCTTAATAACAGGTAATGACAGTTGTGTACAAAATTCTGGTGATTCCGTGCCGTGCAATTGAATAGATGTGGTCCCAGTTTGCGTGGCAATATCTTCAATCTCCTTGCGTTCAGCATTTCTGAAGACGCCAACTGTTGTAACAAACGGAGGTAACGCTCGGATGATTTCAGCTGCATCAACGGGTTTAATGTAACGTGGTGTTTCTGGCACAAAGATAAATCCGAGGGCATCCGCGCCTGCATCAATGGTTGTTTCTGCATCTGTAAGATTGGTGATACCACAAATTTTAACGCGTGTTCGCATCAATCGCCTCACGGAAAGCCTTGATATGTGCAGGCGTTGTGCCACAACATCCGCCAATTAAGTATGCCCCCACTTCAAGGAGCGCAGGAACATGACTTGCCATCTCAGTCGGTGTTTGTGTATAGACGGTTTTATGGTTTTCATCAAGCTGGGGCATGCCAGCGTTTGGATATGCCATCATGCGTTTACCATTAACTCCAATGTCTGATAAGGCAGCATACAATTGTTGTGTTCCAGTAATTGCGTAAGGCATCCCCGAATGTTCTGTGCGCTTTGATTCTGCCCCACAGTTGAGACCGATAATATCAACGCAGTCTAATAGTGAGTCCCCTCCCGAAAACTCTCCGCTGGCAAGCATTTGAAGTAGGTCAGCAGCAGAATGTCCCCAATCGGTTTTATAGATTTCTTTACCAGTGCGGCGTTCTTTTGTCCATTTGTATGTCATATTCACTGCTATAGGGAGTTCTGTCTCGCGGGCAATATCAACAGCAATTGCAGCTTCTTTCGCGGAAAACATTGTTTCAAGACAGAGGAAATCTACACCTTCTTCTGCAAGTGTCCGGATAACAAGTTTATGTGCTTCCCGAACTTCATCATTTGGAATGCCGAATGTTGTGTCGCCGCTGTCCGCTTCAATGGCACCCGGTGACGGACCTACTGAACCTGCTATGTAAATATCTCTTTCACTCTCCGCTACAGCATCTTTTGCATGCTGTACGGCGAGGCGTGTAAGTCGGTGCGCATCTGATTTGTCTTGCCCTGCCATTTGCAGGTGAAGTGGCGATACGACAAATGTATTCGTGCCGACTGCCTCTGCCCCAGCACTGATATAGTCTGAATGGATATCAACAACATCAGCAGGATGCAACTCGTTAGCAAGCGCGCTGTTTGCGAGTACTATATCGCGAGCAAACAATTGTGATCCAAATCCGCCATCATATAGTATTGGTTTTTCAGAATTTAAACGTTCACGAAAAGTTTTCACGCTTTGTGTTTTCTCCTTACGTCTTCATTATATCTGCAGGCATTGGATTGAATTGGCATCCCTCAACAAAAATTTCAAAGAAATCGGGAGTCGTCTCAAGTTCTATATGTTCAATGTTTTTAACAAATTCCTCAATCTCTGCACGTTTTTCTCTTGAAAGTAGGACTGCTTTTGCACCGCCTACTGCTGCGTTCCCAATTTTGACAACCCGATCTTCAGGTACAGGTGCGAGAAAACCTATGTCAATAGCATCTTGCAGGTTAACATAATTGGCAAATCCACCTGCTAAAAAGAGTTTAGTGATGTCTTGTGGAGAGCAGCCGAAATGACGGAGAACAATGTATTGCCCGCAGTAGTTTGCAGCCTTTGCTTGTGCCAAGTTACTTGCATCATCGCGTGAGAAGGTAATGCCGTGTTCAGGTAAAAGCGGCATAATTCGCTGTTTTCTATCAGCAAAAACGCCTTTTGCACTCATCTGATTATGTCTGCGAAGCTCAGCAAGCAGTGAAATAAGTCCTGAACCGCATAATCCTTGTGGTTTCTCTCCATCAATTGTCTCGTAGTTAATCTTACCGTCAACCCATTTCACTGATTCAATTGCACCGGGATAAGCGGGCATTCCGTATTCTATGCCGCCGCCTTCAAATGCAGGACCGGCTGGACACGATGCCGCAACCATCCGCTTTGCATTCCCAACAACAACCTCCGTATTCGTGCCTACATCAACTAACATAATAACTTCGTCTTGGGATTGCATGTCAACTGCCACTAAATCTGCTGCGACATCCGCACCAACGTGGCTTGCGATCAACGGCAAACTATGGACCATCGCCTTCGGATTGGAACGGATACCGAGTCTACGGGATTTTTCGGTTAATGATGTCGTTGAACGGATGCCCTCACGGTATTCATGCTCAATGACAGATTTATACGGCTTTTGTCCTATACTCTGGACATCCTGTCTGAAAAAGATGTCACGCATTGTTGTGTTACCCGCAACAACGATTTCGTATATTTCCTGCCGAACAAAGTCATGTCTTTCACACATTTCCATGATTTGGCTGTTCAACGCTGCTATCAGTGATTTACGTAACTCACCCTCAAACTCTCCATCATAGGAAATTCGGTGCATGATGTCGCTGCCACCGAAACGTTGCGGGTTTTCAAAGGAACTGACAGAGACAGTCTCACCATTTTCTAAATCTACGAGATTTGCTACCACAGTAGTTGTGCCGATGTCTAAAGCGAGTCCATAGAGGTGACCTCTATATCGATCAATCGGTTCGTTGTTGTAATAGACAATTCCATCACGATGTGTGACCAGCGGATTCAGAGATAGGGCGGTATCGTCTCCTGTGTCAGTATGTGTCAGAATTTTTGGTGTGCGTCGCAGCGGTGTGAATTCAATATGCTCATCTACATCCAAAACAATGGCTTGGCAAGCGAGGCGATAGTTGTCTCGGAGGAATGCCTCTGCCTCGTTGGGAGGACGAAGGCTCTCCATGCCCTGTTTGATCTCAACAATACACTCGTGGCATTGTCCTGTGCGGAAGCAGGAGGTAGGAACTTGTACAGCTAAATCGTCTGCATAATCAAAAACGGTTTTTCCCGGAGAGAGTTGATACACCTTGCCTTCACAGGTGATTGTGCCTTCTGCATTCTCGTGTGTCTGTCTCGTCTCGTCGGATTCATCTATTTCCCATGCACTGCGATAATCTAATTTGTCGTCTCCAACACAAAGGAGACCGGTCCCTTCATCAATTTTGCGTTGGTTTCGGCAACCAAATTTTGCGGTGCAGTGGTCAAACCGATTTTTGTAAGGGCAGCGGTAGGTTGACTGTTCGTCTGCGTGGACGACTAAATCCTCAAAAATTTGTGTTATTTTATTGAGCCGTTTTTCGTATTCGTTCTTGTCTATTTTTTTCATATACAATCCAACGAAGGATTACCATTCTTCGTCTGTTTCTTCAAGAAAATGTTTTGCTAATGCGACACATGCCAAAGCGTCCTTACCGTATCCATCTGCCCCCATATCATCTGCAAATGTTTGTGTGACAGGGGCACCGCCGACCATAATTTTCACTTCTTCACGTAAGTCTTCATCAATAAAAGCATCAATCGTTTTGCCCATATTCGGCATTGTTGTCGTTAGCAGTGCGGACATTCCTAAAATTGGTGCTTCAAATTCTTCTACTGCCTCAATGAATTCGTCTTCGGAGGTATCCACACCTAAATCGTGGACGACAAAACCTGCGCCGCGCAGCATCATAATGCACAAGTTTTTACCAATATCATGGAGATCGCCTTTGACGGTACCCATAATCACCGTCCCGACAGGTTCAATCCCCGAATCGGAGAGAATGGGTTCAATATGTGCCATGCCCGCCTTCATTGCTCTTGCACATGCCAGAACTTCGGGGACAAAGATAAAGTTCTCGCGAAACTTGATGCCAACTATACCCATCCCTAAGATTAACCCATCATCCATAATTTCAAGTGCTTCTGTGCCTTCTGCAAGTGCTTCTTCGGTCAATTCATCAACGGTATGATGGTCACCATCAATCAGTGCAGCGGCGATGTCCTGCATTTCGGGCGTTGCTTGGGAGAACATTTCAATGAAAAACTCAATTTCATCAGGACGTTCAAGATATTCTTCAATTTCTTCTCGAATAAATTCATTTGCGATGTCATTTATAAATGCCACAGGTTCTATATCCCTCCTTGAAGATATAGGATACCACACAGATGGAAAAATGGCAAATAAATTGGAGTAGTGAAATGGGGAAGGAATATTGGATAGACACTTAATTTAACTAACTGCAATCAACTTACCAACGCATTGCTGCTTCACGATACAACTGAATCTGTTCCATATTACGAGGCACAGCAACTTGAAATGATTTCCGCTTTCGATTTATATCTCTTAGCACAATCGGTGCGCGAAGCATGTTGGTCAACGTTACGATACCGGACTCATAATAAACCCACATGCGTTGTTCCGTATAGGGATTGAGAACATAAGCGGAATTGAGGTTTTCAGATTGTCCAACGATTTCTGAAAATGAGTCATAGTTCGGATAAGTGAGTTCAATGGTTTTATCATACCCTTCTAAAAATAGTTGATCTGGTGGTGATTTTGGGGCGTAACCACTTAATTTACATCTGCAAAACTGAATTGGTGCGCCAGATTTATTAATCAAGTGGAGCGAAACCACAATCGCTAAGCGGTTATTATCATCACGATTGATAAACCAGGTCCCATCTTGTATTATCTCTACCGTTAAACCTGGAATTTGCCGCCATCTGTGGTAAACAACCGCTAATATAATAAAACATCCCAACCCAAGGATGACCCAATGTCCGGTTGGCGTTGTGAGAAATTTTAGGAGTTGTTTAAAAGTCTGTTGTAACACATCAACTCCTTGGCAAGGGTTTCGGAGGGAATAACCCCCTCTCTACGAACTTGTGGGGGTGAAACGGATATATCATATACTGTTGATGGGACGGGACCGGGTGTCTTTCCATCGTCTACAATAAAATCAATTTTTGAAGAAAGTTCGCTTCCAAATTCTTGAGGAGATGTTGATGCGGGTTGTCCTGAAAGATTCGCACTTGTAATCGCGATCGGTCCGCCAAATGCCTGAAGTATCTCTAATAGTAGCGGTTGATTTGGAATACGTAATCCAACGGTGGTTCCACCAGCGGTTAGCTGCGGAAGCAGGTTTTTTGACTGGACAATGATTGTTAGTCCGCCAGGCCAAAACTTTTTTGTAAGATGAAAAAAGAAGTCTGGTAAGTTTTGGGCAACTTGTTGGACATTTTCAACAGAACCGAGAACTAAGGGGATCGGTTTTTCTTCCGGTCTCCCTTTTAACGTATATAATTTTTGCACTGCATCAACATTAAATGGGTCAGCGCCTATCCCGTAGACCGTATCGGTAGGAATAGCAATAATTCCCCCGGATTTTAGGCAATCTACTGCTGATTTAATACGTACATCCGATCCCAAGTGTCTTACTCCATTTAAACATCAACGATTGAACCGTTCGCAGCAGCATTGAGAGAAAGTTCATCGCGAAGTCCTTGCTGATATTTTTCGTAAGCGATTCCAGCAATCATTGCGCCATTATCTGTACATAGATTAATCGGTGGATAGTAGACATCTGCACCGATTTCGTTAGCAGCATCTTTGAGAGAAGATCGCAAGTGGCTGTTCGCTGCGACTCCGCCAGTTAACGTTATAGTACGCGCGCCAGTAGCTTTTGCAGCATGAACGGTTTTTGCCACAAGCACATCAACGACTGCTGTCTGAAAACTGGCAGCAATGTCTTCAATGCTTATTTCTCCGTTTGCGATTGTTCCTGCACGTTCTGCCTTCTCCACAAAATATCGGACAGACGTTTTAACACCACTAAAACTGAATTGGTAATCACCGCTACGGAGCATAGGACGTGGAAAGTCTATCGCTGTAGGATTGCCTTTTTGTGCCAATTCGTCAATAATTCTACCGCCGGGGAAACCGAGTCCGAGATACTTTGCTACCTTATCATAAACTTCGCCTGCTGCATCGTCCTGTGTCGTTCCCAGGACTTTATATTTCCACCCTTCATGCACTTCCACAAGCAATGTATGTCCGCCAGAGACAGTGAGGCAGATATGGGGAAAAGTCAATGTATCATGCACCATGTAGTTGGCATAGATATGTCCTTCAATATGATTAATGCCAAGTAAGGGGAGATTATGGCAATAGGCGAGGCTTTTTGCTGATGCAACACCGACAAGCAACGCCCCGATGAGTCCGGGACGATTTGTCACAGCTATAGCATCTATATCATCAAACGCCACCTCTGCTTCAGTCAACGCTTTATTGACGATATAGTTGATTGCTTCAATGTGTTTACGCGATGCCAACTCTGGCACAACGCCACCATATTCCTGATGTGCTTTTATTTGTGAAGCAACTATATTTGATAGGACTTCACGCCCGTCAGCAACAACTGCGGAGGCTGTTTCATCACAAGATGTATCAATTCCGAGTATTTTCACAAGTTTTTCTTTTTATAAGTCTGGTTTTTGGTATTATGAAGTATCTTCAACACTATTTTTGATATTTGGAGAAATAGACCAGACACCTTGCATTGGATTCTCTGCAAGCCCCATTTCTTTCAGGAGAGTCAGTGATCGGGTAATAGGGTTTTGCTTAGACCTCGGCGGATTTCCTCCACGTTCAAGATGTGTTGACTCAACAATATCTGTCATCTCTTGCTTGTGAACAGTCTGTTCTATGAATAACTCTAAGATAAGTTCTTGCGCCATGAGTGGTGTGAGAGGGAGTCCAACATATTTATACGGACTACTCATAAACATGTTCCGTCCTAATTCTAAGGGTTAATGCCAATTAGGTGGGCGATGGTCATCAATTAGCATTGGATTTGTAGGTTGTTGTGGTGTAGGTTTGTTCGTATAGTAAACCTTTGAAACTTATTCTTTTTCATCAATATCCACTTTAACTTCAAGCCAAGAGTCCCATCCGTATCCCGCAGCCACGTCTAAAACAACATCTTTCGCTTTATGGATCCATTCCTCCAGGAGTTCTTTATCCACATCAGCGGAATAACTTGCTACCACGTAGATACTTTTCCCATCATCGCCCGTTTTGAAGTAAAGGCGAAACGGATGCTCAATCTGAAAACGTGCATTTAACAAGACTAAGAGCCAATCTAAGCGGGTAGGTGTATATCTTTCCAACCCTGGTGAATTTTCTAACATTGTTATTCTCCCTTGCACAATTACAGAAACTTAACAATTATGGCAACAACGATACCTGTGACAGCTATAGCAGTTGTAACCACCCATTGCAAACGTTTTCCAATCTGTCCATTCTGTCATTAAGGTCTTTCTTGACTTCTATGATCTGCTCATATAGGCGTGATTCAACCTTCTCCCGTTCCTCCATTTGAGTTACAAGACGAACAAATTCTTCTGGATTTGTAGAAGTATTGTGATTCTTTGAGTCTGACATTACGCTCTCCGAAATTGGTAAACAACATAAATATTGTATGTTAAAAGCTGGTAAAAGTCAAGAAGGATCCGAGTCGCCAATTTTTGTGAAACAAGGTTATAGAAGGGAGGGCTATAGGTGCTGAATATACGCATAGCATCGGCACCTATAGCCCCTGTGTATAACAATTATCTCATCAAATTCTTATTTTCAATGTTGGGATTCACGTCTTTCTTTAATGAGCCCACCCAAGACACAAGCTCCCATGCCTAACAGCACAATTGCAAAGGGAAAACCTGTCGCGAGCGATGCAGCCTGCAATGCCTTTAAACCTCCACCAAGTAGCAATGCTATAGCAACTAATCCTTCTACAGTGCACCAGAACACACGTTGTGGAACCGGCGCGTCGACCTTACCACCTGCTGCTATGATGTCGATAATCAGAGAGCCGGAGTCGGATGAGGTTACGAAAAAGATGATTGTCAACAGCATTGCAGCACATGAGAGAAGCAATGACAACGGTAGTTCGCCTAACATTTCGAACAGAGCGATTGGGTAATTATAATTCTCAACTTGTTCAGTTACGCCGGTGTAGCTATCAGTTAAGAATTGATGGATAGCAGTGCCGCCGAATGCGCCAAACCAGATTAAACATAGCAATGTGGGTAGCAGCAACACGAAGATAACGAACTCGCGAACGGTTCTCCCCTTTGATATACGGGCAATAAATGTGCCGATGAATGGTGCCCAGGCAATCCACCATGCCCAATAGAAGGTTGTCCAATCGTGAAAGAAGCCGGTGTCCTCGCGTCCGACCCAGTTACTGAGCGGTACAATCTTCATGACATAGGTCCCAAGTCCAGCGAACATACTTTGGAAAATGTAACGTGTTGGCCCCAGAACAAAAATAGTTAACAGCAAAACAAACGCAAGAATTATGTTGAATTGGCTGAGACGTTTGATACCAACGTTAATACCTGTCATCACTGATATGAGTGCTATGCAGGTAATCCCTACAATCAGCAGGATCATGGTCCAGTTGTTTGCTGGTATCCCAAACAGATGGTCAAGCCCGGAAGTTACCTGTTGCACCCCTAAACCGAGTGAAGTAGCAAGTCCAAAAATCCCAGCAAAAATAGCAAACGTATCAATGATGTGTCCTGTCCAACCCCATATTCTATCACCAAATATAGGGTAAAACGCGGATCGGATGAGGAGTGGAAGCCCGCGGTTATAGGCGAAAAATGCAAGGGCGAGTCCAACAACACCGTAGATCGCCCATCCTTGTAGTCCCCAGTGAAAAACTGTTGTTGCGATACTCAAGGAAGCCGCCGTTTTAACTTTGGGATCCATGATGTCAGGAACATCTTTTACACTGTAATCTGCCTCAGGGTCATAAGCGGGATCGTCCATGGCAGGGATATCTTCAGCATTGTAAATTGCCTTTGCTTCATAAACCGTTTCTGTCCCAAGCGGCGAATATTTAACAACACCACTATCCCCCTGAAAATAGGTAACCGGCTCCGACACACCAAAGAACAGAAGCCCTATCCCCACACCTGCTGCAAAAAGCATAGCAAGCCAAGTTAAGTAGGAATACTCCGGTTTTGCATCTGCTCCCCCAAGCCGCACCTTGCCGAGTGGCGAGAGTGCCACAACCAAACAAAAGAGAAAGACGAGGTTAGCAGTGATCATGAACAGCCAATCAAGGTTTGTGGTAAGCCACACTCGGACATTTCCGAAGAGTGTTGTAGCACCTTCTTGGAAGATGAGAGAACCGACGATAAAAGCAACAATAGTGATACTGGAAATTACGAATACAGGTGTTAAGTAAATATCTAAACCGAACAGTTTTTTGTACCTGCCTTCATCAATCTGATGTGGCATCTGTTGGGGTTGTTTTCCTTCTTCGTTCATTTCAAGATTCTCCTTTTAGAAATGGTAAGCGCGCTAACAAAGCGCGCTCCCCTTAGAATGGCGTACACCAATTAGAAATAGTACCCGAAGTTAAGGTTTAGTCTCCAATTCTGCTTTTTCTCATCGTTATCTTCGTTTGCAGCAAGATCACCAGCCCCATCGTTCCCAACAAAGGGGTTGCCATCAGAAAGTGCAAAATCGCTATAAACATATAGTGCGCCGTAGAGCGTCCAACTTGCTCCGATTGTTACAAGAGTGCTTGGGTTATATTGCTCCACTGTTTTAATGATAGAGCTCCATTCCACATAAGGCGTGACACTGTCAAGCCAGGAGATACCTGATGTATCTATACCGTTGTACCGCAGCGATATAGCGGGTATTATTCCCTTTGAAGCGACGGGGGATGCGTAATCGTAAGCTCCCATGAGAATCAGGTCTCCGGTGCCCCAAGGCGTTTCGTCAGCGATATTATGGGCGTAATAGGAGAACTGTGAAAAGAGAGTAAAGTTGGCATACGAGTTTTTCATGTGTGCGGAAAGAGCGTAGTGACTTCCGCTCTCATCGTCCCCTACATTTGTTGCTTTGAGTAACCCGTATTGAAGCGACACACCTACGTCAGCGATGTCCTCAACTGCATAGATTGCACGGAGGTTAAATTGATGTTGCTCATCATATCCGTGCTCATCGTTCTCAACTTTACGTTTCACAACGTCATAAGCGTATCGAGAGCTGTTGAGACTAGACCCGTCGGTTTGGAATTCACTTTGTAAATAGTAAGCGACATCATAAATCAAATTATCAAGAGAACCGCTCCAGCTGATACCCAAATCAGGATCATCTGAGAGACCGACATAAAAATGCTGGTCAAAAAACCAGCTTGAAGAAACACCGTAAGGTCCTGGACCAAAAGGAACACGGACAATACCTACTTTAAGCGTTCCTAAATCTTCAAAATTATATCCTAACCATGCAGTATGTATCATACTGTAACCGCTAGAAGCTCCGAACCACCTTGGATACCAACGGTATTCCAGTCTACCAATGATGTTATGAAAGTCAAGGTCAGCATTGACACGGAGAATCTCAAGATCGACATCACCATTATCATCCCCTCTGCCATCTGTGTAAGTTCCGTATACGTAATTGGCCCGCATCGCCCCGCCGATTTTTATAGGGCTTTTCTTGGGTTCTGCTGCCTCAGCTGCTTCTAATGTTTTTTCAAAGGTACCAGCCATCGCGAATGAAGCAAAAATTAGCATAAACACCATGCCAAACCCGAAGAAATATTGATACTTCCGCTTTTTCATGAAAAAGCGGTTTATGAAACTTTTATGTGTATGCACAGCTTACCTCCTTAGGTAAGTAATACTCTTTCAGAGGGTTTTCCCTAAATAACGATGCAGAAGCGGACGAACCCTCTCAACCGCGCGCTACTGCAAACAATTTTGATATAATACCATAAACACCAAAAAAGTTAAACAAAAAACTCGTCCACAACCAAGTTGTGGACGAGTCCGAAGTCTTATTGCATCTGTCCCATTTGAGACATCATCGCAAAGGTTTGAATCAACTGCTTGAAGTCACCGAGGGTCAAAAGTAGTTTAGCATCAATTCCGCCATCTTGGACTTTCCCTGAAATACCGATGCTATAGGCTTCGGGAATCCCTCCGATGATAGCTGTGAACATCTGCATTTGTGCTGCAACGTTGGGATCAGTCTTTCCCGCCATATTCATAATACTTTTCGCTAAGGCTAAGGGGGAAATTCCCAAAAACAAGTTGTTTTCCTTTCCCAACTTCTCAATAAGCTTCTGATAACTCATACTTTCAGATAAACTTTCACCCATTTTCGCTTTGCTATCAAGTGCTGCCTTAACCATCTCAGGACCACCTACACCGAAAAAGAGATGCCCTTCTGAAAAAGCATAAGACCAATGCCATTCCTGAGATATCAAATTCGTAGTTTCAGGTGGCATATCTACGAAAACAGCACCGAAATTGGGAAAAACCAAGGTTTTAATTTCAACATTGTTATGCATTATTGGTTCTCCAACATAAACACCATCGTACATACTAAGCTGCGGCATATCCCCCAGTGTATCTTTCATAATTTGCATTGTTTTTTGGAGAAAATCCAGAAACTGGTTTTCATAATAATCTTTTACCTTTTGCTCATCTTTCAATGAATAGATAACGAGATAATCAGGGATAATATTATCTTTAAAGTTGGCGGAGAAACTCCATTCATCTCCCATAGATTCATAAACACCTTTCATCTGTTGGAGAAGATCCTCAAAAACTTTATTCTGTTCTGCATTATCTTTCAAAAAAGGCTTTATCCAAGTCAAACTCATTTCTGCCAGTAACTGTTGGTTGCCTTGGAATGCCCCGTTAATGAAGGCACCGTTTGGCAAGTGATCGAGTAGTACAAATTCATTTGGAGTGAGTTCCTTTAATTTTGTTTGAATTTGCCCATCCGTTTTGAATTGCAGGAACGTTGCAAGCTGCACATCAGTCCCTTCAACTTGAAGTGTTGCACCGATAGATTTTAACTCTTTAATAAAATCTATAACCATGCTAAACATATTTTCCATCATCGGCACCGCACCCATGGATGCTGGATCGCTTTCAACGGTATCAATCGATGAGAATAATTCTTCTCTGATTGATTCACTAAAGGGGGCAATGACAGATTCCAAATCGAAGTGAACTGCTAACTGATCAGTACCCTTCATAATGTTAGTTAGGAATGAAGCATAACCCTGATTGGCAACGATAGACTTCATTGTCCCTTTACTAATATCAATGACGTTTTGACAGATTTCAGGTTGTTGTGAGAAGACAAGTGTGTTCTCCAAAATGGCAAAGCTGCCGCTGCCTTCGGGAGAACTCCAATAGGTTTCACCGTTATATTGGATAGGCTCACTGCCTTCCGCTTCAGTCTCAATTACCTGTTTCATTGCCTCTGGGTCAGTTAGATGTACGGTTGCGGAAAGACTGAGCGGGTCCAAACTCGTTAGGAAAACAGCAAAATCTTGGTTTAAATCCAAGCCGATCTCTTCTAATTCGGCTAAACTTTCAAAGCCGGCACCGAAGGAACTCGCCAAAATTTGGGCAAGGAGTTCTGGTGATTGACCAGCTTGCGGGACAAGTTCTAATGCTACAGCGTTAATTCTGTCGTCTAAATCAAGCAAACTGGGACAATAGATTACACCTAAGGTGGTGTCAGGTATTAAATGTAGGACACTGTCTTTAGGAATTTCAAGAAGGGTAACCTCGGATTTTTGGGTGGGCGCGCCAGCTTCGTGCCCGTCAGCCTGTGCAACGTTAATGGGTTGGGTTACAAAATAAGTGCCAAATAAAATAGTTGTCAAGAGTGAGACAACGATAAGTGGTAAAGTGAAACGTTTGTTCATTTTATTTCTCCTTAGAGTCAGATAGCCGAAGCATATCCGCTTCGAATGGGGCGTTATTTTAGTTTTGCGAGATTTTTGCTTCAAGTGAGTCAATCTCAGCATTGGATGTCAGGACACTGATTTCGACTTCATAGTGGCGGCGGCCGCCAGGTTCAATATGTTGTAAAGTTCCGCTTTCACGCTCTGATGCTCGACCTTCAACTCGGCAGTTTGATGGTTCTAAACCCATCACGTAGGCACCTTGACCACACATTTTCCATTGGACAAAATGTGGGAATTGTGTTTTGTGGTATCGCACGGCGATTCCGATGCCTTGACCGTCGTTAAAACTCCGGTTGATGAGCGCAACGCGAATGTGGTTGTCAACATCAGGTACCATTTCATGATAGTAGACCTGTTCTTGGAAATCCACAGTGGGTGGTTCTCCGAAGTTATAGTTTGACAAATTGTTTTTGGCGTGTTCATCGCGAGGCGTTACCTGGGAGGAAGGTGCTACGAGTTCACTCCGATCAGCGAGTATTGGAAAACCGATGTTAATATGGAAAAGGTACATGTGTGGACAATCCTGATATCCAAGATTTTCAACAATATCTTCAATATGCAGTTTATTCGATCCCAATTCTGTCCAGATGCGCCGTGTACGGCACAAATGCTCACCTAATGCGGTGGTTTCTGTAACCTTTCCTTGTACCCAGAGGATGTAACGGTCACCTTCCCAACGGCTATCCACCCAAACATTTTTCGCAGGAATATGAGAAACTCTGCCGTGGAGCCCAAGTTCTATGTCTTCATCTACGTTAGGTGCCCCAGCTTGTGTCATACCACATGTTGTAAGCAATCCGCCATAGAATCCACGTAGCCATCCGAGACCTTCAGGTTCATAATGTGTTGCCGCCACATCGCCGGTACCTGAACGCCAGCATAATGGAATTCCGTTATAATCGGCATAAGATATATCCAGCCCGCGGTTTGGCAGAACAGTAAAATTCAACCCTGAACCTGTTCGAAAACCGATTGCATCCGTGCCTTTTTCGTTTCCATCAGTCAGTTGGTATATCTTAGCCTCAGCTACTTGTGATATATCCCCCAAGTGGCGAAGCAGTTGTATTCTATCATAAGCTTCTCCAAATAGATGTATCAAATCATCATTCTCCTTAGCGTAACAGATGTGTGAATCAGATCAAGAGCTCTTAATTGAGGGAATTGTAGCATAAACGCATAGAAAACACAAGCACGGATCCTTCAAGTGACAAAACTTTACACACCCTTCTAACTATATTGAGAAACAGCCATGGAAAAAGATAGTAAAAATAGCAGACCTTATACTTCTGAACGCAAAATCTCTGCTGCTTTATGTATCGTTTGCAGCTTTTGAACGGCAATTTCTGTTGTATTTACGGGACGATCAGCAAATGTGCCAAATCCACAATCTGGATTTAGATATATCTGTTCAGGGCTCCTATGCTTTAAGAGTGCATGTACCTTGGCTAACACGAAATCAACAGATTCTACTTCAGTTGTACGTGGGTCAACAACACCGAGTCCAATCTCTTTGTCCGTAGGAAGTTCACCGAGGACATCAATACTACCCGCGCGTTCTGTTGCATATTCCAACACAAACTGATTGACGTTCATTTTGCTAAAATAGGGTATCAGAAGATCATAAGATCCGCGAAGTAGTACATCTTCCTGTTGACTCCAGTTACCACGACAGACGTGGAGGGCAGTTTTCATTTTTTCATCTATTCCTTCAACGACGCGATTCATGAGTTGGACCGCGAAATCAAGTTCTTCCTCCGGGCTGCTCTTTTCTGAAAGGGCGGCACACATAAATGTATGGGTTTCATGCGGTCCTGTAAAAGCGACTTCAGTTAGCACAGGTTCATCAAATTGCACAAATTCACAGCCTGCCTCCTGTAACTCCTGCAATTCCTGCCGAAGTATTGCAACAACATCATCGCCTAAGGATTCCTTATCGGGGTAAAAATCGTAGGATAATTTTTTAACCCACATTGATCGGGTCAAAAGATATGGACCGGGAAGGGTCACTTTTATCGGTTTTGTCGTGTGCTGTTTGAGAAACAGATAATCGTTTAGTACAAGTGGTGAGATGCGTTTTAATTTTTCATCAACAACCGGATTTTTTAGCGCAAAAGCGGGGACATCTAAAGCGTTGAGTAGTTGCTCAAATGCTGCTTTGTCTTCAACATAATCAAGCATCTCTGCAAGAGTCATTAATCGTATTCCATCTATACACTGTGTAATAAAGGAATAGAAGTTGTCGCGTCGTTGTTCTCCATCGCTGACAATATCGACACCGTTTGCTTCTTGCAATTTCAGACTTTCAATCACCGCATCGTCTGCGATCATATCGAAGTCAGTATCTGAAACACGCCCCTTCTGTCTGTTGCGCAATGCCCGTGCTACCGTTCTTGAGCGTGGCATGCTTCCGACAACGGTCACAGGAAATTTTGGTAAATTATTCATGGCACCTATTTTCTGTAGCACAATCTGTATGAAGATTAAGAAAATAAATCGGTAATTTAGCGAGGTTAGGAAACCTCGCCAGCAGAGGCTTGCACATGACTTGTGTAGATGGGAAATTACCGAATTAATAAATTAATCTTCATACAGATTGTGCCTGTAAGTGCGCAAACTGACAGTTTACGCTACAATTTTATAGAATAGGAAAAAGATTCTAATCGAGTAACAACTAATTTTTCTCTGTCTATCTTTGATACCTCTTGTAAAGTATCCAAAATTTGTTGGGGTATATCATCTTGTTCGCTCACAATTTTGAGATTCTGTCGTTTCAACTTTGACAGTGCTGACAACTTTTCCTTCTCGGATTTAACTATAATACACCCATCCGCCCATCCAAGTTCTGCTATAAGATCGTTCCATTCATAATCGCTATCAAAAAACGCTATAATGGGTTGTGGTAATTTTAGTAGTTGCAATTTAGTGTTCTGAATTGCGTTCCCTAATGCTAACGAAGTTGCGTGTTGAATCGTTGCGATGTGTACAAGAGGGAGGTTCCACAATAATATTGGTTTTTCAAGGCGTTGCGCAAGATTGATTAATCGGAGAAAGCGTCTCCAATCGGCAGGTTGTTCAAGACTTTCGGTATTTCCTTTCAATAAAACAATCTTCGCTTCTTTCAGCTCGGCAAATCCGGCAAATTCAAAATCTCCTTGTCCGCCAGCTCTGTCGCCGTAGAGTTCAATTGTTTTATTAAAAGATAAATGTAAGGAGTTGGGAACGTTTGATGGCACAGTAAGTTTGTTGGATAACAGCTCTCAGAATTAAGGATTCCAAGGAAACTTCGTCTGCATCCTGTCCTTCGTTTGTGTTCATTCTGAATTTTTGACACGGCAATTCCTGAGGAATGTAACGTCTTTAATAACGTCGACTTTTCCTATGACAATGATTTGTTGTCCTTCCTTCAAGTCGGCAGGAGGGGGAGTTGCCTTAAGAAACTCACACTCCAAGAATTCAGCTATCTTTTTATCTGATATACCTACAACGATACTTTTTTTAAGGGTCACAATATTGTAGACTTCCCCGGAAACTTCTATTTTATTACCGAGGTATGGATCAGGTGCTGAAACGAGTTGGTAAATTGATGGATTTCTATTTAAACTCTTAGAAGTTGCTTTAACGTTTGTATTTTGGTTTGGAGTAGCTGTATTCGTACGTGCTGCACACCCTGAAAAAGTTATGCAGCCGATGGTCAAAAAAACAGCAAGTATCCAACAAGTTTTGTAGTAAATATTCTCCATAATAACATACTATCCTTCTTCTTTATTACTGTATTACTGTAAAATAAACTTCATTACTATAAAATAAACTTTTAGTTTGCGCCATTCCACAAAACGTAAACTAAAAGTTTGCGCTACAAAGAGAGACAGCACGGACGCAATGTCCTCAAAAGCGATAACGTGTAGAGAGGTGAGGTTAAATCACTGAAATAATGACTTTTTAGCCTCTGCCCCCCTTCTTATCAAGGGGAAATGTGTCCGTCCTGTTTGGTATTAAAATTAACGGATGAGTGATAGCATCTGGCAGCTTCCAATCTGATACCACTCATCGTTGTTTAGGGTACGCACAAATTAGAAAGAATCGACATCGTATAAAATAGAACTACTCTTCTCCAATGGTTCTAATATTAAGGGTTGCAGTTACTACTGCGAAATCTGCTGCTGCAGCAGCTGCTGCCTGTTGTGAAGCACCACCCGTATTGTTAGTTGTTCGGGTTAAGTCGGTGTTTGTAGTTCCCTTATCTTCTCGATCGGGTGAGGTAGAGATGTCTAAATTTTGCGTGCCTTTTGATGCCCTCATCTGACCTTTTGCATGAGCCAACATTTCCTGTTGGGTTGCGGAGGGTAAAAGTTTCTGCCCGATGTATCGATACCCTCCTTCGTTATAAAATTCGGTAATTTTTGGAAATGGACCCTCTTTCATCTCCCTTGCCATGACTCTATATTCCTCATTACCAATAGGAGGTGCCACGACAAAATTACCTGGCACCGTAACCCATGTGTTGGTGTTATCAGAATCAATAAACATGTCTTTGGCAAGTAGTGTCCACTTATTACCTGGTAACACAGAGATCAAGCGAAGGTGTGCAGGTTGATTGGTTTGGACGTAAATATACAGTTTTTCGCCTACCATTACAGTCTGCGAATTTTCTCCTTTTGATGTCCTGACACGGACCTGAAGCGGTAAGGTGTATTCCGCATCGGCACTTGGCGTGGTAGGAGTTTTTCCCGTAACAGACGGTGGAGGCGTAGTTGATGAGGATTTTCTACCATTCTCAAGTGCCGCCAGTGCATCAGCTGCCAATCTTGCCTCAATATCTCTAAGATCCGGTGGGGTATATGCACTAACTATAATTCCACCTAGCTGTTTCTTTTTAAATGTAAATATAGCAGCTGCTTCAAATGCTCCTTTTTCCACCTCTCGTAATGCAGCTCGGATTGTTACGTTCTGTGCGCCAATTTCCCAAAATGTGCCAGTAAGACGCAATTTGGCTGCAGGTTGTAACCCCATAGCACCAGATCCAGTCCCCGAGACAATCGACCACTTTGTTGATAATTCTGTATCCAACGCATTTTGAAGCGAAGTGGAAAAGGTAGTTGTTGTGTCAGTCATTCCATAGGTAAACATGTCTAATTGCACAAGTTTACCTGATGTGTTTGCCTCCTGCATATCGAATTGATCCGCAATTATCTTAGCGATGTCGGCCAGACTACTGACGTTGTAGTTCTCCTCATAATACTCATTAATTACATCATTTATATCTTCCTGCCGATGTTCTGGCATCATGTCTGTGCTAAACTTTCGTAATTCTTTAAACGTGTCTTCTTGATCAGGCTTATATCCTGATCCCAACATTATTAATTCTTGTTCTTTTAATGCCTCGTAAGCATTATAGGCCTTCAAGTTAATTTTTACTTCTTCTTCTGGTGAGCTGCCAATGGGAATTCCATCCAGCTCATCCACAATGGTTTTCCGGAGCTCATCAGCTTTATCGGAAGAGTCTGCCTTGGATTCCTTACGGTCTAAAGCAACAACAGCATGCACATAATTATTTTTATCCTCATAGCCCGGTAATACATACTTAAGTCCCGGCAGTTCTACAAAGACATTTGGCTTCTGCGCGACACTGTTATAGTATTCCGCTACGTTGGAATATCCTGGCTTATCTAGGGAGGCGAGAATAATATTCTGCATCGTTTTAGCAATTTGATTATAAACATCGACTACTGCCTCTTTTTGCGCCTTTTCCTGGGCATCAGGTATCGACATGGGTTTACTTCCCTGCCCAATGACGTATTTGGTTACTTCAAATGGCCCATTTCTTAACGCATCTCTAATTGCTTTTTTGGCATCTGGTGATGCATGGACATAGACAACAGTCGTAATCGCGATCAACGCGATGAATAAGAAAACTACATACTTTTTCATGATATTATATCCTTTCGCTTTGCGAGTTAGTGTTCAAACTTATGATGTTGCAAAAGTGGGCGGCATCCTATACCACCTACTATTTGAACTGACTGTTATAATCATAACATATCTATAAAAATATCAATATACTTACTTGGCCAAAAGCCTGATACTTCAAAACTTTAAACATTGAGGGTTTTAGTTAATCACGTTGCTAAGTGGATGGAAAACCCTATGACCATGACCACTGCAACCAAGTGTTATAATGAAACAGGTATAAATATAATATAAGAGCTGTATAACGATGTCAATATATATCTACTCCTTCAATGGAAAAAGTGGGAAAAACATAAAATTACTGCCAGATTCACTACTTTTGAACTGACCAACGCGTGGTTCTGGAACCTCCTTACCCTCTTCCCCATAGTCAGGATGGTTCTTCGATTCCTTAATGAACTCACTAACTTCACGTAACTCCAATAAATGGTCCTCTCTACCTTGACTATCTAAAGCATCAAGGAAAGCGGTGGCAAACGGTGAGCCTTTAGTTTTATCTCGCGTACCGTCTAATACCGATCCTGCACTTGTTGCAGTCATGAACCACCGCGAAATCGTTGAAAAATTAACTTTGATTTTCTCCATTGGATCATTTGAACTGGAGTTGGAGGGACCCCTTTTCTCCCGAAAATCAGGATCGAAAAGCCCACTTTCACACGTATCCACCAGCACGAGGATACGTCGTGATAAGATCAGGTCAATCTGTTTCCTTAAGTCCTCAAAACTAATAGATGTGCTTTCTGCCGACTTTTCATCTAATGCGGGACCTACTGAGCCTATAGGTGCAATGAACCCTAATTTTTCTTCTTTACCTGTTACAGTAGGCACCTTCTTAGCAAAACCATGGCCGGAAAAATAAATTAACAACTGAGAATCATCGGAATACTTAAATACGTCCCCATTCTCATCTTTGAATTCGTCTCGGTACGAAACCAGTTCACTTTCGATCTTCATCTTGTCCGGATTTTCAAAAACTACAGTTTTGAAACCATAATTTTCTTCTAATTTTTCTGCTATAATCCCTACGTCTTTAATCGGGGTGGAAAGTGGTGCCCAACCCATAGCTTTTTGGTCATACTTCTCCATAGCAAAGAACAACGCAAAATCCTTGCCGTCTCTATCAGGACGATGGTAGACCGTGTACTCTTCTTCTGTTTTCTCACCGTCTTCATCTGTAGCGGTAATGGTTATTTGGTTTTCACCGTATTCAAGCTCATAAGGATGTTTGAAAGTTCCATCTTCTTGAATCCCCACCGTCTCAGTGCCGATTTTGAGATCAATGTCAGAAAGTGTAGTAGTGTCATCATAGACTTTCCCTTTAAAAATGACTTTCTCTTTAGTAGTAGGGATAATTTTTTTTCTATCCGTATTCTGTTTAGAAATCTCAGTCTCCTCGTGAACGTCATCCTGATTATCAGTCACCTCTTGAATGTCATCCTGATTATCAGCCACCTCTTGCGTGCCTTTTGTGGCGCGTTCTTCAACATCAAGTTCTTCAACATCAAGTTCTTCAGCATCATGAGAAATATCTAACCACGGTGGCTTGTTCTTCTGTTCTATCGGTCTGGTAGGTGGTGCAACCGGTCCTGGAGGTTGGATAGGTCTATCAGGTAGTTGTTGACTCCCGAAACTTTTAATTAGAAAAACCTTAGTCACAGCTTTTTCTCTGGACGACAAATCTATTTTTAGGGTTACTTCGTTTTCACCAGGGAAAAGTGATACATCCTCAAACCCAAACGCGCCAGTTTTTTTTGAGAGCTCGGCAGGAATAGGCTTCTTACTCCTACCAGTTGTTTTGCTCTTTATTGTAGCTTTAATAATTGGGAATACCGATTCAAATCCAATTACGTTACCACTAATGGAAAAGGTAGTCTTATCCGTTCCATACGCGCGCAATGGTTCTACTTCACTTTCCATCTGTGGGATAGTAATCTCTATTTCAACAGGATCCGGTGGAGGAATAGGAGATATTATAGGCTTTGGCTTACGCCAAATAGTAATTTCTTCTGCTTTACTTTTATTTTTACTATTATCTTCTGCGACAATACGTATCTTATTTTCCTCTTTAGTGAGAGGCACTTTTGCAATGAATTGGCCGTTCTCAGATTGAACTTCTGCTGGTATGCTATTGACATTGACTCTGACCTCGTTAACCCCACTCTTGTCGTCAGTGGCTGTCACCCGTAGTTGAAATTCCTTTTGATTGTATTCGACGGTGGCTACATTCTCGTCTTCAAACTCTGCATTTGTAACTCTAACCGTAGGTGCAGTAATATCTGGTGCAGACTGGCGCCGAATAGCGATTTCTCTTGCTTCACTCTTATTTCCAATATTATCTTCTGCGATAACACTTATCTTAGTTTCCTCTTTAGTGAGAGGCACTTTTGCAATGAATTGGCCGTTCTCAGCTTGAAATTCTGCGGGTATGCCATTGACTCGGACCTCGTTAACCCCACTCTTGTCGTCAGTGGCTGTCACCTGTAGCTGAAATTCTTCTTGATCGTATTCAACTACGGCTACATTCTTGCCTTCAAACTCTGGATTTTCAACTTCAACCGTAGGTGCTATAGTATCTGGTGCAGGCTGACGGGTGATGGTTAATATTTTTGGTTTTCTATTTCCTTCACCATCTGTTGCAACAATACGTATCTCATTTTCCCCTTCTTTAAGGTTCTCAACACGTTTAATAAATTTACCGTTCTTACCTACAGGTACTAATTCACCGTCGACCGTCAAACTGCTTATTCCGCTTAGAGTATCCGTAGCTGTCCCACTCACAGTATAGTGTGTTGTTTCTGCTGTAACGGTTACAACCTCTTCAGGTATATTGACAATAGGTGGTATATTATCTTGTCCTTTTATTTTTTCAATGAGAGGTGAGGGTTTCCTGGCTCTAATCAATGATTCAGGATTAATTCCAATTGCACTGAGTTTCCATTTTATAGAACAATCGTTGCTTAATGATAAAAGATCACGACCATTACTTGAAAAAACAATAGATAACAAGTCATTCTGATGTGTTTTATCGTTAATGTTATCAACACGCGTTTGTATGTCTATCTCTTCTTTTATTCCTTCATATAGACTTCCATAAGCCTGCTTAATGTCAATTTCCTTTACGTTTTGAATGTTCTGAAGGTTCCATAGGAATACCGTACCGTATAACCCACCAGAAGCAAGATGTATTCCATCAGGTGAGAAGGCAATAGTTTTGACAGGACCCTGGTGAGTATCTAAGGTTTTTTTAGTTCCATTTAATTCATTTGAATTTGAAATAGGCCACAATTTAATGAGACCGTCTTCACCACCGGAAGCAATCATTTTATTATCGGGTGAGAAAGCGACAGCGCGCACCTCTCCTCTATGTTCGATTCTCGAGAATAATTTCAGCTTTTTGTAAAGATCCCATAGCTTGACACTCCCATCTGCAGCACCGGAAGCTAAATATCTTCCATCAGGAGAAAAAGCGATAGTGTTAACAGCTTCGTTATGTCCGCCGGGTAGTGAAAAGAGGGGTTTTGCCGCAACGGTATCCCACAGCACAATTGTTCCGTCTTCTGCTCCCGATGCAAGAGTTTGCTCATCAGGAGAAAACGCAACAGCAGTGACATTACTTTTATTATATCCTTTCAGACTACGTGCGTTTTTTAGGCCGCCCTCATGTATATCCATAAAACCGTGAACTAAAATAGTACCATTAGAATAGCCAAATGCAAGTTGCGGCTTAGAATCGGAAACCGAAAAGTTAACAACAGTGAATGGATCAGCAGTTGTTCCTCGCTTTCTTATCTTTATTCGCTTTGTCACCTCGTCAACCTGTATGAGATAGAATTCAGTTCCTTTCGAAGGCCATAAAACAGCGTACCTATTTTGAAAGATTACTCCGAAGGAACAGGAACGTAGCTTTGAGTGAATTAGTCCGCGATTTACTCCATCTATTACTACGTTATCTGTGCTTTGTGCTCTTGCCTGAGGTATGCCCCCAACCAGAAACATTATGACTAAAAAAAGTATGAGATATCGCAATTTCATTACTATTCTCCTTAAGATTGGTTGTAATTCAACTATGCCGATACAACATTACATCTAATGTGTCATGGATATTATTGCGACATTTTTACATGTTGCATCGTATAACGTTTTAGAGTATTTTTTAGTTTACACTACAAAAAAAATTTTTCTGAAATGCGAAACTATGTATAACGTGAGATCAGTATCAGTGGTCTTTCACGAGTTTATAGTTATTTTTACCGATCCCCCGCTTGCGGGGGTCGAGGTAAGCAGTCCCGCACTCTTTTATGCCAAGATCACTTTATATAAGTATTGTATAAAAATATAAAAATTTTTGCAAGTAAATTATACAGGACTTACGCAAATTCAAGTATCCCTGTTTAGAATTTTGTCCTTTCACGGATTTTAACCCTGATTTTTTTGTCATTTTCAAGGCTTTACCCCCCCTTATCCCCTCACAAGCGAGGGGAATGCGTAAGTCTGTTATAGTAAAATCTAAAATTACCTATACACAGGGCGAGGTTAGGAAGAAATCAACGGTATGAATGCCTTAATGGCATTCCCCGCCTCGCCAGCAGGGAGGTGCGAAATCGTACCTGTCTATATATTTTTGGGTTTTATTATATAACCTAAGCTGCCATCTTTGTAGCACAAACTTTATGAAGATTAATTTATTAATTCGGTAATTTTCTATCCGTACGAGGCAGGTGTACTCCCCCGCTGGCGAGGTTTCCTAACCTCGCCAAATTACCGATTTATTTTCTTAAACTCCATTTAGTTTGTGCATCAAAAGGACGCAAACTAAAAGTAAAATCAACGGTATGAATGCCTTAATGGCATTCCCCGTGGTACAAAATATTGGCTAATTATCAGCATTTTTCACAAAAGACGGTGTTCCCAGGTCTAAAAACTTATAGATAGCAACTTGGGTTTATATAGTGGAATCTATAATTACTTGCACACAATTGTAGCGCAAGCTGTTAGGCTGCGTCCACTACGGAAACCCAACCTAACAGGTTGTGCTACAACACATTCCGGCTGTTTAGGACCCACGGACCAAAAGCGTGCATATATTTTTGGATTTTACTATATATATATCAGAAATGGTATGAGATTTTGAATAACTTACCAAAGGATAAAAAAAGGGGTGCGTAGCCTATAGCATACGCACCCTCTAAAGTTTATCAGTTTATTACGGCACAGCTCAATCGCCGCTGCGTCCACCGATTGCATTGATAACAAACCATCCGACACCCGCTGCTACTGTTGTGATGAGCACAAGTGCCCGCTTAGATGAAGAAATCTCTTCGTGGACACCTTTTGCATCCTCGATTGCCTTTCTTATTTCTTTGAGAGCTTGTTGGTTCATCTCGATCCGTTTCAGAGCTGTCTCAATGTTCTGATTAATCGTTGTCAGTTGTTTCTGTGTAGCTTCTATCACTGAATTTTGTTCGGTGATAGACTTTTCTAAAGCATTAATGCGTCGATTGGTTTGCGTAATTTTTTTCTCGATTGCCGCTTGAGCAGCTGCCAGTTCTTTTTTTATAGCCGAAGTCACACCATCCGCAGATTTCTGGACTGCCTCTATTGCCTTATCTTGTGACTTTAGCTGCTTTTCAAGTGCTGCAGTATTTTTAACGGCTTTCTCAAGATCCTTCTTAAGATCAACAATCTGTTCTTCCGCCTTATCTAATTTTTCTTGAAGGATTTTACCTGCAGCAATTAAATCCTCAAGTTCACCCTCAAGATCCTCGACTTCCTCATCCCTCTCGTTCTCCATTTCTTTTATCATAGCCAAGGGAATCCGAAGCTTTTCACCAGGGTAGATCAAGTCGGGATTAGTAAAATCGTTATATTTACTAAGTTCTCGCCACCGCAGTGGATCTTTCAAATGTTCCTGACACAGATCCCAAAGCGTATCACCCTTTACAATGGTGATAAGTCTCGTATCTTCATCACCTTCGTGTGGTGTGATTCTTGCTGAGGCGGATAAAGCGTATATACCACTGAGTGCTACGCAAATGTAGAGAATCAGGGTTAATTTTAGCGTGGATTTTATCATCTTCATCAGTATTCTCCTTTTAGGTTAGGTGCTAAAATTCATAGGATACGGAAACAAAGTGTGTGCTTCCCGCTCCATTAATTTCACTTGCCATACCATCTTGGATGGCATAATCCACCTGCAGTCCAGCAACGTTGATACCAAATCCACCGAAAAGATTCTGAACGTCACGTGATGCTCTCATCCCCGCACGTAGCGCAAATTCAGTTGATTTGTAAGTGACAATCGTGTATTCAACACCGCCACGCATGCTAAACGCACTTTGGTCAAGATTGACGAACTCGTGTTCAATATCTGCTGCAAAAGTAACAACATTACCCATGTAGAGATCGTAAGCCACACCAACATTAATGACCATCGGGACGGTGCCTTCACCAAGAGTAGCGCCGAGATATTTACCGACAATACCGTAATGGAAGGTTGGCACCTGTTCCTCGTTTGCATCTATGTGTAAAGCGTGTCCCATGAGTCCGATATCTACACCGCCGAAACCGCTTTGGTTTTCGACGCTGTCTACGCCGAAGTTATCTGCTAACATTCGACCCGTTAGGCCGATATTGAAGTGTCCGATAGCAACGCCATAAGAGAGAGAGTAAGCATTTGCACTATAGTCAGCCATGCCGCCATACTCACCCGTTGCATCATATATATTGTAATCGGAGACACCAAAATTTGTAGCAGCTAATCCGATAGCCCCGTAAGAACCGAGCATTTTTGTTAAAGCGATAAAATTATGACTTCTATCAAGAGACAATCTCTGTGTAGAAAAATTGAGGCTTAGATCTGCCGATGAGCCGAGACCTGCTGGATTCCAGACAGTGGCTGTGGCATCTTCTGCAATTGCTGTGAAAGCACCGCCTAAGCCGATTGAGCGAGCACCTGCACCGAGACGTAAATGGGGCATAGCGTTAACTTCACCCTCCGCAAAACAGACAGGCGACACAGCAAGGATAAGAAGTAAAACGGGTATTACACCGCATAGCAATCTTTGCTTTGTGATAGACATTTATGTCCTCCTTCGTATCCGCCGTATTATCGGAAATTGGGATAGTTCCCAATTTCCGATGGACGGATTATCTTTTACTTAGCGCGTCAGAGCGAGCTTAAGAGTGGCGGATTGCTGCTCGAAACCATCTGTTACTTCGATTACGCAGTAATAGATGCCGCGAGCTAAGTCTTCACCACCGCTGGTTTTTCCATCCCAACCGATTCCATTATTGCCAGTATAGTTACCAGCATTCATAACCACGTTATCCCGCAGTGTCCGGACTGGTCGGAGTGTAACGTCATAAATGACAATACTGACCGTGGACATTCTGTTAAGTCCGAAGGAAATACGCGTGTTATCCTTGAATGGATTGGGGAAGTTAAATGGTTTCATCAATATAGGCGCATCCGCGAACTCAACAAAGAAACTGAACTGATATACAGCCATGTTCGCTTTGCGAGCACCGTCGCTCTCTTCAGAAACGTTACCTTCTTGATGTGCGTTGTCAGATACTTCAAGTGTTACTGTATACTGTCCAGGTTCTGCAAACCCATTCGGGAATGCTGGGGCAGCAGGTGTATAAAGCACCTGAGTCGCTGACATCTGCTCATCTGTTAGGTTAATCGGTTGCGCTTGAGTTCCACCACCTGCTTTTGGTGATTCAATCACAAGACGAATCGAATCGGGGTTGACACCGGTTTCAGCGTCACCAAAAGTGATCGAAATAATTGGTCTTGCGATTTCGTCATGTTTATACGTCAGTCTACCACCATTATGAGGTGCAGACGATGTGATGATCGGTGCAGCGGTATCAAAATCAATTGTGAAGCCGCCTTTTGCCGTAGAGGAATTTCCAAACACATCAGTCGCACGAACTTCTATCGCATAAGTACCTTCAGAGAGAGGTGCTTCCGGATGGAAGTCTAAGCGGGTTATACCTGTGTTGGTTCTATCCTCATCGTCATTTTTGGTTTCACCTTTCACCTCTTCGCCATTACTATCCATCACGACGATAGCGATATTTTCTACGCCTGATTCGTCTGTAGCACTCGCCGAAATAACCGGGAGTCCTGCGTGGATAGTGCCAGCAGGAGTGATTGTAGAGATTACCGGAGCAGCCTCATCAACCTCAAGTGTGAATTGCCACTCGAATTCTCTTGTACCACCTTCACTGGTTGCAATCAACTTAATGGTGTGTGTACCTGGTGTAAAGCTCTCTGTTATCTCGAACTTACTCGTAGCACGTTGAACGGGATAAGAACGAGGTATTCCGTTATCTATAACGTACTGCATATTCGAGATAGAAGATTGCTCCTCAAGGACAACTGCGGAGATGGTTATTGCCATATTCTCTGCAAGTATATCCGCTTTATTGAGTTTAACCACGCCCGCTGGAGACACTTCTGAAATGACAGGAGGTGTTGAATCCAACTTGACATTGAAAACAACAGTTGCCTGCGCTGTCTTTTCATTTGCATCAGTGACTTCAACAAAGACGACGTGTTCACCAGTATCCAATGCATCGGCGGGGGTATAAGCAAATTGGTTGTCTTCTGCCTCCACCTCAACATCTTCACCATTGACAGTAAATGTAGTTACCTCAACATCGGTCATACCAGCAAATTCGACTCTGATAACTGGTTTACCGTGATCGTACATTTGACCGTGAGCAGGTGAATGAATCACTACTGACGGACCCGGTATATCTACGGCGAAAGTAGCAGAGGTCTCAGCAGTTCTCTTGTTACCATCAGTCACTATAACAGAAACTGTATACTCATTATCACCACTATCAGGTAGAGCATCTTCTGGGGTATAACTGAACTCAGCGAATTTATCACCCGTGAATTCTTGCTCAATTTTAACATCGTTACCCTCAAAATCTTTACCCATAATGGTGAGCTTAGCTGCTAAAGAGTCTGCTCCTGAAAAACTACCCGTGATAACAGGCATACCATGAGCATACACTTGACCCGCAACAGGAGTATCAATCATTGCTGTCGGAACAGGCAATTCTACTGTGAAAATAGCAGTCGCTTCAGCACTCTTACCATTCGCATCGGTGACTTTAGCAACGAGCTTGTATTCACCATCATCTAAGTCAGACGCAGGTGAATAAGTGCCATCATCATTCATGGTCGCTTTATTACCTTCAACCGTGACTGATACTGTTTCTATTTTCGCTACACCTGAGGATTCAACTCTGATAGCAGGTTTGCTGATATCATACATTTGACCGTGAGCAGGTGAATGAATCACTACTGACGGACCCGGTATATCCACTTTGAAAGTAGCAGAGGTCTCAGCAGTTCTCTTGTTACCATCAGTGACTATAACAGAAACTGTATACTCATTATCACCACTATCAGGTAGAGCATCTTCTGGGGTATAACTGAACTCAGCGAATTTATCACCCGTGAATGTTTTCCCAACTTCAACATCGTTACCCGCAAAATCTTTACCGGTAATGGTGAGCTTAGCTGCTAAAGAGGCTGCTCCTGAAAAACTACCCGTGATAACAGGCATACCATGAGCATACACTTGACCCGCAACAGGAGTATCAATCATTACTGTCGGAACAGGTAATTCTACCGAGAAAATAGCAGTCGCCTCAGCACTCTTACCATTCTCATCCGTGACTTTAGCAACGAGCGTGTATTCACCATCATCTAAGACAGTCGCAGGTGAATAAGTGCCATCATTATTCATGGTCGCTTTATTACCATCAACCGTGACTGATACTGTTTCTACTTTCGCTACACCTGAGGATTCAACTCTGATAGCAGGTTTGCTGATATCATACATTTGACCGTGAGCAGGTGAATGTATCACTACTGACGGACCCGGTATATCCACTTTGAAAGTAGCAGAAGTCTCAGCACTTCTACCGTTACCATCTGTCACTATAACAGAAACTGTATACTCATTATCACCACTATCAGGTAGCGCATCTTCTGGGGTATGACTGAACTCAGCGAATTTATCACCCGTGAATGTTTTCCCAACTTCAACATCGTTACCCTCAAAATCTTTACCCGTAATGGTGAGCTTAGCTGCTAAAGAGTCTGCTCCTGAAAAACTACCCGTGATAACAGGCATACCATGAGCATACACTTGACCCGCAACAGGAGTATCAATCATTGCTGTCGGAACTGGTAATCTTACCGAGAAGATAGCAGTCGCCTCAGCTTCCTTACCATTCTTATCCGTGACTGTAGCAACGAGCGTGTAGTCACCATCTTCTAACGCTCCATCTGCATCTGCATCTTTGTCAGGAAGCGTATACATAAACTCGTCACCGCTGTCTACTACGTCAGCAGCGTCAACAGCTACACCGTTGAGAGTGAGGCTTAGCGTTACTGGCTTAGCAGCATCATTACCTGAATACTCACCTTGAATAACTGGGTCGCTTATATCATACATCTGCCCTGCATCAGGCACATGAATCATAACGGACGGTCCCGGTATATTTACCTCAAAGTTAGTTGATGTCTCAGCAGTTCTGCCATTCGCATCTGTCACAACAACAGTAACCTTGTGGTCATCATGACTCAATGCGACTGTCGGCGTGTACGTGAATTGGTTATTCTCACTACCTGCTAAGGCAATAGCTTCACCATCATCAATAGAGAGTGCAATCTCTATTGGCTTATGATCAGCACCTGAGAAAGAACCAGTGATAATCGGCATACCATGAGCATACACTTGACCCGCAACAGGAGTATCAATCATTGCTGTCGGAACCGGTAATCTTACCGAGAAAATAGCAGTCGCCTCAGCACTCTTACCATTCTCATCCGTGACTTTAGCAACGAGCGTGTAGTCACCATCTTCTAACGCTCCATCGGCATCTGCATCTTTGTCAGGAAGCGTATACGAAAACTCGTCACCGCTGTCTACTACGTCAGCAGCGTCAACAGGTTTACCATTGAGAGTGAGACTTAGCTCTGCTGGCATAGTAGCCTTATCAACTGAATACTCACCTTGAATAACTGGGTCGCTTATATCATACATCTGCCCTGCATCAGGCACATGTATCATAACGGACGGACCCGGTATATCTACGGTGAAGACAGCAGAGGTCTCAGCACTTCTACCGTTACCATCTGTCACTATAACAGAAACTGTATACTCATTATCACCACTATCAGGTAGCGCATCTTCTGGGGTATGACTGAACTCAGCGAATTTATCACCCGTGAATGTTTTCCCAACTTCAACATCGTTACCCTCAAAATCTTTACCCGTAATGGTGAGCTTAGCTGCTAAAGAGTCTGCTCCTGAAAAACTACCCGTGATAACAGGCATACCATGAGCATACACTTGACCCGCAACAGGAGTATCAATCATTGCTGTCGGAACTGGTAATCTTACCGAGAAGATAGCAGTCGCCTCAGCTTCCTTACCATTCTTATCCGTGACTGTAGCAACGAGCGTGTAGTCACCATCTTCTAACGCTCCATCTGCATCTGCATCTTTGTCAGGAAGCGTATACATAAACTCGTCACCGCTGTCTACTACGTCAGCAGCGTCAACAGCTACACCGTTGAGAGTGAGGCTTAGCGTTACTGGCTTAGCAGCATCATTACCTGAATACTCACCTTGAATAACTGGGTCGCTTATATCATACATCTGCCCTGCATCAGGCACATGAATCATAACGGACGGTCCCGGTATATTTACCTCAAAGTTAGTTGATGTCTCAGCAGTTCTGCCATTCGCATCTGTCACAACAACAGTAACCTTGTGGTCATCATGACTCAATGCGACTGTCGGCGTGTACGTGAATTGGTTATTCTCACTACCTGCTAAGGCAATAGCTTCACCATCATCAATAGAGAGTGCAATCTCTATTGGCTTATGATCAGCACCTGAGAAAGAACCAGTGATAATCGGCATACCATGAGCATACACTTGACCCGCAACAGGAGTATCAATCATTGCTGTCGGAACCGGTAATCTTACCGAGAAAATAGCAGTCGCCTCAGCACTCTTACCATTCTCATCCGTGACTGTAGCAACGAGGGTGTAGTCACCACCTTCTAACGCTCCATCGGCATCTTCATCTTTTTTAGGAAGCGTATACGAAAACTCGTCACCGCTGTCTACTACGTCAGCAGCGTCAACAGGTTTACCATTGAGAGTGAGACTTAGCTCTGCTGGCATAGTAGCCTTATCAACTGAATACTCACCTTGAATAACTGGGTCGCTTATATCATACATCTGCCCTGCATCAGGCACATGTATCATAACGGACGGACCCGGTATATCTACGGTGAAGACAGCAGAGGTCTCAGCACTTCTACCGTTACCATCTGTCACTATAACAGAAACTGTATACTCATTATCACCACTATCAGGTAGCGCATTTTCTGGGGTATGACTGAACTCAGCGAATTTATCACCCGTGAATGTTTTCCCAACTTCAACATCGTTACCCTCAAAATCTTTACCCGTAATGGTGAGCTTAGCTGCTAAAGAGTCTGCTCCTGAAAAACTACCCGTGATAACAGGCATACCATGAGCATACACTTGACCCGCAACAGGAGTATCAATCATTGCTGTCGGAACTGGTAATTCTACTGTAAAGGTTAGAGATGTTTGAGCAGTTAAACCACTACCATCTGTAACTTCAACAGCGACCGTGTATTCACCATCCTCTAACGCTCCATCGGCATCTTTATCTTTTTTAGGAAGCGTATACGAAAACTCGTTATCGCTTTCTACGGGTTCAACAGGTTTATCGTTAACGGTAAACTTCGTAATCTTAACATCCCCACCACCAGTAAAGAAACCGGTAATTTCTTCCGTGCTGCGACCGAGAGTTTGTCCTGAAGCAGGGGCGGTAATTATGACGATTGGGTTGATTCCTTCAATGGCAAACGTTACTACCTGTTCACCTACGTTACCAAGTTTATCTGCAACTTCGACTGTGAACTGATATGCGCCACCAGCAAGTTTGTCTGTGCGGGTATAGACAACAGAGTCTATATCCTGCTCAACCATATTCCGATCAACATGAATCGGAACGGCATCCTGAACAACTTCTTCCGGACGGAGCCGTGCTAATGAAACAGCAGCAGTATTCATCATACTTACACCACTACCATCGCTTACACCACTGCCTAAATCACCATCACCGAAATTAGCAAGAAGGGTTGGTAAGTCATTGACTGTAGCCCCTTCAGTGGGTGTTTCAATGGTGATCATCGGACCGGTGTTGTCCAAGTTAATAGTCGCTAATGGGAAGGTTACAGAACCGTTGCGTTTCGTTACCTCTCCATGCGGTGTATACCATCCATCCGCTAATGTTGAAAGTTTGTCTGCCATCAGTGAGAAAGCGCTCTCAGCATCGCTGCCAGCAGTAAACATTACCTCATGCCCATCAACGAGAACACCTGTTAGGTCTTCAACTGCTAATGAACCGTTATTAACATTGAAACTTACAGCAATTGATTCTTGGAGTGGGAACCTGCCTTGAAGCTCTCCAACAGTTTCTTGGAGTGGAAGCCTGTCTGGCGATTCATCATCGACTTCAGTTACCGTAAGGTCGGTAATGTCACTTAGACGGAAGTTGTTGACATGAACTGTGATCACTGGTGAAGGTTTATCGTCTTCACCTTGCACCTGTTCATTGTCGAACTCGTCAATAAGCAGTGCATGGAACTGATAGGCTCCATTTTCAAGATCATTGACATCAATCGTTACTTGCGCTTGTCCATCAGCATTGAGGTCACCGTAATTTATAGCATCTTTGTTGTCAGCATCATCTGCTCGGACCAACCGAACTTTTCCATTGACATAAGTTTTCGGTTCAGTTTCCGAATCAGGTTCAATGGTAAATGTAACAGTAGTTGACAGAGCGGGCTCATCAGCGATTAAACTGACAGTGTAGCTGCCATCATCATTTGCTTCAATGGATCCTGCGGCATCGGCAACATCAGTAATGTGAGTCGGGCCGAGTGGTGGGACATCATCAACATTATCCAATGAGAAGGATGCTTCCACACCATCACGTTGCGGATATTCAGGATGATCCAGATTTTTCGGTGTGAGTGAAAGCACACGCACCTCATACTGGTTATCATCTAAAGACACATCCCGTTCAGCAACATCATCACGTGCGATAGTATCATCAAGTTTGATGGTACCTTCTGCTGTAACGGTATCTTCCAGTGCCAACTCACGTGTATCAACGATAAACTGCCATTTCATGTAGCGTCCGGGAATTGCAACTACAGATTCACCACCGGACACAGTACCATCTTGCGTAATTCCGACAAGCCCACCAGTAATGTCGTCCAAATCGGCGGCGCCGGCTACTTCAGAGATATCCACTTCAACGGGGTCTACAGCAGTACCGGTAATCCGTTCCCATGTGTCATCAATGGGTCGTTTTACCTCAACACGAATACCTTCTGTGGGCGGTGAAGTAAGATAGTATGTATACACGTTGAAAGTGAGTTCACCTTGTGGTGCGCCACTATCAGGATTTACCATTCCATCCGAATTCACAACCTTGATTGCTATCACACCCGGATCGGGGCGGTAAGTGTTTTTAACATTAACTGTGATTTTGTTTTCAACAGTGTCAATGATTTCACCACTTTCGGCACGATCATGAGTTTGATCATTCATAGCCGCGTCATAGGCGATAGCGTGAACTTGGAACGTAAAGACTTCACCTTTTGGATTATAGATAAATTCGTCTGGATTTGCGATATAACTATCTTCAATATATCTATCATTGTGGACTAATTCGTCTTCATCCATAAGTGTGCCGACATCTACAGTTACAGTAATTGGACCGCTACCTTCTAAAACATAGGCGCCAGTATCTTCCGCAGGTACAATGAGTTCTCCGTTAGCGTCTTTGACAATAGCACCTTTAGGTAGACTCGTCATCAATTTGACCCCAGCATAAGTCTTGGGATCAGCAGTCGGCGAAATGGTGAAAGTAACCACAGGAGATTTGACATCATCGGCATATTTATCAACGAGTCCGCCAACTGTGTAAGTTCCGTCACCATGGTCTTCAAAGACCATATCAACAGCATTAATGCTGGTTGCAACTACGTTTGTCGGACCGAGCGGACCGACATCGTCAACGTTGTCTAACGAGAATCTCTCGGTAAACATGTCACCTTCAGCAACCCCATCTACATCATCACCATCACTGGTAACTGGATATGCGCGCACCATATAGCGGTTGCCATCCAGATCGACATAAGTCATACCCGCTTTGTTGGATGCAGCGTGAGCAGCATCAAGATTAGCATTAGTGATGCTGTCTGCTAACTCCGAAACAACGGTATCTATGGGAAGAGACCATTGGATGTAGCTGCTGGTTTCATCAATATGGAGCATATCGGCATCATAGACTGCTGCTAAAGTGTTACCTTTAAACATTTTAAGGGCTGTTTCAGTGCCATCAATGCCATGTTCAGGATCAGTCATTACTTCAACAGTGCCAACATCTATCCACGTTTCGCCATCCATGCTGACATCAACACGAATGGAATTAGTTGCTGGAAATGTCCGACGTGCTGCATATCCGGTAAGCGTAATATCGCCTCTCGGTGCGCCACTATCAGGATTCGTATCATCAGTGATAACATCAACGACTAAGACCTTCGGATCAACCGGATGGACATCCGCATCAAGATTGATGATAAATTTATCTGATCTGTCAGTTGATATGTCGGTGAGTTGGAGACCGTTAGTCGTTACAGTACGCACCGCGACGGTGTCGCCAGCTGCCACTAAAGCTTCAAAATCAGTCACGCTCCAAGGAACTTCAAACGTAGTTCCAGCGGCATGTTCCCCCTCCGCTAAATCAACTTTACCGATGTTCTGCCAGTTACCATCCGCGTCCTCATATTCAACCATGATAGTACCAGGATGCACTGTGCGTTCTTTGACTGTAATGGTTAGCGTTACATCTGTAGCATTGCTATAGATAGTACCACTTTCATACGGTTCGTCAGCGTCCCCATCACCATTGAGGTCACCAAGACTTGCGGCGGTGACACTTGTTCTATCCCATTCAGGCAGAACAACTCTAAGAGGTGTCGGTGCAACACGAGAACCGACATTAAAGAGCGTATCAATCCCCATTGCACGTATGCCAAAATTACCCGTTAAGAGATCTAAATTCTCACCTTGAACAGGCATCATCATAACACGTGATGTATCATAGGTTAGTGGTATCAAATTAAGGTCTTGAACCGCAGCCCCTATTAAATCAGATAATAACGCACTTTGAGCCTCAGTAAGTTGTATTCCAAAGGGTTTCAAAAACGGATTTGCGAACTGTTGAACCAACTGGGCGTTTAACAGAGGCAACACATCATCTAATTCTAACAATGCGGCCGCCTGTAGCGTTGGATCGGACTGTGCATTTAATTGTCCTCTGACAATTCTCCAGATATCCGATGCTACCATAGAATTCTTAACTGTCAAAGGCAACCAAGTATCTGCCGGGTCCGGCTTACCATTTGCGTCCAATGCAATTATCTGATAAATAAGATACCCTTTACCCTCACCTACGTCAGCACTTGAACTTGTAATATTCAAATAAGCAGGCCCTGTGTTAGGTGCCGTGGCAACATAGATATCCTCTTTGTTCCGATAACCGGTAACGTTGTCTCCGAAGTTAGTTACACCGTCTCCAAACACAATGTCTGCTGCAGGAGCAGTGGTGTCCACCTCAAAGTCAACCATAATCTGGTCAACAAGCTCGTCATTTGCATTATATACACCAGCTCGTAAGTTAGAAGCGCCATCGGCAATTGAATCAATATTAGCAAACCAAAATGAATAAGTTTCTATATCAACCTCTGGCACACTGAACACAGAAGCTAACAATGGATCGAAATTTCCACCGCGATATACGCCGTTTTCATCAGGTTTGCCTTCAAAGGGACTGGTCAACCTGAAGACATTACGGAAGAACATATTCTGCAGCTTCCTGATTTCTTTCTGTGGAATTGCATTTGCAATCGCTGCACCTTTTATCGGTTGGCCAGCAAAAGCAGCAGCAATAAGCGGTGCAACTTCAGGTGAACCCAGAAGTGCCCCCATGGCAGCTTGCAAATCCTGCGTGAATAATGCGTCAATGATACCACGTTGTGCTAATTGAAGGTTGCGCGGATCGGGCATTGACCAATTTTCAATTATATATTGCTTTACGGCTGGTACAGTAGACGTTCCAGCAGCAGCAATTTGAAGAAGCGCTTCAGGATTTATCACCTCTAACTTCACTGGATTGGTAAGTGTTACTTCAAAATAATAAAAGGTATTACCTTTTGCTAAAATTCCGATTTCATCACTTTCCCAAACACCATTGCCATCTGTATTCATATTAACGGCAATATAATCTCCGTTCAATCCAGTTTGCGAGTACCGGAGTACGACACTTGAGAAGATTTGGGTGTCTGAACCTGGCCACGCAGGTAGGTTCGTCGCTGCAAGCGATTCGTCCAATCGGAAGGTATAAGGAATAGTATCCTGCTGAAATTCAACAGGCGTAATTCTTCCCGCTTCTACTGTCCGACCATTGAGATTAAATTTAACACTTCCACCTTCAAGCACATTAGGAACGCGTACATAAACGTTCAGGTTATCGCTTGTCAGATATTTCTTAACGTCAAAATCGCCGGTGAAAACATCAGCAAAGTCTGAGATAACAAGACTGGGCGTAATAGCATTCCCAAAGTTCTCAAAATCTAACTGCGACGTTTTTCCCTCAGCAAAAACCGAAACAGATCGTTCAGAAGCTAAAATCTGTTTAATGGCCTTCTTGGGAAGAATCCCCTGGGGGATTTGGGCTAAAATAAAATCAACTACAGGCTCCACTAACGGGTCTGCACTTGATGCTGGTAATCCAGCTGCTTTAACAATTTCTCGAATAAAAGCCCTTCCAGAAACCCTGTTAAGCGAAAGACCACCAAGCCGTGACTTACCATTTAGGTCTGAAGGGGTAAGATCAGGCGGTGGAACCGGATCAGGCGGTGGAACCGGATCAACTGGAGGTTTCTTCACTGTAGCAAATGTAACCCCAATAGTTGCGGGAGATGAATTCGCCGTACCGTCGTTGGCTACCAACGTTAGTGTGACAGTTGCGCCATCAATGGTAGGCATTGCTGTGGTGGGAGCAGTCTGCCTAATCCGCACAGGACTGGTGAGCGTTCCGCTGGGAATGCTGTAATAATTCGCTGCCTCAGCTGGGACCACCGAAATAGAACCCGTCACGGTAACCGCGTCTCCATTAACATCTGCAGTAGTAAAAGCAACATTAAATGAACCACTTTGATCGGTTGTCGGGCTCGAGGTTGTAATAGATATCGTAGGCGGTGCTGGATCCACTGGTTTAGGTGGCGGTGCTGCTGCAAGCAATCCCTGGAGTTCCTTAACTGCTTCTGCATTCTGCAGCAAAGTCCGAACATTTGAATCCATTAAAAGAGCCCGGATATCTTTGTCATTTGTGAGTAAACCTATTTGTTCGTCTGTCACAGCTGGTGCAACCGTTCTGATGAGGGCAGGATTACCAAGCACCAAATCTAACGCAGGACCAAGCCCACCGAGGGCAACAATAGTAGGGTTCTGTAAAGTTGCAGGATCGCTCAGCGCTGTGAGAACTTGATCGACTAAATCCTCAAGATCCGGACGTGTAAGCGTCGGACTGTACTCGTCATACACATCTTGGGGTGAAGACGAAGCAGCTTGCCCGAACACAGTGTCTGGAATTGAACTGTAAAAAACACACAATGTAAAAATCAAAAAACAAACAAGTGTTCGTTTTTTCATTAACTTTTCCTCCTCGTTAAGTCCCGCGAAAACGAGACTAAATACTGAAGTTTTAGATGGGCAAGCGGGAAACACAACAAAAACGACCGGAGGTAGGTGTTTGCCCATCCAAATTTAACATCCTACTACCAAGTATTAAAATTTTTCCGTATACGTAACTCACCTAAGGATAGTGTAAGTTTATCCGTAATGAAGGTCAAAAAGCAAGCAAAATTGGGCACCTAAGTTTTGTATTGACCATCGGGAATCTCTATGTAAGTTTAACATAACAGATATGAACGGTTACGTAAATATCGTAAACATACAATATCTTATTTTGACTTTAAAGTTTGATCGTAATATAAGGACATTCGTTATTTTAACAAAAGTGACAAAATTAAGCAAGCACTTTAATCGGCATGCGGCGTTTAATTTTAGGAATTCGGTTAATTTCCCCGCCTATTTGTATACTATACGATTAAATTGCAATCAGCAATTAATATAATACTATAATTTTAAAAGTATGTCAAATCAAATTGGCAACTTTTACCTAAAAATTTTTAAATATTTAGGTAAATTCTCAAAATACAATTGACATATTACTAAAAAACGAATAAATTGTCAAGAAAAAAAGATTTATGTTGGAGAAAAATCAATTTATGTTGACAATTTCTGAAAAATCTCAACTTGACCTAAACGGTTTTTTGCTTTTGGAAAATTTGATTTCCCCAGCTACAACAACGCAACTCCGAAAACGGGCCGTGGAACTTGCTGCAGCAGAACAAAAAGCAGGCAAAGGTCATACCTATCTGCCAGATGGAAGCGCGCAACGTGTTTGGAATCTAATTGATAAAGGCGAAATATTTGAAGAGGCTATCCAACATCCCCAAATGCTTGCTGCTATGGCGTATTTACTCGGTGCTGACTGTACGTTGAGTTCATTCACAGTAAATATCCTTTATCCAGGTGCGCCCGATGCGAGTCTCCATATTGACTATCCGTTATCTGCCCTTCCGACACCACGTCCCAGTTTTCCAATGGTTGCAAACAGTGTTTGGTTTTTAGACGATTTTACGCATGAAAACGGCGCGACCCGCTGTGTGCCGGCAAGTCATCTAAGACTTGAAACGTTACCTGAAGCTGACGTTGAATACGAAGACGCGCAGCAAATTTGCGGTTCACGCGGTTCAGTTTTAATTCTCAACGGTGCTGTGTGGCACGGTTCTTCAGAAAATAGGACTGATAAGCCACGGGTTGCATTGCTCGGTTTCTTCTGTCGCTCTATTTTAAAGCCACAACAAGATCATCTAAAAATTGTATCAGAGGAAGTTACTGAACGCGCAACGCCGACATTAAAACGTCTGCTTGGTTTTAATTCATTGCCAAGTTTAAATACATAGAGTGATTATCAACTGTCACTGCGCGCTTTTCTATTGTAGGCATATTTTATAGCGCGCTGTTTTTAAAGATCCCGAGAAAGCTTTTAAAGCTTACGGCAAAGTCTTACTTATTTCTCCCATCCGCACCCATTCAGATTCTGGCGTTTTTGGTGTAAGTTGATACCGTAAGTTCGCTTTTAGCGTGTCGCCACTGATAACATCAAAAACAAAAGTTCGCTTTTCATCAGGTTTAAGACGGTTTTCCGCTTTTTCAGAAATTAAAACCTGTTTTTTCTCACGATGTGTTCCATCAGATGCAAGGTGCGTTAAATCAAGAACAATAATTCGTAACGTGCCGCCTGGCAAAAGATGCCCCGCCTTATTTTCAAGGACCACAGTCGCTTTCTTATCAGCAAATTCAATTTTAAGTGCCGCAGCATTTTTTAGCTGTGTGACACTGCGGCTGCCTTGCCACGTATGTTTCCTCCCTTTGGTCCTTTCATAACTCGCTGTGCTTTGTATACGATTGACAACCGGCATGTGGCATGTCGCACAATTCTTCTTTTCAGTAGCGAACCTGCTTTCAAGAAAACTGGATACTTGATCGTGTTCAGGCACACTCGGTTGACCATGACATGTAGCACAAAGTTTTGTTGGTGACTGATAGATAGGATTGGTTACATTTGCATGAAAATTGGTTTCGGCACTTGCTGGAGGCCCTTGCATTGCACCATCCTTATCAAGGTGACACACAAGACATGAAACGCCAGATTCTTGTTGTACGCTACGCAATTTTGGCATCTTCCCAATGCCGGTAACGAGGATTGGTTCTGGTGCATGGCACGGATCACAACTCTTTTCTCTGTTAGGAATTTGTTTTGCGGCTTCCTGATAAATTTCATCTATCCATGCTTGTGCATGCATGGATTTTTCCCATTCGCGCCAAATTGCCGGATGACAACTTTTACACTTTCCATCTTTGAACGCACGATACATCTCCTGATGTCGATTCTCATCGCTTTCTACATCAGAAACAGAGTTTCCGAAGAACATTAAAATGACTAAGCCTAATAGAGATATACAAAAACCCAAGACGCATCGCTGAAGGATTACAGTGTAACGCATCTTTGTTCCTCTATATTGCATCAAGCAACTTCAATACTGCTTGTTCGCCGCTATGTATACAATCTGGAATACCGATGCCGCGATAAGCATTGCCTGCTAATTCGAGACTCTGCAAGTCTTTTACAAGTTCATCAATCTCACTGACAAGCTTTTGGTGACCAACCATATATTGTGCCATCGCTTGAGAATGTTGACTAACAATCGAAAAGATAGGTTTCTCTTTGATTCCGAGTAAACTCGATACATCTTTTAATGCAAGAGTCTCTAAATCTATTTGAGTCATATTGCGATTAGCATTGTTTTCAAAGGTGTTTCCACCTATAAATGCGCGTAGTAGTACGTGTTTTGTAGGAGCGCGATTTTCAAATTTAACGCTGCTAAACGAACATCCAATAAGGTTAAGTTGTTCTTTAACTGGAACAACGAATCCCATCCCGTTGAGTGGATGTGGCACATCTTCACGACGAAATGCCAGATTAACTGTTGCAGATGATGTATAAGGGATAGCAGCGAGTTTTTCAGCAAGAGTAGGTGAAACTTTTGACAAGATTTTACTTGTCTGCGGTGCGGGGAGCGCTATGCAGAGCAGATCAGCTTCTAACATTTCACCATTCTCAAGGCAAACGTGCCACCCTTTTTTACATTCTTTTTCTGAATAGTGTTCACACGGGATAAAAAACGGATACATCCCACAAGATTTTCTGCGAGTGTGTCTACCAAGGTCTGCATCCCATCGGCAAAAGATAAAAACAGACTATAACGTGCTCCGCTTGTCCCACGACTTGTTTGAGCTGCCTTACGTTTTTGTGCCAAGAGTGCTTTGATAATGCTGCCGTGTTCCCGCTCCATTTCCAAAAATCTTGGGAACGTCGCTTTGAGGCTTAAATTTTCTGCATCTGATGTGTAGATGCCGCCTATCATCGGTTGTGCCATCCGCTCAAACGCCTCGGTTCCGAGTCTACGTCTAACGAAATCCGCAACCGATTCATCGTCTATATCGCTTCGTCGTGAAATGAAAAGGTCAAGTGCAATACGGACTTTACCCGGTAAACTGAAGATAGGACTCTTTAGAAAAGGACCTAACGCCCCCGGTGCCATCATGTAAAACCCTTCTGGGACAGGTAGCAATTTGCCTTTACGGAGGACAAAACTTCTCCGCACCTTTGGATTCGTGCCTATCAATTTATCTGCGATACCGAGTTCTTCACACAGCGCTTTCGCCCACGGTTTTGTTGAGATAAAGGCATCCGGGCCGTGTTCAATGATGAATCCGTCTCGGTGTTCAGTTTGAATAACGCCGCCAATCTTGTTGCTGGCTTCAAGCAGACTAAGCTCAAGTGGAATATCCCTTTTTTCCGCTTCACATTTCAAGCGATAGGCAGCAGCTAAACCTGTGATTCCACCGCCGATAACGATTGCACGTTTCTGTTCCTGCGCCATCAGAGTATTCCTTAGAATGCCAATAGGTTAGTACTTAAAACGTAACCCTACTTTGCATATTTTTCACACACAAAATCTGCTAACATACCGATAAATTTCGGATGATCGCCAACAGTCCCCGCCCGAATAAAGTCAATTCCACATACTTCCGCTGTTTCCTTTGCCTCTATGTCTAAATCATATAGAACTTCAACGTGATCGCAAAGAAATCCGATGGGGGAAGCTACAACAGTATCAACCCCTTCTTCTCTTTTGGCTTTAAGCCAGTCGTTAATATCGGGTTGTGTCCATGGGATCGGACTGTTTTCGACCTCGCTCTGATATGCGAAGCTAAATCGTTTTTTTCCAATTTCTTTCGCAACTGCTTCTCCAGTCTTTTCAAACTGTTGTGAATAGGGTGAGGTATCCGCTGCGACTTGCGGAATTGCGTGAGCAGTAAAAACTAATTCAGCAAGGTCTAATTTATCGCCACATGCAGTTTTGATAATCTCTGCGATAGCATCTACATAGCCATCATGTGTATACCATTGATCGAGATAGTCAATAGTCGGCTTTTCACCTTCGACTGCTTCAATGCCTTTCTTGACGGTTTGTTGGTACCATTCCCAACTGACTTTGGCTCGGTGCGGTGCCATGATAATACCAAGCATTTTGCGGTGACCTTTTTCTGCCATTTCAGCGATCACGTCTTTTAAGTACGGTGCCCAATGCCGAAATCCAGCATAAACAGGTAACGGTATGTCACGTTGTTGCAATGCGTTTTGTAATGCTTTGGCTTGTTTGAAAGTCAATTCGTTAAATGGTGAAAACCCACCTAATTGTACGTAATGGGATGAGATGTCTTGGACGCGTTCTTTTTGAGATTCGGCTTCACCAGCAATTCCCTCAACAAAGCAGTATGCCTCCCCAGGACAATTTTCGGTATCATATTTTTTACAGCATCCCGGTGTTGGTCCACCAAATGCTACAAGTAAAACACTATCATATTTCATTTTTGTCTCCTATGCCATATTGGCAAATTGTGCGGGCATAAAACTTGAATCAACAGCAATTGCCTGCGCAAATGCTTCACGGGCAAGCGTTTCATCACCATTCGTGCGATGTGCGAGTCCGATAGAAAAGTAGGCTTGCGCAAGTTCTGTACCCTCAATTCCGCTAACTAATGCCTTATAAATTGATTCCATCCCTGGTGTAGGATCGTCACCATTTCGGTAAGCTGAGAGGATATAGTTGGATCCGCGCAAAAGATGTGCTGGCGCATAATCTGGGTCTAATTCAAGGGCAGTATTGAGCGCATTTTTTGCCACAAAGAAAAAATCACCCTTCTCAAGGACACTTGACACAGTACGAGATGTTTGAGTAAGCAAATTTGCGTATTCTGTCCAGGCCTCTGGAAGATTAGAGAATTTTTCGGTTGCCGCTTTCAAAATGACGATGGCTAATCCGAAGTCGTTCCCTTCTGCTACTTCTTCTGCTGTTTCTCGATATGCCTCAAAGTCTTTCAGTTCTTGTGTCCGTTGGCTCAGTGCTTTGCCATCTGCCGTTGGAATAGCAGATGGCTTAAAGTGTTGCCATCCCGGTTCCGGGTCGTCAATCAACCCTCTATATACACGGAGAATAGCATAACGTGGTGTTCCCCAAACTTCAGCAATGTTGCTAACCCAGTTCGGCATGTTAATCTCCATCTCAGTTAGCAAATCTGCTAAAGACATACCTTGTTCAACCCGTTTTCGGACTTCTGTTAGGAAATAAGCCTCAATTTTAAGCAATAGGTCAATTTCTGCATCGTGTGCTAAGGGACCGTGTCCGGGAAGCACATGCTCTGGTGTGTATGTACGGAGTTCCTGAATTGTATTTATCCAGTCGTGGTTTGCCATAAGTCCTTCATTCATAACGGGCTGTCCAAAAATAGGAAAACTGCCGGTCATCACTGTATCACCAGAAACGATACATCCTTCTGCTGGAATCCTGATTGCAGTCGCATCATCTGTTTCCGCTTTTCCTAAGTGAACGAGATGCAAAGGTTGATTGCCCAAATCAAGTTCGGTTTCGTGGGTAAATGTCTGCTGTGGCAAAAATGGCGGATCGCCAAGGGTAAAGCCGCGAGAACGGAGAAAATCCTCTTGGCGCGGTGCTCTATTTACCATAAAGTCTTTTGTCATCTCGCGTGCGACAACAGTTGCGCCTTCTTGTCGAAAAATTATGTTCCCGTTTGTATGATCCCAATGGTAATGTGTGTTAATTGCATATAGAATCGGTTTATCCGTGATGGTTCGAATAGCCTTGAGAAGACGTTTTCCCATCATTTGGTTTACCTGTGTGTCAATTACGGCAACCCCGTTATCCCCTATAATAATAGAAGAGTTGACGATATTGCGGAACAGATACACTCGATCTGTTACCTTAACAAGTTGTCCGTATTGACGTGGCGCGAAAGGGTTTTCTTGAATGTTTTGCATCAACTATCCTGACATGTTTTTGCGATGTGGACGAAATGTTTGACATTTTCAAAAGGTGTGTCTCTGTGTAGGCCATGGCTAAGGTTTAGAATATGGCCTGTTTTCCCCCCCTGTTTTATGCAAGTGTGTACGGCTTCTGTAATGTCTGAAAATGTGCCATCGCGAAGAATATCGTTATCAACATTTCCCTGAAAGGCAACCGAATCCCCTACTTGCTTTTTAGCTTTGCCAAAATCAACACATTTTCCAATACTTAATACGTCTGCCCCGCTCTGTTGCATTAAATTAACGTAAGGAAATTCTTTAGCAAATATAATTGAAGGTGTTTCTGTCTTAAGTTCAGCGAAAATCCGTTGGTGATATGGAAGCGCGAAATCTTCATACATTTCCCGCGATAGTACATCTGCAATTGACTCAAAAAGCTGCACAATCTGAGCACCTTGACTGATCTGGTAATTCAGATAGTTAATCGTCATTTTGGTCAATTTATCTAACAACTGGTGCAGAAGCTCTGGGGCATCTTCCATCATTTCAAAGACGGGGGTTGCTTTTTCCGATATACCGGCACCTCTTTTCATTGGACTTTCCCCTGCAATAAGGAAAAAGGCAAGTGTTAATGGAGCACCCGCAAAACCGATGAGCGGTAGCTCTCCATTCAACGTTTCGCGTAGTGTGCAAATAACATGTCCTGTGTACTCTAATTGTACGTGTGGATCATCTAATGGACAAAGCGCATCTACCTGCAATTGTGTTCGTATCGGTTCGCTTAAGACAGGACCGGGTGTAAATCGGAAGTGTGCCCCCATCGGCGCAAGCGGTGTGAGAATGTCTTTATATACAATAATAGCGTCTACACCGATGCGCTTGGGAAGGAGTGAAATTTTTACCGCCCACTCCACATCGGTGTCCGACATCGGGGCAGGACAAGTTCGGAAAAGGCGTTCTAAAGGGAGGTTAAGTTCTTGTCGAATTTGCCGATAAAGCGGGTCTGATCTGCCTGCCTGCCGCATCATCCATACAGGCACGCGTTCCACTGGCAGACATCTTGACGCGCGAAGAAGTAAGTCATTTTTTAATTGTTGTTCCATATTAAAAGGAATAACCGCTTTACCGTGTTTTTAAGCGGGCAAGTTCCTCTCGGAGTTGTGCAGCTTCTGCTTCCGCCTTCTGCCGTGCCTCAGCTTCATGTTGGACACGCGTTTCAGCTTGTTCCGCACGCGTTTCAGCTTGTTCCGCACGCGTTTCAGCTTGTTCCGCACGCGCTTTCGCTGCATCAGCAGGAGTCTGCAGCCATTCCCCCGCATCCGGAGCGTAAACCCCAAGACCATTATCCCGTAAATGAAAATTCAACTTTAGCACTTCAGAACGTAGTCCACCATCAACGTCCGGAGAAACTTCAATATAAGCACCCTCAACAAGACGAAAGCCCATCAACGGGGTTGGTAAATAACGCCTATCAACATCATAGAGAAAATACTCCGGTATTCCCATTGCAGCATAGTGCGCGACTTTCCCCTCTAAATCATTCCTATAGGTGCGTCTGCTCGAAAACTCCATTACGAAATCGGGAGCCTTCCCTTCCTCCCATACCTTATAGGTGCGGCGGTGCTTCTGTCCTATACCGAAAGAGACAAGAATATCGGGAGACACAGCAGTCCGAAGAGGGCCCTCAATGTCATACATCATGATATTGCCGGAGATATAAACTTCCGGTTTCTGTGCAAAATGCCCTTCAAGGACTTGCCGCAGCCAGATTATCCACCGAATGTGGAGGTCAGTATCAGCCATAGGTTTACCATCCGATTCAGGGTAGAGATCCGCCGTTTCTGTCGGTGCGTAAGGCATTTGGCGCACGTTTGGATAACTTTCCATCGGTGTCCCTCCTATCCATAAAGTTTCGTGAGTTCATCATAAGTGCCTAATACCATTTCTATTAATTTTTTTCTCATTACCGGTTATTAGAAATGAAGCGAAGAACGGCACAAACTAACAGTTTGTGCTACAAAGAGAGATATTATATATCAGAAATGGTATAACGTTACGTGTAGATAATTTTGTTCTCGAATTTACGAGAGATTTCATTGAGATATACCTCTCTTCTGACACCGTTCCAAAAACTGCCGTAGTTTCACAAAACTTTTTACGTTTTTCATAATCCTGCCGCTCTCCCGCTCTTCCAGGTAGAGTAAAAATCCCATAAGATAAAGACTCGCCAAAAACAGCAAAAAACCTGTTAAGCACTGCGCAATTGCCCAATAATTTAGTCTTAAACCGAGGTAAGGGGTGACAACTACTTCGTCAACGGTCGCAGCAGAAGGATTCTGCTCAGGCCACTCGACTGATACAAGGTCACCCCACCCCGTTATTCCGAGCGATAGAAAAACAATTGAAAAGGCAAAAACGATAAAGAATGGGATACCCATGTGCGATACCGACTTAAGAAGAAACTTTTATTAGCCCTTTGGTGCAGCTATCTTCTCTATTACGAACCTTTGTGATTCCTTCAACAAGTGATTCAAGTGGGAATTCGTGGCTAATGATTTTGTCCATGTTGACATCACCACTCGAAATGAGTTGAACTGCCTCTTCCCATGTGTCGGGTGCTAACCATGAGAACCTTATAGTCTTATCCATGAGGATAGTGTCAAGAATCGGAACCTGCATGACATCTTTATCACCTGGAAGCCCAAAGATAACAACAGTTGCATGTCTCCCCGTAACTTCAAGCGCTGTATGAATTGCATCAAGCGAACTCGTGGCAGTAATAGCACGGTCAGCCAGTTCACCGTTATTAAGTTCCTGAATTGTTGCACCAAGGTCTTCAACGTAGTGTGGAGAGTCGGTATCGCTGACGTTCACAACTAAGTCTGCACCGAGTTCTTTACCGCATTCCAAACGATAATCACGGGTTCCGACAAGTAGAACGTTCTTCAAACCACGACTTTTCAAAACTTGCACCATCATCAAACCGATGGGACCTGGTCCGAAGACAACAGCGGTTTGTCCTTCTTCAGCATTGAGATTGTTAATAGCGTACAATCCACATGCAAGAGGTTCTGTGAGTGCCCCTTGATCATACGTAACATTTTCGGGGAGTTTGACTGTCCAACGGTAATCAGAGACAGCGTATTCTGCAAAACCGCCATCAACACCTACGCCTAAGATACGTTTTTCTGGACACAAGTTAGACAATCCTTTTTTACTCCAAAAAGAATTCGGATTGGATTGCACTGGATTCACGACAACTCTGTCACCGACTTTAAAGCCGCCTGTCTTTCCGGCTTCATTTCCTACTTCAACAACTTCGCCAGTAAATTCGTGTCCGAGAATAAGCGGTCCTTTGCCGTCGTCTGTTTCAAGTGAACTATTACCGAAATAGTATGCAACATCTGAACCACAAATACCTACTGAACGGACTTGAACTAACAGATCGTTATCACCGGCTGTAGGCATGGGTTTATCTTCAAGACTCATTGATTCAGGTTCATAGAAAATTTGGGATTTCATTATGTGCCTCCTTAACTTTTTAATGAATACTGTTAGTTTAGCATACCTGCATAAAATTTTCAATGGAATTATATTCGCCAGATATGAATCCGTTCTACCCAATCTACACGTTCCCTCAAGGCAGGGCTTTGTCGTGAATATGGTAATTTTTAATAAATAATTCTTTACCTTTCGCTGCTGAATCTTTCCGATAATTGTTCATTCCGTATTGCAGCGTCCATTCAGAAATATCTGCAAAATCAAACAACTCACGAATCTTTGGCGAGTCGTCGTAGGTAATAAGCCATTTGTGCTTGCACTTTTTCATATTGTCAGCGAACTGCTTGTGATCGAAAGCGGTGTGCAAAGTGCCTCGCGTTCCGTATAATTTAGATTCTGTTGCCTTCAAATAAGGCGGGTCAAGAAAGATAAAGACATCGTTGCCCTCGTCGAAAAGACTTGCCGTGTAATCTTCGTTTGTGATTTTGACACCAGAAAGCACTCGCGAAATCATCTTTACCCGATCTATAGACGAACGCGTAAAACGTTTCTCATAAGCACCTTGTGAATATCCTCCAGAATCTACGACACCTGAAAAGGTAATACGATTAAGGACAAAAAACCGCACAGCCCGCTCAAATTCGGATAGCATATCCTTGTCGTTACAAAGCAAATCTCTATCCTTCGCCAATTCCTCAAATAAAGCGCGCCCGTCTTTAGTCGTTGTGTGTATTTTTGTCAGTTCATCAACCAGATCAGAAACGTTGTCTCTTGCCTGCTTCCAAAAACAGTATAGATCATAGTTCAAATCATTGATCCAATATGATTTGATATTGTTCCCAAAAATGCTGCGGACAGCAAAGAAGACGGAACCTCCACCGACAAAAGGTTCACGGAATTCAGTTATCTTTGTAGGGATAAAAGGGAGAATCTGTTTGATTGCTCTTGATTTTCCGCCAGGGTAGCGCAGTGGACTTTTAACGCTTTTTGTCATCAGATGGTCTCTGAAATTTGTCATAAACCGATGCTGAAAGTATATCACACATGGCTGCAATTTTCAAAAAAGAAACTGCATAGATAAAAACAGATACCGACTACAAAACTCACCCAAAAACACTGTAATTATCGCAATAAAAAGAAAACCGGTTGCTGCCCGCGTTGCCCCGACTTCATCCTTAGCAACAGATTTTGGACGCAAACAATCCCAAGAAATAAAGTAAAGAAGCAGTGTGCCACCAAACCCAATACCTAACCGCATCCAAAAGATAAGTTGATAATGAAAATTAAATGGTACAACTTCCTTTGCTTGCGACCTAAAAAACATATTTATGCAGAAAAGAGAAATTGATACAATAAGCGTACACAGCAAAACGGTGTTAAAACGTCTCAGATAATGGACAGGTAACTCTGGGGTTACAAGATACCAATGCCCAAACCACATGCCAGTATGAACTGTTCCGAGTAAGATCGCTGATACTAAGAATTGGAAAGGGAATAAAAACGTCTCACCAGGAAATTGGACATTTTTGAAGTGTGGAAAAGCACTAAAAACAATCCATATACTACCACAGAGAATCCCACCATAAAACAGTATTTGGGTAAGTATTGACGATTTGAACCACCAACTCAGTGTATAAGCAAAGATAATGAGAACAAAACTAATTACCAGAATGGCTTCGGTGTCCTGCCAAAATCCAAAAAAATTGACAAAGGTAACAGGTTGTTCATGGATGTACAGATTAGCACAACGCGCTAATCCACACACAAGCAGATAGATGCCCCCCATCAAACGATAAAAGTTAGCACCAACTAAACCTTTCGGTATGAGTAGCATAGTTACGAACCCGCCTACCGCGAGTTGGCTAAAAACGAGATAAAAAATTTCTGCGATACTGAACATCTGTTGTAAAAGAAACCCCATTATAGTTCAATACCATAATGGGGTTTGCTTAAGTCCATTTTATCAGTCCGCCTCAATGATATGAAGGCGATGACTCTGATTAGATAATTTCAACGACTGCGCCAACAGCTTCAAGCTGCTCTTTGGTTTTCTCAGCATCTTCTTTGCTGATACCTTCTTGGATAACAACCGGTGCTGATTCAACCTTTTCTTTTGCCTCTTTCAAACCGAGTCCTGTAATGGAGCGAACTTCCTTAATAAGAGGAATTTTCTGTCCACCGATTTCTTTGATTTGGACATCAAATTCGGTTTGCTCTGCTGCTTCCTCAGCTTCTGCTTCCCCAGCTGCCCCTGCCGCTGGTACTGCTCCGGCTACTGCCATCGCTGGCATTGCGGAGGCACTCACACCAAATTTTTCTTCCAGTGCTTTTACCAACTCAGAGAGTTCCAAAACAGTCATCTCACTAATTTCATCAATCATTTTTTCTATATTTGCCATTTTTATAATCCTTTCTTAATAAAAAGTAAAAGTTATGCCTATTCGGCTGCTTTCTTCTGTTCACTAATCTGTGTGAGAACAGATGTCACTTGACCAATTGTCCTACTGAGGACATTAACAAACCGCGGCATTGGCGATCCATTATTCAAAACTCCAACAAGCCCGGACAGTGGTGCACTGATGCCCCCAACAACCTGACCAATCAAAACCTCTTTGGAAGGCATCTTCTGGAGTGCTTTCACACCGTTCGCGTCAACGACCTGTTTTCCAAGCACACCAGCTTTAATCTTTAAGCTCTCATGTTCTTCACTAAACTCAAAGAGGATTTTGCTGGAGGTAGCAGGGTCATTGCTCGCCGCAAGCGCAGTGTTACCTTTTAAATATGGCGCAAGTCCTTCGATTTCTCGTTCTTGCGCTACAACGTTAATTAATGTATTCTTGCAGACTTTATATTGAATGTTCGCTTCACGTAACTGCTGACGCAAATCGTTTGCTTCAGCAACAGTGAGTCCCTGAAAATCTGCTAACAGAATTACATCTGAACTTTCAAAAAGTTCACGAATTTGTCCAACCTGCTGAATATTCGCTTCATTCGGCATAGGTTAGCTCCTTTCTCATATTGACAACTCCGCCCAAAAATAGAAAAACCCCCAGAAATCCGGAGGCTTGACCTAACTACGGCAGTCAAAAAACTTGCTTCGGTGCAAACGCACGAAGTGTCTTTCAACTTTATCCGAGTCTCGGTAGGTAATTAAGCCAAAAGCCCCTACTGTCTATAACTCTATTCTGTTTTGCGGAATTTGTCGTTTAGTATCTGATAATTATATTCCATTCGCTTTGTAAATCAGTATTTCACAATATGGACGATTTTACGGATTTACAAAAATTGTTGCGGATCAATTCGGATGCCAATACCCATCGTAGAAGAGATCGCAACACTTCTAATATAACGTCCTTTTGCTGCGGCAGGACGCGCCTTCACAAGAGCATCCATAACAGTCATAAGGTTGTCCTTAATTTGCTCTTCTTCAAATGAGGTTTTGCCTATCGGCACGTGCACAATACCAGAGTCTCGCTCAACCCGGTATTCAATCTGTCCCGCTTTAATGTTCTGCAGTGTTTCGGCGACATCCATTGTCACAGTGCCAGCTTTCGGGTTAGGCATCAGCCCTCGTGGTCCAAGGATTCTTCCCAACTTTGGCATAATGCTGCGCATTAAATCTGGTGTTGCGATTGTTGCGTCAAAATCAAGCCAACCGTCAACAATTTTATCAACCAAGTCATCAGTGCCAACAAAGTCAGCGCCTGCTTCTTCAGCCTCACGAGCCTTGTCACCTTCAGCAAATACAGCAACACGAACAGATTTTCCGGTCCCGTGCGGAAGCGCAACTGTACCACGGATATTCTGCTCAGCGTTACGTGCATCTACACCGAGACGGGAAGCTAAATCAACAGTTTCATCAAACTTCGTTGTGCTTGTTTTTTTCAAAAGTGAAACAGCTTCGTCTACTGTGTAAAAATTTTGTCTGTCAACATGCTGCTGCATATCGCGATAACGTTTTCCTCTTTTCGCCATATTATTCTCCCAATAATATCAAATTCATCCTAATCGCATTGAGATCAATGTCTACGTGTCTTGCGTCGCTTCACCAAAGCTGTATACTTAAAGATAACCGAAGCATCAATTAATTGTTAAACCCATGCTTCGCGCTGTGCCTTCAACCATCCGAATCGCTGCTTCTATATCCGTAGTATTAAGATCCGGCAATTTTGTTTCAGCAATTTCACGAATCTGATCCTTACTCACAGCGGCGACCTTATTCCGATTCGGTTCTCCAGACCCTTTGGCAATTTTCGCCGCAGATTTGAGCAGAACAGCGGCTGGGGGCGATTTAACTGTAAAGGTAAAGGACCGATCACTATAACATGTAATGATAGTGGTAACAACCATGCCACTTTGTTGCTGAGTCTGCGCGTTGAAGGTTTTTATAAATTCCTGCAGGTTAATCGCATAAGGCGCAAGGCTGGGACCCACTGGCGGTTGCGGGGTAGCCTGCCCTGATACTAACTGAAGTTTGACTTCACCTGCCACTTTTTTTGCCATTTGTCAATATCTCCATATCTTTACTAAATTTATAGTCTTTCAACGCCAAGGAACCCCAATTCAAGCGGTGTTGAACGTCCAAAGATCGTAATTGAGAGACTTAAACGTTGTCGTTGCATATCTATTCCAAGAATTTCAGCGGTAAAGGAACTAAAAGGCCCTTCAATAACGCGAACTTTATCACCCACGGCAAACGTCACCTCTGGTACTGGCTCCTGTTCCTCAACGGTTGAACTTTCCAGCATCCGTTCTACCTCTTCCGAACTAATTGGAATTGGAAGATCGGCATTTCCAAGAAATTGCATCACGCCAGGGGTTTCTTGAATAAAAGCCCAACTTTTTTGTCCAATCGGATTTTCTGAGTGCGGTCCAATTTCATGCTGAGAATTGACAAGAACATACCCTGGATAAGTAGGGCTGCTTCTCACCTTTCGTTTTCCATCTTCATTCTTCACGGTAGTGGAGATAGGAACGTTAACCTGTAAAATTTCATCCTGGAGTTCCTTATCACTATCCGAATCGGACGACAACCGTCTCTCAAGATTGGACTGTATTTTCTTTTCGTGTCCAGTATAAACCTGAACAATATACCAATAACCAGTCATGATCAATTTCCATTATTTTAATTTCAAAGTGTCAGAAGTAGAACTCAGACAATTTGTTGGTGCTCAATCAAATGAACGTTTCTACGCACGAAACAGGTATGAGAAATGACAAGAAATCTCACCGACATTTAAATTAACGGAGAAAAATATTCCTTAAAAAGGACATTCCGAACCCTGTGAGTGGATCTTCAGGTCTAATAATGTATTGACTAACAAGGACAACGACTAAAGGAATACATGCTATAGCTGTTGCAAGTAACCGTCGGTTTTCTAACTCTCTACTAAGAAAAAAAACGACGATAGGAATTGCAACAAGGATCAATTCAGCAGGCCACTGCCATTTAGGTTGCCCAGAACTACCGTCAACAAGCCAGATGAAAGCACCCAAAATTCCAGAAGCAATCAACACTACAACTGTACTGCCCCGCACCTGTTCCATGTCAGGCTTAGATACCTTCTGCCATTCTAAAAGTATGTTTTGAACGTAATTTTTAATTCGTGCTATCATGATAAAAGGCAGGCCAGGAGGGATTCGAACCCCCAACATCCGGTTTTGGAGACCGGCGCTCTACCAGTTCGAGCTACTGGCCTGTGGACATAAAGTCTATCGCGTCTCCTTATGCAGCGTATGTTTTCGGCAGAAACGGCAATATTTTTTGCGCTCATACCGATCCTGCTGTGTCCGTCGATTCCGCGTTGTTACATAATTCCGTTGTTTACATGCATCACATGCTAAAGTCACAATGTCTCTGGGCATAATTTTCTTACCTCTCTATTATTAGGTGGAGCCGACGACCGGGATTGAACCGGTGACCTCGTCCTTACCAAGGACGCGCTCTACCGACTGAGCTACGTCGGCAAATCATAAACTCACACAAGCGGGAGACGGGATTCGAACCCGCGACGCATGGCTTGGAAGGCCAATGCTCTACCAGCTGAGCTACTCCCGCATAAAAGCGATGGGGGCGGACGGATTCGAACCGCCGTAGGCATTGCCAACAGATTTACAGTCTGCCCTTTTTGACCGCTCAAGCACACCCCCAAAATGGGAAGCTGACGAGAGGAATCGAACCTCCAACCTAGTGATTACAAATCACTTGCTCTACCATTGAGCCACGTCAGCACGCAACCTTCCTCTCTTCAATCCTTTTAAAGTATACACGCTTTAAGAGCATTTGTCAAAAAAATCTCCTAATCGCGCTTTAGTCTCCATCATCTGTGTCGCTGTCCTCGGTATCCACATCTTCATCGCTATCAGTACCACTATCTTCAATAAGGCTTTCACCGAAGAGTTCTGCAATCTGTTCATCTCCATCTACTGCATCAAAACCATCAGATTCAGAAGTGAAGATAAGTTCAGCCTCGGGTTCCGAAGCATTTGGATCAAGTGTCTTATATGTCAGTTCACCTGAAGCCAATTCTTCAGTTGCCACAGATACAGGTTTCTGTTTTTTGGATAAACCAGCTCCGAGAAGTTCATCATTTAATGCACGAGCCCGTTTTGCGATAACGTTAACTGCCAAATATTTATTTGACACATGTTTTCCTAATTCTTCTAAGTAGACAATTGCCATCGTTTTTCTCCAATTTTTTCAAGACTCAACGTATTATTATATCCAAATTCTTCAGTGAAGTCAAATTAATTTTGACATAAGGTGTGCAAAGTTTTTATCATCCTTATGAAATTGTCAATTTAATGGTTTTTGCAACAGAAAACAAGCAGAATTATCATAATGGAGAACGCATTTTCATGTCTATATAGGTGTTTTGTCCTGATGGTTATCGGGTTCAGTACAATTATGAGAAATCTCAATAGAAATACAAGTTTTTCTTACGATGCGGGATTTCTGCAATAAATTTGACTTTCTACCTATTTAGAGGTATACTTTAAAAAATAAGTGCTTACACACTAAAGATGCCTCTGTGGTGGAATTGGTATACACGGCAGGTTGAGGGCCTGTGCCTTAATTGGCGTGCTGGTTCGAGTCCAGTCGGAGGCATCCTCCTTATATTTTCACCATCACATAACACAGACAAGGTTGAAAGCGTTCCTAAATAGGAGCTAATTTGCCAACAGTTGCTGATATACTTCATAAGTGCGTTGTGCAATTGTTTCCCATGTAAAATTTTGCACTCTTACCAGACCCCGTTTTTGAAGGGTTTCGCAAAGTGTTGGATCAGCTACGATCTGCCGTATCTTTCCTGCTAAAGCAGGAGCATCCCCTTCAGGAAAGACTAATCCAGCGTCCCCAATAACTTGCGGGATTTCTCCTGAATCTGATCCGATGACTGGAACCTCGCAAGCTATTCCTTCAATTAATACTCTGCCGAAAAATTCTACCCAATCCGCTGTAGTGCGAGAAGGTAAAACCAGGGTATCCATACAGTTGAGATAGTTGGGAACTTCTTCGGGAGGGACAGCGTCAATCCAGACGATTTTGTCTGTGATTTGATGTTTTGCAGCAATATCGCGAAATTTTTGCTTATCCTCACCTTGCCCAACAATCAAAAGTTTGAACGGAAAGTCGAGCATTGCTGCTGCATCAATGAGCGTATCTATGCCCTTCATCTGAATTAGTCTTCCGATATAACCGATAACAAAGGTGTTGACGAGTCCGAGAGATGTTTTGAATTGGCTCATATCTCGTTTCTGAAATAACGAAATATCAACACCGTTTGGAAATGGAATCTGGGTGCCTACATATCCGCGCTGCTTTAATATTTTGCCTGCATTCTCACTGAGCGGAAAAGCGATGTCTGTTTCGCTGAAGACGCGCTTTTCAATCCAAACAGGTAAGGAGCCAAAACGTTGTTTAGATGGAATGCTGAGTGAGGTGCGAAAAATGAAGCGGCTGTTTGGACAATACTTGCGTTTCAGCCGCACTGTCTGCAACGCATTCAGACTCCACGCTTCCTCTTCCAGATGGATAATATCAGGTTGGAAGTCCTTGAAATGCTGCGCTATACCGCGCCGATAATAAAAACGGCTACCATAACCAGAAAACCGTATCGAGCAAGGGACCTCTTCACAGTAAGCGCCAGACTCAGGCTCAAAACTTATCTCCTGAAAACTTTCGTACCAACGGTCCGGCGTGAGAACACGCATTGTGACATCCGGCTTTGCTGCGATGAGATTGAACTTCCTCCGATACGGTTTCATTATATAAGAATGGGAAAGAACTAAGACACGCACCAATTTGGTTTCAGAATGTTGATCTTAACTTTTAGCCTTAAACAGCACTTCATCTTCAGAGCTGCTGGCTGTTTTATCAGTATTTGCTGATACTCCTTCTGGTTCAGCGAGGCCATTCATTAGTCCTTCAAGCTGCCGTTTGATTCCAGCCCGTTCCTCTTCAGTGGCTAACCGTGCAAGCTCGGATGCTTCTCGTAAGTCACTATTAAGATTTTCCAACTCTTGAATTTTTGCATCACGTTCTAACACATCACTGTTGAGCCGAGCAATTTCAGACTCAAGCTCCAGTTTTTCATCTCTTAATTTTTTAACGGTTGAAATGGCAAGGTCTACATGCTCTTCAAGAAGAGACACCACATTTTTCCCTGTTGTTTCAGACATTGATACCTCCTAAATATACTTTTGACTAATTTCTATCATTTACAACGCATTTCATAAATGCGATTTGTTAGGGTTATTCTATTCAACCCACAGCTTGATTACTTTTTCTTATAACGCAATGCCAAATGTTCAGCGTCTGCCCAGTTCGGTTGGCTTTGGGCATAGTGAAATAGATATTGTTGTGCATATCCGACAAATTCACCGAAATAGTTTTTGGCAAATTCTTGAATTTCACGTAACGTTGCGCGTTTACGAAGATAGATACGTTCAAAAATCCGTTTTATCCAGACATCAACAGGTAACGCTGCCAGATGCCCAAGAGAAAAAAGACAGATACAATCGGCGACCTTTTCACCGATTCCTTCCAATTTCATCAATTCCTGTTTTGCTTCCGGATAGTCCATCCGTTTGAGTGCTTCAAGGTCAAGTTCGCCATTGGCTACGGTGCTTGCTGCATTCCACAAATAACTTGCACGGTACCCGGTGCCACAGGCAAAAATTTCGTCAACACCTGCATCAGCGAGTGTTTGCGGTAAAGGAAAAGTGTAATCCACGTAGCCGTCAAACACCAATCTTTGTCCGAAACGTTCAGAAAGCGATTGGATAATGCTGCGGATACGCGCCATGTTGTTATTTTGTGATAAGATAAACGATGCTATGGTTTCCCATAATTCCTGATTCAAGAGACGCATTCCCCAGAACCGATTGATTGCTTGATCTATGTAAGCATCAACGTTCACTGCAGCTAAAATTGATCCTAAATCTCTGTGTAGATCAAGATAGTGATGCAGGTACGATGTGGAAATTGACTCACCTTTTGAGCTATCTATAATTAAAGTATCCCCTCTTTGCTGGATTTTGAGTATCTGTGCTTCAACGACACCAAAATACGCTTCATCTACTCGGTTCCATCGAAATGACTGTCCAGATTCTAAAGTGTATTTCAGGTTAAAATCTGCCAAATGCTGTATACACATTTGGTGTTGATTCGTGACATTATCTATCTTCATTGGCACTCTTAAACGAAATTATATGTTAAAACACAACAAAATGCAAGTGTTAAAATAAAAATTAATTGAAAAATACATCACTATAGAGTATCATTAAAAGGAAGTATAATTCAAATTGAGGAGAAAAAATTACAGATGATTATCTTTCTACGGGAAAAATTTATTGCTCAAATCTTTATGTGGGTAATTGCGGTTGTCTTCGTCATTGGGTCAATTATGCTTTACGGCGGCTCAAGTGGTGGACGCGGAGAGGGCACTGATGGAGAAGTTGTTCTCAAATTTGGTGGTTCTGAAGTAACACGAGGTAGATTTGAAGATTCGGTTTCAAACCATCTAAGACGCCAACAGGATCCAAGATTTCGTCAATCGACCGACCGGAAACAGGCAGAAAAAAATGTCATTGATGGATATATTGAGCGAGCAATTCATGGTAGTGCAAAAATTAGCAATGCAGAAATTGAACATTATATCCGAAGTGATGAGAACCGAGTTCTACTTTATAATCAATATGAAGAATTGGGTAGAGCAGAATCTTTTAAACAAGAAGTGCGCTTGATATTGAGTTACACGACACTGCTGGATAATGTCCAAAACCTTGAATTGGTCACCAATACAGAAGTTGAACAAGCTTATCAGCTTGAAGCAGACAAGGCAAAAGTAAAATTTATTGAATTTCGGCACAGTGACTATGTTTCAACTGTCAATGTAGATGACGCAGCAGCGGTAACGTTTTTTCAGGAAAATCAGAACAACTATAAAACCGAAGAACAGATAAAGATTAAATTCATTAAAATTAATCCTGCGAACTTCGTCTCAACTTCAGATGTTGAAACGTATTACACTGAGAATCAAAGCGAATTCATGACTCAGGAGCTTGTCAAAGCGCGGCATATCTTGAAACAGTTTCCAGACCGAAACAATGTTACTGATGAACAAAAAGCAGAAACGAAAGCAGCAGCAGAAGAATTACTTAAAACCGTCAAAACTGAATTGGCAGCTGGGACATCGTTTGCGGATTTAGCGAAAACACATTCAGAGGGTCCCTCCGGTGCAGATGGTGGTGCATTAGGGAGTAGCAACCCAGACCTTCCTCCTGGCAAGTATTTTGGGCGCGGACAAATGGTAAAACCGTTTGAAGAAGCGTGTTTTGATATATTAAAACCTGGGGAAGTAAGTGATTTGGTTGAAACAGAATTCGGATATCACATTATTCAATTGGAAGAAAAGCATGCACCAACTCTTAAGCCCTTTCTTGAAGTAGAAAGCGAAATCAGAACCAAGTTGGTTCAAATCAATGGCGTGGACAAGGCAAAAGAGGCCGCTGATGACCTACTCTATGAGATTGAGTTTGAAGATTATGAAACTGCCGTCGGGCTTGATAGGTATAAGGAGCTGTCACTCGCAGTGTGGGAAACAGATTTTTTCAGTAAAGAAGTTAACGTAATTCCGAATATCGGATCACCGTCTGGTTACCGAGGATTGACTGAGGAACTTTTTGACATGGAAGTTGGTGTGACGAAAACAATTGAAACAAAAAGTTTCAGCGGAGATGTTACCGCCTATTTTGTTGCAACTGTTCTGGGGAAGAAACCTGCTGCTATTCCTGAATTTGAGGACGTTAAAGATGATGTTATAAAAAAGTTGCGTCAAGAAAAAGCAAAAGAAAGTGCTGTGGCAGATGCGCAAAATCTGTTAAATCAATGGACAGACGGTGAATCGTTGGATGACTTAATCAAAAAATATAAAGCACCTGAAGGAACCACAACAGGCCAGAAACTCGTTCAAGAAAGTGGACTTTTTAATCGGACAGCTGGAAGGTCCTATGTTTCCGGTATGGGTGATTCAAAGGAAGTGATGTTAGCCGCGTTTAAAATGTCTGTAGGTGATGTTGGCGGACCGTTTAGAGGTGCCGAATCGATCACAGGGGACGTATCGGTTTACATCATTGAATTAGTCGAACGCGTAGAGCCTGATGTAGAATTGTTCCGAACGGATCCTGCTCAAAAGACACAACGTTATCAAACACTTCTTCAGAGCAAGAAACGGGAGGCTTATAATAATTGGTTTGCAACGCGTAAAAAAGCGATAATGAAGGATATTTGGATTCACGAAGACTATCGTTAATTGAGGACATCATAGAAAAAGTTTCTGCGTTTCGGGACAAATCCTAATTCTGAGATGGTTCGTTCAATCTCTTCTATCGGCATGCAATAGACGGTGCCAGCTTTGCTGACAACGTTTTCTTCTATCATCGTTCCCCCCATATCGTTGGCACCAAACTTGAGTGAGAGTTGACCAATTTTGGGTCCTTGTGTTACCCACGACGATTGGAAGTTATCAATATTATCTAAAAACAAGCGGGAGATCGCTAAAGTTTTTAGATATTCAAAACTACCAGCAGGTGGAATGTGTTCAAGTTCTGTGTTGCTTGGCTGAAAAGACCAGCAAATAAATGCTGTAAACCCGCCTGTTTCATCTTGCAAATCGCGCAACTGCATTAAATGTTCCACGCGCTCGGCATAGCTTTCAACGTGTCCATACATCATGGTAGCACTTGATTTGAGTCCGACCGCATGTCCCTGCCTCATGACTTCAAGCCATTCGTCCGCTGTACACTTTTTAGGACTAATTTTGTTCCGAGCGTGGTCGGTTAAGATTTCCGCGCCGCCCCCCCGGTATAGAGTCAAGCCCAGCATCGCGGAGTCGCGTAAGTACTTCTTGCAATGACATGCGGTTGATCTTAGCGAACCAATCCAGTTCGGGAGGCGAAAATCCGTGGATGTGTATTTGATAGTTCGCTTTTATCCAACGCAGTAAATCTTCATACCATTCTAATTTGAGTTTAGGATGTAGTCCGCCTTGCATTAAAATAAGTTCGCCACCTAAATCAAGGGTTTCTTGGATTTTTTGGCCGAGTTCTTCACGTTCCATTACATAGGCATCGGGGTCTTTTCGGTGGCGGTAGAAAGCACAGAACTCGCAATCAACATAACACCAATTTGTGTAGTTAATGTTCCTATCTACAATATAGGTCACGTAACCTTCAGGATGTTTTCGGTGTCGGATAACATCTGCTGCGTGTCCCAGCGCAAGCAGGTCATGGCACTTAAAAAGCGTTAGTCCATCATCAAAGTTCAAACGTTCCCCTGCAAATGCCTTTTCTAATATGGGTTGAATGGTATTATTCATCAAATTTTATTAACCTCCACATGCTCTGTTGCGTTAATAGAATAATTTTACCATTTTACCAAAGAGATGTCAAGGGCAGGGTGCGTAAAGTTTTTGTCACTCATAAAAGGATTATGCGGCTAAAGAATAACACATTTTCAGAAAGATTGCCATATAGTATTACGACTTGCTATTCGGGTGCTAAGGCACGTAACCGATTAACTACTTTTATGACTTCTTCTGCAACGATGCGAACTTCTTCTGCCGTGTTGTAACGTCCTAAACCGAAACGGATAGTGGTCAACGCCAGATGATTCGGAATACCCATTGCCACTAATACATGTGATGGCGTAACAGATTCGGAATCACACGCTGAACCTGTTGACACCGCAACGCGCTTGAGTCCTGCTAAAAGTGCGTGGCTTTGTGCCCCCGCGAAACATAGATTTAGGTTTCCCAATAAACGTTTTTCAGGGTGACCATTGAGATGGATATTCGATAACTGTGCTGCTAATTTTTGGTGCAGTGCGTCGCGTAAAGGTCCAACGATCTTTTCCTCCGTTTTCATCTCCATCACATTTTGACACGTTTCACATGCTGCTCCTAAACCGACAATGCCTGCCACATTCAGGGTCCCTGGGCGGATTCCTGCTTCCTGTCCGCCGCCATAGAAAAGAGATTCCAGATGATTGCCATCCCGAATGTAAAGCGCGCCGATACCTTTTGGGCCGTAAATCTTGTGTGCGGTAATTGATGCCATATCAAGCCCTAATACATCCATATTTGATTCAAGCTTGCCGATGCCTTGCACTGCATCTGAATGAAACAGGATACCGTGCTTTGATGCAATGTTCGCTATTTCAAGAAGCGGATTAACAGTACCTACTTCGTTATTAGCGTACATGAAACTCATTAAAATAGTTTTCGGAGTAATAGCGGCTTCTACATCGTCAGGATGGACCATTCCGTATTTGTCCACAGGCACGTATGTGGTTTCAAAACCTTTTTTGTCTAAGGCGTGACATGTATCAAGGACAGCGTGGTGTTCGGCGGTGCTTGTGATAATGTGATTTCCCTTATCTTTATTGGTGTATGCAACACCTTTAATAGCAAGGTTGTCCGATTCCGTTGCTCCACTTGTAAAGATTATCTCTTTTGGTAGACAACCGAGCAGGTTTGCAACTTGATGCCGCGCTTTGTCCACTGCGTCCTTGGCAGCAACGCCAAACGGATGCGTGCTGGCGGCATTTCCGAAGTGTGTCGTTAGATACGGTAGAATTGCATCTAACACTTCAGGAGCAATCGGTGTTGTGGCATGGTTATCCATATAGATAACGTTATTCATGGGATAGTTCTTCTTTCTACTGTAGGCGCGCTTTGTAAGCGCGCCTACTCATTTTATATCTTTGAGTTGCGGTACAGCGGAGTGTGTGGACTACTTTGAAAGACGTTCTCTAAACATATCTATTAGCCTGTTTGGCGGATCGAAAGGTAATTCAATAACAGTATTACTCAAACCACTGTAATAAATTCCGAGCAGCAGATTGAATTCCGCGAGGGATTGAGATAAATGTGTCGGATGTACCTTGTTGTCATCGTCAAGCCAATCAAACATAGCCTCTGTTAAATTGGTTTGTGAAACTGAATTTTGGCCACCGTAACCGAGGGGACCCCCTTCATAACCGCCTTCTGGCGTGTAACGTTCCCAGCTGCTAAAACGCCAGTGGACAAACCCTTTTTCACCAAAAACACAGACACGTTTGTGCTGATTATTCCCGGTTCCTTGGCTCACACGTGGTGCCATCTCTGGTCCGAAGGCGACTGAAGCTTGCACACCATTTTCATAAGTAACTATCCCTGTAGCGTTTGCGGGTGAAGGTTGTGCTCCATCCAAATTACCAGCACCTGCGATTTGTCCCATCACCTTCACTGGTTGCGAATTATCAATATAGGATGAGACTAACTGAAGTACGTGTGGTGCTTGGTCTACGGGTGGATTGCGCGCGCTTGCTTCAATAAATTTAATTGCACCGATTTTGCCTTCTGCTACATCCCGTTTCAATTCGAGGTTTTTGGGATGAAAGTTAAGTTGTGTGTTGATAGCAATTTTTGTTTGGGTGCGTTTGGAGAGTTCATAGATTTGCCGCCAGTCTTCGCTCTCCACAGCAATCGGTTTTTCAATAACCACTGCCGGAACACCGGACTCTGATGCTTGATTCAATAGCGGGTATCGAATTCGTTCATTGGTACCACGCATAACCGGTGCTGTCACAATATGTAATAGATCGGGTTTTTCCTTAGAGAGCATCTCATCAAGGTCGGTGTAGCGAGAATCTATATCAAATTCGTCGCCGAACCCGTTGAGCAGGTCTTCCTTCATATCACAGATAGCGGTGAGTTTTCCACCTTTGACATTGTCATACGCTCGAGCATGAGCCCGGGCACGCCCTCGACAGCCTAAAATTGCACATTTATACATCTTATTCTCCTTTAAGTATAATTCCGTATATTCTTACGTAGGATAGAATTTCTCCTATCATTACAATTGCTATTATACGCTGAATGCACATTAAAAGCAAATTGACATTAGAATTAGAATAAGTCAGGAGCATTCAGTTTTCAGCAGTCAACAGTCAGTAAAAAATATTGCGCCGAGGCGAAGCTATTTGAAGGCACCAGGGTTCATCCCTACCACAAGTGTTACTCATCTCGCTTATGAAGTTTAAGAAAATAAATCGGTCCTTTGGTGAGGTTAGGAAGAAATCAACGGCATGAGTCATGGCGAATCATGTAGAATACCACACGGGGAATGCCAAAAGGCATTCATACCGTTGATTTGGCGTATTCTACCACGCGCATTCGTCTTTAGGCATTCCCCGCCTCACCAGCAGGCGGTACACCCACCTCACGTGAATAGGAAAGGACCGAATTAATATAATGTTTATCAAAGCGCGCTTACGATGGAATTAATCGCGATTAGTGGTCTTTTGGATCCAGATGGACTCTTGTCATGCCCACAAAGTTTAGGAAATAGAAAACCGCATCGTTTCTCGGATAGGACACTCATAAAGCACTAAGAAACGCTAATCAACACATTTCGCTATATAGTGACGCGAATTAGGCAAAAATAGTTGCATGTGTTTATGGTGAAATAAAAAAAAGCACTTTTCTCTGGGTAAAGCGGCGTTTGTGATCGTGCAATTCATTGCCAAATTAACGCAGCGTGCGCATGTGGTACGCTGCGCCTCGGACGTTAACTGGTAGGCTCGCTTACAAAGCGCGCCTACCAGTTATTAGGGTAATCTGTATAAATCCGAGATTCAAACAATTTCTGTTTTCAATTTAAATGCTTTTCAAACCAACCGATGATGCGTTCCCAGCAATCAGCGCGGTGTTCAGGTCGCCAAGTTATCGAGCTATGCCCTTCACCACGGTACCAGACAAAAGTCGCTTTTTTCTTAAGTCTGCGTAATCCTGAGAAAAGCTCTCCAGATTGAGCGTAGTCCCAACCGTCACTTTTATCTTCACCACAATAGATCAGAACAGGGGTCTCTATCTTATCCAGATGAAATATGGGAGAGTTGTCAATATACCGCTGGCGTTGTTCCCAGAGCGAACCGCGCATACGTCCCTGTCCACCTTCTGACCAACCAATACCATAACTACTTCCCTGTTTCGAAAGGATCCCGTAGTGGCTAATCAAATTGTAGATGCCTCCACCGCTAACTGCGGCTTTGAAACGGTTGGTTTGTGTAATCAGTCCGACTGTGCTGTATCCACCGTAACTGTATCCTATTATCCCCAAACGATTCTCATCAGCGATTCCCATTTCAATAACATTATCAACTGCGGAGAGTACGAGTCCTGAGAGTTCTGTCATGGGGTCGTGCGATTTCAATGGCGTATCAACCCCAAGAACAGCATAGCCACGGGCCGCTAACAACTGAAAGTTAATCTGGCTCGTTAATCCAAAACGATAAGCATACCCAGAAAGGTTACTACCTCCATAGACCCACGTGACTAAAGGATAACGTTTTCCCTCCTCATAGTTGGTAGGCAACATCAAAACACCACGTAAAAGCTGACCCTCCGCCGTTTTCGATTCGATGAAACGCACATCACCAAAGTGTAAGTCATGCAGATGCGGATTGAGATCGGACACCTGCTGTCGTTTGCCAGTGTCTGTATTAAGCATCCAAATTTCCTCTGGTTGCGTTGCATTTTGCACTCTGTAGACGATCTTCTCACCACAACCTATAGATATTATGTCGAATTCGTCTGCCACACGGCTGTATATAGAAAGTGGTTCTTCAAACAGACAGGTAGTGCCTCCTTCTGTAGTGTTTAGGAAATAAAAACCTCCTTTCTTTGTTTCGTAATTATGAGTTTGGATACAGATAGATTGTGTTTTGTTTGATTGCCAAGCGATATGTGTATCCCGCTTTGCCACGACACCGAAGACCCCTCGCCCCAAACCATCAGTAAGTTTCCGCGCATTACTACCGTCTGTTGCCAGTTCCCACACATGTCCATTGACACCACAAAAAATAGAGGCACCTGATGGACTCCATAGTGGACGCATCAAAAATCGAGGGTTCTCTGCAAGGTTTGCCGTGAGATTTTTCTGTACACCATTTTGGACTGAAACCAAAAACAGTCCGTCCGGATGTCCATAGACCAGATGCTTGCCATCTGGTGCCCAACTTACGATTTGCGATCCTGATCTGATACCTGTTGCTAAACGTTGTACTGGCGTTCCATCTAATGGCACCAATAACAGTTCAAAAACGACTTCTTGAGTTGTTAATTTTTCCGGTCCTATTAAGTTCATTACAGCAACTGCAGCATTATCTGGAGACAAAAACATATTTGTCGTATATAATCCACTTGTGAGAATTGATAAATCACCTGTGCCAAAGTCAAATACCCCTAAATCTCCTTTGAGGTGTGCGAACTGATCTGGTTTCATCTTTAAAGGAAGCTGTTCATCTGTTTCAGTTTCCCAAACGTTTATCGTTTGTGGATTGGTATCGGGTGAGATAAGTTTGGAAATATCTATATCTTCTGGACGTAACTTCGTAATGAGATGTTTTCCGTCCGATGTCCATTGTGGTGACTCAAAACCAAATAGTGCGCTAACAGGTTTCTCGCTAATTCGCCGCAGTTTATCTTTAATCTTATCCCAAACCCAAAGTTGTAGTGCGCCCATTCGGTCAGAATAGAATGCTAAGTAGCGTCCATCCGGAGACCACCTTGGTGCCCAGTCAACTCCATCATCTGAACCGAGTTTATAAGTTTCCTTTGTTCTGATATTGGTAACCCAGACTGCACTACTATGATGTTCAACGAATGTTCCGGTCGGTAGATATATAGAGTATTCTGTGGTTTTTTCTTGGAACGATGACTTGTGATGAGGATCTTGCACAACATAGGCAAGAAACTCTCCATCAGGGGAGAGCTGCAATCGTGAACGGGATGAAAACGACTTAATTTTAAGAATATCCGGGATCGTTAATGTTTTGTGAGTCATTTGCCCCTCTTTTGTGTCTTGTGTGAACGTGTCTTGGGAAATAACACACATCGCTAATCCAATCGCTAAAATCAAAATCACTGTTTTTTGCATGAGAGTTTTCCTTTTCTCCTTTACGACTTAGAGACTTAAATCACTTAGGTAATTAGCAATCTGCTTCGGTTGGCCATCAACGGTCGTTTCCATGGCGGCGATGACAAGCGCAAAACTTTTGATGTTATCCTCAACCCGTGTTTCAGAAGGTTTACCACCGTCAATCCAATTTAAGAATTCATTGAATAAGTGGTGGTGATGCTCATAGCGTACCGGCGGTGCTGCGTAAACTTCCGTTTCACCACCAACACGATGGATTACCATCTGGTTTCCACCGCCTATTTCGACTGTGCCCTTTTCAAACTCGGCTCGGTAGGACTCATGGTTCCAGCAATATTCAATGCCAGCCGCCGAACTGTTGCCTTCATAAAAGACGTGAACACCGTTGTCCATACGCATAAGATAAAAACCGCTGGAGTAGTGTCGGAAACTCGACCACTCAGGATTCCACCCAAATCCGATCAAGGTTTCGCAATCGCCGCCAGAGAGAAACCGAAGCATGTCTAAGTGATGAACGGCACCTTCAATAAGAAGTCCGAAATCCATATCGTGCCGCCAGGCTCCCCACTCGGAATAGCGGCGAAAGTCGCACCCATATCTACCAACAACGTATTGAAGACCTCCCAATCTACCTTCATCACGGATCCGAATCAATTCTTGTTTATTGTCCGCATAGCGGTAGTTTTGGATAATAGTGCAAGGTAATCCGGTTTTCTGTGCGGTACGCACCATTGCTTTCGCGGCATCCCAGGTATCCGCGATCGGTTTCTCGCATATAACAGGCATCCCGTTTTCCATAGCAGCAATTGCGGCAGGACTGTGAAATTTAGGCGGAGTAGCAATACCACAAAAATCTGCTTTGACCTCCACACATGCCTCGTTAAAATCTGTAAAGCATTGCGAAGCGCTGAGTCCTAACGCTTTGCTTTGTGCTGCGAGAACCTCTGTATTCACGTCTACTAAACCGACGATTTCAACCCGATCACTAAAATTGTCGGTGAAGATTTGGATCCAGTTAGCTGCCATACCACCGCCACCGATCATCAAACATGTTTGTTTCGTCATAATTTTCCTTTTTTAGATATTTATGTATATTGCATATAGCGAACCTGAAATTTTGCCATAATTGCTTTTGTTGAGAAAATGAAGATTCCGAGTGCTTCTAATACAATATAGATAGGCTCTTTCTTTAATTCAGATGCTTTTCAAACCAATCAATGATACGTTCCCAGCAATCAGCGCGGTGTTCAGGTCGCCAATACCTCACGATGTGCCCTTCACCACGATACCACGCAAAAGTCGCTTCCTTCTCAAGCCTGCGTAATCCAGAGAAAAGCTCACCAGATTGCGTGTAATCATCACCATTAAAACCTTCACCACAATAGATTAGAACAGGGGTTTCTACCTTATCTAAGTGAAAAAGCGGTGAACTGTCAATATATCGTTGGCGTTTTTCCCAGAGCGAACCACCTATATCCATACGATTCTTTCCTTCTATCCATTTAATACCAAAACTTCTTCCCAGTTTCGTAAGATTCCCGTATATTCTGGTCAAATTATAAAAACCGCCACCGCAAACTGCGGCTTTGAAACGGTTGGTTCGTGTAATCAGTCCGGCTGTGTAGTATCCACCGTAACCGTATCCCGTTATCCCCAAACGATCTGCATCGGCGATACCCATTTCAATGACTTTGTCTACCGCAGGCAGCACATATTCGGACAATTTTTCCAACGATTCGCTGGATCTTGACGGCACATCAACACCAAGCACGGCAAAACCACGTGCAGCAAGGAGTTGAAAGTTCATGACATATTTATCCAACCCAAAACTATAGATATACATTGATAAGTGCCTGCCCGGATAGACCCATGTAACTAAAGGATACTTTTTGCCTTCCTCATAGTTGGCAGGTAGCATCAAAACACCACGTAAACGCTCGCCGTTCTCTCTTTGTGATTCGACGAAACGGACCTCACCAAATTGTAAGTCGCGCAGATGTGGATTGAGATTGGACACCTGTTGTCGTTCTCCTGAGTCTGTATTACACATCCAGACTTCCTCTGGATGTGTCGCATTTTGCGCTCTGTAGATAATCTGTGTGTCGTTGCTGACAACCCTTAAATCGTATTCGTCTGCGATTTGACGGGTTATGCTAATTGGTTCTTCAAACAGGCAAGTAGCACGTGCCTCAGCCGTATTTATCAAATAAAAACCATCTTTCTTTGTTTCTGGATCATGAGTCTGTACACAGATAGACTGTGCATCGCTTGACTGCCAAACGACGTGGGTATTTACTTTCGCGACAATGCCCATGATGTGTTTCTTCAATTCTTCTGTCAGTTTCCGGGCACTGCTGCCATCTGCTGCGAATTCCCATATATTTCCGTCGATGCCACAGTAGAAGATGTCTCCTGATGGTCGCCATAACGGACGTGCGTAAAATCGCAGTTTCTCTGTAAGGTCTGCAGTCAAGTTCTTCTGTTCACCATCTTGGACTGAAACAATAAACAATCCATCCGATTGCGCATATACCAGATACCTACTGTCTGGTGACCAACTCACGAATAGTGCTTTTTCGGTGATATTTGTAGCAAAACTTCGGGCTGGCGTTCCATCCAAAGGAACTAATAACAACTCATAAAGGGTTTCTTGAGATGTCAATTCCCTTCCTCGTATTATATTGAGCACAGCAACTGCAGTATTATCCGGAGAGAGTATAATTTTTCTCGTAAACAAGCCTCGTGTGAGAACTTGCACACCACCCGTGTCAACGTTGAAGACACCTAAATCTCCTTTGAGCCACACGAATTGGTCTAAATCTTCATCTAAAGAAGACTCTTCATCCGTATCCGTATGCCAAACGTTTATCGCTTGTGGAATCGTTTTGTTTGAGATAATTGCGGAAATGTCCATATCTTCGGGACGTAACTTTGTGATGATATGTTTTCCATCCGAAGTCCACTGCGGGACTTCAACACCGTGTGTTGCAGTAATCGGTTTTTCGCTAACCTGCCGCAGTTCATTTTCAACCCTATCCCAAATCCAAAGATGGGGTGTCCCCATTCGGTCAGAAGAGAAGGCTAAGTATTTTCCATTTGGAGACCATCGTGGTGCCCAGTCAACCCCTTCATCTGCTCCGAGTTGATGCGTTTCCTTTGTTTTGAGGTTGGTAACCCATACTTCCTGACTATGATTTTCTATCAATGCGCCCGTTAGTTGATGCAGTGAAAATTCATCGGTCTGTTTTTCGAACGATGATTTTCGGTCAGGGTCAACTACTACATAGGCAAGCCACTCTCCATCAGAGGAAAGTTGCATTCGTGATCGGTCTGATAAGGACTTAATTTTGAGTATATCTGAACTCATTTTATCTGCCATGCTAATTTCTCCTTGTGAACTGTGTCCCTTTTCAATAGAACTATCTATTGTCTCTTGGAGTAATAAATCGTATTGTTTTAACCTTTGTTTTACGCGTCGCAGCCGGCTCTTAATCGTATTTTGGGGGATGCCTAAATAGCGACTTATCTCAGCGGATGTCATCTCTTCAAAGTAGTGGAGTGTAATTAACTGTTGATCACTTTCCTTTAGCTTTGAAAGTAACTTTTGTACTAATTCGCGTTGTGCTTCAACAGCATCCCGCTCGTTTTCCAATGCTACATAACGTGAATATGAATCTGTCTCGGTTTTCAATGTATAACTTTCACGTAACAATTCGGACATGGATTGCTTTTTTCGGTACCACGCGATACAGAGATAATTTGCAATCGAAAAAAGCCATGTTGAAAACTTGGTTGGATCTCTCAGCTTTTCGAGATTCTGATACACTTCGAAAAATATTTCTTGTGTAATATCTTCAGCAATGTGGAAATCTCCAACTTTCCGATACGTGTATGCGTGAACCTGCTCTTGGTATTTACTCACCAAACTCGCAAAGGCAGCTTCATCACCCGCAAGTGTAAATTGAATCAACACAACATCATCCATTTTCATCTAACATCTCCAGATAGGTTGTAATAAATGGATAAGACGTTTCTGAGGTAGGAATGCTTAAATGCACGAAGAAACGTCCGTTTAATTATTTCACGATATATAGTCGCGAATTGGCTGGAAAAGGGTGCATAATTTTAATCAAATGCCATTTCTGAAGGAGAATTCTCATTTACAATAAAATCGATATCTTTTACACTACGGTGTTGTGGCGTGGTCGAAACCTCGCCACAACATAGCAATAATTCGGTTGCCTATCGGATGTTAAACCAGAAACAATATTAACACATCAAAGTGCTTTACGAATTACCAAACCGAGTTTAATTCTCTGGTTTGATATGTCCGAGATGCACGATTGTCATACTCACAAAGTTCAGGAAAAAGGAAATCACATCGTTTTTCGGTGTAATGAGATTATCTTCTGTGCGCGCCACTAATGTTGCGTCCATTAATGTCTGCACAGCCTTCTCTATTTCACTTTCTGGGATGTCGGATTCCTCTGCTAAATCCGAAATAGATTTGTTGCCTTCTACCAACTGTCTTAAAACAGCAACTATAGTAGGATTTGTGAAAAGATTTGCAAAATTTACAATTTCCGTATCTGGTGCTTCGTTTAGGAAAGTATCAAGGTTGTCCTCCCAATATGCAATGCGTGATTTGCCAGCATCGGAAGCGGTCTTATACGCGCCAACATAACCCCATGCTACGTGATTTTCAGTACCTTCGGGGAGTGTGCTTAATGTCTTAAGTGCATCACTTCGTTGTGTGCGAGGCGGATGCGGTATATCAAATTTTTCACTTAGTTGATCCGAGAGAGAATGAATCTGTTCACGAAGTTCAACTATGTCTTCTTGCAAATCAGGTAAAATCCTTACTTGCATCCCCGTTAGGTTATGCAGGGTTTCTTCAGAATTTTCCTCAACTTTGGTTTCATCTTTCACTTCTTTTGCCATGATAATATCTCCTTTCAATTGGTGTTGGAAACGTTGTTCCTTTTCAACTGTAATGTCTAAAACTTCTTGGATCAGGGGTTCATACTTCTTTAATCGCTGTCTCGCACGGCGGATTCGACTCTTGGCGGTATTTTCTGATACGCCTAAATACGACCCTATCTCAGCAGATGTCATCTCTTCAAAGTAGTGGAGCGTAATCACTTCTCGATCACTCTCCTTCAGCTTTGCCAGCAGCTTTCTGACGAGGTCACGTTGCGCTTCCGCAATAGTTTTCGCATGTTCTGCAGCGACATACTGGGAATACGCTTCTGTCTCAATTTCTGACATGTCGGTTTCTTCCAACGATTCTGTCGGTATTCGGTTCTTTCTAAACCACGCAATACAAAGGTGATTCACAATCGAATGAAGCCATCTTGAAAACTGGGTCGAATCTTCCAAAGTTTCCAACTTTTGATAGACTTGCAGGAATGTTTCCTGCGTAATGTCCTCAGCAATATGGAAATCTCTTGTTTTCCGCCATGCATGCGCATGAACCTGCTTCTGGTATTTTCTAACCAAATCCACAAAAGCATCCTTATCGCCTGCAAGAATACGTTGAATCAACGCAACATCTTCGTTTTTCACCAAAAACCTCCAGAAAGCGTCCCTTTACTTACTCATACATAAAGACGCGAGTTATAGTGAAAAAGGTGCATAATAATGTTTTTTCTAATGCCACAACATCTAACTTTTTAATTATTGTTGCGTGGGGCTGGAGCTTCTGCTAACATATTCATCAAAGGGCAAGATAGTTTTCTTGTCATGCTTCACCTCAAAAAAAGTATAATTCTATGGTGAAGTATAGCAGATGCGGCGTCCAAAATCATGCTATATCTGCTTTTCATAAATATTAACAACTGTGATAAAATCTGCCCGAAAAACCTAAAACTAAATAACTCTGTAGGATGCAAGGGATGGGGTTGACCATTGTTGACGACATTATCAACGCTATTGAAAATGCGGTTCGCCTGAATGTTCTGGTGAAGATGGACGTGCTGCGCTTGAGGTTGCTATTGCCCTACGCGAGTCGCATCGGCGTAGTGGGGTAAAGGTAGCGTTGCCGATAGAAGATCGAAGTCTGCGTGTTTTTTCGTCTGAGATTCGGGGGGACGATATACCTGCGCGGATTAGACGGTTGCGGGGTTGAAATAACCTTGGATGTATAATGAAAAAATCTAAGTTGACAATGATCATTGAACATGTTACGATTAAAATGTAGTCTTTCGTTGATAAAGAGTTTTGAAGTAGGATAGAGAGCATTATAGCAAAGTCCGAACGCCATTCCGAATACTGTAAGGAATCTTGATTTTAAGAACATGTTCGTTTTGAAAGTAAATACGAGAATATAAAAACACCTAAAGTAAGGAGGAAAGATAGTGGGAAAGTTTAAAACTCCCACACCTAAAGAATTAAAAGAACCTATACTTCATATTCTCTCAGATGGAAATGTATGGAAAAAGGAAGATATTGTGGCTGAGCTTGCAGATCGTATAAATCTCACAGATGCAGAAATCAAAAATGAAACATTTCCACGTGGGCGCACTGTGTTAGAACATTATTGTGCACAAGCACTAAGAAGTCTAAGAGATAAGGATGGTTTAGTAATTCATCGAACAGATTTAGGTCGTGGTTACTGGCAAAAGAGGGGAAATCGTTAATGGTTGTTATTATAAACGCATTTGTATTTATTGCGATTACAGCGGGAATAGTAATGGTTTTTCACTATGTTGCTTTAGATATAGAAATTTTTGCACGAACAATTGCCTTAGCAAGATGGTTTGATTTAGATGATGTTTATAAAGATCAGTATCATGAAATTTTCCGAGAATATCAGAGCGAGAGTCCAGAAGAATCCGCTGAGTCCATAAGGTATTCTGTGCAGTATGATAGAAGACTTAGCGATAATTGTAGTCTTTATGCATCCGCATTAAATTCGCATCTAAACCTTGATTTCTATTGGTACTCGAACTGGAAAAAAGATTTTCACAAATCTCGATGTTCAGGTTTAGGTTATTTCTTTGCACCTCTACTTAAATTCAAGTGTTATAAACCAATACTTTTAACATCTGAGCGTATCTACGAAATTCTCACGCGTCCGGCGAATTCTAAAGTTATAGAGAACTTTACCGCAGCCAATAAAAAAGACTTATTTCCTGGCGGACTTTTACTCGGTTGGCATGGTCATGTATTAGTTGATACTTACTACCGTATATGTCTATACAACGCTGGTATGAATGCCCACACACAAGGTATGGATCAAATCAAAATAGCATCTCTGTTGAATGATATATCAAACGATGCTGACACACTTACTCATTATTTCCGGAAAATTGGTAGAATACAACGCTACAAAATACTCAAAGCTGTCACACAACAAATTCCCTATCATTTTTAAATATACATAAGGTTCTCCAATGTACATAAAAAAACATTGAAGATCAATTTTATCAAAGAAACTGAATAATAAAAACGACAACGGTGTAAGAAAATTATATCGTGTGGAGTCTTGCTTCTAAGCACCGAGATAAATTGCTAAAAAAAAATGAGAACTAACCCACGAAATGATTGATCAATTAGAGAAAATTATGAATGAATTGGAATATCCATTTAATATAAGCATACTATCAGCGGAAGAAGGTGGCGGCTATCTAATTGAATTTCCCGACTTACCTGGCTGTATCTCTGATGGGGAAACAATTAACGAAGCGATAGAGAATGGAAAGGACGCGCTTTCCTGCTGGATAGAGACCGCCAAACAGCATGGCGATGAGATTCCTTTACCTTACGCATCTGTACATTCTTCCGAAATTGCAAAGAAAGGAATTGAGAAGCGAGAGAACCCTTCCGATATTAACCCGACAAGGTGATTCGTCAGGGCGCATCTTCTTTACACCAGTTTTGAAGACTTAGGCGTTTTATTTTCTAACTTCTTGCAATGATGTAGTCGTACGTGGTGAGCATTTGTGACTAAGATTTTCGATTTCTAAATACATATAGCGTTTTAATTGGGACAGCATATCTAAAGTATCATGCCACAAAAAACTGCATTCATCTACCACCCAGACTACCTAAACCACGACACCGGCCCCGAACACCCGGAACGGCCAGACCGCCTCAGAGCCAGCCTCGCCGCACTCCAACAGAGCGCTGTGTGGGAGCAACTACACCGCATTGACCCGATACCCGCGACCGTTGAACAGATCGCTTATGCACATAATCCCGGTTATAGCGAACACATCCAGCAATTCTGTGAGGCAGAAGTCCCACTCACTTACGACACGATTGTCGGACATGAATCTTACGATATTGCCATGCTTTCAACAGGTGGGGTGTTATGTGCAGCAGAAGCGGTGGCAACAAAGAAGGTCAAAAACGCATTTGCGATGGTACGTCCGCCAGGACACCACGCCACACCCGGACAGAGTATGGGATTTTGCTTGTTCAACAACATTGCCGTTACAGCACGTTATCTTCAACGTGAGCACGGTGTGGGAAAGGTGGCAATCGTGGACTGGGACGTGCATCACGGCAACGGCACACAAGACATCTTTTACGAAGACGCATCGGTTTTCTTTTTCTCTATTCACCAATCCCCGCTTTACCCTGGCACCGGTTCACGCCGTGAACAAGGAAGTGGTAAAGCACGTGGGACCACCCTAAACATGCCGATGCCGCCCGGCAGTGGCGATGAAGAATACATTGCCGTTTTTGAGGATGTTCTCATCCCTGCATTACACGGTTTTTCGCCTGAGTTTATCCTTATATCCGCAGGATTTGATGCACACTATCTCGATCCACTTGGCCACATTGACATAACTGCAGACGGATTTGCGAAGTTAACCGATTTGGTTCTAAATGTTGCGGATGAGATTGCATCCGGTAATGTCGTTTCGGCATTGGAAGGTGGGTATAGTTTGAAAGGTATCTCGGAATCTGTTGTGGCGCATGTGGAACGTTTGGTTGGATAAACGTTAGAATTTTCGCCATCTTGCGAATCTTTCACACCTTTTTACCAACATGAATTGCAACAATCCCCAAAGTTTTCCGAAAATACTGCACATCTGTTAACCCGCACTGCTCCATCACTGCTTTCAATGCTTCACAGTTCGGAAACTGCATCACAGAACGAGGAAGATAACCATAAGCATCGTCTTTACTACGCGAGATGCAATTGCCGATGAAAGGCAAAATCTTTGTGAAATAAAAATAGTAAAGACTACGAAACAACGGATTGACGGGTTGCGTAAATTCCAAGATGGCAATTCTACCGCCCGGCACAGCTACACGTGTCATCTCACGGATGCCCAATTCAAGGTCGGAAACGTTTCGGATGCCAAAGCCGACAGAGACTATGTCAAAAGTATTGTCAGAAAACGGGAGGGTGAGGGTATCTGCCTCAATCGGCACAAAAGCGTGCGTCCTTCCCTGTCGTTCCATTTTTTGCTTACCAACTACTAACATCTCAAAACAGAAATCTGAACCAATAACAAAACCCTCCGTACCAATTTTGTCGGTGTATGCAAGCGCAAGTTCGCCTGTGCCTGTGCAAACATCAAGCACCTTGCTTGTTGGGGTTACACTGCTTGCTTTGACTGTCTCTCGCCGCCAAACACGGTCAAATCGAAGGCTTAACAACGAATTAAGAAAATCGTAGTGGCGAGCGATAGCTGAAAACAAGTTTTTTATGCGTTGTGCCTGCATAACAGTTTTGTCCGAGTCTTCTAATCCTGCAAATCTTGTAATCTTGCAAATCTTGGTTCAGACAATTGCCTACATTCTCAACTCTGCACCAAGTTCTTGGTTTAGCCGTTTGACAACCTTGTTGTGCAGATCGTTAACCGCTTTATCTGTCAAGGTTTCGGTTGCAGAGTGATATGTAATCGTGTAAGCAAGACTCTTTTTATCTTTTGGTACCTGATCCCCAACGTATACGTCAAAAAGCCGCACTGATTCAACCAATTCTCCTCCAGTGGAATAGATAATTTCTATCGGCATATCTGACTGCATATCTTCATCTACGACAATCGCGAGATCGCGCAGGACGCTGGGATAGATAGGAATCGGTTCAAAACGTTTGGAAAAATCGGCTGCATCTGCTAATGCTTCAAGGTCAAGTTCAAACAGATATGCTTTATACGGCAGCTCATAACTTTCCAGCACTTCCGGATGTGCCTCTCCGAGAATACCGATACGTCTTCCTTCCAACAATACCTCAACATTGCGCCCGGGATGGAAAGTCGGTTCTTCCGTTTTCTTGAACGTATAATCGGTAATTCCGCAGACCTCAAGTATTCCCTCAACAGTCCCCTTAATGTCAAGGAAATCTGGAGAACGATAAGGATTCTTGTAGACACCACCGCCAATCTCTCCCGCAAGAATGCCAGCAATGCGTGCTGGTTCTGCTCCTTGGATGAACACTGTGGACATCTCAAAAAGTGCGATATTATTTATTTGATGATTGTGATTATGCTGTGCATTATCAAGTAAACTCGGTAGCAACGTCGTACGAAGTATTGACATTTCTGGACTCAACGGATTGCGTAGTTTCAGGGCATCGCGAAGTGGATTGTCTGCTGCTAATCGTATTTTGTCAAAACAGTTCGGATGATTGAAACTATAGTTTACCGCCTCCATCATACCAGAGCCAAGTAGAAAATGTTTTGTCCGTTTATGGACTTCTACTGAGATATTTGGAACAGGGATAGGGATGTCCCCCTTCGGTAACGTTGTCGGGATGTTATCATAACCGTGGACACGGGCGATCTCCTCGATCAGATCAATTTCACGTGTAATATCCGCTCGAAACGATGGGACGGTAATTTGATATATATTTTCTTCTCGCAGTAATGCTTCCACATCAAATCCTAACCGACTTAAAATCTGCTCTATCTCATTGGTTTCAAGTGCAGTTCCCAATATGAAATTCACACGTTCAGCACGGAGTTGAATATGAGAGGGTTCTTTTTTCCCCGGATAGACATCAATAATGCTTTCACAAATGGTGCCGCCTGCTAATTCCGCGATCAGTTGTGCTGCACGGTCAAGCGCGGGGATAACAGCTTCCGGATCCGCGCCACGTTCGAATCTGTATGATGCCTCAGTGTGTATTCCTAATGCTTTTGCAGTGGCACGGACGCTTGACGGTTGAAAATTAGCACTTTCCAGTAACACATCACACGTTGCCTCTGTGATTTCAGAGTCATAGCCTCCCATAATCCCCGCAAGTGCCACAGGTTTTTCTGAATCTGCGATAACTAACATATCGGGAGTAAGATCGTGTTCTTCTTCATCAAGCGTTGTGATCTGCTCACCTCTCGCAGCACGACGTACAACAATACGATTTTCCGAGAGTTTGTGATAATCAAAGGCGTGCAGCGGTTGTCCATATTCCATCAAAACGAAGTTAGTAATATCTACGATATTATTAATAACACCGACTCCGATAGATTCCAGCCTCTGTTTTAGCCATGCAGGAGATTCGCCGATCTTAACACCACGGATAACACGCGCTGCATAACGGGGACACAATTCTGGCGCATCAATCGTTACAGATGTCCGTTCTTGTATGTCTACTTCGTCTTCTTGTAGGTCAACTTGTGGCAATTTCAAATTGTTTCCTGTTTCAGCGCGAATTTCGCGGGCAATACCTATCATACTGAGACAATCAGGACGATTTGGGGTTATCTCCAATTCAAATATCACATCGTCTAAACCTAACGCTTCGGTAAGTGGTGTGCCGATAGATAGGTCTGAGGACAATTCCATCAGGCCCGATGCCTCATCGGAAATGTCCAACTCTTTTTCGGAACAGAGCATACCTTGCGATTCTTCTCCGCGCAGTTTAGCACGTTTGATTGTAATACCTGTAGGCAATTCTGTGCCAATCGTTGCGACAGGTGCAAACATGCCTTCATAGACATTCGGTGCACCGCAGACGATCTGCAGTGCATCTAACTCACCAATATCTACCTTACACAGCACAAGTTTGTCTGCATTGGGGTGTGGTCTGATAGAATCTACTTTGCCGACAACTACGCCTTGTAACGCCGCGCCGGGTTGCTTGACAGATTCAACTTCAATGCCTAACATCGTTAATCTTTCCGCGAGTTCGTCTGGAGAAAAATCAAAATCGATGTAGGTTTTTAGCCAATTTAGGGTTACGTTCATAGATAAGTCCTTCAATACGGCACAGCGGAGTGTGCCTACTACCTTTAAAACTGATGTAGGAAGCGGAGATCGTTTTCATAGAAGGTGCGGATATCCGGGATACGAAACTGTAGGTTTGCAATCCGTTCTACGCCCATCCCGAAAGCAAAACCGGTAACCTCCTCCGGGTCATAGTTAACAGCACGGAACACCTCTGGGTCAACAGCACCTGCACCTAAAATCTCAATCCATCCGGTGTGTCCGCAACTACGACACCCTTTACCATGACAAATGGTGCATGAGATATCCACCTCAGCACTCGGTTCTGTGAAAGGGAAAAAATGTGGACGGAAACGCATCTGTGTTTGGTCACCGAACATCTGCCGTGCGAAAGATACCAAAACGCCCTTCAGCTCACTAAAAGTGACATGCCTATCTACAAGCAATCCTTCAACCTGATGAAACATCGGTGTGTGTGATACATCATAATCCACACGGTACGCCTTGCCCGGCACAATAATACGTACTGGTGGTTTCTGGTTCTCCATCGCGCGTATCTGAACAGGGGAGTTATGGGTGCGTAATAGATGTCCATCCGTTAGATAAAATGTATCATGTAAATCTCGCGCGGGATGGTCGGGAGGTGTATTGAGGGCATCGAAATTGTAATGCTCTGTTTCAACTTCTGGTCCTGTCACTATCTGAAAACCCATTTGCATAAAGATCGCTTCAATCCGTTCCAACGTTTGCATGACCGGATGCGCTTTGCCATAAGCAGGTTTTCGTCCGGGAAGTGTGATGTCAATAGATTCTGCTTCAAGCTGCTGTTCCTGTTGTTGACTTTCCAGTGCGTTCTTTGTTGCTTCAAACGCTTCTGTTAGTGCAGCACGTACTTCATTACCGAGTTTTCCAATTACCGGACGTTCCTCTTTAGAAAGTTGTCCCATGCCCTTCATAACATCTGTCAACTTTCCTTTGCGTCCAAAATACGTTATTCTGAGCGATTCAAGCGTGTCCAACGAATTAACATCTCTCAAAGCCGCAAGTGCTTCTGCTTGAATCGCTTCTAATTCTGCTTTCATAGTTGCCTCTTTAAAAAGATAACACCCATCACTTCGCTCCAAAAAGGTTAATTCCTTCTGGGGACGAAAGCGACAGGTATCTACTTCCGCGGTACCACCCCGCTTGACAGATTGTAAAATCTGCCCGCTTCATTATTTGTTGTTTAATGGCTCCAGGATGAAATTCGGCAGTTGCTCTCAAAACCACGCTTCCAACCGATGGCGCGGTCTCTCTTGTTGAGAGGTCTCAACTACCTACTGTGTCCTTTCATTGCCCTTATAAAAAATTTAAATTACCTACATACTATGACCGACGAGGTTAGGAAACCTCGTCTACCGTGTGGAGTTGCTATCCACTGAAACGTCTACTTGTTCTAATTCGCAAATATATCGTTTAACTTACCCTTTGGCAAGGGCGGCAAGTTGTTCAAATCCTGCTGCATCATGCACAGCAATATCCGCGAGAACTTTCCTATCCAACGCAACACCGGCAGTTTTTAGTCCGTGCATAAAACGGCTATATGTAAGTCCGTGCAGTCTTGCGGCGGCGTTTATACGCATTATCCAAAGTCGTCTAAAATCGCGTTTTCTTGCACGTCTGTGTGCATAGGCGTGGTTCCACCCTTTTTCAACCGCCTCCATAGCGGTACGTCTCAGGTTGTTGCGTCCACCGCGATACCCTTTGGAATGCTTTAGTATCCGTTTCCGACGTTTCCGCCGGACATTCCCTGTTTTTACTCGTGCCATTCTGAACTCCTAATAGATTAGACGTTTCAAACGTTTTTCGTTACTTGGGTCTACCAAAGCGCTTTGTCTTAAACGACGTTTGCGTTTCGCGGATTTTGAAATAAAAAGGTGCCCCGCATACGCACGATTGCGGCGGATTTTACCCTTTGCTGTAAATTTAAAACGTTTTGCTGCGCCTTTATGTGTTTTCTTTTTCGGCATTACAATATCCTTCTGTTGATGGCTTATTCAAACTATAGTAAAGCATATCGTTGTTTGGACATTTATGTCCTGCAACCTATGAGTTTGCGTCTAATAGGCACAAACTCATAGGTTGTGGAACAGCATAGGCGGTAGTTTCGGTTTTCTAACCAAACCGAATCAGAATGTCCAATTAATTCTAAAGTTTACTATAGCACGATTTACCATGCGCTTGCAGTAAAAATCTTTAGTTACGAAGATTTCGGTGTCAAGAGCATAGACATGGAGCGTGTTTCCATCTTAGCAGGTTGTTCGACCTCTGCAATTTCGGCAACATCCTCCTCCAATCGGGCGAGCATGTTTTTGCCTAACTCCGTGTGCAGCATCTCCCTACCTCGGAAACGGACCGTTGCTCTCACCTTCCACCCATTTTTCAAGAAATCTTCAACATGACGCTTCTTGAATTGATAGTCATGCTCTGCCGTATCTGGGCGGAATTGAATCTCTTTCAGAACGATCTTTGTTTGCTTCTTTCGAGCCTCTCGTTCACGCTTGTTCTTTTCGTACTGATACTTCCCGTAGTCCATTATCTTGCAAACAGGCGGGTTGGCATTTGGAGATACTTCAACCAAGTCCAATCCGACTTCTTCAGCACGTTCCATCGCCTCGCGTGGAGTCATCACACCGACCTGCTTGTTTTCATGGTCAATGAGCAAAATCTCTTTGGCTCGAATCTGATAATTCGAACGACTTTTCCTTGTCCGTGGTTTCTGTGTACGTCTACCTCTATAGTGTATTTTTGACACCTCCAAGTTGTGACTGCTAATCAATCAGCGGCTGTGCAAACTATAATTAGCAGGGTTTTGTGAACAAAATAAACACCCTTGCCTGCACATTGTGTATACTTGTATTATACAATAAACCAATCCTTACAAAATATAGACATCTGCTAAAACAGTATGGAAATATTTAGTCCAAAACTATTAATTGTGATATTATACCACATTTTTAACATAAATGCAAACTAAAAATAGCCAATCGTCCATAAAGTGCGTAAAATGATAATCCCACCCGCCAAACCACCAAATATGATGATAAGACCGATGTTGATTATTAACGCGTACCGAAAGATGCGTTCAGCTAATTCCGGTTGCTCCTTTACCCATGCTCGAGCCAAGTTGAAAGTGAGGACAACGCTAATCAGACTCAGGATTGCCGCCCCTAAAAACGCCACGAGAATACCCTGGAAATCAACCATCTGCATCGTATCTGGAATTGAACCGTATTGTGAATAACGTTGGATGACAACGATTAAGACACCCACCAAAATCACAATAAATCCGATGAATACGATTAGGGCTTTTTTAAAGGCATTTCCCATTTTTGCTAAACTCTTTTGGACTATAGACTAATTTATGGTATTTTAACATATTTGCGGTGTTATAGCAAGATTTGTTGTTACTCGTACCATTTTTAAAATTTCTATAATGTTTAATTATATCATGCCAATTGTGATATTATCAAGTACATTGATTGAATAAATGACAGAAATTTGTTAGAATAACATAAGTTGCTACTTATGTAGCACAATCTGTCAGATTGGGCATATTCGTCCGCAAACTAACAGTTTGCTCTACAATATTTCACCGATAACGAACTATTTTCTATTATAGTAGAATCGACAATTAAGTGAACACACGAAAAGCTTCCTTTATCCCGTCCCCCCGCAAGCGGGGGCTAAGAATAACAAGCGAGGGGAGAGCGGACAAGAACAAAGGTGTCCAAATAATTATGGGCTTTACTATAAAAACGGTGTTTGCATGTCTAAAAACTTATAGGTAGCAACTTGAGTTAATATAGTAAAACTTACAATTAATGGGACACTTCTGTAGCGTAACCTGTTAGTTTGCGTCCCATCGTCACAAACTAACAGATTACGCTACAACTTTTATTGTCCGTTATATGTTTCCAAAATAGGTTTATCAAAGTGTCCCCAATCATTTCAAAGTTCACTATAGGAACCTACATTCAGCAGACACCGAGTCTACAAGGAACACAGTTTAGAAAGGAGCATATACCATTATTCGAGTGTGGGAGGCGACTTTCACCCCACCGATTACTACAAGCCGAAAGACCAAATAGAGATTATCTGTAGCGATGAATGGTGTTTATCGTTATAGACAGAAATACTTCTAATTCGCCTGGTGCAACTTTTGGAAAAGGTCACGAAAGATCGCATCCCGATTCACACTTGTAGCAACACGCATGAGATGCCGACTGTTATCAAAACTCCACGTTACTGCATCTGTCAGAATAGGGCTATGAACAATTTCTGTTGGCACCCAGCTGCTATTGACGAGATACGCTGTTGCAGATATATCCCAAATCACCTTTGACCAACCGAAGTGGTCTTTGTGGTAACCTTTGAAGATTTCGACGAGATAATCACCGATTTTGCCCTGTCCTTGAACGTAACGTTCCATCTCTGCGACTGTTGTGTGTAAATGTGAAACAACACCGCGTGCGGGAAGATGGACAAACGGCACACCGCAATTGAGGACCAATCGTGCTGCGTGGATGTCTTGTGCAAGATTGAATTCGCGTGTATGAGACCAGTACAATGGGTTACCACCCAGCCACACAATGACTATTCGTTTAATGATTTCAGGTTCCAGTAAGATGGCAGAAGCAACATTCGTAATAGCACCAACAGCGACAACGTAGAGAGGATCATCGGTTTTTGCCATTGTGCGTTCAATCATATCGGTTGCAGCTTCGCTCGGCATAGCAGTCTCTCCATTAGATAGAAATGCCCGTGAACCGCGATAAACAAAACCATCGGAATTAACACCAAGGAAGTCTAATAGTCGCAGAATCTCATCATAACTTTTCTCCATGCCGTCTTCCGCATTTGCTGAACGGTTGTTGTGAAAGGGCGCAGCGTATATTGCTTCAACGTTGAGTTCATCGGGTGAGAGAAGCGCGTGAACGACTGCAAATTGGTCATCAATTTCATTATAGGTGTCTGTATCAAGCACCATCCGGACGCGCCCCGCTGGAGGTTGTAACATCTCTAAACGTCTTGACTCAGACAGGTTTGGGAAGTTCATTTGTATTTTGCCTTTTGCTCTGGATTTTCTATAGTGTATCACATTAGCAGGGATGAAAGTCAATTGATTTCTGAAACATATTCTTAGATATGAATGTTAATAATAATAACGTGAGTCGGTATTGTGCAAAACTCACAGAAAATAGGAAACCTTTGAAAACCAACTTTAACAAACGGAAACTGTCCAAACTAATTATAGTAAAACAATAGGGTAACTGCCTAATGAAAAAAACACTGACCGGGGAATGCCAAAAAGGCATTCATACCGTTGATTTGGGGGAATGCCAAAAAGACATTCGGACCGTTGATTTGGGGGAATGCCAAAAAGACATTCGGACCGCTGATTTGTCGATTGCATTACATACTTTAGATTCAAACCCCGTTTCCCAAGATTATACACAATGGAGTCTACCCAAAGGTGTGAAAACACGCCTCGGTAAGGGCAGAGTAAGTGATGTCCTAAATCCACCTGAAATAGCGTATTCCCCTGATGGAAAGCTTATAGCGGTAGCAAGTGCCATTGGTATTTGGATATACGACTCACAGACGGTAAAAGCACTTAGCCTGCTTACAAGACATACACTTGATGTCACAACCGCATCTTTCAGTCCAGACGGGTCTATATTGGCAAGTGCAAGTGGTGACATGACCATCCGCCTGTGGGATGTGCAAACCGGCACACATGTCCGGACGTTGAAAGCGCATGCCTGTCGTATCAATAACGTTGCTTTCAGTCCAGATGGGTCTATATTGGCAAGTGCAGGTGATGACAATGCCATCTGTCTGTGGGATATGCGAACAAGTGAAATTATTCGTACAATTACGGGTCATACGGATAGGGTTAATTATGTTGCCTTCAGTCCAGATGGGTCTATATTGGCAAGTTCGAGTTGGGATGCTACTGTGCGTTTGTGGGACGTGCAAACCGGAGCATCTCTTCAGACGCTTACAGAACATACAGCTGCTATTAGTAGAGTAGCGTTTAGTCCAGATGGAAAGACACTTGCAAGTTCGAGTATGGACAAAACCATTCGTTTGTGGGATGCGCAAACAGGTGAGTCTCTTCACACACTCATAGGGCATACGGGAAGGGTTACTAACGTCCTATTTAGTCCAGATGGTGAATTTCTTGTCAGTACTGCAATGGACTTTGACACAGACCTGCGTTTGTGGGACGCGCAGACAGGTACACCGCTTCAGGTCCTAAAAGGGCATACGAGGAAAGTTACAAGCCTTGCGTTTAGTCCGGATGGGTCTACATTGGTAACTGGCAGTGGTGACAGTACTGTCCGTATTTGGGATGTGGCAACTGGGACATCTCGTCAAATAATTACAGATCATACCTTTCGTGTTAGGAGCGTTGTTTATAGTCCGGATGGATCTTTGTTGGCGTGCTCTGGTTGGGATGAAACTGTTCCTGTGTTGGATACGCAGACCGGTGAAGTACTCCATCGACTTAAAGGGCACAAGGCTGATGTAGTAGGTCTTGCGTTCAGTCCGGATGGAAAGACCTTCGCAACTTCAAGTTGGGATAGAACAGCACGTTTATGGGATGTTCAAACAGGGACATCTCTACACATACTGACAGAGCATCGTGACTTTGCCACTTGTGTTGTGTTCAGTCCGGATGGAAAAACACTCGTAACTGGAAGTGCAGACACTGATGTGCGTTTGTGGGATGTAGTGACAGGAAAACTTCTATTGACATTGACAGATCATAGGGAAAGTATCAATAGCGTAGTCTTCAGTCCGGATGGCAAGACCCTTGTGAGTTCAAGTGATGACAAAACTATCCGTTTTTGGAATGTACAGACTGGAACGCGTATACGGACACTGAATGAGCATACAAAGTCGGTTTATTGTGCTGTCTTCAGTCCGGATGGCAAGACCCTTGTGAGTTCAAGTGATGACAAAACTATCCGTTTTTGGGATGTGCAGACTGGAGAATATATTCGGACACTTACAGGACATACAGATGGTGTATGGTGCGTTATCTTCAGCCCGGATGGAAAGACACTCGCCAGTACAAGTAGAGACACTGATGTGCGTTTATGGGATGTGCAGAGCGGCACCCACCTGAAGACGTTTGAAGGACACGCAAGATTGGTCTATACAGCGGTATTCAGTCCGGATGGTAAGACACTCGCAAGCGGGAGCAGTGACGGCACCATGCTGTTATGGGAACTCATACCTGAACCAGTGGATTAGGTGGTACAGCAGCGTTTCGAATCGTAAGAATACCCTATATAATTTTAAAAAGGTGGTGCAGTCAAACGCACAAACGAACGTGACACCTCATCCAACTCCTCACGAACAGCAGCATCTAATTCCCAACCGACACCGCCGAGCGTGTCGTCCAGTTGTTCAATTGTATCACTCCCACTAATAGCAACGGTGACTTCAGGGTGTGATACCACCCATGCCACTGCGAGTTGTGCTGACGTTTTCCCTAATTCACCTGCAAGCCGTTTGAGCGTTGCAAGGACTTTTCCGGTTGCGCCGCGCATTCGGCGGTCATATTCTTCTGGGTAACGCCTTGCCCACAATGTGCCAGCAGGTGGCGGTTCATCTGGTGAATAAACACCGCTCAGCAAACCAACTGACAACGGACTATAACACATCACGCCAAGTCCTTCCTCACGCACTAACCCAAACATCTCGGTTTCCAAATCCCGATTAAGTAGGTTATACATATTTTGAACACACATATAGGGTGTTGCGTTAATGCTATCAGCAATCCAAAGTGCTTTGCAAACCTGCCATGCATGATGGTTGCAACAACCGAGGTAGCGCACCTTCCCTGAACGCACCAGATCATCTAAAGCACGGATTGTCTCCTCTGGTGGTGTGGTATCGTCTGTCACATGAATCAGATAGACATCAATATGATCAGTGCCGAGACGGGTCAGTGATCGGTCTATCTCCCGCATAATATGGTATCGTGATAATCCGTAGTCGTTTGGTCCCTGTCCGATGTGGCTGCAGACTTTGGAAGTAATCACCACATCATCGCGTTTTCCTTTTATTGCTTTGCCGAGGATAACCTCAGAACGACCAATATTCGCGCGGTCATCCATTGGACCGTAAACGTTGGCGCAATCAATCAGGTTGATACCGTTATCAATTGCGTGTTCAATTAATCGTTGGGCAGCATTTTCTTCGCCTTGCCCTCTAAATCCTAATCCCAACGCAAGTGGACTTACCTTCACACCTGCTTTACCAAAATTGACATATTCCATATTTTCCTCCTATAGAATTTTCTTTTTGCTGGATATTAGAGTGAATTATGAAAATACGTTGACATTTCTTTTGTAGGAGCAATCTCCGAATCGCGACTAAACGCTTTGATAGTCGGGAATCGGAGTTCCCTCCTACTCAAAATGCCAGGTTAATTATAAAATCCACTATATCAAAACAAAACCCTACAAATGTGCCCGACTCAACGTCCGTAATGCATCAACAAGCCGCTCCATATCCGCAGGTTTCGGCGCGGAAAAAATTAAACGTTCATGTGTTACAGGATGTTCAAATTGAAGTGTACGTGCATGCAATGCCTGCCGTTTAAGGTGTATGAGTGCATGTTTCACGGGAAGAGAGTCAGCATCGTTTAACGCGCGTTGTTCACCACCATAGATAGCATCACCAGCAACAGGATGTCCTATGTGCTGCAGATGCACCCGAATTTGATGAAGTCTTCCCGTTTCTAATGTGAGTTGAACAAGCGAAAATTTGTGGTAACTCTCTAATACCTGATAATGTGTGATAGCACGCCTACCACTGTTTTTAACAGTTGTCATTCTCCTTCGATCACGACGACTCCGTGCGATTTGCGCGTCAATTGTCCCTGTAATTTCAGCGGGAATGCCGCACACTACTGCAACGTACTGGCGCGTGATGGTATGTTTTTCAAACTGCACGGACAGTTCGCGATGCACAACATCTGTTTTCGCAACAACGAGCACCCCCGACGTATCCTTGTCTAACCTATGAACAATCCCAGGTCTCTCTACTCCACCGATGCCTGACAGGTCGGTGCAATGCGCAAGCAATGCGTTGACAAGTGTGCCAGAATTCACACCGCTTGCAGGATGGACAAGCATGCCAGCGGGTTTGTTCAGAACAATTAAGTGGCTATCTTCATAAAGAATATCAAGCGGGATATCCTCAGGATGCAAGGTTTCTAAAGGGCGGGAATCAGGAAGCGAAAGGCAAACTTGGTCGCCAAAACGGAGCGTCCGACTGGGTTGGTTGGCAACTTTACCATTCACAGTGACAGCACCCTCACGAATCAGTTTTTGGAGATAGGTGCGCGATACGTCTTCAATAGCACTCATCAGAAACTGATCCAAACGTTTCCCTTTGTGATCTTCTTGGATGTGGTAGATTTGTGCCGCTGTTTTCATAACTGTGCATAGATTGGAATTAATCTGCTGAAGTTGAAATGCGAAGGGCTGCAGGAGGTGTGTTGGCAGGTCTTTTGTGGAGAACAATCTCAATGTCATGATCTAACTTTCCAAGTAGTGATAGCAATTGATCAAGGAAACAGTCGGCAAGTCTGCCTTTCAGGATTGTTGAAAGTTCAGTCTTACTGATGCCCAGAATTTTGGCTGCCTCACCTCGTTTGAAGCCACGTTTAGTAATAATATCGTAAATAAGCGAAACAAAGCGAATTTTCATGAGTTCTTCTTCTGGATTAGGTAATCCTAAATCCCTGAATACGTTGCCGCTACCTTTTTCATATTCTATTTTTTCTTTATTCATTTTCGTTTTCCTTCTGGGCAAGTTCTTTTGCCCAATTCAAACGATTTCGAATTAAATCAATCTCTTTCTTTGGAGTTTTGATCCCTCGTTTTGATTTCTTTTGGAAACAGTGCAGTACATAAATTATGTCTCCGAGATTCAATCTGACTTTGGCTTTTTCACAACTTGTTCTACACGCAACGAAACACCAAGTAAACCAGCAATTTTCTTAAGTTCCGTTATTCTATCACTTGTGCTAAATCCCTTCGTTCCTCTTATCCAAAACCTCCCTCGTTTGACACCCTTAGTGACAAGTGGAAACTGCTCTGTTGCTACAATGTTTGGACGAACACGCATTACTTCTTCCAGTCCTAATTTTTCAAGCACTTCAATATAGGTTTCTTTTCCGTTATGATGGTATATTACACTCTCATCAGGCATAGTAACTCTAATGTTCGTAAATTTCAATTTCGAAGGTCGCCCACTACTCTCATTCGGTTCTTTGTCATTTTGTCCATCACTCCCATTTGGTTCTTTGTCATGTTCTTTTTTATTTTGTTCATCACTCCCGTTCGGTTCTTTCTTGTTCATTTCATCTACAAACTCATTGAATGCCCGTTTAACAAGATCCTTGAAATCCTGTAAATTAATTTGTGTTTTTACAGCGTTGTGGAAAAATTCAACAAAATCATCTGTAGGTGCTTCCAGTTGTTTTATCAAGATATTCTTAATCTCTCCTCGGTGCTTTAAATCTATTGCAGTAGAGCGAGTTTTTTCCAAATCAAAGTTTTCTTTGCTAAAATTATTGAGCACATGAACAAACGATGGCTGAATATCAGACATGTTGAATTCAAAAAAAGGTTTGGTATCCATCACGTTTGGTTTTTCCGAATCTGTGTAAAATCTATATATAATACCGTTTGTCAATATACTGATTCGTGCTTCAGTTACAGCTGTAAAGTAACGGATAAGTTGTGTCATGTCTTGTTTGGATAAATCTACACGCCAATCTTTGCACTCAATTAGCATTATGACTCTATCATCTTTGAGAATAGCAAGGTCTACCTTTTCCCTTTGTTTTATGCCAAAATCTGCAGTAAATTCATACTTAACTTCTGTCGGATTAGCATCGTCATATCCTAAAAGACGTATAAAAGGTAGGATAAATGTATTTATCGTAGCTCGTTCGCCTTTTACCTTTTCTTTGAAATCGTCAATACGGTTGGATAGTCTATTGAGTTCTTCAATTGATTCCATAAGCATCTCCTATGTTGAATATCAGCTATCAAAGTGTGATTAAGTGTATTTATAGTGAACTTTAAAAACAGTGATACACATTTTCTGTAGGAGCGATCTCCGAATCGCGACTGAACATAAGAGTAGTCGGGAATCGGAGTTCCCTCCTACAACTCAAAATGTCCACTTAATCTAAAGTTTACTATAATTTAAAAGTTTTAATTTTCTTCTTGCCTAAAAGCATGTTACTAAATTTGAAGAAATCTTGCAAGTGTTTTCTGTACAATCGGTTAACAACGTAAGGGACAAGCACATAGACTTGTCCCTTATGAAAAAGGATTATAGTAGAATCGACAATTAAGTGGACACACGAAAAGCCTACCCCCCTTTATCCCCCCGCAAGCGAGGGGAATGCGTAAGTCCTGAAACTATAATAAAACAGACAATTAATGGAACACTTCTGTAGAGCAACTTGTTAGGTTGCGGACTAAGATGCACAACCTAATAGGGTGTGCTACAACTACTCTTGTCCGTTATGTTTCCAAAACAGGTTTATTTAAAGTGTCCCAATAATTTCAAAGCTCACTATAAATAACCCTGATGTATAGAGCAGAGGCATTTAATTGCAGAGAAACACTCTCATCCGAGGAAATCGGGGTTTCCTCAGACAGTTGTTAAACCTTATCTCTATTGAAAAATGTTCAATTAGAAATGGTATTACCACAAATGTTGAACACCCTATTTCTCCTCAGCGTTTTGCTTAGGTTGTATAGTAGAAGGTAAACCGTCATTTTCAAGGATAGCTTGTCGCGCCATAATCCAGACAGTACTTCCAGGAGCGGTTGCTTGCCACGCGCCTTTAAAGTTCGTAACAACGTAGTCTTTCTCAGCATCTGATAGCGTTTGTTCAGGATAAATTTCATTAGCTTCCCAGGCGGTGTAGGTAACAGGTTCACCCCCATCCCACTGCCATTCGCCCTCTTTTTCTAAATCATTGAGTCCAATCCAGAAGAAGCCGTGGCCAAAAACTTCCGTAATCCATTTATGTTCTGCCTTATCGTTTATTGAGACAAGATGTGCACCGTTTTTTGTTGCTTGAAGATGCGCGTCGTAGAAATCTTCACACGCAATCAATTTGTATGCGTGCCCATTTGCAGGATTAACTACCCACACATCTGGTATTTGCGGATCATTGGGAGGAGCTGGATCTTGATCCTCAATAATATGACGAGGAGTATCAGTAAAAATGAGAGTGCCGTTAAGTTTTAAAAGAAGTTCATTCTGTTGTACATTGTTCTCTATCTCAATTGGACCTGCTTCTGCTGTGAGGACAATGTATTTGACGCGGAAGAAGTAGTCACCTGGTTTTTCCACATATACTGAGAAGTACCCATCGTCATCTGTCCGAATGTCTGCTTTTGAAGAATAGCCGTCAACATTCCTTTTGCGAATCCTTGCATTTGGCAATTCCTTCCGCGGCTCCTTCATTTGAATATCCACGCTTGCATTTTTAAGAGGTAATCCGTTAGCGTAAACGACTCTACCGCGTATATGAGTTCGCTGTTTGACGGTAATTTCCACATTTTCAACGGTACCTCCAGGCTTAATCCCAAATATGAATCGGTTAGAGGAAGGAGGCATGGGGTCTATCTTATTATCAATGGTGAGATGTCCAATTTTAACAGACTGAATTACGAATTCAGATTCTAAGTGTGACCGATACATTAATTCGGAATTAATCCTTACCGTGTTGAGAGGTATATCTTTTGGCAAATTGTAAAGTTGAAGTGGTCCAAACTCAATATCTGTAAAAGAGAATTCCCCTGCTGCATTAGTTTGCGATATAGATAAAGTACGCTGTTTTTCCGTGAATATATCCGGCACAACTGAACCTTGAATAAATTGAATAGGTTGTATACCCAATGTAAACCCTGAAACAGTATTCCCTTCGGTATCTACGACGCGTCCAGAAAACACTGCTTTCCCTGTAGACGATGTGCTTATGGTATCAGGAACCTGTTTTTGTACCTGCGCCAAAGGTGGCACTTGAACTTTTATGTCCTTGTCCGAATTTGTGAGCGTTTTACCACCTAACATCAACACGAGTTTTTGATGAGGTTGTTTTTCTGGAATCAGAAATTCCTCGGTCTTAGCCAGCATCCTTTGATGTGTCACTGTCACTGTGTAAAAACCTGGATAGTCGACGTAATCAGTGAAGTAGCCATTATCGTCAAGCTGAGCAAAAAAATCTCTTGTCCCCCTGCTCATTCTAACTAAGCTGTGTCCTTCTAACCTTAAACGAACCTTTACGTCTTTTAAAGGTGTGCCATCAGGATTAAGCACACGTCCCTTAATTTGTATTTTCTTATGCACTATGACTTTTACATCTTTGATATTTGCTGCTTGTGTAGTTGAAAATATGAGTCCACTAAAATCGGACTCCTGCCGAATTGGGTAGAATATCACACCTGCAATATTGACTGACCGAATCGTATATGCGGATTTATTTTTAGGTAACAACATTAATTTTACTGTAGAAGTGGTGATAGGGATAGAAAAAACCCCGACGTCATCAGTAATAGAGGAAGTTATAGCATCAGTGTTATATTCACGAAGTGCTACTGTAACGCGGGGGATAGGATTTCCTGCCTCGTCAATAACACGACCGGAAAATGTACCAGCCAGACTCTGTGAGGGTATAACAAGTAAAAACACAAGATTTGCAAAAAAAACAACAAAATGGATAAAGTAAGAACGGTTCATTGTTAACGTCTCCTTTTATGGAAATCGCGGTCATAAGCACATGGATAGGTTCATTTACATAATTAGTGCACTGAGAATCTACTACATATTATAGCAATTTATGTGCCAATCCGAAACCACTAATTTTGATCTAAAAGACGAAACCCTGCACAAAAACGTGCAGGGTTTCGTTTATAGTGCACAGTATGGGGCATTTGCAAACTATAAGCTAACTGATAAATTATTTGGGAGTGTGCCTCTGTTGGATGCTATAGACGCATCTGTCAGAATTCACGATTCGTCCAGCGTTAGGCGCTACCTACGGAGTGGACGTTTGGGGACAATTGGATCACTGTTAAATATAAATACTAAGCCGTCGCGACGTTCCCCAGGATTAAGAAGTACAGGATCAACTTCCGCTATCAACTTCATGTACTTCACAGAAAAAAAATAGTATGCGGATTTTTCGTCTTCGTCCAGATAATAGACAAAATAACCGTTAGCATCTGTTCTTGGGCTTCCACCTGAAAACCCACCTCCATTTCCATCTGCAGTATTGTAAGAAAAGCGAAGACCGAGTCTTGCATTGGCAACCGGTGTGTTATCTTTAAATAAGACGCGTCCTCGAATCCGCATACGCGGTTTTACTGTAACCACTACGTTCTCAATATGCGTCCCCGGTTTAAGACTAAATGGAATTATCGCATTATCGCGACGTGGATAGAAAGTGACATCTTGATTGTGAAGGGATAAAATTTTATAATCAGGTTTAAAGTCATCTCCTTCCAATTCACGTATACGATTTGCGCGGATTGCGCGGAGCATGGCTATATCCTTCTTATCAAGAGCTTCTTTAATGTTTGCTTTAAAATCATCTGGGAGAAATGTCTTTAAGTCCTTTGGCAATGCACCCAAATATACAGCTCCTGCGGGAATATTTGTGATAGAGAAACGCCCATCAGAATTCGTTAGTGCCTGCCTTGAATTAAAGTAAGCGCGTGGGAAGAATGCTGGTTTAGTACTATCATTAGACATTCTAACCGGACAAACGAATACAGGCAATTCTGTGACTGGATTTCCTGCAACATCAACAACGCGTCCCGATAATGCAGATGCTTGGTTCCGATTAATACTGTGTGAAGAAAGACTAATTTGTCTGCGGGTGTTTTTAGAAGAAGACTCGCTCGTGAAATCTTTGTTCTGTAGACGTGAAGAAGGTTTTTGTGAACCACCAAACGTGAGTACAACATTATGTGTTTGGTCCGTGGATTTCCACTCAAATGGTTTCACCTTCACGGTTTGTTCCTGATATGTAGCGGACACCATGCATATATATGTTGTATTTCCCTGATCTTTTATATCTGAGTAGTACACAAAATATCCTTCATCGTCTGTGTCAGCGGCCATCTCTCCATAAGAAGAACCTGGTCCGCTTTCCATTTCCACGGTGTATCTAATTCTTGCGTTTGCAATCGGTGTACCATCCTCGAGCTGCGCTTTTAGACGAATTTGCGGCTGTTTCAAAATAACTTCAATGTTTTCTAAATGTTTGCCTGGAGTCATAGTAAACACAATCCCGTATTCGTGATTCATTCCATGAGGATAGAAATGCATTCCAGCGATTTGAACCTTTGAAATGCGGATGCTTGCCCTACGATACGGATATAGCGTTAATTGTGCTGGCCCATCCATTGTATTGGTAATTGCAAAACGTCCATTTGAATCAGTTGCTGCTTGGTGCTGTGACGGATCTATACGATTGCCATTTTCATCTTTTTGGATTGGGAACCAGCCACCGTTGACATGTTGAACAGGTGTAATAGCTACCTGGACATTATCAACTGGATTGCCCGCCTCATCAACAATGCGACCACTGGCAGAGGAAGATAGCTTCGCATCAAGATGCTGACTTGTTCCTTCGCTTTTGTCGGACGCATCAGCATAACCAATCTGATTTCGGGCATCTGGATTAGACGGAAGGTTCATCAGGATGGCTGCGTCAACAATGTCTACTGCAATCTCGGATGTTGCATCGAGGCTGTAGGGTTGCTGAAAACGTGCAAGGTGTTGCGCACCGAGTCCGAGCATCAATGCCACCAAAACAAGCGTTGAAGTGGCAATTATCCAGGGCACAAACGGTTTGCTTCCTGAAGGCGCAGCGGGATCAATTTGTGTTCCAGTTTCTTTAAGGGTTCTGATGATATTCTCGGTCAAGTCCGTTGAGGGTTGGAAACCTCCCAAAGTTTCGCGTACCATGTGTTCCTCCTTTTGTAAACGTTTGCGGGCGCGGTGAAGACGACTTTTCACCGTGTTCAACGATACACCCAAAAATTCGCTAATCTCTTTAACTGAACTTCCAGCGAGGTAATGGAGCGTTATTACGATCCGCTCGCTTTCCGGCAATTTTTGAAGGAGACGTTTGACAAGTTCAACCCGTTTTCCTGATGCACGTTCTTCACGTTGTTTTGCAGTATAATCTGAATAAACGTGTTCCTCAAGTTGGACTGTTGGCACGGTTTCCAACGATTGCATATCAGGTGCTTTCTTTTCGAACCAAGTGTTGCAAAGACGATTCGCTATCACATAGAGCCATCCGGCAAACAAATTTGGATTCTTCAAAGTGCCGAGTTTCTTGTACGCTCGGAGAAAGGTGTCTTGCGTTATCTCTTCGGCGACGTGAAAATCCCCGGTTTTTCGCCATGCAAGCGCGTGGACACGTTTTTGGTATCTATGCACTAAGATGGTAAAAGCGTCCTGATCACCAGATAACGTGCGTTTAATCAGTTCAAAGTCAGTGTTTTCCATGTGTCTTCTCCAAAATTGACTACTTCATAATACAAAGACTCTGATTTTAGTTGCAAAGGTTGCATAAAATAACACGATTTATATAAAATTTAATAGAAAATGGAGGAAAATCTTGGGTTAGTCTGAGTGAAGAGTAGTTTATACGTCTGTTAAATGTGTTCTGATCAGGAAGAGTATAACATGTTTGTGGTTTATAGTGAGCTTTAAAATTATTGGGACACTTTCGTAAGCCCGTTTTTGAAAGATAACGGACAACAGAAGTTATAGCACAAACTGTTCGAAGATTATAGTGGAATCTATAATTACTTGCACACAATTGTATTGCACCCTGTTAGGTTGCGTCCGCTACGGAAACCCAACCTAACAGGGTGTGCTACAACACACGCAGTTCGTTAGGCTTGCTAAACACATAGATCAAAAGTGTTCAGGTAATTCTAAAATCTACTATACTGCTACAAATTTGATATGACATGTCTTTCAAGATGTGGTATCATGAAGAAACAGATTTAAATTATAGTAAACTTTAGAATTAACTGGACATTTTGATCTGTAGGAGGGAACTCCGATTCCCGACTATCAGAGAGGTGCGTCGCGATTCGGAGATCGCTCCTACAGAAAATGTGTATCACTGTTTTCAAAGTTCACTATAGATAAAAGGAGTGCTCATGTAAATGGCGGATCAATCTTCTAAAAGTTGGGCAGAATCATATATCAAAAATGGGTATTTATTAGTGCCAACCCTTGTTACACCTGAAGAGTGTGAAGAACTCAAATTAGAAATGTTAAAAATCTTCCGTGGCGATTACGAATGTGAAGCCATCCCATCCATGCCAGAAAACGCCACTGAAACTGAAATTTTAGATCGGATTATGTGTGTTGGTGAACCACACACATTTAGTCCGCTTGTCCGGCGTTACGTTGAACATCCAAAAATCTGTGCGGTGCTCCAAGAGATAGTCGGTGCGCATATCCCGTTTTGGGATGGCGGTGTAAAATGTATGCAGTCGATGATGTTGGGTAAGGTTCCAGGACATACGGGTAATCCGTGGCACCAAGACGAACACCCAATCCCGACGCGTGATCGATCACTTGTTGGTGCGTGGATTGCTTTGGATGATGCCACCGTTGAAAACGGTTGTTTATGGGTACTCCCTAATAGCCATCGTGCTGGCGTGATTTATGATCGGCATCCACATAATAAACGCGATGAGTTTGACAGTTGTCATGAGGCAATCGGTTTTGACGATTCTGATGAAATCCCGATTGCAATGACTGCCGGAAGCGTTCTCTTTTTTAACGGTTACCTTTTACATCGTTCTAAAAAGAATCGAAGTGATAGTTATCGTCGTGTTCTCGTCAGTCACTATTGCTCAACGGCATCGTGGCTTGGATGGAAGGGACAACGTAATTATCGTGGTGTCGTCATTGTTTCTGGCGATGACCCATATTCTGACGAAGGTTATGTTGCGCCAAATGCTTGGGCGCGCTGGGAATAAATAATTGAGGGGTGTGCATAAATAACTCTGATTTAGATATGTGCTTAGAGGTAGTCCGCACATGGCCTATGCCGTTATCAAGTTGATGTCCCACAATCTGTTAGATTGTGCGTCCGAGTGCGCAAACTAAAAGTTTGCGGTACAAAGACTTGGACCGAGTTCACGTTAATTACAAATATTATGAATGAACAATTATCAGTAGAAACCCCAGAACAGATTGATATCAATTATCAAAAAGCAGGTATCGGGTCGCGTTTCTATGCGGCACTGCTTGATACTTTATTGCTCGTGCTTCTTATAATTGTTGGTACTTATGTCAATATCAGATTTATAACTGAACTTGGAGATGTTTTTGGAAAGTGGCTTGGAGCCGTTGGTGGTATCGTTATTTTCGCTATGTTTTGGGGGTACTACATGGTATTTGAGATTACGACAAACGGACAATCGCCTGGCAAACTTGCTCTCGGATTACGCGTCATCAAAGAGGGGGGATACCCGATTAGTTTCGCGGATTCAGCAATCCGTAATTTAGTGCGGCTCGTCGATTTTCTTCCGTTCTGTTATGGTGCCGGTTTGCTCGTTATGCTGATAAATAAGAATTGGCAAAGGTTAGGCGACTTGGCTGCGGGTACCCTTGTGGTAAAGACACCGCGAAAAAGTCGGAAATTGGCTGGTGTTAATTCAAAAGTTTCTATCTCGCCGGTCAACATCTCACCGCAAGAATTTCTTTATACCGATTGGATAAAACCGGAATTGATAACAGAGTCAGAATTGGGGATGGTCCGTGAATATCTTTCTCGCCGTCCTACACTTTCCACTATTCGTCGTCAGGAACTTGCACGAACCATTGGCAGACCTATTGCCGAAAAAATGGGAGGTGATGATTCCATCCGATACGATAAATTTTTAGAGGAAGTCTACGGACTAAAGACATCAGAACATCCTAAAGCCGTTCAGGAAAAGAGTAGTAGCCAGCTTGAATCTGCAGAGTAGATAGGCTGACTCATGTAAAAAATGTGTGTTAATAAAAAGTTTAACCCGCGTGGCCATTGCCTCCATAAAAACAACCGCACACTTTTTATATGATCGAAGTATTCTTTTTCTACAAAATCATCCTTCTTTGAGAAGTCGATGCTTCGCGAAAAAAGTAGCCTATCCATAGCTGTCAACTTAAGGATATACCTTCCTGTGGGAGGGGTTTTCAACCCCGATAAATACGTATGCTTATACCATTTCTATTTAAAAAGCTCTCATAACGATACGGATACGGTATTACCCCCTTTATCCCCCCGCAAGCGAGGGGAAAGAAGTCCTTCTAAATGAGAGATAATATATTAGAAATGGTATAAGTAGTCCGCGCGCTCCGTATGCCGTCCATCCAAACATGTGGGGCGGACGGCATACGGAGTATGCCTGCTACCTTTAAATCAACGATAAGTTGGCAGTTACAGTTATGGCAAAAAAAGCAGCCTACCCAACCAAGTACTTGAACACAGCAGAAAGGTTGTCATCGGGTGAATAGAGTTGAGAGACATTCAATTCGTTTTCAATGAGGATTTGCGGGAGGCGGTCATAAAAAGCGTCTGGTTTTGCCGTTTCAATGATAACATCCCCCGCGCCATTGCCAAAGGTAACACTGAGAATATCCTCAAACGGGAGACAGGTTTGTGCTAAACGGCGCGGTTCGTCAGCATTCAGGAAAACCTTATGTGGGTGTTCATCGATCAGTTCGCGGATATCGGAAATTGTGCCTTCCGCCAGAATTCGTCCTTGATGAATAAGCAGGATCGTCTCAGTTACCGCTTCTATTTCATAGAGAATATGGCTTGAGACAACCATGCTGATCCCTTGTTCGGCGAGTTTTAAAAGTAGATTCATGACATGGCGCCTACCGATCGGGTCGAGTCCGGTGAGTGGTTCGTCAAGGAAAAGGAGTTCTGGCTCATGCACGAGTGCTTGTGCAAGTTTTATACGCTGCCGCATCCCTTTGCTATAGGATGCGATCTGTTTATCTTTTGCCGAAAGCATATCCACAGTTTCAAGTACTTTAAGGCACCGAGATTCTGCTTCTGTTGTTTCGAATCCACTCAACGTTGCAAAAAAAGTGACAAACTCAAAACCTGTCATAAATTGATAGGCTAATTCAATATCCGGGCAATAACCGACACGCTGTGTTAAGAGATAGTTGTTCCAAACTGGTTCATTTAGGACAGTAATGTCCCCTTTATTCGGTTTGAGTTGCCCTGTCATTAATTTCAGTAGACTCGTTTTGCCTGCACCGTTGGGACCAAGCAAACCTGTTATTCCACGGTGAATCGTCAGCGTGACATCGTTGACACCCATCACTTCGCCGTACCATTTGGACAGGTTTTCTGTTTGAACGATTGCATCATCATTCATGATGTTAGTTCCTGTTTTTGCATTTACACTATTGTGTTGTCTTTACAGATTTTCATAGTTTCTTCAAGGTTTTGGATACCCGCTGTAGTTCCGATAGCGGTTACGCAGGTAGCACCCGTTGCTGATGCTAACTCAGCAGTTGCTTTAAGGTCCCATCCTTTTACCGTTCCAGCGAGAAAACCTGCTACATAAGCATCGCCAGCACCAGTTGCATCAACAACATTCACAGGATATGCAGGGATAAACAGTTCCTCTTTAGAAGTGGAAACGTAACTACCGCGTTCCCCCATTTTAATTCCAATAGTGTCGATGCCGTAGTTCCTCAAAAAATTGGATATTTCTTGCAGTTCGGATGTGCCTGTGAGATGCTCTGCTTCGGTCAAGCTCGGCAGGAAAATATCAACAAACGGTAAACACGGTTCCAATGTTTCCAGCCACTTCCCTGTAGCGTCCCATGCGGTGTCAAGAGAGGTTGTTATTCCTAATGTTTTTGCTTTTTGGAGGACATTCGCCATGGGTTGCCCATCAAATTTTGGCATGACAAGGGCACCTGCTATGTGTAGAATTTTAGTAGTTTTGATAACATCCCAATTGAGAGAGTCTGCGCTTAATTCACCATTCGCGCCGATATAGTGGCAGAAACTGCGTTCACCATCGGAAGCGATCGCCACGAATGTAAAGGAAGTGTTTACATTCGTATCCCGCTGTATACCTGCTGTGTCAACCTGGTTTTCTGTAAGGGTTTGCAGAACTAAATCACCAAATTGGTCATTACCGATTTTCCCCATCGCGCCAACAGAAACGCCAAGCCGTGAGAGGGCAATCGCTGTGTTGTTAGCACACCCGCCAGCATGGATTTCTAATTGATCAAATAGTTCTAATTTTCCTTTTTCAGGAAAACGATCAATCGGTCTTCCGAGCACATCAACGACAAAAATTCCGAGCGATAGTACATCCATCTGTTCACCTTTCATCGCCTACAGTTTCAGCGTGAAGTTACATCTCTTTGTCTTTTTTATCAAGATACATAATAACTAACGTTTCATCATTTACGGTAATATTCTCGTCTACTGACATGAGCGGAATAGTTGTAGAAACTTGTTCCAACTGTGAAGTCCATCCCATTAATACCGTACGGGTCTGAACTTTGTTAATCGCGAGTGCATTTTCCGGTTTCAACAGATATTGCAGTCCACCTTCCCGCTGTAAAATTTGTGCAAACGTTTTGCGAGTCTTTTCAAGCCCTTCGTCAGAAGGTATCTTTTTTATCGTTTTACTTGATGACTCTGACGACCATAAATCACTACTGCCAAGTGTGACTGTTCCTAAATGGGCTGCTTCTTCTCCCGTAATTCTCCATGCGTTCTCAAGTGTTATTTGAGATTGTTGTGTATCTAACGGGAAAAATATCTCTTTCACATAAGTCTTGGGTCCCCATGGCTCTAAAAAAACTTCTTGCAGTTGAAACGGGGAACCTTGAAAAAATTGGGGTGGTTTCGCAAAACTTTCAGTACTGAAAGGACGAATAAAAGTGTTTTGCGTCAGTGCAATTGACGTTTTTGTGCGTGCAGTAATCCTAAGCGAAATATAACTTTGTAAATGTGCATTTTTTTGTTCTGGATAAATTGATAATATTGAAAACCGATCTGTTTGTATTTTTTTAGGTAAGACTGCTCGCGCTACACCCATAACGCTAACAGATACGAGGACAAAAATTAACCCTCCTATCCAATAACCGCGATTTCTTTTTTGTGATAAACGCCCGCGCTTCCCAAAATAGAGGAGAAGTCCGCCAAAACTGAGCAGATACATCGGCAGGGCAACAGCCAAAAATTTAATGAGCGGAATCTGTATAGGCATTTTTGACAGAAACTGCTTATGAATCTTATCCTCATGTTGCCGAAACGGCTCGTACTTGTCTGCAAATAGTCTTGGTGATTTTCCGTGTGTTTTGAGTAACCAACGCCAGAAGGTTTCTCCTGCTTTTGTGCTTGAAAATGGCAACGCATTGTAATCAAACGCAAAAGATATGATCTGTCCGCTACCAAAGTTCCGTTTTGCAATGTAAATATCTTCATCAATTCCGAGCAAAGTGTTACATTCAGGTTTCGGTTCAAAATGAATATTTTTAAATACAAAATCCCTCTTATCAGTGGAAGTAATATTGAGACCAAATTGTTGTTGTAAGCTGATCGGCAGCTCATCAATTATCTCTTCACGGACCAATTTGACAGGAAGATATTGTTCAATAAAACTACTTTTTAGGTAACGAAAGTTATCACCTCCGGGGACGATAAGTGTCCCACCACGCTGCACCCATTCTAATAGTGCTTTTTGTCGTTGTTTAGAAACCCGTCTCTCAGTGAGTGAGACATCGCGAATCACCATCAGATCAACAGCATTATAACCTATCCATCGCGTTGGCATTGCGTTTGAATTCGGAAGGTAGCTGATGTGTGCTTGTGTGCCATCGTCATCCAACTGTTTCTTATCAATAAATTTTTGTAGTTTGTCGCCGCTCGGTGCTAATACCAACACGAAATAATATTTGTTTTCTATCGGTGTCAGTGGTGCGAATTCTTGTGTGGTAATTGGTTCTGAATTGATAATTTCTTTATCGTTTCCTCTTGTTCGCACCAGTTGCATGAAAAGTTTTATGGCAGTTTTTGGACAGTAGATATAGAGTTTTTTATGTTTAAGATCAGTTTTACTCAGCTGCAGCGGAGTCATATAACGATAAATAGTCTCATCCGAATATAAATTACGAACTTCAACCGTGAGTTCTCCAATGAACGGGTTAGGTTCATTCTGACTCCTCACGGTAACATTCAGAGGTGCCCATTTCCCCGCCTTATATCCATTGTTGAAGCCAAATGTCGCATCCTCAATATCTACTTCACAGAAGGCTGAAGATAGAGAAAAAAATGCTAAGAAAATTATAACTTTGGTTTTCATTGCAACTTTAGCATGGCGAAATAGTGTTAAGTATAAGACGTAAAACTTCTATTTTAGATGAGTCGTGCGGGATTTTTAGAGAGACGTGTTTGTGTTGCGCCATCGAACGCATGGGTGCTGAAAACACCGTTTCCCAGCATAATCATTGATGCGACTCCGCCTGCTTTCTCAATCTGTGCAATTGTGTCAATCACCCGCGCATCGCTCAGCAACCCACTTTCCACTGAAAATTGCTTTGCGACAGCAAAACATGCAGTAAAAAGTTCAGGATTCGGCTGACTATGTGTAAGTTTTTTCAAAGCGGCTAACGCTGTATCTGCGGCGCGGTTGATACGTTTCGTCTGTTCGGTGTCTCTAAGTACTTCGCTTGTCTGAATTGGTCCAAAATACCGGTAATAGATAGGTTGATCGGGTATCGGCAATTTGTCTGCCACTAAAGGTGCGCCTTCCCTCAACTTGACGAGACATCCGCCATGGTATTGTGAGCAGACATCACCTAATCCTGTCCGATTTTCAACTTCAGCTACATGCGCGATCATTGCAAGTTCTTTATTTTCTTTTTGTCCCCCTATTAGTTTGTTCAGTGCGTACGCTGTAGCAAGTGCAGCGGCTCCGCTCAAGCCAAAACCACAACCCAGCGGAAGTGGGGACGTAAGGTGGACTTTTATGCCTGCAGTGTTTGTATCTTGAATTAGTCTATTGACTACAGCACGGACTGTTGGAAAATTGATGTCCTCCCCGTTAAACAACACCTTTGTTTGATGATGTTCCGAAACGGTAACTTGGACACCCTCTGTAATAGTAAAACCCATGCCGAGAGAATGCATACGTGCCGGATCGGTGTGCGGAATTATTTTAAAGACACACGAAATGTTGCCGGGGGCAAACGCACTCGCCATATCACTCCTTTCTTTCCAATATGAATAACCTTAAACTCCTTTGCGAGCTTACAAAGTGTCCCTACGGTAGGATCAGAGGGCACCCGTCCATTGGACACGTCTGTAGATATGACTCAAAGGGAGTTCACAGCGAATTGAATCCAGTGGTAGTACATCCGCGATATCCTGAAATTCGATAGTCTCCCACTGCATTCCTAAGCGAAAATGGCGTTCAACGTTTACTTTGTCTTGCGAAACAAGGATGTATTCTTGCAAGGACGCGATCTGCTTATAAGACTCAAATTTATCTCCTTTGTCATAAGCTGCAGTTGAAGGCGAAAGCACTTCTACAATAACAGTTGGGTTGAGGAGCGTATCAAACACATCATCTTCAAAACGGGGTTCATCACAGACAACGGTGACATCCGGATAAAAGTAAGATGTTATTGGGTTCGCCTTCACGCGCATTTCGCCGGTAAAGGTTATACAATCCCGTTCGATCAATTGGTTATAAAGTCCATTAAATATATTTCCTGTAATGAGATTATGCGCGAAGCTTGCCCCGGACATCGCGAGTATCTGTCCGCTGAGATATTCATTTTTGAAGGGTGCTTTGCGTTCCCACGCGAGGTACTCCTCAGGTGTCAGGTGGGTTTGCACTGCAATAGCTGCCATAATATCCTCCTTAACATGTAGAAAATCTGCGTCCGTTGTTGTTACATAGCATATACAAAGTCTGCTCTGATGTCAACGTAGAAAAACAAGCTTCGCGCGCTCTTGTGAATTGGCAAAAAGTTTGGACCAGCATTTTTCTGATGCCAGTTCAGCAAGGATATTTTGTTCCTTCAAAGAGAGTTTAGATGCTTCTGTGAATGCGCGTTCAAGTTTTGTCGTCATAGGTGTCTCCATCTTGATTTTTCTGGATACAATTACCTGGGTTTGAATTAGAAACTTTATCTGTTTCGTCGAGGACTTGTATGCCTTGGATTGAAGGCATCTTCACCATACACTCCATCTCCAATCTTTGCCCTTTGTCCTCTTCCAGTAACTGCAAATCTTGTGCCATCTAATCGTGGAATTACGTACCGCTCAAACCATGCGCCCATTTGTCGCCGCATATCGGTTATCAATGCTTTCTGCGACTTGTCATCCGCAAGGTTTTTCCGCTCTCCTGGGTCATTGACTAAGTCGTACAACTCATGCGGACCGTAAGGATAGCGATGTACATATTTCCACTCTTGTGTGCGGATCATGCGGACAGGACCGTATTCATTGAAAACAACGACCTCATCTTGCGCATCGTTTGTTTTTCTGGTAAGTGCAGGGACAAAACTTCTGCCGGGTGACATATCATCATTCGGATCGGGCAAACCAAGATAATCAAGGAGTGTCGGCATGAAATCGTATTGGCTCACCATCGCTTCGCTGATACGTCCTTCTGGTATCTTACCAGGTTGGCTCATGATGAAAGGTACCTTAACCGAGTTCTCAAACATATTCAGAGGGAATGTGCCGTTGCCTTTATGCCAAAATCCGTGATGTCCACACGAATAACCGTTATCACTACTGAAAACGACAAGCGTGTTCTCACGAATACCTAACTCAGTAAGCCGTTCTAAAATGCGCCCAACGTTTAGATCAAGGGCAGTGATCGCAGCGAAATAACCTTTCAACGACTCACGATTACCCATGTGTTGAGCCGTGCCCCGTCCTGCCCATGGGTGCAACGCTTCCTGAGGGCATGTCTTGAACGGGCAATCATCATAAGAAGCAACGATGTCTTTCGGATGTCCGTTAAACGGGGTATGCGGGGCGTTATAGTTGACGCTGAGATAGAAGGGGCCCTCTTTATTTTCCGATATAAAACCCAACGCATCATCGGTAATTACGTCCGTGAGGTATCCGGGTTGCATTTCTCGCTTCCCATCTCGAATCATATCTGCGTTGTTATACTTACTACCACCTCTGGGCAAAGCAAACCAGTGGCTAAAACCGTGTTGCGGGGAAAAACTATCACCGAGATGCCATTTGCCACTTAACCCGACAGTATAACCATTATCAGTGAGGACATCGGTATAGCAAGTGAGTCCTTCAAGATAACGTATAGGATTAGGTGGCAGATTTCCGACAGGCACGAAATCATGGACACCGTGTGCTGAAGGGATACGTCCGGTCATCAGGCTTGCGCGTGCTGGCGAACATACGGGAGTAGTGCAGAAAAAATTGGGAAAACGTGTGCCTTCTGAAGCGAGTTGGTCAATAAAAGGTGTACGGACTTCGTCGTTACCGGAGCAACCTGCTGCCCAAGGTCCCTGGTCGTCGGTTAGGATAAAAATAACGTTTGGTTGTTTTTCCATTTGATTTTCTCCTGTTTTTTCTGCGCTGATTAAGGTTGCTGGAGACAAGGCTGCAGCGGCAGCTCCCGTGCCGATATTTTTCAAAAAATGCCGACGCGAAATGTTTGTTGTATGGTTTTTCTCGTGCTTTGCCATCCCTTTTCTCCAGTTGATATTACCGAATCATCTGTGAATGTATCAATTACACATTTCGTCGAGGTGAAGCATATCTTGGATGGAATGAATCTTCGCCATAATTACCTTCACCTAATTTAGCTGCTTGTCCGCCGCCAGTGACCGAACATCTTGCGCCATCCAATTCTGGCACTACGTATCGTTCAAACCATGCGCCCATCTGTTGCCGCATATTGGAAATCAGGGCATTATGTTCATTCTCATCTATCAGATTCTTACGTTCACCCGGATCTTTCACTAAGTCGTACAATTCATGTGGACCGTAGGGATAGCGGTGTACATATTTCCATTCTTGTGTGCGGATCATACGGACAGGCCCGTATTCATCAAAAACAACGATCTCATCTTGTGCGTCGTTTGTTTCACCTGTAAGTGCTGAGACGAAACTTCTGCCAGGGGACATGTCATCATTCGGATCGGGTAAACCGAGATAATCGAGAAGTGTCGGCATAAAGTCGTATTGGCTCACCATCGCCTCACTGACGCGCCCCTCTGGAATCTTACCGGGTTGACTGATAACAAAGGGGACTTTTACCGAATTTTCATACATATTCAGTGGGAACGTGCCGTTACCTTTGTGCCAAAATCCGTGATGCCCACAGGAATAGCCGTTATCACTACTAAAGACAACAAGCGTGTTCTCACGGATACCTAATTCTGCAAGTCGTTCTAAAATGCGTCCGACGTTTAAATCAAGTGCCGTTATTGCCGCAAAGTAACCTTTCAGTGACTCACGATTGCCCATGTGCGCTGCTGCCCCTTGTATTGCCCACGGATGTAACGACTCTTGTGGACAGGTCTTGAACGGACAATCATCATAGGAATCTACAATATCTTGTGGGTGTCCTGTAAAGGGGGTGTGTGGTGCGTTATAGTTGACGCTGAGATAGAACGGACCTTCGCTATTAGCAGAGATGAAGTCTAACGCATCATCAGTGATAACATCGGTCAGGTAGCCGGGTTGCATCTCTACCTGTCCATCACGAATCATATTTGCATCGTTATATTTGCTACCCCCTGTAGGCAAAGCGAACCAGTGACTGAATCCGTGCTGAGGTGTTAAACTATCTCCGAGATGCCATTTACCGCTCAATCCGACGGTGTAATTATTTTTCGCAAGAACATCGGTATAGCAGGTTAACCCTTCAAGGTAGCGCGAAGGGTCGGGTGGCATGTTTCCATCTCGGATCCAGTCGTGTACGCCGTGTGCAGAAGGGATGCGTCCGGTCATGAGACTTGCACGCGCAGGTGAGCAGACAGGACTCGTGCAGAAGAAATTGGGAAAACGGGTACCTTCTGCAGCAAGTTGGTCAATAAAAGGGGTGCGGACCTCATCATTGCCGCAGCAGCCTGCTGCCCACGGTCCTTGGTCGTCTGTTAATACAAATATGACATTTGGTTTGTTTTCCATTATGAATCCTCCATTTTAGTCCGTAGATTTGATGTGTTAGACAATTCTTTCCTTATTCATTTGTTAAATCATTTGCTTTTTGCAGTTCTTCAAGAAGCCAAACGATGTCTCGGTAACATTTATCAAACGAATCTGCTTGTCGTGCTTGTTCAAGGTTAAAGAGTGCTGCAAGTGCGGGTTGGTCCCGCGTTTCACTGTAAGTATTACCTGTTTGCATTCGCTGATACAACCACTCTTTTGCCCCTCGGATTTCCTCTGGGTTGTTTGGTGGAATAATATCGTTTTTTAGCCCTCTTTTTCCGCGAAGAGATTCGGCTGCTGCAAGAAACCATGCCTCAAATTCGTGTTTGGCAAGCACAACTGCAATTGGCAAATTGTCATGGATTTGTGACGCACGGTTTAGTAGTGCCGGACCTAGTTGTGCTGGACAGTCATCGTCACTATCAAAGATAATAAATATTGCCCCCTTCCCACCAATTTTCTGGGTAGCTAATTTAACTTCTTGTTCAAGTTGATCTGGTAGAACAACTTGATTCCTATTGACACGGATTGGTCGAGGTATATCAATTACCATTTCTGGATAACGTTCCGCTGCGATACGTCGGATTAGGGCTGGCACGGCCGCCACATCGCCCTGTCCTTCAACAATACATCCAATTTTGAGGATCATCTACGTTTTTCCTCATACTTCGTTTTTATTTAAAATATTTCTCTCAAAATTGAATAACTGGAGTTGTTTTGCTTTTTCGGTAGAAGCGATAAATTCAGGGTCAGGTTCCAATTGATCTCTACGTAATAGATCGCCTACTGTAAACATCTTGTCATGGACCACCGATCTGCATACATCATCCACAGGTGCAATCACTGTATTTCCATTATGTGTTTCTGCAACGAGAATTGAGTCCACATCGAGTCTTTTTTCGTCAAGCAAATCTGCGCTGTGGGTAGTGATGATAACTTGTGCGTTGTATGCAGCGTTCTGAAATTCATCAAGCAACGCCCCTACCATTGCGGGATGCATCGCTATTTCTGGTTCTTCAATTCCCACAAGTGACACGTGCTTTTGAGTATCGTGATTTCCCTGAAATAGTGCCACTAAAATTCCCAACAATCGGAGTGTACCATCAGACATATTGTTTACTTGAAATCGCGAGTAGTGTTTGCCTTCTACAACATCCTGCCTGAACACTAACATCTCCTTGTCTCTAAACTTTTCAACTTCTACACCGCTAACGCCAGGGACGGTTATTGAAAGGTATTCCTCAATGTCTTGCTTCACATTGGGTGGTAATTGAGCGAAGATACTTGTAAGGTTGCTTCCATCTCGAATGAGTATGTCACTATGAGCAGGCACTTGGATATCTCGGATTTTATCGGGATTGAGATTGTAAAATCCCATCCGTGAAAACGCATCGTAGACTGGGCGAAATTCCGGCAAGCCGGAAGCGTTTACCAAGTAGAGTCGATCAGACGCAGCAGACGGTGCAACCTGGACACTTGTATGTGTTACAGTTCCTTTTTCAATTTGGAAGTATATGTCAGGATATAGTTTACACTGTTCTTTCTGTACCTCGTAACCTTCTGACGAACTTTTGCCGATGCAAAAAGCATAATGTCCCGATGAACCGTCAGGCAAAACGAATTCAAGGTGAATACTGAAATGGTTCGGGTGCCCACGAGAACGGCGGCGGACATCGTTGATTCCTCCACGATCGCGTATTGCATGATCAAGTGAAGTATTTAAAGCATCCGCGACGAAACGCAACGCATCAAGGAAGTTACTCTTACCCGCTCCATTGCGGCCAACGAGAAATGTCAGAGGCTGCAACTGCACATCACATGCTGCGATGCTCTTATAGTTTTTTAGAACGACTCTTTTGATAAACGTTGAATCTTTCATTTCAGTATTCAAACCTTATGGTAAATTTTAGAATTACCTGAACACCCTGCATCAGCGAGATTAGGAAACCGCGCCTACCGGGAGGGAAATGCCTTTTTATAGATTCACCATAGTTATGCCACTGGAAACGCATCACCGACAAGTGGTTCGCCATCTGCAACCTCAATTGTCGGAACAAGAACGTGTCCTGGAGATTGTGTGTTGTTATAGCGGACCCCTTGTGCCATAAATATCATGACGAACGCTCGGCGTTGATGCTCTGTGACATTTGGCGGCGTGCCGTGCCAGTTTAGGCAGTGATGGAACATACACTCTCCCGCTTTCAACTCAACTGGTATGCCGTGACTGATGTCCAAACTTCGTCTTTCTGCCCACGGGTTTGGAGGGGGTTCACGTCCTTCTTCTTGTGCCTTTGCTGTTTCCGCGTCAAACGCTGCTTTTGCTTCAACCGAGAAACGTTTATCTTTGTGGCTTTTCGGCATGACATGCATGCATCCGCTATCTACCGTAGCGTTGTCTAATGCAAGCCAGCAACTCACGATGTTTGGAGGGCTGAGGGGCCAGAAGAAAAAATCGTGATGAAAACCGAAGTGACCGTTATCTTGCGGTGGTTTGGAAATAACTTGGTCATGCCAGAGTCGTACTTCAGGCGTTTCCAACAATGCCCGCGCTGTTCCTGCAATTAACGGATTATGTATAGCTGCCTCATAACTGGATTCGCGTTTCCACATGTTGACGAATTGGTGGATTGCACGGGGGTGACCTCTGCCTCTATTGAGCTGCTGCCCTTGACGATCATGCCCGTATTTGAACTCTGGGGATGAATCATCGCCCTCATTGAGTTCCAATTCTATGATGGTATCTAATCCTTCGCGCATGGCTTGGACACCATCGCTGTCTAATACTTTGCCGAATTTGAGGTATCCGTTTTCTTGAAAAAAGTCGACTTGTTCCTGTGTTACCATTCTGTTTCTCCTTGCCAAATTGGTATTTATAGTGAACTTTGAAAGTATTAGGACACTTCCAATAAACCTGTTTCAGAAACATAACGGACAAGAGAAGTTGTAGCACAACCTATATGAAGTTTAAGAAAATAAATCGGTAATTTGGCGAGGTTCGGAAGAAATCAACGGTATGAATGCCATTTAGGCATTCCCCGCCTCGCCAGCGGGGGAGTACACCTGCCTCGTACGGATAGAAAATTACCGAATTAATAAATTAATCTTCATTTAGGCTGTGCATCTTCGTCCGCAACCTAACAGGTTGCGATACAGAAGTGTCCCATTAATTGTAAGTTTTACTATATTTAGAATTTACGAGTCGTATAATTTAGATCGGAAACTGATGGTTGCCAGCAGTCAATCCGCCATCAATGACGAAAACCGCACCTGTTGCAAAACTTGCCTCATCAGATGCAAGGAAGAGTGCAGCGTTGGCAATATCCACAGGCTTTCCAATACGTCCCAACGGATACCAGGGCGTGATTTCGTCTAATATATTTGGATTCCGCTCAATCATCGGTTCCCAGACTTCGGTTTGGATGGTGCCAGGGCAGATACAGTTGATGCGGATGTTGTCTTTTCCGTGTGCCACTGCCATGGAACGAGTTAAAGCGATAACACCACCCTTTGCAGCAGAATAGGCGTGAATACCTTGCAGTCCGATGAGTCCGTTGACAGATGCGATGTTGACGATACTACCACCGCCACCTTTTTGCATAATCGGGACCACCGCATTGCTACAATGACTCGTACCTTGAAGTGCAACTGATAGGTTTGCTTCCCAGTTGTTGTGCAGGACATCTTCTGTAGAACAGATGGCATTGTTTACAAGAACGTCAACTGTCCCGTAGGTATCCACCGTTTTGTTTATAAGTTTTTCTGCATCTGCAGTATCGGAGACATCCGCGTTGAAAAATAGTGCTTCGCCGCCTGTATCGGTGATAGCAGTGACGGTGGCTGCTCCGATGGTATTGTTTACGTCATCAACGACAACTTTTGCCCCCTCTTCGGCAAACCGAATTGCGATTGCCCTACCAATACCGCGTCCCGCACCTGTGACGATGGCTATTTTATCATGTAACCGCATGATGTGGTTTTCCCTATCATTCTTTCTATTTTAATGTTATAATAAATAGCGAATTGAAGCGAGTACTTAAGCAACTCAAGAGGAAATAATGAAATCAATTGGTATCCGTTGGACAACGTTTGACCGATATAGAAATGAGATTTATCTCACTCATGAACGTTGGCAGCATATTACTAACTCAATAAACCATCCAAATATGATCAATCATGAAGAACACCTAAAGTTGACAATACGTTACGGAAGAAGATCACAAGATACGTTGAATCCACAAAAATACCGTTACGTCAATTCCTTTGATGATTTGCCTGAAGATAATACTCATATAGTTGCAATTGTTCTGTTCCGGTTTCGTGAAGATTCGGACGGTAAACCACTGTCAAATAACTACATTGTCACAGCATTCCAAAAACAGATAGGGTAAACTGATATGACACCACCAATTTTTAACTACGATGAAGTAAGTGATACACTATATATTTCGTTTTCTTCTGGAGAACAGGCAACAGGTATTGAATTAACACCGCACATTTTGCTCAGACTAAACAAACAGGATCGCAAAGCTGTTGGGATGACTTTTTTGGAATACTCTATACTTGCTCAAAAAACCGATATGGGACCTCGGAGTTTTCCACTTACAGGCTTATCTGATTTATCCGATGATCTGCAAGAGATTGTTATAGATGTACTGCAACGTCCACCGGTTAGTGATGTGCTTTTGCTATCTTCTTACACACCATCAATTTCAGAAACGATTCCGATTATGCTTCTACAATCTGCTTACTAACTGATATGTCTCAAGACGTAAACAAATTATTTGCGTCTAATGAGACAATGTATCTGTTTTCATTGGATTCTTTGAATCAATTGAATGTTGTGGCGTAACAATTCATTAACCAATTCGCCAACATATTTTTCTTTGAGATCAGCGAGATGCCGCATAAAATCAGCAACATCTTTCTCAAGATAAATAGGTGTTTGAAAAATAGCATCTGCATTGTAGAATTTACCACGTTCACCTTTTAAAAAATCGTATTCTGCTTTCATTATGTTATATTTTCTCCCAAAATCCTAATGCTGCAGCGTTTGTGAGATAAAAAGTTTTGTGCGGTCATGCTGCGGGTTATCAAAGAAATCTGCAGGTGCTGCCTCCTCTATCACTACACCTTCATCAAAGAACATAACCCGATCCGCTACTTCACGTGCAAATCCCATCTCATGTGTAACAACCAGCATCGTCATTCCTGAATGTGCAAGTTCACGCATCACGTCTAATACTTCAGAGATCATCTCTGGGTCCAGCGCACTTGTCGGTTCATCAAACAACATAATCTTTGGCTCCATTGCTAATGCTCTTGCAATTGCAACACGTTGCTGCTGTCCTCCAGAAACTTCTGATGGGTATTTATACGCCTGATCCGCTATACCCATCCGTTCTAATAAAGCTAAAGCTGCTTCTTCCGCTGCTCTTTTGGACATCTTCCGAACTTGTATAGGACCTAAGGTTATATTCTTGATATTTGTCAGATGCGGAAATAGATTGAACTGTTGAAATACCATACCGACTTCCTGACGTATAAGATTGATATTTCGCAAATCGTTGCTTAGTTCAATGCCATCAACAATGATTGTGCCGCGTTGATGTTCCTCAAGACGATTAATTGTCCGGATAAATGTTGATTTTCCTGAGCCGGAGGGACCACAAATAACTGCCTTTTCGCCTTTCTTAAAGGTGGTTGTAATTCCTTTGAGGACATGGAAATCATCAAACCATTTGTGTACGTCTTCACATATAATTATTGGATCGTTGGTTGTATTTTCATTCATTGCTATATTCCTTCCTTTATGATTCTCACTTTGATGTGAAGATATTGGCCAAGACTCCTAATTATTTCCAACTCCTAAATCTTCCTCAATTTCTTGACTTACTATGGACATTGAGTATGAAAAAACGAAATAGATGACTGCGATGAAGATCGATACTTCAGCATGCAGCCCTGTCCATTCTTGATTCCCGAGGATGCTTTTACGTATACCCATTAGTTCAATTAGTCCAATAATAAATACCAAAGAAGTGTCTTTCAACAGTGCGATGGATTGTCCAACAATTGCAGGAATAACTGCTCGTATAGCCTGTGGTAAAACGATGAATAGCATGGTTTTGGTATAGGAAAGTCCGACTGCTTGTGCAGCCTCAACTTGTCCACTCGGAATTGCTTGTAGTCCACCCCGCACGTTCTCTGCCATATAAGCAGAAGAGAAAAGTGTTAATGCAACCATAGCGCGTATAACTGTATCAAGTTGAAAATCACCGGGCATAAAAATCGGTAACAATAAACTCCCCATAAACAGTATGGTTATTAACGGTACACCCCGAATTGTTTCAATGTAGACGGTGGAGACCCATCTTATGGCTGGCAGTTGACTTCTTCGACCAAGTGCCAAGAGTACACCTATTGGGAAGCATGCGACGATCCCGACAGCAGCCAGAATGAGCGTAAGGAGAAGTCCGCCCCAATTTGTTGTGGAAACGGTGTTTTCACCAAACCCATGCAACATTATCATTGTCCAAGGAAACGACAGGATCCATCCACCGATAATCCATTTTTTCAATACATCTTTTTTGCGCCCGATAAAGAGGGTGCCAACAAGTAGTACTAAACCCCCTAATAACCATATTCGCTTAAAAAAAATGAGATAGAAGATATTGAGGTTAAATTCAAGTGTTGCTGAGGTGTTTTCTGCCTCTCTAACAACATCAAAAGGTATCAGTAGCAAAAGAAGGCAAACACCTGCTATAGCTATTGTCATTTGGAGTACTATGCCTCTCCAAATCCCTGCACTGAGTCCTAATAATGTGAGCAAAGTACAAAAAACTATCCCGATCCGCCATACTTGTTCTATCGGAAAAGGACCGATCATCAGGATTTGTAAGTTAGCAGGGATTACTCGCCAATTTGCTTGTGTAAATACCCATGTAAGAAAACCTTTGAAAAATAAGAAAAGAAACACAAGACCTAAGCAGGTTAAAATTGTGTTATACCAGGTACTAAAGAGGTTATCTCGTAACCATCTGACTGGACCTTTTGAGGTGTCTGGTGGTTTAACTTCTTGTGTTAATGTGTTATCTTCCACTCTTCTATCCTTTGTTATATTCTAACTTGAACTACCAAATCGGGTTATTCTACGGTTATACCAATTCATGAAAGCGGATGTTGTTAGACTCACTATCAGATAGCATGTCATAATCATAGCAAATGTAGGGACAGATTGACCTGTATGACCTATGATTATTTTTCCAATTTGAAACAGATCGGGGAAGGCTATGAAAATGCCAAGACTTGAGTTCTTGGCAAGGTTGAGATATTGACTGGTGAGCGGTGGCACAATTACCTGAATAGCTTGCGGTATGACAACTAAACGCAGGACTTGTGATTCCTTCAAACCGACCGATCTGGCAGCTTCCCGTTGTCCCTTTACGACTGATTGTATGCCGGCTCTGACCACTTCTGCAATAAATGCGCTTGTATAGACAGTGAGACCGATTAAAAGCGCAGTAAATTCTGGTGTAAGATCTGTCCCTCCGACGAAGTTAAATCCTTGTAACTCAGGTCGTGATAGTTCAAGTGGGGCATCTGGTGTTAGAAACCATGCTACAATAGGGACTATAAGAATTATCGGTACAGCAGTCCATTTCGCGCTAAAGATTAAATTAGAAACAAAGGATGGACGGTCCGTCTGTTGAAGTTCGCTAGACCGTGAGAGATAACGGAATGCTGCAAACCCGATAACAAAAAGAATTGCTAAGATAATACCTGATAGAAGATACCACATCCAGGTGTTAAATCCATCAGCGGGTACAGCTGAGGGAAGGAAGACACCACGATGATTAATGAATATACTATCAAAAAAGTTAAAACTCTCCCTGACTTTAGGTAGGGCAAGAATTAACGGATACCAAAACAGAATCTGTAGTAGAAGTGGGGTGTTACGAAAAATTTCAACATAAACTGCTGCTATTTTGCTGATGAGCCAGTTGCTGGAAAGGCGAGCAATGCCAAAAAGGAACCCGATAATTGTCGCGCAGAAAACCCCGAGAATACTTACCCTGAGCGTGTTTGTGATGCCGACCCAAAATGCTTTGAGATTTGTATCTGAAGGATCAAAATCAATTCCTTCTGCTATACCAAATTCTGCTTCACTAAATAGGAAATCCCAACTAAGTTCTGTCCCTTGATCATCAAGTCCCTTTAACATATTCGTGTAAAAAAACAGTGCTAACAGAATGATGCCGACAATAAAAAGAACTTGGAAGAATACTCTGAGAAACCGGATATCTCGCCAGAATGGGATTTTTGTTGAATCTTGTTGCATTGTACTTGTTTTATTCTAACATTTTTGTTCATTAATTCGGTAATATAGGGGCGGGGACAATTATATTTAATTGGTCGCCCTACGTTCATGTTGCGGGCGGGGAAACCCCGCCCCAACTGGATTACCGAAATATTTATTTAAACTTCATAAGACATTCATATTAAACTTCATAAGACATTCATACCGTAGATTTCGTGATATGAGCATCTTGTTTCAATCAGTACGTTCTAACGGAACGGCATGGAATAGAGCAGGCCACCTTCTGTCCAAGGTTTATTAACCCCGCGTGGCAAACCTATAGGTGTAAGGTTACGTTCAAAGATCTCTCCGTAGTTCCCTACAGCGATAATAACCTGTTTTGCCCAATCTTTAGGAAGTCCGAGTTTCTCACCCATTTCCCCTGTCTCTCCTAAGAAACGTCTGATTTCGGGATTCTCGGTTTTGAAGTTTTTGACATTTTTCTGCGTAATCTTGTGCTCTTCAGCAAAGAATGTCGCGTAAACGACCCAACTTACGGCATCATTCCATTTGTTGTCACCGTGAATAGTGAGGGGTCCCAAAGGTTCTTTTGAGATAGTTACATCCAGAATAACATGATCGTCAGGATTTTTTAAATTTTTCCGACGTGCCACGAGTTGGGATTTGTCGCTTGTGACAGCATCCACTCGTCCGACATCATAAGTGTTGTAAAGGGTATCAATGTCCGCGTAAGTAAGGGGTTTGAAGTCAAGTCCTAAAGAACGCATGGTATCAGCGAGGTTTAATTCTGTTGTGCTGCCACCAGTGACCCCGATGGTTGCTCCTGCTAAGTCTTTGATAGATTTGACATTAAGAGATTTAGGGACCATAAATCCTTGTCCATCATAGAATGTTGGTGGCGCGAAGTCAGTACTCAACTCAGCATCCCGGCTAAGCGTCCAGGTTGTATTTCTGATGAGGACATCTATCTCACCTGTTTGAAGTGCGGTAAAACGTTCGGCAGCATCTAAGGGGACAAATTGAACTTTATCGGGGTCACCCAGAACTGCGGCAGCAATTGCGCGACCGAAATCTGCGTCAAAACCGCTCCATTTGCCATCTTCACCGAGGTAACCAAAACCGGGTAAACCACCGTGGACCCCACAGACTAATTTGCCCCGGTTTTTTACTTTGTCCAAGATACTCTCGTGCCCGTGCTTGTCTGCAAACATCGGGGAAACCATTAATAACGCTAAGACCAATACTGAAATGCGAAAACATAATTTTTTCATTTTCTTTTCCTTTCAAAATAAATAAAATTAATAGTTTAGATGAATACATTTTGTCTAATGATTCATTTTAAACATTTATATAGATTGTTAGTTTATTCTAATAAACTTGTTATGATACGATATCAAACTTCACTTGATTTGGTAAATTAAACAGCGTTAACACCAAATAAGTTTACTGATAATCGTATTACTCTTGAATTAAGGCTCGTCCTGTCATTTCTTTTGCTTGAAAAATGGCGATGTTATCTCCATTGTGATTTTTAACAAGCCAGATATGACCGGCATGCGTGTGATGAATACTGAATGCATCGGCGGCAGCACGACCGCGATAAGACTCATTACCTTCAGCATCTATCCAATAGTAAGTAATATCAGCTTTGGTTTTGTTCACGAAAAGGATTGCAGTATGCTCACCGTCGTTTGAATTTAACGTAGAAAGTTGGTTTGGTTCATAGCGGTTCAAATCTGTCCACTTATCACTGCCCTCACAATTTGGGTCAAACAACTGTTCATAGCACGCAGCCAGCTCAGCGGGCCATTCAAACTTTGGCGAATTATCAGGATTGAATCCATCCAGATGTGGTAAATGCGTCCGGGTTATAGCATTTGTATAACGCCAATCTTCATCACCATAGATTTCAGTGAGCAGTGTTGCCAGCTCCGGATCATAATCTTTCAATATTCCCCGTTTACTGACATGGTTATGCTGTGCATCGTTTTCCCGGTTCGTATTGAACCAAGATTGTGTGCCTTCAGCCCAATACTCCTCCTTGTTTGTAGAGGCGTAAGTGCCTTTCCACAACCCTTTTTCCATTGCTTTTTCATACAAAGCCTTAAGCCGTTTGTCAAAATCCGGGTCAACGGTGCTGAGTCCCATTTGATGGACTGCATGAGCGAACTCGTGAACAAGGATATTTTCGGTCCCGTAAGGATCCCCCGGATAGTTAAGAAGGTTTTCTTCACCACAACTTACTGACGGACGCGCAGACGTAGCACCCAGACCGCGAGCACGGCGATCCCAATAAAAATCGGGTTTTAGGTCACTATGTTCAGGCACCTGTGTTGTCATCTCATCATAAGCCATAATGGAGAACCGAACATTGTTTTCTGCAAGTGCTTGTAGTAAATCTGGGCGGTGCCCAACCATTTGCTGGATAAGCCAAGCTGCTTCCTGCATAGCAAGCGGATTCACCTTCTCCGATGCTACAACGGGAAACCCACCTATATCAATCCACTGTCGGTAAAACGGTGGTAACGCAAAGTTTTCACGGATAGTCGGTGGGGGTTCAGTTGGTTTCCCAATGGTGTCGGCAGATGTAGATAAACTTGTTGCTGCAAGCGATGTAAATGCAGCGGCAGTGCTGAATAAAATGGATGGAAAATTCATAGGGTTGTATTTAATCCTGTTGCGACGTTTTGCAGTTTTCAATAATAATAATAAAGTATAGCATTAATTGGTTTAATTGTCATTTAAAATTTGCGAAGTAGCTGAAATTCTGGAAGATAATAGTCATTCAGCTTTGGAAATGCCCCATATTGTGCAACTTCAAGCAGAAAATGCACGATTTTGTGCAGCAAACTAATTTTAAGAACGCGCTAATGCGGTATGCTGGCAATTTTGAGTTGGCATATAAATTGCTCATTCTAAGTTGAAAATGTAATAATCGGGTGTCACCTCAATTTACATACTTGACAACTTATCAAAACGTAGTTATAATTCTGATTATGGTAAACTTTGAAATTAAAGGTGCACATTTTTTGTAGGAGCGATCTCCGAATCGCGACGAAACCAATAATAGTCGGGAATCCAAATCAACGGTATGAATCATGCAGCATGCCAACAGTGCATGCTGCCAAAGGCATTCCCCGGAGTTCCCTCCCGCTGAATGCCAAAAGCGCATTCAGCGTTGATTCACAACTCAAAATGCCCTGTTAATTCTAAAGTTCACTATAATTTCACGTATTGAGTAGTCCGAAAGGAGAAAATAAATGAAAAAGTTCATAGTCGCGGAAATCTGCGTTGTTATAGCAATCGCTGCAGGATTTTGGATTGGACGGATTACAAGTCCTTTTAATGATTATGCAAAGTATTACGAAAATGCCGATAAAGCTTGGAGTAAAATCCGAGAAATGAACAATCCACCAGTAACGTATGATGAGCCAGATAAAAACCGCTTACGAAAAGTGCGCTCAGCGTACCGGACAGTTTTTGAGAATTATCCTGATAGTCGATGGGCTGATGATGCGCTCTATCAACTTGCCTTACTTCCCCGAACAGATGAAGAGGGATTCGCGCTGTTTCGCCGATTAATACGCGATTACCCAGACAGCGAATGGGCTGATGATTCAATGTATGCTATCGCTATCGCAACTTACGAGATTGCAGACGATTTAAAAAAGACGGGGACACTTGAATCGTTGACAGCTTACTATGACAGGGCACTTGCACTATTCAATCAATTAATCGCGACTTATCCTGGTAGTGTTCTTCAAGAAGATGCTCAGTTTAACGCAGCGATGTGCTATTACGGGAGAGGGGATGTAAGTATCGCCCTCAATCAGCTGGAAAGTCTCAAAATGGAATTCCGCGGCAATCCCATTATTTATCGAATTTTTTACACACTTGGAGACATATACCTCGGACAACAGGATTATGAGAATGCTCAAGTTGAATTCAAAAATGTTGTAGATTCTGGTGATCAGGAGTATGCCCCACTTGCAAGTTTCCGTCTTTCGCAAACCTACTTTGCTGAGGGGCAAATAAAGGAAGCGGAAGCAAAATATAAAGAAGTGGAAGGCAAAACTGAGGAAGCAGAAGTCAAATATAACGAAGCGGAGGCGAAATATAAGGAAGCCGTTACGAACTACCAGAAAGTTATTGATCTCTATCTGGATTCTCAGGTCGGACAAGATGCACATTTTTATATCGGGTGGGCATACCACATGCTCAAAGATTATGACGAAGCGATCGCTCGTCTTGAGACGGCAATAGAGAACTACCCAGATAACGCGATCACTACGACAGCAAAATTTTATATCGGTCAGATTGCTGAAGACAAAAAGGATACTGACCGTGCCATTGAAGTATATCAAAAATTTGCTGATGATCCCACACATAATTATAATCACCGTCTCCAGGCTCAATACCGAATAGGTAAGATATATCAGGAGAATGGGAATATAGAACAAGCGATAGAAGTCTACGAGAAATTTCTCGATGATTTTCGCGAACCGCATCAAAACGTGGCACATCCCTCACGCGAGATCACGGAAAATTATGTGGAGACGCTTAAGGCAAAACTTTTAGATGAATAAATAGGGCAGATATGGTATGCAGTGGCGGGATCAATGATTCATAGAACAAATATGTAGACATCCTCTCGTCGGCAAACCGGTAGATGCGGTTTCCTAACCAATGCAGAATACCATACGCGTATTCTGCATAACTGTCAATTTATAGTAAAACGGACAATTAATGGGACACTTCTGTACCGCAAACTGTTAGTTTGCGGCGTTTTATGCACAAACTAAATGAAGATTAAATAAATATTTCGGTAATGGGGTGAGGTTCGGAAGAAATCAAGAAATCAACGGTATGAATGCCTTTTGGCATTCCCCGGGTATGAATACCATTTAGGTATTCCCCGCCTCGCCAGCGGGGGAGTACACTTGCCTCGTACGGATAGAAATTACCGAATTAATAAATTAATCTTCATACAGTTTGTGCTACAACAACTTCTATAGTCTGTATATGTTCCAAAACAGGTTTATCAAAGTGTCCCAATAATTTCAAAGTTCACTATAAATAACCCGGGTTACGGAAACCCACGGCGTGTGCGGACTACTGTAACGCAGGCAACCCCCCAACAATATCCACCGTCTCCAAACTCACTGAGATCACCTGTCCAAGCAACCGCACAATATACTCCGGATCATCCGCACGATTCGGATCGTTGACAATGCCGCTGCGTTTATCAGTTTTTACACAGGACTGATTGATAACCCATTCCAACGCGGAACGCGTGCCAAGCCGATAGTCAAGTGCCTTTGCGGGGATACCGTCAATCGTTAGAAAATCGTTATAAACAAGCGAGGTTTTGTCTTTGGCAAGCTTCATCTTCTCAACACGCCAATTGAGCGGGACATCCAGATTCTGTACCAACTTCAGTTTATCATATTCGGGTTGGGATTCGTAGTTGACGTGTATGTCTGCTAACCGCGCGCCTGCATTGGCTAATCCCCAAAAAGCCTCAATAGATGGGGCAAAAGGGATATGCGGCAGATCGCGTTTGAGATTCGCCTGATACTTTTCACGATACTCTGGATGATGTAAGATGCCGTAGGTATAGTGGAAGATGTCCCACTTGCTGATGGTGTCGTCTTTGTAGTGTGCGCGGAACTGTGCCAATGCCCAATCGGTGATGTTCTCTTTTCGGTTTGTACCGTCTTCGTCGTAGGTGTAGAATGGAAAAGACTGATTAGCGTCAAGTATACCGAGACATGGGATCACATTAACCATCAACGCGCCAAACAGTTTATTGCTTCCGATACCGTTAACACAAATTACTCGATTTTCCGTTTCTGTCTCTGGTGTGGGAAAGATGGATGGAAACACGTATACGCGCTCGGTCATTATACGGTCAAAATAGAGGTTTGATTTCGTAAACGGACGATAGAGGGATGTCCTCACCTTCTCCTGTGAAAAATCTGTAGTTTTTCCTCTTTGCAAGTTTCGTTTAAGGGCTTCACTCCAACTGATTTTTGTGTCGTCAGATACCACAAAATCATTAACATTTGCATTCAAATTCGCCCGCTGCGTCCATCGCACAGTTTCCACGTTGTAGGTTCCAATCATGCGTTGAACGTTCTCCTCGAGCGCGTCTCGGTCAAAGTTGAAAGTCCATGCATCACGACACGTTACAATCCCGCGACTATACGTTTTGAAAATAACACCTGTCGCTTTCTCTTTGCTCGCCTTTGTTTCCTTAGTTCCTACTGGAATGAAGGTGTCAAATTCGGCGTGGAGTCCTTCTGTTAACCATGCATATCGCTTACTCGGTGTTAAATGTTTCCATTCAATATTTTGATAATGTTGATTGGAATCAAGATAGTGATATTTTTCTTCCTTACGCCACAGTTCATCGACACGCGCGTAGAAAATTTGCGCGGTTTCCGAAGTAGGTTTTGAATCTGAATTATTCGTATTTTTCTTGATAAAGAAATTGATGCTTACGCCGACCTGAATCCCAAAAACGTTGTGCGTTGTTCCTGACAATTTTGGGTTCTTACGGACGTTCCCGCTCAAATTTAGAATGTAAATCGCGTCACAATCGTCTGCAAGGTGTTTCCGCATGCCATCAAATGCTATGCCATCAAGAAATGCGTTGTTTGTCACAAACGCAACAATGCCCTCTTCCCCAATTCTATCTAATGCCCATCGAATCGCTTTTATGTAAGGATCCGACAGCGCGTTTTTATTCGTGGCTTTTGAATCTTGTGAATATGTTTCTCTCACCCGCGCATCCATTGACTGATACTTCCGATTTTTGTTGTTATCGTTCTCGTTGACCTGCCCTGCATTGTAAGGTGGATTGCCGATAACCACGAACATCGGTGTCTTTTTCTGCTTCTCAACGCGAGCGGTATTTTCAGGCGCGAATAGGGACATCTGCCGTTCCTCTGCCATCTCAAACGTATCTACTAAACATAACCCTTGGTAAGGCACATATCGGTTCGTGGCAGTAAAAAACTGATGTTCTATGTTCAGACTGGCGATGTAGTAGGGCAGGAGCATCACCTCATTGCACTGGAGTTCGGGGGGATCCGCCGTGTATTTTCGCGCGAGTGAAATCGGATCCAGTTCCTGCATAATGCGGACAATAAAGTTGCCAGTACCAACAAACGGGTCAATGATATGCACACCACTATCGGACATAGAACGCCCGAATTCTGTCTGCAAGATATGTTCAACGCTTTTCACCATAAAATCCACAATCGGTTGCGGTGTGTAGACGATGCCGTGCGTATCTGCAACCTTCACAGAAAAACCTTGAAAAAACTGCTCATAAACGGTGTTTAGAAATCCCTGTTTCTGTGAGAAGTCGGTAATCGTGCTGGCAGTCTGTTCAATCGCAACATAAAACGGGTCTAAACTTTGCAGAAACGCGTTGCGGTCGAACGTCTGTGACGTGAGCGCGTCAATGACGTTCTCAATTTCGCGGGCGATGATATTCCGGCGCGTAAAGTCGCGATTGTTAAAAACAGTACGGAAAATTCGTTCGGTTAACAAGTGCTGAATCAGCATCTCTTCTACCGCATCGATAGAGAGGTTCGGGTTGATGGAGGTTTGGCACTGTTGATGGAATTTGGAGAACGCATCATGAAAATGTGGATTGTTTTGACGTTCAGTTTCAATTAACGCTGCAAGTTGTTCACCGAGTTCAGGGACAATCTCTCTGAATTCGGCAACTGCGGTATGCCATGCCGTGATGTTCGCTTCTTGATATGCAAAAAATGTCTGTAGCACACGGACAAGGTTTGTCGGTTCAGTGATGTCAAGGTCAAGCTGTAGCTGCGCATTTTGATAAAGCAGTGCATGTGTCGGAGATTGCACAACGATATTTTTGGAGGGGTAGCCCGCGGCAAATTTCTTGGCGGCTTCAATGTGCAGGTCGTCCTGTGTATCCTTCGCTTCCCAATAACCGTGTGGCAACCCGTAAACGTCAACCACCTCCCCATCAGGGGTGATACGTTTCTGTTCCGGTGTGTGAAGTGTCTTTTCGCAAAGGAGTGTTAGGTTAGATTGTCCGCAATAGTGCTGCAGTAGGCTTTGGAATGCGGCACGCACCGTGCCTTCGTTTTGTTCACCGAGCTGCGCGTATTTTTCGAGTTCAACGTAGTAGTTCTTTATCGGTTTATGCGTGGGTTTGATATTGAGTTGTGGCATGGTGGTTATCAGTTTTCAGATGTCAGTTCTTAGTCCCGTAGGGACGATATGTTTATAGCCAACAAGTACCATCCATTCCTTAGTCCTATATGAAGATTAATTTATTAATTCGGTAATTTTCTATCCGGACGAGGCAGGTTTCCCTCCTCCGCTGGCGAGGCGGGGAATACCTAAATGGTATTCATACCCGGGGAATGCCAAAAGGCATTCATACCGTTGATTTCTTGATTTCTTCCGAACCTCGCCAAATTACCTAATTTATTTTTTTATCTTCATTAGGGACGATATGTTTGGTAGGTTAGGAAACCACACCTAACGACTTAGGTGTTGACTGCGTCCTTCATTCTCCCCGCAACAGTGCTGCGATGTCCTCTGGCAGCTTAACCTCATTTTTTGCCTCAAAATCTTCAACGCTTTCATAATCGTTCTGAAAGGAATCGACGATATCAACTCCCTTTTTCTTAGCGGTCATTAGGTCTGCTTTGGCGCGCTCCCATTCTTTTAGGTGTAGCCATGCCTCACCGCGATTAGCATAAGCATCAGCATCTTCCGGGTTCAGTTCTATGGTTGTGTTGAAGTCTTGGATAGCTTTGTCAACCTCGCCTTTCCTATAGTGAGTAATGCCTCGGTTGATATAGACATCGGCATCTTCAGGGTTCAATGCTATTGCTTTATTATAGTCTTGAATGGCTGCGTCAAAATCGCTTTTCTCACCGTAAGCATCGCCGCGGTTGTAATAAGCCTCGTCATCTTCAGGGTTCAATGCTATTGCTTTATTATGGTCTTGGATGGCTTTATCAAAATCGCCTTTCTCATGGTAAGCATTACCCCGATTGCTATAGGCTTCGGCGAGTTCGGGGTTCAAGTCTATTGCTTTGTTATAGTCTTGAATGGCTGCGTCAAAATCATCTGTCTTAGCGTAAGCAGTGCCACGATTGGTATAGGCATTAGCATATTCAGGGTTCAAGTCTATTGCTTTATTATGGTCTTGAATGGCTTTATCAAAATCGCCTTTCTCATGGTAAGCATTACCACGATTGGTATAGGCTTCGGCGAGTTCGGGGTTCAAGTCTATTGCTTTGTTATAGTCTTGAATGGCTGCGTCAAAATCGCTTTTCTCATCGTAAGCATTACCACGATTGGTATAGGCTTCGGCGAGTTCGGGGTTCAAGTCTATTGCTTTGTTATAGTCTTGAATGGCTGCGTCAAAATCGCTTTTCTCACCGTAAGCATTACCACGATTGTTGTAGGCAGCTATAAGATCAGGGTTCAATCTTATAGCTTCGGTATAATGTGTAATAGCGTCATCGTACCATTTTTGCTTTTCTGCTTGTGGTTTTGCTGATTTCCCTCGATTTTGACAAGTGAGGCCCTTATAAAATTCTGTATACGCGCTCTTATGAAGTCCTCGTTTTTCAATAAATCCCTGGAGATCGTTATAGATGGTTTTGGTTGATATGTCATGATGCTTGCGGAGGTGATCCAACAGCGCCGATTTTAAGTCTGCGGGGATAGACACTACCTTATCTGGTTGGACAAACCCTTTCGGTGCCTGAACAAAGATGCTCTTCTGGATCTCAGCACGCCGAATCGCTTTGGGCGGTTTTTCGACTTTGTAGGCTTTAGACTGTCTTTGAAGTAAGATGACCCTGCCAGGTTTTTCCGGTTTGCCATCACAGGCAAAAAAGAGTGCGACAAGATAATCTGTTGTAAAGTCAATTAGATTTGTCTTATCGCCGTGGTGCTGAAGTGTAGCGGTGAGTTCAAAGTCATCCATTTTGTGTGAGGCATATTCCCGCGCTTCCCTTAGGATTTCCTCTTGGACAAAAGCTATGTCAAAGTACTCTGCTTCAATATCACGGTACTCACGATAAAGACTTGAGGAGACTTTCCCACAATCCGGAGGATCCTGATGATGTGAAGTTTCACCTCGGTAGATATAATCACCATCGGCGGATGCTTTCGCTATCTCATTGATTTTCTCTAAAACCCTATCAAGGTCAGTCTGCTGATCGTCTGGGTTTGCTGTTTTCATACGTTCTTTTTTAGATATATTCAGAATTCTTATATTTATATTGTGAAAATAATTGTACCACACCTTGTGTTGGATTGCAAGTAATTCGGAAAAAGGGGTGTCCATATTTTGTCAACTCTGAAAATCCTGGTTCAGACAAAATCCATAAAACAATTGAATTCCAGCACCTATTGTGGTAAAATAATTTATAGTAAAATCCACAATTACCTGAACATTGGCGAGGTTAGGAAACCTCGCCAGCAGTGAGTGTCGAAATAGGTTGTCCATTTGAAGTGCTCACGTATTTTTAGATTTTACTATAAAAGACATAGACTAATACGAAGGAGTTTTTGCAAATGCCCCACCCCACTCACAATCTATTTAATACGCGCCGAACCCTTGAAAACGAAGGGTTTGAGCACACCTACTATTCGCTTCCTGCCTTAGCAGAAGCAGGTAAAGGTTCAATTGAAGTCTTGCCTGTCAGTATCCGCATCCTACTTGAATCGCTACTACGGAATTATGATGGACATCAGATTACCGAACAGGACGTTGTCAACTTAGCGAATTGGGATGCACATTCCCCGAAGGCGGCGGAAATTCCGTTCAAACCCGCACGCGTGGTAGCACAGGATTTCACAGGCGTACCACTTGTTGTTGATATTGCTGCGATGCGGTCTGCTGTTGCAGAACTCGGTGGTGATGCTCAAATGATTGAACCGCTCGTACCTGTTGATTTAGTGATTGATCACTCTATCCAGGTTGATGCTTACGGCACAGAGAACGCTTTTCAATTTAACACCCGCAGAGAGTTTGAACGTAACAAGGAACGTTATGAATTCCTAAAATGGGGACAGCAAGCGTTTGAAAAATTCAATATCATTCCCCCATCTATCGGTATTGTGCATCAGGTGAATTTGGAATACCTCGCGCAGGTTGTTATGACAGAAGAGTCGGTTGCTTATCCTGATACTGTTGTCGGTACAGATTCACATACCACTATGATTAACGGATTGGGCATTGTCGGTTGGGGTGTTGGTGGTATTGAGGCAGAAGCGGCGATGCTGGGGCAACCAGTATACATTTTGACTCCTGAGGTACTCGGTGTTCACATGAAAGGTGAACTCCAAGAAGGTGTAACCGCAACGGATTTGGTCCTGACTGTAACGCAACGACTCAGAGCGGCTGCCGTTGTCGGTAAATTCGTTGAATTCTTTGGTGAAGGTGTGGAGGCACTTGCACTGCCTGACCGGGCAACGCTTTCTAACATGTGTCCCGAATATGGGGCGACTATCGGGTTTTTCCCACCCGATGCTGAGACGATGAATTACCTCCGTCTCACCGGACGCGATGAAGCGCACGTTGATTTCGTGGAAACGTATCTCAAAGCACAAGGATTGTTCGGTATTCCGCGCCTCGGAGAAGTTGAATACTCCGATGTGTTGGAGATTGATCTCAGCGGTATTGAACCGAGTATCGCTGGACCGAAACGACCACAAGACCGAATCGCGTTATCAGATGTCAAAGACACCTTTAATGAACTTCTGACAAAGCCTGTAGCGGAAGATGGATTTGGTGTAACAGAAAGGGCAAGCGATGGCAATATCACTCACGGGGCAGTTGTTATCTCGGCAATTACCAGCTGCACAAATACCAGCAACCCATCTGTGATGATTGGTGCGGGGCTGCTTGCCAAAAAAGCGGTTGAAAAAGGTTTACGCGTGCCCGATTATGTCAAAACAAGTTTAGCACCAGGCTCGCGAGTTGTAACAGAGTATCTGCGGAACACAGGATTGCTGCCTTATTTAGAAAAGTTAGGATATAATGTGGTAGGTTATGGCTGCACAACCTGTATTGGTAACAGCGGACCACTAAACGAAGTGGTGCAAGAGGCGATTGACGCAGAAAACCTTGTAACTGCCAGCGTTTTGAGTGGGAACAGGAATTTTGAAGCACGTGTGCATCCAGAAATAAAAGCCAACTTCCTTATGTCGCCCCCCCTTGTCGTAGCATACGGCCTTGCAGGACGTATTGACATTGACCTCGCGACAGAACCGATCGGACATAATGATGCTGGTGAAGCAGTTTACCTATGGGATATTTGGCCAACACGGCAAGAAATTGCTGATATGGTTGGCGCAGCGGTTGACCGAAAAACGTTTAAAGAGATGTACGAATCTATCGGCAACCAGGCACCGGAATGGGAAGAACTTGCAGGCGCAATTGGTGTGCTTTACCCATGGAACGAAAGAAGCACCTATATTCAGCATCCACCTTTTTTTGAAGGTTTTTCACGCGAACCCGCACAGATTTCGGATATCGTTGATGCTCGAATCCTCGGCATCTTTGGAGACTCTGTTACGACAGACCATATCTCTCCCGCAGGTGCGATTGCAGCGGCGAGTCCAGCAGGTAGCTATCTGCAGGAACGCGGCGTTGAAATACAAGATTTCAATACCTACGGGGCAAGACGTGGTAACGACAGGGTGATGAGTCGTGGCACGTTTGCGAACCGCCGCGTCCGAAACTTGATGACACCTGATGTTGAAGGTGGATGGACGCTTCAGTATTCTGAAGGGACACAGACAACTATTTACGAAGCGGCACTCCACTACAGCGAAAACGATGTGCCTACGGTTATTTTTGCTGGACAGGATTACGGTATGGGAAGTTCACGGGATTGGGCTGCAAAGGGACCTAAGCTGCTTGGGGTTAAAGCCGTTGTTGTCCAAAGTTATGAGCGAATCCACCGCAGCAATCTCATCGGTATGGGTATTTTGCCGTTGCAGTTCAAGGACGGGGAAAATGCACAGACGCTCAATCTTGACGGTAGTGAGATTATCAGTATCACAGGATTTGCAGATGACCTCCAACCGGGGCAAATGGCAACGATGAAGATTGTTCGGGCAAACGGTGAGACGCACACAACGGAATTGCTTATCCGAATTGATTCGCCCGTGGAGGTAGAATACTATAAAAATGGCGGGATTCTGGATTACGTGATACGGAATTTCTTGTCTGCATAAACTGTCAACAGTGAAGGAGATTTTGAACATGGCAGAAACAATTGAAAGTTTAGCCAGAAGATTAGATCGATTGGAAAAACGTTAGAAAAAGTAACTTTACAACTTTTTTGTCTCAAATAAAAATGTCATTTTCAACAAAACTAATACTTCCAATCACACTAATCCTCTTATCTTTCACCATCGGATGCCAGCGTGAAACCACAAGTGTGGGCCCTTTAATCGGATCAGGCAAGGACAATACAGAGATTCTCATAATAGGCCCTTACACCCGAACCTGCCAAGGCTTCATTGAACAACAGTGTTACCTTGAGTTCAACGAGGAGAGTCAAGAGTGGCATTTTTTCTATGAAGGTATAGGAGGGTTTAACTTTGAGCCGGGGTTTATCTATAGGTTGAAAGTTAGTCTCCATGAACGACCTGAGGGAATTCAGGATGTGGGACGGTATGAATATCGTCTCGTAGAGGTGTTGAATAAGGAGGAGGCATCAGTTGATGAGAAACCTCCGCGAAAACCACCGACAGAATGGATAAATCCTTAAAGGTACGATTTACCTTCCATGAATCGCGCGCAAATCTAACCGTGCCTCTACGTCATCTGACACAGCATTTGTCCAGTCCACGTCGTCAGTGCTTTGCAAACTCATCAGCGCAACGTCTACCATGGGATTTGAAAGCGAATAGTTGAGTAAAAAACTGTCCACATCAACTTCCGCCATCTCCTTGGGAAAGCAGTGCTTCATAAGATTTTGGAAGACGTTGCTTGTCGTGGAGCGCATCAACACAATCCCCATCCCTTGTGCCACAGCATCAGGAATAACACCGCGCCTGCCGAATGTATCACAGGTGCTTTGATACATCAGGTTGTAGTGGATTTGCATCATATCAAACGCACCGGTGGTAATCAGTTCTTCTGTACCACCCGATGGGCCGTCCGCAGAAAAACCGATAAACCGCACCTTCCCCTCCTCCTTCAATTTAAGGTATTTTTCCAAACCGCCACCGTTCAGAATCTGTTCTGTCTCTTTTGTGTAAAACCATCCGCCATGAAATTGCAGGACATCAATATAATCAGTGCCGAGTCGTTTTAGGCTGCCTTCCACATCTGTTACAATACCATCCGGGTCAAACGCCTCCGTCTTCGTTGCAACGATGCATGCGTCCCGACGATCTGTTATTGCTTTGCCGATAACGGTTTCACTATAGCCGCCACCATAGTTGGGGGCTGTGTCTATGTAGTTGAGTCCACAATCTATGGCGTAATGGATCATATTGACAAGCGATTTTACATCATGTTCTGGACGGACTCTACCGCCGCCGTAGCCTATTTCTGAAACATGGAGTCCAGTTTTACCGAGTGTACGATATTGCATAAGAGTGAATCTCCTTCTGCACAATTTGATGGAATGCGCTGCAAAAACGTTTATACGAACAACGAATTGTTTTTAAACAAAACTGTTTCGAGTAGAACGGTTTCCGTTTTTAGGTTTTGTTCTATTGCTCCGTTTGATGCAGTTCTCTCCGAATAGATTTTGGACCTGTTTGAAAACATCTTCCTTATCTGTAATCCTATAGTTAGAACCGCATCTTGTGATGACTTCACCGAAACGTGGACTCATGAGACGCAAAATTAGGTGCAGTTCTCCCTTGTTGGCAAGTGCGATCTCTTTAAGAGTTTTTAGTTTGTCAAGGTTGTCAAGATCGGATTCTGGGATTGTCACCTCAACGGCAGATGTCTGTTGCTCAGAGACAATTTCAATATCTAAAATTGTGTCCGCCTGTATCTGGCGCTCTTCCACTTCGTCTTCATCATCAGAATTCCGATTTTTGCCGTTCTGATTGATTTTGACTGGTCCTTCAATCCAAACTATTCTTCCTTCAAAGAGTTCCCCTGCTTTTTTATATGCTTCTGGAAAAACAACAACCTCTATAGAACCCTCAAGGTCCTCAAACCCGATGACCGCCATGGAATCACCTTTCTTCGTAGTAAGGTTTTTCACATCAGTTATCATACCTGCGACAGAAACTGTGGACTCAATCGGGTGTGCTCCGAGGGTTTGCGTGCTTGCTGATGTATAGTTTTCAATGATGTTCGTGTATTCTCCAAGCGGGTGTCCGGAAACATAAAAACCGAGTTGTTCTTTTTCCAGCTTAAGCCGCTCTAAAGGGGCATATTCTTCTGCCGCCGCGAGTGTTACAACTGTTGTCGGGGCATCCTCTGCCTCTCCGAAAAGGTTCATTTGTCCACGTTCACGCACTGCTTGTGAGCTTTGTGCGGCTTTCAGGATACTTTCGAGGTTCGCGAGGAGTTGTGCCCGATGTCCTTCAAGGCTATCAAAAGCACCGCTTAAAATAAGACCTTCAACAGCCCGTTTATTGACCACTTTTGTATCCACACGTTCACAGAAATCTTGCAGCGATGTGAATGAACCGCCCTCCTTTCGTGCTGCCACAATTGTATCTATTGCGTTGTCCCCAACGTTTTTCACTGCCACAAGTCCAAAGCAAATATCGTTGCCATCCACTGCAAAATACTTATCACTGCTGTTAACATCTGGTGGGAGTACGTTGATTTCTATATTGAGAAAATTAGCAAGTTTTGTACATTCAGCGCGGTAGCGGGTAATTTTGTCTGAGTATGCTGATTCCCCTGTCATCATTGCTGCCATGAATTCATGCGGGTAATGTGTTTTCAGATACGCCATGCGGTAAGCTAACATCGCGTAAGCAACAGAGTGTGATTTGTTGAAGGCGTATCCACTGAAAGGTTCGAGTAGGTCGTATATTTCCTCTGCCTCTTTCTTAGAGATTTCATTTTTGAGGGCTCCCTCAACAAATTTCTCTCGTTGTGCTTGGAGTAATTCAGGGTTTTTCTTACCCATTGCAGCGCGTAGTACATCAGCTTCCCCAAGGGTAAAGCCTGCCATATCGCGCGCAATCTGCATCACCTGTTCCTGATAGACGCATACACCGTAAGTGTTTTGGAGTGCGTTCTCAAGCAAGGGGTGAATATATTCTACCTTTTCCAATCCGTTTTTCCTATCAATGAACTGTTGCATCATACCGCTTTCTAACGGACCTGGACGATAGAGGGCGGGAATTGCAGCGAAATCCTCAAAGTTATCCGCTTTGAGTTGTGTAACAACCCTATACATGCCGGAGGAGGTTTCCAATTGGAATAAGCCAGCAATCAGTCCTCTACTGATGAGTGAAAAAGTTTTTTCATCGTCAAAAGGGATATCCTCTAACTTCAAATCTTTGCCGTGATTCGCTTTAACCATTTGGAGACAGTCATGAATTTCAGTGAGGCTGCGAACACCGAGGAAATCAAATTTGACAATACCGACATTTTCAACAGTTTTGCCCTCAAACTGTGTTGCAACCTGGTCGTTTTTATCTTTGAACAAAGGGACAAAATCTGTCAGCGGGCCATTTGAAACAACGATAGCGGATGCATGACAGGAAACATGCCGTTTCATACCTTCAACGGCTTTGCTGAGGTCCATCAGTTCTTTATTTTCTGGCTGTTCTGCAAGTGCTTGAAATTCGGGCACCTGTTCCAAGACATCATCAAGTGTTATACCTGGGATGCTGGGAATCAACTGCGTTAACTTCAGGACATTTTCGAGAGGCACATCAAGTGTGCGTCCAACATCTTTGATAGCAGCTTTTGCCCCCATGGTTGCAAAGGTGGCAACTTTGCCAACAGAGTCCTGACCATATTTATTAACGAGGTATTCAATGACGTGGTCACGGGCGCGGTCTGCAAAGTCAATATCAATATCAGGCGGACTAATTCGTTCAAGATTCAAAAAACGTTCAAAGATGCAGCCATACTCCATCGGATTGAAAGCAATTACATCAAGTGCATACAAGACAAGGCTACCGGCAGCGGAGCCGCGAGCGGTGAGTGGATATCCCTGTTCATTAGCGTATTTTACATAATCCCATACAATCAGGAAATATCCTGGGTAACCGGTTTTATTTATAATGTCAAGTTCATGATTCAACCTTTGGAGAACATCCGAGGAGAGTTCACCGCCCAATTTTTCACGCAACCCTTGGTAGCAAAGTTCTTTTAGGTAACTTTCATTTGTATGTCCTTCTGGCACATCATATTTCGGCATCACGCTCTTGCTGTAATCAAGTTTGAGGTTGCACCGTTTGGCAATTTCAAGTGTGTTACTGATGGCTTCTGGCGGGTAATTCTTAAGCACTTCCCGCATTTCGTTAACGTCTTTAAAATAAAAATGATTATCAAATTGCATCCGATCTTGGTCGTTGACAGTTTTCTTTGTTTGGATACAGAGAAGGACATCGTGCATGTGATGGTCAGATTTGCGGAGGTAATGGCAATCGTTTGTACCGACGAGAGGAAGATCGAATTCTCTCGCTAAGTCAACCATTATCGGGTACGCCTCAAGTTCCTTGTCAATAAAATGGTTTTGCACCTCAACGTAGAGGTTCCGAGGCCCCATCACATCCATCAAGGTTTTGAAGTTTTGGATGCCTTCTTCTCGTTTATCTGAGATGAGAAGTTGTGGTACCTGCCCTTGGATACATCCCGTCAGTGCAATAATTCCCTCACGGTATTCTCGTAAGATTTCCATGTCAATGCGCGGTTTGCTATAGAAACCCTCTGTGTAACCGATCGACACCAATTCAAGAAGGTTTTGATAACCGGTTGCATTTTCTACAAGAAGCGTTAGATGGTAGGGGCTACCTTGGTCTTTTCCACGGACTGTTCGGGCACCAGGGGCAACATATACCTCACACCCGACAATAGGGTTTACACCAGCCTCTTGTGCTTTAGTGTAAAACTCCCATGCACCGAACATATTGCCGTGATCGGTGAGGGCGACTGCGGGGGTGCTATTCTCAACTGCCCACTGAATCATATCAGAAATACGGCATGCGCCGTCAAGCATACTGTATTCGCTGTGGTTGTGTAGATGGACAAATTCGGAAGACATGAGTTCTCCAATTTTGTGTGTGTTTTATAGAATTACGATTAAAAATCGGTTTAGATTTCAATTAATTTATAGATGTAATTATACCAAAAAAGAGGGGAATTTGCACAACAAAAATTCTGAAAAGTAACCGCTTTTAGATCGAAAGTGCTGTTTTAATATTGACACACTGCCTACGCCTTGCTATAATAGTTGACACTGCACAATTGCGGTTTTTTCAAGTGTGCAGAATCTGTTTTTTGAACGGACGAATGCAAAAATCGAGACTTCTCCTCCTGTTCTTAACCCTGTTTTTTGTGATGCTTGGGTTTGGCATCATCATTCCAAATCTCGCTTATTACGCAGAAGATATCGGGGCAACTCCCACCGAAATTGCGATATTACTCTCTATCTATTCTGGGATGCAACTGCTGTTCGCGCCGCTTTGGGGGCGTTTGTCAGACAAGCACGGCAGGAAACCTGCAATTCTGCTTGGTTTGCTTGGAAATGCCATTGCCTTAGCCGCTTTTGGATTGGCAAAGGAGTATATATGGCTTTTTGCCGCTCGGAGTGCAGCGGGCATCGCTTCAGCGGCGGTGTTGCCCAGCGTAATGGCGTATGTTGCGGATGTTACTACATCAGAGGAACGCGGTAAAGGCATGGGATTGATGGGTGCAGCAATGGGGCTCGGTTTCATTCTTGGCCCGGCACTTGGCGGTGTGATGGGGCGGCACGATCTGCCTTTTTTTGTTGCAGGTGGGTTGTCGTTACTAACTTTTCTTTTTGCGCTCATTCTTCTGCCTGAATCACTTCAGAAAGATGTTGTGGTAGAACAACATGAATGGATCTCACCACGCGATCTATTCCGCCGCACAACACTGAAATCTCCGCTTGTCCCTCTATTCCTTGTTGCCTTTTTCACTACCTTCAGTTTCGCCGGATTGGAGGCGACTTTTCCACTGTTCATTGAAGCAGGTTGGGAGTATAAGCAAAAAGAGATGGGATGGATGTTTATGGTCATGGGTGTGATTGTCGTGCCGTTACAGGGAGGATTGCTCGGTAGGTTAATTAACTGGATAGGAGAACGCAGGATAATCTTAGTTGGTCTTTTGCTTAATGCGCTCGGCATGGTGCTTTTGCTCTACGCGTTCAACTTCGTAACGCTAACAATTTACCTCACAATTACTGGAATCGGGAATCAACTGATTCGTCCAACAAATACATCGTGGATTTCTAAACAGACCCGGATCGGGCAAGGTGCAGCTATCGGCATTATGGATGCGTTTTTGAGTTTAGGACGTATCTTAGGACCACTTCTCGGTGGCTGGCTATATGACAAATCAGCACACCCGGAATTTGTAAAAACGTTTTTTAGCGGAGTCTTTGGTAACTGGTTATATGGAAGTAATGCCTATTCTTACGTTGTTTTGGCGGGAATTTTGCTAATTGCTACTGTTTGTCTATATGTCCCTTTGCGTCGAGTTGAACGGAAGGTGACCGACAAGACATTTCAAGAATAATAATGAACAACGCTTGAATGATAGTATCTTTATTTTGGAACGTCCCAAAGAAAAATTACGCCATCTTCGCTGCCGCTTGCAAGGGTTTTACCGTCCGGCGAAAACGTTAGTGCTTTAATCCAATTGTCATGCCCTGTGAACGTTGTTAGTTTACTACCGGTGGCGATGTCCCATGTCAGAATTGTTCCATCATGACTTCCACTTGCGATAATTTTGCTATCTGTGGAGAATGCTAAAGCGTAGCAAATATCAATATCGCCTTTTAAGGTTGCCAGCTCATTACCGGTTGTCATATCCCATAATTTAATGCCTTTGTTGTATATGCTTGCAAGGATTTTGCTGTCTGCCGAAAAAGCTAAGGCGGTATTCTGCCTTGAAGAGAAACTTGTAGTTTGATTTCCGGTGCTTGTGTCCCATAACCGAATTGTGCCATCTCTACTCCCGCTTGCCAGCGTTTTACCATCAACGGTGAATGTTAATGTTTCAATTTCCCTCGTATGTCCTTTTAGTGTGAATCGTAACTGTCGGGAAGTCACTTCCCATAATAACACAGTAAATTGATTATCCTTATTTGCACGATCTGAATTTTGAACAGTCGCAAACATAGAACCGTCTTGAGAAAATACTGCTACACCGTGGGTCTGATATTTGACGTGCTTCACAATTCCGTTTTCCATTTTCACTGTCCTTATGCGTGCCTTTCCATTCATTCCTCCAGAAGACGATGAAATTTTTCTCTGCCCTGGAAGCACCGGTGCTTCTCCTTTATGCGATTCAATGGGAAGAACAGATATATTTTGTCCAGTGCGTGCGTCCCATATACTCAACTTACCGAGGACACTTTCTTTCCTGAATTCATCGCGTTTTTGCTTCCTGAATGTGAAATTCCCAGCACTGATCACTGTGCTATCATCAGCGGAAAATACCAAAGAGATAAGTTGCTCTGTAGATGTTGATGGATCGGAGAGCTGGGCTAAAGTGTTTGTATTCCATAATTGAACGGTGTTTGTGTACCCACCCGCCAAAATGCTGCTATCGGGTGAGAATGCCAACGCTTGAAGTGCTTGTGTATGTCCTGCTGTTAAAATAGCTAACTCTTCACCTGTATTTGCATCCCAGAATCGGATTGTACCGTCAGCGCTCCCTCCTACAAATCTCTTGGCATCTGGTGAAAACGTTAATGCACTGATTCCATCCATCCGTTCACCGAGTGTTGCACGAAGGGTTCCGCTATCAACATCCCATAACTCAATTCCATCAAACATAGTCTGATAAATAAAGGTTTTACCATCTTTAGAGAATCCGAATTTTCCACCGAGCGATCCTTTTTCGCTCAAGGTTTTCAGTTGACGACCTGTGGTAACATCCCACAAACTGAGCGGCGCGTTAAAAATATCAACAGCAAGAATAGTACCATCCGGTGAAATTGCCAACTGATTGACGGTGTCTTTATGTCCCTTAAGCGTTTTGAGATGTTTCCCTGTAGCGGCATCCTTCAACCGAATAGTACCGTTCCTGTAGCCAATTACAAGAATGCCGTTGTTGGTAAGATCGTCAAGATGTATATAGGAAGATGTAGCCTCTCGTCCAACGAGAGAAAGAAACAACCTGCTTATAACGTTTGAAGGGGTTACTCGAAGGCTTCTTTTCCGCCGACCAGTGGTAATATCCCAAAACCTTACTAAACCGTTATTGCTCACACTCAGAAGGGTTTTACCATCATCGAAAATTCCGACTCCGACCCAACCTTTGTGTCCGTTAAATGACTTCAAGATTTTGCCAGTGTTGACATCCCACAATAAGATTTCGCCATATCCACCACTTGCAAGAGTTTTGCTATCCGGTGAAAATACCACGGAACCTACTCCTCCCTCGTTCCCTGCAAGTAAGGAAAGTTCTGCACCAGTGTGAGCATCGTAGATCCAGATGCCGGTTGAACTTGCTACTGCAATCCGGGTGCCATCTGGTGAAAAGCTAATGCTTTTTATCCAACCTTTGCCGAATCGGGCTTTTGCGCCTTCAGACAAATTCCATTGAGTATAGTCTTGAGCAATTCCATTGCTAAGGTATACGGTGTGGATTAGCAATAGAATAATAATGGTGAGTATATGTTTCGTTTTCATGGTTTTGTCCCTTTTGGTAATGGTGGTAGCTGGTGCTGCACACGTCGGGTATTATATTCAAGACGATAGCGCTGATGTGCTTCGTCATCCGGATAATGTTCGGTTTTTGGATACGGATAGGCAGACATACCGTGAAACGGTAACGGTTCAACCGTCTGTGATGTGAGCGTGTTGATGTCGCCATCTTTATCCCACCCATCGCTATAGAGGATAAAGTCTCGAGTCCAACCTTCTTTTAGTGGCGGCAATCGCGCTGCGTCAAATTCAACTGTGATTTCATCTCCTGCATTAAGAATAACATACATATCATCAACTGCTTGCAATAAAGGGTTGACATCGCCGTAGCGGGTATAAAATCCTGCAAGGTCACGCCACTGCCCGACTTTTGTCACTTTTTGATAGTCAAACAGATGCGGTGCGTGCGGATTTGGTCGATACATTTCCGAAAAGCCGCGATAATGGAGATCGGCACTGTCAGGATTCAATTCCGTTATTTTCATAAGTACATTCTGATCGCCGACTGTGAAAAATACTGCATCCCAGTAAATTTGCATATCGGTTTCAATGCGAACGTGTCGGTCATCGGACAAAAATTTGCCTGTCAGATCAATAGTGATAGTTTTGTTTTTGCCTGCGGGTATGCCAATCATATCAATAACGGTTTTCCACTCTCCTGTTTTATCCTTTACAGCAACCGAAGGAAAACTCGGTGCAATTGCGGGGTTTTGGGACAGGGCAACGTTGATACTTGTATCCGTTGGGAAAATCCAACCGTTGAGATACAATGTTACAGGTTCGTCATTAGGAATATTGCCGAGGTTAAGGATGATGGCATGCGGTTCTACAACGCCTTGGTAGGGACCGGGCGCATGTTCAACTGCGTAATGGTAATCTGCTTTTTTTAGTGCCTCAGATACATCTTCACCTTTATGGTTTACAGCGGACTTTGGGTATAGTTTCTCCGAAACACCATATATTTTAAATTCCGCAAACGGGGGCGGTGTGTACTGTTCGTTCACAAAAATATCGGTGTCGGCAGGATGGTCAACGGCTATCAGTTTAACCATATCAAAATAAGCGGTTTCCCATAACTCTTCTGTAATTTGAATAGAATATTTGCCAGATTTGGGTTGTATCTGAGATGCTGAGATTTTTATGAAATCCTTCGTTTCATCGGGTGCGACAAACCCCATTGCAGTGACAAGTCCGAGTGGAGCACGCCAAAGTAGATCGGTGACAAATTGATATTTTTCACCGTCATAAACATATAGGAACGGACATGAACCTTTCAAAACCTGTTTTTCCAGAATCCGTTGTTTCGCCTTCGGTTCGATGACGTTCTGCGGCACGCCATTTGTCCACACAACTCGGACAACATCGGCTACATCAAACGATCCTAACCCGAAATGTGCTACTTGCTGTGATACATACTGCAACTGATATAGGTCACTGACTTTCACCTCTAATTTTGAACCGATACCATTCCTATTAACTTTGTTATTGCCAGTTGTTATGCCCTCCAATCGCATCTGTATCCAATTGTTTTGATTTCCACCGTTGTTTTGGAGCGCACGCAGTTGTCCCTTGTCGTTGATAAAAAATAGGTCTAAATCTCCATCATTGTCGTAATCGCCTACGGCACCCGCGACCCCTTTTCCCATCGGTATTATCTCACTGGTTTCGGTGAAGCGGCCAGTTCCATCGTTCCGAAATAGGAACAATCCTTTTTTGCTAACAATCCACAAATCAAGAAAGCCATCATTATCATAATCCAGGCTTTTTAATATAGTTTGCGAATCATCATACCTTTTCTCAGAAATTTGCTTTGAACGTGTGTCAGCAACAAAAGTGCCATCACCTCTATTGCGATAGAAATGGATACCGTTTGTAGCAGCTAAAAACAGGTCAGTGTCTCCATCATTATCATAATCACCTGCTACAACTGATGTATAACGGACATCTTGGGGAATTCCAGTGTCCTTAGAAACTGCGCGGAGTTTCCCTTGGCGGAGGTTATCGTATAGCGTACATCCCATTTCGCTATGTATGGCAAATATATCAATGTCGCCATCATCGTCAAAATCTGCGGCAAGCATATCTGTAGGCGTTTGCTTGCCACTATCTGTCAATATAAAAGTTTGTTCACCTACATCTGTTAATTTTCCGGTACCGTTATTCCGATACAGTGTTATACCAGATTTATTGGAAAAAAGATCAAGATCTCCATCATGATCATAATCAATAGGTAGAAAAATATCAAATAGGATATCTTGTATTCCGTCTTTGTCCATATCGGCATAGGAAACAGTACGTGGATTTGGAGACCTTTTCCTAACGATTTTTTGCAGGTGTTTGACAGGCACATATTTTCCATCTATATTCCTAAGCAATATTGATGGTGATGTTGTAAAAATATCCAAATTTCCATCGTTATCGTAGTCAAGCAATGAGATGGTTGTGTGATCTATGGATTCACTTTTAACGTTGGCAAGCCCAAGTTGTTCAGTGACATCAATAAACTCTACGTCAATTGGTGGACTCAACTTTGCAGTAATACGTGCTTTAAATCCCGGAGAGAAGACTTCTATCGGATGTCCAAGGATGTTGGTTACCAATTCCCCAATACCTTGCTGATAGCGGGGGCTTGCCCGATGTAAGTTCTCAAAAATACGGATATTTCGTGAAGCAACTTTTAGGTCGCTTTTCTTGATCGCGTCTATCCCTTGCGTTAGATATTTCAACTTTTCTGCATCGGTATCTCCTAAAAGAATCATCAAGTCTTGGCAAAGTTTTTCAGCATCTTTAAGTTTTTCCTGCCCAAGCAAAGCTTGTGTCAACTTCAGTAGGACCACGACATTTACAGGCGTTCGAGAATGAAGTTCTTGTAAATGTAACGTTGCCGCTCGCTGCGCGTCTGCGTTGTTTCGCTGTCCCAGATAGTGACGGACAAGTTTATACCGAAATTCTAATTCGTCGGGTGCTAATCGGACTGCCTCTTTCATTGCTGCTACGGCTTGTGCAGTTTTTCCTTTTACTTGATAGACCTCCGATAAAATGAAATGGAGCTGGCTATCCATCGGAGCAACATCAATGCCGCTATTAACCCATTCTTCTGCAGCATCCGCTTGTTGTAAACGCAGATGTGCAACAGCAAGATTGCCATAACCAATTGCCTCATGGGGAAGCAATTCAACAAAAGTGGTAAAAGCAGTAACTGCTTTAGTGGGTTGTGATTCTTCAAGGTATGCTAACCCAAGATTCTGCTGTCGAATCGCCTCCTGAATAGTGTTTGTATTTGTACTATCAGTTTCTTGTGCGACCACGCTTATAACAGCAGAAAGAAAAATTGCTAATATGAAGTAGACTATGAGCTTTTTTGAATAAGGTAGACGGGATAACATTGTTAATTATGCCTCTGCCTTTGGCTCTTGGAAAGATTCGGCAGATTCCTGAATTGCTTGCTTTAGTGCCTTTAGTCTGACCTCCAATGAATCTTCAAGTTGCTTAAGATGTAATAACCATGAATCTTTGGATTGGCCTTCTTCAGTGCCGAATCCATCGGTCATTGAAAGGCGGATATATTTTAGTCGTTCTGATTGTAAAACTTTCAATTGTGCATCGTAGTCTGTAATCCCTGATTCCAATAATTTTGCGAGTTCTCGTATCTGTTCCATAGTTGTCCCTCTGTTTGTAAAAATTTAAGTCTATAGTGAACTTTGAAATGATTAGGACACTTTAAATAAACCTGTTTCAGAAACATAACGGACAAGAGAAGTTGTAGCACAACCTGTATGAAGTTTAAGAAAATAAATCGGTAATGTGGCGAGGTTAGGAAACCTCGCCAGCAGAGGCTTGCACATGACTTGTGTAGATGGGAAATTACCGAATTAATAAATTAATCTTCATTTAGGTTGTGCATCTTAGTCCGCAACCTAACAGGTTGCGATACAGAAGTGTCCCATTAATTGTCCGTTTTACTATATTTTCTCATATTTCGTGCCTGCAGGCAAGTGAATTTATGTGGACGATGTGTTAAATTTGGACAGAATGGAACAAGTCATATATGCTTAATAAAGAAAAAAGCACTCAATGCAAGCGTGATACTGAACGCATGCATTGAGCGCTTAGATTTCAAAAGAGATTATTCCGTGAGGGTTATGACACCACAACTCACTTGCGTGCCATCTGCTAAATCACCATCTCCAACCTGTTCGTGAATAACCAATACTTTACCGAGGACATCGGTTTGTGAATTGGTGTCAATAGTGAGGTCAGTGAGATAACTAAGTTCTCCCATTCCATCTTCATCAGCTGTAAAAGAATAGGTATTAAAACCTTCAACATCCCAGATACTACCGGGTGCATCGCAACTACTGCCAGAATAGAGATATGCAGCGTATTTACGACCAGGAACAGCATTTTGAATTTCGACATCAAAGTTCCGAATTGTCGCTGATCCTACTTGTTCCGTGTCTGCATCTACATATTCCATAAAAATCGCTGTGCCGGTGATCCCACTTCCATCCTTTTCATTGAGGGTTACCGTAACTGTTCGATTTAACTCAAGTAGTGGGTCGCTCAATGCGTCAAGAAGCTTTGTGGTAGTCCGGCCTTCGCAGCCTATAATGAAACAAGCTGCGAGGATAAGAATAGTTAACATGTATAACGTCTTATTTTTTAACGTAAAGACGTTTTGTTTGCTAATACAAGAAACTAAATTTTTGTACATTTTGAATCTTCCTTTTTTGTGCCAGAATTTGGCGAGTTTAAGTTAATTTGTTCTCCGTTTTGGAGACTTAGTTCGTTCAATAGAAGAGACATGCCCTTGCCTCGGGTCCTCCAAATAAAATAATATCTGGCTAAACTTCAGGTGCCCTATGAGTTTGTGAACTGAAAACATTGGGCATATCTCACATCTCATATCCTCGGACAACGAGGATGTTCTTTAAGTTATACTTAACTTCTTATACGGTGGATTCTTTCTCTACACGCGTCCACCTGTCGCGAGGCTTTTAAGTCTTTCCTAAAAGTATGTCTGCAACTCACTTGTAAACGCTAAGTCCTGTAAGCGCGTTTGCGTATTAATTTGATGCTTTGGTCAGAGGCGTCCGTGAAGAGTCTTCAAGCCCAATAACCTGCAAACCACTGTTCTCGGTGCCGACATAAAGTATGCCATTTGCGACAGCGATAGAAGTCGCATCGTCCGGAATTTCCGGAGCTATTCGTTCCCAAGTGGCATTTGTACTTGTCAATCGATAGACTCCACCCTGATCATTTTTTAAAGAACTCACTGCGTATAAAATCGTTCCATCTATAGCAAAACGGTCTATCATCAGTTGTTGACCATCCGAATCGGTGATGACATCCCATTCAGTGCCATCACTTGAGTACAAAGCACCATTGTCAGTTGCCACGTAAACAGTTTTGTCGGTAATGAGAATTTGTTTGAAAGTTTCAACAGCAATTGGTAGCTGGACGGTTTTCCAATTGCGCCCCCTATCAACAGAGTGAAGTAGGGTGCCATCGGACTTGCCGACATAGACAGTATCCCCAGAAACGCCTAACTTGAAAAACTTGAAACCATCCAAAGAACTAAGGTTCGAGAGGTCAATTTCGCGAGTGTTTTCGATTTTGGTATCGAACCAACTTGCATCGTTGTTTACTTGGGATTCAGAGCGCCAGATTAGAAGTTTCCCTCTGTGCTCAACATAGAAAGTATTATCACTGACAGCGAATCCTCCAAAGAGATCTGTCCCCATGCTTAAGAAAGCTTCTAAAAAATTAGTGGCATTTTCCCCATCCTCCTCCTTCCCATTGTCCTCTATAGAACTTTGTGTTGCCTTCATAAGTGTTACGAGGGGATTCCTTTCACCAAAGATAGGAGCACTTTTGATAAAAAAAAGCGTTCTGTTTTCTTCATCTAAATAGGCAAAAAATGGTCTAAACCCTGCGTATCCTTTTGCGTAAAGGATTCCATCTGCTGCTGTTATCTGTAGTATATATGTATCGGTCAGTGGTATTTTTTTGTTCATAATAGTGATATGCATATCACTTGATTCCACAGGAATTGCTTTCCATGATTGCCCACCGTTGGTTGATGTAATAAGTTGCTCATCTGCTACTGCGTAGAGTTTATTTTTAAAGGCAGTTAGATTTTGTATGTTGCCACCCAATCCGGTGTTAAATCGTTTCCACGAATCACCATCATCGGTTGAACGGCGAATCCCGCTTTGATCTCCTACGTAAAATTGATCTTGATTAGCGGATTCGCTATAACTTTTTGCTTTCAAAGCAGCAATAACACCTGGAGCTGCGAATTTTCCAAAAGGCACTTTTATCCAAGTTTTTCCCTCATCCGTTGAACGTAAAACGTCGGGTGCCATTAATAACATGACCGTTTTTTCTGAAGCAACAATCCTGATACCCGTCACTCTTTTATTTTCAGAAATTTTTGTCGGCGTTATATCTACCCATGAATCACCTTGATCTGTTGACCGAAAAACTGCCCATAGAGGCTCTTTACTTAGGACCGCCTTTGCTATAGCCCCAATATTCAAAGAATCCTTATCCGCAGAAATCTTGAGATCTCCTGCCACAACATACAGTCGGTGTTCTGAAACTGCAAATGCGTGAATAGATTTAGATTCTGCTACCGGTAATTTTTTCCACACACCTGATCTATCAAGACCATCTTCCGAACCCGGTTCTGGATTGAAGCGGAAGAGTCCTCTATTCGTTCCAGCAAGTAGTGCGTTTTCAACGGATGTTAATGCATAAATTTTTCTTCTTGCTAAACCTTTGTTTAGAGGGGTCCAAGAGACTCCCGCATCATCAGAGAAGAATATCCCTTGTAGTAGGGCGAGATAGAACTCAATAGCATCTTGTGCATTACTCTTTACGATCAAGTCTATAGCACGTCCTTTCGGGCGGGAACCGAGAGATTTCCACGTTTCGCCTTTGTCTTTTGAAGTGAGTACTGCCTCATCCGTTACAATATAGAGGGTTCCATCTTGCTCAGCTATCGGCATCTTGTAGTGCGAAATAGGGAGTTTACTGTTGATTAAGTCCCACCGTTTGTTATCAGTTGTCTTCCGATAAAGTCCTACTGGAGTCGCCGCATAAAGGTCGTTTGTTTTCGTGGCAAATAGCGTAGATATTCGGACCCGACCAGGACTGTCCAGTTGAGTCCACCGTTCCGTTGAGAGTGGCAACTCTGTTTCAAGGGTTGGGATGACATTGGCAAAGTTTACGTTTTGAGATGTATCCACTTTTTCGCCAGCACCTTGACTCTTACTGGAAATATCAGTCGTTCCGAGTTGGTTACGCGAATCAGATTTTATTTTTCGGACAATACTAACAGGCGTATCAACGATTTCAACCGTTAATGCTGATTCGGAATCGAGATCGTAAGGTCGGAAAGAGAACGAAAGGTATTGGACTCCGATTCCTACTAATAAAAGAATTAAAATAGCAGAGGCAGCAGAAACTATCCACGGCACAAAAGGTTTGCTGCTTGAAGGAGCGATAGGATTAACGCGTGCAATTTCCTTCATAATGTCCTGTGTCAATTGCGTTGGGAGTTGGAAGCTACTGAGATTTTCCCGAATTATCGCTTCTTCCTTCTTTAGACGGTTACGCGCACGACTGAGTCGGCTTTTAATCGTATTCGGGGACACACCGAGCATCTTGCTAATCGCTTCACATGTCATTTCACCGAGATAGTGGAGTGCCATGACTGTGCGTTCGCTCTCAGGCAATTTTTGGAGCAGCTTTTGGACAACTTCACGCCGGGCTTCAGCCGCTTCGGTGTCTCGTTGTTCTGCTATATATTGTGAATGTGACACTTGATCAATCTCCGCAACGTCAGTAGTTTCTAAAGATTGGATCGGAGGCTTCTTCTTTCGGTGCCATTCGGTGCATAGGTGAGACGCAATCACATATACCCATCCTGGGAATAAGCTGGGGTCTTTCAAAGTTCTGAGCCTTTGATAAGCTCTGAGAAAAGCATCCTGCGTAATTTCTTGCGCGATATGAAAATCCCCGATTTTGCGCCATGCAAGTGCATGGATACCTTTTTGATATTTTTCAACGAGCTCGGTAAATGCCATTTGATCACCGTCCAATGTCCGCTGAATCAGTTCAGTATCGTTATTTTGCATAAAAAGTACTCCAGAGTGGTACCACTACTTAATTTAAGTGACGAGTTTTAAATTGCAAAAGGTTGCATTATTTTATGGATTTTATAGCAAATCCGAAAATTCTGCAAATTCTAAGCCATTTTTCAGGTTGTACCCAAGTTTGCAGTTTAGACGTTAAGATTGCAGAGGCAATTTACCTTTAGAATTTACCATAAGAAAATAGATGGGGTTTATAAAAATGAAATTGAAAACTCTCGGTCTTATCAGTTTTGTAGTGATTATGTTAGGAAATATGATGGTTGCAGAAGGATCTTCTGGGATAGACCATCGCGATATCTTTGTAGGAGCAAGTGCGAGAGCGGTCGGTATGGGTAGTGCCTTTACCGCTGGTCCTTCCGCAAATAACGGTTTTTTGTGGAATCCCTCTTCGCTGGGATTTATGAATGGATTGGAAGTGAACATGGGTGGGATTCCGTTTTCGGGTGAGCCGTCAGGTCCGGATCAGGCGTTTTCGTTAGCGGCGAGTCCCAATACATTGGGTTTAACCGATAAAAATGTGGGGAATCTGTCTGTAGCGTCTTGGTTTAATGGTTGGAACAATGCTAACAATGAATCTACTCAGATTGTGCTTTTAGGATACGGTTTAGCATTAGGTGAACAGGCATCCGCAGGGGCGAATCTGCGTTACTATCAAAACAGCACACCACTTAGGACGAATTACCTATGGAGTTTAGATATCGGCACGCAGTTTACCTATCCGTTGGAAAAGTTAGGTGATTCGGTCACGATAGGTATGAATCTATCGGAGCTAAGCAATGGCATTCGAGAAAATGGAGCGCTTATTGAAAGTTTGCCGTTAGCGGCACGTTTCGGGACAACATATCGTCCGGACATTGCAACTTTGTTATCAGCAGATATTGCTATTCGCGGACAGAATGATGTGAGTTGGGGTAAACGACTTCGGTTACATTTCGGGGCAGAACGTTGGTTTTTGAACGACCATTTTGGCGTGCGTGTCGGGTATACAGCACTAACCGCATCCGACAAATTCAGTGCTGGCGAATGGACACAAGGCATTAGTTTTCGGAATTCAGCGGGACAGTTAGACTACGCTCACGTTAGAGGCGGTGAATTAGATCAAAGTTTGCATTGGATTTCGGCAACGTTGCGGTGGGGTGGAAAAGAAAAGCATTCCGTTGCTACTCCCGAACGGACGACACCTGACACAGTGGCAAAACGTAAAGATATTCCTGAAACAGACACAACATCACCGATTTTGATGCCAAAAACGCTTGAGCCTGATGTAGAGACTGAAGTGTCTTCAAATGAACTGCAACTCTCTGTCCCCGCAATTTCACCGAACAGTGATGGTGTTGCGGATACTATCACATTTCGTTTTAATGTGGGAGCGAATGACAAATGGAAATTGACACTCCATGATGCATATACAGAACAGGTTTGGGAGAAATCAGGGACCGGTTCTCCCGCTGAGGGCGTTGTGTGGAACGGAATGGGAAGTGATGACAAATTGGTGTCTGATGGGGACTACGTTGCACATCTATACACCATTGACAGCAAAGGTGCCTCCCATCTCAAAAACAGCCAAAAAGTAACGGTTGATCTGATCCCATCAACGGTAGAAATCTCTAAGAAAACTCCCGAAAGCGTTAGCATAAAAACGTGGGACATCAATCCGATTGCGAATTGGAAACTTGAGATTTTTGATGTGGACAACAAACTGGTGGAAAGGAGTGAAGGTAGAAGTTCACCGCCAGAAACGATAATTTTGACAAAGGTCCCACAGTTGGCACTAACAACGTACAAATTTGCATTGAGCGTTAAAGATATTGCTGGTAATCAGAGTGTTCAACAAGCACAGTTACAATTCGGAAGTGGAACTCAAATAGCAAATGAAAAACCTAACATGACGTTAATGGTTGGGTCCTTTGCTGAGCGGCGCAATGCTAATATGTTGGCTGAGAATCTACAACGTTTACACCCGAATGAGAAAGTGAAGATATACACTGCGACGGTTAATGGAAGAACATTGCATCGGGTAACGATTGGGGAATTCGCAGTGCGATCAGACGCATCAGAACTCAAGCAGCAAATTCAGGAGTCGCAGGGCGTTGAACCTATTCTGATTACACCGCAATAGTGAAATGTAAAATATGTGAACACTCCCAAGGTAGGTTCGGTTTCCTAACCTACCTTGGTTTTACTATAAGGAAATTCCTTACATTTTATAGAATTCTAAAGCGTTCTGATAAAAGAAGCGATTTTTCTCTGTATCGGACGCATCGTCAACAGCGGAGAGTAATGCTTCTAACCACTCATGATATTTAGCGGCTAAGGTGCAGACAGGCCAATCGCTACCAAACATGAGGCGGTCAAAACCAAAAACTTGGACGAGATGTCGGATATAAGGTTTTAGTTCCTCATGTGCCCAGTTTTCGCTGGCAGTTGTTACAATACCTGACACTTTACAGTGGACATTTTCAAAGGCGGCGAGTTCACGCATGTGGGTTGCCCACGGCTCAAACTCACCGTCTTTTATATTTGGCCCGCCGCAGTGGTTCACGGCATGTGTAATGTCCGGTGTGGCTTTAACTAATTCGATGGCGGCAGGGAGTTGGTCATGTTTAGCACAGAGTTCAAAAGAGAGATTATATTTCGCTAACAATTGGACACCGCTTATTAGTTCGGGAGTGGCGTAGAATTGATTATCTGGATGGTGCCACGCCATTCGACGAACACCTACGACAAGATCATACGTTGCGAGTTGTTCAAGGATAGCCTCAGCGTTTGGCTTTTCCAGTGGTGCAGCAGCGGCAATTGCCCCTATCATACCATCTGTCTCTGCAATATGTGTTAGCCATTCCACCTCATGGACAACGTGTGTTTCAGCAGGGTCGCCTTCAACGTGGACTGATTTGACAACGTTTAGGTCTCCGATAGCGTCACGATAATCTTGTGGCGTATATTGCTGCCGAAGCAGATCAAATCCGTCTAACCAAGGATATTCCAAGTTAGATGTATCCCAAAGGTGTTGATGGGTGTCAATGATTTTAAGCATAGCTTTCCTTCCAAAACAATAGATTGTAAATTCTACGTTTTTATGTTACTATAGAACATAGAAAAAATCAACTATTGAAAGACTATAAATGACTGCCAATCCTAATTCATTTCCTGCCTATTTTGCGCTTTTTAAATTAACGCTTCGTCAACTGTTCTGGAGTCGCCGCGGCCTCCTGATTGTGATTGGCGGTCTGGTGCCACTTGTCATCGCGCTTGTGTTTCGGTTCAAGGTGCGAGGTACAACAAGTGTAAACACTTTTATCCCGTATATTACGTTTATTTTCTATGGATTTTTGGCGAATTTGTGCGCTATATTTTACGGTTCGGCAATCGTCTCAGATGAGATTGATGGCAGAGGTTTGACATATCTCCAGATGCGTCCGCTCCGTAAACCGTTGATTCTGCTCAGTAAATTCGCGGCGTATATGATAGGGACTGTTGTCCTCATCGGCATATCTCATTTACTGTTAACGGGTATTATGGAGACACATCCGAAACTAAAGGACCGCTTGCTGGTGGTAGGGATGAGTTTCTATTACACCGGTTCGCTATCACTGGGATTGTTAGCCTACGGAGCGTTTGCGGCACTTCTGTCTGTGCGATTTAAGCACCCAGTCTTATGGGGATTGCTGTTCGTGTTCGGTTGGGAACGGATCACGATTATTCCGCCGATGCCGATAGGGATTAAGCGGATTTCATTAACACATTACCTTATGACGTTATTTCCAGATTTTAAATTACGGCGTGATATGCTTGATGATTTGTTAGGCACAACGCCTCCCGAAGTATGGGTAGCGGTGTTAGTTATCTGTCTGCTAACGGCAGGAGCAATGTGGCTTGCAATTCGTATTTTTCGGGATCGGGAGTATTTGATGTAGACACGCCGTGCCGAATTTGGGTGAAACCTAAAGATTTAAACAGAAAGCACCCGTGCAGTTTCACGTGATACAATAAGCTCTTCATTTGTAGACACAACGAGAATTTTCGCTCGGCTGTCGTCTGCGGAGAGATCAGCTTCTCCAGTTAAATTCTGATTTTTTTCAGCATCTAAATAGATGCCGCACCATTGAAGTCCTTCGCAGATTTGAGAGCGTGTCGTAGCACTTTTCTCGCCGATACCCCCCGCAAAAGTGATAACGTCAACCCCACCGAGCGCAGCAATATACGCGCCGATATACTTTTTCACACCGTAAATGTATGTTTCTAAAGCTAAGCGAGCATTGTCATTACCGGCTTTTATTGCCGCCTCTACATCGCGCATGTCCCCGCTGGTGCCGGAAATGCCTTTTACGCCCGATTCTTCAATCAACTGACGGCGGATTTCATCTGTAGAAAACCCCTCTTTGTCCATTAGATATAGAACAGCAAATGCGTCTAAGTCTCCACAGCGAGTGGATTGGACCATGCCGTATTGTGTTGACGCGCCCATTGATGTGTCAATAGATTGTCCGTCTTTGATGGCACAGATGGAAGAACTACCGCCGAGATGACAGGAGATAATCCGAAGTCCTTCTCCACTTTCTCGACCAAGCATCTGCGGCACGTGTTCTGAAATATAACGGTGTGATGCACCGTGGAATCCGTATTTGCGGATGCCATGTTTTTCTACCCAGAAACGCGGTACGCCGAATTCATAAGCGTAATCTGGAATGGTTTGATGAAACCATGTCTCAAAAACAGCAACAAGCGGCGTATTCGGGAGGAGTTCCTGAAAGGCACGGATGGAAGCGATATAGGCGGGGTTGTGCATCGGTGCAAGTGGCGTAGATGCCTCTAATGCTGCAATAACTTCCTCTGTAATCCGTGCTGAACGCCAGTATCCTTTGGCAAGGATAGTTTTGAATCCGACACCGTCCAATTGGTTTAGGTCCGTAAGGCAACCGACTTCAGGATCAGTGATGAGCTGCATGGCGTGGGCAATCGCATCAATGTGTGATGGTGCATCAATTTCGCCTTCGCGTGCCGGTTTTCCCGGTACGGCGTGCGTGAATGCGGATGGTGAATTGCCGATACGTTCTACACCACCCTTGACGAGGGAGATTGTTGTTTCCATATCTATGATTTGGTATTTGAACGAGGTGCTGCCTACGTTTGCACAGAGTATACGCATGGTGGTTGGGTAATTATTCGTCTGCTTTTGCGAGTGTTTGATTGTATAGACTTTGACTAATTCTGGTACCCCGAACACGGAGGTTATCAAGTATTGGTTTGATTGTCGGAATTATACCTTGAGTTTTGGCAATAAGCAAAACTCCAACTGTGCCGATAACAGGTAAACCTTGCGCCATTGCTTCTTGACGCGCAGCATTGTCGTCAAGAATTACTTGTTCCGCATTAATTTCTTGAGCAAGTACAATAGTTGCACATTCACCTAAATGAAGGGACTTTTGGTTCTGAAGTTCTATGACCTGATTCATATCAGTCACTGATTGACGATATATCCACTCTGCTGTCCCAACTTCTGCCGCCCCTTGTTTTCCTGTACCATCAACAACTACTTCAATATAAACTTCTTCAGGGATGAGAATTGAGCCGTAAACTTTACGTAGCAGATTTAACTGCTTAATTTTCGAAAGTGCAATCAAAGGTGTACTATTTGTGACAATTTTCATCGTGTTGGTTATTTAAAACTTCCAAAGCACTTTCGACTTCAGTTGTCAATTCTTCTGCAGTCTGCTCAGCAAAAGGAGAAATTCCGGCAGCAAACATCAACTCTGAGAGATCCCATCGCGATATATTAAGAAGTTTTGCAGCTTTGCCTGCGCTGATGTCACCTTGCCGAAGGAGTTCAAGTACAAAAGCCTCTTTTGCTTTGTCCTCTGCATCAGTTTTATGGTGCAGCAGTGTTTCGTCAATAGGAAGTGTGAATTGGACTTCAACTTGTGTTTTTGCCATGCTTACTGTCTCCACATCCGCTCATGAAAAATATTGGTAAAGAAAAGGTTAATGATCGAGGTGCATTTTAGCATACTCGCTTGCATCTAACCAGAAGAAATTCACTCGCTTCGTTTCTCCCGCTCTTCAATGATAGCACGACTACCAAGGTTATCTTCTGGGTTTATCCCTTCCTTTAAAAGAAGCTGCTGAAGTTCCTCAGCGGTAAGGGTTTCAGCGTTGGAATCAGGTTTGCCAAGTGCCTTTTCAATTAAAGGTCGCAGTCTCTGATTCTGTGCGCGTGTTCGAGCGGAATACGCCGCCAGGCGCTCTTCTGGTGTCAGTGACTTCATGAAAGGGGCTTGAAGTTTTTCCAACTCCTTTTTCACCTCTGCTAAATCCCATTCAAGTTGATCAATTTTTATGAGTAGTTTTGTGATAGGCGGAATCATAAGTATTCTCCTTTCTATACCAGCATTTTAACGCATGAGAAAGTGGATGTCAAATCGTTTTTGTTTACACCCATTCAGTTTTCGTTTTTCCGATGAATCTGGCTTATAATACTCTATAAGGAGTGGTTACCTGTGAAATAGGAACTCGGATTATACAGCAAATTTAACACTGAATTGTTTGTAAACATTCAACAGAAAAGGCGCGCGGACAAAGCGCGCCTACTGAGAATTACCATTGGATATACCTTACTCCGCTTTAGGTAAGGTTGGCAGTGTGAGGCGTGGACGCTCACCGAAATCGGGGAGTTGCGGTGGATTCTCTTCCATCTCTTGGAGGAGAATTTCAATCGCTTTATCAAGTTGTGGATCCCCTTCTGCTATATAATCCTGCGGACGATAATCTACTTCAATATCCGGGTCGGTGCCGTAGTTTTCAACGCTCCAACCGACATCAACGAACCAGAAAGAGTACTCCGGCTGCGTTGTTGACCCACCATCTACAAAACCTTGATGTGGTGAAATGCCGATAACACCACCCCACGTCCGTTTCCCGATAAGTTTCCCTAACTTCATCAATTTGAAGCAGTGAGAGAAAATATCCCCATCAGAACCAGCATTTTCATTAGTAACAGTGACCATTGGACCTAACACGGACGCAGCAGGATAAGAATTTGGTGTCCCCCATCGGGGAACAGCATATCCAATACGGTGGCGAGATAATTTTTCCAAAATCAGTTGTGATACATTTCCACCGCCGTTGTAGCGAACATCAACGAGTAGAGCGGGATAACTCACTTCAGCGAGGTAGCCGCGATGGAACTCCGCATACCCACGTCTTCCCATGTCGGGAATGTGGACGTATCCTACCTTCCCATCCGTTTTTTCATGGACGTATTGCCGATTTTGTGCAACCCATTCTCGGTAACGTAATTCGCTTTCACCGCCAAGCACCTTGATAGTGAGAACGCTTTTCTCACCGTCGCTGGCATTTTTAAACGTGGTTTGAACCTCTTGTCCAGCCAGATTGACCAATAGTTCACCCGGAGAGACATTTTCACTCACCTGTTGCCCACCGATGGAAAGCAGAATATCTCCTTCTTGGACGTTGATTCCCGGTGCGTTGAGCGGTGAATCCCTGCTCTCATGCCATGTATCGCCACGCACGATGTGTGTAATGCGATAACCGTTATTCTCTGAATCGTAAGCAAAATCTGCACCAAGAAACCCTTGCGCATAGTTTGGGGAACTGCGATAATCGCCGCCAGATTCATACGCGTGTGAGGTGCCAAGTTCGCCTTGCATCTCCCACATCAGATCAGAGAATTCTGCACGGGTCGCAACACGTTCAAGCAAAGGAAGATAGCGTTGATACACGTTTTCCCAATCAACATCGGACATATCTTCTGTCCAGAAATAGTCGCGTTGAAGCCGCCACGCTTCACGATACATTTGCTTCCATTCAGATGAGGGGATAACGGAGGGTCGGGCGCGATTGATATCTATCCAACCACTGTGACGATTCGTGCCGCCTTTATTCTCGGATTTCTGATCATCTTCAGCTTTTTTACCAGCTTTGATAACACGCAACCGACTTCCTGTGCGATACACGAGGTTTTTGTTATCTTGTGAGAGTTGGAAAGAGTCAATGTTTGAAACCAGGACTTCCTTTTTCTGTTCCTTGAAATCGTAAGCATGAAGTTTGCCTTTAGCACTTGAACTTTCTTCACCGGGAGCGTTAGTTGCATGTTGAACAGGAAAAGAGGTGAAAATCGCTTTACCTTCAACACCAGCTATCTGCCTATAACGTCCATGCGAATACGGAAAGGCGATAATGCGTTGGTCAATACCATCTAACTCAATAACAATCGGTTTTTTCTTTTTCTCATCATCTTCCTTTTTAGCGTCATCGTCTTTTTCGTTTGTATCTTTGTCCTCTTTTTCCTTGTCTTCCTTCTCCTTTTCATCTTCAGGCGATGGTGTAGCAGGTAAGAATGGATTCCGTAATTCTTTCTGCAATGTCACCAACATGGGGCGCGTTGCAGTAGGAAATCCGAGGTCAAAGTGAAGCGCATCACCAACAGGATCGAATTCGCGATGTGAGAGAAAATAGAGATATTTCCCATCAGGATCCCATGCAGGTGCAAAATCGCTAAATTCAGGTTGGGTGATGTACAACGTTTCGCCAGTTTCAACATTGCAAAGCTTGATTGAAGATGTGGTTTCTGTCGCAGGAAAACTGTATACAATCCATTTTCCATCGGGTGACCAACTCGCCCCTTGGATACGGTTATATAGGCTTTTGTCAAGCACTCTAAGTTCTGGGGTTTCCAGTTCAACATGCAGCAGTTCAAAACGTTGATTGACGATGAGGAGTTGGTCTTTTAAGTTATCCCCTTGTGGGCAAACAGCGAGTTGTCTAACGTGTCCAATGTCAAGTTCATCAAGACGGCGCACCTCTTCACTACCGTCGCAGGTATGGATTTCAAGGGTTTCTTCCCCGCCAGCATCGGAGAGGGTAACGACGCGTTTCCCATCGTTAAGCCAGTGGGTCATTCGGTAACGAGTGCCGTTGCGGTTGCCTTGCTGAAGCACAGCACCGTCCCAATTTGCCATTGTAAAGAGTTTGCCGCGCGCAGTCAATGCAATAGATCGTCCATCAGCGGATGGCGCAAATTCTTGTAGATACTGTGAAGCGTTTACAAATTTACGTTGTCGCTGGATGCGCGGACTACGGAATTCAACGTTAACTTGGTTATTGGTCCCTTCTTCAATATTGTATGTCCAGAGTTCAGCCCCCGCGTGATAGACGATATGCGTGCCATCCGTTTGTGCAGAACGGCAGTAGTAGGTTTCTTGATGTGTGTGACGTTGCATGTCCTCGCCAGAGGGCCGGCAGGAATAGATATTGCCTACACCTTCGTGGTCGGAGATAAAGTAGATACGATCCCCAATCCACATCGGTGTAGTAAAATTACTATCAACAGGTGCAAGTGGTTGAAACTGTCCATCTCCATCTATATCTATCCAGAGTTGTCCGGCTGTGCCACCACGATACCGTTTCCATCGTGCAGGTTCGCGTGTCAACCTACCGAGAACAACGCCGCCGTTTTCTCCAAACGCGATATGGTTCGCGGGGCCATAAGGTAAACGTTGCGGTTCACCTCCATCATGAGAAATGCGCCATATCCATGCGCCAAATGCTGACCCTGCACCGCTGGAATAAAGGATGTTTTCGCCATCGGAGTCCCATCCGACAATGCTGGCATTGCTTCCCTGATAGGTAAGCCGTTTTGCTTCGCCACCGAGTGCTGGCATAACATAAACTTCTGACGGTCCTTCTTCACGACCTGCAAATGCAAGGTGGTCTCCGTTTGGGGATAACTGTGGCGAGCCAGTTGCACCAAGATTTGATGTAAGCCTTCGAGCAACGCCGCCACTCATGGGAACTGTCCATAAATCATCTTCGCATACAAAAACAATGGTTTCATTAGAAATAGTTGGGAATCGATAATATCCTGACATTCACACCTCCATAGATATAGTTAGAATAATAGATTTTGCGATTAACGATACACTGTTGATGGGTGCACTTAGAGAGCGCGGCTACCAGTAGATGGCTACGTATTTTATGTTTCACAACAACAGAAAACGGAATAAGTAGTTTCGGACTTAAACTTTATTAAATAGTTTCCCTATCCTGGTGAATTTCTTATCAATGAGCTCATAAAAATCTTGATCGATTTCTACCCATTCACGATCCGGACGAGTCCGCCCCAGGCGATTCAGTATAGATTGCTCCTTGTCAAGGGCTTCTTTTCGATCACCGCACTCCATGACACCTATCAATATTATGTCATCTGTCGGATGATATTCAGCCTTCATCCGTTCCCTTAGCGTTTTTCCCGAAGATTTCCCAATTTTAGCATATCTATTATCGTTAGACCACCGCCATGCGTATACAATATGGCTGTCTATATTCAGTCCAAAATTACAAGCTAAAATAAGATTCTGCCGAACATTATTTACGGTTGCAGGATCAGGATTATACCCACATTCCTTATTCAGCTGGTCCCTCACCTCAGAATCGCTTAGATAAGGTTCTTTTTCGGGATTTATGTGATCCTTTTTCAGGTTTGTCCTTACCAATTTATTGCGTATAAGCTGTTCTTTTTTCATACAAAACAATCTCCCAGTTGTTGGGATTTGAAAAGTTGTAAAATCTCAAGTCCAAAACGACTTATTCCGAAAAAAATGTAAAAGGCGAGGCACAGACCTCGCCTTAACGTTTTCGGAGCATTGCGCGAAATAGAAAGGAAAGAATTAATTTCCTTCTAATTTTGCCTGCTCATCAGAACTTGATGGGTTTCCGAGCCAGAGTTTCACAGCAGGACTGCTTGCAATACGTCTATTTCCAACAGAAGCATTGATGACAAAGGTGTACGGGCGTGTCTGCCTATTTCCGATGAATGGATTTTGTCTCAGTTCTTCTCTTCCACTGGAGACGATATTCGGAACAAGCGTTAATGTTGCCTCGGATGCACCCCTTCGGAGTACGGTTGTCTGACGTTGAAGTCTAACGCCGGTAGGTAAACCGACTACCGTTAAGTTCATATTTTGTCTGTTGCCTCTCCGCCGATCAACGTGTACGGTAATGTTAACCGGTCCATCCGGCGTTACCACAACTTCGTCCGGAGTAGTAGAGACAATGATAGGTGAAGCCTCTGTTACGCTGACGACAATGTTTTTCCGTTGAACAGTCTGATTATTGTCCGAATTTGGTATACCTCCACTGGCGTGGCGGCGCGCCGTATCTGATGTCCGGCCGTTGTTGTGACGATGCCGACTACCTGAACAACACTGTGTGCTAATTCGGCATCTGGCGCAGCGGTGAGGGTTAAATATCCTTGGTTATTCCCACCTTCAGAGAGAATTGCACTCTGGCTTGCTGTAATACCGGGTGGAAGGTTTTCAACGGAGAGCAGTATCGGTTCCGTAAACCCAACCTTGCGTTGTAATGTAACATCCAAAAGTACTGTGCCACTGCGGCCGATATTTGGATTATCAGGAGTCACTGAGATGGCAAAGTCAGGCGCAGTTGGACGTACATCTAAATGGTAGACATATCCATCTCCACCTTTACCGGAAATATCTTCAACACGGAGACCATAAGTACCTGGTCGTGCGAAACTGTAGTCAATAATCGCATCCCGTCTTCCACCTCTGCCAGCGTTATTCCGTAACACCCTGCCTTCGGCATCCAACAAGGTTAAGGAAGGACTCAGTGGGGAATTTAGGTTTTCCGCGGACAGAGCAATGGAATAACCACCGATGTCAGCGAAAAACCCCCAGGGCCCGTAACCGTTTGTGACTTTAAACAGAATTTTGTTTCTGCCTTTAGAAACCGGTAATTCAATCACATCGTCTCCGCGCCTAAGCGGTCGATGTACGTATTTGCTAAAGATCAATTGATCGTTCACCCATATTTTAATTGTGTCGTCTGAACCAAGAGACAAGAGAAACTTCTGGTCGCGTTCAGATTCAAAATAGGTTAAAGCATATCCGGTTACATCGTCTTCTGGTACATTGGAGAAGACGTTTTCGCCTCTGCGGTTAGTCCTATACCACCTTATTTTTCGTCCATCTTTGCCGATGTAGTCTTTTTCAAGATCAATTTCCATCTCAGGCGGATAGACGGCATCAAAACCTTTTTCGTCTGTATTATCGAATGGATGGATAACCCACCACGGTCCGAGACGAGAACCTTCTTCAATTTTAAAGCGGTAGTAGTCCACCTCTCCCTGTTTAGCGATACGCCCGCTGATTGCGCCGGGAGTCGTAATATGTTGTGAGCCTTCGATCTGTTTTGCGATAAGCTGCCCCATGCGGACGACTTCCTCGGCAACAAAAGCAATAATTCGATCGCGCTCAGTCGGCGTAATGTCCGCGTTTTCTTTCTCCGCCATGCGGATAATAGTGTTTTCCCACTGCTCAGCGGTTAGGGCACGGTTATTCGGTGAACGAAGTTCGTGGCATGCTGTGCATTTGGTTTGGAAGATAATTTCGGACTCAGCATTTTTTGCCTGACTTTCACTGTCTGCTGAATTATCGGTATTTTCAATGTGAGCGGCTTTCTCCAGCGAAAGTTCAACCTCTTCAGAGTACTCGTTGGCAATAAATGGGAAGATGCCGTAGGGGGTGCGGATGAGTGTAACCCCTGGTCGTTGATCATTCGGTAGTTTGACTTCCCAATCAGTTTTTGGAAGATTTTCGCCACCTATTGTGGTTTGAATTATACTTCCGATTTCGCCACCTGTTGGGAAAATATAGGTGTTGTAAGGGACAACACCGCTTGTCAATCTGTAAACAGAATCTGGATTTCCGCGATAGAGCAGGTCTCGGATACGTAGAAAATAGGTGCCATCTTCGGGTAGCGTGAAATCAATAAGCGGGTCAAGACTATAGAATCCGTTGCTCCGCGCAAGTTCCTTGCCTTCTACGTCAAAAAGTGAGATCGTTGGATTGAAGAACTGTTGACTAATGTTGTTATACCGATATGCTTTCACGTTGAAAACACAGCGATCACCTTTAGTCCCCTTAAATGTGTAAAAATCTTCATCACCGCCTGGATTCACTACGCCATTGATAATAATAGGCAATTCTATAGCAGTAGCAGATTCGGTGAGATTATTAGATTCGGTTTCAAAAGTGTCGGGAACATCGGTGATTTCAAAGGGCCATGCGGTAGAAGCGCCGTTTTTTCCGACAATACGAATTTCACGTACACCGATTGGAGCATCGGCTGCGATGACTAATTCTGCGGTCATCCCGCCACTTGCCCGCGCAGCGGATTTAAGGTAGTGAACGATTTTGGTTTGATCGTCCTCACTAATTTCCGCGCCTTTGTCTGTAACCATGCGTTTGACGACAGCTTGCCACTGTGTTGCAGTCATGGAGCGGTTACTTGGGGAACGGAGTTCATGGCACTGACCACAATTTGCTTCAAAAACAGGTTTGTGGGTTTCATCAACAGCGCCTCCACCTGCGTTGAGTGTGCCGGTAATACCGGGGTCACCTTCAACAATAATAGTATGTGCACCATCTAAATCTGAACCTTGAATTTTTACCTCAACTGTCTTTCCAACTTCTGCGCCAGCAGGAAAGAGAGAGTTCAGGCGTGGTGTAGCTTGCGCGAATAGAGAAATCGGTGCATGCATTGAAACAAGGAGCAGCAAGCAGATTAAAGGTTTCAAATTCCACCTTGACCGTGAATTGTAGCGTTGATTTTGACATGTAAGAGTATCTTCTTTATTTATACACATGGTATGTTACCTCCAAAGTAGCCGTCAGCATTCAGTTGTCGGTCATCAGTTAAAAGAACTTTCTCCAGTCCGAAAACTGATAAATAACAACTATAATCGGCAGAATTCAAGCGCAACGTTTCCACAACAACATCTTTAGAATTCGTGTGTTAATCTATTGTTCCTGATATTCCAGATTCGAACTTTTCCATCTCGGCAGCCAGCGGCGACGTGATTACCGTCACGGCTTATCCGGACAACATAGACAGCATCTGTAGACTCGTTAAAGGTTCGGATTCGGTTGCCGCTGCCGATGTTCCATACAATTACGGAAGTGTCGGCACCACCGGATACGATAACTTCTTGGTTATTCCAAACACCACAGTCAACACTATAAACAGGTCCATTATGTCCGCCGTATTGTCGAACAAGGACACCGCGGGTATTACCGTTGTTGTTCTGTGTGACTCTCCATGATCGGACTACGTTATCAGCAGAACCGGAAATAATAAGGTTTTCTTGTGTAGCGTAGGCGAGCGAATAAACTGAGTCATCGTTTCCATCAAAACTGACAAGCACCGTGTAGTCTTCTGGGTTCCACACTTTTAAGGTTTTATCTTCACTACCGGTGACAAAGTAGTTACCGTTTGGATGGTACAGCGTACAAAGCACTCTACCAACGTGTTGCGTTAACCATTTTGCTTGTTCGTCTATAGGTGTGTCTTCATCAAGTTTCTCTAAGTCAATGACGGCACTGAATTCGTCCATGCTTGCAGTGAGTAATTTAGCATTATCGGGACTGATGGCGATAGATTCAATGGTATCTCCATGGATTTCGAATGTTTTGACAAGCGCTTCTGTAGCAACATCCCATAAGCGGATTTCACCACTTTGCGCTGCCTGACCGCCGCCAGCGTATAACATTTTGCCATCGGGTGTAAACTTGAGACAACGGACCCGACCCGCATGCGGTTCATATTCATGAACTATTTGCTGAGTTTCAAGGTCCCAGAGTTCTATCCACTGATATTTTCCAACGGCAAGTGTTTTGCTATCAGGACTAAATTCAAGTGCCCAGATAGGCGATAAAGTTTTCTCTTTTTCCTGTGGGGATTCATCTGCTGCAACTATATTCCCAAACAGTGTGGAGAATACAAGTAACAAGGCAGCGAACAATGGAAGAATGTTGTAATTGCGATTTTTCATGGTCTCATTCTTACGTTTACGAATGTAGTTGAAAAGTGCGTAGATAACGGAAGGTAGTAGTGGATTGACTGCCAGAAAACGCCCATTAGTCTGCTACTACAAGATTTCCCGCGTCATCTGTAATTCAGATAGGAATTGCGCACTAAACTCATTAGCAGCAAGTAGCGTGAGATCAACGATAGACTCTATTGATCTCGCGCTACATCAATTCTAAGCTAAGACATCCGGGATCGGTGCGGTTAGAAACCGCACCTACCGTTAAGCTTGTTATTCTACCTAAGCTAAAACGCCGCGGACCGGCCGTCCACCACGTGAAAGCACGATGCGAACACCATCAGGTGATTCAATGCTCTGATTATAATCAATACCGAGACTCTGGTAGATGGTAGCTGACAAATCTTCAGGACGAACAGGTGTTTCGGCAGGTTCGATTCCGAAGGGATCGGATGCGCCGACAACCTGTCCACCTTGCACACCGCCGCCCGCTAACATAATGGAGAAAACGCGGGGATGGTGGTCACGTCCACCGTTTCGATTGATAACGGGGGTTCTACCGAATTCGCCCATTGCGATAACCAATGTGCTTTCAAGGAGTCCACGCTGAGAGAGGTCGTTAATCAGAGCCGCCATTGTTTGATCAAAGGCATTGAGTTTCCCCGGCAGGGATGAGAAGATGTTGTTGTGGTTATCCCAACCGCCATTACTGACGGTAACGAAGTTAACCCCAGCTTCAACAAGCCTTCGTGCAAGCAAGCAACTTTGCCCAAACGTGTCGCGTCGATATGCGTCGCGCATCTGCTTCGGCTCATTTTTGAGATCAAATGCAGCGCGTGCGTCTTCGGAACTCATCAGGTTGTAAGCTGCGTTATAGAAATTATCCATGGCTTCAACCCGTGGATTCCCTGCTTCATATTTCTTGAAGGCATTATCAACGGCTTGCCGTAGGTTCTTTCTGTCTTCAACGCGTTCGAAAGTAACGCCTCTTGGCGGTTCTAAATCGCGCACCTTGAAATTATTGCTCGCTGGATTACCATCTGGAGAGAACGGTGCCAGCGACGCACCTAAGAACCCTCCACCTGCATAAGCAACAGGTGACGGAATAGCGATGTAAGGTGGCAAAGCACTGCGCTGTTCTTTGAGTTTAGAAACAACAGCACCGTGTCCTGGAACCGCAAAGCCTGGCAACGGTTGATAACCTGTTATCATGTAATGTGTGCCACGCTCATGTGCAGCTTCTGGAGAAGTCATTGAACGGATGATGCAAAGCTTATCTGTTTGTTTTGCAAGCCTTGGCATGTGTTCACTAATCTGAATACCGTTAACGTTTGTGGAAATGGGTTTGAACAGACCACGTATCTCTTCAGGCGCATTAGGCTTGAGGTCCCACATATCAAGATGGCTTGGCCCACCGCCTAACCATACAAGAATAACAGATTTAGCGGGGCCTGGTTTGACAGTAGGTTCGGCTAACGCTTTCAAACGGAAAAAGTCAGTCAGACCGAAACCAAAAAAACCTAAGACACCAGCTTTAATTAGGTCTCTGCGATAAAAACCTTCGCAGTCTGTGTTTGTGCAGTCTTTTCGAGGCATAATTGTCCTCCTAATATTTAGGTTAGCAATTATCTCATAATTCGGAATAGTATGCTGGAAACTTCTATCTATTACTACTTACGAGATAAGTTTCAATATGTTTCCTGTTTTTAGTTAAAAATACCACGGACAAGTTGAACGTCTCTTTATACTAACGTTGTTGCATATTACATCGGAGGGTTTTACCTTGGTAATGATGCAAGATTCGGAGCGGAAACCTTCCTAACCGCACGTCACGATATGAAATTATCTAATTATATCCTATTAAAAAACTTAAGTCAAGGGAAAAATGATAAAAATGTGTAAAAATTTTGATCCAATCCTAAATACTTCATATCTGACACGATCCTGCAGATATAGATACTGTTTCAGAATCTGTCACCTATTTATTTTCCTGTTGACATTATTACCTCTTACAGTGTATGATATACAAAACACATAAGACCATAGGAGGAAACAAATTTGGCAGCAGATATAGGACTCATCGGATTAGCAGTGATGGGTGAAAACCTTGCACTAAACATGGAAAGCAAAGGCTTTGAGGTAACGGTTTTTAACCGAACCGTTTCTCGAGTGGATGATTTCATGGCAGGCGCAGCAAGCGGAAAAAATATCATCGGAACACATTCTATTGAAGAATTCACTGATAAATTAGGGACACCTCGCAAAATTATCTTGATGGTGAAAGCGGGAGAACCTGTTGATGCGTTCATTGCGTTACTCTTACCGCATCTCTCAAAAGGCGACCTGATTATTGACGGTGGCAACTCCAATTTCAACGATACTATCCGTCGACATGCAGAACTTGCAGAACAGGATATTCTGTTTATCGGAACAGGAATCTCTGGTGGTGAGGAAGGCGCATTAAAGGGGCCTGCGATGATGCCAGGGGGTTCAGCTAAGGCATACACGCTCGTGGAACCGATCTTTACGAAGATTGCCGCACAAGTAGAAGGCATGCCTTGCTGTTCATACATCGGACCGAACGGTGCGGGACATTACGTCAAAATGGTGCATAACGGCATTGAATATGGCGATATGCAGCTGATTTGTGAGGCCTACTCCTTGATGAAAAACGTCTTGGGAATGAATGCTGACGAGATGCACAAAGTATTCAACGAATGGAATCAAGGCGAACTGAATTCCTATCTCATAGAAATTACGGCTGACATCTTTACACAACGCGATGCAAGCGGTACACCTTTTGTTGATGTTGTACTGGACCAAGCTGGGCAAAAAGGAACGGGTAAATGGACAAGCATTTCGGCACTGGACCTCGGTATTTCTGCGCCCACTATCGCTGAAGCAGTTTTTGCCCGCTGTATCTCTGCTATCAAAGGCGAACGCGTTGATGCTTCTGAAGTAATTAATGGACCTGTTGGCACTTACGACGGAGATCGAGAAGCAGCTTTGCAGGCTATCCACGATGCGCTGTATGCTGCTAAAATCTGCTCTTATGCCCAAGGTTTCGCGCTGATGCGGGAAGCAAGTACCGAGTATGAATGGAATTTGGACCTCGGCAAAATCGCTTTAGGTTGGCGTGGTGGCTGTATCATTCGGGCAAAATTCCTGCATAGAATTGCAGAGGCGTTTGAACGAAATCCTGATCTGCCGAATTTGTTACTTGACTCCTATTTCCGTGGCATTATAGAAGCAGCACAACCACATTGGCGGAATGTGATTAGCACTGCCACACAACTTGGTGTTCCGATTCCAGCATTTAGTTCAGCGTTAGCCTATTTTGATAGTTATCGCAGTAGTAGGCTTTCTGCCAATCTTATCCAAGCGATGCGCGATTATTTCGGTGCACATACCTACCATAAATTGGATGCTGATGGCAACACGGTTGTTGGAGAAGATGGAGAACCAACAGTATTTCACACCGAATGGATGCTAAAGAACCGCCCCGAAGTTATTGTTGAATAAAGGAGTACTTATGGCTCAAGAACCACAACAAGCATTATATGATTTTAAACCGCAACACGACTTTTTTGTCGGTATTGATTCTGACGGTTGCGTTTTCAATAGCATGGAGGTCAAACATAATGACTGCTTCAGCGTGAATGTTGTTAAGCATTTTGGATTGGCATCCATTTCACGGCAGGTGCATCAGGCGTGGGATTTTGTCAATCTCTATTCCACGATGCGTGGCACAAATCGGTTTAAAGCAGTTTTGCTTGTGTTTGATTATCTACGTGAAATGTCCCTTGTACAAAAGATGGGGGTGCAAGTACCAGAACTACCGCACTTGCAAGAATGGACTGAAACCGAAACAAAACTTGGGAATCCAGCACTGCAGGAAGCGATTGATAATGCCACAGGGGAAAGACATGACGAGTTAAGTCATGTGATGCGATGGAGTCTCGGTGTGAACGAAAGCGTTGCGGAGATTGTCTACAATCTGCCGCCATTTCCCGGTGTGCGCGAAGCACTGCAACGACTCCAAGGAAAAGCAGATGTGATTGTCGTTTCTGCTACACCTGATGAGGCACTCAAACGAGAATGGGATGAGCATAATATTGACCAATATGTGGCACTGATCGCTGGACAGGAGATGGGAACAAAAACCGAACATCTGACCATCACAACAAAGGACAAATATCCTAAAAACCATGTTCTGATGATAGGCGATTCACCTGGTGACCTAAAAGCTGGTCGTAGTGTAGACGCTCTGTTTTTTCCTGTCAATCCTGGTGCTGAGGACACATCTTGGGCACACTTCCTTGACGAAGGGATAGATAGATTTTTCAACGGGCAATATGCTGGCGAATATGAAGGCGAGTTGCTCAGCAAATTCCAAGAATTGCTACCAGAAACGCCTCCGTGGTAAACGACATAGAAAACTGACTAACGAAAGGATTATATATGAAGATTTTATTACAACATAGAGTTGAAGGTGAACAGCTAAAGCGGTTAGAAGACATTATTGGTGATGAACATACATACATTATGCCGGGTTCGCGCGAGGAGATCGCTGAAGAAGGCAAGGATACTGATATTTTCTTCGGTTTCTGTAGTGAGGATATTTTTCCACTTCTGCCAAATATTAAGTGGATTCAGGCATCCAGCGCAGGCATGGACAAACACGTGTATCCTGCAATGCGCGAAAGCGATGTGATTTTGACAAATGCTGCTGGACTTTACGGAACGCATGTTGCTGATCAAGCGTTTGCGCTCCTGCTCGGTTTAACACGCGGTATTCACCATTTCACACGCAATCAAGATAATCATCAGTGGGGTGGTAGCAAATCACCGATGATTGAGATTGATGGGTTCAAAATTGGTATTGTCGGTTTAGGTGGAATTGGCATGCAGATGGCAAAACGTGCAAAAGGTTTTGATATGTACATTGTTGGTGTTGATGCATATCGCACAGAAAAACCTAATAATGTAGACGAACTTGTGCCAATGAGTAAACTATCAGAAACGATGAGTCGGGTGGATGTTGTGATGATTGCTTGTCCATTGACTGAGGAGACACGTGGACTTATCAATGCTGAAAACTTGTCTGTGATGCAACCGACTGCGTATCTCATCAATGTTGCTCGTGGCCCGATTGTTAAGGAAGACGATTTAATTGAGATATTGCAAGCCGGTAAAATTGCTGGTGCGGGTTTAGATGTTACAGAGGTTGAGCCACTGGACAAAGAGAGTCCGTTGTGGGATATGGATAACGTTATTATTACACCACACGCTGCGGGAGGGTCTCAGCACCGTATGCGGCGTATCACAGAGTTTTTCTTGGATAATCTTGAGCGGTATTTGAAGGGTGAAGAATTGAAAAATGTTGTGGATAAGCAGCTTGGGTTTTAGTCATCATAGGAGAAATCATGCCAAATGAAAATCAACCCTTAGTATACTTTTTTGCGAAGAGCAATTTCGGCGACGAGCAGCCAGATTTTATAAAAATAGGATACACTGGCAAAGATCTTTCACTTCGGCAAGCCGCGCTTCAGACTGGAAATGAAGCCGCGATATGGGATATAGGTGTTATTCCTTTTGAGACAGAGGATGAAGCACACATGGAAGAAGAGCGAATACAGTCTCGGTTCGGGGCGTTCCGCGCTCGCGGAGAATGGTTTTATGCTACACCTCGGATAATACAATTTATCCAGGATCATGCAGTGCAACATACTGAGCTGCTTTCTGAAGACGAGCCACCAGAAACGGAAGACTCACCAGAAATCTCATTTGGGAAACAACTTGCGGAGAAACGGAACACTGTTAATATGACCCAAGATGAATTGGCAATTAGATTAGGTTGTACACGCGGATATATCAGTTTCTTGGAAAATAATAGAGGGATGCCTGGAGAGAGCATATATAATAAATTAATTGAAATATTTGATGAATTTTCAGAACCCGCCGCTGAGCCAATATCTGGAAATATCTTAGCTGTTAAAATGGATGATGGTAGTTGGATTTCAGAGGATAAAGCAATAGACACCTTCATTAAGGTAATTAAGGTAATAGGAATTGAGAAAGTTAAAAGAGAGAAGTTTCATGTCAATGGAATTCCGTTGGTAGCGGATCGTGATTATACTGATAAGGCTCAAAGAAAAGTTGAAATAGATAATATGACATATCACATAGTTTCGGGGACCAATACTAAAAAAAAGAAAAAGATTTTGGACGACATTGCTGATAGACTTGAATGTGATATAACTGTATTTGCTAATCCGAGGGCTTAAGAATCTACAGTAAAATATGAAAAAAATTAATATCAGTTTAAATAAATAGACATAACTTCTACAACTTAGAGGCGAAGCATTTCAAGGATTAGAACGAAATTTATACGCTGTTTCTTCAATTAAAACCACTGTCCCATATCGAAATTAAGGGGTTTGATAATGTTAACAACTATTTTTGTTATGCAAATAGTCCTAATTGTCCTTCTGATAGCGGTTTTTTTTGCCGTTTATAGAAAGTTAGCTGAAAAAAAGATCAAAGCTGATTGTGAACCAATAGTATACCACAATAAAGGTTACTTTAAGCATAAGATTGTCGCAGGATACCGAATGCAATTTTATCACGATGATATGCCTATTGGTGAACCAACAGAAAGAATAGTCTATTACTCAAACAAAATAGACAAAGAAGCTGTTCAGGAAGTTATCCACAAAACACTATTAGCCTTAAAAGCAATAAAGTCTATAACTATTGGTATTCCTTCTCTAGCGGAAATCCAAGACGTAATCAACAAAGCTCTAAATTAGGAGTTTAACGGACTGTGAATATTTATAGGTTCATCCTACTTATGAATTATCTGTCTCGACCCCTACAGCATAGAACTTTAACTCCAGTTGTTTAGACACTGCACCAACTAATGCAAACTTTATGGTAACACTCAAAGCTACTGAAAAACCAGCTAAACGTCTGAGAGGAAACATAATGAGAAGGTTTGGAACGCGGGGACCCGTGAACCCTGAACAGCACTATATTGTCGCACGTACGGAAGAACTCACAGAGTTCATTAAGCGCGTTAAATTTGCAAGACGAAACTTGGACCGAGCTCACGTTATAGAAAGAATTTATTCAATTATGTCGTCTTGTGGGCTTGAAGCGGTTGCATAGAGTTTCCGAGGAATACGTCCAGCTAAATGGGCTGCCCTGCCAGCTTCAACTGCTTTTTTCATTGCTTCTGCCATTAGCACTGGACGATGCGCCTTCGCTACTGCCGTGTTTAGCAGAACACCATCACACCCTAATTCCATGGCAATCGCTGCATCTGATGCGGTTCCGACCCCAGCATCAACGATAAGCGGCACCTGCACCAGATCGCGAATAATCTGAATATTATACGGATTGCGGATCCCCATTCCAGAACCGATCGGTGCACCTAAAGGCATCACGGCAGCACAACCAATATCTTCTAATTTTTTACAGGTGATCGGATCGTCATTACAGTACGGTAACACTGTAAACCCCTCTTTTACAAGTGTTTCCGCCGCTCTGAGGAGTTGCTCCACATCGGGAAACAACGTTTGTTCATCTCCGATAACCTCTAATTTAATGAGCGATGTTTCAAGTGCTTCCCGTGCAAGCTGCGCTGTCAAGATAGCATCCTTTTTTGTAAAACAACCCGCAGTATTTGGGAGAATCGTCATACCGCGCTCACGCAGGAGTGCAAACAGATTTTCACCTGATGTATCCGTAAATTTCACGCGCCGCATTGACACCGTTGCGATTTCCGCGCCGCTTGCCGCAATAGCTTCTGTCATGATATGAAAATTCGGATATCCCGCTGTTCCGATGAGTAGCCTTGATGTATATGTTTGATCTGCGATTTTGAGCTCTTGCATTTTGTTTTTGTCCAAAGCTTATTTCTTGTAAAATGTCACCCCAATACGTTCAATCTGCTCAATCATATCAGGATTGCGAATATTCTTGAAGATAGACAGATCGATGGTATAGGGCAGCAACTGATCGTCAAGGTCATTTGCTATTTTAGAAAGGATTGAATGTGTTAGTGAGGCCCCGCCGTGAAGTGTTAGGTCAATGTCTGAACCGTTTTTGTAATCACCTTTGGCACGTGAACCGTACAGGACTACTTCTTCTTCCTGTGGGTATCGCACGAAAACATCGCAGATTTTTTGGCGTGTTTGTTCAGATAAACCGTATTTCATGTTTTTAGTATAACCGATTTAAGACCTCTTTATCAAATATTTTTCTTAACCACTATAATTGTTTGGTATTTTGTTATTACTCCAAATCCACTTTATCCCCCTTGAACAGCGCGGATAATTTCCACTTCACTACCTTCACAAAGTTCTGTCTCTTTCCATGCGGTCTTCGGGATAACCTCTCTGTTCACGGCAACAGCAGTGCCAGCCTGATCAGGATTCAGTTCTAATTCAATGAGCAAGTCGTAAATATTCAAATTGAGGCGGACTTCTCTATTTTCGCCATTAACGTGTATTTTCATTATTTTTATAGTATGGTTACGGCACACGGAGTGTGCCTACTACCTTAAAAACCTATCTAACTGAAACGGCGCGATTGTTTCTGAAGTTTCACCAGTTAAGATCAGTTTAGTAATCTCGTAAGCCGTGATAGGAGTTAGTAAGATACCGTTCCGATAATGTCCTGTAGCGTATATAAGATTCTCAATAGGTGTTTTACCGAGTATCGGAGCATTATCTCTACTACCGGGTCGCAATCCTGCCCAAGTTTCTAAAACAGGGAGTTCATAAACGCCCGGTACTACTTCCCACGCCCCGCGAAGCAATTCAAATATACCACCAACGGTTAATCGGGTGTCAAATCCCATCTCTTCACTCGTCGCGCCAACGATAAGCCTACCATCGGACCGAGGCACCAGATATACTGAGGTCGGATATCTGGCACGGACAGTGCGGATGACAGCTTTTATATTAATGCCTTCTTCCATCTGCAACGCCAACATTTGCCCTTTGACAGGACGGACTGGCGGCATAATTGCATCTGGTAACCCGTCAATTTGTGCAGACCAACACCCTGCCGAGAGGACAACTACGTCAGCTTCATGCAAACCGTCTTGCATCTGAACACCAGTTGCAACACCGTTTTCTGTGACAATTCTTTCAATAGGACAATTTTCATGCAACACACCGCCGGATGCCTGATACGCACGTTGGAGTGCCTCAACCATCAACCTATTATCCACCTGATAGTCGGTTGCACAGTGAATCGCAGCCGTGACACGAGGCGAGAGTGCAGGTTCAATTTCGCGTGCCTCTCGCCCGGATAACCAGCAGACATCCAAACCTAAATGCTGTTGCGCCTCATAAAGATGGCGGAGTTGATCAGTATCATCTGTCTCTAATCCGACAATTAACGTGCCTTCCACCCGATAACCGATGCACATTCCAGCATCCATTTCTAACGTCTCAACCCATTGCGAATAGAGAGATAAACTTTCACAACCTAAATTCAGTAGCTCCGGTTCTTCAGTGTGCGCTTCGGCAAGAGGGGCAAGCATTCCAGCGGCAGCCCAAGAAGCGGCGCGCCCTGCTTGATCACGTTCATAGATGGTAACTGAATCCCCAGCTTTTGCAAGTTGCCACCCAATACCAAGCCCTATCACACCGCCACCGATGATGCTAATGTTTTTATTTCCCATTATCGCTTGGAGTCCGTGTTTTTTCTTCTAACAAATTGACGAAGAGGTCTTCTGCCTTGACAGATTTAGAGATCAGTCCTTTTTCAAGTGCGAATTTTGTGAAGGCATCCCACTTTTCTTTAGACTGCACCTGTGTTGTTGCAAATAAATCCAATGTATCCCGAAAAGCAAGTTTTTCTAATTCTTTCGGTGCTTTAGGGTTTGCCTGAAAGAAGAGTTGCAGTGCCCTGTCAGGGTTATTTTTTGTGAATTTTATGGCTTCCTGAATAGCCATCATCAGTTTTTTAGCGGTTTCTGGATGTTTTTCCAAATAAGCGTCATTAGAGACAATCACCAATTCGTAATAATCCGGAATACCGTGTTTCTCAAGCGCGAAAAAATCGGCTTCTGCCCCTTCGAGTTTCAACATATTAATTTCGTAGTTCCGAAAGGGCCCGATAACTGCGTCAATCTGGCCGCTCAGCAAAGGTGCCATAATGTTTGTCCCTATGTTTATCAATTCGTAGTCGTCTTCCGTTAATCCAGCATTTGCTGCTATCGCATTGAACAGAAGCACATCCAAGGGTGCCACCGTATATCCGATCTTCCTTCCTTTGAAATCTGCTGGCGTTTTAATACCCGACTTCTTTAGAAAACTGATTGTGTTGAGCGGATGTTCCACGAGCAGTCCGATTGATTTGACCGGTAATTCTTCTTCACTTGCGCGTGCAATCGTCACACTCTGTTGGTAACTGACTGCAAACGGTGCTTTTCCTGCTGCGACAAATTTCAATGGTGCGTTTGGATCACCACCCCATTGCAATTCGACGGCTAAGCCGTGTTTAGCAAAAATTTTGTTTTCTTGCGCAACATATAGCGGGGCATGATCAACGTTGGGAAACCAGTCGAGCAGCAGCACGACTTTCTCTATTTCGGTCAGTGGTGCTTTATAGATTGCTTTTACATCGGCATCCACACCGATGAACATACTCCAATTTCCCCAAGCCTGACTTACCTTGACCAACAACAGATTGTCGCCCTGTTTTAGGTTAACTTGGAATGTATCTTGATAGCCCCCTGAGCCCCGGTCTACTGGGTTTTTATGAACTACCTCACCGTTGAGCCACACTTTTACAGAGTCATCACTGCCAACGCTCATCGTCACACCATTCTGATCGAGCGCAGATTCAAGCGTAATCAAAGCATAAGCAGAATGATCAACCACTTCACCATCTGTCCACCCTAATTTATGGAAAAGGTCCGTAAGGTTATCAATATCACCAACGAAGTTATAGGTGTTCTCAATATCATTAAAGCGAAGTTCATCGAGTGTCCACGCATATTCACCGACAAAGTCTCCAGCGTTTGCCCCGTTAGTCGCAACATCTACCTCTGTGATGTCGCCGCCACTGGCAACCGCAAGTGAATCCACATCAGTGGAAATTGCGCCACCTTCTGCTGGTTCGGTTGGCGCGATCATCCAAAGCCATGGACCGGCAATATACTCTTGGGCAATACATGGGGATAGACAGAACGTTGAAACCAAAAACAGTGTAAAGAGAATAGAGCATAAATTCGTTTTCATCAGAAATTCCTCCTATTTATTGAAACGAAAATTAATGTTGATAGTATCTTATGGTGGATCTTAGAATTAATGAGACACTTCGCACCAGCACGGTTAGGAAACCGTGCCTACCGCGGGAGGGCGAAAGTGTGTATTTATTTCTAAGATTTACTATAAAATGCTGTTTCATGTGAAAATTCTCCGCAGTGATTTGAATACACTTATCAGACATCTGATATGTTTTTCTGATGCCATCGCCACGGCATTGCGAATCGTTCCAGCAACGTCATCAGAGTAAAAAGACTTAAGCCTAAAAATGTAAGGCAGAAAATAGCAGCAAATACGAGTGAAGTCTGCGCTAACCCACTTGCATATAACATGAGATAACCAAGTCCCGCACTTGCGCCGACCCATTCACCTATCACTGCCCCAATCGTGGATATTGATATGCCAATTTTCATGCCTGAGAAGATAAACGGCAATGCTGATGGCATGCGTACTTTCCATAGAATCTGCCACCGTGTTGCCTGCAAAATTCGAAATAGGTTTACAGTATCGGTATCGGTGGATTTCAAGCCGTCTAATGTATTCAGCACAATTGCAAAAAATACAATTATTGCAGCCATAATGACTTTTGAGGCGATCCCAAAACCGAGCCAAAGCACTAAAAGCGGGGCAATTGCAAACACTGGTACCGTTTGTGAACCAATGACGTAAGGATAGAACGCTTTCTCAAACACCGGGAACTCAAACATCAGCACGGCTAATGGAATGCCAATGCCAACGGCAAGGGCAAATCCAAAAAGCATTTCCTGTAGTGTTACGAGCGAATGTTGCAGCAATTGTTCACGTTCTACGAATAGTGTCACCACAATTTTTGAGGGTGCGGGTAAAATAAAACGTTTTATATCTAAAAAGTATACTGCTGCTTCCCATATTCCCAACACAGCCAATAGGATAGCCACTGGCAACACAATTTTGCTGAACATAGGCACTGCTTTAACAACAAAAACCGTCTTCCATTTACGGTACAGGGAGCATGCCAGGGTTCTATCTACTGCCTTGGCAGCACCAAAAAGGAAGCGGCTGAAAATCTCATTACAAGAGGCGCGCAATTCGTTTTTGCATTTCCCTACGCTGGCATGACCCAGATCAGGTTCAAAGGGTGTTTTCTCAGCTCTTAATCAGATAAGAGCACCCCATATTTTTTCTATATCTTATTATACATTACTTTTTATTTAAATGCAAATATTATGTCATAGCACTTTCTGTTAATCCACTCACACATGTCTTAATGATCCTGCTCCTTTGAAAACCTGCCCAAATGAAACGGAGCGATTGTCTCTGAAGTCTCACCCGTCAGAACCAGTTTAGAGATTTCGTAAGCTGTGATGGGTGTGAGTAAGATGCCGTTGCGATAGTGCCCTGTTGCGTATATTAGATTCTCAACAGGTGTTTTACCGAGTATCGGGGCATTGTCTGTGCTACCCGGACGTAAACCTGTCCACGTTTCAATAAGTGGCAGATCGTAAATACCTGGCACAGCTTCACATGCCCCATGGAGGAGTTCATATACACCCCCAACGGTTAGATCCGTGTCAAACCCCAGCTCCTCCGTTGTTGCACCGACAATAAGTCTACCATCGGATCTCGGCACTAAATATACTGGCATCGGATACCTCGCCTTGACGGTACGGATGACGTTTTTGAGCGTGGTGCCCTCCCGCATTTGCAGAGCCAACATCTGTCCCTTGACGGGACGCACGGGCGGGATAACAGTATCCGGTAACCCACTAATCTGCCCAGACCAGCATCCTGCGGCGAGAATACACACATCTGCGCTTTGAAAACCGTCTTGTATTTGAACACCAGTTGCAGTTCCGTTTTCTATGACAATTCTTTCAACATTGCTATTTTGATGCAACACGCCGCCGCGCCCCTGATAGGCACGCTGGAGTGCCTGCGCCATCAATCGGTTATCAACTTGATGGTCAGTTTCACAACGAACAGCTGCCGTCACATAAGGTGAGAGCGCACTTTCAATTTTACGTGCTTCCTGTCCGCTCAACCACTCGACATTCAACCCTAAATCTTGTTGTAAGTCATAAGCATGCCGAAGTTGATATGCATCATCAGGTTCAATTCCTATAATGAGCGTGCCTTCTGCTCGGTAACCGATTGGCATTTCTGTTTCTGTCTCTAACTCATCGACCCACTCCGGATAGCGTGCTAAACTTTGATTGCTGAGTTTGAGTAGATCGAGTTCGTCGATATGTGCTTCAGCAATTGGACCGAGCATACCGCCGGCTGCCCAAGAGGCACCGCGTCCGGCTTGTCCGCGCTCATGAATGGTAACAGCGGCACCCGCTTTCGCTAACTGCCACCCGATACCAAGTCCAATCACACCGCCACCAATAATGATAATCTTCTTATTTTTCATTTTCAACTTAGTCCACTGGCATGGCATGCTCTGGGATTTCCACGCCTTGTTCACTCCAAAATTTGTAAGCCCCACTGTGCAGCGGAATGACAAAAGCCCTCGGAGCATTTTCTTTTGTCATAGCTGCTGCCGCTCGGTTTGTTTTAAGCATTGTTTGATGTCCGTCTGATGTATAAACATGCTTTAAAATAGTATAAATTGTTTCTTCTGGTACGGCTTTGTTAGCAATTAGAACGGTTGGCATCACAATTGTCTTTACAGGCTCAACTTTCCCTTCATAAGCACCTTCTGGTAACTTTCCTGAAAAATAGAAAGGATACTTTTCATAGAATCCGTACTTTTTAGCAGGTGTGTCAAGATCAAGCATTCGGATAGATTTTATCGCTGTCAATTCAATTATAGCCGAGTTCGGTACGCTGACTAACCACATAAATCCTTTCGCCTGTCCATCTTGAAGTGCTTGTACTCCGGCAGTGCCGCTCCTATAAATTGGCGTAAATTCGTCCCAAAAACCTGCGGCTCTCGCGAGGCGTTCTAATGTTTGTGCAGTTCCGGACCCAGGTGCTCCACAAACAATTTTTTTCCCAACGATGTCTTTAAACTCATAGACATCACTATTCTTAAGCGTTGAGAATTGACCATAAGCAAAATAAAGCAGTGTTATCATCCGGATATTTGACTTTGGTTCTCCTTCAGCAAAAACCTCTTGACCATGGTACCCCAAAGTACTTTCTGATGCAAAAACGACACCCAGCGCGTTCTGATCCTCGTTGACGCGGCGCGTATTTTCTACTGAACCTGCGGATGCAACAACAGATATTTTCAGATTTGCTTCACTGTGTTTGACAATTTGATCAATACCGCCAGCAAATTGTGAAAAACTTCCTCCTATCGATCCACCATAAATTGTAAGCCATTTCTTGTTCTGCTTGTCACCGCAGCCGGACAAGATTAGGACAACAGAAACAACGTATACCCATGGATGTAAAAAACAACATATATTTTTTTGCATAATATTCCTTTGTACTTTAGGATAAAGATAAAAAGATAATACCACATGTTTTGTAACGTTTCAAGTTAATTTGGTATAACCCAGAACAGACAAGATTTTTCTTGATTAATGTTCCGAAAGTTGATAAACTGATAAAAACGATAAATTTAGAACAAAGAGGTAAAAACGGTGAAACGTTTCATTTCATTCATATTTTTAATAGGATTAGGTGTATGTTTTGTTTTTCCTGCTGTTTCCTTTGGTGAAGCGACTACTGCTGAACCACACCCTTCAGCAAAACGCATTGCAGTCATAAGTTTTGAAGACCAGAGTCGTTTTGATTCATCAACAGGATGCGGTTGTATGCCAAACTTCATCGGGAAAATTTTCGGCACGAAGAAAAAATGGGATTTGGAAGCAGGGTTTCCTACATTACTTAATAGAAGACTCGCTGAAACCGTTGTGTACCAGCCGGTGTCACGCGATGAGTTGCTGGATGCAATGGCTAAGATGACACTTTCGCGTCACAATTTGAAAAAACTTAATAAGGAGCAACGAGCGGAATTGGCGAAACATCTCAACGCAGACGTGATTGTAATCGGGGAAATCAAGGAATTCGGCCAACGACGCGTGAGAGCCCATGCCTCGCGTCAATTGAGGGAGGGTGGCCAAGAAATGGAGGCCGCATCTATTACTGCAAGTTATAGGACCGGTGTGCAAGTCACCGGCTATCGATATCGTGCTTTAGTAAAACTAAACATGAAATTTTACGAATCATCCGGAAGTGAAATTGCAACTGTCCCTATCTCAGTTGTTCGCTACCATAGTCTTGCTGGGACGCAGGTCTCTGGCTTAGAAGCAAGTGTGACTGAATCCGGGACGCATCTACGGTTCGGGCAAACTTCACAAAAACAAGGTAAAAATCTACGTCCGATTGTTAAGCCGACAGAAATCAATAAAATTAAATTTGCAACCCCTGAATATGACAGAACCCTCCTCGGTATGACGACAAATGAAGCTCTGATTAAGACAGTGGTTGAGCTTAGAGATAACTTCGGTCCAAACTTCATAACACCTTGGGAAACACCCAACGATGAGGGCGAACAGAAAAAGAAAGCAGATGAAGAAGCACTCAAGCGTCCAATTAAAATTACGTATGTTGATAGTGCAAATCCTGATATGATTTATATCAATGCTGGTTCAGCACGGGGTTTAGCCATAGATCAGAAGTTTGATGTTTACACAAAGGGCGATCCAATTCATGATATTGACACTGGTGATGTTCTTGATTACATACCGAAGAAAATCGCAACTGTTGCTGTTGTGGAAATTCGCAATGATAGACTTTCTATTGTTAAGATTGTTGAAAAGACAGGTGAGATAAAAAGAGGTGATCTACTAAAATCTATCCCTACAAGTGAAGTTACAAAGAAACAGTAACGTGGAGGAATTACCAATGAGTTGTAAAATTAGTCAAAAACAGAAGCGTGCATCGCTTAGTATGTTGTTACCTCTGTTCATAGTCCTGATATGTTGCACAGCGATGTTATTAAGTTGTGCAGACACTTCAAATAAGAAAATTAAAATTGGTTTGTCTATGGCCTCATTACGGGTCGAACGGTGGCAAAAAGATCGGGATATTTTCAAAACGGAAGCCGAAAAACTGGGTGCCGAGGTTATTGTGCAATCTGCAGATGAAGACCCACTCAAGCAGAATGAACAAGCAGAAAATATGATTACACAAGGTGTTGATGTCCTCGTTGTAATTCCCGAAGATAGTGTTGCCTCCTCTCAAATTGTAAAAGCCGCTCATGCAGAGGGAATCAAAGTAATTGCTTATGACCGCTTAATCCGAGAAAGTGAACCGGACCTCTATATCTCTTTTGATAATGAGCAGGTAGGTTATTTGCAAGCCGAATATTTGCTACGCAAAAAACCCAAAGGAAATTACTTCCTACTTGGCGGTGATCCAGGCGACAATAACGCGCAACTACTCAGGACAGGGCAACTTCGTGCGTTACAATCCGCAATTGATAGCGGAGATATTCGGTTAGTCGCTGATGGAAAACATTGGGCAGTCGGTTGGGATCCGCTGGACGCGCTTAACAAAGCAGAACAGGTACTCACACAAACAAATAACCAGATAGATGCTGTTGTTGCGTCCAATGACGGGACAGCCGGAGGTGTTGTGCAGGCACTTGAGGGACAAAACCTCGCAGGAACCGTTCTCGTTTCCGGGCAAGATGCTGCCCTTGAAGCATGCCAACGGATTGTCAAAGGCACACAAACGATGACAGTATACAAACCTATTCGCCTAATTGCAAAAGAAGCCGCACATGCTGCAGTAGCACTCGCTAAGGGAGAAACTATCCAAAAAGCAGATCAGACTGTTAACAACGGCAAAATCGATGTGCCATCTATTATCCTTACACCTATCCAAGTAGACAAGGATAACCTTGATGAGGTTGTTATAAAAGATGGATTTCACTCACAGGGAGATGTCTACAAAACGGAGTGATATAGAATAGCGGACACTTTATAGTCCAATCTAAAAACACGTGAGCACTTCAAATGGACAATATATTTCTACATCCACTGCTGGCGAGGTTTCCTAACCTCGCCAATGTCCAGATAATTGTGGTAAATTAACATAAGTTACCACAAGCATGTCTCAATTTTGACACACCTTTTCACTATTCTCTTCAATAAAAGTCTCCTCATACTTTTATAAACTTTCCACATAGTGTCCCCCTAATATACCATAAAACTCCGTATCACCCGCAAGCTCTGTTTAGTTAAAAATAGCAGCATGAATCCGTTATTTTCTAAATGGCATCATTTTTGCTCAGTAGAAATTCACAACTGATTTGAAACCAGGCAAAAGAAATATCGTTTTTATTGCAACACTTTTGTGACAATTATGTATTTCACCAAAATGGTCAAATATGTTAGTGAAAGTGTTTTGTAATGGAATTAAAACATAATATCAATAAAAATAAGTTAGTCAAATACGCTTGGTTTTACAATTCTATTTACTAACTGGAGAATGCAAACCTTCAATGTAAACAAATACATTAAAATATTAATGTAGAGTGTCTGATGGAATTTAGGTTGCAGGAGGCAAATTTGATGTTTAACGTAATACTTCTTGGTTTTTTATGTGCCTTGATGGGAATTGGTGCTGGTTACTTAATCCTAAACGCTTTTTTTGCGGGAGTCCGACATATCGCCAAACCTCGAATCGCTGATATTAAAAAAGCAACACAAAAAATGCTTGACAACTGACACAGTTCCCGTTATCATATCGTATTTTGTGCAGACTAAGAAAAATCAGATGTGACAGTTTTGAGAAGTCAGCACGAGCAGCAATATGCAGTATCAAGACCTCCACTCATGGAATGTCACAACTGAACGAGCGCGGCAGCTCCAAAGCGAGTTGAGCAAGCAGGTAGTCCGGATAGACCGGTTTGAGACAATTAAGACGGTCGCTGGTGTAGATATTGGGTTCAAAAACAACACCGCTCTTGCGTCTGTTGTCATCCTTAGTTTTCCTGATTTACAGGTAGTAGACGGTGTGGTTGCTGAAAGTCGTGTCAATTTCCCGTATATACCAGGATACTTATCGTTTCGCGAAATACCCCCGCTTCTGGTGGCTTTCGCGCGTTTACAAACAGAACCCGACTTAGTAATAGTAGACGGTCAAGGAATTGCGCACCCAAGAAGGTTTGGACTCGCATGTCACTTAGGGCTAATTTTGGATAAACCGACAATTGGATGTGCAAAGTCTCGTTTGTGCGGACAATACACTGAACCAAACAGAGAAAAAGGTGCCTATACGAACCTTTTGGACAAAGACGAGATTATTGGGACTGTTCTGCGAACACGGACAAACGTTAGCGTTGTGTACGTATCAATTGGACATCGTATTTCACTTGATTCAGCACGAATGCTAACATTGGCATGTTGCAAAGGATACCGCTTACCTGAAACAACCCGATATGCTCATAAAGCCGCATCCGGCAAAGGACCTGAGGGGATGATATATGTTAAGGAGGACTAATAAAATATCTTTGTCCCACAATCTGTATGAAGTTTAAGAAAATATTTCGGTAATTTGGCGAGGTTAGGAAACCTTGCCAGCAGAGGCTTGCACATGACTTGTGTAGATGGGAAATTACCAAATTAATAAATTAATCTTCATTTAGATTGTGCCTGTGAGTGCGCAAACTGACGGTTTGCGGGGCAAAACTCTTGCAAATAGATTAAAACAGTGTCTGCAAGTCTAAAAACTTGCCCGTAGCAACTTAGTGCTTTATCAACATATTATTGTCCGTCGCGATTCGGAGATCGCTCCTACCGATAGGCTACTTATGGTAGGAGGGAACTTCGATTCTCGACTCTTTTCAAGACCCATTAATTGGCACTTGATAAAGCATTAGGTTAAAATACAAAAAAACATAACATATAGAACACTTGCCCAAACACTTAACAATTATAGTAAAATCTAAAATTACTTGGACACAGGGCGAGGTTAGGAAGAAATCAAGAAATCAACGGTATGAATGCCGTTTAGGCATTCCCCGTATGGTATTCGCCATGATTCCCCGCCTCGCCAGCAGGGAGGCGCGAAATCGTACCTGTGAAAATAATTATGGGTTTTACTATAAACCAAAACCCCCGTAAAATCATGGACGATAGCAATCTGCTACACTGGTCATTTGACTATAATCATGGTTCGCAAAATCCTGAATTCGCGCAGGAATTAATCAAATTACTTCATGAACCCGAAGTTAAACCTGCTACTGGTGACGTAAACACCGATACTGAACATTTTAAAAAGCATGTTTATCAGATTTTGCCGAATTTCTGGCGAGGTTATAAAAGAAGAGGTAATCAGGAAGGGGCATTAGGTATTGGAACAGTAATTATTGAACGCCAAAGGGGTAAAGATGATATTTGGGACTATAATGTCCAATACCAAAATACAACGAGTGGCGAAGATTTACGTTTCCAATTCCATTGCCAGAATGAATGCTACCGTCCCCTCTATGGTAGCTGGCGGGTTGATGCTCAAAATAGTTGTAATGACAAATATTCCAGACTGAAGTGGGATGGATGCCTTGCCTCAGACACAGAGATTCAACTTTGCATTAATGGAACAGAAATCACGGCAGGAACAGCGAACAACTCCCTCCCATTGACATGCAATTGGGCACTTTTTGATGTTATCCCCGCACTTTCTGAAAGGATGAAAGCATTAGGCGATAATGTAGATACCGCTTTGCTTAATGACCTTGAGCAATTGAGACCGAAATGCCAACTCGGTTTTCTTGATTCAGTCCAATCCCCATTCCCACTTGATGGTTATTACCTTTACGGTACAGGTGTTTTGCCATCATATTGGTGGATTGATGCAAACGGAAACATCGTTATTGTTTCAAGTGTTTTTGAGACGTTGATACTTAAAGAGAAGATGGGGAACACTTCATGAGCAAACGTCCCAATATCCTCTTCATTAACACAGACCAGCATTCCTGGAACGCTATATCGGCTTACGGAAATCCGTCCCTCTACACGCCGAATATTGACCTACTTCACCGAAACGGAACATCTTTCAAAAAATCGTACTGTACAGATCCTGTATGCGCTGCTGCACGGTCAAGTTGGGCAACAGGATTATACACGTCCGAAACAGGTGTGCCTTTCAACGGTGGACAACTCCACACAGAGATTCCTGATATTGGGCAGATCCTTAGGTCTGGTGGCTATAGGGCATTCCATTGTGGAAAATGGCATGTTCCTGGCAGAAATGTACGCGAAAGTTTTGAGGTGCTTTATTACGGAGGACACGATATAGGTGCAGGCGGTGCTGCATATTACGATTCGGCATCTACGCATGCGGTAGCAGATTTTTTGACGAATTACGATGGTAATGAGCCGTTCTATTTGCAAATTGGTTACGTTGATCCGCATGATGTGTGCGAATACCTACACAACCATGAGGAAAAACGTATTCCAAATCCAGTGGAACAAGGCATTCTCACAGAAGATGAATTGCCGCCGTTACCTGAAAACTTTACCTACGATGAACGTGAAACGGTATTACATCGCGTCTGTAGAAGGGTTGATGACGCACTTATCCATGCACGCATCCTAAAAGCTGTTCGGAATTGGGACGAACTTCACTGGCGTTATTTCAGGTGGAATTACTATAGATTCATTGAAAAAGTTGACGCAGAAATTGGAAGAGTGCTATCGCTGCTGAGGCAAACATCTTTCTATGATAACACGTTAATCCTCTTTAGTGCCGACCACGGTGAAGCGTGCGGAAGCCATCAGATGTTTCAGAAGTTTTCGCTTTATGAAGAAAGCGTGCGGGTTCCATTTATTGTGGCATGTTTAGGTGAAAACGTTTTTGTTCAGAAAAATCGGTTTGACGAAACGCATTTCGTCTCTGGCGTAGACCTATTTCCTACAATTTGTGATTACGCGGGCATTGACCCACCTGAAGATGTACAAGGTACCAGTCTCCGACCTCTTGCAGAAGGAAAAGATGTTGCTTGGCGGGAATATGCTTACATAGAGAGTAATTATTGGGGACGCGCGATTGTCACTGATCAATATAAATACGTTACAGAATATAAACCAAAAGCGGCAGAGGACTTTGTGCCACCCGGACCAGATGCCGAACAGCTTGGACTTGCGCAATTATTTGATAAACATAATGATCCGTGGGAGACAGAAAATCTCGTTGATAATACAGAATATCAGGAAATTATTACGACGTGCCGAGAAAGGCTCCTTGCACAAGAAAGTCAACTCAATAGACAACAAATTGTTCACCAAGGTCCGCAACGAATTATATCAAATTGGGGTAAACGTTTGCAGGAATATTGGGAACATGGTAAAATTAGATAATAAATCAGGACTCCAGTAAAATGACTATATTTTCAAAACGCTTAAATCGCCTGCCACCGTATATGTTTGGCAAACTCAAGCAGTTGACGCATGAACGGCGGCAACAGGGAATAGATATTATTGATTTGGGGATGGGGAATCCGAATCAACCGACCCCCCCAACCCATTATTGATAAGCTAACGGAAGCGGCTCAGGAACTTCGGAATCACCGTTATTCCGCATCTCGCGGCATATACAATCTGCGAAGGGAAGTTAGCTGGCACTATGAACGCCGATTCGGTGTAGACATTGATCCGAATAAGGAAGCGATTGCTGTCATCGGAACTAAAGAAGGGCTTGGACATCTCGCTTTAGCCCTGCTTGATGATGGTGATTTGGCGATGGTCCCGAACCCAACTTTCCCTATTCACATGTATAGTGTTGTGCTTGCAGGTGGAAGTGTCGTGAGTATTCCGCTCTCTGAGGAAAACGATTTTGTTCCTTCTCTTGCAGAAATTACGCGTGATATATGGCCGAGGCCGAAGGTGTTGATATTAAGTTTCCCACACAATCCGACTGGCGCAGTCGTAGAATTAGATTTCTTTGAAGAGGTTGTCCAGTTCGCTAAACAACAGGATATGCTGGTGATCCACGATCTGGCTTATGCGGATATTGTCTTTGACGGGTATAAGGCGCCAAGTTTCTTGCAGGCAAAAGGCGCGAAAGATGTTGGTGTTGAATTTATCTCACTGTCTAAGTCGTATAATATGGCGGGATGGCGGTGTGGATTTGCCGCCGGAAACCGTGATATTATTGAAGCACTTGCCCGGATTAAAGGATATTACGATTACGGCATTTTTCCTCCTATTCAGATTGCAGCGATTATGGCACTGCGTACACCTGAAGATGTGGTCATGGAAAATACAGATGTTTATTGGAAACGCCGTGATGTGCTTGTTGATGGGTTAAACCGAATTGGTTGGAAAGTGCCGAAACCGCAAGCTTCTATGTTTGTCTGGGCACCCGTTCCTGAAACGTGGAAACATCTCAATTCTTTGGACTTTTCAATGAAACTCCTGAATGAGGCAGAGGTTTGTGTCTCTCCGGGTGCCGGATTTGGACATAACGGTGAGGGGTATATCCGCATTGCTCTTGTGGAAAATGAAGATCGGATTCGGCAAGCGGTGCGGCAAATCCGGAGAGCTTTGTTTAGTTAATGATCAATCAATATGTATACAAATTATACATATCAACGCCGATATGTATAAAAACCGCCAAAAATTATACATGTCTGGGTGGATATGTATACAAATTATACATATCAACGCCGATATGTATAAAAACCGCCAAAAATTATACATGTCCGGTTGCTAAGACTCGTGACAACAATGCCTCAATTCAATCCAAATCTTCCATGGAACGATATTCCTGAACTTCCGCCCGCTATAGACCTTGAATCGCGTGACATTCTCAAAGCGTGCATATCGGCAATGACTGAGCTTTCGAGGGCAAATGCCTTGGTGAAGCAACTGCCAAGCGAAGAGGTCCTGATAAATACACTTCCACTTCAGGAAGCACGTAGAAGTTCGGAAATCGAAAACATCGTTACGACAAACGATGAACTGTACTGAGCTATGACATCTGATAGAAATCAAATAGATTCCAATCTTCAGTCCCGTAGGGACGATATGTTTATAGAAAACGTCATTCAAAGCCTCTTTAGTGGTTGACTCGCCAAGATTTTATGGTATAATTTTTCTATCTATGGTATTATTCTCCTATCTATTGGATCAAAATGGAGAGGAGAATTTTGATGGGCAAACGAATTCATTACCTTCGTGAAGTCAGTGAATCAGAAGTAGCAGAACTTCGAACACTTTCGAGTTCACGCCCGCAACCTTATCGGATGGTGTAGCGTGCCAAGTTGATTATCAACATACTTGATGACGCGACGCTCACAGCGACCCAATCTGCAAAACAGGTAGGTTTCAAATCGATCAACTCTGGTGCGTGTTGGGTCAAACGTTTCAATGAAGCAGGTATCAAAGGACTTGCTGATAAACCGAAAAGTGGCAAACCGCGCCCCCATTCAACCGAAGTGTGGATCCAACTGATAGATTTAGTTTTGCAAAAGCCGCGTAGTCTTGATTATCCCTTTGAGTTGTGGACACTGAAACGCTTGCAAAGTGCGTTTAGAGAGAGAACAGGTATTCATCTTTCAGATTCAAAATTTGGGAGTGGCTAAAAAAGGAGGGTTTGCATTGGAAGCGTCAACAGAGTTGGTTTCGTGAAGCGGAGAAACAAGACGAGGCGTTTGTAGAAAAAGGGGCCCATCATAGCAGCCTATAGTTCCGCACCGCCACAGCCACGTGTTATCTGTATTGATGAGATGGACCCGTTAGCAGTCAAGACATATCCGGGTTCGGTTTGGCAATCGGGTTCACATCGTGCGACTTTTGAACCGGATTATGGTCATAGAGGAAAAGTGTGGGTTCATGGTGCGTTTGAACTGTCAATAGGTCAAGCAGAAATAGTGATTTCGGAGCGTAGGGATAGTGCGGGTCATATTGCATTGATTGAGAAAGTGATAGAAAAGTTTCCTTCAGACAAATGGCTTTTGATTGAGAATAATCTCTCAATCCATCATAGTCGGAATGTGAAGACTGCGTTATTGGCGTGGCCGGGGATTAGAGTGCAGTTTATCCCGAAATATGCGTGTTGGCTCAACTTGATAGAACCTTGGTGGCAACAACTGAAGTCTCTTGTGCTGAAAGGGAGAAGGTTTGAAACGCTTGAGGAACTCACAGAGGTGCTCAATGGGGCGGTAGGTTGGTGGAATGAACATAAACACCCTTATCAATGAAAGAAAAAACCGCAACAGCAACCTATCTACAAGTTAGGTGCCTACGGTTCTATCATAGAAAAAAACTTAGCGAATGAACCATTTAGATAACCCTTCAAGAGCTAATTTACCTGAGGAGTCCTATTCGGATGCATTTAATCTTGCATTAGCAAGAGATCATTTATTGCAAAGTATAGGAAACCTGACGCTCGTGACAAGGAAACTTAATTCAAGTATGAGCAATGCTCCATTTTCTGATAAGAAAGGGGCTTTAAATGAACATTCAATCTTACAACTGAATAACGAAATTTGCGAACATGATACATGGGATATCAATGAAATTCAGGCAAGGGCCGCGAAATTAATCGCAGATGTATGCAAAATATGGCCGTCATTGGACTGGTTTGCTGAAAATCTGCCGTAACTTGACAAACAGATTCCAAACTTACAACTTATAGGAGTTGATAACTAATCAAGGTATTGAGAAAGTAGGAGGACATAGATATGGCAAAGTTAGCAATAAACGGTGGTGAACCCGTTGTCAAAAGCGGGTTAGGTAAAAGTTGGCCAATTTTTGATGAAACAGAGGAAAACGCACTGTTAGAGGTCCTACGTAGCGGTGCTTGGAACAGACGCGAAAAAGTGGATGAAGTCGGTGAAAAGTTTGCCGCGTATCAGGATGCCAAATACGGTATTCCGCTTGCAAACGGCACTGTGGCGTTGCAGTGTGCGCTAAAGGCGGCTGGTGTCACAGCGGGTGATGAGGTCATCGTTCCGGCGCTCACTTTTGTCGCGACAGGGACATCAGTTGTGTGCGTGAATGCAGTGCCGGTTATCGTTGACATAGACCCACTCACCTATAACATTGCGCCCGATGCAATTGAGGCGGCAATCACCCCGCGAACGCGAGCAATTATCCCGGTGCATAACGGCGGTTATCCTGCCGATATGGACGCGATTATGGATATTGCTGAAAGACACAATCTTAAAGTAATTGAGGACTGCGCGCATGCACACGGTTCACAATGGCGCGGAAAAGGGATGGGTTCAATAGGACATCTTGGTACATTCAGTTTTCAGATAGGAAAGACGTTGACGTGCGGTGAAGGTGGAATGGTGATAACAAACGATGAATCACTCGCAAACATTGCTAATCAAGTCGCAAATTTGAACATGCGAATGACAAATCTTCAAGCTGCGCTCCTATTGTCTCAATTGGAAAGGCTTGATGAACAGGTAGAAACGCGGGAACGAAATATTGCATATCTTATGAAGGGTATGGAGGCGATAGAGGGTATTCATCCGATTCCGTGGGACGAACGCGTCACCCGATGGTGTTTTTACTATTGGGATTTCCGCTTCGTTTCTGCGGAATTCGGTGGCATCTCACGCGGCAGATTTTTAGAAGCACTTGGTGCAGAGGGGGTTCCGTGTGGTGTCGGTGCACATGGACAACCTATTTATAACGAAGGTCCTTTTGGTAATTCAGAGTTGTTTGACCAACTTGGGTTGCCTCGTGAATATCTTGGTGACCGGGCAATTGATTATAGCAAGGTTCACTGCCCAGAAGCAGAACGGGTGTATCAGGAAGAGGTTTGCAGTTTTGGACATGCTATGTTTTTAGGCGGGACAGATGATATGCAATTGATTTTAGATGCGTTCCAGAAGATCCGTGCAAATGTAGATGAGTTATAGCGCATGAATGTGAGGAAGTCAGTCTTTTATTCTAACTTCAACAGGATGTCCAATGTTTGTGGTAACAAACACTCCGTATCATTGCAAGCTTGGTAGTCCAGTTTTAAAGTGATCGGAATGTTTTTCTTGATAGTGGTATTCGGTTTCTTTTTTAACTTCAGAGGGATTGTAAACGTTTTCTCATAAACGTTCAAGGATTCGGTGCTAAACGCAAACTGCACAGATTTTCCTTTCGGATACTTTATCTCAACAATCTCAACTGGAGCATCTTTTGCTACAGTAACAGTGGTCGGAATTAAGTTATCCTGACCTGCGGGGTTTGCGTTAATATGCCAACCCGTTGCAATTTTTACTTGGACATCTACATCAATATGCGTGCCTTTAGTGGGCGTTTTTATTTTAGCCGTTGCTGTTACAAGTGATTGCGTTGAATCATCTCGTTCTAATTCACCTAAAGGTAAGTTTGGCAAGACAGACGTGTCAGGATTTTCACCTAAATTTAAGTACCCGTTGAGCGCATAGAGCATGTGCATGAAAGATGAGGGGGATTGCTCCATCGCTTGCGCAAAACTAAGAAGTGTTTTCTTGGCGTAATTTCGGTAACTTGTATCAAGCATTAAAAGGTTGTTCACTACCACTGCGTTGCCAGAAGGAATTGCGGAATCATAAGGTTTTTTTGTGCGGACAATCAGCTGCTTTGCATCTGCCTTTGTGAAATAGAACCCGCCATTTTTGTTGTCCCAAAAGAGTTCAATCATCTTGTCGGTTAGCGTTGTCGCTTCACGTAACCAACGTTCATCTTCCGTGGCATTATATAATCCGCTCAGACCACGGACAAAGAAGGCGTAATCATCAAGATATGCATCGTACTTGGTAACGCCAGCAGTATACGTGTGCCATAATTCGCCATTCGGTTGTCTCAGGTCGTCAAGTATGAACTGTGCGGCGTTTGATGCGGCGGTGAGATACTTCTCCTCGCCAAGCACTTCGTATCCATAGGCAAGTGCATCTATCATTAAGCCGTTCCAACTGACAATAATTTTTGTATCCAGCAGTGGACGTTCACGTTCAGACCGAGCTGCTAAAAGTCTTTCTCGCGCAGATTTTAAGGATTTTAAAGCAGTTTCCGCATCTGTACCATTTGGAACATAGAGGACATTTTTGCCTTCAAAATTTGGACCCTTATCCACACCGTAAATGGAAGTGAATTGTTGGACATCTTTTTGAGGGAGAGCGTTTTTAACTTCATCTGCTGTCCAAACATAGTATTTTCCCTCCTCAGCGTCTGTCTCTGCGTCTAACGCTGAATAGAATCCGCCTTCAGGTGCTGTCATCTCGCGAAAAATAAAACTGAATATCTCTTCAGCAATGCGACGGTACTGCGGTTTTTCTGCTAACTGATATGCATGAAGATATAATTTCGCCAATTGCGCGTTGTCGTAAAGCATCTTCTCAAAGTGAGGCACGAGCCACTTTGCGTCAACAGAATATCTGTGAAATCCGCCGCCGATTTGGTCATAAATCCCACCATAAGCCATCATATCTAAGGTGTGTGTCACCATCTTTAAGAGCGATTGATCGGCAGTGCGTTCATATTCCTTCAACAAAAATTCCAGATTCGCAGGACTTGGAAATTTAGGAGCACCACTAAATCCGCCATAAGCTTGTTTGTAGTTAGTTTGTAGGTATGTTACAGCGTCTGAGATAAGGGAACGATCAAGGGATTTAGCAGTGAGGGCGGTAAATCCTGTACTTATTGCACCTTCAATGACTTGTGTTATCCGATTCGCAGAGTCAAGTACCTCTGCTTCTCGCGTAATCCATGCCTCATGCACTGCATTCAAAATCGTTGGGAAACCGGGTCTGTTCGGCATATCTGTTGGAGGGAAATACGTGCCAGCAAAGAAAGGTTTCAAATCAGGGGTAAGAAAGACGGAGTTGGGCCACCCACCACGTTGCATTAATAGCTGCGTTGCGGTCATATAGATTTCGTCTAAGTCGGGTCGTTCTTCCCTATCAATTTTGATATTGATAAAGTTCTTGTTCATCTGCTCAGCGATTTCTGGGTTTGAGAAGACTTTCCGCTCCATTACGTGACACCAGTAACACGTGGAATATCCAACGGAGAGAAAGATCGGCTTATTTTCTTTTTTCGCGCGTTCCAACGCTTCATCATTCCAAGGATACCATTCAACGGGATTGTGTGCGTGCAGCAGTAGATACGGACTTGTTTCATGGATAAGGCGATTGGTCCATTTCCATGAACCATCTGGATTTTTGAGTGCGCTTTCATCTGCACTTCCCATCCATGCGATATTTAGCAGAATTAGACATAAGAATATGTTTCGTATTGTTTTTCTCATGATTAGAGTCATTACCTTTCAGGGAATTTAACGAGCTCATATAGTGAACGTTGAAATTATTGGGACACTTTGATAAACCGGTTTTGGAGACATAACGGGCAACAGTAGTTGTAGCATAACCTGTTAGGTTGTGCATAAACGACGCAACCTAAATGAAGTTTAAGAAAATAAATCGGTAATTTGGCGAGGTTAGGAAACATCGCCAGCGGAGAGTACACCTGCCTCGTTCGGATAGAAAATTACCGAATTAATATATTAATCTTCGGACAGGTTGCTTTACAGAAGTGTCCATTAATCGTCCATTGGACTATAAATACTTAGGCTTGTTTATAACACAAAGCACTTAGGTATTCCTGAGCGCGTTGTGCTGCGCCTATCGGTGACATAACACCTGACATCACAGCAACACCCGATGCCCCCGCTCCCAAGCACTCACTAACAAGTGCTGGCGTTATCCCACCAAGTGCAAACACAGGCAAGTTAACCTGTTTTACCAACTTTTCAAAGTTTCCTACACCAACTGCCGAACCATATTGTGGTTTAGTTACTGTCGGATAGATTGGACTATAGGTGATGAAGTCAGCACCTTGAATCTCTCGTTTTTTGGCAGCATCAACACCATGTATTGAACACCCGATAAGCACATTGGAGTCTGATTCTGCTTTCACTTCGTCTACAGACACATCGGTATCAGGTAGATGGATACCAGCAGCACCTATATCCATCGCGACTTTGACATTAGTGTTAATAAACAAGTGGGCGTTATTCGTTCTACACAAATCTGAAATCGGTTTTGCCAGCTTGAATAATGCAACATCATTTAAATCCTTTTCGCGTAACTGGATTGCTTTCACTCCGACATCCAAAATTTCTGAGACCACTGCAAGTAATGATGTGGGGGCACACAAGTGCCTATTTGTAATGACATACAGATTAAAATCAATCATTCGTTATAGTTAGGGACGGCGAAGTCTCGCAGCGAACGTTCCATCGACTCCATGCTCATGAGGAAAAGTTTGCAGAAAGCCTTCTGACGTTATCGCACTCTGCGGAATATCAGGTAAGAATTCACTTGCCTGTTCCAAGGTAAACATCGGAAAATTCTGCAAAAACCGATTGATGACTTCCTCATTTTCTGTGGGGTCAATTGTACAAGTGCTATAGACTAAAACACTGCCTGGCTTGATATGCGGCGCAACGTTTTCTAAGAGGCGGTACTGTAAGTCGCTAAGTGAACGGACTTGGTCAGGTGTTTTGTTCCAACGGATATCGGGATGCCGTCGAAGTGTGCCGAATCCTGAACAAGGCGCATCAATAAGCACAGCATCTGCAGGACTGATAAAACTGAGATCCGTTTTTGTGGCATCTATTGTTCGGGTTTTTACGTTCTGAACACCGATGCGTTTGCAATTTTCTGTCAACACAGCAATTTTCTTTTCTGAAATATCAGCGGCGATGATTTTTCCGGCATTCTGCATTATACACGCGATGTGTGTTGTTTTACCCCCTGGTGCTGCACATAGGTCCACAACTAACTTGGGAGATTCTGGCATGAGCAGATATGGAACTAACATCGCACTTTCATCTTGCACATACACATCATGACGATTTATCAAATCTTTTAAAGTTATTTCATCTTTAGAATCAGCAACTGTCTTGTCCGTAGTGATTGACAGATTTTCAACTACAATTCCATCTGGAGCAATTTTAGAAAGTCTGGTAGAGAAACCATTTGCCTTAAGTGATTGACAAAGTTCGTCGCGATCTGTTCGGAGGGAGTTCACACGGAAGGTGAGCGGTGCTACCTGATTGCTTGCTTTACAAAATGCCAAGGTCCAAGATAACCCGCGTGTTTGAACCCATCTTTTCACTAACCATTTCGGATATGATAGAGAGAAAGCTATATGTTCTATGGGATGTGTGTCAAGAGATGGAAAGGATAATTCTGTTCCTTCGCGTTGCACTGAACGCAGAACAGCATTGATAAAACCGACTGTCTTCCGACTCCCTTTTGCAAGTTGGACGGTTTCAAAAATTGCGGCATGCGGAGGAATACCGTCAAGGTGTAACAACTGAAAAACACCGAGCCGAAGGATAGCACGATGCTTCGTATCTAACCGAAATTGTGGATTGATAAAATGCTTCAGCACCCAATCCAGTTGCTGTTGCCAACGCACAACGCCATAAACAAGAGCGTTTGCTAATCGACGCTCACGCCCCTTTAGCCTGGATTGCTTGAATGCATTGTCAATGACAAGCGCAATTGGCACATCGGTTTCAGAGAGTTCTAACAAGCATCCCAATGCAACTTCGCGTGCGTTCATATTCATCTTCCCTATACGCTAAGGTTATTATAGGGCGATTAGGCAGTGAGGGCGTTCAATTGGCGCACGATGCGCGATTTTTGGCGATTTGCAGTGCCTTTTTTGATAACACCTTTACCTGCTGCTCTGTCAAGTAAACTTGCAGTGGTTTTACACAGTTGTTGTGCTTTTTCTACGTCACCTTCTTGCAGTGCTAATTCGGTGTTTTTGAGCGAAGTTCTGAGAGCCGCTTTCCGGTGTCTGTTTCGCGTGCGTTTTTTTTGCATCCGCGCGTGCATGTTTCTTTGCTGATTGTCTATGCAAAATGTAAACTCCTACATTTCAGATTTTTTCTTGTGTATAATATGTCTAATTATACCACAAAATACCGCGTTTGTCTACTATTTTTAGTTAGGAGCACGGATTCCGCAGATTTTACGGATTATTTCCTATCCTCTCCCCATACACACCCAAAACAAATAAAAAGATAAATTGTGCAACTACGAACTTTTAACATTGAAAAATTGCCTTAATTTTCTTAAATTACATTTTTTAAATTTAATTTGACATTTTTCGGGTCTTGTAGTATAATGTGCAATAGAATGTTAGGAACGCACAAATTTCTTGACATTTATTATGTATTATTATATAATATGTAATTGACGTTGGGGATTCGCGGCAAACGCGTGGATTTTTAACGTTGGGGCGTGCTAATCAGTGCACCGACAGTGTAACGATTTCTAAAACACTGCCGATGCTTAGCACTGCCAGAGGATACCTGACAGAGCTGGTTTCTATTATAACACTAATATGGACTTGATGTCTATATTGGAATAGAGACCAGCAGCCCCTACAAGGATAGTAAAACTATCTCATTTTCACCTGCCCTTGTAGGCCTGTCTAAACACTTAACTTGCTTCATGCTATAAATATGAAGCACAATAGAGGACACGGCTACACAGTCTTTCTTATTAGTTAACATGTTAATATTATCCAACGTGCCTGCTGCACAGAGCAGTGCCGTTACAATTCCTATTGGTAAAAGGAGTAACCTTCTTGTAGCATAACCTTTTAGGTTGTGCATATTCGTTACAATTCCTATCAATAAAAGGAGTAACTGACATGAAATTCTTTAGAAACAATTGGTATTGGGTTCTCGGTATCGTTATCGGTCTCGGTATTGGGAGCATTATTGTGATGCACCGTGTGCAACAGCAGACAAGTGAGCCAGAGCAGAAGATGCCTGCGGTTGCGGAACACACACCGGATACTGAACGCAAGACACCGAATGACGCTGAAGTGCCGAGAAAACGTAGACCTGTGCGTGTCAATACGGACGCACGCAAAAGTTCTGGGACGACACACGGCGGTCATGATCATCCGGAAACACCCCCGCCACTGTCAACCGATCTCCAAACGCGCCTTTACAAGTTGCACAGGGAAATGGCGGCTGCAGGGACGGCGTACGAAATACGAAATGGCGAAAAATTCATGACCGCGGCAGCACACAAAAGAAGACTTGAAATCCTTGCCGGTGATATGAACCCTGAAGATGCGATTGCTTTTCTGGAAAAGCATGGTACGTATAACGAGGCGATCTTAGATCAAGTGTCCGCACACCGTGCTTTTAAATATCTGCAGGCAATACGTGCAAGTTGGGAAAAAGTTAATGAATACGCTGCAAAAGCACTTGTAGAAAATCCTGACAATTTTGAGGCGAAGGAGCATCTAATGCTTCACGAGCAGGACGATGCGAAAGCTGCAGCGGGGTATAGAGAAATACTTGCGAAAGACCCGAACCACCTCGGTGCTTTGCTTAATTTAGCCTATCGTACGCATTACGATGATCCGGAGGGCGCATTAGAACACCTCAGAAAAGCGAACAAACTGGATCCTACCCGTGGTGTGGGTGATATTGGAATGGTATACGAGCGTCTGGGCGATCTGAAAACGGCATGGCTCTATTATAGGAAACACCTAACAATTTGGCCTCGTGATCCATTAATTGGATCACACCTGAGTTGGATTGATGCAGGTCAACCGAAGTATACACCGATTCATTTGGAGCGACAAACGGTTCCGTCCCGTGACGAAGCGGTTATGGATAAGGACGCTGTTATCCCAAAAGAGAAACGGCCCCCCCGCTGCGAAAGAGACACCTTGGCTTCCAGAACTCCCATCGCGGGAGACGCATCCACAGGAAGATCAACCGTTAGATGCAGAAGCCGCCCGTGCAGAATTTCAACGTAGGCAACAAGCAGCGGTGCAGAAAGAATTTGACGAGTTTATCAAATGGGCAGAACGCATCATGCAAGAGGAATCCCAAATGGACACGAATGACTTTCTGGCGCGAGAACTTGCAATCCATCTCAAAGGTGGTAAATCAACGGTGTCTCCTGAGCGGCTTGTGCGTGCGTTTGAACTGATGGAACGGCACGGCAGAACGAATGGGCTTCGCAGGCTCAAAGACAAGGACCCTGACCTTGCGGCAGCGGTGGAACGGCTTCTTGAGGAGAAACGACAACCGCCGCGCCGTAACAATCAACGAAACAAGAAGGAGTAGCACAACCAGTGTAGCACAACCTATATGAAGATTAATTTATTAATTCGGTAATTTTCTATCCGTACAAGGCAGGTGTACTCCCTCGCTGGCGAGGTTTCCTAACCTCGCCAAAGGACCGATTTATTTTCTTAAACTTCATTTAGGTTGTGCAAAACGGAACACACCCTATTATGTAGCACAACCTGTTAGGTTGTGCATCTTAGTCCGCAACCTAACAGGTTGCGATACAAAAAGGAGAATTTAATTATGAAAATGACAAGAATTTTAGTGAAGACCTTATGTATCTTATGCTTGGCATTTGGATACGTTGCAGAAAGTTCGGGAAGTGCCCGAGTCGTTATTGAAGTCCCGAATCTTGCCACGGAGCTGTCAACAGATTGGCGGCCTACAGCTGGCGATTCGTTAAGTTTTAGGGTGAAGGTGACCAAACCGCCCCACTATTCGGGGGGCAGGCTGATCGCAACGCTCTCTGATGTGACAAACTATCTCGGGGAATGTGGTAATCGTATGTCCTTATACAACGATCTTGAATTACGTCAAGACTTGCTTCATAATTCTGGGTGGCGTGTAGGCACTACAAACGTATCACTCAGCCATCCGATTGGAACGAATAAAACAGGTTCTCCGCAGACGGAGTGGATATCCCTTCGTGTTGACTGTGCAGATTACGCTGCGTATGGTAAGTTGACGTTCTCAACAGGCGGCAGTTCTGTCGCAGAGGCATTTCCGATTGTTATCGTTATCCCCCGCGATGCTAATGGTAATAAGATTGCGGATTGCTGGAAAAACGATGGGACCAAAAATTATGTTGCGGATTGGGATGAAGAAAGCGGACCCGCTGCTCCGAACACACAACGCGGCGATGCCCTCACTGTGCTTGATGAGTATCGTGGCCTCTACATCAACGGCAGCTGGACAGATACGGATCCGGAGGCGTGGGATGTATTTCTGAGGCTTGAATCTGGCCTCAGCTCCGCAGGGAGCTTACCAGGGATGTCAGTCTGGTCCGTGGGACTAAACGAAGTTGATCACGATGGTGGAGTGGTATATGACTTTTTAATAGGAGGAGGCACACGATTCGGCATAACTGGCACGGTTTACGTTTACGCCATCAGACTAAAAAACAATTATATAGCCTTTGATAGAAAGGATCCTGATAATAAAGTCTGGGGGGAGATGGGAATAGGACCTCCCTCCTCTCATACAAAAGGGAATATTTTTATTAGGCGTATTATGAGAGGACTCGGGGCGGGTCAAACAAAATCTGGTATGATTGCCAGCACCGTTGCACATGAAATTGGGCATGGTGTTCACTTGGATCATTGTCCGGATCATAACGGTTTAAACTGCTATATGTGGGAAAATTCTGCTGCAGCGCAGCATGTAACGCAATATCATAGTCACCATTTGGTAGACTATGATCTAAAAAGGCCGAGTTATGGTCCACAGGCTCCCGCCACTATCCCTGATGGTAAAAAGAGAACCTATGATCCGCAGACGGGCACATGGTCACTCGGATCGGTGAGTAGCAACAGTGCCTTGCTCACGCCTTCGGGTGGGGTGTATACAGCCACTGCGGGCAGTTCGCACACTGCGGATTTGACGTTAACTGCTGCGCCGAGTTATGTGTTCTGGTATGTTCAGGCACCGGGTGGGTCGTCGCCGGGGACATTGGAATATCAGGACACTTCTGGGAGTCTGACGTCGCAGTTAAGTTACACTTTCCCCACGGGTGTGAGTGGTGACTATGTGTTTTCGGTGTCTGGGACACTGGCATCGGATGGTTCTGCGATTACGGCCAGTTATACGGTGACAGTATCCAGCGGTGGCACTTCTATACCTGCCCCGCCTGCACCCGCGCCTGCCTCTGTGAGTTTATCGCCGGGTGATGGATCGTATACTACGGCTGTGGGGGATACCCACACGGCGGATTTGACGTTGGGGGCTGCACCGAGTTATATATCTTGGTATATTCAGGATCCGTGGAATACATCGCCGCGGTTGGTGTCTACCGATACTTCTGGGAGTCTGACATCGCAGTTGAGTTACTCTTTAGCCAATCCTGGGAATTATGTGATTTCGGTGTCTGGGACGGATGCGGCGAGTGGGGCTGCGATTACGGCCAGTTACACGTTGTACGTCTGCAGTCCTGACAGTGACGCATATGGCTGTGAGTAAACGCAATACTACTGCCTGTGGTATCTACTTATGATTCGAACAACAACTATTCCGGGGCATGTAGCGTTCAAGGTTATCACAACGGTTTTCCGTCGCCCTAATAAACCATGATGCGTTCACATCACACACTTTCACAGGCAGGTATCCGAAAGGGTACCTGCCTTTTCTTTTTCTCCCACTACCCTAAGAAAAAATTTACATCCGTTAACCCCCTTTGATGTCCTACTATTTATCTGCCACTTTCACCGCATAATAGCCAACTTTCTCACGATAGTGTATGTTTCACCTTTTACCACAACAGAAATGTGGCAGATATAAATCCCACCGGATACTGCTAACCCATAAGATGTTTGCTGATTCCACCATGTCCGCCATATCCGTTTATCAAGTCTATCATCTACACCCTCAATTCTTTTAATGAGGCTACCGCGTACGTCATAGATATTGACCTTCATATCCGTTATTTCCAGATTTCCCTCAACACGAAATTCTGTGCGATTGTTAAAACGTACAGGATTTGGCGATATAATTACATCCTTCCAGACGAATCCTTCTTCTAAAATAACAGACTGCTTTACTGAAGCTGCGCCGAGCGGATACCGTGATACCACCATAAGGGTATTTGCACCGGGAGAAAGTGGAATTGATGCCGTGTAGGTTTGCTGTTCTCTGTCCAACGTTGCTTCTACGCCACTCGGATGCACAATTATGTCAATTGGAAAATCTGAACGAAATGTGCCTGTGATTTGCAGTGGATTCTGTTTGACGATATCTGGTAATTCAAGCGTAACCTGCGGCATCTGCCGCTTCGGTTGAAACATATCCGTGAGGAGGCTATCCACCGTGACCAAAACTAATTGGGTGACCTTTGTCACTAAACGGAAGTTTATTTTATCAACTGTATCACTGAATGTGTGATAGAACGGGTTAGCATCATAGCTTTGCGAATCTCGCCACGGTGTTGAACTTTCAATTAAGGTGACTGCCGGATACCCTACATCCCAAAAAGATTTGTGTGATGAGATGTCAATAAATTCGTCATGTGTTCGCCGTATTTTCAAGCCGATGTCGTACCATGTGTTAGAAATTGCGAGGGCGCGGCTTATCCACACTGAATCTCTATTGGAAATTACTTCAACTAAGTCGCTTTTCCAGTTGAATCCGAGCATGTCTAAGTTGAAAACAGCGGCAATTTTTTCGGAGTTTGGTGTACGCTTTGGCGTTGAAGCATCATTTTGAGAGATGCCATTTCCAACTGCTTTACGAACATAGTTGCGACTCCCCAGAAAACCGAGTTCCTCACCACCTAACGCTATAAATCTTATTTCATGGTCATATTCATACCGCCTTAAGACATTGGCGATTTCCAACATTGCCGCCATGCCTGTGCCGTTTTTGTTTGCTCCTGGGGCACTTGATGCCAACGGATTCCAATTCGGTTCTCGTGCTGCTTGCGTGTCGTAATGTGCGCAAATAATAAAGATGTGTTTGCTTGATGAAGTTGGCTTAGGTGGTAGCACTGCAATAACGTTTCGAATGCCGCCCACAACCTGTTCACTTACCTGTAGTCGTCCGTAACTAAGTAACTTGGTTTTAATATAATCCACCACGTTATTCGTTGCCTCACGATGATGCGCGCTGCGTGTGCGATACGCCAGCACATTCCGAGAATACGCGATATTTTCCTGTAGTGCTGTCACGTGTGAAACCAGCGAATCGGATTGCACTTCCTTGATGAGTTCATCTCCACGATCAGCATATGCGAAAGTTGAAAGTAAAAATGGTAATAAACAAGTAGCATAGATTAGAACTATAGAGAGTATGTTAGATAAACACTTAAAACGACTTGACATAAGAAATGTATTTTTGATATTATGTTAAGACAAATTAGCAATTCCATAAACTCGTTTTGCACAACAACACTTTATTTGACGCTTATATTTATTAGCATTAACTACTCCGCATTTCAGACAATAACCTCTTGATTTTATCAGTTTTTGAGAGAGATTGCAAACAAAGAATCGGAGTCCAATTATGCCAGCAAATCTACCGCCAACATACTATAAACTTAAACATCAACATGAAGCCGCTAAAACAGATGAGGAACGACTTAGCCTGTTAGAGGAAATGTTGCGCATTGTTCCGAAGCACAAAGGCACAGAGAAAGTTGTATCTGACCTCCGCAAACGTATTGCTGTGATAAAAAAAGGTCCGTCTGCCAAAGGAGGCAAGGGGTCAGGAAAAAAGAGATATAGTGAACATATTCCGAAGCAGGGGGCTGGACAAATTGTAATGTTGGGGCCACCAAATAGCGGTAAGTCGTTTATGCTCTCCAATTTTACAAAAGCAAAATCTGATGTATCCCCCACTCCCTACACGACCACCATGCCTGTTGTTGGAATGCTCCACTATGAAAATATCCAATTCCAACTTATTGATACACCTTCTATTATGCAGGATTTCATTTCGTCAACAGTGTTGACGTTAGTCAGAAATGCGGATTTACGCTTAGGGGTCGTGAGTCTTGCCAGCGATGGTCTGTTAGACGAATTAGATGCCGTGTTAACAGTGTTTAACGATCAAAGTGGCGATATTGAAGATGATGAGGTCGGATACCTTGTTGTTGCTAATCAATTGGATGCACCGGGGGCATCAGACAGGTTAGAAATTCTGACAGAGTTTTATGGAGACGAGTTACAAATATACCCTATCTCTGCGGAAACAGGCGAAGGCAAAGAGACTTTGTTGCAAGCACTTTATAATACATTAAACATCGTCCGTGTTTATCCGAAAGCCCCCGGTAAACCGATAGAACGTGATGCTCCGATTGTTCTCCCGAACGGTTCAACTGTGCTTGATGCTGCGCTCGGTTTACACAAAGATTTTGCCGAATTCAAATTTGCTCGGATATGGGGATCTGAATGGCACGATGGGCAACCTGTCAGTCGTAACGATGTGATTTATGATGGAGATGTTGTTGAATTTCATTTATAAGAGTGTCCCTGATATTCGTGATTAGAAGTACGTTAAGTTTTATATGATTTTCAATTACGGAGGAAAGTTGTGATAATCAAGATTCAAAAATCAGAAAACAGTGATGGTATCTACTTTTCGGAAAAAATGTTGGAGGCGGCGCAAATAAACATAGGGGATGAGGTCCAGATTACGATTCAGAACGGTAGAATCATTGTTGAAACAGCTACGCAAGCGCGTAGGCGAACTGATTTGCAGGCATTACTTGCCCAAATGCCAGAGGATTACGAGCCTGAAGAAATAGATTGGGGTAAACCTGTTGGTAAAGAGGTATGGTAGACACCTAAATATACGACTTGTGCTAAAATGAAATATAAGAAAAATCAACATCCATATCTAATCTATTCGCTTATCATCCATATTGTGCTGTTAGTGTGTCTCTGGTGGTTTTCTCCAACAAATGAATTGCAGCATCCTTACGTAGATGGACCTATCGTTGAGATATTTCCGGTGCCCCGTCCTGCAGTAGCGAAACCGCCGGAAGTATTTAAAAAGCCGCCTTCACCTGAACCCAAAACTTCTACTGTAGAAGAAGACGAAAAACCGCCAACACCGAAACCAAACGTTGATTTGAACACCGATTGGCTAACAGCTGAAAGTGATCAAGAATATATCCCTACTGATCAAATGCGTAGGCAAAGCAGATCGCGTGATTCACGAAAGCCTGGAGGCACCGTAGATAATGGTGCTTCCACTGTTCGAAACACAGAAATAGCACAAAAACCGAACACACAAACAACTGTTAAAATAAATCGTGATCCGTTTGCTGTCTCAGCCGTATCCGACAAAACACCTGCGGCACCGCAAGCGGATACAGGGCGGATTGTTTTAGACGCGAATAGTACCCTGAACGGTGCATCGCTAAAAGTCGGCACTCCGAAGATTAATTATGGAAGTCAGCGCGGGGAAGCACTCCGCGTAACAGGGATGGGTAATACATGGGGAGGGGGTGGCTATTCGGGTGAAGGTAAAGTTGACGGAATCTATATCAAAATGATGAGGGATATCGCGCATGAACTGACAGCAGCAACGACAACAAAAAAGGTTGATATTGTTTTTGTGCTTGATGAAACTGCAAGTATGGTAGACAATATTCGCGGTATCCGCGCATATTTTGAATTCATTTTTGATGCCTTCGAACGGGATGGTCGTGATGCTACTTATGGATTGGTAACATTTACGGATAAAGCTAAAACGTATGGACGAACAGATGATCTCGGCACCTTCAAAAACTGGCTTTTCAAGATAGACGTTGATCACGGTGGCGACATTTCGGAGGCAGGATTAGATGCGCTCATGGCAGCATTGAAAAAGATAAAATTCCGCCGAAACGCGCAACGTTTCTTTATCCTCGCGAGTGATGCTGCATTTCATGACGCTGATTTCGATGGCAGGTCTTCTTATAGCTTAGATGAGACTATTGCTACCTTGCAAAAGGAACAGATTCGCGTTGATGTGATTGGACTTGATTATCTGCCTATTAAACAGATAGCACTTGCTACAGGTGGTACTTGGCGCGCAATTCCCGGAAAAGGCTATCTTGAGTATGTGCCGCCGTTAACATTAACAGTGAAGATGTTATCAAAATTAGGAATACTCAGTATTGATGGTAGCACTGTCGGCGATAAAATCACAGTGTACGTTAACAACCCGCCGCGTCCCAAACAATTGACACTGACGTGGAAAGTCCTCAATCCATTAGGTGAAAGATGCTATGGCCCATTCATAGAAAAAAGAGAAATACCAGATGATACTTCAACAAAGATTGAATTAACACCAGTGCTTGATAGTAACGCATTTCAAACTATTCCCGGCATATATACTGTCATCTACCGCCTTGAAAATGATCGGGGACACAAAAGTATTCTACGTAGAACTTTAACATATCAATAATCGTAATGAAAGATATAATTTTTGAACAGTGCCACCACCATTATAATGACATAGTTGCTATCCGACGCGATATTCACCAACATCCGGAAATTCGGTTTGATGTTGAACGTACAGCTGGGATTGTAGCAGATGCCCTTAATGCCCTCGGCATATCAGTCAAAACTGGTATCGGAAAAACTGGGGTTGTCGGTGATTTAGAAGTTTCTGGGGCAACAAAACGGATTGCGTTGCGCGCAGATATGGACGCGCTTCCTATTCAGGAACAAACTGATGTGCCCTATAAATCAAAAATTGATGGTAAAGCACACTTGTGTGGACATGATGCACATACTGCTATGCTCATTGGTACTGCCAGAATCCTATCGCATCTCAAAAGCAGACTCAAAGTAAATGTCCGATTTATCTTTCAACCTTGTGAAGAAGCGTTCCCTGGTGGTGCAATAGCGATGATAGAAGATGGTGTGCTTAATGGTGTAGATGAAATCTACGGCATTCATGTTTTTCCGCTCTATCCAGTGGGGCGATATGCTACGTGTACAGGTCCCATGCTCGCGCAATCGGACACATTTGAGATTACAATCACGGGGAGGGGTGGACACGCTGCTTTTCCACATCTCACTGTTGACCCAATTGTTGTTGGCACACAATTTGTAAATGCTGCACAGTCAATTGTTTCAAGAAATGTGGATCCGTTAGACTCAGCGGTTGTCAGTATTACACAGTTTCATGGGGGAGATGCAAAGAACGTTATTCCACCTTTTGTATCACTTGGCGGCACGGTGCGGACTTTGGACAAAGATGTCCAAAAACGGGTAAGGGCACAGTTGGAAAACCTACTTGCTGGAATCGCAAATGCGCATAATGCTACTTATACTTTTGCCTATCAGGATGGGTGTCCGGTAACTTACAACCATGAACCGTGTGTTGACAAGGTAGTCTCATCAGCCGAAACGTTAGTTGGCGAGGAGAATGTTATTTTTCCGATACCGCCAATACTCGGTGGCGAAGATTTTGCGTACTATTCACAGAAAATTCCTGCATGTTTCGTGATGGTCGGTGCAGGAAATGAACAGAAAGGTATTGTTAATATGTGCCATCACCCACAGTTTGATATAGACGAAACCTGTATGATTTACGGCATGGCGCTCACCACAAGCATCGGCTTAATGGGAAATAGGTAACGAAAAGGATTATGAATATAAAAATGATACAGTCAATTATTTACTTAAAGCGGATTTCAATATCAGTACCAATTATAACACTATTCCTCTTTATCTGCATAGGTGCATGTACCAATGTCTTTGCACAAGTGCAACCTAAGGATGACCCAGCAGTAAGGATACAAACATTAAACGCTATTCAGGATGCAAATGATCACTACTATGAACGTAGGTACGCCGAAGCGATTAAAGCATATCAAGCACTGCTTAAAACCAAACTTACACAGACCCAAAAAGATTCTATGCGGCTTATGTTAGGGCAAAGTTACGCGAAACTTGGTGAAGACGCAGAAGCGCGCCGCATCTTTAAGGAAATTATTGATGATAATCCTGATGGCACTTATGCAACGCAGGCTGTGCACCAGCTTTCTAACCTCTATAGTCAACGTTATCAGTTTAAAGAGGCAATAGTGTTATGCAAACATATTGTGAAGCAACATCCCAACAGTTCCGCAGCTGCTATTGCTGCCTACCTCACGGCCTACTATGAATACATAGAAGGAAAACATGAAGATGCGATGGCAAGTTACAAGGCCTTTCTTGATAATTTTCCGAATTCCATCTATCGATCATCTGCAATAAGCAGCCTTGTGCGTTTATATACGCAAAATGAACGTTATACAGAAGCAGAAAAACTCATTACGGAACAGATGAAACTAAATCCAAGTGACACCACTCTTTTGGAGGAACTTGCAAAGTTATATCAACAGCAGGGGAAATATCAGCAAGCATTGGAACTCTACAAAGGGGTACTTGAGAAAAATCCGGCAAGTACATCTATTCGCCGAAAACTTGGTTCTCTCTATATTGAACTTGGCAATAAGGAACAGGCGATAGCTGAGTGGAAAAAGTTGGTCGCAGGAGACACTGATCAATATCAGCAGCTTGGGACAATTTATCTTACGCATAAGATGTATTCAGAAGCGATTAAAGCATTTCAGCAGGCGATAAATGCGAACCCACGATACGGATATCTCTATACGCAGCTTGCGGCAGTTTATAAAATTCAGGGTGATATTGAAAAGGCAGCCTCAACCTATCTCGATGGCTTACAAACTGTTGGTCCCAGCGGTAGTCAACGGGAGGCAATATGGCAAACCATGCTTGAAATTTATCAGGGTGACAGACAAAAACCGCTTCGTGAAAAACTGATAGCACAGTTCCAAAAATCATATCAGGCTGCACCGCGAAATCTTAGCATCGCGCTGACTTTAGGCGAGCTTTTTTTCTATGCCGGACAACTCAACGAAGCCCTGAAAACATTCACGCAACTCCACGGAAATTATCCTACTTACATTGACGCAACATTAGAGAGATTTGGAAATACGTTAGAACGCAATCAAAACCAATTTGCAATAAATTTCTATAAAAAATTGTTGCAGTTGTCTACAGACATGAGGGTCCTCACAAATACACGATATAAGCTTGCGAAGCTGTTTCAAAATACTGAGCAGTGGGGTGAGGCAGTCAATATCCTCCAAGAAATGAATAAGAACAGTGCTGCTCCTATTGACAGTCAACTGCTGCTGGCACAGATACAATTGCATGGCCTCCACGATCCGAAAGCCGCACATACGACGCTTCAACCCCTATTTACACGCCGTTTAATATCCAGCCAATTTAGTGCGGCACAGTTGATATTAGGTGAATGTCATCTTCTCCTAAAGAGGTGGACGCTTGCAAGAGAGGTTTTGACACCAATAGCTGACAGTACCAATCGCGAGAGTGCAACTGCACGCAAGCTGATAGGAGACTCGTACTTTTTCGGAGCGGATTTCGGCAACGCTGTTACAGATTATAAAAAGGTTATTCGTATCTCAAAATCGGATAAACTCACAAACGACGCGTTGGAACGCATTGCCCTAATCCAAAACAATACAGACTATTTTTCTATCCCAATAACCGATTATGCAACCGCACTTCAATTATACTTAACGGGTGACATTGAAGCAGCAATCACACAGTGTGAAGATACGATTTCACTTTATCCAAAATCTCTAATTGTTGATGATGTGTGGATGCTTCTCGGTTCAATATACCGTTCCCAAAACGCTTATGGCGATGCGCTTCATTCATATCGACAAATCGTTTCACAAGAAAGTCCATTAGCAGCAGAGGCTCTAACGCAAATTGCGGAAATTTATCAAGAAAAAAAGGATTTCACGGATGCTCTGGATACCTACACGATACTGCTGACCACGTATCCGGACAGCAGTATCGTGCCGCATGCACGCCAACAGTTGGACAAATTAACAAAGTTAATGAAGAATCCAGAACCCAATTCCCCTTGATAGCACTTGCTACAATCATTCTATTTGATGGAAAAAGCCCCTCATCTACTACTTTTCTGCGTGTTATTCTACAGATGCTTCCTGCCTTTAAACGCAGATGAAACAACCATCCGCTTTTCCGAACAGACTGAAGCAGCTGGAATCCATTTTAGACACATCAACGGCGCATCGGAACAGAAGTATTTACCTGAAACGATGGGGGCTGGTTGTCTATTTTTCGACTATGACAACGACGGTTTCCTTGATATCTATCTTGTCAACAGCGGTTCTTCTTGTGAGAACGTTTCTCAACCTCGCACCCAACCCGATGAGATGAACGTTCTTTACCGCAACAATGGTGATGGCACTTTTTCCAATGTCACCAAACATGCAGGATTTGAGAAAAATAACGGGTACGGCATGGGATGTCTCTCCGCTGATTACGATAACGATGGCGATGCAGACCTATACCTCACCAACTTTGGAAGAAATCAACTCTATCGCAATAATGGTGATGGCACTTTCACGGATGTTACATCCTATGCAGGTGTTGGTGATTCCCACTGGAGCGTGAGTGCGTCCTTCGGCGACTACAATCTTGATGGATACCTCGATTTGTATGTAGTGAATTATTTGGAATATCAGGTGGAAACAGCGCATGCGTGTTCGCTTGAAGGCGTTCATATTTACTGCGGCCCACATGAATATCCTGGGGCACAGGATACGTTTTACCGTAACAATGGTGATGGTACTTTCACAAATGTCACCGCTCGGTCAGGCGTGCGTAATGCGGGAAAAGGGTTAGGTGTTCTTTGGACAGATTACAATAACGACGATTTTCCTGATATTTTCGTGGCTAACGATGCTGTTCAAGATTTTCTTTTTCGGAACAATGGTGATGGCACATTTACTGACGATGCGATCACAGCAGGGATTGCATTTAATTCGGAGGGACGCGCCACAGCAAGTATGGGCATTGCAAATGGTGATTATGATAACGACGGGATGTTAGACCTTTTTGTCACAAATTTCTCGTTGGAGGTAAATAGCCTCTTTCACAACGATGGTGACGGCTTTTATACGATGACCACGTTTGAATCGGGACTTGCCGAACCCAGTTTTTCACAACTCGGTTTTGGTACCCAATTTCTTGACGCGGACAATAGTGGCACTTTGGATCTCTTTGTAGCGAATGGACATGTGTGGGACAACGTCTCACAAATCACACCTTCCCTCTCTTACAAACAAACGTGTCAATTTTTTGAAAACAGTGGAACAGGCAGTTTTAAGGAAATATCTAAAGCAGCGGGAACGTTTTTCACTCGTCCTGTTGTTGCACGTGGCACCGCTATTGGTGACTATGATAACGATGGTGACGCGGATATTCTGATCTCATGTTGTGGCGGAAACCCTATACTGCTGCGAAATGATTCCAAAATAGTGGGCAATTGGCTGAAAATCCAATTAGTCGGTACGAAAAGCAACCGCGATGGAATTGGTGCTAAAGTGCAAGTACAGACAGGTGAAAAAACACAGGTAAAAGAAGTAACCTGCGGCGGCAGCTACGCATCTGGGAGCGAGCAAACACTTCTTTTCGGGCTTGGCACACATTCAAAGGTGCAAACAATTGAAGTAAGATGGCAGGGAGGACATATCCAAAGGCTTGAAAATCTTTCAGCGAATCAAGTCATCCGTATTGAGGAAATCACTAATTGACCAAGGTTATTTAGTTTTGGGTAGATTTTATCACAAACTTTAGTGCTACTATTGCTTATTTTGAGATATTTATTTTTTATTCCCTGAACCAGGATTAGCAAATCCTGGTTCGGACAATAGAAATGATGACACAAAACATCTGTATCTGCTCTTTTAAAACCTAAACCTGAAGTTAACCTTCAAAACTAAAAATTATTAAAACTAAATAACCCTGCTTTTAACACATCCATTTGACTCCATTCAACTGTTATGATATACTTTTAGAAATTAAACTTGATCTGGAATAGGACAGCGAAAAGGAGTCTCAATGAAGGTTACAGTCAAATACTTTGCCGTATGCCACGAGATGTTAGATAGATCCGAAGAGGAGATGCAGCTTCCGGAAGGTGCTACCGTCCAAACGATATTAAAACGATTAGAGGAAGAATGGCCCGAAATTGCGGAATTTTATGAAGTGATGCAAATGTCTGTCAATTGGGAATACGCTACTGAGAACACCGAGCTCACTGAAGGCGATGAAGTCGCGTTGATTCCTCCGGTGACAGGGGGCAGTGATGTTTAAAATAACCTCTGAAGTAATTACAGGGGCAGAGGTTCGGGAGGCTGTGGCGGCACCAGATGCTGGCGCGGTGGTTCTCTTTTTTGGCACCGTTCGGAATAATACAGATGGCAGACCGACAAAATACCTTGAGTATGAGGCATATCCACCGATGGCGGAAAAGAAGATGGCAGAAATTGCAGAGGAAATTTCGGATAAATGGGGTCTCCATCGCGTTGCTATGATTCACCGAGTAGGAAGGTTAGAAATCGGTGAAGTGAGTGTGGCAGTTGCTGTTGCCTCCCCGCATCGCAAAGATGGGTTTGCAGCGTGTCAATATGCAATGAATCGCCTTAAACAGATTGTACCTATCTGGAAACGCGAGGTGTGGGCAGACGGTGAGGCTGATTGGGTAAAACCGGATGCTGTCTTTTTTGAGGAACTGCCAGAAAGAACTTAACTTGACTATTCAACCGAAAATTGGACTAAACGCAAAACCTATCCACAAACTGACTAAAGATACTGCTTCCCTTTTCAAATTGATCTAATGCCATCCATTCATCAACGGTATGTGCCTGTAGAATACTTCCTGGACCAATAATAACAGTTTCCATGTGCTTGGAGAAAACCGCTGCATCGGTACTGTATGCTACGGTATGCGGTTTCGTATCTCCGGTGATTTCAAGTGCTGCTTGGATGATGTCTGCATCGGGTGACGTACGCACGGGACCGGCATTGATGAATAGATCAAACGCTAATCCATATTTTTCCGCAGCATCGCGTCCACGATCTATCCACACCTGCGGGTCATCACCTGGCATTGGTCGGTAGTTTATGGTACATACACTTTTTGGTGCGGTGATATTCGCGGTACACTCTCCATCACTGATGGTGATATTCCAGTCAGTGAAAGGCGGGGTGAATTCAGCATTGAAGTATTGTTTATCAGTTGTTAATTCCTGATGGATTTCCCGCATTTCCGAGAGAAACGGAATGAGTTTGAGGTTCGCATTGTCACCTTCACCTGTGCTGCTATGTGCTGCGCGTCCGTGTGCAGTGACGGAAAATCTAACTGCTCCTTTGTGAGCGTAAACAGCCTTCAGTTCTGTGGGTTCACCGACAACGCCGTATTGTGGGAATCCGTGCTGTTTAAACATTTTCGATTTTTCTGCAACCGCGCGTGCCCCAAAGTAACCCACCTCTTCATCAGCAGTAATCACGACATAGAGCGGGGCACGCAGGTCAGAAGCATCGTACCGAGATGCTACTTCAATCATACAGGCAACGCTCCCTTTCATATCGCAGCTGCCGCGTCCATACATTTTGTCGCCGACAATCCGTGCTTCAAACGGGTTTTCTGACCAACCGATGGCAGGTACGGTGTCTATGTGTCCAAGAAGTGCCAGTCCACGTTCACTTGTCCTCTGCCCTTTACGACCAATCAGATTTACTTTCAACGTACCTGCTGGATCGTTATATTCAACCCGCTCCACTTCACATCCGACAGATTCCAACGTTTTGGTGAGGAAGTCCATTACCTCAACATTGCTTTTCGGGCTTACTGTGTCGTATCCGATAAGTGTTTTGGTCAATTCTATTGCTTTCATAGTTTCAATTCTACAGAAAACCATGAAATTTGTCAATTTCTTTTTTGTAAATTTCGGTGCTTCTGATTTTTTCCTTGACAGTTATTAAACCTTTTACTATACTTCAGATGTGGGGCGACAATAGGGAGTCTGCTTACCACTGTTATATCCAAGTAATTTTTATAGTAAAATCCGTAATTATTTGGACACTTGTGGTAGGTTCGGTTTCCTAACCGAACCTTTATACATAATGAGGTTAGAAACCGCACCTGCCGGGGAGTGTGCGCATATTTTTAGGTTTCACTATAAAGAATATATTTTCAAATTTTGTAACTCACCATATTATAGTAGAATCCATAATTATTTATACATGACGGTAGGTTCAGTTTCCTAACCGAACCTGTGTTCATCGTGCGGTTAGAAACCGCACCTACCAGAGGAGTGTAAACATATTTTTGGATTTCACTATAGTTTTTTTATTTTTATATCGCTTTGATAAAAACAGTATCGCAATTAGAATTATATTTATCAGACCCAACAACCGAGGTAATATCAGCAATTGCCTCTTTAGAAGGAGATATCCTTATCCTTGGTGTTGGGGGGAAGATGGGACCGTCACTTGCAAAGTTGGCAAAACGTGCTATTGATTGTGCGGGTGTTGCTAAAAAGGTTATCGGTGTATCCCGTTTTTCAACCCCCGGTATACAGGAATCCCTGCATGAAGTCGGAATTGAAACAATTATCGCGGACCTACTTTCTGAAAGAAGTCTGCAAAATCTACCTGATATTCAAAATGTGGTTTTTATGGCAGGCAGGAAGTTCGGTTCAACTGGTAACGAGAGTTTGACTTGGGCGTTAAACACTTACATGCCAGGCCGTGTGGCAGAAAAATTTAGAGATTCTCGATTGGTAGTTTTTTCTACAGGCAATGTTTATCCGTTGACACCTATTTCACATGGCGGTGCGACAGAAAGTTTCCCCGTTGCGCCAATAGGTGAATATGCTCAATCGTGTCTTGGCAGGGAGCGGATATGTTGTTTTTTCTCGGAACAATACGGAACACAGATGGCGATTCTCCGATTGAATTACGCAATTGAACTCCGATACGGCATACTACTTGATATAGCAGAAAAAGTCTACACTGGAGAACCAATATCTCTTGAGATGGGAAATGTGAACGTAATATGGCAAAGAGATGCAAACGTTATAGCATTACGTTCTTTTGCGCACTGCCAAAGTCCACCTTTGACCTTAAACGTGACGGGACCGGAGACTGTTTCTGTCCGATTTTTAGCGAACCGTTTCGGAGAAATTTTCAATAAACCTGTCCACTTTGAGGGGACGGAGGCAGAAACGGCCCTGCTGAGCAATGCTTCGTTATGTCATCAGTTGTTTGGGTATCCGTGTGTATCTTTAGGTGAAATGATTGAGTGGGTGGCAGAATGGGTTCGGATAGGCGGGGCAACACTGCAAAAACCGACTCATTTTGAGGTGCGCGATGGTAGGTTTTGATATGCGAATAAAAAATAATGTATTGACAAAAAATATGAATTTAATTAAGATAGTAATTGACAACGATGTTTGGACAGCATAACCGAAATTGCAGCGTAGTCTTACTACGCTATCAACAGAACCCTCACTTTTACAATATCAACAATGAGGCAACTTAAAAGTCCAATAAATTAATTTCACCATAAATGTGGATAACAAACAGATAGCACATATTTTGTGCTAATTCAATATAAGGAGATGTTTTTATGCGTTACAATATGTTAGTTTTAAGTGTGCTTTTTATAGTCGGTTTACTGCTTGCAAACGGTATTAGTTACAGCTATGATCGTGCAATTGAGGCTGAAATGGCAGACGCAATTGAAGCCCCCATGGTAATTGCCGAAGACACAGCTGCATCTGGAGGTAAATACGTTTGGGTAGAAGGAGAACCCGCAAGTAGCGAGACAGATCATCAAGGATGGGTAGAATTCGTAATCAACATTCCCGAAGCAGGAAAATACGCGCTGTGGTCCAAAGTTATAGCGTGGGATGGTAATAGTGATTCGTTCTGGGTGACCTGGCAACCCGCTGATCCGGACGAAAACGCACAACAAACACAAAACAAACAGTTTAGATGGAGTGTAGTTCATGGTAATGACTGGCACTGGGACCGCATCAACCACTGGTTAGATGAAGGAACCTTTGACAGAGAGTGGGATTTACCTGCTGGGGAAACAACGCTACGTATCGCTGGCCGAGAGGACGCAGCGAAGTTGGATGTTATCTTTATCACCGACAATCTCTCAGCAGATGAGGCGGAAGTTAATCTTCGGGACCCTGGCCCCGAAGATGTAACCCCTGTTGAGCCGCGGGGAAAACTCGCAACAACGTGGGGAAAACTCAAAGCGCAAAGATAGTTCTACTTTGTTTAATCTCTTTGATTGAATAGATTAAATTCTTGTTTAGATAGGGAGACTTTTTTACAACATCTCTATCTAAACCCAACCTATTTTGAATAGAAAGGAGTTTATGATGAAATACGGTATATTTTTTATGGTTGTACTTACAGTGCTTTTATTTATTACTGTTGGATTTACCGCTGATGTTGAAATTGCGCTCGAAGCGGAGTTAGCAAATGTACTTCAAGCGCCAATGGCAATTGCTGATGATGATCTGGCATCTGATGGTAAATACGTCTGGGTAGAAGGAGAACCTGCAGGTCACGAGAGGGATCATCAAGGATGGGTAGAATTCATAATCAACATTCCTGAAGCAGGCAAATACGCATTATGGGGCCATGTTATTGCGTGGGATGGCAATAGTGATTCATTCTGGGTGACATGGCAACCTGCTGATCCAAATGAAAACGCTCAGCAAACGCAAAACAAACAGTTCAGATGGAGTGTAGTTCATGGTAATGACTGGCACTGGGACCGCATCAACCACTGGTTAGATGAAGGAACCTTTGACAGAGAATGGAAGTTTGATGAACCTGGAGAAACAGTGTTGCGTATTGGTGGCCGAGAAGATGCCACGAAGTTAGATGCTATTTTTGTTACCTCAAACACGGGTGCCGTTGCCGCAGGACAGGCAAATGTTCGGCTTCCAACAGATGAAGATAGGAAGCGGCAGGTTGATGGGTTAGCGGTCGATGCAAAGGGTAAAGTAACAACCAGCTGGGGTTCACTGAAAAAGGCTTATAAGTAAGAGAAAATGGACTCTTTGAATTGAGGAAAAAGGCTTTATGAGTCTTTTTCCTTATAATAAAACGGTTGTTTAGGTAAAAATAAGCATGTTCACGGTAACGATGGACATCCCACTGGTCAAATCCGCGTTCAAATTGGATAATTCGATCGGGGGGGGCCAAGTTGGAACTGCAAATTTTCGGCAGCCTGCCTATCACGCTTAACAAGTATATGTGTCAGATATGCAACTCCTGAGAGAATTCCAGCCAGGGCAAGTTTTCCTCTAAGTTTATCAGAAAGTCCCTCCGCAGATAAACTCAAATTCCAAATTAAACACGCGATTAAGATAAAACAGAGCGTTTTTTTTATATTCATACGGAAATTTTGGCAAAAACTTAGCGTTTTTGTGTGTTACCCTTGACAAAAAAGGAATTTGTGGGTATCCTTATAAGAATAAAGAAGACCTGCTAAAATGGGTTTGTGTATATTCTCCCATTTATCAGCAAAAATTTGGAGCGTGATTAGCATGCATCCTACGGGAAAAACTCCCCCAGTCGAAAACGCGCTGAATGGTAATAAGGAACTTACGTTTGAAGATGTTAAAAACGAGTTATACAATAGACATCACCCGAGTTTAACATCTCTTGATATAGAGGTACATGCCAAAACGATACATAAGATAAGAACGTTGAAACAAAAGCATGATGTTGTGATGTTAGGTCACAACTACATGGAACCGTTAGTCTTTGGATTATCCGACAAAGAAGAACAAGGTGACTCACTCGGACTGAGTATGTTCGCTGCGAAAACGGAAGCACCGTACCTCATCTTTAATGGTGTGCCATTCATGGCAGAAACGGCTAAAATCCTAAGTCCAAACAAAACTGTATTAGTCGCGGATAAGACAGCCGGGTGTTCGCTTGCCGATAACTTCGGTGCTGAAGATGTCCGAAAATTGAAAGAACTTTACCCCGGTGCCCCTGTCATGATTTATGTCAATAGTTATGCAGACGCGAAAGCGGAATCTGATATCTGTTGTACGTCTGCGAATGCTGCGCACATTGCTAAGTCCATGCCCGGAGATACGCTAATTTTTGTGCCTGACATCTTCTTTGCACAAAATTTAGAAGAAGAGTTGAAGGGCGAGAAAAATGTTGTTTATCCCGGTAAAGATAATACAGCACGCGGTGCAGTTTGTGAAGTTCACGAAAGATTTACACTTTCCGATTTGGTTGCGATACGTGAATCATTTGAGATTCCGAAAGGGCATCCGAAGCGAAAATTATATGCCCATTGGGAATGTCGACCAAATGTTCTCAAGGAAGCCGATTTCTACGGTAGCACCAGCCAAATAATGAAGGATATAGCAGCGCGTGTAGCAGACGATCAGTTAGAACGCGCGTTTGTTGCATCAGAGTGTGAATTAACCTCCAATTTGGCACAAGAATTCCCAAAAGTTCAATTCTGGACAGCATGTTCGGTGCGATGTTCACACATGGCAAAAGTGCGTCTTGACAAAATTGCGAACATCTTAGAAGCAATTGACAGCGGTGAAAACCTCAACGATTATGAAGTTACGCTGGACCCTGAAGTAATTGACAAAGCACGTTTGCCAATTGAGCGTATGCTGGAAGCGAGCGTGTAGCAGTAAGAAATTTGGGTGGGCGCGGTTTCAAACCGCGCCTATTTTGTTTAAAACCGTGTAATAAAAGAAATTCGGTGTGAATTGCCGAGATATGCATCAGGAACAAAAGCGTAATCAAATTGGAAGTCAATGTTTGCTAATGAGTCCAGGCCATCCTTCCGCACACCAATGCCGATTGATAACCCATCACTTGGGTTTTCATTTAGACCGATACGATAACCGACACGTGCGGCAACGATATCGTAAAACCACCTTTCAGCGCCGATGTGGAAACTGGGATTAGCGTCAATAAGCGGGAGATGCGCATCTGCAACGAATGCCCATACCTCGCGCGGCGGCATTGCTTCTTCTGCCTCGATATTTGAATTTCGGATTCGTTGCATTCCTTTCGTCGCACGTCGTGGTACCATTGCTTCTTCCGCCTCTCCAGCTTGTTCCCATGTTCTGTAAGCGAGCCCGGCACGGAGTGCCATCGGAAGATTTTCCTCACCACTCAACACACCCGCATTTTGCACGGTAATCCCAATGCCGAGATGATTGTCTAATAACCGCAAGATCAAGCCAACATCTGCTGCGGCACCGTAGATGTTCTGAATATCCAATTGCTGTGAAATTAACTTCGCTGTACCGCCGATAGAAGCCGTTGTACCCAGTGGATATGCAAGAGATAAACCTGTAGCAAACCCACCTACCGTTACTGTGCTATCCGGGGTTTCGGTTGGACCTATGCGCCGTTCAATTTCAGTGAAACTCCCGAGGAAACTTGCCCCCCACACGAATTGTTTCGCACGCTGCGCATATCCAATTGATTGGTTGTTGATATCAACAAATGAGAAGTGTTGCATAGCGGTAAGTTCTCGTGTGTGTACAGAAGTTAAACCTGCAGGATTCCAAAAGATAGTGTTAATGTCATTTGCCAATCCCGCGAATGCTCCCCCCATTCCTACGGGTCTGCTTCCCGGTTCAATTTTGAGGAACGCAGCACCAGCGGTGCCAGCACTGTCATGGATATCAGCTGCGAAACTTTGGGGTACGGTTAAGAATAAAGTTAAGATTAAGACGACTACAACTACACTTTTGTGCATTATCTGTCTCCTTTTCGGTTTTCTCCAATTTTTTTAGTCTTAGTCAACGACAAGGACCTTGCCTACGGCGTTGACGCGATTGCCTGCTCCATTAACTGCTTCTAAACGGAACACATAGAGGCCGCGCGCTACTGGCGTTCCAGCTTGGTTTTCTAAATTCCATTTAATCTGTGTATCATTTCGCTGTCCCAATGTGATTCCGTTGTATTTTTTTGAATAAACCATGTCACCACCCCAGTCATAGATGTGCAGCGTCAATTCGACTGTTTCATCCGTTGAAGTGTTCAGGTCAAAAGAGAAGAAGGCGACATCGTCTTTGGAATGCCGTAGCGGGTTTGGCCATCCGAAGGTTTTTCCACGGAAAGAGAAGGAAACCGACATCGTAACCTTACCGGCATCGTAAACAGCGTAGTTACCCGCTTTGTCAGTGACCCGGAGGTCTAAGTCGTATTCACCGGATCGTGCGGGCAGGAAGTCTGCTGACCAACGACTCCACGGTTGTTCTTGTGCGTTACTTTCATCCTCAGCGGGGATAGGTTCAATAGGTTGTCCATCGGGCCCGGTTCCAATGATTTCCACAAGCCATATACCGGATGCTGGGATAGGGATCTCACCTTCACCTTGGGGACGTGGTCGTGAACCGCGTGGATCAGTGGCCGTTCCTTCAAAAGGCACCGCTTCATCGGTAAACTCAGTTTTTCCGCCATTGTTGGTTAAGACAGCAGTCGGTGCTGTAGTTTCATAAAGGAATTCGGTAGTGATTGAACCTTTAGGCGCAAATCCGAGCAGTTCAGAGTCATTCCCAATACCTATAATTGTAACTTGATATACACCTTCAACATTCAATCCATCCGATCTGAAGCTAATGGTATCCACGCCGTTTTGTTGCGTGGTGCCGGAAATTTCTTGACCGTTAGGATTTCTTACAACGATTTGTGAACGTGATAGGTCAACCCCTAACCCTGTATCAGAGACACTCGCTTGGATGACAATACCGCCAGTTGTGGAAACTGCGCTTGGGTAATCCTCCGCATCAATGTCGCTCAACAGTGGAGCATCATTGATAAGTAGCGAGTTTGGATCAATAACAGGCGGACTTGTATCGTAGACAAATACCTCTTCGTAAGTTTCATCCCCATTTCCCGCTTGGTCTTTAGGGGTAATAGTAATTTGGTATTCCCCATCGGCAGAACCGTCATCTGCAAGCGGAACAGTGAGTCGGAAAATAAGAGTGTCCTGTTCTCCGGTTTCATAAGAAAGACGACCAGCAATTTCATTTGGATTCGGTGAAAGCCGTTCAAATGCCAACCATTCTTTATCAAGGTTTTCCCAATCAATTCCGGCTTGATTATCCGTGAGCGTAACGCGAATTTCTATCAAGGAATTATTGACCTCGGGTTCCGTAACAATGAGACTTATCGCCTCAGGTTCAACTTCAGGCACTTGTGTGTCGTAGGTGAAGGTCAATCTCTGAACTTCACCACTACGCCCAGACGCACTAATTGGTGTGAATTCAATGGTGTAAACACCGTCTTCAGACCCATCTGTTGCAAGCGGACGGACAAGCGAATAGATTAACCGGTCAGACTCCCGATGCTGTTGTCCTGCGATCACTTGATTTTCAGAATTCAGCAAGCGAAGCGTTGACAGGTGATTTACATCTGCTGTTTCAAGCATCACCGCAATTTCTTCAATTTTCTCATTTGAATACGCTTCATCTTTTGGAGCAGTGCTTGGTGATGTAGAAATGATAGCTGGTAAGAGTCTGGAGAGTAAGAAATCCGTTTCAAAAACAGATTGACTTCCGTTCCCTGCTCTGTCTATGGCTTGAACACGAATAGTATAACGTCCATCTGCCACAAGTTGATTCGTATTAAGTATCAACTGCGTCTTACCATTACTGGTAAGTTCGCCAAAGATTTCTGTTCCATTCGGGTCAACGAGTGTGACTGTAGTTACATCCCAATCTATACCGCTTCCGCCAGTATCATTCAGATTTACCTGTATTTGCGTTATATCTTCAGTGAGCTGTGCATTATCAGCGGGCACTGTGCTTACAAGGGTTGGTGCTTGTGTATCGTAGACTATAGGGTGTTCAACGGAGAGAACATTCCCAGCTTTATCAGAAAACGCAATTACGACAGTATATTCCCCATCCCTGCTACCATTAAGCGGTAATGGTTCGTCAAGTGTAAGATAGAGTTGATTGTTTGTATCATTCGTTAGTTTTGTCGGAATAAGAGAACCTGTTTGACTACGCAGGCTAACTTTTTGGTCATCAAGTGTTAAGTCTGCTGGTCCAACATCTTGGAGCGCGAATCGGAATTGCGTCAAACTTTCACTAATATAGGAAACGGGTTGACTTAAATTGATCGGCTCAGCCTCCGTTATCTCTGGTTCTTGCGTATCAAAAACGAACTCACGATAGATAGTATTGCCCTCACGTCCTTTTTTATCTACAGGTGTAACATATACAGCGTATCGCCCATCGGAACTTCCATCGTTGGACAGTGTTACCGGTTCCCAAACAATTACGTCCGTTCCATTTGTAGCAATACGTCCTGGGACAATTACGTCATCAAGAGTTGCTACCTGTAAGGCTGACCCAGTAGTAGCATCAAAAGATAATCCTGTGCCTGCTGGGTCAAGCAAGTTAGCTGCAATCTGCAAATTGTTTGCATTGACATAAGCAATATCTCCACTTCCCAATGTGACAGTATTACCGATAATGACAGATTCCACTCCTGGAAGAATAAACTCAAGATTAAACGCGAATTGGATTGAACTTTGTGTAGCATTTCCTGCTATATCTTGTGGATCCACGGATAAAGTGTACTGACCGCTCTGCGTTAACTCAGCAAAACTCAATGTCATTTGAGAAATACCATCATCTTCTCTGGTAAGTGGAATTGTTTGGTCGTTTGGATCAAGCAATGATACTTGCGTGTTCTCAAAGTCAATACGTGTTGCTTCAGCAAACTCGATCGCGATGGTACTAATAGATTCAGTCAGTTCAGTGATTTCATTTGACACAAGTTTTATAGGAGTGCCGGCAGTGTTTACCTGAACTGATGCTATTTGTGGTGCTTTGGAATCATAAACGAGTGAAAATTGAGAGATCGAGGTATTGCCTGCCTTGTCTATTAAACGGACATTTAGCGAATACGCACCGTCTACGCTACCATCATTGGCGAACGGTTTGGAAAGTGTAAGATATAATTGATTTGAGAGTTCATCGCGCGTCAGCGTGGCGGAGACAGGTTTTTCTGCGGCATCCATCAACGCTGCAACTTGAGAAGCTAAATCGAAACCTGCAGGTCCCACATCTTCAATGATGAGAACGAACTCATCTACCCCGCTTCGAATATAGGATATTGGAGCATGTAATGTCATTGGAGATGCAGCAGTAATTCGCGGTGCCTGTGTATCATAAATAAACTCGCGATTGATAACTGTCCCGGATCGACCAGATTTATCCACCGGTGTTATAGCGACTGTGTATCGTCCATCGGCAGTACCGTCTGTTGGGAGTGGTATAGACATCCAAATCAACTGATTTGTTCCATTAGAAGAGGTTGTGCCGGATACTGGCAGGCCTTCGGGATTGGCGACTGTAATAGTGGATCCACCGTCTCTTAACGACACACCTACACCGATAGGATCAGTAATTGTGGTAACTATTCTCAGAACAGCATTGCGCACGTAAACAACCGATCCTGATTTTCCATCAATAAGCACGGAACTGACTGTTGGGAGTGCCGTGTCAAGTCTAAATTGGTATTGAGTCGCACTCTGAGCGACATTTCCTGCCTTATCTTGCGGTGTCACGGCGAGTGTATATACACCACTTTGTGTTATAGGGACAAAACGAACCATTAACTGAGACTCGTCGTCTTCAAGGGTGACAGGAATCTGTTGTCCATCTGGTCCCGTTAGTGTCACGCTCGTATTCACAAAGTCAACTTGTGCAGCATCTATAAACTCAAATGTGAGACTGCTAACGGATTCAGATATCTCCATAATCTCGTAAGGTGTAAGCTCTACTGAAGTATTAGTTGTATTCGCTTTTACAGACGATAACCCAGGAACTTCAAATAGAAGACGGAACGGGTAAGGAACCGCTCCTTGTGCCGTATTGCCTGCTCTGTCTTGTGGTGTCACTGACAATGTATACAAACCGCTTTGTATCAAAGAGACAAAACTCGCGGTTATTTGGTCAACACCATTATTCTCTAAGGTGAGTGGAATAGCAGCACCATTCGGACCAATCAGCGTGACTATCGTATTTGCAAAGTCAACCTGTGTTGCCTCTACAAAGTTAAGCGTAAGTTGATTGATAGATTCAGAGATGTCCGTAATCTGATAAGGGGTTAGGGCTAAAGGTGTCTCGGTGTTTAGGGAAACGGAAGAGAGACTTGGTGCTTGCGAATCATAAAAGATGTCGTGAGCTGTCTGATATGCGTTGCCTGCTTTATCAATGAGGTCAACCGTCAGAATGTATACCCCATCCGCACTCCCATCCGTCGGTAAAGGTGTGGAGAGTGTGAAAAAGAGTTGGTTCACACCGTCATGTGTTATTTGTCCAAGAACCGCATCACCATCTTTCTTTGCAAGAGCGATTGTCTGAACTTCCAAGTCAAGCAACGCGGGCCCAACATCTTCAACAGTGAACTGAAATTGTGTTAAACCCCCAAGATAAGAAGTCGGTTGATGAAGTGTTATCGGTGTAGCCGCCGTTATGCGCGGTTTCTGTGTATCATAGATAAATTGCCGATTGACAACTGTGCCTGCACGTCCAGATTTATCTATCGGTGTGATAGTAGCAGTGTATACGCCATCCGCACTCCCATCCGTCGGCAGTGCCGTAGCGCTCCAAGTCAACTGATTTGTCCCATCAGATTTCGTAACTCCCTGCACCGGCAGACCAGCAGCATCAGTAACAATGATACTCGATCCGTCATCTCCTAATGCCAAACCGACCCCGGTCGGTTCTGTGAACGTAGCAACGATATTGACATCACTGCTATTGACGTATACAGTTGAACTCGGTTTGCCATCAATAAGGATAGAGCTCACCGCTGGCAGTGCGATAGCAAGTCTAAACTGATACCGGATAGCACTTTGTGCAACATTACCCGACCTATCCTGCGGTGTGACAGCAAGCGTGTAGAGACCGCTTTGTGTCAAAGAGACAAAACTCGCAGTAATTTGGTCAACACCATTATTCTCTAAGGTAAGTGGAATAGCAGCACCATTCGGACCAATCAGCGTGACTATCGTATTTGCAAAGTCAACCTGCGTTGCCTCTACAAAGTTAAGCGTAAGTTGATTGATAGATTCAGAGATGTCCGTAATCTGATAAGGGGTTAGGGCTAAAGGTGTCTCGGTGTTTAGGGAAACGGAAGAGAGACTTGGTGCTTGCGAATCATAAAAGATGTCGTGAGCTGTCTGATAAGCGTTGCCTGCTTTATCAATGAGGTCAACCGTCAGAATGTATGCCCCATCCGCACTCCCATCCGTCGGTAAAGGTGTGGAGAGGGTGAAGAAGAGTTGGTTCACACTGTCATGTGTTATTTGCCCAAGAACCGTATCACCATCTTTCTTTGCAAGAGCGATTGTCTGAACTTCCAAGTCAAGCAACGCAGGGCCCACATCTTCAACAGTGAACTGAAATTGTGTTAAACTCCCAAGATAAGAAGTCGGTTGATGAAGTGTTATCGGTGTAGCCGCCGTTATGCGTGGCACTTGGGTGTCATAAATAAATTGCCGATTGACAACTGTGCCTGCACGTCCAGATTTATCTATCGGTGTGATAGTAGCAGTGTATACGCCATCCGCACTCCCATCCGTCGGCAGTGCCGTAGCGCTCCAAGTCAACTGATTTGTCCCATCAGATTTCGTAACTCCCTGCACCGGCAGACCAGCAGCATCAGTAACAATGATACTCGATCCGTCATCTCCTAATGCTAAACCGACCCCGGTCGGTTCTGTGAACGTAGCAACGATATTGACATCACTGCTATTGACGTATACAGTTGAACTCGGTTTGCCATCAATAAGGATAGAACTCACCGCTGGCAGTGCGATAGCAAGTCTAAACTGATACAGGATAGCACTTTGTGCAACATTGCCCGACCTATCCTGCGGTGTCACTGATAGTGTATACAAACCACTTTGTGTCAAGGAGACAAAACGAACTATCAACTGAGAAGTGTCATCTTCTTGCGTGACAGAAATCTCTTGTCCATTTGGCCCCACTAACACAATGCTGGTATTTTCAAAGTCAATCCGCATCGCATCTGTGAACTCAAGTGTGAAACTGCCGACAGGTTCAGAAATCTCCAGAATCTCGTGTTGGATAAGTTTTACCGAAGCGGCTGCTGTGTTTGCTTTTACGGCGGATAGTCCCGGAACTTCAAACCGAACTCTGAACGGATAAGACACCGCTCCTTGTGCCGTATTGCCTGCTCTGTCTTGTGGTGTCACTGACAATGTATACAAACCACTTTGTATCAAAGAGACAAAACTCGCGGTTATTTGGTCAACACCATTATTCTCTAAGGTAAGTGGAATAGCAGCACCATTCGGACCAATCAGCGTGACTATCGTATTTGCAAAGTCAACCTGCGTTGCCTCTACAAAGTTAAGCGTAAGTTGATTGATAGATTCAGAGATGTCCGTAATCTGATAAGGGGTTAGGGCTAAAGGTGTCTCGGTGTTTAGGGAAACGGAAGATAGACTTGGTACTTGCGAATCATAAAAGATGTCGTGAGCTGTCTGATATGCGTTGCCTGCTTTATCAATGAGGTCAACCGTCAGAATGTATGCCCCATCCGCACTCCCATCCGTCGGTAAAGGTGTGGAGAGTGTGAAAAAGAGTTGGTTCACACTGTCATGTGTTATTTGTCCAAGAACCGCATCACCATCTTTCTTTGCAAGAGCGATTGTCTGAACTTCCAAGTCAAGCAACGCAGGGCCCACATCTTCAACAGTGAACTGAAATTGTGTTAAACTCCCAAGATAAGAAGTCGGTTGATGAAGTGTTATCGGTGTAGCCGCCGTTATGCGTGGCACTTGGGTGTCATAAATAAATTGCCGATTGACAACTGTGCCTGCACGTCCAGATTTATCTATCGGTGTGATAGTAGCAGTGTATACGCCATCCGCACTCCCATCCGTCGGCAGTGCCGTAGCGCTCCAAGTCAACTGATTTGTCCCATCAGATTTCGTAACTCCCTGCACCGGCAGACCAGCAGCATCAGTAACAATGATACTCGATCCGTCATCTCCTAATGCTAAACCGACCCCGGTCGGTTCTGTGAACGTAGCAACGATATTGACATCACTGCTATTGACGTATACAGTTGAACTCGGTTTGCCATCAATAAGGATAGAACTCACCGCTGGCAGTGCGATAGCAAGTCTAAACTGATACAGGATAGCACTTTGTGCAACATTGCCCGACCTATCCTGCGGTGTCACTGATAGTGTATACAAACCACTTTGTGTCAAGGAGACAAAACGAACTATCAACTGAGAAGTGTCATCTTCTTGCGTGACAGAAATCTCTTGTCCATTTGGCCCCACTAACACAATGCTGGTATTTTCAAAGTCAATCCGCATCGCATCTGTGAACTCAAGTGTGAAACTGCCGACAGGTTCAGAAATCTCCAGAATCTCGTGTTGGATAAGTTTTACCGAAGCGGCTGCTGTGTTTGCTTTTACGGCGGATAGTCCCGGAACTTCAAACCGAACTCTGAACGGATAAGACACCGCTCCTTGTGCCGTATTGCCTGCTCTGTCTTGTGGTGTCACTGACAATGTATACAAACCACTTTGTATCAAAGAGACAAAACTCGCGGTTATTTGGTCAACACCATTATTCTCTAAGGTAAGTGGAATAGCAGCACCATTCGGACCAATCAGCGTGACTATCGTATTTGCAAAGTCAACCTGCGTTGCCTCTACAAAGTTAAGCGTAAGTTGATTGATAGATTCAGAGATGTCCGTAATCTGATAAGGGGTTAGGGCTAAAGGTGTCTCGGTGTTTAGGGAAACGGAAGATAGACTTGGTACTTGCGAATCATAAAAGATGTCGTGAGCTGTCTGATATGCGTTGCCTGCTTTATCAATGAGGTCAACCGTCAGAATGTATGCCCCATCCGCACTCCCATCCGTCGGTAAAGGTGTGGAGAGTGTGAAAAAGAGTTGGTTCACACTGTCATGTGTTATTTGTCCAAGAACCGCATCACCATCTTTCTTTGCAAGAGCGATTGTCTGAACTTCCAAGTCAAGCAACGCAGGGCCCACATCTTCAACAGTGAACTGAAATTGTGTTAAACTCCCAAGATAAGAAGTCGGTTGATGAAGTGTTATCGGTGTAGCCGCCGTTATGCGCGGTTTCTGTGTATCATAGATAAATTGCCGATTGACAACTGTGCCTGCACGTCCAGATTTATCTATCGGTGTGATAGTGGCAGTGTATACGCCATCCGCACTCCCATCCGTCGGCAGTGCCGTAGCGCTCCAAGTCAACTGATTTGTCCCATCAGATTTCGTAACTCCCTGCACCGGCAGACCAGCAGCATCAGTAACAATGATACTCGATCCGTCATCTCCTAATGCTAAACCGACCCCGGTCGGTTCTGTGAACGTAGCAACGATATTGACATCACTGCTATTGACGTATACAGTTGAACTCGGTTTGCCATCAATAAGGATAGAGCTCACCGCTGGCAGTGCGATAGCAAGTCTAAACTGATACAGGATAGCACTTTGTGCAACATTGCCCGACCTATCCTGCGGTGTCACTGATAGTGTATACAAACCACTTTGTGTCAAGGAGACAAAACGAACTATCAACTGAGAAGTGTCATCTTCTTGCGTGACAGAAATCTCTTGTCCATTTGGCCCCACTAACACAATGCTGGTATTTTCAAAGTCAATCCGCATTGTATCTGTGAACTCAAGTGTGAAACTACTGACAGGTTCAGAAATCTCCAGAATCTCGTGTTGGATAAGTTTTACCGAAGCGGCTGCTGTGTTTGCTTTTACGGCGGATAGTCCCGGAACTTCAAACCGAACTCTGAACGGATAAGACACCGCTCCTTGTGCCGTATTGCCTGCTCTGTCTTGTGGTGTCACTGATAATGTATACAAACCACTTTGTATCAAAGAGACAAAACTCGCGGTTATTTGGTCAACACCATTATTCTCTAAGGTAAGTGGAATAGCAGCACCATTCGGACCAATCAGCGTGACTATCGTATTGGCAAAGTCAACCTGCGTTGCCTCTACAAAGTTAAGCGTAAGTTGATTGATAGATTCAGAGATGTCCGTAATCTGATAAGGGGTTAGGGCTAAAGGTGTCTCGGTGTTTAGGGAAACGGAAGAGAGACTTGGTGCTTGCGAATCATAAAAGATATCGTGAGCTGTCTGATAAGCGTTGCCTGCTTTATCAACGAGGTCAACCGTCAGAATGTATGCCCCATCCGCACTCCCATCCGTCGGTAAAGGTGTGGAGAGGGTGAAGAAGAGTTGGTTCACACTGTCATGTGTTATTTGCCCAAGAACCGTATCACCCTCTTTCTTTGCAAGAGCGATTGTCTGAACTTCCAAGTCAAGCAACGCAGGGCCCACATCTTCAACAGTGAACTGAAATTGTGTTAAACTCCCAAGATAAGAAGTCGGTTGATGAAGTGTTATCGGTGTAGCCGCCGTTATGCGCGGTTTCTGTGTATCATAGATAAATGCACGATATGCAACGTTACCGATACGCCCAGCTTTATTTACCGGAGTAACTGCAACTGTATAACTGCCATCCGCACTGCCATCGGTCGGTAATGCTATCGGGCGCCATATCAGTTGATTTTGGTTATTCGCTGTTGTAGTCCCTGGCACTGGTAAACCAACAGCACTCGTTACAACGATACTGGACTCGCCTTCTCCTAATGCCAAACCGATTCCTGTAGAATCTGCCAATGTTGCGATAATTTCTCCGTCACTACCGTCTACGTACACAACAGCACCGCTCTTTCCGCCAATCGATACTGTCGTAACCACTGGGACTGCTATATCCAAATGAAACCTGTAAAGAAACGGATTTTCAGAACCGTTGCCGATTCTATCTATTGGAGTGACTGAGAAAGTATACGTTCCGGTTTGTGCAAGGTTTGCAAAATTAAGTGTTAGAACCGCATCACCATCATTACTTCGGTTAAGCGCGATGTTAGTTCCGTTAGGCCCCATTAAAGAAACAACTGTGTTTTCAAAGTCAATGTCAGTTTCACTAAACACAATGTTTATCTCAGAGAACGTTTCAGGGACGTTTGTAGCACTAATTAGGGAAAGCTGAAGTTGCGGGTCTGTTCCAACCTCAACCGTGTTGATTGTTGGAAATTGAGTGTCCAAATAGAGAGGGAACTGCTGCGAAAAACGCTGTCCAGAAAAATCTACAAACGTTGCTGTAACAGTATATTGCCCATCTGCAGAACCGTTTCGTGGAACGGCTGCTTCAGTACTCCAGGTTAATTGATTGTTCACTTCATCCGGTTCAACCTTTGCCTGTGGAACAATGAGTCCTTGTGCGTTGCTGACAGTTATTGTTGAAGCATCAAAGTTGATACCAGAACCTATATAATTTGCAATTTCTACTGTGACATCCCCCAAACTACTGACAGTTCCAGTTTCCGGTGTCGTTAATCGGAGCTGTGTTTGTGTCTGACTGACCAGATAGAATTGACGTCGGACAACTGCCCCGGTATTCCCCGCAAGGTCGGTTGGGGTAACTTCAATCGTATAGGTGCCATCATCCGAACCATCCAATGCAATTGGCTGCAACAGTGCAAGCATAGCAGTATCTGTACCATTATTTGAAATATTCACAGAAATTTCAACTTGATTCTCTCCAACACCGCGTATGAGTCGGAATGTACTCTGTCCGAAATCAATACCACTGGTTGTCTCATTAAGTTTGATCACAACTTCAGAGAGATTAGAAACAGTCTGATTAGCAGCAGGAACCGTTGTATTAAGAGTCGGAAGCTGTGTATCGTAAACAATCTGGTAAGTATAAGTCTCAGTATTACCGAGTGAGTCAGCAGCTTTGACAATAAGTATATAGTTGCCATCTTGGCTCCCATCGCTTTTCAAAAGCGGTGTATCTAATATGTAAGTAAGTACACCGTTATTTCTATCTGGAAAGACTCTACCAGACTCAGCATTAATGCTGCCGTCAGGGTTGCGAGTGCCAAAAACAATACTGGTAGCTTCCAGTTCATCAGAAAAGGCAACACCGACTCCCAATTCACCATCATTCAAGGTAGCAACAAACTGATTCAACGGAAGATTGTAATAAACAGTATCCCCTAAGATGCTAAAAGGTTCACCATCACGCATAGGGCTTAGTGAGACAAGTGCCGGTGCAAGATTATCATAAAGAAACGATATCTGAATTGGTGAGGTATTATTTCCTGCTTTATCGCTCCCAACAATTTCTACAGTATATTGACCATCTTGGAAGCCGTCCTTTGCTAACAAGGGAGAGAGCAACTCCCACCGGATTATATTATTGGCGGGGCGAGTTTGCCGTCCGAGTATGGGACCTCCACCTGGTCCTGTAAGTCTGATAGTAGAATCTTCAAGATTAAGTTCAATATTATCTTCTAAAGTAGCTTGGACAAAGTCCATCTGCCCTCTAATGCCGCTACCGGGAGTAAACTCTCCAATGTTAGTAGCAACACTCTTGAAGATTGGTGCTACGTTATCAAAGGTAAATGTTAACTTTCGTTTGGCAATATTTCCTACTCTATCGGCAATAGAGACTGTAACTTCATAGTTTCCGTTTTCCGTTGATTCGTCAAGAGAATTATTAAGCGTCAAAGTGGCTTTGTTCCCATAAGACAGTGTGCCATTTATGTAGTCAGCATCGTGTTTTATTTGTATATTTGTCTCATCACCAGTGAGGTCAATCGGCGTGCCGCCCCCCGCGTCTGCGGTAAAACTAATTGTCTGAATTGACGTGTTCACAAACATGCCATCTACGAAAGGTATTCCTTCGTTTAGCGATATATCTGTAAACCGAGGTGCCTCGGTATCAATCGTAATGCTTTCTGTTTTAGGAGTCACTACCTCATTTCCACCTTTGTCCTTTACCCGCAATTTTAACGTGTATTGTCCATCGGAAAAGGGTCTTAAGTCTCCATCTTTACCATTCCAATAATAGGTGTGTCTTCCACTCTCTTGGCTTAAAGCAATCGGACTACCAATTGAAGTATCTCCAGATATCCTTTGGAATTCCAACAATGTTTCAGCAACATCTTCGTCTATACTGTAATAAGTAGGGAGGAGGTTGAGCAGCGGTGAAAACTCATTATCCACAAGCGTAATAGAAATTTCTGGATCTTTGGTGTCTAATGTTGCTTGTGCCGTTAATTGTCTTGCGCCTGTAATATTTGGGTTTTCTCCACCCTTAATTTCGACTTTAATCGTGTAATCTCCATCAGGGAGTTTTTCATTTCCACCTTCAATCTTTCCATCCCATATTACTTGTATAGTTTGATTCCTTGATAATGTACTACCTTGTTGGGGACTACCTTGTTGGGGATCGGTAGAGATTTTCTGATCGTCCGCAAAAATTTCATATGTATAAGTTATTGGATTTCCATTTTCATCACTATCGGTTTCAAATTCAAAGGTGATGGTCAACTTTTCATTGTCCCCGTTAAAAACCGAATCTCCGTTCGCATCTACAGATAGGCTGGCAAGTCCTGCCCAAGCAGTAGGCTGCATAACTAACAAGGCAACAAACAATTGAAAAATGAGAAAGGTTGTCCAACGACTCATGTAGCATAACCTGTTAGGTTGTGCATCTTTATCGAACGGCAATTTAGTATTCTTTTTGTTGTAACACAGAACAGATAAACTATTTTTAATTTTTGACACGCGTTTTCCCCCGCTACCGCAAAGTTTGATCTATTCCTATTTTCAACTTTGCGCGAATTCACAAATATTAATTTCTTATTAGCACAAATAGCATTCAACACAACATTGACTCGCATCAGTTCAATGATGTGATGCCTTACACAGTATTGGCACGTCCCTATATCTATTTCTACGGTTTTGAGATTTATTAACAGATAAGGTGGTTATTAATTGATGTATTAGACGCAAAATTTTTAATTAGGTTGATAAAAACCTATTCACGAGTACCTTCATGACTGATTTTTCTTGGGCAGGTTTGGAACCTGCCCGGGTATTTGTTTAAATCCGCTGAGCGTACCTACTACTTTAAAATTAACCAATTTCGCCATTTGCGACCATTGTTAACAACGCTGAGTCGTCTGCTGTAAGCGGCAAAGTAATTTTTGCACGCTCTCTACTTGAGTGATAAGTTGCAAAAATAAGTTCAGTTGACTGAAGTGCCTTACGTCCGCTAAGTTCAGGTTCGCGCCCAGTCTTAACACTGTCAATGAGATCAAGGACAGAGAGGGTCGTATCGTTGCCTTTAGGCGTAACATCGCTTAGATCGGGTTGTTCCCATTCACTGGATCCCTCTCTCAATACACGCACTGGCGCACCGCCGCCGACATCAATAATGCCCTTCGTGCCAATGATGCGATTTGCGAAGCCTTTTAGTGAAACGCCGCCTGTGGTTAGCAATCCCTCTACACCGTTTTTCCAACGATACCAGGTTAAACCGCTTGTTTCAACCTGCGTTCCGAAGACTATTCTTTCTTCTGTCACATCTATTTGACCGATAACCCAGTCAATAGGTTCGTCATTATTATAAAATTGGAACATGTCAAACCAATGCGTTCCCCAATCAAGCAGATTTGAGCATGAGCCTTCAAGGCGGCGAAGTTCGCCGATTGCCCCTTCGTTTGCCAACTGCCTTGCCTTAATGAATTGTGCTCCAAAACGACGTTGATGACAGAACGTTATGACTACGTCATTATCCACACAAGCTTGATAAAGTGCTTTTGCATCGCCCCAAGTGGGTGCCATCGGTTTCTCAGAATGGATCGCTTTGATACCGCTGTTCGCAGCAGCGATTACCATATCCCTATGCAGCGCAATCCATGTGCAGACACTCACAAAATCAAGTGTTTCCTTTTCAAGCATCTCATTATAATCTTCGTAAGTTCGAGGAACATCAAATTGTTCCGAAAATTTGTCCCGCGCGCCTTCAATTGGGTCTGAACAAGCGACAATCTCAACATCTGGAGATGCTTTATACCCTTGCGCGTGGGCGCGTCCACGTCCACCACAACCGATAATACCAGCTTTAAAAGTTGCCATATAAATTTCCTTTCGCTACGATCAAAAGATCGTTCTTGCCAATGTGTTTAAGTTAATTGTTTTAAAAGTGACTCATCTAAAAGAATCCCTGACATCAGATTTTTTTCTCGTTGCCGATATGCGCGTTCACCCGGGATAAGTATTTCTTCAACACCTGCTTCTCGTCGATTTGCCTTAATTCGATCGATTAAACTGTCTACTTCACCTTTGAATTGCTCTAAAGGAACAAAAACCGATGGATCAAGGACAATTAGGAGTAAACCGTAGTTTGTTGCTGGAGGTGGGACGGTTGCAGCGTTGACAAGTGCCCCCGCAAGAATTTGCGTTATAAGGGCAAGTCCAAAACCTTTATGTCCACCGAAAGCACGGACGCTTCCTTTTAATGCTTCCGCTGCGAATGTAGTCGGTCCGCCTTCAGCATTAAACGCGAGGCCTTCGGGGATAGGTTTCCTTTCCTGCATCGCTACAAGTAGTTCCCCGTTGGTAATAGCAGCAGTAGACATATCAAATAGGAGTGGAACAGTATTAGAAGGAATACCGAAAGCGATTGGATTTGTACCTAAAATCGCTTCATTTCCACCCTGTGGTGTAATCCGCGGTAAACAGTCAGCAAATAGAATTCCGATGAGATTTTCTTTCCGTGCCATATCCACATAGTATCCTGCCATGCCGCAGTGTGATGTGTTGTAAACACCAACTATGCACATGCCAGTTTGTTTTGCACTATCAATAGCTAATTCCATTGCGCGGTAAGCAACGAGGTAACCTGGATGGTTACCTCCATCAACCCGAATGCTCTGTCCTATTTCCCTGTCTACTTGGATTTCAGACCGTTTTCCCTGCTCATAACGATTTTTAATTCCGGGTAATCTGATGAATCCGTGCGTTTTTCTGTCGCGCAGTTCGGCTTCTAACAAGATATCCGCAATAATCGCGGCCTCCTTTTCCGGCATACCGCCTTTCATCAAGAAGGATTCCGCTATATGCCGCGCTACACTACGGTTCATGGAAATCTCCATATTGGGTTCTCCTTGATATTATGAAGTCTATAGAGCAAGTTAGATGTTGACCCTTATTTTTAACAATGCTATAATTTATCACATATCAAGTTGAAACTCAAGCCACTTTTTCAGGGTTATTTAGTTTTAAGAATTCATAGTCATTACGGTTAACTTCAAGTTTAGATTTTGAATCAGAATGGACATAAGTTTTAGGTGCATCATTGTTTATTGTCTGAACCAGGATTTTCAAGATTATAGGATTTGCAGGATTTTTCAGTGTTACCCATCAACCCCTATTCTGCGTCCAAACGCAGACGACAAACATGTTCATAGACACTACATCTACAAAAAACCCATCTTGATAATCCGGGGAATGCCTTAATGGCATTCATACCGTTGATTTGAAAATCCTGGTTCAGACAAAAAGTGATTCAGAACGGACAATAAGTCCATTGATATATTAACATCTGTGATAAAATCTGCTCAAAAAACTGAAAACTAAATAACCTTGTCACTTTTTACTTATATTGAAAGAGGAGGACTATAGATGGCAAACCGAAAACGTGATTTAGTTGAATATCCTATTCAAGATAACGTGCGATTAGAGGCATATTGGCGCGACGATGCTGGTGGGCGCGGCCCCGCGGCATCCCTATATGTCTATGACGATGAGATTATGCGGTTCGATTGCTTTGGCGGAGACAACGGACATTGCCACTTCAATTTACGCCAGACACGCGGTAGACGATGGATGTACCCAAAAGGCTCCTTTCAAGATCATATTCAGCAGAGTTTGTTTGACCTCCGCACAAACTTAACGTTCTGCCTAAAAACCCACCAAGATGAGCGAATTCAGGAAATTCAGATAGGGCAGGAGAGTTTGGAACAGGCAGCGCAAAAAATGGAAGTACAACTGTTAGAATTTGCCAATCAACTACAAGGCGATACTGCATGAAAGTTGTGACTGCAGCGCAAATGCGTCAAATAGACAAGGACACGATTGAAGACATCGGTATTCCCGGTATTGTCCTTATGGAAACCGCGGGGAGTGAAATCGTCCGCTTGATAGAAAGCCATTATCCGACCGTGCAACGTATAGGTATTTTTGTCGGCAAAGGCAACAACGGTGGCGATGGTCTCGTTATCGCACGGTACCTCGCGCACGCTGGGCGTGAGGTGCAAATCTTCCTTGTCGCCCCAGCAGAAAGTTTCACGGGAGAAGCACGCACCAATTTGGATATTGCCAAAAACCTTGGGTTGCATGTTGAGGAAACCCTAACAGATGCAGCAAATATAAAGACTCTCAAATGTGAATTGCTGGTGGATGCGATTTTTGGCACAGGATTGCGCGGTGCTTTGCGCGAACCTGCCGCAAACATAATCAATGTTATCAACGAACTTCCGATACCTATCCTGGCTGTTGATTTGCCTTCTGGCTTGGATGCAGATATTGGAAAACCTTTAGGTACTTGTGTGCAAGCGGATAGAACAGTAACGATAGGTTTGCCTAAAAGAGGACTGTTGGTACATCCGGGTGCCGAACTTGCAGGCAAATTAGAAGTTATTGACATCGGTTTTCCACAGCAGGTTATTGACGCACAGAATATTAAGGTGCATTGGACAACTGAAAAAAACGCTGCAGCATGGATACCATCTCGTTCACCCGCATCTTACAAGGGGAGTTACGGACGCGTGCTTGTAGTTGCAGGATCAACAGGTATGACAGGAGCGGCGGCACTTGCAAGTGAGGCAGCTTTGCGCGCTGGCGCGGGTTTGGTCACGCTCGCTATTCCGAAAAGCCTGAACCCTATTTTAGAGGTCAAGTTGTCTGAGGTGATGACGTTGCCGCTACCAGAAACAGAAGCAGGAAGTTTAGCAAAAGCATCAACCTCAGCTATCCTTGAATACGCAGAAAAGACGAAGTCTGTCCTTGCCATTGGACCAGGTCTTTCCCAACATCCAGAAACGGTATCTCTTGTCCATCAATTGGTTAAGGAAAGTGAGGAACAGGAACTCGGTTTACGGATGATCATAGACGCAGACGGATTGAACGCCTTAGCACAATCTCCAGACATTATCTCGTTGCTCAGCACTGAAGCAGTACTCACACCCCATCCTGGTGAGATGGCAAGGTTAACGAATACCGCTATCTCAACATTAGAATCAAACAGGATTGACACTGCTGAAGAATTCGCAAATGAATACGGTGTGACGCTTGTACTTAAAGGTGCCCCTACAATCACTGCAGATCCTAACGGAAATACTTGGATAAATTCGACTGGCAATCCCGGGATGGCAACGGCAGGCATGGGGGACGTGTTAACAGGGACAATCGCTGGATTGATGGCACAAAATGTGCCAAGTGAAAAAGCAGCGGTGCTTGGTGTTTATCTACATGGATTAGCGGGGGACATTGCCGCTGAAAGGTTGGGGATGCACGGACTCATTGCAGGTGATGTGTTAAAGGCAGTTCCACAAGCAATTTCTTCGTTGATACCTGATTAACCTAATTTATGAGGAAACATGGAAAACTACAAAATTTATCCAGTCGCAGCGGCAGATGCTTCAACTGCATTCCAAATAGAATTGGATTCGCGAGCAATTGCGGCTGCAGAAGAACTCGAAAACAGCGGCGCGCAAGGCACCGAAAGAGAAGAAATCCTGCAAAAACACCTTGGTACCGATTACGAAAAGGGCTATTGTGGCACTGCATGGAATTTACACGGTATCTCTGCGGGGTTAACTCCTGCCCGTTTAGCACTCATGCTGGAAGCGCATGGTGAATCCTTTGACCCATGTGCCGAACGCGAGACGTTTGATCACAGTCTGATGGTTAATGTTGAAGAAGAGTTAGCATCACAGTTAGAGGATATTCCTGAATCTGTTTTGAACGCAATTGTAGAGGCGTATAAAACCGAATTGTTAGGCAAATGAGATGTGAATTTTTCACAATTATTGTTTTTCTGCAACTTTTCTGGAGAGAGCGTGTGCAAAACAATTAACAAAGGATTGATGGCACAAAAGTGTGCTTGTAAACAGAGGTAGCACCTCTATAATTTACACTAACGAAGGAGACATTATGAACGGTAAAATCACTATGCAGATATTTTCACTTTTGACAGTTCTGGGTATAGTTATCTTTTTTGGGTCGCAAGTGAACTCAGAAACACCAGAAAATACAGGAGGGTTCAGTTTGATTGAAATGACAAAACTAACGAAAGATGGACTAAGTACCACTGAAGAATATAATGGTCCACAAACCGGGCAAGCCCTGATGGAAACGTTTGACGAAATCTACAATCGTAACCATTTAAAAACCTCGGTGATTATATACCGTAAAACCGATGGTGGAACATCCGGTGCTTCTATTCTAACAACAGGTGGTATAAACCTGTCCCAAAAGATTGATAGTGTTGATGGAAAAAGACACATCAATCAGATCACAACCATAGAGTTTGATTCACAAAATCCACAGGCAATATGGCTTCAGATGCGTTTAAGTGATGGCACCACTATAAAACATTCTGGTGAGGGTAAAATTGACTTATTCGATAAAATTGATAGTGTTGATGGAAAAAGATACGTCAGCCAGTTTACAATCGCGGAGATTGATGCACGATATCCACGCGAGGCATGGCTTCAACTTCTTTTAGACAACGGCATCACCATAGAAAGTTTCGGAGAGTATGCATCTTATCTGTCCAAGCGATACACTTTGGCTTTTCTGAAAGACAATCCCAATTTTCAAAATGCGGGGATTCTCGGCATTCCACCAACGGATGATTGGAAAACCTATCAAGCTGCCTATATTGATAAGTTGGCAAGTGATCACGCCAAGATGCAGAAAGGGGCAGAACGGGCTGAACAAGCCAAAGAACGAGCTGAGCACGCTAAAGTTCTAGCTGAACAAGCCAAGAAACAAGTTGAAAACGCAAAGATGCTGGCTGAGCAAGCCAAAAAACAAGCTGAACAAGCCAAGACACAAGCTGAGCGCGTAAAGAAAATGTTCAATTCACAACAACTTGAAAACGTTAGGAAACAGCTTGAGAACTTACGAGAGACTTTAGAACGTCTTCAAAAATCAATGCCCCCTCAGAATCCAAAACAGAAGATGAAAAAGAAACCTTCCACTATTCAAATATAGTATAAAGGATAACGCTATAGACTTTATAGGCCATTCTGTTTCATCATTGGTACTATCAGGACTTACACCCATACATATTTTCTGAAACTTTTCTGAGCGTCAAGTATATAGAAATTAGCAAGGATTAACGGACAAACGAAACTTTACAAACAGAGGATCACCTCACAGTTTTAATTAATGAAGGAGACATAATGAAACGGAAAATTGTTATACCAATGTCCACATTTTTGATAGTTATGGGATGTGTATTCTTTTTTGGGTCTCAAGCAGATTCTTTCACTTTCTCATTCGGCGAAACGATGGAATTCAAGCAGATACCACCAGACCTCCCTGAAGAATATTCCGGCCCGCAAACAGTGCAGGCATTGATGAATATTTTTGATGCCGAGTACAATCGGGTCCATTTGAGGACCACGATACGTATATCTGCCGGTCAATATAGCCAATCAAGCAAGTTTACAAATGAAGATATAGATGCACGATATCCGCGGGACGAGTGGCTTAAAATCTTGTTGGACAAAGGTTTCACTATACAGAATTTCCGCAAATATGCATCTTGTTTAACAAAAAGGCATATTTTGGCGTTTCTGGAAGATAATCCAGATTTTTGGAAAACCGGGTTTCATGGTATGCCTGTATTTTCTGATATGCCCGTGACAGATGATTGGGAAACTTATAAGGCCGCTTATATTGATAAATTGGTGAACAAACATCTCAAGAAGATTCGGAAAGCAGCAGAGCAGGTTGAAGAATCCAAAACGCGAACTAAACAAGCTAAAGCTCAGTTTGAACACGCGAAGGTGCTGGCTGAACAAGTCAAGGAACGAGCTGAACAAGTCAAGGAACGAGCTGAGCGCGTAAAGAAAATGTTCAATTCACAACAACTTGAGAACGTTAGGAAACAACTTGAGCACTTACGAGAGACTTTAGAACGTCTTCAAAAATCAATGCCTCCCCAAAATCCAAAACAGAAGATGAAAAAGAAACCTCCCACTATTCAAATATAGCATAACGTTATAGACCTTGTGGGCTATTCTGTTTTCATTGATATTATAAACTTGCACATTATACGTATTCGCTGACGCGTTGTTATGACAATACCAGCAAAAGTAGGTTCTGTGTGAGTCATGAGGGGTTGTTTTTGCCATCATATAAGGAGAATGCTAAATGCTACTAACACTAATTCGTAAAGAGATGATGCATCATGTCCTGAGCGTCCGTTTCGTCGCGCTCCTTGTGATGTGTCTCCTTCTCGTCCCGCTCACACTTTCTACCAATTACCGAAATTATCGCCAGAACTTAGTAGATTACCAAGAATCTGTTAAACTTGTAAACATCAAAGAAACCACAGTAAACCCGAAGATGCCGTTGGAACCGGAGCGGGAGGTTTCCAAACTCATCCTCAAACCGACCCCTTTGAGCGTTTTCGCAAATGGGTTAGTAGATACATTGCCGAGCTATCTTGGCATGACACGTAATGGGATTACACAAGGAGCACCCGCCCTGGTATCCTCTCTTTCCAATCTGTTAGGGCATCTCGATTTTCTGTTCGTAGTCGGGACTGTCTTCAGTCTACTCGCGCTACTGTTTACATTTGATGCGGTTGCTGGGGAACGAGAAGCGGGCACCCTTCGGATCACCTTAGCTAATTCCCTGCCGCGCGACCTATTTTTATGGAGCAAATTAATTGGTGGATACGTGGTGTTTGTCGTTCCGTTTTTGCTGTCATTACTGTTAGGTTTACTGATGCTTGTCTGGCAAGGATTCCCTCTTGGCGAACCTGATATTTTTCCAAGAGTCCTGGGTTTAACCCTCATCTCGTTGCTCTATATTGGTGTCTTTTTCGCAATCGGCACAGTGATTTCCACCTACTTAGACAATTCTAAAACGGCACTCATCGTCGCCTTCACTGTCTGGGTGTTTGCAGTGTTGATTACCCCACGTGTTGGGTTCCTCGCTGCCAAACTTATTGTGCCAACACGAACCTCACAGAGCGTCTATATGGAAAAAACAGCCATACGAGACGATTTCAACGCGATAATCGATAAGGAAAAATGGGAAGCTATAAGGGAGCTCCCTCCGAATGAGGACGGTGCTGTAATAGTAGGAGGAGAAAATGCTAAAAAAGTTGATGAACGCGTGAAACCTCTCGAAGAGGAATATCGATCGAAATTCCAAGACTACGCTGACAAACTCGATCGTGATTACAAACGTGAAACGGAACGACAAGAGCAGATCGGTGAGATGCTTTCCCGAATCACACCGACATCTTCTCTCATCTACCTCGCCACTAACCTAACACAGACAGGAAAAGGGACAAGAAGCACCTATTTTCAAGTGGGAGATCGTTATTATGATATGCTCCATACAGATTTGTTCAGCAAAATTTCGGATCATGCTTCAGCAAGAATATTTACATCAGAGGATACTGTCAAAATTACACAACCACCACCTTTAGACACAATAACCTTAGGAGAAACACTCCGTCAATCAATGGTAGATGTGCTGCTGCTCAGCTTTTTTGCAGTTGTGTTAACAACTGTGGCATTCCTAAAATTCTTCCGTTCCGATATCTGACACAAGAAATTGTGGTAAACCGTAGCAATTTTAAAATGCTTGATGTGAAACAGATGCAACTTTTATCAGAGTCATTTGTAGTAAGTATTGAGAACAACCCTATTGCATGAGATCACACAAATTATAGTGAAGCTTAGAAATAAATACACACTTTCGCCCTCCCACGGTAGGCGAGGTTTCCTAACCTCGCTAATGCAGAATGTCTGATTAATTCTAAAACTTACTATAAACAAATGCAAAAATAAAGGAAATTCAATATGTTAATGACATTGATCCAAAAAGAGATGATGCATCATATTCTCAGTGTGCGGTTTATTGCACTCCTTTTGATGTGTCTGCTGCTTGTTCCACTCACTTTACACATTAATTACCGCAATTATCTGCAAAACCAGATAAATTACCAGGAATCAATCAAACTTTCTGGAGCAGAAGATGAGGAAAAGCCGCCGGATGCCCCTGCCCCGGACTTGGAAGTTTCTAAACTCTTTCTTGAACCGACTCCTTTAAGCGTATTTGCGAAAGGTTTAGAGGAATCTCTGCCGAGTTATCTTGGGATGACACGCAATGGTGTAAAACAGGGGTCAACTTCAACCGCAGATGCCCCACTCTCCTCCGCTTTGGGAAACCTGGATTTTCTATTTATCGTTAGCACTGTCTTTAGTCTGCTGGCACTACTGTTTACGTTTGATGCCGTTGCTGGCGAAAGAGAAGCGGGAACACTTCGGATTACTTTGGCAAACTCCCTCTCGCGCGATCTGTTTTTGTGGAGTAAACTGATTGGTGGCTATATTGTTTTCGTCGTTCCGTTCCTTGTATCGTTTCTCTTAGGTTTGCTTCTGCTTGTCGCACAAGGATTCCCTTTAGGCGAGTCTGACATCCTCCTACGCGTGCTCAGTTTGACCTTAGTTTCATTGCTTTACATAGGCGTATTTTTTGCGATAGGCACAGTAATTTCTACCTATTTAGATAGTTCTAAGACTGCGCTTATTGTCGCCTTTACAGTCTGGGTGCTTGCAGTATTAATTATGCCACGCGTTGGGTTTCTAACCGCCAAACTCATTGCACCGACACGCGCTGTGCAAAGCGTCTATATGGAAAAAACTGCAATCCGCAATAATCTCAATGCAGAAAAGGATGCAATAGTCGTGAAAAAAATTATTGAAAGTTCTTTGGGAACTTCAATTGACTTTAATAAGGATGCCGCTAAAATCGCTGAAATCAGAGAACCGATTGATGCCGAATATAGACAGAAATTTCAGGAACAGGTTGAAAAATTAGACCGCGAATATCAGCGTGAAAAAAAGCGGCAAGAATCGGTAGGGGAAACGCTTTCCCGAATCACACCGACATCTTCGCTCACTTATCTCGTCATGAATTTAGCAAAGACTGGCAAGATAAAAAGAAACACCTATTTTCAAACGGGCACTCGTTATTATACTCAACTTGAGGAGGAGTATTTCAGAGGAATTTCAGACGATCAGTTCGCGACAATAATGCGATCCATACAATCCTTAGCAAATAAACCTTCAGAATCAAAGAAAATTGCCCCGCCGCCAGACATAGCAGAAACTTCTTTATCAGAAACGCTTCGGCATTCCGTTACAGACCTCCTGCTACTCTGTTTTTTAGCTGTTATGTTGACAACTGTGGCATTTCTGAAATTCTTCCGATCAGATATTTGACTTAAATTCCCACTGATCGGGTTACAGATATTGCTTCGTCAAATGATAATTGATGGGTTTGAAATAGGCGGGAATCGGAGTTCCCGCCTACCATAAGTAGGCCATCGGTAGGAGCGATCTCCGAATCGCGACCTACAATAATATGTTGACGAAGCAATAGTATAATCCTGCTATTTGTTACCCGCAAAGTTTTAACTATCCTTTTTAATCTTAAACATCTCTAACAAACAACCCTAAATTATTAAGGATCCGTTATGCTACGAACAATTATTAGACAAGAACTTCTGGCGCATCTGATGAGTGCACGTTTTTTTGCTGCTGTTATCATTACGCTCCTGCTTGTTGTCGCGAATGCTGTCGTTCTTCTTGAAGATTACGAACGCCGATTGGATAGATATAGCCATCAAGAAAATGTTCATCGCGAAAAAGCACAGGAAGCCAAAACCTATTCATTCTTAAATCTTTATGTTGAACGCCCTCCTAATCCTTTAGGTCTCTTTAGTGCCGGATTGGATAAGCGGCTTGGGGGAACCCTTGAAATTTATCACGGTTCCGTCCCGTTGATTTCAAATGCTTCGGCGCGTAGTCTTGATAATCCATTTCTAAACCTCTTTTCAAAGATCGATCTCGTCTTTATTTTTCAAGTGGTGCTCAGTTTGATCGCACTGCTTTTTGCTTATGATGCGATAGCTGGAGATCGGGAAGCAGGCACTTTGCGTTTGGTTGTTTCCAATCCTGTGCGGCGCGGTAGTATTCTGCTTGCAAAGTATATCAGCTCGATGATCTGTTTGCTACTTCCCGTACTGATGAGTCTGCTGATAGTCCTGTTTCTGTTATCAATTAGCGGTTCAATTCAACTAAGTGGGCAAGACTTTGTTCGGATAGGCGGAATAGTCCTGACAACAAGCATCTATCTGTCTGTATTTTACCTGATTGGACTGTTGGTCTCTACGACGACACGCCGCACCGCCACTTCGCTGATGCTCTGTATGTTTGTATGGGTCGTTTTGGTTCTCGTTTATCCGAACTGGAGTCGATTTACTATAAAACCAGTGGGCGATACGCAAGCAGAAAGAACATCTACTGAGGAACATGTGAATCAGATTTGGGAAGAAGTTGAAAGAGAAGAACAGCGATTTATAGCAAACAGTCCGCTTGAGGAAGACCCACCGTGGTTTAATCTGAGTTATCATGTACAGGGGCGAAGTTATGGCGATGGGCGACAAATGCTTACCTCCAAAGTGAAATCGAAGTCTGAACATTTAGTGCCGCACGTCCAAAAATACCATGAAACGATGGAAAATTTGCACATCCGTTTAGCAGAACAAGCTGCTTTAATACGAAAACAGAATTTAGATAAAACGACTTTCCGAGAAGCGAGATGGCATGAACATCTGATGAAACTCAGTCCAGCAGGTTTATATACGTTTGCAGCTTCCGCGTGGGCTGGCACTGATCTGGATGGCATGTTTGATTATGTTGACGCTGCGCAGCAATATCGGCTTTCTATCATAGACTATCTTCATGAAAAAAACGCATTCGGTAGCCGGCAATGGTTTGATACGAGCAAGGGTGAAGTAGATTGGTGGGATTTACCACAGTTCCGCTTTGAACGGGCAGATGTTTGGGAAAACGCAACGCGAGCATTCCCCGAATTGGTCTTACTGCTACTGCTCAACATGATTTTATTCACTGTGGCATTTCTGCTTTTTATTAAGGTTGAGGTTTAATTGAATGCATAGTAGCAGGCACGCTCCGCGTGCCGTCCGCTCCTATTTTTTAGGTAACAGCACACGGCGTGTGCCTGCTACCTTTGAATACCTAACGGCACACGGCGTGTGCCTACTACCTTCGAATACCTAAAGGAGAAGCTGAATGATATTACACATTATCAAACGAGAACTTTTTGACCACATCAATAGTCTCCGATTTATCTTAACGACGGTGATATTATTAGCCTTAATGTTTACCAATGCCATCGTGCATCTTAGGACACACCCCGAAAAGGTGCGAAAATATTCCAACAATGTTACCAAATCTCTTGACGATTTGAAATCCCGAACAGAGTTGTACACACTGATACGAAAGGGGCCAAGCAATCTCTACAAAAGTCCGTCTTCGCTTTCTTTCATCGCCGATGGAGATGATGCTTACTTACCGGGGAATATATACAGTCCAGGGTCTTGGTCGAGATCCGGTTTTGGTAGTAGAGTCAGAAGCAATTGGTGGTTAAGTTATGGCAGTGTGAACCCAGATGCAAAAGACCTCCGTCCACAAGCAACAAAGATAGATTGGGTGTTTATTATTACCTATCTACTCTCTCTTATCCCACTCCTATTTACATTTGACTCATTTTCTGGTGAACGTGAACGAGGCACCCTGCGCTTGTGTTTGGCAAACCCAATTTCACGGTCTATCTTATTAGTCGGTAAATTCTTGGGAACCTTGATAGCTGTTTTCATTCCTTTCATTTTTGCTGTGTTGTTGAATCTTGCTGTGATTTCCGCAGATAGCTGGACACAACTGAGTGCCATGGACTGGGGGCGTTTGGGGATAATCCTGCTAATTGCAGTAAGTTACGTTGGAATCTTCATCGGATTGGGTTTGATGATTTCAGCAGGGACACGCGAGCCTCGACTCAGTTTGATCGTTGTCCTATTGATATGGGTAACAGTTGTCGTTTTTGTTCCATCAACCCTTGGGACCCTTTCCACAAAATGGATGCCGTCTCTACAAACAAACGATCAATTTAAAGCCGCGAAAAACTTAGAGATTGACCAGAATAACACAGACTATAATGAGCAACTAAAGAAAGTCAAAGAGAAGAAACTTTCTGGTGCTCAAAGTAAACTCCAGCAACTGACAAAAATGCCTCGCGAAAATGTGTCCCCTGAAGATATTAAAGCCGCTGAAGAAGAATATAATTCAGTATGGCACAAAGATGGAATTGAAGAATTACGAATCAAGTCAGAATTTGTTAAAAAAGATGTTGAGATACGAGAACGTTTTAACCGCTCCCATTTAGATGCTCAAACTGTTCAGATTCGGAGTGCAAGAGCAGCAACCCGGTTTTCTCCTGCAGCGATTGTCCAATACGCGCTTGAATCCATGGCAGGTACAGGTTTTAATCGGCACTTACAATTCTTAGACAACGTGCATCTTTACACGCAACAATTTCGACAATTCGTTGTTGATACCGATAGAACAGACAACGAAAGTCTACACCTTATCGGTATTCCTGAGGGCATGTCTAAAAAGGTTGTATCGGTTGAGGCGATCCCGAAATTTGAGGATAAAATTACCTTTAAGGATACGTTCAACACTGCAACTTTGGATCTGCTTTTACTCGTGCTACTGCTTGTGATATTTTTCTCTGGAGCGTTCCTTGTCTTTTTACGTACAGAGGTTTGATCTCGCTGAAATTACCTACAAGTGTCAATTTAGCGATTTGGTTTCCTAACCGAACCGGTCTTATCTGAGTTCGTAGTCATGGCACCTGTTTTTTTGCGGAATTATTTGTCCTACGCTGAAGATCAAGGGTTTCGTGAACGATCTGGAGCGGTGAATCAACGCCAAATGCGCTTATGGCATTTAGCAGGAAACCGCAATTATAGTAAAGCCTATAATTATTTGGACATTGGCGAGGTTAGGAAACCTCGCCAGCAGTGGGTGTTGAAATGGGCAGTCCATTTGAAGTGCTCACGTGTTTTTAGATTCTACTATAATACTTTTACATAGTAGGATTATTTAGTTTTCGGTTTTTTGAGCAGATTTTATCACAGATGTCAATATATCAATGGACTTATTGTCCGTCCTGAATCACTTATTGTCTGAACCAGGATTAGCAGGATTATCGGATTTTCAAGATGGGTTTTTTGTGGGTGTAGTTTCTATGAACATGTTTGTCGTCTGCGTATGGATGCAGAATAGCGGTTGATGGGTAAAACTGAAAAATTCTGAAAATCCTATAATCCTGAGAATCCTGGTTCAGACAATAACAATGATGCAACGAAAACTTATGTCCATTCTGATTCAAAATCTAAACTTGAAGTTAAACTTAATAACTAAGAATTCTTAAAACTAAATACCCCTGTTTACATAGGGTGAATTTTGACAATATTATTTAAATTTTGGCATTTTTTTTTGAATTATGCACCCTTTTCACCTTCAAATTGTATCATGTATAATCATAATCCTATCTATTGTGGAGGACTCTGATGAAAAATGACGATGTTGAATTAGTTCACAACATTTTGTCCGGCGACAGTACAGCGTTCAATACTTTAGTCGAAAAATACCAAAAGAATGTTCACGCGATAGCGTGGCAGAGAATTGGGGACTTTCATATTGCCGAAGAAATTACCCAAGATGTCTTTCTACAGGCTTATGATAAACTGTCTACGCTAAAAGACCCGAATAAGTTTGCAAGATGGCTTTATGTAATTGCCAAACGGCGTTGTACACGTTGGCTACAAACAAAAAAGCCTACAATGCTATCCTTAGATGCCACCGATAAAGCAACCTTGGAGAAATCCGCTTTTGCACATTATGAGGCAGAGCAGCGTGAGGAGATAGCAGCAGAGCAGTACCCGCGAAATTGTTGATAATCTTTTGGAAAAACTACCTGAGAACCAACGTACAGTGGTGGTGCTCTATTACCTTCATGAAATGACATCCGAAGCAATTAGCAAATTTCTGGACGTATCTATCAACACGATTAAGAGTAGACTCAGACGTGCAAGACAACGTTTGAAGGAGGAAGAACTGATGATTTGTGAAACTCTTGGTAGCATCCAGCCGCCTATTGACTTAACCGAGTCATATATTTTGTGATAGTATGGAATTCAAAGCGGGCACACCATATTTTCAAGACGAGCATACAGAGTATACAGGACCGCAAACCGTGAAAGCATTGATGAGTGCCTTTGACACGGAGTTTGACAGTAGTATTGTAAAAGTCACAGTGGGTATAGTTGGAGGCAAATCAAGCAGTCTCACAATTAATGAGGTAGATAAACGGTATCCACGGACAGAGTGGCTTCAACTGATTTTGGATAATGGACTTACCTTAGAAAACTTTATGCATTATGCATCTTGTTTGTCTAAGCGGCATATTTTGGCTTTTTTAGAAGACAATCCAGACTTTCAAAAGGTAAATTTTTTCGGTATACCCACCCATTCAAGATGACTGGGAAAAGTATAAAACGGCTGTTGTCATGAATATTATTGCCACTGAGAAAGAGGTTAGAGAACAAGCTGAACAGAAGCATATAGATGAGGTAACTGTAGACTCCGTAACAGAATGGCTGAAATAACTCAAGTTGCTACATAGTGGTACAATCTGTATGAAGCGATTCGTCTCGGTAGGTGCGGTTTCCTAACCGCACCTTTTACCCAGACTCAGTAGAGTGCGGTTGGGAAACCGCACCTACCCTCTACCCGTATCGCTTGCAATCTGTTACAGTAGCACCCACAAATACAAACTTGTAAATCATGAAGATAGTAATACCTGATATGTGGAGAATGCGAAATGCTACTAACGTTAATTCGAAAAGAGATGATGCATCATATTCTGAGCGTTCGATTTATTGTCTTGCTTTTAATGTGTCTGTTACTTGTTCCACTTACGCTTTCAATCAATTATCAACATTACCGTCAAAACCTCGTTGACTATCAAGAAGCGGTTAAGCTTGCAAACATTGAAGAGAAGACAGTAAATCCCCAAGCTGCCGCTGGAACCAGGAGATTGAGGTTTCTAAACTCTTTCTTAAACCGACACCTTTGAGTGTGTTTGCAAATGGATTAGGAGACGCGCTGCCAAGCTACCTTGGCATGACCCGTAATGGGATTATTCAAGGAGCTCCAGCTTTGGTTTCGGATTCCCTTTCCTATCTTTTGGGACATCTCGACTTTCTTTTTCTTGTCGGCACTGTTTTCAGCTTGCTCGCGCTGCTATTTACCTTTGATGCAGTTGCCGGAGAGCGAGAAGCGGGGACCCTTCGGATCACCTTAGCGAATTCTCTGCCGCGTGACCTTTTTCTGTGGAGTAAATTAATTGGCGGATATATAGTGTTCGTGGTGCCGTTTTTGGTGTCCTTTCTATTCGGTTTATTGGTACTTGTTTGGCAAGGTTTTCCGCTCGGTGAACCCGAAATTTTTCCACGTGTGTTCAGTCTAACTCTCGCCTCGCTGCTCTATATTGCGGTCTTCTTTGCGATAGGGACAGTCATTTCAACCTACTTAGATAATTCCAAGACTGCACTCATCGTCGCCTTTACGGTTTGGGTATTTGCCGTGCTGATTACGCCGCGCGTCGGATTTATCACGGCGAAATTTATCGCGCCAACGCGAACATCACAGAGTGTCTATCTGGAAAAGACGGCTCTCCGTGAGAATTTCAACGCGGAACTTGAAGAGAAAAAAGAGGAAATATACAAAGAAGTCTGGAAGGGTCGTCCGCGAACCTATGAAGAACAGTTCCCAGTCGGAGAAGAGGTGGATGAACGGATGAAACCTCTTGAAGAGGAATTTCGGCAGAAATTCAAAGAGCACACTGATGAAATAGATCGAAACTATCGGCGTAAAAAAAAGCACCAAGAGCAGGTAGGCGAAACGCTTTCACGAATCACACCGACATCTTCCCTAACCTATCTCGCTACAAATTTAACACAAACTGGAAAACGAAAGAGAAATGCCTACTTTCAAGCAGGTGAGCGTTACTATGATGCGCTTCATACGGATGTGTTCAGTAAAATTGTAGATCATGTTAACACCAGAATGTTCCACCCAGAGAGAGACATGGTCAAAATCAGGCAGCCATCATCTTTAGAAACCCCAACCTTAGGAGAGACATTCCGCCAATCGGCGGTGGATGTGATGCTGCTCTGCTTTTTTGCAATAGTGTCAACAACTGTGGCATTTCTGAAATTTTTCCGTTCCGATATCTGACACAGCAAATTGTGATAAAACATAGCAATTTCAAAGTACTTAATGCGAAATAGATGCAACTTTTTTCGGATTCATTTGTAGTAGGTATTGAAACAACTTCTATTCTAAGAAATCACACAAGTTAATCAGATGGAAAGAATAATGGTAAACTTGTTGAAAGGAATACATGATGTTAACAACCCTCATTCGCCGAGAACTACTTGACAACCTAATGACATTCCGATTTGTAGTGGTGTTTATCATTATGTTGTTGCTTGTTGTTGTAAATACATCTGTGTTGATTAAGGATTATGATCGCCGGTTAGCAAGTTATAATTCTGCTGTTAAATCGAATCACGATCAATTGCTGGGAACAAGAACCTATTCTAGTGGTAGTTTTGCTGTTGTCCGTCCACCTAATTTATTGAGTATATTCAATGCTGGCTTGGATAAACGGTTGAGTAACGAAATTTTTGTATCTTACAGTTTTGTGCCCACATTGTGGGATGGTCAGGTGCATGGATCAACGAACCCACTTCTGAATCTCTTCTCATCGATTGATATTGTCTTTATCTTTGAAGTAGTTCTGAGCCTAATGTCACTTATTTTTGCTTACGATGCACTTGCGGGAGAACGTGAGCGCGGTACATTACGTCTTGTCCTAACACATCCGGTGAGTCGTGGTAAAATCTTATTTGCGAAATACATGAGTGCTATGCTCTGTTTGCTAGTACCACTTTTGATGAGTTTTCTATTGGTGGTGATTTTGCTAATGACATCTCCCATTGTATCGCTAAACATTGACGATTTTCTTCGTATTGGTGGAATTGTATTGAGTTCAATTGCGTATCTGTCGGCATTTTACTTCATAGGTATGTTGATTTCCGTAATAACTCGAAGAACAAGCACTGCGTTAATGCTTGCGATGTTTGTCTGGGCTTTTTTGGTGTTGGTATATCCGAATGTGATTCTTGTTAGGATGACTCCTGCGCAGCCTTCCCAAGAGCGTCTGGCATCCGCTTTTAATCAAATTGAACAGATATGGGATGAATTCGAGAGAGAACGTAAGGACTTTCTTGCCAATGATCCTATCCCGGGAGAAGAGTCGCATTTCGGCATGCAAGGCGGCTCAGGTTTATTCGAGAAATGGTATAAAGATAAGTCATCACTTCTATTCTCCTATGTTGCAGCTTCATACATAAATAAACTTGATGATGAATTTGAACCTCAGGTACCGCATGTTCAGAACTATTACCGTTTCATCATACCGAGGAAGATTGACGCTGCAGAACGAACATGGCTCGTGCGAAAACAGGCACTGGAATCTGTTTACTTTCGACCAGCAATAGTTGATCACATCTTTTTGAGGCTTTCGCCAGTCGGGATGTATGATGCTGCGACGCAAGCGTGGGCAGGTACAGACTTGATCGGACTCAGAGATTTTTACGAAGCGACGCGAAAGTATCAAAGGACTGTGATTGACTATTTTTACGATAAAAACGCTTTTGAGGATCGCAAATGGTTTTCTCCTGACAAAGGGGCAGTGGATTGGAATAGTTTACCTCAGTTTTCTTTTCAGAGAAGTGATGTGCATATAAATGCGAAGCGAGCCCTACCGGATTTACTGCTGCTGCTCATGTTGAACTTAATTCTCTTTTTCGTAATATTTTTAGTTTTCCAAAGGAGTGAAGTGTAGGATAGACGTCAGTAATCAGGAATCATCCATCAGTATGTATGCATGCGCGTCTGGCTTAAATACCATAAGGATCTCTTGCAAACTGCTAATTGCTGACAGTTGAAGACCTATAACTCAGAAAAGAAATATGATTTGGCATATAACAAAACGCGAACTGTATGACAATCTTAATAGCCTCCGATTTGCACTTGCGACTCTGTTGCTTTTCATTTTGATGTTGATTAATGCAGTTATCCATGTCCAGGAGCATCCTGAGCGTATGCAGAAATATCACGATGCGACCACAAAATCTCTGAACACCTTAAGATCTCGGACAGATTTATTTAGCATTGCACAAGCAGGACCTGGAAATCTTTACAAAAAGCCGTCTCCACTCTATTTTTGTGAAGAAGGAGGTGACATCTTTTTACCAGATTATGCCTACGGCATAGCTAGGGTTCAGATCGCCAATTTAAGGACTTTCTGGTCGTTGTATTATCCCGCAGCGTTTCCTAATGTATTCAATTTACGTCCAGATACTGTCAAAGTAGACTGGGGATTTATAATCGGGTATGTTCTGAGTCTGATAACGATTCTGTTCACCTTTAATTCTATTTCCAGTGAACGTGAACGTGGTACGCTCCGATTGATGTTGTCGAATTCAGTGCCACGACACACTGTATTGATTGGCAAATTTTTAGGTGCATTAGTAAGTATTAGCATTCCGTTTACTCTTGCGATATTGATGAATCTATTGGTAATTTCTATGTCCAGAGACATTGATCTTGGTGCAGATGTGTGGATACGTTTATGTATTATTTTTATTATTGCGATTTTGTACCTATGCCTGTTTATTGCGTTAGGTTTGTTAGTTTCGTCATCTGTGCAGAACAGTGTTGCGAGCCTTGTGATACTCCTATTGACGTGGTGTGTTTTTGTCGTATTTGTACCGAGTACTCTCGCTTCCATTGCAAGTGGTTTCTCAAACCCAATGACTTATGATGAATACTTCAAACGCCGAAACCAAGACATAAAAGACCTCAGGGAAGAATACGTTGCTCTTTTGCCAGAGACGCGTGGGCTGCCAGATAAAAAGATACAAATAGATAGTGAGTATGTCGCCAAAGGTACTGAACAAGAGGAACGTTTATCCCAAGAACAGCTAACACAACAGATTGCCCAAATTGAATTGGCACGTTCTGTCACCCGTATCTCACCTGTTACGCTTGTCCAGCATCTTCTTGAAGTTTTTGTCGGAACAGGGTTTGAACGGCATCAACAATTTTTAGAGAATGTGCATCGTTATGCACGCGAATACCGAGAATTCGTCACGGATATGGATAGAGCAGATCCCGATAGTCTCCATATTATTGGGGTTCGAGAAGGGATGTCGCAAAAGCAAGTGAATCCGGAATCAATTCCGATATTTGAAGACAAGCTTAGTCTCAGCCGTGATTTCAACGCTGCAGCTATTGATCTGTTTTTGTTGATACTGTTTTTTGTTGTTCTTATGTCAGCAACTTATCTTAGGTTTATCCGCGTTGAGGTCTAATCATGATAATGAAATCGTTATCGGTAAGGACTCTCAATAATTTGACAATCTTCACTACACAGTGACATTTCTGGTCCTACCGTTTTTGTTGAACTTTTCACAGAAAAATGTGTGTAACTTATTATGATGTCCGAAAACCGAATTTATGACAGGAATTCAGATTAGAAAATGTTAACCTATAAATCAATACATAAAAATATGCAACCTTTACACCTTCAAAACACGACTATGTAACATAAGCAATACTGCTTGAAGGTCCAGCATAGAAAGCAAGATTGCGAGGAGAAACAAAATGTTAGAAACACGTGATTTAACGAAAGTCTATAATGAGAACGTTTTGGCTGTTAATGAATTAAACTTAAAAGTGGAAGATGGCGAAATCTACGTTGTGCTCGGCGCGAACGGTGCTGGTAAAAGTACGACTATATCCATGTTTCTCAACTTTATTGAACCTACAAGCGGCACCGCATTTGTAGGGGACATTGAAATTCCAAAGTTTCCACTGGAAGCGAAGAAACATCTCGCCTACGTTTCTGAAAACGTTGAACTCTATCGCAACTTTACAGCGCGCCAAAACTTGTCCTTTTTCGCAAAACTTGGCGGCCGAAAGAAAGTATCAAACGACGAATTAGATGAAACACTTGGCAGAGTTGGCTTAGCCGAGGAGGCGTTTACACGGCGCGTCAAAACTTTCTCTAAAGGCATGCGGCAACGCCTTGGCATCGCAATTGCCATTATGAAGGACGCCCAAGCTGTGCTGCTTGATGAACCGACTTCGGGGCTTGATCCGAAGGGGGGTGCCGATTTCTTGAACCTTTTGCGTCAACTAAAAGAGGAAGGAAAAGCCATCTTTATGTCTACTCACGATATCTTCCGCGCAAAGGAAATCGCTGACAGGATAGGTATCCTCGTAGAAGGCAACCTTGAGCGAGAGTTAACACGCGAAGAAATTCAAAGAGAGAATCTTGAAGAATTATATCTGCATTATGTTGCTGGATACGAACCTGAAGAAGACGCGAGTGAGTAAAACTTGGTGCACTCACCAGTCAAATTCACGTTATAGTAAAACTTACAATTACCTGGACATTGGTGAGGTTAGGAAGAAATCGACGGTATGAATCATGGCGAATACGCATAAGGTATTCGCCATGATTCCCTATAGGTGTAAAGTTAAGAAAATTAAATCCATTTTTGGGTGTCTTTAGTCCCGTAGGGACGATATGTTTATAGCTCAGAGACGGCCCTTTTCTTGAGTTCCGTAGGAACGATATGTTATATTTTCACTTATGCCACATATCGTCCCTACGGGACTAAAGAAAGGGATCCAACGTTTTCTATAAACATATCGTCCGTACGGGACTGAAGAGCATTTCTCATATTCAGAAATTCCTTAACTTTACACCCGCTGAATGCCAAAAGGCATTCATAACGTTGATTTATGGGTATTCGCCATGATTCCCCGCCTCGCCAGCGAGAACGCGTCGGGATTGTTGTTCATTGAGATGTCCACATATTTTCGGATTTTACTATAAAACATATACCAATAGAGGAAAAGCCTTGCAAATTAAAATACTTATGCTGGTTTGCGTCATCGTGATGGGGATGTCGCTGCAAGTTGGGTTGGCAGCAGAACCTGAAGAGACACCTCCGCCTGATGTTGAGACCACAAAAACCAGAGATGAACAAAGTCGTCAAATCCTGATAGAAACTGCACGCTTAGAGATGGAATTGGCGGAAAACCTGAAGAAAAAGAAACAGATTGAACTTGAGAACTTACGGACGATGATGGAAGCGGAAAACAACATCGTTACAGTCTCGGAAGTGAATAAAGCTGAGGAGGAATATGAAAGTGCCGCCTCGGAATATGAGAAATCAAAACTCAATCTGCAACAAGTAGAACTTGATTCACTCAAGGATGCTTGGCATATCACGGTTGAAAGCACACGTCTATATGAATCACGTGACGGTCGCGAAATGTTTTCTATTACGTTGCAGAATAGTTCGTTGCCTGTCAAATTGGTTGAGAGTTCCAAAGTTCTTGGACAAGACATTACCATCAGCGCGCAGATTGATGACATCTTCGTATCCATTAAGGAAAAGAATGGTTTTGGTTCTGGAGGTGCAATTATTGCGGAACCTTACGAACGCCGCATTGAAACACTCAAAGAGAACGAGTCTGTCACTTTAGAATTTGAGTTAATAAAAGAGGATGTCCGTGATGTTGTCGTTCACTTGAACTATCTTGATACCCCAGATGAACGTCACATTCACCTAAAGCAGGAAGACCCGTATATCTCTGTTGTATCTGCGAGACGTTACAAAGAGGGTGATCGGAGACGCTTGGAACTTGTGCTAACGTATGGTGCGGTAATGGATGAAACAGAGGAAACCAACGTTAATACAGCACAAGAGATCAACAATGTCTATGTTTCCATCAAAGACGACAGTGACGCTATTATCGGTTTTCCCTATGAGTATCGTATCCCGACACTAAAGGATGGACAAAAGAAGACACTCGATTTTGAACTGAGACGTAACGTGGACAGTCTCACAGTCAATCTCCGATACCTTGACAGAGAGTACCCTTATAAAATCCACCTTGAAGAGGACACACGCCATATCTCTATTTTGAGTGCAAAGAAATTTCGTGTTGATAACCAGATGATGGTGACAATTCAACTAAAGAACACTTCAACGACAGAAGCGATGCCGATCAATGCAACCCCCGAAGAGATCGCGGCAGCAAATGAGATTCGCTCTATTTATGTCTCTTTACTTGATACCGTAGATAGCACAAATATCGTTAAACCGTATGAAGAGAGGATTGCAGTACTTGGCTACAACGAGACCGTGGAATTGACGTTCCAACTCCAGAAAGATGTGGATAGCCTCCAGGTATCAATGAAGTACCCTGAAATTCCTGAACCCGACACGCGCTTGATTTATCTCCAAAAAGAGTCCGCATTAGATGTGGTAAACGTCAGTTCGCTACGATTTTCGCAGGAAGGCAATTTAGGAAGTAGTGTCACCTACGATTTAACGTTGGACAGGTTGGCAGAGACCGAAAACACGTTCCAATTGCGTGTCATTAACCTACTGAATCGCTTATCCTTTGAATTCCAAGACCCGGATACAAAGTCAAGGCAGTCACAGGTCAAGTTTACGCAGGAACAATCAAAGCGGAATCTATCGTTGATTGTTTATCTACCGGAAGAATTGGATGCGTCTTATCTTGATAGCACACTTGAGTTTTATGTTGCCGTACTTGATGAAACCGAAGCAAACGAACTTGGAGGTACTAACAACCGATTGGATTTACCCACTGAGAAAATCACCAGTATCCAAGGCGGTGTTGAACGGTTTGAACTGATTCCAAAAGGTGTCCCAGAGATTGAGGTTTTCGTCCAAAATGCATTTCAGACTATTAAAATTGGCGATCAGGTTAATATGATTGCAAAATTAAAAAACATCGGTACTCGTGATCTTGTTGATATCCGCATGCTTGTTGATGCCAATACGGATTGGAAATATACGGTTTCACCTGAAGTTATCGAATCACTCAAACGAAACGAAGAAACGGAAATACAACTCACACTAAATCCACCAGCGGACATTACGGTAGGAGAGTATCAAGCAAAACTCAACGCGGAAGTGACGGTTGACAACCGCAAGTTTCAAGCACGCGACCGATCTATCACAGTACAAGTTGAATCAAAATCACAGATATCAGCGGCAACAATTTTGGTCGGTGCGTTGATACTTCTCATGATCGGTATGGTTATTGTCACAATCCGAATTAGTCGGCGGTAGAAATAATTTATGGAGATTCAAAATGAATAAGAGGTTAGCACCGTTGGCAGTCTGTCTATTTTTTATTTTCGCGTTGCTTGTAAGTCAAAACACGTTATTCAAAGGAGTTGGTGTTGTATCGGCACAAGAACGCGTTTCACTCCAGCCAAAACATGCAATAGAGCTTGCCTTGCAAAACAACGAGGCAGTGAAAAAAGCGGAGAAAGTAGTAGAACGCGCGACGGCAAACCTGCGCGTGTCCAAAGCTGTATATTTGCCACAAGTAGGTCTCACAAGTCAATATCAGCGCCATAAAAACGGTGATATTGATGAGAGAGACTACCTTACACGCGCACAGATAAGCGTACTTCTCGTCCAATTCGGTGAAATTCCGAGAGGCCTTGACGCTGCACAAGAAGAAGTGCGCAAGGCGGAAATTGAATATGAAAGCGTGAGAAAGGAAACCGTCCACGCTGTCCGAAATCTTTGGCATGATATTACGTTCACACAAGAGGAAATTAAGCAGCGGCGAGCGATTGAGGTGGAACTGCAGAAAAAACTGAAAAGCACAAAAATCAAGCACGCTAAAAAACGGATACCTTTTCTCAGTAGACTCAATACAGAGCTTGAATTGTCTGAACAGCAACTTGACCTTAACAAACTCCAACGACGGCTCGACGTGGAAATAGCGGAACTCATCCGCTTGACAGGACTTGATCCGCTGGCACAAGTTGTTCTCTCTGAATCTCTCCCTGATGATGATGTGACGTTGGCGGCTGCAGTTGAACTTGCCCTTGCCAATCGGCTTGACCTGCGCGACTTACAAGGTGATATTGTGCGGCAAGAACGCCTCGTTGTAGAGACAATGTGGAGTCGGTTCCCGGAACTCTCTGCTGAAGCACGTTACAAAGATTTGCATCTACTATTACAACAGCATCAACAAAGCCGAACTTGGGATGCAAAGGCACTCTATGATCCGGCGATACTTGACCGAGAACGCGATCCAACAAGCATTTTTGGAACGGATCCGCGCGGGCAAGGCGGATGGGAGTTACGCTTCAATATCAATATCCCGTTATACGATGGGAAAAAAGCAGCAAACCTCCGCTCTTTAGAACTGGCAGAACTGGAAAGACTCCAATTGGAATACGTCGAAAAAACAAAACTCATCAGGGTCGCAGTGCGCCGTGATTATCGGGAGGTCGCAAATGCGAAAGAACGCATGGAAATTGAGCAGAAACGGGTAAAAATATTTCAGCAACAACTACGGGCAATAGAACAGGTACTTGAAGAAGGCACTGTTGAAATACAAGGATATCGCGGTGTGACTCTTAACGATGCTTTTCAGGCGCAAGCACAATTCACGGAAGCACAACGGGTCTATTATCAGGCCCGCCGGGATTACGCGAAAGCAAAAGAAAAACTACGGGAAACGATGGCGTGGACAGAGTGAATTGGATTTCAGTAGTCTTTTACCTCTGTAGGGTGCTTTGTAAGTCCAATTTATCATTTATTGTCTGAACCAGGATTTTCAAATCAACGGTATGAATCATGGCGAATGCCATAGGCGCATTCGTCTTTAGGCATTCCCCGGATTATCGGATTATCAAGATTGGTTTTTTGTGGATGTAGTGTCTATGAACATGTTTGTCGTCTGCGTTTGGATGCAGAATAGCGGTTGATGGGTAACACTCAAAAATCCTGCAAATCCTATAATTCTATAATCCTGCAAATCCTGGTTCAGACAATAGAAAATAAATATCTCAAAATAAGCAAACAGTAGCACTAACGTTTGTGATAAAATCTACCCGAAAACCCTAAAACTAAATAACCCTGTTTTATTCAGTAAACGGTTGACAAAAAGCGGAATTCATGTGAAAATAAAAAAGGAGGATTGATTATGAAATTTGCTCGATATAAATTGAATAGAACAGTTGGATATGGCATTGTTGACGGAAGTAGTTTGCGGACGTTAGATGGATGCCCATTTACAGACTATAGTGAGACTGGAGAGACCATCGCTTTAGAAGATGTGAAACTGCTTGCACCCGCAACGCCCTCAAAAGTTTTAGCAGTCGGTTTGAATTATCGGAGCCATTTAGGTGATGCGCCGGAGCCTAAAAATCCGGAAATATTTATCAAAACGCCCTCATGCATTAATGACCCAGAGGGTGAGATTGTGCTTCCCGAAGGTGATGACGATGTGCATGCAGAAGGCGAATTGGTAGTCTTAATTAAGGAACGGACGAGTAAAGCAACTCCTGCGGAAGCGGAGGCAAATATCTTAGGCGTAACCTGTGGAAACGATGTCAGCGCACGCACGTGGCAAAGTAATGATATGCAATGGTGGCGCGCGAAAGCATCTGATACCTTTGGACCTATGGGACCTGTCATCACAACGGATGTTGACTATGGCGACCTACAATTAGAAACACGCATCAATGACGACGTGGTTCAGTCTCAAACGACTGGCGATCTTATTTTTCCTGTGCCAGTGATTGTAAGTTTTATCTCGCAAGCGATAACTTTAGAGCCGGGTGATGCGGTTTTCACGGGAACACCCGGAACCACAACTGCGTTGAAAGATGGCGATGTCGTTGAAGTAGAAATTGAGGGGATCGGTGTTTTGCGTAATACTGTTGTAGCATAACGACAGAGGTGAAAGATGGCAAAAATCACGTTGTTTAAAGGTTATGAAGGTGAACCTCCGATTCCAAAACCGAAAGGGCAGGTGCAAGCCAATGTCGTCACTGTTCAAGATGGGGTGCCGGTCAAGTATCCGGGTTGTGATGGCATTGGGGTGCGGGTTGTGCATCCTGCTAATCCAAAGGCTCCTGCACAAAATTTAGGGATGGTGATGTTCTTTGTGCCACCGCATGTCGTTTTGGAACCGGGAAGTCACCACACAGAGGAGTGTTATGTTATCATGCGCGGAGAAGGGACGATGACGATTGCAGATGAAAAGCTACCTGTCAAAGCGGGAACGTTTATTCATCTGCCGCCGTGGTGTGAGCATGGGATTGAAAACACTGGTGATGAGACATTAGAAGTACTTATTTGTACCTCACCGCCGAATCCGTAAATCATGGGATGGAACAAAACCATCCCTTACCAATCTCGCGTGTAACCCGCAGTCCAACCGCCATCTACGGTGAGGATAGCCCCATTGACATAACTCGCCTCTGGAGCGACCAAAAAAAGCACGGCTGCAGCGATCTCCTCAACTTCCCCTGGTCGTCCGAGTGGAATGTGTGATAAGAGACTTGCAGCCTTTTCTGTGTATTCTCCATCAGGTCCATAAAAAAGTTGCTTTGTGCCGCGCGTCAACGTAGAACCTGGGGCAACTGCGTTAACAAGAATGCCTTGCGGTCCAAGTTCCAACGCCATTGAACGTGTAAGATTTGCAACACCCGCCTTCGCCGCGACAAACGCGCTCTGAAGCCTAAGCGGCACTAATCCAGCAATAGAACTAATATTGACAATACGCCCAGGTGGTTTTTTGAGCATGTGCGGTATCACAGCACGACTTGTCACGAATACGCCAGTTAGGTCAACCTGTAAGATACGGTGCCAGTCGTCTAAAGTGTATTGATGGATTGGCACACGGTCACTTTTTGTGTTAATCCCAGCGTTATTGATAAGGATTTGGATTCCACCGAGTTGGGCAGCGATGTTTTGTGCAGCTGCTTCCATCTGTTCGGGGTTTGCAACATCTGCCTCTACGAAAATGCACGTACCACCCGTTTGTTGAATATCTTGAGCGGTTTGGAAACCTGCTTGTACATCAATATCCACAATTGCGACATGCGCGCCATTTTCGGCAAGCACCTGCACAATAGCCTTACCGATGCCGTTTGCACCACCAGTGACAATCGCTCCGTGTCCTTCAAGGGCAACTTTCATACATTCCCTTTAGCATAAGCAATTAAGATGCCTTTTGTGCAATGAATTTGACTTCCGTTTGTCCGTTTACTCCTGCCACGACAGGGAAGGTGCGCTCACCTGTCCCATCTTTGGTAACATACCTGACTTCCGGTGAAAAATAGGCGTAGAGTGCTGTGTTTCTGGGATTTGGTGTTGCGTTAGGACCGGAACCGTGCACCATGAGACTATGGAAAAACAACGCGCTGCCTGCGGAAAGCGGCACATCCATCTGCTGTTTTGCAACATCTTCACGATCAGTAAGTTCTGCATCCTGTTGCCGTGCGATTCCACCCCACTCTTGAACGCCCCATAGGTGACTACGGGGAACGACTTTGAAACAGCCGTTTTCTGGGGTAGCATCGTTAAGGGCAATACTCACTGTAACTAATCTCGGTGGTTCCATTGGCCAATATGCTGAATCTTGGTGCAGTCCGTGTGATGAACCGTGGAATGCAGGTTTGAACATTAAGGTGCTTCTAAAGAGAAGTAGGTCTTCGCCGATGAGATTTTGCAGCACTGCAATAAGGTTTGGATGTTGTGCTAAATTCTTAAACACCTCTGAATACTGACGCGTATTTTCAGCCTTCCGCAGCACAGGTAATTTGTCGCCTTGTGTTTCATCTTTCGCGAAAGGTTCACGTTGGACGTGCCTGCGTGCAACATCTGCCCGTTCTTTTTCTGCATCTGATTCCTGACCAGCAGCAAACTGATGCAGCAGCTGAATTTCTGCTTGGCATTCCTCCACCTCAGCAGATGACAATAAGTTTTCTACAATGAGATAGCCTTCCTTCTCAAAAAAGGCTTTTTGTGCATTCTTATCCATTTTATCCTCCGATGAGTCGTTTAATTTCCCATATAATACTTGAAATAGCAAATCCGATATAAACGGCTGAAGCGATGAACATCATTATAGTTGACATCGTTTTCGGTTTAGCAAACTTGGGTAAAAATCGCCAGTTCATATATAACGTAAGCGGGACGTAGAGTGCCATCGCAAAACCACCCATATAGGCAGCATTGAAAAGGAATCCAAGTTCGCTGACGTTTAACTGTTCCATCACAAAAGTTATCACACATCCGCCTACAATCCAGATACCTGCAATAAGGAGGTACCACCAACTCAAAGACCGTTTTTTAGCACCTTTAAAATTGGTATAGATAATATCGGAGATAGAACGTCCGACACCATCAACCAAGGCGAGTTGTGTTCCGAAAAGTGTTGCCACGCCGACGAGTAGAAAGATATACTGCCCGGGCATTCCCCAGATACCTTTCAATATGTTCGCTTCGTCGTAGATGAGTTGCCCCCTTTCTGGCACAATACCTTGCGGGTGTAAGACAGCGAGAGCTCCGAAGATAAAAAGCAGAATAGTAACGGTATTGAGTGCCCAAAAGAAGATCATTTGGTCCTGCTTAATATATTTCCACCAAGCAGAGAAACGGCGTTTATTTTCTTCTGTCTCTTCAAACAGGAAACCGGTAGAAGAAATTGTTTCGTCTCGTCCACGGAGGGGATTTCGTAGCGATGGCAATCGTGCGCCCATCCCAATATTTTTGTCGCGGAGATAGAACGTATAGAACAGGTTAGCAGTTCCACCCGCCCCAGCGAAAACAATGGCAATAAACAGTGATTTAACACTCATTCCTTCTGCAATATGCCCGACGTTTATTATACCAGAACCTAACTCCTTCCATGTGTCAAGCGAACCTACGGCGATGACGACAAGGATAAGCCCGATCGTGACAATTGCGACGAGTAGTTCGACTGTTCTTTCAACAGATTGATAAACCATTTTCGGCCCGAAGAGAATTAGTGCGACAGCTGCGAACGTAACAACTGTCCAGAAGGTATCTGAACCCCAACCGTCGGGACCGATTAGGAGTGCCTTAAGTGCAAGACCTGATGCACGTGCCCAACCGGGTGCGATCCATCCAACAACAGTGAGTAGGATAAACAATGGTGCAAAGCCGCGCCAAATACGACTGTAACCTGTATATACGGTTTCACCAGTTGCTATTGTCCATCTACCGACCTCAAAGTTGATCCAAAGTTGGAGAAATACACCGAGTACAGCTGCCCAGACCATGCTTGCGCCGTATTCTGCAGCGATTAGCGGCCAAATCACAATTTCTCCCGCACCAATAGATAAGCCAACTAAAATGGCACCTGGCCCTGCTATTTTCCAAAAAGGCAGTTGTTTTTCTGGTAAGTCAATAGTTTTAAAGTCATCAAGCGGTTCAAATAATTTAGGCATTTATTATTTCCTCAAATAGATATGGGACATATTTCTTACATTTCGGTATCTGACCGAATAGCTTCACTTAGCACTTCAATCGGGTGCTTCGGTAGGATGCCGGTCCCATGTTCAAGCTGGTGTCGACAGGAAAATCCTGACGCTGTCAACGTAAATTCCCCAGATTTTTCACGGATAGTTGGGAAAAGGCGGAGTTCGCCAATGTTCATTGAAAGATCGTAGTGTGACTTTTCGTAGCCGAATGAACCTGCCATACCACAACAACTGGAATCAATCACTGTAACGTCATGTGCCTCTGGTAATTCAAGCATTTGTAGCACCGGTTGGATACCCACAAGTGCTCTCTGGTGACAATGCCCATGTAACAAGATATCACATGGTTCAGACTCAAATGTCAGCGGAAGCTCACCTTTTTCATGTGCTTGAAGCAGAAATTCTTCCAGTGAATAGGTAGCCTCAGCAACCCGTTTTGCTTTAGTTGTGTTAATAAGTTCAACATAGTCGTCAGTTAAGGCAGAGGTGCAACTCGGTTCACATCCGACAATTGGAATTCCCGCCTCTGCATAAGCATGGAGGTGTTCAATGTTGTAATTTGCGTACTCAATAGCTTTGTCAAGCATGCCCTCAGAGATAAGCGGTCTACCACAACAACGTTTCTTCGGCAAGATCACCTCAAATCCTGCAGATTCTAAAACGTGGACCGCTGCCTTTCCGATATTGGGTTCGCTAAAATTCATAAAGGTATCGTGAAACAGTACAACTTTTTTCTCAGAAGTTTGTGGTGACTTACGTTTTCTGAACCATTTTTCAAAAGATTGGTGAACGAAGGTGGGCATATCTCGGCGGCGATCAACACTAAGCAGTTTTTCAGCTATCCACTTGGAAAACGGGTTATTCGTTGCCCAATTGGATAATGGTGCAAACGCTGATCCCAAAACAGCAAGAGAACCGATTTCTCCGAAAAGGCGATTACGGAGCGGCAGTCCATTTGCTTTGCGGTAATGCGCAAGCATTTCATATTTTATTTTTGCCATGTCCACATTAGAGGGGCATTCTGCTTTACATGCTTTACAACCGAGGCATAGGTCAAGCACATCATATAGGCGGTCACTGGTGAAATCTTTGTGTGGTAAAGCACCAGAGATTACTGAGCGGAGCGCGTTGGCACGGCCACGTGTAGAGTGTTCCTCTTCTCGTGTGGCAATGAAGGATGGACACATCGTACCAGTTAGGGTTTTACGGCACGCGCCGACCCCGTTACACATCTCAATGGCTCTGCCGAACCCGTCTTGTGCTGAAAAATCGAAATAGGTATCAATTTTAATGGTGTTGTATTTTGCGCCGAATCGGAGATTTTCTGTCATCGGGGGAGGGTCAATAATTTTGCCGGGGTTCATAATCCCGTCTGGGTCGAAAACGTTTTTGACATCGCGAAGAGCTTGATAAATCTGAGTACCAAACATGCTTTCAATCCATTCACTTCGGACGAGTCCATCCCCGTGTTCTCCACTCATTGCGCCGCCAAGGTCCATAAGTAAATCGCGCACTTCACGTGCGATATTATGCATTTTATGAATATCTGTTTCGGATTTGAGATTGATAATCGGGCGGTTGTGAAGTAATCCGACACTGGCGTGTGCATAGTAAGAGGCAGTTGTACCATGTCTTGTAACAATTTCGTCAAATCGGAGGACATATTCCGGTAAGTTCTCTACTGGAACAGCAGCATCTTCCACAAACCCAATCGGTTTTGCATCGCCTTTCATTCCCATGAGCAAACCGAGACCTGCTTTACGGGTTTCCCAAACGCGCGCCTTTTCTTCACTTGTAAAGCACCGCACAAACGCATACCCGAATCCTGCACTTTTCAAGGTTTTTTCAAGATGGTCAATCTGCTCATGTAGTTCAGTTTCTGTTTCACCGTAAAATTCAACCGCAAGGAGTGCTTCCGGTTCTCCTTCAATAAAACTGGTTAGCCGTGAAAACTCCAAGGACCCTTGTGCCATACCGAGTATTGTTTTGTCAATCAGTTCAACTGCGGTTGGGTTGCACGCTAAGATAGGTTGCATCGCCTCCATAGAAGTAATGAGCGACTTGAAATGCACTACACACAGACAGGTCATTTTGGGAACAGGAACAAGATTAATTTTCGCCTCAACAGTGGTTGCCAGTGTGCCTTCGGACCCGACAACAATTTTCGCGAGGTTGAAAGGGCGATGTGCATCGCATCCATCACGACGGTAGGGGGTTACCTCTTTTGAACCAGCATCCGAGACATATTCATCAAGGTTATAACCTGCAACTCTACGTAAAATTCGGGGATAACGTTTACGGATTTCGTCAGCATTCTCATCACAGATTCTGCAAAGCTCTTGATAGATGTGTGCTTCTAAGGAATCTCCTTGCTTTTTTGAGGCGACTTCAGGAAATGATAGAGGAGCAGCGGTTATCTCATCACCGTTCGCAAGCACAAGGTCTAACGACATCACATGGTCAATCGTTTTACCATAGATAAGTGAGTGAGAACCTGCGGAGTTATTACCGATAGTGCCACCGACATTTGCACGGCTGCTTGTGGCAACGTCAGGCGCATACATCAGTCCGTGTGGTTTGAGTTGGTGATTTAGTTCATCAAGAACGATTCCCGGTTCAACGCGCGCCCAATGGTCATCAACGTTTACCTCAATCAGCTGATTCATATACTTGGACATGTCCAAAACAATTGCTTTCCCAACGCTTTGTCCAGCGAGACTTGTTCCGCCTCCGCGTGGGAGAATCGGGATTTTACGTTCAGCAGCGATCTGGACCGTCTTGATTACGTCCTGTTTGTGTTTGGGAACCACAACACCTATCGGTTCAATTTGATAGAGGCTTGCATCCGTGCTATAAAGTGCTTTAGAATATGCATCAAAGCGCACTTCTCCTTCAAGTTCTTTCGTGAGAAGTTGTTCTAATGCTGGCTCAGAATTTTGCATCCGTTTTCAGTTCCTAATTTATCCTCATTGGTGAGTTGTAATGTGTCTGTGCTTTGTATAGGGACTAAGGTTTGCATTCGTATCTAACTTTCGCTATTATTAAGAGAATGGTGGGTTGCAAGTTTATGCCGTTCCCTTCTTTCACTTTCCGTAAGTCTCCATTTCGCGTATTTAGTTTGTTCACGTTCAACCAGTCCATCTTTCTCAAGCTTATGTAGAATACTTCCGATAATAGGATATGAACGTCCTGGGTAGCTATATTCATCCTTTGAAATACCAAGCCGGTTGCTAATTTCTCCAGGTTTCAAACCCGATTGTTCAATGTATAAAATGACGAGGACTGCTTCTTCAAGCAGCATTAAGCTTGTTTTCGCCAGTTCTTTGGGATTTATCATATTATCAATTACCTCCTGTAAAGTTCATCAATGTATCAATTCTCATAGCTTTATATGCCTATCTACATCGTGTTTGTCGTAAACGGCGAACACCTCTTTACAAAACGCCATCATTTTGTTGTCTTGGTTTTCCAAAGCCATTTTATATAGGTGCTTGAAATATCGCTTGCCAGCTTCTGTCTGTGAATAGTTTTTCTTCAATGTATTATGTTTTCTGCAGAGGGTTTGTCCGTTTGCAAGCGTATTGCTGCCACCTTTAGACCGAGCTATTTTGTGGTCTGCATCAATTGTAACACCGTCTTGTTTTCCACGTCCGCAGATCACACATTTGTAACCGTCCCTTCGAAAAATAGCTTCTTTGACGACTTCTGTGAAATCTTGCAACTCAACTTGTTGGTCATAGTTATGATCATATTTGTAGACACCTAAATTAACTTTAATCAATCTACCCTCATGATGAAGTTGGTTGACATCTGTGCTGATGTCTTGCAGTTTTTTGCCATGAGTTTCGAAGGATTCTTTGACCCCCTCAGTTACTTCGGATGTGTGTATCTCTTTTTTAGGATTTTTCTTGAAGTAATCCATGATAAGTGATTTTCTTGATGGATCCATCGCTGTGATCTCCTTTTTACCTCTGCTCGTTTATATTTTCAGTTGGTGTAGTTGCCTTTGTATCCGATTTCTCCTTTTCACATCACCTTTTTTATTGCGAGTTTCAACGCGTTATGGCTCATCGGCATTCACGTGGATGACTTGTCCCGGTTGCACGTCTCTGAGCATTTGATTCACTTCCAGCATAATAGGTTGAATGTCCTATAGTTTTGCTTCTGGCAGAGATGATTCGGACTAACCGCCAGTTTAAGTTTTCGTCAAGTAGAACACGCATGTGGGGTTGTCTTCCGATTTTATCGTGTTTAATGTCTCAAATACCGTTTCCAACGCGAACTCTAAAAATGCGATTGCCTGCTCTTCCGACACAGAAGGGAATCCGTCAAGAAAGTCATCAAGGCTCTCCCCTGCTTTTAGATGATCAATCAACGACTTTATCGGTACCCGTGTGCCGATAAACACTGGCTCGCCGCCGTGAATGTTGGGGTCTTGGTTTATCATTGCTTTGTATAAACGAAACGCCGTCCACTCGGTCCCTAAATTTTGCCGAGAACTTTCATAACCGCTTTTGTAGCACCGTGCAGGAGGACACACTTCTGCCATAAGTGAAACATTTATCGCTTGAGATAACTTATCATTTATGTCTTCAATAACACTTTCGTCACGTTCTGTCCGCTCCATTTTTGGTTTTACTCGGACATATAGTTCATCACTTCTCACTCGCTCCAAAAAATCTGCTGACAACCGTTTAGACATGTGTTCACTATATTCCAAGAATGGATAATCTTCTTTGAGAATACGCTCCAGTTCATGGACAACAAACGGGTTTTCGTGTAGTTTTTCCATTATTATTCCTCGTGATATGCTGCTGTGTCAGAATAGTCCAAAAGTAGCTAAAAATTGGATAGCGTTTGATAAGCGATTATCAAATCCTAAACACAATTAGAGGATAACACCAATATAGCAAAAAGTCAAGTAAATAACTACAGCCCAAATATTCCAAATGTTTGGCATAGAACAAGGAAATATGATATAATAAAAAGAAATATCAATTTTGTGAAATTTTGCGCTTGGCACGCACACAGATTCATCTTGTTGTACGGATTAGACACAGTGCTATAGGAGGGAGATATGTCAGAAACAAATTTGAAACAGCGCATTCGTGATGGAGAACATGTTTTTGGGGTTTCTGTTTCAATGACGATAGACCACGACAGTCTCGCTGAAAGGGTTGAAAAAGGGGGTTACGATTTTGTCGCTGTGGATAGTCAACATTCGGCGTACAGTGAAGACAGACTTGTCGCATTCTGCAATATGGCAGATGCGTTGGATATTCCGGTCAATTTTCGGATAAAGCATACGCGTAACGCCTATCTCATTGGCAACTATCTTGACCTTGGCCCATCGGGCATTGAGGTGCCGCAAGTAGAATTGGAAACAACGGTAGATGAAGCGGTTGCTTCTTTTTACTATCCACAGCAAGGCATTCGTAGTTGGGGAGGAGGTGCTCGAAAAAACTCAGCAGGCAGAGAACGGCTTGAATATGCAGATTGGTGGAATAATTACGGGATGCTCTGGATGCAGATAGAGTCAATAGAGGCGGTAACCCATGCACGGAGGCTTGCGAAAACGGGTGTGGATTGTCTCTCCTTTGGTCCCACGGATTTAACGTTCAGTATGGAAGGTCACCCAAATCACGCGCTTCAAACAGTAGACGCTTGTGTACAGTATGTGGCAAAAGAATTGGAAGGATGCCCAACGGCTGTCTGTTTTAGAAACGGTAATCCGAGTACGCGTGAAAAGTATGCGGATATGGGTGTTACCGTCTTTTTAGAATAGTCTCAAAATGTTATATTATGGACTTGTAAGCACAGCAATAGCTGAAGATCGGCAGCAACTGCGAGATGGTATGCGTCTTTTAGCAAAAATGGCGCATAAACACAATATCCCAATTACGTGGGCAATTGTTGCTGATTCAGCGCAATTTTTGGCAAAGGATCTAACAGAATGGCATAGTGAATTTGGAGACGAACCATTGCTGATGTTGGACATCAAGCCATTATGGGAAGCAAACTGGGCTAAACTTACTGGGCAATCCGTGCCAGACCCGAACACTGAAAGCGAACCGATTGATGTTTCAATGGCAGGTGTTTCACCAGAAGTCATTGCTGAACATCTCGTCAAAATGCGTGAAACGGTCCCCGCGATATATCCGGACAGAATGGAAAAAAATGGAGCGTGCATTAGAGTGGGCTACACCAAACGTGGCAGGCGCAGAATGGAAAAACCGTGTTTTAGTTCACGCATTAGAACAAGTTGGATTTCGTGGTTTGTGGGGGTATCGTTGGGATGAACGTGGTTCAATAGCAGAGGTTGATCGTGGCAGTCCGTTCGGATTTTTTTATCCATCAGCGGAGCAACATAATTTCAGTGCTCCTGCTGCAGGGAGTATTGCTGGCATTCCTTACTTTTCGGCAGCGCATCTTGAAAATAACGCTGAAAATCTCCGTGCTTCACTTATAAACGGGACAATACAGCAAAATTACGATTTATATGTCCAAAATGAGAAGTGGAATCGGTGGCTGAGCTATACGGAAAATGTCAATGCATTGGAGGTTGCCCAATTAGGACAAGAGACATTACAAAGACTGGATACATACTTTGCACATGTAGCAAGCAGTGAAAGCACAAAGTTGTTACCACTTTCTGAGATGGTGGACGATTATTGGACAAATTGTCAACAAACTGAACCTACATATATAGTTGCTACTAAACTTGACTCTCAGGTGAATGTTGACTTTATGGAGTCAGAATCAGCACAGTTTCCTGATAGAGGCACGTCAACAGATCAAAAAGAGGAAAAAGTATTTTTTTATTACGATTCAAAATGCCAATTTACTTTTTCTGATGGTGTGATGGAACCTGTTGACATGAAAAACTATATTTCACCCCCAGTTTTGGAGAATATTGGGAGCGATATTTCACAGCAGGGTGCTTTTGTTCACGGTGTTGAGTATCATTTACCGAAGATAGTCAATTTTAGACCTAATCGGAAACGTTCACGATTGCACGTCACTTTTGCAATTGAATCTACTAAAGCGATGCCTTACGGTGTAGCGATATGGGGCAACCACCTCGGCTTGCAATTAGCCAATTCCAATGCTGAAGTTGTTACGTGGGTGGATAAACACCTGCTTTTTATCCGTGTTGTATTGGAACCGGGGAACAATGAATTTGAAATTGTCCTAACAATTTGAAAAGCTCTGAAATTTGCTGTTGAGAAACATATTTCAACTATAGTGTTCACAGAATCTTAATGAAATCATAAATGTTTGGAGGGAAATATGGAAAAAGTTTTAGGTTTAAAATGTCGCGAATGTGAACGCGAGTATCCAAAGGAACCGCTTCATGTTTGCGAGTACTGTTTCGGTCCGTTAGAGGTGAACTATAACTACGAAGCGATACAAAAGTCAATCTCAAGAAGCTCAATTGAGCAAGGACCGGAAAGTTTATGGCGATACATTGATCTATTGCCGATTGACGATGAACCGACAGACGGACTCAACTCCGGTTGGACACCCTTAATCCGCGCGAAAAATCTTGGTGATGCTCTCGGTGTCCAGGAATTATATATTAAAGACGATTCAGTGTGTCACCCAACGTTGTCGTTCAAAGACCGGGTTGTAGCAATTGCATTGAGTAAATCTAAGGAATTCGATTTTGACACTGTATCGTGTGCATCTACAGGGAACTTGGCAAATGCCGTTGCGGCGCATGCTGCTGTCGCAAATCTAAACTGTTATATTTTTATTCCAGCAGACCTGGAATTAGGCAAAGTGGTGGCATCACTTGTTTACGCACCAACAGTCGTAGGCATTATGGGCAACTATGACGATGTGAACCGTCTGTGTAGCGAAATTGCGGGTGTCTATCCGTGGGCGTTTGTCAACATCAATATCCGTCCGTACTACGCAGAAGGCTCAAAGACGCTTTGCTTTGAATTGATTGAACAACTTGGTTGGGAAGCCCCCGACCACATTATTGCACCTGCTGCTGGCGGTTCACTTATAACAAAAATAGGTAAGGCACTTAAAGAATTTCATCTGTTGGGATTGATAGAAGAACCGAGGACTAAAATACACGTAGCACAGGCGGAAGGTTGCGGCCCGATTGTTAATACTTACAAAGAAAATGGTGATTTTGTCAAACCTGTAAAACCCGACACAATTGCGAAATCTCTTGCAATAGGGAATCCTGCAGATGGGATTTATGCTGTGGATACTGTTCGGAATTCTGGGGGTGTAGGTGAACATGCCAATGATGATGAAATCGTTGAAGCGATTAAGCTCCTTGCAGCAACTGAAGGAATTTTCACAGAGACAGCCGGCGGCGTAACGCTCGCTGCTACCAAAAAACTAATTGAGAGTGGAGACATTGGTCGCGATGAACGGATAGTTGTTGCTATCACAGGGAACGGCTTCAAGACGATAGAGGCGCTTGAAAATAAAACGGATGAACCGCATATTATTGCACCACAACTGAACGCTTTTCGGAAACTAATGGCGAGTATTGAATAGTCGTTTTTTGTTGAGGATTAATTGTTACGCATCGCGGAGGATAAAAGTATGTCACAATTGGAAACGCATGACCCTTTGCAGGATATATCTATCCCAGAACCTGGCATGATGACGTTAGAGGAATTTCTTGAGAACGATGTAGAAGGGTATGAATACGTAAAAGGAGAATTAATTCCTATGGCTGCAGCCTCAAGGAGACATGGTAGAATAAGCATGAACATCATTCGGTATCTAGATCCACAGATCTATGAAAATAAGCTGGGAGAGTTGTATCCAGCAAACACATCATTTAAAGTTGGTGAACGTGTGTTAAAACCGGATGTTGCGTTTGTTGTATCAGAAAGGTTGGATGTAGACGAAGACAAAGGACTACCGATACCCCCCGACCTCGCAATTGAGGTGGTTTCTCCATCAGATATTCATTCCCGTGTCATTGGAAAGGCATTTGCTTATCTGGATGCAGGCACGCGCTGCGTTTGGATTGTTGACCCCGTATCAAAAACCGTGACCGTATATAAATCTGAAACGGACATTAAAACGTTCACGCGTGAAGACACACTTACCGGTGAAGATGTAATCCCCGGTTTCTCCTGCCCGGTTGAACTATTGTTTGAGTAAATATATCAACAAGTAACGTTTACGAGTTTATTACGGAGGATAACGGAATGGCACAAGTTGAAACTCACGAACACGCGCAAGATATTACCTCTGTCAAATCTACCACGATGACGTTAAATGAATTCCTTGAGAACGATGTGGAAGGGTATGAATTTATTGAAGGTGAATTGGTTCCGATGACGACAGGCGCAAAAAGACACGGTGAAATAGGCGTAAATGTGATTCGGTGTTTATATTCTCCTATTGTTGAAAATAAAATTGGAAAACTGTATCTGTTAACATCGTTTAAAGTTGGAAATTCTGTACTAAAACCGGATCTAGCGTTTGTCTCCACGCCCCGTTTAGGCGAGGATAAAGACAAAGGGTACCCCATTCCTCCTGATTTAGCAATTGAAGTAGTTTCGCCAATAGATATCCAATACCAAGTCGCAAAGAAAGTACGTGTTTATCTTGATGCAGGGACTCGCTGCGTCTGGGTTGTTGAACCTACATTCGAAACTGTGACGGTGTATAAATCTGAAACGGACATCAAAACGTTCACGCGTGAAGACACACTTGCCGGTGATGATGTAATCCCCGGTTTCTCCTGTCCGGTTGAACTATTGTTTGAGTAAATACATCAACGAGTAACGTTTACAAGTTTATCATGGAGGATAACAGAATGGCACAAATTGAAACTCACGAACACGCGCAAGATATTACCCCTGTCAAATCTACCACGATGACGTTAAATGAATTCCTTGAGAACGATGTAGAAGGATATGAATATATTAAAGGAGAATTAGTACAGATGCCAGATGCATCAAGAAGGCACGGTGAAGTAAACATGAACATTATTCACTATTTATATTCGTATGTCCGTCAATACAAATTGGGGCGCATGTACCCAGCAGAAACATCATTTAAGGTCGGGGAACGTATCCTAAAACCTGATGTAGCGTTTGTTTCAACAGATCGATTGACTGGAGCCTATGATAAAGGACTACCGATACCCCCG
>CBDHCS010000006.1:0-657445 GCA_965261125.1 Candidatus Poribacteria bacterium | reverse complement strand
TGTTGCTAATTTATCGAGAGGCTCAACCGGGGTAACGTCTCCTTCAATATCATCTCCAGAGACTTTGAAGTCATCATAACTTACACCAGTTTCCCACCCCCAGACACCGACTTGACCAGCACCGTATACAGCATCAACGATCTCACCTTGCATTTCACCATCAATTGAGAGTGCCAGGATGTCACCGCCAACGGTAACTTTCATGTCATGCCATTTACCTCTTTCAATTGTGACATTCTTACCCGGAAGCTGACCGAGATTGTCGCGGGCGGTCCAACCACCGGTTTTGTGCCGCCAGAGTTCCGTTTTGTTATCTGGCACGTTGAAATAAAAGACATAGTATTCCATTTCGCTTTTGGCGCGGAATGCAATGCCTGCCCAATTACCTTCATCAACCCGAACTTTCGCTTCAATTGTGTAGTCTGTCCAAGCGACATCGCCAACGAGAGAATGTTCCGCTGCACCACCCTTATTAAGCTTATAGATACCGTCTTCTACGCTCCAGTTACCATTAGCAACCTTCCAGTCGTCTGCATCAGAGTCAAAAGACCATAGTTGCTCACCAGCGAAACTGGTAGAAACAGACACGGCAATGAAGCAAAATCCGATCATAATCAGAAATAAACGTTTCATAATTCTCCTTTTTTTGATTCATAATCCCAGACTTATGGTGCGATTATTGGAAAGTCCGAGCTCCAGAAGTCTGAGTCCTATCAATGTGAAAAGCGCACTTAAAAAAGCTCGCTTCAGTATAAAGGGTTGTCATCGAAGTTCTTTTAGACGACCCCATGTTGTTGTTAGTTTTCGGTTTGGGTCAACAGCAAGTGTATCTTCAATGTTATCACCGGAAACGGTGAAATCGTCAAAACTTGCTCCAGTATCCCAGGCCCATACACCAACTTTACCTTCACCATATTGAGCATCATTATTTTCTTTTTGAAATTCATCATTAATGTACAACTTGAAGGTATCCCCTTCAACTTCTACCTTCATATCTATCCATTCCCCGTTCTTAATCTTGACTCCGCCAACAGCGGGAATCTGATCAAGATTGTCTCGTGAACCCCAATTGCCAACTTTGTGTCGCCAGAGTTCTGTCTTATTATCTGGTACATTGAAGTAATAGACGTAATATTCCATTTCGCTTTTTGCGCGAAACGCAAGTCCTGCCCAACTACCTTCATCAAGCCGGATTTTCGCTTCAATGGTATAGTCATCCCAATCTTCTTCACCAACGAGAGAATGCTCAGCTTGTCCGCCCTTACTAAGCTTATAGACACCGCCTGTGACTGCCCACGTGCCGTTGGCAACTTTCCAACCCTCCGCATCTTTATCAAAGTCCCACAGTTGTGTCCCTGCGGATGTTGGAAGAGAAATTAGCACAGGACAAAGAATGAAAAGACCCAAAACAGCTAATTTCGTCAATACACTATATTTTTTTAACATTTTAACTCCTTTTTTTTTGTCAAATTCTATGATCTTAATATACATAAGATATGAATTGAGTTTCGCTTGGTGCGTACTGTTCAATTATATCCTGTTGCAGTGCATGGTACGCTTGCACGACGAGGAGACAAACATTGAAGTATTCTCCAATGCAACAACAAAAGCCCGCGACGATATGCCTCGTTGATAACGAAGCACGTGCGGGCACAAAAATATCGCAGCATATAAATCCTGCAATAAGACCTTGTGATATATAAAATTAACGGATTTTCGCTGGGGGGGGGGGGGGGGGGGGGTATATTGAAGCCTGGGTCAAAACAAATCCAGCAGGTATTGTGCAAAAACAATCCTGTTCAGATAGGAACCCTACGAACTTATTTTTGACTGGCGATTCCGCATATCCATACTTCATTTTTTTATCCCCAGGTATCCAGGACTAAAATGCGTGGCATTCATTATAGCATTTTAGTCGCGTCATGCGATTTGTAAAATACATTATACTTAAAATCTTATAGAATGTCAACTTTTTCTTGAAAATAGGTGTGTAGATATTTTGGCATTTGGAAATTGCAAGGCTATTTAGTTTTCGGTTATAACAAGCACTTGATTCGCCTTAACATTTTTAAAGGTTTCAATATGCCCACAAACCCAGCGAACTGTAACTGAGCCGACCTGCTCGATATCTCCTAATCCGAAGTGTAGGCGCAAGTCGTTCTGACTAAGATAACCCGATCCGCTTTTGACCTCTCTGATTTGTGACGATTTACCTGTCGTAACTGTCACACGTGTCCCAATTGCATCACGCGTACAATGTGTGCCGACCAACTTTACACTTAGCCAATTCCCAGAATTACCGCCATCATTCCGTAAAACGGTAGGGCTATCTTTCAAGTTAGTGACTACTATATCTACGTCGCCATCGTTATCAATATCTCCGAATGCAGCACCACGACTTACTTTTGGTGTTAGCCCAATTTCTGTATACTCGAAAGTGGTAGCCTGTTTGCTCCAAAAAAGTTGATTAGGTTGCGCATACGTGCCGACAGGATCAATCTCAGCAATATTATCGTCTAAATGTCCGTTAGCAACGAACAGATCAAGCCAACCATCGTTATTAAAATCCACAAAACCGACCCCCCATGCCAAAGAGGGCAAACTCTTTTCACCTATGCCTGTGGCGAAGCTCAGATCGTTAAAAAATCCGGTTTGTGAGTTGTGATACATGTTATTCACTTGGTCTTGAAAGTTTGTGATAACGATGTCCAGAAAACCATCGTTATCAAAATCACCGAGGTTCGCCCCCATGCCGCTATATGCGCGTCCCTCTTCACTCAAAGCAACCCCTGCAAAAAGCGCATCTTCAGTAAATGTTCCGTTGCCATTGTTTAGATAGAGAAGATTCGGTGTGGTATCATTTGCGACAAAGATATCAATGTCACCATCGTTATCAACGTCACCACAAACAACTCCCAGTCCTTTGCCGGGGAGCGCAGTAATCCCTGCTTCTTCCGTCACATCAGCAAATGTGCCGTTGCCGTTGTTATGGTAAAGTCTATCTGATTCACCTTCAAGGGTTTCGGGAGTGCAATAGGTTCGAATACCTTTTCGCGAGCATATCGGATTCGCATCCAGGTCAAATTTGACATAGTTGACAACATAGAGGTCCAAATGCCCATCCGCATCATAATCGAGAAACGCACAACCGCTGCTGAGTTGATTACCGCCAACGCCTGTGTGATCAGTTACATTTGAGAACGTACCGTCGCCATTATTTTCATAAAGTACATTCGGACCGTAGTTTGTTACGTAGATATCCATGTAGCCATCGTTGTTGTAATCACCTATGCAACATCCTAACCCGTAACCTGTGTCACCTACAGACGCTGCAGATGTCACATCAACATATTTACCATCATCATTGCGGTAAAGCGTATTTTTCGAGGAAATTGGAGAGGTAGCATCGGGTAAATCGCACCCGTTCACGAGATAAATATCTAAATCATCATCGTTGTCATAATCCAAGAGGGCGAGACCTCTTCCGAGTGGTTCAATGAAGTATTTTTTTCCCACTCTCGCCATTCACATCACGGAACCGGATGCCGATTTCTGTTGTAACATCGGTAAACCGCACTTTTTCATTTTTATAAGTAGCTTCCTGTGCCTTGCAACTGTTTCCTTCAGGTATCAATAACGCGATAGACAATATCGTGAGAAGTATTAAATGTTTGGACTGCATAATATATATATATATGTGTAATGGTAAAAAAGGGAATAATTGTATAAAGGAGATAAGACGCACTTTTTGCGAGACAACTTTTGGAATATAGAGGCACTTTGAAATTTGGGAAAATTCTGTAAATTTGGCTAAAAAATTAATGTTCACGTTGGCGTACAACGCATTTTTTTATCCAATCTGATATATTTATACATAAAAACTGCTTTACGGGCAGATTTTGTATAGTGGTTTATAGATCGTATTGCACTTTAGTCTTGTGTTTGCCGACTGAACGCAGTTTCGAAGCGTTGCCGCAATATATCGGGGCTGGTATGCATATAGATGAGTGTTGCGTCTAAACTTGTGTGTCCTAATGCGATGCGCACCGATTCTAAATCGTTTGTTGCGCGATAGAGTTCAGTGCCGAAGGTATGGCGTAAATCGTGCGGTGTGAACCTTAGCCCTAACATTGCTGAGGCGGCTTCCATGATACGTTGGAAGTCGCGGGGTGCGAGACGATTTTTTGTGCGGAGCGTGCAAAACAGCGGACTGTCCGATTCGTCTTTTTCGCCCTGTTCTGTTTTCCACTGCAAGAACTCGTGTAGAGCGTCTCGGACATCGTGGACGAGTGGTATTCTTCTTGCGACCTTATTCTTTGCAATTTCTGATCGCACTTCTAAGGTAGTGACAATGTTTCCGAATTTGAGTACATCTCCGATATTCATGCCGCATGCTTCAGCGTTTCGGAGTCCTGTTCGGAGGCAAAAGAGTACGAGCATTCTATCGCGTTCTTTATTTTTGAGTGCTTCTAAAAGGATTCTCTGTTGTAGCTCGTCGAGTACGCGGGGTTGTTGTGTTTTTCTTCTTTTTGATTTCGCCATTCGGTTCTCCGTTAGCATTTGACGATTTTGATTATAGCATTTTTCGTTTTCGTGGTCAACATTTTAATGACGTTTTGCACGTACAATACGTCATTAAATGCCGGTACAGTTACATTTCGTATTTTGTTATCTCTATTTTCCAACCTTTACCCATACAAAATTTTTTTATCCAACCCACCAACAAAAATGTTGCATTTGCACTCGCGATAGTGTATGCTAATTAAAAATAATTTTCAACAACCTGTTTTCTAATTACCACTTTAATTAGTTCGTCATTTTTTCTACTTCACATTTTCATGTCATCCAATTTCTGTAACAGGTAACACCTTAAATATTGTCACGCGATTTGGACCTATTAAACGGTTTGGGGTTACCATGTAGATATACGTTTGTCAGTGTTAAATTTTTCATAAACCATTTATGCCTTAGAAATCTAATTCATTTCTTCAATCCACTATTTCAGAACAGGAGGAATCGTCTTGAAAAAAAATTTGTGCCTCTTTATCTCTCTTTTAATTGTATGCCTCGTAATTGTTGAGACCGCACCCGCAGCAATTAAAGTCGGTTTAATTTACGATGTGCGCGGACGAGGGGATCTCTCCTTTTGTGACGCTGCTTATGCTGGTGCGAAAAAAGCCGCCGATAAATGGGATATTAAACTTACAGAAGTTAATCCCGGACAAAGCACCGATACCGAGATGGCAGTACGCCGCCTCGCAAAATTAAAATACGATCTTATCATCGGAGTCGGATTCCTTTTCCGTGAACCGATGAACCGTGTCGCCGTAGATTATCCAAATGTTAACTTCGCACTGATTGATGCCGTCGCAGAACCCTCAAACGTGGCATCCCTTATTTATAAAGCACACGAGGGAACGTTTCTCGCTGGTGTGATCGCCTCACTAAAAACTAAAACAAAAAAGGTGGGGTTTGTCGGTGGCATGAAGATTCCACTCGTTGAAGCATTTGAAATCGGATTTGCAGCTGGTATTAAAGCAACTAACCCAGAAGTAGAACTGCTTGTCAATTATGTAGGGGTTACGCCGCAAGCTTTTGACGATCCAGCGAAGGGTAAAGAATTGGCTCTTGCACAGTACAATAAAGGTGCAGATATTATTATCGCTGCAGCAGGTGCCAGTGGATTAGGTGTTCTCGAAGCAGCAAAACAGACTAAGAAATATATTATATGGGTAGATTCAAATGGAAACGGTTTACTACCCGGCCAGGTTCTCACAAGTATTATTAAAGGTGTGGAATTGTCTGTCTATCAGATGATTGAAAATGTTGTGTCCGATACTTTCACTGGTGGATTAAAAAATTACGGTCTCAAAGAGGGCGGTATAGAATACATTGTTGACAAAGACAACGAAAAATTGTTGTCTGAAGAGATTTTGAAAAAGGTTAAAGAATTCAAAACGAAAATAGTTGCTGAAGAAATTGTAGTACCTCATTTGCGTTCACACCAAAAGAAGAGGAAATAATTGTGGGTAAACTTAAAATTGTTGTCCCAGGTGATTCGCCACCCCAAATTCAAGGGTCAGCACATCTTGACCGTTTGAAACCTTATGGTGACGTTCAATTATATCTCAATCGTCCAGAAACTGCCGAAGAAAAGATCCACCGTGCTGAAGATGCAGATATACTCATTAATTCACGCGGGATGGTCCAATGGCACGCAGATGTCCTATCACATTTGCCGAAACTAAAGTTAATCTCACTCTGTTCAATCGGCACCGATATGATTGATCTTGATGAGGCAAAAAGACGCGGGATCGTTGTTTGTAATCAACCGGGTCGTACTGCCCCTGTCGTTGCGGAACACAGTTTCGGTTTAATGTTTGCACTCGCAAAACGTGCTGCTTTTATGACAGCATCTATGCAATCTGGAAAATGGCCTCGCATGGATAACATGTATTTGCAAGGGAAGACGCTCGGGATTGTCGGCACAGGACATATCGGTTCAGAAATGGCACGGCTCGGTAACGCAATCGGGATGAACGTTATTGCATGGACATATCATTCGTCCGCTAAACGCGGAAAACAACTCGGTGTCGTATATGTTTCTATTAAAGAATTGCTACGGCGGTCTGATGTTGTCAGTATACACGTTAAACTGACTGATAGGAGTTATCATCTAATCGGTGAACACGAACTTGCATTGATGAAACCGAACGCGCTCTTAATTAATGTAGCACGCGGACAAATAGTTGACACAGACGCGCTTGTTCACGCGCTCAACAGCGGACATCTCGGCGGCGCTGCGATTGATGTTTATGAACAGGAACCGCCTCCCGCAGACCATCCGCTCCTAAAATGTGAACAGGTTATCTTAACACCGCACTGCGCAGATATGACTCCCGAAGGTGTTGATCTTCTCAATGAAGGTGCAGTTGACAATATCATCGCTTTTTTACACGGCAATCCGAAAAATGTGGTTGTGTGACGATAAATCGGACCAACAACCTGTTACCTTAATATATAGTGTTTTATAATAAATAAATGCTCTTCCTGGGTAGGCGAGGTTTCCTAACCTCGCTGGTGCAGAGTGTTCAAGTAATAATTCTAAAATATATCGTATATTCACTGATGCAAAAACAAAAGAATATAAGAAAAATCGGTGTTGACACCGGCGGCACTTTCACAGACATCATCATGTCTGTGGAAGGTTCTCTTTGGACACATAAAGTACTGTCCACACCACGCAACCCGGCACACGCTGTTATAAAAGGTGTGAGTGAGATACTAAATAGACATAACATAGAGTCTCATGATAGTGTAGATATTGTTCACGGTTCTACCGTTGCTACAAATGCCTTACTTGAACGCAGAGGTGCGCGCATTGCGCTCATTACCACAAAAGGGTTTGAAGATGTTTTAGAAATCGGACGGCAGGCGCGCCCAAATCTTTACGATATATTTGTCCAACGCCCAGCGCCACTTGTCCCCACAGAATACCGATTCGGTATCAAAGAACGGACATTACACACAGGTGAGATTCAAACTGAAATTTCAACCGATGATCTTGAGACACTTGCAACACAGCTCACAACGTTAAAATTAGATGCGATCGCGATCTGTTTTCTGTTCTCATACATAAATCCGAAAAATGAACAGATCGCCGCAGATCATCTTGCCTCGCTTAATATTCCGATTTCATGTTCTCATGAAATCCTACCCGAATACCGTGAATATGCGCGTTTCAGTACCACTGTTGCAAACGCTTATATCCGACCTACTTTAGAGAAACATCTCTCAACACTAACGGAATCAGCGCGTTTTCCGAAGTCTTTTCGTTTGATGCTCTCAAACGGTGGTTGTATCTCTACAAGAAATTTTGAATCCGCGGGTATCCAAACAGTGCTTTCTGGTCCCGCTGGCGGTGTCATCGGTGCTTATCACATCGCTAAAACAGCAGGATATGAAAAAATTATTACTTTTGATATGGGTGGTACTTCTACAGATGTCAGTCTGTGTGATGATGGAATCTCTATGACAACTGAAAGCACTATTAGCGGTCTGCCCATCAAAGTGCCGTTGATTGACATTCATACCGTCGGTGCTGGCGGAGGTTCTATCGCAACTATGGATTCAGGGGGTGCGTTACGCGTCGGTCCGGAAAGTGCAGGGGCTGACCCCGGACCGATATGTTACGGTAACAATGGCAAAGAAATTACTGTGACGGATGCAAATCTATTTTTAGGGCGTATTTCACCAACGCAGTTTTTAGGAGGGCAGATGTCGCTTGCTTATGATGCGACGCAGGAATATATTGAAAAGTTCTCTGATCAGATCGGACTATCAGTGCTTGAAACGGCAGATGGTATTTTGAAGATTGCCAACGCAGCAATGGAACGTGCTATCAAAGTAATATCCGTTGAACGCGGGTTTGATACACGTGATTTCACGCTCGTATCATTCGGCGGCGCAGGCGGATTGCACGCAGCATTTCTTGCCGAAAATCTCGGTATGCATACTGTACTTATTCCACCGAATGGCGGATTGCTCTCTGCTTATGGGATGTTGTTTGCTGATGTTGTCAAGGATTACTCACAGACGGTGCTATGGAAAACTGAAGACAGCAGCACGAATCTACACAACCAATTAGAGAACGGTTTTGACGCACTGCTCACCCGCGCAAAAGGTGATATGGAAACGGAAGGATTTGATTTATCGCAACTCATTATCAAACGTTCACTGGATATGCGGTATGAGGGGCAATCTTATGAGTTGAATGTTCCTTTTATAAATGTAGATACGGATTTTGTGAGTCAATTTCATGCCATGCACGAACAGCGATTTAGTTATGCGCGTCCTGAGGCGATAGTAGAGGTAGTAACCCTGCGTCTCTCTGCCATCGGTGAAACTGAAAAACCGGCACTCACCTCTGAACCGCTGACAGATACTGATCCTTCGGATGCACAGATTACACAAAACAGCGTTATTTTTGACAGTAAAGTGTATCCGACCAATTTCTATCAACGGGAGTCGTTGCATCCCGGTAATCGGATAGAGGGTCCGGCAATTATAACAGAATTTAGCGCGACGACTGTTGTCCCACCCAATTTCTCTGCTGTCGTTGATGTGTATGGAAATCTGATTTTGCAGCAGGGATAATTCCCTCCAAACCTCCCAAACTCAAAATTTGACATTTTTTATCAGATATGTTAACATTTCGTTAATTGATTATGCTAACGTATCCTTCAATTTTTTTACAACCCTATAATATCGTTAGCGAGGCAATTTGTTTTGTCTTGCTTACAGATATATTTAAAGGAGCGATTCTGATGAAACGAATGACATTGATGTTAACCCTTTCCGTGATACTATTATTGTGTGTGAACTTGGGGATTGCTGCTGAAGATGCATCTTTGGTCGCATATTATCCGTTTGACGGTAATTCTGACGACTCTTCTGGAAATGAAAACCACGGTGTAATTAAAGGCGAGTCTAAATGGAATAAAGGTAAATTTGGAGACGCAATCCATCTTAATGTAGGGGCACACGTTGAGATGCAGGTATCTGATACGCTGCATGGTGACCTCTTTAAAACCGACCCATTTACAATATCTGTCTGGATTAATCCGACTTTTGAAGGCGGCACTTGGCAACAAATTTGGCGAAGTCTACCCGGTGCTGCCGGACATAACACACTCTTTGTTAACAAAGACGATGGATTACTTTCTTGGCGAGGACAGGTTGGCGGATGGACAATCCTCTGTCAAACAGATGGAGGTGTCATCAAAAAAGATGAATGGGCTCATGTAGTTGTTCAAAGCGATGGCAAGAACTACAGAATTTATGTGGATGGTGAGATGGCGAAAGAAACGGACTTCCAGGAAACCCGAGGCGCTAATACAATTTATCGGCTTGGCGGCGAAGGTGGAGAGGGTCATGGTGGTGCGATTGATGATGCCGTAATCTATTCCCGCGCTTTAAAGGAAGGTGAAATTGCCGCTTTGGGCGAAGGGTTTGATGCGTTTCTCTCTATTGAACCTCAAGACAAACTTGCAACAAGGTGGGCGCATATCAAACGTACAGGATTTTCGCGATAGAAAATTATATGTCGACCTTCCTAATGTTAACGTGAGCTCGGTGTCCGGGATTTGTCCCACGAACTTTTAGTTTGCAGGACAAAAAATCGCTTGGACCGAGCTCACGTTAATGTTAAATAAAGTTGACAAACCATGTCCTACGCAGTATCATTTAAAGGGTATAAGTGCAAACTACATCAGGAGAGGGATAGTATGGACGACACGCCAAAAACCTTTGTCTGCAGAAACTGCAACGCAGACATTAAAATAAAAGCATTAGTTGATAACCTCAAGGTGTGTCCTGATTGCAATACACACTATCCGATGAGTGCTCAGGAACGGCTTGATCTGCTTGTGGATGCTGACAGTTTTCAAGAAGCAGATGCGAATCTCTACTCAATTGATGCGCTGGAATTTCCAGAGTACCCAGACAAACTTGAACGCGACATCGCCAAAACAGGACTCCGTTCAGAGATGCTTTCTGGGACAGCCAAAATCGGTGGCTATCCAGTAGCAATCGCAATCGGAGATGTTGGATTTATTGGTGGCACGTGTGGTGCTGTTATCGGTGAGAAAGTTACCCGATGTATTGAACATGCTGGTGAAAATCAATTACCGCTTGTTATCGTTTCTGTGAGCGGAGGCATGCGAATGCAGGAAGGCACTTTAGCGTTGATGCAGATGGCAAAAACCGCCGCCGCTTGCACTGAATACGCAAAAAAAGGCGGGTTCTATATCTCCGTTGTCACTGACCCAACGTTTGGTGGTGCGACAGCAAGTTATTCCTCTCTCGGCGACGTTATTGTGGCTGAACCCGGGGCACGTATCGGTTTTGCTGGTCCCCTTGCTGTTGCGAGTTTACAAGAAGAACTTCCCGAAAACTTTCAGAAAGCTGAATCCTTGGTTGCACATGGGTTCATTGACCATATTGTTCACCGCATAGGCATGCGGCAGTTACTGACTGATCTTATTTCATTCGTCTACTAATCTAACGCAAGTTGCTACCTATAAGTTTTAGACATGCAAACACCGTTTTTTATAGAGAATAATGCATATTTCACAAGTTTTTGTAGCGCAAACTGTTAGTTTGCGGACTAATATGCACAATCTAACAGATTTGCTACATAGGTAGCAACTTAGGTTAATCTAATATAACTTCGCGTCTCTTATTACTTATCTACACAACACAAGACTGGTATGAATTGGTGAATCTCACCTTTTTCTGTCACTTTATCGGATTTTAGACGTTTTTAATAAAAGCAGTTATCTATCCGCCTGTGCGGATAGTGAATGCTTATAGCATTTTAGGTTTATGATCGTGTACTCATTTTTACATCTAAACATATTTATAACATAAGGAACACATGGAACAAAAATGCCAAAATCATTAGTTGTTGTTGAATCACCAGCGAAAGCGAAAACTATCGAAAAAATCTTGGGAAAAGACTATATCGTCGACTCCTCTGTTGGACATATCCGCGACCTGCCGAAAAAGGAACTTGGGGTTGATGTTGAGAACAATTTTAAACCGAAATATGTGTTGATTCGTGGCAAAGGTCCAGTCGTTAAAGCGATCCAGGAAAAAGCAAAAAAAGTTGATTGTATCTATCTCGCAGCAGACCCCGATAGGGAAGGTGAAGCGATCTGCTGGCATCTTGCAACCGAATTAAAGAAAACAAAGAAACCTATCTATCGCATTGTATATAACGAAGTAACACAAACAGCGATTTTAGAAGCGATTCAAAATCCTGGGACGATTGACCAGGCACTTGTAGATGCGCAACAAGCACGACGCGTTTTAGATAGACTCGTCGGTTATCAGATTAGTCCAATTTTGTGGCGTAGTGTTAAACCCGGTCTGAGTGCTGGCAGGGTACAATCTGTTGCGGTGCGGCTTATTTGTGAACGTGAAGCAGAAATTGAGGCATTTAAACCAGAAGAATATTGGACACTTACTGCTACGTTGACACCAACAGAAAAGGAAAATCCCTTTCTTGCCAAATTACATAAGATAGGCACAAAGAAAGGCGAGATTAATAATTACGGATTCCGTATTGACGAAGCACGCGCAAAAGAATTAGAAACAGACGCAAAGGAACAGACGTACGTTGTTGAAAAAGTCCAAAAACGGGAACGAAAACAGAGACCTGTGCCCCCATTTATTACAAGCACCTTGCAACAAGAGGCATCTCGAAAACTTCGGTTTACTGCTAAAAAAACGATGGTGATCGCGCAGCAGCTCTACGAAGGATTGACGATTGGAAATGAAGGGTCCGTTGGTCTCATCACCTATATGCGTACCGATTCAACACGTGTTGCGCAGGATGCCCTTAACGCTGTTCGAAAATACATTGATACAACCTACGGTGCCGAGTATCTGCCTGGCCGTGCTGTTAATTACAGAAGTAAAAGCGGTGCACAAGATGCACACGAGGCAATTCGACCAACGCTACAACTGCGAACCCCTGAATCCTTGAAACCACATTTGAGCAATGACCAGGCCCGTCTTTATGAACTGATTTGGAAGCGGTTTATCGCAAGTCAGATGAATCCGGCTATCCTTGACGCGACGACAATTGACATCAAAGCTGGACGTTATCTTTTCCGTGCCACTGGATCCGTTATCAAGTTTGATGGATTTAGGCGTATCTATATGGAGGGGCAAGACGATACCCCTGCTAATGAAAACAGTGCTGGCGAAGAAAACGTCATTTTACCTATTGTCAAAGAAGGCGAAACGCTTGATCTACGTAAGTTAGAGCCGAAACAACACTTCACGCAACCGCCGCCTCGTTATAATGAAGCAACGCTTGTAAAGGCATTAGAGGCGAAAGAGATTGGCAGACCCAGCACCTACGCTACAATTTTATCAACAATCCAAGACCGTGAATATGTAACAAAAGAACAGCGCAGACTCCTGCCCACAGATGTTGGTAAACTTGTCAACGAACTGTTAATTCATGGATTCCCTGATATTGTTGACGTTGAATTTACGAAGGAGATGGAGGAGAAACTTGATACTATCGCCGAAGGGGAGGTAGATTGGGTTGACACGCTCGGTGAATTTTATCCTTCGTTCCAAGAAGCACTGGAAGCAGCACCTGATAAGATGTATGAGGCGCGAAAAGCGATGGAAACCGAATCGGATGTGCAGTGTGAGAAGTGCGGCGGAAATATGATTGTCAAATGGGGCAGATATGGACGATTTCTCGGATGTGCCAACTATCCTGAATGTGAAAATATCAAGGCGTTGAACGGTGACGATACCGCCGCCGCTGAACCGGAAGAAACCGATACACTCTGCGACAAGTGTGGTGAACCGATGGTTATTAAACAGAGTCGCGCAGGTGCAAGGTTCTTGGCATGTAGCGGTTATCCAAAGTGTAAAAACGCCAAACCTGTGCCCATGGGTGTTGATTGTCCAGAGGCTGAGTGTGACGGCTACTTAGGTGAACGCCGTAGTAAACGCGGAAAAGTATTTTACGGGTGTAGCAACTATCCAACATGCGGATTTGCAAGTTGGAACAAACCACTTGCTGAACCTTGTCCACAATGTGATGCTCCCTATCTCGTTGAAAAAGTACAAAAGACAGGTGAAACTCTGAACGCTTGTGCTTCAAAAGAATGTGACTATACCAAAACACCAGAACAATCCTGATGACTGATTATATAGTAAAACCTAAAAATATGTCTACAAGTACGATTTCGCACCTCCCTACTGGCGAGCTTTCCAAACCTCGCATGTGTACAGACCCTTTTAGATTTTACTATAATGTCTCTTAGCAATGAACAATTGTATGGAATGTGAACAATTATGATTCAACTGCATCAAGTCAGTTTTTCATACCAAAATCTAAGCGTTCTTGAGAGAGCGAGTTTTCGTCTTGAACGTGGCGAATTCGGCTTCCTCGTTGGTGAAAGTGGTTCTGGTAAGACGACGCTGCTAAAACTACTCTATCACGAATTAACACCTACTGAGGGTTCGTTAAGTGTGCTGGGACAATCCCTTACTGATCTTACGCCTTCAACGTTGCCATTTTTCAGGCGGAAAATCGGTGTGGTTTTCCAAGACTGGAAATTAGTTAACACTAAGACAGTTGAACAAAATCTCGCCATTCCTCAGAAGTTAATTGGAACGAAACATAGGATACTGCGTGAAAATGTAAATAATCTTCTGCACCAAATGGGATTAATCCATCATAAAAATGCACTACCAACCCAAATTTCAAGCAATGAAAAACAACGGCTTGCCATTGCAAGAGCAATTATTAATAGCCCACTGTTACTTCTTGTAGATCAATCTACAGAAACATTAGACCCAAAGCTCTCTCTTGAAATGCTTTCGCTTTTTGACACACTCAATTTTCAAGGCACGACAGTTTTAGTTGCGACTGCGGATCCGGAGCTTCCTGAGAGATATGTCCGCGCCAAAAATGCCGAACCAAAGCGAGTCTTTACACTCAAAGATGGCTGCATTACGACATAACACTATTTAAGTTTAAATTAAAATGCGATATAAAATTCAAAATATCTTTACACATATTGGGCGCACTGGCTTAAATAATCTATTATGTCTTATTGCGCTCGCTTTTTTTACAGTCCTACTGAATACATTCTTATTTATTCATACTTCTGTCTATAAGGAACTTGATCTAAAGGAAACGGTGCCGTCACTTATAGCTTTTGCTAACGATACAGTTCTTGCAGAAGATGCACAGGTTTTTGCGGACCAAATTCAGAAGAAAGACGATATCCTTTACATTGACTATATATCTAAAGAAGAAAATTACAGTAGGTCTGAAAAACATTTTGGCACATTAGGTAGTTATATGAAAAAAATATCTTCAGGTAGTAACGACTTTCCTGCATCCTTAGAAATATATGTTGACTCAGCACACGGTTCACGAAAAAAGTTGGAAGAGATCGCTTTTGATATAGAATCCTACGATGAAATTGATGATGTCGTCTTGACTGGCCAAGGCATACTGGTAGATCTGTTTCGTCAGACAAACCGAATGACAATTGCGAGTATCTGCATCACAATTCTTATGACCTTCTTTATAATCCGCGCTGCTGTTCTTAAAACAGCCCGAACTCGCCACGAAGAAATCCAACTCTTAGACTTTATCGGTGCTACACGGGGGCATCTTAGAATTCCTTTCTTTGTCCACGGTATCTACCTCGGTCTCTGCGGCACTGTCTTGGGACTAACCTGCTTCTATCTCCTTTATTGTCTTCTTACTTTTCAACTTGGCGTGCTTGAATTCCTTCCATATTATCAGCTCATTGGTATTGTTGTAGCCGGTATAATCATCGGTTTGTTCGGGGGTATATTCGCGCAACGAAAGTATTTCAAATCATATAGAGAAACATTATAATATGGGTAAAGCTGACAACATGTAAGCGTAGAAGACCAAGCAAACATACACCGTATATATATAATTTAGTCGTTTTAGTTTTCGGTTATCAGTGAAAACAGCCCCTTCTGAAAGATAACCGTCTTTTAATGTACCTATACGGGAAAGGCACATTAAAATCACCACCACATCCATCCTCTTAGATCATAGGCATAACTTATATTATGAAAAACATAGAAATTAGCAATATATTCAGCAATATCGGGGAACTTCTAAAAATTCGAGGAGATGCCTCATTCCGAATTCGTTCTTACGAAAAAGCTGCCGATATAATTGAAGGTTTAACTGTTGATGTGAGCGAATTAATTGAAGCAGGAAAATTTCAAAATCTGTCCGGAATCGGCAAGACGATTGAGGAAAAGACAAAAGAAATACTGGAGACAGGCACCTGTCAAGCTTATGAAAAACTTATCGCGGAGATGGGATTAGAAGTTCTGGATCTCTTAGACATCCAAGGGATTGGGGCTAAAACAGCAAGCCGACTCTATAATGAACTTGGCATTAAAAATCTGAATCAACTCGCTGAAGCACTTGAAGATGGAACACTGCAAGACATGAAAGGGTTAGGAAAAAAGATGCTTTATACTATATCAGAAAGTCTCGAATTCCTAACCTCCTACCGTGGCACACGGCTGATTTCGCAGACCATAAACCTTGCTAAAAAACTTTCTGAAGTTTTCGAAAGTTGCGATAAGCTAACGCGGTACGAATTTACCGGAGATTTATGTAGACGCGAAGAGGTGTGCCGTAGCCTTGAAATCGTGGTTGAATGTGCCGAGAACATTGGTCCAACACAAAACGCACTCATTGAACACCTCTCTATGCATCAAGAACAACTCACAACGGAAATCGTAGATGATCAAGATATTCCTACTGGAGCACCGCTACTACACCCTATAGAAAAAATACACCTGCTAATCAACAACGATTTTCCTGTAGTTATCTATCTATGTTCATCTGCTGAATACGAGGCAACACTGTTCCTAACGACAGCAACGGACGAACACCTCGCTGCTTTTCCTGCTGATACCTCTCTTAATATTAATGATTCGAGCAAAACCTCAAACTTTTGGCAAGAGACTCAGCATAACACTGAGACTGAAATATACGAAAAATTGGGTATGTCTTATGTCCCGCCGGAACTTCGCCAATATCCCGACTCGGTAACGTTAGCTGTGGAAGACACACTGCCCACGCTTGTTGAATTCGATGATATGCGAGGCGATTTACATACGCACACGGACTGGAGCGATGGCGCACATACTATGCATGACATGGTGGCGGCAGCTATAAAACGCGGGTTTGAATACTATGCTATTACAGATCATTCTGTTTCCTCTTCAGTTGCTAATGGCTTGGATCAAGAACGTTTGTTGGCACAGATAAAGCAGGTACGTGAACTGGACGCTGCAACTGAAGGCATCACAATTTTAGCTGGGTCTGAAGTGGATATTCGTAGAAATGGCACACTTGATTTTCCAGATGAGATTCTTGCGCAACTTGACGTCGTTGTGGCAAGTGTTCACAGTCATTTTACGTTATCCGAAGCAGAGATGACAAAACGAATGATCCGCGCAATTGAAAATCCGTATGTCAAAATCATCGGACATCCAACAGGGCGATTACTCGGCAGGAGACCGATGTACCCGATAAATCTTGATGAGATTATCAGTGCTGCAGCAGAAAACGACACTATTTTGGAGATTAATGGTTCACCCAACCGTTTGGATTTGGGACCGGAGTATGTGCGTAAGGCGAAAGAGGCAGGAGTTTTGATTGCTATTAACACAGACGCACACTCAGTCCCAGAATTTGAACGTTATCAGTATGGTGTGAATGTAGCACGACGGAGCGGATTAACGAAAGATGATGTCATCAATACCTATCCTTTAGAAAAACTACGCGAGACTTTAAGTTGAAAGGAGTTTTAGCGTGAAACGAACACAGCTTGCACCTGCAAAACGCGCCATCATCATTGGTATGGATGGCGCAAGCATGGAACTGGTCAATAACATGATTGCGTGGGGACACACCCCGAATATGGCAAAACTACGTGATGCAGGTGTCCATCGCCCAATGATTGGCGTATTTCCTACATTGACTCCACCTGGATGGACTGCCCTCTCCACAGGCTCTTGGCCCGGCACGCATCAGGTGATGGATTTTAACATTCGTGCTGTCGGAGAAGCACTTGATAAAACGGTGTGGGGTATCAATACAGGATTGTGTCAATCTGAATACCTTTGGAATCTTGTTGAACGTGCTGGCGGCAAACCGATTCTGGTGAAATGGGAAATGTCTTGGCCTCCCACTGTCCAAACAGGAATTCAGGTAGAGGGAACAGGTCCTGGTGTATCAAATCATCATCAAATCGCAGGCTATCACCTCTTTGTAGCAGGTAAGTGGGCAGCGCGTCCTATCGGCGGGCAGCGGGATCCAGAGACGCTTGATCCGAGTGCATTACAGAAAATTAAACACATTGATCCGGTGACGATTAAACCGATTGACACAAGCAAATGGGAAGGCACATTGCCCGAATCGAACGAACCTGTGCAGGGGGTAGAACTCACTATCCAACCTTTGGCACGCGGCAGAAAGGATATGAATCGTGGTAAATCTGGCACCCCCAAACCTTTTTATGGACTGATTTATGCTTCTGGTCAAGATGGCTATGACCGAGTCCGTGTGTGTAGCAGTCGTTCTACGGATGACGTTGTTGCTGATCTCGGGATTGGTGATTGGAGCGATTGGTGGCTGGATACGTTTGAAATTGATGGTGGAGATGTTGAGGGTTATGTCCGCATGAAACTTATCACGCTGACCCCAGCCGCAGATGCCTTTGAACTCTTTGTGCCACAGATTTGGCCCAGAACTGATTACACAGTGCCTGCAGAGGTTGCAACTTCAATTGACCAAAATGTCGGTTCGTTTCTTCAAAATCCTGCCCGTGATGCACTCGGACAAGTGGACGATGATACCTATTTTGAATTATTAGATTATCACCACCAACGTTTGGCAGATGTTGCAACGTACCTCGCATCTGAAAACGATTGGGATGTGCTGATGGTAGAGACACATGCGCCGGACTACGCAAGTCACTTCTTTCTTAGCCAAGCAGATGAAATCAGCGGTGCAGCCCCCGAAACAATCCATCGGTGTAGAGAAGGATTGCGCCGCACGTACGAATCTGTAGACCAGATGATTGGACAGATTGCAGAACTTGCAGATGAGGAGACGGTTGTGCTTATCTGTGCAGATCACGGTGGCACACCGAATCAATTCCGTGCTGTTGACATTGAAAAGGTGCTGGAAGAGACAGGTTTTATTGTCAAGAGGACAGATGGCACTATAGATTGGACGAAAACACGGGCAGCCAACGTTGGCTTGGTGCATATCTTCATCAACCTTGCGGGGCGTGAACCGAATGGGATTGTTGCACAGGAGGATTATGAGGCAATACAACGCGAGATTATCGCAGCACTGCATGCATATCGTGATGCGGAAACAGGTAGACATCCCTTTTCATTAGCAGTGACGCGAGCAGATGCAGAGATGTTGAACCTTCACGGTGATCTCGTCGGCGATGTCGTTTACGCTTTACGCCCGGAATTTGATGGGGCACACGGCAAGCAATTGCCGTCGATTAGTTTCGGTATAGGTGGTCAGCATTCAACGTTTATTCTCTCTGGTGCAGGTGTTCGGAAAGGTGTTGCCTTAGAACGACAGGTACGTGTGGTGGACGTTGCACCGACAATCTGTTATCTGTTAGGATTGCCGATGCCTACAAATGTTGAAGGTGGCGTAGTCTATGAAGCGTTAGCGGATCCAAATTGGCATCTAACGCGCCTTGCAGAATTAGAAAAGTAGTGGAACGGACTTATACCAAATTAACGCGATCCGTCTCGGCGGGTTCGGTTTCCTAACCAATTCAGAATACCGGACGCGTATTCTGACATACCCATAGGTGTCAATTTAAGAATTTTGATTTGTTTTATGTGGTATCTTTAGTCCCGTAGGGACGCAATGTTTATAGAAAAATGTTGCCTCTCCCCTCTTGAGTTCCGTAGGAACGGCATAGAAAGATAAACATATCGTCCCTACGGGACTAAAGTGAAGGTTTTCAACGTTATCTATAAACATATCGTCCCTACGGGACTAAAGAGGGGACAACCTCAATAATCATGCGTATTTAGAGGTATTCACAATACTCCAGATATTTTCTAAAATTGACGCTTATGGTGCGGTTTCTTAACCAATGCAGAATACCGGACGCGTATTCTGCCTGTACCCAATAAAACCTGTTAATTTGGTATTACACATTCACCTTCAGCGCCAGTCTCCTGTGACCTCTTCAAATGGCGCAATCGGTTCAAATACTTCGTCGTAATCCCCACCATTGTGGCTAACCTCACATGAGCGGAGCCATTCGCGCAGGGTCTCGCGGGTTTGCCGCATCCGCTCGCGTTGTTCATTTACCAAGTTGGTCGTTTCTGAGCGGTCTTTAATCATGTCAAAACATAAATCTTCGCTGCCATCACTTGATAGGTTGGTCAAGCATTTATAACGGTTGTCCATCATTGCGATGGTCGGTGCGCCAAACATCGAGCCTTTCCCACTGTTGAACCGATACGGAATCGGAGTCGGGCGTTCTGTCATGTTTCCTTCAATGGTTGGTAGCAGACTGATGCCGTCAATGGGACGATTATCTGGCATTTCATATTCCATAACCTCGGTGATTGTCGGGAAGTAATCCAACGTGCTACACGGCATTTCCACCACGCGCCCAGGGTCTGCCTGACCTGGCCAGTGCAATAGCGCGGGTACGCCCACGCCACCGTCAAACAAAGATCGTTTTCGCCCGCGCAAGCCACCTGTTGAACCTCGGTTGCGGCCATCTCGACCTGTACGTCCTTCAGGGCCGTTATCCGAACAGAACCAGATCATGGTGTTCTGGGATACGCCCCATGCTGCCAATGTGTGATACAATCGTCCCACCTGATCGTCTATGGCGGTAATACAGCCGTAATAGTGCTGCTCATTTTCGCTGTATTCGGCATACATTGCACGATATTCCGGTCCGGCAACGACTGGGGTATGGGGTGCATGAAACCAGATTGTCGCAAAGAACGGTTCGGCATTTTCAATAGATTGTTCAATAAATGGGATCGCGCGATCCATCAGGACCCGGGAATCGCATCCTTCCAGATTTTCTGTTGCCAGTTTTCCATTTTCGTAATACGGCGATGCCCAGGGGCGGTCTAAACGTTTTCCGTTCCCCTGGATACCTACTGCGGGATCCCAGGTAGGAACTGCATACTCTGTGGCAAAAGATGTATCGTAATCCCGCTCCCACGGCGGTGCGTAATTCCGTGCTGGATTACGATTGCGCTTACCCGAATAATTCCTGTCCAGTGTGCCCAGATGCCATTTACCAAAATGTCCAGTTGTATATCCAAAGGATTTTAACATTCGCGCCAGTGTTATTTCCTGGGCAGGTAAGTGCCCGCGATTTGCATGTGTTACGCCATATCGAAAATAGTGTCGCCCGGTTAAACACGTACTCCGTGTTGGTGAGCACACCGGCCCTCCCGCATAAAATCGCGTAAATCGGATCCCATTGCTCGCCAGAAGGTCCAAATTCGGGGTTTTGATTATCTCATTTCCGTTAAATCCCACATCACCATATCCCAGGTCGTCGCACATGATTAAAATTATATTGGGCGGTCTCATTTTTAGCCTCCATTTCTGCCCACTGTTCAGACTCCATCCGCTCTTGGATGATAGATATAATCTACACGGAATCTGAATTAATGTCAAGTTTTTTATATATGGTAGGCGCGTTTTGTCCATGCGCTGTGTTTGTCTGAACCAGGATTATCAGGATTATAGGATTTTCAGGATTGTTTATGCGATGTATGCTATTTTCGTGTCCCTGTGTTCTTGCTTGATAAGCGTTTTTCTTTGTCTTGAGTAAGAGTATTTATCTGAGCAGATACTAATCCTGATAATCCTGGTTCAGACAATGGACAAACCAACAAATACAAACAAAACCTAAATCATATCCTTAAGTAGTCGCCAAATTTGGTTGACTTCTATTAACAAACTCGCTATAATAAAACAAAACAATAGTAACATCATAACTGAAGTTAAGGCAGATGCATGCACCACCAACACAACAATAGTGAAGACACCATCACAACCTTATTTGTCGAAATCTTGATGCCGATGAGTGCCACATGGAAAATTTATGAGCAGACAACGCAGCCACTCGTCGAAAATAAAAAGAAACCCGATATGATTATCCGCACAGTCGAACGTTATCCAATGGCAGTTGAGGTAAAAATTGACTACAAGCGCGGTCCCAATGAAACAGGCGAAAAACAGGCACAGGAGCAGTATTTAGGTAAGACGCTCGCGATAACACAGGAGAAACTTACCAGTGCAATGGTAATCCGCATTCCACACAGATTCCGCTCAATGCCACGCGACGAAATTAGCGAAAATCTGAAAGACGCAAAAGATTTCGCGTATACCCTTCTTAATCTTGATAAACCTCAAAGATTCCCGAAAAAAGGGTGGCTTCACGGCAGCATTGCCGACATTGCAACCGCAATTCGCATTGGTGCTACACCTATAACCAAAATTGAACAAGCCGCCGAAGTGTTGGAAAACGGCATCCATCGCGCCGCTGTCATTGTCAATAGTGCTATTGAACACCGACCGCATATCGGCAAAAGAATAGGTGAACTCCTTGTCCAAGAACCCGGTGACCAAACTACGCAGATGGCAATGCTCATCATCAGCAATGCCCTTGTATTTCAGAGCTCACTTGCACGTAAACCGGATTTAGAAAACGTGCCATCGCTCAGTGAACTCACCGCAGAATATGGGCAACTCGATTCAGACGAAATCCTCCGCGCATGGCGAGAAATCCAAAAGGTAAACTACGCCCCGATTTTTAACGTCGCCTACAATCTCGTCGAAACGCTTGCCGCCGATGATAAACTTGTCGGTGAGATTTTGAGTGTGCTGCGCGATACTGCCCGCGAATTAGAAAAGATGGGACTTGCACAAGAGCATGAACTCGCTGGAATTGTGTTCCAGAAGCTCATTGACAATCGGAAAATTCTCAAGGCAAACTATACCCGCCCCGAATCTTCTGCACTGCTCTGTGCCCTCGCCTTACCAGAACTTAACCGCGATCCAAAAAAACTGAAAATTGCAGATTTCGCCTGCGGCACAGGTTCACTCCTCAATGGTGTTTATCAACGCCTCCTTATGCTCTATGAACAAGCAGGTGGTAAAGGGGAAACTATCCATCAATATATGATGGAAAATAATCTCGTGGGATGTGACATCCTGCCGAACGCTGCACATCTGACAGCGTCTATTATTGCGAGCACCTATCCTGATGTCCGTATCGGTGGCACACGTATTCACACAATGCCTTACGGTACGCAGCGCAAGGATGGACTTTACGCCATAGGTGCCCTCAACCTACTCAGCGATCCATCAGGCACGCTCCCGTTGACCCTTGATACAGCGGAAACTGCCACAGGACAAGGCACAGAAATCACTGACATGAGAGATGCGTTTAGACATGGCGAATTTGACATCGTTATTCAGAATCCACCTTATACGCGCGGCGGGGCTGATAGTAACTCAAACCTACCTAAGAGTATTTTCGCAGACAAAAAAGAAGCAGCGGCAATGCGGCTTGCGCGTAAGGCACAGAAATGTCAGCTTAGAGGTAATAATCCGGGTCTTGGTCCAGACTTTGTTGATCTCGCTGACAGAATGCTAAAGCGAAATGGCACAATGGCGTTTGTGTTACCATTGACAGCTATTGTTGGAAACAGTTGGCATAAAGTACGAAAATTATGGACAGAAGAATATCACAACGTAATTGTAATTACTATTGCCGACGCAGATATTGATAGGTGTGCATTTTCAGCTGATACGAGCATGGCAGAGTGTCTTATCATTGCTGCGAAAGGAAAATCTAAAAACACAGGGCGCGCGACCTTTGTATGCCTCACACGTTGTCCCAGTGGTGAATTAGAGGCACGGGAAGTTGCAAGGGGTATCCACGAATTTAAGGAACTCCGAAAGTTGGAAGATGGAATTAATAAAGGGAACACTATTCGGATAGGTGATGATATTATCGGACATGCGATCTCCGCTCCGTTGGCATCTGATGAGGTTGGATGGCCTGTATCTCGTATTAAAGATCTGACTGTGGTTCAATCGGCGTACCAACTCGCAAATGGAGTGTTGCTACTCCCCCGGCAGAAAACTGCAATAGATGTCTCAATCTGTCAGGTATCGGAAATTGCAAGAACTGGTGCAGATCATCGAGATATCCACGATCCAGGAAAGCGAGGAGCGTTTGATGTTGAAATTGGATGTCCTGATACTGCTGAGTATCCATGCCTGTGGAAAGTTGATTGTAAAAAACAACGTTCAATAGTTGTTGCTCCTGATTCTCATGCATTTATCCGCCAGCATGCAAGAGAGAAGGCACAAAAGATATTAGAACTGAATAGCAGGGTTCACTACAACAGAGATATGGGTTTCAATTCACATTCCCTTGCTGTTATGTTCACTGAACAAGAAACTATTGGTGTTGATTCGATTCCTAACATCGTTTTTAAGGAAAAGAAAATTTACGATTACGTATGGACATTGTGGAGCAATTCCACATTAGGATTCTTATGCTACTGGATAAGCAGTAGCAAACAACACCCAGGCCGTGGCAGAGGTTCAAAAGCCTCTCTGGAATCAATGTCTACGTTAGATGTCCGCGAACTTTCTGATGAGGCACTTGTAAATGCAGAACAGATTTTCAACCAACTCAAACATAAGCAGATGTTACCTTTTAATCAGATGGATGAGGATTTGGTGCGTCATGAGCTTGATCGGCTGTTGTTATCAGATGTGCTGGGTATTACGGAATCGGAACGTCCGGATGTGCATGAAGGGCTTGCACTGCTTCGAAAAATGTTGTGTAAAGAGCCGAGCATTCACGGGGGGAAGAAGTCGAAGGTTAAGTTGGATGCCTCTTAACTTTGTAAAGGATATTACTTTTACGCATTCAATCGTTTTGGGTGTATTTTATCTGAACTGTGAAAATATTTCAATTATATTTGACAGACTGTATTGAATTATTGTATACTGGTACAAAAGTGTGTGAGAGCGGGAAAGGTAAATATCTTTATGAATTCTGAACATGAAATTGATGACAGAACATTTAATACCTATATTGAAATGCAGAAAGAGGTATCTAAACGAGAGCTTTCGCTTTATGAACAAGTTGACAAATATTTATTTACACTTTCAAGTGCTGGATTAGGTTTTTCTATTGCATTTATTAAAGGTATTATCAATTTATCAACATCATCAAATAATTGGGTGCTGTTTGGTTCATGGTTTTGTTTTATGGCTGCAATTGTTCTAAATCTGGTATCATATTTGCCCGCAAAAAAAGCGTTGCTATTTCAGAGAGAACGTATTGTAAAATATTACTTGCAAGGAGATACCAGTGTATTAGGTGAAAAAAATATCTTTTCAGTGCGTGTTGATCGTCTTAGATTTTCGCAATAAGTAGATATAGGCTTATATTTCTTTTTGTTTTGTGTGGTGATTTGAGACGGTTTATTCTTATGGAAAATCGGTTGCAGGAATTAGGTTTTAGGGTTGCAATTTGCTTAACAATCTGTCCGTTAAAACCTACAATACTTAGTTTAAATTCAGGGGGTTTATATGCGTAGATCAAGAAAAAAACGGGACGGCGGCCCCAAATATCATCTTAATCATCAGAAGTTTGAAAATGCAAAATGGATTCTAAAAAACGATGAAACAGGAGAAACTATTGAATGTGATTATTGGAAAATGTCCAATATGGTTGAAAATGGATATGTTTTATATTTCAATAATAAATTTACTAAAGGCTTTTACAAAGAAGTACCAATAAAAGCTGAAAATGTAGTAACCAGAGAATTAAATATAGCAGCAGGCACAGTTGCTGAGACAAATAAGGGTGTCATAATTGGCATAGCGTATAATGAAGTATTGCCAAACTATACTGTTATTGACTGCTATGATTACAAATACCAATGTAAAGCTTGTGATTTTGTCACTGATCAAATAAGGGGTAAAGGACAGGAAAAAGAAAAAGAATCATTTTGCATAAGCTGTTTTAAATTTAGCAAATTTAGATAAACATTTTCAAATTTAAAACGACTATCTGTCTTTACCTTATTAATTATAGCTTATCTGGCAGTTTAGGTTTTTTATTAGGGGCTCGTCCATTCTTTTCCCAGTGTTCCCATTCAGCCTGAAGTTTTTCTAATTGCAAAATATGTAACATGAGAAATTATTATCTAAAACCTAATTCCTACACTCGCTTTCCCCATGAAAAAATTAACTCAAGCCACCATACAAACGACAATATTCTCACAGAAAACAACATAAGCCCAAAACTACTTATTGCGTAGATTTTTTTCAGTCGTATTCTATGTCGTAGTCCTGGGACTAACTTCATTATTCATTATATTAAATCAAGATAATTTTATTAATCAGAATCAATTAAATGGAGGCCTATTGTGAAAAACCGGAAACCAAATAACCGATCAGGAGCGGATACGCCCAATAAGAGTAAAGGTAAAATTGCAGATAGAGTGAACAAATCACAAAACCCTCCTGAAATTATAGTCTTACCAGATAATATGTTACCTGATAAGCCTAATATAGAACCTACCAAACCTGTTGAAAAACCATCTGAAGATAAACCGAGTGGTGAAAAACCATCTGATAAGAAATAGGTGTTTTGTTTCTTATAGCAACTTGGTAACCTAACTAATCCGTTTCAAAACCAGTTGAAATGGATTAGTTAGGTTACCAGTAAAAAAACAAGCGTATCACGATAACGTGACACGCTCACACTGCTACTGTTATGATGCCAAATTCAGACGATTGTCCCAAATTAACTCTTGACATTTCCCTCAAATTTCCGTTAAAATTGATTCTATACCACAAAAGGTAAAGGAGCAAGTTAAGTGGCATCAGAAACAGTCCGAGTCAGCATCATTGGAGCAGGCAGAAATACAACATCACGACATATCCCAGGACTACAAGCAATTGAAAACGTTGAGATTATTGGAGTCTGCAATCGGAGTCGAGAATCATCGCAACGGGTAGCAGACGAGTTCGGAATCCCTAAAATCTACGACAATTGGCAGGAAACCATTGACGATAAAGAGACGAATGCAATCGTCATTGGGACATGGCCCTATATGCACTGCCGCGCAACTGTGTCAGCACTGATGGCAAATAAGCACGTGATGTGTGAAGCACGCATGGCAATGAACGCCCGCGAAGCACATGCGATGCGACTGTTGGCGCGTCGGAAATCGCACCTCACCGCGCAGATTGTGCCTTCACCGATGACGCTCCGAGTGGATAACACAATCAAACGTCTGATTGCCGAGGGATATATCGGAGATGTGCTTGCTATTGAAGTGCGTGCAGGTGGCGCATTTTTGGATAATGAATCGCCGCTGCAATGGCGGCAGGATTTTGACCTCAGTGGCATGAACATCATGAGCATGGGCATTTGGTATGAGGCATTGATGCGCTGGGTCGGAGAAGCGACAAAGATCATGGCGATGGGTAAAACGTTTGTCAAAATGCGTCCTGATGCTGACGGTGTTATGCGGGCAGTGCGTATCCCTGAACATATTGATGTCGTTGGTGAACTTGTCTGTGGTGCACAACTCCACATGCAAATCTCTGCTGTAACAGGGTTGGCTGGTGCACCTGAGGTTTTTATTTTTGGTAGTCAAGGGACTTTGCGATTCTCAGGAAATAAGCTCTACGGTGGTCAGAAAGAAAACAACGAGTTGAATGAGATTGATATTCCCGCCGCCGAGGAAGGTGCGTGGCGAGTAGAAGAGGAGTTTGTGAATGCCATCCGTGGTAAGGAGATTATCACACATACTGACTTTGACACCGGGGTTAAGTATATGGAGTTTACGGAGGCGGTCACACGGAGTATGTCCTCTGGTGTGGTGATTTCTTTGCCACTTCAAATGTAGAAAACGCGTTACGGCACACGGCGTGTGCATACTACCTTGCAAAATGATTCACGGCACACGGCGTGTGCGGACTACTTTTAAGAAAGGAGAAACATTGACATTAGAAGGACTTTTTGATATTTGCCAAGACCTTGAACTGAGACAAGCGAAATTATACGCATCTTTCGCGCTGCTTTTGGGGGATGTTGATGAACGGATAGCGCGATTTTGGGAGAGAATGAGTACTGAGGAGTGGCAACACTATATTCTTGTGGATTTTGGGCGCGCTTTATGTGTAGAGGCATTCGGGAGTGACACGTCTATTTCTTCTGCTGAGGACACTGAAAAATCCACTTCACCGATAGCACCGCTACCCGATATTTCAATTCAAGAGATTACAGATGCTTTGGATGCCCACGAATCGAGGATAGAAAGCGGAAGAATCACATTAGACGAGGCGTTTGAAATAGCAATCGCCATTGAAGGGAGCGAAGCAGATACTATCTATATGTATCTACTCTCTATTATAAGAAAAGCGATCCGAGAGAGCAATCAACCTTATCTGATGAACCGCATTGTGCAGGTGGAAAAAGATATGGTGTCACATGTAGACGGACTGGTGCAAGCAACACAAAAATTTTCAAAAGATACCTCCCTGATTCGGAAAGCGCATCGTCTTAAAGAAGAACACGGGTAACGTTACGAATGTTGTGCGTTGCATAGCAGATTACCTGCTTGTGTACACGCAACTTGCTCAAGTTGAAGGGTTGTATGGTTAATGCCGAAACGTTGTTTTAATTCGGTGTTAATCTGTTCCAGAATCTGATCATGCGGCAAAGGTGTGTTTTCGTTAATAACAATGTGTGCGCTCAATGCGCTGTAATTGGAACATAATGACCAGACGTGCATGTCGTGTACATCTTTGACAGGGTCTAAATTGCATAGATGTTCAGCCACAGTGTGTGCATCAGCATTACGGGGTGAGTTTTCAAGCAAGATATGTACCGCTTCTCTCGTAACATTAACGGCGCCGAAAAGAATTATCCCACCGATAAGGAAGCTAAGAATCGCATCAATTGGGTACCACTCTGTCCAAAAAATGATCACACCGCCAACAACAACAGCAACAGAGGAAAGCGTGTCCCCTATCACATGCAGCACCGCGCTCCGCACATTGAGGTTGCCATGGCTTTCCCCGTGCAGTTGCCACAAGATAAACAGGTTTGCAACAAAGCCGAGACATGCCACAATAAACATGGCGGTCACCTTAATCTCAGTAGGTGAAAAGTACCTGTTGTATGCTTCGTAAAAAATCCAACATGAGATTGCGATAAGCGATACGCCGTTGAGAAACGCTGCGAAAACCTCAGCACGATGGTAACCAAAAGTTCGGGATGCTGTGGCAGGACGGGTTGATAGATAAATTGCTAACCAACTGATCAGAAGTGAGAGTACATCCGACATCACATGCGCAGCATCGCTTAGCAACGCAAGACTCCCTGACCAAATTCCCCCGATAACTTCTCCAAGGAAGACAAGAAACGTAACGATTACTGCAATCTTAAATTTCTTCTGCAGGTGTGTCTGGTGGCTATGCGCATGTTCTGCCTCGTGATGATGTTGGTGGTTATGATTGTGCAAAGCGTCTCCTAAAAATCAACCTGATCCAGTTATTTTGTAGCAACTTGGATTAATTTAGTCAGAATCACTGGATTTGCTTTTTGACTCACTGTCGTTAGACTTGCTTTTTGACTCGCTGCTTGTGTCTGTTTTCTTCTCTTTTTTATCGCTTTTGTCGCTTTTTCCTGACGAAGAGTCTTTATCTGTCTTTGCGGATTCTTTGTAGCCTTCACTGCGATAATCGGTAATGTAAAAGCCGGATCCTTTGAAAATCAATCCAGCCCCCGCTCCGATGAGCCGTTTAACTTTACCATTACACTCAGGGCATTCTTCAAGCGGCGGTGCTGTAATGCCTTGAAACTTTTCAAACTGAATATCACACTCAAGACACTTATAGTCATACGTCGGCATATAAAATTTCTCCTTCATTTCTTTGTTGATAAAATACACATGATTTGATAAATTTTAATAGTTAAATTTGAAAAAGTCAAGTCAAATTTGACAATACTGAAATCAATTAGGTTCACATGAGAGGCATTTATGCGTATTCCTTATGATGTAGAAGGGTTTCCACTCGGCAAGGGGCCGATGGTGATGTTGGTTCTTTTTCTTATTTCCTGCTTCTTCATTTTTGCACCTGCTAAGGAAAAAGGTGAGAATATAGAATTTTGGATTTTCGCCAATACGCATTACGAAGAATATCAAGCACGCGTGCCTATTTTTGAGGCGCAGCATCCAGGAGTTAACGTTCAACTCATCAATTATGGTGGAACGATGCACGATAAACTTCTCACTGCCTTATTGTCTGATTTCGGTGCACCGGACATTGTTGAAGTAGAAATTACATCCATTGGCCGTTTTCTAAAGGGGGATATTGACGAAGTAGGTTTTGTTGATCTCCGTCCTCATTTAGAGAATGAGGGTTGGATGGAAAAAGTAGTCGTTAGCCGATTTACCCCTTGGTCTTACAAGGAAAAAATATTTGGTATTCCACACGACTTGCACCCGGTTGTGCTTCTTTATCGCGATGACCTCTTTAAAGCAGCTGGTGTTGAAATGACCGAGATTGAAACATGGAATGACTTCATCACTGCTGGGAAAAAAGTCTCTCGCGACCTTGATGGTGATGGTAAGATTGACCAATATGCAATTGTATTAGATCGACGGACTGAAAGTGACTACTTTAACCTACTGCTGCAAAGGGGCGGTGGATTTTTTGATGTAGAAGGAAACGTTGTTATTGATAACGATATTGCAATTGAAACATTGGAATTTTTTACATCTTTATTTAATAAACACAAAATCGCTACACCTGTTTACGGCACATGGCATGGTGATCCGAGCAACTTCGCTGCAATGCAGGACGGCAAAATACTCTCTGTTCTGGCACCGGATTGGTATGTCGGTATCCTCAAAAGTCAAGTGCCGCAGATGGCTGGCAAATGGAAGGCTATCGGTATGCCCGCGTGGGAGGTAGAAGGTAGACGCACAACAACCCGCGGCGGCACAATGATCGGTATTACAAAGCAGTGTAAAAACCCCGACCTGGCATGGGAGCTCCTGAAATTCGCCTATTTTGACAAAGCAGGATTGATTAACCGTTACGAAACGACACGGATTATTCCACCTCTCAAAGATGCGTGGGATGCCCCAATATATAAAGAACCGGACGCTTATTTAGGAGGGCAGCCATTGGGCGAGTTGTTTATTGAACTTGCGCCTGATCTACCACCGCGCTATCAGAATCCGTATTGGTCTGAAGCAGCGGATTTGCTGAATGATGCAATTTTTAATGCCGTTACTGAAAAACAGACACCAAGAGAAGCCTTGACAGAGCTTGCTGAAAAGGTTCGCGCACTAATAGCAAAAGACCAAGAACGGTGGGGGAAGGGAATTACTGATGAATTCGGAACGGAATAGATATAACTTTTGGCATCAGCAACAGAAAATCGCGCCTTATCTTTTTATTGCGCCGTTTTACCTGCTTTTTATCGTCTTTATGGGGTATCCCTTGATCTCATCACTTATCATGAGTTTTTATGAGATGCGTGGATTCCAAAGCAAAATCTTTGTCGGCATAGAAAACTTCACCGATCTGTTTCGCGATCCAATCTTTTGGAAATCGTTATGGAATACAATATATTTTGCGCTTGGCACGCTCGTCCTACAATTGCCGATAGCGTTACTACTTGCTATTCTGCTCAACTCAAAGTTCGTGAAAGGGAAAAATATTCTACGTCTCGCCTTTTTCGCACCTGTTCTGGTTGCTGGGGTGTTTGTCGCAATCATCTTTAATCTTATCTTTGATCAACGTGCCGGACTAATCAACAACGAATTTATCCTTTTTGGTAAAGAAATAGGGTGGCTCAGTGAGGGCAAGTATGTAATGCCAGCCGTCATCCTAACAGGTGTGTGGCAGTGGGCAGGGTTCAACATGATATACTTTTTAGCAGGGTTACAAGGTATTCGGCAGGAACTATATGAAGCTGCAGCAGTTGATGGGGCAAATTGGTGGCAGTCTTTTGTCCATATCACACTACCCTCTTTACGCCCCGTGATCGCCTTTGTGGTTGTCGTATCTATGATTGGTTCGTTTCAACTCTTTGACCTGCCCTATATTTTAACAAATGGCGGCGAACCTGCTGATGCTGGCTCAACTATCGTAATGTATCTCTACAAAAACGGGTTTCAATTCATGCGTCTCGGTTATGCTGCAACAATCGGATGGGTGCTTTTTATCATCATTGCTATTATCTCAATAGCGCAATTGAAATTACTTGGTATTTTTCGAGAGGAATAGCGGAAAGGAACAACAGTGCAAATTTTACCAGCAATAGACCTACGTGGTGGCAAGTGTGTAAATCTGGTGCAGGGGATCGCGGAACAGGAAACTGTCTACTCAGATTCGCCTGTAGACATGGCAAAGCGATGGCAAGCAGAAGGAGCAGAATACCTACACCTTGTTGATTTAGATGGTGCGTTTCAGGGTGAATCGGCAAATCTACACATTGTCCGTGAGATTGTTGATGTACTTGACATCCCTGTGCAGCTTGGCGGCGGTATAAGAGATATGGATCAGTTGGAAGCCGTTTTGGCATTAGGCGTGCACCGCGCAATTTTGGGGACCGCCGCACTCAAACAACCGAGTTTGGTGCAGCAGGCCTGCGCTAAATATGGGGAACGGACCGCTGTAGGTATTGACGCGAAAGACGGTATGGTTGCTACACACGGGTGGTTAGAGGTATCTCAAAAATCTGCAGTTGAATTTGCTATGGAGATGGCTGAAGTCCAAACGCTTATTTACACCGACATTAAAAGCGATGGTATGCTCAAGGGACCTAACGTTGACGCTACTGCAGATATTGTCAATGCCGTGTCTGCAGATGTTATCGCATCAGGAGGCGTAACCTCACTTGCTGATGTGAAAGCATTGAAGAAGATAGGTGCCAGCGGTGCGATTATTGGACGTGCTTTGTATACCGGTGATCTTGCATTATGTGATGCAATTGAAGCTGCGCGGTAGATAGATTTATAGAGAGACCTATAAGGGCATGGACATTGGCGAGGTTAGGAAACCCCGCCAGCGGCAGATGGAAAAGCATTGGCGAGGTTAGGAAACCCCGCCAGCGGCAGATGGAAAGGCATTGGCGAGGTTAGGAAACCCCGCCAGCGGCAGATGGAAAAGCATTGGCGAGGTTAGGAAACCCCGCCAGCGGCAGATGGAAAAGCATTGGCGAGGTTAGGAAACCCCGCCAGCAGCAGATGGAAAGGCATTGGCGAGGTTAGGAAACCCCGCCAGCGGCAGATGGAAAGGCATTGGCGAGGTTAGGAAGAAATCAACGGTATGAAGCGAATACGCGTATGGTATTCGCATGATTTAGTCATTCACCGGGTATGAATACCATTTGGCGAATACGCCAAATCAACGGTATGAATGCTATATAGCATTCCCCGTATGGTATTCGCCATGATTCCCCGCCTCGCCAGCGGCAGATGGAAAGGCGAGTGTAGGGTGGATTACACGACCGCAGTCACAACACCGAGTCCTATCCGTGATCCCATTTTCTTCACCTCAAACGTTGTGCCGATCTCCATCGCAAGCGGTAATTCAAGAACAAATGAAACATGAGCATTCGCGCCGGGGGTAACAATTGATAACTCTGGTGGAAGTTGTAGACGCGCAGGAACATCAATCCCCCACAAACGGACTTCAGGTTTATCGTTTTCAATAAGCGGGATATGCGTGCCGCTCTCATCTTGCGTGAGAAGATACACAAGTGCCGTATAGTCAGAATGTGCTTTTATTGTTTTCGGGTGGCATAACACCTGTCCAACTGATAGCCAATCCGGTTCAGACTCAACACTCACCTCATTCTCTTTTATACTAAGACACTTCGTCTTTATCCGATCACCTTTACCAACAATATCCACCGCTTGTCCGACAGCGAGATGTCCTTGCACAATCTCACCACGTACTGTGACACGCTCCTTTAGTTCTTCAACAATTTCATAAATCGGCATAATTGGGGGCAAGTTATCAGGATTGATAGGTGTTGGCATACACCTATTCATCGCAAATATCAGGTCAACAATCGGTTTCCAATGATCAGCACCGATTCGATCACCTTTGTAGTTTAGTGCTCTATCGGCATCGCCAACGATTATAGGGCTGCTCTGTTCTTCCCATCCACATTCGGTGAGTAAATCACGCATCTCCTGTTGGCAAATATCTATCAGTTCATCATCTTTTGCGATGTTCCGTGTATTGAGAAAGGAGATGACCGCAGGGATGTTTAATCTGTTGGCAATGGCAATATGTTCTGCAGATTCGTGTGTAACACCATCAACAGCATCCACCACCCAAATTACTCCTTGGATGGCAAATGACCGGGTAACCAACATTTTTACAATATCCAGATGTGTTTCACAGTCGATCTGTGAATAGAATTTTCCGCTGGTTTCGTAGTCAATTGCACGATAGGTAATGCTAACGCCTTCTCGGATAGGATGGTGAAGCGGTATTTGCTGTTCAAATTGATTTCCGATATTTGAACGGATTGACCCGATTTTTGCGATGACCTTCGCTATCGCTGCTGTCAGTGTTGTTTTTCCGTGTCCAGTCGCACCGAGTGTGCAAATAGGTAACCCGCGATGTTCCTTTTCTTTTTTGTCCGCCATTCCTTCCTCCTAATGGTTATAATCTTTATGTAGCCTTGGTTTTATAGTGAAATCTACAATTACCTGGACATTGGCGAGGTTAGGAAACCACGCCAGCGTTATGGTGCGGGGATTGTTGTTCATTGAAATGTAAACATATTTTCGCATTTTATTATATTATAACACAAAGTCGGAGATTCAGCAATGATTGTGGTTAGTAGGGGGTGTGTAAAGTTTTTGGCATGTGTGTTGTCTGAATCGCGGATTATCGCGGAGGACGCAGAGAACGCGGAAAGAAGAGATATTTGGTCACAACGGCACATTTTGTGAAAATGGATGTACCCGCTGCTGGCGAGGTTTCCTAACCTCGCCGATGTCCAAGTAATTGGGGTTTGGACTATAAACTTCATTGCTCGCGCTGGCGAGGTTTCCTAACCTCGCCAACAGTGGGTGTTGAGATAGGTAGTCCATTTGAAGTGCTCACGTGTTTTTAGATTCTACTATAATTCTAAGATCCACTATAAATAACCCTGTTAGGGAATGCATAAAGTTGTAGGTATTGAACAATCTATTTGGTTTAGTTTTCACTACGCTAACGTTCTTCAGAAAAATAAATGTTGACAGTAAGGTAGTGTTCGTGTATACTTAATAAATACAAAATTCGGATCAGAGTACATTCTATATAAGATGTAAATGTAAATGTTCAATCAAATATAGTAATATTACCATGGCAAAGAAAAAAAGTCGGTCAGCGAATGTTGCCCGCAAGCGGGAAAAACGCAACCGGAATCGGAAAACCAGGCATAAACAATTAGCACTTGAGAAGCAACGAAGGCTCCCGTACGGCAGGATGGACGAGGAACGTTTATATACGTGCCTTATCAAAACTCCTGATCTGATTGAGGAGCCGGAACTTGAAAGTTTACACTTCGATTTAGACTTGATGTACACTGAGGTGGCAAAATTTCTCATAGACATCAAACCAGAGATAGATTCTGCATCCCCAGAGTTTGATGCTTCCGATACCTTAGATGCAAAATCGAATATATCATTTTTCAATAATGATATGGAAAGTGAATCACAAGAGAGAAATGAAATTTTTGAAAGATTCCAAACAGAGGTTATCGGGCGTTTAATTACACGAAAATTTATGCGAACTTTACTTTCCGCGCTAACAGCCTGTGAAAATCGTCTCAGACGTACAGGGGAACGTGATCTTGCTGAGGTAGCATTCTTCGCTCAATTTCTATTTAGTGAAGTGCCGCCGGATGTTTTTGTAGAACACCCGTTGATTCAAGCTATTGGTATGCAAACGTTACGTCTGCTGGTAGAGAATCCACCACATTTGAATGAGGAACATCCGGTTGTCCAGAACGTTCTTTCGGAAGTGTTAGCAACCGAAGATGAAGATTCTGAATCTCAACATGAAGAAACGCTATCAAATATGTTTTCAGACGCTATCGGGAGAGAGCGTTCCGCTGCAAATGTTGAGGCGCAACCAGTTGATGCCTTAGACACATTGATTATTCAAACCGAAGATGATCCGGCTGTTTCAGAATCTATACCCTCTCCAGATTTATTGCCTGCGAAAGCGCTCTACAAAAATTTCGACGGTTTAGCAATCAAAGAAGTTTTGAAAACATGGGAGGGACATACCCTTGAAAAAGAGACAGCAACACAACTTGATTTTTTCAACGAAGACCAAGAACTATACATCACAGTAACAGAAAGCCGTTTACAACTTCACGCCCATTCTGAAGCAGAACTGAATGTAGCGATGGAAGAACTTGAGGCACATTGCCAATCGGCTTTAATGTATCTCGCCAAAACTTACGAAGAAGGAGGTAACACTGATGGCACGGAGTAAAAGCGGACGAACCAGGAGGCGAACACAAATTCGCCAACGTCAGTTACGCCGCAAAAAAAAGAAGAAAGCAGCCTTGAAAGAACTGCTACAAAATCGCTAATTGTCCTATTCTTTGGTGTCGGCGGGTGTATTATGCCCGCCTATATTGGCACTAAAAATGCCTAAACCTTAAGAGAACAGGACTTACGCATACCCCCTTGATAAGGGGGGTAGGGGGGTTAAAAGATCCTTATTTTAGTGTTTTTATCTCCCCACACGCTATCGCTATGGGGCCCCCACCCGCCCCCTAAATCCCCCTTATCAGTGGGACTTTAAGAAAAAATGCGTAAGTCCTGGAGAATTAATCCAGTTCTTTTAAATTATCTGTGATTTTCTCAATTTTTTTCTTGACATTGCTTAAAATAGTTAGTATAATCAACGTAAGGTATAAGAAAAGTCCCTTCCCCTCGCCATCGCATGCGCGTGTGGCATGCGAATTGGGTGGATAAAGGGGGGTGGATTTAGAGAATTCAAAACATAAAAACTTGACGAAGTGAACCACTAAATGTTATTCATACCGTTGATTTGGCGTATTCTGCCGAATACAAAAATATGATTTATCAAACTCACGTTATATTGATGAAATATTGTATGAGATATGCTATAATAAACGCGTAACTTACATTCAATCAAAAAGGAGATTTTTTTATGAAAACGAAATTATTTATGACTATATCCATTTTGTTGGCGATACCTTTCTTCACATCTATCACCTTTGCGCAGGACGCATCACCATGGGCTGAGTCTAATGAGATACACACGCTCACCATACCCAGATTACAAGGAGATGGTACTGGACATACGCATTATGTCAATAGTGTAGCGTTCAGTCCGGATGGCAAGACCATCGTAAGTGGAAGTGAGGACAACACTATTCGTCTATGGAATGTATCAGATGGCACACACATACGAACACTATCGCATACGCTTCCTGTCACCAGCGTAGCGTTTAGTCCGGATGGCAAAACTATCGCAAGTGGGAGTTGGGACAGCACTATTCGTCTGTGGAACGTATCAGATGGCACACACATACGAATACTATCAGGGCATACGGATCGGGTCAGAAGCGTAGCGTTTAGTCCGGATGGCAAAACTATCGTAAGTGGAAGTAATGACAAAACCGTCCGTCTGTGGAACGTATCAGATGGCGCACACATCCGCACACTATCGGGGCATACGGGGTGGGTCATGGGCGTAGCGTTTAGTCCGGACGGCACAATAATCGCAAGTGGGAGTGGGCATGCAATCGACCGAAGTTCGGACAAAACCGTCCGTTTGTGGTTTGCAGGCGATGGCACCCCCTTACTAACTCTGCCAGTAGAGGACGATGTTTATAGTGTAGCGTTTAGCCCGGATGGCAGCACGATTGCAGTTGGAAGTTGGATCAGGATCCATCTGTGGAACGTATTTGATGGTGCACACGTCCGCACACTATCGGTGGGGTATGGGGGGGTAGTCAGCAGCGTAGCGTTTAGTCCGGATGGTAATACTATCGCAAGTGGGAGTGGGGACAGGGCCATCCGTCTGTGGAACGCAAACAATGGCGCACACATACGAACACTATCGGGGCATACGAGTTGGGCCATCAGCGTAGCGTTTAGTCCGGATGGCAACACTATCGCAAGTGGAAGTAGGGACAAAACCGTCAGGCTATGGTCACTTACACCGCCGCCACAACTACGTGAAGATGTCAACAAAGACGGTAGGGTCAATGTGCTTGATTTAGTCTTAGTCAGCAGAAACTTCGGTGCCACAGGCGAAAATGCTGCGGATGTCAACGGTGATAGTGTTGTTAATGTCCTGGATTTAGTATTGGTCGGCAGTGCTATTGGTAAGGAAGCCACACCATAAGCATCAATTTATAGTAAAGCCCATAATTAGTTGGACACTTTTGCACCTGTTTCATCTCCCCTCGCTTGCGGGGGGATAAAGGGGGGTAGGCTTTTCGCATGTCCACTTAATTGTCGATTCTACTATAAGGTTATGATTTAGGTTTTTGTTTGTCCGTGTCGGTTTGTCCATCGTCTGAACCAGGATTTACCAAATCAACGGTATGAATCATGGCGAATACCATACGGGGAATGCTATATAGCATTCATACCGTTGATTTGGCGTATTCTACCTGTAGCACAAACTTTATGAAGATTAATTTATTAGTTCGGTAATTTTCTGTCCCGCACGAGACAAGTGTACTTCTCCTGCTGGCGAGGTTTCCTAACCTCGCCAAATTACCGACTGATTTTTTTAACCTTCATTCAGTTTACGCACTGATATGCACAATCTATAGTGAAGGTTTATAGCCCAAACCCCAATTACTTAGACATTGGCGAGGTTAGGAAACCACGCCAGCGCGAGCAATGAAGTTTATAGCCCAAACCCCAATTACTTAGACATTGGCGAGGTTAGGAAACCACGCCAGCGCGAGCAATGAAGTTTATAGCCCAAACCCCAATTACTTAGACATTGGCGAGGTTAGGAAACCACGCCAGCGCGAGCAATGAAGTTTATAGTCCAAACCCCAATTACTTAGACATTGGCGAGGTTAGGAAACCACGCCAGCGCGAGCAATGAAGTTTATAGCCCAAACCCCAATTACTTAGACATTGGCGAGGTTAGGAAACCACGCCAGCGCGAGCAATGAAGTTTATAGCCCAAACCCCAATTACTTAGACATTGGCGAGGTTAGGAAACCACGCCAGCGCGAGCAATGAAGTTTATAGTCCAAACCCCAATTACCGATTTATTTTCTTAAACTTCATAAAGTTTGCGCTACAAAATTTCGTGAATAATGAAATATTATTTTTTCCAACATGTTTAAATATAATAATGAGACTTAATATCAATGAAAATGAATATCATTATCAATATTTGTGAATTATAGTGAACTTTGAAATGATTAGGACACTTTACTAAACCTGTTTCAGAAACATAACGGACAAGAGAAGTTGTAGCACACCCTGTTAGGTTGTGCATCTTAGTTCGCAACCTAAATGAAGTTTAAGAAAATAAATCGGTAATTGGGCGAGGTTAGGAAACCTCGCCAGCGGGGGAGTATATCTGCCTCGGACGGATAGAAAATTACCGAATTAATAAATTAATCTTCATACAGGGTGCGATACAGAAGTATCCCATTAATTGTCCGTTTTTACTATAAAATAAACTTCTCACTGGAATAGTCTATGAGAAAATTTGACATTTTCTGCAGATTTTCTTGACATTCCTGAAAACACCGAGTATAATTAACGGAAATCGCGTGATAATAAACAATTTATGCTGATTTTTGATAGCAGTATAATATAGGATAATGAGATTCGTTATCAATTTCTAACTAATTCTCAAACCTATTAGAAATCTGATTTAACCAACGACCTAATATGATATTGAGACTCAATATCATATTAGACACATTTTAAATTTATGAAAAAACGATTGATTCTCCCAGCAATTCTGGGAATGTTTATTTTACTTAGTATTGGTGCTGTCGCTGGGACCAACCCTTTTTCAGTTTCTGGATACGGTATCATCAACTATGCTAACTTTGATTGGGAACTTGACCCAAATAGACGTGCAGCAATTGACGTGGAACGTTTTGTTGTCGCGCCGAAATACAACATCAACGATACTATCCGACTTGAAGCGGAGATAGAATTTGAACACGGTGGGACCGGTAGCACGATGGAATTTGACAAGTTTGAAGAGTTTGGCGAGTTCGAAACAGAAATTGAAAAAGGCGGTGAAATAATTGTTGAAAAACTCGCTGCTGTTTTTTCTGTTCAACCTGCGCTGAACTTCCGCGTTGGACATATCATCGTCCCTGTAGGTCTTGTGGCGAAACGGCATCGTCCACAACACTACTTTACAACCACCCGTCCCGAGGCAGAGGCACACCTCATTCCGACTATATGGCACGAAACCGGTGTTGAACTTTTTGGTTCGCTTGGTTCACTGAAATATCAGGCACAAATTGTTAACGGTTTAGATTCAACCGGTTTCAGTTCACGGCACTGGATTGTCCGTGGACACCAGCTGCGGTTTGAAACAGTCAACGCTGAGGTACCCGCGTTTGTCGGACGGCTTGATTATGTGTTTAACGAAAACGCAACCGTCGGTATTTCCGGCTACTTTGGAGACACAGCAGCAAACCGACCAAAACCGGACGTGGATTTTGACGCGCACGTCGGCATTGTGAGCCTGCATGGGTTTTACGAGGTGAATGCTGTGAAAGTCCGAGGGTTGTTCCTCTGGGGAGCTTTGGAAAATGCCGATAGGTTATCTAAAGTCAATCGCACCCTCTCCAACAACCTTAATGTAAAGCGGACACCGATAGGCAGTTCGGCACTCGGCTGGTACATTGAAGCAGGGTACGATGTGCTGTCATTTTTCAGAACAGCCAAAGCATCTTCACATGTATTGGATCTATTTGCACGTTACGATTATTACGATACGATGGCAAGTGTTGAAGGGACTATCTTTGACAATCCTCGGTGGGAAAGAAGCACGTGGACTTTTGGTATTAACTACCATGCACACCCGCAGTTAGTTTTCAAGAGCCACTATTCCCTACGGAGCTTAGCTACCAAAGATTTAAATAAAGAAAGGACCTTTGCAATTGGCTTCGGTTTTCAATATTGATAAGAGTTTTCAGTTTTCAGTGATCATGCTTTGCAGTGATTTGTAGGTCGGGTAGAGCGCAGCGAAACCCCATAGGTGTTAATTTAGCGTTGATTTAAAGGTAGCAGGCACGCTCCGCGTGCCGTCCGCTTTACACGCTTGGGTATATAACGGCACACGGCGTGTGCCTACTACTTTGCATCGCTTATCTTTTTTCTTAAATTGACACCTATGGGGTAGAGCGCAGCGAAACCCGACAGGTTGGCTCTGAATCCTTGATATTGTCGGGTTTCGTAAACTCTACCCGACCTACGAAATTAAAACTGCCACAAGAGATTAACTGAAAACTGATAACCAATAACTGACAATTAATAACTATTCTATGGAGGTTTTTATGAAGTACAAAAAATTATTACCCATGTTTTGTTGCTTACTACTTGCAACTTCATTTGTTATCGGATGTATTGGTTGTGGTGAGGATGATGACAATGGCGATGTAAATGGTGACAGTGAAACTTATGATGCTGGGACTATGCTAAACGACTTCGCTAATACTGTTGTGTTAGCAACTTATACTGATTTGGATAACAAAGCAGGCGAATTGTTGACAGCTGTTGAGGCATTAGCAGAGGATACCACGCAAGCGAATCTTGAAAAAGCACAGCAGGCGTGGAAAGCGACGCGAACACCTTGGGAACAGAGCGAAGCGTTCCTATTCGGTCCTGTTGATACACAAGGACTTGATCCCGCTTTAGATAGTTGGCCAGTTGATCACGTCAACTTACAATCTGTTTTAGATAGCAATGACGACCTAACGGTAGATTTTGTCAGCGGATTAGAAGATACGCAGAAAGGTTTTCACACCATTGAGTTTCTACTATTCCGCGATGGAGATCAACGCGAGGCATCAGACATAACTGAACGTGAATTGGAATATCTCGTTTCAACGACAGAGAATCTCAAAGCAAGCACCTCCCAGCTACGATTGGCATGGGCACCAGAAGGTGAAAATTTTAGCACTACTGTTGCGTCTGCAGGTGAGGCGGGAAATGCTGTCTATCCGTCACAAAGTGCTGCAGTACAAGAAGTGGTGGAAGGTATGATTGTCATTGCTGATGAAGTGGCTAATGGCAAAATATCTGACCCTTACAACGAAGAGGATACAACCCTTGTTGAATCTCAGTTCAGTTTCAATTCCATCTCAGATTTCCAAGACAATATCCGAGGAATCCAGAATGTCTATATGGGAAAATTCGTCAGTGATGGACAAGGATTAAACGAATTTGTAAACGGTAAAGATGCTGACTTAGATTCCCGTTTCCAGACGGAAGTACAGAAGGCGATTGACACCATCGGAGCAATTCCGGATCCCTTCCGTGATTCGATTACTGAAAACCGTACCGCTGTTCAAGCAGCAATCGACGCTGTCAGCAAGGTTCAGTTGACACTTGAGCAAGATATAAAACCACTTGTTCAGACGAGTGAGTTTAATTAGTATGCGTAAACGTGTTTTGTCGGCATGCTCAGACTATTTCGTTTTGTCGGGAGCAGTTACCAGCTGTTCCCAACAAATTCATCAGGAAGTCGCGAGCTGGTGGAGTGTCCATTCTAAAATTGTAGGTATAAGCAATAGTCGGGAATCGAAGTTCCCTCCTACCCTGGACAAGATTTTTGTAGGAGCGATCTCCGAATCGCGACCTATAATATAAAGATGGACACTCCACAAGAGCTCGTTCGGACAGAAGAGGAATATTAATGGCAATTAACATGAAATATTTTCTCACATTTCTCTATCTTACAGTGTTGGTATCTATCCTAATTGGGTGTGACACCGAACAGTCAATGGAAATTTTAAATACACCTTTAGATTCCACTGGTGCCCTTTCCGGTGGAGACACGACTATCTTTAACGCATCAAGCCATGCGTTTTCAATTCCTGCTCCTAATCTTTCCACAGCAGCACTTGAGAAACATTTGGAAGGTGATGTTGAATTTGAAGCGGTCTTTGTGACTGCTCCTGCAGTGGTGAATCCCGGTTTAGGACCTATCTACAACAACGTTTCTTGCATCAACTGCCATAGCCGTGATGGAAGAGGGCGTCCGCCAGGTGTTAATGAGAAATTTGTGTCAATGCTCTTCAGACTAAGTCTTCCGAATAATGAAAATGGAGAAGTTGGAAAATCCCCGATTCCAGTTCCGGGCTACGGCACCCAGTTGAATAATCGGGCAATCTACGGAACACAAGCAGAAGGTTCAGTTAAAATAGAATATTCTGAGCAACCGTTGACAACGGAAGATGGAACACGTGTGCATCTTCGCTATCCCAACTATACAATTACAGATACCTATCAACCTTTACCGGAAAATGTAGCAGTATCGCCCCGTGTAGCACCAGTTGTGTTTGGACTCGGTTTATTAGAGGCAATTCCTGAAAAAACTATCTTAACTTATGCGGATGAGGCTGATGTTAACGGAGATGGAATCTCTGGTAAACCCAATTATGTATGGGATGTGGTCCAAAAACGTTATTCGCTGGGTCGTTTTGGATGGAAAGCGAATCAACCGACACTTCTTCAGCAGGTCGCCTCTGCATACCACGATGATATGGGTGTTACCACATCATTATTCCCTTTAGAAAATTCAACGGGTCAATCTCAACTCAAGGAAAACAGGATGACACCTGAAGTCAGTGATGAAATTTTAGACGTGGTAACTTTTTACGTGCAAACGTTGGCAGTTCCTGCACGGCGGAATGTGGACGATCCACAGGTTATGCAGGGCGAGCAGCTTTTTGCACAAGCACAATGCGCGAGTTGTCATGTTCCAACGTTACGAACAGGTGTTTTGCCCGGTGTTCCTTCTGTCAGTAATCAGACGATTCACCCTTATACAGACCTATTGTTGCACGACATGGGACCCGATTTAGCGGATAATCGCTCTGATTTTCATGCAAGTGGCACAGAATGGCGAACACCACCCTTATGGGGTATCGGTTTAGTGAGAACAGTTAATGGGCATACTAATTTTCTCCATGACGGTCGAGCGCGCAACCTAATGGAAGCAATCCTCTGGCACGGTGGGGAAGCAGAAAAATCACGACAAACCGTTTTGGAGATGTCAAAACCTGAACGTGATGCACTTATTGCGTTTTTAGAGTCTTTGTAATAAAACGGATTCAAAAAAGGATTTAGAAGATGAACCTTATTTTTGTCATACTCAGGAAATTATCGTTAGCACTGATCATAATTTTTGGTCTGGCTTTGTGCGGTTGTGAAAGCGATCCGATACTCTCACCTCAAGTTGAAGTCGATGAAGAAGCTGGTGGTAGTTACGGTAACACAAATTTGTCGGTCAATACAACTGATCAGACAGAGAATACTGCTAAAGATCAACTGAATAATAAAATTGATAACAATCACAGCAAAATTACAAACCCAAAACGCTTTTAAAAAGTATAGGAAACAGTATTCATGCCTCAATTTTTTATCGTAACTGGTAATTCAAAGTTCAACTATAGAACATTATTAATTGTAAGCATACTAACCCTTTTCTTTGGCACGCTACATTTCTGTCAAGGTTCAACCGAAATTAGCGGCAAAGTGATTGACAAAGAAACAGAACAACCTATTTCTGGTGCAGTTGTTAAGATTGAATCGAATGGGCAAGTCTTGGCAGAGACAACAACTGAAAAAGATGGTAGTTTTCAATTTACGCAAAGTACTGAAGGCAAGAAGCATCTTAAGGTAAATTTGATCGGTTATAATACCTATAGCAAAGTAATTGCTCCAGATTTATCGGACAATTTAGAAATTGCATTGTCTGGTCAAACCTTTGAATTAGCTCCAATAGAAATTATTGGTCAATCGCTGCGTAAACATAAAAAACTAACTGGCACAATGAGTAAGTTAGAACCGGAAACGGTTAACCTAATAAAGCCTGTTGGTACACAAGAATTGCTTGAATTCATACCGGGGATCAACGGCTACGCGGATGATGGTTTTGGTAACTCACGGTTAAGTATTGGGATTCGCGGTTTAAATCCTCGTAGAAGTGCTCGAGTACTTATACTTGAAGACGGTGTGCCAATACAACCGGCAGTATATATTTATCCGAATGCCTATTACAACCCGCCTGCTGATCGAATTGACGCTGTTGAAGTAATCAAAAGTAGTGCTTCAGTCCGCTATGGACCGCAAACCATGGGCGGAGTCATCAATTATACCACACGAAAACCTGGCGGAACACGCGGGTTAGGAAATCAGATAACAGTAGGAAACAACGGGTATTACAGTGCATTTTCAGAATTAAGAGGAATTGGAAATCCTGAAAAAGTTCTGTCAGACCTGCAGCTTCTCTATAAACACGGAGATGGGTTTAGAGAAAATAACACATTTGATCAGGCTAACGGCACTCTAAAAACGCTTTTCCTACTGAGTGAAGAAAAGACTCTCTATCTTAAACTAAACGGAAATTTTGAAAACTCAAACGCAACCTATACAGGCTTAACAGAATATACTTTTAAAACGGATCCTAACTTTAACCCTAAAGAAGACGACAATTTTAAGATTATACGAACATCACTTGACCTCATCTATACCAATAAAATCACGGAAAATCTGGTAAGTAATACGACGGTATACACCAGCCTGTTTGACCGCCGGTGGTGGCGTGAGGATGATATCTTCGTGCGTCCTACAACCTTTGAAACCGGGAATCTGGCACCAGTCCCTTATTTCCAAACAGGAGACCTTGTCAGAACTGGTAATGGTAAAAGCAACTTCGGTATCCTCCGCACCTTTTACGTAGGTGGCATTGAACAGAACTATAAGGTCAAACACGGAATTGGTAGTAATGTCGGGCGTGCTGAAATTGGTGCCAGGGTACATTGGGAACGTTTCATTGACGATAAGAAAATTGGTGATGCACCAGATGCCCGTGATGGCATCTACTACACGGGGACACCAGGCTCTCCAGAAGACCCTGTGAAGATTGTTGGCCAAAGCCATCACTACGAAACTGCAGCATTAGCACTTTATGCAAAAGAACAGCTTGAATTGCAGAACCTCACGCTAACGCTTGGTACGCGGTTTGAAGTTTTTAAACAGGACCGGGTAGACAGGTTACGCGGCTCCGTACTGGCAGACAAAGTATCTTCAGTGCTATTGCCGGGAATCGGCGTGAATTATCAGGTTGGTCAATTCAACCTCTTCGGAGGTATTCATAGAGGATATACTGCACCATCAAGCGGCGCGCTGAAAGTTACGAACTTCGGGCAAAATGTTGATGCTGGCGGGCTTGACCTCAAACCTGAAAAGAGTTGGAACATGGAACTGGGATTCAGATCATGGATGCAAGGCGTTACGATAGAAACTGCAGGATTTTTTATTACGGTTGAAGACTTAGTTGCTGCCGGACGCGGCACAGCATTCAAGAATTTAGGTAAAGTTAATCTGTCAGGGTTGGAAATGGCAATAAGATCCGGCATATCAGAATTCGTGCCAATACTACCTGACCTCAATGCTTCTTATACATATCTTCAGACAGAAATTGTTGACGGTATTGTCAAGTCTGCAACGATTGCCGGTAATGTTGATGTAGAGTTAAACGGCAATGAATTGCCTTATGCCCCTCAACATACTTTCACTGTAGGATTGGCAAAACATTTCGGTGACGCTATCCGTATGCGTGCAGATATGCGGTTTGTGGACGAAGTCTTTACCGACTTTGAAAACATCCAACAAACGAAAAATCGTGGTGATACTGGTCCCATTCCGAGTTATGCTATTGTGAATGCCAGTATAAATTATAAATTAACTACACAGTGGCAGCTATTTTTTACTGCCAAAAACATTTTGGATAAAGTTTATATCGGGTCGCGTTTGCATTCAAATGCGGGGCAACCCGAAGCTAATTTGAGCTCAGGCATTCTAATTGGCCCGAGACGACAGATACTTTTTGGTATCAAACAAGGTTTATAGTTCTGGTGTAAGATCGAGAGAGTAGTTTAAATACTGCTCTCTTCATAAAAGTTTCTATTAACAACAAATAATTCATAAGGATAATGAGACTCGTTATCTTTAATTTAAAGGAGAAAACATGAATTTCTTGACAAAAAAATTTCAATGGTTAGCTATGTTGCTAATTGTTGTTAGTCTATTTCTATCTGCTTGTGGAAGCGATGATGTCGAACCGGACCCTACAGATGGAACCAAAATCGATGTGCCACAAGCGTATGTGTTTGACAGCCGCTTTGAGGAAGGGGCAAGTAGTGTCTCTTACTCAGGACAAGTTGTACGCAATCTACTTTTGCAAGACTTGAAAGCGACCACCGACAGCGTAGGAAAAGATGGCGCAAAATCTGTGACTGTGGATGATCTGCTGCAATTCTATGCTTACGATGATGCTTTGAACCTGAAAACGCTAACGACTACAGGATCAATATCCGCGCTCGAAAATCATTATTCAGCGCTTTCAACTGGGAAAAATCTTGTCGGTAAAATTTCAAGTGATCCAGTTATCGGTTACAATCGTACTGCAGATGATTTAGTACGAGAATGGTTCAAGGAAATTGCGGACAATTCGCAAGATTCCAACAAACTCGGCACAGCGATGGCTTACACTACTGATGACGGTGTGGACATGTCGCAGATGATTAATAAGGTACTCATCGGCGCAGTTCCTTATTACCAAGCAACAGGTGTTTATCTCAACGGTCTGCTTGAACGCGATAATAGTGAAGCGAGAGATGGAACCGATCCCTATACGGCAATGGAGCATGGATGGGATGAAGCATTCGGTTACTTCGGTGCTGCCCGAGACTATGCACGCTACACGGATGATCAACTTGCAGGTAGTGTTGACGACTTCACTTTTGATTCTAACGGTGATGGGAGCATAGACTTCAAATCGGAATATAACTTCGGGCTTTCCAGAAACGCAGCGAAACGCGATAAAGGCGGTACAGGTGTAGATCTCACTAAGGAAATTTTTGATGCTTTCCTTGCCGGACGCACTGCCATTACCAATCAAGGCACGGTTGAGGAAATCAGCTCACACCGCCAAGCCGCCGCTAACGGCATGGAGAAAGTAATCGCCGCGACAGTCGTTCACTACATCAACGATACGTTGAGTGATATGTCAAAATTAGGCACTGCAGACGAAAATCGTGCCAATTTAAATAAACATTGGGCAGAGATGAAAGGTTATACTGTCGCTTTGCAATACAATCCTTTCAAGTTGATTAGCGATGGACAGCTTCGGGAATTGCATGGTATTATGGGGGAAGCACCCAAATATGACGCACCGGGCAGTAGCGAATACGAAAAACAAGTTTCCTATTACGAACGCGCCAAAGTCGTTTTACAGACTGCTTATGGATTTTCCAGTGAAAACATGAAGAACTGGTAAACATCGCTATAAGAAAGGTAAACACTTTTGTCCCACGGTAGACGAGGTTTCCTAACCTCGTTGGTACAGAGTGTTCAATTAATTCTGAAATCTACTATAGAAAATTGAGTAAGTAAAGAATAAGGAAGATTGGAAGACTCGTCCTCTAATCTTCCTTTCTTCCAATCTTTAGAGAATAAACAGAGAGATGTGGCGACAATTGCAATCTTCCAATGTCTTCGTCTGGGGCATCGTTTTTATTGGTTGTATTGGATCTCGTCTGCTTAGCACAATCTATTATATTGAAGACTTAGATAGTCTACGTTTTGCGCTGAGTATGGTAGATTACGATGTTGCTAAGTTGCAACCGCATTTTCCCGCGTACCCTGTTTTCTGTTTTGTTGCCAAACTTCTCTATGTCGTCATTCAGCGCTATGCATTAGCATTTTCACTAATCGGAGGTTTATCCACCTTTTTCACAATCTTTTGGACACTAAAGATTGCGAATATCCAAAGCACTACAACATTGGGAAAAATTGCAATTTTCGTGATCTTTATGACCCCTTTATTGTGGTTGATAAGCAATCGCTATATGCCTGACGCAATGGGTGTTGCATGCTTGTTAACAAGCCTTTACTTTATGATGGCACAAGCAGAAAGTGGTGGGAACACGCTATTATGCCGCAACACAATTGGGTTTTTCCTCGCTGGTATTTTGCTCGGTATACGGCTCTCATATCTACCGTTATTAGTGCCAGTGCTATTGATCAAATTAAAGCATTCTAATAGACTAAGGTTGATCGTAGCAGGAGCAATCGGTATTCTGATTTGGCTAATTCCATTGCTATGGATTACTGGTTGGAATACACTGATAGGCGCTGCACAAACACAGAGTCAAGGGCATTTTTCAGACTTTGGCGGTACTGTTTCTACTAATCCCGAATTGTGGATGCGATTCACAAAAACTTTTGAAAGTATATTTGCAGATGGATTTGGACTCTATTGGCTTGGTCGCCATCCTATAACTGCTTGCACGACAATTATCTTAATTACGATTATTTTTTTCAATTGGCAAACAGTGAGACAATGGTTTGAAGAAAAACAGTCAGAAAATCATTCTATATTTTTGAACCCAATTTTTCTTGGCTGTGTGCTTTACCTTGTTTGGATATTCTTAGCACAGAACGTTATTCATAAAAGCAGGCACGTTTTACCTTTATTGCCTTTTTTGGCATTGGGCATTGCGTTCGCTTGCCACCGAATGACAACATTACAAAGGGCAGCAACCGCAATCAATAGAAAACAGTCTAAAATCGGATGGGGAGTTGTTGTCATTTTTTTTCTCTGTTATAGTTATGTCACGTTACATACCGTTGTCCAACACACAAAACCGACAGCGATTGCTCAGATACATAAATACCTACACGCCAAACAGAACGAACAAGATAACAAGCTACAAATTGTATCCGTGCCGTTGATTAAATACTACTTAGCTTCACAAGGGATAAAGGCGAAGTATATACCGATTAAAAGTAAAGCAGACCTTTCCCAACTTGATGAATTGGAAACTGGAATTGTCGCCATTGGAGGTCCCCTGCCAAATCGGGTGCCAAAAGTGGAAAAGACTTTCTATCACAATCCCTATGTCAATCGGATGTGGTCTGAATTGTCATTGTTTGAGTACTGAGTCTGAAAGAAAATTTCGATTGAGTCTATAAGTGAGACATGAAATATGATGGAAACTGCTGATATTCATATTCTTGGTGGCGGTCCTGCGGGGCTAACGGCGGGTTATTACGCCAAGAAACAGAACCTCAATTTTCTCATTTTTGAAGCAGGCACACACGTCGGTGGAAATTGCCGGACACTTCAGCTGGATAATTTTCGATTTGATACGGGTGCACACCGCTTTCACGATAAGGATTCAGAAGTCACAGCAGAGGTTCAACATCTTCTCGGTGATGATCTACTACGCGTGGAAGCACCAAGCGAAATCTTTTACCAAGAGAAGTTTTATCGATTCCCGCTGGCACTGAGCGATCTGGTCGGAAAACTGGAAACAAAGACTTTACTCAAAATTGGGTGGGATAAACTGATTATTAGAAATAGAAAACAGGCAGAAAACTTTAAAGAACTTGCCCTCAGACGATATGGGAAAACATTGGCAGAACGTTTTCTACTGAACTATTCCGAAAAACTATGGGGACAGCCAACGCACAAACTTTCCACTGCCATTTCAGGCAACCGACTCAATGGGTTAGACTTTTGGAGTTTTCTTCGTGCAGCTGTGTTAGGCACACCGCAGAATCCAAGCCACTTAGACGGATCCTTTTTCTATCCAAAATACGGTATCGGCATGATTCCTGACAAACTGCATGAATTTACAGGGAATGAACACGTCAAGTTGGAACATCGGGTAAACCGTATAATTCATAAAGATGGAAGAATTCACAGCATTGTTTTAAATGACGATATTGAAATTGAGGTCACCACAGTGATTAATACATTACCACTAACACTTTCACTGCGAATGTTAGAACCGGCACCGCCCCCGGAACTTTGCGCTATTGCGGAGACAATTAAATATCGACACCTTGTGCTTTGCGTCTTTTGCTTGAACCGCGATTCTTTTTCTTCCAATGCATCAATCTACTTTCCGAGTGAAGATTTTCCGTTTACGCGCCTATATGAACCCAAAAATCGCAGTCCTTATATGGCACCTGAAGGACAAACGGTAATTGTGCTTGAAGTCCCGTGTTTCAGTGAAAGTGCCGTATGGAAAATGTCGGAAACAGGACTCCGCGCCGAGGTGTGGAAAGCGTTGTGTCGGGTCAAAAAACTACACTCTGATGAGGTTATACAGTACCAGACCTACAAGCTGCCTTTTGCTTATCCAGTGCTTGAGATAGGTTTTGAAGAAAATGTGAGGCAACTCGTTAACTATTTTGAGCAATTTGAGAATTTATATCTCACAGGGAGAAGTTCACTATTTCGTTATCTGCATTTACATGATCTTTTTAAGGCTGGTAAAGAAGTAATAGAACAGATTCAGTAGAATTATCGTAAAATTTTGAATTAAAAATTTGACATTGTTTAAAAGATATAGTATAATAACATGAATTCGGAAGAAAATTTAGGTTCTTATAAAATTTGTAGAAGGTTTACGCTCAGCCAACGACAAAATTCTATTTGTTTAATCAACAAGGCAACGGCAAACATCTAACCGTGATTTCTGCCGTTGCAGGACAAAGAAAAGGAAACCAAAATGTTTAACAAAATGTTGGTCATTACTTGTACTGTTATAGCAACTATTTTTATGTGTGCAAATATAGTGAAAGCTCAAGTGGTTACCAAAGGTTTGGTTAGTTATTGGACCTTTGATAAGGATGATATAGATGGCGAGACTGTTAAAGACGTTTTTGGTGAAAATGATGGAACCATGAAGGGCGACCCCAAAGTAGTTGAAGGTAAGGTCAGTCAGGCACTGGAGTTTGATGGTGATGATTATGTGGATTTCGGAACTCCAGATAGTTTGAATCTGGATCCGCCACTTACAGTTTCGATGTACATCAATAACAAAGACGAGTCAGCCAGTTTTATATGGCAGGGCGGTGAACAGGGTGGATCGACAAAAAACTATATTTACGTGAGGAATGATGGCGGGATGAACGTTGGTCAATGGCCTCCTGGCGGTGGAGATCTGAATTCTCCCAAGGGGCTCCTTGAAACGCGGGGTGAATGGTATTACATCACTGCTGTTTTTGATGACCAATACCTTCTTTATGTTGATGGATCTTTAGAGGGTGAACTCAAATCAGAAGTTTATTCGGGCCCGACCCCTACAGCTTGGCTACTTGGAACAAGGTTATTTCCTGCTAATGCTGCTTATTACTTCAAAGGCCTCGTTGACGAACTTGGCGTTTATGACCGAGCGCTAAGTGAAGATGAAATCAACCAAAACATGAATGCAGGAGGCTGGGCTGCTGTAAGGGCTGCAAATAAGTTAGCGCTCACGTGGGGAAATCTAAAAGCTTCAAGATAACCTAATGCTTTGTCAACATATTATTGTTGGTCGCGATTCGGAGATCGCTCGGACCGATGCACTGCTTATGGTAGGCGGGAACTCCGATTCCCGACTCCTTTCAAGACCCATCAATTAGCACTTGATAAAGCACTAACCTCAACTTAGCTTTTGCATATTCAAGAAGTGAAAGGCTGAATTAGTCATCGGGCCTGGGAATGAACCCTCAAAATTGAATTCTTTTATCAAACTCATGTTATAATAAAGACGTGATATTAGAAAACAGCGTTCAAGTTGTTTATAACCAGACTAAATTGATAATGAGATTCATTTTCAAATAATAATCTGGTTAGAAAATTCCTCCTCCTTAGGAATAAATATCACAAATGGAATATACGGGTATAGTATTCTAAATCAACTGAACCAAGAATCTAAGCCCGTATGTTTCAAAAGACGAATAGTAGGGTAAGGTTAGAATAAATATGTTATCTGTACGGATATAGTGTGTTCGTTCAACGCATATTTCAAAATAGTTAGGCGAGGCCAATTACCTCGCCTAACCTAAAATCTTTTTCTAATAATGAGACTCATTTTCATGAAGGAGAAGTTTATGATTACAGTTGCAAACCGAATCTATGTCGCACCTGAATATCACGAAGAGTTTGAGGAACGATTCCGAAACCGAGCACGTCTCGTTGATGGAATGCCCGGATTTATCTCTAATCAGGTTTTGCGACCAGTCAATGATGGTGATCCTTATGTGGTTTTTACACTTTGGGAATCACGCAAGGATTTTGAAAACTGGGTTGATTCTGAGGAATTCCGTAAGGGTCACGCGCAATCCGGCACTATGCCGAAAGAGGCGTTCACCCAATCCAACAAACTGGAATTGCATGAGGTATTTCTGGATTCTACTCAACCCGAGCTAAAGGAAGAACCGCGGGGAGGCCCGTTTAAGGTTCACTAAAAATATAAGCAGAAAAAGCGACGTTAGGAACTGGGAATACTCTCAACTGCCAATTGTTCGTAATTACCCAGTTTCTAATAGAGTTAAAAGTGATTGCGAAATGACTGCGTTTGCAGGTTTCGCCGCGCGCCTTTTCTGTATTTATTAGGATACATTATCATCACTATAATTGTCAAGTAATTTTGGGATGATTCAAGCGAAGGAGAACGTTATGGTTTTCAATTGGAACAAATGGGTTTTTCCATTACTGATATTTTGGATTGCATCCACAATATCAAGTTACGCCGAAAACAGGAACGAAACAACTATAGCCGACCATCCGGTGCAATTAGAACCCGTTGTGGTTACTGCTACAAAGACACCGCACCGCCTAAAAGACGCACCCGTTATTACTGATCTGATTACACGGACAGAAATTGAAGCAACAGGCGCAGAAAATGTCGGCGAAGTGCTGGAGCATAAAGCTGGCATCATTATTCATCGTGATGGACATGGTGACGGCGTGCAACTTCAAGGACTCAATTCAGAATATGTCTTGATTCTTGTAGACGGTGAACCGCAAGTCGGACGTATCGCTGGCAAACTTGACATGGCACGGATGGCTGTTGAAAATGTTGAGCGGATAGAAATTGTGAAAGGCGCTACCTCCTCCCTTTTCGGCAACGCCGCACTCGCTGGTGTAATAAACATTATCACCCGCAAAGCAGCGTCACCTTTTTCAGTACAGATTTCTCAAAATATTGAGCAGAATCACACTTATGATAGTAGAGGGACCGTTGGGTTGCAACAGGGAAAACTCAACGGGTTATTTACGATCAGCGTCAACCGCCGCAACCCAATCGATTTAGATACATCTGATCTCACAACTACAATTGATGGGTATGCTAATATAACAAGTTCTGTGCGGACACAATACCAATTTACGTCTAACACAAGTTTTTTGTTTTCTGGGCAATACTTCACACAGAATCAAGAAGGAATCAGCGAAAACGGCCCCATTGCTTTTGACCGTCTTGGCGATATTGAAAACTTCAGCGGAAGTTTGGAGATAGAACACGAATTCGACTTTGGAAACCCACAGCGTGTCTCTCCGACTTCACTGACAGGAAAAATTTACGCAACCCGATATGACGATGAGTCAACTGTTATTGATAGGGGGACGAAGGAAACATCATCCCGAAATCTCAACATTCAAGACCTCCTCAAGGGCGAAATTCAGTTTGATATGACTCTTTGGAAAAAACACCGGCTAACGCTCGGTGGTGAGGTGATTCTTGAAAATTTACAATCTCAACGGATTGAAGGCGGGGAACGTGGCGTTTTTACGAATTCTCTCTTTATCCAAAACGAGTTCCGACCTATTTCTGCGTTTGCAATCGTCATCGGAGGACGTTTAGATAATCATTCCGAATTTGGCACCCATTTCAGTCCAAAGTTGAGTTCCCTGTATCGCGTGACAGACGATTTTCGGGTTCGTGCCTCGTATGGACAAGGCTTCCGCTCACCAGACTTTAAAAACCTATACCTCAACTTTACAAATGTCACATCTGGCTATCAAGTCTTGGGAAATCCAAGTCTTCAGCCTGAATCCTCACACAACTGGAATCTGGGAATAGAATATCAGATATTCAACGGTTTGCTTGCCAGAATACATGGATATCGTAATGACCTGCACAATCTGATAGAAGCAGAACGGATCGGGCAAAGCGCAGCAGGTGGCAGCAAGTTTGAATATCAAAACATCAGCGAAGCATACACAGAAGGGGTTGATGTGGAAATTATTATCGGTAGTATTGGCGGATTCACTTCGACTGTCGGATATGCGTATCTCCACGGTGCAAATAAAATAACTGAACTCCCGTTACTCAACCGTTCAACGCATAACGGCACGTTCAAATTAGCATACTTACATCTCAATAGCGGTTTCCAAGTTGATCTACGCGGAAGATACGCAAGCCAGTGGGGGTTCTTTGATGACGGTGACAAAGTACTTGAATCTGAAGAACTCGCACCGAGTTATTGGGTATGGAACATCCGTGCGGCGAAGACGCTTTTCAAATCACTCAAAGCCTCAATCGGATGTAACAATATTTTTGATTTCAAAATACCAACATTTTACACATTTGTCGGCCGCTCATTTTATGGCGGCTTGTCCTTGGCATATTAAATCGGACGGTAGGAACTTCTAAAGTACCTTACCGAGAATTGAACAAATCACCAAATTATCATAATCGTGACAGAATACCGTGTGTTCTGCATTAAAAAACGAAAGGAGTTATCTGATGAAAAGGTTTATGTGCTTACACAACCTAAATTTTAGCACGTTCTTACTTTTCGTCGTAACTTTCAGCGGCACAGTTTTCACTGTGTCCGCTGAACTTCATCAAAATATAGCCGCGCAGGCGCGGCTATATTTAGGAGGAAACAAATGGGCTACAAAACCAACTTCCTATCTCAATCCAATATATGTGCCATTTACCAATGCCTTAATGGTCACATTCACCTTAAATACCGATCCTTAGACATTGCTATGGATCCGGAAGAATTCTATCAGGTAGCTGAAGTCTTTACTGATGCCTTACGTACCTTACGCAAAGTAGAAGAACCGGCAACCGATGAAATCAAGCTTGCAGACATTGAAGTGTTGCAAAAAGTTTAATTATTCAATGTAGAGCGCCTATGACGGTGTCTCTAAAGGAGAAAATTATGGATAGAATCAGAGATTCCCTCAATTGGAATGTTGTGATCTGGTTTATGTTATTCCTCGGTGTCTTCATCTTTTTCAGTTGTGATTCCGTTGATGATAGCAACGTTGAACAGCTACTTACTGACTCTCAAGCTACAGATGAAACAGTAGAACCGTCAACAAATACTGAGGATCCAGCACCGATTGATGAACCTATTGGCTTGGAAGCACATACGTTCACAATTGATGCTACAAATGAAGAAGAGTGGACGTACTTCTCTTTTAAAACAGGCGATGTTGTTGAAGTTGCAGATGCAGTCAATTCGGAAGAATGGGATATCGGATTTCAACGGACAAAAGTCAAACTTAACGGTGGCATCAGTGGTCCAGGAATGGGAAGCGCTGTTATGCTTACAGACACAACTTTTGAAGATGTAACAGTTGCCCCAGAAGAAGATTATCAGTCTGATACAGAGGACACGCTTGCCGTCGTCCCGCAGAGTGAAAAAGGGTGGTACATCTATACAGGCCCACCAACACACTGGATTCTGCCTTTGGAAGACCGCGTGTTTGTGGTTAAAGCCGCAGATGGAACTTTCGCTAAAATCCGTTTTATAGGATATTACAAAGACAACGAAAACAAGCAGGACAGCGGTTTTGTGACGTTTGAGTATGTCCATCAATCCGACGGAAGTCATAATTTTTAATTGAAGGTAGTTACTTGGAGTGATTTTTCAATCGTCTATACAGAACAACTGAACACTGAGTTCATGAGATGTTGGACATGGGACCTATTTTAGATAAAAATTTATGCTGTCCGCATAAATTCGCATCAAAATCTCCTTAACCTCAATAGGTTCATGTCCAACTACTCATCTTCAGGAGGACATAATGCAAATTATTCGATCAAACTTATGCAGAGCATGGTTCTTAAGTATTTTTATTTTATTTGGGATATTTCTATGTGTCGCTGTAGCTGCATCAATTGAGGTCACAGATGCAGAAGATAAAATCGTCGTTATCACTTCATCGGAACGCATCGTGAGTCTTAACGGTAGCACTACCGAGATACTCTTTGCACTGGATGTTGGTAAAAACGTTGTCGGTTGCGATGCCTCGTCAACCTACCCCAAAGACATAAAGAAAAAGTTGCCAAGTGTTGGGTATCAGTACGGGCTAAACGCTGAGGGAATCCTCTCTTTGAAACCGACATTGGTGATTGGACGTGACGATGTAAAACCGCCACAGGTCGTTGAACAACTCCGCATGGCAGGTGTAACTGTCTTATTACTCAAGGAACCGCGGACTTTTGAAGCTGCCAAGCAACGGTTGCTAACTATCGGCAAAGCGGTCGGATGTGAGAAAAAAGCGAAGGAATTAACAAAATCTTTAGAAGTAGATGTCAAAAAATTGGAAAAGAAACTTACCTCACGAAAAGAAAAGCCAAAACAGAAAGCGTTATTTTTATACTTGCGCGGTACACAAGCCACTTTGGTATTAGGCACAGATACTGCCCCCGGGGCAATGTTTGATATTGTCGGGGCAGAAAATGCTGCAGGAAGCATCAAAGGAAACAAACCGATGACTGCAGAAGCGGTAATCGCCGCACAACCGGATGTATATGTGCTGTTTACCACAGGGTTGGAATCTGTTGGAGGTGTTGATGGTTTACTCAAATTGCCGGGGCTGGCACTTACATCCGCGGGCAAAAATAAACGTATTGTGGCTTTAGATGGGCAATATTTATCTGGATTTGGACCTCGTTGTGCTCGTGCAGCGCTTGACCCATTCCGAGGTATCTATGAAGTTGAAGGGCATTTCGTCGCGACAGGTGAATAACCTTTTCCAACACATATAGGGAATATGCAAAAACGGACAAAGATTTTATTTCTCTTGATTGGATTATTACCTCTATCAATGTGTGTTGCAGCGGGGATAGGGGCATATCAAATTCTACCGTGGAAAATCCCAAAGATTCTCCTCACTCAAGAGGATGGCTTTGCGGTACTTGTCTATGTTCGTTTTCCACGCGTTGTTTTGGCAGCACTTGTTGGCGCAATGTTAGCAATATCCGGGACGACCCTTCAAGGTATCTTTCGTAATCCATTGGCAGATCCGGGATTAATCGGTGTCACAGCAGGTGCGGGTTTAGGCGCATCGTTATGGATTGTTCTGATTGGAGGCGGGGCATTAGGCGTGTGGGGACTGCCTGTCGCTGCATTCGCGTGTGGGATGATCGTGACTATCGGTGTCTGGAAAATATCAGAAGCGCATGGCAAGGTGCAGACAGTAACATTATTGTTGGCAGGCATTGCTCTCAACAGTCTCGCGGGCGCGTGCATCGGTTTGATGACATTTCTCGCTGACGATGAACAGCTGCGCAGTTTAACTTTTTGGTTGCTCGGTGGTTTTGGTGGCGCAACGTGGAATGTTGTATTTGTAACGTTTCCGATCACAATCACAGGAATGTTCGTGTTGTTACAACAAGCATCTGCGCTGAATGCGATCAGTCTCGGTGAATCCGAAGCATATCATCTCGGTGTACACACTGAAACTTTAAAAAGGTGGTCAGTTTTTGGAGTCGCTTTAACGGTAGGTGCAGCGGTTTCAGCTGCAGGTGGAATAGGTTTCGTTGGACTTGTCGTCCCGCACCTGTTGAGACTCATGGGCGGTGCAGATCATCGGTATGTCCTACCCGGTTCTGCATTGGGGGGTGCAGTCCTGTTAATCTTGGCAGATCTATTCTCACGAACCGTTGTTATTCCTGCCGAATTACCGGTTGGCGTTGTTACAGCGTTAATTGGTGGTCCATTTTTCTTGTGGCTTCTTATTAGATTCAAGCGCGAGGTTTTTCTATAGGTTACAAGGAATGAAGGGTGAAATCATGATTGAATTGGAAGAAGTCGGTTATCAGATCGACGGAAATTGGTTAGTCCGCGACATCAACCTTGTAATCAAAAATGGTGTGTTGTGGGGATTTGTGGGGCCCAACGGTGCTGGTAAATCTACACTCTTGCGTTTAATTTCAGGTGAACTCATACCAACAACTGGTAAAATAAGGTTTTTCGGAAAACCGATCAATAGTTTTGAACCGAAGGAACTTGCCCGCCTCCGCGCATATCTACAACAAAAGCGAGAGGTAAATTTCCCTTTTACCACTTTAGAGGTTGTCCTTTTTGGACGTTATCCGTATCTCAACGGGGCAAAAGAGACTAACTGCGATATTGCAATTGCACACAAAGCATTACGGCACGTAGAAGCAGATGTATTTGCAGAACGTCTCTATCCCACCTTATCGGGTGGGGAAGCAAGTCGCGTTGATGTTGCCCGAATCCTCGCGCAAGCGCCAGGATTATTTTTGTTGGACGAACCTACGAATCACCTTGATCCAAAGCACCAAGTACAGATATTCAATCTATGTAAAACAATTTGTGATCAAGGTAAAACCGTTATCACCGCAATTCATGATTTGAACCTGGCATCAATGTATGCAGACCAACTCTTGATGCTAAAAGATGGTGTTTCTGTTGCTTGTGGCTCTCCAAAATCTGTCTTAACGCAAAATATGTTAACCGAAACCTACGGTATATCGTTTAATATATTAGAGCATCCAAATGGTTATCCATGGGTGATGCCGAACCTAAATCTTTTATAGGTTCATTTGGATTTTTAGTATTATGATATACATTTTTATATATGATTGGAGAAAATCATGGATCAAGCAACAAGAGACGTAATCATTCAAGAACTCACTCGCGTTTATTGGTTAGAATTGGAAGCAACAATCAATTATCTGGCAATATCCGTTGATTTGGATGGTATCCGCGCAGAAGAGATTAAGAAGTCCTTGGCAGCGGATATTCAAACGGAAATTGGACACGCACAGGACCTTGCCGCCCGCATTAAAGAGATTGGTGGACGCGTGCCCGGTTCGTTTGCTTTTAAACCTGAACAAATGTCACTGCAACCACCTGAGAATACTACAGATGTCGTTGCAGCAATTCACGGCGTTATTGAAGCAGAAGATGCCGCAATTCAACAGTATAATAAGATTATCCGTCTATGTGATGGAATAGATTACGTTACACAGGACCTCTGCGTTAGACTTCTCGCGGACGAAGAAACACATCGCAGGGAGTTCAGAGGGTTTCTGAAGGAATACGAATAGCAGTCATTCTATCGCTGAAGCATTATAATTAAGGACATTGGAGGTAACTATCCGATGTCCTTTTGCTGTTATCTAATCTTTCGCTACAAAACCCGCTGCTTCATTTTTGTATAGTAAAACCTATAATTAATGAGACGCTTCTGCATCTACAATTCGTGAAATTTACCTTGCAAGCATAACAGATAAATTGCATAATTAATGCAACCTGAGATAAACCGATTGGATGAATCGAAAGCGAAACGTAAACCAACAAACCGAACAAAGGAAGAAAGATGATTAGCCGCAAAGACATTCAAGCCACATGTGACGACATTGTGCGTGAGTTTGCGCCGCTGCAGGTTATACTTTTTGGGTCTTATGCGTATGGCACGCCTTCCGAATATTCGGATGTTGATCTGTTAGTTGTGATGCCGGTAGACGAATCGGAAACACACTGTCAAGCGTCAGAGATTCGAGAACGTATTCCACGTCGATTCAGCATAGACCTCCTCGTGCGTTCACCTGAAGAGATTGCTTACCGTATATCGCACAATGATTGGTTTCTTCGGGAAGTCACTGAAAAAGGCGAAGTACTTTATGAATCTGATGGTTTTTATCTCAAACCTCATAAAAAAGAGAATACTGAAATGAATCCAATTACTTTGGAATGGATTGAATTAGCTGAGGAAGATTATGCTATAGCAAGATTAATTCAACGAGAACAGCTTGCGATGCGAAACGGTATGTGTTTTCATGCTCAACAGTGTGCAGAAAAATATCTAAAGGCATGGCTACAAGAGAATAATATCCCTATACAGAGAACACACAATTTAGGAGAATTGTTAAACTTGATTCTACCGTCTATTCCAGCTTGGCATAGTTGGACAGTTGATCTTTCAAGGCTCTCGAAACATGCGGTGGAAACTCGTTATGTAGGTCAATCTCCAACCGCTGCCGATGCTGAGCACGCAATGCAAACTTGTGAAATGGTTCGCCAAGCAGTTCGTGAACAGTTGAAATTACCTATTGATGAGAATAAAAACTAATGAAATATGATCTGATTATCAAAAACGGAACTTTAATTGATCCTGCACAAGGTCTCCACGCGAAAAAAGATATAGCATTTAAGGATGGCAACGTTTCTATTGTGAGTGATAACATTTCTGACGCTGAAGGCCGGTACGTTATGGATGCTGATGGGTGTTACGTTACCCCTGGTTTGATTGATTTGCACGTGCATGTCTTTTACGGTGTTAGCCATTTTGGCGTTGAACCCGATCCGACATGCTTAGCACGAGGCGCGACGACAGTTGTTGATGCAGGATCAGCTGGCGCAGATACTTTCCCCGGATTTCGTAAATACGTTATAGATGTTAGCGATACCCGAATACTTGCCCAATTGAACATCTCTTCACAAGGCATGCTAACACGTGAAATTGGCGAATTAGAAAATCCTGACTATGCGGATGTTGACAAAGCATGCCGAATGATAGAGCAGCATCGTGATATAATCTTAGGCGTTAAGGTGCGGTTAACACGGGAATCTATTGTTGGAGAACGGGCAGGCATGCAACCACTGCACAAAGCCCGCGAAGCTGCTGACGCAGCGGGACTTCCAATGATGGTTCACCCGCAAGATGCATGGTGTGAGTCCATAGATGATATATTAGCAGTGATGGGGAAGCGCGATATTCTTACGCACTGTTTCCATGATATGGCATGCGGCATTTTAGACGAAAATGGCAAAATCCGAGATTCTGTGCATGCTGCGATTGAACGCGGTGTTATCTTTGACGTTGGGCACGGCGCAGGCTCTTTCAGCTGGGATGTCGTTGAAAAAGCGATGGCACAAGGTGTGGAACCGACAACGATTTCATCGGACTTGCATGTCTATAATATCAACGGTCCGGTTTATGATCTGGTTAATGTCGTCAATAAATTCCTCTACCTCGGCATGTCGCTTGATGATGCGTTAGCAAAAGTTACCAGTGTCCCCGCAGACACAATATTAATGCCCGGACAGGTTGGAACGTTAGCAGCAGGTGCGTGGGGAGATACGGTTGTGTTTGAGATGCGCGAGGGTGAATTCCAATTGGTTGATGCCCGCGGAAAAGCAAAAATTAGTAGACAAATCCTTGAACCCATCGTTATTATAAAAGGGGGTAAGGTATATCGGCAGAAACATACCACAAATTAAAGACACAGCCATTTCTGTCGAAAACCGAAATTACTTGATAAAACACAGATAAGACATTGAATAGGAGAAAACGGCTGATGAAATCCCAAGATGCTATTGAACAACAGTACTATGAAGCAGTAGATTCACTTGTTGAAAAGGTGCAGGAAGATCCGTCCATCCTCGCAGCGATTGTTGCTGGTAGTTTCTCCTATGCACAAGTCTGGGAAAGATCGGATTTGGATGTTGAAATCATTGGCAAAGATGGCATCCGTCCAACACAATCGTTTTTCTCACTTGTGGAAAATGGTGTGAACATACACGCAAGTTTGTCTCCGCGTAGTTCCTTTAAACGATCTATAGAGAGTGCGCAACAAGGTTCGTTCATGCATTCCTACTTTTCTCACAGCACACTTCTATTCTCACGCGATGATTCAATCAAAGAATGGTACGATAAAAATGCAAGTCGTGATAGCATCGGTGAACGTGATAAACAACTCCAAGTGCTGAACGTTATTGCCGAAACCTTACCATCGCTTATCTATGCAGAAAAACAGCTTTATGTTAATAATGATGTGATAACTTCTTTTGTGTCACTTTTAAGCGTTGTGCAAGGGTTAGCACGAATAGAGGTGCTATTGAACAATCAGATTCCTGCGCGAGAAGTCATCCAACCAGCCCTTGATTACAACCCTGATTTTTTCAATCATGTTTATACTGACCTGATTAATTGCGAAAAAAACGCGGCAGTTATTCAAGATGCACTTGATTCAGTTAATGCATATATTGATGAACGTCAATTTATCTTCCAACCGATTTTGGATTACCTTGCAGAGCAGAAGGGGCCCCGGACAAACTCGGAGATGAATGCTCATTTCCATTCAAAATTCCGCGATGCATCTGTTGATATGATATGCCAATGGTTGACGTGGAAAGGAGTTATCCAGCAGGTATCTGTCCCGATGAAACTTACCGTCAAAAGCCAAATTGCAGTAGAAGAACCTGCCTATTACTGTGATAATTCCGAACCCGAATTGCATCCACCTCGTCTGAAAGTAGATATTCACTCTCAAATTGAAGATGCTGTCCAAAGGTTTGTAGATACTATTGCCGAGGATCGTTATGTCGTTGCCGCTATTCTCACCAGTAATTTGGCAGAAGAAAACGTGTGGGAAAAGACGAATGTTAACATTACGCTCATTATGAGAGATGGCACGAAATTTCAACAAAGGGAGTGTCAATTAATAGAGGATGGGATACCGATCCGCGTAAGACTCCAAAACCGAAATGCGTATAAAAAGTTGATGGAAAGGAACTTACAAGGGAGTGGAATCCTTGCTATCATGTCCCAAAGCGAAATACTTTGGACGAAAGACCCGACCCTTACTGATTTACATAAAGACCTTGATGTCATCGGTGAACGTGATAAGGAATCTCAGCTATTTAATGCAGCAAGCATGGTCACTACTGTACTTGACAAAACAGAAAAGTGGTTCTATGTCAAGAAAGATTACAATTATACGTTTCTTTATTTGACCTATGCTGTCCGTGAATTAGCCCGTCTTGAAACCATCAGGCATGGTGAAACGCCAAAACGCAAAGTGATTTACCAAGCACTCAAGCATAATCCAGAGTTTTTTAATGCGATTTTCACCGATATTATCAATGTCCCAAAAAATGAGGAAAACCTTGGTGAGGCGTTGCAACTGATTGATACATATTTAGAAGATAACGCGCAGACGTTTTTTAAACCGCTACTCGATTTTTTAGAGGATGCGGGAGGTGAACAATCACTGTCTGATATTTATGATCACTTTGGTCATCGTCAACTATGGATTAGTATGGCGTGTGAATGGCTTGCACGTAAGGAAATTTTGGAGCAATTTTCCTCACCTGTCCGATTAACTAAGGATAGTAAAGTTTCGGTGGAAGAGCCTGCATATTATTACGATGTTGACAATCCTTTTTTCTAATAAATTTTCTATATCTGTTTAAGATATAAGGAGCATAAAATGACTGAAATAGCTGTTAATGAAGCAAAGACCCATTTAACAAGTCTTCTAAAGCGGGTTGAGAATGGTGAGAGTATTTCAATTACGAATAAAGGAAAGGTGGTCGCAGTCATGGTGCCACCTCTTGATATTGCGAAAAAAGATGCAGACAAAGCATACTCAAGATTAATAGAATTGATAACCGAACATCCTGTTGGCACAGTTCAAGAGATAATGGAATGGAAGAACGAAGGCCGCAGATGAGAATTGGTAAAAGTTAGAATAAATTGCGCGCCTATAAATGACATTCTTCCCACGTAACTATAGCAGTTGTTTTTTCGTAATTTTGCATAGAATAAATCAGATAATTCCCATTTCAATAACTGTATTTTAAGAAAACCATTCACACCGACAAATTTTTCTATCTATGGTAGATGTTAGGATTTTTATACACTTTGCACAAGCGAGGTTAGGAAACCTCGTCTACCGAGGGTGAATATGTCTATTTTCTTATAATTCACCATATTTGGATTTTAAGGTAAGCAAGGAGGAACACATGAGGCAAACAGTCTCAGTTAAAGGAGCGCGCGAAAATAACTTACAAAATATAGAATTAGAGATACCACGCGATCAACTCGTTGTTGTTACAGGTATTAGTGGATCGGGTAAATCCTCATTAGCTTTTGACACTGTCTATGCTGAGGGGCAACGCCGATTCCTTGAATCGATGTCTACTTATGCAAAACGGTTCATCACGCAGCTGAAAAAACCGGACGTTGATTTTATTGATGGATTGTCGCCTGTTGTTTCCATTGAGCAAAAAACAATCACAGCGAACCCGCGTTCTACCGTGGGAACGATGACCGACTTGCAAGACTATCTGCGAATGCTTTTCGCCACTATCGGTATATCACATTGCCCTTACTGTGAAACAGAAATCCCAATCCGATCTCATTATCAAATTTTAGAGCGACTCCTTTCTTTTCGTGATGATACTGAAGTAGAAATCCATGCCCCTGTCTTCAAAATTTATGGTGAAGATTACGAATACCTCTTTGATGAAATAAGGACTAAAGGGTGCAGACATGTGCGCGTAGACGGTGTTGAACACGACATCAGTGAAGAGGTTGATTTAGACCCCGATAAAAATTACGACATTCAGGTTATCGTTGACAAATTTTTCATCAAAAAAGACATTGATAAACAGATTTTAGCTGCGCTTGAACACGCGATGTTGGTCGGTGAAGGTTTTATGCGTTTTCATGTGCAACTGCCGGATGACGAAGATGCTGACGTTGACGAACTGTTGAAAGATATTGGTTGTGCTGAACACGGTGTGTTGATGTGTGAATTAGGTCCACATCATTTTACCTTTAACGAACCGACTGGCGCTTGCGCAACCTGTTCTGGTCTCGGCACTTACTTGCAGGTGCATCCCAATCTACTCGTTCCCGATAAAACACGGAGCATTGCTGATGGCGCGTTTGTAAAAGAAGCGTTTAATTATGATCCGGACAGATGGGATGGTCGGATGATGTACAGCCTGGCACAACACTATAAGATTGACCTGGATATGCCTTTTGCCGATCTGTCTGATGAGATTGTGGATATCGTGCTTTACGGCACACGCGGCGAGGAATTTCCGTTGTGCCAAGCGGAAGACGCAAAACCGATGCGGGAACGACACATCGGCATGCCTGTCCGTTTTGATGGCATTATTACGCGTATTGACAGGCGTTATCGGAATTACCGAAAACAGGGTGAGGCACATTCAGGGATGGAGGATTACCTCCGAAAAGTGATGGTTGAACACACATGTCCCGATTGCCACGGCATGAAACTTAAACGACAGCGACTCCTTGTTACAATTGATGGCAAGACTATCCATGATGTTGGTGAATTGCATCTTGAACAGTTGCGTGATTTCTTATCTGCAATTACGGACTTACCTGAAAAACAACGCGAAGCAGGTAAACGTGTTATCAGAGAGTTAGTTAGCCGCATAGAATTACTGCTCGGTATTGGACTTGACTATCTAAATCTTAATAGGCGTTCTGCTACGCTTTCTGGTGGTGAATCGCAACGTATCCGCCTTTCAACTCAAATTGGATCGGGGTTAATGGGCATGCTGTATGTGCTTGATGAACCGAGTATCGGTTTACATCCGAAAGACAATGAGAAGATGATTGAAACCTTGCGTAAATTGCGCGACATCGGTAACACAGTGATTGTCGTTGAGCACGATGAAAGCACAATCCGCGCTGCGGACCATATCATTGAGATGGGGCCGGGTCCAGGAGTCCACGGTGGATATGTTGTCGTCCAAGGTCCGTTTGAAAAAATCATAAAGAGTGATGATTCTTTGACGGGACTGTATATGAGCGGGAAACGCGAGATTCCGATGCCTCTTGAACGCCGTGCTTTGAACGGCAAATTTCTGAGTGTTACTGGGGCAAGAGAAAATAATCTGCAAAATATCAGTGTTGATATTCCGTTAGGTGCGTTTATCTGCATTACCGGCGCATCTGGATCAGGCAAAAGCACACTTCTCAACGAGATTATCTACAAAAGGCTCTATTCTATCTACCACGATAGCCGCACACTTTATGGCGAGCACGATGAACTTGAAGGGCACGAAAACATCAGCAATGTAATTAACATTGACCAATCTCCAATTGGACGGTCCCCGCGTTCTAACCCTGCTACCTATATCGGTTTTTATGACAATATCCGCAAACTTTTTGCAAGCACGCCATCAGCGCAAGCACGCGGGTATACTGCCTCTCGGTTCAGCTTTAATGTCAAAGGCGGACGATGTGAGGAATGCCACGGTGAAGGCACAATCACTACGCAGCTGCACTTTATGCCAGATGTTGAGGTTACATGCCCAACGTGCAAAGGTGCACGCTACAATGAAGACACGCTTGAAGTTACCTATAACGGCAAGAATATCTCCGAAATCCTTGAGATGTCAATTGAGGAAGGGGTTGACTTCTTTACTGACCAACGTCTGATTTGCCATAAATTAGGTGTTATGAACGAACTCGGTCTCGGCTATCTCAAAATTGGGCATCCTGCGCCTATCCTTTCAGGTGGTGAAGCACAACGGATTAAACTCGCTAACGAACTCAGCAAAATCAAGCGTGGGAAACACAATCTCTATATTCTTGATGAACCCACAACGGGGCTGCATCTTGCTGATATTCAGAAACTCTTGGATAGCATCGGACGACTGGTAGATTCTGGGCATACGGTGATTGTGATTGAGCATCATCTGGATGTTATCAAAACTGCGGATTATGTGATTGATCTCGGTCCGGAGGGTGGACATAAGGGTGGTCAGGTTTTAGCGCAAGGCACGCCGGAGGAAATTGCGAAGGTGCGTAAGTCTTTTACTGGTAGGTTTTTGAAGGAGCATCTTGCGTAGGTTGCTTACTCATTACACAATTTTGGAAAGCTGTTGGGCGAGGTCTCTGGGCCTCGCCTTTGTTCGTACACTTTTACTTGAAAAAAGGTCCATATTCTGTTAAAATCATAGAAATCACGTAATACTTGTTTTGTAGTAAAATCCGTAATTATTTGGACACCATGGTAGGTACGGTTTCCTAACCGAACTTACCATGGTGCGGTTAGAAACCGTACCTACCGTCGAAAAACAAGATAAATCACGTTAATTGGGTATTAGTCTATGTGGTGTTAACCTTGTAAGAGTTAGGTTCTGATGCATGCTATTCAACCCGCGACACAGAACATTTTTTGGACGCTTCGTCAAATGTAATTTTCCCTTCGCACATTTGCTGCCGAGTTTTTAATATTTCTCTCGCTGTAGGCAGTCCTTTAACTACAATTTCAGCGTCAATTTGTAACTGGCGAAACAATTGATTCAATTCCTTTACAATGTGTTCGCGTAGGCATGCCTTCGCCCAATCAAATGTTATGTATCTATACATCGCGTAGAATTCTGTCCAAATTCTAATACCCGAACTCCGCATGGGCCAACCCCAGCGTTTTGTGGTCTTAGCAACGAACAAATTCTTCTCTTTTTCATAGTTTTTGACCTTAAAGTATGTGGGCCACTTTTGCTGATTCAATTCATCCATCAAAAAAGATGGCACAATTTGTGAAAACCTTGAAAGCTTCTTGAGAATTGATCTGTAACCACGAAAACCACCTAACACTTTCGGCATTGTGATTTCCCAGATATCTTCTTTTGGCACAATAACGTAGGATTTTTTCCATAGCTGCCTGTCTGACTTAGGAACAATCTGGATACATTTTCCAAAAACACGGAACAATCGCTTATCTGTAAAACTGTACAATCGCCATGCATCCTCATTTTCCTTGTCCCTAATGATCTCGTATACTGATCGTCCTCCAGATGCTAAATAGAGTGCAATTTCATTAACTACATCACTCAACAATTCCCTCAAGTCAGGTTCACCAAACAAGTCGCGATCAGTAAGCGATTGAAGGATTGCAACCGCCCGATGCTCATGTTCAGGGCTGCCTTGTATTTCAACAGAAAAATCACTTTCCTGACTTAATCTTCCCCCTATCGGCATTACTGCCATGTGAACATCTTGAACAAACATGCGTGCACTTGGATTTGTATCTATTTTTTTGCTTAGACTTCTGAAATGCCTGGCAACACGCGGTTTTTTCAGGGGTTTAGAGGGTTCATATTTATGATATTTCATTCGTGGCATCTCTATTTTCTTCTCTCCTTATTTGTTCCTCAAGATCGTTACGGCGTTTCCAACCGAAGTCTAAATTTTCTCCATCTTCCCACTGACGAACGTATTTTGCGATAAATATGCCAATTCCATCGTAAAATAAGAAATCAAGATTTCTTGCGAATACTCGGACCAACGGGCTGTCATGAACCGGTACAGTCTTGGGTTCAGACAGGATATAGGAAACTCCGGCACCATAGTCAACTTCTTCACGTTTTACATTTCTGAGTTGTTCCTGTATAATTCTATTCCATTTGGATCTAAGTGTACTACGGTGTTCTATCTCAATACCGGATTCGCTGAGTGAAACTGCTGCCGCAAGAGATTGAAGACGCTGGCTTCCCGAAGCTTCACTAAGATACGTATCCCATGCCTTCACTATAGGTTCTTTCAAAAGTGGAGCGTCATGATAATCAGAAAGTAAATAGACGTACCCACTTATATCCATAAGGTCTAAAAGAGGAGCAGCAGCTATTTTCAAATTGTTTAGATTTTGCCAGTCAGTCCCTAAGTCTTTAGAACGCAGTTTTTCAAACTGCAATAGGCTGCAACCTAAGTAACGTTGAAAAAGTGTCTCAACTATCTCAAATTCATTTTCACACATAGCAAAAAATAACGCTTCACCAATCGTGTGTAGAAATTGTCCTGCAAAGTCTGGGAAAGAATCTGGTCTTGAAATCAACGAAAGTATAGCTTTTTCTTCAGACATAAGTTCTAACAGTTCTTTATCTCGCTGCCTGCATTTTTTCATCAATTCATCAATCTCCAAACTTGGCCAAGGTAAACCTTCTACTCGTTGATCGGAATTTAAATCGTCCCAAATTTTGTTCAGAGTATTTATGTGGTAATTGAACTTATTCCAGTACTCTGACTCCGTAGATATAATTACTGCCTTTAACCACGGATGATGTGTAGACGATTCAGTGTCTATAATCTGCTTATAGATGTCGCTTACTTTCTCACAAAAACAGATTATGGCAGTACGGAGATTTTCCACCTCTTGTTGTGTTATTAGTTCTTGAAGATACCAAGGCGGACTAACCAAACGGCCCTCTACTTTTTCCTCAAACTCAAGTATTGGGCGCATCCATTCAAGCTGCGGCAAGGTATGTAATCCAAATCCTGCTCTGTAGATTGACTTTTCTGATTTCCATTTGATATGACTAATACGCAGACGTATCGCCTTCTGCCCATAGTGTTCAATGCTACGCATATAGGCAAGCAGCGTATTAATCGGCATCATTGCCAACAACTCACAAATTTGCATGTGTTCTAAGGGTTCTTTTATAGCAAGATTTTCTTCCTCAACAAAGATGAGTTCCTCACACCATGAACATATTTCACCTATTTGGCTGAATGCATGTTCAACTTGATGTTCTTCTGCAAGTCTTTGTACATAAATATCAAGATAACTGAGAAGTTCTTTAACTATGGCATAACGTTTTTCTTTAATATTGATTTCCAAGCAAAGTTTCACAATCGGCAACATCGCTGATTCAATCCATCTTGGATCGCCTTCTAATTTTGGACGCAGCCCTATAGCAGTTTCGTATGCAACAGATGTTTCAGTGTCACTTGTCCGATACCAGTCAGGATGCACGTTTCGCTGTTTGTACCATAAACTATTGGTTGGAATTGATTTTTTTATTTTTTCATAACGACGGAGAAATATTAGAAGATTTTTGCACAAATCAGCAAATGGTTTCCCACTCAAATGCATTTCTTCATCCGCCGCGAGGTTTGACACAGCTGTAAACATGTCTATGGATTCCTGAGCAACACCATGGAAGTAAGATTGAAATGATCTATCAGACCAGCGAAATCCTCCAGCTTGTATCTGCTTGTGGGACTGTTGTAACCGTTTGAAAATCGTTCCAGAAAGAATTGTGGGATCAAACAGATTGAATGTCCGGGCACCTAATAGGACAAATCCAAGGATCATTAATCCTGCACCTATTAGAAGCATCGGTATTGCCAATATTAATGGGTCTCGACCTACAATATGAAAAATGAGTAGACACAAGCTGAAAAAGGTAAGCAAAGCAAGGTTGCGCATGTAAGCGTTCCCGACTTGTTCCTTAGCAAGCAGTTCTCGGATGTTATTGGGAACCTTAGCATAGATAGCACCACATACCGAAATGATAGCAGCGTAGTAAAGACCAATGAATACACCTCCAACACCAACGACAGATGCAAGAAAGGTAATATAATCACCGCTACTGGGAACGGTAATGCTGATACTTTTTAACCATGTAGAAGACAACAAAGAGACAAAAAATGGGTTAGTGAATTCAAGCGCAATGCACATTAAAAATGCTAATACTAATTGCCCTTTTATTCCCCCTAGAAGCAATGACAAAGACTTTGTTGTTGTAATCTTTTCTGCTGTATTGTATCTTAACTTAAACAGTCTTTGATAAATGCCAAATGTGAGATGCGAAAATCTGGCTTTGAATTTCAAGAATGTCTTATTTTGAGCAAGAAAACGAAACAGTGTAGTAATCATTATTTCTTGTTGCTGGGCTAAATCCAGTTCGGTTGGGAAACCGAACCTACCAGCCTGGGCTTTTAATGCTTTTCATTCAATCCAAGCCGTATCAACACCTTTTCCAAAGCGTTATCCGATTTTTTGCGAGCGATACGTGCTTCTGTTAAGTCAGTTTGTGTGCTATAAGAAAATTATAGCGTCATTTGTCCTAAAAGCAATCCCAATAATTTCATTTCGTACTTTCGTACACTTTTACTTGAAAAAAGAACCATATTCTGTTAAAATCATAGACATCGTGTAAACTTGATGTAAGAAACTTTCAAATTTGTTTTACCGACAGCGAAAGCTATTTAAAGACAACTAATTGGTGTTCCTATTTTGCCGATGGTACCACCGCTCGCTACCATTGGGTAAACTGGGTGAGACCAGAATATACCCTCCTCAGGACTACGCACAACTTCAGATATATTTCCGAATACATCCCGAATTTCAGCTATCGGTTGCCGCGCCTCAAGTCGATCATATAATTTCGCTTTATAGTAGACAAATCCACCTTTATTGCTGCGGATAGACACAAACCGATGGACAACAATCTGCTGATCAGGAATTTCAGGCGTTCCATCAATAAATTGATAGTGTTTGAGTACGTTGAGAATCCCTTGCACGCCTTTTTTGATACTGATAGTGTCCCATCCGTGTGTTCCACCGAGTTCTGGGTCAATTGTAGGTATGCCAATATCCGGTGCAGCTTGTGCAAGTTGTCCTTTCGGTCCCTTTTGGTCAAGAATATAACCGATACCGAAGACCCGTGCTAACGCAAGGCACGCACTGTGACATCTATGCTTCTTGCCGACACGCACGCGTACCTCATCAATCATCGGTTGAACGCCGCCCTGATGCAGGTCGATACAATAGTCAGCGTTTTGGATGGCTTTCTCAAACAGCTGGGACGCGATCCGTTCGCTTGATGTGCCATCGGATCGTCCAGGAAAACAGCGGTTCATTTTGACGTTATCAACGGGACTATACGCTTGCTTAGCATGAAAAGCGTGAACATTGACAATTGGCACTACGATGAGACTACCGCTTAATTCAGCAGGGTCAATCTGATTTAAAATTTCATGGATAACTGCGATGCCGTTCAGTTCATTTCCATCGCTAATTGCTTGGAGATAAAGGGTTTTTCCTGATTGCTTTCCATTGATAAGAACAATCGGCACACGAATCGGTGTTCCGTCTGCCATATTGCCAACGGGCAAACGCCCTTCTATCCGTGTGCCGGGTTCGGCAACCAAAGAGTCGACAATTAGTTTGTTAGCGTTAGATTTGTGCATTAGGTTTTACTATAATATCAAAGTAGCCGAGAAATAGTTTGAACAGGCAGCCTTTGGGCCTATAAGCGACTTTGGTTTTCATACGCAGCAATGTCCGCTTCGAACTGCAAAGTCCAACCGATTTCATCCAGTCCATTTAGCAAGCAGTACTTCTCAAAATCACCGATTTCATAAGTATATGCAGTGCCATCAGGACATAAGACCGATTGCTCCGCTAAATCTACCATCAGACGATACCCTTCAGTATCTTGTGCTTCTTGACTAAGCGATTCAATAACGTCAGCAGGTAAGGCAATAGGCAGGATGCCGTTTTTATAGCAATTATTGCGGAAAATGTCGGCAAACGATGGGGCAAGAATCGCTTTGAAACCGTACTGCTGCAATGCCCACGGTGCATGTTCACGTGAACTGCCACAGCCGAAGTTTGCGCCTGCAATGAGGATACTTGCGCCTGTGTAGCGCGGATAGTTCAGCACAAACTCTGGATTCGGATCTCCATTTTCAAGGTAACGCCAATCGTAAAATAAAAATTCGCCGAAGCCTGTCCGCTCAATCCGTTTAAGGAATTGTTTCGGGATAATCTGGTCGGTGTCAATATTAATTCTGTCAAGTGGGACAACAAGCCCAACGTGTTCTTTGAATGCTTCCATTTTCTTTTTTCTCCTTTGTCTGGGTGTTTTTAGCATTTTCTGGTAAATTTTGGTTTCATACTATCCAAGAATTTCATTGTAACACCTCAATGGGTTCTTTCCGTTTCCTTTCAGTTCGATCAAAATCCGTATCGAAACTGATAAGTTGCATCTCATATTTCGCGGCAACAGCATATTGGTATGCATCATCAAAGTCAAGGTTAAATTTATCGGCTGTCAGCTCCAGCGTTTTAAGATCTTCCGGAGGTAATGAGAGGATATCGACTCCGTCAACAATTATATCCTCAATGAACGAACTAAAGAGTGCAAAATGCTTCAATCGATACAGAATAATACCTATGGAATGAAGCGACAAATCTGTTATGAAGATTGCGCTCAAATCAATATTTCGTAAGAACAATTGAACATCGTTCTTTTTGTCTTGTCCCAACAAGGCTTCAAGAAAAATATTGGTATCCGCGAGGTACATTAATCCCTCCAATCTGACGCTTTTTTTTGAAGTTCGAGGGCTGTATACTGGTCACGATACGCTTTTAATCCGCCAATCCATTCCAAATTTGGTTTTTTCTTCTGTTTTGAACTTTTTTTGGTTCGCAAGAAATCAATGAAATGAATAACTTCTTCCTGGAGCTCTGGAGGAAGCTCCCTGATTTTTTTAATGATAGTAGATTCCATTGTTATCTCCGTATTTTCCGTGGTAGAGTGGACGCTGGTATCTTTTGCAAACCCTTGACCTACCCAAATGATCGGATATCAACAAAATGGCCTGTGACTGCAGTCGCAGCAGCCATCTGCGGACTCACAAGGTGCGTCCGTCCACCTTTGCCTTGTCTGCCTTCAAAATTCCGATTTGATGTGCTGGCACATCGTTGCCCCGGCATCAAAATATCGGGATTCATGCCGAGACACATACTGCAACCCGCCTCACGCCATTCGAAACCTGCAGAGCGGAATATATCGTCAAGTCCTTCTGCTTCCGCTTGCCGTTTAACCGCTTGTGAACCGGGGACAACCATTGCATTGACAGTTTCTGCAACTTTCCTATCCTTTACAACCTCGGCTGCATCACGTAAATCACTGATACGGGAGTTCGTGCAGCTACCAATAAAAACTCTGTCAACAGCAATATCTGTCATCGGCGTGCCAGGTTCAAGGTCCATATATTCTAAGGCATGTTCTGCAGCACGTTTTTCGTCAGTTGTGTCCATGTCCGCTGGATTCGGCACGTGTCCTGTTACATCAGTGACCATGCCGGGATTTGTCCCCCATGTCACCTGTGGTGCTATATCGGCTGCGTCAAGTTTTAGCGTGCGATCATAACTTGCCCCCTCGTCAGTCGGGAGTTGTTTCCAACGTTCAACTGCTGCATCAAACACCTCACCTTTCGGCGCAAAACGTTTGCCGGCGATGTATTCGTAGGTCGTGTCATCAGGTGCGATCATACCTGCGCGCGCGCCCGCTTCAATAGACATATTACAAACAGTCATCCGTTCTTCAATGCTAAGGGCGCGGATCGTAGAGCCTGTATATTCGACCACAGCACCGTTGCCGCCGTCTATGCCGATATGTCCGATAATAGAGAGGATAATATCTTTCGCTGTTACGCCATAAGGCAGTGTGCCATCAACCCGAATCTCAAAAGTTTCCGACCTGTGTTGCAAGAGGCACTGCGTCGCAAGCACATGCTCAATCTCACTTGTACCGATACCGAATGCAAGCGCGCCGAGCGCACCGTGCGTTGAGGTATGGCTATCTCCGCACACAATCGTCTTTCCGGGTTGTGTGATACCCAGTTCAGGTCCGATGACATGTACAATGCCTTGCTCAGGACTGTTGATGTCGTATAACGGAATGTCAAACTCTTTGCAGTTTTGTGCGAGCGTTTCCATCTGTTTCGCTGCGATTTGATCTTTGATAGGCAGGCTTCTATCCGTTGTCGGCACGTTGTGGTCCATCGTAGCGAACGTCAGTTTGGGACAGCGCACTTTTCGGTTGTTGAGCCGCAACCCTTCAAATGCTTGCGGAGACGTCACTTCGTGAACAAGGTGCGTGTCAATATAAAGAATCGGCACTTCATCTGCGGAAGCGCGGACGAGATGCGCGTCCCATATCTTTTCGTACATCGTTTGTGTTTTCATATTTTATTACCTCTGTCCTATTGTTCTTTTGGTGAATTGAAATGGGCAGGGGACCCGGCACTCAATTGGAGTAGGTTTGAATGCTAATTCAATCTATTAATTATACACATTGTGGCTTCAGAATGCAAGGAATAATTCAACGTATTGTTGCATGGGTCTGGCACTTCTGCTAACATATTCATCAAAGGGCAAGATAGTTTTCTTGTCATGCTTCACCTCAAAAAAAGTACAGTTTTATGGTGAAGTGCAGCAGGTGTGGCATCCAAAATCACGCTAAATCTGCTTTTCACAAATATTAACAACTGTGATAAAATCTGCCCGAAAACCTAAAACTAAATAACCCTGCTGTCAGATTACGTTTTGTGGCACACCCTAACAGGTTATGCTACAAACGACAGGGAACACAAACGCTGCCTGCCGCGTCCTCTGCGATTCAGAAACTCACTGTACTGCCATCGGAAATTCGGGCCACTCTCTAAGACAAGATTGTGGTATAATATCCATCTACTAAAAAGGAGTATCCGATGGCGAAACGAAAACGAAGAAACTTCACCGCCGAGTTTAAAGCCGAAGTTGTTCTTGAGGCACTGAGCGGTCAAAGTTCACAAGCGGAATTGTGTCGTAGACACACCCTCAGCGATGAACAACTCTCAAAGTGGAAGCGGCAACTTCTTGAAAATGCAGCGACCCTCTTTGAACCCACTGATAAGCAGTCTGATGCTAATATGGAACGGATCGCACCCCTTGAACAACTCGTTGGACGGTTGACCGTGGCACTTGACATCCAAAAAAAAGCCTCAACTTGGTTGAGCTAACCCCAATGGAGCAGCGAGAAATGGTTGAGGCACTGCAGACAGACTATTCGGTTCGGCAGATATGTGAGACACTCGGTTTCAACCGAAGTAATCTCTATTATCACCCGAAAAGCACCCCTTCCGAAGTGGGTCTCCGAGAGGAAATAGAGGCACTCTCTCTGCGGTATCCGACATACGGTTATAGGCGTATCAGTCGCAGTCAAGCGTGCCTGTCAAACCACGCACTCCCTTGACGATGTGCGTCCTTGGGGTAATCGCCTTGAAAACCTTCAGGTCTCCCGATGTGAGCAGGTCTGGGTAGGCGATATTACTTATGTCTGTCTCAAGGGACACTTCATCTATGTTTGGCTGCTTATGGATGTCTTCACGCGCATGGTTAGAGCTTGGCATATCAGTCGGCACTTGACGCAATCTCTGACTTTGAAGCTGTTAGAGGCAGCATTGCATCGGAGTGTTCCGGAGATCCATCATTCTGATCAAGGCGTTCAGTATCTTTCAAATGCTTACGTCTCAATGTTGAAGCATCATAGGATTGAGATTTCGGTTGCCCGTAGAGGGCATCCTTGGGAGAACGGATATGCTGAAAGACTTATCCGCACTCTCTAAGGAAGAAGAAGTTCATCTCAATGACTATCAGTTTACGGGACAATATTTCACCAATAACGGACCGTTATCTATAAAAAACGATGTTTGCATGCCTAAAACTTATAGGTAACGTGAGTTTGATAAATATTTTTAGAAGTTGCATATCATTGGCACCTGACAGTCTTTTTCTTGAAGTTCTTTATGTTTGAGTGAAGGTTTCTTCTTCAGACAGGTATAAGCGATCAAGGCAGCAACTGTGTTCACTTGAAAATTAACACAACTTCTATGGCGTGTGTGTTGTATCTCTGTCTGACTTTTGAGTTCTTTATTCACCGACTCAATGAGCATCCGTTTTCTGAGAAGTGCTGCGTCAGCATTAGAAATAGGTTCAGGTTTCATATTCTTGCGCACCTTGTAAATGAGTGTCACCCCATCTTCTTGGAGTATCTCCCGCAAGTTTTGTTTGATATATCCCTTATCAGCAAATAGTTTGCCAAAGAGCCCCTGACATAACTGTGGCACCGGTTTTCTGTCATCTACATTTCCCGCTGTCACCATAGCTGACAGAAGTTCGCCTTGGTCGTTGATGACAAGATGGAGTTTGAACCCGCTGAATGCCATACGCGCATTCAGCGTTGATTTGATAGAACCACCCCATAGAAGTTTTAGAACGCTCCGCATAATCAGTGAAGACACGATGTGCTGAAATCCGACGATTGTGGCAGACAGGGAGAGGTGTTGAATCTACGAAGGAAATCCCACTACATTCACCGAAACGGGTGTTCAAAAAAATAGACAACGGAACCAATACCTCTTGTGACAACTGCACAAAACGACTATAACTCACAAGGTTTGGAAACGCCCAACGCAGGTGGCAACAGACATAATCCTGATAATAGGCTTTAAAGTTTTTATACTGCTTATGATGAAAATGCACAAGTATCGTCATGACTTCGCTCGGATGAAGGCATCTGGGTCTGCCTCGTGTATTGTGGGTTCCGGGTATTTCCGGCAACTAATATTGTGCTTGATAGTGTTCGAACGCAAGAAAAAAGTCGTCAATTTCACAGAAAAGTGTTATGATATCCATTAGAGAACTCCTTTGTGAGTATATGGTATACTTCATAATAACAAAGGGGTTCTCTATTTACCAGTTTTTAATTATCAAACTCACGTTATAGGTAGCAACTTAGGTTATCATAGAAAAGGAATAATCAGATGAGTATTAGTGTCGGAATGGTAGGCTTGGGGATGTTCGGTCCTTCGTTTATCCAATCCTACAAAGCACATCCAGACGTACATCGACTTGCCCTATGCGATTTACGGGAAGACCGGTTGTCAAAATGGGCAAAGCAGTTTGAGATTTCGGAGACGTATTCAAATCTTGACGATATCTGCAAATCAGATTTAGATGCGCTTGTCATCATCACACAACATTGGATGCACGCACCACAGGCAATCCAAGCGATGGAAGCAGGAAAACACGTCTACACCGCTGTGCCTGCCGCAGTATCGTTAGATGAATGTGAGCAGTTGGTCAGAACTGTTGAAAAAACTGGCATGATCTACATGAACGGTGAAACAAGTTATTTCCGTCCGGAAACTGCCTTCTGTCGTCAGAAAGCAGCGGAGGGCGCGTTCGGAGAATTTGTCCACTGTCGTGCCGAGTATTTCCACGACATGGAACACGGTCTATACGATGTCTTAAAGAACCGATGGGGTGAACAGTGGGGACGGGATAAAACAGGTTTTATTCCGATGTATTATCCAACGCACTCAACCTGTTTTCCAATCTCTGTTATGAATGCACACGCCACTTCGGTTTCTGCACAAGGATATATCTATCCCAACGATGATTGGTTTCGGTTAGATACAATTTACAAAAACCCGTTTTCTAATGAGGTCGGTCTATTCACGATGAGCAACGGCGCGACAATGCAAATCTGTGAGTTTAGGCGGATTGGTCATCCAGGGAGTGAACGCGTTAGCGGTATCTATGGAACAGAAGGGAGTTACGAGCAGAATCTTGCGGGATGTGTTTGGGCAAGTAAAAATGAAAGGGAGATCGTCCAACATACACAGATGCACGAACACCTCCCAGAGGAGCTTAAAGACAATTTAGGTGGACATGGCGGTTCGCACGCTTATTTGGTTCACGAATTTGTGGATTCTGTCAATCAGCAGCGGTTACCGCGTGTCAACGTTTGGGAGGCGGTTCGGTATTGTGCACCGGGACTCGTAGCACATGAATCGGCTCTTAAAGATGGTGAATTACTCCAAATTCCGGATTGGGGAGATGCACCAAAAGATTAAATGTAAAATTACACTTGATTTTAATTGTTTTTTAAAGTATACTATTTAATTTAATAAAGGTTTCTAACAGCATACTACTTTGCATCACTGTTATTTGGCAAGTTTTTCCAAAATAAAGTTATCGGACATTGATTAATGCACCCAATGAATATGAGGTTATAAGGAGTATAGAATGGCTATTGAATACGCGGGAGCTTACGATGCATCGGCTATTCCTGCTGATGTTGCCCGCGAAATTGAAATTTATGAGATTCAACTTGGTCGGTTCCAAGCCGGTCAAGTGGAAGAGGCAACCTTTACTGAATTTAGACTTCGGCGCGGCGTTTATGGACAGCGCGATGACCGGTCGCAGATGATCCGTGTCAAAATCCCGTTCGGGGGGCTTACAGCAGCACAGCTTGAAATGTTGGCAGATGTGGCTGAAGAATTCTCAGACAACATCATTCACATTACGACGCGTCAAGATGTGCAATATCATTACGTAGACATCAACACCACCTCTGAGTTGATGCGTCGCCTCGCAAGCGTGGACATCACAACAAAGGAAGCATGCGGTAATGTTGTCCGAAACGTCACAGCATGCCCCATCAGTGGTGTTTGCCAAGATGAAACGTTTGACGTAACGCCTTATTCTAAGGCTCTGTCTGCGTTCCTATTAGGACACCCAGACGCAGAAAATTTCGGACGAAAGTTCAAAATCGCATTTTCTGGATGTGAAGAACACGCGTGTGGCTTAGCAAGCATGCACGATATCGGCGCGGTTGCTGCTGTCAAAGAAGTTGACGGTGAAATCAAAAAGGGCTTCAAATTCTATGTCGGCGGTGGACTCGGTGCGGTCCCACATCAAGCGAAGGTCCTTGATGAATTCCTCCCCGCAGAAGAACTCCTACCCATTTCACAGGCAATCTGCAGAGTCTTCACACGTTTAGGCGAACGCAGAAATCGAAATAAGGCACGTCTGAAATTTGTAGTTGCAAAACATGGCATTGAAGAATTTCGCAAAATGGTCTATGAAGAACGTGAAATTCTTCGCCACGATCCACAATGGACCGCATATCTTGACAATTTAGATGCTTTCAATGAGAGTCCACTCAAACCTCCGACACAGTTGAACGGTGCTTCAAAACCTGAAGGATTTGATGAATGGTATCAATCTAATATTCGCTTACAGAAACAGCCCGGATACGCATTTGTAACAATCACGCTTCCACTGGGAGATATTACTGCTGACCAAACACGTGCTTTGGCAGACATTTCCCGTAAATATGTGAAAGACACGATCCGTGCAACAGTGGAACAGAACATTGTACTCCGCTGGGTTACGATGACAGACTTACCAGCACTCTATAAGGAATTAAAAGCAATTGGGCTGGGAGATCCAGGAGCTGAATCATTAGTAGATATTGTGGCTTGCCCTGGTACTGATTCATGCAAACTCGGTGTTTCTTCTTCGCGTGGCCTGGCAGCACATCTGCGAAACCACTTCATTGAAGCAGGCATGCATAATGAGATTCAGGACTTCCGAATCAAGATTAGTGGATGCCCAAACTCATGCGGACAGCACCACATTGCTAACATTGGGTTCTTCGGTTCTACTAAACGAATAGAGGGACAGAACGCACCCATATACCAGGTGCTACTCGGTGGACACATGGTAGAAAACGCCAGTTCTTACGGACTTGCTACTGGAAAAATTCATGGCAATTTTATTCCTGCATTCATTGAAGAATTGACTGGAAAATATGTTGATGAAAAGCAAGATGAGGAATCCTTCACTGATTACGTCGGACGACTCGGTAAAGCCGAAATCAAAACCATGTTGTCCAAATACGATAAAATCCCTTCTTATGAAGAAGCACCGGAATTTTACGTGGACACAGGCGACACGAAAGATTACCAACTCAAAACTGGTGTCGGTGAGTGTGCTGGAGAGGTGATAGCACTTGTCTCCATGAAATTAGAAGAAGCAGATCGTCTTATCTATGAATCCGGCTTGAGTTTGGAAAAAGGGACTTACCAAGTTTGTGCGGATAAGGCATTTGAGGCGATGATCAAGGCAGCGGATGGGCTCTTAACAACTGTGGGCTTGCAATACATTGACGATGCAACGACTGTCAATGAATTCAAAACCCATTTCTTTGATACAGGTAACTTCTTTGCAGGATACGGGGCACATCTGTTTAAGGCAACGGAAGAAGATGCTTCTACGTTTGATCAAGAATTGGCACACCGACGCGTAGAAGAAGCGACCCTCTTTGTTGAAGAATCGCATCACATCTACGGGCGCATGCGTATTAAACAAGAGGAAGAGGAAGCCAGTAGACGCAAAACACGCAGATCGCGTCCTGCACCGAAACCGAAAGTGGTCAAAGAGAAGAAACCTGTTGAGGAAATCGTTGATAGCCTCGACCTGAAAGGTGTCGCATGCCCGTTCAACTATGTTCAAGCGAAGGTTCGGTTGGAAACGATGCAAGTCGGTCAACTCTTAGAGATTACCATTGATGATGGTGAACCGATTGAGAACGTGCCGAAAAGCCTCACGAATGATGGGCATGATATTCTTGATACTAAGAAGATAGGAAAACACTATCGCCTAACTATCAAGAAGGGTGAGTAAGGTTACAGACCATCTTTCATTATAAGTCGAATTGTTGAATATATTCTCTCCGGTTTAGACATATAGGTGTTTGCCGCCGCTCCCAAAAAAGGGTAGGCAAACGCCTATGTTTTTTCAAAATCCGCACCTATAGAATCATGGATATAGAAATTTGTACAGGACAATGAACTAATCAACAATACGTGATGTACAACCACCAGAAATACAATACTATCGTACTCCAAATAGACAGAGACCTTTCATTGAATGGTTAGAATCAATTCAAAATACAAATACGCAAGATCGAATTCAGGCGCGGCTTGAGCGGCTTGAAGTGGGTAATTTTGGCGACTGCCAACCTGTTGGTGAAGGTGTTTTTGAAATACGTCTCCACTTCGGAGCAGGTTATAGAATCTACTTTGGAAAAGTGAATAATACAATCGTTCTTCTACTCTGTGGTAGTGACAAATCATCACAGACACGTGACATTGAACAGGCAAAACATATTGGCAAGAATATAAGGAGACACACCAATGAGAAAAATGGGGATATGGCGTGAGTATCTTATCGAAGTACTTGCGGACCGAGATAAAGCAATCGGTCATATCCAAGCAATTCTTGAAGATTATCAAATTTTCGGGAAGGCTACAGTCGTCAGGGATGCACTTCAGACCGTCGTTGAAGCACAAGGGGGTGTTTCTGAACTTGCAAAGCAGACAGATATGGACCCACAATTGCTTTCGAAAATACTATCCAATGAAGATACGCCTCTGATTGACGCTTTTGGAATTGTTCTTAAAGCACTTGGATATCAACTCTCAATCAAACCGATAGAACCAGAAACCTATTCTGATGCATTAGAGGAACAAACCACATCAACACAAGTAGCAGAAAATACAACAACATAATAAGCGGTTAAATAAGGAAATTCGTTCATTAATGCTAAGAGCATCTGTGAGGTGCTTATGAAATTTAGCAAAACACAATTCATTATTATAATCTAATTTGCCATCTATGTAGCACAACCTGTTAAGTTGTGCATATTAGTCGGCAACCTAACAGGGAGCGGGACAGAAGTGTCCCATTAATTGTTCGTTGGACTATAAACGGTATTTTACCCTGATACACACCTTGTACCACAAACTTTTTAGTTTGTGTGCTATGGCGCAAACTAAAAGTTCGCGCTACAATATGTTTTATCAAACTCACATTAAAGGTAGCTGAGTGTACTGCCATCGGAAACCCAAACTAATAGGTTATAGGACAACTTCTGTTGTCCGTTATGTTTCCAAAACAGGTTTATTAAAGTGTCCCAATCGTTTCAAAGTTCACTATAAATAATCCTGCCCAATAAACAGGGTTATTTAGTTTTAAATAGGACTTACGCAGCATCCATTTTTAGAGTAGGTGATTTTAGTTGTTGCCGTAGAAAATCAGAAAACGGACTTTGTTTGACTTGATAAAGCGTTTGACCCGTTTCTTGTGCTTTTCGCATGAGATAAACCCATACTAAAGCAGCACAAGTGATATGGTTTCTAACAATGCGTGCTAAACGGCATTGGCATTTTTCAATCCCCGTCAGTTGTTTCGTTTCACGGTGAAATTGCTCAATCTTCCAGCGTGCGGCTACACACCTGTCGCACAGCGGACACATCTGATTGGGTCAAGTCATTTGTAGCAACATAATCCGTGCGTCTATTAGACACTACCCGGAATACTTTCACCTTATGATTTTTCGGGAACTTGTTGAGTTTCACCCGTTTGCCCGACTGCTGTTCTGTGTCGCTCCACTCTAAACTATCAACGCGTTGATAAGGGTTTGTGCCATTAGAATCATCAACAAGTCTGTTCCTTCTAAGTAGACAATAATACTTTTTGCCAAGATTTTCAATAAATAACATAAGCACTTTGGTTGCATACCAACTATCCATCAACACTGTGCTAAAAGCAACATAGCGGGAGTTCACTAAAACATCAAGCATATCCTGAACATGATCTAATTGAGGGGTGTGCATAATTATTTGGCATCCAAACATAGACAGTAAGACACTTCAGTGCTGCTTTATTTAGAGTAGCGGCGTTTGTAGTCGCGCCATTCGTTGCGTCTCTTTGAACTTGTGGACAGCACACGGCGTGTGCCTACTACCTTTAAGCACGTATTTAACATTGAATTCTTTATGCACACTCCTCATCTAATTAAGATTTGCCATCACCTTGCTTATCGTAGATACGAAAATCAATGATCCAATACCGGTCTAACTCCGGATTGACATATACACAGGTGACAACACCGATACCATTTATCGTGGTGTGAGCGTTTCCACTATATTGTTTTTGAGTAAGTGCTATCTTTTGTGCGTGCCTTTTATCTAAAACAGTATCATCAAAGATAATATAGCCATTAGGTGTTTGCTCCAACTGGGGTTTGACACTTTCCCATATATAGCGGGGTGGCAAACAATCACCAGCAAGATAACGATTAATTTGATCATGACTGAACTGCTCACAGTGATCCGCAAAATGAGTTAGCGTCCAGTTGATGGGTTGTCAATAGATATTGAAATAGTCAAGACGAGTCGGTTTTGTCATCTTTATGAACCTCCTCACAGACTATATTAGTCTTTTGAGGTATCTCTGTCAACTATTTTGCGTAAGTCCTGACAAAAAAGGTGCGGTTAGGAAACCGCACCTACCAGGTTAAAAGCACCACTAATATTGACATTTACGGGTTTTGCTCTACCCAATATGTGCACTACAAAGACTTAACCTTAATATTTCGGAACCAAAGTTTCCCGCCATGGTCTTGAAGACCGATATGTCCCTTACGCGGAAAATCCTTGAGCGCAATACCAAATTTATTCCTGCTGCCATCAGGGTTCTTGTGAGGCGTATCCCACAAATCCAAATCGGCACGGACAATCTCTTCACCGTTCATCTCAACTACAATGAGGCTATCATCACAAGTGATTATCATCTCATTCCACTCACCCGCAGGTTTACACACGTTGCGGGTCGGTTCAAGCGCATCGTAGAGTGCACCACAACAGTGTTTCGTAGCGGGTTCTTTACCGTGCGTATCTAAAATCTGGATCTCAAGCCCTGTTTGCACGGGGCGTTGCAGGTCTTCCCAACGAATAAACACACCGCTATTGACTTTCGGCTCACTCATATACTCTAACGACAAAACAAAGTTGTCAAATTGTTCTTCTGAATAGAGCATCTGACCGCCTTTGACAGTGCAGAGAATAGCACCATCATCAACAACCCAACCTTCTTCTTTACCAGTGGCACCCCATCCGTTTAGTGTTTCACCATCAAAGAGGGATTTCCAACCATCATTTTCATTTGCTGCCATATTTATATTTTCCTTTCTCAAAGTGTAATACGATCTAATGCAGACTCTCCAAAAAAAGTTTGCCTATATCAAGATTATATTCAAAATCTGTTGCCAACCACGGACTATTATACCCAATAATCGGCACATAACTTTCGTGACGCGAACCGTGCGAACGCACAGAAACCGATTCAGACGCCACATCTAATTCACCAAAAACAGTGTCTTTATCAGCCAATACAAAAATATCGCCAATCCTATCGGGATGCAGATGAAATATACGTGCAGCATCTTCTGCAGAATAGGCCTCTTCAATACCCGTTGTCCTTAGAAGTGTCCGCACTGCTTGTTCAATATCATTTCTATTTTCAAGGAAAACGTAAGCTGCACCGCCTAAGTTACCGTGATGCACGACATATCGATCCTTAATTATAGGAATAGAGGTAGCGGGGATACCGTGTTGTGTTAAAATCTGTCCCGGATCAAGAGCAGCTGATTTTTCCATCATCCCGTGATCAGCAGTGATGTATATCTCTCGGTTAGGATCGTCATGGACGATTTCACCGATGATGCGGTCCAATTCAGCCATGTGTTGTTGAGATAAATCATTCTGTGGTGCATATTTGTGCTGCACCCAATCTGTTGTTGAACAATACACCAACTCTGGATCATAGGTCTGTAAAGTCCAATGGACTGCACGTAGTAGCCACCAGTTTATCTCACACGAATAAATCGGTTCAGCAGGACCTACAGCATCAATATATTCAGAGGGGGGTGCTTCTGCAGCGACTGCTATATCAGTGCCGCTTTCTAAAATTCGTAACAACTTCTGCTTTGTCACGAACAGTGCGGTTTTATCTGCAAATTTCGTGTCTTTAGCGACCTCAAACAGCGTGGGGGCAAGGAGAAAACGGTTATCCTCAATAAATTCCCCTTTGCCGGTTTCTCTATCAACATAGTAGTTAGAGGTGATGCCGTGTGTTTCAGGAAACGTCCCCGTTGCAATACTCACATTGTTAACATTTGTCACAGACGGGATGACAGCGTTTGCATGCTGATAAAACCCCGCATCCGCTAATTTACGGATATTGGGAATGTCGCTTGCTACCAAGTAATCATGGCTTCCTGCATCAATACAGAGTATAAGAGTTTTCCGTCTTTTCACACTGCGTTACACTTCCCTATCCGTTTTATGTTGATTAGCATTGCACCAATTTCTAAAAGATTATAGCACATGTCTGTTTAGTTTACCAATAACAATCATTAATTCGCCCGTGGGTCTACGGCAATGCGAATAACATCTTGACGGAACGCGTGTGCAAAAGCATCGTCAATATCAGATAAAGGGTAAACTTTTCCAATAAGTTCTGTAAACGGGTAGCGCGTCCGATTCTTTTCTATGAAACTGAGAGCAGTTTTCAACACAGTCGAATGATAATTGTGAACACCCTGCAGATTTATACACTTCGTAACCAGTTGGTGAACATTAAACGGTACATTATCCAGCGGATAGACATATCCAAGTGTCACACATCTGCCGCCGATTGCTAACCACTTAATCATATCAGGCAGGGCAGACGGTGCCCCACTGACTTCAACTGCAAGGTCAATTCCACGTCCATCTGTTATCTCTTTCAGTATAGTTGTCCTATCTTCAGCAGCTGTAATGTCTGTGTTAAGGATATGTGTTGCCCCGAACTGTTCAGCCATCTGTAAACGGTGGGTATTTTTATCCACGATAACCACAATGTCGTACCCCTGTTCACGCAAATAGCATGCAGCATAGATGCCTAACATACCGGCACCGTGGATAATTGCAGTCTCGCCTGGATATGTACCAATCGTTTCCAAACCGTTTATGACTGTTCCGAGGGCACAATTAATAGGTGCCGCTTCCTCATCTTTTATTGTATCAGGAATATGATAGATTGCAGTGCCAGCTTTCAACTGAATATGGGATGCAAATCCACCAGATAACGTATTTTCATCTGCACACTGCACATGACCATATTTAAACATCGTTTCGCATTTCTGTGGCAGATTCTTTGTTCCGCAATAATGACATGCACCACATGAAGTCGTCAGACTCCAGACAATTCTGTCGCCTTCGCGAAGTGGTTTTCCTTCAGCAGAACGTAAACTTGTCGGTGCTGCGACAGTCCCGACTGCTTCATGCCCAAGCACACATGGCACATCAGCGCCGCGTCTGCCCGATACAGTGTGGAGGTCAGAACCGCAAATAGTTGCTAAATTGACGCGCACCAGAACAGTGTTTGCAATTACCTCCACGGGCACTTCACAAATATCAAATGGGGTATTTACGCCGTGAAATAGGGTAATTTGTGCAATTTCTGATATATTTTTAGACATTCATGTTTCCTATTCTAAAATTTTGATAATTTTACGGTTATTTCATACACTCTGCACCAGCGAGGTTAGGAAACCTCGCCTACCGAGACGAAAGTGTCTGTTTTTTTATAATCTACCATATAAACAAGTATCCTGAATTGTGCAACATTTTACTTGCCACGTCAAGCATTATTTCGTATAATTTATGAACAATATACATTAGCCAAAAGGACACTAATATTACATGAATCAAACTGCAAAAGTTTTAATTGAAGCTTTGCCTTTTATTCAACGTTTTTACAATCGGAGAATTGTGATAAAATATGGCGGCGCTGCAATGGAAGAGGAATCTCTCATCCATTCCGTTATGGAAGACATCGTTTTGATGAAATATGTTGGCATGCGTCCGATTGTTGTGCATGGCGGAGGACCTAAAATTAGTGCATGGATGGACAAGGTAGGAAAAGAATCGGAATTTGTGCAGGGATTACGCGTAACTGATGCCGAAACCGTAGAAATCGCTGAAATGGTGCTGGCGGGAACTATAAACAAAGGCATTGTATTACGTATCAATCAACATGGTGGACAGGCGATCGGGCTTTGTGGTAAAGATGCCAATCTAATTGTTGCAGAAAAACATACCCCTCAAATTACCGATGAAGATGGGAATGAAACCACAGTAGACATCGGATATGTCGGCAAAATCATCGGAGTCAACACGCAACCTATTATCACACTTGATGAGGCGGGATACATCCCTGTAATTGCCCCGAACGGAACTGGGGTTGATGGACAAACCTATAACATTAATGCAGATACAATGGCAGGTGAAATTGCTTCTGCACTCCAAGCCGAAAAACTGATTCTGTTGACCGATACACGCGGAATCTGCAAAGATGCTGAAGACATCTCTACACTTATTTCAACGATCCGTATGAATGAAATAAACGCTCTTATTGACGAAGGGACAATTAAAGGCGGAATGCTACCTAAAATTGAAGCATGTGCTACGGCGCTTCTCGGAGGCGTTTCTAAAGCACATATTATTGACGGAAGAATTGAGCATTCTCTTCTCCTTGAGGTACTAACAGAAGGTGGTATTGGCACAGAAATTATTAGGTAAACGAGAACAACACTTATGAAAGATCGCAAAAAAATCGCAGCAATTATCACTACTTATTTTCAACACTCTCATGCAGATGTGATCGCCACAAAATACATGAAAGGCTTTCCAACTGATGAAGGGCATCGAATGCCGCGTGTTGATTTGGTATCCATCTATCTGGATCAGGTAGATTCACGAGACATCGGTGTCGGTTTAGCTGAAGAACATCAGGTGCCGATATATCCCAGTATTCGGCAAGCATTGACGCTCGGCGGGGGTGAGTTAGCAGTTGACGGTGTGCTTCTTATCGGTGAACACGGTGACTATCCGCATAACGAATTTGAACAACACATGTATCCACGTCGTTATATGTTTGAGCAGATTTGCGGTGTGTTTGCATCAAGCGGACGAGCAGTGCCTGTGTTTTGTGACAAACACCTATCCTACAATTGGGATGATGCGAATTGGATGTACGAGCGAGCCAAAACACTTGATGTGCCGTTCATGGCAGGTTCTTCGCTGCCTATCTGTTGGCGACAACCTTTTTTGGAGCACGCGCTTGATACGCCCTTAGAATCGGCTATCGGGATAGGCTACGGCGGCGTGGAGTCTTACGGCTTTCACGCGCTTGAAACGCTGCAATGTATGACAGAACGTCGAAAAGGTGGAGAATCTGGTGTAATTGCTATTCAATGCCTTGAAGGTGAGGCAGTATGGAAAGCAGCTGAATCGGAGCAGTGGTGCCTGGAGTTAGCAGAAGCAGCGTGCGCACAAATCAAAAACCGTCCGGATAAAACAGTGCGTGAAGGATGTTCGAACCCAACGCTGTTCCTGATAGAGCATCGGGATGGTTTTCGTTCCGCTGTGTTGATGCTAAATGGATATGTTACGGATTTCGCTTATGCAGGGAAACATGGTGAAAATGTCTACGCCACAGAATTTTATCTACAAAACGGACCGCCACATGCTCATTTTAGCTATCTGAGTCTTAATATTGAGGAGATGTTCGTGACAGGTGTGCCGCAATATCCTGTGGAACGTACCTTGCTAACAACAGGTATTCTTGATGCCATCATGCACTCGCGCGCGCAAGGAAACATCCGACTTGAAACGCCACATTTAGCAGAACTTGCATATCGTTCTTACGAACAAAAACTCATTAGACCAACAGCACCACGCCCAGAAGGTGCTACATTACAAAATTAAATATATGGTAAATTTTAGAAATAATTCTACATTATGGGTTTGTAGGAGGGAACTCCGATTCCCGACTATTTCTTGTTCGGTCGCGATTCGGAGATCGCTCCTACAAGTGAAGTGTTTGATTATTCCATATTTCACCATATACTGTTATTGATCCTGACTATTAGCTGAAATCTCCTGAAAAATTTTGTAAAGTTTTTCCTGCGTAGCATTCGGATCTTCTATGATAATCCTTGCTCCGCCAATAACGTCCATAAAACCCAATTCGCGTGGATAGCGTGGCACAACGTGTAAGTGTAGATGCGGGATACTTGCGCCAGAGGCTTCACCCATATTATACCCTACATTAAAACCTCGTGGTTGATAAGCACGCGTCAAGACCTCAAAACTGAGACATTGGAGATCATGAAGGTGCTGGACTTCTTCAGAACACAACTCGCGCGTATCAATTATATGCCGATTCGGAAAAATTAAGAGGTGTCCAGGGCTATATGGATAAAGGTTGAGTGAAATCGTAAAGAGTTCTGTCCGATGCACTTCCAGTCGTTCAACCTTTTCATCTTTTTCCACAATAGCACACAGAATACACGTTACGTCTGGTCTGTTTTTTCCTTTAGCATAGGGCATTTTATTGGGGACAAAAAGGTTTTCGCGCATAAAAAGATTCCTTTTCAAATGGGTTTACGGTTGTGATACATACCATAATATACAATTTTCTTGATACTTGCAAGCGTTACTTAACAAACCGTGTACATTGACACAAAAACCTGTTTTGAATAAAATAAGGCAATTCAATTTTGAAATTTTTGGAGGAATTTCAACCATGAGAAAGTTGTTTGTTCTATTCACAACGATTATTCTTATGTTATGTGGTACAATCGCTTTCGCAGCAAATCCAGCCGAAGATCTAATTTTTAATTTCCCATTTGATGAAGGTAACGGTGACACAACCGAAGACATTTCCGCAAATAAGTTTAAAGGCACAATCAAAAATGCGGAATGGGTTCAAGGTGTTGTGGGGCAGGCACTAAAGTTTAACAACGGTGCCGTTACTGTGCCCGCATTCGGTGTTGCTGAACCAGCGGAAATGACAATTGAATTATGGTTCAAACCTACCGACAGAATTGCTGGCGGTAATAGGATAGATATTATGTATCGTCTACAAGGCGGTGGCCGACCACATCTGACGTTCAACCGTAACGGAATACTTTTCGGATGCTACGTTGCCACGAAAGCTAAGGAATTTCAAGTCGTAAGCACATACAATGCTTTTGAACCACAATGGTACTATCTCGTTTTAACACAAGATCAGGATAAGGACATCATGTATATTGATGGTGAAAAAGATGGTGAAGCGGATTCTGGTGGTGCTGTTAAGATGGATTTCTCATCCGTAGGCATGTCCATCGGCGCGAACAGCGGAAGCAACAATTTCTTCAACGGTAGTATTGATGAAGTCAAAATGTGGAGTGTTGCGCTCACAGCATCGGAAATAAAGAAAAATATGGATCAAGCCTTGGCTGTGCAAGCGCATAACAAATTGGCAACTACGTGGGGAAACATAAAATCACGGAAGTAGTAATTGGCGTGGGTAGCTTATCAAGTTGCTCACGCTATTTTTATGTTGCTGTTTTGTTGATAAGGAATGCAAATTGATGGAAGACAAAAATTTCGTTGTTTCAGCGCCAGTAGATGCAAATGGAAATGATGTGACAACCTGGGCACTCCCTGAAGGTGCAGTTGCTCGATTGGGGCGGGGTAGCGTCCGTGATATGGCATTTTCGCCGGATGGACAGTACCTCGCAGTGGCATCAGCAATTGGACTCTGGTTATATGAACTTTCCACGCTATCTCCTATCGCACTTTGGGATACCGAACGCGGAATGACCGATGCCATCAGTTTTTCCCCCGATGGCAGTCAGATTGTCACGTACACTTTTGCTGAAGGTCTAAAGATATGGGATGTTCAAAGTGGCGTTTGTATCACACAGATAGAAGTACCGAACAGGCATTATATTCGGAAATTCGCTTTTTCCCAAGACGGACAGTGTATCGCTGCGATCAGCGATGGTGATGATGGTAACATTTACATCTGGTGTCCGCATACTGGAAGGCAGCTCAGCGAAATTAAACTCGGTTCTACTACGGAAGGTATCTATCCTTTCCTATTTTCTTCTGATACAAATCTATTAGCAGGCAGAAAACGCGAGTCGGATGCCGAGCCTGAATCTATTTCAGTGTGGCACATGGAAACAGGTGAACAAATCGGCTGCTTCACGGAATATTCTGGGGAAATGGAGAAACTCTGCTTCTCACCGGATGGAAGGCAGCTTGCTGCTGGTAGTTCGGATGGCACAATTTGGATTTGGGATTTAGAAAAAGAACGACTGGAAACGATTCATACTCATTATGGAGATGCCCGGATTTTTCCACACTACTCATCAGAGGATGGCTTGATTGCCGCTGTGATTTCTGAACGCAAGGTTGAGGTCTGGAATATAGATCAGAACGAAAAACTGGACGAGTTTGAACATCGAGGGAATAACTGGATTACCTGTTTTTCAGGCAGCGGAAAACAATTGGCAGTAGAAACCCGGAGTGAAATCAAAATCTGGACGAAAGGTGATAATTCCGACACTCATACCGTTTTTACCCTTCATGGACATATCCCTACAATGGATACGTTAGCCTTTTCAGCGGACGAAAAGACGCTCGCTGCCGGGCTTTGGCGTGATAACGTCCTCTTATGGGATGTCGCGAGTAGACGGTCATACCGACCAGATGGCGAAAAACTGCCCGGAACTTCGCATGTTGTTTACCGTTCAGATGACGGACGAATTATTTCCCTCAACCAATATGGAGATAATTTAAAGATATCGGAAGTAAGCAAAAGTGAATCTGTTGTTGAACTCCTGCCATTGGAAGCAGGTTTGGGACGCGCCAAAGCATTCTCACCCACGGGACACCGGATCGCAAGCGGGGATCAAGACAACAACATACACATCTGGGAGCGGTCAGGAAGTAAAAGTTGGGAAAAGCACCCTACGGTCATCAACCATTCAGAATTTACCGATAGGTTGGCGTATAGTCCGAGTGGATTGGCATTTAGCCCGGATGGAAAACAACTCGCAAGTATATCACGGTCACGGGATTGGAAAGCCTGTTTGTGGGATGTTGATTCAGGCGAACAGATATTTGAACTTCCGTTAACACCGGTGCCAAGTCGTGACGGAAGGTATATATATACATATCGTGGCTACGATACCGGAATAGCGTTTTCACCGCGTGGCGACATAATCGCTGGTGGTAAGTGGGGTGAGATTACATTGTGGGATGCGACAGATGGTAAAACGCTTATGATCCTACCACAGCCCGAAGAAAGTCAAAGACCGATTACGTTATGTTTCTCACCATGCGGACAATATTTAGCCTCTGGTGCCTGGTGGCAAAAAGGTCTGCAGAAAGTTCCCATCCGCTTATGGAAAGTAGCGACAGGTAAGAACATCGCCACTTTCTGGGGACATACTACCGATGTCCAGTGCTTCGCATTCTCGCAGGATGGTACTTTATTAGTAAGCGGTGGACATGACGGTGCGATCTATCTCTGGGATTTGACACCTTATCTGTAGCATATTCAGGAAGGTTTATATTGCTATAAAATGCACTCCGCAAACTATAAACAAAACGTGCCTTTTTTCTAATTTTGGTGTATACTATTATCCAATCCTATAAACTTACACAAACGGTTCTGCCGCGCCCAATGAGGACATAGAAATGCCCACCCGACATCCGCTTCTGAACGTTACAGAAATTAACACAGATATTGAAACATATCTGAAGCAAATTGGTGAAATGACATATAGATTTCCAGAACACGACTCAGGGTGTCAATCCTTTCGTTCAGTAGTGGACAATCAACACTGGTTCGTCAAATATGCAGATACACCGCAACCCATCACGTGGCTCAAGCAAGCCGTGCGCTTTCACGCCGTTGTACAGCATGAGGCACTCCCACGATTGCACAACGCCTTCACAACTTCCAATGGATTTACATTGGTCTACGACTGGGTAGATGGCGAGGGGCTGCGTCCTGAGAAGGAATTAAGAGCTGATGAAGTCCATCCACGTGACAGGTTTTGTGCTTTGCCAGCAGATGAGATAATTGCGGCACTCAACGTTATCTATGATGTCCACATCCTCATTGAAAAAAGAGGTTTCATTGCAGAAGACTTTTATGATGGCTGTATTATCTACGACTTTGAGAAAAAACATGTCCATCTGTACGATTTCGACCACTACCATCCGGGCCCTTTCAGAAACGATCGCGGACGGTTGTACGGTTCAAGCCGCTTTATGGCTCCAGAGGAATTTCAAAAAGGAAAACGAATTGACGGAAGAACAAACGTCTTTATGTTAGGGCGGACAGCGTTTGTCTTACTTGCAAACAACAACGGTTCACGAGATGACTGGAAAGGGAATGATGCAATGTGGCACGTCGCGAAAAAAGCAACGAATGCGGATAAACAGTTGAGATACCAATCTGTCCATGAGTTCGTTTCAGCGTGGCATGCCGCGATTGTGACGGACAATATTTCAAGTGCCTGACACAGTTCGGGCAGAAATAGGAACAATATTTATGCAAAAAATTACTGATAACGAAATTCAATTCTTCAACGATAACGGATACCTCATTCTTAAAGGAGTTATCCAATCAGATGAACTTACTGTCATACAAGGCGAAAGTCAACGACTGATTGATGAGATTTTAGATGGCGGTCCAGCAGATGAATGGTGCATGCGTGGGCCCGAAGGGATTCCTTACTATCTCACCTATCTCCATTCACACCCAAACGAGTTTTCTCTACGGTTGCTTGGGCATCCCTTTATTGGAGACCTATTGCACCGTATTATCGGACCTGATTTTATTCCATGCTGGGAGTCACTCGTCTTTAAATTACCGAAAAATGGTTCCTCTGTCAGATGGCATAGGGACGGTAATACAATCCGAGAAAATCACCCAATCTTCAATGTTGACATATACATTGATTATTCTACCGTTGATAACGGATGTGTATGGGTCATTCCAAAAAGCCATCTTTGGGACATCGAAGAGGCGCAGGAGATCATTGATAAAGGTGAAGTCAATTTTGATCGCCCAGATGCTGTGCCTGCAGAGGTGGAACCGGGTGATATTCTACTTCACCATACCAAAGTTTTGCACGGCAGTAAAATCAACACAAGCGACACACTCCGCAGAGTTATCTACTTTGATCAGCGGACACCGAGATGGAACACACGTTATAAATGGTGGCAAATCGAATTCCTGACGCAACGGTGCAAAATGTACCAACGTGCACTTCATGAACGCCGCACCAATCCGTATTCGTCAGATACAGAACAATTCGCTTACGAAGTGCCATCGGATATGCCAACGTGGAACCCAAATGATAACTTCGACCTACGGATTCAGCACCGTAACTATGCATACAAAGAATAACTGAAATAGGAGCATTGAGAAATGAACGTTCTACTTGTAGGTGGTTCAGGACACGTCGGAACAATGACGCTTCCTTACATGAAGGAACAGCACAATTTCCGCGTGCTTGACCTCGCACCACCTAAAGACGAATCTATAGAATATATCCACGGGACCGTTACCGATGCGGACATTGTACAGAAAGCATTAAAAGGTATGGACACGTTTGTCTACATGGTGATGTTGCGTCCCACAAGCGACCGTTCGTCTGTCGCAGATTTTCCAGACATTGTGGCAAACTATGATGTGAACGCTAAAGGACTTCATATCTTGCTGCACGCCGCGAAGGAGGCAGGAATTAAGCAAGGTGTCTACACCAGCACATTCACTGTGCATGAACGCACCCGAAATAGTTACCCTTATGAAGACATCGTTCCGAGAGATAATCCTGGCGTTTACGGTTTAACAAAAAGTTTTGGTGAACAGGTTTGTGAATACTTTGTTCGAGAACATGATATGTCTCTCATCGCTCTACGCATTACAGGTCCGTCAACACGGGAACAGTGGTTAGAACGCCGCAACCAACCAAAGGATTCATCCGTACATATCTGGTGGACAGATGAAGAAGATTTGGCGCGGGCATATCTTGCAGCAATTTCTGTTGAGCACGAAGGATTTGATGCTGTTTTCATTGCTGGCGATTATGAACAAAACGAAATCAATCTCTCAAAAGCAAAACGATTGCTCGGTTGGGAACCTTTGACACATACGCTGGCGTTGTGAACATGCATTTAAATTTTAGTTTTCTGTTAATTTGACATAGATGTTACTTCATGCTACAATATACTGAAGTTAAGCCAAGAGTTTACATTGAAACGACAGAGGTATGTCAGGCCGCTGGGTTCAAACCTACAAACCTCTGCACACCAACAGAGTTAATGGAGGAGATGCACGTGAAAGAAAAACCTAATACACGCACAGATCCTATCCTTGAAGAATGCTACCGAATAAAAGAGGAATTGGCTGCTCAATTCAATTCAATTCTACACAAGAACTTTACGATTACTTGAAAGCGAGCCAAAAGAAATGGAAAGCACTCGGTTTCAAATATCTGCCCCCGCCGTCACCAAAAACTAAAGAAGGCGCAAATGAAAGAAAAACCTAATACACGCACGACTCTTAACGTCCTTGCACTTATTTTTCAAATGTGGTATTCTGTTAGATATAGAAGGAAAATTGTCTATGGCACATCCAGAACTAACATTAGTTGAAAACCGCCCCTTTCAAACCCAGCGTAAAGACACCTGGTGGGTACAACCTTTAGCAGTCTTTATTGGATTAGGGGTATTCATCCTTTACGCGACGTTTCGTGTTTTTTGGGGGGAACATTACCTTCATGATCCCTACTTGTCGCCTTTTTACTCGCCATTACTTTTTAGTCCAGATGGTTCACATAGTTGGTTCGGAGTCATGCCAGAATGGATGCCACCATTCATTACACCAGCTGTTCTCATTTTGTGGGCACCACTCGGATTCCGCTTTACGTGCTACTACTATCGCGGGGCATATTACAAGGCGTTTTGGGCAGACCCACCCTCATGCTCAGTTTCAGAACCACGCAAAGGCTATCGTGGTGAACATTCATTTCCATTGATTATTCAGAATATCCATCGATATTTTATGTACATTGCTATTATATTCATAGGAATCCTATCTTATGATGTATGGAAGGCACTCTGGTTTGAAGATGGAAAATTTGGTATTGGAATAGGAACTATCATATTAGCAGGAAATGTAGTCCTTTTAGGTGGATATACCTTCGGTTGTCACTCTTTAAGGCATCTTGTTGGTGGGGTTGTTGATCTGTTATCTAAAGCACCAATACGTAGAAATATGTATAACTGTATCAGTTGTCTAAACAGCAAACACATGTTGTGGGCATGGATGAGTTTATGTTGGGTAGGTTTTTCAGATTTATATGTTTTTCTTGCCTCAGTATATGATTTTAAAGATTGGATTACGTTTTAAGCATGTTTTTTAGAGAGGAAATTTTAGGTTGGCATCTTACGAAACTTTTGACTACGACATCTTAATAATCGGCGCTGGAGGCGCAGGACTGCGCGCTGCAATTGAGGCAGCCACAGGTGATCTGAAAGTTGGTCTTGTTTGCAAGTCTCTGCTTGGAAAAGCACATACCGTGATGGCGGAAGGTGGAGTCGCCGCTGCATTAGCAAATGTTGATGAAAGGGATAGTTGGCGGGCTCATTTTGCTGACACAATGAAGGGTGGACAATACCTCTCTAACGCACGGATGGCAGAACTTCACGCGAAGGAATCTCCTGACCGCGTCCGTGAACTTGAAGCATGGGGGGCGCTCTTCGATCGCACACAAGACGGTAGCATCTTACAACGAAACTTCGGCGGACATCAATATCCACGCCTCGCTCATGTCGGCGACCGAACCGGTTTAGAGATGATTCGCGCCTTGCAAGATCACGGTATCCATCAAGGCATTGAAGTACACATGGAAAATACCGTCGTTTCACTTCTCAAAACAGGGGATAGGGTCTCAGGTGCTTTCGGTTACGAGCGGGAAAAAGGAAGATTCAAAATCTTTTCGGCAAAATCAGTCGTTTTGGCAACAGGTGGAGTCGGAAAAGCATACAAGATCACAAGTAATAGTTGGGAATATACTGGTGATGGACATTCTCTTGCATACCACGCTGGTGCAGAATTAATTGATATGGAATTTGTCCAATTTCACCCAACTGGTATGGTTTGGCCACCAAGTGTCAGAGGTATTTTAGTCACTGAAGGCGTTCGAGGTGAAGGTGGAATTCTTACAAATAGTGAAGGTAATCGTTTCATGTTTGACGATATCCCCGAACTCTATGTGAATCAGACAGCAGACAATCCCGAAGAAGGGTGGCTTTATACACAAGGCGATCGCGAAGCACGTAGACCTCCTGAATTGTTGACTCGTGACCATATCGCGCGGTGTATAGTACGCGAAGTTCAGGAAGGTAGAGGCAGTCCACACGGCGGCGTGTTTTTAGACATCGCTTGGATTAAAGAGAAAATCCCGAACGCTGCTGAACATATACGCAGAAAACTGCCGAGCATGTATCACCAATTCAAAGAACTTGCAGACATTGACATCACGCAAGAACCGATGGAGGTTGGTCCTACGACACACTATATTATGGGCGGTATCCGTGTTGACGCCGATTCCCAAATGACGTGTGTGCCGGGACTCTTTGCAGCGGGCGAATGTGCTGCAGGTTTACACGGTGCCAATCGACTCGGTGGTAACTCCTTATCTGACCTGCTTGTTTTCGGGAAACGGGCGGGTGAATACGCTGCACAATTTGCCCTCGAAAATGGGGATATTGCTCTTGAAGAAGGGGCAATAGATGAAATTGCTCAACATGTTCTCAAACCCTTTGATAATCCAGAGGATGGTGATAACCCCTACGAAATTCAAGCACAACTGCAGGAAAAGATGCAAGAATTAGTAGGGATCGCACGCAGTCAGGAGAGTCTAACGCAAGCATTAGAGGAAATTCAGAGTTTACGTGAAAAAGCAGACAACGTCCACGCCATCGGCAATCGAGAATACAATGCGGGGTGGCATACTGCACTTGACCTTGACTGTCTGCTCACCGTTTCAGAGGCGATTGCACTCGCAGCCCTTGAACGCAGAGCAAGTATCGGCGCGCATTCTCGTGATGATTACCCAGAGAAGGAAGAAGTAGGCGCAGGAAAATATAACACTATTCTCAAAAAAGCAGACGATAGCACAATGGCTATTCGGCGTGAACCTGTTCCTGAATTGACTGAAGAGTCCCAGCAAATTATAGAGGAAATGGGATAAGCACGACACATTGGAAGGAATCCAAAATGGCAAAAGCAACTTTTAGAATTTGGCGCGGAGATGCAGAAGAAGCACAATTCGTTGATTACGAAACAGAAGTCTCCGAAGGCATGGTCGTTTTAGATGCTGTTCACCGTATCCAAGCGGAGCAAGCAAACGACCTCGCTGTGCGATGGAACTGCAAGGCTGGCAAATGCGGATCCTGTTCTGCTGAAGTGAACGGCAATCCGAAATTAATGTGTATGGCACGCCTCAACGATTTACCGCTGGACAAACCTGTCACCGTTGAACCGATGCGTGCATTTCCGATTATCAAAGACCTCGTTACTGATGTGTCGTGGAACTTTAAAGTCAAAAAAAAGATGAAACCTTTCACACCACGCCCACCTGATGCTGAAGATGGCACATGGCGCATGGAACAAGAGGATATTGACCATATCCAAGAGTTCCGAAAATGCATTGAATGCTTTCTCTGTCAAGATGTTTGTCACGTCCTACGTGAGCATGATTTACACGATGAATTCATAGGCCCCCGATTCTTTGTTTACGCTGCCTCCTTGGAAATGCACCCTATTGATACTGAAAATCGGTTAGAAGAATTGAAAAATGAGGACGGTATCGGGTATTGTAATATCACTAAATGCTGCACGAAAGTATGCCCTGAACATATTACAATTACAGATAATGCGATTATTCCACTTAAAGAACGTGTTGTTGATGAGTTTTACGATCCAATTAAAAAACTCTTCCGCGTTTTTAAGGGATAAGCATGCTGATTTGATTTTCTAATGGATTACATATAAATAAATTGACACACTTCAAGATTTGTGATAGACTTTACTTAACTTTGACAAACCGCCATGATTGTTCTATGACCCTCATTGATGAAAACCTAATTGACCAAAAGGTTACGTACACGCTTGAAATGGATGGAAAGTTGTTTATAATTGAGAATGTTCCTGCTCGAGTCAATATTGAAACAGGAGAGCAATTTTTCTCACCAAAAACTGTTGACCGCTTACAACAAATAGTATGGAATCAGCAACAACCTGACAGAACTGTTACACTTCCAGTGTATGAATACGCAGAATTAACATAACGAAGTACATAAATTCTTTTGACCTACCTCGGAGACATTAAATAATGGCAAGTAAGAACGATATTTTAAGAGTTGGTGTAATTGGACCCGGCGGCGCAGGACGCGGAAATACAATGGGCTTTGCAACACGTCCGGATTGCCAAGTCGTTGCAGCAGCAGACGCTTATGAGTCCAGTTTAGATGCTTTAGAAAATGCACTTAAAGAACGGGTTGAAGATTATAAACCCGATAGCATGACACGTTATCTCGGCGAGTATGAATTTGTGGAAATGCTTAATCATGAAGACTTGGACATAGTCGGAGTCTTTTCACCGCATTCCTTGCATGATATTCATGTGAAATACGCGCTCCGCGCGGGTTGTCATGTAATCGTTGAAAAGCCGATGGCAAATATTGTCGGTGATGCGATTACAATAACGAAGATCGCTATTGGCAGCGATTTACACCTCGTTGGTGGGTATCAACGTCACTACGAAGATACCTATATCACAGGCAGGCGTGCAATTGCGGAAGGTCTCATCGGTAACTTGCAAAAGTTTGAAGTATACATGGCACAACGTTGGGGAGCAGGTGGATGGCGTGGTGACCCTCGCTTTTCCGGTGGTGGACAGCCGAACGACTCGGGTAGTCATCTACAAGATATTTTCCTTTGGATGACTAACAAGTTACCTGCTGAAGTGTACGGTACAACGGACATGAAATTTGAAGATAATGACGGAAATCTTGTGCCGAAGTTTGTTGAGATTAATTCCTACTCTGACGTGAAACTTGACAACGGAGCAGAAGGAACAATCACTATTCTTGGAAACACACGTGTTGGATTTGAAGAATGGGTCATTCTTGAAGGGGATGAAGGCACAATTGAAATTAAAAATGGTATTCGCTTTATCCCAAAAGGCGGCGAAGCTGAACCACTTTCATATCCGCGCCCCGAAGGATATCCACGCAGCAAAGTTGATCAACTTGTCGGTCTTGTGAAAGGCGACTATGACGCAAATTACACCTCCGGTATAAACGGAGTGCGAACCAGTTGGTTGACTAATTCCATTCTCGAAGCTGGCAAAGGACCAGATGAAAAAAATAGAGTAGATTGTGACAACCTCATAGAAAAAGAAGGATATAGTCGTCAGGATGTTTTAGGCCTAATTGACCAATGCACATCAAAACAGATGTATTAGTCCGGCAATAATTCATTTTATTGCAAAGCTCATTTATTGGTTTTTGTAAGTTAGATATTAAATGTCTTATTCATATTAGCAAGGAGAAAAATCATGAAATTTATCAACTACTGCCTGCTTACTACTTTTTTTCTTGTAACAGTAGTGCAAATCGGTTGTTTATCCGGTGGTGCTATGGGTACCGCAGATAAATTAGTTGAAGCAAAGGATTACCGTGGCGCAATAGAAGCCTACCAAAATATTGTTAATACTAAACCTGGCACTGCCAACGCACGGGAAGCCCAACTCGCAATGGGTAAACTTTACATTGAGAAAATGAATCAACCTGCACAAGGTGTTAAGGCTTATGAAGCAATCATCGCTGAAGCGCCTGAAAGTGATGAATCTGCTGAGGCACACTATCGCCTTGGGATGCACCACTATAGAGAAAAAGATTACGAAGCAGCACAAACCCAATTTGATACAATTATCAACCAATTCCCTCATTTGGAGTTGAGTCACAGCGCACACCTGATGTTAGCCAAAAGTTATGAAGAAGGGCAAAAGTATGAAAAAGCTGTAGAAGCTTTTGATAGTTTTGCCAACCGTAACCCGCAAAGTGAACGAGCTGCACAAGCCCTTATTAATAAGGCGCGAATACAGCGTGAATTGATTAAGGATGATGAGGAGGCAAAACGGACCCTTCAATTTACAGTTAAGAAGTATGGCAGTATTGACGCTGCAAAATCGCACATTGAAAAGGCAAAAGAAGAACTAACTGAACTCAACGCGTCCATTCCTGAACCGGAAAATCCTGAAGATACACAGATCGGAAGGGCACTGAAAAGGCAACAAGAACGTCGGGAAATGAATCGTCCTCGGGGAGGTGTTGAAAAAAGCCGTGCTATGGGATCCAAAGTTGCCGCAGAGGATTCCGGTTTTGGAATTTCCGCGGAGGAAGTGATGGGAAACTTTGGCGGAGAAACCGCTATCGCGGGAGATGAACAGGGCAGTTATTACGACGCAGAACTGATGATCGCAGGGTTCTTTTACGGTGATGAAAACTATCGTAATGCAGGGGCGTTATACTTTGATGCTATCGCACGGGCAGAAGCAGAGAAGGTAAAAATTGATCCTTATAGTTATCTACACCTGTCAATTTGCTACCGCAAATTAGGAATGCATCAAAGGGCAGCAAAAGTTCTAAAAAAAGCTGCAAGCAAAGATGGCAAAGTAATTGATGCGGTAATCAGTACTGGACAGAATCAGTATACGAATGAGGAATATGAAAAAGCACTTGAAACATTCAATTCTGTTGTCGGTTTAAATCGCAACAAAGATTCAGAACTGTATTGGTTAATCGGTAAGACGCATCAAAAACTGGGAGATTACGAAAAAGAGAGAGAGGCTTTTGAACAAGCTGTAGCCAAAAATCCTGAAGATACGGATGCATTACAAAGCCTCGCTGAAGTTTTGAACTTCCGTTTGAAAGACAGAAAAACTGCAGGTATTTTCCAAGATCTTGTTGAACAAAAAAAGGATTCTTTCATTACTATGAAAACCCTTGGAGATGTGTGTTATAAATACAAGGAATATAGTAAGGCACAAATCAAGTACAAAGCTGCTGCCAGAACCGCAAAACGTCTGTTGGAAAAATCTGAAAATCCAGCGGAAAAACAGATATTGACACATCAATACGGTTATGGAATGATTCTTGCGGCAATCTCAATCTTCAAACAGGGTAGAGAAGCAGATGCGCAAACCCTGCTTGACACTTTGACTGGTGAATATCCTGAGCATCCATTACTCCCTTATGCAAAAGGTGAGATAGCCCTGCTCAAAGGTGACGAAAAAGTCGCTATTGATGCCTTCAAAGAAGCTATAGAGAAAGACCCCAGATCAGACATTCCTGTGATAGCACTTGGCGATTACTATGTTTCTAAAGGTTACAATGATGATGCCATCACACTCTGGGAAAACTACTTACAAAAAGATAAGTACAATGCTAAAGTGCTGCGGAGGCTAAAACCTTTAAAAGCAAATGGCGAGTAGAGAAATTGATTCGGTTTTCGTTACAGACTATCAACGATAATCTGTAACGAAAACAGTTTTACCTATGTTAAGTACGTCTAAAGGTTTACTTACGACATACTTCCGTGTAATATGCTACACATAGGGCTGCCCTCAATTCACCACTTAATACAAATTTTTTTCAGAAAAACTTGACGTTTAACAGTAAATTATGTATAATATACATTGATATGATTCACAATCAATGGATCAAGCATTCGGTCCCAACGTAAAAAGGATATTAATTCCTGCCAACACTTTCATACGGACCCCAAAAGATAATCTAAATTCTACATTTTGTCAGACACGACCCTCCAGGACATATCGGTTGTGACTGCTGGCTTGTTGCCCGCGGGGCACGATGAAATCCTACGATGTACAATACGTTCTAAAAATGCATTTATTATATTATTTTTACCCACTCCGGCCTCACAGTCCGGTATATATTTAGCATAGCAGAGACAGGACTGCGGTCTCTCGCGGATTCTGTCAGATTCACAAGTATTACCTGATTCCGTTTTAACCACTTCGCGCCGACTTAGTAAGGGCCGCGCTCCTAATAAGTTAATCGAGATAGGTAGTACTGAGGAGTATGAAAACTATGGAGAGCTTGGAAATAGGCAAGCTCCAGGATATGGAGATTTCAGCTTTAAATACCATGGCAGAATCGTATGGTATTGAAGGCAGCAACGGATTTCGGAAGGATGAACTCATAACTCGGATTCTACAAGAGGTCTCTGAGAAAAATATTCCTCTTTACGGAAAAGGGGTATTGCAAATCTTGGATGACCAAAATCAGAATTACGGATTCCTCCGATCCCCGCGTTCTAATTATTTGCAGAGCGATGAAGATATTTATGTTTCTTCTTCACAAATACGTTTGTTCGGATTACAAACCGGACATGTTGTTGAAGGTTTAGTGCGTCCACCAAAGAAATCGGAGAACAAAACAGAACGTTATTTTGCTTTGTTACAGATCGAGAAAGTCAACGGTGAACCGCCTGAATCTGTCAAGACGAGAACCCCCTTCGACGACCCCATGCCGGTTTTTCCCTATGAACAGTTGAAAATAGAACACAATCCCTCCGAATTCGGAACACGGATCATTGATCTCATGGCACCTATCGGTAAAGGGCAGCGCGGCTTAATTGTTGCCCCGCCTTTTAGCGGAAAAACAACACTTCTCAAAAACATCGCCTGCGGTATTGAAGCGAATCATCCAGAAGTTTCACTTATCTTTTTGCTAATCGATGAACGACCGGAAGAAGTCACCGATGTCATCCGAACGGTTAAAGGTGAAGTCATTAGCTCTACCTTTGATGAACATCCAGAACGACACGTCCAAGTTGCAGATATGGCGATCGAAAAAGCAAAACGGATGGTTGAGTGTGGACAGGATGTTGTGATTCTACTTGACAGCATGACTCGTCTTGCAAGGGCACATAATATGACGGCACCCCACAGTGGGAGAACCCTTTCGGGCGGATTAGACGCTATGGCGATTATAGAACCTCGCAAATTTTGCGGTGCCGCACGCAAATTTGAGGAGGGTGGGAGTTTAACAATTATCGCTTCTGTCCTTGTTGACACTGAAAGTCGATCTGATACATATATCTATGAAGAATTCAAAGGCACTGCTAATATGGAAATCCACATGGATCGGACGCTGTTAGAACTGCGGATTTTCCCGACAATCAATATTGAAAAATCAAAAACACGCCGTGAAGAGCTATTGTTAGGAACTGATGTTCTTAACAAAGTTTGGATTTTACGGAAATTGACCAGCCAAATGAGCATTGCGGATTCAATGCAATTTTTGATTAAACATCTCCGTCAGACGAAATCGAATGAAGAATTTCTTGAAAAGATGGTTGAAGATGCTGCCCAAACAGGCAAACAGCGCTCTCAATCCTCCAGAACCGGAAAATGAAAATTAAATCTAATCAGTATGCACAAACTCAAAGCATGTGGGACAATCGGTAAAATCTTTGTAGAGCAAACTGTTAGTTTGCGGACTAATATGCACAAACTCAAAGTATGTGCTATAACTACTGTTGTGCGTTGTGTTCCAAAACAGGTTTATGAAAGTGTCCCAATAATTTCAAAGTTCACCATATCATCAATACTAACCACCTAAATGCACTAATGAAAGGAGTGATTTTATGAAACCTGAAATCCACCCAGAAACAACTGAATGCACCATCAACTGCGTATGTGGTGCTACGTATCAAACGGTTACAATCCAATCAGACATGCGCGTGGACGTTTGCGCAAAATGTCACCCATTTTACACCGGACAACAGGCACGTTTTATTGATACTGCTGGACGTGTTGAGAGTTTCCGCCGTCGTTATGGATTAACTGAGAAATCATAACATTATGATGCCAATTGACGCATATTTAAAAGACATCCAACGCTACGTTCTCGCGTGGATGTGGAGCTTGTTTCTCTAAAGAGAATTGAAATGTTTGATAAACTCAAAGACATTCAGAAAAAATTCATTGATGTCGAAAAATCATTAAGTGATCCTGCACAAATTTCTAATCCCCAACGCCTGCAGGAACTCTCGAAAATGCATGCAGAGTTTTCGCCAATTGTGTCTGCGTATAAAGATTATCAACAGCTGGAAACTGCTATTGAAGAAACACAGACGTTACTGGTAGAAGAGAGTGACGCGGACATGCTGGCGTTAGCACAAGAGGAATTGGATGATCTTGAAAAGCAAAAAGACGAGTTGACAGAAACACTTAAGATGCTTCTTATTCCAAAAGACCCGAATGATGAAAAAAATGTTATCATTGAAATTCGCGCAGGGACAGGCGGAGAGGAAGCGAGTCTATTTGCCGCAGAGATTTTCCGCATGTATACCCGATACGCAGAAAGAAAGAATTGGAAAGTGGAAATGCTGAGCGCAAATGCAACCGGGTTAAAAGGATTCAAAGAGGTTATCTTTTCAATTGAAGGGAAATCCGCATATAGTCTCCTCAAATATGAAGGTGGAATCCACCGCGTCCAACGAATACCTACAACTGAAACAAGTGGGCGAATTCATACTTCTGCTGTGACGGTCGCTGTGCTACCTGAAGCAGAAGAAATTGATTTAGAAATAGATGAAGCAACTGAATTACGGATTGATACTTACCGATCTTCTGGACCGGGTGGTCAGAGTGTCAATACAACGGATTCCGCTATCCGTATTACACACCTGCCAACGGGGATAATTGTCACCCAACAAGACGAAAAATCACAGCATAAAAACCGCACAAAGGCGATGAAGATCCTCCGAGCCCGTCTTCAAGAAAGAAAGCAAGCGGAACTGAACAAGGAACGCGCGGAAACCCGTCGGTCCATGGTAGGTAGTGGAGACAGGAGCGAAAAAATTCGCACTTACAACTTCCCTCAATCACGCGTTACTGATCATCGAATCCAATTTAGTGTTCACCAGTTAGAAACTATTTTAGATGGCGAATTAGCCCCGTTTATCGAAAAGTTAACAACTGCTGACCAAGCGGAAATGTTAAAAAACGAAGGAAACTAAGTGTATTTTAATTGATCTTAGATTTTGAATGAAGGATGGAGAGACGAATAGGAGTGTCCCCTATTCGTCCTTCACAGTTTCCCCTCCCTATTTTCCTATCTCACACTATGGAGTTCTCTGAAATCAGATAGAATTTATGGCTACCAAAATCTGGCACGTGCTTGAACTCCTTGAGTGGACAACAGGTTATTTTGAAAAGCATAATATTCCAAACCCCCGCTTAGACGCTGAAGTGTTACTCGGGCACTTGCTCAAAAAAAGCCGCTTGCAACTCTACCTCCACTTTGATATGCCAGTTTTTCAGGACGATCTTACGGTATTTAGAGAGTTAATTAAAAAACGAATTGCACGCACCCCGATCAGCTATCTTACCAACCACAAGGAGTTTATGTCGCTGGATTTTTACGTTGATGAAAGGGTGCTAATCCCGCGCCCAGAGACAGAATTTATCGTTGAAACAATTCTTAAGACGCAAAAAGACACACCACAACGTTTGTTGGAGATTGGCACGGGAAGTGGTGTGATCGCAACTGCGCTCGCGGTCAATATGCCAGAATGGGAAATCATTGCAACCGATATATCTAAGGATGCATTGGCAGTTGCAGAAAAAAATAGGGATACGCATGATTGTGCTGAAAACATTACCCTTTTGCACGGCGATCTTTTTGAACCGATTAAAACCTTACAACCTCCACGGTTTAATTGGGTAGTTTCTAACCCTCCCTACATTATGTCCAGTGAGCGTGATTCCTTAAGTCCGGATATCAAAGATTATGAACCACACATTGCCCTCTTCGCTGGCGAAGATGGTTTATCTGTCATTCGCCGCTTAGTTGCAGAAGCACCAAACTACCTTCAGCCTAAAGGCAAACTTATCTTTGAAATTGGAGACAAACAAGCAGAATCGGTTAAAGCCTTGCTTAAGGAACAATCTACGTATCAGAATTATCGGTTTATTAAGGATTACGCTGGCATAGCACGTGTTGTCCTTGCGACTGTGTAATGAGATAAGCATATATATGGGTGTTGCTGTGATTATATCCTTTTGGTCATTAGGACGTATTCAATGCCAATTCGGTGCGCGCGTAAATATCCTGCAAACGCAACATACATTCAATTGAACGCATCTCCACAACATCATCAAGTTCCTTATACTCACGCTTCTTTGTTAACGGCATATCCTCCGGATCCCCAATCAACCACAACATCATCAAGTTCCTTATACTCACGCTTCAGCCACTCAGTCTCTCGGCGGCAGTAGTGTTCTACACTAATTTGATCTTGAGAAACAAGAAGATATTCTTGCAACGATTCAATCTGCTTATACTCCTCAAATTTTTTACCCCTATCATAGGTTTCAGTTGAAGGCGAAAGCACCTCTATTATGAGAGTTGGATTAAGGAGCGTGTCAAATTATTATCCTCAGATATGGGGGCACCACAGAAAACGACAATATCCGGATAAAAATAGGAGTTTGTTTGTGTAATCTTTACGAGCATATCGCTTGCAGCAACTTGACACTTTCCTCCCATCAATTGGATATTAATCTGGGTGGCAGTATCCAACGTGATGAAATTATGCGCGAAACTTGCACCGGACATTGCGATTATTTGTCCTTTAAGATATTCGTGTTTTGTGGTCGCCTTACGTTCAAAAGAGATATATTTTTGAGGCGTAAGATAAGTGCGCGCTGCAGCTGAGGACATAAGTGCCTCCAATCATTTCCTTTTAAATTTTACAACAAAGTGGAATTACTATTCAGGATACGAAATCTTAAGTCTTAACTTCAATATAACCAAAATACTTGACATTGCGCAGGCAGAGGCATTCAATTTTCCAATAATTTCTCACTTCTTTCAAAAGTCTCTTTCTGTCCGATCAACCCGCCCAAATACCATACGCGTATTTGGCGTTGATTCACTGGTCGCGCCGTGTCTAAAATATTGCGAAAAAACCCGACAATTGAATGCTTCTGTGCATAAGCCCTAATTGTGTTAACTACAATCTCAAGCCTAATATTTGAGTTTGGGAAGTTTGGACAGAAACCGATTATGACTCTTTAAGACCGCCGTGCATATTGTGGAAATAGTTCGTCATGGATGTCACTACATTGCTGTAGATGGGTTTTTCGTGTCTCGTTGGCAGTGTCAACCATAGTAGGAAAGAACATGCCTGCACCAGTATCAATATTGTAGCCGCCAGCTGAATGGACACTTAAATACTGATGCAGAGTCTCTAAATCGAGTTCTGTTTTGCAGTGTTGTGTGCAATTCATTGTGAACATCCGCCGCCGGGTTCCCCCGCCGAATGATGCATGATAGGTGTCGTGATTAAAAATTACGACATCACCAGGCGTACTTTCCAAAGCAATATTGGTTGGAAAGTCGCTTGGTGGAATAGCGAACAACGCCTCCGATTGATTCGGATCAATTTTTTGGGAGCGAACAAAATGTGTGGGGTTTTGACTGCCCGGAATTATCCGCAAACATCCGGTTTCACGCGTCAATGGGTCAAGGTAGAACGCAACTTTGCATGCAAAAAGTCTTCCCCAGTTACCATCAGGGTGCCAGCCCGTATCGCCTGTATAATAGTTTCCATCCCCGCCGGCGTAGTTGAAATCCTTTCCAAGCACACCCCCTATAAGCCCCTTCAAACGTTCATCATCAAGCAGTGTGCAGAGGCGCGGCCGGTGTTCAATGGGACCTCCGAACATAGTGCGGCGAGTCCCATCATGGTCCTTGCCGCCTCCAAATTCTTGAATCGAGATTTCAAATTCTTCAGTAATCCACTCCACTTCGCTCGGTGAAAACATGCCCGATATTGATAGGTAACCGAACGTGTTAAAGAAATTGATTTGATGTTCTGTTAGTTCCATGATGCGTGTCCTTTATTGAATCCGAAACACTGTCGTGAAAAATTGCTGACAGATTGTAGTCTATGAGTAGGTTAATGGATGTTGCACTAATTGTCAAGAAAAATTTGGCAACTTATAGTGAACTTTGAAATTATTTTGACACTTTGATTAACCTGTTTTGGAGACATAACGGACAATAGAAGTTGTAGCATAACCTGTTAGGTTGTGCATCTTAGTCCGCAACCTGTATGAAGATTAAGAAAATATTTCGGTAATTTGGCGAGGTTAGGAAACCTCGCCAGCGGGGAGTACACCTGCCTCGTACGGATAGAAAATTACCGAGTTAATAAATTAATCTTCATACAGGTTGCGGTACAGAAGTGCCCCATTAATTGTAAGTTTTACTATAAACCAAATCGGGTAATAAATTTCTCAGTGATACCACTCACACACTAAAGCATAGGGATTTGACGGAAGAATGTTAAGTAGAAATATGTTATAGTCTTGGATCAACTTTTTCACTTTCAAGTGCTAATACACCGAAAACACATTCATGAACTTTAGACAACGGTTCACGATGCACAAACCGTTCAAGTGCTTCCACACCTAACGCAAATTCTCGGATGGCAAGTGAACGTTTGAGGGATAATCCTCTGGTGCGCAGCCGTTCTAAATTGTGGGGCAATGTGTATTCGGGGCCGTAAATTATACGAAGATATTCTCTACCTCGACACTTTACCGCAGGTTGAACGATCCCACGTTTGCCTTTGACAATAAAATCTAAAGGTTTGATGACGATACCTTCGCTACCTTGTGCGGTGAGTTCCTCCCATTGACGGATCGCTTCAGTTTCACTATTGGGGTCGGTTAGGTCAACCATGCCATAAGACGTTGCGAACAACAGATTATCCTCTGAACTGTTGCAAAGTTTTGAAAGAGTCTCCATGTGCCACAAATGGTCTTTATCAAAATACACTGTCCCTTCTGTCGCCAATAGATGGAACGGCGCGAGTTTCAGGTCTGTAATAGATTGCACGGACCAACAATATTGCTGATAGGCGTTGACGTATTCGCTAACGGCAATTGAACGTTGTTGATAGCTGGGCAATATCTCATTCACCTGAATCCCTCGCTTCTCTGCAGCTTCTAATGACGCAATTACATCTCCAATAGCAACACGGGCAGAAGTACCAACAGGCGCGTACTGTTGTCGCAATAACTCTTGCGCTTTTACAGACCACGGCATTAACTCACAATCAAGACAGAACCAATCCGTTTCCAGAGTTTCCCAAAAATCAATACTATCTGCGGCATCCTTGACTTGTCTGAGCAGTTCCGTTTCCATCGCGACATCATCAAAAAAAGGTCTGCCTGTCCGTGTATAACAGACACCAAACCTATCTTCCGAAGTACAGAAACGTTTTTTGGCTATTTCTGGGGTTTTGCATACAATAACGATAGCACGCGATCCCATGTGTTTTTCCTGCCAAACGACTTTGGATACACCTTGATTGCGATAATAAGCAAAGCCTTCGGCAGGATGTTCCAATAAGTTGGATATTTTTGTAGTTTCAGTTGGAGACATAGTCGGAGGCAGGTGAATGAGCCATTTTGGGTCTACTGCAAAACGACTGATAACCTCAAGTGCTGCAATGGTATTCTCTTCACGGATTGTTACATTGTGATTTAAGCGGGTGCTGATCACGCGTCGTCCTACAACATCATTAATGTCCAAGATACCTTCATCAATTTGCTTTTCTGATGAAGCTCTTTTGTCTGATTCATCGAGCAGCGGTTTGGCCGGTTCATAATAGGTTTGGCGAGCGGGGACAGAAACGAGCTCTTTTTCAGGATACCGCAACGCTGTCAGGCTACCACCAAAAACACACCCGGTATCAATGTTAATAGTCCGATTTATCCAGTGTGGTTCAGCAACCGGTGTGTGCCCATAAACAACAGTAGCAGCACCACGGTATTCCTCTGCCCAATTTAGCCGAACAGGTAAGCCAAATTCATCTGTTTCTCCTGTCGTTTCGCCGTAGAGAGCGAATTCACGGACGCGTCCGGATGCCCTGCCTTGAAACTCTTTTTTCATGCCAGCATGTGCCACTACCAGCTTTTCATTGTCAAAAACATAATGGCTTATTAAACCTTCAATAAATTCTGCAACTTGTGCCTTAAATTCTTCTGATTCATTCTCCAATTGAGATAGTGATTCTGCTAAGCCGTGCGTTGGGTTCACATTTTTTCCGCGAAGCGCGCGAACCAGTTTTGTATCATGATTCCCCGGCACACAGATTCCTATACCTATTTTCTGCATCTCCATAACCAATCGCAACACTTCAACAACCTTAGGGCCGCGGTCAACATAATCCCCAACGAAAATGACTTTTCTACCATGTGGAGAAATAACAACAGGACTACCATCCTCTTTTGTTGAAATTTCATAACCGAGTTCGACCAGTAATTCAACAAGCTCGTCATAACATCCGTGGATGTCGCCAATAATATCGAATGGGCCCTGCTCATCCGTGCGATTAGTCCACAATCGCTGCCGTTCCACTTGCGCATTTTCAACCTCTTCCGGGTTAGACAGGACATATAGGAAGTTCCGAAAACCTTCACGCTTAAGACTGTGTAGTGATCTACGTAGCTGACTGGTCTGATTACGGATGACATGCGGTTTGAAATTTCGGTCAGGACGCGTTTCATTTCTCTCTTGACAAACTTTTGGTGGGATGTTCAAGACAATGGCAACGGTTAAATAGTGATATTCCCGTGCAAGTGATTGCAGTGATTTTCGTGCATCCGGCTGAACGTTTGTAGCATCAATCACTGTCAATTTTCCGGCGGCGAGTCGCTTCGCAGCGATAAAATGCAGTACCTCAAAAGCATCAGTTGTTGCAGACTGGTCAGTTTCGTCATCAGAAACAAGCCCACGGCAGAAATCGGATGAAAGGATTTCAGTCGGCTTAAAATGCTTGTGCGCAAAGGTGGACTTGCCCGAACCTGAAGCACCGATAAGAATTACAAGTGAAGGATCAGGGATTTTGATATGCATATCTTCTAAAACATCTTACAGACAAAGGAACATATATTTTAAGATTTTTCACCATTAGGATTTTCGCGAGTAAACACAGCCATCTGCGTGGGTGAACCAACACCTTCATCTGTTTCTCCGATCGAATGAAAGGTGACTGCATAACCGAAACGGTTTGAAGTCGCTGATGCCCAAGATTGAAATTCGTTTCGTGTCCACTCAAAACGATGGTCTCTGTGTCGGAATTTACCCGCTGGCAAATTTTCAAATTTTATGTTGTATTCTACGTTTGGTGTCGTCAACACAACCATTTGAGGGCGGGCGAATTCAAATAGAATCCTCTCAAAAGATGAAAGACGTGAAGTATCCAGATGCTCAATTACCTCTATCACAGCTGCTGCGTCGTAACCTTCTAAACGTTTATCTCGATAGCAAAGCGATCCTTGAAAAAACTTGAGTCGTGCCTTCTGTTTGTCTGGCAATCGATCGTAATGCAATCGTTGTTGTGCTATTTTCAACGATTGATGTGAAACATCCATTCCTACGATCTCTTCAAACTGTTTTTCTGCCATTAGTTTACGAAGAAGTTTACCTTCACCGCACCCTAAATCCAGAACCCGTTTTGCCCCCGCTTGTTTGATTACTTCAGTCGCCTTAGCTAAACGGGTTTCGTTCAGTCCCAGTCGTTCTTCAATTTGTACTTCTTCTTGAACCTGTTCTTCAATTTTATCAACATCTGTTTCACGCAATTGAGCGAGTGCTTGACGGGTAAGTCTACGTTGATATTTTAGATAACGATTGACAATAGATTCTTGTTCCGGATGATCGGAAAGCCAATCACTACCATGTTTTAAGAGCTTTTCGATCTCTGCTTGATCAACCCAGTAATGTTTTTCATCATCAAGTACAGGGATTAAAACGTAAAGGTGTGTGAGGAGTTCACGCAAGCGGCAAGTAGTATCAAGCGTGACGGTAAAATATCGACTCTCTCCCCAATCTGGGAACTGTGTATCCAAGGCGTGTCTTTCAGCATGGACAGTATAACCGAGTGGCTCAAAAAGTCGTCTCAAGAACTTTTCTCCACCTCGACAAGGTAACGTGGACAACTTTGCACTTAAAGGCATAGGTGTTTCTGCAAGTTCAGGGCGTTCTTTACTCTGCCCAGATAAAGCACTTCTAAAGACCCGCGCGATTGCTACACTCATAAATGAGGAGGCAGCATAAGGACGGTCGTTGACGTACTCGGCTAACGCAAAATTATCGCTAACCTGTCCGCGATACCGCCGAACCAACCCAACGGAATCAACATCAAGTAATAAGGCAGCGGTAGATTTTTCTTTATTCGCCTCTGGATAAAAGACATGTGCTTGTCCGAAGGTAAGTTCAAAGGTTTGAAGGCGCTCAGGATGCTTATGCAACAGAAACCCAAGGTCCGTTGCAGGAGAATAGGTCGTAGTAATTGTTAATAGCATTACATTGGAAGATTGAAATAGGTTGTATTGTATCAGCGTTATCTATTATACCTGTTGGACCGCATGTTGTCAAGCGATTTTGGCTTGTCCACTTCGTAAAAGGGACAGCACGGAAACTTACAAAAGTGCTTGAATCTGCTGCCATGTCTCCATATCTATTGGAATACCTTCCTGTTCCCGTTTACGTTGTTCATCCCAACCGCGTTCCCCCGGCATCCGAATTACATCAACACCATCAGCACGTTTTGCAGACTTGAGATATTCTATAAATCTTTCTATTTCAGCACTGAATCCGGGAAATTCTCTAAAACTTGCAACATTAATCACAAGGACGAACAACCCATTACCAACGCGTGCATCCTCGCTACGACTGCACCCTGCATCTGTCAGCGCACCTGCCAGAATATCCACAATCACGCTGAGTCCAAATCCTTTGTGTGCTGCAATCCCACCAAGAGGTAATATAGCAGCAGGCGGGACTCCATAGAAATCCTCAGCATCAGTAGTTGAATCGCCTTTAGCATCAATGAGCCAACCTTGTGGCAGTGTTTCGTTGCGATGTTGTTTAACCCGAATCTTTCCGGATGCAACAATGCTTGTAGACATATCTAACACAATCGGATTTTGTCCTTCAATCGGCACTGCACACGCAATTGGATTGGTAGAGAGTCGTCCTTCAATGCCGCCGTGCGGTGCAACACACGTACCACCGCCATGGTCATTCGCCATGAGCAATCCAACCATCTCGGCATTAGCGGCGAGGCACGCATATCCACCTAACCTCCCCACCTCATTGCATCTTGACACCGCAACAGAACTAATGTCTGTTTGTTTTGCCTTCTGAATTGCTAATTCAACGGCACGCGTAGCAATGACGGGACCGAAACCCCAATTACCATCTAATACCGCAATAGATGCTGATTCGTGCAGCGTTTCTGTAGGTGCATCGGGTTGGATTAGTCCTGCTTCCAACTCTCGCACATATTTTGGGAGATGGATAACGCCGTGTGAATCGTGTCCGACGCGATTGGCATCTACCATAGAACGGGTTACGATTTCCGCTTCTGATGGCGGGATATTCAGTTTTTGGAAAATGTTTAGACAAATATTGGTGAGTTCTTCGGGTGTGACATTCGGCATTGGAGAATCCTTGTGTGTGAAATGCCTCTATTGTGTTTTGAAACTAAAAGGAGGGATTATACGTCTTCTTCCTGTTTGAGGATTTCAGCGATCCGCTCAGCAAAACGGAATGCACTGTTGTCTTCTGGCGCATAGCCTATCACCTCTCGTGCATTGGTGATACTCCAGAACTTATGTGAATTGTCGCTGATACCGTAGAAAATCTGGAACGGGATTCCGTTCTCGTCTTCTATATTTTCAGTTTCAATACTCTTGACAAAGAGTTGAACCTGATCACGAACACTCAGATATGCGCCGAGTGCGCGGTGCATCTTCTGATAGTTATCTGCTGTGACATCATTCATATCTGTCTCTCGCGGCGCACCGATGCGTATTTGCACATTCTGCAGTTTTTTATTTTTCCTGAAACCTGTCGCAAAAACAAAACCGAGATGTTCGTAAGCCTCTTTTGCCCAACCGTAGAAATTATCTGATAACGGACGCATCTCTGGCGTTACAAAATCCCATTTACCTGCCCAGATAAGTCGCTCATAATAGTCTGCTGCATGATTAGAACTACAGACAACGACGCGCCGCACATCCATTTCCCAGCAGGTATGATAGACGTTGTATGCCATCTGAATGTTGTTCAGTTCATTTTCAAAACCGCCACCTTGGAATGCACAGTGGACAACTGCGTCAACGCCTTCAAAATAGTGTTTGTATAGGTCACGGTCAGGGTTGCTAACGTCAACGATTTGAATATCTTCAACCTTTTCTCCTTGGCGATTTTCGGTTCTCACATCAAGTAGAACGAGATCATAACGTTCGCGGAATGCTGGCAGCATGCGTCCGGCGATATAACCTGCTGCACCTGTGATAAGGACTTTTCTGGGGTTTGGCATCTGTTTTTTGATGTTTCCTCTTGTCACTTTTAATGAGATTTAGGGAGTTGGTTTATGCGCTGCAATTCTTTGTTCAATTTCTTGGATTAGTCTATCCATAAGGGGGTGCCGAGGGGTCATTTTAAACGCAATTTCATACAAACCGCTTGTACTATGCTTGATTCGCCTGTTAGACTTGCTAAGAAAACGAACCAACATTTGAAAAAGTTGTTTTCCTCTGAGTTGAAGTTGGTATGCTTCTTTTATTTGTTGTTTGAGTTCTGAATTGGGAAGGCAAAATCCTCGGCGTTGACGAAAGCCATCGTCTATTTCAGTCTGACCTTGAGGGACAACTTCATTACAATGGTGATTAAACTCTGGGGTTCTACCTGCTAAAAATTCTTCAACTTCAAATGCAAACCAATCTACAATTGTATCTAATAGTTGTCTATGTTCAGTCGCTTCCTGTGGATCCATCAAGTTTTCTAAATTTGGATCAGCACCCGCGTATAAATCATTCTCAATGCTATATCCGTGTGTCCAAATAATTTCGTCATAGCCAATTGGAAGTTGTGTAAACAATTCCTTATCTTGATCTGCGATAAATGCAACAGGCAAGTGGTCAAATTCGCTTTTTCTCTCATAAACTGCAAATAGATTAGGTCTGCCACCTACGCCAAGAATATCGACTTGGTGAACCTCAAGGAGACCTTCCATCCACCGAAATATCTGCATATCATCTCTACCTTCCACAACAACCGTTGGAAGTTTAGATCTACGAAGAATAGAAACCAATTCGTCCACCGTAGGGTGTCGCTGTGCCATTAACCTTCTCCGCGATCTTCGTCAAGCAGAAATTCTTTGTCGGAGTACTTTGAATATATGAAAGGTGAATGTGTAGCGACAAAAAATTGATTACTTTGCCCTTGCTCCAGCAAAGTTGGAAATAAACGCCTCTGCCAATCGATGTGAAGACTCAACTCTGGTTCATCAATGAAAATAGCCGTATTCTTATAAAAAGCGTTGTAACACAAATAACTGAGCATCTGCTTTTCGCCGGAAGAAAGTTTGTCGGAGGAAATTGCATCGTTTATTTCCTCAATTGCAATGTCATCCCTTTCTTCTCCGAAGGCAAGATCATCGGTTTTTTCTCCAAGAATTAACTTTTCGGTTATCAGAATTGCGTTGTATCGCAGGATTTTTCGAGTCAACTCAGACAACACAGAAATTGGCTTCTTTAATTGCTCTGTTTCCTTATCAACCTTTTGGATAGCCTCCAGAACAGCGGAAGCATTTTTAGGAATCTCACCAACTTTGTCCTTATCAGAATTATTTTTCATTTCTCTGGAAATCTGTTCTAATACATGAGATTGGCGGGTGCTGATCTCTTGATAAATATCAACGTATTTTTCCGATAGTAATTTTACTATATCCATAGTTGAAACTGAGACGATGAACTTGTGTCTTTCGGTAGACATATCGTCTGACAGTTGTGATATTGCTGTTACGAGTTTCTCTGTCGTTGCACTTAATGATCTTAGGGCAGCTGCATCCTTAGTATCTCTCGAACTTCTGGGACCAATTGAAAAACCGCCTTCAATTCTCCTGAACGAAGGAAAAAAAAGACTTTCATTAGATGATTCGGTGATTCGTTTCTCAAGTGTATCTATATTATCAATAGCTTTTTGACTAATCGTATTGGTCTCAGGATCTATCTTTATACGGTGCTGGCTACCTCCAGGCCCAAAGTCCAGTCCCAGCATAAGTTCTTCAGGCTTATGCCGATTCATTGTTAGAGAAAACCGATCAGTTTCAATTGAAAGATAAGAAAACGATATTTCAAAAAGAATTTTCTCAAGATTTCCACTAATTAGGTACCAAATTAGTTTTAGTAAAGTCGTTTTTCCCGAACCGTTAGGTCCAGTAAAAATGTTCAAGTCTTCATTGAACTCAAACTCACCATCAAGACGATTATTGAGTCCCTTAACTTCAAGTTTTCGTATCATTTGTTTCACCTCACAGAGATAACCTTCAACGTAAAAATAATACCTAAGGAATCTTCAACTTCTCTTTACAGTGCCGCGCGAGTGTTTTCATCTCGTCAATAACCTGTACTTCGGTTTGCATCAGTTGACTATAGTAAGGCGGGACAGGTTCTCTTCTAAAGAGTTTATCAAAGAAACTTCGTTGTGCTTCTGCTGGCACCTCAAAACGTGAGGTTTCTGCACGTGATGGATCTATTCCCAAGTATTCAATGGAGAGATAGTGCGCTGTGTCGTCTTTTTTTATTTCGCCTTTCTGGATATTGCCGGTAATCTTTCGTCCGTAACCCACGGTATAGACTCTGCCAGTTGTTTGGCTAAGGACGGTATAACCGCCTTCGTCAATAGATTCATTCCAGCACTTCCCAAATCCATTCTTTGGGAGACGTTCACGAAGTTCTTCTGCGGAACGCACCACAAATCTGTTTTGATGTAGGATTTTAGTGATAGGAAATTCCTCATCCTGTTCTGTTAGTGGGAGAGGGCCTGTCAACAGATCGACGTTATCAAGTGTCCAGACAACACCGTCTCGGATACCTTTTGCCAAGTTTAGGTGTTCTTCAACAAATTCTCCGTTTAGCGGATGTAGGTGGTAACCTTTGTTACCATTAAACACGGCGCGCAATTTTCGGCGATGGTCTATTACAGAGAACCGTTTTTCAGGAATAGGCACCTCTAACTGAAGGGTATATCCGGTATCCAAATCGGTTGTCAGATTTAGTTGTGATTTGCGAAGTTGCGCGAGCCGTGTCAATGCTGTTTGGCTTTTGGACAAAACACGTCCAATTAGGTATTCACTTCGGAGTGCAGGGATTTCCGTGGCGAGCCGTTCAAGCGTTGAGGCATCAAGTTTCTCCAACATCACCTTGTGTTCCCATCGCGTGCCGCGTTCATGTGCAAGGATTTGAAACTGCTGTTTATCGCCGCTGGTACGGATATATCCGAGTGCTGTCCACGGGTCAAAGGTTGCGCGATAGTATCCACTTGTTTCAGCATTGCCTCCTGCTAAAACACAATCGCGCCGCTCATATCGGGAATAGATACCGAATTGAAATTCATACGTTTCGTAGTTTTCCAAAGCCTTTCGTAAATCGCGTGCAAACTCGCTGCCGCGTGAATACTTTCTGAAAATTTGCTCGGTGCGTTGGGGTTGATTGAGGGCATCAAGGAACGAACCGATAGGGATACCTGCCTCTTCCACACCTTCGTCTTCACTTTTGCCAAAGACCTTTGTTTTAGTTTTGAAGGGAGGATTTCTAAGCGTTACATCACGTTGCGAAACGAGCTGCAAAGCGGGATCGTCTGCCATTCCTGCAATGGTTGGCGCGTCACCAAGTATCTCCGCTAATTTGGCATCGTCAATTTTCTCCATTAAAACAGTGCCGCGTTTCAGTTCAGCAAAATGGATAATGTCGTTGAGGCTATATTGGAGAGGGGCACTTGATGAGAGGTTGTCGTAGTTAGAACGATGAAAACGTATCCGCGGCTTGATCCGAAAAACAGGCGTGAGACCGTAATCCTTTAGCAACGCATACAAGGTCACAGTATAAGATTCTTCGTGAACCTTCTGTGCCAGGATACCTTGATCGTTCGACTTATTGTTTACGATTAACCGTTCTTGTACAGGATGACTATCGTTACTGAAAATCATCATTCGATGTTCTTCTCTATTATCATCAACTAACATGGATCCGTCCCCTTTTCATTTTCAAGTCTCGTATTCAAATTTGATGCTTATCCTGCTTTGAGTCTTTGTCTTGCAAGTGCTGCTGCACCAAGCACACCCGCATTATCTCCGAGTTCCGCCTTAACAATTTGAACCCCTTTTAGTGTATCGGGTAGTGCAAACTTCTTTGCAGCTTTGCGGATGTTCTTTATAAACGTATCGTCAAGTGCTTCAACAACACCGCCACCTAAAACAATCATTTCAGGATTCAAGAAATTCACAATAGAACCGATACCAACGCCAAGATATTTTGTGACTTCTTTGAATACTTTGCGTGTTAATTTGTCCTTGCTACGAAGTGCTTTAGCTAAAGTGCCGCTCCGTATTAATCCGAGATCACCATTAGTAAGTTTTGTGAGGATACTTTTTTTCCCTTTTTTAAGTATCGCTTTTTGAAATTGTTTTGCCATAGCGGTTCGGCTCGCGAGTGCTTCTAAACATCCACGTGTGCCACATCCACATTTCGGTCCGTCCGCTTTAACGATGATATGCCCGATTTCTCCTGCAGTCTTGCTGGCACCGTGGAAAAGCTCACTGTTCAGAATAATACCACCGCCAATGCCAGTGCCGACAAAAATTCCGACTAAATTCTGCATACCACGACCAGCACCAAACGTGTGTTCGCCAAGTGTTCCAACATTCACATCATTGTCAACGAATGTTGGAATGTCTATGCGTGCTTCTAACTCAGTCTTCAGCGGTACATCTTTCCATCCGAGATTTGGTGCAAAAATAACGACTCCTGTTTCTGGATCAAGCGGTCCGGGGGCACCAATTCCGATTGCGCCAATTGATTCAGTTTTAACACCGGATTCGCTAATCGCCTTTCGGATACAATCTGCGATCCGATCAATAACAATAGATGTATTGCTTTTCGCGTTCGTTGGAATTTTTGCTGTGCTGAGGATATTACCTTCTTCATTAACAACGGCGGCGAGAATCTTAGTGCCACCCATATCTACTCCGACTACATTGGTGTTCATTGTTATTTCCTTTTATATCAGTTTTGTTTTATGGTGAATTATGAAAATAATTATACACTTTCACCCCTCGGTAGGCGAGGTTTCCTACCTCGCTGGTGCAAAGTATCCAAAAAATGCCAAAATCTACTATAACGTACGTTTTCTATGACGCAATAATTGCGAGTAATTTTTGTTTAAAGCCTGCTGCTGATAATTGTTCCCATCTTTCTAAAAACGCCTGATAGTTGACATCGCGAGTTTCGCGGGTGCGTGCGATAAGTGTATCAACCCCAGGCAACTCAGTAGGTTGAAGTTTTTCTTTATAATTTGTTAAGACCTCCAAAACTACATCGCTATCGTGTATATCGCCAAGTACATCTTGTAAATCAATAATAGTTTTAATAAATTCAGTAAAATGTTTATCGTAGTTTATAGCAAAAAACTCCATCGTATACCGAAGCCGTTTAATAGAAATCCGCATGTTGTGTAGTTCTTCGCGCCGCGCGGGGGTCCGAATAAACTGCTCCCAATTATAAACCTCTGTAACCTTTTGTGGAAGGATAATCCGGGCATTTTCGTGAAAACTGTGTTTTGGATTGAGTCCAGTGATTTTTTGCGGTTTTGCCATTTCATTCATTTGCCTCAAAAAATGTTAGAAATTGTGTTTCAAAATCGCTTGCATCAAGTTCTATAAACAGAGTTAACATCGGTTTTCGCGCTTCTTTTCGTTCCTGCTGTAGATGTTCAATCAATCCTTGAATATCGCCTTGTTCCATTTCTGATAAGGTTTGCAACTCGTTTTGAAAACGTGCGATGAGGACATCCAGATCGCGGACCGCTCCCATTGTCCGTGTGATCGTTCTAATCTGTTTATAATGTTTTTTGAACGGTTCTTTTTGAAAACAAGCAGCAAAGTTGTCCATTGCAGCACGTAACCGTCGCGAGGCAACACGCATATCGTGTACGAATTCGATATCAGCGCCATCAATTGCGCCCGCTTTGTGAGACATCATTTCTTGGAAATAAGCCACGATAATCTGCCTTGCACATGCCTCCATAGTTTTTTTAGGTGCGATTCCTTTGATTTCTATTGCCGTAGCCATTTTAGATGTCCTATATTCACGGTGGTGATGAATTCAGATTTACTAAAAGAGAAAAACTTTTGCTAACAAAAAGTAGGAAAAAATGCCAATCACATCAATTGCAGTTGTAACGAACGGTCCCGTTGCGACTGCTGGATCAATACGGATATGTTTAAAAAACATTGGAATAATTGTACCCACCGTTGCTGCAATCATCATGTTTACAAATATAGCAAGTGCAACGACAAGTGGCAGCTTCCAAGCGTATTCTCGAAATTGTGGAAAGAGGCTTGCAAATCCTCCAAGCAAGATGCCATAAGTTGTTCCGAGTAATGCCCCTGTGCTGAATTCACGCCACAACACTCGCCATGTATCTTTGATGTTAACTTCACCGATAGCAATACTACGGACAATAATGGTTGAGGATTGTGTTCCTATATTTCCTCCCATTCCCATGATTATCGGGATGAAAGCGGCTAAGGCAGCAATCTGCTGCAATTGCGTTTCAAAAATACCTATAATATAAACAGCGAGTAAACCGCCTGCGAAACTTGCGAGCAGCCACGGTAAACGTGCACGGGTATTTCTAAAGATGGAACGAGAAGTAATATCCAGATCGCCTGTCCCTGCCATCTTTAACATGTCTTCCGTATTTTCTTCTCTAATCACATCTACTACATCGTCAATTGTAACAACGCCTACCAGCTGCCCGATGCTATTGATGACCGGGATAGCAAGTAAATCATAGCGAGCAACCGCACGTGCTACTGCTTCTTGCGGCATGTCGGTATGAACGGTGTATAAGTGTGATGTCATCAAATTTTTGAGCGGTGTGTCTGGCTTTGTTTGCACCAACTGCCGTAACGAGAGTACTCCTTTTAATTTATTATCTTCATCAATAACATAAACATAAAAAGTGATTGGAGGCATTTCTACTTCAGCGAGCTCTCGAATCTTCTCCGTTGCTTCTGCTGCTGTAGTTTCTTGAGACAACGCGAAATAATTCGGGGACATGATAGCCCCTGCTGTTTTTTCCTCATATTCAAGAAGTCGTTCAATATGCTCAGCGTTTGCACCTTCAATGAGATTTAGGAGTTCTGCTTTATTTTCTTCAGGCAGCTCAGAGAGAATTCGCGTCACATCATCCGCAGGCATCGTTAGCAAGACATCTGCGGCAACTGCCGCTTCTGTTTCCTCAACAAATTCGCTAATATCTGCGCTGTTCAGGTCACATAGTACCTCCCCCATTCGCTTTTCTTCAATTAGAAGTGTGAAAAGGCTACTCTTTGCTTCGGGACAGAGACGCGGAAACCACCGTGCAATGTCTGCCGAATGCGTTTTAGCAATGATGTTGCGTAGGTTCGGGAAGGCGCGCCGTTGAATCAATCGTACAACGGTAGAGATAAACAGTTCATCAACATCATGTGTTGTTATGATTGTTTGACCTTCCATATTGTTTCCGTATTTTACTTTTTTTACAGTGCAAGTTTTAGGATTTCGCCCGCTGACGTAGCAGGTGATCGACAAGGACGAGTGCTGCCATTGCTTCCACAATAGCAGGAGCACGTACCAACACACACGGGTCATGTCGTCCACTTGCTTCTAATGTCACCTCGTTTCCATCCATATCCACAGTCTGTTGCGGTTTACCGATTGTTGCTGTCGGTTTGAAAGCGACTTGAAACACGATATTTTCACCATTTGAAATGCCGCCCTGTGTGCCGCCAGAATTGTTTGTGCGGGTACGAATCTGCCCTGACTCATTGTAGAATTCATCGTTGTGTTCAGAGCCTGTCATCGTTATACCATCAAACCCGGAGCCGATTTGAAATCCCATCGTTGCGGGTAGAGACATCATCGCTTTTGCCAAATCCGCCTTGAGTTTGTCAAAGACAGGTTCACCGAGACCAACGGGTACGTTACGGCAAACAGACTCTATTATACCACCGAGGGAGTCTCTATCGCGGCGTGCTTGATCAATACGTTCCGCCATTTTCGGACTAACAATCGGGTCAGGACATCGCACTGGACTTGCTTCAATATCTTCAAGTGTTACCGTGGCTGTATCCACTGAGGCTTCTAATATATGAATCTGTTTAACATAAGCAAACGTTTCAGTTTCACATTTTTCACGTAGAATCTGCTTTGCAATTGCCCCTGCAGCAACACGACCAATGGTTTCCCTTGCACTTGCTCTACCGCCTCCCTGCCAATTCCGAATGCCATACTTCTGCTGATAGGTATAATCGGCATGTGAAGGACGGTAGAGGTCTTTCAAGTGATTATAGGCATCAGGGCGTGCATCCTTGTTCCACACCAACATGGAGATAGGCGTGCCGAGTGTTTTTCCTTCAAACACACCGGAAAGTATCTCAACGACATCTCCCTCCTGACGCGGTGTCGTAAGATGGCTTTGCCCCGGTCTGCGGCGATTGAGTTCATATTGGACAGCGGATACATCAAGGTCAATCTGCGGTGGGCATCCGTCAACAACAACGCCGACAGCACCACCATGCGATTCGCCCCAAGTGGTAATCCGAAAAAGGTGTCCGAAAGTGTTCATTGATTTTATTTCCATTCACACATTTTGAGGTGCAAGGCACTCGTTTTTAGGGTGTATATTTTCCATCTCTTGTGATATACTATATCAGATTGTCAATAAACATGCAAGCAATTTGACATTAGCATTAGTATTACTCGCCTAATTGACCGTTGCTTTACAATGCTCACCTACTGCAAAATGCCTACGTATTTTCTGGATTTGCTATACAGGATAGATAATGACACTTTTTAAACGGTATATTGCCTTACTTTTAATTTTTATCGCTATCGTGCTATTGTGGAATACTATGGTTATTTATCCGCTCAAGATTTTCGTTGTGTTTATGCACGAAGTGAGTCATGGACTTGCAGCGATTGCCACGGGTGGCAGCATCGTCGAGATTGAGATAAATCCGCATCAGGGTGGATATGTACTAACACTAGGTGGATATCGATTTTTGATACTGATTGCTGGTTATCTGGGCAATCTGCTGTGTGGAGGACTTATACTCCTCCTGACAGCGAGAACCCATGCGGACAAAATGATTAGTATCTTTATCGGTGCCTGCATTGTGGTCATAACAGTCGTTTTTGTTGATGGGGGGTTGCCCTCATTTTTCGGTTTTCATTTTTTTAAAGGTGGCAATTTCATAATATATGGAGATTTTCCTCCGTTCACTTATTTTTTTAGTATTGGTTTTGGGGTCGCACTTGTCACTATAAGTTTCTTTTTCTCGAAAACCATTAACTATTGGATACTACTTTGTATAGGCACTATAAATTGTCTCTATCCAATTATTGACATCACTAGATCGCGCTCCGATGCACTACTTCTTTCGGAGATAACCGGTATTCCAACAGAGATTTGGAGTGGAATTTGGATCGTCTTTGCAATTGGGATTACTTTTTTGTTTCTATACCTTGCTGTGAACCGATCAGTGATGCTGGCAAATTCATCAGATTCAACGGATGCAGAAAGTGCGTGATCTTTCCTTACATTTAGTTTTGAATTCATAAGCGAAATATTTAGAAAATAAAAACAGCTTATAATTGGGCATATAGAGATAGATGATGCCGCAATGCTTTTTTGTTATTAGGAGCATTATGTCAATGCCGTTTAAACGTTACATTGCGCTATTATTAATATTTATTGGAATTGTGCTGTTGTGGAATACAGTGATAATGTATCCACTTAAGATTTTCGTTGTGTTTATGCACGAAGTCAGCCACGGACTTGCGGGGATTGCAACTGGGGGACGTTTCGGAGAATTTCAAGTTAATCCGCAACAGGGTGGGCATGCCTATACATGGGGAGGATCCCGGTTTTGGGTGTTAACCGCTGGGTACCTTGGTAGTTTGTTATGGGGTGGTATTATTCTACTATTAGCAGCAAGGACTCGTTTTGGTAAAGTCGTCAGTGTGTTGATTGGTATCGGCATGGTGGCAATCACTATCGGTTTCGGATCCGATATGTTCACTTATCTTTTCGGCATCGGTTTTGGGGTAGTGCTTATTCTTTTGGGATTGTTTCTGCCTGAGGTGGTCAATGATTGGATATTACGCATCATTGGCATAACAAGTTGCCTCTATGCGATACTTGACATAAAAAGTGATGTTCTGGATCGGTCACATTTACGTTCCGATGCTCGAATGCTGGCAGAAGAGACCAAATTTCTTACGACAGAAATTTGGGGGTTAATATGGATTGTCATTGCCATCGGGTTGACCTTCTGGTTTCTCTACATAGCGGGGAAATCTTCTAATGCCACAGGGACAGACAGCAGAGACTCCGCTGCTACGGAAATGAATTAGTTCTTTAGAGGACCGAAATCTATATTGTAATAGTTAAGCAGCCACACACAAATACCTAACAGAAAAAGCGGAATACTGATAAGGAGGATAAGAATAAAGAAACCCCATGCCCAGGCACCTTTAGATTTTGCGACGGTTGCTAACCGTGCTATCAACACCCCGCCGCCAATTATAATTAAAACGACAAACCCGAATATCGCCATTACCATTCTGTTTCCTCTCTATCAAATATCCAAGAAAAATCCTATCACATTTCGTGCGACACTAATCGGATTTCACATCTCAATCAGATAAAAACTGATGGCGATTTATCATCGCGCTGATGCTTGCAGAGGAGTGTCTAATTTTCTGCGGAGAATTACACCCCACTGACCGACAACCCAAAGTGTTTTACCGTTTTTCGCACGCGTAATCACATAGAGGTTATTGTCAATATCGGTGTGTTCCTGTTCCCACGTTTCGCCGCCATCGGTTGTACGGATGATTGTCCCTTCTTCACCAACTGCATAGAGTTCCTGTTCAGTAAGTGCGATAATATCATGTAGTGTTTGGGCAACCCCGCTCATTTTCGGTTGCCATGTAAAACCGCCATCTACCGTTTTTAGTACAAGCCCGCCTTGTCCAACTGCCCACCCTATCCGTTTCGTAATAAATGAAACCGAATTCAGGTCATAAACCGTATTGGATTCGTGCAATCGCCAATAGTCGCCGCCGTTGATAGTCCGCTGAATGACACCGCTTTGTCCCACTGCCCAACCGAGAGGGGCAAATTTCATATCAACGCTCATAAGTGTGTCGTTTGTCGTAGTGCGTTGGAGAGTCCACGTAGGACCGCCATCTTTGTTGTGAATGATGTCTCCGAATCTGCCAACTGCCCACCCTTCAGAAAACTTTCCAAAATCAACATCATTTACCGAGAATCTACCGGGGGAATCTCCTTCAAAGAAAGGCGGTCGCTCAGGCGTTTCACCTGCTGTCCAGGTATTTCCATCCGTGGTATAGAGAACAGTTCCGTCTCGTCGCATTGTCCAACCCCATTTGGGTTCAAGACTGGCGAAGTGGATACCGATAAGGCGCTGGCGGGTATGGATTGCCAGTTTCTCCCATGTTTGCCCTGCATCATTTGTTTCCAATAAGGTGCCATCATTGTTCGCTATCCAGCCGATTTTGTCATTGAAAAAGAGAACTTCTCGGAAATCATTTCGTTGCTGTTCACCAAGCTGACGTTCCCATGTTTTCCCACCGTCTACAGTGCGATATATGCTCCCTGCACTCCCGACTGCCCATGCGCGTTGTGCGTCAAGGAAGTACACGCTGGCGATTCCACCGCCCCCACGTCCGAACCGTCTTCTCCGTTCAGGTGGTTGTTCCGTTGTTGGATTTGGACTTGTCTGCTCAGCGTTAGATGGCAATGTCCCTTCAGGTGTGAGGCGGCCGGGTTGTTGCCGTTGCTGACGAAGTTGTCTTTGAAATATATCAACAAGCGATTCCTCTGGTTGTGATGTAGATTCTTCTTCATCTTCCTTTTCAGAATCTTCACGTGTTTCTGATGGAGGTTGTTGCATGGCAAGCATATCATTGCCTGTTGCGACAGGAACAGGTTTCCAATTTACCCCTTGATCTTTCGTGATATATGCACCGCCACCCCCAATTCCCCACGCATGTGTATGTGAACGGAATGTGATACGCCGCAATCCGCGCGGGTTTTGTGTTGTGGTTCGCAGTTTCCAAGTTTCTCCACCATCTTCAGTTAGCAAGGAGTTCCCGTTACCAAGAATGACCCAACCGCGTTTTTGATCATCAAAATGGACTGCAATACCCGGTTGATTGGTCTTCGCCTGAATTTTCCAATAATTGCCACCATCAACAGTATGTAGAATAAATCCGCCATCACGGCGTTGCGGGGCAACTGCCCAACCTTCTTGACTATTGATAAAGTGAAGGTCCGTGATATTTGCATTTGTTGTACCGGTTTTCTGGACTTCCCACGTTTTTCCACCATCTGTTGTCCGCAAGATTTGTCCAATTGATGCACCAAGCCATCCTTCGTTTTCATTTATGAATTGCATCATACTTATACGTGGTAGGTTCTGACGCGTTGTGCTGACAATAGGTTTCCAAGTTTCTCCCCCGTCTGCTGTTTGAAGTAGAACGTTTGCCCCAAGGATTCGCCCGTGTTTTTCATCTGTAAATTCGACTTCTCGTAAATTTTCATTTACACCGCTGTGTTGTGGCAGCCATGTTTTTCCACCATCTGTTGTACGGGCAATTACGCCACCAGATCCTACTGCCCATCCGTTTTCAGCATCAACAAAATGCGTATCTGCAAAATCAGTTCGCCATGTGGCTTGACGAATTATATCCCAATGGTAAACCACAGGCACAACAGGTGTTTCTTCTTGAACAACTACGACTTCTGGTTCCTCAGCGACAGGCGGCAATTTCGCTGGTAATTGCGCTTTTTCAACCGTATAGTGCATCGCTATTCCACCTTTACCCACAGCAACCACTCCATCGGGTGAGAGTGCTAATCCGTAAAGGTCATTTTCGGTGCCGCTTTCTTGGAGTTCCCACTTTTTCCCACCGTTGATTGTGGTAAGCATTACACCGTTATCACCTACGATTAAGCCGTGTTGTGCATCAGCAAAATAGAGTTTATTCAAATTTTCTTGTGTGCGACTGTGTTGGATACTCCAATCCTTTCCACCGTTTTTTGTATGTAATATTTCACCAAATTGCCCGACAATCCAGCCTATGTTTTCATCAACAAAGTAGACAGCGTAAAGTTCATTGAAGGTATCGGTAGCCTGCTGTTTCCATGTCAACCCACCATCTTGTGTAGCGATACATATACCCGGCCATCCGATTGCCCATCCTTTCTTTTCATCAAGGAAAAACACACCTTTTAGCATAAGTGAGTGGAAATCACCGATTGGGATTTGTGGAAGCCAATTTTTTCCGCCATCAATTGTATGTAGAATTGTGCCAAGGTCTCCGACAATCCAACCTATCTTGGCGTTAATAAAATAGACAGAGCGCAGTGTAAATGCTGCGGAGGCGCGTTGACGTTCCCAGTTTGCCCCACCATCGTTGGTATGCACAATGAGTCCACGTTCACCGACTGCCCAACCGTGTTTGTCAGTCGCAAAATAGATATTCCAAATGCCGTCCCAGATATCTGTGTCTAATTCATTCCACGTTTTTCCACCATCGTTGGTTATAGCCATCGTGCCGCGTTTACCGACTGCAATGGCGCGATTCGCATCAGTAAACTGCACATTCTGCAGATCGTTCGCTGTCGTGCCACTAACCATCTCCCAGGTTGCGCCAGCATCTGTTGTACGCATAATAGTACCAGACCATCCAATTGCCCAAGCCTCTTTCCGAGTAGTGAATTGAACACCTGTCAAATTATTTTCGGTCCCGCTCTCCATCAATTGCCAGTTATCCCCACCGTCTTCTGTACGGGTGATAAAGCCGACATCCGCAACAGCAATTCCATAGTTTTCATCTATAAAATGGATACTATTAATGGTATCTCTGACGTGTCCATTAATCAACGGAATACGACTATCTTGACGTTCCCAAATGATGCCACCAGTTGTTGTGTGGAATATGGATCCATCGCTCCCAGCGATCCATCCCTCATTTTCACTGATAAAGAAGACATGTTTGTTATCATTAATCATTCGATCGCGTTCACCTTCAAAGCGATTACTCTGTTCCTGCCACGATTCACCCCCGGTTTTGGTATGGAAAATTCTATCATACGTGCCGACTGCCCACCCTTTGTCATCGTCAAAGAACCAAACGCCGTTAAGTGGAAATTCACTTACATGTTCAAACCGATTCCATGTTTTTCCACCGTTTTTTGTGTAGAGGACATGAGCATCTTCACCAACGATCCATCCTTCTCTTGCATTTGCAAAGAAGACATCGCGTAGCATTGCGACAGTTCCACTTTTTTGTAAGTACCAGTGTCTACCACTATCATCGGTTGTGGCGATTAGACCTTTATCACCAACTGCCCATCCATCTTTTTCGTTAGCAAAATAGACTGCTTTGAAATCCTCTGTAGTCCTTACTTCCTGCTTCTGCCAAGTTTCTCCGCCATCTGCTGTATGGACAATTACGCCTCCAAGTCCAACAAGCCATCCCTGTTTTGCGTTAACAAAATGTAGGTCTGTAAAGTTAGTTTCCCAATCTGCTTTACGTGTCGCTTCCATCTTAACGCAGCCGTTGATGAAGAGCATAGCTGCAAGAATAAATGTAATAGTGTATGAAATGATGATACCCTGCGGGTTTCTCCCCGAAAAATTACGATATTTGAATTGCATTCTGATTTTCCTCCGATTGAATAGTTAGTAAGCGTCTCCACCCAAAAAACCTGAGCGAACTACTGCAATAATTACGGCAATACTTACACAAAGCGCTATGAGTCCTACCTGAATAAAAGCTGATTTTCGACTTCCCAACTTCTGAATTGTTTGTCCCTGTCCAATCTGTGCCAAAAAAGGTGATACTGCTAAGAGAATCACGCTTGCTGCCGGAACCTCCGCGTAAAAATATCCGTTTAGCCAGATACCAACAAATAGGAAAGTTATCACCGGGGATACGCTAATTGAGAAAACGTGTTGGTTACTATTGAGATCAATTTTTAGGCTACGTTTTAGAACAATAGTGAGAATCCAAAGCGCAGCGAAAAGAGCCGTTAATGTTCCGGCATGTTGGGCGATTCGCAAACTTCCCGATAGTGCGATAATTAAAGCAGTTCCGCCTGAAATCCCAAAATAGATAAACGGGATGGCAGCATTAGATGATGGTATCGCAGAAAAACTCTGTTTAACTATATTCCAAAAAATAAAAATTCCAATACTTAAACAGACCCACCAGGTAATTCCTTCAACTGTGCCCCAAATATGCTGAAAGTATGAGTTCAATAGTATACGCGGTAGAGCAATTGAATAGATGAGTTGTGAGATCGTTCGTCTCCAACCGGGGTAATCCCAATAAGTACTGCTAAAAAGTGCAAAAAGAACGAAGTAGAAAAGCCAGTGTATACTTTCTTTCGGTATAAAGGTTACTCTATCTTCTATCCCGATATACCCGACAATGTATCCTATTCCGATAGCAATAGCAGTTAACCATAGCAGAGAAGTTTTTTCTCTAACGCGTGCCCTTATGTATACTACGACAACATAAATTCCTCCGCACACAATGGCAGGCAAAAGCAAATTGAGAAACAACTGATTGAAAGTTGGCACTGCTTACGCCCCCGCTTTATAGTAGAACCTATTATTTTTTCTGTGATGTCTATTTATGCGCTGCCTCAATACTTACGGTAATTCGGATGTCGTCACTAACGCCTTGCATTCCGTAGGTCATGCCGTATTCGCTGCGCTTGATTCCAAACGTTGTTTCAAAACCGATCAATTCTCCAACTTGTGGATGTTTTCCTTTTCCCGTAATTTCAACATCAATAGTGATAGATTTTTTTACACCATGTAATTCAAAATCACCTGTAACCTCCAATATATTCTCTTGTCCTGCCTTTGCACTCACCTTTGTGCTTTTGAAGGTGATTATAGGAAACTGCTTGGCATCGAAAAAGTCAGGGTTTCTCAGATGTTTGTCACGTGTTTCATTGGCAGTATCAACACTTGCAGTTTTTACTTCTAATTCAACTTTACTTTTGGATACATCAGTTTCGTCCATCGTAATATTACCGGAGAATTCGTTGAATCGCCCATAGAAATATGTAACTCCCAGGTGTTTTGCGCGGAACAATACGGATGAATGCACTACGTCTATTTCATAAGTTGCCGCAGCATCCTGCGATTCAGTTCTCTCTGTAAAGGTTATGATGCATAGGGCTAAAATCATAACCCCAATAGTAAATGAAATCTGCAAATTACGTTTAAACCATGTTGTCATTAAATAATCTCCTCCATAATAGTATTCGTATAACGCCAAAAATGTTTATCTGTATAAAAGCAGTATACCTTATTTGTCCAAATCTGTCAACGAAAAAGATGGCATATTGCGTTAAAAGTAGTAGGCACGCTCCGCTTGCCATAACAGTTTATGAATTGTATGACTACAAACACGTGTATGTTAATCAAAAAAGGCGAGGCACAAAGCCCCGCCTTACAAAACAGATTGCTTTACTATAACCTATCATACTTCACATCTTCACTACTCCTGATAAGCTAACTCCGTTTGAAGCGAATTCACAATAGTATCAATATTATAGCGCATCATCCCGAGATATGTTCCTTCAGGTGTCCCGGGAGTTCCCATTGCATCAGCAAATAAATTGCCACCGATTTTAACATTAAAGCCCTTCGCCTTAACAGCCGCTTGAACCGCATAGATACCTTGTGGCGCTGCGGAGGTTTCAACAAATATCGTTGAGATTTTATGTTCAATGATAAACTTAGCAAGTTCTCTGACATCAGTGATGCCTACCTCGTCTTCTGTGTTTATCCCCATGAGTCCGCGCACCTCAAAACCGTAAGCCTTTCCAAGGTAGCCAAACGCATCATGTGTTGTGACCAAAACTCTGCGTTTAGCAGGTATCTGTGTGGTGAGTATTTGCATGTCATCATGCAAAGTTTGCAGCTTCGCCAAATAATTCTTCGCATTAGAACGATAATATTCAGCGTTGTTAGGGTCGACTTGTGTTAATGTATCGCGAACCCTTTCAGACGCTTTCATCCAGAGCGACACATCATGCCACACATGCGGATCATATCCACCCAAAAATTCAGACGCTTCCCGAAGGCGTGATCGATCAATCCCATCCGTAACGGCAACAGCTTTCGTTTTATCCTTCATTTTATCAAGGACGGTGCCTGTAATTCTGACTTCAAGATTTAAGCCGTTATAGAAAATAATATCCGCTTCCTTCAGCCGTTTAGCGTCTCTTGCTGTCGGTTTATAGAGGTGTGGGTCAACCCCTTCACCGATAATTCCAGCAACATCAATCCTATCCCCGCCAACGTTATAGACAATATCAGTAATCATGCTAATTGTGGCGACGACGTTAAGTTTCTTTTCAACCGTAGACTTGACATTTGTGATGTCTTCTGTTTTGTCGTTTTGACATCCAACAGCAAATATAAACAGCAATAGTCCGAAAAAATATAAACTCTTTTTTAAAAAATATTTATCCACTCTATTAACCCCTTTTATACCTTTATTAAAGCATTATTGCTTCATGGTAACTTTTTATATAATAACCCAAATTGCTACCTATAAGATTTAAATACACAGACACCGTTTTTTATAGAGAATAGTTCTTTATAGGTGAAATATTGTAGAGCAAACTGTTAGTTTGCGGACTAAGATGCACAATCTAACAGATTATGCTACATAAGTGGCAACTTAGGTTATAATAATGGAAAAATTCTCGTAATAGATACCTGGAAAATTACGATTGTTTAAAAAAATACGTTACTTCTATTGCAAATGTTACATACAAGTTAAGTCCATAATTCATAGACATTAATTATTAACAGGACTTACGCAAATTCAAGTATCCCTGTTTAGAATTTTGTCCTTTCACGGATATTAACCCTGATTTTTTGTCCTTTTCAAGGTTTTACCCCCCTTTATCCCCCCGCAAGCGGGGGGAATGCGTAAGTCCTGATTAAAAAATAGCGCAATGAACGGAAGGACCACAACAAATTGTCTTTTAATTATGAATCATTCTGTTATAGTTAGGAGATGATTTGAATGGAACTGGCGATAAAGGATGGGAAATCATTGAACCGCTTTGACCAAATTTCCTAAGACGTGCGTGGGATTTACCGAAATGGTAGCACTTCATAAAAAGAATCGCAAAGCGTCCAGCAACATAGGATGGACATCGTAGATGCCGATTCAAAGCGGAACGTTTTTCAGTTAGTGTGAAGACTTCCGGTGTTTGGGGTGCAGTGGGAATATCAGACTGAAACTATTTAGGTTTCGTGCTGCTTGCAGGTCTACGTATGTTGATGTAGTATTTATGAAATATGCTGTAGTTCTTTAAATTCAGGTATTCCATTTAGGTTTATCTAAAAATTGTGTCGGGAGATCGGAATTTGAGAGAATCTTTTATCTCAATTTCGGTGACAACTTACCGCGTTTTTGCTATTTTCTCTGTGAAAACTTTTGATAAGCGAAACACCTTCCTTCAATTTCTCTACCGAGCCGACTTCAACAATTTTCAAGATACCTCTCGCTTTTAAAACCGATTCAAACTCGAAACGGTGCATCCCCGCAAGCTCCGATGCTCTGCCAAGTGTTACTTCTCCGGCTTGATAGAGTTGAATTGCAGCATCAAGGCGGGACTTCTTTTTATTATGTACCAGTTTCTCAAGGGCATCAACGATCAAGGTGTGGGAATCAGGGTAAAGCCCAACCCCGATCAAAGCATTAACCTCTTTTTCAAGAGCGGGCGATTGAATTTCAATCCGTAGCATCGGTATTACCTCCTAAAAATTACCAAGAGTCAGATTCATAAGGACATCATTTTATTTTATCTTTGTCCGAAGCTTGCACCCAGAGACAAAAAATATCACTGTGAAAGATAGGATAACACATTTCGCTTGATTTGTCAATTAAGGCAGATCCATTTTAAAGGTATTTTTCTGCCTGAATTGCACCTACCGATCCCCTGCCTGCTCGCGTACAGGCGGATTCACTGGTGCCTCATGTTCCGGACGCTGATCCAACCACCACGAAAACACGACAACCAGACACGCTAACACAATCGCGATGAGTGCCATCGGCGTTCCCACCGTTTTTTCATCATCGGTAAGACGTTCTGCTTGCATACGGATCCTGAAAAGGGCTATAACACCTGACAATACGACAAACGCAGCCAACACAAGGTTGACTTGCCATGGTACTCGGAAAAGCACTGTGATAAGTGAAATCACAGCAACTGTCAAACTCAACAAGGCAAACGAGTTATAGGGTGTCGTATCTGTTTCTGTCTCGGAAATATCAGCGTACTGACGTGGTAGCACAGGAACAGGGGCATCATCTTGATATGTCATCTCAATGAGTCGAATGAATTCAGCTAACAGTTTTTCCTCCTGAATCCACGCATAAAGCTCCGGATATTCGTGTCGGAGAAGCATAACGAACTCTTGACGTTGCGCGCTGAAATCTGTAAACTCCTCCCAGTCGTTTTCCGCCACGGTGACATAAGGTTCCGAACCAACACGGATTTCATACCCTTGTCCTTCTACATAAACAACACTGCCAATACCTTCGCGTTGTGCAAGTAATATCTCTCCAGAATCAGCAGCCAATTGTGGATCTTCCTCTGCGACAGCAGCCATGTCCCGTTGTTTGAGTGCTTCTGCAGTTTCTTCAGACTGTGATGTAATTTCGTTATCAGCAATTGCCACGTCAATTTGACTTACCAGTTCAAGCGCAGTAATCTCATGCTCCGGTGCTACAAACAGGGCGGTTCGGCGTTCCTGTTTTACCTGTACAGGACGACAGCGAATCTGTTGCGCACCTAAAGTCGCCTGGATGAGTTTTACTTCCCACTCATCGTTAGTGCGGTAAATCTCAACCCAATCGGAAGTGTCACCGACTTCCTCACCTATAAACTCAGAAACTTGATTTAATCTGCCTTGGCTAACCTGTGCGTCCTGAGTCGGACTACTCAGTTTACCTCTTTCCCCATCCATTGCGACTCCTTCTCCAAGTTTCGTAAATTAGACAGCAAATGCCAAGTTTTTAACATTCTGTTAATAGTTCTGTATAAACAGACTCTGTCAAAGCCGTGTTCTTTTCGCTACTAAACAAATGCTCTGCACGTTGACGTGCTGCTTTTTCCATCGACGTTAACTGTTCGCGATCAGTCGCAAGTTTTGCAATAGCAGATGCAATTGCTTCGGCATTTTCAGGTGGTACCAAAATTCCTGTTTCAGGTGTGACCAGTTCTTTGCTCCCACCAAGTGGCGTAGCAATGACCGGTTTGCCAACTGCCATCGCTTCAATGATAGTGCGTGGGCAAGCCTCTGGAATAATAGAAGGCACTAATACAATGTCAAGCAATGTCGTAACCACTCGTGTATCGGATAAAAAACCGGTGAAGACGACAGAATCCTCAACGCCTAAATCGGTTACCTCTTGTTTTAGCGAAACCATATAATCGTGGTCTTTCTGAAAATAGGGACCACCGACAATTAGTAGTTTGACATCAACTGAGTCATCAATAAAAGTCTTTTTCAACTCAGCCATCGCTCTCACCAGAAAATGGATACCCTTCTCTGGCGTTATCCGAGTCACGACTCCAACAAGTATCGGCGTTGTTGATTCTGTATCACTATGCACAGCCTTAGCATTTTCAGAAAAGAGCTCTGTCTGAAGGGTTTGGACTTCTGCTTGTGATGCCTGAAATGCCTCTAAATCCACCCCGTTATAGATGAGAGTCTGCTTTGCTTCAGGTGCGAAATCCCAACGTGTTGCCTCCGATACCAGAATTACCCGATTTAGCAATTTTTCACATATTTTGTCTAAAATACCGTAAGATGTAGCATAGCGCTTGTGCATGAGGATTGGGATGCGGTTCATTTTTGCAACGATGCCGCCGAGCAGTGCCACGGAAAGCGAATTGGCATGAATTAGCGCAATTTCATGCTGCTTTACAACACGATGGAGTTGTGGGATGACCCGAAGTTGTCGAAAGTCGTTGAGCAAATCTCGGAACGTAAATCGCTTAACCTTATCGGTTTTGTTGTGCGCTTCAGGAAGAGACAATGGCACAACTTGCACATCTGTCTTTACCACTTCTGCAGCAAACGGACTCCCACTGAGACAACCCACAAAAGGTGTCCAACGTTGTTTGTCTAACAACTTCAATAATAGCAGTAGGCTTCGTTGTCCACCGCCAATGCCTGAACCGCTATCAAGATATAGGATGTTGTATTTTGATGGATCGGGTATTTTCATCTTCCCACGTAATGTGTATCTTTATACAAGTATCTGGCAATCCGTCTGCCATCCGTTCTGCCCACTCAATAATGCAGATGCCGTTGCTGTGAATATACTCACCTAATCCGAGGTCAGCGACCTCCGCAGCAGTTTCAAGTCGATATAGGTCAATATGATAGATAGGAATCTTTCCGTTATATTCGTTTATGAGGATATAGGAAGGACTGCTGACGACTTCATCTGGTGCAATACCAACACCGCGCGCTATGCCCTGTGTTAAACACGTTTTGCCTGTACCGAGGTCACCAATCAGTGCGATAACGTCACCGGGTTTCAGTGTTTTACCGAGTTTTTCACCGAGAGCTTTCGTCTCCTCTGGACTCTCTGTCCTAAATTCTTTTTCCATTACGCTCCCGCTGCACACCGCAAGATATCCTCTTGCGTCAAATTCTCATTGACAAATTCGCCTGTAATCTTGCCTTCATGTAATACTAATACTCGATCACTCATTCCCAAAATCTCTGGCAACTCTGAAGATACCAACACGATAGCAACGCCTTCGTCTGCAAGTTTAGCCGTCAATGCATGGATTTCTGCCTTTGCTCCGACATCAATTCCGCGTGTCGGTTCATCAAGAAATAGCACCGTCGGACGTGTCATGAGCCATTTCCCTAAAACAACTTTCTGCTGATTTCCACCGCTAAGCTGACGAACAGGAACATCTAACGAAGACGCTTTTATGCGAAGTGAGTCCACAGATTGTGTGCTTTTCTGATACTCTACCCGACGGTTGATCATCCCATACGATGTAATTTCTCTGGATGAACTTAGATTTGCAAGCGTCATGTTTTGCACAACATCGTTTTCCAAAATAAGTCCATATCTTTTCCGATCTTCGCTGACTAATGCCATTCCATATCGTATCGCATCGCGCGGTGAACGAATCCTGACTTCTGCTTCATCTCTATATATCTTACCATCCGGTGTATCCGAAGATGCACCAAAAAGAGCGTTTATCAGTTCAGTTCTGCCTGCTCCCATTAGTCCTGCAATTCCAAGGATTTCTCCACGCCGCACCTCAAAACTGATATTCTCAAGACGTGGCGGTTCTGACGGATAAGTGTTTAAATTTTCAACCCGTAATGCTGCTTTCGTGTCTTTCGACGATGTTGAAAAATGTTCACGGTCCGGAAAAAGTGTTGTCAATTCCCGACCAACCATTTGCGAAATCAATATGTCTTCGGTGCATTCATCAATTAATTGCGTTGCAATCGTTTCACCATCACGTAGCACAGTCACACGGTCTGCAATCTGAAATATCTCCTTGAGTTTGTGAGTGATATAGATACAGGCTACACCCTTGTTCCGGAGCTGAGTCAGAATCTGATGGAGAATATCGACTTCACTTTGAGTCAACGCTGCTGTCGGTTCATCAAGCACAAGCAACCGCGCGTCACGGGATAACGCCTTTGCTATCTCCACAAGTTGCTGTTGTCCAATACCGAGTTTATAGACTTGCCCCTGTAGCTGAATTTCCAATCCAAATTGCGCCAACAACTGTCCCGCATCATGATACAAGCGTGATTTGTCAATTATACCAAATCGGCGCGGTTCCCTGCCAAGATAGATATTCTCGGCTACCGTCATTTCTGGAATCAATGCCAATTCCTGATGAATGACAGCGATACCAGCACTTTCAGCATCACGCACGTTGCGGAAACGTTGTTCAACACCGTTGATATGTAGTTGTCCTTGATAAGTGCTATAAGGATGCACCGCGCCGAGAACTTTAATCAACGTTGATTTGCCTGCCCCATTCTCACCACACAAGGCATGAATCTCACCAGCATGTACTTCAAAACTCACGTTATCTAACGCACGCACGCCGGGAAAATCTTTTGTAATTGCTTGCATGCTAAGAAGTGGGACTGCCATTTTCTTTTATACTCCGATACTGAGATTCTCGTTATTATAGCAGGATCAAGTGCAGTTTTCAAGGTTTTTGTCATCCCAAAAAACTTCATACCATTTCTTATAGTAAAAACCATAATTAACGCGTTGTGCTAGTTAACATTAGGTATGTTTGTATTTCACATGTTCGTCTCGTTTGGGTTTGAATTCCGCTACTTTTGATACCTGACTACCATAAAAGTAGGAGGGAACTCCGATTCCCGACTACAAACGTGTCGCGATTCGGAGATCGCTCCTACAGAATATGAACAGTTGTGAAAAACAACAAAACTATCACGTAACTAGCACAAGTCGTATAATTATGGACACGCTACGAATCAACGCCAAATACGCGTATTTAGAGGTGTTCACAATAACACAGATATTTTCTTAAATTGACGGCTATGGTGGGGTTAGGAAACCGCATCTACTGGAGAGTGTGCATATATATTTAGGTTTCACTATAAACAGTTACATTTTTCTTGCGCGAAATTATACGTTATAGTACCATTTTTGAAGGTCTATTCCGTTATTTTTTTCTTGAAGGAGGAAATTATGAATTGGGGGACAACGTTCACTGAATTACCATCAACATCAATGCAAGCGATTTATCACACAATTCAACAGATTGCAACATCAGATATCCCGATCATCATTATTGGTGAAACTGGCGTTGGTAAGGAAGGGATCGCGAGATATATTCACAATAAAAATCCGAAATCAGACAACCCGTTTGTAGCTATCAATTGTGGAAGGTTTTCCGCTGAGTTGCTGCAAAGTGAACTGTTTGGACATGAAAGAGGGGCTTTTACCGGGGCAGAAAGCCAACGCCGCGGAGCATTTGAAACAGCAAATGGGGGTGTCCTTTTTTTAGATGAGATTACCGAAATGTGTCTTGATGCCCAAAAGATGTTCCTCCGTTTCCTGGACACAGGCGCATTCACGCGGCTTGGTGGAAATCAAGTTTTGACAACGGATGTCCAACTGATCGCAGCAACAAACAGAAGCATCGGTATGGCAGTTGCCCAGCAAGAATTTAGAGAGGACCTCTATTACCGTCTTGATGGTGTGGTGCTTCGGGTGCCGCCACTACGGGACCGGCCTGAAGATATCGAGCCTTTAGCCCGATTTTTTATTCGCGAACTCGCTCCTAAACACGGTAAAAATGTTACAGGGATTACGCCAGCCGCACTTACCCACATTGAACAAGCAGCATGGCCCGGCAATATCCGGCAGCTTAGAAATACTATTCATGCAGCGATCGCGCTTGCTAAAACAGACCAACTTGAACTCGAAAATTTTCCAGATAATTTACTAATTGCTCCAGATTTGGAAAAACCTAGCTTACCCTTTGACACAAAACAACGTACATCCTATTCAATGTCTGTCCCCGATTTGATTTCACACTTAGAAGCACTTCCTGAAGAAACACAACACGAAATCATATATGAAGTATTAGAACATCTGCCCAATCTTCAAAAAAGAGAAATATTCTGGACAGCGGATATGAGTTTGCAACAAATTCTACATCAAATTGCCCAGGCACGCATTGAGAAATATCCGACTGCAGTTGAAGCAGCCGCTTCATTAGGTATTGATCGGCGAACTCTTAAAAAATATGCAGAATTTGGATATTGATAATCCGGGCGATGTAGCAAATGAATTTGACTTTTCTAAATCCATTTCATCTGAAACTTTCCTTCTAACACTTGTAATCTGTAGGGACGAAGACTCGCCCCTACAGATTTTCAGAAGTCAACTAATCAATAGACACCTTTGTCTTCTCTTTTGCCGATTCGTAAGTGGCTAAGACAATAGCGACTGCATGCTTGCCACCTCTGCCATCAATCATGGGGTTTTTGTTGTCTCGGATACATTCGACAAAATGAGTCAGTTCACCAACGACATGGCTCGGACCAGAACGGTCAGGGACAATCTCTTCCCAATCGCCCCCACGTTTTTTGAGATATGCAAGATCCGCTGCCATATCAAGACGGAGCGATCCTTCGGAACCGTCAATGATTGTTTCATTTGTGCCGCGTGCCCCAAGAAAACCACCCCAGCGCAAAATGCCTACAGTGCCGGTATCGTATCGGATTAGTGAGACGGTATAATCCTCCCAATCGTCATGCCCAGAGAAACTGCCAACTTCCGCTGCAACGGTCAGGGCAGTACCACCAAACCAATTGATCAAGTCAGATTTGTGGATGCCGTTCTCTAACAATCCACCGACAGTGCCATACCAACTATCCGGTCTACCGCGCGGAGCATTATAGGGGCCGGTATAATCAGTTTCAATATAGACAACATCACCGATGTCCCCGTTATCCACCATCTTTCTGCCAAGTTCGTGCACAGGATAGAAGCGGAGGACTTGACCAACCATCAGATGTGTACCGGCTTTGTCTGACGCTTCGATCATTTTGTCTGCCTCTTCAAGTGTTAAAGAGAGCGGTTTTTCACAGAAGGCGTGTACGCCTGCTTCTGCCGCATCAACGACAACTTTGGTATGTGCCACAGGCGGCGTAGCAACGACAACACCGTCAACGAGTGGGAAAAGTTCTTGATAGTCTTGGAATGCGCGGATATTGTGTCGTTCAGCGACAGCTTTTGCCGCGTCAAGTCGTAGATCCGCTACGCCTACAAATTCACAATTTTCTACATTGGGGAGCGCGTTACAGTGGCCATTGCCCATGCCACCTACTCCAATAACACCTATCCGAATCATAATTCTATTTCCTTTTATATAAGGGATAATATGTTGTTGTGTAGAGAATTTACCTTAAAGTGTGATTGATGTCAATTAGTTTATGGTCTTGTTTCATCGTTGGAGGGTCTCTGTACGCGCGCTAACGTTAATTGGAGGTTTTTCGCTCTTTTACCAACCATATTACAATAGAAACAGATATTACAACGCCGAAACCGAAAAGCATTAAATTTGTATGCGTAGAAATTCGGTTGCCAAGGTAAGTGTAAACAGCGGTGGCGGGGAGTTGTCCGATGCCCGTGGCAAGCCAGAAACCGATGAATCGTATTCGCGTTAAACCTGCGGCATAACTGACAACATCAAATGGGATATACGGGATAAGGCGAGCAATCAAAATCGCATAGTTGCCGTATTTTTGGATGAACTGGTCGGTTTTGTGAACAACGGGTTGACTAACGATTCGAGCCACATGTTTAGCACCGAGAAAACGGGAAATGTAGAAACAGAGGGCAGCACCGAGCATCGCGCTGCCCCACGATAGCGACATACCCCACCAAAATCCAAAGAGCGCACCGTTCGCTATTGTGATAAGGAACGCAGGTAACGGCGCGATAACACTCTGAAAGATCATGAGAGTTGCCGAGATGAACGGGGCAAACAAACCGTAACTTGCAATGTATTCACGGGCTGTTTCAATGCTCTTAAATGCTGTAATGAGTTCAAGAAGAAATTCTTGAATCTGCCTAAAGAATAGGACCAAGCAGAGAATTGCAATTCCGACTATGAGGAATTTTAACGTGTTACCGGAGAGTTTTTTGGACATTTGTTGATAGTCCAGACGTGTCGCGAAACTTGTTCACAGGAGGCAACCACTTAGCCGATAGAAACGCTACCAATTATCCATCTTGCTGAATAGCACGAATTAATGCCTGACTCATTCGATCGCGAAGTGCTTGCTGTCGTTCTTCAGACCATTCATAAAAACCTTCACCTGATTTCACTCCGAGCTTATCAGATTCAACCATTTCTCGGAGCAGCGGATTGATGTCAGGGGCACTGTTCAAGTCTTTGTAGAGTTCTTCAAAAGCATCAAGTACCAAATCCCATCCTGCGAGCTCGAAAACTTCAAATGGACCTGCAACGCTGAGGCGCCTCCCGAAACTGTTGCGTACAACAAGGTCAACCGTCTCAGCACTTGCGATGCCCCGCTCCACGATGGCAAACGCTTCTCGGATAAGTGCAGCTTGCAGCCTCGGCCCCACAAAACCGAGTGCCTCTTTTTCAATAAGCGCAGGCGTTTTGCCGATAGCCGTTAGGAGATCAAACGTCACGGACACAGTTTTATCGGATGTATCGGGACTACGGATCAGTTCAACGAGCGGAATCAGGTAAGGTGGATTAAAGTAATGGGTATTGAGTATCTTATCGGCGCGTTTTGTATTTGCACCGATCTGGCTGGGCATTAGTGCTGTTGTGTTGCTTGCCAGAATTGTATGCGGTTGACAGAGAGAATCTAACCTTTCAAAAATCTGCTGTTTTAGCGGTAGATTCTCGGAGACAGCCTCAACGACAAAATCAGCGGTTTCCGCGGCTTCGGTGAGTTCGGTTGTGGTCTGAATGTGTTGCATTGCTTCGGGGATGCTCGTCTTTTCAATGACACTGTTTTCTGCAAGGAGCGTTAGGTTTTTGCTAATCTGGACAAGCGCATTATTCAGCTTTTCTTTCGTGAGGTCGTGGAGATGGATACGGTAGCCTGCACATGCGAATTCTTGTGCAATACCGTGTCCCATCAGTCCTGCACCGATTACGGCAATGTTTTCAATTTTGTTGTCTGACAATTTTATACTCCAATCACAATAGTAAATTCTCCGCGTGGTTCGGTAGATCGAAATTTTTCCAATGCTTGGCTGATACTTCCGCGGAATATCTCTTCAAACCGTTTTGTGAGTTCACGGGTGATGACTATCTCGCGTTCTCCCATCACAGCGAGTGCATCCTCAAGAAAACGACAGAGCCGATGCGGTGATTCAAAAAGAATTAACGTTCGTTCTTCATCTGCAAGTTGTGTTAATTGACGTTTTCGTTTTCCCGATTTGGGAGAGAGAAAACCTTCAAAGGTAAAGTTGTGTAGCGGTAAACCTGAAACTGCTGCCGCTGCGAGAATAGCTGACGGACCGGGTATTGGTACGATCGGAACAGCTTCAGCGATACATGCTTGTAGAAGCGGGTAGCCCGGATCAGAGATTGTAGGGGTGCCAGCATCTGATACAAGTGCAACGGATTCTCCTGCCTTCAACCGTGTAACAAGTTTTTCAGATTTTGTCTGTTGATTGCCTTCGAAATAACTCGTGAGTGCGGTTTTGATTTCATAATGTGTTAACAACCTGCGTGTTTGTCGGGTGTCCTCAGCAGCGATAAGGTCTACTTCTTTGAGGATGCGTAAGGCACGTAAGGTGATGTCCTCTAAATTTCCGATTGGTGTGCTAACGAGGTAAAGGGTGCCAGGGTTATTGTTGTGCATGTTTCTAAAAATTACCAGAAGAGACTTGGAGATATGTCTAATACTTTAACCGGCTGCTATTAGATGTTATCACGGATTGTTTTTTATCAATGTGGAATTTTAGCAGAAGTGATGAATTTTTGCAAGGATTTGGGAATGTCTCTATTGACATACTCTTGACAAGACTTAGTTAACAAACCCAAGCATTTATGCTTGGGTCCAAAAACTTATGAAATTTGTTGTATTTTGTGGTATACTCATAAGACTGACTCAGTGGTAGGATTGTAAGTCCTGCCACACCACGCACAATGGGGGTCAGCACCTTATCAGGAGTCAGATATGTCTTATAAAACACACAAAATAACATTAGATCCGACTTGTAAACAGAAACGCTGGTTTAGTAGTCAATGTGGATATGCCCGTTTTGCATATAATGCTGCGTTATCGGATTTCAAGGTAGGTTTAGATCGTGATAATTTCCAATCGTGGCGAACCCTCAACGTTAACTTTAATAAGAGAAAAAAGAGCTATGATTGGACATATTCCCAAGATCAGCGTGCTGCCTTATATGCTATCAGAAATTTAGGGCAAGCAGCTGCGAATTGGGTATCTAAGCGTGCGAAGTTTCCGAAGTTCAAAGGGCGTGGATATAAACAATCTTACACCACAGACGAGCAATCTGTTCAGGTTGAAGGCAAGAAGATCAAACTCCCTAAAATCGGTTGGGTGAAAACGTTTGAGTCATTACGTTTTGTTGGCAAGATTATCAAGGTTACCATCTCAAGGACGGCGCATCGTTGGTTTGCATCTATTACCGTAGAGACAGAGGACACCGAAGTTGTTGACACCTCAACACACCCTGTTATCGGTATAGATGTAGGTATCAACGCATTAGCAACTTTGAGTAATGGTATCAAATACGATAATCCGAGACCGCTCAAACACTCTGAACGAAAACTCAAACGTGCTAATCGTGCTTTAGCCCGTAAAAAGTTTAGAAGTGCTAATTGGTATAAGCAGAAACAGAAAATCGCACGCATCTATTATCGTGTCGCTTGTATAAGGAATGATGCACACCACAAAGCATCAACAGAGATTGTCAATAACGCAGCGGCTATCGGTATAGAAACACTAAAAGTTACCAACCTGCTAAAGAATAGGAGATTAGCGAAGGCATTGAGTGATAGTGCGTTAGGTGGGTTTCTTTCAAAACTTAAGACAAAGGCAGAGATGCGTGGAATCCCTATCATAGAGGCAGACCAGTTTTATGCGAGTAGTAAGACCTGCAGTGGTTGTGGACATAAGAAAAAAGAGTTATTGCTATCAGAAAGAATGTATCATTGCGGTCAATGTGGTATATCTATAGACAGAGATAGCAACGCTGCAATAAACCTAAAACCCACTACCGTCGGATAGACGGAAAGTTACGCCTGTGGAGTCCAAGTAAGACCTCACGCAGTTCAGGATAGAGGCACGAGAGACGGAAGCAGGAATCACAAAGGAGAGTTGTGTGCAAAAGAAGCACACGGCTTCAGCCGTCGTGAGTATCACATCAACATACGTTATATAATATACTGAAAACAATACCTTGACCCCTTAAATCTTGATGCTTCGAATGAAACAATGCGGAAAAGAGTCCAATCTGAACCGACAATAGCTCACCTAACATCAGACGCTAAACCTATGACGGAATCGGATTTCCATCAAGGTTTGATAGATTTCACGCATGTATTTAAAGACCATCACCGAGATAACGATGATTGAAATGAGGTTATCGGGACGTTATGCCCAGAAACCTCGCGTCTGCGTTTTCGCTGCCTGTTTCCTCTTGCTTACAACGTCAGCATTGGGACAGACAGAATTTCCGTTTGAAACTGCACGTCCGCTTTATGTAGGTGCCCGTGCCTTAGCAATGGGAAATGCTTTCACCGCTGTCGCCGATGATGCGACTGCAGGTTTTTGGAACCCTGCTGGACTAATTCAGTGGCAAGGCGTTAAGTTTTTTGGTGTTACCAAATTTCATGATCAACACTATTATCGGTTCGACCCGAAAGGCATCGGCTATAGTTGGCGCGGCTACAGCCTTTATTGGGGAAACAAGATCGCTCTTGACGTAGGAAGTGGTGTTCCTGACTTTAATTACTACAGTTTTGCACGTCAACTTGGTGCGTATTTTGCTGCAGGATTAAGCCTCAAATTCAAACGACATCACCCTTCCGATTATTATCAATTCTTCGGTTACCATACATCTTACGACATCGGTTTGCTTTTCAAACCGCGTCCAGAACTCAAATTCGGGTGTTTGTTGCAAAACCTTGATGGACGCGGTATTCAGTGGATAACGCTCGGCACTGCTTACCGTCATGCATCCTATCAATTCTCCGCAGACATTGCCCTTTCTACCGAAGATGCAGAACCAGAATTTTACTTCGGTGTTGAATGGACCCCGACATCATTTTTTTTTGTGCGAGTCGGCAGTTCAAACGGTGCGTTAACAGGTGGTGTTGGTCTGCGGATTATTGATGTTTATATCAATTATGCCCGAATTTATGAAGAACGTTTTGCATCGGATTTTATCTCTGCCGAATTGTGGTTTTAAAGGCAAACGAACAGAAAAAAAACCTTCTGATGTTCGTCAAACCTGCTTACTCAACCACTTTCTCCCAATCTAACTTATCAGGATTCCATTCAAATTGCTGCAATGGACCGAATTTAAGGTTGACCGTTAAGCTTTTCGGTGTAGGTGAGCTATCAAACAAATTAAAATCTCGGATAACGACGTAGGTGTGTTGACCGTCGGTAATGGCTTGGCACGCCTCAATAAAATCGTCCAAATTCCGAATTTGCTTCCCATTTATATTAAGGATAACCACTTTTGAGTTTCCATTTCGTTCTTGTACACCGACCCGCGAAAAACTACTACCGGCAGCAGCATGAGGCAGATAAACACCGTCCGCTTCAAGGTAAAGTAACCGACGCAACTGGGGCGTAATATCATGAAACACAGCACCACCGAACCGAACAAATCTTTGAACTTTCTTTTTCTCTAAATTCTCTACAGGTACCTGAAGACTAAGATTTTCACCATTACGGTAGATGTCCAAAGTGACTTCCTTCCCCACGTTCTGATTCAAAATAGCGTCAAAGGTGTATAAATCATCTCGAATAAGTTCATTGTTGATACGATAAATAATATCGGATGCTCGGAGTAGGGTTTCACCCGTTGTTCTTGGCACCATCGATTCAACCTGAATAACCTTTGGTGTTCCTGCTTTGGAAGGACCAATCTCTTTGCGTAAAGCTTCGGGAAAATTAAAGTGTTTTATCGCCTCTCCAATAGAGATGAGTTCGAGATCAACACCAATTTCGCCGCGCTGAATTGGTATCTCGTTTTGAATTAATTCCAACGCATCAATGAGATAATCTATGGGAAGTTCAAAACTGGAGGTGTCGGTTCCGCGGGCATGGATAGCGATAACCTTCCCAGCAGTGTTCCAAACAGGACTGCCGCTTGACCCACCTGTTCTGTCAAACGTGGTATGGATGTAGCTTGAATGTCTATCACCTTTATTGACATTAAGGTTCGCAATCGTTCCAAATTTGATAGAATATTCCTCTTTCTCGTTGTTGCCGATCAACAGCAGTTCATCACCGAGAGAAAGTTTACCCCATTCACCAAGTTCAACAGCTTGCAGTTCAAAGTCAACTTCAGCAGGATCAATCTTATAAAATCCAAAGTCGTGCGTTGGGTCATAGTAAAGAATATGTGCTTCGGTGAAACTGCCATCGTGAAAGTTGATTTTAACATAGGCAGGGCTGCTACCTGTAACATGCCGGTTTGTAGCGATTATCCCACGTTCTGCATCAACAACAAAACCGGTCGCGAAACTTGTGCCTTTTGATTCTGTTTCAAAAACGACCTCAGAGGCAGTTTCAACATTTACTACCATTGGTTTAAAACTGGCAATCTGTTCTGTCCAGTTGTGTGCTGCATTAACGTTTGCTGTAATAAATGTGAAAAGCAGTAAAAGCATGGATGTTTTTTGAAGAATATGTTTCATGATGCTCCTTGTTGTTTAGAAACGAAATAAAATCGTTTGTAAATTTATTTAAATATTTTAGCATTTTAGGATAAGGGGTGTCAACTTTTTTGGTATCCTAATTTCTGGTGAATTTTACAATTAACTTGATATTTTGATTTGTCCGAGGGAACTCCGATTCCCGACTACGGGTGGCATTCGCCGCGATTCGGAGATCGCTCCTAACGATGGACTGCTTATGGTAGGAGGGAACTCCGATTCCCGACTCCTTTCAAGACCCATCAATTAGCACTTGATAAAGCATTATACAAGATATCGGGATTTGGGTATAAGGGAAATATACCAGATTCGGGCGAAGTTTAGGATTTGTTCATCTCTAATTCCACCATAGTTCTGAGATTCAGCAACGGTGTCATCACACCGCCAGAAGCAGGCAGGACAATCCCTGTATCGTAAAGCCGCATCGCAGCAACAGTCGCATGTGCAACATCTTCAGGTGTGCCAGGGCGTACCATAAAGATATAACCCTTCTCTGCTGCCTCTTCGTAATCCGGAATACGGACACGCGACAGGTCCGTATCAATCACACCTGCAGCGATTCCATTTACCTTGATACCGTGCATCGCTAACCTTCCAGCATAGGCACGCATACTCATCTCTAATCCGGCTTTTGAGATACAATAGGCAGTGCGGTTGTCGGATGCCATTGTATCTGAAATGGAAAGGGTGTAGATAATACATCCGCGAATCTCGTTCTCCACCATGTAATTTGCAACGCGCTGCGTGAGGAAATGAGGCGCTTTGAGATTTGTGTTCAGCAGTAGATCAAACTGTTCAGGTGTCTCCTCAAGAATGTCTGCAATACGGGTAATACCAGCATTGTTAATAAGGATATTTACCTTTCCAAATGCGTCATGCGCTGTTTTGAGCAGTTTCGCGTGTGCGTCTAAATCGCTGATGTCTGCTTGAATAGTTACCGCCTTGCTACCAAGCGATTCTACTTCATGTTTTACCGCTTCGGCTGCATCGCGATTCTGATTGTAATTGATAAGCACATCGGCACCTTGGCGTGCCAATTCAATAGCAATTGCGCGGCCAATGCCTCGACTGGAACCTGTTACGATTGCAGCGCTATCTTCAAATGAAACATCTGTCGCAAAAAAACCGAGGTCTGTGTGTGTTGACATGTTTGTTCCTTTCAATCATCTTCCTTAGGCTGTGAAAGAAAATCGGTAAACATTTTGAGGTCATCAGAGAAACTCCGGAACAGTTTTTCGATGTTCTTTGCATGCTCTTCTGTCCTTTCATAAATTAGTTCATCCGCATAGATATTGTTAACCTTGTGACGAAATTCTAAGAGCGCTTCTAAAAGTTGAAACGTTTCCTGAGAAATCACAGGCGGTCTTTCAGGGCGTTGTCTTGTCATCTGTTCAAGCAAGTTTTTATGCCCCCTACTTCCGCGCGACAGATGTGCATCTACTTCATTAGCAATCCGTTCAAAAATACGCTCTATACCTCTATAAACATCGGCAAGTTTATTGGCAATTGTTTCCTCTATATATTGTTTGTAGTTAGCAGGAACAACCTGAATATCTTCCAAAGCTTTTACAATTGCATCAACAGTAGATTCAATTTTTATGCATTCATCGTTGACACGTTGGGTGAATTTCTTTCTATTCATTTCGTATATTTCTTCCGCCACGATAGGAAAAACTTGGCGGTTTAGATGCTGATAAAGTGCCTTCCATAATGTGGGGCGTTCTCCTTTCTTTATAGGTATCGCTTTTTGCAGGATTCTTTCTTGAAAAAGTCCCTTTGTCATATCAAAATTGATCAGATCTATTTTGAATCCCGTATCAATATCCCATATTTTGAGGTTTGCTTTTGAATGTGTCTTATCAGAGAGTCCCCACACCGCAATATCAATATCTGATGACTTTGTGAAATTGATCGGCTCCGCCAGCGATCCGAAAACAGCAACCCGTGTCGCACCAAACTCATCATAAAGTAGTGTCGCAATCTCATAAACGACGGACCAGGCTCGTTCTAACAACGCCTCATCAACTTTTCGGTTCTTCCATCGGCGTTCAAGCTGCTTCCTACAAGACATAAGTTCTTCTGGTGACATCTCTTTAGCTGTTCGCTGTCTGTTTACTGCCTGTTGCATTTCAAACGTCCTCCTCATGCTGCACAAGTGAATCAGTGAAGATATTAAAATCCTGTGAAACTGCTGCAAACAATTCATGGATTGTTTCTGCATGCACCAATGTATTATCATACTTCAGTTCTCTCCCATAAATGTTGGTTACTTTATGGCGAAACTCCAAAAGTTTCCCTAATTGGAGAAACGTATTATCAGAAATCACAGGCGGTCTTTCGGGGCGTTGTTTTGTCATCTGTTCAAGTAGGTTCTTATGCCATCTACTCCCTCTCGGTAAGTGTCCATCAACCTCGTTGGCAATTCGCTCAAAAATCCGTTCAATTCCACTATAGATATCGACAAGGTCTGTCGCAATCGTATTTTCAATGAATTCTGTGATATCATCAGGCACTATTTCAATTTTTTCTAACCCTCTCCGGATTCTGGTGAGAGTATCCTCTATCTTTACAAGTTCATCGTTGATACGCTGTGTCAGTTTTTTTCGGTTCATTTCATATACTTCTTCTTCCATGATTGGAAAAACTTGTTTGTTTAGATGTTCGTACTGTGTTTTCCATAATGTGGGATGTTCCCCTCTCCTTATAGGAATCGCATGCTGTTTAACTCTTTCACGGAAAAACCCTTTCATCATATCAAAATTAATCAAATCTATTTTGAACCCCGTATCAATATCCTGAACTTTCCAATATGCAGATGAATGTATCTTATCAGAGAGTCCCCATACCGCAATATCAATGTCCGATGACTTTGTGAAATTGATCGGTTCCGCAAGCGACCCGAAAACAGCAACTTGTGTTGCCCCGAATTCGTCATAGAGTAGTGTCGCAATCTCATAAACGACATGCCATGCCCGTTCCAGCAACGCCGCATCAACTTTTCGACTTTTCCAACGGCGCTCAAGCTGCTTCCTGCAAGATGCAAGTTCTTCTGGTGTTATTTGATCTAATTTTGGCATCACGAAACTCCTTGTAATTCCAACGTTTCACTCAAATGACACGCAACTTTGATACCGGGTGTAATCTCACGAAGTTCTGGTTTTTCCTGTTTACAAATATCTGTTGCATAGCGGCACCTCGGATGAAAATGACACCCGGTTGGCGGCTGAGATGGATCAGGAACATCTCCTTCAAGACGAATTAGTTCACGTTCACGTTGCACTTTCGGATCCGGCAACGGCACAGCGGATATCAGCGCCTCTGTATAAGGATGTTTCGGCGATTGATAAAGTGTTTTTGCATCGCTAATCTCTACGATCTTGCCAAGATACATAACGGCTACGCGGTCACTGATATGTTTAACAACGCTTAAATCATGTGCGATAAAGATATAGGAAAGTTGGAATTTCTCCCGCAATTCCACCAGAAGGTTGAGGATTTGTGCCTGCACGGATACATCCAGTGCCGACACCGGTTCATCTGCTACGACTAACTCGGGGTTAAGTGCTAACGCCCGTGCAATGCCAATACGTTGGCGTTGTCCACCACTAAAGGCATGCGGGTAACGCCGCATGTCCTGCGGTTTTAACCCAACAGATTCCAAAAGTTCAACAATTTGATCCTGCAGTTCATTTCTTTTTTCAATCCGATTAACACGTAGCGGTTCACCAACAATATCACCCACCGTTTTTCGTGGGTTAAGAGATGATTGTGGGTCTTGAAAGACCATCTGGATACGCCTACGAAAAGGGCGCATCTGTTGAGGCGTTAACTTTGCTAAATCAACTTGTTCATCACCGAAAGTAAAACTGCCACCCGTAGGTGAGATCAATCGGAGGAGACACCGACTCGCAGTCGTCTTGCCACAACCACTTTCACCAACCAGTCCAAGGGTTTCGCCACGTTCAACGTCAAAACTAATGCCGTCCACCGCTTTTACATGTCCGATGGTCCGTCGGAGAATTCCTTTTCGTATCGGAAAGTATTTTCGGAGGTCTTTGACCTTAAGCAGTTTTGACATCGGTTTTTTCCTCACAAAGCCAACATCTCACAGCGTGCCTTTCGTTCCTATCAGTCCTATTTTTTGAGGCATCAATTGTGTTAAGTTCAGGCATTTGTTCACAAGTCGGCATTCGTTCAGCACAACGCGGCTGAAAAGAACATCCGGGAGGAAGTGCCAACGGGTGAGGGACTGTTCCCGGAATAGAGGGAAGCGTTTTTTGCTGGCTATCACCGAGTGTTGGAATAGAGTTGAGCAAGCCACGCGTATAAGGATGCAAAGGATTATAAAAGATGTCTTCAACGCTTCCTTTTTCAACAACGCGTCCGGCATACATAACAACCACTTTGTCAGCCATGTCAGCGATAACCCCTAAGTCGTGTGTAATCAACATAATTGCCATTCCAATTTCCGCTTGCAGTTCCTGCATGAGCGCAAGCACTTGTGCCTGAATCGTAACATCAAGTGCCGTAGTCGGTTCGTCTGCAATAAGAAGTGCAGGTGCACAACAGAGTGCCATCGCAATCATAACGCGTTGCCGCATCCCCCCGGAGAGTTGGTGTGGATATTCATCAATACGTTGCTCAGGTGCGGGGATCCCGACGCGTGAGAGCATCTCAATAGCGCGTTCGCGTGCCCATTTCGGTGTTGTTTGTAAACCAAAACGCGCAAGAGACGAGCGCTCACCTTCTTGGTGTAACACAATCGCCTCAGCAATTTGATCACCAACAGTATAAACAGGATTAAGCGATGTCATCGGTTCCTGAAAAATAATAGCAATTTCGTTACCACGAATCTGACGCATCAACTCACTTCGCGGTGGGACTTGCGTTATATCTAAAAGTTCATTTACGTCATCACGATAGAACAGAATCTCACCCGCTTCGATCCTACCCGGATTCGGCACAAGTTGGAGAAGAGAAAGCCCAGTGATGCTTTTTCCACAACCGCTTTCTCCGACAATACCGACCGTTTTGCCGCGTTCAACTGAAAAGCTGACATCGTTTACAGCATTTACAACGCCGCCACCTGTATGGAATACTGTTTTCAAATTAGAAACTTTAAGTAAAGGTTGTGTCAATTTTTTGTCCGATATTTTGTAGGTTTGATTCTATGAATGTGCGTATATATTTTACCGCAAAAAAAACTGTCGGTCAACTTTTTTAGGTTGGAAGGGTGCTGCTATAAAAGTTTACATTCTTTCAAAGAAAAAAGAGGCACAACCAATTGTGCCTCTTACTTACAGGACTTACGCAAATTCAAGTATCCCTGTTTAGAATTTTGTCCGTTCACGGATATTAACCCTGATTTTTTGTCCTTTTCAAGGTTTTACCCCCCTTTATCCCCCCGCAAGCGGGGGGAATGCGTAAGTCCTGTTACTTATTAACTACCTTCATATATTTGAGTTCTCAGAGAATACCTTCCTCCTCACAGATCTGTTTTGATGTCATTCCAAAATAGGGCGAGTTTTTCGCTTGCTGTTTTCGCAAAATGTCCATCAACATCTTCTGTGACTTTATTAATAGCGCGGGCATGCCACATAACTGCTGACTCACTGCCAACAAATGGACTGATAGGGTTCACATGACTCTCCTGCAGTGCTTCTGTAGGAAATGGCTTCTCAACCTGCGCGCTACCGTGTTTCAGGGATGCCCAAGGTGATGGAGAAATACGTGCATTTCGGAGTCGTGTCTCTTCAAATGCGGTCAAACCGAAATTTTGTTCCGGTGCCTTTGTAAAGAATGCAAATTTCACCAAGAAGACGGATGCGATCAGATAGCAAAGCAACGCAACACAATTCACAAACAACGGAGATATATCTAACTTAAATTTACCGAAAAGCCAGGTGATCGGAGCCGCGAAGAAGGCAGTGCTATCTCTCCTATGGACTTCTCGTATTTGACGTTGGATATTTCCCAGTAATTCGGGGGGCGGTTCCGGAGCATCAAGACTACCGAGCACCGTTGCAGTATGCCATAATCCTTCATATTCGACTTGGCATGCCTTGCAACCACGCAGATGTTGTAAAAAATCGCGCCGCTCCGCCCCTTTTAACAAGGGATCCTGACGGTGTAAAACCAAGTTTTCACGAGTCTGTTCACAATTCATTTTAACCATCCTCGCTTTATAGGGTAAGAATTTATTCACATAGCAACAAGTAATCTCTCAAAAATAGTATTTTTTCAACTTCGTTTTGAGATTCTGTATTGCTTTATTTAACCGTGAGGCGACAGTTCCGAGAGAACAATTAAGGATCTCAGCAATCTCTTTGTATTTGAGTTGCTGCATATAATAGAGCGTCACAACCTCACGTTGCTTCGGCGGCAAACGATCAATAGCAGCTTGAACAACCTCGCGTTGTTCAGCCTTAATTACCAGCCGATCAGGAACTTCCTGCTCCTCAGCCAAGCCGTGAGACGCTGTCTCTTCCGTGTAAGCATCTAACATTCTGTTACGGGTTTTGCTTTTGCGAATATATTGATTGCAAGTGTTTAGACCGACCTTATATAGCCACGTTCCAAATTGCGACTGGAATCGAAACGTTTTTATTGACTTATAAGCCTCTAAAAATGTCTCTTGCGTGGCATCCTCGGCATCCTCGGCATTGCCGAGCATTCGGTATGCAAGCCCATAAATTTTGGTATGATGGCGATTGACCAATTCGTTAAATGCCTCAACATCGCCTTCTACTGTTTTGTGCACATAAACATCATCTGGAATCATTAAAATATCCACCTTGCGGAGATGTTACTAAATTAGTTGCATCAGAATTATATTTTCTTCATTTTTTTTTCGGAATAAGTCGTTTTGGACTTGAGAAATTTTCAATTTACCCGGACTCCATACTCTCTGTGAGAAACTTGGCAAAGATGTTCGTTCCTCTGTAGTTGTATTTGTAGCACGCCTCTGCGAGATACAGTGGTGTGTAACCTGTTGAATAATGATGATGTGAGCCATACCCTGCACGTTTAACGAAAGACCAGAACCCTTCCATCGTATGGGTATGTATCCCATCAGCTACCCACTGTTCACTCCGGTTGATTGTTTGATGTTCCATCTCTTTACCGATTTCGGTGTATCCTTTGAACTGGTCGGTATACAGTTTAGCGTCTTCGGTGTTGACAACCCTCATAATGAAGTCAGCGATTGTCTCCCCAGCAATATCCGAAACAAGTTCTGCTACGACTTTCCCGCCACGTGCTACAGCACCCATAACGGCATCTTTCGCAGTGCCACGCCCACGCTTACGGGGTTCACCTTCCTCTTTGTCGTAATCTTTTCTACTGCTGCCACCGATATAGGTTTCATCGGCTTCAACGATACCTTGTAGCAACACGTTATCCTTACCCATTTCAGCACGTATACACATCATTATTCGCCAGGCTGTTCTTTGTTTCAATCCTAAATCGCGTGCAAGTTGACAACTTGAGAGACTTTTCTTTGCGTTTGCCATCAACGCGATCGCCAGAAACCATTTCTGAAGTGCGATCTGCGTTCCAACAAACATTGTGCCAGACGTAACCTTGAAAGTGCTATGACAATCGTGGCAATTCCAACGCCCGATACGCCCTGTAGCCGTTTCATTGCGCTTGTTGATATGAGTAGACTCACAATGGGGACATTCAGGGGATCCCTGCCACCGCAGCTGCTCTAAATATGCGATACACGCCGCTTGATCAGGAAACATCTCCATAATCATAATCAAATCCATCAGAATACTCCTTAATCAGAGTTGCTTTTCTGACGGATTTCTGATACAATATCAGATAAGGTTGAACCGTCAAAAAGCAACTCGCTTTTTTAGGTTTAATTAGGGGGTGACAACCCCCTAATTTCTTATCTATATTATACCATATAAACATAGACTACAAAAAGGTTTATTACACTTTTTTAATCATTTTGCCAAGTCCAAAACGACTAATTCCGTACTGTAATAAGTAATGGGAAAAGTAGTTCTATCATTTCCCATTACTTCTATTACTCCACTTACTTAGCTGCAACACGGTTTAAACATACTTTTGCTAAGGCAATATATTAAATTTAACCAATTAACTCTATGTCTGTTGGTGACTTGTTGTTTATAGTAAAACCCATAATTAGTTGGACACTTTTGCATCTGTCTGATCTCCCCTCGCTTGCTACTCTTAGCCCCTCGCTTGCGGGGGGTTGGGGGGTCGGAATAAAGGGGGATAGGCTTTTCGTGTGTCCACTTAATTGTCGATTCTACTATAATTGATAGAGATTTCCAAAGAGCGAGGTGCTCTATGAGAAATAGAAGTTTTATTTTTAGTTCTTATAGATTTTCTAATCCTTATTCGTGCATAAGAAAGTATATAATTTTTATCGTTTCTTGTGCAATACTTTTGAGTACTTACACTAATTGTACCCAGTCATGCCGATACATGGAGGGATGAGTTTGACGGAGAGCTAGTCAGAAAGTTTGATATAAAGGGATTCAACGGGTGGAAACGTATTGTAGAATGGTTGCCTTATCATGTAGAATGGAGACAATTCGAAGATGATACAAGGCCTGATGCTGATTTTGGATGGCTCGGTGTTGATGTTGTGAAACCACAAGCAGAACATGTGACAGCAGCGGATTTTCTACACTGGAATGCCCATCAATTTCAACTTGAGAAGTTAGTGGTCATGGGTGAAAAAATAATCTATCACCAACACCCCGCTCGCCACCATGATGAATCTGGTGAACTTGGCTTATTCCTTGGCAAACGACTCCCCGACCCTGACTTTGCAGAAGGTTATATGTTCAGTCCCGAAAAGACAACAGAAATGCGATGTTCCGCCAAGGGTGTCTTCAAAAGAGGCGAAGTCAAAGCAGATTATGAACTCATGTTCCGATTGACTTCAGATAATATAAGGGTGGTTTTTGATACTGGAAAGTTTCAACTTTGGACACAAGACCTTCTAATAACTGAATTTTTTGATGAGGATATCAATAAGATCGATGCCGTAGGTTTGATGGCTGTGTTTGAACCCCCAGGTGGTTTTTTTTCTGGTAGTATATCAACTTTTTCTATTTCGGGCAGTGGTATCCCTCAATACTATATTCTTGATAGGCAGTTACGAGAAGTGCAGTTACGAGAAAGGCAGTTAACTACAACTTGGGGAAAGTTAAAACGTCCCTAAATAAAGCTAAAACACACGAAATTTCTTATACGTTCCTTTCAAATTAAACAGGTATTGACCGAAGATATATTTTAAATACAACCTACCGCTTCATAAAATGTTAGAGGTGTGAATCATTGAAGTGTCTTGCGAACATGTGGATGTTCTGTCAACGGTGGATAAAACAGTCAGTCTTGTCTGCTGTGCTTTTATGCCTATTAAGCAGTTTGCTACTTCTCTGTGTATTTGTCCGAACAGCGAATCTGCCGCGCTTGGAAGAAACATATCTACTCGGCACAGATTCCTATCGTTTTCTTCGCCAAGCCGATCTGATTGTTTCCCAAGGACGTTTGCCAGATTTAGACGCGCAGCGATGGCAATTGGAAGGGAGAGATTTATCAACTTCTCTTAATCTCTTTTCTTATGTCCTTGCCTACACATATCACTTTCTGCATTCGGTTTTTCCAAACATTAGCCTCTACGCGGTCGCGGCGTATGCACCTATTGTGTTACGTGCTATGTCTGTTAATACTTTACGTTCTTTGGCGGCATGTTTTTGATACATCCATTGCACTCCTTGCTGTCAATTTTACTGCAATTTTCCCTTCCTTGAATCTGCATCGTTCCGCCGCCGGTTTTGCCGACAGAGATGCTTTCGTCCTATTGTTGTGGTTGGTTATGTTTCTGTTTTATCTGAAAGCAGAATCTGCTCTGCCAAAACCAAAGTCATCTTCTGTTACCACCTCTAAAACATCAGTTGGCAAACCGATAAGTTACTTTTATGCAGCTGTATCAGGAATTGCTGGAGGATTGATCGCACTTTCTTGGGAAGGGGTAGGCCTCGCGATAGTTATACTTTCTATCTGGATCATTGTCCGTGTACTGCGAGGACGTTTTTCTCGTCAAAGTGCATCACTTTACGTTACCTGGTATCTCTGCTTCACCGTCCTTGCTTTCACATTTACGCGTACCTACCATAATATCTGGGCACCTTATGTTTTTTTGGCAATTGTCATTCCAACTATTACCCTTTTCTGTAACCTCACATTTTTTGGAAAGGATAATTCAAAAACTACCAAAGCAGAAAAACCCGTTTCATTATGGAAACGTTTGCTGGAATTCTCAAGTTACAGCAACATCCATAGATGCCTTCTCGGTTGTGTTATCACCACGTTCCTGTTGGCGGGCCTAACTCTGTTACAATCACCTGATATTGAGGAAACAATACGTCGACTGTTTGACAATTTTGTCTCACCATTAGGCCAGAATCGGCTTATGCGTACTGTTTCAGAACTTGAGAACTTAAACGGCATCCAATTTCTCGGTAACTATTCAGTTGTAGGTTTGGCAGCAATGGCAGGTTGTGGTGTATTAGTTTACAATTTCTTCTCAAAAGAGCGCGTCATTTTTTGGTTAACTCTTGTCGGTTTTGAAATCGCGCTTTGTGGTACTCTCCTTTCTCTTTTCCTTACAAACTCAGATGTCTCTTTTAGTATCTTTGGACTTTCCTTTTTGGTGGGCGGGATTACAATAGGCGTAGCATATATCCTTCGAAAAGGAGACCACCATGGCAATAATAAGTCCTTATTGGTGTTAATATAGATCTTTGTTGGACTCGCCAGCAGCCGTGGCGCAGTGCGTTATCTCTTTTTTATTGATCCCGTGTTTTCCGTATTGGTGAGTTTGCTAATTTTTAAGGTCCTGCGCAGATGTATGAAGGAGCGGATTGAGAGTGATTCTTATGAGCAGACTGAAGCACAAGGGCCTGTATTCGGAACCGTGCCAACAGAATTGTGCGTAATAAGTCTTATCGTAGCTTCTGAACTATATATCGGATATTGTCTATCTACTGCAGGTAGTTTCATAGGGTGGATTTTTCTTGGCTTGACGGTCCCGTGTACACTTTTCGGGATTTTGCTGCTGTACAAGTTGGCACGACTTAAGATATCCCATTTCCAGAGGTTTGGCTGCCTCGCGACTGTGTGTATTCTCATCCTTTTCACAAGTTCAGATGTTTTTTTCGTAGGTGGCGTTTTTAATCCTGCTCCCTTCCCGCTGCACAAAGGATTTGTTCGTTCAAGTACCGAGACGGTCCGTGATACAGTAGTTCCTGCATCATTGAAGTTTAACACACAACTTAACAATATTGCAAAACATACAGATGAAAACGCAGTTATAGCCGCATGGTGGGATTACGGAAGTAAGATACACTGGTTTGCTAACCGAGCAACCGTTATTGATTCAGACCACTATATTCCATATTGGATATTTATGTTTGCACGTCATGTTTTTAGTGATCCATCTTCTACCGAAGTTCTTACATTTTTAAAAACACACAACGTTACGCATCTATTGATAACGACAAACGAACTCCTTAAACTTGACGGTATTACGTATATAGGATCTGATGAGACGTTTGACCGTGTTGCCTCTGTTCATTTTCTAATGCCAGTTCAAAGTCAACAAGTGTCACCTTCAGTTCAACAAACAGACATGATTCCACACAACCCTCGCCCCATGGATACGCTTTCGTTAAATGGAAAGAACTATCCACCTGGGGAATGGATGCTGCAAGGTGTCTCAATTACATCCGACAGTGATACTTGGACATCAAAAGTTCATGGTGTAACCAAAGATGGAAAATTTTCGCTACCACCCTCAGAATTTCGGGTTGGCACATCACACATCAGTCATGAGAAAAAAGGAGTTCCCGGTTCTGTGGTTGTTTATCGGAACGAAGCAGAAGGAAAATCGCAAGCATTCTATCTTTCAGCAAAGGCTGCACGTTTACTCACAGTGAGGTTATATCTCTTTTTAGAGGAAATCCCAGGTTTTTCATTGATATATGACACTAATTCTGAATTGCGATGTGAATCTGAAGGCTTCCGACTCTGGAAAATTGATTATCCCGATGCAACCCAACCCGATCCAAAATATCGGGAGCACGATTTTTCAAGCAATGAAAAGAAGTTGAAAGACTCCTGGGAACGAGGTAAGTCTATATTAGAATAATTGCAACTAATATTTATTACAAAAAAACACGAAATTTTGCTTGACAAAAAAAGCGATTTAATACAAAATATATGTCAGTTTCTGAATCCTTTAGAAACTATACCAAATTATTTAGGAGGATAAAACAATGCGTAAACAACGCAAACCATTAGATTTAATCCTGACCGCTTTACTTCCTGTTGCGGTTTTGTCAATCGGTTTTTTCACTTTTTCTTTAAGATTCTGCAATAACTCCTGGTTTAGAAACCGCTTATCCAGAAGAATCTGGTGATTATTACAGAGATCCCGGTAAGGATGGTAAGTTCTTCGGACCAGAAATCAATAACACCACTTTAAACGGTGGAGACTGGAACCAAGGTTTTGAAATCATATTCACAAATGAGTGTGCTTATATTTTAGTATCATCAAAGCCAAGTACTGTCATTTGGAATCGATATCAAGTTTGGCTTTTTAGCACAAACCATGATGCCCCTCCATGGGGAACCACTTACTCCAACATTTCTCTCAACCGCGATATTAAATGGGATTATATTAGTGATGGTGTTGGTACTGATGTTGGATATCCTTGGGCAGGATACGAAATACATGAAAGTGACGAGGGTTCCCTCATAGTAACAGGCTCAGCCGATGTGACAGGGTATAGAAAGCATACCGAAGATGATGGCACGAGATATATCTGTCCGATGTACTACAAAACAGGTACCTGGGTTTATAGACCTAATCGTACCCAATTATCCCTAAAATTCGCAAAAGAAGTGGATGGTGATTTTGGGGATCCTGAATTTCATGAGGGAATACTAAGTCGGGAAGTATTACAAGGATCATTTGAAGGAACTTGGTTCGATTGCATAGAGTTGAATTAGAATTGAAAGTTTCAACCTTTTCAAGCAATGGGAAGAGGGTTTATATCTTTTACCATTGCATTTTTACCAATGACGTAAAAGTAAGGAGGTGTTTCATGAAACAGATCGCAAAAACTTGGATAAGTCCTGCGTTAATCGTTGTGTTGAGTGTTTTGTCTCTATCCGCATCTGCCGACAGTTTTCAATACGATTTTGGTGATGATTTGAAAGAAGATGACTGGGAACTTTGGGGGAACAATTCTGTTTGGCAAGTTGAAGATGGTTTTTTAAGGGCAGCAATACAACCGAATGACTTTAATGCTGCATTGTTCCAATTTAAGGGAATTCCAGGCAACTACGAGAACTTCGAATTTTTCGCTGATAACCGCTTTATTCAGAGACAGAAAAAAAAACCGGGGCATGAGTCCTTCACAATTACTGTTAAAAATATGGGTTCAAAACGTACTGCGGGTTTTGGTGTCGCCATTGGACGGAGGTTTCCCGACTTGCCCGATCTGTCGTATTTCTATATTTTTTTTACCTATGGCATACAGACACAAGCTTACAAGTGGTCTGTGCCGAATGTGTGGGGCGAGGAGGATCCGCGTCATCCTGACACCTTCTGGGACACAGGAGAGCTAGTATCCATGGAAATTCGTTTTAATAGGGGGCATTTTCAGTGGTTTGCGAATAATGAAAAACGCGCTGATTTTGAAGACCCCGAGTTTTCACCTATTGAGATCATCGGGTTTATGGTAATATCAGATGGAGTCCATGTTGGGAGTGGATGGGTAGATTCGTTTACGATCGCGGGGTCCAGGACTTGCCGTTTCGCCACAAGCCAAAGTAACAACTACATGGGGACAAATAAAAGGCACGAAGTAACATTATGTCAAAACGTTCCATTATTACAACAATCATCATTCCGGTTCTGTTGATTTCGGTAGTGGTTATTGTGATCGTTAATAACCAGCAGGAGTTCCCTGGAGAATTAGTTTTTACGCAAGATAAAGTCAACTTCGGGACAATCCCTGAATGGGAGGGGACCGTAACACGTTCAGTGACAGCGAAAAATGCGGGAAGAAGTCCACTGCGAATAGAAAGAATTCGAGCAGGGTGTAGCTATGCAAAAATTACCGGACCAAAACTGCTTCAGCCCAACGAGGAAGGAACGTTTGAGGTTGTGCTTAACCCCAAAATTGTTCCAACTGATGCAAAAGCGGCAACAGCGATCCTTTTCACAGATAGCCCAAGAACCCCACAAGTTTATCTAACAATTGTTGCTACCGCAAAACGGTTCGCAACGCTGAGTGCTGATATATGCGATTTCGGACAGGTACTATCTGAAACGACACATAAAAAGAAAATTAAACTGTGTGTAAACGCGCCACTCAATTTAGAGGAAGTCCGACTCATACCATCAGCGCATCCAAACCTGACTTGGAAAATGTCTCCAGATCCGAATTCGGGATGCTACCTCATTACAATTCAGTTACGGGCTCCGAAAAAATTAGAACCGGACACTGCTGAAAAACTTTTATCTGCTATGCTTACCGTATCTTTTCCAAATGAGCGAACCTTGTCGTTGCCTATTACTGCGAGAATCGTGCGCCCCGTGACGGTGCAACCGAAAACCCTTTCCTACGGTGCAGTAGACAAAGACGCAAACCCATCTGCCGAGTTCACACTTTCTGCGAAAAAGAATTTCAAGGTACTCAGTATTCAGGTACCTGACTATTTGCGGGTTACTGCACCAGACGATTGGACACAATCCTTGCACGCCTACAACGCGCAGTCACAACAAGAAAAACGGTTCAAGGTTTTTTGGCAAGTGGAAAACTCGCCTGAACTGCTGCGCGAAGAAATCAAAGTACTAACTACAGCAGAATCGTTACCGATTACTATTCCGGCCTACGGGTTGATTCGCACCGCAAAAAGTGAACATCCCCGCCAAAAGAGAGGTAAACTTTGATGAGAATCAAAACTTTAAAAGGTATTCACAGATTTTTATTTTTATTACTCTTAAGTGTTCTTTTGAGTGGACACAGTTACGCTAAGGTATGGAACGACTCGTTTGATGATGAGGGGCTCAAAGGATGGGAACGAATTAGGCAGGGAAATCCTCGGAACGCAAAATGGGAAGCTGTTGCGGGTTTCCTCTTTGCCAATATCCGGAACGCCGGTGAACTCCCTCCAATATGTGATGAGAACACAGCGGATTTCCTGCACTGGAAAATCATTAATGTTAACTTTGAACAGTTAACAATAGTAGGTGAAGAGATAACTTATCCACAGGAAGGAGAAGATGGTATGGGGGAACTCTGCTTGTTTATCGGGAAACGTCAAGATGATCCTGACTTAACAGTGGAGGGCTATATCGTTAGTCCCGAAGAGATTAGTAAAGTTACCATTTCAGAGAAGGGAAAATTTAATAGAGGAAAGACGAAAGCGTGGTATGGGAACATATTCCAAAATACGACACGTGATCTTACAGCTGTTTTTAATACTGGCCATTTTCAGGTATATACAAACGACGATCTGATAACTGAATTCATTGATGAGAACTTAAAAAACATTGATATTGTGGGATTGCTTATTACCTGTCACGTCGGAGGACAGTGGTTTGGTAGCAGGATCTCAAGTATTTCAATTTCTGATAAAGCAATTACTAAACGTAATCTTGCTGTACAATTACGAGGTACACAACTCACGACCACTTGGGGAGATTTGAAGCGATTCTAACCAGAGTCAAACTCGCTGACGAGGTTTCCTAACCTCGCCATTGTAAGGTAATTGGTTTTTACTATAAGATAAGGAAGTTGTAACATGAAGCATATCATACTTATTCTAACAGGCATTACGTTATTTTTTGTATCCGATATTTTTTCTCCATCCGCTTTTTCACAAAGTTATCAAGACAATTTTAACGTTTTGAAAGAGAAAAATTGGGAACATTGGGGCGAATATACTATATGGAAAGTAGAAGACGGCTTTTTAAAGGAATGGATACAGTCACCACCCGATTTCGGCGGGGATGCAAGACCTACAATAGAACTACTCCAATTCAAAGATTCCAGTGGTGCTTATGAAGATTTTGATGGCATCAAAGGTGGAGAATTAATTCAGAGACAGATAAAAAATCCGGGATACGAAAACTTCACAATTATCTTAAAAAACATACGTAAAACGCAAGGGAGTTTTGGCATCGCGATCGGGAGACGGTTCCCCGATCTCCCTGGAGATTGGCCATTTTTCTATCTGTTTCTAATGCATATATCATATTCCGTACGTTTTGACATCTGGGATGGAGGAGGTGTGGCATTTGGCAAGTCGTCTGGGCGGGAACCTCGTAATCCCGATACTATCTGGCAGACTAAAGAAATGGAGTCCATGGAACTACGTTTCAATAAAGGGCATATTCAGTGGTTCGCTGATGGTGAAAAACGTGCTGATTTTGAAGACCCTGAATTTTCTTCTGTTGAGATTCTTGGGTTTGTCGTGATTGGGAATGGACTTCGAGTTGGACATGCATGGGTGGATTCATTCAAGATATCGGGACCGGGGTTATCCGTTTCCCCGCAAGCCAAGTTAGCAACGACGTGGGGGCAACTCAAGCAGCGTCAGTAGTTGTGCCAAGTCCAGGTCCACACTTAGTGAGAAAACGCAAGCCTTATGTACAACACTACCCTTATTTATGTCGCTCTGTTTCTGCTATGTTTCGGTACTCCCATCGGAATTTGCCAATCTCAAAATGTCGGCACAATTCAGGGACAGGTCACAGATAACCAAAACAACCCACTCTCCGACTACACCATCTCAGCAGTCTCACAAACAGACAACATAACTTACGCTGCCAAAACAAATTTGGGTGGGCAGTTTACGCTCACGAGTCTTCCTGCTGGCACTTGGGATGTGAAAATTCGGCATTACAGCACGTTACTTGCACAACGCGAAGTTACCGTTACTGAAGAGACCGATGTTAAAGCCGATTTTACCGTTGAAGGCACAGGGATTATTTCGGGATTTCTGCTTGATTCCGTTACCAAACTCCCGCTGCCGATAACGGGTGAAGTCCAAGTTGGACTTCTCACTTCTGACGGTAAGTGGATAGAAAAAGCATATCCAGGTGAGGTATCTAATGGATATTTTGAGGTCAAAAATCTGTTGTCGGGGCGATACGTTATTGTAGATGCTTTTGATAGCTATGTCTTCGCGATACCCGACTCACTTATAATGCCAGTTTATCCTGGGAGCCATGTCGGCGGCATAGAAGTATTTTTAAAACCGGGGGCAACGCTTTCTGGTGTTTTCGTTGATGCTGAAAGTGGAAACCCTATCTCTGGCGTTACTGTCCGTGCAGCTTCCGAAGTGAAGGATACCGTCTATCCTGGCAGTACGTTTGCACACCCTACAGAGACAAACACGAATGGAGAATTCCATCTAACAGTCCCAAATGATTCCGATATCTATTACGCCTTTACGGTAATAGCATTGCATCCACAGTACCAAACGCACCATTGGCGATGGGAGATGTCTCCAGACAAAAATGTATACGATTTAGGTGAACTTACACTGAAACCTTTCCTCTCACTGCAAGGCAAAGTTACTGCTTCAAACTCAGGTTACACAGTTGATGAACTCAAGGTGCAGTTAAAGATGCACAACAAGGCTGCCGACTTCTTTCGTGCTGGAGCACAACCCGAACATATTGTGCAAACCGATGCGGATGGCAATTTTCTCTTTTCTGAACTCCATCCAATTGAATACAGCTTGACAATTTCTCATAATAATGTTATCATTGCATTTCTGGAGTCGGTCAACCCACAAAGCGAAAAACCGCTTAAAATCCGCTTGCCAAAAATGCAAACGTTGAAAGGCACGGTCATTGATGCAGAGCAGAAACCCATTGCAGAAGCAAATCTCTATGCAGCGCGACGCAGCGAAAGCCCACACGGACACGACGCACTTTTAGCGATGACACAAACGGATGCAAACGGTGCTTTTCAAATGCAGCTATTGGAGACAAAGCCACATCTCCTGTCTGTTGAAGTGTCCAAAAAAGGTTATCTTTCAAGGGGCTACCCAAATGTAAAAATCGGAAATGAACCGTTGATTGTTCCGCTTCAAAAAGGGTATGCTATAAACGGACGTGTCATTCTCCCAAAAGATATTCCATCAAATGGGTTTTATGAGGTGAAGATATTCCCTGAGAAAGCTAAAATGGAACCAGCTCTGAATCCGCGAACTTTGAACAGACCGCTTCTGTCCAAACGATTTCCTGTAACAGAGACGACTTTCGTATTGGATGGTCTCTTTGAGGAAAAGTATAAACTCTATATTACGGGAGATGGCATTGCTGCAGCTGAAATGAACGTGAAAGCATCTACAAATGGTGAAGAAGTACTCATCGTTGCAGATAAACCAACATTAGGGATAAAGGGACAAGTGCTTTGGGAAGGGACAGGCAAACCTGTGCAGAATGCTTTGGTATCGCGTTCGTGGTATCCGTGGGAACTAAGCCAATATGATATGTCCTTGACCTTAGACCGCTTTGAAACGGAAACAGACGCGCAGGGCAAATTTTCGTTTTCAAATTTGACGCAGGAACGTTATCTGTTAAACATCCATGCTGTCCAGTCGGTATTCGAAAAAGGCCCACAGACATATCAGCGTGTCCATATTCAGAAGCAAGTTACAATTCCAGTTTGTAGTGATGACGTACATCATATCTATTTGGGAAAAGCAGATGGCACACCATTTGCAAAGTAGTAGGCACACGCCGTGTGTTGTTTATAAAAAACTAAAATGAAACTAAGTACCCGTTACGTAAAAATAGTCGAATGGTCTGATGAAGATCAGTGTTATGTTGGTAGTTGTCCAGGTCTCTTTTATGGTGGATGCCACGGCGATGACGAACAAAAGGGTTTTTCAGAATTGTGTAACATCGTTGAGGAGATAATTGAGCAATACCAACATGAGGGTAAAACCCTACCTTTGCCAACATCTGGGCAGGATTACGCTAACGAAATATTAAAAATTGCTTGGCAGAGAACCTAAAGAAATCTCTGATATGTTGCGGTACAGGTTTTTGTGTCATGCATACCTGATCGAATTCCTAATCCTCAAACCAATGAAAATATGACAAACGTCTTTAGAATACTCATCACGATTTTTGCTTTCACTGTTTTACAGGGAATCGCAGCTGCAGTTACGTGGCAAGATAACTTTGATCAAGAAATAGAAGGCAACTGGCAACTACAAGGCAGTGACTCTATATGGCAGATTGAGGAGGGGTTTTTAAAGACAAAAATTGAGACGCAAAAACAGTGGCAAACTATATTTGAACTTTACCAATTTATAGCCTTCCCCAGACTTTATGACACCTTTACAATTACAGTGAATAACATCGGCGCAACAGATGATATTAAATTCGGCATTGCACTTGGAAAACATTTCTTAAATGACAATGGGGAAGTAGAGGAGACAGGGTATTACCTATTTTTCACAAATGATATGCAAGCATCAAGAGATGGCAAAGTGTTTCTCGGTCCCGGCAAACGCTGGAATACAGATACCCTTAACGAAATGATGCTGCACTTTGATGGAGGCAGATTTCAGTTGTTTGGTGATGGCGAATCGCGCATGGATTTTCGAGACGCGAACTTACCGAAAATTGATATTATCGGTTTTGTCCTTGTAGCGTATGTTACAGATAGAGCGAGCACAGGCGAAGCATGGGTAGGTGAGGTTACGATTTCCGGGATTGCGGTATCACCAAAACGAAAATTGACAACAACATGGGGACATCTGAAACGAGAATAACCCTAAAAACAATGTTACGAAAAAATTTAGATATACTTTTTAACGTCTTTTTGCTATTAGCAGTTTTAGGTGTGATGTTTGGGAGCACATTTGCAAAGGCGAAATTGAATTCAAGCGAGCGCGCTGAACCTGCAGCATCAGGCGCATATTATAGAACACCCGGTAAAAACGGAAAGTGGTTCGGTCCTGAAGTGAACTCCTTAACACTCTGTGAGGGTGTGCATAATCCTTATAACAATAGAGGTTTTTTTGACATTATAGAAACCATTGAGAACGCTGTTGTATCCAAGTCACGAATTCCAGGAGCGTTACATTGGTACAGACGACAGAAATGGGGATTTGCCAACGACGAAACACCTTGGGGCACAAACGTTTCTTATATTACGCTCCACGATGATCTGGGATGGAGTGAAATTAACCGCGGTACTGGCACAATAGGTTATCCTTGGAGCGGGATTGAATGGCATTGGCGCGACGGCAACATTATCCGATCACAAGCCTCTGTGATGGGATGGCGGCAGTACGCTCGCGGAAGAGAGAGATGGGTTTGTCCCATGTATTACAAAACCGGTGGATGGGAAGGTGAAAACCTTGAAGTGCATTGTAAAACCCTCCGAACATGGTTTCCACCCGACTGGAATGTCTTGACACAGAAAGATCGCGACTTCGGTTTCCCAGTCGAACGGAAACCTGGTGTCCTAAGCCGAAAAGGAAAGCGGACACTCCGATGGTACGATTGCATAAAGATCAATTGAAACGTTATTGTTGTGCAAGTTCCAATGTATTATAACAATTCTAAAATAATCTATTGTACGACATTGTTTCACATAAGTCCAATATTCAGCGAGTTTTCCTTATTAGTGGATATGCTCTTTAGTCCCTACGGAACTCAAGAGATCCGAGACACTCGGTAAACCTTAATGCAAATTAAATCATTATAATGTCTATTACATTTCCACACAAGCAGTGAATTATAGTAAAGTCGAAAAATAAGTTGACACATTGTTGATTTTATGTGAAACTCTAAGTCTTATGAGTTATTCATCAGATTTACGTAAACGCGTGCTTGATTTTGTTCATAATGGTAGTAAAGCGGAAGCCTCACGCACCTATAACGTCTCTCGGACCAGCATCTATAACTGATTAGCTGCTGAAGCACCTTTGAGTTGTAAAAAGCCAGGACCCCGAGGTCCTCATCGGCTCGACTACGATGCCCTGAAGCAACATGTTGCTGATTTTCCCGACCACACACAGATGGAACGGGCTACACATTTCGGCGTTTCCAAGAACTGTATCTAGTGCTTTGTCAACATATTATTGTAGGTCGCGATTCGGAGATCGCTCCTACCGATAGACTGCCTATGGTAGGAGGGAACTCCGATTCCCGATTCCTTTCAAGACCTATCAATTAACACTTGACTAAGCACTAGTATGCCCTCGGGAAACTCAACATCACGCGAAAAAAAGACGCTAACGTATAAAGAACAGTGTCCAGAAAAACGCCAAACCTATCTTGATGCGTTTGATCGTGAAATTCAAGTCGGGGGTAAAACGCCTGTTTATGTTGATGAAAGCGGTTTTCCGACTCCACAACTGCGTCGGTATGCTTATGCTCCGAAGGGTGTCTGTATCCAAGATAAAATATCGGGTTTGCATCGGTATGCATCTACCACTTTGATTGCAGCACACATCGGAGATAGTTTTACTGCCCTTGTGCTTTTTCAAGGTGCCTCTGATGTGCTTGCCTTCAATACGTGGTTAGAGCATCAGTTATGTCCTTTGCTTGATGAGACACACGTTGTCATTATGGATAATGCGTCCTTCCACAAGAGTTCAGAGACAGCAAGGTTGATTACAGAGACGGGTGTGAGTTTGCTATTTTTACCCCCGTATGCTCCGAAGTTGAACCCAATTGAGAAGGATTTCGCTAACATTAAGCGACAATATCAATACAACCCTGAAACATCTATTGAACAAATCATAAAAGTGTATAATTAATTATAGGTTTTACTATAATTGTCCGTTTTACTATATAAACTCAAGTTGCTACCTATAAGTTTTTAGACATGCAAATACCGTTTTTTATAGAGAATAGTTCGTTATAGGTGAAATATTGTAGCGCGAACTGTCAGTTTGCGGACTAATATGCACAAACTGACAGTTTGTGCTACATAAGTAGCAACTTAGGTTATATAAATATGAAAATTGGGCATTCTGGTCAAGGTGCTGTCCCCTTGCAACACAAAAAACTCCTTTTTCGGTTCCTACGTTACCTCACTCCCTACAAAGGCTCTATTATATTAGCGATGGGGTGTGCTTTAGTCGTTTCTGTTTGTGATTATGGGCCAATTCAGATTTTAGCAGATACGCTTGATTCACTAAAAAAATTAGAGGGCTTCAGTCAATCTACTCAACCTGTTACTATCCCATTTTTTAACATAAAAAACATCTTTGAAGGTTTCGAAATTACATTGACAGGTGCGGCGGACGCGTTCCGCTTCTTTTTTTGGCTTTTAATAGGATTACTCGGCCTGGTTTTTGTAAAAGGCTTTTTTGTTTATGGCAGCGATTTTATAATGGAACGTGTCGGAAATAAATTGAGTTTTCGCATACGAAATGACCTATATGAAAAAATTGTTTCAGCCCCACTGGGCCCCCTCTCAGAACACCACACTGGCGACGTAATGACACGCGTTACCGATGATGTGCGAATGTTGCAGCAAGCTGTCGCCGCAATTGCGTCAATAATGCGTGCAATTATCAAGGTCACTTTTTTTCTCGCTGTGATGTTCTACCAAAATATCCAAATGACTATCTTCTCCATGTTGGTTCTTCCAATGATTGCGTATTCCATCTCACGCATAGGAACACGTGTCCGTAGAGCAAGCACGGAAATCCAACAACGGAGCTCGGACATCTACGCACAACTCAAGGAAACCCTCTCTGGAATCAATATAATAAAAAGTTTTACCGCTGAAAAAATTGAGATGAAAAGATTTCAATTGATCACATCTGACCAATACAACTCCGCAATTCGCCGCGCACGCTTTGCATCACTCCTCCCCCCACTTATTGAAGGGATGGCGGCTATCGGAACCGCAACCGTTTTGGGACTTGGGTGTTGGAACGTTATAGAAGGCAAGCTAACTATTGGCTGGTTTGCAGGTTATATTCTTATGGTTGCACTGATGTACAAACCGATTAAGACGATAGGCAGCGTCAATAACGTATTACAGCAAAGCCTCGCTTCCGCAGAACGCATTTTCCCGCTGCTTGATTTAGAAAGAGAGACTGGTGGTGAATCAGATGGAAAACGTGTACTTCCCAATGTAAGAGGCAATGTCCAATTTCAAAATGTCTCGTTCGCGTATCAACAACGACCCGTGATTAAAAATGTCAGTTTTACAGCGGATCCGGGAGAGGTTATCGCGCTTGTCGGTCCCAGCGGCAGCGGGAAGACAACATTACTCAACTTACTTCTACGGTTCTATACGGTTGGTAGTGGCGCAATTCTGATTGATGATTTTCCTATTGATGAAGTCACGTTAACATCGTTAAGGCAAAATATTGCCCTTGTGCCACAGGGGACGTTTCTATTTGACGGCACCGTTTTTGAAAATATCAGATACGGTTCTCCCGATGCGACAAGAGAAGCAATCATTGCAGCAGGAAAAAAAGCAAACGCCCACGGTTTTATCTCCGAGATGCCTAACGGCTACGATACCCCAATAGGAGAAGCAGGGAGCAATCTCTCAGGCGGCGAACAGCAACGTATTTCTATTGCCCGCGCGATTCTGAAAGATGCACCAATTCTAATCCTTGATGAAGCCACTTCAGCACTTGATACACAATCAGAAGCAATCATCCAAAAGTCTTTAACAAACCTTATGGAGGGTAGAACCTGTTTTATTATTGCTCATCGACTCTCAACGGTAATGCGTGCCGACAACATTTTGGTTATTGATGATGGTGAACTTGTGGAAAGCGGAAACCATACAAAGTTATTTGAAAAAGGCGGACTCTACCATAAGTTATGCCAGCAGCAGATTTTTGAATAATTTTGTAATAACGCCAGTTTGATAATAAAGGTCCACCTTGCGGTTCTTGTAGCAAACTCACGTTTGTGATAGCAAATTAGTGATTTGCACAAATAGAGAAAGACGCTGCAGTTCACCCACACTATAAAAATGTGAAAAAAAATAACAGATTTGTAAACCAATTGGATTTAAAAACGTCTCAATACTATGCAGATGGAATTAACGTTTCAACAATATTATATCGGTTTTATTCTTTTTATAGTATAGCTGCGGAAGCAGCCGAATAATCCTTAATTTCGTCCCTGTTTGGTGATAGCACCTTCCAGGTCGGATTCACGATAGATCGCTTCCGATAAATCTACTTCATAAAGATACGTATCTTTGAAATTTGCTCCCAATAGAACGATACCGTCTAATTTAATTTCACCAAAAATCGCTTCTGCCAGGTTAGCATTTTCAAAAGTCGTAAGATTGCCAAAAGGAGCAGTGGGAACACATTGAGGACATCCAAGCGTTGCTCTACGGAGATCAGCACCGCGAAAATTCGTGCCAGATAGAAGGCTACCACTCAGAAACGCTCCAAACAGGTTAGCATTTTCCAGTGTTGCTTCTGTTAGATTCGCTCCGACTAAGTAGCTTCGCAACAGAATTGCACCGGATAGGTCTGCCCCAGTGAGGTTGGCATCGTTTAGATTCGCATCCGTTAAATCAGTATTTTTAAGATTGGCACCACTTAAATTTGCCGCTGAGAAATCAGCTCCGACAAGTGATTGATTTGATAAGTCTATATCGGTTAAATCTTCGTTAGCGAAAGACTCGCCTGCTAATAAACGTTGAACTACATCTTTTTGCGGTTTTTCATGCATAAATTGCCTCCATTTTATTTCGTTTTTATAAGTTCCTGTTGTAGCACAAACTGTTAGTTTGTGCATATTAGTCCGCAAACTAACAGTTTGCGGTACAGAAGTGCCTCATTAATCGTCCGTTTTACTATAGATATTATCAAAAACTTTTTGTAACAAACATTAACATTAGACGTTTTTTAGCTTTTAACGTAAGTTGAAATTTTAAAATACCATTGCGGAATTAGCCAACAAAATATTTACCCATGATTATCTGTCCGAGATGTTTGGAACATATATGGTTAATTAGTGTATATGCCAAGTAAACAAACTCTGCATTGACATAAGGAAATACTAAAATGAAAGATTTTTACCCTGCTGATTCAGTTGATTATGATCCGTTTGCCGCTGAGGAGAAAAAAGAGGAGAATACGACTCCTATAAAGGATGAGACCTTCGCTTATCTTCAGACTATCGCGAAAACCCCGTTATTGGAAGCGGAACAGGAAAAAGCACTCTTTGAAACGTATCAAGAAGGCATACAAACTTTTGCGTCGAACTTCAAAAAATTTCCCAAGTGGGTAATAAATATATTAGAAATTCCAATAAAAACCCGCAGCGTTACTGAACAAAAGCTAAAACCGGCTCAAACAGATCATAAACTAATTATAGATCAAATTTCCACGTATATTCTACCTATAGAAGACATACTGCAAAAACTGGAAAAGAAACAAAAAAAGTTAGAAAATGTAAAGTCGAAAATTCTTGTAGGTAATCTGCACCTCCTCAAAAAATATGTGGATGCTTCAGAACACGCTGCAGCAGTGTCTCCAGATTTAATGCAGGTAGGATACCTCGCTCTTATTAAAGCCATAGAAAGTTGGGGCCCTGGACACGGAAAAAAGTTTAGAACATACGCACGAGATTTGATCCGCACCAGCATTGAAAAAGCACACAAAAACCCGGAAAAAATAGGGTTGTTAACCACAGAACAATATCCGTTTTCGCATAGTGCGGAACGCAATTCCGTTATTGAAGCAGTGCCGCTTGATAAGGAAGAAGAGATACGTTTGCTTGAAATTTTTTCGGTGACACAGTATGAAATAGCACAGCTTCTGGAAAAACTACCTCCAGATTTATTAGATGAAATTACTTATGCAAATATTGGGCAAACCTTAGAAACCCAGTGGACTACAAGCACACTAAATCCACTTTTGGAAACGCTTCAAACTGAATTAGAACATCTTAAAACATTGTTGGTGAAACTTACAGAAGCAGACAAACTTGCCCACGGCACAAAAATGAAGATTGTTGAGGCGAATCTAAGATTAGTCGCAAGTATTGCAAAACAACATCATTTTAATAAGACAGCTTTGACCTTCCTTGATCTCATGCAGGAAGGAAGCATTGGACTCATGAAGGCAGTTGAAAAATTTGATCATACACTCCGATACCGTTTTAGCACCTATGCCACTTGGTGGGTGATGCAATCCATTAAACGCGCATTAGACCAGCAAGGGCAGATTATTCGGGTTCCGTGCTACATCGGGGAAACACGGAGGTTAATCAAACAGGTGCAGTCCAATCTCACTGTCAAACTTGGCCGTGAACCAACCATTAAAGAGGTTGCCCAAGAGGTTAAACTCTCTGAGAAAAAGGTTGATGAAATCCTGCAGGCAACAAGAGACCCTATTTCGTTAGATGCCCCGATTAATGAAACAGCACCAGAAGTACCAATTCGGGATATAATCCCGGATAACTCTCAAATCACACCGGAAACAGAATTAGTTAACTTCTCTAAAATTGAAGCGTTAGAAGAAGTTCTTAACAGAACACTCAACCCACGCGAAACTCACGTCATTGTCCTTCGCTACGGATTAATTGACGGTACCGAATATACACTTGCTGATATTGGTAAAAAACTTGAAATCAGTCGTGAACGGGTTAGGCAGATTGAAGTTGAGGCTCTCAATAAACTCAGACGGAACGAACCGAAAGAATTATTGAAAGAACTGTTCCAAAAATATTAGCGTTTCTACCTCATTACTTGTACCCAAACAATTACCGATTACGAGTATGTTGCAGGATTTAGCAAGTTCTGCAACAACTCATAGATTCATTTCCTCAATTCCGACGTTCAACTAAAGGAACTCCCCATTGAAAATCGTATATTTTGACTGCTTCTCAGGTATTAGTGGCGATATGGTTCTCGGTGCTATCGTTGATGCAGGAATTGACCCAGAGGTACTGACAACTGAACTCGCGAAATTAAATTTAGATACTGAATTCAGCCTCCATTTCCAAAAAGTGACAAAACACGGTATCACCGGAACGCATGCAGTTGTTGAAACTTCCGAGAATCCGCAAGAAGAACGTCTCCATAAGCACGCCCACGGTCCCAGTAGACACCTCTCTGAGATATTTGATCTGCTTGATGCAAGTGATCTCCAAACAAACATTCGTGGAACTGCTAAACAGATATTTGACAAACTTGCTGAAGCTGAAGCGAAAGTACACAACACTGACAAAGCCAAAGTACATCTCCACGAAGTTAGCGGAATTGATTCAATCGTGGACATTGTTGGTGCTGTCATCGGTTTAGCCAAACTTGGCGTTGAAGAGGTTTACGCTTCTCCTCTCTCACTTGGGCGTGGTTTTGTGAAATGTGCCCACGGTCTGATGCCTGTGCCTGTGCCTGGCACGATGGAACTTTTGCACGGAGTCCCTGTCCGTCAAACCGACATCCCCAATGAATTAGTTACGCCTACAGGTGCAGCTATCATCACTACACTCGCCAAAAGTTTTGGTGTTATGCCTAATATGACTGTTAACCAAATCGGTTACGGTGCGGGGTCCAGAGACCTTGATATGCAGCCAAATCTCCTGCGTATCTGTATCGGTGAAAAATCTTCTTTGGACAATGTTAAACATCATAGACAGCACCATTCAGAATCTTCTATTGAAGGTGTATCACCGACCTCACACGACTCTGCTCTCGGATTCAGCGACTGTATAGAAATCATTGAAACGAATGTAGATGACATGTCCCCCGAAATTTCCAGCTACGTCATGGAAAAACTTTTTGAACATGGGGCATTGGATGTATTCTTTGTTCCTATCCTTATGAAGAAAGGCAGAGCCGCCATAAAAATAAATGTACTCTGTCCACCAAACATACGAGATGAATTAATAAAAGTCCTTCTTACAGAAACAACAACCTTCGGCGTTCGATTTTACGCTGCTGACCGTGTAATCCTTAATCGTGATTATGTGGAAATCAATACCCAATGGGGCCCTGTCCAAGCCAAACGCGGTTACTTAAACGGCGATCTAATCAAAACAGTGCCAGAGTATGAGGATTGCAGATCTCTTGCCGAACAAAATGGGGTTTCTCTTCAATCCGTTTTTCAAGAAGCACTCCGCAAAATATAATTCCATAATCCGATTGTTTGTTAAGAGTATAATATCCACGCAAAAGACTACATCACAGCATTTGTCAAGCAGTTATCACATGTCCCACACCGATAATCTTCTGGCACCTCCTCTCCAAAATAATCGCGAATAAATTTCGTCCTACACGCATCAGCTGCAGCATAGCGAACCATTTTGTCGATTCTACTACGTTTATATTTTACATAGTCCCCAAGTCCCATCTGTTCTTCAGAAAGAGATGACAAGAATTCACTATCCTTTATTAATTCAATCAGCATTAGGTCATCCTTTCCCCAATACTGAAGGTGTCCCTCACTTTGAAGTTCAGCGAGTTGTTCCATAACCCGCCGTGGGCTCAGTTCAAGGTCTCGGCAAAAACTCAAAATATCTGTCATTCGCCGCTGACGCAGATGTGTATAAAGTTCAGACTGACCTGATATCTCGTCTGTAGGCTGCGTTCTCAACCGGACTGAGATTTGAGATGGCACATTATGCCATCTTTTTAGAAAACCGAGTTTTTCCAGGTACGCAAGTCCAACTTGTATTTTTGCGATCTTATAGCCAACCTCTAACTCTAATTCATCCATCGCCACCAAACGATATTGTCCTGTGCCTTTCAAATTTTCCAGTGTTCGTAACAGTTTAAGGAGTGAAGGTTTGTCGGGCGCGCTCTCTTTGATGAACCATTCATGTAACTCGCGGTCTTCATGAAAATAGAATAAGAGACAATCTGAATCTTTTTCATCTCTACCCGCGCGGCCAACCTCTTGACAATATTCCTCCAGGGTGCCGGTCATTGTCCAATGAATGATATACCGAATATTAGGTTTATCAATACCCATCCCAAAAGCATTCGTAGCAACAACTATATCTAATCCATTTCCACTGTCATCAAAAAATGCTTCCTGTATAAGTTTGCGTTCATGCAGTTCACGCCCCGCATGGTAATAATCCGCACGGTATCCTTGCTTTTGAAGAAACTGGGCAATTTCCTCTGTCTCACTTCTCCGTCCAGCATAGATAATACCATTTCCTTTGAGCGAACTTATATTTTTTTCAAGCAGTGTATATTTCTGTTCTTCGTCTTCGCTTTTGTGAACAGCAAGTCTTAGGTTAGGTCGTTCCATCCCTTGCACAAGTACTTGCGGTTCCGGGATTCTCAGTATTTTCAGAATATCTTCTCGGATGTCTGGCGGTGCAGTTGCTGTGAAAAGGGCGATTGCACGCGGATAAAGTGTGTCAATAGCATCACAGATTGAAAGGTACGCCGGACGGAAATCGTGCCCCCATTGCGAAATACAGTGTGCCTCGTCAATGACAAACAGAGAGATAACCACAGAATTCAGAATATCTAAAAACCTACGGCTGCGTAAACGTTCAGGAGAAATATAGAGTAGTTTGATCTTATTCTGTTTTAATCTATTCAATTCAAGGCGATATTCTTCCCAACTGAGTGTACTATTTATAAGTGATACAGACTCTATCTGCCGCGCCTTTAGTGCATCTACCTGGTCTTTCATTAATGAAATGAGCGGAGAAACAACAACTGTTGTTCCCGGTAGCATTAATGCAGGTAACTGGTAACATAAAGATTTTCCGTGTCCCGTTGGAAATACCGCAAAAACATTCTCCTCATTCAAAATCGCTTCAATAATTTCTCGTTGCCCATGCCGAAAAGTCCTATATTGAAAGTATTGCTGTAATGCTTTTAGAAGTTCATCATCCTGTTTTTCTAATTGCGCTAAAGAAGATTGTGTTCGCAAATCACCAGCCGAATTCAGAATATCGTCAACCTCTTTAAGTAAATTCTGCAAATTTCCCATAGGCTTTCAACCTTTAGCACAGTCTGTTATAGTAAAGCATATAATTACTTGGACATTTCATCTCTGTAGCACAACCTGTATGAAGATTAATTTATTAATTCGGTAATTTTCTATCCGTACGAGGCAGGTGTACTCCCCCGCTGGTGAGGTTTCCTAACCTCGCCAAATTACCGATTTATTTACTTAAACTTCATTTAGGTTGTGCAGAAACGGAACACAACCTAACAGGTTGTGGGACAACACATGCAGTCCGTTAGGTTTGCTAAACGCATAGATCAAAGTGTTCAGGTAATTCTAAAATCTACTATAATTGATGCTCCTTGTTGGTGGAATTAGGAGAAAAAACGGAACCTGAGAATATGAAAAATCGCTGCGACACCGTCTTTCCAACTTATAGTTTTTCCTTCATCGTAGTCTCTACCACGATAACTTATCGGAACATCAACGATATTGCACTTGCGTTTTGCTAATTTTGCAGTGATCTCTGGCTCAAAGCCGAATCTATCTGAACAGAGCGAAATATCCTTCAGAATATCAGTTTTAATGACCTTATAGCAGGTTTCCATGTCTGTTAATTTCGTGCCGTTTACAAGGTTTGACAGAAAAGTAAGAAATCGGTTCGCAAGATAGCTCCGTAACAAACCTTCTTGTCGTCCTCCCATAAATCGTGATCCATAAACGACATCGGCTTTGTTAGTCAAAATAGGTTCAAGTAACCTCGGGTAATCTTGCGGATCGTATTCTAAATCCGCATCTTGTATGAGGGTAATTTCTCCTGTAATATGTTGAAAACCGGTTCGCAAGGTTGCCCCTTTGCCGCGATTTATTTCGTGGTAAAAAATTTTAGCAGTATTTTCAGCTGAATTTTGGAGTTTCTCTAAAATCTCGCGCGTCCCATCCGTTGAACAATCATCGACCAGAATAAGTTCTTTTTCCATGTCGATTTCGACCGCATTTATTTGCCGTAAAATTTCCTCTAAATGCTCAGCCTCATTGTAAATCGGAATCACAATGGATAGTTTATGCTCCATCCAGATTCCTCCAGTCTATCAAGGTTATGATTAATCCTCTTATCGCTTAGAGGATGTCGCAAGACACAACCGATTTTAAAAAGGATACCTTATTATGGAATTTTATGCAAGTTTTTTTAGGTGTAACAACATCTATTCAATTCTCCGATAGCTCCAACTTTTATCTCAAATCTCGGACTGCCCTGTGCAAAACTAAACTGAATGATTTTGAAAAAATGCAAAAATGCTTATAAACTTGACAACGATTTTATTTAATGGTATCATTTAATACCTGATGCCGAGATAGCTCAGTCGGTAGAGCAGAGGACTGAAAATCCTTGTGTCGGCAGTTCGATTCTGCCTCTCGGCATTTTCTATTTGTAACGTGAGCTCGGTCCAAGCAGCTTTTTGTAGCATCCACTGTTAGTTTGTGTTCTGTAGATGCACAAACTAAAAGAAGGCATCAAGGACTACATATCTCTTATACCGAGTTCACGTTATAATATGTTAAGCCGGTGTAGCTCAGTGGAAGAGCAACTGATTCGTAATCAGTAGGTCGGAGGTTCAAATCCTCTCATCGGCTTCTATCTTTTTCTGCAAACCTTGTCCCAACTTCTCAAATTTTTCCAATCAGCATTAGGTTTCAGGACCGTCACCCATAAAAACATTTGGATTACCCCGGTAAAGCATTCTGATAATTGACCCCGGTAAACATACCAAGCACCATCCACGCACCAACGATGCCAAACTCACCTATAATTAGCCCCATGAACAACGGACGAAACCTTCTATAATATCCGATACCGCCCGATTTCAGGATCAAAAACTTCAAAAACCAACCGATAAATATACATGACCACAGGAAATAGGATGAGTACACTGCCCCCATCACATACCCAATCGGATGAAGATGCCACCACATAAATTGGCGTTGCATGATGAGTAGAAAAGATGTAATGCCGACTCCTAAAATCATACTATATGCTTCACCCAATTTCATATCTCTCGGATACTGAATGAGTGAAACGATATGATTGAAGTATCTCGGTGCTCCGATGAAGGGACCTCTTTGCAGATTTATACCCCCTTTTTCATAAATCAGGGGTAGCGATGCGGCGTAAGAAACACCGATGGCAACAACAATGGCAAGTGCCATCGCACCCAACACGGTTCTCCGATTTAATCGGAGTGGGTCTGCTGCTTTAAACCCGTGCAGAACGCTCGGCATCAAAATACCGCCCCAGTCACGCATCATGACTCGCTGAAACCCCAAGAGCGCCAGACTGTTTGCATTGATGATTCTTGAACCTGTAACAATTTCAAAGTATTCTATGGGGTACATCGGTGCCTGAATTAGCAACATCCCCCCGTTGACAACCATCCACGACAGCGCGGTAGAGGTAATCAGGAACAGCGTGATAATGCTACACGCAACCCAAAACGACATCCCAGCATAAGCGCAAAGTCCAGCAAGTAGGAAAAAACTAAAAATTGCTCCCAGAACAGCCCATCTATATGGCAACACTTCATCTGAGTCGTCTATCGCGGTGGACTGTGAGAATGTTCTCTTTAGGATGTCCTTGATATGTGCCCGACTGTTGATTAGAAAAGCGAGAACCATCACCACATAAGCAGCCATTGTTTGCCCTCTTGCACAGATCCACGGACTGATAGGGATCGCAAAGGCATTGATAATGATGTACTGTAGCTTAAAAAATAGAAAGAAAAACCAGCAGCTAAACGACACATCCATCGCAAGAAAATAGGTTATACCGATAACGGAGAAATATAGAAAGAACCGAAATTGGGGCCACCATCTCATCACGATCCACGGGCGTTCCGTGAATGGCGTGGAAAGGTCATATCGGTTCGGAATGGATGGGAGCGCGGGAAAATACTCGTGTAGTCCGTTGAGCAGATGAAATGCAGCAGCAATACCGAATCCTATCCATACGAATCGATTTCTGAAAAGACCGCCCACACCACTGCGTGTTGCGGTTTGTTGGACCATCTCTACGGGAACGGTAACAAGCGGGAATATAAATCGTTCACGTTCAACCCACTGTTTCCGCAAGACAATTGACACACAGATTGTTACACAGTAGAACAGGAGAATGAAAACTGTCCAGACGAAAATTGGTTTTAACCAAAGTGCCCATGGAACAACCGATTCTCCTTCGTAGAAATTCGTAACAGCGTGTTTATCCCATACAATTAACCATTCGGGAAAGTGGGCGTGAAGCGTTTCTGCCCATTCATTTTCAGGTGTGGCAAAATAGACCGGTGCCGCCAAATAAGGCAGCAAAAAACCCATCATCCCTTTTGATGGAATCGCTGAACTTATCCCCATCATTACCCAAACGACTATCAACTCTGCGGGATTTAGTGTTGCGCGAGGAAACACCCTCTTTAAAATAGGATTGATGACAAACGTAAGAAAAATCAGTGTAAAGACTGAGCCTAAAGGGAAGTGATTTCCAGCGATGTCTGTCCCTTGGAGGTAATAGTCGTTGTAAGGCGTAATTGCAGTCTGTACAATGACGAGTGCTAAACCGAGTAGGAGTGCTCTTACGGTCATCTATTTTCCACCTCGCTTTAGCGGATGATTTTCAAAAGCGGTTTTAAAATTGAGAACAAGCAACAGACTAATGTGAAGCAACCCTGGGGACCATTCGCGGGTGCGCATAGGCGGTAGCATCGAAACTCTTTTGCAGGAGTTCCCACTTAATATCCTGAAAATCAACATGTTCGGAGAGATCGTTGTGTTCCCACGGGTCATTGTTGAGGTCATACAGTTCACAAATATTCTTTTGATGGTACACAACGAGTTTCCAACGTCTGTTCCGATACATTGTAGCATGTGTCTGATCAGCGGTTGCGAGTGCGCCAAAAAATTCACATCGGACTGCTTCTCTATGTTCGTAAGCATAAACACCGCCGCGTAATAGCTGGATGAGCGATTTACCCTGAACATAGTGAGGTATCTCTATATCTAATATATCGTATAGTGTAGGCACAATATCAACCAATTCAACAAGCTCATGGCTATAAACACACTGCAGGAAGCGTGTTGGGCATGAGATAAAAAGTGGCACCCGTGTCAATCCCTCGTAAAAACGACATCCTTTGTACAGCAATCCGTGGTCTCCGAGGGATTCCCCGTGGTCAGAAGTGAAGATAACGATAGTGTTATCACGAAGTCCCTCGGTCTCAAGATAGTCGAGTATGCGTCCAAATTCGTGGTCTACCTGTTCAATCATGGCATAATAAGACGCTTGGACCTGTTCAGCGTCGAATTCTGAAGGGCGTTTCGCCTTCGATTGAAAATCGATGCCTGCGTCAGTTAATTTTGCCTGAAAATCGATGTCGCTTTCTTGAAAGTTCGGACCGGGCAACGTTTCTGGGGCATACCGCCGATAATATTCCCAAGGTGCGTCAAACCCCGGATGCGGATCAAATGGGTTGATATTTAGCATCCACGGTTGATCTTTTCGTCGATTTTTGTTGATAAATTCGATTGTCTTTTCGGTACACCAGTACGTCTGATGGAGATGAGGTGGAATATTATCACAATCCGGTGTCGGTTCAGGAAATTGTCCGGTATCTTTCTTCGGTTTTTGGACGACCACTCGTTGCCTCAAGAGCTCACCAAGGTCCTCACCTTGTTCACGTAGCCAATCGGCATATTCGTGCCCGAATGCGTTCGGCTTTCCGTGGTCGTGGCTATATTGAAAATAGCGGTAGCCATCGTTTACACGGTTTTCTTGTCCATCAAACGCACTTGCGAGATGGAGTTTACCAATCAAACCACAGTCATAGCCCTCTTTTGCAAGAACATGAGAGATTAGCCTGTCTTCGTAATATTGAGGAAAAACAGGGTTGCCGTTGCCCGTGACACTTATGGCGGAGGGATACATACCCGTCATAAAACTTGCACGAGACGGCGTACAAATCGGAGATTGGCAATAAGCATGCGTGAATGAGACAGATTGCTGGACAAATTCATTGAGTCTGGGTGTGCGGATATGTGGATTTCCTAACGCTCCGATGGTGTCAAAACGTTGTTGGTCTGTGCAGTACCATAGGATATTCGGACGTTTTTTCATTATTACTCCTTTTTCGGTTTTGGAACTACGGTGTTATTGGGTTTAGCAGGTAAGCGTGTTGTTCACTATTTTATCAAATCTTTCACTTTTGAGTAAGGAAAAATTTCGCTTCGTAATTTAGATTTGAAGAATAGCAATAATGCTGGTATACTATAGTGAACTTTGAAATTATTGGGATACGTTGATAAACCTGTTTTGGAGGCATAACGGATAATAGAAGTTGTCCCACAACCTGTCAGTTTGTGCTACGCGAGAACAGGTCAAATCTTATTATAGCACACACAAAATGGTTCACTCGCTAAGTTTTTGTGTTTTGAATTCCCTAAATACACCGCCCTTTATCCCCCCGCAAGCGAGGGGGAGGCTTTTGAACATATTACCAGGACGGACGCATTCCCCCGCTTGCGGGGGGTTAGGGGGGTAAAATAGGCAGAAATTGGAGTTTTTAACCCCCTAAAAACCCTTGGGGAACTTTTAAACACATTGCGTAAGTCCTGATTACGTAAGTTGGTTCTGAATCCCTGATATTGTCGGGTTTTGCTGCGCTCTGCCCGACCTACGAAATTAAAACGTTATAATGTCTAATCCATGTTTATCCACAACGAGGTCTGAAAGATTTGATTTGCACATATTTTATTTTTATGATAAATTACTTGACATACAAATCTTAAAGTTTATAGTACCAGTATTTTCGTCTACTTGCAAGGAGGAGATGTTCTACAATGTTTAGGACGCACCAACAAAAAGAGTTATTTTCGTTGATATCATTGTACAAAGGATTCGTTAGTTTTTTAGTGATTGGGATGCTGTTAACGACAGTAATACAGCTCGCCGATGCGAAGAAAATTCAATTTGATCGCGATATTCGTCCGATTTTATCTGATAAATGTTACGCGTGCCACGGTCCCGATCCGGCGGTACGGCAAGCTGAGCTACGGCTTGACACCAAGGAAGGAGCTTTTTCTGAACCGAGCGGTTACCCAATTATTGTCCCGGGTGATCCTGAGAACAGTGAATTAGTCCTGCGCATCACACACGAAGACATTGATAGGCGAATGCCGCCACAAACCTCAAATCGACAACCTACACAAGAACAGATTGATACTTTAATTCAATGGATTGCGGAAGGTGCCGAGTGGGAGGAACATTGGGCATATAACCCATTGAAACGGGTTGATCCGCCAGAAGTAAAGAAGTCCGATTGGGTGCGAAATCCGATTGACCAATTTATTCTCGGTAAATTGGAAACGGAAGGGCTTGAACCATCTCCTGAAGCAGATAAACGCAGGCTCATCCGTCGACTACATTTTGACTTAACTGGCTTACTACCGGCACCCGCAGAAGTTGATCAATTTGTCCGAGATGAACGTCCAGAAGCTTATGAAGAGTTGGTCAATCGCCTATTATCCAAACCACAGTACGGTGAGAGGCTTGCAATTTACTGGCTTGATCTGGTTCGTTATGCCGATACAAGCGGCTACCATTCGGACGAGAACGTTAGCATTTGGCCTTACCGAGACTATGTGATTAAGGCATTCAATGACAACATGCCATTCGATCAATTTACGCTGGAAAACCTTGCAGGTGACCTTTTGCCGAATGCATCACCAGATCAGAGAGTTGCATCGGGGTACAACAGGTTAAATCAAACGACTGCCGAAGGTGGCGCGCAGGCAAAAGAATACCTCGCAATCTATGCAGCAGACAGAGTGAGGACCACTGCATCTGTCTGGTTAGGGGCGACACTCGGCTGCGCACAATGCCACGATCACAAATTCGATCCTTTTACCGCAAAAGATTTTTACAGTTTTGCTGCGTTCTTTGCTGATATACAGGGACCTGGTGTGTATGGCGGAGGGAGTAAATGGGATCCCGTTGTCATGCTGCCGTCACAGGAACAACAGGATGAATTGCAAGAGATAGATACTGAGTTAGCAAGATTGCGCAAAGTGTTTGAATTGTCGTCGCCTGGATTAGAAGCAGAACAAGCAAAATGGGAGGAGGAGATCCGTTCACTTCTCACTTCAACAGAAGATACTGATTTCGCATGGATAGACGATGCACAATCAAATGGCGGTAGAACAGAAGGTACATGGAAATTTGTAGGTAAAAATGAAGCACCTGTTTTCAGCAAAGAACGTTCACGGGTACAGACCGCAGCGCCTGAGCAACTTGTGCAGCATGCCTTCCGAGGCGCAAACCGAAAAATTACGCTCGCTGAGGGTGACAAACTTTTTGCTTATGTCTGGTTAGACCCCGAAAATCCACCCAAAACGGTTATGTTGCAGTGGAACGATGGAAACTGGGACCATCGGGCATTCTGGGGTGAAGATAAAATTACCTATGGTGAAATAGGAAATGACACACCAGCACACAGACCGATGGGCGATCTCCCTAACCTCGGCGAATGGGTGCGTCTTGAAGTTGATCCGACGGTAGTTGGATTGAAAGCGGGGAGTGTGCTGAACGGAATGGCATTTACACAGTTTGGTGGTAAAGCTTATTGGGATATCGCTGGTATCGCAACTACTCTCGGCATAGCAACCAAAAATACCCATGATGATGCTGTCATAAAAGCAATTCAGGTTGATGCTTTTGTCAGAACCACAAACCAACGAAAACAGATTGCCAATTACTACCGCGGTATTGCCCCCGCACTTGATGGAATCCGCAACCAGATTACCGACCTCGAAAAACGTAAAAATGAGATTAATTCCAAGAGTCCATATTCTTTAACAACCGTTTCGGTGCAACCTCGAACAACCCGCATTTTACCGAGAGGCAATTGGCTGGACGATTCAGGAGAAATTGTTGAACCGATGATACCGGAATTCATGGGAGATCTCGGTATCAAAAATCGCCGCGCTACACGGCTTGACTTGGCGAAATGGGTGGCCTCAAGAAACAACCCATTGACTGCACGGACATTTGTTAATCGCCTCTGGGCACTCTACTTCGGCACAGGTATCTCTCGCGTGCTTGATGACCTCGGTTCACAAGGTGAGCCACCAGAACATTCTGAGCTGCTTGATTGGTTAGCGGTGGAATTTATGGAAAGTGGATGGAATGTCAAACACATGGTGAAACTCCTTGTTTCCTCAAACGCCTATCGTCAGTCTTCAAAATCAAATGAAGTCCTGCGCGAAAAAGACCCTTACAATCGCCTAATTGCACGACAGTCCCACTGGCGATTAGACGCAGAAATTGTGCGTGACAACGCCTTATTGCTAAGCGGACTTCTCGTACCTAAAATCGGTGGACCCAGTGTTAGACCGTATCAACCTGTGGGATATTATTCAAATCTGAACTTCCCCAAGCGCAAATATGTACATGACAAGGGGGAAAGCCAGTACCGCCGAGGGCTTTATACGCATTGGCAGCGAACCTTCTTACACCCAAGCATGATGGCATTTGATGCCCCAAGTAGGCAGGAGTGTACCGCGGAAAGGTCAACTTCTAACACGCCTATGCAAGCGCTTACCTTGCTTAATGATCCAACCTACGTTGAGACAGCACGCGTATTTGCAGCACGAATTATCAAAGAAGGTGGGCAAACCCCAGAAGACCGTATCAATTGGGCATACCATCAAGCGTTATCACGCCTGCCCCAACCGAAAGAGTTAGAAATTATGACAGGGTTGGTAGAAAAACACAAAACCGAATATACCGACAATCCTGACGCTGCCAAGGCTTTAGTCGCATTAGGTGAATCACCTGCAATACAAGGTGTTGAACCTATTGAACTCGCAGCATGGACTTCTGTCGCGCGGGTAATTTTGAACCTGCATGAAACGATTACGCGGTATTAGTCGATATGTATACTTATTGTCAAATTGTATGTGAATTTGTTCATCAATCTAACTCACAAGAGGTTACTAATGAAATCAATCATTTGGAAAAAAGGGTTTTTCATTCTAACGCTTATATCGTCCCTTCTATTAGGATTTTGGGGGATTACAGGGTCATATCTTTACATGGAGTTTCTTAGGTCAATATCTCGTCAAAAAATGAATGTTATGCCGCTTAACGTACCCAGACCCTTGGGAATGGAACTATACATTGCTGCTGAATTTCTTATTGCTTTTGCTGTGTCTTTCGGTTTGACATGGTTAATTTACTTCGTAATAACTCGTGTTGTTTTTCCAAAAGCCAGGATAGGGATTGATAAAACCAGAAAGGAAAATTTCTCACTTGAAAATTGAACATGTATAACCTAAGTTGCCACTTATGTAGCATAATCTGTTAGATTGTGCATATTCGTCCGCAAACTAACAGTTTGCTCTACAATATTTCACCTATAACGAACTATTCTCTATTAGAAACGGTGTTTGCATGTCTAAAAACTTATAGGTAGCAACTTGAGTATGTATAGTCAGACAGCGAATTATTTAGGAGCGATCTCCGAATTGTGACCAAACTACTGATAATCGGCAGTCAGAGTTCCCTCCTACAGATCAATACTGTGGAAATAAATTCAAATCTATCATAATTACGAAAAATTTTATTCTGCTCAAGATGCTTAGCATGGGATTACAAGGAAGTATTTTGACGATAACTTGCTATAACACTTGAGAGTCCATATTTTCCTTGCATTCCAACAGAATATCCTCTAAACTAACACATTAAATCAAATTGTATTTCTCATAAGGAGATAACAATATGGCAGTACGAGTAGGTATTATTGGTACAGGTGGCATCTCACGTGCACACCGGAGCACTTATGAAAAAGTAGGCGGTTTTGAGATTGTCGCGGTCTGCGACATCATCAAAAGTAAGGCAAACCAAGCCGCTGAAGAGTGGGGTGTCTCAAAAAAGAACGCCTTTTCAAGTTACAACAAGATGCTCGAAATGGATGATCTTGATGCTGTGAGCGTTTGTACTTACAATCAGGGACATCGGCGACCAACGGTTGCGGCATTAAACGCCGGTAAACACGTCCTCTGTGAAAAACCGATGGCAGCGACGCTCCCAGATGCGACCGCGATGGTACGCGCAGCAAAGGAATCAGGCAAAATCTTACAAATCGGTCTCAATCCCACGTTTGATCCGAGGCTCCAATTTTCGAGGAAGGTATATGACGAAGGATTACTCGGCGATATCTATTACTCTGAATCCGCTGGATGCAGGCGACGCGGAAATCCGGGACATACGTTCATCTATAAAAAGACAGCAGGCGCGGGAGCAACCGTAGATATCGGTGTCTATAACATGCATCGTTCACTATTTGCGATGGGATATCCGAAGCCGGTGCGTGTCTCTGCTATTACTGAAGACTACATCTCAATGCAAGATCCAAGGTTTAAGGATAAGATGGATGTAGAAGAATTCAGCGTAGCATGGATCCGATTTGAAAATGGTGGTGTCATGGTGTTTAAGATCTCTTGGGCAGTGCATGTGGACTCACTCGGTGGTAACTTCCATCTGGGGACAAAAGCAGGGATTTCTTTGGATGGACCGATTATTTACGCTGATGCGTACGCAGGTGATCTCAAGAAGCTCGTCGAATCGGAAGGATTAACAGCGGAACCGAACCCACCGGAAGGCATGACGACTATCCGTTTGTCAGGATTCCCGGCATCTGATAACTGGGCGAAACAGATGATCGCTTTCCGTGAAGCTGTCAAAGCAGACGCGCCGTCTCCGATATCACCAGAAGGTGTACTCCTCACGAATGTGATTATGGATGGTATCTTCCGATCACATGCTGCGGGCAAAGAGGTTGCAGTAAAAGTTCCTGAAATCTAAACGTTTTATATTTTATAGGTGAGGTTTTTGTGCCTCGCCTATAGACTTACGGATAACAAAAATCTTTCCGCGTTTCCCACCTACATCTACGCTAACCCGTTGCCTCGTTTTCAACGATTTTTGCTGTTTAAGGATTTTTTGAAAAACTGCAGGCTGCAAGGTTAGCAGCACCATTTTCCCATCCGGCTTAAGCACAGTTTCATATTGATGGAGACATTTTCTGTAAAGGTTTGCAAGTTGACCAGCATTTTCGTTTCTTTCTACTATCGGTAGGTTACAGACGATTTTGTCAACAGAATTCGGTTTTAGAGGCAGGGATTGTGCGTCCCAATGAAAAAATTGACGCGGTTGATGCTGTCTACCAAAATTTCTTTGCGTAGCATTTAATGCGTCTTTTGAAATATCTCCACCGATTAGGTAGTGATAGCGTCCAGCAAAAGCGCGCTCAAGCAGAATTGTACCCGCTCCACACATCGGATCCAAAAAAAGATCGTTCGGGTGCGGCTGCGAAAGCCACACCATGCTGTATGCCAAAGTCGGTTTGATAGATTGTGGCACGTGTGCCTTCTTATATGAACGTTGTGCCATCTCAGATTTTGAGAGTTTGATACTGATATAAGCATCCTGACCATGCATCTCTACCCACACATCCAACCCAGAACTTGATTGCGTCAATTGCCAACCACGATCAATCAGGACCCTTTCAACAACTTGATGTAAATCACGTTTTTGAAAATTGCGGAACCCCGACATCCGACTGATAACACGAAACGGAATCCGTCTCCGCATACTGAGACCTACTTGCCGACAACACGCCAACGTTTCACCAAAGTTGAACCGAGTGAGTGAATGCCTTATAGCAGTTAAAGAACTACGTGAACGCGTCATCTTCGGAATATGTTTTATCACGACGAATAGATGCTCCGCTGTCCGCAGCGACAGTAAATCCTTCGGATTGCCTGAGTATTGAAAGACAATTCGTTGTGGTTTCCGCATGACAATTTTGAACTGTTCTGTATCGCCAAAACGCGCATTAATTTCTTGGCGAGCAATGTTTTCAAGTCCCGCAGTAACGAAAATAGAATAAATCATAAGAAGCCTTTCTATGGTTGTGTCCAATTCAGGTGTCGGTGCAAAAAGCGAAATGTGTCTTGTGAATTAATCTGATGTCCACCATCAAAAAATTCGATTTCAGTCTTGTCCGCTATACCAAGACGAACATAAAGGCGGCGCACTCTTGCAAATTCATGTGCTACCCATTCATCCGGTGCCACACCATCATCATGACCGCGCTCCACCATAAACGGGCGCGGCGCGATTAATCCCGCCATCTCCGCATAGTTAAACGTATTTCCTAAGTCAAATTCTGGCATCTCATATTCGCCTGTAAACATGTAGCTATACCGTGAATCAAACGTAGCATTTTTGACAATCCACTCATTGAAATCTGCTGAGCAGATAGAACACGCATATCGTTCAAGCACTGCTGGCACTCGCATTGCTGTTTTCCCACCGTAAGAGAGTCCATAAAACCCAATTCGGTTTTCATCAACAAACGGAAGTTCTGCTAACCAGTCAAGCGTACGTTCATGTTGGCGGATTATCAACGAAAAGAGCGACCACTTAATAGGATTTGCCTTGCGTTGAATAACGCGGAAAGCATCCTGACCAATATACGGATTCTGCGGTGCATAAGTGATAAATCCTCTATCTGCTAACTGTGCTGCGTAAGAGTGATAAACCGATTGAATTTTTGGATCAGCAGTATCCTGCGGTCTGCCCTCTAAGCCATGCTGACAAACAACAACCGGACGTTGTTCCCCCGGTTCAAGGTCGTTTGGCAGTAACAAAATACCGTAAGCAAAAACATCTTGCCACACATCAAGCACAACTTCATATCCCTTCCATTTCGGTTCGTCATAAATCAGACGTGTTCTCGGATTAGCAGGCACATCAGGCGCGGGACACCGGCCAATAACCTCATCCCAGAAATAGGTTTTGGCATCAACGCATGTCTCTTCCCACTTTACCAATGAAGAAGTGTCTGTCTTATTCCAGAAGAACTCTTGGCGCCGCGTTGCTGCTTCCCGCAAAAAACGTTGTGTCAAATTGACAAGTTGCATAAACTGACGTTGTTGACGTGCATCGTAGTCAAATGGTTTTATAGTGTCTGATGTTAGAGGTTGGTTTTTATCAAAATGAAGATTTTCAACGCCAAGACTCGTAAGTAAAGCGGTCAACATCTCTGTGGAGCCGGGTAATCTATTTTCAGGACAAATTAAGTGTATGTTATCCTCACTCCCAAGTTTTTGATAAACAGTACTTGCACGATTGAACTCTGCCGCTACTGATTCCAGTGGCGGCGAGACCAGTTGTCCCGGTGCTGCCCCTCTGCGCCCATCTCGCGCAGCTGATGGTCCTGCTACCTCAGGTCCACGACTCGCTTCAACAATTAACGGACGCGGTGCAACAAGACTCGCAGTTTCAGCATCGCCAAATTCAGGGAGCAATCCCCACACATTGCGATAAATCGGTTCGCGCCAAACATCCTCGCGCGATTGAAAATAACCACTAACAACCGTTGACTGAATTCGTGTATCTGCGGCAGCACTATAGAAAGCAACTAACCCACCTTCACCATAACCGATTACCCCAATAGGTTCATCAAAAGAGACCATCCAATCCACAAGCGATAAGACCTTCTGAACCTCATATCCGATAATGTGTCTGCCTAATTGATATGCCATTCGGTAGATAAATTCACGATGCGGTTGATTGGTAAACGCGCCGATTTTGGGATTGCCAGAATAAGTGTCTTCACGATTGATAAGCAGCGGAACCACAACCCGACATCCAGCATCCGCTAAATGCCTTGCAAACTGAGTGTCAAGTGAAAGTTCATCGGTAACACCTGCAATCATCTCAGGAGTCCAATCGGCATCCGGCAATGCGATTACCTGAGCGACAACTGGTGTCCTATCATTCGGTTCTAACAGTAGTCCCTCACCTTCAACCTCATCAAAAACCTGCCACCGGACGCGCGACACAGTGAAATTCTCACCTTCTTCAATATGCGCGGCGGCATTTGTTGTCCCAAGATATGAAAGCGAATTGATAGATAGACGTTCATCATAACACCCAATCTGTTTTCTAAAACGTTGTCTGTTCGGTTCAACAGATTCGGTGTATGCTATGTGGGAACTATAATCCCGATGCCACAACGTCTCGCGTTTTTCTGCTGCAGATTCTATAGCACGGGTAACGTAATTATCAAGGTCTTCAACCATTTGTGCGGCAAGGTCACCTTCATAAGTTAAAGGTGTTGTGCCTTGTAATTCTGGCGTGTCACTTTTTGGCATGATTTTTCTCACTTATACAGATAAAGGCACACAGAAAATTGCGTGCTTGCATAGTTATATGATTCCTTCCTGTCTTAACGCTTCCACTTCTTCATAAGACATTTTCAATACATCTGTCAATATCTCTATCGTGTGTTCCCCGAGACTGGGTGCGGGGGCATCTACATTACTTAGAGTATCAGAGAGTTTTATCGGCACACCCGGCACCTCCACAGCACCCGTAACCTGATGCATCACTTGTGTAATCATCTCCCGTGCTTTGACTTGCGGATGATTAACAACTTTGTCAATTGTGTTGATGGGACCACACGGAACACCGATTTTTTCAAGATCCTCAACCCATTCATCAGTTGTGCGTTGCCGCATAATTTTAGAAAGGATAGGAAACAACTCACTATGGTTTGCTGTCCGTTCAGCGTTAGTGTTAAAACGGGGATCAGAGATCAGGTCTTTCCTATCTACGTGCTTACAGAATTTTGCCCACAACGTATCGTTACCGATAGCGATGATAATGTGTCCATCTGCGGATTCGAACGCTTCAAAAGGTGTGATTGCAGGATGCCGACTGCCAAGCGGTTGAGGTATTTCATCTGTAGCAAAATAGCGCACAATTGCATTCTCCAATACTGCTACAAGACTATCTAACATTGCAACATCAACTAACTGCCCCTTTCCACTGTTGTTGCGGTGATGAAGTGCGGACAAGATACCGATTGCTGTGAAGAGCGCAGCAGTGATGTCACTAATAGATGTTCCGACACGCACAGGAGGACCATCTGGTTCACCCGTGATGCTGATGATACCTCCCATCCCTTGAATAATCATATCATAAGCACCCTGTTTTGCTAAAGGGCCGGTCTGTCCAAAACCGGAACATGCTGCGTAAATAAGCGATGGTTGTTCAGCTGCAAGCGTCCCATAATCTAAACCGAGTTTTTTCATTGTGCCTGGACGGAAATTTTCTACTAAAATGTCGCTCTGTTTAACGAGTTGCTTGAATATCGTCTTTCCACGTTCGGTTTTGAGATTGAGTGTTATACTCTGTTTCCCACGATTCACACTCATGAAATAGAGACTAAATCCGTTTTTAAATGGTCCGAAATTGCGCGATTCATCTCCAATCCCTGGTTGTTCAATTTTTATGACTTCAGCCCCAAGGTCGCTGAGGATCATCGTAGCATAAGGTCCTGCAAGCACCCTCGTTAAATCCAATACTTTTATGCCGTCCAATGGACCTGCCATATATTTGTTCCTTGTCTGCGAAAAAGTTGCTTTTCAAATGCACACGTGCTAAAATGAAGTCAACTTATATTAGCAGCAAATAGCGTCTATGTCTATAAGTTTTTGAAAAGTATGATGTCGCTTGAAGGAGAACATCAATGGATAAAATAAAAATCGCACATATAGGGACAGGTAACCGCGGATCTAATACGTACCTTCCACTGATAGCAAAATTGAAAAATGACTTAGAACTCGTTGCAGTATGTGACACACATGAAGGGAGAGTCAAAGCGCAGGGTGAGCAGTACCAAGTGCCTGCATACACAGATACTGAGCAGATGTTAGAGACGGAAAAACCAGACATCTGCTCTATTGTTATCACACCGAGTAACAATCACATTCCTGGTCTTCTCTGTTCGCAACATGGTGTCAGCTATTGCACAGAAACACCGATTAACACTGACCTCAAACGCGCAGATATGATGATTGAAGCCGCCAAAGAACATGGCACAAAGTTAGAGGTCAACGAAAACTATTACCGCCGCCCATCAGAACGTATCAAACGCGCTATGATTCTGGGGGGAATTTTCGGCAAGGTGAACGTTGCACATAACGATTTCCGCGGACACGGCTATCACGGTATTGGTCTTATACGGAGTTATGTCGGTTTTGAAAATGAACCTGTTCAAGTTTGCGGTTTTAATAAATCGTTTAGTGTCCAGGATCACGTGTGGCGAAAAGGACAACCCCGACGTAAGAAAGAGGATTGGCAACATGCAGTCATTGAATTCGCTGACGGTGCAGTAGGGATTTTCAATTTCAGTAGTCTCTCTTACGGTTCACCCCTTCGTGGATTTAATGGAACAAAATTCTACGCAGAGCGCGGGATGTGTTTCCGAGACGATGCTGTCATCTTGAACGATGATGCAGACGAGCAACAACCAGTAACTATTACACGTAAAACAAACAACGTTGACGGTTATGAAACGCTTGCTGCCCTTGTTACTGATACCAATCCAGAAGTTGTGTGGGAAAACCCATTGCAGAATTACCCACTCAGTGATGGTGAAATTACTGTCGCGTCAGAATTGATGAGCATTGCAAATGCTGTGCGAAACGATACTGAACCTGAATATGGTCCGTACAACGGACGCAAAGACAGGGAAATTGATGTTGCTATGGGACGTTCATGTGCAAATAACGGTGCCCCTGTTACTTTTCCATTTGAGTATTAAAACCCAAGTTGCTACGGACAAAATTTTGGACATGCAAACACCATTTTTTAGCGAGAATATTTCATTATTCACGATATTTCGTCCCAATTCAGTTTGCACACTTATAGGCACAATCTAACAGATTATGCTACAAAGGTGGCAACTTAGGTTATTAAACAAAGAAATGTTCCATACTGTCCCGTTGATTTGAGAGATTTTCCCTTGTTATCAACGTCATATTTGGGTATACTTTAGAGATAGTTTAATATTATTGTGAGGATCAAAAGATGATAAAATACTTTAGATCGATTTTTGTGTTACTGCTTATATTTGGTTTAGGTGCGCCCCTACTCGCTAACGAATGGGCAGACTTCTACTTCCCAGACAAACTTGGCAGTTCCTGGGTTTATGAAGATCAAGATGGAAATGAATTAACGCGCTACGCTGTTGAAGAAGAAGATATTGATGGGAAAACATTTCGTGCGTTTGAGTATGAACCTGAGATAGAGGATTGGGAAAAATATATGTATGCTGTGCATCCTTTTCTCTATCAAGTCGGTGATGAGTGGGTTGCTTTCTACGTTGGAGATAATATAGAAAACGCGACCAAGTCAATCCTAACTAAAAAACTTGATGAAACCCTTGCGATGATCCGTCAACAAACCGCAGGACAACTCCCCCCCGGTGTCACGATTGATTTCGACTATACTATTGAACCCAAAGCACAAGATTATTTTTACCTATTTCCAACACCTGTTGCATATAATGAAGAGTGGGTCGCTATGGAGTTAGACGTAGGAGTTAAGATGACAATGAACATTCAAGGAGCACCCGTTGAAATTCCTGCAGCGCTTAAAACCGTTTCTTCTACGACTAATGTTGTTGAAACAGGTAACGTTATTGGAAAGGAAACTGTTGAAACTGAAGCAGGAACATTTGAAGAGTGTTTAAAAATTGAATATAGAACCAAAACAACTGTAGACACAGAACTCCCTCCCGAATACAAGCAACTCCTCCCTGAACAACAAACAAATGAATCTGTTTCAACCTTGTGGTTAGCCCCTAATGTCGGAATTGTCAAATTCAAGAGTGAACAGGAGAATTCAGATGAGGTAAAAACGCTTGAATTAAAAAGCTACGAAATCCAATCTGATGAATCGGAAAACGGGGAGAATAAATAATCTGTAGGACTTGTTTGGACTGCTGCTGTCAGATTGATGATTCTTTATGAGGTGACATTCCACATGTTGAAAAAACTGTGCCCTTTCTTGATATTTTTCCTAACTTTTTATTTTAGTACGACTCTAATAGGAAACGAATCCACACAAAAGTCCTTTCCAAGTACACTTGGAAGTTTTTGGATTTATGAAGATCAAGACGAGAACGAGTTAACGCGTCGTGTGATTGAAGGAGAAGAAATTGCGGGGAAGACATATTACGGTATCAGTTACGAACCTGTGTTAGAAGACTGGACAGATTTTAACCGGTACATGCATCTTTCTCTGTTTAATATTGGGGAGGAGTGGATAACGTTTCTTGTTGAAGATGAAATAAAAAAAGCCGTCAAGGCGCGTCTTACCAAAGAGATGGAACTTTTCTCTAAAATCGCGAAGAAATCTTTAGAGAACAACTCTCCACCCGGATTCGATCTTACTGTTGAGTTAAACTATAATGTGGGAGTAGAATCGGAGGATCAATTCAATTTACTTCCAGTGCAAGCAACGCCCGATGAAGAATGGGACGCAACGCAAATTAATGCCAAAATCACCATGAAGTTTGACATACAGGGTTTACCAGACTTCCAGAATGCTGAGGAAGTGCCTGAAATCACGCTTGATTTCACTATCCTTGAAACGGGAAAAATCCTCGGCACAGAAACCGTTGAAGTGACCGCTGGCACGTTTGAAGATTGTTTGAAAATCGAGTATCGAACGAAAACAGAAATGACAGCATCCCAACCAACAGGAACGGAAGACTTACCGGGAGAATCGGTTACGACTTTATGGGTTGCTCCCAATGTTGGCATTGTCAAATTTCACCAACAATCTAATAAGATTTTTCTCAATATGATGTCAGAAAGGGATGTTGTTGATGCGACAATGTCTGATGAAGAAGCTGCTGAGATTACAGCTGCTTCTGTCAAAACTTATGAATTAAAGAGATACAAAATAGGACCAGGTGCATTGGAGGACAATAGTAAGAATTAATAGGTTCAAATTGTACCTGGAAATAACTAAACTATAACAAAATATGGAGGAATCCTCATGTTAAAAAAAGTTTCTGTATCATTGATATTTTTATTACTCTTGAGTTTTAGTGTAACCTTGTTAGGGAACGAGTCAGTGCAGAAATATTTTCCCGGCACTTTAGATAGTTTTTGGGTTTATGAAGACCAGAATGGAAATGAGTTAACACGTTATTCAATTGAAGGCGAAGAGATTGCTGGTGAAACGTATCTTGCCTTTAGTTATGACCCTGAGTTAGAAGATTGGGCGAATTATAGTTGTTTTATTCATCCGGGGCTATATACTGTGGATGATGAAGGGATCAAGCTTGTTGTTGACGAAGCGGTAGAAAATGCCATCAAAGCGCGTCTTAAAAAGGAAATGGATATTTTTGCTGAACTATTAAAAGGACAAGCTCCGCCAGGGGTAGAGATACCACCCTTTAATATAAGAGTTGACGTTGAGGCACAAGGACAAGAAGATTTATTGCTGCTACCTGAAAATGTCACGGTGAATGAAGAATGGGACGTAAACCAAGTAGAAGTCAATGCTAAGATGATCATTGAAGGGGCGGGCGTTCCAGAGAATGAACAATTGGGGATGGATTTCACGATTATAGAAACAGGAATTGTGCTTGGCACTGAAACTGTTGAAACAACTGCTGGCACGTTTGAAGACTGTTTGAAAGTTGAATATCGTACAGAAACAACCGTAGTATTGACCCCAACGCCTCCACCTGGTGAAGTAGCACCGCCAGGAGAAACTGTAACGACAGTCTGGTTTGCACCTAACGTTGGAATCGTCCAATTACATCAAAAATCGGGGTACATGTTCTTAGACATGATACCAGATGATGCTGATTTTCCTGTCACTTTTCCACCTAATCAGGAAAAGACATTGGAATTAAAGAGATATGAAATCAAAACGGCTGAATCGGAAAGTGATACTGAGAATTAACATACAAGAATTCAGACATCACCTTCAACTCGATTGGAGAAAATATCATGTTAAAAAGACTGAACATCATTTTAATCCTTTTATTCGGCTTTAGCTTTGGTGGGACACTGCTGGGAGATGAATCTGCAAATAAATATTTTCCATCAACGGTTGGAAGTTTTTGGGTTTACGAAGACCAAGATGGTAACGAGTTGACGCGCCACGCGATTGAAGGCGAAGAAATTGCCGGTAAGACTTTTTCTGCCTTCAGCTATGAACCGGAGTTAGAGGATTGGGCGAAATATAGTCCACTTATTCGTCCATCTCTATATAATGTAAGTGATGCGGGGATTACACTCGTTGTTGGCGATGAGATTGAAAAAGCAGCCAAAGCACGTCTTAAAAAGGAGATGAATGTTCTCGTTGAAGCGATAAAAGCAGACAATCCACCAGGAACAAATCTTGATGTTGACATTGAGGCGCAGGCACAAGAACATTTCTTTTTCCTTCCCGATGCTATTCCAACAAATGAGGAGTGGGATGCAAACCAACTTGAAGCCAAAATTAAGTTGACCTTTCGAGAAGGGGACGATGTTGAAGGTGAACAAATGATAATTGATTTCACCATTATAGAAACAGGCATTATACTCGGCAAAGAGACTATTGACACGGCGGCAGGAAAATTTGAAGACTGTTTGAAAGTTGAATATCGGACAGAAACAACAGGCGTAATAACCCCGACACCACCTCCACCTGCAGCAGATCCGCCAGGAGAGACTGTTACCACAGTGTGGTATGCACCGAATGTCGGAATTGTCAAATTTCGTCAGAAAATGAAATATAGTTTCTTAGAGATGATACCGGATGAAGAACTCCCTTTGCCTGCTAATCCTAAGCCAAAAACGTTTGAATTAAAGAAGTATGAAATCAAATCTGCTGATACTGAAAGCATCCATAATAATTCAAAAGCTGCTGTAAAATCAGCAGAAGACACAGTTGAAACTAAAAAAGCAAAACCTTCATCAGAGGGCGCACAGCGTATAAATTATTTTCCTGGTATGTTAGATAGTTTTTGGGTTTATGAAGACCAAGATGGGAACGAGTTGACACGTCATACGATTGAAGGCGAAGAAATTGCTGGCAAGACTTTTTCAGCATTCAGTTATGAACCGGAGTTAGAGGACTGGGCAGAATATAGTCCTTTTATCCAACCCGCTTTGTATCAAGTGAGTGATGCTGGGATCACACTTGTTGTTAAAGAGGAAATAGAAAAAGCCCTCCAAGCACGCCTTAAAAAAGAAACGGATATTCTCGTCGACATGATAAAAAGAGGAGCGCCTGCAGATGCAGGCATTGATGTTGACATTGAGGTGAAAGGGCGAGACCATTCATTCCTACTCCCCGACGCTATCATTATCAATGAAGAGTGGGACGTTAACCAATTTGAAGTTAACGTCAAGATGAACTTCCTGGACGGAGGTATCCCCGAAGGTGAACAATTGGTAATTGATTTCACTATCATAGAAACAGCCATTATCTCTGGGACTGAAACTGTTGAAACACCCGCTGGAAAGTTTGAAGACTGCCTGAAAGTTGAATATCGCACTGAAACTACCGCAGTAATGACACCTACTCCTCCACCTGATGAAGTAGAACCGCCAGGAGAAACCGGAACGACTGTATGGTATGCTCCAAATGTTGGCATTGTCCAATTTCAGCAGGAAACAAATTACATTTTCTTAGAGATGCTTCCAGATGATGAAGGTTTTCCTGTACCCCCTGGACCTAAAACAAAAACGTTTGAATTAAAGAAGTATGAAATCAAATCTGCTGAATCAGAAAGTGATAGCAGCAAAAAATAATTGGAGGTGTTTCATGCCAAACAAATTATTCACTGTCTTGATACTTTTGCTTGTCTTGAGTTTTAGTGGAACCTTGCTGGGGAATGAGACAGCGAAAAAATACTTTCCAGCTACGATTGGAAGTTATTGGGTTTATGAAGACCAAGATGGCAATGAATTGACACGTAAGGCAGTTCAAGGTGAAGAGATTGTAGGTGAAACGTATCATGCTTTTGAATATGAACCTGCATTTGAAGAAAATTGGGAAAACTATGCGTATTACGTCCATCCCACGCTATTTAAGATAGACGATACCGGAATTAAGTTCCTTATCGGTGATGAGGTTGAGAAATCTTACAAAAAACTCCTTGAAAAAGAGTTAAAAGATTCTATGCAACAAGCAGAAGGCCCACCGGGGTTTACTCCTAACTACGATGTAAAGGTAGAAATTGATATACAAAATAATTTCTTTATGCTCCCTATACCATTCACTCTCAGCGAAGAATGGGATTCAATGCGGATAAAACCGACCATCAAGATCATGATGGCATTAGAGAACGCTGGAGATGATACGGAGTTGGCTGGTTATGCGACTGGGGCAACAATCTATTTCACGATCTTGGAAACAGGAATTATCGCTGGCAAAGAAACTGTTGAAACACCCGCAGGCGCATTTGAAGACTGTTTAAAAATTGAATACCGCACAGAAACTGTAATGCCAAAGTTCCCGGGCGATAGCGGTCCTAAGGCAGGTGAATCTGTTTCAACGTTGTGGTTGGCACCCGATGTCGGCATTGTTAAATTTCGCCAAGAAACTGAAAAACCTCTACTGAGTGAATTCGATAATTCTGAAACGACAACACAAGTGAAGACGCTTGAATTAAAGAAGTATGAAATTAAATCTAATATGGCGGAGGCTGAATGAGCGTTTTTCCTATCTATCGGCCAAGACGGCTACGCGCAAATGAAAACCTGCGGCGACTCGTTCGAGAAACGAGTCTATCTGTAGATGATCTCATCTATCCGATGTTTGTCGTCCACGGAAAAGACACGGCAATAGAAATTTCTTCTATGCCCGGGTGCTATCAATACTCGGTAGATAGACTCGTAACCGCTGCGAAGGAGCTTGCATCGCTTGGAATTCCTGGAACAATCCTGTTCGGAATTCCTGAAACGAAAGATGCACTTGGATCGGAAGCTTATGCCGAAGATGGAATCATTCAGCAGGCAGTGCATGCCATTAAGGATGCTGTCCCCGATCTACTTGTAATTACAGATGTTTGTTTGTGTGAATATACCGATCACGGTCATTGTGGTATCATTGAAGGCGGAGATGTGCAGAACGACCCAACCCTTGATTTGCTTGTTAAAGAGAGTGTATCGCATGCACAAGCAGGGGCTGATGTTATCGCACCATCAGATATGATGGATGGGCGTGTCGGAGCAATTCGTGACGCATTAGACGAAGAGGGATACGAAAACATTCCGATTATGGCGTATTCAGCAAAATATGCTTCTGCTTTTTATGGTCCCTTTCGTGAAGCGGCAGAATCGGCACCGCAATTCGGTGATCGCCGCTCGTATCAGATGGATCCAGCAAATTCTGAGGAAGCACTGCGGGAGGTAGCATTAGATATTGAGGAAGGCGCGGACATTGTAATGGTAAAACCTGCACTCTCCTATCTTGATGTTATTCACCAAGTGAAAACAGAATTTCAGATGCCTGTTGCAGCTTATAACGTCAGTGGCGAATATGCTATGATAAAGGCAGCAGCACAAAACGGATGGGTTGACGAAAGGCGGGTTGCGTTGGAGGTCCTAACCAGTATCAAACGTGCTGGAGCAGATATGATTTTGACCTACTTTGCAAAGTCGGTCGTCGAATGGCTTGAAAATTGAGGTTGGGGTTGAGTAGGTGTGGTTAGGAAACCGAACCTACCGTTGGTGTATTTACATATTTTACGAAATTAGAATTGGAGGAACGAATTGGAGAGTAGCAAATCTTTATCAGCGTGGCAAAAATCACAACAATTTATCCCTGGCGGTGTCAACAGTCCTGTCCGTAATTTCAGCAAAGTTGGCGGACATCCGCGCTTTATTGATCGCGGTGCTGGGTCTAAGATTTCCGACATAGATGGAAACGAATATATTGATTATGTCGCTTCATGGGGACCATTAGTTTTGGGGCATGCACATCCTGATGTGGTCGAAGCCGTCAGTACCGCAGCATCGCGAGGCACAAGTTTCGGAGCACCCACGACATTAGAGACTGAACTTGCTGAAACCATTGTCAACGCAGTGCCTTCCATTGAACAAGTCCGACTTGTCAATTCAGGCACGGAAGCGACAATGAGCGCGATTCGTGTCGCACGCGGTTATACAGGACGCAATAAAATCATCAAGATAGATGGATGCTATCACGGACATGTAGACTATCTATTGGCAAAAGCGGGCTCAGGGGTTGCTACCTTTGGCCTTTCAGATAGCGGTGGCGTGCCAGAGGATTTCGCACGAAACACCCTTACTATCCCTTTTAACGATCCCGAAGCTCTGATAACAACAATTGAGGCTAATGCGGATGAGATCGCTTGTCTCATACTGGAACCTATTATGGGCAACATGGGGATTATCCCACCGCGTGCGGGTTATCTCAATGAACTTCGTGAGATTACTGAACAGCACGGTGTAGTGCTGATCTTTGATGAGGTAATTACAGGTTTTCGGGTGGCTTATGGCGGCGCACAAGCACATTACGGTGTTACGCCAGATATGACATGTTTAGGGAAGATAATCGGTGGGGGTTTGCCGGTCGGCGCTTACGGCGGAAAACGGGAGATTATGCAGTGTGTTGCCCCAGAAGGTGATGTGTATCAGGCGGGAACTCTATCTGGTAATCCGTTGGCTGTCACTGCAGGTATAACAACTTTGAAAAAGCTGGCGGAACCCGGAGTTTATGACCAGCTCGAAAGTCGTGCCGCTACCCTCGCAGATGGACTTGCGGAAGCAACCAGAAAACATGGAGTTGACGCATGGCATAGCCGTGTCGGTTCCATGTTGATGCTTTACTTCACATCAGAATTCGTTACTGATGCGGATGGCGCACGGACTGCGGATACAGAACGGTATCGTCAGTACTTTTGGGGCCTCCTTGAACGGGGGGTGTCCGTTGCCCCTTCCCAATTTGAAGCAGGATTTGTATCCTTAGCCCATTCTGAAGAGGATATCAACACGACCGTTCAAGCTGCAAATAAGGTAATCGCAAATCTGTAAACATGTAGTAAAGGAATTGAATGTCAAGTTTTGATCAGATTGTAAATTTAATTGCCGATGATCTTAGTGCTGTAGAGGCGAAACTGACTGAAAATACAGCGAGCGAATATAGTTTTGTAGATATGGCGGTTCAGCATGTTGTAGGAGGGGGTGGTAAACGTCTGCGTCCTATCCTTGTGGTGCTTTCTGCAAAAGCGCGTGGATATGAAGGTCCGGATGCACATACACTCGCAGCAGTTGTTGAACTCATCCATGTCGCATCCCTTGTGCATGATGATGTGCTTGATGAAGCTACGATCCGACGTGGACGTGAAACTTTACAGACAAAATGGGGCAATAAGGTTGCGGTCCTTGTAGGCGACTACCTACATGCGCGTGTACTTTCAATGCTCGTTTCCCGCCGGACAGACGATCCTGCAATGGCAATTCTCGCTGACACTACGCAGGCAATGTGTGAAGGCGAAGTGATACATGCCTACAAAAGTGGAGATTTTGATATATCAGAAGAAGAATATCTTAAAATAATTAGTTTTAAGACCGGTAAGTTGATTGCGGCCTCTTGCACACTCGGCGCGATCCTCGGCGCGCCTAACAGTCAACAGGTTGAAGCATTCACTAACTACGGTCAGCAAATTGGAACTGCATTCCAAATCGTAGATGACTTGCTCGATTTCGTGGAAGACCCAGAAAAATTAGGGAAAAATGCCTTTGGTGACCTTCGTGAAGGGAAACTTACCTATCCGATCATACATACCCGAAAAGTGTGTGATAATAATGAGAAACAGGCTCTTGAAAAAGTGCTAAATCCTAATACTGATGAAATAGAAGCTATCACCTTTGTTGAATCTTTATTTCAAAAATATGGTGTGGAGACTCACTGTTTGAAAGTGGCACAAGGTTATGCTGACCGTGCTAAAGCAGCTTTGGCAAAAATACCGCAATCGGATGCACGGTTTGCCTTAGAAAACCTTGCAGATTACGTTGTCTCACGGGATTCATAAGTAAGATGTTTTATCCAGCACACATAAATCTTCAAAACAAAAAATGCCTTGTTGTAGGCGGGGGGACTGTTGCTGAACGTAAAGTTGTCTCTATGCTCATCAGTGGTGGAGATGTAACTGTGATTAGTCCAGACGCAACCGAATTAGTTATATTCCTTGCAGAACTCGGCACAGTCCAATGGCACAAACGACAATTTAAGGCAGGAGATACAAGCGGATATTTTCTTGTCTGTGCTGCAACTGATTTTACAACAATTAACACCGCAGTATATACTGAAGCATACGAAAAGAATAATATCCGTTTAGTCAATGTCGTAGATGTTATCCCGCAATGCACCTTTGCCGCTGCGTCTGTAGTAACAGATGGCGAACTCATGATTAGCATTTCCACCAGTGGCAAAAGTCCAGCAACGAGCCGCCGTATCCGAGAACATTTTGAAGAGACATTGAATACGTCATCTTTATATACGCTTGGGTACGAAAATGGAAAACCTACGCCTATTGAAAATCAAGGACTACCCTATCCGGTTTATCTGCTATTGGAAAATCGTCCATGTGTTGTACTATGTGAGCAAGAAACATCGAAAATTAGACGGCGTGTCTCGCTATTACAACAATGCAGTGCTACAGTAGTGCATAATCCCACGGACTTTGATGATGCATTCCTTGTGATATCCGATGCATCTGTCCGTAGTGCTTCTGATGCCTTTTTACAAGAGTCACTTGAGGAACCAAATTCTGGAGACTTCTGGACACCGAATCTTGTTATAGATGATAACCTTATCATCAGCATATCAGCAAAGGATTGCACAGATTTTAGCAAGGTGGAACGTTTGCATGAGAGATTCACAAATCAGTTTGCAAACAACGGCTACGGTGCTTTTATCAATCTTCTTGGTACACGGCGTGCGGAAGTTCTTAAAGCGTTTCCTACGTCTAAAATGCGCGCAGACTTTTTTGAGACACTTATCGGGCATGTCACAGATAGTCCACAAACATGTTGCCTGAGACTCACAGACCCTGAGTGTTCCGCCGAATGCCTTTTCAACTGGGTGCAACAAGGTAAAATTCAACATGCTAACAACTTTATATCCGAGTTTTTAAGCACACAGCAAGCAAAATATAACGAATGTCAATAGAATTCCTGCATTTCCTTTTTCTTATTACCGTATTAGTCTATTTAGCAGCCAGTATTTTTCAAGCACTTTACCTTGCAATAGGAGAACGGGCTGAAACGCAGACTCTACGTCCACGGATCGCCCTAATCGCTTTCTGGGGAACGTGCCTTGGATTCGCCCTCCTAACACTTTTTATCGTCCTGTGGTGGTCGCGTCAAGGACATTTCCCGATGAAGCACTGGACAGACTCAACCGCCTTTTTTGCGTGGGCAATCACCTTAATCTACCTGATTGTTGTACGAGTAACACAGCTGCGTGCTATCGGTAGTTTAGTTATACCGGGGGCATTCATTACAATCCTGATTTCATATAGCTTCTCCAGAAACACATCCGCATTACCAGAAAATTTAGAAACCTATTGGTTAGTTCCTCACATTACACTGATTTTTCTTGCCTATGCTATATTTTTTACAGCATTTGGATTTGGCGTGTTATATCTGATAGCGGAGAAAAGTATCCGTGAGAAGAAACATACGGTCTTTCATAACCTTCTTCCGTCTCTTGGTGCTTCAGATGAACTTGGGTATCGGTGTACAATCCTTGGTTTGATCTTGTTATCTATCGGCATTACGATTGGTGTAGTTTTGAAACAATATATTGAAGGTGTAAACTTGGATTGGTTGGATGCACATGTCTTCTTTACCATCGTTACATGGTTTATCTATGTTGTCCATATTAGTTTTCGTCAACTTTGGGGGTGGCGCGGGAGGAAAGCAGCATATTCGGAAATCGTAGGTTTCATCGCAGTACTATGGACCTACATCGGAGTCAAACTCTTTTTAGACAGCACACATACATTCCGCTAACTACAACTATATCACGAGATTCCGTTTGATGTAAACTTTTCCAATTTTGACATAAATATTAAAATGTGATATAATTTAACTACTTTATGGTGTTAACACAGTTTTAGTTTCCGTAGAGTCAAACCATGAATCAAATTGTATCTATCGGGACAAGTCATCATATAGCTCCCGTTGAATTCAGAGAAAAACTGGCTTTTTCCGAAGAACAACTCATAGAATCCCTCCATCACCTGCGCGAATCACATAAGGTTGATGAGGCAGTCATTCTCTCTACTTGTAATCGCGTAGAGGTTTATGGGGTCGCTAATTCCCAACGAATAGCCGAATCACCTGCCAAAGTTTTGCTCGACTTTTTGTCCAACTACCATAGAATTAGTGTGGATACCCTCAAAAAATGGAGTTATCGCCATCATAGTCTTGGGACCATTCAACATCTTTTTCGGGTTACGTCCAGTCTTGATTCAATGGTCGTAGGTGAGTCTCAAATTTTAGGTCAAGTCAAAGAGGCTTATGACTTTTCACGTTCAGCAGGAGGCGCGGGGGCAATCCTAAACCGCCTTTTCGCGAAGGCATTCAGTGTTGGCAAACGTATACGTTCAGAGACCACTATTGCTGTAGGGGCAGTGTCGATCAGTTATGCGGCAGTTGAACTTGCTAAAAAGATTTTCAATACTTTAGAAAACAAAACCGTAGCAATTATTGGGGCGGGCGAGATGAGCGAACTGACTGCCAAACACCTCGTCGCGAATGGTGTCTCAAAAGTAATCGTTGCGAACCGGACTTATGAACGTGCTGTCAAGATTGCCGAGAAGTTTCAAGGCATACCTGTTGCTTATGAGGAAAACCTAAACTTTCTTATTGATGCTGATATCGTCATCAGCTCCACAGATGCCCCCTATTATCTCATTGAACGAAAACCGCTTACTGAGATCATGAGAAAACGGAAACATCGGTATATGTTTCTCATTGACATCGCTGTTCCACGTGATATTGAACCGGATGTCAGTAAAATTAACCATGCCTTTCTCTATAACATAGACGATTTAGAAGCTGTTGTTGCCTCAAATCTCAAAGAACGCCAGCAGGAAGCAGTTCGTGCAGAACAAATTGTCTCTGAAGAGGCAAAACGGTTTCACGACCAATTGCAAATCCTTGAAGTTAATCCCACCATTAAAGCACTTCATCAGCAGTTTCAGCAGATAGCCGAAACCGAACTCCAAGCGTGTGTTGACAAAACCGAATTATCTGGGACACAAGAAGCAGCTGTTGCCTCTATGACACAAGCAATCGTTAAAAAACTTCTACACCACCCGGTAGAAAACTTGCGCCACGCTGTTAACGATGGCAATGCCGATCATGGGCAATATGTTCATGCCCTCCAAGAACTGTTCGCTTTAGATGATAATAACGATAAGGATCAGGCATGAACAGCTCGGTTACAATCGGCACGCGTGGCAGCCAACTTGCACTCTGGCAAGCATCTTTTGTAAAACAGCAGTTAGCACACCATTTCCCCGATGTTGACATCAACCTCAAAATTATCAAAACCACCGGCGACACTATCCAAAACCGTTCTTTGGTGGGATTAGGCAAAGGCGTTTTTACCAAAGAGATAGAAATCGCGCTGTTAAATGGTGAAATTGACATCGCTGTTCATAGCCTTAAAGATCTCCCGACAGAATTACCTGAAGGACTTTGTATAGCCGCAATTCCAACACGGGAAGACCCACGTGATGTGCTTGTTACATCCACAGGATTTCCATTAGAAGATTTGCTGAATGGTGCGAAAATTGGCACTACAAGCCCACGGCGAAAAGCACAACTTCTCTATTTACGCCCAGATTTGCAAGTCGTTGATGTGAGAGGCAATGTTGATACACGGATCCGTAAACTCAAAGAGACTGATCTTGATGGGATTATTCTCGCTGCGGCAGGGATTAAACGTCTCCTTAAAGAAGAAATTATCACACAATTTTTTGAAATAGAGCAGATGGTGCCAGCAGTTGGACAAGGGGCTTTAGCGATTGAAGCGCGCGAAGGAGATAGGGACATTGAAAAACTGCTCGCTCCTTTAAACGATTGGACGACAGTAGCCGAAATTACTGCAGAAAGAACTGTATTGGAAAGCCTTGGTGGCGGATGTCAAGTGCCGATAGGCGCGTATGCTGAACACGTTGATGGTGAACTTTCACTTATTGGCACTGTATGCCATCCTGAAGGAAAAGTCCGTATTATAGAAAGAGCAGCAGGCAAGTTAAACGAAGCACAGCACTTAGGCAGAATCGTTGCCGAAAAATTGCGTAACAGCGGAGCAAACGAATTGTTAAAGTAAATCCGAAAATATGTTCACATTTCAATGAATAACAATCCCTACACACTCTCGCTGGCGAGGTTTCCTAACCTCGCCAATGTCCAGGTAATTATGGATTCACTATAAATGCACTGTCAGATGTGGGATGAATTTATACTCTTTGCGCACAAGGCACAATAATAGAGTCCACCATGCCGTGTAATATCTTCTTATCTGCGGGACAGACAGCTGCCTGAATTCCACCGAGTTTCACCGTATCACCTACAACAAAATAGTATGGACGCAGAAGTGGACGGGCGGGCATCTCTTGCATGTCCTCTGTCTCGAAATCGTAGTATTGCATCCGGACACGTTGGGCGGTGTGGAATTGCTGTAGCACGTGTGGTGTTTTCTCAAAAGACGCAAGACCATCTTCAATAGCGGTTTCCCATTCTTCCGTAGGTAGATCATGTCCGATTTTTACGCCGCGACTACCCCACGAAAACTCCGAAAATCCTGAAGGTTTGATGACCAATTCCCGTTGTTTTTGTGTCACAGTGCTGAGTTGTCGCCAGTCCGTTACGGGGATCTTCTCTATCTCCAAGTTTGGGATAACAGCATGTGGTGGTAAAGGACGCGGGTCGAGTATCCACGTCTGTGGAATCGATTCTTGTAGAAACGGATAGGTTTTTTTGCCGAGTTGACGCTGCCAAAACGGTTGGAGTGAGGGATGGTGGAAAAGTGCCAGACACAATTTTTCTTCTAAATATGCCTTCGGAGGAGGTGTCATCAGAACGGTGCGCTTCTTTGCACTATAGAAGATTAACTCTGCTTTCGGGATGTTGGGCAGATCGAACAGTTCATAGAAACGGTAAACAACATCAACGTCTATCTTACTATCCTCAGTTTGAACAAATAACCCATTTTCGGTAAAGAAAATCTCGTGCGGTTTAACAGCAACAGTTCTGAGTCCAGCGTCACAGAGTGCATCGGCAAGCCATACCATTTCCGGTCTATAATCTTCAGATTCGTCTGAAACCACAATCGCAAGTGTAGGGTCTTCTTTCTTTGCCAAAGCGCGGATCATCTCCGCATAGGAATTCACCATGCCATCTTTACCGCCGATGATGGGATAGCCAAGCTTCGTATACAGCCTCGCAAGACAACCTGTCCCACCGATGAAACCAGGGATAGAATCAAGTTCGGTAATGATTTTTCTGTTCTCGGTAGTCGGCAAAATATCGGGACGTATAACACCGGGCAGTTGGCTTTTGAAGCGATTCATCCGGCCCTGCTGGATAACACTCTCCGGTTTGCCAATATCTAAATATTCTGCTATCCAAGTAGGTTGAATGCCTCTTGCACTTTGGGAATAGAGTAAGTTACAGGCGCGATAAAAATTTAGTAAGTGAGGACCGAGTTCTTCAAACCAATTTAACTCCTCTTGTGAAATCCAGAATGGCTCCGGTGAAATTCGCCATGAAGTATTACAATCGGGATGGACATCCCGTTTTTCGCTGGAAAATAATTTTTCCTTCGGTATTTCATCATTGATAAACAAACATATCTGTTTTGCATCCAAACTAAAACTCCCTATAATTCATACATTCGCATATATTTTTCTACATGAAGAATTATACAAAATTTCTGTGATTAACGCAACATTATCGTAAAATCAATAACTATAGGACTTTTACGCCTTCCTCTTACAATCCTCATGGTAAGGGAGATTTAGGGGTAAGGACAACGAAATAACGGCTTTTCAGCAAAATATCTACATACTCCACCAGGGTTATTTATAGTAAACTTTAGAATTAACTGGACATTTTGAGTTGTAGGAGGGAACTCCGGGGAATGCCAAAAGGCATTCATACCGTTGATTTGGATTCCCGACTACTCTTATGTTCAGTCGCGATTCGGAGATCGATCCTACAGAAAATGTGTCCCATTATTTTCAGAGTTCACTATAGTTTTAAGAATTCTTAGTTTTTAAGGTCAACTTCAAGTTTAGTTTTTGAATCAGAATGGACAATAAGTCCATTGATATATTAACATTTGTGATTAAACACACCAGAAAACCGAAAACCGAAAACTAAATAACCCTGCATACCCCCACCAACAATCAAATCATTGACTTAAAACCTATTTTTTGATAACATAACCACAGTCTATTATATTGTTCAATAATACTGTTTCTGCAGTTTGAATATTAAAAGGAGGAAATGAAAGTGCAATACATCTATTCAAAGTTACGCTATCTCTTAGTCGTAACAGCAGTCTTGGTAGGGCTCAGTTTTATATCTATACATGCAGCAGTTGACAAACACACCGTTGCAGTTTGGCTCTTTGAAGAAGGAAATGGAAAGACGGTCCGAGATGCTTCTGGCAATGGACATGTCGGCAAAATTACCGGTAGTCTGAAGTGGGTCAAAGCAAAATTTGGAACAGGATTAGAATTCCCTGGGGATGGCAGCGGTTATATTGTCGTGGATTCAACAAAAAAATTGGAGTTGGAAACACTCACGATTGAGGTGCTGGTCAAGGTAACAGGGCATGATGGCAAATGGCAGGGAATCGTCTGCAAACAGCAGGCGGGATGCACTAATCGGAACTACGGTATATGGGTGCATAATATTGAGCAGGTCCTGCATGCACAGATCGGTGCAAATGGAGGTTGTGCCTTCAACATGAACGGCACTTCCCAAATCACAGACAACACCTGGCATCATCTTGCCTTTACGTTTGACGGGGATATGGGACGCCTCTACGTTGATGGTCAATTAGAGACAGAGAAAGCCAATGCGGCTACGTTTCAGAGCAACGATCCGATTACCATCGGTGTGCCGAATGTTGATAACGCTAACGGATTAATAGGAATCATCGAAGAGATCCGCATTTCCAACATCGCGCGGACCCAAGATGAAATTAAAGAGTCTAAGGATATCGGCTTAGCGCAAATTCTTAGCGTTGACCCACAATCAAAATTAACAACACGTTGGGGTTATATTAAACAGGTCCCATAAACTACAAAGGAAACCAATTTGAGGACATTAAAGTGGACGATTTTATCACTTTTGTGCATTAGCATACTCGCCTGCGGTGCTGCTACAATCGCATCAGAAAATGGGCTACCGATGGCAGTGCCAGAGGATGTTGGCATTTCTGCTGAACGGCTTGAAAAAATCGCGCCTGCGCTGCAGAAGTACGTCCACAAAGGACAAACACCAGGATTCGTTACTGTCATCGCGAGGAAAGGAAAAATTGCACATTTTGAGACCATCGGTATGCAGGATATTGAGAATAAAAAACCTGTTGAAGCGGATACAATCTTCCGTATCTATTCAATGTCAAAACCGATTACCAGTGTTGCTGTGATGGTCCTCTATGACGAGGGACGTATTCAACTTGATGATCCTGTTGAAAACTATATTCCTGCATTCAAAGACCTGAAAGTCTTTAACAATGCACAAACGAAAGCCCATGCCGCAAAGAATAAGATGACGATCAAGCATCTACTCACACATACTTCCGGTTTGACTTACGGGTGGGGCGACAGACCTGTTGATAAACTTTACGCCAAATTGAAAATATTTGAACCTGATTCAACCTTAGCAGAGAAGATAGAGAAGCTTAGCAATATCCCGCTTGTTTTTGAACCCGGCAAAAGATGGAAATACGGTGTTTCTACGGATGTTCTCGGTTATCTTGTGGAGGTTGTATCTGAAATGCCGTTTGAAGAATTTTTACAGACAAAGATTTTCAAACCACTCGGCATGGTAGATACCGGGTTTTCGGTGCCACAAACAAAGGTAGAACGATTTGCGGCTATATATAGAGCAACTGAATCGGAGGAACTACAACGTGTCGGAAAACCGCCTCTTGCAGTCGATAACCTCACTTTCTTTCCTTCTGGTGGTGGCGGACTTGTTTCTACCGCAGCAGATTACCTCCGTTTTTGTCAGATGTTACGCAATGGTGGTGAATTGGAAGGTGTACGCATTTTAAAGACCGAAACCGTTGAACTGATGCATTATCCACATCAACAATATCACAGAGATGGATGGGCTTATGGATTTGGACTCCATGTTGTTACGCGTAAGAATTACGGGAAAAATGGACGGTCAGCTGGATCATTCAGTGGAGGTGGTTTAGCTGCAACGAACTTTTGGATTGACCCCGAAAGAGAACTCATCGGGATTCTGATGACGCAGCTGATGAATAACCGTTATCCTTTTCAAGGGGAATTTAGGAAGTTAACCTATCAGGCTTTAATTGACTCGGAATAATAGCGTAATCAAGGACAAAAATAGGCCTAATTTGAAAACTATAATTAACGATACTCCGTTGATTAGCACACTTTCCACTAAATGTTGATATGTTTTATACGACACTACAAAAAAAGGAGAATAGATTGAAACGATTAACTTGCTTACTTTTACTACTATTTTGGACCGCTACACTTGCATTCGGGCAAGGACTTCCGATAGCTGAGCCAGAAGATGTTGGTGTTTCTTCTGAACAGCTTAAAGAGATCGCGCCTGCGCTGCAGGAGTACGTCGACAAAGGACAAACACCAGGATTCTTGACTGTCATCGCGAGGAAAGGGAAAATCGCACATTTTGAGACCATCGGCATGCGAGATGTTGAAAATAAAAAACCGGTTGAAGCGGATACGATATTTCGCATCTACTCAATGTCAAAACCGATTACCAGCGTTGCGGTGATGGTCCTCTACGATGAAGGACGTTTGAAACTTGATGATCCTGTTGAAATGTATATACCTGCCTTTAAAGATATGAAGGTATTCAACAAAGAACAGACAGAAACCCATGACGCAAAAAATAAGATGACAGTTCAACATCTCCTGACTCATACTTCAGGATTGACTTACGGGTGGGGTGGCAAACCTATTGCTAAACGCTATGGTGAACTGAAAATTTTTAAACCTGGTTCAGGTTTAGCTGAAATGGCAGAAAAATTGGGAGATATCCCGCTTGTTCACGAACCTGGGACAGAATGGACCTATGGTGTTTCTACGGATGTCTTGGGATATCTTGTAGAAGTAATCTCTGAAATGCCATTTGAAACTTTTTTGCAAACGAAGATTTTCAAACCACTCGGCATGGTAGATACTGCGTTTTCAGTACCGAAGGAAAAAGTAGAGCGATTTGCAGCGTTGTATAGACCTACAGAAGAAGGTGGACTTAAACTTGCAAGAAACGCGCCGCTTGCAAACGATGATGTCTCTTTCTTTCCGTCTGGGGGTGGTGGACTTGTTTCTACTGCTGCGGATTACCTCCGATTCTGTCAGATGCTACTCAATGGTGGTGAATTGGATGGTGTCCGCATTTTAAAGACTGAAACCGTTGAACTCATGCGTTATCCACATCATCAATATGGTAAAGATGGGGCATTCGGACTCGGGTTTCATGTTGTAACCCAAAAAGATGGCGATAAGGGTAAACGGTCTACAGGGGCATACAGTTGGAGTGGTGCAGCTGCCACTACTTTTTGGATTGACCCAGAAAAAGAACTCATCGGGATTCTGATGACGCAGCTTCTTAGCAACCCATATTCTTCTTTGCACGGAGATTTCAGGAAGTTCGTATATCAGGCTTTACTTGATGACGTAGAGCAGTAGTTTAATCAGCAATAACAGATCCATGTTGCCATCAAACCTATTACGGACAACTTGAATAATTAACTGAGGAGAAACAGACTTATGAACTATGGAATTCCGCGCGCAGTGCCGGAAGAAGTCGGCATGTCCGCAGCGCGGTTGCAACGGATTACCCCAATCATGCAACGTTGGGTAGATGATGGGAAAATCCCCGGTGCATTGACGATGATTGCGCGTGAAGGTAAACTCGTACATTTCGAAAAATTCGGCTTGCAAGACGTTGCAACCGCTAAACCGATAGAATTTGGGACCATCTTCCGCATCTACTCAATGACAAAACCGATTACCAGCGTTGCAGTGATGATGCTTTATGAGGAAGGACATTTTCAACTCAATACCCCCGTATCCGAATTTATCCCTGCCTTCAAAGACATGAAGGCCTACGCCAATCATGGCGATGCTATTGTTGACGCAGAACGAGAGGTGACGGTCAAACATCTACTCACGCACACCGCGGGACTAATCTATGGTGGTGACTGGGTACACCCGATCAATGATCGATACAGAGGGGCAGATTTTTTTGGTGGAGACCTTGCACACATGGTTCAGGAACTCGGTAGTATCCCGCTTTTACACCACCCAGGCGACGCGTGGAATTACGGCATGTCTACCGATGTTCTCGGTTATCTTGTGGAAGTCGTTTCAGGAATGCCGTTTGCTGAGTTTCTGAAGAAGCGTATTTTTGAACCTTTGGACATGGTAGATACAGACTTCTCTGTTCCAGGAGAAAAGGCTGACAGATATGCTACGTTATATGAACCCACAGAAGATGGCGGTATTCAGGTGCTGGAGAATGCGCCTGTTTCAAGCGGACCGCTAAGTTTTTTTCATGCAGGCGGCGCGGGGTTACAGTCAACTGCTGCAGATTATCTCCGCTTTTGTCAAATGATGCTCAACGAGGGTGAACTCGACGGTGTCCGCTTACTCGGTAGAAAAACGGTGGAACTTATCACAATGAATCATATCTCTGAAGATTGGCAGCCGTTATGGAGAACTGGCAGCGGTTTCGGGTTGGGATTTGCTGTTGTTACTAATGTTGCTGAAACCCATAGTCTTGGTTCATTAGGCACTTATAGTTGGGGTGGTCTGGCAAGTACCATATTTTGGATTGATCCTGTTGAAGAATTGATCGGTATTTTGATGACGCAATTGATCGGCGATGCACCGTTCCACCCTCAATTCCGAGTCTTAACCTATCAAGCTATTATTGATTAGGGAGAATAATACATCTATGAGAATCGCAGTCGTAACAGGAGAACATGGATTTCGCGAAAAAGATTTTGACGCAGTTTTTCAAAACATGGAAGGCATTGCGTTTGTTAGAGAAGACCTGGATGTCTTTGTAGATGACCCTGACCAGAAAGAATATGAAACCGTTGTCTTTTACAACTTCCACCGTCCGTACCCGACAGAAGAACAGGCGAAAACAATTTTAGGGCTCACCGAACGTGGACAGGGATTAGTCATCCTGCATCACGCTATCCTTGCATTTCCAGAGTGGGATGCCTATTCTGATATATGCGGGATTGGTGATCGTGCCGATTTCGGTTACTTTCCGAAGCAAACATTGCAGGTGCAAGTTCCCGACCCGACCCATCCGATTACTGAAGGACTTACCGATTGGGAAATGGGGGACGAAACCTATACGATGAAATCCGCAGGTGAAGATAGCACTATTCTGTTAACCGTTGATCATCCGAATAGTATGGACGTGTTAGGTTGGGCGCGTGAATATGGAAATTCCCGTATTTTTTGCCTCCAGAGCGGACATGACAACGTTACGTATTCTAATCCGAACTTCCGAGAGGTGCTGCGGCGCGGTATTGAATGGTGCGCCAAACAATAGAATATCCACGGTAGGAGCGGTTTCTAACCGCTCCGTGTTGTTAAAAAATGTGCGTTTTTATGTATTCTAAGCCGCTTAGAATTATAACAATTTGTGTCTTTCTCTTACTTTTAATGATATTTGTAAACACGGATAAAGGAAAAACAATGGCGCAAACTTCATATTCAGCAGGCAAAGCATGGGATTCTCACGGTTTTGATGTCTATTCCATAGAACAAGACGGAAAAGCAATTGCCGAGATTGTCCCAGCACTCGGAAATAACTGCTACGCGTTCAGGGTTTCCGATGGAAAAAACTGGCTCAACGTGATAGACCCACCACCTGATTTGGAAACGTTGGAACAACGCCCCACTGCTTTCGGCAATCCGATTCTTTTCCCTTTTCCTAACCGAATTCGGAACGGAAAATGGGAATTTGAGGGAAAGACCTACCAGTTTGACAAAGCACCTGAATCCCCAACCACTATTCACGGTCTGCTGTTGAACCGTCCATATCAAGTTGACAAACATGAGGCGAGTAAAAACGGGGCAACATTAGTGTGCTCGCTAAATTCACAGCATTTTTCCGATATTAGTCGTCAATATCCTTTCCCTTTCAAAATAGAAATTACCTATACTCTCAAAGATACCGTGTTAACGATGGCGGTTTCTATCCAAAACACAAGCGATGGAAATATGCCCATGGGGTTCGGCATTCATCCGTATTTTAGTACTAACCTAACCGGAGCAGCCGATGCGTCAAAAGCAGTGATTACCGTCCCCGCAAACAAGTATTGGGAATTAGACGATGTTCTCGTGCCTACCGGTATACAGAAAGATGTCGCAGGAACGCTTGATTTACGCAACGGGCAACCGTTCGAAAAGTTGAAACTTGACCACGTCTTCACAGATGTTAACTTGGTTGACGGTGTAAGTCGATGCATCATTGAAAATCGGGATACAGGGCACGGTATGGTGATGGAATCGGATGCACAATTTAGGGAGTTAGTTGTTTATACGCCTCCGGGGAGAGATGCTATCTGTTTTGAACCTTACACTTGTCCGACAGATGCCATCAATTTAGAGGCGAAAGACATTCCTGCGGGTGTAATTGTGCTGTCTCCAGACGAGACATTTTCAGCAGCTGTCCGTATTCTACCACTATATGATTCTGAAGGTATTAATAAACAATGAAAAACGCCGCGCTCCTGTTATTACCGCTTCTATTCTTATTCACAAAACCGTGTGATGCTATCTTTGAAGGCACAGCGAACGCTAACATCTTCATCAAAATGTCCGAACAGCGTGGTGATTTTGGTAGACTTGCCCTCTGGCACGAAGCTGCAGCAGAATGTCTCACCCTGATTTCTGTGCCGATGAACGAGATTGCCCTCAATTACTATAAACGTCACGGACACAAGAAGTGGGTAGAGCGAACACAAACGGAAACACTCGAAATTCAGGAACAACGCCAATTCCATCTCAAACGCGCCAAAGCTGCGTGGAAAAAATCGAAAACTACTGAAGTTATCCTAAAAGCGGAACGCGAAAAAATTGCCAAATTCATTGCAACATGGTTGCCGCATTATCCCGATAGGTTTTATAACTTTGGCATCTACGCTACTTTTTTTGCAGAGCTGAAGGAGCGCGCCGAACAGAAAAAAGATTATGCAAAAGTCCTCTATCTTGAAGCAGACGCAGCAGAAATGTGCGCAGTACAGTATGAGAAGATTCCAATAAAATATGGGTTGAAAGACTATGAACAGCTTCGGGATGCATATCTCCGACATGCTACCCTACTTCGAACCTTCGCGAAGCGATCCCCAAAAGCATTACCACCTGAAGCAAACATCGGCAAACGGATCCAACTTGAGAGACCGAAACCACAAATAACACCACTCAAAAAAGCAGATAAAATCCTTCAAATAGCAAAATCTAACCCGCGCATCAAAGCTGCATTGGTAGCTCAAAAGGGGATTCGTGAATATGCGTGGTTTCAAGGATTCGCTTGGACAGTCAGTTTCTATAACCACGGTTGGGGCAACCTCGCTATCGCTATTATTGACGACAAAACCGGAAAAGTTGTAGACATTTTGAAAGGCGAACCCGAGACAGGGGAACTTGAACTTCTGGATTAGCAGCGTATGAATCAGCAGACACCTTCAAAAAATCTGTCCCTTATTGTTCTTTTGATTATCGGAATAATCAGTTACTCTACTACCGTTGTCAATGCCACCCCGCCTGAAATTACACCAGGTGAATTATTAATTCGTTTGACACCAGAAGCATCAGCCGAATTACAGCGACTGCACGCCAAATCACCCATAGCAACATTGTATGCAAAGCACAACGTGGAATCTCTGAGACCTATCTTTCCATCTGCCACCCGTTTTTCAAAACATAATGCCAAACCTAAGCGTACCTATCTCCTAAGGTTTTCACCAACCGTAGACCTGCCAGCACTTAAAGCAGCATTTGAAAAAAGCGAACTCGTTGAAGCAGTAGCATATAACTATCTTCGTCCGACATTAGCAGATGAAATCGTTCCCAACGACCCAAAATATCCAGAACAGTGGAGTTTACCGCTGATAAATCTGCCACAAGCGTGGAGTATTGAGAAGGGGAACCGTGATGTGGTTATCGCTATCATCGATTCCGGTATTGATTATAAGCATGACGATCTCGCCTCAAAAATATGGGTAAATCCTGGTGAAATTCCTAACAATGGTTTAGATGATGATGGCAACGGTTACATTGATGATATGCACGGATGGGATTTTACCGATGCTCCTAACCTACAAGCAGAAGGCGATTTTATAGAGGGCGATAATGAACCTATTGACGAATCGGGGCACGGCACACACGTTGCTGGCATAGCGGGTGCAATGCCGAATAACGGTATCGGTATTGCTGGGGTTGCGTGGAATTGTCCGTTGATGGCGGTGCGCGCTGGACTTTCACTCGGTGGTGGTTCTCGCATGCAGGACGACGACTCTGCCGCAGCGATTGTCTACGCCGCGGATAACGGCGCAAGCATTATCAATATGAGTTGGGGAAGCGCACAACACTCTTTTGTTATCCAAGACGCTATTGATTATGCTTATGCGCGCGGGGCAGTGTTAATTGGCGCAGCAGGCAATTCAAATGAAGCAGAAAGTATTTTCCCCGCCGGATACCGAAAAGTGATCTCCGTGGCATCTACGAACCAACATAAACAACGTTACTACAAATCCAATTTCGGGGCATCTGTTGATATAGGAGCACCCGGAAACGCCATTCTTAGCACAGAAATCAACAACGACTACCGCATTCTTACCGGCACTTCTATGGCAGCCCCGCACGTCGCTGGTGTTGCAGCATTGATGAGAGCAAAACGCCCTACTCTCACCCATGAAGAGGTCCGACAAATACTCATCAGCACTACCGATGTGGTTTTAGAAAAAGATAGTGATGAATCTGACTCGAAGCTTGTCGGTGCGGGAACCCTCAATGCTGAACGTGCTTTGTTAGCAAGTGGTGCCCTACAAGCAAGAATTCATTTTCCACAAACGAATAGTGGCGGATCAACTGCAATTACATTTATCGGCACTGCAGGCGGTTATAAGTTTAAATCGTGGCAGCTGTTTTATGGGAGTTCTACTGTTCCTACTTCATTTGTACCATTTACCGATCCTGTATCAACGCAAAAAGTAGTCGAACATTTAGCCGTATGGGATACGACTGATATACAAGAAGACGTTTACACTGTCCGCCTTGTTGTCACGAGAAGAGACGGTAGCCAAACACACGATCAAGTTGTGTTAACGGTGGACCGCACGCCACCCAAAATTTTCTCTGTTACGGCAACTGAGACGTTATACGGAGAAAAATCTACAACGATTTTCACTTGGGCGACAGACGATGTAACTCGGAACACCTTTTATTTTCGACGCAGTGGGCAAATCACGCCTTTTGCTCCTATTGAAGAAAGAGGACTCACAAAAGAACACTTATTTTCTCTGGGCTTGGAAACAGGGCAATATCAGTTTTACATTGTAGCACAAAACACTGTCGGATTAAAAACAGTGGACGACAACAATGGGAAGTACTACACAATCGACGTTGTTGGCAATTCTATATCATCAAACGGGTTCATTGAAACGGCTCTCGACTTGCCCCAGCTCCGTATCGCAAATGTTTCTACTGATTTTGATAAAGATGGATTACCCGAACTTGTCGGTGCCTCTCTTTCAAATACCAATGGCGAAAAATTTACGACACCTGACGGTATCATTTTTTATGAACGATCACCAACAGGCAAATATCAGATTGCACATAACCTCTCCGATATAGATTCACTTGAAATCTTGGAGCAAGACGTAGATTTGGATACGCTCACACCGTGGACAGTAGACGATACAGACAACGACGGTTTGCTGGAAATCCTTGCTAACGACCAAGACCAAACTTTTCTGATAGAAAGTCTTACACCGAATGGTTACCCCGCACAAATTATTTGGGCGACACCGTTTCTTTCAGGCGGGAAAATCGCAGACTTGGATAGTGATGGTAAAAAGGAAATTGTTGGCGTTGATAACAACAACAACCGAATTCTCATTTTTGAAAATAGAGGAAATAACTTGTATGACAGAATCGCAGAATTAGTCAATGAAACAGAGGGGAAAAATGTCTTCGCGTTAGACTTTGCAATTGACGATTTTAATGCCGATGGAAACGATGAATTAATTGTTGGTGATAGTGAAGGGGATATTTTCATTTATACTGCTACAGCGAATAACACTTTCCACCTCCAGTGGCAAACTCGACTTGATGTTGATGAGATTAGATTGTTAATCTCTGGAGATTTAACTGGTGACGGTAAACCTGAGTGTGTTGTCGGTGGCACTGTTTCACCACCTGATGTGTCTTCCGCTTCGCCTATCTGGAAGTTTCTTGTCTTTACTTATACATCAGACAAATATTTACCGATCTGGGAACAAGCGATAGCACCTTATCGGCTACGTGGAAACAGTCTCGCTATAGCTGAATTAGACGGAGATGGGCATAACGAGCTTGTTGTTATCACGTATCCGAACCTATACGTAATGAAGTGGGATGCAACTACATTTGTCCCAACATTCCATCAAAAAGTTGCTGAAACACCTGTCCTCTTTAACGCTGACCTGAATAAAAACGGGTTTCACGAGCTCTATGTTAACGCTGAAGAAGGGCTAAGTTTCATTGAATCCGCTTTTGCAATGGACAGTAATTCTGTTGATACGCTCACACCATGGGACGTTTCCGCGACACCATTGACAGCAAAGGTTGTTCAGATTACGTGGAAGATTGCAGAAGAAACACAGACATCAACCGTTTTTAATATCTATCGTGCAATCGGTGAAAAAAGTGAAGCACCTGCCGATAGTAAGTTTGAGGCAATTGCTCAAAATCTTACCTTACCCAGATTTTTAGATAGAATGATCGAGACAGGGACAACTTATTGGTACGCCATTACTGCAAAGGGGGAAACAGGCATAGAAACAGAACGAACGAAGGCAATTTCCGCAACCCCACGCCTCGCTCCCAAAATCATTAGTGCTACCTATCAACCTCCGAACTGGATAATTGTTACCTTTGATCGACAAATGAATTTCACTATTAGCGATGAACGCCGGTATCTTTTGCGTGAGCCCAAACAATTGGGTGGGTTACGACCAATGTCCGCAATCCGTGACAGAATGGGAACGCGCGCGCTCTTAGCCTTTGATACAGACAAACTACAGCCACTAATCGCTGTGTCAACAAACCAATATGAGATCGCTGTGTCCAATGTAACTGATATTGATGAAAACCCGATTAGGGCTGCTACAAACTTAGTTGAGGTACAGCAGCGTGCTGCTGAAACAGAAGTAAAAGATTTTACACAGTTACGCGTCTATCCGAACCCTGTTCGTCCAAACGTATCAGACAAAGGTGCGGTCACCTTTGACAAAGTGCCTATAGGAACCCGCATTCAACTTTTCACATCTAAAGGAGAACTGCTTGAGAACTTGAACGTCACCGAAAACGATGGAAACAGTAAACAGTGGTGGTTGACAAACGGCAGCATCGGTGATATAGCTACCGGTATATACATTTATATACTTGAATTTGAAGCACAGAAAAAGGTTGGAAAGATTGCTGTGATTAAGTGAGTGGTTATTACAATTATGGACAATTTTATCCTTATTGCAAATCCAATATCCGGTAAGGGCAAGGCAAAAACAGTTGCTGAACAAGCGTACACTGCTCTTATGGCAGAGGGACGTAATGGCGAAATAAAACTAACGACTGGCCATGGAGATGCGACTCGTTTTGCACAGGAAGCAGTATCAAGCGGCATTCGGTGGGTGATTACTTGCGGCGGCGATGGCACGTTTCACGAAGTCGTCAATGGCATTGCAACCGTCCCAGATGTTACCTTAGGATTAATTCCGTGCGGGCGTGGTAATGATTTAGCAACTGCCGTAGGTATCCCGCGCCAACCGCTACATGCAATTCAGACGCTATTCACTGGTAAATCAAGATTTATCGATTTAGGTTACGTCCGTTCAGAAAAAGGTAGCGAACACTATTTTACAACGATTACAACGTGCGGTTACGATACAGAGGTGAGTCGTCGTGCTGCCGCACGCACCACGCCATTTTCAGGAACAGCCTCTTACGTCTATGCCGCTATTGCAACACTGTTCCAATACGAGTGTCCGTCTGTCCGAATTGAGGGCGACTTCGGTGTCTATGAAGACTCAATTTTGCTTGCTGCAACCGGAAACACAAAAAGTTATGGCGGTGGATTTAAAATCGTCCCAGACGCATATTTTGATGATGGACTTTTTGATGTCTGTATTATCCGTCCTGTTTCATCCTTTACAGTACTTCGTCTGATGGTTACGCTCTTCTGGGGTGGCCATGTTTCTCATCCTGCGGTGGAAATCCATCAGACCCGTAGTTTGAAGATAGAAACTGACCCGCCGGTTATGCTCTATGCTGACGGTGAACCGATGTGCGAAACACCTGCTACGATTGAAGTTATCAAGCATGGACTTACCGTTCTTGTGCCATCTTAGGTGTTTGATCCGTTGCTAAAGTCGTAGGTTGGATTGGATAACGTGAAGCCGAATAATCCGCGTAATCCGTTTTAGTGTGAAGTTTTTGGTCCTAACTTTTCCTTCTTTCTTGTTGGAGAAGTTCCGACCCCGGTTTGATTTTGTCAAAGTTTTATGCACAAACTACCAAATGAAGATTAAATAATTAATTCAGTAATTCTCATTGTCACATTATCTGTATATGTGGATTCGTAACGGGACCATAACTGTCGATTTGGAGAAACTGGAATACGAGGACTTCTCTTTAGTCCCGTAGGGACAATAGTCGTTGTTATATACATATCGTTCCTACGGAACTCAAGACATCTTGGGTAATGTTTTCTATAAACATATCGTCCCTACGGGACTGAAGATACTTCTACAACGAATTTATTTCCTTAAGTTGACAGTTATAGGTAAAGCGTAGCGAAACCCTTATGCGTCAATTTAGCGGGCCACACCCCTGGGAGGCGCGTTTTCTAAACGCGCCATTAGCTAATCTTCAGCACAGGGACAGGCGCGTTTCCAAAACGCGCCTACCAGGGGTCCTAAATCGGGCTTAGAAAGCGGACGAGATTTATCAAACTCACGTTAATATAGTGGTGGTTGGTGTTCTTGTTGAAAATTTGCCAAAATTAAGATAGAATTTACATAGGGAGGTATTTATGGGAATCATAAGCTGGTTAAACGCAAACAGTGGGGCGGTCATAGGGATTGCTATTGTCATGTTTGTGATTTTCGCAAGTTATTATGTCTATCTGATGTGGCGGCTACTAAAAGCGAACAACGCGCCGGAAATTGTTGTCTCCTTACGCCCTCATGAAGCACATGTTAACCTCGTCATGCTTTGCATAGAAAACATAGGGACAGGCGCAGCTCGTGATCTACAGTTCACAATAAATCCCCCTTCTATACCTAATCTTGATATACCATTTGAGAAAATCGGTTTTCTCCAAAATGGGATTGCCTACTTTGAACAGGGACGGAAGATTGAACAGTTTATCGTAAGCGTAACAAACAAGTTCGATGAACTCAAACAGACACCTTTTGAGGTTGCTATTACGTATAGAGATTCAGTTAACCACAAACAGGAGCGTGTTTTTCCTCTTGATTTTGGTGTGAACGAGGGCATGGCACATATTGACAGGCCTCCACTTTTTGAGATAGCCAAAGCTACGAAAAATATGCAAAGGGATATACGCAATATTGCTACTGGTATTTATAAACCGATAATTCTTACGGAAACAGAAGCTGAACATCGCATGAGGCAGCGTGCCAACGATCTGGAGAGTCGGATAGCGAAACTCTCAAACGAGGTTCAAGAAGAAATTTTACAGGAATTTGCCGTTGCTGTCACAAAGCGGGAACAGCAAGCGCAAGAAAAAGAGCAGAATGCAGAGACAACTTCGGACGAGAATTCGTCATGAAAAGGAGATGAGAAAGTGAAAATTACAGTTCATATCCACTCTAATAATGGTTGGGTTGTAGAGTTTCCTGACGGTATGATGGATCCGTTAGAAAATAACAATAAAAAGTTATCTCTTGAGGAATTTGAGGAAATAGCAGATCGGTTAGCGGAATTATCTATGAAAATTCACGGTCCTGATGCCAAACCGTTATCAGATTATGCAATGAGCCGCGAAAGCATATACGAAGATCATCCGAAACTATGATTTATCTGAAGAATAAAACGGAGGTGAACAGATGGTAATTACAGTTTATATTTGCTCTAATAACGGTTCGGTTATAGAAATTCCTGACTGCGCTGAAAATGTATCTACAAATAACAATAAACGGTTATCTGTTGATGAACGTATGGCTCTGTTAGAACAGGTTGCAGACAAATTTATGGAATTTGTCGGTCCTGATTTCCAACCTTTATCTGATTACGCGATCAGCCGTGAAGGAATATACGAAGATCATCCATAGTCATGATTTATCTGATTGATACCAATGTTCTATTAGGAGCAGCACACCGTGCCGACGCTCGCTATTCACCTGTTCAAGAAGCTGTGCATAAACTATGGACGAATGGTGATGAACTACAAACAACCTTGCAAAATATCGCTGAATTCTGGAATGTGTCAACCCGTCCTATTGATCGAAACGGTTTTGGGCTCACGCCTTATGCAACAGATGAACTTTTGCAAGACTTAGAACAGTCTTTCCCTTTAATGCCAGATGCTCCAGAAGTGTACCCCGTATGGAGACAGCTTGTTGTAGACTATGAGGTGTTAGGTGCTAAAGTTCACGATGCTCGGTTGGTTGCAGCAATGATTTTTCACGGCGTGAAACATATCTTGACCTTCAACACTTCAGATTTTACCCGTTATTCTTCCGAAGGAATTGTACCTGTTAATCCAGCGGCAGTGTAGCCAAACCCTACCCATAAAACATCAATCATCTTCCGGCACAGGCAATACATCCCGCTGCACTTCATGCACCTTGTCAGGAAAAGTCTCACCACGAATCCACATGATAGGTTGTCCTCTATACGATCCGTTATGATTTGCCCATTCTGCTTGGGCACTCAGGTAATGCGAAACATAGCTCCGCCGAAACCGCAGACTGTGATTGTCTGTGCTTTTATGTAGTAGATGGCTATGAAACCAAACAACAGCACCAGGCGGCACTTCTACAGCAACACCATCTTCATCGCGTGCGCCGCGTGCCAGTTTGAATTCGCGTTGTTGTGAACCTTCAAGATCATCATGTTCATGAATATCGTGTTTATGGCTACCGGGGATAACGTAAAGACAACCGTTCTCCTTATCCGCTGGGTCAATAGCTGTCCATGTCCCGATGGTCGTTTCCGTCCTGAACCTATTTCGAAAATAGAACTTGTCTTGATGCCAAGGAAAACCGAGACCGATCTTAGGTGCTTTCCAGATAAACAGATTATTAATACCGAGGATGTCAGTCCCCATCAGATCAACGAGTGGGTCGGTTAAACGCTGATCACGCACACGCGCAAGGAATTCTGGGCAGTAACAACTCGGATGATGAATCTTATGCATCGCATAAATACCCTGTTCCTCAATCTTTCCGTCTCTCACAAGCGCGTTCTGATCAACATGTGCGGAGGGAAACGGGCGTTTTCCATCAACAATATCTTCTGCAACTTGGCGGAGTGCATCGTTTTCTTCTGCTGTAAATACACCTAAACGGACAAGATAACCGTTTTCGTTCCAAAATGAAAGTTCTTCTGTGCTTAAGCCAAAACGCCGGGCCTCTGGCGTTGATTTTGTGTTCATCGTATCTCCTGTTTTATAGTAAAATCCGAAAATATGTTCACATTTCAATGTATAACAATCCCGACACGCTCTCGCTGGCGGGGTTTCCGAACCTCGCCACTGTCCAAGCAATTGTGGATTTTACTAAAATGTATAATTTGGGAAATCCTTAAACTTTGTTGGTCATAATCACCTGCAAAGATAGTAACATTTTTGAAGAAAAAAGTCAACGGGACATAGTCCTGAAAATCCTATTGTCTTGAAATAAAACCCGAAATACGATAAACTAATCAATATCTCAACGAATTCTCTCAGAAGCGAGGAAACAATGCAAGAACAGACAGATTTAGTACCTGAAAATAATAATCAAACCGTTACTACTGCTATGCAACCCATGAGTTTCACAGATATTCTGGATGGCATGTTTACGTTCTATCGGAGTCACTTCCGTTTGTTTATGGGCATTGCAGTCGTTTATCTCGTAGTAGGTTTCTGTATAGATCAAATTTATATGTACCTCCTGGTTGAGAACGGGATGATGGGTGTCCTCACTTTACCGTTCTACCACCTTTTTGGAATATTTCTGTTATCTCTATTCGTAGGCGGCGCACTGATTTATGCAAGTGCGCATGCATTTTTAAACAGAGAGATTACTGCTGGAGATGCTTTAAAGCAAACGTTACAACGTTTTTTGCCACTTTTCGGTAGCACGCTGCTCTGGGTACTAGTTATTTCTGTACCATTTATAGCCATCATAGTTTTGCCATTTTTTATCTTTTTGGGAGGCCAGATCGGTAGTGTGATGTTCTGGGTATTAGTGATTCTGGGAACATTTATCATAGGCATACCATTTTCAATCTATTTTGGTGTTCGGTTGGGTCTCTATGCACTTCCTGTACTATTTGAAAAAACTTCAGCGACAAAAGCACTTAAACGAAGCACTGAATTGGTTAAAGGCAGCTGGTGGCGAGTCTTTGGAATCATGTTAGCCATTTTTCTCCTCACCCTCATGATAGCATTTATACTACAGACATCTTTCTGGGCAATCTTTAATTCTATAATCGGTCCTACAGTAGCAGAAGAACCTACTTTTGAAGAGACAATCCGCCTTTTCTTTGCCCCCACGCCGGTGGATATCGGATGGTTCGCTTATGCAGTCCGAAATTTTGTTACGCTAAGTATCGGAGCACTTTTGATGCCGATTGGATCTATCGGTTCAGCACTTCTCTACTTCGACATGCGGATCCGGAAGGAGGCTTACGACCTTGAGATTCAGGCTACAGATTAAGAATTTACAGGGTGCTTTTCAAGGTTGGTAAAAAGATCAATGACTAACAATCAACGTTCTAACTTTATAGGGACAATTTTCACGCTCTATCGTAACAATTTTGGGTTGTTTTGGCGTATTATGATACCGGTGGCTATCATCGCAATTTCATTACATATTGCGGTGTTTTTTCGTTCTGTAAATCTTACTGAAAAGCATGTTGATGACAAACCTGATTACACTGCAACCGCAGTCCTAAACACAATCTATGGAATTAAGCCTACGGTTTCCATACCTGACTTCTTTAGAACACTTGAATACTTTACTCTAAATGGGGGTAAGAATACAAAGCCCTTCCCTTCCGTTATTTGGCAATTCTTTCCTGTCCCGATGGTGGGTACAATCAACAACGACAGCAAATCCTCTTGGGGATGGACACTTAACTTCCAAACCTATGACGACTACAGCCCCCTAATCCTCATGTTACTCACACTTTGCCCGTTATCGTTGATTATTGCGCGGTTATCGGCTGATGTTCCCCCGGATTCAATCCCATTAACTGCACGTGGGGCTTGGTGGCAAACAGGAAAGAAAACGTTTACGGTTTTAGTTACGTCTGTGCTGTTCGTTCTTATTGTAGATGTAGGAAATTACATCCAAATCGGAATTGGATGGTTGATTCCCTTATTGATGAGACCGTGGTTGCTAACGTTAATAATGATTTTGACAATATTAGCGAACATCTATTTGCTGGTAACGTTAAGTCTCTACAACCCGTGCCTCATTCTTGAAAACAGATCCATTATAGGTATTTTTAAGCGGAGCCATTCACTGGTCAGCGGGACAAGGTTACGTTTTTTGTGGATTTATCTTTTGACAGGATGGATCGCTGCTGTTATCACCTCGGTTCTGCTGGGTGCAGTATTATTATTATTTTCAGTCTTTTTCTCTGAACTTGCACCGATTCGAGAAGCGTTAACACCGCTAAAATTTTTGTCACTATTTGTAGGCGGAAATGTAGGAGTAGAGTTACCAAAGTTACCGGGTATTCTCCCTACTATCTTACTCCTTATTGTCAGAGATTTAATTCTCGTCTTTTTAGTGCCGGTATGGGCAATTGTAACTACGCGGCTCTACTTAGAAAGAGTAGAAACAAATGCTGAGTGAGGCTAAACAAGAAGCATATAGTAGCACAACCTGTATGAAGATTAATTTATTAATTCGGTAATTTTCTATCCGTACGAGGCAGGTGTACTCCCCCGCTGGCGAGGTTTCCGAACCTCGCCACATTACCGATTTATTTTCTTAAACTTCATTTAGGTTGTGCATGCAAGTAGGCAACCTGTCAGTTTGCCCTACGAAATCTTAGGAAAAATGAGTGATTCTCTATAAAAAACGGTGTCTACATGTCTAAAAACTTGCCTGTAGCAACTTGGGTTATCATAGTGTACAGTATTAGTCTGATTATGTTTTTGGCAGTAGCTGCGGAAGAACAGACATTTCGCGATGAATTGAAGTCGAACCGTTCAGATCCCCAGGTTTCTTATGAAAAATACCAAAAAGAATTAGCGAAACTTTTTGAACCTGAACCTGAGTGGACTTTTAATATCAAGTACGTGCTATTTCCACTTTGCGCCATAGCACTTGGAATTGTAATAATCTTTTTTATTAAACAAATTCGGCTGAACCTGATTCGCGAAGTGCATGACGATGAAGAATTAGAAATAGCATCAGAGCATGTAGCAACAGAAAAAGCTGCGCTGGCGCGCGCGGAGACAGCAGAGGAATCAAATCACTTTCGCGAAGCACTCCGTTATCTTTACCTCTCTGCTATTTTACATCTTCAGGAACGAGGCATTCTTCCTTACGATAAAAGCCTCACTAATCGTGAGTACCTTCACCAATTACAAGTAGATACTGACCTACAAACAACATTACAGCCAGCGATTGCTGTTTTTGATGAGGTATGGTACGGATACAAACCTTGTGATGCAGAAACCGTTGCAAGTTATCGGGACCTATTACAAAAAATCTATAGCAGTTAGATGAGACAAAAACAAAATGCGAATTCTCCAGAGATCTATTTTTATCCTGATTTTAATAACGCTAATTTGTTCACAATTTTCATGTGATATATTAGAACAAGGCAGTGTGCTCTATCGTATTTTGCGTAAACTAAAGTTCCGTGTCACGCCAATTTCAACAGAATACCCATCCCGCCTAAAAAATTACGATGTTTTGTTTCTGCAAGACCTTAACAAAGCACCATTAGAAACAGAGATTAAAAAGATTCAAGATTTCGTTAGAGACGGTGGCATCTTAATCGTAAGCGGCGGAAATCACCAAGCAGTGGGCGGACTTGTTGGGACGTACAGCTTAAAATCACGTAGATTACCGAGCAGGTTGGAATTCTCACAAAGACTTAGCGAAGAAGCCTTTTTCCCAGTGCATCCAGTTGACGAAATTTATGCACAGACATATTACGTTATTGAAACTCTTGCACGAGATATCGCTGTGCTTTACGGAACAGAAAATAACGCAGTGGTTGTAACACTACGCGACGGTGAAGGGCGTGTGTTTTTTACGACCTCTGCTTATCTGTTCAATGATGGCGGATTGCAGCATAGTAACAATGCAACGTTTCTCTACAATCTTATGTCAACGCTTCCTCGGAACGCCCACATCGGGCTCGCTGAGGGTAGATATTATACTCATGAGTCTAAACCGCCTAATTCGTTTACGACCCTCGTGTTCAAAACGCCCGGTGGTTTAGCTGCTGTCTATATATGTCTTATTCTCTTTGTATTCCTGACACTGCGAGGAAGACGGTTCGGAAAGCCTTTGGATGTGCGGGAGAATAATAGACGTTTGAGTGCTGAGTACGTCCACGCAATGACTGCGCTCTATCAAAAAGGCAACACGCGCCTGGATATCTTACAGCATATCCGTGATAAATTCCGGGCAGATTTGGGAACACGCTGGCGTGTCAATCCTAATTTAGACACGGCAAGCTTTTTAGAGGAATTGACACAACGCGGTGCTGTTGATGAAGAAGGAAATCTGACAAATCTCATTCGTGACCTTGAAAGGTCTGACAATATATCGGAGTCACAACTACTTGAAATTGCAAAACGGGTTGAAGCATATCGTGAAACATCCGCCATCCGGTAGGCGAGGTTTTCTAATCTCGCTAATTTACAATATCCAACCTACATCTACATCTATACTACATGGAGAATAAAAAGGCAAAAAATTATGGAGAATTTGGTTCAAACAGTTTTTGAGAGAATGAAACAAGAGGCGCAAAAAGTTATTGTCGGACAGACAGCGCTTTTTGAACTTGTGGTCGTAGGGCTGTTCTCAGGTGGACATATCCTATTAGAAGGTGTACCCGGCACTGCCAAAACACTCATTGCTAAAACGTTAGCGATGGTCGTATCTGGGCAGTTCAGTCGCGTACAGTTTACACCTGACCTGATGCCGTCTGATATTGTCGGCACAAGTGTTTATGATTTGACGACAAATCAATTTAACCTTAAGCGCGGTCCCGTTTTCACAAATGTGTTACTTGCAGATGAAATCAATCGCGCACCTGCTAAAACGCAGTCAGCACTCTTAGAATGTATGGAAGAGCGGCAGGTGAGCATCGACGGTGTCCGTCACGAACTTCCTGCACCGTTTATTGTGTTAGCAACGCAAAATCCTATAGAATATGAAGGGACTTATCCGCTTCCCGAAGCACAACTTGACCGATTCTTGTTTAAACTACACGTGGATTATCCCGGTCCAGAAGTAGAGACACAGATTTTAATGAATTACCATGCAGGGTTTGATGCCACACGTTTAGAAGCGGTAGGCATCGAAAACGTGATTGACAGCACTTCGCTTCAAGAGTGCCAAGAGGAAATACAAAAGACCACAGTAGAAGATTCAATCTTCAACTATATTGTCAGTTTAGCCGAGGCATCGCGTAAGTCAAATGAATTGGTATTAGGAGGAAGTCCGCGTGCTTCAATCGCACTCTTGTTAGCGAGCAAAACTTATGCGGCTTTACAAGGACGCGATTATATTCTGCCTGACGATGTGAAATACTTGGCACCCCATGTCTATCGGCATCGGATTCTTTTGAAACCCGATGCTGAAATTGAGGGGTTAACCTCAGACGATATAATTGATCGACTACTTGCCGAAGTAGAGATTCCACGTTAAAAAAATGCATATACACAAACGTTTTCTCATTTTTCTGCTTCCAATAGCTATTCCGATTGTGCTTTACACTGTCGCACCGAACCTATTATTCATCGGCGGTGCATATCTGACCTTGTTACTTATCGTAGGTATCATAGACTATGTTACGAACCCTCTATTTGAAAAAGTCGAAGTCCATCGAGAGATGAATTCTAAATTTTCGTTGGGAGTAGAGAACGTAGTGAAGCTACGCATTATCAACCGTTCGCGTCATCAGTTAAAGATACGTCTTAAAGACGATTTTCCTGACGAATTGCTGCATGAAGACGTAACTTACGATTGCCGCGTCCCACCTATGGATCACGCGGATGTGTCTTACCATCTCACACCATTGCGGCGAGGTATCTATCAGTTCGGAGACATTCATGTGCGGTGTTTAGGCGTGTTAGGTTTTGTTATCCGCCAACGTAGGATAACAGCGGAGACAGAGATAAAGGTTTATCCGAATTTACAAGCAGTACGCCAGTATGAACTCTTAGTAAAACGCGGCATGCTCCACCGTATGGGATTAAAAAATTCACGACAATTTGGTGAAGGCACGGAGATGGAAAGGTTGCGCGAATATTCCCCTGATGACGACTTTCGACGTATTGATTGGAATGCTACCGCGCGTCACCGCAAACCGATTGTACGAGAATTTGAGACCGAACGGAGCCAAGATGTTGTCATCATGTTGGACACCGGTAGACTGATGGCTTCTCCCATTCTTTTAGAAACGTCTGAAGGACCTGATGCTGAATCAAGATCACAAAAGGCAATGTTAAAGTTGGATTACGCTATTAATACAACTTTGATGGCTGCCCATGTCTCAACTTTGAGAGGCGATAAGGTCGGGTTAATTGCTTTTGCGGATACCGTCCACCAATACCTTGCCCCGAAGCCCGGAAAAAAACAGTTTCTTACGATGTTAGAAACAATCTACGCACTGCCTGTGCATCCGGTTGAACCAGACTTTGAATCAGCATTTACCTATCTCGCTTCAAAACAGCGAAAACGCGCCCTTATTATACTTTTTACTGATATTCTTGACAAAGATTCTGCTGAAGGAATAGCCGCTTATGTTGCACAATTCTCTAAACATCACCTCGTCGTTTGTGTAACATTGACAGATTCTGGTATCGTTGAATTGGCTGCTCAGAAACCATTGAATTCTAAATCTGTCTATCAGAAAGCAATCGCAGAACGTTTATTGCAAGAAAAACACGCAACTTTAGAGATTTTACGCCGTCAAGGTGTTATCACAATTGATGTGCCTGCACATCAATTGACAATGGCAGTTGTGAACAAGTATTTAGAACTAAAGGCGAAGTCTAAGATATAGCGAAACCGATACTTGTCAGAAGAGGCAAACAATAGACATTATAATGATTTAATCGTCTGTATCTGATAATACTAAGACCGAAATATAGTCTAAACGCTAATGGATTGTCCGTCGGGTAGAGCTTGCGAAACCCATAAATCAACGCTATAAATGCCTTTTGGCATTCCTCGTGTGGCATGCTGCGGGTATTAATTTATAGTGAAACCAATAATTTTGGACACTACGGTAGGTGCGATTTCCTAATCGCACCATAGCCGTCAATTTAAGGAATATTATGTGTATTTTGGATGTGTTCAACCCCAGGAATTAACGTCAAATGCGCGTTTGACATCTCTTATATTCTGTAGGAGCGAGCTTAGCTCGCGACAAAGGACGCAGGGTCGCGAGCAAAGCTCGCTCCTACAGAAGAAAATCGGGCAGACAAAACCCTCCACAGGAGGATATACCCTACTCACGTTATAAAAAAGAAAAACTGTGTGCGTAAAATACGCACACAGTTTCTTGTATTAGAGGCTACTCATCGGCAGCAGCATCATCTCCGATATCATCACCCCCGTTTTGATTGCCTTATCTGGCCTGATTTACTCGCTCAGCGTATCCTTGCAACAGTTCATCAAGTAGTGCAGGGTTATCACCATAGTACTTTCTAAAAACATCATGAACCACTATAGTAACTTCACGTGCTGCACAACGCTGTTTAAATATCTCTACAATATCTCTGTTTGACTTTGTTGGATACCTATAGGTAAGTTCCAGATAGTTTGCCAAGACATCAATGAATGAGCTGAATCCGCCAAACTCTCTGATAGTCTCAAACTCATCGGCTAAATGCAGACATATGTTGACAAGTCCGCCTAAATGATCCCATGTAAGTCCGGTGTTTTCAATGAGAACTTTTTCAGCATCCTCGCTGATTGTCTCTTCAAACTGATAGTGTGTCCCTCCTTCAATAGCCTGCATATGCTCCGCTGTTTGAATCGCGATGCGTTTTGCTTTTGCAATGGCTTCTTCCTCGGAGAGCGGTTCAGGTGGTTCAGGCTCTTCGGGATCTTCAGGTGGTTTGGGTGTTTCTGGTTCTTCGGAAGGCGGCTCTTCGCTCGGTTGTTTGGGCTCTTCCGTCTTTGGTTTTTCAGGATCCGGTTTGGGTGTTTCCTGAGGTTTCTCAGGTTTTTCCGTTATCACCGGTTTCATCATGTTTGCTGCTTCGTCGCAGCCGATAAATACCGTTGTTCCGCATACCATTACGCCAATAATAAATAACACTAATAACACTTTTGCAATTTTCATCTCAGTCTCCTTTTGTAACTATAGTGAACTTTGAAATTATTGGGATACTTTGATAAACCTGTTTTGGAAACATAATGGACAATAGAAGTTGTAGCACAACTGTATGAAGATTAAGTTATTAATTCGGTAATATTTATTTTTCCCAGGCCGGTAGGTGCGGCTTCCTAACCGCACTGGATATAATCATGGAATTACCGAAATATTTATTTAAACTTCATACAGTTTGTGCATATTAGTCCGCAAACTAACAGTTTGCGTTACAGAAGTATCCCATTAATTGTCCGTTTTACTATAAACTAATAATATTCAAGCTTACTTGTGAAGCTACAAGGTTATTTAGTTTTCGGTTTTTCTGCCATATTTTCACATTTAGATATAAACTTATTATCAAAACAACAAAAACCCGCGACGAGCAAAAATGCACGTGCGGGCGCGAAAACGGTAGAACCGCTAATACTTTCACAGTTAGTTTTTCGCAATGCGTTATATTTTAATGAAGGTGACGTGGGGGGGCTCAAAACCGGATGTTAAAACGAAACCAGCAAGCAGGACACCTGCCCAATCTCCGCACAGACAATAGATATCTGAAACATCTATCTCTAAATGATGATTCGTTTGTCGGTTTTCCATTGTCCAAAAATCCAAGTCTGAACACTAAAAATGCATGGTAACGCAATTTTTTGTTTGTTCTGTCTATTCACAATATTATTATACCTTATCAATGCAACAAATGTCAATTTTTTTTCTGAAAAATATACAGAGCGATTCAATTGTCGGGTTTTTTCGCAATATTTTAGACACGGTCGTGACCAGGAGGTTGCTCCTACAGAAGAAAATCGCGCGGGCAAGGTTTCCTGCCAGCAAGAGGATATATCCTTAAGTTGACAGTTATAGGTTTCGCTGCGCTCTACCCGACGGACAAACTTTAGATTTTATTAAAGACCAGTAACAACACACAATTAAAACGTTATAATGTCTAATATACAGAGCGTGGAAAATCGGGCGGACAAAGCCACCTACAAGAAAGATAGTGAGAAGATTAGCTGGTTTTAGTGGGTTTCATCCCAAAGAGATAGGTGAATAGGACAACTCCTGTTATAGCACCAAAACCGATTTTGACCGCGTTTGATAACTCAGAAGGTGACACAAAACCTTCAATAGTTCCCGCCACGATGAGCAAAACTACACACCCACCAAGCATTTGAATTGCAGTTCTCGCAGCAGTTATCAAAGCACGTTTACGCGTGTATTGCGATGGCGCGATCAGTGAATACCCCAATTTCATGCCTGCCCCGCCAGCAATAAAAATCGTTGTCAGCTCAATGTAGCCGTGTGGTGACACAAACGACCAGAGTGCCAACGCGACTCCGTTGACATGACACAACCCCGCAACAGCCCCGATGATAATCCCATTGTAAACTAAAATATAGACACTGCCCACCATAAACATGATGCCCCAAGCAAAGGCAAGGAACGCGACCCGAATGTTGTTCGTCATCACAAATGAGGCGAACAGATTTCTGTTTTCTGCTGATGTATTATTCCATGCACCGCCACCCAGTTCTTTGATGTGTTTTAAAGTGCCTTCAGGAATGAGTTGCTCCACAAATTCGGGAGTTCTCAAGGCACTCCAATACGCACCTGCAAACGCAATGGTGAACATAAGAAAAGCCGCGCCAACAAAATAGATATTTTCTCGGAATACTTGTGGAAAACCGTAACGAAGAAACTGCAAAAGTGACCCACGTTTCAGTGGGGTAGTTTGATAAACAGTGGAATGTGCGCGGGATGCCAACTCATTCAGATATGTAACACATCGGTCCTGTGGAAAATCGCGACGCGCTACTGCCAAATCGGACGTAACACGCCGATACAGATAGCCGAGCCGGTTGAGTCCTTCCGCATTCGCATTTCGGGACTGGTTCAACAACGTCTCCAACTCATCCCAAGTCTTCTGTTTTTTCTCAATAAATTCAGCAGTCGTCATGAGTTGATCCTTGTCCGATATTTATAGTATAACCTAAGTTGCCACATAGTAGCACAATCTGTTAGCAGAGTTATTTATAGTGAACTTTGAAATTATTGGGACACTTTAATAAACCTGTTTCAGAAACATAACAGACAAGAGAAGTTGTAGCACAACCTGTTAGGTTGTGCATCTTAGTCCGCAACCTAACAGGTTGCGATACAGAAGTGTCCCAATAATTTCAAAGTTCACTATATTTATTCCACTGCTGCTTTGAACTGTTGCAAATATCATACACTAATTGTTCCAGAAGAACCTCCCCATCAAATGGGGTTGTTTTCAATTGAATTTCTACCGCTAAGGTTTTTTCCAGAGCATCCATCAACTCTTCAACAGTGAATGCGTGTAAAGTTTGAAAAATCTTGTAAGCGGGGAATGGGCTTCCTTTCAGAACGTTATGTCCGGCTGAATTCGGTAGAATTTCACCAATTTCTTCAGCCAGTGGTTCAAAAATTTTTGTTATGAAATCATGGTAGCGCATCCGTTTTCCTATCGGTTTCAATCCTTTTCTCACTACTATCAACTTCGCTTGGAGGGAGGATCGGATATAGGCTGCAATTGTTGCGGTGAGTGGAATTGGCCCTTGGCCGCTTGCTAATACTTCGCGGAGGCTTTTCAATGCCTGTCGGGTTGAACGTTTTCCAATAGCATCGGTAAGATCAAAAATTCTGTCAAAAGCACTCTGCGTCACTAAATTTCGAACATCAAGTTCATCTACTTGCTGTTTATCACCGACAAAATTGATGATTTTGTTAATTGCCTCAGCAATTGTGTGCATGTCGCCACCGGTTCGGTTACGGAGTAGTTCAAATGCACGTGGCGTAATTTTCTTATTGAAGGTTGCAAACTTCTCCACAACCTTTTTGTAAAGCGGGTCACGGTTGAGTGATGTCCCTTTTTCCAAAGGATCAAAAGAAACATATCTACCGCCCACTTCTTGAATCGCTTTAGCAAATCGGTTTGTCTTACTTACCTCATCTTTTACTGTAAAGATAAGCACACTCGTTTTAGGAAGATTGCCTTGCAGCCATTCCAACAAAAGATCTGCATCACTATCGCTGCCGCCATTTTCAGAATGGATTTCAAGTTGTGCGGCAAGTTCAGGTAAACGTGCAAGAAATGCTCGGACATCTTCAGTCAATCCGCCACCAAGTGTTTCACCGATCTCTTCAACAGCACTGCTGAAATCTGGATGTTCATCGGCAATCTGTTGTGCAGAGACACCAAGAAGTTTGGCAATATCCGTAACACACTTTTGAACATCTTCCGCTTCAACCTGCATTGCATTATGGATAATAGTTGTCGATGAGGCATTTCGCTTCTGTGTCTTGTTGAATGCCGAGAAATCTTCCACTACGACAACTCGCCATTCTGCCATCATCGGATACACTTCAACATTACTGAGAATGTCTCTGACAGATACAGTATTACCATCTAAAATAGTTAGGTTGAAATCGCGGGTATCAGAAGGCAGAAGTTTATCCAGCATCTGCTTGAGCGTGCCTTCAATAAGAAAGGTCTCTTTCCCACAGAGCAGATAAACAGGAGCAATTTTGTTCCCTTCTATTTCACGAAGGATATTTACGGGTTTTGCTTCAGGATTCTGTTTCATAAGGACAAACTGTCTCTAATTTGGAAGTGCTCAGGTGCCACTATCCTTAGCAGTTTCCTTTTGGGTTGCCATAGCTGCAAACGCTGAGAAACGTTTTTGGGTATCTTCAGTACCACAGTCGGGACATTTCAGCGTTTTTTTCGTATTATTTGTCCGTTGTAGCACTTCAAACTTAGTCTTGCATGCGTTGCAGTGATACTCGAAAATAGGCATTGTTTTCTCTATAAGTTGTAATTAGGTATTTATAGTGAAATCCACAATTACCTGGACATTGGCGAGGTTAGGAAACCTCGCCAGCGGGTGTCTCTCTGCTGGTGAGGTTTCCTAACCTCACCAGCGTTATGGTGTGGGGATTGTTGTTCATTGAAATGTCCACATATTTTCGGATTTTACTATAACCCACCGCATAAACTTGTAGTTGAAAATTCATATCGGACGAATGATGAGCTTGACCTTTGTGCCTTTAGGCGGAACTACATCGGTATTGACGCGATAGGTCCGATCATCAGTACTACCGGGTAATGGATTATTGAGTAGTGAATCCGGATCACGGTATACTGCAATGATATTATGAGTGAGTTGGGAGGTCAGTTGGTTTTTTCTCTTTCGTCCGCCAGTGAAAACCCAATGGGTTTTTTGCATCAGTTGCCCAGACATCGCATTCCAGACCAAGTCTCGTGCGGGGCGCGAAACAACTTTTTCTCCTTGTTGCCATTCAACCCATATCTGGACGTGAGATCCCTCAGGATCGCGCGGATCCCCTTGAACTTCAAGATTCATGCCTGGTTCAAGGTCTAACATACCGAGCGCAGTAAAAAGAAAAAGTGGTTCTGTATCAAGCATTAAGATGCTTTCATGAGAGGGGCCACGTGTCCCACAGGCAAAGAATTCAATTATTGTATCGTCACTTGCGATGTTAATTTCGCCAGCAACAGTTATCTCCTTTTTGTGAATATCAACAACAACAGTTCCCATCTCAAACACATTTTCAGAAACTTTCTTAATATCTACCAGTTTTGCGTCCGTAGCATCAGTGGATTTTGGGTGGATATTCAGCGTTACAGATTCCGTATTATCGTTTTCATCTGTATCCTTAAAGTCGACGTGAACAGAAATCTCCGTTTCACCTTCCTGTTTTGGTACCCAATCAACTGAAACAACAGACTCATTGAGTGAGGATGTCCAAAAAACTTCTGCTGTTTGCACTTCAGTGTTATCAGCGTAAAATTTGACATTCAACGTTTTATCAAAAGGGGTGCCAGTGTTCCTAAGTGTTGCACTAAGTTTGACTTCTTCGCCAACGCGAGGCGATGGCGGTGAATATCGCAAACTTTGTGGGACTACACCAATATTGGGCGCTGTGGGACCAACAAGTGCACGGCTCAAAAACATTACAGCAAAACAGGTGGACATAAAGTCAGTCGCTGCCCCCGGACTATCCCAACTACCGTTCGATTTTTGTTCTGTGACCATCATGTTCGCAATTTCATTGTACCAGTCATGACCAGCCAACGTTTCTACCTTTGGTGGAATATCGCTAAAACGTTGCAGGGATAGAAGAAAGTAGTAAAGCCACGAAGTAGATCCTGGATTTCGGGTAAGTGACCAGTGCTCTCCTATCCAGCCAATCCCTTTTCGCACCTGCGGATCATCAATGGAAACACCGCAGGCACGGAGTGCCCACAAACCTGTTGCGGTCATGCTACCGTAAACCCCTATTCCCCAAAGTGAACCTTCTTCGACTAAGTTATAGAGCCATCCGCCAGTATCGGTTTGGTTTCCGCGAATCCACTTTTCGGCGCGTGTCCATGTATCTTGTGGAATTTCAAGTCCCCACTGCTTCGCAGCATAAAGCGCGTAAATAACCATGTTCATGTGTGCTCCATCTGCTGAGTAACCGTAACCCCATCCGCCATCATCTCTCGGATCAGCAAACTCACTCCCTTTTACAGGAAGTTGCTTTTTCACTAACTGGTTCACTGCGAATTGCGCGCGTTCCCGATAATCAGGGTTTTGTGTTGCTACCAATACCGGAACGAGGACAGCATATTGGTACACATCAAGATCATTCCAATCCCGTTCAAGAAGGGCTGTGAGCCCTTTCTGCACAGATAGGTCCGATGGTGTGCGTCCCGCTGCGAGCAACGCTTGTAATGCTAATGATGTTTCCTGTAACGGATCTTCACCAAAACTCCAGACAGAACCCGGCACAAAATTTTCTGCTAAGCCTTTTAGACTCGCCCCACAAATAACACAGGTTAAAATCAGTTGGTTTTCAATGCCACATTGCAAACAGGTCCGACTACTTTTACCCTGTTGTGCTTCTATCCACGCAATACCGCGATCAATAGATGCTTGAATTTGGTCTGGGGTTACTTCCGGGAACGTTCTCTCGGTAGCGACTATTGCAGCATGGGCAACGTTGTTCGTTTTGTTAGATTCTTCAATATGTAGAGCCCCTGCTGGGTTGACAACGGCATATATCTCAGTCTTACCGACAGGCGGCTGCCACTGTATCTCCACACGATCAGTTTTTCCGGGTTTCAAATCCAAAATGACATCGTTGCTTAAAATTTGGAGCGGAGTTGTTGCAGGATCGCCCTCATAAAGATCAACGACCAAATCTTCGTTCATCGTGGGAGTATCAGTTCCAACGTTTTTCACCTCAACCCAAATCGTAATCTCTTCCCCTTCAACAGGGTTCGGATTAGAGAAGATAATACTCTCGGCATCAATCTGAAAATCTGGACGTTTCACAACTTTATTGCCGAGAATAGCAGCCACAAAAAATATTCCAATTGCAAGGGCCAAAAATCTTTTCATAACACACCTCCCAGATTATCAGCAATAAGTCCTCTTATTAGGAGGGCTTTGTCCGCTCGGTTGCTCGTTCCTGATCATCCTTGATTTCGAATCATTTTCCTTCCCAAAACCCGATTGAAACGGTAGAAGGATTCGGGATAGCATTTCCAAAACGTTTTACACCATTTGCCGTCCATTTACTGACTTGCCCTTGGAACGTTTCGCTAAACATATCTGCAATCCAAATTTCACCGTCTGCAGGTGAATAAGTTACCGCAACAAGTGCCCCACCCGCCATAAATTCCTTAACTTTTGTACCTGTTGGCGATAAATTAATCAACGTTGTGTTATTTCCTGCAAGCCACACACTTCCATCTTTTGGATTAACACTCGGTGAAACCGGGTTAAGAATATCGGTTATCTTTACCAATTCTTCGCCATTAGGAGAGTAACGGACAACGATACTCGCCTGCGTATCTGCTACCCAGACATTCCCTTGGTAGTCTACTGACAAACCCCCTTTCGGTTCATTCAGCGGCGGTGCATTGGCAAGTAGATTCCCATTTGCATCGTAACGTGCAATTGGACCTTTTCCATCCGTTATCCAGCAGCTGCCATCTTTTGGGTTGACAGCCACATTGAATCTGCCGGAGTCAAGATTTGCAGGTCCGTCGGGTGGAATTACTTGGGAAAGAATATCTTTTCCATCAGCAGAAATTTTTCGGACACCGTCAAGTCCAGCGATCCAAACGGTTCCATCAGTCGGGTTAACAGAGATGCCTGATGGAGATTTGATAGTTGGGGTTTGTGTGAATGCACCAGTGCCAGCAGGATCGTACCTGAAAACGGTGTTATTTGCGGGGACCGCAATCCAAACGACCCCATTGACCGGATTGACTTCAACGGCACTCGCGTTTGTTAAACCTTCAATAGCGGAAGGATCTGCTTTACCATTTGCATGTAATTTATAGACGGTATCTCCACCACTAACAACCCAACATTCACCATTATACTGACCGTAACTGGTAGCGACACACATTAGAAACAGCGCCACTACCCACATCATTTTCTTTATCACTCGTTTATCCTCTTTACCTTTAGAATAATAGGTTTTAAATAAATCTTATACATAATAGAACGCATCGTTTAGATTGTAGCATTTTTCAATGTAATTTTCAAGGTATTTTGTGTGAAAATGAGAGACAGAGATTTCGTGATTAATCGTCTTACGAACAATAGGAGCAAAAACGATGCCAATTTAAAGTTAACGTTCACAGTGTGAAACTGCCACAAGTTCTTGGACAACAGTCGAATTTTTTGTTAGAAAATGAACATAGCTGTCTATAATTTGAACACTTAATTGGTCAGCCAATAAATATTGCCGCACCATCTTGGATGCGTAAAAAACAATTAAATTAGTCAAGAAAATTTAAATTAATTGCAGAATTGCAGTTCACACCTTGATTTTTTTCTATACTCTTTGTATAATTGAAGTAGTCAAAGAAGTTGTTACAAATTTTTAATCTCGCAAATTAGGACTAAAATGCCAAACAGTGATAACCCTCCCATCTATGTTGTCGGTTTATGCGGCAGTCTGCGACAGGGTAGTACCACACATGCAGCATTGACGATTGCTCTTGCAGGAGCGAGAGAGGTCGGCGCAGAAGTTGAATTATTAGATCTGAATGAATACCAACTCATTTTCCACGGCGCAGTTGCAGACGAATCTGAATATCCCTCCGATGTTTTCAAACTCAAGGAAAAGGTGAAACGCGCTCACGGTATCCTTCTTGGCACTCCGGAATACCATGGGAGTTTCAGTGGTGTTCTCAAAAACGCCTTAGACCTGATGAGGTATGAGGAATTTGAGAATAAAGTTGTAGGGTTAATCGGTGTTTCGGGGGGTAGGATGGGCGCAGGAAATGCATTGTCAATGTTAAGAACAGTAGGGGCAACGCTACGTGCATGGGTTATTCCAAACGATGTTTCAATCCCGCGTGCTTCTGAAGCTTTTGATGAAAACGGCAATTTATACGACCCAGAATTGACAGTGCGCGTTAAAGCAGTCGGACGGCAAGTTACCCAATTTGCTGCCCTCTGTAATTCAAGATAGATATAGATATAATATATGAATGATATACATAATTGGCAAGAATGGATAGGTACAGATGAAGCAGGAAAAGGCGATTACTTTGGTCCGCTTGTGGTCGCAGGCGTTTACGTAAACGCTGAATGCCGTGAGGAATTTTTGGAAAAAGGTATTTCTGATGGGAAAGATGTCTCAATTCCACGCATCCAAAAACTCGCTGAGTGGATGTGGAAACACTATGAACAACACATTGTTGTTGAGCAAAAAATGCCAGCGGAGTACAATTCATTCTATGAATCTCTCAAAAAGCGCGGCCAAAACCTAAATACGATGCTTGCAAAACTACATGTTGAGGTCATTCAAACGCTTGCCAATCGCATGGGAGCAAAGCACGCGCTCGTGGATAAATTTGCTAATAATGATGTGATCACACCACAGTTGACGGAACGAGATATAAAGGTAAAGCAGGAAACTAAAGCAGAAAGAGACATTGCAGTGGCAGCTGCTTCAGTAATAGCGCGCGATGCTTTTCTGAGAGGTATAAAATCGTTATCTCAAGAATACGATTTGCGGTTGCCAAGAGGGGCATATCAGGTTACAGAGGCGGGAAAAGAATTTATAAAATTGCACGGAGCCGATGCACTACGGAACGTGGCAAAACTCCATTTTCGTTTAACAAAGGTTGTTCTCACCTAAATTCAACACAAACAAGGATTTACAAGTGTTCTGGATCCGAAATTAGGTATCTGTAGCCAGTGCAAGGATTAATAGCGATGCATTATACTGAAAAGTTATTTATTATTCACTACGCTGAAGTTGGGTTGAAAGGAAAAAATAGGGTATTTTTTGAAAAGAAACTCGCGCAAAATATTAAACGCTCACTGCGCGGCACAGGTTATGCAAAAGTCCAAAGACTTCACGATAGGATCGTCGTGCATCTTAAGCAAGGGACAGATATTGCTGAAATTGAGAAACGTTTGTGCGGGGTTATGGGTATTGCACATTTTGAACTTGTTTATCAAGCAGAAAAAGACATTGCTGCAATTAAAGACACTGCTTTGCAGCTGACTGAAGGAAAATCTTTTGAGACACTTAAAGTTGAAACCAAACGATCAGATAAAACCTTTCCGTTAACTTCGCCAGAAATTAGCAGTGAGGTAGGTGCGCATTTGATTCAACAGACTGGTGCTCGGGCAAATATGCATAACCCCGACCTGCGGGTATGGATAGATATATCACATCATAATGTCTATATTTATACGGATAAGCTTCGTGGCATAGGAGGACTGCCGGTTGGTGTTAGCGGTAAAGTTCTTGTAATGCTTTCTGGTGGAATTGATTCTCCCGTTGCAGCGTGGCAGATGATTAAACGCGGCGCAAAAGCCGTTTTTATTCACTTCTACAGCTATCCTTATACTGATAAGGCATCTTTAGAAAAGGTGATGGAACTAACTAATATTTTGGCAGAGTCAAACTATCAAAGTATAATTTATCTGGTACCATTTGCTGAACTTCAACAAACTATCGTAGCAGAAACACCTTCACCGTTTCGGGTTTTACTGTATCGGCGTATGATGACGCGCATTGCACAACGCGTTGCGACACTTGTTGAAGCAGAGGCACTCGTGACTGGCGAAAGCCTTGCGCAGGTAGCTTCACAAACGCTAACAAACCTCCGGGCAATTGAAGCGATTGCAGATATACCAATTCTCCGTCCGCTTATCGGTGACGATAAGGCTGAAATTATTGCAAAAGCAGAACAGATAGGCACCTTTGAAGTTTCTACACTTCCACATCAGGATTGTTGCTCCCTTTTTGTTCCGAAGCATCCTGCAACGCACGCATCGGTTGCCGAATTAGAAAAAGCAGAGGAAGGACTTGATATAGCGGCACTCGTAGAAGCAGCAATGAATGGAATAAAAAAGAAAATTGTAAGTTTTTCTTATGAAAATAGTAGTTGAAACGGCTTCGGAGTAATAAAAGACCTCTTAACTGAAAGCCGAGTGCTAATTGCTGAAAACCGATAAAAAATCATGGAAAAAATCTTACTCATTCGCCTCAGTTCACTCGGAGATATCGTGTTGACAACCCCTGCGATCCGAGCTATCCGCGCCCATTTTCCAAACGCTTATATTGCGATGTTAGTCGCAAAACAATCAGCGGATATCCTCCAGCAAAATCCACATCTTAATGAGATAATTGAGTTCAATAGGTCTGCCAAAGACAAGGATACGGGGGAAATGCTACGGATTATCCGTATCTTACGCCAACGGAAATTTGCGCTAACATTTGATTTTCAACGTAAGTTTCGCACGGAGTTGTTAATGTATTTTAGTGGGGCATCTGAACGGGTTGGCAAGGGTAAACTTTGTACTATTCGTGTACCTGAACAGGGGAACAAACATGCAATAGAACACTATTTTGATCTGTTGCATGCATCTGGCATACCAGCAGAAAATCGTCAATTAGAGCTTTTTCTTGCAGAATCTGAACGTGCGGATGTTCATCACTCTTTTGAAGAAGCAGGTATAGCAGAAATGGAATTAAAGGTCGGTCTATTCCCAGGGGCAGGATGGAAATTGCGGGAATGGATGCCAGAACGTTTTGCAGCGATCGGAGATAGACTGGTCAGACATTTCAAAGCACAAGTCATCATTTTCGGTGGTCCGAAAGAGATAGACCTGGTACATACCGTTGGTAACCTCATGAACGAACCTGCTATTCCATTTGCAGGAAAACTCGGCATTCGACAGTTAGCCGCTTGCATAGAAAAGTGTGACCTTTTTCTTACAAACGACACCGCTCCGATGCACATTGCATCTGCAGTAAGAACACCGACCTTGGCACTGTTCGGTCCCGGGAATCACATCCGATTTCAACCGCTTGGGGATTCCCACACAATTATTCGTCATGATGTACCGTGCAGCCCGTGTAAACAGTTTACAGACAAATGCAAAGATAATATCTGCATGAAACAGATCTCGGTTGATGAAGTGTGGAATTCTATCTGCCAAACGATTGAATGATAATTTTATACTGTTAGGGAGATACGCGCGCCTGTGTAAATAGGCACACACCGTGAGAATCACAATTGAATCAGACACTCAGGCATGTGCCGGAATCTGTTTTTTAGTTGAAGAAATGGGTTCGTCTAAACGCTGTTCATCACCGATTAACTCGCGACAAACATCCGCAATATGACGCGCAGCACAACCGTTCTGCACAGGTGTCAATTGTCGAAGCTCATCCATATCCAATACAGAATAAACCTCTTTGCCAAGTGCTAAGCCTACATAGATCGTTGATGAATAACTTGTAATCAATGCTTCAGCGTTAGCAATCATCTCTTCAGCACTGCCAGAGGTGTAAACGAGTGCATCGGGTGCTAATTTTTTAATTTCAGCAGTGCGTCGATCAAACTTTTCGTTAGGATGGAGTTTGAAAATTAATTGTCTACCATTGGCAATTTCAAGTGCTTTTTTGATGAACTTTTTCCGATTTTCGTAACGGAATTTTTCGCGCAAATCGGAGGTACAAACCAGTACATACCCTTTATGTGGGAAATCGTTATCGTAGTATTTTTGACAATTGTCAAAATTGGGTATACCGGTCACGCGAATTTTTTCGGGTTGAACACCTTTGCGAATGAATAACTCACGATAACCTTCGCCAGCAACACAATAATAGTCAAAGTTGTTGCTAATCCCGTTTGCAGATGTGCCAGCAAACCATTTTGGAAGGAATTTGAAAGTTCGGACAAGGTGGAAGGCAAATCTCTCTGGGTCGGTAATTCCTTCTTGAACGACAATCCGTTTTTTATCTCTAATATTTTTTTGCACTACGAGGTCACTGCAAGTGACAACTAAATCATAATCATGCTGTGTGCCACCGTAGTCTATGGGAAGTTTTTGTGCTTCAAGGTAACGGTAGCATTCCCCAGCACGTTTAGCGCCAATAATTGTAAATTCTACAAGTTTAAGCTTATTAAGAATTTTGATGAATCCGTCTGCATAAAACGGTGTGAAATACTTATCATATTCAGGTAACTCTTGAGCGATTTGTTGCATTTGCGTTGTAATATTCATTGAACCGCATATAAACAGAATCTTCTTTTTCATCAATATTCGGCAGGATCCCCTGATGCTTTAGCACGGGGAGGAATGCCCGCCTCCTATAGTTTATACAGGACTTACGCATTCCCCCTTGATAAGGCGGGGTAGGGGGGTTAAAAGTCCTTATTTTCGTGTTTTTAACCCCCTAAATCCCCCTTATCAGTGGGACTTTTGAATACATTGCGTAAGTCCTGGTTTATAGTAAAACGGACAAGGACTTGCACGTTTCAATTTAAAGAAAACGCCACGGTTTTCCCACTGATAAGGGGGTAGGGAGTTAACCTCATTTTTTACAAACTATATTTTTAGACTATATTGAGAACCACATGCCTATCTCAGCTGTGCATATACCAAGCAATGCACCTGCAAGGACATCAGTGGGATAGTGCACACCGAGATACACCCGTGCGACACCGACCATTCCCGCCCAAACAAACGTTCCAATCTGTAATGCTGGAATATGAAAGAAACTTGATAACAGTGTCATTACAAGGAACGCCGAAGCCGTATGTCCAGATGGAAAACTGAACTTATCTGGCGGCCGGACTCTAAAGTGAACATCATCAATTTTTTCAAATGGGCGGTCACGTTTCATCGCCTGTTTCAGAAAATGATAGAGTAATCCCTTAATTGGAAATGCAACAAATGCAGATATCAAAAAAGGTTTACTTAACGCCTCGTCACAGTTAAGAAATACATAGAGCGCAATAAACGGATACAGATACCCATTAGCACTCCAAGAAATGAGACGAAACGAGCGGTTCAGAAAGCGCTTATCGCCCCATCCAAAAATTCGGTGGAACAATAAAGTATCCCATCGGGTTACACTGTTTGTAAAAGATCTTAGCATAAGTAATATAATAATGTATGTGCCAATTGCAGCACATACTACATTTTCAGCCATTTAACCGATTATGGTGATGCCGTTAATGTATTTTTTCTCCTTAAATTGCTCAATAAAGTCAACAGAAGGCTCATCCCCAACAGGAAGCGAACCAAGTTATATCTTTCTCACGACTTTATAGTAAAACCGATAATTAATGGGACATTTCTGTCGTGCAACGTGTTAGTTTGCGGCTTATCGGAAACCCAAACTAACAGTTTGTAGGACAACTATTGTTGTCCGTTATGTTTCCGAAACAGGTTTAGATGGAATTATGTTTTTTAAATTGTTTGTTGATTGTCTGTTTAGAACACTCTTTTTTGGAAAGTCTATATCAAGGTTGTTACGTGATAACTTCCACTCTGCGTGTTCCCAGTCGTCAAGATTATCAATATCGGTGCAGTACTTCGGTTCAATGATTAGGGGTAGCACCCGTTCACCTGTGAGTGAGTTCTTTTCAGTGATAGTTTCGTAGCGAATCACGTCAAGATGGCCCGTTTGCCAATAGGTTTTCGGTAATTTCTGGCGCGGCATGTTGTAGGGTTCAGGAAACTCATCACCTAATAGTGGGTTAAGATATTTTTCGGCTGCCCGCCACATTTTGTAAGGGTTCTGTTGAGATGGAATCACAGTCCGAACACAATCAGCTTGATTATCCTCCGATAGTAATTTGACTGCGGTATCAATTGAACCTTTCGGGCGCAGCGGCGATGTCGGACGTAGTTGAACAATGATTTGTGGGACATAGTTTTCATTGCTTTTTAGCCATGTGAGCGCATGATCAAACAGCGGAAAATCCGGAGCGTCATCCGTTGCCAACGCATCTGGGCGCATAAACGGCACTTCAGCACCATAAATTCTCGCAACTTCAGCGATTTCTTCGTCATCAGTAGAAATTATGAGCCGCGTAACGGATTCCGATGCAAGTGCGGAAGCGATGCTATATGCGATCAACGGGTATCCACCAAGATTGCGTATATTTTTTCCGGGTATACCTTTTGAACCACCCCGTGCTTGCACCACGCCTAAAACCTCCAACTTTTTAGGATTCACAGATAGATTTGAATTGTGATCTACCATGCTGTCCAACCCCCGTCAACCACGAGATTTGCACCTGTCATATAAGATGCTGCATCAGATGCCACAAATAGAAGTGCTCCGCAGTATTCCGATTTCTCTGCCATGCGCCCCAATGGTGTGCGGTAACTATAACGTCTCACAAATTCTTCATCATGTTCATTAAATACACCGCCGAGTGTTAACGCATTGACCCGTATGTTTTTACCTGCCCAATATGTTGCAAGGTAACGTGTTAAACCGAGCACAGCACTTTTTGTAACAGAATAAGTTATCGGTTTATAGGTTTGAGGTTGTGTCGGATCGTCGCGTTCATATAACCTCTGATCGGGACCAACGACTCCATAAGTTGAGCAAATATTGATAATTACACCGCTTTTCTGTTCAAGCATTGGCCGTGCTACTGCTTGTGAACAGAGGAACATCCCGGTCAAATCGACTGCTACGCTTTCATTCCAAAGTGCCAGCGGATAGTCTTCAAAAGTATTTGTGTGCTCAGATGCGTGTTCTGTATCAAATTTTGGATCGAGGGCAGCATTATTAACAAGAATATCAGCTCTACCAAATTCGTCAAGGGTTCGGGTAATCATTGACTGAACAGACAGTTTATCTGTAACATCGGTTTCAACACCAATTGCCTTCGGATATTCTTCTGTACTGATCTGGCTTGCGTAATCCTTCGCAGCACCGCCTCGCAAATCCGCGATGACCACATGGGCAGAGGCTTCAGCAAACGCGCGGCAATACTCTTTTCCTAACATGCCTGCGCCCCCTGTAATAATAGCCACTTTTCCGTGTAAGTCAAACAAATCTTTTTTCATCCGAAAACCTTTATTACGTCAAACACCATAGCTATGAAATAATTATTTCTTTTCCTTCTGTACTTGATTCCTTTGCTGCAAGCACAATTTTTTGTGCCGCAATACCATCTGCAAGATTAACACACGGTTCTGTGTCATTTTCAACGCAATTGAGGAGATGTTGGACTTCTTCAATAAAAAGTGTATTCCGCTCAAAATCTGGAGCCATCTCTGCTGTCTCCCATGTTTCCGTCCCAGTCTGATACCAGTGCACTGCTCCATCTGCGTTATCCCAAAGAATACGTCCGCGTTGCCCTGTAATTTGTAGCGTATGTGTCGGTGGACGTTGAACATAGTCAAGATGCACAGTTCCGAGTGCTCCATTTGCAAATCGGAGCATCACATTTGCAGTATCCTCAACTTCAATATCTAATCCACCTTCTTGTGCTGTCATTGCCGATACTGCTTTAACCTCTCCAATCAACCATCGCAAATAATCAAAAGGATGACATAATGTTAGTAAAACCCCACCGCCGAGGTCGCTGCGTGCGGCATATCCTATGCGGTAATCTTCCCAAGGATGCCACGCAGGAAGATATTCTCCCCAATGTACGTGAACAGATGTCACCGGACCGATCGTGTCATCATCAAGCAATTGTTTAATATGCTGTAAACCAGGGTGAAACCGAAATTGAAACCCGACAAGCACTCTCACACCTTGCTGCTTCACAATGTCTGCTAAAGCTGACACACGATCCATCGTCCGAGAGATCGGTTTTTCTAATAACAGATGGCAACCCGCTTCAGCAGCAGGGATTGCAACATCAAGGTGAAGTGAAGTCGGATTTGAAACGACTACAATATCCGGTTCATGCTTCTGAAGTGCCTCCGCTAAATTATGTTCAGTCGGCAAACCTGCCAATTCATCATCAGGAAGTGTAGAGCGGCGGGTACGTAACAACACACATTCCCCCGCGTTCAACGTTTGAAAATTCCGCAAGTGCCGCCTACCAATAGAACCTAATCCCGCAATCAGAATTTTCATAATTCCACGACCATCCCTATTAACTACAAACTCCGTATTTGATATAAGACAAAAAATGCTTAATAAGTATACAACATAAATTGATATATTTCAAGCGTAAACCACGACCCAATTTAGTGGGCTTAGTTTCAAAATTATGTTTGAGGCTATCAGGTTCAATAGCCAGATTTCAATGTAAATTGTAATTGAAAATGTTGCGTAAATATTACTTTAATTTGAAAAATTGGTAAAATGAGATGTTTAGTAGGAAAGGACTATTGAGTATAGTAGAATCGACAATTAAATGGGCATACAAAAGCCTACCCCCCTTTATCCCCCCGCAAGCAAGGGGAAATCAGACAAGGGCAAAACTGTCCAAATAATTATAGGCTTTACTATAGAATTATTTGGACACTTTGTAGCAGCAAGATTGGGAAACCTCCCCTACCACCTATGCTGTCCCACAAATATTCAATAGAAATAGTAGGATGTTAAAGGATGTTAAAGGGTGTGAATTTTTTGTCGGTGCAGTGGAAGGATAATAAAAAAGGCAGATACCCTTTCGGATACCTGCCTGTGTTCATTCGGAGCTGTGTTTATTCGGGGACTACCGGTGTTTCCACCACATCTGTGTGCGTTCCGACTCGACCGTAAATATCGCGACACTTCGATCCTCCATGGCAATTGGAGTATGTCTCACCACACACACCCTCAACACCTCTATACGCGCCGATCTGCGGATCCCAAACTCTCCGAAGCACCTTGCGCCGCGTGCAGGTGCGCAACTTGTGACGCTCTACCATGTCCTCCGGGATTTTCTTACACGACCAATACTTTATTCCGTGTTGACACGTGCGACGATGTTCTTGTGGGTCGCTGACCGACTCCGTGCAACCCCCTCGTCCACACGAAAAAGTCGGGAACGTGTGTGTAGGCGATTGTTCACACATATAGTGTGTCGCATTACAACTATGCCCCCATCCATTTGTCCCCGAACAACTTCCCCCGATGGGGGCATGTCCACTCGCATTGCCCGGATGTCCACTATGCACACCACACGGATATGTGATGTCTGCACACGCGGAACACGAATCGGTGCAACTATCGCAGTCGGGGGAGTTGTCTACAACATCAGAGGTGTCTTCACCGTCAGAGTCATCAGAGTTACTATCACCTTCATCAGAATGCGTGCTTTCCAAACCGATCCAATCGCTTTCATTATGATCCCGCGCATGTCCCATGCACCGCCTATATTTCAAAGGATTTCCCTCTGAATCCAGACAAGCTCCCTCAGTTCCGTCTGAGCTCGTGTAGGTTTTGGCGCAAGTCCGAACTTCATGCTTTGGGATATCTTTGTGATCGAGGCGACTCGGACATTTGTAGTAGGAACGACCACATCCCTGCGTAACGGAGCGTTTATTAAGGATATCCTGGATGGAATAAATTGTATTGTGAGGATCTAATGGAGGTCCGTATTTTTCATATCCATCAATTATTTCGGAGAATTCATCATCCACGTCCTGCACCGTGCCATCGCCGCATGTTACTTGATGCGATGTCAATGCTTCATACGGAGTCCGAAACATATCTGAACAAGGTCCCTCACATGGATGATTTTTCGGGAGGTCCGGTTTCACCGTCCAGTGAGATAACGGCCAGTAATTCTCGAAAACATGATCTTCATTACTTCTTTGATCTCCTGTGTGCATCACTTGGTGATAGTATCCACTTTCCTTTCCCATCTTGACAGAAGAATCCAACGCAGAGACACTGTATCCATCCACATGCCCTGCCCCCATCGTCATGTAATCATCGTAAGTAGCGTCATACCCTTTCGTGTATTCATATTTGACAGCACTCCCGACCCATGCGCTTCCAGGTGCTACGCTCAGATACCCACCATTATAGGCTGCATCTACGTTTGCCCTTGCAGTATCCATCAGAGACAAAAGTGTTGACATCGCCGTCAGGTACTCTTCGCTTCTCGCAGTAGTCTCTGTTGTGTCTGTATGCTTCTTTATTGCAGTTGCGACGGCGACATACGCCGCAGGGAAAAGTGAACCCTTAGTGGCGATAGCAACAACACCACTGACAATGACTCCCCCGGTGGCAATCAGCATCACCATGTTACTATTTTTGATCGCATCTTGGTTGCGATTCCAGTCACTTATGAGAGTCTCTATGCCACTTCGGATGTCATGATATTGATTCACCTCATTCGTTACCAACTTGTACATGTTAGTAACCTTTTTGTCCGCATTTATCCACGTGGTTATTGCAGTGCCCGCATAGGACACGTTCTGGTAGATAAAAATAGATAGTAAACAAATAATAAGTGTAGTAAACATTAATTTTTTAAACATTCTAAGTGCCTCCTTTATTTGATATCTGAAATGTGAAGTGGAAAATAGTCTGAAGGTAACCGACGCCACCCACCAATATAGTAAGACGGTATGTCACCCTCATCAAGGCTTGTCCATGTTAATAGCATCAAATCGTAACTGCGCGCATCATGCTGTTCATAGGTGATAATGCGCATCTGCGATCTAAGATCATGGAGTGCCTTTATGTATATGGGATTATTTACATCGCCAATACTTTCATAGTAGATTTGAAGATAATTATTCCGGGCAAAAGCTGCGGCTTCTTGGTCATCTGGCGGGAATGGCGGTATCCATTTCGCGCTCCAGTGTCCACGTTCTTCTGCTTGTAGTCGCAATGCTTTCACTGGGTTGGTCTTGAGCAGTTCCTCGTGGTAGGTTAGGGGTCCCGTATGCTTCTTTGGCGCGGGTTGCGCTACAGGCTCATGCGGGTCCCCCTTGCCACACATCCGGTGCATCAATCGGCACCTCATGGAAGTGGTCCCCATGCGGCACCCACTTTTTGCCCGGATCCGCAGGAGGCAGCTCATTCGCTGCAATTGGTTTCTTCTCTTCTTCAAACATTTTCTCAAATTGTGCAGCTTGTTCTTTCAGCTGCTGCATTTCCGACCACTGCCAATACATAAACCCACCGGCAGCAATCACGAAAGCAATCAGAGCGACTATACGCCAATTCAATTTTTTTAACATCAATCTATTCTCCTATACTTCGCTGCATCCAGTGGGCAGCGTGGGGTTAAATTCATATTCGGACAGAGCGGTTTTTGTTCGCGTGGGATGCATTCCGATCTGATCCGTTCACAGTCAAGCATGTCTGCCTGCGTAGCATCATAAGTGCCAAGCAGCAGTCCGCTTGCGATGATAAATATAGCTACGAAAATGAAGGTGAGAAATGGTTCGTAGTACTGTCTCATCTTATGCTCCTTTTCATTGTATCATGAAGCAGGTTAATTGTTTAGACAGGCCTACAAGGGCAGGTGAAAATAAGAAAGTTTTATTATCCTTGTAGGGGCCGCTGGCCCCTATTCCAACATAGACATCAAGTCAATGTTAGTGTTATAATAGAAACCAGCGCTGTCATACTTGTCCTATGGCAGTGCTAAGCATCGACGGTGTGTGAAGGTCTATACACTGTCGGTGCATTGATTAGCACCCCCGACGCTAAAAATACCCGCATTTACCGTGAATTTCCAGCGTCTGTCATATATTATCATATAATATATGAAAAATGTCAAGAAATTGTGTGAATTTTTTAACATTTTATCGTATAGTATATAAAAAATACGAAAAATTGTCAAGAAATCTGCACATTTCTAACATTTATCGTATTATAACACAATACGTGAAGGATGTCAAATTAAATTTGAAGGAAATTTGAAATTAAGGGGAAATTTAAGGGAATTTAAGCAATTTTTTAACTTTATAGTGAAATCCAAAATATATGCACGCTTTTGATCCGTGGGTCCTAAATAGCCGGACTGTGTTGTAGCACAACCTGTTAAGTTGGGTTTCCGGAGCGGACGCAACCTAACAGGTTGCTCTACAATTGTGTGCAAGTAATTCACTATATATCAATTTATCGTCAATTGATATAACTGCTTAGGTCTCGGAGTGCAATGACAGTATAACCGTTTTCTGCCAGGGACGCCATATAGACCTCAAATGCTTTCGGTTCGGTGTGAACCCACGGATGTTCAAGGTCAGGCACACCGTGAAACGTCAAGACAGAGATATTTCCATCTGTTGCTTGCTCAAGTGCCCACGTAAAATCGTCAAATTTCCAATTCGGTCCGGATGCACCTGTCGTTGGAATAAGGAGCGGATGGTGAACTGTCGGGGTATAAGCTGGACCGCGCCCGCCTTCGGAATCGTAAGGAAACTCTGGGGCAACGCCACGCCGTGCAAAATGAAAACCGTGCTCCGCTACAACCTTAACAGCCGCTTCGTTATGGCTATAACCTGGGTAGCAGAAGGTGGTCGGGCGGGAGATAGCGTATTCCTCGCAACGCGCGTCAATATGTTGCAGGTCGTCTTTTAGCTCTTGATCTGATTGTTGGGTAACATTTCGGTGATGGCGGGTGTGGTTGCCAATTTCAAAGCCTGCTTCATGTAAACCGCGCACCTCTTCCCATGTCATATACGCTTCTTTATTGCGGAGAAAGTTGAGTCCTTCAGTAATATAGAAGGTCGCTCCGAAGCCGTACTGTTTCAGAATCGGTGCAACAAAAGTTGCTTGCGATTTGCATCCATCATCAAATGTGAGGACAACAAGTTTATCTGTAATCGGTTTATGTAAAGTCTGATCCATGTGAGGTTGTGTCAAATGTCGGCTCAGTTGCCAAGCTCTTATCATTCGCGTAAATACATCCATGAGAACTGAAACATAGACGAAGTGTCCTTTGAGACGGACATAGGTAACATCCGCAACCCAGACTTGATTCCGCCGACAAATATCAAGGTTATCAAGTTGGTTGTCCCATTGCCACTTATCGTCAACTGATTTTGTGGTCTGACAGGAACGTTTGACATTGACTAATAAATTGGCTGATTTCATCAATCGTGCGACGCGTCGGTATCCAACAGTGTATCCCATACGCAATAGCAACTTGGTGATACGTCTATAACCATATCTTGGATAAAAAGCAGATAACTTTTCAATCTCTTGTTGGAGCACTGTTTCACAAAGATCCTTTTTCGGTTGATAATAGAGACTGCTTCTATTGAAACCGAGTGTCTCGCAAATCTGTCGCACAGAGTAATCAGTTCGCAAAGTTTGGATAATGCCTCGTTTTTCAGCTGAGGTCAACTCAGTAAGGTTGAGACTTTTTTTTGGATGTCCAACTCCAGGGTCAACTTACCAACAAGTTGTTCAAGTTGAGTGATCCGCTGTTGAGACACCTGGGTCTGTTTATCAATAGGTTCAAACAAAGAGGCCACATTTTCAAGAAGCTGGCGTTTCCACTTTGAAAGTTGAACATCACTGAGGTTATGTTTGCGACATAGTTCTGCTTGTGAACTTTGACCGCTCAGTGCCTCAAGGACAACCTCAGCTTTAAATTCGGGAGTAAAGTTTCTTCGTTTTGCCATCGAATTTCTCCTTCAATTAGATTGTTATTATATCACAATCTTGTTTTAGGTAGTGGTCTAAATTTCCGATGGCAGTACAGTAGGTTCACCAGGTTATAGAACAGAAGATGAGAAATACTACCTGTTACATTGTCTACATTTAATCCAAAAGTAAATCAAGATGGTTTGGTTGTGATAAGTTGGGTTACTGAATCAGAAGTAGATAATGCTGGTTTTAATGTCCTACGAAGTGAAAAACCGCAAGGTCCGTTTATTAAGGTTAATCCGAAACTTATTCAAGGTGCTGGCACTATAGGCGAACGCAACGAGTATACATGGACTGATACAACTGCAAAACCTAACATTGAGTATTACTATCAGATTGAGGACATATCGTTTGCTGGTATCCAACAAACACTTGCCACAAAACGATTGAAAGGTGTTCACACTGCAAAGAATAGGCATTTAACAAGTTGGGGAGAATTGAAAGAAAGATAATCAAATCAGGGCACAGAAGCAGTTTATTCTGTCAGGACTTACGCATTCCCCCCTTGATAAGGGGGTTAGGGGGGTTAAAAGGCGTTATTTCAATGATTTAACCCCCTAAATCCCCCTTATCAGTGGGACTTTTGAGGACATTGCGTAAGTCCTGCTGTTTATTTCATCTAAAAACCGATTGCCATTGGATAGGATACATGCTATAATTCTTACAATTCACCACTATTATAGAGATAGTACAATGGCACACAGAGTTTCGGATCAATCTGGACACCAAAAGATTCGTAGGTTGATTCGGTTTCTTTCACACAAAGACGGACCCTTAAGAAGTTGGCGGTATTTTCCAACGCGGTTTTTACTCCGAAAATTGCGATCAGAGTCCGCAGAAATGCGTGCTTATGCCGCCGAAGGGTTAGGTGGAGTCGGTGATAGTCATGCCGTCCCACCATTGATAGAAGCATTAGCCGATGATAACACAGCTGTTCGCCGCTTTGCTATATCCTCCCTTGGACATCTCCGCGATGAACGTGCCATTGATAAACTTATTCCGTTCCTGCAAGACAAAGAACCGGATATGCGGTGTGCTGCTGTCGTTGCGCTCGGTGAATTGGGGCTTAGCGAAAAACGGGGCGCAAACCCACCCGTCCAAGTGATAGAAGCATTGATAAGCAGCGTTACCGATACAGATAGATCCGTCTGTTCCGCTGCTGTTGTCGCATTAGGCAGGATTGGTAACCCGCAGGCGATTTCTGCTCTCAACGCATTGGCAGAAACCACCGAAAGTGAATGGATCCGTCGCTATATCAGTGAAGCGTTGCATCAAATTGAAGAACAGACTCTAAACGAATAAATCGGGTTTTACGTAAATTTCAATTTGACAATCTGTTTGCTGTTCGCTATGATAAATTGATCCTTTAGTGTTGAATGTTCTACCGGGAGACAATAATTTATCTTGTTGAAGTAACTGTATAATTATGAAAATTCACGAGTTACTCTGGTCTCACGATAGACTTGATCATATTGCAAAACACAACGTTACATCAGATGAGGTAGAGGAAGTTTGCTTTGGAAAATCGTTTGTTCAACGAACGAAATCTCACGGCGAAAATCCTGTCTACTATGTTTTAGGGCAAACGAACTCCGGACGTCATTTATTTTGCGTTATCATTCAATTCCGTGATGGTAAAGGATATCCAGTCACAGCGAGACCTATGACTGATAAAGAAAAACGAAGATATAAAAAGTGGAGAAATAAATGAAACATCAAAAAATTCCACAAATTGATTCAATTCAAGAACTTGCGAATTTTTGGGACACCCACGACTTAACCGATTTTGAGAACGAACTTGAGGAGGTCCAGGAATCTGTTTTTGAACCTATAGTGCCACTTGCTTTAACACCAGAAGAAGCCGCGGCTGTTACTGCCGCTGCGAAGTCTCGCGGTATATCGCCTTTGATGTTGATTCGAGAGTGGGTCACCGAAGGTATCAAAGCATCGGCAAAATCAGCAAATTGATGTTACACGCCAGAGAACATACGATACACTGGAGGAACTAATGAACCGTGAAGAATATATACTCACCGGAGATGAAGAATACCTTGATGTCTATGACGTATATGAATTCTTAGCCGCGCAAGAATTAGCTGAATACGATGGTGCACTTGTAGAGACAGAAGATGGATATAAAGCTTCTGTGTGGCTGAGCGAAAGTGAAACAGAGATTCTCTTGCAATTGGCCGAGGCACAAGATATTCCACCCAGACATTTAATTCAAGAGTGGGTTATCGAACGTATTGAAGCAGCAGTACAATCAACACCCTAACCTTTCTAACAGTCAGACAACACGTAGATAGATTCACTTTGTAACACGTTCTTTAAGCAAGCATTCTACGATGAATCTGCATAGACCTTAGATGAGAAAGACTTAAAACAATTGCTCATTCGTTTCAAAAAAGGCAAAAATCAACAGAAACACAGACCTGATACACTTACTTGTATTCGCGACGATGGGAGTGTAACTTGGACACAGATTCATCGTGGATTTGTGCAGCACGACTTTGCTCATTATGTCGTTGAAACTACCCTCGGTTTCCAAAATGCATTTTTTGGACTTGTTGCAAGAGGTTACGATATCCCTGATTTTAGTCTTCCTACAACAAAACGTCCCTTCAAGATACCAGCTGAAGCGATGAAAGTAGAACCGATTGTCGCGCTACTGCAGGCAGAACTGTGGGAAAGTTTCCCGGATCCGCTGCTTGAACCTGATAGCCAAGAACTTCCCGCCAACGTCACCGCCGAACAGATTAAGGCAATGCGTCAGAATTTGCAAAATTTGCTGCATCAATGGGAAAACTTACTGCCAGGAGAATCAATGGATTTGCAGTTTGATATGTTAGGAGAAAAATAAGATGGACACCTTGCACAGTATTCGTAACGCATTGTTGGAGGCACAAGATGTACTCAATCGCTTTATCCAAAACCCTGATAATATTGTAGTTATAGCGGAAACAGCAGCATTGATGCAAGATGTTTTTAAACAGCAAGGTAAAATTTTTACGTGTGGAAATGGTGGTAGTTTGTGTGATGCCATCCATTTTGCAGAGGAGTGTACAGGGAAGTTTCGGGATAATCGGAAACCACTTCCAGTTATCGCCCTAAGCGATGCAGGACATATTACCTGTACTGCCAACGATTTCGGATTTGCGGAGATCTTCGCGCGCCCACTGGCAGCATTAGGTCACCCTGGTGATTTACTGGTTGTCCTCTCAACAAGTGGGAATTCCGAAAATGTAGTTCGTGCAGCAGAAACTGCAAAATCGCAGCAGATGCATGTGTTTGGGTTAATCGGTAGAGATGGCGGACAACTTAAACATCACTGTGATAAATACCTAATTGCACCAGGTGGGACGGCAGATAGAATACAAGAAATTCATATTAAGGTTTTACATATTCTGATAGAACACGTGGAACGTTTGATGTTTCCAGAGAATTATTGACACAAATACTGTTTTCTGATACTATTCAGTATATTCCCATATATTTTAACCTAATAAGTTTTGAACTCACGGAGACAATTTGTGAAAACATCGGATAATAATAGACTGTATTGGCGGAAAAACCTACAATACCTGGGTATCCTACTCGGAATCTGGTTTGTCACATCCTTTCTTTGCTCAATTGTATTTGTGGAACAACTCGACAAGATACGGTTCGGTGGGGTTCGCCTCGGTTTCTATTTCGCACAACAGGCATCTATATGGATTTTTGTTGTGCTAATTTTTGTCTATGCATGGTTGATGAACCGTTTAGATAAAAAATATCGAACTGATGAAGAGGATGCGGAGGATCCGGAATAAGTATGAACGTACAAGCATGGACCTTCGTAATGGTGGGTCTTTCCTTTGCATTGTATATCGGGGTAGCGATTTGGTCTAAAGCACGTTCTACAGGTGACTTCTATGTTGCTGGCAGCAACGTACATCCGGTTGTAAACGGAATGGCGACTGCTGCGGATTGGATGAGTGCCGCGTCTTTCATCTCAATGGCTGGGATGATTGCATTTCTGGGAAGGGATGGTTCCGTCTATCTCCTCGGATGGACAGGCGGGTACGTATTACTTGCGCTGCTATTGGCACCCTATCTTCGTAAATTCGGTAAATATACCGTTCCAGATTTTGTAGGAGATAGGTATTACTCCCAATTAGCACGGATCGTTGCTGTTGTGTGCGCCGTATTTGTCTCGTTCACCTATGTTGCCGGACAGATGCAAGGTGTCGGTATTGCCTTTTCCCGGTTTTTAAATGTTAATATTACTTACGGTGTACTTGTTGGAATGGGGATTGTTTTCTTTTATGCTGTGCTTGGCGGCATGAAAGGCATTACCTATACACAGGTTGCGCAATACTGCGTTCTCATTTTCGCCTTTCTCGTTCCTGCTATATTCATCTCTATCCATGTTACAGGTAATCCTATTCCCCAGTTGGGATTAGGCGCGGCAGACGATTCAGGGGTTTACCTTTTAGACCGCCTCAACGGCTTGCACGAAGCACTCGGTTTTGATAAATACACAGATGGAAGCAAATCTAAAATTGATGTCTTTTTTATTACTGCTGCGCTAATGTTAGGTACAGCAGGACTTCCACACGTAATCATTCGGTTTTATACCGTCCGCAAAGCATCTGAAGCGCGATCTTCTGCTGGCTGGGCATTACTGTTTATCGCACTTCTCTATACGACTGCCCCTGCAGTTGCCATATTTGCGAAAACAAATTTGCTTAAGACTGTGACTTATGAACAAGATGGTGAATTACAAGATATAAGATATGAGGACGTGCCTGAGTGGTTTACAAATTGGGAAAAAACCGGACTCATAGAATTTGAGGATTTAAACAATAATGGGACAATACAGTATCGTGGTCCAAAATCTGCTGTTCCGAATGAACTTGAAATTAGCAACGACATTATGGTGTTAGCTAACCCTGAAATAGCGAAGTTACCGAATTGGGTTACAGGATTAGTTGTCGCGGGCGGTTTAGCTGCTGCACTGTCTACTGCTGCAGGTTTATTGTTGGTTATTTCTACGGCTATTGCCCATGATTTACTCAAGGGTTGTATTATAAGGGATTTATCCGAAAAACAGGAATTAATGGCTGCGCGAATCGCTGCAGGTTTTGCCGTCTGTGTTGCTGGATATTTTGGCATCAATCCACCTGGATTTGTTGCACAGGTTGTCGCATTTGCCTTTGGACTCGCTGCAAGTTCATTTTTTCCAGCAATTGTCATGGGAATTTTCTCTAAGCGCATGAACAAAGCTGGTGCAGTGGCAGGAATGATTGCCGGTTTTACATTCACAGCAGCGTATATTATCTTTTTCAAATTTATTCAACCGGAGGAGATGAACGTCCCTAAAAACTGGTTATGGGGCATATCCCCGGAAGGTATCGGTACCCTCGGTATGGTCATAAATTTTATTGTCGCGACTGTTGTGTCTGCTTTCACACCACCGCCACCTGAAGAGGTGCAAGTATTGATAGAAGAAATTCGAGTTCCATAAAAGAGAGGTTTTCCTATGAAATTCCAAGTCTTAATTCAAGATCGAAATCCATTACCACTATTTTGGCTAAATATACTTAAATTAATCGTTGTTATCCTCTTTCTCATTTGCATCCCTATTTCCACACATGCAGCAAAAGTAAGTGATTTTATCCCAAAGGAAAGTGTCCTTTATATACAATTGAATGATATTAATGAAATTTACAACGAAATTCAGATTTCGGAAGATTGGGAGAAAACCCTTGATCAAGCGTTAGACGAATCAGATTTACAAGAGATGCAACAGGGGATGTTGGCGGCACAAGGGATTATCGGGACGGATCTGTTCGGTGTAATTGATACTGTCGGATACCAAACAGGTTTTGCGATGTGGGACGTAGGAATCAATAGCATTCGCGGCGGCATTGTCGTGCATTCAGGCGGAAACCTTGCTGAGCTGCAACGATTAACCAAAATCTTGACCGGTTTTATGGGAATGTCTGGCGGCACACTAAAGCTTGAGGCAGGTGAACATAGGAAGGTTAAATATGAGACACTGCAAATGCCAGATGTGCTATTCACTTATGGATTTGTGGGTGACTTTCTCGTCGTTGGTATCGGTGAAAACAGTTTTGAAAAATTGATTGATACTTACCGAAAAAAATCCTTATCTATTCACAAAAACGAATCGTATTCTAAAGTTTCAAAAAAGTATGACGTAGGACAAGTGACAGGATTTTTCAATGTGTCAGGTCTATTACCGCTGCTGCAGGACTTATCAGATATTGAACAAACACAACTGCAAACTTTTAAAACTGTTTTTGCTCAATTTAATCTGTTGGAGGTTGATCCACTTTTTCAGCTCTACACAGAATTTGATTCCAGCCTTCCAGAAAGCAGAATTGCGCCTTTCCTAAAAGAAGGTGACGAACTGAAAATACTTAAGAGTTTGTCTGGAAAAGAAGACCTGTTTATTGCTGTTGCTCCAACCGTTTTAGATACTGTCTGGCAACTTATTCATAATGAAATTGAGAATGCAGAAACGGGTGACGTTTATGCATTCATCACCTTTTTGGAAGGCATTTTGAATCTCGATTTTGAAGACGATGTTGTTGCAGGTTTGACTGGGGAACTTGCCTTGTCTGTTGATGACTTAACGTTGTTTGAACCAGATAATTTGGAAAGCCTTGATATTAATATAGATGGAACCTTCCAGGTTGATGCGGGAAACGTATATACACGCGGGAGTTTAATTTTCATTCCAAATAACCCAGGCAAATGGGATCAGATAGGTAATAGCCTTTCTAACCTACAAAATACTTCTGTATCTAAAACAAAGTATAAAGGTGCAACGGTGTCTGAGTTTGGGTCAAATATCTACTATGCAGAAAGAGATGAACTGTCTCTTTTGAGTTTTTCTGAAGAGCAGATGCACTCAATCTTTAACACGCTTCAAGAGAAAAAGAAACCATCTTACTTAAAACAGCTGCCAAAAACACCCCTTGTAGTCGTGAACTTGAATATATTGAATTTATTTAAAGCAATTAATGTCACAGCTCCGATAGAAAATGATATTGTAATGCCAGATGAAATATCTCCGTTTCTTGCTTGGATTACAGTAGAGAAAAACGAAGCAGTATTGGAAGTCAGTCTTTCAGATAAAGAATCACCGCTTGAGGTAATGGCAAAACTTGCCCCTTTTATTCTTTCTAACTTAGATTATTAGGAGGAACAAAGTTATGTTTGCACGGATTGGAACTTTCTGTTACAAAGCAATCCAGTCGAAATGGATAAACATCGTCTGCCTTTCGATCATTGGGATATTTCTTATTAGAAAGGGTTATGCCTTTTTAGAAGACGATCCAGGACACCGATCGAGTGTATTACACGTCATATCCGGTTCGATTTTCCTCTTATGTGGTGTCCTTGAATGGCTATCACATTATCTTAGTGTGGTTGGTAAAATGGTTAGTAGCGTGATTGCTGCAATCCTGGTGATCTCCGCCGCGGCTCTATTTTTTGTTGCTTAAACAAAGGTATTGTCCGCGCCGAAAATTTATAAAAGGAGTCTGCAATTTCTTGAGTTGATATAAGATTAGGACAAGGTTATACCATTTCTGATAATATATTTCTCTTTTGTAGCATAAACTGTTAGTTTGTGCCGTGAAATTTGCAGGAATTTTAAAATGATTGATGTATGTTTTTTCGCTGATGAAGTTTCCAGAGAAGATTTTGAAGAAGCTATCAAACTGGGTGTGGAAGCTGGTGCCACAACTGTAGAAGTACGGGGTGGTGTTTGGGGTAAGCACGTAACCGAAATTGACAATGACGATGTGAAACGCGCACAAGACGTACTAACTTCTTACAATGTCCGCGTCGCGAGTATCGGTTCACCTTTTGGAAAATGCGCAATTGACAACCCACAGGAGTATGAACGACATTTGCGGCACTTCGACCGTATGGTTGAACTTGCACATGCTTTTGAAACACAGATCATTCGTGGATTTGCATTTTGGAATCCAAATCGGAGACTTAGAGAATCATCTCGCCCAGATATAAACGACTATCTGGAACAGATTGTTCAAAAACTTGCTCCCGTAGTGCCAATTGCTGAAAGCGCAAATGTAGTCCTCGCTTTTGAAAATGAAGATGCAACGCTCGCTGGCACTTGTGAAGAGACGCGAACAGTTATTGACGCGCTTGGCAATAGTCCTGCACTTGCATCATGTTGGGATGTCAATAACGGCTTACACTGTGGAGAAATGCCGTTACCTGATGGATATTCGTATATTAAGGGACTCGTGCGGCATGTGCATGTAAAACCGAATCGTGAGAAAAATCTGGACCCGATTAGAGATACAAACTTAAAATATGAACAGTTATTGAGAATACTACTTGACGATGGATTTACGGGTGCTGCAAGTATTGAGCATTGGGGAAATCCACAACAGATGTTAGACGGTATCCGCCAACTTCGTGCTGTCGTTGATGCAATGTAACCACATTTCAAAACCGAAGGAGAACTATTTATAATGCAATTGAAACCTGATACCCCGAATTTGAATTGGCAAGGTGTTGTATCCCTTGAAAAAATAGATGACTCAATTATGCCGTGGCGCACACCTCATGAAATGCACGTACTATTTCCTGAACCGTTATTAGAACGTTCTGCGATGCCGGCAGGGGTTCGCATCAGTTTTCGAAGTAACACCACGCGGATTTCGGGCAATATCGTTGAACAACGTGAAACCGGCATGCTTGATCTCTGTTGTGATGGAGAATTCATTGCTTCATTTGACTTAAAAGGACAAAATAGTTTTGTCTTTGAAAACCTATCAGATCAGGAAAAATTAATTGAACTCTGGCTACCACAATTCGGTAGGTTTCAACTGCGAAATTTAGACATAGATGATGGCGCAACATTAGAACCGTTCATTGACAAACGCCCACGATGGATCACTTACGGAAGTTCTATCACACAATGTCGTTCCGCAGCATCACCAACACAGACATGGCCTGGTATTGCCGCTCGCGACCAGGATTTCAACTTGACCTGTCTTGGCTATGGCGGACAGTGTCATCTGGACTCTATGGTCGCGCGAATGATTCGTGACCTCCCTGCAAACTACATCTCAATGTGTCTTGGCATTAACATACAGGGAGCATCCAGTTTGGGGCCTCGCGCGTTCCGTCCAGCGATTATCGGTGCTGTGCAGATTATTCGTGAAAAACATACGGACATACCCATCGTTTTGATGTCGCCTATCTATTGTCCAAACAGAGAGGAAAACCCGAACGCTGTCGGATTTAATCTGCAGAAAATGCGCGAAGAAGTGCAAGCAGCAGCCGAAGCTCTAAAAGCTTATGGCGATGATAATGTCCATTACGTCAGCGGTTTAGACGTATTCGGTCATAGTTATGTAGACCTGCTCCCTGATAACTTACATCCCGATGCAGAAGGATATAGGGTGATGGGAAAGAATTTTGTAACTGAAGTTGCAAGCAAATTTTTTGCTGAATAACTTCATTCTATAAATTCTATCCATGTGTGAAATATTGTAGTATTTTTGCGCGAAATATGCTATCCTATTAAACACCATGGGATAACCTTTTTCTGTCTATTCCCATGTCTTACCCAAACCCTTTGTCGCGCATTCTAATTCACATTTTCTGGTTCTATAAGGAGGGATTTCCGATGAGATTAACAACTTTCGGTTTGCTTTTTGTAGTAGTTATATTTATAGCACCGGTAGTCTTTGCTCTTCATGACGAAGATAAAGGACCGGAAAAATTTGGAAGCTACGAATTCAAGGAGCAAGACATCAAAGCAGCAACGGATGCTTGTGATGCCCCTGCTGATAAAGCGGGCCCCGAATTTGTGCCAACAGTTCGGGATAATCAACCGAATTTAGCACTACTGAGAGACGCTAAACCGGATGCTTCTTCACTTTTAGCAGGGTGGTGTCCGCAACGTCACTGCACCGAATACTTGAACGATGGTTTCTACAACAACTGCCGTAGTTGGATAATCGGAGCGGTACCAGGTTGGGCACAGATTGACATCGGTGCTGTTGCGAATGTGAACCGCATCTATTTCGGTAGCGACCATTCGCAAGGTTTTGTTGACCGGACAACTACCGACTTTGATATCCTCGTAGCGACAACGAAGGCAGATGCAAACTCCGAGGCAAACACATGGAAAAAGGTTTATACCGACAAAGGTGCGGCAATTAGTAAAACTACCGAGATAACCTTTGACGATGTAGAGGCACGATGGGTGCGCATTCACATTCGCTTGAATGATGGTGCGCGTATTGATGAAATTGAGATTTATGGTGGCAACGATCCGATGGCGGTTGAACCGACTGCCAAACTAACAACAACCTGGGCACAGGTTAAAACTAATAAATTCTAACAATATATTTAAGGAGATTAACATGCGATATGTAATCTGTTTGATGCTGATTCTGTGTGTCAGCACCGTTTCAGCTGAAATTCTATTTCAAGACGATTTTGAGAATGGAGAAGTTGACAAAGCAAAATGGGTTTCACATGGCACTTGGGTGATTGAAGATAATGGTGACAAGCACGATGTTCTCGGCAAAAATGTGCTTGCTGTCCAGAATAGTGAAATTGGTCTCAGCGTTGAGGAGTTTCCTGAAGAATTCGATTATTACGCTGATTTTAAAACCGTATCTGCTGGTTTGACAGGCTTTTGTTTCCACTGTCAAGACAGCAATAACGTTTATATGCATCAGGTTTCAACTGCTGGTTCCGGACATACACCGCAACATATCCGATGGCACAGAAAAGTAAACGGCGGTTACGCTGTTGAACCCGGTGCTTTCTTAGATAAAGTAAATCGTGACCAAAATGTATGGTACCGCGTGAAATTTGAGATACGTAAAGACTACAAATTTAAGGTATATCTCGGTGATGTTGGTGCAGAAGACAAAGACCTTACGCTTGTGAGTGAATGGACAGATAGTCAAAAATCTTTCAAGAAGGGCAAAATTGGGATACGGATGAGTGGTGGTGAACGCGCACAATATGATAACATTGTCGTTGCTACACCCGAATTTAACATCTTTCCTGTTGAACCTAAAGGCAAACTTGCGGTGACGTGGGGAAATCTTAAAACGAAATAGACTGTCAAAGGTAAGAATCCTGCCCTCACTCTTTTAAAGTAGGGCACCTTACTTTTGGTTACTCACTAAAAGGAATTAATGGTATAATTGTAGTAGAATTAAGTGCTACATTAAAAATAATCTAAATTGATGAAAGTTGAATTGGCGGCGGAGTCGTCCAATTTTACGCTTTATCACAAGGAGATGATGTAAAATGCGATATTTAATCTGTTTAACAATGATTTTGTGTGTTGGGACTGTTTCAGCTGAAATTCTATTTCATGATGATTTTGAGAGTGGAAACATTGATGAATTAAAATGGGCACCGCAAGGTACCTGGGCGATAGAAGATAATACCGATGGACATGATGTACTCGGTAATAGTGTTCTTTTCGTGCCAGGTGGCGAGGTCGGGCTGAGCGTTGGTGAATTTCCCGAAGAATACGACTATTACGCAGATTTTAAGGCGATGCAGAATGGCTTAACAGGGTTCGTGTTCCATGGAACGGACGGTAACAACATCTACATGCACCAAGTTTCAACCGATGGTTCAGGGCATACGCCACAGCATATCCGATGGCATAGAAGAGTCAACGGTGGTTGGGCTGCAGAGCCTGGGGCATTTGAGGATGGTGTTGATCGGGAAGCAAATGTCTGGTACCGTGCAAAGTTTGAGGTGCGAAAAGGCTCCAATTTTAAGGCATACATTGGCCCCGTAGGTGGCGATGTTGACGATTTATCTTTCGTGAGTGAATGGACTGATTCGCAAGGTGCTTTCTCATCCGGAAAAATTGGGTTCCGCATGAGCGGCGCTGAACACGCCCAGTACGATAACATATTCGTCGTAACACCAGGCGGCACCGCAACACCCGTTGAACCGCAAGATAAAATTGCTGTGACGTGGGGCAATTTAAAACGTAAGTAATGCAACAAAAAACCACCGTGAGCATAAATAGCGGTGTTAACCCTTTATCCATCGGCATTATTGGTGCTGGCAGGATGGGCAGACATCACCACAGCGCAATAACTAACTACGGGGCGCGTGTGGTTGCAGTCCATGATGTGCAGCTTGAAGCAGCACAAGAACTTGCAATGCTTGCCAATGCCAAACTGGCTACCGATGGACTAAGTGATTTTTTTGGTATAGAAATGGACGCGGTGGTGATTACAACACCACCCCCTGTTCGTTTAGAACCTATCCAGATGGCGTGTGAACAAGGTATTGCGTTGATGGTTGAAAAACCACCTGCTCTGAATATAAGCGATGGACAGAAATGTCTTGAATGTATTGAGAAGGCAGATGTAATGGCAGCTGTCGGATTTCAACTTCGGTACCACCCGCTCTATGAGCAACTGAAGACATTAATCGCTTCGGAGACAGTCCATCTGGTTAGAACAGTCTGCACAATCAGCTACTATCTCAATTTTCAGATGCCTACTTGGTTTCTACAGTCTGATATTAGTGGCGGTCCCTTAGCAGAGCAAGCCGTGCATGTCCTTGATTGCGCACGATACGTTATGGGAAACCCGAAACCGTTGCAGGCGCACGCATTAGCAGTCAAAAATATGGCGTTAGAACGAACCGAATTTGATGCAGAAAACGCTATACAGATGACTTACGAATTGGACAATGGCGTTTTCGGGACACACATGAATCACTGCGGCACCGAAGGATTTTGTTTTGATGTTGAGGTTGTAGGTACGCATTTACGCTTGCAGGCAAATATGACAAACAATGCCATTCGGGGTTATCTAAATGGTGAAGAAATAAATGAACCTGCTACTTCGCAAAACAGTTTAAGTTTAGACAAAACGGGAGCGTGGCTACGTGCTATTGAGACAGAAGATAGAACTTTAATTCGCTCAACTTTTGCTGACGCGCTTCAAACGCTCGCATTAATTGACGCGGCGATTAAAAGCCGCAATACTGGAAAATTTATACAAGTGGAGGAATTATGATGATAGATTGGATCTATTTTCGGAATAGCTGAAACTCGTGCAAAAAAGTGCAAGAGGTTCTTGACACACATAACTTAGAGGCAGAAGACAGAACTGATGCTCGAAAAGAGAAGTTAGAGGCAGATGTTGTATGGGATTTAATAGGATCCGCTGAGCGGATAGTTGTAGCAAAAGGTAAAAGTGTAGAAACCTTCGTGCCTGATGAAGACAACCGCGAATCAATCCTCAAAGTAGTTTTAGGACGTAGTGGTAGTTTGCGCGCCCCGACGGTTAAAGCGGGGAACGTCTTTTTTGTCGGTTACAACGATGCGCTCTATACTGACGTACCGTTCACAAACGGATAACTGAAATATAATGGCTATTGAAAAGGTCCTGATTACGGGTGCTGCTGGATACCTCGCGCAATTTATCATTGAGCGATTACACAGTAAATATCAACTGACGCTGACTGATATTGTTAAACCGAAAAGCGATTTTGATGGAACAACATTTATCAAAGCAGATATAACAAAGGCACCTGAGATTGAAGCGGCGTGTGCAGAACAAGATGCGGTTATTCACCTCGTCGCGCTGGTGCGAGAACGACACGGTAAACCTCACTCCTTATTTGCCGATGTGATGGTGGAAGGCACATGGAATGTTGCGGAAGCTTGTGTGCGACAGGGCGTGCAAAAATTGGTTAACATTTCCAGTATTTCTGCATGCCCGCCTGCTCCCGGCACAAAATTGCCGTATCAGGTAGATGATCCATTTCAATTTGGCGCAGGTGACCTCTATTATGCACTTGCAAAGCATCTCGGCGAACAGATAGGCTTAGCCTATCATCAGGCACACGGATTGAAAGTAATTCATGTGCGTCCGGGCGTTATTGCGGGGGACGGGCTTAATCCTGGCCCTTCAGCACCTGAAATCGTAACCGATCCGTGGTTTGTCTATGTTGATCCGAGGGATGTCGCACAGTGCGTGGAACGTGCGATTGAAACGGAAAGCGTTACTTATGGCGCATATAACGCGGTAGCGGGACGTGCAGACTCACGTTTTGATTGGAAACAAGCGGAAGAGGAATTGGGATATTCACCGGAATATAATTGGGATGAGATACCAGACAGTGATCAGTAGAGGGATTTATGACTGCTCAAAAGAATGATTTTGAATCGCAAGCTGCAGAGCTGCGTGACGAAATCACCGCACTTGACGTTGAACTCACCGAAGAATTCAAATCGCAATTCTCAATTGCCTCTTTTTTATCTCGGAAAATTGTGAGTTTTCAAGGAAATAAAGATAAACCAGCATATAATTGGTATAAATACAAGGAAGCATTTTCGGCAGAACTTGTTGCGTATTTTTTGAGTAGTTATGAAGGGGGCATACAGGGAACGGTGCTTGATCCGTTTGCAGGAATAGGCACAACCTTGTTTGCCGCAAGTGAACGAAATATCCATGCTGATGGAATAGAATTACTGCCTATCGGACAAGAAATTATCCAAACACGACTCTTATTGCTTAAAGGATTGACTTCTGTTGAAATCGCTACACTTGAACGCTGGATAGCCTCCCAACCGTGGAAAGAGTTCCCGGAAAGAGTGCCTTTTAACACATTCCGGATTACAGAAGGAGCTTATTCCTCAGAAACAGCAGAAGCAATTGAACGTTATAGAGGTGCGCTCCATCAGGAAAACGAAAAAATACAGAAAATTCTTCGCCTTGCTTTGTTGTGCGTCTTAGAATCAATCAGTTATACGAGAAAAGATGGACAGTATCTACGTTGGGATGCGCGCTCAGGCAAAATGAGACAAGGAACAAAACCGTTCAATAAAGGCGAAATTCTTTCATTCGCGCCTGCAATCACCGCTAAACTAAAAGAAATTTTATCAGATGTAACTTCCCATAAAACGCCCACAACCCTTTTTCCGACAGTTCAAACTGAGAGTAATATTCGGTTGTTCAAAGGATCCTGCCTTGAGATCTTACCCACATTAGAAACTGCATCGTATGTTGCGATTATGACTTCACCTCCTTATTGTAACCGATACGATTATACTCGTACCTATGCCCTTGAATTGGCAATGTTGGGCTTGACACATCCGGAAGTTACCAGTCTACGACAAGAGATGCTTAGTTGTACGGTAGAAAATAGAGAGAAGGATTTGTTAAAAATATGCCCAAATTGGTCTCTGTTTATAGAAGCAGCTAACAATCAGAAATTGCTAAAAACAATCAATACCTATCTTGAACACGAAAAGACGGGTGGCAGATTAAATAATAATAGTATTCCGAGAATGGTGCGCGGCTATTTTTCTGAAATGGCGTGCGTTATTGGGGAATGCTTCCGTGTGCTAAAACCGAATGCACGGCTTTTCATGGTAAACGATAATGTTCGCTACGCAGGTGTTGGTATTTCCGTAGACCTGATTTTGTCGGATATAGCAAGAATGTTGGGGTTTGAAGTTGAAAAAATCCTCGTGGTACCGGGTAAAAAGGGAAATAGCAGTCAGCAAATGGGTACTTATGGCCGCGTCCCACTTCGTAAATGTGTTTATGTTTGGAGAAAAAAGTACTTAAGTTACGCGATGATAAAGTAGGGACACTTTCAAATAGCTGCAAGAATAAAATATGCAGTATCAATCTAACGCTGTGTCTTGACTATCAGATGTTTCCTGTTCCAATTGCGCAAGACGTTGATCTAATGCTTGCTGCTGCCTCCCTAATCGCACTAAGTAGAGCATAAAAACCAACCAAATAACGAGATAGGCAGAGACAAGGTATTTGAGACGGTTCTGTTGTGCCTTTTCCAGTTTATCTATTGCAAGGGTGACACCTTGTCGAACAGTGTCTTCATCCTCCGTAGCAACTTGAGATTCCGATATTGCTTCTTTGATTGCTGCGTCAATCTTTTTCTGATGCAAAGTTGGTACCTGAATTGCTAAGAACACCAAACCGACAACGATTAGAAAACTAACTATAATTACGATTCGCATCAAGATGTCTCCTCTATATGTTTGCGGCGTATCACTTCATAGCGGGACTCCGTTTTTTTGATCTGATATTGCAAAATTAATAGTAATGAAAAAAGTCCGATGAATACTACTAATACTATAAGCCATGTATGTAAAATTGTGGGGTCTGATTCTGGATCGACTTTTGTGCCGCGCTTAGGATGTAGTTGTGCTTGCCACAATTTTGTGGCAAAATGGACTATCGGCACATTAAAGAAGGCGATAATACCAAGCACTGCCGAATAGAGTCTGCGTTTGTCTTCAGCTAAAGCAGAACGTAGTATGAAATAGCCGATATACATTAACCAGAGAACGAGTGTACTTGTAAGCCGTGCTTCCCAGTTCCACCAAGTGTTCCAAGCGTATTTCGCCCAAATCGGTCCAGAAAGCAGCACAATCGTACAAAAAACAAGACCTATTTCTGCTGCGGATACTGCCAGCAGGTCATCGTCAGGTTTGCGTTTAATCAGATACTTTATACAAAATATGAAGTTTACACCGAATGCCAGATAAACAGTCATCGCAGCAGAGACGTGGAGGTAGAAAATCTTCTGTACTTCTAACATTGTTTTTTCAACCTCCGCATATCCGAAGATTAGAAAGAGGGAGATGAAAAATAGGATTGCAGTAACAATCGTGAGTATCTTTACAGATTTTCCCATATTGGACTCTCCGTTAAAATTTCGGGACCGTCCGAAAGAACAGCCACCGTATGCTCAAAAAAGGCAGACAAACTACCATCTGACGTGGTAACACCCCACCCATCTTCCAAAACATCTACGCCCGATTGTCCAGCGTTGACCATAGCCTCAATTGCCAGCACCATCCCCGGACGCAAACGGGTCCCACGTCCCGGTTTGCCAATAGTTAGCACTTGCGGTTCTTCATGCAGGTGCCGACCAATACCGTGCCCAGAAAAATCCTCGATTACGGAGAACCCTGCCTTTTCAGCAACGTTTTGTAGTTGGAAAGAGACATCACCCACACGGTTCCCTGGCTTCGCTTCCGCTATTGCAGCATACAGCGAATCTTTCGTTACATCAAGCAACTTTTGTGCTTCAGGTGAGATTTTTCCTACTGGAAATGTAAAGGCGTTATCCCCGTGATAGCCGCCTACGCTCACAGCAGTGTCCACACCGATAATATCACCTTCCATGAGTTCTTCTTTCTTATCAGGAATACCATGAATGACTTTGTTATTGGCAGAGACACAGATTGTGGCGGGAAAAGGACTGTGGTCTGGAATTACGTAGTTCAAAAATGATGGTTTAGCGTTTAGATTAGCAATCGTTTTGCGGGAGACCATTTCTAATTCATAAGTCGTTATGCCAGGTTCAATTGCATTTGCAATTGCCTGCAAAACTTTTGCTGCGGCTTGCCCGCTATGCCTCATTTTTTCTATTTCTAATTTGTTCTTAATTCTAATTTTTTGCATATAGAAAATCTGTTTAACAATTGAAAATATCATTATCTTTGTGATAGTCGTTAATCCATCTCAACGGGATCTCTTTTCTATTCGGTTCATGGCATTTTATATATTGTTCCAAAAATTCATATTTTGTTAGCCAATATACGCCGCCGTTTGCACAAGAATTTCCATGCCAATCAACTGCTTTGATTCGAGATATTAAATCTTCTACCGGAATTTTCGACTTAAGGAAGTATCCTCTATTGTTTGGTGTCGGATTTTTTGTAATTCTTTTTGGAGATGCCCCGAATACAAATATGTCAAAATCATCTTTATTGGAGAATTTAAAATCGTTTGTTTCCGTGTAGGTATTCGGATTAACCCTTAAATCTTTTCCTGCTGATTTATCAAAGATAAAAAAACTTGCTGGCACATGATAGTCCTCCCCTGCTAATGTAAAACAATCCCTTCCTAATTCAGTGATTGAGATTATTCTCCAATTATATGGCAATATTTTTTGCCGTGTATGTTTTCTGTAAACATCTGGCAAAATAAAAGCAATCGTTTGGACATTACCAAATGAGATAGCATGGGATATAAACTTTGAAGAAAGTTTCTGATATTGACCAAATGGGGGATTCCCTATAACTAATACACGCTCGTAATCTTCACTTATATTGTAATTGAACCAGTCACCTTTGATAATCTCATCATGTTGGGGATCAATATCAATTCCTATTTTGGTATCATGTTCAATATTTTTATAGAAAGCACCATCTCCCGCAGAGGGTTCTATCACGCAATCATAGGTGTAAGGTAATTTATGAACTTCATCTAAACACCTTTTGACTACTTCCTGTTTGGTGTAGAATTTATCAAGGATTCTACTGCGGTCTGTATATTCTTTTCTCCAAATGTGGGCCATCTGCGTAGCTCCTCAGAGATATTTCACTTACTTATTATAATATCACAGATATTAACATGTTTTCAAAACATGGTCGTCCAAGAGCAATGTTGTTAGCAATTGGATCCAGCAATTTCTCCTATCAATGTATGTGCTGTAGCAGAATGGATTTCAACATTCACAATGTCACCGACTTGAGCGTTTTCCTTTGGAAAAACTGTCGTTTTGAATGTGTCTGTCTTACCGTGATATTGTTCAGCGTCGCGTCTACTATCTCCCTCAACTAATACAGAAGCAGTAGTTCCAATCACATCTTGATTGATGTCGGCAGATATTTCCTCTTGCAATTTTATTATCTCATTGAGTCGTCTTGCCTTTTCAGACTCCGGAACGTCGTCCTCCAACGATTTATTTGCTAAAGTCCCTTCCCTGTCAGAGTACTTAAACATAAATGCCGAATCGAATCGGATGTCTGCCATCATCTGATAGGTTTGCATAAAATCTTCTTCAGTCTCTCCACAAAAACCGACAATAACATCCGTTGAAAGCGCAATCTGTGGGATACGTTCCCTGAGTTTTGAAACCAATTCATGATATTCTTCAGCTGTATAAGTGCGCCGCATCCGTTCTAATACTGATGTTGACCCAGATTGCAAGGGAAGATGAAGCTGCGGACATACCTGCGGGCAATTTCCCATTGCATCAATCATGCTGTCCGTGGCATCTGCAGGGTGAGGCGAGGTGAATCGCACCCGTTCCACGCCTTCAACTTCAGCAATAGACCACAGGAGTTCACCAAAATCATGTTCACTATCGTGATACGAGTTTACCGTTTGTCCGAGAAGGACAATCTCTTTAAAACCTTCATCAACAAGTTTTCTGACATCATCTGTAAGATTTTTTAGTGGTATACTCCGTTCTCTACCTCTCACAAACGGGACAATGCAAAAGGTGCACATTTTATCGCATCCGCGTTGAATTGTGAGCCATGCCCGAATTCCTTCTTTACGAATAGGAGCAATATCTGCGTAGTCTTCACTTTTATCCAACTGTAAACCGAGAAAAGGGTCGCCATTTACTACGGCATTGAGTGCCATCGGTAGATTACGATACGCATCCGGTCCCATCACGAGATCAACATACGGTGCTGCTTTTAGAAGTTTGTCGCGCAGGTGCTGTGCCATACATCCGCAAACCCCAATGATTAGATTACCTTCTCGCCGCTTCCGATGATTCAAATGCTCAAGTCGGTTGATAACCTTCGTTTCAGCGTTCTCCCGTATTGCACAAGTATTCAGTAAAATTACATCTGCGTCATCAATGTGGGAAACAGTCCGATGCCCCGATTGCGTTAAGATACCTGCCATCAGTTCACTGTCACTGACGTTCATCTGGCATCCATAAGTTTCAATATAGACGTTGCGCGTTGACACCGTACCACTGGGCAATTGCGGTTTCTGTAAGTCCAAATTTGGAGTATTCTTATAAATAGATAAATTGCTTATTGTATTCATCGTCATTCGTTTTCTCATCTATTTCTTAATAGATTTTACTTCTATGTCCGATTTCGTGAACGAAAATACATCTGTTCTGCTTATTGAAAGTATAAATAACCCTATACGCATCCGCAGCTCGTAAACTGAATTTACCTCTATGTTTGCCTTTCAGTGCCTTGTGCCGACGCTGTCCACAACTTTCGCGTAATTGATTCAATTTTGTGCGGATTTGTGCTTGGATTTTAGCATCTAAACGTTGTAAATCCGCTACGGCACGCGGGTCTAACTCCAACGTATACACAACTAATTGTTCTCAAGTTCTCTGAAAGCATCTTCAAAAGGTATCATTTCAACTTCACCTGTTTCAAATTCTGTTACACGTCTATCCAATTCTTCGGCAAACTCTGGTCGCAATTCAAGCCCTTCATCAGGATCATAGTCATAATCCTCAAGGAACTGTTCGAACTCCAAGTAGCAGACAAAAAAATCTAAAAACGCCACATGTAAAAGTGATAGCGGACTACCTACCCCTTGCACCTGCAAAGGTAAATTTCCGTATTCAACTGTTTTATCCTTCATTAACTTTATTATTCGGTCCCTTGACACAAACAGGGATGAATTCGCTAATGTTTGGACCAATTCTCGAAATTCATCGGCGGAAAACAGCGCCACTTTTTTCATTGGCAGAGGATCACCGATAGCATCCATACCTTCGCGGCGCACTTTGCGGCCGAGCGGAGACATTTTTCGATTAGTTTCAACTGTTTTTAGGCGATATCTCAACAGATCCAATCCATCATGTGTTTTTACTATGGAAAGCAGAGAATCTTCATAGCCTTCAAGTGAAAATGCTAATCCGTAGTACCCCTCAAAAAACTCACGGAACTCTTCTTCAAGCGCATCTTTAGGGGCATTTTCAGCAAGCATTGCAGTGAGACATTGACGAGAATCAAAGAACCGATTATTCACTATCGATTCCAATAAAGCACAAAATTTTGTATGAGTTAATTTGATAAGATCTGTTACCATTGCTACACCTACAAATTTACGTCATCTGAAGCTAAGAAGCTTTGATAATTATCCCACACGTCAAAGGTAAACAGGTCTCCAAGATAGATAAGCACGCGATAGTTTAATTCTCGCTTTTCGTTGACTTTTAGTGTAAAGGGGGCTGTGTTAGCAAATAAAAATCCTTTGTATGCATCCTCAGCAAGGAAAAGCGTTTGTCCGTTTGCAGGGTGAGGCAGAATTGCCACACCAGTGGCAGTATCAGCGTTTATCCCACACAATGTACCCCACTCTGATTTCTGTCCGTTTACTTCGGCTTCACCAATTTTTCCATTTGCGTTAGCTGCTTTCCTATGCTCCATCTCAACGGCTTGGTAACCTAACCCAATTTCACCTTCAAAAGTCATAGAGTTAGAAGCTGCGTGTAAAACTACTTGCAGGTCAAGTATCCGAACATCATTTTGGTGTGGATAAACTATAACTTCACATATTTCTGTCAATACGGGATTAGCGGCTTCCCAAATTGTCTTACTAACGAATTTTGCTGATTCTTCAGTTTCAGAAGATTTTAATGGGTCCCGATCAAGTGTTGTACCGCTTCTATGCAGTTCAACAGGCTTTCCGCTATCATCGTTCACTGTCCCAAATGTGAAACAGATACCTGGTGGATGTCGTTGTTCAGTTTCTGCCATTCCCTCCGTTACCACTTGTCCATTCGGTGCGTAGAGCGGATGGAAGTACGAAAACGGGACTGACTCATCATAGCAATAGGTGAGCATCGGCTCACCCTTTTCTGTTATGGATACCTCTTTATCGGACACTTCGTCCATCATAAATATCATGTGCTATATTATACCATGCATGCCCTGTTAATGCAAACGTAATTCAGGTTGAGCAGAGGCATTCAATTGTTGATATTTCTTCCGATAAAGGGATGTGTCAGTTTTTACAGAAAACCGTTTATTTTTTTCGGTTAAGCATTCCACTCCAAAACAACACCTGTGTAAATGTCAGGTTCGTTAAGGAGTCCTTCGTAGGCTTGTTTAATTTGTTCTGGTTTAAATCGATGGGAGATTAACGGTTCAACGTGCAGCTCCCTGCGTGCTATCCAATCGAAAATAGTCTGTTGCTTACTATATTGCGAAGTACAGTAGCCAGTCTCAGGATACATCGGGACACACCATTCCAAAGCGCCGCGGACGGTTAGCCATCTTAGATGTATATCAGAAAGAAGTTCTGTTAAATCACCGGCAACAGAAACGCGCGGTGAACCGAGGATAACGAGTTGTCCGTGGCTGGCGGTTGCGCGGCGCGCTTGCATCACAACACTGCTGTGTCCAACAGCATCAACGGTGATATGACCAAGTTCTCCGTTTGTAATCTCTTGGACCTGTGCTTGTACTTCGTCTGCATCTCCGCCAATCGTACGTGCAATACCACATCGCCCTGCTAAATTTCGCCGTGCTTCTATAGGGTCTACACCGATGACGCGACATCCGTGAATTTGGAACATCTGTGATGCAAGATTACCAACCAATCCTAATCCGAACACAATGACGTGCGGATTAGTGCCGATCTCTGTGACAATGATGACAGTCATCGCAACGCCTGCCATCCGAGATGCAGCGACAACACCAGGGTCAATTGTTTCTCTAACGGGTGTGATGAGTCTGTCCTGTGAATACCGAATTGTTGAAGCATGTCGTCCATAAGTAAAAACACGGTCTCCTGGCACCGCGCGGGTAACGTTTGTGCCAACATCGCGGACAATCCCAACGTTCGCGTAGCCGGAACGCCACGGGTAAGCACACCACGCGCCTTTCTGAAAAACTTTCGGTTCTTTTCCAGTATAGTTAGCCAATTCGGTGCCGCTGCTGATAAACGTATATTCTGTGTCTATCAACACCTCATTAGGTGTAAGTTTGGAATCGTCTATTTCAGTGGTTTGTAGTTCCACTTGGTTCTGCCCGGTTACAACAACCTCTCTAATTTTCATAATAGATCCCTTCTGCTAACTCTTTCTGCTTGATTTCTCTAATGAGAGCTTTCATTTATTACATCTGTGCTCTGATATGGCGTATCCTTTTTTGGCATTTCGTCCGATATGTTTTGTCTCTAAATCAGACTTAGTCTTGTAAGAATTATTCCTACGCTCCAACCACAAAGGATATATATAAATCGAAGATTTTTGACTGTCTTTCGGTATTTTTCGGTATAGAGTGCTGGATGTTGCGAATAGATTTTAACTCGCTTTGGTAGGGATAAATCAATTTTCGGTACTAAGCGGGACACAAAAGCAGCTGATATACCGAGTGCTAAAAGATCGATAAAGGGGAGAAAACTCATGCATATTCCTAAAATTCCCCAACGCCATTTTGAGACATTTTTGCGTGCATCAGCTTTTGCGGTCCTGATGAGCATTGTTGAAGATGTCTCAATTTTGTTTGTCATGCGTTCCTATTTTCCGCCTTATCAACCTTCGTAGCGGAGATTTTTGCCGTTGTCAGGCCCTCCTTGGCGCCAGACCCAAACGTTGCGGAAGTATGCCTGCTTCTCAGGTGGTAACCCATCAATTATCTGTTGTGGCACGGACGGTTTGTGAAATTGACATCCGACAAAATTATAGCAATTAAAAACTGCGATTCGAGGACGATCAGGATTTTTCCATGTGTCGCCAGAATGACAGAGATTTTCTGTGAAGATAATCACGGAACCGGGAGGGCAACTATACGTCTCAAAAAGTGGGGAATCCGTGTTTCTATGTGTCTCTGGAATTTGGAAGTTGGCTTTGTGGCTTCCAGGCAGAAAGAGAGTACCGCCTTCACCCGCCTTAACTTCGTTGAGTTCAAAGACAACTCGTGTTAATGCTGAATATATCTTTCCATTTGTGCATTGGTAGCTAAAGTTGGGATTAACATTGCGGACACCCCCGTGTGGCGGTGGTCCGCCATTTCCCATAGAACGGAAGGTAAACCAACTCGATTCCATCCGGATTTCGCCTAAAATCTCTTTGAGAATATCAATTATCACGGGATGGTCAATCAGTAACGAGGATGCCCCACCTGGGAATTGCCGTTCATGTGGCGGTAACGTCTCAGGGTTCGTACGGATGGTGTCAATTTGGGACTTAATATCATCTACTTCCGAGGTTGTTAGTACTTCTGGAATTAGTAGATACCCTTTAAGATCAAAAATAAATTTCTGTTCTTCAGTCATGGGATTCCTCACCTTATAATACGTTTAGATTATATGACAGATTGTAGCAGCATTCTATTTTAATTGAAACGAAAAACGCGTTTATAGTGAAATCTAAAATATGTTCACACATGCCGGTAGGTTAAGAAAAACGGAAAACTAAATGACCCTACCCACTACAGAAATTTACTTGACATCAGATAAAAACTATGGTAGAATTACAAACAGTGAAATTGTAAGTTATAAAATTAAAAAAAGAAAAACGAACATTTTACGGGTAAGTTTGTCAAAATTATATAAAAAAAGAAAAAGATACTCTGCGTGTGTATGACAGTCCACTTGCACCGCAAACAAGGAGAATATAGAACATAGTGAAGTATTCAAAAATCCTCATTTTTTTGGGAATCGGGTGTGTTGCTGGTTTACTGTTTGTATTTGGGGTCCATCTCCAAGCACAGAATGCAAACAAAAAGGAAATCATCACAGCAAAAGCAAACGAAATGAAAGTATCAGTAACACCGCAGATGGAGCAGTTCCGCACTCGCCAACAAAATTGGGCAACACAAGGCCGGCAGCAAACGTCAAGATGGGGTGGGCAGCAACGTTCTGATAGTTCTAAGTCTGATAATAGCGCGGATTTCTACCGAGCGATTGTTGACAATAATATTTTCCGTCCGCTCGGTTGGAGACCACCTAATAAAGAACCAGAATATGCTTACATCGGCACCCGAATCGACCCAACAGGCACGTTTTCCCAGGCGTATGTTTTGGAACAACGTTCAAATCAATTTTATATCGCGAAGGTTGGTGATAAGGTTGGCGATGCTATCGTTAAAGAAATTGAGGAGAAAAAAGTCACTCTGGACAAAAATGGTGAAACCATCACACTCAGAAGTGAAAATACACTATTTCTCAACAGTAGCGGTTCGCGTCGCAGTAGTTCGTCCAGATCAGAAAGTTCCAATCAGAACGTAAATAGGAACAATAAGGAGTCCGCGTCTAAATCATCAAATAAAGCAAGAGAGGCCGCAGAAAAAGAAAGAGCCGAAGCGATGAGGAAATTACAGGAGATGCGCCAAAGATTTGAAAGAGGTTCGCGAGGTGATCGTGAACGGATGATTCGTGAATTTCGGGAACGCGGTGGTTTCAGAGGACGCCGCGGCGGTCGTTAGTTTAGACTAACAACAGAATTTTGGTACAACTTTACAAAAGCAAACCCCACACAGGACTTATGCAAGTTCTTGCGGGGTTTTTGCTTACCAGTTTGTGATTACAAACTACACACTCGCCTATTGTTCACGATGGACATGTAAATTATGCAACTTTTTTCCGTAATTTCGCGTCATTATATATAGGACATTATAATTTTTATAGCGTGAGTTGTTACAGATTTTAATAAAATCTAAAATTCATTATTTGGATAGATCGTGAGCAAAACCGTATTGATGTTAATTTTGGGAACTAAATCTGTTTGAAAGTGTTATATTCCATAGGGACAGTATTTTTATAAAACCGAGGTAATCTATCTTTGTGCCCGTGAATCAATTTTGTAATAAAAAAGGAAGCATATAGTGAAATACTCAAAAATCCTCATTTTTTCAGGAATAAGTTGCGTAGTAGGTTTAATATTTGTATTTGGGTTTCGACTGCAAGCTCAAAATGCAGCAAAAAAAGAGATCGTTATCGCCAAAGCAAACCAAATGAAAGTCCCAGCGACACTTCGTATAGATCAATTTAAAAACCACCAACAAGGTTTAAATTGGAATGTAAAAGGACGTTCTAAAAGTGTAAAATCTGGTGATAACTCAGATTTTTATAAGGTGATTGTTGAGAATAACATTTTTCGTCCGCTCGGTTGGAGACCCCCTAAAAGAGAACCGGAATATGCTTTCATCGGCACCCGAATAGACCCAACAGGCACGCTTACCGAGGCGTATATTTTGGAACAGCGTTCAAATCAATTTTATATAGCTAAGATTGGCGATAAAGTCGGTGACGCTATCGTTAAAGAAATTGAGCAGAAGGAGATTACTTTAAACAAGAATGGTGAAACCATCACACTCAGGGGTGGTAATATGCAGTTTCTCAAAAGTGGCGGATCTCGGCGCAGTAGTCCATCCAGATCAGAAAGTTCTAATCGCAATGAAAGTAGTAGTAATAATAGGAGTTCCTCGTCTAAATCCTTTGATAAAGAGGCTGCGATGAAAAAAGCTAAGGAAGAAGCGATGAAAAAAATGCAAGAGATGCGCGGAAAATTTAAGAGTGTTTCGCCAGGAGACCGTGATAAGATAATCCGTCAACTTAAGGAGAGCGGTATTCTCAAAGGGAATAGCAAAGTAGTTGTTACTTTTGATAAATAACCGTAATTTTATAGTTACTTTACAAAACAAAAACCCCACAAGATACTTATACAAAGTTCTTGTGGGGTTTTGTTGTACTAAAACGTTGCTTAGCACGATCAGACATTACAAACTACGCAACGTTTTGGATATTTTCTGGCATATTTTCAAGCCGAGATAGCCAATAACCGACATCATAAGACTCATCACCGATGAGGAAACGCCATAGTTTTATGCGGTTGACAATTTCAAGTCGGACATCGTTGCCATACCACCTATGATTACGACTCAGAATACCACGGATACCAGGGGCATCAATGTCATCTGTGTTCCAAAGTTTTAGTTGGCGAACAGTCGGATTGAGACGTAGTTTATACATGTAGCGGGTTTCATCAGTTAAATTCGGTTGCGCGCAGTGCCACATCCCATGGTGGACAACAACAAGTGTGCCAGCATTGCAAACGATGGGGTGTTGTTGAAGAAAATTTTGGTAACGCGCAATGTCTGTTTCGCAGACCCGTCTGAAATGGCTTCCGGGCAAAATCATAGTCCCACCCATTTCACGTGGGGTATCGTGGGAAAAATAGAAGAACTGGATATCAAAGTGCATCCGAATATCAATGATAGCATCCGCGTGCCAAATCTGTCCGTGTTGACTCTGTGGTCGCACGATGTGAGTAGCATGATGGTCAAACAACGGTGCCTCACCGACAAGGCTTTCAATAAGGCCTTGTACCTGAGGGAGGCGGAAGACTTTTCCTACAGCGGAATCGTCGTGCCATACATCATCTAATACGGTGCCACCACCGCCCCGAACTGGTACACCGGATGCCATTTCTTCATGGGCAGCCTTATTTAATTCATCGGGGATAAAATCGTCAAAGCGAAGGTAACCGTCGGCTACGAAATTCGCCATCTGTTCTGTGGTTAGGAGATACTCTTTATCAACCATTAGATTTCCTCCAATTTCTCTAAGATATATTCAAATCTTAGATATGAAGTGTGATACTCCATGCCGGGAAAAGCAGGGAACTGTTGTGGGAACTGAATAACCCGCCACCCATCTCGCATTGCTTCTATAACTGAGTTATAGGGCGGAGCATCGCTATCACCAGTTGTGTAACGTTTTTTGCCAGTGCCATCGTACATTGCCCAGGCAACGACTTGGCTGTTGAGGTCTGGTGTGTGTAAATGTAAAACAAGTAGCTGCTGTCTTAATTCAGCCATATTTAGGGTATGCCTTCCTTTAATAGAAGCAAATATGCTGTATCGTTGTTACCATCTTTAGCGTCCATCCCAAATAGGATGAGATCTTGTGTTTATACACGAAATCCGCTCAATTTTTCGGGAACACAACGCACAGTAAATTTACCTTACTGCTTTGATCTGGCTCCAAGTCGTCGCCAACTTTCCGGTAGGTTCCACTGGAGTCACAGAAGCCATCCCATCCGCTATCAATTCCGCTATTTCTGCTTCGCTAAGTGCTCTGTTATAGAGGACAACCTCGTCAATTGTGCCTGTCATCCAATAGTTTCCGATGTCGCAGCCACCAATATAAAGCGGACTGTCGTTGCTCTCTGGATCAGCGTTCGGGGCGACTTCAGCATCAAGTTCTCCATCTATGTAAAGTTTGAAGTTCGGTTTTTCATAGGTTGCAGCGACGTGATGCCATGAACCGTCCGTAACATTCGTTGGTGCATCAAAGGATTTCCAGCCACCAGATGTGAAAGAATAGTGTATAGAACCGTTGTTAACGTGCCCAAAAATGCCGTAGTTTCGTCCTGTTGGATTACGCGCTTCTTTTGCAGCGATAACGTGCCATTTTCCCGATGTTGCAGGACTATTTATCCATGCAGCGATTGTGAAGGATGTTAGGTCAAGTGCATCGTTATCAGGAACGGTTACCATATCTGTACCGCCAAAATTCATGGCACGACCAAACTTACCATCAACCCATTTAGGCGCACCTTGAACTAATTCACCGTGATGATCATTCCCAGATGAATCTGAAACGGTATTGCCAGCGCCATCATCGAATAACCAGGCTCCAACGAGTCCATCAGTAGTTACTGCCATAAGATTTGGTGAGACAACAAAAAGGGTTAGAATTAGAAAAATTGTGACTTTATTCATTATATTCTCCTTATTTTTTTGTAAAGTGATAAATAAGTATAAGCGCAGCATGTAACCGCGCTTATGGGTTTGTAATGTGGAAACGAGATACTACTGAGTAGCATCCGTTTTAATTTGGCTCCACGTTGTTACGAGTTTTCCACCTGGTTTTACGTCTAAAGCTCCTGTGATGCCTTTATCCATTAATTCGTTGATTTCCGCATCGCTGAGAGCTCTATCGTAGAGAACGACTTCGTCAATAGTACCGCTCATCCAATAATTTCCGATGTCACATCCTCCGATATAGAGGAAATTGTCATGGTTATCGGGATCCGTATTTGGTGCTGTTTGCGCATCAACCTTCCCATCAACATAAAGTTTGAAATCCGGTTTTGCATAGGTTGCGACAATATGACGCCATTTGCCATCCGTTATGACAGTTTTCGCATCAAACGACTTCCAGCCACCTGTTGTGAAGGAATAATGAACGACACCAGAGTTAGTGTGCGCAAATATTCCGTAGTTTCGCCCAGTTGGATTGCGATTCTCTTTTGACGCAATGATCTGCCAAGGACCGGAAATTTTCGGGATATTCACCCACGCTGAGAGTGTAAAGGATTTGAGATCAAGTGCAGCGTTATCAGCCACTGTAACCATGTCTGCACCACCAAATTCCATTGCACCACCAAATTTCCCCTTGACCCATTTCGGGGTTCCTTTTACTACTTTCCCATCTAAGCCGTTATCTGAAGAATCGGTAACGGTTTCCCCTTTGCCATCATCAAACAACCATACGCCAACCAAGCCGTTTGTATCAAGTGCCATGATCTGTGGCGAAACTACTAAGAGACTGAAAATTAGGAAAGATAACATTTTGGACATGTGAAATGCTCCTTTGCCATAAGGCTTTATAGTTGTGAAGCGTAAACTCCACTTACTAAAACTTAGGTTTTAGATAACCGTATCAGGTGGAATTGTAGCGTCTTTCGGCACAATTACAATCCCATCCCGTATATAATAGTTATTTGTATCGTAATTGTCAAGGTTTTTTGTATTTGCGATGACAGCATTATCACCGATTCGCGCATTTTTGTCAATAATTGCATTTTGAATTAGGCATTTTTTGCCAATACCAACATTTGGTATTCCCGCTTGTTCGTTTTCTGCGCGTAGTGTATCTGACTCATAATAATCCGCTCCCATAAGCACGGATTGATAAATTCGGCTGCCATTAGAGATGATACTGCGAATACCGACAATTGTTCTATCCAGTTCCGAATCATCAATGATAGAACCTTCAGCGAGAATAGAGGAACGGACACTACTGCTGTTTACCTTGGTGCTCGGCAAATGCCGGCGGTTAGTGTAGATAGGTGCATGCTCATCGTAGAAATTGAATTCAGGAGATACATCGGTGAGTGCAATATTAGCAGAATAAAAGGCGTGGATTGTCCCAATATCTTCCCAATACCCATCAAAAAAATAAGCAGAAATAGGACGTTTCTTAATGCTTTTCGGAATAATATCTTTTCCGAAGTCTACATTTGAATCATCTTGGAGCACTTCTTGCAGGACATTGCTGTTAAAAATATAGATTCCCATAGAGGCGATGTATTCTCTTCCTTCGGGTTCGATGCCGCGTGCGGTAAAAACATCCGGTTCAACACGTAATCGCTGCAATTCCGCTTCAGTTTGCGGTTTTTCGACAAAATCGGTGATACGTCCGTTTGCATCCGCTTGGAGGATGCCGAGTCCGCTTGTAACCTCTTTTTTCACAGGAATCACAGATACAGTTATGTCAGCGTTGGATTCAGTATGAACTGCCAACATTTTTCGATAATCCATACGATAGAGATGATCGCCTGCAAGAATCAGAACATGATCGTCTGCTACACGCGGATTAAGAATATAAGGTTGATTATGCTTGATAGCATCTGCTGTACCCTGATACCACGCATCGCCCATGAGTGTTTGTTGCGCGGCTAAAATTTGGACGAACCCGCGGCGATAGGAATCAAAACGGTAGGTTTGTGCGATGTGTCTGTTCAGAGAAACGGAGTTGAACTGTGTTAACACATAAATGCGCTCTAATCCTGAATGAAGACAGTTGCTAATCGGAATGTCGACCAATCGAAATTTGCCAGCAATCGGGACACTCGGTTTGGCACGATCACGTGTTAATGGAAATAGGCGTGTGCCGCGACCGCCTCCCAGAATTACCGCAATCATGTTCCCTTTACTCATAAAGTTCTCCTACGTTTTCCTACAAACTTCCTTTGGTAGAAAGCACGCCTGTGATACGCTCATCAAACTGCGTGGCAATATCTAACGCTTTTGCGACCGCCTTAAAAATCGCTTCAATGATGTGATGTTGATTTGTACCATAAGGTACGTTAATGTGCAATGTTGTACCGCTGTTGTTTACAAATCCGTGGAAAAATTCCTCAGTCAATTCTATATCAAATTCACCGACTTTACCAGAGTCAAGAGGTGTTTCGTAATATAGAAAGGGGCGACCACAGACATCCAGATCAACTCTCGCAAGAGATTCGTACATTGGGACAGCGAAACTGCCAAAACGTCTCATCCCTGCTTTGTCGCCTACTGCCTTTTGAAGTGCTTGTCCTAAGCAGATACCAACATCTTCGGTTGTATGATGGGCATCTACATGCAAATCGCCTTTTGCTTCAACTTCCAGATCAAAGAATCCGTGTTTTGCAAAGAGTTCTAACATGTGATCCAGAAATCCAACACCAGTATTGATATTGGACGTTCCGTTTCCGTCAAGGTTTAGACAGAGACGGATTTGGGTTTCTGCGGTTTCGCGTGTGATGTCTGCTTTTCTTTCCATTATTTGGATGTCTTTAAGTTTTTTGTTAATTTTTGAATGGATATTAACTTTATCGGACACAAACCTATTCAATTATACGCTCAAAAATGGGTTTACGCAACGGAAAATCGGGTATAAATGCTTCCACTCAAAATTATGCCCAGGTGATGAGTCCAAGTTCGTAGACAGATTGTAAATCCTCGTGTGAGGGTAAAACACGCAACGTATAGCCGTGCAGACCTGTTTGGTTTAGAATCAGTTCGCCTTCAAACAGGTATTTTCCACTGCCAAGGTCTTCCTGGTATCCCATATTTGTCACACTACCGTTCTGAATTTCGCCAGTTGCATCTAACACACCGTGATATATTTGGACAGCGAGTTCATTCGGGAACAGCGCATCCGTGTGGACAACGGCTTGAATTGAAACTGATTCTCCAACAGAAAGTGCTGAAACATCCTTTTGTGATGTCCCTTGTGTTTTAGGAATTCGCTCCTCAATACGCAAATTACCCCAATGTTTTCGGATGTTTGCTTTCCAATTAGCAAGTGCAATGCCCCGACGCGCGTCATTTTGATTTAGCTTTAGCCATCTTTGATGTGCAGGGAAATAGAGGCGTTCCGCATATTCCGCTACCATACGTTTTGTGTTGAACACTGGTGCCAAGTTCTGCATCGCAGATTTCATTTTTGCGACCCAGCCGTACGGAATATCATCGACAGGGTCACGATCATAAAACAACGGGACAACTTCGTTTTCAAGTAAATCATAAATTGCGTTTGCATGTGCTTTGTTGACAGATTTAGAGTCGTCCGCTTCATGTGTGGCATCAATTGTCCAACCGCCGCCGAGATGTTGTGCCTCTGCCCACCATCCATCAGCCATACTGAGATTGAGTGCGCCGTTTGCTGCCGCCTTCATACCGCTTGTGCCGCTTGCTTCATTCGGTGGCAGCGGCGTATTGAGCCACACATCAACACCTTCAACGAGATAACGACCAACACAGATGTCGTAATTTTCAATGAAGAGGATTTTATGTCGGAATCTCGGTTCTGCTGCTATCTTATAAATCTTCTGGATCAGAACTTTGCCTTCATGGTCGTGCGGATGCGCCTTCCCTGCAAAAATAAGTTGGACGGGACGCTTCGGGTCGTTGAGGATTTTCTCAAGGCGGTCAAGATCGTTAAAAAGTAAAGTTGCGCGTTTATAGGTAGCAAATCGCCGGGCAAATCCAATCGTCAATGCAGCAGAATTGAGGGTCTTTTCCACGTTCCCGTGTTCTTGTGGTGCTGTCAAAGTTTGGGTTGGGCTTTTGTGGCGTTTTTGGCTTTGCCGCTGACGTGCAAACGCGATTAAACGTTCGCGTCGACGTTCATGTGTGCGCCACAACTCCGTATCCGGAATCTGCGAAATCTGCGTCCATACATCTTGGTTCGTGAGATCAACGATCCATTTTGGTCCGAGATACCTATCAAACAAGCTTTGCATATCTTCTGAAACCCAAGAGCGAGTATGTATACCGTTCGTTATCGCCTTGATAGGAACTTCATGGGCAGGAAGATTGTGCCACAGATTTTTCCACATGCTGCGGGAAACCTGACCATGTAATTGACTCACCCCGTTGGACATCGTTGAAAGTCTTAAAGCAACTAACGCTGGACTGAATTCACTGTTATTGTCCGATGGGTTTTTTCTACCTAAACCGAGAAACTTTTCTTCTGAAATACCGAGTGTGCCAAAGTAGTTTCTAAAATAATGTTTAACGAGATCGGGGGGAAACCAATCAATTCCTGCGGGAACGGGTGTATGTGTTGTGAAGATGTTTCCTGCTGTTGTTGCTTCGCGCGCTTCGTCAAAACCGATACCGGTATCTATCATTAATTGTCGTATTCGTTCCAGTGCCAAAAACGCTGCGTGTCCTTCGTTCATGTGGCAGACAGTTGGATGGATATTGAGTGCTGCTAATGCCCGGTAGCCGCCAATACCGAGCAAAATTTCCTGCTTAATGCGCATGCGTTCATCGCCACCGTAAAGATAATCGGTGATGTCGCGCAATTCAGCATTCTCATTTTCCGGGATATTCGTATCCAACAGATACAGAGGAATTCGCCCTACTTGTGCACGCCAGACCTTTGCAAAAGCCTTTCCCTCTGGATAATCAACCGTAACTAAAAGTTGATCACCATTTGGTGCCTGCTCAGGTAGAATCGGCATATTGTAAAAGTCGTTTACTGGATAATCTGCCATCTGCCAACCGTCGGACGTGAGCGTTTGCCGGAAATAGCCATGGTGATAAAGCAAACCGACACCAACAAACGGAAGCCCTAAATAACTGGTTGACTTCAGATGGTCGCCTGCTAAAACACCCAGACCGCCAGAGTAAAGCGGCATGCATTCTGTCAATCCGAATTCCATTGAAAAATAGGCGATGTTTAGATTTGTGAGAGATGCATCGTCTGAATAGCTTTCAAACCATGACGGTGCAGAAAGGTATGATTTAAACTTTTTGTGAATGACATCAAGGTGTGCCAAAAAAACTTCATTTTTCGATGCTGCTTGCAATTGTTCCTGTGAAATTTTGCCAAGCATGGCAACTGGATTGTGATAGGTTTCTTCCCATAGTTCTGAGTCGAGGTGACGAAATAGGCTAAGTGCTTCGTTATCCCATGTCCACCACAGGTTCAGTGCCAATTCTCGCAATGGTTCAAGGTTCTCTGGCAAGGTTGGCACAACTGACAATTGACGAATTGGCTTCATTCTGCAGCAATCTCCCCATTATCAGAAGTAGGTGCGGTGTTTAACATGAAATATGTTGCCCTCTGCCGTTTTTGAAGATAGTGCCAAATTTCGCCAGCAGTTATTCCGATATCGTCAAGCATATTTCCCTCCGAAAAAGTTTTTTGGATGTGATTATCAAATGAATTATACTTCTATTTTAGCAATGCGTCAAGAATTAAAGATTGGATAAGATGTGTGAAGTTTTTGTCAAAGTCTGTCCACATCTCAATTATAGGCGGATAGATTTTGTAAAAATGGGAGAATTTTATAATTTGTGGTATACTAAAGAGTGTATGAAACAACTTTTGTAAGTGGAATAATCACTACCGAATAGGAAGATTTATCATGAAAACTTTGTTGTTTTTTAGTCTTGCGCTGCTTATTTTTATGCTGCTCGTTTTTACTCCTCATGCTGTTTCCAAAGACTACCAGCAATTCAATTTGCCTAAAGGTGCTAAAATGCGCATCGGAAAAGGTAGTATAAATGATGTAGCCTATTCTCCAGATAGCATGCACATGGCAGTAGCCTGTTCAATTGGTATTTGGATTTACGATACGCAAACCGGAGAAGAACTTAACCTACTCACTGATAATACATCAGACGTTGTGTCTGCTGCGTATTCACCTGATGGAACGACAATTGCGGGTGTAAGTGGTGATGGTAAAGTTCGTGTCTGGAATGTCACTACCGAAAAACGGATAGCTACGCTTGCAACTGACACAGATGAGGTATATCTTGATAACATCGTGGTATACTCACCTGATGGAAAAACAATTGCAAGTGGTGGAAGTTATAGCAATAATTCTACGAATAGGTCCAGCGGAACAGTGCGTCTATGGGATGCAATCACAGGACAACTCAAAACAATACTCACAGGACATAAACGTCAAGTCACTACTCTGATATATTCGCCTGATAGCACTACCCTTCTAAGCATAAGCACTCACTCTAAGGAGTTGTACCTATGGAACACTATAACAGGAAAACTTAAAACCAAACTTGGAAATACCAATAGGATATTTTCTCAAATCTATTCACCTGATAGCACTACTCTTGCTACTTTAGGGATAGACAAGCAAGTGCGTCTATGGGATACCGCAACAGGAAAACTAAAAACTACGTTCAAACATTCTGACCAAGTCCTTTCCATAGCGTATTCGCCAGATGGTACTATTATTGCTACTGCATGTGCTGACAACAGAGTGCGTCTATGGGATACCGCAACAGGAAAACTAAAAGTCACTAATATAGAACATAAACGTTGGGTGACTTCTATTCAATATTCACCTGACGGCACTACAATAGCAGGTTCAAGTATAGATAATATCTTATATTTATGGGATTCTTCTACGGGAGAACTTAAAGGCACCCTTGAACATACAAATGTCGTTTTTCCCTTCTTGTTTTCTCCTGACGGTACTACGCTTATAAGTCGGAGTACTGACGAAACGATACATTTGTGGGATACATCTACAGGAAAACTAAAAACTACGTTCAAACATTCTGACGAAATCCGTTCCTTTAGGTATCTCCCAGATCAGGGTACCCTCGCCAGTCGGAGTAAGCAGAATAAGGTTCGTTTGTGGGATGCAAATACTGGAAAACTCAAAACTACACTCATAGGGCATACTGAGGCTGTTTATTGTCTTGCATATTCTCCCGATGGGACAACTATTGCAACTGGAACTGCAGGGAAGAGAGTACATTTGTGGCATGCTGCCACTGGAAAGCTGAAAGCCACACTCACTGGACATACAAAAAACCTTCGTATACTCAAATATTCACCAGATGGCACCACACTTGCAAGTTGGGGTTATGACTATACAATGTATTTGTGGGACGCAGTAACAGGTGCTTTCAAGGTAAGTCCCGCACCAACGTATTCTGTGTCTGACTTTACATATTCTCCCGACAGCACAACCATTGCCACCGCTTCTGTGGACAAGACAGTCCGGGCGTGGGATACAACTACAGGAGAACTTAAAAATACATTTGTAGGACATACGGTACCAGTTGTATCAGTAGCATATTCGTCGGATGGAAGCGTTATCGTTAGTACTGATCGAAACAATTCAGTGATACTGTGGCATTCCATAGCAGGAAAAGCCATAAACACGTTCACACCACTGGACGAAAGTTATTATTATATTGTACATTCAGCACAGGAAATTACAGTTGCTCATAGAGACCATGATAATACTGTGCGTTTATTGGATGGTATCACTGGGCAACCGAAAGTCACACTCAAAGTTCCACTCACAAATTATGTTAAGCCCTTTGTGTACTCGCCAGATGAAACTCTCTTGGCGAATTTGAATCGGCAAAGGAATGGAAATTTTATTAATCTGTGGAATGCAACAACTGGGCAACTCATAGCAGCACTGCCTTCAGGAGGCACGCGAGGACCTGATGGATCGCATAATGGACATTCAAGATGGAGCTATCCCTTCACTTTTTCGCCTGATAGTAGCACAATTGCTGGAGGGTTTAACAACTCGGTACGTTTGTGGGATACTGACACTGGAAAGATCAAAGCTACATTAAAACATACAGATTGGGTCTACGGTTTTGCTTATTCACCAGATGGCACCCTTATTGCAACTGGATCTAGAGATGGCACAGTCCTTCTTTGGGATATTGAACAGGTGACAAACATTGAATAGGATAATAATGGTTGTATAGTGAACTTTGAAATTATTGGGCCACTTTAAATAATAAACCTATTTTGGAAAATATATTGGACAATCGTTTCCCTATGCTTTCATACGTTTACATCTATTCCTACGAAGTGAAATCTTATACTTTCCGTTCAATCAGGCATTGTAGCCCATCCTTTGCTTTCCCGTATAGCATCAATAGCGATTTGGTAACACCACCCATCATGAAACGTCAAATACGGTTCATGTGAGCGGCCCTCAATATCGGCAAGGAAATCACGAACGAGTGCTGTCCATTTGTTTTGGATTTCATCTCCGATTTGTGGTAGGTCGTCTGTTAAATTTTGGGGAACAGATAACTCTTCAACTTCCTCGCCCATATTATACAGTGTGATAGGATGTAGAATGTGCCCGCCTCTGCCAACCAATGTGCCGTGCATGCCGTAGAAAAACCAACCGCCAGTGGGTTTATATGAAGGCACTCCCGGATGTGTGCGCATTGTAGCAAGAATAGAATTGCTGGTATCTGGATTCGGATGTCCTAACTTAAAGAATGCGGAATAATCCCATTCAGCGTCACATTCTCGCCACTCAAGTTTTGATGCTTCTTCGCGCGTGATCATCGTGCTGCGCCACACCCGCCAGTCGCGAATTTCTGGGACGACTGGGGCTTTCCTTGGATAGATTTTTGCCTCACCCACTGCAGACACAGTTTTCATGCCTGTCATGCGTTCAAGCATGCCGAGACGATGTGTAAGTCCATTGTTCAACGCACCGCCACCGTGTGCAAGTGAACTCATCCAATTCCACGGCTTAACCATATCTGAAGGGGGACCTCCTGGAAGTCTGCGGGTGTATCCGATGTCAACGGCTGTTAAATCACCGATGACTTTTTCCTGTGTCAGCAGTTGACGCACATAAGCGACACTCGGATCGTATAGATGTGTTGCCGCGAAGGCGTGTTTTAGGCCCGTGTCTTTGATGAGATTATAGATTTGCCCTGCTGCTTCAGCGTTAAGTGCTAAAGGTTTTTCGCATACAATGTGGCAGCCGAGTTCAACCGCCAATTCAATAACCTCGGTACGTAAAATGGCAGGCGTTGTCAGCGCAACAATATCTGGCTTATGTTCCAATAGACTCTTTCGCCAATCAATTGAAGCGTCAGGCACGCCTAATCCGGAGGCGACTTTTTGAACGATATCTGGTTTACGAGCACAGATGGCAAGCACTTCAACGCCATAATGTTGAAACGCCTTTGTGTGTCCTTCCGCGGACCACCCTGCCCCGACAATAACTGCTTTTAGTTTTTTCATTATTCCTATTTTATCTCTCTACTACGGTTAAATTTGTGTGAAAACTGCTACTAACAAAAGTTGATAATTATGGAACAACAAGCTCACTGAAGATCGTGCCTATCGGAAACGTAATCTTAACTCCGACTGGCAAGTTTATTGGCAAAAATACTGATGAGTCCACCAAGCATAACATATCCGAAAATGACCTCAAGTGTGACAAGGATGCGCGCGGAGGTATTGGCTGCGACCACATCTCCGAATCCCAATGTCGTAAAAGTTACAATGCTAAAGTAAAAAGATTTCCAAAATGTAAAGTCTTCGTTTCCTTCGGTAATGGTTACTTGGTGGAAACGAGGCATTATTTTTTGTAGCCATTCTGGAAACCACGTCGGTGCAAGCATATACACTAATGAAAACGAAAGGGCAATCAGGAGTGACCAGAATGCCCAAAGTGCTAAACTGCGACCATAATCTGAACTCCATCTCCAAATTAATGCCCAAAACGGATGTTTTTCTTTGAAAGCACGGACGAACTGTTGATCCGCCACGTAACGTTTGAAAAATGGATTCAAAACCCCATTAATATCTTCACTATCCAAATAGAATTCTGTTGGTTGATCTGACTGATGGGTAAACTTGTTCCGCAGCCATTGCCATATCGTGTCTGGGATATAACTTACGTCACGATAGGATGCCGCAACAGCAAACCGTGCAGAAGTGAAGTCAATCTCTCCGAGAAATTTTGAATGATTAAAAACTGTGGTTTCGGAGAAACGTGCTTGCACACAGTCTAATTCTTTATTGAAAAATGCACTACTGAAATGGACAGCGTCTTGGAATATCGCATTTCTGAAAACAGCGTTTTCCTGGAATTGTACCTCGTTGAAATCTGCAACTTGTTGGAAGCTGGTTTGCCGGAAACATGCTTTCCCACAAAAGGTAGTACCGCGAAAGAGCGCAGGTCCTTCAAATTTTGATTCTCCAAAATCACAGGAATTTTGGAACACAGTCCTACGGAAGTAAACAGCATCTTGGAAAATGCAATTTCCGAAAAAGACCTCTTTTTGAAAATCAGTTTTTTCGAATTTGACGCTGTTTTTAAACGTGCACCCTATGCAAACAATTTCTTTATCCGCCACAGATTGTTCACTGGATTCGGTTGAAAAGACGATTGTTCCTTCAATAATACAATTTGTCAAAAACACGCCTTCATAATCCGCTTGCAAAATTGAGAGGAACGTATCTGCATCAAGTGTTTGTTCGGTTCCATGATAAATTTGCATATCTATAACCTCTAAATTTTGAAAAACGACCGGGGCAAAAGTTTGGCGTGTAAAGATATCAAGACTGCAGCGTTTCATTTTATAGGTTAGAGGCGCAAATAAAGCACGCGCCCATCTATGAATGTCTACAGTTATGCTAAAATTTCATTGACAATCTGTGCTTTTTCCTCTACGCCAGTTAAGCGGTGGTCAAGTCCTTGGAACTTAAAGGTCAACCTTTCGTGGTCAATGCCGAGTTGATTGAGAATGGTAGCGTTTAGGTCTCGCACAGAGACGGGGTCTTTGATGACGTTGTAGCTGAAATCGTCAGTTTCACCGTGGACGATCCCGCCTTTGATGCCGCCACCTGCCATCCACATCGTAAAGCACTTCGGGTGATGATCTCGCCCATAATTATCCTTTCTGAGTGCACCTTGACAATAAACAGTACGCCCAAATTCGCCTCCCCAAACCACTAAGGTATCGTCAAGCATGCCGCGTTGTTTCAGGTCTTGCACGAGTGCCGTTGCGGGTTGGTCAATGTCACGGCATTGGTTTCGGATGTCATTCGGTAGGTTACCGTGCTGGTCCCAGCCACGATGGAAGATTTGAACCAAGCGGACATCCCGCTCCATCATACGGCGTGCAAGGATGCAGCAGTGTGCAAATGTGCCGGGTTTGTTCACATCGGGACCGTACATCTCTTTGACCTTGTCTGACTCCTGATTAAGGTCTGTGAGTTCTGGGACAGAAGACTGCATGCGGAATGCCATCTCATATTGTGAGATACGTGCATGTGTTTCTGGATCGCCTACCTCCTCGTAAAGTTCCTCGTTAAGTTTGACAAGCGTATCAAGCATCCGTTTGCGTCCCTTTTCACTCATGCCTTTCGGATTTGAGAGGAACAAGACAGGATCGCCTTGGCTGCGAAGTAGCACGCCTTGATGCTCAGAAGGTAAGAATCCAGCACCCCAAAGCCGGTTATAGAGTGCTTGCGCAGATTTTCTGCCTGTCCACGTTGCATTCATCACAATAAAGGATGGCAGATTTCTATTTTCAGTGCCTAACCCGTAGCTAAGCCATGCGCCGAGACTCGGTTTGCCGGGCGTTTCATCACCGGTACACACAAATGTGATAGCTGGGTCGTGGTTGATTGCATCGGTATGTACACTTTTGACAATAGCAATGTCCTTCACCATAGATGCGGTATGCGGTAACAATTCACTGAGCCATGCACCATCGCTGCCATTGTCATGCTTTTTGAACTCAAAGATGGAAGGTGCAATTGGGAAACGGGATTGCCCAGAAGTCATCGTGGTGAGACGTTGTCCCATCCGTACCGTTTCCGGTAAATCTTTATCAAACCATTCCCCCATCTTCGGTTTATAGTCAAACATGTCCATCTGTGAAGGTGCACCGGACATGAATAGATAGATAGCCCGTTTTGCTTTCGGTGCAAAGTGCGGTAGTCCATGCAGCCCGCCAGTCTGCGGTACTGCTTGCTGTTCAAGTGCGCGGACAATACTACTCGGTAGCATTGAAGCAAGGGCTGCACCGCCAAGTCCCATCGCACATTTGCCAAAGAATTGGCGCCGTGTTTCAAGTTTCAAATATTCTTTAATCGGGTCCATTGTTATCTCCTTTGTGATATGATTCGAAAATTCAGGTGTTGCGGTGCTATTCTTATACCGTTTCTGATTGACCATTTCCTTTACTCGTTCTGCATTTGTAATGAAATGTCCGGTGCGGTTAGGAAACCGCACCTACCAGGGAGCAGATTGAGTTGTGCGGTTACGCCAAAATCTCATTGACAACTCGAGCTTTTTCCTCTACGCCAGTTAACCGATGATCAAGTCCTTGGAACTTAAAGGTTAACCTTTCATGGTCAATACCGAGTTGATTAAGAATGGTAGCATTTAAATCACGAACAGAAACGGGGTCTTTGATGACATTGTAACTGAAATCGTCCGTTTCACCATAGACGATCCCACCTTTAATGCCAGCACCTGCCATCCACATCGTAAAGCACTTCGGGTGATGGTCGCGTCCGTAGTTATCCTTCTTGAGTGCACCTTGGCAATAGACAGTCCGTCCGAACTCACCACCCCAAACAACAAGCGTATCATCAAGCATGCCACGTTGCTTCAGGTCTTGCACGAGTGCAGTTGCGGGTTGGTCAATATCGCGCGCCTGATTCCGAATGTTTTTGGGCAAATCACCGTGCTGGTCCCAACCACGATGGAAGATTTGGACCAAGCGGACATCCCGCTCCATCATCCTACGGGCGAGAATACAGCAGTTGGCAAATGTACCGGGTGTGTCTACTTCGGGCCCGTACATCTCCTTAACTTTGTCAGACTCCTGCTTTAAGTCCGTGAGTTCGGGGACAGAGGATTGCATACGAAACGCCATCTCATATTGTGAGATACGGGCATGCGTTTCTGGATCACCAACTTCCTCATAGATTTCCTCGTTGAGTTTGACGAGTGTGTCAAGCATCCGTTTGCGTCCCTTTTCACTCATACCTTTCGGATTTGAGAGGAATAGCACCGGATCGCCTTGGCTGCGGAGTAACACACCTTGGTGTTCTGATGGGAGGAAACCGGAACCCCAGAGTCGGTTGTAAAGTGCTTGAGCGCCCTTCGGACCGCTCCATGTCGCGTTCATCACGATGAAAGCGGGCAGGTTTTGGTTTTCACTGCCTAACCCGTAACTCAACCATGCGCCGAGGCTGGGTTTGCCAGGGGTTTCATCACCTGTACAAACAAAGGTAATCGCAGGATCATGGTTGATCGCATCGGTATGAACGCTTTTGACGATAGCAATGTCCTTTACCATAGATGCGGTATGCGGTAACAATTCGCTAAGCCACGCACCATCGCTGCCGTTATCGTGCTTTTTAAACTCAAAGATAGAAGGTGCAATCGGAAAACGTTTCTGTCCAGAGGTCATCGTAGTGAGACGTTGCCCCATCCGCACCGTTTCCGGTAGATCTTTATCAAAGAATTCACCCATCTTCGGTTTGTAGTCAAACAGGTCCATTTGTGAAGGTGCACCAGACATAAACAGATAGATAGCCCGTTTCGCCTTCGGCGCAAAGTGTGGCAGTTCTGGCAAACCGCCGACTCGCGTTCCTGCTTGCTGTTCGAGGGCATTCACAATACTACTCGGCAGCATTGAGGCGAGGGCTGCACCGCCAAGTCCCATCGCGCACTTTCCAAAGAATTGGCGGCGTGTTTCAAGTTGTAGATATTCTTTAATCGGGTCCATTGTTCATCTCCTTTGCAATGTCTGCTGCGTATTTGGGACATTGCTACGTTTTACTTATTTGCAGGTGGTGGGATATCCAACTCCAAATCTGGTATATGTTTCCAAAGACTTTGAAGCGGTGTCATATCCCGAATACGATTCTTGTCTATAGCCAAACGTTTTAGACTCGTAAAATTCTCAATAAAACTAATATCATGAATTTGATTCTGATCCAACGCCAAATGTGTCAACTCTGTCAATCCATCAAGCGGTGATATATCGCTAATCTGATTTCCACTGAGCCATAAGTGTGTTATCTGTTTCAGGTTAGCAAGTGAACTTAGATCGCGAAGTTGATTTCGTCTAATGTTTAACAACTGCATCTTTTTCAAGTTCGCAAGCGGTTTTATGTCGCTCAGTTGATTGTCCCAAAGCCCTAATTCTGTGAGTTGTGTTAACCCCGCAAGCGGCGTGATGTCGGCAATTTGATTTTTGCCAAGTCCTAATTTCGTGAGTTGTGTTAACCCCGCAAGAGACGTAATATCACTGATTCTGTTGTCCCAGAACTCTAAGTACGTCAGTTGCGCCAACCCAGCAATAGGCGTGATGTCGTTAACCTGATTCTTCTCAAGTTCTAAAATTTTTAAGCCTATTGCATTCTCCAGTCCTGTTAGGTCTTTTATCCCTTTTTCTTCAGCATGTAGTTTCTCTAATTCTTCTAACTTCTTTTGCGGGATAGGATCGGTTGAACCTAAGTCGAGTGCCTCTCTAACGGCAGCTGCTAAGTTGGGATCCGGTATTGTTACAGTTAAATTCTCCATAAAGTAATATTCCTTTCAAAATGAATGAACAAGTGCTTCCCGTTTTCGGGATTCTTCCTTACTTTTTGTTACATATCCACAGAAACAATTTACTTTTTTGCAGGTGCGACTTCAATATCCAATTCTAAATCTGGCAGTTGTTTTGTGAGTTTTCGGAGTGGTTCCATATCCTGAATCGGATTCTCAGAAAGGTATAATTTTTCCAACTGTGTCAAATTAGTGAGCGGCTTTATGTCACTGACTTGATTCCGGGTTAGTGATAACACTTCCAATTGCATCAAGTTAGTAAATTGCTTTATGTCGCTAATTTGGTTATCAGAAAGGTATAACGTTGTCAACTGTGTCAAGTTAGTGAGTGGTTTTATGTCGCTGACTTGATTCAACTCTACTCCTAATTTTGTTAACGCCTTCAAGTTGACAAGTGGTATTAGGTCACTGATCTGATTTTTGTCCAGCCATAACGTTGTCAACTGTGTCAAGTTGGCGAGTGGTTTTATGTTGCTGATCTGATTATTAGAAGCATATAACGTTGTCAACTGTGTCAAGTTAGCGAGTGGTTTTATGTCGCTGATTTGGTTTTTGTCCAGCCATAACGATTCCAACTGTGTCAAATTGGCGAGTGATTTTATGTCACTGATTTGATTCGCTACGATGTCTAAGTTTGTGAACTGCGTTAAGTTAGTCAAAGGTTTTAGGTCGCTAATCTGATTTTCACCAATGTATAAGTGCGTCAGTTGGGTTAGTTCTGTGAGAGGTGCCATGTCCTCAATTTGATTTTTGCGTAGTTCTAAAGTCTTTAATCCTATTGCCTTTTCCAGACCTGTTAAGTCTTTTACACCTTTGTTATCAGCACTAAGCTTTTCTAATACTTCAAATTTCTTTTGTGAAATAGGGTCGGTTGGATCTAAACCGAGTGCTTCGCGCACAACAGCGGCTAAGTTGGCATCTGGTATCATCACTTCTGGACCAGATGAACAACCAAGGAAAACTATGAGTATAGCAAACAACAGGCAAAAATTTTTCATGATCTTTGTCAAATGGACGCGACCTTCCGATCGCGCCCACTCCTATAATTATCCTTTATTCAGAACTTCGTCCAAATTAAGGATAAGGTTTGCAATCATTGTCCATGTAGCAACTTCGACTGCATCTAATTTTTCATCAGGTTTCGATTCACCGACAGCAACGAGTTCTTTAGCTGCTTCCGGATTCGCTTTCAATTCCTCTGCATGCACCTGCAACGTCTCAAGTAGCAGTGAGGCTTCTGCAGGTTTCGGCTCGCGGGCAGTTGCCATCTCAAAGATGTAAGCGATTCGTTCCTCTGATGTTTTGCCCCCCTCTTTGATTGTGCGTTCTGCGAAAGAGCGTGCCGCTTCAACAAACTGCGGATCGTTCATCAACATTAAAGCCTGCATCGGCGTGTTCGTGCGTTCACGCCGGATCGTGCAAGCCTCACGTGATGGCGCATCTAATATATTCATCTGTGGCGGTGGTGCAGTCCGCTTCCAGAACGTATAAAGACTTCTACGATACACCTTATCAGCACCAGCATCTTTCCTAAAGGTGTCCGTATTAGATCCTGTGAACCCGACAGCTTTCCAGAGTCCGCCTGGTTGTGGCGGTTTCACACTCGGTCCACCGATACGTTTGAACAACAACCCACTAACAGCCAAGGCGTTATCGCGCACGATTTCGGCATCAAAACGGTACCTTGGCGCGCGGGAGAGCAGCACGTTATCGGCATCACGTTCCAGTTTTTCAGGTGTAACCTTTGCACTCTGTCGGTATGTTGCTGATGTGAGCATCAGCTTCTGCATTGCCTGTATATCCCAACCAGATGCCACAAATTCGGTCGCAAGCCAATCGAGGAGTCCCGGATGCGTGGGTGGTGTACCCTGCGTGCCGAAGTCTTCTGACGTTTTCACAATACCGGCCCCAAAAATGTTTTGCCAGAAACGGTTGATCGTGACGCGCGCCGTAAGCGGATGTTTGCGGGAAAGCAACCATTTTGCCAGTGCAAGTCGATTTGGCGGTGAACCCTTTACCATTGCCGGAAGCGCTGCGGGTGTTTGCGGGTAGACCTGTTCACCACGATGTTGATATGCCCCGCGTTCGAGAATATACGCGCCGCGTGGTTCGGATCGTTCCTGCATTACCAATGTCGTCGTGAACGAGTTGTTTAGCGAATTCCGCTTGTTCTGCGTATCCGCGAGGTCTACATAGAGTTTCTTCAACGCTTCATCGGTTGAAACATTTCGGCGGTAGTATTCCCGAATTTGTGTCTGTTGATCTCCATTACGTTTGCCCCTTTCAACCGCTATCGTGTCAACGATGTTTGCTGTTACCATCGGTGCATCGGACTCCATACGGAAGAAAAAGCCGGATGGACCGGAATAGTTGACAACCTTTAGCAGTAAAGCATTGTTGCCAGGGTTAAGTTGAATTTGGACTTTTTCGGTATCCGGTGCGGCATCGCGTTGGATATTGCTGGCAAGTACCTCTGTCTGATTTACCCACACCTTCAACGCATCATTACTACTGAGGTAAAACGTTGCTTTCTGTTTGGTCTCGGAAGTGATGTTCCGATAGAGGTATGTCGCACTATTTTCCCCTACGATGTCGTTATGCACCTGTCCATCCTGCCAGTGCGTCTGCTGTTTCCACGTCAATTCTTGCGAACCGACAGTGAATTTATCCTTTGTATTGACAGGTTTGGTTTCCGGTTCATAAACATTATAGAAGGCGATGTTACCGTGTTCTGCGGTAAAGGGACCAGCAGAATGCCAGTTCCCAAGTGATACTTTTGAACCAATTGGGTAAATAGTCGGGGCATCTGTAACGGCAAGTCTGAATCGACCGAGGTGGTGCTTAGCATGTTCAGATTCGTGCTTAAGGCGGATTCTTAACAAACCACCTTCTGCACCGAATGGATTTGCAACAAGAAAGATTGCTTGTCGACTGTTGCCACGATTATTATTGCTTTCCAATCCCCAACCGGTTTCGGGTTTATCGTTAATCGCATTTGCAATGGCAAAACCGTCGCCTCCCTGCTCTTTGTCCGCCCATGCTTTCACGATAGGAACGGATGTCCACGGGTCTTTGGGTTCGGCAGGTTCTGCTGATTCTTCTGTTGCTTCCTCAGCGGCTTTCGCTTCATCGGTTTCTGGTGCCGCTTCTTCAGGTGCAGCATTTTCAGTTGTTGCCTCAGCGGGCTGCGCCGCATCGGTCTCTGTTGTAGCATCTTCAGCGGGTTTATCCTCCGCTTCTGGTGCTGTTTCCTGTTTTGCTGCATCTTCAGCGGGTTTATCAGCTTCCTTTACTGCCTCTTCAGTTTTTTCACCGGCTGCTTTTGCCTCCTCAGCTGCTTTTGCTTCTTCAGCAGCCTTAGCCTCTGCAGCTGCTTTTGCTTCTGCGGCAGCCTTTGCTGCTTCGATCGCCTTTTGTGATGCTTCCTTAGCTGTATTCAGCTCTTGCTCCGCATTTGCAGCGGGAACGATGTCAACAGAAAAACCTGTTAAAACAACATTGCTATTGTCGCTGCGTCCGATACCACTACCCGGTAAGGATTTGTCAGGCATACCTTCCAATCGCACGGCACTCCATTTGCCAGGGGGAAGTTTTGCGATAACCTCATAGACCTCTTTGTCAGGATTTTCACCGCTTGCCAAAACAGAATTATCTTCTTGTATTGCAACCGTAGCACCACCTTGTGAAAGCACAACTTCTGGTTTGATAAGTGTCCAGCGCGGCATTCTGTTTTCCCATGCAGTTTGGGCAGCATCAATCTGTGGCAATGGTCCCTTGCTTTGGGTGTCTAAGTCTTTGATCTGGTCATCATATTTTGCGAGTTGTGCCCTCTGCTCTGGTGTCGGCAACTTTACAATAGGGGGAGAATCTTTGCGGTTACCATCCATCGCATTTTCAGTGATATTGTTGAAATAGGCAAAGAGTTGATAGTATTCTTTCTGTGAAATCGGGTCGTATTTATGGTCGTGGCACTGTGCGCAACCAGCGGTTAATCCCATCCAGACGGTAGCAGTTGTATTGGCTCTATCAACAGCGTATCGGACGTAATATTCTTCGGCAATTGAACCGCCTTCACTTGTTGTGACATGGCATCGGTTGAAACCTGTAGCAACGCGTTGATCAAGGGTCGGTTCAGGTAACAGATCCCCCGCCAGCTGCTCAATCGTAAACTGATCAAACGGCATCTTATTATTGAATGCCTTAATAACCCAATCCCTATAGGGCCACATCTCACGGTAGTTGTCTAAATGTAGTCCGTGGGTATCACCATAACGTGCGACATCTAACCAGAAACGCGCCATGTGTTCGCCGTATTCAGGTTTTGCCATGAAGGTTCCAATCAGTTTTTCGTAAGCATCGGGTGAATCATCCGCGAGGAATTGGTATATTTCTTCACGGGTTGGTGGTAAACCGGTGAGGTCAAAACTTAAACGGCGAATGAGGGTGCGCCTATCCGCTTCCTTGGCAGGTTGTAGTCCCTCTTTTTCGAGACGTGCCAAGATAAACGCATCAATTGGATTTTTTATCCAGTCAGCATTTTTAACATCAGGTAACGTTGGTCGGATAGGTGTGGTAAACGCCCAATGTTCTTCCCATTGTGCCCCTTCGGTTATCCACTGTTTGATGGTTTCTATTTGTTCTGGTGTTAACGTTTTATTGAAATCTGCTGGTGGCATCCGACGACTGTCGTCATCAGAGGTGATACGGAGATAGAGTTCGCTTTCATCTGGTTTTTGGGGAACAAGAATCGGATATCCGCTCGGCTCAGAGAAAGCACCCTCTTTTGTATCAAGTCGTAGGTTTGCCTGTCGAGTCTTTTCGTCTGGACCGTGGCAGGCGAAACAGTTGTCTGCTAAAATAGGACGAATGTCCTGGCTATAATTAATGGTTGTTTGTGGGGTTTCGTGGTGATCTGCAAATGCTATCGGCAGTCCTAACGTTGCGATACATAAACAGATTAACATTGCAGTTAGTGGAATGGAACTTTTAGCACTTTTCACTGGAATTCACTCCCTTTTCAGTATAACTTGCAAGCTGAGGTTTGTTATAACAAAATATTATGTTATATAACGTTATAGCAATCAAAAAGTTTAAAAATGATTATGCCATTTTAAGACGTAAAAGGTTTTATTGTCAATACCTTTTTTAAATTGGAAGGTAGAATAGAGTGAGAATGTATCATAAATGTGGTAGAATAGAATCAGAGTCGATAGCACCTTGCGTTAAAATAGAAACTACCAAGTAAACGCTACCTTTGTGAATAGTTGGTTAACAGTCTCCTCCGCATCTTGGTCACCGTAAACGAGATACAGAACGAAGTCTTGAAGGAACATATATTTAAAGACTGCATTCAGATTTGGCTTGTGTTCCCCTCCTGACCGCAAGCGGAATGTGATCCATTTCTCATTGCCTATCTCAAAGTTTGCACTTGAACGTAGGGAAAACTTGTGAGTATTTTCTCCATCAGGAAATGTTTGCCACAGATTTTCACCTGCAATCCCAATGGATAAAAACTGAAACGGAATAATCATGGGTGTTTATTTGTAATTTGAATCACAAGTGTTGATTGTTTAATGTTTAGTGTTTATCCGTAACAGATATTTCAATATTTGCTTCTTGTAAGGCAGCAGATGCTCTCTTCGCCAAATCAGTTGTGGGATCGCGTTTGATGATTCGGTTTAACTGATATACCGCGTGATTGTCACCATCCTTTGCCAACTTCAACGCTTCTTCAAACCCTTTGAGTGAGTAACTAAAATCTCTCGGTATAACAGTGAGATCAGGGTCTTTCCAATAATACTTGAGATCATCAGATTTCCAGTCGTGATAAACATCGTCCCACTGAAGGGAGTTGAAAATGTTAAGGTGTGGTTCAAGCATGTGTTCGGCAATCGGATCGTCAGCTGCCTGATACCGATTGTCAAGTGACACGCGAAGCCGATCTTCGGTCAAATTCGGTAGTGCTTTATGAATGGTCAATGCTGGAAAGATCAGTGTATCTCCGATTTCATAGTCCGTGGAATGCCATTCACCTGACAATTTGTCAGTATTAACGCATAAACCACCAGCACCGAGTGAAAAGTGATGTTCCATGACTTTATTGACTTTATGCGAACCCGGTAAGACAGCTAAACCTCCTAATTCTATCGGACAATCACCGACTGGTGCCCAACAGGTGTAGGTCTGAAAGTTGCCTTGGAAGTGAACAAAGTCTTGATGTATCGGTGTCGTGTGCGCGGTGTATTTCGGATACCAGAGACGTGCTATCTTCTGCGGATGTGGCAGCACCTCTCTACCGATAATTTTTTCTACCATATCAACGACTTCGGTCCAATGTCCAGAACGGTGGAACGCCTCTAACTTATACACTTCATGGTATACATCAGTGTATTCAGGATCCCCCTCGGTACACTGTGTAGAAATATCAGCGATGCCATCCATCGGGTCGGTACCTGCAACGAGCCAACCGCCTTCCTGCATTGTCGTTAGCATCTCTCTCCGCAACGCCAAGAGTTTATCAGGGTCTTGCAGTTTCTTGAAGAAAAGGTACCCCGCTTCTGACATCCGGGCGCGTAACTCTTCTAAATTGTCCATTGCATCGTTTGATACGCGAAGCTCTTTTAGTTGCTCCATTTCAACATCTCCTTATGTCTATCCAATGTAAAGTCTGTGCACGATCATTATTTTATTTTTTATCAGAAAATTCAGGGAAGATGAATTTTTTCAGAAAAGATGTTCTGGCATAAAAGGCTCTTGAGGTACTCCCGTGTCCAGCACCTTTTGTTCTCGGTTGAATGTATACACCCATTTTACCCGTAAGTGCAGAGAAACCTTTAGTGCGGATTGTTTCTCTAACTAAATCATAATCTGCTTTTACTTGATTATAAACTTCTGGATCGTCCAAATCAAAAGTCGTTACGCGATGTAAAATTGATCTTTCTTCCTGTTTACTTTCCCAAATTCTTGCTGCTACGATCATTCGTCTTAATTTGATAAGCAAATGACTGTTTTCAAATTCAGTCCGTTCCACATTATACGGATCAATCATTGTTACAGCCATTGTCTCCTTAACAGTTAACTTACCACTTTTCAAGAATTTTAAAGGAATTGCTTTTAGTTCCCAAGATCCGAAGTTTGGTGATCGTGAGGAATTAATAGGCAAACCTAAGTGTCTTTCAAGGACATGTCCTGCCCAACCTTTATTGATCTTTTTGCCTTTAAATATTGTAACCTCGTACTTTTCAGCAAGCGTGCGAAGGTCTTTACCCACTATAGCTGATAACTTCCGAACTGCTTCTTGCCGTTCCATACTATATCCTATTGCCAATCGTTTTTTGAATCATCCTCAAACAACCTATTAGACAATTCATCAATGCGCATCTGCGCAATTTGGTTATATGTTTCGTCCTTCTCAATCATTATCCATTTACGGTTTTGTTGCTCAGCAACGACTGCTGTAGTCCCAGAACCAGAGAACGGGTCAAGGATGAGATCGCCTTCATTAGTTCCTGCCAATATAATCCGATTGACAACTGCTACAGGTTTTTGAGAAGGGTGTTTACCGTGCTTTTTCTCTGATCGTGGGGTAAGCGGAATTTCCCACATGTTTCGCATCTGCTTATCGTTGTTCATTGCCTTCATTATTTCATAATTGAACGTCCAGTTTTTGGCTTTTTTGCTTTCATTGTTGACTGCCCAAATAATAAATTCAGTAGACTCGGTGAACATTCGACAGGTAATATTAGGCTGCGCATTCGGTTTGAACCAAACAATTTGAGAAATAATTCGCCTGTCAAACATATTTTGAAGAATAAAACCAATTGTAAAGATACAGTGAAAAGAGCCAAAAATGAATAGATTTCCGTTTGTCTTTAGCACTCTCAGTACCTCTTTTATCCAATTTACCGAGAACTGAAAATAGTCGTCCTTTGAAAAAATATCCCATTGTTCCTGCATTGTAACATGAGAACTAAATGCCCAATCCAATCCCTTTGTTTTAGACATATTGAACGGCGGATCAGTAATGCAGCAATCAAAGACACCATCTGGAAAAGAAGAAAGAATTTTTAAGCAGTCCCCTGATAAAATTTGGTTAATAGGAAGATTTTCGGGTGTTCCTCCTAAAATAGTTGGTGAATATTCTGGACCTTCAGATGAAGGATCGCGAATATCACCCGCCGCAATAGCAGGAGATATTTTGGGGTTTTTTAGTGGATGGATTCCTGTTGAGAGATACTCAATTAATTCGGCTTTTCTTAACGATGAGTACCCTTTCAATCCACGTTTTTTGAGTTCTTTTTTTAGGTCTATGTTTCGCATTTGGTGAAAATTCATCTGTTATTTTCCCTTTAGGTAGACAGTAATTACAGCACTTTTTCGAACGCATAAGTCCAATCCACAACCTTATAACCGCAGTTACTGTAAAAGAGCAATGCAAGATTATTATTCCAATCCGTGCTAAGTGAGGCATGCTTGTATCCGACTTTGTGCATCTCTTGAAGTGAATATTGGAGCAAGTATTTCCCTAAACCCTGTCCCTGGTAATTATCTTCAACACCAAGCCAGTCGGTATAGACCCAATCTTGCACGTCAGGATGGGTTGAAAATTCACCGCAAGAAACATTCCAACAGACCCCAACCTCTTCATTATCCTTGCGTGCCGTTATGTTACAGTTTGGTAGTTTGCCACGCCCCTCTTTCCAATCTACAGAAAGCGTTACTGATTGATTTGAAGGTGTTGGTGCTGCAGTGAAGTTTTCCCAATCCAAAAACACCTGTCCGTTACAACGTTGGTACCCGTTTAGTCCGAGCAGTGCTTGAACGTGGTCAAGTGTATTTGATAGGTGTGCATATTCAAAGTGGTAGAAACGGTACCGATAGATTTTAGAAAAAGCGATAATTCGCGAAACGTTATAAGTTTTTAGATAGGTTTCTGCCTTTTCAAGTGCAGCTTGTCCAGCATGCCGCGCACAGCGTTCATAACCGAAAAATCTAATAACACCATTGTTCACTTTCTCACTGTTTTCATTTTCGTCCTGATAGTAACCTACGTGAATAAACGCCTGCACCATGCCATTTTGCATCACGACAAACGCTGTTTCTGACTTAAGACCATCATCAGTATTTTCGCTTTGGCCTGTGACACTGATCAACGCATGAGCCAATTCCGATTCATTCACGGGATAGCAATGCGGAACGTTGGAGGTCAGACGATTGTAAAATTGTGTTACAGGTATCAGTATCAGTATATCGGGTGTATATTTGAAAATTTCCATCTATTTTTTACTCTCTTTTGTGGAACGTCCCACAGTAAAACTTTTCCATCTAAACCGCAACTTCAGAAAAGACTTTTTCGTACTCGTAGGTCCAATCCACAACCCGATAACCGTAGTTGCTATAAAAAAGAAATGCGCGGTAATTTTCCCAGTTTGTACTAATTGCGGCATGTTTATATCCGACTTTGCGCATCTCCTGCAGTGTGTACTGAAGTAAGTATTTTCCCAGACCTTGTCCTTGAAAATCGTCTTCAATACCCAACCAAACGGTGTGGAGCCAGTCTTGTGCATCGGGATGGTTTGAAAACTCTCCACAAGAGAGGGAATCACACTCACCAACCTTTTTATCATCAAGATGTGCTTCAAGGTGTATATTTGGTCGTTGACCTCGTCCATGTTGCCATTCTACATTTAGTGTTATGGGTATAGGTGCTTTCATTGGTGGAACTTCGTAGTTTTCCCAATCCAAAAACACCTCTCCATCAGACCTACGATAACCGTTATATCCTAAGAGTCCCTGAACATGATCAAGTGCATCGGATAGATATGCATGTTCAAAATGATAAAATCGATATCTACGATTCTGTGAAAAAGCATAGATGCGTGATACATTACATGCTTTGAAGTATTCCTCAGCCTTTTCAAGGACAACTTGTCCAGCGTTCCGTTCACCCCGTTCATAACCTAAGAAACGAGTAAAACCTACATCCTCTTCCTCATTTTCCGCCTTAAGACTTAGAACGGTGTGAACATAGGCTTTAATTGTGTCGTCAGATTTTGCTATGAAAACTCTTTCGGAGTTATGTTTTTCTCCACCATTATTATATTCACCAGTGACAACACTGTTCATAGCAAGTGCAAATTCATCTTCCTTGACAGGATAACAGTACGGTACGTCGATAGTTAGGTGATTATAAAATTGGATTAAAGAAGATAGCATGTCGGGCGTATATTGGAGAATTTCCATCTACTATTTCTATCCTTTATTATGGAACCTCCCACAGCAGAATTGTTCCGTCATTACTGCCACTTGCAAGGGTTTTGCCATCTGGAGAGAATGCAACCGAACTGATCCTATCTGTATGTCCAGAAAACGTTTTTAAGTGTTTATTCGTAGTGGTATTCCATAAGCGGACAGTTTTGTCAGTACTACCAGAAGCAATTGTTTCTCCACTTGTGGAATAGCGAACAGTTGTAATGGTGCCGCCACCACAATAAGGATGACTCAAATGTCCTGAGAAGGAATTCAAAATCTTACCCAACTCGACATCCCAAATTTCCACAATCGAATTGTGAGTATCTGTGACAGCGAAAGTTTTTCCGTCGGGAGAAACGTATATTCTGCCCACACCATTTGTATGGTCAGTAAGTTGGTATAATTCTTTGCCAGTAATGGAGTCGTATATCCAAACCCCAACTGAAGTCGCTACTGCAAACCGAGTGCCATCTGAAAAATAAGCGATTTCACCCAATGTTCCTTTGCCAATACGTAATTTCGCACCTTCCGGCAAATTCGATTTGGCGTAATCTTGAGCAGAGGCATTTTGCAGAAATAGTGCTGTAAGCAAGGATAAGGTAATGATGAATTGGTGTAATGTTTTCATCTTTCTCATCTCCTTTTAACGAAGCGCGGCAGATATTACCTATAATGATAGGCGCGCTTACAAAGCGCGCCTACAATGTAACACCATAATATGGCATATTATTCTTGAAACAACAGACAAACACTTAACGTTTCTCAACTTGGAAATTGGCATCTAACGCCTTCTCAACGCGAATTTGCGATTCCTCAAGGTGTGCTACACTGTAATCATCCAACTTATTCTTAGATTTTTGTAGCACGTTTTTAATGCGATCATTGATTTGTCCGAGATGGAGACGGGCAAGTGACCTTGCATCTTCAGGTGTGCCGCTATCTGCGTCAAGCACGAGTTTAATCAGCTGTTTCAGGTGTTCACGCTGCAGACCACGCCGGAAACTTGAGATAAACGCATCTGAATTTGTCCACTGTTTGGCATCAGCATTCTTATCAAGTTCTACCCAAACAGCATCCGTAATTCCTGTAAAGAGTTCTGGCATTGTGAACACATCTTCATTGTCCGAAAACTTCAGTTCTGTGTCTTGAACACGTGCAAGAACATTGCGATCAAGCAACCGTCCCAAAATTTGGCTCTGATTTCGCAGAATAACATCATGGATCGGATAATCCAGACGTGATGAATTTCCACTACTTGTTCCCCAATCACTCCACCGCGTAATTGCAATACTATTTAACAATTCAGGGGGGAAATCGAAAACCTTATCTGAGAGTGCATGTTCTTTGATAAATTTTAGTGCTTCTCGCTGCTTCTTCGCTGGAACAGGCACATAAGGTAAACGACCGTTTTCATCGCCTTTATGGTCTCGGTGGTGATATTGCCCTCCGATGAAACGCGTTGCGAGGAACATGCCACGACTATATTGTCCCAGCAGAGATCTAAATGCCCGTCGGACACGTTGGTACCCCATTCCATCTTGTGTAACTTTGTCTGCAATATCGTCCCATAGCCCAGCGACAATAGCTTGACGTTGTTTAGCAAATTCAAGTGGATCCGCACCAAGGTCCCAACGATTGACTAACGGATCAAGGTCGCGATATTGATACATAGAAGCATCGCCATCAGTTGCATATCTCAGTTCTGGAGATGCGGCACGCGATGCGATTTTCTGTAACTCGGACAGCTCTGCCTCGGGTTTGTTGCCACCAATTGGCTTATAAGCGTACTCAATCACCCAGTAATCCCAAGGACCGATTGTTGGTGTGTAATAATTTCCTTGTTTTTTTCCTTCTGGCGCAATATTTACCGCATCATAATCCATTACTGAACCGTGGAGTGCTTCATCCTTTTTCTTGTTCAATTCTTCAAGGGAATATATCGTAGTCGCTTTAAAGTTGTGTCGTAATCCCAATGTGTGACCAACTTCGTGCATAATCAATGCTTTGAGTGCCTGTCCGATATACTCTTCTGGCAGTTCTCCATCGTCAATTATGCCGCGTGCTTGTAAAACGCTCGCCATGAAACTCATTTCACGGGCAAGCCCAGTAGCCATTTGACAGTTATGTCGTGATGAATGGTCAACTGGGTGGTTACGCTCATGTTCTACTTCATCAAAGAAAGTGGTATACTCACGCATCCAAGATCGGATCCAACTTTCACCGACAAGTATATCGGCATCCAGAATCTGTCCTGTCAACGGATTCACACGAGAGGGGCCAATTGCAAAGGATGCACCTACAACCCAGCGAATTGTATTATACCGGGCATCCTCAGGGTCCCAGTCTTCATGATCTTGCTGAATCCGCGCTTCAATTGCATCTATGAAACCTGCTTTTTCAAATGCCTTGTTCCATTCCAAAATTCCCTGCCGAACATAAGGACGAAAACGGTGTGGAACGGTTTTCTCTATGTAAAATATAATTGGGTCTTTCGGCGGAGAAAGTTCTGCATTTTTGTCGGCTTTTTCTAAGTGCCAACGATTGACATAACGAATAAATGGTTCATCACTGGTTTTAAGTGAGAAGTCTTTAACTGTTGTCATGAAATGTCCCATACGATCATCAGCCAAACGCGGTTGATAATTGTTTGATGGTAATTCTGCAAGGCTGTAGTGTACTGATAATTGGATACCACGACTGTCAGGAATTGTTTCACGACTGCCACTCGCAGCGTAAACCGCATCAACTCTCAACTCAACGTTTTTGGGAAACGCTTTAATTGCTCCCCACGTGCTACGTCCTTTGTCAAATCGGGCACCGCCGCCTATTTGTCCGGCTAAAGGTGGTAGATCGGATAAAAATATAGGCGAAATATTTACTAACAAACTCTTTCGTTGCGGATGGACACTTTCAAGTTTGAGAGCAAAAAGTACAGAATCACGATAGCCCAAGTCTACTGCCTCTGCTATGGGTGTTCCTTTATCAGCACGAAAACGGACATTTTTGCGGATAAGATGCACCTTATCTCCAACACGTCTCCACTCAAGTAACCATTCATCCATGGTCATACCTGAGAGAAGGTACCCTGTTCCTAATCCGCGAGCGATGCTTATCATGCATAGAAATGGTTTATTTAATTGCGACGGTTGGACTTCGCAATAAAGATTCTCTTTTTTCTGATATAGTTTGAAAAAACCTTGATAACTTTTGCTGTTTTCAATGACTTTATTAAAATCTTCATATTCCTTTTTTTGTTTTGCAGGTGTTGCTTGTGTAGCAGGTTTAGCCTCCTGTTTCGTCTCTTGTGCGATTATCGGAAGGCAAAAACCGCTTGTTAGTACCAAACAGATGCAAAAAGTGAATAGACGTTGCATTAACTTCCTCCTTTTGTGCGCGCAGCAATCTATCTGCTTCGCTATCAATAAATGTGTTTTGAATCAATTATGGTTGGTGGTATACAGATAATTTTGATTAACAAGTATACCATTTTTTGATTTTCTTTGCCAGATATGTTTTCGGGAAACATTACCGAATTAATAAATAAATCTTCGGACAGTATGCGGTACAAAAACTTGGATCGAACTCACGTTTATCAGGACTTACGCATTTCCCTTGAATGAAGATTAATTTTTGATTCGGTCCTTTTCTGTCCAATGCAGGTGTGTCCCCTGCTGGCGAGGCGGGGAATGCCTAAATGGCATTCATACCGTTGATTTCTTCCTAACCTCGCCACATTACCGATTCATTTCTTAAACTTCATATAAAGGGGTTAGCGGGATTAAAAAGTCGGCATTTCAACGATTTAACCCTCTTATCAGGGACTTTATAGTCCAAACCACAATTACCTGGACATTGGCGAGGTTAGGAAACCTCGCCAGCGCGAGCGTGTGGGATTGTTCATTAAGATGTCCACATATTTTCGGATTTTACTATAAAAAAAATGCGTAAGTCCTGGTTTATAATACACAAGTTGTGCCTACTACTTTTAAATTTGTGTCCAATCCATGACGACACCTAAGTATTTATCCTTATGATCAGTCAAGCCATCATAAGCGGATTGCGCATCTTCGGGATTTATTACATGTGTTAGCAATTCCTCAACTTTGAATTTACCTTCCTTGATAAGGGAATAAACTATTTGTGAATTCCGTTCAAGCGAATGTTTCGATTCACCTGAATGCATTGTCGGATAAACCCATTCATGCGCGCTTCGCAGCGTAATCGCACCTAAACCGATAAGATGTGTATAATTGAGTATGGCAGTTACATTTGTGATATACTCGCCGCGTGGCGAACCGAGTAAGATAACCTCTCCTTTGGTACGAGTCAACTGATATGCCAATTCGACAAGCCGTGGATTACCGATTGCTTCAACGGTAACCTCCGCTTTTTGTCCGTTAGTTAAAGCTTTGACGCGTTCAAGGACATCCTCTTCGTCAGGATTAATCAGGTGTTGGACACCATATTTCCGCGCAATTTCTATCCGTTCAGGTACCCGTTCAACACTAATTACCTTCATCCCTGCCAAATTGAAAAGTTGTGAGGCGGAGTTGCCAACTAATCCCAAACCGATAATAACGACGGTGTCGCCAAATTCAACGGACGACACACGCAATGAAGTCATGGCTACCGTTGCCATTCGTACAAACGGTATCAGTTTCGGATCTACCTCCAATGGCGGTTTGAACGCCAGCATCACCGAGGCGGTTTTGACGATAGAAGCGTGTGAACTATAGCAGAAAGCGAAATCTCCAACAGCGCATTTTGTTACGTGATCTCCAACTTTTAGTACTTCGCCAATAGCCGTGTAACCCGATCCGTGCGGAAACCGAGTACCGCTCTCTAAACCGGTATATCCTGCCCCTTCGGTGCCGGGGCTAATCAAACTGTAATGTGTTTTGAGTAAAATCTGGTTCGGTGCCAACGTTTCATCAACTTCAAAATCCTCTAACGTTGCCGAACGTTTCGCTGGCATGATTATCTGTTTGCCTTTCATGGCGTAGTTCCTCATCAAATTTTGTTATTTTTATCACATGCTTGCTTAATGATAGCAAGGATGGGTTTGCAAGTCAATAGAAAATTAAGTTGCTCATGTAAAAGGACGTGCAATTGCTTGTGATAAAGTCAATGACCACGCGGGTGAAACTTTTTATTCTCACGTATTCTTTACCTAAGCCGAGTGGTACAGCTTTGTCAAAAACTTTGCATATCCGTTGACATCTGTTCAGAAGATATGTTATCATTTCAAGCAAGATGGAAATACTGTGTAGGTATTAAGGTTTATGGATGGAGGTAGTCAGTGGCTCATATACCACAACGAACGCTTTTGATTTGATGACACAAGATGGCTTGATTATCGGTAAAAACTTCAACGCATCTATCCAAAATTTGATGTGGCTGCTTTCGTTACGGACGTTCGGACAGAGATAGTCGCATCGTGATGTGAACATTGTTTTCTATAGAGAGGAAGGAGTTGGTATAAATGACAGGTGAAGAAAGATTTAAGGTTGACCTTGAAGGCTATCTCGTCATTAAGAACGTTTTGACTGAAGACGAAGTGGTAGAAATGAACGCCTTTATTGACAAAGGTGAAATGAATAGACGACCGAGTCTTTGGGGAGAATCGTTTAAGAATCTGATTGACCATCCAAAAATACTTCCGTACCTTATTGAGTTATTGGGACCGCATGTCCGTCTCGATCACGATTACGCAATCTTCATGGACGCAGGCGAAAAAAGGGGTGGATTGCACGGTGGCGAAGATGGCGGGCGTGCAGGTGGAAATGTAGGGGATCACTGGTATAAATATCGCGATGGCGTGATGCGGAATGGATTGTGTGTAATGACCTACAATTTGGCGGATGCCCCGGAAGGTGTAGGCGGGTTTGCGTGTATTCCAGCAAGCCACAAAAGCAATTTCGCACCAGAAATTCCGAGAGAGGTACGCAGCTTTGAACGTCCTGCACATTATGTCGTTCAACCGCCACTTGAGTCGGGAGATGTGCTGTTTTTCACTGAGGCACTCATTCACGGCACAATGCCGTGGACAGCAACGCATCAGCGGCGTGCTTTGCTATACAAATATAGTCCTGGACATTCCGCTTGGTCAGGAAATTACTATGACATTAGCCAATATAACAACTTGACTGAACAACAGAAACGGATGCTCTTGCCACCTTCCATTGGCAGAAGACCGCGCGTTATTGGATAGAAATGAAATTGACTGTTCACATATAGAATATAGCACCAAAACTGATAACCATTACATAGAAAGGAATTCATATCCATGACAGGTGAAGAGAAATTTGCTGTAGACCTTGAAGGCTATCTGATAATTAAAGACGTTTTGACAGATGATGAAGTCGCAGAGATGAACGCCTTTATTGACAAAGGTGAAATGCAAGGACCTCCAAGTCTTTGGGGTGAACCGTTTAAAAAACTTATTGACCATCCAAAAATATTACCCTATCTAATTGATTTGTTAGGTCCAAACGTCCGTCTTGATCACGACTACCCCATTTTCATGAAAGGTGGTGAAGGACGGGGTGGACTACACGGTGGTGAAGATGGCGGTCACCCGGGCGGGCCCGAAGGTGATCACTGGTATAAGTATCGTGATGGTGTAATGCGGAATGGGTTATGTGTAATGACTTATAACCTTGCAGATGCACCTGAAGGCGCAGGCGGATTCGCATGCATCCCAGGAAGCCACAAAAGCAACTTTTTGAGAGAAATACCACCAGACGTTCGCAACTTTGAGCGCCCAGTACACTATGTTGTTCAACCTGCACTTGGAGCAGGAGATGTGTTGTTTTTTACGGAGGCACTTGTTCACGGTACAATGCCGTGGAAAGCGGAACATCAACGTCGTTCCTTGTTATACAAATACAGTCCGGGGCATTCGGCTTGGTCAGGAAATTACTACGACATCAGCAAATACGGAGAGTTAACCGAACAACAGAAACGGATGCTCATGGCACCTTCAATCGGTGGAAGACCTCGCGTAGTAGATACGAATTGAAAAATAAACTACTTTCATGAGGGCGGTGTAATGCCAAAAACCCAACTTACTGGAAAACAGAGCGACTTCCTTAAAATCGTTGTTGCTGCGGCAGGTCGTGGTGACGTTAAGGCAGTTCGGCAATTTTTAGATGACAAACCTGAATGGCTCCACACTATTGGTTCGCACGGTAGGACAATGTTATGGGAAGCCGCATATCGTGGAAAATTAGAAGTCGTTAAATTTCTCGTAGAACAAGGTGCCGATATGAATCTTCCCGGTTGCCATCTCAGTCAACACGACCTCGAGATAACACCTTACTGCGTTGCGCGACACGAAGGACGTGATGAGGTGGCGGAATATCTGTTACAACAAGGTGCAATAGTTGATGTTCATACCGCTGCCTATCTCGGTGATTATGATACTGCACTTTCACTTCTTGATAACGACCCTAATCTTGTCAATAGCGGATACCTTCAATCTGTAATGCTACCGTCCGGTGAACTTGAACACAGAGATACGGAGTGTGCCACGCCTCTCTGCTACGCTATCGTTGGAGAAAACATACGGATTGTTGAACTGCTTATTTCAAGAGGCGCAATAATTGAACCGCACAGTAAACTCTTGCTGGATCACGCTGTATCTGCTGATAGAGTGGACATTGTTAAATTGCTATTCGAAAATGGTGCTGATCCGAGCAAAGCACCGAGAATTTATGATGATAATTCTGAGATGAGCGTGCTGCTCAAGTCTCATGGTGTTCCGTCTAAAGACATAAACGCACCGGATAAGATGGGTTGGCCTCCACTGCCCTACGCATGCCGTGGGGATAAGGGAGAACATCCCGAAAAGGTTTTGAGCCTTTTGAAACTCGGTGCGGATATTGATGTCCGAAGTAGCAAAGGGAAAACAGCATTGCATTGTGCAGCAAAAGCAGGTTTCCTCAAAGTTATCAATGTATTGATAGAAAATGGTGCAAATATTGATGCTACCGCCAACAACGGCGAAACACCGCTATATGAAGCAATCCGATCCACGATAAAAAATCGTGAAAAGCAGCGTGCTGCATTAGAAGCGTTGCTTACTCAAGGTGCAAATCCCAATATCAAGAACCGTAAAGGGGGTAACGCCGCTACAAGTCGCTCAGCAAATGCGCAGGACAGATTCCGAAGAAATCGTTGAGTTATTGAAAAAGTATGGTGCTGTTTAACTTGCCGAATCCACTTTGGATTTGTAACCCGACTTCGTAAAATGAAAACACCTTACACACGTGAAAAACTCATCAAAGATTTTTCCAATCTTGGCATTGAAAAAACTGATACACTTTTTATCCATTCGTCTTTCAAGAGTTTAGGACAAGTTGAAGGGGGAGCAAGCACAGTAATCTCTGCGCTTGAAACGGTTATCGGAGAAGAGGGACTGATATTGATGCCCTCATTCAACCTTTTGCCGAGTCGAGAAGAACGTGTCCAATCGTGGGATGTTGAAAAAACACCTTCTACTGTGGGATGGTTGACGGAGTTTTTCCGACAGATGCCCGGCACCTATCGTTCAGACCACTATTCGCACTCTGTTGCTGCGCGCGGGAAAGGTGCGGAAGCGTTTGTCGCCGATCATCTCCGATGTGATGGGTATCAATCCCCGTGGGATTACCCACCTTGGGGCAAGACTTACGGCACGCATTCTCCAATGTTCCGTGCGTATGTAGCGAATGCAAAGCTCCTCATGATCGGTGTGGATTATCAAAGCTCAACTTATATTCATCTCGTTGAGGTAATTTATTTTAATAAACTCCTTGCTGACAATGCCGAAGCAAATGTTTTTGATCTAAATCGACCAAAACTTGGTGCATTTTGGGATGGACTCGGAAAATTAAGGCGAGGTAAAATCGGAGACTCAGACTGTCGTCTGTTTCATATAAAGACGTATGTTGATACACTTCTGACAGAGGTAGAACGGAATCCTGCCCTGTACATTGCGTAAAGTGCATAATTGAAAAGGATTGCTCATCTCCATAGGAATTATTGATGACCGACAAAGAGATTATTGCCCATTCACGTTCACTACGGAACGAAGCAAGCAATCTGCTTAATCACGAAGGTTTGCTGTCTATACTTAGTTCCTTTGGCACAACACGGGTTATCGGCAGTTACACGCTGGATATGATGACGTGGCCTGATATTGACATCAGCATGAAACTGCCAGATGCGCAAGATGTCGGGTTATTCTTTGAGATTGGAAAAAGGATTGCAACAAAGTTTCACGTTACAAAAATGTCGTATTCTAATCACTTTATTCGTAATTTTCCGGGATTTGATCACGGGCTTTATTGGGGAATTAGGCTTGACTATGCAAAACGGGAATGGAAGATAGACCTCTGGGGATATGGCGAAACAGATTATGAAGCACACATGGCTGACTTTGATGTGTTGCACAGTCAGCTGCAGCAAGTAGATCGTACTGTCATCTTACGCATTAAACACGCTGTATCTCAACGCCCCGATTATCGGGGAGATGTTTACAATAGCATGGCAGTCTACCGGGCAGTACTTACGGAAAAGGTTGCGTCTTTAGAAGAATTCAACAGATGGATTGAAAGGAACTCAAATGTTAACATCTGAAGAAAAATGGTTTTTTGATCATCACGGATTCATCATTCTCCGCAATGTCGTGCCAGCTGAAGATATTCAATTGATGATAGAATTGGGCAATCGTTGGCACGACATGACGTTAGCGGAATTACCACCACCACTGACTTCAACTTCACGCAACAGTCCCTATAATTCAACGATTGCGCATTGGATAAACAATGTGCAATACGGTGATGCAGTTTTCCAACGGCTTGTGCTTAATCCTGATATTATGCGCGTCATTATTGCTCTGACGCGCGCAGCACCTTGCCTTGTAGACTGTGCCTTGACCAAAAACTACACTACCTCTGATGACATCAACTTTCATGCGTCTGGACAGGACTACGGTGTGGAAAATGGAGAACCTCACGCTGGTTTTATCAACGCTGGCACATCTTTGGTCGATGTCCCTGAAGGAACCGGTTTTGTCTGTCTACCCGGAAGCCACAAACGAAACTTTGACCCACCCGATAATCTATCTATTTACGACGGTTCCCCGACTGTCATTAACGTGCCTGTCAATGCTGGTGATTGTGTCATCTTCACAGAAGCACTGTACCACGGTGCCAGACGTTGGACAGAAGATTATCCTCGCTTTACCGTTTTCAACCGATATATTGATAACGGTTCACATGGTGCGTTGCCTAAAGAAGAACATAAACATTTGATCTCGGATGAGGTCTACGAACTGGAACAACCAGCGATTCGTGGGCAACAGAAGCAGGTTGTGAAACGCATTTTAAAAGATTTGTAGCGCAAACTGTATCAAGATTAAGTAATTAAATCGATAATTTTCATTATGCATATTCGGAACATTTTAAGTGATCTTCAGTCCCGTAGGGACGATATGTTTATAGAAAAACGTCATCCAAACTTTCTTTAGTCCCGTATGAAGATTAATTTATTAAACGGGTAATAACCCTACATATCGTAGGAGTCTTTTTGAACCGCCTTTAAACTGTTTCATAAACGTAAGCACTCGTTGTTGAAGGGTTTCCCAGTCATCCGTGAGACGATGTAAATGTAAAATAGATTGGTGCACCCATCTCCATAGTTTTTCAATCGGGTTCGTCCACGGCGCATAGGTTGGTAGTTGTAATATCTCTATTGGCAACTGAGCAAGTGGCTCTATTTTCGTAGCACCCTTTGACCAACTCGGTGGGAGTGGCTTCTTAAACGATGATGTCTGTGGTAAAAGTGCTTCCAAGAGGCGCACATGGAGGTGAATAGGGCGATTGTCTTGGATCATATAAATATGTTTAGCCTTGGGATACCGATGACAAACTTCTGTGTAAAACGCATGTGTTGCTAACACCGTGGCACTCTCTACTTGTTGATAAACGACATCGCCAGTATGTGCGTTCAGTGCGCCTATTCCAAAGCAGGTCTGGTCCGAACCCAGTCCCTGATGGGCAAGTGGTTTTTTCGTGCCACGCTGCGTCCAATCTTTTGCTAAGGTCGGGCGTCGGTGGAATGCAAACTCGTCTTGGTAGAACGCAACATGTGTATCAGGATTTTGCTTTGCGATTTCCAACGCCTGAGGAACACATATCATTTTTTGCTTATAGTCAGTGTCTGGACTATGGATATAGGTTCTACCACGCTTGTAGCTAATACCGAGCCGACAGAGAATGCCATGCACACCTGGCACTGAGATGTTAGTAAGCCACGGCACTGATATCTTGAGATGTTGCAGCGTCCAACGCGTGGGTTGTCCCGGGATAGTATCTGGCGACATACTCACAAGAGTTTGAAGTTCTGCCTCTGCGTCTTCTTCAGACTTCGGGGCATGTGCAGGTTTTCTACCTCTGCCAGATTTCTGAAAAAGCCCAGAGATGCCTTGCTCACGAAATCGGCACAACCAGTGATAGACGGTATCAGGTTTGCGTTTTTTCAGTAGACCGTTCAGTGCGACTTTATGTGGAGACATACCTGCGGCGATCTTTAACATTGCAGCGGAACGCTCGCGCAGATATGCGGGGTTCCCACTATCACGAAGTTTGAAAAGGGTTTCTTTCTGTTCATCAGTCAGGTCAAGAGTGTGTCGTTTTGCCATAAGATTGTTCCTCCTTGATGAACACTATAACAGATTTTCAGAATTATCTGATTAATTACTTAATCTTCATTTAGGTTGTGCATCTTAGTCCGCAACCTAACATGTTGCTCTACAGAAGTGTCCCATTAATTGTAAGTTTTACTATAGTACCACAATCTGTATGAAGATTAATTTATTAATTCGGTCATTTTCGGTCCGTACGAAACACGCGTGCCCTGCTGCTGGCGAGGCGGGGAATGCCTAAAGACGAATGCGCCTATGGCATTCGCCATGATTCATACCGTTGATTTCTTCCTAACCTTGCCACATTACCGATTTATTTTCTTAATCTTCATTTAGGTTGTGTCTGTGAGAACACGGGGAATGCCATAGGCAGCATTCGCTTGATAGAATGCACATAAGGCATTCTACATGATGCTGCATGATTCATACCGTTGATTTACTAACAGATTGCGGGACGAAATCTTACGTAAAATGGATCGTTCTCTATAAAAAACGGTGATTCAGAATTGAAACCAAAATAACTTCCAAAACGTGTTATATATGGATAGGTTTGACGACCTGCAAGAATTAATTATAGTGGATCCTACAATTAACTTTACATATGAGTTGTAGGAGGGAACTCCGATTCCCGACTATTATGGGTTTTGTCGCGATTCGGAGATCGCTCCTACAGAATATATGTAAAGTTATTTACATAATTTACTATATAACACTTTTTAGGAGAAGATTATGACACTCAACACTTACTTAACCTTCAACAATGAATGTCGCGAAGCGTTTGAATTCTATCGCTCCGTTTTCGGTGGAGAGTTTATGAACATTTCAACATTCCGTGAGGCTCCAGAGGACCTTGGCGTTGATGAGGAAGATTTGGATCGTATTATGCACGTTTCCCTTCCGATTGGATCCAATGTCTTGATGGGAAGCGATACCTGTTCGTCGTTCGGTCCGCCACGTGTACCAGGTAACAACTTTTCGCTCTGCTTTGAAACGGGTGACAGATCGCATGCAGACCAAGTGTTTGCGAAACTATCTAATGGCGGCAAAGTCATGATGCCGATGGGCGATGTGTTCTGGGGTTCCTACTACGGCAAATGTACTGATAAATTTGGAATCACTTGGGACATTATGGCATGCCATACACAAGAATAACCCAATTCGTTTTCGGATAAAACGTTTCCTTAAAACCGAGTTTTTAGAAAACTCGGTTTTTAAGTCTTCCCTAACTGTTCCCACCATCTTGTGAGCCGCACCCACACATTTGAACGGAAATTGAGTTTACAAGACCTTCCTACAAGAAATTTATCCCGTAGATAGTAGATTTTAGAATTACCTGAACACTTTTGATCTATGCGTTTAGCAAGCCTAACGGACTGCATGTGTTGTCCCACAACCTGTTAGGTTGTGTTCCGTTTCTGCACAACCTATAGGTGTCAACTTAAGACATTTTGCCTCCTACGTAGGCGCGCTTTCGCCCCGCATTAGGCGTGTCTGAAGCAGGGTCATCGGATTTATAAGATCGCAGAACTCTCTTTGTACCGCAAACTTTTAGTTTGCGGCTAACAATGCACAAACTAAATGAAGTTTAAGAAAATAAATCGGTAATGTGGCGAGGTTAGGAAACCTCGCCAGCGGGGGAGTATACCTGCCTCGGACGGATAGAAAATTACCGAATTAATAAATTAATCTTCATTTAGGTTGCGGTTTTGTGTCACAACCTAACAGGTTATGCTACAGGTGTTTTCTGTCCCGCAATCTGTCAAATTGCGTTTTTTGTCCTCCGCGATTCAGACAACCACCCACTCAATGCACTGCCTGCCCCATATTGTGCAACAGCAACAGCAGCTGCACATTTTTGTGCAAAAATCGGTAGAATATCGGTTTAAGCGTTGGCATATAAATTGCACATTTACCTATAGGTTGGGTAGAGCGTGCGAAGATAATCCGCGATTCAGACAACAAGAACCAAAAAAACATGCCAATTTGAGTTAATTGCAATTTAATTTGATATTCTATTATTTATGTAGTATAATAGTTATATCGTCTAATAGTTTACATCGATGCGGGTATCCTTTCACTAAAATATACTTTTAGATGTAAGCTTTAGACGGCAGGGGTGCCCGAGTTTTTTTAAGGAGCGGGTAGTCCTACCGCTAAAGCAATAGATGAAGGTATACCATAAATCTAACAATATGCTATAAAAGCATAAGGAGAAAACCATGTATTATCAATTTTCATTACGGAACACTTTTATTTTGGCACTGATAGTGCTTTTTTCTACAATCTGTCTACTGCCAATGAACCTGTCCGCTGGTAGCAGCGACCATGACAATCTATATATCCACGATGTTTCAGCACAGACCTCGCTGGGTCTTCTTTATGTTAAACAGCAAGTCAAGACCGGTGCGTATGCGAATATTTGGAATTCCAGTGATATAGCTGTCCGATATTATTATTCGGCCTCAGCCTCAGTGTGGAGACAGAGAGGTCTGCCTAAGCAGCAATCTGATGCAGACAAAGGATGGGTACAGCCGGGTAGTTGGATATCCTTTTTGCCCCTCTTCACGTTCGATATGTCAGACGCACAAGATGGGAAATACACTGCAACAGGAGATGTTGAGGTAGGGTTGAAATTCGATTTTGATGGTGATGGCGTTTGGGACGACGGAGCGACGGTCGCTTCGTCCGCCTATCTTAAATTTGAGATCAAATAGTCATCTTCATCAAACCGTAACGCAAGTGCCGCGAACACTTCGCGGCGCTTGCTCAAAATGCTCACCTACACAGGAGGTATCCACCGATGAAACGTCTAAACCCCTTTGTTCGCCCACATATCCCTGTCATTTTCTTTATCTGTTGTCTGTTCTTGTTAGATGCGTTTGTTGTTGATGCGAAGATTGTCTTCTGTATAGAAGGTGACATTTACGTGATGGAAGATGATGGCACTAAAAGACGCAGGCTCACAAAAAATACGGTGTCAAAAGACTTTTACCCTCGCTGGTCGCCCGATAGAAAAAGAATCGCTTTTATCCGGGACATGGACAGGAATATGGATCAAACCTCGTCAGAACTATTCATAATGAACGCAGACGGGACAAACGTCCAACGCCTCACTGACAACAACGTTTCTGATGGCTATCCGTCCTGGTCGCCCGATGGAAAAAGAATCGCTTTTGACAGTGGGCGAAGTGGAGGATGGGAGGTGCATGTCATAGACCTTGCGACGTTGCACGTCACGCAGCTAACAGAAGGTGCACAAGGTTCCGGTGTCCCCGATTGGTCGCCCGATGGGACACAGATAGTCTACGAAAAGTTCCTACCTGGCATTGGTAATGGTTTCCTTGATAAAAATATTCATGTGATGTCAGCGAATGGCGAGGATCAGCGGGGCCTTCTTCCGGCCCCGGAGGGCATGCCTGTGATGCGGTTCTTTCCGAGGTGGTCTGCGGATGGGCAACGGATTGTGTTTATAGATTGCACATGGTTGGACAACGGCAAACAGCGATGCCGCCTCACTATTTTGCCACTTGGCGGTAGGTTAGGCCAAGTAAAGGGCATTTATAACCAACTCGGCGACAATCTGCTCGTTAGTACTACGTCTTGGATGCGCAATGACAAATCATTGCTTTTAGCCATAAAGTTGCTCGATGAACCGAAACCGAATTATGATATTTATCGCTACGATCTCAACACGCAAACCCTCAAACGTTTGACACGGGGAGAAGGGAATGAGAAGTATCCAGACTGGATAGAAGGCACATTGTCCGTTACACCACAAGGTAAAAAAAAAGTAACGTGGGGAACGGTAAAACAACAGGGCAGTGAGTAAACGCTCGGACAAGACAGAACATGGGCAGGGACCTTTTTTGGGTGCCTGCCTTTTCTTTTTCTATGTTCGCTGGGTGTGTGCTTTCTTTTGTACCGCAATCTGTTAGGTTGCGTTTTTTGGCACATGTCTTTGTATCGCAACCTGTCAGGTTGCGGCTAACGATGCACAACCTAAATGAATATTAAGAAAATAAATCGGTAATGTGGCGAGGTTAGGAAACCTCGCCAGCAGCAGGGCACGCGTGTTTCGTACGGACCGAAAATTACCGAATTAATAAATTAATCTTCATTTAGATTGTGCATGTGAGGACGCAAACTAAAAGTTTGCGGTACAGAAGTGTCCCATTAATTGTCCGTTTTACTATAAACTCCCCACAATTTCATTTCCTATCTACCGCATATTGTGCTATAATGAATTATAGACAACTTTGCATGAGGAAGTAAATGCGTTTCGAAAATCGGGTAGCATTTGTAACAGGCGGTGGCGGCCCGTTAGGTATCGGCAGAGCTGCATGTTTAGCATTTGCACGGGAAGGTGCGTCAGTAGTCGTTGCAGGTGGTAGGAATGCGGATGCAGTCGCAGTAGAAATTCGCGCTGAAGGTGGAAATGCTATTGCCGTGCCGTTAGATGTCACAGTCCCAGAACAAGTTCAGGCTGCTGTAGATACCGCTGTTGAAACATTCAATAGAATTGATATTCTGTTTAACAACGCAGGAATTATTAATCGCCAAACACTTTTTGAATTAACGCCAGAAGGGTTTGACAAAGTAATGGCGGTTAATGTTAAGGGATGTTTGTTGTGTGCGCAGGCAGTTGCAAAGGTCATGGTAGCACAAAAGATACGGGGACGAATAATTAACAATTCCTCTATTTTTGCTGAGGAGTCGCATGCTGGGGTTTTAAGCTATTGTGTGAGCAAAGCAGCAGTCAATCGTTTAACCCGCAGTCTTGCGTTGGAACTGCGTCCACACGGCATCACTGTGAATGCGGTTGCACCGGGAGGCGGTGCACCGACAGGTATGAACGCGCCACAAAATCTTCCTACCGATGATAGTCTTCCTGAATTATTACCTGCTTCACCGAATGCACCGCTTGATCGAAGTGCAACAGTATGGGATTATATTGGAGCAGTGTTGTTTCTTGCTTCTGATGATGCCGCTTACATTAGCGGCGATATAATGACGATTGATGGCGGAGCCATTTCGCGCCGATAAGGTGTTAGGAGAAGAATCTCTTGTGGTTGATTGATGCGTTAAAAACTTGTTGGCAGGAAATCAGTGGGTGGTTTGTAACTTTTTGGCAGTTATTAGTAACCTACAAGTCATTTGTACTAATTTTCTCAGTAACAAGTTTAGTATTGAGTATTGCAGGGTGTACTGCGTTGATAACCTTCCTACCACATGACTATTTTACTGAAACAAAACAGGGACAACATATCAAAAATCCGATTTTACGTTTTTTGGTGTCTTTACTTAAAAATTTAGTAGGAGGAGTACTTATAATATTTGGCGCACTCATGTCAGTCCCCGGTATACCGGGACAAGGATTATTAACGATTTTATCAGGATTGGTTATTAGTGATTTTCCTGGGAAAAAGCGGTTGGCACGCCATATTATTCGGATACGTGCTGTTTTTACAGCTGCTAACAAGATTCGTGAGTATTTCAAACGTCCGCCACTTGTTTTAGAGGAAAAGTAGAACCAGACACACATCACAGTGAAAGATGATAAGATGTCCGAAGATAAATTTATTAATTCGGTCATTTCCTATTATGTATATTCGGAATATGTTAAAGCTCTTCAGTCCCGTAGGGACGGTATGTTTATAGCAGCAGAGACCATCACCAATCTTAGTCCCGTAGGGACGATATGTGTCCATTAGTGATATATTCTAAACATATCGTCCTTACCAAATAACGCCAAATGCGCTTGGCAGAATACGCTTTTGGTATTCTGCATGATTTGTCGGGACTAAAGAGCATATCTGTCATGAGGAAAACTTGCTGAATATTGGACTTATGTAAAACAATATTGTACAATAAGTTATTCAGTACAAGTCGTGAGTCTTAGGTAATAAAATAGTTAGATCATAAAATCATTACAGTTCTCAACCATTCGCTGTAATGAATGTTATTAAAAAAATAAATAGGTGATCACATGAGCGATATTGATATACATATTCCTATTATAATAGGAATTATTTTTCTCATCTTAATAGTTGTACACAGAAAATATTTTCCCCAACATTTTTGTTATAGATGTAATCGTGGTAAGCTGCCTTGTGACTGCTATAGAAATCTGGATGGATAAGTGTCTTGTCTCAATCAATTATGAGGAGTGTGCATAATTATTTGCTGGCTCAACATAGATGGTGACACACTTCATAATTTTTTATGTGGATGGACACCATCTGAGTGTGAATAGGAAATGTAATTAGCGCGATGATTTGCGCGACTACAAACGGTGTTCTTGTTAATTTCGGTAAAGTAAATAGAAGGAACGTATAGTATGACCAAATTTGATGGATACAACACCGAGGGATTTTATGATGAGATGTTTTTTCCTGATGGGAAAGCACGCCCAGCTGTCCAAATGCTTGTTGAACGGATTGCAAACTTTCCGAACGGGGAGCTAATACGCCGCCAAATCACCGCTGAATATGCTTTACTTCGAATGGGGATAACTTTTAACGTTTACGCAGATGAACAAGGCGTTGAAAAAATATTTCCATTTGATCTTATTCCTCGTATTATAGATGCTACCGAATGGGAATGGATAGAACGTGGTCTCAAACAACGGATTCAAGCACTAAATTTATTCATTGATGACATCTACCACGAACAGAAAATAATCAAAGACGGAGTCGTTCCTGCTGAAGTCGTGCTTTCATCGGAACGTTACTTGGAACAGTGCATCGGATTAGACCCACCGCGCGGCATCTGGTGTCACATCACTGGCACCGATCTGGTGCGGGATGGTGACGGGCAGATTTATGTATTGGAAGATAATCTCGGTTGTCCGTCAGGTGTGTCTTATGTCGTGGAAAATAGACAGTTGATGAAACGGACATTTCCGCAGCTGTTTGGCATGTCACAGATTGAGCCTGTGGAGGATTATCCGAGTCGTCTACTGGATATGCTCCAATACCTTGTAAGTGACAGGGTAGCATCTCCCGAAGTTGCATTGCTTACCCCTGGCATTTACAATTCCGCATACTTTGAGCATTCATTTCTGGCACAACAGATGGGTGTCGCATTAGTTGAAGGGCGTGATCTGGTCGTGATGGACGGATATGTCCACATGCGAACAACAAAAGGGTTTGAACGTGTTGATGTTATCTACCGCAGAATTAACGATGATTTCCTTGACCCAGAAGTATTCAACCCAGAATCGCTATTAGGCGTACCTGGACTCATGGAAGTTTACAAGTCTGGCCGGATTGCCTTGATTAACGCTCCTGGCACCTGTGTGGCAGATGACAAAGTTGTGTGTGCTTATGTGCCGCAGATAATTAAATACTATCTTGACCAAGATATAATTGTGCCAAATGTCCCCACCTATATGTGTTGGGAAGATGATGATAGGAAATACGTTTTGGAACATATTGACGAGCTTGTTGTGAAAGAGGCAAATCAATCGGGTGGCTACGGCATGTTAATTGGTCCGCACGCGACACACGCAGAACATGAAGATTTTGCTGATCGAATAAAAGCGAATCCACGCAACTATATTGCCCAACCGACGCTTGCTCTCTCACGTGTGCCTGTGTTAATTGACGATCACTTTGAAGGCAGACATGTTGATCTGCGTCCGTTCATCCTGTACGGTGAGGATATCTATGTCCTCCCCGGTGGATTGACACGAGTTGCACTCAAAAAAGGGTCGCTGGTTGTGAATTCATCGCAGGGAGGCGGTAGCAAGGACACGTGGGTCCTGGCAAGTTAGACGTAAGGAGAAGTCATGCTCAGTCGCGTAGCAGAATCAATCTATTGGATGAGTCGTTATATTGAACGTGCAGAAAACGTTGCGCGTTTTGTAGATGTCAATCTGCAGCTTATTCTTGACCAGCCGGTTGGCATGCAGGCACAGTGGGAGCCGTTAGTCGCCACGACGGGTGATGATGAAGAATTTGAGGAACGCTACGGTGAAACATCTCCGGAAACAGTTATCAAGTTTTTAACCTTTGACACTGAAAATCCAAATTCAATTATATCTTGCCTACGCGCTGCCCGCGAAAATGCGCGTTCTATACGCGAAAATATCTCCTCCGAAATGTGGGAACAATTAAACGATGCATATCTGATGGTGACAGAAACCCCTGAAGAATGGGTTATGACGGAACCGCATCAATTCTTTACAGATATCAAGGTCGCATCCCATCTGTTTACGGGGCTAACAGATAACATCATGTCTCATAGTGAAGGATGGCATTTCTGTCAATTGGGCAGACTGATTGAACGCGCGGATAAAACATCCCGTATCGTTGATGTAAAATACTTCATTCTGCTGCCCTCTGTCTCGGATGTGAATACACCGTTTGATGATATTCAGTGGGGGGCACTGCTGCATTCTGCAAGTGCATTTGAGATGTACCGGCGAACACATGGACTCATCTCTCCGAATAAAGTGGTTGCTTTTCTGCTGCTTGACCGAGAATTTCCGCGATCCGTGCTTTATTGTCTTTCCAAGGCTGAAGAGTCGCTTCATGCCATTTCTGGTACACCGTTGGAAACTTTTTCAAACTCAGCTGAGCAGGGCTTAGGGCAACTTCGTTCTGAATTTGCTTATGCGCAAGTTGATCAGGTTCTTCGGAGCGGTTTGCATGAGTTTCTTGATGCGTTTCAAACGAAGCTTAACGACGTTGGTGATGATATTTACAAAACATTTTTCGCGTTGCGTCCGGTAAATGGAGAATCTTCACAATCGCAATCACAAATGTAATAAGGCAGGACGGACGCAATTGCAGTCGGTTGGGTTGAGGAACGTAACCCAACATGAGCGTCAATATGAAAAATTACTGATTTAATTACTTAATCTTCATGAAGTTTCCGCTACAAACGAAACTCTTGACACCCCCATCGAATTATGTTATCCTATACAATTAGGATGGGACAGCAGGAGAGAAATTGCAAACAGATACGAAAATAGCAGATATAGAAGAAATACGCACATTATTTAATACGAAAGTAGGACATTTTGCAGACAAAAGTGCAAGGTGGTTATTCAAAAAAACGGAGCATTTACACGGGTTAGTCCTGATTCTTGCCAGTGAACTGGCAGAACATCTTGACTTCACTCAGGCACGGATAGAAAACAGGAGTATTGTTGATGATACGTTGCGAGATTTAGTTGCAGATATGGTGTTTACTGTGCCATTTCGGGACACAACCGAAGAAGGCGAACTAACTATCTATATCCTCATAGAGCATCAGTCTACCGTTGACCATTTGATGGGATACCGGTTGTTGTCTTATATGTGCCAAATATGGCATGGGCAACTGAAGGAGCAAAAAAGTGCTAAAGTTCCGGTAAGAGAGTGGCGTTTGCGTCCCATTCTCCCGATTGTCTTTTATACTGGGGCACAACGATGGAAGATACCGATATCTCTTTCCGCTGCGATGGATATACCCGCGTTGATGGCATCTTTTGTTCCAACTTTTGAGACACTATTTCTTGGCGTGAAAGATGAAGGCATAGATAAGTTGACCGAAGTTGATCACCCTTTCGGATGGTTAATGACAGTGTTGCAACAAGAAAATGCAGATGAAGCATCAATGCAAGAGGCATTGGCAGCAGCGCTTACACATTTGGAGACGTTAGCATCTGAAAATCCTGAACTGCACAATCACGCGCTACTATATTTGCATTTTCTTGTGTTTTTTAGACGATCCGAATCGGAACAAGCACAATTGCGGCAACTTTTACAATCTCAAACTCATGATAAGGAGGTAGAAAACATCATCATGACAGGTGCTGAAGCTCTTATACAACAAGGTATTGAACAAGGTATTGAACAAGGTATTGAACAAGGTATTGAACAAGGTATTGAACAAGGTATTGAACAAGGTATTGAACAAGGTATTGAACAAGGTATTGAACAAGGTATTGAACAAGGTGAGAAACGTGGCGAGATACAAGCCAAACGGGAGTTTCTCTTGAAACTACTTGACCTACGCATCGGTGCTGTTCCTGACACGGTTATCCATAGAATCTCAGGGATAAGGAGTCGTTCTCGTCTTGATATTCTTTTAGAACAGGTCGCAACCGCACAAAAACTTGATGATATTGAGTGGCAGTAAGGATACTTCGTCCTTGAAAAAGTTAACCCATGGTGGGTGCGGTTTCCTAACCAATGCAGAATACCGGACAGGGAATCATGTAAAATGCCATACGGGGAATGTTATATAGCATTCATACCGTTGATTTGGCGCATGCTGCCTGACTCCAATAAAACAAGATAAATTCTGTTAATTTGGTATGATATTTATGCGAAAAAACTTCACACACCCTGAAAAAAAGTTGACAATACCTATTATATTGTGTATACTATTATATTATCCATTAGGTCGAGTGGTGGAATCGGTAGACACAATGGACTTAAAATCCATCGCCCATAAACAGGCGTGAGGGTTCAAGTCCCTCCTCGACCATATTGATTCTTGCCGCAGGGTAGAGCAGTCTGGTAGCTCGTCGGGCTCATAACCCGGAGGACGTGGGTTCAAATCCCACCCCTGCAATCTTTTTCTTCGCAAATTTTTCCCCATTTCAATTAATGATACACTTTGATTGGCGCGTTTACAAGGCGCGCCTATCTTATTCCATTTCTATTAATTTTTGTCTCATTATCGGTTATTAGAAATGAAGCAGAGAACGGCACAAACTGACAGTTTGTGCTACAAAGAGAGGCACTATATATCAGAAATGGTATAAGATCGTAGGAGGCGTTGATTCCGCGCTACAAATGTTTATGCGATAAATAGTTGTACTTAGGTTAGTATAAGACGGTTACATCATCGGGAGGATGCACTGGGTAAGGACTGATATCATAGTCGCCATCCAGCGGAATATCGTCAACCATAACAATCTTTTCTGATAGCGCGGATTGGTGCATAGCGAAAATAGTTTGGATGATATGTAGGTTGCTAAGTCCATCTGTAAGCGGTTTTCTGCCCGTTTGCAAGCATTCAAGAAAGTGTACCATTGCATTGCCGAAAGCATCAGGAAACCAAGTTTCCTCTATTTTGGGCTTTATCTCGCGGGTCTCATGTTCTGTGAGATGGACAGTCATATCTGCGCTGTTTCCATAGATAGCGCCTTTAGTGCCTTGAATCCGAATCTCTTCGTGCGGATGTTGGAGGTTGTGCCCAGAATTCGCGAGGAATGCCCAATTACATGACAACAAGCCTTTTATGCCGCTCCGACATTTGAAAAGTGCAACAGAAATTGTTTCGCCTTCTTGGATGGACCGTTCATGCCCGTGTGCTTGGCAGTAAACATTTTCAAATTCGCCAAACCATTTATGGACAAGACTGATGTGATGCACTTGCATTACCGGGATAAGATGTTTACCGGGGTAACCAGTGTAAAATCCGTTACAAGTAATGGAAATGTGATAGATTTCACCGAGATGTTCAGCGTTTATATAAGGTTCAATGGCGAGAAACCCAGGAACAAAACAGGAGTTTTGATTTATCATAAGTTGCACGTTGTGCTTCTCACAAGTGTTTACCATTTCAACGGCTTGGGGCATTGTCATTGAAAAGGGTTTTTGGCAAAAGATGTGTTTTCCTGCTTGTGCTGCTGCATTCACAATAGGAGAACGTATCCATGGGTGGACTGCCATGTCAACGATAGCAACGTCTGCATCTGCAATCAGGTCGGCAATACGAGTGTACCTTGTGTGGATGTTAAATCTGTCGCCGACCTCATTCAGTCGTGCTTCGTTTTTATCGCAAATCGCACTGACCCGTAAGTTCTTACGTTGATAGCCGAGTAGATGTTGCTGCCCTATCCCTAAGCCTATTAACCCAATGCCGCAGTCTTGTAAGTTTGCCATGTGTTTTGTATTTTTTGGGTGGTGAACAACCTATCTTACGAAATGAAATTGTTAGGTAAGGATTGTTAGGCGTGTCCCCCGACATGTTCCCTACCAACCGAGTGTAGCAAGTTAAAAGTGATTTAGTTTGTTGAATATGACATCACCATATCTGTTGAAAACAACTCTTGCATTGGGGCGTATGCAAACCATTCTAAGATAATTTCTGCAGTAATAGGATCGTACGCTATAAAATCCTCAACTGTCTTAAAATTGTATCGGCTTCCTATGGGTGTTTCTATTTTCCCACCAATTTCAAAATAAAATACATCTAATACATATGTCATAAAATGATGGATATCTCTTTTCCTTGGCGTATAATAACTAAACGCCCATAATTTGTTTTCAACGGCGTTGTCATAAGCCCTATCCCATTTGTCTTCAAAGGTGGGATCGTATCGCTTCATGACGGGTATAATGGCGTGTACGAACTCATGAAGAATAGTACTCATTGATGCGCACCTGTTTTTGTCTACGGATGTGATAACTTTCCCCCAACAATAACCTGATTTTACATAAAAATTATCCACTGGTGGCGCACTACTATTAGTAAGTGACATAAGTGATCCATCTCCAAGTATATGTGTATATTTTCGAGACACAGTTGTTATGGGTGTGCCTGTGTCGGGATCTACTCCAAATTCTATCTCCAGGCGTATAAGTTCTGGTATTTCATATCTAGATGGGGAGCCACCTGAGGTAAAACATAGATTAGTCTCTCCAGAGTATCCTATTCTTGGCTCTGGCGGATCCGAACCGCCTACGAGTATTATATAATAACTGTGTCGGAAAAGGTTTCGCAGTTCTGGGCGTTTGGCAGTCATGATTAATATAAGTTGTCTTGCACAAACAAAAAATCCGTCTAATGTTCTATCATTACCGACAATAGCGATGCCGTCTGCATCAATATAACGGTTGTAAAACGCTTCTTGCAGTTTTTTACCTTCTGCTATGTAAACAAGAAGCTTCTGGTAATATTCTTCACTTTCCGTAGTGTACGATTCTGTGCCTAAATACTTATTTCTATACTCCTCAGTACTTTCTAAGTCAAGTTCACGCACTATCCTTATTTTTTCCCACGCTTCAGGGGTTAGGTCAGTTACTTCACTGTGTTCTGATACAATCGTGTTAATATCATGTAGTACGTGTAAAGAATTTGTATCACCACATCCCAAAAGTAGCACGATGGCTATAAGTAAAAATGATATGTAACGTTTCATTTCATAGTTGACTCTTTGAAAATTATGTTATTGTTTGTTATATTATAACTCAAGTTGCTACCTATAAGTTTTAGGCATGCAAACACCGTTTTTTATAGAGAACAGTCCGTTATTGGGTGAATATTGTAGCATAATCTGTTAGATTGCGCCCTCACAGGCACAATCTAACAGATTATGCTACAAAGGTGGCAACTTAGGTTATTATATAACAAAACCTAAGTGAAATTTCAAATGCCTAACCCGTCATCAATTTCGCGTTGATAAGTCCTGACGGATTCGTCAAGCATTTTGTCAAGGTGAACGATTTGCCCGGTTGCGTCAGATTCAAGCATGGCATAAGAAATGGCAACGGAACGGGTGCCTTGATACGCATCAACTTCAATGGGGTGGTTGCCAGCAATTGCTTCGGCGAAATCACCATATTCAATTGCAATAATTTTTGCATCGGTATCTGAAAAAGGAAAATTATATTGCCACAGACGGTCGCCTTCAAACAAGTCTGTCGTAACAGCATCAAGACGAAAATCTGGCGCGAGGTCTAATAATTTATCATCGTTAATTGTTCCCTGTCCATCAATTTGTAGGGTGATAACTCCACCGCTTCGGTCACCGGGGAGCGTCATTGAACCTTGAGAACCGTGAATTTGCCTAACCCAGCTGCCTTGTCCCCATGCCCCGTGGTCCTCAATATATTGTCCGACAACTCCGTTTTTGAAAGTCAACGTTGCGTAAGCAGCATCTTCTGCTGTTGCTTCAAATTCGGCAGGCATTTTACGTTGCCACTCCGTATAAACACCCGCGGGGTTTGATCCGGATTCGCCGCTCACAGCAGCAGGGTTGTGTCGGACAGGTTCATGAAGGCGGGTTTGCGCGTAGACGGTTTCAACTTCACCGAGTAGATACTCAATCATATCGGCATAATGGACACCAACATCAAGCAGAACACCACTTTGATCTTTCTGATGCCGCCAGACAGAGATAAGCATGCGATTTGAACCCCCAATTGCATGATGGACAAGAAATCGGGGTTTTCCGATGACTTCTATATCAAGCAGCGCCTTTGCCAGTCGGTTGATAGGGTCGCGCCGATAGTTTTCTGCCACACTTAGCACAGCATCAGATTTTTCTGCAGCACGGCGGATTAAATTGCACGCGCGAACGGTTAATCCCATCGGTTTTTCGACCATTGTGTGCCATCCACGTTCAAGTGCCTCAACGGCAACAGTGTGGTGATAAGGAGGTGTAGTTGTTACGTCTACGGCATCAATGCCGACTTTAGCTAGTTCTTCAAGGTTTCCGACAACAGTTGGTTTTTTGCCGAAACGTTCCTCCGCTTGTTTAGCGAGCGACTCAGCATTGGCAAGAACAAGATCGCATGCACCGACAAGCTCAAACCGCTTCCATCCTGCCCGATGGAGTTCTGCCAACCCGTACATGTGCCGATGTCCCATACCGCCACATCCAACTATTGCCAATCGAATAGTATCCATGTCTCGTCCTTAATTTTTAAGTATGATTTCTAACCTTTTCATATCTGTTTGCAGTAATTCTGCGTTGCTTTGATAAAGATCGCGACGGTTTAGCACCATCTGTGCGTATTTTTTCCCTGTACCGACAAGGGGACCTCTTATTCTCACTTTGCCAGGACCGACATTATATGCACCGAGTGCCAAAGTTAAATTATTAAGATATTTTTCTAAAAGGTAGTTGAAATAGATTAATCCAGCGTTGAGGTTTTTCTGAGCGTCAAATCGCTCGTCTACTTTTCTATCAAAGTTTGGCTTCAGTTTATTCGAGTATTTTGGTACCTTCAAGCCGTATTCTCTCGCGGTTCCGGGCACCATCTGCATTAAACCTCCTGCCCCCGTTTTTGACACAGCCATAGGATCAAATTTTGATTCTACATAAATGATGGCTAACATCAGTTCTATAGAAATGTCGTGTTTTTTAGCGATTTGTTGAACGCTCTTCTTTTTTGTAGAATTAGGCATAGGTTCAACTTTTTTGATTTTAGGTTTTTCAGGTATTTGTTGTGTTTCACCAAAAGTAAGGCCAATTGAAAGTAAATGCTTATACTTAAGGTTGTCTTCGTTCAAAAACGCATAATAGGTTTGCTTCCCCCATTGTTTGAATGAAAGTCCTAAACTCCATGATTGAGCAGGTTTTCCTGTGTGAAAAGAGAAATGCGAACCGACATTTGCTGAAAGTGGACCGGTTACGATTTCAAGACTTGTGCCGAAACCTGGTTGCGCAGCATTAAAGCAGGTATGCCACCTAACGAATTGGTGAGGTATTAGGGTTGTTCCGAAAGCAAATTGTGGGTCAAAAGTTTTCAAAAGTGTACCATTTTCATCTTGAATGGATACACCCCTGATATCGCGAAGCTGCATGCCTACGATAGCATAAGGGGCAAGAGCCATTAGTGTTCCGACATCATAATTTGGAGACCAAAGACTGTTCGGATTAGGGGCACGGCTATACCCTGTGCTAACACCCAATTGTACAGGCCCGAATTTCCTTGCATAAGAGAGTAGGGCTTGATTGTAACCGAATTCAAACGTGCCGATAGGGTTAGCAGTATGATTTACAAGGAAACGGTCAGAAGCATTGAGGTCAAGAAGGTTTACGCCGAAAGTGCCGAGGGGTTTAATTGGATATGCAATAGAGAACGCACCTTGTGAGAAATCATAAATTAGATTTCCGTGGTTAAGAGATGCAAGCCCCGCTGTGTTCCAAAGCGGACTCGTTGCGTCATCAGCACTGGTAATAAAGGCACGGCTTAAGCCGAGTCCACGCGTTCCGATTGCGGGTCTGAGTTCAGATGCTCCGATTTCGTTGTTATTGTTGCGTGAATCTGAGAAGATGTATTTTCCACTGGGAAAACCCGTGAATAAGACGAGTAAAACGATTGCGAACAACCATTTTCGTTCACGGGAGATCAAGGTGGCGAGCTGGGTTTTCACTTTTGCCTTTGTATCTGATTTCAAAATGCAGGTGGGGACCTGTTGATCTTCCGGTGTTTCCTGACAAACCAATAACTTGTCCTTGCAGGATGATGTCACCAACGGATACATAAATCCGTGACAAGTGTCCATACGCTGTGGAGAAATTGTCTTCGTGTTGCATGACAACTGTTTTTCCATAGCCGCCTTTTCTTGCAGCATAGGTAACCTTTCCTGTTTTTGAAGCATACACCGGTGTACCAGTTGCCGCACGGAAATCCATGCCTTCGTGCAGACTGTAGATGCCTGTAATTGGATGGTGACGATAACCGTATCGAGATGTTACAATCAAAGAAATAGCCAACGGTTTTGTAAAACCGATACTTGTTTCACCTGGGATAAAGATTTTTTGGCCGATTCTGAGTTTTTTGGGACTGGAGATGTCATTTATTTGTTGGAGTTTTCTCCAATCCTTAATATTGTGCTTTCGGGCAATACTGTATAACGAATCTTTATCTTTAACAATATACCATATCCCATCAGAGGTATTTTCTGGATTTATGGGTTTGGTTCCGATTGGAATTACTAACTTTTCGCCGATTTGCAGGTGGTCTATGGACTTCAAACTATTGCTCCGGGCAATAGATTTCATAGGCACATCATACTTTTTGGCAATCCCGGATAATGTCTCTCCTGCCTTCACCTTATGAAGCATCCCAATACATGAAGATGTCCACGATGCTGAAACAAAAATTATGGATAAAACGACTATCACTATTTGAATATTTTTTTTCTTCATTTCATTCCTAATTGGGTTATGCCAGCGAGAACCTATCTTATGAACTACAATAAATATTGCCTAATAGCCCTTGCATACGCGTATGAAAAATACTAAATATCGGTAGAAGAACGATAATATATGTATTAACGCAAATTGCCATCTAAACAAGCAAAAAATTCGGATTGTTTAAGGAATCTCGGTTCCTTTTACATCTAAAACGACAGTGCGTTTGCCAATAACTGATGGAGGTTATTCACGGGTAACTTCCAGCAATATTTCTGCCGTATCAGAATAAATTTGTGTGTTGGTTTGAACTCCAGAAGCACCAACTGAAACGATCTCACTAATCACTGTCACAACAAGTTGAAGAACTTCAACGCGGGTATTTACTTCACCTAACGCATCCGGCGCTGTCCATGTGACTGTATAATCGTTGGTGGCGGAGAGCGTTCCATATCCGGTAATGTTTAGCCAGTTGAGGACGACACTTGTTCCTCTAACGCCCTCAACCGAAGCAGTTAACCCCACCTGTTCGCCCGGCTTTACCGTTTTTTTCGTAACCGTGACTGTTACATTAAGTTCTCCCGCTTCCTCAACATTTTCGCTGGTTTCTGATTCAACGATAACATCGGTTTTATCTTCCACTGTATCCGTGTCAGACATCGGATTGTTCAGGTTACTACCACCACATCCTGATATACTAAAAACTAATCCAACAAGAAAAACGCCTAAAAATAATACAAGAAATTGGTATATTCTCATGACTCCATCCACTTTTTGTATTTTGGACAGAACGTTTGCTACTATCTGTCCAAATATCCATTCCACAGATAAAAAGGTTCCTGGTTTTAAGTATACACAACTCAAAACTTGGAAGGAAACCTACTTTTTATAGAAACGTATTTTTAAAGTAATACGGATTAAGCAGAAATGCAGTTACAAAAATAGATGAGGACACTGACAAAATTGGCAGGGCGGACTTACTCCCTGCCAATCAATAGGTTATCTTGCTGATTTTTCCAGCTGCTCGCGCAGGAATGCGACAATATCCGCTATATCTTGGTCACTGAGAATGTCAGAGGCGTAGAAAGGCATTAGTGTAACACCGCCGCCACGGATCGTTTTAGCCCAGCGAACCGTTGTTTTATTAATATCCCGTGGCAATCTGCCGCCCGGTCTAATAATCTGAGGTCCAACACCGCCTTTGAAAGGTGTTGTATGGCAAACGACGCAGGCGCGCCCGAAAAGTTGCCATCCTTTTTTTGTATCACCGGTCATAGCAGCAATTTTTTCGCCGGCTGCTTCTTTGGCATCATCATCTAACATTTCCATTTCAAATTGAGGGCCTTTATTGTCCCCCGAAATTGCTTCAAAATATGCCATGAGTGCTTCTGCATGCTCTGCTGGAATCGCAGTAGGGTTAACTCTATCTTTCCGTTTTTTCTGTAAAAAGTGTTCGTAGCAGAAACCACCGCCACCGGCAGCCCGCGCGAAATTAGCACCTGAAATCATGCCACCTTTTGCCTCTCCGCGGCTCGGTACACCGATTACACTATGTCCAGCACGAATTAAACCGTCCGGTTTTGCGGCTTCATCAAAATCAGCGTGGCAGTCTGCACAAGAAAGCCCACTTATACTTTTTGGTTCAAGAGTTCCTTTAAATGTTGGATCATGAAAAAGTTCGCGTCCAAGTTGCGCTTTGTCTCCCAACTGTTGTGCTTGTGTAAAATAGACTACTGCTGCTATAAGCATCACGCAAATTGAAAGCGATACAATTTTACGCATCAAAAATCTCCTTTATGTTTTTTGTTGAAATATGTATTTTAAGCATTGTATCAAATGTAAAATAAGTTGTCAAGAAAAAAAATGATATTTAGCAGTGCTAAATGTTTTTTAAGACGGCAATGTATGGCAAATTTCGGTATAATTGTCCATGGTCAAGTCCATACCCAACGACAAAAACGTTTGGAATTTCAAAACCGGAATAATCAACTGGCACTGAAACTTCGCGCCGAGAGGGTTTATCCAGCAGAGTACATATCTTAATCGTTTTTGGATTTAATGAACTGAGATGTTCCACAAGAAACTTCAAGGTGCGCCCAGTGTCAATAATATCCTCTACAATAAGGACATGTCTGTGTTTAACATAATCGCTTCCCGCGCGGATAAATTGTATCTTATCAGATGGTTCTGTACTATCATGGTAACTTGAAGTTTGCAAAAACTCGAACCGTAATGGTAAAGATATTTCACGTGCGAGGTCTGCGAAAAACAACGTTGCCCCCCTGAGTACGCAGACAAGGACAAGTTCTTGATTTTTATAGTCCGCGGATATTTGCTTGCCGAGTTCCTGAATTCGCTTCCGGATCTGTGATTCAGAAATCAGAACGGTTTTCGGAAACGGTTTCACCTTTTTCATAATACAAATGAAGACATCTTTGTGTTTGCGGTTGGATTTTAAACATCTCATGGGTGGTAAACCCAATGACCCATAAAATTTCATCACCGCAAACGAGCATTGGGATGCGATTGCGTTCACAACGCGCTACCTTTGCATCAATTAAGAAATCTTTTATCTTTTTTGTTCCTTGCATGCCATGAGGTTGAAATCGGTCTCCCTGTCGGCGATTGCGGATTGTTAATGGCAATTGGATATTACTACAATCGAACATTGCCTCAAAAGTGCCATCAGGTATGGACTGAACATCGCTTGGTGGCGCATCGTACAAATATGCTGTGATTTCTGCATTTAGTGCAGAAATCAATGTTTTTCCTGGCACATTTAAAGAATAGGTAAAATCTGCAGCCTCAACAGGTATTTTCTCAAAGATAAGTTGTTCATAAGCCCGTCTGAATTGGATACTGTTTGGTAGTGTTAGGACAGCATTCGGATTATCTCTGTTGATAAGACCAAGAATTGCTTGAAAATGTTCGAAATACAAATTGTCTATCTGCCCTAAAATTTCAGCGATGCTATGCCGTAGAATCCGTCTTTGTAACGCAATGTGATTCTGTAGAAATTTTTCTCTATTTAACACAACGTCTATAGATTGAGATAACGAAAGCCTACATGCGTCAAAAGCCTCATGCGCAATTGTGTCCAAATAGTCGGATTCGGCACTTAGGACTTCAGCTGTCCGGCTTAATCCTGTTCTGATATTTGGATTATAGTCTTGTTCGAGCAGCGGTATTAACTCATGGCGAATTCGGTTGCGGAGATAACGTTTATCTGTATTCGTTGAGTCCCATCTCGGTACAAGATCAATTGACTTGAGAAAGGATTCAATTTCTTGGCGGGTAAACGCTGCGAGAGGCCGGATAAACTTCCCGTCTCTAATCGGTGCGATCCCTTTTAAACCACTTGCACCTGTGCCACGGAGTAAATTCATTAAAACCGTTTCGGCAATATCATCTCGGTGGTGTCCAAGGGCAACTTTAGTTGCGCCTACTTTTGCACAAACAGATTCATAAAATTCGTAGCGCGCCCTACGACCTGCAGCCTCTACAGAAAGTTTCCACTGTTTTGCTAAACGCGGTAAATCGACGGAATGCTCAATAAAAGGTAACCATAAATGCACAGCGTGTTCACGGACAAATTCAGCGTCTGTGGCAGAATCGCGCCTGAGACGGTGATCAAGGTGGACGACGTGAAGATGGCAGTTTATTTGTGTGTGTAGAGCATGCAGCCCGTAAAGTAGTGCCAGTGAATCAGCACCGCCTGATACTGCAACAAGGACCGTTTCTCCATCCTCAATCATCATGTGCTGTGAAATGAAGCGATGCATCTCTTGCACAAAACGGGTTTCCATGAGGTGGGCCTTCAAAGAACAATGCCGGTGCGGAGAGTCGAACTCCGGACAGCACGATTATGAGTCGTGTGCTCTACCACTGAGCTACACCGGCACGTTAAATTGTAATTTTAAGTATATCACATGTTTTTTCGAAAGTCAATATTTTTTTATGTCATTAACTATTCCTTTTTATAGTAGGGTTTGTAAACCTCTCCTATGATGAAGAGAAACAGGTTGTTAATAACCGATAACGACTATAGGATAAATTGGGTTGTTTGGTTCGCTTAAATATGCTATACTTCTGCAAAATCTCATAGAGTACTTATGGAGGAAAATAAGTATGTTTTCTATCAAATGGAGTTATATTTTCTCATGTATTAGTCTTCTCTTTTTAGGGATTAACACTTGTTTCGCGGCAGATGGATTTGAATATCTTCCTGACGAAAACACGCTCGGACTCTGGCATTTCAGTGGAGACAAGGTTAAGGATGTCTCCGACAACAATGTGGCGGCAAAAGTTGAAGGGAAAGCGGCATGGGACCCAAACCAAGATTGGAATAAAGCAAACGAAACAGGAAAGTCGTTTCGTTTTGATGGCAATACAGTGATTTCTCTCGGAAAAGCGAAGGTGCTTATTCCTGAAGATGCAGTTACCGTAGAAGCTTGGGTTTATCCCGAAGATTTAAACGGTTGGCGGCTTATATGTGCTAACTGGGATGGTCCCCCGGGTGCATACCACTTAGGTGTATCAGATGCTATGCCTAAGTTCCATATTAACACGACAGACGGCGGCGCTTCCGCTGAGCCAACAGAATCACTTAAATTGGAACAGTGGTATCACATCGCTGGTACTTATGATTCCAACGCAGTTAAGCTTTATATCAATGGGAAAGAGGCAGCATCAAAGAACCATGGCGGAAAATTGAAAGGCGCCGACTACGATGTAATCATCGGGAGCAAGAACAACCGTCAGTTTAAGTGGATAGGTTTGATAGACGAAGTACGGATAAGTGATATTGCTCGTGAGGCAGACGAACTTAGTCCTAACTTTGATAAACCACAGGCAGTTGAATTTACGAAACTGACCTTACCGCTTTTATGGGGTAGTCTTAAACGATGATACCAAACCGAACATCCCAACACAATTCGTCAATTGAGGAACAGGCTACATCTGCCTTAACACGGGCTATTGATTTTTTGATTGCACAGCAACATGCGGATGGAAACTTTGAAGGACAACTCTCCTCAAGTACGTTTCCGTCTTGTGCTTATGCTTGGATTCAGCTTGCGCAAGGACAAACACCAGAAAAAACTTTGATTGATTGGTTCATAAAAAACCAGAAGGAAGATGGCGCGTGGGGATTGGATACTGCGAATCAATCAAATCCTGATGCAACATTGTTTGTCCGATTGATTTTGGAACAGGTATATGAACACACGCCAGTTCCGCAGATTCAAGAAACGCTCTCTTGCATTCCGCAGTATCCGCTTGACCTTGCCTTAGTTAAGCTCGCTTATGCAGCTTTCAATCAGTTTGAATGGCAGAAATTGACCGTTCCTAAAAATGCATTGCCATTGATGAGACTCGTCAAACTCCTAACGCGCATTCCAACGTTTCGTGCTTTGTTAAAACCACCAAGAAACAAACTCCCGCCCGTAGACCTTTTCAACACGTCTCTTTTTGAAGAGTTGTTTATTGCTGAGCAGCACACATTAGTTCCTGTTTTTATTATAATTGAGTTAAACACATCAAAACGTCTCGAAATCATAAATTCGCTGGTAGCATGGTTGAAAGCACAAGTTTTAGGTGATGGGAGTTGGTTTCGCGTGAATTATATCACTGCTCTGTCAGTATTAGCACTGATTGAAGTCCACAAAAAAGGAAGTGCCGACTCCGAAGTTCAGACATTAATAGAAAAAGGTATTGAATGGCTACGTGCCACACAGAATCCGGATGGTGGATGCCGAGAAGCAGTAAATCTGAATGTGTGGGATACCGCTTTAAGCATCATCGCCTTAACAGAAGTCGAGGCAAGCCATTCCAACACTTTGGAAGTAATCAGCAAAGCAGCACGATGGCTTGTTAATCATCAAAATGACAATGGTGGATGGTCATTTTCTGGCATGCGTGATAGTTCTCTTCCCAGCGATGCGGATGATACGGCTTTGGCGACCCTTGCTTTAATTCGTGCAAAATTGACATCTACAGATGCAAACAGTGCTATTCAACGTGGGATTGAATGGTTGAAACAGAATCAGGGGACAGATGGGAGTTGGAGCACGTATCAGCCCGGAGAAGGTGATGTTGGGTGTGTTAGCATTACTGCACATGCCATTGAAGCATTATTGGCGGATGGGGACAATGAAATGTTTGTAGACCGTGGTATTCAATGGCTTCGCGATGTTATTCATCGTGATGGCTACTGGAACGATCTCTGGTTAGCAAAACGGACTTACGGGACAGCATGCGCGCTTGTTGCCCTTGTCAAAGCAGGGTTCGGAGATGCCCCGGAGATTGCACGCGGTATTCGTTGGTTGGAGCAGACACAAAATGCAGATGGTGGATGGGGGGAAGATATGTTTGGAAATCCAACGGATAGCACTGTGGAACAGACGGCATGGTGTTCTTATGCCCTCGGACTTGCTAATGGTAAAAACCAGGCTGGTGAAAAAGGAATTCGGTTTCTTTTACAGAATCAAAGAGAAAATGGTTCATGGCAAGAAAGTTGTGTCGGTATTTATTGGGAAGTAATTGGTGGATACAGCGATCCGATTTATGCCGCTGTTTTTCCGATCTTGGCATTGAATCAATACGTTAAAAAGATATGATTTCAGTCATTATTCCGATTCTGAACGAAGAAAAGATTTTGAAAAAAACGCTCTCTCGCCTTCAACCTGAGTTAAAAAACCATGAGCTTATTATTGTAGATGGGGGTAGTACCGACGGTTCCATCCGCATAGCAGAAAAATATGGGAAGGTGATTAAATCTACGCGGGGACGTGCTAAACAGCTGAATGCCGGTGCAGCGGCAGCGACAGGTGAAATCTTAATATTTCTCCATGCAGATGTGTGGCTTGAGGCGGGAGCATTCGCTGCAGTTGAAAAAACACTGTCATCAGGATATGTCGGGGGTGGATTCCTTCAGAAAATTGATGGTCCGAATATCCTATATCGCATTATTGAGATTACTGCAAACATGCGCGGTAGATATCTAAAGGTTTTTTATGGGGATAGCGGAATTTTTGTGAAGCGGACAGACTTTGAGCGTATCGGGGGTTTTCCAGAAGTGCCGATAATGGAAGAGATGAGATTTTCCAAGGCGTTGCGCAAGTTAGGAAAAACAAAGATGGTTAAACAGCGTATTCATATATCAGCACGACGGTGGGAGGCGAACGGTATTGTCCGAACAACAATAAAAAACTGGTTTATTACTTTTCTCTACTTTTTGGGTTTCTCATTGGAACGACTTGCCAAATTATATCGGAATATCCGATAAAAGAAACATGAGAACTATTGTCCTGCAGTAATATCATTCCTAAAAACTAATATCGCATTACCTATTTTTATGAAATGTGGTGTTAGGACAACGCAAACTAAATGAAGATTAAGAAAATATTTCGGTAATGTGGCGAGGTTAGGAAACCTCGCCAGCGGCGGAGTACACCTACCTCGTACGGATAGAAAATTACCGAATTAATATATTAATCTTCATACAGTTTGCGCTACATAAAAGATTAGTTATTTGAATCCCCAAATTCGTTCATTCCATTTTTTCGCCAATCTTCCTCTTTCTGCCTCAACTTTTCATTGTCCTCCGGATTCTTAATATCAAAGATATGAGGTGTAATAATAAAAACAATTTCAGTATCCTGGACTTCGGTTTCAGTGCTTTTGAAGAGTCTTCCGAGTAAAGGAATATCGCCAAGGATAGGCACTTTGTTTTCCACCTGCTTCTGTTTCTTGCGAATGATGCCACCAACGATCAGTTGCTGTCCATCTTCAACGTCAACATAGGCACTGAGAGAGTTATCATCTGTTATTGGAGCATTAAAATCGGTAAACTCAATGAAGTTGCTTGCACTGATATTTGTAATATCTAAGCCGATTGTCCGCTTCCCATCTTCCCCCGCCTGCGATCTTGCGATATAAGGCGTGAGCTCAATGTTTATGCCGACAGGTGGGTCAATAAAATCGTAGTTGAAGAGCGGCTGAGTAGCGGTATCCCCAAGGATGCTATTGGTATCAACACTTTGGAGATATGGAATACGGCGCCCACTGCTCCATGTCGCTGGATGGCTGTCCCGTGTCGTGATTGTTGGCGTTGAAAGTGTTTTAACTTTATTTTCCCGGATGAGTGTGTGGAGAAGTGCCATATATTCTTTCGTTACCAAACTGTAGTTGAACCCCGAAATCTCTTGAGCGAGTCCGAGTTCTGCGTTTGTATCGCCGATAAGTGGATTATTCGGATTGAGTTCCAGGCCACCGAGTCTTTTTTCATTGGCAGCCATTTCAATACCGAGTTTTGTTGTTTCATCGAGGGTCACTTCAAGGATCTTAATATCAATCCGCACTTGCCCGCGCACGAAATCAAGTTGTTTGATGAGTGCTCTAACTTGTTCAAGATAGCGGCGGCGGGTAGTAACAATAAGTGAGTTTGTATCCGGGTCGGCATAGACAGTAACCTTGCCAAATAGTGAATTAATGTCTGCTGATTCATCCTCAGTGCGCCTTTCATCGTCGAAAAAAAAGAAAAAACCAAATTCGTCATCTTCTGCTCGTGGGTCCTGCCAAACTTGTGATAGCACCTGAGCAATGGAATCTGCTGTTGCATATTCAAGGCGAATTATTTCGGTGACTTCTGTCTGTGCTTCGGGTGTAGGTATATCAAGCTGCTTAATAAAGTTTTCAATAAGTTCGAAGTTACGTTTTGTGCCTGTAGAGACAATAAGCGCATTGTGACTGGCTAAAGGTTGGGCAGCAACGTTACCTGAAAGGGCACCTTGTGCTTGCGGTGTTGATTGACGTTGCGGAAGATAGTATCGGTAATAAGAGTAACTACTCCCTCCTCTAAAATCATCTTGGTTTCCTTGATAATGTGTGTTAATCAGATTTGCTATATTTGCCGCATCAGCATGCTTGAGATAAAAGATCCTTGAACCCCATTCTTGGTCGGGTAGGTTGACATCAAGTTTTTTTATCAGATCATCGATCATGGGAAAATTTTGAACAGAAGTAGAAATGAGCAGTGCATTGAGTCTAATATCTTCAACGATGCGCACTGTTCCTTGTACCCCAAAACCGGTATCTTGTGTTGATGAACTACTTCTCCTACTGTCCCAATCCCACCAATACCTGTTACTATCCCCACCCGTATCCTCGCCTTCAAAGAGTGCGGTTAGATTCTCTTTGAGGGTTGCAGCGTCAGCGAACTCAAGTAGATACATCTTGAACTCATTTTCTGTCTGCTTTTGATCGAGCACTTCAATAATTTTTTCAATGATAGTGAAATTGCGCGGGTCAGAAGAGACAATGACGATGTTCAGCCTATCATTTCGAGAAAAGTTTACCGTTCCGACAATGCCTTGATAGAGATCACCTGATTCGCCACGGTCGCGTCGGAAAGCACGCATTTTCTCAGCAGACCACCTATCTAAACTTCTTCTACCGCCTCCCTGGATACTCTCACCCGTGACGATCTCTTCAAGCGTTGTGACGACATCTTCTGCTGTAGCATATTGGAGGCGATAGGTTCGAATATCCGTTGAAAGATTAGGTGCTGTGTCAAGAAAAAGGATGATTTCTCTGAGAATAACGAGGTTATCCTCAGTGGCTTTTAGAATGATGGAGTTTGAGTTGCTATCTGCCTCTACTTCAACCATTCCCTCAACTAATGGCACACCTAAGCCTTGTTCAATCGTCTCTTTGAGCTCTTCAGGGTCTATAGCGGCTTGCCTTTGTGGCGGTTTGCCATCTTCTTCGTTATTTTCAAATACATTTTCAAGTGTGTCTTTTAAAGATTCTGCGTCCGCGTAAGTTAACGGGATAATAGCAATCTTTAATGGGAATCTTTCACCATCATCAGCAAATTGCAAAATGGTAACAACTCTATGCACCGTTGAAGCAACGTCAGTAACAACGAGTGCGTTTGCCATCGCATCGGCAAAGATGTTAGCCTGTTTATTCAACAAAGGTTTCAAAGCGTCTACTTGATCCGATGCGGAGGCATTTTCCAACTGAATAATGTAAGTCTGAATCTCATCGGTCATTTCAACTTGTTCCGGATCAGGCCCAATGATCTTGACTGGCACATTCATCGTAGTCGCTTTTTCAAAGGTTGTCACGATGAGGACACTATCCCTTTTGACAAAGGTTAGGTTGTACTGTGCCAGCACCGTCTTGATATCTTCAATGATTTCATCAAGCGTGGCGTTGTTGCGGTTAATCAATGCGAAGTTTTTGCCTTGGATATCACTTTCGCTTGCCATAATCGCAAGATTGGTTTCATTAGACAACCATTCAAACACGCGTTTGAGTTCTCGGCTGGTGAAGTTAAAGTTAAACGAGATTGCTTCGCCCGTTTCCTCATCCCGTTCAGCAACTTCCATCGTGCCTTGACCACCCTGCTGCGCCAGCAAACCTCCTTGTATAAGAAGAAAAAATCCCAAACATAGTAAAGAAGTTATGAATAATTTGCAGTGTCGTCGCGATAACGTATTCAACAAATTACTACATTTCAAAATCATAGATAATTCCTTAATGTGCGTTGGCGTGCCAAGATGAGGTTATACATCGTAGTATTAAAATTTATGATGTCGTCTGGAAACAGGCCTCTTCGCTTCAAGTCTGAGTTTAGATGTCTAACTGAGTAGTATACAAAGGTAAAAGATGTAATAGAATTCTGCAATTACTTGATTGATTCCTCTAAATTTGATTTCCCATTTTTTCGCCAATCTTCCTCTTTCTGCCTCAACTTTTCATTGTCCTCCGGATTCTTAATATCAAAGATATGAGGCGTAATGATAAAAACAATTTCCGTATCTTGAACTTCGGTTTCAGTGCTTTTGAAGAGTCTTCCAAGTAAAGGAATATCGCCAAGGATAGGCACTTTGTTTTCTACCTGCTTCTGTTTCTTGCGAATGATGCCACCAACGATCAGTTGCTGTCCATCTTCAACGTCAACATAGGCACTGAGAGAGTTATCATCTGTTATTGGCGCATTAAAATCAGTAAACTCAATGAAGTTGCTTGCACTGATATTTGTAATATCTAAGCCGATTGTCCGTTTCCCATCTTCCCCCGCCTGCGATCTTGCGATATAAGGCGTGAGCTCAATGTTTATGCCGACAGGTGGGTCAATAAAATCATAGTTGAAGAGCGGCTGAGTAGCAGTATCGCCAAGGATGCTATTGGTATCAACGCTCTGGAGATATGGAATGCGGCGTCCACTGCTCCATGTCGCAGGACGACTATCCCGTGTTGTGATTGTTGGCGTTGAAAGTGTTTTGACTTTATTTTCACGGATGAGTGTGTGGAGAAGTGCCATATATTCTTTCGTTACCAAACTGTAGTTGAACCCTGAAATCTCTTGAGCGAGTCCGAGTTCTGCGCTTGTATCACCGATAAGCGGGTTATTCGGACTAAGTTCAAACCCACCAAGTTTCTTTTCATTCGCAGCAACTTCAATACCGAGTTTTGTAGTTTCATCAAGGGTCACTTCAAGGATTTTAATATCAATCCGCACCTGTCCGCGCACGAAATCGAGCCTTTTGATGAGTGCTCTAACCTGATCAAGATAGCGGCGGCGGGTAGTGACAATAAGCGAGTTTGTATCCGGATCGGCATAGACAGTAACCTTGCCGTACAGCGAATTAATGTCTGTCGGTTCTTCCTCATCGAATCTTGAACTGAAAAATCTACGAAAACCAAACCCGTCATCCTCACTTTGCTGGTCTTGCCAAACTTGTGATAGCACCTGCGCAATAGCATCTGCTGTTGCATACTCAAGGCGAATTATTTCGGTGACTTCTACCTGTGTTTCGGGTGTAGGTATATCAAGCTGTTTAATAAAGTTTTCTATCATTTCGAAGTTACGTTTTGTGCCTGTAGAAACAATAAGCGCATTGTGACTGGCTAAAGGTTGGGCAGCAACGTTACCTGCAAGAGAGCCTTGTGCTTGTGGGGTTGATCCCCGTTGCGGAAGATAATAACGGTAATAATAGTAGCTATCTCCTCCACTAAAATCATCTTGGTTCCCTTGGTAGTGTGTGTTAATCAGGTTTGCGATATTTTCAGCATCGGCATACTTCAAATAAAAGATCCTTGAACCCCATTCTTGGTCCGGGAGATTGACATCAAGTTTTTTTATTAGCTCATCAATCATCGGAAAGTTTTGAACGGAGGTAGAAATGAGCAATGCATTGAGCCTAATATCTTCAACGATGTGAACTGTTCCTTGTACCCCAAAACCTGTGTCTTGGTTTGATGATCTACTCTCCCGGTCCCACCAATACCGATAACTATCCCCACCCGTATCCTCGCCTTCAAAGAGTGCGGTTAGATTCTCTTTGAGGGTTGCAGCGTCAGCGAACTCAAGTAGATACATCTTGAACTCATTTTCTGTCTGCTTTTGATCGAGCACTTCAATAATCTTCTCAATGATAGGAAAATTGCGCGGGTCAGAAGAGACAATGACGATGTTCAACCTATCATTTCGAGAAATATTCACCAAACCGACAATACCTTGAAAGAGATCGTCTGTCTCACCTCGATTTCGTCGGTACGTCATCATTTCCAAAATATCTTCTCTGTCAAAACTTCTTCTACCACCCCCTCGGTTACTTTCACCAAAGATGATCTCTTCAAGTGTTGTGGCAACATCCTCAGCTGTAGCATATTGGAGACGATAGGTTCGAATATCCGTTGAAAGATTCGGTGCCGTGTCAAGATGACGGATGAATTCTTTAAGAATAACCAAGTTATCCTCAGTGGCTTTTAGAATGATGGAGTTTGAGTTGCTATCTGCCTCCACCTCAACCATTCCCTCAACTAATGGCACACCTAAACCTTGTTCAATAGCCTCTCTGATCTCCTCGGGGTCCATAGCAGCTTGCCTTTGTGGCGGTTTGCCATCTTCTTCGTTATTTTCAAATACATTTTCAAGTGTATCTTTTAAAGATTCTGCGTCCGCGTAAGTTAACGGGATAATAGCAATCTTTAATGGGGATCTTTCACCGTCATCAGCAAATTGCAAAATGGTAACAACTCTATGGACGGTTGAAGCAACGTCAGTAACAACGAGTGCGTTTGTCATCGCATCGGCAAAGATGTTAGCCTGTTTATTCAATAAAGGTTTTAGAGCGTCCACTTGATCCGATGCGGAGGCATTTTGCAGCCGGATAATGTAAGTCTGAATCTCATCGGTCATTTCAACCTGTTCCGGATCAGGTTCAATAACTTTGACTGGCACATTCATTGTAGTCGCTTTTTCAAAGGTTGTCACGATGAGGACACTATCCCTTTTGACAAAGGTTAGGTTGTACTGTGCCAGCACCGTCTTGATATCTTCAATGATTTCATCAAGCGTGGCGTTGTTGCGGTTAATCAATGCGAAGTTTTTGCCTTGGATATCATTTTCGCTTGCCATAATCGCAAGATTGGTTTCATTAGACAACCATTCAAACACGCGTTTGAGTTCTCGGCTGGTGAAGTTAAAGTTAAACGAGATTGCTTCGCCCGTTTCCTCATCCCGTTCAGCAACTTCCATCGTGCCTTGATCCCGCTGCTGTGCAAAGAGATCCCCCGGAATAAGTGCGAATAATCCGAAACACACCAGAACAATCAAGTAAGTATTCAGTTTCTGTACCCACATCGGACAAACATCATTTCTGCACATTTTCATTATTGGTAAACCCTCGCAATCATAAGCACATCTATATTTATTTTATTGTCTTTGTTATCAGCGGAAATTTGGAGGTCTCTCACCATCAACCATTTGGTCGTAGTCTCAATCAGACGATTTAAGTTAACAAGTTTATCAATTTCCGCTTTAAACTTCATTTTAATATTATAACTTTCGGGCAAATAGGAATCAGGAGCCTTTTTCAACTTCTGGGAAAGTTCTTCAATTTGCGATTGAATTTGTGCAAGGTATTCAAGGAGTTCCTCCGTGAGTGCTTCCTTGTTCAATCCTTCTTCTCCATAAGTGTCAATGAGTTCTGTGAACGCGGCTAAAATCTGGCTATTTGGACGAAAGTAAATTTCGGTTATAGGTTCTTTAGCACCGATGCCAAAAAACCCGGAGGTTGCCGTGGTTTGTGTTTTTTTCGAATTGATTTTCAAACAGTGTATTTTCAGCACCTACAAGGTGTTGATCCGTCATTAAAATAATGAGTTCAATTAACTCAACTTGTATTAAACTCGGTATGGTTTTCGGAAATGATGCAAACCCCCATTGGGAATCAGTATCCATTGAATTCTCTGTCTCGGTTTGAATTTCGGTGGACTCTTGCGGTTTTTCATGGTTTTTTGCATCGGATGGGTCCTTAGCCTCATCAGCCTTTTCAGATGTTTCCGGTTCTTCAACATCCACGTCTGTTTTTACATCGGATGGGTCCTCAGCCTCATCTTGTTTTTCATTAGGCTTTTCAGGTGTTTCCGGTTCTTCAACATCCACGTCTGTTTTTACATCGGATGGGTCCTCAGCCTCATCAGCCTTTTCAGATGTTTCCGGTTCTTCAACATCCACGTCTGTTTCATCCAACCACGCATTCATTAACATATCCATTGATGCTTGTTCAGATTCAATGTCCGCTTGAAGTTCAGCCTCATCTTGCGCTTGAAGTTCAGCTTCAATTTCAGCGTTGAGGTCATCACGTTCATCTTCCAATTTCTTCTGATAAAGATAAACAACAAGGTTTCGTCGTGCCTGGGGTGATATTTTCTCCGACTTTTTACCTGGCACAGGATCCATATCCAATTGATAATTCTGGGGAATACCGGCTTCTTTGACAATTGCGTTGATTTTCTCTCGGATGACAGTTTCAGGGTAACTTTCATCAAAAATGGTCGTAGTTTTATCCTTCTCAGCAAGGCCGGTTTTCTGGTACAGATCAACTTCAATAGGTTTCAGAATTTTTGATGCCGCCACCAAGTCCTGGGATGTCTGGAGTTTTTGCTGTTTAATTTCCATATCGGAATTGGAAATCGAACTGTAGAGTCCTGGTCCCCATTGTGTTGCAACAGCAGCAATAAGCACAACTACTAAAACCCCAATCAAAATTTTAGTTTGCGTTGTAAGTTGAAGATTTAATTCCACTTTTTGTTTCCTCACCTACTTTTGTAGGTTTATCTGCATGACTCATGCAGGATGTAAGCAGTTAGTATTATTGTTTCTATCTATTGTTTTCTTCTTTTGATGGCTTTTCTAAGTTTTCGAAATTTTCTGGTGGTAGCGAAACGTTTACATCTTCCTTTTCCACCTTTTTCGTTTCAAAAACAGGTTTAGGGTACCGTTTTTGTGCAAACATTTGAGCTGCTTCACGACTCAATCGGCAGTTTATTTTTACCTCGTATGTTGGTCTACGTTCATCACCTGTCGTTGTAGTCTCTCCCATCTCAATGTTGCTAAAAAGATTTGTTCCATTAAGAACTCCGTGCATAGAGTTAATAGCATCATAAGAATTTGCTTGCAGACTAAATGTTATACGTGTTTTTTGGAGATCGTCCAAGTTGCTAACCTCAAAAGTTTTCCATGCCACCTTTGTTCTATCTTTAAAAAGCGTACTGAGTGCATGTAAAATATCCATTGGAGAGATTCGATGTGTTAATTTGTCTGCTAAAATCAGTTCAAGGGCAAGTTGTTTATCGGCATCAGCTTGTAGCCTTCCAAAGGTAGCTACCTGATTGTTTAACAAGTTTTCTTTGGATTTTAGCGATCTGCTCCAGGTAATACCGCTGAGAACAAGGACGAGAAGGACAAACCCGACAATACCCGCTGCGATCAGTTGTTGATGTTTACGAGTAGATTCAACCCGTTTCACACCGACTTCGGTTGGCAATAACGAAACAGGTTCTTCAACATTTAAAAGATGTATTCCTACACCTAAAGGAACAGCGAAAGTGTCACCCGATATTTCAAGTGCTGGCGCACTGCTTATGTCTAAAACACTCGCCTGGAGAGGGTCCCACAATCTGGTTGAGATTTGAAGTTGTTCCTGACATGTCTCTACCAATTCTGGAACGCGTGCCCCACCACCGCATAGCCATATTTCCGATATCTCTTCAGACGCATCATCGTTTATTTCCCTTTCGGCTGCAACGATAGAACGTTCTAACTCTCCAATAAAACGTCTTGTCCATGTCCGGGTCGGTGTTTGGTGTGCAGGAATATGTTGTTTTTTCTGTTCTGCTGTTTCGGTATCTAAGTCCATTTCCGTCATCAAAGTTCGTGTTAATTGATTACCACTAACAGAAAATGCGCGAGAGAATTCCAAAGTAGTTCCACGCATTAAACAGAAATCTGTATGTTCCGCCCCAATGTCAACGATGATTGTCCGGGCAGTTGTATCGGAGAGTGCGTTACGAGCTAAGGTCGCGATGGCAAACATTGACGGAATTACTGCCGAAGGTGTAGCTCCTGTTTCATTAAGGAACGCCATATAGCGTGATACGGTATCGCGCCGAGTCGAAACTAATTCAACAGAGAGTGTTTCTGTTGTCCGCTGAACATCGTGGTATGTGAAAACAGACTCTTCCGTTTGAAAAGGCAGTTCTGTCTCTGCAGCCATTTCTATCACAGAAGGTAACTGGGCATCTGTTGTTGCTGGTGGCAAGCTGGGTAAACGTTTCGTGACAACAAATCTACGCGGCAGCGCAATCCCAACTTCCATCCTATGTTTGTTAAAAAAGGTATGCTTGATCCCGAGTTGATTCCACAACTTCTGGACTGCTTCAGAGATATTTTGCGGATTGTTCGGATCTGTATAAGCGATAACCCCCGCGTTAATTAAACGTAATGCGTCTGAAGTTTTTTCAATATATACTATTTTCGCTGTGGCTGAACCGATATCAATTGCTACAACCTGATTTTTTGCCATTTGTTAAAGCCTCATTTATCTTTTAGTAGTTTCTTTTGTTAATCCTGTCGCAAATAGGGAATAGAGAATTGGTCGCCGTTCCGCACAACAATACCAACACACCTTGCAATAGTTTTACCATCCGCTGCAACGCCAATAGATTCAATACGGTACCCGCGTGAACGGTAGGTCACCCAATCTACAACTTGCCTGAAGGTCTGATTGTCAATCTCTTCAATATCCAATAGTTGCCCGATGTCGTTGAAAGGGGTGCCTCGGACGGGTTCTCCTAATGTGCCTTGTTGTGCTTCTTCGCTTTCTTCTTCACGGCGAGCAATGATTGCCTGTGCTTTTGTTTGATCCATCCCTGGTAACAGTTGTAATATTTGTAAAGTTGCAGTATTTATGTTAATTAATCCATTTACAGTTTGCCCATCTTTTACTGTAACTTTATCAGCAATCCCCGCAAGTTCTTGGACTGTCATTAACTTTACTTCTTTAATCGCATCAATGTTTTGGAAGTTTCCTTGTGAGTTACGATGCGCTATAATCCGATCAGCAATCCCGTTATCAATTCCTTGAAGTTCCTGGAGTTCATCTGAGTCAGCAGTATTGATATTAGTCAATGAGTTTCCGCTACCCTCATTATTGTCCCCACCGCCGCCTTGGTTATTTCTGCCATCACCAAATTCATCATTGTTATCTCCAAAACTGGTATTTTGGACAGAGGGAGCTTCAACAGTGATTTGACCGCTTATATTATTAAAAACATTATCCGATATAGCCGAGACATCTAACAACGCAGAAATTTCGCCAAATTGGTTAGATCCACGGCTCTGAATGATCGCATTTGCCTCACCTTGTGAAAAAACATTCTGATTATTATTTCCGCGAATTTGTCTCAACTGTTGGGCGTTTGCAGTATTGATATTAACTCTTTGTTGACCATTAGAATCAGTATTCGCGTCAACGGAATAGATCGTTGCCATATTAACAAGACTATTGGCTCCCATTGTTACTTGTGGTTGTAGTGGAACATCTTCGGCACCGCTTGTTGCTTGTTCCGCTGCAGCCTGCTGTTGTATACCATAAAGGATTTCTGGTGTCATACCTTCAACACGTGCCACATCGCGGACGGTTCTATACGGGCGCCCTTCAACAATTCGAGCAGCGAGATCGCCAGTTTCATTGTTTTCCGGTTGAGCACCTAAAAATGCAAGAAGATTTCGGATGGTACCTTCCCCAGCAGTGTTAATATTAATTTTTGATCCCTCATCGGTAATGGTTACTTGGTAATTTAAGAATCTACCGAGCTGTATTCCATCATCAATCTGTTGCTGAACTGGTGCAGTCCAGGACTCTCCAAGCGAATCAAAATTAGTTTCATCAGTTCCCAATTTTGCGATTCCCCATTCAAATCCCGCTTTGGCTGCGTAATGATACTTGATTCTGTCCACAAAGTTTCGGCGCGCCCCATTTTCAAGTCGAGATGAATTGAGCAGCTGCATTGCTAAGACAGAAAGAATCGTCAGAATCCAAAGCGTTGAGACAAGCGATAACCCGTTAGAATCACTTAAGCGAAAAGTTGTTGGCCCCGACTTTTCCATTTGGCGATTGATTTTTATATATCCGAGTAGGTTATTATGACATGCTCTCATCAGTTGTCCTTAAGTTTTCTCTGCGAAAGTGAAGTGTGTTGGTAGCAAAATGACTATAATTCCGTATTGGCGCTAACTTTTTACCCTCCAGAGGTATTTGCGCTTGCTGGTAGGAACACCGTAGTTGACTGTGTTAATGCGCCTTGTATCGTAACGTCGGGGTTTTGTTCAAAAGTTTGCCTTGCCGTTGATTCCTGACTATCTTCATCTATTACGGAGATCATGACTAACACACCAACCGGAATTGCGTCTGTTTGATCCCATGATTCATAAATCGATTCCGATTCTCCATCAATATACTTAAGGTCAAAATTAACAATTCCATCAATTAGTGCTTCCGGTTCAAACGCAATCGGCATCCCATTTTCATCTACTGTAGGAACCGTGCCTGTATTCATAAATGAATTAACTACCAATTCTGGGTTCAGTGCAGTAGTCACAATGCGATAGAGGGTAAGGGTTTCTTCCTGATCGGCAATGTTTTGTTCTGGTGCTTGCGATGCAGTATAAGGTCGTGGAACGATAGTTTCGTCCAGCTCCTCGTTTATGGACATCTTCGGTCCAACATAATAAGCGACGCGACGGACATCGCTTACAAGAGGTGTACTCAAAATTTTACCAGCATCATTCCTCACCTCAAACGGGTCTGGATCGGTTTTTACCAACGTCACAAAACTAAGTATATCCGTACTCCTATCAATTGCAGTCGGACGGTCTTCGGAAAAGAGAGCCAACATTTCGTCAGATGTATCTGTCTGTATCTGCCTTAGATCTGTGACTACCTGGTCCATCGCTACACGACAACGTTGTGATTGACGCAATTTCGATTGTGTCTTATGGTACGCTTTTATTGCTGTATTGAAGACAGCGTAGGTGGAACCGCCCATAATCACGATAATACTAACAGCAGTTAGCATTTCAACAAGCGTAAGACCACTTTCACACCTTTTTATTATCTTTCTCATAATTCAGTGTTCCAATACAGCGAACGTTTATTGATTTTGCTGTTGTTGGATTTCCCTTGGAGCTACATAGGTAAACATACCAATTGATCGTAACTTTCCCAAATGTTCCCAAGAGACAGTTACCTGAACCCTTCGGAGTCCAAATATTTCTTCCGATTCTATATCTGTTACCTGAGATTCCCATTCAAAGATAGAATTTCCTCCAAATACATCACTCTGCTGCCCAGTTTCAGGGTAACCGGTCATTTCAATTTCTGCCATTTTAGATTTGAGCAGGTAGAGTGCTGTGATTCGGTTATCTGAAAAAGACACGTTCCGAGAGGTTTCACTAAATACCTTTAAAAGCACTGGGAATACTGCTGCCATAATCGCTACGGTTACAAGGATTTCGGCAAAAGTGAATCCATCTTCACGATAGAAAATTGATAGTTTTGTCATTTTACAAATCGCTCCCTAAACCCAACGTTTGAATCTGTTCTGGTGACATCTCGCGAATGCTTGCCCGTCCGGTTGTTGCCTCAACAACGATTGCTGTCACGCTCCCTCTAACGTTTTGAAGATACAGGGAGGTATTCACTGATGTCGAAGTCGGTGTGAAATAGACATAATTCGCGCCAGAAGTAATTTGTTGAGTCACACCGTTACGTGTTGTAACTAAAGCTACTATCGTAATACCTTGATTGAGCGGTTGTGGGATTCCCATGATTCCGCTCGTCCGCGATACAACAACTTGTCCACCTGTTGTCGTTGTTGGACTGGCGGCTCTCCCTGCTGAAGCGATGGGGTTTTGAATATCAAAAGTCTCACTGGAAGCTAACCAATATCTATTGCTATCAAGATCAAAGACAACGAGGTGCGTATTTCGCTCCGTAATTGCCATATCGCGTGCAAATGCAAGCGTATCAGCAATTGCCTGTGCGGATGTTGCTAACCTGCGCGATGCGGCAAATCCCCGCATCGCCGGCATAGACATTGACGACAAAACAGCGATAATCGCGAATACCAGCATAATTTCCATAAGGCTAAAACCGGCTTCGCTGGACGAAGCGATTCGGTTTCTGAAATTCTTAAAAATGCTGGCTTGCCTATTATCAAAAGATAGCTGTTTACTGTGCTTCAGCGGTGTCTGCAATATAGTTGGTGATGTCCTTGTCAAAACCAACGCCTCCCTGTTTGCCATCTCTACCCCACGACAGCAGGTCAAAATCGTAGCCATACTGGGTGCCCGGGTTGCGATAGATGTACGGATTACCCCAAGGGTCATTCGTCAGCTGTTTTTGAAGATAAGGTCCATTCCAATTTAGAGGTGTTGGATTCGGAGAACGCCACAAAGCATTCAAGCCCTGTTCTGTGGTGGGATATTCCCCAACCTCGGTTGCATACAGCTGCAATGCTGTTGATAGATTGTTAATTTCCAAACCGGCTTTAGAAACTTTTGCCTTTTGGGGGGCATCCATTATTCTTGGTGCAATGAACGCTGCCAAAATCCCCAAGATAACGATAACGATTGTCAATTCAATGAGCGTTAACCCTGATTCGTCTGTTCTAATTTGTTTAAACATTTAGTTTAGCTCCTTATTATAATGTGTAGAACTTGAAGTTCTGTTTTTTCTCACTATATAAATAGCACTTGTGTCTATTTAGACAAATATTACCCGTGATAGTTTAAAAAATTTACTTTAAGAATTGGCGTTTAGCATTAACCACTTAGGGCTTGTTGTGCTTCAAAGATCGGCAGAATCATCGCAACAGCAATAAATCCGATAAGCAGTCCCATAATTAAAATCACCAAGGGACTAATCGAGCTCGTCAACCGTTCAAGACTCTTCCGGATTTCCATGTCGTAATATTCAGACAGTTTTGACAACATGGTGACCGGTTCCCCGGATTCCTCACCTACAGCAATCATGTGGGTAACGAGGCTGGGGAAGTCTTTGCTCTGTCCTAATTCGCGCGAGAGTGTTGACCCTTGTTCTACTTCTTTTTCTGCTTCAGTGATAGCATTACTATAAACCTTATTTCCAATAGTATCTTTCACTACTTGCAGGGCAGGAAGCATCCGCACCCCGTTTTCCAAGAGAGTTGCCATCGTGCGTGTAAATCGAACAATAGCAAATGTGCTAAAAACGGGGCCGACAAGTGGGATTTTTAGCTTAATCCGATCAAGCAATATTTTTCCTGCTTCCGTACGAAGATATTGCCGGAGAACTGTTACAATAAGACTAATAGCGAGCAATCCTAACCACCAAAAATTTGCAAAAGCGTCTGATACGGAAATCAGAATTTGAGTCGGAAGTGGTAGATCAGCATCAAATTCAAGGAACATCTCTGTGAATTTAGGGATAACGAGTATCATTAGAATTATGACCGCGGTTACCATCAATCCAAACAGAATTGCTGGATAGAACAGAGCTGAAACAACCTGATTTTTGAGAACACGTTGCCGCTCAGCAAACTCCGCCAGGCGTTCCAAGACTTCTCCTAATACACCGCCGGCTTCACCTGCTTTGACCATGTTGATGTAGAGATCGGAAAAGACCTTCGGATGTTGCTCCAACGCAACGTTAAACGTCGCTCCTTGTTCAACATCCTGTTTTACTTGTGAGATAACGTTGTGTAATTCCGGATTCGAAATCTGCTCTAATGTCACCTCTAAAGCGCGAGGGAGTGCAACGTGAGCGTTTACCAACGCTGCTAACTGGTAGGTGAAAAACTCGACTTCAGCCGATTTGATTTTACGCGTTCCGATACTAAATAATCGTTTCGCTTTAGTTTCAAGTGCTTCACCTTCTTCCACAACTTGTGTCGGCCAGTACCCCATCTGCTGTAATTGCGCGATGAGCTCCGTTTTGGAGTCAGCTTCTAAAGTGCTATTAACAGTTTGCCCGGAATGGGTGATAGCTTCATATTGAAATCTTGGCATAGTTAATCTCTCGTACTGTATGTTGTGTTGAACGGTGTATTAACGATTCCCCAATAACGGTAGATGCGGTTTCCTAACCGTATCGGGTTTTCAGTTAGGAATTGGTGCGATTAGAAATCGCACCTACCAGGGTAGGGGGTCTATACGAACTTTCTATATTTTAAAAACGTTACATCAATGCTATTTCTCAGTTTGCCACGACACCTTTATGCGGCAGCATCCTGATTAACCTCATCAAAATCATAAGCATCTTCTTGGGTGAGTTTGAGAACTTCATAAACAGTTGTTAATCCTGCAGTGACCTTTTGCCATCCGTCTTCGCGCAAACTTTTCATGCCCATTTTTATTGCAAGCTTGCGTAGTTCACTGGTGGAGGCATGTTGAAGTGTCAACGTCCGTAGTTCTTCATTCATAAAAATGACTTCAAAAATTCCGACTCTTCCTCTGTAACCTCTACGACACTCTTTACATCCATCATCGTTTGCGCGTGGAATTTCAAGATTGGCATCCACATGGACACCGTTGTTTCCAAAGAGTCCGGCAATTTCCTCCGGACTTGGCTTATACATTTCGCAGCACGCTTTGCAGACACGTCTCGCCAATCGCTGTGCAATAATTCCTTCTACCGTAGAGGAAACCAAATAAGGTTCAACCTTCATATCAATGAGGCGTGTGATAGCACCCGGTGCATCATTTGTATGGAGTGTACTAAAAACGAGGTGCCCTGTAAGTGAAGTATGAATAGCCATTTCGGCTGTTTCGTAATCACGTATCTCACCGACCAGTACCTTATCAGGGTCCTGCCGTAAAATATGTCTCAATCCATCCGCAAATGTGAAATCAATATCAGGATTAACTTGAATTTGGTTTATCCCTTCTAATTCATATTCAACAGGGTCTTCAAGCGTAATAATTTTGACATCGGGCGTGTTGATTTCTTTCAGACAAGCGTAAAGTGATGTGGTTTTGCCGCTTCCAGTGGGGCCTGTTGCGAGGATAATACCGTGCGGTTTGTGAATCATTCGTTGGAAAAGCTCAAAATTATCATCAGTTAACCCAAGTTCCGTTAAACCGAATTCAATAGATTGGCGGTCAAGAATACGGAGTACAACACTTTCACTATGCTGCGTTGCGACGGTAGGCACTGTGGAAACACGAAGGTCAATCTGACGTCCACCGAGGCTATCGATTTTCATATTAATTTTACCATCTTGTGGACGGCGCCGCTCTGCTACATCCATCTCAGCCATAATTTTGATACGAGATATGATTGCTGACTGTAGATAGGAAGGTGGTTGTTCTTGGTCTTCCAACACACCATCAATCCGATATCGAATCTTCAACTCTTCTGGATAAGGTTCAATGTGAATGTCACTTGCACCTGCGCGAACTGCGTCAATAATCATCTGGTAAACTGCATCAACAACTGTCGGGTCTTCACTGAGGTCCTTTTCATCAATACCAAAATCTTCAATACTTGTTCGTTCGATTGTTGCAGCAGCACCAACAGGCCCTTTAATGCCTGCACTCAGAATAGACGCAGCAGTTTGTCCGTAGAGCCGAACAATCGCTTCTGATATTTCGTCTTCATCCGCAAGAACAGGGTTAATCTCACACTCGGTGATATATTGTATTTGATCAATTAACATCACATCTTCAACATCTGCAATTGCGACAGTAAGTACTTTACCTTCAAGCCGTACTGGCACAACCTTATTACGATAGGCAAAACTTGCAGACACCTTTTCAAGTGCTTCCTGTTCGGGATTTACTTCTTCTAATTGGATGATTGATGTCCCGAATTCACGTCCTTTTTTTGCAAGTTCAAGAATTCTGGGAGACACGTATTCGACAATAATTCCTTCTTCCGATTCACCTGCTTTTTCTATTTCTTCCAAAATTCGTCGATAATTTTGTGATTCTGATCCGGAAGCTCCATCTGCCATATCCCCAGATTGGATAGGTTTATCCGTCCATCCTTCAAGTATTTTTTCATGAATTTCATGATACTCTTGTTCAGAAACCAGTCCAGCTTCTCGTAACACTTCAACGAGTGATTTTTTAGTGGGCACACCGTACATAGTATAATAGTTCCTCATTGATTTTCAGATTAATTGGATTTTTTTTGACGCAGTATAAGTTAAACTGCTCAAAACACTTTCTAAAAATTGTTTGTTTTCTGGTGTATCTAATCTCTTAATCACCACGGTTGTGGTTTGCGCAAAAAAATATAACACCTGCGGGGATTAATACCTTGTCGGGGAATTATTGAAACTTCCTCAATCCATGTTTTGAAAAGCAAACAGTCAGTATTTTCAGTTTTCAATCTGTAACTGCCCTTTTAAGACGAAAGAAATTGTCAAAAGTTTAATACGTCTCAGGAACGTTTTATCCTCAACACTTAAATTATACCAGCTCACAACCCCTTTAATCCATCTTACTTGCTTTTCACAGTAATGGGGGATCAACTTAAACTTGGTTCAAAATTTTATTTCATTTTCAAAAATTCTTCCAAAATTGTAACCATTTCCCAGAAAATACGTGTAACACATGTTCGGTAAATCGTTGTTATGAATTGTAGTCCTATTCTATTAGACTAAAATACTATCTAAAAGTTCGGACTTTAAAAAATCTCAAGAGATCGTTTTTAAGGGTTTTTCAGAAAATTTTACAAATAAAGTCACTTTTTTTAAACAATTTGCTTGACAAAACGTTATAGTATAATGTATTATATATTTTTGGCAGATTTTTATAGAAATTTATCATAAGGAGAGGAGAAGAATGGAAACCGAGTTTTTCGGTGAAACAGAAGACATTGAAGGTGTTGACACATCATATATAGATGAAGTGTTCCCTTCGGAAGAAACGGAGTATTCAAACGACTACAAAGGTAGTGACAGGAGTGCTTTAAAGAGTTGGTTAAGTAGTGTTGCGGGGCATCGTTTATTGTCTCGCGAGGAAGAAGTTGAGTTAGCGAAACGAATTGAGGCTGGTGACGCGACTGCACGCGACGAGCTTGTTCAAGCTAATTTACGGCTCGTCATTTCTATTGCAGTCAAGTACCAAGGGCATAAAGTCCCTCTTGAAGATCTAATTCAAGAAGGAAACATTGGCTTGATCAAAGCAGCGAATAAGTTTGATTATCGGAAGGGCTTTAAGTTTAGTACTTATGCTATCTGGTGGATTAAGCAATCAATTATGCGGACGCTTGATAACTTTGCCCGGTCTGTTCGGTTACCAGCATATATCGTTGCAAAGATGAATAAGTTTGATGCGGAGTATATGGCACTTTGCCAAGAACTTCAGCGTGAACCGACACAGTCTGAAATCGCTGAAGCACTTGACTTAACCTTACAACAGGTAGAAGAACTTCTCAGATTTAATTCGAGTACCGTGTCAATGGATTTACCAATTGGTGAAGACCGGGACCGGACATTACGTCCGGCAACAACAGTCGGAGATTTGATCGAAGACCCGGCAACATCTTCCGAGGATGGGCCAATTGCACAATTGATCATACATGATTTGGTAGAACATTTTCTGAGTAAACTCCCTGAACGGGAGCAACAGGTTTTAAAAATGCGTTTTGGGCTTGAAGATGGCGAACGCAAAACACTCCGCGAAATTGGAGATGCCCTTGACGTAACCCGTGAACGTGTTCGACAGTTGGAAATCTATGCAATTTCTCAGTTAAACAACCTTTACAACGAAATGGGTGAATTCCGCTCAGACTACAACGCTGATCAAACGGCTGCTTGAGCCGGGTTAGCGAAAGGCACTAATGAAGAATTTGTTTAAAAAACTCGCGGGAACTGAAGCAGCTTTATTGGAAGTTACAAAAACCGCGCAAGAAAAGATTCAAGCTGTTATTGAAAATGAAGAGGTGGAAGTGGAAGGACTACGCATTAGTATTGCAGGGCGTAGTGCTTCCGATTTCCAATATAGCCTTGGCCTAGCTACGGAAGCTGAAGTAGACGACATCGTCATTGAAATGGAAACTTTTAAGGTCTTGGTTGAGGCTAAAAGCGCCCCGGACCTTAAAGGGGCTGTGATTGACTATGTTGAAGACCTCAATTCAAGTGGATTTAAGATTGAGAACCCGAATAAGCCAACATGGGATAATCCAAAAGCTCAGAAGATTCAAGAACTGATTGATGAACGTATTAATCCTGCTGTCGCAGCACACGGTGGACAAATTGAACTTCTGAACGTTGAAGATGATGCCATCTATATTCACATGGGCGGCGGATGTCAAGGATGTGGCATGGCGAATGTCACGCTTAAACACGGTATTGAAGCGATGATCCAGGAAGTATTCCCAGAAATTAAGCAGGTCATTGATACAACTGACCATGCATCAGGGACTAATCCTTATTATTCCTCTGGAAAAGGATAGAAGAAATATCTTATATTTCAGAAGTTGGTTCACACAAAAAGATTTTAAATTGAATTCAAGAACGATAAAGTTGGCTGGAGCAATCATGCTTTAGTCAACTTTTTTAATTTGTAATAAGTAGTTTCGGACTAAAACTCGCTTTCAACGCTGATTCTTATCGTATTCCCATTTTTACACATATATTCATAATTTGAATTGACAATATATTAACATTTGTACTGCCATCGGAAATTCGGGCCACTCTCTAAGACAAGATTGTGGTATAATATCCATCTACTAAAAAGGAGTATCCGATGGCGAAACGAAAACGAAGAAACTTCACCGCCGAGTTTAAAGCCGAAGTTGTTCTTGAGGCACTTACGGGTGAAAGTTCACAAGCGGAATTGTGTCGTAGACACAACCTCAGCGATGAACAACTCTCAAAGTGGAAGCGGCAACTTCTTGAAAATGCAGCGACCCTCTTTGAACCCACTGATAAGCAGTCTGATGCTAATATGGAACGGATCGCACCCCTTGAACAACTCGTTGGACGGTTGACCGTGGCACTTGACATCCAAAAAAAAAGCCTCAACTTGGTTGAGCTAACCCCAATGGAGCAGCGAGAAATAGTTGAGGCACTGCAGACAGACTATTCGGTTCGGCAGATATGTGAGACACTCGGTTTCAACCGAAGTAATCTCTATTATCACCCGAAAAGCACCCCTTCCGAAGTGGGTCTCCGAGAGGAAATAGAGGCACTCTCTCTGCGGTATCCGACATACGGTTATAGGCGTATCAAAGCGTTACTGGTGTCTAAAGGATACTCTGTCGGTTATAGGCGTGTGTCGCTCGCTTGATGAAAGCTGCGAACCTCTCAGTCGCAGTCAAGCGTGCCTGTCAAACCACGCACTCCCTTGACGATGTGCGTCCTTGGGGTAATCGCCTTGAAAACCTTCAGGTCTCCCGATGTGAGCAGGCCTGGGTAGGCGATATTACTTATGTCTGTCTCAAGGGACACTTCATCTATGTTTGGCTGCTTATGGATGTCTTCACGCGCATGGTTAGAGCTTGGCATATCAGTCGGCACTTGACGCAATCTCTGACTTTGAAGCTGTTAGAGGCAGCATTGCGTCGGAGTGTTCCGGAGATCCATCATTCTGATCAAGGCGTTCAGTATCTTTCAAATGCTTACGTCTCAATGTTGAAGCATCATAGGATTGAGATTTCGGTTGCCCGTAGAGGGCATCCTTGGGAGAACGGATATGCTGAAAGACTTATCCGCACTCTCAAGGAAGAAGAAGTTCATCTCAATGACTATGAGGACATCCACGAAGCGAAGTCCCGAATTGGGCATTTTATCACACAAGTGTCCAACCAAAAACGCCCGCACTCAGCGTGAGGCTATCTGACACCTGTGGAATTTCAACGAAAAAACTTGTCTTAACTTTACGAAATTTTGGCCCTAATTAGCGTTGGCACTTCAAAGTTTTGACAAAATTCCATCCTCATATTAGTGGGGACGGGGTGTGAATGTAGGAGACACAAAATACCTTAAGCAGCATCAACACCAATGCGCCCAATCAATGCTGAATACGCGCGTTGTATTTGGCACATTTGGTATTGATTAAGCAATGACTGTTTAGCTCACTCTTCATCAATAGACCAGGTGCAGTTGATATTAGCATCCTTGTAAAATTGCTTAAGTGCAGGCTTATCAAACCACAGCTGCATCTCTTTGCCAACAATATGACCAACACTACTCACCTTGAGGTAAAGCCCCCCCGCTGTCCATTCAGGCATGATGTTATATTGTCCTGTTTGTGCTGCGTAGATGCTAAGCAGTGCCAGTGGCTCCATCGCGTCAAGGTTCGCGGTTCTATGCGTATCCTGCAGAAGTTCAGCCACAGTTTTTCCTTCATGTCCATCTTGTAGCTCAGGTTTATCCATGACCTTACTGTGAAATATAAAGTCATCTTCAAGCGTAAAAAGACCGCTATCGTCATGTTGCCTGCCTTGTAACAGGTTGTCACCTACTCGTTCCGCCATTGCCAGAAATTCAGCCTTCGGTTCTACCCGATATAGATCAACTAATGCAAAGATATAAGCGGGTTCCAGAGCAGTTGTGTCAAAGTTTAACTGCGGTTGGCTGTTTTTGTCAGCACCGATGTCTCCAATCCCGAAGGCTTTAAACATCGTGCGTAGGTAGTCTCTAAATTCAGTTCTACCCCCAGAAACCCGATATGCACGCGCGCAAACAGAGGTAAAGAGCGGTGTAATGTTCTGCGGTAGGAACGCGCCGCCTTCTTTCGCGCCAAAGTACAGTTTCGCATCTCTGAAAGGTCCCTCAATTCGATAATCTGTTAGGTCCGTCCCATCAATAACGATGCTTTTCAGCGTATTGTTTTTCGAATCATAGGAGGTGTTTAGGAAACCGATGATGTGTTGCTCAACTGCCGCTTTGATGTGTGCCATTTCACTGACACGACCATATTTTTCGGCATTCTCTACGATTGTTAGCATACCCATCATCTGCGTAATGGTATGGTTCAACTGGTTGCCTACATAAACTCTCGGTTCGGTTGCCTGCGGATATTTTCTGCCGAATACGTTAAGTCCGCGTTTAGCACTTTGCGGATGCACCAGATTGGGCCAGATACCTGTCTCTGGATCTCGCTGCATTATTATCAGATTTAGGAGACGTTCTGCCCACATCCGCGGTGCTTCTTCCTGTTTTTGATAGCCCAAACTATAGGCAGCATAAGCCATATCCAGTGCTACACTGATAAACGAGAGGTCTCCACTGATTTTAGGTTCTTTGTATCCATCCCAAGGTCTGTTCCAGGTATTGGCATGATCAACCTGTTTTTTGAAATCACCGTGTCGGTTGTAGTGTAAAGCATCCCAATCCTTCATATTTACTTCCCAAATGCCTTTCATTAGCATTTCGCCCCGCTCTGGATTCACGGCTCTTAGCAATTCCCAATAGGGGTATACGTCCTCTATTTCGTGGACAACGCCCTTCATGCCGTAAGTATTACCGGTTACCAAGTCTACATAGCCGTGCCCGCCCCAATGCAGAGCACCACTCTCTGGATACCAATAGTTGTTGAACATGTATTTGGCAGCTTCTCCTGATGCATAGACATATTTGCCATCTCCGGTAAACTGGCTTAAAGAGGCAAGCAACCGCATTAGGTTCTGCTGATTTTGAAAGAAACTCCAGACCGTTGGTTTTGGCTCGGTGCCTGAGCGGTGGGATGTCATTGATCTGGGTGCTTTGAGATGGTCGATATGAAGGCAGTCGGCAAAGAGCGGCATTTCTTTGCCACTATATCTGTCTCTTCCGGCCTGTATCGCTGTGTCTGCGAAGAGACTCGCCGCTTTTAAGAAGCGGTTACCCTCTATTTCATCGGGACTCAATCGGTCTCTACCAATCCATCGATCCAATCTGTTTATGCTCATAATCCCTCCATGCTACGCTGTTGCTCGTTCCTTCACTACAGATATTTGAATTATGTTACCACGACTACTTCCTTTTTACAATCTTTTTGGTGTGGAGGTGGTAGAGAAAAAGTGCACCATAGGTGCCAATTTAAGGATATTTATCTGTTTTTTTGTATGTATTTTTGTTTTTTGATTGAGGTGTCTCTCTTGTGGGAGGCGTTTTCAACGCCGATAAACACGTATGCAAAGTAGTAGGCACACTCTGTGTGCCGTAACCCAAACAGGCACGGATAGCATACGGAGTATGCCTGCTACCTTTAAATCGCTAAATTGACACCTATGGGGTAGAGAAAAAATGCACATCTTTCCCTATGTATGCTATAATTTAAAGAAAACATGTCATTGATGCATGTTATTAGAGGGTTTTTGAGCCGCTCTAATGGTCAAACGATTTCATAACATTATTCAACGTAAGGGAGGACAAGGCAGATGAACGCAAAAATGGGTTTGATATTTGCTTTAGCGATCTTGGTTTTGCAAACGAATCTCCTTGAGAGCCAAGTTGTTGAAAAAGGTTTAGTTAGTTACTGGAGTTTTGATGACGCAGACGTTAAGGGCAATACTGTTAAAGATATTGTAGGAGGCAATGACGGAATGATTGTAGGTGCACCTAAGCATGTCAAAGGTAAAATCGGTGAAGCGTTTGAATTTGGAGGGCAACCAGACGTGATTGATGTTGCCTCACCCGCCAATGGCAGCCTGGATTTTGGCGATGACAAAGATTTCTCTATGATGGCATGGATCAAAGTAGACGAACCACCAGAATTGGGCGGAGGGCAATCTACAATTATTAGCAAGGGTGATGGCGGTGGCAATGCGAGGATCCTTTGGAAAATAGTGGGGACCAAAATACAGGTGACAATAGCAAATGAAGCTGGTGGAGGCCCCAAAATTGACTTTAATTCCGTCAGTGATGTTGTAGATGGAAATTGGCATCATGTGTTCTTTGTCGCCGATAGATCGGATGCGACTCGTATCTATATTGATGGCAAACTTGATGCTGAGGGAGGGCCCTCTGAAGGCACAGATATTACCACAGAATCTCCATTATTCATCGGTGCATCTGTCCGAATCGGCAAAACTACGCGTAGATATTTTGAAGGTCTAATAGATGAGGTAGGCATCTATAATCGTGTGCTAACAGATAATGAAATCGAAACAAACTTCAACTCACAAGGACTTGCTGTCAGTCCTCAAAAGAAACTCGCTATCGCATGGGGAGAGATAAAAGTTTTTAGGTAACTAAAGTTTGGACAATTTATAGATTTTGTTTAATTGCCCAGTTATAGTGAATGTACTGCCATCGGAAATTTAGACCACTACCTAAAACAAGATTGTGATATAATAACAATCTAATTGAAGGAGAAATTCGATGGCAAAACGAAGAAACTTTACTCCCGAATTTAAAGCTGAGGTTGTCCTTGAGGCACTGAGCGGTCAAAGTTCACAAGCGGAACTATGTCGCAAACATAACCTCAGTGATGTTCAACTTTCAAAGTGGAAACGCCAGCTTCTTGAAAATGTGGCCTCTTTGTTTGAACCTATTGATAAACAGACCCAGGTGTCTCAACAGCGGATCACTCAACTTGAACAACTTGTTGGTAAGTTGACCCTGGAGTTGGACATCCAAAAAAAAGTCTCAACCTTACTGAGTTGACCTCAGCTGAAAAACGAGGCATTGTCCAAACTTTGCGAACTGATTACTCTGTGCGACAGATTTGCGAGACACTCGGTTTCAATAGAAGCAGTCTCTATTATCAACCGAAAAAGGATCCTTGTGAAACAGTGCTCCAACAAGAGATTGAAAAGTTATCTGCTTTTTATCCAAGATATGGTTATAGACGTATCACCAAGTTGCTATTGCGTATGGGATACACTGTTGGATACCGACGCGTCGCACGATTGATGAAATCAGCCAATTTATTAGTCAATAAATATTAACAAATGTGATAAAATCTGCCCGAAAAACCTAAAACTAAATAACCCTGGATGGAGCCAACCCATTATTTTTCTTGCATTTTTTTAATAATTAGGTTATCATCTCTATAATTTGATTTAGATTCACTTGGTAGGTAGAATTTACTCCTATCTTCATATTATCAAAATATAAATCTCTCAATCCGAACAAAATAAAAATGAAAGATAATCAAAAACGACTAACCCCGCTTTCCCCTGAACAGATGTATCAATGGGAAAATGATGGTTACCTACTACTAAAAGATGTTGTTCCTGAATCTCTTATTGATGGTGTGCGCGACAAGTTTGCCCACGTTGTAGATGGTATAATTGGTCAACTGAAAGAACAGGGAATCGTTGAAGATGAAAGGGCGGAACTCCCATTTGAAACACGGTTCTTGCAGGTCGCTGGCGAACATGCCAACCGTTTTGGTCGGTCTTGGCGTGGTCAAATCGCAACATCCGAAATTTTCGATCTGCACTACGCCGGTCCTCTTGTAGACGCAATTGGTCAACTTACGGGTACAGACGTTATTGGACATCCTGTTTTCAATGCTCGTCCTAAACTCCCCGGTCAACAATTGACTGTCGTTCCGTGGCATCAAGACAGCGGTTATTTCGGTACAGTCAGTGAGCAATCACTTATCCCGACTGCATGGATTCCCCTCGTGCCGGTAGATGAAACCAACGGCTGTTTGCAGGTAGTTGCAGGTTCACATCGGTTAGGTGTTGTTGACCATCGGACAGAAAACCGAGAGGGCAAATTCCTTGAGGTGATGGATGAACTTGTGGATGACTCTCGTATTGTAACTTGTCCGATGGAGATAGGTGATGCGCTGGTGTTCCATAACCTCACACTCCACCGATCCCTACCACACACCACAAGTGAAATTATCCGATGGGCAATTGACATCCGCTATCTTCGCGACGGTGACCATCCGGGCAGCATTTATTGGAAAGACCCAGATTTCAAGTGGGTTATCCGCAGCCAAACACAACCTATAACAACCCTTGCCCAATGGCTTGAAATGTGGTAGTGCCATAGGCGTGCCTATATGGCAAAAACTATAATTAAGACTTGTGCTAAATAACTTATTGTACGATATTGTTTCACATAAGTCCTGTTTCTTATATCACAACAGAAGATTCAATACTTTTTGGGTGGTTCTGTTTCAAGGTATTTCGGATTCTTTTTGATGTTAGGTGGATAATGGAGTTCCCATATTTTTACCTTTGCTGTAGAAAAATTTCTTTGTGGATACGTCGGCACAAAGTGCGGACTTTCTAATCCACCAAAGAATAATCGGACCGCAAGGCTTTTCCATCCAATAGATGTGATATAGTAGGCTCTGTTGAGTTTTCCGTGGGTGTCAAAATAGAGGAGGAGATTGCCAAACCGCTCGGATATGTCCTTTTTGACGATTTCAAAACGTCTTTTACCGATGAAAACGATGTAAGGCATTTGCACGACTTCCCCCGATTTAAACTGCGCTTTGACATTTAGCGTCTCAATAACCTGTTTCTCATTGAAATTGATTTCAATGTGCGTCAAAGATGTGTTTGTCAAAGCAGGTGTCATTGTGTGCGTGGTGCCGACTGCGTTTTGCATCGTCATTTGGACGATATTGCCCAATCGGTCAAAGTTGTCATGACTCCCGACGTATGAATAGGTGCCAGTATTTTCCGTCATGTCTTTCTCAGTTAGCATTAAGTGTGTGCCGTGATGTGTTTTCAGAAACGTCAACGCTTCGTGTTCGGATTGTGCAGCGAACACATGACGACAATAGAGATGTATCCAATAGGGAAGATAGTGGTCTTGATCCACGATGGTTTTGACACCACCGAGAACGTTGAGGAGGCTGCCGTATTCCCAACTGGCTGCCACCACCGCGTGTCCTTGTTTTCCGAGTGTCCCTTTCATCCAGTCCAAAGCCTTTTTCGTTTCTTTCTGCCGAGGCAGAGGTTTCCGGGTTTGCGTCGCGGCAACAAGCGTCCGGTCTCCATGTTTACCCATCGGCATCCAAAATAACAAACCTAATATGACTATGACGGCAACACCGGTTTTTAATATTCCTGAGACAATGACCGACTTTTCGCGTGTCCATCTCCGGATCCAAGGGGTGCATTTTTCAAGAACACTCTGTGAAATAAGTTGGACTAATGCGGCAATGAAAAATACCAGCGGAAACGCAGCAAAGAAACTATACCGCTCCGCCCCACGTGCGAGGCCTGTCCAAATGAGAAACCATACGAGGACTGCAATATAACAGTGTTCATTTGCTCCAGGTTCTTTCCGTAGCCAGCCAGCCATCAAAATCACAATGGGGGTTATGCACACAGCTGCTAAAAAGAGGACATCACAAAACGAGGGTCCCCAAACTTTCGTCAGATATTCCCTGAAAAATGTTGTCAGAATAAAGAGAGCCAGTGGAAATAACAACACTATCCCCATTTTCTCCCATTTATGAAGCGTGATCGCTAATAACCCGATGCTGCCTAACAGAAAGACACCCCCAAAATTAACAATCCAATAGAGATAAGTTGGATCCCTGAGTTCCGAGACGGTTTGCATCAGCCGGCTCGGATGAAATGGTACTATTTTTTCTGAGAAATCGCCACCTTGACTGAAGAAATAGCAGAACCCGATAACGAAGGTACTGACAAGGAGTAGAAATGCCACAGTGCGAGCATGGGGGCGGATATGTTTTGAAAAAGGAAACACAGTGATGAGTAGGTACCGGAGAGAACGCAATCCTAAAACTGCTATAGGTGGAACGAGCACAAATGCTGCAAGATGTGTAGAAAACCCGGAGCCATTCCGATAGGCAGGTGAAAAAAGATAAAGCATCGGGACGAACATCAAAAACCAGGTCAGATATTCACCCAAATTTTTCTCTTCCTTAGAAGTGAGAAACTGCCATATCTCAGATGAAAAAATAACAAAGATAAAAACACCGAAGCCTTCCCAGGACAAGCCACCTAAGAAAGCGAATCCACCTGAAACTGCCGATAAAAAATATCGGTGCCGTCGCGACTCCGTTTGATACTGCCATAGATACGTTGTGACGGTGAGAACACCTAACAGAAAGCACCAACTATCCCTATCGGCGAACCCGATGGTGCTCCGGAGTATCGTCACCGGCAGGGTCGCGAGAAGGATACCGACAAGACAGGCGAAGAGAATACCGGATGTGCGATAAAGGAACACGCACAACACCCCTAAACCCAACACAAAACAGAGCACAGGTACAAAGAGGGAAACATGATAGAGGGTCACTTCTGAGAAGAAAAATGAAATGCCGTGGTGGGCATAAGCAAGCACGTAGGAATAGAAGGGGAGGGTCTCTTCTAAGTCTCTACCCAAAGGCATCCACCGGTGCATATCATGGGTCGGGAGACCACCCTGCTCCGATATGATGTTTGCCTGCCAATAGTAGAAATATGCATCATTCCCTGTAAACTGTCCCTCCGGGAGAGTGCCTACGCCTTGCACGCGTATCCAAAAGGCAAGCAGCAAAATAAGCAGCAACAGCAGATAAGCACCCGCACGGACGAAAACACGGGGACACTGCTGAAAAACAAAACCCATGCTGTTTTTCTAATTCCTCGGCGGGGGGGACCTGCCCGCTGATGGTCTGAAGAAGATACGCTCTATTTGTGCCGCAGCCTCCGGATCCACTTCCCTAATCCGCAGCAGACCTTTTTCCGGACCCTGCCGATCCAGAATATCTAAGGCACGACTCAGACGCTCCGATGAAATACGTTTGACTTCAAACTGTTCACGCCAAGCGGATTCACTCTCTTGCTTATTAGGCTGCCGACCCTGTTCCGGAAAGGTTGACCGTAAAAGCTTTTCAAACTCTACTGATAACTCCGCATCGCTCAAACCAGATAATCTATCAAATGTGACGCTCACCCCTTCGTGACGGGCAGGATCAAACGGTTCCGATGGTACTGATCTTTCACCTCTGTTGTCAGGGAAAATCGGGGCATTGGGGGGCACAGGTTCTTGCGGCGCAAAGGAACCGCCCCACCCATTCGCATGGAGCGCATCCTCTAAACCCGGCGGCGGATGCCAACCCCGCGGCGGTTTCCAATCATTCGGCGGAAGCTCCACATGTCTTAACATATCCGGCGTAATGAATGAGGGCACCTCGCCCCTTTCCATCTCCGGCGTAATCAGCGGCGGTCGATCCGACAAAACATTATAATCGTCATCAATATAGATCACCTCTATCCCCTCCGGATGAACTCCATAATGCGTCAGATGCCTGCGTTGTTCGGGCGTTAAGGTTTTCCCATAATACGAAGTCGCCAATCCGTTTCGCATCACATAGACGCGCTTGCCGTTATAGCGCAGGAATACGTCAGGATTACTCTCCGGAATATACCCACCGGTATACTCCGGATCCTCGCGGGTCGCAGAATTAAAACGCTGGAATATAGATACCTCCGCATCAATAAAAGCCTCTTTATAAGTCTCCCAATCATCCGTCGGCGGAATATTAAGGCGACCCGAGGCCCACTGCTCCGGATTATTTCTCGCTTTCTCTACAGACCAACGCAGATTCAACGCCTCTCTATAATCGTTATGATCTAAAATCGCATACCCTTTGTCTATAAACAACTGCAGCCACTCTTCACGCGGGTATTTCGCATCCATCTCATCGGCTGCTATCGCAGGTCCATGAGAACCATACTTACCATCAAAATTCTCACGAAGCGCCGATACAGTCTGCGGCCCCTCATACACATACGGAGGCACACGGGGGAACTCAAATTCAATATTGACCTTCCACTCCATACCTTTGGATGGCTCCCCATATTCTTTTTGAAGTTCCTGTGCTTTTGCTACATATTGCGCACGCACCACCTCACGGTATTTTACTAACACTTTGGCTCGGTAGTCCTCATCTGTTATCACGTGTTTCTCCCAAGCTGCTCTATCTTCAGGGGGTATATTTTCAAGGTCCATGATCCACTTTTTGTGTTCGGCTTCTTGCCTTTTCACCCATTTGTCTACCCATTTTTCCCATGCAGGGGCTAATGCCGGTTCTAACGCAGGGGCCAATCCCGTTTCTTTTTCAGGGGTGACACCCTCCACTGCAACAGACGGGTTATCCCCCTCAACAGCAGGCGGGGGGACATTCCTACGAACCCATTCATCCCACGGTTCAGACCGACGATTAGATATAATCATAATAAACGCAACCGCCAAAACTGTCAGAAGACCACAGATTATTAAAAACTTTTTCACAGGGAACCTCCTTTGTGTCCAAAGTCAGAAGGTCGGGCAGCATACACAGGTAACGTGAAGGCTACCCGACAGAAATGTTTACCAAAGTGGATTAATCCACTCAAGGAACGACGGGGTGTAAGAGGCATTGTCCGTTTCAATCGGCAAGTCACCAAAAGCAGCAATCGCGAAAGAAGATTTGGCATTGTTCTCGTTGCCACCTACGGAAGCCGTCTGGGTTTCATGGTCCTCCTTTACCTCTTTTACAGTCTTTTTTGTAATCGTCACGGTTCCTTCTTCTTCCGTTTCTTCTGTTTGGTCAACCTCGACATCTACATCAACACCGAATGGGATTTTCTTTATGATGGGTAGCTTTAGGCCAGCATCCACATCCACATCATCTTCTTCTTCCTTCCTTTTCTTATTCTTAGTTTCAGTAGATTTTACCTTGTTCCATGTTGCCGTAAGTGTAACTGAAATTCTGCCGTATGCATCATCAGGGTTACTCGGTGCTCTATCTTCGTCCCTTACCTATGTAAAATTTCACATACGCATAGGCCCATACCACCACCGACCAAGGTTTGGGGGGATCCCACTTGTGTGTGCTTTTCCCACCGCTTCAAGTGCAGCTGTCGCTGTCGCTCCGTTAGGCCCCGCTTCGGCGGAAGGACTCGGACGCGCACCTCGGCCACTTCGTTCTCTGCCTGCTCATGTGCAATCAAATGCGTTCCCATTACAAACACAACGGCTAAAATTAAACGGAATTAGTCGTTTTGGACTTGGCAAAATGATTAAAAAAGTGTAATAAACCTTTTTGTAGTCTATGTTTATATGGTATAATATAGATAAGAAATTAGGGGGATGTCTCCCCCTAATTAACCAAAAAAAGCGAGTTGCTTTTTTGACGGTTATATCTTATCTAATTGAGGGTGTTTCATAAATAATAGTTGTCAAAAGTCAGGATACTGGGTATTCTTTCATTTTATATCACATAAATTGAAGGAGACACTCATGCAGTATCCTGACAGTCAAGAGTATATCACATTTCTTTTTTCCATGTTAGATGCGTTTTCAACAACCGAAGAAAAAGTGCGAAAAAGAGGACGACCAGAGACTTATTCCGATGCCTCCCTCATCGTCTTTTATGCGGTTATGACGCTGAAAGGGATCACGACTATGCGCTCACAGCAGCATTACTTATTTCACCACCCACTCCTGCTTGAAAGATGCCGGTTGCCTGCGTGTCCTTCACACGTGACGCTCGGACGCCGATACAAAGCGTTGATGCCCAAACTCCAAGCCTTTACGCAATACGTCTCATCCTCAAGGTTCGCCACTGAAGCCGGGTTTCATCAACAGGTCGTTTATGAAGATAAAAGCCTTTTCAAAGCCGCAGGGCCTGTATGGCATCAGAAAGACCGTGCCAAGAATCATCTCCCCAAAGGCTTACGCGGTGTTGATAAAACTGCGACTTGGTCTAAAAGCGGGTATCACGGATGGGTGTATGGATACGGGCTGCATCTCACCAGCATCCGCACCGGGTTTCCCATCCTGTTTGAAGTTCTACCTGCTAATGTTAACGAACGCAAGGTCTTAGATACCAAGAAAGACCGACTGATTGAAAAAGGTGTGCGGTGTATCGTGGCGGATAACGGATATGTTGATAAAAAACGCCAAGCCGCTTTTGCCCAAGCCGAAGTGCTTTTGCTCACACCCAAGACAACTTTAGCAGAGACCAACCCACTCTTAGGTGCGGACCCGCTGTATACCGCAACACAAGTTGATACTTGGCAAGCCTCACGAAAAACCGCTATTGAACCCGTCTTTGATTTGCTCAGTAAACTCCTGTCTATCACAGGGGCACACAAACCTTTACCAATACGAGACTTACCTTATGTTACCACCTTTTTGGAGCTTGGCATCCTCTTGTTGCAACTCACAATGTTAATGAATGTTCGCTGCGGCTTACCCACGCGAAACATCACACACATCAAAACTGTCTTTCGATAGAAAACTAATGATTTATGAAACACCCTCAGACAATTTCTCTTGACCTCCATCCAAAAGCCTGCTAACATACCCTCATGCCACAGCTCAACCTTAAACCGAATCACAAAGCCATCCGCGATTACTACGTTTCTCTGCAGCAATACGACCAACACAACATCACGCACGAAGGCGCAGTCAGCAACCCATTTGCGTTTTTATTGAACAGCTGCGCAAAACAGGTGAATGCAACACTTGTTCCGCAATACCAGATGCGTACCGCAGCAGGCAACAGAATCGTGCTTGACGGTGCAATACTCAACCAATCCAGCCTCCTCTGTGATTGACGCACTGATACGACAAGCGTTCAGTCGGGACGATTTCCTGGAACCGTTTCGACAGATTCTATAACGCCACACACAACAACCTGCAGCATGAAAAGGTGTAACTATTTTTTGTAGATATAGTATAATATGAATAGAGATAACTGAAAAGAAATGATAGTTGCCATAAGATGTTAGATTATCAATTGGAGGTGACCTGTGTCAACACAAAAGGACAATTTTAAAAGCATAGATCTTAACAAAGAAAGAAAAGTTAAGAATCGCAAAGAAAAAGAAGCAGAACGTGGGAAGCATTATTACGCGAATGCCAACGACTTTAGTAAAGAAAATAATCCGTTGCCTGCCGAGTTTACGAATAAAATTATCTGTGGTGACTCACAGGTCATCCTCAAGCAGCTACCAGACAATTGTATTGATCTTATCTTTACCTCCCCACCCTACAACTTTGGATTGGATTACGATCAAACCGAAGATGCATTTGCGTGGGATTCCTACTTCAAGTTATTGTTTAGCATTTTTGACGAATGTATCAGAGTCCTAAAATATGGGGGTCGCATCATCGTTAACGTTCAACCATTATATTCAGACTATATCCCAACACATCATCTTATTTCACAGTACTTCATGCGTAAAAAACTGATATGGAAAGGTGAAGTTTTGTGGGAAAAAAATCATTACAATTGTAAATATACTGCTTGGGGAAGTTGGAAAAGTCCATCAAGTCCCTATTTAAAATATTCATGGGAATATTTGGAAATTTTTTGCAAAGGGTCTTTGAAAAAATCGGGTGATCCGAAAAATGCAGATATTGATGCTGATTCTTTCAAAGAGTGGGTATATGGAAAATGGACAATTGCACCTGAGCATAAGATGAAGCAGTTTGGACATCCTGCGATGTTTCCTGAGGAATTAGCAAACCGAGTGCTGAAACTTTTCAGTTTCAAAGGTGATGTTGTTCTCGATCCATTTGCAGGTGTTGGAACAACTTGTCTTTCTGCGGTAATGAATCAGCGTCCCTACTTGGGTATAGACATATCCCCCGAATACTGCCAAACCGCAGAGGATAGACTACGAATTTTATTATAGGACGAGAAAAACTGATGGTTGCAGACAATTTACTTGATTATAATTCAATCATTGATTTGTATACGGAACGTATACATTCAATGTACGGCAAAACGGGAGGGCAAATTCGCGGAGCAAAGGGTGAACTCGTAGAGAATATTGTTGATGCTATAACCCAATTGGCCTGGCATGAAATGGGTGGCAAGGCAAACCGATTTAATATACGGAGACAAATACGGAAAATTGCTATTAATGAGGATTACGTTAAAAATCTAAGTTCTGAATACATCCGAGATCATATTGAACAGAATAAGGAACAATATACTTATAAAATTGAACTGGATAAGGCTGTAGAAATAGACAACAATTTAATCTTAGGTATAGAATGCAAATCATACATGGATAATACTATGCTCAGAAGAACCTTAAAAGACTTTGAGTTAGTCGTGAAACTACTCTATCCCAAAATGTTCTTTTGTGTATTTCAACTTATAAATGGATTAGGTGGAGACTACGGAGAAGTTCGTAAACAGAGACAATTAGGAAGTAGATCAACGCATACGTTAATGTCTTATACACCAGAGATAAATTTGGAAATTATCACCCTTCTCAATGGTAAGATGGATCCAAAAAGAAGTATACACGATCCGGAACACTTCAAGGAACTTCCAGTGGAAAATGTGGAAACTTGTGTAAACAAATTTAAGAATATACTTAAGCCTTTTGTTTAGCTGAAAGTAAACAATCCTTCTCCTTCTACACCTACAACGAAGACGGCACAAACCGAAAAGAGAACATCACCGATTGGGCATTGGCAGAATTTCGCAAACACTACGGCGATGATACTATCAGCAAGTGGGACATCTTCCGCTACACCTACGGCATCCTGCACCATCCGATGTATCGTGAGAAGTATCAGGCGAACCTCAAGCGCGATTTGCCACACATTCCGTTTGCAGAGGATTTCTGGGGTTTTGCCAACGCAGGCGCACAGTTAGCAGACATTCACGTTAACTATGAATCGCAACCGAAATATGAAGGTCTAAAATATATTGAAACGCCTGATATGCCGATAGATTGGCGTGTAGAAAAAATGAAATTGTCTAAAGATAAAACGCAGTTGGTATACAACGATTTCCTTACGATAGATGGTATTCCAGCGGAGACGTTTGATTATCGGCTCGGCACGCGTTCCGCGTTAGAGTGGATTGTTGACCAATATCGCGTCAAGGTTGACAAGCGGAGTGGCATTGTCAACGACCCGAATCGTGCGAATGCTCCGCGGTATATTGTGGATTTGATTGGGCGGGTTATCAGTGTAAGTTTACGGACGGTTGAGATTGTGAAGGCATTGCCAGAATTAAATGCCTGAACAAGGATTTTCAAATCAACGGTATGAATCATGGCGAATGCCATAGGCGCATTCGTCTTTAGGCATTCCCCGGGAGGACAAGATTTGCAGGATTATCAATATTTTTTGTGATGATGCGGTTTTCTTCAGAAGATTATAACATTGTATTCAGCGTTCACATACGTTTGTCTGATTCAACGATATTCATTTTGCCAATAATCCTGGAAATCATAATCTTGTGAATCCTGGTTCAGACAATAATCTGAATCACGGATTAGCACAGATTATAGAGCGTAGATTGGGTTGAGTGAGCTAAACCAACTCGAGACTTAGCGTTGTCGTTCTTCCATTCATCAGAGTTTTTTCATAATTTCTGATATGAGTTCTTCATTTCCCACCTTTTCTGCCAAACTTAGAGCCCTCTGAAAATCGCGCTTAGCTTCTTTAGTTTGTCCCAACAACCTTTCAGCAATACCTCGGTTGTGATAGGCGTCAGCATGGTCAGGTTTTAGACGAATAGCCTCGTCAAAATCAGAAATGGCAGCATCGGGATGTCCTAAGTTGCCTTTCGTAATTCCTTTTCCAATATAAGCTTCCACATAGTCGGGTTTTAGGCGAACAACCTCGTTAAAGTCGGAAATGGCATCAAAATATTGTCCTGTCTTATTATTTGCAATACCTCGGTTGTGGTAGGCTTCAGCATAGTCGGGTTTTAGACGGATAGCCTCGTCAAAATCAGAAATGGCAGCTTCAGGGTGCTTCAGGGCGATTTTCGCTAACCCTCTGCTGTTGTAGGCTTCTTCAAAATTGGGTTTTAGAGCAATAGCCTTGTCAAAGTCGGAGATAGCATCAAAATATTGTTCCAGGCCGTTTTTGGCAATCCCTCGGTTGCAGTAAGCTTCTGCATAATCAGAGTTTAGATGGATAGCCTTGTCAAAGTCAGAAATAGCAGATTCGAGATCACCAAGCGTGCCTTTCGCACATCCTCTGCTATGATATGCCTCTGCATAGTCTGGATTTAGGTTTAATGCATTCGTATACGCTGAAATTGCATCTTGATAATTTTCCTGATCGTACAAAGCATCACCTTTATTGAGATAGGTTTTTGCAGATACGATCTTGTCATTTGCGTTGTTAGTATTTTCCATCAGGATTATCTCTTTGTGAAGTTACGATTCTGTATTACCTTGCTAACTTGTTACCACTCGAATTTTCTAACTTTAAGTCAAAAACGGAGTATGTATTGTCTTCACTGTCTTGCTTACCCCACAGAGGCACCACTTGAATGAGAACATAAAGTATAATTGCTACAACTATAGGAGCGATTATTGATCCCAGAATTACATGTTGTACTTTAGCAGTTCCTTTCGTCCTTTCTTCAAGAACCGCAACTCTTGTATTAAGATTTCCCACATTTTCGCTAAGTTTCTCTACATTTTTGCTAAGCTTATCAACGTTCTGAGTTAGATCCGCTACATTTTTGCTAAGGTCTTTTACATTTCTGTTAAGTTCTGCCAGATTTATCTTTTCAGTAATCGTAATAAACTGGGACTCTGAATGTCCAGGTTGACCTAACGCCGTAGAGATGGCAGAAAGGACAAAGAGAATTGCGAAAATTCCCCAAAGTATATTCCGCGCATTTAACATCACAATTCTCCTAAAACATAATTTTTATTTCGCATGAAATTAATACATATAGTGTTTAACGTGAGTTTGATAATTAAAAACTGGTAAATAGAGAACCCCTTTGTTATTATGAAGTATACCATATACTCACAAAGGAGTTCTCTAATGGATATCATAACACTTTTCTGTGAAATTGACGACTTTTTTCTTGCGTTCGAACACTATCAAGCACAATACCAGTTGCCGGAAATACCCGGAACCCACAATACACGAGGCAGACCCAGATGCCTTCATCCGAGCGAAGTCATGACGATACTTGTGCATTTTCATCATAAGCAGTATAAAAACTTTAAAGCCTATTATCAGGATTATGTCTGTTGCCACCTGCGTTGGGCGTTTCCAAACCTTGTGAGTTATAGTCGTTTTGTGCAGTTGTCACAAGAGGTATTGGTTCCGTTGTCTATTTTTTTGAACACCCGTTTCGGTGAATGTAGTGGGATTTCCTTCGTAGATTCAACACCTCTCCCTGTCTGCCACAATCGTCGGATTTCAGCACATCGTGTCTTCACTGATTATGCGGAGCGTTCTAAAACTTCTATGGGGTGGTTCTATCAAATCAACGCTGAATGCGCGTATGGCATTCAGCGGGTTCAAACTCCATCTTGTCATCAACGACCAAGGCGAACTTCTGTCAGCTATGGTGACAGCGGGAAATGTAGATGACAGAAAACCGGTGCCACAGTTATGTCAGGGGCTCTTTGGCAAACTATTTGCTGATAAGGGATATATCAAACAAAACTTGCGGGAGATACTCCAAGAAGATGGGGTGACACTCATTTACAAGGTGCGCAAGAATATGAAACCTGAACCTATTTCTAATGCTGACGCAGCACTTCTCAGAAAACGGATGCTCATTGAGTCGGTGAATAAAGAACTCAAAAGTCAGACAGAGATACAACACACACGCCATAGAAGTTGTGTTAATTTTCAAGTGAACACAGTTGCTGCCTTGATCGCTTATACCTGTCTGAAGAAGAAACCTTCACTCAAACATAAAGAACTTCAAGAAAAAGACTGTCAGGTGCCAATGATATGCAACTTCTAAAAATATTTATCAAACTCACGTTAGTGTTTAGTCAATTCACTAAGTTATTTTAGCATATTATTGAAAAAATAACATCAAAAAACGCGATTGTTGAACTTACAAAGCCCTGCTATAAGAAAGAGGCGCAATGAATTGCACGACTACAAACACCAGATGTGCTCAGTCAGTCCCAATTCAGGTAATCCGCGATTCAGACACCGCCAAAAAATCCTTCTTGCCAATTATCCCTTCCTATGCTACTATATCAGAAAAGTTCTAAAGGAGACCTAAAATATGTTTAAAATCGGCGTTATCGGAGACGAGGTCTCACAAGACTTCGCCACCGTTGTCAATTTTGTTCAAGAATTCAATCTGGATTCCATTGAAATTCGTTCAGTATGGGATAAACTGCCGCATCAACTCACCGATACCGACATAGACGAAATGAAACGTCTACTGGATGGCACGGATATAGAGATTATCGGTGTCGCATCCCCGTTTTTCAAATGCGATATGGACAACGCAGAAGAACGCAGAGAACATCTTGACATTCTGAAAGGGTGTATCCACACAGCAAAGGCATTTGACACAAATCTGATACGTACTTTTGTTTTTTGGGATACCGGTAAAACAGAGGAACGTTGGGACGAAATCATTGCATCTTACGATGAACCACGTCAAATAATAGATGGTGAAGGCATTGTGCTCGGCATGGAAAACGAATCTACGACCTCTCTGAGCACTGCAAAACTTACGGCACAATTCATTGAAGAAATAGACTCTCCAAGCATCCGTGGTATTTGGGACCCTGCCAATGAGGCACACGCAAAGGACGGCGTGACACCTTATCCCGACGCATACAATCAGATGAAACCGACAATGGTCCATGCCCATCTTAAAGATGCAGCACCAAATCCGGATACCGGTGAGATGGAATCTGTCCCTGTTGGCGATGGAATTATCGATTGGCAAGGGCAGCTGCAAGCCTTCGTTGACGAAGGATATGAAGGGCATCTTTGTCTTGAAACGCATTGGCGACCTTCACTCAAAATTGACGATGACCTGCTGAATAAACCGGGTGGAAAAGCGTTCTCTGAAGCAGGTGAGGAAGCCTCGCATATCTGTATTGAAAAATTGCAGGCAATGATTGAAAAATTAAAGTAGTAGACACATTCCGATAGGAGGTAACTATGGCATCCGATAAACCTATTCAATATGCACCAACAAATGACGACGGTATCTATTACCCTGAATCTGATGGAAAACCGCTTGCGGAAACAGACCTACATCGGGTCGTAATCGTCAACACTTATCAGAAACTTGAAGCATACTATAGAGATAGGGACGATGTATATGTTTCTGGAAACCTTCTCATCTATGATGTGCCCGGTAAAACGCGGCGTTCCATTTCGCCTGATGTGATGGTTGTGTTCGGCATTGAGAAAAAGATGCGCCGCACCTATAAAATTTGGGAGGAAGGGAAAGCACCGGACTTCGTAATGGAGGTTACCAGCAAAAGCACCTATAAAAACGATCTGAGAAAGAAGAAAACCCGATATGCTCACATCGGTGTACGGGAATATTTTCTTTACGATCCAGAGCGATCTTATTTATCTAATTCATTGATCGGTTTTCGGCTAAATGAAGATGGAAGATATGATGAAATTCCATCTTCGCAAAATAATGGAATACTCTCTGCTGTCCTGGGAATAGAGTTTAGTATTCAAGATGATGATGTGGGACTTTACGTTCCGACTTCAGAGCAATGGCTCCAAACGCCAGCTGAGATAGCACGGCAAGAAGCACAAGCAAGGCAGCAAGAAGCACAAGCAAGGCAGCAAGCTGAAGCAGAAGTGGCACGTCTCAAAGCTGAAATAGAACGACTGAAAGGTTTACAAAACGAACATGAAAATTAAATCAGTTCGTACTGCGCTTTACAATATTCCACCACAAGTCGAACGCACCGATGCTATTCAGGCATTTGTCTCAATGGAATTTCCGTTCATTGAAATTGAAGATGCAGATGGTGTGGTAGGCACCGGCTTTTCTTATACTATCGGCAAAGGTGGGGAAGCGATTAAACAGATTATGGATGCCTATCTCACGCCGATCCTTCTGGAAGAAGATGCTGCCAATATTGACCGCATCTGGAATCGGATGTGGATGGAGACGCACTGGGTAGGTAGGGGTGGTATAGTAGGGTTAGGAATGGCGGCTGTGGATATCGCTCTTTGGGACCTTATGGCAAAACGCGCTGAATTACCCCTCTATCAACTACTCGGTGGGGCGAGAAGCGCTGTACCTGTTTACAACACAGATGGTGGTTGGCTACACCTATCGGAAGACGAACTTGTGAGACAATCCGTAGAATTTGTGGAGCAAGGTTTTAAAGGAATAAAAATTAAGGTCGGACGCGACAGTCTACACGAAGACGTAGCGCGGATATTTGCCGTTAGAAAAGCAATTGGACAAGACCCTTTCCTGATGATTGATGCGAATATGAAATGGAACGCACGCGAAGCCATTCAACTCGCTTGCCGTGTGGAAGAAGCAGACCTTTTCTGGTTTGAAGAACCAATTGAGGCGGATGATGTTGATAGCCACGTGGCACTCCGAGAGAAAACTACCATTCCAATCGCAATTGGTGAAACGATCTACAATAAATTTGTGTTTAAGGAATACATTGCACAAGGTGCCGCAGACATTTTACAACCCGATGCGGTACGTGTCGGGGGTATTTCTGAATGGATGAAGGTTGCGCATACAGCTGAGTGCTTCGGTCTTTCTGTCTCACCCCACTTTCTGATGGATTTACACGTGCATCTCTCTGCTGCGGTGCCGCATTCACTCTTTGTGGAGTATATTCCATCACTTGATCCTGTGCTGAGTGATACCTTGACACTCAAAGAAGGTCACTTTTCTCCACCGAATCGTCCGGGGCACGGCATTCTGTTTGACAAACAGAAATTGGCACAGTATCAAATATCGTAAACCCGATTTTCGTTCTTGTGGGAGGGAACCTTGTCCGCCCGATTGACTTTGGAGGAACAATACGTGAAACTTGAAAACCGTATCGCTATTATTACAGGCGGCGGACGCGGCATTGGTCGTGCTACTGCCTTAGCATTTGCCAAAGAAGGTGCAGACATTGTTCTGGCTGCACGTACTGAAAATGAGATCACTGCCGTTGCCGATGAGGTAAAACAACTCGGTAGAGATGCACTCCCTATCAAAACCGATATACAACTTAAAACTGAAGTGGATGCGATGGTTGCACAAACACTTGACACCTTTGGCAAGATAGACATTCTCGTCAATAACGCAGGTGTAGCGATCCATAACCCGATTCCCAAGATACGGGAAGAAGATTGGGATTTAACAATGGCGGTGAACCTCAAAGGTGTTTTTCTCTGCACACAAGCCGTTTTTAGCCACATGTGTGAGCAGAAATATGGACATATCGTCAACGTTTCCTCGGTTTCAGGCAAATATGGTCATGTGAACGGTGGTGCGTATTGCGCCTCGAAATTCGCTGTCATTGGTTTTACTGAAACAACCAACAATGAAGGTAGAGCACACGGTGTAAAATCTTCAGTTGTCTGCCCGGGCCCGGTTGATACCAAAATGCGCCGCGATAATCACCCCGACGACGTAATTGAGCATCTAACACAGCCGGAAGATGTCGCTGATCTTATTCTATTTCTTGTATCACAATCACCTCGTGCGCATACCCTTGAAACTGTTATCCGAACCCCGTTAATGTAGCTTGTTCAGCATATAAGAAACATGTTCATCGATTCACACGCACATATTCAGATATCACAATTTAATCGTGATCGAGATGCTGTCCTAAAACGTGCGCATGAAGCTGCAGTCTCTGCTATTCTTGTTATCGGATTTAATTTGGAAACCAGTCTTGGCGCGGTTGAACTTGCTGAAAAACATGAAAATCTTTACGCTACCGTTGGCATGCATCCCCACGATGCAAAAGACTTAACCCCCGATGTGCTAAACACTTTCCATGAACTTTTAAGTCATCCGAAAGTGATTGCCCTTGGCGAAATAGGTTTGGATTACTATCGAAACCTCTCACCACATGCTGTGCAAAAAGAAGCGTTTGAGAAGCAATTAGACCTTGCCGAAGATATGGGAATGCCGATTATTGTTCACAACCGTGACGCGTATATGGACATTTTACCTATTTTGGAAACGCGAAGTGGACAAATCCAAGGTGTCCTACACTGCTTTACAGGCGATGTTGAACTCATGCACAGAAGTGTTGAAATCGGATTCCATATCGGCATCGGTGGTATAGTGACATACCCAAATGCTAAAGATGTGCAAGCCGTGGCAAGGGAAGTACCGTTGGAACGGTTATTGATAGAAACCGATTGTCCGTGGTTAGCACCACAATCTTGGCGCGGTAAACGGAATGAGCCCGCGTATGTACGTGCAGTGGTAGAAAAAATCGCAGAACTTCGTGAGACTTCCGTAGAAACAATTGGTGAAATCACAACAAAGAATTTCAATTCGCTGTTCAGAATCAATTATAGTAAAACCTAAAAATATGTGTGCACTCCCTGGTAGATGCGGTTTCCTAACCGTATCTATGAGACCGAATAAGCATAGGTTCGGTTAGGAAACCGAACCTACCGTAGTATATCAATTATTATTGGTATACTATAACAGAAGGACAAACATCAGATATGAAGCATCTGAATCTTCGCATGTATGTGATGGTGATTGCCCTCGTCTGTATCTGGCTTATCTTCACGTGGCTAACAGGTGGCACCTTCCTCAGCACACGAAACCTCTCCAACCTTTCCCGTAGAACAGTAGGAACAGCCATTCTTGCCATCGGTATGACGTTAGTTATCGTCTCTGCTAACATAGACCTATCTGTCGGTTTCGGTGCTGGCTTGCTTGGTGCTATCACCGCGATTCTGCATGTTCAATTAGAGCAGCCAATAATCCTAACACTCTTCATTGTAATCTGTCTTGGAATTCTAATAGGTTTGATGCAAGGTTACCTCGTAGCATATCAACACATCCCAGCGTTTATTGTCACACTTGGGGGATTTTTGGTGTTTCGAGGACTGATGTTAGCATTTACAAAAGGAAAAACGATCCTTTTGCACGATAATTGGCTAAAAGCTATTGGCAACGCCTACCTGCCACGTGCTATTGGATGGACTATAATGCTTATTGGGCTTGGGATAAGTGGATATGTATTTTTCCGACAACTCTCAACTTTGCAAACGACGCGCACTGAAAGAGTATATTTCCCTACAATTATAAAAATAATTGGTACATGGGGTTGTATTATTGCGTTTGTTATTGTGATGAATGCTTACAGAGGGATTCCGTTTTCAGCATGCATTTTATTCGGATTGGTATTTGTGTTTCACTTCATCGCAAACCATACCCGTTTTGGAAGATATGTTTATGCTGTTGGTGGCAATGCCGAAGCAGCCTATCTCTCCGGGATTAACGTGCGGAGCATTACATTACGGGTGTTTGCAATAATGGGTGCATTAATGGCAATCGCAGGTATTGTCATGACAGCTCGCCTCGGCAGTGCAGGACCGGGGGCAGGGAAGTTGCTTGAGTTAGATGCGATTGCAGCATGTGTAATTGGTGGTGCCAGCTTAATGGGTGGACGCGGCACTATTCTCGGTGCAATCTTAGGTGCATTCGTCATGGCAAGCCTTAGCAGTGGGATGGAATTGGCAAATATGGGCACCGCGGGGCAAGATATTATCAAAGGCGTTGTCCTTGTTGCAGCCGTTGGTTTTGACATGGCATCGCGAAAATGATTCCTATTTCCTTCAATTATAGTAGCACAAACTGTATGAAGATTAATTTATTAATTCGGTAATTTTCTATCCGTACGACGTAGGTGTACTCCCCCGCTGGCGAGGTTTCCTAACCTCGCCAAATTACCGAAATATTTTCTTAATCTTCATTTAGTTTGTGCATATTAGTCCGCAAACTAACAGTTTGTGCTACATTGGCATCCCAACGCCTTCTTCTGCATTCTCCATGCCCTCCGCGATTCAGACAACCACCCACTCAATGCACTGCCTGCCCCATATTGTGCAACAGCAAACAACAGATGCACATTTTTGTGCAAAAATCGGTAAAATATCGGTTTTGAAGTTGGCATATAAATTGCACATTTACCTGTAGGTTGGGTAGAGCGTGTGAAGATAATCCGTGATTCTAACAACAAGAACCGAAAAAACATGCCAATTTCAGTTAATTGCAATTTAATTTGACATTTTATTATTTATGTTATATAATACTTATATCGTCTAATAGTTAAGCTTGAAATGGGTACCCGTTTTTCTAAAAAGGATTTTTTAGAGCTTAGCTTTAGACGGCAGGGGTGCCCGAGTTTTTTTAAGGAACGGGTAACCCTACCGCTAAAGCAATCAATGGGTCCCCATCAATCATAACAATATGCTATACGGTGTTAGAAATGCACGTTTTGTGTGTGTTACACCAGGGCACGTTTACCCCGAGGGGGCGCGCCGACAGTGCTAACTATTCCAAAAGCACCATCTGCGCGTAGCCATGGCATAAGCAAGTATGACAAGGCTGGTTTTCATTCTATCACAGATGTGTGTCTGTGACTATTAAAACATGAAAACCAGCGGGCCCGAAAGGTTAGAGTTGTCAGCGACCGTTTCCTTTCGTTTTTTCTTCTGCCAACTTCTCCTTCAGGGCCTGTCAAAATCTGAAAACTAATAACAATTTCGCTGAATACAGTGGAAAGATTACTTTTATAGAAGGAGATTTCTAATAATGTTGAAACAGAGAGTCTTTCAAATCGCAGCTATTTGTGCTGCATTCATGATGCTTAATTTAACGGTTTATAGTGGTGAACGTTGCGACAGACCTACCGATGTCGACAGAGGTTTTGGCGAAAATAGCGGTGCCGACGGGCATGCAGAAGTTGTCGGCGTGGGATTCTGGATGGTGGATAATCACCGTCACTATGCCGGTACATCGTTATGGGGTTACGTTCATAACACCAGTCCTGACAGAGTAGGTGTGACCATTAAGTGTCAATTTTTTGTTATCGAACTGACCGAGAATTTCAATTTTAAAGCTCAGTGGTACGCTATGCCTATTTTCCAAATTTCGGGAGCGATAGATCAAGGTGAAACTTTTATGCCTTCTCCTCACCATGATGCCTTGGTTTTCCGTGGCGGTAATTGGCTGAGAAATAGGATAGTCCGCGCTGAGACTTCTATCACGGTTCAAGCAATATCACATAAACGTCAACCTCGAGCCAAGCCCGACGAATGGTTCGCATGGGGATGCGTCGACAAAAAATTTTGATTGATTATCGGACACGTTTTCTGCACAGGTGTCTTGTCCCAAGGCACCTGTGTTTTATAGTGAAATCCACAATTACCTTTACACATTGGCGAGGTTTGGAAACCTCGCCAGCGTTATAGTATTTGGACTATAAAAATTTGGACTATAAAAGGAGTTTTCTCATGAAATATAAACCTTTTCAGACTCACTGCCGAAAGCGTGCAATTCTCGCTGTCCTACTTCTTTTTGGCTTTCTTGTCTTGCAAAGTTCGGATGCCAAAATTGTCTTCAGTTCTAACCGCGATGGGAATATTCCGCATATCTATGTGATGGAAGATAACGGCAGTAATGTCCACAGAATCACAGACCCAACGTTTTATGATGGGTTCCCGCACTGGTTCCCTGATGGAAAGCGGGTTGTGTTTGAAAGAGACCTGTCACGTGGAGATGGAACGAACTTCTGGACTGAATACGTTATCGTTGACCTCAAACCTTATAAAGAATACCATTTTATGGAGAATCACCGGACAGATATGTTTCCGAGGATATCTCCGGATGGGAAACAGATCGCATTCCACAGCAACCGCTTAAAAGATTGGCATATTCATGTGGCAGACTTAGAGAGCGGTGCAGAAACGGCTATCACTGCTAAACACGCTAATTTAGGTTTCCCCAACTACACGAATTGGTCTCCTGATGGAAAACAGATTGTTTATCTACACGGGGAAAAAGATGTTGGAGATCAGATATGGATCATGAATGCGGATGGTAGCCGTCCCAGACGCCTCAGTCATCCGGTTGAGGGGGGAATCCATAGGATTTGGAAGTATACACCGAGTTGGGCACCATCTGGTGAATTCATCATGTATTCAGAAATTACCCTAACGCCTAATTTCGACAAGGTAGGCCCTACACGACTCGTTATCCAGAATGTGAGAACAAGACGAACCGAGATCCACAACTTTCCGAGAGACTATGCGATCAACAACGGGTGTTGGATAAACGACCGCATAGTACTTTTAAATATAGCAACAAGGGCAGATGAACCAGAATCCAATTGGGAAATTTACAAATATGACCTTACCAGCAGAAATTTGAAAAACCTAACGAAACACCCGGCAGATGACTACGATCCGGACTGGATAAGTGGCACACTCGCTGTGTTTCCATTGGATAAACTCACTATCCGATGGGCACAACTCAAGCAGCCGGATTGAACCTGACGCTCATTGACATCTGGGAACCGTCCGACAACAGGGCAGTGAGTGAACGCTCGGACAGAACAGAACTTCGGCAGGTCCCCTTTTTTGGGTACTTGCCTTTTCTTTTGTACCGCAACCTGTTAGGTTGCGTTTTGTGGCACAACCTAACAGGTTATGCTACAGAAGATGCACAAACTGGAAGTTTATGGGACAGGGCTTGGGAAAATTAGAATTACCGAAATATTTTCTTAATCTTCGGACAGTTTGCAGTACGAAAGTGTCCCATTAAAACTACGATTTTTTTGTATTTTTTAAACCGTTTCCCTAAAATTCCCCCTCTTTATAACCGAAATCTAATAGGGAATCTATTATGCACTACAATTTTGTCACCCCAAACGATTTGACAGATCAAGAATTAATTCGGCGTGTTCAATGCCGTGATGAAGCAGCATTCGCGGAATTGATGTCCCGTTATAGTCCAAAAATTTGGAACATTATAGTCGAAAATTCAAGGCAAAGACGGGATGCGGAAGAGATTCTTATGGACATCTGGATGGCTGTTTGGGAAAACATAATCGGGTTACGAAAAGCGGAAAGTTTTGGCGGATGGTTGCGGCGAATTGCTTTCACCGCTTGCAACAGATACTATGCCTCTAACCTGCATCGGCACGGTGAAATTATACTGAGTTACGAAGATTTAGCTTTGCAGATTGATAGAGAAGCAGAGCAACGTTTTCAAGATGCAAGGCTTCGATCAGAGGCACGGGAGGCTGTGCATAACCTTCCACAACGGGTGCGGTCTGTAGCAATATTGTACTATCTCGAATTGTGGAATGTAAAAGAAATTGCAGAAGAACTCGACTTAGCAATCGGTACAGTCAAGACGAAGCTAAGCGAAGTCCGACAACTTCTCCGCAAAGAGTTTGAGGTAGAACCTACAAGGGGGAAAACGATGTCACAGGAACAGAAAAAATCTGAGAGTTTACGAACCAAATTTAAAGTTATAGGAATCGGTGGAGCGGGTTGCAATGCTGTTAAACGCATGGTCCAAGACGGTTTGACAGGCATTGAATTCTGTGTTGTTGATACCGATAAGAACATACTTAACACATGCAACGGTGCAACACAGATGCAAATAGGCATTAACACCGTTCAAGGACAAAGTACGGAGGGGAGTCTGGAACTGGGAAAAAGAGCGGCTGCGGAGAGCATAGACGATCTCCGATCTATTGTCTCAGATGCCAAGATGGTTATCGTTATCGCTGGTATGGGAGGCGGAACGGGTACTTGTGTCGCTCCAGTGCTTGCATCTCTTGCACGAGAACAGAGCGCATTAACAGTATGTTTTGTATCGCGTCCATTTGATTCTGAAGGCGAACACCTTGCAGAACAAGCTGAATATGGGCTACAGCAGCTACGGGGCGGTTTACAACCTCAGTCGGATGCAGTTGTCGTTGTGCCGAACCAGCGTATACTGGAATTGGCTGACCAAGAGTTATCAATGCCCAAAGCGTTTCAAAAAAGCGATGAAATCCTGATCCAAGGCGTTAATGCAATTGCAGAAATACTTAAAGAATCCGGTGAAATAAACATTGACTTTGACGATATCCAAAGTACGCTTCGTGACCAAGGGGCTATTCTTATGGGTATAGGAAAAGCGAAAGGTGAAAATCGTGCAAAGATCGCTGCAGAAAACGCAATTACTTCGCCATTACTTGAAGAAAACAGCATCACAGGAGATGCCGTGATGATTGTTAATATCGTTTCTCCACCAAATTTTACGATGCACGAACTTGACGAAGCCATGAAAGTAATTCGCGAAACATGTGAGAACGCCCAACCTATTTTCGGATTAGTCTACAAGGATGAGTTGGAATTAAGCGATGAAGTGTTAGTGACTTTACTTGCGAGCGGGATTGATTCATCAAGTGGACGGAGTGCTGCAATTTCCGACACCGAGCGTGACATACCTACTGTACAAAGCAATGTTATTTCATCTTCAAGCGGTTCAGAATTTGTCCATTTACACAATCACAGTGAGTACAGTTTGCTGGATGGCGCGTGTCGGATTCCAGATATGGTGCAGTGGGCAATTGAGAACAGTTCGCCTGCTGTTGCACTTACAGACCACGGTAACATGTTCGGGGCATGGGAATTTTACAATACTGCTAAAGCAGCGGGTGTTAACCCGATTGTCGGATGTGAGGTGTATGTTGAAACGGAAAAAGAAAAATCAGACGGTAATTCTCAATGTTCATCCTCTCATCTCACACTATTAGCGGAAAACGCTGAAGGATATCATAACCTCTTAGAATTGACATCACTCGGATACACACAAGGTTTCCATAGAAAACCACGCATCAACATGGAAATGTTGCGTGAACATCACGGTGGCATAATAGCATTGACAGGTTGTATCTGTGGAATAGTGCCGAAGTTAATCTGTTCTAATCAGAGAGACGAAGCAGTCCGAAACTTGTTAGCATTGAGAGACATCATGGGAGAAGACAACCTCTTTGTTGAGATTCAAAACCACTATATTGATAAGGAATTAGCAGCATATCCAGTGATGGTGGAACTCGCAAATGAATTTAATCTGCCTATCGTCGGGACAAACGATTGCCACTATCTCCGAAAATCTGACCACCGAATGCACGACATTCTTCTCTGTATCCAGACAAAGAAGACTGTTAACGACCCAGAACGGATTCGATTTGACAATCAATACTATTTTAAAAATGTTGACGAAATGCGGGAGGCACTTAAAGATTATCCACCCGAAGCGATTATCAATACAGTTGAAATTGCCAATCGGTGTAATCTAAAACTGGACTACGACAAGAGTGTGATGCCTATTTTTGAAGTGCCTGAAGGACAGACACTCGACAGTTATCTGAAGGAACAGTGCTACGCAGCTTTGCGTCAAAAATATGGTGGGCATCTCTCCGAATCGATTCGAGAACGATTGGAATACGAATTGGACGTTATCAAACAAACTGGATACGCAAATTATTTCCTAATTGTTGCGGATTACGTTGGCTACGCAAACCAACAGGGATATCTACTCTCTGCTCGCGGTTCTGCTACAAGCAGCCTTGTGCTTTATGCGCTCGGTGTGATCAATTTCAATCCGATGGATCACGGATGTCTGTTCGAAAGGTTTTTAAACCTTGACAGAATGAATCCGCCGGACATTGATATAGATTTCGATGCTCATGCACGTGATGATGTGATTGATTACCTTGTGAGAAAATACGGTCATGATTCTGTCGGTAAAGTTGCTACCTTCGCTACGTTGGGGGCAAAAACCGCTATCAAAGATGTTGGACGCGCCCTTGAAATACCAGTTGATGACATTCAAACGTTGGGAAAACTAATTCCAAACCAGCCGGGTGTTACACTTGATGAGGCGTTAGAACAAGTGCCTGAATTTCAGAAACTCGCTGAGCTCCCTGAAAATAGGGAGCTTATAGAAATAAGCAAAGCAGTTGAAGGCATGAAACGACATGTCTCCTGTCATGCTTCTGCTATTGTCATTTCGGACGGACCGCTTACGAATTACGCTCCAATTTTCAAGGATATGCATGGACAAGTCGCAACGCAATTTGAAGGAAAAACGGTTGAAGATGTCGGCATCATTAGATTTGACACACTTGGTGTGCGAAGCTTTTCAGAGGTTGCTGACTGTCTCAATATGATTCAGGAGAACCGTGGTCGCGAGATTGCCCTTGAAGATATTCCACTTGAGGACAAAAAGACTTATTCACTCATCAGTAGAGGGTTGATTGCTGGTTTATTCCAACTGGAAACCTCCTCCGGCATGTTGACAGTTGTTGCACAGCTCAAAGCGGATAACTTTGAGGATTTTTCAGCAATTCCTGCACTCTATCGTCCATATCCGATAGAAAGCGGTATGATGCAGCAGTTTATCAATCGGAAAAATGGGTTGGAACTAGTGAGTTATTTGCATCCAGCGCTTGAAGATGCCCTTAAAAACACTTACGGTATTTGCATCTATCAGGAACAGATGATGCAAATTGCGTGTGATGTTGCAGGGGTCACGGTTAGTGAAGCAGATATCCTCCGCTCTGCAATCAGTAAAAAGAAAGTAGATGTGCTCAAAGAACAACGGCTAAAATTCATTAATGGTGCGGTTGAAAAGGGGATTGCCACCAAAGAAGCAGAAGAAGTATTTGAACTGCTTCAACAGTTTGGTAGATATGCTTTTAACAAATCACACTCGGTTACTTATGCTATGTTGGCATACCGGATGGCGTATCTGAAAACGCATTATCCGCATGAATTTGTGGCGGCGATGCTGACTGGAGAGGCAGCCGATAAGGAAAAGATCAAGCGTTACCAATTTGAATGTGTGAGACTCGCTGAATTTTTGGATGTAGAAATTAATCTGTTACCGCTTGATATCAACGCAAGTGAGAAGAATTGCACTGTGGATGATAATGATATCCGTTTAGGGTTTGTTGTTCTCAAAGATGTCAGCGATGAAGCGATAAACTTAATTCTAACGGAAAGAAATCGCGGTGGTTTTTTCACATCAATTCAAGATTTTCGTGATCGCTTTGATTCAATAGAGATGATGAATGAGGATGTCATTGAAAATCTTATCGCCTCAGGCGCATTTAATGCACTTATCGCATAGCACATCTTTCCTACCTTTATGGGCAGAAGCATTGAGACTGTCCCATCTTTAGTCCCATAGGGACGATATGTTTATAGATATGAGATGTATATATGTCTTTAGTCCCGTAGGGACGATATGTGTATAGGACAAAATCTAATATCTGTGAAAACATCAAAAACAAATAGTTAACTGGCACAAGTCGTTAATATATCAATGGACTTATTGTCCGTTCTGAATCACTTATTGTCTGAACCAGGATTTTCAGGATTATCAGATTTCCAGGATTATTGAGTCTTACCCATCAACCCCTACCTGCGTCGAAACGCGGACGACAAACATGTCCAGAGACACTAAATCCACAAAAAACCCATCTTGATAACCCTCTTATCCTGAAAATCCTGGTTCAGACGATATGAGGACAAACCCATAATAAAATTAACATTTGGGAATAATATTGAACAAAAATCCTAAAACCAAATAATCCTGCGACTGAAGATCGACTATTGCAAAAAAAGAAAGATTATGATAAATTGAAGCATCAAGAGAACAAATTCTTTAGATGGAGAAACAATAGATGTTAAATTGGGGCGTTATCGGTGCTGGTGGCATCGCCTATGTATTCTGTAACGGCATGCGTTTTACAGACACAGGACAGATTTTTGCCGTTGCCAGCCATACCAAATCAAAAGCGGATAGATTTGTTAATGATTTTGAAATACCACGCCAATACAGTAAGTATGAAGAACTATTAGCAGATGATGATGTTGATGCTGTCTATATTGCAACAATTCATCCATTTCATGCGGAGTGGGCAGTAAAGGCAGCTCAAGCGAAAAAGCATATTCTGGTTGAAAAACCGATCAGTATGAATTATGCTGAAGCTGCAGCAATGGTAGAAGCAGCCCGTGAAAACGATGTGTTTCTGATGGAAGCATTTATGTACCGTTGTCATCCGCAGATAGAAAAAATGGTTGATTTAATACAGGATGGGGAAATCGGTGAGGTGCGACTTATTCGCGCAACTTTCGGTTTTCAATCTATTTTCAACCCGCAGAGCCGACTTTTCAATCGTGAAATGGGCGGCGGTGGTATCCTTGATATAGGGTGCTATACTGCCTCAATGGCACGCAAAGTGGCAGGTGCTGCTGCAGGCAAACTTTTTTTAGACCCGATTTCTGTAAAAGCGAACGGAAAAGTGGGACCGACAGGCGTTGACCATATCGCTGCGGCGACGCTTAAGTTTGAGAATGAAATTATTGCAGAGATAATCTGTGCAGTTGAATGTAACGTTGGAAGTAACGTCATTATCTACGGTTCTGGCGGGACTATAACGTTTCCGAGTCCATGGCTGCCCTCATCACCATGTCGTGGTGTCAGGACACCGATACCGCCCGATACACCTATTCCACCGAGTCAAATCGTGCTTAATTCCTATCAAAACAGGGAAACATCCGAAATAACCGTTGAAGCGGACCGCGATCTCTTTACCTACGAAGCAGATATGGTAGCAAACCATATTGCTGATAGGCAAGCACCCGCGATGTCGTGGGATGATACACTCGGTAACATGCAGCTATTAGACACTTGGCGTGAAGAGATAGACGTTGTTTATTGATACCATACACACATTGTAGGGGCGATCTCCGAATCGCGCTTGTAACCACAAATTAGACTGGATAAAGCACTATGTTAACAATCTGTTACGATCCGTACGCTGGCACATTAGGAAGATTTACCCGTGCCGAGATTTTCAAACTTGTTGCTGAGGCAGGTTATGAAGGCATCAACATTCCCGTGAATTCTGCTTTTCTCGGTGAACTTTCAACTGCAGAAATAGAGGATGCGGTAAACCTTGCTAACCAGCACAACCTCGTTGCACCAACAATCGGTTTTGGCAACCACATTTTGACAACCCCCACCCGAAAAGATGAAGCATTGCAGCATTTTGAGATTGTCCTTGACGTTGCCTGCCAATTTGACGCGGCATTTATCGGGGTGTGGGTGAACCCGTCTGCAGATGTGTCACGCCAAGATTCTCTGGATGCACTTGCCGATAACTTGTCTCAGATGGTCCCTGCTTGTCAGGAACACGACATCAAAATTGCCCTTGAGTTTGAGAAGGGATGTCCGCTTGATAACTATCGCGAAGGCGTTGAATTCATCTCGGACACTGGATTACCTGTCTATTTGACGTGCGATACGTACCATCTAAATAACGATGGCGCGGAACCATACACGGCAGCACTTGCGATGAAAGAGTGTTTAGGGGATGTGCATGTATCAGGGAGCAATCGTGGTGAGCCGGGTGGCGGTGTCTTTGATTTTGAGACTTTTGCGAAAGGTTTGAAGGAGATCAATTTTTCAGGACCGCTTGTCGTTCAATATAAAATGGAAGATGTGGCGAGTGTAAAACGTAGTTGTGAATTTACCCGGAAATTCCGAGAGATGATACAGTTGTGAGATTGCAATGCAAACGGGTAAAAAATCTCAGTTTTTCTTTTGTTCCTGCAAAAAACGTTCAATTTCTAAAGCGACTTCAGAATCTGTTTTCTTGAGGCGTTGAATACCTTCGTTTCCAGGGTATTGTGTGGTGATTTCATAAGCACGCACGATACGTTCAGGATCAAACATAGGTTTTCCGCCTTCAAGATGTTTCTCTACCTCTCTGACGAGGAAGCCATTCTCTCTATTAACGAGTTTTCTGCTTTCAATATTTCTCATCCAATCTCGAAATTGATAGAATTCCCGCATTTCTCTTTCTTGCTTTGCATCAACCGGTTCAAATACCATCACCCTACGATTTTTATTCCCGTTAGGATCGGGCACCCATTTAATTGCTGACTTCCAGTACTTTCCTCCTTCAATCGCATACAAATTGTTTTCATCAGAATAGAAAAAATAATCGACATGAATTTGAGGAGGGGGAAATTTCTCCTTTTCACGGTTCCGTATTGTAATACTCTTTTTGTAGCAAAACCATGCAGTCTTTACATCACCAAGCCTTTCGTATTCCCTGCCTAAGCCCATAAGTCCGAGTGTCGGATCAAGAAGGTTCGCTTTTTTTAGGTATTGAATCGCTTCCTCTGGAGAGTGGTTAAGCAGACGGTATCCCAATGCGCTAAGGGTATTGGGATGATCAGGGTGCTTAGTGAGAATCTGTCGGTATAGATCGATGACTTTCGTCTTGTCTTTTTCATAACGAACCATGTGTAATTGAGCATCAGGGTTGTCCGGATCTTCAGTGAGAATGCGTTCCGCGTAGGCTTTGACTGTATCCCTTGATATCAGCATTCTATTGAGATATTTAAAAGCGCGGCGAGGTTCCAATTTTTCCAATATAGCAGGTTCATAGTGGTACTGCGATTCAAAGAAGTCAACAACATATTCAAGGTCTATCCTACCTCGGTTGTATTCGCCCATTATAACTGCGATGGTAATATCCACATGCTTTGAATTAAAAAAATGCGTGGATCTGAGTGTAAGTTGTAGAGGTAGGATTGCATCATTGACAGGACGGGACAGCACCTGTTTTTTAGGGATAACGGGTTGAGGTGCGTGCCTTTTGGTCAAAAGCGGTCGTTTTTTAGGTGTTTCAGCCCGCAGTTGTTCGTCTTGTGAGGTTTTGTCATCGGTTTCGGACTGTTGACTAATACTTGGTATTTCTAAGTCATTTCCTTTGGCATTTTGTGTCCAGAGAAAAATTGCGCCAATCGCCAGAAAGCAGATGCTAAAAACACTAACGATGAGTTTCGCAGTAATTGACATGGTACCCTCCAAACACTTTCCACATTTATCTTTAATGTATCACAATTTTTTATCAAGTCAAGAAATTTGCTTTTTCGATAACCCGCCACTATGGTTCAAGAGATAAAGGTTTAAGTTCGTTCGGTCCCGCTTCATACAGATATGCTTTCCTATCGCTGTCGGAAAAATACTGTGCATAGACCTTTTTCCAATCGCTGTTTGTCAACCCCCACCGCGGTGCAGGACCGAGTTTGAAATAAACAATATCCGCTTCTTCCAAACGCTGAAAAGGATAATCCCCAATCGGTGCACCTCGGTGTCGAGGGACGAAAATAACAGCGTTATGGATATTTTCTTTTTTAACCAACGGTGGTAATTTCTGATAGACTCCACTCCAATTCTGATACACTTTCCCGATGCGGACATAACTTTGCACCGTGTTTATACCAATTAACATTGAACATGCTCCAGCGACATAACATACTATTGCAACATAACGTATCACTGCAACATCCGTGAGTTTGTTTTCCAAGATCGGTTTTTTGAGTCGTTCATAGAGGATAAACATTCCTTTCGCTGCAAGCGGAATGAAACCGAGAAATATTACCTCTGTGTAGTAGCGCGCATTGACCGGCGTAAATCCCCAAGTTGATCCTTCAAAATAGAAGAAGGCATAAAGCAATAGACTCCCCACGATTAATGCAATACATAACACATCATATCTGTTTCGCGAAGCATGAAAAAAGGGGACGAAGACAAAAAACCACGGTAACAGTAACGGCAAAAAGTCAAGAATAAAACCAAAGGACGCTTTAGGTTCTACAAGTAGGTTAGGACGATAGTTACCCCATCCGAATGCGTTGAAACTGATACACGGGAGAATGTGTCGCCATGTTCTTTTGATTGCCCATTGGGGTTTAAATTCACCCGCTTGTTCAATGTTCGGATAATACCCTTCCGTGCGTTTACCAAAACCGATTTTGTCGTAAGGTTGCGCGGCGGTATGCGTAAACGTGAACGGATCGCTTGTAAAATGAGTGTTCCATGCCATACATACAAAAATCATCACTGCAAACGGAATTAAGAAAATCCCCAACCGAGACATTAACTGCTTGCGTGTAGGTGAATTGTCCTGATCTTGTGTTTCCATTTCACTGGAGTTGCTTGTTATTCTGGACTTATATAGGTATAGGTGATAAAGCGCGAAACCTGCGCCGACAACGCCGAATACGATAGCGGAGAGCGGCCGCGTATTGAAAGCATAGCCTAACGCAAATCCTGATAGAAGCGGATAGATAACATTCCCCGCGCCGTTTAGAGTACGAATCAACGCAAATAGATAGAGTGTAAGGTAAAATCTACTTACCGGTTCGCTGAACCATGTGGATCCCATACCTGCAGTTGCCGGTGAAACAAGCGCAATCACAGCAGCAATAAGCGCAATCGGTTTCCCGTACGTTTCTTTGACGAGAAGAAAAAGTAGAAACAACGCACCACCCGTCGCGAGTGCAGGAATAAGCCACGGCGCGTTCACAAACACCCCAAACATCAGCATCAAGGCGTTGCCAAACGGGTACTTTGAATACCATTTACCGTTCAACATGTTAATATGCGGTGAAGATGAGAGGCCATATTCGGGTATCGGCGTACCGTTTGGTTCCAGAGTTACCTCCCCATCTATCGTTTGTGGTGGTACCGGCACAGATATTTTACCTTTTGCAAACAACTTCGCCTGAAATAGATACGATACAGTATCAGGTTCAAAATAGGAAAAGTTGAAATAGATACCGCTTAGGATTATTGACAGTAGTACGCCGAGGATAGAGATAATCAGAATAGTTTTGTTTTTCATCGTTATTTTTCGGATTCAAGTTCTTTTGCCTTCGCAAAGTCCTTTTCCGCCTCATCAGACTGTCCGAGAGCTTTCTTTGCATTTCCGCGATTATAGTGGGCAAACACATGCTGTGGGTCAATCTTTATTGCTTGCGTATAATCATCAATTGCTTCTTGGTAGAGTTTTCCTGCTTCTACGAGATCGCCTTGATCTGCTTTAGATTTTCCGATCAGATATTTCACCCACCCACGATTGTTGTATGCCATGGCGTATTTAGGTGATAGTTTTATTGCTTGTGTATAGTCATCAATAGCTGCTTGATAGAGCTGCTGTGCTTCTGCTATATTTCCGTTATCCGCTTTCAATGAGCCGAGATGTCGTCTCTGGATACCACGCCTGAAGTAGGCAGTTGTATATTCCGGGTTAATGTTGATTGCGCGTGTATAATCCTCAATAGCATCTTTATAGAGTCGTTGTGCTTCTGCTACATATCCCTGATCTACTTTAGATTTTCCGAGGAGATACTTCACCCGCCCCCGGTTGTTGTATGCCAGGGTATACTTAGGATATGATTGTATCGCTCGGGTAAAGTCTTCAATTGCTGCTTCGTACATTTCGTCTGCTTCCGCTACATACCCTTGACTTGCTTTAGATGTGCCAAGGATGCGTCTTCGATTTCCGCGATTGTTATATGCAGTAGTATACTGCGGATTAAATTTGATTGCTTGCGTGTAATCGTCTATCGCTCCTATATGGTCTCTAATCTTATACTTGGCAAACCCACGTTTAAAATAGGCACGAGCATATTCAGGGTTAAATTGGAGAGCTTTATTGAAGTCTATTATCGCCGCCTCATAATCTTCAGCATCTGATTTCTTATTTCCTTTGCTAAAATAGACATAGGCGAGAATTTGGTCACGTTTCTGCCACTCCGCTAAAGGTTCCACAAATTCTGATTGTTCAAGTAAGTACTTGAGAATATTTGAAGGGATTTCATAACTGTAGAATTTGTCGCTCATAGCATGAATTCCGATAACTTCGTTTTTACTGTTCAGGATGGGACCACCACTACTTCCAGGAGATGAATCGACTGTTGTCAGAAGCAACTTACCTCCATTTTTTGTCCCGTGTATAGTCCCTGTCGAAACCTTATATCTTTTACCGGGATATCCCACGGCAATAACAGACTCACCGATTTCAACCACATCACTATCTCCAAGAATGAGTGGCGGCCCCTCACCTTCAATTTTTAGGACAGTCAGGTCGTTTTCCACATCAAACGCGGTAACACCTTCAACTGCCCAGATTGTTTCTTTGTCAACTAACTTAACGAAAACAGGACCTGACAAGTCAACAACATGAATATTTGTTACAATTTTATCGTTGTCTACAAAAAAGCCGCTACCATAGAAGAACCCACTTGAGGTTCCAGTCCAACACATAACGCGTACTGTAGACTTTCTGCCTTTTGTGGATTCCACATGCGTTTTCTGTAGACCTACATCTGCAGATTTGTAATAGTCAGCGATTCCTGCCTTATATAAGATTCGAGCAACTTTTGGATTTCCGTTTGCAGCTTCAATGTCTCCAATGGCAGCTTGCACACGTCCCCGATTTTTGTAAGCAAGTATATATTCAGGGTCAATTTTGATGGCTTGTGTGTAATCGTCTACCGCTGCTTCATAAAGCCGTAGGGTGTTAGTTACATCCGCTGCATATTTTCCGAGGAGATACTTCACCCACCCCCGATTGTTGTAAGCTACCACATATCTGGGGTATAATCGAATAGCATGTGTATAGTCATCAATTGCTGCTGCGTATAAATCGAGTTTTTTGACGATATCGCTCTTGGATGAGCCAAGACGACGTTTTACGCGGCCTCTCTTTTGGTAGGCAATAGCATCTTCAGGGTTTAGTTTAATTACTTTAGTATAATCAACTATCGCCTTCTCGTAATCCTTACGCTCAGCATGGACGAGTGCTCGCTTGAAGTAGGCAGCGGGAAACTCAGGGGTTAGTTGTATAGCTCTATTTAAATCGGATATCGCCTCATCATAATGCCCTGCCTTGGCCTTGCTGTATCCCTGTACTAAGTAAGCATAGGAACGGATAGATTCTTGTTTTTGCCACTCCGCCAAGGATTTTATTAGAACAGACTTGGTAAGCAATGCTTTGAGGATATTTGAGGGAACAATGTAGCTGTGAGAATCATTACCATATCCCACGTAAACTCCTGTGACTTCCCCTTTTGCGTTTAACGCTGGACCTCCACTAACCCCTTTAGCGGTAAAAGCCTTCATCCAAAACCATTTATTATATTTGTGAATGCTGTCTATGGATCTTGTTGTAGCATTGTATTTCCCGTAAGGATATCCTACGATAAAGACAGAGTCGCCACTTTGAATTGTGTCACTGTCTCCAAGAGGAAGCGGAATTCCCTCACCTGCAAGTTTTAGGATGACAAGATTGTTTTTCACATCATAAGCCGCAACACCTTCAACCGCCAAGATTTTTTCTGTATTGCTAAGCTTAGCAAAAACAGGTCCAGGTTGTGCAACAACATGGATATTTGTTGCAATTTTATCCTTATCCACAAAGAATCCACTGCCAAGCGTATTTGATTTGCCATTTCTGCTCACCAAGAGGACTGTAGATTCTTCTGCTTTTTCTGTTGGTACTAAGGTTTTTTCAGCAATCTGCTGGGGGGCTTGTGCACACGAGAGGATAAACCCTAAGATTACCAATAATATCAATAAAGATTTGATGCTGGACTTCATAAAATGTAGAATTCCTCTAACTTTTTGTTTGGTTCACTCATTCAAGTTCTGGTGGATGTTCCCCAGCACTAATCAAGAGCTGCCGCAAATTTATTAGTTCTTGCCTATTCAGTTTCAATGCTTCAACTGTAGCACGTCCTATAGGTGTTCGCCCAATAATGTACATAAGATCTTCACTCCATCGAAAGTGCTGATTCCATCTTTGATGTCGTGGGTGAAACAGTGGAGTTTGATATTTCGTTTGTGGGTCTAATGCATGTGTCTTTGTATGTTTTTGGTGATTACATGATGGACACGCCCAGGCGAGATTCTCTAAATTCGTTTCACCACCAGCACTGCGTGGCAGAATATGTTCACAATGGAAAGGCGCACTTGTCAATCTAGCCGGACAAAGACAGTACTCACAAAATCCTTTTGCCCTATGACGGATTCTCGACCGTAACCGATCAGAAATCATCCTCAGTTCCCTTTAACCCTAATTGTGCCATGACACCGCGCAAAGTTGTCCCACGTTTTTTGGCTAACGCAATGAGTACCCGAATCCGTTCTACATTTCGTGCTTCCCATTCCTGAATGAGCGATTGATATTCCTCCGATTCTGCATCCGTGAGCGCTTCGTCCTCACGTTTACCGCGTAAATACCAATAACGATCATGTTTTTTTTCGGGCAAACGTGAATACTCTTCAATCATCGCTAACAATATCGGTTCTGCTGTCATGTCTGATATTTTTTCTTCTATTGACATTGCTTGCTCCCAAATTTCTATGTATACATTCTCTCGACAGGAAAATTGTCCGTTTAGAATGTACTTGATATTCCACTATCCCAGGCTCGACTTTTTCAGTTGACATACTCTCTAAATATGCTACAATATCATTAGCAGATATGATACCATATTTTTAAATAAATTGAAAGGAAACGAATTATGGATTTAACACGTCAACCACCACGTAGACCTTCAAACTTAGGTGTTGCTGGCATTGTCGGTGCGGCACGTATGACAGACAAGGCACGCGCCCATAACGAAGAGACCCTTGGTGACTTTGTCTATGGAGACTATTCAGGGTTAGATCGACGCATTTTAGCGTTTTTGGGTATTTCAGCAGACGATTTTGCAGAAGCAGCTGACGAGTTCAATGATGCTGCACTCAGTGCGTGGATGCTTGAACAAGGCAAAAAGACAGATGAAGAAATTGCAGCATTTAACCAATCGGAGCTGGAGAAACTACCGGCAGATAAAAAACATCAACAACTTCTAAAGGAAAGGCTTGCTAAGTTTGCACCTGATCGCACTGATATTAAAACGGTGTTGCAGTCTATAGAACTGGACGATTGGGGTTGTTTTTGGCAGGTAGATCTAACCGAACGCCCGCCGCGTAGTGCGCGTGCAAGAGACGTTGCTGGCATCTGCGGTGTGGCACGCATGGCAGATAAGGCACGCGCGGCACGCGCAGGAAAAATCGGTGACTATAAATACGGCGATATTTCCGGACAAGATGTTCGCATTTTGACGTTCCTTGGTGTCTCTGCCGATGATTTTCAGGACGCAGCGGTCAATAATCCGAATGATATTGAGATAGGTGAGTGGGTGCAGGAAAACTGCAATAAATCACAAGAGGAGATTCATGCATTCAATCACGCTATGGTCAACCGTGGTCCTGATGAAACGACTCGGGAACGTTTTGAAACACGCCGTCAAGAGGTAGATCCAACCCGCACGGACATCACCACATGGGTGGCACTCCAGGACCTGGATGATCAGTTGAGTTTCGGTATCGTTGATCTCAATCGCCGCGCACCACGCAGCCCTTACAATACCGATGTATATGGAATGGTGCAACTTGCACGACTGATTGACAAAGGTAGGGCATTCATTGGCAATACTTTGGGTCCCTATTTTTATGGAGAGGAGTCGGGACTTGACAGAATGATGCTTAGATTTTTGGGAGTATCCCCTGCTGATTTTACTGAGACGTTGAAGAGATTGCCAACTGATGCTGACGTTGAAACGTGGTTGCAGGAAAACCATCCGAAAAGCGAAGCGGACATCAAAGCATTTAATGACAAGATGACGCAAATGGGCCCTGAAACCGAACGGCAAAAAGCGAGGATGGCAGAAAGACTCAAAAAACTTGATGCGGACCCTACGGAAATCAGGACTTTGTTCGCCGTGATTGATCTTGATGATGAGAAGACGTTTGCGCTGTAGTAGATTTTTCCGATTTTAACGACTTGTGCTAAATAACTTATTGTACAACATTGTTTCATATAAGTCCAATATTCAGCGAGTTTTCCTCATTGATAGATATGCTCTAAGGAATGTTAAAATGGATAACTATGCAAAGTTAACTTTAGGACGTGGTTTGCATCATATTGCAAATTCATTGATAAGTATTATGTGTGTGCTTATGTGTATAACTGGCTGTGGAAAGGCACGGAGTGTCACATCCACCACCGAGAAGGTGGAATGGGGTTACGAAGCAGAAAACGGCCCCGGGGTTTGGGCGCAGCTCAGTCCCGAATACGTCTTGTGTGCTGAGGGGAAACACCAATCGCCAATTGATCTTGTGAACCCCACACCAGCAAAACTTGATCCTATTCCGTACAACTACCATCCAACAAGCATGAACATCCGCAACACCGGTCATACAATTGAAGTCGCATGTCCGGAAGGGAGCTGGATTGCGGTTGATGGCACGCGGTATCAGCTGCTTCAATTCCATTTTCATGCCCCGAGCGAACACACCGTGGCCGGAAAACCCTTTGATATGGAGGTGCATTTCGTTCACAAAAGTGAAGATGGCATGTTGGCAGTCGTGGGATTGTTAATTAAGAGAGGGCATCATAACGTCGTATTTGACCCTATCTGGTCCCATCTACCCGCAGTCCCAGGTGAAACGCAACGTATTGAGAATGTCACTGAGGGCGGCAGCTTGATAGTCGATCCTCGCTTTATGTTCTCACCAAATGACCATGTAGAAGATATGTCTCCATCAGGTTTCGGAAATTACTATCGTTACGAGGGATCACTGACAACTCCGCCCTGTTCAGAAGGTGTCAAATGGATCGTGCTGACAACGCCAATTGAGATGTCTGAAGCACAAATCGCGGCATTCAAAGCGATTATCCATGATAACAACCGCCCGGTACAACCCTTGAATGGACGAAAACTGTTCGTAAATTTTGCCGGGGACGAATGATGATTGCCATAATATTTGATATTGATGGCACCTTAGCAATTTAGGTTAATATAACTCAAGTTGCTACCTATAAGTTTTTAGGCATGTAAACACCGTTTTTAATAGAGAATAGTTCGTTATAGGTGAAATATTGTAGAGCAACTTGTCAGGTTGCGGACTAAAATGCACAATCTAACAGATTGTGCTACATAAGTAGCAACTTAGGTTAATATAGAGAAACAAAAAATGTATCTATATCATGGAAGCAAGCAGTCTTTTCCAAAATTGAGAAAACGCAAAGCTCACGCGCCGCCTGGGAGACCCCCAGAAGAAGCTTTGGAAGCGATCTATCTCACGCCTGATTTTCTCTTCGCATTGGCTTGTGCGGCACGTCCACCGGGAACTTCTAATATAGATTTGACAGAACGCACTATTTGCTTTGAGAATCCCGATCAGTTTGAGCCAAACGAAACGATTTACATCTATTTTGTAGACCCTACAAAAATACCAGAGGACAAGAAAATCGAAATTGATCCGTGGCAGATTGCTGTAATCGAAGATGAGATTACACCGGATAAGGTAGAAACTTATAAATCTGGTGACCTGCTGAAACACTATCGCGTTATTGATAAATGGATTGACTCAGATGAAGGCAAATCGGATTAATGGATTCACTTTTTTGGTGATTTATAAAAATCAGCAACACATTTACCCGTGGGTAGGCGAGGTTTCCTAACCTCGCAAAATTACCGATTTATTTTCTTAAACTTCATCAAGCGCGCCTACTTGTTGTGCGAAAGTCTTGATAATGCGCAAGTCCTGACAGATTTATATTCTGTCCGCTGGATTATCTGTGTGCAATGGAAACCACAGAGGTAGACAGTTGCACACCGCTTACCTCGCGTAGATCGCAAGGTGTATACAGGTTTATGACAAACAGGTTTGTCTACCAAATGAAACAACGCAAATAACACCTTTACACAAAAGGAGATACATTATGGGTATAAAAGAAAAGAACCAACACGAAATCATAGATAAAATTGTTTGCCAAGAACAAGAAATAGAAATCGTCAATGATGATAGCAATACCGTTGCAAAAATAAAAATAGAAGCACTTGGAAATGGCGGTATTGTGTTCGTTGATAACAACGCAGGGAACGATGCTGCCTGCATAACTGTAAATGAAGAGAGATGTTCTGTGCACGTCTATAGCAAATCAGGCAGAAGGGAGTTGGGCATAAGCACAGATGATGGAGATGGCGGTGGTATGGTTATCAGGAACAAAGAAGGCATACCCGTTGTATTCATGAATCATCAGAACAATGGCGGTGTGGGTATCCGTAACAAAGCAGGCAAAATTGCGGCCATATTTGCAGGTAAAACAGGTGCTACTGTGCTTGTTTATAACAACGCAGATAAACCCGTTGCCACCATCATTACTACTGAAAATGGCGGTATTGTGCGTATCAATAACAAAGCAGGGAAACTCGTTGCAGGTATAGCTGCAGATGAAAATGGCGTGGATGACCTTAACAGCAAATTAAATGCTGCCATATTCGGTTTTGATGCAGAAAGACTGGATGCAGATGTCGGTATGTGGTGGCAGACAAAATTCTAAACGGGGATACCTGAATTTGCGTAATACTAGATTAATGGGTATAAGTCCTGAACAGAAAAGGAAGTTTCACATGTTAAGATTATTTACACCTGTCGCCATCGTCTGTGATCGCACGATGCTTAAGGAAGCAGACGCACTCCGCGGGGTACTTGAAAGTTTCAGGTTACATGTGGATTTTCATTATTTTGTCCAAAAACGTCAGATTCTTGATTTCTTTGCGCAACCGCGCAACTATGCGTATACAATTATCTTTTGCCATGGTTCAGGTGAAACACCAGAGGACATGCACCTAAGACTTGAGGTCGTTGATCAGGAAGATGGTGATTACGATACCCCTGGCGATGAAGGGTGGGATCATGTCGTTGTAGAACTGACACCAGCAAAAATTGCCCAATACGTCCAAAATCGGGATGGCACGCTGCTTTCTACAGCGTGTGGTTCAGGCAGAGAACCGATAGCAGAGGCATTTCTAAAATCTGGCTATCAATCCTATATTGCGCCCTTTCACCCCGATGACCCAGAGGAAATATATGTTGATCTTGATTCGTCATTAGTCTTTTTCACCAGTTTTTTCTATTATCTGATGGATGGTGTGGATCGCGATTATTCAACAACTACCTATACAGAACAGGAGGCGGCTGAAAAAGCAGCACAACTTGATCCACATTTTCGCTTCGGCACGAAGATATTCAAACGCTATACAGCAGAGAAGAATACATAATGTTTTTTGCAACTTACAACGCTATCTATACCAATGAATTCACTTTTAATATACCCAACATAGTAAATTGTTATAAGGAAAATTCAGATGTTAAGATTATTTACACCGATCGCAATTGTCTGTGACCATACGATGATTGATGATGCTTCCGCCCTGCGCGGAATGCTTGAAAGTTTTAGGTTACGGGTTGATTTCTACCACTTTCTCCAGAAACCGCAGGTGTTTGACTTCTTTGCTCAACCGAATAACTATGCGTACACGATTATCATTTGCCACGGCACAGGTGAAACAGCAGAGGATATGAACCTTAGATTTGAGGTCGTTGATCAGGAATCAGGAGATTATGATAGTCCCGAAGGTTGGGACTCAGTGGCTATTGAACTTACCCCAACAAAGATTGCAGAACACTTACAAAATCGAGGTGGCACCCTGATTTCTATAGCGTGTGGCTCCGGCAGAAAACCATTAGCTCATGCGTTTCTGAAGTCCGGCTATCAAACCTACATAGCGCCTACTGAAACATTTGTTAATGCTGGTTCGGCATTGGTTTTTGTCGTCAACTTGTTCTACTATCTAATGGCAGAAGATCGTGATTATACGACAACAATCTATACCGAAAAAGAAGCTGTTGAAAAAGCTTCTCAACTTGATCCAGATTTTTGTTATGGCACAAAGTTATTCCGATATTACACGACAAAGGAGAATACATAATGTTTTTTGCAACTTACAACGCTATCTATGCAGTTGAAGATAACGGAGATGGCGAACCTGTCCAAGTTTACAAAGGAACAGATCATCAAGAATACGGAGCAATAGTTTCACTGTCAAGCGGTCAAGCCGTGGTGTCTGCCTTATCGGATGGAACGCTACTGGTTTTATCAGAGAATGATGAGAAACGAATTTCAACAGGCATAGAGGATCCAATCGCTTCCTTGCTCGTTGTTCGTGAGGATCCGTTGACACTACTCATCGGAACGGATGAGGGGGCTTATGTCTATCGCCTTGTTGGAGAAAAAGGACCGGCGGAACGAGTCGTCGCGTTTGACGAGTTAGAATGTCGAAAAGATTGGTATACGCCGTGGGGTGGTCCACCAGCCGTGCGGACTTTTGCTAAAACGCAAGACGGTTTTTGTTACGCAGATATCCATGTTGGGAGTATCATGCGTTCCCCCGATGAAGGGATTTCATGGGAACCTGTCACGCCGGAACTTCATAAAGATGTCCATCAGGTTGCTACGTGTCCTGCAGACGATAATCGAGTTTATGCGAACACGCAAAACGGTGTTTATGTCAGTGTAGACCGTGGCCACTCTTGGGAGAATCGGATCGAAGGGTTGCCGGTTCGCTACGGCACCACTATTGCTGTACATCCAGCAGACCCAGACTTAATGATCGCCACAGTTCAAAATGGACCAAGAGGCGGTGGTGCTTGGCTCTGTCGTTCAGAGAATGGCGGCGCGGCGTGGACTCAACTTAACGATCAGCTCACAGAACCCACTGATCGGATTCGCACAGGTTGTATTGCGTTTACATCTGATGGAACGGCGTGGGCAGTTATCGGAAAGACGCTTTACATCGGAAAGGATAGAGCCACAGATTGGAGTCCGTTCTGGACAGCACCCGAATCCAATGACGAATACCCCATCCAAACCCTTGCTGCTTAGTACATCATTGTAAAAGCAAGCGGAGGAGATTTTAGTTGTGAATGTATTAGGCATTGATTTTACTTTCTTTGCGGTGAGTGATATGCAGAGATCGCTCACTTTTTACCGTGATATACTTAGGATACCACTGGCATGTTTGGTATATGAAGGAAAATGGGCAGAATTTGAGATAAATCCCGGCACGTTAGCCTTAGGTGAGGGGGATGATTTTACGTCTCCCGGTGGCGGGATGGTCGCACTTGCTGTTGAAGATGCAAAGGCTGTCGTAGAAGAGCTAAAACAAGCTGGAGTTCAAATACACATACCACTTGGAGAATCATCTGTATGTTTTTGGGCGGTTATTGAAGACCCTGATGGCAATCGTATCATCATACACCAGCGAAAGGATAAAACAGTTGGCTAAACCTGATTGACTTAGAGTTTTTTGTGAATAGCAAAAACCTGATTTAAACGAATGATGAAATAAACTTTACAATATGCAAAAATTATGATATAACGTGAGTTAAAGATGGATATATTATGAAATCTATTATATTCCAGATTATTCTCTATGTAGGAACAAACCATGGAATTAAAAGTTTGCGCGCTCGGAATCTTGTTCAGGAACGGAGAGATTCTGTTAGGCAAAAGGGCTAAACGCCGAACCTCTTATCCGAACGTCTGGGATATGATTGGTGGACATTGCGAAAATGGTGAAACACTAATACAGACCCTCATTAGAGAGTTGCAAGAAGAGATCGGTGTTACACCTGTTCAATTTGAACACATTGAGACCCTATTTGACTCCAATAACGATCACACTTATCACATATTTGTGGTAACGGATTGGAAAGGCGAACCAGAGTGCCTACAACCAGAAGAACACTCAATGATCGGTTGGCTTGAAATCAAGGAAGCATTAAAACTGGAGCTTGCCTTACCGGTATATCGCGAATTGTTCAGGAGTCTTGAAGACGGCTGAACAATTGTATATTTTACGATAAAATTGTTCGTGGGAAATGTGGAACGACATTATAGTCTAATCCGAAAATATGTTCACATTTCAATGAACAACAATCCCCACACCATAACGCTGGTGAGGTTTCCTAACCTCGCCAATGTCCAGGTAATTGTGGGTTTTACTATAGAATTTAGAAATGGTATTAGGTGTAAGACTTTAAAATCTGGAATTGTAAAACTACTTGGGAGACGTATAGATGAATTAACGAGACATTATTACCATTGAATCTGGGAAACGTGGAGGGAAACCTTGTATTCAGGGAATGCGAATTACCGTGTACGATGTCTTAGACTATCTTGTTTTCGGCATGACAGTAGACGAAATTCTTGATGATTTTCCCTATTTAACCGAGCCTGTCTTGCGTATGCAGCAGATAGAGAAAAAGCACAAATGGTTGTTTACACGAATGAAATTTCTATAGTGAGTTTATAAAATCTCAAACAGACATATCCTACCAACCGTTACAATTATTTGAAAACAAAGGAATTCAACGTGCTTATGAAGAAACTCACAAAGCTCTTTTTTATATTGGCTCTTACCGTTTTAGTTATCGGGTTTTCCGGCTGTGAACGGATTCCGCAAGTATTAGATTCTCATACAGAAACTCCAACTCCGATGGAGGAACGCTACCATGTTTGGCCTGTTGATCAGAACGGTATTGAAGTGCCTGTTCCCGGCACATGGGTGTTAGTATCACATACCCATCTAAATTCAACATCTACAATCGGTGAAAGTTTCACCTTACCAGCAGATCCTCAACCTATTCTACAAACATCAGATGGAACATACACTGATGGTGAAGGTATACTCTGGACAAAAATAAGGCTTATAACCGCTGAGGGAGAAAAGTGGCAATTTCTTGAACGTGTAGACACAAGTGTTTCTCCCCATCAACTCCACGCTGTTGTTACAGTAGATGAAAATGGAATCCCGATCCTTGAATATGGCAAATATCCTTTTGAATTACCACGACATAACGTACAGATATGGGAAAAACAGTAAATAGCGAAAGTTAATTTATGCGCATTCCGATGCTCTTCCGTTTTTCGCTCTACGGATTCCTGAAAAATCAACGCTACTACGATCCGTTTCTGATTTTAGCGTTTCGGGAGAAAGGTCTGTCCTTCTTCCAAATTGGTATCCTAATCGGATTTCGGGAGGTTTGTACCAACCTATTTGAAATACCTTCTGGTGCCCTCGCCGATCTTTACGGTAGACGGCGCGCCATGATTTTTTCATTCTGTGCCTATATCGCTTCTTTCGCTACATTCGCAGTGAGCAAATCACTCACGATGCTTTTCGGAGCGATGTTTTTCTTTGGTTTAGGTGACGCGTTTCGCACTGGTACACACAAGGCAATGATTTTCGACTGGCTTCGGCTGCAAGGCAGATCAGACGAGAAAACGAAAATATACGGCTTTACACGTTCCTGGTCGCAGATGGGATCAGCTCTTTCTGTCCTTATTGCAGGGGCATTAGTCTTTTATCGCGGTAATTTCACAGACATATTCTGGTTTTCAATCATCCCTTATTTTTTCAACATCGTTAACTTCCTCGGTTATCCGAAGGAGCTGGATGGGGACAAACAGAGTGAATTTTCTCTCAAAGCCGTTGCCCGTCTCCTCGGTAGTGCTTTAAAACAGTCAGTGCAATTCCCACCACTCCGCCGCTTAGTTTTTGAAGGAATGGGGTTTGAGGGGATGTATAAAGCGAGTAAAGACTATCTCCAACCGATACTTAAACAAACGGCTCTTGCATTACCCTTTCTTGTAACATGGGGTGAATCGAAGCGGTCAGCGTTGCTTGTTGGAGGTGTCTATTTTGTCCTTTATTTCTTATCATCTTTTGCTTCTCGAAATTCCCATCGAGTCTCATATTGGCGAGGCGGAGATGAAGGTGCAGCGCAATTTATGTGGTGGATAGATTTAGCACTTTTTACGATCTTGATTCCAACACTTTGGTTCGGTTGGTATCCCGCAATTATTGCACTTTTTGTCGGATTGGCGATCCTTCAAAACTTCTGGAGACCGGGTTTGATTAGCCGTTTTAACGCGCAGTCTACACCTGAGATGAGCGCAACGATTTTATCCATTGAAGCACAATCCAAATCATTAGCCACGATTATTCTTGCGCCGTTACTCGGATGGTTAGTAGACAGAGTCGGCAACTTCTCCCCAGTTGGTATTGTCGGGACGGGTATTGCAATCGCAATTCTCCTCGCCTATCGCAGCGAATTGGAAGCAGATCCACCAGATAGTCAGGAATAATTTTACTTTCGGAAATCATCAATGGAACAAATATCCCTATTTCCTTTATTAGAAAAGCAATTTTCTCAACCTCAACCACCGCCAAAAAACGAGGAAGCGGTTGATAAGATACGTGGATTACGGTATATACCAGACTATATCACCGAGTTCCAACATGATTGGCTGTTAGATCAGATTGATAAACAACAGTGGTCCTACTTTTCCAAGCGGCGCTATCAGCATTACGGTACTAAGTTTGACTACGAAACGGGAAAAATGAAAGATGGTATGTCTATGAGCGAGTTACCGGAATGGCTAAAAAGACTTGCGAGCAAATTACACGTAGATGGATACATACCAGAGATTCCCAATCAGGTGCTTATCAATGAATATGAACCTGGACAAGGCATTGGCGGGCATATTGACAAAGAACCTTGGTTTAAAGATACGATTGTCAATTTGAGTCTGGGATCAAGTTGTATTATGGAATTCACAAACAAATATGACAAAACAAAAAAGGTTCCGGTTTGGCTTGCGCGGCGAAGTGTTGCTGTACTGAGGGAGGCGGCGAGATATACGTGGCTGCACGGTATTCCTGCCAGAAAATCGGATGTATGGGACGGACGGAAGTTTCCACGGCAGCGGAGAATATCGCTAACGTTTAGACGAGCGGTAATAGAATGACGGTTAGAAAATTGTGGAATTGCAATCGTAAGGTGGTGTGCTAAGTAGATACGAATTTTCTTGACAAACATAATATTATATGTAATAATATTAAATTAACGTAGCACTAAATAGGTTGCTTGCAATAATGAAGTATAACCCGCGCGTGAGAAGTAGTTATTTGATGTTTTTAAAAGTTAAAAGTAGTGGAATTCCCTTACTAACCAAAACTTGATAATGAACATTATGATGTATCCCTCTAAAGAAAGATCTTAAACATGCCTTATATACACTGTCCCTACGGTAACTATTATGAGCTTAGTGCAAACCTAAAATATCTATTTGATGATCTAATAATACAACCATTTGTACAGGAGTTACCAGCACTGGCAAAGGATATTAGAGATATAAGGCCGTACTATTGGAATGATATAGCACGCATCCTGAAACAAGGGCAAAGCAATTTTGATAGTCCATCATTTGATCAACTATCTGATAAGTGGTATTTCCCAAAAGACAAGGTTTTACTCTATTGTGCACATTATATGCTTATGCACATTTTTAGTTCTTATCATATCTTTAAGAATCATTTTCCATCCCTAAGTGGTAAAGTTGTATTCATCGATTTTGGTTGCGGCCCATTAACTTCAGGTATTGCGTTCCGGGCTTTTGCAAGGCAGAATGGCATCACTTATTTAGGTATTGATAGTTCTCAAACAATGCTTGATAAGGCAAAGGAAATCAATCAATATGCCTGCCAACAAATTAGAAATCCATACTTTAAAACATTTGAGACAATGCTTCACTACAATGAGTTGACTGGGTTATTGGATAAGCATGTCAAAAAAGACGGTAAGACACAGATTGTATTTAACTTTTGCTATGTTCTTGCAAGCGAGACATTAGACATCAATAACTTATCTGATGTACTTATCCAAATTATTGAAGAATACAATGCACATAAAACGTGTTTAGTGTACCAAAACCCTGATCACCGTAAAATGTATGGGCCTCCACTTTTGAGATTATATGGTAAGTGGGAAAAACTTAAAACTAACCTTTCAGAGTTTAGAAGCCAAGTAACCCAATCAGATAGTGGAACGTTTTCTTATCGTAGACTATTAAATGGTTCACGACACAATGCCAATGTTTATTATGAGATACTTTGCCATCAGTAAATTTGAACCAATGGGAGACTGACGATGTCACGTTCAAGTTTGTTTTCGTTGCCAGATCAACAATTTATTTTGCCAGAACTGCCGCCAAGCAATGAGGAAGCGATTCTTGCAATCCGTGGATTGCAGTATAAGGATGACTTTATTAGTGAATCTGATCATCATCTTTTCTTATCCTATGTTAACGAACAACGGTGGCTCGGGGACCTAAAACGCCGTGTTCAACATTACGGTTTTAAGTATGACTACAAGGCACGAAAGGTGAGTCGTGATATGCATATTGGCGAGTTGCCAATATGGTTGAAAGAACTAAGTTGTAGATTACAGCAAAAAGGCTACATGCCAGAAGGTGCAGATCAAGTAATCGTTAATGAATACGAACCTGGCCAGGGAATTTCGAGGCATATTGACTGTGAACCTTGTTTTAAGGATACAATTGTCTCTTTAAGTTTGGGATCAAGTTGTGTAATGGATTTCACAAACAAACATGATAAAACAAAAAAAATTCCTGTCTGGCTCTCACCACGGAGTATTGTTGTGCTGAGTGATGAAGCGAGATATGAATGGTTGCACGGTATTGCTGCCAGAAAATGGGATGAGTGGAATGGTCACAAATATGAGAGGCAAGTACGGGTATCACTAACATTTAGAAGGGTGATTATAGAAAGTGAAAAACGCTATAAAGATGAAATGTCTTATCCCGGTTATGTGCCTTTAGTAGACAAAGCGCGGCCTCTTGACCGCGCTACATAAAACCGAACAAATATGCTTAGAACCGGTCTGTCTTAACAGATGCCCACTGTGTAGTCAATTTTTCTTTCGCATCAACGGGAAACGGTTCATCACGTGACAAATCATCTTCAGGTTCACCTTCAAAATAACGGAAGTTATCAATCCAGAAGTCTACATCTGATTGGGCAATAGATAAACCTACCCACATGTCTCTTGCAACTGTTTCTTTCGCAGTAAATGTGACAAAATATTCTTCCCACTCCGGACCTGTAAGGTTGATATCGCCACCTTGCCAGAATGTCCACGGGTCATGTTGTTCCTGAATATTTAAACTCACCTGTCGCGGTTTTTCAGAACGTGCCCAGAAGATGACAGTGTATGTTTCACCCTTTTCCATTGAGGCATTCAGCTGCTTAACCTTGGCGTGCCAATTCGTCCCAGTTGCTTTGATACCGATAACTTTAAGGCATTTGTTCCCGTGTTGTGGGTTTTTCTTGTCAATTTCCCACTTATACTCTCCACCCCGGTTGCCGCCCGTACCATCTTCTAAAGTCCAAGCGGCTAAATCATCTTCAAAACTATGGTTTTCAAGGAGTAATTCTCCCTTTTCCCACTTTCCTAATTCTTGTAGGGTTCCTGCAAAAGCACTAAAACCTATTAGCATCGTCATTAAGACGGCATTTATAACAATAACTCTGTACACGTAAATTCCTCCTTTTACGCTTTATATGATTAACTTTCTGCCCGCATGAGAGATTCTATTTCAGGTAGAACTTCTGCCACCGCAGCTTGGTCTACCTGTTCAGCGATACTTGCATAACCTGCAGTCCCTATCATCTCAGCGAGATTTTGTCCGAGCTGTTCAATTGTCCACGCAACCGAATCTGGTACTTCTGCTTTATCAAGGTTTCGATGGTCATTTTTCCCCGAAGGATCGTAATGATAGTGCGGGTTTTTGCGGAAGCAGTCAAAACGGAGTAGTTGGATGTTTTTACCATTTGCTTCCCCGAAAACACGTACAGAAGGACCACCATCTTCACCAAAATTGCGGTTGTCCACGTGGAATTCAACACCACCCGCGTGGAACACTTTTTCATCCATAATTTTACTCCTACTTTTAGAGATATTGCGCAATTATACATTAAATTTCCTTTTGTGTCAACTGCAAAAATCAGAGTCCCAGGGTTATTTATAGTGAACTTTGAAATTATTAGGACACTTTTTTAATAAACCTGTTTTGGAGCATAATGGACAATAGAAGTTGTAGCACACCCTGTTAGGTTGTGCATCTTAGTCCGCAACCTAACAGGGTGCGATACAGAAGTGTCCCATTAATTGTCCGTTTTACTATAGTTTTATAAATTCTCATTTTATCCTGTTGACTGCAAGTTTAGATTTTGAATCCGAATGAACATAAGTTTTAGTTCATCATTGTTATTGTCTGAACCATGATGAACAAGATTATAGGAGTACCAAGATAAGAGTTTGAGCTATCAGGCGTTCTTGTGGAAGTTAGACATGTCTGATAGGACACACATAGGGTTCAATCATTAGAAAACACCTTTGATGAGCGAAATCCTGAAAATCTGGTCATCCTGCAAATCCTGGTTCAGACACAAGGAAATAAATATATCAAAATAAGCAAAAAGTGGCACTCACGTTTGTAATAAAATCTGCCCGAAAAACCTAAAACTAAATAACCCTGGACTCATAAAAAAGATATGTACTATTTTTGTTGAGTTGTGCTATAGTTAGTGTATATATTTTCCAATACTTTCTATAATATCTATCCACTGTTGCGTTTATATCAAATTTGTCCAACGTACTCAATCTTAACATGAGCCCAAAATTTTTCCAAACAATATGCTTTTCATTTTTATTTTGTCTTCTGTTTGCTTTGACTGATGTGTATCCATCAGATTGGCCAGACTTCCTCGGCCCTGAACAAAACGGTAAATCTCCAGAAAAGATAAATATCACGCCATGGCAAAAAACAGGTCCACCGGTGTTGTGGGTCAAAGAAATTGGGACAAGTTACGGTGCACCCACTATTGCAAAAGGGCAGGTGTATATTTTCGCTCGCCATAGTGATATGGCACGCCTAACCTGTTTAGAAAGCGATACGGGGAACGAACTTTGGCAATATGAATATCCCACACACTACGAGGATATGTATGGTTACAATAACGGACCCCGGTGTTGTCCTATTGTGGATGAGGATCGCGTCTATATTTTTGGTGCTGAGGGAGAGTTACACTGCGTTAGCACGCAAAGTGGGAAACGTTTATGGAAGGTTGATACTGCCACGAAGTTTAATGTCGTTCAAAACTTTTTCGGTGTGGCTTCTGCTCCCGCTGTAGAAGGTAAATTGCTTATGGTCCAGGTTGGCGGGTCGCCACCGGGAACACCGAAAAACATCTGGGCATCAAACGGTAAACCTGAGCCAAATGGTAGCGGTATCGTTGCGTTCAATAAACACACAGGTGAGATCGTCTATCAGATTGCTGATGAACTTGCAAGCTATGCGAGCCCTATCTTCGCTACGATCAACGGAAGACGTTGGGGATTTGCGTTTCTGCGCGGTGGACTCGTCGGTTTTGAGCCCGAAACAGGCAAAATTGATTTCCATTATCCGTGGCGGCACCCTAAAATCGAATCTGTCAACGCATCATGTCCTGTCGTCTATAAGGACCTTGTTTTTATCAGTGAATCGTATGGGATCGGCAGCTCTGTTATTCAAGTGCGTCCGGGTGGATACAAAGTGGTTTGGCAAGATCGGGCAAACTCCCGGAACAAAGCGATGGAGCTGCACTGGAACACTGCTATCCATCATCAAGGTTATCTCTACGGCAGTAGCGGCAGACATGCAGGCGGTGCCGATCTCCGATGCGTGGAATTCAAAACTGGAAAGGTGATGTGGCGGCAGCGTGTAAACGAACGCGCATCGTTGCTATGGGTAAACGATTACTTCATCTACCTTGGGGAATATGGACGTTTGATGCTGCTCAAATGCACGCATGAGAAAGCTGAACTTATCTCCCAAACCGTGCCAACTGATAAAAATGGCAGGCAGCTGATTAATTATCCTGCGTGGGCTGCACCAGTGTTGGCGAATGGCCGTTTGTATGTTCGCGGAAAAAATAGACTTGTCTGCTTTGAACTCGATTCAAACAAAGATTGACAAAAAAACACCTAAGGTTTCCACAACGTTGCCTCAATGAATCGTTCACCATCCGGTTCTTCATCAAAATAATAGACTGTTACTATCACACCATCGGGACGTTGGACAGTGCGGGAGTATCCGATATCATGATCACCGCCATTATCTCGCAATACAATCTCTTCACCCCAAGTCTTTCCATTATCACTGCTTAACTTTGCACAGATACGATGCGGCGCATCCCGATAGCCGTAAGTAAGGCATAATCTATCATCATGAAGATGCGTAAGGGTCGGTGGGTTTCCGCCACGTCCAGTGTTCTCTACAGGGCAATTCATATAGTACCACGTCTGTCCGTCATCATCAGAAGCATAAAGATCAATCCAATTTTGTCGATCTTGCCAATCTTTCCCACCGTGTCCACGGCATCGGACAGCAACTAAAATATGAGATTCAGAGAGACGCACACTTGCAGGCATAATCGCAAAACCTTCTGGCTCCGGTCCAATTTGTGATGATAATGAAAAGGATTTTCCGCCATCAGTAGTACGTGCGCAAAATATCAACCCCTCCTCACCGTCTGCTTTAGACGCAGTCAGAAACATTAAACATGCATCAGCACCCGAAATGAGATAATCTGTTCGCGCTGCAATGCCAGTGTAACCAAACATCGGTAGTTGAAATGGACCATCCCAACTGTGACAACGGTCAATAGAGGTATAAAACCATGAATGCGCACCAGCTCGTAAACCGGATCTACTACACATCATAGCAAAATTAGGATGTTCAAAGTTGACACTTTGCGGTGGGAAAAATGCCGTCCCACCTTGCCCTTTATGTTTGCCCGCGACATGTTCATCTGCAGATAATGTTCCTGTTCCGGGAAGACGGCACGGCGTTTCTGAAGCCACCCATGTTTCACCACCGTCTTTGCTTCGGGCTTGCATCGCTGTAAACGGTTTATCTCTGTCACGCCGATGAAATCCTGCATCCGATTTATGGTATCCTACGGTGAAACCCACAACGATTTCGTCGCCCCATGACCAAATACCGTAGTTCGCTGGCCAGCCTGCATAACGTCCCTGTTCACGAAAAATTGTTACCTGTTGCATCTTTGCTCCAATAGTAGATTTTTCGTATAGTATAGCAAGCCTCCTATAGTGTTTTCAATATCAAATTTGTGCTATCGCATTAATACATCTATGTGTCCAGTTTTTGACATTAACTGATCCCTCCTTGTCCGAACTCGTCCAACGCACTCAATCTTATATAGGACTTACGCATTCCCCTCGCTTGCGGAGGGATAAAGGGGGGCAGCCTTGAAAAGGACAAAAAATCAGGATAAAAATCCTTGAAAGGACAAGATTCTAAACAAGGATATCCGAATTTGCGTAAGTCCTGTATAGTAAAAACCATAATTTATGGACACACTACGAATCAACGCCTCATGCGCACATGAGGCGTTGATTCACCAGGGGAGTGTGAACATATTTTGGATTTCACTATAAACATGATCGATAGATTTTACTTCTGCTTCAGTTTACCCCATAGCACAGGTAGTTTATCTGACGGTTTGACAGCAAGAACGGAATGATGGATACCGTCCTCCATTATATTCTGAATCTCTTCTTTAGATAAGGCATCGTTGAAGAGACCAACTTCGTCCATTATACATGCCGATTGAAAACCAGTTCCTGCATCAGTCGCAAGCCAAGCAGTTTGATCCTGGTCTAAAAGTTGGAACTTCGGCACTGCTTGTGAGATTTTTTCTTCACCATCCACGTAAATCTTCGCCGTGTTGCCATCGTAGACGTTGGCAACGTGGTACCAGGTACCTGCCTTGACGGTTACCCCACTACTAATGTTCCAATTATTAGTCCAAAAGCGTAGGGTATTTGGACCTTCTTTGTAAGGGACATAACGATTGCCGCCTTGATCCCATATAGAGAAATAGTTTTGCTGTCCCCCGACATCGGTAAACTGAAGCCACAGGATAAAACTCAATTTATCCCGAATAGTTCCTTTACCAATAGGAATAGTGACAGTCCCACCCTTCTTAATACTTAGGGCACCATTAACTTTTCCATCAACCCAATTTGATTGAGTCGCAGAGCCTTTTTTTCCGTTTTCCGATACATCCTCAACGGTATTACCTTCGCCTTCGTCAAGTAACCATATCCCAACAATCTTCTCAGGATCAATCTGAGCATCGCTAACACTGATAAACATACCTAATGCCAGCATTGCGCAGAGGAATGTAATAACTTTGATATACATGTGTTACTCCTTGTTTGAAAAATTTGTTTTAATTATATGTTGTTTTTGTTGTATTTGCAAATTAATTAATCGAAATCTCAATTGACTTATAGGTAGCAACTTGAGTTAAGTTAGATAGTAATTATATCACAATCTTGTTTTAGGTAGTGGTCTAAATTTCCGATGGCAGTACACTTGTTGCAAGTCTAATACTACTTATTACGAAAATCTATTGACAGAGACCGCTGTATCAAGATATAATTTGATAGATTATATTCAGAAAGCATATACAGCATGCAGTTTACATACTATTGGCCAGTGTGGGCGGTTATAATTGGTATAATCGTAGCAGTTGGTATAACATTATACGGATATTTCAGTGTAGGTCAGTCCTTGCGCCGTTTGCTCCGTTATTCACTCATTGCTCTACGATTTTTAGCCGTTGCAATTTTACTATGTTGTCTATTAGCACCCGTAATAAAAGAAAAGAAAGACGTTACGCCTATATCCCATCTTTCTATTTTGGTTGACACCTCGCGGAGTATGGAATTAAAAGACAATCACGCTAGGAAAACCGAGACTTCCCGTATCAGCCAAGTGAACCAACTTCTGTTCGACGAATCAAGCCAATTTTTAGAAACATTGGAAGGTGAATACAAAGTCCATCTCTACCGTTTTGATTCTGCTCTCTATGAAGGTGTAAATGAATTACAAAATTTTGAACCGGAAGGCACACTTACAGATATTGCATTAGCTATCCGTGAAACAGCGCATGCGTGGCGAGGACAACCGAACGCAGGCATTGTGTTAATAACCGATGGCGCGCATAATACCTCCAGGATATCAATAGAAGACATCGCAGCTTTAAATACACCAATTTATGCTATAGGTGTCGGTTCGCCACAGCCACCAAAGGATATACAGATCCAAAACGTTGATGTTTTGCCTATTGCCTACACAAGACATGAAACTGCCATTCGTATAACTATTGCACAAACTGGATATGCAACAGAATCAATTCGCGTTTCGCTTCGTGAATCCAGCACGAATCGCCTCGTTGATGCTGCAATGCTTACTTTTCCCCAAGATAGTGCTGAGCAATCAGTTACTTTAGATGGCCAACGGACTACGAAAGGGACGCAACATGTTGTTGAACTAAAATTGACACCTGAGACCGAAGGTAATTTTCAGTATAAGGTGGTCCTTCCTACATTGGAAGGCGAATTGACGAATGCTAACAATGAAAAGATGTTTTCCTTAAAAGTTGTAAAGGCAAAACTTAATGTCTTTTATCTGGAAGGTAGACCCCGTTGGGAATATGCGTTCCTTAAACGCACTTTAGAACGCGATCCGAATATAGAATCAACTTTTGCTGTGATGTCTAAAAATGTGCGTCCAGAATCAGTCCTTGCAAGCAACGATGGATATTATCCTCAGAACCGCAATGCCCAACTTTTGCAGTTTCCTAAGACTCGTGAACAACTCTTCAAATATGATGTGTTGATTTTAGGAGATCTATCTGCTGAACATCTCACTGTGGGACAACAACAAGCAATTGTTGACTTTGTGGAACAGCGCGGAAAAGCGGTCATCTTTCTTCCTTCACAGAACGGATTTGGCAGGAACGGATTTAGAGGTACAGAACTTGCGAGGGTCCTGCCCATTCAGATTCCTGCTAATGGTTGTCAGGAACAAAAGGGTGAGTTTTCACTTGATCTTACACAAGCTGGCATGTTTCATCCGATGCTACAGCTTACTGACAATTTAGAACGCAATACCGAAATTTGGCAAAATCTTCCTGCACTTTCCCATGTTTTCCGCGGTTTTCAACTGAGAGCAGGAGCAACAACACTCATAAAAAAACAGAATGGAGAACCAGTACTAATTTTTCAGCGGGTCGGACTCGGAAAAAGTCTCCTTTTCACTGCTGAAGGTATATGGAATTGGGACTTTGGCGTAAACGCTTTCAAAGGAACTACTTATCAAACGGTATATCCCCGTTTTTGGGCACAGGTGCTGCGTTGGATGGCGCAGCAATCTGACGAGAATCGTATATATATCACAACCGCAGCACCGACTTATGCCCAAGGCGAAAATGTGCAGATAAGCGTCAGAGCATACTCTTATACTTTGCAGCCTCAAGGCGATGTAGAAATTCAATTATCTGTAACATCGCCAAGTGGTTCTACATTTCCGCTTAAAACGCGCACTCAGGCTACAGAAAACCAAACGAATAGGACAAATAATTATATTGCGCAATTGAAGGTAGAAGAAAAAGGAACTTACAAGATTCGTGCTGTTGGCCAAATAGGGAATATACCTTTGGGAGAAGACGAAATTGATGTTCATGTCCATCCTCAACTTATTGAATTAGAGGCACCGCAGCTTAACGAACTATTGCTCAAGGAACTAACGGAGCAGACCGGAGGTGCATATCTCACTGTGGAGAACGCTCACATGCTTCCTGACAAAATTAACAACGTGCAAAACCCGGTCTTTGTAGATGCTGAACGCGATTTATGGGCGCATCCGCTTATCCTTATTACTATTGTTGGATTGTTAGGGGCTGAATGGTTTATACGAAAACGTATTGGTCTTGTATAAATCTTTATTATTGGATTTTAGCGTTTGTAATCGCGCAATTTATTGCGACTTTTACATTCGCAGTAACTATGTAGAATTGAATACCTTACACACCAGCGAGGTTAGGAAACCTCGCCTACCGTGAGAAGACGGTGTTTATTTATTTTGTAATTCACTTTAAATCAAAAGAATCAAGTTATAATTACATCCGATAGGATTTGCAAATTGTTTAAAATAAATATTTCCAAACTAACTCTTTTTCTCATCTGTTGTTTACTGTTCTGTGCTGTGGTTGGCACACAAGAAGCAGGTGAACTTTTTACAATCGCGCAAATTCAGTACGGTGGCGGTGGCGATTGGTACGGTGATCCGTCTACTATCAACAATTGGCTGCGCCTACTCAGAGAACGGACAGAGATTGAAACCGCAGATGATCGCGTAATTCTCAAGTTAACCGATCATACACTTTATCAATATCCGATGCTCTATCTCGTAGGACATGGGAATATTCGCCTCACAGAACAGGAGGTTTTTGCGCTACGACAATATCTTACAAACGGTGGATTCCTCTTTGTCAATGATGATTATGGATTAGATAAAAGTTTCCGCCGTGAGATAAGTCGAGTATTTCCTAAGCAGGAACTTCAACCGATACCCAATTCGCATCGGATATACCAATGTTTTTACGATCTGCCAGGACTCCCAAAAATCCATGAACACGATTCAGAACCGGCACAAGGGTTTGGCATCTTTCACGATGGACGGATGGTACTCTTTTATGCTTATAGTGCTGATATTGGCGATGGTTTAGAAGACGCAAGGGTACATCCTGATGATACACCTGAGGTTCGGGAACTTGCCACAAAGATGGCTGTGAACATAGCAGTATATGTTCTAACCCATTGAGTATCTTAACATTTGAAAGGAGTTTATAATATGGATCGCATCGTCAAATATCTAATTATTATTGTGATTCTCATTTCAAACGTGATACTTATCGTGTCAGCAACGCATTCGAGTGTTCTTATAAATATTTTTATTATTGGGATAGGTGTACTCGGTATTGTGACGGTCTTATGGTACCTTGTGGAGACGTTAAGCCAGCGCACTTACAAAATAGGAAAGATATTTACATCCCAAAATATGATGAAAGTTCTATTTGTGATTCTAATAATTATGGCATGTGGATTTTACATGCTTTCCAAGATAGACTCATGGAAAGCGTCGCAGATTGAAAAGGCTCGGCTTCAGCAAAACCCAGCACTTATTGAAAATCATTGACTTCATTAGAGAGAAACATCCTTTTGACACCAGAGGAGTATTATGTCTACAGAAGACTTAACAAACCTCAAAGATAAAAATTCTATAGTCTGTATAGAGACGACGCGTATCCCTTCATTCGGCGGGAGCGGGAGCGGATTTTTCGTAAAACCAAACATGATTGTGACCAATATCCATGGCATCGCACCTCGGAGACCTGTTTTCGTAAAATCAGTTGACAAAAAGACGACTTGGCAAGTTGAAGGAGTTGCTGCATTTGATGCTAAAAACGATCTCGTCGTTCTAAAAGTTGTAGGGGAGGGCACGCCACTTCCAATCGGCAACAGTGATATTGTACAGAGTAGTGAACCTATTTCTGTCGTAGGATTTCCCGACAGTAAATATAAGGTGACAGAAGGCACTGTCCATAACATCCGAGAAAGTGACAAATTGATTCGAATGAACGTCAACACATCTTATGGAAGTAGTGGCAGTCCTGTGCTAAATGATAAAAGACAGGTTATCGGAATTGTTGTTGGTTCATGCGATTTTTACGGTCATGCCATTCCTTCAAACCCGCTCAAGGTCCTGCTTGATCGGTTAGAGCCAGCGGAGCCTTTGGTAAAGTGGCGTAAGCGAAAACCTGTCCGTTCCTATGCAAAATATGTTCAAGGAATATGGAATTACAGTAAGAAACGTTATCGCAGAGCGATAGTTGACTTTGACAAAGCCATCAAACTTAATCCTGAGTTCAGGAATTCCTATTTCGAACGAGGAGGCGTGAAAAATAAACTTGGTGATGTTGAAGGTGCAATAACAGATTACAATAAAGTTATCCAACTTAACTCTGATCACTTGGCTGCCTACTGTAATCGAGGGTTGGCGAAGGCTGAACTTGGAGATTTTGAAGGCGCAATAATAGATTATGATATACTTATCCAACTCGATGCTGATGACTTTCCCGCCTACAACAATCGTGGTCTCGCAAAAGTTAAGCTCGGTGATGTTGAAGGTGCAATAACAGATTACGATAGAGCTATCCAACTTGATGCTGATGCCTTTGGTGCTTACTGTAACCGTGGTCTCGCAAAGGTTGAACTTGGCGATCTTGAAGGTGCGATAGCTGATTACGACAAAGCCTTAGCACTTAACCCAGAGATGGAGAGGGTCTATTTCAATAGAGCGCGAGCGTATGCTTCCCGTGAGAATTATGAGGCAGCTATAGCCGACTATGATAAAGCCATAGAACTGAATCCTAAAGATGCAGGTCTTTACAATAATAGAGGGCTCGCGAAAGTCGATCTTGGCAACTATGAAGATGCAATAAACGATTATGACAAAGCCATAAAACTATGGCCTAAATATGCCAATTTTTACAATAACCGGGGTGTTGCGAAGTCATGGCTTGGTGATGTTGAAGGGGCAATAGCAGATTACGACAAAGTCATAAAACTAAATCCTAAGGGGACCTCCGCATACAGAAATCGGGTTATTCTACGGACTAACCTTGGCACCTCCGAAGCCGCCAAAGGAAATGTGGAGAGCGCAGAAGATTTGTATCTAGCAGCAATTGAAGACTGTACTGCCGCTATCAAATTAGACCCAGAGAATGTTGAAAACTACCACAGTCGAGGGCGTGCAAAATCCGAAATTGGCACCCTCAAAGCAGGCCAAGGTAATGCAGCAGAAGCACAGCAGCTTTATGAAGCGTCAATTGAAGACTATACACAAGCCATCAAACTTAATCCACAGTACGATGCTGCCTATAACAATCGTGCATGGGTGAAGTATCTCTTAGGGAAATCTAACGCCGCAGCGGGAAATACGGAAGTTGCCCAAGAATTATACCACGCAGCGATAACTGATAGCAGCGAAGCTATCAAACTTGATCCTGAGGCTGCCTTTGCATACCACACTCGCGGGGCAGTGAAAGTAGTTATGGGGGATTCTATCGGAGCGATAGAAGATTTCGATATAACCCTCGCAATCGACCCTAAGCATGCCAAAGCCCACTTCGACCGGGCACTTGCAAAAGAGGTTCTTGGGCAACATGATGCAGCAAAAGCAGATTTTGAGAAGGCGAAGGAGTTAGACCCAGATGTTGAAAAAGAGTATAAATAACGTGAACTCGGTCCAAGTCTTTGTACCGCAAACTGTATGAAGATTAAGAAAATATTTCGGTAATGTGACGAGGTTAGGAAACCTCGCCAGCGGGGAAGTGTACCTGCCTTGTACGGATAGAAAATTACCGAATTAATAAATAAATCTTCATTTAGTTTGTGCTACTATGTGGTAACTTATGTTATACTTAACTTGGAATCAAATATCAAACTCACGTTAGCGTAAAGTTTTCTATTCTCTACAGTAAGGAAATCAGCATGTCAAATCAAAACATTAATCAGATTTACCAATCAATTATCACCAGACTTGATGCTGTCCGGCGAACTTGGCGATGGCTCATTTTATCTGAAAGTTTCCTAAAATGCGTTAGCATGCTTGCTTATGTAATGACAGCAGTGCTTCTCTGTTTTCTGTTCCCGCTCCACCATTTTTTGCGTAGCGGCATTGTTATTCTCTCTATAGGTGTTGCTATTTATATTACTATTCGGATGCTTATTCGCCCACTATTACGCAAATTACCGCATTCGACAGTGGCTGCTTATCTTGAGAAAGCATATCCAAATATTGAAAATAGGATACTTAGTACTGTTCAACTCAAACCAACGTTAGAGGACAATAGGTTGGGGTATGCACCAGAATTTGTTGAGCAGCTGATTTCTCAAACACAACACGATGTTGAGAAGATTGAATCGAAAAAAATCTTTCGGAGTGAATTTGTAAAAATAAAGCGGCATGCGGGGATTGCTGTAATTGCTGTGGGAGTTTTAATGCTTACAAACTTTCTTTTGCCCTCTGCGTTGAAAGGATTTACCCAAACATTCGAGACTTTACCAAAGACACCGATGGAAGGATTTACAGCACAGATAGAAGAGGTAAGTCCAGGGAACATCCAAATTAAACGAGGCGAAGACGTTGCAATCACAGCAAAAGTCAGCGGACATCTTGATGCACCAGTTTATGTCTATTACCGTTTGATACAAACGGATAGCGAGACAAAAAACGAAAGTAATGTGCAGGAATCTCCAGATACAGACCAAAACGTAATAAATGATGAAAACCAATTACCGCATTTATCTGATGCTGAAACATGGCAATTTTTACTGATGAATCGTGAACTCACTGAAATTCCGTATAGTGCTACGATTAAGGACATTGACCGCTCTCTGCGATATTATGTTTCGACTAAAGATGTAGCCTCTGATCAATATCAGATTTCGGTCCGTCATGAACCGATTATCACAAACTTTCAACTTCAACTCAACTATCCAGCATATACACAATTGCCTTCCCAAACGCTTGAAGCAAACATAGGTAGTGCCGAAGTTCTCTATGGCACAGAAGTCGTCCTTACAGGAGAAAGCAATAAGCCGCTAACAGAAGCACATCTAATTTTTGAAGAGTCTGATCTCGTCAAGCTTGGAATTGAAGAGTCAACGAAAATAGGAGGAAGCTTTATAGCAAAACAAGCAGGAACTTACCACATTCAGATCCAAGATACAGATGGTCTGACAAATACTGACCCGCTTACATATACGCTCAACGTTTTCAAAGATGCTGCCCCTCAAGTAGAGATTATTGAACCCGGCAAAGACCTTGTTTTAGATAACGATATGTTGGTTAAACTCAAAGTTGAAGCAACTGATGATTACGGTATTCAAGCACTCCAATTGGTACATCGTATTCAAAAAGAGAATGCCGATGACGTTACTGTCACGCTAAAGCAAGTCCCGTCAACTACATCACCGCCACAAACATCACATTTTCTTACATATACTTGGAATATTGACCCAATCGGACTATTTCCGGGCGAAGTGCTTTCCTATTATGTGCAAGCAATTGACACCGACAATGTTTCTGGTCCCAATATCGGTAAATCGCGCACGTATACACTTCGTTTTCCAACACTTGACGAACTGTATGACGATCTCGCTGCAGAACAAGAGACAGAACAACTTAGCCTTGATGAGATATTTGACGAACAGACAGAAGCTACCGCTATGGTAGACCAACTTTTGGAGAAAATCCGGAAATTCAAAGAATTTTCACTTTCAGACAAGAAACTGATGCAACAGGTCGTTGAATCCCAAAAAGAGATTGAGCAGAAGGCAAATGAACTCATCACTGAAATGGAACAGACAGCGTCTGACATGGAGAAAAACCAACTTTTTGAACCTGAAACCATCCAAAAATACCAAGAACTGCAAGAGTTAATGAAGCAAGCACTATCCGAAGAACATCAGGAACTCTTGAAAAAATTGGGTGAGGCATTAGCAAAACAGCAATTGGCTGAGCAAGAAAATGCAATGGCTGAAGCTAATTTTAATCAGCAACAGTTTCAACAATATCTTGAACGGATGAAATCACTCTATGAACAGCTTATAATGCAACAAAAACTTGAAGCAGCTGCGAAACAGGCTCAGGAACTTGCAGACCAGCAAAAGCAGCTGATGGATTCTTTAGACACATCCGTCCCAGAAAAAACAGCAGACTCATCAAAATCAGAACTGAATGATGCTGCGCAAAAGGAAGATCGGATTAAGCAGGAATCTGATAAACTTAGCGAGAAATTAGACACACTCGGAAACGAAATGTCTGAAATCGCTAAATCCCAAGAAAATGCTGCCCCACAAATTCAGAAAGTAGCTGATGAAGTGAAGCGTCTCAACCAATATGCACAGAATGAGCAACTCTCCGAAAATCTGCAAAGGACCAGTGAAAGTCTGCGGGCCGAACAGAAACAAAATGCGCAACAAACTGGTAGACAAGCCGAACAAACTATGACCGAATTAGCTCAAGGATTAGATAATGCTGTGGAATTTATGGAGGGTGCTAACAATGAACAAGCATTAGCCGCAATGCGGGAAGCAGTTAAAAGTGGGCTCTATTTTTCCCACCTTCATGAGAAGGTCATCAATCAAACAAATGAATTAGTTACGACAAATATTCAAGATTACATTGAAAGTGAAATTCAGCAGCTACAACAGCTTGCTGCAAATGAACTGAGTGCTGCGAAAGGTATATCGCAACTTGCGGATAAACTGTGGGAACTTGGAAAGCAACAGATGGAGATAGATCCGAAAATCGTATGGCGGTTGAATGCTTCAAGCGATGCGCTTAACCGTGCCGCACGCGCCCTGGAAGATAGAGAAACTCATCTTGCACTTCCTATCCAAAGAATAGGGCTCGCTGACATCAATCAGGCAGTTTTCGACCTTCTTGAGGCTATGGCGCAAATGAATCAACAAATGGGACCAGGCGGCCTACAAGATATGCTGGAACAGCTGCAACAACTTGCGCAGAATCAAGAGCAGTTAAATGAGATGGCACAAAACCTTAGGCAGCAGATGCGTGAACAGGGACAAACACCCAGCTTACAACAGCGACTTGAAAGAATTGCTGGCCAACAACAACTTATCCGTGAAGCAACAGAAAGACTGGCAGAAATCGCTGAAAATGCTGCGGAGATGCTTGGTAGTCTAAAAGATGTCGCTGAAGAGATGATAGAAGTTGAAAAAAAACTTGAGCAAGGCACGCTCAATGACCAAGTTATTGATCAACAGGACCGTATTTTGACCAGAATGCTTGATAGTTTAAAGTCATTGCAAAAACGCGATGTCGGCAGACAGCGGAAAGCACAAGTTGCCAAAAAACCTTCTGTGCCACCACAGGATGTGCCACCGCTACATCCTGAACTATTGGAGATCGTCCGTAAACTTGAAACAACACCCAACGCAAAGGAATTGGAAAACATTCCATTCCAATATCGTGAACACCTTCGGCAGTATTTCAAAGCACTTTCTGAAATAACAGTAGACGAATAACGTAATACCATAATTGGAGATATGATATGCATTTCAAATACAAAACCTTCTTATATCTATTTTTAATTTTATTTGTGACAATCCCTGTGCGCGCCCTTACTGATAAAGAAATAGAAGTCCTCATCGGCAGGATGTCAATAGAAGAAAAGACTGGGCAACTTCTTATGTTCGGATTAGGCGGTAGAGAGGTAGGTACTGTTCCCAAAGCGCATATCACCAAACGTTTTGTGGGTGGATTCATCCTTTATGATCGGAATGTCCGAGACCCTGCACAAGTAGCAGCGTTAACGACTGGACTCCAACAACTTGCGCAAGAAACACCGAAAGCCATTCCGTTATTCATTGCAATTGACCAAGAAGGTGGAATTGTGACGCGCCTCCATAAAGGTGCCACAGTTTTACCCGGCAACCTCGCTTTAGGGGCTACACGGTCTAAGGCGTTGGCAGAAAAAGCGGGAGAACTCACTGCTATTGAATTAACAGCGGTAGGTGTAAACCTCAATTTTGCCCCAGTCATGGATATTAACACCAATCCAAACAATCCAGTTATCGGTGTGCGTTCTTACGGTGAATCGGTTGACCTCGTTTCCGAATTAGGTACTGCCTATATCCGTGGGCTACAACGAAACGGTGTGCTTGCCACAGCCAAACACTTTCCCGGACACGGTGATACCAACGTCGATTCGCACAAAAAATTACCTATTGTTAAACATGATAAAAAGCGAGTCAACGCTGTTGAATTAGCACCATTTCGTGCTGCGATTGAAACAGGTGTAGCCGCCATTATGTCAGCACATATCCTCTATCCTGCACTTGACGCGGAGAAACCAGCAACGCTCTCACATCCGATACTCACCAAACTCCTTCGCCAGCGGCTCGGTTATGACGGGCTCATCATCACCGACGATCTTGAGATGAAAGCAATTGATGATCAATACGAAACAGGTAGAGCAGCAGTCTCAGCAATTCAAGCTGGCGCGGACATTGTACTCATTACGTCTACCTTGAAAAAGCAGCAACGCGCTTATAATGCGATCCGCCAAGCAGTGCGGCGCCGGGAAATCACTGAAACACGACTCAACGAATCTGTCCGCCGTATCTTAAAAAGTAAAGATGCTTGTGGTGCTTTTGAGAAACCGATAGTACCTATAGAAAATCCAAATGCAATAAACTCGCCTCTTGCTGTTGTCGGCAGAAGACAACATAGAGAAATTGCACAAACTATCGCTACACGCGCAATAACACTTGTCAAAAACACGAAAGGTTTACTCCCTTTGAGCGAGGAACCACAAGAACCTGTTTTAGTCCTTAGTCCATCGCGGGACTTTTCGAATACTTTCCTCAAGGCACATACGGATATTTCCAACATCACACCCGTATTCATTCCGGCTCAACTGAACGCGCGGCAGTTAGCACCGCAACTTTTATTGACGAAACCTTCGGTTATCGTGGCAGGAATTGTCAATGCACAGCAAGCCGACCTTATCCACCTGCTGAGCCAAAAAATCGATATTCCAATCATCGTTATTTCGCTTAGGTCCCCCTATCTACTTGGCAAATGTCCTGATGTTGCCTGTGCCATCGCTGCCTACGATGGAAACTACTTTTCTATTGCTGCTGCAGTGGACGTATTGTTAGGTAAAAAACACGCGATAGGAAAGTTACCGGTTACTATTCCTTAAAAAAGTGGTACGCGTGTTAACTTTCGTTTGTCACGTATAGGGTCATCGGTGTTGTGCTTGCGTTTATAACCGGACAATTGAATAAGAGGGAGGTGGGTAATATTTAGCGTTTGCTTAAAGTCGGATTTGACAATTGCAGAATAATAGTGTATAATATGGAATAAAAGATATTTTGACGATACGTTGTGCGTTTCGGATAGGCAACTGCTATGCATACCTCACAGGTTACCGATCATTTCGAAAACCCGCGCAATATCGGAACAATTGACGATGCAGATGGCACGGCAACTATCGGCTCCGCCGCCAGCGGTGAAATGCTGAAACTAACGCTTAAAATCAGCAATGGGGCAGTTGATGCTGCGAAGTTTAGGGCTTATGGATGTCCGACAGCAATTGCCAGCGGTTCAGTGCTAACCGAGTTGGTAACTGGTAGCCGAATCTCAGACGCGCTGAAGATTACAGCAGCGCATATCTCAAAAGCTTTAGGCGGTCTACCAGCGGATAAGCAACGTTACGCCACTTATGCCGAAAAGGCATTAAAAACAGCAATTGAAAACTCGTTTTCAAAACAGGAGACACACCAATGATTACTGTTACGGAATCTGCGGCAGAAAAAGCGATCACGCTAATAAAAAGTAGTGAAAATAATATTGAAACAGAACTCGGTTTGCGCATGCAGGTTATCGGCGGCGGTTGCTCAGGTTTTCAATATAACCTTGAGTTTGCCGAAGCGAAAGGCACCGATAGAGTCTTTGAATTTCACGGTTTAAAGGTGTTCATTGATCCGCGCAGTTCCTTATATCTCGCGGGTTCGGTACTGGATTACAACGATGGCTTAATGGAATCAGGTTTTAAGATTACCAATCCAAACGCCAAAAACACATGCGGCTGCGGCGAATCGTTTAGCGTTTAAAAAGAGATCCGGTAGACATGCTCTCAAGCCTACCGGAACATCCATTTTAATCTTTAATGAACTATCAATCCTTGAAGATTTATCGGTTTAGAGCGTTTTGTATAGTTCAGCGTGTCGTTGCAGTACAGCATCCGAATCCTTGGGATTGATAACCTCTATTGAGATAAAACCTGTATATCCATCTTGCGCGAGCAGTGTTAGAGAATCTTTTTCTGTGTCGGGCATCGGACCATCATCACCGAAATTGACATGTGCATGTCGCACCTTATCACGCAAATGAACATACGCCACATCCACAGGTTGTCCATGTCGGACATGATGTGCTGCATGCCAATTCACAAAGGTGTTCTGTGCTTCTGATCGGTATAATGCTTCAGCCACATAACTCGCAATAAGATTGCCGTGTGTTTCCAAACAGAGCGCAACTCCCGCCTCACCAGCTAACGCGTCACATTCCCGTATACCATCTGCTTCCCAATCCAGTGTTTGATCCACTTCAATCGGTGTTTTCGGCACCGGGTCACCGAAGATACGGATATTCTTTGCACCCATTTTTTCTGAAAGATCGATATATCGCTTGAGTAGATCAACCTGATCTGCTCGTACTTGGGTGTCCGGATTAACAAATCTCACCCCCGTTGCGATACAAGATAGAGTTATTCCGCTATCTGCCAACCGAACCTTTGCATCGTTAAGTTGTTGCGCGCTCGAATCCAATTCAACACCATGCCCGTGGTCCCATTCTACACGGAGTTCAAGGTGCTCGTAGTTATAATGTTTTGCTTTGTCAATAAGTTCTGCCAGCGTTAGTGGTGGACAGACAGATGACATAAAACCAAATTGCATACATAGCCTCCAATTTGTTTAAAGTTGTTTTTCCGCGCGCTTACAAAGCGCGCCTATTTGTAGATGCTTATATTTCACAATGGTGTGCGTTAATCTCGGATTTCGATATATGAACTCCCGTTTCCCTGTTTCCTCACATTGATTTTGACAGGCAAACGTCTCGTTAATTCCTGTATATGACTGATAAGGTAGATGCTGCGTCCCTGCATGCGGAGCCCCTCTAAAGCTGCGATGGCAATGTCAAGTGTTTCCGCATCAAGCGTTCCAAATCCTTCATCAAGGAATAGTGAATTGAGTTGGGCGCGCCCTTGGCTGAGTTCAGAGAGCGCGAGTGCCAACGCGAGACTTGTCAAGAACGATTCTCCGCCAGAGAGCGTTTCAACAGGCCGTTCTTCATTGGCGTTCCAACGGTCTATAACAGTCAGATCGCCAATACTTTCAACTTTAAGCTGGTAACGTTCTGAAGTAAGATATTTCAGCTGCTGGTTGGCTAAAAGTCCCATCTGTTTGAATATAATCTCTAAAGCAAAGTCGCGTAAAGTGTGGGCGGGGATTGTATCCTTTAGTCTTTGCCAACGTTCCAATTCTGTCTTTGCAGCGTGTTCTTCACTGGCAAGGTCTTGACGTTTACTAAGATCCTCTTTCAAGTTTTTGATTTTCTCCACTTGGACAGCAATTTTCCCCTGAATTTCTTGAGTCTGTTCTACAATTTCATCTGCTAAAGTTGTTATCTGTTTTAGGACCTCTGGATCATACGGTGTTTCTACAAACCGCGTTCGCAACGCAACAATTTCCGTATCAAGCTGCCTCTTTTCGCTTTTATGAGCATCAATTTTTTCGGTTAGTGCTTGCATCTGTGTGTCGTCTCGGAATGCTGCGTTGTGTGTTTTAGGCGATTCAAATCCGGCTTCGTCCAATTTATTCCAATAAGCGTCACGTGCTGCATCAAAATTTTCACTTTTCTCCTGTAATTGCACTTCGCGAAATTCCTGAGCCGTTTTTTTCTGCGTTAATAGTGTGCGGCTTTCCTCTAACTGTTGTTTGGCTTCATCGCGTTCATCTTTTTTCGCTTGCAAATCCATTTCTAATTTATTGATAGCATCGTCGATCTCATTTTCTGTTTCTAAGCCATCAGTTTTCTCACGCACATCTCCCAAAATTTTTTCTGCTTCGTTTTGATAGTGTTTGATTTCAGCCTTGAGTTCTTCTTGGCGTTCCTGTAAATCTCCAAGTTTACGTTGGTCGTTCTGAATTTCAGTGTTAAGCAGCTTAAGTTGATTGTTTTTCGTGGTAAGTTCCTGATCACGCGTTGCTACTTTTTCGATCTTATCCTCAAACTGCTTGACAGCTTCATGTGGTGTAAAGTTGTGAAAAACTTCGGGCATTGAAGCCCAAAAACTCTTTTCGGTATCAGCAATACCTAACTTTAAATCTTCAATTTCAACGGTTATGTCATCAAGTTTCTGCTTTGTATCTTCTAATAGTTCGCTTTCCCGCGCATGATCGCGTTCACAGGTTTCAAGTTTTTGAGAAACCTGATTTAACACATGGGAGGCTTCATTGTAGGCATCGCGAGCTGCGTCGAGATTATCAATTGCAGTGTCTGCTTCACTAAATTTTTCATCTACCCATACGGAGGCAATGTCTGCAGATTCATAAAGTTCTTGCCACTGCAAGCGAAAGTCTTTCATTTTAGTATTTAGGTTTTCTATTTCTTCAATGCACTCGTCAACTTGTTCAACGGCGTTAGATTTATCTTGTTGGAGACGCACCTGATTCTGTTCTAATTTTTGCTTCTGTTTCTGCGTCTTTTTCGCCTCTGTTTCGGCATCGTCTAATGCTTTCTCAATACTTTCAAGCAGTTCTTCACTTTCAACTTTATCAGCATAAGGATGATCTGTAGCACCACATACGCGACATGGCTCCCCTATTTCCAATTGCTGTCGAAGTACATTAACGGGTTCAGCTAAAAGTGCCAATTCCTTTTCTGCTTCTATTTTTTCAACTTCTGCATCTGCACGTTTACAGCGTTGAGATTGAATTTCAAGTTTTTTCTCAATATCCTTGAGGGAATTATCATGTCCGATGATACTTTCCTGTAATTCCGCGAGCTCGTCCCTCTTATCACAGAGTTGGTCAACCAAATTTTCATACTGTTGTGCTATCGGTTGTGCCCTTCTTGCATTATCTCTTCGGCTCTGCCAATCCTTAACAGTACCGTTATCTTGAAGTTCTTTAAATTTAGTCTCTGCCTGTATACGGGAAGTTTCTGCAGTTTCCTTTTTTGATTGGAGTTTTTCTCGACTCTCGGATAGTTTTTTTACCTCTACTTCCAACTCACCTATTTCGGACCTATACTCTGACTGATCATCCATTTTCTCCTCTTGCTGTTTATGTTGCGAGTTGATTTCTACCTGAAGAGCGGTGACTCGGGTAAGACGGGACTGACGATCTGATGGAAGCGGGTTTTTATCTATGAAGGTTTGTGCTTCAGCAATCTGTTCTTGTAATTCGACCTGCTCCGTTTGTCTATCACTTAACTGGCTTGACGATGTTTCAATCTGTTCATTCCAATCTTCCAATTTCGGTGTGCGCTTATTAACCTCCGCAAATCGTTCTGCTGCTCGTGCTACCTCCGATTTTGCATCAGCATATATCTCCATCTTCTGATCTCGTTCGGTAGAAGCAGTAGTGTAAATCTCCTCTTTTTTGTCGAAGTCGGTTTGATTGGTCTTTACTTGCTTTTGTGAATCTGCAAGTTCAGTTTCAGCCTTTTGTAGTGCCTCTGTTGCTTTTTCACTGTCCAACTTTGCAGTATCAAATTCCTGTTTTTTGGGGCGAAGTTGGTTTGCGAGCTCAGCGCGTTCAAGTTCCGATTTGAGTTCATCAATTATCGGTTGCTGATCAGTGAGTTTTCCCAGTCTCTCTTCAGAAGATTGGAGTGTTTCAAAATCATCTTTGCGATCTGTTTCGTGATCTTTTTGATCCTGAATTTGTTGGTTTTTTATACCTAATGTCTCTGCTTCTGTTTTGAAGTTGTCAAATTCTGCTTCTGCCTTCTCTATTAGTTCAAGAGAGGCCTCCGGAATTTGATCTAATCTCCTCTCTATTTCGTCATAAACTTCCGAAACTTCATTGACTTTATCGTTTAATGTCTGTTTAAGAATGTCGTAGATACTGATACCAGCAGTTGTTTCCAGAATTGTGCGTCTGTGGTCTTTCCCCGCTTTCAAGAATGCTGCAAACTGACCTTGTGCTAACATCACAGACTGATTGAACGCAGCAAAATTCAGTCCTAAGATAGATTCAATTTCTTGACTAACATTAGTCGTGATTAACGCACCGGAACTATCAAATAGTTGTGTTCTCGGAGAATAGTTGCGTTTAATTGTCCAAATAGCATGGTATTGTTTTCTGTTTGCCTCAAAATAGACTTCAGCAAACGCCTCATTTTCTCCATGGCTGATGAGATGTTTAGGGTTTCGCGTGTCGCGCCCTGTTAAACGAGGTGTTTTCCCGTAAAGCGCAACACAAATCGCATCTAACAACGTTGTTTTTCCTGCACCTGTGGGACCTGTGATCGCCACAAGCGATGCATCATCTAACGGTGGTTTTTCAAAGTCTATTTCAACCTCATCTCGAAAACTATTTAGGTTTTTTATTTTTAATCTACGTAATTTCATTGAGTTTCTCCAACTATTTCTGTTAATTCCTGAAATGTTTGTGTCAAGATTTCATCGGGTGCACTACCGAAATTTGCCTCATGAAACTGTTCAAATATTTCTTCAGGACGTTTCATATCTTCAACCTGAATAACCGGCATATCATCTGCTTCTGGCAGCTCAACTTGAACAATTAAAACATCGCCACCACGATCACTGAACGCTTTTCGAATTTCGTCACTAATGCCGGTTCGCGTAGAGTCCAATTTCAGTTTTACCTGAATATACTTACCCTCCCACTTTTCTATCATTGCTGCTGAAAGGACAGAGGTTTCATCCCCCTCAACAGTACACAACTCCTTGAAAATAGGAATTTCAATATCTTCATGTTGTGTCAATGTTCCATCGTCAGAGACTTCCATCAGAAACACTTTTTTGCGATAATTCGCCTCGTTGAACCGCATCGGAATTGGCGATCCTGAATATCGGATAGGATAAACGGTGCCCGCTATCGTTTGTGGTCTATGGAGGTGCCCGAGCGCAACATAATCTACACCTTCCGGAAAATCGCTTGCACGGACAGCGGAAGCACCCCCAATTTGGATATTTCGTTCAGAATTAGTTTCTTTTCCACCATCAACGAAGAGGTGTCCCATCAAGATTTTTGGAAGTAGTGTCTTTGACATGTGAGACACACAATCTACATAGAATGTTTTGAGCCGTTCTCGATACCGTTCGTTCTTCTCTATATCAGATTCATAAGAGACATGTGGGAGTTCGTTTTCAGAGAGGTACGGCACGGCAGCGACAGCAACACGCGGGTTTTCGTCTGGAATACAGATAACACAGTCAACCGGTTCTCTTGAAAGTCCAACGACGTGTATCCTACCCATTTTAAGGAATTCTCGGGGTGCTTCCAGGTGTCGTGATGAGTCGTGGTTGCCTGCTATAATCACCGTGTACGTCTCGGTCTCATTATAAAGGCGAAAAAGAAACTCATAATAGAGATTGGTTGCTTCTGCTGATGGAAGGGCAGTATCAAAAATATCGCCTGAAACAAGGAGTAAGTCAATCTTATGTTCTTGGATAGTATTTAGAAGCCAATTTAGAAATTCTTTGTGTTCATCATGCCTTTGACGTTCATGAAGTCGCTGCCCGATATGCCAATCAGCAGTGTGCAAAATGCGCATGTATGCCTCTTTTTTTTTTAGCCTATTTATTATTTTTATGATATAATGATTATAGAAAATTTTCAAGTAAAATTTTGACCCAGTCTAAAGGAGGAAAAAATGCGTTTTACAATGTTATGTATTCTATGCACCGTGTTGGTGTTAACTCTATTTGCTTCAATGAGCATATCCGCAAAGTTGTTATTTCATGATGATTTTGAGAATGATGCCATTAACCAAGAACCGAAGAAATGGGAAATCGGATTTGCTGGCAAAACGAAGGCTATAGTTGTTGCCGATCCGAAAGATGCAGGAAATAAGGTGCTTAAGACTTCTAATACCCCGTCGAATGATTCACGACATGACGGTCCCGGTGGTTCCATTTATGTTTGTGGGGAAGCCGATTGGGACGATTATGTCGCCGAATGGGATATGATGTTCCCCGATGATTTCTATATGGGTGTTGTCTTTCGCTTTCAAGATGGTGAAAAATTCTATCTGAGCGACCGACGCCAAGGTGGTAACGTTTATCAATTCTACAAACGCCAAAATGGTGGGTGGCCTCGTATTGGAGATGGAGCAGTGGATAACAAACCACAAGTTTGGTATCGCGCACAACTCACGTTAGATGGGGATTCATTCACATTCAAACTTAAAGAACGTGATGATAAAACACCATTTGAAGATGTTGCTATCGCCACTGAAGCAAAAGACGGTGATTATAAAACAGGCAAGTTTGGTAACTACGGTCTTGTCTATATTGATAATCTCTTTATCGGTGATGCCGTAGACGATTTAGTTTTGCCTGTGGAACCGCAGGATAAGTTAAGCACAACTTGGGGCAGTATTAAAGCTGCATATTAATTTTAAATGTTAGAGGGCGAGATAATTATGTTCTCGTCCTCTTTCACAAATACAGATATTAACACTATGTCAACTTACATCGCCCACGGTGGAAAAGACACTGTCATTACAACCGAAGAAAAGCGCGCATTACTTCAAGAAGCACTGCTCAAGTTAGGCGGCATCCCGAAAAAGATTCTGGTCATTCCGCCGGATATAACTCGCTTCCATTCAAATGCAGGAGAACTCACGCGAACTCTCTATGAACTTTGGGATGCAGCAAACGGCATAACCTTTGATATACTCCCCGCTATCGGCACGCATGCGCCGATGACTGAAACACAAATTGCCGAAATGTATGGCGATTTGCCCAAGGCAAAATATCATGTGCATCATTGGCGGACAGGACTTTACCACTTTGGGGAAGTGCCTTCTGAGTTTATCCGTGAGATGTCTGGTGGTAAACTTGATTATAGTATTCCTGTTGCAGTCAACCGCCTCCTCGTTGAAGGGGATTATGAACTCATTATCTCTGTCGGACAGGTAATTCCGCATGAAGTTATCGGAATTGCAAATGGATTTAAAAATGTCCTTGTCGGGACAGGCGGCGTTGAGATGATTAACAAATCCCATTTCCTCGGTGCTGTTGACGGTATGGAACGGTTAATGGGACGCACGGATACATCTGTTAGAAGGGTGCTGAATTATGCACATACACATTACCTGAAACAACTCGGTATTGTCTACATCATGAGCGTTGTGGATGTTGATATAGATGGCAATCGTGTGATGCGGGGACTTTACATCGGTGATGACGCGCGCACTTTTGAGACTGCAGCGGAATTAAGCAGAAACGTTAATATGACATTTTTAGATGCGCCATTAGAAAAAGTAGTTGTCTACTTGGATCCGAAGGAGTTTAGAAGCACATGGCTTGGGAACAAGGCTATCTATCGCACACGGATGGCAATGGCAGACGATGGCGAGTTAATTATTATTGCGCCAGGGCTACGCGAATTCGGTGAGGATGCTGAAATTGACAGACTTATCCGAAAATATGGCTATTGCGGCACACCTGCAACACTCAAAGCGGTTGAAGAAAACAGCGAATTGCAAAATAATCTCTCTGCAGCAGCACACTTAATTCACGGCAGTACCGAGGGGCGTTTTAAGGTTGTCTATGCTACCGAACATCTCACACAAAAAGAGATTGAATCGGTCGGTTACGAGTGGAGACCTTTAGACGAGGTGCTTACTCAATATAATCCTGAAATGCTTGTTGATGGTTTCAATGATGAAGGCTTTTTCTATATCAGTGAGCCTGGGCAAGGGTTGTGGGCATTGCGTTCACGGTTCAATGAGTAGATGAATTTCTGTAAAAGAAGGAAAACAAAATGCAACCGTTTAAAGTGATTGTTGAAAAACATACCGATGGTTATGTCGCCTATTCACTTGGACTCAAAGGCGTTGTTATAGGGCAAGGCGATACATACAAAGAAAGTGTTGCGAACGTAACATCTGCAATTCGGTTTTATATTGAGACTTTTGGAAAGGAAGAACTTGAAATTGAGGAACCTGCTTTGGACGTTTTTGTAACTGAAGTGAGTATTAGAAACGCCTGCCGAAACCGCAACAATCCGAGCTGAACAAGGAGAAGGGGAATTAATGCAACTCCGAGAGGAAATAGAGCGGTTGAAGTTGCAAACGACATTATATTAGACAAATTCTCAAGAGTAGTGAAAATTCTGCAAGAAAACCTATCAAATTACTTTAGAAGTTCCGGTAATTCTGCTAAACTCCGAATAGTTTCCTTCCATCTACCTTGTTGCGAACCTTCCCTATCAATTAGAATTGGACGAATACCTACCCCTTGTGCGCCGATGATGTCCGCTTCATACGTATCGCCTACATGCACTGTTTCTTCCGCAGACACCCCGACTGCTTTCAGTGTGTACTCAAATATGTGTGAATCAGGTTTTGCAGACCGAACACGTTCATCGTGTGAGGCGACAATTATGTCAAAATAGTGCGCAATACCGAGCCGTTCTGCAAGCGGGTCCAGCGGTGTATCCCAATTCGAAACAATCGCTAACTTGTATCCATCATCACGCAAACGTTCGAGCGTTGGGATAACGTCATCATAGAGCGTGGCAACATTGGCAGCAAAAAGCGAGTGTCCTGCTTGCAACAATTCCCATGCCATCTGTTCAGCATGTTCCTGAACACCGAGTTCTCTAACAAACTCACAGTAACTGTCCACGATTTTTTGCATTGTTCCAAGTAGGGAGTGTGTGGTAGGATCTGAGTCTGATGCCTCCGCGAACAGATTCTGGATTGCTGCGGCATACCGTTCCCAGTCAATTTCAAATTGGTATCGATCTGCAATTTTTTGGAGACTATCTTCAAGTGGTTGTCCCCAAACACATAAAGTGTAATAAAAATCAAAGAAAACTGCTTTTATCATAATTTACTGAATGCCCTCTATATGAAGGTGGAGGGGCAGCTGTCCCTACTGTATTCCGATTTGAAGAGCGTTTTGGTGAAGGCGTCAAGGGTGTTTGCATTGATAGCATTAAGAGGCAGCTGCTCAAGACGTTTTATCAGAAGAATCGCGCTGAATTCTTAAGAAGGAATGTAAACGATTTGGTGAGGTTGAATAGTTCGTAGTACTTCTTGCACCTGTGGCATCAGCGGGAGAAGTGCTTCTAATTCATTCCGAGGCGCGACCAGCACGACAACAGCGATGCTAAACTTCTTAAGGTTCTGTTGATATTCAATGTTTTGATCGGCAGTTACCCAAACATTGAATTCATTTTCTGCCCGGTGGAGCAATTCCCCGTTCTTCATGCCAGCCCAGCCTTTTTCTTGTACCGTAAAAACATTATGCCCTGTTAATTCGTGCTTTAGCTTTTTAGGCAAGCATTCATCAATGAGAACGTGCATAGGCGTGCGTTAGGAGCATCTCCTTCGCGAGTTTCAATGTTTGGATCGCTTGCTCACGACTGACAGAAGGAAAGTCCTCCAAAAACGCATCAAGACTTTCCCCAACCTCTAAATAATCTATTAGGTTTTTTATGGGAACTCGGGTATTTTTGAACACTGGAGTCCCACTCATAATCTCAGTATCACAAGTGATAAGTTCCTCAGCTGCTGTTGGTGGTGTTCGGCTATCAAATTGCATGCTTCCATTCCTCCAGAATATCTTTTCCTATCATATTCTTGTGCTATATTGGTATTATACAATAGGTTGTAGCTAACTGTCAAGGACGAAAATTAGCAGACATCAACGCGTCTCTAAGAGGGGTGTAGTGCCTTCCACATTTAGCGATAACGGGTCGGATCAGGAATCCCTGCCTCTTTAAAACCCCTTTTCCGGAGTACGCAACTATCGCATTCACCACACGCGCTGCCATCCATATCCGGATCGTAGCAGCTCAGTGTAAGACTATAATCCACGCCAAGTTCAGTGCCAATTTGGATTATCTCAGCTTTTGTTTTATCAATAAGTGGGGTGCGGATTGTCAGTTTTGTTTTGCCTTCTACACCAGCTTGTGTTGCGAGGTTTGCCATCGTTTGATAGGCATGTATATATTCCGGACGACAATCAGGATATCCACTGTAGTCGATAGCATTAACACCGATGAAAATCGTCCCGGCTGTGAGAACTTCTGCCCATGCAAGCGCGTAGGAAAGAAAGACGGTATTCCGAGCAGGTACATAAGTGATCGGTATGCCATCTTCCATCTCTGTATCTGATCTGCCTTTTGGAACGTCAATATCATCTGTTAAGGCAGATTTTCCAAAGGTGCGGAGGTCAATGTCAATAATGTTGTGTTGCTTTGCCCCCATTAACTTTGCGATGTTTTCTGCACATTGAAGTTCTACCTTGTTCCGTTGTCCATACCGAAAACTCATCACATAGCAATCATACCCCTCTTCGCGCGCGATGGCTAAGGTAGTGGTTGAATCTAAACCCCCGCTGAGCAGGACAACTGCTTTTTTAACCAAATTCTTTCCTTTATTATGGTGGCAGCAGTCAGCCATCATCAAAAAAGTTACCATCTTTCAGCTGACTGCTGACTGCTAATTGCTATTCACTTTCAAACTCAAGCTTGGCAAAACGGAGAAAAATTCCGCCTCCCGGTCTGGCAAGAGGGCCGTTGATAGCCAAACATGCGATAACATGTTTAGCACCCGGCTCAGCACTTTCGGATACAACAACGCGTTGCGGGGCGTTGAAACCAGATGCAGCACCACGCCCAGACTCTCCGAAAGCTAAGTCAATTTCACCATTAACCCAAACCTCTCCGTAGTCGTCGATACAAGTATGAAACCACACTTTTGAGCCGGCAACCGATTTTCCATCAACTTCTTCAGGAATAGTGACAGTAATCCGATACCAACCGAAGCAGAGTCCCGATAGGATGATTTCTTGAATATTTTCACAGATGTCCCACCCTGAATCGTCATAATCGGCGAGGCGGGCAGGCGTTTCTTGGAGTCGATCGACCAAGCCACCGTTCGGTTCACCGGGGACGAGTCCCTCGGCAAAACGCCATTGGGCATTTGTAAGTTCAAGATGTTCTGAATTTTCTAAATCAAGTTCAGCAATAATCATAGCTGTTCCTTCCTTATATTAAATTTAGTGTGCCAAAGTTTATGGGCAATCAGTGTTGAACAAATCAGGAAAAATCCTGCAACAATAAATGGTACGTAAACAGAAATTTTAATTAAGAATCCACTTGCAACAAAACCGAGAAAAAACCCGGTGCTCCATGCTAAATGTGTTATGCCTACCCCGTGTCCCTTCTCATGCGGTTCGGTAAATTCATTGATAAACCGCGGTATTGTGGTAGAAAGTGCCCACGCTGCCCCTCCACCAAGTATACCAAATAATTGCAGACCAACTAACGAGTTGTGATAAAAAACTAATCCAAAAGCGAAAATAGTAACGGCAACATTTGCTACTAAAGCGGGAATTCTATGACCTACTACATCACATATTTTTCCAGTAACAAACTGGCAAAGAAATGCAAAGAGTAATTTAGCTGCCCCGTAATATCCAGTTGCCTTATCCCCTCCAAGGTTATGGACCAAAATTGGCATAAGCAAGTTTACGGAACCCCAATAGTACGTTGGGAAAACACGCAAACCGATTAACATTTTTATGTTTGATCTACGACATAAGTTAGCATATTTTCCGATTTTTAAGGTTGATTTCCGGATTCCATGTTTTTTCTGTTGACTGTTGTTGACATGCTGTCTGAGGCGAGGTAAAAGGAGACATGCCCCAACAAACAATAAACCTGACAGAAGGACTGCTCCAGTTCCCAAGGTTTTGTAGTTGATCCGAGCAATAATCTCGCCAGCGATAGCATTTCCGATAGCACTTCCGACAGTACTACTTATAAAGTATAGTCCGGTTGCCAACCCTAATTGCTTTGGGGACACTGAACTGATGAGATACGATTGCCCACCTGCTGTTTTAAACCCGGAGGCGATACCTTCGTAGCAGAGAATTCCCAATATAAACAAAGGTACCTGTGTGGTAAAGAGTCCTCCTATTACAACGGCACCGGTCATCCCGATAAGTAACGTTGGTTTGCGTCCGAATCGGTCACTAAGTGTTCCACCGATGAGGGCAGTTATCCCACCAAGACCTATAGATATAGCACGCAGTAACCCTACAAAAAGTTCGTCTTTTTCTAAAACTTTTTTGACATATACCGGGAGGAACCAGTGTACTGGTCCAGTAATCAAACCGATCACAAATACGATGAGGCAGAGCGAAATAAATCCTCGTGTCCACATCAGAACACGCCAGAAAATGTGGTCATAATATTAAAAACCTGCCTAATCTGTCAATAACTGCTTGCAGTTACACGTTTAACCGCATCAAACTATCTGTAATATTCGGTGCAGCAGTGCCAAGACCACAAGCACTTGTTGTCTTCATCACTGCTCCGATTTCCGTAATCAATTCTTTTGATTTTTGGTTCAAGGGTTCAGACAATAATTCGGTCAGTCGATGTGTACCGATTCGGCACGGGAAACACTTTCCACAAGATTCCTCAGCAAAAAATTCCATTGCGTTGTAAGCTACATCAAGCATATCTCGCGTGTCATCAAATACCATGATACCAGCCGCACCGAGCATCGCTCCAACCTTTTGGAAACTCGGTTCATCAATAGTGATGTCAAAATCTTTTTCACAGATAAATCCACCTGACAACCCTGCTGATGTAATTGCTTGAATTGAACGTCCTTCTAATGGACCACCTGCCCATTCGTAAAGTAAAGTTTTTAGTGGTAACCCAAATGGCACCTCGTAATTCCCTGGTTTTTGTATGTCACCTGAGAGACTGATGATTTTTGTGCCAGCCAAATTTTCATCGTAACTCAGGTTTTTATACCATTCCGCACCGTGTCGCAAAATTTGCGTAGCGGCGGCAAGTGTCTCCACATTGTTTACCACGGTAGGTAGGTTTTCATAGCCGTGCGTCACAGGGTAAGGCGGCCGGTTTCTCGGAAAAGGATGTTTACCTTCCAAACTGTTCAACAATGAGCCTTCTTCCCCACAGACATAAGCACCAGCACCACGTCTGATATAGATGTGAAAATTGAATTGTTTTCTGAGAATAGTGTCACCAATCAATCTTTCTGCTTCAGCCTCCGCGAGTGCCTGTTTAAGTATTTTTAAAGTTTCTGGATATTCATATCGGAGATAGATAAAGCCTCGCGTTGCTCCCGTTGCGTAAGCAGCGAGTGTCATACCTTCAATTACCGAATGTGGTGCATAATCCAAAATAACCCGATCCTTGAAACAGCCAGGTTCGCCTTCATCGGCATTACAGACAACCGTTTTCGGTTCCCCCGGCGCATTCAGCACCGATTCCCATTTCATGCCTGTGGGAAATCCTGCGCCACCTCTACCAGCAAGTTGGCTCTCTTTAAGTATTTCAATAACTTCTTCAGGCGTAAGGGATGTAACCGCGTATTTCAATCCTTCATAACCACCAGTACGTTGGTAGCCCGCAAGCGTCCTGCGGTTCGGTTGACGAATCTCCGCGAAGATACACTCTTCGCCATCACCCGGATATAGGGGCGGTAAAGGAGTCTGTTGGACAGAGAGTGTGTCTACTTGTTTTCCGGTGAGTACTTGATGTCCCTTCAGAACAGGTACACAATCGTCACATCTTCCAGCACATGGCATTGCAGTTGCCCCTTCGGTTTTTAGTGCCTCAAGAATTTCTAAACCACCTTGCAACCGACAAACGGGTCCAGTACAGACACGCGGTGCGTTCTGTCCTGGTGCCTCATGTGCAAAGTGGTGGTAGAAAGTTAAGGTGCCAAAAAGTTCTGCAAGTGGAATTCGAAATCCGACTGCAATATCACGGAGAGCTGCTTCCGATACAAACCCATCTCTATCATGGAACGCGTGTAATATGCTGAGCAATGGCGCAGGCGCGTCACGCCAAATTTCAATCAGTTCTGCATTCGTTGGCATTTATCTCTCCAGTACCATGTCGTAAACATCTGGTCGGACTCCGATATAATAATTCTGAAAGCAAACACATTCATAGAAAATTGAGTCTGTAATTAGAGTATCAGATTTTAAAGTTATGGTCAACTTTTTTGTATACCAAGGCATGTTAATTTAGTTTTTGGCATTTGTCTGTTTTAGCCGAAAAGTCGCAACCAGTGAATCAACGATCCGAATCATGCAGCATCATGTAGAATGCCAAAAGCGCATTCTACCAAGCTCATGCTACCAAAGGCATTCCCTGTATGGTATTTGGGCATCTCATGCGTCCAAAGTCAAGCAAATCTATAAAACAAATCGCATTTTGATGGTGTTGGACCTTGTTTTTATTGATGATTATTAGGTTCAAGACTATTATGAGAAATATCAGTAAATTAATTTTCATTTAGTTTGTGCATTCGTAGGACGCAAAATAGATGGTCACACTACAAAGAACGCAACCTGACAGGTTGCTATACAAACACGCAAAATAACTGGCTGCTATACAAACTATGTAGCACAACCTGTTGGGTTTGCATTCGTAGAACGGAAAATAAAAGGTTGCTATGTGTCCATTAGGCAGTTGTGTTGTCTGATTTGTTAATTGTCTGAACCAGGATTTTCAAATCAACGGTATGAATCATGGCGAATGCCATACGGGGAATGCCTAAAGAAGCATGCGCGTGGTAGAATACGCGTGTGGTATTCTGCATTGGTTAGGAAACCGCACCCGCTGAATACCAAACGCGTATTCTGCGTTGATTCACCGCGTTTGGAAAAATTAGAATTACCGAAATATTATTTTAATCTTCATACAGTTTGTGCTACCATCGGACATCCAGATCACGTTACTTTATTTCAATAAAACACATTGGTGCCTTTTTTAAAAATGAATTTTCATTGGAATCCTAATCATCAGCAGGAACGGCATTACCTAACAATTCATCATCTGAAACAGGGCGGAAGCGCTCCTCCGGGTCTCGCAAGAAAAATCGTCGCAAGAAAAGTCCGCGTAGGTCTGTTGTAATTGCATACAAGGCAGGCATAACGAACAAAGTCATGAGTGTGGCAAAAGCAAGCCCAAAGATGATGGTATTTGCCATCGGCTGCCAGATAGGGGATTTTCCGCCAAGTCCCAGCGCCATCGGAATTAGTCCGAAAATTGTCGTCACCGAAGTTAAAATAATTGGGCGTAAGCGGACGCTTCCGCCTTTCAGAATAGCATACCATCGGTTATAACCACGTTCTCGGTATTTGTTGATAAAATCAATCATCACAATTGAATCATTTACAACAATACCGGCAAGCGCGACAATTCCGAACATTGCTATCATGCTAAGTGTAGCATTCGAAAAAAGCAACCCGACCATCGCTCCTATCATTCCAAACGGCACAGCAAAAAGAATAATAATCGGTTGTATAAACGATTTAAATTGTGCCCCTAATATCATATAGATAACAAGAATTCCAACGATAAAAAGTTTCCATAATTCTGAAAAAGATTCGCGTATTTCGTCAAAAACGCCGCGGAAATCAAGGCGATAGCCAGGATACAACGATTCTACATTTGCGAAGGCACTAATTAATTCTTGGTTCACATTAAAAGGTGTAGTTTTTGTGCTATCAACCGCTGCATAAACGGTGATTGCGCGTTCGCCTTCAAAGCGTTTGATATCGGCATACCCTTTCTCTCCAACGATTACTGCAACATCTTTAAGAGGGACAATCGCCCCTGTAGGTGTTGCTATCAATAGATCATTCAGTTCTTCTATGGTTTGTAAACGATCTTCACTATATTTGACGACTACGTCAATCGCTTCATCTGCTTCCCGATAGGTTGTCGCTTTTGCGCCTTCAATAGCTGTCCGAATAGTTTGTGCAACTTGTAGCGTAGACATTCCAAATAGGGATGCTTTTTCTGGTTTCAAATAGATGCGCAATTCAGATTTGCCGATACGAAAATCATCTCGAATATCTTTTACACCGTCTATCTGGCTTAATGTGGTTTTTAACCGATCCGCAATTTCAGCTAATGTTTCAAACCGGGGCCCCTTGACTTTGACTTCAACGTCTTGTCCTTGTGGTGGTCCGCCTTCTAATTTGACAAAATTGGGTTTCTTTTCCATGCCGCTGATATTAGCAGTCTTCTGCCGTAAGGAATCTATGATTTGGTCAGTGTTCCGGGGGCGCTGATCTTTGGGAGCAAGTTCAATAATGAGTTCGCCAAAGTTTGAACCGTAGATAATGCCTTCAAGAAGTCCTGAAGTAGGTGTATGTAAGCCAATGTTGCTGACAACAGCGGCAACTTCATCTTTTGGCAAAGTTTTTGCTGCATCCTCAAATTGTGCAATAACAGCAGTTGTCTCCTTTATGCCGTAAGATGGTGGCATCTCAGCTTTGACGTAGAATTGTGGAAAATCTTCGCCAGGGAAGAGTTCTTTATCAAGTACTACAAAGGCACTGACGCACGCAATCAATCCAATGAAAAGAACACTGCTTACAAAGACATACCGTTTGCGAATCGTTATTTTCAGAATTCTAACATATCGGTTCCGGATAGTGTCAAAAATTGTGGCGAACCATGCAAAAAAGCCAGTGATACGGATACTTGTGGTAAAGGCATCGGGAGATCGGGTTCGGAGGTTGTCAAGTGTGCTGCGTCCTCGCCGAGTTCTGGCTTTTCCCCATTCAGACACGTGTGCGGGTAAAATAACGAAGACTTCAAAGAGAGAAGCGATCAAAACAATGATAGCCATTATTGGCACGATCCGCATAAATTGCCCTGAAACACCGGACATAAACATTAAGGGACCAAATGCGCCAATTGTTGTTAAACTTGCTGCGACAACGGGCCAACCCACCTCTTCTGCGCCTCGTATTGCTGCTACCTTCGGAGATTCACCTGCCTCAATATGCCGATAGGTGTTCTCTATGACAACAATGGCATCGTCAACAACAATTCCAACGACCAAGATGAGACCAAACAGTGCTACGCCACTGAGTGTGTAGCCTGCTATTGACATGAACCAAAAAGTTGCCATGAAGGCGACCGGAATACCGAGGGCTGCAAACAACGCATTTCGCCAACCGATAAAGAGAAAAAGCATCAATATAACAAGGATAAGCCCGAAAACAGCGTTCGTTTCAAGTATTCCCAATCTTTCTTTTAAGATAACGGAATAGTCGTTAACAGGTGTCAACACGGCACCTTCAGGCAGCTCGCTCTGACGTTCTTTAACTAAATCGCGAAGTTTTGCTACTAAAGAGATCGTGTTCCCCTCTTTCTTTTTTTGCACGCTCAGACTGATGGAAGGCTGCCCATTAATGCGGGAAAGGGTGCGTGGTTCTTCATAAGTGTCGGAAACTGTAGCGACATCGCGAAGACGAAGCGGTGTACCAGATGGTTGAACTGCAAGAATTGTATCTCCGATATAATCTGGGTGAGGAAATTCTCCCATTGTGCGCACCATAAATTCAGAATTACCAATCTCCATTGTTCCAGCAGGTAGATTTAAATTTCCGACTTGTAACGCAGTGGTTACGCGTGTAATCGGTAAATTATATGCTTTCAGTCGATCTGGGTCGATCTCAATCCATATTTCTCGTTCGCGAAGCCCTGCGATTTGCACTGATGCGATATTTTTTATCTCTAATATTTCGTCTTTTAGATTCTCGGCAATGTCCCGCATCTGCGATTCTGAAATACTTCCCCCGATAACAATTGTCAGCATCGGAAAACCAGACGCAACATCCAATTCCATAACTTTGGGATCGTCTAAAATCTCTTCTGGTAGATCATTCACACCTTCAATAGCAGTTCGTAAGTTTTCCATCTCTTTGTCAAAATCTCGATCATTCATCTCCTCAAAATCGACCGAGATAATTGACCTCCCCTCTGAAGAAGTGGAAAGCATCAGGTTGATTTTGTTGACGTTTTCTTCAATTGAATCCTCAATAGGTACAGTTACGAGTTTTTCTACTTCTTCAGGAGAGGCACCTGGATACAAAGTTGTAACAGTAGCACTTTGGAGTGCAATCTCGGGGGTGAGTTCTCTTGGTAAGTTTATCCATGCATACAACCCAAAAATAATGATGAGAATCATGAGCATGTTGGCTAAAACGGGGTTGTTCACGGACATTTTGGGAATGGACATAGCGGTGATTTTTCTCCTTAGTCTTTATTTCGTTTTCTACTATACGTTTTGGGTTCTGTTAATTTGCATTACAAAAAATCAATGACTATAAATCGCGCATCAATAGACTTTTAAACATGACGCATAATAAAGGCGGATGCTTCCACACCCGCCGCATTTTAAACTAATGTAGTCCTTGACTACTGAGATGTTTTGAGAGTTCCCCACGTCGTTGCCAACTTATTTTTCGGATCAACTGGAAACGGTTTAATCCCATCGCCTTCAATGGAAAGAGAATCTATAAGAAAGGTTACTGTTTTACCCCCCCAGTTGTTCATGAAGCCGATACCGACCTGTTCAACATCAAAATCATGGTTCCACATTTTGTTTCCAGCAAGAGTCCAGTCATCCTTTTCGCTCTTACGGAAATAGCCTGAAAAAACATCCCCCTCTTTGACAAGTTTGAGATGAAATGGAACATCAAAACCGGTTTGAGGATGTCCATGGTCATTCCAATTTGCTTTGATCATACTGCCTATAAGAGCTTTTTGTGGTTGATTGGATTCCCCACCGAACAACAAACAGGCATAGTTTAAATCGTCATCACTATAAATAAAGATGCCGATCCATGCATCAGCAGGTTTGTCTGGATCAGTGGAAAAAATGCCACTGACGGTAATGTTTTCTGCAGCGCTCTTAGGGACATCACGTTCAATCATAGGTTTATCAGCTGTTGTGTGTCCCCAGTCACCGGGATTAGTGATTTGTAAGAAACCGTCCTTAACTTCATACTTTGTTTGCTTGGCGTTGTGGTCACGGAATTCCCAGCCTTCAGAAAGTTTGTTGCCATCAAAATTATCTGTCCAAACACCAGCAGAAACAGCGGAGATTAGACCGATAATCACGATTCCACAAACGAAAATCATTAATATTTTCATAGCCAATCCTCCTTTGTGTACAGTTATTATGTGTACAGCTATTATAGCATGTTGCGTAACGGAGTAGCAAGATAGATTTTAACGTTCCCTTACAAATGAACAAGAAGTCCGTAATGTGCTGAGAAGTTGTTTATGTTTGGAATAAATTAGGATAGCAAGTAAGAAATTTAGGTTGGAAATGAGTGAGGGATTGTATTGTATAACCTAAGTTGCTACCTATAAGATTTTAGACATGCATTGACCATTTTAATAGAGAATAATTCATTTTTTGCAAAGTTTCGTAGCGCAAACTGTCAGTTTGCGCGCTCACAGACACAATCTGTATGAAGATTAATTTATTAATTCGGTAATTTTCTATCCGTACGAGGCAAGTGTACTCCCCCGCTGGCGAGGTTTCCTAACCTCGCCAAATTACCGAAATATTTTCTTAATCTTCATACAGATTGTGCTACATAGTGGCAACTTCGGTTTGTATAAAGTAAAAGGGCGGATTCTGTTTATATCCGCCCTTTTAACCAAAACAACACCAATAAACTATCTATCAGATTTCAGATTTGCCCAAGTTGCTGTCAGCTTTTCTGATGCACCTACAGATGCAACACCGCCAAGTGCTTTATCTAATCCGTTATCCATAATAGTTTTCAAATCATCTTCATTGATTAAATTAAGAATCTAATGGATTTTCCCGAATTAAACGATGCTATTTCAGCACCTATTCTTATTATAACATTTTTCCAATCTATGATGCCCAAAAAAAATAATACTGCGCAATATTTCTAATTGGACAAACAGTGCAAAATATGGTAATCTGAAATAACACGATTTATGAAAGAGAGATAAAGGAAATACCATGGATCAAAAAGAACAGCTCATTGCTGAACTCTCTGAACTTCTTGGTTCTAAAAATGTCCTAACAGATGCTACCGCCTTGTCGGTATACGAATGTGATGCAGCACCTTCATTTAAAGCATTACCTGATGTAGTCGTCTTTGCTGATACAACACAACAGGTATCGAATATTGTCAAGTTAGCGAACAAATATAACACACCCTTTATTGCACGCGGTGGCGGGACAGGTTTAAGTGGTGGCATGCTCTCTGTTCAAGGCGGAATTATCATTGCGCTCAACAGAATGGACCGGATTCTGGAGATAGATATTGAAAACGAACGCGCCGTGGTTGAACCTGGGGTTGTTAATCTATTGTTGTCACAGGCAGTGCAGAGTCAAGGTTACCACTATGCGCCTGACCCGTCGAGCCAAAAGGCATGCACAATCGGTGGGAATATCGCGGAAAACTCTGGTGGTCCGCACACGCTTAAATATGGTGTTACTTCTGACCATGTGCTTGGCATGGAAGTAGTAATGCCGGATGGTGAAATAATTGCGTTTGGTGGGGAAGTTGAAGAAGTGCTTGGATATGATCTACGTGGTGTGTTGATCGGTTCCGAAGGCACTTTTGGGATAGTAACAAAAGCGACGGTCCGTCTCACGCGGAATCCGCAGGCGTATCAGACCGCGCTTGCAGTTTTTGATAAGATGGACGATGCCTCAAATGCTGTGTCAACAATTATCGGTGCAGGCATTATTCCTGCTGCGCTTGAAATGATGGACACGCTCGTTATTCGCGCATTAGAAGATGCATTCCAGTTCGGTTTTCCGCTTGATGCTGAAGCAATCCTTATTGTGGAGCTTGACGGTATTGAAGCAGGCATGCAGAACCAAACAGACAAAATATTGGAAATCTTCAAACAACATAACGCGCGTGAAGTAAATTACGCCAAAGATGATGCGGAACGGCAAGAGCTTTGGAAGGCACGGAAAAGTGCGTTCGGTTCATTCGGCAGGCTTGCACCGAACTATATTACACAAGATGGCGTTGTGCCACGCACACGGTTACCGAAGGTGCTACGCCGTATCTCCGAAATCTCTGAGAAATATCAGATTGCAATTGCCAACGTTTTCCATGCAGGTGATGGCAATATCCATCCGATTGTTCTCTTTGATGAACGCGATGCAGACCAGTGTGAACGGGTGGAACATGTGAACAAAGAAATCTTAACTGTGTGTGCTGAAGTAGGAGGCACAATCACGGGTGAGCATGGCATCGGTGTTGAAAAGATGGATTATATGCCGCTTATCTTTAGTCCAGCAGATTTGCGGGTAATGGTGAATGTTAAGGAGGTCTTCAATCCGACAGGTCTCTGTAATCCCGGTAAGATTTTTCCGACTGCTGAATCATATCAAAAACTCGGTTTGCAACCTGATGTGGTGGAATAAAGTATCTGTACCCGACATTTGATTTAAACCATTTATTATGTTATAATAAATTTAACTAAATTATTCTATTTTGTTTAAGTATAATCGATTTCTTTTTATTGGATTAGAGAAATTACTTATATATTGAGGTTACTATTGTGGCTGAGTATATTAATGGGATTAATCCTAAAATCCTTAAGTGGGCGCGCGAAAGTTGCAACTACACTGTTCCAGAAATCGCAGCATTTTTCAAAAAGGATGTTTCAATTATTGATGAATGGGAGTCTGGAGAACGTGCGCCAACTTATGTACAGCTTGAAAAGCTTGCTGGTAAGTACAAACGTCCTGTCGCCTTATTTTTTTTACCCAATCTACCAGAAGAACCAAAATTGGAAGAGAAAATTGCACTGAGAAGTCGTGATGTGAAGAAATTAGAACCCAGAACACTTTTTCTGTTTCGCCAAGCTTATTCACGACAATTTTCATTGATGGAGTTGAATAACGAAAAGAATCCATTAGAAGATTTAATATTTCGGGATATTCAACCTACATCTTCTAATATTAATCTAAACGAAGAATATGCATTTGAATTGGCAGAAAGAAGTCGAGTTTATCTGAAAATCACTGTTGAAATGCAATCAAATTGGGAAAATGAGAAAATTGCGCTTGAGAATTGGCGGAACCACATTCAGGATAAAGGTGTTTTTGTCTTCAAAGATGCGTTTAGAGACGACTTAGTAGATGGATTTTGCCTATTACATTATGAATTTCCAATCATTTATCTTAATAATAGTCGACCTTCTCTAATTCAGGTTTTCTCATTAATTCATGAGTTAGGACATATTTTAATAGGTAAGAATGGTATTACACCCGATATTGCTGGAACGATAAAAACAGAATCCGCTGAATTGGAGATTTTCTGCAATCAATTTGCACACGAATTTCTTGTGCCAACAAAAGACTTTAAGAAACGACTAAACTTTTCTGAATACAATGACGAAGTAATTCAAGAGTTGGCTAAATTCTATAAAGTTAGTCATCATGTTATCCTATTGAAACTAATCAAGATTGGAATACTACCACAAAAAATTTATAATCAGAAAGTCAGAAAATGGGCAGAACAACATGAATACTTCAAACAAAAGGAAGGAAGTAATAGAGAAATAGGAGGTGCAGATTACTATAATACACAATTAAGTTATTTAGGTCACAAATACACAAGTCTTGCGTTTGAAAAATACCATCAGGAGTTAATTTCCTTTGAGAAACTTGCTGATTACTTAAATGTCAAAGCAAAACATTTAATAGAACTTGAAAAACGATTCTTACGTAAGGCAATCAATAGATGATATATGTATTTGATACAAATAGTTTTCGAGAACTTGGTAGTTACTATCCAAAACAATTTCCATCATTTTGGAGGGAATTCAATCAAGCAGCAGAAGTTGCTAAAATTATTATTTCTGTAAGAGAAGTGTATAGAGAATTAGAAATCTATACACGTCATGCTCATATAACTAATTGGGTAGATGAGCATAAAAGTATTTTTAGAAAACCAAGTGTAGATGAAAGGAATTTTGTAACTCAGATTTTATCAACAAAGAATTTCAGAGATATGCTTAGACACGAACATCTATTTGAGGAAAAACCGTGTGCTGATCCCTTCATTATAGCTGCAGCCAATTCTATTGACGGTTGTGTAGTCCCCGAAGAATCAAAAAAACCGAACTCACCAAATATCCCCAATGTATGTGAACATTTTAACATTGACTGCACGGACCTTAAAGGACTCATGGATAGAGAAGGCTGGAAATTCTAAAACGCCAAAGAAGGTATCATCATGAAATACGATAAATCAAATCGAACCTTTGACTGTGAACCCACCCTCACCGATTCACAGGTGTTACAATATTGTCATGACGGATTCATGCAACTTAAAGGTGTTGTTCCGGATGAGATTAACCAACGCACCTTTGATTATCTAAACGGTGATATACCTATCAATCCGAGTTATATTCCTGATGGCATGACGTATGCAGATTTAGAGCGAATTCGGGATACCCACGAACCGAGTTCTATTCTGCTTGAGGATTGGTACATAGAGCATGTGTTACTCAATCCTGAGCTTGCAGGGGCGTTGCGTTCCTTATTGGGTAAGAACGTCGGATTACCTGTCTTGGTAAGCAATCATCGTGTTGAATGTCCGATGGAAGCACAACCTTGGCATCACGATGCTGACCATGTTTTTGGACCTGAAACTAATTTTATAGAGGTATTCTATTTTCCGCAAGACACGCCGCTGGAGATGGGACCAACGGAACTTCTGCCCGGCTCACATATCTCGCCTACCAGCCGAGATATAACGGAAAAAGGATTTGCAAGTGATGGTCCTGCAGGTTCGTTTGTTTTGCATTCACAAAGTATTTTGCATCGGCGTGGCGAGTCTACTGCACCTGGGTTGCGCCACATGTTGAAATACAGTTACTGGCGAACCGTGCTACCGACGCGCGACTGGATACAGGAACCAGATTTTGATTTTCAGTTGGCACCTTATGGCGGACACGGTGTTGCGCGATATGTAGCGCACATGTTCTATTGGTTGTGCGGTAAAGGTGAGGAATTTCGTCTTATCGGTGGGCAAGCTTGGCCCTGGTCAAGTGAAAATCAGATTGGTCCTTCTTACGGGTTTGGGTATTCGGAAGGGTATCTCCCGAATTGGCGTAAGAATAATCCTGATGATTATGCCATTGGGTAGTCTCTGAAAAAACAAAACCGATCCCCAAACACAAAAACAAGCAGACCACAAACTGCAGCACAACTTGGACGAAAGAATGAGGAAAACCTTCTAAGCCCGATTTATTAACAAAAAGGTAGGCGCGTTTACAAAACGCGCCTACCAGGGTGGATGACCACTAAATTGACGTATAAGGGTTAGTTGTTCTCTGCACCTTCATTGATCCAATCAATAAAAAGTTGGATCTGTTCTCCGTCTAAAGGCGGTCCATTTGGGGGCATTTGTGGTGGTTGAGAACCATCAATCCGTTTAACAACGAGGCTTCCTTTGCCATCACCAGCAACAAAAGCAGCGCCGCGCTTTCCACCGTTTTTGAATGTGTCATATTTGGATAGGTCAAGACCGCCAGCGCCACCAGCGACGTGGCAACCTACTAAGGCACAACTCTCGGTGAGGATAGGTGAAATATCATCCTTAAAGGAAACCTTTGGTTCTTCAACGACCGGTGGATCAACTGGCGGTTCAACAACAGGGTCCGTAGGATCAGGTTCTGTAGTTTTATCACCATTTCCGGTAACCGTATCTGTAACAGGATCACCCTCGTCACCACAACCGGTAATGAATCCAGCGGTGAGTAAAAGAGTGATGGAAAATATAGTAAGTATTACTGAGTACAAACGATTTAATTCTAAACGCATCAAAATTCTCCTTCTTAATTTTAGATATGCATGAAGTGGTTTATTTAAGGATATATCATACCACAAAATGGAAAGGATGTCAAGATGAAAATATTGATTAACTCGGATATCACATCGGAACAACAGCAACAGATAGAAGCGGTTTCTGACACGATCCAGATTGTTAAGCCGCAGAATTCAGAAGAAACGTTCCGCGAAATTGTAGATACAGACATTGTGTTCGGTGGATTTAATCGTTCGCTTTTTGAAAACGCGAAGCAACTTAAGTGGGTACAAGTGTGGGCAGCAGGTGTTGACGGTATCCTTTTCCCAGAATTTGTGGATAGCGATGTTATTCTGACAAGTGCGAAAGGATTTGTCGGAACACATTTGGCTGATCAAGCGTGGGCATTGATTCTCGGTCTGCTCCGCGGTGTTGGTCGGTCAGTGCGAGAAAGGACGTGGGACAATAAGATGTCTATCCGTTTGGCAACGTGGGAACTGGGTGAACGAACACTTGGTATCGTTGGTCTCGGTGGCACAGGAATTGAAGTTGCACGTCGTGCGCAAGGATTTGAGATGCACGTCATCGCCGTTGACCCTGAGGCTGTGGAAGCACCAACGTTTGTCCATGAAATCTGGAAGATGAACCGATTTGATGATCTACTTGCCCAGTCTGACATCGTTTGTATCTGTGCACCTTTGACACCAGAAACAGAAGGCATGTTTGACGATGCCGCATTCCAAAAAATGCAATCACATACCCTGCTTATCAACGTCACACGAGGCAAGATTGTTGATGGAGAGGCACTCATCCGTGCCCTAAATGATGAACTGATAGGTGGTGCGGGGTTAGATGTCACACCTGTCGAACCCCTTCCTGCCGATAGCCCGTTGTGGGACATGCCGAATGTGATTATTACACCACACGTCGCTGGCGGTTCACCGATTCGGATGGATCGGACGGTTGCACTATTTTGTGATAATCTGGAACGATTTCTCGTTGGTAAACCGCTGCTCTGTGTTATTGATAAGCGGAAGGGATATTAAACAGCCTTCAACTTATATCGGCAATTTTAACCAGTTGTTTCCCGATATTGCCACCTTTGAGCATGCTAATAAATGCCGCAGGTGCATTTTCAATGCCTCCTTCAGCAATTGTCTCTCGGTATTTCAGCTTACCTTGTTTGAGCCATTCTGCCATTTGAACGAGCGCCTCCGCATGCCTGTCAGCAAATTCAAATACGAGGAAACCTTCAATCCGCGCACGTTGTGTAATGAGATGCCAAAGAAAACGTGGACCAGTCTCAGGGTTTTCCAAGTTATATTGTGAAATCTGTCCACAGATAACAACGCGTCCTTTGACTCTTAAATTGGGAAAGACCGCATCCGTGATACGTCCCCCAACGTTGTCGAAATACACATCAATGCCATCGGGGCAAAGCTCTGCCAGCTTCGTCTGATAATCTGTGACGTTTTTGTAGTTGAACGCAGCATCAAAACCGAGTTCGTCTACGATATACGCAATCTTTTCATCAGAACCAGCTGAACCGACAACCCGACACCCTTTGATTTTGGCAATCTGCCCGACAACTGAACCGACCGCGCCAGCAGCACCAGAGACGAATACCGTCTCGCCATCTTGAAGTTTGCCAACCTCAAGCAAACCGAAGTACGCTGTCAATCCTGGCATGCCGAGGATACCTACACCCGTTGAGATTGGAGCGATTGATGGATCAATTTTCCGTAATCCTTCTCCGCCAGAAACACCGTATTCCTGCCATCCGATATGTGCGTTGACTATATCGCCAACCTGAAAATCGGAATGTTTTGATTCAATAACTTGTGCGATAACACCACCTACCATCACTTCATTGAACTGGACATTGGATGCATAAGAACGAGTTTGATTCATTCGCCCCCGCATATACGGATCAACTGAGAGGTAGATGGTTTTTAGAAGGACTTGTGCATCTTCTGGTGTCGGAATTGGGGTTTCAATCAGTTTGAAATCCGATTCTTTTGGGTAACCTACGGGGTGAGCAGCTAAAGTAATTTGACGATTCATATTAACTCCTTTTATTGAATTGGACGGGGTCTTTGCCGTGGATAACAATCAATTCGTGTTGAGGTGAATCCCAATCAAAGACTTTGACAATTGGGACGATGACGCGAACAGCCAATCCGATACGTCTTTTATCGGAGCGGTTTGCTTCTGAATGATGGAGTGTGCGTTCATTAAATAGCACGAATTCACCGGGTTGCATCTCCAGATTGACGAAATTGGTTGTATCAATGAAATCAAGATCGCCCATCTGATTGAATGCCATATCGGAAGTGGCTTTTACATGCGGGATAACTTTGCGGTGTGACCCTGGTACAATCTGAAGACAACTATTTTCAAGCGTTGCCGAATCAATCGCTATCCACGCTGAAATGATAATTGGCGGTTCAAGTGGCCAATAGTTGAAATCTTGGTGCCATGGAATTTCTTTGGCACCCGGTTCTTTGACAAAAAAGTTGGTGCGCCATAGTAGGAGATCCGGCCCGTATAGCGATGCCATCCGTTTAACGATGGTTGGATGAGTGGCGAGATCGTGGATCAACGGAAAATCGAGATGGCGGTTATGCACTCTGTTTTTGTGGTCGGGCGCATCGGTCTCAAGTATCTGTTCAATTTCAGGTTGCATGTTGAGCATATCTTCTGGACTACAGAGTGTGTAGGGACCGAGGTATCCCTGTTTCCGAAATTGATCCATCTCTTCTAAGCTTAATTTATTATTTGTGTTTGGCATAGTGAGGTTTCCTTTTGTGCTTAGGTAATAATACCATTTCTATATGATGATAGGGCATTATCCTGTCTGAACCAGGATTCACAAGATTATAGGATTACCAGGATTATGTCTCTTTGATGGAAACAACCCATCGCTGAGGCTAAGCATTATTGTTGTTTTGCCAAAAACGCTTGAGGATAAATCCTGAAAATCTGCTAATCCTGGTTCAGACAGGATAACATTGCCTAACACGGACAAAACAGATTCATTCCCTTAAATTGATGTCTATCGGTTTCACTGCGTTCTACCCGACGGACAAAATATGTTTAGAAATCTGATATGAGCCTTTTTCCATTAGAAATGGAATAACATTTTCAAAATAGCACGTGTATCGGTTTTTCCAACACCTGTTCTTGGTATTTCATCAACAACAACAAATTTATCGGGAATCCAGAATTTAGGGAATTCGGTGGTAAGGTGTCGTTTCAATATCTTTGAGATATCTCCATCTATCTGTGAGGAGAGGACAACAACAGCAATTGGACGTTCACCCCACTTTTCGTCAGGGACACCGATGACTGCTGCTTCGTTTACATGCGGATGGCTCAGCAGAACATTTTCTATTGCTACAGGCGAAATAGATTCACCACCACTGCGGATTATTGCCTTTGCGCGGTCAACAATCTGCATGTAACCTTCCGCGTTGATGGTCGCAAGATCGCCTGTTCGCAACCATCCGTCTGCTGCGAAATGATCTGGTGTCGGGGTATTTTTGTAATAACTGCTTGCAGTCCAAGGGCTTTTTACCTGGACCTCTCCGATTGTCCTTCCATCCCACGGAAGTTCGGTCTCATTTTCACTGACAAGACGCATTTGAACGCCCGGGATAGGTCTACCCTGCATCGCTTTAATCTTGTGTTTTTCATCATCAGATAAGTTTTGATGTGTTTTTCGTAGTGTGCAGAACGTTCCTGTGGGTGACATCTCCGTCATACCCCAAGCGTGGCGCACTTCAACACCGAGTTTTTTTTCATACGCCTCAATAAGTGTTGGTGGCATCGGTTCACCGCCGACTATTAGTCGCCGCAGTGAGGAAACCTCCTCTTTTCTTTTTTTTATTTCAGGAAGAAGTTTTTTCCATACCGTTGGCACACCTGCAGCAACAGTGACTCCTATTTCAGTGATAAGGTCAACAATTCTCTCATGGTTAGCACCAGCAAATACAATATCTGCGCCGGCAAACATGGAGGCGTAAGGCAAGCCCCATCCGATCGCGTGGAACAAGGGGACAAGCGGCATCACAACATCAGACTCGGTTAGTCCGAACACATCTGCTTGATTGGCTGCCAGCGTATGGAGGAACATTGATCGATGTGTGTAAAGAACCCCTTTCGGATCACTACTTGTTCCACTCGTATAGCAGAGCGCCATTGCCCAATTTTCGTCCTGAATATCTGATATATAATCATTGTCTGCTTTGGCAATAAACTGTTCGTATTCAATTAAAAGGTTGGGACAGTTTTCATTCTGTCCAGTGTGGAGATTAAAAAAAACAACCTGCTCACAGTCTATTTTCTGCTGCAGTTTAGAAAACTGTTCAGCATAAGTTACATCAACAAAAATGAGTTTGTCTTCTGCCTCTTCCACGATTTTGGCGAGTTGTGTTGGCGCAAGTCGTACGTTGAGTGGGTGAATAATTGCGCCTGTATACGGAACTGCACAGCAGAGTTCTAAGTGTTGATATGTATTGGAGGCAAAAGTTGCGACTCTATCACCTGGGCGTATACCTAATGCGGTGATAGCGTTTGCCAATTGTTTGACACGGCGGTATAACGTATTATAGTTATAGATATGCTTCCTTCCATTCGGCAACAGTGTGTGAATCTGCTTATCGCCATGGATGCGGTGTGCATGCTCTAAAATCTGCACAAGTGTCAAAGGATAGTTCATCATTGCGCCAAACATGTTTTCCTCTCACGGACGAAAATATAAACATCATTAGTTTAGCACAAAATATGCGTTTGTTGTAAAAAAATTAGTCAACTTGGACTATGGTGTGTTCTCTTATAAACGTGAGTTCGGTAAAAGTCTTTGTAGAGCAAACTGTTAGTTTGCGTGCCACAAATGCACAAACTATAGTAAAACCTATAATTATTGGGACACTTTTGTCCCGAAAACTGTTAGTTTGCGTCGTTTTATGCACAAACTAACAGTTTGTGCTACAACTACTGTTGTCCGTTATATTTCCGAAACAGGTTTGTCAAAGTGTCCCAATAATTTGAAAGTTCACTATAAATGAAGATTAAATAAATATTTCGGTAATTTCTTTAGTCCCGTAGGGACGATATGTTTATAGCAGCGGTGTCATCTTACCTTTCTTAGTCCCGTAGGGACGATATGTTTATAGCAGCGGTGTCATCTTACCTTTCTTAGTCCTGTCCGGACGATATGTTTATGGACTTGCCATCAGTTCACCATTCACTTGACAGGGTCAAAATGTTGGAGATAAAATCTCGCTTCTTCTGACTCTTCCGTGCTGATTTCAGGAAAGTGAGGGTCTTCGCGTAGCACACGGTGTGCATATTCTATCCCAAGTGCTTTCTCCTCTGGTGCTGTGTCCCAGATGTACATAAACGCCTCGTAGGTATCCATGTGTTTCAATACAATAGGTGTAAAAATGCGCTGCGTTTTGAGACGCTGGATCGTCAATGCCATCTCATAGCGAAGCTTTTGGAGATGGAGATGACTTGAAACCAAGCTACCCAAAGCGAGTATCAAAACAAGCACGAGTACAGCAAAGAACCTATAGACTCTTTTAGACTTTCCAATGGACATCTCAATTACTCCTTCATGTGTTGTTGTTCCTGGTACCGCTGCGCCCAGCGGCAGGGTGTTGGATTCGGATTTGTACTGCTGACACAGCGGATTATCTGTTTGCAGTGCCAAAGACAATCCTAATCTGAAAGCAACCACATACCAACAAATATAACGATTTTTCTTGAGTTATCCAGATTCTAACACGTTCACCTCTTTTCTGCAAATCTATTTCACAATAGGTGTGTCCAGTCTTGTCACTGCACGTAGGGGCGGGTTTCCGAACCGCGCTTTTCGTCTGAATCACGGATTATAGCATAAAATGGCAGGCTTTGGCCATTTCATTTGCATTTTACAACTGAAATAAGTCATAATTATAATGTTTTATACGGGCATAGATGAGCATCAGGGGTTCATCCGATCCGTTTATTTACTGTAAATTATTGATTTCTAAAGGGAAAACCTAAGGAGCAATTAAATGCTAATTTCAGATAAGAATAGGTATTTTTGGTGTGTTATTGCAATTTTATTCGGCATCGCATCCGTAATACCGTTGACAGCAAATGCGGACGCTCTTAAAGTGGTTGTTCAAGACCAAGATGGGAGCGCAATTCCATCAGCGAAGGTGCTGATTGGTAACGAAGAACAGACAACAGATGATAACGGCACAGCCATGTTTAGTGAGGTAGTAGGTGCGCAAGCAGTGCAAATAACGGCACTCGGTTTTGCTGATAGGCGAGTGAATATTACCACTGGACAAGAAGAATTGACGGTAATGCTTGCCCCTATCCAAACCATAGAATCGGTCGTTGTAGTAGGTACACGGAGTATCGGGCGGCGTGCATTGCAGGCACCCGTGCCGATTGAAGTGGTGGAAAGAAAGCAACTTAGCCTAACGGGTCAATCCGAAACTGGTCGTATACTACAGATGTTAGTTCCATCCTTTAACTTTTCAAGTTCGTCAATTAGTGATGGAACGGATGCGTTACGTCCTGCTACATTGCGAGGTTTGGGACCGGATCAAACGTTAGTGCTTGTGAACGGCAAACGTCGCCACAAAAGCGCATTGTTACACATCAACACTTCTGTTGGTCGCGGTACCGCTGGCACAGATTTCAACGCGATACCATCAACTGCTATCAAACGGATTGAGGTACTGCGTGATGGTGCCGCTGCACAATACGGCTCTGATGCTATCGCCGGTGTGATTAACATTGTGTTGAAAGACGATGTTGATACAGGTGATGCAAACCTGTATTGGGGGCAAACCTACGAAGGCGATGGCGATACATGGATCGGAAACGCCAATTACGGTATGAAGGTAGGCGAATCTGGTTTCCTCAATCTAACAGCAGAATGGCGCGACAGATACCGTACAAACCGCGCAGGTCTCACAGGTGAACGGCAATATGACTGGGTAGAAGAGGATCCGGGTAGACCCGCTGACCACGTGCTTGAAATTGAAAATGATGATGGCACGGTAACAGAGAAACCTGTATGGTTCGACTCACGCGAATACACATTCGACCGTCAAAACTTCCGTATCGGGGATGCAGATTCCTCACAAAAGGTTGGATTTTACAACTTCGGATTACCGATAGTTGGCGGCATGGAGTTGTATTCATTCGGCGGGTATTCCACACGTCAAAACAACAGTGCTGGTTTTTATCGTAGGGCAAACCAGGCGGAACGAACCGTAACTGATATTTATCCTGATGGGTTCTTGCCTGAAATCAACACGGATATTGAAGATGTCTCGCTTGCATTCGGTGCAGCGTGGACACATGAAGCAACTGATTTGAATGTTGATGCGAGTGTCAATCATGGATTGAATACGTTTGACTTTTTCATTTCCAACTCTATGAACGCATCTTACGGCGCAGCGAGTCCGACTTCTGCAGATGCGGGTGGATTTGAACTTTCACAAACAGCGTTTAATTTAGACGTTACTTATCCGTTGGAATATCAATCCTCACTTATTAATTTAGCGGGTGGTGTAGAATTTCGGCGTGAAGGGTACGGTATCCATGCAGGTGAACCTGTTTCATGGATAAACGCTGGACTCGGTGTAGATGGTGCTGCTTCTGGTATCCAGGTTTTCCCCGGTTTCCGCCCGAACCAAGAAACTGACGAAAACCGAACCAACATCGCTGGTTATGCTGACTTTGAGTCCTATCTGAGCGGAGAACCCGGTAGCGGGCTTCTCGTGGGCGCAGCAGTGCGTGGTGAACAGTATAGCGACTTTGGGACAACCATTACAGGAAAAGCCACAGCCCGTTATGACCTAACCAGCCAGGTTGCAGTACGCGCTGCCGGTAGTACCGGTTTCCGTGCGCCTTCCCTACAACAACTCTACTTCAATAACATCAGTACGCAATTCAAGGTAGATGCTGATGACATTGATGGTGACGGTAATACGGAAGAACTGATACCGCTTGAAGTCGGTACGTTCCGCAATGATAGTGAAGCTGCCCGTGCGCTCGGCATTCCCGAGCTGAAAGAGGAGACAGCGTTTAACGTTTCTGGTGGTGTCGTTTTGAAACCGCTCGAAAAATTGTGGTTGTCGGTAGATGGATTCCTGATTCAGATTGATGACCGTATTGTGCTGAGTGGTAGTTTCAGTGCGGATAATGTAAAAGGTTTAGCCGAAGCGGGTGCTAACAGTGCGCAGGTCTTTACAAACGTCGCACAGACACGGACACAAGGCGTTGATGTCGCCGCAGGTTATCTCCACGCTTTTGACAATGAATCCCTTCTCAATTTGAAAGTTGCGTTGACTTATGCAGACACTGAAGTTATTGGTGATGTGGAAGCCCCCGAAATTCTGGTTGGTCTTGAAGATACACTTTTCCCATCACAGGAACGTTCTATGATTGAAGAGTGGCAACCGAACACCCGTATTAACATTAGTGCGGATTACATCGTAAGTGACCTCACTATTGGCGCGGCGTTACGCTACTTCGGTGAATATACCGTTCAGGAAGGTAGCGGTGACGATCCTGCACGCCAAACTTACGGTGGTAAATGGATCACCGATATTCAAGGCAATTATCAGTTGAATGAAGGGCTTTCACTGACTATCGGTGCAAACAACCTATTAGATCAAGTTCCTGATGAAAACATGATTGGGCAATCACGCAGTGGGAAATTGATGGATGGCGCGGGGACAGTTATTGTGGATTCCCCTGGCGTGTTCACCTATTCCAGAAGGTCTGCTCCGTTCGGTTTCAACGGTGGACTTTATTACGCGAAGTTGACCTATAGTTTTTAGGATGGTTATTGTAGTTAGCCAAAAATATGGAAGGCGCGGTTTTAAACCGCGCCTTCCATATTTTTTCTTTTCAAAGCGTTTCTTAACCTGAAAAAACAGTCTGTCTTACAGCAAACGTTAAATGCCTCTGATCTGTAATAAAAAATTATGAAACAAAAACAAAAATAGTTGCAAAATAGTGCTAAATGTGGTAAATTTTAGTTGACGAAACTTAAATACCTTTAGGGTATGGGTATCCCATATCTAATGCAAATTGGGTATTTAGGTTTCGTCACCAGGGATACCCTTACTCTTTTTAAGAATAGGTGAACAGGGTATCCGCTAAATAGATGAGCGAGGAATAACAATCTAAAAACCGAAAAAAGGGAGAGATTTTATGTTTAAAGAATGTATTAAAAAACTATCGTTCGTAATGATTTTCGTAGTCAGTAGTTTAATTAACGTCGCAAGTGCTCAAGATGCAGCCACTTGGATGCCAGACGCAAACCTCAGAACCGCAGTACGCGAAGCACTTGAACTCGTTGATGATGAAGTTCTTACGCAAGCAAAGATGTTAAACCTAACATCTTTAAAAGCTCCGAAGCTTGAGATCACCAGTATCAGCGGATTAGAATATGCGACAAATCTCAGGTCATTATCAATTTGGAGTAATCAAATTAGTGATATTTCACCTCTTACAGATTTGACGAGTCTAACCGGTCTCTATATCGGTAATAATCAGATTAGCGACATCAACCCGCTTGCGAACTTGGTAAATCTCAAGCGATTAGGAATGCTTCAGAATCAAATCGGTGATATAAACGCTTTAGCAGGATTAGTAAATCTTCAGTCTTTAAAACTTGCAGGAAATCCAATTATGGATACAACTACGGTTGTAAATCTTCCTAAGTTGAGTGATGTTGATATTGAAATACCAAGTATCATCCCTGATGCCAATTTGCGAAAGGCAATCCGGACTACATTAGATATAGAAGAAAACTTGCGTATTACACCAAATGCAATGAAAGACCTAAGCACACTAAATGCTCCGAAACTTGAAATCACCAGTATCAGTGGGTTGGAACATGCAACAAATCTTAGCTCGTTATCAATTGGGAATAATCAAATTAATGATATTTCACCTCTTACAAATCTGACAAGTCTAACCGGTCTCTATATCGGTAATAATCAGATTAGCGACATCAGCCCGCTTGCGAACTTGGTAAATCTCAAACGATTAGGGTTACTTGGCAATCAAATCAGTGACATCGGTGTCTTAGCCGGATTAGTAAATCTTGAGTCTCTGAAGCTTTCAGGAAATCCGATCACTGATACATCCCTACTTGCGAGTCTTCCAAAATTGGTAGATGTTGATATTGAGATAGATCAATCTCAGCCAACCAAATCGCCACAAGATGATGACAAACAACCGAAAGATGAAACACCACAAGTTGTACCGAATCGTGCCCCCATCACTGTAGGGACGATTTCCCCTCGGACGCTGACAGCGTCGGGTGCTTCGGTGGTTGTGAATGTATCCGCCAACTTTTCGGATCCGGACGCTGATAATCTTAGCTATAGTGCGAGTTCGGATAACACAAGTATAGTGACTGTGAGTGTGGCTGGCGCTGAGGTGACACTCACGCCGCATAGTGCAGGCAGTGCTACTGTGACGGTGACGGCAAGCGATGGCAAGTTGACAGCAACACAGACAATCCCTGTTACTGTTACCGCTGCGCCTGTTGCGAATCGTGCCCCTGTTACCGTGGGTGCAATTTCGCCTCGCACGCTAACAGCGGGTGGTGCGTCCGTGCGCGTGAATGTGTCCGACAACTTCCAAGACCCTGACAATGATAACATCAGTTTCGGCGTGAGTTCGGATAACACGGGTATTGTATCCGTGAGTGTGTCTAATTCCTTAGTGACGCTAAAACCAGTGGGAGCAGGGAATGCTGTCGTGACCGTAACAGCGAGCGATGGTGAGTTGACAGCAACGCAGACAATTTCTGTTACGGTTGTTGCACCGAATCGTGCGCCTGTGACCGTGGGTACAATTTCTGCTCGGACCCTGACGGTAGGGGATTTATCGGTGGTTGTAGATGTTTCAGACAACTTCCAAGACCCTGACAATGATAACCTTAGTTATAGCGCAAGTTCGAATGACACAGATATAGTGACAGTGAGCGTGTCTAATGCTTTAGTGACACTGGCACCAGTAGGAGCAGGAAATGCTGTTGTGACCGTAACAGCGAGCGATGGTAAGTTGACAGCAACGCAGACAATTTCCGTCACTGTCACCGCTGCGCCCATTGCCAATCGTGCCCCCGTCACTGTGGGCGCGATTTCCAATCAGACGTTGACAACAGATGGTGCATCCGTGAAAGTGAATGTCTCCAGAAACTTTTCGGATCCAGATGATAATAGTCTGAGTTATAGTGCAAGTTCAGAAAACACAAATGTTGCGACCGTAAGTGTTACTGATGCCGAAGTGACGATCACCCCATTGCGCGTAGGGAGTGCTGTCGTGACAGTGACGGCAAGCGATGGCAAGTTGACTGCGACACAGACAATCTCGGTTTCTGTGGTTGCGGCGAATCGTGCACCTGTAGCTGTCGGTTCAATTCCGTCTCATTCGTTGACGGCAGGTGGCTCTGTCGTGCGTGTGGATGTGTCCGCCAACTTTTCGGATCCCGATGATAACATCCTCACCTATACTGCCAGTTCAGATGATACAAGTGTAGTAACCGCGAGCGTATCTGGTTCCCTTGTGACGATCACACCAGTAGGTGCGGGGAATACGAGCGTGACAGTGACAGCGAGCGATGGCAAGTTGACTGCGACACAGACAATCTCGGTTTCTGTGGTTGCGGCGAATCGTGCGCCTGTAGCTGTCGGTTCAATTCCATCTTATTCGTTGACGGCAGGTGGTTCAGTTGTGCGCGTGGATGTATCCGCCAACTTTTCGGATCCCGATGATAACATCCTCACCTATACTGCCAGTTCAGATGATACAAGTGTGGCAACCGTGAGTGTATCTGGTTCCTTAGTGACAATCACGCCAGGGGGAACAGGGGACGCAACAATCACGGTAACAGCGAGCGATGGCAAGTTGACAGCAACACAGACTTTTTCCGTTTCCGTGGATGTAGTGGATGTGGGCAAGCCAGGCGTAAGTATCACGGTGCCATCGGGTGTGGAGAACGATGAATTTAATGTGATAATCACCTTCACCGAACCCGTATTCGGTTTTGAACAGTCAGATGTAAGCGTTACTGGCACGGCAGGTGTAACTATCACAGAATGGTCTGCTAACACAGAAGAAACTGTTTTCACTGCTCAAATGATGCCAACAAAAAGTGGAAAAATAACTGTGAAGGTTAATGAAGGCGTTGCTACCGATGCTGCAAACAACCCAAACACCGCCTCGGCAGCACAGCAGATAGAGATAGATATAACACAACCGGATGTAAGTTTCTCTTTCGATTTAGAGGAACTGCGTTATTCAAACGTAGTACATTATACTACTAATGGTCCATTTACGATGACCATTACGTTCTCGGAGCCCGTATCCGGTTTTGAAGTTTCGGATCTTGAAGTCGATGATGAATATACATATTCGGATTTCAAAGCGGTTGATGCCAAGACCATTGATGGCACGAGTTTTGCTGCCACTTATACTGTCCAAATTAATCCTGATCCTAACGAAGTTTCGGAACGCGTAAGAGTTTATATTGAGGCAGGTGTCGCGACTGATGCTGCAGGAAATCCGAATACGCGCGCGCAATCAACATATATTGAGGTTGAAAAGTTCCGTCCCCGCGTAGAGATTTCTGTCCCGGATGCAGATGTAACGACAGCTACTTTTACAATAGAGATCACGTTTGACGGTGGCCAATCCAGTTTTAAACGTCCACTCGGTTTTGAACAATCAGACCTGTCTCTTACGAATAACACCGCGGGAGCAACAATCACAGATTGGACTGATAATGAGGTGGGGGCTTTTGAAGTAGAGATTACTGTGACACAGAGTGGAAGTGTCACATTCGGAGTTTCCGAGAATGTCGCAACCGATTTAGCAAAGAATGGAAACACTGCTGCTGTCTCAAAAACTGTGACCGTTACACTTCCTGGTTCAGACCCACCTGAAGAGCCTGAGGTTGATACAACACCGCCGAGTATAAGTTTCTCTTTCGATATACAGGAACTGCGTTATTCAAACGTAGTACATTATACTACTAATGGTCCATTTAAGATGACCATTACGTTCTCGGAGCCCGTATCCGGTTTTGAAGTTTCGGATCTTGAAGTCGATGATGAATATACATATTCGGATTTCAAAGCGGTTGATGCTAAGACCATTGATGGCACGAGTTTTGCTGATACTTATACTGTCCAAATTAATCCTGATCCTAACGAAGTTTCGGAACGCGTAAGAGTTTATATTGAGGCAGGTGTCGCGACTGATGCTGCAGGAAATCCGAATACGCGCGCGCAATCAACATATATTGAGGTTGAAAAGTTCCGTCCCCGCGTAGAGATTTCTGTCCCGGATGCAGATGTAACGACGGCTACTTTCACAATAGGGATCACGTTTGACGGTGGCCAATCCAGTTTTAAACGTCCACTCGGTTTTGAACAATCAGACCTATCTCTTACGAATAACACCGCGGGAGCAACAATCACAAGTTGGACTGATAATGAGGTGGGAGCTTTTGAAGTAGAGATTACAGCGACACAAAGTGGCTATGTAACGTTTGGTGTTCCTGAGAATGTCGCAACGGATTTAGCAGGGAATGGAAATACCGCTGCTGTCCAAAAAACTGTGACCGTTGCACTTCCCGGTTCAGAACTACCTGAAGAGCCTGAGGTTGATACAACATCGCCGAGTATAAGTTTCTCTTTTGATATACAGGAACTACGTTATTCAAACGTAGTACATTATACTACTAATGGTCCATTTACGATGACCATTACGTTCTCGGAGCCCGTATCCGGTTTTGAAGTTTCGGATCTTGAAGTCGATGATGAATATACATATTCAGATTTCAAAGCGGTTGATGCCAAGACCATTGATGGCACGAGTTTTGCTGATACTTATACTGTCCAAATTAATCCTGATCCTAACGAAGTTTCGGAACGCGTAAGAGTTTATATTGAGGCAGGTGTCGCGACTGATGCTGCAGGAAATCCGAATACGCGCGCGCAATCAACATATATTGAGGTTGAAAAGTTCCGTCCCCGCGTAGAGATTTCTGTCCCGGATGCAGATGTAACGACAGCTACTTTTACAATAGAGATCACGTTTGACGGTGGCCAATCCAGTTTTAAACGTCCACTCGGTTTTGAACAATCAGACCTGTCTCTTACGAATAACACCGCGGGAGCAACAATCACAGGTTGGACTGATAATGAGGTGGGGGCTTTTGAAGTAGAGATTACTGTGACACAGAGTGGACAAGTGACATTCGGTGTTGCTGAGAATGTCGCAACAGACTTAGCAGGGAATGGAAACACCGCTGCTGTCCAAAAAACTGTGACGATTACACTCACTGATAATCAAGGGGGAGCACCACTCGCGAATGATAATATAACAGATTTTCCCAGCGAAACGCTACTGTTATCAAACTATCCGAACCCGTTCAACCCAGAAACTTGGATCCCGTATCAGCTCGCCAAATCAGCGGCGGTTACGATAACGATCTGTGACATCCGCGGGCGTGTTGTGCGGGTGTTGGTGTTGGGACATCAAGCTGCAGGTGTCTATCGGAGCCGTAGCAAGGCGGTGCATTGGGATGGACGTAATCATTTCGGTGAGAAAGTCGCGGCAGGTGTGTACTTCTATACGCTCAAAGCAGGGGATTATACTGCCACACGGAAAATGTTGATTCTGAAGTAGACACAATCTCCGAATCATTATTTCTTATAGGCGTGGTCAATACCGCGCCTTTTTCTATTGCATCTATTTACGGAAAGTGATAAATTAATGGAAGATTACACAAGACTTGATTTTAGGAGATTTAAAATGCGACAAAAACTTTTAATCTTTGGTTTAACGGTGCTTTTCATCGGTGCTATTATAGCGATAGGGATTCGATCAGTAGACAGTCAGAACGATATGGTAGCACGCGGAAAATATCTCGTTGATGCCGTGGCGGCGTGTGGATATTGCCATACACCGCGTGCAGGTGCCGAATATAATATGGAGATGTACCTTGCAGGACATACTTCTGGCGATCCGTATCCTCGTTACGATTTTATGTCTATGAGACAGCTAAACATATTTTTGGTAACTGGAATGTCCTTAACCTCATTTTCTGGTCCATTTGGAACGAGTTTCGCCACAAATTTGACTCCGGATAATGAAACTGGATTAGGGGAATGGACGGAGAAGATGTTTATTGACGCGATGCGTACCGGGCATCATCAAGGCAATAAGGTAAATCGGAAAATCTTTCCGCCAATGCCGACGAAACACTATGCTCAAATGAACGATGCGGATCTGAAGGCAATTTGGGCATATCTTAGAACAATTAATCCAGTTAAAAATGAAGTAGGGCCCGTACTAAATCATCTCGGAAGACCTTATTAGGTGTAGCGGGTATAGGAAAATACCTTAGTAATAAATTGGAGAATACTTAATGGCATCAAAAGAAAAACAGGTTCGCGTTTGTGTTGTCGGCATGGGGATTGGCAGACCGAATGGGGCAGCATTATCACGGAATGCAAGAGGAAAAGTCGTTGCACTCTGCGATCTTGACGAAGAACGCATGAAAGGGTTTGCCAAAGATTTACCCGGGAAAGTCAAACTTTATACAGATTACAAGGAGATGTGCAAAGCATCCGATATTGACGCAGTGTTTGTTGGTACACCGAATCAATGGCATGTGCCGATAGCATTAGAAGCAGTGCGGAACGGTAAACACGTCATGGTAACTAAACCACTGGCTGACAGCGAGGAGGATGCCGCAAAGTTAGTTAAAGAAGCAGAAAGGGCAGGTGTCGTGAATATGATGTCACTCTCTACCCGTTTCGGTCATAGCTGCCAACACCTTGGTAACCTTGCGCGTGAAAACTATTTCGGAGAACTCTATTACGCCCGTGCGCGAAGTGTTCGAAGAAGTGGTATCCCCGCGTGGAATCTCGGCTTTATTCAAAAAGGTGGCGGTGCGTTTCGCGATATGGGCGTGCATGTGCTTGATTCTGTTTGGTGGATTTTGGGCATGCCGAAACCTATCGCTGTTCTTGGTGCTGCAGGTGCGAAGTTTGGCCCGCGTGGACTTGGTTATTGGAACCGTACAAAACCTCCGAAAGAGACGTACGAGAAATATGATTCCGATGATTATGCAGGTGGTTTTATTACCTTTGAAAACGGAATCGGACTACAGGTGGAAAGTTTCTGGGCATCCCATCAACCTGGCGAATTTCAGATAGAACTGTTCGGAACGGAAGCTGGTGCTACACTAAGCCCGTTGAAAGCATATCGAACGGATAAAAAAGGTGAATTTGAGGATATAGATATAACCTTGCCCAAAAGTCCGTACAATGAAGCGTGGGATGCGATTGCAGATCATTTCATTGAATGTATATTAGATGATGTGGAGTGCAAAGCACCGCTGCGCCACGGACTGATTGTTCAGCAGATGATGGAAGGCTTGCTCAAAAGTGGTGAGACAGGACGCGAAGTCCATCTTGAGGTTGAATAGTATAAACAGTAGTTGGGAATCGGAGTTCCCTCCTACCATAGTATAAACAGTAGTCGGGAATCGGAGTTCCCTCCTACCATGGACAAGATTTCTGTAGGAGCGATCTCCGAATCGCGACCTATAATACAAAGATGGACACTCTAATAGATATGAAAGTTAATTTGTCAAGGTTACGCAACGATTTCACACAAACAGGTTTCGCTATCGTTCCTAATCTGTTTACGCGAGACGAGGTACAACGGCTTAAATTAGAATGTATTGACATTCTGGAAGCGGTTAAGAAAGAAACAGGGGCTGTTGCGGGACACGGTGTTCATGTCGGATTGGCGGCACGGAGTCCTGTCTTTCAGGCAGCAGTCGGCGATGAACGACTACTTGATATATTAGCGGAGATTCTCGCGCCTGATATTGAATTCTTGAGTGATAAGGTAGTTTTCAAAAGCGAATCAATGACCTTTGCGAGTCCGTGGCACCAAGATTGGCACTATTGGCACGGCGCACACAAACATTCAATTTGGGTTGCACTTGACGATGCCACTGTTGAAAATGGATGTCTCAAGCTATTTCCGGGTTCACACAAATCTGCGATTGTACACGATGGTGATGCAGGTGATGGACATGGATTTGGAAACCGTTTACGCCCCGATGCAATTGACGAGAGTCTTGCCGTTACAGCAGAGATAGAAGCAGGCGGTGCCGTCTTTTTTCACGATCTGACGCTTCATTCGAGTCATCCGAACCGATCAGGTGAGGAACGCTGGGTGTGGATTCCTACCTATCGCGATGCAAAGGCTGAAGACAACGACTACCCGTGGGCAGTCGCTGCGAAAGTTTTGCGGGGAGAAAAAGGGTAATTCTCTTGCAATATTTTAAGAATTTATCTGAAATGAAAGGGAGAACACATGTTTAGAAATCTAAGCACGGGTGCAATTGGTATCCATGCAAACATGAAAGAGGGTTTAGCATTAGCAAAAGACGCTGGATTTGATGGGCTTGACATAAATATCGGTGAAGCGAGCCAACTTGCTGAGGAACACTCTGTCCAATATGTAAAAGACTTGTGGGCAGAGGCTGGTATTACAATGGGAGGTTGGGGATTCGGTGTTAATTGGCGTGGTTCTGATGCGGATTATTATGCTGGATTAGCACAATTGCCTGCACGCGCTGAACTTGCTGCTGAACTTGGATGTTTCCGTACAACTACCGTTGTGGGACCTGCTTCAAACGATATGACGTTTCAGGAGAATTGGGATTTTTCCGTTAAACGTCTCCGTTCTGTGGCTGAAATTCTCAAGGCACACGGTCATTCAATAGGTCTTGAGTTTATTGGACCGGCGACAAGTCGGAAATCTGCGAAACACCTCTTTGCGTATTCTATGGATGCGATGTTAGGCTTAGCTGCTGCAGTTGGTACAGGCAACGTTGGATTGCTATTTGATACATGGCACTGGTACACCTGTCGTTCTACCGTTGATGATGTGCGAAAACTTTCCGCATCGGATGTAGTTTATGTCCATATCAATGATGCACCTGTAGGAATTGATCCGGATGAACAGATCGACAACATCCGTTGTTTGCCTGCTGAGACTGGCGTTATTCCGCTCACAGAATTGATGCAAATCTTATCCGACATCGGTTATGACGGACCTGTGACACCAGAACCGTTCAGTATAGAGGTGAACGCTATGGAACCTGCCGACGCTGCAAAAGCCACAGCAGAGTCACTTAATCAGGTTTGGGAAAACGCTGGACTGTAAAGTCGTCAATTCCTCTCTGAAAGGTAGTAAGCGTGCAACTTATCAATAAAGAGAACATCCTTGCGATGACGCACTTATGGGAAGGGGATCGGTTTCCTGACGGGCGGCCGCGAGTTCCCGATGATATTCTGCATCGAATGAAGGCAATCTCTATTGAACAAGCATGGGGGGTGCTCAACGGAAACGGTTATAGGTTTCAGTTTGCAGGCGATTGGATGAATCTGCATCCTGACCGTGTTCTCGTTGGTAGAGCAGTGACATGCGCTTTTGTGCCGATACGCCCCGATTTCAACGATGCCATCTCTGCACAAGGTGAAAAAGAGGAGCGTGTCGGCGGGCAAAACTCGTGGGTGATTGATACGCTTGTCCAAGATGATGTCATTGTTGTTGACCTTTTTGGTAAAATCAAGGAAGGCACTTTTGCAGGTGATAACCTCGGCAATTCTATCTACGCCAAGACAAAGACAGGCATGGTAATTGATGGCGGTATCCGAGATTTGGATGGCATCTATGAATTGCCCGATTTCGCTACGTTTGTGCGCGGCGTTGACCCAACCGGCATCGCAAACGTAACACTGACCGGCATTAACATTCCTATCCGTATTGCAGAGGCAACCGTTTTACCGGGGGATGTGGTTTTAGGTAGACGCGGCGGTGTAATCTTTATTCCACCACACTTTGCACAGCAGGTGGTTGAACGAGGTGAAGAGGTGCAACTTCGTGACCGATTTGGACATCAACGTTTGCGAGAAGGTATCTACACACCCGGTGAAATTGATCGGAAGTGGTCTGAAGAAATTGAAAAAGATTTTGCCGAGTGGTGCACCACACAAGAATAGATGGTTTTGCGGACACATCTTCCTAACAGTAAAGGTTAAGTTACATTGCGCGATTATTCTGAGATTGTCAATAGATTGCACCATTTGGACCTACCGCTGGATTTAATCGGAACCATTCACGATTATCCAATCTATCAAATTCGTCTTGAATCATCAGCAAACGTACCTAAAAAGGTCCTGATTACAGGGGGTGTACACGGCGATGAGCCAGCAGGCGTGGAAGCGGTCCTACAGTTCTTAGCGCGTAAAAATGCCGAATTTCTGAAAAGGTTTGCGTTTGTTGTTGTACCGTGTGTCAATCCGTACGGTTTTGTTCACGACACACGGGAAAATCGCGATGGTGTGGATATTAACCGCTCTTTTGAAACCGAAGAAGTTTCTGAGGTGGCAATCGTCAAAAAAGCACTTGGTCAAACCCAATTCTCATTAGCGATAGATTTTCATGAAGATTATGACGCAACGGGATTTTACCTATATGAAGGCAGACGGAATGAGCAGTATATCGGAGCTAAGATTGCTAATGTTGTCAAAAGCATCGGTCCGATAGATACTGAAGATTCTGGCGAAGATGCACCTGACATTGCCGAAGGTGTTTACAAAGTTGCTTCAGAATGGGGCACGCAAGGTTTAGCTTCCTACTTATTACATTTCCATAGTGAGCATGTCATTATCACTGAAACACCGACCGTTTGGCCGCTTGAACAACGCGCTGCACTTCATTTAGGTGTTTTGGATACCGCTTTAACATATTACTAAAGTTTAGACAATTTTTAAAACGTGAGTTGAAATACAAAAATAGTTCACCATTTTTCCTAATCAATGTGTAGCGGAGAAAACGGAACCCTTCTTGCTCCAGCGGAGCAATATGTTTATAGCCACTCCGCTGGAGTGCGAGAATGGTGTCTCAAACGTTTTCTATAAACATAGCACTCCGCATGAAGATTAAGAAAATAAATCGTTAATGTGGCGAGGTTAGGAAACCCCGCCAGCAGAGGTGCCCACCTGCCTTGTGGAGACAGAAAATTACCGAATTAATAAATTAATGTTCATCTGGAGTGCTGCATTTTTAACAGCGTTCTACTGATATGTGAAACTCATAGAAAAATAGATTTTCCGTTAAAACTCAACTCCTACGAGACAAGAATTGTCCAAACTAAAGTAACATATTACTAAAGGAAAGACAGATGGAAACATCACAGATGCTATCAAATGTAAATACCGCATCACGTCCCTCAGAATTGAAAATTACCGACATGCGTATTGTCCGAACGCAGGTTGGCGGACCTATCTTGAAACTGGACACGAATCAGGGTATACATGGACTTGGGGAGGTGCGCGATGGTGCAAGTCCAACTTATGCGTTGATGCTCAAAAGCAGAATTTTGGGTGAAAACCCTTGTAACGTGGATAAAATCTTTCGTCAGATAAAACAGTTTGGTCACCATGCTCGTCAAGGTGGCGGTGTTTGCGGTATTGAAATGGCACTGATGGACCTTGCGGGGAAAGCGTACGGTGTGCCATGTTATCAACTTGCAGGTGGCAAATTCCGCGATAAAATAAGATGTTATAGTGATACACCGTCGCTCAAAGACCCTGAAGCGATGGGTAACAAACTGCAGGAACGCATAGATAGAGGGTTTACGTTTCTGAAAATGGACATTGGCGTTGGATTACTTCGTGGCACGCCTGGGACTCTTTCTGCTCCTGATGGCAATTTAGACACGCACAATCTGATGCATCCGTTCACCGGTATTCGTCTGACGGAAAAAGGCATCAGTATATTGTGTGAATATGTAGAAACGGTTCGAGACATTATTGGGTATGAAGTGCCGCTTGCGGTGGATCATTTTGGACATATCGGTATTGAAGATTGTATTCGTCTTGCAAGGGCATTGGAGAAGTATAACCTCGCATGGTTAGAGGATATGGTGCCGTGGCAATATACCGACCAATATGTGCGTCTTTCTAATTCGTGTGCGACACCTATCTGCACAGGCGAAGACATCTACTGCAAAGAGGATTTTATGCCGTTGTTTGAAAACCGAGCGATTGCGATCTGCCATCCCGATATTGCGACATCAGGCGGGATTTTGGAGACAAAGAAAATTGGTGACCTTGCGGAAGAACACGGTATTGCAATGGCACTCCACATGGCAGGCACGCCTATTTGCGCGATGGCAAGCGTTCATTGCGCTGCAGCGACATCAAACTTCATGGTATTGGAAAATCACTCTGTGGATAATCCGTGGTGGGATGAGATGGTAACTGGATTGCCAAATCCGATTATCCAAGATGGTTATATAACTGTGCCTGAAACACCGGGGTTAGGTATTGAACTTAACGAAGATGTGATAAGAGAACATCTGCATGCAGAGGCGGCAGGATATTTCGTACCAACAACTGAATGGGATGCGGAACGTTCACATGATAGGTTGTGGAGTTAGGTTGCCGTATTATACAAATTAACGCAATCCGTCTCAGTAGGTTCGGTTTCCTAACCAAACGATAAGCGTCAATTTAAGGATATTTAAAATATGGATATCGCTCTTCAGTCCCGTATGAAGATTAATTTATTAATTCGGTTAGGACTTACGCAAAATCACGAAATTGCACCTATTATTACGCGGTAGGTGCCAATTTAGCGTTAATTTAAAAGTAGTAGGCACACGCCGTGTGCTGTCCATCTTGCATGTTTTGAGATACGGCACACGGCGTGTGCCTACTACTTTGCATGTGTACTTTTCGGTGTTGAAAACACTTCCAACAAGAGAGATCTTCTAAAATTGATGCATACGGCGCGTTTCCAACCACATCGGGAATTGCGTAAGTCCTGTTCGGTAATTTTCTATCCGTACGAGACAGGTGTACTCCCCCGCTGACGAGGCGGGGAATGCCTAAATGGCATTCATACCGTTGATTTCTTCCTAACCTCGTCAAATTACCGATTTATTTTCTTAAACTTCATTAGGGACTGAAATGTGAGACAGGCCCAATCGTCATACCTATTCAGAACGGATTTTAGAACAAGAAATATTTTCTTAAATTGATGCCTACGGTGATAACCTTTCTATCTCCCAGTTCCCATTTTCTTTTAATGTATAACGAATCCGATCATGAAGACGACTTGGACACCCTTGCCAAAATTCAAAGGTATGTGGAATAAGTCTGTAGCCTCCCCAATGCGGTGGACGCGGAATATCATTGCCGGAATAGGTTTGTTCTGCTCTTTTGAAGTTTGTCGTCAGATGTTCTCTCCCAGGAATAACGATGCTTTGCCGTTCTGTCCGGACAGCAAGTTGACTGTCAACAGGACGACTGGCGAAATATACATCCGATTCATCTGCTGTCATCTTTTCAACGGTGCCGTTGCTCCGGACTTGTCGATCTAATTCTTTCCAATAGAAAACAAGGGCTGCATGCGGGTTTTCTGCCAATTCTTTTCCTTTTTGACTGTCATAGTCTGTATAGAAACAGAAGCCATTTGGATCAAACCCTCTAAGGACAACCATACGAGCAGAAGGGATGCCACTTGGTGTCGCGGTTGCAAGTGTCATTGCATCTGGCAGATCTATGCCTGCTTCTGTGGCATCAGTAAACCATTTTTCAAACTGGTCAAACGGATTTTTAGTGATATTGTGTGCTGTCAATCCGCCGTGTGATTGATATTCTCTGCGGAGTTTGTCGGTATTCATATTATTTTTTCCAGTAATTCGGTGAAAAGAGGATAAGCACGGTGTAGAGTTCAAGCCGTCCGAGTAACATGCAGAAAGTTAGAACAAATTTACCTGCAGTGGCAATATGAGCATAATTATCGAGGGGCCCCACGTCACCAAGTCCGGGACCGATGTTCCCCATTGTAGCAATTGTGCACCCTGCGGCGGTAATTAAATCTAATCCTAATATCGTCATAATGCATGTCACAATAGCAAAAATGCCGATAAAAAAGAAGAAGAAACCGAGGACGTGGGTAAGCACTTCAGATGGCACGACTCTGTCATTGACACGAACAGGAAGGACAGCATGTGGAAAAATAAGTCGCTTAATTTCAGCACCACTCTGTTTTATAAGAAGGAGGAAGCGAAGCTGTTTCATCCCACCGCCTGTTGAGCCAGCACATCCACCATAAAACATGAGGGTTACCAATATAAACTGAGATAAGGCGGGCCACATTTCAAAATCAGCACTGCCATAGCCTGTTGTTGTCGTTATAGATAGCACTTGGAATGCACCGTAGCGGATTGCATCTCCCACAGAATCGTAAGGTATTTGTCCATTAGTGTTTTCAAATTTGACGGTATTCCAAGAAACAAGGAAAACGCTCAAAAGAATCACGACACAATAAAATCGGAATTCAGTGTCTTTGAAGTAACTTTTGACATCGCCGCGGAGAGCGCGATAGTGCAGCGCAAAATTAGTTCCTGCAAGAAACATAAAAACAATGATAACAATTTCAATGTAGACGCTATTGTAGTGAGCGATACTGGCGTTTTTTGTTGAAAATCCACCGGTTGCCATCGTACCAAAAGTATGGCAAAGCGCGTCGAAAAGAGTCATACCACCGAGCCAGAGCAATATCGTTTCCAAGAACGAAAGTAAAATATAGACTCCCCACAGCAATTTGGCTGTTTGTGCAATACGTGGTGTTAACCGATCTGTTTGGGGACCTGGTGCTTCAGCCCGAAACAGCTGCATTCCACCAACCCCAAGCATCGGGAGTATTGCTACAGCCAGCACAACAATTCCCATACCACCAAGCCAATGGGTGAAGCTGCGCCAAAACTGCATCGCATGAGAAAGATGTTCAATTTCTTCTAATACTGTCGCACCGGTTGTTGAAAAGCCGGACATAGATTCAAAATAGCAGAACGAGAACTCTTCTAAAGCAGTACGATTTTCTGCCGAGAAAACATCTGCGAAAAGATAGGGAAAAGCACCAAAGAGCGCGACAAACACCCACCCTAAAGCGACAATAGCAAACCCTTCACGTATGCCGAGTTCTGGTGATGCCGGTTTTAGGGTGAATCGGAGGACTAAACCGACACATAAGGTAATAACAGTCGCATAAACAAAAGCGAACAGATCCTTTTGTGGTTCGTCTGCGCTGAAGTGGTAATAAATGGCTATGACCAACGGCAATAGCATTGTGCCGGCGAGACAAATTAATAGGTTACCAAGTGTGTGAAAAATGAGTTTTCGACTCATAGGTAATAATTATTGGTTTTGGAGAGTAAAACTGAAGGCTATTGCAAGCTATAGGCAAAGAAATTTTGATGGATATTATACCAAATTAACGGGATTTATCTTTCTCCGACGGTAGGTGCCGTTAGGAAATCGCACACTTAGCAAGACAGATCACGTTAATTGGGTATCAGAACTGTTAATCATCCTTTTTTACACATCGAAACCCGACACTGGTAACAGCAAAGGAGGGAATATCTCTTGATCGAAATGAAACCCGTAAATATTCAGCAGGATAATACCATGTCCCTCCACGAAACACGCGAGAATTTTTTATACTCGTAAAATTAGAGAGAACCTTTTCAATATCACCATCGGCAATTGGATTCTGGCGTGATGAGTGCTTATAATAGCCAGCATCGTACGCATCAAGACACCATTCACGCACATTGCCTACCATATCACACAAACCGTATCTGTTAGGCGGATAACTCCCCACCGGTGTGATGCGAATGGTAGCGATTCGTCCATCCCAACGTTTTCCGTAGTTTGCTTTGTGTCTATCGATTGAATCTCCCCACGGATAGGTTTTACCGACTAATCCACCACGTGCCGCTTTTTCCCATTCTGCCTCCGTTGGTAGCCGCTTCCCTGCCCATTGCGTGTATGCCATTGCAGCATACCAACTTACTGAAACAACCGGGTGATTGCCTTTCCCAATTGGAAAAGTCCCATCATTCCAAAGTTTGAGATAGTTTCCATCATGATATTCCTGCGGAATACTGTGCTTGCACCACTGCGGGTTATCGTCAACAAACACTTTATACTGTGCATTCGTGACAGCATATCTATCCATATAAAAATCGTCAAGATGTACAGAATGGATGGGGCTTTCGTCTGCCTCTGCGTTAGTGCTTCCCATCAGAAATGCTCCAGCGGGAATCAATACCATTTCAGCGCCATCTTGACCAAAAACTACATCAAAACTCGGTTTAGGTTGGTAATTTCGGTTGTAGCGTTCCCGCTGTGCGTCGTCACACAACACTTCATAAGCTTCTGTCACCGCTCGAAATGTGACTGCTGCCGCCTTATTGTCTGGATTTTTATCAGGATGATATTTTAGTGCAAGTCTTCTATAAGCCTTCTTAATCTCATCTGTAGAGGCATCGCGTGGCACATTTAAAATTGCGTAATAATCGCGTTTTGGCATTATCTATTTACCTACAGATTTGATGTTCCACTTAGTGAATGCCTAATGTGGATTTCAGGCAAGCATCTATCTGTTGCATTGCAGAATTGGAAAGCCTACCGATAACGCGCAGAATTCGACTTTGACTAAAGGTGATTAACTTCTCACATTGAACGATTGAATCAAGACGAAGGCCTGTCTGTTCCCCTTCAATTGTCAAAATATCAATAAAATATTGCGTGGGTGCTCCAACTCTCCGATGACGACTACTGGTGATACCAGCGAGAATTGTAGCATCAAGCCGTTGATTCCAAGGATTCGCTTGTACAACAAGTGCTGGACGTGTTTTACTTTCCGTGTGGTTACTATAAGGAAAATCCACAAGGACTATGTCACCGCGTTGAACTTTCATTTTCTCTCCGCGGGTCCAATTCATTGTAAACGTCCATCTCTGGATCATCCCAACCCATGCTGAGACCCAGTTCAACAAGCAAAGCAGTCCGTTCTTCTTCAGTTAGTGGACTGTCATCATAATAAAGTCCTTCTCGCAGCTGGGCAAATATTTCCGCAGGTAACACAACGTACTCTGCATTTGTTTTTGGATCCACAAGGCGCACAAGGTTGTCCTTGGAATCCTGAACTGCCTGTCGAAGTTCTTCAGAAATTGCAATCATAACTTTCTCCTTTCCAGCCCTAAAATTGTCGGAATTTCAGTCAAAGAAGCGATTTCATAATCAGGTTGAATTTCTGTATCGTTCATTATACCATCTCGGTTGAGCCAGCCTGCAGTTGCACCTACATCCTTTGCGCCTGCGACATCGTTTTCAAGTGAGTCGCCTACATGGAGCATCTGTGCGAATTCACAGCCCGCTTGTTGTGCCGTTATTTCAAAGATCTTTGGATCTGGTTTCTCAACTTTCACATCTTGAGCAAAAATAACAAAGGCAAAACAGGCTTCAAGTCCATAACGTTCTGGATAGGTATTTCCATTCGAGAGTAATCCCAACTTGAAATGCGGAGCTAAAACATTAAAGGTTGGTATCACATCAGGATACAGCTCTATATCTTCAAAACGGTGCTTTAGATACAGTGCGTTCAGGTGTGCAGCGAGCTCTTTATCTGGGTGTCCGATATATTCAAGTGTTCGTTCAAAAGCACGCAGCCGAATTTCTTCAAGATTCCAGATTGAACCCTTTACCTCTTCAGCGAATTGATTCCGAATCACAATCATCTCATCAATTGTAAGTTCTAAAGCACGCTGAGTTGAAACCTGTTTTTGCAGCGCTGTCAATGTATGTTTAAGTGAATGGCGCATCACCTTTCGGAAATCCCACAGGGTCATGTCACCATCAAAAGAGATAGTCGAAATTTGCAAGAACGTCTCCTCTAAAACTAAGATGTTGGCACACCGATAGAAGCATGAATTTGCGTGAACTTCCACGACGCGTCAATCTTTTCCAAAACACCTGTCATTCGCATCACAAATTCTTCTGCTGTCCCTCGCCATTTGAGTTTCCACACTTGGCGTGTATAGAACCAAGCAACATTTGCTCGTTCTTGCACATCAAGATTAATAGATGTGATGCTGAAATCCTCAGTACTTGCGACATGGTTACGGTAATATGCCGCAATTCCTTCCTCGCCTTCAATGACTTCGCCTGCATCCGTGCCTATTTTCACATAATGTGCAGCAGGAAGCATCATCGCAATAAGGGTTTCAGCATCTCTTGCTACAAGCGCGTCAAAATATGCTTTCACCGTGTCATGCACATTCGGCATCGTGAATTCCTGTGAGCGCATCCCACAAAGCACTACTCATCTGTTCACATGCTTGCACGACTAACTTTTGAGAATCTAATGACAGCGCGCCGATCTGCTCAAGCAGTTTTTCCGCTTCATGCTCATTGTGTGAATGCGTTTCAAAATACGGTTCCACTTTTTCAGGAAGTTGATAGAATTTCTTGAGGCCAGCCAACTTTGACTTCGCTGTTTCTGGTTGCTGTGCTTCAAATGCATAAAGCGCGCCTAATGCCGTTTCGCTTTCAGAAAAAAGGTTTTCTGCGGTTTCTAAAAGCTTTTTCACTTGAGGAATCTGTGCTGCAGAGACCTGTGTGTTAAGACCTTCTGCGAAATCTGCCCACATGTCAATGTGTTCTGTCTCCTCTTCAGCTGTCTCAGCATCGTTCAATGTCTCCCAGCCTTTCGGCAGCGTTGAGATAAAAGCACCATATTCACGGGCATAACATTTCAAAGCTTCAACAGGTAATTCGCCAGCACTCCATGCTTGATAAAACGGATGATCGAGTAAATTATACTTGGAAATTTTACTATCTAATGCTTGTTTGAAATCCATAGGTTTAGCACTCCATTTCCTTTATTTTAAACTTAGGACATTGTAAACTCACAATATCTGAATTGCAAACTATCCTTGACAATCTGTTTTTTTTAGTATAGCACATCAATGTCCTGATGTCAAGGTATAGACTTTTAAAGTAGAGTTATTTAGTTTTAAGAATTCTTAGTCATTAAGGTTAACTTCAAGTTTAGATTTTGAATCAGAATAGACATAAGTTTTAGGTGCATCATTGTTTATTGTCTGAACCATGATTTCCAAGATTATCGATTGGCAGGATTTTTCAGTGTTACCCATCAACCCTTATTCTGCGTCCAAACGCGGACGACAAACATGTTCAGAAACACTAAATCCACAAAAACCCCATCTTGATAATCCGATAATCCGGGGAATGCCTTAATGGCATTCATACCGTTGATTTGAAAATCCTGGTTCAGACAATAAGTGATTTAGGACGGACAATAAGTCCATGATATATTAACGTTTGTGATAAAATCTACCCGAAAAACCGAAAACTAAATAACCTTGCATCAAATTACCTTGACAAATATTATTACAAGTGCTATGGTATTAACACATCTTAGAAAGAGGAGAATGCCCTTTCTCTCAACAATGATTTTTATAGTGAACTTTGAAATGATTAGGACACTTTAATAAACCTGTTTTGGAACATAACGGATAATAGAAGTTGTCCCACAACCTGTTAGTTTGTGCATATTAGTTCGCAACCTAAATGAAGTTTAAGAAAATAAATCGGTAATGTAGCAAGGTTAGGAAACATCGCCAGCGGGGAGTACACCTGCCTCGTACGAATAGAAAATTACCGAATTAATAAATTAATCTTCGGACAGGTTGCGGGACAGAAGTGTCCCATTAATTGTAAGTTTTACTATACATTGTCAGGTATAGAGGTTTGTGGGCAAAGATACAGATATGAAAGTAGCAGCAATGTTTGGTGAAAGCAAAGGTGGCGTAGTAGACAAACCTGATCCCAAGGCATCTGGAGATGTTGTGGTTGTAAAAATCCATGCAGTTCCGATGTGTACCGAATACAAAGGATTCAAAGGTGGCGGTACCGGGGAAAGTTTCGGTCACGAAGCAGCAGGTGAAGTTGTTGAAGTGGCACAACCTGGGCGCGTGAAAGTAGGGGATCGCGTTGTGGTGCAGCCGCAGAACGCGTGTGGCAAGTGTAATATGTGTGTCACCGGTGAACATATCCATTGTACGGGTGGGCGTAACATCCGCGAAATCGTCGGTACAGATGTTGCGGGAGCAACCTATGCACAATATATGCACAAAATGGAGGACCTATTATTTCCAATTCCCGATGGGATGAGTTATGCACATGGGGGTATGGCATGCTGTGGACTCGGACCGACATTTGGTGCAATGGAACAGATGGCGGTTGATGCATTAGATACGGTCATGGTAACCGGTTTAGGGCCTGTAGGCTTAGGTGGTATCATCAATGCCAGCTATCGTGGTGCGCGTGTTTTTGGCGTAGAAAGCCATCCGTATCGAGCCGAACTTGCCAAAAAGTTAGGTGCAGAGGTTGTTCTAAATCCGAACGATGAAGATATTCTGAATCAAATCCGTGAGTTAACAAACGGTGTCGGAATTGATAAGGCAGTTGACTGCTCAGGCGCATCTGTAGCGCATCGTTTAATGGTTGATGCTGCGCGGAGAAAAGGACAGGTCACATTCGTCGGGGAAGGTGGCGAATTTCCGCTTGCTGCGAGCCGCGATATGATTCGTAAAGGTCTGGTCCTACGCGGGAATTGGCACTATAACCTTGGATTTTATCCAAAATTGATGAAGGTTATCCAAGAATCTGCCGATAAATTAGACACCTATATCACACATACGTTCCCGATGCGTGAAGTGCAGAAAGCGTGGGAATTACAAGCGACTGGTGAGTGCGGAAAGGTTGTGTTGGAACCGTGGGCGTAGTCAGTAGAATTTCGGAACATAAAAAACAGGGACACCTTTGTCCAGAACGATAGGGATGTGATAAACCACATTTTCGCACCCACGCCACAAGTTGGACATTCGGTTCACTTGTGCTACTTTTCTTTGTAGATATAGGCAAAATGAGAACAATGCTGGTATTCGGCAAATTCTTACGGTCATGTGAGATACTACAGAATCTTGCGAAAATGGATCATTCTCTATAAAAAAACGGTGTTTGCAGGTTTAAAGTCTTGTAGGTAGCAACCTGGGTTATTATAATCACACAACGAGAATCACGATGAAAACACTTCTCATTTTGCGGCATGCCAAATCCAGTTGGGACAATCCAGAACTTTCCGATTACGACCGTCCCCTTAACAAACGCGGTAAACGAGACGCGCCGCGTATGGGAAAACATCTATGTGAACAGGGTTTAATCCCAGATCGTATTCTTACTTCATCAGCTAAACGCGCCCGTAAAACCGCCACCAAAGTTGCAAAAGCATGTGGTTATACCGAGAAAATAAAGCGGTTAGATAGTTTTTACCTTGCCCCGCCGGGCGTTTATATTGAAAAACTACAAGCACTCTCCAATAAATATCAACGTGTGATGGTTGTTGGACATAATCCTACAATGGAACAACTTGTGCGGCACTTGACAGGACAAATTGAACGGATGCCCACCGCTGCACTTGCACATATCAAGCTGCCTATCCAGAATTGGGAAGCATTTGATTTTTATACCAGAGGAACACTCGTCAATTTATGGACTCCAAAAACGCTTTTCACCGACTGAATCTACTAACGGTAAAGTTAATATTTCTCTGTCTAATTGGAATATTTTCACCGACGCAATACATAACAGCATTCGCAGAAGTCCCTATCTCTACTGCCAAAGACGGTCAATTTTTTCCGTCGAGTGTAGGCGATGGCAAAGGTGGCGTTATCGTGGTATGGGAGGATTACCGTACTGGTAAAGATTGGGATGTGTACGCGCAACGTGTAGATAGTAAGAATGCGCTGATGTGGAAATCTGAAGGACTTCCGATTTCTATTGCCGACAGAAATCAACGCCGTTTGCGCATGATTCGGCACGATACGCATGCAATCGTTGTTTGGAATGACCAACGCGGTAGAAGCAGTTGGGATATCTATGCGCAAGCTGTAAATCTTGAAGGCAAAATGCTTTGGCAAACGGATGGTGTCCCTATCTGTACAAACGCTGCAGATCAGTCCACACAAGCAATTTTGAGTGATGACGAGGGCGGTGCTATCGTTGTATGGGAAGATGAGCGTAAGAGTTCTGAATTCCAAGACCTTTATATCCAACGTATCAATGCCGATGGAACAATGATGTGGCAGCAGGACGGTGTCCCTGTTTTTCCATCGGAATCGTTACAGAGCAATCCCATCCTTGTCGCAGATGGTTTAGGCGGATTTTATGTTGTGTGGTGGGACGTTATAGGAGCTGATACATGGTCCATTATGGTACATCGCCTCAGTAATGATGCGAAATCTTTATGGGATGCCCCGCACCGCATTACCCCAGAAGATGGGATGCAAGGTGAACCGCGTGTAGTAGCAGATGGTAAAGGAGGTCTTATAATTGTATGGCAGATATATGAAAATTTCATCAATGACCAACTCTATGCACAACGCATTTCTCCTGATGGAAAGAAATTATGGCAGGACGCAGGCGTTCCTGTCTGTACTGCGGAAGGCATTCAAAAAAACGCAGCAATTGTCCCTGATGGTAAAGGTGGCATTATTGCTGTATGGCGAGACGAACGCGATGTTTACGGTGACCTATATGCGCAGCGTATCCATGCAGACGGAACCTTGTCTTGGCAGAAAAATGGTATTCCGCTTTGCACTGTTGGTGGTCATCAGGACAGACCTTTCATTGTGCAAACTGCCGAAGAGCAATTTTTTGTCGCGTGGTTGGATTACCGAGGGAATTTCGGTGAGAAAAGTGTTGATGCGATCTACTGTCAGCAAATTGATTTAGATGGAAAACTTTTATGGGAAAAAGATGGTGTGCCTGTCTCAACAAGCGATGGTGAACATTTTCCACCGTTTGTGGTCTCTGTTGGCAAAGGGCAGTGTGTGGTCGTTTGGAGCAACAGTCAGCGGGATAATGGGGACATATTCCTTAAGCGATTTTAGGTAACTTCCTTTGTTTTCAGTATAAAGGAAGTGGCGATGCATAAGGACCTTGCACACTATCTGGCATAAAATTATCCCTGCTTTTTTCTTCCAATTCTAATAGAAGTCACATTAAGTAAACATAAGGATGTGGTGATATAACCCAAGTTGCTACCTAAAAGTGATAGGTGGCACTTGGGTTATTAAATATGTCCCATTTTGTGCAATTGAGTGTCCAGAATGCCCCATTTTGTGCAGCTCTTTCTGGATATTTTGTAGATAACCTGTCAGTGCGGTATTTTTCAGATTGGCACGGAATTTGCATAACTTTTTAGTAGTAACTTGAGTTCTATGTCAACGTGTCGGTTGGTATGCTTCCACCAGAAAGATTATAGATGGTAACTTGGGTTAATATAAGGAAAGAAAGGGAGATAATTTGTCCCTTTTCTTTTCACATCAGATCCTCACTTACTTTGAATTCTTAGCTTGCACTCGCTATGAGTTCTATATTGAGGTTTTAGTGTTGGCACAGAAATTGCTCATGATTATTCAGTAAGCACAATTTTGTGGCACTGCTGTAATTATTGAAAAAGTAATTAGTCCTGAATATTCTTTAGAACCTGACTTATGCTCCATATACACATTTTGTGTATATGGACTGGCAATAGGAGTATTAATATGAGAAGATTCACCTTTTTCTTGATATGCGCGATAATTAGCGTCACGTTATCTTTCCAAGTTTCATCACAGTCTATTGTTACGGATGGTCTCCTGAGTTATTGGACATTTGACAAAAAACATGTTAGAAACAACGATGTCAAAGATGTTTGGGGTGAAAATGATGGGACAAGTAGCGGAAATCCTAAAATGGTCCCTGGAAAGGTTGGAGATGCATTAGAATTTGATGGTTTAAACGATTATGTTAATCTGACTAATCTTGGAGATTTTGGGAGCCAACTCGGCTCATCAACATTTGAAGCATGGATCAAAATATATCGTAAGAATCATTGGAAGTATCTCTTTAATATTCATGATGGTTGTATGGAATGGTACCTTAAAATATATGGTGAACAAGTCAGAAACGAGATCCAAATCGGTATCAGTTTTAAAAAGAAACATTTAAATAATGGATGTCAAGGGATACATGGAGGACTGATTTCACCCAGGATTTCAGATGGAAAATGGCATCACGTCGTTCATACGAATCAGATTGTTACTATAAATGTTGAGGCTGATAAAAAAAAGATTAAGCAACGTATATTTATAGACGGTAAGTCTCTAATTGGTGGTGCACATGATATAAGATTTCCTGAAGCTCTTATTCCATTTAGGAAACCCTTCTACCTTGGCACATTTAGCAGTACAAATGGATTTTTCCATGGTGCGATTGATGAAGTTCGTATTTACAATCGTCCCCTCACAGAAGATGACGTAATACAAAACTATGAATCCAGAACCGTATACAGCGTTGAACCTGCTGAGAAGTTACCAATTATGTGGGGAACTTTGAAATCAAAACAATAGGGTTACCGATTTTACACAAAATGTAAGATATTGCTTACTTAATTGAGGGTGTTTCATAAATAATAGTTGTCAAAAGTCAGGATACTGGGTATTCTTTCATTTTATATCACATAAATTGAAGGAGACACTCATGCAGTATCCTGACAGTCAAGAGTATATCACATTTCTTTTTTCCATGTTAGATGCGTTTTCAACAACCGAAGAAAAAGTGCGAAAAAGAGGACGACCAGAGACTTATTCCGATGCCTCCCTCATCGTCTTTTATGCGGTTATGACGCTGAAAGGGATCACGACTATGCGCTCACAGCAGCATTACTTATTTCACCACCCACTCCTGCTTGAAAGATGCCGGTTGCCTGCGTGTCCTTCACACGTGACGCTCGGACGCCGATACAAAGCGTTGATGCCCAAACTCCAAGCCTTTACGCAATACGTCTCATCCTCAAGGTTCGCCACTGAAGCCGGGTTTCATCAACAGGTCGTTTATGAAGATAAAAGCCTTTTCAAAGCCGCAGGGCCTGTATGGCATCAGAAAGACCGTGCCAAGAATCATCTCCCCAAAGGCTTACGCGGTGTTGATAAAACTGCGACTTGGTCTAAAAGCGGGTATCACGGATGGGTGTATGGATACGGGCTGCATCTCACCAGCATCCGCACCGGGTTTCCCATCCTGTTTGAAGTTCTACCTGCTAATGTTAACGAACGCAAGGTCTTAGATACCAAGAAAGACCGACTGATTGAAAAAGGTGTGCGGTGTATCGTGGCGGATAACGGATATGTTGATAAAAAACGCCAAGCCGCTTTTGCCCAAGCCGAAGTGCTTTTGCTCACACCCAAGACAACTTTAGCAGAGACCAACCCACTCTTAGGTGCGGACCCGCTGTATACCGCAACACAAGTTGATACTTGGCAAGCCTCACGAAAAACCGCTATTGAACCCGTCTTTGATTTGCTCAGTAAACTCCTGTCTATCACAGGGGCACACAAACCTTTACCAATACGAGACTTACCTTATGTTACCACCTTTTTGGAGCTTGGCATCCTCTTGTTGCAACTCACAATGTTAATGAATGTTCGCTGCGGCTTACCCACGCGAAACATCACACACATCAAAACTGTCTTTCGATAGAAAACTAATGATTTATGAAACACCCTCATTATACATAGCAGTGATGCCGATATTGAGATTGTGGAACTGAGGTCTTACAATAACACTAACGTAGAGTACAGTTATAATGGAGAGACATATTTCACCTTTTATGTCCGAACAAATGAGCCCTATGGCGGTCTGCTCTGGTATGTTGATGGGGATTCAAAAGGGGGCACCATAGGTGATGGTAACAGTCAGGCTCATTATTTCGGTCTTAACCTCCCCGGAAGCATTAAGGGCAACACTTATGAGATAGAAGTATTTGCTGTTGGATTAGATCCCAATGGTAATCTTGTCCTCCCAACGGACAACACAGATACGGAAACCTACGATTTCACAGTCCTTCAACCGAAGTGGGAAACTGAAGTACACGGGGGTGGCGGCCAACAGCATCCTGATGTCTTTGGCTATGTAGAGCTCACACGCCATTACTTTGATGGAACAAATATCATCATGGAGGGGTATGTCTTTGCCAATAACAGATCTAATGAAACTATTAGATGTTCCGCCCAGTTCAAACACACATGGAATAAAAACCCATTCAAGCCATTAGAAGATGACGCACCAAGCGATGATGTCGCTTCCGGCGGATCGTATGGTCCTCACAGCACCGATACTATGCTTCTCAATTTTCCCGTCGGCGGACTGATCGGAGAGGGGGATTCGTATACGTTAAATGCGCACCTCCACATGATAACGGGTTTAGACCACAGACACGTGGATAGTACGAACACGTTTGATAAAAGCGACAATCCAGAGCCATAAAACATTGTGACGGCAGGGGACACGTTCCCCTGCCCAACTCTAAAGGAGGTTACCATGCACTTATTAAAAGCTTGTTCTTTCTGTTTCCTGCTATTGGTTTTGTCAACGGTGGCAGATGCCAAGATCGTTTTTAGCTCCACACGCGATGGGGTAAAAGGTATCTACGTTATGGATGATGACGGTAGCAACCAGACACTCCTCACCGAATCCAAAGAGTTGAGACCATACCCCAGTTGCTGGTCGCCGGATGGTAAACAGATTGCGTTTAAAAGACGTGTAAAACGACGCTCAAATTTTGTTGTTTTCCTAATGAATCCGGACGGTACAAACATTCGGCAACTCACAGAAAACGATGGGAGTTCTATCGGTAGAGTTTCATTTTCACCGGATGGCAAATCTATCGTTTTTAATAGGATAGTTCGGATAGACAACAAGGAAAAATATAGCATCACCGTGCTGAATATTGAGACAGGGAAGACAAAAGAAATAGCAGATATCAATGTTAACTTCTGCGATTGGTCGCCGGATGGCAAGCATATTATATTCTCAAAGCCGTTAGCCGTAGGTGGTGGTGGGAACACGATTTGGATTATGGGTGCGGATGGGCATAACCCACGTCCACTTATCCCGGAACCAGCTGCAGGCGAAGTGGTTATTCACCGTTGGAGACAGCGCTGGTCACCAGATGGTAAAAAGATTGTGTTTACACAGCGTGAGTATACGTGGGAGAAAATACCCAATGTAGGCACCGCGCTGATTGACAAAGCATATCGGTATATGATATGTGATCGGAACGGTGAAAACGTTAGACAGCTACGAATACCGAAGGACTGGCGACCGCTTAGTGTTGACTGGATGGATGATGGCAAATCGGTTGTTTTCAGTGCGTTTGTCGGTATACCTTTGAACGAACCGATACTGCGCGGTTTTGTGTTCCCGCCTGCTAATATCTATAAGTATCATATCTCGACAGGCGAGAGAACACAGTTAACAGACCATCCGGGAGAGGATGAAACAGTGGATTGGATCAGTGATGATGTGCTTTCTGTTACCCCACAGGGCAAAAAAAAAGTAACGTGGGGAGCACTAAAAAAGTAAAGCCTTAATCAAATTGCCAAAAGGCAAGGTATCTGCTACCCAACAGATGCTATCTCCAAATGCCCTTCCAATGTGTCTGTAATATCCATTTCGTTATTAGTGGTGCTTCTAATAAACATCTATTGGAAATTATTATTCTGATCGAATACCGTAATAGTTTGCGTAAAATTGTTCGCTCTCTCGACGTAACCATTCTTGATCAATAATTTTAGTATCAAACCGTTGGAGTGAAAACATAGTCAAATCTTCGTCAGGATCTCCGTTGATCACCCAATTTGCCAACCATCGACCAACTGCCGCAGAACCGGCAATCCCCAAAGCAGCACAACCCGTGGCTGAATAGAGGCGGTCAATCCCCGGCACAGGACCAATCAGATAAGCACCATCGGGAGCAAATGTCGTCATACCGCGTCGGTATTCGGTAATTTCCAGGTCTTGCAGAATTGGGAAAATTGGAGTAAGTCGTCTGCGAGCCTCCGCCATAACCTTAACAGGTGGTTCAATATCCTCTGTCCTGAAGTCAACAGGCATCGCTTCCAAATCAATGCTGACAGGCTCCGGTTCAAAGAACCCGTAGAGATAACCTCCTTCTTCAGGTCTCAGATAGCAACTGACATCGGTGATGCGCACAACTGGGTGATGGTCAGGGATTCCGGGAGTGGGTACCGTGTGAACGCGTTGATGGCGAATCGGTTGTACCGCCGTGGTTGTCCCAACCTCATTGGCGAGTGCTGCACCCCACGGTCCAGCGGTGATTACAACATGATTTGATCCAATAAAACCTTTTTCTGTCTCTACGCCCAGAATCTCCCCATTGCGCTGCCGCAATCCTGTTACGGGGGTATTCAATCGGATTTGAACTCCTAAATCTCTCGCTGCTGCGGCATAAGCAAAAGCACACTGTTGAGGCTCAACATATCCGTCATTAGGGACGAAATATCCGCCCTCAATCTTGGTCATGTCCATTGCAGGGACGAGGCGAGCCATCTCCGCGTGGGAAACAAAATTTGCCTCAAGCCCGTTTAGGTTAGCCTTTTCAATTTGACGTGTATAAGCCTCCATCCGTTCTGTCGTAAGTGCCACCATCAAACTTCCAGTTTGACGCAAACCGACATCATGTCCGGTCTCCTTCGAAAATTGAGAAAACAGTTCAAGTGCATATCGAACTGCCTGCACCATAGGTGCCGAAGACCTTATTTGACCCACAAGACCTGCAGCTTGAGGTGTCGTCTCCGCAGCGATTGCCTCATTGCGCTCCAGCACGAGAACACCGTTTTGTCCCAACTTTGCTAAATGGTAGGCGGTACTTAGTCCCCAAATACCACCACCTACGATTAAAACTTCTGTTTGTTGTGCCATTTTGCTTCAAATGTAAGATGCTTATGTGTTTCTCAACCAATTACCCAACAGATGCAATCTCTAAATGCCCTTTCCAATGCGCGTTTAGCATCTGTTTCATCAGTTGATGTTCGGAGTCTCTTAACTGCGGATCGTTTTTCACTAATTGCATCGCCTCTTTCTTTGCTGTTTCCAAAAGTGCCGCGTCACTGATGATATTGGCGATTTTAAAATTTGGAATTCCCGATTGGCGCGTGCCGAAAAATTCGCCCGGACCGCGGATATTCAAATCTTCTTCAGCTATTTCAAATCCGTTATTAGAACGCACCATCACCTGTATCCGTCTGTATGCCTCATCTGTTTTTGGCGTTGCGATAAGATAACAAAATGATTTATCACTACCTCTGCCGACCCGACCCCGCAACTGATGTAACTGTGCTAAACCGAACCGTTCTGCATTCTCAATGACCATCAATGTTGCGTTTGGCACATCAATGCCCACTTCAATCACCGTCGTTGCAACTAAGATATCGATCTCACGCGCATTGAAACTTGACATAACCTCCTGCTTCTCTGCAGACTTCATCTGTCCGTGCAGTAATCCAACGCGTAAATGTGGAAAGACATCATTCTGGATATGTTCTGCCATACTTGTAGCGGCTTTCAACTCCTCAAGTTTTTCGGATTCTTCTACGAGCGGATAGACGATATAAACTTGTTTTCCACGTAGCACCTCTTTCTCCAGTTTTGCGTAGAATTCTGTCCTATCCTTCTCTTTTATCCATTGGGTTTCAATCTTCTGTCTTCCCGGTGGCATCTCATCAATTACAGACACATTCAGATCACCGTATATTGTCAATGAAAGGGTCCTCGGAATCGGAGTAGCTGTCATCACAAGCACATCCGGTGACAACTGTTCTGCGGCATTACCTGATTTTGCTTTGCCTCGTAGCGTTGCGCGTTGCATCACTCCGAATCGGTGTTGTTCATCAATGATAACGAGTCCAAGTTTGTGAAAATCAACACCTTCCTGTATCAGTGCCTGTGTGCCGATAATGAGGTTAGCAGTGCCATCGGTTATTGCTGTCAATGCTTCTTCTCGTTCAGATTTCCGTAGATCGCTTTTAAGAAGCACAACCTTTACACCCAGCGGCGCTAACAGTGTGGAAAGATTTTGATAGTGTTGCTCTGCAAGGATTTCGGTCGGCACCATTAACGCGCCTTGATATCCGTTTTCAATTGCACATAGCAGCGCCATCGCAGCAACGGCAGTTTTGCCCGAACCGACATCTCCCTGAATTAATCGGTTCATCACCCGTTTGCTCTGCATATCTTCTCTGATTTCCTTGAAAACGCGTTTTTGCGCATTGGTTAACTTAAACGGTAACGAATCTACGAATTTTCTAATAAGTGAATCGCTGTTCTGCAGCGTACTTTCAACCTCAAATTGGATACCGTTTTGTGAAGTTCTGTCATCCTTACGCATCTCCATCCCGAGACTGAGTAAGAAAAATTCATCGAACGCAAGCCGCCGCTGCGCCGCTTGCCGATGTGCTTCTGAAGAAGGAAAATGGATCTCGTTAATCGCCTGTTGTCTATCTATCAACTGATGTCTATGGCGTAGCTGGAGTGGTAAAATTTCGGGAATGTTGTCCCCATGTTCGTTCAATGCGTTTCGCACTGCTGTCCGCAGCATTTTCGCTGTGAGTTTCGCGGTGAGCGGGTATTTGGGCACGATGCGCTTAGTGTGAATCAGGTTCTCTTCGTCAAATACCTCAAATTCGTAGTCTGTTGTTTGAGTTTCATTGTAGCGCCTTGTGAATTTTCCACTGATAACGACTTCTGTATCAACAGGGAGGATAGATTTGATATACCCGATACGTCGCCCAAAGTTGACCAATATAGCAACCCCTGTGCCATCGTAAATTGAGACCTTGCCGATGCTTTTGCGACCTTTCGTCACAGGTGGTGTTGTCACATGATTGACAACCTTCCCTTGAATTGTTTCAGGTTCGCCATCTTCTCTACGACCCACATTGTATATTTCTACCATTTTTGACCTGTCTATGTAGTCGCGTGGATAGTATTCTAACAATGCTCCTACGGTATGAATGTTTATCTCATCTGCTAACATTTCTGCACGGCGCGGACCTATTCCTTTGATATATTGGAGCGGATTATTGAGAAATTCAAGCGATTCAACATCCGTTGAAACAGGCGTATCTCTAAGCACAACAGGTATGTCATCCGAGTCTTCAACGTTTTCAGAATGTATCGCAGTATTCGTATCAAGTGGGAATAGTGATGCACTCTTAGTTGACTTGAGATTACCTAACCCCGTTTTTTCAGGAATCGGGGCATCCGCTGAGGGAGCAGTTGTCCTTTGAGAAACATTGGCATTTTGGAAAAGTGGCAAGTTCTCAACCTGTTTTGAAGGTGTGGGGATAAGCTTTTTGTTTTTTACACTCACACTTGATTCGGTTGTAGGAGGTTTCTGTACATCAATGTTGGTTGTAGGTGTTTCATTTATTGGCTTGTCAGAGAGGGCAGCATTAATCTGTTCTGTGGCATTTTGAATAGCCTTTTGGCGTTCTGTCGGAGACATATCAGAATAGTTTGCAAAAAGCGCAGCGATTTGGTTGATATGCTGTTTTTCATCGGAGGTGAGTTCCAATGCCTTTGCATGTCCTATCCAAAGTTCCACATAAGCACCCATACCGTTGATAACAACGTCATCTTGGCAGCCTTTGCGGGTTTCTTGTTGAAATGGGCGGCTAATAGTTGACAGAATTTGTTTAAAATCGTTCATGCTTTTCCTTCAGGATATCTTTTAGGTCAGTATAAATAGTATACGGCATACATACCCGAAAATCAAGGTTTTTGCAGGGTTATTTAGTTCAGGACTTACGCATTCCCCTCGCTTGCGGGGGATAAAGGGGGGTAAAGCCTTGAAAATAACAAAAAATCAGGGTTAAAATCCGTGAAAAGACAAAATTCTAAACAGGGATACTTGAATTTGCGTAAGTCCTATTAGTTTTAAGAATCTTAGATTGATGTGAATGTTACTTATAGTTTATGGAGTAGGTTGAGTAGAGCGGTAGTGAAACCTATAGGTGTCAACTTAAGGATTTTCCAAACATGAGAACCCCTCTTTAGTGGTTCATTCGCTAAACATTTATTATATACAAACTTACGTAATAGGTTCAAAAGCCTTCTCCCCTCGCTTGCGGGGGATAAAGGGGGGTGTATTTAGGGAATTCAAAATACAAAAACTTACCGAGTGAACCATTTAATCCCGTAAGGACGATATGTTTATAGCATTATGTTCAACTAACCTCTTCAGTCCCGACAAATGCCAAAAAGCGCATTTGGCGTTGATTCACGGGACTAAAATATGGGATAATCCCAATCGTCATACCTATTCAGAATGTTTTTTAGAACAAGAAATATTTTCTTAAGTTAACACCTATGAGTAGAGCGGTAGTGAAACCCAACCTACAATATAAACTCTCAGTAACACGCATCAACTAAAAATTCTTAAAACTAAATAACCCTGCAACTTTGTTAAAATACTTGACGATTTCCAAAGAGATATGCTATACTATTTTAGGTGATTTAAAAATGCCTATACTGAAGCATTTTTACCATATAGAATTTATGAGATAGTTTGAACAGATCAATCAAATTATAGGAGGGAAAATGAGAAATTTGATAAGAATTGGCATAGTTGTGCTTATTGTCGTCTGCTGGATGACTCTGCCAAGCAATGCTGCTATAAATCCCGAGAATATCATAGGCATGTCGCTGTTTGGTGCTATAAATCCCGATAACATCATGGGCATGTGGCTCTTTAATGAAGGTTCGGGGGACACTGCCAAAGATTCTTCAGGCAACAAGAACAACGGTAAAATCAACGGTGGTGTCAAATGGGTGGATGGAAAGTTTGGAAAGGCACTTGAATTCGACGGCACAGACGGTTGGGTTGAAGTGCCGCATGCAAATTCTTTGGGATTTTCAAAAGGAACTTCTTTTTCTATCACGCTCCACTATAAAGGCACGAAAGTTGGCGGTTCGCTTGTCGGCAAGAACTACGAAGATCAATCACAGGTTTTACCTTGGTACCTGCTTTGGAACGGTGGTGGAGATAACATGGTAGCTTTCTTCCTACGAAATTCTGCCTCAACGAGTTTTAGAACAGGCGGGGCAGTTGTTTCTGACGACAAGTGGCACTTCATTGTTGGAAGGGCAGATGCTAACACTGGTAAGGCGAGTTTGTGGGTAGATGGCAAGATGGAAGCTGAACTTGATTTTGACAAAAATGATGGATACGGCACAGGTGAAGGGGTGTTTCATATCGCACGGCACTTCGACCGGTATACCGCTGGCATCATTGACGATGTTGGGCTTTTCAATGTTGCGTTAAGTGAAGATGATATGAATACTATTATGGATAACGGTATTGAAGAATCTGCTGCTGTTGAACCTGTGAACAAATTCACAACAACTTGGGCGAAAATCAAACGCCAAATTACAAAATAATAAGGAGAAATTTATGTATCTATTTAAAAATATTGGAATTACGTGTACAATTTTGATGGGAGTCCTGCTGCTGATAGCACAACCAGGATTCGCTGACTTTACATTTGATAATATCACTGCGATGTGGCTCTTTGACGAAGGGGAAGGTGCTGTCGTTACCGACTCATCAAACCAAGATAATGAGGGACAAATCCACGGTGCTACGTGGGTAGATGGTAAATTCGGCAAAGCACTGCAATTTGATGGAACAGACGATTGGGTTGAAATTCCACACTCCGACAGTGTCGGGTTTGAAGCGGGAACTTCCTTCACACTTACGGTTCACTTTAAAGGAACAAAGGTTGGCGGTTCGCTTGCTGGCAAAAACTATGAAGATAAATCGCAGGTTCTACCGTGGTATATGCTTTGGAACGGTGGCGGCGATAATAAGGTAACCTTCTTCCTGCGAAATACTGATAGTGCAAGTTTTAGACCGCAAAGCACAACTGAAATTGGTGATGACGAGTGGCACTTCATTGCTGGCAGAGCAGATGCAGACACAGGCAAGGTGAGTTTGTGGATAGATGGCAAAATGGAAGCTGAGATTGACTTCGATACCGGCAGTGGATACGGCACTGGTGAAGGGGTTTTTCATATCGGAAGACACTTTGACCGGTATACCGCTGGCATCATTGACGATGTTGCGCTCTTCAATGTCGCTTTAGATGAAGATGATATGCAATCAATTATGGACGATGGACTTATGACTGTCACGGCTGTTGAAGCTGCTGGTAAACTCACAACGACGTGGGGCACAATCAAACAGCGTTAAGAGTCGTAGCTTTGGTAATATAGTGTAATCAAAAATATGTGTACACTCCCTGGTCGGTGCGGTTTCCTAACCGCACCAAATATCTGAAGCAAATAGCACATTAAAGGAACTAATTAATCATGAAGCAGAAACTGACACACCTCACATTGGCACTTTTACTATTAGCTGCGTTGGGTTGTGGGACTTCAGAGGATCCTGATAAAAAAATTGAAGATGTCGAAATGCAAACAGGCGCTTTGCAAGGCGAAGTAGAATCAATTGAAGGCGTTTCAATACAAATTCGCTTGTTAAAAGCAGGACAGCTCGTAGCACAAATAGAGACAGATGGTAGCTACGAACTTGGTGATCTTGAAACAGGGGATTACACGATTGAGATATCAGCCAAAGGTTTTGAAACAGTCCAAGCAAACGCGACTGTCGTTGCGGGGGAAACTGTTTCATTGGATAAAGTGACGCTTACGGCATTGGAAGAACCAGTATCGCATCTGCGCGGTGTTCTAACAGACATGAAAACTGGTGATCCGATTTCTGATGCGCTTGTCCAACTGATGGATAAGGCAGGTGAAGAGTACGAAACGTTAACAACGAAAGATGGTGTTTTCACCTTTGAGAACCTTCCTGTTGATCAAACGTTTACCTTGACAATTAACCACGCTGGCTTTGAAAATAAAAAAGTCAATGTAGAATCTATTCCTGCCAATGATACCTTTGAGTTGGATGTAGGACTCACGGCAATACCTGAACCGGTGAAGTTAGATCCAGGACAAGGGTTAAGTATTGGCAGCAAAGCACCAGCATTTGAGTTGCCTGACAGTAATGATAAGGTACATGCACTTGCGGATTATCTTGACAACAAAAATGTGGTCATCGTGTTTTACCGTGGTGGGTTTTGACCGTTTTGTCGTGAGCAACTCGGTGAGTTGCAAGATAATTATGATAAATTTAAAGCTGCGGGTGCTGAACTTATTGCTATTAGTTCTGATAATGTAGCTGATACAAAACAGACGGTTGATAAGCACGTTCTTAAGTATCCTGTACTGGCTGATAAGAACAGAGAAACGATTAGTGCTTACAATGTTGTTGATCCAGCGAACAACAGATTAGCGCGATCGTCCAGCTTTATCCTTAAGCGAGATGGAACAGTCGCATGGGTAACGCTTGATGAGTGGAATGTACGTGTACCAACTGCCAAAATTCTTGCAGAATTAGGGAAGCTTTGACGTGAGTTTGAAATAAGGATTTGAGGAATTTATTAATTCATGAAACGGATAAAGACACTCTCCACATTGACACTATTGCTGTTGGCTGCATTCGGTTGTGGAACATCAGATAATCCTGTCAGTAAAGTAGAAACGTTAACTGGCACACTGCAAGGGGAAGTCCAATCAATTGAAGGCGTAGCAATTCAGGTACGTTTGCTAAAAGACGGACAACTTGTTGCGCATACTGAAGCACATGGCAAATACGAACTTAACGATATTGAAGCAGGAAATTACACGCTCCACATATCAGCCAATGGATACCAAGAAGCTGAACTAAACGTGACTGTTGTTGCAGCCAAAACTGTTTCATTGGATAAAGTGACGCTTGTGGCGTTCACACTGCCAGATGGGTTGGAACCGGGCGAAGGATTGAATATTGGCAGCAAAGCACCAGCATTTCAGTTGCCCGCTGGTAACAGAGAATTACATGCTCTTGCGGACTATATTGGAAATGGCAAAAAGGTCGTACTCGTCTTTTATAGAACAGGTGGCTGAGGACTCTGCACTTCGCAACTCGTGGAGTTGCAACAGAATTATGAAAAAATTCAAGCTGCAGGGACAGAACTTTTTGCTATCAGTTCCGAAAACGTGGCTTTAACGCAAAAGACGGTTGAAAACCACGGACTCACATATCCTGTACTCTCTGATAACAAAAAAGAGACGATTATCGCTTACAATGTGCTTGATCCGTACGACACCAGTAAAGCCCGTCCTGCAGCGTATATTATCACGCCAGATGGAAAGGTTGCTTGGAAATCGCTTGATTCTGCGGGAGCACGTGTGCCAGCAGCAACTATCCTAACAGAATTAGGTAAACTTTGATGAAATCTCAAGATACAGTCATAGCAAACATTCTCGCGGATAGTGAAGAAGCAGCACGCGAACGAGATATGCTCAACCGCCGACAATTTCTGACACGTATTGGAACTATCGGCGGTGCTGCCCTTAGTACACTCCCCGCTTTCGCGCAAATTGGTGGCGGGCGTGTGTTGACCCCTCCTACGAATACAGCAGCCCTTACACCTGTTGTGGAAGTTATCGGTAAACAGGTTTGGGAAGAGGACAGGCTCAACGAAGATGCCGTAGGCGAGATGGTTGATCAGGCACTGATGAAACTCACTGGACACGATTCTGCTAAAGCCGCATGGCGCGACTTTGTGCTGCCGGACCATATTGTCGGCATAAAAATTAATCCGATTGCCGGCCCAAAGTTAAGTACACATTCCGTAATCGTCAACAGAATTATTGAAGGATTATTTAGTGCTGGCGTTCTTAGAAAACAGATAATTATTTGGGATCGGTTTAAGGCACACCTCCTAAATGCCGGTTATCCGATAAAAACAGATGAAGGGGATGTGCGTACGCTTGCGTCTGATATGGACGACATCGGTTATGATAACGAAGTGTTTTATGAGACCGAAAAGGACAGTATAACGAGACGGGAAAATGAAAGCACGCGTTCACGATATTCGCGAATTGTTACGGAGCAGGTAGACGTGTTAATTAATGTCCCTGTTTTGAAACACCATGATATGGCTGGTGTGAGCGGATGTTTAAAAAATATGGCTTTCGGTAGTGTTGATAACACGCGCAGATTTCATGGTAGACCGCTTTACTGTAATCCTGCTATCGGAGAGATTTTTGATAATAAGGTCATTAAGGAAAAAGTCGTTCTCAACATTGTTGATGGATTAGTAGCATCTTATGATAAGGGTCCTACATATAACGCTGAGAGTACGTGGCAGTTTGGCGGCTTATTTGTTAGTACTGATCCGGTTATTCTCGATACACTTATTCTTCAGACTGTCAACCAAAAACGTGAAGAGAAGGGATTGAGTTCAATGTCAAAATACGCTAACCATATCACATCAGCAAGAGGGCTCGGATTAGGCAATAATTCACTGGATCAGGTTAATTTGCAAAAAGTTGAGGTATAGTTTCGTGAAAAGCAAACGTATTTCTACACTTATACTCTTTAGTGTGTTTCTAATCACAATTACGTTTTCAGGCTGCACGGTAACATTCACACCTAATAACACACTTCAGTTTAATATATCCAAACCGACAGAGGAAGCAGTCTCCCTTATCACTGAATTTGAATCGGGTGAAGAGAATAACGTTGCTGGTGATGTGACACAAAAGGCTGGCAGTGTTTGTGCTGGTGGGGCATGCATCATCTATTAGCATAATGGTCCGCGTGCCTTCTCCTATCATTTGATTTCTGCTTTTCTCTTTGCAGAGATTTTTTCCCAATCCCACAGCAGAACCGTACCGTCACGGCTGCCACTTGCAAGGGTCTTTCCATCGTGTGAAAAAACTAACGACTCTATAGGTTCTGTATGTCCAGACAGAACCCCCATGTTTTTGCCTGTTTTAACATCCCATAACTTAATTGGATTACTCCAACCCTCCAATGCCGACCCAATGAGGATAGATCCGTCAGGAGAGAATATTAAGACACTTTCAACAACTGACTGCAAATTACCATGAATTATTGTAGGTTCGTCCTCCGCTTCTGTACGAAACTTCCACAAATAAATACCGCTTTCATAAATAATCGCAAGAATTGAACTGTCCGGGGAAAATGCTATTGCATTGGTTTGCTTAAGTGGTAATATAGCAGGTTTGTTGTTGGGTGCTTCAACATTCCACACTTTAGTTGTGCCAGAGCCTTCGCTGGCGGCAATCCATTGTCTGTCAGGGGAAAATACCGGACTCGACCAAGGGTGCCATCGTGCGTTAAGTCTAAACAGTTCAACACCAGTGTTAATGTGCCATGCTCGGATTTCACCATGAACACTAATAGCCATGACATTATTATCAGGTGAGAATAAGATGCTTGAGGCGTTATTGCCAGCAGTTTGCCACGGTCCAGGAATTTCATCACCTGTGGCAATTTTCCATAATTGAAAACGAGTCCCACCTCCGGAGATACCACCGCCACGGGAACCGAAACCGGCAGGATTGAACGCAATTAAAAAACCTCTGCGGCCTTGTCTGGTGAAAAAAGTAACGTCTGATGAAAGTGCCGCTTCTTCAGTAAAATCACATTGTCCATCGGTGAAGGTATTCAGTTCACGTCGAGTCTTGAGACTCCATACATCCACAATACCGTTAAAGGCTCCAGTTGTGAGTGTTGCATCGTTTTCAGAAAAAGCGACTGTTTTCACCGATTCTATGTGTCCGTGTGTAAAGTTAGCGAGTTCCTTACCGTTAACAGGATTCCAAAATCGGATTGTTCCATCTGCGCTGCCACTGGCAAGGCACATACCAAAACGCGGTGTTCCAACAGGTGCGAAAGCTAAAGCGTTGATAGTGTTTTTATGTTCTGTGATGGTAGCACGTGCTTTTTTTGTTTCAATATCCCAAAGTTTAATTGTCTTATTTGCGTCTCCACTGGCAAGCGTCTTACCATCTTCCGAGAATGCGATGGCTGTAACCCATCCAAGATGTCCGTGCAGCGTACCAAGTTCAGTGCGATTCTCGGTATCCCATAACTTCACAGTTTTGTCCACACTTCCACTTGCAAGCATTTTCCGATCTGGTGAGAATGCGAGTGATAGAATCTCTGGGTTATTGTCATTCTTATGTCCCTTAAGAGTTGCCTGTGGGCTACTTGTTGTAGTATCCCATAAGTGGATTTTTTCTTTTCGGTCTGCAATGGCAAGATTAGTGCCATCTTGAGAAAAGGCAACAACATCGAATGGGTTGTCAATACTTGACTGCAATACTTTATTACCTGTGTCTACATCCCAATAACTAATGTCATCATGTCCATCTATGCTGATAAGTGTCTTGCCATAGAATGTCAATGCATCTAAAGTATTGCGACCTCGTGTGAATATAGGGGTTGAGAGCTTACTTTTAGTTTTGATGTCCCAAATTTGGATAACGGGGTTGTTAAATCCGCCGCCTGCAAGCATATTTCCATCTTGTGAAAATGCAAGTGCATTCACATGCCCAGTATGCCCTGTGAATAAAGCAGTCTCTTTTCCATCCGGCACATCGTATAACCATACGCCAACGTCCGTTCCAACTGCAAGGTGCGTGCCGTCCGGCGAAAACCGCATGATATTAATGCCACCTTTTCCAAGCCGTGCAATTGCACCTTCTGGTAGACCGACCTGTGTGTTATCTTGTGCGAAACTGGTTGGGAGTATTGCAGTTATCAATAAATATGTGGTAAAGAATATGTGTTTTGCTTTCATTGCATCTGCTCCTTATGAGTGGCTAATACCAATTCATTTGATGCATTGTCTTTATAGTGAATTTTAGAATTACCTGAACACTTTTAATCTATGCATTTAGCAAACCTAACGGACTGCATGTGTTGTAGCACAACCTAACAGGTTGTGCTACAGAGATGAAATGTCCAAGTAATTATATGCTTTACTATACATACCGCTTCGCTGGAGCGGAAGAGTGGAAAAACAGGACGAATTACGTTAATTTGGTATAAGTTTCCTGTGTAACTCAGTGCCAATTCTCATTGATTAAGATTTGATAGATCTATTGGCTGGAGGTCTCCATCTTTGTCAAAGATAAAATCTCCGAGTCCAACACCCCTGATGCCAATCCTAATATTACCCTTTCCATCACTCATAAGACTAACATCTCCACTCCCCAGATACCCTATTCCTCCTGCACTTATTGATGAACCACTTTTACGCCCATCTCCAATGTTTACTCTAACAGTGAGTCTACCTTTCTCTTTTTTGACTTGATAGTTATTTTGCTTTAGCCAGTTTTGCACGACTTCTGCGTCTTTTTTCCACGGAATCTTTACAATCTTATCTGGTACCTCCCCCGCACCGATTTTGTCCCAATCCCAAAGAAGTACAGTACCATCCTGGCTGCCACTGGCAAGGGTTTTACCGTTCGGAGAGAATGTTAAAGATTCAATCGGTGCAGTATGCTCAGACACAGTTCCCAAACCGTTACCTGTTTCTACATCCCACATCTGGACCACATACTTTTTCCCCTTCGATTTTGCAGCCAGAAATGATCTACTATCTGGTGAAAACAATATAATGTCTGTAATACCGCTTAAATTGTTTAGAATCATACTTTGTTCCTCAATTCTTGTTGATGCCACTTTTGACAAAACGAGACCGTACCGATGTTTTTCTGCAAGGGTGGTATTATCGGGTGAGAATGCCAATGTTTCAGTTCTATCATTTCCTGTGGTAAAAGGTGTTAGGTCTCGCTGCGTAGCAACTTCCCAAATTTGTGTTGGTACGCGTATTCCATACGTGGCAAGCAAGGATCCATCAGGAGAAAAAATCAATTTTCTGCTTCCAAACGGTTCTTTCGCTTTAAGGCGAAACAGCTTTTGCCTTGCATTTACATCCCACAATTCGATTATATGCGAATTTCCATAAGCAATTGTTTTTTTATCGGAAGAAAATGCGACTGTTGTAACTTCTCCTCCTACTTCCAGTTCGGGAACGAAAATCTCCTCTCCAGTAGTTATCTTCCATAGTTTCATGTGCTTGTCATTTCTGAATTCTGAACGTCCAACCCCAATCATAGCAGTACTACCCCAACTCATAAAACGCGTAGCATCAGGTGAGAACACAAGTTCTTGAGCCATACCACTCTGTCCGGCAGTAAAAGTAGTAAGTTCTTGCATGGTCTTTAGACTCCATAATTCTATAGTTCCGTTAAATGTTCCGCTTGCAAGCGTAGTACCGTCTCCAGAAAACGCAACTGCTTTCACCGCTTTTGAATGACCTGCTGTAAATGTACCGATTTCTTCCCCAGTGTCTTGATTCCAGAACTGGATTGTGCCATCATAACTGCTACTCGCCAATGTTCTTTCATCCGGTGAAAAGGCTAATGCGTTGATACTGCTTGCATGTCCTATTAGTGTTGCACGTTCTGCATGGGTATCTATATCCCATAGTTTGATAACTTTATTCGCGTCACCGCTTGCCAAGATTCTTCCATCTTTGGAAATAGCTACGGCATTAATCCACCCTTTATGTCCTTCAAGTGTCGCAAGCCTTTTACGTTTCTCAATATCCCATAATCGCACAGTTTTGTCCATACTGCCGCTTGCAAGGATTTTTCCATCGGGTGAGAACGCTAAGGCAGTTACGTTTCGATCCCTGGGGGGTTTAACCATACCTTCAACGATTTTCACGGAACTCAATAAAGTGTTATGTCCTCTGAGGGTTGCGCGTTTTTTACCAGAAGTTGTGTCCCATAAATGTATTTTTCCATCATCATGTCCAGTAGCAAAAATATTTAGATCTTCAGCAAAAGATATTGCATTATACGAGTTTAACTTCCATAATTCTGAGCCTAAGTTCAACACCTTTTTTCCGGTGCTTGCATTCCAATATTCAATTTGACCAATTCTATCCAGACTAATGAGTGTGGTGCCATTAAATGCTAAGGCTTTAATAGACATTTCACTGTCAGTTAATGTAGGTGTAGAAAGTATACTGCCTGTATTTAAATCCCAAACCTGAATAAAAGAGGTTTCCAACCCGCCGCTTGCAAGTATCTTGCCATCTTCAGAAAACGCAAGTGCGTTGACATGTCCGGGACGTTCCGTAAACAAAGCAGTCTCTTTACCATCTGGTACATCGTATAACCACACGCCTACGTCCGTTCCCACCGCAAGCCGCGTGCCATCAGGCGAAAACCGCATGATATTAATCCCACCTTTGCCAAGCCGTGCAATTGCACCTTCTGGTAGACCGACCTGTGTGTTGTCTTGTGCAAATACAGTTGGCAAAATCCCAACAAGTATTAATGTTATGAATAGTAAGTTTTTTGTTTTCATAGTAACCTCTATTTAGTAGGATTTTCTTCATCAGGGACTTTGTGTTTTAGGTTGCCTTCCTCATCAAAAGTGAAAGCGGCGGAAGTAAAAGTGGCGGACTCTACATCATCAACGCGAATCTGGAGAACGCCTCTCTTATTAACTGTGACAGTGACATTACCCACCTTCATTGTACCTCCACCACCGGAAATTGTGGAACTACTTCTATCACGAGTCAATCTGTATCCAGACCTGCGTTTCTGAATTTGATAACCGTTTTCCTTCAACCAGTTTATCACCGCTTCTGCTTCTTCTGCCTTGCTGGCGTATTCCACAGGCTTATCAGGGGGTGTCAAATTATTGCTCAGGTTTTTTCCTATTGCATCATTTTTCGCTTTGGTGATTATTTTTTCCCAATCCCAGAGAAGGACTGTTCCATCTTTACTTCCACTTGCCAATGTCTTCCCATCTGTTGAAAATTCTAAGGTTGTAATTTCCTCAGTATGACCAGATATTGTTCCAAGATCCCAACCGTTATTCACGCCCCATAACTGAATAAAATTTTTCCAACCTTTTCTTTTAGAAGTAACAAGGACATCTCCATTAGGTGAGAACATTAATTCCTGATTATATCCACTATTAAGTATTTTACCACGTTCCTTCATGCCGGTTGGTGTGATATCCCAAAAAATAACGCAATTAGTAGTTTTGGGATTTGAAAATGTTGATTTTTGCATCGAAAATTATTTTTGAAAAAGCGCTATAAAGTTAGTCTGAGACTATGTTTTTTGGTGATTTTTATTTGACAAAATGGGGTAAAATGTAGTATAATATTAGGAAGTTAATAGGGAGGCGGTAACCTCCCTATCTCAGAAAAGCAAACGGAGTTGCATTTTCTGGTCAATAACTTCTAAGTATTATACACAAATTATCAGAAAAATGCAACTCCTTTGAAAAAAATCAAAGGAGTTTTTTTCATGGATTTATTACAAGTGATGGAACGGTTCCCCGATCAAGATGCATGTATTAAGCATCTGGAGAAGATTAGATGGGGTGATACCCCAAGTTGCACTCATTGTGGTAGCACAGATATTATTAAAAAGAAAGAACCAGGTATTGGACGTATAGGACGTTGGAATTGTCATGATTGCAACGCAAGTTTCAAAGTAACTTGTGGCACAGTGTTTCATGGTGCTAAAGTCCCACTTCAAAAGTGGTTTCTTGCTATTTCCTTGATACTGAATGCAAAGAAAAGCCTATCCAGTTGTCAATTAGCACGTAATCTGGACTTGAATCAAAAGACAGCATGGCGTATGGAAACTTGTATCCGTGCAGAGATGGCGAAGAAAGGCGGAGCATTGCTAAAGGGTATCATAGAAGCAGATGAAACCTATATTGGTGGTAAACCTCGCAAAGCAAACAAAAAGGAAGATAGAGAGCCTGCAAAGCGTGGACGTGGCACGGATAAAACACCTGTATTAGGTGCGGTTGAACGTGGAGGTAAGGTTGTTGCACAAGTGGCAACTGAATTGACAGGACGTGCAATTTACAACTTTATTAAACGTTATGTCAACACCAAAGATTCAGAGTTGATAACAGATGAATTTCACGCCTATTCTACCATCGGTAAGGAAATGAAACATCAGATTATCAATCACCAAGAGCAATATGCTGAAGGTGAAAAACATACAAACACAATAGAGGGGTTTTGGAGTTTGCTGAAACGGGCATGGTATGGAAGCCATCATCACTATAAAGTAGCATATACACCTTTATACGTCGCGGAAGCATGCTACAAGTATAATTACCGTGATATGGACTCCGTGTTTGATAAGTTTGTGAATGAGAGCATGTTATGAAACTTTTATTTTATATTTGTCTAATATCTTTTTTATTTGATATTTAAGATTATTTTAGAAAATCTATTGTTTCTGCGAGTTTTCTTTTACAATCTTCTTCGCTACCTGTAAATAATCTAATCTTTTTATGTGTCATTATTGATTCAAATTTATCCTTTATATGCATTAGAAACATTGTAATGGATCTTGGTGTTTCAATAATTTGCTCAACTGATTTTTCTAAATTTAGGAGTCGGTCTAAACGAAATTCTATAGGTATAAAATCTTGAATAGATGAAATATATTTGTGATTTAATACACATTCTATACTGTGAGTATTAGGTTTGTAACGATTATTTGATTGTCCATATATATTTAGATAGATAATGTAAGATGGATTTATATAATAACCGTGTGGTATTATATCAGATGGGCTTTCGGCTTTTAACCAGTTTAATTGTGATTGGATATTTTCTAATGTGTCTAAACATTCAGATTCTGTGCCATAATATATGTCTATTGTTTCGGAATCAAATGAGTATGCAGGAAATCCGTTACTAATTATACGATCATTTGTAATTATATTGTTTTTTGTTTCTGCTTCTATAATATACTCAGCACCTTTATGTTTGTATTTTTTAACTGCTGCATTTTCATTCCATTTTTGCATATTCATGATATGCATAAGGATTATGGACGAAGATTCTATATATTTAGTATTTTCTGAAGTTTCATTTTTAATATTTATTAACATAAATTGCACCTTTTTAAGTGATCTTGTGTCACCGTTTATTATTTCTTTCAATTTTGTTATTTTAGACGCATAATAAACAATTTCGTTTATTTTTTTTCAATCTTTTATTATTATTTACATAATTTTACAACAATAATTGGAGAAATAACATTCAAAGAATTTAGGTTTATATTACACGGTATGGTAGTATGTTAACAGACAAAATCAAATATCTGACAATCTGTAGTAATTGGCTGATTTTATTCGTTAAATCTGCAACACTTATCAACAAGGAAATCTTTATATGAAAGAGACACAACAAGATTTTCAAAATCAAGTTTACTATCACTCATCAACAAACATGAAAGAAATACCAGATAACTCTATCCATTTAATTGTTACTTCACCACCTTATTTCAATATTAAGGATTATTCTCAAAATGGAACTCAAAATCTTCAACACAGTGAATTACACCCCCATGATTGCGGAAATATCAATGATTATAATTCTTACTTAAAATCTCTCTTAGAAGTTTGGCGTGAATGTACTCGTGTTTTATGTCCTAATGGAAAATTAGTTGTCAATGCTCCCCTAATACCTATGCTTAAATCTGAATTTTCCACGCATTACAATAGAGACATATTAAATATCTATGGAGATATAGAACAGTCTATAATTCAAGAAATATCTGATATGTTCTTAATGGATCTTTATATATGGAATCAAATAAACGCCCGACGCCAATTAATCTTTGGAAGTTATCCATATCCCAGTAATCTTTATGCACAAAAAAAGACAGAATTTATCGGAGTGTTTGTAAAAGACGGCAAACCTACAAAAGTAGATAAAAACCGAAAAGAACAAAGTACTTTATCCAAAGAAGAATGGATAGAATGGACAAAGCAAATATGGGATATTCCTATTCCGAATAAAGGAGATATTGCATACGGAGAACATGCTGCAATAATGCCAGAAGAAATTGCTCGGCGTTGTATCCGAATGTTTAGTTATATTAATGATATTGTTCTTGACCCATTTACAGGTTCTGGTACTACTCTTAAAGTAGCAAAAGATTTACAACGAAGATATGTGGGTTATGAAATCTATAATCATTATGAAGATATAATTAATCAAAAATTAGGGGAGAATACTTTGTGGCAACAATTAATGAATTCGTAGAAATTCCAATTACAAATGATATTAGAACTATAAGTCATTGGATAGCTAATCGTAGAGTTTTATATGAATATCCTGGACATGCACCAGGAGCTGAGTATGACGAAAACCATAGTATAAACATTCAGAAAGGTACTATTGCTGAATTCGCAACATTTGATTATTTTCATAAATTTCTTGATAACAAATTTAATACATTAGATTATAAAGCACGGTGGCGTGCTGTTCAAGATAGATTGTGTCTACAAAATCATATAGGGAGTTTTGATAAAGGATCAGACTTAACTATTAAAAATAACACAATAGATATTAAAGTTTATAATGAACCTTTAATAAAAGAAAGAATAATCAATTATAATCTTTTTATTGGCGTAAGAGATATGGAAATACTACCTCCAGCAGACTTTTATATTCAAGAATTCTTTACACCAAATAATACTATAATTCTTGCTGGTTATCACAAAGGATTACCTAAACAGATTAGGTATAATATTCCTACTCCTGCTTATGCTTGTCCTGTTCGAGATTTAAAACCTATATCAGAATTAATTGAATTATTAATTAACTAATAATGTGATACTAAAATTAACCAATCCCAAAACTACTAATTGCGAAAAATAATACGATCATGATCTCCAGCGGCAAGGCGTGTGCTGTCGTGTGAAAATACTACTACCTCGGCACGTTGCATGTTTAGCAGGGTAATTTCTTGCTGTGTGGCAACATCCCATATTGGTGTTCGGACATGAACACCGCTTGAAGCAAGTAGTTTGCCGTTGGGAGAAAACTCTAATTTTCTTAGAAAAGGTGTATCCACGTTAAAGTGGAACATTTTTTCACCTGTGTTTATATCCCACGCAAGAATATCGCCTACGCCTATATGAGCAATTCCTGCGACAAGTATCTTGTTGTCCGAAGAGATTGTGAGTGCGTTCACACTTCTATCCAAATCCTGCCAAGGGCCAGGGATATGGTCACCAGTGGTTATATCCCATAACTGGATAGGTTTTCGAGTACCTGCCCCTGAACCACGATAGACAAAATCGTGGGGTCTGAAGGCAAGTGTTGCACCGTTGGTCCCTTGACTAACAAGAAGTGTTGCATCCGGTGAAAATGCTATTCCATTTGTATTCTCGTTTTGTGCTGCGGTAAAGGTTGTAAGTTCTCGTTTCGTTTTTACACTCCATACATCGACAGATCCATCAAAGAATGCACTTGTGAGTATTGTACCGTTTTCTGAGAATGCGACTGTCTTAACCCACTCTGTGTGTCCTGCGGTGAAAGTAGAAATTTCTTCTCCCGAATCTTGATTCCAGAACCGAATTGTGCCATCGTAACTACCACTCGCCAATGTTTTTCCATCAGGTGAAAACGTTAACGCACTAATCGCATTTGTATGTCCTATGAGCGTAGCCCGTTCCTGTTTTGTGTTCACATCCCAAAGCTTGATGATTTTGTTCGTATCGCCACTTGCTAAGATACTGCCATCAGCAGAGAATGCGACAGCAATAACCCATCCGTTATGACCTTTGAAGGTGGCAAGGTTTTTGCGATTATCAGTATTCCACAACTTGACAGTTTTATCGTGACTTCCACTTGCAAGCATTTTTCCATCGTGAGAAAACGCTAACGCCCAAACATCTTTGTCATCTCTTTTGAGTAAACGCGCATGCCCCGTTAGGGTTGCCTGCCATTTGCCCGTTGTTGCATCCCATAAACGGATTTTGCCATCTCTATGCCCAGAGGCAAGCATGTTGTTTTTTGGAGAAAATACAACCGACTCTTGAGATGATTGAATCCTACTTAAATTGGACGTTTTACTGCCGGTTTCAATATCCCAATGTGTGATTTCCCCGAACCTATCAAAACTGAGAAGCGTTTTAGCGTCTTTAGAAAATGCTAAGGCATTAATCGAATCCGACGCTTTTGTTAATGTTAATTTTGATAGTTTTGTTCCAGCTTCTATATCCCATAGTTGAATTATGGGGTTTGAAAACCCAGCGCTTGCAAGGATTTTTCCATCTTGTGAGAAGGCGAGCGCGTTTACATGTCCAGTGTGTCCTGTGAACAATGCAGTCTCTTTTCCATCTGGCACATCGTATAGCCACAAACCAACGTCCGTTCCTACAGCGAGGTGCGTGCCATCAGGCGAAAACCGCATGATATTAATGCCGCCTTTGCCAAGTCGTGCGATTGCACCTTCAGGTAAACCGACTTGTGTGTTGTCTTGTGCGAAGCTTATCGGAAGCATCGCAACAACCAACAGCAAAATCATAAAAAATACGTGTTTCATAGTTTAATCTCCTTTGTTTTCTTTTGCTTTTGAAATGATTTTTTCCCAATCCCATAGCAGGATTGTGCCATCCAGACTTCCGCTTGCAAGTATTTTCCTATCATGTGAAAACACTAACATAGTGATTTCTTCCGAATGTCCAGACAGAATTCCTAAATCTGTACCTGTATCTACATCCCATAATTGGATTGTATCCTGCCAACTTTTATTTTTCACGTCAAGAAGGGTTTTTCCATCAGGTGAAAACACCAATACCTCATCACCCAAAGAGTACTTTTTAGGACGAATTTCTTTTCGTACTTGCATACCTGTTGGTGTTACACTCCATAAGTCAATACCCTTATTATGTTTAAAAGCGATAAGAGAACTATCAGGTGAAAATGCAAATGCATCCACAAAACTATTAATGTCCGGTGGTGTAATTTCGTGTTGTGTGGTAACGTTCCAGACATTTGGTTTAGACGCGGACCCATTTATAGCCAGGAACCTCCCATTAGGCGAAAACATCAATTTAATTCCAAACGAAGATGACGATTTAAGACGAAACATTTCAAGTCCAGAGTCTATGCTCCACAAACGTATGCCTTGCTTATGAGTAGTAGCAGCAAGGATTTTATTATCTGGTGAGAATGCAAGTGTATTCGCTTCTTGTGGAAGGGAGAGAAGTTTATCTCCTGTCGGTAGAATCCATAGGTGTGTTTCTTTATGTGGCTTTGAAGTTGTACGTGTGAATTTACCAATTGAACGAACTGTCGTATCTGCACCATGGCTTGCAAAAAGCGTAGCATCCTTTGAGAAAACCGATGCTTCAGTCTTGTCATAATTTGCAACAGCGGGAGGAGGAAGTTCTTGCCCTTTCTCTATATTCCATATCTGAACTGTACCGTTTGAAGCTGCGCTTGCAAGTATCGTGTTATCGGCCGTGAATGCTACCGTTTTGACTCCCTCTCTATGTCCTGTGGCGAAGAAAGATTGTTCTTGTCCGGTCTGTGTGTTCCAAAAACGGACTGTGCCATCCGAGCTCCCACTGGCAAGGACTCCTTTCTTAACAGGTGAAAACGCTAATGCCCTCACGCTGCTTTTATGTTCTGCAAGGATAGTCTGCCGTTGTCCTTTTTGGACATCCCACAAGAGAATTCGGTTATCTGATCCACCGCTTGCAAGCATGCGGCTGTCAGGCGAGAAAGCTAATGCCTCAACACTCTCTTTATGTCCCTTAAGCACAGCAAGTTCGGTGCTCGTAGTGGTACTCCATAATCGTACTGTGTTATCATGATGTGCACTTGCAACGGTTTTTTTGTCTGGCGAGAACGCAAGGGTGTTAACTCCTTTTTGAGGTTTCCATTCTTTCCAAGACAGAACAAATCGAGATTTTGCCTTAAAAATAGACAGTTGGTATCCTGTGACTGCATCCCATAACCTGATTTTACCATTATCTGGATCACCGCTTACAAAGGTTCTGTGATCATGCGTAAATGCTATCAGGTCGCGATAGTGAGTGCCATAATAGCCATCTTCCAGCGGTTCGTTATCAGTACTTTCACCTTTGAGTGTGGTAAGAAGTTTGCCGGTTGTAACATCCCAATGGAAAATGCAGTTTAATTGGTTGGGTGTAATAAGGGTTTTGCTATCTTTAGAAAACGTCATTGCATGAACACCATCAGCTGTGGTAAATAACGGTATACACAATAGTTCATTACCGGTTGCCAATTCCCACAATCGAATAACTGAATTTTCAGATCCACCACTTGCGATCAGACGGTTGTCGGGTGAGAATGCTAAGGTGTCCACTTGCGCGACTGTTTGAACGTCCCATTCTTCACGTCGTTGAACGGATGCGATTTCTTGGTTGCTGACACGGGTTGGCTGTGCGGGGAACAAAGCCTTTACGTTACCGGTATTGACATCGTATAGCCACAAACCAACGTCTGTTCCCACTGCAAGCCGCGTGCCATCCGGTGAAAACCGCATAATATTAATGCCGCCTTTGCCAAGTCGTGCGATTGCACCTTCTGGTAAACCGACCTGTGTGTTATCTTGTGCGAATACAGTGGGCAAAATCCCACCAAGTATTAATGTTATGAATAGTAAGTTTTTTGTTTTCATAGTAACCTCTATTTAGTAGGATTTTCTTCATCAAGGACCTTGTGTTTTAGGTTGCCTTCCTCATCAAAAGTGAAAGCGGCGGAAGTAAAAGTGGCGGACTCTACATCATCAACGCGAATCTGGAGAACGCCTCTCTCATTAACTGTGACAGTGACATTACCCACCTTTATTGTACCTCCACCACCGGAAATTGTGGAACTACTTCTATCACGAGTCAATCTGTATCCAGACCTGCGTTTCTGAATTTGATAACCGTTTTCCTCCAACCAGTTTATCACCGCTTCTGCTTCTTCTGCCTTGCTGGCATATTTTTTGGGTTTTGGAATAGGTAACAAATTATTGCCAAGGTCTTTTCCAATACTATTATCTTTCAGCTTGGTAGAAATTTGATCCCAATCCCAGAGGAGCACAGTGCCATCTTGACTACCACTGGCAAGTGTTTTGCCATCGTGCGAAAAAACCAATGTCTTGATACCTTCCGTATGGCCAGGCAGAATCCCCAAGTTATTGCCGTTTGTATCCCATAACTCAATTCCATCTCTTTGCGTGTCAAGGAGAACTTTTCCATCCGGTGAGAATATTAACACTTCGCTAAAACCTCGAAATTTATTCGTAATTCTACCGTATGCTTGTATGTCTGTAGGTGTTATGCTGCATAAAATGATACCTTCTGTATCACCGAGGGCAAGGGTCTTGCTGTCGGGTGAAAATGCCAATGCACTGTGGTTTTCTATCTTGGGTAGTGTGAGTTCACGCTGCGTCGTAATATCCCATACCTGCGTTTTCAGATGGGTGCCATTTCTGGAAAGAAGTTTTCCATTGGGTGAGAAAACTAATTTGCTTGAGAATGGGGCTTCCGAATTAAAGTGGAACAACTCAGCACCAGTGCTCACATGCCATGCAAAAACACCTTCATGACCAAAACTGGCAACGAGAATGTGGTTATCAGGTGAGAACGTGAGTGCATTCGTGTGTCCAGCATGCTGCCAGGGACCAGGAATTTCTTCACCATTGATTATGTCCCATAATTGAATGCTGCCGAGCGTTTGATAACTGCCTCTGTCCCTATGAACATAAGGAGATAAATAGCGAAACCCTTTGCTACCTTGAAAGACGAAACGCTTAGCATCTGGTGACAATGCTACATCGATCGCATCACTGTGTTGATCATCAAAGGTAATCAGTTCATGCCCGGTTTTTAAGCTCCGCACGTTTACAGTGCCATTAAACGCAGCGATTGCGATGTTAGCGTCATCTTCAGAAAACGCAACTGCTTTCACCGATTCTGTATGTCCGCTTGTAAAGGTAACAAGTTCCTCTCCATTTTTTGGATCCCAGAATCGGATTGTGCCATCGTAGCTGCCACTTGCAAGGCATCCACTATAAGGCGATGTCCCATCAGGTGCAAACGTTAAAGTGCTGATAGTGTTTTTATGTCCTAAAAGGGTCGCGCGTTCTTTGTGTGTATCTACATCCCAAAGTTTTATGACTTTATCAGCATCACCACTGGCAAGTGTTTTCCCATCAGCTGAGAATGCCAGGGCAGTAACCCAGCCTTCATGTGCTTCCAAAGTAGCAAGTTTGGTCCATTTTTCTATATCCCACAACTGAACCGTTTTGTCCTGACTTCCACTGGCAAGCATTTTTCCATCCGGTGAGAACGCCAATGCCCATACTTCTACATCTTTATCCTCTTTTTTCAAAATACTTACTATTGCATGCCCTTTGAGGTTTCTACGTTGTCTGCCCGTCGTTGCATCCCATAAACGAATTCTGCCTTCACGAGTGCCAATGGCAAAACTGCTGCCATCTTCAGAAAATAGCACCGATTCGTATTCGCTAATACCTCGCGCCTTAGACGCTTTACTGCCGGTTTTCACATCCCAATGGGCAATTTCATCACTATTCAAACTGATAAGTGTTGTGCTATCTTGTAAGAATGCCATTGCCTCTACTGCATTAAGTGATAAACCTGTTATTGCGTGTTTAGTGTTATTATTCACATCCCACAGTTGAATAATAGGGTTGTTAAGTCCACTGCTTGCGAGGGTTTTCCCATCCGGTGAAAATGCCAACGCATTTACTTGCCCAGCCCCCTCTGTGAACGCAACAGGCTCTTTTCCATCAGGGACATCATGTAACGGTTGTGATTGTCGCGCGATGACGCGTGGGATATACGTCTCATTTCCATTCGGTACATCGTATAGCCACAAACCAACGTCCGTTCCCACTGCCAGGCGCTTGCCGTCCGGCGAAAACCGCATGATATTAATGCCGCCTTTGCCAAGCCGTGCGATTGCACCTTCTGGTAAACCGACCTGTGTGTTGTCTTGAGCAAAACTATGTGAATAGAAGAAAAAACTCAGTGCTAAAATTGAAAGGTGAATAATAAAATGACAACATCGCCCCTTTTTCATAACTAAAATCCTCCAAATCGACTGTTGGATGTTTATATCACGGAACATAGGCTACGTAATGAATGGGGAACACGGTTAGAATCAGAACATTTATGAGGGACGCTATAAATTCAATTCATAGTGAACTATGAAATTATTGAAACACTTTGATAAACGAAATATAACCGACAATAGAAGTTGTAGCACAACCTGTCCGAAGATTAATTTATTAATTCGGTAATATTTATTTTTCCCAATCCCGGTAGGTGCGGTTTCCTAACCGCACCAGACATGATTACGGAATTACCGAATCTATTTTTTAATCTTCATTTAGGTTGTGCTTATGAGTCCGCAAGCTAACAGGTTGCGCTACAGAAGTGTCCGAATAATTGTCCGTTTTACTATATGCACATCCCTCTTTTACTTTACGAGTCTGCCTACCACTTTATGCTAAAATGTCGCGGACAACATGCCCGTGCACGTCAGTGAGACGGAAATCTCGCCCTTGGAAACGGTACGTCAGTTTTTCATGGTCAATACCGAACAGATGGAGCATTGTGGCATGGAAGTCATGCACATGCACGATGTTTTCAACGGCATTGTAGCCAAGCTCATCTGTATTGCCGTAGCTAATACCGCCTTTGACACCACCGCCTGCCATCCACATTGAAAATCCCTTGATGTGATGGTCACGCCCGCTACCTTGTGCCATCGGTGTTCTGCCGAACTCGCCACCCCAGATAATCAAAGTCTCGTCTAACATGCCGCGCTGTTTCAGATCGTTAACGAGGGCTGCCGTTGCCTTATCAACATATCCAGCCGTTGTCTTAATAGCATTCTGTATACCACCGTGATGATCCCATCCGCGATGGTAGAGTTGGATAAAACGAACACCGCGTTCTGCTAATCTCCGAGCAAGGAGACAGTTTGATGCATAGGATCCGTCACCTGGCTTTGCACCGTACATATCAAGAATGTCCTGTGGTTCTTTGGAAATGTCAGTTAATTCAGGGACACTTGTCTGCATGCGGAATGCCATTTCATATTGATTGATACGTGTAGCAATAGTTGGGTCGTCAACCGTTTCGTTCAACATGTTGTTTAGGGTTTGTACTGCGCCAACAACGTCATGCTGCTGTTCCTGACTTACACCGCCAGGACTTGAGACATAATGAACAGGATCGCCACTTGAATGGAACTGAACACCCTGAAATTGTCCTGGGAGAAACCCGCTATGCCATTGCCGCATTGCAATTGGTTGGTCTTGACCTCCGCCAGAGGATATTAAAACAACATACCCAGGAAGGTTTTCGTTTTCGCTTCCCAATCCGTATAGCAACCACGACCCCATACTGGGTCTTCCTGAAATAGCAGTACCCGTGTTCATAAAGGTGTGTGCCGGATCGTGATTGATCTGCTCAGTACGTAGTGATCTAACGATACAAATATCGTCTGCAAGGCTGCCAATGTGTGGAAACGCAGCGCTCATCTCTTGTCCTGACTCACCGAATTTTTTGAATTCGTGTGTCGGTCCAAGACACTTGAGCGAATTTGCCTGCCCCTGCAGCTGCGCAATCGGTTGCCCTTTGGTGAACGACTGCGGCATCGGTTTGCCATGCATTTCAGCCAATTTCGGTTTGTAATCCAAAGTTTCTAAATGTGAGGGACCTCCCGCCATACAAAGATGAATCACACATTTTGCTTTCGGCGGGACGTGAGGTTCTGTAATTATACCGGGCCACCGTTCAATCTGCGGTGCGGCATCTAATATTGAAGGTGTGAGTAGGGATGCAAGTGCAAGCGACCCAATGCCGCGCGCTGTTTTCCCTAAAAACGTGCGCCTCGTAAGACGAAGTTTCGTTTCTTCATGAATATCCATAGCTATATTTCTCCTTTCATAGTTATTAGAGGATTTTTATCATCCATGCTCCATCATGTGCGGGGTTATGGATTAATCCTTTTTTCATATCAACACAAAGGTCGAGAGCTTCCAAAATCATGTGTCCTACAAGGACGGGCATGCCTTCTGGAAGGTCTGTTACCCGGATGGTGTCGCTTCGTTCCAGGACAGTATATTCCACTTCAGAATAAATGACACGTTCCACGATGCCGTTAGCTGTTTCGGCTTGCGTTTTTCTGAGTAGCGTGAGCCCGAGTTGGTTGATGAGCGGTGTCGGTAAGCAGAGTCCAATTGCGCTGGTATCAACAAGTGCGTTTTCAACGGTAAGCCTCCGGACATCGGCGGGGCTCATGACACCTAATCTTACCGCAACCAGATCATCCTGATTTGCGAGTTTCATTCGTGTTGTCTGTTCCATTTTTATTACCTCTTTTTATTAGTAATATTACTATAGTTTGGACAATTTTTCATACGTGAGTTTAATATAAGAAATTGTTGGACTACATCTGTTACGAAATCCTAACGCAACACACAAAACGGAACCCCTCTTGCTCCAGCGGAGCGGTATGTTAGTCAACCGACACATAGCACTCCGCTGGCGTGCAAAAATATGCCCATAATGTTTTCTATAAACATAGCACTCCGCTGGCGTGCAGCATTTTTCGTGAGGTTCCACTGATATGGGAAACTTACAAAAAAATAGAAAAAGACTTGATAACTCAAGATATAACTGACATAAATTGTCCAAACTTTAGTAATATTACACAAAGAAAAGAACTAACACAAGTCGTTATATAGGTCGAAGTATCAGTGCCTCAATATATCTCAGAATCTGAAACAATGAACGGGAGAACCCGCCCGGACGATGGAGTTAGATACTCCGAAGTGAACGGTGTTTAACGATTTATGAGATACGCTATAGTAACCCAAGTTGCTATGGACAAGATTTTGGACATGCAACACCGTTTTTAAGCGATAATATTTCATTATTTACGAATTCCATAGCGCAAACTGTCAGTTTGCGCACTTATTGGCTTACTCGTTAAGTTTTTGTGTTTTGAATTCCCTAAATACACCCCTTTTATCCCGCGCAAGCGAGGAGGGGACTTTTGAACCTATTACGAAAGTTTTGTCCATAATAAATGTTTAGCGAGTAAAACAGTTATAGGCACAATCTAACAGATTATACTACAAAGGTGGCAACTTGAGTCATTATACAAGGTGAAATATTTTTTAGCCACAAGAATCAAGAATTGACAGAACCATTCAATTGTTGTGAACTACTTTTTGTAGGAGGGCTTTGTAATAACGTTTCTGAATAATCGCTTTGGCTTATGTCAAGACTAAAATACGGAGGTATTTAGAAAATTCAAGTGTACAACGAGCTTAGTAAATAAAGCGCACTCACTTTCTACATGAACCATCGCTTTTTATCAACACAAAACGCCTTTGTAGTCGAGCAATTCATTTTGTGTTCTTTGTTGTTCCCATCTCAAATTGTGAAAGTCCCGACCTGAACGAATATTCTTTGTCTATTACGGCGTGTTAACTTCATTTAATGTCATCTTAAACTCATTGACATCCCATGGTGATTTATCCTCTTTGTGTGCCTTGCGTAATGATGCAAGGGCTTTCTCCGCAATCTCAAATGTTGGAAATGTTCCGATGATAGCCTCCAGTGTGCAATCTACTGTGTTGACTACAACTAATTGAGCGTATGGCAATCCTTGCCGTGTCCTTATGGAAATGCCTTTACCGTCGCGCATTCTTGCTCGTATCATTTTATAGTTTTCGGTTATGATGTCCATAGTTGTTTACCTTAAAAATTATTGCCCAAAGAATAACTTTGCAGCACCAATAACAGCTCCAGATATGGTCCCAGTTATCGCCACCCACCACTTTATCAACGATTTCCAGTCACTTTCAATCCGAGTCATTCTATTATCGTTTACCTTAAGCTGATCTTGAATCGTCTTTATATGCTCAATTGCTTTCAATTCGTGTTCAATTCGATCCATTCTCTCACTGTATTGTATAAGCAAAGTCTGAATATTCTGGATCCGCTCGTTAACAACCGCTCTATTTACAAGAAATTCGGAATTCAGGTCTGTTAATCCACTTTGCTCTTCTTGATAGTCTGACGGTCCAATTGGCATTGGTGTATCCTCCTAACTGCTTCCTGATCGTTTTAAGAGATCTTCAATCTTGGACTGAAATTTCACATCATTTTTCGCCAGATTCAAAGCACTGATCAGATCCCGTTTTCCATCCTCACGGCTACCTACAAGGACTTTCGCGACTCCGCGATTAGCATAGTATGATGGATTTCCAGGATCAATGTTGATAGCTATATCAAAGTCCGCAATGGCTTCATCGTGTTGGTTTAGTTGACCTTTCACAGTTCCTCGGTTGTTGTAAAAACTTGCGGTATCAGGCCGTATAAGGATTGCCGCATTAAAATCTTCAATTGCTTCCTCATACTTACCTAACTTAGTTTTTGTATTGCCTCGATTATTGTAAGCAAGGACACTAGACGGATCAAGCAAGATGGCTTTATCATAGTCTAACACGGCTTCCGCCAATCTATTTAATTCAACATTTACATTACCCCGATTGCTATAGGTTTCTGAAAGATTAGGTTCCATGCGAAGCACTACATCATAATCCTCTATTGCCTCCTCGAACTTACCTAGTTTAGCTTTGGCATTACCTCGATTATTGTAAACAGGCACAAAATCTGGTCGTATCCTGATTGCTGCATCAAAATCCTCAATAGCTTCTTCTAATAGACCAAGTTTAATTTTGGCAAGTCCTCGATTGTTGTAAGCTGGTACAAAATCGGGTTGCAGATTGATCGCTTCGTCAAAATCAGCGATAGCTTCTTCTAACCTTTCCAATGCCATCTTTGCATTACCTCGATTGTTGTATGCATCAATGTCATTTGGAATAATCTTTATTGCTTCGTCAAAATCAGCGATAGCTTCATCAAATTTACCCAAATCAGCTTCCACATCACCCCGAATATGATAGGCAGCCGCTAAATCGGGCTGTATGCGGAGTGCCGCATCAAAATCAGCAATCGCGGATTCATATTGACCTAACTTGAATTTCGCAAGTCCACGATTACAGTAAATGAGTGCCTCGTTCGGTTTTATGCGGAGTGCCATATCAAAATCAGCAATCGCGGATTCCAACTCTCCAAGTTCAGCTTTTCGAATCGCTCTCGAGTTATAGGCTTTAGCATCACTATACTCCACTACGTTAGGAGGAGCCGCCGAAAAAACAGCTGGCTGCGATTTATTATGGCTTTCCGTATTTCCTAAATCGTAATAGGTGCTATGAATACCCATGATAATCCTCTCTTACCTTGTGACGAATTGTACTTTTTAGGGTAAGTCCCATGTCCTAGTCCTTTATCCTCACTACGGTTGCAGAAACGGAGAGTATTCCGATTCGTAACTGTGCCACTTGAACTAGTTAATGAAAGTATATCACAAAACCCCAAAAAAGACAATTCTTCTTTATGTTTTAATGTCCCAGATATTGTTTTAATAAAATTCGGATTCTATGCTTCAAGATTATTAATAAGATATTAGTTAAGATTATAAACATTTCTTCCCTACGAAACTCAAGATACGGAAGTATACATAAATAAACATATCCTCCTAACACTGCCATTTTGCAAGATTTAAGGCGGTATTATCCAAGAATGCCTTCCGTACGTTCCCGAACCCACGTTTTCAGTTCCGGATGCGTAAAAATATAAAAGGTACCATTCTGAATAGCGTTATAAACATAGCCTGCTACTTCAGCAGGTGACATCCCTGCTTCCATTTCAGCACGGACATTCCGAGAATCACCTATAGTTTGTTGGTGCTGTGTTTCCAATTCCGGATTTTGCAATGTCCCTGGACGGTTTCGAGCAGAGTCCAAAATACCTGTCCGCACCCAACCGGGACACAACACATGCACCTGAATTGGCGATCCTTTTTGTGCTAATTCATCAGCGAGGGTTTCTGAAAGGGCAACAACACCGTGTTTACTCACTTTATAGATGCCTTCACCCGGACCTCGCACCATACCTAAGATAGAGGCTGTATTCACAATATGACACTCAGTCTCTTGTGCAAGCATACGCGGAACAAAAACACGAATGCCGTGGATTACACCCCATAGGTTAACGCCTAACACCCATTCCCAATCAGCAAGCGTATGCTCCCAGAGAAGACGACTACACACAACACCTGCATTGTTGCAGAGAATATGCACCGCACCAAATACATCATACGTTTGGACTGCAAGATTTTCAACATCCGCAGCAATTGAGACATCTGTTCTAACGGTAAGCACGGTTGCCCCTTTAGCACGTAAGTCTGCCGCAAGGTTTGCTAATGGTTCTTCTTCAATATCTGCAAGTACAACCACCATTCCTTCCGCAGCGAACCGTTCCGACATACCGCGTCCAATACCACTCGCTGCACCCGTAATAACTGCAACGCTCCTCATTTAAATCTCCGCTTGGCGCTGCTGATGATATTCTTCTAATGCCCGGTTTGCATTTATAATTGTCTCTAACTTATCTATAATAGCGTCAACATGTTTGCCCGGAAAGGCAAAATAAAAATCATCATCAGAGAGTGCAGTATAAACGCGATTACCGATGCACCCTAAACTACTTGCACCTTTACCAGATTGCATAACAGCCGGTATAACAGCGCAAGTCGGTCTGCCCATCACACCGTTTTCTGCGCCGATTCCCGCAGCAGTGGCAGCTTCTGCTAAGAGCATCATCTGCTTCGGCGTGCCAGAGACAAGAACAACATCCGGTATGTCAGTTGTATCTGCTAAGGGGGCGTAGACTGCATTCTGGAAAGGATTATTTCGCCGCGGAATACCGGGCACCTCGTCCATACTAATATAACCGAGTTCACCCATCAGTCCGAGAGTGCCTTCCAACTCTGCCATCTGTGCATCGGGTAGTTCAACGTTATGGGTATAACACCCAATCGGACAGTTGTAGTGGTCGGATGCTTCGGTATAGAAGGTCTTACCCTCCGATGCGCGCTTCCAATAGGTGCAGCCTGAGGCTTCAGCTTTTTCCACGCGCGAAACGTCATCTGGTTGTGATTCGTGAAATGTTACTGCGATAGGTGCAGTTTCTAAATTGAGTAGTTCTTGTAATTGTTTTGCCATATTTCTCCTTTTTGTTTTTAAAGACATCAAGTGTTTAATGCTTACCGAGCGGGAACATCCCACAATAGCACTGTGCCATCGCGGTGACCTGTCGCAATAGTTTTGCTATCCGGGGAATACGCAACTGAGTTGTAGTCACAATTCGAATGTCCTTTGAGAGTTTTTAGGTGTTTACCTGTACCAACATCCCACAACCGCACCGTACCGCCAAAACGATCCTCACCAACTGGAATAGTAACAATTGTTCTGCCATCCGGCGAATATTTAACAATAGTATAACTTTTCTCGCCTTTGAGAGATCTTATCGGCTTTCCTGTTTGCGTTCCTGTGGCAATATCCCACAGCCGCACAGGATTGTCCCCTGCAATAGTTGCGAATGTATCTCCAGTTGGTGAACATTCAATCGTATAGTCCCAAGGCGCTATTTCTTCGAGATTCGGTCTTCCCAAAAATGCCCTTGTTAATAAGTTTTGTATTCCATCTCCATGTCTTTCGAACGTTTTTATGGTGTGCCCCAAGGCAATATCCCAAAGCGACACCGTTTCATCTTCGTAGATAGTAATTGCGAATGGTTTACCACGCAAATGTAAAACTGCGGTGACGTATGCATTCGGTGCAAAAAGTGTAGTGATGTTTTCTCCTGTAATTGTATCCCACAATTGCACCATGTTGTCAGTATAGATTGCAATTGTCTTACCATCTGGAGAAAACATAATGTGCCATGCATGCCCCATGAGCGTATTAATATTTTTTCCGGTTGTTGTGTCCCACAATTGCACTGGCTTGCCCCTACTCTTAGTTGCAAGTATCTGTCCATCTGGGGAGAACATGAAACGTCTAACATGACTAAACTTCCCTTGAATTGTAATTATGGTTTTTCCTGTGTGTGCATCCCACAACCACACCCAATTGTGTTTACTACGAGCTGCAATTGTTTTGCCATCCGGTGAATACACAGGCGTATCAATACGAATAGGAGTGTCTACACTGTCTGTATGTTTAACAAGAATTCTTATGTTTTCTCCTGTGTGTGCATCCCACAGCCGCGCTGTCCCATCTAAACTGCCAGTTGCGATTGTGTGTCCATCCGGAGAAAACGTAAAACCGATAATGCTGCGCTCATGTCCTTTAAGTGCAGTTTGGTGCTTTCCAGTGGTAGAATTCCACAGACTTATCTTGTGCCCTTCGGAAATTGCAATAGTTTTACCGTTGGGTGAGTACTTTATAATCTGCCCAACATTTATATACCCTGTGAATGTTTTTATGTTTTCTCCGGTTTGCACATTCCACCACCGCATCGTACCATCCCAGCTGGCAGTAGCGATTGTTTTGCCATCCGGTGAATATGCGATAGAATCGACTTCATGTATATCCTCAATAAAGGTTTTTTGATGTTTCCCTGTGGTAGCATTCCATAGTCCAAATCTTTCTCCATCACTGATAGCGATAGTATTTCCATCTGGGGAATACGCAAAACAATTTACATTATTCAGTGATGATATTGTTTGTATCCGTTGTCCTGTGACTGCATCTAATATGTGCATAGCATAGATAGTATCAGGATTTGCCAGTGTTACTGTTTCTCTGATATAGCCATCTGAATCTTTTGTTCTAAAGACCGTATTGCCGCCATCTGGGTTTGGAAGGACAAGAAATGCTTTGCCAACTGGGGAATAAGAAATTAGTTCCCGATATCCTTTAAATGTATTCTTCAATTGTCCTCTCTCCACATCCCAAAATCGGATTGTGCCATCATTACTGCTACTTGCGATTGTTTTACTGTCTGGTGAGAACATAACTGACAAGATGTCCTTTGTATGCCCTTTGAGTGTTTTTATATATTTCCCTGTGTGTGCATTCCAGAGTCGGATTGTATCGTCTACACCTCCAGTTGCAAGTGTGTTACCGTCAGGAGAATAAGCGATAGACAATACCCAGGACTTATGTTCAGTGAGCGTTTTTTGAAGTTTTCCTGTCCCCGCATCCCATAATTTCACTGTCTCGTCACGGCTGGTTGTTGCGATTGTTTTGCCATCTGGCGAATACGCAGCGGAATAGACTCTATCAGTATGTCCTCCTGTGATTAGGTCAAGTTCTTCACCTGTCCGAGAATCGTAAATCCAAACCCCAATGGTAGTAGTGACAGCAAGCCGAGTGCCATCCGGAGAATATATTATCTCGCGTATGCTGCTTTTACCGAAACGGGCAATAGCACCTTCGGGTAAACCCATTTGTGTGTAGGGTTCATATTGCGCGAAGGCAGTTGGTAAACAGAGCATTCCAACTATCAGTAGTTTTAGTAGAAAAAAGGTTGTTTTCATTGACTCATTCTCCTTTTATAGAAAATGCAAGACTTTTTGTAAACATTCAATTTTGATGACGTAAGAATTGCCAAATACCTATGCTTACCGTGAGGGTATATCCCATAATATGATTGTACCATCATAATGTCCCGTTGCGATTATCTTGCTGTCGCGGAAGAATTCAAGTGAATTACTACAATTAGAATGCCCTTTGAGTGTTTTTAGGTGTTTCCCCGTTGCAGCATTCCACAGCTGCACTGTCCCTCCGAAATTTCCAATTGGTATTGTTGCGAGCGTATTACCGTCAGGAGAATACACTATACCAATGGTATTTTCCGATGGATCATCTTTGAGAGGTTTTATCAGTTTTCCTATGCGCTTTCCTGTGTTGACATTCCACAGTTGTACCGTATTGTTGTTCCTGATAGCCGCAAGTGTTTCTCCATTCGGTGAATACCTTACGGTTCGGATATGGTACGGAGGCGGTCCCCAGGATTTTTTGGATTGTCCCCCTCCAAAGAAAGAACGCCCTGACGATTCTAATGTTTTTAGGTGTTGTCCTGTTGCAACATTCCATAGTGATATTGCCTCCTTATTTGCAGTAATTGCGATCGGATCGGTATCCGAGGAATACACAACAGTAATGGGTTTTCCCGTTATGTTAAGTGTTTTAATATTTTCTCCAGTGTGTGCATCCCACAAACGGAACGTATTATCTTTAGCATAAGTGGCAACCGTATCACCATTCGGAGAAAACACAGCAGTAGCAACACGACCCGTATGTCCAATGAGTACTTTTTTCGTTTCCTTTGTAGATGCATCCAACAACCGCACCGTATCATTAAAGCGAGTAGCGATTATTTTTCCATTCGGTGAATACTTAAACCATCTACAACCGTATACATCTCCTTCAAATGTTTTCAGGTGCTCTCTTGTCTTTGCATCCCACAGCCATAAGGTATTGCCACCGCGAGTTATGAAATTATCGTCATCCGGGGAAAATGTAGCGTTATAGACAATTCCCGTATGTCCGGTAAGTATTTCAATATTTTCACCCGTGTGTACATCCCATAAGCGCGCTGTCTTATCAGAACTTCCAGTAACAAGTATCTCTCCATCAGGAGAAAACGTTATCCCAGCAACATACCCTTTATGTCCTGCGAGGGTTTTTAAGTGTTTCCCCGATGCATTCCACAAATTTACCTTTCCGCCTGCAGTAACTGCAATTTTTTTCCCATCGGGTGAGTAAGTTATGGTCCGAGAACCACTTACATATTCTGTAAATGTTTTCTGGTTTTCACCAGTGTTTGCATCCCACCACTGCATTGTGCCGTCTGCACCAGCAGTTGCGATTGTTTTTCCATCCGGGGAATATGTAGTGTGTGTAATGGCACCTCCATGTCCGCGTGGGAACTGGAGAACGTCCGTATACAATTTAAATGTCTTTAAAGGTTCTCCAGTTTGTGCGTTCCACCGATGCAACATGCCGTCCCAACCACCTGATATGATAGTATTCCCATCATCCGGTGAATAGGCAACTGTATCAATAATGTCCTTATGTCCAGAGAGCGTTTTGATGTTTTCACCAGTGTTTGCATCCCATATTCGTACCGTCTTGTCCCTGCTTGCACTTACGATAGTCCCACCATCCGGGGAATATGCGACTGCGCTGACCGCTTCTGTATGACCTGTTAGTGTTTCAATGTTTCCTCCGGTGCGCGTATTCCACAACCGTACTGTTTTGTCCCCGCCACCACTCACGATTGTTTTGCTATCAGGAGAAAATGCAAATGAGGAAATAGTCACGTCAGGATGTCCTTCGTATAAGGTGTTTGGTTTTTCATGTCCAGAGAGTGATTTAAGGTGTTTGCCTGTGCGTGCATTCCACAGTTCTATCGTATTATCACTGCCTCTTGTAGCGATTGTTTTTCCATCCGGCGAATATACGACTGAAAATATTCCATAGGCAAATCCCTTGAATGTTTTTATATTTTTCCCTGTGCGCGTATCCCATAACCGTAATGTTCTGTCCCAACTACCCGTAGCGATTGTTTTTCCATCCGGCGAATACGCAGCGGAATAGACTCTATCAGTATGTCCTCCTGTGATTAGGTCAAGTTCTTCACCTGTCCGAGAATCGTAAATCCAAACCCCAATGGTAGTAGTAACAGCAAGCCGAGTGCCATCCGGAGAATATGTTATCTCGCGTATGCTGCCTTTACCAATCCGAGCAATCGCACCTTCGGGTAAGCCCATTTGTGTAGAGGGTTCGTATTGCGCAAAGGCAGACTCTAAACACAATACCACAACAATAAATAATGTTAACATCAAAAATAATTTCTTCATTGTTTTAACCTCTATTCATACATTTTAGAAAGATTGTCCTAACAAACTAAACCTGAATCGGAGCAAACTGCCCTTCGGTAGGTTCCGCTCAGCAGAACCATGCTTCAGTAATTCGTGGTGCGGGTAGATGCGTCTGTTTTCTGTTACGGCACAACGGCGTGTGCCTACTACCCTGCATATCAGCAGCGAGTTCCCATATCCGATAAAAGGTTTCCAACGCATCAACACTATTTCGCGCGTCGTTCTCAATAAGCGCATTGACCGTTTTATGTAGTTCATCCATCCGTGCATCGGGATGTGCCCAAATATAACTAAAGGCAGTTTCATCAAGTGTAAGGGAAAGTGCTTTCGTCTCAGGACGATTAAGTAGATATGAACCGGGCGGAATGAGTAAACGAACAGCAAACTGCACAGGATCAACATGATAAACAAGGCGATGCGTCCCAACGAATTCAAGGATTTCAAGGTAGTCGTCTAATGTTGTCCACGGGGTAAATGGCACCCAAGTGGGACGTAATGCAATACCAGCACCGTGAACGATGTCAATTGCAGCTTCAACATCCGCGCGGGTGTGGTGTTTCTCCAAAATCGTTAACACCATTTCGCTCAGGGATTCCACGGCAGAGATAACAAATCTGCAACCGAGTTCTGCAAATTCGGGGAAATGTTTTCTGTGTTTCAGAATATGCTCAATCTTCGTTGTAAAGTCAAAGGTGAGGTTAGGATATGCGTCATGCATTGCGCGCAAAATGCGGAGTCCGTGCATCGGTCCGTTAAGAAAATCCGGATCGCCAAATGTGATATGTGTTGCCCCTTCTGCCACCTGTTTCTGAATTTCTTCTAATACAGTGTGCCGCTGCACAGGATAAAACTTGCCATTATAAACAGGTGGAATAGGGCAGTGCGTACACAGATGTTTACAACCGTGCGTTGTCTCTGTATATCCGACGGTGCGCACTTCACCGTTATCTTCAAATCGGGCGTATTTTTCTAAAGTGGGTAGTTTTCCATTAATTATCGTGGAACGAGGTATCTGTTCTGCAGTCTGTTTTTTCTCTGCAAAGGATTCCACTAACGCAACGAGTTGTGTTGACGCTTCACCGCCGATACAAAAGTCAACCCCGTGTGAAAGTAGGTAGTCAGCATTAAGTTCCGCGTAAAGTCCATACATGCATATTGAAACATCTGGATTGAGATCGCGGATTCGTTGGAGAAGGTGAACCCCGAGTCGCAAGGCAGTATGCATCGGTACCGAAATACCGATAAACCGGGCGCGTTTAACTTTTTCTGCGTCCAAGGTTTCAACAGCGATGTCAATTGCCTCAGGAGAAAATCCGGCAGCTTCAAGCGCGCCGAGTGGACGCGTCAGTCCCATCGGTCGGTGTCCGAGTTCGTAGCAGGAGATTAAGAGTACCGCACCAGAGAGGTTTTGTGTTTCCTTATCCATGCTAAATAGGATAGCACGCCATCACCGAGGACGCAACAGAATTTAAGGGTTTTCCGAAACAGAAACTTTACAAATAAGGATAGGTGGCATCGGGTTGATAGTCCGGTAGCAAAGCATTATGAGGTTGCCCTGCTATAAGGCTTGTACCATCGGTAAAACCTTCAGGACGGTCACGTAGAAACGCAATTAGTCTATTTCTCCAAGGCGTTAGTCGAGTTTCTGCATCGCTTTGGCGTGCCAAATCAATTGTCTCGTGCGGATCATCTTCCAGATTGAAAAGATGTTCTCTGCCAGTTTGGGAATACCAGATGTACTTATAGTGTCCGTCAGTCACATAGTGGTTGCCGTGTTTGTAATTGTAGCAACCGGAGTGCTCACCGTGTAGGCAGTCCCGCACCCTGTCAGTATCACCCCGCATGATGGGCAGTAGACTTTTACCAGTGCATGTGTTGGGAATATCAATATTTGCTGCATCAAGAATCGTGGGCATGATGTCCTGCAAACCGACAGGACTGTGGCAGACAGATTCTTTCGGATATCTCCATTTCGCTGGTGCGCGCATGAGAAAAGGCACTCGTGCAGAGGCTTCGTAAGGAAAAGTTTTTCGGAACATGTTGTGATCACCTAACATTTCACCGTGGTCGGAAGTGAAAATGACGAGACAGTCATTCAGACTACCAACATTCTGGAGCAGTCTGCCAATCTGATCGTCAATGAAATTGATCATCCCGTAATACGCAGCGCGGGCACAACGCATATCATCGCTATCAAGACAAATTTCCCAAGCATTTGGATTCAATCCCTTCTGTGCACCGTCAAATTCTGGTGCCCAATCGCCGACCACAGGGGGCGGAAGTTCCCGTTGGATGTAGCGTTGGTAATAGTGGAGCGGCGGTGTCAAAGGCGGATGAGGGTCTATAAAGGAGATGTTGAGAAAATACGGCACTGACGGATCACGTTTTCGTAGGAATTTGAGGGCGCGGTCAACACACCAGAACGTGTGCATCTGCTCTTCGGGCAGGTGATGCGGGCGGCCAACCCATCCGTTCGCAGCAACACCGTGTGCCATTCCCGGATCATAATCGTTGCGACGGTGATATTGCTGCAACCATTCCACATAATCGTTGTTAGCAGTTCCATGCGTAGCATCGGACAACTGTAGATGATCGAAACCGTATCGCTTACGTGGTGGACTTAGGTGTAGTTTGCCAATCATCTCGGTTTGATAACCGGCAGCAGACAATTCGCCAGCCAGCGTATGTGGTGGATCCCACTGTGCTCCTGTATATCCAACCATTCCGTTGGCAGCTGGTGCGGTACCGGTCATGATACCACGTCGGGCAGGGATACAACTCGGACATTCGGCGTACCCGCGCCGGAAGTGTGTGCCGCTACGACCGATCCAGTCCAAGTTCGGTGTCTGCAGGCAGTCGGGACCGTCAGGATCAATACCTAAACAGTCGCCACGTTGTTGGTCGGTAGTGATTAATACGATATTCGGACGAGCATCAGACATTTCAAACTCCATGTTCGGGCAACGTTAAACCAGTAGTTCAACGTTTTGTTAGGGTGAAGAATTCATTGGTGATAAAAATAATTAGGCAACTACATGCATATTTATGCTGAGAGCTGTCGCAAAACGTTATGCGTAATCTGTTCAACAACAGCATCGCCACCCGACAATCCGTGTGACCAATCCGTAGTAGCAGCAGTAAAGACAGTACCACCTTTTGTATAAATACCCATCGTTGCCGCACCCGTATATCCTTGTTCCCAACGTTCATACCATTCACAATCATCCGGATGCCAACGAACGGGTGCAGTCGCAAGGATGGTAAACCCTTCGGGAGTGCCATCTTGATAGGTCGGCACAGGTAAACCATCTTGAAGTGTAAATTCGCAGCCATCGCATTCGTAGCCGACAATTGTATTTTGCCCACCGAACTTGTCATCCCTTACCAAGTTTGTGCCTTCAAACACCCAATGTTCCGGAAGGTGTGCTGTATATGCGCCATCTCCATCCATAAATTGCCCGTGACTCAAATGGTAACCGCCTTGAAGGAAACCGACACCGGTCAACTCGTTTTCAGGACGCTCTACTAAATAGTGACTCCATAAAGTACTCAACGTGCTGTAATCATCAGTTTTGTAAACAGGGTCTTGGTTGTAACTCTGTTTCCAGCAAACGAGGGCACGTCCTTCGTCTTCAGAACGCACCTGCCAACACACAGCATTCCCACTGAAGAAAGCGGCGTTTCCGTCCTTCGCAATAAATGCCTCAAGATTGTCACGCATCGGCGCAGACCAATATTCGTCATGCCCAAGGCTCAGCACAAGTTTGTAATGTTCCAACATTTCAGGACGGAATTCGAGGTCACTATTCGCTGCATAATCAAGGGTATATCCATTCTGTTCTGCCCAGACAACAAAGGGCAACTCCCAAGTCCTAAACTGGCTCCCAAGAGGTCGGTCAAATGAAACACGCCGCCCTTGCATGCCATTCTGTCCGTGATATCCGTAAAGGCTAAAACCGCCCCAGTTGGTATAGGCGTTATAGGTATTGGTAGAGAGTTGAAACAGCATTGGAGTATTTTCTCCTGGCTTCGCAGCACGGACAATAAAAAACAGGGAACTTTCAGCCGTGCGATGGTTTCTGTAGATGGGATCACCGCCACCATCTGCTGCGCGGAGTATGCCTTCATAGTATCCGCTCTGCCATGTATCTGGCACTTCAAATGTATAGGTAGCTTCCCAACCACACCCGTGTGATGAAGCATTTACGGGAATTGGTTGTGCCTTACCCGGAAGTCCAGATTCGTTGAATACAACCTCGCGTTCCGCACCAATACGTGCAATTTCCAAAGAATAGTTTCCCGCACTCGTTGAGACATTGAATGCAATCTCCTCACCAGGTGCGTAACTCAGTTGATCGGTGTATCCGTCAATATAAAGGGGTCTAATACGATTTTCGGTTTGCGTTAAAGTTGCCATAATGTGCCTCCTCCTTGATGTGTAGGGTATCACTTTTTCACTGAAATGTCAACAGGTATAAAATAATTATTCAGGGTTATTTATAGTAAAACTTACAATTAATGGGACACTTCTGTATCGCAATCTGTTAGGTTGCGGACTAAGATACACAACCTAACAGGTTGTGCTACAATCTCTATTGTCCGTTATTTTCCCAAACAGGTTTATCAAAGTGTCCCAATAATTTCAAAGTTCACTATAAATAACTTTTAATAACCAATTGTTTCACATAAATAAAGGTTTGTCCGAATATTCTTCATTAGTTGAGATACTCTTCAGTCCCGTAGGGACGATATGTTTATTGTCTGAACCAGGATTTTCAAGATTATCAGATTTTCAAGATGGGTTTTTGTGGATGTAGTGTCTATGAACATGTTTGTCGTCTGCGTTTGGATGCAGAATAGGGGTTAATGGGTAGCACTGAAAAATCCTGGAAATCCTATAATCTTGTGAATCCTGGTTCAGACAAAAGGAAATAAATATCTCAAAATAAGCAAAGAGTAGCACTAACGTCTGTGATAAAATCTACCCGAAAACTAAATAACCCTAACGATTATTAGAATGCAGATTTCCCTCAATTTATAGTAAATTTTAGCATTATTTGGACACAATGTTTCTCAATCGTATTTCAACCTAAACGTCGCCGCAACGTCTATTTACAAAATCAGGAGTCCCAAAATGCAAAAAATACTTAAGCAGATAGCACTACATTTTCAAATCAATTCAGATGAAATTAGAGTAGAACCCATTCACCACGGTGCGAGAGAAAAGCAAAACGTCCGCCGCCTAAAAATCAGAGGGAAAAGCTATCTGCTTAAACAGCATGAGGTTACTTCTGTGGTGCCTGAATCGGGGTTCACACCATTTCAGATTGAGGAGTTCACGTTATCCACACTTTACAAGGGTGGGTGTCATGTGCCGCAAATTATCTGGGAATCTGAACAACATCAAGCATTGTTGTTGGAATGGCGCGGAGATCAGACACTTGATTCTTTAGCACAAAGCGGACCAGTGCCAAATCTCATGCCTGAGCTACACACTATTCTGAAAGTGTTCTGTAATATTGAAGAGGTCTTTAGAAAAAACGAGGCACAATTCAAACCGTATCTATTTCATTTTGAATTCAAACAGACCTTGCAACGCCTACTTGAACAGGGCAGAAAAACAGTCGGTTATTTGGAACGTATGAGTAGGACACCGCCTACCACATCACAAATAGCGCAGATTGACGTAGCATGGGCATCTCTTTCTGATCAGCTTTTAGCGGCACAACCAACTTTGGGAGGACTTGACTACCAAGCACGTAATATTGTGATTGACGGTGCGCTTCCTTCCTTTATTGATTTTGCGAGTGTTGGGTGGGATTGGCAGGAAAGAAGGTTTGTCCAATATTTTAATAGTATTGGTGCATATCAGGAAGGTGCTAACTTTGTTTCTTTACTGAACCGTGAATTGATTGATGCTTACGCAGCGTGGGTAGTTAACCATCGCGAAAAATGTTCTCCTGCTAACATTCCTGCACGCATAGATGGGCATCACTTACTTTTTTACCTCTCTGTTGTTCGTAAGATTTTCGCAGCGGTGGCCAGACCAGAAATATCTGAAAACCAGATTTTGCTGGAAGCATGGGGAGATGCACGCGTGAGATTCCAGCGCGCCATTTCACTGATTATTAAAGCTGATTTGAGTGATGACGTATATACTACACAAATCCGTGAAATGATTGGGGAATTTCACGCGGATATTTCGTAGGATGGAAATCTATTCATCTCTTACAATCGTCTCTCTAAGTTTTATCAAGAACGTTTCTACTTCCGGTGTTGATGGCTCAATTTTTTCTGTTGATAATCCGGCGTTATGAAATTTCGTTTGATAGGAGTTCAGTAAATCATAAAGCAGTTTTAGGTCAATCTGTCGATTGTGAATAGCATTGCGAACATCCTTAAATTGCTCCACGACTGTTTCTTGCGGCACACCATCCGGACGGTTTGTGATAAGGAGTTTTTCAGTGCCGTTTAAGGCGCGGACTGCCACCCAATACCGCATGCCTTCAACGCCTCCAACTCTGTTGTAAACAAATAATCCGATACCTATACTTACAATGAGAATCAAAAACAAAAAGATAAGTACGCGTCGGTAACAACCACTAATCTTTTGTGCTATAAGTGACATCTATAGTATTTTCCCTTCACGAATCGTTAAAGCAGCATTGATTTTCTGAGCACCGATAAACTTTGTTCCGTGTGCATCGTAGAATTCGAATTCGCCATCAAGCACTTCCAAAACTGCAACATCCGCGGTTGTCCCAATTTTCAGGCTGCCGAGTTGTTTCTCGCGTCTGATCGTTTTAGCAGCATTAAAAGTTGCTTTCTCAATTACTTCTTCAAGCGAGAGTCCGAGGTGCATCAATTTTGATAAAGTTGTTGGTAGATCATAGACAGGACCGTTGATATTACCTGTATGTAGGTCAGTGCTGATAACATCAGAAATAAAACCTTGTTCCATCGCGCGCTGTGCAATTTCATACCGAAAACTTCCCGCTCCGTGTCCAACATCAAAAATCACACCATCTTGCTGCGCCTGCCATGCCTCTGGGATAACCTTTCCTTTTTCGTCAACGATATTATCGCCATTTCCTTGAAAGCAGTGCGTAATTACATCACCCGGTCTCATCAATTCTAAAACATCTGAAAGTGGAACACCTGCGCCGATGTGGCACATCACAGGCATTCCAGCCTGCTCCGCTGCTTGAATAGCAAGTTTTAGCGGTTGAACACCGTTATCACCTACTTGCATTTTACCTTGCCGCACTTTCACACCGACGGTGATGTCACGATTCGTTTTTAATGTATCAGCAACACAATCTGGGTCTGCGTAGGCGAGGTCATGCATCTCTCCGACTGGACCATAGACAAGCCCAATACCAGAAATGTGGATGTAGTTTAAAATGTTCGTTTGTGCGGGTTCTGCAATAAATTCACGGAATCCCGGAAAAGTTGCCCAACTGGCACTACCAGCGTCAACAACTGTCGTTGTCCCCGCAGTGGGACAGATGTTGTCTGCTTTGATACCCCACGTTGTTACACCGTAGTAGACATGTGTATGGATGTCAATCAAGCCCGGTGTGATGTATTGATTCTTGACAGAGATGGCCTGTTTCGCCAAAGTTTTTGGAATATCGTGATCAATAGCAGTAATGACTCCATCTGTAATCGCAACATCACGAAGGGCATTTAATCCTTGCGCGGAATCAATGACAGTCCCGCCTTTGAGTAAAATATCACACTTCATTGGCTATACACCACGTTTTTCACCCCAGATATCAACATGCACACGCGGTGAATAGCGATACCCATTTTCTTTGCAGAGTTCAACTAACCATTCCTGCTTCTGATTTAGCACCCGTGCGGTTTTGCCTTGAGGCATCAACATGATAGTTTCTGCTGGGATGCCGATATCTACTTGCAAGGTTTGAATTTCCGTGAGATCGTCCGGCGTATCTACAACAAACTTCACTTGGCACGTATAGGTGTCCAAAAACTTTCGGATAACTTCAGGACAGATACGCCCCCGGTCGTGTCGTTTATAAAAACGATTATCTAAAGAAGGATTGGAATTACGCAACTTAGGACTCATGGAAATTAAATGGGCAGCAACTTTCGCGAAGAGCGTTGCATTCGTTTCAATTGTGATGTGGTGTCCTTGTTTATCTAACTCACGGCAAAGAACTATCAATTCCTTGCTTTGGATAAACGGTTCCCCGCCGGTGATGACAACATGCTTGCATCCAAATCGTGCAATTGCTGCAACACTATCGGCAACTGTAATATCTCTGTTTTCAGGTTGCCAAGATGTGTAAGGTGTATCACACCAAGTACATCTCAGATTGCAGTAACTTGTTCGGAAAAAAACGGATGGAACTCCTATCAGCTGCCCTTCACCCTGGATTGTATGGAACAGTTCGCTGTATTTCATAGTTTGGTTTAGCAACAAGGCACATGCACTATCGTAGATTGCTGAACAACTTAAGCTTCAATAAGTTCAATCTGAACGTTATCCGGTCCCTTGAAAAATGCCATCATGAGCCCAGAAGGTTTTAGGTCTTCAAGTTCAGCGCCTTTTTCTTGTAGTTCGGCAACAGCAGCATCAAGGTCTTGGACAGTAAAAGCGAGTTGATAGACACCCCAGCGCGGATTGCCACTCGTCGGTTCAACAGCCATATCGCCAAATTTGGGAGAGAGAAAAATGCGTTCACCACCAATTTCCATTCGTACAATTTTTAATCCTCTGACTTCAACGGTATCCGTAACCTTTCCGTCAAACATCTTTTCATAATATTCAATCGCACCGTCAAGGTCTTCACATCTGAGATGTATATGATGAAATGTAAATGCCATAAAAGGACTCCTTATCCAAGAATTGTTGTATCGGTTCGTGGACAACTTTTGCCAAATGGTTGCTAAGAGAAGAGTTAGGTTAATGCAATTCACTAAAGCACCATTGACAAAACACCAAGATGTTGTTATTATACCACATACAATAGATGAAATCAAGAGAGCGTATTAATGTTTTATGTCATTCGGTGAACACACGACAGTTCAATCCAAACAGGTAGAGTTGTTAGCATCAGAACTTGCAAAACGAGAGCAACCAATAATCAATCAATTTGAGCCGATTGCCGATTTTGAAGAACTCCTTACCTTTACGGAATCAAATCCCACCCCAATTGAATTCGCTGAGCAGCATCCTGCATGGCGACTTGAATCTGTGGCGGCACGCGTCCTTGAAGCAATCGCTCTCGCTGCGCATGAACCACTAAATGATATTGGATGGCAATTACTTGCCCGAATTCTGTTAGAGCATGCGGAATATCTCTGGACATACCCTGAAGCGCCCACAGCACGTGAAAAATTGTCTGCGGGTAGTGCGTTGGCATTAGCAAGTAACGTTTGTGCTATCTTGCCACAATCCGAATTATGGCGACTTGCGGGATTTGGGCAGATTGCTGCAAATCTTAGTGAAGTAGCCCCGAAATCATCAGCAATGCATGTTATCCAACCGCTTGAAGCAGCTCTTACCCTTGCCAATAAACTAAACCTTCCAATTCTGGATTCCGCAATTGAATGCTATAACAAGGTTCTGAACTGTTGTTTTCCTGCTAATAACAGGCTAAAGTTTCCGTTAAGCGATCAAACATACTTCCATTATCTGAATTTGGACTTTCCAGGATTGGAAAATGTCAAATCTGCTTTTTTAAAGGGAGATATAACCTCAGCAAAATCGGCATATACAGCATTTCGCACGGAATTTTTGAAGAATTTTGAAGATACTTCACATTTAGAAAAAACAGGGACATTCTACACCGCAAAATTGTCCTTTGAATGTTTGCTAAAATTGTCCATTTATCCAACACCGCCAATTTATGCAACTACAGAAATCGGTATTGCAGCCCTACTGTTTCCAGAATTTCGGTTTAGTGAACAGCTTCTCATGCTGACATCTCGTCGTTACAAATGGATCGTTGACGCATTTTTCTATCCGGACGGTTTTCATAAAGATACGTCGCTACGGTCTCAAGTAGAAGCAATTACCGATTTTTCCAGATTCCTGCAAACTTATAAAAGCATAAAGCATTTAAGGCATTTTCAGAATGCTGAAGAGATAAAGGTGTTGTTACAGAAGCAGTTAGAAGCATGTATCTATATTCGTCAACCCAATTTATCTTTTCCACCTGTCGGCACTAACGTTCCTGATACTTTAAATTTTGATGAACTGTGTAATCTTAATAATTTTAATCGGCAAGATAGTAAGTACGAGACATTATCGTACGCGTTCCCTTATACTGGCTATTCTGTCATGAGGGATAGTTGGGAGACTGATGCGCAATACCTCTGTTTTGATAGTGGTCCGTTGGGAAAACCGGGGTATGAAGATAGGTTGAGCTTCGTCCTGTATGCACATGGGCGACAACTGATTACACATGACCGTAGAAATAAAGATGAGAATTCATCCAACACCACAAGTGAAGCACACAACGTTATACTAATTGATGGAAAGAGACAATCGACTGAGCCAGAGATTATTCCTGCTCCAGATATGCGATGGATTACAACTTCTGAATTTGATTTTGTTGAAGACTGGTACAAAACATCCGACTACCATCATAAACGATCTATTTTTTATGTTAAAGGGGAATACTTTATCTTGCATGACCTTGTTCTCGGAGACGGAGAACACTCACTGGAACAGATTTTTTATCTTGCCACTTGCAGTGAGCAAACTACCTCACCACATATTGTGCAAAATGGCGGACAAATATGGACACAGGAACAGGAACACAGTAATATCTTTATTGGCGCGGTCAATACCACTAACATCGTCACACAGTTGGATAAAAATAAGCTTACTTATCATACCCAGCGCGATTTACCTGCAGTGTTGAACGTTGTCCTATTTCCAGTGAAACCTAACGTTGAACAACGTCCCATGATTCATTCTGTTTCTGTTGATACTGATCCAGATGTCCTGGCTACCGGTTTCACAGTCCAATCTAATGACGTAACAGATACGTTTCTGATCTCTGATGATGGCTTCGCGGCGATGTCAACTTCGGAGACAGAACAGCAGATTGAATTTGAAGGAGAATATCTGTTTTTACGTGGAGATAAATTCGTGATGCTCAATGGGAGGTCCCTTAAAATAGGGACAAAAGTTCTTGCCGAATTAGATGAACCGCAAGCGCATTATAGTAAACTTTGAAATCATTGGAATACTTTGATAAACCTATTTGGGAAACATAACAGACAATAGAAGGTGTCCCACAAACTGTCCGAAGATTAAATAAATATTTCGGTAATTTCTTTAGTCCCGTGAATCAACGCCAAATACGCGTATGGTATTTGTCGGGGACGATATGTGTCCATTAGTGATATATTGGATACATATCGTTCCTACGGGACTAAAGAAGGTTTAAATGACGTTTTTCTATAAACATATCGTCCCTACGGGACTGAAGACACCCCAAACGGGTTTGTCTTCTTAAATTGACACCTATGGGTAATTATAATTCGGAATTAGTCGTTTTGGACTTGGCAAAAATGATTAAAAAAGTGTAATAAACCTTTTTGTAGTCTATGTTTATATGGTATAACATAGATAAGAAATTAGGGGGGATGTCTCCCCCCTAATTAACCTAAAAAAGCGAGTTGCTTTTTTGATGGTTATATCTTATCTGATTATTGTATCAGAAATCTGTCAGAAAAGCAACTCTGATTAAGGAGTATTCTGATGGATTTGATTATGATTATGGAGATGTTTCCTGATCAAGCGGCGTGTATCGCATATTTAGAGCAGCTGCGGTGGCAGGGATCCCCTGAATGTCCCCATTGTAGGATTGAAACAAAGAACAGCCTGGCGAATAATGATGTGTATACGTGCTGAAATGGGTAAGGATAACGTGTTGCTACAAGGTATCGTTGAAGCCGATGAAACCTATATCGGTGGCAGCAGTAGAAAAGATTACGACAAAGAGGAAGGTGAACCCCGTAAGCGTGGGCGTGGCACTGCGAAAGATGCCGTTATGGGTGCTGTAGCACGTGGCGGGAAAGTCGTAGCAGAACTTGTTTCGGATATTGCTGGGGAGACAATCGCTGACTTCATTAGGAGGGTTGTCAACACCGAAGACGCTAAACTGTATACCGACCAGTTCAAAGGATACACCGAAATCGGTAAAGAGATGGAACATCAAACAATCAACCGGAGTGAACAGTGGGTAGCTGATGGGATACATACCCATACGATGGAAGGGTTCTGGTCTTTCGTTAAACGTGCAGGGTATGGCTCACATCATCATTATTCAACAGGTTACACGCCACTGTATCTCGCAGAGGCGTGCTACAAATACAACTACAGAGGAACGAACATCTTTGCCAAGTTTCTCACAGAGAGTATGGAGTCCGGGTAAGTTGAAAATTTCTCAAGTCCAAAACGACTTATTCCGTTTTTTATATTATACAAAAGGTGTTTTCATTTAACAACTTTTTTCAAAAATTCGTTCTTACTTTTCTTAAATTGATGCCTATGGAGCAGTTAGGAAACCGCACCTACCGAGCGTTTAATCATTTAAAAGCGTAATTCAGAACTTGTTTACAATATAAAAAAGGAGCAATACAAATGATCCACCAAATTGAAATAACTTTACCTGCATACCCGCGTGGCTTTCATCTTATTACAGATAAAATTATGGAATCACTCGGGGAATTGCCGAAAGCGGGTATTCTTCATCTCTTTATTAAGCATACTTCCGCAGGCTTAACCATCAATGAAAATGACGATCCGACGGTGCGCGAAGATTTTGCCAATAGTTTCGATCGTCTCGTCAAGGAGCGTGAACCTTTCTATAAACATACAATAGAAGGCGATGACGATATGCCTGCCCATATCAAAGCGTCGCTTGTTGGGTTTACGGTATCCATCCCGATTACGAACCATAGCCTGAATTTAGGTGTATGGCAAGGCATTTATCTGTGCGAATTCCGCAATCGGGGTGGTAGGCGAAACCTTACAGCGACGCTTTATTCTTAGCGAGCTTACATGAAGATTAAGAAAATAAATCGGTCCTTTGGCGAGGTTAGGAAGAAATCAACGGTATGAATACCATTTAGGTATTCCCCGCCTCGCCAGCAGGGAGGAACACCTGCATTGGACAGAAAAGGACCGAATTAAAAAATTAATCTTCATCAAAACGCGCCTACCGAAGTAGGAAAGTTAATTATACCCATGACGATTTGAGTTCATGCACTTTCAGCGATGCCAGTGTAACTGCGCCACCCTCAGCATAAATCCCGATATCCGCATTATCAAGGTCTGGCAGGAAATAGGAGGTCATTGAGAGGGCACCTGCATTGCCGAACGCCTCAATAGAGATGCGGTCAACCAAAATCTGCAATTGGATTTTGCTGTCTTGTGGTGTAAGCGGACCGCTTCTTTCAAGGAACGTCAACTGCTTATCAGCGACATCGTAGCGGACATCTTGACCACGAATATTGAACCCTACAGCGGAGGCATCATTCAGTTCTATCTCTGCACGGATATCAAACAGTTCGCCTGTTAACCCTGCAAGCAGGTTTTCATCGGGGTTAAGTGTAACATTACTCCAGGCGTGCGTCCAATCATGGATATTTTCAATTTCTGCCACTGGCTCGCGGAACATACGGATGCCATCTGGTGTTGTCCGAAGTGTCAACACACATGGAAAACTCATCTGCTGATTAAAGGGCATCTCTGGTGGATTACTACCGTTCATCCAAGCAATTTGTATGCGGCGACCATCGGATTCGGGGACATCGCTCCATGTTTGTGCAGCGTAAAAATTGCGACCAAAGTCTGCCCGCTGTGATTCGCCATCTGGCGTGAAGGTGGTACCGTCAAAATCACCGACATAGTATTTTCCACCGGCTCCCCAGAAAACCCATTTGGTTCTCTCAGGGTCGCCATCAACAGGGAGTTCAAAAATATCTGGGCATTCTCCATCTGGAATCTTGATGTCGGAGAGTCGTTCCCATTCCTTTAGGTTTGTCGAACCAAAAAAGGTAAAATCATTTCCGTCAAGAAAAAGTGTCATTACCCATTTTTGCGTAGGTTCGTGCCAGATGACCTTCGGGTCACGGTTGCTTGCAACAATATGCTCAATGACAGGATTGCCTTCATATTTTGTCCAACTCCGTCCCCGGTCATTGCTATAGGCGATGCTCTGTGTAAACGGCACTTTCTCTGGGGCATGGTTACCAGCAGACGTATAAAAAACAACCAGCACTGCCTCGTCGCCTGTCTGAAAACCTGCTGTATTGTTATAGTCCACAACGCCGGAACCGGAGAAGATTGTACCGAGTTCGTCGGGATGAATGGCGTGCGGCAGTTGTTTCCAGTGAACAAGGTCAGGGCTAACGGCATGTCCCCACGTCATGTTGCCCCAATTGATACCGAATGGGTTGTGTTGAAAAAAGAGATGATACTCTCCTTTGTAATAGATCAATCCGTTTGGATCGTTGGTCCAGTTAGTTTTCGGTGTAAAGTGGAATTGCGGACGATACGTTTCTCTGTAAGCAGTTTGAATCATTATCTGTTCCCTTCTTTTATATGCAATGCGCCTTGTAGGCACAAACAAAGTTATGATTTATGTTCTACCTGTATTCCTCACGCTTTAATGGAGATTCTATACATGTTTTTCTATTTTGTCAAGAATGCTTTGTTTGATGTTAGTGAACATTTTATTGTCTTAAAATTGCAAATTTTTGTAAAATTATGCACCCGTTTTGTCGTCTCACGCGTCACTATATGTTGAAATGAATTATTGGGATTATTTTTTGCGGAGGTAACCACCGATGAAAAACGATGATGTTGAACTGATTCAACGCACGCTTGCAGGCGATAATAACGCTTTCTCTGAATTAGTGGAGAAATATCAAAAGCAGGTGCATGCACTTGCTTGGCGGAAAGTAGGCGACTTTCATATTGCCGAAGATATTACGCAGGACACTTTCCTCAAAGCATATCAGAGACTCCATACACTCAAAGAACCGCAACGGTTTGCGGGGTGGCTTTATGTTATTGCGTCACGTCGATGCCTTGCATGGTTTCGCAAAAAGCATCTGCAGAAACAGGCACTGGAAAATATAGGAACACCAGTGATAAACAGAGATGCTTATTCAAAACATGTTGCAGAAGAGCAGGCAAAAACTGTTGACAAAGCACAGCAGGAAGTTGTCAAAAAGTTACTTGAAACGTTGAAGGAGAGTGACCGAACCGTCATCACGCTGCACTATTTCGGAGAGATGACATGTGAAGAGATGAGCGAGTTTTTAGGTGTATCCGCAAATACGATAAAAAGTCGACTCCGCCGCGCACGCAACCGTTTAAAAAAGGAGGAACCGATGATCCGAGAGGCAATTAGCAACTTCCAAATTTCACCGAACCTTACTGAAAATATCATGCAAGAAATCAATCGTCTTAAACCTGCTACACCTTCAGCCAGCAAACCCTTGGTGCCATGGATAATAGGTGCATCAAGTTTAGCGTTAATTGTGCTGATGCTTGGCATAGGTGGTCAATATCTTGCGCGTTTTCAGCAGCCTTATAGTTTAGATGCACAATCCGAAACCACGGTTGAACTTATTGACGCACAAATTGTTCAAAACCTTGAAGTGAAACCGATTGTGCGAAATCAATCGGCGGAACCCTCCGATACAAGTGGTAGAGGCAATGGTAATGGAGAAAAATCGAATCAGGTTTTAGCGGATCAAGATGACTATACTCGGTGGAATTTGCCTGAACACGCAAAACAGCGGCTTGGAAAAGGGACTATAACCGATATGCAGCTGTCGCCTGATAGTTCCCATCTGGCCATTGTAAGTTCTACCGGTGTCTGGCTTTATGATGTTAACTTAGGGACTGAAACTTCCCTACTTACAAAAGATACTGATTTAATAGGACTTGTCACGTTATCACCGGATGGCAAAACACTTGTGAGCACCGGAGGTGACAACATAATCCGGAGTTGGGACGTTGAAAGTGGAAAGCTGCTTTTGAAATTTAATAGTTTTGGTGATTCACTTTCCTCTTTGAAATTCTTAGCCGATGGAAAAACGCTTACTGGTACGAATTGGGAGGGTACGGCCTGGTTCTGGAACATCGCCACTGGAAAACATCTAAAAACTTTCCATCCCGGGGCTTTAGAAAAAGTTAAAATCAAAGGCAGACCTTGGACGCGTGCGTTAGATGTCTTTATTGATCCCACTGGCGTAGTCAAATATGCTATTGGAAATGAGGATGGCACAATTAGCATGCAAGATGGACGTAGCATACAAGATGGGGGGACCAGTCAAGAAATACAAACGCTTGTAGCTCGTACAAATGACGCAGCGTTTTTCGAGTTACTTGGAGAACATCGTGAAAAGGTAAATTTTAGGGATGCCAGAATACCTACGGATCCTGAAGAAGATGGCAAAAAGACATCTCTCACGAACTATAGGGAGGATGGCACACCTTTTCCTATACAATACAATCTGCAAGAATACTCCCCCTCACGGTTAGATAAACAACCTATGAAATGGGTGAAGGAACTGAAATTTTCACCGGATGGCAAAATGCTTGTGAGTAAGAGTCGTTATCGGATCCCAATATCACAGGGATGGAGAGGCGTTGCAGGTCCTACTGAAATTTGGAATGTTGATACGGGTGAACAACTGGCAGCACTCCCTGAATACGTCGACGTAAGGTTTTCAGGTGATAGCAAAACTCTCTCGCTTATATCACAGAATCCTTTCACAAGGGGAAGCTGCGCGATATGGGATATTGTTAATAAACGTCAAATTGCTGAGTTTCAATCTACAGCGGACGTAAAGTTTTCAGGTGATGGTAAAACCCTTAAGATAAGAAAAGGCGGCAGCTATGATAGAAACTGGAATATTACAGAAAGGGCAAGTTATACGATATGGGATATTGTCACCCAAAGTGAAATTGCCTCTCTTACTTTGGATGAAGATCCGTTTGTAGTTTTGCCTAAAAACCACCTGTTTTCTCAAGATGGAACAATTCTTGTAACTGAGAATCAAATTGGCACAGTAGATGTGTGGGACATAAAAAAGGATACACAACCACGGACCCTTACTAAAGACTATGCTAAAGAGATTACGACGTTGGCGTTTACCCATGATGGTAATACGTTAGCAAGCGGAAGTGAGGGGAGTATCCAACTATGGGATACAGACAGTGGCGACAAACTGACCGCAATTAGTACGGGAGAAGACAACATTGACGGTTTAACCTTTGCCAGAGATAATAATATCTTAAATGCTGTAGGATTCACTTCCACTGTTCAGTGGGATGTCACTACTGGAACCAGGATTAGTGCTAACACTGTTCCGATTAAGTTGATAGGTCCTGGAGGAATCCAAACTTCTTGGGACGATGGAACATTTTTTATATTCCCTATATATGTATATTCTCCAAATTTCAGAACATTGGCTACTAAAATTGAGAAAAAGAATAAAAACAGTAAGATTGAGTTGTGGAATGTTACCACCCGTGAACATTTATGTAGTCTCACAGAAAAGGCGTATCAATCGGCTAAGGGAGTTATGGCACTAACTCCGGATGGAAGTATCCTCGCAGCCGATGATCGATCAGGTAAAGTGTTCTTGTGGGACACGCACGCCGACAAACGAATTGTTACGTTCAATACCCCCGAAAATTTGCTAAAAAAAGTGTTCGGAGTACTGAAAAATCGGACGTTGACGTTGGGAAGTCACAGTATTTATGCTATGACGTTTGATCACAATGGCAAAAACTTGGCAGTCGGAATTAGAGATAAGGAGATCCAATTGTGGGACGTTACCGCTCAAAAACGTGTTAGAACCTTCAAAGCACCACATAAATATACAATCTGCAAATTGGCATTCTCGTCGGATGGCACTCTTCTCGCGAGTGGAGATACGGGAGGTGAAATTCACTTATGGGAGGTTACCACTGGCGCGCATCTCGCTTCTTATGAAGGACATAAAGGTAATATCAGTGCTTTAGTGTTTTCCAAAGATAGGAAATTACTCGCGAGTGCAAGCAGCCTTGATGGCACCGTCCTACTCTGGAATGTCCCAATCAAATAGTTAAAACAATCCTTCAACAGAATTAGCACTTCATTTTCTGTTTATTTATAGTAAAATCCGAAAATATGTTCACATTTCAATGAATAACAATCCCTACACACTAGCGCTGGCGAGGTTTCCTAACCTCGCCAATGTCCAGTTAATTATGGATTTCATTATAATTCGCTTTCCAACCAAAACTTCTTTTTATCCGAATTAACCTAATCTCTTGACAAACCCACCTGATTTGGTAAAATGGTACCTCATTGTCCCGGATCATCCCCTCTTAGGAATATTTTTTCAGCATTATGCACCCGTTTTGCACCTAACCCGCGTCATTTAAAGTACAGGAACAATGTTTCAGAAGGTGACCTATGAAAAACAAAGATATTGAATTGATTAACCGCATTCTTGATGGTGATGAATCTGCTTTTTCTACGCTTGTTGAAAAATATCAAAAGCAGGTTCATGCGCTCGCTTGGCGGAAAATCGGTGATTTCCATATTGCTGAAGAAATTACCCAGGACACCTTCCTGAAAGCGTATCAAAAGCTTTCAACGCTGAAAAAACCGCATCGTTTTGCTGGATGGCTTTATGTGATTGCAACACGCTGCTGCCAAGCCTGGATACGCAAAAAACGGATACAAACCGAATCGTTAGAGGAAATTGATAGTGATGAATTAGAACCGGAAGCGTATTCTCGATATGTTGCTGAGGAAAAAGCGAAAGTAACCGTTGAGGCACAACGCCAAGTTGTCAATAAGCTTCTTGCGACATTACCAGAAAGTGAGCGTACGGTGATAACACTTCACTACTTTGGTGAGATGACGTGTGAGGAGATGAGCGAGTTTTTAGGTGTATCCGCAAACACAATTAAAAGTAGACTTCGCCGCGCACGTAACCGCATGAAAAAGGAGGAACCGATGATCCGGGAGGCAATTAGTAACTTCCAAATTTCACCGAACTTGACCGATAACATTATGCGAGAAGTCGCACGACTTAAACCTGCTGCGCCTTCTGTCAGTAAACCTTTGGTGCCGTGGGCAATTGCGGCTTCAAGCGCAATTTTGATTATGTTAATGCTTGGTATAGGCAGTCAATACTTAGCGCGTTTTCAGCAGCCTTATAGTTTAGATGCGCAATCCGAAAGAGCAATTGAACTCGTTGATGCGCCTATTTTGCTAAATTTTGAAACAAAACCCAATGTCCGTAATCAACTTATGAATGCAAATGCGTTTAACAAAATCGATAATAATGGTCAGAAACCTGATGAGGTTTTATCGGCTGCCGCCCAGATAGAAGGAGAAGATATTACTGCCGCCAAACAACAGTGGATTCAGTCTGAACCCATCAGAGGAACCGAGGTGATCAGTTTGCTTGCAACACCAGAAGGCGAAGTTTACGCTCTTGCTGATAGGAATATCTATAAATTGGAACCCAATGGGCAAGGATGGCGACATATCTTTGATACTACTTTATTGGATACTTACTATGAAGAAGGTGAGGCAGTTATGAAAAAATGGGGCGATGCCCTCTATCTGATACTGTCAACAGACCTATTTGTTTCAAAGGATGATGGTAAAACGTGGGATTTAGTTTATTCATGGCCAGAAGATCTTTGGTATCCTCTGGAATTGATACTAACAAAACAGGCTTTCTATATCATTTTTTACATAGGTAGTGATGTTTTTCGTTCTGAAGATTCTGGCAAGACATGGGAGGTCATAAATGATCCGATAGATAGATTCATTCCTTCAATTGTCAATATACAGAATACGTTGTTTGCAAGGACAAGATATGCCCTCTACCGCTTCACCGATGACAACTGGCAACGTTTGGAATTTCCAGTGTCTGTTGGAAAAATTCGTTCAGTTGCAGCGGCTGAAGAGAAACTATATGTTGTAGCAGAGGCGAGTGATGATGTGTTAGATTCCGGTAAAGTATCTCAAGGGCAGGAACGTGGTTGGTGGATATTTCGATCAACTGATCTCGGCGATTCATGGGATGATATAACGCCAACAAACGCTTGGCCCGTAAAGGGGTTGCCGCCTCGTCTTCAACTTTTGGCAGTTGGTGATACACTTCTTGCGATGGAACATGGTATGGTTAGCTCTCCCGATAGTGGAAACACATGGTTTACATCACAATTAGCGGGTCCTACTCCTATAATCCATCCTGATATAAGCTTTAAGGCAGCAGCAGTAAACGAACGTATTTTTTATGTTAGCGGAAGAAGTGGACTGCATCGTTCCACGGATAGCGGTAAATCATGGAATAAGATTAATATCGCTGCGGATAAAAGTAAAATAGATACTCTTATCGCGTATAACGGGAACGGTGAAAGGCATAACATGCCTCCGACTCTCTATGCAAAGTATGAAGCAAGGATCGTCCAAACTACTGATGAAGGTAAGTCTTGGAATGCCGTTCAAATAGAAATTCCGATGACGGATCCCGATAGAGAAAAACCACCAGATATTACGCATATAACCGAATCTGATGGTGTTCTCTACGCAAGGGGGGGCGGCTCTTTTCACAGAAGCAAAACACATATATATCGCGTATCTACAGACGGTAATATGCTTGTGCCGATTCAAGGCATGCCCATCTTCGACTCACTGGTATCATATATTAAGTCGGACGAAATATTGGATAACCGATTTAACGTGTCAGATAAGTCGGTTCTTGAACAGATGCAAGAGGAGATTCCTGGCTCAACCCAGCTTCTCAAACAGGTGACACAAACAGACGGTGAAAATCGGTTTAAACTTTTTAGACTCGCCCAGCGTGGTCCGTTTGCTGTCAGCGGTGACACATTCTATATGGAATACAATTATAAACTATTCCGATGGAAAATGGGCGATACAGAATGGCACGACACCGGTGTGGAAGAAACCATTGAATTAACTTTGGAAATAGCAGGAAAAGATCCCAAGCTTGCTATTTCAGGGAATACTGTCTACTATGGTAAACGGGATGGACACCTTGTTCAATCCTTTGACGCAGGACATACTTGGAAAGATATTCCATTGGACTTTATGTTTTCTACGCCTATTCAAGCCTTCAAAGATATCGTGTTTGCGGGTTCTACGGTATATGTAGCGACGGATGCAGGTGTCGCTGTATCAGGTGACGGAAAACATTGGCAAGCCGTCACCGATGCAGAGGGCACAAATCTCATCATGGAGCAGTTGGCTGTTGATGGCACAACACTTTATGGTGTCACTAAAAACACAGGTGCATATCGCTTGGAAAGTGGGACTTGGGAACAGATTGTTTCAGAGATACCGGATGGTGTAACTTCTCTTGCTGTTGATGGAAATACGTTATACATAGGTACAGAAAACCGCTCTATGATGCATTTTAATCTTAGTAATAAGTAGATTTGACAATTAACGAAATGTTGTCTGGCGCCCCCCAAAGCGCGCCTACAAGTCAATGTTTACATACTTTTATATCACCTTAAACATCCTGCCAAATAAACCTCACCTCTTGACAAACCACCCTAATCTGCTAAAATAATATTCCTACACATTAGACCATTCTATTAAAAAACATGCAGAATTATGCAACCGTTTTCCTCCTAAGTCGCGTCACAAGGTTTCAAAATGAAAAATTGAACCTACTCTTTCTGGAGTCACCTGATGAAAAACAACGATGTTGAACTAATCCAACAGATTCTTGCTGGCGATGAGTCCGCTTTCGCTGAACTTGTGAAAAAATATCAAAAGCCGGTTCATGCGTTGGCTTGGCGAAAAATTGGAGATTTTCACATCGCCGAAGAGATTACGCAGGACGCTTTCCTGAAAGTGTATCAGAGACTTCACACACTGAAAGATCCAAACCAGTTTTCTGGATGGCTCTATGTGATTGCGACGCGCCGATGCTACGCTTGGCTCCGCAAAAAACGGATCCGAACACAACCGTTAGAGGACGCAGAGACAACTATGGGACAAAGAGATGCTTATTCACGACATGTCACAGATGAACTTGCTAAGACTGCTGCTGAAGCACAACGCGAAGTGGTCAAAAAGCTGCTTTCAAAGTTGAAAGAGAGCGAACGCACAGTGATGACACTCCACTACCTCGGTGAAATGACAGTCGAAGAGATTAGCAAGTTTTTAGGGGTTTCTGCGGGAACAATTAAGAGCCGACTACAACGTGCGCGGCACCGTCTACAAAAGGAGGAAACGATGATTAGAGAAGCACTCGACCATTTTCAAATTTCACCCAACCTAACCGATAACATTATGCGAGAAATTTCTCGTCTTAAACCTACGCCTTCCGGTAGCAAGCCCCTTGTGCCGTGGGCGATTGCTGCTTCAAGTGTTGTTTTGATTGTGTTGATGCTCGGTATAAGCAGTCAATATTTGGCACATTTTCAAAAACCTTATAGTTTGGATGCACAGACTGAAATGACAGTTGAACTCATTGACGCACCTATTGTGCTAAATCTTGAAGTAAAACCGGATGTACGTCGTCAACTTGGAAATCCAAATGCACTTGGTGAAAGCGATAATAACGGTCAGAAACCTGATGACGTTTTATTAGCTGCTGTAGAGACAAAAGGAGAAGACGTATCTGTTCCTAAACAGCAGTGGATTCAGTCTGAACCGATTGAAGGTAGTGAGGCGTATAGTATATTTCCAACACCTGAAGGCGAACTCTATGTTCTTGGCGGGCGTAACCCAAGCATCTTCAAATTTTCAACTAATGGAAAGGGATGGCAACACATCTTTGATATTATTTTGTTGAATACCGATTGGGATGGTAATTCACCCGTTGCAAAGTGGAAAAATACCCTCTACGCATTACCATCTAACGAACTCTTCGCTTCAACGGACGAAGGTAAGACCTGGAATACAGTTAACGCATGGCCAGAATATGGATATCCGATTGAATTAGTGCTAACAGAACAAGCGTTTTATATTGCTTTTATGAACGGAATTTCTCGTTCTGAGGACGCTGGTAAAACATGGGAAGCAATAAATGATGGGATAATGGGGGACATCCGTTCTGTCGTCACAACCCAAAACACTTTGTTTGTTGGAACAAGAGAGGGGCTCTTTCGATTAGAGAATGATAAGTGGCAACGCGTAGAATTTCCAGTGTCTGTTGGGCGGATTCGTTCGGTTGCAGCGACTGACGAGAAACTTTATGTTGCAGCAGAGTTAAGTGGTGATGTGTTTGATCCTCGTAAAGTTTCCCGTGGATTGCAGCGCTCTTGGTGGATATTCCGCTCAACTGACTTGGGAAATTCGTGGACAGATATAACCCCTACAAACGCTTGGAATGTAAAGGGATGGCCCCCCTTTATTAAACTTGTCGCTGCAGGTGAGACGCTTTTAGCCATGGAAAAAGGTATGGTACGCTCTACCGATAGTGGCAATACATGGATGCCCGTACAAGCACCCGGTACTACCCCATCAATGCATGCGGATGTAAACGTGGCAGTAGCAGCTATCAACGAGAATGATTTTTATGTAGGAAGTTCGGAAGACGGACTCCATCGTTCCACTGATAAAGGTAAAACATGGAGCAAAGTCAATTTGAATCGTGTGAGTAGAGTAGATAACTTAATCGCGTTTAAGGGGAATAGTAAAGGGGAAATTATTCCCTCAATTCTCTACGCAAGAACTGGTGAAAAAATAAGAAATACCTCCAATCAAGGTAAATCTTGGAACCTCGTTCAAGAAAAAATATTGATGTTAGAACCTAACAGAAAAGATCCACCAAGTATTACGCATATAGTCAAATACGGTGATGTTATCTATGCAAAAGGTGGAGATTCTCTTGGTAGAGGCAAAACACGAATATATCGCATTTCTAATGTAGATGGTATTACACTAACCCCAATTCAAGATATGCCTATATTTGACTCCATGGAATTGTATAATAAGTGGACCGAATTAAAGATGAATCCTTTTAATACGTCAAATAAAACTCAAGTTGAACAGTTGCAAGAAGTTGCTTCTGGGGCAATTGAGTTCTTTGAACAGATGGCGAAATGGGACCCGCTACAGCCAGATGTATATATGCAATTAGGGTTCCGTGGTGGAGCGTTTGCTGTGAGTGGTGACACGTTCTATATGGAGCACAACTTTAAACTCTTTAAATGGAAACACGGTGACGCTGAATGGAATGATACCGGCGTGGAAGAAACCACTGAATTATCTTTGGACATAGCAGATAACTATCTCAAACTTGCCGCTTCAGGGAACACCGTCTACGTCGGCAAACGGGATGGACACCTTGTCGTATCGTTTGATAAAGGAACTAATTGGATTGATCTCACCCCAGCTTTGCCATTTCCTGTTGCAACTTTCAAAGAGATCGTGTTTGCAGGTGCCACGGTATATGTAGCAACAGATGCTGGCATCATTACATCAGATAATGGAAAAAATTGGCGTACCGTTACTGATGCAGAGGGGACTAATCTCATTATGGATCACTTAGCTGTTGATGGTAACGCCCTTTATGGTGTTAACAAAGGGACAGGCATCTATCGTTTGGAAAGCGGTGTTTGGGAACAGGTTGTTTCAGAGATACCGGATGATGTAACCTCTCTTGCTGTTGATGGGAGCACTTTGTACGTAGGTACACAAAACCGTGGTATGCTTTATTATAATCTTGAAAGATAATATAATTCGTTTGCAATATTATGTTTGGGCGGTGTTAAATGCCGCCCTTTTCTTCTTTATACTACAGTGTATCTCATAAATATTAAATGGTTTGAATTTTTCTTTTAATTCCTCATCATTCCTGCTAAACTATATCTATTTCTACTATAAGTAAGGAGATGATTTGAATGGAGCTAAGTGATAAGGAATGGGAAGTTATTGAACCGCTCATACAAGAACCGCCATCAGGTAAACCAGGGAGACCTTGGCGTGGTAATAGAGAAGTATTAGATGCTATACTCTGGGTGTTGCGAACAGGAGCCCCTTGGCGGGATTTACCCGAAAAGTATCCCCCCTATCAAACTTGCCATCGTCGTTTTCAGCAATGGTCATCGGATGGAACACTTAAAAGCGTTCAAATGGCACTCACAGAAATGCTTGAAAAACGAAAAAAAAATAAATATGAGTGAGTGCTGTATTGATGCGAAATTCGTTCCTGCTAAGAAAGGTGGCCCTTGTGTTGGTAAAACGAAGTGTGGCAAAGGGACAAAGTTGGTAGCGATTACAGAGAAAAGCGGTAGAGCTGTGAGTGTTCTGATTACAGATGCTTCTTGTCATGAAGTGTGCTTGGTTGAACCGGTCTTGGATGCGTGTTGGACATCGGAGAGCCCCGTAGTGTTGATTGGGGACAAAGCTTATGACTCTGATCCTTTAGATGCGTCTTTGAGGGGGCATGGTATTGAAATGGTAGCCCCTCATAAAAAGAATCGCAAGAAACAGGCTACACAGGATGGTCGGCGTTTGCGACGGTATAAGCGTCGTTTCAAAGTAGAAAGATTTTTCAGTTGGTTAGAGGATTTTCGGCGTTTAGTCGTCCGATGGGAATATTATGCTGAAAATTATTTAGGTTTTGTACTTCTTGCTTGCATACGTATGTCAATAAAATATTTATGAGATACGCTGTACTCTCTTTCCTTCCAAATTCTCTTTTTTGCAGAATTAAGCAACCGTTTTGTCCCAAACTTGCGTCACTATAGGTTGATATGTTATTAATCAAGTAATCATTCTATGGAGGTGCCTGATGAAAAACGAAGACGTTGCACTTATTAGACAAATTCTCGCTGATGATGAAACCGCTTTCACTGAGTTAGTAAAAAAGTATCAAAAGCCAGTTCACGCGCTGGCATGGCGAAAAGTTGGGGATTTCCACATCGCCGAGGACATTACCCAAGACACCTTCCTGAAAGTGTATCAGAGACTCCACACCCTGAAAGATCCAAATCAGTTTTCTGGGTGGCTCTATGTGATTACGACAAACCTATGTAACACGTGGCTCCGCAAAAAACGGGTCCAAACCCAACCGTTGGAGGACGCAGAGACAACGATGACACCGAAAGATGTTTATTCACAACATGTCGCAAAAGATCGCGCAGCAACTGCTGCTGAGGCACAACGTGAAGTGGTCAAAACGCTGCTGGCGAAATTGAAAGAGAGTGAACGCACGGTGATGACGCTCCACTACCTCGGTGAGATGACGGTTGAAGAGATTAGCCGATTTTTAGGTGTATCGGGAAGCACAATAAAAAGTCGCTTGAGACGTGCCAGACAACGTTTACAAAAGGAGGAAACAATGATTAGAGAAGCACTCGACCATTTTCAAATTTCACCCAACCTAACCGATAACATTATGCGAGAAATTTCTCGCCTTAAACCTACGCCTTCTGGTAGCAAACCTCTTGTACCATGGGTAGTTGCTGCTGCAAGTGCTGTTTTGATTGTGTTAATGCTTGGTATAGGGAGTCAATACTTAGCACATTTTCAGCAACCGTATAGTTTAGATGCGCAAACTGATATGTCCGTTGAACTCGTTGAGGCACCTATTGTGCTAAATCTTGAAGTAGAACCGGATGTACGTCGTCAACTTGGAAATCCAAATGCACTTGGTACAAGTGATAACAACGGTCAAAAACCTGATGAGGTATTACTGGCTGCAGCGCAGGCAGAAGGAGAAGACATAGTTGCACCTAAACAACAGTGGATTCAGGAAAACGGGCCAGTAGGCTCTGGGCATGTGATGACGTTATTCTCAACACCCGAGGGTGAAATCTACACTGTTTATGATGAAGGCTGGAAAGATATACTGTATAAACTACCAGCTGATGGAACTGAATGGCAACACGTTAGTGATATTAGTTCACTGCAACCAGATATACCGTATGATGCAGTCTCTATGACGAAGTGGAACGATACCCTCTATGTTGTTGTATCTCACGATAACGAAAACGAACTTTTCGCTTCAATGGATGATGGAGAAACCTGGGTTTCATTTGGTAAATGTCCAGCAGGATGGGTTAACGGATTTGAGGTGTTGGACGATAGGTTTTATCTTGCCCTTGAACATGAAATTTTCGTATCTGAGGATATTGGAAAGACCTGGAATGTTGTTGACGACGGATTGAAAGGAGAAGTGAACACATTGGAGGTAATTCAAAACACGCTATTCGCAACAACAAGCACAGGCTTATATCACCTTGACGGTGATAGTTGGCAACGTTTGCAATTTCCGGCACCTGAAGCTAAAAAAATTGTTTCGTTTGCGGGAACTGAAAACCATCTTTATGTATTGGCAGAATTTGATTGGAGAAACGTTGAATCACTGGAACGGACCTGGTGGCTTTTCCGATCAACCAATAAAGGACAGTCGTGGACAGATATAACACCGAAAAATGCCTCGCTTATCATGGGATCTGAACCGTTTGAAGATTTACCTCAAGCAACGCTTGTCGCAGCGAAAAACACAGTATTAGTCATAAGTTGGCGAGGCGCTGCGGTGATGCGCTCAATTGATAACGGCGACACATGGACGCTTGAGAAAACCCCCAATATTTCCGTGATGGAGTATAGTGTCCACAATGCAGTAGCGTTAAATGAAAATACTTTTTATTTACAGGGACCTTCTGGATTCTATCGCTCAATTGATGGAGGCATATCGTGGAAAAGGCTTGATACAGGGGCGACAAGCAACATTATTGACCTAATCAGTGTTAAGACAAATAAAGAACAAAACACAAGCCACCTCTATGCAATGTTCTACGGAGGTATGAATGACAAATGGGTGTTTAAATCCAGTGATAAGGGAAAATCTTGGCGTGTGGTGAATCCAGAAATACAGATTCAAAAACATATACCCTCTTTTACTCGGATAGCAGAGGCTGATGGCGCGTTTTACGCAAAAGGTCGAGGACCTACCAGCCGGGCCCTCATGAGTCTGTATCGGATTTCTGAGGAAAGCAATACGTTAGTGCCGATTAAAGGTATGCCAGTCTTTAACTCATCGTCACTATTCAACCTACTGTATCAAGAGCCAGATAAAGGATCAGATAAGTCCTACTTTGAACAAATACAAGAAAGTTCTGTTGGTGCAACACAGTTCTTTAAATGGATGGCTCAAATGGGTTCAATACACGAAAACTTTCGCCAATCATACCAAGACAGACTTCGCAAATTGGGGTTAAGGGGGCCGTTTGCAGTCAGTGACGATACGTTTTATTTGGAATACAACTTTAAGCTCTTCCGATGGGAACCGGGTAATGCTGAATGGTACGACACCGGACAGGAAGAAACCGCTAATTTGTCTTGGAAAATAGTAGAGCGAGAGCTCAAACTTGCCGTTTCAGGGGACACCGTCTACGTCGGCAAACGGGATGGACATCTTGTCGTATCGTTTGATAAGGGAACTAATTGGATTGATCTTACCCCAGCACTGCCGTTTCCATTTGAAACTTTCAAAGAGATCGTGTTTGCGGATTCTACGGTATATGTAGCAACAGATGCTGGCATTACTACATCAGATAATGGGAAAAATTGGCGTGCTATCACTGATGCAGCAGGGACGAATCTCATTATGGATCACTTAGCTGTTGATGGTAACGCTCTTTATGGTGTTAACAAAGGGACAAGCATCTATCGTTTGGAAAATGGTGTTTGGGAACAGGTTGTTTCAGAGATACCGAATGATGTAACCTCTCTTGCTGTTGATGGGAACACGTTATATGTAGGCACAGAACGCAGTGGTATGCTTTATTACAATCTTACAGAATAATGTCCCTTATCTGGGCGGTGCTAAAATGAAAACACTTAAAACTATAGTGAACTTTGAAAGTATTGGGACACTTTGATAAACATTTTTTGGAACATAACGGACAATAGAAGTTGTAGCACACCCTGTTAGGTTGTGCCGATGGGACGCAACCTAACAGGCTGCGGTACAGAAGTGTCCCATTAATTGTCCGTTTTACTATAAATTCCCCTGCCTATCAATCATGTTTTCCTTGACAAAAAAATCATATCTCATAAAATAGGAGTAGATTTTCACAATTATCTTGGACTAACGCACTAAAAAATATCAAAGGACGAATATATGGAAAAAATGCATCTATGCCACGCGCCGCACCTTCACGCAATTGCCCGTACGATTTTTGTTGCCGCTGGCGCATCTCAACATATTGCTGACGATGTTGCCGAGATTCTTGTTAAAGCCCATTTAGCGGGTCATGATTCACACGGTGTGCTGAGAATCCCAGCATACATCAGAGGAATTGACGCTGGCAACATAAAACCTTCTGCAGAACCTATAGTCGTTTCCGAAACTGACAACACCTTACGGGTTGATGGAAAAGGGTCTTTTGGACACTATGTTTCACGATGGTCAATCCGAAAAGCCATAGCAAAGGCAAAAACAGCTGCCTCTTGTTGTGTTAGTATTTTCAATACAGGACATATTGGTCGTTTAGGTGAGTATGCGGAAGAAGCGGCTGAAGCAGGATGTATCGGACTCATCACTGTTGGAATGGGTGGCAAAGGTGCAGGACCAACGGTGCCTTATGGTGGTTCACAAGGCACTTTCAGTACGAATCCGCTCGCTATCGGTGTTCCGACAGGCGATGGGACACCTTTTATAGTTGACTACGCAACAAGTATGATTGCCGAGGGTAAAATTCAGGTTGCGCGTAGCAAAGGGACAGAGTTACCTGAAGGGTGCATTTTAGATAAACACGGCGCACCAAGTATTAAACCTGCTGATTTCTACGATGGAGGCGCGCTCCTTGCATTCGGCAAACATAAGGGATATGCGCTTGCAATGTTTACATGTCTGCTCGGAGGATTAGCGGGAACGTTTGATGCTGAGACAGGGCGAATGGGCGGTATCTTCATGCAAGCCATTGATGTTAACGCTTTTACGCCAATAGCAGAATACCAGAAAGGTGTTCGCGCGTTTTTAGATGTTATTAAAGGGACACCCCCTGCACACGGATTTGATGAAGTCTTAGTCCCAGGTGATTTTGAATCCCGCTACCGTGCTGAACGCCTACAGAGTGGGATTGAGATACCAGAAACGATCAAAAATCAACTTCAGGAATGTGCAGATAAATTGAATGTTTCAATTGATAAAGAGATAGTCGCAGTAGAAGATAAAGCACGGTATTAAGTGGCGTTTGTATAAAGCAAACTAAATGAAGATTAAGAAAATATTTCGGTAATTTGGCGAGGTTAGGAAACCTCGTCAGCGGGGGAGTACGCCTGCCTCGGACGGATAGAAAATTACCGAATTAATAAATTAATCTTCATACAGTTTGCTTTACAAAGACTTAGACTGTAGCATAAACTGTTAGTTTGTGCATCTGTCCGAAGCAAACTAACGGTTTGCTCTACAAAGACTTTTACCGAAACACGCTGCACTAACGAGGTTAACAAACCTTACCTAACGAGACTTGAAAGCTATTCGGTCTTAAGCCGTTTCTGACGATCTTGTAGGAATTTAATAACAGTATCTGCACTTTGGAAACCAAGAGTCCCTGCTTCATCTATAACCATCTGCATTTGGATTGGGTTATTCGTCAACATCTTTTCTGCTTTTTGGTAATATTCTGCTGCGGTATCCTTTTTTTCGCTTTCTTGGTGCATGACTGCTAAGTAGATATGCGCAGCGGCGAGGCGTGGCGATCTGGTCCGGTTTTTGATAAACTCCTCAAAAGCAAAGCGGGCATCAGTATACCGTTGGTCATCAAAGTGCACCCTGCCGATGCGAAATAGTGCTCTGTCTGTATAACTATCTTTATATCCATCGGATAGATAAAGTTCGCGTTCGGGATAGCTGATAGTTGTTTGATACGCTCGCAATGCTTCATCAAACCGCTGAAGTTTCCTATAGATTTCACCTACTTGGAAGGTTGCCATCATGGCTTGTAAGGTATTTGGATGTTGTTCTATAATAATATTGAAAGCTTTAAGCGCGCTGTTTGGTTTTTCAAGTACGTCCGCATAAATAACGCCCATACGGTAACGTGCTTCAGCTGCATAAGGCGATTTAGGATGTTCCTGCACTATTTTATTATAGGCAGTAACAGCTTTAGAATAGTCCCGTAACTCGCGTTCATAGATAATGGCAATCTGTAATTTGGTTCTAACTTTCTCGGCAACGTTTAATTGAGGACCTTGAATTTGCAAAAGTAAATTTTGAATTGCTGCACGGTGTTTAAGTGAAAGAAGCTGTGCTGCAGCCTGCTTAGCAAATTGTGTATCAGGGGCATGACTGATTAGATTACGGGCAATTTTTGAAGCCTCATCGTAGTTCTCACCTTCCACTGCCTTTTCAAGCCTTTCGAATTCGTGTTTGGGAATGCGTTGTTCTATCATTTCTATTTTTCTCCGCACGAATTCAGCCACTTCCGCAATACTTTTATCGTACATCGCAATCTGTCCAAGGTACACCGGATCAAGCGTCGGGAGATAAACGTTAAGGAAAACATTAAAAGCGTTGCGTGCTTCGTAATAGTTCTGTGTTTCCTCATAACAGATGCCGGACCAATAAAAAACTGCGGGTATATTCCAGAAGTTCGGGTATTTCTCATCGATTGAATCATATACAGTGAGTGCCTGTTGATACGCCTCTCCCTCACGATGAATATTAGCAATATGAAAAAGTGCCTCGGCAGCGAAGTTACTTGTTGGATAGTTATCTGCAACTTTTTTGTAGGCATCAATTGCTAATGGCAATTGATGTAACACCGTATGTCTTAAATGTGCGATTCGCCATTGCGCTTCAGCTGCTAACTTGTCGGTAGGGTATTTTCTAAGCAATTCTTGATATATTTCAATTGCACGTTCCGGTTGATTGAGTTGGTTATGCATTCGGTAGAGTTCAGCAATCTGAAATTGTGCAACCGCTTCAAGCGGGGTACCTTTGTAGGTACGGACAATCTCTTTCTGCATCTGTAGATTTTTTCGTGCAGTTCGAATGTCTCGTATTTTCTGTAATCCGATTTTATGTACGAAATGTATTTCTGGTGCTGTGCCAACAAGCGTCCTGAAACTATGAATAGCCTTATCATATTCTCCCATCCTACTGTACACGTCACCAATCTTAATATAAGAGAGAAAAATCTCAGCGATAGGCAACCCATCGGCTCTCATACTGAGGATTTTCTTATACGCCTTCAGTGCCTCTGGATATTGCTGCGTATAGTTGTAATATATTTCGCCAAGCTGGTAGTAGCACCTACTCCGAGTTTCAATATCTTTGGCAGATTTTGTAAGTTTTTCCAACTTGGCGGCAGCTGCTGTATAACGCTGCTCTTTAAGTAAGGAGGCAACTTCATCAAGCTGCGCGTGTGCGGTGCATAAAACCAGCAACATTAGCAGCATATATAACATGGCGCGTTGGAGAATAGAAGTGAATCTCAAATTTTTCACGTAAAAACTCTTTTAATTTCAACAACTACCTGAGAACTGTAACATCAGAGCTCAGAATGAACGTCCTTCAGGTGTTTTTTGGCAATATTTGCCCAATTGGTGCCCTGTGCCTGATCTTTCACCCGATTGAGTTGACTGACTGTATCCCATCCATCTGAATTACGAAGATGTCTATTTCGCAGGACATCTTCCATACTCCGTTGAATATCCTGATATCTATACTGTTCGATGCGTGCGTCCGCGGAATCAATTTGGCTCATGTCAAAAGTGGGGGCAGGTCGAAACGGATTTCCAACGAAAAACGCAACAGAAATTACCGCAAAAACGAATAGGCAAAAACTAACAACCTTTTGTTCTCGTAAGGTTAACAGCAACCCCGTTGTAAAATCTGCTAAACGGGAACTGAGTGTAGGTTTAACAGGTGGAACCTCAGCGAGACGTTTATATAATTTCGCCTCAAGGTTGCGCGGCGCGATTGCATGCGGTGTTAATTCCGCTTCTGCTTCGTCTACAAGGTGAAGCACATGTTTATAAACGTTCACCTTTCTGGTGCAGCTATTGCATGTAGTAAGATGACGTTCAAAATCTACTATTTGTGAGGCATATAACTCACCGTATACATAATCAATCACTTGTGCTTCAGATTTATTACATTTAGGCATGGATAAACCTCCTATATTTCATTATTTTCCCATAAAGGTCGTAGCAAAGTTTGTAATTTTTTCGTTGCGCGATGAAGATGAATCTTAACAGTCCCTTCAGCCATTCCGAGTGTTTCGGCAACCTCCTTAATCTGTAAACCTTCATATCGGGTTAACATAAAAACGGCTTTCTGTTTAGCAGAGAGTTCGTCTACAGCTTCGCGGATGATGCGTCCACGTTCCTTTTCTTCAAGCTGTTTTTCCGGGTTGCTTGAGATGTCTGTCGCAACGATTCTTGCTTCAATGACATCTTCATCTTCTAACATATAGACAGGTTGTCGGGATTTGGCACGGTGATAATCAATGGCAAGATTAGATGCAATTGTGTAAAGCCACGTAGAAAACTTTGCTTTCGGTTGCCATGACGCAAGAGCACGGTATGCCTTGAAAAACACTTCAAGCGTTAACTCTTCAGCATCTTCGTAATTCCGAACAGAACGCAGAAGATAACCGAAGATTTTACGTTCATAGCGTTTCATTAATTCATCAAAAGCCTTTTGACTACCCGATTTGAACTGCGTAACAAGCATTTCATCGTCAATTAATTTATCCATAACTTTGCCAGACTTCCATTCAGTTTATGAACAACTTACTTTTTTAACGTAGCAAGCTTCTATTTAGTTTACAAGAATTGCGGTTTTATGTCAAAATTGGCAAGATCAATCTCGACCGACATAGAAGTTGCCGAGTTGCGGAAGTTACTAAATAGATTTGCAGAAAATACGCGGGTGTGTTAGAATCTATTTGTAACATACTTTCTGCTAAAGTGTAGGTGGGTCTATTGTCCCATACTACAGGGAATCGTGGGCAGTATCAACGACTTTAAAGAAACAATAAATCCATATTCAAGGAGAATCTCTAATGAAGCAAAAATACACATCATTTTTGGTGATAGTGCTACTTCCTTTTGCAATTATTTTGAACGGTTGTGATGAAACTCGTTCTGGTGGAAGTGGCACGATTGATCTGGGGCGTGGAGAACCTAATATCGTAGAATCAGTTTTGGCTATTTCAGTCCATGAAGACCGACCCGACGGTATAACCGATACGTTTAGTGCTGAAGTAAACGACCAAGTGTTTTTGTGGCTTTTATGGGAAAATATTGATGAATCACATACGGTCAAGGTTTCGTGGTTTTCGCCTGAAGACGACTTAGACGATCCACCATTTTGGAGCGAAGAACGGACTATTTCTTCAACAACTGGTGAAAAGATAACATGGTTTTATATTGACGCTCCAGAACGCGGCTTAAGAGGCGATCAATTTGCAACAGGCGAATGGTTCGTTGAAATTTTCCTTGACGGTCTTTTTGAGCGTAGCCATCTTTTCTATGTGGAATAGTGGGCATAATGTTGATTCGCCGAACTTGGACATAAGGTGCGGTTAGGAAACCGCACCTACCGGCCCTGGCAAATCGGGATTAAGTGAGTTCCTCACCAACTATCAACTTATACGCTTCACGGTATTTTTCACTCGTTTTTGTAATAACGGTATCCGGCAATTCAGGTGCAGGGGGTTGTTTGTTCCAACCGATTTCAGAGAGATAATCCCTAACGAACTGTTTATCAAAACTCTGCTGTGGTTTCCCTGGTTCATACAGGTTAGCAGGCCAAAAACGTGACGAATCTGGCGTGAAAACCTCATCTATAAGTATCAACTCACCATCACATTGACCAAATTCAAATTTTGTGTCACAGAGGATGATACCTGATTTTTCAGCATGTTGACTCGCTGCTCTGAATAGTGCGAAACTGATGTCAATTAGTTTACCAGTGAGGTCAGTTCCAACCTGATTTCGCATTTCATCAATAGTGATAGGTTCGTCATGTTCGCCTTGTTCCGCCTTTGTTGTGGGTGTAAAAAGGAGTTCTGGTAGACGTTCCGATTCACGTAACCCTGCTGGGAGTTTCTGTCCGCATATTTCTCCTATCTTCTGATACGAAGCCCATCCTGAACCGGCAAGATAACCGCGTACAACACATTCAACATCAACACGTTCCGCTTTACGGACAAGCATTGAACGTCCGTTTAAGAGTTCGGCATCAGCATGTAATACGTCCGGATAGTCTTCAACTTCTGTTGCAATAACATGGTTTGCTACTACAGATTTGGTATAATTGAACCAGAATTTGGACAATCCGGTTAAAACTTTCCCCTTATCTGGAATGCCGTTCGGTAGGACGACATCAAATGCAGATATTCTATCCGTAGAGATAATCAGAAACTCATCTCCGAGGTCGTAGAGATCGCGGACTTTTCCGCGATGCGCTGGCGTATAGTTTGTTAAATTTGTAGACGTAATTACATTTTGTGACATATTTTTCTCCCAGATTTTATATTATAGTATTTATAGGATTGCACTGTGTTTAACCTTCGCATTGTTCCCGACACAACTCGGTTAGGTAGGACCCGCGTCATGCAACGCAAGTCGTATTCCGGACCAACAATGCTAAGTATAGGATACATTAAAAAGGTGGGATTTACAAGAACAATCTTTAATGTTGTATTGGATTGTGAATGCGTCATTGGTGAATTATTCATCGGTATCTATTGTAATAATTATTTCTTTGATTCTTTCCATTCTTTCCCCTAAAATAGGGCGCGCTGGCATAGGTTTGCCATCGAATGAAAACAATTCTATATCTATATCCTCAACCCCAAAGTCTTTAGATATAGGTATTATTTGAGTTGTTCCCTGATATAACAGCTGGACGCTATTACTATTTTCATCAAATTGTATTATAGCATCATTTAGCATATCGTCCTTTCGATGAGTGATTTTGATTTTTATTTGCCCACTTCCCTCTGTTACCGCATATTTCAAGGGTTGCATAGTGTCCCCAATGCAACCAATTGATATGGAGACAATAGACAATATTACAATAAAAAACGAAATGCTTTTAAACATTAAAATCCTTGAATTTGTTGTCAGTTCGTTGATAAATATACCTCTTATTTTTTAAGTATACCCCATTGCGTTATCATTTTGCCCTTAGCAGAAATTAAACCCCGCAAGCGCGTTGTTGCAAGTGTTTGATGTACACCAGCATGCGACACATCCTCTATCCGATAGTAGTAAACAGTATTCGGCTTGGCGGTTGTATCTGTCCACGTATAAGTGCTGCGCTCACCTGTTGTGCCAGCCCCTTGTATCAGCTTGGCGTTTATTTTTTCAAACTCACCGGTCTTTGTGCGACTTCGCAGTATATTGAACCCCGCGTTGTCTACTTCAGATTCGGTTGTCCAGTTGATGACAGCACCATCGGCAGTGCGCGTGGCTTTGAAACTGGATAGCGTGACAGGCAAGATACTTCCAGACTTGAGGTATATTTCTACATCAGGATTTTTTCTCAAAAGTGCAAGGAGCGGTTTTTTACTTCTAATAGGATTTCCAACAAGAACGAGACGCTTAAGCGTCACCATATCCGCCAATACACTGACATCGCGAATTTGATTATAGTCAAGGAACAGATGCTTCAGGTTCGGTATGTTTGCAAGGGGACTGATGTCCTCTATTTGATTGTATGACATTTCCAGCTCCTGTAACGCTGTCAATTCTGTGATCGGTGACATATCTGTGATTTGGTTTTGTGAAACTCGTAAGGATCGCAGTGTTAGCATCTGTGCAAAGGCTGTAATATCTGTAATCTGATTCCTGCCAATCGATAAATGTTCTAAGTCAGTCAACGATGCAAGAGTGCTAATATCTGTAATTCGATTATCGCCAATCCGTAAGTTGACTAAGTTTTTGTGTGCTGCGAGCGGTGAAATATCTGTAATCTGATTCCTACCAATCGATAAATGTTCTAAATCAATCAACGATGTGAAAGTGCTAATATCTGTAATTCGATTATCGCCAATCGATAAAACTGTTAAACTGGTCAATGATGCAACGGGTGTAATGTCTGTGATTTGATTATCACCAATCACTAAATATGTTAAATCTGTCAGCGATGTAAGAGTGCTAATGTTTGTGATTTGATTATTGCCAATCACTAAAACACTTAAGTTTTTGTGTGCTGCGAGCGGTGAAATATCTGTGATTTGATTGTTATAGATGACCAATTCTTTTAGCTGTTTCATTTTTGCGAGCGGTGAAATATCTGTGATTTGATTTTCACCGAGTTGCAGCGTTTGTATCGATGTCAACGCTGTCAGAGCTGTAATGTCTTGTACCATATTCCCACGCAGATTTAGTTGTCTAACTCCCACTGCGTGTTGAAATCCTGTAAGGTCTATTATATTGCTATACTCCGCAGTTAGTTCATGGATCCTTGTCATATCAAACATTGTGATCTGTTTTTCAGGTGGATAGTCAAGTTGCTTGCGTATCACTGTCGCTAGGTTTACATCAGGAATAGAGACAACTTCGGTGTGTGGTATTAATGTTGTTCCAATATCAAAGCCTTCTTGTATATAGTTCCCGTCTTTGTCTATTACATGTATCCCTACGCCCTTTATATTATCAGTTATCGCAAATTCGACTATATCGTTAGTGCCGTGTAACGATTGACAATCCACATATTCTGCAAAGCGTTCCCCACCAATAATGAGTTGTACTTGATGGAGCTGATCCGGGTCATTTATTTCAAAACGCAGGCGTTGTGCGTATGGTGATGTTGTATCAAAAGTGTTTGATAGCATCTTGATGGTTGTATTTCTATTGGAAGTGATCAGTTTGTTTGGGTTGAAATAAGGTGAAACATCCAACCATTCCGCAGCACAGGCAGACACTGCATTTGTATTCGCACCATAAGACATAATGTAAGTATCATCGTGAAAGTTGTGCGTTAATCCAAAACCGTGTCCGATTTCATGGGCGACTGTTCTGACATCAAAACAATGTCCTGAAGCAGGCACCCACGCAGTACCACCCCAAAACCCACAATAGCCCGCCCAATCCGCACCCAAAATTTCGGTGCTAACATCCAAGAATGCTAAAAAGATGTACTTCTGCAAGTCATAATCGTCTTCAAAATAGCCTCGGACTGTGCCAGACGTGTCACCAACCCAATTGTGATAATGTTTATCATCGTCGGGACTTTTGATATGATGGACGATAGCATTTCCGTTTTCATCCGCTTCAAATCTGAAAGTTTTTCTGCTATAACCATGACGCTCCATCTCATCGGCAAAGAACTGTTGTGTCTCTTTTATTAACGCGTCTATTTTCGTATCTATATCCGGTTGGGGTGTACGATCTGAAGGTATAAAGTAGATAAGCTTGACGTGGTGCCCTGATGTATCTACGCCTTGTGCAAAGCTGAACGGTAAACCTACAAAGATTGTCAATAAGAATGTGAATACAAAAAATCTTAGCGTTTTCATAGAACCTCCAATTGCTGATGGCTATTCCGCAATACGCGGATAGCCTTGTTTTTCAAATAGGTCGTTGAGAGCCTCAGTTAAGAGAGATTGTATTGTCGTATCTTGTGTTGCACCTCTGGTGCGAAATGCCACCGATAAATTATAGATTATTCTTTCAACATATTTTGAAGTACAATAGCCGTTTTGTTTTCAGCATCAATTTTTAGTATTTTATCAACTTCTTGTCTTGCCGCTTGATTCTCTCCAAGATAAATATAGCACGCTGCTTTCAACGCATATAGTTCAGCATTAGAATTATAATCATGCCGATAGAGGTACTGTGCATCAGCTTGTAGCGCGTTATCAATCGCGCGGATGGCAGCGGTGAAATCAGAACTATCTTTGTAACGTAAATAAAGCACATTTGCTAAGCCAACCCAGGCATCAGCGTTTGATGCATCGTACCGTAAGGCATTTTGGAAAGCTTCTTGTGCTAATGACAGTGTAAGCGAAAGGCTTAAGTGACACCATCCAACGCCATTATGTGCATCAGCGAATTCCGGATCGATATTGAGCGCACGTTCAAAACTGAGCAGTGCTTGTGTATAGTCGCCCAACTTGTAAGCATGCCACCCTTGTCCGGTGTGATTCGAGGCAGTGGCAGCATCAGTTTCCATGTCGTTTGAACAACCGACCAGCATTAGAATTGATAAAACGAATATAAAAGTTGCGGGAATTGTCCAAATAGAGCGCATCATAAAACCTCTGACATAGGCAATTATAGTAAAATCCACAATTACCTGGACATTGGCGAGGTTCGGAAGAAATCAAGAAATCAACGGTATGAATGACATTTAGTCATTCCCCGGGTATGAATGCCATTGGGCGAATACGCGTATGGTATTCGCCATGATTCCCCGCCTCGCCAGCGAGAGCATGTCGGCATTGTTGTTCATTGAAATGTGAACATATTTTCGGATTTTACTATAAATCTTGTTTTTCTATTCCGTTTTCAAGGTTGACAACAACGGACTTCGGAGTGCTACAGCAACGGCAATACTATTTGCAATTATACCAAATCCGAAGATGAATAACAAGGTAATCGTGAGCGATAGCCATGGAAATGCGGGCAGGTGTCCTTGTGAACCGAGAATTGCAACGAAGCCAGCGACAACCCCAATAAGCATACCGATAATTAGAAGGAAGCAGCTTTCAAGGAACAACATTTTGGCAAGCAGCTGCCGCCGAAAACCGAAGGCGCGCAAAGTTGCCAATTCACCACGACGTTCAATGATATTTCTGAATAGAACCAGTGCTAAGCCGAAGGTGCCGAGTAGCACTCCCAATCCGCCAAGACTTTGGAAAGTGGAGATATAGGTATTTTCAACAGCGCGAAAACTTGCCAATCGCTCTGATGCTGATGTAACGTCAAAGCCGTAGTTTTCCAATGTTTTCTCAAGCGTCTGTAATGTTTCTTCTCGCAATTCAGGCGGGGTTTTAATAAGAAAAAATTGATATCCACTTTGACTCGGAAAGTATTTTGTGAAATCAGATTCGGAGATAATTAATTGACTCTGAAAAAGACTATTTTCAACCGTTTCAAGTTCTAACAATAAGGATTTTCCAAATTCATCTTGGATAAGAAAATCTTCCTTAGGATTATGATGCAAAATCCAACGCAGCGACTTCTCATCACCGATTGCATGTATTTTTCCTTGTTGACCGTTTTCCAATTTCAGCATTTGCCACGGATCCCCGTTTAGCATTGCATCCGATGCACCCAAAATCTGCGGTTTCTGAGGTTGATAGAGATTGAGACAACTGACATCTTCACCCGGTAAGACACGAAACGGAAAGACTACTGATGCGGACAGTAATTCAGAATCTTTTTCATTAAATCCGAGTTCAAGTCTGCCTTCAGATGTATTTAGACTATGGTGTAAGGGTAGCGAAGATTCGGCAACAAAAGCGTATTCTGTTTCTGGTAGTGCATCATGTCGATTTGCGCCAACAGCAACAATGATACAGCATGCTAAGCTTATGGTTGTAACACAGGTATTGCTACGTGAAGGCTGACGTGCGGCGTTTTTAAGTGCAAATTGAAATTTATTGAGACGGTTCGATTCTTTCTGCGACCTTAACCACTTTCCAAATATTGTCCATCCTAAACTCAAAATACAGATGATAAAGATAGTAAATTTAACTATAGGATCCTCTACCAAAGCACCGACAAGTATCCCGATGACACAGATTATTAGATATATTATTCTAATTATTGACATATTAACATTTTTTGTCTTCGGTTTTGAATCTGCTTTACTAAAATCAGTTTGCCCAGCAAGAAGTGATACGGTTGAAACTTTACCCAATTTGCGGACAGTCATTCGGATGGAGAATATCATTACAAGAAGTGAAATGAGTGCACCGCTAAGCAGACTCAATAGGTTTATGTGTAATTTCATAAAAGGTGTGCCGATAGCCGGTAACCACCATGTTTGTAAACCGAATATCATCAATTTTGCATAGCCTATCGCAATCAGACACCCTAATATACTTCCAATGCTTGCAATGAAAACTCCTTCAAAAAGGAAACGGCGGCGGATTTTAGTAAGCGTGTAACCTACTGCTTGGAGGATGCCGACCTCACGCGCTCTCTGTTCTACACCGATTCGGAAGACCATCCCGACCAACAGTGCCACCGCAATAATGATAAAACCGCTCAAACTGCTAAACAGCATCCCAAAATCTGTGGAACCGGAAGATGCCTTAAGCCCCTCTTCTTGGAGAGACAAGAATTGGAATCCGATCTGTTCTGGCTCAATCTTTTTGAGGAATTCGGTTTCAAAAAGTGATCTGGTTGCTTCTATGTCCTGCCCTGGTGCCGTTCCCATCCGAATAGTGGTGAGGTCACCAAATCGGTTTTGCCAAAGACGTTTACCAACATCTAAAGAAACATAAGCTTTAGGCGTTGCCTTATACTTATCCCAATACACCTCGTCTTTGCTACGAATGAGACTGTAGTCAATCGTAAAAGGTGGTTCCCATTCGGATATGTCAGCTGTGTCGTGAATGCCCGGAAATTTTGGGATCAAGTTTGTGTCTGCAGCGATGCCCTCAATGGGTAAAATGCCTTTTAGTATAAATTGTGCGTTCTCTGTGACGTACTCTTCTTCTGGATTGACGCTATAGTAGGTAACCCTTATTTTATCGCTTATTTTCACACCGAGATCTTCTGCTGCCCAAGTATTGAGGTAAATTTCAGGCAATTCATTAGACGGAGTGGGTGTATTTAATTTACCTGCCACTGCACCTTGTTCATTTTCGCTGACGAATCTGTTTGCATGTTCAGCAAATTCACCCTTTTCTAATGGTACTGCCAAAATTGTTGAATATGGAATTTGTTTGTTGTTACCAGTTGACTCATTTTGTTGTGATGAATCAATAGTAGAGATGGTGTTTGCAAGATAGGTAAGGGTGGGAAGTGTAGGAATGTCGTTTTCTGACGCAACCGATAGTGCCGCTTCTGATAAAACCGGTTCTAAAAGGAATTGCTGACTTTGTAGATCAATATGGTTGGCATGCTCTGTAATATATAATCCAAGTCCCTCCAACGTTAAAGTTAACGTATCTGGTGAAATAGGGGCAGCATCAGCAGAAAACAGCGTGTTAACTTTGCCAGATTGTGCAAGAGCTTTTTGCAAAACAGGAAGTGCAATGTAAGCATTCAGCGGAAGACTTTGATGTGCATGGAGACTAAATCTGCCAGCGTTTTCAGTAGGGACAATATCACTGACTACTAAGCGAAGTCTCTGGATAACATCGGCTGCGTCACGTTTACCCAGTAAGAATTCTGGATGGATTTCAACTGCTTGCGGAAAATTAACAAGAACTGCATCACCAATTTGGACTTTCAGCTCGTTTTGAAGTGCCTCGTTGATAACTATGTCTGCAAAAGGTTTGTCAGTTGCACTACTCAAATTCGGGGCAGCATTATCTTTCCAAAGGCTAAAGAAGGTGTCATTTGCACCATAGACGTTAACTTTTGATGCACGTGTTTCGGTTTCAGCCGCGACAACCGTTCCATTCAACAGAATTGCTGGCACGGTATGTTGTCGATTTAATACATCGAGTTTAAAGAAATGGTCGGCGATGAGCGCATGTTGAATTGAACCGAGGCGTTCCAATGTGATGTTGTGTAGGCTGCCTCGCATGGAATCACCAACAATCAATGCACCAGCAAGTACACCTGTCGCTACTGCGGTGCAAAGCGCAACAATAAGATGAATTTGCCAATAGTGTTTTGCAGTTCTCCAAAATGTCCGCATAATTTTAAGACTGTTTTTCATCCACTGTTTCTAAAATGCCTATCCCATCAGCAAGTTTGAGGCGATTTTCAAACCTACCAGCAAGTTCAAGGTTGTGCGTCACGACTATTAAGATGTTTCGTTCTGAACGATGCAGTTCAAAAAGTAGATCTGCTATAGTTGCCGCAGTCGTTGCGTCAAGATTACCGGTTGGTTCATCACAGAGGAGGATATTCGGTTTATTGATAAGGGCACGAGCAATTGCGACTCTTTGACGTTCCCCACCAGAAAGTTCGGCTGGGCGGTGCGACATGCGATCAGTTAGTCCAACTTGTTTCAAGAGTTCTTGTGCGAGTGTGGACGCATCTGGCTGCTGTTTGAAGGCGAGTGTAGGAATAAGTACATTTTCAAGCACCGAGTATTGCGGCAGAAGGTGATGGTCCTGAAACACAAACCCAATTATAGCATTCCGATACCGAGCGAGTTCAGGTTCAGAAAGATCAAAGGGATCAGTACCGTTGATCTCAACCCGTCCGTCAGTAGGCTCTTCTAATGTGCCGATAATATGTAAAAGTGTGCTTTTGCCAGAACCTGAAGGGCCGGTAATTGCCACGGATGTGCCTGCGCTGAAACTGAATGATATATTGCGTAAGACTTGCAATTTGCCAAAGTCTTTAGAAAGGTTTGAAATTTTAAGTTGATGGGCTTTACCGGCAGTTTCTTGCATATTCAGGCAACCACAGCATTGGGAAATTGCTATATTATTGTGTGACAATTTGTGAAGTGATGAATTCGGGAATAGGAATGGCGCGCATTTTTTCACCCGGATTTGTTATACAACAGACTGTGGTAAGCTGTCCCCGCGCAATATCTTTGCCTTCATGGGTAAAATGAAATTGGTATGTGAGTGATTTCGTTCCTTTTTTGGATATCCATAATCGGATGTCTACTTCATCCTCAAATCGCAGTGGACTGAGATATTCACAGGAGGCGGTAAGCCGGGGCCACCCGATTTTGTTTCCATCCCATTCAGTGGCAACACTTGTTCCTAAACTGCGTAAAAATTCGTGTTCTGCGGCCTCCATAAAAACGAAAAATCTCGAAAAATGGACAATACCTGCCATATCGGTATCGGAAAATTCAATCTTTCGTTTCGTTTGATATTCAGTGTGCATTTAAGTTGATTCTAAGTTATTCCTACGTGGAGAAGTCCATATCCTTTTCTATTATCTTATACCCAATTAATTAACGTGATCCGTTTTGCGAAGTGTGCGGTTAGAAAATCGCACCATAGGTGTTAGTTTAACATAGGTGTTAGTTTAAGAAGACAAACCCGTTTGGGGTGTCTTCAGTCCCGTAGGGACGATATGTTTATAGATCATGGCTGCACACGGTGTCTTCAGTCCCGTAGGGACGATATGTTTACATAATACCGTTGCCCACACATATCGTCCCTACGGGACTAAAGAGAGGCGGGACACGTTTTTCTATAAACATATCGTCCCTACGGGACTGAAGAAATTACCGAAATATTTATTTAATCTTCATACAGGTCGCTCTACAAAAGTGTCCCATTAATTGTCCATTTTACTGTAGATTCAGTTTTTGGGAAACTCAGGCACATCCTCGTACCGACTCCAGGTTTCGGCATATATTTTCCAGTATCCGTCAGAAGGATCGATCATGAGGATCAACTTTTTCGTCCCGACATCGCGATATGCTGGGCGTGTACCTGATGCAGGTGTCCCTTTGAATTCTTGCAAAAACGTGGCATCTGCAACAGCCCTATCCCCATTAATCTCCAAATTAGATATCCCCACCTGAATACCAGCATAGAGTGTGTTTAACTTCTTCATTTTCTCACGAAGCTGTTTTTTTCGTAAATAGATGGGGGTTTCTTTGCCACCCCGCACGGTAACGCGGGTGATGAGTGCTCTCTCTGCATAGATTGACATATACGTATCAAGGTCTTTCTCCTCCCATGCTTTCTGCCATTTGAAAAGAATTTGACCTACTTTGAGTTGTGTATCAATCGGTGCGTTGCCGTTATAGATACCTGCATCAGATTCTTCTGGAACAACGTCAATATCCGGTTGGTCCTGTTGAGAAATAGGAAGGTCAGTAAGATAATCATCGCCTATCTCATCGTTTATCAGTTTCCACCGTCTAAAAAAGAAACCTTTCTTCTCAATCGTTAGTGTGCGAGGATGCGTTTCTATGATAGTTCCATTGCTACTGCTAACCGTAACACTGATATTGTCAGCTACGTGTCGGGTTTTTGAGTGGGCAACAGCGGTATATTTAACTTGGCTTAGATCAACTGCTAAATCTTGGGACATATGGAAGCGAGCAAGCCGGAAATTATCTATTCGCTTTTTTCGGGCTGATTTATCCCAGAGTGAATCGTACTTCTTTTGATTCTGCGATTCAAGCGCTTTTTTCCATTGTAATACGAATGGAGCAATAGGGCTGTTAGTTTGAGTTGTCGTCCCAACAGTGACTTCTGCTTCAAAAGTACTGAGATCAGAACCAAAATCTTCATTCACAACTTCATCTCTGACAAGTTTCCAACGTTGTTGAATGAGTCCGATTTTGGCGATAGTCAGGGTTCTTGATTGAATCAAAGGTTCGCCATCGGGACGGATGAGCATTGGGACTTCTTCAATCCGCAAGTAATTCGGATCCTGCGGGTCCTTACGGGTTCTATTTACAGCGTTAGCGATATTGACCTCTATTTCGATTTTTTCTTTAAAGAGGTCTGCGGTTTTTAGATACCCTGAATTAGGTTGGGTTTGCGCCTTTTTAACCCAGAGCGCATCGTAACTTTTTAGGTTTCCTGATTCAACAGCATTTTTCCATTTTGCCAAAAATCCTGCAGGCGTTTCACTGGAACGGCTGAGCAGAATGCCGCCAACAGCCAAAATCACAATTAAAACGACGATAGCACCCCATTTTAGGGAATTTGGCACCGAGAATTTAGAATTGTTCTGTGTAGTATTTGGAAAGTTGTTCATCAGTTCGCCTCCTAATAGTATGGGAAATTTTCATAGATTTGCCAAGTTTCTCGATAAATTTTCCATTTACCTTGAACCTGATGAGCCCATACTTCCCGAATCCAGACATCATATAAAGCGGTATCATCCTCTGTTTGAGCAGGAGACACTAATCGGCTTAATCTATATGTTCCGATGACACTTTCTTGTTCTACTTCAGTAGCACTTTTTGTTTTCTGCCAAGATTGCGCGTTCATCTCACGAAAAGCAGCCTCAATTCGATTGGAGTCAATAGCACTCTCATTTTCTTTGCTTTCTTGCGTAAGAATTTTCTTGACAGTAATATTTGGGGCGTAGAATGCAAGATGTGCATCAACATTTTTGCTATTCCATGCTTTTTCCCATTTATTTAGCATAGCTTTTCCAGCATTAATTTGCTGGGTGGAAAGTGATGTTCTATGTGTACGCGGTGCCTTAGTACTCGGCAATTGCTTCGCGGCGGCGCGTGCTTGTTCAGCAGCTTTTTTCATATATTCCTGATGTTCAGCTGCGATATTCTGCTTTTTGGCTTTTTCCAACATATCAGTGTAAACCTTAGCTTGTTCACGCAACTGTTTTTTGAGAGATTCAGTTTCAGCAACAGCTGCCCGCTTTTGTTTACTTGAGGATTTAGCCATTGTTTCAGCGGCTTCAAGTTTTCGGGTGAGTTCTTTCACTTGGCGGCCATAATTTTGCACATCTGCTTCAGAACGCGCCACTCTCACTTGAATAGATTTTAAGGATTCCTTGAGTGCAGTAACTGTTTGCTCGCTGACTTTCCGAGTATCACTCAGTTTCTGTTTCTCTCTTTCAAGTTGACTGATAGTTTGCTGGAGGTCCTTCTCTGTTTCATGAAGTTGCTGGATTCCAGTCTCTAAACCTGAAATTTCAGTTTTCTTGGTATTGATGTCTTTTCTAAGCTCAACGATAAGAGCATCTTTTTCCAGAATATTTGCGTTCAATTTAGCATTCAATGTGTTTTGCACAGCTTTTCGCTGCGCAATTTTCGCATGCGTAATTGCTTGCGTAGCAAACCGAAGTGCATCAATTCCATTGTTCTGATTCAATGCCTCTTTTGCCTTTTCGAGATAAGTTTCTGCTTGTTCATACTCCTCAAAGGCGAGAGAAGGTGCATTTACATCATGTGCTAATTTGATCGCTTGCTCTGCTTGGGTGAGCTGTCCGTCAACATCTTGCTGTTGAATCGTTCCAAGTTTTCCACCACATGCGGCAAGAAATACTGGAAAAAGGAACACACCCGAAAAAAGTATCCTGCTTAATAATTGATAGTGTTTTTCAAATAATTTCCTTTCGAAAATAACACGGAATAGTTTCATTTTTACACTCCTTACTTGTAACTTGTAAAATTGTATTTTGAAGATTTTATCTATGTGCGGTTAGGAAACCGCACCTACCGTCCCGTTAATTTCACAGGGCTTACGCATTTTCTCTTAAAGTCCCACTGATAAGGGGGATTTAGGGGGTTAAAGGACTGAAATAGCAACTTTTAACCCCCCTAACCCCCTTATCAAGGGGGAACGTGTAAGTCCTGTTTTATATAAGAACTCTCTTTCAATCCCAATCAAAAATTGGCAGGCTTAAAACCTGCGGTTGTGATGTTCCGGTTTTCATTTGCACAAGTGCCTCTTTAATTGCTGTTGCGCGCGTTTTGCCGACACCTTCAACGTTTTGCAGCGCGTCAATGTTTGATGTGACAATTGCATCTAACGTTTTGAAGTTTTGAACGATATTTTGAACGATATTCATTGGGATACGCGGTATTTGGCTAAGCATCCGATATCCACGTGGTGCTAACGTTTCTACATACTCACTAAAATCCTGCGGATACCCAAGCGCTTCACTTATATTGCTCTCCGTAGCTAAATCAGGTGCATCGAGTCCAAAAATATGTTCATACACTTGATATTCACTATATTCACTTTTTTCTTTCTCTCTATAATAGTCCTTGATGATGAGTAAAGCTCTTTCGATTTCTGTTGATAATTCTGATGGTATCAGTTGGAGAGATTGTGCTTCTGTCCCTAATTCAATCCGGTATCTGTTAAGTTCATGTTCTGTGCGTCTAACCCGTTCACATACTTGAATTGCCGTAATTACATTTGCTAAGGTAACGGTGCCATTGAGTTCTGCCCAGTTCAGTGTTGCGACAACGTGCTGCATAGTTTTGACATACTGCCTTAGTGCAAGCATGGCTTGGTTGGCACCGGAGATTAAAACGGGGCGTTCACGAAAAATATAACGTTGGTTTCTTGTGTATAGGGTAAGCGTATTACGGCGCCTTGAGACAGCCAGTACAATATGCCCTGTCTCTTTCGCAAATTTTTCTGCTGCGCGATGGCGTAATCCTGTTTCATTAGAAACAATGGCGGTATTTAACATAAGTGTGACATTCGCGCGGACAATACGTTTCATATCCGATGAGAGGATAATAGCACCATCCATTTTTGCTAATTCAGATAGGCGTGTAGGCGTATACGAGCAATTTATCCGAAACCCACCCTCTGTCAAATTTAAGATTTCGGGGGTATCTCCAACAACGATCAAACCTCCCGTGTTGGATTGGATAATAAAATCAATACCCTCTCGAAGAGACGTACCGGGAGATAGTAGTTTCAAAGTGGCTACAAGCTCGCGTTCTTTTTGATTTTCAGTCGGAATTCTGAGCACTACTATCACCTCCCATTAGTAACAGTTTAAAGTAACATATTAAAGTGTCTAATGTCAAGGTAATCTTGCCAAACTCTTACAATAAACCCAATAATGTTTGACTATATAGCGTGTTTTGTTATCATTTCAAGTTTACATAAAAAAAGAAGTGAAAATATTTCACTTGACTTCCAGTTCAAATTCATGTATCATGAATTTGTTTGTGAAGAAAGAAATTATTTACTTGTTGTCTTAATTAAAATATTGATAAAGATTACTCAGTTACCTATTTGTAACGCTTAAAACTGATAAAGGAAACGAATAATTAAACTTTGTCCAGAAAGTTTTTCAGTAACCGTTAGTAATTTATCTGTCAAAGGATCGTATATATGGAAGAATGGAAACAACTTGTTAGGGATACTGTTAACACACCTGAAAAACTTGCAGCTGTATTTGATGTTGATGTAGAGGAAATGCGGCGTATTCATAAAGAATTTCCGATCCGCATCAATCCATATTATCTCAGTTTGATTGAGAAACCTGGAGACCCGATCTGGAAACAAGTAGTTCCAGATACTCGTGAGCTAATCAGCACAGGTGTAGAGGATCCGCTTCACGAAGAAGACGACAGTGAAGTGCCAAATGTAACGCACCGATACCCTGACCGTGCGCTGTTTTATGTCAATTATATGTGTCCGATCTATTGCCGCTTTTGCACCCGCAAACGGAAAGTCGGTGATCCTCACTCAATTTCAGAAAACAATATTGAGACCGGTCTTGCCTATATTCGATCTCATCCTGAGATTCGAGATGTCATTATTTCTGGCGGTGACCCACTGATGTTGACAGATAAAAAAATTGAAACAATCGTCGGTGGATTACGTGCTATAGAACATTTAGAGATTATCCGCATAGGTTCACGAGTCCCGGTAACGTTGCCACAACGTATTACCCCTGAATTGTGCGCAATTTTGAAACAGTATCACCCTTTTTATATCAACACACACTTTAACCACCCACGAGAAATTACACCGGAAACGGAAAAAGCATGCGGCATGTTAGCTGATGCAGGAATTCCACTCGGTAATCAGGCGGTGCTGCTCAAAGGTGTTAACGATGACCCTGCAGTTATGGTAGAACTGATGAAAGGTTTGTTACGAATTCGTGTGAAGCCGTATTATATCTATCAGGCGGACCTTGTTGTTGGGACTGACCATTTCCGTACAGCGGTTAAAACTGGGTTAGAGATTGTAGCTGCGTTACGGGGGCATATATCAGGACTCGGCGTGCCGCATTATGTGATTGACGCGCCGGGCGGTGGTGGCAAAATCGCATTAATGCCTGATCCTGTTGTCGCTTTTGATGACGATGAAATCCAACTCCGTAACTATGAGGGGAATGTTTATAGTTATCCGAGTATGCCCTTCTTTGATGAAGACTGGTAAAACATCATATCCTTTTCTATTCGTTTTCCCCTTCCTTTTTTGTTTCACTATTTAGAAATGGTGTGAGTAGATCAATCGGAATTGGAAATATGAGGGTTGAATTTTTCTCCGCGCTCACTTCTACCAATGCCTGAAGGAATCGTAGTTGGATAGAGGTGGGTGTTTTACTTAGGATTTCAGCGGCGTTGGTTAGGATATCTGCAGACTCAAATTCACCTTCGGCATGCACTACCTTTGCTCTCCGTTCCCGTTCTGCTTCTGCCTGTTTTGCCATTGCGCGTTGCATTTCTACTGGCAGGTCAACGTGTTTAATCTCCATCGCTTGTACTTCAACTCCCCACGGTTCACACTGCCTTTTAATAATATCCTCTAAATCCTGATTAAGTTTTTCGCGTTCGGAAAGCAGGTCATCAAGTTCTGCGCGTCCCAGTACGCTTCGGAGTGTTGTTTGTGCGATCTGACCAATTGCAAAACCGAAGTCTTCTACTTCAATTACAGCCCTATCTGGTTCGGTTACTCGGAAGGTCAGGACTGCGTTGACGCTAACGGAAACGTTGTCTTTCGTAATCACATCTTGCGGCGTAACATCATTGACAATAACGCGTAGACTCACCCGTTGCATTCGCTCGATCCAGAAAGGTATCATCAGGACGAGCCCGGGCCCGCGTGTGTTGTTGAAACGTCCCAATCGGAAGATGACAGCGCGTTCGTATTCTTTGAGTATCCGAATGCTCGTAGCAAACATAATAATAACACCGATGGCAATGGCAAAATGGTATGGTTGAATTCCTTGTGGCATTCTCTGTGTTCCTTTCTAATTGTTATATCCTGTAATGTCGCGAATTTTATTAAAAAAAGCACGTTTACGCGGTGTGTTAATCTGCCATTGCACTGGTACAGATTGATAACCGTGGTGATAGTCATTTTCTCCTGGGTCAAAATAACCCCATGAAGCGTACTGACTAATTGCAGCGATACAGTTATTAAGAGGTTTATCAAAATCGAAGTGGTCATCTTCGTTGAAAAGGATCGGCATCGGACGGTACCCTGGGACGTGCCGCGTTTGTTGTACCATTTCAATGATTCGGTTCGGGTCTTTGACTCCGTTACCGTGAACAAGAAGAAAATCAGAGGCACGTACGACATTTTCAAACGGTACACGACCACCACCGTAACTTGTGCCTACAAGATATCTCCTGCCATCGCGCGTTGTCGATTTCACCTGTTCAATCAGTTCATGAACCCTTTCTGGCTGTAAAATTTCATGGGAATATCTAACGTTACATTCGTTGTTAACTTCAACAATTACGTGGGTGTAGCCGTTATTGAAGAGCCATTGGGTTGCATTGTCTACAGCGCGTTTTACAGCGGTTTCATCTGTGAGTCGATGGTCTTGCCCAAAATAGAAGTATCCGAGAATAACGACCATCCCCAGTTCGTCAGCAAAATCAAGAATGCGTTTGAGTCGGGAGAGGTAATCTGGATTGAGGTTTCCGTCTGCTTCTATGCCCGAATTGTGCCACGGTTGCGCTTTAGAATATCCTTCCGGACTTCCACCTTGTAAGTTAATCGTGAATGCTAATACGCCGTGCGCGCGCCACGTTGGCATTGCCGCTAAAAATTCGCGTGTGTTACGTTCAGGGTCCCATTTACCCGTGTCCGAATATTCCCATCGGTGTATAGTTTCCGGGTTCCGATCATCAAAAATACCTTGCACCATGCGACTATTGAGCAGCAAACCTTCTATCTTGTGGCCTTCATAGAAACGTCCTTGGTAGGTGATTTCTTCGTTAATATAAAAGGCATCGTCTACAATACTAACTGTTGTTTTCATTTTTCTCCATGATTATTAAAGCGATTTTTAATATTTTAGCATATTGGGGGGGATATAGCAATAGGATAGTTTTATTATGAAGATTAAGAAATAAATCAGGTAATATGGATCGAAGGCTGGTGTGGTTAGGAAACCGCACCTACCGGGGGATGGAGTAAATTATAATTACCCAATTAAAAACTTAATCTTCATTCAAGGGGGACTTTAAAAGAGGAATGTGTCTGTCCTCTCCTATTATCAAACTCACGTTAAATAACTCTGCCCCCTCTAAAAACACCTTGACACTACACAGAAAATAATGTATACTTTGCAATAAACACGAAAAGTAAAAAGCAGACAAGACCACTGTATAAACTGAGTAGTCTTACAATGAGCTCGGAAATAGGATGCCTATTCTCACTGGGATGGTTTTGGGTTACCTTAGCCCCACCTATAAAAAACACTATTGATTCCAAACAGTTTGTGCTATAACTCTTCCCAAATAAACACACTAAAAAGAGGTATTCTGATGAAAAGTAATACAAAATACTACATGGTTCTGCTCGTTTTTGTTACCATTATCAGTGCATGTGCACCGTCAACTAACCAGCCGAACCCGCCAAGCGATTTGGAAATTCTAAGCGCATTTGAAAACGCCATCGCAAATATCGTAGATCAGAGCATGCCTGCTATTGTCAGTCTTTCTATTATAAAAGAAGAATTAAAGGACAACAAACCTGTCAGGACATCAGGCACAGGTTCAGGGTTTATTTTTCGGAAAGATGGTTATATCTTAACAAATGAACACGTCGTCCGTGGAGCAAAAGGTATCACGGTGACTTTGTTTGATAACAGCAAACTTGATGCGAAAGTTGTCGGAAGTGACCAGAACACTGATATTGCGGTTATAAAAATTCAACGAGAAGAAGAGTTCCCGGTTCTCACAATAGCGGATTCAACGAAGGTTCGAATTGGACAATTTGCTATCGCCATCGGTGACCCGTTACGATACAGGTATACTGTGACAGCAGGTATCGTCGGTGGAAAAGAACGCTGTTACCATGCAGATGCAAAACTCTTTCAATATCATCGTAATTACATCCAAACGGATGCTTGGATTAACCCCGGCAGTAGCGGCGGTCCTTTACTAAATATTCAAGGGGAGGTTATTGGTATAAATTCCTTAAACCCAGGCGAAGGATCAACCTTAGCTATCAATAGCAATCTCGCAAAAACAATTGGGAATAAACTGATCACACATGGCAGGATTATTCGTGGCTATTTTGATGCTGATATGCGTAATGTCCCACAAGGTATTAAAATTATAAAAATAAAACCGAACACGGCTGCGGCCAAGGGCGGTTTAAAACGCAACGACATTATCGTCGAATTGGATGGAGCAAAAGTAGCAAGACTCTCTGAATTCGAAATGATAATTGTAGAATGCCAAATCGGCAAGCAATGTGCGCTGAAAGTCTTACGGGATAAACAAGAAATCACACTCAATGTGACTATTGATGAAATGCCACCTGAATTAATGGGACGTCCAGTTAAAGATAATTCTGTTGCCTGGAAAACGCTTGGGTTAGCCGTGCGAAAATTGGAAAGCGGTAATCATCTGAGATATACCTATCTAACTGATGAGGATAGCGGCATTATTGTTGAAAAAGTTAAGAAAAATTCGCCCGGATTCAACGCAAAAATTCCACCTGGCGCGCTCCTTGTCGCTATCGATGGACAAGAAATCATTGACGTGCAAACCCTTGAAACATTCCTTCACGGCAAACAAAACGTTTCAGATATGATTCTCGATATTAAAAGTATTGATGGCTTAGCAAAAGTAACAGTGAAGTTGTATCGTAAAACCTATAATTAACGTGAGTTTGATAAATCATATTTTTGTATTCGGCAGAATACGCCAAATCAACGGTATGAATGCCTTTTGGCATTCCCCGTATGGTATTCTGCATTGGTTAGGAAACCGCACCATAAGCGTCAATTTAGCGTCTAATCTTTCTTATGGGAAGGCTTTCTAATCCTGATAGGACAAGATTTTTTATTGTCTGAACCAGGATTCACAGGATTATAGGATTTGCAGGATTGAAGAAACCTTTGTCCCAACAGATCATTTGCAGAAGCGTAGCGTTTGGACTGGTGTGTTGTTGCTAAATCTGCAAGAAGGAACTTGATGAGGAATAATCCTGAAAATCTGCTAATCCTGCTAATCCTGTGAATCCTGGTTCACATTGTCTAACACGGACAAAAACAGATTCACTCCCTTAAATTGACGCATAAGGGTATGTCAGAATACGCGTTCGGTATTCTGAATTGGTTAGGAAACCGCACCTACCGGGTTTGTCATAAAATAGAATTACCCAATTTAATACAGGACTTACGCAATGTATTGAAAAGTCCCTCTGATAAGGGGGATTTAGGGGGTTAAATGACTGAAATAACGCCTTTTCAACCCCCCTAACCCCCCTTATCAAGAGGGAATGCGTAAGTCCTATTTAATAGTTAATCTTCATTTGGAACTTCTACACCATGTGTTCCGTTGATTGATATTTTGTGATAGATGTTCAATCTGCAAGGTATTTTGTCAAATTTGCACAATTTAATCAATTACCTGTTTTTTATTTGTGAAAATCACTTGACCTCAGCCACAGTTTAAGGTATTATCCCTGATAACAACAAAGGAGGGCATTTATGGCAACAAAAAAACGCACTGAGAAAGAGGTCCAGGATTACCGACACAACGAAAAACGAAAGAACAACCCACCCGCTGGCATTGCAGCACAAGGCAAAATCCACGAAAAGCCGAAGCAGGAATACGCATACAATCCACACTTGCCACCAAACCTCCGATTTGACCCAAAAGGCGATGCTGACAAACTCCCCGAACTGCTCCAAATCGCACAGGAGCGAAAACTTTCTCCGGCAGAAGCAAAAACAATCGCAGATGCACTTAAACACCACGAACCGTGGCTGGAATGGGCAGGCAAACAGGAAACAAAATCTTTTGCCGTGGATCCAGTTGCGTTGCATATACATGAACGCGTGAGTACAAAAGCCATTTTGAAGGTAGCAGAACGCGAAAACGTTCAACGTAGCCTCTTTGCCGACCCGCAGCAAGAATATAACGAAGCAGTCGATTTTTACCAACACGACGTGGATTGGGCAAACCGACTTATCCTCGGTGATAGCCTCACCGTCATGAGTTCCCTTGCACACCGCGAAGACCTTGCTGGCAAGGTGCAGATGATCTACATTGACCCACCCTACGGAATCAAGTTTGCCTCTAACTTTCAACCCACCGTCTTTCAGCGCGATGTAAAGGATAGAGAACAAGATTTGACTCGCGAACGGGAACAGATTAAGGCATACCGTGATACGTGGACTCTCGGTGTTCACTCTTATCTCGCTTACCTAAGAGATAGACTGATTGTCGCAAAAGAACTGTTGACAGATAGCGGCAGCATTTTTGTGCAGATTAGCGATGAGAATATTCATCGGGTGCGTGTTATAATGGATGAAGTATTCGGGAGTAAAAATTTTCATGCGATGATTAATTTCAGGAGCATGAGTCCATTAGGGCAAAAAGGGATAGCTCGCATTTATGATTATATTTTATGGTATACAAAAGATATAGAACAGATCAAATTTCGACCAATGTTCTACCATAGAGATTTGTTTGATGAATCAGAATTCTCTTTTATTGATAGAGGTGACGGAACTTATGAAAAACTGTCAAGATCCGAGATCCAAGTTTTGTCCTCAGAAGAATTACGAAAGGTATTTAAGAGATCAGTACTAACATCTTCTGGATATACCCCTTCTTGTACCTATGATTTTGAATATGAAGGGAAAAACTTTAGTCCATTGAGTCGTAAAAGTTGGCGTACAACTTTGGATGGGACAAAGCGTTTATCATTTGCTAAAAGGTTATTAGTTTTAGGCAAGAATCTCTACTATAGACAATATCATAATGATTTTCCATTAATTCAAATGGAGAATAGTTGGACAGACACCGCCGCTGGATTTAGCGAATCTAAACGATATATAGTGGAAACTAATCCTAAAATAATTCAACGGTGCTTACTCATGACCACAGACCCTGGCGATCTTGTCCTTGATCCAACCTGTGGCAGTGGCACAACTGCCTACGTTGCTGAGCAATACGGTAGACGTTGGATTACTATAGATACCAGCCGCGTTGCTGTCGCCTTAGCACGGCAACGTCTCTTGACAAGTAGTTTTGAGTATTACCAACTCAAAGACGAATCGAAAGGCATTGCAGGCGGATTCGTCAACAAAAACGTCCCGCACATAACCCTCAAAAGCATTGCCCAAAACACCGCACTTGACCCAATCTTTGAAAAGCATGAGCCGATTCTCAAAGAGAAGTTAGAAACGTTGAACAGTGCTTTAGTGGAAGTCACGCAAAAAATCCGCACCCAATTACTCGCCAAACTTGCAGAGAAGGAAACACGTGAAGGGAAAAGGTCCATCACGGATGCTGACCGTCGGCGTTGGCAGCTGCCTGATACAGCATGGCAGGAGTGGGAAGTGCCTTTTGACACCGACCCTGATTGGCCCGAAGCGTTACAAAATGTGTTGACAGATTATCGTAATGCATGGCGTGCAAAGATGGATGAGGTCAACGAATGCATCGCCGCATCCTCCGAAGGTGAGGAGTTAGTCGATCAACCGGAAGTGGACAGAAAGCGGATACGGGTGAGCGGTCCCTTCACTGTAGAAGCAGTGCAACCTGCAGAAGAATCGCTTGATCTTGATTCTCCCATCGGAGGTGAACCGATAGAAGAGCTGGACACTTATGAAGATAAAGAGGGGGACGAGGCAGTTAATGCAGAAGCATATCTTGACAAGATGATTCGTTTGCTTAAAAATGATGGTGTGCGGTTTGCGGAAAACAAAACGATGAAATTTGCCACACTTGATCCGATTGAAGGCGATGTACTTCACGCTGAAGGTGAATGGGAAACAGATAACGAAGAACAACGTCTTGTCGCTGTTGTTTTCGGTCCACAACACGGTCCTGTGACTTCGGTGTTAGTCGAAGATTGCTTGCCGATTGCTTCGCGTAGAGGTTATGATGAATTGGTTTTTGCAGGATTCAGTTTTGATGGTGCATCGCAAGCGATAATCCAAGAAGATCCGAATCCAAGAGTTCGTGCCCACATGGCTTATATCAATCCAGATGTTGCAATGGGAAAACTGCTAAAGGAAACGCCAACAAGTCAGCTGTTTACCGTGTTTGGACTGCCACGTACGGAGCTCAAAACAACGGACAGTGGAGAATATATTGTCAAAATGGAGGGTGTAGACATTTATAATCCGGTGGACAACACGGTGAATTCTGCAGGTGCGGATAAGGTTGCAGCGTGGTTCGTTGATTCTGACTATAACGGGCGAGACTTCTGCATCACCCAAGCCTTTTTTCCTGATAAAAGTGCGTGGGACAAAATTGCTCGTGATCTCAAAGGCGTGGTTGACCCAGAATGTTTTGAGAAGTTTAGTGGTACAGAATCTTTGCCGTTTGCTGCGGGTGAGCATGCGTGCGTTGCTGTTAAGGTAATTGATCCGCGGGGGAATGAGGTGATGCGCGTGCATGCTTTAGGTGAGCGGAAGTATTAAAAGTAGTAGGCACACTCCGTGTGCCGTAACCATTTTCTGAATCGCGGATTATCACGGATTACGCAGATTTCGCGGATTATCCCTTCACATATCCACAATCATTTTCCAAAAGACATGGCTGTAACAAAATACCTCTTAAAATTCGCGTTCATCCGAGTCATCCGCGATTCAGAAACTGCAAAATACTTACACCTCCCAACAGATAAATATTTTGCATGTTTTGTTAAACTGTGTTATACTGAATATGTCTATTTCAATGTATAAGCAGCGGCAAGGATGATGCTACAAGGAGCGTCCGGTATAAAACTATAGGGTATCATTATGAAAAAAAACGCGAATAATTTTTCCAAAACGGGGCACAATGAATTTTTAGAAGCTGTTGGACCGAGAAGACCCCTGCGCAAACCACCAAGGAGACCAGGGCAGTCCTCTCCACCATCAAAATCCAACTCTACAACGAACAAACCTACTAAATCTCCCGGATCATCTAAACCGCCTAAAAAGTAGGTACAATCTGCACAGCAAAAACAACGCGCCTTTTACAAAAAGCGCGTTGTTTTGCTATAATGTTTTCCAAGACGTATGAAAACTGAAATCCTTATGTGTCAATAATGAACAAAGATTTTTTTGACGGTTTCACAATCAATGTATTTTACGATGAAGATGGTGACTATCTCGCCCACCTCGTGGAACTCCCCAATGTTTCGGCTTTTGGACCGACACCTGCCGAAACGTTAGCTGAGTTAAAAACAGCCTGGGAATTGATGAAAGAATGTTATCAAGAGGATGGAGAACCTATTCCGAAACCACCTTCTCAACAAGGCTACGAAGGACCTTTTACATGATAGATTCTCCCTATTGTACTAGATGTAGCGTCACTCACTCCTTTAATAAGATATTCAACGGTTGTTTTTTCCTGATCGGTGTGTTATGCTTTTTGAATATCAGATAAAGTGTTTTTCATACTGGAAATAACAGATTGATTATTAGATCAGGACTTACGCAATGTATTGAAAAGTCCCTTGATAAGGGGGATTTAGGGGGTTAAATGACTGAAATAACGCCTTTTCAACCCCCCTTATCAAGGGGGAATGCGTAAGTCCTAATTAGATATAATTGCTTGTGCATTGGAGATAGTTGTGATTAAATTAGACAAAGTTGTCTCTTGATTAGAAAATCTTTTCATAGTCTCAGCGTGATTTTTATCAACCTTTTCCTCAAGAGATTCAAACTTTTGTACAAGAGATTCAAACTTTTGCATAAGAGTTTGAAATTGGTCATTACTCATCTGAATAACCTCCTATTTAGTCTTAGACGATGCAAACTTTTACTTTTAAAAAGTATAACACATCATAAAAAACAGAGTCAAATGTATTTTACAATTTGTAAAGAAAATTTTCAGAAAATATGGAAATACAATCCAAAACTACTCATTGCGTAATTCTATATACAGTGTAGCAGTTGGTAAGCGGCTCGAGACATCTGATGGGAATAAACATCATAGAATATACACAGAAAACGAGGAATCTCCATGAACAAAGACCAACTTCAACTCCCAATCCAACCCGTTGAACAACCGATCCTGTGCAGCCCGTACGAAGAACCCACTGCACACTGGGTTTATGATACACAAACAGGTGAGGCATCCAAGCAATCCGGACGCCGCGAGGCAGGATATTGGTACAAAACAGAACGTACCGGCAGCGATCAACTTAAACTTTTCCAAGAAGAACAACGCGATGATCTACCGTTAGTGAATGCACTCCGCGATGATGTCCGGCGGTGGCGTAACTCAAAATACGAAAGTGCTACAAATGTAACAAAAGAATTGCTGAGACACTGGGGACGCGAAGACCTGTTAAGACGACTCTTTTTCTGTCAACGCGAAGCAGTTGAAACAATTATCTATCTCGTTGAAATACTCCAGAGAGAGAAGGGACCACGCTTTAATCCTAAATTTTCCAAAGATGATCTTTCCAAATTAGTTGATTCCCCTAACGATCTCGATATTCCAGATTTGATCCGTTACGGCTGTAAAATGGCAACTGGCAGCGGCAAGACTGTTGTTATGGCAATGCTCATCGCGTGGGCATTTTGTAATCGTGGCAAAGTACCTTCTGATGAACGTTTCCCTGCAGCAGCACTTGTTGTTTGTCCGAATCTAACTATCAAACAACGGCTGCAAGTGTTACGCCCAGAATCATCAGACAACTACTATGACGAATTTGAACTCATTCCAACAAAACTCCGTCCGTTGCTCAATAGTGGGAAGGTGTTAGTTACCAATTGGCATCAATTTGCCCCTGAATCCGAACATAAAGAAGGCGGACAGACCTACACAGTTGTCAATAAAGGCGAGGAAACACCAGACGTTTTTGCCAAACGTGTGTTAGGTGAACTTCATGATCGCGCGCCTATTATGGTGCTAAACGATGAGGGACATCACGCCTATCGTCCTGCACCGATTGAGGAAAAACTCTCCGCAGAGGAAAAGCGGGAACGTCAAGATGCTACCGTGTGGGTAGAAGGTTTAGACAAGATTAACGTCGGGTGTGGTATCAAATTTTGTGTTGACCTTTCAGCGACACCGTTTTACATTAAAGGCAGTGGTTACCGCGAAGGTTCTCCGTTCCCTTGGCTTGTGAGCGATTTTGGATTGGTTGACGCAATTGAAAGCGGTATCACGAAAATACCTCGACTGCCTGTAAGTGATACCACCGGAAGACCTGAACCGAAATACTTTCGTCTGTGGAAAACGATTGTTGACGATCTTTCAGTTGTGGACACAACGCCAGGAAGACGGACAAGAACACCGAAACCGGATGCCATTTATAGTGAGGCAGAACCAGCACTGATTACACTTGCCAGCCAGTGGACAGAACGTTTTGGATATATTGAGACAGCATCAGATGCACAAGAAAAAACACCGCCAGTCCTGATTATCGTATGTGCCAATACGGATATCGCAGAATATTTTTATCAAAAAATTTCTGGTGAACGAGTCGAAGACGTAGTTGACGACAGCGGCACCATCGGAAAAAGTAAAAAGAAAAACAAGACGAAAACAGTCTATGGACGAGGTCCTATTTTCCCCGATTTTTTTTCCAACACCGAAGACGTAAAACGAACGCTGCGTATTGACAGCAAAATGCTGGCACAAGCGGAAAGTGCCAATCCAAATCAGAGCACATCGCAAGCCGCAGAAGAACTCAGAGAAATTGTTGCAACAATAGGAAAACCTGGTAAGCCAGGGGCACAGATACGATGCGTTGTCTCAGTTGCAATGCTAAACGAAGGTTGGGATGCAAACAACGTAACACATATTCTGGGGTTGCGTGCTTTTACCAGTCAACTGCTCTGTGAACAGGTAGTCGGGCGTGGGTTACGCAGAATGAATTATACGCCAGACCCAGAAACAGGGTTGCTTACCGAGGAATATGTTGATGTTTACGGTATACCGTTTTCGGTTATCCCGTTCAGAGGTAGACCCACAAAAGGCCGCGAACCAGATGACAAACCGAAAAATCACGTCAGAGCATTACCTGATCGTGAAGATTTTGAGATACGATTTCCGATTGTAGAAGGATACGCTTTTGCCCTACAAAAAAATGAAATCAAGGCAGATATTGACTCAACGGAACCACTCAGCATCCAACCGGAACTGAATCCCACTGCCCTCTATGTCAAACCCGCTGTGGGATACGAAATTGGTACACCTTCAGCATCTGGTCCAGGAGGTACTCTCCTTCAAGACCGCGAGGAATATTACCGAACCACACATTTACAAGCCATCCAATTTGAGATTGCGCATCGAATTGTTCTCAAACTGGTCGGGGACAGGCAAACCGCCCCAGATCCGGACAGCAACCCAAAACTCAGATTGTCTTCTCGACACCGTCTTTTTCCGCAAGTCTATAAGTACGTTGATGCTTATGTTAGAACAAAGGTTGACTTCCATGGATGTGACCCTTGTGAACTCGGTCAAGAGAAATACGTTACGCTAATTGTAGAACGTCTGATGACTGCTATTCAACCCGATGAGACAAAAGGTGAAATTCCGATGCTGCCGATTCTCAATCGCTATGCCCCGATTGGCACATCGGCTGATGTTGACTTTCTCACGGCGCGGCCATGTGTGGCAACAGAAAGGAGTCATGTGAATCAGGTAGTGCTGGATACAGGCACATGGGAACGTGCTGCTAAATTTCGGCTTGAGCAATCTGGTGTTGTAGCATGTTATGTGCGGAACGACCATCTCGGGCTCGGCATTCCGTATGAATACAACGGTTTTTCTCATCTCTACGAACCAGATTTTATTGTACGACTCACAAATGGAGTCCATCTCGTTTTGGAAATAAAGGGTTTTGAACCGGATCAGGTTCACGCGAAACATGCAGCTGCTAAAAGGTGGGTGTCCGCAGTGAATAATTGGGGTAAACTAAAAAAATGGGATTTCCATGTCTGCAAAGACCCACAATTGCTGGGTGAAGAATTAGCAGAAATCTATAACAAATTAACTGAGGCATAACATGAAAATAGCACTTCTCTCCTATAGCCATCACGGGCGCAGCATGGCACGCACCGCAGAAGCACTTGGACACGAAATCGTAGGTGTCATGGATGCAGAGCATTCGCCACGTGAACAGTTAGCAAACGACTTTCAATCGCCAGCATTCGATTCTGCAGACAACTGTCTGGATGCTACTAAACCTGACGCTGTACTTGTCGCAGGCAAACATATCGAAATGCCATCTCACGTGCAGGCATGTGTAGACAGACGTATCCCGTACCTTTTGGATAAACCGTTTGCGGATTGTGCAGATCGGCTGCGCTCTACGGCAGAGGCATCCGAAAAGCACGGTGTCCTTAGCGCGCTTGTGCTGCCGAACCGTGCAAGCAAAATTGTAAGTGTCGTCAAAGAAATGATTGACGATGGCAGCATGGGTGACCTTGTGTTATACAATAGCAGGCTGAACAACGGTCCGCCATCCCGTTATGACCCGACACCTTCCTATTGGCACAACGATCCGAATATATCTGGCGGTGGGTGCTGGGCAGTTGAGGCGGCGCACGGTATTGACACATTCCTTCAGTTTGTAGGAGATCAGGAGATTACAGTGGTTGGTGCGGTGATGTCCAATGCAATGTATAATCGGAATGTGGAGGATAGCGGTATCGGTGTGCTCAGGACAGAAAACGGCATCACAGGGATTATTGAATCAGGTTATACTTATCCGTCAGGCAAGCGTGGTGGCGATCACTTCTTCCGATTTATCGGCACAGAAGCATCCGTATTTGAGCAGTACGGCAAGAATGGCGAACCGTTGATTGAGGTTCACACAACCGAAGGTGTGCAGTTCAGCGAGGACATCTCACACGGTGCCAGAATAAAAGGCGTGATGGGCAGTGCGTTTGACGCTATTCGTGATGGGAAATCTTTCACGCCATCGGTTGTTGATGCTGTGCGGATACTTGAAATTCAGGATGCTGTCTATGCACATGCCCGACAGAGCTTAACAACCCACGGGCCGTATCCGATGGGAGAATAAAATCTATTCATTTTTCGTGAATTAGAAAATAGACTCTTTCGTCCCCCGGTAGGCGAGGTTTCCTAACCTCGCTGGTGATAACATTCCAAATAATTACAGACAAAAAGGAGTTTAATATGCCAAATTCAAATGATACAAAAGTCCAAGAAATCCTACCAGCAGACTCTGAACTTGAGGAAGTGTTCAGCGATGCACATTTCACAGAGGGACCAACCGTCGCACCCGATGGGACGGTCTATTTTAGCGACATCACCTTCACACATCAAGCCGATATGCAAGCCGGACATATCATGAGATACGATCCTAAGACAGGCGAAACCACTGTTTTTCGTTCACCGAGTGGAATGTCAAACGGGATGAAGTTTGACGCGCAAGGACATTTAGTTGTCGCAGAAGGGGCAGATTTCGGGGGACGGCGGATTACTCGAACAGACATGGAAACGGGGAAAAGCGATATTATCGCTGGGCTATATGAAGGAAAGCCTTTTAATTCGCCTAACGATCTCACCATTGATGAACAGGGACGTGTCTATTTTACCGATCCACGTTACGTTGGACATGAACCGGTAGATCAACCCGTCATGGGTGTCTATCGTATTGGGACAGATGGTTCTGTCCATCTTGTCATTGCTGATTCCGGCAAACCGAATGGCATAGCGGTCTCACCTGACCAGAGAACGCTTTATGTCGGTAGTAACGACAGCGGCTCGTTTCGGGAGATGCCTGATGAGTTGCCAACCTGCATGGGACGCATGGCACTCCTCGCTTACGATCTGTCGTCTGATGGCACTGCAACCTTTCGTGAAATACTCGTTGACTATGCGCCAGAACACGGCCCTGACGGTTTTGAAGTTGATGTGGAAGGGAATCTCTATGTGGCAGTTCGCGATAAAACCAGATTCGGTGTATGCGTTTATTCTCCTGATGGAACGGAATTGGCATATATTGAGACACCCGAATTGCCGACTAATGTTGCTTTTGGACGTAATGAAGCGAGTAAGATGCTCTATATCACAGCAGGAGGGAGTCTCTTTAGTATTCAGGTTGCAAAAGACGGATACCACTTACCACAGAAATAGCGTTTACATCGCTTAAACGTCTGGGTGAAGATTATGCCATGCGGTTGCACTTTCATAAGCATGCCCAACTTGACATAACAAAGGTTCTGCCAAATGCTTGCCAACAAACTGAATACTCAACGGTAGTCCTTCGCTATTCATACCGCACGGCACAGATAGTGTCGGCGCACCGTTGTAGTCAAACGGTGCCGTGAATCGTTGAAACCTTGCGGGCCTGGTCTCTTTCGGTCCGTATAGCAACTCTGGCGTAACTTTGTGTGGTGGCGCGGACATTGACGGGCATACCAACACGTCGATATCTTGAAATACACGCCTGAGATGTCCTGTGCATTCGGCTCTCAAGTTATTCGCTTCGGCATATCCAGCACCTGTCACCTCTGCCCCCATATCAAGCCATCCTTGGAACCAAGGACCGTAGGCATCCCGCTGTGAAGGATAGGTAGCTGCATGCGCTGCTACCGCTTCTGCTGAACAGATCGTTGGCCACGCTAAGACATATTCATCCATGTTAGGCAACTGTACCGCAACGATTTCTGCTCCTAATCCCTCTAAAACGTTTACGCCAGCACATACCGCTTCGGCAAGTTCAGTGTCAACGTCTTTCGTTGCGTAATTCTCGTCAAACCCTATTCGGATACCTTTAATACCCTTATCTATCCCTTCAAGCAAATTAGGCACAGGATTGGGCAGAGAAGTTGGGTCATTCGGGTCAAAGCCAGAGATTGCCTCAAGCATAATCCCCGCATCTGCGACGCTTCGCGTCATTGGGCCGACATGATCCATTGACTCAGCAAGTGCAAGTACACCGTATCTACTCACTCTACCCCATGTGGGTTTTAGTCCGACAATACCGCAAGCAGCCGAAGGAAAACGGATTGAACCGCCTGTATCGCTACCGATTGAACCGGAACACAATCCTGCAGCTGTTGCAACGCCAGAACCGCTTGAGGATGAGCCTGTCCATCGATCAGAGTTCCACGGGTTTATCGGAATATCAAATTCTGGATGGTAACCGCCCATTGCCCCTTCTGTTAGGTTCAGTTTGCCAAGCAGTACTGCCCCCGCGGCTTCAAGCCTTTGGACAACTGTACTATCAAACTCAGGAACGTGGTTTTCCAGGACTTTTGCCCCACCCATTGTGCGGACACCTTTAGTAAAGCAGAGATCCTTGACTGCAATAGGCACACCGTGAAGCGGACCGTGATACTTACCTGCTGAAATTTCCTGCTCCGCTTTCTGTGCCGATGCGATTGCGTGGTCAGCCATGACTGTCGCATAACTTTTCAACTGGTCATCAAGCTGTTCAATTCGCTGCAACATAGCCGTTGTCAGTTCAACTGGCGATAACGTTTTTGAAGATAATAGTTCTGCTATTTCGGTAATCGTCTTGAAGTGAAGTGGCGTTTCAGACATGTTAAGCCTTCCTTAATTTCAATCAAGCACCTGGGCGGCTGCGTCCTAACAGACTCAGCAGGCGATCACTTGCATTTTGTAATGCCTCTTCTGGTACAGGCACTCCGTTACAAAGGCTAAACCGCCAGTACGCCCAATATGCCGCATACTGAGATTGTAAAATATAACGAGTTTTATTGGAATTGTTTGGTGCACCGCGATGCCAACATTGCGGATCCTGTAGGTAAATATCACCCGCTTTGCAAAAAATAGAGACCGGTTTATTTCCTTCAAATTCGGGATTTTCTTGATCGTTCGGACCTCTGCCTGAATAATGGCTGCCACGCACATATTGTGTCGGTCCCTCCTCAATTGTCCCAATATCGTTCAGTGCCATCTGTACTGTAAACCACATTACAGGCATCCGTAAGCGCGGATCATGACGTGGCATCTCATCTGTAACAGGGAAATGCACCGAACCGTCTACATGCCAAGTACTAATAGAGAGTCCGGGCAGATTACGCAGCACATTTTGACCACAAAACTTGCAGTTCTCCCCGACTATTGCCTCCGCCAAACTCAAAATTGGTTCACGAAGTAGCATATCCCGAAAGATCGGGTCAAGTTCAATCGTGTTTCGTAAAATGAAAGGTAACGCATCACCCGATTCAGCATGTGTTCCCATCTGGATATATCGGACATCTGCAAGGTCAGGGTTTGTTCTCTCGGCAAGTTCTGGGTCTGCGAAAAATGCATCTGTTTTGTCTCGTAGTGCAGTGACCTCGTTTTCAGTCAGCACACCTGGGATATGGACAAACCCATCACGGAAGAATTGTTGGGCAATTTCCGCGGTTTTTTCTTCACTAAAGGCTTCACCACTTAGAATTGGGCTGTTAGTCATTTCGTCCCTCCTATAAATAGGGTGAAATTTGTCATTTAAGTTTCATTGCACAAACAAAGACTTCAATCCAAATAATCCATTTCTGGCAAAAGATTCCATCGGTACTGGTCAGGAGGTTGTGTGCTGCGTGCCCACTGGCCAAGAACGCGTGTGTCGGCGCCTTTCGCCGCCATCTGGGCAGCAATTTGATCGGGGTCCCATCCGTCCAAAACCTTTTCCGTCAACACCATTAAGATGTCCCGACATGTTGGATCGTCTGATCGGTCATATAATTCATTTGGATCTTCCTTCAAGTTAAACAGTTGGGTTGGCTGTCCGTGATAGTAATTCAGTTTCCAATCTTCATAACGAACCATCCGATGATAGCATCCTTCATTGGTGCAATATTCCGAAAATGCAATGTCTTCCCACTCAGCATCTTCGTCTTGAAAAAGCGGTAGAACACTTCTTCCGCGAGAATTCGGCAAAGGTGATGCATCAAGAGCATCAAGCATTGTCGCATTCAAATCGAGAGAACTGATAATACGATCACATCGGGCATCTTCTGGCAAGTTGCCACGCCACGATAAAATAGCCGGAACTTTCACGGAATGTTCATAAAATGTCTGTTTCCACCAAAGCCCATGTTCACCTACCTGCTCACCATGATCGGAACTATAAAGAATAATTGTATTCTGATCCAATTCATTTTCTTTAAGAGCGGTCAGAATCTGCCCTATCATAATATCCATGCGTGTAACCAATGCCCAATATGCTGTGCGTGCCCGAAGGGTTTCGTCATCCGATACCTCAGTTATCCCACATTTTTCGCGCCACCAGTGGAAGTAGGGATGCAATTTGTCAGAAAAAGGTTCAAGGTTTTGCGGCATTGTCATTCGACCATCATAAAGTTGATAATCTTCCTGCCGAGCAACAAAAGGTTGATGTGGTAACATGAACCCCACAGAAATTGAAAAAGGCGTATCAAGCAGTCCTGCTCTTTTCTGAACACCAAGTCGATTGAGATAATCGACGGTTGCAGCAGTCACATCCTCATCGTGAACTTGATAAGCACTCTGCCCTGCCCCAGATTTTTGTAGACTGACTCGTGCCGGGCCCGCTGTGCCAGAAAGTTCGCCGTGGTCAACACCACGCCCGCCCGGGTGGTTCGGACCGTGGTCACCGACAAGACGTTCAGTATAACCGTGCAACTGATCCGGTCCCAAAGCATGCATCCGCCCGATCAAAACGGGCTCATATCCAGCAGCACCCATGGTATGTGCAAAAGTCGGAATCCCAGAATCAAGAATATGACTATTGGTCCATACTGCATTTTCGTGCGGGTATCGTCCGCTCAACATTGACATGCGGGAAGGCACACAGATCGGTGACGGACAGTAGACATTTTCAAACACAATCCCCTCTGCAGCGAGTTTGTCAAGGTTCGGGGTTTGCACCAATTGGTCACCATAACATCCCGTAACATAAGGATTGTGTTGATCAGAGTGGATATATAGCAAATTAGGTTGTTGTCTTTGCATGCTTACTCCTTCGCAACGATGCTGAATTTCATTATACACAGCATCAGATTATCGTCAAGGAAAAATATATCAACATTTTTTGGATCAGAGTTACCTCTTATCACTATACCCAATATAACTTAAAAAGAAATAGGCAGATACCCAAAAATGGATACCTACCTTAATGGACTTAGATTTTCAGTCAAGGGCTTATTTCTTTATCTCTCCCCACGTTACTTTTTTTTTACCTTGTGGCGACACAGGTAGCACATCATCGCTGATCCAATCCATAAAGAGATCATCCCCGGGTGTGTTTGTCAAGTTGACGATTTCCCCTGTAACGAGGTGATACCGGTAGATCTCATACTTACGAGGATTACCATCTCGCCCCCTTGCTGCAATCAAGAGGTATTTGCTGCCCATAAAACACGCACTATGAACATATAAGTTGTCAGGTGTCTGGACAATCTGCCGTTTGCCTGTTTTGATATTCTGAATAACAGCTTTACTTCCACCACCCGGTCCAAAATTCTGCTCATAATACACAACAGATTGGCTATCGGGAGCCCAGCGCGGCGAACCACGAAAATGAAACATATCCTCCTCGGCGAGTTGGCGTTGATCGCTACCGTCTGCCCGCATCACAAAGATGGTAGGATACCCCCTTATGAGTGCATCGTCCCGATACGCAATATATTTGCCATCAGGCGACCAGGACGGAGCCGTTTTCAAACTCTTTCTGCGCGTCAGGCGCCGCATCTTTTTGGTGGTTAAATCTATCGTGTAGATCTCTTTTCGAGATGTTCCAGGCTTGGTATCTCTCGAACTGGTAAAGACGATGTGCCGCCCATCCGGAGACCACGAAGGGGCCCCCTCATGAAGACGACCTCCATTAAGATTCTCCTCTATGTCGTCGGTAAGCCTCTGTTCATTGCTGCCATCGCTATTGATGATGAATACAGCCATCTGTTGTCCCTGCTTCGGTGCCACGGGGAGCGATTTAAGATAAGCGATCTGCTTCCCGTCAGGAGACCAAACAGGCCACAAGACACTATAGGGTGTTATCTGTTGGACATTGCGCCCATCATCGTCCATCACACACAGACGGTAACCTCCATCGTGTTTGCATTCTAAAACAATTTTTGCGTGTGTCAGCGTGGGTAACAAGCAGAGCAGACAGCAGAAAACAAGACGGTGTAAGAGCATTGTTTACCTCCATTTGGTGTGTAATGTCGGGCAGGCACAGAGACCCACCCGACAGGTGATAGATAAAGTCCATTCTATTCTTTATCCTTAACCTTTTTATCGTTAACCCAGACTTTGTAAGTATGCCAGTCTATGTTGTTATCCGATCTGTAAACAAGGGCACCAATGTCGTAGTAAACCGCTGTCTGATTTCCTTCCTCATTCGGATCATCAACATCATCGGGGAACCGATGGGTCATGGTCGCACGCTTGGCGGCACCGTCGCCCCAATCCGTTTCTACGTTTGTGCCGTAATAACTGGTATCTCCCGGCTCTTTGATATACCAGTAGACGACATCATACGGGATCTCTGTGATCAGCAACGACTGCCAATCACGATCATCACCACTGCAGGTACAGCTGCCACCGAGGATATCGTCAGCGAAGGTTTCGCCATCCGTGGTCGGTCCCAGACCGGTGGTCTCTTCTGGCCGCTCGTATGTAAAATCCACATCAAGGGTCGGCTTGTTTATCGCCCAGGTCTCTGTTGTCCGCCCAATCGTCACACGCAACGTTATCGCAGCAGACATCGTGTACTCTCTGCCTGCTTCAGGTAGACCACCATCCTTACCGCCACTTATACAATCCATATATAAGTTGACAGATTCCGGTATACTGACCTGGATATCACTCAAGGACGCGTCATCCTCCCACTTTTTTAAGTTGCCACCTATCAGGTTTTTGGCATCCGGCTTAAAAGTCCAATAGGTGCCGTTGCCTTTTGGCTCCAAGATTTCCAGACGTAAGTCGCCACTATAGTTGCACGCGCTTCTTGTGTGATAGTTGTGGAGAAAAAAGGTGCCGTCCAGATAGGCAACGCCCGCACCGGATGGATCATACGTGAGACGGTCTATAGAGACAAAGGCGGAAACAGCCGTATTCCCATCATCAAACAATTTCGTTGATATATGGCTATCCATCGCTAACTGCGCGAAAACAGAAGACGTGAGTAAACAAGTACAGGTAATAAACAGAAACATCACAAAACGGGTGATGTGCTTTGATAAATCAAATCTTTTCATTTTTATATATCTCCTCAAAAATGAAGTTATGCCCTATTCTAAAGGCATATTAGTTATTTATCGGGTTCCCCGTCCTTGTTCGGTAGACCTTCTACACGCTCAATTAAAATCCGGGGCACCCTGGCTCCTAAACCAGAATATCTCACTTGTTAAAGTTGAGAAGGGGCCCCTTCATTGAAATATTCCATTTTAGGAGTTATTTATATAATACAACAAATTCTAAAGAAAGTCAAATTTAAATTGAAAAAAAATGGAAATTAGTGGCAGATTGAGAAATTAGGATAAAGTTTAGGACGTTTATGCAAAGAGTGTGTGCGGTTGTTGCAATGGAGGCAGGGCACCCTTTGCGCAGAGATTTCTGTTTGACACAGAAAGATAGTCTGTAGTACAATAACTTTATGTATGTTCCTGGTACACTCTAATACAGCAAACTAAATTGCGTATAGAAAATGTGAAGAATCACTTAAAAACTCACGACTAATCATCTTAGGAAGAACAATGGCATTCCAATTTCAAGATTATATGGTCAACGAATACCTCTCGCAAGGTTACCTGATTTTTCAAGGGATTGTCCCGCCATCCCTGCTCACAGATTTACGGAGGGAAGCAGAGAAAGCACGACACTTAGCACACAAACTCAATGGGCCACAGACACAGCGGATTCAACCTTTGTCAAACTATGGTGACGATTTAGATTTAAAACCGTTTTATGACTACACAGCGTTACCCGAATTGCGAGATGCTATTCAGAAATTGCTTGGAGATGACTATACGCACGGACATGTTGATATTATGGGACTATTGGTTGAACCTGTTGACCATCCTTGGCATATCGGTTGGCATCGTGATGGCGTGGTTGAAGTACCACCTGAAGCGCGTGATGAAACTGTGAACGCAAAACTGGCAGAAGTCTGGCACGACCTGCGCCACTTCAATCAGGTCAATTGTGCAATTTACGCGGATTCATGCACATGGTTTGTTCCCGGCAGTCATCTGCGGCAATGGGACATGCCCGGCGAAGAACAGTCAACAGGTGACCCCACATTGCGCAAACCAACTGATGGACAGTCTAATGTTGAAGCAGAACGACTTTACTTAGAACATTGTCAGCAATTTCCTGGGGCAGTTCAAGTGTATTTAGGCGCGGGAGATTTCATGATTTATCGGAATCTTGCGTGGCATACCGGCAACTATATAACTTATCAACCGCGCGCTACTATCCACGACGTTGTCCGGTATGAAGGTAAAAAAGATTGGACAGATTGGCAACAAGCAAAATTAGATGCTGTTAAACGTTGGAAAGAAAACTAACCCAAACACAATTAAGTTTACATAGAAATAGCAACAAAGGAGAATGAAAATGATGATGATAAGTCCTTTAGAACTTGTTATCGTATTAGCTGTCGGATCATTTTTTGTAGGTGCTGTTCTTGCGATAATAGCACTTGCCAAACCAAAACATTAACTGAAGAATAGTATAAAACCAAATTAACGTGATTCATCACGGTAGGTGCGGTTTCCTAACCGCACCGATTTCCCAGACAGTAGGCGCGTTTTGTCCACGCTCCTAATCGGAAATAAGATAAATCCTGATAATTTGGTATAAACTGAGCAATAACATAAAGGGAAAAATGGAACAGAAATTTACAATAGAACATCCCGGTGAAGTCATAGATCATCCGTTTCCACCAACCCGTCCCGATATAAAGATAGTTGAAAGTTCGGATCGAATTTATGAAATAGATTGTCAAGAGCTACAGTGGTGGTTTGCTATCCCAAAAATGGGTGAACGTTATATGTGGGCAGAATACGATGGTGAAACACAGAAGTTAGATGCTGTAACAGAGATGATTCCGACTGCTCCTGCAATTATCAGAGACATTGAATGTGTTGAAATTCAATTCAAAGAGTGGCATGCAAAAGACTGGCCAGCTTCCCCTGATTTGATGTACGTTGCAATTGATGAAACACTCACAAGGTGGATTTCAGTCGTCAATACAATTGATGGGAGGCGGATTTTCAATACAATCGGGGACAAATGGTTTGAAGACATGTGGGGACCTGATGCCAAACGCCGCATCGTTGATGATGGACGCTATCAATTGCAACCTGATGGCTCTTACAAACTTACTGACGGCCAAGGGTTTGGTGCCGGTACTTATGACGTTACGATTGGTGAGAACACCTTTCACTGTCTCCGTGTTTTAGATGCTGATATTACCAAAGAGCACGGCGATGAACTTGCGGAAGTTTATATTGAAGAAGAAACCGGACGCACGGTCTTCTTTAGACGTTATGATGGACGATATTTACGTGGTGATTTGCTTAAAAAGTTTCCTAACAATCGTCGTATTGTGATAAATGACATCACCTATATACATAGCAATTGCACTGGTTGGTTTCACGATACATTTACATTGGCATCCCTTGGTAAAACGCTTAGCACCACAGATGGTAACGAAAAGTAACAACCAAATATATTTACTATCTTTTTCCACAGAAATATCTTAATTATGATGAATAGACACTTTGCCCCGGTAGGCGAGGTTTCCTAACCTCGCCAGAGCAGAGTGTCCAAGTCCTTCTAAAATCTACCGTAATTGTAAACTATAGTTTAAACAACCATTGAACAATCCAAGTCATTTGCAACTTTGTCTATTCTTAAGGAGGTCTTCTGATGTGTGGACGTGAAAAATGCTCAATTGCTTTAGGTGTGTTATATCTACTGTTTTCAACCCTACTTCTTTCTCCCATCATTCTCGCGCAAGATGAAACAAACGATGCTAAAATCATTGAACGGTACAAGTTGATGCTCAACCGTAAACCGAAAGAAGGTAGCACATTTGATCGGCTTTATCAGTTTTATCTTGAAGGTGATGGTTTAGAGAAGATGGTTGCAGATTATCAGGCAGAAGTACAGGCTAAACCTAACGACCCAAACGTCCAGCTCATTTTGGGACATATCTATAAGCGACTTGGGAAGGATAAAGAAGCACTTACAGCATATCAGCAGGGTGTGGCACTCGCGCCTAACAATCACTACGCCTATTTTGCACTCGGGCAGCTATATGTAACACTACGTCAACATGAAGACGCAATTCGAGAGTTAGCTAAAGCCGTAACTTTTTCAGAACAATCGCAATCCGTATCTCCCGAAGAATTAACTGAAATTTACAAAACTCTCGGACACGCCTATTTCAGTCGAGATAAGTTAGACGATGCGATTCAGGTATGGGAAAAAATTTCTGAACTTGATCCGCAGAACGTGTTTGCACGCATTGAACTTGCCGACCTTTTCCGAGAGAAGGAACTCTACCCGCAAGCAATTGCACAACACCAAGCAATTATTGATATTAAAAAAGATGACCCATATCGTAGGTGTCTCAGTCTACGGGAGATCGGTAAAATACATGAAGATACAGGCGCATATCAAAAGGCGCGTGAACATTACGACAAGGCGTTGGACCTAACTGCCCCCGGCAATTGGCTTCGGAAAGACTTGCAACACAGGATTATCGCAATTTATGCGGCAGATGCGAATTGGAAAGACCTAATTACGTATTATCAAGATAAACTCAAAGCAACCCCGAATAACCCTGAATTACTCGGTTTACTTGCCGCAGCGTATATTGAAAACCAGCAGCTTGAGGAAGGAACAGACACATATAGGAAAGGATTAGCACTCGCCCCAACAGATACCGGACTTCGTTTAAATCTTATCACTGCCCTTCGAAACGCTGAAAAATTTGAAGAAGCAGCGGCTGAATATGAATCGCTCAGTGAACAACAACCTGATAACTTCGGCATCTACCGCGAACTCGGCAAATTGTATCTGCAGCTTGAAAATGAAGACGAGGCAAAAGCAGTATATCAACGAATGATTGATAGAGACCCGCAAAATGCCAGCACACACCTTACACTTGCTGAAATCTATACCGGACACGAATGGATGGAAGATGCTGCTGCTGCATATCAGCAAGCGATCTCGCTTGCCCCTCAAAATCTCGATTACATTGAATATTTTGGAGAGTTCTATTTCCGTCAAGGTAACCGGGAAAAAGCAGTTGAGACATGGGATCAAATGGTTGCTGATGACAAAAGGACTGCTGAGAATTATGACCGTTTAGCACGACTGTTAGAAGCAAAAAAGTTCTCTACTAAAGCAATTGACGCAAGTAAAAAAGCAGTGGAACTAATGCCTGATGCTTACCGTTTTCGTGAAGCTTTAGCAAAACGCCTCATGAGCAATAAGCAATACGATGATGCGCTTTTAGAATATAACGAAGCAATTATACTTGCCCCCAATGACTTTTTTGCTGAACAGATGGACGATCAGCGAATTGAACTTTATCGACAGCAAGGAACGCTCGTTGAAAAAATTGAAGCGGCAGAAGGACAACTTAATAAACCTGAACTCGTTGATGCCGATAAATTTTCACAACTGAAGCGCCTCGCGAAAATGTACTTAAAGTTAAACAATACTACTTATGCCCTTGAAGTCCTCTTAAAAGCCAAAACACTTCACCCTAATGACATAACTGTTAATCGTGAGACAGCAAATCTCTATACAAAACAAGGCAGACGTGACGAGGCGATTGCAATTTACACACACTTAACTGAGATTGATAGCACAAATGCGCGGGAATATCATGCGAATATCGCAAACGCATATCTGAAAGGCATGGATTTTGAAGCTGCCATTGACGCTGCAAAGCAAGTCATTGCACATAGTCCACGCAACCCAGAAGGGCATCAACTGCTTGCTGAAATCACTAAACAGTCTGCAAATTACGAAGAGGCAATTGATAGCTATAAGCAGGCAATCCGACTGCGCCCCGAAGCAATTGACATCCGCACAGAACTGGCTGCTCTTTACAACCGTTCCGGGAACTCTCGACAAGCAATCGCACAATACTGGAGATGTTGGGAATTAAGCGATAGCATAAGCGACAAACTCAGTTTTATTAAACCTCTTACTGAAGCATATTACGACTTAGATAGGCGCGGAGAACTTGAAGAAAAACTGAAACAGAAGGCAAAATCTAATACATCTGGTGTAGGACCCGTTTTAGCGCTTGCACAAGTCTATCGGATTGAAGGCGATCTTTCAAAGGCACAGTTCCAACTTGTACGCGCTTTAGACCGACAACGTGAAAACGCAGAACTTTTGTCCCAACTTGTTGATATAAGTCTGGACCTCGGTGATATCCAAGAAGCACTTACCTATCAACAGCGGCTTGTTAAGGCAAATCCCGATCCTACGCATCAACAAAAACTTGGCGAGCTGTTGTTTGATGTTGGTCGTGAACAAGAAGCGGTGCAAGCATGGTCAAAAGTACTTCACGCCAAAAACCAAACGCTTGAAGCTGAAGTCAAACTCGCAAAATTGTTGATACGACACGGTTTATTAGAAGAAGCACTTTTTGCATTGGATAGCGCAGCAGAAAAAATTTCTGGTAAAGATGCACATCTTGCCCTATACCAAATCGGTGCTACACTTGTTGAAATAAACGAATCAGAAAGGGCTATCCCCCACTTCCATCGGATTTTAGCAATGTCCGAACCTGCTACTACTGCTGCTAATAACACGACAACAAGTGTCTCACCTATCGGTTATGGCCCTCCCGGAATTACCAGTAATAAACTTGCACTTCCACAAAATATTATTAATCGTATCCAAAGGCAACCGTACGGATATACAAGCAGACAAGCATGGAGTCCTAATAGTTTTGATGAAGCACAAGCTGGTGCCCTTGTACAGCTGAAAATTATTATGGAAGAAGAGGGAAAACTAAATGAACTTGTTGAACAATTTGAGAAAAACGCTGAGGAGAAACCGAAAGATGTGCAAACACTTGAACAATTAGCACAACTTTACGGCTTGACTGAAAACCGCCAGAAATCGGAACAAATTACCGAAAGATTGATCGCTGCGTCCCCGAAAAATCCAGCGTATCAAGGTATGCAGCTGAATTTGCTTCAAGCACAGGAAAAGCTTAACTATGACACGTTAATGAAACAACTTGGAGAGATGACGTGGTTAACACCGGAAGCACGCCAATGGTATATGGCAGATTTCGCCAGAAGGTTTAACTATCAAGGACAGAAAGAGGACGCAGGAAAACTTTTAGACGATCTTGAAAAAATAAAAGTAATCAATCCAAATATTGTATCCATGTTAGCCGAAACTTTTGTACAGACGGGAAGGGTAAACATGGCGGAGAAAATGATCGCCCAATTTTCTGGGGCAGCAACACCACAATTATCCCAACAGTATTCACGCATCTATCAGACGCTTGCTGCTGCTCATCTCCGTGATGGCAAAATTGACAAAGCAGTTACACTCTATTGGCAATATTTTGAACGCACAAAGCCAAGAACCACGAACCCGCGCCGTACGTTAGCACTCGGAACATACCGGTCCTCCTACGCAGGGGCCACCACCATTCAATCAAACTTCCCAGCACCTACAACCTACTACAGTCAGGGTAGGTTACAATATCTGCAGCAGATTTTCAATCAGTTGTGGATAAATAATCAGCAACAAGCATTATATACTGTTTTACAAACGGAGTTGGATGCAGCTGAAGGTAGAGACCGAATCTATTCCGCGTTAGCGATGTGCTATTGTTATTGGTGGGAAAATAAACGTGAAACCGCATTGGAAATTCTCACTAATTTGCAAAAGGAATTCTCCGATGATCTTACGCTAAAGCTTAATACTATTCTGGTTTCAATTCAGGCAGGTGAACATAAGGCTGCATTAGAACTTCTTGGTAATCTTGCTGATGCGGACCCCAGAAACCGTCGTCAATATCAGGACCTAACACTACAGATCGCTGTTCATATAGGTGATACTGTTACTGTTCGCGAGTTGATAACAAAAGTTCTGAATTCACCGAGTAGTGTCCGCGAACTTTTTCAGTTTTCACAAAAACTTCAGCGAACCGGTCTCACAAAATTCGCTATCGCTGTTGCCAAGAAAACAATGACCTTAGCGATGAGAGAACGTGACGCGAACTTCCTCGCACAATTAAGCCAACACCTGGAACAACTCGGTAGAGGACAAGATGCCGCACGCATCGCAGCACGTGCCATACAATTTGCTAACCAAAAAGATCGGTACGGACAGACGTTGCACTCTTGGCAGTTTCAACAAACAGCACGTCTCGCTAACCGTTCCATGTCTGCGTCTGGTGGAAACCGAGCAGCAAAGTTAATTGAAGCTGCAGAAAAAAATCCTAATTCATTTCAAGCCCAGCTAAGATTAGCGTCATACTACGAAGGCAGAAATCAAATTAACAACGCCTCTAACGCTTATGAAGCAGCACTTGCACTGCGTCCTAAAGATTATACAACCCGAATGCGATATACCCAGATGCTGCAACGAAATAGACAATCAAAAAAGGCTGTAATCCAATATAGCATTCTCCTAAAAGACAAAAACAATATTAATGCAGTCTATTCCAATTATTGGGAAGTAGTACGAACTTTTGTTGAAGCAGGAGAAATGAATAAACTTGTTTCACTTGCAAAGGAATTAATAGAACCGGATGCCCAATATGCAAGAGGAGCTGAATTCGCAAGACGAGCAGCAGAGGAATGCATCAGAAATAAAAATCCAAAAGCGGCTATTCAAATCTATGAAAAGATGATGGAATCGGGCAAGATGAGCGTTCATCACCAATTAGCCGATGCTTATACAGCCGCTGGTCAACGCGAAAAGGCAATTCAACTATTACGCGACAAATTACAAACTGAGAGTGAGGAAGCGAAGGTCAGTATTGTGTTAAAATTCTCAAAATTTGATGAAACGCAGGATGAAATTAAAACCTTATCTACCAAGTATGACGAAGCAATCAATAATGAGAAAGTTGACCCATCCGTACTTTATCTTGCCATTATTTCAAAGATTGTGGCAAACGATATAGAAGCCGCAGACCCCATCTTAAATAGACTTCTTGAAGATGTGCCTTCGCGATCCAGGCTGCATTGGCTAAATACTGTAGCAGATACATACAAAGAAAAAAAGGACATTGATCGAGAAATTCGCACACTTGAAGCTGCTATTCAGAAAGTTGCCCTACAAAGTCACAGTTACTGGCAACTTTCGGATACCTATAGGAAATTGGGAACAGCCTATTCAGAAAAAGGTGAAAAAGAGAAATCTCAGGACTATATCCGCAAAATGGGAACACTTCGACTGATGCAGCGTGGGACACCCCCATTTTACGAAAAAGAGGACGTTGCGCGAACTTATATCCAACACGAATTGTGGGACGACGCGGAACTCTTGTTGACCGAAGTTATCAACGACCTTTCGGCAGATCAATATTATAAAGAACGAGCACAACGGCAATTAATGACAATCAGACAAAGACAAGATGGTGTTACAGGCACTGAACAGTCAAACCTCACAGGACGCGGTAATATTGCGTTGCAACGATCAATGGCACAACAATACATGCGCCGTAATCAAATCCCTGAAGCGATAGAAGTTTACGAACAGATTGCGAAAGTAATGCCAGAAGACCTTGAATCTCGTTCACAACTTGCCAATCTCTATTCACGCCAAAAGCAGCACGATAAGGCACTCGAAACCTGGCAAGCGTTACTTGAAGCCGACCCAGAAAACACAAGATACCAAGATGGGATTATAACGGCATATCAGAACGCTGGAAAACTCAATGATGCAATTCAACTCGCCTCCAAATATATTCAGGACGATACTGAAAATGGTGTTCATTACGCTCGCCTTGCACGCCTCTACGACAGCAACAGTCAAGTTGAAGACGCTATCACAAACTATAAAAAAGCTATTGAACTCTCACCAGGGAATGCACAAGTCTATGACCAATTAGGAAGACTCTATCTCCGCAACAATAAGCTTGATGATGCAGAAAAAGCATTCAACGAAGCGCTGAAATACGCTGCACAAGATGGACAACGACAAAACATTGAACGACAAATGATGGAAATCTATCAACGTAAAGGAAAACTTGATGAATTTCTAAAGGAAGCGGAAAAGAGAGGTACACTTACCTTTGACATGCAAAAGCAAATCGCACGCAACCTTAATAATCAAGGGAAGTTAGATGAAGCAGCGAAGGCGTATGAAAAAGCACTTCAAATGACAACTCATGAATGGGAACAGCGTGACATTGAACGGCAGCTGTTAGCACTCTACCGGCGCCAAGGAAATTTAGAAGAAAAACTGAAGGAAGCAAAAAAGAAAGGCACTCTCACATTTAATATGCAAGCGGAACTTGCCCGACAATATCGCGCTAAAGGTGAATCGGATAAAGCAATTAGTGCATATAAAGAGGCACTCAATATGATATCAACCAGGGGCTATGAACTGGAAAGAGTCTATAAAGAATTGATGCAAGAATACGCGCGACGGGGTGAGGATAATTTCGCCATAGAACTCTACGAAACTATGAATCAGTCTGATTCAAGCGGCACTTCTACTTCATATAGTCAGTCGGCAGGTTTCGTTATTACTTTCGGTAATGATGAGGCGCGGCAAACTTTAATTAGCGCCTATAAAAGTCAAGGAAAACTTGATCAGCTGAAAACAATCTTTGAAAGTAAACTTACAAAAAATGTGAAAGATCCTACCAATCTTGAAATAGTTGCGGAGATATATAGGAATTCCAAAAACCATGAAAAAGCGGCAGAAACTTACCGCGCGCTCAGCCAAGCTGCCCCGCAGAATATTCGTGCTTTCTACTATGCAGCCGCTGAATTCAACAAAAGTGGAAAGCCGGAACAAGCAGAAGAAATGATAAATCAAGGGACTACAGCCCTTTCAACAAGCCACCCCAAAGCGGAGTCGTCGCTCCTGAGTTCACTTGGCTCTATCTGTTATGAAAGTAAAATGTACACGCCTGCAATAAAACTTTTTAAAGATGCGCTCGCTGTAAGGACAAGCCACACACACGGTGGGAGCAGATGGGAAGAAGAGGGATTATATGAGCTCATTGGAAAAAGCGCGCTCGCTACAGAACAGTACGAAGAAGCCGTTGAAGCATATCAGCAGTTGAAAAAGATAGCCCGTGATAACAGAAAAAAAGAGAACGCGGAAAAAGCGATTAAACAGGCATATAAAGATGGCAACCTTTACGAAAAACAGATCCCTAAACAGATCAAGAAAGTTGAGGACAATCCTAATGATGTAGACGCGCGCTTTGCACTTGCACAAAGCTACGAATCAACGGATAAGATTGAAGAAGCAATCGCGCAATATCAAAAAATTAGTGAACTTCAACCTGACACAGCCCATTGGCAGAAAAGAATTGGAGACCTATATGAAGGATCAACGCAGACGAACAAACAAGAGAGGTTACAAAAAGCAGCCGCAGCGTATGAAAAAGCCATCTCACTTGAACCCGACTCGTTCGAACTTTATGCCGCATTGGCAAAAATTCATACAAAACAAAATGATATACCGAAAGCCGAAGCGGTATATCGTCAAGCCTTACAAGCTTCCCTTAAACCCGCAGAATATGATTCAGCAGTGAAAGCCATATTAGAAATTTATGACGGTAAAGAGCATGCAGACAAGCGGCTTGCCATACTTAAAGAACTCGGGGCGAAAACGGGAAACAGTCCGTTTCTACAGAAAAAGTTGGGCGATACCTATATTGAAGCGGGTGATATAGATAAAGCCGCTGCTGCATACAAAAAATGGTCAGAAATCCCGAGTGATGAATCTAATCAGCACGTGCGCGCACAGGAATATTTTGTACTTGCCGAGGAACTACTGAATGAAAATGTACTGCTTGATATCGCTTTGGAACTTGCCAAACGCGCATCTGAAATACGTTCAGAACCCGTTTATTTTTCAACTTTGGGGCATGCGTACCTCGCGAATGAACAGTACGACAAGGCATTGGCACAGTTGCAACGCAGTCTAAACCTCATGAATCAATCTGGAAGGCTCGGTGCAGAAACAGAGATAAAATTTCTACTCACGCGTATCTCGCAAATAGGTAAAAATGTGAAAGACAAGACGCGGTACATTGAGATGATGGGAAAATTGATTAATGTTATACCTGATAAATTGGGGAATGGGTTACAAGCTAACTTATTATTAGCCGAATTCTGCCGTGAACTCGGCATGACTGACAAGGCGAAAACATATATTCTGAAAACCGGCTTTTTCCCCGAAACCGCATGGTTAACCCTTGGCCCATTTGACAATACAAAAGGTGTTGGGTACAACACCGCCTATATTGCAGAAGAAACGACAGAGATAGACACCAACGCAAAATATGACGCGGTTTCTGGGCAAGTGGCTTGGAAACAAGGCACTGATGAAACCTTTAATGGATTCTTCAGTTTCGGTGAAGATGAGAAGTATCACGCCGCGTATGCTTGGATTACGTTCACTTCGCCTGATGAACGGAAAGCACAAATACGGTTTGATAGTGACGACCAAGGAAAAGTGTGGTTGAACGGTAAAAAAATGTATGCGCACAGAAGAACTCGGGGCGCACAAATTGACCGTCGCACTATTCCAGTAACCCTCATCGCGGGGCAAAACACTATCCTTGTCAAAGTCTGTAATGAATCACTACCTTGGGGATTCTACCTGCGGATCACTGATACTGAAGGTACACCTTTTGATGATCTAAAGATCAAAAGTGCTGAACAGAATTAGCGGTTTGTACTGTAGGAGATGAACCACAGCTACAGTAAAACGGACAATTTGTAGAGCGAACTGTTAGTAAATCAACGGTATGAATGCCTTAATGGCATTCCCCGTGTTCCACAAATGCACAAACTAAATGAAGATTAATTTATTAATTCGGTAATTTTCCATCCGTACGAGGCAGGTGTACTCCCCCGCTGGCGAGGTTTCCTAACCTCGCCAAATTACCGAAATATTTTCTTAATCTTCATACAGTTTGTGCTACAACAACTTCTATGGTGTCGTTGGAAACCGCACCTTATGCACCAATTTAGTGTGTTAGTCCGCGCTTTTTGTACACCTGTCGCCTTCTGGGGCTACTTCAATCATATTAGCACAAGCGGTAAAATATGCATCGGAGAAAAACAAAGGTGTCGCCTGGCATACAAACCTACGCCTGAAGCAGTTTATACCTCATTCGTTATTTAGACAACACCCTTAGTTTTTTGACTGACAAGCAATCAATTTGGTGCTATTTACTCAAAATATGCAGCATTGATTTCAATGAAATGTTCCCACTCTTCTGGCACATCTTCTTCCATAAAGATAGCCTCAACAGGACATTCCGGTTCACACACACCACAATCAATGCATTCTTCCGGATCAATGTAGAGCATTTCTACTTCTTCAAAGTCGTCAGGTGCATCAGTTGGATGTGGATGAATGCAATCTACAGGACAGACATCAACACAAGAGCTGTCTTTTTCGTCAATGCAAGGTTCGCAAATTACATACGTCATTTATAGTTCTCCTTTCATCTGTTTCTATCAGTTTAAACACTAAGTTGTTTGTTGAAATAATCAGCGTTGATTTGTATGAAATGCTTCCACTGTTCTGGCACATCTTCATCAAAGAAGATAGCTTCAACAGGACATTCTGCTTCACACACACCACATTCGATGCATGTTTCCGGATCAATAAAGACTTGATTTACCTCTCTATATTCTTCGGATTCCTCCGTTGGATGTGGGCGGATTGAATCACAAGGACAGATATCAACGCATGCACTATCCTTGACATCAACACACGGTTCACAAATTACATACGTCATTTTTAGTTACCTTTATATTATATTCATTTTTGCTAAATTGTCAATTATTGTTTTTTTATTGGAAATAATCCGCGTTTATTTCTATGTAGTGTTCCCATTCTTCTGGCACATCTTCCTCTATAAAGATAGCCTCAACGGGGCATGCGGGTTCACATATACCACAGTCGATACATTCTTCTGGGTCAATATAGAGCATTTCTACCTCTTCAAATTCGTCGGGTGCTTCGTCACGTATTGGATGGATACATTCAACAGGACATATCTCAGCACAAGCGTTGTCTTTTACATCTATGCATGGTTCGCAAATTACATAGGTCATTAGAAAATTCTCCTTATTATGTGTGTTTTTGAATCGTTCTGATCAGCTGTTTTGTTTGGAAACTATGGGAAGGCCGTATTCACATCAGCAGATGTCCAATGAATTTCAGGATTTGGCACGTTATTCGAATAGTCATAATCACCTTGTACATAGCGGATACCTACCATAATCTTTAATCGGTAGATGAGTTCCTTCACTTCTGCAATATTTATTGCGTCGTCTTGGTCTTTATGTAGTCTAAAACCGTTATGCAGCAATCGCACCTGTAACCCGTGTCTTACCAATAAAGACGAGAGATGGCTTGCCAATGTATTGACTTCCGAAAACAGAAGTTCAACATCATCTTTTTTGTGTCGTAAACTAAAACCGCTATGCCGTACTGGAACATCTATGCCCTCTTTTTCTAAAAGTGCTTCCAGTTGCATCATATCTTCACTGCGATAGTCTATTCCTTCACCAGTTAGGATTTCCAATTGAAAACCGTTATCAACAACAGTCAATGAGAGTGCTTGTTCAGCGATTAAAGATTCCAATATATCCCTTATCTCTGTTGTGCGATGTGTGTCCAAAGCGAGGCACGTTGTTGCCTCATCCCTCTCTTTCATAGGCAGTCCTACAGAAATGACCCAACTACGATTATATTCTTTAGACCAGTGTTCTAACACATTTTTTGCTCGTGATCGTGTTGAACTACTTCCCGGTCCGAAAACCAATATAGGTCCACTATGAGAAACAGAAGCACGGATTGGTAATTTGAGTTCGTCGATTAAAGTGTTGAGTAATTCCTTTACTTTATTTGGGTTCATAATTCATACTCCTTACGAATTGGGAAAATGCATTCTACAGGACATATCTCAGCACAAGCGTTATCTTTTACATCAATGCAAGGTTCGCAAATTACATAAGTCATTTTTTGTCTCCTTTCGTTATGTTTATTGTCCAACTAAAATCAATAGGGATAGGCACGGCCGGCATCTAAGTACGTTGTATGCACTCCAAATCCACCACCTACCTGAAATCCACTTACCCGAAAGTCGATGTCTGTCATAATCGTTAAGCGGTATGCTATTTCCTCAGATTCAGACCTTAAATCAATTTCATTATCTGTTTTCAGAGCAAAACCTTCATGAATTAATTTTACATGCAGTCCGTGCTTTATAATTTCAGATTGCAAATAATTCGTTAATTCCTGAACCTTTGGGAAGTCTATATCGGGAATTCCTTTCTTTGGGTGTAAACTGAAACCACTATGACGAACATATATGTTTTCAACGTCTTCTTTTAACGAACCGTCAAGGGACATCTTTTGTAGTAAATCCTCAAGTTCTATCATTTCTTCAGTCCGATAGTCTATAGGGTTGTCTGGGAGAATTACGACTTTAATACGGTTTTGAATAGTTTTGATAGGTAGTGCTTGTTCTTCAATTAAGGATTGTAGTACCTCTCTAACTTCTGAAACACGAGATGAATCCGAGGCAACGCTTTCAACTTTGTTATGTATATCAGAAAAGGATTCCATTATGGTTGCATACCAAGTTCCATCAAACCTTCTATCCTTATAATTTTCTAATATTCTGTCCCCTTTCCACTGGTGTATTATTGTCTCAAGGCATTGTTTTAATTCTGTATATCGTTCTGATGCATTACCTGCTGGGTATTCCCCCTCAACAATTAATAGGACCTTACCGTTGTGAGCAGTTATCGGTAGGGCATGTTCTTGGATAATGGATTTCAACAGTTCGTGAACATCATTAGGATTCATGATTTACCTCCTTAGTAGGTATAGGGATATGCACCGTCTGCACCTAAGTATGTTGTATTCTCTCCAAGTCGTCCACTTATCCAAAAGTTGATGCCTGTCATAATCCTTAAGCGGTATACTATTTCCTCAATTTCAGTTTCATCTAAATCAATTTCATTGTCTGTATTCAGAGCAAAACCTTCATGAATTAATTTTACATGCAGTCCGTGCTTTATGATTTCAGATTGCAAATAATTCGTTAACTGCTGAGCTTTTGAGAAATCTATATCGGGTGTTCCTTTCTTTGGACCAAAACTGAAACCGCTATGACGAACATAGATGTTTTCAACGTCTTCTTTTAACGAACCGTCAAGCGTCATTTTCTGTAGTAACCCCTCAAGTTCTATCATTTCTTCAGTCCGATAGTCTAAAGGATTGTCCGGAAGAATTACGACTTTAATGCGGTTTTGAATGGTTTTGACAGGTAGTGTTCGTTCTTCAATTAAGGATTGTAGAACCTCTCTTGCTTCTGAAACACGAGATGAATCTGAGGATACACGTTCTATTTTGTTATGTATCTCAGAAAAGGATTGTAATATGGTGGCATGCCAGTTTCCGCCAAAACTTCTATTCTTAAAATCTTCTAATGTTCTGTCCCCTTTCCACTGGTGTATTATTGTTTCAAGGCATCGTTCTAACTCTGCGTACCGTTCAGACATGTTGCCAGGGTATTCTCCCTCAACAATCAATAATATCCTACCGTTGTAAGCAGTTATAGGGAGTACTTGTTCTTGGATAATAGAACTAATCAATTCGTGAATATCGTTTGGATTCATCATTCATCCTCCTTATGTCTAATCAAGTTCTTTTGCTATTCTATTCAAGGTCGTGGAAAACGTGGATAACGTGAATAACGCCAGAGTGATATGCGAATATTCGCACTTGTACATTCCGTAGACTCGAATACATTCTCGGAATGTGGCACGCGGCATGAATCAAGTCTATAGTTATTACCGAATACATCATCTATCCGATTAACAATCTCCTCAACTTGTGAAATAGGGATGTTCGCTTCAGAGTTCTTCTCTAACCTGAAACCTCTATGGAACAGTTTTGCTTTTGTGCGATTCTCTTTTAGGACCATTTCAAAGCGATTTGCCACACCTTCCAGATGCGCTCGCTCCACCTTAGCCTCTTGTCTTTTCTCTAACCGAAATCCACCGTGTAGCATTTTTACAGGGTAACGCGATGTGTCATCCTCTTCTAAAGTAATCAAGCGAAAACCGTGATCAATAAAACGAATCTGTAAATTTTGTTCGGTTATAATGGATTCAAGGAGGGCTTCAACCTCTAAAGATTCCAATAATTCTTTGGTAGCAGACTCTGCATCAGTCTTGCTATAGAACTTCATCAAATCTGGTCGCCATGGCTCACGTGTATTAATTTTACCTTCTTTATCCCATTGATGAACAACATCTTTAATACGATTCTTTGTGGTAAGGCCTGATGATTCAGTGAACTCCTGATCAGCTGCCATGTCGACCATATCAATCGGAAGTCCTTCCTCAGCAATTAATGTTTTGAGTAAATCTTTTACATCGATCAGTGTCATGTTGTCCTCCTTTTAGAGTAAGAATGCAAATCGGCTCAAAAGGTTACATAAAACACAACTTTCTGCTTGTGTTGTTGTTTTTTGAAGTTACCAGGGCCGGGATGAACTCACCCGTGCATCTTTCCAATTAATTTCATGTGTCCAGCCAGGCTTCACACCCTTTTTAGGGCCCATACCGTAAGCGCCTACACTATAATCAATACCTGTCATAAACATCAAACGGGAGGCTAATTCCTTAGCCTCTGCGACATTTATCTCAACTTCTCTGTCTTTCTCTAATTGAAAACCATTATGGATCAATCTCACTTGTAATCCGTGCTTTTCTATTTTAGATTGTAAACGCCGTGCCGCTTCCTGCACTTTTGAAAACTGGACATCAGGAGCATCCTCCTTTGGGTATAAGGTAAAACCCGCATGGCGGACATGAAAAACGTTATCGCTGCCTCCAAAACAACCTTCAAGGGTCATCCTCTCCAGCAGGGTCTCAAGTTCTATCATATCGTCAGTACGGAATTGCATCAGATCATCCGGGAGAATAACCACTGTAAACCATAAGTGAAGGAAATTAAAAGGTAACTCTCGTTCTTTAATTAAGGATCGAAGTACCTCCTTAACTTCCGCAATACGAGTTGAATTTGATGCTAAATGCTCTACTTCGTCATATACATCAGAAATCTTACGCCCTCTGGAAAGACACCAATGCCCACTGATTGTAGAATTTTTAAATTGTTCCGCAATCTCATCTCCCTTCCACCGTCTAATTATAGCTTCCGTATACGAATCCGTTGTTGGGTTACGATCTTCAGAAATCAATAGAGGGCCTTTTTCGACAGAGGTGATTGGCAGGGCAAATTCGTTAATCAAGGATCTCAGTAATTCGTTAACATCATTTGGGTTCATCATTCATTCTCCTTCTGCAAAGCCTGTTATGTCTAATAAGGCCCGCGAATAAAAAACGTTATAGAATTCCAATTAATTTTATCGGTCCACCCAGGTTTCACATCCTTTTCTGGTCCCATGCCATATCCGCTTGCACGATAATGAATACCTGTCATAAACATTAAGCGAGATGCCAATTCTTCAACCTCGGCGATGTGCACCTCATCCTCTTGGTTTTTCTCAAGCTCAAAACCGTTATGAAATAAGTGTGTTTTCAATCCGTGTTTTGCTAATGATGCCTGCAGGCGGCTTGCTAACTCCTGAATCCGTGAGAATTGAATATCGGGTGAACCGTTTTTTATTCGTGTTAAACTAAAACCACTATGACGTACTTGCACTTCTAAGTTCTCTTTTTCAAGTAAGGTCTCAAATTCTGCCATCTCTTCGTCGCGATAACGTGTCGGGTCTTCTGGAAGTATTACCACATTAAAACCCCGATAGAAAATATCGCACGGAAGATTTCGTTCTGTGATGAGCGATTTCAGAATATTTCGAACTTCTGGAACACGTTGTGTATCTGACGCAAGGTATTCTACTTCATCATAAATATCAGCTACAGTTTTCCCTACAGAGATCCTGTGATTTCTATGATTTCTAGGCCAACCCGCCTTTTCTTTGAGACGCGCGAAGCATTCTTGTATTTCTTGGGGAATTTTGTCGCTATCGCTTCTATCAAGGTTCATCCACTGCTGCACAATATCTTCAAGACGTTCTCTTGGCACTTTAGAATCGTCTTCGCTAATCAGTAGAGGACCATAATTGAACAAGGTAACAGGTAGGACAAACTCTGCAGTTAAAGATTCCAGTAATTTGTTAACATCATTGGGATTCATAATTCAACCTCCTATCGTAGAATCAGGTTGCAGTTAAATTTAGTCTTTTTTACTTGCCATTCAACGTCGTGGAAACCGCCACAAAGAAATACGGATATTAGCACTGCTCCAAGTTGTATCTGATGTCTCCTTTTTGGATCGTGGGTAACTGTATGAATCAAAAACATAATTGATGCCGAGAGTTTCATCTATCTGTTTTGCGATCTCTTTAATTCGTGTAGTGGGAACATCAATATCGGAATGCCTTTCAAACATAAAACCACGATGAAATAATTTAGCCTTTGTCCGCTTTTCCTTTAGTATAGTCTCAAAACGATTCGCAACACCTTCAAGGTTTTTTGATTTAACATCAGTCTCCGGACTCTTCTCTAACCGAAATCCGCCGTGAAGTATTTTGACGGGATAGCGCGACGTGTCATCCTCCGCCAATGTTACCAACCGAAACCCGTGATCGGTGAAACGGATAGGCAATTCCTGCTCTGCTATGATAGTTTCAAGGAGTGCTTCAACCTCTAAAGATTCTAACAATTCTTTAGCAGCAGATTCAGAATCGGTTTTGGTATAGAATTCCATAATTTCCGCTCTGCCGGGCTGCCGTGTGTAAATTTTACCATCTTTATTCCATTGATGGATAACATCTTTGATGCGCCCCTCTGTTGTATAATCTGATACACCTGAATTCTCAGTAAGGGTCATGTCAATAACCTCAACAGGGAGACATTCTGCTGCAATTAAAGTTTTTAGTAATTCCTTGACATCATTCGGTGTCATGTGTGTCCTCCTTTTAGAATAAGAATGCAAATCGGCTTAAAAGGTTACATAAAAAATTCAGTTTGCTGAACGATTTCAATCTGTTTTAGGCTTCTCTTCTTTCTGAAATATATGGTCGAATTCTCCGGGATATTCCGCTTTCATCCAAGCAACAATTTTTTTCTTTGCGCGGTACAACCGGACTTTAGTTGCTGACAAAGTGATTTCCAATTTTTTAGCCATTTCTTCCAACATCATCTTGGGGTTTGCCAGCTTCATTTCAAATACTTCCTGTTCGGAAATTGGCAGTCGTTGTGCCAAAGCATAAACAATCTCCATCTGTTCTTTCGCAATAATACGATAAATTGGGGAACGGTGTTCAAGGTCAACCAAATATGCTTCAGGATTCCCTTCAAGTGAGCTAGTCTCAAGTTTTCTCTGGTCTTCTCGGAAGTGCGCTGCAACGAGTTGATGCGCGATACTATACAACCAACTGGAAAAACTTTTGGGATTCCGAAGTGTGTGAAGATTTTGATGCACCTTGATAAATGTCTCTTGGACAAGGTCTTGCGCGGTTTCCCAATTGCCAACGCGTCTGTAGAAAAAACTAAGGAGTGGCCCTTCATATCGATGATAAAGAATCTCAAATGTCCCATCATCAGTGACATCTATATTTTGATGTACTAATTCTTCGTCACGAAGTTCATCCATTGTCGTTAACCTTTTGTTTTAATCACTACTATTTTACAATTAACTGAATCAATAATGTCTGTTGCTTTATGAATCGCTAATTCTTCTTACTTGCAATCTCTGTTTCAACGAGTTCGCCGAGAAGATTACCTCTTGCCTTAACCGAGATGACCTTACCCGCTCGATCAATCAGAAACGGTGCAGGAATACCGCGCACACCGTACTGCTTAGCGAATGTGCCACCGAATCCGCCATCGTCTAAAATTTGCCGCCACGGTATCTCTTTCTCTTTAATATATTCACGTAACACAGCTTCGTTTTCGTCAAAGCTTACGCTGATAACCTCAAAACCCTTGCCGTGATATTTTTCGTATACCGCTTTGACATTTGGTATCTCCCCGATACAGGGGCCGCACCACACTGCCCAAAAATCAAGTAGCACGACTTTTCCACGATAGTCCGCAAGCGAAATTGGATTACCATCAAGGTCAACTGTAGATGCTGGAAAATCGGACAATACTTGTCCTACCCACCCTAAACTGGGGTCTGCTTTGATCTGATATTCTTGTGCAAGTTCGGTATCTCCTAATTTTTCGTATATTTTGGCTAATTCTTCTAAAGCTGTTCGATCTTTTGGGTCCTGCGCCAACCGTTTTTCAAAAACTGCTTGGGCATCTTTGGTATCTCCCAAGGTCTCATAGATATCTGCCAACCCTACTAAAGCTGCTCGAGCGCCCGGATCCTGCGATAACTTGGTTTCAAAAATAGTAGCAATCTTCTTCAAGACGTTTTCCCAGCGATTCATCAAAACAGTATCGCTGCGAGATTCGTTGTAAAATTCTGTGGGTTTTGTCAACACATCATAATGAAAAAAGACATGATCAGTCCATTTGTACGAGTCATCATTTGAAGCGTTAATGAGCCTTTCAAGTAGTCTTTCAAGTGAAATGACCGCAGTTTGTATCCACTCGCCACCTCCGTGCCAACTGCACATGGTATACGAATAGCAACAGATTTCAACATCTTTAGGTGCTAACACCATTGCTTTTTCCAAAAGTGAATACTTTTCAAGAGGTTTGCTTCCATCGGTCAATTGGAACGTCTTTATAGCTAAAAACTGAACTGCCGCACCGTTATCAGGATCAGTTTTCAGGATGTTTTCGGCATGCAATTGAAGATTTTGCAGCATGTCCTTAGGTAAATGGAAAAGATAGTATGACAAATCGTAAGGAAACGATGTTTTTCCGTCTGACACGCCTGCCTCAATTATGGATTTTAGGTAATCAGTTAACGCTGCTTTGAACTCCGATGCACCTTCCCAATAAGCTGATGACAACTTGTGGTTGTCATGTAAGTCCAAAAACGTATTCCAAATGTTTGCAGTTTTTTCTTTCATAATTTATCTCCAGTTTGCTGTGTTAGCGAACGGTATCGTGTGCCAAAACCGTTTCACAATAAAAGTGATATCCAGAAGGTTTAGGATTTAGGACTCTTCATCTATTTACCTTCTGGTTATCCGCGTTCAATCTTGGTAGCAATAACTAATGAATGCAGATGATTTATTCGTTTTTACCTTCAATCTCTGCTTCAACGAGCTCACCGAGGACGTAATTTCTCGCTTTGACCGAAAGCACCTTGCCGTTACGGTCAATCAGAAACGGTGCAGGAATACCGCGCACACCATACTGCTTCGCGAATATCCCTTTGAAACCTTCACTATCCAAAATTTGTCGCCACGGTATCTCTTTTTCTTTGATAAATTCACGTACCACCGATTCGTTTTCATCAAAACTCACACCGATAACATCAAAGCCTTTGTCGTGATATTTCTCATATACTTCCTTAACATTTGGCATCTCTCCGACACAAGGGCCGCACCATACTGCCCAGAAATCAAGTAGCACGACTTTTCCACGATAGTCCGCAAGCGAAATCGGTTTACCATCAAGGTCAACTGTAGATGATGGAAAATCGGGTAAGATTTGTTCCTCCCATGCTAAAGTCGGGTCTCGCTTTATCCGATATTGGCGGGAAAGTTCGGAATTTCCTAACTTCTCATGGATATTAGCAAGTGCGTGTAGAGCTGTCCAATCATCTGGTTTTTGATCCAATATCTTCTCAAAAACCGGTTGTGCTACCTTAAGAACTGCTTGCACCGCTTCAGTATCTCCTAATGTTTCATGAATCTCAGTTAACATCCGTGAGGCATTCCAATCGTTTGGTTTTTGCGCTAACTGTTTCTCTAAGACAGTTTGAATTTTGCTAAACACCACATGCCACCGTTCAATGAGTGGATCGTCAGTTTTAAGACCTTCATAAAGGTCAGTTGGTCTGACCCAGACTTCACTATAGTCGTAGAGTATTCGGTATACCCACCTATATTGTGTCTCTTGAGAAGTTTCTTGTAGTCTCTCAAGCATTCTCTCCAGAGATTTGAGTAATTCTTCGTCTTCACAGAATCCGTATTTTGTGAACGCAAAGAAACAAACTTCAACATCTTTTGACAGCAGCACCATGGCTTTTTCCACAAGCGGACGTTTTCGACTGAGAGGTACTATCACATCGAATACCTGTAATGTCTCTATTGCCAAGAATTTTGCTGCCGCGCCATTGTCCGGATCACTTTCTAATGCCCCCTCAGCATGAACGCGCAGTACCCACCGCATCTCTTTAGGAAAGCGATAGATGTAATCTATCAAATCGGGTGGAAGCGACGTTTTCCCATCAGAAACACCTTCATCAATTTTCGCTTTGAAGTACTCGATTAACTTTTCTTGAACATCTGATGCCACTTCCCAATCAACGCTTGCATACCCGCGATTTTCAAGTGTATTCAGATAGGCTTCCCACACATCTACACTGTTTTCTTTCATGATATTATCTCCTATATTTTATTTGCGAAACATTTGGTTTCGGTTTGATATTGTAAATTTGCAACTTGATTTTAAAGGTAAGAATGTAAATCAAAGAAAAAGGTTACATAAAAAGGCATGCTCGGTTCAGAATGGAAATTTTTCGTCATGCTCATTATGTGAAATTTCAAAGACATTAGCAAGATTTTTTGAAGAAAAGCGATTCAGTTGATAACTAAAAATAAAAGGGAATAACTTATGTGTATCTATTAATTCCTACAAAGGAGATGAAACCGATGTCAAGAAATATGAAAGTCCTATTGATAATAGCGGTAAATTTATGCTTATGTGCTATTGTGTCTTGTTTTATGATAACAGAGGAACCGCCTGTTAAATATGAGGGACCGCACCCACAAACGCCTGAAGCAATTCTTGCAGCATTTGCGGATATCCCTCTCGTAAATTTTATAAGGCCCGAAGATCAGCAGAAATGGAATGAAAAATATCCCGCTACTGAGTGGCTTCAGATGATTCTCGATAAAGGCATTATTATTGAAGATGCTGATGATTTCCAGCAATATATGTTGGCGCGTCAGAGATTAATTCTTCATGAGTCTAAATCAGAAAAGTGGATGCCCAAGACATATTTTGGAACTACATTCAATGATTGGGAATCCTACAAAACTGCTTACATTGATAGAGAGATTTGGAAATGCCAACAACTGAAAGCAGCAAAGCGGAAAAACCGTAACGTAGTACGGGTTGCCTTTTTAGGGGCAGACGGTAGAACTGTTATTCCAATTACAAACTCAAGCAAATATGTGAGAGTTAAAATTACTAAGCACAAAGGTATGGGTGCGGGCGGTGGAATGTCAGGGGGAGGTGCATCAAAACTCTCTGAACAACAAAAATTTGACATTTTTTATAAAGGCAAACATCCATGGGGTTGGGGTTGGAAAATAATATACGTTGATGAAGCGAATAATGTGCTTCCCGAAAAACCTGAACCTATCAATCGTGAAGATTTGGGATTACCTGCTGATGTACCGTGGCCACCCAAAAACCGAGAACACTTAGATCAAATCATTGAGGACGTAAGGCGTCGCGAAAACTTGGAGAATGACCGATAAAACCATTTTGTTTGGAGGTAAAATCAATATGTACAAAGGTGCAGCAAAGATAATTAGAGTTCTCGTATTATTAACATTTTTTATTGCCTGTGGGGATGTTGGTAAGTTGCCAGTATCATCCGAGGATTATTTGGCAATTAACAGTGTTTTAAAACGGTGGCGAGAAGGGTACGAAACTGAAGATATAGAGACCTATATGAGTGCCTACTGGTCGCAAGGATTCCGCTACGTATCAGACTGGGGAACAGATGGCGATAAAACTGACGATCTCATATTTGATGATATTCGAGATGAACGTGATTCTGCAATTCATGTCTTTAGTCAATTTCAGGATATTGAGATTGAACTTTCCATTCCACCAGAAATAGCAATGAATAAAGATGGCACACAAGCCGAAGTCCGAAATCACTATAGAATCCAAGGTTTTGTAGCAGATGGTGAATCCCTTGAAGGTGGATTCACCGGATGGTTCGCGGAAGGCGATAACCTATTTATCTTTGAAAAAAGAGACAATGAATGGCGTATCACTGAATGGTATGATGAATCTTTCAATGATGAAGAAATTCGCAGTGCTAATAATCTTTAGTTTGGATAACATTAAAACAGTCAAAATAAATTGTCCAAACTATAGTAGGAACATTAAGACATGTAATATATAAAATAGTGAAAAATAATCTTGGCTCTTTTTGCAAATTTGATATACTTTTAACAATTGGTTGCAGTAGTAAGTGGTTAAGAGGGTTATCCGCTACTTTCTGCAGTTCCATTCTTACGATAAAACCCTTTTGTTTATAGTGGAAATCATAATTACTTATACATTTTTACGATTTCATCGATTGACGCTTCGGCATTGTATTCCCATTTACGTTTTATGTTCGCGAAATCTCTTTCAATAGGATTGAGTTCAGGCGAATACGAAGATAAAAAAAGTAAACTCGCACCGCAGCTAGTAATCAATGTCTCTGTTTGCTGGCTTTTATGGAAAGACGCATTATCCAATATGACAACGTGTGATGCGTCAAGTAGCGGACACAGCACATTCTCAAGCCACGCATTGAAGGCAAAGCGCATCACAAACATCTTCAAAAAGCACAGGTGCCGTGAAACACCCCTGTATTTGTGCAGCAATCGGCGTAGTGCGTCAATACCGATTGTTTGAGATTTTATCCGATACGCAAACCCCTCTTGGCGCATAAGCGAACTGACGAACACTTTCTGTGCTAAAACCGCTTTCATCAGCAAAAACAGGTGTTTTTCCGTTCATAAGTGCTGTCTGAAGTTGGGTGAGATAGGTCTCCTGTTTGACTGATCAGTGTTCTTTGTAGGTAAATGTATTTTTTTTACGTGCATCCGATCCGCTTCAGACCATAACAGATACATCGCTGCGACACGCCAAAATGTGCAGCACGTTCCTTCTGCGTGCTGCCTGGGAATTCTTTGACCTGTTCAGCGAGTGCTTCTGGGTCAAGCCAATAAGGTTTACGGGGCCCCGGTTTTTCATAAGTAAAAGGATCTTCTGCGTCTAACCAGTTGTAGATACTACTGCATGAAACTTGAAATCTACGGGAAGTTTCTGCTTTACTACCACCTGCTGCTATGAAATCAAAAACGTGTTTTCGTAAGTCTGGTGAATATCTCATAATATAACGATTATCACAAAAATCAGAAAAAATGTAAAGATATTTTTGATTTTAACTATAATCCTTACTGCTTTACTTCCTGTAGTGGTTTTAGCGGTAGGATTTTTTGCTGTCACTTCACAAGCAACTCTCCGATGGTATGAAACAGCTAATCCTTCAGAAGCGAGAGCTTATTATAGGGACGTGAAGAGAACGACGAAGGCATATCTTTCGGACCAGAAGTTAGTTCTGGCAATTTGTGTGGACCGGCTACCAACGATTTTGACATCACATCCACATCCGAGAGTGCTTCTATTTTTGCTTCATCTACGCTAAATAAGGTTTCTTGGTATCGATTCCAAGATTGGCGATTTAATAGTTCAAACACATCTTGGGGCACTGACAATGTCAATATTACATTAAGCTACGATTATGATTGGTATGGTAAAGAACTCCGAGATGGTGGATTCCCTTGGAGTGGATGGGAGAACCATTGGAGAGAACCTGATAATGGTGCCATGATTATACCAAGTCGGGCTTATGTAACAACGTGGATGAAAACATCATTTAACAATTCAAAATTCATGTGTCCTGATTATGTTAAAATCATGACTGAGGGTTTTTTCTATCGTTGTTCTGATGGATACGTAGATTGGACAGGTTATTATAATACTGACGATCATGACAAATTTCTTCCACCGTTACATATCCAGAATCTTGAAAAAATGTTCGGGAGCTGGTGTGCCACTTTCAACAGTTGTCTCTTTTTCAAAAGTCTCAGGAGTTGCCTCACGAGACGGCAACTCACCGAGTTCATCTAATGCTTGATCTTATATCGGTGAAAGTAGGTGTATCCATTTATTTGCCTCAGGTTGAGACATACCAAAGACATACCCTGCACATCTTGAGTCCATGCGTGTCGTAGATAAATCAAGATAAACAGAAGTTTATCTTCCATATTTGACAAACGACTATTTTTGTCCGTGGTATAACGCCGTTTTTTTTCGTCCTTGACCATCAAGTGTTTGGGTAGAAACAAACGCTAAAAAATGTGTCGTAAAAATCGGAAGAAGTGCCAAAAACTCTTCAATCGTAAAACCCGTTAGTTTTTGGAACTTATCCGGATTATCCTTTATTTCATCATATTTGTTCATGAGTTAATCTCCAAAGCATACTTTTCTTTATTATGCCAGAAATCAACTGTAATTCGAATTAAATTTATATAATGTCTATTGATTACTTCCGAGGTAGTATGCTATAATTCGGCAGCGTTTTAAAGAGGCAAAATCGTTCTTCTGTATCCTATTCAACATAAGGGGCGAATTGGTGGAATTTGATACTATCATTGTAGGTGGAAACATTGTTGATGGCACTGGTAAACGTGAGCCGTTTGTCGCTGATATCGGAATTCAAAGCGATAGGATCACAGCAATAGGTGACCTCGGAAAAGCGGAAACCGCACGGCGCATATCAGCAGCGGGATTGGTTGTGTGTCCTGGTTTCGTTGATGTTCACGTGCATTCTGAAATTTCTCTACTCGGTGGGCGTGATCAGTTTGCTGCAGTGATGCAAGGCGTAACCACCTACTTAGCCGCTCCAGACGGTTTTGGATGGGCACCTTTGCCTTCTAAACTTGCACAGGAACTATGGCACTATACACAATTTGCGTATGGAGATGCTGAACTTCCACTCAATTGGCAATCACCAGATGAATATCTGAGTATATTTGACAGACGAATCCCCGCAAACCTCTATCCGCAGGTGCCGCATTGTGCTGTCCGTCTCGGTGCAATGGGATGGGATGCACGACCAGCTACCACCGATGAACTAAAAATAATGGAGAAAACGACCCGCGAGTGGCTTGAAGCGGGAGCATGTTGTCTCTGTTTAGGTTTGGATTACCAACCCTCTGCGAATGCTGACTTGAATGAGTTGGTGTATCTTTCAAAGGTTGCCGCAAGTTATGATGCGATCTACGCTGCACATATCCGCTATCAACTTATTGGCAGAAAACCTGCTTGGGAGGAGACAATTGAGATTGCGCAACGGGCGGAGATACCTGTCCATATTTCGCATGAACGTGTTGACGATGAAGCGGCGGAAGTGCTTGAGCGGGTTGACCGTGAAAACATAGATTTGACTTTTGAATCCTACCTTTATCCTGCGGGAATGACGCACCTTGCCATGATGCTCCCGATGGAATATCAGACCGGCGCCCCCGATGAAATGTTAGCAAATTTGGAGAATCCTGGTGTCCGAGAAAAATCACTCCCATATCTGCAAGAAAAATTAGGGAAAGGCAACCAAATTGTAGGTTACAATAAGTCTGGAAGATTTATTGGCTTGCTACTCTCCGAAGCTGCTAAACGCGAAGGTAAATCTAACGAAGAATTTGCGTTCGATTTTATCCGAGAAGAATTGGCAATTGAAACCTTTGTTATGCCGTGGGCAACATCCCCTGAAGAAAATGAACGGATTTTGAACCGCACTGCAAGTCATCCGCGCATGATGATTGCCAGCGATGGTGTCTACAATATTCCACATCCGCATCCACGGAGTTATGGATGTTTCGTCCAGTATCTTGGCAAATTTGTCCGGGATCGGCAGTTAGTCTCACTGAAAGAAGCGATTTACAAGATGAGCGGTTTTCCCGCAGAACGATTCCGCCTTTCTGATCGTGGAAAAATTTCCCCCTGGACTTGCTGCAGATATTGTCATTTTTAACCCTGATACCGTGGCAGACCGATCCACATGGTTTGATCCCGTACAACCGCCTATTGGCGTGGATTGGGTTTTGGTCAACGGCATTCCCGTAATTGAAGATGGCAACGTGACGGGTAAACTGCCGGGGAAAGTCCTGCGACATCGTAGATAGAGATAGGGCCATGAATGAGAAATATGATTTAACTATCATCGGTGGTGGCAGTGCAGGGCTTGTACTTGCAGTCGCTGGGGCAAAACTCGGAAAGAAGACTGCACTTGTGGAAAAACATCGTATCGGCGGTGATTGTCTTTGGACAGGATGTGTGCCTTCTAAAGCATTGCTCAAAGCTGCGAAGGTAGCAAATTATATCCGAAACGCTAAAAAATATGGAATTACTGCCACCGAAACTATGCCTGATTGGCAAAAAGTAATGGAATATGTGCAAAGCACGCAACATGTGATTGAAGCGGAACACGATAATCCTGAACGGTTTCGCGAGATGGGAGTCGATGTTATCTTTGGGAATGGACATTTTGAATCACGCGATACCTTTGTTGTCCAAGACAGTGAGAACGAACAAACGCGAACGCTCAAAAGCAGAGAGTTTGTGATTAGCACAGGTTCTCGTCCGCTTGCGCCGCCGATACCCGGATTAGAATCATGTGATTATCTTGATAGTGAAAATGTATGGGAATTAGAAGAATTTCCACAACGGTTGCTTATTGTCGGGGCAGGTCCTATCGGAATTGAATTGGGACAAGCTTTTCATCGCCTTGGTGCAGCGGTTACGATAGTGCAACGGAGTAGTCGTATTTTAACAAAAGAGGATATGGATGTTTCTGAAAAGATGCTAAATTACCTAACCTCAGAAGGTATTGATGTCCGTCTGAATACGAACATAGCGAAAGTTGAAAAGCAAAAAGAAAGTATAAATGTAACGTTTGCGGAGGCACAAAATACACCTACCGATGATAATCTGGAGCAGGTTTTTGATAAGATTCTGATTGCTGCAGGACGCGCACCAAATGTTGAAGGCTTAGGACTTGATAAAATCGGTGTACAAATTCAGAGAAATGGAATCGTTGTTAATGAACAACTTCAGACACATGTGAAAAACATATATGCTGCTGGTGACGTAATTGGACACTATCTTTTTACACATGTGGCAGCATTTCAAGCACAATTGTTAGTCCGAAATTTCCTGTTACCTTTTGCCAAAAAGATAAACTACTCTGTTGTGCCGTGGACGACTTTTTGTGATCCAGAGGTTGCCAGATGTGGTTTGACAGAAGCAGAAGCACGTGAGAAATATGGAGAGATAGATGTGTTCACACTGAATCAGGCAGATGTTGACAGAGCAGTTGCTGAAGGAGAGATACACGGATTTAGTAAGGTCATTGCAAGTAAGTGGCGCGGAAAGATATTAGGGGTCCACCTTGTTGGCACAAATGCGGGCGAGGTTATCCATGAGTACGTTTTAGCAATGCAGCAAGGGATTCCGCTGCGAAAGTTGAGCGGAATGATGCACGTGTACCCGACTTATTCTACCAGTGTGTGGCGTGTGGCTGCAAAGTGGATTTCGGAGGGGACACTGGTTCAGACGTTGCGAAAATTGATTAGATCGTGATAAGATATTTCAGTACCATTACAATAGATCAATACACATTACTGCGGTGTCCAATTCGATGGACAACTACTTATTGCGAAGATTGTTAGGAAAGGATACCATTTTTCTATATATAACCTAAGTTGCCACATAGTAGCACAAACTTTATGAAGATTAATTCATTAATTCGGTAATTTCTGAGGGCAATCTGTGCTGTTCGGAAACCGCACTATAAGTGTCAATTTAAGGATACTTAAAATATGGGTATCGCTCTTCAATCCCAACAAATCATGCAGAAATACCATACGGGAATGCCAAAAGGCATTCATACCGTTGATTTGGCGTATTCTGCCAAGCGCATTTGGCGTTGATTTGGTAGGGACGAAATGTTTATAGTTATAGAAATGTGATAACCTATCTTTCTTTAGTTCCGTCTGAACGGCATATTTTGCGATAGTTCGTCCTGGTGATGGCGAATGGGTGAGAGATGACGATGCTGAGGTATTTTTGAAGTCCACATCAACACGATTGAAGGTGTGTGGACAACGATCCGCAACTTTCTTCGCCCATTTCACGGTGTTTATAAGAAGTTCCTCACAGGATATATTGCTATCTGTGAATTTGCTATTAATATCAAATCCGTCACTGTTGAGTTCATATCAAAACTCGTCCGACGCACTCAATCTTAACATGAGCCAAGGATATCTATAACAGGCACATTATGAAGAATGCTATAGTTTTAGCATCAGGGTTAGGGCGTAAAGTTTGGCCGTATGGAGAATATCGCCAAAAATGCACGATCCCAGTTGCAAATAAACCGATAATTCGCCGAATAGTAGAGAATCTCGTTGAAATAGGATGCACCAGGGTTATTGTTGTGGTAGGGCATTACGCGCAACAGGTACGTGGCACCATTGCAGATATTCCAAATGTTGAATTTGTAACCCAACACCCTCTTGATGGCACTGCAGATGCAGTTTTAACTGCGTTAAAAATACTAAATGATGAAAATTTTCTCATAATTTACGGAGATGTTGTAACCATATCTGAAAACTTTCGTAATTTAGTTAAAGAGTTCAATAGTCAAGATGCAGAAGCAGCAGCGTTAATTCAAACACTTAGCGGTGAGGACGCGAGCAATTGGCTCTGTGCCAAAACTACTGATGGGTGTTTAGCAGGTATTGAGGGGCATCCGCGAGGTGGTTCATATCGTCTATGCGGGATTTATGCTTTTAAACCGACTGCAATACCTTATTTTTTAAGGAATCCTGGTATCGTCACCCGAGTCCCTGTCGGTGGGATGCCACCGCCTGAGGCTGAAATTGCACAATCTCTCCAACTCATGATTGATGATGGAATAGAAGTGTTAGCGGTTGAAGCGACCGGCTTTTTTGTTGACGTTGATAAACCTTGGCATGTTTTGGAAGCAAACCGTCGGTTAGTAGATTATCTTGCAAAACAGATTGATGAAAATGCTTTAGCAACGGGTGCTAAAATATCCGATGCTGCGGAAATTGATGGACGCGTGATATTAGGAGAAAACACAGTTATTGGTCCGCGTGTTGTTGTAAATGGAACGCTTATAGCTGGTGCAAATAATAACATCACGAACGGTGCAATTTTACACGGAAACATATACATCGGAGACCAATGCCGCATCAGCGATTATTGTGATATTCAGGGCAGTACCATCGGAAACCGATGTATTGTAGGACACGGCGCTGAAATGTCCGGTGTTATGTTTGACAAGGTTTATCTATATCACTACTGTGAAATGTCCGGTGTTTTTGGATGCGCGACAGATATTGGTGCCGCCACAGTGTGTGGAACCCTGCGCTTTGACGACCGTGATACACAGATTCAAGTAGAAGGACGGTACGAAGTGCCAACTTACGGCGCAAACGCTACCTACATAGGTGACTACTGTCGCACCGGGGTGAATGCGATGATAATGCCGGGAAGACGTATCGGTTCTTATAGTGTTGTGGGGCCAGGAGTGATTCTATACGAAGATGTTCCCAGCAAAACTATGGTTATGGCAAAACAGGAATTGATAACGAAACCGTGGGGACCGGAACGTTATGGATGGTGAAGAAATAAATTGCTGCAATACTTTTACAGTGCGCAAGAGTTAGTCTGCAAGAAGTTCCTGCAGCAGAGATGTTAATTCTGGGTTTCCAGCAGCAAGTTCAAAAGCACGTTTCTTTTTACTTTCACGGGACTCATCCGATTGGTCAGATGCCCCAGGTTCCCAGAGTACTTCAAGGCCTTTTGGATTTAAACGGTCATAAGTAACTTTAACAAGAGTGAGTGGGTAATTTTCAGGAATAAGGACAATCCAATCAATCGTTTCGCCTCGTGCAGAATATTGTCTATCTACAGTAAGTTTTGTTTCTTGATGTGGCACGTTTTTCTTAACCCACTGTTTGCGTCCGAGTGAGTCAACTTCAAAAGTGCCGACTTCAAGCCAATTGCGACCAGCACCGTTAGGTTTTGTGGTAACTTCAATGCGTTGCATGATTTTAATTCTCCGTTTCGGAATTCAGTGTAAAACATGTAAATTTTAGCATGCAGAATAAGAAAAATCAAGCCAAGTTACGTGTTACGTAAGATTTGGGTGTTTTTTAAATTAACATATCGTAAGTTCCATGATATATTTGAATATGGCATCATAATTATTTTTGTTTAATCAGTTCCCTCGTTTAAGGAAATTTATTCATGCAAGTCCAGATGAAATATGGGCACAGTACAGTTGCAGTGGAGATACCTGACAAAAATTTGGCAGCTATCTTGGAAACTGCGCAAAGCACTCCGTTAGCCGATGCCGACAAAGCGGTGCGGCAAGCGATTTTCCAACCTATTGCTTCACCACCCTTAGCAGAGGTAGCGAAGAGACGTGACTCTGCTTGCATTGTAATTTCTGATATAACGCGCCCAGTGCCGAATCAAGTGATTCTACCGCCAATATTAGAAACACTTGAACAAGCAGGCATACAGCGCGAGAAGATTACTATCCTCATCGCCACAGGCATTCACCGTCCCAATGAAGGGAAAGAACTTGAGGAAATGGTCGGTCCCTCAATTATGAACTCATACCGGATTGTTAATCATTTTTCTCAAAAGCCAGAGAAACATACATATCTGGGTGAGACAAACAAAGGCACACCGGTTTACATTGATAAGACGTACCTCGCAGCGGATCTAAAGATTATAACAGGGTTAATTGAACCTCACTTGATGGCAGGATATTCCGGTGGACGGAAAGCTATCTGTCCAGGGCTCGCATCTATTGAAACAATGAAGGTTATGCATGGTCCTGAACTGATGGAACATCCTAAATCTGCTGTCGGCATTTTGGATGGGAATCCATTTCACATGGAGGCAACCGAGATCGCTTTAATGGCAGGTGTTGATTTCAACCTTAATGTCGCAATTGATAAACAGAGGCAGATAACCGGTGTTTTTGCGGGGGATATGGTTGAATCTCATCTTGTTGGCACACAATTCGTGGAAAAACAAGCAAAAGTTACTTTACCCCAACCTGTAGATGCAGTTGTTGTTTCCAGCGCAGGATATCCTTTGGACACTACATTCTATCAGGCAATAAAAGGTTTATTGACTGCAGTTGAAATCGTCAAACAGGGTGGTAGTATTTTGCTTGTGGCTGCTTGTAGTGAGGGCATTGGCAGTAAACCATTCACAGAACTATTATTCAAGACTGATGACCTGACTGCCTTTGTTCAGGGTCTTTACAATCCCGCCAATTTCGTTATAGATCAATGGCAGTTGGAAGAATTAGCAAAGGTTGCTCGTAAAGCCGATATCTATTTTTATACTGATGGCATTCCGTCCCAACAAAGATCTAAACTTTTTGTGCATCCGTTGAGAACGCCACAGGAAGGAATTCAGGAGTTTTTGGTACGTTACGGTGAAAACGTACAAATTGCTGCGATCCCTGAAGGGCCTTACGTCTTAGCTAAAGTAGAAAGTGTTACAGCATAAAAACATTTTAATTGTCCTATGAGGCGTAGACCCATAAGACAAATAGTTTGGGTGTGAAAAAATGGAAAATTCAATCGTGAAACTTAGAGGATATAAGGATGGTCTGCATCTGATTATCAATCCTAAAGTCTCGCTTACTGAGGTTGAATCCGCGATCCGAGACTTGCTAAACGGAATGAACCAACCGTTAGCAGGGACTTCTATTCATATTGATATGACGACATCTCCCTTGACATCTGACGATCTAAAAGATTTAGAAACGCATCTGACGGAAAACTACAAACTTTTTGTCAGCGGTGTCAACATATATGATGAAAAGAATGAATCCCCAATTTTGGCGGCACCTGCAACGCATAGTATTTCGCCGAGTTTGACGACGGACAATCACCCGAATTCTGAACAAGCTCAAATTGTCCGTCAAACGATTCGATCGGGGCAGACAACATCCTGTTTATTTGGAAGTGTCATTATCTATGGAGATGTTAATCCTGGTGGAGAAGTTGTTGCTGCAGGAGACATCATTGTACTGGGCTCTTTACGCGGCAATGCTCATGCTGGGACTCATGGAAATCTTTCTGCCGTTATTATCGCTATGGAGTTAGTCCCATTACAACTTCAAATTGGTTCGTATGTGAATCGTCCCCCGATAGGCCAAAAGCCGCGGGGATATCCTGAAATAGCTCGTGTTGGAGCTGAAGATATTATCATCGTGGAGGAATTTATTAAATTCTAAAAGAAGGAAGGTTTGACTATGGGTAAGGTTACCGTAATAACTTCTGGTAAAGGGGGAGTCGGTAAAACGACATCAACTGCAAATCTCGGCACCGCATTAGCGATGATCGGCAAAACGGTGGTTATGGTTGACGCGGATATTGGGTTGCGAAACCTTGATGTCGTAATGGGCTTAGAGAGTCGAGTCGTTTATACATCTATGGATGTTATTGAAAAGCGATGCGATCTTGATAAAGCCCTTGTGAAAGATCGGCGTGTTGAAAATTTGATGTTGCTTGCTGCTTCACAACGGAACAGAAAAGACGATATCAAACCGGAGCAGATGCAGGAAGTTTGTGAAAAACTGAAACAAGAGTTTGATTTTGTGCTTATTGACTCCCCGGCGGGGATTGAGCAAGGTTTTCACAACGCTGCCGCAGGTGCTGAGGAAGCCATCATCATTACGACCCCTGATGTATCAGCTATCCGAGATGCGGACCGCATTATCGGACTCTTACAACATCAAGGTATTGAATCAATAAACCTTGTACTAAACAGATTGTCGCCAGCACTCGTCAAAAAGGGAAATATGATTAGTAAGAATGACGTATTGGACATTCTGAATATTGATCTGCTTGGCGTTGTTCCTGAAGATACCGGTGTTATCGCATCTACAAATCGTGGTGTGCCCCTTGTGCATAATGATGGGTCTCCTGGCGCGGCTGCATATATGCGAATTGCGCGGCGCATGACTGGACAACGCATCCCTATCCCTGAAATGCGAGACGAAAACTTTTTTTCTAACTTATTAAACTGGTTTTCAAGAAATAAATAGAGGATACTATGAATTTGAGAAGTTTATTCACTCGTAAATCGAAATCAAGCAATATTGCTACGCAGCGTTTACAACTCGTTCTTACACAAGATCGGTTTGAGGTGGGTGAGGATTCTATGAAAAAGTTACAGTTTGAATTAACCGAAGTGTTGGCGAAATACTTTGAATTTACAATGAATTCTGTCAAGATGTCTTTAAAACGTGAAGGTAATTCCTACGTGTTGATGGCAGATTTTCCATATAATCAATCTAAAAAACTTCGTTAATTTCATAGTTGTTTCTTACGACGAATAGTAATCCTTTTTGGTATCAAAGAATTAAGTCCCAGATCGCTTTGGCAACCCCATTCTCATCGTTTGTTGCAGTGATGTGATCCGCGCAGTCTTTTATCGGAGTGACTGCGTTTCCCATCGCTACACCGAACCCTGCGGTTTTGAGTAGGCTTTCATCGTTATAACTATCGCCAAAAGCGACAATAGAATCTATCGGAATGTTGTACTGTTGTGCAAGCGCTGTCAGTGCCCGCCCCTTAGTAACTTCCGGATTCATGAATTCAATATACTCCGGTTGTGTCTGCGTTACGTAAAGTTCGCCTGCATATTGTGTTTTGAAACTATCTAAAAGGGTGGGCAGTTTTTCTGATGGGTGAATGATAAGCAGTTTTGTCGGTGTCTCACCAGCTAATTGCCGAAGATCACCTATCGGTGTAGCAGGAACCCCCGTGCGAGTCTCATAGAGCTCACTCCACTCGTTTCTTTTCACAACAAAGAGTTCATCGTTTAAGCAAAAATTGAGATGCAAATTTTGTGTAATGCAGTCGTCAACTATTGCCATAGCGTGGTCTGGGGGAACCGGGGTATGATGGTACACATCTCCAGTAATTGCATGCTTCACCATCCCTCCATTATACGAAATTATTGGGTTTTCTAAACCAATTTGATCGCTTATCGGTTTGATAGATCGGTGCATTCTTCCTGAAACTAAGACGACCAGAATTCCGTTTTCTGCAAGTTGCTGAAGAGCTTCACAGTTCTCAAGTGATAACTCGTGGTTACTACCCAATAGGGTCCCATCTAAATCGAAAGCCGCTAAACGGCACGGTATTTTCATATCCATAATTTATCTATCAATATGACCGGTAATATAGTAAAGCCTATAATTACTTGGATACTGCTGTAGAGCAAACTGTCAGTTTGCGCTACACCACAAGGAGTAGACGAGATGTCCCAACCACGCTGGCACAGAGTATCCAAATAATTCTAAAATCTATCACAAAACGAATTACCAAATCGCCTGCTCCATTTTCTGGTCAAAAAGGTGCATCTGATTATCATCAAAATCCAACCAGATTTTGTCTCCTACTTCAACATGAAAAGTTGGATGTGTTCTAACTCGGAGAAGGATAGGCTCTTGTGTGTCTCGATGTGTTCCGAGCGTTAAGTCAAGAATGTTGACAGAGCCAAGGGGTTCAATGAGATGAACATCGGCAGCGATTTTACGTCCGACCGGTTCTCTGGATGTCGTGATATGTTCAGGTCTAATGCCAAAGACATAACCATTATTTTTCGTAGTGCTGTTTCCGCGAGCCTGCTGTTGTGGAGAGAGTTGCAACCGCACATCGGTATGACTTAGTTGCAACACGGTTTTGCCTTCTTGAGAAGTAAACTCTGCATCAAGTAGATTCATAGCTGGCATTCCCATAAATCCTGCCACAAAGAGGCTTTTCGGTTTGTTATAGACCTCGTGAGGTGTACCGATTTGTTGTAGCACACCTTGATGCATAACAGCGATTCGATCCGCGAGAGACATCGCCTCAACTTGATCATGGGTAACAAAAATAGTGGTGGCACCGATTTCGTGTTGGAGTCGTTTAATTTCTGCTCGCGTATCAATTCGAAGTTTCGCATCTAAATTTGCCATCGGTTCATCAAGCAGGTAGACTAAGGGTTGGCGTACCATCGCGCGTCCAAGCGCAACCCGTTGCATTTCACCTCCACTCAACACACTCGGTTTTCGATTTAAAATATCCGTTATCTGCAAAATCTTCGCTACCTTTTTCACTCGTTCATCAATCTCTGATTTTGCGACTTTCGCTGCTTTAAGCGGAAATGCGATATTATTATATACATTTAGATGCGGATAAAGTGCATAGAATTGAAATACAAAAGCGATATCTCGGTCCGCTGGGGACAAATCGTTGACACGGTGCCCATTAATCAGAATATCACCTTCTTCAGGTTGTTCCAAACCAGCGATTAATCGCAGCGTTGTCGTTTTTCCACAGCCCGATGGACCTAAGAATACGACAAACTCTTTATCTTCAATTTCCAAGTTAAAATCTTTTACTGCGACAACATCGCCGAATCGTTTTACTATATTTTGTAATTTGATATGTGCCATTATTTACTTATAACCGTGCTTCCGTTTTCTGATTTAACGTTTGCCAAGCGTGGGGTCCCTCTAAATTTTCTTTTCACCTAAGTTGCTGTCTATGTAGCATAATCTGTTAGATTGTGCATCTAAAGACGCAAACTGACAGTGGACGCTACGGAATTTCGCGAATACTACACTATTTTCGATTAAAACGGTGTTAATTTTTAAAATCTTGCCCGTAGCAACTTGGGTTATTTTCGCATACATGAAATTAGTTTATCACAAATTATGCAAATTGAAAAGTGAAAATCAGGATTCGCCCTGAGAGTGTGGGGACAGAGTGATTCGATTGTCGAGTTTTCTAATTCAAAAGTAAAATCGCGTTTTCCAAAGTTAAAGATATGTTTTAATTCTTTTGACAATCTGATAGAGGTTGGTTAAAATAGTAGGGACGACAGCAAGATTAAGCAGATACATAGTTTAAACACAGTATAAATTTTAGAAATAGCCAACCGATATTGTTTGCACACGTTTAAATCTTATGATCTATAAAACCTTTTCATATTGGATGTGGTTCGCAATTTTTGGGATTTTAGCATTAGGGCTTGCCACAAAACCCCTGTTCAATATACTCGCTTTTGAGTTTTGTGCGATTATTACCCTCTGTGTTGCTTTTGCTTGTTCTCACGTTGCAATGACCGAATTCCAAATAATGAAACGCGATCCTGATGATCTGATTGGCTCACCGAGTCATGTTATTTTTGGATGTTTTTGGCGCGCATTTTTAGCGAATGTTGTAGTGCTAATAGCAGCACTAACTATAATTCTGCTAAATGCATTCCGCATAAAAAACTGCAATTTCGGTGAAGGATTTCTCTTTTTTCTACTTTTGCCCACACTTAGCTGCATGACTGCAACCGCAGCAGGCTTATTCTTCAATGTGTGGATTCAAAAGAGATGGTTAGCATATCTGGCATATTTGGCGTTTCTCCTTATTTCATGTGTACCTGTTGCTGTAAATTTGATTTTCCATCCGCCAGTATTTGCTTTTCATCCTATTTTCGGATATTTCCCTGGACCTATATACGATTTTGTTATTTCGATCACAAGCACTTTGCTTATAGCACGCGGTGAGACACTGATATGGGCTCTGTTATTTCTAACAATTTCAATCTATGCATGTGAAATTGGTCGGGAGACAGGTTTTGTCCCAAAACTTCAATGGCGTAATCTTATCCAATTTTCCGCTAAGAATTCGCTTTGGCGGATCGTAACAGTATGCATATTGATTGTAGCATTAGTCAGTTTGGAATTTTTCTCAGGAAAGTTAAGGATACGTCCAACGCGAGGTGATATTGCCCAAGCGTTAGGCGGTTATAGGGAAACAGAGCATTTTGAAATCTTCTATGCGCGAGAACTTGAAGATGAAATAGATTTATTTGCTGACGATTGCGAGTTTCGTTATGTGCAGTTATCTGAATATTTACAGACAACAATTTCGAGGAAAGTGCGTGCGTATTTGTATGCATCCCCTGAACAAAAAAAGAAGCTAATCGGGGCTGGTAGTACATTTGTTGAAGACCCATTTGGTTACGGTTTTCACGTCCATTCAGCAGGTTTCCCACATCCTGTTTTAAAACATGAACTTGCGCACGTATTGACTGCCGATTGGTCACCGTGGAAGGTTAGCTTGAACGTAGGAGTGCATGAAGGCATTGCCGTTGCTGCAGATTGGAATGAAGGACGGCTTACAGTGCACCAATGGGCGAAAGCAATGCGTCAATTAAAGGTAGCTCCGCCTCTTTCCAGCGTTATGGGCATCGGGTTTTGGCGACATGCAAGTTCACGAAGTTATTTACTCGCCGGCTCCTTTATTCGTTTCCTTGTAGACACTTATGGATTAGAAAAATTAAAACAGGCTTTTCCATTAGGGAATTTATCCAAAAGCTACACAAAAGATTTGATCGTTTTAGAAACAGAATGGATTAAATTCTTATCAAATGAAGTGTCTTTGGAAGAAACAGACTTAGCCTATGCTGAACGCAGCCTGAAACGTGGCGGAATCTTTGAACAGGTATGTGCTCATGAAATGGCAGCGTTGCGAAGTAAAGCGTGGGAAGCATATTACCGAAATGATTTTAGATTTGCAACGGACACTTTTCAGCAAATGCTATCAGATGAACCGGATAATTCAAGAACGCTCTTGGCATTGATGTACAGTGCATTTAAAATGGGGAATTACACGCTAACGACCTCACTTGCTAAACGTATGATTGCAGATGTAAATTCGCAATACAGATCCGAGGCGGCGCGGTTACTTGGAGATATCTACTGGCTGCAGGAGGACACAGAAAAAGCGTTGAATCAATATAAGGAAGCGGTTTTGTTTGCCACCCGTGAAACTGTTGAACAGCGTCTTCTCAAACGTATTGCAGCACTTTCGGAAAATTATACACCTCAATCCAGAGAACGGCTGCGCACTGTTATATTACCTAAAACTTCAGCAGGTCGGACAGGGAGTGGAACGAAAATGGCACTTCTATTGCAAGTCATTGAAACTGAGCCGGATGATTGGTTAGCCTATTTTTTAGCAGGTGAATTACTTCATAAAGAGCAAACGTGGGAATTGAGTACACAATACCTGCACCATACCATTGCCTTGGGTAAAGAAAAGGATAGACAAACAATACCTCCTCAAATTGCATTGAAATCGGAATGGTTATTGGGACTGAACGCTTTTCACATGACAGATTATAGAATCGCAGAAGAAATATTTTCATCCGTAGCAACCGATCAAACACAACCGATCGGAACTCAGCTTTCTGCACGATATTGGATAGAACGGTGTCAGTGGATTAAAAGCCGCACACAATAGGTTATGCTACATTTACATCTGTTTCTTACAAGGAACTCAAAGTTGATTTGGTATCGCAGGACTTTGAAATTAGCTTGATTTATATTATACTTTAGATTATTATAATCTAAAGTATAATATTTGCGGGTTTGTGGAAAATGTTTATTAACAGAGAACAAGAAATAAATGCTTTAGAACAGATGTATCGTACACGAAATGCAGAATTTTTCGTGTTATACGGTAGGCGTAGAGTAGGAAAAACGGAACTTCTATTACAGTTTTGTAAAGACAAGCGGAACATCTATTTTCTTGCAAGTCAGCTGAAAGAACGTGATCACCTTCGCCAGCTGATTGAAATAGCACAGCCTGCCCTTCATGACCCATTGCTACAAAATATAACATTTAATGATTGGGAATCCGCCCTGATCTATTTTGCTCAAAAATCTCAGGAAAATCGACTCATCCTTGTTCTTGATGAATTTCAGTATCTGTGTGAAGACAACGCAGCACTCCCCTCTCTAATACAACGTTTTTGGGATTTACATGGGAAGAATAGTAATCTTTTCCTGATTTTATGTGGGTCACAGGTAAGCTTCATGGAACGAGAGGTCCTGGCAGAACGTTCTCCATTGTATGGTAGGCGAACAGGACAATTACAGTTAATGCCGCTATCATATAGAGATAGTGGAAGTTTTTTTCCTGAATATTCCTCTAAAGAGAAGTTAATTATTTATGGTGTGCTTGGTGGTATTCCAGCATATCTAAATCGCTTTGCATTCCGTTTTTCACAACATGCACAGCAAACATCTAAAAGAACAATAGAACAACATATCAAAGAGGAGCTGCTTACCCCCCAAGGTTATCTATTTGACGAAGTTAACTTTCTGTTGCGCATGGAACTCAGAGACCCAAGAACGTACGCAAGTCTATTACAAGCAATCGCTGGAGGGGCGACAAGATTAAATGAAATTTCCCAACGGGTCGGACTTGAAACTACAAACACTAACAAATATCTGAGTGTGCTCCGAGAATTAGGGTTAATCAAACGCGAAACACCGCTAACAGAACGTTCACCACAGAAAAGCCGAAAGGGACTTTATAAAATAGCGGATAATTACCTTAATTTTTGGTTTCGGTTTATACTTCCTAACAGGAGTCTCATTGAATCTGGAAATGCAGATGTGGTGTATCAACAAATGATTGCCCCCCACCTTTCTGATTATATGGGACCACTTTTTGAGGACGTTTGCCGTCAATACATAAGACTTTATTGGCATGAAAAATTACAAGTTGCTCCCAAACAGGTTGGGGCACATTGGGAATCTAATCTTGAAATTGATGTCCTGACAGAAAACGTTGACGGTAGCCACTGGTTTGGTGAATGCAAATGGTGGGAAGCACCTGTTGGAGAAAACATATTGGACCGCCTTATCAATAAGACTACGAAAGTTCCTGATCAATGGCAGCAGAATCCAAGATATGTGCTGTTTTCTGCCAGCGGCTTTACAGATTCTCTTAAACGGAGGGCAGAAAAAGAAGAAGTGTTTCTGATTGAGACAAACGATCTGTTTACTTCACCTATTGAATAAACACATATTTTCAACAACAAATGGAGCAATGAAATGGCTAAAATCATTATCGGAGATCGCGTTGGAAAAAATGGTATAATTCGTGTTGGGTGTTCGGCTGTTATTTTTAATCTGCAGTGCGAAAAGATTCTATTAACAAGACGCGAAGATAACAATAAATGGTGTTTGCCAAGTGGAGGTATGGAAGCAGGTGAAAGCGCAAGTGAAGCATGTATTAGAGAAGTAGAAGAAGAAACTGGTTTACAAGTAAAAATAAAACGCTTAATCGGTGTTTACACAACCCCACACGAGTTGATTGTGTATCAAGACGGAAACAAAATCCAGTTAGTAGCATTATGTTTTGAAGCGGAAATTGTAGGTGGTGAACTTCGACTTAGCTGCGAAACAACTGAATACGGCTACTTTTCATACCAAGAGATACAAAAATTGGATATGCTTTTGAACCATAGACAACGTATCAAAGATGCCTATAGTCAAAAAATGACGACGTTTATCAGGTGATGTATAGAACTATTCAATTCTCCTACGACTTGTGCCAGTTAACTATTTGTTTTTAGTGAATATCTCTTCAATTCCAAATTTCGTTTGAATACCTAACCAATTATGATAAAATATAGATTGAAAACATACCGTATTGCGATTATCGGTTTAGGGGGTATGGGTAGCCACCATGCCCAAGCAGCAAAGTTAGAGACGAACTGTAAACTCGTTGCAGGCGCAGAAATCAATCCGGAACGAGCAGAAGCATGGGGTGAACGATTCGGTGTCAATGCCATCTATGACGACTATGAAAAGATGCTTGATGAACAAAAACCGGATATTGTGATTGTGCCAACACAAGCACCGATGCATCACTCCCCAACGATTGCGGCTGCACAGCGCGGTGTCCACGTTTTCTGTGAAAAACCGATAGCACTTAACCTTATTCAAGCTGATGAGATGGTTGAAACCTGTGATAAACATAACGTCAAGTTTGCCATCAACCACATCAAACGCGCCAGTCCTTACAACCGTTATGTGCTTTCCTTGATTGAAAAAGGGGAAATCGGTGATGTCGTGCTGATGAAGGCAACCGACAAAGGTGGACGCAAAGCCGGCAATTCACTGATGGAAATGGGAACACATCTCTATGATTGGGTGCGACTTTTCGGTGGCGATGTAGAGTGGACACACGCACACCTCGTGCAGATGGACGGACGCGAATCTACCTTTGATGACATTAAGCACACGCAAGAAGTTCATCCACACGATCGCGATTCTGGGCTGGTGCTTGGTGAACGGGGGCATGTCTCGTTTCGGTTTAAGAACGGCATTCATGCAGATGTGCAATTCCTTGCACAACCCCAAACCGATGATAACGCCTACGGTATTGATATTATCGGCACTGAAGGACGTATCGCTATCCGTGAGAGCGTTGGCACTACAATGTTCATCCATAGAGGGCAACATCAAACGCCCGCACAAGCGTGGGAACCCGTGCATCTGCCTGACGAAGATATTGATGAAAAAGGAAATCAGCGTGACAAAGGATCCAGAAGGTTGTTTTTGCAACGTCTGATGCTACGCGATCTCATTGAGGCGATTGAAGAAGACCGAGAACCTTTCGCGAGTGGTAAAGATGGAAGGGATTGCCTTGAGATGATCCATGCAACGTGGGAATCGCATCAGCAGAAAAGTAGGGTGTTCATGCCGTTAACGCCACGCGAGCATCCGTTGGAAAGATGGCAGAAGGATGTAAGCAGTTGAACATTTAATATTGAGATAAGGAGAAATTCAAATGGCTACAATGAAATGTCCACGGTGCGGTTCTGAAAATATCATGTCCAACTTGAGAATTCGGGATCGCTACGAACGGGGATTAGGACAAGATTTAGAGGTTGAAGTACAAGGTAACCCAGATGCATTGATTTTCAAAGGTGCTCATAGGGAAGCGTTGAGAGCAACTGTTTGCGGTGAATGTGGAAATGTCGGTCTTTCTGTTGAGAATCCGAAAGGTTTATGGGAGACTTATTCTCAAAGAGAGAATTCTTAGGCTTCATTCAGAAAGCGTTGCGTTTACATTTTATCCTTTCCCATGCGATAGTTCGTGCTGTTGATGGCGAATGGGCGAGAGATGACTTTCATGTATCGCACTGGGCGCGGTTTTCCAAATTAAAATTCTATTCGGATGCCCTTACAAAATCTAAGCAAAACAGACACTAACACTAAAGGAAAAGCAATGTCAATACTAACACAAGCACATCATGAACATTTTGACAAATACGGCTACATGGTCATTGAAAATGCTGTCCCGACTGAACTTTGCGAAGCAGTTGTTGACGCGATTTTTGCGTTTTTGGAGATGGATCCCGCGGATCCGAACAACTGGTATCGCCCACCGCACAAACCCGGTGCGGGTATGGTAGAAATGTATTTTCATCAAGCGATGTGGAACGTCTATCAACACCCACCGATCCATCAGATTTATAGTGAGGTATACGGTACTGAGCGGATTTGGGTTCACATTGATAGAGTCAACATGAAGCCTCCTAAACATCCTGATTTTCCGGAATGGGATCACCTTGGAATGTATCATTGGGATGCGGACACCTCAAAATTACCGGTTCACTTTAGCACACAAGGCGTTCTGTTTCTAAGGGATACAGCCGACAATCAAGGGTCTTTTGTGTGTTGGCCAGGGGCACATAAGTCACTGATTGATAAAGAAAACCCATGGGTACCAGAACTTACACCGGAAATATATCGGGAAAAATTCATACAGGTCCCAGCAAAGGCGGGTTCACTGCTTATATGGCATGTAGCACTTCCACATGGCAATGGTCGCAACACATCCGATAAGCCGCGGTTGGCACAATACATGAATTATTATCGTGCTCCTAATCCTATGAATGAAGAACGGCGGCAAGAACGTCTCACGCTGTGGCGAGAGCGAAGAGCGTTAGGACACGGTCCCTATCCCGGTGACCCGCGAGGATGGGAAGCGAAAAACTACGGATCACCGGAATTGACACCGTTGGGCCGGAAACTGTTAGGACTTGATTTATGGGATTAATATTTCTTAATCATTGCCCAACGTGTGGTTAATTTTTCTTGTGGGTCTATGCCAAGGGCACTTTGTAACCCAGTATTTCGGATGGCATTAATCTGCTTCAAATCCAAAGCCACATTGAAAATAGCAACTTCATCAAATGAACCGAGCATAAAGACGTGGTTTGCCAACCGCGCACCCATATTGACATCTTGTGTATCAATATTGGTGTTCATAGCTTTATCGGTACCCTCTTTGTCTTGAAGTTTACCGTCTACATAGAGATCATGGTCTTTCACTGCATCTGACCCTTCAGGGAAAACGACAACACAATGATGCCATTCACCATCGCAGACGTTGTCCATCCCGAAATTTTGCCCACCGTTGACTTCCACCCGTAAATTGCACTCATTTCCGCGGATGTGGGATCGAATGTAGTATTTTTGCTCAGCCACATTCACACCCCATTTTACCCATGAATGCTCGCGCACTACATCAGATTTAAACCAGAAGACGGTGGTTCGCGGGTCTGTACCACCGATACCTTTAAAACCTGTGACAATAACGTTATCATCATTACCATCATATTCTAAACCTTTTCCAAACACACCTTCAACACGTTTTGCCCCAGTGAGTGCACCATGTCGATCATTTCCAGATATATCTTTGACAACGTTGGCACTATTCCCATCAAATAGGTAAGCTATTTCCAGCGTACCTGGCTCAATAGCTGCAGCATGGCTTATATTGACAATTGACACTGTAAAGATGGTGATACTTAGCCAGAAGACCATCAATATACTTTGATTACTTATTTTCATTTTTTCCTCCATTATAAAAATGTTCACTTCAATATAAGATGTTGAATCATTTACCCGATTCAAAGTTTAAAAAAAATTTTAGCAAAATTGTGAAAAATAAACAAGTGAAAAGACATTGGACACACAGATCGAATTCCCATTAACTTGCAGTCTGTAATCAAGTCATTAGGTTGAGACTGTAACAATCTCCGAAAATATCCGTAGAGTTTATTATGTGACTTTTCCTGGGAACCTTTCTATGGTAACAAATAACAGTCTGTCTTTTAAAAATATGAACTCAGCAGTTCAGACAATCCTCTCACAAAAATTCGGTGGGGAGGTTCGTCTTGATAAAGGTGAGAATATCCATCCGCAATCTCTATATCGTTACAAGGTGCTTTCGGGACCCGATGAAATACCCACAAGTGTTTTTGTTAAACGGAAGCGAGCGCGGCGAATTCGTATTGAATGGGCATGCCTACAATTCTTGAGTGAACAGATGGGTGAGGATGTTGTTACACCGCGCATTTACGGCGGTGGATATATAGGAAAAGATAACGTGCCTCTTATGGTGATGGAAGATATGGAGGAAGGTCAAAATCTTCGGGCAATATTACTCTCTGATGATAGCCAAAATGCGAAAATGGTTCTAATTGAATGTGCTAAAGCACTTGGAAAGATTAACGCACACTCAATAGGCAAGGCAGAGGCATTCCGCAAGATACGGGATTCAATTGTCCCTATTGAAGAAAAAGCTGAAGATTTGCTTAGTGTTTACACTGAAAAGTTGATGGAGATATGTAATGCCGCAGATATTACCCCTTACCAAGAAGTCTTTTCTGAGTTAAAATCCCTCGTTGAATTCCTTGAGCCTTCCAATCATTTCCATGGGCTAACACACGGTGACCTTTATCCTGTAAATGTTTATCAGTCTACTTCAAAATCAAAAGTGTATGTTTTTGACTACGAGTTTGGACACTTCCAACATGTGCTTGTTGATGGCTTCCAGATTCGTGTGCATCTTGATATGTGGGCGGAGGTTTCGCGGTTTCCGGACGACGTAATGCAAGAGATGGAAAGGATATATCGATCTGAACTTGCCACAACTTGTCCTGAAGCAGAAGATAACCAATGGTTTTACCAGCGGACCATAGAGGCGTGTGTTTATGAGACGATCCGTTGTATTTTCCGATTTTTTGAACCACCAGAAAATGTGTTTAGTAATATTATAAATAATCGTCCCGCTGGCGATTATGAGGCATTAAGGACTGATCCTAACTACAATCATTGGGGGTTGCCTGCTGTGCGTAGGCGTGTTTTCTACCGTCTGGGGATGTTGGCAGAGTTAACTGAAGAATACGGTTATCTGCAGGCACTTGGAGCAACAGCAAGAAAAATCCGAGATAAATACAGCACAATATGGCCGCCTGAAGTCCAAGAAATGCCGCTGTACCCCGCGTTTCATCTTAAATCAAGCGAAAACAATAAGTCAACAACTGATAACTAATAAAAAGGAGATCATCTTCTGTGAAACCATCTGTTTCATATCTAATCTGTGCGACACCTCGTTGTGGAGGTTACCTACTATTTGAGGCTTTGGAGAATACGGGTCTCGCTGGAATTCCAGGCGAATATTTTTGGGAAAATAAAAAATGGGCTGAAAAGTGGGGAGCAACGGATTATACCGATTTTCTCAATAAAGTGAAAAAGAAAAGCACGACACCGAACGGTGTTTTCGGTACAAAACTTATGTGGGGTTATTTTGATAGGTTTATCGGTCAGGTGCTTCAAACACCGCAATTCAAAGATCGTTCTTTATCACCCTATGCGGTATTGGCGGAATTATTCCCAAATCTGAATTATATCTGGATCACGCGCCGAGATAAGGTGCGTCAGGCGGTATCTCTTTGCAAGGGACTACAGGGATTGGTTTGGTGGAAAAGAATTGGTGACCCTATACCTAAACTAAAAAAAGAATTGGAGTACAACTTTGCGGCAATTGACTATCTTATCCAAGAGATTATTTTACACGAAGCCGCATGGCAGGCGTATTTCACACGATACAATATAACCCCTTTTACGGTAATTTATGAGGATTTTGTGCCTTACTATGAGGAAACAGCACTTAGGATAATGGATTGGCTAAAGATTTCTTATCCTGAAAATCTTGTATTTGGGGAAAGACGTTTACTGAAACAAGCGGACAGTGTGTCTGAGGAGTGGGTTCTGCGATATCGAGATGACAAAAAAGAAAAAGAGAGGGCTATGGAACGCTGTTCACCTTTTTCTATCTCTTCTTGGCATTTTAATACGCATGCTTACGGTAAAACTCACAATTAATGGGATACTTCTGTACCGCAAACTGTATGAAGATTAAGTAATTAAATCGGTAATTTTCATTATGCATGTTCGGAACATTTTAAGTGCTCTTCAGTCCCGTAGGGACGATATGTTTATAGCAGCGCGGATGATCTCGTCCCTTAGTCCCGTAGGGACGATATGTGTCCATTAATGATATATTGTAAACATATCGTCCCTACGGGACTAAAGAAATTACCGAAATATTTATTTAATCTTCATACAGTTTGTGCTACAAGTTCTATTGTCCGTTATGTTCCCAAACAGGTTTATTAGTTTCCTAATAATTTCAAAGTTCACTATATAGTAGATTTAGAATTATTTGGATACTTTGTATCACCCAAATCAACGGTCCGAATGCGCTTGGTGGAGGACGCGTAGAGAAATCCTACTTGACAAAAAAGGTAGCATCGGGTAAAGTGTCACAAATTCTGATGTTGTCAAATGGAGGGAAAAATGTCAGAACGTTTAGCAATAGATGGGGGAACACCCATCATCGCAGAACCGATTCCAGGCGGAATGCATGGACCGAGTGTCATAGACGAACGTGAGATCGACGCTGTGACAGAAGTCCTACGCAGTGGAAAACTTTTTAGGTTTGTTGAAAATTCAAATGTAGCAGCCTTTGAGAAAGAAGCTGCAGCACGACTTGGTACCAAACATGCCTTGATGGTGAATTCAGGGACATCAGCAATCATCTGTGCACTCACGGGCGTAGGTATAGGTCCTGGCGATGAGGTAATTTTACCCGGTTATACCTTTATTGCCACAGCAGCAGCTATTGTAGGCGTTGGTGCGATCCCCGTCATTGCTGAAATTGACGATTCGCTGGGATTGGACCCCGCAGATGTGGAGCGAAAAATTACACCACATACCAAAGCGATTTTGCCTGTCCACATGCAAGGTGTGCCGTGCCGACTTGAAGCGATACTGGAAATCGCAAAAAAACATAATCTAAAGGTTGTGGAAGATTGTTGCCAATGTGTCGGTGGGCAATATAAAGGAAAATATGCTGGCACATGGGGTGATGCAGGTGCTTGGAGTTTGAACTACTTCAAGATAATTACGTGTGGGGAAGGCGGCTTAGTCTTTTCGGATGATTATGATACCTATGAACGCGCTGCGTTTGCCTCTGAACCGGGGTTGCCGATGTGGATGAGCGATTCTGAGTGGCAAAATAATCCGTTCTCTTGCCAAACCTATCGTCCCGGTGAAATTTTAGGCGCAATTGCGCGCGTGCAACTCTCAAAACTGGATGACATTCTGGGACATACACGTTTACTCAAAAAAGCATTTATTGCTGAACTATCCGACAACCCAAAAGGGTACACACAACAACATGTGGATGATCCAAGCGGTGAATGTGGTATTAGTGCAGCGATAATTGTACAAGACATAGAACTTGCCAAAAAGTATACCGAGGCACTTAGAGCAGAAGGATTAGGGGCAGGTACTGCTTACAACGAAGGTTTCCCTGACAGACATATATACACATATTGGGATTCCATTCTGTTTAAACATTCACCGAACGAAGCAGGCTATCCGTGGTCTGACCCGCGATACAAAGGAAACGTTGAATATTCCCGTGATATGTGTCCCGAAACGCTTTCTATTCTTGGTCGTGCGCTAAGGTTCGGTTTCAACGTAAACATGCAGGAGGAACATGCACGGTTAATGGCAGCCGCTATCAATAAAGTTGATGATGCCTTGGGATAGAACAGCATTACATTATTGGGAAGAGGTTGGTACAATATCAATGCGTCTTGAGACTTCAACAAATCCTAGCTTTTGTGCAGTTCGAAGCGAGGCGACATTTTCTTCACCGCAACTCCAGACAGGAACTTTGTCCATAGCCTGGAGCTGTTGTGCAACGAGAGATGCAGTTGAGGTAGCATAGCCCTTTCCGCGCCATTCCTCTAATGTAGATACACTTATACCACCATGCAAATCCGTGTAGGCATAAGTGTGGGCAATAGAGACAATACCATCGTCCACAATAGCAGCAGCAACAGGACCAGTTGTTAAAATCTTTTGAGGTGTTTGAAAAGAGTTTCCTTGAATTCCCGCGGGAGCCTTTGCTAAACGTTCTGCATCTGCCAAAGTTAATAATCGAACTACCTCATTGGAATAAGGACGAATAGGTTCAGAAAGAGCTTGATGGATTTCAACATAATACTTAACAGCGCAGCCGGTTTTCGCTGCTATTTGTTGTCCAAGAGTTTCGGCGTATACAGGGTCAACATTGAAATTGAAACGTTCCAAATCTGTCTGAAATTTTAACAAATGCCACAAAGCATGGACATCTGTAGCAAAGCAGAACGCATCATCGAAAAACGTATCAATAACTAATGACGCGGTTATGTGTGGAAGATTACCGAAGACATAAGCACGACATCTCCCCTGTTTCAGACAGTCTAAAACATTCAACGTTGTCGGCGTATCACCGATAACATCTGCTAAAATAAGACATTCTTTAGGTGTTAGTTTTTCCATTATTTATATGAAAGGATTCTTTGTGAATGAAGATTACGATTTTGGGTTCAGGCACCTCAACTGGTGTTCCTGAGTATAAATGTGAATGCGAAACTTGTCAAGATTCAATGCAGGTTGGCTCCAAAAACTACCGTACGCGTTCATCTGTCCATATTGAAAAGGATGGAAAACACCTTCAATTTGACCTCGGTCCGAACTTCATGGATCAAATAAATCGGAATAAGATTGAATGGATAGATGCAGTTATCTTTACGCACTGCCACGCTGACCATATCAGCGGAACGAACGACATCGTAATGCCGTGCCGAAAGCAGCAGATGGATATGCCGATCTATGGTCCTGAACAGACAATTGAGATTCTGCAACGCAACTTTTATTATATGTTTACCAAAGAAACTTTTCAAGGCGGCGGTGTTGGTCATCTACTTCCGAATGTTATTGACGGAAGGTTTCAGTTACACGGTTTTGACATCATACCTATCCCAGTAGAGCATGGTAACGTTGATACAAACGGTTATAGGATTGACAACTTTGGATACATACCAGATGTAAAACAATTACCCGAAATATCGCAAGCACTGCTTGAGGGAATAGAGGTGCTTGTTATTGATGCCTTAAGTTTCAATCCGGGACACCCGACCCATCAATCGGTCGGACAAGCACTGGAGATTAGTGCTGCATTGCAGCCGAAAGAGACCTATTTTACGCATATCATGCATAGACTTGACCATCGGTATTTTAAGGATCAGTGCGCGGAGCAGAACATTGATCTCCCTGATAACGCTTACCTTGCTTATGATGGACAAGTGATTTTGTTGTAGTGTTGTGGGTATTCAGTTATCGGGTAAAGCAAACACCACCAAATACCATACACGGATTCGGTGGTGTTTGCTTGTAAACAAATATCGTTTTCTGTAATAGCAGTTGTTATTTTTTATCTTCCCCATCCCATTTGCGGTCTTTGTCTGCGCTGTAGGATAACTCGGTCACCTTTAGCAATTCCGCTTTTGACGATCACAACTGTTTCGTTTTGCATGCCGGTTTCAACAGCGGTTTCGACACCTTTGCCACCACCACTGTCTAACATCACAAACTTCCCTCTTAAAACACTTACTTGTGCCGAAACACCATCAGCCTTCTTTTTATCATTTATTAAAAGTGAGACAGTGGCGGGACCAGGAATAATACCGCGTTGTGCGGGGTTTAAGTCAATTGTAACGCTTCCATTTCCGACAGATTTCACAGTGCCGTTGAATATTTTCTCGCTAATGGTCTGCATCTGCACCGATTTGCCTACCTTGAAGGGGGACGTATTACCCACTTGAGCGGTAACGGTAGCAGAATTCTTGTTTATTACAGCATCAATAGGAATCAGCAATACGTTCTTTTCTTCGTAGGTAATGATGTCAACATCAGCACTCATACCGGGGCGGATATCACCCGAAGTATCATCAACCTCTATCATCACTTCAAAAGAGATGATATTGTCTTGCTGTTGACCACTTTGGGAAATCTCATACACTTGACCTTTAAATCTTTTTGTTTGAAAAGCATCAATCTTGATATCTGCGGATTGTCCCTCTTCAAGACGTTCCATATCAACTTCGTTGATAAAGGTTTTGACAACCATTTTTGACAGATCAGCAATCGTCATAATCGGAGGACTTTGTGAAAAAGCTGAACGTCCAGATGTTACAATCTCACCCGCTTCTTTCTCAAGTTGAGTAACAGTGCCGGACATGGGTGCCTTAATAACTGTCCAACCAAGCCGTTCCTCCTGATTCTTCAGACTACTTTGCCTGCGGAGGAGGTTGGCATCAGAACTGACTTTGGATTGCTCCGTTAACAGTTTCTCATTTCCAATTGTTGATTCAAGCTCCTTTAACTGTGTTTTGGCATTATCTAATCGAATTTGGCTCTCTTCTTCTGCCTTCTCACGCGTCTTTTTGAGGTGTTCAAGATTTAGTTCTTGTAACTTCAACTGTGCTTCACGCGTCTTAATAGCTGTTTTACGTGCAAGAACAGTACGTTCTTGTGATTTGATGGTCTGTTTCTGCGATTCTACCCGCTTATTGGCATTCTTGTATTGAGAGTCTGC
>CBDHCS010000005.1:0-159015 GCA_965261125.1 Candidatus Poribacteria bacterium | reverse complement strand
GGCTATAAGGCACACATCTGGGAAGGCGGGCATCGTGAGCCATTAATCGCGAGATGGCCCGGTGTCATAAAACCGAATACTGAAACCGATGCATTGGCGTGTCTGACTGATTTAATGGCAACGTGTGCGGCAATTGTAGGAACAAATGTCCCAGACGATGCTGGACAAGATAGCTGTAATATCTTGCCTGCACTCTTAGGTGAAGAGACAGAACACGCGCTACGCGAGGCAATCGTGCATCATTCCAGCAATGGTGTTTTTTCTATACGGCACAACGAATGGAAATTGATTATAGGCACACAAGGTTCGGGCGGATGGCCACCGCCCAGTGATGGCGGTCCAAAACAGGATACGCCTGGGCAGCTATATCATATTTACGACGATCCCTATGAAACTGATAATTTGTGGTCAAGTCACCCGGAAATTGTGGAAAGGTTAACGGCATTATTGGAAAGGTTTAAAGAGGAAGGGCACAGCAAGATGTAACTTACGTATCTTCGCAAGTATTCAGCGGCACTTCAATTTCTTGAACTCGCCATGCGGCATAAGAAAGGGATTGACGGATATCTTCTTCTTCCAAATAAGGATAGGCTTTAGAATATCAGCATTGGAATAGCCAGTGGCAACCAATCCAACAACTGTGCCGACGGTAACCCGCATACCACGAATACACGCTTTGCCACCCATTATATTTGGATCAAACGTTATCCGATTGAAATTTTGCACCTTTTCTTCTCCTGCTATCAAATTCATATATTGATCTGAAAATTTTATTGCACATATTATCAAAGAATAATAAAATTGTACTCTTAAAGAGATTATATGTCAAACGAAATCAGCAAACGTAGCAACGCGCCATAATAATGACAGGAATAACATTATGGAAACAACCAAACTTGATTCACTTTTCCGATTATCAGGTCCTTCACAGGAAGACATTGATTCATTTCATAACGATGGGTACATTGCTTATCCAGATGTTTTCACTGATGATGGAAGAGAAGGCTTAATTGAAGAGATTACGCAGCATTTTGAACCTACACGTCAGTACATTGAGACGTTGAATAAGGGAGAAAAACCGGAACGTGCTTATTTTATTCGTCCCTGGAATGAACGGCGTGAGTACAGCGACAGGCTTATTGACGATCCTTTTATTACAGCATTGATATGTGCAACCATCGGTGACGCATACCACTTCTGTCATTCTGCACTCAACATTGCGCCCCGTGGGATTGGGGCAATTCCATTTCATCAGGACCATCACCATTGGAAGCATGAGAACCCGGTCAACCTTACAGAACGTGATAACTACTACATCCAGATTTTGTACTACCCGAACGGTTTTACACGCGGTGATCGGAACCTTAAAGTAATTCCGGGCAGCCATAAGGTCGCACCAACGCAAGAAGCAACACCAGAGCGCATGCTTGCAGGCAACTTTGACGAAGAAGCTGGACGCAAACTGGAAGAGAAACAGCTTGAATTACCACCGGGTAGTATGGTCTATATAGACGCGCGTATTTTCCACGGCGTAGAAGCAAAACCTGTGGACTCTCCGCAGCTTTATCGTATCTTCGCTATAGACATTTTCAAAGAAGCAGGACCTCCACATCGTTACACCCAAGAAATCCCTATAGAATGGATGGAGCACGCGACACCATTGCGTCAGAAATTATTTGATCGTGAAGCGTATACAGAAGGGTGTTGGAGCTAATTTTTTTAGCAAAATTCCGTGTCCTATTCCCAAACACTATTTTCGGTAACGGTTCTGATAGGTGTGTAAAGTGTCTATAATTCACAAATGGGTATCATATATCATAGAACTCTGTACCCTATTGATCATATATAAGATTAATCCATATCACAACACAGATTAGGAGAAAAAAATTGAATTTTACACAAATTTGTTTTTCATTTAAAGGTCGAATAGGAAGATTAGCTTGGTGGATGATGTATATTTTAATAGCAACCATCCTTGTTATTCTTGAGGCTATTGATCCAAACCTATTTGATCCCGACTCGTTGAAAGTGTCATACTATATTATCACCTTATTGGTATTAGTCTGGGTTAAGTTAGCTGTTGATGCCAAACGCTGGCATGACAGGAACAAGTCTGCACTTTGGATATTGTTTTCACTCATCCCAATTATTGGTCAAATCTGGATGATAATTGAATTAGGATTTTTTACGGGCACAAATGGACAGAATCGCTTTGGTACGCGACGATAGAAAGACACATATTTATACACTATGCTTTTCTATCAAAGTTCATTCTTGTATGCCAAAATACCAAGATATTAATGAAAGGGTAATATTATGGGAGCAACACACTATTCTTTACCATTACCTCCAACAACTCACACTAAACAATTCAGTACACCCAAAATTGACCCGTCTAAAATACGCGTGGTCATCCCAGTATATAAAGATTGGGAAGGACTCAAAATTACTTTGGATAGTCTTCAAGCACTGAATCCTCGTCCGGGTACTATTACTGTCGCAAACGATAATGATGATAATCACCTGCCGACATGGTTAAAAATCGTATCCTATACAAATAGTCAATTATCGCGGTAACCAAGGACCCGCGTTTGCACGAAATAAAGGTGTTGGAAATCCAGACTACAACTTTGATTGGGTATATTTTACTGATTGCGGATGCGAACATACCAGAGATATTATCATGCAATTCATGGACGCACAAAAAACAGATGATGATTCAATAGTTGCTGTGTGTGGTAATGTTGCTGGCAAAGGTTCCGGTAAAATAAATCGGTATATGACTGAAATGAATATACTCAATCCACCTTTTGAGGAAGATTTGGGTCCGCGTGGAGAACAAATTCCGCAAGCAATTATCACTGCAAATGTTCTAATATATGCACCTGCCTTCCATCAATTAGGTGGATTTTCGACGGCTTTTGCTGGAGCAGGGGGTGAAGATTTAGATTTAGGTATAAGACTTAGAAAACTCGGAAGATTAGTTTTCGCACCGAATGCAACTGTCTATCATGAATTTGATGAAGATCTCCAAGATTTCATACGCCGTTTTGAGCGATACGGTAGAGGCAATAGACTGCTTGAGCATATACATAAACTACAATCATTAAGACCTAAACCTAGTTCGCAAAATAATCCGGAGTTTAGCGATTTAACCAAACTACAATTTGAATCACTCAGCAAGGGTTATGATCAAGCGAAACTTGAAAACACTGTGAGATTCCCAGCAAGAACACTGAAAAGAGCCGCTTTTAAAATTTTAGGTTATAACTGATAACTCTAATTATTGTACCCACTTTGAAATTGTAGATTAGGTAGAACCTGAGCGGTACCTATAGGTGTCAACTTAAGAAAATATTTCTTGTTCTAAAAAACCCTTCTGAATTAACATGACGATTCGGACTGTCCAATATTTCAGTCCCGTAGGGACGATATGTTTATAGAAAACGGCATAAACGCTCTTTTTAGTCCCGTAGGGACGATATGTAGATACTAATGAACTAATGACAAGTCCATAACATATCGTCCCTACGGGACTAAAGAGGTTAGTTGAACATAATGCTATAAACATATTGTCCCTACGGGACTGAAGAGGGTTGCCCATGTTTAGGAAACCTTTAATAAATTGACACCTATGGGTAGAACCTGAGCGATATCTAAACCTACAACACGCATTGTGGCAAAACTTTACACACCTGTTCTGATAATCCTATTGACTTAAACCGCTGTTTTAAGGTACAATCATTGTCAAAAATAGGAAGTCAGAATGAATATACCAGATCGTCCAAACATTCTTTGGATATCTTTAGAGGATACAACGCCACGTTTCGGTTGCTATGGAGATCCGATTGCCCGCACACCAAATATTGACCGCCTCGCTGCAAGTGGATGTCGGTTTCCAAACGCCTTTTCAACAGCAGGTGTCTGTGCACCGAGTCGTTCCGCAATCATCACCGGTATGTATCAAACCTCTATCGGAACACACCACATGCGGACAGGGCATACAAACCGCAAGACGCCGGACATGCCAACACCATATTCTGCTGTTCCACCGCCATACATCAAAACTTTTACGGAGTACCTGAGGGCTGCAGGTTACTACTGCACTAACAATAGCAAAACCGACTATCAGTTTACACCACCTATCACTGCGTGGGATGACAACAGCAATCAAGGGCACTGGCGAAATCGTGGGAATGGACAACCTTTCTTTTCTGTCTTCAATCCAACCGTTACACACGAAAGTGGCATGTGGGAACGTGACAATAGACCGTTGACAACTAATCCAGATGATGTGAAATTACCTCCCTATCTCCCCGATACACCAAAAGCGAGACAGGCGTTAGCTCGCCAATACGATAATCTCGCTACTGCCGATGCACGTGTGGGTGAATTGTTAGATCAGTTGGAAGAAGATGGACTTGCCGAAAATACCATTGTCTTTCTCTGGAGCGACCACGGTGAAGGACTGCCACGCGGTAAACGGTGGCCTTATGACGCTGGGATTCGGATTCCGTTGATTGTCCGTTGGCACAGAGAATTGAATCCAGGAAATGAAAACGATCAATTGGTGAGCTTGATTGATCTTGGTCCAACTGTACTTTCATTATGTGGGGTACAAGCACCGCAGCATCTACAAGGGCAACCTTTTCTCGGTCCGCAAACAGTTGAGCGAGAGTATATCTTTGCAACGCGGGATAGATATGATGAATCTTATGATATGATACGCGCTGTGCGCGACAAAAAGTATAAATACATTAGAAATTATTATCCTGAAAAGCCATATCTTCTCTGGATTCCTTACCGCAACCGGCACCCCGTGATGCAGGAGATGTGGCGACTTTATGCTGAAGGCAAACTTGAGGGGGACCAATTGACCATGTTCCGTTCACGCCCAACAGAAGAGCTCTACGATGTTGAAAATGACACGTATGAACTCAACAACTTGGCGGAAGACACAGGGCATACAGATGTGTTAGAACGGATGCGAGGAGCGTTGGCGCAATGGCAATCCGAATTCGGGGATATGGGAGATATATCTGAAGAGCAGATGGTCGCAAGGTGGTATCCTGATGGGGCACAACCCCAAACTGCATCACCAATTTTTATTCCGATTAACGCGTCTAACCCCGGTAGAGAACCCGCTGAAGGGGATGGCGAATGGGAAGCACCATTGCTTTTGCAACTCCACTGTTCTACACAAGGCGCATCAATTGCTTATACAACCGAACAAGGTGAAGATGTCCGATGGCAGTTGTACACTGAACCCTTGCGTCTACCGAAAGGTGAAACCACTGTTAGGACAAAAGCAATTCGGATCGGTTATAAAGAGAGTGATGAGAAATCCCTAAACGTTACAGTTTCTTAAATAGAATTACAACGAATCTAAAACACATATAAATTTCATTATTGACACGCTTTGTAAGCACGCTGTCAATGGTATTCAAGCATTTTTTATGCGCTTATCTATAAGGAGAGAACACCAATGGCTCAAGAGAACAATCAAGACTATTATGTTTACGTTGGCACTTATACACATGGAGATAGCGAAGGTATCTACGTCTATCGTTTAGATAGTGAAACAGGAGCGTTAGAATATTCCAGTAAAATCACGGGTATCCAAAATCCTTCGTTTTTGGATATTCACCCAAGTGGTCGCTATCTTTTTTCAGTAAATGAGATAGGCGAATTTGAAGGGAAAGCAAGCGGCGCAGTCACAGCATTTTACATCCATGGAAGTACGGGAGAGATTAGTTTCCTTAACCAGCAGGCAACTGGTGGTGGTGCTCCCTGCCATGTAAGTATAGATGCTACGGGCAAATATCTGCTTGTGGCAAATTACGGTGGGGGCAGTGTCGCTGCACTGCCAATAGGAAAAGATGGCAGACTTGGTGAAGCGTCCGATTTTGTGCAGCACCAAGGCTCCAGTGTCAATCCAGGTCGTCAATCAGCACCGCACGCGCATGCCATTATGATTGATGGTGGTAACCGTTTTGCTTTCGCACCTGACCTTGGACTTGATAAAATCCTTATTTACCAACTGGACTTGGAAGAAGGAAAACTTGTCCCCAATACACAACCGTGGGCAAAAGTGCATCCGGGAGCAGGTCCACGTCATCTTGATTTTCATCCAAACGGCAAATATGCATACTTGATTAACGAATTGGATTCTACCTTCACCGCTTTTCAGTATGAAGCGAACACGGGAAGCTTAACTGAAATCCAAACGATTTCGACGCTTCCAGAGGACTTTGATGGTACCAGCCATTGTGCCGATGTGCATGTCCATCCTTCTGGCAAATTTCTTTACGGGTCAAATCGTGGACATGATAGCATTGTTATCTGCGCTATTGATGAAGAAACCGGCATGCTTACTTACATTGACTGTGAATCAACACAAGGACAAACACCGCGCAACTTCGGTTTAAATCCTTCGGGAACTTTCCTTTTGGCTGCCAATCAATCAACAAATACAATTGTTACGTTTACGGTTGATGCTGATACCGGAAAATTAACTGAGACAGGTAACGTTGCAGAAGTGCCAAATCCGGTCTGTTTGAAAATGCTTGCATGTAGTTAACAACATAAAATACGGGCGGATATGAGAATACCGCCCGATTATTCTATAGGACAAATTAAGGTTTAACAATGAAGGCGATAGTCCGTTTGACTCTAACGACTCTTTTAGTGCTATTTTCTTTTATTCCAACCACCTTTACCCAAGAATATACAAAATGGCGTTTACCCGAGGGCGCGAAAGCTTGTTTTGGTAAGGGAGATATAAGAAAAATCGCTAATTCTCCCGATGGCACACGTTTGGCAGTGGCAAGTGGCACCGGTATTTGGATTTACGATTCACAGACAGGTGAAGAACTTAATCTGCTTATGGGACATACGAATTATAAAGATATTGCTACAAAAAAATCGTTCAGTCCTGATGGGCTGCTCCTTGCTTCTGTGGGAGGTGAGGACAAGAACATTCGAATATGGAATACTGCCATAGGAAAAACTGTCCGAACACTTACATTGAATAGGGGGTCTTTTAGGGAGTATCATTTAGCCCTGATGGCCTGACCATTGCTTCAGGAAGCTACGATGCCGTTTATTTATGGAACGTTGCCACAGGAAAGCGATCCGAACGTTTGAAGTGTCGGATGAGGTGATATCCAAGAGCATAGCATTTAGTCCTGATGGACAGAAGGTGTTAAATAACCTAATGCCGAGTGAGGTCGTTTCTGGTTATACACTTGTTCTATAAAATGTTCAATGCATGAGCATCCGCGATATCATCATAGTCATTCAGGTGAACTTCTTCCTCCTTGAGAGTTCGGATAGGTCTCCGTTCCGCATAACTGTTTTCCCAAGGACACCCTCTATGAGCCAATGAAATCTCAATCCCATAGCCGGTGAGAGTAGAAATATAATCGCTTGAAAGGGACTGAACTCCCTGATCACTATGATGGATCTCTAAAACATTTTGCCATCCTGCGTGCTGCAATGGTTTCAATGTCAGAGGTTGTATCAAATGTCGGCTCAGTTGCCAACCTCTTATCATTCGCGTAAATACATCCATGAGAACTGATACATAGACGAAGTATCCTGAGCCGGACATAGGTAACATCCGCAACCCAAACCTGATTCCGCCGACAAATATCAAGGTTGTCAAGTCGGTTGCCCCATTGACACTTAGCGTCAAGAGATTTCGGGGTTTGACAGGAGTGCCTGACAGAGACCAACAGATTAGCGGATTTCATCAATCGTGCGACGCGTCGGTATCCAACGGTGTATTCCATACGTAACAGCAACGCTGTGATACGCCTATAACCATATCTTGGATAACAAGCAGATAACTTTTCAATCTCCTGATGAGTTTTGACGTTCAAGTCGGGTAAACTTTCCTAAATAAAATTACCTCTTTTGATTGTCAAAGTTCATTAGGAGCACTTCTTCACAAGGGTCCTTTTTCGGTTGATAAGAGAGACTGCTTCGATTGAAACTGACGCAATGAAGTATCGCTACGGTAATTGTGCAGAAGTTGATAAGAGAGACTGCTTCGATTGAAACCAAGTGTCCCGCAAATCTGTCGCACCAAGTCCTCGGGCAGTACAGTTTGTGCTACAGTTGATTTCCTTATTTGAAAGGGTTTAGATGGTCCAAATAGCAAAAACACCTACCTATCTATACCAGATTCAAGTTATTTCGGACATCCAGATCACGCGTTACTTTATTTCTGAACTCACGTTAATGATACCGCTTCAAATCCTGTACCATTCTACGGAGTTGTTTCTGAATCTCTGATGGAACGCGCGGGTTGAATGGACCACCAGTGCCTGCTTCAACATCATCAAAGCTACCCAAAATCATCGCTTCAACAACGGCAGAATAATTATAGACCCGCTCGTTCATAAAACGGATATCTTCAAGCGGTGCTATGTCCGCTTCAATGCGTGCGGAGGTTTCATAATCGCCACGACGTTGAGCGTTATTGATTTCGTCTGAAGCGCGCGCATAAGCAACTGCAATACCGGAAGTATGCCCTTTCGTGCCAAGTTGCGCAGGACGCGTGCACCTGTCACCGATACCCCACATCACAATCCCATTATCGCCGATGCCTTCAAGGAGTGGTTGTACATCTTCTTCATCAGTTCCAATTTTTACACCGATAAAATGCGGAGAATCATTCAATAACCGAATGACAGCTGCTAAGTCACGCTTTTGCCGAAAATAGTAAATAAAACGCGCGTCACATCTACTGCCATGGGTGTCTGCAAATTTCATATACTCTTCATAGATACCTTCTGGATTAGAAATTCCGGTTAGCGGCATCAGCAGATATGCGTCAGGGGGGCCTGTTGAGTTCAGATTGTGCTTCAATCAGTTGTCCTGCCTGCCGAATCGGATTCGGCACGATTCCGGATATAAGGATACCGTCATCACCCATCTGCTGTCCTGTTTTTTCAATGAGTCGTAATTGCTGCGTTTCAGCGATGTGGTGGACAAGACTTGTCCCTGCAATCGCGATGACGCGTTTTCGTCCTTTATCAAGGTAGTTGTTGGTCATCAAATAGTCAATATTCTTTGCATGCCCGACATAATCAATCTTGTTCTCTTTGAAAGGAATAATCGGAATTGCTGTAACCGAATTTAGAGCGTCCAAAAGTTGTGGCAACGTTAATGGCATAAATTTCTCCTTTTAAAACTTTTTCTTTAGAACGAGGACCGCTGTGAGTGCACCTTTGGACATATCAGTTTGCAGATCTATTTCGAGAGAACGGGACTGTTGCTGTTTGGCGTTCCAACGTTTCGTAGTTATACGCGCTTCCACTGCACTAAAAACATGGTTCAGAATTACTAAACCTAAGATATTACGCGTGGTTTGAAATGTGTTGTTCGCTTTTTGTCTCAAGTCAAAGGCTTCCAGCCTATATTTTGAGTCAAACGCAATAGTGCTATCTCGTTCATTTTTTAATGATGGATCCAGGTCTCTCCAGTACCACTTACCTGTTCGGGTTCGAGTTTCCTCAGAATCATAGACGTGGTTCCAGTTTTCATATTGTGTGGCATGCTCAAAGTCTTCAATCGGATCCCACGCTTCAAAATTCCCAGGCCCTTCAAAAATTATGTTCTGCCTAACAACTTCTCGGTAGTCGTCACGAGTGTTCACGGCACTGTTTCGTAAGACAAAATAGGTTACAAGCAGCCCTACCTCTGCAGCCGTATAAATATAGCCGTGCTTTGCGCCAGTATAGAGTTGTCCCATTCCGGGAATAGCAAGCGAATAAAGAAATGCTTCATTTGGCGATTTTCGGGGTACAAGATTTTCAGTTGCTGCAATCGAAACAGTAGATTGATTCGCAAGTGTTCGGATTCCGAGGTTAGAATCCAAATAGAAATTTGTTAGTGGATCCGCGTGGGATTCATTTGATGTTAGACATATAACAGATAATAGGAAGAAAATTATAAAAACTAAAAAAATTGTCCGGTTAGATTTCACTTTTACTGTTTTCCTGTAAAAAAATTAAAAGACAACAACACCCGTTGCTTCAATAAGTCGTGCTTGACTTGGACCAAAGCGAGGTCCGTATGTTATGTCTAAATTGAATAAATATACTTTTACCCCAATACCGTAGGTAATATAATCTGTTAACGCAGGAAGATTAATTCCTGGTTCAGATTTGTAACCAACCCTTAATGCCAATAAGTTGCCAAGCCAGTATTCTAAGCCGAGATTCTTTTGTAAGTGTCGCCATTCAAATGCGCGAAAACCTACACCTCTATCGGATAGTAGCTGTTCTCGGGTAAGTTTTTCGGTGCGGTCTATATTAATCCGTTCTAAATCCGCGTCTAATTCTGCTTCATTTTCAGATAACTTATCAACATAAGCAGAGATACCACTAACAAAACGAAGATGGTTAAACCTATCGTGATACAGACTCATGGAAGCTCCAACTCTAAGCATTCGCGGTAATGGATCTGCTTGGTTTTCATCAATAAAAGAGATACCAGGGCCTACATTCTGTATTACTATCCCCAAAGTTGTAGGCACAAGATCAAATGGAAGCAGATATTGCATTCCTAAATCAACCGCATAAGAATTTCCGGTCTCTCTGCCTAGTACCATCCGAATCATCTTACCGTTTATACCTGCTGCCAAAGAGTCCGTTATAGTGTCCGCGTACGAAAAGGTTAATGCCATATTAGTACCAAGGCTTTCCTCGCGAATGACATCAGGTGAATCACTTGTTACAGCGATGGTGCCTTGTCCTTGCAACTGAAGCGTGACACCAACAGTTCCAGCATCTCCAAGCGGCATTGCTCCTGAAATGAAGGTATAATATAACCCTTCACCTGCGTCACCAAAAGGTGCGCTATAATCTGTATAAAACATAGAGGCTTGTGCCCCTTTTTTGCCAGAACGTAATTTGCTTTCTGGCATCTCGGCCAAACCACTTGGATTCCAAAGCGATGTGGTAACATCACCAGACATAGCCGAAAATGCATCTCCCAATGCTCTTGCTCGAGCACCGCCACCTAAGTTCAATATTTGCGCACCTGTCCTCCCAGGACCGGCAAAAACTGTGGTCGGCAATAAGAAAATTACTGATAAAAGCAGTGCAAAATATCTAATCATAAAAGCACGCCAGAATATCATAGTACCTGCGTTGGTACTCTATGAAAACAGCGCCTCCTCCTTACTTGTATTTTTTAACATTTATTAAAACATATATTTTAACGTAAATCGCTTTTTCAGGTTTACTTTGATTGTTTAAAATATTGAATATCTGAGAGGTAATTTCATTGACACATTCAAGTTGATATGTTAGTATGTACTAAAGTTTGAACAATTCATTGTACACATCAAACCTAAAGGAGAAACCAATGAAATTAAATCAGTTTTTTTATATTACTGCCCTCGTCTTTCTATTTGCGTTACCTTTTCTTATAAGTTGTGGCGAAGACGAACGCAGAATGAATTTCCCGAATCTCGATCTGCCTGACAGTGTCACTGTGACGGTTGAGGCTCCCGTAGGTGCAGCATTTGATCTTGCTGTTTCCGGTGACTTCAGAGAAGAAGTGGACTTTGGCGGGCAGCTCGAGATCGTTCACAATACCGAACAGAAGTTCTCCTTTACAGAAAATTTCAGCCAGACATTTTCGTTAATAGATTCTTCTGAGGCATTTCCGTTAGTCGACCCTGATGAACGATACTTTTCTGTGAAACTCAAATGCACTGCACTTGAATCTGAAAGTGACGAGGACACAGACTCTTTCCGTCTAATTATCAAGTTTAACGGCGATGGAAATTTTGACAGAGGAAATCGCGATAAAACATTTTTCCTGAGCCTCGATGAAATAATAGGTTTCCAAATCACTTTCAGTAGGTACGATGGCCGGGTAGTTACGGTGACTTATAGTAGTGACAGTAACTACTCCGGTGAGTAATAACCTAATCCTAATTTGCGAGGAGTTTTCAAATGATTAAACATTTTTTCTTTGGACTATTGGTTTTCGCACTTCCGTTAGCTGCCCTTGCTCAAACTGGAACAATTGAAGGCACAGTTTTGCATGAAAGGACTGGTGAGCCCTTAGCAGGCGCGGAGGTCCGAATTGTTGAAATTGATCAACAGCAAACAACGGATGCAAATGGAAAATTTGTGTTCACAGATATTCCGCCGGGAACTTGGACGGTATCCATAAGATATGAGGCGTATACAACACGGACAAAAACATTAATTGAGGTTCAAGCAGATGAAACCACAAAGGTAAAAATGTTCCCCAAGGAGGTCGTTGAACTCGAAACGGTCATTGTCCGGGAAGATCGCCCGTCACCAACAGTGAGTCGGAAACGGATCCTTGGTAGCGAACTGATCCGTATCCCCGGTACCGCTAACGACATCCTCCGTGGACTTACCACGTTACCGGGCATTGGCATACCAAACGATCTACTTGGTATCCTCTATATTCGCGGGAGCGAACCGGATTCCAATCTCTACTATTTTGACAGAACACCGTTAGGTTATCCTTTCCACGGCGGCGGTCTACTTTCAACTATCAGCTCGGAAATTATTGACGATGTTGATATTTATGCAGGCGGGTACGGTGCCGAATTTGGGTTGGATTCGCAAAATGTCTTAGATATCCATTCGAGCAACCGGCTTGATAAAAGGTGGCATGGGAAATTTAACCTCAATTTCCTTTATTCAGAGGGAATACTTGAGGGCAGAATCGGCAAGAAAGGGTACGCTTATGTCGCCGCACGACGGAGTTATTTTGACCTCATCGCCGGACTGTTCCTTGACGATGAATTCCCTTATTTTTCAGATTCTCAGTTCAAATTTGTTCAAGCTTTCGGTAAAAAACATCTCCTTACGTTGAATGCCTTCGCTGCAACGGACCATTTTAATACTGTGGGAGAGGGAACAAAAATTTCGCCTGGAGAGATCCCGGGAACGGAAATTGCAGAAGTTGAGGTATGGGACCAGACTATGTACTTCAAAAACGGATTTGAGGGGCAAGGCATCCATCTCCGCTCCAATTTCTCTGATAATCTTACTTCCCATTTTTCTTTGACCCGCTCTGTCAATTTTCTCAATGTTGAATTCCGCAATCCTATAGACCCGACGACGGAGGTTAACACAGGCTTAGGACGTGATGTACATATTTGGGGTGAGCCGTTGACTCTTACTACAAGATTTGATACGTACACGGTCCGAGTTAATGTGCCGGTATGGACACTTCGAGAGGATGTGATTTTCCGTTTAAATCCGAAGTTCCAAATAGAACCTGGTCTCCTTTTTACTTTTAGTCCAGCCATTAGTTTTGAAGAAAGCAAATCACCACAGTATGAGTCGATTGGTAGAATACATACCGAGGTTCAGATCACGCGAACTACAGAGGATGGAGAGAACATTGGTAATAGCACAGCGAGTAGCAGACGAGAAGAATTTAGAATCACTGGTATAAAGGAGGCACGCGATGAATTTGGACACGATTTTTTCCGGGCTGAGGGATACCTCCAAGGACGATATAACCTCTTCTCCTTCATGTCTGCCGCGTTTGGAGCCAGGCTTGATTATCTGGATCTGACAGAAGAGGTCTCAATTCAACCCAGGGGCAGCGTTAATTTTGAACTGCCGATCGGATCTAATATCCGATTCGGATATGGACACTATGAACAGAGCCCGAAACCGTTCCAAGTCCTGTCGGAGAATGGGAATCCTGCGTTGAAATCCAGCCTTGCGCAGCACTATATTTTGGAAGTTGGACATAAAATCTCACCGCAAACAGAAGTCAAACTCGCCACCTATTACAAAAATTCCGATAAGTTGGTGACAAAGAACAGTGCTGGGAATTATCTGAATCAAGGAGCAGGATATATCGGCGGTGCAGAGGTTTTCCTGCGGCACCGTGTTTTTGATAAGTTCTTCGGTTGGGTTTCATATAGCTGGACACATGCGGAGCGGCGCGAGAACCCCGACGCAAACTATAAACCCCATCTCTTTGATAACACACGCATCGTTAGCATTGTGGCAAACTATAATTTCACACCGAATTTTGAGATAGGCGCAAAGTGGCAGTATCTCAGCGGAACGTCAGAAGCACCAGTCAATTCAATTACGCTGGTTCAAGATCCGATAACGCGTGGGTTGAATCCACTTCTCGCCTCTGCTGAAGAGAACATGACTGTTGATCTTGAAACGTACCATAAGTTGGACCTGCGGATGAGTCGCAAATGGAAGTTATGGGGAACACAGATCGGCGGATTCCTTGATATAATAAACATATATAATCGCAAAAATAAGATAAAACTTATTATTAAAGAGCCACAGGATATTCCAGGTACAGGTGTTGATACCTCTATTGTCTTCGACCTCGGAGAGGAGGAGGAGGTAAATGAATTACCACAACTGCCCTTGATCATCTACCTTGGATTAACACTTGATTTCTGAAAAAGCAAATTCCTTTGTTGAGGGATGTAAATATTTTGTCATAAGGAAATCGGGGTTACAAACCCGCAGCCCCTGCAGCATTGTGCCGTTTGTTGTGAATTGTCCGCATTGGCTGCTTTTATTTATGTAGCATTTGCTCAAACGCTTCAATGTTTTCACTTTCGCACCTGCAAGAGGCGGCTGCTTGAGTTTTTGTGAATCGCTAACACTTTGGAGTGCTGGTATTAGGGCGCGCACTGCCCCCACAGCGAATCGTCTTTCAAGCAGAGCCAAAGTATTTTAATATGTATCAAAACTTTAGTCCATCTTTTGGAAACATTTTGAATTTTGTGAAACGTTATCGTTATTTGCTTGCTGCAAGTTCAGGCATAGTCCTGTTCTGTAGTTTTCCCAACGTTAATTTCTTCCCACTTGCATGGATCGCGTTGGTACCTTTATTAGTAGCACTTGAACCGGTCGAGAATTGGAAATCCGCATTTTGCGTAGGCTATGTGGCAGGATTTCTGTTTTTCGCAGGTTTACTTTTAGCAATCGTCCTTTTATATCCTTATGCGAATATATTTGCTACACTACTCGGCTATATCCTTTTGGTAGGATATACGGCACTCTATTTCGCTGTCTTTTCAGTGCTGGTACATAAGTTGCCGTGGCAATCGGGGGTACTATTTCCGTTAGGAGTTGCCGCTATCTGGGTTAGCTTAGAGTGGGTACGTAGTTGGTTGCTAACAGGATTTCCATGGGGGAACATCGGTTATTCACAGTGGAACTATTTACCAGGAATTCAAATCGCATCGCTAACAGGTGTTTATGGGATTAGTTTTGTGATTGTCCTTTTCAATGCGGGGATTGCTACATTAATTCGGCGCAGGCAAGAGTGGCGGAAAGAATTGATGACAGTAATCGTTCCCTGCTTGTTAGCAGTGATCTGCCTAATTTATGGATATGCTGCAATAGCGAGAAGTGAAAATACGCCGCCAAAAAATATTAAGGTGGCACTTGTCCCAGGAAATATACCACAAATTGAGAAATGGCAACCAGAAAATGTCGGGAAGATTTTAAAGCAATATCTCAATTCAACACGAAAAGTTGCAGCTAAAAACCCAGACGTAATTGTTTGGCCCGAGACGACAGTTAGAGGAGGCATGTTATCTGGTGAATGGGCGGTACAAGTGTCATATCGTCAATGGAAGAAATTCCATAATTTATTCAAGGAGACGTTTGGAGAAATTGGCGGCATCCCAATGCTTATCGGTGCTACTGATCTTGATGCGTTTGGAAACATTTATAACCGCGTCATATCAGTTTCATCAGATGGGAAAATACTGGGTAAGTACGCCAAGATGCACCTTGTGCCGTTTGGAGAATATGTGCCTTTAGCAGATTTTCTACCCAATTTTGTCCAATTTCACCCGTTTGAACATGGAAAAACAGTAAACCTTTTGCCAATCACAAACGTTGCAGCACTGCAAACTAACAATGAAATAACAGAGGTCGGTACATCAATTTGTTTTGAATCCGCCTTTCCAAACCACTTTCGGCAGTTCGTGAAAAAAGGTGCTAATGCGATGGGCATTCTCACGAATGATGCATGGTTTACTGGAACCGCTTTCCCTGAATTGCATTTGGCAATGGCACCTTTGCGAGCGGTAGAAAACCGAATTGCTATCTTCCGTTGCGCTAATGGTGGGTACACTTGTGTTGTTGACAATTTTGGAAGGATTACAACATCGTTTGTAACGCCGCAAACAGAAAAAGAGTTTATGATTGCGGATGTCCCACTTTCTGAAGGAAAACAAACGTTTTATACACAATATGGTGATTGGTTGCCTATCCTCTGTTTAGTGCTTAGCATACTATGTATTGCTTATAGAGTTGTCCTACGACACACAAACGCACAGCCTAAAATTACAGATAATTGAAAGGATATAAATGTTAACAGATTTAAAAATAGAAGTAGATACAGTGACAAATCAACTTGATGAACTCAGGGGGTACCTTTGACCTTCCTGCCAAACAAAAAGAGTTAGAGGAACTCGAAAAAGCGGCAATGGCACCAGACTTTTGGGGAAACTCGCAGCGGGTTCAAACAGTAAATCAACGTATCGCTGCCCTCAAAGAAGAGATTGGTGAATATGAAAAAATAAAGAGCGTCATTGACGACCTACAGGTTCTCATTGAACTTGCGATTGAAGAAAACGATCCCAGCTTGGAGCCAGAAATCCAAAACGGTATTACATCAGTTACCACGCAGTTAGAAAAAATGGAACTGCGGTTAATGTTAAATGGGGAGTTTGACGAAAACAACGCGATACTTAGTATTAATCCGGGGGCAGGCGGTGTTGATGCGCAAGACTGGGCAGGCATGCTGATGCGAATGTATCTTCGTTGGTGCGACCAACGCAACTACACGACTGAAATCGCGGATATTACGCCTGGAGATGAAGCTGGTATTAAAGGGGCAACAATATTCGTAAAAGGGGTGTCTGCTTATGGCTACTTGCAAGCAGAGTCCGGTGTGCATCGTCTGGTTCGTTTATCCCCGTTTGATTATAACAATAAACGGCATACCTCATTTGCTGCGGTGCACGTTACGCCAGAAATTGACGATAGTGTTGATGTTGAAATCAATACCGAAGACCTTCGGATTGATACGTATAGAGCCAGCGGTGCCGGTGGACAACATGTTAATGTGACGGATTCAGCAGTTCGAATTACCCATATTCCAACAGGTATAATGGTGCAGTGCCAGAATGAACGTTCCCAACACAGAAACCGAGAAACCGCTATGAAGGAACTACGTTCTCGATTATACATCCATTATAGGGCACAACGTGACGAAGAACTTGCTAAACTACTACCTGAACGGAGAGGCATTGATTTTGGAAGCCAAATCCGATCTTATGTACTACATCCATATCAACGTGTTAAAGATACGAGAACAAACGTCGAGACAGGTAATGTTGACGCTGTCTTGAATGGTAATATAGAAATGTTTATTGAGAGTTTTTTGAAAATGAAACCTACTAAAAATAAGTGATTACCTTTGATAGGAGGAAAACATGAAATCTTTTAGATGTTTCGCATATTTTACTATTGTTCTAAGCTTAATTTGTGTAAATCTCTCAACATTTGCTGCAACGATTCATGTGCCTGCTGCTCAACCTACAATTCAATCTGGAATTGATGCTACCGAAAATGGGGACACGGTTTTGGTTGCTGATGGAATCTACAGCGGGGTAGGTAATGTAAACATTGACTTTCTGGGAAAACAGATTATTGTTAAGTCGCAAAATGGTCCGGAAGCGACAACCATTGATTGTGAACAAAAACAAGGTACAAGAGGCTTTGTTTTTCAAAACAGAGAGACTAATGATACTGTGTTAGAAGGTTTTACAATTAAGAATGGTAATAGTAAAAATGGTGGTGGAATCTTTTGTGATATTTCGTCACCGACTATAAAGAATTGTTATGTTATTGATAACAATGGAGGCGGAATTTTCTGTTTAGTTTCTGAGGCTAAAATAATTGACTGTCAGATTTCAAACAACCGAGATGGTAACGGTGTCATGGTTGAAGAACCGAGTATAAGGAATGGAGTGGTTATAGACACTCTCAGTGGACCGAGTCTAATTAATTGTATTATATCTGAAAATAAAGGAAACGGAATATATTGTTTAGATCATTCATCCGTAATTGTCAGAGAAAGTACAGTCTCTCAAAACATGGGTCGGGGAATTTTCTGTAACATTATATCAGGTGCACAAATTACGAATTGTATAATTTCACAAAACATGGGGGGCGGTGTTGAATGTAGGGAATATTCTGGCGTAACAATTACGGCTTCAATTATCAAACAGAATACAGCAGAAAATGGTGGCGGCATCTTTTGTAGTCCTACATCAAGGCTTAAAGTTATCGGTTGTGTTATTGCAGAAAATATCGCAACAGAATCAGGTGGTGGTATTGATGTTATTTCTACCTTTGGATGGGCGGCTATAACTTATTGTACAATTACAAAAAACTCGGCTAATATTAGAGGGGGCGGTGTGCATGCGAGACTCGAAGGTTCATCCTTTAATTGCTCTAATTCTATTATTTGGGGAAATATATCTAAAGGTACTCACCCAGAATTTTTCGGATCGGGGCCAACCGTTAGAATTAGATCATGTAATTTACGAAACGGACTTGAAGGGTTTGGAGACAAATGGGCTGAGTTTATTATATATGAAGACAACATTGATGAGGACCCACTCTTTGTTAATGCTGATAAAGGTGACTATAGACTTAAACCTGACAGTCCGGCAATTGACATGGGAGCAACCGCACCTCGTGAAGACCTTGAAGAGGAAGAAGAACAAGATCTGGAAGAAAGAGTAGATTTTATAGAGAAATCTCTTAGTGTGAACTCAGCAGGAAAACGTATTGTAAAATGGGCAGACCTGAAACGTAAGTAAATAGTTACATAAGGTAGGAGCATAACATGAACATTTATAGAGGTTGTGTATACTTCTTTATCATTCTTAGCTTAATATGTATCAATACTTTAACATTCGCAGCAGTGATTCAAGTTCCCGACGATCAACCCACAATTCAATCCGGCATAAATGCTGCAAAAGATGGGGATACGGTTTTAGTGGCAGATGGAATCTACAAAGGTGAAGGAAATATTAACATAGATTTTAAAGGCAAAGAGATTACTGTTAAGTCGCAAAATGGTCCGGAATCGACAACCATTGATTGTGGAAGAAACCCAGATACCCGTGGCTTCATTTTCCAAAATCAAGAGACGAATGATGCGATATTAGATGGATTTACGATTAAAAATGGTGTTCATGGGTTAGGTGGTGGCATCTACTGCAACAACGCTTCACCGACAATTAAAAATTGTGTCATAGCATGGAACAAAGCAGTGAAAAACGACCGTGGGACCGGTCGAGGTGGTGGAATTTACTGTTTTAATTCTGATGCGAAAATAATTGATTCTACAATCTCGCACAATATCGCCGAATCTGCTTATGGCGGCGGTGTCTATTTTGATGGGGACACGCTAATAGAAATAGACGAAATAGACGGTGTTATCTGGAGAGAAACCCCATTCCACCCCTCACTTCTCAATTGCACTATTTCAGACAATACTGGCAGTGGTGTTCATATCCAATCAGATGCACACCCTGAAATTAAAGACTCTAAGATATTGCATAATAGTTGGCGTGGGGTTATATGTACACTTTTTTCTCGCGGCGACACCCTTATTGCAAACTGTGAAATTGCCCAAAACACTGGCGGCGGTGTAGAAGCCAGCGAGTATTCAATCCTGAAGATCACCGATTCTATCATCAGGCAAAATACTGCCAAATATGGCGGTGGGATTTACTGTAGCCCATCAGCAATTATTGAAGTCTCTAACTGTATTATTGCACAGAATGTCGCTACACGGTCGGGAGGTGGAATTAATGTTGCTGAGTCAAAGTGGGGGCAGGCAAAAATTACCAATTGTACAATTACGCGCAATACTGCAAGCGAAAGAGGTGGAGGTATTTATATTTTTAGTCTTACCTCTTTCACGCTAACCGATTCAATTGTTTGGGGCAATAATTCAGATAAAACACATGCTGAAATTTCTGTTTCAGGTAGATGGATAGTTATTAAATCAAACGATATTAGAGACGGACTTGATGGTATCGGTCATGAACCAGATGGAGTTTTGTTTATCTATGAAGACAACATTGATGCGGATCCACTTTTCGTTGATGCTGACAGAGGGGACTATAGACTCAAACGGAACAGTCCCGCCGCAGCAATGGGAGTGCAAGCATCCCATGTCGGTCCATTAAGTGTAACTTCAGTTGGAAAAAGGTTGGTAATGTGGGGAGAACTCAAACGAAATAAGTAGCCAGTAATAATAAGAGGAAAAAATGAATAAACTTGGTCGCTATGCATTTATTTTCATTATTCTAAGTTTGCTTTGCGTGAATACGTCTATATTTGCCTTAATCATTGATGTTCCTGCTGCTCAACCCACAATTCAATCCGGCATAAATGCTGCAAAAGATGGGGACACAGTTTTAGTGGCAGATGGAATTTACAGAGGCGCAGGAAATGTCAATATAGATTTTAAAGGTAAACAGATTACTGTTAAGTCGCAAAACGGTGCAGAATCGACAACCGTTGATTGCGAAAGAAAACCAGACACCCGTGGTTTTATATTTCAAAACAATGAGACGAATGATTCTGTGTTAGACGGCATTACAATAATAAACGGAATTTACGAAATGGGTGGTGGCATTTTTTGTGATAATGCGTCACCTACTATTAAAAATTGTGTGATTGATAGAAATCAAGCGACAGCAAACAAATACTACGGTGAAGGTGGCGGTGGCATCTACTGTCTGGATTCTGCTGCAGTAATATCGGGATGCACTATTACAAATAATATAGCAAGATATGGAGCTGGTGTGCTCTTTGAGGGATGTTTGTCAAAGGATGATGATCTTGCAGAAGAACCTTGTCATGATATAAGTCTGATCAACTGTGTTATTTCACATAATATGGGTAGCGGCATTTTTTGTACTAGAACAAGACCTGATATTAGGGATTGCACAGTCTCTCATAATAAGGGCATAGGTATCGTTTATGCCTATTTGGTATGGGCAACTAAACCTATTTTCAACTGTGTTATTGAACACAATTCAGCTGGTGGGGTTTCGATTACAGAATATTGCGTTATGTTCATTGAAAAATCTATCATCAGAGGCAACACAGCAAGAAGGGGGGCAGGTATTTACTGTGGTATTACGGGTTCTGTTGATGTTTCTTATTGTGTAATTGCAGAAAATGTAGCAACATATACTGGGGGAGGAATTGAAGTGCGTTCTTCCAAAGGATCTGTAACAATAGAATTCTGTACAATTACGCGGAATAGAGCACATGTGAAGGGCGGAGGGATTTATGTTTCTCCTGGCACGTCCTTTTTATTGAGTAATTCAATTATTTGGGGAAACGAAGCTGATATCAGTCATAGTGAAGCATTTATTTCTCAATACATATTTGGACAGATCACTATCAAGGGCAACGACATTAATGGTAAAATTGAAGATATAGTTCGTATCTCTGAATGGGATCGGACATTAATAGAAGGCAACATCCATGAAGACCCGCTTTTTATTGATGCTGCAGGCGGTAATTATCGAGTTAAACCAAACAGTCCCGCTTATGCAATCGGTGCACATTCGATACTTGATGGATTGGTAAGTGTTACCCCAGTTGGTAACAAAGTGGTTATGTGGGCTGATCTAAAAAGAAAACAATGATTAACCTACAATCGGAGGAAAAAATGAATAGAAATCGGTGTCTTGTATATATAATAATCATTCTAAGTTTGATTTGCGTAAATACACCTATATTTGCTTTAATCATTGATGTTCCCGCAGATCGTCCCACAATTCAATCCGGCATAAATGCTGCAAAAGATGGTGATACGGTTTTAGTGGCAGATGGAATCTACAGAGGTGCAGGAAATGTCAATATAGATTTTAAAGGAAAGCAGATTACGGTAAAATCACAGAATGGCGCAAAGGCAACAATCATAGATTGTGGAGAAGTTGACGAAACAAGAGGTTTCACGTTCCACAACGATGAAACAGATGCCTCCGTATTGGATGGATTCACAATCAGAAATGGTATCCATGAGTTGGGTGGTGGCATCTACTGCAACAACGCTTCACCGACAATTAAAAATTGTGTGATAACCGAAAACCGATCAGTTGCACCGGATTTAGAAGGTCGAGGCGGCGGTGGAATTTACTGCTTTAATTCTGATGTTGTCATAATTGCGTGCAAAATTATAGACAATAGCGCAAATTCTGATTACGGCGGCGGTGTTCTCCTTACAGGAAGTCCGACACAAAATAAAAGTCAACCGAGTCTAATCAATTGCACAATTTCAAAAAATGACGGTGATGGTATTTTCTGCTACGACAATGTGAACCCGGTTATAAAGAATTGCACAGTATATCAGAATGATGGCATAGGTATTGTATTTAACCGTTTCGCACGAGGTAATAATCCTATAACCGATTGTCTCATTACACAGAACAGGGGCAGCGGTATTGAATGCCGATTCTACTCCTATATGAATATTACTGCTTCTATTATTACACGAAACAAGACTGAATTCGGCGGTGGAATTTACTGTGATCAGTCGTCTATTATTGATGTTTCTGACTGTGTTATCGCGCGAAACATCGCAACAAAGTCTGGCGGTGGGATTTATATCCATTCAAAGTGGGGACACGCAGAAATTACGCATTGTACAATTGCGCATAATACCGCAAATGCAGAAGGTGGCGGCGTATATGCTTTTATAGATTTTTCATTTTTTAATTTGTCCAATTCTATTGTTTGGGGCAATAACACAAAGGGTGATCATGCTGAATTTGCAGGAGTAGGTAGGAACATAGCCATTAAGTCATGTGATATCCGGGACGGTCTTGAGGGAATCGGCCACAAACCTGATGGAAACTGGTTTACCTATATTAACAATATTGATGTGGACCCACTTTTCGTTGATGCGGATAGAGGGGACTATAGACTAAAAGAGAATAGTCCAGCTGCCGCAATGGGTGCGCAATCATCGTCTATCAGAAAAGCGCTCAGTGTAACCGCAGTTGGAAAAAGGTTGATAAAGTGGGCAGACCTAAAGCGTAGATGATTTTCCAGTTTCATGTTGCATCGGACAGAAAATAAAGGTATAATTATAGTAAAGCATACAATTATTTGGACATTTTGTAGCGCAATCTGTCCGAAGATTAATTTATTATAGTGAAGCTTAGAAATAAATAGACACTTTCAGCCGACTGCTGGCGAGGCGGGGAATCATGGCGAATACCATACGCGTATTCGCCCAATGGCATTCATACCCGGGGAATGACTAAATGTCATTCATACCGTTGATTTCTTGATTTCTTCCTAACCTCGCTTGGCACAGAGTGTCCAATTAATTCTAAAATCTACTATAAAATGATAGAAAGGAGGGTAGTCGTATGGAAGAAACAAATGAGTTAATGCGACAACGCAAAGAAAAATTAAATGAAATTCGCGAAGCAGGGATTGACCCTTATCCGCATCAATATGCCCCGACACATACAACATCAGGGATACTCCAGGAATTTGAAGATGTAAATGAAACACCTGATGAATCCAACCGAGTTACTATCGCTGGCAGGATTATGACCAAGCGCGATCATGGCAAAAGTAGTTTCGCACATTTGCAAGATAGTACCGGACAAGTCCAGATTTATGTGCGTCGAGATGATGTCGGAGCAGACTCTTATCGAATCTATCGCCGATTTGATGTCGGTGATATTATCGGCGCAAGCGGTGTTGTTTTTCGTACACGTACAGGTGAATTAACAATCCTCGCTGATGCAGTGGAACTACTCTCCAAATCTATCCGACCTCTCCCTGAAAAATGGCACGGCTTACAAGATAAACAGACTCGCTATAGACAACGTTATGCGGATCTCATCATGAACCCCGAAGTGAAGGAAGTCTTTGTAAAGCGGACAAAAATTGTCCAAGCTATTCGGGATATGCTCAATGAACAAAATTTTATTGAAGTGGAAACACCTGTCCTGCAACCAATCTACGGTGGTGCGAGTGCACGTCCCTTCACAACCTATCATAATACCTTAGATCAGGCGTTATATCTGCGCATTGCAAACGAACTTTACCTAAAGCGACTCATAGTAGGTGGGTTTGATCGGGTATACGAATTTTCGCGAGACTTCCGTAATGAAGGTATGGATAGAGACCATAACCCTGAATTTACGATGCTTGAACTCTATCTGGCTTATGCAGATTACGTTGAGGTGATGGAACTTACAGAAAACCTGATTGCGCAAACGGTGGAGAAAATTCATGGCACAACAAAAATAACCTATCAGGAACAAGAAATAGATTTTACCCCTCCGTGGCGAAGGATAACTATGACAGAGTCTATTCAGGAATACAGCGATTTTAATCCCGATGCACTTTCTGCTCATGAACTCTATACAAAGGCAGCAAATGCAGGTGTTGAATTGGCAGGAGATGAATCAAAGGGCGAAATAATTGCCGAACTTTTTGATGTTTATGTAGAGTCGAAACTAATTCAACCTACATTTATCTACGACTATCCTATTGAAGTGTCACCTTTCGCGAAAAAGAAACCTGAGAATCCTGAACTCGTAGAACGGTTTGAATTTTTTATCAGCGGCATGGAAGTTGGCAATGCCTTTAGTGAGCTTAACGACCCGATTGACCAACGTCAACGTTTTATGGAACAAGCAAGCAATTTAGCAAAAGGGGATGAGGAAGCCTTCATGGTCGACGAAGATTATCTGCGTGCGTTGGAATACGGAATGCCGCCCACAGGTGGACTCGGTATCGGAATCGACAGGTTGACGATGTTATTGACGGATCAATACTCTATACGGGATGTCATCTTATTTCCGCAGATGCGTCCGGAAAATTAAAATGATAACCGCTCCAACGCTACACACAGAAAGGTTAATACTTCGTCCTTTTACACTTGCGGACGCGACAGATGTGCAACAACTTACAGACGATCCGGATATGGCATCAACAACTTATGAAATTGAACATCCATACAAAGATGGGATGGCAGAGGAGTTGATTCAGTGGTATAACCAATTATATGAAAAGGGAGAAGGTCTATATTTTGCCATTACGTTTAGAATAGATAGAACTTTGATTGGTGCAGTTGGGTTGAAATTCCGGACTCATCTTCCTTACAAAGATGCATCACTGGAATATTGGATAGGGAAATCGTACTGGAATTGTGGATATTGTACTGAGGCGGCAAAAGTTGTTGTCGCTTATGGATTTCGTGAATATGACATTGAATTGATTTTCGCCGAGCACTTCAAACGAAATCCCGCCTCTGGCAGGGTGATGCAAAAAATAGGGATGCACTACAAAGATTTTTTTCCTAAAGACCCAGAAGACGATGCTTCTGAGGATACGCTCCTGTACATTATTGAAAAGAGTGAGGTTGAAGAAAAATGATAACCGCCCCAACACTACACACAGAAAGATTAATACTCCGTCCTTTCACGCTTGCGGATGCACCAGATGTGCAACGTTTCGCGGGTGATCGTGATGTGGCCTCAACTACATGTGCAATACCACACCCCTACGAAGATGGTATGGCAGAAGAGTGGATCAGTACCCATAAAGCAGCCTTTGAAAAGGGAACAGGAGCCAACTTAGCGATAACGCTTAAAGGTCCAGAAAAATTAGATAACACTATCTTGATAGGGGCAATTGATATACGCATTGATCTTACTGATAAAATTGGAGAACTCGGCTATTGGGTCGGCAAACCGTATTGGAATAGTGGATATTGTACAGAAGCTGCGAAAGCTGTCGTAACTTACGGATTCGATGTTATAGAGTTGACAAGTATCCATGCTTTTTATTTAAAACGAAATCCTGCATCGGGCCGTGTATTAGAAAAGATCGGGATGCAATTTGAAGAGCGCTTTCCGAAAGCGGTAGAGAAATGGGGCGTACTTGAGGACATGGTCAAATACAGCATACAAAATAAAACACATAATTCGTTTCAATAGGCTACAGATGCCTTTGATTATCTGTTGTAAACAGCATTTTTAATATATGAAATTTGAATGGTTCGTAGCCTCTCGGTATTTACTTTCACAGAGAAAACAGTCATTTATCTCTATCATTAGCATTATCTCTATTGCAGGAGTTGGACTCGGTGTTGCTACTGTGATTTTAGTAATCGCTGTTTTAGATGGTGTAGAACAGGGACTCAAAGAACGATTTCTTGCGAATGAAGCACACGTAATTCTGAGGTTGGTAGATAATGGGTTCTATAGCGATTATGAAAATAAAATTGAAGCGATTAAAAATGTTGAGGGTGTAGTCGCCGCATCACCTATTGTTTACTCACAACTTGCTGTTTTTCGAGAAGGTAGCAAACAGATCGAAGATGTAATTTTGATTAAAGGAATTGTGCCTGAAGTTGAAGATGAAGTTACAAGTTTCACAAAGTTTGTGAATGGCTCTTACGATTTTCAAAATGATGATTTCATAGAGCATGCAAGATTTTTAAATGATGATATAACGATTACGGGAGGGATTGTTCTTGGATCACGATTAGCACATCGTCTCAAAGCTACCGAAGGGGATGTCCTAAAACTCGTGGTAAATATGACAGAAGATCAACTCAATCCCGGCGCATATATTCCGCTCATCAGGAATTTTGTCGTAATTGGGTTTTATGAATCAGAATTAGCTGTTTACGACAACCAAACGGCTTTTATAGATTTAGAAACTGCCCAGAAACTGTATCGGGTAGAGGATCAAGTTAATTTTATTTTGATTCGTCTTGAGGATGCCGAACTTGCGCCAGAAATGGGTGAACAGATAATAGCAGCAACAGAATTTGCGGTCCTTGAGGATCCGGCTACAACAACCTGGTTGGAAACGCATGCAGCATTATTTCAAGCATTGAAATTGGAAAAAATTGCAACGGTTATCATTGAAGCACTCATAATTTTGGTTGCCGCCTTTAATATCGCAAGCACACTGATAATGACGGTTATGGAAAAAACACGAGATGTCGGTATGCTACGCACACTCGGTGCCTCACGTGGGCACATTATGGGCATCTTCATGATTAAAGGTAGCGTGATAGGCATGTTGGGAACATTAACAGGAACTGCGTTGGGACTTGGTATCTGCTGGCTTCTGAGCACAAATATAACCCGACCTTCCCCGTGGTTTGCATTGGGGGCTGTTAGCATATTGATTCTGTTTCAGATTGGGACTGCACTGCGGCGTACGGCACCATATCCGAAAGCGAGAAAGATCGGATTGTTTGTCTTCTGGATTCTTGCTGTCTGTTTTGGGCTTTACTGCCTTGTTGAGCCTATTTCTTTGGAGGAATTGGGCTTGAGTGCAATTTACCAAATGAATCAACTACCGATAAAAGTAAATTGGTTTTTTGTCGGTTTTATAAACGCGCTATCATTCGCTATCTGTTGGCTTGCGACAATATATCCGTCATGGCAAGCATCAAATTTGAAACCGATTGAGGCGTTGCAGTATGAATAAACCGAATTAACTTAGGGTCTATACAAAAAACGGTATTACAAAGGAGGCTAAAAATGGCAAGGATAGGACCAATGAATGTTAGCGTAGCAAACGAAAAATACCAATTTATTGTTTACGATTTGAATGGGCCGGAATATAATGCCCCAGGGGTCTACATCTTTTCAAAAGGCACACCTAATGCACGAGGTGGAAACAATCACCAATTTTTATACATTGGGCAAACAGATGGTCTTAGAGATAGATTGGGGCCAGGTCATAATAAATGGGATGATGCCCTCCGTCATGGTATGAACTATGTATCTGTTTATGTGCCTTACCCTACCGAGTCACGATTCAATATTGAGCAACGTTTGATCGAGCATTTTAAACCACCACTGAACTATCAATTTAAAGGACAAATCAATGCGTACACTTAACATCATAAAATCACATGTTCACAATTATAAGCAAAATTAGAATATTATGTAAAAATGCCTTATAAAGAAAGTCCTCACTTTGACACGCCATGCCTAACAGAGCCTTTATGGAGATATATGCATATAGATAAATTCATGTCAATGCTGTATCACCAATCGCTACACTTCCCGAATATTCATGTATTTAAGGACATATATGAAGGAGCACTATCAGTGGAGTCGTTAAAAGCAGTTTATAAAACAAACTTATTAGATGAGCAAAACACACCAATAAAACAAGATAAATATTTCGAATCCACCAAAAATGATATAGAAAAGCTTCCAGAAGGACATAAAAAAGAAAGCTTAGCCCAGCATCATTCATTTGATACGTTACTAACAACATTTTCAAACCACCTAATGTTTTGCAACGGATGGTTTCTGAGTGATAATGAAAGTCATTCTATGTGGGCAGAATATGGCGATAAACTCTCTACATCAATAGCGATTCAAACTACTGTAGGCGATCTCATCAATAGTTTTCCTGAAGACAATATTTATAAGAGACTGGGATATGCTGGGGGCTAATCTCCACACAGATTTGGATTCTTATAAATATAATTTCCATATAGGTAGGGTGAAATATATAGACTATGAAAACGATTATATTGATGGTTATGAAAGGTTTTGGAAAATAAACTTAACAATCCCCGACAACGTTCTCAAATTATTTTACGCACCTATTATGCACAAAAGAAATATATATGCTGACGAACATGAAGTTAGAGTGGTCATTTCATTTGAATCTATCTGTGATAAATTCTTAGATCGGGTGTACACATCGGACATCCCATTTTATAGTCATAGAATAGAACATATTGGAGATAGTGTCGCATACATCAATAGATATAAAGATCCTGATACATTCAGGGTTATAGACAATGTATTACGTGTAAAAATAAACTTAGAAACATTAATCAATGAGGTCGTAATATCCCCAAATTTGAACGGTTATTATGAAGTGCCATTAAGAAAACTGATGGATGACAACAATCTTAATGGAGGCTTAGTTCGTACTTCTCGAATAGAGGAAGTTCTTGAAAAAGTTTCACTGATTGAATAGGAAGTTCTTGAAAAGTTCCCTAATGAAGACGTAATCGCTCAAATTATAAAAAAGTTTACTATAAATGACTCCATGGAAAAGTTAATAAGAATTGACAATTTACACAAATCCTTTTATGATGGTGACACAGAACTAAAAGTGCTTAAAGGCGTAAATCTTGATGTTCATCAAGCAGAGGTCCTCGCGATAATGGGAGCATCAGGTGTAGGAAAAAGTACTTTATTACATATCATTGGGACCCTGGACCGTCCGACAGAAGGGAACATTTTTTACGAGGACGAAGACATTACGGCTTTTTCTGAACGCGAACTCACGCGATTCCGGAATGATGCGATCGGTTTTGTTTTTCAGTTCCATCAATTACTTCCAGAATTCACCGCGTTGGAAAACGTTGCAATGAGTGGATTAATTAGAAATACCAGAAATGCCGTGGACAAAGATGGAAATCGTTACAACATTAATGATGCTTACGAAAAAGCAGAAATACTTCTTGAGAGTGTCGGACTCTCTGAGCGCCTTGGACATTTTCCGAGCCAACTTTCTGGCGGTGAACGCCAACGCGTAGCGATTGCCAGAGCCTTGATTAATCAACCAAAAGTTGTACTGGCTGATGAACCGACAGGCAACATTGACGACAAAACAAGTGGAGCCGTGCTTGATGTTTTACAAGATATAAATGAACGTCTCAATCAAACTTTTATTATTGTAACACACGATTCGAGATTGTCCGAGCGCGCTAACCGAACAGTTCACCTTGTTGATGGGAAAATTGCTGACGAATAACAATATACGACATTTGTACATAGGAAGGTATAGGTAATGTTGATTTATATCGACGGAGAATTTTTACCGCGTGAGGAAGCAAAAATTTCCGTGTTCGACCATGGGTTACTCTATGGTGATGGGGTTTTTGAAGGCATCCGTTGCTATAACGGGTTTGTTTTTAAGCTAGATGAACACTTAGAAAGACTTTACGATTCTGCTAAGTCGCTTATGCTACACATCCCGACTCCAATTGATGAGATGAAGCAAAATGTGCTGGAAACGCTCCGGCGAAATCAACTCCGTGAGGGATATATCCGATTGGTTGTAACACGCGGCATAGGTGATTTAGGACTTGACCCGGATAAATGTCCGCAACCGTCAGTAATTATTATTGCAGACAAAATTACATTGTACCCACAAAATTTTTATAATAATGGGTTAGAAATCGTTACCGTTTCGGTTCGGCGGAATTATCCTGAGGCAATCAACCCACGGATCAAATCACTTAATTACCTAAACAATATTCTTGCCAAAATTGAGGCAAAACAATCAGGCGCTGTGGAAGCATTGATGCTCAATAACGATGGATATGTTGTGGAGTGCAGCGGAGATAATATATTTTGGATTAAAAATGAGATAATTGTCACGCCACCGCCGTATATCGGTATTTTGGAAGGTGTTACACGGAATAGTGTAATCGCGCTTGCACGCGAGGCTGGATTCCAAGTCCAAGAACGTGTTTTTACCCGACATGACCTCTATATCGCAGATGAATGTTTCCTAACAGGTACTGCAGCAGAAGTAATTCCTGTTGTTAAACTTGACCAACGGGTTATCGGAGATGGAAAACCGGGAAAAGTTACACAAAAACTAATCGCAGCTTTTCGGCATCTGGCGAACAATTTTGGGACTCCTATCTACACTGAAGACGCTTGAGATCGCTAATACATTAACGTATAATACACCTCATCACACACAATGATTAAGGAGGAATCAACCATGAACGGCATAAAAAATTCTGCACTGGCTATAACCTTTAGTTTAGTCGGTGTTTCAATCCTATCTTTTATATTCAGCTTCGATGTTTGGGCTGGCCAGTCTACAGATACATCCTTTGGTCCCCAACCCGCTGAAGAAACCCAACCGGTGGAATCCACAGTAGAAGAACAAGAAACATCAACAGTTGATGAGACGTTTATGGTTAAAAAAATTGAGTTCAAAGGTGTGCAATCACTTCACAAGGAGATGCTACAAACTCTCATTCAAACACAAGTCGGTCAAGAAATATCAGATGAACTGCTAACAAAAGATATTGAAAGTCTTTACAAGGATACAGGTTTTTTCTCCGATATAGCTGTAGATGTCCAAAAGAGTGAAGATGGCGGTTTTGAGGTCACCTTTTTACTTAATGAAAGTCCAAAAGTAGAAAGCATCAACATTATAGGAAACAGTGAATTGGACATTGGAAAACTCATGAGTAAGGTCACTTTGCGGCGTTCAGAAATTTTCAGTGACCGGCTCCGCTGGGAAAGCGAGCGCGCAATCCGAAAGCTATATCACGAAAAAGGTTATTATCTTGTAAGCATACAGGTCCATGATGATAGGAATGAAGAAGAAAACACCAATCAAATAACTTTTGAGATAGATGAAGGACCACGCATAAGAATCACTGAAATCAACTTTATCGGAAATGATCAAATTGATGCCCAAAAACTACGTAAAAAAATGAAAACACGTGTTGGCAAACATTTTGATGAAATCCTGTTTAAAGAAGAAGATATAGATTATCATCTCCGTAATTACTATCAAGACCTCGGATTTGCACAAGTTAAGATATTAGGACATACGAAACGTTTCACTGAAGATAAAACCGGGTTGATGCTTGATATTGAAGTTGATGAAGGAGCTAAATTTGTTGTTGGAACATATACCATTCAGCTTGAAACAGGGGAGAAGGTTGTTTTTTCGGAACAAAAAATCCGAGACATGTTAGACCCCGCTGAAGGTGAAATTTTCAACCGCGCCACTTTTGATGAATCAATCGTGAAGTTGCAGCAAACATACTATGACAAAGGGTTTCTACTTGCCGAAGTAAATCCTGTGCCGTTCTTTGATGAAGCAAATGCTCTCGTCAACATCACCTTGCAAGTTAACCAAGGTGATGTTATAATTATTGACAATGTACCCATCAGAGGGTTAGCAAAAACGAAGGAAAAAATAATTAGGCGTGAACTGGATTGGTTAAATATCAAATCAGACGAATTGCTTGATGTCAAAGTTCTTCGCAAAGCACGGCAACGCCTCTTCCAGATGGGCCCCTTTATTCGTGCCGTTGATTTCGTTCCGAGTGATACCGAAAACGATAGTCGAAAGAATCTTGTCGTAAACATCGCAGAATCACCAACGACGGGAACACTCAGCGTCGGCGGCGGATACGGTAGCGAAGGGGGTATATTTGGCACTGCAGAAGTCGGACAACACAATCTATTTGGAAGAGCTTACCGTGTACACCTAAAAGGTGAATTAGGGACACGCGACCACCATACAGCAGAATTGCGCTTTGGTACACCGTGGATATTTGGTACACCGACACGACTGAATGCCAGTCTTTACAACAATCGCCGTTTTCGCCGATACTATAGCACAGTCGGTGCCGCCCTAAATCAAAGTTATTTCGCTGACCGATATGTTTGGGACACAAAAGGCGCATCAGTGTCAGTTGGACGGCCGATTGCTTTTGATATTGACCTTTCAGTCCGGTTTCGCAACGATAGCGTCAATAACGTAACTCGACAAGACTGGCTTACTGCGTTAGTAGATAAGCCGTTAAATGATGTTGTAAGTGTAGTAGATGAGGTTGAAGTCGTTAGTGAAAAAGGGGCGTTAACGCTGGTAGATGAGGCAAGGTTCACAGATGAAGATAAAGAGTCTATTAAGGAACGACTTCGGAGCAAGACCCTTGATAAAAATACAGCGAGAGAATATTCTAATCGTTCAACAAGAAGTCTTCTTTTTGCTGTCGGACGCGATACACGAGACTACCGGACATCCCTTTACGACCCGATGGGAGGCAGTTCAAGCAGCATCTCCTATGAATACTCGGGTGGATTTTTAGGGGCTGATAACGAGTTTCAGAAATACACTGCCGACACCAGTTGGTTTTTTAATCCCTGGTGGAACCACGTTTTTGCTATTCATGCACGGGCGGGCTATATGCTAAGCAAAAGTAGTGATAGCAGAGAGCTCTTCTACGAACGGTTTTATCTTGGTGGTGTGGATACAGTCCGAGGTTATGAGGATTGGGAAATTTATCCTGATCCGGATGAATCAGGGGAATTCAATTTTTTGGGTGGAAACAAAGTATTTTTCACGAATTTGGAATATCGTATACCTGTTTCTCCACAACTCACAACCGCTGTCTTCTTTGATTTTGGACAGGTGTGGGATGAAAGCGTTCCGAATGTATTCAATCAAATTAATTTGAAACGTGGGGCGGGAGTAGAAGCTCGTCTGCAAATGTTAGGGATGTTGGCTCGCTTTGGGTGGGGATACGGTTTTGATCGTCAAAATCGAGAACCGCAAGGTAGGTTCTATTTTACAATCGGTCCTGGGTTTTAATAGTCCTGAGCATACATAAATAAAATACGGATAATCTGATCATACCAATTATTGGGCAACACGAATCAGATATTATTGTGTTCTGCCCGAAAAGGATTAAATTATGAAAAAACTGGTTTTAGTTATATTTTCAATGGCGCTGTTCAGCTTAACGGTGGGCAGTATCGGTACAGAAACTTTCAAATTTGGTATTGTTGATGCCAACCGCGTTTTGTTGAACTATCAAAAAGCGATTGAAGCTGACAAGATTCTTAAAAATGCTGAGAAAAGATTAAAAGAAAAACTTGATGCCATCGGTGAAGAAATCAGAACGCTGCAAGAGAGAAAAGAAAAAGCTGAACTTTTTGAGTCTGAAGAGCAGATTAATGAATCCGAAAATAAAATTCAACAAAAACAGATAGAATATCAACAAGAACTCAACCGTGGCAGAGAAGCTCTCTTGGCAAAGAACCAAGAATTGATGACACCTATTTACAAGGAACTCGAAGTACTTATCATTAAAGTTGGTAAGGAAGAAAATTACGATCTTATTATTGACAAACAAGCTGCGCTGTATTTTAATGAGAAATACGATTTAACCGAAAAACTAATTAAATTAATTAACGCTGGTGCCGGAAAGGCGGAACCCAAAAAAGAAGATGCCGAAAAACCTAAATCTTCAACCGAGGATGCAGAATAAACGATATTCATACGGACAAGGTATTAAGGTTGTAGATTAAAATTCAGTTTGTGGATTAAGTTACGCTGCAACTCACCTTTATGGGGTGGAATATATGAGTATAAAACTCAAAGATATTTGTGAGCACTTAGACGGTGAACTTACCGGTGATGGTGAGATAGAAATTACAGGCGTTTCTGGTATTAAAGAGGCGGTACCGAGTCAGATAACGTTTGTTGCCAACTCGAAATATCTTGGGGCTATAGCCACAACACAGGCATCTGCAATTATTATTGGGCGCGGTGTTTCTGGAAATGGAAAACCGACTATTCGTGTTGAAAATCCTTATTGGGGATTTGTCAAGGTTTTAGAATTATTCGCTTGGGATAATGAACAACAGACACAATCGGGAATCCATCAAACAGCCATTATAGGTGAGAACGTAAAACTCGGAGAACGAATCACAATTCAAGCACACTGCGTAATCGGAGATAACGTTGAAATAGGTAATGACACTGTCGTAATGCCGCTTGTGTATATCGGGTCTGGCAGCAAAATTGGAAGTGATGGGCTCATCTACTCTCACGTTAGTATCCGTGAAAACGTTGCTATTGGAGATCGTGTAATTATTCACTGCGGCGCTGTTATCGGGAGCGATGGCTTCGGTTTTACGCCCGATCCTACCAACCATAGCCCATACAAAATTCCACAAATCGGTACAGTTGTTATTGAAGACGATGTAGAAATTGGTGCCAATACTACAATTGACAGAGCCACACTCTCTGAAACACTTATCAAAAGTGGCACCAAACTTGATAATCTTGTTCAAATCGCGCACAATGTGGTTATCGGAAAAGATTGTTGCTTGGCTGCACAATCTGGTATTGCTGGAAGTACCATGCTGGGTGATCGGGTAAACATTGCCGGGCAATCGGGTGTGGTTGGGCATCTCACACTTGGTGAAGACACTGTCCTTTACGCTAAATCCGCGGTGACTAAGGACGTTCCTCCCGGAAGCCAACTCTCTGGATTTCCCGCCAGACCGCATAAACAGGAATTGCGTCTCCAAGCCGCTACCCGAAAATTACCTGAACTGCTCCAAGGGTTTTCCGAATTACAAAAACGTGTTGAGGAATTAGAAGCGAAACTGCAAGAACTGGAAGATCAATAATTGCAGTTTTATAAACCTCCAATTGTTCGGAAATTAACAAATGACATTTAAGCACAAACCTATATCTGAAATTGAAGACCAAGATTTGATAGATCTAAAATGAATTCACTTTTGTCAAGAGATTATTCTTCTGTTAAGGCTATATCCAACCAACCCTATTACCACATCTTCGCGTTACCAAACAAATCCAATGGTAAAGTTGTATCTACCGAAGATCAATGTATACGCGATATTTTGCATAACCCCCCGAACAAACGTTGGGCAGGTTTTGGTGTTACAGGACTATTGGAACGGGACGAGCATCAATGGGAAGAGGGCATAGAAGGGAGTAATGTAACCGGAGGAAAAATCACCTTGCTAAAAGATGGATATTTTGAAGTAATATGCCCGATTAATATTCAGTTTCAAAGAGGATGGGGTTCCCCACAATTCGCAATTCCTAATTCTGTAAAATGGTTGTACCCGTATGTAGTGATTGAGTTTCCTGTCTCATTCATGCGATTACTCAAGGATATATACGATGAGTCAGATATTAACTCAGGCGTAACCATAGAACAGTACTACCATAATATCACAGGATATGCTTTGCCAGAGGGACCACCTACCTATCCTACGTTTGGTGCCTTCATTAATGAGAGAGGTGTGTACGAAGAAGTGACCCCGCTTCGTTCTCAGCAAAGGGTTTCCAACGATTTTATTCCTGACCATGTAGCTTACAATTTGGTGGCAGACGTGTACGCCAAATTTGGATTAGGTGCTAAAGCAATCCCTGCGTTTGATGAAAACAAAAGATTTATCTTAGTATAACTACTTGGATTAACGGATCCCACTAAATCAGACTTCACGTAATAATTCGTCAAGTTTGATCTTATGATACCTTGTGTAGGAATCGTTCTGATTAACAAAACGTTATAATTTGCCTTTCATAGTGAGTTTTACCATTCTATCAGACGAAAAAATTACGAATTTCTTATTTCGCTTTATACTCTTAATCCCAAAAAATCGGATTGACAATGAAAACGTTGTTAGCGTATGTTGAACTTTCCCGTCCACTTAATGGAATCATTGCTTTCATATCAGCGTGGTTAGGTGGTATGTTCGCGAGTGGCAGAACATTGGACTTTTTCACTGATGTAAAACTGATATATGTTTCTGTTGCTGCCCTCCTTTTACTCTCCGCTGGCAACGCTATAAATGACTATTGCGACTACAACATTGACAAGGTTAACAAACCGCAGCGGCCGCTTCCTTCCGGACGTATTCAACGGCAAAATGCCTTAATTTTCTCAATAATTCTAATAGCAATCGGCATTGGACTTGGCACATTAATTAATGTGTCCGCAGTATGCATTGCGGTTCTTGTCTCTGCACTGCTTGTGAGTTATGCTATTTGGCTAAAACGCACCCCATTCGTTGGAAATTTAGCTGTTAGCAGCTTGACCAGTTTAACTTTTATTTCTGGGGGCATCGCAATTGGTTCAGTACGAGGCACTCTTATCCCCGCGGTTTTTGCTTTCCTGTTCACAACTGCAAGAGAAATCGTCAAAGACCTTGAGGATACAGAAGGTGATTTCAAAAACAGTGTCAAGACACTCGCAATTCTCAATCCACGGCTTGCAGTGATAATGGCGTTGAGTTTCATGGTATCGGTTATCATATTCAGTCCGATGCCGTATCTATTCGGATGGTATAGTTGGCATTATTTGGTTGCTATTGTAATAGGAGTCGACCTTGTGCTAATTGGTTTTAGCATTCAACTCAGTAAAGATTTCTCTAAAGCAAGCTGCGCCTTTATCCAACGTTGGATGAAATGGGACATATTCGTGGGATTAGGTGCAATCTATCTTGGAACGCTTCTGCAAAGGTAACGGAGGGGCGGTGATGTGAATCCGTCTAAATAAAGGCATTGGAAAACTACGATGAGTTGATTGCATTCTTGGAAAAAGTTGACCCAACAGCTGAGGAGGTACTTCATTTTAAAGAAGCATATCATTCTTATTCCAAGACAGGTGAATGGAATCCAGCCTATCAAGTCTTTACCTCTGGGTGGGTAAATATAGATGGTGCTATGCTTATGACACCAGAGGGTCCATTGGATACCGATTATAGCGTTTTTCTAACTGCCACAACCGAACGGAGTTTAAGAGAACTGCTGCTTGCATTTCCGAGGCGAAATGTGGGAATATTTCGCATTGCAGAAAAATGGATAGAAGAAAGGATTAAAAGTATATTTGAAGGTGACTTCGTTCAAACTGATTTGGGGAGGTATTATCGCGGTATCAAACGAGGAAGTCATGCAAAAGCAGAACAACGGACTGTCTCTAAAAGAAAAGACATAATCGCAGCTCATATTCGTAAATTAGCATCCTTAAAAGGAAAACAGGAATATTCACAGTTTGTTGTTGAAGGAGAAATGATGGTGCAACGCGCCATCACAGACGGACTACCTATTGAAACAATTCTCTATACACAAAACATTGTTTCGACATCAGATGGGAAAGACTTCCTAAATCAAGCAATTCAGGAGAATCTATCTTGCTATCTGGTTAATGATGGTGTAATGGGTTCAATCACTACGACACGTCCTGTGCCTTCTATAGTCGCTGCAGTGCATCTCAACTATTCACCCTTTTTGTCTGAGTTTGGACACCTCAATTTTCACTTTAGCAAAAACTGCACTTTACTTATTGCTGAAAATGTTGCTAACCCAGATAATCTTGGGATGACGCTACGTACTGCTGACGCAGCCGGTGTCTCCGCTGTTTTACTCAGTAGTGATGGCGCAAGTCCTTTCCATAAAAATTGTATTCGTGCCTCGCGTGGTGCTATTGGCCGCCTACCGATGTTCCATGTTGCAGACACGAATTTAGCGAGTGAACAACTCAAAGCATCAGGGTGGCAAGTTATTGGTGCTACAGCGAGCGCAGAAAACGATCTCTATACGATGAAATACACTTCTCCGACTGCAATTGTTGTCGGCAACGAAAACAGTGGTTTGTTAACCGAAACACGCGAATCCTGCACAGAATTAGTCCGTATTCCTATGTCAGTAGGACAGTCATCCTTAAATGTTGGCGTAGCAGCAGGTATTTTACTTTATGAATTAAGTCGGCAAAAAATCACTAATCATAACTTCAATTTGACAAATTAATTAGAAGGTGGTAAAATTGTTTAGTTTTTAGAAACATATAGACAAGTGAAAAATTTTACAGACGATAGATATCTAAGGAACATTGCATTTGGCATCAAGTTGTATTCTAAAATATTTACACGAGGTCCTCAAAAAACAGAAGTCCGGTTATCTGGTTCTGATTGATCCCGAAGGGTGTGAGGTTGATAGGTGCGCTAAACTTTCCCGTGAAATTGAGCGGGCAGGGGCAGATGCAATTTTGCTTGGCGGCAGTTTATTAACGACTGATCTACATCCGATTGCGGCAACCTTGAAACAAGAAACAGCACTTCCTATTATTCTTTTTCCCGGCGATTCGATGCACCTAACACCACACGCAGATGCTATTCTCTATACGAGTTTAATCAGCGGACGAAATCCAAATTACCTAATTGGTGAACAGGTCAAAGCAGCACCGTGGATCCAGCGATATGCCCTTGAACCCATTCCTACCGGCTATATGCTCGTTGAAGGAGGCAACCGAACTGCTGTTGAATTTATGAGCGGCACAGCGCCTATTCCCCGTGAAAAACATGATATAGCAGCTCCACACGCTTTGGCTGCACAATATCTCGGCATGCAAATGGTCTATTTAGAAGCCGGCAGCGGTGCTGAACTCCCCGTACCAAACGATATGATTTCGACTGTAAAAGCTCAAATTGAAATTCCACTGATTGTTGGTGGCGGTATCCGAACACCGGCAATCGCGGCAGAGAAAGTTAATGCCGGTGCTGATTTTATCGTCACAGGTAATGTACTTGAAAAGAGTGATGGATCCTTTGCGTTGATGAAGGCGTTTGCAGAGGCTGTCCATGGATAGACATAACAAATTTTCCTATAAACATGTTTTAGTAAAGATTTCACTTAGAAAGTGAGGTAATTCAGAATGTCTGAAAATAATGAGGTAGTGATAGAAATAGAGACAGAAAAAGAGAATATAAAAAAACCAGATTTTCTCATTGATGAATCTGAAGAAGAAACGGATGTGTCTGATGAAGTGGATGCGGAGACAGAGGAACGTACAATAGAAACCGTGGAGGCAAAACTTGAGGCACTCAAAGAAGATTTTAAAAAACAGCTTGAAGCAGTTGCCGAAGCTGAACGAGAACAATATGAGGTAGAACGAGAACGTTTGCTGCGCACGGCTGCTGAAGCCGAAAATTCAAAAAGACGGGCGGAAACCGAAGCACAGAAACAGCTTAAGTTCGCTAATAAAAACATTATGGATGGACTGATTCCGGTTTTGGATAGTCTTGCAGCAGCAATTAAAAGTGTTGATGGGAAAGTAAAATCGAGCGAGACTTCATCAGATTTCTCAAACTTCAGTGAAGGCGTACAATTGGTGCATAAGCAGCTCTTAGATGTTCTGAAAACACACGGACTTATACCAATTGCAGCTGCAGTAGGTGAACCGTTCGATCCGAACCAGCATGAAGCTGTCTTTGCTACGGAATCCGATGAAGTGCCAGAGGGAAACGTGATAGAAGAATTCAGATGCGGTTACCAATTGCATGATCAGGTTCTTCGTGCCGCACAAGTCGTGGTTTCTAAAGGAAAATCTGAAAAGCAGCCCCCTTCTGAGGATAGCGAGGAACAAGAAACTGAAGACGCTACAGAAGAATAAATGAAATTTTAACTGCAGTGTAGGTAGGAAAACATGTTGCAAAAACGGGATTATTATGAAATTCTTGATGTCCGCCGTGACGCTGATGAAGACGAAATTAAGAAGGCTTACCGAAAATTAGCGATCAAATATCATCCAGATAAAAATCCTGATGATAAAGAAGCTGAAGATAAATTTAAGGAAGCAACCGAGGCTTATGATGTTCTACGGACACCTGAGAAACGGCAACGCTACGATCAATTTGGGCATGCCGGGCTTGAAGGCACAGCAAGCGGATCTGATTTTGGTTTTAACCTGGATGATATTGTGAATGAAGTATTTGGAGACGTTTTCGGTGGATTCGGTAGAACACAACGCAGACCTAAGCAAGGACGCAGCCTACAATACACCCTTGAAATATCACTTGAAGATGCTTTCAACGGTAAAGAAGTAACAATTGAAGTGCCCCGTATTGAATCTTGTTCAGTATGTAATGGAAGTGGGGCAGAAAGAGGCACAACTGTTGAAACTTGTCCCCAGTGCTATGGGCGGGGACAGGTGACACAATCCCAAGGTTTTTTCACTATGTCCCGCACGTGTCCACGCTGCCGAGGTGCGGGAGAAATTATCCAAAATCCATGCCGAAATTGTAGCGGACACGGACGAATTCGGGCAAAACGCGAGCTAAAACTGAAAATTGACAAAGGTGTTTATAACGGTTTTGAGTACCGATTAAGCGGTCAAGGGGATGTAGGCGCACAAAACGCACCCTCTGGTGATCTCCTCGTTGTTATTCAAATTAAACCTCATGAGCAGTTTAGTCGTGACGGTAATGATCTAATTACCTCCGCCAAAATCTCCTTCGTCCAAGCATCTCTCGGCAGCACAATAGAAATTAATAGTCTTGAAGGTCCCCAAAAATTGAATATCCCCGCTGGTACGCAGTACGGGGATCAGGTACGTATACCCGGTAAAGGCATGCCGAAGTATAGAAGCTCAAGCTACGGTGACCTCATTGTGCAGATCGGGATTGAAACACCTACAAATCTTAATGAACAGCAGCGCAAACTTTTAGAACACTTTGCTGAGCTGCAAGATGAATCAGTGGAATCTGAACACAAGGGGTTTTGGGATAAACTATTTCACCACGACGATGACGACAAATAAGGTTGAAACTGAGTGTATTCTAAACAGGATGCGCGTATAAATAGTCCTCCGCTCCGCCTGCACATTGAAAACCCATTGAATAAAGATGTTTTGTGACAATATTCTCTGTTTTTTGTAAAAATAACTTAACTTTTTTCTGAAAATAACGTATTATTTTAGTTACGTATAGACTTTTATAATCACCTTGATTATTGCAAATATAAATTGTCCTATTATACCTTCGCCAACTATCTAAGTTTGCGTTGAATGGATATGTCCTGAATACAATCCATTGATCCGTGATTTTCAAGGATTTGTAGTGGACTATAGAAAAATTCTACATTTCTTCTGTCCGAGCGATCTCCGAATCGCGACCTGTTTGTAGTCGGGAATTGGAGTTCCCTCCTACAGTTCAGAGAGGAACTAAATTATATTATGAAAAGGATTTTACTTTCAATTTTTTGTTTATTAACGATCTGTGTTTTTGTGCCAATCACCGCGCTTCAAGCCGACACGCAAGAGATAGCCACCCTCACGGGGCATACCAGTTATGTCAATAGTGTAAGTTTCAGTCCGGATGGAAAAACAATCGCAAGTGGGGGTTGGGATAGAAAGGTGCGTTTATGGAATGTCGCAACAGAAAAAGAGATAGCAACACTCACAGGACATATTGATCCGGTCCGTAGTGTAAGTTTCAGTCCGGATGGAAAAACAATCGCAAGCGCAAGTATGGATGACACGGTGCGTTTATGGAATGTCGCAATAGGAAAACAGATAGCCACCCTCACAGGGCATACTAATAATGTCTATAGCGTAAGTTTCAGTCCGGATGGAAAAACAATCGCAAGCGGGGGGTTTGATAAAACGGTGCGTTTATGGAATGTCGCAACAGAAAAAGAGATAGCCACCCTCACAGGGCATACCAGTTATGTCAATAGTGTAAGTTTCAGTCCGGATGGAAAAACAATCGCAAGTGCAAGTATGGATAAAACGGTGCGTTTGTGGAATGTCGCAATAGGAAAAGAGATAGCAACCCTCACAGGGCATACCGATGATGTCAATAGTGTCAGTTTCAGTCCGGATGGAAAAACAATCGCAAGTGCAAGTATGGATAAAACGGTGCGTTTATGGAATGTCGCAACAGGAAAACAGATAGCAACACTCACAGGACATATTGATCCGGTCCGTAGTGTAAGTTTCAGTCCGGATGGAAAAACAATCGCAAGTGGGAGTAAGGATGAAACGGTGCGTTTATGGAATGTCACAACAGGAAAAGAGATAGCAACGCTCATAGGACATACCAATGAGGCCCTTAGTGTAAGTTTCAATCCGGATGGAAAAACAATCGCAAGTGCAAGTATGGATAAAACGGTGCGTTTGTGGAATGTTTCTCCGAATGTGAGTGGACAGGATACAGACACGCAAGAGATAGTAACACTCACAGGGCATACCAGCCAGGTCCGTAGTGTAAGTTTTAGTCCAGATGGAAAAATACTCGCAAGTGGGGGTTTTGGTGACACGGTGCGTTTATGGAATGTCGCAACAGGAAAACAGATAGCAACACTCACAGGACATACCGGTTGGTGGGTCTATAGTGTAAGTTTCAGTCCGGATGGAAAAACAATCGCAAGTGGGAGTGATGATAAAACGGTGCGTTTGTGGGATGTGGCGACAAGAAAACAGATAACAACGCTCACAGGGGATACCGGTCAAGCCCTTAGTGTAAGTTTCAGTCCCGATGGAAAAACAATCGCAAGTGGAGGGTCGGATAAAACGGTGCGTTTATGGAATGTCGCAACAGGAAAACAGATAGCAACACTCACAGGGCGTATTGGTTTTGTCTATAGCGTAAGTTTCAGTCCGGATGGAAAAACAATCGCAAGTGGAGGGTCGGATAAAACGGTGCGCTTGTGGAATGTCTCAACAGGAAAACAGATAGCAATACTCACAGGACATACCAGTTATGTCAATAGTGTAAGTTTCAGTCCGGATGGAAAAACAATCGCAAGTGCAAGTATGGATAAAACGGTGCGTTTATGGAATATCGAGACAAGAAAAGAGATAGAGATAGCAATGCTCACAGGGCGAAAAGAGATAGCAACACTCACAGGACATACCAATAATGTCCTTAGTGTCAGTTTCAGTCCGGATGGAAAAACAATCGCAAGTGCAAGTGAGGATAAAACGGTGCGTTTATGGAATGTCGCAACAGGAAAACAGATAGCAACACTCACAGGACATACCCGTGAAGTCACTTGCGTAAGTTTCAGTCCGGATGAAAAACAATCGCAAGTGCAAGTGAGGATAAAACGGTGCGTTTGTGGAATGTCTCTCGGAATGTGAGTGGACAGGATGTTGAGACTCCGAATGTGAGTGGACAGGATACAGACACGCAAGAGATAGCAACACTCACAGGGCATGCCGGTTATGTCGATAGTGTAAGTTTCAGTCCGGATGGAAAAACAATCGCAAGTGGAGGGTCGGGTAGCACGGTGCGTTTGTGGAATGCCGCAACAGGAAAACAGATAGCAACGCTCGCAGGGCATACCCGTAGTGTCCAGAGTGTAAGTTACAGTCCGGATGGAAAAACAATCGCAAGCGGGAGTTATGATAACACGGTGCGTTTATGGAATGCCGCAACAGGAAAACAGATAGCAACACTCACAGGGCATACCAATCATGTCCAGAGTGTAAGTTTCAGTCCGGATGGAAAAACAATCGCAAGTGCAGCTTTTGATAAAACGGTGCGTTTGTGGAATGTCGCAACAGGAAAACAGATAGCAACACTCACAGGGCATATTCTTAGGGTCCTTAGTGTCAGTTTCAGTCCAGATGGAAAAACAATCGCAAGTGCAAGTATGGATAGAACGGTGCGTTTATGGAATGTCGCAACAGGAAAACAGGTAGCAACACTCACAGGGCATACCAGTAGTGTCCAGAGTGTCAGTTTCAGTCCGGATGGAAAAACAATCGCAAGTGCAGCTTTTGATAAAACGGTGCGTTTATGGAATGTCGCAACAGGAAAACAGATAGCAATGCTCACAGGACATACCGGTTGGTGGGTCAATAGTGTAAGTTTTAGTCCGGATGGAAAAACAATCGCAAGTGCAGGTGAGGATAACACGGTGCGTTTGTGGAATGCCGCAACAGGAAAACAGATAGCAATGCTCACAGGGCATACCGATGATGTCAAGAGTGTAAGTTTCAGTCCGGATGGAAAAACAATCGCAAGTGCAGGTAAGGATAGCACGGTGCGTTTATGGAATGTCACAACAAGAAAAAAGAGATAGCCACCCTCACAGGGCATACCGATGATGTCAAGAGTGTAAGTTCAGTCCGGATGGAAAAACAATCGCAAGTGCAGGTGAGGATGGCACGGTGCGTTCGTGGAATGTCTCTCCGTATATGAACGGGCAGGATCAGGAGGAAAATAATGCTTAATCAACATCTTCATAAAAAAAGGCAGACCGAAAGGTCTTTGACAAGTTCGAGTAGTGTATGGTTGGGAATGAAATTAGTATTAGCCATTTGTTTGGGACTCACGTTACTGATTAGTTGTGGAGGAGAGCCAAACTTGGAAAATCCGAAAGTTCGCGAAAAGATACTCGCTGAAGCAATAGACGTAATAAACTTGGAGTATCGTAGCACACTGGAGGGTAAAGAAAACGTGGCTTACGCGCCTAATCAAAAACAACCTTACACCGGGTGGGTAAAAGATGAAGATGAAAATGCGCTGTTTCTCGTACAGCTTCAACGCGGTATATCAAACGGACTTTTTATGGCTTGGCACTCAAACGGGCAGAAGTCATGGAAAGGTGCCTTCAAGAACAGTAGAAAAGTTGGCGTGTGGACTCGTTGGTATGAAAACGGTCAGAAGAAGATTGAAGGCCCCTATAAAATACACAGAAGCAAGAAGGATTCTGGCTCATATAAGGTTTTTGACTTCGTTGCCTTATATTTTGATGAAGGCGACCGGGAGGGAAAATGGGTTAGTTGGCATGAAAACGGTCAGAAGTCGCAGGAAGGCACCTATAAATCCGGTGAGCGAGTGGGAAAATGGGTTGGCTGGCATGAAAACGGTCAGAAGATAGGTGAAGTCACCTATGAATCCGAATGAGCGAGTGGGTGTGTGGATCTATTGGGACCGAGATGGGGTAGAGTTGCGGAGTAAAACTTACTAGGTTGTTTTGATATTTCATTATCAAAGGTGCAGGAAAGTCTGTGAATACCAGGCTACAAGGTAGAAACTAACAGCGTCCTTTTAGATCAATCGAAACGTTGTCAAGACTGACTCACAACTCACCAAATGTCAATACAACCTACTACATACATGGTGAAGCCTAAAAATAAGCAGACTGCATAAATCTATAGAATATGAATTGGGCGAGAATTACCGTGACTACTTCTGATGAAGCATCTGAAGCCGTTGCAAACTACCTATTTGAAATGGATGCTGTCGGTGTTGAACTGAAAGACGTTGCCGATTCAACAACTTCCGTAATCGCATATTATCCGCTGGATGACCGTGTCAACACAAGAGTTAATAAACTAAAAGATTTTCTTTCAAAACTGCCCACATGGGGTATCCAAGCCCATCCTGCCAAAATTGATCTAAAACGGGTTGAATCTGAAGAGTGGACAGAAGCGTGGAAGTCCTCTTTTTCCCCTCAACAGATAGGAGAACGCCTACTTATTGCCCCGACATGGCATGATATTTCCTCTGACAAAACAGATATTTTAATTCGACTGGATCCTGGCATGGCATTTGGGACCGGTTACCACCCGACCACACGTTTATCACTGAAAATGTTGGAGCAAACGATTAAACTGGATCAAAACGTTGCAGATATCGGCACAGGCTCAGGTATACTCGCAATTGCGGCTATAAAATTAGGTGCAAAATATGTTGATGCGATTGAACTTGACCCGACAGCAATCCCTGTGGCAGAAACAAACTTTGCGATAAACAACGTTACAGAACAAATCAGTTTGTATCAAGGTGATGGAATCAAGGTAACCCAAAATAAATATCATCTAATTGTTGGGAATATTCTAACAAAGGCAATTCTCCCGATAATTCCACATTGCCCATCACGGTTGCATCCTAATGGGTATACTATTTTTTCTGGGATTTTAGAATCAGAATTGGAACAGGTGCAGGAAGTATTAATAGAAAATGGCCTGCAATGTGTTGATGTGACACGCGAAGCAGAAGCGGAAGCGGAAGTGACGTGGGTAGCACTTAGGGCGCAGCTTGTAAGCCCGTCCTGAAAATCAGCGAGGTTCCTTGGCTAATCCGTGACAAAGATTACATCTACCAAGATTGAGATGTGGCATTGTCGGTGATTTTTCGTCACCTTTCAAATGACATTTTAGACACGCAGCATCTTCAGCTGATTGCCGATGCACTTCAATGTTTGAACGCGCGGGGGCTGCATTGAAAAAAAGAATTACCATCACAATGGCAAAAATAAAACCAATAACGAAGACAATATAAAATAATACTTTTGGATTAGCTTGTTCGGTTGGCATTTAAGAATAAGTAAACTCCAAATTCGTAGTGATTTTTAACTCAACTAATAGGATACCTTAAAATCGGTTGTTCTGCAACAGAAAATGGAAAAGTTTGTTAGTGGCGGATTATTCAAAGAATGGAAAAAGGATTGGTAAATTCTCGGTTGTCAGTGAAGAACCGTATTCACAAGATTCAAATGCTTCAGCATATTGAATGTTAGCCCCAACTTTTTTCCCATAAAGTTCTACTAACAGATCACGGTGCTTTTCTGCTATACTTCTAAAACGATTGTGAAAACGCTCTGCAAGCCATTCGCGCCGATCTTCACTACTATTGGGGACGGTATTTAAGGTGCCGCTATTGTAAGGTAGCCATTCATAAAACTGTGACTCGTGGCAATGGAGCATATCAATTTTCTGTTCCACGACGGTGTCAATGCCGACAACAACATCTGGCGTAAACGGATAAGGTTTCATAAACCCATCGCTCATATAGACGATAACAGGGTTTTTCTCTAAATGCGGGGTAAGCGCACATATATTGGGGACAGTCACCATATAGGCTGCGTCTTGCACAAGTATTGACGTATAGCGATGGTCAGGATGGTAATCGTTGGGACGATGCGTCATAATCAGGTCTGGGCGGAATTCGCGAATGGTGCGGATAATCTGGGACCGATTTTCTAATGTTGGCATCAGTTCGCCATCGTGATTGTCAAGTAGTTCGTATTCAATGCCGATAATTTCGGCGGCTGCTTGTGCTTCAGCATTGCGCCGTTGTGCTAAAGGACCACCGCCCATTTCATGGTGTCCAGCGTCACCGTTTGTAACGGAAACAAATTTGACGTGGTGTCCCTGTTGAACATAAAGCGCAGCAACACCACCTGCTTTAATATCACAATCATCGGGATGTGCTCCGAAAACTAATACACGCATCTGTTTTGTATCCATTTTAGGTTATCCGTAAAATGTTGATTTTTTGTTAGGTGTTTGTAAGTTACCATCTTTTACTACGGAACTAAATCTATGAATAACTGGAAAATAGAAGTTTTTTATAAATCTGAAGTACCTGATACCATCGGACAAGGCATTCTTGAAGATATTGCTGACCTCGGTATCAGTGGAGTGGAATCTGTCCGGACAGCCACTGTTTATTGGATTGAAGGCAGCCTCGACTCGCGCTCTATTGAACGGATCGGATCAGAACTTCTTGCCGATCCGATTACACAAGTTTTTACCTCTGACGCTGATAACAAAAATAAGAACGATTGGACGGTTGAAGTACAATTCAAACCCGGCGTTACTGACGCAGCTGGGGACAGTACAGTCAAAGGTATCGCAGACCTCGGAATTGAGGGTGTAAAGACTGTACACACCGGACAAAAGTTCTGGTTAAACGGCACCTTGAATGCAGAAATAATTGAGTCTATTGCACAACGACTTCTGATGAACGATGTAATCCAGACTTTCTCGTACCGAGAACCGCAAGGGTAACCCACATCTCTAACTTACTGATTTAGAACAACGGTAACCCTTGTGCTTCCACATACACTGAGTAAAGTGATTGACTACCTGTCATAAAGAGTCTATTTCTTTTGACACCGCCGAAGCAAAGGTTTGCACAGATTTCTGGGAGGTGAATCTTCCCGATAAGCGTGCCATCTGGTGCAAAAACATGGACACCGTCGTATCCATCGCCAATCCAACCAGCACTTGCCCATAGATTACCGTCAATATCACATCGGATTCCATCAGCAATCCCAGGTGCCATATCACAGAAAACCTGTTTGTTGTCTAAATACTCACCGTGGACGACATCAAAGACATATATGTATCTCGGTGTTCCTTCTTTGTGCGTAACGCCGGTATCCACAACATATAGCTTTTCATAATCCGGTGAAAAGCAGATACCGTTAGGCTTTTCAAGTTCATCTGTCACAACTGTAGCTGCGCCAGTATCCGCATTGAGACGATAAACTGAAGTGGGTAATTCAAATTCTGCAATGTGCCCTTCGTAATTGAGCATAATACCGTATCCAGGGTCAGTAAACCAGATATGTCCATCAGTATGCACAGCCACGTCGTTTGGGGCGTTGAGTCGTTTTCCTTCAAACGTGTCCATTAGCACAGTAACCGTTCCATCATATTCAGTTCGTGTTACACGACGCGTACCATGTTCACAACTGATAAGTCTGCCTTGTCTATCTCTGGTATGTCCATTACTATAGTTAGACGGCTTGCGATATACACTCACCTTGCCCGTTGCCTCTTCCCATTTCAGGATGCGGTTGTTCGGAATATCGCTCCAGAGGAGGTATCCACCATCTCCGAACCAGACGGGCCCCTCAGACCAACGTGCCCCTGTCCATAACCGTTCAACAACAGAATTGCCAATTTTGTATTTTGCAAACCGTGAGTCAATTACCTCAATCGCAGGGTCAGGATATCGTGTAATTGTTCCGTCCCATTTTCTTTCAGATTCATTCATATTGCTATTCCTCCTTAAAGCTGAAGACTAAACCGACAATTGCTTTTCTTATTTGAAATAGTTAGCGGCTAATCCTAACACTGCCTGCCTGCATCGCTTTTTCTGCTTCTGCTGCCGTTGCCCAGTTAAAGTCGCCAGGGAAGGTATGTGCCAAAGCAGAGTAACCCCCAGCAAAGTCAACTGCCTCTTGAGATGATTTTCCATTGAGTAGACTGTAGATTAACCCTGATGAGAAGCTATCACCACCACCGACTCGGTCAACCAATTCTAAATCTTCATAGATGCGAGACAGGTAAAATTCTTCACCATCAAACAGGAGTGTTCGCCAATCGTTTATCCAACCCGTTTTAGCATCACGCAACGTTGTGCCGATCATTTCAATATTGGGGAAAGCTTCTTGGACGCGCTGAGCAACCTCCTTATAACTCTCAGGTTCCAGTTTACTATACGATTCAGTTGTGCCTTCCGCCGCGAAACCTAAGGATTTCTCAAAATCCTCCTCGTTGCCAATAAGAACAGAGACGTATTCCATCATTGGGCGGTTCGCTGCTTGTGCTTGTTCTGCATTCCACAATTTGGAACGAAAGTTGAGGTCGTAGCTTGTTTTGACACCAGCAGCACGTGCGGCTTTGAGCGCTTCAGCAGAAACAGCAGCTGCAGATTCTGACAAAGCAGGTGTGATACCGCTCAAATGAAACCAACGTGCCTTGCTAAAAATAGATTCCCAATCAATTTCCCCAGGCTGAACCTTAGATATAGCTGAATGTCCACGGTCATAAGTCACGCTGCTCGCTCGGGGACCTGCACCCATTTCAAGGTGATAAAACCCGTTTCGTTCAAAGCCGACTCCGTCAAAGTCTACCCATACGATGTTGGACATGTCAACACCGAGTTCGCGTCCTTTGTTGCGAATATAACGCCCCGACCAATTGTCAACGAGTCGCGAAACCCATGCAGTTTTTAAGCCGAGCTGTGCAGCATTGACAGCAACGTTCATCTCCGCGCCACCTGCTGTGATTGCCAGTGATGATACCTGCTCCAGACGCATGAATTCTGGTGCTGTGAGTCGGATCATTGCTTCCCCAAACGTAACCAAGTCGTACATAATTTATTCTCCTGTTTTTATTCCAGTCTGATTTTTAAAATCGTTGTATAATTTTTCGATACATTCCCCACAGAAACAGTAAACTCTGCCGTAAGTGCCTACCTCTTTCTCCAGTAATTGGTTCATCGGAAAGTCTTTCTGGCAGAACGCGCAAACTTCCATGGCGGCTATGGATGCTGATTCACTGTCCGTTTTTTGCCTTGTAGAAAGGAGCAAAATCAGTAAAACTGTGATCGGTAGGATAAATATGCAAAAGACGAAAAACATTATAATTTCCTATTCAATATATAGCAACTAACTTTTGTTACTATAACCTAAGTTTGTTACTATAACCTAAGTTGCTACCTATGTAGCACAATCTGTTAGATTGCGCATATTCGTCCGCAAACTAAATGAAGATTAAGTAATTAAATCGGTAATTTTACATTATGCATATTCGGAACATTTTAAGTGCTTTTCAGTCCCGTAGGGACGATATGTTTATAGTTAAACGGTAACACCATCCCTCTTGAGTTCCGTAGGAACGAAATGTGTCCATGAGTGATATTCTAAACATATCGTCCCTACGGGACTAAAAAAGGTTTGAATGACGTTTTTCTATAAACATATCGTCCCTACGGGACTGAAGACACCCCAAACGGGTTTGTCTTCTTAAATTGATACCTATAGTGCGGTTAGGAAACCGGACCTGGGAAAATAAAATATTACCGAATTAATAAATTAATCTTCATACAGTTTGCGCTACAAAAACTTGTGAAATATGCATTATTCTCTATAAAAAACGGTGTTTGCATGTCTAAAACTTATAGGTAGCAACTTGCGTTACTATACCCAATAAATGTCATAATGTCAACAAAATTTGGTAATAGCACTATGTTAATAAAAAACGTTTGTCTGTAAAATTCAGATCAGAAAATATTGACATATAAAGGAACTGTTGGTAAGATAATTGCACCTTATGATAGAGTGTCAATTTGTGTGAAGATACACCAGCTAAGTGTAATCTGACACGGAGATAAAAGTCAAAGCAAGTCTTGGAATGGAGAAGATAACATGCAAAACCGCGTTGAAATCGGCAGCCTCAAAATAGATCAAGATTTATATGCATTGGTCAGAGATGAAATTGCGCCTGGCACAGGGATAGATGCAAATTCATTCTGGGATGCATTCGATAAAATTGTTGAGGAATTTGCGCCAGAAAATCGGTTGCTATTGGAAAAACGGAATTCCTTGCAGCAACAGATTGACTCATGGCACCTTGAACGTAAGGGTGAACCGATAGATCATGAAACGTATTCTGCATTTCTTACCGAAATAGGATATCTGGTCCCTGAAGGCGATGATTTTATCGTTACAACGGAAGACGTTGATTTGGAAATTGCACTGATTGCAGGTCCGCAGTTAGTTGTGCCGGTAGATAATGCGCGTTACGCCTTAAATGCAACAAACGCACGATGGGGTAGCCTCTATGACGCTCTTTATGGTACTGATGTGATTGATGAAACCGATGGCGCATCTCGCGGGGATGCCTATAACCCAATTCGAGGGGCGAAAGTTATTGCTTACACCGAGCAGTTTTTAGATGAAGTCATAAGCCTTGAATCGGGAAGTTTTTCTAACATAACCAAATTTTTCCTTAAAACAATTGGTGGAAGGTTGCAGCTGCGTGCTACACTTCGTAGTGGAAACGAAGTCGGATTAGAAGACCCAAGTAAATTTGTAGGTTTTACACAAGATGGTGATGACCTTAGTTCTATCCTATTTCAAAACCACGGGTTGCACATTGAAGTCCAGATTGACAGAGAACACCCAATTGGCAAGGCACATCCTGCTGGTGTGGCAGATGTCTTACTTGAATCTGCAATTACGACTATTCAAGATTGTGAGGATTCTGTTGCTGCAGTTGATGCCGAGGATAAAGTACGTGTCTATAGCAACTGGAACGGCATTATGAAAGGAACTTTGGAGACAACGTTCGAGAAAAATGGCAAGAGGATAACCCGCCGATTAACACCGGATAAAACATACACTGCACCCGATGGGATCACTTTCACATTACCGGGCAGGAGTTTGCTCCTGATTCGAAATGTTGGACTCCACATGTATACAGATGCAGTTTTGACAGCAGATGGAGAAGAAATCCCGGAAGGTTTCCTTGACGCGATGGTGACAACATTTGCTGCTATGCATGATTTGCAGAGCAACAGCAAATGGACCAATAGCAAAACTGGCAGCGTCTACATCGTCAAACCAAAATTCCACGGACCAGAAGAGGTAGATATGACAATCCGGTTATTTGAAAAGATAGAAGATGCGTTGGGACTCACAGCGAATACTATTAAAATAGGAATTATGGATGAGGAACGCCGCACCACCGTCAACCTCAAAGAAGTGCTTCGGATAGCATCACAACGTCTTGTATTTATAAATACCGGATTTTTGGACAGAACAGGCGATGAAATCCACACCAGCATGGCAGCCGGTCCCATGATTCCGAAGATGGATATTCGCAATGAGCCGTGGATGCGTGCCTACGAGAATTGGAACGTTGATATTGGGATTGAGACAGGATTGCCCGGAATTACACAGATTGGGAAAGGAATGTGGACAAAACCTGATGAGATGGCAGAGATGGTTGAGACAAAAGTGAATCATCCGATGGCGGGTGCCACAACAGCGTGGGTGCCTTCACCTACAGCCGCAACACTCCATGCGATACACTATCACCGAGTGAATGTAGCGAAATGGTTAGAGGAACTGGCATCTCGGGAGCGTGCAAGTTTGAAAGATCTGCTGACTCCCCCCATACTAAAAGAACGTGAGTTGTCCATTGAGGAAATTCAACGTGAAATGGACAACAATGCCCAGGGAATACTCGGCTACGTGGTACGGTGGGTTGACCAAGGGATCGGTTGTTCCAAAATACCGGATATCAATAACGTCGGTTTGATGGAAGATCGGGCAACGCTACGGATCTCAAGTCAACATATTGCAAATTGGCTGCATCACGGGATTGTCACGAGAGCACAGGTTACAGAGACGTTTGAACGAATGGCAAAAGTCGTTGACGAACAGAACACAGGTGACCCGAACTATCGGAATATGTCGCCCAATTACGAGCAAAGCATCGCTTTTCAAGCAGCATTAGATTTAGTCTTTAAAGGCTGTGATCTGCCAAACGGCTATACAGAATTTGTGCTACATCCGCGTAGACGTGAGGTTAAAGCAACAGATTATGATAAACTTTGAAATTAAAGAGACACATTTTCTGTAGGAGCGATCTCCGAATCGCGACGAAACTCATTAATAGTCGGGAATCGGAGTTCCCTCCTACACCTCAAAATGTCCTGTTAATTCTAAAGGTCACTATAATATACCAGGACGGTATGAGAAGACATCCCTATCTTACGAATGAAACCTGTAAAATTTGATCGCATTATCGTGAAAAAGTTTTTTCAACTCTTCAGGTGTACATCCTGCAACGGCTTCCTGCAAAGTCTGTACCCAACGTGGATAATCCGATGCTAACGTTGAAACTGGCCAATCGCTTCCATAAATAACACGGTCAAATCCAAAACACTCAACAACGTGTTCAATATACGGCTGCAGGTCAGCGGCCGTCCAGTTCTCATGGTCTGCCTCTGTTACCAGCCCCGAAATTTTACAATAGACGTTTGGAAAATCCGCAAGGGTCTTTATCTCCTGCTTCCACGGTTCAAACAGTTGGTTTTTGATATCTGGCTTGCCGATATGATCTAAAATAAATTGCACATTTGGACACTGCTCTACAAGCCGAATAGCGTTAGCAAGTTGCGGGTGAAAGATACAGATATCAAAACTCAATCCGTACCGCGCAAGCGTTTTGACTCCGTTTATAAAGTTGGGTTGGATACAGAAATCAACACTTTCCCCTTGAATAAGGCGGCGAATGCCTTTTACAAGCGTATCCTCAGCCAATTTTTCTACAAAAGGTGCTACCTGTTTGCCCTCTTCAAGCGGTGCCCATGCTACAATACCGCGAATGCGGGGCTCTACCGCTGCAAGCGAGGTAACCCAAGCAGTCTCTTTCAGCCCATCATCTGGATGTACATCACATTGTACAAAAACAATGGATTCTATTTCCAGATTCTCGTGTGCGGCAGAATAATCTTTTAGAAGATACGGCTTGTTTAGTGTTGGAACCTGTTTCAACCAAGGATATCTAAGCTGCTTCGGATGCCACAGATGAACATGTGTATCTACAATCGGGATTTTTTCCATTGTTCGCCTCCAGTGTGCTAAGGATTGGTCCATTTTACTACTTCTGCCGAAAATTGTCAATCTATAGTAAAACCTATAATTAATGCTAAAGTTTGGACATTTTTTTTAACATGAGTTGATATAAAAGATTAGTTCCCCATTTTTCCCAATCAGTGTATAACGGACAAGATAGAACCCTTCTTTGCTCCAGCGGAGCAATATGTTTATAGCCACAGTCCGAACCGACATCCCCGCTCCAGCGGAGCAATATGTTTATAGCCACTCCGCTGAAGTGCGAGAATGTGTCTCAAACGTTTTCTATAAACATAGCACGCCGCTGGAGTGCTGCATTTTTAACTGTGTTCTACTGATATGCGAAACGCTTAAAAAAATAGATTTTCCGTTAAAACTCTACTCCTATGAGCCAAGAATTGTCCAAACTATAGTAATTAATAGGACATTTCTGTAGCGTCCATTTTTAGTTTGCGTGTCATAAGGCACAATCTAAATGAAGATTAATTTATTAATTCGGTAATTTTCTATCCGTACGAGGCAGGTGTACTCCCCCGCTGGCAAGGCGGGGAATGCCTAAAGACGAATGCGCGTGGTAGAATACGCGTGTGGTATTCTGCATGATTCGCCCTGATTCATACCGTTGATTTCTTCCTAACCTCGCCCCATTACCGATTTATTTTCTTAATCTTCATAAAGATTGTGGTACAAGGCACAACCTAACAAGTTATGCTACAATGGCAAGTTTATCAAAATGTCCAAACAATTTAAATAAAAGAGCACATTCTATTTATGTAAGGTGATAGAATGTGCTCTTTTTGATAGATTTTACATTGGGTAGACAGTTAATTTTTTAATTTTCCATCCCTTATAACAGAATAACTTCGTATTTCTACCGTACTTTTTTAATATCTCCCCAACAGATAGCAAGTTTGCCTTGCAGTTGTACAGGGAGGCCTTCCGAAGCAAAAAGTTGTTTAACTTGATTGGCAGAAAGCGCTTTATTGTAAATCACAACTTCATCGATAATGCCGACGAAGCCGCCATCATTGGCTTTTCCAATTTCATGCTCGGTGCCTCCTATCAGCATGGGGCCGTCAAAACCTTCTTCCTTAGCCAAATTGCCATCCAGGTACAGAAATTTTGTGTCACCGTCAACGACTCCAACGAGGTGATGCCACTTACCCGCCGGAACCATAGCAACACCAAATCCGCCATCACCTTGCCAACCCTGCTGTGTACGAGTAATAAATTCCAATTCGGCTCCGCCATTTCTGCCATCAAATCTTAATGCCCAACCGTCTACATCACGTTGTGCTACTATGGTACCGCAACATCCAGCTACAACGCCAACTACCGGACTGTCGCTGTCAGCATTTATCCAAGCGGCAACAGTCATCGCCTCTGCACCGTTAAAATCTAACGAATCAGTGCCGGGAATATGGACAAAATTCTGACCGTCAAATTCAAGACCCTTACCAACTTTACCAGCAACTGATTTAGGATTTCCGTCAAGTTCACCATCGTTTTTACCTAAAACATCTTTAACTTTGCCACCATTAATCGTCCCACCGTCAAATGACCAGTACCCCACGACACCATCTTCAGGAAATTGTGCATTTAGCAAATGCCCAGTCAGAAAAAGTGCACAAATACTGAAAGTTAAGATTAATATTATTTTTTTAGACATCAAATTTCTCCTTTTATGAAAAAAGTGGACACATTACATTGTTAGGCAATGAATCTCGCGGCTGAAGTTCACATAGTTTTTGATTATACGTTAGGCTGCTGTCTTATATAAAATCAATCAAAAGAGCGCATTTTATCGCACTAAACAGATAGAATGCACTCTTTTGATTTGAAAAGATTAAATAAACGTTAATCAGACAAGGTTCTCTTAATAACGGGTTTTCACTTTACCCCACGCGGTAGTCATTTTACCTTCTGCTGCAACAGCTGTAACGGTTGGGGCAAGACCTTTTTCATGAAGCGTCTCAATATCGTCTGCTTCCAAGGCTACGTTAAAGATTGCAACCTCGTCAATAAATACATTTCCAAACCTACCGGCACAACAAGTATCATTACCAATAAAGACACGATCTGCATCCGCATCCAGAGGAGCTTTATTCAAGTCCATAGAACTCTCTACTTTACCATCAATATAGATGTTCCATTTACCCGAATTGCTGTCAAAAGTAGCAGTGTACAGATGCCATTCGGTAATATCGTCAGGTCCAGCAGGGCTGGTGTTCCATGCATTGGGTTTATTCCAACAACCATTATTGCACACTGCCCACGCAACATTCTTTGTATTTACAATAGGGTGCAGAATGTAAGCATTCCGTTTGTCTATCATAAACCCATGCTGATTCCAAGTATCTGTCTTGCTTTTGACCCAAATAGAGACAGTGATAGCATCCTGCGGATTCTCATGGGCTGGTATTTCAACATACGCACCTACCCCATCCAATTCAAGTGCTTTACCAAATTTCCCATCAACCCATTTTGGATTACCTTTAAGAGCTCCATCCAGTTCATTGCCTGAGAGATCCTCCGCAACATCACCTTTACCTTCGTCAAACAACCAAGCGCCAACGAGTGTATCAGGATCAATTGCTGCTTCGGTTTGGACTACCATAAAACTAAAACTTAGAGATATGAGAATTGTTATATAAACACATAATTTCATCATGATATTAAACTCCTATACTGTTTTTGATAGACTTTTAAAGTCTGTGACAAATTAGGAACTTACACAAACATTATCTTGTTTAAATATCTGGATACCTGATGTAAGTATCCTATTTGCATAAGTTCAACAATAATAATTTTGATCAGTAATTTACCTCATAACGATGGACACATATTAGAGTCCTTTTCCATGTAACAACAAAAACCCGCGACGAGCCAAAAGGCACGTGCGGGCACAAAGCGGCAGAACCGCTAATACTTTCACAGTTAATTTTTCGTCCTGCGTTATATTTAATGGATGTGACGTAGGGGGGGGGGGGGGGGACTCAAAACCGGATGCTAAAACGAAAGCAGCAAGCAGGACACCTGCCCCATCTCCGCGCAGACAATAGATATCTGAAACGTTTATCTCTAAATGATGATTCGTTTGTCGGTTTTTCATTGTCCAAGCCCTATGTCTGAACACTAAAAATGCATGGTATCACAATTTTTTTGTTCGCCCTATCTATTCACAACGTTATTATATCTGCTAAATGCAAAAAATGTCAATTTTTTTCTATCTATCAATAGCAGAATTTCGAGCAGCTAACATGCTACTCCGTTGAGAGCAATTGTACAAAAAATTCGGATTTTGGTCAAGTGTTTTTTCATTCAATTATTTTCTTGACACCATTTACAGCATCTGTAATAATAGCACAACATACACTAAGCCTGAATCCAGATAAAAGCCCAGAAAGATTACAATAAATGAAAATCACTGCAATCCAAACATTCATGGCAAACTTTGGTAATCGTCCACGGGGTCTTATCAAAGTTGAGACAGACGCGGGCATCTATGGTTGGGGTGAGGCATATTCTACTGGACCCGACCTCTCTGTTGAACCGATAGCCGATTATATCTTTGAGATGATTCAGGGAGATGACCCACGTCGGATAGAATATATCATGCTCAAACTGCACCAGCAGTTCAGATTTCCGGCAGGGGGTGCAGGGCTCGCTGTTATCTCAGCAGTTGACCACGCGCTCTGGGATATTAGCGGTAAAGCAGCTGGATTGCCTGTATACATGCTCCTTGGCGGGCATGCCCGTGACCGCGTCCGTGTGTATCGTGGTATCGGAGGCAGAGACGGTATAGAAGCTGCTGATCAAGCCCGAAAACTGAATGAGGATTGGGGATTCACCGCTTTTAAAACAAGTCCTTACCAACTTAATCCGGATTCAGATCGATGGGGGCGAGTCTGTGATGCGGCTGCGACTTACTTTGAACAAATCCGTATGAACACACCGGATAATTGGGAGTTCGCTTTTGATCCGCACGCAAAAATTTTTGAACCGATTCGTGCACTTCAACTTGCCAACGCCCTTGCACCTTACGATCCATATTTCTATGAAGAACCGCTACGTCCTGAACATATACCCGCGTGGTCGCGGCTACGCGCTCAAATGCAGGTGCCGCTCGCAACAGGTGAGTCCTTATATACACGGTTTGAATTTCTTGACCTCATCGCTGCACAGGGAGCAGACATTATTCAGCCCGATATATGTGTCTGTGGCGGATTATTAGAGATGCGCAAAATTGCAGCGATCGCTGAGGCGCACTATGTGAGCATAGCACCCCACAATCCGATGGGGACCGTTAGCGACAGCAGTTAATGTCCACTTTGCTGCTGCTACCCCCAACTTTAAAATTCTTGAATATTTGCTACCCACTGAAAGTGCTTGGAATACATGGGTAGATGAACCGTATATGCCAAAAGATGGGTATCTGGAATTGCGGGATCGCCCGGGGTTGGGGGTAGAGATAAACGAGGATGCTGTTACGGATAATGAGTACGTTCACTGGCAACGAACTTGTCCTATCCGCCCTGATGGATCTACCGGTTATATTTAGGTGCTTTCAAAAACTATAAACTACGATTTAGCATAATTTAAAACTATAGTGAGCTTAGGAATTATTGGGACACTTTAGATAAACCTGTTTGGACACATAACGGACAATAGAAGTTGTTGTAGCACAACTCATTAGGTTATGCATCTGTAGGTCTGCAACCTTTATGAAGATTAATTTATTAATTCGGTAATTTTCTATCCGTACGAGGTAGGTGTACTCCCCGCTGGCGAGGTTTCCTAACCTCGCCCCATTACCGATTTATTTTCTTAAACTTCATACAGATTGCGGTACAGAAGTGTCCTATTAATTGTAGGTTTTACTATAATAACCTAAGTTGCCACTTATGTAGCATAATCTGTTAGATTGTGCATTTTAGTCCGCAAACTAACAGTTTGCTCTACAATATTTCACCTATAACGAACTATTCTCTATGAAAAACGGTGTTTGCATGTCTAAAAACTTATAGGTAGCAACTTAAGTTATAATAACATAAATGGAGATTTTATGAACCTAGTAAAATTAGGTGTAATTGGATGCGGTGTCATCGGAAGTAGGCATCTTAGCATAGCATCAGATTCTGATCATCTTGAGTTGGTCGCTGCAGCAGATCTAATTGACGCAAACAGAGAACGGGCAGCTGAACGTTTTAATCCACCGAAAATGTATACGAATGACATTGATCTTCTTGATGATGAAGATGTTGAGGCTGTTGTCCTTGCATTTCCAACGCAATACCGTACTGAAGTCGCATTACGGGCGTTTGAGAGAGGCAAACATGTGCTGATTGAAAAACCGATTGCAATGAACGTTGGGGAGGTTAAGCAACTCATCGCTGCACGCGGGGATCTGGTTTCTGGTTGTTGTTCATCTCGTAACCGTTTCAACAAAGCCGCCCGTCTGGCAACGCAGCTTATCACAACAGGTGGTTTAGGTGAACTTCGGACTGTGCATTGCCGCGCTATTCGGGGATGTGGAAAAGAACCTGGAACGCCTCGTCCCGCGTGGCGGTTGAAGAAAGCACTCAACGGCGGCGGTATCCTCGTCAACTGGGGGTGTTACGATATTGATTTCCTGCTTGGGATTACAGGATGGGAACTCAAACCAAAAACTGTCTTTGCACAAACGTGGACGGTGCCACCTGTATTTGAATCACATATCGCCTCCGGTTCCGATGCTGAGACGCACTATACTGCGCTGGTTCGATGTGAAGATGGAACCGCAATTACCCTTGAGCGTGGCGAGTTCATGACAGCGAGTTCACATTCTGATTGGGAAATTATCGGATCAGAAGGTTCGCTTAAACTGAAAATGGGAGATGGGAATCCTGGTAGTATTGTCCATAATCAAACGACAACGGCAGATGGCATAAGTTCAAATCCGCTTGCTGATACTGGTGACTTTGACGGGGCCCATCACGGTAACCCATTGTCCGATTTTGCTGCAGCTATCCGTGAAAACCGCCAACCGATAACTGGCTTAGAAGAAGCACTTGTTGTTCAGCAAATTACGGATGCGATCTATGCGTCCGCTGAAAGTGGAACCGCTGTGGAAATATCCGATTAAGAAAATAGACACATAGCTGTAGGCGCTTTGTTTTAGCGCGTCTACAGCGTGCTATATATTTAAACCTATAATTAATGGGACTTCTGTACCGCAACCTTTATGAAGATTAATTTATTAATTCGGTAATTTTCTATCCGTACGAGGCAAGTGTACTCCCCTGCTGGCGAGGCGGGGAATCATGGCGAATACCATACGCGTATTCGCCATGATTCATACCGTTGATTTCTTCCTAACCTCGCCAAATCACTGATTTATTTTCTTAAACTTCATTTAGGTTGCGGACTAATAGGCACAAACTAATAGGCTGTGGGACAACTACTGTTGTCCGTTATGTTCCCTAAGGGTGCGGCTCACCTGTCCTCGGTTTCTCCTTAGGTGCGTTAGAATCCTTTCCAAAACGAATATGTAGTGAGGCACCAGGGGCATGTTGCTTACCATAAAGCGCATGTTTGATTCCCCAGAAAGCAAATGTTGTCCCTACCATCACGACAAAACCCCACACCGGTACTTTCCATAACCATTCAGAAAATGAGAAAACATTTCCCGTCTGTTTTGAAGCGGCTTGCGGACCTAATACCACAAGTACTGTGCAAATAATTGCGTTAAGGGTGATTGTCCCTTCCGTAACCAACCGATGTGGACTGAAGTTGACTAACGCTCGTTCAAAGTTGAAAATTACTATCCACCATAAAAAAACAAGGTATAGAAGTTGTCCCTTACCTAACCAACTTCTTGAAATAAAAGGTATTGGATCGCGAAGATTGACTGTCAAAATAGCAATAAACGCTATACTCAGCGCGATATAAAAAAGTTCAAACCAGCCTATCCATCCTCTGGAATGACGAAACCAACCAACTACAGGTATTCCAAACATTCGTTCAGGTAAAGAGTCAATTGTATCTACCCATGTTTGTACCGCCTTTCGATAGTTTAAATATGTCAATGCGATGATGACACAAAAGACAGCAAACATCTCCATCCACCGTGGGAAATTAGGATTAGTTTCTAATGGTGGCGTGCGATTCAGAATAAAGCCAAACGTTACTGCGATACCAAGTCCAAAAAGGAAACCCTGTAATTGCTCCATTACGCTGTGCCAGTTTGTTTGCAGCCCGGTTCGGATACAGAGCAACTTCAGCAATTGTCCAAATGAAAAGGCGAAACCACCTGCAAAACCCGTCATCAGTGTTACGAAGGCAACGCCATTGAGTTTGTAATGCCAGCAATATCCCAGGACACCGATGACCATACCGACACACCCAGCCCAATTGTCACCTCTCGGCGGTGTCATACGCAGTTTGAGTCCGTTTACTAACAGCAGAAACGCTGCAAACCATCCAATACCCATATAGAGAATAAGCGAGGTACCCATATCTATGCGTCCTCGGAATAGGATGACAACGAGCGCAGCAACAATTGCAACAAGTGCGGTTAACCAATCAGAGTCGAACCAATAAAGTGGGTTTTCGTGTCGTTGCATGCGTTTAGTTGCGAAAATACGATCTACCACAACTGCTTGAAGCGACCATCCTATGAAAACAGCACATATCGGAACAAAGAATACCGATAATGTAGGAATTGACTGATTTTGGCCAATTTCTATGAGAAACGCTGGCAGTGCAGTCCCAGCCCCACCCAGTGCTGCCCACAAAAAACCGATCACAAAAAGATTGGCAAACCCGTAAAGGACTGTCGGTGAATGGGATGAATGCGTATACCCGACTACCATCATGTAAGACATACTTCCACCGAATGACCATCCTATTGCCCCAAATAAAGCGAAATAATGAACGTAACGCCACCAGTCTTCACGGCCGGAGAGCAGCACAATTGCCATAGCAGCAAGCGCACCGGGCAGTGCAGCACCATATTCATGACCGAAATTACCGCGTATTCCCCATCCAACACAGAGCGATATACTGCATAATAGAACCATTTGCCACGGAATAGAAATCATATCCATTTGGGTTAACTCCAATTGAATTCTGGATACATAAAAAATTGTTCCTCAATTATGAAGAATTTTGGGATTGTTGTCAACAATGTAGGTGATTTTAGTTGTTAGCGTAGAAAATCGGAATACGGTTCATCTTTGACTTGATAAAGCGTTTGTTCTATTTCATTCGCTTTTTGCATCAGGTAAATCCAGACGAAAAAGCACAAGGGATGTGGTTTCTCACAATACGTGCTCAGGGTTATTTAGTTTTCGGTTTTTCTGTGCATTTTATTACAAACGTTCACTAAACAATGATGCAACGAAAACATCTATCCATTCTGATTCAAAATCTAAACTTGAAGCTAACCTAATACGTGCTAAACGGCATTGACATTTTCCGAGATATATGCTATCATAATCGCAGCAGTGTCGTGAGTGCAATCTAAACGTAAGGAGCAATCTTATGAATCAAAAGAAACCAGAACGTTCGTTCTTCAAGAAAAAGCAGGTGAAAGCGATGATAGTGTGGTATCTAATACTGCTCGCGGGTATTCTGATTTTAGCGTGGAAAATGAAGGATATTATCTCACTGTTTAGAGTATAACATAATGTAAAACAAGCGATTTTCTCCCGAAAGTCACTGAAAGTTGAAACCAAGCCATACACATGAACACATTTATCGTTTGCTGTTCTATAGACATACTAAAGGCATCATATTTCTCTTGACTTTTTCCAAAAATTGACTATCATACACTTAAAAAAGGAGTGTTTGGGTACCTGCTTTGAAACCCACATTGTATAGTTATGCAAAACGTCAAACTTGCGTCCGGGCACGAAATGCCAATGTTAGGTTTAGGCACCTGGCAACTAAAAGGCAGGCAGTGTGAACGGATTACCAAAATAGCGATTGAATTGGGATACACCCATATTGATACGGCGTGGATGTACGAAAACCAGCGGCAAATAGGGAAAGCACTTCGCGATATAAACGTTGAACGTGATGACCTCTTTATCACAACCAAAATTTGGCATACGCATCTGAAACATGCCGATGTGCTAAGCCAGTTTGAGGTGTGTATAAACGATTTGCAGATGGACTACGTTGATCTGTTACTAATTCACTGGCCAAGCGACACTGTGCCGTTTGAGGAAACATTTGCTGCTTTCCAAGAAATCTATGACGCGGGCAAAGTCAAAAGCATCGGCATCAGCAATTTTAGCATTGCCCAAGTTGACCGGGCGTGTGAGGTGTCTAAACTGCCGATTTGCACAAATCAGGTTGAATATCATGTCCGTAACAACAAAGAAACGTTGCGCAATCATTGTGAAACACGCAACATTCCTATTACTGCTCACAGACCGCTCGCCGTAGGAAACCTTGCGGGAGACACGGAATTAGCGGAGATCGGTAACAGGCACGGCAAGACAGCTGCACAAGTCGCATTACGATGGCTTGTCCAGAAGGAAATTGTTGTCATCCCAAAATCCGGTTCAGAACCCCATCTACTTGAAAATATGGACATCTTTGAATGGCGGCTAACAGAAGCGGAAATGCAAACGCTCGAAAAATAGCAGATGCATATTATAGTGGATTTTAGAATTACTTTTACACTTTGTAGGTGTAAGGAGGGAACTCCGATTACCGACTATCAATGTGTTTAGTCGCGATTCGGAGATTGCTCCTACAGAAGAAGTGTAAACTTCGGACTAATTATCAAATCTTCCGCTACAAAACCTCGTCTTTTAAGGCGGGGATGTAGTAGCGGCTCAAACATTCATCAAAAAAGATTTGACAATCTCATCAAAACATGGCATAATCATAGAACCTTTTCAGTAGTAGGTGCTGATACACCTGCCACACCATATCAGAGAGAAAAGGGTTCTTCACCGAAACAGTTCAACCATGTATAAATCACAGAAAATCGCATTAGAAGTCAATAATAAGCAGCGTAATTGGTTTGCTCAGCAATGTGGTTATGCGCGCTTTGCCTATAATCATGCGCTTGCTGATTTTAGGTCAGAGTTAGCGCGGGGTAACTTTCTTTCAACAGTTGAGTTAAACAAGCGTTTCAATATAGCAAAGAAAGAACATGAGTGGGTGAAGTCTCAAGATCAGGTTGCTGCGAATAAGAGCATCTTTGGTAATCTTGCTGCAGCCATATCTCATTGGGTATCCAAACGTGCGAAGTTTCCGAAGTTTAAGAAACGGGGAAACCAAAAAGACTCTTTCACAACGAATAGTCAATTTGTGGAAGTGAGAGGCAAGCGTATCCGATTACCTAAGATTGGGTGGATAAGCATGTCCCAAGCGTTGCGATATGAAGGTGAAATCAAAGAGGTGACAATATCCAGAACAGCGCATAGGTGGTTTGTATCACTGATTATTGATGTGGGAACACCTGAAATAGTTGAAAAATCAACTGCCCCCACACTCGGTATTGATGTCGGTATCAACACTTTGGCCACCCTGGACGATGGGACAAAATATGAGAACCCAAGACCTCTGAAACACTATGAACGCAAGTTGAGACGTGAACAACGTAAGTTAAGTAGAAAAGTGCTAAAGTCCAAAAACTGGTTTAAACAGAAGTTGAAGGTAGCCCATATCCACTATAGAAGTGCTTGTATCCGCAACGATGCACACCATAAGGCAACAACAGAGATTGTCAATAATGCTTCTGCTATTTGTATAGAAACGCTGAAAATAACGCATATGCTAAAGAATAGGAAGTTAGCAAAGGCATTATCCGACAGTGCATTAGGCGGGTTTCTCTTAAAACTCAAGACCAAAGTAGAAACGCTTGGTATACCCGTTTTTGAAGCCCCCCAATTCTATGCAAGTAGCAAAACCTGTAGCAACTGCGGACACAAGAAAAAAGAGTTATCGCTATCAGACAGAACATATCATTGCAGCAAATGTAATATATCTATAGACAGAGATGTTAACGCTGCAATAAATCTAAAACACCTCGCGGACGGGCATGCCGAGAGAATAAACGCCTGTGGAGTCCACATAAGACATCGCAACGTTCAGGAAGATGATGCAATGGACGCTGAAGCAGGAAAAGCCGTTTGGCAGCAACTTTTGCTACCCATATAAGAGCTAAGAATCTCCCACGCTTTAGCGGGGAGAGTATGTCAAGAGAAAGGAAACAACATAAACTTATGAAATTTGGGTTGTTTTATGAACACCAAATTCCTCGCCCCTGGCACGACGGTGCAGAACACAAACTTTTTCAAGATGCGTTAGCACAAGTTGAACTGGCGGACAAAATTGGATTTGACTATATTTGGGAGGTAGAACACCACTTCCTTGAAGAGTATTCACATTCTTCTGCACCAGAAGTATTCCTCGCAGCATGCAGCCAACGGACAAAACAGATAAGGTTAGGGCATGGCATCGTGCTGATGCCACCAGCATACAACCATCCTGCCCGCGTCGCCGAACGCATCGCTACACTTGATTTGGTATCAAACGGGCGCGTAGAATGGGGAACAGGCGAGTCTGCATCCCACATGGAACTTGGCGGATTCAACGTTGACCCAAAATGCAAACGCGAGATGTGGGAAGAATGTACGCGCGAAACTGCCAAGATGATGACGCAGTCACCTTATGCGGGTTATGATGGAAAATATTTCTCAATGCCGTCTCGCAATGTTGTACCAAAGCCGTTGCAAACACCACATCCGCCGCCATGGGTAGCTTGTTCCAGCCGAGATAGCTTGCGATATGCTGCCAGATACGGCTTAGGTGCACTTACCTTCGCCTTTGTTGACGCAAACGAAGCAAAATTCTGGGTAGAGGAGTATTATGAAATCTTTGAAAATAAGTGCACACCGCTAACACAAAAAGCGAACCCGAACATCGCGATGGTATCAGGTTTTTCCTGCCATGAAAATGAGGAGACTGCTCTTGATCGCGGTTTAGATGGTTTACGTTTCTTCCGATTTGCGCTTGCACACTACTATTATAACGGTTCACAAATTCCGGGTGAAACAGATATTTGGAAACTTTATAAACAATCACAGCAAGACCCCGCTGAAGCACGCGCAGGAATCGGCACGCCCGACCAAGTCCGTGAACATTTAGAAATAATGGAGAACGCAGGCGTTGATCAGGTCGTTTTCATTCAGCAAGCTGGAATGAATCAACATGAAGATATATGCGAATCGTTAGAACTATTTGCTAACAAGGTTTTACCAGACTTCAAAGCAAGGGATGCAGCACACGTAGCACAAAAGAATCAACGACTCGCGGAAGCAATCACAGCTGCTGAAGCGCGTAAACCTGCCCTGACATCTCTTAGCGAAACTCCCGTTGTAGATTCTTACCCAGTCCTTAAGAAAAAACTTGAGGAACAAGCAGCAGAAGTAGGTAAACCTGAAATGAGCGATGATGGTGAAAAGTTTTTGCTTTCAATAGAAGGCGGTAAACGGCAAAAGACGTAAAGACGCAAGACAAGTAATGGACAGATTGTCATGAAAAAAGTATTGGTAGTTGACGACGATGAGAAAATCTGTTGGGCATTTCAGCAGTTCCTTGAAGGTGAAGGTTATAACCCAGCCATAGCGAACAGTGCTGAGGATGGTTTGCGCCGCATCGCTTCTGATAAACCGGATGTTGTGTTACTTGATGTCGGGCTTCCTGGAATGAGTGGTTTGGAAGCATTAGCGGAAATTAAGGCTCACCACCCGCGGGTAATCGTGGTTATAATTACCGCTTATGACGATGTAGAGACAACAGTAGAGGCGATGCGCTTACATGCGTTCGATTTTGTTCCAAAGCCAATCGATTTAGATGTCGTGAAAGGCGTGCTTGAACGTGCGTTTCGAACACAATCTGTTCGCAGTACTTTGCCTCTGGAAACAGGCAGCGATTCTCCAACAGAGCAACGGGGACACCGGCTCATTGGAAAAAGCGAGCAGATGCGCGAAATTTACAAACTCATCGGGGTGATGGCAAGCAACGCAACGACAGTTTTAATTGAAGGAGAAACAGGAACAGGAAAAGACCTCGTTGCACGTGCAATTCACGTAGGGAGTGAACGCAAAGATAGCCCCTTCGTTCCAGTTGATTGTGGGGCACTTCCTGATGAACTGTTAGAGAGCGAGTTATTTGGCTATGACGCAGGCGCATTCACAGGTGCTAAAGCGCAAGGGAAACCCGGACGATTTGAATTAGCAGACGGTGGAACACTTTTCCTTGATGAAGTGGCTAACATGAGTCCCGCATTGCAGGTGAAGTTGCTACGCACACTGCAAACACAAGAGATTGAAAGGTTAGGTGGCACACGAACACTCAAAGTAGATGTGCGCGTCATCGCTGCTACTAATCAGGAACTTGGAGAAATGGTCAAACTTGGACAGTTCCGTGCTGATCTCTACTACCGTTTCAAACGTATCTCACTCCACTTACCACCGCTGCGAGAGCGGCAGGAAGATATTCCATTGCTTGTTACCCATTTCCTGCAACTTATCCAAGACGAACTCGGCAAACCGATCCGTGGCATATCAGAAGAAGGCATGCAGTTGATACAAAATTATGCGTGGCCTGGTAATGTCCGCGAGTTAGAAAACTGCCTCAGAAGTGCAGCAACGCTCTCCCGATCAGATGTAATCCTGCCAGATGACCTGCCAGCAGAAATACACACAGGACACAGCCCCACCGCGCCCGATCCGTCACAATTGGAAACATCTCTCAAATCTCTTTTGCGGGGAATTACGAAAACCGCGATTGCTGAAGATAGCCGGCAACTTTACGATGATGTTGTCACGTTGTTAGATAAAGCACTCATTGAACTCGTATTAGCTGAATGCTCGGACAATCAGAAAAAAACTGCGGAATTACTCGGTATCAGCCGCACAACTCTCATGAAGAAAATGAAACAGCACGGTGATGAAAATAGCAGGAAATAGATCGTTATGAACTCGTGGATTCGGATCGCACACCGTGGCGCATCGGGGATCGCCCCAGAAAATACACTTGCAGCATTCAAGAAAGCAATTGAAATCGGGGTGGATGCCGTTGAACTTGACCTGCACGGCACTGCTGATGGTGAAATCGTTGCTATACACGATGCTACCTTAGATCGCACTACAAACATGCGCGGTCCAATAAAACAAACAACATTAGAAACTATCAAACGTGCCGATGCGGGCGCATGGTTTAACCCTGAGTTTACAGGCGAATCGGTACCGACGCTTGCAGAAGCGTTAGCATTTATCACAGACGGTGCAATTGCAGTTTTGGAAATTAAAGATGGTCCTATAGCCGAGGCTGTTGTCCAAAAAATTTGCGAGATGCATTTGCTTGAACGCACCGTTATTATTTCTTTTCACGCCTCTGTTCTGAAGACCGTTCGATCTTTTGAGCCACGTATTCCGACAGGATGGCTTATCGGAAGTAGTAACGGATACACACATCCTATCCAAATGTGTCAACAGCTCAGCGCGCTCGGCAGCAGCTTACTTAACATCAATCACCAACTGATAACCGAAGAATTTGCCTACGAAGTCCATCGCCGTGGTATTGCATTATGGAGTTGGACAGTAGATGAAATTGAGCGTATGCGTCAGATGCGCGCTTTTGGCGTACAAGGTATTACGTCTAACTACCCAGAGCGTTTTTCAGAAGTTTAGCTCTTTCGCCAAAATTCAATCGCAATATATGCAAGAATCGGGTAAGAGAGCAAAGCGGTTGACCAAGCAATTCCTTCTAATCCCCAATACTGCATAAAAATCCAATTGAGAAATGGATTTAGGACAAGTCTGATTAGCGTGGCGGTGACAACTGTCAAATGGTTTTGACGTGCCAAATGTGCACGAATTAACAACCTACTAATTAGTCTCGGAAGCATTCCAATTAAGTAAATACCAAGCAGGGAAGCGATATGTCGTTGTCCCTCTACAGACAATTTTCCATGCCCATAAAATAGTGCCACAATATCTGTTCGGAAGATGTAGAAACCAATCAGAAACGGCACCATCAGAACGATCACCACTAAAACACCTCTCCAGACGCTCTGCTGCAGTTGTTTGCCATTATCTGATGAAGATATTTTTGCCCAATGTGAAAGGAGTACGGGAAGTGTTACACCTGTGAGTGCTTCAGGAATGGCACATAAACGGAGGGCATAATCCAGTTTTGAGACCGAACTTGCGCCAAGCGAACTCCCCATGCCTCTGTCAACAACAGGGTTTAATCCATCTGATATAGCTGCACCCATCATCAGGAGGCACTGTTGCTGGAACTGTTTAGTGTATAGAAATCCATCTGTATCCGAATGGGTTGGTGTCATGAATAAGTTGTGCAAAGGTAGTTTTAAGACAACCCCACATCGTTGAAATAGAATTATTGCTTGAAACAGTTCGCCAATGATTAAAGCAAGCGGAATGCTAAACCAACTGATATACGGTTTACATAGAAAGATAGTTCCAATAACCAAAACAGCGCGTAAACTTTGCACAATCACGGGTAAATGAAACACTTGGTACGTGTCTAAAATCGCCTTGAGCATCCAACGGAAAGATGAAATTATTGCGAAGATGAGAAATGCACAGACGATACTGATCGCAGTAGAAGTTGTAAGTCCCGCGTTTGGAAAAAAGAGTTGTGAGATTCCCCATGAAATCGCAACTAATAGGCAGCAGAGCCACGGCATTTGCCTGATATAATAGGAAAGAACGGATTGCACGCAGCGTTGTGCTTCAATTTCACCTTTCGCGCGTGCCTCAGCTAACAGTGGAACGAGGACAGAATATGCAGAAGCAGCACTGAGTAACTCAATCAAAAATGTGGCGATACCCAAATAATAGTAGATGAAATCCATCTCCGCAGTATCACCGAACCAATTAGCAAGCGCAACGAAGATCAGAAATGTGCCAACGCGCCCTATAAGACTAAGCGGTGTGATAAGCAGGACGTTCTTGAGGAGAGATGTTTGGGATTGGGAATCATTATTTGGCATGAAATGCTAAAGGCACAGTATTGAGCATGTAGGTTGCAAATAATATACCACATTCACAAAAAAATGTCACATTTATTTCAGCAGTCAAGAGAAGTTGTAGCACAACCTGTATGAAGATTAAGTTATTAATTCGGTAATTTTCTATCCGTACGAGGCAGGTGTACTCCCCGCTGGCGAGGCGGGGAATGCCTAAATGGCATTCATACCGTTGATTTCTTCCTAACCTCGCCAAATTACCGAAATATTTTCTTAATCTTCATACAGGTTGTGCTACATTGGCAGCCCCAACACCTTCTTCTGCATTCTCCATGCTCTGCGATTCAGACAATCACCCACTCAATGCACTGCCTGCCCTATATTGTGCAACAGCAAACAGCAGCTGCACATTTTTGTGCAAAAATCGGTAGAATATCGGTTTAAGCGTTGGCATATAAATTGCATATCTACCTGTAGGTTGGATAGAGCGCGCGAAGATAATCCGAGATTCTGACAACAAGAATCGAAAAAAACATGCCAATTTCAGTTAATTGCAATTTAATTTGACATCTTATTATTTATGTTGTATAATACCTACATCTACTAAATGTAAAGATCAACGTAGGTATCCTTTTTTCTAATATATATTAGATCTTTGCTTTAGTAGGCGGGGGTACCTACAACCTTTTAAGAAGGACAGGTAACCCTACCGCTAAAGTAATAGATGAAGGAAACCTATAAATCATAACAATATGCTATAAAAGCATAAGGAGAAAACCATGTTTTATCAATTTTCATTACGAAACACTTTTATTTTGGCACTGATAGTGCTTTTTTCTGCAATCTGTCTACTGCCAATGAACCTGTCCGCTGGTAGCAGCGACCATGACAATCTATATATCCACGATGTTTCAGCCCAGACCTCGCTGGGTCTTCTTTATGTTAAACAGCAAGTCAAGACCGGTGCGTATGCGAATATTTGGAATTCCAGTGATATACCTGTCCGATATTATTATTCGGCCTCAGCCTCAGTGTGGAGACAGAGAGGTCTGCCTAAGCAGCAATCTGATGCAGACAAAGGATGGGTACAGCCGGGTAGTTGGATATCCTTTTTGCCCCTCTTCACGTTCGATATGTCAGATGCGGGAAGAGGGAAATACACTGCAACAGGAGATGTTGAGGTAGGGTTGAAATTCGATTTTGATGGTGATGGCGTTTGGGACGACGGAGCGACGGTCGCTTCGTCCGCCTATCTTAAATTTGAGATCAAATAGTCATCTCCATCAAAGTAGTAACGCAAGTGCCGCGAACACTTCGCGGCACTTGCCCAAAATACTTAACTCCACAGGAGGTATCCACCGATGAAACGTCTAAACCCCTTCGTTCGATCACATATTCAGGTCATTGTCATTTTCTTTATCTGTTATCTGTTCTTGTTAGGTTCGTCTATTGTTGATGCGAAGATTGTCTTCTGTATAGAAGGTGACATTTACGTGATGGAAGATGATGGCACTAAAAGACGCAGGCTCACAAAAAATACGGTGTCAAAAGACTTTTACCCTCGCTGGTCGCCCGATGGAAAAAGAATCGCTTTTATCCGGGACATGGACAGGAATATGGATCAAACCTCGTCAGAACTATTCATAATGAACGCAGACGGGACAAACGTCCAACGCCTCACTGACAACAACGTTTCTGATGGCTATCCGTCCTGGTCGCCCGATGGAAAAAGAATCGCTTTTAGCAGTGGGCGAAGTGGAGGATGGGAGGTGCATGTCATAAACCTTGCGACGCTGCACGTCACGCAGCTAACAGAAGGTGAAGGTGCACAAGGTTCCGGTGTCCCCGATTGGTCGCCCGATGGGACACAGATAGTCTACGAAAAGTTCCTACCTGCTCCCGCTGGTGGAGTTGGTTTCGGTTTCCTTGATAAAAATATTTATGTGATGTCAGCGAATGGCGAGGATCAGCGGCCCCTTCTTCCGGATCCGGACCCGGATGGCCCATTTGTGATGCGGTTCTTTCCGAGGTGGTCTGCGGATGGACAACGGATTGTGTTTGACGACCGCGCATGGCTGGACAACGGCAAACAACGAGGCCGCCTCACTATTGTACCACTTGGCGGTAGGTTAGGCCAAGTAAAGGGCATTTATGACAAACTCGGCGACAATCTGCTTGTCGGCTATGCGTGTTGGATGCGCAATGACAAATCATTACTTTTAGACATAAAGTTGCTTGATGAACCCAAACCGAATTATGATCTTTATCGCTACGATCTCAACACACAAACCCTCAAACGTTTGACACGGGGAGAAGAGAATGAGGACTATGCAGACTGGATAGAAGGTGCTTTGTCCGTTACACCACAAGGTAAAAAAAAAGTAACGTGGGGAACGCTAAAACAACAGGGCAGTGAGTAGCGGCTCGGACAGAACAGAACTTCGGCAGGTATCCGTTTTTGGGTGCCTGCCTTTTCTTTCGCTGTGTGCTGTTTGTGGCACCGCTTCGTACCGCAACCTGTTAGGTTGCGTTTTTTGGCACATGTCTTTGTATCGCAACCTGTCAGGTTGCGGCTAACGATGCACAACCTAAATGAAGATTAAAAAAATAAATCGGTAATTTGGCGAGGTTAGGAAACCTCGCCAGCAGCAGGGCACGCGTGGTTCGTACGGACCGAAAATTACCGAATTAATAAATTAATCTTCATTTAGGTTGTGCATATTCGTCCGTATGTACTGCCATCGGAAATTAGGGACACTGTCTTAACCAAAATTGTGGTATAATAACAATCTAATTATAAGGAGTATCCGATGGCAAACGGAATCAGGTTTGGATTGCGGATGTTACCTATGTGCGGCTCAAAGGATACTTCGTCTATGTTTCAGTTCTCATAGATGTCCTTACGCGAATGATAAGAGGTTGGCAACTGAGCCGACATTTGACACAACCTCTGACATTGAAACCATTGCAGCACGCAGGATGGCAAAATGTTTTAGAGATCCATCATAGTAATCAGGGAGTTCAGTCCCTTTCAAGTGATTATATTTCTACTCTCACCGGCTATGGCATTGAGATTTCATTGGCTCATAGAGGGTGTCCTTGGGAAAACGGTTATGCGGAACGGAGACCTATCCGAACTCTCAAGGAGGAAGAAGTCCACCTGAATGACTATGATGATATCGCAGATGCTCAAACTTGCATCGGACATTTTATTGAACAAGTGTATAACCAGAAACGACCTCACTCGGCATTAGGTTATTTAACACCTCAGGACTTACACATTCCCCTCGCCATTGCATGCGCTTGTGGCATGCGAATTGGGAGGGATAAAGGGGGGTAAAGCCTTGAGCAGGAAAAAAATCAGGGTTAAAATCCTTGAAAAGACACAATTCTAAATAGAGATACCTGAATTTGCGTAAGTCCTGACACCTATTGAATTTGAACAAAAAACTTGTCTTAACTATAACTGAATTCTGGTCTAAAAAACCGATGGCACTTCAGAAAGTGAAGCAGTGGCATAGGATTCAATTTGAATATCATTGGTAATACAATACATCTAAAGAGAGACTCCTTCTATGTCTTTTGATAATTTAACCCTACGCATTGTTACCCATGAATTGCGCCAAACCCTTTTAGGCGGCACGATTCGGCATATTGAACAAGCAAACCCGACCACATTTTCATTTAAGGTTGGACAAGGGGCACAAACACATTGGCTTACACTATCTGCACATTCCCTGCATGCCCGCGCACACCTTATTCAGAAACCGCCTCCCGGGCAAAAACAGTCCTATTTTGCGGATTTTCTTTCAACACATCTCAAACACGGCACTATCACAGAGATTGAACAAATCGGTTGGGATCGTATCTTGAAAATCACCGTCCAACCGAAATCTGACGAACCGATACAACCATCTCCGAAAGCAATCACTGCTGAGTTTATGGGAAAACACAGCAATATCATTCTGATTGACATAAACGATGACAGAATTTTAGAATGCCTAAAACATATTGACGAAACAATGAGTCGATACCGAGAGGTTTTGCCCGGTGAGACCTACACTTTGCCACCGCAGCAAGAAAAGTTGGATCCGTTGATTTTGGATAAAGAGACTTTTACGGAACTATTTCAGACATCAGATGTAACGTGGAAAACTCTTTTTAATAAGATTGATGGACTTAGTCCAATGATCGCGAAGGAGATAGTTGCACGCGCAGAAAAAGCGGGACTATGGGAGGCATACCAACACATCATAACCTATTTTGATCCGAAGCATGCCTCTCCACAACTGCTCACAGATGCGGAGAATCCAATAACTGCCTCGCCCATGCTATTACATCAATTTCCAAATGCTACTTCTCAAGCGTTTGACTCCATGAGCGAGGCACTTACTGCCTACTACGATGCAATCACTTTGAAAGAGAACAAGGCATCCGAAAAACACACGTTGAGACAAGCGCTGGAAAAACAGAAAAGTCTTCTGCAGCGAAAAGAGAAAAAGTTATGTGAAGATTTGGAACGAGCGGAAAAGTCTGAAGATTATCGCATTCAAGGCGAACTGATACTTGCAAATCTTAACAAAATTACGCGTGGACAAAAACAGGTTGAACTTCAAAATTATTATAGCCCTGAACTTGAAATACTGACAATTCCGCTCAATCCTGAGTTAACGCCTTCCGACAATGCCCAAACTTATTTCAAAAAATATACTAAAGCAAAGCGCGGGTATTCTCAAATACAACAACGAATCGCTGAACTTGAAGCAGAACAGGAAGTTTTGAATTCTTATCAAGTCAAAGTCGAATCAACGGAGACGCTTGAGGCATTAAGTCGCCTCCATGCGGAATTTATTGAAAATGGGTATCTGAAAACACAACAAAAAAGAAAACAGCAACAAGAAATAAGTGATGGTCCCTTCCGAAAATATATCTCTACCAACGGTTTTCATATTTATGTAGGTCGTAATAGTCAATCCAACGATCTGCTTTTACGCCAGATTGCCAAACCCCGTGATATGTGGCTTCATGCCAAGCAGATTCATGGCTCGCATGTCATCATCCGTAACCCAGAAAATCGACCAGACATCCCAATGCCGACTCTCTTACAAGCCGCACAACTCGCCGCATACTATAGCAAAGCCCATCATTCCAGTTACGTCCCCGTAGACTATACATGGGCACGCTATGTTGTGAAACGTAAAGGTAATGTTGCAGGTTATGTCCACTACACACACGAAAAGACGTTGTATGTGGAACCAGCGGTGCCTTCCTCAAAAAATAAATGATAGATTCTAAATTTGTTGACACTGTTTGCAATCGTGGCTATACTACAGTGAAACGTATAAACAAGTAGGTACTTGTTTATACGCACGTTTCGTATGCGCGCCGATCATTTTGTATCGCAACCTGTCAGGTTGCGAACTCATAAGCACAAACTAACAGATTGTTCTACAACTTCTACAGTTTGTATTCTGTAGGTGTAAAATAATGCCTTAGCTGGTTTCAACAACTGCTAAATTACACCTACAGAACACATTTTTTTACAAATTTAAGGTTCTCTTAGCAGACACTAAAAATTGACTTTACGTTTCATGCATGCTATAATTTATACATAAACAAAAAACCATTTTAGAATTATTTGAGGAGGATTTAATGCCAGCAAAGCAAATAATCTTTGACGAAGAGGCGAGGGTAGCACTCAAACGCGGTGCCGATACACTCGCCAACGCTGTAAAAGTCACACTCGGCCCACGTGGGCGTAATGTGGTTATCCAAAAATCTTTCGGCGCACCGCTGGTAACTTGCGATGGTGTCACCGTCGCAAAAGAAATTGAACTTGAAGACCCTAATGAAAATATGGGTGCCCAATTGTTGGAATCTATTGCTACAAAAACAAACGATGTTGCTGGTGATGGAACAACTACTGCTACACTGTTAGGGCAGGAAATCCTGCACGAAGGTTTGAAAAACGTTACCGCTGGGGCTGACCCGATGCAGTTAAAGATCGGTATAGACAAAGCAGTAAACGCTGCTGTAAGTGCCATCGCTTCCCAAAGTCGTGAAGTTAACACACATGACGAAATTTTGCAGGTAGCATCAATTGCAGCCAACGATCCTGCCAATGATAGTAATATCGGTACGCTCATTGCAGAAGCAATAGAGAAGGTGGGAAATGACGGGGCTATTACTATTGAGGAGGGCAAAACCTCTGAAACCACCGTTGATATTGTGGAAGGCATGCAATTTGACCGAGGATTTCTATCGCCTCACTTTGTTACGGATATGCAAACGCAGGTCGTTGAATTTGAGAACCCATTTATTCTCATTAACACCGATAAAATCAGTACTGTATTAGATATTGCACCGATTTTGGAAAAGGTATTACAACTCGGTCGCCCTTTGTTAATTATTGCTGAGGATGTAGAAGGTGAAGCATTATCTACATTAGTTGTGAACAAGCTGCGAGGCGCACTGCAAGTGGCAGCTGTTAAGGCTCCCGGATTCGGTGATAGACGTAAAGAAATGTTGGAAGATATTGCCATCTTAACAGCGGGGCAAGTTATCTCTGAAGACGCTGGCATCCGTTTAGAAAACATTGTCATCGGCATGTTGGGAACCGCTCAACGCGTTACGATTGACAAAGACAACACCACTATTGTGGGCGGTTTCGGCGCAAAAGAGAGTATTGAAGGTAGAATCGCACAAATACGGACACAGATTGAGGATACGACATCTGATTATGACCGAGAAAAATTGGAAGAACGTCTTGCAAAACTGGCAGGTGGTGTCGCTGTTGTTAACGTTGGTGCGGCAACTGAAGTAGAAATGAAAGAGAAAAAGGCACGTTGTGAGGATGCTCTCTCTGCTACCCGTGCTGCCATTGAAGAAGGTATTGTCCCTGGCGGCGGAACTGCGCTCTTACGGGCTATTGCAGGAATTGAAACTCTTGAGCTTGAGGGGGACCAACGGACAGGTCTTAGCATCGTCCGAGAAGCTTTACGCGCGCCTACCCGTGCAATTGCTGAAAATGCTGGTTTAGAAGGTGCCGTTGTCCTTGCACAAGTTGAGGGGGGAGACGGAAACTACGGATTCAACGCGGCAACAGAGGAATACGGAGATATGCTGGAATACGGTGTTATTGATCCGACAAAAGTTGTCCGGTCAGCACTGCAAAACGCCTCAAGTATTGCAGGCTTACTCTTGACTACAGAGACCTTGATCACAGAGATTGAAGAACCGCCCGATTTCTCTGATGTTGCAGACCCCCATGATGAGCACATGTATTGATAACGTAAGTTTGATAAAAATCTTTTGTAGCACAAACTGTCCGAAGATTAATTTATTAATTCAGTCCTTTTCTGTCGGCACGAGGCAGGTGTACTCCCCGCTGGCGAGGTTTCCGAACCTCGCCACAGGAGCGAATTTATTTTTTAATCTTCGGACAGTTTGCGTTCCACAGATGCACAAACTGTTAGTTTGTGCTACAACTTCTATTGTCCGTTATGTTCCAAAACAGGTTATCAAAGTGTCCTAATCATTTCAAAGTTCACTATAAAAATGCTAAAATAACCTAAGTTGCCACCTTTGTCCCATAATCTGTTAGATTGGGTTTCCTACAAGTGTGCAAACTGACAGTGGACACCAGAGGCATTCAATTGTTGAGAAGTACTTTTGTGGGAGGGGTTTATAACCCCGATATGTTCAGACAATAAGTCCATTGATATAATTAACGTCTGTGATAAAATCTGCCCGAAAAACCTAAAACTAAATAACCCTGTTCTTAGGGCATGTGTAATGACACACCAAATGACATCTGCTGCGAATTGTCCTTATTGGGTGTTTCTATTCATTTAGCATTTGCTCGAACGCTTCAATGTTTTGCACTTCAGCAGCTTCAAGAAGCAACTGCCTGAGTTTTTGTAAATCGGTAATACTTTGGAGTGCTGGTATTAGGGTGCGCACTGCCTCCACAGCAAATCGTCTTTCAAGCAAAGCCAAAGTGTTTTCTATGGTGGTCTCTCTGGCAAGCCTTTTACTTAATTTTTCACATAGAAGTTGGTAAGTTTTAGATTCTTGCATGAGTCCCTCCGATAGAATATTTGCCTATGGTTGACATTCGCGAAGTCTGTTCTGCTGTTACCGTGTGCTTTTATTCATTTAGCATTTGCGCGAATGCCTCAATGTTTTGCACCTTTGCAGCTTCAAGAAGCAGCTGCTTGAGTTTTTGCAAATCGTTTACACTGCGAAGCGCGGGTGTTAAGGCATTCACTGCTTCTGCCTGGAATTGATCTTCAAGCAAAGCCAAAGTGTTTTCTATGGTAGTCTCTCTGGCAAACTTTTCACTTAGAAGTTGGTAAGTTTTAGATTCTTGCATGAGTCCCTCCGATATGAGTCTTTCTAACAACTCAGAATTATAGACTACCCCGCCAAAAAGGTAGATTCCGTAAAGTAGCTCTGCTTGTGTCCGCTGATCTATAGGGGCAGAACGCGTTGCATCAACGCATTGTTGCAACCAGCGTTCAAGGTCCATCCCTGCTGGTGGTTTCATAAGCGGTGTGAAGGGTAGAAGTCCTGGTGCCTGCATCTCTAAAATCGCTTGTCCATCTATTTTACTAAGCTGGATGACCTTATAGCGATTGACGTGTTCGTATCCGTTCCGCTTGTAGGCGTATCCGCCTGGGTCCATCCTGCCTGCATTAGGATGGAAATAGATGACGTTAGAATAGACAGGCATTTGGTATTTGCCGACGAGGTATCCCTGATATTGTGCGTTTCTTGCCCACATCGGTTTGTCTGTACTCTCGCGGAGTTGCAATTCGACGTGTAAAATCGCTTCGTGTTTGTTGATTCGGATGCGCTTTGTGATGTCGGTGTGCCTCGCGATGACAGTCTGTTGTTCGGTGTCAAGATGCTCAAGCACTTCAACATCGTCAACGTCGAGTACGAATTTCGACAAGTCGGCGGCGTGATCTGTCCATAAATTTTTCCCCATATTATCGTAATCTTGTGCCATAGAGGTATTATATATTGGGAGGGAAAAAAATGTCAATGTAAAAAGTGTGCGAATGTTCAAAACTCGTGTAATTAATTTTGTGTGCGTAATTGTTTCTGATACTCCGCATGTGCAGTCTGCGGATCAAACTCCCTATCAAGTACACGACGAAGGCATCGCACAAAACTAATAGGATCGTCTTCACCGAAGATAGTCCGTCCGAACAGGATAGCGCGTCCACCGTTTTGAACCACATTATGTGCAAGAGCAAACGTGCTACGTGCATTTTGCCTCGGACCGCCCAAAGCACCGATCACAAGTGTCGTATCAAATTGACATAGCTCAGTCCAAACATCAGCGGTTGTATATGCAGTTTTGATGAACCGAGGACGTTGGTGTTTGCGGAGATAACTCATCGTGCGCACAATTGAATCGGCAACGTACATACCGCGTTTTTCTTCATCCATTCCCGGCAATTTTACATTTGGCAAAAACACCTCTAACAGATGATCGAATCCTTCAATTTCACCGACAACATGAGCGAATTGCACATAAGCTTGTAACATCCGTTCATCAACAATAGGATCGTTGTTAAGGGTAATTGAATATAATCCGAGACTGACTCGGCAATCCAATGCCGGACCGATAAGATTTTCACAATACCGTTGCATATCTTCTGGAAACACCGTTTGAAAAGGCATAGAAGGGCGCGAGGTATAGACACCAAAACGCGGGTTCCAAATAGCGGTTTCCGAATTCATTCGGACAATAGGTGTGATAGGCGTGCTCTCAAAAAGGTTTTCATCAAGTGCTAATGTTTCTGCATCTGCGGGTGTCATCAGAAGCCCATCAAGCTGTTCATCTGCGGCGAGGTCACGTTGCAGTTGTAAAAACTCTGCGTGTGTGCGATAGTGTGGTTTTGGATGTTGGACCTGTCCAAGTCCCTTAATGCCTGCAGATGCAAGTGGATCAGCGGCAAAAACAAGAATAGGACTTTTTGCAAGCAGCTCTGTATCAGCAAGTTTTTCAAATATTCGGTTACCCATATATAATTAATTCCTCTAAAAATGGTGCAGGGTAATTGTTCAGTCCCTACACATCAGGTTAATATAGTATTACAATGTATTAGTTGGATCAATATCTATAACACATTCAATAGCGTTTGATTTTATTGCGGGTGGCAGATCGTCATTTAAGCGTTGAAGGAGTTGACTTATTTGTTCAACGTTTTTACTTCGGAGAAGAAAACGCCACCGAAACTTCCCATCGATTTTTGAAAGCGGTGCCGGAGCAGGTCCTAAAATTTTTACCTCTGGAAACGCATCAGTTTGCCAAATTTTCAGATGCCCCCCCATAGTATTCGCAGCATCAATCACCTCGTTTTCATTTTTGCCGCGTAGTAATAACGTGGCGACGTGTGAAAAAGGCGGATACTGTAAGGCACTTCGTGCATCAACCTCTTTTTCGTAAAAACCGATATAGTCATGCGTTTGTGCGGCTGAAATGCAGTAGTGGTCCGGCATATAGGTTTGAATGATAACCTCACCTGCGACTTCAGCACGTCCTGAACGCCCAGCGACCTGCGTGAGCATACTAAATGTTTGTTCGCTCGCTCGGAAATCGGGCAGATTTAAGGCGGTGTCCGCTACAATAACGCCAACAAGCGTCACGTTTGGAAAATCTAAACCTTTTGCTACCATCTGCGTGCCTATTAATATATTGATTTTTTGATTTTGGAAGTCCTCTAAAATCTGCTGATGTGCGTTTTTCTTTGCGGTAGAATCCGCATCAAATCTCTTGATGTTCGCTGTTGGAAACGTTTTTTGTACTTCTCTTTCTACGGTTTCAGTGCCGAACCCTCTCCGTCCGAAATAGTCAATTGCAGGGCTGCCACAATCAGGACATGATGGGTGCGTATCGCGTTTATGACCGCAATGATGGCAAACTAGCTTTTTTGTTTCAAAGTGGAATGTCAATGAAATTGAACAGTTTTCACACTTCTCCGCATACCCACAAGTGCGACAGAAAACATATTTTGAATGCCCCCGTCTATTCAGAAACAGAATGATTTGTTCCTGTTTTGTAAGTCGTAGCGCAATAGCGTATCTAAGATGTTCGGAAAAAATCGTCCGGTTTCCCTTTTTTAGTTCATTTCGCATATCAACGATATGGACTTCAGGCATCTTTCTGTCTAAGACTCGCGCAGGCAGGCTAAGGCGTTTGTAGTTACCCTCTTTTGCTTGAAAAAAACTTTCAAGGGACGGGGTTGCACTGCCGAGAATTAATGGGCAGTTTGCAAGCTCGGCGCGTTTCTGTGCTACCTCTCTGGCATGGTAACGTGGTGCCGTATCTGATTTGTAGGAATCCGAATGTTCTTCATCAATAATCAGTAAACCGAGTTCCTTGACGGGGGCAAAAACAGCAGAACGGGGCCCTATGACAATATCAGCTTCCCCTTTTTGGATACGGTGCCACTGGTCAAAACGTTCACCAGGACTGAGGCGACTGTGAAGCACAGCCACACGTTCCCCAAAACGTCCAATAAATCTTGATGCGGTTTGCGGTGTAAGAGAAATCTCTGGCACAAGTACGATAACCGATTTTCCGTTTTCAAGAATTTGTGCCATTGCCTGCATATACACTTCGGTTTTTCCACTACCCGTTACGCCATGAAGTAAGAAAGTCTTATTTGAATGGTTTTCGGATTGAAGTTCTGTGAATGCTGCAGCTTGTGCTGAATTTAAAGTGAGGGGTTGTGTTGGCGGAACAGGTTGAGAACTCAAAGGGTTGCGCACTGCTGCAGCGCGTGCAATTTTTATGAATCCGCGTCTTTCAAGGGTACGAAGCAATGAATCGCTTGATCCCACCCGTTCTGTCAGTTCTGATGTGGCTACTGGGGCATCTTCGTCAAGTAGGATTTGTAGTATTTTGGCATGTTTGACAGCAGCTGCATGTGGGACACGGCTGGCGTTCTGGTTAGTTGAATTTCCGTATCCATCATCACCAGATGTTAATTCAGCGATTTCTGCTTCAATATTAGCACGTGGTAAGGCTAAAGTAGCGACATTGGTAAACTTGGCAGTTGCCCTGGGTTTGTGTGCGACTTTAACATCAATCACACCTTTCTCTCGGAGTGTTGTAATCTGGGAACGGAGTTTTTCGGGACTCCTGCCAATGCGGTTTGCAAGCTGGTATGGGGTAAGTGTTTCTTCAGTTTCCAAAACTGCCACTATCTGTTTCTGCACTTTTCCTATGGGGGCGGTGTACTCAGACCGCAGTTGTATCAGTTGTTGTTTTTTGTTCCGCACAGCTGCAGGAACAGCACAGAAGAGTGCATTTCCCCATGAAGTGAGGTAGTAGTCAGCCATCCATTTTGTGAGTTTAAGTAGTTCTTCGGAATATGTCGGCTCTTCATCAAGGCAGTCGGTAATATTTTTAATCTTTTCAAGTTCTAAATCGGTTTCGTCTATCCGTTCGACAACAACGCCTTCCTGTTTACTTCCGTGAAAAGAGGCTAATACACGCACACCAGGTTGCACAATCGCATCTAAATATTGTGGAACGGAATAGGTGAACAGTCGGTTGACTGCAATAGGAAAAGCGATATTAGCGAAACGCATTTGTCTTATATCCCAGAAAGTATATCAATCTTTATCTAAAAGTTCCATCACTTGTTGCATGTCTTCCCAAACTTCGCGTTTCGCGTTTGGATTGCGGAGCAGATATGCCGGATGATAGGTCGGCATAATGACTGGGGCATTATCGCTTTGTTGGGCGAGAGTGGACTCATGGAATTGCCCACGGAGCGCTGTAATTCCTGTTTTGGTATTAAGCAACATCTTCGCTGCAAAACTACCGAGCGCTACAATGACCTTTGGTTGAATTATCTCTATTTGCCGTATGAGGTAAGGGCTGCATGTTTCAACTTCATCTGGGGCAGGGTCTCTGTTACCAGGCGGACGGCATTTCAGCACATTAGCGATATAGACATCTTCGCGCGTAAATTTCATCGCCTTTATAATATCTGTGAGCAATTTCCCTGCTCTGCCGACAAAAGGTTCACCTTGTCGGTCTTCATCGGCACCGGGTGCTTCACCGATAAACATGAGATCAGCGTTCGGGTTACCGACACCAAAAACGACGGTATTTCGTCCTTCGTGCAATTTGCATTTAGTACAACCTTGCGCATCAGCGTCTAAAGCTGATAAATCTAAATTGGCAAATTCAGATTCTGGCTTAGATTCATTTACTTCAGTTTCAAACAAACCGAGTTGAAGTTGTTCTGCCACGTGTTCCCTCACAGTTGCAACAATTTGTAGATATTCTTCTCTAATATAGTCTCTATCCATGTGTTCCTTGTAGCATTATCAGTTGCGCAGGTTGTGAAACAGTGTTATGCTATCAAACCAAGTGATATATAGAAAAAACGCGATGAGAAGGATAAAGCTGACTTGTTGAATGATTTCTTGTGCTTTTCGTGGTACAGGTCGCCCACGGATTTTTTCCATAGCAAAAAAGAGGAGATGTCCCCCATCAGCAATTGGAATTGGTAGTAAATTAACGATAGCGAGATTAATACTGATAAACCCGATGAAAAACAGAACACTGCTTAAGCCAATCTTTGCAGACTCACTGGTAATATGCACAATACCGATCGGTCCCGAAAGGTGGCTCGGGGACACTTCTCCGCTGAGTAGCCGTTTTAGGATTCGGGTGATAGATGTACACGTAAGCCAAGTGGTTTCAATCCCTTTCCCAAATGCTGAGAAAACATTATACTTAGGCACAAGCATTTCTGACGTGCCCAGTGTCATACCACTTAAGGAGGTGGACCAGGCCAATCCATAAAAAGTTCCTTCTAAGTCAGGTTTTGTAGCATTTGGAGGAGAGAGCGTTACTGTTTTTTCAGCTCCCTTTCGGATTAATCCAAGCGTTACCGAATTGTTCCCCGCTGCTTTTAGTTCAGAATAAAGCGACTTACTATCCATCGTCTTTCCATTAAGAGTGGTAAGGATATCTCCTGTTTTTATACCGGACTTTTGTGCGGTACTACCTTTCTCAACATTCGCTATAACTTGCCATTGCACAGGCAATTGAAGGGTAATTGTTTCATCACCGCGTCTAATTCCAAGTTCAAGAGTATCTCTGTTTTGGTCAATGTTGTTGTAAAGTTCTTGATATTTTGTTCCGATCCACTCGGATTCGGGGTTGGGGTTCCAAATTCCGATTCCAAAGCTTGGCACGTTATATATCTTCTGTCCGTTAATGGTATCAATTTGATCGTCTACTTTGAGACCGGCTTGCGCTGCCAAACTTCCTTCACCAATTTTTGATATGATGACATCGTTTTGATTAAGCACATTAAGCCTACCGTATTCAACTCTTGGATTAGAGACTGCTTCGGGCACTACAGTGAGCGTTTTTAGGTTTCCATCCCGTTGCACAACCAGTTCCAATTCCTTTTCAGGATTAAGCTGAATTTCCTGGCTGAAAGTTGCCCAATTTGTAATGCGGTACCCATTTACTGAAACAATTGTGTCTCCGGGCATCACACCTCCAACAGCAGCGGGGCCATCATCATCAATCCAACCTATCTGAACCCCCTCTTGTGTTTTGTCAATAGATTGCCCCGTAAACATGTTGTAAAACCCGACCGCATCAGCGTTGAGCCCTATAGTAAAAACACACCAATACGCCAATACACCGAACAAGAGGTTCACAGCAGGACCTGCAATAACAACAAATGCCCGTTTACCGAGCGAAGCACTCGCAAATTCACCCTCCGCACCAGTCTGTTCACTTGGATTTTCGCCTTCCATTTGCACATATCCACCGAACGGCAACCAAGAGAGTTTATACTCTGTTTCTCCCCGTTTAAACCCGACGATTCTTGGACCGAAACCGATCGAGAAAGTATTTACCTTTATTCCTGCGCGCTTTGCAGCGAGAAAATGTCCGAGTTCATGAATAAAAATAAGAAAACCGAGCGCAATAATTGCAAGAAATACTCCTTTGATGGTCGGAAAAATTGAGAGAATTTGTTCAAAAAATTCCATTGGTATATCTCCTATTTAATGATTGCAAGATTAAGTATATTATTTTAAATTTTTGATAGCATGTTGATTTATTTTTTGTCTTTTATGATTGAACGTGTAGTGGATTTTGCCCATTGGTCAACTTCAAGAATATCCTCAAGTGAGGGATCCGTAATCACGACATGTTTGTCCATAACGCATTCTAAAATAGCAGGAATATCCATAAATCCGATACGTTCCGCAAGAAAAGCGTCTACCACAACTTCATCCGCACTGCTCAGGACCACAGGAAGTGTGCCGCCAGCTTCTGCTGCAGTGTACGCAAGCGAGATACAGGGAAACTTATCTTTGTCAACCGGTTCAAAATGCAGCGTACGAGATTCACATAAGTCTAACCGTGGGACTGGTGTTGAGAGTCTGTTCGGATATGTTAAAGCGTACTGAATCATAATCCGCATATCCGTTGGACCCAACTGGGCAAGCGTTGAACCATCTGTCCATTCAACCATTGAATGGATGATACTTTCTCGGTGGATAACAATGTCAATTTTATCAAGTTCAATATCAAATAGCCACTTCGCTTCAATAACTTCCAGCCCCTTGTTCATCATGGTAGCGGAATCGATCGTAATTTTGGCACCCATATCCCAATTAGGATGCCGAAGTGCTTGTTGCGGTGTTACTTTATAAAGTTCATCTTTAGGTGTATCCCGAAAAGGCCCGCCAGAGGCAGTTAATATTAATCGATGAATGTCAACTTGTCTGTCTCGCGCACCTTCTAAGCATTGAAAGATTGCGCTCATTTCGCCATCTATAGGTATTAACTGGACCCCATTTTTTTGGACTGCGTCCATTACTATGGGACCGCACATCACCATCACCTCTTTGTTCACAAAGGCGATGTCTTTTCCCACATAGATGGCAGATAGTGTAGGTAACAACCCTGCGCTTCCACCCATTCCATCTAAAACCTGGTCCGCTTCTTTAATAGTGGCTACGGCTTGAATTCCTTTGACACCAGAGAGGACTTCAGTGCTACTTAAATCACATAAGCGCTCACGTAGACAAGCGGCTGCTGCTGGATCATTGAGTGCTGCTAACCTTGGACGAAATTGGCGCACTTGCTGTTCAAGTGTGTCAACATCCTTATTCGCGGCGAGTGCGACAACATTAAATTCTTCACTATGCGTTTTAACAACGTTGAGGGCATTTTTCCCAATAGAACCGGTACTGCCCAAAATGGCGATGTGCTTCATGTGTTTTATCTATGATGGCAGTGCCGTAACATTCGCTTTCTTTTTAGAGTAGATGCCACTTTGCCGATATTGCCTATCTTTAATGTGAAGATAGATCGCACGAACAAAAAGTTTGTCTGGGTAGGTTTATGAAATCAATTTTGTTAACGCGAGATAATAATAGAGGATAGGTGCGCTAAAAATTAAACTATCACACCTGTCAAGGAATCCTCCGTGCCCGGGTATAAAATCACCGGAGTCTTTGACCCCAGCAGTGCGCTTCATAAGCGATACGCTTAAATCACCAAGTTGTCCTAAAATACTCAATAGCAGTCCTATAATAGCTGCGTTTACTAAAGAGAGAGTTTCTTGTAAAAGAAGCGCGGCAAGTGCCATGCTGATCAAAGTTCCTACCACAAAACCAGCAATGGTGCCTTCAATCGTTTTACGAGGACTAATTGGTGTGATGAGCTTATGTTTTCCGACAGCTCTCCCGATCAGATAAGCACCAGTATCACTACACCAAATTGTTCCAATTAGCAAAAAGATAAGCTGCATGCCCACAGCATCCGCTTTTCTAAGCAGGATACAGTGGTAACCGAATGACCAGCCGATTGTCAGGATACCTGTAAGTTTTAAGGTGACAGTCAGTAATTCTCCTGCAACTTTCCCTCGGTATATGCTTGATGCAAAAGCGTAAATGAACACCCCGACCAAGAAGCAGGACAAGACGATAGAGGTGTTTGCGTTTTCTATCGGTGTAGGTAAGAAAAACGCGAACAGACAGAATGCTACCGTTAGAATCACAGGTATCACCGGATTCAATTTGCTACCGAAGTTAGCCGCTAACCTACAGTACTCAACTTGCATCATCAGAACGGCGGCGGCAATGAGAAGCAGATAAAACCAACTTCCTAAATAGATAAGCAGCAGGACCAGCGGAACCAGTACAACAACGCTCAAAGTTCGCCGCCAAAACATAATTAGTTCTCTAACAGTTCAGATTCTTTTGCATCAGCTAAATCGTTAATTTGGTTAACGTAGGTATCGGTTAACTTCTGTACCGGGTCAGCATCACCGCGACTACTTTTCTTATCGCCGCCTCTGCCTTTACTTCTTCGGCTGCCTGAACCGGAATCACCGCCATCAAGTTTGCGAATAGCATCGTTTGCATCTCGACGGATGTTCCGAATAGCGACTCTACCTTCTTCAGCTAATTTCTTTACCAGTTTCGTGAGTTCAACACGCCGTTCAGTTGTCAACTCAGGCACCTGGATCCGCACAATGCTGCCATCGTTACTGGTGGCGAGTCCTAAATCAGAAAGCGCAATTGCTTTTTCAATTTCCGTAATTAACGTTTTGTCCCAAGGTTGAATAACAAGTTGGTGTGGTTCCGGTGTCGTAATTGTCCCAACTTGATTTAATGGGGTTTTGCTACCGTAGTAATTGATCGCAACTTGGTCTAACAACGCTGTGGTGGCACGCCCTGTTTGGACATGCGACAACTTTGCCGCTGTGGATTCGACCGTTTTCTTCATTCGTGATTCAGCATCTTTCAGTACTTCTTGCATCTGAATTTCCTATTCCTTTCTGGTTCGCTGATTCCGATGTCCGGTGTCCTGTCTGAAATTATTTTATTGGCCGAGGACGTAAAGGACAAAACGTTTTACAACGATATTCTCGCCGAGTTGCGCGATCGCATCTTTGACAAGGTCCTCAATGGTTTTATCGGCATCGCGAATGTACGATTGTTTTAGTAGACATGCTTCCGAATAAAACTTAGAAAGCCGTCCTTCAACAATTTTATCAACAATATGGTCAGGTTTGCCTTCTTGGAGTGCTTGCGTTTTTAAAATTGCTTTCTCAGCCTCAAGTTCGTCTGCGGGGACATCTGCTTCGCTGACATATCTGGGTTTGGCAGCAGCGACTTGCATAGCGATTTCTGTTGCTAATTTTTGAAACTGCTCTGTCCGAGCGACGAAGTCGGTTTCGCAATTTAATTCAACTAAAGTACCGATACGGTTTCCTGGATGAATATAGGAGAAGATGAGTCCTTCTTCAGTTGCTCGTCCACCTTTGACTTCAGAAGCGCGCAAGCCTTGCTCGCGCAATTTCTTAATCGCAGCGTCTACATCTCCATCCGTTTCTGTTAATGCCTTTTTGCAGTCCATAATCCCGGCACCAGTACGCGTACGTAGTTCACTGACCATTTTTGCTGTAATTGCCATATTTCCTCCAAATTTAGATTCAAATTCCATGTTTTGAATGCTAAAGTTAAAGACCTTCAGTCTTGTATTCAGTTGTTTATGACGACCCTTCTGAAATATCTTGTGTCTAAAACTACTGTGGGTTTCTTCGTGATCGTCCAATTCTTCTTTTTGGACGCGGTTGACGGGCTTGCCGTTGTTCACTATCGCCAATTGCTTCAGGTTCAGCAGAAAGTTGCTCGGCATCTAAAATTTGTGCTGTCTGTTCCTCATGTCGTTCAGCTTCAGCTACTCTATCAATCTGCGTTTCTTCGGGCTTTGCTGCTTCAGTTTGTTCACCTTCTAATGCATCACCCCGTCCTTCAATTACTGCTTCTGCTAAAACAGCACAAATTAACCGAATTGAACGGATCGCATCATCGTTGCCTGGAATCGGCAGATCAATTGGATCCGGATCACAGTTTGTATCCACTATCGCAATTATCGGGATGCCGAGTTTGTTTGCTTCAGCAATAGCAGTGTGTTCTTTTCGTGTATCCGTAACAATAACGACTTCGGGAAGTACAGACATCTCTTTGATGCCGGTAAGGTTATTTGATAATTTCCCCTTTTCTCGTATCAGACGAATGATCTCTTTTTTAGGACGTTTTTCAAGTTCACCGCTTGTTTCTTCCGCCTCAAGTTCGTCTAACCTCTTGATACTTTGTCGGATTGTCTGAAAGTTTGTTAACATGCCACCAAGCCAGCGATGGTTGACATAGTACATTTCGCATCGAACTGCTTCTTCAAAAACAGCTTCCTGCGATTGCCGTTTTGTGCCGACAAAAAGTGCTGTGCCACCTCCCGCAGCAACGCCTTGAACAAATTCCACTGCCGTTTCGAGCATTCTCAGTGTTTTCTGTAAATCAATTATATAGATTCCATTTCGCTCAGCGAAGATGTATTCTGCCATCTTCGGGTTCCAGCGCCTGGTTTGGTGACCAAAGTGAACGCCGCATTCAAGGAGTTCTTTCATTGTAACTGCCAAAAATAACCTCCTGGGTTTACTGGAGCCGCAAGACTCCGCATTGGGTTTATACGTCCACCCCCTTCATATTTGCATCAGACTCTCATGACGAGAGAACCCGCTGTGCAAATCTGGAGGTGTGTATCTCTGGTAATATCGTTTTGGACATGTGATCAAATTATAGTAATTATACCACGTTTGCAGCAGGCATGCAACATTTTTTCTATAGTTTATTTTTGTAAAACAGATTGACAGTAGCTAATTTTGTGATAAACTGACGGTATTGGAACGTAACGCTAATTATCGTGGATTTCTATTTTGAACGCCCTAAATACATCCGCTATAGAAAAACCTACAATTAACGGGACACTTCTGTAGAGAAAACTGTCCAAAGATTAATTTATCATTTCTGTAATTTTGGAGAAAACTCCGGCAGCATAAGCGTCCGGTATTCTGCATTGGTTAGGAAACCGCATCTACCGGGGAGTGTAAACATATTTAATGCTCTTGTTATGGATCATCCTGCGGAGTTTGGGTAAGGCTATCAAATGTAAACGTGAGTACTATCAACAGTGCTGTCAAAATTGAACACAACGTGTTTTTCATCGGTAAATTTGGAATCTGTACCTTTCTAACTTGATCCTATGGAGATGTTTTCCCGTTTCCGCATCCCACAGTTCTATTTCTTTCGTAATTTTAACGCCATTGCTTTTGGGAACTATTTGCTCAAGTTCATAACTTCTACTGATTGCGATAGTCTTTCCATTTGGACTAAACGCCACTACACTAGGACCATTGCCTGAATTTTGGTCTCTGAATTTTAGGAGGAGTCGTCCCCGTTTTACATCCCATAGGCGGGCCCGCAGTATACTGGAACTTGCAAGTGTGCTACCATCTGGGCTAAATGCAATGCTATCTACCGAATCAAACGACGGCCTCCCTTGATCCAGATCCTTCGGAGTTCTTGTCCTATCACTTGCGAGTGTTCTGATGTGTTGTCCGGTGTTTACATCCCATAAACGAACAGGGTCGAACGGCCCACCACTTGCGAGCAGTTTTCCATCCGGACTAAACGCCAAGCATTTGATCTCACCCCCATGTCTCATTAAGGTCCGAAGAAGTTTTCCCGTCCGTGCATCCCATAAACGCACTGTGGCATCTCCACTGTCTTTACCATCTGCCCTGATAGTGACGGAGTCACCCGCAGCGATAGTTATGCCGTCCGGACTAAATGCCACACTATCGACATGTCTCGTATGTCCTGTTAGGGTTCGGATGTGTTCTCCTGTCTGTGCATCCCACAAAAGCACTATGCCCTCGCTTATCCAAGGATCCCTTGTGATAATCTTGTTCCCTCCGGTAACGAGTATCCTGCCATCCTGACTAAATGCCATACACGAGAAAGGTGAATATCCTGGCTCACCTTCGATTGTCCGAAGGAGTTTTTCCGTTTTCGCATCCCATAGGTAAAGGGTGCCTGTAGCATTCGCACTTGCGATTAGCTTGCCATCTGGACTAAACGCTACCCGCCACCCTCTCCTCTGATGTTCTCTCAATTTGGTAGGTTTGTAACTTGCCTGAACGTTTTTGCGATTTCTCTGAATGTCGTAGATCAAAATGCCGTAGTTCCCTGCCAACGCGAGCCGTTTGCCATCGTGGGAAAAACTTATATCGTTGGTAGAATAAACAAGTTTATTGACCGCGCCCGTTTTCTCGGCCTTACTTAAATCCTTTGCTTTCTCTCGTATTGATTCAAGTAAATCCTCTATATCCTCTTGCGGTGAATCTTGGGCGAGACTATTAAATGTAAATGTGAATGCTATTATCAAAAGTGCTGTCAAAATTGAAAACAATCTATTTTTCATCGGTTAGTTCCTTTGGAATGATCGTACATCAGTGCCTTTGGGATGACTTATGAGTTTTCGGAGGAGTTGTCCTGTGTTTGCATCCCACAGATGGACTTCAAATGGACCAGCACTTACGATCATCCTGCCATCCGGACTGAACGCAATCAAGCGTCCGATATTCAGTGTAGAAGCTAGTCGTCTGTAGGTTTTTATGAGTTTTCGTAAGTGTTGTCCCGTGTTCACATCCCATAGATCGATAGTACCGAAACCGATACATGCGATCATCTTGCTATCCGGACTGAACGCAAAGTTGAAGCCAAGAGAAGACATATATATTGTGCGTAGGGGTTGTCCGGTGTGCGTATCCCACAGACGCACAGTATCATCATTACTTTTACTTGCTATCATTTTGCCATCCGGACTAAATGCTACGTGCCATATCCTTTCCGTATTCCCTGTGAGTGTGTGAAGGTTTTTGCCCGTGTGTGCATCCCACAGACGCACAGTTTTATCCTCACCGCTACTTGCGATAGTCCTACCATCCGGGCTAAACGCAACACGTGATATCTTTTCTGTATCCTTTTTGAATATTCGGAGGGTTTTGCCTGTGTTCAGATCCAATAGACAGAGGGTTTTGTTCCAACGCCTAATTACGATAGTTTTGCCATCCGGACTAAACGCTACGTCCCCTACCCAATTCTTCTTACTGCGTCCTTTGAATGCTCGGATGTTCCTACCTGTGTGTACATCCCACAAACGAACGGTATTGTCCTTTATGCTACTACCGACCAACATATTGCCATCCGGGCTAAATGCAATAGTAGCAGCAGAATCCGCAAAACCTGTGAATTGCACAAGTTCGTCACCTGTCTGGACATCCAAGAGCCAAATACCGCGGCTTCTCGCCACTGCAAGGCGTGTGCCATCGGGGGAAAACTTTATATCTCTGATCCTACCTTGCTCAGGCCCGGACCGCACTTCCGCGCCATCAGGGAGATCCCCTTGTTGTGGATCCCCCTGTTGTGGATCATCCTGTGGGGTTTGGGCAAGACTGTTAAATGTAAATGTGAATGCTATCAACAGTGCTGTCAAAATTAAACACAACGTGTTTTTCATCGGTTTGTTCTCCTTTTGCGTTGTGCTAAACACCTGTCTGGATAGAAAAACGTGGGCAATATATAAATCATTTTAACGTTGTATTTATTCTACTATAGGTTGGATTAAATGTCAATCTCTGAATCTTATTGTCTGAACCAGGATTTTCAGGATTAGCAGATTACCAAGATTATTTTTCATCAAGGTGCCTCTTGCGGATTTAGCACAATGCATCATAAACTTTGCGCCCTGTGAATGATCTGTTGGGACAAAATCTTCAATCATGAGAATCTTGGTTCAGACAAAGCGGAAATTTTATAATATCGGACTTAGAAAACCATCCCACGAGAGTATTCTGTGACAATTGAATGCCTCTGATTCACGCGTTTTTCTGCTTGCCTTATCCATTCAAGTTGTGCTAAACTATAGCAAACTGTTGGCGTAGGTGACCAATGGAGAAACAGATTATTGCAAATGCCGAACACGCATTTGCACCTATAACAGACCCATCTAAAGTGCTATCAGAGATATTGACGACAGAAAAACCGTGGGGACGTTTTATTCAATATGTCCTGAACCAACCGGTGACAGTCAAGATTTTGGAGATCCGTGCTGGTGAACAGGTAAGTTATCAGTATCATCACCGTCGGAGTGAACTGTGGATCCCGCTTGACGAAGGTGCATGTATTCGGATTGAGGATAAGGTGGTCCATCCCGATCCGATGGAGCCGGTTTTTATTCCGCAAGGTGCAAAACATCAACTCATCGGCGAATCTCAAAACTACAGGGTCCTGGAAATCGCTTTCGGACATTTTGATGAGAAAGACATTGTCCGGCTTGACGATAAGTATGGGAGAGTTTAAACTACTGCTTTATCAAGTGCTAATTGATGGATCTTGAATAGGAGTCGGGAATCGGAGTTCCCGCCTACCATAAGCAGTCCATCGGTAGGAGCGATCTCCGAATTGCGACGGACAATAATACGTTGACAACAATTTTTGGAGGTAATAAAAGGATAATATAGAGATGAATTCAAGTGTAAAACAGATAGAATTAGGAAGCGATTCAGGTTTGAGACTCAAAATGCTTGTTTGTGCAGAGACAGATGGGGAAGATGAAGGTAGTCCAGTTGATAAACGTTTGGAGAATATCCAAGCACTGTTTAAAGAGGAGGTAGATGCGCCGCTATCCGTATTAGAGCAAAATTTGCGTGCATGGACACGCGCCCATCTTCAAAAAGAACATATTCAACAGGTACTTGCCTTATCTGCCAAAGCGAGGGGCGATTTTGCTGTTTTTGTAACTGTCGGCATAGGCGGGTCTGATTTAAGCGCACGTGTGTTTCACGAAACCGCCAATCATCCGTATCACAACCTATTGTCAACTTCTGAACGAGGTAGTGCACCAGAGGTCTACTTCACAGGTGATACCTTCGATCCAGTTCGGTTGAAAGCGTTACTTGATATGTTGAAATCGCGCAACTTGTTACACAAAACACTTTTCAATGTCATCAGCAAATCGGGAAAAACAGGTGAAACCCTCGCAACGCTAATGATTATTCGGGATAGACTCCAACAAGAATTCGGAGAGTGGCGAAACCAGATTATCGCAACCACGGGGTTAACTGAAAAAAGTCTTCTCTATCAATTCCATCAAGAATCTTCGTTCTACGGTATACTTCCTGTTCCCGAAGGTGTCGGTGGTCGTTTTTCTGCTTTTTCACCTGTCGGTTTATTCTTTTTAGCGATGACAGCAGGAATTGACGAGACTCCAGAAAATAGGATAAATGCTGCGGTTGATGGTGTCCAACGCGCAGATGAGAGTTTTCAGCTGCCATACACACATCCCAATAATACCGCGTCCCACTTGGCACTATGGCTTGACTCTGTTGAGAAATATTACGGGGCAAGTAGTATTGTTTTCTATAATTATGCAGACAACAGTCGCCTTGGTGAATGGTTTGTTCAACTCTATACTGAATCGATTCAAGAAAACGGCATCGGTTCTAACGTTATTGCTGCAAAAGGCCCCACGAGCAATCATTCTATACTCAACGGTATTCTTGCTGGACCGAGAGATAAGGCAGTTATGTTTATCCATTGGGAGAACCTTGGTGCAGACTTAACAATCCCGTATGGAGATGAAAAAAGTGGATTAGAGGCATTTGAAGGGCTTTCTATGAATGACAGTCAAACTGCCTCGTATCGTGGGACAGAGATGGATTTTACAGAGAAGGGAATTCCGAATGTTACGTTAACGATCCCAAAACGAGACATCAGCAATCTGTGCCAATTGATGCGGACTCTAATGGATACCGTCGCTGTAAAAGGCAGATTGCAGGAACTTCATCTTATCAATGGTGTTCCAATGCTTGCAGAAGAGTTAACCTATCATCAATCGGCTGTTGAAGGATATAAAAAGCGCACTGAACAAATCGCACGCGAAATGAAAAGGCGTTAACGGTATTTTATAGTCAAATACATAAATGTCTGTCCGTTTGTTCGAAATAACCGCGTTCGTAATGGCCCAATTCATTGTGTCTTTTCGGGAATGTAAGTATGAGATATGCGCAAAAAGTTCTCAACAAATTATCCACGCTACGGCTCCAGAACAAGATTTTCTTCACTTATAGCCTGGTGTTTCTGCTCATGTTTGCCGTTATCTTTGGGATTGCAAGTTTACTGATTGACCGTGCTTTTAATGAACAACTTGATAAAGACGTAGTAGCCTTGAAATCTCGTATTTCCAAGATGTATGCACAATTCGTTAATGCTATTCGAAACGAGGTGAAAGCAAAAGGTGAAGATAGGGTTTTGCGTAGTGCTATCCGGGAAGTAGAAAGGGGCGGTGGCAGAAACATACCTCCAACCAATTTTAATGTTTTTGAATGTGGTAATACCGAGGGTATATTGTTGTTGAGCAAACGGAGAGATGACCCACGTATCGGCAGCAAAATTTTAGATGCATCTGAAGCAAAATCGGATGTGACATACAAAGAAGGGAAAGGCACAATTCGTGAGCGGATTATTGAGACCGATGAGGAACCGCAGTTAGTCGTTGAGGTGACTCAGTGGTTGGATTGGGGGTTTGTCACCGGTGGTAAATCCCTTCAAAATTGGTTAGAAGGGGCAATGCTTAGCCAACCAGAGGAACATCCGATTTTTCTTGTAAAAAGAAAGGATGAACAGGAGGAGTGGATTCCCTTAAACTATATTGCACATACACCGACTTTAAAAGATGAATGGGAACGACAGAAGCAGGTGAAGGAGGCGGAAGGGGAACCTGTTAAGGAGTTAGTGGTCACTTTGAAAGATATTCCGCAATCTGATACGGTAGAAGTATCAGATAATGAGACATGGACGCCTACCTTTACTGTTGTCCGTACAGACATCTTAAACATCCCTTTCTCGGATACGCAAAGATTGCCTTTTGTGGAATTGATCATTGCTTACTCACATAAAAATAGAATCCAATGGCAGAGGCAAATGAGGGTGATATTATTGTTGAGTATAGGCGGCGGGGCTGTCCTTGTATACTGCAGCAGTTATCTTGTAAGCAGACGAATCACGCGACCAATTGCTCAACTTAAGCAAGGGGTAAACGAAATCGGTGCTGGAAACCTTGCGTATCAAATCACCGTTCAATCTAAGGGCGAAGTTGGAACACTTGCTGATGGATTCAACCAGATGGCCCTTGCATTGAAGCAGAGTTTGGAGGAGCACAAAGCAGCCGAAAGGGTTGCCGTGTGGCAGGATGTCGCGCGCCAACTCGCGCATGAAGTCAAAAATCCACTATTTCCGATTCGGCTCTCTGTAGAGAACCTGCAAGCTGCGAAAGATCAACCGGAAATTTTTGAGAAAATTTTTGATGAATGCACGGAAACAATTATTGAAGAAGTTGACCGTATACGTGGACTAATAGATGAGTTTCATCAATATGCCCGATTACCTGTTCCTGATAGACATCCAGTTAATTTGAACGATATTGTCCATGTTGTTTTGAAATTGTATATGGAATTGTCTCAAGCGCAGCATATTAAGGTTGAAAAACAGTTGAGCCCGCTGCCACTACTCTCATTAGACCAAGAACAGATGGAACGTGCAGTGGGAAATCTTGTTAAGAATGCAATTGAAGCGATGCCAGACGGTGGAACGCTCACCCTTGGAACTTTTTCGGTACCATTCGAAAAGGGTAGGAATATCTCGCTTGAAGTGAAAGATACTGGACACGGCATGTCCGAAGAAACCCAACAAAACCTTTTTGCATCCGACTACACAACTAAGCCCTATGGCACCGGCCTCGGTATGGCAATTGTACGCCGCATTATCACTGTCCACGGTGGAGAAATCGCAGTTGAATCAGCTGAAAACGTTGGAACAACGATACGGATTACCTTTAACGAAACATCATACCTCACCGAGAGCACACCTGCCATGATACCGCCTGAGGCCGAGCCAACAACTAACGTGTAAGAGGTTAGGAGATGGATAACTTACGAACTATCTCAGTTTAGAGGCACAGAAATATGAATACTATCCTTATTGTAGATGACGAAAAGAACATTTTGAAACAGCTTTCCCAAGGATTGAAACTGAAAAGGTACAAGACCTTGACCGCATCGAGTGGAGAAGAGGCGTTACAACTTTGTATGTCTGAGGATATTGATCTTGTACTGTTAGATATAATGATGGAAAAAGGCATAGATGGTGTCCAAACGTTGACAAAATTACTTGAGCAGCACCCGCATCTCAATGTCGTAATGATGTCCGCACAGCAGGATATTGAAATCGCCGTTAAAACGATGGCGCTCGGCGCGAAGCAGTACATCACAAAACCGGCGAGTGTGGATGAAATTCTATCCAATATCGAACCTTTTTTAGAACTCTCGCGTTTAGCAAAAGAGAATGAGATTCTTAAGTCACAGATTGTTGTTGATGACGAAATGGTAGGTGAGAGTGAGGCGGTTTTCAAACTTCGCTCCGAAATACGTCAAGTAGCAGCAAGCGATCTGGGGGTGCTTATTTCTGGCGAAAATGGTACTGGTAAACAACTCGTTGCGAATGCAATCCATAGACATAGCAAACGTGCTGACAAACCCTTTATCCCATTAAACTGTGCAGCGTTACCTGAAGAACTTGTTGAGAGTGAACTCTTTGGACATGAACGCGGCGCGTTTACAGGTGCTGATTCTATGCGGCAGGGACGATTCGAACTCGCTGATGGCGGCACACTTTTCCTTGATGAAATAGGCGATATGAGTTTAAAAGCACAGGCAAAAGTCCTACGCGTGCTTGAATATGGAGAAGTGGAGAGACTCGGCAGCCAGCAGATTCGCAATGTTGATGTCCGAATCATCGCCGCAACAAACAAGAATCTTCCTTTAGAAATTGAGCGCGGGCAATTCCGAACAGACCTCTATTACCGTCTCAAAATTGTACCTATTGAGGTGCCACCGCTGCGGGACCGAAGTGAGGATATCCCAATACTCGCAAAATACTTTGCTGAACGGTTACAGATGAATATGGCATCTACACCGAAAACCTTTGCTGCGGAAGCATATCCTGTTTTCCAATCTTACCGCTGGCCCGGCAACATTCGTGAACTCAAAAATATTGTTGAACGACTACTTATTATGGTGAATAGGGATATTATTTTGCCGACTGATGTTGCAGATGTGTTACCGATCGAAAAGGATGAAGCGCAGATATTAGACACTACGGCAGCTTATCAGTCCAATACACCGCTAAGTACGATGGTTGATTCAGCTGAGGCACAATGTATTGTGGCAGCCTTGAAAGAAAATGATTGGAACATCAAGCGAACTGCCGAAGTGTTGGATGTTGAGCGAAGTAATTTGTATAAAAAGATGAATAAATACAGTATCGCCCGCCCAGATTCTGATAATTAAGAAATGCACAAAAACAGCGGCATGACCCGCATTCAACTTCTTATTTTGGTTGCAATAGTAATTATTATCGGGGTCCTTTCTTATCCACCCTGGGCAGAATATCGCAAAGTTAGCCAAGCAGATGTAGACGTTGAAGTGCTCGCCATAGCAATCAAGAAATACTACAAACACACCCAGACGTATCCAACGCGTTTGGATCAACTCTTAACCGATCCTGGCATAGAAGGGTGGCGTGGCGCCTATCTAAAATCCGTTCCAAAAACGCCTTGGGGTGGAAACTATGCCCTGGTCCAAGAAAACTATAAAGTCGGAATTGCGAAAAATCACCCGCGTGTGCCAACAAAATATCGGTTAGGCGGCATCGCTGAAATCAGCAGGGTTTATCACGCGGACGCTGCACAAGGTGAAAAATACTGGTGGTAATCTGTGGACGAAATCTGGATACAAATCATCATTTTTCTGTTAGGATTGGCAATTGGCAGCTTCCTCAATGTCTGTATTTACCGCATTCCCCGCTCGGATATGTCTATCTATTCGCCGCGCAGGTCCTTTTGCCCTGAATGTAATCAGTCAATAAAGTTTTACGACAATATCCCACTTTTAAGTTATCTGTTTTTACGCGGTAAGTGTCGGCATTGCAAAGTGAAAATATCTGTCCTTTATCCGATAGTTGAACTGGCAACCGCAGTGCTGTTTCTCATGATGTTCTACCAATTTGGCAAGACGCTTGAGTTAGTACATGCACTCATTTTTGTGTCTGTGTTGATACCGATTGCTGTGATTGATGCGCAGCACTACATTATTCCAAATGTTATAAGTCTCACAGGATTGGTGCTTGGATTAGGAATAGTGTGTACAATTGCTTATCATGATAAAGATTTAGATTATCTAAAGATGCGACTTATTGGGTTTGTAGCAGGCGGTTTGGTATTATGGATAATTGCGTTTGTTGGCAGCGCAATTATGCGTAAAAAAGCGATGGGAGGCGGAGACATCAAACTTATGGCGATCATCGGATTGTTTCTCGGAGCGTGGCCCGCACTGCCTATGGTGATAGCGTTGTCTGCTTTCAGTGGCGCTGTTATCGGGACACTGCTTATCGCAACTGGCAAGAAAAGTCGGCAAAGTCCGATTCCTTATGGTCCTTTCCTTGCAAGCGCTGCTGTGGTTGTGCTGCTGTGGGGCGATCCGCTCTGGGAAAAATACTTGCAATTGACTGGATGGAATTAACATGGTAGTAGACACCCGTTAGGTTGTATGTGAATGGACACGTAAGTTGGTGCCAGAATCTCTAATGTAACGCAAGTAGCTGCCTGAACAAGGATAACATAATTTGGAAAAACATCCATTTGAGGCTGCAAGTGGATTCCGCACATACCGCTCCGCTGGAGCGGTAGAGAGGACTAACATTTTTCTATAAACATATCGCTCCGCTGGAGCGACTGAATACTTTTGGTGTTATATATAAAGGAGGATTTTATGGACGTAAAAGATGCAATTATCTCAAGACGAACCATTTTCAAATTCAAACAGGAACCCGTACCAAATGACGTAATTGAACAAATTTTCAGTTACGGGATATGGGCACCGAATCACCATGTCACAGAACCGTGGCGGTTCACCGTCATCGGTGAAAAAACAAAGTTGATTCTTGCACAACGTTACCGAGAAATAAAGATGGAGGATACGCCAGACCACGTGGATGCCGAGAATCTGGCAAAGATAGGCGAATTGGCTTACGAAAAATTCATGTCCAAGCCAACGATTATCGCTGTGTCCTGTATCCAAGATGGAGACGAACAACGTCAGCGTGAAGATTACGCCGCTGCCTGTTGTGCGATGCAGAATGTCCAACTTGCTGCGTGGGATGCAGGTGTCGGCATGCAGTGGAGCACGGGCAGCATCACGATGGAAGAAAAGACCTATCAGTTGCTTGGAATAGATTCATCGCAGGAATATATCATCGGCTTTTTCTATACAGGCTATCCCGCAGAGATTAAAGAACCGAAACGCAAACCCGCAGCGGAGTTTATCCGATGGGTCGACTAAACCGATAACTGGTACGCTGCCTTTGCATTTTGCCAGAAGAATTTCGTCTTGACTTCATCACCTTTCGGACTGAAGTAGTCGTTTACAATCTTTTGCACGACTTTATATTGAGCAAAACGTTCGGACACAGGCCAGTTACTGCCGTAGATGAGTCTGTCTTCACCGAATGCTTTCCATAAAACGTCTATTGTTGGCGTGTAGTATGCCACATCTTCAGGGGCGGGAGTTTGTCCTGTGTGTTCCGCTAAACCCGATACCTTGCAGTAGACATTCGGATAGCGCGCAACTTCTTGGATTGTTGAAACCCACGCGGCATCAGGTGGATTACCATCAACGCGAACGCCAGCGATGTGGTTAATCACAACTCGCATTGTCGGTGTATGTTCAACCAAGGCAGGTACGTTCCGTAACGCATCAGGATTTATGAGGAGGTCTAAGGTAAGTTCTTTCTCTGCCAATTTCTCAATATTTTTCATGAAGTCTGCATCACCAAGTGACTGCAAGTGTCCACCACCGAGACGTATTCCCCGGAAAAGCGGATTGGCAGAAAACCGATTTAGGTTTTTTTCAAAATCGGCATCGTTTGGGTTTAAATTGCCAACGAACCCAACAATAAACGGTTCATTCGCCGCAAGGTCAAGAATCCATTGGTTATCTTCAACCCATCTGCTTGCCTCAACGACTACAGTGCCCGTTACGCCTTCAGGCACAGCAAGTTTTTTATAGTCGTCTGGCATAACGGTGCGGTAAAGCAGATCGTCATTAGGGTTTGGCCACGGCACGCCTTCAGGTCGTGTCGGGTCATAAAAATGCGTATGTGTATCAATAATCATCAGTATTCCTTTCTAAACGTTGTAGGGAAACCAGCCCTCTTTTCCCACTTGATAAGGGGGGCAGGGTGGTTCCTTCTATTGCTAACCTGTTTTCTATATGGATGTCCTGCTCCTGATGAAGCACAACAGCAGCGCAGAGAACTGCAGCGTGAGGCTTTAAAACTTGAAATGGGACAAGAACTCAATCCCATTGATCCGGAAGGGCATGTTGCGTTAGGAAAAATCTATCATCAATTGCGTGAGCACGAGAAGGCGATAGAGTCTTTTCAAGCAGCAATTTCCCTTGACGAAAAACATCAGCACGCCTATAACAATCTGGGTTTAGTTTATATTGATCTCCGCCTGTTTCTCCTTGCGATAGAAATGTTTCGGGCTGCGCTTGAAATTGAACCGGAAAATCCCGCCTTTTATAATAATCTCGGTTATGCTTACGATATGTCGGACAGGTTTGATGAAGCATTGGAGGCTTATCAAAACGCCTTGAATGCCGACTCAGCGTTCGTGGATACCTATTACAATCTTGCGGATGCCTATCTCAACCGGGAATCATATTCGGAGGCTATTCAGTATTACACAGCAGGAATAGAACTTGATGGAGGCGATGCTACGGTCTATTTTAACCTCGGTCTCGCTTATGAAGAAACCGATGAACTGCTCAGTGCTATCCGAGCCTATGAAAAAGGTGTATCTCTGGATGCCGATGAAGTAGAGGCATATTATCGTCTTGCGCTGGCATATCAGAAGAAAGAGGATCACGTCATGATGCACCGCTATTTAGACACGTTTCTTCAAAAGGCTGAAGGTATAGCCCGATTTGAAAAACAATATCTCGCTGCAAAACGGATGCGTCAGACATCGGGAGATAGATAAACCTACGAACTGAGTTTTGCAACCTAAAGAATATACCTACTCAGATCCTGATCCTTAACGATTTCTGCCAATTCACCTCTGACATAATCTGCATCAACAGTAACACCCTTCTCCTCAAGATCAGGCGCGTCAAAAAACAGGTTCTCAAAAAGTTTTTCCATGATCGTGTGTAGACGACGGGCACCGATATCCTCCACAGACTCGTTTACTTGAAACGCGAGCGCAGCGATTTCGTCAATCGCATCTTCAGTAATATCTGCTTCTATTCCCTCGGTCTGGAGGAGTGCCGTATACTGCTTGACTAATGCATTTTTCGGTTCGGTCAAAATAGATTTGAAGTCATCTTTATTTAGACTTTTGAGTTCAACGCGGATAGGAAACCTCCCCTGAAGTTCAGGAATGAGGTCTGACGGATTAGAGACATGAAAGGCACCCGCAGCAATGAACAAGATGTGATGTGTACGCACTGCACCATATTTCGTTGTGACGGTGCTCCCTTCAATAATTGGCAGGATATCACGTTGTACACCTTCGCGTGACACATCCGGTCCCTGTCGAGATTCGCGCCCTGCAATTTTGTCAATTTCATCTAAAAAGACAATCCCAGAGTTTTCAACGCGTTCAATCGCTTCACTGATGACAGCATCCATATCAATTAGTTTTTCCGCTTCCTCTTGCACCAGAATTTGTCGTGCTTCGGATACCTTCACCCGCCGTTTTTTTGTCTGATTCGGGAGAATGCTGCTGAACATATCCTTAAAGTTAATGTCCATCTCCTCAATACCACCCGGCGAAAATATCTCCACAAACGGCATACTTCGACTTTTCATGTTGATTTCAACGTCTTTATCTTCGAATTTACCATCCTTCAATTGCTGCCGTAATTTTTCACGCGTCTTGAGGTGTCGTTCGCGTTGTCTTTCTAACGCCTCATTTTGTTCGTCAGTTGTGTCTACTAAATCAAACGGAAATGGGATGTCGTCTTCATCTATATCTTCATCTATTATATCTATATCTTCATCTATATCAAGGTCATCGGGGGGTTCTTGAGTGGGTTGACTTTTTAAAGACCGAGGCATCGGGAATAAGCTGTCTAATAAACGTTCTTCGGTTAATTTTAATGCTTCTTCTTCAACAGAGGCGGTCTGTTCTACTTTCACTCTGCTGACAGAGAGTTCCGTAAGATCGCGAATCATTGATTCAACATCACGCCCAACGTAACCGATTTCCGTATATTTAGAGGCTTCGACTTTGATAAATGGTGCATCAACAAGGCGCGCGAGGCGACGGGCGATTTCTGTTTTACCGACACCCGTTGAGCCGATCATGATGATATTTTTCGGTGAAACTTCATCTTGCATATCGTCCGCAAGCATCTGCCGACGGGCGCGATTACGCAGCGCAATCGCAACGCTCCGTTTCGCTTCAAACTGCCCAATAATATACTTATCCAGCTCTTCCACAATTTGCCGGGGGGTTAACGCGTCCGCCAAAATTTTCGTTTCAACAGTTGATTTCTCCAATGTAACCTCCTAAAAAGGTGGTGGCACATCCGCTGTGCCGCAACCAAAATAACAGAAATTTTGAATATCCTAATCTAAGTTGCCATCTCTGTAGCACAATCTGTATGAAGATTAATTTATTAATTCGGTAATTTTCTATCCGTATGAGGTAGGTGTACTCCCCGCTGGCAAGGCGGGGAATGCCTTAATGGCATTCATACCGTTGATTTCTTCCTAACCTCGCCAAATTACCGATTTATTTTCTTAAACTTCATTTAGGATTTATTTTCTTAAACTTCATTTAGGTTGTGCCGTAGCGGACGCAACCTAACAGGTTGCTCTACAATAGTTCACCTATAACGAACTATTCTCAATAAAAAACGGTATTTGCATGTCTAAAAACTTATAGGTAGCAACTTGGGTTATCCTATTCTTCAGTTTCAATTGATTCAATTTCAATCTGCGCGTTTGTGTAGATGCAGATTTCACTCGTAATTTTTAATGCTTCAGCGACAACCTCAGCGGCGGTCAGCTCTGAGTATTTAAGTAAAGCTCGGGAAGCAGAGAGCGCAATTGAACCACCTGAACCAATAGCGAGAATATCGTCGTCAGGGATGATGAGATCGCCGTTACCAGAAATCAGATAGCTATCGTTTTCATTGATCGCTATCATCAAAGCTTCCGCACGTCTAAGAATACGATCACTACGCCAATCTCTTGCGAGCTCCACCGAAGCTTTCTGCAGGTTGCCTCGGTACTGTTCCAATTTCTTCTCTAAATTTTCATAGAGGGTAAGCGCATCTGAACCAGACCCCGCGAACCCGATAAGAACACTATCCTGATAAATCTTACGAATTTTACGAGCACTATGTTTAATAGCCGTATCACCTAACGTAACCTGACCATCTCCACCAATAGCGATTTGCCCGTTACGACGTACCGCCAATATCGTTGTTGAACGTATCCTTTTCTTTTCAAGTAAGTCCATGTTTTTTCCTAATGCTAACGAATCCTTTCATGCCATATTTTCTAAAGAGGTTGAGTTTACATCCGCGCGCCTAATCTATGATTTGTCAAACGTTAATTATCCTGCTTCTTACTTTTATATACGCCAAAAGACGAAAAAACTCAAAAACATCACCATTCCCATGAAAAGCCCACACCGTATCCCAGCTATCAATGCATGTTGCCTACGGTGAAAGTAGTAAGGATAGAGGGTGTAGGTAAGTAAAAATGTAATTGGGATAAAAATTGGAACGGTTGCAATGTGTGGAATATTATCAACACGCAGGACATTCCATTCCCATAGTTCTTTTCCAAGTCCGTAGATAACGATGCTTCCAATCGCAGCGGCAATCCCTGTTATCCCTGAAGCAGCGAAACGGTGCAGACCGAACATTTCAAGCCGATGGTAGCAGTAAACGGCTAATGTTGCGAAAAGCACCCAAGTCATTATCAAGCCAATAGGTGTCGTTACATTTACCCAAAAATCGTAACTGGTGTAGACGATAAACCGCAATTCTCTCGAAAATAACCAGTCCAACGGCAAGTATGTTGCTGTAGCTGCCGATCCAAATAAAACACTATGGAATAACAATTGGGACGATTCATCCTCAGCGATATTTCTATTTAATCGGATGAGATAGCCAAACCATCCGATTGCAATCAATAGGTTTGGGTAAAGCCACCAGATAGCGCCGATACCTAACGACCTGATCGGTAATAAAAACAGTAATAAGAACGTTAAAAATGTGGTAAAGGCTACAGTAAGTACGGCTTTATCTGTGAGGGTATTAACTAAGTAATGGCGTGGCGGAGTTTGTTCGTCACTAAATGGTTCACCTTTTTTCCTTCTCGGAATTGGAAATATCATCATTTGGTTAATACGCTCTTATCTGTATTGAGATTCATTCCTTTAAAGCGCAATATGAGACGTATGAATTTACAAAAAGTTTATTGAAAGGTAATAACAAGTTGCTGTCCAGTGAGTTTTGCTCCTGTTGCTTTAGTGCTTGCAAGGCTGCGTGGTAAAGCAACATGTCGCTTGAAACCGCCAATTGTAACGATTAATTCATCACCATGCTTGGCAAGGTTAACTTCTTGCTTGGTTAAAAATGGAAGCTGCATCACAAGTTGATAAATACCGTCAACTTTCCGAAATTGATACGGACTTTGATCCGAGAACTTTTCTGCAGGATCAATGTCAGGATAGAGGACATCTCCTAACCTACGGAGTCCTGTTTCCCCAACAATCTGATCGTCAAAAAGATTAACCTTCCAAATTGGCACATCCGAAAAATAGTTCTCGGCTTCTTCAATATATTGCTGTTGTGTCTGTTTCCAAGCTTCAAAAAACTTTACATCAATACCCTCAGGAAAAATACGGTTAATAATGACCGCATCAATACATAACCCGTAAAGACAGAAGTACATAAATGCACGTTGTGTCTCTTTGATGACAATTTTTTCTGGGTTTGTTACCAAGCGCACAGTTGTAATTTTCGGGTCCGTTAGTACTGTATCAATCCCTTCTAATTTATCAAAGAGGTTCTGGATATTTTGGAAATAAGCATCCTTTGGTAATGGGACAGAACTGACCTTTTCAATCACAGGCCCTGCGATTCTTGCAAGATTCCGCTCTAATTTGAAGATGCGGTTCATATACCATTCAAGCGTAGTAGGGATACTAACAAACCGCAACGATTCACCTGTCGGCGCACAGTCAAGGATAATAACGTCGTATGTGTTTTCACGGACATACTGGTTGATGTAAAGCAGCGCGCAGATCTCTTCCATCCCCGGAAATACAGCTATCTCTTCTGCTACAAGCGTTTCAAGACCAGAACGATTCAGTAAAGAACGGATGTAGTTGTAAACCTCATCCCAATATTCAGTAATCGCTTCTTGAACGTTAATTTCCTGTATCCAGAGATTGTCGCAGATGTGTATCTGTTTTTCGGTACGCTCTGCTATCAGGGACGCTTCACTATCAAACGAGTCGCGGAGCGAATGTGCTACGTCAAGTGAGATAACAAGCGTCTTATATCCAAGCGATGCCAACTTCATGCCTGTCGCAGCAGAGATAGTCGTTTTGCCGACACCACCTTTGCCCGTATAAAAAATAATACGCACTTTATCAAAATCCTATTTATCTGTTTATCTTTTCCTACAGTATATCTTAAAATATAGCGGATTTGCAATAAGTTATTGATGGGGATAGAAATATAGTGAAGAATGGTCATGAGAAGGAATTTTAAAATTTCAGTTGATATTAAGCAAAAAGTATGTTATAATTTACTCACAAAGTTTAAACATCTTTTCTAAAAACAGACACAGAAGAAGCAGATTGCCGCTAAAATTACGTGAGCGTGCATAATTTGAGTGGTTGTTCTGAATGCGTGCTATGGTCTACGGCATCGCTCAAAGTGTGGTAAATTTTAATCAAAACGAGGCAATAAGTTGTGAACAAGAACACAAAAAACATGTTTGTGTGGTTTATTTTGGGGTTAGTTGTTGTTGTCGCTATTTACCAACTTATCAACCGTGGCGACCTTGTTATCCAGTTAGCAACATCCGACTTTCATAACTACATAGATCCAAACTACGTAAAGGATAAAGGTAACCGCTTTGATGGGCATTTGATTCTTGATGACGAGTGGATTGAAGGTAAGTTTCACGAGAATTATCTGATGGAAATTAGGATAGAATTGGAAAGCCCAAATATGGTGGTGCCTGAAAAATGGGCAGGAGAATTTAAGGCAAGCCGTGATACAAATGACGATTATGGAATCCAGGAAAGACTTGATAACGTCGGCATCCCGTACAATGCCAAACCTGCCTCTAATTTTCCTAATTGGTTACTCGTTTTCGGCACAACAATAGTTCCGTTATTGATATTTTTGGGGTTGATGATTTTTCTATCTCGGCAGATGCAAGGGAGCGGAAACCGCGCACTTTCCTTTGGTAAAAGTCGTGCCACACTCCATACGGAAAACGAAAAGTTACCAAAGTTTGAAGATGTCGCAGGGGTAGATGAGGCAAAAGAGGCACTTGAAGAAATTATTGAATTTCTCAAAGCACCTAAAAAGTTTGAGAGACTGGGTGGAACAATTCCTACAGGTGTGTTGTTAGTCGGTCCCCCCCGGTACGGGTAAAACAATGCTGGCGCAAGCCGTTGCAAGTGAAGCAGATGTCCCATTTTTTACCATCAGCGGATCCGATTTTGTTGAAATGTTTGTCGGGGTGGGTGCATCCAGAGTCCGTGACCTATTTGAAACGGGTAAAAAGAACGCACCTTGTATCATTTTTATTGATGAGCTTGATGCTGTGGGTCGCCATCGAGGGGCTGGCATCGGCGGCGGGCATGACGAACGCGAACAAACTTTAAATCAACTGCTTGTCGGCATGCAAGGTTTTGAGTCGTCTGAAGGTGTCATCGTGATCGCAGCTACAAACCGTCCGGATGTTCTTGACCCTGCCCTATTGCGCCCCGGCAGGTTTGACCGTCAGATTATCGTTGATTTACCCGATGTTCGAGGCAGGCAAGCGATTCTTGACGTTCACACAAAAGAACCTTATAAAATAGCTGAAGATGTCAACTTGGAGATCTTAGCGAAAGCGACACCTGGATTTTCAGGAGCGGACCTGAAAAATATGGCGAACGAAGCCGCGCTCCTTGCCGCGAGGCAAGACAAAGAAACGATTGATATGAGCTGCTTTGATGAAGCGAAAGATCGCGTTCTGATGGGACCTGAACGTCGTAGTTTGGTGATTAGTGACGAAGAACGGCGCATCACTGCCTATCATGAAGCAGGACATGCGCTCATGTTGCATTTTGTGCCAGAAAGTGACCCTAACTATAAATGTACAATCGTTCCGCGTGGGAGAGCGTTGGGCGTAACAGCTAAGCTACCCCTGGAAGAACGACATAATCTAAATAAGAAGGGACTCCTTGCACATATTATTTTTGCACTCGGTGGGCGTGTAGCTGAAGAAATTATCTTCGGTGAGCAGACGACTGGCGCACAAAACGATTTTGAACAAGCAACCCATCTTGCCCGTCGAATGGTCACACAATGGGGGATGAGTCCATTGGGACCATTGGCTTTCGGCAGAAGAGATGAACAGGTCTTCCTGGGCAAAGAACTGGCAGTACACCAGGATTACAGTGAAGAAACAGCAATTGCTATTGATAAAGCTGTTTTTGACATCATAACGGAGTGTTACGAAAAGGCAAAAGAGATTATAGAAACGAATCTTGAGGGTTTGAAATTACTCGCCGATGCCTTGTTAGAACGAGAAACGTTAATTACTGAAGAAATTGAAGAGATACTCGGACCCCGGCCGCAGTTGCCCGCTAAGCCTCTTATATGAACTGCCGTGGTAAATCGCTCTCTTTTGGCGACAGCACCCACATCATGGGTGTTCTAAATGTTACCCCCGATTCATTTTCGGATGGCGGTGCTTATCTTGATGTTGGCACTGCTGTTGCGCATGCCAAAACCATGGTAGCAGAAGGGGCAACTATTATTGACATCGGCGGGGAATCATCGCGCCCAGGGGCGGAACCGGTGACAGCAAAAGTAGAATTAGAAAGGATATTACCGGTTATCCGTGCAGTTGTTTCTGAACAACTAAATGTTCCACTTTCCATTGATACTACAAAAGCAGTGGTAGCACAACAAGCACTTGAAGCTGGGGCACATATCATCAACGATATTACCGCACTTCGTAGGGATGCCGCGATGGCACACGTTGCAGCAGAAATGGAAGCGGGTGTTATACTTATGCACATGAAGGGGACACCACGTACAATGCAACAGGCACCACAGTATCAAAATGTCGTGAAAGAAATTTACGAGGCATTAGAAAGTTGGATTGACGATGCAATACAAAATGGCATTGATCCAAACCGTATAATTGTAGACCCTGGCATCGGATTCGGCAAAACTATCAAACAGAATTTACAGGTTTTAAAACATCTTGACGTATTCAGACAACTAAACAAGCCGATATTAATCGGCACATCACGAAAATCCTTTATTGGCAACTTATTAGACCTTCCTGTAACTGAAAGGGTTGAAGGCTCTCTCGCTACGGCCTGTTGGGCAATCACACATGGGGCAGATATTGTACGCGTCCATGATGTTAAGGCTACAGTCCGTGCAGCACGGATGATAGATACTCTTTATCGGTGAAACGTAAACAACTCACAAAAATTGATGCTCCAACAAAATATCCAAGGAATTGGTATTGATATTATTGAGGTTGAACGGATTAGGCATCTATCGCTTCGATGGGGCAGTAGGTTTGAGCATCGCGTCTATACGCCTCAAGAACTTGCCTATTGCGGAGAAACACAAACGCGTTACGCACGGCTTGCCGCCCGCTTTGCTGCAAAGGAGGCAACCCTTAAAGCACTCGGTACCGGTTTAACCACTGGAATGAATTGGCAGGATGTAGAAATTTGCGCGGACGCTCTTGGAAAACCTTCGCTTGTTTTGCACGGAAAAGTAAAGCAATATGCATCAGAACTCGGCGTTGTCACAACCTTTGTTAGCCTGTCGCACACAGTTAATTATGCTGTCGCACAGGTGACACTATGTTCAGCTTAGATAACCTAATATACAGACACAATTCACGAAATTTCGTAGCGCAAACTGTATGAAGATTGATTTATTAATTCGGTAATTTTCTATCCGTACGAGGTAGGTGTACTCCCCGCTGGCGAGGCGGGGAATACCTAAATGGTATTCATACCCGGGGAATGACTAAATGTCATTCATACCGTTGATTTCTTGATTTCTTCCTAACCTCGCCAAATTACCGATTTATTTTCTTAAACTTCATTCAGTTTGCGCACTCATAAGCACAATCTAACAGATTATGCTACAATATGCCCTTGGAGTAAGTAAGAAAGTGAAAAGAAATTTACGATCCTCGCTCTGCCAGATTCAGTCACTACAGTATTTAAAAATATCTTTGTTGATTTGCCTATTCTACCTTGTTTCCTGTTTTTATGTTTCAAATGGTACCGCCTCAGTGGCAAATACAACTGCAGAAGCAGACAGATTTCTCAAACAGTTGCTTGGTGCTGAGCATCGTGGAATGGGTGGAAGTTTTGTCGGGGCAACCACTGGCGCAAACGCGCTTGGTAACAACCCCGCTGGTATCGGTGTTGCTAAGGGAGATCAATTTGTAATTCACATGGCACGTTTTCCACGGACCGTTGCCCTCCTTTCTAAACCGAATTTCAATGCAAACTACGAGGATTATAGCCAGTATGAACAGCGTGCTGCCGGTATTGAAACATTGAATTGCGCATTTCCAATAGGCAGATTCGGCACTATAGGTTTTGCTTTATCTACAGCACATGAAGGATCCTTTCGCCGTGTCGACCACGAAGGAAAAGCACTCAATAGTTTTCCAAAAAATAACCTTGCTATTGGACTCGGTTACGGTGTAAATTGTTTCAGAGGCACCTTCATTGGATTTGATGCAAAGTGGTTGCGGTCTAAAGTTACCGATCCGTCGGAAACCGAGCATCTCGGACGTGGTTACGTCTATGATATCGGACTCATTCAGAAATTTGGAAATGCACTTCAGGCAGGCATTGTCATCCGTAATTTAAGTAATGGATTGTCGTTTGTTGATCCCGTTATTCCAGATAAAATTCGCCGCAATCTTATTGCGGGTATAACTTACCAACGCGAAATTTCAAACGTGTCTTTACGGCTCGGATTTGATTTACACCCTCCTTTTAGTGATGGTGTCCGAGCGAACCTTGGCGCTGAAGTTTGGTTTCACGACCGTATCGGCGGTAGAATCGGATACCTTAGGGACACTGAAAAGCGTTACGCTTCGGTTTTTCTTTTGGAAGATGCTACGTTTGAAATGGAGGAGCGAAATTGGAAAGCAGAAGGTCTCTGCTTCGGATTTGGGGCACGGTTCGGAAACATTACACTAAATGCCGCTTATACCCCTCAATTCAAGCCGAGTGTGTCTGAGGATGAACGCATTCATATCGTCCAAGGCACTGCAGTCTATACTTTTTCAATCGGACAGGATTTTTAAACACTCTTTGATCATTTTAACCTAAGTTGCCCTCTTTGTAGCATAATCTGTGAGATTGTGCTTGTGAAAACGCAAACTGACAGTTTGCTCTACAAAACTTTCAAACTTTTATATAGATACAGTATCCAATATTACAAAAACAAGAATTATGTCAAGCGAGTACCAAACAATTGTCGGAATCGCTACCGCTAAACATGTAGTGAAAAAGTCTCGTTTTTTTGGAGAAGCATCAGCAGTAAATAGCCACGATGCAGTCAAAAAGTTTGTTGCTGATGTTAGAGCGCGGATCCGTCAAGCTACACACTACTGTTATGCTTATCGCATCGGTAGTGGCAATAAAAATCTTGAATATGCAACTGATGCAGGTGAACCGATACATTCCGCAGGAACCCCTATCCTCACTGCAATTCGTGCTACCGGATTATCTAATACGATAATCGTTGTTGCACGGTATTATGGTGGGACCAACCTTGGAATTGGTGGATTAATTAGAGCTTATGGCACATGCGCACGCGCATGCCTTAAAAATGCAACTTTAGAAACTCGGACTTTTTATCACAACTTAGACGTAAGTGTCCCCTATTCTCATATAGGTGCAGTTGTCAAACTATGTAAACGCTTGGGAGGTCAAGTAACAAACATTGAATATGACCCAACCCCAAATATCGCAATTCAGATTCAGCAAAAAGAGTTAAAAACTTTCAAAGCACAGCTTCAAAGTATTGGAATTACAGAAACAGAATTACAGTAAGGTTTTAGCTTATTGGAGGAATGCACGTTGAGCACAGTAAAATATACAACTACGCACGAATGGATTGAAGTTGTTGACACAGAGGGAACTATTGGCATCACAGAACGCGCCCAACATCTTTACGGCGAAATTATTTTTGTTGATGTGTCCCCTGAACAAGAGTGCGAACAAGGCGAAATTATTGGTAGAATTGAAACCGAAACCGGGGGAAACTTTTATCTTTATGCACCCGTTGCTGGCGAGATTTACGAAGTCAATACAGCACTTGAAGAAGATATTGAAATCATCAACAGTGTACCGGAAGGTGATGGTTGGATTTGCAAAATCTACATCGATAATCTGAGTGAACTTGACTCACTCTTGAATTTAGACGAATATGAAGACTATGAAGAGGAGGAGCTTGACGAAGGTGAGTACCTACCGGAGACTGATTTTTACGAAAATATTGATGACTATTGATCGCCGCTGGAAGTAATAAAAATACGCCGAACAAGACGCAACTTCGGAACGGGAATAATGCTATCCACTTGATACCCTAAATCAGTAAGCGGCTGGCTAAGGTCACGGATATCAATAAACCCTGCTTTTGGCGCGCGCGTCCGTAGATTTCCTAAAATTTCAGTAGTCACGGCAGTATCTTTAACAAGACTTATGCCATAAGGTAGGTCTGTAGCAATCACGTCAAACTGCCGCTGTATCGTCCGCGCATCACATAATTGCACGTCAGCTGTAAGTCCGTAATGCTTCAGATTCTTGGTTGTTGCGCCGACCATACGCGGGTTAATATCATAGCCCGATGCTTGCACACCGCAATGTGCTGCCGACATGACAATCGTACCGGTGCCACAACACGGATCAAGCAGATGTTCGCCGGGAGAAGCCACAAGGTTAACGAGGGCGCGCGCAAGTCTTGCAGGTAATGAGCTGGAAGTCACATGTGGACGCTGATCGTGTGCAACCCACATGCCATCAGATTCAGAGAGAAGTCTACCGAACCAAATTTTATCTGGGGTAATAACGGTTAAAAAAACAACTCGCGGAGACGACAAATTTGGCTTGCCTTCAATGAAACTGCCTAACTCGCGGGCTAATGCCATTGAGTCAACATTCAGGTTGCGCGGCTTTTTGATAACTGACACCCGAAATCCATCTGCATGCAAATCTGCAGACCGAATATTTGCATAGAGTTCTGATACGTTTCCGGTTTCAAAGAGAACTTCGGTACAACTTTTGAGATAAGCACCTCGGCACACATCAGTACACGTATCCGAAACCGTAATACCGGACGCATCTGGAGCAGCACCCGTTAACGCAACCGATTCCGCTGATGCCAGTTCTGTCAGTTGAGACGGAATCGCCATAAGATAGAGATATTTTTGTGTTACCATGTTATGCATGATAACATAAACATACGGAAACAACAATGTTAGAAAGGAACATTTGATGCCAGAGACTGAAAAAATTAGGATTGGGCATAGCCCTGATTCTGATGATGCTTTCATGTTTTATGCCCTCGCAAAAGGGCTTATTGCCACCGAACCGTTTGAAATTGTTCACGTTATAGAAGACATTGAGACCTTGAACAAACGTGCACTCGCAGCTGAACTTGAAGTTACAGCGATTTCCGTTCATGCCTATGCGTATGTTGCAGATAATTACGCACTTATGCCCTGTGGGGCAAGCATTGGGGATAAGTACGGTCCTCTAATCGTTTCCAAAACACCAATGAAAACCCTCACCGGCAAACGTATCGCAATACCGGGAGAGATGACGACTGCATATCTCACAACGAAACTTTACCAGCCCCAGGTTGAAACAAAAACGTACCGCTTTGACAAGATTATTGCGGCTGTCCAACAAGGTGAAGTTGACGCAGGACTCATTATTCATGAAGGACAACTGACTTACGCACGGGAAGGGCTACACAAAATAGTTGATTTAGGGGAATGGTGGCACGAAGAAACCGGATTGCCACTCCCTCTTGGCGCAAATGTTATCCGCCGCAATCTTGGTGACGAGAAAATTCACGCTATTACCTCTTTGTTAAAACAGAGTATTCAATATTCACTTGAACATCGGGAGCGCGGGCTTGAATATGCGATGACTTATGCACGAGACATGGAAACCGATCTCGCGGATAAGTTCGTTGGCATGTATGTTAATGATTATACTTTGGATTATGGAGAAAGCGGCAGAAAAGCGGTGCAGGAATTGCTCAACCGTGGCCATGAAGCCGGCGTAATCTCTCATCACGTAGATGCCGATTTTGTTGAACTTTGATGTGTATATTATAAAACAATTGGCTTTTAGAAGTTCTGAATTCAGAGGGTCCTGCTATGGACACAAAACGCCGCAGAAGTTTTCAGTTAGAAGATGCCGAAGGGAATAAACTTGCCACCGGTGTTATCTACGATGAGGGTAATGTTCAGGTGTTATGGCGAATAGATTGTGGATACACTGCTGAACAATATGCTTCGCTTAACCCTATTTTAGATTTGATGCCGGGAGTCGTCGTGCTCCGACTTCAAGATTCCGAGTGAATATAGCGATTTCTCTTCAACGAAGCCTTCTATCAGCCAACTTAATGATTTGCCCATTTTCCTGCGCAATATACATATAACCGAGTCCATCTAATGTTATCCCTTCCTGATCATCACCCGGCAATAGGTAGCGCTGAAGGTGTGTACCATCTCGTTTGAGTTCTACCAAAAGGTTTGTTGTATCACTGATTAGCACAAGAGAATCTGCTTTTGCATTGTAGGCAAGTCCAGAAATATCCAAAAGATTCATCTCAAAAAAACGAATAATAGTGCCTTCAGCCTCTGTTGCGTTAGAAGTGAGAAGCGGTACAACGACCTCACATATAATAGAGGGTTCCCCGCCAGGTTTGCGGCTAAATGATTGATTACCAATCCAAAAGGTTCCGCCCTCCGGGTGTAATACGTCCGGAACAAAGGTTATTGCCTCTATTCCCATACCCCCCTTTTTTAGGAGTGGTTTCCCCTCAAAAGTACGATTGATTTTAAATTCCCGAAGGATTGTAAGTGTCTGCGGATTAATTTCCAAAATGGTTTCGTCATCCTCAACGGCTGCGTAAAGCCATCCCGTTATCGGATTAATCGTAATTCCTTCAAGGTCGCGTGCTTGTAACGCCTTCGTTTGGATAACCGTACCATCTGGTCGAATTTCATGAATATGTCCCTCATCATCTACAACGAACAACGTCTTTCGTCCTGGGTGATAGGTTACACCGGACGGTTCAGTGATGGGTGTTTTGCTAATATTGCCCACCCAAGTATACGGAAGTTCAATCGGTATCAAGGCAGCTTTCTCTTCCCGATCAGCTTCTTCTATCCTTATGAGAAGGTAGACCAGGATCGCGCTGATACACATAAAGCAACATAAAACGAAAATTTTGTTATTGCGCATCGGTGTTACCCTCAATCTTTGAGTAACAGGTTTGTCGAAATATGAGGTCACGAATGGCTCAGTAGAAATTATAATAAAACCTATAATTAATGGGACACTTCTGTACCGCAACCTGTATGAAGATTAATTTATAAATTCGGTAATTTTCTATCTGTACGAGGCAGGTGTACTCCCCCGCTGGCGAGGTTTCCTAACCTCGCCAAATTACCGAAATATTTTCTTAATCTTCATTTAGGTTGCGGACTAATATGCACAACCTAACAGGTTATGCTACAACTTCTCTTGTCCGTAATGTTCCAAAACAAGTTTATCAAGTTCACTATAAAAACCTATCATATTTTTTTTGAGGTGTCAAGGACAAAAAGTAACATTTGCCTTCTTTTACCTTGACAACCCCTTTAATTCAATGATATAATAAATTATCAAACTAAAATAGACATAATGACCTTCAGCGAAGGGGAGATAAATGGCAAGCACACCGAGGTTAGTCGTTGAAGTCTTTGAGCACGTTAATTATCAAGGACGCAAGATAACCCTCGTAGAATCCATCCCGAATACAACCGAAATAGGTGTCCAGGATATAATATCTTCTATTAAGATATACCAAGGACCTGGTTTCACTGCGTCTCCGAACTACAAGGCAATTTTTCATGAACATGCTAATTATAAAGGAAGGCGATTGGTTTTAGCACCAGGATTCTATCCAAACATCCATGAGATACCTTACAATTTTGGTGATGCAATTACATCTATAAGTTTTAGTCCAGCTGCGCATCCGACCCCGCCGGTGTATGGGGCAGTCCCTGTTATCATAGAGGTATTTCGCGATGTGGATTTCAGCGGGCAGCGGAGTCTTATCATGCGTGATATCAGTTCAATATTCGAAATCGGCATGAACGATATGATCTCTTCTGTTCGTATTCAGCGCGGTCCGAATTTCCCTTTTAGTGGATGCCATATCAGCTTCTACGAACATGTGAATTTCGAAGGACGGAGGATCAACTTAGACTTAAACTCTCGGGAATTCAAGAAATCAATAAGAAATCTTCGTGACTTGCCACACTCACAATCGTTTTCCGACATCATGTCATCTATAAAGATTGTGCCGTTAGGTGTCTTCCGCGTGCTAATTGTTGTAGGTGATAATATGACAGGCGAACCTGCCGTTTTGCAATCTCTCACGACGCTTGAAGGTTTAGAATTTCAATATACAACAGTCCATATTAACGATAACCCTGATAACCGAGGCGACCCAAATAATGCCGTAAAACTCTCTAACGTTACACTCACCAATTATGATATTATTTGGTTCACTTGGTTTGCCACGGGGCATGACGGAGAGTATTTTGTTGAAGACGCTGACGATGCGATCAAAGACTTCGTTAGAAAAGGCGGTGTTGTGTGGACATCCGCTATGGATAACAATATCGTACCACCTGATGGTGTCCACGCATCTGAATCCGCATGGCGTGGCGACTGGCTACCTGTGGAACGCCATCCTATTGATGTCGTTGAGGCTGGAGATGCCAATGTGACGATTACCGAAGACGGTCAAAAAACGGGTATGTTTACATGGCCCCATAAGATCAATGTTGATAATTTGGTGACGGATGACCATTGGGTTACCAATGACCCAAGTTATCGAAAGTTGGTTGTTAGAGAAGACAATGGCGGTCCAATCGGCATCCAGTTACAGTGGGGGGACGGATACTACGTCGGTTTTGCCGTAGATACACGGGATGCCCATAAAACCGCTGTCGCTAAACCTTTAATTGAAAATACACTCTGTTATCTTGCAAGTCTCGCATGGCAAACCTCTCCACGCCAACCACTCAAGGGACGTTATAGGACACACGAAAACAGTGACATAATCTTCCAATAGAAACAATTTCTGAAAGTGATGTTTATAATAGGAGAAATTAATGCGTCTTATTCTGGCTGTTATTTTTTTAATTGTTGTTGTAAGTGTTATTGGGTATTTCGCTTATGATCGACTAATTGATGCTGAAAACCAAACTAACGTTCTGCGCTGGATGGGTGTTATAGCAGTTGTATTCATTGGGGGGTTGGCTGCTTTTATAGGCTCTGTTATCCGCTATAGGATACCGAAAGCAGATGTAGCATTGGTCAGAACAGGTGGTGCAAGGGAAAAGATTCGTATTACGGGTGGTCTCTGGGTTAACACCATTATCCATGAAATCAAAGAGATCTCTCTGAATACCATGCGAATTGAGGTGGTTCGCGAAGCCTCTGATTCCTTGATTACCAACGACTTCAACCGCGCTGACGTTGAAGTCGTTTTCTATATTAAAGTTAATCCTGATGATGATGAAATCTTAAAAGCTGCCCAAGCCCTCGGCGATAAATCCATGACACCAGAAACTATCCGTGAATTAATTGAACCGATGTTGGATGGTGCGTTAAGAAGCGTTGCTGCCGAAAGCGAAATTCAAAACCTGCTACAGAAACGTCTTGAATTCGCTGAGAACGTTCAGGATGCTTGCGGAGAAAACCTGAGACTCCATAATGGATTGACACTTGATACCGTTTCCATTATCCAGGTTGATCAAACTCCCATTGAAACGCTCAATCCCGACAACCGATTTGACGCTGTCGGTATCCGAGAAATTACTGAAATCACTGCCGAACAAGAGCGAGATAAAGAAGCTGCCATTAAAGCAAAAGAAGTTGCCATCGAACAAATTAATGTTGAGGCACGTATTCAGATACTTGAAGCAGAACAAGAGCAAGCATGGGCAGAATCTGATCAACAGAAAAATATCGCTATTTATGCTGCAGAACGTGAAGCTGAAACCATAAAGTTCCAATTTGAGATGGAACAGAGCGTCCAAGAACGTGAATATGAAATGAAGTTGGAGGTTGAACGCGCCCGTATTTCTCAAGAAGAGGGTGTCCAATTACGAGAAGTTGAGTTAGAATTAGAAGTTCAAACTGCGACATTCGCCCAAGAACAACAAGTACAACAGCGCGAGATTGAGAAAAACCTCGTCGTTGAAACCGCACAAATTGACCAAACCAAAGTTGTTCAGCTTGCTGAAATTGCACAACATCTCACTGTGCAAATGGAGAAAATTGAACAGGAACAGACAATTGAAGTTCGCGAGATAGAGAAGCAGCTCATGGTAGAAAAAGCGCGCATCGCTCAGGAAGAGGGTGTCCAATTGCGAGATGTTGAGCGAGACTTAATTGTGCAAACTGCGAAATTCGCCCAAGAACAACAGGTGCAACAGCGCGAGATTGAGAAAAACCTTGTTGTTGAAACCGCACAAATTGACCAAAACAAACAGGTGGAACTTACTGAGATCGCCAAGACGTTAGCCGTTGAAGTCAATAAAATAAGCCAAGAACAACAGGTACAAGAACGTGAGTTTGAGAAACAACTCTTCGTAGAAAAAGCCCGTATTGTTCAGGAAGAGGGTGTTGAATTGCGAGATGTTGAACGTGAGTTGACTGTGCAGACAGCCAAGTTCGCACAAGAACAGCAGGTGCAACAGCGCGAGATTGAGAAAAACCTTGTTGTTGAAACCGCACAAATTGACCAAAACAAACAGGTGGAACTTACTGAAATTAATAAAATGTTGACGGTGGAGCAGGCACGTATCGGTCAAGAATTACGCGTCGCACTTACTGACGAAGATAGGAAGATTGATGTTGCCAACAAACAGCAGCTTACCGCACTTGCAGAGAAAGAACAGTTAGAGGCTGAAGCAGAACGCATGGGGGCGGAAGTCAATGTTACTGCCACCGAACAGATAAAAGGTGCGGAATGGCAACGTGACGTTGCAATCCTCGGTGCCGAAGCACAAGCACAGCCGATTGAACGTCTCGCTGATGCGGTGTTGTCGGAAGCACGAGCCAAAGCACAAGGTGAAATGGCGGAATATGAAGCCCGCAACGTTGCTGAACAACGTGTCCTTGTTCAAGAAGCAATCTTAGAATTAATTGAAGAAGCTCCAGACATTGTTGAACAAATGATGCGTCCTGTAGAGCAAATTGACAGCATCAAAATTCTTGATATGGGCAATAATGATGGCAAAGGCGGTATCAACCGAAGCAGCATGGGACGGTTTGCGAATACGTTGCTTGACACAGGTGCAATTTCACCGATGCTCAAGGAACTCTTTAACTTTGCCGATGTGGATGCCGGACAAATCGCAGACAAGATCGCAGAATATCTCGCTGATCTGGTTAACCGCCCAAGTGATGCGCCCGATGTGCATGTGGATGTAGATGTAGATACCGAATAAATCGCAGAACGTCTTGTTAACTGATCAGTTAACAGTTTTGTTTATAGTAAAATCTATAATTATTTATATACGACGGTAGGTACGGTTTCCTAACCAATGCAGAATACCATACGGGGAATGCCATTTAGGCATTCCCCGGGAGGACAAGATGGTCAGGATTGGAGTCTCCGCATAGGATTGGACTCATCCTGAAAATCCTATAATCTTGTCCATCTTGGTTCAGATAATTATAATGGATTCTACAATTAACTGGACATCTGAGATGTAGATGGGAACTCCGGGGAATGCCAAAAGGCATCCATACCGTTGATTTGGATTCCCGACTATTATTCGTTTTGTCGCGATTCGGAGATCGCTCCTACAGAATATATGTAAACTTATTTACATAATTTACCATAACGATTCAGACAGGACAACTGCCTAATTTACACAAAAAACTATGCGCCATCAGAGATTTTCTACCAGACAAAAACGTACCAAACAACACAGATGCCGTACATGCCGTTCCGGTAATGGTAAGCGTACATGTCCTGCTCTCAGCAGCATGATCATTTGCCCAGAATGTTGTAGTGCTAAACGGGCAAAAATACCCGGATGTGACCATCGCTGTAAATATTATAGTCCGCTTATCGTAAAAAGCCGAAAAGTTGCACCACCTGAATATCCACTCCATCTGTGTCTTGTCAGTCGTTCACGAGATACCGGTATGCTGATTGTTGTCGGCACCCGTAAACGACCTGATGGGAATCTAAAAGCTATGTTTCTGCTTCTGGACCTCTGGAAGAAAGGAGTCCGGGATTGCTTTTACGATGCAAACCTTTCCGAAAAACAGTTTGAACGCGCATGTCAACGGTTCGGAAATAGTTATACTGAACCAGAACAAGCACTGCCAGAAGAAGAAGAAAAAGAAGAAACTGAGCGAGAAGAGAAAAATACAAGACAGGAATTGATCCGTGTTCCAAGAAATACGCTTATTATTGAAGCAGAAACTGCAATACATTTTGATAACGGTGTAAAAATTGTAGATGAGGCAGAAGCCTCTAACGGCAAAGCCATCGACAGTGCCAGAGGGGCTCGCAGTATTTATGAAGTTTACATCCCAAAAACTGGTAAGTGGTACGTATGGATTCGCACCTATTATAAATCGGGCAGCCAAGACTCTTACTGGGTCGGCATTGAAGATGTAGAACCTTATCCTTGGGATGAACAAGGTGGGCCGAATGCAATCAAAATTTGGGCAGTTCCTGGCGACGATTCCAAATGGAACCGTTGGCTATGGGATACTTCAACACACCCACTGGGGAAGTCAACCCCTGGTTATTTTAACGTCAAAAGACGAGGTTATTACCGCGTCTGGTCAAAAGGGAGAGAACCAGGCACACGGTTAGACCAAATCTTGCTGACACGTTCGCGCAGGTTTAACCCAGAAACCGCATCCGAAGGCAAACCGATTCCCCTCCACACAGAACCTCACCCGTATGAACCTGCAACCTTTGAAGATTGCCAAAAATTAATTCGTCATGCAGTAGAAATATCTAAAGCTGTTGAGACCGAGTTTCCATGGGAATTTAAATACTGGCTTCATGACATCTGGGGCGATATCAGAAAATTTCCTGAACCCGAAGGTTCGCTCTATAAATGCCAAAAATGTGAAGCAGATTTGCCGGACCAAGCAGTGGATCTTATTAAACAACACGCCCATTCTGATGACATCCAGTTCTACATTTTGTGCAGAAAATGTGGTGGTGAATTTGATTAACAGATCTTTTGCATTCATAATGCTCTGCGTGGGATACCTCCTCACGGCTACAACATTTAGTCTTGCTGCTCCGCCTAATCCGTATCTCTATTTTGACATAGATCCGGTTACCGGTGAAATGAAGCCGAAACCTTCCGCCGGGCAGAATTCTGAACTCAGTGTCTCAAAATATTTACAAGCGTTGGATGGCTGTTGCTTCGCCAGAGAACAGAGCGTACTACAACCGGACGGTATTGAATATGTCCTCGCCCTGAAAATTGATTTCAGCGATCAACCGGGCAAAAGAACCAGCGCTGAATTCAATGAATATCTATTTGCAGAAACCGGTGTTTCCCTAAAAACCTACTTTCGCGAAAATTCTTACGGCCAGATGGATGTGCAGCCAGGACCCGCTGGAGGTGTTCTGCCCGCAGGCAACGAATGGATTCGCGCAAAGAAACCGATGCGTTATTATGGAGAAATTGAAGGTCCAGGACCAGTACAACGTTATCGAGAACTAATCGCCGAAGCGTGCCATGCTGTAGATGCAACCGTCGATTTTTCAAAGTACGATCGTGATAAAGACGGAGTCGTTGACCACCTATTTCTCATTCATGCGGGGAATGACGAAGCATCCTACAGTGCAATAGACCCGGTTAAGGCAGTTAATGATATCTGGTCAATCTTAACGCCAGATGTCAACGTTATCGTAGACGGTGTTCGAGTTGATACTGCCGTTGTTGTCGCCGAAGAACCAGATTTTGAAAAACCTCATTTAGGCATCTACTTTCACGAATTCTTCCACGACTTCGGCGCGCCAGATGTCTACGCGTTTACCTACACAGATGCTCGCGATCATAAATGGGGATTGATGGGAGCATTCGGTCCATATCAAGGTCGAGAAGTTTTTAGTTTAGGGGACGGATTAGCACCCAGCCATATCATGGGGTACCTGAAATGGGATTTTGATGCCCGCCCAGAAAATGGTCGCGTTGGTTGGATTAAGCCTGTTAACATCACTCAAAGTGGCCAGATATCTGTTCCAGCTTTCGAACTGCCACCCAAAACAGATAAACTTTTTAAAATCGATATTCCACAGGGCCGGGATGCACTTGCTACCACTAACAGAGAATTTTTTCTCATAGAAAACCGATATAAAGCCTCCGGTGCTACCTTTGATACCTATCTGCCTGAATCCGGCATCCTCATTTGGCACATTGATGAGACACAGGTGCGTGACCTTCGTAGTTATGATGCCGCACAACAGATTTGGCTTGAAGACCCTAATGATCCTGAACATTTCGGCATTCATCCCGATGATCCGAACATCATAAACATCAAAACCATCACGGAAGGCGCAGCCTACTCTGCAGATGATAACCAAACTGCCTTTACGCCAGGCACTTTGCCGAACAGTAGTGCAAACGATGGAACGCCAACCGGTATATCTATAACTAACATTGGCCCTGAAGGCCCAGTCATGAAGATGCTCGTTTCGTTTGGTGATACTTATGAACCGAATGATACTATAGGAACGGCATTCCCAATCTTTTATGCCCAACCCTATTACTCTTTTCTATACGACGCTTCGGATACCCAGGATTCTTATAGAATTGAAGCTGCTGGCGGTGTAACAGTCCGCGCAACACTATCAGATTTTCCAGCAAATCTGGATTACCGTTTATCGCTCTTGACGATGACAGGAGAGACGTTAGCAATAGGCGAAAAAGCACCTGATCTACTCGGCTACCAAATTCTTTACCAACCTTCTGCTCAACAGACGTTATATCTTGTGGTAACATCCGACGGTAGATTCAGCAGTGTTGCGTCATACAAGTTGTTAATCGAACAGATAGAACCCGAATCTTTCGCGCTTGCACAGATCCGTGTTTACCCGAACCCTTTTCGTCCATCAGCATCGGGAATGACGTTTGCGTATCAACTCTCTGCCTCCCAGTCCGCAGACACTGTGTCCCTTGAAATTTTTACTATTAAAGGGGAGAAGGTCTATAACAAAACACATCAGAATGTCCTTGCCCCTGGAAAATTTCAGTGGGACGGTTCAAACCTTCGTGGCGTGCCGCTCGCTTCGGGTATCTACATTTACCACATCGCTGCAACGCAAGCAGATTCGGTTGTCCGACAAATTGGCAAATTTAGTATCCTCAGGTAATTTATGGTGAACCTTGAAATGATTGGGACGCTTTCATAAACCTGTTTTGGAAATATAACGGACACAGTAGTTGCTCCACAAACTAACAGTTCGTGGGACAGTCGTTTGTTTCCCTATTTGAAGGTTTTAGATGGTCCAATAGGCAAAACACTCACATACCTATACCCCAAATTCAAGTTATTTCGGACATTCAGCTCCCGTTTCTTTATTTCCGAACTCACGTTATTAAAATAAACCGTATGTCGCATAGGAGAATCCATGACAAGTCTTTTTTTAGATGTGGCACTTGAGGCAGCCAAAAACGCTGAAGAAATTATCACGTCCTATTACACAACCGATGCATTGAATGTTGAACTAAAGGATGACGATACCCCGGTTACTCGCGCTGATACCGAAGCGGAAAAAGCGATACGCGAAACCATCACGCAGGCATTTCCCGACCACGGATTCTTGGGCGAAGAATATGGTACACAAGAGGGAACATCACCTTATCTATGGATTATTGATCCGATTGATGCCACTAAGAATTACATTCGGAAAATTCCAATCTTTGGTACACAGATTGCACTGATGAAGGATGACGCACTTATCCTGGGCGTTTCCAATGCACCACTATTAAATGAGGTACTGTACGCTGAAGTAGGCAAAGGCGCATTCCTAAACGGTGAACCGATAAAAGTTTCCACTGTTTCAGAGCCTGCAGAGGCGATGATCTGCCATGGCGGACTAAAGTGGTTTGTGGAAAAAGGCACTTTCCCCGGTATTTATAACCTTATCAACAATGCTGCCCGTACCCGAGGGTTTGGCGATTTCTATATGTATCACCTTGTCGCTTCTGGTAGAGTAGACGCTGTAATTGAAGCGGCGATTAGTATCTGGGACATCGCTGCGATTACAGTTATTGTACGAGAAGCGGGTGGGACGGTGACAGATATCCAGGGGCAAGCCATCACAAAAGATACTGCTTCACTGGTGGCAACGAATGGGATTCTGCATGATACCGTATTAAACTACTTTAAAAAATGATACCGTCAGGACGGACACAAAATCAAGTATCCCTGTTTAGAATTTTGTCCCTTCACGGATTTTAACCCTGATTTTTGTCATTTTCAAGGCTTTACCCCCCTTTATCCCCCCCCAACCCCCCGCAAGCGAGGGGCTAAGAATAGCAAGCGAGGGGAATGCGTAAGTCCTATACTACCGAAATATTTTCTTAATCTCCGGACAGATTGTGGGACATAAGAAGCAACTTAGTGGATAGTCCAGTCTAAAATTGTAGGTATAAGCAATAGTCGGGAATCGGAGTTCCCTCCTACCCTGGACAAGATTTTTGTAGGAGCGATCTCCGAATCGCGACCTGTAATATAAAGATGGACACTCCATTAGGTTATATTACTGTGGTGTCAAGTATCTGGGATGTTTGGGGTGACAGCTGTCGATTCGGATTCGTCTTCTTCCTCTGGGAATGGGATCATCATTCTTTTTATTGTATCTAACATATCTGGATGGAAACTTTGGACGATGCGCAGACGGACTTGTTCGTTTTGCCCAGATGGGTCTATCACCTCATACAGATCGGGTTCAATCTCTTTGACTTTGACAATTTGGTTATTCTGTTCTTCTCCAGATGGGGAGAGGGTAAATGTTTCCATCACACCGGGTTCGATTTCTCTGGCATGGAGAAGTTCGTTTGTCTTGTTTTGCTCAGTGGGTTTGGCTGGTGGCGTGTCGGTGGGACTGTCGTCTTGCTTGGTTTGTGCTTTGCGGACGCTGCTGTCGTATCCTTGATGCGTGATATTCCAACGTCGCATGAGTGGATCGGCAATAGCGGTGAGTTGCTTGAGCAGGTTAAGTTTGTCTGCGTACGTGGGACTCTCCTCGTCTTCCGGTACTTGCATGACATCGGTGTATTCCTCCAGCATTGTATCGTATAAGTTGAGGAGTCGATTGATAGTGCGTTTGTTATCGTCTTCGGTACGCGTCTCATGTTCTGAGGGTGTAGGTTTTTCTCTGTTTTTCATACGTTATATTTTATCTGATAATGGGACAGCATTTGGCGGAAAACCGATGCGGAGAACAATAGATATCCCATAGATATCCAATAGGTTTGCGGGAAAGGTAGGTTTTAGGATAACGCATAGTTTTTTACTGCTTGAATTGTGATGCGAAATGTGCTATACTATATTTATAATAGACAAAAAGAATGAGAGAACAAAATGCATCTTGACTTTCAAAACGTGCTGGATCTGTCTTACGTCGTTGACGAAAATAGTCCGCGAGAATTGCCGATTGATCCCGTTCACATCTACGATCAAGCAACATTAGAAAAAGATGGTTACTTTGAGAGCCGTGTTGATATGTCTGGTCACTGCTCCACACATATTGACGCTTCCTGCTTGATGTATCCAGACGGGTTTACTGTTGCCGAAATTCCGAAGGAAAAATTGATGGGGCATGCGGTGTTAATGGATTTTTCTGCGATTAAGAAACCGAATGATGCAGTGACTGCCGAAGATGTTGCGGCATGGATAACAGAAAACGGAGAGATTCCGCAAGACAGCATCGTCTTTATGCGAACAGGAATGGATAGATTTGTCTATCAAGACAATTTTAACCGTGAATGGATCGGTTTTAGTGAAGATGCGGCTGAATTTCTTGTTGAAAAAGGGATTAAGGTTATCGGTACAGATGCATGCAGTATTGATGCTGTGGCAGGGCATCCCCCGTTGTATGACGGTTTGCCACCTGCGCACCTCGTTTTTCTGGGAGCAGGTATCCCGCATGTAGAAGATTTGTGCAATTTGAGTCAACTGCCGACACATTTTTATGTAGTCATTGCGCCTTTAAAGTTGGCAAGAAGCTCTGGTGCACCGACCCGCGTTTTCGCGTTTGTATAAGATTGCAGCAACGGACGTTATCCTTAGTGATGTTCCGCTAATAAGTTTTTGTGTTTTGAACGTCCTAAATACACCCCCCTTTATCCCCCGCAAGCGAGGGGAGGGGATTTTTGGATCTATGCCGTAAGTTTTGTCCATAATAAATGTTTAGCGAGTCAACCACTTAAGATGCACAATCTAACAGATTATGCTACATAAAGACGTTATCCTTTAGCGATGCTTGCGCTAAGTGGTTGACTCGGTCCGTTTTTGTGTTTTGAACGTCCTAAATACACCCCCCTTTATCCCCCCGCAAGCGAGGGGAGGGGATTTTTGGATCTATGCCGTAAACTCTATATGTAACAAATGTTTAGCGAGTAAACCACTTAAGATGCACAATCTAACAGATTATGCTACAAAGAAGGTGGCAACTTAGGTTATATAATAAATGTTTAGCGAGTGAACCACTAAGAACCTCCCTTACAAAAGAAAATGACACCTGATATCCCTGAATTGCTTTTAGACATATTACACGAAATCGGTGAAGTCGGTGGAAAGCATGTCTATCTTGTTGGCGGATTGGTCAGAGACCTTCTACTAAAACGCCCCACTTTTGATATTGATATTGTGGTGGAAGGAGATGCAATCAGCGTTGCAAAAGAGATGCAAAACCGTTGGGATGGTACCTTGCAGGTGCATGAACAGTTTGGCACAGCAACCGTCACACCAGCAAATCCGACTAAACCGAAAGTTGATTTTGTCACTGCACGGCGTGAAACGTATCAAAAGCCTGGAACGTTACCTAAGGTAGAAAATGGCACGATAACAGAGGATTTACGGCGGAGAGATTTTTCTATCAACGCATTAGCAATGCGGCTAGATGCCACTCATTTTGGGGACGTTATTGATAAAACGGGTGGACTTGCCGATCTTAAGACCGGCACCGTTCGGGTTCTCCACGACCAGAGTTACACAGATGATCCAACTCGTATCTTTCGTGCTTGCAGATATGCGGGACGTTATGACTTCGGTATTGCGGTGACTGATGGACTGCTCATTAAAGAGGCAATCGGACTTTTAGCGCAGCTTAGTGGTGAACGGATACGGAACGAAATTGACAGAGTCTTACTTGAAAACAACGCGCCCCAAATTGTTCAAGCACTTGCGAAATTGGGTGCATATCAGGCAATTTTTCCGGGCTGGAAAATCTCTCGGACTTTCTCGTCTGATTTTCAAACCGCACAACAAGCAATTTCATGGGCATCAGAGCATATTACTGGAGAAGATTTTCAGCCAAATATTGTGCGATGGATGTCGTTATTCGGCATAAACAACTTGCATGGAATGCCGATATATCAGATTGAGGCTCTCTGTTTCAGACTTGTATTGGAGCATCAACTCCGCCGCATAGCAAGCGCAACGCAAGTGTTGAATCAAGAAATTCCTTCTAAAAAAACAGTCCGATTCGTTTTTGAGAAACTTGGTTTGGAACTATCTGAAAATGCTTCTATTTGGGATCATAACGGAAAATGGGGCATTGTTGATGCCGAAAACAGATTAACTTACGTATATGAAAATAAAACCATATATAAAGTACAGACACCACTAACCGCATATCGCCAATTGTTAGGTGTCGTGGATTCTTTTACGGAAACAACTGCACCCAGCAAAATTTATCAAACTCTAAAACCTTTTTCGCTTGAAGCACTTGTTTTAGGATATTCGGATGCGCAACGTAAAAGTATTGGAGATTACCTTTGGACTTTGCGGAAGGTACAGCCTTTTATTACGGGCGATGATCTGATTCAGTGGGGTGAAAAGCCAGGAAAATCCTTTGCAACAATACTTTGGGATATGTTTGCGGCACAATTGGATGGGAAAATTAACTCTAAATCGGAAGCATATTCACACTTTCAGTTCCTTAAAGCATCGGACACAACCTAAATGAAGATTAAGTAAATATTTCGGTAATTTGGCGAGGTTCGGAAGAAATCAACGGTATGAATCATGGCGAATACGCGTATGGTATTCGCCATGATTCCCCGCCTCGCCAGCGGGGGAGTACACTTACCTCGTACGGATAGAAAATTACCGAATTAATAAATTAATCTTCATATAGGTTGTGACACAAAATACATCGGACACAACCTAACAGGGTGTGATACAAAATATTCACGTAAGTATAGCTAAATATGTTTAATCCAAACGCAATATGGCAAGCAATTCTAATCGTAACACAGTTCATCATTCTGTTAACCTTTCATGAATGGGGACATGCGAAATCTGCCAATATGTTGGGCGATTCAACTGCGCGCGACCAGGGACGGATGACCTTAAATCCAGCAGTACATATTGATCCCATTGGGACCCTGTTTTTACCTTTGATTGGTTCGATCTTCGGTGGAGGATTCTTTGGTTGGGCAAAACCTGTGCCGGTAAATCCATATAATCTCAGGCATCCGAGAAGAGATATAATGCTGATTGCAGCTGCTGGTCCTTTTATGAATATTGTCCTCACTTTCATTATTTTGGGCATCCTTAAATTGTTATTAGTTTTTGGGTTTTTAGACGTAACTGAATCTATAGTACATTTACGAATTAAGCGAGAATTGGTTTTTTCTGCATTTATTAGTGTATTTCTCGCGGCATTTAACATGCTCCCGCTCTTTCCGCTGGATGGTTTTAGTGTGGTGAATGGCTTGTTACCTGAAAGCGCATCACGCCAATTTTCAAAACTTGCCCCTTATGGAATGCCCATTCTTATTGCTCTTATTTTTTTACCCAGTTTAATAGGGATACCAAATTATATATTCATATTTCTACATTACATAAGTACTGAAACACTCGATTTTATCGGAAAAATTGTCGGAGTCCGATAAAGAAGTATGAATGATGCTATAGATATAAATTAAATAAAAACAAATGTTAGCAGATATTTCACCCACCCATTCAAGCAAACATCCTATTTACGCTGTCAAATTAGACGGTTTTGAGGGACCACTTGACCTACTCCTCCATCTGATTCAGAGGGAGGAGATGGATATTTACGATATTCAGATTGCCGAAATTACGGATCGGTATCTGGAATATGTTAATCTGATGGAGCGGTTAGATTTGGATATAGTATCCGATTTTTTGGTGATGGCGGCAACCCTTCTGTATATAAAATCACAAAGCATTTTGCCGCAAGTTGTCTCAGATACTGAGCATCCGATAGGCAATCAAGAACAACTTGTCCAACAACTTTTAGAGTACAAACGTTATAAAGAAGCAGCTCAAGTTTTGGATATTTATGCTGAACGGCGCACCTCAATATACAACAGAAGTTCAAAGTCACATGCGGATTTAGATGGGACACGGACTTATGAAATTAAAGCTACACTGTTTGACCTGCTCACTGCCTTTAAGAATATCAATGACCAAATTACTCAGGTTGAACCGGATGAGGAGTATGAGACAGTTGAAGAAGAAACGATTACTGTTGAGGATAAAATAGCCTTTATTGAGAACCAATTAGAGAGTGCAGACCAATTGCTTTTCGAAAGTCTATTCCTATTATCTTCAAGCAAACTTGATCTTATCGTTACATTTCTCGCTGTTTTAGAACTTATCCGAATAGGGAAGATTGTAACTGTACAAACAGGTTTATTTGAAAGTATATATATTGTCAAAGCGGTTGATGGAGAGAGGACGACATCTACTGCATAGAAAGTATAACGACTTGTACCAGTTAACTAATTGTTTTTGTTGTTTTCACAGATTTTGGGTTTTGTGCTATAGTAACATATCGTCCCTACGGGACTAAAGATCCCGTGGACAAACGTTTTCTATAAACATATCGTCCCTACGGGACTAAATGGTTCATTCGGTAAGTATTTGTGTTTTGAAATCCGAAAATACACCCCCCTTTATCCCCCCAATTCGCATGCCACACGCGCATGCGATGGCAAGGGGAAGGGACTTTTAGATCTATGCCGTAAGTTCTATGGACAATAAATATTTAGCGAGTGAACCACTAAAGAGGTCCAAGACGATCGGTAAACCTTATAGTAAAATCCACAATTATCTGGACATTGGCGAGGTTAGGAAGAAATCAAGAAATCAACGGTATGAATGACATTTAGTCATTCCCCGGGTATGAATGCCATTTGGCGAATACGCGTATGGTATTCGCCATGATTCCCCGCCTCGCCAGCAGTGGGTGTAAAGGTAGGTTGTCATTCGAAGTGCTCACGTATTTTTAGATTTTACTATAATTCAAATTAAATCATTATAATGTCTATAGAAAGTATAGGAATTATCGGAAAATGGATTTGGAAAATGTTGCGCCTGAACAGCTGGTGAACAATTCAGATGTGGCACCAGAAGAGAATATAAAATCGATATTAGAAGCGATTCTGTTTGCTGCAAGCGAACCGATTTCGGTGAAACAGTTTCAGCACGCAATGCCGGGGATAAACGCTCGAGAAGTTCGGAAAGTGCTCTCCGAACTTCGTGATGAGTATGAACAGATGCACCGCAGTTTTCATCTGGTTGAAATCGCGAACGGTTATCAAATTTGTACCCGTCCAGAATTTTCGGAATGGATTCGAAAGTTTTATATCCAGCAGGTGCGTGTAACGTTGTCCCCTTCTGCTTTAGAAACGCTTGCGATTGTTGCATACAAACAGCCTGTTACACGCAGTGATGTATCAGCGATTCGCGGTGTAAACAGTGATAGTGTTATCAATGCGCTTGTAGAGAAAGACCTTGTTTGCGTGTCGGGTAGAAAAGAGGGGGCAGGACGTTCACTGCTTTTTTCTACTACCGATACTTTTCTTCAGCAATTCGGGTTAAAAAATCCGTCTGAGTTACCATCTCTTGAAGAGATTGAACAACTCTTGTCCACATCAAACAGTCCGGAACATCTCGGTGCTATTCAGGAAGATATAGAATGATGAATTACAATGCATGGTTTGAGTGCGAAAAAGGATGCACCTATCCACTCACTGAAATTATCTATCGCTGCAGAAATTGTAATGGGTTATTAGAGGTTCGGCATGACCTGGACGTGTTGAAACAACGTAGCGCGGCAGATTGGAAATCTCTTTTTGAACAGCGTTATATGCGGACAGAATATCCTTACGGAAGCGGTGTTTGGGGTAAAAAGGAGCTTGTTTGCCCGAATATTGATAATGAAAATATCATCTCTATGTATGAGGGTGGTACTAATTTGTTTTGGGCAGAACGTTTCGGTAAACAACTCGGTCTCTCTGATCTTTGGATAAAACAGTGTGGAAACAGTCATACGGGTTCCTTCAAAGACCTTGGGATGACGGTGCTTGTCTCAATGGTAAATCAGATTATTTCTGAATCTGGCAATATCCGTGCTGTGATGTGTGCTTCAACAGGTGACACCTCCGCCTCTTTGGCTGCGTATGCTTCAGCCGCGGGAATCCCTGCTATTATTCTGTTACCTAAAGAGAAAGTGACTCGCGAGCAACTTATCCAACCGATTGCGAATGGGGCATTAACACTTTCGCTTGAGACAGATTTTGATGGATGCATGGCAATTGTTCAAAAACTTGCAGCGCGGAAGGATTTCTATCTTGCTAATTCTATCAACTCACTTCGCGTTGAAGGACAAAAAACGATCAGTATTGAAATTGTGCAGCAGTTTAATTGGGAGGTGCCAGATTGGATTATTATACCGGGCGGTAACCTTGGCAACGTGTTTGCACTTGGCTTAGGTTTTTTGATGATGCGTGATTTAGGTATGATAGATAAGCTGCCGCGCATTGCCTGCGCGCAAGCTGAACGCGCCAATCCGCTTTATCGTAGTTTTCAAACGGGGTTCAAAGAGTTTAGCGCGATTACTGCACAATCCACGCAAGCTACTGCAATTCAGATTGGTAATCCTGTTTCTGTTCATCGTGCTATCCGTGTCTTACGTCAGTTTGATGGTATCGTAGATCAGGCATCTGAAGAGGAGTTGGCTGACGCCGCTGCCAGAGCAGATAGGACAGGGTTATTCAATTGCCCACATACAGGGGTTGCGTTGGCTGTACTTATAAAAATGGTTGAACGCAAACAGATCCAAAAAGATGATCGGGTTATTGTGATTTCTACTGCTAACGGACTGAAATTCCCGGATTTCAAGGTGGCTTATCACAGCGTTACCGATCAACCGAAACCGCGCTACTTTAACACCCCACTGGAATTAGAAGCGGATTATGAAAACGTTCTTAAGCAGATAGACACACATTTGGATTCTTAGTGGTTTACTCGGTCCGTTTTTGTGTTTTGAATACTCTAATACACCCTCCTTTATCCCGACCCCCCAACCCCCCGCAAGCGAGGGGCTAAGAATAGCAAGCGAGGGGAATGCGTCCGTCCTGTTGAATATAGGATGTCTGTTTGGGGATAAAAAAGAGTCGGAAACTCTATCTCTAAATGGTTGAGAAATATCAGGGATCTTAACCTAACGCATGCAATTTTGCTTTGCAGAGATTGTAGTTCCGACTCACCTAAGGAGGCATATCTAACGTTAAGCAATTTTTATGCCAACGGAAAAGGGTTGTTTTTGGCGGTTTGTTTGGTGAAATTGCCTATTTTTTGGACACTTCTGATGAAAAAATAGACAGTAGTGTGACCTGTACGCCTGCTGCACCTTCTACTCCCACCCCCACCCCCACCCCCACCCCTTCCTCCTGCACTGCGCAAACAATTTCAAACTGTTCCCTCGCTGCCACCGCAAGCGGCTCTTCGAGCGGCACTTGTGCCACCGGCTATACCGGTTCCTGCTCTTACACCTGCAGTAATGGCTCTTGGTCGCAGAGTAGTAATTCTTGTGTGTCTTGTCTCGCCACAACCGCAGGGACAAACATTGTTGATGATGATTATTCTTCTTGGTGTGATGATTATTCATCTCCTGTAATAAGTTATTTCTATAAAAACAGTTCCGGTACCATGGTGAGCATGAGTAGTTATTACGATTATCAAGAAGGTGCTAAGATTGTTGGTGTTGATGCTAACGGCTCTTGTGTGGTTCCTCCTGCTAATCGAAAGTGTGGCAATGCGGCACCACAGAGCATAGGTTACTACAGTTTTAGTTTTGGGAATTCCTGCTCAACAGGCGCAGACTGCGGTGGAGGATTTTGGTGTGTTGATTATGCCCAAGCGACTCAATCTGACGTTTATGAGGAGTGTACTTCATTTTCTTCCAGCTGTATTTGTGCTAACGCCACTTTCCTTGGTTGTTACCATTTCTGCTCTTACCGGTACACTGCTACAAACGCTTCAGGTGAAACAGATTATTATTACTACAGACCCACAAGTTTGGATTCAGACTACCATAGTGGTTCAGTTGGTGTAACTTGTGAGCTTGACAACAAAATTTGCGGATCGGATACCGCAAGCGGCTCTGGGACGGTGACGGTCGGCAGTGCTGACAGGACAGTGCAGGCAAGCGGCTGCGACGAGGGTACTAACAGTGCTGCCACTTGTTATACCACCGACCAATACGACGATGATGTTTCCTGGACTTGTGATGGTGCTTTTGGCGGTGCGGATGATAGTACCAATGACAAACCATATTGTTGTAATTCAGGGGTTATATGTAATAGTGATAATACTGCTGTAGTGGATGTTTCTTCCAGTTGTCAAGCGGAAGTACAAGAATCTTGCGGTTCAGGAATGTCGTGCAGCGCAGACAATCTTTTTGGAACCCATTGTTTTACCGAGTGTTCATCTAATTCTGATTGCTCTGGTTCTACACCAACTTGTGCATTTGGCTTTTGTGTAGAATGCTACCATGACAATCATTGCACTTATCCTCAGGAATGTGATTTCAAAGCCGGCGGTATCTGCAAGTAAGAGGCACAGCACTATGTGATACGAGTGACAGTTCTTGGTAAAAGAAATAACGACCTACAATTTTGTAGGTCGCTATGTATAGTTGAAGAATAATTTAGAAAGCAATACTCACATTTCCCGCCCTAATGGATTCTCGCAGGAGTTCCAAAAGTTCTTCCTCGGTCGCATCCGGATTGGCTATCTGGAGTAGCAGGTATTCCATGGCAATACCGTTTTTCTGCCAAAGCCCGGTGATTTTCTCTCCGGTTTCTTTGAGGTAGATTTCAAAGACCAACCACCTTGCGAAATCAGCAGAGAAGCCATAGGCCTCCTCAAAGTATTGGTCTCGCAATGCCCACCTTTCATCAGCGTCAGGAACCCTGTTTCCAAGTCCTATGTTTTTGTATCTGTACACAACAAATTTGCGAAAATACGCCTGTCCTTCTTCGGTCTCCAAATCAAAGAATGAGCCGTATTCTGCATCAAGTCGTTGATATGTCTCTTGGAAATGCGGATCATCCGCTCCGTAGACATCAGCAACGATGTTTATCTTGATGCGTTCCACATCCGTAGAAACAGGAATGCCGTGTGCCAGATCAGGCGGGTTGTTCTCAAATGAGCTTGCTGCCGTTGCTGCGCCTGCGGCGGCTTTCACCCCTACAGTCCCTACGACGAGATTCGCCGCTTTCGTGCCGGCGAGCATCGCTGTCCAGGCACCGGTGTTGTCAACAGTGGCTGTCACGATGAGAGTACCGGCGAACGTGACGGTTACTGTTTCTCCTGTAGGCATCTCAGTGCTCGTACCAGAGACGGTGACTGAGCCATCGTCTGCTTGTACCACGGTGTCAATCGTCAGTGTCGGTTCTGGCGGCGGCGCAATCTCAAACGAGCTTTTGGCTGTTACCTTTTTCGCGGTTGCTTTCACCATTATGGTTCCCGGGCTGAGCCGTGCTGTCTTTTTAGCAGGCACGGTTGTTGTCCAGGTGCCGTCTTTAGTAACGACTGCCTTCACGGTGATGGCGCCATCGCCCAGCACGATAGTTACTTTCGCCCTTTCGGGGATATTGGTGCTCGTACCGGAGACGGTGACTGATGTGTCACTCGCCTGCGTCACCGCGGTAATTGTCACGGTTGACGTTGGTTCCGATGTCTCTGGTTTCTCGGGATCCGGTTCCGGTGTTAGTTCCGGCTGTTCTGATCCGAGATTTTTGTTGTCGCCAGGAATTTCTTCCGGCGGTTGTTTCATATCGCCATTAGTCGTTATCGGACCGTCAGGCGTCATTGGTTCCTCTCCCGGCTCTGTTATCACCGGATCAATCATATTCATTCCTTCATCGCAACCAACAATCATCATAAAGGTAATGCTCATCACAACAACAATCGGAAGTGTTAACAACGATAGAAATGCCCTAATAATCTTTTGTTTCAATACTGTTCTCCTTTCAATAATTTCTTAAATTGATGTCAGGACTTACGCAAATTCAAGTATCCCTGTTTAGAATTTTGTCCTTTCACGGATTTTAACCCTGATTTTTGTCCTTTTCAAGGTTTTACCCCCTTTATCCCCCCAACCCCCCGCAAGCGAGGGGCTAAGAATAGCAAGCGTGGGGAATGCGTAAGTCCTGGATGTATAAAGTGTGGTTAGGAAACCACTTTATGCACATCCTCACGTAATTCATGCCTTTATGGGCAAGCTGTTTTGAAACAAGTTGCCATTACTGAAAAATCGGTAAAATATAAGGCTCAAGTACTTTTTGGTAAACCGTAATTGTTCCGAAAATAGAATAGAACCCCGCACACAACAGCAGACCTATCTGTTTCCATATCGGGGGTTGTATCTCTTTCGGCAAGAATTTTCGGTTAACATATAATGTGTGAAGTGCACAAATCACAAGTTGATAACCGCCCACCGTTGCGGATACTATTATCATTAGTAACGGTTTTGCCAAATACATTGCAATAACACCCCACAGGATATAGACGATGAGAATCGGATAGTATATCCATTTTGCGTTGTGGTCACCCATTTTTCGGGCGCTTTTGAAACCTGTCCAAATAATATCTGTAAACCGTCGTGGAACGCCGTCCACACTGCCGAGTTGTGTTGAGAAAAGCACCCAAAACCCACATAACAGTGTGAGGTACCACATGATTCTACCACCTTTAGCTGCAAGGCCATCTGCTTGGTATGCTGCAGCAGACCAATCATTCATTATTTCTTCAGGTGGATAAGCCAATGTTAACATTGCAGGAAGTGCTAAACCGATAAAACAACCGATCACCCAGATATAGTACTGTTCAAATCGGACATATTTCCACCATTCACGAAAACGTTCAAGGTTTTCAGGACTGATGCGAAACACTTTCCCCAGGTGAGATAGCTTGACGTTTTTTCCGCCGATGATAGATGGAATTGCCCCCACCAGGCTACTCATGCCCCATCCTTTATCGCGGACGTAATTAGAAATCGTGATATTGCCTAAACCCCCACTTCCTGCATAAGCAGCAAACGCACCGAGTAACAACCAATCAAAGTCTTCTGAACGTACATCTGGTGGCAATACACCAAAACTAAAGAAACCTTTTATGACGGCCCACCACACATTTAGCGGTACCATAAACACGTCTACGATTACCAAATATCCTATAATCCAAACAACCATGAAGAGTAACACTTTTTCAAGTGCGTTGTAAATTTTTCCACCAAACATGACAATGGCAAGACAACCGAAAAAGATGAGATATGCAAAGATGCGAACAGTGTTCTGCTCAGCATCTGTGGGCATAAACCCCAGCCATGCAGCAGCAAGCGCGGTCGCAGCTGCCATCGCCCATCCAGGCCAAATGGCGAAAAAATCTATACTTGAATAGAAAATAGCCCAGAACCGTGGTCCCGGTTTACTACGCATATATCCACTAAGCATCGGTTCGCCGGTGTAAAGGGTGTAACGGATTGCTTCCGTGTTTAGAACTGCTTGAAGTACGATTGCTATAGTCGCAATCCAGAGTAGCGTGCCACCATATTGTGCCGTAATTTTAGGCCCCAGTAACCACTCCCCACTGCCGATTGAAGCACCAAGTGCTATGATTCCTGGTCCTAAGATACTTCTAAACGCTCTACCAAATTTATATCGTGGCGGTGCTGGTAATTCAGCGACTTCCCAATCGGGAAGTGTGCCGCCGTCAACACGTTCATTCGTTTCTGCCATAAATTACTACTCCCAAAATATGTTTATATCTAATTTTTCTGTGATGTTTGCGAGACTTCGCAAATAAAATTCCTTTCAATATAATTGGCGAAGGTATTGAGTCCTATAACTTTATTTTTTTAAAAGCTTCAATTTGTTCCGTAATTGCACGTTCTGTCGGGAGGCGTTCAGCGCTTGACGCACCATAAAATCCGACAACGCCTTTGGTGTTTTCAAGGACGTAGGTGGCATCTTCAGGTTCAGCGATTGGGCCACCGTGGCAGATTACAAGGATTTCAGGGTTAACACCTTTTGCAGCGTCATGGATGGCTTGCACCCGTTTTGCAGCATCTTCAAGCGTAAAAGCAGTTTTTGCTCCAATAGAACCTTTCGTCGTAAGTCCCATGTGCGCGACGAGAATATCTGCCCCTGCATCTGCCATCTGTTCAGCCTCAGATTCGTTAAATGCATACGGTGTGGTAAGCAAACCCATCTGGTGTGCTGTGCGAATCATTTCCACTTCGGGGCCGTATCCCATATCGGTTTCTTCAAGGAGTTGGCGGAATGTGCCATCAATCAATCCGACTGTTGGAAAGTTCTGTACACCGGAAAATCCGACAGCATCTATTTGCGCTAAAAATATATCCATCAAACGAAAGGGGTCGGTCCCGCAGACACCCGCTAAGACAGGCGTATTTTTGACAACAGGGAGCACTTCGCTTGCCATCTCAACGACAATTTGGTTTGCGTCTCCGTAAGGCATCATGCCTGCGAGTGAACCTCTGCCTGCCATTCGGAATCTGCCGGAATTGTATATGATAATCAAGTCGATGCCGCCAGCTTCCTCACATTTCGCAGAAATACCGGTCCCTGCTCCTGCGCCGATGATGGGTTTGCCTGCATCAATGTTGTTGCGTAAATGCGTTAAAATTTCTTCGCGTTTGAACTTCATTTTGTCCCCTTGTAATTTTTATACTGCTTGCTGTTCCGCTTCTTTAAACAACTGTTTTACGAGTAGTTGTTATTGTAACGTAGCGCCACTAAATTGTCAATAGTAGAAAAATAGGTGTAAAGTATTTAGTTCGGTTAGGAAACCGCAGCTACTACACGATTTCATTGACGGATTCGCTTAGATTCCAACGTTAACCACTCACCGTAACCGCGTGGCATTTCTGTTGGTGGTTGTAATCCTGATTCCTCACGCCACCGTAGTAATGGATGTTTTCGGTTTTTCTGGGGAAGATTCACACGTATGCCATAAGCTGCAGATTCAAAGATGCCCATCATCATCTCAATGATATGTCGTCCGGCATAACCGCTGCAGGTATGTGCTCTACCTTCATTTAAAGCATTGATATATTCCTCAACAAACCAGTAATCGGCTTCAGCCGCACTGCTTTTCGGGTCATAGTGGTCAGGGTAGATAAGTTCCAGCGTTTCCCACTTGTCGTTTGTGCCATCGGGAAGGTAATGTGGAGTTGGTAAGTGCCATGCACCACCGCTTTTTCCAAAAGAGTCTGCCTTCGGTGCCAAAGAGTTCCATAGCATAAGCGTTGGTGTCCATCTTGCCGAAACGGTGTTGCAGTAATGTGCCGGTAACGTTGCCTTCATACTGCATCGTTGCCGTGATATATTCACCTGCAATAGTTCCCATGCCACTTGGTGATGGGGCAACGTCATAGGGTGTGATTGGCTTTCCGCCGGTTGTCAATTGTGCGACAACGTTTTCACATCGCTTCCCAAAATGTAGCATGTTATTGAGCATATGCGTGCCGATATTCATCAAGCCATAACCACCGTAGTATCCTTTTCCACTGCCGTACATATAGCGCAATTCACCAATTTTGCCGGCATTGAAGGCATGCGCAATCGCTTGCATAGATGCTCCAACTCTCCCTTGATGATGCACAGCTACCTGCACTCCTTTTTCCTCAGCCTTTGCTATCACAGCATCAGCTTCCATAAGATCAACACACATCGGTTTTTCCACTTCAATGTGCACGCCGTGTTCTAAAACACGCATACACAAATCGTAGTGAAACTCAGTACCAGTAGGTATCGCAACGATATCAGGTGACGTTTGTTGAATCATCTCATCAAGATCGGCGAACTGTGCTGTTACGTTGACTTCATCGCCTAATGTTCTGCGTCTTTCTTCAATCAAATCGCAAAGCCCAACAATTTTGGTGCGTGGGTGCGCGTGATATGCACGTGCAGCTGCTGTTCCACGTCCTCTACAACCCAAAATAGCAACTCGGTATCTTTCCATTGATTTCTCCTTTGTCGGAAAATTTCTATACCTGTTTACAGATAAGTTCTAAATATCGGTACAATAACACAAGCTAACAACTTTTCAATTCAATCGATATGGTGAATTATGAAAATGCGTTTTGTTTTGAAGATTTCGCTTGACATTTAGCGTAAGTGGTTCACTCGGTAAGTTTTTGTGTTTCGAATTCCGTAAATACACCCCCCTTTATCCCCCCGCAAGCGAGGGGAGAAGGCTTTTGAACCTATTACGTAAGTTTGTATATAATAAATGTTTAGCGAGTAAACCAGTAAGACATCATCCTAATTGATAAAAACTGAGGACTCATTATGCATTAGGAGGCTATCCTATGCAAACGCAGCTTATCAAATCTGCTAACTTTTTTCAACTCTTTCTATCTTCACGCGGGGTTATTTAGTTTTAGGTTTTTCGGGTAGATTTTATCACATTTGTTATTATTTATGAAAAGCAGATATAGCGTGATTTTGGACACCATACCTGCTATACTTCACCTTAAAACTACCTATTTTGAGGTGAACAATGACAAGAAGAATATCTTGCCACTTGATGAATATGTTAGCAAAACTTGAAGACCTACGCAAGAATAAAGGAAGACGACATCCGTTGAAATCCATTCTTGCCCTTATCGTTATCGGATTGATGTGTGGACATAAAGGGTATACCTCCATCGCAACTTAGGCACGAACCCAACCGAAACTCGCAAAAGCACTCGGATGGACACACAAGAAAACACCTTGTGCTGCAACTATTCATAATCTATTGAAAAGATTAAATGTTGTGGTATTAGAAGAAACCCTGACACAATGGGTCCACATCATGATAGAAAGCTGTCCCGATTTGACAAGATGTCTTGACGCAGTTGCTATAGATGGCAAAACGATGCGTGCCTCACGAAAAAGTGGGGTGCGCTAACAAGCCACTTGCTCTCTGTCGTTTCTCATGAGTTAGGCGTTACCCTCACGCAGCAAGGTGTCAGCGACAAAACTAATCAAATACCGATCTCAACTTCATAAACCTATTTCAGAAACATAACGGACAAGAGAAGTTGTAGCACAACCTATATGAAGATAAAAAAATAAATTAGGTAATTCGTGGAGATATATTGGTTAGGAAACCGCACCTACCGGGGTTTGGAGTAAATTATAATTACCCAATTAAAAACTTAATCTTCATTTAGGTTGTGCATCTGAGTCCGCAACCTAAATGAAGATTAAGAAAATATTTCGGTAATTGGGCGAGGTTAGGAAGAAATCAAGAAATCAACGGTATGAATGCCTTTTGGCATTCCCCGGGTATGAATCATGGCGAATGCCATAGGCGCATTCGTCTTTAGGCATTCCCCGCCTCGCCAGCGGGGGAGTACACTTGCCTCGTACGGATAGAAAATTACCGAATTAATAAATTAATCTTCATACAGGGTGCGATACAGAAGTGTCCCATTATAGTAGAATCGACAATTAAGTGGACACACGAAAATATTCCTTTATCCCGCCCCCCAACCCCCCGCAAGCGGGGGGAGAGCGGACAAGGACAAAAGTGTCCAAATAATTATGGGCTTTACTATAAATAACCCTGAGAGGGAGTGTGTAAAGTTTTTGTAGAAACACTGATGTTCAGAGATGTTGCGGGGGAATAATAAAAAATGGTATCCTATCCTAATACAGCGAACTTTCAGGTTATTGGTCATTTTCATAAACTTGTTTCGGAAATATAGCGGATAACAGTAGTTGTCCCACAATCTGTTAGTTTGTGCCCTTACAGACACAATCTAACAAATTGTGCTACTATGTGGCAACTTAGATTATATAACCAAAACTTTACACATCCAACTCTATGTTGACGTTTTGCCCGGTTATCTGATAAATTGGAGGTGCGTGAACTTGTTTAAGTTTATTAAAACGAGAGATGCATCAGATGAATACTGAATCGAGTCCATGTCTAATTGTCTTCGCGAAAAACCCGATCCCGAATCAGGTAAAAACGCGGCTACTTCCAATATTATCTCCAGAGCAAGCGGCATCGTTATATCGTGCTTTTCTCCTGGATTGGTGCCAAAACCTTGCTGAACTCCCGAATATAGATTTGGTTATCACATATACGCCGCCAGAGAGTCAAAGCGATTTACAAGCGTTAATTGGGAACGATGTTACCTACATTCCACAAACAGGCGTAGATTTGGGGCGTGCGTCTTACTTCTGCCACGCAATGGGCATCCGAAAATGGATATGAAAAGATTTTACTGGTCGGTTCCGACAGTCCGACACTTCCCCTTTCATATATTCTTGAAGCGGTTGCAGGTCTCGACTCGCGCGATATTGTTATTGGTCCAAGTGTAGATGGCGGTTATTATCTTATCGGTTTTTCAATAGAAAATCTCAATAAAATAGTTCCGTTTATCTTTGAGGAAATTGCGTGGAGTACGCCGCAGGTTTTTCAACAGACAGTAAAACGTATTCAGACCGTAGAAGCTACGCTCAAGCTTCTACCCCCTTGGTACGACGTAGATACACCTGAAGATTTAGCATTTTTACATGCACATCTCGCTGCAATGCGCCTTGCAGGAAATAAGGTGCAAGCAATTAGAACAGAAAGTTTGTTATTAGAATTGTTAAAGGAGAATCCGTAATGGGTCAATTAGAAGGAAAGGTTGCAATTGTTACTGGGGGCAATAGAGGAATTGGGAAAGGCATAGCGAAAGGGTTTGCTGCGGAAGGCGCAAGTCTGACTATTGCCGCAAGGAATGCTGAACAGCTTTCGCAAACTGCTAATGAACTACGCGAAATGAATGTTAAAGTTCTTGCTGTCTCGACTGATGTTACTGATGAGGAACAAATTAAGGTCCTCTTTGAAAAAGCGATGGCTGAATATGAACGCTTAGACATCCTTGTTAACAATGCTGGTTCGTTTGATGGCGGTCCGATTGACGAACTTTCAACGGAAGCATGGGATAAGGTGATAGGTGTGAATCTCCGTGCACCGTTTCTCTGCTCGCGTGAAGCGATACGGATTATGAAAGCACAAGGTGAAGGCGGACGTATTATCAATATCGGTAGTATCTCTGCACACCGTGTGCGTCCACGTAGCGCGCCTTATAGTGCAAGTAAATTCGGGATATGGGGATTGACGCAGGTAATAGCATTGGAAGGTAGAGCCCACGGTATTACGGCGAGCTGCTTGCAACCCGGCAATACTTATGTTGAACGAATTCAGAACCATCCATTTCCTCCGTCTGAGCCGATGATGGATGTTGACGAACTTGCTAAAGCTGCTGTCCTCATGGCAACGCTGCCACCTAATATCAATATGTTAGAGGCAACGGTGTTACCCGTTGGACAACTCTATGTTGGACGTGGGTAACGTTTAGCAACTAAAGAGACTTAGTTAACGCGCTGGGCAACGCACATTAGGAAAGAACCTATGAAAGTAAATCGGATTCAATTCATCGAAGAAGGGTATCTCGTCCTGCGAGAAGTAATTCCTCCAGATGAACTGGATGAACTTCGGAAAAGTTATGAACTGATGGTATCACGGCAGCTCGATATATGGGTGAAGGAACGGCAGCCACATGACCCACCGGGAGGCGTGTGGGAGGCTTCGGCGCAACCCCGTTTAATTCTCGGACGCGAACCGCTCGCTGGTCTTGTAGACAAAAAAACAGCGAGTGCCATTGAAATTTGGGCACACGAGAACATGCAAGGCGTTAGTAGTGAGCTGCTCGGTGTGGAGGATGCTGGTGTTACCGAAATGATGCTTATGTGTAATCCAGTGAGTGACCGAGGACCTGCTGCTTGGCATCGCGATCATCACCCGATTGATACGGCACCCCTACAAGGTTATCTTGATGATATTTTGGAAACGGGACCGCGCTACGTACAGTGGAATCTTTCACTCTACGATGATAGTGTTTTATGGGTTATCCCTGGTAGCCACCTACGAGTGAACACAGATGAGGAAAACCAACAATTGTTGACGGATCCGCGAGTACCTTTGCCAGATGGAGTGCAAACACATCTCAATGCAGGTGATGGTGTGGTCTATATTTTGCCAATCTTGCATTGGGGAAGCAACTACAGCCAGAAGATGCGCCGCACAATACATGGTGGGTTTTCAAATTTTACTCACTATCCAAATCTAAATTATATGGATTATCTCTCACCCCGTGTGCAAGAGATGTTTGATCGGTGGGAAAAACGGAGCCATCAGATGCAAATGTGGACCGAATACGCACTTCAAGCTGTGATTCAAAAGAATGCCACCGCTTATCACATAGCACTTGAAAAATTACACCCAGATAGAGGTGAGAAAGGAAAATTGTTATCTACAGTCTTTTTATGTAAAGCTGCATGTTTTGTGGCACTGACACATGGATGTGAACTTGAAGATATTCCCGATGACCTGCGAAACCGCGGAAAAGGATTTCATTCCATCACGCTTAATTGGGGACCGCCCTTCGCTGAGGAACGTTTCACGCGGGAGGAAGCAGTTGTTCTTTGGGAACGTTTCAAACCGCTTGATGCACTCCTGAAAACGGACGAAGAACACTTTTTGCCAGGTTTTCAATCAGGACCGATGCGGTACTATTTCAATGAGATGCCGCCAAATTATAGCGTTTCAGATTTCATTGAAAGTTGGCAGCAGTAGGTTTTATTTCCATTCTTATTATAGACGCAAACCTAACATCCCGCTAAGGTAGAAATACGCTTCTTCAGTATAGCGTGGTAGGTTTTCTGGGTCTTCTACCTCCAGTTCAAGTGTGAGATCGCCTTGATAGTCTGCGTCTTGGAGTGTTGCTATAATTTCTTGAAGGTTGAGTTCACCGCGCCCGATGCCGACAGATACAGCACCGATATGATCTTTGAGATGCACCGCATAGATACGTGCACCGAACTGACGAATAGCAGCAAGCGTATCTACACCGGACGTGTGGAAATGTCCGGTATCTATACAGACACCTACTCGTTCATCAGGAATAGAGTCTAATACTCGTTGAAAATCTTCTGGTTGCTCAAGCACATTTCCGTGGTGTGGTTCAAGTGTCAATTTGATGTGACTTTCAGCTGGTATTCGTGCCAATACCTCGCGAACACAAGCAATCACTCTGTCTAATGCACCAGGTTCAGTTCTACGTTGTGCACCGCTGGTTGTCAAATGTGTAGCGTCGAGTTGTTCGGCAATATTTACACATTTCGCTATTGCTTCGGCACGTGTTTTCACATCGGCATTATCGTTACCGCCCCAACCGGGAGGATAGAGACCGACACACTTCATGCCAGATTTTTCAATTTCCTTTTTCATGCCATCCACGTCAAATGCGTGGACAGCATCAACGCTCCAGATAAGCGGTCCGTGAATCTCCATAGCGCGGTAGCCGATTTTTGGCGCGTATTTCAAGGTTGCGGTGACTTCGTCTTCAGCATAGCCTCGGTAGCAGATAGAAGCACAAATGATGTCCATAAAAATTCCTTATTTGTAAAATGTGGTATTATAAAACTTATAGTAAACAGGACTTACGTAATGTGTTTAAAAGTTCCCCTGATAAGGGTTTTAGAGGGTTAAAAACTCCAATTTCTGCCTATTTTACCCCCCTAACCCCGCAAGCGGGGGGAATGCGTAAGTCCGGTAAATTTGAAACATGTGAACACCCTAATAAGTGCGGTTAGGAAACCGCACCATAGGCGTCAATTTAATGATTTTGTATAGCATTTTCAAGATGTTCCAATGTTGTGTTTCTATCAGCCCGCCCTCAATATAGCATCCGTTTTGAAAGGCTCGTTTTATTTTATCAAAAACTTCTCGGAGGTATATGATAGACTTGCGAAAACCTATTGTGATTGTCCGTGCGGAAGTGGGAGCGTTTGTGGATCAGCAGAAATACCCTCAACCGCAGCAGCATCAAAAGTTGCTTTGAGGGTCTCTGCGGCTTCGGGTGTAAATCGCTGTTCAATCGCTTGACGCGTGATAGGTGTGCCGAGGGAACCAGCCGTGTGTGTGAGTTGCGTATAGGTGGCATCTGGGTTTTCTAACCAACTGAAAACAAGTGTTTGCACGAACTGACTGCCTGTCAGTTTGCGGTTTCTTTTGACAAAACCTGTATTGCGTGCTGCATCATCATCAGTCATTGTCAGAATCTGTTGCATTTTTTCAGGAATTTGTGATAATGTATTCATTGGAAACACCTCTCTGTTCAATATAAAGGTTATTTTTCTATATTATACAAAAGGTGTTTTCATTTAACAACTTTTTTCAAAAAATCGTTCTTACTTTTCTTAAATTGACGCCTATGGATACCCGCACAAAAGAACACACTAATACCCACTCTGCGGATCCGTTTAGCCTCACTTCCGTTGCGTTTTCACCAGATGGAAACATGATTGCCAGCGGTAGTGATGATGGTACAATTCTGCTATGGAAGGTACGTTAATTGCGTGCCACATCAAACAAAAAGTTGCTTCTGAATAGGTCTCCCCACGCTGAAACCACACCTCCCCATAGAGATAATCAGCAGCTCAACATCTTTTCAAATTTTCCAGTTTGTGAAATAAATTCCCCTGTGAAATCTATCTATTCCATGAAAAAACAGCTTGAACCACAGTTTTTTTCAGAATTATGCGACCGTTTTGCCCTCTCCCCGCGTCACTATATATAGAGGACATTAATTTATCACTTTTTTGAGGTATCTGATGAAAAATAACGATGCTGAACTGATATATAGTATCCTTGCAGGTGATGATACTGCCTTTGCCAGTTTGGTGGAAAAATACCAAAAACAGGTGCATGCACTCGCTTGGCGGAAAATAGGCGATTTTCACATCGCTGAAGAAATTACGCAAGATACTTTTCTCAAGGTCTATCAAAAATTGGCAACCTTGAAAAACCCGAATCAGTTTTCTGGATGGCTATACGTAATTGCAACGCGCCAATGCCTTGCATGGCTCCGTAAAAAACACCTGGAGACAGAATCGCTTGAAGACATAGATACTGAGATAATAGAAGAACCGACATATTCCCAATATGTCGCTACAGAACAAGCAAAAGTTACGGTAGATGAACAACGCGAAGTCGTCAAAAAGTTGCTCTCTAAACTAAAAGAGAGTGAGCGGACGGTAATGGTCCTACACTACTTCGGCAACATGACGTGTGAAGAGATTAGCAGATTTTTAGGTGTATCGTCAAGTGCGATTAAGAGTAGGCTCAGCCGTGCAAGGCAAGACTAAAGAAGGAGGAACCGATGATTAGAGAGGCACTCAGCAATTTCCAAATATCCGCAAACTTAACTGAAAACATAATGAGAGAAGTTGCACATCTTAATCCTGTTGCACCTTCTGGAAGCAATCCTTTTATGCCGTGGGTGTTGGCTGCATCTGGTGCCATTTTGATTGTGTTCATACTTGGCATGGGCAGTAAGAATTTAGCGCGCTTCCAGCAACCTTATAGTTTGGACATGCAGTCTGAGATGGCAGTAGAACTTATTGATGCACCTATAGTCCAGGAGATTGATGCAAAACCGGATATTCGAAATATAGTTGGAAATAATTCTGATACTCCCGGTAGAGGTAATGGCACGGGACAGGAATCAAATCAGAGTTTATCCGACTCAGTAGACTATACACAATGGGCGCTGCCCGAAGGTGCAAAAGCGCGCCTCGGTAAAGGTGATATAACAGGAAATGTCGCTTTCTCGCCGGATGGTACTCGGCTTGCCGTTGCAAGTTCCATCGGAATTTGGATTTATGACGCGCGTCCCGGTAAAGAAAAAGAAATTGACTTGTTTACTGGACATACGGACAGTGTCTGTGCCATCGCATTCTCTTCGGATGGAGGAACGATTGTTACAGCAAGTTATGACAAAACTGTCCGGCTATGGGATACACGGACAGGGACAAACTTAGCTACACTCGAAGGACATACATCGTCTGTTACTTCTATAGCATTTTCCCCTAATAGTGCTACTATCGCTACCCTGAGTAGTGGAGATAACACAGTGCGGTTGTGGGATACTCAGACAGGAGAACACAAAATTATATTCACAGGAGGTACAGATTTGGCTGTATCCACAGGAGGTCCACCAGATTATGCCACTTCTGCAGCATTTCCTCCTAATGTCGTTTCTTTAGCATTTTCCCCGAATGGAAACATTCTTGCGATTGGGAGTGAGGACAAAACAGTGCGGTTGTGGGATACTCAGGCAGGAAAGAACAAAAATACACTTACTGGGCATACAGACAGTGTCCGTGCTATCGCATTTTCTCCGGATGGAAGGACGATCGTTACTACAAGTAAAGATAACACGGTACGTTTGTGGGACACAAACAGTGGAGAATACAAAAGTAGACTAAATACACTAAAAGGACTCACAGATAGTGCCCGCTCCGTAGTGTATTCACCGGATGGAGGGACGATCGTTACTGGGCATTGGAGTAGAGCCCGGTTGTGGGACGCACAAACAGGAAAGCACAAAAGCACATTCTCAGGACATAAAGGTGCTGTTACTTCTGTAGTGTTTTCACCGGACGGAAAAACTATCGCTACGGGGAGTTGGGACAATACAGTACATTTGTGGGACGCACAAACAGGAAAACGCAAAAACACCCTCCCAGGACATACGTGGTCGATCACTTCCATAGTGTTATCTCCGGACGGTAAAACCATTGTTAGTGGTCATCATGATGGAACAGTGCAGTTGTGGGACACACGAACAGGAAAAAACAAAAATACACTCATAGGACGGAACACGGGTGATGTTGATTCCGTAATGTTTTCTCCGGATGGGAATATGATAGTTACTGGTGGAAAGTTTGACAATACAGTGCAATTGTGGGACGCACAAATAGGAAAAAACATATCAACTTTCAAAGGACATACAGAAGGGATCTATTCCGTGGCATTTTCTCCAGACGGAAACACGATCGTTTCAGGAAGCCTCGATAACACGGTACGTTTGTGGGATACGCAAACAGAAAAAAACATATCAACTTTCAAAGGACATACAGGTCCGATCTATTCCGTGGCATTTTCTCCGGATGGAGAAACTATCGCCAGTGCAAGTGCTGACAAGACAGTGCGATTGTGGAACGCACGGACTGGAGAACACAAAAACACATTACGACATAAGGGGGCTGTCAAGTCTGTAGCGTTTTCTCCAGATGGAAACACTCTCGCTACCGGAATTTACGGCGAGAACGCCCCACAGCACTTGAGGGGCGCAAATACGGGCGAACTTACAACCCTGGACCCTACAGAAACCGGCGACAATCCTCCAGTGCAGTTATGGGACGCAAGCACAGGTAAACATATAGCGACACTCAGTGGGCATACAGAAGTAGTTTTCTCCATAGTATTTTTTCCGGATGGAAAGACGATCGCTACTGGCAGCCATGATAAGACGGTGCGATTGTGGAACGCACATACTGGAGAACACAAAAATACACTCACAGGACATACGGAAGGTGTTCACACTGTGGCTCTTTCTCCAGATGGAAACACTATTGTCAGCGGCAGCTACGACGGCACAATCCTGCTATGGCAGATTCGTTAGTTGCCTCACAGTATTACCAGCAAACAACCCTTCATCAATGATCGACACAACCCCGGTGTTTATTCGTAAACGTTGACAACCATAGATGTGGGTTTAGCGTATCAGTTGGCCCGCTAACTCAGAGGTGTGGTTTCAAACCGCACTATAGGTGTCAATTTAAGGGTTTTCTAAACATGGGCAACCCTCTTCAGTCCCGACAAATGTGCTTTTTGATATTTGTCGGGACTGAAATATGGGACAGTCCGAATCGTCATGCTAATTCAGAAGGGTTTTTAGAACAAGAAATATTTCCTTCAGTTGACACCTATGGGGTTCCACTGATCTCTACCCGGCCTACAGAATATTACATAATATTAACATTTGTGATAAACTTCGCAAGAAAGACAGAAAACTAAATAACCCTATTGATACAGGACTTACGCAAATTCAAGTATCCCTGTTTAGAATTTTGTCCTTTCACGGATATTAACCCTGATTTTTTGTCCTTTTCAAGGTTTTACCCCCCTTTATCCCCCCGCAAGCGGGGGGAATGCGTAAGTCCTGTGATATAGAAAACGCTTTGACGTAATCTTTTATCTGTGCTACGCTTTATACAGACTTTTAGCACATGTGGAGGGAATATGAAAGCAGCCCAATTTTACGGCGGAAAAGATATTCGAGTTGAAACAGTTCCTGACCCAACGCCAGAAACTGGACAGGTCCTGGTACAGGTAGAAGCGGCAGGTATCTGTGGAAGCGATCTGCACGGATATCACCATCAACCGGATAAACCTTTGTCACCTCGCATCGGTGGACATGAATTAACGGGACAAATTGTAGATATAGGAAAAGACGTTACCGAACATAAAGCAGGGGAACGTGTCGCAATTGAGCCGATTAGTCCATGTAACAATTGTCCGGAATGTTACAACGGTTACTATAATATCTGTGGAAATTTACGACACGCTGGTGGCGGTTTTGCTGAGTATATGGTTGCACGCACCTCAAATGCTTATTCTCTTCCAGATAGCGTCTCCGCTGAAGGTGGTGCATTGGCAGAGGTATATGCAGTTGCAGTACATGCTGTCAATAGGGCGATGGTCTCACCTGGTGACCGCGTTGCGATTATCGGGAGCGGTCCCGTCGGTTTGACGATTGCACAGGTAGCGAATGTGGCAGGGGCGACATCCATTGCAGTTTTAGGAAAGCCGGATACCCCCATACAAATTGCCCATGAAGCAGTCAGTGCCGTGCCAATTAATGTAGATAAAACTGATGCTGTGGAAGCCATCATGGATTGGAGCAACGGGCGCGGGGCTGATGTCGTTTTTGAAGCAGTCGGTGGTAAGGCAAACACGTTGGAACAAGCAACGCAGATTGCAGCAAAACGGGGGCGAGTCTGTATGGTCGGCGGGCATGGCGCGCCACTCACCTTTTCAGAACGGTTTGCCCGCAGTCGTGAATTGACGGTCCTATGGTCATTTTGTTATGGCAGGCGTGGTGGCAAAACCGAGTTCCAAATTGCTATTGACCTGCTTGCTGCCCGCAAACTTGACCCTACCCCATTGATCACACACCGTTTCAGATTGGACGAGATTTCACAAGCTTTTGCCGTTGCAGCGGGACGGGATGAACACGGTTCCGTAAAAGTTCTTGTGATGCCTAACAATTAAAAGGAGAAAAATGGACATTCTTAAATCACTTGTATTTATCGGGACAGAAGGTATTTATCACGACCATGAAGGGAACGGAAAGTTCCTAACAAAGATGCTTAACAACACTGATAACATTGAAGCCGATTTTTCACGAGATTACGCTGTGCTTGCCGATGGTCTTAACATCTATAACACTGTACTTTTCTATACCGATGTTGGTGAACTTACAGCGGAACAAGAGGCAGGATTACTCAACTATATCCGATCAGGTGGTGGATTTTTTGGATTGCACACTGCAGCTGCTTCCTTCCGAGAATCTGAAGGCTATCACAGCATGCTCAACGGATTTTTCAACGGGCATAGTCCTTATATGGATTTCACAGTCAACGTAAGCGACTCTGATCATCCAATTTCCGCTGGGTTAACTGATTTTGAGGTAACAGATGAACTCTACTATCTAAAACACAATCCTGACACTTCGCAGCATCTGATGCACGCTTATGACAACACTAAGGACGAAACTCATGTTATGGCGTTCCACCATAAATATGGCGAGGGTAGGATTTTCTATTTCGCCTTGGGACACGATATGGCTGTGCTTGAAAATTCGAGTTTTCAAGAGGTAGTCCGCAGAGGCGTTCTGTGGGTAGGAAACCGACTATAAAATGATTAGATTTTGGATTCACTATAAATGCGTCTTAGGTTGCTGCGCAAGTATTTCATCAGCAACAGCGATATCCCTATGAATCTGTTGTACCAAAGCACGCATGTTCGAGAATTTACGTTCGCTACGAATCTTTTCAATAAAGAATATTTCTATATTTTCGTCATATATGGCTTCATTAAAATTAAAAAAGTGGCTCTCTACCTGAAATTTTGTCCCATTAAAGGTTGGCCGGATTCCAATGTTTAAAACACCATCTAACCAACGGTCTACTAATTTTGCACGAATAGCATAAACACCGTTGGGGGGACAAAGTTGTTCACCCGGTTCAATGTTTGCAGTAGGAAAACCGAGTTGCCTACCGCGCCCATCGCCGCGTATGATAGTACCACTCAAGGAGTAGATCCTTCCTAACAGCTGCGCTGCTAAGCCGAGGTCCCCTCTTGCAATTGCTTGTCGGATGCGTGTGCTATGTACCGGTAAACCGTTTAATTGAGTCGGCGGAACAACCGTAACACCAAATTGCAACTGCTCGCCTATAGATTCCAATAACGCTGCATTCCCTTCCCGATCTTTTCCAAATTGGCAGGCATAACCGACAACTACATGTTTGGCACGGCACGACTCAAGCAAAACACTATTCACAAAAGTGTGCGGTGACATTGATGCGATCTGTTCATTGAAGTTAACAAAAATTGCAATGTCTATTCCGAGTTGTTCAAGTGTTTCTATACGTTTCGGCAGGCACATTAAAACGGGTGGGCATTTTTCCGGCGCAAGGAATGCCAAGGGATGTGGATAAAACCCAAACAGAACGCTTACAAGTTCATCGGCATCAGCGCATGCACGAACTGTTTTGAGTACATCTTGGTGACCGATATGTAATCCATCAAATACGCCAAATGTAACAACTGAGTTCTGCGTTAATTCGGTGATAGATTCGAAATTATCGTAGGTTTGCAAAACTTTTCTCCACTAATTGTTACTTCCTCAGTAATATACTTTGCGGAGTAGATATAGTGCCGTTAGAGCCGAACACAAAAATCAACAAATTTCTTGAACATGCTGCTTGGCACTCGCTAAAAGTGCCTTTATAGCAGGTGCATGAGGAAGATCAATACGACATCCGGAAGCGCGTTCATGCCCGCCACCGTTGAATTCCGCCGCGAGTGCAGCAACATTAACACGACCTTCGCTGCGTAAGCTTACCTTGGTCTTGCCGCCTGGTAACTCGCAAACACAGATAGCAACTTCAACACTTTCAATGGCTTTAATCTGATTGACAAAACCTTCCATATCATCCATGGTTGTTTTCGTTTCTTTTAGCATCGATTGCGTAACCAAAACCCAAGCTATCTTACCATCAGAAGTAAGTTCTAAGGTCCGCAAGGTTTGAGCTAACAAGTGAATCTTCCCTAATGACACATGTTCATAGACGTGGCGGTAAACTTCATCAGGTGCAAAATCCCCAATCTCTATCAAATCTGCTGCTATTTGATGTGTCTCCGATGTTGTATTGCTATAGCGAAAACACCCTGTATCAAACATTACACCGGTATATAGACACAATGCAGATACTTCATCAATCGGTATCTGCGTAGATTTAATAAACTTATAAATAATTTCTGCTGTTGATGAAGCGGTGGGTATAATAATGTTGTAGTCTCCGAAAGCCTCCGCAGTAATATGATGGTCGATATTTATGACAGCATGTGTCGGAATCAAGGATTTACTCAGAAAAGGTCCAATCCGTTCACGTGAACTTGCATCTAAGATTACTAAAACTTCCGGGTAAAAATCTGTAGACGCTTTAGCATTTTCGATGTTATTCCAATACGGAAGAAATTGGTACTTTTTCGGGACTAAATCTGTATTAAAGATTTTTACGGTTTTCCCTAACTTCTTCAGAAATAGGAACAACGCTAATTCGGAACCGATTGCATCCCCATCCGGGTTAACGTGTGTGGAAATTGCAAACGTCTGGTATTGCTTAAATAGGGTAAGCAGTGCTTGAAAACTATCCATCTCAGCTAAATATCTTGGGCTGAATTCTCCTGTTCTTCTTCAGTCTCAATTTCTTTGAGAAGTTCATCTATTTTCATGATATGGTCAACCGAATCATCTAAACTAAATCGAAGTTCAGGCGAATACCTGAGCGCTAAACGCCGACTAATTTCACGTCTGATAAACCCCGTAGCACTTTTAAGGCCTACAAGTGATGCTTCCTTCTGTTCTGAATCACCAATAACACTCACCTTCACATTCACATATTTGAGGTCAGCGGATACTTCTACATGGGTGACGGTGCAAAAGGCGACACGCGGGTCTTTCACAACATGTTGAATAACCTCACCCAACTCCCGCTGAATAAGAGCACCGACTCGGTCCTGTCTTCTATTTTCTAACATGTCCACAGACCTCCACACACCAAGTATCTTTTTTTAGAAGAAAAATTCTGTCTCATAATCAACCAAAACTACTGATGAATTTTCCTCAATAAATTTAACGCTCTGTGCTAAAATTTTATTCACAAATTTTACGTCATTCGCAACCGAAACTGCTGCTAAAACTGCAGATTGATGGACATCTTGTACATCAACTTCAGCAATTGCAAGATTAAATCGATTTTTGAGCCGCGCAATTAAACTTTTGATTGCCCTGCGTTTTTCCTTAAGGGACCGGCTCTCTGGTAGATATAACTTTATTTTACAAACTCCGATATGCATCTCAATTTTTTTAATGAAAGTTGTCAATCCACAGAGGCATTTGATAAAAACACATTGTAGGGTAAACTTTTAGTTTGCACCCATTCAACGCAAACTGGAAAGTTTGTGGGACAAGGTGTGCCTCGGGATAAAATACCTTTTATAGAACGGACATCATTTATTATCAAACTGGCGTTATTCTTAGTGATACGGTTTTGAATTTTCAATCCTTAAAAACGCTTGAAATGAGCTTTAGGATACGAATAAAAGAAAGATTTTAGAAAGATGTGAAACATTTAAATTGTAGATATTTTGGGAATGAGTGCAACAACAATGTTAGCCTATTGTGGTGCCCGATTTTCGTTCTAACAAGGGGTCCGTGTGAAAACGTTGAACCATATTTCAGAGAGTCCGAGCGACATGTTCGTGGACGTAACATTCTAACACATCCCCGATTTTTATATCGTCAAATTCGTCAATGCCGATACCACATTCATAATTGGCTTGTACTTCATTGACGTTGTCTTTAAAACGTCTCAATGAGTCGACCTTGCCTTCGTAAATTAATCGGTTTTCGCGCAACACACGAAGGGGTTGGTTAAATGTAATTCTGCCCCAATTGACATAACTACCGGCAACTGATCCAAGGCGCGGTACTTTAAAGATTTCTCTCACTTCAGCGCGTCCGATAATTACTTCCCTAACTTCTGGGTCTAACAATCCTTCCATCGCTGCGCGTATATCAGAGATGATGTCATAAATAACCGTATAAGTTCGCACATCAATTCCTTCCACCTCCGTAGCTTTGACTGCTTCTGTGGTCGGGTGAACATTAAATCCGACCACAATAGCATCAGACGCGGAAGCGAGCAAAATATCCGTCTCGGTGATACCGCCAGCGGCTTCGTGAATAATATTTATCTTTACCTCTCCCGTGCTCAATTTTACCAAAGATTCTGATATGGCTTGGACGGAGCCTTGCACATCGCCTTTAACAATGACGTTCAATTCCTTGATGTCGCCTTCTTGAATCTGTTGGAATAGGTCATCAAGGCTCACATGGCTATGTGTACCGAGTTTAGAGATGCGGTGTTTATCTTGTCGTTCTTCGCTTATGGCACGGGCATCTTTTTCAGATTCGACAGCATAAAATAGATCGCCGGCTTCCGGTACTCCGGTGAACCCAAGCACTTCAACGGGCGTAGAAGGTCCAGCATTCTTAATCCGTTTGCCGTCGTCACTCATCATTGCCCGCACCCTTCCGGAGTAACGTCCAGAAACAAAGGCATCACCAACTTGCAAGGTGCCGCTTTGCACTAAAACGGTTGCAACCGCTCCCCGTCCTTTATCAACTTGCGCCTCAATCACAACGCCGCGGGCTAGCTTATGCGGATTCGCTTTTAATTCCAAGAGAGCAGCTTCCAAGAGAAGCATCTCTAACAACAACTCTATTCCTGTTCCTTCTATTGCCGACACCTCAACACAGATTGTTTGCCCACCCCAGTCCTCTGGAACCAACTCGTTTTCAACTAATTGTTGTTTGACGTAGTCAGACCGGGCACCCGGAACGTCGATTTTGTTGATGGCGACAACGATGGGGACCTGTGCTGCTTTGGCGTGATTAATTGCCTCAATTGTTTGTGGCATTACGCCATCATCAGCAGCAACGATAAGTACTACGATGTCTGTTGCCTGTGCCCCGCGTGCTCGCATTGCTGTGAAGGCTGCGTGTCCAGGAGTATCAAGAAAAACAATATTCCCATTTTCTAATTCAACGTGGTATGCACCGATATGTTGTGTAATATTGCCCGCTTCGGATTCGCTTACGTTAGATTGGCGTATAGAATCTAAGAGCGAAGTTTTGCCATGGTCAACGTGTCCCATTATAGTAATAACAGGGGCACGCGCCACCAATGATTCGGGCGGATCCTCCTGATCTAAAAGCAGTTGTTCTTCTAACGTCTTTTGCCGTACGATCCCAAAACCGTACTGTTCCCCTAAAATTAACAAGGTTTGATAGTCTAAACTTTGGTTAATCGATGCCATCACCTTTAATTTCATCAACTGCATAATTAATTGAGTTGGTTGTAAATTCAACATTGATGCTAATGTGGAAACTGTCACACCTTCCTGAACCTGTAACAGAGCATCCGCAGGTTTTTCTGCTTCAGCTGTTTCGGGTGTAAAATCAGTTTCTTTTTTGGGGATTATGTCAACTTCTTTTTTGGGTGCCACTTCCACATTTTTTTCTTCATCTTCACCTATTTCTTGCTGAGGATCTAACTCGGATTCAACCAACATAATTGTCTCTGGATCCAAAGTACTCATGTGATTTTTGACGGGAACCCCAAAATCTTCCAGTGCTTTGATAAGTTCTTTACTACTTAATCCGTGGCGTTTTGCCAATTCGTAGACTCTTACGTTTTGGCTCGGTGTTGTTTTTTGATTAGTTTCAGCTGTTCGCTGTTTCGGTTTTTTCATCTACGATAGTCTCCTTTTCAAGGACTGTCTGTTTGAATTCGGTAATAACCGGTACTGGCAGTTTCACTTTTAGCGATGTATTTACCCGTTTAGCCCCTCTAAAAGCATATTCAATACAAGACATTGAGCGACAGACGTAAGCACCTCGGCCTGGAAGTTTTTGTGATTCTTCCAACTCTAAAGCCTCACCTGCGCGACAGACAAAACGGATTAATGTTTTCTGTGGAAATGAACGACGACACCCAAGACATGTCCGCATGGGTGATTTATTACTTTTCATTTTTTGACTCTGGCAACAGCTCACTTCAATAGTGTTATCTACGAACCTGAAGGTTGGCGTGTCTGTTAATTCTCCTCAGATTCAGAGGTCGATTCTAATTCAAGTTCCGCAGCGGTTTCTGATTCAACAGTGTCGTCTGAATCGTTCTCATCTACGGTTAGTGTAACAACAACTTCAGCTGTTTCTTCCTCCTCTTCCTCCGCTTCTGTAGTAGCAGCCTCTGCAGTGTCGTCTGAATCGTTCTCATCAAAGGTCAGCGTAACAACAACTTCAGCTGTTTCTTCCTCCTCTTCCTCCGCTTCTGGAATAGCAACCTCTGCTGACTCTGCTTCAACATTTTCAGATGGAGTATCCTCCTCTGCATTATCGCTTATATCCGTTTTAAACAATGTTTCCAAAGAGACAGGCGATTCGGATTCACTTTTTATGTCAATGTTCCAGCCGGTCAATCTTGCGGCAAGCCTGGCATTCTGTCCGCGTCTACCAATTGCAAGAGACAATTGGTCATCTGGAACGATGACGTTTGCACTCATTTCTTCTTCGTTGAGTTCAATTTGGCGCACACCGTCCGCTGGTTTTAAAGCATTAGCGATAAAGACTTGAGGGTCCTCATTCCATTCAAGAATATCAATTTTTTCATTTTTGAGTTCACGGACAATAGTTTGGACTCGCGCGCCTCTAACCCCTACACATGTGCCGACAGCATCAATCCCTTCTTCGTTTGCAGTAACAGCAACTTTGGCTCGGTAACCGGGATCCCGCGCAACTGCCATTACGCGAACTTGTCCTTCATAAACTTCCGGCACCTCTTGCTCAAATAACATCGCGAGGAGGTCAGGATGTGTGCGGGAGACAACAATCTGTTCTCTATTTAAAGTGTTTTTTACCTCTAAAATCA
>CBDHCS010000004.1:0-235103 GCA_965261125.1 Candidatus Poribacteria bacterium | reverse complement strand
GACTCCTTCGAGATAAGGAGGTTGATAGGCCAGATGTGTACACCGTGTGAGCGGTTCAGCTAACTGGTACTAATAAGTCGAGGGCTTGATAAATTATTTTTCTCTACCGACCCCTCAATACCTATACAGTTGTCAAATATTCTTATACACCTTTCCGGTGGTTACAGCGAAGGGGACCCACCCGTTACCATTCCGAACACGGTAGTTAAGCCCTTCAGCGCCGATGATACTCCGGGGGCAACCCCGCGGGAAAGTAGGTCGCCGCCGGAATACTATCTCAAGGGCAGGCAAAAAGCCTGCCCTTTGTTGTAAGGGGGCCGAATATGGATATAACAAGAAAAAAGGGAGTTTTTTTTTTTTGAATTAGGAATTACTTTTGCGCGATTCTGTTCCGAGCTGAAGCCATTCCAACCGAAAGCTGGTAGCACGCCCCGCTATTCAGAGGGTTTCACATAAGTTGTTCAAAATCATGAGTTGTGTAGAACCCTCAATAGTGCCCAGTAAACTATTTCTCAAGTAAACCGTTTATATATTATGAAAGGGGATGAAATTATGAGACGCTATCTGTCTTTTTTAAGTAAAATTCACCAAACATTACGCACGAGTTCTTCATATTCAACCGTCCGCGCTTGCGTCGCATTGCTTGTTTTCGCGCTTTTGGCAATCCATTGCACACCATCCCGTCAAGGACAGTACCAGGTACCTGAAACCGCGGTGCAGGCTGCAAAGAGCCAAGCAGGCTTACCTGAAAGTGCTACCGTCCAATTGCAGAAACAGCCTTATCTTAGAAATGCTTTCAAAGAACCTATACCTGTAAGCAGATCCGGGCTAGACGATTTCTTCGCAAGGACGCGTGGAACAGTTCAACATGCTGCCGTCGTCTCCGGTGGATCTTTTGATGTCCTGAAAGCATTTGTTGCCAAAGGGTGGGCCCCCATTGTAATGATCCAATTTCAAGGACGCACCCCGGAAATTTTGCCCATATCTGATTACAACGACCAACTCAACGAAGTCTATCTTCAAAATCCTACCAATCTCTCCAAACGCCGATTGACCTACAAAGAATTTGAAACGGCTTGGAGCAAGAACTCGCGAAACAAGTGTGTTTTGATCACACCGCAGAAACTCACAGAAAGGAATCTTCAAAATGTGTTAGGGAGATATTTACCTGCGGAAGCGTTCCAGCAGGTTAACATGAGAAGCCGCTAACGTCGCATTTTACCAATCGAACTGATATTCTGGGAGCATCGTGTGCTCCTAATGCACGGTGCGTTCCCTTCGCGGATGTGTTAGAGACCGCGCGCTAATATCACTCGCTTAATTAAACGGCAGCATTGCCGAGGCAATTCGAAACTGACACAGAAGACGATTCATAAAAGTGATGTAGATGTAAACGAAATTTAATAAGGCATCGTTAGAAGGCTCATAAAAATGATGTAAACGAAATTTAATAAGGCATCGTTAGGAAGTTCATAAACACAATCGCGTGAAAACCGCAGTCTTAAGTTTCAATCGTAACTATGCATATTTTTCCGAAAGGGAAAATAGAACTTAGACGAAATTGAACGTCCCTAACGAACAGTTCGCAGAATTTGAAACTTTGCCAGCAAATATGGCAAATTAGTTCATATCAATATATCAAAAGGAGCATACTCATGAAACGCAATTTTGGAATTCTCACAGCAATCGCTTTCGTAATGATAGCCAGTCTTATTGGATGCTCAGAGACTGACACAGCAAATCAATGACCACTGGAGGAAGTGACGAAGAATCGGCAAATCAACTCACCCTTGACGAAACTTATGATCATACCCGAAACGGGGCACGTCTAATTATGTCCTACGATAAAGCCACCAATACCTTTAAAGGCACTGTTGAAAATACGACAAATGCGATTTTACAGCAAGTTCGCGTCGAAATTCACTTATCAAACAGCCAGGGACCCAATCCAACGGATCCGGAACTCGGTCCAACGCCGCCAGTTGACCTTGCCCCCGGTGAAAAAATACCGGTTGAGCTGATGGCAGTGGACGAACCCTTTGACATGTGGGTAGCTCACCCCGAAGTCGGTCCCAGCTCCGGCGGTGGCGGCGAAGGTGGTAATGAAGCGGGCGGCGAACATGGCGCAGGCGGCGAAGGTGCCGGAGGCGGCTAATATTTGATGACGGCGTAGGTCGTTGAACCTCACCGAAACACATCCTCAAGGGGAATATATCAATAGATACTTTCCCCTAAATGCACTTATCAAACAATAGTCGATGATTTATCTCTCATTCATTTCATACGGCGCATTACTTTAATAAAAAGGAGCATAATCATGAACCGCAATTTTGGAATTCTCACCCTACTTGCTGTTATATTAATAGCAGCGACTATTGGCTGTGAACGGGCGCAGCAGATAATACCTACGATGCCAGCAGATGACGAAGAGTCGACAGTCCAACTCACCCTTGACGAAACTTATGATAATGTGCGAAACGGCGCACATTTGATTATGCAATACGATGCAGCTACCAATTCCTTTACAGGCACCGTGACAAATACAACGGATGCGATTTTACCCCAAGTTCGCGTAGAAATTCACTTATCAAAAGGCGGGGTTACAGTAGAGGAACTTGGCCCGACTCCGACACCTCCGGTTGACCTTGCCCCCGGTGCAACATTGGACATTGAGCTTGTACCAACGGTTCCACTCTTTGACATGTGGACAGCTCATCCTGAAGTCGGCGGCAGTAGTGTCGAAGGCACCGAAACAGGTGGAGAAGGTAGTTACCGAAGGATCTGAGACAGGCGGCGAAGGTAATGTTGAAGGTGGCGGCGAACACGGTCAAGGTGGCCATAATTGATTCGCTGCGTAGACAGTCAGTTAAGCCGCATTGCAACCTCTCTCAAGGGAGTAATATACCAATTGCTCCCTTTTTCTTGACTTGGCATCTCACGTTATGTTACAATTCTTATGTTTAGAGACATATCGGTTTCGGTAGGTTCTTCCACCGAATCTGATATGCTTTGAACCTCTAAGAACAAGCAAGTCAGAGTGCTACACAAGTTTTTCTCATGTTCATACAAATCACACAAAGTTCCAAATTATCACTTTCAGAAAGGAGCCCCCTCATGAATCACATGCATAGAATCCCCACAGTCATTGTTCTCGTCCTATTAGTTGCTATTATCAGTTGTTCAAAGAGTGATAAACCTTCCATGGACGATGGAGATGAAGAATCAGGTGCGGAACTCGCCTTGGACGAAACCTACGATAAAACCCGAAACGGCGCACGCCTCATCTTGAATTACGATCCGCAATCAAATTCCTTTAAAGGTACCGTAGAAAACACCACCAACGAAACCTTGAAACAGGTTCGTGTCGAAGTCCACTTATCTAATGGAAAAGAACTTGGTCCAACAACACCAGTTGACTTGGTGCCCGGTGAAAAAAAGGATGTCGAACTCCCCGCAACAAGCACAGATTTTGATGGATGGACCGCACATCCCGAAGTCGGAGAAGGTGAACACAGTCATGGAGAAGAAAATAGTGAACATGACTCAGAAAATGGAGGTGAGCATGATCGGGAAAGCGAAAATGAACACAACTAAAACCCTTTTGGTCTATACTCCCCTATTTGTGTTGATATGGTTGTTCGGGTTTGCAGTCCTTGCATATCCTGAAAAATTACCAGAGAATATCCTCAAAAACGGTGATTTTGACGACCATCTTGACCAATGGCCCCCACTGGACACACGAAAGTGCCACCGCAGTTTTCCAAACGGAAGGGAATAGGGCAGAACCGATAGTCGGAAAAAATGCCGCCTATATCAGAATCACCAAAGCAGGCGATGATCTATGGCACATACAGTTCTATCAGCAACCCTTCACACTGGAGAAAGACACGACCTATACCTACAGTTTATGGGCAAAAAGCGAAAAACCGAGAAACGTCACAATGCGCATTATGCATCAAGGCGCTCCGTGGACCGTATACGCTCCAAAATCAATTAATCTATCCGAAGAATGGAAGGAGTTTTTCATCACCTTTGATATGCCTGTGGATGACGTGAATTCGCGCGCGGGTATCATCATGGGGACAGAGAAAGTTGATGTCTGGCTCGACCACATCCGCCTTTACGAAGGGGAGTATGTAAGCGATATTGAAGGTGCCGAACCGCATGCCGTTCAACCTACCGACAAATTAACTACAACATGGGCATCACTAAAAAACTGAGACTAAAGTTGGGCTAATGCTGTGTTCACTTTCAAATTGTAAGTCATGACAATAGTCGGGAATCGGAGTTCCCTCCACCGTAGGAGCGATCTCCGAATCGCGACCTTTACCCACAAAATTTGGTTAGACACAGCACTACCCCCTTAATTTATAGAATAAACAATCCAATGTCAAAACTATACAAAAAAATATCGCCTAAATTACAGCAATTTATAGAAAACCAAAAAATCTTTTTTGTTGCAACGGCAACAGCCGATAGTAGAATCAATCTATCCCCAAAAGGCATGGATTCCTTGCGCGTCCTCAATCCGAACCGCGTCGCTTGGCTAAACGTGACAGGGAGTGGGAATGAAACTGCAGCGCACGTTCAGGAAAATCCGCGGATGACGCTTATGTTCACCGCATTTGAGGATAACCCCATGATCCTTCGACTCTACGGCACCGCTAAGGCTATCCACAGCGACGCTGTTGAATGGCAGCTTCTCTTTCCACTGTTTTCACCACTTCCTGGTGCAAGACAAATCTTTGACCTTAATGTTGAGCTCGTTCAAACCTCGTGTGGAATGGCTGTACCACTTTACGACTATGTTGGTGAAAGAGATCAGTTAAACACTTGGGCAATAAAGAAAGGTAAAGAAGGCTTAAAAACATATTGGGAAGAAAAAAATCGCGTCAGTCTTGATGGTAAACCTACTCATTTTGCTTAGTATGCCTATCCTAAATCTTTCCTGTTTCTCCTTGAATTTCCGCCTTCCAATGTGTATAATAAATTGTGAATATTACAAGTTAGACAAACAACAAATAATAAATACACATTGTACTAATCTCAAAATGAAATCATTCTCTATTCCTATTATCTTATTCCTTGTAACATTTCTATCTGTTGCGAATGCACTTCCTCCAGACACAGAACTCCAAAGTGCAATCCAAACCGCACGGAAGTTTACCAGTCTCAAAACGAGGTATACCTCAAGCGAAATAACGGAATGTGCAACTGACAGTTTTGTGACACTCGCAAAGAATTGGCAAAATCTTCCCTCGAAATTTCGGCAGGAACTTAAGCCAATTTTTATACGCCCCGGACTCCCCGGTAGTTTTTTCGGGGACATTGAATTGTCAGAACATTTCAATACGCCTCATTTTAGGCTTCACTACACGCGTATCGGACCGCATGCGCCGCCACTTGAAGATTTTCACCCGCGCAACGGTGTCCCCGATTATATTGACCTCTGTGCTGATGCGATGGAACGCTCTTATCGCGTCCAAATTGACCTGATGGGATTCAAAAAACCTTACATAGATTTGTGGGCGGCACAGAATGGTGGTGATCGTAGGTTTGATGTTTATCTTTTTACGTTCCCTGCGCTCGGTATCACTACCGCAGACTGGTTTGAAGGGCGCGTGCTGTCCACCGTGTTGACGGTTGCCCCCTACTTCATGATCAACTCCCGTATTTACGATTATGTTGGCAAAGCAGAGGGAATACGTTATCTTGAGACAACTTGTGCACATGAATTTCTGCACGGCATTCAGTTCGGCTATAATGCCTATATGCCGACATGGTTTATGGAAGCATCCGCAACTTGGATAGAAGTCATGACTTATGACGGTGGTGTAATTGATGATGGAGATACGCTGCCCGACCCTGACGAACCCAACGAAACTAATTCCTACAACTATTATATTCATCAACTCCGCCGCTGGTTTCTTATTCCAGATATTTCACTTGAGAGCCGCATCGGAGATCACGAGTACGGTTCAGTAATATGGGCTTTATATATGGCGCAAAGGTTCGGTTATGACATTATTCGGCAATTTTTCGCAAACGCCACAGATGGGAGTTACCGCGAGATGGGTAATTTCTACGATGTTTTTATTGACAACGGCACAACACTCGCTGAAGCGTTCAAAACCTTCACGGTGTGGAACTACTTTACACATACCCGTGCCAATACAAATCCCGAACTTCCGGGTTATAGAAACGCGCATCGGTTCCCACCTGTTGCCATTCATCCTAACGACATCCACACCCATTATCCGATTCGTGCCAATTTCAATTCAGAAGCGATGCCAGAGCATTTTTCATGTCGGTATATTGTCTTTCGTCCGGCAGGTATTATGCCGGAATTTGCTGTCAAAATTGATGGCGCAGACCTTGCACCGATAGATATGAGCCGCCTCACCCCCGCCGATCAAGCGAGAATTCAGCGTGAACTGAATCGACACAGCGGGACAGGTTTACGCGGGTGGGCTGCCAAATTTGTCGTCAAAAAACGGAACGGAAGCACTGAAATCAGAGAAGCATTCACCTACCAACGTTCCCAAGAAGCGCAGATGACGTTCACAGATTTTGGGGGAGATATTCAGGAAATTGTACTTATTCTTATCAATATGCATCCCGGTGTTGAACAGGTAATAATTCCCGGTGGCACTTTTGGCGGTTCTGTGAGTTATATAGCTGGTGCACCACCGAAGGGGCAGTTATCAAATGCGCAAGTCTCGCACGGCATCAGAGGTCCCGTTATCAAATGGACGGTTGACAACCCGACCAATATTCGGGAAGTCGTAATCGTCAGGAAACGCTCCCTACTGATGCGCGAAACGGATTTCCTTCAACCTTTTCAAAATTCTGATGAAGTTCTCGCTGCTCGCGACAGTGATGGTAACGGTATTCCTGAAGACGATATAAGCATCGTTGGACGTGTTGAGATAACACAAACGCAGTTTGAAGATACCACCGCCTTTTACGGGATTGATGTCACCGATGAGGATTTTGATCCAAACAACCTTCTCTACTACTACGCTGTTGTGCCTGTTGACGCGATGGGCATTATGGGGACACCAAGCATTGTTCCAGATGGCATTACGCCGAGTGTAGATACAGCAACCGAAGCACCTGCTTTCTTTATCAGGACACAACCACACAGCATAGGGGTGTGGCATGTAAAAGTTCAAAGCACACGTCTGCTGCAAGGTGCGCCGCGCCTCACAGTAGAAAGTCCTAACAAACATAATTATTCTGTCAATTTGACGCAAGAATCAGCAAAAAAATGGCGTGGAACTCTTTACACAAATGGATTTCCACCGACAGGTACCTATCTCTATAAGATTGCTGGGCAAACGCCTTCTGGTATAACTGGAAAGAAAATATGGCAAGGACAAACCTTCCACTATGTCGCAAATACCACAAACCGAAACGTGTCCGTTGCACCTAATCCACTTCGGGTAGCACAAGGAAGCCAACATCTGACCTTCTATCCGAGGGGACTAAAAGTTGAAATTTACGATATATTAGGGAATCGAATTAAAGTGATTAATAACGCATCCAATTGGGATTGCACAAACCAACGCGGCGAAAAAGTCTGCGCTGGATTATATTTTTACCGTGCTACCGATGGAAACGGGTTCCAAAGTACCGGCAAATTCTCTGTGGTAAAATAATGAAAAGTTATCAGCAATCAGCAGTCATCGGGAGTGACCATTGGCATGAATAGCCTGCAGTTTTCAGTCGTCAGTAATCAAAAAGAGAAGTCGCATAAACAGAAAACCTCTTTTTCCAACAGCCAACTGCTGAAAGTCGATGGTTTCCAATGGCTGACCGCTATTCCTATTGTCTTTTTATTCCTATTCCTCTGTAGCTGTGGTGATGAGGGTTTGATTGATCCGCACGGTGAAACCAACCTACCATCTCCCCACACAGCAGGAACGTTCAACGCTATTGACTTCCCAACAGACACAGGATCCGCATGGACATACATAAACGTTGACACCAAGATGGAATTCACGATTCGAGTCCAGGGCACACGCGATATTAGCGGCACGACACATCGTCAAATGGCTATCAGCGAGATTACGTTTGTAGAAGAATCTGAAGAATTGGCTATTGATCACTTGGCAGCGAACGCATACTACTTTCGATATTTTGAAACCGATTTTTTAGAAGTTAACGTACCGATTTTGGCAACCTACTTTACTAAAACGCCGCACGCGCTCGTAGAATCCGCGTTTGATGCCTTTGTCTCCCCGCTTCCCAATCCTATTTTTCACCAAAAACATTTTCCGCCACGCCGCCTATGGGATTTTCCGCTGGAAGTTGGAAAGGAATGGGTTGTTTTTGAAAAAACTGCGGGAACACCGGTGTCTGCTACCCGTTTTGTCGCAGAGAAGGATGTACAAATTACTGTCCCCGCAGGCAGTTACAGGACATACCTTGTTTACGAGGAGGTCGTTTATGGCGTGAGCGATGACCCATCAATTCGCCTCATAAGTCCGCCTGCAGTATACTGGGTTGCCCCTTCAGTTGGCGTTGTTCAGTATAGATTCAGCCGTTACCGCGCTACCGATACATTACAAACACAGACTTTTGCGCTAAAAAGTGTTCACCTACCGGGTCCACATACAGATTAAGTTCTCTTTTGTAGCGCAAACTGTATGAATATTAATTTATTAATTCGGTACGTACGAAACACGCGTGCCCTGCTGCTGCCGAGGTTTCCTAACCTCGGCACATTACTGATTTATTTTCTTAATCTTCATACAGTTTGCATCTCATTATGGCACAAACTAATAGGTCGTGCTATAATTTCTATTGTCCGTTACATGTTTCCAAAACAGGTTTATCAAAGTGCCCAATAATCATGAATCTTGCTGTAAAAGAAACTTCTAATGCCGAAAGCCAAAAGCTATTTAGCACACCGAAACATCCCGATTACCATTATCGGAGGGGGAATCCACGGCATCTCTATAGCCCTCCGACTACTCCGAGATATGCCGACAGCAGCACAACATATCGCAATCGTAGATCGGCATCCACAACCGCTTACCGAATGGCGATGTAAAACGGAACGCCAGGGCATGACGTTTCTCCGATCCCCAGCTGTGCATCACATTACCCTCGATCCTTTAGGTATCGTTGAATACGCAGAATGCCACAACCGCACAAATGAGTTGGCACCACCATATTCGCAACCTTCTACCGCGCTTTTTTGGGATTTCTGCAACGATACACTTGCTGTATCGGGATTACAAATCCCTCCTACAGGTCATGAGGTTTACTATCAGTTTGAGGTGGCTAAATTACGATGGGATAAAGGTGCAGGTAGATATCCATTCCGTCTAATCTCAACAAACAATCAAGGGTTTCGCAGTAGCTGTGTTATCCTTGCTATTGGCGCTGACGACTGTGCTTACGTGCCACCACAGTTCACCGAATGGCAACGCCAATATCCAGATAGGATTATGCACGCATCCCGATTTTCGGTGAATTGCAAAGAAAAAATAAAAGATAACTGTAAAATTGTGATAGTTGGCGGCGGGCTGACAGCAGGAACACTCACAAAAAGCCTCAGTGAACAAGGGCATCACGTGATCCTAATTGCGCGGAAGCAGTTAAAAACAGAGCAGTTCGATTTTCCGCCGATCTGGTTAGGTCCCAAAGCACTCACAGAATTTGCAAACGAAATCGATTTTCATCGACGATACCAAATAATTCAAGAACACAGAGGCGAAGGTAGCATCACACCGGACGTGATGGAAACATTGGAGAATAGCCCAAACATCAATATTTGTGCTGAGACACATATCTGCAATATCGTCTCAGCACAAGACTTACAAGTTGAGACAACACGTGGTGTAATTACGGATGTCTCTCGTATTATCCTGGCAACAGGATATAAATTTAACCTGCGACGGTACGGCTTTTTAAGGGAGTTAATTGAGCAGCACCCGATTCCACTTGTCTGTGGTTTACCAAAACTTGATGTCAACCTGCAATTTTATCCGATAGAGAATCTTTTTGGTTCGGGTACTGTTGCGCAGCTTCAAATTGGACCTGCTTCGGGGAACATTGCAGGGGCAAACCTTGCCTATGAACGTTTCTGTGAAAAACTTTTCGATCAACTTCCACAGGCATTTGTAAGCGCGACCCGCTAAATACTATAGTAAAACGGACAATTAATGGGACACTTCTGTGTCGCAACCTATATGAAGATTAATTTATTAATTCGGTCATTTTCGGTCCGTACGAAACACGCGTGCCCTGCTGCTGGCGAGGTTTCCGAACCTCGCCCAAATTACCGAAATATTTTCTTAATCTTCATACAGGTTGTGCTACAAGTTCTATTGTCCGTTATGTCTCCAAAACAGGTTAATCAAAGTGTCTCAATAATTTCAAAGTTTACTATAAACGCGCATTTAGCGTTGATTCGCTGGGAGGCCTGTCCAATTAAAATCTACTGTAATTACCTTGTAAGGGCGTACGCGACAACATTCATACCCTGTTCAAATGCCCAAATCCGCTGCTCTTCACCACCGGGCTCACACCTTCTTCCTTCCCATGCACAATTGAGATCGTTCGGACAGAAGTAAACCATCACCTTACCATCAGCATCCATGATAGCCTCATCATATTCAAAACCTCGAACAAGTTTATCACCGCCAAGGTAGTCATCATGTGGGTAAAGCGTCCGATAAATCGGATGGCTCATATCCAGTCGTTCAAACTTCTTGTCTGGATAAATCCGCCGCATCATCTCAATAATTTGCGGACGAAACAGATTGTAACGGATGTCGCAATCCTCAACGTGAAGGAATCCTCCGCGTTCAAAGTATTCTCTTAATTTCCGTATATGTGCATCAGAAAGTCGCATGCGAATTCTGCCGTGTCCTGTCATGTAGAGAAATGGATAGGCAAACAGCCAAGAATCGTCAATGTCAACATATTGCGGATGCTTACGCAGGTCTACATCAATTGCGGTATTCTCTGCAAGTACTTCTGTGAACTTTAGGTCTGACTGCCAATAATAAACATTAACAAGATTAGTCCACCAATCACCACCGGGATATTTAAGGCGGACAAATGTGAACTTCTCACCTGTCGGTTCTGTTCCCGGATGATGGTGTTCAATGATTTCGTTCCTACCAAAACGTAAACTGTAGTGATAATCGCGGGTAGAATCGTAGGGGATATATTCTCCAAATTGGGACTGTGCATTCGCGGACCGAAGCAAACCCCCACCGGCGACCGTGGTAGCCGCAAGTCCTACAGAACTTTTGATAAAGGCACGACGTGAGAAACGCTGGTTTGTTTTATTTGGTCGTTTTCTATCAATTGACATGTTTTGTCCTCCTGGGCTCCGTTCAAATTCTTGACTTTACAATATTCTCCATAACTACCTAAACCGGACGACTGCTTTGCAACCAGGTAAAATATATTTCCCTTAATACTGAAATCTTGCTCAATTATTCTTATCTTTATTCTACCACATCTGCCAAAAAATAGCAACAAATTTGTTGATTCCAGTGTGTAAAGTTTTCGGCAAAGGTAATCTCACGCTCAGCAAAACAGCAACCTACTTTGACGTAGCCGAACCGCGTGGAAATATTAAGATAGCGTCCGAAATTGAACGACCTTGGAACATTGGCATAGGCCGAACCCTCCGATTGCCGCGTGCAGTCTTTGTGTTTTTCTCAGGTGTTGCCTTTTGTGGTTCCTGTTTTTTGGGAGAAACTGATTCTGACTTGTTCTCAGGTTGTTTTTTCAACAGAGACGATTTCGCATCCTTATCAGGTTGTTTGTCTGATGGAGGCAGTTTCACGTTCTTTTCAGGTTCTTTCTTTGGTACAGCGGGTTTAGATTTATCATCAGATCGAGACCGATCACGTTGTGTGCGTTTGAAGCTTACCACTTGATTTCGAATGATCATCATTGATGAATAACCACCGTCCAAATTGGTGGCATCTGTCGCCCCCCATTCTACAAAAAGTTTTGCGAGTTGCTGCAACGTAACACCACGCCGAACACCTGGTTTTGCCGCCGTAATCGTCACAAAAAGGAGAGTGCCATCCGCTTTTTTACCAACTGCCGTGCGCGGATGTCCAAAACTGTGAAACGAAGCATCAAATCCTTCCCGCTTGTACGCTTCTTTTGTAGATATAATACCGTTCCGCAGTAACAAGGGACCGCCACCGATAACATGTGTAAAACCTCTCCATAAGTTGCTATCGCCAACGCGTTCAGAAATAACTGTCTCTCGGATTTCCACTGAATCGCCAAGTGCGATATGTTTCAACAGCGATGCTCTCTTCCTTCCGTTTGCCGAAAGAATATAACCATCAGCAGGAATTCGCGAACTTCCGTGTCCATCATGAATGTCAACAACCTTATCGTTTCGGACGACAACTTCAACGCCATCGTGCATTGTCAATGTCACGTTGTGAAAATGGGGAAGGTAAAGTACCAACTCGTTTCTCAAACGTCCACGATTGATGCCATCAATTTCCAATGTAGTACCGTTTGGCAAAACAATCTCATGCTGAAGCGCAATTCGATCAATATAAGTTTCAATTTTTCCATCAACGGTTCTGAACCCGACAACCCCGCGTCCTTGCTCAGGCTCACTTATCCATTCACCATCAATTTTCAGTGCGCCGACCGATTCCCCGCGAAATGTGCCACCCATCTCAAAAAATCCACCATTAATTGCGATAGGGGCTTTGTGTCGACGTGCAATTGAGGGCAAAGATTCAGTGCCTATACCTGCGCTTAGCGCACGGTACGGACGGATGTCTACAGCATCTGGTGCCACTGAAAGGATGTTCGTTAGAACACCATCGTCCAGTATTTGCCGATGAACGATTCCAGGCAACACCTGCTTTGTTTCATCACTGCGTTCAGGATCGGTATAAGACTTGAAATAATCGGGTATTTTTTCAAAAGGCATCTCTCTCCCGACCCAAATCCCGATGCCGAAAATCAACAAAAAGCCAACTAATGTGAACGTACGCGGATAGCGTTTGATGAAACGGAAAAATCTCCGTCCTAAATAGACAATATCAAACATTTCTGTCAACAAGAACTTTATTTTGTTCCTGTTTAAGCTTTTATAGTAAAACCCATAATTATTTTCACAGGTACGATTTCGCACCTCCCTGCTGGCGAGGTTTCCTAACCTCGCCCTGTGTCCAAGTAATTTTAGATTTTACTATAATACCTGCGATGTTTTTTGTTTATGTGGGATTGTCAACACTCGCCATTAGATTCTCTACCCGACTTTCCCATTCATCACACGTCGCGTGGGTTCGCCGCACCGAAGCACCAATATAATTTGTTGGTGAACGGAGTGCTTCGCGTTGCGGTTCTGTCAACTTATCAAGGAACGGTCGAAAGGTCTCATCCTCCCATAATAGAGTCGTCAGACTTTTTCCTGTCTGATGTACTTGTCCTATCAACTTACGGGTATGATCGTAAGCATCTGGAAACCCGTAATATGCCATCAATAGATAGATCGGTTCTGCAATTGTGTCCTCTGCACTCATATCAAGGTTGCGTTGCATGTTTTCTGCTTTGACATCCATTTCATCCAACGCACGTCGAAGCCGATAGATTGAATAATCAAAAGCTGTCAACAATTCTGTCAAAAATCTGCTGGACGCAGAATTGGTGAGGTCGCGTTGATGTTCCAGGATGCTGTCCATAAAAACAGTCTGCATGCGGGGAACAAACGCTTTCCACAGACTTTTGATGTTTTCATAAGCCTCCGGATTGACTTTGTGGGGCATCGTTGACGAACCAACCAATTTCGGGTTATACTTCCTGCCAACTTCAGCGATTTCGGTGCGGTAGAGGTGCCGCATATCGTCAGCGAAATTCGCAAGCACTGTATACGCCGCTGTAACATGATATGCCACATCGGAGATAAATTCCGGCTCCACGCACTGTGTTGACGTATGTGTATCAGACGGTTTCAAGCCAAGCAGCGCTAGAAAATCTGCCTCTATCTGCTCAGGGTGTTCATGGATCAGAGATAATCCGTTAAACGCTCCTACCGCGCCAGAGAATTGCCCACGTAGATTTTGGCCCGCCTCATGAATCTTTTCAATGCGGGTACCGAGTCTACTGATGTAGAGTGCTAACGCATAACCGAATGTTATCGGTTCTGCATGTTGACCGTGTGTCCGACCAATTTGCGGCGTTTCTGCATGCTCACGCGCCAAGCCAATCAGTTGCTTTTCCAGTTCAACCATGTCCGGAACAATAACGTTTTCAATTAGTGCTTTGAACCGCAATGCTGTCGCAGTATCCAATATATCCGCTGATGTCGCAAACAGATGGATGTATGGACGCGCTTCTGGACTAATTTTGCTCCGAATCACATTGACAAGTGAGCGGATGTTGTGTCGGATACGTTTCTGTTCCTCGTATACCTCTTCCGCTGTTACGTGATCCACTGCCTGTTCGACTTCATCGGCAATTTTTGATGAGCAGACACCGTAGTTTGCCAGTGTGCGTGTCAACGCTGCCTCCACCTTCGCCTGATAGGTGACATATCCTGCCTCAGAGACATAAGGCAAGAGGCGTTTCATAAAAGTATCATCGCCGCCATAATATCTAAAATCTAAGGGACTGACGGCTTCGTAAAGCTGCATAGAACACTTTTCTCCAATTTTTTGGTTTAATTGTATATTAAATGAATAAGAATGTCCAGTATTTTGTTGATTTGAGGCAACGGAAATCTTTGATTTACTAACAAATTTGTGATATACTTTGAGACAGATTTAGCACAAAGTAAAGCAATAGACATCGCCATCCGAGAACCGTAGGCTGCAATTACGGTAGTGCCAGATAAACTAAATTTTTGCCACGTGAGCATAAGAATATATATCATCAATGCGTTATACAAATCCGAGAGAATTAAGACTTTACCGCACACCTACTGGAAGAGCACCTTTTTCCGAGTGGTATGATGCAATTCAAGATCTAAATCTGCAAGGCAGAATTGATAGAAGACTTGAACGGGTGGCAAACGGTAATTTTGGCGATTACAGATCCGTTGGGTCTGGGGTTTTTGAGTTGCGTTTACATTTCGGTCCCGGCTACCGTATCTATTTTGGTGAAGTGGATAACACAATTGTTCTTCTCCTCTGTGCCGGTGACAAGTCGTCACAGGCAAGGGACATTAGGCGTGCAAAGGACTATTGGTCGCAATACAAGGAGACACAATAATGGAAAAATATCCAACATGGCACGAGTTTTTAATAGAAAAACTCACTAATCCAGAAAAAGCATTCAGCTACCTCCAAGTTTCACTTGAAGAATACCTAATTGATGGAGACACACCGTTTTTTCTAAAAGGAGTCCGGAATGTAGTAGAGGCGCAAGGGGGTATTCCTAAAGTTGCGGAACAAGCGGGCATATCTCCAGATGCGCTTTCAAAATTCCTATTTAGCGAGGGACCGCTGCATCTTGGCACCCTTAGTACCATTCTCAAAACATTTGGATGGCAACTTTCTATTGAACCTTTAGCTGCAGATAATAGTGATGCATCCGTAACCCAACAGTTGACAACATCAAGCGAACCATTAGATGCAAGCACAGAGCAAGTGGCTGAATCATCTACAGCTTAACTTTCTATAACAGGACAAACGCATTCCCCCCTTGATAAGGGGGTTGCAGTGGGACTTTAAGAGGAAATGCATAAGTCCTGACTATAAAGAAACGGAAGCAGAGAGGAAACCCTTTGTCAAAAAATGTGATGATTATTGCCGGTCCAAACGGATCCGGTAAAACGACTTTTGCTACTGAATATCTACGCGATTCTGAGGTTTCTGAATATCTCAGTGCTGACGTAATCGCAGCACAACTCATGTCTACATCAGAGGAGTTTGACAAAGTCCGAATGCAAGCAGGACGGTTGTTTTTTGACGAAATCCACTGCTTGATTGAAACGGAGAAGGATTTTGCTGTTGAGGTAACCCTTGCGGGCAAAGGATTTCAGAGAATAATCTCTAAATTGAAACGTGCTGGATGGACAGTGACCATCATTTTTCTTTTTCTTAAATCGCCAGAAACGTGCATCGCTCGCGTCCGAAATCGGGTAAGGGCAGGTGGACACCATGTGCCAACGGAAGACATCGTGAGACGCTTCTATCGGAGTAAACATAACTTTTGGCACATCTACAAAAATCAGGTAGACCGATGGAAACTAATCTACAATTCAGGTGAACAACCTCAAGGAATTGCTTTTGGCGAAGGCAATCAACTCAAGGTTACAAACGAAGAAATTTACGAATTGTTCATGAGAAATATTAGCACTGGAGGAGTATAATGCGTCAAGACGAATTAAACCTTGAAACCTACAAATGGGCACATGAAATGCTGCAGATTGCAAATCGTGCTGCCAAAAAAGCACAAGAAGAAAACCGTAAAAAAGGAATTCCGAATGTGTACGATATCAAAGGACACCTCTACTATGAACTACCGAATGGGGAACTCACCAAAGAGGATCCGATGCAATCAGTCCCGCCAAAGGCATTCCCCACATAGTATTTGTCAGGTCGCTCGGACAGAAGAGGGGACAGAACAAATTATAGTAAGGAGTATTATTATAGTGAACTTTGAAAGTATTAGGACACTTTAATAAACCTGTTTCAGAAACATAGCGGACAAGAGAAGTTGTAGCACACCCTGTTAGGTTGTGTATCTTAGTCCGCAACCTAAATGAAGATTAAGTAATTAAATCGGTAATTTACATTATGCATATTCGGAACATTTTAAGTGCTCTTCAGTTCCGTAGGGACGATATGTTTATAGTTAAACAGTAACACCACCCCTCTTGAGTTCCGTAGGAACGGCATATTTATTGTTGATGTGCTGCAAAACATATCGTCCCTACGGGACTAAGGGAATGAGGGTCGTCCGCGCTGCTATAAACATATCGTCCCTACGGGACTAAAGAAATTACCGAAATATTTATTTAATCTTCATACAGGTTGCGGTACAGAAGTGTCCCATTAATTGTCCGTTTTACTATAGTTCCGCGCCTATCAGTGAAAACGATCTTTTTATTCCAATCCCCATTCCTTCTTCGCTTCTTCAAATGAAATCTTTTGACTTCCCGTGTGTGAAATCGGATTTTTACCGACCCACCGTTCATCAATCGGGTGTTCAGCCGGTTGGAACCGGATATCACAACTAATACGCCACCGATCCGATAGATTCTTGGTAGACGTGTGCATTGTGTGCATCGTAAAGACAATCACATCACCCATTTCAAAATCCGCTGTCTGCCATTCCCCGCCATATTTGTCACTGATTGCCATAGGGTCGCGTCCAAAATGTCCTGGTGTGCCGTCTTTATCCACATCAGTTTTGCCGTAAGTATCACGAATGCGTGCGAAACTGTCCAGATTATGTGAACCGACAAGCACAGTGAGTGTTCCCATTGTCGCAGGTACATCACCGAAAGGTATCCAGCAGGTGTGCAACTGCTTTGAACCCCTGCCCATATAAACGAAATCACAATGGGGGCCCGACCAGCCATCAGGACGAACAAACCGAAGCCATTTGTAATCAAACGTACGGGTATCGCCACCAAAAAAGTTTCGGAAGAAGGTAAAGAGTTCATTCCCTTCCAAAACGGACTGCACATCGGGGTGATGTGTAACAGCAGGTGCGCCCATGGTACGCCCCGGACTCCCAGAGCCAGCAATAGCGTCCATCATTTCAGTTCCCGGCTTAAAAACTTCATCTTTTCCATTGCCTTCGGCATATTCAAGGATAGCGCGCCGTGCTGCGATTACCTTGTCCTTGTCAATCAAGCCGCGAACGAGTAAATACCCATCCGCTGCTATTTGTTGATGCAAGCCCTCTGCCGAATCCAGCACGGCATTGCAATCCCGGAGCACACCGAGGTGCGGTCCTGGAAATGTAACTTCGTGATCTCCCACAAAAACGGTTTCTGCCATTATTTTCCTCCGAAATGGGGTTGTTCCCCAAGTTGTAACAAAGCAAATTTACTGATTTGGTTTATTGAGTGTTCCTGATATTATTGATCGGAACATTTCAGGGTTGAAGTCTCCGCATAGGATTGGACTCATCCCGAAAATCCTATAATCTTGTTCATCTTGGTTCAGACAATTAACAATTCAGACAGGACAACTGCCTAATGGACACAAAAGCTTGGGACAATTTTTCTTAAATTGACGCTTACGGGTAAAGCAAAGCGAATCCAACGGACGAACTCACAATTAAAACGTTATAATGTTTATTCTTTATCACGAAACACTCCGATTCCGCGCGGTGACCTCCCAAGTTCCCTGACAATACCCATTGGCATCAATCACATAGTAAAACGGATGCAACGCAACACACGGACAGATATGTGTCGGACAGACGTAAATCTCTTGTCCAATTTGTATTGGTGTGTCTTCAGGGATATTTATTGCCCAATGTTCCTCGTGTTGCTTGTCCACTTCAGCGTTGTCAATGTTTAGGATAATTCCGCGCACGCCATCCGGATCAGCTGCAATTGCCTTGTGTCCTAAATCAAGTGTGATTCGGTCCGGGGTAGGTATGCTAATGACGCGGCTGAGTAGGAGTGCTGCAGGTGTAAATCCGAGGTCGGGATAATGCGTAGTGTAACCGTAATCATGAAAAACAAACGTCCCGGGTGATGCTTCTACGCCCGGAGTTTCGGCATAGATAGGAAATGTCGGTGTGCCGCCCATCACAATTAACGGCACGGCGAGCCCTTTAGCAGAAAGCATGTCTTGCATCTTCTCAACTTGTGCAAGGCTTTGATTGCAAGCGGTTCTGCGTGCCGTTAAATCTTCATCGTGAATATGTCCGTCATATACATGCAAGCCCCACGGTTGTAAACTATCTGATTGGTCAATAGATTCGTAAATCTCCACAGCAGTATCACTGACAGGCACACCGGTGCGATGCATTCCGACATCAAGGTCCAGCATAACTTTAACGTTCAATCCAAGTTTCTCCGCTGCTGTAGAGAGGGCAGTTACTGCTTCTTGATGGTCAACGAGGACTTTGAAATCAGCACTTGGGTATCGTTGTTGTAATGACAGAAAGCGGTTGATGTTTGGACCTACCATTTGGTAGGCGATTAAAATATCCGCTATTCCGTTTTGGGCGAGCATTTCTGCTTCTCTCAGTGTAGCACATTTATGTTTGAGGATACCCGCTTCCCGTTCCATCTCGATTATCTCTACTGTTTTATGTGTTTTCACATGCGGTCTGAGTTTTGAGACATCCCCGTCCACAGTAGCAATAGCGCGATCAATGTTCTGCCGAACCAATTCAAGATAAACAACGAGTGCAGGACTCGGTATATTTTCAACGTTCTGTATGCGATACTTCTGATCCATTTCATTACCTCTTTTTCCTATTTAGTGAGCGTTAAACCGATTCATAGCTGTTCCAATACCATCTTGGACGTAAGTTTCAACCGCTTCAACTGCGCGTTCAACGGTATGCTCTATCTCAGTTTTTTCTTCACTTGAAAATTCAGAGAGGACGTAATCTGTTAAGCCTCCGACAGGTTCACCGATACCGATTCGTAAACGTGGAAACTCATTTGTGCCCAGGTGATGGATAATAGATTGCATGCCCTTTTGTCCACCGGCACTTCCCTTTTGTCGCATCCGAATCGTCCCGATGTCCAAGTGAATATCATCATAGATGATACAGAGGTCCGTAAGGGGCACCTCAAACCGATTGACAAGGGCAGTGACAGCGAAACCGCTATTGTTCATATACGTCATCGGTTTGGCAAGGATGATAGGTGAATCCTGCAATGTAACATGGATAATAAGGGATTTACAAATAGAAGTTACGCGCTTCGTAGAGACGCTTCCAGTATTCTGTGCTGATAGCGTTTTGTCATAGAGCGCATCAATCACTCGGAAACCGATATTGTGTTTAGTCCGCTCATAGCGCATCCCAGGATTACCGAGCCCAACAATAAGTTTTACGGTTTTATCTGGACGGTTCTTACATTCCATGATTCAATGAGGTTGCTATGCCACCTTAAAATCGCAAGGGTTGAGATAGGTTTAAATGTCCAGCGAGAGTCTCCCTCTCTCTACCATCAATTAGAATCTGAACATGTTTTATATCGTTGGTAAAAGCGTCAAAGACAGTTTTAAGAATTGCAGTAACGGTTAATAATTCAGCTGTTGTTCCACCTATATGTCCATCTGCGAGATGGTGTGAAAAATCCAAATATGCAGTCTTTTGGCTATCTATATAGACTTCGTTAAGTAATGTTCCGCGCGGTATAGGATTTCTGTAGTCCGGGGGTGTTTCTTGAATGAGTGCTGAAACTATCTGCTTCAAACGTTCGGTCGGTTCTGAATAGAGGCTAAGCTCGGCTTTAACAGGCGTAATTTCCAGCGATGTCGGGTTTAATAGAAATATGTTTATCTGTTGTGGCGCTGGCACGATATCTGTGGGTGCGGCGGCGGCAGGTAACTTCGGCGGAACATCTACAATTCCTATCCGCTTTGAATGGGAAATTAGCACAAGCGTAACAGCAAGGCAGATTATAATGGCAACCAAAGTAATACCCCATATCACAAAGAGTCTTGAGTGGACAATTTTTCGGAAATACTGCACGGTTTTGCTCCAATATAGTAAAACGGACAATTAATGGGACACTTCTGTCCCGCAACCTATATGAAGATTAATTTATTAATTCGGTGATTTTTTATCCGTACGAGGCAGGTGTACTCCCCCGCTGGCGAGGCGGGGAATACCTAAATGGTATTCATACCCGGGGAATGCCAAAAGGCATTCATACCGTTGATTTCTTGATTTCTTCCTAACCTCGCCAAATTACCGAAATATTTTCTTAATCTTCATTTAGGTTGCGTCTTATAGTGGAATCTATAATTACTTGCACACGATTGTAGAGCAACCTGTTAGGTTGCGTCCGCTACGGCACAACCTAAATGAAGATTAATTTATTAATTCGGTAATTTTCTGTCTGCACAAGGCAGGCTTACCCCTCTGCTGGCGGGGTTTCCTAACCTCGCTAAATTACCGATTTATTTTTTTAAACTTCATACAGGTTGTGGGACACCTTCTATTGTCGGTTATGTTCCAATGATTTCAAAGTTCACTATAGTTTACTTGTCCCTCTGTTCTTACTGTTGGAAAATGAGATATGACTTACAAGAAATACATCTTAGTTGGATTAGGATATTTGTTAGAGTCCATTTGGATTGGATGACTGGTTAACAGATACAGAATAAATCTGAATGGCGCGGAGAATCGTCTCCGCTACCTGGACAATGTGGTTCGGGTTAGATAGCCGAGTCGCATCATCTACATTTGACAAGTAGCCGAGTTCTAACAGAACTGCAGGCATGTAGACATCTGCTAAGGTTATTATCGGAAATTCAGAGATAACAATTGGGTCTTCTGCCAAAAAATTCAATTCTTTCTGAAGGACAGATGCAAAATCCTGGCTCTGCTTTAAAAAATTGGCTTGGGTAAGAATATTTAGCCGTTTTTTCCCAAAAACCGGTATTGGCGTAGCTTTAAATCGGAGTTGCCCGTTTGGATTATTGATGTAAAGACGCATGCCTTTGTGATTGGGCGAAAACGAAGCGTTGCAATGTAAGCTTAGGAACAATTGCCCCTGATTCCGGTTGGTGGTTTGGACACGTTGAATCCGAGATTTTTTAATATCCTTGTCGCGGGTCAGACGGATTAAAAGTCCCTGTTGATTGCCGAGCCTTTGAATTTCTTTTCCAACAGCCAGAACGACATCCTTTTCAATAACCCCTTTTTGACTTTTACAACCGAGGTCGTCTTCACCGCCATGGCCGGGATCAATTATGATTACCCACTCATGCGTGTCATCAGTTGTTTCGGGTGCCCATACAGTTTTCGGCATTATCCGAACCCGTTGAAGATTACGGTTGTATAGTACCGCAACATCATCAAGACGTGGTAGGACCTTTTGAAAAAATTCAATAGGTAACATAGGTTGCCCTTGAATTACACGTGGAGGTGAGTTGAGGATGAAGGGCTCTTTTCCAGAATCAATATTGACTGTGGTCTCTCCCATTTGTAATCGGAGTTCCTTACCCTTAGTTTTTAAGATAAGTTGTTTTTTGGGATGATGGTATGGGTGCGTCATCTCCGGATCAAAGACGGTTTTGAGTGTTTCAACAGGGAGGTAAATTATTCCTTGATGAAGTGTGAATTCTACATCAGTGAGAATTTTACTTTCTCCATCAACAAAACGCACGGTGGGCGCTTGCGCAATACCGTGCGTTACAAAAAATAACATTACAATGATTAGAAAGAAGGATAATATCTTAAATGCGCGTAACCACATATTAAAGTTATTCCGCGTCTTCGTCATTACCGCGTCTGCGTGAAATTACCTCAGGTTCGGTGCGTTCTTCGGCATCACCATCTTCAGTGTCACCTTCCGCAGCTTCGCCTTCTTCACCTTCTTCGCCTTCTTCACCTTCTTCAGGTTCTACGACTTCTTCAATTTGGACACGCGGTTGACTGACAGAGACTATCATTCGTTGGAGGTCATCTAATACTTCAATTTCATCAGCGATTTCTATGTCTTGGACGTAGATAATATCGCCTATCTCTAAGCTAGTAACGTCTACAGTAATTTCATTTGGCATCAATGCGGGTAGACAATTAAGCGTTAGGGCACGGAGTGGAAATTCAATCACACCGCCTTCCTGTATCCCAGCAGGTGTCCCTACCAAAATTATCGGGACAGTTGATGTCACCGGTTCATCTAAAGAGATTCTAATAAAATCTGCATGGAGCAAAACCCGTTTTTCAACTGGGTCCCGTTGAATTTCTTTGATAATGGCAGGTTCGGGATTGCCTTCGGTAACTTCCATATTAACGATAACGTTTTCACCATAAGTTCTAAGGAACTGCTTGAATGCGCGTACATTGATTTGAAGCGCAACGGCATCCTGATTGCGTCCATATAGTACGGCTGGTACATCACCTGCCCGGCGAATTGCCCGTGCGTTTTTCTTGCCAAAACTGCTACGTTGTTGAACATCTAATTTTGCTTGCTGCATTTTGATCTTCTAAACCTTTTCTCTAAAAATAAAACAGGGCGGGTAGGATTCGAACCTACGCATGCAGGTTCCAAAGACCTGTGCCTTACCGCTTGGCCACCGCCCTTCAATTATTGAATACGCACACCATCAGAATTAGTTACTGTGGTTGTGCAAAAACTGACGCTGTTTTTGAAGAATGATTCACACCGCTGCGCTGCCGTGATGTTTTCCATCAAAGCAAACAACGTAGCACCACTTCCCGACATGAGGGCACCATAGCACCCCGCCTGTGCAGACAACTGCGTTTTTAACACAGCTAATTCGGGATATTGGGAAAAAACTGGCACTTCAAGAAGGTTGTACAGGTTTTCTCCTATGCCGACTAAATCACTCTTCTCCACACAAGTCCTTATAATTATACTTTCATTTTTCTGATTTGTCAAGATAATATCTAAATTTTTGAAAACATCGGCGGTTGAAATGGCGGTACCTGTATTCATAAGGACAAGTGGAACCTCAGATAACGTAGGTAATGGGGCTAAGATATTTCCTATACCGGTGCCAAAAGCTGCGCCGCCATGCAAGCAGAATGGCACGTCTGCACCTAATTGCGAGCCGATTTCCATGAGTACATTTTCTGACAACCCTAACGCATATAGTTCATTTACGCCGTGAAGAACGGCAGCTGCATTTGCACTGCCGCCTGCTAATCCAGCGGCTACGGGTATCTGTTTGTGAATCTGTATCTCCAGTCCTCCGAACCCATCAACGACATCGCTTAGAGAGTACGCCGCACGATAGGCGAGGTTCCGGGAATCGGATGGCACATCAGGATGGTCACAATGAACTGTAATTCCCGTCTTTGAGCGTTCACGAAGAAGTACCTCGTCATGCAAACCAATTGAATGATAAACGGTTTCAAGGTTATGATACCCATCTTCCCGTTTGCCGACAACGTCCAGATAAAGATTGATCTTGGCATGGGCGCGAACCCGTAACGTTTTGGAGTTGTTCATTCAGGAACATCTGTCTCCTCAAGTTCTGATAACGGTATAATCTCCATATTTTCAGTCAGAAACGGTTCAAAATCAAACCGACTATCCGGAATTTCAACGTTCAGTTGGACTTTTGCCATTTTCACAAGAACACGCGTTTTTTCAAGTGGACGTTCAATTTCAACCTTGTGAGGTCTCAGAATACCGTCGACTTCACGATAATCTTCAAAAACGACACTTTGTTGTAGTAGTCCATCTTTGTCGTTGATGTACCATTCAGTGATACGTGGTTCTCCATTCTTCACAAGGAGTGTGATAGTCTCTTTGTGCCCAGCTTCCACACCGAGGCGGGTAACGACAAACTTCTGCCCAGAATTCGTTATTTTTAACTTTTCGGTGCGTCTGTCAAGAAACGGATTGGCAAAAATTGCACTGAGCACATCTGAAATGCGTAGATTGATACCGAAGATTTTTTTTAAGATGCCATCAGATAACTCGCCTAAATATGCTTCTTGTTCATCAAGGAGAGCGAGCAGGAATTCGTTTCCGTTTGCGATTGCAACCCCCTTTGTTTCATTGAAACCGCCTAAAGCTTGTATATGGAGGAGTTCACCGCCATCCTCAGATTTCTTATACCATAACAATTCTCGCAGTTCTTCTGGAGCGCGACCATCTTCCTGAATCGTCACCATCATCTTAGTCGTTTTTAGGGATTCGGTTAGATCATATCTCGCTTGGAGCGTTTCTAAATACGGAGAAATTTCCGACACTTCCACAAGAGGGAGGTCAATGTCAGGGTTTTTAGATACACAACCTATAATCATTATCAACACTAACAGAAACAGAGAGAAACCAGGAGTAAGGTGAGTTCTCATTTAGAAAACCTCAGACATCGATTTTTCAACGATATTTACTGCTTCCTCAACATGACCAGCATTGATATTGAGCGGCGGCAAAAATCGGAGAACATAGTCGTTGGTGCAGATAGTGACTAAGCCATTTTCAATACATTTGGCTGCAAGCGGTTTGGCATCCTCTTCCATCACAAGCCCACGTAACAAACCTTTGCCGCGGACCTCTTTGATTGGATACTCACCCTTGAGTTCCATTAGGCCACCAGCGAGATAGTTCCCCATTTTAACGGCATTTACAGCAAGATTTTCTTCAAGGATAGTTTCTATCGTTGCCACTGCTGCAGCAGAGGATAAGAAATTACCACCGAATGTTGCTGCGTGGGTCCCTGGCACAAAACTTTCTGCGACGTGTTGTTTTGCCAACATTGCACCGATCGGCACACCGCTACCGAGGGCCTTTGCCATTGTAATCACATCTGGTACAACTCCGTAGCTTTGATAGCCGAAAAATGTGCCTAATCTACCCATCGCTGTTTGCACTTCGTCAAAAATAAGAAGCAGGTTATGCTTGTCGCAAAGTTCTCGTAATCCTTGTAGATATCCATCACTTGGGATATTTACACCACCTTCGGACTGAATCGGTTCAACTAAAATGGCACAGGTTTTTGCACTGATAGCAGCTTCGGTTGCCTCAAGATCATCAAACGGAACGTATTTAAAGCCCTCAAGCATTGGTTCAAACCCGACGTGATATTTTGTCTGTGCTGTGGCAGTAATCGTTGCCATTGTTCTGCCATGAAACGAATTATCCATCGTGATCATTTCATAAGCATCTGTTCTACCACTGTCTTTAGCAAATTTTCGCGCTATTTTAATCGCTGCTTCATTTGCCTCCGCCCCACTGTTGCAAAAGAAACACTGATCCATATCTGAATTATCAATCAGTAGTTTCGCTAATTCTGCCTGTGGTTGTATGTAGTAGAGGTTAGAGGTGTGCAGCAGATTGCCTGCTTGCTCACGAATTGCGGCGACAACTTTGGGGTGCGCATGTCCTAACCCATTGACAGCTAACCCGCCTAAAAAATCGAGATATTTTTTCCCTTCTGCATCCCATAGATAAGGTCCTTCGCCCTTAACGAATGCAAGACTTCTGTCGCCGTAAGTGTTAATAATATATTTTGTTGCCATTGCTTTTATGTCAGTTGTTGCCATAAGTAATTCTCCTTGTTTTTTCTGGTAATTGTGGTTTATAGCCCAATCTAAAAACACGTGAGCACTTCAAGTGGACAACCCACCTCTACACCCACTGCTGGCGAGGTTTCTTAACCTCGCCAATGTCCAGATAATTGTGGATTGGACTATAAAACGACACCTAAAATCTATAATTATGCATGTTTAAATTTACGAGGTTTTGTCGCCTAATTCAAGTAAGAGTTGTTTGTTATAAAATTTAACGGCAATTGAACAGAACGTTCTTTTCCTGATGGCTTGTGAATAGGTTTACCAAGTGGACGTAGCGGCAATTCTCCATCGGCGAATTTCTGGACCCGATCACGCGCAATCTCAATATAACTTGAGTCGAGTTCTGCGGCAATTGCTTTACGGTCATGCTGCAAGGCAGCGATAATCGTAGATCCGACACCACAATACGGGTCAAAAACAACTCCCTCAGGCTGCGTAAGTGCTAACACACATCGCTGAACTAATTCCACAGGAAACTGGCACGGGTGCTCGGTTTTCTCTGGATGGTTCGCTTTCACGTTTGGAATGTCCCACACGCCATCTTCCCAGTCATGTGTCACCACATCCCAAATATCAGATGGGTTTTTGCCGAGCGGATTTCCTGAAAGTTGTCCTCGTTTTGGTCCTTTGAAATGGCGCTTACCTGGGTATTTAGACGGAACACGTACCGGATCAAGATTAAAAATATAGTCATCGCTTTTGGAAAACCATAAAATAACTTCGTAACGTCCCGAAAACCGATTTTTGCAGTGCAAACCGTGATTGAATCGCCAAATGATCCTATTCCGCAATTTTAAACCGAACCGTTTAAAAATTTCGTAAAAGTAAATATCAAGCGGAAAAACTTCGCCCTTCTCAACATAATTGCCTACCTGCCAACAAAGGTTTCCGGTATCGGCAAGCACCCGAACAAGTTCTGCTATTATAGGTTCCTGATTTTTAAGATATGTCTGTAAAGATGTTTTTTTCTCGTATTTCTTACCGATGTTATATGGCGGCGAGGTGATAACCAAGTCTACAGAGTCAGATGGAATCTGTGTTAATAGTTCCCGACAATCTCCATCAAATAGGACAACGTCCACGTTAGCATCATAACGATTTGAAATTGAAATCTGACGTTTCGCAAAGTCAAAAGTCTCTTTTAATGTATCCATTCTGAAGCCTCCCTTGTGCTTCAACGCGGAAATTCACTCTACTGCTTCGTCAATATATTATTGTCCATCGCGATTAGGGGATCACTCGGGCAGAAGATGTGTCAACATATTCTTATTCGTTTACTGTTTTGTCACTTCTACTCCCTGAAAAACCAGATCACCCTTTTCAAATTTTTTATCGTCATACTCAGTCATCTCGTAATGAATAAAAATCGCATAACTTTTCCCTTTTTGAAAGGTCATGTTTTGTAAAAAGAATTTATCATCTTTTTTCGCGATAGAGTTTTTAGCGGTGAGCATCACGGTTTCTTCAACTTGGGTTCTCTTTGTTGATACTTTAACATTTGGATTTGCACTCACATTTTCCTTAGCACCTTCAATAGATTCTGTGTGCACTTTTACGACCACGTCTCCATACACGTTGCCATTTACATGGGTGTAAAAGAAAGTTAGCTTATATTGACCTGACTGGTTAGGTTCGAAAAAATACAGTGCATCGTTTTGACTTACCTTTTGTGTTACGATGCGGTTGTTTTGCTTTTGCTGTTCTTCACCTTCTACCCCCTCTTTTACCGGGCCAATTTTTTCCATCGGAAGAATGATTTTATTCTCTTCAATTTTGATCTTTGTTAAAGGTTGGTGAAATCCTCCGCGGAGAATGATCACATTTTGACTATCACCGATCCATGTTCCCCGCTCACTCTTCCTAAGAACACCTTTTCCATTTGTCCCTTTAATTTGATAAAAGTACGGAAGGATCCTTTGATAGCAAAAGCTATTATACCCTTTCCATCTATAGAGAAGTGCACAGCCTGCGTTATGACCTAAAGCAAAGGTATGTCCCACCTCATGATTATAATCTACGTAATGATTGATTCTAACCCTTTGTCGCATACCACCTCCTGCATCGGCGTTGATCACTTGGGAAAAATAAGGTTTATCCTTTCCGCTCCATTTTTTCCATCCAAAAAGCGGTGCCATTTTCTGCTCTGAATGGTAAAGATGATATACTTCTCTGAGGATCTCTTTGTGCTTTATAACCTCTCGTATTTTATCGATTTCTGCTTTGAGTCCATCTCCATAAGCCATCCATCCTTGGGCATACTTTGGAGCATCAGGGTGGATTTCAACTCTTATTGGAAACTGACTATAACCCTTTGTATACGACTTGCCCACAATCGTGTTGAAATAGTGAGAGTCATAAGCGACAGAAGTACGTCTCACCCAATGATAATATTCTGGATGAAACATATAATCCTTCGGGAGGGTTGTTTCCTTATCTCCTGCTTCATCCGCATCTTCCCACCCCTCGGGAATAACGCATATCTGTAGTAATAAAAAAGGACTCGCCTCGAATAAGGTGATACACTCCTTTGCAAAAATCGTTCGTTTGCTGGGTTTATGGATAATTTTCAAAGTGTAGATTTTATTAATACTCTGGACTAATCCACCCCCTAAATATGCTTTTGGCTGAATGACAATGCTGTCTTTAATAAGATTGTCCATCCCTTTAACATCTACATGAAACTGTCCGCTCTTGTAATCATTATAAGTCGGAACGACTTGACCTTTCTCATCCCTTAATTCAAACTCGTGCTCCTCAAAGAAAGTCGCTAAACGTGAGTTGTCACTGAGGGTAATCGCTAAACGTGAGTAGGGCGTTATAACCAACCTGCCTTCATGTTCTTTATTTTCATAAATTGTCTTTATGAAGTCTTTTGGCAGTCCCCCCAGTAGATCACCACTTAATGAGTATTCATAATAACTGGCAAAATCCCTATTATGTTTGGCGGGGTCCAGTTTGACTCTTCTCCCGCCAATCCAAGGATTATTTATAAATCGCGGATGGTTTACAGGAACAAAATTAATGGCACTCACAGAAATAGTAGTAGGCTCCTGCATCTGACTCCAATAACTACACCCATTAAAAACGCCAAGAAGCAAGGCCAGTATTAGGAATAGAAAAAAGTATTTCATTTGATGTCTCCTTTTTTGGGAAGAATGTTTATTCAGGACCTACGCATTCCCCTCGTCATTGCATGCGCGTGTGGGCATGCGAATTGGGGGATAAAGGGTAAACCCTTGAAAATACAATATTCTAAACATCTAATATCCGAAATTTGTGTAAGTCCAGTCCTTATAATTAAATATCTTGGCTCATGTCAGGACTAAGTGCGGAGGTTTTTTAGAGAATTTAAGTGTACAACGAGTTTAGTAAAATAAAAGGTACTCACTTTTTACATGAGCCAATATCTTTCTTCAAAATAACAATACGGTTGCTGTTTGTGCCTTTGCTGTTATTAGAAACACCCCAACAATTTGCTGTCTTTGTGAAGTGCTGTGCGTTAATCATCAATTTTTCAGGCACAAATCCAGCATCTAAAGCTGCTTTTGCAACGGCATTTTCTAACAAGACTGCCCCTTTACGAACCTCTCCTACCTCAAAAGCAATTCTGCCAGTCGGTTTTAAAATACGATGTAATTCCACAAAAACATCTGTCATCCGAGAAACCCAATCCTCCAGAGATTTTATTTGCCAGATTCTACCCGCTTGAATTTCTATATCACAAAACCACATCCGTAACCAATTGTCCTGCTCATAGTCAACAGTATCAAGAAAGGGAGGTGAGGTCACAACTAAGTCAACGGATTTGTCTGCGATTTGCGGAGTGTTATCTGCAGACTCGGTGAGCAGGACAGCATCATCCCGCCAAAAGTGATCAGGAAGACTATGACGTAACAACTGCTTTGATTTGCGGTGTATCAACTCTTTCGTATTTCGGTATTCTGGTGACTGATTCCGTTTTTCATTAATTTTCCTTTGGGAAGTAACCGAGGCTGCGAGATTTGGTGGAAGAGTGAAAACTGAGAAGAAACCGGTAGAATGTCCTGTGAGACGACTACACGCCACCATCTGTAACCATGCGTCAACCGTGTCAAGTTGTTCCTGTTGGAAATAGGTTCGCCAGCCGTAAATCTCTCTGAGTGTCCTTTCGTGGAAAAAGACTAATAGGTCAGGATCAATTTCAGTATCGTCCGATAGGTCAACCTCAGATAACCTCTTTTCAATATCCGCTAACGTGGGCGGGTTGAGGCGAGGAGATGTAAGGGCTACAGACAATGGATTTATATCATTGCCGATGACTTTATGTCCGTGAAGCTGCGCCTCTATTAAGGTTGTGCCGCGGCCCATAAACGGATCGTAAACAACAGATTCTAACTCACAAAACTTATTAATAAAAAATGCTGGTAATTGCGGTTTGTAACAGGCACGATATGAAATTTCGTGAATGGAGTGACCAGCACGTTGTTTTGCTGTCCAAAATTCGTCTACTTCCGTACGGAGCAAAACTGCAAGACTGGTAGATAACCCAAAATCAAAGGCTAATTGCGTTGAAGTCATAAGTTGTATTGTCTTCGTGGCAGATTCTTATATCAAGTAATTTGACTATAGATTTGCCTCAAAAAGGTTTCTCTGATTCGAAATTGCTGATTTTTTTGATTTAGATTGTTTCTTACGCCAAATTGTTTCTAAATCAGAGGTACAGGCGTAATCCTTGAAAAAACGGGAAACATCATCTGCATCTCTATGTTCTGCCAGTCTGTTTTGAATGAGTTCCACGTTGAATGCGTCAATTTCAATACCTATTGACTTTCTACCTAATTGTTCTGATACAACCAACGTTGTGCCTGAGCCAGCAAATGGATCAAGGACAACATCACCAGGATTTGTAGAAGAGAGGATGATCCGAAGGAGGAGTTGAATGGGCGTTTGCTGTTTGTGTAGGCGATTTCCATCCGCATCACGCAGTGCTTCATCACCAGCAAAATAGCCTGATGTTAACTCGCGAATATCGTCCCACACATCGGTAACGAACATACCGTTTTCACGCGTATACTTGTAATCTGCTGGTAGCGGTGGATCAATACGTAGCCGATTGAAAACGCGTGGTGTCTTGCCCTTTGTAGCAAACCCGATTATCTGATAGTGTTTTCCAAAACGTTTCATCCCTGGAACTGCAGAGGTTTTCTTTTTCCAAACAATCAGATTTTGAAAAGTCCAACCACTATCGCGTAAGCATTGCAAAACGAATTCTGTATTTTTTTCGCGTTGCATGAAATAGATAGCACCACCATCGGAAGTCAACGCATAGATTTTAGAACACACCTCTTGCATCCATTTCCAATATTCTTCAGGCGGCAGGTTATCATCCCATTGATTATATGCTTTGTCTTGATTGAAAGGCGGATCAAGAAAGGATAGGTCTATCTTTGAGACAAAGTTGTTGGTATCCAAAGCTGTTGTACAACTATCATGGAGCACAATATAGTTTTTGCTAAATGCGTTTTCCATGGAGCCACGTTCCCACATTAATGGAGTTCAGATCGAAAGTCATCTGGACGTGTTTAAGCACAATCAATCTTTAGTTTTACAGATCGCTGGCTAAACCGTATGATTTTTTACAAACTCTTCATCCAGATTTTCTAAAACATCTTTAGCATCGCGTGGTATCGGTTTCTCTTTTTTCACTTCCGCCTCAAGGAAACCGTTTTCTTCAATGACTTTCTCCTCAACATGGATCGGTACTTCACATCGGATTGCGAGCGCAAGCGCATCACTCGGACGGGAATCTATATCGTATTCTTGTCCGTTCACTTCAAGTTTTACTTGGGCAAAAAAGGTTTGCTTTTCAACTGCACTGATACAGATAGAAATGACCTTGCCAGAAATCGTGTCAATAACGTTCTTCAGCAGGTCATGGGTCATCGGGCGTGGCAACGCAACTTTTTTCAAACGATACTCTATTGCCGATGCCTCCGATTCGCCTATCCATATCAATAATATTCGTTTAGATTCGCCTTCTTTTTCTTTTAAGACGACAACCGGTGCGCCTGCGTTTTGATCAAAGAACAGAAATTCAATCTTAACTTCAACCATGTTATTTCTCCTTTTCAAAGTATCCGTGTTTTTCGAGCAGATCGTCTTCCACATAGATTGGTGCGTTATATCGGATTGCGATGGCAAGGGCATCACTGGGACGCGAATCTATGTCGAGGTTTTGACTGTCGGATTTGAGTTTCAGTTTTGCATAAAAGGTTTGCTTTTCCACAGCGTTAATATAGATTGCCTTCACCGTCGCTGAAAGCGCGTCAACGATATTTTGCAGCAGATCGTGAGTCATCGGACGCGGAAGAGATGTTTTTTCCAAGCCAACTTTAATGGCGGCAGCTTCACTTTCACCGATCCATATCCGCAAATACCGCTTCGCGTCGCTATTTATTTCTTCTAAAACGACTATCGGTGTGCCAGTGTTCTGGTCTGTTTGGATGTTGTCAATTTTAACTTCAACCATTATCCTTCCTTTTTGCGTTAAGGTATCTTTATAGTAAAGTCTATAATTATTTGGACACTACTGTAGCGTCCACTGTCAGTTTGTGCTACCGCACAAGCGGTAGGCAAGGTTAGGAAACCTCACCTACCAGGAGACGAAAGTGTCTATTTAATTTTAAATTCACCATAAATTACTCAGAAACAGGTTCGGAAGCAGACTCTGAATCAGATTCAGAAACAACAGTACGATTTAATCCCTTTGCATAATCCGAAATTGTCTGTCCAATCTTTGTTGTATCAATACCGCTAAAGTTCACAAGTTCCTTGAGGAGCGGCATTGCTGCACCAGCATTGACAATAGACCCAAGAATGCGGTTCATTCCACCTGAACTACCGTTGCCACCACTATTTCCACCTAAGTCAAGCACACGGATACTTTCGATGCGCTCGGCGGGTTTCATCAACTCATTCGTGATTTCAGGTAGTGCCTCTACGAGTGCAAGCACCGCATCACTGACAAGCACCTGTGGCTCAGCTTGATTCTTAGCGGTAATTAATGCTTCCTCACCATCTGCCTCAGCTCTTGCCTCAACAAGAAGTGCCTCAGCAAGGATTTTTGTAGCCTCAGCCTTGACTTGCGCTGCTTCAAGTTCCGCTTTTGCCGTTTCAACAATCGTATATACTTCAGCATCAGCGGTCTTTTCCTTAGCGATTCTTTCTTCGTCCGCTTCTTGTTCGGCACGAATCAGTTCAATTTTGCTTTCACGTTCCGCCTTTTCAATCGCTTCAGCTGTCTCAACGGCGGCTTCAGCTCGTGCTCTTTCTGCAGAAACTCCCAAGAGTTCAATAAGAGCAGCCTCACTTTCTTTTTCTTTGAGTGAAATCAAAATTACGTTTTCTGCCTCAGCTTCTTTTTCTTCACGTTCTTTGTCTAACAGAATAATTTTACGTTCAATGTCTGTCTCTTTGACGGTAGCCTCTTGGTCAATTTTAGCCTTCTCAACACTAAGGTTTCGCTGAATTTCGGCTTCTTCAACCATTTGCTGTTGTTGCACGCGGGCAATTTCGACTGCCTGCTTCTGTGAGATTTCACTTTCTTCAACCAGCTTTTCTTGTTCAATCCGTTCCATCTCAATCTTTTGAGTCTGTGCGATTTCAGCGGACTTCACAGCTTGTTCCTGTTTAATACGTGCTTCCTCAACCGCTTGCAGTTGCTCAAACTTATGCGCTTCAACCGCGCGTTCCTGTTCAGCCTTATTGGTAGCAATTTCCTTGCGCTGCTCTTCTTGTGCAAACTCAAGCCGTTGTTCAACTTCTAATGCTTTTGTTTCTGTTTCTTCCTCTTTTTGCTTAATTTCGAGCTCCGCAATAAGGCGATCTTCTTCACGTCTGACCTTGTTTTCATGCTCAATCTTGGCTGTTTCAGTCTGCCTCTCTTCCACTTCCTGCTTGATCGTCATAATTGCAACGACATCAAATCGGTTGTTTTCATCAAGTGCCTCAAGAGGTGTTTGGTCAAGGTTGGTAACAGCCACGGTTTCAAGTTTAAAGCCGTTCTGCTCAAGGTCCTCAAGGCATGCTTCTTGAACTTGGTCGGAAAATTCTTGGCGTTTTTCGTGAAGTTCCTGCAAGTCCATAGTCGCAGCGACACTTCTTAAAACACCGACCAATTTACCTTCCAGCAACGTATTCACTGCCTGTGGTGTCAAAGTTTTATCACCAAGACTTGCCACAGCTTTCAGCACATCTTGTTCATTCGGTTCAATTTTTACATAGAACTCCGCTTGTATGTCAACCCGCAAACTGTCCTTAGTAATCAGCGCAGCTTGCCCCTCACGTTCAACAGGGAGTTGCAACGTATTTAAAGAAATGATCTGCGTCACATTCGTGATTGGATTAACGAGCGTTCCCCCAAACACAACCCGTTTTTTGTTTCCCCCTGAGATTACTAACGCTGCGTCAGCAGGGGCTTTTTTGTAGAACGACTTGTATATTAGTACAAAAATAACAAACAACGCAATTATACCGCCGACAATAATAAAAAACAAATTATCCATTTCATATCTCCTTGACTGAAAATATCAGGTTAATGGCAGAATTGGCATCAGCTTAATTCTGCATCCACTGGTTTTACATCAAATATCCGTTTATCAGAATCATAATTTACTAGAATTACGGTATCCCCTTTTACTGGATTAGGTTCATCCGGTTTCACGCGACATCTCACCGTTAATGTATCTCCATTAGGAGCATGGACTCTTGCAGTACCGAAGGTTGTCGTTATTTGACCGCTGACGACTCTACCTCGCAGTCCAAGTAGATGGAGATCCTTTGTAGCTGGGGCGCTTTCGGGAAAAATCTTTGCGAGTGTAAATGATAGGTAGCGAGTGCCTAAAACACTACATACCAGGGCAATTGCACAGGAAATCCAAACGAAACTCTGTATTTTTTCTACATTCAGAATTTCATTGACGATTAAACCTGTAAAACCCCACGTGGTAAAGAGTGCCATCACCATAACCATAAAGGGGACTCTCCCTACATTCAGAAATCCCAATACGTCAACAAATACATTGCCGCCCCCTCCGGAATCTGCAGCTATAGCAGTATCGGCATCTACATCAGCATCAACATCCATGTCTACATCAGCATCAACGTCGAGGTCAACGTCTGCATCTACATCAAAGTCTACATCGGCATCAACGTCAGCGTCTACATCAAAGTCTACATCGGCATCAACGTCAGCATCTACATCAGCATCCCCACCAAAGTCCAGGCCACCAAGGATAAGCCGAAAAATAGCAAACAAAAATACGACAGTAAGTGGTGCAGTAAACCATACATTATATGTTTCAGTTAGGTAATCCCAAAAACCCATAATTACCTCCGTATCTGTTCAGCAATAAGTTGATGGGCGCGCCGCGCCTCACGCAAATTCATGTTGTCAATCCAAAAACTATTACGTTTGATGTCAATTTCAAGCCGCGCTTGTCCAAAAATCCGATGTTTCAAAAAGCGGGCGAGTTTCACATTGCGAATCTCGCCAAAAAACACATTACATCGGATATTGGCGTAAGAAATAGCAAGGCTTCCCATATATCTCTCATTTAAGATAAGCACCCTTAACGTAGTAATCAAAACAAAATCAGGGTGCAGCAACGAAGAACGTCCGAGGGCACATAAACGGATCTCTTCATCAGGTTGTAGTTCCGCTTTTGCAATCCGTTGAACGCGGAGCGGCAGATTTTCAAAATCAGCCATCGTTCTTCGTCCTCTTATATTGAGACACTATATCAGCGGAAAGATAGTAAAAAATTCACTTTCTCGGATCGTTTGGCAATATATGCAAAAAAATCAAAATACAGAATGATTATGCTAACCCAAGTTGCTACCTATAAGTTTTTACCTGGGAACACCCTCTTTTGTGAAAAATGCTGATAATTAGCCAATATTTTGTACCACGGGGAATGCCATTAAGGCATTCATACCGTTGATTTCACTTTTAGTTTGCGTCCTTTTGATGCACACCCTAAATGAAGATTAATTTATTAATTCGGTAATTTTCTGTCTGCACAAGGCAGGCTTACCCCTCTGCTGGCGAGGTTTCCGAACCTCGCTAAATTACCGATTTATTTTTTTAAACTTCATAAAGTTTGTGCTACAAGGTAGCAACTTAGGTTATGCTGCTACAAACGACACAACACGAACAAACAGATTTCTTAGGTGATGGAGGTGGCGGGAATCGAACCCGCGTCCGAAGGCATATTGATAAAGGCTACTACATGCTTATCACAGGTTTTGAGTTTTGCCATTCAAGCTCCCCTGTGCAGGATTCAGGAAAGGCTATCTCAAGTTTAGTTTCACGGAATGCCCCTTGAGAACAATCAAACCGCTATCCCGTATTGCGGCGCTTTAGCTTCCCTGACGGGAAACAAGTCGGCCAAGCGTAGCTGTATTAAGCAGCTAATGCTAATTCTTGATCAGCAATTATAATTGTTCCGCCTATTTAACGAGGCCTGCGGAGACCTCGACATGCAACCCGTATCGCAACTACCTACGTCGAAACCAAAGTTCACCCCCAAAATTATTTTGTAAGTTTATGAATATGAACGTATTTCTCGGTTAGCGTGTTCGCGCTCAATTTTATCGCGCTTATCGTAAACTCGTTTCCCTTGTGCGACCGCTAATTCTAACTTTACTTTCCCACCGCTGAAGTAGGCGCGGGTCGGAATGAGAGTCATCCCTTTTGATTGTGTTGATCGTGCCAATTTTCTTATTTCGTTCCGATGCAGCAAGAGTTTACGGGGACGTTTCGGTTCATGATTCATCTGATTTCCTTGATTATACAAACCGATAAATGCATCAATCAGAAACACCTCTCCGTCTGTTATTTGCGCGTAACTGTCGGTCAAGTTAAATTGTCCGTTCCGAATCGCCTTTACTTCTGTCCCCTGCAAAACAATGCCTACCTCATACCGATCATGTAGATGATAGTCATACCGTGCTTTCCGGTTGACAGTAATCGTTGGGTTCTGCGGGGATTTCTTTTTATTTTTCACAATAATCCTAATTCTAACATATACTATAGGAAGTATGCAAGCAAATTGTTTTTTAAGTTAGGATTATTTAGTTTTATAGTAAAGCATATAATTACTTGGACATTTCATTTCTGTAGCACAACCTGTATGAAGATTAATTTATTAATTCGGTAATTTTCGGTCCGTACGAAACACGCGTGCCCTGCTGCTGGCGAGGTTTCCGAACCTCGCCACATTACCGATTTATTTTCTTAATCTTCATTTAGGTTGTGCATATCCGTCCGCAACCTAACAGGTTGCTCTACAGAAATGTCGGCTAATTATCAGCATTTTTCCTTCAAGACGGTGTTTGCATGTCTAAAAACTTATAGGTAGCAACTTGGGTTATATTATGAAAAGATGCTATCCCAATTCAACCGTTCGCCCAGTTGCCATAGCCTCAAATGCAGCATCAATAACACGCATCTGATTTACACAGCTTTCCGGTGAAATACGGTGCGGTTGACCTGTTCTCAAACATTCACACATGTGTTCAAGCTGCAATGCAAATTGATTAACAGGATCAATATCAATCACTTGACGACCATCCCTGTTCTGTAAAACAATATTAACAGGAGAACCTCCATTATTCCATGCGGCATCAATTCGAAGCATGCCACCCAGACCTGTCATTTCTGCATATTGTCCACCAGCACAATTAAAGCCAGTAGAAATCTGTGCTGTTTTTTCATTTGGGAAAACTAACAATAGATAGGAGGCATCATCAACTTCTAATCCTGCTTGAGAAGCACCTGAGACTCGAATCGGTTCAGCCCCGAACATAAAGCGCGCATGGTGTATATTGTAACACGCCAAATCGTAAATACTGCCACCCCCCTTCGCTTTATTAAATCGCCAATTGGCTTCAGGTTTCCGTGTTTCGGGGCCGCCCCCGCCGCCACCTGTACAGAAAGTACTGCGGAGCGTCATAAACTCACCGATTGCACCGGTATCAACCAACTCTTTCGCCTTGATATGCATCGGATGATGGCGAAACTTAAACGCTTCCGCAACAAGAACACCGTTCTCTTGTGCTGCACCAACGAATGCCTCTGCTTCTGCGGCTGTTGATGTGAAAGGCTTTTCACACAGAATCGCTTTCACTTGACGGGATTCAGATATTTTTATGCCAACCTCAGCGTGGAACGCACCCCACGTACAGATGACCGCAATATCCAAATCTTCAGATTCTAACATCTCTTCTAAAGAGAGATAACGATTTTCGGGAGCAACATTGAACTGCTCACCAAAACCGGCTAATGCACCTTCCGATACATCCTGGATTGCCGCTAATTCAGCACTCGGTGCTGCTTGGCACGCGCCGCCATGGGCACGGGCAATTCCGCCTGTCCCAACGAGTCCAACTTGGTAAATTCCATTTTTGGGCATAATAGTTCCTCTTGTATAAAATTTATGGTGAATTTGCTGTTAATGAATAACCGTTTTCAATAATTGCTGCACGTAAAAAATCATACGGAAGTGTATTTGGTTCGTCAACTCTTTTCCAACGTGCAACCGCCTCTGGTCGCACTATAATCCGTCCTAACGGAATGCCTAAATATGCTTCAAGCCGTTTGAGCGTTTCCTCCTGTTTTAGCACAAAATCCTCAAAGCGGACTTGGATAATATGTTTAGGGGTCGGTGTCGCTTTCATCAATTGATATTGATAATACCAAGAAATGGCACGTCTTTCGTAAATATCATCCGTTTGCTGATATTCAATGCCAAAGTCGCGTAAATTATCTGTTTTGTGGCTACCCAAGATACAGTCCCTTGGGTCACGAATCCAATGGATAAAACGAATTTCTGGAAACATACGCGCTATCCAGGGATACACAAGAGTCGTCTCTGGTATCTTCCATCCTTTATTTTCGGATTTATCGTTCAGCACATCTGATAAATAGGTCCTGATGAGCTGCTCAAACTCCGGATCAATCGGCATCGTCCACAACGGATCAAAATTCCACGATAACCCGCCCTTCCATTTGATATATTTTGCCATCACTCTACACGCATCGTACATTGCGTGCGGCGGAATCTTATCGCCAGACGGGTTTAGTTGGCTACCCATATAAACACCGCTGGCGTACAACGTATGTGAAATGGCGCGTGTCCCAGAATGCCCACGACCAATCACTGTGATTAAGGTTTCCATAATTTTATTGACCTATACAACATTCATAGAAATAACTTGCGTATTATCACAAATTAATGATATTAATTAAAAAGTTCATTATGCTTGAGCAGACCGTACTCTCGTTGCTGGTAATTTTAAGGACAACAAGATAGGCAATGCCATTAGCATAGGTTTTCATTTTAACAGAAATCTGAAACTGAGAAAAGGTATTTTTACCATTAGCATAGGAGTAAGCGTACTCCTGTGACGTAACAAAGGAGCTTTATATGCAGAAATTTATAGCAACAATTTGTTTGAGTTTATTCGTATTAATATTCATTGGATGTGACAATGTCAAAAGGGTTCTTGCCCCCACATCTGAACCGACTGTGAAAATCGGTTTTATCGTTGCAGGGCAGCGTCTCACCTATCCGTACGGTGCGGAAATGGCAGTAACAGAAATTAATCAGCAAGGCGGGCTATTTGGTATGCCTGTTGAATTAATTGGTCATATTAACGAAGAGGCGATACCGGAAGTCTCTGTCCAACTCGCTGAGTCACTGATTGTTGAGGACGGAATCGTAGCGTTGATCGGGCCGAACCGTTCTTCTCACGCTGCTGTGGTAGGTCCCATTGCACAAAAGTATCAGATACCAATGGTTACCACCACTGCAACAAACCCAAATGTCACACAAGCTGGTAATTTTGTGTTTATGGCATCCTTCACGGATAGCTTTCAAGGTGCTGTCATGGCACAATTTGCCAAAATGGAACTCGGTATCTCAACCGCTGCGATTATAACACGAAAAGGCGACCTTTATACGGAAGGGATATCCGATTTCTTTTCTGCCAATTTCAACGGCCTCGGTGGAAATGTGGTGGCACATGTGTTCTTTGAAAGTGGTACAACAGACTTCACAGAACAGTTAACACAGATCGCTGAAATGAAACCTGACGCACTCTTCACAGCAGGATTCGTCCAAGACATTGCTGATATTACACAACAAGCACGAGCCGTGCCGTTGCAAAATGCTAACGGTGAACCCACAGTTTTTCTTGGCGCAGATTCATGGGATAGTCAACTGCTGTTTGCCGACGAAAACGCAGAAATAGAAGGTAGCTACTTCAGTGGTCATTTTTCGCCCGAAACGGATGAGCCAAATGCACGCGCTTTTGTTGATACTTACATGTCTATCTATGAATCCACGCCCACTGGTGGTGTTGCTGTCAGTTACGATGCAGTCAAATTGCTTTTTGAAGCGATAGAACGCGCAGGCAGTCTTGATCCAGATGCAATACGGGTGCAACTCGCTGCCACCGAAAATTATGTTGGCGCGACAAGCATCGCCCGTTATAACGAAAACCGTCATCCTACTAAAAGTGCGGTGATTTTCACCATCAAAGATGGCCAGAAGCAGTTTTATCAACAGATTGACCCTTAATAATAGTAGTAGGCACACTCCGTGTGCCGTAATTTATTACAATTTACCTCTATTTTCTACTTTGCTGATTAACGTATTGATAATCAGATTTAGGGAGTTTTCATGGGTATTGAGTAACTTCTTTTTTGAAGAAAACCGAACCAGTTTTCAACAAAACAGTGTTAGAAAACAAATCAACGGGCTTTGGAAAACGAACTGTTTGCAATTATAAAAGGAGCACACCTACCATGAAAACTTCCCTTTTTTTCACAGGCACACTACTCATACTATCAATTTTCAGTTTTCATTTAGCGGCACAAGATAACGCACAAATCGGTTTACCTGAAGGTGCAATAGCACGTATTGGTAAAGGGACTCTTGGGCAAATCCACTTTTCGCCTGATGGCAGCAAACTTGCCGTTTCAACTTCTATCGGCATCTGGGTACACGACCCACATACAGGCAAAGAATTGGATCTGTTAAGGCGTTCACACATCGCCCGTCCGTATATTTTTGCATTTTCTCCTGATGGTAAAACAATTGCGAGTACAAGTTGGGGTAAACCTAAACGGACAAGTGGACGGGGTATAAATGGAGTTGAGGTTTGGGACGTAACTACTGGAGAAGATAAGACAATACTCATAGGGCACACAATGCGTGTTAATTCAATCGCGTATGCTCCAGATGGAGAGACTATCGCTACTGGCGGATGGCATTATGATAACACGGTCCGCTTATGGCACGCGCAGACAGGACAAAACATTTCCACAAGTAGAATGCAGACGAAATGGGGCACTTGTGTAATATTTTCTCCAGATGGAACAACTTACGCTGCTGCGGGAGACGATAACCTGGTGCACTTGTGGAATGGAAAAACTGGAGAACACAAAATTACACTTAACGGGCATTCAGAACGAGTTTCTTGTATAGCATATTCTCCAGATAGTGAAATTATCGCGACAGGCAGCTACGATGGAACGATTCGGTTATGGGACGCTACCACAGGCAATCACAAAACCACATTCACCTCTGGGGATGGAAGTGTAACATCTGTAGCATATTCTCCCGATGGAAGGGCTATCGTGAGTGGGAATGGTAACGGTGATGTGCAATTATGGGACATACAGACGATGGAACTTAAATCTACTCTCACTGGACACACAAAGCGTGTCAAATCTGTTGCTTACTCTCCCGATGGAAACACAATTGCTACCGCCAGTAGAGATAAAACAGTACGATTGTGGGATGCTGCTACTGGCAAGACTATAGCCATACTCACAGGATATATGCCCATCAATTCTGCAATGTATTCTCCTGATGGAAAAATAATCGCTACAGCAAGCGAAGATGGTAAGTTGCGATTGTGGCAGGTACAAACAGGAAAAATAAAAACCACCTTCACTGTGGATAAGAACGGTAGGATTGGTAGAGTAGCATATTCCCCTGATGGAAAAACAATCGCTGTGGCAAAACCTTATGATACGGTTTTCTTGTTAGATGCGCAAACTGGCAAACGTAAAGCAGCCCTCAAGCATTTCAGTTTAGTTGATGCTATTATTAACGTAATTCAAGATAGAGAGTATAGTATTAATTCCCTAGCGTATTCCCCTGATGGAAAAACAATCGTTACAGGATTGGATTGTTATACTCATGAAAAAAGGACGCTGTATTTATGGAATGCAAAAACAGGAAAACGTAAAAGAGTTTTATATAAAGGAAACGGGGATGTTAGGACTGCAATGTTTTCGGAGGATAACAAAAAAGTAATCGCTACTGTGGATTGGCAGAAGAAGGCACGCGTGTGGGATGCTAAAACAGGGAAGGAACTCACGCCAACGCCTGCTGATATTCCAAGTAGTTCCAAGAGATTATTGCATTCCCCCGATGGCACGACTACTGCACAAGTGAGTCAAAACGGTACTTTGCTAATTCGTGAAAGGGATATAACTTTACAAAAAAAATAGCGCTACCATCTTATAATCAACTGACCTGACCTTATAATAACCCAAATTGCCACCTATAAGTTTTAGACATGGAAATTCTGTCTTTAGGAAAAATGCGGATAATTAGCCAATAGTTTGTGGCGCAACCTGTATGAAGATCATTTAAAATGTTCCGAATATGCATAATGAAAAATTACCGAATTAACGAGTTGTGCTAAATAACTTTTAATAACCAATTATTTCACATCAATAAAAGTTTGTGTGAATACCCTTCATTAGTTGAGATGATCTTTAGTCCCGTAGGGACGATATGTTACTATAACCTAAGTTGCCGCTTATGTAGCGTAATCTGTATGAGAATTAAGTTTTTAATTCGCTAATTTTTTGTTAGGCATATTCAGAATATGTTAAACGCTCTTCAGGCCCGACAAATCCAAACGCGCATTTGGCGTTGATTCACCGGGATTGGGAAAAATAAATTAGGACGGACGTATTCCCCTCGCTTGCGGGGGGATAAAGGGGGTAGAAGCGTTTTGTCCCCGATTTTAGCATAGATTAAAGTTTAACCAAACTCACGTTATAGGTAGCACAATCTGTTAGATTGTGCATCTAAAAACGCAAACTGGAAAGTTTGCGGTACAATAGGCTTTTATCAAACTCATAGTGAACTTTAGGATTAACAGGAAATTTTGAGTTGTAGGAGGGAACTCCGATTCCCGACTCTCAGTGAGTTTCGTCGCGATTCGGAGATCGCTCCTACAAAAAATGTGCCTCTTTATTTCAAAGTTCACCATAAAAAAGGAAAACGGATATGTCAATTCGTGTTGCAATCAATCACAAATCTTTATATAAATATGATAGACTGGTTGGGCTCTCTCCCCATATCTTCCGATTGAAACCTGCTGCCCATTGTCGAACGCCGATTGAGACGTATTCACTCAAAATTGAACCTGAGAATCATTTCATCAATTGGCAGCAAGACCCATTCGGCAACTATCAAGCGCGCGTCATGTTTCCAGAACCTACTCGTGCGTTGTCTCTTGAAGTGGACCTGGTTGCGAATATGACGGTCATCAACCCGTTCGACTTTTTTCTTGAGGAAAGCGCCGAACACTATCCATTTACCTATGAGCCGCAACTTAAAAAAGAGTTGTCCCCGTTTCTGGAAGTGAAAGAAAACGGACCTCTACTAACATCGTGGTTAACAGGTATTGATAGAACACAGCAGAAATTGATTGACTTTCTTGTGAGCATCAATCATCGTCTGTGGGAAGATATAAAGTACACAATTCGGATGGAACCGGGTGTGCTGTCCTGTGATGAGACATTAGAAAGGCAGACGGGTTCTTGTCGGGATAGTGGGTGGTTGTTGGTTCAGATTCTACGGCATCTTGGGTTAGCGGCGCGTTTTGTCTCAGGTTATCTGGTTCAGCTCGTTGCTGATCAAAAACCGGTAGACGGACCAGCCGGTCCGCGCCAAGATTTCACCGATTTGCATGCGTGGTGTGAGGTGTATGCGCCAGGGGCAGGATGGATAGGGCTTGACCCAACGTCCGGATTATTCGCTGGTGAGGGACATATTCCCTTAGCATGTGTGCCAGACCCAGTGAGTGCTGCGCCTGTTACAGGCTACACAGGCCCGTGTGAGACAGAATTTACATATAGCAATACTGTGCAGCGCATTCACGAAGACCCGCGCGTTACCAAACCTTACACAGATACGCAATGGGACACAATAAACGCCCTCGGTCATCAGGTAGATACAGATATAGTTCGGGACGATATCCGATTGACAATGGGTGGTGAACCCACTTTTGTATCCGTTGAGGACACAGAAGGTCCTGAGTGGAACACAGAGGCGGATAGTCCCGAAAAACAGAAATTAGCGGCAGACTTATTGAAGCGATTGCGTGACAGTTTCGGTCCCGGTGGTGTCTTGTCTTACGGTCAAGGTAAATGGTACCCAGGTGAACCGCTACCACGTTGGAAATTTGGGTGTTTTTGGCGAAAAGACGGTGTCCCAGTATGGCGAAATGACTCACTACTTGCTGAACCCTATAAAGATTACGGATTTGACGTTGAACATGCAGAGAAATTTATCCGCCATCTGGCAAATCAGGTAAACATTTCAGATGATTTTATCAGACCTGCTTATGAAGATATAGTCTTTTTCCTTTGGACAGAAGGCAAACTCCCTGTGAACATTGACCCACAAGAATTTGACTTCAAAGAAATTTCAGAACGACAAAAGTTAATACAGCTGCTTCAAACAGATAAAATCGGTGAACCGATCGGTTATGTACTCCCTTTAGGTTGGAATTTTGAAAACGATTCATGGGAAAGTTGTGCATGGAATTTTAGGAGTGGGCACATGTTTTTACTCCCTGGTGATTCAGCGATGGGATACCGTCTTCCGCTTGAGTCCTTGCCGTGGGTTGATCCAGAAAAGGAAGAGCCTTTTTTGGAGCGTGATCCGTTTGAACCTCGTGATGCAAACATCGACCTTAGCAATGCCACGGATGAACGGAACGTAGTAGACAAAGACCTGAATCAACAGAAAACATTTATCCGGACGGCACTGTGTGTCGAACCCCGCGAGGGTCGGTTGCACATTTTCATGCCGCCTTTGTCCCATTTAGAACATTACCTTTCGCTGCTTAAAGCGATAGAAGCAACTGCTGAAGCGTTGGAAATGCCCATAATTTTTGAAGGATATGAAGTGCCGCATGATTGGCGAATTCAATCGTTGAGTGTAACACCGGATCCTGGCGTAATTGAGGTAAATATCCACCCAGCAGAAAATTGGGATGAAGTCGTCCATAACATCACAACGCTCTATGAACAAGCACGTTTAACGGGTCTCAGTGCTGAAAAGTTTATGTTAGATGGTCGGCACACCGGAACTGGCGGTGGCAATCACATCATCATCGGCGGCCCGACACCTGCCGACAGTCCGCTTTTACGACAACCGCATCTATTGCGTAGTCTCATCACCTATTGGCAACATCACCCCGGTTTGTCGTATCTTTTTTCCAGTGCCTTCATCGGTCCAACAAGCCAAGCACCACGTGTAGATGAGGGGCGCGATGAACAACTTTATGAACTTGAGGTAACATTTGAGCAGATTCCTGATACTGCATCTATGGAATCGAAAGACGATGCGGGGGAATCACCGCTTTGGTTAGTAGACCGATTGTTGCGGCATCTGTTGGTTGATTTGACAGGCAACACGCATCGATCAGAATTCTGTATTGACAAACTTTATTCCCCAGATTCCGCAAGTGGTCGACTCGGCTTGCTGGAAATGCGTGCATTTGAGATGCCGCCACATGCACAGATGAGCGTTGTGCAGATGCTACTGATTCGTGCATTGATCGCTAAATTCTGGCGCACTCCCTATAAAGGTAAACTGGTGCGATGGGGAACAGAATTACATGACAGATTTATGCTTCATCACTATGTTCGTTCAGACATACAGGAAGTGGTCTCGGAACTACAGGCAGCGGGATATCCGTTTGATATGGCGTGGCTTGATCCGTTCTTTGAATTCCGTTTTCCGCTTTTGGGTACAGTAAATGTGCAAGATATTGAATTGGAATTGCGAATGGCAATTGAACCGTGGCATGTGCTTGGGGAGGAGGTAAGTCGAGCAGGGACATCCCGTTTTGTGGATTCTTCCGTTGAGAGACTCCAAGTCAAACTACGTGGTTTGACAGACTCTCGCTATGTTGTTGCGTGCAATGGACGCCGCTTGATTCTGCATAGCACAGGGACACATGGTGAGTCCGTGGGCGGTGTGCGCTACCGCGCGTGGCAACCGCCATCCGCACTGCATCCTACAATTGGTGTTCACTCACCTCTTGTTTTTGACATTATTGACACATGGAACGGGAGGTCAATTGGTGGATGTACCTATCACGTAGCACACCCCGGTGGACGAAACTATGATACTTTTCCTGTCAATGCCTACGAAGCGGAATCCCGTCGCGTGAGTCGCTTTACGACAGATGGGCATACACCAGGGGTAATTCAACCGAAACCTTCTCGTGCAGCAACCGGAAGCTTTCTCCCCGAAGGACATGTCCCTGGTCCAATGGAAATCCCTCCTGAAGAGACAAATGCCGAATATCCATCCACACTGGATCTGCGAAGGCTGTCCTAATCAAAATTAAGAACAGGGACCGTCCCTGATTTTGAATGCCAAGAGATGCGGGTGTCTACGGCCAGGGCTATTTAGTTTTCGGTTTTTTTGGTGTCCTTCATCACAAACGTTAATATATCAATGGACTTATTATCTGTCCTGAATCACTTAGTGTCTGAACCAGGATTCGCAGGACTATAGGATTATCAAGATGGTTTTTTTGTGGATTTAGTGTCTCTGGGCATGTGTGTCGTCCGCGTTTGGATGCAGGATAAGGGTTGATGGGTAACACTGAAAAATCCTATTATCCTGAAAATCCTGGTTCAGACACTAAACAATGATGCAACGAAAACTTATGTCCATTCTGATTCAAAATCTAAACTTGAAGTTAACCTTAATGACTAAGAATTCTTAAAACTAAATAACCCTATTTCGTAGGTATACCAAGTATACAGTGGAAAAACAGAGCTTGTCAAGACTAATCTTCGAGTAATAAAATTCAATACAACACATGCACCCGATTTTTACCGCGTAGCGTCTCATCAGGCATTACAATCGGCATCTCAACGATAGCGATGAGCGATCCATCCGCACTAATAGCAAGTGTATCGTAAGGGAGTTGCCCCTCCGTGCGGTAGGTATAGAGATATTTCGTCAATCCACTACCTTTAGCCGTTAGATCAAACACTGAAACACCGTGGAGACTCTCGTTTGGGTATTGGCCCCGTTTGGACACAGCCAACGCAGCATATCGTCCCTTAGCGTCAATCCGTAAACCCTGCGGCATATTTTCAAGTTTCCACTGCCAAACCTTTTCGCCACCCCACGAATAGGCAAATAGTGTCATACCGTTGGGATGCATAGTAGACGGACGTTGTGCCCCTTTTTGGAGATGGTAAGGGATATAGGTATCGCCTGTGACAAAAAAGGCAGCAGCATCTGTGGCACCAATGGTACCCGTTGTGGCAATAATTGGCACATCATTTACTTCCAGCGGCGTTGCTAAATTTTCATCCCATATCGGTTCTGATCGGTTTGAATCAAAAATGTAAGCACGCCCGTCATCCGTTGTAACGTTAATAAATTTTCCATCAGGCGACATACTGACACTACGCCAAAAAGTAACGCCCTTAAAATACGGCGCAAACGGTTCAAAATCTGCGTGCCACTTTTCCGTTCCCGACTCTACATCAAGTACAGACAGTGTTCCGTTGCCCTTACCACTCTCATCCATTACAAGCGCAAGTGTCTTACTTTGAGCATCTACATCAAACCAGCGGAATATCTTCTGTGTAGCTCCCTCACGCGGCCATTTCCATTCGACATCTCCTGTTTCTGCGTCAAAACGATAGAGTAGAGATCGCCTTTGCGGCATTTCGTTGTGTGTCCAAGAATGCACGCCTGTAACTAATAGATCACCATTCGGCATCGTTCGCATGCACGACTGACCAGGGTAACTCACCCATGCATACACGCTCTCAGGATTATTCGGTGTTGAAGTTTCAATATCATCTGCCGTTCGGTATTTCCAACGAAGTTTCGGTTTGGCACCTGTCAATTCATAGCAGTAGATAAATCCATCTGCTGCTTGCTCACCGATATAGAGCAGTGTATTATCAGGACTAAACGCGATATGTCTAACATAACCTTCTGAGATACGAGTTTTCCAAACCGTTTCGCCTGTTATCGGTTGGAGAATAGCGATGTGTCCACTATCCGTTGCGACTGCAAGTTTGTCTGCATGAGTTCCATGTCCAAATGCTATTGCGGTTGGTTTTGCAGGCTGCCGCAAATTTTCCATCAACGACAAGAGCCCATCTAATTCAATTGTTCGGATGAGGTAAGGAACAGGTTTCAACGGTGAAGTGACTTCTGTTATGCTTTTCCCCAAACGAAACCGATAACTTTTGTTCGGATGCCACGCCAATTGCAGCAGAACACGTTTCTCATCAAGTTTCAGAGAAGGGACAGGCTCAAACTTTCTCCCTTGTTGTCCAACTGAAACTTCAACTTTCGAACCAAGTTCGCCTTTCGTTTCAGTCTCAAGCACTACACCTGTACGAACCCAAACGACATTTAATTCAGCCATTACTGCACTAATCGGCAGCGCGATAAATAATATCAGACAGAAAAATCGGATATGTTTCATTGATATATTTCCTCACAATTGTGGCACAAACTGTATGAAGATTAATTTATTAATTCGGTAATTTTCTATCCGCACGAGGCAAGTGTACTCCCCCGCTGGCGAGGTTTCCGAACCTCGCCAAATTACCGAAATATTTATTTAATCTTCATTTAGTTTGTGCATAAAATGACGCAAACTAACAGTTTACGGGACAAAGACTTTTACCAAGCTTACGTTAACATAACTAATCTGCTACTTTCCACAATCCTTGCCCCAATTTCGCTCCAAGAAGTACACCAATAAACGTATATGCGAATCCTTCAACAAAAATTCGGAGCAAAATATACCAATCTGCGAAAAAGAGGCGGTAAAATAGGATAGAGAGTTGAAAATCGACATAAACAGCAATTGCATCACAGACACCAAGCACAAGTGCCCATGCAAGCAAGCCGCGCCGCCGAATAAGAAAAAACCCTGTTTCCAGCAGCAGAACACTTGTACCTGTATAGATAATTGTCATCGGTGTGAAAAGCCCGAACGTGACCGCACCGAGAAGTAAACGCACTGCAGAAACAAGTAGGATAACACCGCCTTTACGGTATGTTTGTGATGCATCGGAAACTTGCGAAGCATTATCACCAGGTGCACCGGAAATGTAAATTAGCAGTGCAGTAAGTAGCGCATAATAAAGCGTCTCATTAACCAAACCCGTCAGAAGCACGGAAAAAGGACCGAAGATCGCACGAATAAGATTCAAAAACAGGGTTGACGGTACAACAATTGCCACAAATATGGTTGTACCGAATAGTGCAATAACAATGAGTTGCTTGGTAGAGAAACGGACAAAGAATTGTCTATGAAACCGTAGCAACACAATAAGTCCAATACAACTGGCAATAACTGCTAATCCACTCACAAACAGCGCATGTCGATTCGGAACTACGATGTGAAGTGGCCTTTTGGCACGCAGGACTGTCGTATTACTCCCCCATATCTTCACCGCAATTTCACGTTCATATTCACCAGCTTCAGCAAATTGTGGATGAAAATAGATAGGCAAAGCGATAGAGGTCAGCTCTCCTCCCGGCAAACTGGCAAAACTGATGCTCCGATCTGTGCCAGCATTGACTGCATCTGGCGGTGCAAGAAAAGCCACTGCCTCCCCACTTCTCACATCACGATTGATAGATGAAACAACCACGTGGATAGTTTCTTCACCTCCATTATGAATACGGACTGCCTGATAGGTTACAGGGGTGTACGCATCAGTCGGCTGTGTTCCAAGCCAATTGAATAAAGGACGTGGATGGTAAATGGTCCCTTCACGTTGTCGCCGGTCCGCTATACCTGACGTATCAGTCGGCATCTCAATTGCTGCAATGGAGAGGTGTTCAACAATCTCAGAAATAGATGCTATCTGTAACTGCACCTTTGCAGTCTGTTCCCATTGCTTACCTTCTGCCGACAAAAAGCGAACAACACCCGAAATTTCTTGTGTCTCCGATTGGTCTGATGTTTCAATAGAAATATCAGATGTTTTCAAAACTAATTGACGATACCAGTCTTCTGATGCAACACTAAACGCACCTGTTGTTGAAAGACATGTTACCGTATCCTTTGCCTCTACCTGCCAATCTTTAGACATACTGGTTACAATTAAGGTTGATGGCAAGCAAAGCTCAAGTTCAAAGGTAGCCGGTGCGTTTCCGTTTTTGACCATGACTGTGGCTGTCATTTCGCTTCCCTGTAGGATAAGTGCTTTCTGATTGTTGTTTATCAGACTTTGTGCGTCCGTCTGCATTGCAGCACCGTAAGGAATAGCAATCTCCAAGCTGCCGCGGATATATGTGCGCGGTGCCGCCAACGTTTGAACGCTAACATGGTCCGTGGACGAAATCGCCTCAAATCTATACGTTTCCCCTTCCTGCCACTCAAAATAGAGCGACTCTATGTGGCGAGGCGGCACGGGGAAAGTGAGTTGTGCAACCATTTTTCCATCGGAATTGAAGGCAGAAATCTGCTTAATCGGCACTTCATTTGCAAATTGTACCTTAGCACCGAGTGGAAAGAAGGTAACCTGCCATGACAACGCATCTTCTTTTGCTTCAGGTGTGCAACCGATGAAAAGTATCGGTAGAAAAAGCAAAAACCCCCATCTGCCCATAACAAAAACCTTCTTATGTCGGATTTGATAGATCTTTGTAGGCGCGCTTTGATGAAGATTAATTTTTAAATTCGGTCATTTTCTGTCCAATGCAGGTGTACCCCTTGCTGGCGAGGTTTCCTAACCTTGCCACAGGACCGATTTATTTACTTAAACTTCATACAAGCGCGCCCTCTTTCTGTCCGAATGACCAATACTTAGAAATACTGAACAACGCTTATCAAGTCAAGGATGTTAACCTCGCCATCCGCGTTAACATCCCCAGCTATTCCGGGGCCTCTTTGACCGAAATTCTGACTGACGATCACAAGGTCTGCTATGTCAACAAACCCGTCGTCGTTTATATCTTCATTCCGCGGCACAATTTGTGCAAGTGCCACCTTATCGGTGCCGTGCCCGAGTTGGTATGTTTTGATAAGCGTCTCGTCTGGGCCCATGACAAGCATAGTAGAGAGTCCGCCTGCCCAATCAGGTTTAGTGATATACAGATTCTCATCTGGCCCGAAAGCCATTCCAGACCCACCACCGAACTCGACGAGTCTGTCCCTGTTGTCTCGAATCCATTTTTGCGTTGACACATCGTAGATCAACAGGCCACCGTTCGCCCAACCTCCTTGAATAAACAACTGTTTCTGTGAATTGATCGCAAATGACCCTGGTGTCATCCTAAGGTCAACCGTCTTGATAATTTCATCGGTAGTTGCATCAATTAGAACCAGTTTACCCGTAGTCTGATTGCGATCACCTGTGGTCTTTACAACAACTGTGGAGTCACCATCGTTGAGAATTCCCCCCGCATTGATAGGCATAGGGATAGTACTCAACACCGAGTCTGTCTGCGTATCTATAACAGTAACACTGCTTTGGTGGTAGACCGATTTACCTGCTGCCGCATCCCACTCCCAGGCGGGATTGGTCACATAAGCTTTTCCGTTGAGAACCGTGATACCGGTCGTTTTGTTGAAAGAAGCATCTGTAATAATTTTAGTCACACTGCGGCTGCCAATGTCAACAACATGCACCTGATGTACATTATCACAGGTAACATACATCTTATTCGGGTTGATAAGTGCCAGACTTTGTGGGTAAGCACCAGGTTGAATCGGAATTGTCCCGATAATCTCTCGCCGCTCTAAATTAATGATTAAGATGCTATCGGAAAACATGCCTGAAAGCCAATCAAAACGCGGTATGTAGGCGATATGTCCATGAATGAGAATATCAGTTGGCACATCACCAATAGTAATGACTTCTTTGTCAACGGCACGTTTCAGATTTGGTTCATCAAGATCAATAATTGAGAGGGAAGAAGTGATATTAAATTCGTCATTATCCAACGCATTCACAACAACGGCAAGATTTTGGACATCTGTTTGGGCAAGAGCGGAACTAATAAGGAAAGTGAAAAACATCGCACCGATAAGCAGTAGCGAATGCAGTTTGTGATTTAAGGGAAATGAGAAAAGCCGCCTAAAGAAAAAAAATACTTTGTTCATTAAAACCTCCGTAATGAAACAAGAAACCCCTACTTTCGTTGGAAAGAAGGGGAAAGGCGACATGCTGTAAAATCTGATCCTGTAATTCTATATAAGGTTGAATACTTTATATTGCTATATGTATTCTATGTTTGACAGGATACTGCAGCGCTCTGTTCCACCGCTTTCCCGCGAAAGCAGATGCGTGAAACACGACTCAGGCAGGTCTCCTGACTTCCGATTTTAGTGTAGCTTCAAGCCAACTTTGTGCTACAAAAACCCGTTGTCCCTTCCCATCAACCTGTGACAGTGGTTTTACAACGGAAATTCCTAATGATCGTTCACAGTGGCGGGGCCGTGGCGGATTCTCACCGCGCTTCCCTATTCTCCGTGATTCGGCACCTGAACCGTTCATTTATTCAATTGTATTCTATATATTATATCCTATTGCCCGATTTTTTGCAAATTTATTTTCATTCATCGGGTATTATATTTCTTGCAATTAGCGGTATATACGTATATAATTGATTTAAGTCTCCGTTGTAGGAAAACAAATAATGAGCGAAGTTAAAGACGAACAGTCTCTCAATGTCCACGTTGCCGTAGAAAATTTTGGACCGATAGAAAAAGCAGAAATAGATCTGCGCCCACTCACTGTGTTTGTCGGTGAAAGCAATACTGGCAAGACGTATCTTGCCGCGCTCATCTATGCATTATTTCGTACTTGTGAGGGTTTTTCTCGATTACCTTTGCCACATAGTATAATTTCACTTTTAAAACAATCGAGATTCATATCTCAGAAGGAATTAGATGAAGAGACTCTGGAGACACTAAAAAAACTCAACGCTTGTGGACAACCATTCAAGTTTTCAGACTTGCCGCAGTGGTTATGTAAGCATATATTGCGCGCTCTTAACAATTCTGAACTCTTCACAGGTGAACTCGAAAGGTGTTTTGATCTGGACTCTACATCAGAGTTGATCCGATTCACTGGCAACAAGAGAAACAGTCTGAAGGTTTCACTAAAAGTAAGTGAGGAAAATAAACCTCTTTGGAACTTTGGAATGAAAAATTCTGGGGCGGACATCACTGTAGATGGAGATGTCAATAAGGATATGACTCTTCACATCAAGGATGAAAGGGTATCACAAGAAATATTGAGTCTTGAAGATCTTACGCTACTTTTACAGGCCAACAGAAGCGAAATCCCTGATTTCTATTATTTTCCTGCTCCTCGGGGTGGCATTATGGAAATCCGTGGAGTAATTACCAGTTCTCTCTTAGACCGTGCTACCCGCGTAGGTTTGGAACATTTCCCTGCGACTTCTATGCTTACAGGAATGATTGCGGATTTTCTACTACACATTATCAATTACAAGGAGCGTAACATTTCTGAAAATGGAATGATTGCTATTGCTCAAACTTTAGAAAAAGAAGTGCTACACGGCGAAATAGTTATAAGATATCCTGCTGGAGCAGCTTATCCGCAAATCCTATACCGTCCACAGAAAGCAGAACAAGCATTACGTATGAGTCAATCGTCATCCATGGTACCAGAACTTGCACCACTCGTACTGTTCCTCCGTGGAGTTGTAAAACCCGGCGATACACTTATCATTGAAGAACCTGAATCCCATCTACATCCCAGAGCGCAAACCAAAATTGCTATCACCCTTGCAAGATTAGTCCGAGCAGGCGTGCGTGTGATTATAACAACCCATAGTGATTGGCTTCTTGAGCAAATTGGCAACTTGGTACGTGAAGGTGAGGTGATGAAATTAGAAAAAAATGAAACAAAGCCTAATATATGGTTAACTGCAGAAGAAGTTGGCACATGGTGGTTCCACGCCGACAAACCTGTGGAGGAAATCAAGTTTGATCGTATTGAAGGTTATAACCCGCCAGACTACGACGACGTTGCTTCGGAATTGTATAACAGTGCTGTTGAATTCCAACAACAACTGCAAGAAGAGGAAATTTAAGTTTTTCTCATATACGGGAGCCTATTGCACAGAAAAGGAAATAATCGGTGAAAGAAAGTGAGATTCTCAGCCAGATACGGAAATTGATCGGAGAAGAAAACCTTATTAATTCCTGCAGTGGAAGCGGTTGTCGTGTTTACTTGACAGATATGCCATCTGAACGTCTAATAGTAGATGTAGACAGCGTGTTTGATGCACACGGACATAAAGGTAAACGATGTGACCGATTTGTTCTCTATTGCAAACCGAAAGACGGCATTCTGATTGTTGTTTTAATTGAGCTCAAGAGTGGAGACTTTAAAGCACGAGAAGTTTTTCAACAGCTGCAATCAAGTGCTGATTTTATCTCTGGCATCATCCCAGAGGATTGGATTACTGAATGCATCCCAATCTTGTTCTATGGTAAAATGCCTCACAAGGCACAAAATATCGATCTCAGAAAATTCGAAATTCATTTTCGTAACAAAAACAAACCGATTCGACGCAACAAATGTGGAGCACCTAAGAATCTTGTTGAAGTACTCGATCGGGCAAATGCATCACCCTAATGGACCTACTAACTCCACAACCTATCATGTGAATGCTTTCTATCCTATTTAGTCGTGGGAACGAAATATCTTATCACCTCAGCACGCAGATGTTCTCGGATTACTTTTTCTACTCGCGAATTTTATTTCTTAATTTTTGCCAAAAAAATCGCTTAGACTGAAATTTCCAATTATCCACCTTCTCTAAAATCTTGACTTTGCAATCCATGACTCTGCATTTTGTGCTGAAGTTGGCGGCGAGAGATTCTCAATAATTCCGCTGCTTTCGTTTGGTTGCCATTCGTTTTTGCCAAAGCTGCAGACACATATTCCTTTTCAATTTCTTTTAACGAAACCCCGCCCTCAGGGATGTCAATCTCAATATCTGTGGATGGCAGTGAAGTATCTAAAATTTCTGGTGGTAGTTCACCCAAGTCAATGGTAGCAATTTCGGACAAAACAAAGATACGATGGAGATAGTTCTCCAATTGGCGCACATTCCCGGGCCAATTATAACGACAAAGAGCAGACATAGCACGCTGCGTAACCTGTTTCGGAACTGCATCCACGTACTCATCGCTGAACTTTTGGATTAAGTAATTCGCGAGTATTGGAATGTCCTCAACGCGTTCACGAAGCGGTGGAAGATGGAGCGGGATGACGTTCAAACGGAAGTAGAGATCAGAACGAAAAGTGCCGTTTTTTACTGCTTCTACCAGATTTTTATTTGTTGCAGCAATTACGCATACATCAACTTTTATATTCTGGCTACCGCCAATCCGCCGTATCTCCTGTTTTTCCAATACATGTAGCAGTGTGCTTTGCATTTGGACAGAAATATCCCCAATTTCATCAAGAAAGAGGGTACCAGTATCAGCAACTTCAAAAATGCCTTTCTTCTGCTGAACTGCGTCTGTAAATGCGCCCTTTTCATGACCAAACAGTTCACTTTCAATTAAGGTTTCTGCGATTGCCCCGCAATTTATTGGCACAAAAGGACGATCTTTGCGATTTCCATATTCATGGAGCGCGCGCGCGACAAGGCTTTTACCACTACCTGTTTCACCTGTGATCAGGACCTGCCTAACCCCTCGGTGAATAACTCGCGACATATTTTTAAAAAGCTGTAGCATTTTCTCACTTTCCCCAACAATATAATCGATCTTAAGTTCTGGAAACGTATCGTCCGAATCAGGTTCGCCTTCAGTTAAAACACCGCGGCTCTGCAATGCCCGACTGACTTCTCGCTTAAGTACATTAATATCATCAATCGGTTTTTCAAGGTAGTAGAATGCCCCTTCATGAGCGACAAGATTAACGGCATCGCCCAGTTCGGCATACGCCGTAATTATCAACACAGGCAACGCAGGGTCGATCTTTTTTATTTCGCGCAGTAGGTCGCGTCCTTCAAATCGTGAGGACATCCACATGTCACTGATAACGACATCAAACATCTGTTCCTTAATTTTTTCAAGTGCCGATGTACTATCTTCAACAGTTTCAACATCGTATCCTTCACGTTGTAAGATACGTTGTAGTATGGTGAGTTGTGCTTGGTCATCGTCTACAACTAGTATTGATGGCATTTCTATTATCTCCACGAATATGGTGTAATTTATACTAACAGGACTTACGCAAATTCAAGTATCCCTGTTTAGAATTTTGTCCTTTCACGGATTTTAACCCTGATTTTTTGTCATTTTCAAGGCTTTACCTCCCTTTATCCCGACCCCCCAACCCCCGCAAGCGAGGGGCTAAGAATAGCAAGCGAGGGGAATGCGTAAGTCCTGACTAATATTTTTTACAAAGGTTAGCATTCTAATTAGTCAAACCCTAATATTTACATTAGGAGACTATTTCATGTACCAACATTTTATCAAATCTACCAAGTTTTTTCAATACTTCTGTATTCAAAGTCCAGAGGCATTCAATTGTCGAAATAAAATTAGATTATATCAGAAGTAGCGTGACTTTGTCCGCTACTTCTGATATACTTCACCAGGACTTACGCAATGTATTCAAAAGTCCCACTGATAAGGGGGATTTAGGGGGTTAAATGACTGAAATAACGCCTTTTCAACCCCCCTTATCAAGGGGAATGCGTAAGTCCTGCTTCACCTTAAAGATAAACCAAAATCTTATGAGGTGAATAATGACGAAACCAAAATCTCGCCATCTACTTGATATGTTAGCAGAAGTTTCTGATTCTCGCAAGGCACGCGGTAAACAGCATCCACTATCCGCTATTTTAGGGCTTGCTGTGGGCGCAATGCTTGCGGGTATCGTAGTTATAGTGCTATCGCACAATGGGACGCACTTATCATCCTGATTTAGCCAAAGCACTTGGGTTCACACACACAAAAACACCTTGTGCTTCAACACTGCACTATTGTTTCAAAGACATAGACGCTTTAGAAGAAACATTGAATGAGTGGGCATCCGGTGTGTTAGAGGTATTACCTGACAAAATAGATAAGGATGCGGTAGCGATGGATGGCAAAACCTTATGTGGAAGTGCCAAACAAGACGCACACATCTATTGTCTGTTGTCAGCCACCAACTTGGCATACCCCTCGCACAACGCTCCGTATCTGAAAAAACAAACGAAATCCCTGTCGCAACACAGATACTCCAAGCGTTTGATGTGGCAGGAAAAGTCGCCACTACAGACGCACTTTTGACACAGCAGTCTGTCTGGCAGGATTTATGTGACGCAGATGTGGATTATGTCATGCCTGTCAAGGAGAACCATAAGTCGCTCTATAATGATATTCGCAAAGTATTTGAACCCGTGCCATCAGCAAACACAGCGTCTGATCACACAAAAACGCTCAAAAAGACACATGATGCTCTCGGTTGGCATGAGATACCTTGACTCTTTTTTGCAGATAGGTTATGCTTTAAACAGATTGATTGCAGGACACAGTTGAAAGAAATCCACCTTACCAGATCACATACCAAGTTGACATTACCTGTTAAATTTGTAATGAATTTCGGAATTAGTCGTTTTGGACTTGAGAAATTTTCAATTTACCCGGACTCCATACTCTCTGTGAGAAACTTGGCAAAGATGTTCGTTCCTCTGTAGTTGTATTTGTAGCACGCCTCTGCGAGATACAGTGGTGTGTAACCTGTTGAATAATGATGATGTGAGCCATACCATGCACGTTTAACGAAAGACCAGAACCCTTCCATCGTATGGGTATGTATCCCATCAGCTACCCACTGTTCACTCCGGTTGATTGTTTGATGTTCCATCTCTTTACCGATTTCGGTGTATCCTTTGAACTGGTCGGTATACAGTTTAGCGTCTTCGGTGTTGACAACCCTCATAATGAAGTCAGCGATTGGCTCCCCAGCAATATCCGAAACAAGTTCTGCTACGACTTTCCCGCCACGTGCTACAGCACCCATAACGGCATCTTTCGCAGTGCCACGCCCACGCTTACGGGGTTCACCTTCTCTTTGTCGTAATCTTTTCTACTGCTGCCACCGATATAGGTTTCATCGGCTTCAACGATACCTTGTAGCAACACGTTATCCTTACCCATTTCAGCACGTATACACATCATTATTCGCCAGGCTGTTCTTTGTTTCAATCCTAAATCGCGTGCAAGTTGACAACTTGAGAGACTTTTCTTTGCGTTTGCCATCAACGCGATCGCCAGAAACCATTTCTGAAGTGCGATCTGCGTTCCAACAAACATTGTGCCAGAGCGTAACCTTGAAAGTGCTATGACAATCGTGGCAATTCCAACGCCCGATACGCCCTGTAGCCGTTTCATTGCGCTTGTTGATATGAGTAGACTCACAATGGGGACATTCAGGGGATCCCTGCCACCGCAGCTGCTCTAAATATGCGATACACGCCGCTTGATCAGGAAACATCTCCATAATCATAATCAAATCCATCAGAATACTCCTTAATCAGAGTTGCTTTTCTGACAGATTTCTGATACAATAATTAGATAAGATATAACCGTCAAAAAAGCAACTCGCTTTTTTTTGGTTAATTAGGGGGAGACATCCCCCTAATTTCTTATCTATATTATACCATATAAACATAGACTACAAAAAGGTTTATTACACTTTTTTAATCATTTTGCCAAGTCCAAAACGACTAATTCCGTAAAAAAATGTCAAATTAAATTGCAATTAACTGAAATTGGCATGTTTTTTCGGTACTTATTGTTAGAATCACGGATTATCTTCGCACGCTCTATCCAACCTACAGGCAAATATGCAATTTGTATGCCAACGCCTAAACCGATATTCTACCGATTTTTGCACAAAAATGTGCAGCTGCTGTTTGCTGTTGCACAATATAGGGCATGCAGTGCATTGAGTGGGTGTGAATAATTAACAATTGTGGTAAACGCACAACCTAACAGAAAATGAATACTATGAAACGACTCCACTTCCTCATTTTAACGCTATTTCTTGTCACAACCCTTTTCCTTTCAAATGGCTTTGCGCAAGATTATGTTCACTATAAAACGCTCACCGGACATGTGGATATGGTCAATAGCATTGCATTCAGTCCCGATGGACGTATACTTGCAAGTGGAAGTTCCGACAAAACCGTCCGGTTCTGGGATGCTGCCACAGGCAATCATAAAAATATGATCATAGGACATACAGATAATGTTGAGAGCGTATCGTTTAGTCTGGATGGACAGGCCCTGGCAAGTGGGAATTGGGACACTACCATCCGCCTATGGAATGCGAAAACAGGCGCGCATAAACGCACCCTCACCGGACATCCGCCTATGGTTATGGTTAATAGTGTAGCGTTCAGTCCGGATGGCCAGACAATCGCTATGGGAGTGCTGACAGTACCATTCGCCTATGGGATGTGAGGACAGGCGCGCATATGCGCACGCTCACTGGACATAGGTTGGGTGTCATTAGCGTATCGTTCAGCCCGGATGGACAAACACTTGCAAGTGCAAGTGGGGACAAAACAATCCGCTTATGGAAATTAACTTCCCCCCATCCCGCAAAACCCGATTCTCTCATACCGCCAAAACCCACTGCAGACCAAATCTACGAAAAAGCCATCCGTTCAGTCATGTGGATAGTCAACCCCGGAATAGGCGAAGGCAGCGGCGTGCTCATCAACAAAAAATCTAAACTTGCTGTCACCAATGCACACGTCACAGGCAAGCAGAACACAATAGACGTATACTTCCCCGCACCAGACGAAAAAGGCGAACTCATTAAAGACCGAAACTTCTACTTGACAAGTGGCGGCGTGCTAAAGCGACTCGGTTATTACACCAAAGGACACGTCATTGCAAAGAATGAGAAAACGGACCTCGCCATCATCAGACTTGATGGATTACCCGAAACCGCCCGAGAAATTGACTGGCAACCTACAGCTTCCGCAACAAAAAAAGGAGACATTGTTTATATCCTTGGCAATCCTGCAAAACAGTACCTATGGCGTTGGACACTTGGCGAAATTCTAAACGACCACGGGGATTTTTTGCATATCCGAATCCAATGTGTTTGGTGGCAACAGTGGCGGACCTGTGCTTAACAAATAGGGCATCCTAATCGGCATTGTAGCACGAAGCGATCAACTCATGAACGCAGCCGCTATTCCAATGCGGCACATACTTCAGTTGTTATCTGAATCAAAAAGTGAAACATTCACGGTTGCGCAGATAAAAATTGGACATACGGCGGCATAATTTGTTATAATAATTTTGGTGGAAGGAGGATTAAAGCAATGGCTTATAGCAATTTCACCTTAGAAACAGTACGCACGGAGTTTCAACTCGAATTCGTTGAAATCCGCTGGTGTCTTTTCTGATATAGAGCCAGTAACACCAAGCGTGGAACTAACAGCAGACTTAGAAAAAAAAAGTACCAGTAGCCCTGCCGCCATAAATACAGAGAAAGCGCGCTCGGAACTAATTGTCGGCCAATGTTTTGTTTGAACTTTCGAGAGCAATTTTGACCGTCGGTATCAGTTTCTTTTCAGGTATTGATTTCAACGTTGATCCCGAAAACGGCCTCACCGGTAGTGTGCGATTTTTTAGTGAGTCTGTCGCCGATGCAATCCATTTTACAGGCACCTATTATCGTTCTTGTTGAAGCAAAGAAGGACGATCCTGCCCCTGGCCTTGGTCAGTGTGTCGCCGAGATGTTCGCCGCACAACGTTTTAATGCTGAAAAAGGAAATGACATTTCTTGCATCTATGGAGCTGCAACAACAGGCACAGAATGGAAGTTTCTTAAATTGCAGGAAAAACGCTTGTATCTTGATATTACAATCTACCAAATAGCACAGTGCGACAAAATCCTCGGTATCCTTTCCAGCATGGTGGAACAAAAGGCATAAATAAATTTGTAATTCCTGCATTATCATGATATAATTCATACAAAATATTAAGATGTTTATGTTCAGAAAACCTTTTTAATCCCATCCGGAGAGGTGGAAAAAGGATGTTGCACTACACTTCAGTAGACTGTCCACAAAAAACATGCACTTACAATACATGTTTTGCAGAACGGAAAATCATATCGGAGCAAAAAATACCTGCTAATCTTGCAAAATTGGTTTTGCATTTAAAAAATATTTGTAAAGAAAAATATTAAATTGTCTCCTTCTCACTTTTTAGTGAGGAGGTTTTTTATGGTGCCATGCAATAGGCCTATAGATGGAAAATAACCATGAAAATGCGTGAAAAAGCACAAGTCATGAACGCGGAGGAAATCCGCCGGGCTTTAGTCAGAATCGCTCACGAAATTTTGGAGCGAAATCATCAACATATTGAAAATCTTGTCTTTGTCGGCATCAAAAGCCGAGGCGATATCCTTGCCGACCGAATTGCTGCTAACCTGAATAAGATTGAAAATATCAGTGTCCCAGTCGGGGCAGTTGATACCAGACTCTATCGGGATGATGTCAATCTTCATGAAACAAAGATTCAGGTGAGCAGTACTGAAATCGATTTTGATGTTGCTGGAAAATGGGTTATCTTGGTAGATGAAGTGCTTTATACAGGACGGACAACCCGTGCAGCGATGGAGGCGGTAATAGACTTTGGCCGTCCCGCGGCAATCCAATTGGCAGCATTAATTGATAGAGGTCACCGCGAACTCCCGATTTCTGCAGATTATATTGGAAAAAATGTACCCACTTCCCGTAAAGAATTCGTTAGAGTACAATTAGAAGAAGAACACGGTGTCGATTCTGCAATGATCTGTGAACGAGATTCTGAATGACAGGCACAAGGGATACCACAAAAAATGGAGAGTGTGCATATCCGTAATGGACATATCATTGATCCGGCGAATAACGTTGATGAGATAGGAGACATTCTTATCATTGATGGTAAAATCGCTAAGGTTGGCGGCAATCTCGCAGAAGATGTTAGTAATGTGATTGACGCAACTGACCTGACCGTTACGCCCGGTTTAATTGACATGCACGTTCATTTGCGTGAACCTGGGTTTGAACATAAAGAGACGATTGCCACAGGGACAGCAGCGGCAGCAGCAGGTGGGTTTACATCTGTTGTTTGCATGGCAAATACATCGCCAGTAACAGATTCTCCTGATAAAATCAAAAACATTTATGACATCGCAAATCAGAATTCGGAGCAACAGACATCTGCTACAGTAAACGTTTTTTCGGTGGGCAGTATTACCAAAAACCTCGCTGGTGAAGAATTAACTGATATCCGTGGGATGCTATCAACGGGAGCAGTCGGTGTCAGCGATGATGGCGTTACCGTGATGAATTCTGCACTGATGCGTGAAGCATTAACGTTAAGCGCGGCACTCGGTTTTCCTGTGATGGTTCACTGTGAAGAGCACAATCTGAATGCTGGTGCCGTGATGAATCTCGGTGAGACATCAAGACAACTAAATCTCGTAGGTAGCCCAAATGCGGCGGAGGATATTATCGTTGCACGCGACATCATGCTCGCTGAATTGACAGGTGGACATGTGCATATCCTACACGTCAGCACGGCCGGGGCAGTTGATTTAGTGCGATGGGGTAAACAACGGGGAGTCAACGTCACAACAGAAGCTTGTCCACATCATTGGATTCTGACTGATACGGAGGTTGAAAAACAGGGAACGAATGCCAAAATGCATCCGCCTCTGCGAACACAAAGGGATATTGACGCTATTCTTGAAGGTTTACGGGATGGCACAATAGATGCAATCGCTACAGATCATGCCCCACATACGCCAAAAGAAAAGGCACTCGGCATGAACGATGCACCTAACGGAATTATTGGACTTGAGACATGCGTGCCGCTTGTCCTGACATACTTGGTTGATGAAGGACACCTAACATTGAAAGAGGCAATTGCAAAGTTAACATGTATTCCTGCAGACATCGTAGGAATTGATCGCGGGACACTTTCTATCGGTGCAGTTGCAGATGTTACATTAATAGATACACAAAAGATCGCAAAGGTTGATGTAGAAAAATCTTGTTCAAAAAGCCGAAATACACCTTTCGCTGGTTGGCAGCTGAAGGGATGGCCGGTAATGACAATCCGAGAGGGAAATCAGGGTTAGAACCGCTCCTACAAGAGGAAACTATGAAAGCAATTCTCGCATTAGCAGACGGAACCGTTTTTGAGGGACAACAGTTTGGCGCGACAGGTGAAACTGTTGGGGAAGTTGTCTTTAATACAAGTATGACGGGGTATCAGGAAGTCCTAACAGATCCGTCCTATAAAGGGCAGATCGTTACAATGACGTATCCGTTAATTGGCAATTACGGTTGTAACGAAGTAGATATTGAATCTACCGGTCCACAGGTGGAAGGATTCGTAGTGCGTGAATACAGCGCATATCATAGCAATTGGCGTTCAAAATGGAGTTTGGACACCTACTTAGCCGAAAACAGCATCATCGGAATTCAGAACATTGATACCCGGGCACTTACCCGCCGTCTCCGTGTTCACGGTGTGATGAACGGTTGTCTTGCAACAGAAGATGTTGATGGAAATCTTGATGCAGCAAGCCTCGTGGAGAAAGCACAAGCATGGCACGGTTTAGTTGGTTGGGATTTGGTGCAACGTGTTACTTGTCCAAACCCGTATGCGTGGAATCAACATCCATCAAGTTCTGCAGGACTACAATCGGGCACTTCAACTCCATCAGAAAATGGGAAATATCGCGTGGTTGCAATGGATTTCGGCATCAAATATAACATCTTACGGCAACTGACAGAACACGGATGTGAAGTGCAAGTTGTACCTGCGAAAACAACAGCAGAAGAAATTCTTGCTGCTGAACCTGATGGCGTATTCCTTTCAAACGGCCCTGGAGATCCGATGCCACTTGATTATGCTATTGAAACCATACAGGAATTACTGGGCAAAAAACCGATTTTTGGTATCTGTTTGGGACACCAACTTTTGGGACTTGCACTCGGCGGGAAAAACCTATAAACTAAAGTTTGGGCATCGCGGGGCAAACCAACCCGTAAAACACTTTGAAACCGAGCAGGTCGAGATTACTTCACAAAATCACGGGTTCTGCGTTGATATTGATTCACTGCCGAACACCGTTGACATTACACATATCAACTTGAATGACAACACACTTGAAGGGATACAACATAAAGAGTATCCCGCTTTTTCTGTACAGTATCATCCAGAAGCATCACCCGGACCGCACGATGCAAGTTACCTGTTTTCAAGATTTACACAAATGATGGAAAAGAATTAGAAAGGTCCTTAAACCTTCTTTCTGAAGACTAAAAACTGACAACCGATAACCATTAGAAATGCCAAAACGAACTGATATAGAAAAAATCTTAATTATAGGCTCCGGCGCGATTATCATTGGGCAAGCATGTGAATTTGATTACTCTGGAACACAAGCATGCAAAGCACTCAAGGAAGAGGGCTATCAGATTGTTCTGGTCAATAGCAATCCTGCCACAATTATGACCGATCCAGATTTCGCCGATCGCACCTACGTTGAACCGATTACAGCAGATACTGTCGAGCTCGTAATTGAAAAAGAACGACCACACGCGTTGTTACCAACATTGGGTGGACAGACCGCCTTGAACGTCTCAGTTGCCCTTGCAGAATCGGGTGTATTGGACAAATACAATGTAGAACTGATCGGCGCAAAACTACCAGCGATTCAGAAAGCAGAAGACCGCGCGCTGTTCAAACAAGCGATGGAAAAAATCAGTTTAGCTGTGCCTCAGAGCGGTATTGCACACTCTGTGCAGGAAGCAATTGCACTTGTTGATGATATCGGTTTTCCCGCAATTATACGTCCCGCTTTTACGCTTGGTGGTACAGGTGGCGGTATCGCCTATAACATTGAAGAATACCAGAAAATGGTCACCACAGGTCTCGCTTTAAGCCCAATTAATGAATTGCTCATTGAAGAATCTATCATCGGCTGGAAAGAATTTGAATTAGAGGTGATGCGGGATGGCGCGGACAACGTTGTTATCATCTGCTCCATTGAAAACGTGGATCCGATGGGTGTTCATACTGGAGATAGTATCACCGTTGCACCGATCCAAACATTAACCGATAAAGAGTATCAGGAGATGCGAGATTCAGCGATTAAAATTATACGAGAAATTGGTGTTGATACCGGCGGCTCCAATATCCAATTTGCTGTTGATCCGAAGACGGGGAAACAGGTTGTTATTGAAATGAACCCACGTGTCTCTCGCAGTTCTGCCCTTGCATCAAAAGCAACAGGATTCCCAATTGCCAAAATAGCAGCGAAGTTAGCTGTCGGCTATAATCTGGATGAAATTCCAAACGACATTACGGCAGAAACCCCTGCCTGTTTTGAGCCGACTATTGACTATGTTGTTGTGAAAATTCCGAGATGGGCATTTGAAAAGTTCCAAGGCACCGATGAAACACTCACAACCCAGATGAAATCTGTTGGCGAAGCAATGTCCATAGGTGGAACGTTTAAGGAGGCACTTCAGAAAGGTCTACGATCTTTGGAAACAGGATGGTCCGGATTTGATAATCATCCCCTTGAGGAATTGCCGATCTCAGAACTATCAAGTAAATTAACAATCCCAAATGTTGAACGAATCTTTTACATCAAATCTGCTCTCAAACGCGGAATGAGCATTGATGACATCTATTCTTATACACATATTGATCCGTTCTTCCTCTACAATCTCCAAGAAATTGTTGACTTTGAAAAATCCTTGGGCGCGCCACGGACACAACCTTTTACAGAAAATGGGAAGCCAGATGCAGAGGTCGTCCCTCTCCTACGTCAAGCAAAACAGTTCGGTTTTTCGGATCGGCAGCTCGCTGAAATCTACGATGTATCCGAAACCCAAGTACGCGAAACAAGAAAAGCACTTGGCATTGAAGCAACATTCAAAACCGTTGATACTTGCGCAGCAGAGTTTGAAGCAGAAACACCTTACTATTATTCTACCTGTTCCAGTGAAGACGAAGTGCGTCCTACAGATAAAGAAAAAATCATGATACTTGGTGGCGGACCCAACCGTATCGGGCAAGGCATTGAATTTGACTATTGCTGTGTGCATGCTGCAATGGCACTTAAAGCAGATGGTTATGAAACTATCATGGTGAACAGCAACCCCGAAACGGTAAGCACAGATTACGATACCTCAGATCGTCTCTACTTTGAACCTTTGACATGTGAAGATGTTTTGAATATTTTCGATAAAGAGAGACCTATCGGCGTGATCGTGCAATTCGGTGGGCAAACGCCTCTCAATCTCGCAATGGTCCTGAAAGATGCAGGCGTTCCAATAATTGGTACAAGTCCTGAAGACATTGCTCGTTCTGAAAACCGGCAGCTTTTCAAAGAGGTGTTAGACCAGATTGGACTGATGCAACCGCCTAACGGCACAGCAACATCAAGCGAAGAAGCGGCACCTATCGCAGCGTCGCTCGGGTACCCTGTAATTGTCCGACCCTCATTTGTCCTTGGTGGACGTGCTATGCAAATTGTTTACGATGAAAAACTCCTACAAGAATATATGGACTCCGCTGTGCAAGCCTCACCTGAACATCCTGTACTGATTGACAAATATCTTGAAGAAGCAATCGAAGTGGATGTAGATGCAATTTCTGATGGACACTTAACTGTTATCGGTGGTATCATGGAACATATTGAAGAGGCAGGCGTTCATTCTGGCGATAGCGACTGTGTCCTTCCTCCCTATACACTGGTAGACGAACAAATTGACCAACTCCAGGAGTATACCTACGCGCTTGCAAAAGCACTCAACGTACGCGGATTGATGAACGTGCAGTATGCTATTAAGAACGATGAAATTTATGTGTTAGAGGTGAATCCGCGTGCTTCTCGAACGATTCCGTTTGTAAGTAAAGCGATCGGTGTGCCGCTGGCAAAATTGGCGGCGCGGGTGATGGCGGGAAAAACACTTAATGAACTTGAGTTTACAAACGAAATTGAACCTCCGTATTTTAGTGTGAAGGCACCTGTTTTCCCCTTTAACCGATTTCCCGGTGCCAATTCTCGACTCGGTCCTGAAATGAAATCGACAGGAGAAGTCATGGGTATTGACGATGATGTCTCACGCGCATTCGCTAAGGCACAAAAAGCCTGTGGATATACATTACCTCTGAAAGGGAATGCTTTTATCAGCGTAAGAAATAAGGACAAGCGAGCGGTTATCTTTATAGCAAAGAAACTTACGGATATGGGCTTTGAACTCATCGCCACACACGGCACAGCGAAAGTACTCCTCCGAAATGGAATGGATGTTCAACTTGTCTATAGCATCGGCAAAGGTAGACCGACAATTCATGACTATATCAAAAACCATGCGGTGGATCTGATCATCAATACACCGACAGGCGATTTGCACCGAACCAATGAACTTCTTATACGTCAGATGGCAATAGAACATGATGTTCCGATTTTTTCAACTATTCCAGGGGCAGCCGCTGCAGTTAACGCTATTGACGCACTACAAAGTGGAGAAATTTCAGTCACACCACTCCAAGATTATCATAAATAAGGTAGAAACATGGCAAACGATACTGTTCAAAGAAACACACGATGGGTTCAAGCCCTTGATAGACTTCTACAGGTACTTAACCTTGACGAGGATCATCCTATCCGGATTTTGACAATTGAAGACGGTAGAGAAGTAGTTGTCGTACAACCGAACGCTTTCACGGTTTCCCGTATCTATGCTACGGGCCGTCCCGATGGCGCACGCCCTCACGGAATGAATTCATACTACGATTATTTTACTGGTAAATTAGAAAAACACGAAGAAGAGAACGGAACTCGGGACGGTTTTGAATTGACAGAAGAGCAGTGGCAAACACTGTTTGAGGAATCTTTTCACCGTTATACTCGTTATCTTCTATTTGCAGGTATTAAACGATGGGAAGACGTACGTCAAGATACGGACACAAATCTTGCTGTAACCAATTTAGCACGTGAATACGCGCCATCCGAAATCGCTTGGCAGAGTTATCAATATAAAGGATATATGATTATGATGAACAGTATCGCCAAAGCGGAACTAAGCCTGCAAGAAGATGATCCTGACACTGCCTTACAGCAAATTGACGCTGGCATTCAGCAGATTGGTGAATTTTGTGGGGAATGTTTACGTGAGGAGCACGGCGAAGCAGAAAATATAACGCGCGAACGTTACTTGAGTAACCTCATCGAATTTAGATCTGATTTAGAGACACTCGGAACAGAAGACAGCGACGAAAATGACAGGGCCGATACGGATGAAGAACAGGATGACACAGATCTCTTGACTGAATTAGAACGGTTGTTGAACGATGTAGATACCCCAGACACAGAAAGAGAGTAGCTGGGACAACATATCAATCATTTCCATTAAACGATTAAAAACACGTGTCCCGCTCACTTCTACTTATATGAGGGGTGTGCATAAATATGTATAACAAAATAGTAATTTTCACCTCTTATTTTCTATTGAAATAAGGTCTTCATTCGTAAAACTTCCCTACTGGGTAGATTGTAGATTGAGTTGACTAACATTGCTATTTGTAGCAGGACGATTGACAATAACGAAAAGGTTTTGACATTTTCAATACCGCTTACCGGCAGTTGTTTCTGATTGTTATCTGTTCCTGTTAGTTCACATAGCAGACTAAAGACCGGTTCAATGGCGGTTTTGCGTTTTTGCTGATATGCTTGTAGATAAGGTGATGTTTCAATCGCCTCAAGATAAGCTAACTTTTTATCGTTTTTGGCACCCGTTATCGGTGTCAAAAGGAATAGTCCATTTTCTGCGTGTGTTTGGATACGTGCAAAGTCGGTATAGCCCGCATCTGCTACGATATATCTAATATTCCGGGCTGAGAGTGCCTCAATCTTATGGTCAAGTCCCGTTTTTTCACTCACAGAAGCCGTCCACACATCAGCGAACCGTGGAAATCCGTTGGCAGTGGTTGTGAGATGAAGTCCATAGCCATAAACCCACCCACAATACTTGCTTGTTGACCAACTCGCATCTGTATCAAGGGCACGCAGCCCTTGTGGAATGTGGTTTGCTTTTCGGTGCTTTTGATGCCACACGCTGCCTTGTGCTTTATAGAGACTTTTGTCTTCATAGACAACATCTCGCGGGGTCTGCGTGTCCAACGAAACACCTAAATCACCGAGATATGCGACAAACTGCTCAATGCGCGGAGCAAGTTGTTTATAGCGACGGGATAAGATCGTCTGATCGGGGACACTTTTGAACCTAAACTGCTTTACTTGATCTTGATGTGTGAGAAGAAACAGATGCTGTGCTTTGAACCGATTTATACCTCTAAGTTCCATAAAGGCAAAGAAGACAATAAGTGAACTAATCAGAATGCACTTTAGGTCAGGATAACACCTGGTTAATACTCCTTTGATTGTAAATTATAGATAGAGTATAACCTATATCCTGGCTAAATTCAATTATGCACACTCCTCAACTTATAAATGAGGGGTGTGCATAAGTAACTCCGTTTTAAATATGTGCTTAAAGGGATCCCGCACACGCCCTGTGCCATTTTCAAGTTGATGTCCCACAATCTGTTAGATTGTGCCTGTGAGTGCGCAACCGACAGTTTGCGGTACAAGGACAAATGATAATAGGCCTAAAGTCTGTTACTGTCTGTGTCGAAGCACCAAATAATTATGCACACCCCTCACTTATAAATAATAACTATCATGGTCCTATAGGTTTTGCCCTTTGACTTAAACTCGCAGCTAACCTCATAAAGTGAAAACTTTTAAATCTAAACACCCCTGCCGAATGAAAGATTATTGTTGCATTTCTATGTACATTGTGATATACTATTAAGTAACCGATTTGAAAGTGCCAGAAGCACTTCGCAACAAGGAGGAACTGGCGGACTTAACGCTCTTTCGCGTTTTGAGGAGACCCAGGTATCTTAATGAATAACGAACAGACCCATACAGATGATTCCACCGTTGATGTGGAAGAAGAAAAACAATCAGTTGAAACCGCAACTGAAGTTACGCACGATGAAGGAAATGAAACAGAAACAGAAGTAGAAACAACTTCTGATAATGCTGAAACAGAACCGGCAGAATCACCAGTCGAAGAAACCACACAAGTGGACCAAACTGATGATTCTGAGCAGATCGCCGAATCTGAAGAAGCTGCTGAAAGCGCCCCATCCGAAGACGGATCTGAAGCTGCTAATCAAACTGCTGAAGCCGAACCTGCTGAGGCTGAGAGTGCTGCATCAGAAGCCGAATCTCATGACACTACCCCGACTGCGGAGGTAGAAAGTGACACCTCTGAAACCGAGTCTGATCAAGATTCTGCGACCGTTGAACCCGGAAGTGACACAGAGGAACAAACGACTCCAATGAGTCAGGAATCTCTTGAAGAAGCTTATGATAATTCACTCAAAGCGTTTACTGATGGAGAGATTGTCAAAGGAACCGTCGTAGATGTAAGTCGTGATGAGGTAATGATTGACATCGGCTTTAAATCAGAAGGTTATATTCCAGCCGCTGAGTTTGATTCAGCTGAGAATGACTTACCTTCGGTACAAGTGGGCGATGAAATTGATGTCTATATCGTCCGAAGAGAAGATTCAGAAGGGCAAATTGTTCTTTCCAAGAAAATAGCCGATCAGACATTAGTTTGGGACGAAATAACAGAAGCTTATGAGAGCGGTTCACCGATAGAAGGTCAAGTAACAGAGCGGATTAAAGGCGGATTACGAGTAACTGTAGGATCTTTGCGAGGATTTTTGCCTGCTTCACAAGTAGAATTACGACCTATTCAAAATCTTGACCAGTACATTGGAGAAGTTTTTCAGATGAAGGTCATCAGCATGAGTAAACGTCGGCACAATATTGTTTTGTCCCGTCGAGCATGGCTGGAAGCTGAAATGGCGGAAAAGAAAGAGGAAGTCCTAAGTACTCTTGAAGTTGGTCAGCAGATAACCGGTGTAGTAAAAAACATTACCGCTTTTGGTGCATTTGTTGATCTGGGGGGTGTTGATGGATTACTCCATAAGACCGATATGGCATGGAAACGCATTAATCATCCATCTGAAATTGTTTCCATTGATGAGGAAATTGAAGTTCAAGTCATCGCTATTGCTCAGGAAAGCGAAAAAATATCGTTGGGACTGAAACAGAAGACTCCTGACCCGTGGCAAGACGTTGAGGAAAAATATCCTATCGGTTCAAGAATAAACGGTACAGTTGTAAATATCGTCAATTATGGTGTCTTTGTCCAACTTGAAGAAGCGGTTGAGGGCTTGATTCACGTTTCAGAAATGGCGTGGACTCGCCGTAACGTCGCTCCATCTCGCATTGTTAGTAAAGGCGATGAGATTGAAGCAATCGTCCTTGAAATTTCTAAAGAGGACAAACGGATTTCGTTAGGAATCAAACAATTGCAACCGAATCCTTGGGAACTCTTGGAACAGAGGTATCCCGTTGGCACGAAGATTACCGGGCGCATCCGAAATCTGACAAACTTTGGCGCATTTGTTGAGATTGAGGAAGGTATTGATGGACTAATTCATACCTCTGATCTTTCTTGGACAGATCGCGGGTCTAACCCACAGGAATTACTTAAGGAAGGTGAAGCGGTTGAAGTTGTTGTACTCCAAATTGACGCTTCTGAACGGCGCGTTTCGTTAGGGCTTAAACAGACGCAACCCGATCCTTGGGATGAAGTTCCCGAAAAATATAAGGTTGGTTCTGTTGTACGTGGTCAGGTTGTTAATCTGACCAGTTTTGGTGCTTTTACCAAACTTGAAGAAGGTATTGATGGGCTTATTCACATCTCTGAAATCGCAGACCGTCGGATCGAAAGACCCGAAGAGGTTGTTTCTGTCGGTGATGAAATAGATGTAAAAGTCATCAACCTTGACCCAAAAGGAAGACGTATCGGCTTAAGTTTGAAAGCAGCAATAGCAGACCAAGAACGAGCTGCAGCACCGCCAGAAGAACAGCAAGAACGCCAGGAACGTCCCCGTCGCCAGCGTCATGCGCCGCAGCGCGAACCCAGAGCATCTGAACCTGTAGAAGAAGATACGATTATGGGTGCTTTGCTCAAGCAGGAAATGGGGAAAAACAATGTTGAAAACCTAATGAATTCTCAGGAAACGGAGGACACTAAAAGCGTTGAAACTTCTGAAGACACTGAAAGCACAGATACTCCCACAAACGCTGAAGATGTTGAAGCCTCTGCAGATGTTGAAGACACAGATACTCCTACAGAGACTGAAAGCGTTGAAACTTCTGAAGACACTGAAAGCGTTGAAACCCCTGAGGAGACTGAAAGCACTGAAACTACCACAAACGCTGAAGATGCAGATGTTGAAAGCGTTGAAACTTCTGAAGACACTGAAAGCGTTGAAACCCCTGAGGAGACTGAAAGCACTGAAAATGTAGAAACTCCTGAGGAGACTGAAAGCACTGAAGCTCCTACAGATACTGAAAATCCTGAGAGTTAGGTGTGGGTTAAATATCAACATCTAAATTACCGGACTTTTCTGTTAACGCGTTCTGTCCAATGTTGTTTCCTCTATTGTCTAACAGAGTACTTCTGCGCAAATTGGTAAGATTACGTGCAGAAGTACTACCTATCACGGAGAACGGATACTATCCGTTTTGCAAATAGGAAAGGTGAAAAATATGCAAACAGGAGAACTGAATTGAGTCGAAATTTTTTGTTTACGTCTGAATCAGTCACGGAAGGACACCCCGACAAACTTGCTGACCAGATTTCGGACGCTATTCTTGATGCTATTCTGACCGAAGACCCCCAAGGTAGAGTAGCATGTGAAACGCTCGTAACTACAGGACTTGCCATCATTGCTGGCGAAATTACCACATCAGCCACCCCTAATCTGCAAGAAATTGCCCGCGAAGTCATAGCAGACATCGGATATACTGATGCAAGTTATGGCTTTGATGCTGAACACAGCGCAGTATTAATTACTATTGACAAACAGTCGCCAGACATTGCGATGGGAGTCAACCCTGGTGGTGCTGGCGACCAAGGTATCATGTTCGGTTACGCATGCACCGAAACACCCGAACTAATGCCTCTGCCAATCACCTTAGCACACCAATTGACCCATCGTTTAGCGCAAGTTCGCAAAGAGGGTATCCTTGATTTTATCCGCCCCGATGGAAAATCCCAAGTAACAGTAGAGTATGTTGATAATAAACCTATATGTGTAACGGCTGTTGTTGTCTCGTCACAGCACCATCCTGACGTTGCAGATTCTGCCTTGAAAGAAGGGATAATTGAAGAGGTTATCAAAAAAGTTATTCCTGAAGACCTCATGAGCCCCGATGTAATATACCATATCAACCCAACAGGGCGTTTTGTAACAGGTGGCCCTCACGGTGACGCTGGCTTAACCGGTAGAAAAATTATTGTGGATACCTACGGAGGAATGGGGCGTCATGGTGGCGGTGCTCTTTCTGGTAAAGACGCAACAAAGGTGGATAGAAGCGCAGCTTATGCCGCACGCCATGCTGCGAAAAATATCGTTGCTGCTGGGTTAGCAGAACGTTGCGAAATCCAAATTGCTTATGCAATCGGGCGTAAAGCGCCTGTTTCGGTAATGGTAGACACTTTTGGAACAGGGGATGATGAATTGGCAGCTAAATTAGTTAGCCAGCATTTCGATTTAACTCCGGAAGGTATCATTGATAGATTAAATCTGCGCGAGCCGATATACAGAAATACTGCAGCTTACGGACACTTCGGACGCACTGAACCGGGTTTCACGTGGGAACAAACCGATTATGTCGAAAGACTGAAGATGTAAGGAGGACAATGGACTACGATATTAAAACAACAGACATCGCAGATGTAGGAAAACAGCGAATTGATTGGGCAAATCGGTTTATGCCGGTTCTCACATCTATCCGCGAACGTTTTGCGAAAGAACAACCACTAAAAGGAATAAAAGTTGCCGCGTGTTTACATGTAACAACAGAAACAGCAAATCTCATGCAGACTTTAAAGACGGGCGGTGCCGAGTTGGCGTTGTGCGCGTCAAATCCGCTTAGCACACAAGATGATGTCGCTGCTTCTTTGGTTGTAAATGATGATATTGCGGTATTTGCTATTAATGGTGAAGATACAGAAACATACTATAAACACATCCAGGCTGCCCTTGCAACGCAATCTCATATCACAATGGATGATGGTGCAGATTTGGTTTCGCAACTACATTCGGAAGAGACAAATCCAGCATTCGTTGAACAAGTGATTGCAGGTACAGAAGAAACGACGACTGGTGTCATCAGGCTTAAAAGCATGGCTGCCGAAGGTGTGCTAAAATACCCTATTATCGCTGTTAATGACGCAGACACGAAACATTTTTTTGATAATCGTTACGGCACAGGACAAAGTACTTTAGACGGTATCATTCGCGCGACTAACTTGCTCATCGCGGGAACAACTGTTGTCGTTGCAGGTTATGGATGGTGTGGCAGAGGCGTCGCAAGCCGCGCGCGCGGTTTAGGTGCTAACGTCATCGTGACAGAGGTAACCGCTCTGAAGGCATTAGAAGCTGTGATGGATGGGTTCAGAGTGATGCCGATGCAACAAGCCGTTCAAGAAGCAGACCTTATTATAACGCTAACAGGTGATATTCATGTCCTTCGAAAAGAACATTTTGAGGCAATGAAGGATGGTGCAATCATTGCGAATTCAGGACATTTTAACGTTGAAATAGATATCCCCGCACTTGAGGAACTTGCTGTTACTAAAGCAAATGCGCGCGAATTTGTCCAATCTTACACACTTGCTGATGGTCGGACACTCTTTCTCATAGGAGAAGGGCGGTTAGTAAACTTAGCTTCGGCAGAAGGACACCCCGCAAGCGTTATGGACATGAGTTTTGCTAATCAGGCATTATCCCTTGAATATATCGCCAAAAACCAGAAAAAACTTGAAAATAGGGTCTACGATGTTCCCAAATCTATTGACGAGGAAGTAGCAAGACTGAAATTAGCTGCGTTAGGTGTTGAAATTGACACGCTCACGGCTGAACAAGAGAAATACCTCAACTCGTGGGAGATGGGCACATAAGGCAAACTTAGACTCTCTCTAAACCTATGAAAAAAGCAGAAATCTGGGAAGGAGTAATTCTACTCTTTGCGGCACTGTGCTTGTTGCCGATATGGTTAGCACGGTCTGGTAAGGTTCAATTCTCTCCTACAATTGCCACAATGCTTGAGTTTTTGCTGTATCCGCTCCTAATTGTACTTGCTGTCATTTTGGTGCGTCGTTTGCGACGAATTATCGGGGCATTGCGTGAAAACAAAAACCGTCCCGGACCATTTTAGTATAATCTCAGTTGCCACATAGTAGCACAATCTGTTAGATTATGCCTGTGAGAACACGGGGAATGCCATTAAGGCATTCATACCGTTGATGTACTGACAGTGTACCCACAAAATCTTGTCCGTAGCAACTTGCGTTAGTATAACCGATGGAGAAAATGATGGGCGTGTTAGTTGCCGGGACGGTCACTTTAGATACCGTCCAAACACCGCAGAAACGAGTTGAAGATGTACTTGGTGGTTCTGGCACCTATGCTGCTGTTGCTGCCAGTTTTTTTGGTAATCCTGTCCGACTTGTCGGTGTTGTGGGTGCTGACTTTCCACAAACGTACGCTGACTTCCTGCAAACCAGAGATATTTGCTTAGAAGGATTAAAACGTGTTGAAAACGGCAAAACCTTCCGATGGGGCGGCAGATACGCTGAAGACTTTAATGTGCGTGATACACTCTTTACAGAACTGAACGTTATCGCTGATTTTCATCCTATTTTACCCGATGCCTACAGAGAAACTCCCTACCTCTTTTTAGCAAACGACCCTCCACAATTGCAACTGAGCATTATTGAGCAAGCATCTAACCCTAAACTTGTTGTTTGTGATACAATGGATTTTTGGATACATGAGGAACGAGAAGCGTTAGAGAAAACAATAGAAAGCGTGGATATCCTTATCCTAAACGACAGCGAAGCGAAATTATTGACAGGTGAATCTAACCTATTGCAGGCAGCACGCGCAATTCTACGTTATGGACCTAAGCGAGTTATTGTCAAAAAGGGTGAACACGGCGCAATTAGTATCACGGAATCATCTTTCTTTAGCGCGCCAGCATATCCGCTAACAGACGTTATTGACCCTACAGGTGCGGGCGATACTTTCGCTGGGGGGTTTATGGGTTACCTTGCATCTGTCGGTGATGTATCTGAGGGTTCTATCCGTAAAGCGATGATGTATGGTACTGTCGTTGCCTCGTTTAACATTGAGGATTTTAGTATCAATCGGCAGAAGTCTGTGCAGTTTGGTGAGATTGAGGCGCGGTATCGGGAACTTCAGGAAGCAGTAAGGTTTTGATTAGTTGTAGGATAGATTGAATAGCGTTCTTAAATTTGAAAATAGCCTCTATCATAATTAATAAAAAGTATCTCTTGAGCGTCCGCCCCCGGACCATAACTTTCGGACGCTCAAGAGATACTAACACTTTGCCCGTATCAACAGCTTTAATCCCTCATCTTGAATAGCTGTCACATTGAAACACATAGCAATGCTGCGCTACTGTATAGCTCCGAGCGCGTTGCGGATTATGCTACTTTCCGAGAATCGGTTCACTCATTGTCACCCACTGCCACATTGTTAGATTGTAGTTTCTGTTTTAACTCATCTACATCTTCAGTCACAACATCTTTCCAATCTTCTAAGGCATCCTCAGCTGCATTTATCTGCTCATTAACAATTGCGTCAAGCTTGGCAAATATTACTCGGAAGTGCTCAGAAGATGCCGTATCATTTAACGATTTTAACTCTATAGAAGCACGTGAAAGGCTTGCGTAAAGAGAGGAAAGGCGTCTGAGTGCAGATCGAGCTTGTGGCTTGATAGTTTCTGTTACAGCATTTTGGACAGACTTTTGCCGAATCCAGGATGATACACCAAATCCTGTTGCGAAGAAAATAAGCTGCAGTAGAACGCTTTCTAAGTTAGTCAAACTTCGTGTTGCTGTTAGGTACACAAAAAAAATTAATAAAGCTAAGATACCTAAGGCGATTACAACGAGCCCAATCCGCTGGGCAATTTTCAGTTTACCTGAATTATCTGTTAAGTTATCCATATTAAATCCTTTTATAGAATAATGATCATGATTATCAAAACTACAAGTTCTGTAGGAAACTGTATACGATAGAGATAAAGTCGAACGCAACGTCCGTTTTTTCTATTATACCATAGCCCTACTTTGAACACACCTCAATTTTGTCTTGGCACTATTGTCGTCAATGCAATCTAAAGTGTATGAATCGCATGAGCATACGCCGCTTCAGCAGATTCCATCAGCATTTCAGAAAGGGTTGGATGTGCATGAACAGTGTGCGCGATGTCCATTGCAGTTGCACCCAAGCGAATCGCAACAGCAGCTTCATGGATAAGTGTTGAAGCGTGGGCACCGACAATATGAACGCCGAGGATATCGCCACTATCAGCATCTGTGACCGTTTTAACGAATCCATCTGCTTCTTGCATCCCTAACGCCATTCCACTTGCACCGTAAGGAAACCTCCCTATCTTGACCTCGTACCCCTCATCCGTTGCTTCTTTTTCAGTCATGCCCGCATGCCCAATTTCGGGTAGCGTGAACACACACCACGGAATAACTTGGTAATCCGTCTCAGTAACTTCACCAAGACAATTTTGTGCGGCAACCTTCCCTTCAGCAGAAGCTACGTGCGCTAATAAATACCGACTTGCAACATCGCCAACGGCATAAATACCAGGAATGTTCGTCTGCATCTGTTCATTCACAACGATTTTGCCGTTTTCTGTGCGGACTCCAACTTTTTCTAATCCGATTCCTTCCGTATTGTAACGTCTACCGATTGAAATGAGCATTTTTTGTGCGGTGTGGTTTTCACCGGATTCAAGCACTGCGGTAACACCTTCATCCGATTTTTTGATGCTGGTAATATTCGCGCCTGCCTGGATAGAGATACCTTTCCGCTTCATGAAAAGTTGGATATGACGGACAACCTGAACGTCTTCAGTTGCCAAAATTGTAGGCAGAAGTTCCAACACGGTCACCTTGCAACCGAATGCGTTGAAGATAGAGGCGAATTCACATCCTGAAACACCACCGCCGACGATAATAAGGCTTTCAGGGAGTTCTGCAAGGCTAAGAATTCCTGTTGTGGTCAATACATCGGTTTCATCAATCTCAAAAACAGGAGGCTCGGCAGGTTCAGAACCAGTGGCGATAATAACGTTTTTCACTTTCACCTGTTCGGTTGTACCATCTGATTGCCTCACGGCAATTGTGTTTTTGTCGGTAAGGGAAGCATTGCCGTTTATGGTGTGAATTTTGTTTGCTTTAAGCAGCTGACTTATCCCACCTGTTAACTTTTGGATGACCTCTGTCTTATGCGTTAATGCTTGTGAGTAATCAACGGTTATGTTTCGGGCGTTCAGTGCAGATGTGTTTTGGACCTGTTCAGCAAGATGCGCAATAGAAAAGAGGGTTTTCGTTGGAATACACCCTCTATTTAGACACGTACCACCCCATTTGCCTTTCTCTACGAGGCAAACGGTGCCACCAAGTTGTGCTGCTCTAATGGCAGCGACATAACCGCCCGGTCCTCCACCGATAATTCCGACATCATACATAGCCATATCTGCTCCTGTTTTCTGAGATGAATATAATTCTATCACAACCAGAGCGGGATTGTCAAATTGAGTCTTCACTTCAGGATGTCCTATCTTTTTTCTTGACACACTTTTTATCTATTGCTAATATGCAAAACGTTAGCAGCCAAAATACATCAACCGTCATCAACGTTGGAGAAATTACTTATGAACGAAGAACAAAAATATCTATTTGATTTGACGGGATATATCATAGTTGAAAATGCACTTTCCACCGAAGAGGTTGAACAGTGTAACGCAGCGATTGACCACCACATAGAACATCTCAGAGAGCGTGAAAACTCTTTGGCGGGTGGTTCAGAAGCGCTTGCAGGGACAGCACACCGCATGGATATGGGCGGCATGTTGGCATGGGAAAAACCGTGGTGTGAACCGTTCCGTGAGTTACTGGTACATCCAAACGTAAAACCGCACTTAGAGGAAATTTTAGGTAAAAAATATAGGCTTGACCACGGACCAGGCTTAATCGCTATGGAAAACGGTACCGAAGGCGGCACATTACACGGCGGTGGTATTGAACGCCCCAATTTTTCTGAGGCATATTTTTTCAAATATGGACGTATCTACACTGGACTTACCGTTGTGGAGTATATGCTGGCAGACGAAGGTCCTGGTGACGGCGGACTCGCGATTATTCCCGGCAGCCACAAAGCGAACCTTCCATGTCCAAGTAATATGAAACGGTACGAAAAATATCAACACTTGGTGCACAAAGTCAACGTGAAGGCAGGCGATGCTGTTATCTTTACTGAAACCTTAACACATGGCACACTTCCGTGGAAAGCTTCTCATCAACGGCGCGCACTACTTTATAAATTTAGTCCCGGTTTTCAGGCATATAGTGCAGGTGCACATCGTATTGAATATCCAGACTACATTGAAGACATGTCCCCTGAACAACGTGAAGTGATGGAAGCCCCACACATAAGACATTAGCGGAGAATATTATGGCAAACTTACAAGTTGCAGTTATCGGATGTGGCGGGCGCGGACGCGGGCACATGCAAGTCCTTACTAAATTTGAGGATACCGACCTTGTTGCAGTCTGCGATCCGATAGAAAATGCACGAAACAGTGCTGGTGACACGTTCAACGTCTCAAAACGTTATGACACGATAGAAGCATTGCTGGACAACGAAACACTTGATGCAGTTTTCGTTGCAACCCCAGCACATCTTAACGCAGAAGCCGCTGCGCCGTGTTTAGAACGTGGAGTCAACACACTGCTCGAAAAACCGCCTGGGATGAGCGTCACTGAAACAATCAATTTACGGGATACTGCCAAGAAAACCTGTGCAAAAGGGATGGTAGGTTGGAATCGCCGTTTTCATCCGATTATCGTGGAAGCAACGCAGCAAGTTAAAGCGCGCGGAAACGTCACGCAACTGGTTGGTGAATTCCACAAGAGCATCACCCGTTTGGCACAATCAAACAGATTCCCTGAACACCTAATGGACAACATGTTTCTGGAAACACCTATTCATGCTTTGGATACGCTCCGCGCAATTGCTGAATCGGACGTTCAGGAAGTGCATAGCGTTGTTCAGCGCACAATTTCTGATTACAAGGATGTTCACGCTGCATTGATTCTCTTTGAGAACGGTTGTGTTGCACAACTCATCGCAAATTATACGACTGATGCTCGTCTTGAAAGATACGAAATTCACGGCAGGGACATCTCGGCATATCTTGAAGGTGTTTCGCATGGAACGATTTTCTGTGATGGCACACAGCATAAACTCACCGAACCAGGGAGTAGCGGCTCCGTTGAACAAAATAGGTATTTTCTGGATTGCGTTAAGTCTAATACTCCTGTTTCGCTCCCTGCGGCTAACTTGGATGAAGCAGTAAAAACCATGCAACTCGCAGCGGATATTTTAAGCGGATTAAAGTAGGCACTCGTGTTATACGGTGTTAGTTCGTAGGTTGGGTAGAGCTTGCGAAACCCGACATGTTCGCTCTGAACCGCTATTGTCAAAAGCTTGGACTGTTCCTGCAATTTCATTGTGAAACCCGTCCAGGTTTACCTTGAAACCTTGATATTGTCAGGCTCCGCTGCGCTCTACCCGGCAGACGCACTTTAGATTTTATTAGAGACCAATAACTACTCACCATGTATAATTAAATCGGTTAATGCATAATGATTCATTTGACTTTTTTGAGTAATACCCACTATCAACTAAAAGGAACTTCAAAAATGAAGATAATAAAATACTTGACGTTTATTTTAATATTGACTACAGCCATGCTTATAGCAAACGGTGTTGCCCAAGATCCACTGAAATCTATCAAGGTAGATGGAAAGCTAGGCGATATAAAATATTCACTAGATGGCACTGTACTAGCACTGATGAAGGACGAAGGTATTTGGATCTATGATGCTAAGACTCTTCAAGAGTTAGTGAGACTCAAAGGGTCCATGGTTTTTGCCGGCGGACAAACCTGGTATTCAGCCGATGGACAGACGTTTGCTGCTTGGGATTTTAGACGCACCGTCTCTCTGTGGGATGTTTCGACAGGTGAAAACACAAAAACGCTTACGCTCACAGGACATCCGGATGATATCTGGCGCGTCTGGTTTTCGCCCGATGGCAGGAACCTAGCCAGTCAAAGTGGGGATGGTACCTTCTTTCTGTGGGATGTAGTAACAGGTGAAAACATAAAAATACTCACGGATACAGATCGGGTCAGGAGTGTCTCTTTTTCACCTAATGGCCTAACGCTTGCTATTCATGAATTGGAGGACGACACCGTCTCTCTATGGGATGTTGTGGCAAAAGAAAATATTATAAAGCTCAGAGGACAAGAAAGTTATCTTTTTTCACCGGATGGCAATACCTTTGCGAGTGGGAGTGAAAATGGCACCTTCTCTCTGTGGGATGTAGTAACGGGTGAAAACATAAAAACGATCAAAGGTCATAGGCATTCCATCGATAGTCTCTCTTTTTCACCTGATGGCAATATCCTTGCAAGTAGGGATACATACGCCACGATCCGTCTATGGGATGTTTCAACAGGTAAAAATATCAAAACGCTCAGAGGGAGAGGGCATACGGATTCACGTTATAGCAGAGTCTCGTTTTTACTCGATGGTCGGACGCTTGTCAGTGAGGGTGATGCAGGCACCGTCTCTCTGTGGGATGTTGCGACAGGTGAAAATATCAAAACGCTCACGCTCACAGAGATTTTGGGAGTCGAAAACAAGCAAAAGATCACGTTCGAATATCTTCGGATGGGTAGAATCAACTTACAGTTTTCGCCCAATGGGCGGACGCTGACGGTTTGGGGTCGTGAAAAATCCGAAGTTGGTCTGTGGGATGTTGCGAAGGGTGAATATATTAAAATGCTCACGCCACCGGGTGGTATAGAAAACAGATGGCGCAAATGCTCGCTTTCACCCGATGGTCGAACGCTTGCAAGTGTGAGTTTTGATGGTGTCCTGTCGCTGTGGAAACTTATCCCTAATATCCAGTAGAATCTTAATATCTTATTACGTCCTGGTGTTCTCAACAGTAGAGTTAGTTCGTAGGTTGGGTAGAGCTTGCGAAACCCAACAACTTACTTATCTGAATCTTGGATTTTTATGGATTATATAGATTTTGTCGGGTTTTGTTTCATTCTACTCGACCCACAGTCTAAATAGTTCAATAGGAAGGAACAATGGCTACATTAGACCAACGACTTGAAGCATATAAAACTGATGGCTTCACTATCTTTGAAAAAGTTTTTGACGAAACACAGATGGAACTTTGGAAGGAGAAGCACCAAGAATTCTCTGCAGCGCACAACGGGCAAACATGGTTCGGCAATACGCTTGAATTAGCACCTGAACTGATGTGGCCCGCTGTCTCACACCCTACAATACTTGATTTTATAGAAAAGGTGATGGGACCCTTTGTGCAGTTAGACAACCTAACGCTTGCTGCGTTTGCCTCAATTGAGTCGGAAAAAGCAGAGGGCAGAGTGTCGGGATGGCATCGCGATCGGTGGGCGCATGTGCCTTTCACGGATGCGTATCATCGTCCGAATGCAATCAATGCTATCTCATACTTGCAAGACCTCACAGATGAATTCGGTCCGTTACGCGTGATTGTCGGTTCACACCGAAAACCGCTGACTATTGAAGATGCTAACCGTGGAGTCCCACATCCTGAAGAAACGATCATCCACATGAAAGCAGGTGATGTCGTTATTACACATAACGGACTCGTCCATTCTGGCACGCCGAATACCTCTGGGCAGCTGCGTTACTTTTTTAGTATCTACTATAACTTGACATGGCTCAAACACACTGATCATCACACCGGACCGCATACACAAAAACTGCTTGCAGACGCAAAAGAGGCAAACAACCACCAATTGATGCGACTTCTCGGTGTTGACGAGCAGCTACAACCGCGATGCAACTCTGGCTTTCTCCAATCTGATGAAGAACGGTGGGAAGCATGGGCAACTGCTGATCGCGCAGCGATAAAGGAGCAATAAACGATGGCTGAAGTTCCTGTAGTGCCACCAACGCTGAACGTTGAATTGGATCATGAACTACAACAGGAGGTCAATTTCTTTCTGAAATGGGGGTACCTGATTGTTAATGATGCCGCAACGCCTGAACAGATTGAGTCGTTGCGCAACGCACTTGATGAAAGCTACGAACGCCATAATAAAAGCCAATTCATCGGCGAACTGCTTGAAGAGGACGATAGGTTTGCATTTCTGCTTGATAATCCGCCCGTGATGAAACGGATGGAAGCGATATTGGGGACGTGTGTTCAACTCCACAGTGCAACTGCCCGTATCGTCGAACCGGGAACACCTGACCAAAACTGGCATCGCGATGGTCCATGGCCAGTTGACCCTTTTGGCACTCCCTATGGAAGTCTACCTGCCCAGATAAACTGCGGCTACTATCTTGACGAAGTGACTGATGAAAAAGGACCAACAGTCGTGCAACCCGGCAGTCACAGAGCACCGTTCCGACCACCGCCAAGCCCAGTTCAACTTCCAGACGAAAAACGTGTGTTAGTTTCCCCAGGACAAGCTGTCATGTTTGACGGATGGACATGGCATCGTGGTGCTGCTAACACCTCTTCTCAAAGCCGACGCGTTTGTTTGATGTGTTATCAGAATGCTTGGATGAAATCTCGTGAACCGTTTAACGGACCGCGCGTAACGAAGCTTCGCGAAGAAGGCACACCGAAGCAGAAGTTGCTGCTCGGTGCAATACCAAAATGGTAATGCAAATAGTAGGCAAAATCCTTACTCAATACTTCCGTAGGAGCGATCTCCGAATCGCGACCTACAAATATAATTGGACAAAGCAGTAGTAGGCACAACCCCTGTGCCATAACTAACGGAGAAATGATATGAATATCGCTTATATTGTTATTGATACACTACGTTACGACCACATCGGCGCAAACGGCAATGATTGGATAGAAACACCCAACATTGATAGATTTGCATCTAAAGCATGGGCGTTTGATCGTGCTTTTTGCGCCAGTTTTCCGACAATTCCCTACCGTACCGATGTCATTACGAGTCAATACGGTGCCCCCTTCCATCCGTGGAAACCGCTTAGACATGAACGTCAGACATTGCCGTGGACACTTGCACAACGTGGTTACGCCACACAACTGATTCACGACACACCCCATCTCGTCAATGGCGGACATAACTTCGATTGGCCCTTCCATGCATGGACATTCGTACGCGGTGCTGAAGTAGACCGTGATTGGATTATGGATACCGTTCCGTGGCCTGACAATTGGGTTAAAGAGCCCCTCTTTGATTCCCTTGGCGATCAGGCGTTTCAATCAAACATGCTACGAAGTTACGCGCGTGCCAACCGAAATCGCAAAAAATTAGAGGATTGGAACTGCGCCAAACTTTTTAATACAGCAGCGCAATTCCTTAAAGACAATGCAAAGCGAGAGAATTTCTTCCTTTGGGTAGACTGTTTTGATCCGCATGAACCCTGGGATGCCCCGCCCGAATTTATGAAGAAATATGATAAACGTCCTGGTTATGATGGAAACATTGACCCGCGCAGCCTCGGCGGCAGGAATAAACCAAGCCTCTCCGATGAGGCAAGACAACATGTCAAGGCACAATATTCCGCAAAGTTGACATGGATGGATCACTGCTTTGGACAATTCTTGGACGCGCTTGAATCTACTGGACTTGATAAGAATACCGCTGTCATTTTGACGGGGGATCACGGCACAAATGTCGGTGAACGCGGATCGTTTGGTAAAGGGCAACCTGTGCGTGAACAGGAGGGACACGTCCCGCTCTTTGTCCGTTTACCAGAAGGGGATTCGGGACGTAGTAACGTTATCGTCCAACCGCAGGATTTCTTCCCGACTATTTTGAGTATTCTCGGTGAAGATTATCCCGAAGGCATAGTCGGACACGACTTTCTAACGCCTGCACGCGAAGGAAAATCAGGTGAAAGAGAGCTGGCACTATCAGGTGGAAGCGTTGAGAGATGGAAGCAAGCATCAAATAAGGAAAAATTCGTCCTCTTTACCGCTTTTGATCAAGACTGGAGTTTAGAAGTTGCCACTAAGCCAGAAAATTCAAAACTTGTCAAACTCGGAGATTTGGAGTATGTTCAGGATCAGCATCAGGATATTGTTGCAAAATTGCATGCTGCCGCTGTTGATGAAATAGAAAGCCGCGGCACCGACCCCGCACTTATCGCATGGCTCCGAAGCGGTGGTGAGAGTGCGTTCCCTGAAAATCCTGAGTATTGGGATGGGCACCCTGGACCTGCGGGGTTCCGCCCGTATTTTGGAAAACTCTATTCTGGAGAGTAGCAGCTATCTGAAACTAATGTATAGAAATTGAGATTTGCTGGCGAGTTTAATCCTCGCCAGTTTTTTTATTGCCAAAAGATATGCCCTTGACATTGACTCAGTGTTTTGATAATATACTTGTGAAGACCACTAAAACAAGGTGCAAAAATAAAACTAAAAGAGGAGTATAAAAATGCCAAAAGCAAACCTAAAACAACAAGCGGTAACATTGATTGAACAACTCTCTAACGAAAAACTAAAAATAGTGGTTGACTACCTGACCTACTTACATGATAAAGAAGCATGGGATGCCACACATGAATTGGCAAGCAATCCTGAAATCGTGAAAAGTTTAGAACGTGCTGAAGCTGATGAAAAAGCAGGTAGACTCAAAAGTTGGAACGATGTTAGACGTAACGTTTGAAGTACAACTCACTGATGAAGCAATAACCCATTACCAATCACTGGATGCTAATATGACGCGCAGAGTCGATAATGCAATAGACACATTAGGTCATAATCCGCTATTCGGTCCTAATATCGTCAAATTATAGTAAAGCCTAAAATTAACTGGATACAGAGCGAGGTTAGGAAACCTCGCCAGCAGTGGATGGTTGGGGATAGGTTGTCTATCAAAATGTCAACATATCTTTAGATATTACTATAAAATGACAGTATGCCGGTCTATATCGTTATCGTGTTGGACGTTATAGGATAATTTATAGGATTGACATGGAAGGCCATAGATGTATTATTAGGAGTATTTACCCACGCGGGAAAGCATACAACAGATAATTCAGAACCATATAGTTACTGAAAATCTATAAATGAATCTTCTTATAAAGGAAAAAACATGCCACATACATATAAAACCTGTCTCATCGGATGCGGAAGGATGGGCGCAACCATTGACGATGAAGTCGCAGACCGACCTGATAGTTTCATCTGGCAACCCTTCTCACACGCTGCAGCTGCTGTTGCCTGTGAAAGAACTGACCTCGTTGCTGTTTCGGATGTGTTTGCTGACAAAGCAGAAGCCATTAGACAACGTTACGGGGCAGAACGTGCTTATACAGATTATCAAGAGATGATTGAGAAGGAGAAACCCGACATTGTCTGTATTGCTACGCGTCCCGGTCCACATGCCGAAATAACTGTTTTCGCTGCCGAAAACAACGTCAAAGGCATCTACTGTGAAAAACCGCTCTGCTGTTCCATGGAAGAAGCAGATATTATGGTGGATATTGTTGAAAAGCATGGCGTTAAATTCAACTACGGTACACAACGTCGATTTATGCCTATCTATCGCAAAGTGCGCGAACTCGTTGATGCAGGCGAAATCGGAGATATTCAGTGCACCATCGCGCAGTACGGTGCAAGCTCCGCACTCTGGGGATTAACGCACGCTGCCGATATGCTCCTTTTCCTCGCTAAAGACCCAGAAGTTGACTTTGTGCAAGGCACCGTTTCATGCAAGGATTCTGATTGGGATGGTAATCGCTTAAACGTTGACCCGGCAGTTACCAGCGGGTACATCCGTTTTTCCAACGGAGTCCACGGATATAATACTGCTGGCACTGGACCCGAATATGAGGTCTGCGGCACAGGCGGTAAAATCCGTATCCAAAACAACAGCAGAGAAATCCAATTTCGGAAGAAACAGGGAACTTTCTATGAAGATGTGCCGTTTCCGGAAGTTTCCCGTGCTACTGGGACAGTCATGGGGATAACGGATATCGCTGAGGCACTTGACGAAGACAGAGAAACAAAGGGGCCCGTTCATCTGGCACGGCGCAGTCAAGAGACATTGATGGGCATAATTGAATCACATCGGTTGGGTGGACAACGCGTCTCACTACCGATGGAAAATCGAAGCCTTTATGTTACCAGAGACAACTGGTAAAACCATAAGTATCGATTTACTTATAGTAAGTTTTAGAATTAATCAGACACTCTACATCAGCAAGGTTAGGAAACCTCGCCAGCAGTCGGTTGAAAGTGCCTATTTATTTCTAAGCTTCACTATAAACTACAGACTGGCTTGCAAACGCGCAGAAAAATATGAACTTAGAGACCCAAATTCAAGAATTCCGTGATACCTTCTATCGTGTCAAAACCGAAGTTCAAAAACGTATTGTCGGTCAAGACGCGATAGTTGAAGGTGTGCTTCTTTGCTTATTGGCTAACGGACACGCGCTGCTTGAGGGTATCCCTGGGTTAGGCAAAACCCAACTTATTCGGACGCTCAGCGAGGCACTTAATCTTACTTTCAAACCGATCCATTTTACACCGGATATGATGCCGTCTGACATCACTGGTACAACATTTCTCGTTGAGGACGAACACGGTAAAAAGCAGTTTGAATTCCAGCAGGGCCCTATATTTGCACAACTTATCCTTGCGGATGAGATTAATCGTGCTACGCCACGCACCCAATCTGCCCTTCTTGAGGCAATGCAAGACCGCACCGTCACTATCGGACGGACAAGCCATAAATTAGAGGAGCCTTTCTGCGTGCTTGCTACACAAAATCCACTTGAGATGGAGGGCACTTATCCGCTTCCAGAGGCACAATTGGATCGGTTTCTATTCAAATTACTCATCGAATTTCCTGATGAGGACGAAATAGTTCAAATTATGCGGCGCACTACGTCTGGCGCGGACATCACAATCGACAAAGTTACAGATGCCGAAACACTTAACCAAATGCGCCAACTTGTTCCACAGGTTATCATCGCAGAGCACGTTGAGAGACACATCATTCGACTTGTCCGTGCCACGCATCCTGATTCTGAGGACGCGCCAGAGATCGTCAAACGATATGTAAATCTCGGTGCTGGTATCCGTAGCATCCAAGCGATAACCCTTACTGCAAAAATCAAGGCATTGCTTGATGAACGTTATAATGTTGCCTACACGGATATTGACGCTGTGCTTCTGCCTGCTCTCCGTCATCGCATCCTTCTCAATTTTGAAGGACAAGGCGAAGGGATTACCCCTGATGACGTTATCAATGATGTCTGTAATTCCGTTTCGACTCCTCCATCATAATTTATGAATACTGATAAAAAATAACTTATTGATGCCGAGATTTTGACGAAACCTGGACTTTATATGTCTGGTTTTTTCGGAAATATAAAGATTCATATTTTGACTCCCTCACTATGGTTCGGAAATCAAATAACCTGGAGCAATGGATAACATTTTTTTAAATGGAATTGCTGAGTCTGCACAGCGTTCAAGAGATACATTCAAGTCTATTGTCACGCTCTGCCAAGAATATGATAAAAAATCTTGAACCTAGGACTTCGGGCGAAAAACACACAAAAATTGCTACGATTTATGGACTCTTATCCGATTGTTAGCATAAATTTAGTAATAAAGGAACTAAAAATGAACTATCCAACAGTCAATACCTTCGCCAATTATCCAGGATTAAGATTGGCTTGCGTGTTGTGAATAGCACCGATTGAGCTTAGGCGTTCACTAATTTGCTGAATAACAATAGGTTCAGGTTTTTGCGGAAGTATTTTTAATATTTCGTGTCCATATTTCAGACCTCGGTAGTGCGATTTTAGAGCTAATACACTATATTCGGGATTCTGACATCTGTATTTTTCCATAAGTTTTGCACTGACATTTACCATAAACATTGACATACTTGCTGCATTGTTCACAGGGGTTTTGTTTACGTTCATGAAACCTTGCAGGCCCCAATATTGTTTTGCGTCACGAAAGTTGAACTCAATTTGAAAACGGAGCGAATAATAATCTATCATTTTTTCAGCGTCAAGTTCTAAATCAGGACTGAACAATAAGACGTGGGTTTGCTGTTGAGTGGTTAGGTTTGTTTTTTTGATACAAACAACATTCAATGGGTCGAGGAACTTTTTGTGGCGTAGTTCTATTTGATACGCATCGGTTCTTTGTTGTCCGCTGTCTGTGTCCAAACCGGGTATTTTTCATCAATCTTATGTGGATGGAGCCGTTCTCCATAGATTGCGGGTCGCCCGCGTCCCTTGTAAGGGGTCGTCGGGGGCAGGAACAACGCAGCATCTGTGCGTAGTTTTGAAATAAGATGGAGCCCATCTTGATTTACCATTTGTAATGCGTTATTATTGCCAAAATATCCATCTAAGACAAGATAACGGATGGGTATCAAGTTATTTATTTCGTGTAGCACCTCTTTGAGCATCGTTTGAAGTTGTTTCAGAGTATCACTGAGAACTACATCTTTTTTATTTTGTTTCGGCTTCCTTTTGGACGCCCGCGTTTAGATTTTGCTGTCTTGTTGGTGCCGTCTGATGGTTCAGTCGAAGCAGCAGGATTTGAGGGTGTTTCACACCGAACGATTTGATCAATAGCCATCGGGTAGGAACGCCGCTGAGATACACTGACTAAGGAAACGGCTAAAAACGATAAGCCGGGAATGCTTTTCCTTTGCAATGCGGAAAAAAGCGCGATAAACCATAGGTGCATTTTCCGTCTTTGTTTCTGACGACTTCATCGCCTGCTAAGATATAGACACTCTCATGCTCAAGCAAGTGTGTGCGAAAAAAATGCCCAGCATATTGTCGTCCACGCAAGAACCGTGTTGAAAAAGCGTTGTATCGTGCGGTAACTACCGCCTTTAGATGTCCAACGAGAGATATTTAACATGGTGACTCGTCCTGTCATCGCAAGCAGTGCAAATGCAACTTGACATAACTGACGGATCGTTCTTTTTGAAATACATGGATTAAGAACTGAAAAAAGTGCTATAATTTCTAACATGGGTATTTGTCCTTTTGTTTTATGATTATAGTGTAACTATAGGACAAAAGCCCGTTTTATTTACCTAATTTTTGGCGAAGGTATTGATTTTATGAATATTTTTAAAAATGTAGCAACCCACAAGTATTTCTTTTTTATACTGGTATATGCCGCCATTTTTGCCTGGGCTTCAAGTAGTTGTAGTGAGATTTTATACTATGACGATTTTGAAGATGGGAAAATTGATCCAAAATATGAATTCAAATCCCGTAAAGGTGAATGGGTAGAAAAGGATGGTGTTATCAGCCAGACCCAGGAAACACCTGGTGACCATACGTATCTCGTTCTGAATGGCGAATTTGAGGAGCCGCATACTGCATTGGTAATGATCCGCGTTGATAAGTGGGGAGATGGCCCCTATGCACGTTGTGGACTTGGATTTAGACTTGATCCTGGAAATGCCGCGGGGTACGCGTTTCTTATTACCCATTCTCTGAATAACATGGAATTCCTCAATGACCAGCGTAGTTGGAAGAACAATGATACTGAACCTCCGTTTGGTACGGTAGAAATAGGGACTTGGTACTGGATGAAGGCTGAAATATCAGACAATGGTTTTGCAGGCAAAATTTGGAAAGACGGTGAAGCAGAACCGAAAGATTGGCTACTTGAAAGTCCACTTAATTTTGGAGGACTCAGACCGCCCAGTGGGCAAGTAGGGCTAAACGGCGGATCAAGCAGCCGCCTGTCTCAGGGACATACGGTTGTCTCATTTGACAATTGGATGATCTGTGAAACAGCTGATGAGTGCACACCGGATGCGATTCCTGCCGTTCAAGCAGCTGGCGTAGCTGGTAAGCTACCAATAATTTGGGGTACCATTAAAGATCGTTATCTTGATATAAACGGCGATGGAGTAGTAAACATCTTAGATTTGGTAAAAGTTGCGTCTAATTTTGGCGAGACAGGAACAAACAGTGCCGATGTAAATGGGGATGGTGTTGTCAATATACAAGACCTTGTGTTAGTTGCTAATGGGATAGATTAATGGTAATTGTCAGGCTTGATTTGACATCATTCCTATTATCCCCTGATTCCCATAGCTTCAAGCTGCGCAATCTGTTTCAACCATGAATCACGGATTTCAGGGGAATAATCACCCGGAAGTAGAGATTTGCGGGTGCAATTTAAGAATGCTTGCAAGGTTTGATACTGCCGTATTGGACCGATATTAGGCAAAATTCTATCAGATATAACGTCAACGATCTCGTCTACCGACAACTTACCATCGCGGTTCTTGGCAGCTTCCAGGTCAGCACGGAGAGATGCAAAACTGGCTGCTGAATACCCTTCAGTCAGTGATAGTAAAAGTTTAAATGACTCATCCGGAATTTCACCACTGAAAACGTTGCTGAGCGTCCATCTTAGAAATGTCTCGCGGTCTTCGCCAGTGGGATCAAGCACAGGAATTACGATGTCACCAACTCTGCCCTCTCTGCGGAGGTCAGGCGAGAGATTATAAATACGCGCTGTCATAAGCAACCAGGTGATATTACCTCGTAATTGTGGGTCAGACATCATCGCCTGCAATTTCCCTGTGAGTCTACGTTCAGTGGCATGTGCATCTCTACCAACATTACCGAATTGGGTATCTGCTTCATCAACAAAAATTAGCACATTCACAAGTGCCATCAGTAAACGTCTGAGACGTTCAAAGATAACGTCTGTTTGCCCAAACCACATACTCCGAATGTTCTTAAGCACAAGCACAGGAATATCCAATTCCCCTGCAAGTCCTTCAAATATAAAGGTTTTTCCGCTGCCGATGGGTCCGCAAACGCTCAATCCAGAGATAGAATCTTTTCCTGTGGAGGTAATGCGTGGAATAATCTGTGTCCTCAAAAATTCAACCAGTTTCTGATTACCAACAATATCTTTGAGAGAATGGGCAGGTTTTTTGAATTCCACGACATCTTCTCCTAACTGTGCTTGGATAAATTCAGAAACTTTTTCTATAACATTGTCTGGACGTAGTTTCTCTCCAGAATAACACACTGAAACGAGCAGTTGCCGCAAAGCTTGAATGGATAATCCTGCTGTTAACACAGCAAGTTGAGATTGGCTACCCCAAAGATTGAGTTCTTTTTCTGCTGGTTTTTGTGTTCTGTTAAACCATGAGATAAAATGTCTACGTTCTTCTATCTGTGGCGATTGAATTTCTACGTCAACGACTTGCGGCAAGCGCATAATGCGGGAGTTTATCAGACTTTTTGATTCAGCAATGAAAACAACTGTATCTGTGGCTTTCATAAATTCAGAATCTGAAATCCAATCCTGCGCGATGCTAACCCTATGCCTATCCGCTAAATTCAGACTGCGGATTTCCCCTTCAGGCAGCATCATATCCGTTGCCTCAATAATGATAAGCAACTTTTCCGATAAAAGTTTTTCGCCGTGGATATCCCTTGTTCTTGAAATCAGACAAAATTGTCGTAGCAGTTCAAGTGCCAATGTTGGACTACCAATTGCATCGTTCAGATATTTTTCAAACAAACCATCAGAACCGTCTAAAAATTTATCAGCTTTGGAATTGGAGTCTTCTGGTCGGTTGGGGAGTGCAAAAAGACTGGTAGTTTTTCGCTGGGAAGATTCCGTATTTCCTCGCCACGCGTAAAAAGCCTTTTCCATTTTCTCTCTATCAGTTTGCCTTAGAAAGCGGAGTGGCCCATTGAGTTCATATACTATGAGGAGAAAGCCGGGAACATCCCAGCTTTGTGTAAGGAAAGGGAGGAGAGGTATATAATCTTCTTCTTCGGATTCTTCAACAAAAAACAGGTCATGGATATTTCCATGAAGCACAATACTTCGCGAAGTCCCAGAATTAATAAGCATTCCAGCTTCCGTGCGGAATTTGTAAGTAGGATCTTTAATAGCGATTGTTTTTCCTCCGATTTTAGTCGTTCATGGAAAACATTCACCACTTTTCATATAACTTCAGTGCTGTCGGTAGGACACTTTCTGATTTGAAATAACTGCAATGAAGTATGAGATATGTCAATATTTCAGGTGGGCAAAACCATCTTAGCTTCATTATCTCTTTGGCAGTATAGAGATAATAACCACTATCTTCCAAGTTACAACCATACAAGGCGGGCATTTATATATCGTTTATCATATTTCAATAACCTGATATAATGCCCGCGCCGCATGCAGGTTATAATGGCAGTTCAGAATCACTCTCTTTTTGTTCACTGGAATCTTCGGTCTCCTTAGGCGTATCCGTTTGTTGCGCACCGAAAATAAGGGAATCGAATTCTTCAGAAGCAGCTGATTCACGTGCTGCAGCAAGAAATTCGTCCTCTTCCGCTCGAGAATCGGTTCCTGCGAGCTCTTGCGCAACCTTCGTACGTCCTTTTGCTTTCTCGCGAATTTCCCGCATCCGTGTCAATTCTTCCGAAGTACCATCCATACTGATACCTGATAACATATCCGCAATTTCTTCTTGCTCGCGTGCAGTAACCAGATCCGCGTACGTCTCAGATTGTTCTGCTTTAATCTTTTCTAAATCGCGTTGCAGGTCTAATATCTGCGCTTTGTGTGATTCAATGTCGCCTTGTGCGCGTTCAATATCTGCCTCCAATTCATCTATGCGAGCATTTTTTTCCTCCAAGGTGGAGTCAAAATCGTTGTAGGCAGCTACACATCGTGTATATTCCGGATGCTGCTTGATCTCTTCATCTGCGGTACCTGACTTTTGTAACTCAGAAGCAGTGCTTTTTGCTTTAGCAATTGCACCTGCCTTCTTCTTTTCCAGATCATCAACCTCATCCGTGAGTTTTTTCAGTGAAAGTCTTTTTTGTTCAACAAGGGCTATGAGTTGTCCAATTGCCTCCTTGTAACGTTGGATATTTCCTTTTTTATCGCGGATAATATCTTCATAAGTGCCACGTACCGCATCAGGATCCTCCATTAGTTTTGTCTGCTTGCCGATGCGCACGACCACTTATTGAATACCAAATTGCTTTGAAAAAACGGGTAATGCCGTTTGCCATTAGAATTCCTCCTATGTAAAATAAAGTTTAATTCATATCATTTAGACATTAAGACCTTGAAACAAGCACAGTCATTCATCCTCTGAAGTGTCATCCTTGCTGATATCCGATAAAAATATTGTCAATTTCCTCTTGTTCGCGGACAGCAATTATATCCCTCAATGGTTTCAGATTGTTCAGTTTTAATCTCATCCAGATTATGCTGGAGACTGATAATCTGACGTTTATGATGTTCAATATCTGCTTGCGCACGTTCAATGTCCCGTTCAAGTTTTGCGACGCGAACGTCTTTCTTTTTCAATGTGTAATCTAAATCATCATTGGCAAAAACACATCGGACATACTCTGGATGGTGTGCGATCTCCTCTTCCGGTGTTCCTGCTTCTCGTAGTTCAGCAGCAATAGTTTCCGCTTTTTGAGTTGCATTTGCCTTTCTGTTTTCAAGATCAACTATATCGTTTGTGAGACGCTTCAGCGAATTCTTCTTTCGTTCTATAAGACCTATTAACTGACCAATCGCTTGTTTGTAACGTTGAATATCCGCTTGTTTGGCACGAATAATATCTTCATAAAGTCCGCGCACCGCTTCGGGGTGCTCCGAAAGTTTGTCAGTCTGCAGATGCGCACGACCAATAAGCGCATACCCAATTCCCTTGAAATAACGAGTAATACTATTTGCCATTAGAATTACCTACCGGGCGTGAGATTAAACCTACCCTATTTCAATATGTTATTTTTGGAAGTGCTAAAATGAATTTTAACATATTCTCCAAAAATTTGTAAAGAGAATTAACTACAAAAGTTCACAAGTATGCTTATGATATGTGGTAAGTATAGCATAAGTATTTGAAAAATTCAAGTATATTTGGGGGAAATTCAGAGGCATTCAATTGTCGAAATAAAATTAGATTATATCAGAAGTAGCGTGACTTTGTCCGCTACTTCTGATATACTTCACCTTAAAGATAAACCAAAATCTTATGAGGTGAATAATGACGAAACCAAAATCTCGCCATCTACTTGATATGTTAGCAGAAGTTTCTGATTCTCGCAAGGCACGCGGTAAACAGCATCCACTATCCGCTATTTTAGGGCTTGCTGTGGGCGCAATGCTTGCGGGTATCGTAGTTATAGTGCTATCGCACAATGGGACGCACTTATCATCCTGATTTAGCCAAAGCACTTGGGTTCACACACACAAAAACACCTTGTGCTTCAACACTGCACTATTGTTTCAAAGACATAGACGCTTTAGAAGAAACATTGAATGAGTGGGCATCCGGTGTGTTAGAGGTATTACCTGACAAAATAGATAAGGATGCGGTAGCGATGGATGGCAAAACCTTATGTGGAAGTGCCAAACAAGACGCACACATCTATTGTCTGTTGTCAGCCACCAACTTGGCATACCCCTCGCACAACGCTCCGTATCTGAAAAAACAAACGAAATCCCTGTCGCAACACAGATACTCCAAGCGTTTGATGTGGCAGGAAAAGTCGCCACTACAGACGCACTTTTGACACAGCAGTCTGTCTGGCAGGATTTATGTGACGCAGATGTGGATTATGTCATGCCTGTCAAATGGCAGCACTACGAAATCCCTGATAAGTTTGTTGCGAACTTCCGGATATACCGAAATAGCCTATGGACTTCGTTATTTTGCCGCAAATCCAAAACAAGCACTTAATCTTATCGGAACAAATCTCGACAATTGAATGCCTCTGGGCATAATACTTGAAAATTTGTTGATATTCTGATAACATAGTTTCTGGATGGAAAAGAGGTGTCATTTTAATTTCCTTTCCGAAAAATACTTATATTGAAGGACACCTTCTTTTCTACTTTTTATCTCTAAAAAATTTTAAAACTGTCCAACTATAGTATTATGTAGGAAAATTTTATAATTTTCTGAAACGTAACACGTGATAGTTTCGTTATTGTATAGTGAATTGGTTTCATACGATCCTTTGGCTAAAGGAGGACAAAGGAGGGCTTAGTCTATGGCGCGCCAAGCGAAAAATGACCTATCGGCTACAGAAGATACTTATTTAGCCACTCAAGCTAAACAAGGTGATGAATCTGCGTTTAGTCAGTTATTTGAGAAGCACTATAATTGGGTTTATAGCAAAGCTTATCGGATGCTGGGAGACCATCAAGATACTGAAGAGGTCAGTCTTGATGTTTTTACGAAAGTTTGGGAGAAACTTGACAAAGATAAATGGGACCCCGAAAAGGGGAGTTTCCAGGCATGGTTGAATATAGTTGCCCGGAATACAATTATTGATGCGATACGGAAGAGGGATCGGATACGTGAATCACTGCTCACTCTTGAAGAACAGGATGATTTACCGTTAAATGAATATGAAGATGGGCGGCCTGGGCCGGATAAACATATCATAGCGCAAGAAGCACAAGAAATTTTAGAAAGTGCCCTTGAGCAAGTTACTAAGCCCAACCACCGCATCGCCTGGATCTTAAGACATCTTGAAGGATGTAGTGTTGCCGAAATTTCGCGCATACTTAACCGGAAAGATGGCACCGTAAAAATCTGGATTTTCCGATGTACCCAGGAACTGAGACAAATTCTGATTAACAAAGGAATCCGTTGGATTCAATAATTTAATTTTATATCTATATATTCAAAGATGGAGGATTACTAATGCAGTTTTTTAGAAAAACTCCAAAGTCCGCTCGGTATACAGATACCGATATTAAAGAATCTGAGATTTTGGAAGCTTATACATGTTGGTTGAAGAACGAAAAGCTCAGCCGCAAACAGAAGGGTCTTCTAAAAAATATTCAGGAATCAAACCACTTTCATAAGACAAAAGACCTAATAGATTTTGCACACTATCGTTTTCAGGAGACAGAAAGCGTTAAACCGCGTCCTGGTTCAAAAGAGCGTGTAGGTGTAAAACTTATGAAAGCGATCAGAGGTGAAACACAGGAGTCTACGCAAGAGGTGCCTGTTACGCTTAATCCGCAGGCGGCCTATAGTCCACAAGCGATGGGGAACGTAGATACCGATGTTTTTCCTGTGTCGTCCCTCCCTCCGGCTGAAGAAGCGGAGCATTGGGAGGATTCTGCAGATGTCAAAACTACGAATTCTCGCACACTGGCTCATCTGAATCTCTTTTTTGAGATGCAAGATGAGGATGTCTCTATTACAGATATGGGAAGTTCACCGCCTACCTATATTGAAGGGGTTCGCGTAAAAGATTCTGCTCCTATTGAGGCAGGTGCGGAGCTTAAGTGTGGAGATATTACTTTGCAAGTCATTGACATTGAAAAATCTTAACCTCACGAGAGCAGGGGAGTAGCTGCCAAATTTACAATTAGGCTTCATGTCATTCATAAATATATCGGCGTTTACTCCTCTTCGTTCTCATTAAACCGAGAAATTTGAGAATCCGTGCGTGATACGTCTTCGCTCGCCTTATCCTACTTTGAGCAGGCGGCAACTTGTTATCGGCAAGCCCGTTACGTTGAATCAATTCAACACTATCTATCGGGTTTAAGGTACGATCAGAGTCGTTTCCATATTTACGCTGACCTTGCTAAAGCCTACGAAATGGTTGGTAAATGGGAACAAGCCTTAGTCTATTTAGACATTGCGCTTGAGTTATGTCCTGGCTCACCGACAGTTCTGAGGCGTAAAGCGCGTATCAATGAGGAAAAAGAGTACTATCAAACGCTAATCCGTGAGAGCAGATTAGTGGGTGATCTTCCCCCGGACTTCACATCAAGAAATTTGCCACATCCGCAGCATGTTATAGAACATCAGTTTTTTATACTGACTGTTCAGCCTGTCGTTTCACCAGAAACAGTGTGGTCCATCTGTCAACTCATTGAAAAAACGCACAATGAAGTCGGTATCCTACTTGACTGTTATCCTCGCGATCCAATATCTATCTCAATCATAAATACGCATGATGCTGCCCCGCAAACGGACATTCCGAAATGGGCAAGTGGCTGTTACGATGGGCATATCCAGCTGAATTATTGTGCCGATGGAGAGCCGGAGCTTGGTGTTTTATATGCGCTTATTCGGCATGAATGGACACATCTGTTAGTGGATATCCTAACACACGGGAATTGTCCGATTTGGCTTAACGAAGGACTTGCACAAACTGTTGCACGTCCGTTACTATCGTTTGAAAAGCTTGCCTTGCAACAGGCAGCTAAAAACGGTACTCTGCCAACATTGTCGGAACTCAGCCAGCCATTTACTGAACTTTCTCCCTCGGAACGGAAAATTGCCTATCTCCAATCAGCAGCAATTGTAGCGACCTTAATTGATGATGGCGGATTTCTCTCTATCCGACAACTCCTTTGTGATTTAGGAAACAACACTCCGATTGAAACTGCGATGCGGCAAACGTATAAAAAACATGTAATACCCAATTAACCTGATCAAAAGACAATCCAACCTCATCACTTAATGCCTCTTCCTCACTATGACTATTTTAGACATTGTCATCCTCATTATCGTTGGAATAGCCGGATTTAGTTGCTACAAAGCGGGTTTTACGCGAAGTGTATGGGGTGTTTTTGCTATCGGTGCAGGCCTTATCGTCGCGAGTCAATTGTGGCAGCATCTCGCTTTTCCCATCCAAAAACTTATCCCCAGTGAAGAAGTTGCAAAATGGGTCAGTATTATTGTCCTGATAATTATTACATCTATCGTAACCGACATAATTTTTGAGCGGATCCATCGAATTTTTGAGAGAGGTATTTTGGGATGGTTGAACAGTCTGCTCGGAATAGCGATAGGAATTGCTTCAAGTGTCCTTATCATTGCGCTGCTGCTTACCTTTCTCTATCCATATTTGAGCGATTTCCTCAAAGGCGAAATAGAAAACTCTATTTTCGCTTCACATTTGATGGAACTTGGCAGCGAAGTGTGGGCTTTTGGCAAAGAGAATGTTAAGGAACATCTTGAATTAGAATAATACCCAATTAACGCAATTCATCTCGGTAGGTTCGGTTTCATAAAGAATTAAAAAATAATTTCGGTAATTTGGCAGTGAAGTCCGGCGTGCTTCCAAAACGCGCTGACACGGTTTTTACTGAATCCTCATTTAGTTTGCATCCCATCGGCACAAACTAACAGGGTGTGCTACAAAGTTCACTTAGTTTGCGTCCCACCGGCACAAACTAAATGAAGTTTAAGAAAATAAATCGGTAATTTGGCGAGGTTAGGAACCTCGCCAGCGGAGAGTAACCTACCTCGTACGGATAAAAAATTATCGAATTAATAAATTAATCTTCATACAGGGTGTGCTACAATTCTATTGTCCGTTATGTTTCCCAATAATTTCAAAGTTCGCTATGGGCAATACCATCCGTATTGTTAGATTTTGAATATTTTTTAGGTGTTACGTAAAAAAGGTTGCATTTTATGCAACCTTTTGCCCTTTGCATGTATCATTATATCATAAGGGAATTCCATTTAGGAGGCACTTATGAAAAATAACGATGTTACACTCATTCAACAAACCCTCAGTGGTGACCAAAGCGCGTTTACTGTTTTAGTGGAAAAATATCAGAAGCAGGTACACGCGTTTGCGTGGCGGAAGTTAGGTGACTTCCATCTCGCTGAGGAGATTACGCAGGACACCTTTCTTCAGGTTTATCAAAAGCTTTGGACACTTAGAGATCCGAACCGTTTTGCTGCATGGTTACATGCTATTGCGAAAAATTGTTGTTTAGCTTCCTATCGAAAAACGGAGCTACCGATCGTATCTCTTGATACTATGCCTGAAGCAGAGTTAGAAAAACTTTTCTATACCCAATATCTTGATAAACAACGCGAAGTGACTGCTGATGAAAAACGTAATGAGGTAGTGAAACATCTTCTCAATAAACTACCTGAGAGTGAACGGACTGTGATAACGCTTCACTATCTCGGTGAAATGCGTTGTGAAGATATTAGCGAGTTTTTGGATGTCCCGTTGAATACGATTAAGAGTCGACTTCATCGAGCAAGAAAACGATTAAAGGAGGAAGAATTGATGGTTCGTGAAACATTAGGTGGCTTTGAATTGCCAGAAAACCTTACAGAGAATATCATGCAGTGGATTCAGATGAATGAGCCCGGCGTTGCCGCTGCAGTAGGCACATTAGCTAAAACATCGGATGGGACGGTCTATGCAGTGATGGGTTATGAGAACATCTACAGATTACCTGCGGATGAAAATGAATGGCAACTCGTTAACTCGGATTTTTTGCGTCAAGAGACCAAGGGCGATATTCCTATTGCTGAACACAACGGAACACTTTATATTATCCCATCTCATGAAATGTTTGCCTCAACTGATGAGGGCAAAACTTGGAATTCCATCGGCCCTTGTCCTAAGGGACATGTAAGAGAATTGTTGATCACAGAAGATGCTTTTTACTTAACCCTTAATGAAGGTATTTTCCGCTCCGATGATGATGGCAAGTCCTGGAAAAAGATGAACGATGGATTAGAAAGCACCTTGAAAGAGAAAGCAGGAATTAAATCATTGAGGGTATGCCAAAACACACTGTATGCCGGAACATCTATGGGTATATACCGATATAATAAGAAAAAATGGGAACATCTTCAGTTACCAGTTGACACTACTGTTAGAGTTTGTTCTTTAGTAGTCTGTGATAACAAGGTATATGTAGCAGTTGCTGTAAATATTTTGGAAGGTGACGGTACACCTGGAGAGAATTACCTTGAGTTGGGGAAAGAAGGAAAACAATCCTGGTGGGTATTTTGCTCAACAGATGATGGTAATTCCTGGAGCGATATAACGCCAACAGATGTTCGTGAAATAATGAAGACGTTACCTGAAATAAAACTGCTTGCTACCGGAAACACACTATTGCTTATAGGTGGAGAAGAAGGTGTTGTTGCTCGCACAATTGATTCTGGAAAAACGTGGAAAACCGAAGAGCCATCTGGCATCACACCTAATCAGTTTAGTGTAAACTGTTCTGCAGCTTTAGATGAAAACACCTTTTATACTGGGGGTCTTACTGGTATTCATCGTTCTACAGATGGGGGCAGAACTTGGCATAGATTCAACACAAGGTTCGAGTGTCGTGTTGATAATCTAATCAGTATGAGGACAGATAATGCTCCCAAGAAACCGACTACACTGTATGCGTTGGTTGCCGGGAGTTTGGTCAAATCAACAGACGAAGGTGTTTCGTGGGAAGCTGTTGAAATATTCTTAAAGAGGGGAACTGAGACAATTCCAGATTTAGGTGTGCAAACAAAATTCAGAGAATATACACCGAAAATTGTCCAAATTTCCAAATTCGATGAATTTTTATATGCAAAAGTCATTCGTCGGAATAATGAAACCGGGTATTATCGTATTGCTCCCGATGAACCATACTTACTTCCACTTGATGGCTTTATTCCAGATGATGAAAAGATTCCTTCATTAGATTCAGGAACATTAATGTGGCATGTGTTTGGCAATATTACTTTTGCAGTTGAAATTGATAGGGTTCCAGGACAAGGTTTGTTAATTACTTCCTCTACTCATCCATGGAGTGAACCAGACGAATTAACGAAGCAGGAGATTTTGGAAGATCCTAAGTTTGGAGCAGAATGCTTTTTAAAGCGACTGGAACACATACATGATGATTATCAACTCGCTTATGCGTTGATGTTGGAAGGTTTGTATGGTAACTTCGCTGTCAGTGGTGAAACTTTCTACATGGAGTACAACTATAAGCTCTACCGATGGGAACCTGGTGACTCTTGGTGGATTGATACTGGTGTCCAAGAAACATGCGAACTGACACGTGAAAATATGGCGCGAGGCTTTAAACTTACTACATCAGGTGAAACAGTATACGTCGGTAAGCGGGATGGGCAACTCTTTCAATCGCTTGATGGTGGTGATAGTTGGAACGACATCACAGAAAATCTGCCGCAGTCGATTGAGCACTTCAATCAAATTGCCATTGCCGACTCAACGGTTTACGTCGCAACCGACAAAGGGGTTTTCAATTCAATAGATGGTATTGTTTGGCATGCCATCACCGACAAAGCGGGGGAATCCGTAATCATTAAGTCGTTAGCAACAGCAGAAGATGCTGTTTATGGTGCAAATGATGACGGCATCTATCACTTAGAGAAGGAAACAGGGAGTTGGGAACAAATTGTACCTGAAATTCCGGATGCTATTACTTCTCTTGTTGTTGATGGAGGGGCCTTTTACGTTGGCACGGAACATCGTGGTGTGCTCTGTCTCACTCGCTCGTAACCATTTTAGGAAAGCACGTCTACAGGCAATTCTCCACATTTTCAAATTTTTCAATAAATCTACAATCTATCTCATAAATCGTGGGAGAGAAACCTTGTCGCCCAATTTAAGAATAAGCAGCGTTTGTAGTAGCACAATTTATTGTGCTACTATACATTTTATGCTATACTTAATGTGGTCTAAACCAACAATCGCATTTATGAGATACACTCTAAATTGGTATGAGTTGAAAAATTATGACACAACTATGGCAAATTATCCAGCGAGAATTTGTCTCAAATGTGTTGACCTCCCGGTTCATAATCGGTTTTCTCATCTGTCTGGTGTCAACCGCTGCTGCAGTTTTCGTTCAGGTTGAAGATTATGAGAAACGCTTAGCAGCATATCACACCGCCGTTCAGGAACATCAAGAAACAGCCCAGACATGGGACCTCTACAGCCAAATTAATCCCAAGGCACACAGAAAACCCAATCCGCTCAGTATCTTCAACGTCGGCATGGAAAAATCCGGTGCCGATATGGTGAGTATTCAACTCGCAACACCTATCTGGGAGAAAGAGGCGCAGAAACAGGGATCCGATAACCCATTCCTCTCCATTCTTCTTGCAATTGATGCTATCTTTGTCTTCAAAATCATCCTCAGTGCCTTGGCAATCCTTTTCGCTTACAATACGATTTCAGGGGAATACGAGGATGGCACGCTAAAATTAGTGTTGTCCAATCCGATTCCCAGGGACACCCTCGTGATAGGTAAATACCTCGGCGGCATGTTATCTCTGTTCCCAATGGTGGTTATCAGCTTTATCATCGGAATCCTTATCGCTTATGCTTCTCCTGCGACCGATTTCAATGGCGGTGATCTGTTCCGGCTCGTTGCCGTGCTCATCCTTTCCCTATTGTACGTGTCAACGTGTTACCTTTTAGGTATGCTTCTATCCGTATGGACAAAGGAAGCAACCACCACGCTCATCCTTTCAATGTTCATTTGGGGAATCCTAACAATCCTACATTCCAATATAGCAACCTTCGCAGTCATGAAATTCCCGCCCTATCAACCACAAGCTGAAAGGGAGATTCTGCAGCATATTCAGCAGAGATGGGGAGATTTCAGGGAAGAACGGGATGCTTATATTCTGAAGAAGTGGGGATACGAACATCCAGCTAGTGCGGTTACTCCGATAAGCGAGGGGAATTTTTTAGTAGCGATGTACACGAGTTCACCAGAGGAAATCGGGTATAGTGAGTTCTATTATATCAAACAGATCCACATCGTGGATGTCTCCAAATTTCAGGAAGTATTGGGCTACCAAGAACCCCTACGTATCGACTACGCAAATCAAGCAGAGGCACTCCTCAAACAGAGAGAACAGGTTGAGGAAAGGAACAGACAGCTTGCCAAAGATATCTCCCGATTTTCTTTCGCAGACGCATACCGATTTGCCGTTGGCGCGATAATCGATACAGACAGGGAGAGTTACCAAGACTTTATTAGCGGGGCAATAAATTATAAACGTCAAGTTGTCGACTATCTCATCGATAAAAACGCTTTTTCCGCGAGAACGTGGTTTTCCAGCGATCAAGGGGCGGCGGAGTTTAAAGATCACCCTGTTTTTCAGAACCCACACACTTCTCTATTTCAGAGTCTTTCCCGCGCATCAAGCGATATTCTGATCCTGTTGGCGTGGAATGTCGTCCTATTTATAGGCGTGTATGTGTCGTTCCTTCGCTATGAAATAAACTAAACAATAACCCAACTATCAATAGGTGCCCGTGAGGCAAACAGACGAATATGATTTGGCACATCGCAAAAAAAGAAATATACCACAATCTGATGACCTTGCGGTTCGTCTTAATGATAATTCTGTTGCCCATCTTGATGATCACTAATGCCCTAATATATGGCTTCGGGGATAATGGGTATACAGCGGAAATACGAGATTATAACCGTAAAGTAAACCAAGGACGCTCTCATATTGAAAAATATGCTGCCCAGGGTTTAGGGGAGTTGGCAATGGTCGGTCCAGCAGAGATACCCAAGCGTCCGCCCCCGTTGAAATTCTGTGCCGATGGAGCTGATGCCCTCATGCCCCATTCTATCACGATCGCATATCGCATCAATTGGGAACGGCCTGAATACGAGGACTTGGTTGAAAGTTATAGTTGGCGGGAGTTGTGGTCCTTAGAATATCTACCTTCAAATCATGGCGGGGACGCAACTACGCTCATCAAAATTGACTGGGTATTTATCGGTGTCTTCATGAGTTTTTTTGTTATTTTATTTACTTTTGATGCCATCGCCGGGGAACGCGTTCGCGGAACACTCAGTCTCATAATGTCCAACCCAATCCCTCGTGGACAGGTATTATTCGCGAAATACTTAGGAACATTTTTCACGCTCATCATCCCACTCCTGATTGGAGTCTTCATGAACCTTCTCATCATCTACCTGTCAGGGAACATCCCGTTTGATTCAGGCAGTTGGCTTCGGATTTTAGGAATGATCGGACTTTTCGCGTTGCATATTTCTATCTTCATTTTTTTGGGACTGTTTTTCTCAAGTCGCGTCTCAAATGCCATCACCAGTTTAGTGTGGCTATTGCTAACTTGGGTCTGTTTAGCATTTATCTTCCCGAGTCTACTTGGACTATTCGTTGGAACCCTTGATCCAATTCCATCAATAGAAAAAATATCCGCGGAAAAACGCTTGCAATTAGCGAACATAGATGATGAATTTCGCCCAGCAGCACTGGTGGAAGCCACAAAACTCAGTGAAGCCCCTTCCGTTGACAATCCATCAGCAACGCGCCTATGGGCGACCTACTTCAGGGAAAGGTCTGAAGTGCAAACCCGCATAGCAGATGCGCGTGTAGATCAACAATTGAGACAGGTGCAACTCACCCGCGAACTCGCCCAAATCTCTCCGACGGCCTGTTTCCAATATGCTATGGAAGGCCTCGCGAATACCGGAATCGTCAGTTATATGGATTTCGTTAAACAGGTGCGTCGTTACAGAGACACATTTATAGATTTCATCAAAACAGAGGATAGGAGCGATCCCCATAGTCTCCATATCTACTCCGTGAGAGAGGGTTTATCTCAGAAACCCGTGAATCCGGATGCTGTGCCGAGGTTTAAAGAACGCATCTCACATCAGAGCGTGATTTTTCCACTCGGACTGCTGATCCTTTTCAATGTCCTATTCTTTATCGCCGCACAATTATCGTTCCTCAAATATGACTTAAAATAAATGATAACCACTTATCAAGTGGGTCGATCACTGTAAAATGAACTAATGCCTTTTTCTACTAACCTTTCAACCTATCTTCTTTAGAGGATTTTTTCGAATTTGTTGTTTTGGACTTGAGAAAAAACGAATTTGACAAAAAATACAAAAAATTGTATAATATTTAAAATGCCATTTGGTAGCGAATTTCATCTGCCTCGTTTGAGGCAGTCGGTATTATCGCGCCGAGTGGAATCGGAATGGCATTTTAAAGAACGCCATTTGGTAGCGAATTTCACCTACCTCGTTTGAGGCAGTCGGTATATCTGCCGAGTGGAATCGGAATGGCATCTTCAAGAACGCCATTTGGTAGCGAATTCCACCTACCTCGTTTTGAGGCAGTCGGTATTATCGCGCCGAGTGGAATCGGAATGGCGTTTTCATCCCAAACCTGATGAGTTTTGAAAGTAGCACGTGCCATCCCTACACTTAGTCCCGTAGGGACGATATGTTTTCGCAGCCCATTGGCAGTTGCTATGTCGTTCCTACGGAACTAAAGAAGTGTTGGTAATTTTTTCTATAAACATTGCGTCCCTACGGGACTAAAAAGGTCCGAGACACTCGGTAAACCTTAATTCAAATTAAATCATTATAATGTCTAATGAGAATCACCAACATGTTCGCTTTCACATGCGGGGCAAGTCTTACACAAATGGCGGTTTAAGAGATGTGCCGAGGCGAGAAGGATGCCTCCTCCGCTATGCAAGATCAACTCATATATGCCTTCAGCCGCCATGTGAGCAGTAGCGATAAACGCTAATGCCACAACGAGTACAAGGAATGCCCGCCAACTTCGGTGATGGCGAACTCCCCAAACGATGCTTCCCAATGCAAGCACTACTGCCCCACCGATGATGGCTAATTCCGCGGGTTCACTGACGAAAAAACCGAGACCGATCAAAGGTAAGATGGTTACTAACAGCGGCATCGCCATGCAATGGAGCGCACACGCAAAAGATAGACAGGCGCCAGTATTGTCAACGAATTCTTGACTAAAATATTTTTTCAATTTTTTCTCCTAAAATTGTATGGATAGCAATGATAGATCTGTCCATGCAAGGTATGTTAATGTGAGTTCGGTCCAAGTAATTTTCGTAACGCATGCTGCTAACGGCATTCCCCGTGTTCCAAGATGCGCAAACTATAGTGGATTTCAGAATTAATGAAACACTTCGCAGCGGGCGAGGGAACCTCACCCTTACGAGAAGGCAGTCTCCGCAATCACTGAAATGTCTCTTTAATTTTGATTTTACTATAAACTATTGCCTAAGATCTTAGCTTGGTTATAGTAGGAGCGATCTCCGAATCGCGACAAAACGAATAATAGTCGGGAATCGGAGTTCCCTCCTACAGCTCAGATGTAAAGTTAATTGTAGGATCCACTATAAATAACCAAAGTAAGAACTGAGGCAACTGACTCCGTTTGAATGTTGAACGTTAACTTATCGAAAAAACGCTCACCCCACCCAACTCGTCACCAACAGCAATATCCTGGTCATTCGGTGCCCAAACGAGGCTTGTGACCCCCGCTGTCAGAGTGGCTTCATGAACCGCACGAGAACTGAGTCTACCTCTCAATTCCCAGACGTAGACCAGACCGTCGGCACCGCCTGAGACCAGCAATTTTCCGCTATGTTGAAAACGCACAACGCTGATAAAATCCCGATGCCCGGAAAGCGAAATAGGTTTGGTACCGGCCGGTCCACTACCGGAACAATCCCACACCGTAACATCCAGACCGCCTCCCGTAGCTAAGAATCGACTCGTGGCATCCCACGAGAGTTCTTGCACTTTCGTCGGATAACCATACATTTGCAAGTCCTCCCCGGTAGACATAATCCAGAAATGTGCGGTCGAATCTTGATCTCCGGTGGCGATGTATTTGCCGTCAGGGCTCCACGCGATCACCAGTGATGAACCTTTCCATTCTAATCGGCGGACTGCTTCTGGTTGTTGCGGATCCCACAGCGTGACACCGCCGTAGGTAATCGAGGCAAGTTGCGTTTCACGCGGTTTCCATTGAATACCAGAAATCGTGCCCTGATGATCGGGATATTCGCGAACCAGATCGCCGACAGCGTTCCAAAGTTTCAGCTTACGACCAGCGGCAGAAGCGAGTATCGGTTTTTCGCCGCCACCCCAAGATAGGTGCTCAACCCATGCTGCGCCCCCGTCAAGCGAATGGGTCGCTTCGCCACTTGTGATATCCCACAACCGAATTTTCCCATCTTGTCCTGCGCTTGCAAGCACCTTGCTGTCTGGACGCCACGCGATTGACATTGTACCGAATTCATGCCCCTCGAAAGTATGAATAACCGCTTGACGACGACTTTCAAAAATTGTCACCGGACCGAGAACCGACGCTGCAGCGATGTATCTCCCATCAGGCGACCACGCCAGATCAATGACGTAGTCGCTGATGGTTGCGCTCCAATTTTCGTGCAGTTGAGAGGGCTGTACAAAGCGGTTACTCAGTCTGTTCAAGCGAGACATGCTTCAAATCCTTCAGTCAATTCGGTCCGGTTGAGGTTGCGTCCGATGAAGATGAGGCTATTGTAGCGCTCTTCACTACCCCATGGGCGGTCGGGACGACCGTCAAAGAGCATATGAACACCTTGGAAGACGAATCGGTTTGGTTCACCCTTGATGCTCAGAATACCTTTCATGCGGAAGATGTCAACACCTTTTGTCCGAAGCAGATCACCAATCCAATCGTTCAGTCGATCAGGATTGAGGTCTCCGCGGGTTGTGATGCCGACCGATGTGACTTCGTCATCATGTTCGTGGTCTGGCTTAAATTCGCGTTCAACAACTGGCTTGACAAGGGCACCGCTGCCAAAGAGTTGTGCTTGAAATTCGTCGGGGTGATGCTCGGTAAACAGTGCGTAAGCACCGGTGCGGTCAATCTGCACGTCAAAGCGCAATTCGTCTGCAGTGAGATTCAACTCAATGAGTTGTCCACTCGGTTGAAGGGCGCCACCCGCCGAAAGTTCATGCTCATCATCGGAGAAAACCATAACAACTGGCTCAACAGCGGCCTCCAAAGCTTCATCGGTTGACTCATTTACGGGCACCAACGCGAGTTTCATCGTCGGGTCAGGACCTTCTTGAAGAACCAGTTCAGGCGTGCCTGCCGAAAGGTTATAAATACCAGCCCATTCAAAGGGATACTCCGGTTCCATAAACTGGGGGTCAACCTCCATCGCCCGGTCCAGATCGAATCCACCGACATTGAGAATCTTGTCCATTTCAACCACGGCGTCTTTCGTTCGATAAATCTTCGCTGCACTGTTCATGTTGCGAATTCTGGCTTCCAGTTGATCTAATTCTCCCTCGGTCACAAGGTCAATCTTGTTCAACAAAATAACATCGGCAAAGGCAATCTGTTCACGCGCCTCGTCGCTGTCATCGATGTGCTGCCAGATGTGTTTGGCATCCACCACCGTTGTGACGGAATCCAGTTGCAGTTTTTCCTGCATTTCGGTGTCCATGAAGAACGTCTGAGCAACTGGCCCGGGGTCCGCAAGCCCTGTGGTTTCGACCATGATGTAGTCGAACTTATCACGACGTTTCATCAGATTCCCCAAAATACGGATGAGATCACCGCGTACCGTGCAGCAGATGCAACCATTGTTCATCTCGAAAATCTCTTCTTCGGCACCGATGACCAAATCATTATCGACGCCGATCTCGCCAAACTCGTTTTCGATGACGGCGATCCGTTTGCCATGGTTTTCGGTGAGAATACGGTTGAGAAGCGTGGTTTTACCAGACCCTAAAAAGCCCGTCAACACGGTGACGGGGACTTGATTGTTTAGCATACCTGTGTTCATCTTTCTCTCCTTGTTGAATTTAGTCAGCGGTCAAGCTAACGATGTCTGTCTGCTTTACCTCTGACAGCGGTTTGTGAATCTTGTATTGCCGGGGCTTTCCCGGGGTCTCCATGATTGCAATGACCGTTTCAATAGGCGGACAGCCTTCTTCGGTGCATTCCAACTGAGTAATCATTATGGAGACATCATCTGATAGATCAAATACTTGTGAGACCCACGATTTGACTTCGGCAAGTTGCCGTGGGTCACTCTTTTGTTGCGAATTGAAAAATTTCAGCTGCATCTGTAAGACTCCGTTGTATAAGAGGTTAGGATCCTCGATTCTCTTGTAGAAACGGTTTATAACTCCGATTCCTCAATCAAAGCATGTACAATTGTATCAATATTATGTCGGATCATCCCGATGTAGGTACCTTCAGGTGTTCCCTCGTTTCCCATAGCGTCTGTGAAGAGCTCACCACCAATCTCTACATCAAATCCTTTTGACTTCACGGCGGCTTTCACCGCTTCGAGACTCCGTGGAGAGACGGATGACTCTACAAAAATAGCAGAGATACCCCGCTCTGCAATAAACGTCGCCAATTCCTGTACATCAGCGATACCGACTTCTGTCGCGGTGCTAATACCTTGTAATCCACGCACCTCAAACCCGTACGCCTTTCCAAAGTAGTTAAAACAGTCGTGCGCCGTCACAAGGACGCGTTGCTCAGATGGCACGCGTTCCACTTGCGACTTTACGTATTCATCGAGTTCCACGAGTTTCGTGAGGTAGCGTTCGGCGTTGCTTCGGTACAAGACAGTATTACTAGCATCGAATTCACTCAGGACATCGCGAACCTTTCCCACCGTTTGCATCCAAAGCTTCACGTCAAACCATAAATGCGGATCGTAGAGTCCCTCGTATTCTTGGGGTGTTAGCAGTAGACTCCGATCTACGGCGTCTGTTACGGCGACCGTCAGCGTATTCTCCGACCTCTTCGCAAGGATGTCCCCCATTTTCGCTTCAAGGTGCAGCCCGTTATAGAAGATGATGTGTGCTGAACCGAGCCTTTGAACATCTTTAGGAGTCGGGTTGTAAAAGTGTGGGTCTACTCCAGGTTCCACTATCCCGGTCACCTCAACACGCGTACCGCCAACATTTTTAACAACATCTGTAATCATACCGATTGTGGTAACAACGCGAAGTTTATCGCCTGTGACAGCACCCGGTTGTTTCTTCGGATCACAGCCAGACCATACCAGTATACCTATTAAACACACTGAAATGTATATTCTCTGTATAATTTTTCTCTGCATAATTTTATACATCTCCCGGTTCGCCTGCTGGACAGGTCTTACATAGGTGCCGATTTACAAGGTGTGCGGAGGCGAGTAAAATCCCACCGATACTGTAGAAGACCACTTCAAAAGAGCCTTCAACGGCTGTCCGAGAGGTGACGATGAAGGCCAACGCCACTATCAGTATCAACAATGCTCGCCAGCTTCGGTGGTGCCGAACACCCCATGCTAAACTCCCGATTGCCAGTGCAACTGCGCCAGTGATAAGGACCAATTCAGCACGTTCAGTGGCAAGAAAACTCAATCCAATCAAAGGCAAAACTATGATTAAAAGCGGCATCGTCATGCAATGGAGCGCACATGCCAAAGATAGACACGCGCCAGTATTGTCTACGAATTCTTGACTAAAATATTTTTTCATTTTTTCTCCTTAGAAAATTAAGGATGGGGCGATATGATAGACATTATCGCCCGCGTCCTACAGTTTTAAAAATTAAGTTTATACAAGAGTTTCACATTCCGCCCCGGTTCCGGCATTGCCGATTTGATGCGGGACAGATGTTCGCGATACGTTGTATCAAAGAGGTTTTCAATCTCGAAAACGACCATGTTCTCAAGCTGCCACCACGAAAAATTGAGATAACCCCCAATATCATAGACGAGATAGCCGTCTGTCGGTTCCTCAAATTCACCGAGCCGGGTCTGGCTGCCTGAAAAACGGGATGTAACATGCAAATGCAAAGGTGTCGGCGTGTAGCTGATGACGAATTTACCGTTGAGGGGTGGGATACGCTCCAGCGGTCGCCCACTGGTTTGAATAGTTCCATGGATGTAACTCATATTCAACTGAAAATGGACCTGTGAGGTGACTTCACCGCCTATCTGAATTTCAGTTCCATCCATCACAACATCGTGTCCCATGTATTGATAAATCCACAACCATCCGGCTGCTCCGCTGCCCCACTCTTTTTGACCGCTGTTCGTCGGAATGAGGTAGTTCCGTATCTGATTCCTGAAAAGTGCAAGATTGAGTCTGAACCTGTCATTAGCGTATTTGACAAAGAGTTCAGTGCCATATCCATTCTCAGATTCCAGCTCTGCATTGCCGATTTCGTAGGAAAAGACAGCCAAGTGGGGTCCATCGCTGAAAAGTTCCTCAATACCAGGTGCGCGAAACGTTTTCATCAGGGTTGCGCCAGTGCTCAACCTATCCGTCCAATGGTAAATTCCAGAGGTGGCCCCGGAGAAACCGTTGAAGTCACGGCGTTGGACGGTTCCAGCTCGAACAACTGCTCCGGGCCTAAACGGTTCCGCACGCCTAACGTCGTAGCGGATAGCCCCTTGTAAGGTGAGTTTGTCAAAGTTACGCTGGTTTAAAAAAAATCCTGCCAACGCGAATTCACGGGTGTGCGGTGTCCAGTAAAACCCGCCTGTGGCATGGTCTCGGTACTCACCCGAAATACCCGCAACGGCGTTGTCTAACACGTGAGCCATTGCTGAGAAATTGTAGGTTAGCACCCCGAATTCCACACCAAGTGTCCCGTTCGACTCCAACTCTTGATGCTGATAACGCGTATAGGCCGTTTGGAGCTTTACTTTTTCAAGCATCCTTGTATTGAAGCGGTATTCCATCTGTCCTTCATAGCGTTGCTTGTCAAGTGCAATGTTAACTCCGCTGATATGTCCTTCTGGAGAACCAGGAACACCGTAATCTGAACGATAACTGCTTCCAGAGGCACCGATGAAGCCCCACGGCTTAATCAGCGAGGCACCGCCTGAAAAATTGACGTTTGAAAGGTCAGTGTTTTCGAGGTCACCCACTGGCGTTTGTATGTCGGATGCGCGCCGCCGATTCCATTCTACATTGCCCGCAAAATCACCAATGGGGAACGTAAAACCTGTCGTTCCGGTCAAACCTGAGTTTACAGATTCACCTTGGAACGTTAGATGCATATTGAGCCGTCTCGGTAGAATTTGGGGAATGTGGTTGCTTTTGACGTTGATAACCCCACCCAGGGTACTTGAGCCGTAAATGAGTGATGCGGGCCCCCGTGTAATTTCAACGCCTTCAGCGGTCGTCGGATCAATGGATACGGCGTGGTCAGCACTGGAGGCGGATTTGTCGCCTGTCCGTTCGCCGTTTTCCAAAATGAGCAGCCTGTCACCGCCCAACCCACGAATAACTGGACGGGCGATCGCCCGTCCCATCGTTCGTTGTGAAACGCCGATCTCATTCGCCAACGTGTTCGCCAAGGTCATACCCAACCGTCTTTGGAGTTCTACCTCATCCAACGCTAAATCAGTTGTTTCCTCAAACTGTGAAAGAGATCGATTTGAACCGTATACCCTGATAGTTTGCAGTTGAAACGACAGTGTCTCCAGTTCAACCTTGAGATAAGGCGTGGAGGCATTGACATTAACGACCTGTTCAGACCGCTGATAACCAACCTTCAGGAACTGAAGCGTCTGCTGCCCTTCCGGCACTGCATCAAACTTAAACCGACCGTTTGAATCGGTCCTCACGCTTCTCTCAAGTCCCGTAATCTGGACTCTAACTCCACTAAGTCGAGCATGACTCCGTTCTTCAGTAACTTCTCCTTCCAAAAACTGCGTTGTGTCTGAAGCACTTTGAACATCCTTGAGATAGCAGAACAAGCATCCTACTATTCCAAATACGAACACCAATAGGTGAGGACACTTTCTAAGCGTCCTCACCGTGGGAGACCTGTGCGAACAAGCACAAGTGCTTAACATGATGTCCCCCTTATTGTACTGTTACTGGTATCAGGAGTGGAGCTGTGTAGTCAGCATGATTCCCGTGAAGCAGTTGCAGTTTGATTTCCGTTTTTCCTGCTTTCAGTCCCTCGATTCCAAACGGTAACGCGTCACCGTGTTCTTCATGGTCATCTTCATGGTCATGCTCTTCACCATCATCGTCATGCTCTTCACCTTCATTGGCATGGTCATCATGATCCAGATGGATCTTAATGATAGAGGAATCGTAACCCGTCAGACCCAAACTGAAGGATTCCAACCCATCATGGTCATGGTCATGGTCGTCCTGTTCATCTTCACCTGGCGGGGGTGCTACTTCATCGAGATGGAGTTCGTTTTCATCCGCGTCAAGAAAATGTACATGTATCTCAATTTCTTCACCAACGGGAACGGTGAGACCACCTTCATGGTGGTCTTGATGTTGATGATAGACCACTTTTCCATCGATTTCCAGGTTAAAGCCGTCGGCATCGGCGTGAATGGGGGCATCCGGGTCGTGACCAGGATCAGGATCAGGATCAATGATAGGATTACTACTATCGCTGCAACCACCCATAAAAGGCAGGACAGCAACAAAAGTGAATAAGATTAATCGTGAAATAGCGACAGTAAAGTCGCGTTTAAAAAAATATGTAAACATTGTATTCTCCAATTTTGTTTAACGGCACAAAATACGTGCCTAAAATTTTTTATGACTATAGCACAAAACGTGCTTGATATAATAAACAGAAATGTACCATCCGTTGTCCGGGCAAGACCTCCTCGCCCGTGTAAACAAGATGAATCAGGTTAATATAGGACTAAATGATAGAGACAAAGGCGCGTAAATCTACGCAAGCACGTTACATCTATCCATTGTCAACCTTTATGGCTTCTACAAAGTTAGTGCCTTCTGCAAGAAATTATAACCAAAGATAGATCGATCTTTAGATTTCAAAATTAATTTAGATGGAATTGGGGAATATAGGTGGTGCGCGACTCTGGATATTTGTCGCCGGTATTAAAGGGACAAAAACAACCTTACTGGGTGAAGGTTTATCAGAGCAAGGGGAAGGTAGGATTATAGCAATTGGCTGGATTACGAATTCTATGGACGAATTGATAAATACACACGCTGCACAACTTTCCGATGAATGGGAGGATTCATTGTTTTCGTGCTCTTGATCGTGTGCATGTTCCTGTTCATGATTGTGTTCACGCGCATGATTGTGTTCACACTCATGGTCGTGCAGCAGCGGATTCAAGCTAAGCACTGCTACATAACAAACTATCGCAAATAATATCAGGATATTCAGAACAAATTTACTGTTTTTCAAGAATCCAATCCTATTGGTACTGTGTGTTTAAAATATATTATACTATACAAATCAGGTGATTGCAAATGTTTTTGAAGGTACAAGGCAATTTAGTTCTCCATATTTACGTTGATGATGTGTTCATCTTCTTATCGGCCGCATTAGCTTTAATAGTATAGATGGAATCCTGGGCAATCTGAACATTTTTCGCAGACTCGCGTAACCGGAAGTATCCTTCTAATTCAGATGGCACAGGTTCTTCAAGCGAGTCCTTTATCACCTGAAAATCTACATCATAAGCCCATTCTCGTCCCTGAAAAGTAATAGACATTATATAAGTTTAATCGAAATGTTTTTCATAACACCGAGGTCTGAAGTTTAAACGAAAGTTATGTAATCCACAACAGATTTTCATGACTAAGTCACTGAAACCTTGTTTCCAATTGCGCAACGTGTCTTGGACAATGCGATATCTTTTGACACTACTAATCACATGTTCAACACGGATACGGATAGACGCTATTTCGCGGTTTCTTGCTTTTTCAACTGCTGTCAGCTCACTCTCTTTGGGTTTCTTTTTGGGTTGGACAATAGTAATACCAGCAGGATTAAAACCTAAAAAACCGGAATCTTGGTATAAATAACTACCACTTGGCAAAAAAGATACTGTTTCATCGGCAATGCGTTTATCATGCATGCTGCCTTTGCACGTAGGAGACAATACCAATATCTCGCAAGCAGCATTAATAAGCAGATTATTCTTTACAGTATGTTGTTTCTTTTTGCCACTATAACAATCCTTCTGTGCTTGTTGATCTTTCGGACGCCGTATCTGACGCTCTTTGCAATCTTAAAAAAAATGTTCGGGAGCTGGTGTGCCACTTTCAACAGTTGTCTCTTTTTCAAAAGTCTCAGGAGTTGCCTCACGAGACGGCAACTCACCGAGTTCATCTAATGCTTGATCTTATATCGGTGAAAGTAGGTGTATCCATTTATTTGCCTCAGGTTGAGACATACCAAAGACATACCCTGCACATCTTGAGTCCATGCGTGTCGTAGATAAATCAAGATAAACAGAAGTTTATCTTCCATATTTGACAAACGACTATTTTTGTCCGTGGTATAACGCCGTTTTTTTTCGTCCTTGACCATCAAGTGTTTGGGTAGAAACAAACGCTAAAAAATGTGTCGTAAAAATCGGAAGAAGTGCCAAAAACTCTTCAATCGTAAAACCCGTTATTTTTTGCAACTTATCCGGATTATCCTTTATTTCATCATATTTGCTCATGAGTTAATCTCCAAAGCATAATTTTCTTTATTATGCCAGAAATCAACTGTAATGCGAATTAAATTTATATAATGTCTATGGTTCACATAGAAGCAAAGGGAAATGTAAATGGTATTGCTAATGAGAGAAAGGAATGGATGAATTGGTACACTCGACAACAGGAAGCAAAGGAATTAAAAGTCAGTTATAAAGTGCCACCCTTACCTAATAATGAACAGGATGAATCCTATTTCGTTAAAGCTCATAAGGTAATACTATATCGGCTTCGTTCTCCGAAACGTCTATTTGTCCATTTTGGATACTGGATTGCTTTTCTGCTTTTCGTAGCGGCCATTCTGGTTATTAACGATGGAATTGTAAAGACTGTACAATATATTATAAAGGACTTTCATGAATTGGTTATACTTGCGATAATACTTACGCCCATCTCATGTTACTTTGAGACAAGAGGATTTTTGAAAGGGATTGCTGCTGAAAGTCAGATGTGGTTTGGGTGGTATAAGCGTCAAAAGGCTGTTATAAATCATGGTGCTGATTTTGAGGATCCACCATCCCAAAAAGTGAAGATTAGGTCAAATTCCAAAACATTAGTGGAAACAGTAGTATTCATACTGCGACACCCAAAATCCTTTTTCATACATTTTTTGTCTTGGGTCTTTGCCGTGCCTACGCTATTCATTTTTTTCGCGACCATTTTTAATTTTCATCAAAATTGGACTATTCTATCATTGCAAGAAGTTGTGGAAATTTATGTCGAATTTTGTATCCCTCTTACAATTTTCGCTGTGATTATTAGTTACCGAGAAGCGAGAAGCAACCTAAAAGGTATTGCGTCTGAACAGCAGGTGTGGAATAGGTGGTATGCACAGCAGCAAACACTGCAGAACGAAACTACTTTTGAAGAATTGCCATTATCTCAAAACATGCAGCCAGATTCGTATTTCAAGACTGCTAAAAGAACTGTATTATCCATGCTACGGACACCTCTACAGTATTTCATTCATTTAATCTGTTGGATTTTTGGGTTTGTATTGACATACGGAATTACAGACCTATTTGTTATTGAAGGTTTGCCTGATTTTGCACAGATTCTGCTTGTCATGACACTTGCTTTTACATCATGTTACCAAGAGATAAAAGGTAATTTGAACGGAATTAATGCACAGCGACAAGTCTGGATAGATTGGTATAACCATCAACAGCGAGCTTTAGAAGAAGAAATCCAACTTGTTGAGTCACCACCAATGTTAGAGGTTTTTTAACACCTCCTGACAATAAGATAAGGATAAATAACATTTTTGTTGTCTACGCACCAGCCCGTTTTCTGGTGCGTTTTGTTTTGTACTACAGATTAAAAAGATTGACTTCAAACGACAAAAAAGGTATTATGTGAATGTTAGAACCTGAAACGGAAGGAGATAACTCATGATACAAACATTGCAATTTATGGTTCGTAACGCTTCGGTGAAGAATGCTACAATCTATATTATTGGTGCTATATTAGGCATAGTACTATCAGATATCATCATAGATGGTTGGCAAGGTATAGCTGCACTATCACGCGATTTCGTTATCGTTTTACCTATTTCTATCGGGACCATTTTGATATTGTGTTACGCAAATGCTAAAGGCAAAGTAGAAGGTATTTTAAATGGCACCACTAAAGAGCGGAAAAAATGGATAAATTGGTACAAACGGCATAAAGAAGAACTCAAAGAACGGGGAATTGAATTTGAAGCACCAGATTCATCAATGTTGCAATGCCCTCATTGTGGAGGACATCACGACTAATTCGTTATAAATATAAGGAGGTACAATTGAGTAGACCAAATATACTTTTTATCATGTCAGACGACCATGCATCTCATGCGATGAGTTGCTACGGGAGTCGTATCAACCAAACCCCACATCTCGACCGTATTGCAGATGGCGGTATGATCTTCCAAAACTGCTTCTGTGTCAACTCGATATGCACACCGAGTCGTGCAAATATTTTGACAGGTTTGCATAGTCATCTCAACGGTGTGAAGACATTGGGTGATCCACTTGATGGCAGAAAACCGAATGTCGCGAAGATGCTGCAGGCGGGTGGTTATCAAACTGCTATGGTCGGAAAATGGCATCTCGGACACGGGGGCAATGCCGATCCAACCGGATTTGACTATTGGAACGTACTTCCCGGACAAGGAAGTTATTATGATCCGGTGATGATAGAAGAAGACGGTAGAAAACAGCATGAAGGGTATGCTACTGACATCATAACAGATTTTTCGTTGGAATGGCTGCAAAATCGTGACAAAGATAAACCATTTTTCCTGATGTGTCATCACAAAGCACCGCACCGTCCGTGGGATTCAGACGAGAAACATGCACACATGTTTGAGGATGGTGATGTTCCGATGCCAGATAACTTCTTTGATGATTACGCAAATCGTTCAAACGCTGCGAAAGAAGCGAAGATGCGGGTGTTTGGACACATGAACGATAGAGACCTAAAGATTGAAAAACTGGGTCCACCCCCCGAAGGTTTGGCTGATGAAGAATTAGCAAACTGGCAGTATCAACGTTACATCAAAGAATATCTGCGATGCGTAGCATCAATAGATGACAACGTGGGAAGGTTGCTTGACTATCTTGATGCAGATGGCGTTGCTGACGACACAATGGTAATTTATACCTCTGATCAAGGATTTTTCTTAGGCGATCACGGTTGGTACGACAAACGGTTTATGTATGAAGAATCGTTGCGTATGCCGTATATTGTGCGTTATCCGCGTGCTATTGGTGCCGGTAGTTCTACGCACGCGATGGCACTGAACATAGATTTTGCTGAGACATGGTTGGATTACGCTGGAGTCCCAATTCCTGACAACATGCAAGGTAGAAGTCTACGTCCGATATTTGAAGGCGAAACGCCGGACGATTGGCGAGAGTCTATGTATTACCGCTATTGGATGCATCTCTCACATCACCATGTTCCCGCTCACTACGGTATTCGGACACATCGGTATAAACTCATCTATTATTATGGAGAACCACTCGGTACATCAGGTTCTGTTAACCAGTCAACAGAACCGGAATGGGAACTTTTTGACCTTGAAAAAGACCCAAATGAAATGTGCAGTGTTTATGACGATCCAGCGTATGCTGACGTTGTTAAGGAATTGACAGCTGAATTATATCGCCTCAAAGAAGAGGCGATGGACGACGAGTAGGCAATTGTTCTAAAGTGAACAAAGGAGGCATAAAATGACAAATGGGAATCCGTTGAAAAACATTGAACCCGGCATGAAAGTTACGGCACAGATGTCCCCTGAACCGAGTGAGGCTGATTTACAATTCGCTAAGCAGATGGATGTTGAGTATGTTGTTCTTTGGACGAACGGTGCAAATGCCAATTACGACTACTTTATGAGCCGCCGCGATATTTTTGAGAACGCTGGCTTGAAAATTTATGGGTTTGGCAACAGCGATGTCCATAATCAGGATGGGATTGTGCTTAACTTAGAAAATCGCGATGCGAAGATTGAACAGTATAAAAAGTACATCCGCGATCTTGGCAGAGCAGGAATTCCGTATACAACTTATGCTCACATGGGTAACGGTATCTGGAGTACCGAACGTGAGACAACCCGTGGTGGTGCCAGCGCACGCGCATTCAATTTAAAGACTGCACAGGAAGGACATTGGGGAGGTCAAAAATTTGGGATGCCGCTTTCGCACGGACGTGAGTACAGTGAGGAGGAAATTTGGGATAATTATACCTACTTTATCAAACAGGCAGCACCGGTTGCTGAGGAAGCTGGCGTAATGATCGGTATCCATCCTGATGATCCGCCTGCGCTAAATCTTGCAGGAATCCCACGATGTATCTTCAGTAGTTTTGAAGGCTATAAACGTGCGCTTGAAATTGCTGACAGCCCGAATGTTGGCATGTGTTTCTGTGTTGGGTGCTGGCTTGAAGGTGGAGATTTAATGGGCAAAGATGTACTTGAATCTATCCGCTACTTTGGTGAAAGAAGTAAGATTTTCAAGGTCCATTTCCGCAATGTGGATCAGCCGTTGCCGCATTTTGTTGAAACATTTGTGGATAACGGATATCAAGATATGTATCAAGTGGCAAAAGTGCTCCGAGAAGTGGACTTCAACGGCGTGCTCATTCCAGACCACATTCCAAGCATGGCAGGCGACCATCGTGTTGGCACAGCGTATACTATTGCGTATATGAACGCCCTTGTGAAACGTGCAAATGAAGAAGTTACGACGTAACCCAAGTTGCTATGGACAAGTTTTTAGACATGCAAACACCGTTTTTAATAGAGAATAATGCATATTTCGCAAGTTTTCGTACGCAATCTAACAGATTGTGCTACACTAATAATTTTTATAAAGGGGATTTAGATTATGAAAAAGAGTTTCGTTGCATTTCGTATAACAACATTTTTTGTATTTTGTGGTTTAATTGCTTTGATCGGTTGTGAAAATGCCCAAAAGGCATTAACTATTGCAACTTCATCAAAGCAGGCGGTTGCGATAATTAATCCGACAAGTGGAAGTACAGTAACAGGCATGGCAGTTTTTACACTCACTGGTAAAACAGTCATGCTAAGTATTGAGATTAAGAATGCGTCTCCTGGTGTTCATGCAGTGCATATCCACGAAAACGGGGACTGCAGTGCTCCAGATGGAAAATCTGCTGGCGGACATTGGAATCCTACTGAAGTTGCACACGGAAAGTGGGGTGAGGGTGAATTCCATCTGGGGGACATCGGCAATATGACTGTTGGTGATGATGGTACAGGAACTATTGAATTGTCAACAGAACTGTGGGAAATTGGTACCGGTTCTATTCGAGATGTTGTCGGAAAAGGCATCATCGTTCATGCAGATGCTGACGATTTTGTGTCTCAACCTTCGGGAAATGCTGGTGCCCGAATCGGGTGCGGCGTGATTGAGTTAGCAGAATAAATCTGATAATCGCGGCAACTTATTTTCCCTTTATGCTCACTGAGGAAATATTGAATTGTCGCTATTGTATAATAATTGACATTTTTCTTGCATTTTAAATTGAAAAGTGCTATAATTTCTAAAAATAGTTAATTGTGTGATTTGCATGTATTTTGCTATCACCATAAGAAAGTTTAATTTCGGCATAGCTAGCAAGCCGAAATAATAAAGAATAATTTATGTTGCTCAATTTGTGATTTGGGAAGCGCGCTTCTTGCTTGAAAATATTCAAATTTGAGCAACTGATGAATAAGGAGATTTCATAGCTATGAAAAAATTGGCAATTTTTCTTACAATTGCTTTTGCTTGTATTACTATCGTACCAGCGGCATTTGCGCAAAGCTGGCAACCGGCTGGTGATCAATGGATTGAAAAATGGTGGGCTCTTGATTTAGTGATGAATACCGGGGGCTTTGGTCCATCTGCTGAGCGCGACTATCTCGCTGATGGCACGAATGGTGACATCACAAATGTTTCTGTTTCGACTCGCTACGGCGCGGGACTAACCGGTAAGGGTTCTGTCCATCTGCCCCCCGACAACGGTGGCGTTCTTTCGTGGTCAGTTGTGACAATTGACACTGAAAGCCAAAATAATATGTCAACAAGTCGTGGCATTAATGATCTTAATAATATCACCTGGCACGGTATTATCCTCGTCTTGTCTCCAGATGATAGGACAACGACTATGTACCCTGCTCACGATGATCATGCAGAAATTTGGCTCAATGGAGAAAAGGTTTATAACAACCCGAACTGGACTGGTGGTGCTCAAGTAGCGTCCCAACCCACAGAAATTGACCTCATTAAAGGTGAAAACTTCCTGCACTTCAAGTGCGGCGAAGGCGGTGGGGGAGATTACGTCAATCTTCGTTTTGATGAAACTGACGACGATCTTAAGATTGCACCAACGCTGGATGGCCAGTTCCTTGATGTTCTGACACCTGTTGAACCAAGGGGCAAAGCGACAACAACTTGGGCAGATCTCAAGCGAAAATAATCGGTAAATTTTATCAACAAAAAGCCCGCATCCATTGAGAATGCGGGCTTTTTGTTGATAACTAACTTATTCCGTCTCTGAAATCGTTAATGTTTGATTGATAGGGACATTCTCCACTTTTTGCACTATCCCACTTGGCCACTCAATTACAATGCTATCCACTTCCTCAGCGTTATTTAAACCAAACAGCAACCGCAAATCGCTTCCCGAAGCATAACTTGAGCCGCTTTTTATTACCGCTATTTGTGAGATGTTCCCTGACAGGAGTTTCACCTTTGCCCCAATACCATCACGGTTACTTTGCGTGCCAACAAGTTTTACACCGAGCCAGTTTTTCCGATTTCCCCCTTCGTTTTTGAGTAACACAGCACGTTGATTAGAATTCATTATAACGATGTCAATATCTCCATCGTTGTCGTAGTCGGCTGACGCGGCTGCCCTACCGACAAGCTCTTCCGAGAAGTAAGCACCAGAAGTCTGTGAAACCTCTGCATAAGTACCGTCGCCATTATTATGAAACAGTTGGTCTCGTTGTGCAAAAGTTTCATAGTCGGTTAATTGTTCAATTACCTCTTGAGGATGACCATTTGCAGAGAATATATCCAAGTGTCCATCGTTATCGTAATCAATAAAAAGTGGACTAAAGCCAACATACGGCAGAGTTGGTTTTTGTAATAAACTCTCTACAGTAGCCTCCTCAAAGAAGAAGTTGTTATCGCCAAGATTTTGCAGTTTATAGAGTGTTGCTTTCTCCGAATTGGCAACGATAATGTCAAACCAACCGTCCCGATTATAATCCCCAACGTCTACTCCCATAGAACCTTCTGCAACCCCATTTTCATCGTATCCTACACCGAGGAATAGACTTTCATCAGTAAAAGTGCCGTCCCCCTTGTTATGATATAAAAAATTACGGTTTGTGTCATTCGCGACGTAGATATCTGGAAACCGATCATTGTCAAAATCACAAACAACAGCCGCCATACCCCGCCCTTCACTCGGATTTACTAAACCTGCTGTGTCTGCAACGTTTGTAAAAGTGCCATCCCCATTATTTCTATAGAGAACATCAGCTGTTCCTTCATAACTGCGCGGGTGTCCATAACCGATTATGCCCTTATATTTCGTTACAGGCATTGACAATTGATAAATGAGATAGTTGACAACAAAAATATCTAAATCACCGTCTAAATCATAATCGAGATAAACCGCTGCAATACTCCATAGCGAGTTATCAATTCCAGCAATCTTTGTTATATTCGTAAAAGTGCCATCCCCATTGTTTCGGTAGAGGGTATCCTGCCCAAAGTTACAGACATATAGGTCGGCATCTCCGTCATTATCAATATCTCCAGCGGATGCAGCCATGCCGTACCCAATGTCTCCAGTTCCAGAAGTCTTTGTAACGTCTGTAAAACGGCCGTTTCCTTCGTTACGATAGAGTGCGTTTCTGGCAGCGTGGAATTCGCTCTTAGGAATGTCTTTATCTGGAACCTGTCCACTGTTAACAAAATAAAGATCGACATCTCCATCTGTGTCGTAATCAAAAAAGACAGCACCAGAACCCATTGTCTCAATGATGTGTTTATGTTCGGTTTTACCGTTGTTATGTTCGAAGTCTATACCCGCCTCTTTGGTGACATCCACGAAGACAGGCAGCTGTTCAGCAGTACTACAAATTGCAAATATAATGGAAAAGGTCAGAGAAATTAAAATGGATTTTAACATTTGGGAATTTGTTGAAGTAAGAGATTATTTTTTAGGTTTTTCTGCTGTTTTGGCCACCCGAAAACCGACAGAGGATGTTTTTAAAGTAGGGTAGAAATAATACCGAAAGGTTGTGCTGCATCGTGGCAGTGTATCAATCCATGAACCGCCTCGAATAACGCGCCAACTACCGACAGTTGGTCCTGTTGGATTCTTCTTTGGGCTATGAAAATAGTAGACATCACTGTACCAGTCTGCTGTCCACTCCCAAACGTTGCCTGCCATATCCATTAAGCCATAATAACTCTTTCCTTTTGGAAAACTACCAACGGGCGCAATACGGTTTTCGTATCCATCATTTTTATCGGCGGTATTGGCGTAAGGTCCTATAGCATTGCCCCAGGGCCACGTCCTATTTGTATAACCGCGGGCGGCTTTTTCCCATTCTGCTTCTGTCGGGAGGCGCATGCCTTTCCATTCAGCATAAGCTTTTGCATCGTCCCAAGATACACCCACAACTGGATGATCGGGGAATTTTGTCGCGCGTTCAGGCCAATCACCGATATGGGGAAGATGGGTGAAGCTTTCAGGTGTGTGTTGAGAGGATTCAGGATTATCGTTTTGCAAACTACGCCAAAATTCATAATATTCTGCGTTGGTAACTTCATATTTACTGATATAGTATGCATCGAGATATACCTTATGTACGGGTCTTTCATCTGCGGCACGTTTTCCGTTTCCCATTGTAAATGTGCCAGCAGAAACCAATATCATCTGATTTTCTTTTTTCTCAGCAGACACGCCTACAGAAAAAACAGCATTTAACAGTAGAATAACGGCAGTTGTAGAAAATAGACTAATATTCAATGTCCCTGTCCCATGTTTTAGTGTGGTCCGACTATTTTGTTTTTTTCTGTTTTGACAAGAAATATTGATATGCTTGATGATGTTCCTTGGCAAGTTTATGATTTCCGATACTTTGATAAAGTTTTGAAAGGTTAAGGTGATAGTGAGGTTGTTCTCCATCTAATTCAATTGCTTTGCGGAATGCTGGGATGGCATTTCGAACATCTCCCAACATTGCGTAAGTACTGCCAAGGGTATTGTAGAAAACCGCTACGTTGGGAGCTAATTGAATTGCCTTACGAACTGATTCTTGGGCATGCTTCGGATAATTCAAGTTGATAAAAGCTTGGCTGAGTCCATGAAAAAAACTTGCAATAACATCTGCAGACATTCTTTGTCTGGAGGCAATCTCAATACATTTTTGGAATACAGGTACCACCTCATTATATTTTTTTTGACGTATTAAAACATTTGCCAAACCCTTCCATGCTTCAAGGTTATTCGGTTCGGTCCGAGTCAGACGGGAGAAACGTTCATATTCAGCAAATTCCTCTTGTAACTGCTGATATATTTGCATCTCTTTTACGCTTTTTTCTCTATCACCTATCCGAAGATATGCTGTGCCGAGTCCATGATGGGGTTCTGCGTAGCGAGGAGGTCCAAACTTTAACGCTTTCGTAAAGTTTTCTATCGCTTGCGGGTAATCCTTTAAATTGAGATAGACTGTTCCAAGGTCATTATAAGTGCCTGCGGCATCGGGTTTTAGCTCAATCGCTCGTGTTAAAACGTTAGCAGCGTCTGAAAATTGGCGCAGTTTGAGGTAGACTTTACCGAGGAGTTCATGCCCGCGTGCGTGTTGTGGAGATAGCGTTATCACCTTGCGTAAAGGTTCAATTGCCTCTGCCCACTGATTAAGTTTAAAATAGACAAGGCTTAATGAATGGAGTGCCTCAATATTATCTGGCTTCAGATCCAAAGAGCGTTGGTAAACTTCAACAGCTTTGTTCCAAAATTTTTCCTGTGCGTACGCTACTCCTAAATAGTGCAGAATTTCATAGTGTTTCGGTTCAACTGCAAGTGCTGATTCGAATGCGGCTATAGCCTCCTTATTGTTTCCTTGAAATAGAAAGACAAATCCTTGCTCCACATGCTGCACGTATACGGCATGATCGCTTTTTTCTGCGGGGAGGGCAGATAGTGGCAAGCATAGATAAAGGACGACTAAAATTTTTAACTGATTTCGCATTTGATTATCCGCATTTTTATTCGGGGCCAAATACCGATTTCTTTATAGAAACGAATCGCACCTGGATGGAAAGGCGTACCAACATCTTTGACAACATTTTTTTCATTGATAAATTTTCCAACTGGATGAGCCTTGACAACCTCAGCACGATGTTCATACAAGGTCTTTGTAAAATTATAAACCATATCCTCATCTGCATTCTCTGCAGTGATAATATGCATTGAACCGACATTCATAGTTTCAAACGGTTCTGTCAGGACTTGATCATAAGCATCCGCGCGGACGGTTATAGGATTAAAAAAGGGGTACTTTTCAAAAAGGGATTGTTTGGCGGTTTCGTCAAACGGAATAAAGAATATCTCTTGGTTCGCTGTGGCTTGCTTAACCGCTGGGATTGGAATTGCCCCCCCCCATAAACGCAGCATCAGCCGAACCGTCACCTAACAGATTTACTGCAGAGCTGTATATATCGTTAAGAGGGTTGAAATCCTCATAAGTGACACCGTGTGCTTCCAAAATTGGTCTCAAAAAGTATTCAAAACCTGCACCAGCCGGCCCCACAACGACTCGTTTTCCTTTCAAATCAGCAATGGAACGGATACCGGTAGATTTCGGTGTGACAAATAGGCCGACATTGGGAGCAAGCGTCATCACTGAATGGATTGGATGTTCGGTTTTCCATGCGCCTTCCCCACGAACTGCAAAGTAAGAGATTGCGGCATTAGCGAGAGCGAATTCTATTTCGCCATCTTCACTGACAAGTAAGCGAATATTTTCTTGTGTGCCTTTTGTGCTTGTGGCAGCGACTTCCCAGTTTTCCTCCGAAATGTTACGCCCAACAATATCAGCAATTGCATTACCAACAGGAGCAAAAGTTCCACCTATTGGTGCTGTGCCGATACTGACATGGCGACGTTTTGAAGTGCTATCGCAACCTACGTTGACAATCAAGGCAAAGATAAGACAGAAAATGGATAAATACGATGTGAAAAACTTCATTTAATGTACTCCTATAAAAAAGTTAAAGGGTAAATCATCCCGATAGATTTGCTAACTGAATTTACAAACTATTTGTCTCAAACCCCAGGGGCCTTATGCCGAATGCGCAAGCGAGACCTCCGGTGGAAAATAACACATTTTTGACATGTCTGGAAAGATGTGTGTTACGTCCCGCCTGTAGACATCTCCGCTTAAAATATCGACGATGCCGCCAAGGTGTTCTGGATACTCAGACAGAAACCGCGCAAAACTAAATTCTTTTGTATAAAAAGCGTAGACCAGTTTTCGAAATGCTTCCATACCAGCAACAAACGTCTGTCCGAAACTCCCCAATTGTGTTTCAGAAAAGTCGTTTTCTCGGAACGCTTCAACAATTACATCTGCTGCCATTTCACCAGATTTGAGCGCTAAAAACAGACCTGTTGAATAGACTGGATCCAAAAACCCAAATGCATCACCTATCAATACCCAATTGTGCCCTGCGATACGACTCGCACGATATGAAAAATCCTTGGTTGTCTGGATTGGAAAAAGTTGTTTTGCCCCTTCAAGCCGTTGTTTCAAAGGTTGGCACTTTCTCCAGTTCTTCGTCAAAGATTTTCTGTGTGTTGAGTTTTCCATCAGGCTCTCTGCGATTTTGGAGAAGGTAGTCCAATTCTCCAACTACACCGATGCTTGTGCGATTATATGGCAGCGGAATTGACCAAAACCAAGAGTCTTTATCTTCAGTATGCAGAATAAGCGTAGCACCTTCGTCAATTCCCTCGTCACGATGTCCACCTTCGTAATGTGTAAAAAGCGATGCCTTTTTGAGATTTGGCTCTATGGTATTGAGGTCTAACTGCCTTCCGATGAGAGAACGTTGACCGGTAGAATCCACAATAATATTTCCGCGTATTGTTTCAAGGTTGTTATTGCCATCAGGTGAAGATTTTTCTTGTGCCACAACACCAATTGCCTTTTCCTCTTCAAAAAGTACTTTACGGACGCTGACACCTCGTCTTACCTCTACCCCCTTCTCTGTTGCATTGTCCAAAAGCATCTGGTCAAACTCGCTACGCAGGACTTGCCATGTAACAGCACTTTCATGCGGATTGGTATCAAAGAAATAGAATGGATTGGTGGCTTTACCTGTACGCGTGAAAAACTGCACACTGAACTTCTGTGGAAAATGACTGGCTCTTAGTTTTTCAAGCATGCCGAGTCGTTTGAAAGTCCAATATGTAGCAGGAATCAACGACTCACCGATTTTGAAAGTCGGTTCTGCGTCACGCTCCAAAAGCAACACACGGTAGCCTTGCTGTGCTATGAGTGTCGCAGCGGTACTTCCTGCAGGCCCGCCGCCAATAATGATGGTGTCGTAGTTTTGGTGTTTGTTCATTTATATGTTTTCGAGTTATTAAGCAATGCCATTCCAATCAACGGTCCTCCATCTGAGCTGAGAACAGGGACTTCGCGTTCTACACCATGTAATAGCACTTTCGCTCGGTACAACTTAAAGACCACCATATTTCCATCACCAAGAATCACTTGCCTATGTCCAGCCTGTCGGAGATTGAGACGATTAATTAAATTGCTCGGTAATGTCAAATAACCATCAAAGCCAGTGTCAATGACAACTTCTATTTTCATCCACCTATTTAAGCCAAGAACTTCTAATTCAATGACAGCTTCTCTATTTTCGCTAACTTTTCCTAAAATCATTGTGTCGGGCCCGAAATCTTAAAACCAATTCGGTAGGCGGTGGGAAATCCGATTCGTAAACCGTAAACGGTAGCATTTGGACGTTTCGCAAGCAGGCGATCTGTAGCTGCCAAATCTTCATCAGCAATTGCATAATCACCTGTTTCAATATCAACCGCCAAGAACTTTCCTTTTTGCGTTGATTCAACTTTTTCCCGTATTTTTTCCTGATAGAGTGCTTCGCCGCGTGCAGCGATAGCTTCGGGCGTGTTCCCAGAATATTGCATTAGAATCTTCCTTAAATTTCACGTTACGTCTACAAGTAATAAAACGCTAAAACTTAATAATGTTATCAACAATCATATCGTTTTGCCATAAAGACGTGACTTAATTGTAGCGTGCGTATGCTCCAAAATTACCCACAATAATTGTAACACAAAGTTGGATTGATCGTCAATATATAACCACAGAACTATTCTGAATCCGACATCAATTGACAGGATCGCCGAATCGTTCCAATTTATAAGGCACGTTCATCAGTAAACCGTTTTGATTTGAGCTCAAATCTTGGTAAAGTTCCATGTGGTACAGTTTTAACAATTGTACGCAAACCTAAAGCATTCCGAATAGCTGAACTTACAGCCGTTACTGTATCAGCAGAATTTGGATTTGTAGATTCAATTTGAATTTCAAGTTCATCAAGCGTTTCTGTTCGGTAAGCACGCACAGCAAATTCGCTCACATCCGGGAACTTAAGGATAATATTTTCTATCGTAGCAGGATACACATTCAAACCACGGATAATAATAGCGTTGTCTATACGGCCAATGACACCGCCATCAAGGACACGATGTTGACTTCCGCATTTGCAGGGACTTGGCTTGAGTTTAACGTAGTCCCCTGTGCGATAGCGAATCACTGGCATACCGATACGCCCTAAATTGGTTATTACTAACTCCCCTTCATCTGATGGATTATCCGTTTCAGTATTAAGCACTTCACAGATAAACTCATCTTCGTTGAGGTGAACCCCTGCTTGCGGTTGGCACATAACACCCCATGCACCAACTTCGGTAGCGCCTGCATGGTCATAGGCTCGCGCTCCCCAACGATCTTCAATACGTTGTTTTATCGCAGGTAGACTCGCGCCAGGTTCACCCGCGTGGATTGTTACCCTAACTTTAGAATCTTTACTGAGGTTAACTCCCTCTTGCTCTGCGACTTCGGCAAGACGTAATGCATAGGTCGGTGTGCAAATTATTACCGTCACGTCGTTGCTAAGGATAGCACGGACACGTTGTTCAGAAGTTAAACCGCCATTTGCAATGGTAAGTGCGCCAAGCTGCTGCGCGCCGTGATATGCACTCCAAAAACCTATAAACGGACCGAACGAAAACGCCATCATGAGTCGGTCTGACGATGTTACCCCCGCAGCATTATAAATATCTCTCCAACATTTTCCCCACCAGGCCCACGATTCCCGCGTGTCTAACCATCGCAAAGGTGATCCCGTTGTCCCTGATGTTTGATGCAGGCAGGTATACTGATCTAATGGAAAGGTGAGATTTGTGCCGTAAGGAGGATGGGACACCTGATCAGCGCTGAGTTCGTCTTTTGTAGTAAAGGGAATTTGTTGGTAATCTGATAGTGTTTGAATGTCGTTTGGGTCTGTAATACCGGCTGCGGTAAGTTTTTGCTTATAGAATACATTTGATTCTAATACTGGAGCGAGCATTTCGCGGAGACGGTGTAATTGTATTTTTGTATCCATGCTTATTGAGTTTAACTAATGAAACCAGCGATAATAACAGTCGGTATTGATCTGATCATTATGGACTCTGACGAATTCTAACTCTTCCAGGTGAGACAACACTAAAAGAATTTAGCATTTGTTGTCCGTGATTTGCTAAAACTGTTGAGATACTTTTCGCTTTTGCTTGTGGAGATAAACCAGCAAGCCGAATTAGAACTACACCCATGTGTACTCGTCCTTGGCGGTAAACAAGCTCACCAAAGTCTTTATCTTCGGTAAGCAGCAAAGCACGATTTTGGTTAGCTTCATAAAGCACCGTTTCATCATCAACACTTGGGGCAAACTCAGCAATGTATAGTACATTGTAACCTTCATTTCGAAGTTCGTCCACAATTAACTTGTTAACGCTTTCGTCTGCAAGTAAATTCATGGGGTTTCTTCAAGGATTGGATAAACAACATCAGCACGAAGAGCCTGAGCTGCAAAATGAAATGCTGCGAGTACACCCTCATGAGTCAGGCGAGGATAAGATTCAAGCAATTGTTCAATTGTCTCACCTGCGGCAAATTTTTCCAATATTAATTCAACCGGTATTCGGGTGCCAGCAATAACAGGTTTGCCCATCATAATTGACGGATTGCATTCGATGAGTTTTGTATTCATGTTTTCACTCCTTCCATAATAGAAATATAGTCGCTTAGGTATACCGCGTATTCTGATATTCAGGTGCATAGAACGTTGGAAGCAAACTATCAACTTGCAGCAAACCGCGCTGTGTTAACAGGATTTCATCTGATTCAGCGTTAACGCGCAACATACCGTCATTTTGAAGTTTCACGTAAGCATCAGCATAAAGTGTTAGAATTTCCGCGTTGAACTTGCTTTGGAAATAGGAAGGTTTTATTTTTCCAAGTTTGAGTTGCAAGATCATCTCTCGCGTCAATCGTTCCGCTTCTGTCGGTTTCAATGCCCGGTAGATAGGTAGTTTATCTTCCTCAAGATTACTGAGATAGTCTCCCCATGAAGGTGCATTTTGGAAGTGAATTCCGCTGAGATGCGAGAAAGACGCAACACCTGTGCCTATCATGTCACTTCCCTGCCATACTGCATCACGATAGACGAACTGACACGGTTTGTCCTTTTTAAGCACTGTATAAGCACTGGATATTTCATAACCGTATTTCACAAATTGTTCAAAAGCGTACTGATGCCATTCCCGCTTTAGTTTCCAATCTGCCACAGGCAACGCATCGCCGCCAAGAATATCTTTGGAATAGACGGTGTTGAACGGCAACTCCAATTGATAAACGGTGATGCTATCCGGATCAAGTTCAATTGTCTTTTTGACTGTTTCGCGCCAACTTTCCCAGGTTTCCCCAATCATCCCCGAAATAAGGTCAATGTTAACTTGGTCAAATGCCAATTCCTTGATCCAAGGGTCGATCCGATATACCTCTTTTGAGAGGTGTGCCCTACCGTTTTCAGCAAGAATATCGTCATTCAAATTTTCAACACCGAGACTTAATCGGGTTACGCCAATAGCTTTGATGGCTTCTAATTTCTTTTGTGTCAATGTGCCGGGTTCACATTCAAAAGCAACCTCTTCTGCAGCATCCCATGGCATCACTTTTTTTACTCTATCCACCAATGTTGTCAGGTGTTTGACACTAATGTAGGAAGGGGTGCCACCCCCGAAATAGACAAACCGCAAAGGTCTACCTGCAATTGCTGGTTGCTTACTGTATAGTTCAACCTCTTTTGCCAACGCGTTTAGGTAAGTGTCTATTTCCGAACTGTTTTTATCGGTATAAACCCGAAAATAGCAGAATTTGCAACGTTTGCGGCAGAACGGAATGTGTAGATAAAGTCCAAGTGTGGCATCTGGGCGAGGTTCTTCACCGAGAGCACTATGTACCTCCGGAACAGTTGATTCGTTCCACGTAGAATACGGTGGATAGTTGGATACAAAAACACTTCCAACTGTTGTCTGTTTTGATTCTATTCCTGCTGTTGCTGGTTCTGGTTTTGTTTTAGGCATTGTTTGTTTCCTTAGCATTCTGAAGCATAGACTTGTTTGCATCCTTCTTCAATGGCTTGTTTCATCCGTTTAAGGTCTTCTGGGGGAATTGTGCCTGAGAATTTTAGGAATTCGCGAATTGAGGCACCCTCTGGCATTTCATCTGAAAGTTCTAATGTAAAATCTAAAACTTGCTTCTGGAGAATGGGTGAAAACGTTTCTAACCGTTCCACTATCTCTTGAATAGTTGTAGAATTATGCATCGTGTTGTTCTCCCTTGACTAACCCAGTTGGATTGTTCACACTTATCAAAATTATTGTAAAATTTTACCATAGATCCGCTCAGAATAACAAACCTAATGCTGTTCAGCTAAAAACCTGTGTCTACCAAGGCAAGGCGTAGACTACCTTGATTGAATGAATGTCACGAAAATTTTCAACTGTGATATAACTTTCATCAAACCGGCCTTTCCATTCCCAGCCACCATCAATTTTATTTAATTCATCTTCATTATGGCTCAATCCAGGGAGAATGTCCCCCCGGATAAAAGTGAGTAACCTTTTTTGTCATAAAAGGCAATCTCAATATCGCGGATAGATAGACCCTGCTGCTCGATCGACTGACTGCGTCGCCATTGCTCAACCAATGAACGTCCCGTTTTAAATTTACCCTGCTGCTCGCGCGACGCATGCTTAGGATAAAAGTATTGAACAATGTAATAGTAAGAACCAAATTTCTCATCCCCACTAATTTGGCTTTTGGGTTTATACTCAATTTTGATATTAACACGCCCGCCGTCTTCCATTGTGTGTGAAAATTCTCTTGATGTTTCCGTGTTAGCACAACCGATTAGAATAACGAGGAAGCATAGCATGAAAAGCAAATGAAATTTTAGAAATTTGCACATTTGTACTTATTCCTCAAAACGCAGCTATTGAATTATTTTTCTCCAAAGCAATAGAGGATGCCATCCTCTGTCCCGATATATATTCTTCCATTAGCGACGCTTGGTGAAGCAACGATTGACGAGCCCGTTTCAAATTTCCACACCTGTTCCCCGTTGGTAATATCAAGCGCAATAAATATGCCGCGAGTCGTTCCAAAAAACACGCGCTTGCCAACGATGACGGGTGAAGATTCTATGCGGGATTTAGCAGTATAAGTCCATTGCGGTTCACCTTTTTCTGGCGAGAGTGCATGCACCATCTTATCGCGGCCGCCAATGATAACAAGGTTTTCTGTTACGGCTGCTGAAGCAAAAAATGGCAACTTCCGCACCGGATGTTCATATCGCCACGCAATTTCACCAGATGTAAGATTAACGCCTAATATTTCGTTCCCGTACGTTCCGCAATACGCGCGAACTTCAGCCTTAGTTTGTGAGTTAGGGTCTAAAATCGCAGGACTCGCTCCAACATACGCGCCCAGATTTACCTGTTGTGTTTCAGATCCATCGTCAATATTGATGACACGCAAATAACTATCGCATCCTGTGACAATTACGAAATTCCCAAAAATTGCAGGTGTGCCGTGTACATATCCTTCTGTCTCAAATTTCCATACCAATTCACCATTTTTTAGATTGATGCAGTAGAGAAACCCATCATACGAACCAAATAGCACTCGGTCACCAGCAAAATTTGCTGATGAGATAATCTCTCCTTCAGTGGTATACTGCCATTTCTTTTTGCGAGTAGCAATATCCACTGCATGAAAAATACCATCCTCATCTCCAAAGTAGATAATGCCGTTGTAAACAGAAGGTGATGATTTAATCGGTGCAGTTGTCTGATATTTCCATGTGCTTTTACCGGTTTGGGCATTGATTGCATATAGAAATCCATCTGACGCGCCTACATACACCGTATTATCAACGATTGCAGCGGTGGACTCAATCATATCTCCTGCTTTAAATGCCCAGAGCAAATCAAGTTTTTCAGGAAGTTGTGTTTTGGCGACACCTGTAAGTTGCGGGTTGCCTCGAAAACTTGCCCAATTGCCAAATGCGAAACGCATTATAGGCATCAACAGAAAAATTAAAAGAGTAGCAGACACACGCCAATACGGTAATGCCCTCAACTTTTCAAAAAATTTGCTCATATAGCCTCATAAAATCGCGTATCTCCAACGAACGCGGGTTGAACTGTGCAGTCCACTGCGCAGCGGCTTCTTTTGCTAATGTAGGTATGTCAGTGGATCTCACAGAATGTTGGACAGGGCAACCTTGCAGTGTGTTCGGTAAATTGCCTGTTTGCATTAACGTTTCAATTCTGTCTGCCAAATTTCCGCCTGCGAAAAGTTCGTTATAGGATTCACCTACGACCGTTTTGTTGAATCGAATGACGTGCGGTAACATCAGTGCCACAGCAATACCGTGTGTAATACCGTATCTGGCTGTCAACGGATTGGCACAAGCATGCGCTGCACCAAGCATTGAATTTTCTATCGCAACGCCAGCAAGATATGCACCGAATAACATTTTTCTGCGTGCTTCACTATTATTATCTTCAAGTGCCATTTCAAAATTAGCGTTTAGTAATATCCACGCTTGATGTGAGAACATCTGGGACAACGGGTTGCGTCTGGTTGAAACATAACTCTCTATAGCATGTGCTATTGCATCTATACCGGTCACCGCTGCTACCGATTTCGGCAAGGTTTTTGTTAAGGTTGGGTCTAAAATCACAGTTTTAAATTGCGCTTTTTTATCACCACACGCCATTTTGATGTGTGTTTCTTCCTGTGCAATCAATGCAAAAGATTGTGCCTCACTTCCTGTGCCAATTGTTGTCGGAATACCGATAGATGGCAGCATTAGTTGCGTTGCTTTGTTCGTTCCCCAGTAGTCCTCCATTTTGCCGCCGTTTGTTAGCAGGAAATTTGCACCTTTCGCACAATCCATCGCACTTCCACCTCCGAGTCCGATAATAAGGTCAATCGGTGCGTTCGCCTTTGCAAATTGGACCGCATCGTCAACGTGCTTTGTTGTCGGATTAGGCTCAACATTCGTGAAAACACAACATGGAATTTTTTCACTATTCAGTGCTGAATATGCACGTTTGAGGATACCTGCATCTTGTATACCAGGGTCTGTCACGATTAAAACACGACTACCACCGAGGGTAACCGTGGATTCAGCCAGTTTCTCAATACTGTTTTCACCAAAAATTACACGTTGTGACAAGTCAGAATCAAAAGAAGCCATATTAAATCATTTCCGATTTGTTAGATCCAAAGAGGCTGAGGCACTTTTTAACAAGTCAATTATATCAGATTACGGTTCGTTATTCAAGGAAAGAAGTTGGCAGGGTGATTTGACTCGGTTCGCTTATCAGTAAATGTGAAGTTTACGCAAGTCAATTGCTGTTAGGATACTCGACTAAATGTGCTTGTGGCGTGCCGTTACGATAATCGCCATCACACGCATGCAGTAGCCATCCACTGAGGCGGGTAACAAGGTCGGGGTGATCAGCAGAAAGGTCGTTTTCTTCACGGTAATCGTGGGGAAGATGGTATAGCTGGAAACTATCCGTTTTGTTGATATATCGTAATTTCCAACCATCGGACGTTACCAACGCAGGACCGAGCCGCGAGGCGTATACAATCCACTCATGGCTCTGTTGTGTCTCAGATTGTTCCAATAAAGTTGGTAAGAATGACACACCATCTTTGTCTTGCGGCAATTCTACACCGATGAGTTCGGCAAGGGTTGGCATCAAATCGTAGTTTGTAAGCATGTGGTTTGACACACGGTTGGGTGTAATTGTGCCAGGAAAACGAACAAGATAAGGGATTCGCGTGCCGCCTTCCCAACTTGAAAACTTCAAACCTCCCATACCATCGTTTCCGTTGAACACATCACCGCCTGTCTCCGAATAGAATTTCGTTGTAATCTCGTCAAAAGGGTTACCGTCCAAATCCCTTTGCCGACCAGAAGTCCGCCCTTCTTGTCGGTAATACACTTCGTGACCGTTGTCAGAGCAAAAGAGGATCATTGTGCGATCATCAATTCTGAGCCGTTGGAGTTCGTCTAAAATGATCCCAACGGTTTCATCTAATTTTAGGATCATAGATGCATATTCCTTTTCGTACGTCGTCAATTCGGATGATTGTTTCACTGCAGGATGAATGTTAGGTATAGAAATCGGTCCGTGTGGCAACTGGGAAGGGTGATAGAGAAAGAAAGGGTTATCCTTATGTTCGCGAAGGAACTCAACTATTTTATCGTTGAAAATGTCCTGAGAATATACCGCTTTCCCCTGACGGTTCCTCCGAATCTCCATATTTTCAGCAGATTCCGTGTTTGGGTGCTTCGCGCAGTCTGCATGGATATTCCCTTGAATGTGTGTTAATTCCCCATTTTCAAAGAGAAAAGGCGGATAAAAGCCGTGACAACGTTGGTGGTCATAGTAACCGTAATGGTACTGCCATCTGTGCCGGCGGATACGTTCTGCAGTTGTGGCAAAACCCCATTCAAGTTTCCCAATCTGCCCTGTGGCATAACCCGCTTCCGCCGCGATTTCTGCTAAGAAAACATCGTCGGCACCCGCCTGTAATCCGGTGGTATGAATCAACTCCGATATTTCACTCAGTTCCATTTCTCCAGAACTAATACTTTTGTAAATTCCGGCCTTGGTATATGTCCATGTTCCCTCATGGCAATCGTGGAGGCCTGTTAACATGCTGGCGCGGGAGGGGGCACAGAACGCGCAACCGTAGGCGTGGTTGAAGCGCATTCCTTCGTTTGCCAGGCGATCGATGTTTGGTGTCTCAAAATGCTGCTGTCCGTAGCAACTTAACATTCCACGCCCGAGGTCGTCTGCAAAGATGAGAATAACATTTGGGTTTTCAGTCATAATTTCTACGAAAGACCATCCCAATATTTCCACATATCTTCGGGAGTGTCAAATTTAATGTCATCCAGGTCTTTCCTGCGATACCTACCGATAAGCGCAATTCTAACATTGCGTCCACAGTTCGGGCCGGCGGTATGACTCATCTGATGATGCCAAAAACAGACATCTCCACCCTCACCTGTGAATTCATAACTTGGTCCCAAATCGAAGGGAGCAACACCGCCAGGGAGGCTATCCAGGTCGTGGTGCCTAAAATATTCCGCCCAAATGCGGTGACTACCTGGCCAAATAGTAAACCCGCCACCCTGTTTCTCAACTTTGTCAATGTATACGGTTGCTCCAAGAGTAAATGCACCTACGACACCTTTAGGAACGCCGTTGGTCGGGGTATGATAACCATCCAAATGTCCAAGCGGTTCGCGCCATTCTCTATCAGGATCAGGAAAATTGATATGTGGACCTGCGCCGCCACCTGTATGTAGTTTTCCTTCACCTACCATCTCTTCTGCCATAGCAAAAACGTCGTTACCGTAGATTGTTCCACGGATAACATCTTCACCACCGACGGGGGCCGTACGATACCCTTTGCGAATCCAAGATTCAGGGTCATTTCTATCTTCTTCAAGTGAATCCCAAACTTTATCCAATGCGGCATCAATTGCTTCTTGGTCAAGCGCGCCGCGCACAACCAGATACCCATTTTCTTTGAAAAAATCTTTATCTGCGTCTGTTAATAAAGGCATAGTTTTGTGCTCCTTTCATATCTAAGCATTAACTCATATCTAAGCATTAACAATAAATCCGTTCTCTTCAAGGGCTTTTTGATACGGTTCTTCATCTATATTCAATCCAAAACCAGGTAGATTCGGAATATTCACATACCCATTCGTAATAGAATAGCTGGAGTCGTCTATTCCTGGTGTTGTTGCATGATCCCATTCGACAAACTCAAATTTTTCAATCTTCGCAGCGAGATGCCCTGTTACAAAATTGCCGTAGTAACCGCCGTAGTGATGCGGTGCTGTGCCTACGTTGACAGCATCCAATTCAGGCCCCAACACAAGCCAACGTGAGAAACCGGGGTGAAAAATATCGTATTGCACGATGTCAATAAGCCCATCTTTTGCCCAATTAACTAAATGAGGAGATGCCCCACCTTCACCATCAGCAATTTTAGTGTGTATCCCTTCAGCATTCAGCCATTCTTTCAATAAACTATAGACCCGTGCATCCTCGTGGAATGCTTCCTCCATCCAATACACGTTTGCGTCTGCTGCGCCACCTAACACCTGTTTCGTAATGTTGAGATTATAGCCGTTGTTTGCGTCAATTAGGATTGTGGCATCCGGTCCCACAGCATCGCGCACTGCACAGATAACATCAATATCGCGTTGCGTGCCTTTTTCAAGCGGCATGTGCATTGCCCCACGGCCAACCTTTATCTTGTAAGCGTTGTGTCCACGTGCTTTGCCTTCAAGTGCTTCAGACGCGATGAGGGCAGCAGCTTCCGCGTTATCTTCAAGATGTAAATCGTCAATGTAAAGAGAAGTATCGTAACATGGTGCTTGAAAGTCGCCATCTTCACCAGATAATAAAGCATAGACAGGTTTCTGCTTCAACTGCCCAACGAGGTCCCATAGCGGATATTCCATGAACCGATATTCTTCGGTCACGCCGTTTTCTGTGTCAAACACTTCGGTGAGTTGAAACCCAACGATTGCTTCCGCTTTTTCGCGTGAAATTGACGAAAACCCGATACCGCTGGCACCGTCAGAAGTTGTTATCCGTGCAATGGGAGGTCGCACATGCAAGCCATGTTCACCGAGCCGCGAGTTGCAACCGGCTTTCCGCGGACGTTCTCCTGTCAAACGTGCCCATTCAATTCGTTCTATTTTTACATTTTCCAAAGTTGTTCTCCTTATTATACCATTTTATTAATTTTTGTCTCATTACCGGTTATTAGAAATGAAACGGAGAACGGCACAAACTAACAGTTTATGCTACAAAGAGAGACATTATATGTCAGAAATGGTATTACATTTGCGTTTGCAGTAAAGCAATGCTTTTCGGGTCTAATTTGTTATAGTTCTCAATTTCGTATCGGTTGCCATCAGCATCTTTAATGAGTACGCGCCCATTTTCAAGGGTAACAATATCGTACCGAGTCCGCATACCAAACTCCACATCGCCTTGCGTAGTTTCTACATCCCATTGCGTAACACCGAATTGCCCATCAAGCGAGTTAATTTTGGTAATTTTCGGCATAAAGTACCGTTTTTGCAACTCTTCCATCAAAACATCGCGAGACTGGGGTGTAAGCTTTCGGACATCCTCCACAATGCCGATTTCATTTCCCTCGCTATCTAATAGGGTTATATACCGGACTGTTTCACTTATTGGAAAACTACGCACAGGTTCAACTTTTGTGTGTGTTGTTCCATCGGGAAGTTGGACAACAAGTTCTGCAAATGCGTTCCGAGTGATGCTGACTCTGTTTGCGTCAAGGAATTCTAATTCATCCGTAACTTTTATCGGTTCATGCATTAGCCTCACTCCTCTAATGGAGTGTCCATTCTAAAATTGTAGGTATAAGTAATGGTCGGGAATCGGAGTTCCCTCCTACCCTGGACAAGATTTTTGTAGGAGCGATCTCCGAATCGCGACCTAAAATATAAAGATGGACACTCCTCTAATCTATAGTAAACCTACAATTAATGGGACGCTTCTGTAGCGCAACCTGTTAGGTTGCGTCCGCTACGGAAACCCAACCTAACAGGTTGTGCTACAATATATTTGTGATATTACCATGCGCGAATTTTAGACAATTCGGTCTGTTTTTGGCACAGATTTGCATAAGTGCCATCTTTCGCAATTAATTCCTCATGTGTGCCGATTTCGTCTACTTCACCCTCTTTCAACACAACGAGTCGATCTGCATATTTTAAGGTTGACAATCTATGCGCGATTGCAAATACCGTTCTTCCTTGTACGAGCCGTTCCAACGCCTCTTGGATTTTGGATTCCGTTTCAGTGTCTATAGAAGAGGTAGCTTCGTCAAGAATGAGGATGCAAGGGTTTTTTAAGATTGCACGTGCAATAGAAATTCTTTGACGTTCACCGCCAGAAACGCGCGCACCTCTTTCACCGACCATTGTATCATAACCATCAGGAAATTTGATAATAAAGTCGTGAGCATTTGCGGCTTTTGCAGCCGCGATGATTTCATACCGTGATGCCCCCGGTTTTGAATAACCAATATTTTCAGCGATTGTCCCCGCAAACAGAAACGGATCTTGCAGCACAACCCCAACCTGTTGTCGGAGCGCTTTAATCCGTATATCTCTGCTGTCGTGCCCGTCTATAGCGATTGTCCCTCGATTTGGGTCGTAGAAACGGGTAATGAGATTGACAAGCGTACTTTTTCCTGCGCCACTATGTCCAACCAATCCAATCATCTCACCAGGTTCTACCTCAAAACTTATACCGTTGAGTGCATTCTTTTCGTTATCATAAGAAAAAACAACATCCTTGAATTCAATCGATCCTCTGATATTCGCGAGTGCAACAGCATCCTTTTTGTCTGCAACGCTTGGTGGCGTATCCAAAATTTCAAATACACGTTCTGCGGAAGTGCCTGCGCGGATAAACCGTTCATTCATTTGACAGAGGGTATACACAGGCCCGAAGAATTGCATGATGTATGACTGAAACATCACCAAAATACCCAGTGTTATATCACCTTGGAAGAGCTGCCAACCGCCTACTAACCAGATGATGATAGACCCAGAATAGGTAAAAAATTGCATCATCGGACGGTAAAGCGTTCCAAGTTTTGCGGCGTTCATTTCTCCAGAAAATACCTGATGGGTTAGATCGCTAAACCGACTTATTTCATACCGTTCCCGTGCGAATGCCTTGACAACGCGCACACCCGGAATAGTACTTGCGAGAATTGTGCTAATTTTTGAGTACCGTTGCCATAGGACAGAATATACTTTGCTCATCTTTTTGCCAAAAAAGATAGTGAAAAAGATAAGGCAAGGGATCGGAATTAGCGTCCATAACGCAAGTTTCCAACTGAAAAGGAACATGATAATACACATGTTGATAAGGGTTAGAGAATCGCCGATAATGTCTTGTAGGCCATTTGCAATGAAATCCCGAAGCCTTGATACATCGTGTGTGATCCTGGACATCAGATTACCGGTATCGCGTTCATGGAAAAAGTCAATGGAGAGCGCGTTCAGGTGTTCGTAAGTTTCGTTTTGGAGTCGTCGCGTGATATTCTGACCTACCCATGCCATCATATACCCACGCACAGACGAAACTGCCATCGTAAAGACTCTAATACTTGCCATGAATGCAACAAGCCAAATTAGATGTCCAAAACTCCCTCCCAGTGGCATGCTACCAAACCATCCGCCTAAAGTATTTTTTATGCCTTCCAGATGCCCCCAACTTGTTTCGGGAAGCTGTTCGGGAACCGGGCCTCCAGTGTCAACAGCAGCAGCGATAACAGTTCCGGCGGGGTCAAGGATATTGTCAACTAACTCTTTACTGAGGATGGGTGGCAGCACAGCAACAAACCGAATGACCAGCATCAATAGGAACGCAGGGATCATGACATGTAAAAATGGAATTGCGTATTTGAACAAGCGAAAAATGAGTTTGCTGTTTTGGACACAGCTTATACAAACACCAGACCAGCTCGGAATGGGTTGGCCGCACTTCTCACATCGGCTTTTATCGCCTCCCGGTTTCATGCCTGGGAAACTACCTGGGCCCCGCCTACCACGTCTTCTGCCACCTGGCCCGGGGCCGCCACGCCTTCCATCTCCTGAATCGGCATCCTTAAGTGTAGATAATTTTTCCAATTCTGAGACAGCAAGGTTGAATTTTGGGGTTAACCTTTTAGAATAGCGCGCCAATTCAAAGGCGTTTTCTGAGGTCGTAACCTTGAGTATGTTATTACCGTACATCTCAAGGATTTCTATGTCTTCAACGGAGGTGAGAGCCACCTCTCGCATGTCGTGTCCAAGTACACCGCTCTGATTGAAAGCAATCAGTCGTTTATCTGTAACTAATAACCAATCTTTTCCATAGGTGCTGTCAAACCGCAGATCAGTTGAAACAGCAACTTTGATTTCCTCCCCGTTTTCCAGTAGTTCTTGTGCCTGTTTTTGTAGGAGTTCAGGCACTTCTTCCTTTGTCGTTAACTCGTTGTTTCCCTTTTTTCGGCGCGGTCTACCATTAAATGACCCCATCCGATGGGATCTCCCGCGCCCTGAACCTGACATCGGACCGTGCATAAACCAACCCCCCACAGAATTAATGTAGAATGACTTTTCTTTTTAACGAATTTTGAGGGGAAAAGTTGAATTAAATTCGTTCATGACAGAATAGACGCATGCCCCTTGAATGAGGATTAAGAACATAAATTAGGTAATTCAAATTTTCACTACACTCGGTAGGTGCGGTTTCCTAACCAATTCAGAATACCAAACGCGTATTCTGACATACCCATAGGCATCAATTTAAGACATTTTGGATCCTGGCGCGCCAGGGGTGTCTGAATTAGGATTATCGGATTTATAAGATCGCGGAACTCTCTTTGTACCGCAAACTTTTAGTTTGCGGTTTTGATGCACAAACTAAAAGTTTGTGCTACATAAGAACGTCAAATCTTATTAAAGTACACACTAAATTGACATCTATGGTACGGTTTCCTAACCGCACCGCATTGTCTGAATCGCAGATTATAGGTACTGGATAAAGTAAAATTACTCTGAAAATATGGTTTTCCTTGATAAACCGATTCAGTAACGTTATAATTAATGTTACTATTGAAACAGTTGTGAACGTGTCCATACAGAGTAGTAACTTAACCGCTGGGTGCGGAGGTTGTCATAAACGGATTCATAGAAAATAACAGCTGCAAATAGATATTGCACGAATTATTCTGAGCAAATCTTTACTTTTATGACTCTTTTTTTTTGAGTCTATTTTTATAGAAATAAAGTCAATTATTAATGGCGTGAGTTTGATAAAAGAATTCAATTTGGATTCCTCTAAATCATTGAGTCAAATTGAATATTATTCAGGGCAGACGCAAATTTGGCTAAAAAAGGTGCCTGAGACGCGAAAAACATCTTTTGAGGCACTTTTAACCCCTAAATCCCTTATCAGGGACTTTTGAACGAACTGTGACCGTCCAATATTATCAAACTCCTGTTAATACAAAATAAAACCGGGACATTCCCGCTAAATAGGAGAAATAAATATGTCTAACAAGACTTTATTAACAAAAGATCAATTTACTAAGCTTGGTTGCGACTCTCATGCTTGTCTTAGAATCGCATTAATGACAGAGTCACATATAGAAGAGATTAAATGTTATCCTACATCAACTGCGGGGCTCAGTCTTTCAACAGTTATGATGACGAATTTGGGAATGGGAATTGAATTGATGTTAAAATTACTCTATTATAAGACTACAAATTCTATTCACACTCCTACCCACGAGTTAGTAAAAATATATGACTCGTTGAATCCAAGCACTGAGTTAGAATTAACTGAGATATTTAACGATTATATGAGTCAACTTCAATCTCCGCAAACACTTGCAGTAGCATATATTCAGAGCAAAACACAACCGGGTGTACCTTCTATGAATCTTCAATCAAAAGGTTTTCGAAGTATTTTGGAATTTTTGGATAGTATTGGCTTGTATAGCAGAAGATATTCCTTTGAAGACTTCTCATACAGCGATTGGTGGCATGTCATTTCACCAAAAGCACTCGCTCCATATCTCAACAAAATTACTGAGTTTACCAATAATCTACCGGATCCAGCCTTTAAGCAATGATGGATTGTCAAGAGAATACTTGCAATTTCAGCATCATTTAGGGACTATAAGTTAGGTTGATTTTGCGAAACCTGATAATCAACGCCAAATGCCTTGTGTGTATTTGGCGTTGATTCGCAAATCTTGGTTCAGACAATGCGGTGCGGTTAGGAAACCGCACCTACCTTGTGGGACCTCCGAGGGATACTCATTAAAATACCTATTTATTTTTAAACTTTATGATAAACCGCTTTTCTGTAGGAGCGAGCTTCGCTCGCGATATACTAAACCGCTTTTCTGTAGGAACGAGCTTCGCTCGCGATACCGTATACAAAAACAATCTCTACTCGCTTATAGGAATATGAAATGAAACAAACGCCCACCCGAGGATACCGACAACTCCGCAAAGGTAGACGCTCAATACCTGGTACCTACTATTCCCTCACACTCGACACACTTAACAAAAAACCACTACTTGCAACTCCCAAAACCGCAGACATCATTTTTCAAGCCTTTGACTGGCTCGAAACGAAAGATCGACTCAGATGGTTTTGTGTGATTGTGATGCCGGATCATATCCACGCCGTTATTCAACTCGGCAGTAAGCAAACATTGTCGAGACTTATACAATCCTTCAAAAGCCACACAGCAAAACAGATTAACGCTTGCTTAGGACGTAGCGGTTCGCTTTGGCAAGGTGCTTACTATGAACACGGTATTCGGCAGGATGAATCATTGAGGACCATTATTCAATATTGTTATCAGAACCCAGTGCGGGCAGGATTAGTAAAGGCTGCGAAGGATTATCCATTTTGGCGGTGTAAATTTGAGATGGAATGAGGAAAATCGCGAGTAACACCATTTCTAATATATAATGTGTCATTTGCTGGAATATCTTGTAGGAGCGAGCTTTGCTCGCGACAAGGACGAACGGTCGCGAGCGGAGCTCGCTCCTACAGGGGAGGGTATCGCGAGCGGAGCTCGCTCCTACAAAGACGGGTGTTCCTTATAGTGAAGGCAGTCCTTTAACGATTTCTACGGTCTTTAGGCTAACACTAATAACCCGCCCAATCAAATCCACAATATACCGAGGCGCATCCGCACGGTTCGGGTCGTTGACAATGCCGCTACGTTTGTCAGTCTTGACGCGATATTGGTCAATCACCCATTCTAACGCAGAACGTGTGCCGAGCCGGTAGTCAAACGCTTCTGCAGGAATACCGTCTATTGTCAGAAAATCGTTATAGACCAACTGCGTTTTGTCTTTAGACAATTTCATCTTCTCCACACGCCAATCAATCGGCATGTCTGGCGTTTCAATATATTTTAGTCCATCATATTTCGGTTGCGATTCGTAGTTAACGTGGATGTCTGCTAACTGTACGCCTGCGTTAGCAAAACCCCAAAAATCTTCTGCAAACGGAATATGCGGAAGATCGCGCTTTAGGTTCGCCTGATACTTCTCACGATACTCAGGATGGTGCAGGATGCCGTAGGTGTAGTGGAAGATATCCCATTTGCTGATAGAGTCATCGCCGTAGTGTTTGCGGAATTCTGCCAATGCCCAATCGGTGATGTTCTCTCGGCGGTTTGTGCCGTCTTCGTTGTAGGTGTAGAAGGGAAAGCATTGATTCGGAGATCCAAAACCACCAGTCACCACAAGGTTAGCTATACAGTCAGCAACAAGACAAACAAAAGGCTTCTCTGGAGTTATATTGACACAAATTACTTGATTTTCTTTTTCTGTCTCTGGTATCGGGAAGATTGACGGAAACTCCCGCACTCTTTCGTTAATCATTTTATCAAAATAAAGGTGTGATTTCGTAAATGGACGGTAAAGAGCCGATCTAATATTTTCTTGAGAATAATCTGCGGTTTTACCGCGTTGTAAATTTAGCTTTAGTCCCTCACTCCAACTGATCTTCGTCTCGTCAGATTCCACAAAATCGTTAATGTTTGCTTCGCGGTCTTCCCGCTGTAACCATCGTGCAATATCCGCGTTATATGTTCTTACCATTCGAGAAACATTTTCAGTAAGAGTCTCTCTGTTGAAATTGTAAGTCCAAGCATCTCGGTTTGTGGTTACACCTAAACTGTAGGTTTTGAAAATCACATCTATTGCCGTGCCTTTTTCTGCCTTCGCCTCCTTAGACCCCATTGGGATAAAGGTATTAAATTCGGCATGAAGTCCTTCGGTTAGCCAAGTGTATTGCTCATTCGGTTGGATCGTTTGCCACTCAATACTACCAACATGTTGACTGTCATTCAGAAAATCGAATTTCCTGTTTTTGTTCCACAGGTCATCGGTGCGATAGTAAAAAATGCGTGCTGTTTCTGATGAGTTTTGTTTTGTTTTGACGAAAAGGTTAATACTCACGCCAACCCGAATCCCGAACACATTGGCATTAGAAACCTTCAATCCTTTCCGCGCGTTGCCTCCTAAATCCAGAATATAGATTGTGTCAAAATCCGTTGCGAGGTGTTTACGCATCCCATCAAATGCTAAACCATCAAGAAAACCGTTGTTCGTTACAAACGCAACAATCCCTTCTTCTCCAATTCGTTTTGATGCCCACAATATTGCTTTTATGTATGGGTCCGAAAGTGGGTTTCTGTTCGTTGCTTTTGAGTCCTGCGAATATGTCTCTTTTAGCAGCGTATCCATAGTTTCGTATTTTCTATTTTTATTGTTATCACTTTCATTAACTTGTCTCAAATTATAGGGTGGATTGCCGATCACGACAAACATATCCGCTTTTTTCTGCCGTTCCACCCGTTCAGTGTTTTCCTTCGTAAAGAGTGGCATTTGCCCGCGATCTTCAAGCAGCTCAAAGGTATCCGCAAGTGTTATCCCCTCAAATGGCAGATAGGTCTGTGTGCGCTGAAAAAACTCTTGCTCAATGTTCAGACTCGCGATGTAGTATGGCAGTAGCATCACCTCGTTGCAGTGGAGTTCATGCCGATATTTCTCCTCTAATGCGGTGCCTTGGATGTCCTGCATCAGTCGGACAATGAAGTTTCCCGTGCCGACAAATGGGTCAATGATATGCACGCCCGTGTCCGAAAGTGCCCGTCCGAACTCAGTTTCAAGGATATGCGAAACGCTTTTCACCATAAAATCCACAATCGGTTGTGGTGTGTAGACAATGCCGTGTGTATCTGCAACATCTTCGGAAAACCCTTGAAAAAACTTCTCATAGAAAGTGTTGAGGAAGTGCTGTTTTTGTGAGAAATCTCTGCAGAGCGTGGCTGCTTGTTCAATAGCAACATAGAAGCGGTCTAAAGGTTTGAGGAACTCCTCTCGACTGAAGGCGTGGCGGATGAGCTCATCAACGACATTTTCAATCTCGCGTGCGATGATGTTTCTGCGGGTAAAGGCGGAGTTGTTAAAGACTGTCCGGAAGATGCGTTCGGTGAGAATGTGCTGGATAAGCATTTCCTCAACAGCAGCACGTGAGAGGTCAGGATTTATAGAGGTGCGGCAGATTTCGTAAAAGTCGGCAAACGCTTTTTTGAACGTTGGGTCATTCTCATACCGTTGCTCAATCAGTTCCATCAGTTTGTTTGCGAGGTCAGGAACATGCGCTCTGAAGTCGGTAACGGCAGTCTGCCAATTGTCAAGTGCGGGTGCAGTGTATGCAAACAGATATTTGAGAGACTCAATCAGGTTTGCAGGATCGGATATGTCCAAGTCCAGCGCGGTCTGCCCGTTCTGAATCAAGATACCGCGTTCCGGTGTTTGAAACAGGATATTGTCAAGTGGATAGCCTGCTTCACGTTTTTGCTGCACCGCTATGTCAAGGTCGTCATCAATATCTTTCGCTTCCCAATAGGCGATGGGGATTCCGTATTCGTTTATGACAGCACCGTCAATCACGATACGGTTACCTGTTGCGGTGTGCATAGCGTATTGTGGGATGAGCGTTGCGTTTACCTGCTTGGTACACGTGTTGAGCAGCGTTTCAAAAGGGGCACTAACCGCGCCTTCATGCGTTACATCGTGCTGTTCGTATTGTTGTAACGTGGCGTAATAGTCGCGGATAGGTTTGTGGGTGGGTTTGAGGTTGAGTTTCGGCATGGGGGTATTTTAGCGGGTTTTTGGGTGTGAGTCAAGGTAATTGTCTGAACCAGGACGGACAATAAGTCCATTGATATATTAACGTCTGTGATAAAATCTGCCCGAAAAACCTAAACTAAATGAGGGATGTGCATAAAGAATTCAATGTTGAATACGTGCTTAAAGGTAGTAGGCACACGCCGTGTGCCGTCCACAAGTTCAAAGAGACGCAACGAATAGCGCGACTACAAACGCCGCTACTATAAATAAAGCAGCACTGAAGTGTTTTACTGTCTATGTTTGGACGCCAAATAATTATGCACACCCCTCAACTAAATAACCCTGTTCCCAACTCTTTAATCATTGCCAATAATTTCTACATAGAGTATAATATTTGATATAGTCCAAATTCATTTTCAATATACCGACCAAATAGAAAAAAGGAGGCATTCACAATGAACCGTTTTCATTTTACCCTATTTGTAGTTTTGATCGGAAGTCTGACGTTTTTACTTTTAATATCTTTACAGAGCCAAGCTGCAACTGTTTCAGGCAGTATTGTTGATGAATCAGGAAATCCTGTTCCTGATATCATTGTATCTATTAAGTCGTTTAAAGGCAACGTTGTCCCAGACAACCGCCGCATGCACATGCAGGAACCTGTGTTCCCTCCTCCACAACCGAGTAATACGGATGCAACCGGTGCTTTCTCAATAGAAAACATTGTTTCACCTTCAGTTAATCAATTAACACTATTTCATGGACGCGAATCAGATTATGAAATTCGCGGCATTGAAATGCAAGGGATTGCCTTAAACATTCATCCGCATCAGATTAGTTGGCACGGCGGATTCCCTTTTGGGATTGAAGAGGAAATAGATATAAAAGACGTGAAGATTACCGTACGTCTCAGAATGCGGATACGTGGGCAAGTGCTTGCCGAAGATGGTACGCCACTAAGCAATGCTCAGGTAGACCTTATGGTAAGGAGACGCAGTATAGATGGAGCAGGTAGGGGGAGTGGAGGCGGCACAGAAACCCTTGACATAGATGGGGGTTTTACTCGCTATGTGAATTCTCCTGCTTACTATACTGTCTCCGTAACATACCAAGGCCAATCCGCAGAATCTCAGGAAATTTTGCTGGAAGCGGGACAACGACTTGATGGACTCACCTTGACCCTCAAGGGAAAACCGGAACAACCTCCCAAACCTAAGGTAGTGAAAGCCGTTCCTATTCGCGATCCAGCACGTATGCAAGCCGCGTGGCAACGACAGCGCGAAGGTATGTGGGCAATTAATCCTGATAATCGACACGCCTACAAAAGAATCTATGCTGATACACATGAGGAAGCTCTTGCACAAGCCACCGCTCAAAGCGCACATCTCGTAGCCATTAACGATAAAGCAGAACAAGAATGGATACTTGAAGTCTTTGGGAAGAAAGAAAACTATTGGATTGGTTCGATTAAAAATGCAAAAGAAGGTGCAAAGCAGTGGGGCAATGGTGATCCAGTCACCTATACCAATTGGGACACAGAACAACTCCTTCCTGAGGCTGAAAAGGACGAGAAAACGACCAAAAATCTTACCGTCCTCATCGGTGTGACCGGAAAATGGCAACAAATACGTGAAGGAAGTCCTGTTGCAAGCATAACTGAAAAAGCGATTTTAGAAAAGAAAGATCTTATTATAGGTGCACCAGAACCTGACGAAGATATCGAATGACGCTGAGTACATCAGTATACAAGGAGAAATAATCATGAGATACATCTATACTTCGGGAAAACTCATAGCATTTGTAGTCATTATCTTGTTCACTGTAACAGGAATTTTCGCACAAGAGCCACTTACAGAAGAACCCAACGCACAAGCACCAAGTGGACTATCGGGCAAAGTTGTGGATACTAAAGGGAAGCCCATTCCTGAATTCACGTTTATAATCCGATCCATGCAGAATCTAAAAGGTCCCGCTCCACCGATAGGTATGCTTCCATTTGCTTTTGAGGAACTCTTAGAAGACCAAAACCGAGAAGGAAAACCTCGCGCTGTGTCCAGAGCGAAAACCGATGCAGAAGGTGCTTTCAGCGTTACCAATATCCAACCGGGGACTGTTCAGATATACGCCGTTCCAAAGGCTATGTTGGATGTCATGGAGAAGGGTGTCCCTAATTTACCGCCAGAAGTCCAACAAAACTTACCGCCAGAAGTCCAACAGAACCTACGTCCACAACTACAACGAATTCCAATGGGATTGATGCATCCTGGTAACAGGGAGTCGGAAATGCAAATCCTTTCCATTCGGCTTAATAAAGTCACTTTTTTCTATATAGAGGGTCCGGGGCCTTTTACAGAATTCGCGTTCGGGCTAAAACCAGGTGTAAATATTGAAGATATCACAATTACTGTCAAAAAACGGCTTAAGTTCCGTGCGCGAATTGTTTATGCTGATGGCACCCCTCTTGCTCATGCCGAAGCAGATCTCAATATGCGGTTTCGTGGCGGAGAGTTTGGCGGCGGCAGTGGAAGCCACGGAACAGACTGTTTCACCGATGCTGACGGTTATTTCACACAATATAGGGATGAACCCGGATTTTATACACTTTCCATAAGGCATAAAACCTTTTCTGGCGGGGCAGGTCCATTTTTACTTAAAGAGAATGTGGAACCTAAGGATATTGTGATAAAACTCGACGGAAACCTTATTCCGAAACAACCCCATGGTGAGGTTAAAGAACTGGATGATGTGAAAGCTGGTCGTTTTATTAAAGACCTTCTTAATAAAGACAATGTCCGTCAACCGATCATGCGACCAGCAGCCACACCAAAGAAGATAACTTGGATCATTAACCCCGCAAATGGGCACGCTTATGCAAAGATTCAATGTCAAAATTGGCACGATGCGCAACAGAAGGCAATTGCGGAAGGCGCGCATCTTGTCTCCATCAACGATGAAGAAGAACAGTTTTGGCTTGAGATAATCTTTGGAAGAGCTTTTTGGATAGGCCTCAACGATGTGGAAGAAGAAGGGGTATGGGTCTGGGATAGCGGTGAACCGGTTACCTATACTAATTGGACAACTCGTGAATTTCCCCATGACCCGAATCCGGAAACCGAAAGGGATTATGTTGCAATCGCTTTGCACGATCACGAAAATAGATGGCAGTCCGCCGGTCCCAATAGCCCTCTCTGGCGAATGACGCGGCAAGCGATCATAGAGAAGGATGGCTTAGTATCCAAAATTCCTGAAGCACCAGAATCTGAGGACGAATAAACTCTCTTTGCATGTGGAAAGGGAAGGTTTGATTTATCACGCAAGCAGATTGCCGCAATACGCGCAGGCGTGCACCTCTATATCACCATTGAACGCCTCACGTTCTGGAACAAGGTAGGTTTCGTGATGAGTGACACAGTTTGCATTTTCACATTGATAGGAAGACGCGCTGATGTCCCGCTTTGGGGGTTGTGTCAAGATAAGTTGTTCTAATCCCATGAGGCTCGAAATAAGTGCCATCCGAACCGGAACTGCGTTTGCGGATTGTTCAAAATAAGCAGCACGTGGGTCATCATCTAACTCATAAGCAAGTTCATTCACGCGTGGGAGCGGATGCATAATCATTGCATCCGGTTTAGCCTTTTTCATCACCGCAGCATTCAGGAGATAACTACCGCGTACTGTTTTTGCGTCTACAGTTGGTGGAAGCCTCTCCTCCTGAAGTCGATTCACATAGATAACATCAAGCGTTTCAATAACTTCTGTAACGTTTTCTACCTCAATAGGTTTCTGTCCGTGGATTTGTGCTAACCGCGTGAGTATCCAAGGCGGCATCTGTAATCCGTTAGGGGCGATGTGGACAAGATTGCCACCGAACCTCGCAACCGCTAATGCAAACGAGTGTGCCGAGCGTCCATATCGTAGATCGCCACAGATACCAACGGTTAAACCTTCCACCTGCGATTTCCGCCGAATAATCGTATAAAGGTCCGTAAGAGCTTGTGTCGGATGTGTGTGGCTTCCATCTCCACCGTTGATGACAGGGATATTGGCATAAGTTGCCATAACCCGCGCCGAACCTGCCCAGCTGTGCCGTACCACTATAATATCCGCGTAGTTCGTGACCATCCGTGCAGTATCTGCAAGGGTTTCACCTTTTGTAACAGAGGTAGAACTTGGATCCGCAAAACCGAGTGTACCGCCGTTAAGACGTTCCATTGCACTTTCAAAGGAGAGTCGAGTCCGTGTACTCGGTTCATAGAAGAGCGTAGCAAGCAATTTACTACGGCAGATTCCCGCCCATGTCTCTAATTGTGACTGCATGCCTGCTGCCAAGCGAAATATCTGTTCAATCTCAAAATTCGACAAGTCGTCAAGTGTTATCAGATGCCGCATTATCTCCTCTATGAACGTGTTTTGAGTCCGTTTTCTAATTCGGTGGCGTTTCCATTCGCCAAAATCCGCATAAACGTCTCAAGACTGTCAACACGAGATGCTGCAAGCAGCAACTCCTTGAGGCGTTGCAAATCGTTGATATCTTCCAAAGTAGGTTTTAGAACTTGCAATGCATCAGGTTGGAATTGCATCTCAAGCAGTGCCATGATGCTTTGGATGGTTCCCTTCTTTTCGCCTTGTTCAATGCCTTGTTCAATGCCTTGTTCAATGCCTTGTTCAATGCCTTGTTCTCTACCTTCTTTGTATGCCTTTTGTTTAGCTTCTGCTGCAAATTCTTCAAGACAGTATTGTATAAAAGGAGATTCTTGCATAATACCCTCCGGTAAATGTTGTAAAATTAGTTGCGGTGCGTAAACTAAACTGCCAAAAACACCGAGTGCTGCAAATAAAATTTCACGAGTATTCTGATCAGTACTTGCAGATGCTATTGTATCAATACATTTCTCCAACCAACGAATTGGATCCATTCTTTCTGGTGGTTTCATCAAAGGAGTGAGAGGTAGTAACCCAGGCACCTGTTTTTCTAAAATTGCTTCTCCCTCTATCTGGATCAGCCTAATTACCTTGTAGCGAAGCGTGTATTCATATCCCATTCCTTGGTAAGCATAGTAACCTTTATCGTTTTTGCCTGCGTCAGGGTGTAGATAGAGAACATTGCAATAAACAGGCATTTCGTGCTGTTGGATGAGGATAACCGTTATACCCTGCAAGACGGGCCCACATCGGTTTTCTGCTGTCGTCTGTTTGTACCTTCGGTATGGAATATCGCTGTTTCATTACGGAGTTGAACCTTTAGAGTGCTATCATTTTGGTGCGCTTTGAGAGTTGGTTGCTCCGTTTCAAGTCTCTCTAAGACTTTGATGTTTGAATGTCCTACCATAAACTCTGCAAATTCTTGGGAATACCCAAGCATAACATATTTGATTGCATTATCATAGTATTGTGCCATATCCAAATTATACACCAAATTGCAAGAAAATATCAACCTTTTTGCGTTGATCAAGTGCCAACCTTTAAACTCCCGACTAACTCCTTTACAGAACTCATGTCCATCTTTTTAAGGTAGTCGCTGATACCTTCTATCACTTCTATTGATGTTTGTGGATTGACAAAGTTCGCTGTCCCTACTGCAACAGCGGATGCACCAGCGATGATAAATTCTATTGCATCTGTTGCATTCATAATACCACCCATCCCAACAATCGGAATAGAGACACTTTTGTAAACCTCCCAAACCAATCGCAATGCCACAGGTTTGATTGCAGGTCCAGATAGACCACCTGTTACGTTTGCGAGTTCCGGTTTACGTGTCTTAGCATCAATTGCCATGCCGAGCAGCGTGTTAATGGCAGAGAGTGCATCTGTTCCTGCATCTTCAACGGCACGCGCAATCTCGCTAATATCTGTTACATTTGGCGACATTTTCACCAATAATGGCAGATGTGTTTTTGCCCTAACCGCTTTTACAAGTTGATGTGCTAAAGTTGCATCAACACCAAAACTCATACCACCACAATCAAGATTCGGACAGGAAATGTTGAGTTCCACTCCTGCAACACCATCTGCCTCACTTAACTTTTCAACGACTATTAGGTACTCTTCAACCGTTTTACCACAGACATTCACAATCACTGGAACGTCAAAATCTTGAAGATAGGGTAACTTCTCCGAGATGAACCCATCTACCCCAACATTCTGCAGTCCTATGGCATTCAGCATACCAGACGGAGTTTCCATAATGCGGTCCATCGGATTGCCAGGCCACGGCACGCTTGTAACACCTTTAACGACAACCGCACCGAGTCGGTTTAAGTCTACGAAATCCGCGTATTCACTGCCGTACCCGAATGTGCCGGAGGCGGTCATCACAGGGTTTCGCATCCGAATCCCGCCTATGTTTACATTGAGTAATGAGTTTGCTGTATTGACCTGCTCCCCACACACAGAGGAGTAGGATTCTTTTGCTCTTATATTAGGCATTTTCTCTCCTAAATGGCCCTTCCTGCTTCCGTCTCTCGTGCCCCTTCCTGAATGGGTATAGGTCTTATTTGGACTCCACAAGCGTTTAGACTTTCCGTTTCTCCAACGGCAAGTTTTTTGATTTATTGCAGCGTTGACATCTCTATCTATAGAAATATCACATTGATTGCAATGATATGTTCTTTCCGAAAGCATTAGGTCTTTCTTTTTGTGTCCACAGTGGCTACAGGTTTTGCTACTGGCAAAGAATTGAGGTGCTTCTATAACAGGTATACCTAATGTTTCTGCTTTGGTTTTGAGCATAGAAAGAAATCCACCTAACGCACTACCTGATAACGCTTTGCTAACTTCTTATGCTTTAGCATGTTTGTTATCTTGAGTGTCTCCATACCGATAGCAGATGCGTTATTAACAATCTCTGTAGTGGCTTTATGGTGTGCATCCTGACGTATACAGGCAATCTTATAGTGGATACGTGCAACTTTCGCTTTCTGTTTGAACCAGTTTTGAGACTTTAGCACTTTTCTACTCAATGAACGCTGAGCACGTTTCAACTTACGTTCATAGTGTTTCAGAGGTCTCGGATTATCGTATTTTATCCCATCACTCAAAGTAGTAAGGGTGTTAATTCCTACATTTATACCGATAACAGGGTGCGTTGAAATATCAACTGCTTCGGTGTCCTCTGTCTCAAAGGTGATAGATGCAAACCAACGCTGTGCTGTCTTTGAGATTGTCACTTTGATAATCCTTCCAACAAAACGTAACTTTTGACACATCCGAACCCATCCAATCTTGGGTAATTTGATACGTAAACCATTCACTTTCACAGATTGTTCATCTGTTGTGAAAGATTTTTTGTGTCCACGCCCTTTAAACTTTGGAAACTTCACACGTTTAGACACCCAATTCGTAATCCCTTTTCCAAGATTTTGGATAGCATATAACGCAGCACGCTGATCTTGGGAACGCGTCCAATCATATCCTTTTTTAACTTCATTGAAGTTGTTGTTCAGCGTTTGCCACGATTGAAAATTATCATTTTCTAATCCTGCCTTAAAATCGGCAAGCGCATGATTATAGGCAAAGCGAGCGTATCCACATTGCTGGGTAAACCAATTACGCTGTTTATTGCTCGGATCTAAGGCGATTTTGTGAGTTTTATACATGGCATACTGTTTCTGTGAAGATTCTGTTTCCCACGTTAATGGTGTGGTAGATGTTAACGCATCTACCACTGAAACAGTCTAAGTATTATACCATAAAAGACTCTGAAAGTCATAAGTTTTTTGACCCAAGCATAAATGCTTGGGATTGTTAAGGTAGTCCCCTCATCTATCTAACAAGTGTCGAGAAACTTTCTCTGGCATTTTTTACCTCAAAGGTAGAGTTTTTAAGGTGAAGTATAGTAGATATAGCGTGATTTTTCACGCTATATCTACATATCCAAAAATATTAACGATTGTGATAAAAAACAACCAAAATACCTAAAACTAAATAATCCTGCGTTAATTTGATATAAATAGCGCAAACTCTTAGTTTGTGCTACAATAGTGCCTAAGTAATTATGGATTTTGCGGTAATAATCCAATAGAATAGGAAGATTTTTATGGAACAAGCAACAAACTGTCCCAAACCTTTTATTGTTGACAAAAACTTGGGGGCAGCACTTGATATAGACAATGCTGAACTCCCACAAACTACCGCTGATGGTACGGCTGTCGTGCCACCTACACAGGAACAGAAATACCTGTTTGACATGCGCGGCTGGCTTTTAGTCCCTGGCGTGTTGTCTGGTGATGAACTGGAAGAGATGCAGGAATTCTGCCTGCGTCTTCGCCATGAACCGGAGTCTATTCCAGCGCATGAACGTTCACCTCTCGGCGGACCGATGCAAAAGTTATCCGATCATCCAAACGTCGTCGGATTTCTAAACGAGTTTCTTGCACATCCAGCACTTTCAAGCCAAGAATGTTACGGCTTCCGCATGGAGTCGTGTCACATGTTTTATCGAACTGTCGGAGATGGTAACTTTGGGCCACACAATGGCAACGGTATGCTCCGTTTTCCCGGTGATTCCCACCTCTATCGGTGTATCCCAGGAAGAGGCTATAGCGGTTTGACGCGTATCGTTTGGGAACTTAACCCCGTCAAATACAGACAGGGGGGCACACTATTTATAACAGGAAGCCATAAGGCAGTTTATACTGCGCCTGATAGTATTCGGACTCCAGATTCTCCGATTTGGGACACCTACGAATGTCCTGCGGGATCGCTGCTATTTTTCACAGAGGCGTTAACACACAGCACACACCGATGGACAAATGAGGATAATGACAGGTTGGCAATTTTCAGTTGTTATAACACTGTGAATAGTAAGTGGCACGATTGGAATCCACATCCGAAGTTGCTGGAAGAAATGCCTGCTAAACGGCAGACACTTTTTAGGCCCGTCCGTGCCGCAAATAATTTGATCCAGTAAATACAATAATATAACCGAAGTTGCCATCTATGTAGCAACTTCGGTTATAATTGAATTCGGGTTTAAACATAATGTTGCCTCAATCTATCTGCGGGTCAAGCGCGTCCCGTAATGCATCTCCGAGGAGGTTGAACCCTAAGACAATAAGAAAGATTGCTATACCAGGAGCCGTAACAGCCAACGGTGCCTTGCGAATATACTTTGTATTTTCATTGAGCATTGCCCCCCATTCAGGCACACCAACCTCTGCACCGAGTCCGAGAAAACTAAGTCCTGCTGCATCTAAAATAGCAGCCCCGATACCTAAAGTGGCTTGAACAATTAACGGAGCAAGGCAGTTCGGTAAAACGGTAGTAACCAGAATACGAATGTCGCTTGCGCCAATAACTTTTGCTGCGGTAACATAATCCAACTCGCGCACTTTGAGAACAGAAGCGCGTAAAATCCGCGCATACTGCGGAATATAGACAATAGAAACAGCGATAATCGCATTCGTCAGACTCTGTCCCAAAATAGTGACAATGACCATCGCAAGCAGAATACTGGGCATCGCAAGCATCATATCCATCACACGCATAATTAGGTTATCTAACCAACCACCAAAATATCCAGCAATTGCACCGAACAACGTGCCGAATCCCAGTGAAAAAGTAATCGCGATGAACCCTACTTTCAAAGAAATACGGGAACCGTAAACAATTCGGCTAAAAACATCGCGCCCAGTCCCATCCGTGCCAAGATAGTGTTCACCAGACTGCCCTTTGAGGCGCTTTGCGATTTCAGCTTGCATTGGGTCGTGCGTTGCAATAAAGGGTGCAAAGATTGCTACGATAACAAAAAAGAGGATTATAGACGCACCGATAGTTGCAGATGGGTGGCGTAGAAGTTTTCGGAAGACATTGTGTTGACCTATTGATATTGAAGTGTCATTCATTTCGCTTCATCCCCCACTCGGATGCGTGGATCAAAGTAAGCATACAAAAGATCAACAACGAGGTTGACAAACATAAATAAAAACGAGACAAAAAGCACACCGCCTTGGACAGCGCGAACATCACGCGCTTCAACAGCATCGCGCAACCATGAACCGAGTCCGGGCCAAGAGAAAATGTGTTCAGTTAAAATCGCACCCCCCATCAGATAACCGAATTCAAGACCAATTACAGTCAAAACAGGCACCATACTATTTTTCAACGCATGTTTGATAATGACTACCCATTTCGACAACCCTTTTGCATAAGCAGTCGTTATATATGGTTCATTTAAAACTTCAAGCAGACTTGAACGGGTCATTCGCGCAATAATCGCTAACGGAATTGTGCCTAATGTAATTGCAGGTAGCACCAGATGTGCGATTGCATCCTTAAATGCAGCAAAGTTGCCCGCAAGTAAGGTATCAATTAAGTAGAAACCGGTACGAGATTCAATATCTAAACTCAAAATAGTGTCCAAACGTCCCGTGGCAGGAAATATCTTTAAAGAATGTGAAAACAGTAGAATCAACATCAATCCGAGCCAGAAGATCGGCATTGAGATGCCAGCAAGAGAAGTAGACATTGAGAAATAATCCCAAAATTTACCACGATAGACAGCCGCAATGATACCGGCTGCAATACCGAAAAAGATTGAAAATGCCATTGCTGCCAGCGTTAATTCGGCAGTTGCAGGAAAATAACGTTTGATTTCTTCAAAAACGGGTTGCTTTGTTTTAAAGGAGCGTCCTAAATCAAGACGCACGAGGTCCCAAAGGAATTTCGCGTATTGGTAATATAGCGGCTTGTCAAGCCCCATATCTTCTCGGAGTTGGGTGAGTACTTCTTCAGTGGCGCGTTCGCCCGCAATCGTAAGCGCTGCATCACCAGGGATCAGATGTACCATCAAAAAAACGAGGAGGGATACCCCAAGAAGCGATAAACCGATGGAGAGAAAACGTTGGATTAGATACGAGAGCAATATTCAAGCCTCACTCGGCACAGAAACGAACATATAGCCTTTACAGCGGCGTGAACTTAGAAAAACGGGTTGTGTAACTTCTCTTCGCCAACAGTTGTTGCAGGGCCATGGCCGGGGAAAAGCCTCACATCATCCGGAAGCGTTAGCAAATTGTCGCGAACACTATTAATTTCATCTTGATAAGAGATGTTTGGCCCGCCGACCGAACCCGCAAAAATCGCATCGCCTACAAAAGCTGCTGTTTGCGTAAGAAAACTACAACCACCAGGAGTATGTCCTGGTGTATCAAGCACAGTCACCATAAGCGCGCCGATTTCTACAACATCCGAATGTACAACTTCTCGCAATTTGCTTGCACTCCGAGGTTTCGGTTCATTTTTATGGATGTACGCTTGACATCCGGTAGCATTTTCGAGTTGAGGTAACCCATCGGTATGGTCTTTATGTGAATGCGTTAATAGAATAGCGGTTGGGTTAACTTTATGTGTATCAAGTTGTTCCAAAATAAGGTCGGGATGTGCTGCGGTATCAATGATTGCGGCTTCATCTGTAGCTTTACAGATTAAAAGGTAAGCGTTGACCGGCCACCCGCCAACAGGGGCACTTATCGTTAAGACATCAAGGCTTGCATCGTCAGATTGCTGAACAGGATTAGGTTCCCACTGTTCTGTAGCAATTGCAAATAGTTTCGCGCCATCTAAATTAAGTACGTCTGCCAGTTTATAGACTTGCGCTTCTGTCGGTTTTAAGGTATACTTTTCCATACGTGACAAATCTGATTCTGTGATCCCAGCGGCTGTGGCTGTTTCACTTGGGGACTTATGTTGCCCACGTCGGGCTTTACCAATAATATCGCCAAATTCGTCTTCAAGTGCGTATGCCATGAATGTGTTCTCCTTTATTTTATAGTTAGAGAAATTATAGCAAAAAACCCGATGTAATACAATTGAAAATAGGAGGAATTCTGATGGAGATTCTAAAGAACGGTTATGAGCAAGCGGCAATATCCCTCGCTCCTATAGAGACAGATATGACGCTGGAGGATTTTCTGCAAAGTGATTTAGAGGGATACGAATACGCGAAAGGAGAATTGATACCGATGGCACCACCCACAATGGAACACGGTGAAATAAGCATGAATCTCAGTTTTCTTCTGAGTTTGCATGTTCGTGAGAATCAGCTAGGACGTTTATATCCAGCGGACACAGACTTTAAATTGGGAGAACGATTGGTTAAACCAGATATTGCGTTTATTTCCACGGAGAGGTTACCTAAGAATAGGCGACAAGGATCCCCCGTGGCACCCGATCTCGCTGTTGAAGTCGTCTCTCCGACAGATATCCAGTATCGTGTTACTGAAAAAGCACTTGCTTATCTCAATGCTGGCACGCGACTCGTCTGGATTATTGAACCGGTTGGAAAAACGGTAACCGTCTACCGATCCCAAACGGATATCAAAACGCTTACATGCGAAAATACGCTCACGGGTGAAGATGTCGTTGAAGGATTTTCCTGTCCGGTAGCACAGCTTTTTGAATAGATAGATTCTGAAATTGCAATTATGTATGGAGGCATAAAAATGAATCCACAAAATATAAATGAATTTCCACAAGAATCTCATCCACCAGAAAACTTTTCCATGACCTTGGAGGAATTTCTTGAGAGCGATTTAGAAGGATATGAGTACATCAAAGGAGAAATCATACCAATACCAGCTGCCTCATTGGAGCATGGAATTATATGTTCCAAGGTCTATTTAAGCTTAGCTTTGTACGTACAGGCACATCAACTGGGGGTTGTGGTTACGCCAGATACAGGCTTTCAGGTAGGCGAACGTGTGCTGAAACCAGATGTTGCATTCCTTGCCAAAGATAGACCGCCTGATGATCATAGTCGTGCATGCCCAGTACCGCCAGACCTTGCAGTTGAGGTGATTTCACACACAGATATAACACAGCGTACTATTGATAAAGCCTTTGCCTATCTGGGAGCTGGTACACAGATTGTTTGGGTTCTTGAACCAAGATCAAAGACATTAACGGTATTTAGATCCGAAACAGACATTGAGTTGCTTACACGTAACGACACACTGACAGGAGAAGATGTTGTTGAAGGATTTTCTTGTCCAGTAGCACAACTTTTCGAATAAGGAGATTTTATGAAACTTGGTTTAGTAACTTATAATATGGCAAAAGATTGGGATGTTCCGACTATCGTTGAGCGGTGTTCGGAAACAGGATTTTCAGGTGTGGAGTTACGAACAACACACGCACACGGCGTTGAGGTTAGCCTCTCTGCAAGTGAACGTGCGGCGGTTAAACAACAGTTTGAGGATTCGCCTATTGAGCTTGCAGGGTTGGGATCCGCTTTCGACTATCATTCAACTGATCAAGATGCTGTTCGGCAGAATATAGAAGGGACAAAGGAATACTCACAGTTAGCAGCAGATGTCGGCGCGCCGGGTGTAAAGGTGCGCCCGAATGGACTGCCGAGTGAAGTTCCTGTGGAAAAGACGTTAGAACAAATTGGATTGGCATTGCGAGAATGTGGTGAATTCGCCGCAGACCTTGGCGTTCAAATTCGACTGGAAGTACACGGTGGCGGCACCTCCGAACTTCGACATATACGGACTATTATTGATGTTGCCGACCACGAAAACGTATACGTATGCTGGAATTCCAACTTTGGCGAAGTGGAAAACGGTTCTATTCAGAACAACTTCAACTACGTCAAAGGCAGAATCGGCTTGGTTCATATCACAGAACTACATCGGCGGGAGTATCCGTGGCGAGAACTATTCACTTTACTGAAAGAGTCTGGCTATTCAGGCTACACTTTGGCAGAAATTGCAGGCAGTTCTGACCCAGTGCGAGTAATGAATTTCTATCGGGCATTGTGGGAAGAACTAAATAGATAATTAACTTAAAAGCAGAGGTAACCAAAATGAAAAATATAATAGTAATGATACTTTGTTTTACAGTCCTCGTAATCTCTTTTCAGGGTATTCATGCTGAAATTGATCCAGAATCGATTGTAGGTATTTGGCTGCTTGACGAGGGACAAGGAAAAGAAATCAAAGATACTTCTGGGAATGGAAATGACGGACAAATTATTGGTGCAAAATGGACTGATGGAAAAATCGGTAATGCACTTGCGTTTGATGGGGCTTCTCGAGCCGAGATACCTGGAAGTAAAACTATTGACAATTATCTTGAGGGTTTTACTTATCTGTTATGGGTAAAACCGACCGGAAACCCACCCAATGCCAACACACGTGTTATTGAACATGATTGGCATAATCCTACAATTCAGATAGGACCAAATGATTATTACGGAAGTATTGCAGCAAATGCTGACCAAGCACAAACCAACGTCCGAGGTGGTGAATGGGAGCAGGATGAGTGGAATTTTGTTGCAATTACTCATGATGGTGATGTACTTAAACTTTATGTTGACGGTGAACTTGTCGGTGAAAAAGCCGTTGGAAAAGCTGATGAAAAACTGGGGGCTGAAATACGCCTCGCAGCATGGAGAAACCCAAATTGGGATTTTATAGGTGTCATTGATGAAGTTGGGGTCTTTAACAAACCGCTATCAGCAGATGACATCAATGATATTATGAATAATGGATTGGAAGAAGCATTGTTCGTATCACCCATAGGCAAAATAGCAACCACTTGGGCACGGATGAAGGAGTCATATTAATAAAATGGATCCACTTGAATTTTACCATGCAAAGTTGGAATTTGAGACAGATTCTTGGGATCTCAGTGAGGCACTCAATAACGGAGAAGGTGTTGTTGTAATAGATGCCCGTTCTCCAGAAGCATACACACTTGAGCATATACCAACAGCACTCAATATCCCACATAGAACAATGTCTGAGACAACTACACGTGATCTTGACAAATCAAAGTTGTATGTTACTTATTGCGATGGTATCGGCTGCAACGCTTCTACAAAGGGTGCTTTGAACATGGCAAAATTAGGGTTTAACGTCAAAGAATTACTTGGCGGTTTAGATTGGTGGAAACGTGATGGTTACGAGACGAAAGGGAAGCAGGGCATTCAGGGCAAGGAAATTAAATGCGGATGCTAAATACAGCTTTCTACAAAAGGGCATAAGACTCTGGAATTAGCTTTTCTACCTCTCTCGTCTATAGTCCAACGGACAATTAATGGGATACTTCTGTCCCGCAACCTGTATGAAGATCAATTTATTAATTCGGTAATTTTCCATCCGTACGAGGCAAGTGTACTCCCCGCTGGTGAGGTTTCCTAACCTCGCCAAATTACCGATTTATTTTCTTAAATTTCATACAGATTGTGGGACATAAGTAGCAACTTGGGTTATATAGTAAATTATGCAGGACTTACGCAATGTATTGAAAAGTCCCTCTGATAAGGGGGATTTAGGGGGTTAAATGACTGAAATAACGCCTTTTCAACCCCCCTAACCCCCCTTATCAAGAGGGAATGCGTAAGTCCTATTATGTAAATAAGTTTACATATATTCTGTAGGAGCGATCTCCGAATCGCGACAAAACTCACTGATAGTCGGGAATCCAAATCAACGGTATGAATGCCTTTTGGCATTCCCCGGAGTTCCCTCCTACAGCTCAGATGTAAAGTTAATTGTAGAATCCACTATAAAAAGAAAAAGAGCACCTTCAAGTAGGAAGATGCTCTTTTTCACTATTTTTAACAAATAAATAAAAAGTTAACGTACAGCTTTGAGATGTCCCCAAGTTGTTGTTGCCTTTCCAGCAGGTTCAACCGGGGTAACCACGTCTGCTTGTTGAGAGATAAAGTCAATCATCTCAATGAGGATTTGGCCACGCGGGAGAGTTCCATTGTTTCCCTCCTGCATACAAATACCGACACGGCCACTGCTGTTGTTCAACTTGATGATACCCGGATCAAAGAATCCGGCACCGTTGTCTCCAAAAGCGGCTTCAACGCTCCAGGGATCAACAATCTGATCACTTTTGAACGGACGGTTAGAGGTATAATCCACTAATGAAGGGGTGTATTCTTTACCCACGTCAGTTGGTGTAATCTGTGTTCCATCACCCCACATATCCGCGTTGATATTGATGATAGTCTTCAACCCATTATCACCGTTAGCACCACCACCTTCAGTAACATAGAAGATGTAGTCACAGCAATTCAGAATGACGTTGCCACCGTAGATGAACCGTTCTGCGATAGAATCGTCAACCTGTGAATTTCCAGGGGTGTACAACGTGGTTGGAAACCATCCGAAGACAATAATAATATCCGCAACGTCATCGTCAATGCGTTCTTCTGCCCACGGCCCAATTTCTGCATCGGTTTTGTAAACCACTTCATCAACAGCTGGAACATCGTTTTTCAGGTTATCAAATACGATTGCACGTTGAATGTCACCATTCTCTTGCGAAATCCATCCCACGCCTTCACTAAAAATTGCAACATCACCGAGATCAGCCCAGCTTGATGCCGTAACAGTAAAAGCGAACAGGATTGTAAATAGAATTAACAAGTGTCTAATTTTCATTATTTTCTCCTTTTAGATTTGAGTTAATGGATCAATGGTTATAGGGACGTAACAAACAGTACGTCCCTATAGATATAGGTTAAAAATCAGATTTGATATGTGCCCACGTGGTAGTCGCTTTTTGATTCGGATCAACAGCTGCAGCATCAAGCACATTAGCCAAATAGTTATCAATCATTTCGGCAAATACCTCACCGCGTGGGAGTCCATCATTACCAGCTACTTGATAAGCGATGCCGATTCGTCCATCGGTTTGGGTATCATGCACAATTACTGGATCCAGAAAACCTGATCCGTTGTCACCAAAGGCGACCTCTACCTCCCATGGGTTGACAATTTGAGCTCGTTTGAAAGTACGTGCTGAGGTAAAGGCAGCGAGAGTTGGCGTATACTTTTTACCATCGTCTGTCGGTTTGATGGCGGTACCATCTGACCACATATCGGCGTTGATGTCCATCATATTTTTTAAGGCTTGGTCACCGTTGGTCCCAGCACCATTCACCACGTAAAAGATATAATCCGCAGTATTGAAGAAGATATTTCCGCCTTCAAGAAACTCTTCAGCGATAGAACCATCAGGATCAGCATTTCCTGGGGTGTAAAGTGTCTCTGGAAAATCACCGAAAGTAACGATAATATCGGATTGCCCATTGTCAGTATGTTTTTCCGCCCATGGACCGATCTCTTTCCCTGTTAGTGTGACAACGTCTTTAGGTTTCTTGAGAAGATCAGCCAATTCTTTACCTTCTCTTGCTGCTGCGGGTTGTGCAATCCAGCCGGCTTTTTCGGTATAGATTGCAACTTCTCCGAGAGGTGCCGCTATGCTCATAGTTGGGGTAGCGGCTACTACAAGAAAGTACCCCAAGGCAAATGCCATAAAAACAACTACTTTTTTCATTTTCTAACTCCTTTATGTAAAGTTATACGATAAAGTTCCTAAAATAACATTAGGAATCTTCACGCGTTGTGTTAATAAATTTTAGGATAAAATATCCCTCCTTCTGCAAACAAAATAGCCCACACATTCTCCATGTGAGATAGAGAACGTAAGGGCGCAATGAAAGACTGACGGTCAATGCCGACATGAGTCTTTTTGTCCGTAACTGAAGTTCTGATACAGTCGTTAACTGTAGGGGGGGGGGGGGGGGACTCAAACTTGAGATTAATTTTGGCGTAGAAAAGGCAAAAATAGACCAACTGTGATGTTGATTTATTCTATTCGCTTTTTTAGGACTGCGGTTGATGTTATCATTTCGCATTTTTGTACACCTTTTGTGTATTTAAACATTGTCCTGATATTCAGCGGACAAAATTACCTCTTATGTTTGTCTAAAGTTTCACAACACAAATTCTAAAACTTGCTTTTATTATATAAAATCTTCAAAAAATTGTCAAGAAAAATAATTATTTTAGTGTAAGTGCGGTTAGGAAACCGCACCTACCAGGGAGTGCCGTATATTTTGGAGACATCTAACAGGAATGAATTAGGGCAGATCCGGTTTTCTTAATAGGTGTTCAGAGGGTAATTCGCCTGTCAAAGTTAGAAGAAATTCCACTAAATCTTGCACTTCTTGTTCGCTCAGGTTCAACGGTTCCAGCGTTCCTTCGCGCATCCCAACAAACCCAGATGGAACGCCGCCAGCATTATTAAAGTCAATGATAGATTCCAATGTCGGAAAATCGCCTGTGTGGAAATATGGGGCAGTGAGTTCAACATTTCGCAGCGTGGGCGTTTTGAACTGTCCTTTTTGTTGTTGTGTTGGCTCCAGAAAATTCAATATCCTTTGGGGAGTCTCCGGACTATCGCTATAGACACTACCGCCATTAAACGGGTTGTCTAAGAGCTGCTTAATGCCATCATAACGCCCGGTATCTGAGGGGAGTTTTCCTTGCGGGACACCAAGATTATGAAATTCGTTGTCTGTAAAATTAGGGCTATCATGGCAGAGAATACAAACGCCTTTCCCAATAAAAAGTTTTAAGCCGCGCTTCGCTTCAATGCTGATCGCATCCAAATTACCTGCTACGTATTTATCAAACGGAGCATTGCCGCTGATCAAGAGACGTTCATAAGCCTCAATTGCTTTGCCGATATTGGCAAAAACAGTGTTAACCGCTATCTTGTCCTTTTCGGACATGCTGTCAAACTGCGTATCTCCGGGTTTCCCGTCAAGAGGAAATCGGTTAGTGTCTGCCAAATTGGGCAGTGGACCAAATACGACTTCATAATCTTTTTGATACAACCGTTTGATGAGATGTGCGTACTGAAGTCGTGTGCCTGCTTGTTCTTTCTCACCTTCAAGGGCAATTAGTGTCTGCGACCAGAGTGTATCTGCTCTACCGTCCCAAAACTGCCATTCGTTATAGGCGACATTAAGCAGTGTTGGTGCATTTCTTGTACCTCTGCCTGCTCCTAATGAAGTTGCTTCTACATCTGCGAACCCGTGAAATGGCGAGTGGCATGTTGCACAAGAAACGGTGCCATCTTTTGAAAATCGTTCATCAAAAAAGAACATCTGTCCTAATTGTGCGGCTTCAGGATTATCTGCCACACGATTTGTAGGACTTAACGGAGGTGTTGCAGGGAGTGGAGATAAACGTTGAAGGACTGCCCATTCACGTTTTGTAAAGATATCTACTTCTGTTTCAATATCTTCATTGATTGGTAGAGAACCTTCATCTCCGCAACCGATGAGGAAGAAAGTGATACAGCATATAATCCGAAACGTTATTGAGCAGATGCGCTGCATTTCTGAAGTAGAAACAAGAAACGACATCTTGTATTTCCTTGTCGTATAACCTAAGTTGTCCCTTTGTAGCATAATCTGTTAGATTGTGTCTATAAGTGCGCAAACTAATAGGTTGCGGTACAGAAGTGTCCCATTAATTATAGGTTGGACTATAGCAAGCTTGGAATCACTCTGATTTAGGGGCATCCATTGCACACCTGAATCCGCGTATCTGTCCACTGGCAACAATGTCATCATAGTCTCGGTAAGCGCACCGCATGTGACTAAAACCGGCAAACCAACTGGCACCACGCCAAGATTTTTTACCCATACCGTTATTTTCCGGTCCCTTTGGATTCTCCCTTGGGCTAATTAAATAATAATCCATGTCAAACCAGTCTGATACCCATTCTGCGACATTTCCGACCATGTTGAGTGCGCCATAAGGACTAGCTCCTTGATGAAAACTATCCACTGGTGCGGCCATCGCGAACCCGTCCAAGTGTCCATCAAATTTTCCTTCATCGTCAAAGTTGCATTTTGTTGGATCAAATTCATTGCCCCAGGGCCAGATACGCCCATCTGTCCCGCGTGCTGCCTTTTCCCATTCCGCTTCAGTTGGCAAGCGTTTTCCAATCCACTCTGCATAAGCTGCAGCATCCCCCCATGTCACACCGACAACTGGTTGGTCTGGATGATTGAATTTTGGGTTGTCCCAAAAGGTAGAATTGCGATGTCCTGTTGCTTCAACAAATTTGGTGTAGTCAGCGTTAGAGACTTCATACCTGTCAATAAAAAAAGCATCTAAATAGACTTTATGTTGTGGGAATTCATCAAGCGGGTCTGCCAATAGGTCTTTATCTGGATCACTTCCCATCAGAAAATCACCTGCAGGCACAAGAACCATCCCCTCCGGAATATCTATTGTTTCAGCCTCTTTTGGTGGAAGTTCTTCCAAAATCTCTACTGCATCGGCTGGTTCTACATCTTCAGTAGGGATTTTCTCGTCTCCACCGCAACCGGACAGGGTAGTTATCAATATCATCAAAGCATATATCAATGATCTCAATGTAATTTGGGTTTTCATAGTATAACTCAAGTTGCTACCTATAAGTTTTAGACATGCAAACACCGTTTTTTAGAGGGAATAAGACATACTTCGTCCGATTTTGTAGAGCAAACTGTTAGTTTGCGGACTAATTGCACAATCTAAATGAAGATTAAATAAATATTTCGGTAATTTCTTTAGTCCCGTAGGGACGCTATGTTTATAGCAGCGCGGACGATCTCATTCCCTTAGTCCCGTAGGGACGATATGTTTCGAAACACATCAACAATAAATATGCCGTTCCTACGGAACTCAAGAACGACGGTGAAAGCGTTTTTCTATAAACATTGCGTCCCTACGGGACTGAAGAGCGCTTAAAATGTTCCGAACATGCATAATGAAAATTACCGAATTAATAAATTAATCTTCATACAGATTGTGCTATATAAATAGCAACTTGGGTTAGTTATAGTGTCCCAGTAAGAATTTCTTTGCTACAGAAGCGTTAAGGTGTTTTAGCACAACGAAATCCAACAGAACTACTGTGGTCGCTGCATTGAGCAGGATAAATATAAAAAACTGTAGTGCGTGTATCACCAGGACCGTTCGTCCATGAACCGCCGCGGATTGTATAGATTATTCCGTTGGTCAGTTCTAAATTTACTTTTTTGTGTATTCTCCTACGGCATTATCATCAAGAACACTTATTACCCATTCCCAAACATTACCGGACATATCATGCAGTCCATAGGGACTGATTCCTTTACCAAAACTCCCTACCGGGGCAGTTTCCATTGCGTATCCATCCAACTTACCATCCATTTGTCCGCCATCGTTAAAATTTCCAAACGAAGCGTTATAATTATCACCCCAAGGATAGAACCGATTATCCGCGCTGCGCGCAGCTTTTTCCCACTCAACATCAGTGGGCAATCTTTTCCCAGCCCATTCGGCGTAAGTTTCAGCGTCTTCCCAATTGACACCCACAACCGGTTGCTCCGAGGCATTGAGCGTTGGGTTATCCCAAAAATTCGGTTTCCTATGACCTGTTTCCGACAGAAATTTCGCGTATTGTCCATTTGTCACCTCATACTTATCAATATAAAATGCTTCAACAAAAACGATACGCTGATCGGCTTCGTTACCAAACGTCAAACCTGTTTTTTCAGTGGTGCCGAGGGTTACTTCTCCTGCGGGGATTAAGACCATCTCGTCAACGTCAATTACGGCACGACTTTCTTCGGTGTCAGGTTGGATAAGACTCTCTGAATTATCGCTGCCGCAGGCAACCAAACCGCTGCATAATACGACACAAAATAATGAATAGCAGTAAATTTTCACAATCTTCGCCAGATACATTATACATTCTCTACTCAGCAGTTTCAGAGGTTAAAGATAGGAACAATTCCTCTAAACTTATCTCATCGGTCCGCATTTCAAGCAGATTCCAACCACAATCAATAACAGTTTTTGCTACCGCTGCCCGTATATCGTCTGTGAGAGTGCACTGTATGTGAAATGCCAAAGTTTCACCTGAGGTTACAACAGACTGTTCAACTGAAATAATGTCAGGAATATTTGTGAGTGCATCTATTATTTCATCTGGTTGTCCAGCAGTTACTACAATGAAAAGTGTCTTTTTTGAAACAGCACGACCGTTTGACAATTGGACATCACCCGTTATTTTGCCTTTATTGATAATCAGTAGTCGTTCACACGTTTGACTCGCTTCGGGAAGAATATGAGTGCTAAAAAGGATGGTGCGCTCTTTACCGAGCGCCTTGATTAATTCGCGGATTTCAACAATTTGGCGTGGGTCTAAACCGGATGTCGGCTCGTCAAGAATTAGGACTTCAGGGTCATGTACCAAAGCTTGTGCTAAACCGACACGTTGCCGAAAACCGCGTGACAGCTGTCCAATAATCTGATTACGTCTTTCGGTTAATCCGCACGACTCAATAACAGTCCCCAACCTTTCATTGATCTGTTTACGCGAAACGCCTCGGATCTTTGCCATGTAAGAAAGATACTTTGTGACCGTCATTTCAGTGTAAAGCGGTATGTTTTCGGGGAGATAACCGATCCGTTTACGTACCTCACGCGATTCTTTGAAAACATCATACCCCGCAACGGTGACTTTTCCGCTACTTGCAGGCATAAAGCAGGTAAGAACGCGCATTGTCGTAGTTTTACCAGCACCGTTGGGACCGAGAAATCCTACGATCTGCCCTTTGTCCACACTAAAGGATATATCATTGAGTGCCTGAAATGGTCCATAGTTTTTTGAGAGGTTTTGAACTTCAATCATTTGACTATTTGCTACGTTGAGCTCATTTGTTGTATTGTAAAGCAAAGATAGACGCTATTTCAATTACATGAGAGTGTCTGTCAAAGTTCACCGATGCAGAACACGGTATTCTTTGCTTCTAAACTCCGAATTTCGGAATAGTGGTAAACTTGGGTAACTTCCACTCCATTTTTAATGATGGCAGTGGGGCGTTCGATAACAAAGTCAGCGAAGTGCGATGCGTTGAAAGCAACGTAGGCGAGGCTGAATGTCTCAATCTGCCGATCATATCGCTTTGACAGATCTGGAAATAGAACAATTCCTGTATCAACTTGGTAGATGCCTGCGTTTTCATCTATGTTCATCGTTTTAACCGGACACTCGATAATTGCCCGCTGATGTGTATTGGTATCCCATATTTCTGTGTGCGTTACGATGGGTAGACATTTTTGTGTCGCCTCAATAATGGCGGCGTTGCTATCAAGGACTCGGACCTGCGATGCCTCTTGAACATCAAACAGGGAGCCTCCCCAATAATCCTGCGCCGGTCTATACTCAACGTAGTTATCGTTACAGTAAGCATGCCTTCTGAATACCGCTATATGTTTTTCGCCAAAAACAGGGAGGAAGTCATAGTTTGGATTTATGAAGAGATTTTTCTCCGCAAAGGTGTGTTCACTCTTACACGAACCACATTGGTAATAATCGCTGAAACTTCCATCTGTGTTATCTATGATACGGCATCGAGATTCGACCCAAAAGCGGGGGGCATTTCCGTTGCCAACAGAGTTAATAAAAGAAAGTCCATAATCAAGGCAATTCATTGATTTTTCCTTAGGTGCGGTATATGATTAATTAAACTCATTTATCCAACAGTGTTCACCTGTCAATCAGCATCTCTTGTTTCATTTATCCCACAGACCCTTTCTTTTTTTTCTTCACATTGCGAAAGTCTTATTGAATTGATGCAAATAAATTAAAAAATTCCGAAGCTTAAAACGAGCCAGATGGCACCCTAACCTTCATAAGATTGGGAAACCACTACATAGGTTTACAATACATCAAAACATTTAGCCATTGACTCCATTACTTTTCCGTTGGATAGTAAATACCTGATCCCTGGGACGACCTGATAGATATAGGTTATTGTCCGGATTAACTGCTTCGGATTCGGCAAGTACATCTGGCAAGTCAACAGGCACAGAATTTACCTCAACTCTATCGGTATAAACATGAATTTGTCGCCACATCATCGGATAACATATAATACCAGATGTTACAATACACAATAAACCTTGTTCTCTAAAAACGCGGTTGAGGTGTTGGTGTCCACAAAAGAAGCCTAAGATTTGTTTCTCAAAAGGTGCTACAATTTCAAAAATCTCAGCAGAGTTCGCAATTCTTGAACCGATTCCCTGAAATTCTACACTCGGAAACGGCAGTTGATGCGAAAAAAAGAAGATTTCTTCACCGTAATCTGCGGCTTTTTTCAATTCACGTTCTACCCAAGCAAGCTGATTCGTACTGACATACCCATGCGTCAAGTCTTCGGGAACTTCTTGTGCATCAAGCAGAATAAATCGGATGTTTTCCTTGACAAAGCTGACAGATCCCATGCCGTTTATGCCGAATCGCTCTAAATACGAGGCTTTTGAACCGGTCTCTGGGTCAAGATCGTGGTTGCCGGGCATATAGTAACAAGGCATATTTAGACGTTCACCAAGTGATTGAGCGGTATTTAGAGCTTCTACATACTCCTCTGCTGACATGTCAAAACTTTGTCCACCGCAAACAATATCCCCACCATGAATTACGAATGCAGGATCAAAAACGTTGAGTTGTTCGATTAACTTTTCATAAAGCGCTACGCTATTTTTTTGCTGTTGTAGTCCACCTGCAAAGTTTTGCGTGGCATTTGGATAAAGATGTGTATCTGTAATAAAGGCAAATTTGAAGGGTGTCATTACATATCCTGTTTTTTCAAAATTGCAATGTATGTGGGCTTGCGTGAGTCAATATAGCGTTCAATTGCCCAACCAGTTCCAACGAGAATATCTTCCAGTTCCGATTTTGAAACGAACAAGTAGTCGAACCAAGGGGTGGCATATTGTTTGTAACGTATCCGCAGTCTTAGTTGTCCGCTCATCCTACCGCGCTCTCGATTAAATCGATGATAAGCGAGATGGGCGGGATTTTCTGTCTGATATGGGTCCATCGTTTCAGCGATAATCTTTCCGTCATCTGTTGTCATACTCGCGAATCGTTTCAATAACCATCGTGCTCTCTTAAAACTGCCAACAAGTCCAAAATTGTGTCCCATCATGATGATCGTTTTGAAGACACCGAGTTTGGAATTGAGTTGTGTAATCGGCACTACAGCGGCGTTTTTGAGTCCTCGGTGTTGACAAAGTTGTATGGCTAATGGTGAAATGTCGGTGGCTAAAACATCATGTCCTTGTTCCTACAGATAGAGCGAATGTCGTCCTGCGCCACAACCTATGTCCAAAACACGTCCAGTAGCATACCCCATAGCAAGTTTTTGGTGCTCTGCCCACTCAGGATATTCCGCAAAATAGTCGAGAGGTCCTAAGGAGCTTATGTCAATGTAACCATCCTCTCGCTCAACGATTTCAACGTTTTCCTCTCCATTCTGATAATCGGTAAGAAGGTGTCCAAAAGCATCTTGTTTGTCGGTTAACACACTACTGCCTCACATACCCGGTCGTACCGTTCCGTTCTTCCTTATGTGCTTCCCAATAGTCTTCAATTCCTTGCCGCCACGTTTGTGCTGCTTCTGTCAACTCAGCAGTGATTTCAGGAAATTCATCTTTTAAGTTTTTCGTTTCGCCCATATCGGTTTCAAGGTTAGCAAGGTGGACATCATCTTCAGGCGGTGCGCCTTCCACCAATTGACCGTTGAGTACTAATTTCCAATTGTCCCGTCGCATAGCAGTCTGTTTCCCCATTTCCCAAAAGATATCGGTATGAGGTGAAAACCATCCATCACACACCACCCCTATTTGGCTTAATCCGTCAAGTTGATATTTTGATAAATCTCCACCAGCAGCGGATAGAAAAGTTGGGAAAACATCCATTGCAGCACCTACTAAACTGATGACATTTCCAGGAGGAATTTCATTAGGCCAATGCATAATGCCGGGAGAACGTATACCGCCTTCATAGAGACTGAATTTGTGTCCTTTGAGTTTCCCCGCACTGCCGCCGTAGTAAGGGTCTTGTGTGCCATCTAACCAATTTCGGGTTTCCCGTGAAGGTCCGTTATCGCTCTGGAAATATGAGAAGGTATTTTCAGCGATACCTTGACGCTCCAATTCAGCAAAAATTTCACCGACACTATCGTCAACAGCGCTTAGCATTGCAGCCATAATTTGTCTGTCCCAAGGTAGATTTGGAAACCTATCTACATATTCCTGCGGTGCGTGCATCGGATAGTGCGGAGCATTGTAAGGTACATAGAGGAAAAATGGCTTGCCGAGGTCAATAGATTTTCGGATATATCTTATTGCGTATTCTGTAATCAACTCCGTAAAATATTCACCATTTCGGTATATTTCCTCACCGTTTTCCCAGAGGTCATGGGTTTGGTCGAAATCTGGTCGTCCCAATGCCCAATAAAAGATATGTGAATAGAAATCGATGCATCCTGCCATAAAACCGAACCAATCATCAAACCCGTGATCCTCAGGTCGTGAACCTTCAGCGAGTCCAAGATGCCACTTCCCTGACATTGCTGAATAATAACCGAGTTCCTTAAGTGCAGTCGCAATTGTCGGAATAGAAGGCGGCAATCCTGTAGCAGTGCGATGTCCCGCTAAGATTGATCGCACCCCTGCATGACACGGGTACCGTCCTGTTAATAACGCAGCACGCGAAGGTGAACAGACAGGTGAATTGGAGTACCAATCTGTAAAACGGATACCTTCAGCTGCCATTCTATCCAAATGCGGTGTTCTGAAATCTGTAGCACCCATGCAGGAAAGGTCACCGTAGCCTTGATCGTCTGTCAAAAAGATAATAAAATTGGGTTGCATTGTCATCCCCCGTGTCTATAGTGAATTTATAGTGAAATCCAAAAATATGTTTACACTCCTCTGGTAGGTGCGGTTTCTAACCGCACGATGAACACAGGTTCGGTTAGGAAACCGAGCCTACCGTCATGTATAAATAATTATGGATTCTACTATAACAATTAACCGTTCGCTTTGTTACGGCACGACGTAGCATGCCTACTACTTTTAAGGCTTCTATTTTTTCCAGAAACTTCGGTCTAAACTCCGATATTGTATCGCTTCAGAGACGTGTCCCGGTTCAATGTTTGGATTTTCATCCAAGTCGGCGATGGTGCGTGATACTTTCAAAATGCGGTCATAAGCTCTTGCGCTCAATCCTAACTGATTGATAGCGACACGTAGCAGGTCTTGTGCTTGCGATTCAATCGTACAATATTCCCGAATCTGCTTGGATTCCATATTTGCGTTCGCGTGTATTGTCGTGCCATCAAAACGTTGGTGCTGAATTCGGCGCGCTGCTTCTACCCGTTCGCGCACGGTGGTTGACGGTTCTCCCGTTACATCTGCAGAAAGCTCAGCATATTTCACTGCGGGGACTTCAACTTGAATATCTATCCTATCTAACAACGGGCCGGAAATACGAGAGACATAAGTCTGTATCTGTTTATGTGTGCATTTACACTCACGATTTGGATCGCTGAAGAAGCCACAAGGACATGGGTTCATCGCTGCAACCAACATAAAATTGGCAGGATAGGTGAGCGATGCAGCAGCACGTGAGATCGTTACGTGACCATCTTCCAAAGGTTGCCGCATGACTTCAAGTACGTTCCTACGAAATTCTGGGAGTTCGTCAAGAAAAAGCACACCGTTATGTGAGAGACTTACCTCTCCAGGGCGTGGCACATTCCCACCGCCGATCAATCCTGCATCAGAAATCGTGTGATGTGGAGACCGAAACGGACGTTTCGTTACCAACGGCGTATCGCTCGGTAAAATGCCGACAATACTCTGAATCTTTGTTGTTTCCAAAGACTCATCTACAGACAACGTTGGCAATATTGAAGGAATTCGCTTGGCGATCATCGTTTTACCGGAACCGGGTGGCCCAATCATAATCAGATTGTGTCCGCCAGCTGCAGATACCTCAACCGCACGTTTTACATGTTCCTGCCCTTTCACATCAATTAAATCAAGAAGGGGTGTTGTATCCTCTTTTTCTATTGTCGAACTAAGTGTGTGTGGTTCACGGGGTATATCTTTGGCAGAATTTAGGAATGCGGCAGCTTCCGATAGACTTTCAACGGGATAAACTTTCAACGCATCAACTATTGCTGCCTCTTTTGCGTTTTCAGCAGGCAGAATGAGATTCTGCACGCCATTCTCTTTCGCTGCAATAGCTATTGGGAGTCCACCTTGTATACTTCGAATGTTTCCATCAAGTGCAAGCTCACCCAATATCATTGTGCTTTCAAGGCTGCTTAATTCTACCTGATTCGTGGCAGCCATTACACCGATGGCGATGGGTAGATCGAAAGCGGATCCCGCTTTTCGGATATGCGCAGGTGCTAAGTTCGCAGTAATTCGACTTGGCGGGAAGTAAAAGCCTGAGTTTTTTATTGCCGCTGTAACCCGATCTCTGCTCTCCTTAATAGCACTGTCTGGTAAACCGACAGTGCTGAATGCAGGCAGACCATCCGCGACATCTACCTCTACTTTCACAATATAGGCATCAATTCCAAGCACTGCACTGCTTAGGACAGTTGCAAGCATACGGTTGCTTCCTTTTCAAAATTTTAAGACAGTTAATTCTTTCTAACGTGCATCTTCGGTAAGTTTATGAAGAGTTTGCAGCTGTCTTTGGTCAGATATAACAAAAAGCGCATCTCCCGCTTCAATTTTTAAGTCTCCAGAAGGATTATAAATATATGTGCCATCCTTACTACGAATCGCTATCACGACTAACCCTGTTTCTTCTTTTATACTGGCATCTTCTATTGTAATTCCATTAAGTTTAGAGTCAGGTTGGATAATAGATTCAGCGAACCGTGTTGTTTGTCGACTTACTTGCATTTTGGCAAAAAAATCAATCAGATGTGGTTCAAGTATGCCGGAAGCGAGTCGAATTCCGCCGATATGGTCCGGTAAAACAACCTCATCCGCGCCTGCGGTTACAAGCTTATCCGGTGAATTATTTTCTACGGCTTTAGAAACAACGCGCAGACTCGGGTTAATTTTTTTGGCAGAAATCACAACGAATAGATTATCTTGGTCCCGACTGAGACATGCCACAAGTCCCTTAGCACGTTCAATACCAGCACGGATAAGCACATCGTCATCGGTAGCATCACCGTGCAGATATAAGAAATCATGGGTTTCAGCAAGATGCTCCAAACGTTCTTCATCTACCTCAATGCCGACAAAACTGGCTTCCGCCTTAAGCATCTCTTCAAGCACATGTAGGCCAGTATCACCAAGTCCGCAGATAATGTAATGGTTTGATAATTTTTCCACTGTTCGTATCATCTTTCTCTGTTTAAAAAAACTTAATAATTGTCCTTCAATCAGAATGGCATTTGTGATGGTGATGCAATAGAAGAACAATCCAACACCGCCGATAAGTAGAAACATGGTGAAAATGCGTCCAGCATCACCCATCTCCATATCACCATAACCCACGGTTGTTACCGTAATTACGGTCATCCAAACAGCCTCAAGAATCCCCCACTTATTCTTTTCAAGTAGTGAGTAACCGATGGTTCCTATGATAAGGAGACTAAACAACAGACTGAAGGCAATAATGATCCTGCGTTGATAACTCATTGTCCTCCGTTGTAATGTAATCTATGTAAAATTTCAAGACTCCGGTTTATTATCTGACAACCGATATGGTCAGGAATCACTGTTTTCTTCTTCGTTGTTTGTAACTTGCTCAGGATGTTCTGTTTCTGTTGAACTATTGTCAGCGTTAGGTGCTTCCTGTTCAGGTACTTCCTCTGATTCATCTTGTTCAGGTGTATCTGGCTGGCTATTGACAGCTCGAACATATCCCATTCGCAAATCGTAGAGAGAATTTGCTAAAAAATTGGATTCAGGTGCGGTTAGGTTTCCCTTAGTTTTTTCTTCTAACATCTCTAAGGTATCAATCATTCGCTTTGCTAAGCCAAGATTGACAATAACTTTCTCTGTTTCTGGATCGCGGAATCCTTGAAGGTACAGATGCGCGGTTGTAATCAGATCAGAAATAAAAGACACAAAATCAACTGGGGGGAGTTGTACCTCTTCCTGAGCTGCGGTTTCTTCCATTTAACTTCTCCTGACTTGACGCAATAATTCCGATAAGATATCGGAAATTTTATCAAAATTCTTTTTGGATTAAACAAAATTATTCGTCAAAAATAATAATTTGTGCAAGTAAACTTCCCGCTTGGTTGTTGTTGTTAGGATTTTCGTTCATAGCCAGAAAAATAACACCATCTGCGGGGGCAGGGTTGTCATAGCGTGACCCGGCTGCGAAAACATCACTTCCGATTTTGGCAATGAGAGCACCAATGTTTGTGCCGGGAAGCAAATAACCGTCTCCGGCGGGTGTTTTAGGTACACCATCGGCACCGCACCACCCTGTTCGATTTTGCAAGTCAGGGGACCAAGCGCCGTCAGCATCAATTATAAGACGTTGTCCTTTTTTTACGCGCACATAACTTTCTTGCCAAACTGGACTCGGACGCGCTGTCCGAATAACTGTTAACGCCATTCAATTTTCCTTTCAGTATTGGGAACGTGTGGTCCCAGCAGTATTTAGGGACCACCCAATTTCCTACTCTGTGTTACGTTCACGAATTGTGATATTCACAATTTGTTCGTTCTTTTCAATGCTGTCTAAAACATCTAAACCATTGATAACTTTTCCGAGAATAGTCTGGTCTCCATCTAATTCGACAGAGTCTTTACAAATCATGAATTCATCTCCATCAGTAACGCTTGCACCGTCTTCCTTTACCATCAGCACTGTGCCTTTTTCAAGAGGATGCTCGCTTTTTTCTATAGGGAGTTTATCATTAGCAAAACTGTATCCTGCTTGTATGTAAAGGGATTCAACAGTATGAAAAGTTTCACCTCTGTAAAACCCGCTGCCCGCGTTTTTGATGAAGTTTTTTGAGGCTTGTGGGGCATCAGACGCGAAAAATTCGAATTCAATGGTGCCTTTTGCCGTTTCTATCACAGCGATTGCATTCGCTGGGTCAATCATTGGCTTGGCTTCAGGCTCAGTTTTCTCACTATCTTCTGCAGGTTTAATAACCTCCTGTGGGGTAGTTGTTTCGGTTTCCGGTTTTGCTTCTGTATCGGATTCCGATGCCTTTTGATCTTGCTGCGCGCAACCGGACACAAACATCACAAACAGACACATTAACACCAAGATTGCAATAGGGAATTGATTAATTTTCTGCTGCCTTAACATATTTCGACTTCGCCTCCAATCGGATTGTATTCATGACATCGTCTATCTGCAAGCGATCGACGACATCCATTCCTTGTATGACACCACCGAAAGTGGTATATTGTCCATCAAGGTGAGGCTGCGGTTTGAGGCAGATATAGAACTGGCTTCCAGACGAATTTGGCATATTTGCGCGTGCCATCGCTACCGTGCCTCTCATGTGCTTCCGCTGATTCGGATTCGTATACTCGTCCACAATAGTCCAGCCGGGACTACCTGTTCCATCCCCTTTTGGACATCCTCCTTGAACAATATTCAACCCAGGTGCGTCGACTATTCGATGAAATGTTAATCCATCGTAGAACTTCTGACCAATCAATTTTTTGAAGTTTTCGACTGCCACGGGGGCAGACTCTGTATAGAACTCAATCACGAATGTGCCTTTGTCAGTTTTTACGACTGCGACATCCTCCTTTGGGGTTTCGACTCGTTCCTTAGACGACGTTTTGTCAGAAAAAAAGGGGAGGCCGCAGCCTGTTGAGATAAGCGTAACTATAATCAGTGGTAATAGATAAATCAATATTTTCAACGATCTTCCTTTACTGTGTTAATTATTTGGTTTTGATGCGCGCCCATGTCGTCGTTAATTTGCCTTGAGGCAGAACATCCGATGTAGGATTTTCCATATCTGCCATGAGTTCACCTTGGGTTAACGCATAATTGTAAATTTTTATTTCGTCAAGGGCACCGTTGACAAAACGTTGGTTTCCCCCGCGTGCACCAATAAAGAGTGGGTCATTGTTAGCAGTAAGTTTTCCCTTACATTCCAATTCTTTATTGAGTTCACCATCAATATACAACTTAATTGTGGTACCATCCCACGTGCCTGCAAGAAAGTGCCAAGTTTCATCTTGTATATTGTCGCCAATATTATGTTCGCGACAATTATCAGGTAAATCAAAAAATTGAAGGAGCGAACCACCTCGGTACCATGCAGCGAGCGTAAACAAGCCTGCTTTCCACGTAGTGCCTTTTTCAACACCAGTTTGTACATCACTGCCTGGACCACCAGCACTTGGACGTAAATTTGCCCAAAATTCAACAGTTATACCATCCACGACATGCAGACTATCGTCGTCTGCCACTTCTCCCCAAGATGCACCATCAAATTCAAGTGCGTTTCCAAACTTCCCATCAACTAATTCGGTTTTACCTTTGAAGGTTGCATCATTACCAAATTCAGAGAGATCTTCTGCAACGTCTCCTTTCATTTCATCAAAAGAGAGGTGCAAAACAAGATCATTTGCAAAACACACGTTGGTTGTGAAGATAACAGTGAACAACATAATACACATAGCAATGTAAATTAGAATTCTATCGTTTTTTGTCAAGTATTTCATAATATATATATACCTCATTCAAAATTTTTATGATATTCTACCCTAATAGTCTGTTTTCAATCTTAAGCGAGCACGGTTTGCATGCCAAGAAACCAACATCCTAAAATAGGTGACTTAAATGTAATAACCTAAGTTGCCACATAGTAGCACAATCTGTTAGATTGGGTTTGTAAAAACACGGGGAATCATGGCGAATACCATACGGGGAATGCCAAAAGGCATTCATACCGTTGATTTGGCGTATTCGCCATGATTCATACCGTTGATTTACTAACAGTTGCCCTACGGAATCTTAGGTGGCAATTTGAATTATACTATTAAAGAATACCAAAAGCATCAAAAAAAGTCAAGGATTTTCTTAAGTAAAATTTGGGGTGTTGGTTCGTGATGTCCAAATAATTATGGACTGTGGACTATAAAAATCGAAAACTAACGCTGCCTAAGCGTGATACGTTCCGTTAACCAGACAGCAATAAATGCCACCACGGTTGAAATAAACACCAACCGATAAACCGTGGTATCTTGTCCAAGTTGGACCGCATGATAAATACTCAATGCGATTGTCTGGGTTTTACCGGGAATATTACCTGCCACCATGAAGGTAGCCCCAAACTCGCCAAGGCTCTTGGAAAAACCGAGAATTGCTCCCCCGATAATGCCGCGAGATGCAAGCGGCAATGTTATTGTCCAGAAGACTTTTATCGGTGATGCGCCAAGTGTACGTGCAGTGTTTTCAAGTTCGATCGGTACAGATTCAATCCCTGTTATGATACCTCGGACTAATAATGGAAAAGAAATTATTGAAACGGCAAGAACAACAGCGAAAGGTGAAAAAACGATCTCTAAATTGAAAACGTTGAATAAGAATCCTCCGATAAGTCCATTTTTACTCAGTAGAATAAGCAGCAGGTATCCGCTTACGACAGGCGGCAGAACCAATGGCAGCATGACGAATGTATTTAAGAGAGATTTCCCCGCAAAATCCCGTTTTGCAAGCAGCCATCCGACAAGCAGTCCTGGCGGAAACATCACAATGAGACTCAACGATGCAACTTTTATAGATAAAATAAGAGCGGTAATTTCGGCTGCGGTTATCCTCATTGCAATACAGCATACCCATTTCTACTGCGTGGAATCTGATCTTAAACAAGCAAATCCGTGTTTCTCGAAAATTTTAGTTGCACGAGATGTTTTTAAAAACGTAATAAATTGTTGCGCTAACTGTTTTTGTTCACTATCTTTCAGAACAACTGCGGGATACACTATAGGTTTGTGGGTTTCATCAGGAAATTCATGAAGTATTTTGACATTTTTACTCAATGTTACGTCTGTTTGATAGACAATCGCTACGTCAACATTTCCTGCGCTGACATAAGCAAGTGTTGCTCGCACATCTGTCCCAAAGACTAACTTTGGCTGTACCTTTTTCCATAGACCAAGCTGTATCAAAGCCTCTTTCGCATAAGTGCCAGCAGGCACAATTTCGGGCTGCCCAATCGCAATTCTTGAAACAGTCTCATCGGCAAGCCTATCAAAAGTTTCCACAGATAAAACAGCGTTTTTATGAGAAACAAGGGCTAACCGATTTGATAAGATGTTGTGACGACTATCAGTTTCAAGCATATCACGGGTTTCAAGCGCGATAACTTGTTGGGGACTTGCTGAAATGAAAACATCTACCGAGGCCCCCTTTTCAATTTGACGTTGCAGTGTTGAAGATGCCGCAAAATTATAACTGACCTTAACATCTTGCTTTGCAGTAAACTGCTTACCGATTTCAGTTAAAGCATCTGTCAAACTCATTGCCGCAAAAACTCTTAATTCAGGATCTTTATGTCTATTTCCACACCCCAGAAGTTCTGTAAATATAAACAAAAATACAAAAAAAGTGTAAAATTTAGCGTTTTGAAGCATAGTTATTCAGTCTAAATCGTGAGTTAACGCGAAAAAATTATAACAAACATTTTAAGTTATGTCAATCCCTGAATGGCCCTGGACCAAAATGACAAAATCTTGCATCGAGAACTTGCTTATGCTATAATTATTTGAGTTTCTACAACGTAAAATAACTCAAATTGCTACGGACAACGTGAGCTTGTAGCATAAACTGTTAGTTTGTGCATCTGTGGAACACGGGGAATCATGCCGAATACGCTGGTATTCGCCCAATCGCATTGGTCTCGTTGATTTACTAACAGTTTGCGGTCCAAAGACTTGGACCGAGCTCACGTCACTATAAAGAGGTTGACTTATGCGTCCCTATTTTGACGTACATTGCCACATCGGCATGACAGTATCACGCGCGCCGGTTATTGGACAGAGTGTCGGACGGTGTCTGGCACGGATGGCTTCCGCAAACGTTATCGGAGCAATTCCGTGTCCGACAGCTGGCGGGCCGCAAGCGCGCGGTGTATTAGATACGCGAGCACAGAACGAAGTTATTGCAAATGCTTGTCGAAAGTACCCGGAACGTTTTCCCATCGGGCTCGGAATTGTGGAAGTTCGGCATGAACAAGTAGGCGTAGACGAACTTGACAGAGCAATGCAAGATGATGGCTTAGTCGGATTCGCGTGCCATCCGGCGCTATCCGGACATTCACTCGGTGGAGAATTGTACGCGTTCCTTGAAGTCGTAGCAATGCACAACGGATTGTGTCTGCTACATCAGGCAGGTTCAACACAAAATATCGCTGCGTATGCACAAAGGTTTCCGGCGATAACATTCATTATCGGGCATGTCTCAATGAACAAAGCAGGCCACCTTGATGCAATTGCGCAGTGTGGAAAACATGAAAATATATGGTTTGACGTGGCGCAAAAACCTGTGGGAGATGAAAGCTGGGACTTAGTACACCTTGTCAATAACCTTGGCAATGATAGAATTATGTTCGGCAGTGATCTTCCCTACTACGATTTTCGCCTTGTGCAAGCACAGATTGAATCTGCACACCTGAATGATGAAACAAAGGAACGGATCGCATATCAAAATGCTGTACGGTTGGTTCAGCAATTTCGTCAAGGCTGGACACCAACGTTAACCCCAATAATCCCTCCGCAGATTTACGCTGAGACTGAGATGTGGGATGCAAATGGTGCAAGATTAAAATAGATATAGATGGGATAATGTAGGGCTATTTAACAATTGATACTGCACGTATCCGATGACGGAGCACAAGGATACACGCGGCAGTCAAAGCAGCTAATAAGATGAGTGACCAAGACCAATGTATATTATATCCACTTTCTAAACCAAAGAGGGCATTTCCAAGACGATCAAAATTCGTCCAGACCGAAACTAAAGCTACTGTGCTTGTTGAAAGAATCTCCCTAAGGATGCGGTAGAGGACAGGCAATCCAAACCAAACAGCGCAAAAACCGATCGTCGCATAGCGGGAATTTGTTGTAAGCGATGAAAAAAACAACATTAATAAACTCGTAATGATGGTGATCACCAATGAATAAACGATAATAGATAAGGGTAACCAATAATTTTCTTTAAGAAAGGGTGTATCGGTTAACAGCACATGTTCAAGAAATAATAATAGTCCAGGGATTAACGTCATGCAGAAAAGCAAACTACCAATCACAATAAATTTACCGATAAGGTAATCTACCCATGAAATCGGTTTAGAGAGATAGAGCGACAGCGCGTTATGTTTGAGATCGTTGGCAATTAACCCCGCCCCTCCGAAAATAACGACTAACGCAACCAAAAATGCAGATGGAAACGTATCAAGCCTGAATAGAAATCCCTGAAAAAAACCGCTATCAATATCAAATTCAGTAGGTACATTGGGAAGGATATTAAAAATATAAATGAAGATTCCGTAGGACAGAATATAGATTACCGGCGGAATCGCAACAATTAATCGGACAATTTTACGTTGTGCAAGCAGTTTCAGTTCTGCTTTCGCAATAACCCACCACCGTGTGTGATTACGAGGTTTCAGCGTGCCTTCCCAATGTCGATAGTCTTGTGTGTGAATAGGCATTGTTATCTCTTATAAATAGCAGTTCTTTCTATGGTATCCGTAAAAGGCCCCTGTTTTTCGGTTTGGACTTCAACTGTAATAACGCCTAAATATGTATCGCGTTCGGGGTCTTCTGCAATGAATCTGCGTGGTATTTCTGCGCTCAGAAGTCTATCAAGACTATTTGGATCCTGCGACCACCGGACATCGTATAACCTTCCATCGTAAACCTTCCGATGTTTCTTGCCATCCCGCATGGAGTAGACTTCTACGTTGGTGGTAAAATCAGTTTCTGAAATAGAACTAACACCAACGCTTGGACTGAGAATGCTCTGGCTCCATATAAGAGGGGTTCCGTGTCTATCAAGCAGATAAATTCGTATGTCTATCCGATCTATACGCGGATCGGATATAATTTGAATGCCCTCAAAATTTTGGATTTCCCCGCTTCCGCATGCAAGCAACGCAATTATGCAAATGCCTACGAGCATAGTTCCCCTTAATTGCAGTTTAATCTGTCTCTTCATTATATCAAGTTCACCCAATCTGTAGAGCGAGGTCTCTGTGCCTCACCGAATTTATCGCGTCGGAAATTCCAAAATAAGGTTAATTGGTATTATACTCTTTTTACAGAATGGGTGTCAATCTTAAATATGCTTTGTATCTACTTTTTATAATGATATAATGATTGTTATGAAAACTACAAAAAGATAACTTACGCATATTGTGCGGTCGCTTTCACTGGTCGCTAACGGTACAGGTACAAATTCTCGGATATTACGCATCACTTCAATGTTGCCCGGTACCCATGCTTCTTCAAGGAAAAGCAAATCGTCAGATTTGAGGTGTCCTGCAAATTGTTTAACGACAGGCAGAAATGGTATAAGAAATGCGTATCTGATATGCTGAGAACTCCTATTTCTTAACTTCGGTGTTCTGTGGGGCGTACTTTAAAAATTCCAAATCCTGTAGATGTGGTTCAACTTCTTCCAGTTGTGAACGAATTTCTTGCAAATCCCCAACCATCTGCTTTAAATTCGATTCAACTTGCCTATAGGTTTGTTTTGAAGACTGTCTCAAGAAATATGATGGTCCCTGCCATATACCTACAAGCACAACAACTGCTATACCACTAATAACAACCGCCGTAATAGTAGACAGTACAGCGACATATTTGAGTATCAAAAAGAGCATCATCCCAAGTAATACCAGTAGTAGAAACGGCATACTATCTTCTCCTTTATGCAATACCTTTAGCAATCTGGATAAGCTGTTTAACCTCTTTTTTCAGTGAGATTATTTCTTCCTGAATGTGGTTTACATGCTCCTGCAGGGCATCTATTTCACTTTTGGTTGCCCCTTTACCTGCACCAGTTATATTTGTAACGAAAGAAAAAACTATCCAGACGATCCCAAGTGTTGTGACTGCTATTCCAGTTACAATAATCAATGTGGTTACCATTTTAATTCCTCCTATTATTGTTGTGTTGCAAGATAGAGACTGCAACGCGCGAAAGGATAGTAAAAATGGAAAATCGCGCTAAATTATAAAAATAAATAGGTACTTTTCACCCTTTGGTAGGCGAGGTTTCCCAACCTCGCTGTGATGAAAAGTGTATAAATAATTCTAAAATCTACCAATAAACAAATATTTTATTTTAGAAAATGTGAAATGTATAATGGTTATGTTTAATAATCCGCGACAGAACCATCTGCTAACCGAGCGTTGGGCCAATTAAACCTTCTTCCCGAATTACTAACTTCAATAACCTTCACCTCATCCACTTCTACCCCTAAACCCGGACCTTCAGGTAAGGACACGTAACCTTCATCGTCCATCTCCCACGTTTTGTGTGCAACACCAGCAGGAAGAACATTCTCATAGCCTTCGTGGATAAGGAAGAACGGCACGGAGGCAGATAGGTGAAAACTTGCAGTGAGACCGAGATAGGACATCGTGCAGTGTGGTGCTATCGGCACGTGATGTGCTTCTGCAAGCGCAGCAACTTTCTTAACTTGTGTAATGCCGCCGCCATGCCCAACATCGGGTTGAAGAATGTCAATCACTTGTGCCTCAAGAATTTCGCGTACCTCCCATATTGTGCGGTCGCGTTCGCCTGTTGCTAAAGGTACAGGCACAAATTCACGGATCTTACGCATCACTTCAATGTTGCCCGGCACCCATGCTTCTTCAAGGAAAAGCAAATCGTCAGATTTGAGGTGTCCTGCAAATTGCTTAACGACAGGGGGCGGCATGCAACTATGCGCATCAAACATCACTGCACCATCGGAGCCGACTTTCTCTCGTGTATCGTGAACCCGCTGCACCATATTTGCGATCTCATCGGGTGTGCCAGCGAAAGTTTTAGAACCACCCGGCCCCGTTTTAATCGCTTTTGGACTCGGATATTTCCATATTTTATCTCGACAGGGACCGCCAAGTAGACGATAGACTGGTACACCCCACAGTTTTCCGGCGATATCCCACAACGCCATATCAATAGCGGAGATCGTATGCACCATCAATCCGCCACCTCGGATATTGCGATGTGCGCGGAATAGCCGTTGCCAGTGATGTTCAATACGTGTCGGGTTTTCCCCAATAATCATTGTAGACAGGGAACGTGCCAATTCACAGGTGACGTTTGTCTCCATATTATTGATCTCACCCCACCCTGTAACGTCCATGTTAGTTTCAATCTTGACGTAAGCCTTCTCACCCATCGGGTAAGCCTCAAGGTTTGTCACTCGTATCTGTGAACCTTTATCTTCATAGTCTGCCATTGTGAAAATCTCCTTTCTTTTCGTTGTGTTTTAGTTTTCCATATTTCCTATAGTTTGTCAAACCTTTTCATAAGAATATCGGTGATGGTGAGAACGAAATTTGTTGACGAAAACGACAGAAATTGATACATTAACTTATATGACCGAATGCTCAATCAAATCAAGGAGACGAAATTATGGCAACGGATCAAACATATCGTATCGGAATCATCGGGTGCGGCGGGATGGGCAGGTCCCATTCAAGATCATGGCAGAAACAAGAGAATGCTGAAGTCGTCGCAGCAATGGATATCTACGAAGAATCCGCAAAACGGGTCGCAGATGAATACAGTGTCCCAGCTATTTACACTGATGTTGATGAAATGTTAGCAAAAGAGGATTTGGATATCGTTAGCATTACGACGTGGCAGGGACCGCGTGCTGAAGCCACAGTTGCTGCAGCAAAAGCTGGGGTGAAAGGGATTATGGGTGAAAAACCGATGTCCGCTTCGCTGGGGCAAGCAAATGATATGCTTGAAGCATGTGAACAGAACAATGTGAAACTTGTCATTGGACACCAAGGCAGATACAGTCCGGTGAACACAGAAATTCGTAGACTCGTTGCTGCAGGTGCCATTGGACAACCGACAACACTTCATCACCGAGCAAAAGCACACGCAGGTCTACTCAACACAGGTACACACGCGATTGATGGTTGGCGTTACCTGTTATCCGATCCAGAGACATTGTGGGTTATTGGGCAAACATCCCGTACAACTGATCGGTGGGAACGCCGTACAATCTGTGAAGATCTCTGTATGGGATTAGTCTGCTTTGAAGGCGGCGCGCGTGCTATCTACGAAGGTGACTTGCCCGATCCCGCAGTTTCTATGCCCAGGATCGCTGGCACAGAGGGGCAAATTCGCAACGGTGATAACGGAACAGTGTTGCTCCAAAACGGAGATGCTAAAGGTTGGCAAACGATTACACCGACCCCAGAACCCAAAAATCAATTTCAAGAACTAATTGAATGGATAGAAGGCAAAATCCCAACGCACCGCGGCAGAGGGGAACAAGCCCGATACACCATTGAAATTATGATGGCAATTTATGAATCCTTACGTATTAAAAATGTCGTCTATATGCCATTAGAAACCAAGGAATTGCCGTTAGAGTTGATGGTTAACGATGGCACACTACCTGTTTTGGAAGAAGGAAAATACGATCTGCGTACCCCATTTGAAGGACAAACTCGAAAAAGATAATGTGTTTTCTTTCTTGTCTGAGGGGTTTTCAACCTTGATTGTAGGAGGGTTCACACGCTGAAAATCCGCTCATATTGTAACAAAGGAGAATTAGGATGTCAAATGAGAGTAGGCGCTCTTTTTTACAAATCGCCACCGCCTGCATCGGTGGATTAGTGAGTTTAGCCGCCGGTATCCCACTTATCGGATTTGCGATCTCGCCCGCATGGAAAAAAGGTGAATCGCAATGGGTTGATATTGGCACGGTAGACCGTCTCAAAAACAGTCGTTTTAAGAAGGTCAATTACACGTTTACGGCGAAAGATGGTTGGGTAAAAGCCACAAAGAAACGTTCTGTTTACGTGACGGATGTCGGTAATGGGGAGTGGAGTGTGTTTTCACGGACATGCTCACATCTCGGTTGCCTTGTCCGATGGGATGAGAGCAAGGAATCGTTTCTCTGTCCGTGCCACGGTGCTATTTTTGATAAGACTGGTGCCGTTGTTGCTGGCCCACCACCGGAACCGTTGCAGAAACTTGAAGTCAAAGTAGAAAATGGTCTCTTATATGTAAAGGAGACGTAAATGAAGCAATTTTTAAATGATCGTCTCCCATTAGATGGGGTGATGGCGCATTTGCGCAAACCGCTGCCGAAACATATCAATCTGCTTTTCTCACTGGGTAGTTTGGCGATGTTTCTGCTGCTACTACAAGCAGCGACAGGAGCATTTTTGGCATTATCCTATTCTCCTTCACCAGACCACGCCCATAATGCTGTCAAGTATATCAGCGAAGAAGTGCCGTTCGGTAACTTTGTGCGCGGTTTGCACCATTGGGGTGCCAGTGCCATGGTCATCATCGTTTTTCTGCATATACTCCGTGTTGTGCTTTATGGATCATACAAGGCACCGCGTGAACTCACATGGGTTGTCGGCGTTCTGCTGCTGTTGGTTACCCTCGGTTTCGGATTTACAGGTTATCTGCTGCCGTGGGACGAAAAGGCGTATTGGGCAACGGTTGTCGGGATTGAAATCTCAAGCACTGCGCCTGTGTTGGGTGATGTGGTCGCAAAAGTGTTACGAGGCGGTGCTGAGGTCGGCGCGGTGACACTGTCACGGTTTTATGCACTCCACACGATTTGGTTGCCATGGTTAGCCTTCGGTTTGGTCGGTCTGCACCTTTTCCTTGTACGATTCTACGGCTCTTCTGGTACGCCGAAGAACACATCAGAAGATATGAAAACCGGCAAACCGTTCTATCCAGATCAGGTATTTGAAGATGTTGTCGGCATGCTAATCCTCTTTGTGGTCCTTGCATGCGCTGCGCTGTTCGCACCTGTTCCGCTTGAAGATGTGGCAGACCCAACAAATGCAGATTACGATCCGCGCCCCGAATGGTACTTCCTTTTCCTGTTTCAACTGCTGAAATACTTCCAAGGTCCCTTTGAAATACTTGGGACGTTTGTTATCCCGACTGTCGGCATGTTATTACTGTTATTTCTCCCCTTTTTAGACAGAAGCGAGCGCAAAGTTCTCTGGAAACGCCCGATTGCAATGACGGTCACAAGTGTTAGTGTTGTGGCGATTGTAGGGTTAACGATCCTCGGTGCGACTGCACCCAAACTTGAAACGCAGGAGGAAACAGCACAACCTGCAGATGAAGTGCAGCAGGTCACGCCACCTGATACAGAGACAGATGTTATTGACGAAGGAGAAGATGTGTTTGACTTTCAATTGACTGAGGAAGAAATTGAAGGGGCGAGAGAAGTGGGAGAAGAAGCGGAATAGTTTTTTGGCACAGCATGCAAGTTAAACTTTTTCTACTATCTCATAGTGGCTGATAGAAAACCGCAATATGGAAAAACAATTCACGCTTTTTCCCATAGACACTGAATTGGAAGCCCCAAAAGAGGATGCGACATCTGACAGCGTAACGTTAGTCTCGTTCCGAGAGTTAGTGCCTGAAATTACCGATACCGGCTACCTGACACACGCCATCGTCTCCTATCCTGCGAAATTTATCCCCCAAGTCGTCAGATATGCAATCAACACCTACACGCAGGAAGAGGATTGGATTATCGATCCGTTTGCGGGTTCGGGAACTGTAGGTGTTGAAGCATATCTATGCAAACGCAACGCCGTTCTACTTGATCTTAACCTACTCTTGAATCACATCATGCCGTTGAAGATATATCGAAGAAAAGAAAGGTTACGCAAAGAACTTATGTTGAAATTACTGAGTGGCATGCAAGAAAATGAAAAGCACAGTTTTATCCCTTCCTGGTCCAATGTCCAATACTGGTACGCACCTGAAATTTTAGAGTTGTTATCGCAATATTGGGGTTATATCTACAGCATAGAACAAGATGTCTATTCCGCCATTATCAAAACAGCGTTGTTAAAAGTGAGTAAACGTTTCTCGAACACAGAACACAGAACACCCAAATTAGCCAGATCCAAGCGTAAATTAGCGGCGATAGAAACACTGCTCAGCGAAAATTGGAAAGATCAGTTAATAGAGATAGTGTACAACCACTCCCTAAAAACGTTAGGAAACATCAACGACTTCGTGATGCAGACACAACATCATCAAAATCAGGTTGAGTTTCAGGGAGGCGTTGATTCTTCTTATGTTGCTGTGCCACGCGAATGTGACGCGTTAATCACATCGCCCCCCTATCTACAAGCACAGGAATATATTCGATCTACAAAGATGGACCTCTATTGGTTAGGACATACCGATGAGGAAATAAAAGAGTTATCCCGTCTTGAAATTCCTTATCGGAAAGCAGATCGCGTTATTCAAACTAAAATGTTAGATACAGTCAGAGATCAACTCACCCGTCCAGATTTGCATAAGCGTCTTGATTCCTACTTCTGCCACACGATAAATGCCCTTGAAAATGCGATGAATCAATTGAAACCGAACGCTGCCATTTGTATATTCGTCGGCAATCCGCGCATTGATGGGATAGAGGTTGAGTTATGGCGAATCTTGACAGAATACTTCACGGAACGCGGATACCTATTTGAAAAAGTCTATGAAGATAGGATAAAAACGCGACAACTGTTCGGTGTGCGGAAAAATAAGAATCCTGATGGGATGAAGTCAGAATTTTTGTTGATTTTGAGAAAGACGACTATTTAATAGCATTCTTCGCTTGTTTCGACAAGGAGACAGACAATGAGAATCTTAGTTTACACATTCCTGTTAATTTTAATATTGCCTTCGTCAAACGGATTCACCCAAGAGTATACAACGTGGGGGTTACCTGATGGTGCGAAAACGCGTCTCGGAAAGGGACAGATAACTACCATCGCCTTCTCTCCAGACGGTTCGCAGCTTGCAGTGGCAAGTACAGTAGGGATTTGGATATATGACGCACACACAGGTAAAGAACTCGCGCTCCTTCCAGGGTATAGAGAGGGGTTTACCACGTCAGTGCAATCAGCACTTGGCGGGCATTTCATGATACACACGTTAGTATTTTCTCCGAATGGTAAATTACTTGCCAGCGCGAGTATGGATGATACAATAAGGATATTTGATGTCTCTACTTACACCGAACACTACACGCTCTACAAGAATGAAGCAGCAATTGTGAACAACAATTTTGGCAGACCGAGATTTACAGATTTGGCTTTCTCGGCAGATGGGCAAACCCTTACGGTCTTAGAGAGAGCTCCTAAATATAAGATTAAGATGTGGGATGTTAACTCAGGCACTTTGCTATCTGATATATCGGGACGTATAAGTGGTGACCCGCTTGTAGAAGATGAACCAGTTTCACCAGTAGAACGTAAAAGTGATAATCCTTTTGTGGCGTTAGCACTTTCACCTGATGGAACAACCTTCGCTGCTAAAAAGTTAAAAATAACATTTGTTGATGGAATTCCTGAGACGGAGATAGCTTTTGGAAATGTTCGGACCGGAGAATTGGAACCGCCATTGATGAGGATTCGGTTAAATCCTCCGAAAAGAGTGCCAAATCAAGCAGCGGGATCGGCACATACAATTAGGAAACTGATATTTTCACCTGATGGAACAACACTTGCAGGTATAACAACCACAACCAAAAGATCAAATCAAAATTCCAAAAGAACTCAACATATTAAGATACAATTCTGGTATGTCAGCACGGGGCGTGAAGTCTCTACTGTTATACCACAGCAAGCGGAAAATCACCGTCAGCTACCGTTCTTAGCGTTTTCTTCGGATAGTAGGACGTTTGCCACTGTTAATTGGCGTTCTGCAGTAGCGCAATTATGGGATGTTAACACAGGCAACTTGATTTCAACTATCACGATTCCATCAACGGAGCCCGCATCATCCTGGCACACACGCAGCATAGGTGCGTTGACATTTCACCCAACGAGAAAGGCACTTGCTGTTGCAGCTAATGAAAGAGAGGATGGAGGAAATTCCTCACTTCAATTGTGGGGCGTAAGCACAGGCAAATTAATATCAACGCTCACAGAACATCCGATGTTATATCCCTTTGCAGCTAATGAAAAAACTATTCTATGTTTTAATGCAAACAACTTTCAGTTACGGGATACCAATACTGGAAAGATATTGCGAAATTTAAAAAAGACTTGGACAAATCTCTTCAAACATTTGCAAAAAGTTGATAATGTCGAGGCATTTGCGGTTTTATCAGATAACACAACTTTTGCTATTGGCGGCGCAGACGGCTTACTTGAATTATGGAATATGCAGGCTGGCGAACGGCTCTTAACACTTAAAGGGCATACAGATCAAATCACCGCTTTGGCTCTCACAGCAGACAACACTATTCTTGCCAGTGGTAGTCAAGATAAAAGTATACGACTGTGGGACACACGTACTGGAGCGAAACTCCTAACCCTCACAGGACATAAAAACTCTGGGAAAAAGCAGATATTTTCTAATGCACCAACGAGACTCAGCGCTGAATTAGTGAATAACTTGGTATTTTCGTCGGATAGTAAAATGCTTGCCAGTTCAAGTGAACATGGTACCATCTGGTTGTGGGATTTAAGCACAGGAAATTTGCTAAAAACGCTTACGGGGCATGAAGCAGCGGCTGATACACTTTTAGCAGGAACCGGTTTGTCTAAGATAGGCATGGCATTTTCCCCAGATAATAAACTTTTTGCCAGTGGTGGAAGGAACGGCCAAGTGATATTATCTGATATGAGTGCCAATCCAAACCATTTGTCACTTAATGGACATACATGGTCGGTAAAAACATTGACATTCTCTCCAGATAGTAAACTCCTCGCCAGTGGTAGCAAAGATAGGACCATCCGACTCTGGAATACACAGACCGGTACCGAAATTGCAATTCTGAGAGGACATTCCAACGAAATCTATAAACTGAAGTTCTCAGTAGATGGATCAACGCTTGTCAGTGGTAGTACCGATGGAACAATCCTTTTGTGGGATCGTGATAGAATTGTTGATATGGATCAGTAAACCCGGACAATCCTCAAATCAGTACCTCCTCCATTTTACGTTGACACAACCCCCATTATATTGTAAAATAAAACAAAAATCACCGCGGCGGTGCCATCATGCCCGTCCGTAAGGAGAACAAAATGAAATCATTAAAAACCTTTTGGCAGACAGTGATCCCACTGTTCCTAATTATCTTTTTTGTCCTGCCAGTATCTGCTGAGGAACAAACCGAAGAAGAGACAGCACCACCAGTAAAGAAATACGTTGAATTCACACTGAGCGGCACCTACACCGATATGAAAGAGATGAGTTTTTTCGGCACTTCTTCAACGAAAACATTGCGCGGATTATTCAAGAAACTGGACGCGCTCAAAAACGATGATGAAGTCGCTGGCGTTATCTTCAAAATCGGGAATATCGGCATAGGATGGGCAAACCTTCAAGAAGTCCGAAATAAATTAGCCGAATTCAAAGATACCGAAAAAGAGATGATCGCTTATCTTGAAAGCGGCGGCAATGCCCAATATCTCCTTGCCACTGCGATGGACCGCATCGTGCTCATGCCGACCGGCAGTCTCAATCTAATCGGCTTGCGCGCAGAAATACTTTTTTACAAAGGACTTCTGGAAAAACTGGACGTTGAGGCGGATATGCTCGCAATGGGGAAATTCAAATCTGGTATTGAACCCTTCACACGCGACGGCATGTCCGATGCTTTTCGTGAATCCATGACCGAGTTACTTGATGATTTATATGCGCAAATGTTGGAAAAGATTGCCGATGGTAGAGACGAGATTACCTCAGAAATTGCAGCCGAGTTGATAGACCGTGGTCCTTTCACTGCAAAGGAAGCACATGAATCTAAACTCGTTGACGCCCTGCAATACTACGATGAACTTGTAGAGGCAATCAATGAAACACCAGACGCTGAGGTTGCTAAACAGGACGATAAAAAGAAACGAAAAGTGCCGGATATGAATAGTTTTGCTGGACTAATGCAGTTGTTCAGTATGTTGAATCCACCGCAGCGTGCAAAGGCGCGTCCTGCAGAAAATCAACTTGCGCTCATCTATGCAAGCGGTCCCATCTTACCCGATTTTGACTCGCCTTTTCCTACAACGTCTCTAATTACACCGAAGACATTAAAGAAAGCGTTTGAAAAAGCGCGCGCTGACAATGCTATAAAAGCAGTCGTGTTGCGCGTAAACAGCCCGGGTGGTTCCGCAATTGCATCTGACCTGATTTGGCGAGAAGTGATGCGGACACAACGCGAAAAACCTGTTATCGTATCTATGGCAAATTACGCTGCCTCTGGCGGTTATTATATTTCAATGGCTGCCGGCACAATCGTCGCACAACCCGGCACCCTTACAGGTTCAATCGGGGTGTTCGGTGGTAAACTCAATCTCAAAGGTCTCTATAATAAAGTCGGTTTAACAAAAGAGATTATAGCGCACGGGCAAAACGCAACGCTCTATTCAGATTACGGCGGCTTTACAGAGACAGAACGCGAACGCGTTGAAAAGATGATGAAGACTATCTATGAAGATTTTGTCAACAAGGCAGCTGACGGTAGAAAAACGACTTTTGACGAAATTGATGCGGTTGCACAGGGCAGAGTCTGGACAGGAAAACAAGCAAAAGAACTCGGTCTCGTTGACGAACTCGGTGGGCTTGATACCGCGCTGACCATCGCTAAGAAAGAAGTGGGACTCACCGATGAAGATAAAGTTGACATCATCGTGCTGCCAGAGCAGAAAAGTTTTTTTGAACAGATCATGCAGAGCATCCTTGAAGAAGAGGCGGGCATTTCAACACCATTGCCTGGACAATTAGCACTGCAGCATCCAGCACTTCATAAACTAAACACACAATGGCATCGGATAGTGACATGGCTAACCCTATTTGAAAAGGAACGAGTGGTCACTGCCTTACCTTACGATATTTTAATTCGGTGATTTTATGAAAACCAACAGCTTTCACGTTGACGTAACTGACGAACAAGTTGCCTTTTTTCAAGAGAACGGCTATCTTAGCATTCCACGCATCACAACGGATGAAGAGATTGAATGGCTCAAGGGTATTTACGATGAACTCTTCACTGAACGCACAGGTGAGGAACAGGGACGCTATTTTGATTTAGCGGGTCCGCGTGCTCACACCGGACAAGAAACATTACCGCAAGTCTTAGGTCCAGAAGCACAATTCCCTGAACTCCGCGAATCTATCTATTTCCAAAACGCACAACGACTCGCTGCGAAATTGCTCAGCGTTGAAAAGGAAAAGGTTGGCGGCGGTGGACACATGATTTTGAAACCTGCACATTATGGCAACGAAACGCCGTGGCATCAGGATGAGGCATACTGGAATCCCGAAGTCTTGCCGCATAGTTTAAGCGTTTGGCTTCCGCTTGATAGAGCAACACTGGAAAGTGGATGCCTACAGTTTATTCCAAAATCTCATAAAGGCGAAGTGCGGTGGCATCGGCATATCAATAACGATCCGCTTGTGCATGGTTTGGTAACAGATGATGTTGATCCATCAGAAGCGGTTGCATGTCCGATACCGGCAGGCGGTGCTACATTTCATCACTGTCGAACTTTACACTATTCTGCACCGAATAGCACGGCACATGCGCGTCGGGCATATATCCTTGTCTTCAGCGGTCCGCATCAGAAATTGGAAAAACCCGCAGACCGTCCGTGGATAAAAGAGGAGCAGGAGGCACTCGCAAAACTTAAGTCGTTAGCGGCAGATAGGGAATAGCACAAAAGAACATTCTTGTGGGGGGAAACCTTCTAAGCCCGATTTTACAAAACACAGTAATAGATTTTTAACAATCGTTTTGGTGAGAGGTGGTACAAATGAATTTCTCAAACTTGCTTGAAAAATGGGGAATGACATCTTTGAAAATCACGTCTCCTTTTCTGCAAATGGAGTGGACTCCAAAGGCTGCGGATAAAAATGCCGCTTGGGCACTTTATATTGAATTGCTTACACGGATTACGACACAACCATTGCCCATTGAATACGGTGATGAAAAAACAGCCTTAGATAGTGTGTATTCACTGTTCGCAACGACAAGAGAGGTTATCAGAGAATATGGGCCGGAGTGTATTAACTTTACAAAAATCGCAATTGTTGTTCTTAACCAAGTGATTCGTCCTTTTACCGCAAAGTGGCACCGAAAAAGTCTGACAGGAGACTTTGAGAACGAAACAGAACGCACCGTTTTTCGCGACGAATTGGCTGCACTACAAGAGGAATTACGTAAATATTCTCGAATGTTGGCGGATATTGCTGATGTTGAAGATTTAACTGATCTTGAGGATACTGAGTAAATGTTGTCGTTCAAAACAATTTTAGTATTGTACTCAAAAACGGTTTTGAGGATTCTCCGTGTAGGCAAGATAATCTTCCTGGCTTGCGATATTATTTATTTGAATAGCGGATTTTTATCGAACCAAGATTATAGATTGTACGGATCCGCAATAGAGGTTAAGTTGAATGGCGCTTCCTGATCTAAATGATGCAGGTGATTTACCTGAAGGAATATATAAAGCAACGATTGATGAAGTAGTCAGTCAATTTGGTAGCGGCACAGCGCAACGGGAAATTGTAACTGAGCGGTTGCTCCGTATTTATCAACTTGCCAAAGATATAAACCACTTTCAACGATTGCTTATTTTTGGTAGTTATATCACGGCGAAACCTGCACCAAACGACATTGATGTTGTAATAATCTTTGATGACGATTTTGACATAGCAGCTTGCAGTGAAGAGGTCAAAAAACTATTAGACCATCAGCAAGCATCAAATGAATTCGGAGCTAGTATTTTCTATATCCGCCCATCATTACTATTTTTTCAAACCCTTGACGAGTTTATAGAAGGTTGGCAGATCAAACGTGATGGAACTCGCCGGGGTATCATAGAGGTCCGAAATGATTAAAAATGATACAGAACTCAAAACGAGTCAGCAACGTATAGCCTATTTTCAAGACTTGCTCATGCAACTGCGTGTTAAATCCACTCCTGAAGAATTTTTATATGTTTCAAGTGGGTATCGGGCGGAAATAGAAAAAATGCAAAAGGAAGTTCTTGACTACCTGACTCAACATAGTAGTGAACCAATACAGGCGGAAGAGTCTTGAGTAGAAGGGAAAATACGCTATGAACACCCTATACTTCGGCGACAACCTTGAAGTCATGCGAGAAATGGACGACCAACGCGTCGACCTCATCTGCACCGACCCGCCCTTCAACAGCGGACGCGACTATAACGCATTCCTTACCGACTCCCTTGCACAATCCAAAGCGTTTACGGATACATGGACATGGGACGACCCCGCACAAGATGCTCGCGCCGATATAGAAAGACGCGCCCGCGCAAGTGATACTTACAAAGCACTCCACAAATGTCTGCGCGGCTACGACCTTGTGCTGCAAAACGCTGTGTCCGGGAACAAAGGCGCAATGCGTGCATATCTCGCATTTATGGGACCACGTCTTGCCGAAATGCACCGCCTCCTAACAGATACAGGAAGTATCTACCTACACTGTGACCCGACTGCAAGCCACTACCTCAAAGGCATAATGGATGCAATCTGGGATCAGGACAATCGTAGCAAAAATGAGTGTTTCAGGAATGAGATTGTATGGTGTTATAGAGGAGGCGGTGTTCCCAAAAAAGATTTTTCAAGAAAACACGATATTATATTTAGGTATACTAAAACGAATAATATAACTTTTAATGTCGATGATGTTAGACAGCCTTATTCAGAAGAGAGCCAAGAGAGACTAAAATATAAGGCAAGGGCGTTCAGAGGGGATAGAGTTTATGATAACTATAATATGAACGAGAAGGGAAAACACCCCGAAGACTGGTGGGTGATGCAACCTGTTATGCCATCTTCCAAAGAACGCCTCGGCTACCCAACACAAAAACCGCGTGCCCTCTACGAACGCATGATAAAAGCCTCCAGCAATGAAGGCGATCTTGTGATGGATCCATTCGCGGGGTGCGGCACCACAATAGACGCAGCACACACGCTCAATCGGTCCTGGATAGGCATTGACTTGACAATCCTCTCACTTGACCCGATGCGCCGCCGCCTTGCAGATAGGCACGGCTTAGAACCGTCAAGAGACTACGAAATCCACGGTTACCCAACAAACATGCAGGAAGTTCACATGCTTGTCCGTGACGAAAGGAAATATCACGACTTTTCTAACTGGGCGGTTACACGACTCGGTCTGCAACCCACAAAATCGGTTGGTGATGGCGGTAAGGATGGCGAGGCACATGTCGGGCATATCACGTTGTGGGACCCAGAAACAACAGAAACAACAGACGCGCGTATCCTTGCGGAAGTCAAAAGCGGTAAACCGACAATTAATCAAGTCCGTGCGTTCTGCCGTGTGATGGATAAAAACGATGCAATCGGTATTTTTATAACAATTGAACCAGTGAGTGCAGGCATGCGTCAAGAGGCGGCGGATATGGGAACGTTTTATCATAACAACGAGACATTTCCGCGCCTGCAATTCTGGCAGATAGACGACACCTATTTTGAAAATCCGAGTTCCTTACGAAGTCTTATCCGTTTACCGCAGCAGTGGCTTGAACCGATGCGGAAGATGGAACGGCATTTTACGGATGCACAGATGACGCTGCTGCGTTCATAGGTTGGGTTTTATCTTCTGTTCACCTCAACCTACTCGTTATAAAAACGGTTATTATAGTAAAGCCAAAAAATATGTAGACATGTCCGATTTCGCTCTTCCTTGCTGGCGAGGTTTCCTAACCTCGCTTGTGTATAGGTAATTTTAGATTTTACTATAAACAATGAATATTTTCTGTACAGGCATCAGTTGTTCAGGACGCAAAGAACTCATCAAGACTGATGAAAAGGGAATAGATATGGGCAGTAACGTGAGTCTGATAAATGATTTCAATTTTGATAAGGAGGGTTAAAAAGGCATTATTTCAATGATTTATCTCTCTACACGCTCTTGCTATGGGGCCCCGCCCCTAAAATCCCCTTATTAGCAGGGTTATTTAGTTTTAACGTGAGTTTGATAATTAAAAACTGGTAAATAGAGAGTCCCTTTGTTATTATGAAGTAACGTGAGTTTGATAATAGGACAGGACAGACGGATTCCTCTTAAAATCCCCCTTGATAAGGGGGATTGAGGGGGTTAGATCACTAAAATAAGGACTTTTAACCCCCCTAACCCCCTTATCAAGGGGGAATGATCCGTCCTACCAAAATTAAATTCTTTTATCAAACTGGCGTTATGAAGTATACGATATACTCACAAAGGAGTTCTCTAATGGATATCATAACACTTTTCTGTGAAATTGACGACTTTTTTTCTTGCGTTTGAACAATATCAAGCACAATATTAGTTGCCAGAAATACAGTAAACACAGTTGCTGCCTTGATCGCTTATACCTGTCTGAAGAAGAAACCTTCACTCAAACATAAAGAACTTCAAGAAAAAGACTGTCAGGTGCCAATGATATGCAACTTCTAAAAATATTTATCAAACTCACGTTAAAGTAGAATTCAAGCATTAAGAGCTTCATATCTTGGCACCGAATTCACGTTACAATTACTTATCACACAGTCCGTATTCTTTGGCTTTCCGTTGAATAGTGCGTCGACTAATATCCAGAATTTTTGCAGCTTTTGCCTTGTTATTATCGGCATATTCAAGGGTAGCTCGAATAACTTCTCGGTTAATCTCCTCAAGTGACATGCCGACTTCAATATTAAGGTAGGAACTTCCGTTATCAGGAGAATCAGTTTGGTGGAGGGTTGGGACTGAAGGTATGATAAAATTCGTTTCTGCTACAGTTTTGAGGATGCGTTCAGGTAGGTCCGTCAGTTGTAAGGTCTGTTGAGTTGACATCACGACAAGCCCCTCAATGCAGTTTTTCAACTCGCGTACATTGCCGGGCCAATGGTATTTCATCAACGCTCTAACGGCTTCTGGCGTAAGGGTTCTCAAAGTTTTTCCGTTTTCTTTACAAAATTCTTCAAGAAAATCTTTGACAAGCAGTGGGATGTCTTCAACACGCTCTTGGAGTGTTGGTAAGTTAATGGAAACGACATTAAGTCGATCATAAAGATCGGGTAGGAATTCACCTCTATTACAGGCAGCTTCTAAATCATGGTTCGTAGCACAAATAATCCGCACGTTAACCTGAATTGTTTTATCTCCCCCTACGCGTTCGAATTCACGTTCTTCAAGCACGCGTAATAAACGGGCTTGATTGGAAAGACTCAGTTGAGAAACTTCGTCAAGAAAAAGCGTGCCACCGTGCGCAAGCTCGAATCTCCCTTTACGTTGGTAATATGCACCACTGAAAGCCCCCCGTTCATGTCCAAAGAGTTCGGACTCTGCTAAATTCTCATTAAGCGTAGCACAGTTAAAGGCGATCAAATTACCCTGTCGTAAACTCCGATGATGTATTGCGCGAGCAACTAATTCTTTACCAGTCCCGCGGGCACCATATATCATCACTGTCGCCTTTGTCGGTGCAATTTGGGTGATCATCTCTCGAATCCGTATGAGTTGTGGTGATTTACCTGTAAGTCTGCAGAGTCCTTCCTTTTCATCAATTTGTGAGCGGAGTTGTCGGTTTTCAAAGGTAAGTCGTTGATTCTGAAGCGTTTTATGTAGCAGTGCCTTCAGATGAACAGGGTTCAGTGGTTTGTAAAGAAAATAAGTGCCTTCATGTGCCAACATAGCCTTGATACCGATATCGGTTTCTAAAACGTTGGGAGCCGTAAGAAAAATAATACCGACATCCGGATGATGACGCGTAGCCACTTCCAAAAGAGCTAATCCATCAATCCGTTCTGCTTTCAGAGGTGCAATCAGAATGTCCATCGTCAGATGCTCAATCCGATGAAAAGCCTGATACATATTACTTGTGACAATCAGATTGAGCCCTTCCCCATCAAGTGCTTGACAAATCACTTCACGTTGTCGAGTGTCAGCATCTACAATCAGGACATTTTTTTGGATGTTCATTTGATACTCGGATCTCTCTTTAAGAATTCAGTCCAATGGATACACTATGTTTGCGTACTGTCTTATACAGATTATACCTAATGCGTCTATTCTTCGTCAACAAGAATGTTGTTATTGTGAGATTATTTATGGTGAATTTAAAAAAACCGGTAAGTCCTACTCGAAAACCTACCATAAACGCCCTCGCTTTTTGAGTTTTAGTTGACTTAGAAATGGTACTTGAGTATACTTATTGACATAGTATCTATATTTAATCCATTTCTGTTGTAAGAATTCATTTTTTTGTAAAATCAACAATTTTTATGTGGTGAAATTTAGAGATTATTCATTTATAAAATATAGGGCTTACGCAATTTGCTCGCTTTTAAGCGTTACAGTGTGTTTAATCATAATTCATTAGTGCGTTCTTTAGCGAGTCCGTTTAAATTTGCTATGTAAGTCCAGAAATTGTTAGGTGTTTTTGACATATTGGAGATTTTATCATTATTACATAAAGAGAATTAAAGGGGGCGACGTAAATGAATGACGATTCAAAAAGTTTGTATCTTCTCGGCGGCGTAACAGCATTTTTCAGCGGACTTCTCATGGTATTTTTAAGTTATTGGTTCGCTTTTCGTCCTGAGACAACTCATGATATTCTGCACGGAGTCGGTATAGTCATGCTTATTTTGTTAGTACCAACAGTGATTGCTACGACTGTCCTACTTATAAAAGATGCGAAAACAGGGGCGCTTTTGGGAGTAGGGTTTGCAGTCCTTTGGATAGTGTTGGAACTGATGGCGCACTGTTCCCAAACCGCACCGCTGCAGATGCTTAATGAATTGATACAAGAGACAGCATCAGAAAATTTTGGCAGCAGTTTCAAAGAGGTATGGGAAGAATGGGGAGATGCGCTTAAACTCATTAGTGCATTCTCATTTTCTGTAGCAGCCCTCTGTTATGGGGTATCTCTACGCGCGTGGGGAAATCCAGCCTCTGCGTATCTGCTAATATTTTCTGCTATTGTTTTTGCGATAACCTTTACGCCATACGTGAGTTTCTATTGGCACACTTTGATCCGAGGCATTGCCATCTTATTTTTAGGAGGTGTGCTAATGCAGGCATCCAGAGAAAAAATTAATGAGGAATGGGAGGTGTAATCTCTGTTAGCAAGATTTGGATTTCACTATATAAACCCAAGTTGCTATCTATAAGATTTTAAACATGTAAACACCATTTTTAATAGAGAATAACTCCTTTTTTGTCCGATTTTGTAGCACGGGGAATGCCATTAAGGCATTCATACCGTTGATTTCACTTTTAGTTTGCGATCTTATGACACAAACTGACAGTTTGTGCTACATAAATAAGGGGTGTGCATAATTGAATTTAGTCAGGATATAGGTTATACTCTATCTATAATTTACAATCAAAGGAGTATTAACCATGTGTTATCCTGACCTAAAGTATTATATCACATTTCTCTTTCAACGTTACAAAGATTTTGAGGTGTCTATCAACGCCAATCAAACGAAACCTAAAGGGCACCCTAAAGTGCATTCTGATAGTTCACTTATTGTCTTCTTTGCCTTATGGAACTTAGAGGTATAAATCGATTCAAAGCACAGTCTCTATTTCTTCTCACACATCAAGACCAGGTAAAGCGTTTCAAGTTCAAAGTGTCCCTGATCGGACGATCTTATCCCGTCGCTATAAACAACTTGCTCCGCGCATTGAGCAGTTTGTCGCATATCTCGGTGATTTAGGTGTTTCGTTAGACATGCAGACCCCGCGATATGTTGTCTATGGAGACAAAAGCCTCTATAAAGCACAAGGCAGCGTGTGGCATCAAAAGCACCGAAAAGCGAACCACATCTTGACACCGATAACGCGTGCCAAAAACGACAAAAAGTTAGCTTATCTTGAGGCGATTGAAACATCACCTTATCTACAAGCATATCAGCAAAAACGCAAAACCGCCATTGAACCGGTCTTTAGTCTGCTATGTGAACTAACAGGAACAGATAACAATCAGAAACAACTGCCGGTGAGCGGTATTCAAAATGTCAAAACCTTTTTGTTATTGTCAATCGTCCTGCTACAAATAGCAATGTTAATCAACTCAATCTACAATCTACCCAGTAGGGAAGTTTCAAGGATGAAGACCTTATTTCAATAGAAAAAAAGAGGTGAAAATTACTATTTTGTTATACATATTTATGCACATCCCTCATTTATAAGTTACGATAGGTATCAATTTAAGAAAATATTTCTTGTACCAGGACTTACGCATTCCCCCTTGATAAGGGGGGTTAGGGGGGTTAAAAGTCCTTATTTTCGTGTTTTTAACCCCCTAAATCCCCCTTATCAGTGGGACTTTTGAATACATTGCGTAAGTCCTGTTGTACTAAAAATCCTTTTGAATAGACTTGACGATTGGGACTGAGGCGGTTTCCATGTTTGGAGAATCCTAAAATTGACAGTTATGGTGTGGTTTCCCAACCGCACCTGATGGGTCTGGGTGAAATAGAGCGGTAAGGAAACCACACCTTATGTGTCATTTTTTAGATTTACTATAAATCCAAAAAATACTTGATTTTTTTATGAATCTAAACTAAAATTATAGATACGGATTTTAAATACGGAAGGTGATTTTTATGACCGGGACCGAATTTATTACCACTCGGGAAAGTGCGGATGTCAAAATCATTGATGTAAAGACTGACTTAAGTAGTTACGCTGCCTCGGATTTGCGGAAAGTTCTGGAAAACCTTTTGATGGAAAAGGTGAACAAGGTTGTCGTGAATTTCAGTGACGTTAGCCATATCAACAGTACCGCAGTAGGAACGTTAGTCGGCATCGCAAAACGACTCCGCCAAAACGGTGGTGACCTCAAACTATGCAATTTAGCTGCAACCCTCACTCGGACTTTTAATCTTATAGGGGCTTCCAGCGTTGTTGAAATTTATGAATCTGAGAAGAGCGCAATCGCGGCTTTTTAATCAATATCATAAAATCAGAAAAGACTGGTGTTAGCCCATGGAGAATGCCCACATTGAGTTGAAGGTGCCGAGCGATGTATATTACCTTGAATCGGTACGTGCGTTTATCGGAAAGTTATGTGAAACACTGAGATTTTCCAAGAAACGGATAGCCGATGTTCAACTCGCCCTTGACGAAATCTGTAGTAACGCTGTTTATCACGGGTCCACGTGTGTATCAAATGGAATCCAATTACAAATTTCTGTGGACGCGCGTGCACTTGAAGTCGTCGTCCGAGATAAAGGCGGAGTTAACACACATGATTGGTTAACACCTGAGAATTTAGAAGAGATTCAAGCGAAACGCTCACCAGCGAGGGAGAGTGGGCATGGGCTGTATCTCATAAAATGTCTCACCGATGTTTATAAACTGGAAGCAAATGCGGTTGGCGGGACAGATGTAACCGCTATTTTTTATCGAGACGTTAATTCAGACGCAGGTTAACCCTGAATTGTAACAAGTGTTAAGTCGTCCTCATTAGGGCGAGCATCCGTCCATTCCGTGATAGTATCAAAAACATATTGGATAAGCTGCGCAGGCGATTCGTCCTCACACATCGTCACCACGTTTTGGAGTTGTTCTACAGTAAATTCTTCACCGTGAGGGTTTTTGACTTCATAGACACCATCGGTATAGAGAAAGACTCTACTTGCAGAATCAAATGGGTAATAGCAATTTTCGTATATGGATTCTTTCCGAATTCCCAAACCGTTCCCGCTATATTTATCGGTAATCAGTTCACATTTGGACTGTGAATTATGTTGCAAAAACGGAAACGGGTGTCCGGCATTTGCACAGACGAGTTGTTTTTTTGCCAAATCAAATATGCCGCAGAAGGCAGTGGCAAACATAAATATACGAGAACTAATTATATCGTTAAAACGCTCGTTGAGTACGTGCAGCAGCTGAGCTGGATTATCTTTTATATGTTCCCGATGTTCCATTAGAACTGTTTTGATAAAGACAGTCACGAGGGCAGCGGACGCTCCATGCCCCATTACATCAGAAATTAAAACACCTATCCGATTTTTATCAATCTCCCATAAATCAAAAAAATCCCCCCCGACTGCGATTGCAGGTGAACAGTATGACGCTGTACGGAATCCTGCTAAATCTTGGGAACCGTTCTGAGGAATTATTATTTCTTGAACACTCCGAGCCATCTGGAGTTCTGTCTCTAAACGTACATTGTGTTGCTCAAGCGTGTCGTGATAATGCTTAATACGTAAGAGGGATTTAATCCGAGCTAACACTTCAAAACTATTGAAGGGCTTTTCTATAAAGTCATCTGCCCCAGCTTCAACAGCCTGAATTCGGTTTTCTTCTGTATCGCGCAGAGCCGTTATCATGATAATCGGGATAAATTCTGTCGTCTTATCTGCTCGGACTTTTGCTAACACTTCATACCCATCTACTTTCGGCATATTAATATCTAACAAGATCAGGTCAGGTGTTTGGTCCCTTACAACTTCTAAAGCTTCCGCGCCATCGCCAGCAGTGAGGACAACGTAACCGCGTGCCTGAAGTTGGATCTGGAGAATTTTGACATTGCGCGGTTCATCATCAACAACAAGAATTCTTGCTGCTTCTTCCCTGTTCATGTTAGATTTCCTCTGAGATGGAGTGCTACGCGTTCTAAAAGTAAGTGGGTATCAATTGGCTTGCTGATGTAATCATCACATCCTGCTTTGAGAAGTCGTTCACGGTCTCCGGACATCGCGGCGGCAGTTAATGCGATGATCGGTACACCGGACAAATTGGGATCGGCTTTAATTTGTCGGGTTAGTTCTTCGCCGCTCTGTCCTGGCAGCGCGATGTCCATTAGAATGAGTGCTGGGACAACCTTTTCTAAACACGCTAATGCTTCATCTGCGTCAATCGCTTCAATAACCTCATAGCCTTCGGACTGCAGGACAATGCGGGCAACTTTTCGATTCAACGCTTGGTCTTCTATGACTAAGATTGACTGCGGATTCTCTGTAGTCAACGTATCGCTCCTATGCCCAAGGACATGGCAGAAATTACTTCAAGAGTTTAAACGTGAGGGTAAATTTGTTTTAAGATCAATTCGAAATACCACTAAGGTTAACAATTATAGGTTTAAAAATAAGGGACAAAGGTATATTGGCAAGGAAACAGTAATTTTGGCCGAGATTCATCAATTGGTTTTATACCATCTGAGCCGTTGGTATACGAAACTATGTACTTGTGTCAGGTTGGTCTGTAGGAATATTAAAGGAAAAAGTGCTTCCCTTTTCCTCTTCGCTTGTTACCTGGATTTGTCCCCCATGTAACTCGATCAAGCGTTGTGTCAAAGCAAGGCCAAGTCCAGTCCCACCATATCGTCTTGATTTGGAAGTGTCAATTTGTGTAAAAGGCGCAAAAAGCTTCATTCTATCTTCTTCGGCAATTCCTATGCCAGTATCTATCACTTTGACGTGTAAATCGGTAGGTGTGGTTTCCAGTTGGGTTGTTACTTTGCCACCTTCTGGCGTAAACTTGATAGCGTTTGAAAGCAGATTGTAAAAGATTTGCTTCACTTTGACACGATCAGCATGAATCATCACATTTTGCTGGCCCTCCAGTGTAAGTTTGATGTTCTTTTTTAGAGCGAGTGCCTTGATGATTGCGTTAACTTCTTCAACCGCATCAACGATTGCAAATTCTTCAAGTTGTAAGAACATCTTTCCAGCTTCAATCTTTGAGAGATCCAAAATATCGTTAATCATTTCAAGAAGGTGTTGTCCACTCATGTGAATATCATTAACACATTCTTTTTGCTCATCGTTAACTGGTCCTACAAGTTCATCTCTGAGAATTTCCGCGAATCCAATAATAGCATTCAAAGGCGTTCGCAATTCATGACTCATGTTGGCAAGAAAATCGCTTTTTGCTCTGCTTGCATATTCGGCTGTTTCCTTGGCACTTTGCATGGCTTGTTGTGCTTTTATACGATCAGTATTGTTAAGAGCCATGCTAATGATGGTCCGTTGTCCATCAGGTTGAGTGCCAAGTAAAGAGGAGCTAAATTCCCATATCTGTTTTTGGCCTGCCTTCGTCATAATTTCGTATTGTTCTGGTGCGCTCCGTTCCTTCTTTTGATTCACTTGTACGAGATATTCTTGAATCTGTTCGCTCATTTCACTGTTTGCTTGTTCTAACCATTTGGAGATAGTCGTCATCTCCTCAGAAGTATATCCGGTAAGTTCTGTCCATGCGCGGCTAATGAGAATTACCTCGCCATTTTCGGCATGAATCATAATCGGTAGAGGAGCATTTAGCACTGCGCGCCGAAAACGTTGTTCGCTTTCTTGCAATTCTGTTTCGGCTTTTTTCCGGGCTGTGATATTTGTTGAAGTCATAATGAACCCAACAAGTTCACCTTCACGTTTTATGGGAGCGATCCATGATGCATACCAATTTTGACTGATTCTCCCCTGAATTTCATAGCCTGCCACCTCACCAGTTTCAATAACTTGTTGGCATGCCTTCCGAAATCCATCATGATGCTCATCGGTCAGAAAATCAAACACACTTTCCCCAACGACATCTTCTATTGCGAGGTCAACACCTGCTGGAATCCGATTGATAAACTGCAATCGGTAGTCAAGGTCAAGTGTCGTGATAATGTCAGGCGCGCTTTCCACCAAGGACCGCCATTTTGCCTCAGAATCGCGAAGTGTCTGATCGGCACGATGATACGCTGTAATGTCTCGAGAAATACCACATGTCCCCTTGATACGTCCACTTCTATCTCGAATCGGCACTTTTGTCGTAGATACCCATGTATCTTGTCCGCCTGGCCAGGTTTCTTTTTCTCGTTTTCCCTCAATCGGTTTTCCTGTGTCAATTACCGTTCGTTCATCTTGATATGCTTGTTGTGCATGTTCGCGCGTAAAAAAATCAAAGTCGCTTTTACCGACGGCTTCTGCAGGATTTTTGATACCGAATCTATTTGCAAGTGACCGACTTATGCGTATAAATTTACTCTCAATATCCTTAAAATATATCTGGTCAGGGGCGTTATCCATGAGAGTGTGGAGGAAATCACTTTCTTGTGAATGGGTTTGCGCCAATTGCTTAAACCTTGTTTCATTTTTCTGGAGTTTTGCCTCAATCCTCTTTTGCCTCGTTATATCCTTAGCAATAGCACAATAACGAGAACGATCCGTATCTAACTGTACTGTCCAAAAAAGCCTTTTGTAGTCTCCATCACTACACAAAAAGCGATTTTCAAAAGAGATAATATTGCAGTCTTCTGTTTTTAACTTTGTGAATTCTGTTGACGTGGATTGTTGGTCATCAGGATGAACAAGTTCCATCCACTGCCGCGATTGGAGTTCTGTGCAAGTGAAACCGAGGATCTGTTCCCATGCAGGATTGAGTGGGAGAAGTTTACCGTCAGGATGGATGTATCCAAACATATCCGATGACATCTGTAAAAAAGGAAGGTTTTTAAGTGTTTCAAATGCCATGTGGGTCCCCACTATTTGGTCACTAAAACAGCACGATTGGCAAGTTTAACGACAGTTTGTGTGGTACTTTGAAAAACCATCTCATACAATCGTCCGTGGTGGCTTGCACTGAGAGCGATGAGATCGCAATCGTTCGCTTCAGCGTTTTCCAGGATGTTTGTTACTGTAAATCCGAGGGCGGCCAAAAATGTAGTTGGGACATCGTAGAATTCAAGGTAAGCTTCCATCTGTTGCTTTATCTCTGTAGCTTCTTGAGTGGTATTTGAAAGGGCTAAGCCGAGAATTTCAGATTTCGTCAATTCACCGATTTCTGCGGAGAGTGAGAGAACATGGTCGGAATAAATATCGCCATGATTAACAACTAAAATTTTGCGTAATAAGGTACACTGTTCGTGGACGACAATGATAGGCTTTGTAATATGTGCAAGGACATCATCAATTTGGTTTTGAATGAGTTTTAGACCACGCGTTTTAATGTCTTCAGGGAGTCCGACTACGACCAAATCGGCAGAATGTGCTTTTTGACAGATCATCTGCCGCGGGTTGCCTGCCACCGCTTCAATGTGGTAATCCAAAAAATCGTATAGTGCACATTCTTTTTCGGTTCGGCGCAGCACAGTTTCCGCGACTTCTGTGCTGCCACCGTGTGAACTATCCTGAAAAAAGACACAAGAGAGGTGTGTTCCTAAAAGAACTGCCAGTTGTCCAGCGTAGTCAAAGGCGTTTTTTTCGTAATCAGTATCGCCTATAGAAACGAGGATATTTTTTATCATGAGACAACCTTACAAAATTATTGTGGCGACTCGGATGGCGGATTCAATAATTCCCAAACTGCTTCGTCTTCACTCTCAAAGTTACGGAAGACAGTGATGAGTCTCGCCATCACAATGAGGTTTTTGACATGTTTATTAACATTAATCACAGCAATTGTTCCACCGAGTGGATGAATGGCAGCATAGATTTTCATCAACGCACCAAGACCGGAACTGTCCATCCCGGTAACGTTTTTAAAGTCAAAAACGAGCTTCGGTGAATCATCTATCTGTGCAAGCGCGTTTTGAACGACATCTGTTAAGTCTTGGACATCCGGTGCAATAATCTTACCTTCAAGCTTGAAGATGAAAACACCATCCCGCTCTGATTGAGTGATCGCCATTGGTGCAGCCTCCAAGTTGCTGCGGTTGTGAAATATGTGTTACGCCTCGCTGCTTAAAGCTGAAACTGCTTCATCTTCAGTATTAAAGTGTTCAAAGATACTTGCAAGTCGACTGCGCACAATTAGGTTTTTGATATTTTTTCCGACATTAATAACACCGACTCTGCCACCTTGTCGAGTAATAGTGACATGTGCCCCCATCAGTGTTCCCAGGCCGGAACTGTCCATCATATTGACCTTTTCAAAGTCAATAAGGATTTTCGGCGTATCGGAGGCGTCTACCTCAGCTGTAATTACCTCTCGCAGCTCGGATACCCCAGTGCCCATAATTTTACCGGATGGTTCCAAAATTGTAACACCGTCTTTATATCGTACCGTGGTTGCCATGTTTTTCTCCCTTTTATCTGTTTTTAAGTTATACGGCATTTTCTTTAATTCTATTTCTATTATATGTAATTTTTGTTTATTTGTCAAATAAATTTAATACTTGTTGAAATGTTTTAGTTTGTTAACGATTTTGACAGAGACGTGTTTAAGGTTTTTAGTGAATTTGCAAAAACCTGTAAACGAATTGAAGTTAAAGCAATTGTAAATTGGGATGTGTGGATAGCACGCGGCGCGTGCCTACTACCTTGTGTATACATATTTTTAGATTTCACTATATAGTAGATGTCACAGTTCATCCATAGTGACTTCTACAATATTATTTCCATCTGCAATAAAGTATCGGTAGTCCGGAAATTTTTCTGCAAGTTTTCGGTTTTCGTTTTCTCTGTCTTTGGCGTAGATATGTGGGTTTGCAAAAGGAGCGTTAAAAGGGTAATGTACCCGAAAGGTGGGCTCGTCTTTCACAAAGACGAGAGCTTTTTCTACACTGTTTGCTTCAAGGTATTTGTAAATTGTCACGTCTTTCCCATAATGTATGTTTTGATATGATTTTGCAGTTGCAGGAATATTGAGAAGCATAGCAAAGAGAAAGATGCCAATAAGTACCAAACAGACGACACTTCGCGCATGTGCATAAGAAGGTGTTTTTGACCACGCTGCTAAAAGTTGCGTGCTTGTGACAATTCCCTTACTTGTTAATAGAATGACTGCGGGGAACGTTTCATACACAAACCGCGGTCCGAAGTGAAATTGATTGAAAAAATAGAAGGCGTGCCCTACGAACAAAGAGCTCATCCATCCGACAAGTACCCAGTCCCATGTCTCTTTTTTTCCGAATGCAAGATAGAGAACCACAAAAAAAAGAGACGGTATCGGCCACTCAAAGAGATGATAGTTCAGGGAATTCAGGTTGCCGAGCAGATATTTCACCCCCTGTGCAATCGTATGGGACTCGGCCATCCAAGGGTCTTGGTGGAAGCCTGGATAGTGTTCAGTACCGTGTAAGGCGATATAGCCGAAGAGAAGTGGGTGCCCTGTTGTTGCGTGATTATATGCAAGAAACACCAAACACGCAGCGAGGACCGGGACTGCACCAATAAGGATGTGCCGAACCGACACCTCTTTCCGCATCACAATTGCTGCGATGCCCATCGGCACGCAAATCCAGACCATTGTGTAAGGACGGCAGAGCAGCGCGACCCCTAACGCTGTGCCGCAGACCATTGCTGACAAGAGTGGCCGTTTCTTTTTAACCATCCACACAAAACTCAGAAAAGCCACTGTGATGCAAAAGAGCGTTGACGTGTGTGACATGAACTCTGAGGACATGAAAAGAAAAAAACTACTTGTGCAAGCCAACAGAGCAGACAGTTTTGCGATACTCTTCCCATAAAGTTCGTTAGCGATCAGATAAATCCCTATACTTGTGAGTGCGCCGAGTATCGGATTGACTAACCAAGGTATCCCCAGCAGCACACCAACCGCAAGTATTGCGGGATACCCGGGAGGGAACTGGGTATACCACTTATCGGATAGAATAGCGAGGACATTTGCGAAAAATTGCGGTTCGGGGGGCACCTGTTCAAAAAGCATGCCGTGTGAGAATAAGCGCGCTTGAAACAGATACATGCAGCTATCGTATGTGCCGGGGACACCATCAAAGAGCACGTGCGATATGATAATGCATATTATCAAGGTGCCAGCAAAGGTTACTATGATAAAAGTTCGTGTGGAAATGTTGTGTATCCATCGAAAAATCTGAGAACTAATTGTCCGAATGAATGTGGGATGTCTGCTGAGTAGTCCGCGAAAACATAAAGCCATCCCAACACTATAAATAATCAGGCTGTATACATCGGAACGACCTCGAACATCATTGAGTCGTGCGGAGCTCAAGTGTGTGTACAGTGGCAGGACACAGATAAAAAGCAAGAGACAGAAAGCACCGAACTGAAATCTCCGATGTTGCAACACTGTAAAGTTCGGGAGTATCAAAAGAAGTGTGTAGAGTATAAGCACCCCCGCAACTACATTCACACACCAAATCGGTAAAGGTATTAACAAGTGTGAAGCGTCTTGCGGCTGTGAAATGATCAGTTTGTCATCAAAAAGAAAGAGGTCATTTTTGACCCAATACCCAATAGTGAAAAAAAAGAGCCCGCCGAACAGATAATTCGCTATTCTATGCCACGGAAGGTACCCTGATCTCATATACAATACCCCTAAACGATCTCACGCTTGCTTTCCCTCACACCGTAAAAAACACGGAACTACCGTTTTTTTTACTGAGCTATACCAAATTAACGGGATTCATCTTATATTCTGGGTATCAGGTGCGTTTACAAAACGCACCTACCAATTGTGCGTGCCCCCTGTTACAAGAATCGGAAAGCGTACTGCCAACCGAGGACGAGTTTCCACGTGTTTCTAAGTTGCGTTCCCGTGAGATTCTGATAAACAGGCAACAGAAACTCAATCGCAAGACGCTGCCCTGCCAACGCGCCTGTCGGTACTATCAAATTACTTGAAATCGCAAACTCAAGTCTATTGAAACCTTGAAAATCAGAGCGGTGACTTGGACTCCTGTTTAAATCCACATCTGGATGACTTCCCGTTACACTTCCCTTATGCGAAAACAGTAACCTCGCACTGAGACTGAGCCAAGTGTTAACACGCCGCGCACCCCAAGTTGTAGCCGTGAGTGTGTTCCCGTGCCGATACGCGCTGGCATTGGTCCTCAACGGAAATGTCCCATGCAGCTGACCACCGTAAGACCAATTGCCACGCGTTCCGAAAAACGTTACACCCGGACGCGCTTCAAAGGAACCGCTACCTAATTGCATCGGATACGGAAGAATGCCGCCGTCGGCTGCCTGCTGTGCAATGGATCCTGTGGGAAACGATACACCCACATTGCCAAGGAACGTGAAGTTATGTCTTTGCCATAATGTCAAAAGCGAGTCCAGTTTGACATCACCAATGCCTGCGCTGGACATTTCATGTGTGCCTACGGGATGATCGTGGTGGCCTGTTGTGTGCAGGTGTGATCCCTCCATCTCCATGGAGCGCTGCTGATAACTTGTCATCGCCATCAACGTGATTTTGTCATGCGGGGCAAACATGACACCAAACATGTGCATCTTCATGTCCATCGCTGTCGGGGCCATCATAAAATCTTTGAGCACATCCGCTGTTTCTACGGCACCCGTGCCGGATTGTAGCCCCCGCATGTCCATCGCCATAAATCGGTAGGAAAACATCATTTCCCCCGATGTATGTACATGATTACCTATAACACTTATAGGGGCGGGGCAGTCTTGATGTTCTTCCAACGTATCTGCTAAAACGACAGCCGCGAAAAGTAAAAAAAGTCCGGTGATAAACACGCCTTGTTTCAAAAAATACTCCTTATGTATTTCGCAAGTAAGGTTTCAAATCCCATAACAGAATAGTGTGATCAAAACTGCCACTTGCCAAGATAGTGCTATCTGGTGAAAACGCAAGACATTGAATATCTGTCGGGTGTCCCAGAAAAGTGGCTATATTTTCACCAGTGCTGATGTCCAACAACCGAACGGCTACTTTCTCTAAACCCGGTTGCCAAACTTCGCCGCAAGCCAAATACTGACCACAAGGTGAAAATGCTACCGGATCTACATTCGCGAAAGTTGTGTCTATTGTCACGCGGGCTTTACACTGATCAATATCCCACACAAGCATCTCGTCAAAAGAAAGATGTCCCGCAATTAAATTTCCACAGGGAGAAAGAGCTTTAGGGGCAAAATAAGAATAACGATCTTTGGGGCCAAAATCTGGAAACTCACAGAGTGCTTCACCGCACATCACGTCCCACAGAACACTTGTGTCGTCATAAGCCATGCTTTGAAGCCGGGTGCCATCCGGACTGAATCTCACGGTGTGGACCCAATCCGTATGTTTACCTCTGAATATGTGTCGCATCTGTTCGTTTGCAACATCCCGGACATAGACTGCACCGTTTTCAGGGTCATTTTCATCCCAGCTCTCACTATTCTTTTTCGCTCCATTCCCATACGCAAGCAGATTCGTGGCGGGCGCGTATGCCATCCCAGTTCGTTGATGGGGCACTCCTCCGGGGATTGTGAGTTCGGCTATCGGTTCACTTTGCCCGATTTCCCACAGATTCAGGGTGTTGCCGTCCAAGTCAAATTCTTCTTCCGGAGGAAACCCGGCTGCATAAAATTTGCCAGTCTCCATGTCCGAATAAACGGCAACGATATGACAACGCGGCTCTGTAACGACACGCTGCGGACGAGCGGTAGTAACATCCCATAGAACAACACCGCCAAATTGCCGGTACCCCGCACAGAGCGTCTTTCCATCAGGTGAAAATATTAGTGAATGCAAATCACCAACTTCCCACGGCAGGACCGCGAGGAACTCTGATTCTCCTACCGACTTGACTTGGACTTCAAAATCACTTTGGAAGGCAAGATGTGTCCCATTGGAAAAATGAATAGGAAAAATTTCGTTTTCACTATAATTTTTTTTCTGAAAAGCATACAACGTCTTTTGCTGTGCGGCATCCCATACAGTGACTCCGGTTTGTGGAATTACCCCTCTGGGGGTTTGCTCATAAGAGATCCCTGCTGCCCGAAGCGTACCATCGGGTGCATAGGAAACATTCATCAGATAGTCCCCAAACGATGGATATATCTGATGCAGCTGCCACGTGGCAGTCTCCCATATTTGAACAGTCCCCTTCACCCCACCAGCAGCAAGGAACTGACCGCAAGGTGAAAAACTGAGCGCGTACACAACTCCGTCGGGATGGCCTGTGAGGCGTATGTTCCGTTCACAGGTCGTTATATCCCATACGTTGATAAAATCAGTAAAATGTGACGACGCAAACAGACGATTGTCCGGCGAAAACGCCAAGGCACCGCTAAAATACCAACTCGACATCCTAAATTTATCATCACTGGAATATAACTCGATTTCTTCAGAAGGTCCTTCCAGTGATGTCCGTACTTTACCGGTTAAGGACTCATAGATGTCAACAATAACGTCACCGTGGTTACTTGCAGCAAGCCATTGCCCCGATGGAGAAAAACAGAGGCTGCAATAGCCATTATCAGGTGGATCGTCCCCCCACCTCACAGGATATGCCATGACAGCGATACATTTCTGTCTTTGCAGATCCCAGATCTTAATAACCTGCTTCCCATTTTTGTCACTATTACTCACTGCCAACAAGGGTTGACTTGGACAGAGGGCGATGCTGCTAACCATACCTCGATCCGTTTCAAACAACGTAACGGGCTGGCGTATGGTGAGGTCGTACCACCACACGCCCATCCCAGTACCAGCTGCCAAGAACGTTCCATCTGCGGAAACTGCTAAATCACATAAGGCACCCCAACCATAACGAGCAATTGCGCCCTGTGGCAGTTCCCAAACAGTAAAACCATTTTTATTCATAGAAACCCTCAAAAGTAACTTGCAAGAAACATAAAAATTTCCTAAATCAATTACTTACAGCCTGTTACACTTCTTGGCATCCTGGGACTCGGATCCATCGGGACATGAGTTACCACCCGAAGAACAATATTTGTTACCACCGCCAGAATTAAAAGGACACTTTGGCTTTGAGCTCGCTCCACATCCTGAATGACTATGCCCACACTTTGATTTTCCCTTCTTCATTGCACAATTATGTATCTGGTCAGTACAATTTGTACACTGATTATCTTCACTACCGGTGCATCCTGCCCAGCTGCTTACACATGCATTGTTAGTACAGTTCTTATTATAGTTCTCTTTTCCAGAAGCCTTTTCGAGCCATGCCTCTACTTCGCCCTCTGTGGCAGTTTCCACATTAAAACCATCAAAAGCGAAAGCATAAACTAAACCAGCACCCAACAGAAGGGCTATCATCACAGTGCCAACTACGTTCGGTTGATTCAAAACTTTTTTCAAATACATTAGATTTCTCCTTTTATTGTTATGCCACATTGGACATTTGATTTGAAATGCCATACACACGAAGGTGTCTGGCTTACGTGTTTATTTCAAAACACATTCTATGTTCCCCCGATGGGGAACTCTCTGTAACGGTCTATTAGCCGCCACATCCACATCCACCTGCGTCCGCATCATCACTTTGCGGTGTTTGGGTGGAAGTTTCGTCTGTTTCAGGCGTACCCGAAGGTTGCACCTGTTGTTCAATTTCGTCACTTTGCGCTGCATCGGCTGTCCCTGTTCCACAGCATCCGCCAGCAGTTTCAGATGAAGTTTCACCTTCAACCGTCGCAGCACCACAACATCCCTTAGCGGGTTGTTCAGCAGCCTCCTGCGTTTGAGTCTCTGTGGCTGGTGCGTGCTGCTGCATTAAAACAAAGGCACCTAAGCCACCGAGAATCACTATGAAGACTGCGATGTCTAAATACAATTTCCGTTTCATGTGAAAAACTCCTATCGTTTTGACACCACCGTGAAGGGGTGTCGGTTTTTTGTGGCACAACCTAACAGGTTATGCTACCAATGTTGTTTTGACACCATCGTGAAGGGGTGTTGGTTAGGTTTCCTTATTTCGCTGCGTTTAGCGGACATGGCGGTCTGCTTTTCTGTTTTGGACAGGGAATTGGCTGTTTCTCAGGGACGACACAATCCGGTCGGGGTTGTGCTGTGCAGTCGGATGTCCCCTGCAGTGTCGCCTTTGTGAAACTAAGCATTCCAAACAACAGTCCGCCCATAATGCATCCGATGAGAACGATAAAAAGTCCGCGTTTATAGCTGCGTTTATGTCCAAGAGATCCCATGTGAACCTCCTAACTACAGTGGAAAATGCTGTTTCTCACACCCAATTGATGCGTGATCTGCAATCTCCGCTGCTCCCGTTGGCGTGGCAAGTATACCACACTTTGTGAAAAATACCAATTGACAAGCATTGAAGATTCTCCAATGCAACAACAAAAGCCCGCGACGAGACACTCCGTACAACACAAGACGAAGCGCGCGCAGGCATACAAGCGGCAGAACCGCCAAAACTAAAATTTGTAACCTTATTTTGTAATTGAGCGTTAATGTCTGGGGGGGGGGGGGGGGGGACTCAAAACCGTGAACTAAAACGAGGCCTGCAGATATTGCGCAGAGGCAATTCGGCACATATAATCCATTCCCAGTATGTTCATTTTTGAATAGTAACTTCATTTGTCGGTTTCTCATCGTTAAACCCCAAACATGAAAAATAAAATTCGCTATTTTCCGAATTATTTTGAATTTTCATTTAGCGCGGTTTCCTAACCGCACCTACCGCTCAAGACAGAACTCATTAACTAATAATTCTTAAAACTAAATAGTTATAGTTTATATGCAGGTTAATTTTGTTTGACGATAATTCAAACAAATGCTATACTTATGGCGATTAGGTTGCAAATTTTTACATCAAGGAGCGTCCTAAATGTCGGCTTAACTGCTGATAAAAGAGGAATATTCTATGGAAAAAAACTATAAAGTAGCAATAATCGGTTGCGGTGGTATTTCTCACATGCACGCCGGTTGGTATGTGAACGAACCGCGGGCGACTATCACCGCAATTGCAGATATTGATGAAGAACGCCTGAAAGCTTATGGCGAAAGGTACGAGGTAGAAAAGCAGTACACCGATTTCATCAAAATGCTTGAAACAGAGGATATTGATCTCGTTTCAGTTTGTACGCGCCCGAAACACCATGCACCGCTGGTGATTGAAGCTGCGAAACACGGAGTCAAAGGCATTCTGTCTGAAAAACCGATGGCAGAAAATCTTGGACAAGGGAAAACGATGCTTGAGGCGTGTTCACAACACGGTGTGAAGTTGGCAATTGACCATCAAGTCCGATTTAGCTCACCCTACCAGCATGCACAACAGATGATCGCCGATGGTGCTATTGGTGACATCTTTCGCATTCACGGCATTTGTGGCGGTGGCGACCTGAAGGACAACGCTACGCATACTGTTGACCTTATGCTATATCTCTACGGTGACCGTCCTGTGAGTTGGGTGATAGGGCAGATTGAACGTATCGGTACACCGACCAAATACGATTTGCACTCTGAGGATTTCGCGATCGGTTACTTCAAGTATGAAGACAATGTTAGGGGCATTATTGAATCGGGGAACGATACTGCACCGGGTTATCATCATATCTACTGCTACGGCACAGAAGGCGAAATTGAACTCGCTGCCCCTGGCGGACCGGGTATCCGTTACCGCAATCAAGAGACTGGTGGCGAATGGGCTACCCCCGAACTCTCTTCGGAAATTACCCCTGTGCGAGACCTAATTAACGCCATTGAGGAAGACCGAGAACATCGCTCAAGTGGTCATTGTGGCTATGCTACGCTTGAACTGCTCATGGCAATTTATGAGTCATCGCGGAAACGGCAACGGGTTCGTTTACCTATGGAAGAGATGGAATCCCCATTAACATTGATGATTGAGGATGGTTGGGTATAAGTGAAACTGATAACTTTAACGTAAGCCGTAGGAGAAAATAGATGGACATTGATTTTCGCGTATTTTCAATTGTGTTCCTAATTATGTTTGGGCTTTTGGCAGCCTTTTTCTTGGTAATCGGGCTACGAGGCATTCTGACAAGAAAACCATTCTTACTCTCAAATAGATGGTTGCTTTCACTGATGTTTATTATTTTTGTGCCAAATATCATTCTACCTCTCATTTTGCCATCATCTACTCCGTTTCTTGTTAAATGGCTAAACCCAGTCATTTTTACAGTTGTTCTTGCAATGATGTGTTTCGCATTGAAAGGTTATGCTGCTTATGGCGTTACCGATACATCGTTCCGTGAAGCACTTCTCAACGCTCTCGAAAAACTTCAGTTGCCCTATGAAGAAAGCCTTTCTTCCATACGGATCACATCTGTTGATGCCGACTTACAAGTTTCCATTCAGTCATGGTTGGGAGCAGGCATGATTAAGATTAAGCAGCGCGGACACCTTTCGCTGCTTACAGAGATTGTCACTGCAATGAATGAATATTTCCGTGTGTCAACTACCCCCGCAAAACTTTTAACTTGCATTTTCTATATGATTATGGGAGTAGTCATGGTTATTGCCGGAATAGGAATGTCAATATTATTCCAAAACATCAATTGAAATAATGCTAAAGAGAGGCAAAGAGGTATTAATATTCAGATTACTCAAGGCATAACAGATGATTTCTGAAAATTCAAACGCAAAAAGTGAATCTATATCAATAAATATTATCCTATGTTGCATATTGATTGCATCCTTTAGTTTGGTATTGCGAAACCTCGGACACAGCAAGATTCACTTTTGGGATGAAGGTTTTCATGCAATCGTCGCTCGAAATTTAACAAAACATCCGTTGAAATTCACGCTTTATGATCAACCATGGCTGCAATATGATTACAAGAATTGGGGAGGAAACCATATATGGCTACATAAACCGCCTGTTGCCATGTGGAAAATTTGTGTTTCACACTTTATTTTTGGCATTAACGCTTTTGCGCTACGTTTGCCATCTGCCATTAGTCTTGTGCTGTCAGCATGGTTGACATTTAGAATCGCTTCCGATCTTTTTGATAAACGGGCTGGGCTTATCGCAGCGTTTCTTCAGGCGTTTAATCCGTTTTTGTTTGCATCTGTTCACGGCTATCGTTTTTCGGACCACATTGACATCGCGCTGCTGCTCTGGGTTCAAGTTTCTTGTTGGTTTTTACTTCGGGCAGTCCGAACCGGGAAAAGACGAAATTACATCTTATCAGGCGTGGCGATGGGCATAGCCTATCTCTCAAAAAGTTATCTGGCACTTATCACTTTTGGGATTGCCTTTGTTGTTTGGTTTGTAGAATGGTACAAACATAGAATTCGAACGCTTAGGGCATCTTCTGATGATATGGAGCCGGTTGATATACAAGAGTCAGATGAAAAAGATACGCGAATTAGACTCAAAGATGTCGGGTTGCTTCTTCTTGTTGGTATCGGGACTGTCGCGCCCTGGGCAGTTTATTGCTTGATAAGATATCCTCGGGAATTTATATGGGAACACAGACGGGTTCTTGAACATCTTAACACAAACATTGAAGGGTGGAAGGCAAGCTGGGATAGACCTCTATTTGAATATATGCCGCTGTTTTATCCATTTTTCTATGCCGCACTCTTTGCTATTGTGTTGTGTCTATTGGTGGTGATGTTCAAACGTTGGCGATTACCGGAACTATTCGTATTAGCATGGGCTATCGGTGTCATTGTACCGCACACACTTGCACAAACGAAAACGCCATCAGCGACAATGATTGCTGTGCCACCTTTGCTCATCTGTCTTGCTGTTGTTATCAGTCAAGCATCGCAACGGAAAGATTGGTTTTACACGTCAATCTGGGGCGCATCAATGCTCTCTATTGTTATCATCACTACTTTAGCAAAAAGCACTAACGGGCGTGTCCAAATTCGCAACGTTCTTCCGATTGATTGGATCAAGAGTTTCGCGCCTTTTATGCATAGACATTTCTGGATAACTGAACAGCTCATCGGATTTGGTATCTTACTCGGTCTATTTACTGGGGTGTATTTTCTAATACGTCAAAGAGATTGGCAAAGATGGGTGTGGCTCGGTGTTCGTTATGTAGCACTTGTCATTGCTATATTTTACACAGTGAGTTATGTTGAGGCAGCATATAAGGTTACCCAACGTAATGCACAAATTCCGTTGTATGTCGTAAGTGGTAAACGTATTCAGCAGGAAATGCCAAAAAATGCTTGCTTCTTTCTTGATGATGAACGCACTGGTGCACACTTTGACTTGATGTATTATGCTGATAGGTCAACATATCAGATTAATAACGTTCACGCGAAAACCCCACGTAATGTTGCCCTACAAGCAAGAGAAGCGCGTGCAGCAGGCGCAATTCCTTACCTTTTCTCAGTCAAAGAAACTGAGTACAGTTATCCACTGCTGATTGAAGGCGAGGTAGATATCGGAGATGGTCAGAAACAAAAGTATCGTATTTATGAAATCACGGAAACGCAATGACTAAATTGACTAAAGGGCAATCTTTTGGTATAGTATAGTAATGCATAAGAATTATATCGCGCCGTATTCTGACACAAAATGGCAGTTTGAAACCGAATGTATCAAAGTAAAAACTATGGAAATTAAACCAATCAAAACTGAAGCAGATTATAACGCTGCGCAAAAAAATATAGAACAACTTTGGGACGCGAGTTACGGTTCATCAGAAGGTGATAAATTAGATGTTCTTACGACACTGGTGGAGGTTTATGAAAATGAACATTATCCGATTCCACCCCCAGACCCTATTGATGCAATTCTTCACTATATGGAGAGCCAAGGACTCACCGAACATGATATTGAAATGTAGCATAACCTGTTAGATTGTGCCTTGTCCCATAAATCAAGGACTTACCGAACATGAACTTGAACTCTATATCGGTTCAAGTTCATGCGTATCAGAAATCTTGAATCGCCAACGCACTTTGTCTTTGGACATGATTCGGAAATTACACAAAGGTCTCGGAATTTCAGCGGATATCTTAATACAACCTTATGTTCTACAAGCAGCATCCTGAATTTTAAACCACATTTTCAGTGATAACGATTTATCATCACACCCTACAATATGGAGAAAAATATGAAATTAGTAAGATATAGTCTTTTATTTTTACTTTTAGCATTTACGGCACTATCAGTAAATGCAGGAGAAGATTGGAAAGCACTTGATGTCGGAAATCTATCGTCTGCTATATTCAACACGGCAGTCGTTGGTTATCCCAGGAACCCCACTCAAAATCCCTCAGGGTGGTGGCCCGCAGGAACAAACGATTCCTATATCTTTGAGGGAGACATCTGGATCGGTGCTAAAAAGAATGGCGAAGTCGGTGTTGCTGAGGCAGATGGAAGGCAAAGCGAGATTTGGCCAACTGACGACGTGCCTGAGGTGATTTCAAATAAACCCGGTGTAACGACTAAAGGAACACCAACAGGCCAATCTATTCGGTTCAAATGTGTTGACACTAATCCTGAAGCAAATAAAGGGTTGATACTCGGTTTAGAAATTGAAGTCAACGGATTCCAGTGGAGTTACGCACCGCTCTATGACTTCTTTATCCTTGAGTACAACGTCAAAAACGTTGGTAGTGACACCCTTGAAGATGTGTTTATGGCGTTCCGTTACGACGTGGACGTTTCCAGTAACGAAACGGGTACAGCAAGCTACTCAGCAGATGATTTTGTTGCATTGGATCAGACACCAGACGGTCTCAATCCAGATGATCACCCGAACCGTTATCTCTCTTATGGGTTCTCTAACGCTTCTGCACCAGGATACATCGGTCTACGCGTATTGGATGCTTATGTAGGCGATGACTCAGCGGATGATGCAGCAAAAATCCCTTTTATTGCACACAAACGGATTACTATAGACACGGACCCAACGACTGATGCGGAGATGTACGCTTTAATCAGTACCCCTGGTGTTGAACCACTTCCTGCTAACTACGACGATCAAAGATTTATCCAATCCTACGGTCCAGTTGAAACGCTTGCCCCTGGAGAAACATTCAACGTTATCATAGCAGTGGCTATCGGTGAAGGACTTGCCGGTTTGCAAGCGTCTTCGGACTGGGCACAAAAGTTATATGATGATGAATATGTCGCCCCAGCACCGCCACCTTCACCCATGGTAACGGCTTATCCAGGGGACGGACAAGTCTCATTAATCTGGGAAAGCGCTGGGAGATGGGTTGATAACGGTGTGAATAAAAGTATTGAGGAATATGTTGACGTAACTGACCCTGAGAAAATTTTTGAAGGTTACCGAGTGTATAGACGGGATACTGCCTACGATGAAAACAGTGGTAAGCCTGTCCAAGACTGGGAATTGTTGATGGAATTCGACAGACCGAGTAATACCGGTAATTTCTTTACAGTCGCGCATGTTGGCAAGCAGTCAGACGCTATAATTGAAAGCATGGGTGATGAACCTTTCTTCGCTGCCTTTTTCAAAAGTGCAACCTACGCTATCAAATTCAATTCCAGTACAAGTTTTGAGGTGATAAACACAACGTTGTGGGAAGTTATGGAATATAATGCCGAATTTCCAGCGAACGGTGGCGGGTATGTTGTCGTAAAGGATCCTGCTACAGGAGAACCGTATCCGGATGGAACGTACCGTTCTGGTGAACAGATATATTTCGGTGGACTCTATGTGAAAATCACTGACGGACCCTCAGGACCACCTGTGACAGGCGATATCTTCCGCGTTGTTTCCACGCCATCACAAGCACTCGGTGAAGACGTAGGTATCAAAAATTTCTTTTCTGATACAGGATTAACAAACGGTCTGCAATATACCTACGCGGTCACCTCTTACGATACAGGTAATCCTAAAAAAGGATTGCCTGCAATGGAAAGCAGTCAGATTGAAACAATGCTTCATGTTGTTCCGCGTGCACATCCTGCGGGATATAAAGAGCCAACTGTTGAGGTAGACACTACCAAAAAAGTAGCTGTTACCGTTGAGCCAATGGTGTTAGCACCAGACAAAGTTACGGGGCATCAATATAAGATCGTTTGGTACGGTGCGAAACAAACTGGCCCCGGTGCATATATCACAGGTCCCGGACACCAACCCCCTGCTTATGAAATCGTTGACACTACAATAAATCAAATAGTCGTTGAAAAGCAGACATTCGACTGGTATGATGCCGGGCATCTTGAGGCGTTTGAGGCGCGTTCCCCAATGTTTGATGGGATCATCTTGAACATGAAAGGAGTTGACGTAACTTACGGAAGCCCAGATGAGAACCCAATTAACAGTGTTAAACTGACAGCAGGCACAGTCACAGATTGGTCCGTGAACATTGAATCCCCTGGTGCTGGCGAAAATACATGGCCTAACATCTATTGGGCAACTTATTATCGTCCACATACCTATTCAATCACGTTTACTGATGATACACACGTTAAAGTTGTAGACGAAGATACGGGTGAAGAAATCAAATTCAATCCTGAACGTGCTGATGGATATACCATTTGGAGCGGCTCGGCTTGGAGTGATGAATATGATCCGGCAGGGACACCAGGCTTCTTCCGCATTTTCATTCGTGGTGCTTACGTTTACATCTTTGATCCCAACGGTGAAATTTCTGCAGGTGATATATTCACCGTTGAAATGGGCGGCGTTGCTGCGCCACAAGACGGAGACGAACTGCTGTTAACAACGCAAGGCGAGTCGCTTGAGTCTAACAACATTAAGGCGGATCTCGGTAAAATTCGCGTCGTCCCAAATCCATACTTTGTCACAAACAGAGCGGTAACCTCAGAAGGAACGGATAAGGTATTCTTCACACATCTGCCACCACGATGCACAATCCGTATCTATACATTAGTGGGTGAGTTAGTGCGTGAGATCGAACACGAAAGTAACACGCCTTTTAATCCAGATGAGCGATTGGCACAGGGCGACAAGGGTGGTACAGCAGAATTTGATCTGCTCAACCGCTACAATCAGGCACTTGCAAGTGGTGTTTATATCTTCCATGTTGAAGCACAGGACGAAAGCAATAATGTCATCGGAAATAAGATCGGACGATTTGCAATCATTCGATAAAGGCACTATATTTTAGGAGAAACACATGCACAATACTATTTTTTCTCAGGGTAGACAAGACTATAGGACAGCAAAAATAAGAAAAACGGACACACCACGGTTCCGTATTTCTCTCTTCTCAATTTTGGTTTTAGCGACTGTTTTGCTTTTGTCAACAATTCCCAGTTATGCGACTACGAATGTGGGAACTGCGGGAGCACAATTTCTTAAAATAGGACCAGGCGCGCGAGTAGACAGCTTAGGCGGCGCATTCGGCGCAATCGCTAACGATGTCACCACCATCTATTGGAATCCAGCAGGATTAAGCCAACTTGAAAAGATAAGTTTCTCAGATACGCACACGATATGGCTTGCAGATGTCCGATACAATTATCTCGCGTTTGCTACGCCGATAGAGAAGGTTGGTACGTTAGGTGCCAGCGTCACATTCCTCAACGTTCCCGACACAGAAATCACAACCCTTGCAAAGCCAGACGGCACGGGACTTTGGTACTCAGCATGGGATACTGCGGTGTCGTTAGCGTATTCAAGAGAACTCTATCAAAAGGAGTCCGGTGCGAATCTCTCATTTGGCATCAACGCAAAGTATATCCACCAGCAAATTCATCGGGAAAGTGCAAGAGGTGTGGCAATAGACATTGGCACTTTATACTGGACAGGGTGGCGGAGTTTACGTATCGGAATGTGTTTCTCAAACTTCGGACCTGAGATGAGTTTCAGCGGTCCTGATCTTGAGTCTGGCGCAGAAGTGGCTGGTGATGAACAAATTGCAGATTATTCACCCCACCCAGATACCACGAACCCAACGCGTAAAGCGGAATTGGATACTATTGAATATCCGTTGCCATCCAACTTCCGACTCGGTGTGGCTTATGACTTAGTTGATAATGACAGCAACCTTCTCACGATTGCACTTGATGGTAACCATCCAAATGACAACAGTGAACGCCTGAATCTCGGGTTAGAATATTGGTACAGAAAGATGGCGGCGATTCGTGCAGGTTACAAATTCCGTTTAGGTCCGGATCGCAGCGATGATGAAGAGGGGCTTACACTCGGTTTAGGTATCCACCTAAAATTCCGTGAAACAGTGCTTTCTCTCGATTATGCATTCGCTGATTTTGGATATCTGCAAAATGCACATCGTGTCAGCTTAGGACTAAAGTTTTAGACGCAAAAAACAGCAATATTTATGAAATAGGTGAGATATAATGAAAACCCATACCTTTACGGCAAGCATTTCCCAAGAAGGAAAGTGGTTTGTAGCACAATGTTTGGAGGTAGATGTTGCAAGTCAAGGTAAAAGTGAAGACGAAGCAATTGACAGCCTCAGAGAAGCGTTAGAACTTTATTTTGAGGCACCTCATCCCACTGTGATGCCGAAACTTCGAAAATTTGAAGCTAAGATTGCTGCCGATGAAACCACTACCCTATCGTCAAATTAAACGTAAACTCGAAAAAGCAGGCTTCACTCGGGTTCATCAACGCGGCAGCCATGTAAAATTTGTCCGTGAAAGTGACGGTGAAGTTCGGACTGGGACACTGCGCGCCATTTTACGTCACGCAGGACTAACTCCAGATGAATTCGACCAACTGTAAATGATAAGACATCAAAATGGCAAACAAACCTAACATCGTATATCTCCTTGCAGATCAAATCCGTGCCTGTTCACTGCCGGTATATGGCGAAAAACAGATTGAAACACCGCACATTGACCAACTTGCGCAAGAAGGCACCGTTTTCTCCAACGCAGTTGCCACCGCACCTGTCTGCACGCCCTACCGTTCCATGCTACTCACCGGACAACACCCACAAACAACCGGGCATCTCATCAATTTCGTCAAAACAAGGCACGATGAAATCGGACTCGGTGATGTTTTCAATCGAAACGGCTATCGGACAGCATGGATTGGCAAATGGCATCTCCACACAGGTTCATTTCCAGAAATCGGCGGACGCGATTATGTCCCTGAAGGACGCGATCGACTCGGATTCCAACACTGGCGCGGTTACAACTTTCATACCGACTATTTCAACGGCACTGTAAATCTTGACAATTGGCGAAACGAAAGATGGAAAGGATATGAAACCGATGCACTAAACCGATACGCCTTTCAGTTTATGGATGACGTGGACGACGGGACACCATTTTGCTTGTTTATTTCTCCGCATCAAGCGCACTCCACACCTTATGACTATGCGCCGCAAAAATATTATGACCGCCTCCCCGAAAAACTCCAACTGCCAGAAAACGTTCCCGATTCGGTTAAAGAACAGTCGTTAAAAATTTACCGACACTACCTCGCCATGACGTTAGCTGTAGACGATATGCTTGGCGACCTGATGGCATATCTTGAAAAGACGGGACGTGTCGAAAATACCCTGCTTATTTTCGGATCGGATCACGGCACGCAGGGCGGTGCACAGGGTATCAATTTCTGGGCAAAGAAAAAACCTTACGAGGAATCAATCAAAGTGCCACTTATTATGAGGCTACCTGGCGCATTTGAAGATAACCGCACCTGTGACACGCTCACGTCCCCTGTAGACCTATTCCCTTCCCTCTGTGGTTTATGTGGAATTCAACCTCCCCGGACGGTGGAAGGCTACGACCTGTCTGCCTCTTGGCGTGGCGAAACGGATGCCTTTGAGCAGGATGCTGTCCTAACCATGAATTTCGGTGCAACCTACGATTACCTTGTTGATGGTGATGAATGGCGCGGTGTTCGCACAAAAACGCATAGCTACGCACGTTGGCTTGACGGCAAACGAATGTTATACGACATAGCAGCAGACCCACTACAGATGAACAACCTGATTGACAATCCTGAAGCAAAACCGTTGGCAGATGAAATCGAGAATACGCTATCAAACCTGATGGACACTCTAAACGACAAACTCCAACCTGCTACGAGTTATACGGATTGGTATGATGCACAACGCCGCATCGTTCGAAACGCACACGGTCCCCTTGGCGATCCCGAAGACGAACCCGATTGGTCGTTGTTGAAATGATTTGACGATAGCTCTTTAAATACGATATAATTTTATGGGCTTTTATATATCCCGTGACATAGATATTTCCGAAAAGGAGGAAACATAAATGTCTAACGAACGTATGACCCTTGAAGAGATGACTGAGAAATATCCTGATCAGTGGTTGTTTATCATTGATTGTGAAATCAACGAAAATACTGAGTTACTATCGGGAATAGTTGCTGTCCATAGCAAGTCTGAGGATGATATTCACGAGGCATCAATGCAATACAAAGGTGGTGCCGCAATACATTATACCGGTGGGCTGCGAGATGATGTGGGATACTTGTTCTAATGGCACGTACATCCTTTGACCCTAACCGTCCGTTAATTACCCTTCGCCTTACAGTCGGTGGTATCAACGTAGGTGCCTTCCGAAACCTAATTGTAGCCATAGATACAGGGGCTACAACTACCATTATTCCAACTGAGGTTGCCCTCGCTTTAGGATATGATCTCGCGAACCCAAAGGGAGAAACAGGACTTCTCACCGCAAGCGGTACTACTTCTGCGAAAATCATCACCGTGCGTGAGTTGACCGCAATAGGTGAGACTGTTGAGAATATTGATGTTTTATGTCATAACCTCCCTGGGAATTCCGCGATAAAAGGATTGTTGGGCTTAAATTTTTTGAAGCATTTTGATGTCAGCATATCCTTTTCAACAGGAATTATTCAACTCCACCCGCACTAACAAGTCTCTCGGATTATTCCGTATAATTTTAGCACTAAATATCACTGAAACTAAACCCTTCCATGCCTAATTCACAGATCATTCAATTTCCTTGCGGGAGCAACCTTCCAGGCGCGGATGTTTCCTTGTAAAAGGACTTTGCTCGGTTTATCTTATGGGAGATTTTTATTAGTCCGATACAAAAGAAATAGAATAGTTAACATAGGTGTTCTGTCTGAACGACTGTCATGAACCCTCTTGTTGTGTTTTTAAAACAAGAGGGTTCTTCATATTCTCACCAATTTGCATAGAATTAGAAATTCTCTTGACTTCTACCAAAAAAATAGGATAAAATCTATACAACAAATCTGTTATGAGGAGATGACTATGAGAACAGTCAAATTAGGTTTAATTGGGGCAGGCGGTATTGCGCAGGCACATTGCGGAACGCTTGCAGAGATTGAGGGGGCAGAGATTATCGCAGCTGCTGATCTCGTTCCAGCAAATTTGGAACGCGCGAAAGAACGGTGGGGAATCAAAAACACATTTACTGATTACAATGAAATGCTCAAAATGGACGAAATAGAGGCAGTGTATGTATGCACACCCACAGGAGTGCATGCGGCCCCAACCGTTGCAGCTCTAAATGCGGGTAAACACGTTTTCTGCGAAAAACCGATGGAGGCAACGTTGGACGGAGCAACAGCTATGTGGCGTGCTTCCGTAGAAAACGACAAAATTCTGATGATCGGACTCAAACTCCGTTATTCCCCACAAGTGATCAAGGCGAAAGAGATTGTTGATGCAGGCACACTTGGCGAGATTTACTATGCCGAAACTGTTGCAGATCGCCGCCGCGGGAATCCCGGGGGCAGTTTTATCCGTAAAGCCACAGCCGGTTTAGGTGCATCCGCAGACATAGGCGTTTATGCCTTGGATACCGCTCTCTATTTAATGGGGCATCCCAAACCTATTGCTGTTTCTGGGATAACCTCAAACTATTTGAGCCTACACAATACATGGAACGCTGCGCTCAAAGAGACAGAAGTTGAAGACTTTGGTGTCGGTTGGGTGGTTTTTGATAACGGCGCGCGCTTAGTGTTCAAGACATGTTGGTGCATGAATATGGATTCGCTCGGTGGCACTATTTTTCTCGGTAAAAAAGCTGGGTTACGAATCGGTATCGGTGAAGTCCGTGGACCACAAGATGGTGTTCGGGTTTATGGTGACAAAGATGGTGAAATTCACGATGAAACCTATACTGAATTCAAATCGGTAAGTGTGTTCCACGAGGAAGATAGCGCATTTATTGATGCAGTCAGAGAGGGTAAACCTTCCCCCATTGACCCTTATGAGATTCTGCTTACAAACGTTATCATCCAGGGAGTTATTGATTCTTCAGAAGCGGATGGACGTGAAGTGACAGTAACAGTGCCAACGTTGTAACCACATAATTTGGCTATCCTTTTAACTTTGAAAGACTCTATTATAAATGGATGATGGAGAAAACCCGTACATAACCTTTCTATGAAAAACAGTGTTGCTCAGAACATAATTCAACAACAAACGGGTTTTCTCAAGAAAAAGGAATTTTCCCACGATGAAACTACTTGAAATAGCAGGGAAAAAATTTAAATTAGCGTCCCGAGCTGCTCGGACGTTCGCGCTCTTATTTGATCTAATTGCCACCTCTTTTTGCGCTTCCATTTTGGTCACTCTTTTTAGCTTGCTATTCATGTTCCAACGTTCTTTTATGCCCGTTATGTTTATGTCATTCCTATTATATTTAGTAATATGGGGTGCTGGTTTACTTTTCATGGATGGATTCAAAAACGGACAAGGATTCGGTAAAAGGATCATGTCATTACAGGTTATTCGGTTGAGAGATGGCAAACCTTGCTCCTTTAAGGATTCTTTTGTTCGTCGGATCACCGGCTTTTTCCAACCGTTTGATCTACTTTTTGCGCTTGGTGGTAGAAAACAGCGGATGGGGGATAAATTCGCTGAAACAGTTGTCGTTAAATATGAACCGTATCTTGAAGAAATCGCAGCCAAAACCGAAAAAGACCCCGAAAAAATTTTAGAGAATGCTATCCTTGAAATGACAAATCGATTATCAGAGGCAAGGCAGAAGGTTGATGCGTCTATTGGTATTGAAAAACAATTTCAGGACGCTTATGAAGGTGCCGTTGTTCAAGCCGGAAGGTGTGAGGAACGCGCAACTATAGCGATTCAGGCAGGACGGGAAGATTTAGCACGAGAAGACATCGCCCAGCGCAACGAATATCGCCAGCTTGCTAACCAATACAAAACACAATGGGATGAACAGAAGCAGGTCGTGACAGAACTCACTACGCTCCTTGAAACATTGCAACAGAAAACTGAAGAAGCAGAAAGAAAAAGAGATATTGTCATCGCCCAACACAGAAATGTTGATGCACACCAACATCTTCAGCAAACATTGACAGAGGTTCAGGATGGTGCAGCGTTTGAAATTCTCAATGAAATGGAGCAAAATGCAAGTGAAGCTGCTACGTTAGCAAAAGCGGCATCCGAAGTAGATATTGATCTCAGGGATACCAAGTTAAGCCGTGAATTTGCTGGTTATGCTGAAGAAGCGTCAATTGAGAATGACCTTGCAGAATTAAAGGCAAAATTACAGTAATATCCACCGTCCAAAAATTACAATTTGACATGCTTTGATTTAGAACATTAGACAATATTCAATCACCTCTTTATATTTGTATCCTCTATACATTTTTTCTTTTTGTAACAGATTTGCGGTCATGCAATTCATTACCATACCAACCAAAATGTATTGAAATCACGGAGTTGCGATAATGTCAATCATAAGAATCGTTGGAGAAAAGTTTAAATTGGCATCTCGTTGGGCAAGGTTAGGTGCGTTTTTGCTGGACATCGGTTTCTTGGGGTTCTGCCAGGGCGTGTTATGGCTAATAGGACTTTTACAATCTGTAATGTTCACTGATTTTGACGAATATATGATGTTTGGTGATGATCCCGCAACAACGACCTTCTTTGTTCTAAGCATTTTGTTATGGATGTATGGTTATTTTTTCATGGATGGGCGTGAAGATGGGGGAGGATTCGGAAAGCGGTTATTATCTCTTAAAATAATCCGTTTGAAGGATGGAGAACAAGCCAACTATAAAGATGCGTTCGTCCGTCGTTTTGCTGCCATATTTCAACCTATTGACTGGTTATTCGCCTTAGGAAAAGGCAGACAGCGAATGGGTGATAAACTTGCGAAAACAGTCGTTATCAAACTCGACTCTCCTCAAATCGAAATTGTCTCCGAAGATGAAAAAATAGATAAAGAAACCGATCTGGAAAAGATATTAGAGGAGGTAATCATTGAAATCACGAATCGATTTTCAGAAGCAAAGCAGAAGGTTGATGCCTCTATCGGGATTGAAAAGCAGTTTCAAGACGCACACGAAGGGGCTATTGTTCAAGCCGAACGGTGTGAAGAACGCGCAATGATCTCACTAAAAGCAGGACGCGAAGACTTGGCACGGGAAGACCTCGCACAACGAAATGAATACAGACAACTTGCAAGCCAATACAAAGCACAGTGGGAGGAACAGAAACAGGCAGTCGCACATCTTTCAACGCTTCTTGAAACACTGCAACAAAAAACGCAAGAAACACAACGAGAAAGGGATGTTGTTATTGCACAACATAGAAACGTTGACGCACAAGAACATTTGCGACAAACATTGTCTGAGCTGCAAGACAATAAAGCTTTTGAGATGCTTAAGAAAATGGGACAAGATGTTACTGAAGCTGCATCCCTCGCAAAAGCAGCGTCAGAAGTAGATATTGAATTCAAGAATGTAGAACTTAATCGAGAATTTGCCAATTACGCGGAAGACGAAGCAATTGACAAAGAAATCGCAGAATTAAAGGGAAAATTACAATAAGAGGTTTATAATTACATTCTCTATTGGAGTAATATGGACAAACAAAAAGGACCGAATATTGTTTTCATTATGGCAGACGATATGGGGTACGGAGATGTCGGCTGCTATAACCCCGATTCAAAAATTCCTACCCCTAATATGGATCAACTCGCGCAGGAAGGCATTCGCTTTACTGATGCACATTCTCCATCGGCAGTTTGCACACCGACACGATATGGTGTCTTAACAGGAAGATATTGTTGGCGGAGTCGCCTAAAGCGCGGTGTGCTTTACGGATATGAACCCGCTTTAATCGAACCCGAACGGTTGACAGTCCCAAGTTTATTGAAAGATGTCGGCTACAACACCGCATGTGTTGGTAAGTGGCACTTAGGGATCGGTTTTTCGACGAAACCGGGATACGATTATGATTTTGATGCGCCGCTCCCATGGGGGAATGCGAAACGCGAATTAGAAGAACACATTGATTTTCACGCGCCGTTGACAGGCGGTCCAACTGATATCGGTTTTGATTATTTCTACGGCACTGCAGGCTGCCCAACATGTCAACCGCCTTACGGTTTTATTGAAAATGACGCTTTTATTGAAATACCAAGTGAATACCGTGGTGTGCCAGATTTTACAGGGCGACCAGGTATGACTGCCCCAAGTTGGCAGCATAAAGATGCCGACCCAATGATTGCCCAGAAGGCTGTTGAATATATTGATGGGCAAGCTGATTCAGATGAGCCATTTTTTCTTTATTTGACACCCTCGGCACCGCATGAACCGTGTGTAGAAGAGGTCGTACCAGAATTCGCCCGTGGACAGAGTGCCGCAGGTCCCCCGCGGCGATTTGGTCTGGTTAGTAGACTGGATGGTCGGTGAAGTTATGGATGCGTTAGAGCGCACTGGAAAGACCGATGATACGCTAATCTTCGTTACAAGCGATAATGGTGCGTTGCCCGGTGACCGAATTCGCGGTGATAATAGTCCGATGCCGTATAATCTTTACGATCATAAATCTTGTGGGGACTGGCGCGGCT
>CBDHCS010000003.1:0-1077356 GCA_965261125.1 Candidatus Poribacteria bacterium | reverse complement strand
TCATGATTTCCCTCCAGGGTGAACGGAGAATAACTTGATAACACTAAATCCAAAGGACAAAATTTAAAAATAGCGATTATGCGAATCGAACGCCTAACTTGACATTCTCACCCGGGGCAGTTGCGATCTTCGGATACTCGTTCAATAGATCGTCAAAATCGACAACAGGATATATAACCGGTTCAGATTTCAAGCTGCCATCATAAAGGAGCCGCAAACTGATTTCAAAGAGTCTGCCTTCATTCCAATTTGGATACTCAGGGTTCGGTTCGCTACACGCGCGTGAGAAGATAATTGTAGGTCTATTGAAATGCGCCTCTGCGCCCGAGGTCTAATCCAGCTGGGTAGATCCCGGGCCATGCACCAGCAACAACCGTTCCTAAATACGCCACGCCGCGGATAGCCGCTTGTAGTGCCGCATGATGTCCACTATATTCAATGCAAACATCAGCACCACGTTTGTTCGTAGCCTTTTTAATCTCTAAACCTGCATCATCTGTTGTAGGGTCAATGACAATATCAGCACCACATTCGAGAGCTACATTGCGGCGCAATTCAAGCGGATCAATGCCAAGGACAGGATATGCACCTGCTAACTTCGCAAGCTGCAGCGCCATCAGTCCAATGCCACCGAGTCCAAAGACCGCCACGGCATCACCGATGCGGACAATGTCCGTCGCGCACGGCACCAAGGGCAAAATCTGTCGGATCGAGGCAGACAGCTGCCCTGCCACGGCACACCATCAGGGAGTTTTCGGGTACCTGCTGCACCCCAAACATGTTCTTCCCGGAAAGAACTGTGGCGAAAGACGCGCTCTCCGAGCTCAACTTCGGTAACGTCCGATCCAATCTCTATTACTTCACCAACACACATATTACCGAGTCCTGAAGGATAGTGAACCATTCCAGACTCGTTTGCTCGAAAGATTTTATATTCCCCGTCGTAGCCACCGCGTGGGCCTGCATAGCCCTTGAACGATGCCATTTCTGAACCGTGTTTAGCAGCACCAAACTGGCTCTTGACTCGAATTTGATTCGCTTGCAAGGGTGGACTTTCATATTCTCGGAAAGCGACCTGTTCCTGGGCAGGTGCAATAAGTTCTCTTGGCATATTAGTTAATTTCCTTTCTATTTTGTTTGATGAACGCACAGTAGTTTATCCTGTTTGTCATACTTATTATTTTAGTAGACAGCAAATGGGGTGAAGGTTAAGTTTAAAGTGTAGCTAATGACTTCAACGCTTGGTTGATTTTGTTAAAGCTTTTGCTAAATTACCTTTATAGCCACATCGCGTCGTATTAATCGTAAATTCTTCATCTCGGAATATGATTCTGGAAGTTCTAAGTTGGTTTCGTTGACTTTTGGACAAACTTCCTCCGTGGACCCAAAACAGGCACAAGATCAATTTCTGCCTCCTTTGGAGTGCAGTTGTCAGCAATACGTGCTCCCGCTTGCAATTGTGCAATTGCAAGGGAAGCATCAACATCACCGCGCTTTAGTTCCATCGGAATCCCGACGAGGCAGTTTTCGGCATCGTCAATGTGAAAAAGAATAAAGTCACATTGGTTAGTCTGTGCTTTATCTGTTGGATAAGCAATGTCTACATCCAACACGACACGGTTTGCTGGTTTGGATTTTAGGTTTGCCAAAGAAACCTTACATCCTTGCCGGGTATATGATTTGGCTTTCCTATCACCTATCCACTGCCGAATCTCTTCAAGTGCTTTATGCAGATTCACTTCCACTCCTATTTTTCTGCTTCTCATACTTCTGTTGGAGATTCACTGATCGGTTGTATAATCCTTCAGCAACGTCATGGTAATCCTCGGGAGAAAATCCTTTTCTTGAATGGAACGGAATTTCAGTCACAGGTACATCCTTTTGAAAATGCCATATACCAACTTCCTCTGGCAACAACCAACTCGGTTGTTCGTCAGCCTCTTCGTCTATTAGTCCCTTCAAGGATAAGGTTTCCTATTTCCTGTAGCAACCAATCGCTATGTGTGGTGATTATAACCTTTACGCCTGCCCGAACTAAACGCGCGAGAATGACTGCCATGTCCGCTTGTGCACCAGGGTGTAGGTGTGCCTCTGGTTCTTCAATGATGAGTGTATCACTTGGTTTGACAAGACCTTGCAGATATAGAACCAAAGGCGCAAGTTCAGATACCATTGATGAAGATTGACTTAAACGCATCTCCTCTGTTATTCCCTGCGGTTGATAGAAAAACTCAGGATATCCACTCAGCAAAGGTTTGACGATTATCTTTCCAGCGAGTACTTCAGATTCCAGCGTATCGGCAATATCAGATAACTGCTTATTAGGCTCTTTATTCTCTTCATAAATGGGTAGCTGCTTCATGAAATCCACGATAACTGCCGAGAGCGTCGGAAGTTCTGAATTGTCTGAACGGGTAGCACGATCCATAAGAGAACTTGCCATAACTCGATGGCTCTGAATGATACCACTTCGAGAGGCGGGTAAATAATATCTTTTTAGACCATTTATGGCATAGTCAGTGAATTCATCACCGGTTGTTGAATTCCATAATGTCTCATCTTCACGGGCAAGCACCAGATTAGTATTGACTGATCCATCTGCCATAAGATCCGATTCGGTAGCTATAATGTTGAGGTCCCACCATTCTTGACTTTTATCACTAACTTGCAGGAAAACCTTCATCTCGTAATCATTACTATCTATAAACCGTATCAGGTCTGAAACTGATTTAAAATCAAAACAACGTTTGAGTTCAGTGCCAATAACTTCTGTATCTGCAAAACTTGATTGCAGATGGTCGCGCAACGCTTGCGGAAGATCCGAATACTTGACTGGAAAGCGATTAGTTATCGATTTTTTGAGAAGTTCCGTTGTAGCATTAAGCAGTTCCCTTATTGCCTTTTTCTCCTGAGAAGATACTGATGAAAAATATCTGATTCTAAGATGATCGACTATAGAAACTAAGGAAAACGGAGTGAACCCCCCAGAGATACCGTGCAAAGCATACACCAACGTAGCAAAATAGGTTTTCCCAGTATTGCTCGGACCAACAAATACTGTCAACGGCCGCAAATCAATATCAGCTTCCGCAATCGGTCCGAAATTCCTAACTTCTATTTCAACCTTCGGCTGCTCCTGTGTGTCTTTGACTTCGCTCATCGTTATCTCCTCTAATTGATTTGTTTATGCAGTTTAGAAAAACGTCAAGTACGGCTTTCCAATAATCTCCCGCCACAATAGGACAGCAAGTTCCCGTGCATGATAATCACCCCACATAGATGCCTCTCCGCACGGAATCTTCCTGCCTTCAGGCACATAATCCCACCCATTCGGGCGGTGGTACACAGAGTGCAATAACAATCCTTGATGTGTGTCAGAAGTAGAGAGATACGGTTCAGCGAAAAGAGTTTTTGCCACCGTCAAACCTGCTTGGTAATAAGTGTTTCCTGCATCGTGTTCACCGTGCTTTTTGAGGTAGTTGCCAAGCCGAATTAATCCTTGTGCAGCGATCGCAGCGGCAGAACTATCCACCGGTTCAACATCGTTATATGGGTCCGCGGGGGATGCCAAATAATCACCGAGTTCGACTAAACCAGGGGCACCTGTGTCCCAATACGGAATACCATCTTGTGCAGTGTTTTCAATGTAAAAATCGGCGGTTGCTTCCGCTGCTTTGCGCATGTGTGCTGTTACTTCTGCATATCCACCGTAAGATTCAAGATCATCTTCAGTTAGAGTATCAAAAAATTCAAGTTGTTCAGCGTAGCCTGTGATAATCCAGGCCAATCCACGCGTCCACGTAGAAAACGGTGAATAACCTTGCTGTGTGCTTGGACAACGGTAATTCCCATCGTTTGTATTGAAGATAGATTCATGCACAACCCGTCCACGCACATCAAAAGCGTCACGACCTTCACCATAATATACATTATACTTTGCAGTCGTCTGGGAATGCTGAATTAGCCGTTCCAATAGATTGATTGCTACATCACCTTCACCCATTAGTACTGCCCCAAGCGTGTGTCCGACTGCTAAAACACGCAGTGAACGGATGGTATCTGAAAAGAGCGAATGCGGTCCATTGAAAGAGGCGATATATCCTGTACCATCTTTAATCCGTGTCCAACGACTCGCTTGCACGGCGGCCGAGGCTTTCAGTGCCAGTTCATAGAAATGCATCTCGCTGTCATTCCACGGAATGACAACCTCACGCATCAGTCGACGTAGGTTTCCGTAAGTTGAGACGTTGTTAAATCCGTGGTCATGCACACCGATGTGTGTGACATGCGGTGCCATCTTTTTAATTGTGTTCTGTCTACCAATTTCAAGAAACTGTTCATCGCCCGTAGCATCAAATTGAAGGACAGCAGAGCCAAATTGGAATCCTTGTGTCCACTCGGTCCAGCCTCGCGTCGTCCAAGTGCCAGCAACGGTGAAGACAGGTGTGCCTTTTTCGGATGGCCACGTGTCTTCTATCGCCAGGATTTTTTGTCCTGAGTATTCAAAAAGCCTTTCTATCTGTGGCTTTAGGGCATGAATTTGCAATGAATTATTTATCTGCATATATCCTCGGTTTTTGTAGGAGGGTTCTGTATATCATAAAAACGCGTATGTTGTATCACGATTCTCTATACCGTTCACATATAACTTCTATCAAGTTCGTTGTAGATTTACCCGGGACGTTTAGTCCAACGATGACCTTACCACCGTTTTTCTCAACGACTTCCCTTTCGACCAGTTGCTCCAGTTTATAGTCACCGCCTTTAACGTGAATGCTCGGCTTGAGTTCGGCAAGCAATTCAATCGGCGTTGATTCAGGGAAAATCACCACATAATCAACACATTCCAATCCAGCAAGCATTTCAGCGCGTTCATTTTCAGGAACGAGTGGGCGATTTTCACCTTTGAGTTCGCGGACAGAACTATCGCTGTTGACTGCTACTACAAGCAGGTCTCCCAGTTGCCGCGCTGCCTGAAGATAGCGGAGATGCCCTAAATGTAGCACATCAAAACAACCGTTGGTAGTGACAACAACCTTGCCTTCAGTTTTCAGTTGCTGAAGAAGGGATGCAAGTTCGTTGCGGTGATAGATTTTTTGGTTTAACATATTTATCTGATTTGATTTTACTGTGTCTATTTGGAAAGCCATGTTTGACCGTCAAATTAAAACTTCCACATTGTATAAGTTCCGAGCTTTAAATAGTCTAACACGCGTTGGATAGTTTGACAAGTTTTCCTTTTGCTGCATTATCAAAAATTTGTATCAAACATTGATATATTTTAGATTATGGAGTATACTCAAGTATTATGAAATCAAAAAGACACAGCGAGCGCGGCATCATCGTTGGAATAACAGGCGGTATAGCATGCGGAAAAACAACCGTCTCTGAACGACTGGCAGAGAAGGGGGCGATACCGATTAACGCCGACGAAATTGGACATCAATTGCTCAAAGCAGATAGTCCTGTAATCAGAGAACTCGTTGACGCGTTTGGTCAGGAAATCCTTGAGGAATCGGGGAATGTCAGCAGAAAAAAACTGGGCGCAATCGTTTTTAATGATAAATCTGCACGTGAACGATTAAATGCAATCCTGCATCCATTGATAATCCAACGTTCCCGTTCCCGTGCGCGTCAGCTTGTTTTGGAAGACCCATCATGTGTTGTCTTACTTGACGCGCCTCTGCTTATAGAAGCGGGTGCTTACGATTCTGTTGATCTGATAGTTGTTGTGACTGCCTCGTCAGAAATACAGTCGCAACGGATATTAGAACGGAGCCATGCACAGAACCGTCCTCTCACCGAAAACGAGGCACAAGCACGAATCGACTCGCAGATGCCTATATCTGAAAAGATTAAATATGCGGATGTTGTTATAGAAAATGATGGGACACTTGAAGAACTCTATGAAAAAGTGGATCAACTTTGGGATCAACTTAGGAATCGTGCCAAAGCAAATTGATTGCGTTTGCCTTAATAACGCAGTAAACTTCCTTTCCTTTGCACAAGTGTAATTGTTCACGTGCTTCATGTGTAATTTTTACTGAAAGGTGATGTCCTTCAACATGAATGGACAGGAGTGTTTGGTCATCAATCACATCAATTGTTCCCTTTAGGATGTTCCGAGCGCTAATTGGCAAATTGGGTTCAAGTGAGATGATTATATCTTCTGCGCGAATGGCGATTGGCACTTCTTTTCCGATTTTCGTCCCTATGTAAGGGATAATAAGGCGTTGATCCCCAATTTCCAATTCAGTTATACCTCTGTGCTCATCTGAATTTGCTACGGTTAGAGATAAGATATTTTCTACACCTGCCAAATTTGCAATCGGTAAAGCAGAAGGGGTTGTTAGCAGTTGATAAGGTTCACCGTTTGCCGTAATCCTTCCGTCAGAGAGGAGAAAAGCCTCATCAGCGAGTGCCATCGCTTCTGATATAGCATGGGTTACGTACAGAATTGGTATTTCAAATACGTTCTTAATGTGGTGAAGATATGGAATAATGCGATTTTTCAATCCGCTGTCAAGTGAAGCAAGCGGTTCATCCATCAGAAGCAGACGCGGTTCCATCGCAAGCGCGCGGGCAATTGCGATCCGTTGGCGTTGCCCACCTGATAATTGTTTGGGATAGCGTTGAAGTAACTCGGATATTTCAAGAATTTCAAGCAGTCGGGAAATACTATCGGGATTTTTACGTAAATTTCGTGGTTGCCCGTATCGAATGTTCTGTGCAACGGTAAGATGCGGAAAAAGGTATCCCTCTTGAAAAACATATCCGAAACGCCGTTTTTCGGATGGTATATTGATTTTTGCATCAGAGGCGTAAAGTGTTTCACTGCCGAATACAATCCTACCATCGTCCGGAGAGAGTATGCCGCTGATACAGTTGAGAAGCGTACTTTTTCCACTGCCAGACGCACCCAAAAAAGCTGTAACCTTCTTTTCGAGCGTGCAATTGAGGTCTAACGTAAAATTACCAAGTGTTTTGCGAAAGTCAAGTGTGATTTTGGTAGAATCTGCCACAACGTTTCCAATACTCTGTTGAGACGTTTAGTACGAGGATTCAATCGTAAAAGTTTTCTGAATTTGGATTGTCCTATTAGAGTTATTCAAATCCGCCGCCATCGAATCCGCCGCCATCAAAGCCGCCTCCACCATCAAAGCCTCCCCCGTCGAATCCGCCATCACTTCCACCGGAGTCTGTGTCAGTAGACGAGTCATTTTGATTGTCACCGCCTAACATGCTACCAAGTAGTAGCCCGGTAAAGAGAGCATCCTCTGTGTCGTCAACAGTATGAGGGTCATCAATGTGACCATCCTGCTGGCGCTTTTTCCTACGGGATTGATTGTTTTTTGAACGCCGAACCAGATTCAAAATTACTATCAGAAATACACCAACTGCAATCAAAAATACAACTGTTCCGATATTCATTATGTTTCTCCTTTTCACAAGAATTCGTCCCAATTCAGTTTGCGCACTCACAGGCACAACCTAACCAATTGTGCTACATCAGTAGCAACTTGGGTTAATATAACAGATTTTGTTATAAGCATCAAGCCAAAATCGTGCTTTTTTGAATCTATGGTGATATTGTAAAAAAAGAGAATTGACAAATGCTGCATAAGTGATTATAATAGCACGATATGTTGTCAAAATTCGCCTTGTGCATACTCAACCAACTCTTAACAGATTACAACGCAAGGTTTAAGCGTTTATGTTAGCAGAACAGAAACTACAGTTTCTTCAGAAAACCGAACTTTTTGCTGAACTCTCGAAAGCAGCTTTAAATTCAATTTGCGATATTGCAAACGAGGTGGCTTATCCCGCAGAGCATACCATCTTTGAAGAAGGGGATAAAGGTGATTCGCTTTATCTGCTTGTTGATGGTGAAATTAGCATCATAAAAGCGGAAACTGAGGTATTGTCATTTAAAGAGAACGGATATTGTATCGGCGAAGTTGCGCTGATTGACGATAAACCGAGAAGCGCTACGATTAAAACGGTTCTGCCAACATGTCTTCTCCGAATTACCCGCAACGATTTTTATCAAGCATTGGCGCGCGAGCCATTGATCGGTAGAGGTATGTTTCGGGTCCTTAATAATAAAATTCGTCATGATCTTGAAATTCAGATGAGCGCGATCCGCAAAGAGGTTGCACAAGAGGAATCGATGCGGCTTGCCGCAGAAGTCCAGCAATCTATCTTACCAAATGAAGAGATCAGACATTCGTGTTTAACCTCTGCAGGCTATTGCCAACCTGCGAACAGTGTTGGTGGTGATTATTACGATTATCTGTATCTTTCAGATGATCGAGTTGGGATTTTTATCGGTGATGTAATGGGACACGGGTTTCATTCTGCTATGATAGCAGCAATGACAAAAAGTTGTATACAAACACAAATCCGTTTTGATGCTTCAGTGCCTGAAGTCATGAAGGCAGTCAAACGAGTTACTGAGGAGGATACGCAAGCTTTTATTTATATGACTTGTTGTTACGTTATCATCCATCAGGACAATCGGTTTGAGTTTGCCAACGCGGGGCATCCGGCAATGCTTCTTTTTCGGGAAAAAAGTAAAGAATTTATTGAATTGGAATCACAATTTCCACCTGTAGGCATTGCGTTACCCAGTGAAAATTCAATAACGCAATACCATAGCACAGAAGCAAGATGGGAGCCTGGCGATTTACTCGTGCTTTATTCGGATGGTATCACAGAAACTCTTAATGAAGATATTGAGATGTATGGGCTTGAACGACTCAAAAACCTTTTATTTGAAAATAGACACTTGTCCGCAGATGAAATCAGAAAAGAAATTCTGTCTGATCTTGAGGTATATCAACAAGATGAGAGTCCGCATGATGACATTACGTTGGTCATTGCAAAATTTCTGTAGTGTTTGTGGTAGCACAACCTGTATGAAGATTAATTTATTAATTCGGTAATTTTCTATCCGTACGAGATAGGTGTACTCCTCGCTGGCGAGGCGGGGAATACCTAAATGGTATTCATACCGTTGATTTCTTCCTAACCTCGCCAAATTACCGATTTATTTTCTTAAACTTCATTTAGGTTGTGCCTTCTGAAACGCAAACGAACAGTTTACGCTACAGAAGTATCCCATTAATTATAGGTTTTACGACAAAGAAACTGATCGGGTCGCATCACCGATTCTGTTATTTACTTTGATTCGCAGCATAATGAATTATGTTTTCCATTAAATCTTTGTTCATAGAAACGGTATATTGGTTATCGTTGCGAAGGCTGGTAATAATGTACAGACCCCTTTCCATACCGGCGTGCTCCGACAACAAGTTCATTGCGTTCTGGGGTTGTTGCAAAAATCTCATCGTTTTCATCCCAACCAACCCATGCATCGTCAGTATAAATTTTGCCGGATTGGATTTTGTTCGGTGTCGTGAAGAGAGTCGTTTCTTTATTGGCAACTTCAAAAAATCTATCTGGCGGACTTTCAACGCCGGTCAATTTGCCCTGTAACCATCCAACGCCACACGGTTTTTGCATAGTACTGTCTTGTCCTGAAACGACAACTATACCACCATTTTTGACAAAGTCTTTAATTTCTTTTTCTGTCTTTTGGGAAAGGAGGTACCGACTAAAACTTGAAATCTCTTCGTATCCGATCCATAAGATATTTGCCTCTTGTAAGTTTGGTAGCGTACGCATTTTGGTAGATTCAAAAGCAGTCGGACGTTTACCAACTTTTTTAATATTCCGTAGTGCCTGATATTCGTAGGTCATCGTATTGGTATGGACCTGGGTTTGTCCCCAAGTTGGAGCGGTACTATTACCTGTCAAAACCAGTATTTTTAATGCGTCCTTGGTAGCGGTAACCCACATTTTACCATCTAACATATCACGAACAACTTTTTGGAACGCTTTTGTCGGACCTTTAAACGTTCGGTTCATCATTGGATCAATATGGGTAAAACTCCACCATGAACTGCCGGGTCTGTCAAAACTGCGTCTTCTGCCCTGATATAATCGCATTTGAAACCATGTGTCATCAATAAAGCACATACTATCAATACTGTAATGCTCTCGGTAAAAAACGATAATTGGCATACCCTTTTTAAGGAGCTTAACCATCTTTTGCGGTGAGGTGTTCTTTTTATATTGTCCAGTCGCAAAGTTCATTTTAATCTGTTTTAGATGACTTTTACCTTTTACTTCTTCTTTAACCGTAATAATTGCCTGTAACCGTCGTGTGTCAATACTCTTAACTTCACCAAAAACGATATTTGTGCAAGCATCAAGGACTTCGCGAATTGTATATTCACGTTCAATGAAACCAAGTGCGGGTGATGAAGCGAGGAAACCGATAAGAAATAGGGAAATAATCAACGTTGTTAGGACACGTGTAAAACGCATTTTCAGACCTCCATCTGGGTGCTTTGTATTATTAAAAGAGATTCTATCATGTTTTATGCTCACTTGACAACTATTTTGTTATATTGTTCAAGTTTTTGTTGACATACATGAAAATTAGTGTTACTCTAAAATTAGTAGTTATAGCACGATTGTGATTAACCTTGTTCCAAAGTTACAAATCGTATCGTAAGAAATCCTATTTCGTTGGCTTGGGAATTTATCGTAGGAATTAATAGGGTAATAATTTGCAATTTCAGACAAAAACTATTGGGCATTTACGCTCTCTTTTTACAGATGGACCAGATCCGATCTTCTTACTCGGTGCTGGTGCATCCTACAGTTCAGGTATTCCTCTTGCGGGTGAAATGGTTGAAAAAGTAGCAAAATGGGGATACTGTAAGGAACACTCTAAATCACCTGAGGATCCGCGCATACGGCGCAGTGATTGGCAGCCCTGGTTAAAAAAACAAAATTGGTATAAAGAGGATCGGAATCAGGCAGATAATTACCCTTCCTGCGTGGAAAATATTTTACAACCTCGTGAAGATCGCAAAGAATTCTTCCTTGAAATTTTAAATACTCAGATCGAACCGAGCGGAGGATATAATTGCCTAATAGAACTTATGGTTCGTAAACGTGTTCATACTGTACTCACTACGAATTTTGATACAATTTTGTCGGACCTGTGCAGAGCGAATCGTCGTCTTCATTATGTTAATGTCATCCAAACACCATCTGACTTTATCACAATATCAACAAGTCCTCAACGTCCACAATTAATCTACTTGCACGGTTCCGTTCAACATTACACTGACAAAAACACCCTTGCCGAAGTAAATGAAGCACTTGATCCAAATCTTGTTGAAAGATTGACCCCGCTTTTGAGAGATCATCCATTGATTGTTATAGGATATCGAGGCGTAGAACCTTCTGTGATGAGACATCTTCTCATTGATAACGCTGCTGCGGCAGATAATTACCGTCATGGGATATATTGGTGCTCGCGAAATTATACAGAGGGTAATTCTGACAATCTCCCGACGTTAGTCCATGCGCTCGCTGGTGAGATCCAAACCAACTTTCAAGTCGTTTCTATAGATGGATTCGACGAAGTGATGGATACCTTATGGCAACATGTTCGTCAGCAGGACACGGATTATCAACCGAAAATTCCCCTGGTTACTAAAGAATCATCATCGTTCCCCTATGATTTCCAGAAACTTACCGAAGCCGCCTTGGATGATTTCGATTGGCCAACAATGAGAGTACGGCTATTTCAGTACTGTAACAGAACGGATATCCAAGTCCCACCAACTGTCAACGACGATTGGATTATCCGGTTGTTGTGCGATTTAGATCTTGCTTCACCTACAGAAGAAGAGAGTATTTTTCCAACGGTGGGCGGTTATTTACTTTTTGCTGAGACTCCGCAGCCCTATATCCAAACCGCTAAAGTCATCGTACGTATAAATGGAGATCCCGATTGGATCGAAAGAATTTTTGATACTTCCGTCAATCAAGTAGAAGAAGAAATTGAGGGTAACCTTTGGCATCAACTTGACGAAATATATGCGCTGCTTTCTCGCATTAACCGATCATTCCTCTTAAAAGGAGGGCAACACTCAAAATCTGTGTATCCCTATCCCCCAGATGCTTTGCGAGAAATAGTTGTTAATGCACTTGTACATCGTGACTATGAAAAGGATGAGCCAATCATTGTTGAAATTGAGCAGAATTGTATCCGTGTCCGCAATCCAGGCGGATTAGTTCAAGACGTTATAGAACAGGTGACGGCCACACCTCATAACGAGATAAGAGACACGTTTGAAACAAGAATCAAAGGCGGGGCACGTGGTATTCAAGGATATCGGAACCCTGTGGTGTCAGACCTGTTCTATGGCACAGAAGATATGGAAAAAGCAGGTTCGGGACTACCGGACGTTTGGCAGAAATGCGATGAAAATAAAAACGAAGTAAGTTTTGGACCGATTGATGACAATACTGCTTTTGAGATAACAATTTCGCGCCGCCCTGAAGTAGTAGATACAATTACTGGAACTGCCTCCAGTAGTAATCACTTTATCCGCTACGCGATCAATCTTCTTGAAGTTGTTAATCTACCAGATGTAGTTTGGCACGCTGGGACCACTGCACGAAGAGCAAAGGATGTATGGGAAAGGACAGAAGCAGATTGGCTGCCTCCATTCATGACTTATGCAGAAAGACTTTTTACTTTCGAGAATCTTTCTACTTCTGCTAATCCCCTTTTTACTGTAATCGACACCAATGATATAGGAAAGGTTACTACCGAAGAATTTATTAATATTTATGGTGAGAGAACTTTCGTCTGGATCCTTAATGAGTGTGTCTATAAACATCTTGAAGCACAAGGTTTATGGGTAGACAAAGTCCGAAAACGCGCATATTTTCCTAAAACCGATGAAGACTCTCGATCTGTCACCTATCAGGCACGTAGACGCCGGGCTACCCGGAAAATTGTAAAAAAGAAGAATAACTATTGGGAGCACAAGTCTTTTTGGTTTCGGTTTGAACGCTATGGAAATGCCTGGACCCTACTCTTACTTCCAAGTTACGTTTTTACTACTGATGGAAAAGCATCATATTTGCCTGGTGATTTGACCAACAAATATTCCACTCGGCTTCAGAGCCGCGATTACAACAATGTGGTGCACAACGATCTTGTATTCTGGGCGTGGGTGCTTGCAGGTGGAAAACATGGTACTTTTGCATTAGACACAGGTACACCAGATATAAAATCGGATATGGTTTCAGCAAACAAAATCCATAAAGGCAACGGTCATCAAATCCTTATTAGAAATAACTTGTCAGCGGTTGTTGCTCCTGTAATGGAATTAGATGAAGCATGGGGAATTGGAGAACTTGAGAAATTGGATACAAACGAATTGGCACAGTTAGAGTCAGAAATCTCACAGACGGTTTCGCAATTAGCAGAGGAAGAAGATGTTAATTCAAATGGAAATCAACCAATTACCTACACCAGAGATTGAATTTGGTGCCCCAGGTACATTTATAGATCCAAAAGTAGGTTTAACTGAAGCAGGTCCTTTTGACCGACGTTTCGGGGCCGCTCATAAAAGAGAGGTCCGCGTTGGTTTCGTTGGCAACACAGAAATATTAAATAAAGGCTATAAATGGATTGAAAAGTGTTGCAATGTAATTCCAACCGAGATTAAAGACTCTCCACAATACCAGGATTTTCCCGGTTTTCAAGATATTTTTCACACTACACTTGAGTTAAGAAACCAATGGGTAAAAACAATTGACAACAAAAAACTTGAAAGAACATTAGCAATAAAAAATTCAAAAAGCCGTTTTGAGGAGGTATTGAATCTTTATATCGATGATATAGATAAATTGGTCAATTGCACTGAAACTCGTCCTGACATAGTAATATGTTGTTTGCCTAATGAGGTCGTCCAAACATGTTGGAGCATTTCAAGTAATTTGACTCCTAAACAACTTGAATCGATCAAGAAATCCATCAAGGAACGTAAGGCTGAACGTGAGCGTGGACAACTTTCTTTATTTGAAGACATAGAAGAAACCGAAGAAGACCTGCTGAACCGGGATTTTAGACGTGCTTTAAAAGCTCAAGCAATGAAATATGAAATGCCGATTCAAATTGGAACTGAGAAATTGTTTGAAGATATGGATACCAACCAAGAAGCGGCTACACGAGCATGGAACATGAGCGTAGCACTCTATTACAAAGCAGGAGGAATACCGTGGCGTTTTAAATCTGAGGGACCAGAAACATGCTTTGTCGGTATTAGTTTTCATCACTTACGAACACCTTCACAACATCTTGTCTATTCAAGTTTAGCACAAGCATTTTCAAGCCGCGGCGAAGGTTTCGCGCTCCGTGGAGAAGCTATTCCGTGGGATGAAAAGCAGGGAAGAAATGTGCATCTAACAGAGGATCAATCAGCTAAACTTGCAAGCCAGGTTCTTCAAGAGTACAGTGAACAGACAGGTGGCAATCCGCAGCGTGTTGTACTTCATAAAACATCAAAATTTGACGACCCTGAACAAGAAGGGTTCCGACACGGTTTTCGTGATATTCCCGTAGTTGAATTAATTAACATTATGCCAACACAGTTTCGGCTTTTGACGTATGGAGCATATCCCCCAAGAAGAGGCACCCTCTGTACAGTGAATAAGGATGCTACATATCTATTCACCACTGGTTACATGCCCGAATGGCAGACATATCCTGGACCACACATCCCTGCTCCTGTCAGACTTATGAGTAACGATGACGTTGACATGCATCAGGTTGCCTCAGATATCCTGGGGCTTGCCCGAATGAACTGGAATACAGCAAGCATGAGTAGTTCCCATCCTGTAACGCTATTCTTTTCACGACGCGTCGGAGGTATCATGGCAGAGGTAGGAGAAAATGAAAAACCACATCCATCTTTCCGTTATTATATGTAAATCATAAGGATATTATACAACTGACGATGCTCAAAAGTTTTGATTGACAACCACCCAAAGGATCTCCCATGCCAACCCTCGACTTCAAAGGCAAACAATTCATATACGCCCACCACCTCACCGTACCCTTCCGCAAACCAGAGATAGACACAGAAAAATCCCTCACAGGCGAAAACCCTCCATCACTTGACGACAACCTTATCATTCACGGTGACAACCTACACGCCTTGAAAGCACTACTGCCCAGATACGCTGGCAAAATCAAATGTATCTATATTGACCCGCCTTACAATACTGGCAACGAAAATTGGGTTTACAACGACAACGTTAACAGTCCGATGATGCAAGCATGGCTTGAGAAAAACAGTCCGATTGACATTGAAGATTTAGAACGTCACGATAAATGGTTATGTATGATGTGGCCAAGGTTGCACCTATTACATGAATTGTTAGGGAATGATGGGATAATTTTTGTTTCTATAGACGACAATGAGCAACACTACCTACGAATGTTGATGGACGAGATTTTTGGCGAGGAAAACTTTTTTGCAGTACTCACAAGAAGAGCAATGCACACTGTTCGTAACTCAAGCAAAGACTTTAATCTGAATGCAGACTATACTTTAGTCTATGGAAAAGAAAAATCATGGTTTGGTGAAGACAAAAGCCGATATATCCGTCAGATTGTTGATAAATCCGCGAGATATCGCCATGATGATAATGATGGCAAGGGCAAGTATAAACTTGATCCACTCAGTGCGCGGAACTATTATGAACCATACACATTTACTTTCGAAAATGGCGTTAAATGGTCACCCCCTTCAGGAAGTTACCCTCGTTATTCGCAAGATACATTGCGCCGTATGGAACGCGAAGGCCGCGTTGATTTTGCTGGAAAAGAACCGAGAGTAAAACGTTACCTGTCTGAAGTACAGGAAGGACAGCCGCCAGACGTGATTCTCTCACCAGAAAACGTGGGTTTTAATGCTGAAGGGACAAGCGAACTTCGGGATATATTCGGTGAAGGTGGTATTTTTGCTCAACCCAAACCTATGAGATTTGTTAAGTTTTTGTTGGAATTGTTACGCAGTAAAGATGCAATTATCCTTGATTCATTTGCAGGCAGCGGCACCACTGCCCACGCAGTGCTTGCACTCAACAAAGAAGATGACGGCAACCGAAAGTTTATACTCGTTGAATGTGAAGATTACGCAGACAACATCACTGCCGAACGCGTCCGCCGCGTCATCAACGGGGTTGAGAATGCTAAAGATGAAAACCTGCGGGATGGACTCGGCGGTTCCTTCACCTACTGCACGCTCGGTGAAGTTATTGACACTGAGGGCATGCTCACGGGGGACACACTTCCCACCTACGAAACCTTAGCCCGTTATATTGCCTGGACCGCTACCGGTAGCAAACTTGAAGTCAAAGCGCAGCAAACGGATTACTGCTTCGGTGAAACAAAGGATATCCGCTTTTACCTTATCTATGAACCGACACTTGAATTTTTGGAAAGCAATAAGTCTGCTTTAGATGCAAAACGTGCTGAGCAGATAGCCGAGGAATGCCAAGCAGTAGGTAAAAAAGCCTACGTTTATGCATCTCATAAGTTTATGAGTCAAAAGGAACTTACACCGATGGGCATTACCTTCTGCCAACTCCCCTATAGCATTTATCAAATCGCGTAATTCTCATTCTTGTCTTGAATTTTATCGTTTTTTATCCTATAATGTAGTCAAGTGTTTACTGAAGGAGTACACAAATGAAAAAGGTTTTACTTTTGGCACTCTGTTTTTCTATCTTAACCACTTCTGCCTTTGCAGAACTTGAACAATCCGATTTTGAAAAGATACAGTCTATTATTGAAAAGACTGTTGAAAAATCTGAAAAACAGATTAAGGAATACATCGATCTCAAGATTGGTGCCGTTAATGCGAGAATTGATGCTATTGATATGAAAATTGATACGAAAATTGATACTGTTAATGCGAGAATTGATACTGTTGATACGAAAATTGATGCCGTTAATGAATCTGTTGGTCGTAATTTCTACCTAATTATAGCCACGTTTACTTTAATCGTAGTTGCTGTTGGTATTCCGCAGGCAATCATAGCAATACAAAGTAAGAAATATGATAAATTAGTTGAAGATGTTGAGATGTTAAAACAGCAACGTATTACAAGTCCATGAAATCTACGCACGTCTTGCGGGTAGAAGCAAAACCCCGTACAAAACTACTTATTACATCACTTGCCAACTCCCTATAGCATTTATCAAATCACAAACACACAAAATGGAACTGAAAGATTACCAACAACAAGCATTAGAGACTTTAGACCGTTACCTTGATGCACTGAAGGAAGCGTGTCAACAAGCGGATGAATTTTCTACGCTTGACCTCAGTACACTCCCAGAGGTTGTAAGAAATCAAACTGGAGCCTTAGCTAAACAAGCTGCTGATTTTCCACGTGTCGCGTGGGAAAGTTTACGCGAAAAATCGGGGTTACCGGGTGTCCCAGACAAAAATGGTGAGAATCATATTCCAGAATATATCTCACGTGAAGCGGCTTCTGGCGAACCGATACCGCATGTCTGCTTAAAAGTGCCAACAGGCGGTGGGAAGACGTTGTTAGGTGTAGAGGCAGTACGGCGACTCAAAATCGGTACAGGTTTTCTGCTCTGGATTGTGCCAACCAAAGCCATCTATACACAAACGTGGGAAGCTTTTCGCGATAAAGAACATCCGTATCGTCAAATTCTGGATCGCGCCTCAGGTGATAGCGTCAAACTACTTGAAAAAGACGATAGGTTTACAAAGCAAGATATCGAGAATCACTTGTGTGTGATGCTTCTCATGCTACCTTCCGCGAACCGAGAAAAAAATAAAGAATTTCTCAAAATATTTCGTGATAGCAGCGGTTACGACTCTTTCTTCCCCATTGAAGACGATATTAGAAAGCACCAGGCATTATCAGAGGAACACCCAGACCTTGAGACTATAAAACCCGATGAACCAGGCCAAATGCGTGGCATGCTCGCTGCAAATCCTGCAGATAGGCTGATTAAACAGAGTCTTTTCAATGTGCTAAAGTTGATACGACCAACGGTGATTTTAGACGAAGCACATAAGGCTTACGGGAGCCAAAAAGTAGAAAACAATCGGAAGTTTGTAGCAGCGGTAAATCGTCTTAATCCGCGCTTTGTGTTGGAGTTATCTGCTACGCCGCAGCTCGGTATTAGTAACATCCTTGTCAATATCTCTGGCACAGCACTTAAAGAGGAGGAGATGATTAAAATCCCGATTCAACTCCGCAATTTCCCCAATTCCACTTGGAAATGGACACTTGCTAAAGCAAAGACAGAACGGGATAAATTGGAGGAAGCAGCAAAGCAGTTTCAGCAAGCAGAAAATCGCTACATCCGTCCTATTGCTGTGATTCGGGTTGATCGCACGGGTAAAAAGCAGCGTGACGGCGTTAAGGTGCATGCGGAAGATGCCCGCGACGAACTGGTCAAAGTACTCGGTGTGCCGGAGGAACACATCAAGGTTAAATCTTCTGAACAGGATGAACTCGCTGGTGTTGATCTGCTCAGTCCTTTTTGTCCTGTCCGCTATATCATTACCAAAGACGCGCTAAAAGAGGGATGGGATTGTCCGTTTGCCTACCAATTGGCACTGCTTGATAATACCACTGCACAGACAGCTATGACGCAGCTTATCGGTAGAGTCATGCGGCAACCGCATGCTCGCGCAACGAAGCTATCAGAATTAGATACTTGTTATATCTACTGCTTCAATCAGAAAGTAGGCGATGCTGTTGACAACGTCAAAAAAGGATTAGAGGCGGAAGGGTTAACAGGACTTGCGGAATACGTTGAAAGCACGGATGCGGAGCGCGAAAAGAAAAGTATCCAACGTAGGAGGAAATACCGTGAAATGGATATTTTTTTGCCACAAGTCCTGCACAAACAGGGACGTAGTTGGGAGATGTTAAATTATGAGCGTGACATTCTCAGCGCGATTGATTGGAGTCAACTCGGCGCAGTGGAACCTGTTAATTTAGATGACCAAGAACTTTTGCAAGAAATCCGCGCTACTATCCATTTGCAAGACCATGACGAACCAGAGAAAATTATATTAGAAAATACTTCGCAAAAATTGGAAATATCGTTTTTTGTTCGGCGTTTGAACGATGTCATTCCGAATCCTTGGCAAGCGGCGCGTATTGTTAAAGCCACGCTGCAGGAATACCGAAAACAAGGCACTGATGAGGATAAGTTATTTACAAATCGGTTATATCTCTCTGAAGTTTTGAAAAACAAACTCCGTACACAGATAGATACTCTTGCTGAAACTATTTTCCGAGAGAAACTGGATAATAACAAAATTCGGTTTAGTCTTGAAACAGATGTAGCGTTGAATTTTGAGTTGGAAAAAACGATTGAAGTTATTATCTCGAAAGATGCAAAACGCCTAACCCGTTCAGATGCGAGTCCCGTGCAGCTCAACCTCTTTAACCCAGTGTATGAAGCAGAATTCAACAATTTGGAGAAAGATTTCGCGCTTTATCTGGAGAAAAAAGATGTAATTCAGTGGTGGCATCGTATCGCCGCGAGGCAAGGCTATTTTTTGCAAGGTTGGCGGCGTGATCGTGTTTATCCTGACTTTATAGCCTGTGTGCAAGGAGATAAGAAGGGACAGCAACGTCTACTTATTTTGGAAACCAAAGGGCAACACCTTGAAGGCAACAGTGACACCACCTACAAACAAGAACTTATCAAGACATTAGAGTCAGCGTATAAAAACGCTACAGAATACGGGACGATGGAAGCTGCCGGTCCTAATGACAAACCGATGTCTTTTCGCATGTTGCTTGAGGACAGTTGGCATGAGACACTGAATGAAGCGATAGATGACTACTCCACATCGTCATAATAGAGATCAGCCGTATGCGTAAGTCCCTCCTCCCACCAACAATTCCTTATAGAATGGACAAGTTTTCCCCGCCTCTGCTTACCTCAACGTAAGACAAGTTACTTGTCTATGTCTAATCCTTCCTATTTCTTGACGCACTTTGCCTTTTTCAAGCGTTACAACGTTCAATCACAATTCATTGTGCGCCCTTTATTATTTCATAAGTTCTGAAGTTTTTAGAAGCAATAAACGTAACAACATTCATGTCAAAATTAAAGTCTTCTTTTTTATTAAATCTCACGTCAGCAAAAATATTCGATTTAGCGGTTTATATCGGATTTTTGATTTTTGTCCTATCACTTCCATTTGATTATTCACCGCTGTTCCTAAATATAGGGATGTCACTTGTTCTATTCGGATGGGTGGGACGCATGATAGCAGAACGGAAACTCAATTGGTGTCGTACCCCTCTTGACATTCCAATTGTACTATTTTTAGGATTGGCATTGGTAGCATCTATATTTGCCCCGCATCGTGCAAGTAGTAGTTTCGGCTATTTTTGGAAGCTGATGCGTGCAATCCTACTCTTTTATGCTGTTATCCATAGCCGTTTGGAAATTCGGTGGCGACATATCGTCATCGGTTTAATTGTTGCAGCGGGTGTTTCTTCAACGCTGGGTCTCTGGTCCTATGTAAATGATAAGGGTTTAGCACACAGTTTGATGGGACGAATTGACTTAGAATATCAGAGAGAACTTTCGGCAGGCGAAGGTTTTTCAGATGAATTACGTGGCGAATTGCGTCAAATCAATATCCCACTTACTCAGAGTGCATCCATCTTGCCAGCCAAAAAACCTGATGAATGGCGGATTGATGACTTAGCAAGGAACAGACGCTACATAATCCAAAAAGACGAAACACATCTCATGGTCTACATGATTGAACAACGTCTCGCTGGTACCTTCAAGGCACCGAATTACCTCGGAGCATACCTTGCGCTCAGCCTGCCTTATGTATTAGGGTACTTTGTTGCAAGCTGGCAATTATTACACAAACAGAAAAATGGGATATGGATAATCTTTGTGCTTGGTGCTGTTGTTGCCGTGATGACTACGAATCTGGCGTTAACGCTCACGCGTGGGGCATGGGTGGGGGTTGCTGTTGCGACAGTATGTATCAGTATTTACTTATTTGTGCAGAGGCTATCAGATAGTGGTTCTTTGAAACATGTGTTGATAGGTATCACCCTAATAATAACGATTTTAGGTGTCTCCGTATTTCTGATGCCTCAACATATTAAGACACGTTTTAACACCATGATTGAGCGACCTGCGGGCTTTATGGGAGAACGGCCGCAGTGGTGGCGTGTATCACTTGAACTTATTCAGAAATATCCTATTACCGGTATCGGATTAGGTAGGTTTCGCCATGAGGCACAATTACATGCACCACCTGATCTGTCCGATGTCCCTTATCATGCCCACAATATTTATCTGCATATCGCAGTTGAACAGGGTATCCCTTCCCTCCTCCTGTTTTTGTGGATAATCGTGTTAATTTGGAAGCGAATTTGGGCGATCCGTTCCATATTGGATATTGAAGAACTTTTTTGGAACATGGGAGCATTTATCGGTGGAAGCGGATTTCTGATCTCCGTGCTTACCTACGGAACAGTAGATTACATATTTCATCACCGTTCAATATTGCTTTTCTGGTTTATCATTGGCATAATATATTATATTCAACTACATAAGGACGAAATACATGAAAAAGAACTTGAAACCGATTGACATATCTTCCGTGAAAACTTACCCGCTACAGAATCGGACCAACAAAGTATCTGTTAAGGATTTTGCGACACCCGTAGACTCAGAGATGGATATATCTCCCTTTCTGCAATCTCTCCCTAAGATTCTCAAGGGACAAGACTTTTTAGAACTCATAGACAAAATTGTTATTGCCTATCAGCGCAAAAAGGCAGTTATTGTGATGATGGGCGGACATGTCATTAAATGTGGTTTAACGCCTCACTTAATTGCACTTGCAGAACAGGGGATAATAACTGGCTTTGCTTTTAACGGCGCAAGTAGTATCCACGATTTTGAGATTGCCCTTATTGGAGAAACTTCAGAAGATGTTTCTGAATACTTACAAACCGGACAATTCGGGATGTGGGAAGAGACGGGAAAATTGATGAATGAGGCGATTCAATATGCTGCTGATATAGGTATCGGCATGGGGGAAGCATTAGGCAAAAAACTGATAGCTTTAGACGCACCTTACAACGCTTATAGTCTCCTCGCTGCAGGAATTCAACATGATATTCCGATTACTGTCCACGTTGCTATTGGCACAGATATAATTCATCAGCATCCATCAGTGGACGGGGCTGCTATTGGCGAGGCAAGTTTTACCGATTTTCGTTTGTTGACACGACTTGTGACACAGTTAGAAGATGGTGGCGTTGTTCTCAATTTCGGTTCAGCGGTAATTTTGCCAGAGGTGTTTCTAAAGGCGTTAACTATTGCGCGGAATCTGGGACATACCGTGTCGCGATTCATAGCTGCCGATTTTGATATGATCCAGCAATATCGTCCCGCAGAGAACGTCGTTAAACGACCCACTGAGATGGGAGGAAAAGGGTATACGTTCACGGGGCACCATGAGTTGATGATTCCGCTTTTGGTGCAGGCGATTAAATCACGTTTATGATTCATTTTATTGGAATTGTGCAAGAAGGTCCGCGGCTTTGATAATCAGAATGTCTTGATAACTTTGAAGAGGGAGCAAATGCTTTCGGTCCCCCGTGACGATGTGAGTAGCCCCTCCAACAACAGCACATTCTATTACCTTGTCGTCGTCAGGATCAGCGGTGACACCCTCAAGACGGTTGGAAATCTTAACTGTACGGAGAAAACCAAGGAGGTTTGTAACTATTTCTGAGGCCTGCAATGGTGGAATATTTAACTTGACAGTTAGTTTTTCTTCAAACTCACCAAGTATTTCAGCACAAGTTATTCCCACAACTTTGTTTCTCTTGGTGAGATCAATATACTCATAGGGAACGCCACCCCAAATCAACCCAGATATCAAAATATTTGTATCATAAACTACTATTGGCTGCATTCCCTGTCTTCATGTACAAGATCATCAATAAAGTCTTCTCGTTCTGCCTCTGTCATAGTGTCCCAATCCAATCCTCGGGACACACAAAGTTCTCGGACTTGTGACTCGACGTACTTCATTCGTTCTTGCTGACCTACACTTGTCTTTTCGGCAAGTGCTATGAGAACTGCCCGCTTTTCTTTCGGCGGCATCTGCTGAATAAAATCAATAATCTGTTCTGTTGTTAACTTGGTAGTAGCATTCATCCTACAATTTCTCCTTTGAAAAACAAGATAAAGCGATCAATTCATTATATTATAGTAAATTATGTAAATAAGTTTACATATCTTCTGTAGGAGCGATCTCCGAATCGCGACCAAACCACTAATAGTCGGGAATCGGAGTTCCCTCCTACAGTTCAGATGTAAAGTTAATTGTAGGATCCACTATAAACTCACCTTATACAGAACGTTTTTTATTTAGCTTGTGTCGAACCGCCTTCCGACACTTCTTTTTAGAAGCATCACAGCGATTTAAAGCAGCTTTTAGTTCGATTAACAGGGCGCGGGCAGCTTGTAACTGCGGCAGTGAAGGCGTTTGCAGATATAATTTTAACAATTCTTTTCTTTTAGCACTATCCATTTCATCTTGTGATTTAAGGATTTTACGATATTGTGAATAGTCCATATTTTATGTCTCCAGTTTATTTATGTGCGCTGTTGTATTTTAAAGTTTTTGCAATTCACTGTAAGAAACGGCAATCGGTTCAGCCGAGTTTAAGTTTAGGACAGTTTTAACATGTTGATGTTCTTTGATTGCCTCTGTTTCGGATTGTCCCTGAAATACGGTTTCTAATTCAACGAATTCCCCTAAATCTTCAACTATGTCTAAGTGAATTCGGGTATTGTTATACATCCACAGTGATCGTTGTTTTTTGATAATTGTTTTTATGCCTAACGCCGCAGCTAATAAGTCTTTTAGTGCTGTCGGTTCAGGAATTTTACAGAGTTGGTATATACTGTAGCGAGATTCCAATTCATTCGGACGTTCATAGTAGATTAGCCATCCTTCATCCGCCTCATCTGTCTCGCGTAGTTTTAACCTACCTTTCGGATTGTGGAAATAGGTATCCACTTGGTATATTGTTTCACGGTGCGTTGCCTTTAAGTCTGCCAGTTTTGGCAGAAGCGTTTCAAGTGATTCATACCGTACTTTGAACTCTAAGTTTTTTGCCATTAATTGATTTAATCGTTGTTATTAGTGAATTCTATGACTTAGGTATAATTACTACACACCGTAGGTCTCATTCAAGTTCCATAAAATCTAAATCTAAATCTAAATCATCTTCGGTTTGGTAACTATTGACACAGGAGCGGTTGCATCGTTCTCCGTGTGCCTGTAACCCACAAACGCGATGTTTCAAGCGCAGAGAACTCACCAAACAGGTTCGCAGTTGTTCAGGATCAAAATTCCGTCCCATCAGGAAACTGTAACTCCCTCTTTGCATGAGATGACGTGCCAAATTGTCATCAGAAACGATTGAGATGATTTTAACATGGGATTGATAGCTATTGATAAATTCAAAGATGCGGTTGCGTCGATATCGTGTGAAATCTCCAATTACCATACGATATTTTGCCAGCTTCAACATGCCGACTGCCCGTGAACTGCGCCCTATAACATCATATCTATAGTTTTCTGATTCAAGTACATTTACGATTTTGTCTCGCACATCACGATTATAAGATATGACCAACACATCACCTTTTAATTGAGAAATAGTGTGACTCTCTTGAATTTCAAGTGGGAGAAGAGCGTCATTAACTCGCCATCGCAAACGACCACGTGCTTCACGCATCTGCCTTTCGACCTGAGCAAGTTTCTCCTCCATTTCTGGACGTCGTTTTTTTGATCTTCGCATAATAGATTAGTCCCTTTTAATGCATGAACATACGTATTTGATTTCTTGGACTTCTGAAGAAACAAGAGAACCCTCTATACGTAATCTTGCAAAATTAATAACGAAATATTTTCTAAAAGAATTCATAATTTTTCAAAAATTTGACCAACTTCAAAGTTATCGCTACGTTTTAGGTGTAATAAACCCATTTTTTCTTGTAAAAAAACAGAATGTGCTATAAAATAGCGACAATTCGTTTCACTCTTGTTATATATTATAGACACATTTGTCCTTAAAAAGATAGCAAAAAACACCTTGTTTTCCTTTGTCATTTATATTAGACGTATTTAAACCGAAAAAGTTAGAAAATGATCCACACACCGTCAACTTCTCAAATTCCGATTCCTTCACATTTTGATTCCGATCAGGTAGGACAGGTTTGGCGTATTTCGTACCAAGATCGGCTACTTGAGGCGCGTGCATGGGCACAACGACACGACATTCCTTCCGCATCTAAAGATACCTTCCGTACCTGCTTGTTGCTTGTTGATGTCCAAAATACGTTCTGTATACCAGATTATGAACTGTTTGTCGGAGGTAGATCGGGAAATGGTGCTGTAGCGGATAATATCCGCTTATGTGAGTTCATCTATCGTAATCTGCCACATATTACTAAGATCGCTTGTACATTGGACACGCATACTGCGATGCAGATATTCCACGAAATTTTCTGGGTTAATGATGTTGGTGAGCACCCCGTTCCATTGCAAACGCTAATTACGCAAGATGATATTGAAACAGGACAGTGGCGCGTCAATCCAGAGATCGTTGGCAACCTAATGAAAAATGCCAATCAATATGTGTGGCTCAAAGAATATGGCGAACATTATGTCAAAACTCTCACATCTGACGGTAAGTATCCACTTACGATATGGCCCTATCACGCAATGCTCGGTGGAATTGGACATGCGATTGTTTCTGCTGTTGACGAAACGTGCTTTTTTCATGCAATTGCCCGTAACAGCCAAACTCACTATGAACTCAAAGGGCGAAACCCGTTGACAGAAAACTACTCGGTGCTGCGACCAGAAGTGCTTTATGATGCGGATGGCAAACCTATTGCCCAAAAGAACAACCATTTTTTGGAAACGTTATTAGAATACGACCGCGTGATTATTGCAGGTCAAGCAAAGAGCCACTGTGTCGCGTGGACGGTGAGCGATCTGCTTGAAGAAATCCAGCAGACGGACCCGATGCTTGCCAAAAAAATCTATCTGATGGAGGACCTAACTTCACCTGTTGTTGTGCCAGGTATTGTAGATTATACGGACTCTGCAAATGCGGCTTTTGGCCAATTTTCTGAAGCAGGAATGCATATAGTCCAATCAACAGAACCAATAGAGAGTTGGAAATAGTCGGATATTTATCAAATTCGTTTATAATTCAATGTGTATCAGTTCTGAGAAATATCAGAAAAATTAGGAAAATAGCGTTGATTAACGAAGCAGACCTAAAAGCACTTCTTTCCCAATTTCAAGACCTGCGAATCCTCGTGATTGGGGATTTTTATCTGGATGCCTACTGGTATATAGACAAAACACGTTCAACATTATCGCTGGAAACACCGTGGCATACCAATCCTGTAGTTGAACAACGTTATAATCCTGGGGCAGCAGGAACCGTCACAAATAATCTAAAAGCGTTGGGAGTAGGGACAGTCTATACTTTAGGTGTTATTGGTGAAGATGGATTTAGAGAGATGCTTCTGGCATGTCTACAAGAAAGTGGATGTCGGACAGATTTCATGGTAAGCGCGCCGAATTGGGTTACGCCTACGTATCTAAAACCGATTCACCGTGGCTATGAAGAAGTGGAAACTGAAGGACCGCGCTTTGATATTGAAAATCAAGTACCGATGGATGATAGTGTTGAAAAAGCGGTTTTGGATGCGCTCCAAACGTGTATTCCACTGGTTGATGGAATAATCATCGGGGATCAAATGCCACATGAGAATTTAGGCGTGATTACGAATCGCGTGCGCAAAGAATTGTGTGATCTCGCAGAGACTCATCCCGATAAACTATTCTTTGCTGACTCTCGGGCGCGAATTGGGTCATATCAAAATGTTATCATAAAGCCAAACCGATTTGAAGCACAACGCGCGCTTGTGCCAAATTGGGAAGGAAAAACTGTTGACATTGAAACAGTGAAGCGATGTGCAGTTACACTTGCAGAACAGACGAAAAACACAGTGTTTATTACACTTGGTGAAGAAGGAATCCTTGTCCACCACAACGATCAACTTACCCATATTACAGGAATTCAGATTGACGACAAAATTGATCCTGTTGGTGCAGGGGATAGTGTTTCTGCGGGGATAGTCCCTACACTCTGTAGATTAGGAACTGAGGCTGCTGTTGAAGCCGCATATCTTGGAAATTTGGTTGCGTCCATTACTGTGACAAAAATAGGCACGACAGGTACAGCCACACCAGAGGAAGTTTTGGAGTCAAAATGAACGTATTTGATGCTATCAAGCAGCGTCGCAGCTATCGGGATGAATTTCAGAGTCATCCAATTGATGAGGAAGACCTAAATCGGTTGATTGAGGCAGCACGATGGACACCTTCCCCTTTTAATGTTCAACCGTGGGAATTAATCATTATCCAAAAATCTGCGGGAAAAGATGCACTCGCTGAGATAACGGAACAAGCAATCGTAGAACAATTCAAAGATGCCCAATTTCTGGAGGACAATAGTCGGTGGATGTGTCTCAACGAAACAGAATGGCAAGAACGTGGGGATGGCGTGCTGCTCACAGACCATGTTACCCTACCGAAATTGTTACAAAATTGCCCTGAGAAACTGACAGGGAGCATTTTGAAGGGACTGTTAAAAAATGCAAAGTCATTAACAATTATGGGGCATTTAGGAGCAGGCAAAATGCCTGCTAAGGAGATTGCTACTCAAGTACGCGAAGCACCATTGTTGATCTTGGTTACCATGAATACTGAAAGGTGTCCACCGGGTGAAGGCGGAAACCGATGGATGTGGCTTAGCATCGGGATGTTAATACAAAACATGCTTCTTGCTGCCACCTCGCTTGATATCGGTGTGCAATTTGTTAGTGCACCTTTAGAAACCGAAGCGGACCGCAAGAATATCAGCCAGCTTTTTAATATTCCCGACTTTTATGAAGTGATGACGCTCCTAAGGATGGGGTATGTAAGTTCGGAGGGTGGGAGTTCTGTGAGGCTGGAACCGTCTGAGTTTGTTCATTTTGAAAAAGTTGTGGAATGAATGCTAAGCAGTCTGGAATTAGAAAAGTTTTTCACCGACAAATAATCATATAATGAACTTTGAAATGATTGGAATGCTTTGGTAAACTTGTTTCAGAAACATAATGGATAATAGAAGTTGTAGCACAACCTGTATGAAGTTAAAAAAAATATTTCGGTAATTCTAATTTTCCCAAACCCTGTAGGTGCGGTTTCCTAACCGCACTGGAACACTTTCTCCAAAATTACCGAATTAATAAATTAATCTTCATTTAGGTTGTGCATAAAAGGACGCAACCTAACAGGGTGCTCTACAGAAGTGTCCCATTAACGCTTGATATATTAAGACAAAGATGCTAAACTACATTAACTAACTGGTTTAGAGACTAAGGAGTTTTTAATGAATGTAGCATACACATCGGCAATCGCCGAAATAATTGAAAAATTGGAAGCAGGCAATTCACTGCCGCCGCTTGTCCCAGAAAATGCATGGAGCAGCGAACTTACAGATACACTGTTAACTTTGTCGTTGGAAGACCTTTTTGACGGGCAATCGTTGAAAGATGATATTTTCGGTGGTGCGATTAAAAGTGGTTTACTACTTTGGAACGATGCGTTGAACGATTCACACGACGTATCACAGGAGCTGGGCAACAACACTGGTAGTTATTGGCACGGTATCATGCACCGCCGTGAACCGGATTATAGCAATGCCAAGTATTGGTTCGGTAGAGTCGGCACGCACCCGATATTTCCTGAACTGCGGGAACGTGCTATTGAGCTTTTTAAAGAAACAGCAAATCCATCAGATGCGCTGACGCAAATCGCACAGACTATTGAAGCGCAAGAGAATTGGGATGCATACCAGTTTATTGATTGGTGTCAGGCAGCAGAAAATGCCTCATCTCCAGATGTTACCCGATTTTTACAACAGGTGCAGGCAGAAGAAATCAAACTGTTACTCGCGTATTCTTATCGGAACGCGATTTAAGATAAATTATTCCGTTATCGTAGAAATCCAAAGGAGATAGAAGATGTTATCACGTAATAAGATTGCAAAGGTGGGGGGTTGGTGTTATCTTCTAACTGTCCTCACAAGCGTGCTAATGTTAGCCTCTTGTGTGCCAACTACTCTTAATTCGACAGGTTCGGCACCAGTTCCAGCGAACGATGGATACGCTGAGATAAAAGAGATTGAGGGAAAACTTTCAGTAACCAGCGAACCGGTTACTGCGGAGATGTTAATTGAGAAATCAAGGGTTTTTATTAAAGCACACCCGAAATATAAACAGGTGGGTGAGGTCTACCATATCCTCGGAACTACTTTAGTTCAGTTTGATCGAACTGAAGAAGCAATCTCGGTCTTAGATGAACTTATTAGATATTACCCGCTTGCACCGTCCGTTGAACCGAGTTTGTTAACGTTGGGATTGGCTTATGACAAAGCCAGCATGCATGACAAAGCAGATGCAGTCTATGAAAAACTGGTAAATACGTCAAGGTACAGTAGCGGAAAGTATGCCAAAACTGCGCGGCAATTGTTGCAAACGGATAAGTCTGATCGCAAAGGTGCGCTTGAAGGATCACCTGATGGATCCAGCAGAACTAATTTTATTGGTCAAGCGGCTTTAGATTTTCAGGTAACAGATCTGAATGGTGAACCGTTATCGTTAGAAAAATTTAAAGGTCAAGTTGTGCTTCTTGATTTTTGGGCAACGTGGTGTGGACCTTGCATTTCAGAGATGCCCAACGTGAAGCGAACATATCAAAAGTATAAAGATCAGAAGTTTCAGATAATCGGTATCAGTTTAGATAGAGGGAAAACCCCACTTAAGGATTATATTGAAAAAGAAGGAATTATGTGGCCCAATTATTACGACAACAGCAGGCAGATTTCCAACATGTATCAGGTTAGTTCTATTCCTTCTACTTTTCTGATTGATGGTGATGGGGTTATCCGCAAAACGAACCTACGCGGAAGTGCCCTTGAGTCCGCTGTCGCGCAACTTGTACAAGAGAATATGGCCCGATAAAAGACGGATTAGACGGACACAGTCGCTGTTCTACAATCAAAAGTACGTTCATGGTTTCTATAACATGAGGAGGTAAGCGATGTTTATCCGAAATCAAACAACGTTCGATCAGAAACAAAATAGCAGTGTCTCTATTTGCAACATGAGTATTCTTGCGATTGTTATACTGCTCGGCTTCTTTGCTAACCTTGTCAGTGCTGATGCAAATGTGAGTCCGAGGGAAATAAGGGACAAATATGAAGAAATAAAGGCAATTTATAAAGAATGCGCTAACAAGAATGCGCCAGAAGAATTAGAGGGGTTAGTCCGGAAGTCAACCGATTTTGTTGATGCATTCCCGGAATACAAACGTGTAGATCAAGTCCACTATTATCTTGGTTACGCTTTAGTTCAATTGGGACGTGTTGAAGAGGGTATTGCAGTTTTTGAAAAATTCACCAAGGAACATCCGGAGAAGCGTTGGGTTTCCCCCAGTCTGTATGAATTGGGGTTAGCTTACGATAAACTCGGTCAACATGATAAAGCTGATGAGACCTATAAAAAACTGATAGAGCATCCGAAGTACAGTTCAGGATCGTATGCGAAGCAAGCCAAAAAGATGCTGGAGCAGGACAGAACCTCACGGAAAGGTAGATTGCATAAGCCTTCTGTGGCAAGTTCAAATCCGAGTGAATGGATCGGTAAACCCGCACCGGATTTTCAGGTTAAGGATCTGAGAGGGGAAGAGCTCTCCTTGAAAAAATATAGAGGTCAAGTTGTGCTTCTTGATTTCTGGGCAACATGGTGCGGGCCGTGCCTCAAGGAGTTACCGAACGTTAAGAGAACATATCAAAAGTACAAAGATCAGAAGTTTCAGATTATCGGAATTAGCCTTGACAGGTCAAAACAATCACTTGAAACGTTCATTGAAAGGGAAAATCTTGCATGGATTCACTATTGGGATCAAAGCCAGAAAATAATGGATCAATATGGGGTGCGGGGAATTCCATCTATCTTTCTGATTGACGGTGAAGGCGTTATCCGTAAGACAAACCTCCATGGACATTTGCTTGAAACTGCCGTTGCGGAATTGGTAGGCGAAAATCTTACGAAACTTTCCGATCCTTCCACGAAAACATCTGAATCGAAGTCAATCCCTGCAACAAAACTTATTAAACCGAGCCCTGCTTCTCAAAAAAGCGAATCACTTCAGTCTCTCACAACAAAAATGAATGAGTGGGTCGGTAAACCTGCCCCAGATTTTCAGGTAAAGGATCTGAAAGGTGAAGTGCTCTCCTTGAAAAAATATAGAGGTCAAGTTGTGCTTCTTGATTTCTGGGCAACATGGTGTGGTCCCTGTATAGCCGAGATGCCCAAAGTTAAGAAGACCTTTGAAAAGTACAAAGATCAGAAGTTTCAGATTATCGGCATTAGCTCAGATAAATCAAAAACACCGCTTGAAACATACATTGAGAAAGAGGGACTTGGCTGGATTCATACTTGGGATGAAAATCGTAAATTAAGAAATCTATACGGGATAATAGGAATCCCAACAACCTTTTTGATTGACGGTGAAGGTGTTATCCGAAAAGCGAGTCTCGGTGGTTTTGATGTTGAGTCTGCTGTTGCGGAATTGGTGAAGGAAAATCTTGCGAAACGGGACGATTCCACTATAAAACCGCCCACTGGCTCCCCGGAACCTGAAAAGTTGAATATCCAAATTTTCAACCCAGAGCCAGGCATAACCAACGGCATCATGGTGTTGAATGATAAGGTTATCGGATTTGATGAAATGTCTACGCTATTTACCAATGCGTCCGAGGAATCCAACAAGGTGTTGATTATCAAAGCTGAACAGGGCGTAAATATAGAACAAATCACCAAGGTTGTGGAGACAGCGAAGCAAGCAAATTTTGACGAGATCGCTTTCGCTGTTGCCCCTAAAAAAACGGAGATCACTGATGCAGCTGTCACTGCAAAAACCAAAGAAATTATTGATGCTACTGTGGCTGCACACGGGGGACTTGAGAAATTAGCAGCAGTGAAAAACATTGTGATTGAATCTCGCAGCTTTGAACACTTACCAGACGGTCATGTGCAGGATGAAGGACGGAACAAAACCTTTTATTATGCTAACAAATTCCGCAACAATTGGCACAGAAGCAACAGTGTAGAAAGTATAATCTTTGATGGTGATTCTTTGTTTCTACTAACAGATGGAGTGGTCAAAGCAATTCCACAGAAGACGGCTGAATCTTTTGTTGATTACTTTAAAGATAGTCTTTTCCGAGAACCGATTTGGCTTCTGGCAAACCTGTCACAAAACAAGATTCCCGTTAAATTTGTGGGAACAGCGGATATAAAAGGCACCCCTACATCTGTCCTTCTTGCTACACAGCCTTCCGGGAAAGAACTCAAAATCTTTATTAGTGACGAAACTCACTATGTGTTGCGGTACAATTATAGTCTTGAGATGGGAAAGGAAACGGAAAATGCCGAAACGTTATTCGATGATTATCAAGATGTAGATGGTATTAAAATCGCGCATCATCGTACTACAAAATCCTTTGAACATCGCGAAACTTTAATCACGGAGGTTAAGTTCAACGTAGAAATTGACGAAGCACTGTTTCACCCGAAAGAATAGAACGAGTAGCCTCCAAGGTTTCATAGAGGTAGATTCCCAATTACTGTCCTGGCAGGAACAGTATAACGTGAGTTTGGCAGCATACGCGTCCCCATGCTGCATGATTCGGACCGTTGATTTACTAACAGTTTGCGGACAAAGACTTATACCGTACTCACGTTAATGTGCAAGCTAAAGGTATATTTACAACATGCTTTGCTGTCATAATCTAAAAATTTTGCTACCGCTAATAAATCATGAAGACTTATATCACGTTTCTCATCTGCAGTATGTTGTTACTGTCAAGTTGTGCAATACCGGGAACAAAACCTGTTGAAACACAACCCCCAACAACTTCTATCGATCCATTTGAAAAATTACAGACTGATATTGAGACAGTATTGCAAGACACGTTGTTTACAACTGCAAGCATCGGCATAAAGGTCGTTGCAGTTGAAACGCGAGAGGTGATTTACGCTAAAAACGCACAAAAATTACACCACCCCGCTTCCACCACGAAACTGTTTACGGCAGCAACCGCTTTGACTAAACTTGGATCGGACTACCAGTTTGAAACAATACTTTATACCGATACAGCTACAGACGCGCAAGTCGTAGAAAACATTTATCTCAAAGGGAAAGCCGATCCGGTACTTCAGCGTGACGATATAGTCAAATTAGCGAATGCATTAGTCCGATCCAACATAACGTCAATAGTGGGTGACATTGTTGTTGACGAAACTTATCTTGACACTGTCCGTGAAGGTCCGGGATGGATGTGGGATGATAAACCGCTTCGGATTAGCGCGCTAAGTATCCGAAACATAGAACCTGAAACACTTACGGGCAGCAGAGCGATTGCTTGTGGACATCTTCTGAAAACTATACTGATGGAAAAAAATATCAACGTAATGGGGGCGGTTGTCTTAGGCACAGTGCCATCAGATGCGCACAGTGTTGCTACACATCTATCACCACCGCTTGCCGACATTATCAAATTGATGAACAAACCGAGTGACAACTGGATCGCAGAGATGTTATTTAAAACAATTGGAGCCGAGGTGAAAGGTAAACCGGGAACGTGGAAAAAGGGCAGAGAGGCTGTTACTGAATTTTTAGGTGAAATTATGGATGAACTCCCAACACATCGGTTCGTTGATGGTTCAGGACTGTCTCGGTACAATCTCCTTAACACCGAATTGCTCACAAAGCTACTTGTCTATATGTCCCACAATTTTGAGTTAATACCGGAATTTATGGTATCACTCCCGATTGCTGGTGTAGACGGTACTTTAAAAAATCGGATGCAAGGAATGTCCGCTGAAAAGATGCTGCGCGCGAAAACAGGAACGTTAAGCGGTGTTTCTGCGCTTGCTGGTTATACTATAACGGCAGATGGTGAAGTGTTGGCATTCGGGATTCTGATTAGCCATTATTTTGGCTCTGCGACAACAGCGCGCGGGATTCAGGATAAGATCGGAAATTATCTAACGCAGTTTAGTAGAAATTAACTTTTTCCATCCTGGTAGGAGCGTTTTCATGAAGATTAACTTATTAATTCGGTAATTTTGGAGAAAACTCTGGCAGAATACGCGTTTGGTATTCTGAATTGGTTAGGAAACCGCACCTACCGAGGTTCAGGTTTAGGGCATGCAAGGGACACGGACACGAACATTGGCGAGGTTCGGAAACCTCGCCAGCAAGGGAGTTTTAGGCATGCAAGACAAACGGACAGACACATCTTCAACCACCGATGGCAGTGTCTCCGCTTGCAGTTGAAACAGCAAGAAGCAAGGTAACCTTGCCAAAGGGAAAGCACACCATGTAGCATCGGTGTGTTCCTTGCACGATTGCTGTACTGTGTTACTTATTCTGACAAAAAACTTTACTCTAAAAAGTTGAGATTCCACAAGCGGATACCGTCGAGACTTCCACTTGCGAGTGTGTTTCCATCCGGACTGAACGATACGCTGTAGACATCCGACGTATGCCCTTCAAACGTGCGTAGGTGTCTGCCCGTGTTGACATCCCATAAGCGGATAGTATCGTCATCACTTCCACTTGCGATCAGCGTGCCATCCGGACTAAATGAGACGCTGGAGACTCTATGCGTATGCCCTTCAAGCGTGCGTAGGTGTCTACCGGTGTTGACATCCCACAAGCGGATGGTCTTGTCCCCACTCCCACTTGCGAGCAGCTTGCCATCCGGACTGAACGATACGCTGTAGACATCAGTCGTATGCACTGCAAGCGTGCGTAGGTAGCGACCGGTGTTGACATCCCATAAGCGAACGGTGTCGTCATGACTTCCACTTGCGATCAGCGTGCCATCCGGACTAAATGAGACGCTGGAGGTCCGATGATTTATATGCCCTTCAAGCGTGCGTAGGTAGCGACCAGTGTTGACATCCCACAAGCGGATACCTTCCAGACTTTCACTTGCGAGCAGTGTGCCATCCGGACTAAACTGGACGCCGCGGACATCAGTCGTATGCCCTTCAAGCGTGCGTAGGTGGCTGCCCGTGTTGACATCCCACAAGCGAACGGTGTCGTCATAACTTCCAGTTGCGATCAGCGTGCCATCCGGACTAAATGAGACGCTGGAGACTCTATGCGTATGCCCTTTAAGCGTGCGTAGGTGTCTGCCAGTGCTGACATCCCACAAGCGAGCGGTGTCGTCAGCACCGCCAGTTGCGATCAGCGTGCCATCCGGACTAAACGAGACGCTGTAGACACCCCTTGTAGACCCTTCAAGCGTGCGATCATCAGGGGCGTGCGATCGTCAGGGGGTGGGTTTTCAACCGTATAGGTAAGTGTTGTCTCACCATCTGACCAAGTGAGTACAAGGTTCAACGCGCCGGGTGTAAATGGTCCTGTTAGTGTCACGTTCGTATCGGAAAGTGAAAACTTCGCACCTGTCACGCTCAGTTCTAACGGAACACCATCAAAAGTAATTATTATCCTCGTATCTGTTAGGATGGTGCTACCATCTGTCGGCGTTACCTCAACAAACGCTACCGGATCTTCTGTGCCACAACCGAGCATACTCACGATAATCATGAGTGAAGCTGCAAGTATACCGGTCAGCACCCACTTTATTTTTGAAATGAACATTGGTTTTTCTCCTGTATGGATATGTTGTACATGCATGAAAGAATCAAATCGTTAGAACAATAATCATAGCATATTAGACGCTTGTCATTTTGTCAAGTAGGTAAAGGTAACCTCGCCAAAGGGAAAGCACACCAGGTGGCATCGGTGTGTTCCTTGCACGATTGCTGTACTGTGTTACTTATTCTGACAGAGAACTTTACTCTAAAAAGTTGAGATTCCACAAGCGAACGGTGCCGTCCTCACTTCCACTTGCGAGTATCTTGCCATCCGGACTAAACGAGACGCTGGTGACATATCCCGTATCTTCAAACGTGTGCAGGCGGCTACCGGTGTGGACATCCCACAAGCTGATGGTCTCGTCATAACCTCCACTTGCGAGCATCTTGCCATCCGGACTAAACAAGACGCTGGTGACATCATCCCCTTCAAGCGTGCGTAGGATTGTACCCGTGTTAACATCCCACAAAACGATGGTGTCGCCATAACCTCCACTTGCGAGTATCTTGCCATCCGGACTAAACGAGACGCTTCCGATATTATGCCCATCTTCTTCAAGCGTGTGTAGGGTTGCCCCCGTGTTGACATCCAACAAGCGGATGGCATTGGCACTTGCACTTACGAGTATCTTGCCATCCGGACTAAACAAGACGATCTCGACAATATTCGGACGCCATTCAATCTCTCGCTTGAGCTCGACTCCATCAGCATTGACATCCCACAAGACGATGGTGCTATCCGAACCTCCACTTGCGATCATCTTGCCATCCGGACTAAACGAGACGCTTCCGACAGAACCAAACGTGTCCAATTCTCTACCGGTTCTGATATCCCACAAATAACCTTGACTTGCGAGCGTCTTGCCATCCGGACTAAACGAGACGCTGTTGAAATCCGTAAAAGCCTCATCAAACGTGATCAGGATTCTACCCGCATTGACATCCCACAAGACGATGGAGTTCCTATCCCTTCCACTTGCGAGCAGCGTGCCATCCGGGCTAAACGATACGAAGTTCGTCCAACGCCCCTCCTCCCCAAACACACGGACGCGATCGTCAGGGGGTGGAATTTCAACCGTGTTGACCTCCCATAAGCGAACGGTGCCGGCACCATCTATACTTACGAGCAGCGTGCCATCCGGACTAAACAAGACGCTGCCGACATTATACTTATGCCCTTCAAGCACGCGTCGGATTCTACCGGTGTTGACATCCCACAAGAGGATGGTGTCGTCTCTACCTCCACTTGCGAGCAGTGTGCCATCCGGACTAAACGAAACGCTCCTGACATCAGATCCGACCCTTTCCGGCCGAATATGCTCTCGCGTGAGCAGGATTCTGCCAGTATTGACATCATACAAGCGGATGCCGTGACCACCTCCAGTTGCGATCATCGTGCCATCCGGACTAAACGAAACGCTCCTGGCAAAACTCGTATCTTCAAGCGTGCGTAGGATTCTACCGGTGTTGACATCCCACAAGCGATCAGCGTCTCTATAGTCACTTCCTGCGATCATCATGCCATCCGGACTAAACGAGACGCTGTCACTACCACTACTATCTTCAAGGGTGCGTATGTGGCGACCGGTGTTGACATCATACAAGCGGATGTCGTTACCTACACCTACGAGCAGCGTGCCATCCGGACTAAACGAGAGACCATCGAAAAAATGAATATCTTCAAGCGTGCGTAGGATTTTACCTGTTTTGACATCCAACAAGCGGATGATCTTATCAACGCTATCTCCGTTATCAACCCCAATTCCAATTGCGAGCATCGTGCCATCCGGACTAAACAAGAGGCTTCCGGCGATATACTCGCTATACTTGCCCCTAACCGTATGCCCTTCAAGGGTGCGTAGGGTTTTACCCGTATTGACATCAAACAAGTGGATGGTAGTGTCCTGAAGTCCAATTGCGAGCATCGTGCTATCCGGACTAAACGAGACTCCCCTGATACCACGAATTTCAAGCACGCGTGTGCGATCTGCAGTCACTTCTAACTGAGTCGCTTTTTCCTCATCTTCTGCGCTACAGCCGAGTATACTCACGATAATAATGAGTGAAGCGGCAAGTATACCGGTCAGCCCCCACTTTATTTTTGAAATGAACATTGGTTTTTCTCCTATATGGATATGTTGTACATGCATGAAAGAATCAAATCGTTAGAACAATAATCATAGCATATTAGACGTTTGTCATTTTGTCAAGCAGATCCATGACTGGATTACATCTATATAGTTAGTCATCATCTTCAATTGAAATTTCAATTGCACGGGCTATCTTTTTGAACTTCTCTCTTGGCGTGATTATACCTATAATAGCCAATACAATAATACCTGAAGCTGCAATAATAACAAATAGAACCCCGATAACTGTAAGCACTATAGTGACAGCAGCTAAAACCAAAAGTGCCAGAACAGCTACACCTGTTATCTTCAATGCTTTTCTCATAAAATTCTCCTTCCTATCTACTGTAGTATATTTGCAAGTCTACTGTCAATTAAAGTTAAATATCCGTTTGCGCAAGATCCTTTACATCCACCGGTGCATTTTTTCTTGAAGTTTCGGACTGTCCTGAACTGATCGGTTTACAATCCATGTTGGCATTTGTCCTGAGGCAACAGCGATGATACTTTCACATGCGCTCCTACCGTTACCTTCAAAACACTCATCTGTCCAGCAAATACTGTGCGGGGTAATGATAACGTTATCCAAACTCAGTAACGGATCATCATCGCTAATCGGCTCCTGTTCAAAGACATCAAGTCCTGCCCCTTGGATGCGTCCGTTTTGAAGTGCCTCAGTGAGTGCCTTTTGGTCAACAATCGGACCGCGCGCAGTGTTTATCAGGTAAGCGGTCGGTTTCATCAGTCCGATACATCTGGCATCAACGAGTCCTCGTGTGTCTTCTGTCAAGGGGCAGCAGACACAGACAAAATCAGCCGTTTGCATTAAGGTCCTCAAGTCTACTATTTCTGCATCAACTTCCTCAGCATCAGCAGGTGTGATGTACGGATCAAAGGTGATATGGCGCATACCAAAGGGTTTTGCCAGTTTGAATACCTCTTTTCCGATATTACCCATTCCGACAAGACCGAGTGTTCTCCCGACTAAACCCATGCCCATAAAGTCTTTGGTATCTGTCCATCTACCAGTTCGGGTGAGTCGGTCCTTTATTAACAACTGATGGCTCAGGGACAAGACAAAAGTGAGGATGGAGGTGGCAACAGGTCTACGTACGCCATCTGGTGCGATTGTCAGTAAAACTCCGTTTTCGGTGCAGGCTTCCACATCTACCTTATCGTATCCCACACCAAACCGTGCTATGATAGCTAATCTGTTAACACCAGTGAACGTTTCCGCTGTGATACTCGTACCCAGGACCAAAAGTGCATCGTAATCCCGTACCTGTGCAGCGGTTAATGCCGGTGTGTTTTCTGCAATATATTCCCAGTCCAAACCTGCTTCGTCAAATAGCGGGCCAGCAATGTTGTCTAAGTCAGAACTTCCATCAGGTTTGAGGAAGTCGCGCGTGATACCCACGCGAAATATGGATTTATCCATTTAAATTCCTATCCATCTTCTATTATGTACTTGGAAATCCTTACACCTACTCTGATTCAAGTGAAACATTGCGGAAGTATTTCCAATTCAACGGATGAAGTTTAAGATTCTTCACCTTTTTGTTAATAACTAAAATCTGTTTTGCGTGTGCTAATGGCACCCACGGCACATCTTCGTGAAAAATCTGTTGTGCTTGTTCGTAGAGGGCGGTGCGCTTCTCTTTGTCTGAGGTTGCCCGTGCCTGTTCTAACACATTTTGCATCGCATCGCTTCGATAAAAAGCGATATTGCCTGCCGGTTTTTCCGCTGAAGATTTACTCAAAAGAAAATAGAAAAAATTATCCGGGTCACCGAGGTCGGCACTCCATCCAAGCATTGCCATGTCATGCTCACCATTTTTGGTTTTCTCGAGATAGGTGCCCCAGTCATAAGTGACAATTTTCGTCTTAATCCCAACATTTTGGAGTTCAGACTGAAGCACTTCTGCGAGTGCACGCCCATCAGGAATATAGGGACGCGGCACAGGAAGTGCCCAGAGTGTTGTTTCAAAACCGTTGGGATATCCTGCCTCCGCAAGAAGTTGTTTTGCTAATTTCGGATCGTAGTCGAAATCTTTAATTGTGTCGTCATAACTCCACATTGTCGGTGGAATCGGATTTTTCGCTGGGACACCAAGCCCCTGATAGAGATGCTTAATAATATCGGATTTGTTGATGGCATGGTTAATTGCAAGCCTCACTTTAAGGTTATCTAACGGTGGTTTGTCCATGTTCATTGCTAAATAACCGATATTCGTTCCCGGTTGAGATAGCAACACAAGTGAGTCATCATCTTGAATTTGTTGCAAATCATCTGGATTTGGGAACTCCATTGCATGGAGACCGCCTCGCTGAAGTTCAATGAGTCTCACAGCGTTGTCTGGAATGGAACGGAAGATCACCCTATCTAACTTTGGTCGTCCGCCCCAATAGTTTTCGTTTGCCTGAAGCACAATTTTGTCGCTTCTATCCCATTGGACAAACTTGAAGGGACCTGTGCCAACTGGATTGTTGGTATACGCGTCTCCGAATTTTTTAACTGCTGTAGGACTCACAATAGAAAAAGGAGTTATTGCAATGGTATAAATAAAGGGACTATATGCAGTTTTAAGTTGGATTTGGACAGTAAACTCGTCAATAGCAGTAATCTTATCCACAATCTCTGCTAATCCAGTTGCTGACCAATAGATATAGGATCCTTCAATATTATTAAATGGATGTGTTTTATCGTGCTGTCGGTTAAGTGAAAAAAGAACCGCCTCAGCATTGAAAGGGGTGCCGTCATGGAAGGTTACACCTTTTCGAAGGTGAAAAGTCCATGTTAAGCCGTCCTCTGAACTTTCCCAACTCGTCGCGAGACCGGGTTCAATATCAGTGCTTCCATCTTTGTATTGAACAAGTGTATCGTAGATGTTATCGCAAACTTTGAAGGATTCTCCATCTTCTTCAAGGGCAGGGTCTAACCCGACAGAGTCACCGCCACGTCCGAAAATAAATGTCCCACCCTTTGCGTGGGAATCGGCTTCTGCGGATAAAGATAGAAAACTGATAGGGAACATCAACGTTGATAATAGCAAAATTATCAAGGATGATTGTGACAATAGATGCGAATTATTGTCATTTTTTCTTACCCCTGTATTGAAAAAACACTCAAAAAGTTTTTTTGTCATAAATCTCTCCAATGATCTAAAAGATATGTTTCATGATATAGGTATTTTTAGGAAATGTCAAGTGAATTATGGAAAAAGTAGGGTTATTTAGTTTTAAGAATTCTTAGTCATTAAGGTTGACTTCAAGTTTAGATTTTGAATCAGAATGGACATAAGTTTTAGGTGCATCATTGTTTATTGTCTGAACCAGGGTTTTCAAATCAACGGTATGAATGCCATTTAGGCATTCCCCGGGATAATAGGATTTGCAGGATTTTTCAGTGTTACCCATCAACCGCTATCCTGCGTCCAAACGCGAACGACAAACATGTCAAGAGACACTATATTCACAAAAAACCTATCTTGATAATCTTATAATCCCGGGGAATGCCTTAATAGCATTCATACCGTTGATTTGCTAATCCTGGTTCAGACAATAAGTGATTTAGGTTGTGCTATCCCACAAAACGCACCCTAACAGATTGCGCTACAAAAGAAAGCACACACCCAGCGAACACAGCAAAAGAAAAGGCAGGCACCCAAAAAGGGGACCTGCCTGTGAAATAGAGTTGTTAAAAGGGGTTAGTGCCATTCAAAACATAAATTAACCGTTCCCGCTTGATTGTTAATCTTCGCTCTTCCCCAAAGATGTACACCACTTGTAGTGGGGTTAACGTCTATTGCATAGCGGCGTGCACCTCTCGTTGCAGTTTCATTGACGGGACCAGTAAATTGCTTCTTCCTCTTCCTGTCCCCGCGCCACCATAACCAGCCGCGTGCTTTTGCATGAGCATCATACGAACCTTTAGCAACTGCACCGCTTATCGTGGCTGCACTGAAAACACTGCAAGATGACTCCCCTTTAGTTTTTGGGGCGAAGCCGCCATCATAGACTTCTTTTTTCTGATATACACTGGCAGCCACTGCTCCCAAACCTGTAGAGCTTTTCTTTGACTCCGACAGTTCATAAGATGTCCACCAGTGATTTTTTCCTACGCCATTAGCGCCAGTGAGTTGGCCACCATCAATCACGGTGGGGCCCGGATCGTTTACCCAATGTGCGTATACGGATAAAATAAACAACCCAAGTACAAATGTAAATATGCAGAAAACTGCGCATCTTCTATAAAACATGTCTAACTCCTTTTACCTTTCTGGTAAATTTAAATATTCATACGGGTCTATGCCCGCTTTATCATAGTCTATTATTGTGTACCCCGCAGGCGGGTTACCTGCCTTAATCGCTTTATGTATGGCGCGAAGGTAATCCAAATTACTTATGCCAGCTGTCATAATGCTAGTAGCAGATAACACTTTTTCGCCTGTTTCCTCGTCTATATCTTCTGAGTATTCAACATAAATAACATCAGTGTAATTGAGATAGACTTTTCCTGTGTCATCATCAACGACCCCCCCCGCAAATCTTTCACCTTCGTTCCAAGCTTTGACAAGAACGCGTAACATGAGTTCCATGTTACGACTATCCGTTTCTTCAAATATTCCGATTGGAGCACCCTCAGGAATTTCCGGATAGGGTCCAAACCCGTGTGGCGACATGCGTACGGGTTTGGTATCTTTAGGTGATGACGTATCCGCATCGCCGCCTTGAGTTTTACCAGGGGCGTTTTCTTTCGTCGATGCTGGGTTTGTGCCATTAGTTGACGGTCTCTCTGCGGTTCGCGTTTCGCTTTCCGCAGCAGTTACACCGGTTGCATGTTCCGCCTTGTTGCCTGTCTGGGAAACCTTTTTAGATTTCTTCGATTGGCGTAGCAGTTCTTCTGCTTCTTGTGCAAGCTGTTTTTTGAACTGCTGCACTTCTGACAGCTGCCAGTAGATAAATCCACCGGCAGCAATCACGAAAACAATCAAGGCGGCTATGCCCCAGTAACTTTTGCGATTCATGAAATTATCCTCCTATAGGTAGGATAAACGTTGTTGTTCATTCTGCCACACTCGTACGTTGTGTAGCAGAATCGGTTTTATGGTATACCTTCATCTATTGCTTTAGCGGTAGGGTTACCCGTTCCTTAAAAAAACTCGGGCACCCCTGCCTACTAAAGCTAATTACCTAATATATGTTAGATAAAGGATACCCATATTGGTAATTAGTTTTAGTAGATAAAATATAGTATATAACATAAATAATAGAATGTCAAATTAAATTTCTAAAAAATTGCAATTAACTGAAATTGGCATGTTTTTTCGGTTCTTGTTGTTAGAATCACGGATTATCTTCACACGCTCTACCCAACCTACAGGTAGATATGCAATTTGTATGCCAACGCCTAAACCGATATTCTACCGATTTTTGCACAAAAATGTGCAACTGCCGTTTGCAGTTGCACAATATCGGGCAGGCAGTGCATTGAGTGGTTGATTGTCCGAATCGCGGAGGGCATGGAGAGTGTCTTTGGCAGCATGCGCTTGGTAGAATGCACATAAGGCATTCTACATGATGCTGCATGATTCGGAGCGTTGATTTGTCCATTCTGGTTCAGACAAAAGGTGTATCTTTTCCGCTAAGAAATCGTTTTATTAGGGATAAGGTTTACACAAATTCAATATAGTGTGACCTACTTGAGGGACAAAAGCGCAATTATCATGAGAACCGGACTCGCTCCAGTACCATGTTGAAGAAACAAGGCGCGAATGAATTATGCCATCATTTGAACAGCTTACACAAAATTTAACAGATACCTCGCAGCCGATAGCAACGCGCAGGGCAGCGGTTATAGAGCTTGGCAATATAGGTGACGCGCACGCTTTACCTTTTCTGCTAAAAGCGTTGTCTGATGTTGCCCCTGGCGTGCGTCGTGAAGCAGCGAACGCGCTACAGAAATGTGATTTTCCGGAAGCAACATCTGCGCTTGTTGATGCTTTAAAAGTAGAAGATAGTGATCTAACTCGTTGGACACTCATTGAGACACTTGGAAGCATCGGAACTACAGATGCACTTCCTGCACTGGAATCACTTTTAAGCACAGAAGTATCACCGTTAACCCGCAGGGAAGTACAGAAGAGCATTGACCTTATTGCCGCCAGATATCCAAGGACTGACGTTAGTGAAACAACATCAGAAAGTAGAGAACCTTTTATCAGTTCTAAGGATTCGTCAGATTTAAGTGAATTGCCCTCTTTGGAAGTGGAACAACTGGAGTTGAGCCAAGCGACTACCAGCGACGACTCTCCTGACGATTCGGACCCGGATTCTGATGAATTGATTATTATTGAAGAGACATCGGACTCCTCGGCGAACGCTGAAGAAAATATCCATCTTCATGATGATACTGAAACACCGATAATCGATTTAACAATCGAAGAAGACCCACACGCGGATGAAACGATCTCTGAAGAATCTGACGACTTCGTAGCATTCTCAGAAGTCTCGGAAACCGACGTAAAAGATGGTCCAGATCACAGCGAAGATTCAGAGGCAAGGGCAGAAATGCGGCAGCAGCCTGGATCTACACCTGCGCTACCGGTACTTGTTCCAAATACTTCCGTTGTGATTTATGAACCGGAAGAACGAAAGTTTAAACCGAGCGTTTTCGCTATTATGCTGCGCCCAAGTACATATCTCTCGAAGCAATGGGTCTCCCGGACGCGTCTCTACCTTGTCCTATTCTGTTTACTGGCTGCTGCAACAATTGCCCTCGTCTATTCACAGGTACAACGCCGACCTCGGGCCCCTTATCCTCTCAGTCCTGAGATGGCTTTCGTGGAAAACCCTCAACACTATCTTGATGCGGGGAATTTCTTTATTCAACAAGCAGACTATCGCAGCGCAATTGAAATGTATGAACTTGTTCGCGGAATTGATTCGATAAACCTTGTTTTATATAAGAATCTGGGGTTTGCACATTTTCAGGAGAACCAATACGCCCTTGCAGTAGAGGCTTATGAGTTTTATCTGAAAGCACGGAAAAATGAATCGTATCAACCCTTTGTTGCAGAAGCATCCTATCCATCTTATAGTGGTATTAATGATAAAAACGATTATAAGACTTATAACATTCTTGGCACAGCATATAAACGGCTTGGACATCTTGAAAAAGCACGATTTGCGTATGAAGCTGCCATAAACATCGCCCCTAACGAGGCGGAAGCTTACAATAATCTTGCGCAACTCTATTCAGATGGATATCAACAGAAACATCTCTTGACTGAAGCACTGGCAAACACCGCAGTTAGGCTTAATTCGGATGTTGCTTCTTACCATGATACGTTGGGGTGGGTTCTCAGCAAGAATGGACGATTAAACAAGGCGGCAGACGTTTTACAACAGGCTACTCGCCTACAAAGCGATTATGTTCCAGCGCACTACCATCTGGCACAAATAGCCCAAAAATCTAAGTATCCAGATAAAGTTACGAAAATCGTTCAAAACGCACTGACAACAAAGATACGCCGCACCCGGAAGCCACATCCAGGTATCATAGGAGTCTTATCTCATATTTATGAGACTGATTCTCAGAAAATTCCTCGTTTTTGTACTTCATTCCTATCTCTACGCGGGATAAAGAAATAGCCAAATTTCTTGGTGTGTTAATTCTCCCATTTTAACCTAAGTTGCTACTTATGTAGCATAATCTGTTAGATTGTGCATATTATTTCGCAAACTAAATGAAGATTAAGAAAATATTTCGGTAATTTGGCGAGGTTAGGAAGAAATCAAGAAATCAACGGTATGAATGACATTTAGTCATTCACCGGGTATGAATGCCATTGGGCGAATACGCGTATGGTATTCGCCATGATTCCCCGCCTCGCCAGCGGGGGAGTACACCTGCCTCGTACGGATAGAAAATTACCGAATTAATAAATTAATCTTTATACAGGTTGCTGGACAATATTTCACCATAACGAACTATTCCCTATTAAAAACGGTGTTTGCATGTCTAAAAACTTATCGAATGACAGAAATCTTGCCAACTTGTCGCCTTGTTTCAGTTTCTAATATATAAATATAAACACCACTGCTGATGCCATCTAACAACCAGATTTTTCTGCACCTATTCCCTGATGTGTCATCTGCTGTCGGAACAAGAGATGCAATAAGGTTACCCACGACATCGTAAATGTAAATACGGCTTGATGCAGGCAATCTATCAAACGTAACCTCGTCGCCTCGCGCTGGATTAGGATAGACAACCATCCCCGAATGAGAGCCCTTTGGAAATTCTACCACCAATGTTCTTGCATCTTCAGCAATCTCAGCCCCATATATATCAGAAAGTTGAAATGTTTCAATCTCATAATAGTTTCCTTCATTAAAAACGTTAGTGGCAAACGTTAACACGACCCTTTTGCGTGATCTATCAAAAATGGCGGATCGAGGTGTATAATATTCCGTTTCACCTTCGTTTTGTGTCTTTTGTCGGTGCAGCCGATAACGCGAAGGGGTTGCAGCAGTAGTCTCCATCGGTTTGTTAAACGTTAATAAAAGCTGATGTGGTGGAGAATAGACTGCTGAAATCATTTGCGGAGGTGTGGTCGGAACGACAGACGCTGAATCAGAACCGCTTTCACTTTTTGGAACAGTAGCGTGAGGATTCTTAAAAATGGTCAACGCGTTTTCAGTGTTAAATAGCAATTCATTAATCCCATCGTTATCAATATCTGCAACAATCGGATTGAAAGTAGCAGTGGCTGGATGGTGCCAAATAGGACGGTAGGATACGCCATCGTTCTGCACAAGGTAGAAGTTCGGGGAAACGGCAATACACAATTCATTTTTACCATCGTTGTTTGCATCCGCAATAGTTATTCCACTTTCCTCATCTCGAAATTCCCGAATACGTTGGTGCCATACGACACGATAGGAATTGTTGCCGTTTGATGTAAAAATCGTAAAAAGCCAATGTTGGCGAGGTAGATCAGATTCCGTTGTCCAGACTTTTGCACCGACAACGAATTCTGGGATGGTATCACCATCCATATCTCCTGCGGCAAAAAGATGTGGTATTCCATCGGAAAGCGTGCCTATCCAGGTATGTCTGTATTGGTTGTTTCCCACATTTTCATATATAAACAGTTCTCCATCACTGTCTCCAACTAAAATTTCTATCTGTCCATCTGCATCAAAGTCGCCCGTAGCGAATCTGGTATCGATGTTGTTTTTCCCCTGCGTAGGATTTTCAAGTATAGCGATGTTGTTATAACTGTTATTTGCGTCTGATTCGTAAACCCAAATAGAATTGGTTGCGTCATGACGTGAATATATTTCTGGTTTGCCATCTAAATCCATATCCGCAATCGTTCCTCCCCAAATACCTTCCACTTTCCAGATGTGCTGAGATGGAAATTGTCCGTGTGCAGGTTGTTCAAGTAAAAACGTAAATGTTGATTCCTCTGTTGATGCGTTACATAAAAGTTCTATGAGTCCATCGCCATCAGTATCTGCGGTTGCCCAGAGTCGTGATATAGATTCGTCGAGTGAAGAGATCATCATAAGATTTCCGTTGCTGTCTGTCTCAAACATAGACGCGGAAGTTGTGCCGGTTTCTACTCCGATCAGTTCTAATTTTCCGTTTCCATTTATATCTTTAGGTGCAACAATTGCATGTAAGCCGAGCTGTGCGGATGTTGATTGGCGTAGATGGGATGATTGAATCAGGTCATTACGCACGGTAATCGGATATAATTGACCCTCATTATCATCAATCTGGACAAGACCTGCCCGATTTTGTGCCATCAGACGGGACAAATATTCACCTGACGGTAGCCCTAACTCGGACAGATAGACGACATGCTGACGATTCACCGAATCTGAATGCGCAACCCATAGTGGTGAATTATTGGATATACTTATGTGATTTTCTGTTTTTGGAAATATTTCGACTGCCCCTGCAGTTAGCACGTTTGTTTGCCAAATCACAATAGAATCGTAGAGATTTCCTGATAGCCATATCCCTGCTTCATGTTTAGAAATTCGGGGTAACGTATGACGAATTTCAACAACCACTTTGTCTCTGATAGTTTTTCCATCTCTATCTTTAACACTAAGCCGCAACGTGTAAATGCCTTCCTCCAACGCTGATGTGTCCCACTCGTGAAGAACGGTGTTATACTTCGGTTCGGTTTGCGGAAATCCTATAGGAAACCACAGGTCAGGTGTTTCAGTTGTGCCATATTCAAGCCTATATTGGATAAATCCGGTGCCAGCAGCAGTGCCAAAAATATCAATTATGCGGCTTTTCTGTGATACTTCAGTTTGAGGGATGAACGTGACTGCAATATGCGCGGTGAGTCCGATATGTTCAGTCAATGCAGCGTAAGCATCTACAAGACCTGCTCCTACGAGATGTGTTATGGACAGTCCTCTCGCTGTACCAGTCAACCATTGCTGAATTTCTGTGTTGCTGCACGATGGATTCGCAGAAATCAACAGAGCAGCGACACCAGAAACGTGGGCAGCTGCCATTGATGTGCCAGATCGGTAATTATATCCACGAGAAGATTGACCCGTGCTCAAAATTTCTTCTCCCGGTGCAGCTATATCTATTGATGCACCGAAATTGGAGTTACCCAATTGAAGATTTTTATCCAGTGATGCAACAGATAGGACGGTGTTTAATGCTGCGGGATAATATGCTCCCGGTTCTGGAGAATTTCCGGCTGCAGCAACGAGGACACATCCACGATTGTAAGCGTATTCCACCGCATCTTGAATCAGGAAAGCGTTTACTGTATCTCCAAGGCTCAGATTGATAACGTCAGCACCGTTGTCAGCGGCATAAACAATAGCTGCAGCGATATCATCATTTTGTAAGAATGCACCTGCCCCAAACCGAAAACCTGCTCGCAGCGGCATCAGACGACATCCCCAAGCAATTCCAGCAATACCGATCCCGTTATTCGCCTCAGCAGCGATAATACCAGAAACATGCGTGCCGTGTCCTGTTTCGTCATCAGGTTCGTTATCGCGTTCTTTCCAATCGCCAATGCCCGGCAGTGTGGGCGCGTCACTGAAATCCCATCCGTTAATGTCGTCAACGTAGCCGTTTTTATCGTCATCAATATTATTATCAGGAATTTCACCCGTATTCTGCCAAAGTTGGTTACGTAACTCAGGATGTTCTCTCTGAATACCACTATCCACAACTGCCACTACGACATTTGGTTTTCCTTGTTCAATGCTCCATGCTTTTGGCAAATTCATCGCTTTCAGATTCCACTGTTCATCATATCGCGGGTCGTTAGGGGTTGTCTCAGAGCAGAACCGATTGAGTCTGTTCATTTCAACGTCTTCAACTAATGCATGTTCCGTATACTTTTGCTTCAACTGTTCTAACTGCGAAATAGCAGGAAAGCGGATAAGATAAATACGATTGAGCAACGGATGTCGCCCCGCAGGCGTATTTGGCGGAAAAACAGGCGAAACTAATTCTGCCCCCATTTTTTTGCTGAATGCTTGGAGTTGTCTCATAGAGGAATCGGAATGTAAACGGACAATGAGCTCTCTTGGTGTATATGCCATCTCAGTGAGACTGTGTGAATGTGAAAAAGGTTGAGATGAATTGATGGTTTGTTCTGATGCTTCGGCGGTGATGCTGCACTGGAAACACATTAGGAATACACTAAGATAGAAAAAAATACAATAATTCCTCATAAATTTGCAAAACCTTCCACTTAAATCTTTGTTGTAAGTTTGTTGTTTTTTCTTCAGAAAAGTAATACCGTAAACCTGAATAATTATGAATGCGTTGGGACTATCCATTGCAATTGCAATTTCGCCTATAATCTGTTATAGTTAATTGTATTGAATCCGCGTAGGAAAAACAACTTTATCGTTGTGCTGAGGAGTAATTTATAATGAAAGCATCAGAATTGGTTGTGAAATGCTTGGAGAATGAGAACGTTGAATATATTTTTGGGCTACCGGGTGAGGAAAATATGGATTTGTTAGATGCTTTATTGGAATCCAAGATCCAATTTATTCAGACACGTGATGAACGTGGTGCTGCATTCATGGCAGATGTGTACGGACGTTTGACAGGCAGGGCTGGTGTGTGTTTGGCTACGCTTGGCCCCGGTGCGATGAACCTTGTCACCGGCGTAGCTGATGCGAATATGGATAGAGCGCCGCTCGTTGCGATCACAGGGCAAGCGAGTTTAGACAGAATGCACAAAGAATCGCATCAATACATGGATGTGGTCTCTGTCTTCAAACCGATGACAAAATGGAATACGCTTTTACATCTGCCTGAAATAATACCGGAGTCTATCAGCAAAGCCTTCAAGACTGCAACGGGGGAAAAGCCTGGGGCAACACACATTGACTTACCAGAAGACGTGGCAAAGATGCAAGTAGATGCCGAACCGATGCGGCATGATTTTCTCAGTGAAGCGGAGCCTGTTGCCTCTTGTCTGCAACGTGCAGCGCAACTCATCAATGATGCCAAACAACCGATTATCCTTGCGGGGAATGGTGTTGTTCGCCAAAATGCCTCTCGGATTCTCACTCAATTTGCGGAGATGACAAATATCCCGGTTGCACACACCTTTATGGGTAAAGGCAGCATTCCGTGGACGCATCGGCTATCGCTCCTCAGCGTTGGACTTCAAGCAAACGACTATGTCTCGTGCGGGTTCGACCGCGCAGACCTCGTTATCGCTATCGGTTACGATATTGTGGAATATCATCCGCGCCTCTGGAATCCTAATCACGACAAAAAACTGATCCATATTGATACAGAACCGAGCGAAAGTGATGCTGCTTATGTTACTGATGTTGAAATGGTAGGAAACATTAGGCAAAGTCTCAGGCATTTGATGGCACAAGAAATTTTTCCCAAAGATGCGGAGTATGCTTCAAATACCTTACGCAAAATAATCCTTGACCAACTTGCTGAGCATCGTGATGACAAAGAATTTCCGATGAAACCGCAAAAAATATTGAGCGATCTCCGTTCCGTACTTGCCGAAGACGATATCCTCATCTCTGATGTTGGCGCACACAAAATGTGGATTGCCCGTATGTATCCGTGTTATCAACCAAATACATGCATTATTTCAAATGGGTTTGCGTCTATGGGCATTGCGGTGCCGGGCGCTTTCGTAGCAAAACTTATCTATCCGGATCGGAAATGTCTTGCTGTTTGTGGTGATGGCGGTTTTCTGATGAACTCGCAAGAACTTGAAACCGCTACGCGAGTCGGTGTGCCGTTTGTTACACTTATTTTTAACGATGAGGCGTATGGGCTTATTGAATGGAAACAGATGAACGGGTTTGGCAGACCCGCGCACATTGATTTCACAAACCCTGATTTCGTGAAATACGCTGAGGCGTTTGGGGCAAAAGGGTATAGAGTTGAAGGTAGTGATGAACTTGTGCCAATCCTAAATGACGCATTCAGTCAGGATGTACCTTCGGTTATTGATTGTCCTGTGAATTATGCTGAAAACCTTCGTTTGACGAATGAACTTGGTCAGTTGACATGCCCAATTTAAAGGTAGTAGGCACGCTCCGCGTGCCGTACACAAATGTCCGAGGCACTAAAGGTCAAGCCCATTTGGACGTTGATTTGGTATTGAATTGTGATTAAACGTGGATATTTAAAATATGGGTATCGATCTTCAGTCCCGTAGGGACGCAATGTTTATAGTTAAACGGTAACCTCACTCCTCTGAGTTCCGTAGGAACGATATGTGAATACCAATGACAGATCTATAAACATATCGTCCCTACCAAATCAACGGTATGAATCATGGCGAATGCCATACGCGCATTCACCTTATAGCATTCAGCGGGACTAAAGAAGGTATTTATGACGTTTTTCTTTATGAAGATTAAGAAAATATTTCGGCCCATAGACACTTTGTTTAATGTTTCTCTGGTGTGAGGGTCATTGTCTTGTTGTCTGAATCACGGAATGCACGGAGAACGCGGAAAACACGGAAGGATTATCTATGCGTTTATGTGTTTTCTCAGCAGAGATAGTAATGGAACGGAAACGCTTCTGCGTCCTCTGTGTTCTCCGCGTCTTCCGTGATTCAGACACAAAAGAAATCAGAAGGACCAAATTAAAACTTAATCTTCATACACAGTTGCGCGACATTATATTGACACAATCCAGATAGCATGCTATGCTTTTCAAAACTACGACACGGAGCACGAAATGCACGAAAACCGAACCCTTATCCGAGGCGATAACCTTGAGGCGATGCGCGAATTCCCTGACGAATCTGTTGACCTCATCGCCACGGATCCGCCTTTCAACTCCAAACGTGATTATTTTGTGCCATACCGAGACGAACGCGGACAACAACCCGATACCCTTGTCAGAGCATTTACTGACACATGGACATGGGGCGACGCGGCGGAAGCTGCATACAGCGAGCTGATCGTTGATGTCGGCGGACAGGTAGCGGATACGATCCAAGGATTACGACAGTTTCTCAACGAAACGCCAATGATGGCGTATCTCGTGATGATGGGCATTCGGATTGTGGAGATGCATCGGATCCTCAAACCGACTGGCAGCCTCTATCTACACTGCGATCCCACAGCAAGCCATTACCTCAAAATTATTTTGGATGCGGTGTTTGACACTCGGAACTTCAGGAACGAAATTGTGTGGTCATACCACCGATGGACAGGCGCTACAAAACATTTTCAAAGGATGCACGACATTCTTCTGTTCTATGTGAAGGACAGAAAGTTAAGCAAATTTAACATATTGACAGAACCATATAGTGAAAAGTCAAAACACAAAGCGAGACGAAAAACAACTGTGCATACAGATGGCACTATAGATCAAATTTACACAGGCGATACGAGTAGGGAAAAGGCAATGCGCGACGTATGGGAAATTTCTTATCTGAATTCACAAGCCAAGGAACGTGTCAGTTATCCTACTCAAAAGCCCATTCCGCTCTACAAACGCATCATTGCAGCTTCATCAGACAAGGGTGAACTTATTCTTGACCCGTTCTGCGGGTGCGGCACAACGCTCATGGCTGCTGAAGAACTCAATAGAGAGTGGATAGGGATTGACCTAACGTATCTCGCCATCGGTGCAGTCGAACAGCAATTCGAGCGGTTGTTTCCACAACATAAGAACAGCGTCACAATCACTGGCACACCAGAAAATGTGGAACAGGCATTAGCACTTGCCCACACCAACCCACAAGGCTTTGAAGAATGGTGCGTTACCCACGTGTTGAAATTCAAATCTAATGCGAAAAAGGTTGCGGATGGCGGGATAGATGGCACGTTCAGATTCCCGATCGGTAAGGAGCGAGGTAGACAGGCGTTTGGCAGAGCTGTCGCACAGGTGAAGGGTGGCAACTATACGCTGGGGCATATCCGTGACTTCCGTACTGCTATGCAGAACCAGGATGCAGATTTAGGTGTTTTTGTCGTCACATCACCCCCATCAAGCGGGATGCGGACAGAAGCGAGCCGGGCAGGTACATATCGCCACCCGCTTTTTGATATGGAAGTTCCCGCGCTGCAGATATATGAGATTCAAGGCTATTTCAGCGGTATTTTGCCGAAGCTACCGCTTGGTGAAAGGACTGTGTTGTAAATTATAGTGTCTAATAATGGTCTTTGGTATATTGCTTTCGGATATGTTTTATTTTCATAAAGGAGGATATGGTACTAAAAAATGGCAGTTTCAACAATTGAATGGGCAGATGGTCGGATAAAATTAATAGATCAAACATTGCTGCCCAATGAATTTAAACAGATATATTGTGATGACCTCCCATCAATATGGGAGGCGATTAAATCTTTACGTGTACGCGGTGCGCCTGCAATCGGCATCGCTGGAGCATTGGGGGCGGTACTCGGTATTTGGGATTCTACTGCGAAAACGTACGAGGCATTTGCAGCAGAACTCAAATCTGCAACCGATTATCTTGCAACATCACGCCCTACAGCTGTTAATCTCTTTTGGGCATTGGATAGAATGACGAAAACAGCGGAAAAGAATAAAAACCTATCAGTTCCCGATCTCAAAGAGGTGTTACTTGCTGAAGCACAAGAGATCATTGAAGAGGATAAAGCGATGTGTCGTGCTATCGGACAACACGGCATGGCGCTGCTCAATGAAAACGATACGATCTTGACACACTGCAATGCAGGTGGATTAGCCACGTCCGACTACGGCACAGCATTGGCTGTTATGTTCAGCGCACACGAGGCTGGTAAGAACATTCAGGTTTTCGCTGATGAGACACGCCCCTTGTTACAAGGTGCACGCCTTACCACATGGGAACTGATGCAAGCGGGCATTGACGTTACGCTTATCTGTGATAACATGGCTGCGCAAGTCATGAAAGAGGGCAAAATTCAGTGTGTGATTGTCGGTGCGGACAGAATCGCTGCGAATGGCGACACTGCAAACAAGATCGGCACCTATAACGTGGCAATACTTGCACAGGCACACGACATACCTTTCTATGTCGCTGCCCCGACATCAACGTTAGATTTCGCGCTTGCAACTGGGGCAGAGATACCGATTGAGCAACGCTCAGCGGAAGAGGTAACAGAAGGGTTTGGCAAACTTACAGCACCTAAAGGCGTAAAGGTCTATAGTCCTGCTTTTGATGTTACCCCTGCGGCGTTAGTAACGGCAATTATTACTGAAAAAGGTGTAGCGCATGCGCCTTATACAGAAAGCCTAAAAGCATTACGCGACGCATAATCAGGTATTATGCCGCTTTTGCAATGTTAGCACGTGTACCGTTGATATCAAAGCATGCGTACTGATTTGTGTGCATAATCTGCGTAGCAAAGGTCATCGCTTGTTTTTCGGTCATATATCCATCTGCAATTTCTGCCTCAAGCGCACGTCGGATTTCGTTTCGTGCTTGGATAGCGTACGCCATCGCACTTGTGGGCCACCCTGTGTCGCCACCGAAAGCAAACAACTTATTTGATGGTACCGCATGAATACACCGCCGCAGGAAATCACGTGAACTGTAAGGGTCTATGCTCCATGCCCAGCAAAAATCGACCCAGATATTGCGATAGTGCTTTGCAAGTGCTACCAATTCATCGTTGTAGGGATAGGAGATATGCATCAACACAAATTTTGCATCCAGATAACGAGCAAATAAAGCACACATATTGCCTGCGGGAATACGACGGACCGGCATCCGATTGTTGCCTGCATAGTAACCGGTGTGAATCTTGAACGGGAGATTGTGTTCAATTGTGAGTTCAACGCCGCGTGCCCAACACCAATCACCAAGACAGAGACGTGTTGCTTCGTCAATTTCTTTGGCAGGTTTTGTTAGCACTGCATTGAGTGCTGCGGAGGCATCTGCATCGCTCCGTTCGATCCAGTGAAGTGTGCGGTTGTAGGCGTGTTGCGCTTTTACTGCAATAGCACAGGGAGCGTGTTTGGCAAAAATCGCCTCCATACCGCTTTTCAATGAGGCAAGGTCTTTGACTTCAACGCCAGTTTCGGCATGGATAGCACCCGGATCAACTTGTCCATTACAAAAAGTTGCCCACGAAAGGTCGTATAGGAAAAAATCGGGACCGGATGTGTCTGGTGCACACTGCCAACTAAAATCATCCGTTTGGATATGATCGAGTTTGGCAAGGTCGTGTAAGATATGGTGACGTTTGCCTGGGGTGCGAATTGTTTTCAATTTATCTTGTGCTTGCGCCAGTCTGTCCCCTGTTAGTTCGTCAAGTCCATAGATATGTTTAGCAATGAGACTGACTGCTTCGCCGTAGCCTGTAAATTGTGTCGCTTCCCATGCATCTCGGACACCTTCAAACCGTGATTTGATGTCTTTAGATGAGTCCATCAAATTTCACATCGCTTCTGAAGTGGCTCCTGCGGTAATTAGGTCTGCTGGTACATAATTTCCGAACAGATCCTGTAGGATATCAGGACCATTTTCAACCCAGTCGTTTTCACGCCGCATGTGTTCGTGTGTGTCAACTAAACGGATAGTTTGGATATGATGTGTCAAATCTGTAGCCATGTAAATTCTCCTTATATAGATTTATGGATAGTAGGCGTTAGTTTATTGTTTCATCCGATGCAGCAGTACGTGCCAAGTAGAAAGGTGTTTTTCACCAAAATGCTTGAAATTATGGACAAATTGGGTAAAATAGAAAATCATACTTGACAAATATATTAGATTATGATGTACTATAGTATATTTTGGAATGTTTCCTGTTTCAGCGAGATTTGATACAGTGAGTTGTAGGTCGGGTAGAGCTTGCGAAACCCGACAAATACCAAACGCGTATTTGGCATTTAGGTCTAACATTCAAAACGTTTATATGAACATTATAGAGAAAAAGTGTTGTTATGTCAAAGGAAACATCCAATTCAGCTGCGAAGCAAATTCTCGTGGCGTACCATTTTGTTGTTGCCAATTTTGCGGTAACCACAATCATAAATGTTCGCGCAAGGGGCGCGGATGGTCATAGGCATCTTCCCGATGCGGAGGAGAAGCCCAGGAGCAGATAATGCCTACAGGACGAATTAAGTATTACAATTTGGATAAAGGATTCGGATTTATTGCACAAGATAACAGCGAAGAGGATGTTTTTCTACATAATTCCGCGATTAAGTACGCAGAATACGAGGAACTTCGGGTAGGACAACGCGTCAAGTATAACGTTGTTGAAGGCGAAAAAGGATTAGTTGCTAAAAACGTTGAAGTGTTGTTAACACCGACAGAACGGAGATGGTTGCGCCAAGGCAAAACTATCATCCCACGCGGCTACTCTGGGTTTCCAACCCAAAATCAAGATCAGTTTTTTGAAGAAGATAAAGCAGACGATGAGAATTCAGGGACAAACTCAAAAAATACACAGGAACGGTGGCGAAAAAAATCTCAAAAGGACGATTCTGCACCACAACCCGAAATTGGCACAGAAGGGAAGGAACAGGCTTCCCGACAGCTAAGTTTCGGGGACCTCTATATTCTCAAGCAAATTAATTTTGAAACACCGATGTTTTTTGCTCTTTATCAGCATGAGCAATTACCTGCTATCGTGTTGGAAATGACACTTGCTGGATTAACGCTCAGTTGCGACGGTAAGGAAAAAGTCGTGCCGAAAACTGAGATTAAGTATTGTTATAAGAACGTTGATGCTGAAAATGTAATGGCACTTTTACGTTATAATGAAGATATTAAAGCAAAGCAACTCAAACCTGCACGCTCTCAAGATGAGGTGTATGCAATTGATGCCGAAACAGTCCGCGATGCCCGTAAAGACGGTAACGCAATTGAAATTATTCTGCGTGAAGGCGAAATTTTCCAGGGTACAGTTGACTGGATCAGTCCGTATGAAATCAAAATGGTGTTGAAAAACGGTTCTAAAGTAGTTGTTTTTCGACATGCTATTTGTGAATTTTCTATTATTGAAGAGGAAAAACAGGATGGAAACACAACCTGAACATGTAACTGAGCATGTCATGAAGGCGTATCAAGAACTTGTAACGGAAATAGACCAAGATGTCAAACGAGTCCGTGAGGAATACGGGCGTGTGCCTTGTCCCACGGACTGTTTTCAGTGTTGTCTTAATACCTCAACAATTCCAATCGGCGAAGTAGAAGCACGCGATCTCAAAATTGCTTTGGATGCACTCCCCCAAGAGGTCCGCGAACATATTCGTCAAAAAGCGCAGCGCACCATTAAGATATTGGAAGCGCAAGGTTGGACCCCTGAAAATATGGCAAAAGATTCAGGGATGGAAGCAATTGAAGTCGTCAAGGGAAAACCTTTTGGGGTGTGTCCGATGCTTATCGGTGGGGTTTGTTCTGTTTATGAACACCGCCCCGTGATCTGTCGTGTATGGGGTTATCCGATTGATAACGGTAAAGAATTGGCTTGCTGCAAAAAGACTTTCATCGGTCAGCATAAAAACTACGAACCAGTGAAATATGCAGATTATTGGCAGCGGTGTAAAAAACTTAACGAGGCACTCGGTGCTGTCCGAAAAACACCTAACTGTTATTTGGTTGCTCAGTTGTTAGAGGAGTAATGCCAAATTAACGCTATTCGTTTCGGTAGGTGCGGTTTCCTAACCGTACCCCGAGCGAGACAGCTCACGTTAACTTAGTGTTAGAATCTTGGCAGTTTGAAAGGGACGAGAAAAGTGATCTAAGTAACCTCTGAATCTGAAAGTTCGCGTAGAAAGGTAAATGTATAAATTCCAGTCTTGTGTCCATCGCTCCACATTAACTGAATAGCGTAACGTCCGACACGTTGAATTCCCACCACATGTAATTTTTCCCAATATTCTTTTGATGGTAACATTCGAAACGGGTCATTTTTTTGTCTCACTGCATCACATCGCGCACACGGACACCTCTCTCGGAGTAACCGGTATGTGTGTTCACTCCGATATCCATCTTTCCATTGAATAGCTAAGCTATGCGGCAAGCGTTTGATTTCGGTGGGTTGATATTCCTGCATTTGAAGTCTAACGGGATGTCAATTTGCAGCACATTCGACACGTGCTTCAAGTGACAACCTCATGAGTGTAGTGCTTTATCAAGTGCTAATTGATGGGTCTTGAAAGGAGTCGGGAATCAGAGTTCCCTCCTACCATAAGCAGCCCATCAGTAGGAGCGATCTCTGAATCGCGACCTACAATAATATGTTGACAAAGCAGTAGAATTATTCTAATTTCAATAATACCACATAGAAATTTGTTTGTCAAATATTATTCTAACGTGATCTTAGCAAAAGTATTTTTTGGAATTAGTGCGGTTAGAAACCGCGCCATAAGAGTCAATTTCGTGTTCTTCGCGATTCTGACTGCTAATGGCAGACCGCTACACAATAGACCAGCTAAAATTGGAGGGATAGCTGGTGGAATTTCGGGGTGTGAACAATAGATATATAAGTTACCAAATAGGTTGCAGGAAATGAAGGGATGTGTTAAAAAATTGCCACAATTCGCTTAAATTCGGACTTTTTTCCAAAAATAACATTAAAATTCAAAATTTTCTGCATTTTTTCTTGACATTCTTTAAAAAATATTGTATAATTGCCTGTGACGTTAGGAAATTCGCGTCCGAGCGGATTAATTACGTCAGAGGTGCTCTTTAGACGCACCGACAGTGTTTAACAGCCACTGCCGATGCCGAGCACTGGCATTAGTTAGGAATGACAGCGCTGGTCTCTATTTTAGCAAAGACCTATAGTAGGGTCAATGCCTATAATAGAGGCCGGCCCTCTATAGAAATAGATAAAACTGTACAAATACCTACCTATTTCTGTAGTCTGTCAAAAACAATTAACCTGCTTCATGGTATAATAAAGGAGCACAAGATGAGACGAGACTACAAAGTTTTTCTTACCTCAATTTCCATAGTTATATTTATCATCGCAAGCGGTCTGCTGCTGTTTGGCACAATAGATGCTACGCAGATAGACACCCTTGACTGTGAAAAACGATTTAAACAGGAATGTCCATTGAAAAAAGAGGGACAGCTACCCGAATGCTGTCCGAATCCGAGACCCCCTTGTCAGTGGGGAACCGGAATTAGGAGGATATACTGATGTTAAAAAAATTGAATTGGCGCATAGTCGCTCTGATTGCTTTCGTGATTGCTGCCGGTGGGTTTATGTATTGGCAGTGGTCGGAAATGCAGCAGATGAAAGAACAAGCTGCACAATTTGAGAAAATGTTTGAAGAAGAGAAGAAACCAATCGCAGAGAATGGACTTCCGCCTGCCGCCCCCGGCAACAAGTGGGTGCCACATGGTGACCACTTCCACGAAGTGCCGATTGACGCACCAGATGTGTGGCAAGGCGAACCGCATGAGCCTGTAGCGCAACCCGCGCCAAAGAAGCATACGGGGCCCCCTAACCTACCACGAGGAACTGCTCAAGATCAACCCGGTGAAAGCACTTCGCCTACAAGCAGAAGAACGCGGACACTGGAGCGCGAAATGGATACCGCCATTCCCGGCTGATGATACAGAAGCTCAGGCGTTTGCCCGGAATGAGTATCTTATACACTACTATGAAAGTATTAAAGATGTCGGTAATCCCATATATATAAAGGCAATGCGTGAAGAAAGAGCACAGAGGCGTACTATCATGGAATATCCGTTTGGTGCGCGCCAATGCGATTTGATGCTAATATCATGGCTTAGTCTTGATTTGGGTGACGTTCCGCCTTACTATATTGGTGGTGCGCGTCGGTTACCTTCAGACTATTTTCCCGATTTTATTTCCGATCTAAAATAAAAGGAGTTATTTGAAATGCTTAAGCAATTAATGTATACCACACTGATTGTCTGTATATTATCAGTTTTTTCTATTCAGAGTGTCTGCTATGCTGGCATGATTATAAACGAGTGGGCAACTGCAGAAAGGAAAGTTGATAACGCGAAATTAACAATGGATGGTGAAGTGTACAACTACCACTATATCCGCGGTGATCTGGAGACGTTGATAGGAGAGTGGAATGACGCTAAAATTGCTAACGATACCCATAGACTTTTGTCGCTCCTTGCTGTTGGCGGTGTGATTGTCAGTGTTGCGAGTGGAGGTACTCTATCTCCAGCGGCGTATGTAATAGCCGTAACCGCGGCGAAGCTAACGTATGAAGAGACGACATACAGCGTTCAAAAGTCTGCGTATCTCACATCAATGAGTAATCTGTTGTCGTTGATGGATGCAGCAAGGGCAAACGTAGATGCAGCGTATTATGGTGGGTATTTATCTGTTGACCCGGGGGCATATTACACCGAAAGTGCTTCAAATGTTGTATACACGAGCGGGTATAATCCCACCTATGATGATTACATAGCGATGGGGGCAGGGCATGTGGATGGATACAGTGTCTCTGGGTTGGATTCTTCTGTCAAGATGGGGAAGGAGAGTGGATACTATCACCAAGTGATGCATATAGGGGATATCAACAGTAGAGAGGATCATGTTTTCGCGAAGTTTCTGGCGTTTTCTCATTGGAAGGTGAAACCGGACCTCCCGACAGTGCATCGGTGTAAGGGACCTTGTTCAGATATGTTTCGGACTCCGTATGAAGCATTGACATCGCATCAAGTAACATGCGGCGATGACACGGTGCAGGACGTGGATGATGAATTCTCCGAAATAATTGACGGTTATACAAAATATGGACCTCCATTGGATCCTAACGAGATGATTTATTCCATCCAGGATATCCTTAATAAACGCTCCGTTACGCAGGGATGTGGTCGTTCCTACTACAAATGTCCGAGTCGCCTCGATCACAAAGATATCCCAAAGCATGAAGTTCGGACTTGCGCCAAAACCTACACGAGCGCAGACGGAACTGAGGGAGCTTGTCTGGATTCAGAGGGAAATCCTTTGAAATATAGGCGGTGCATGGGACATGCGCGGGATCATAATGAAAGCGATTGGATCAGTTTAGAAAGCACGCATTCTGATGAAGGTGATAGTAACTCTGATGACTCTGACGGTGAAGACACCTCTGATGTTGTAGACAACTCCCCCGACTGCGATAGTTGCACCGATTCGTGTTCCGCGTGTGCAGACATCACATATCCGTGTGGTGTGCATAGTGGACATCCGGGCAATGCGAGTGGACATGCCCCCATCGCGGGAAGTTGTTCGGTGACAAATGGATGGGGGCATAGTTGTAATGCGACACACTATATGTGTGAACAGTCGCCTACACACACGTTCCCGACTTTTTCGTGTGGACGAGGGGGTTGCACGGAGTCGGTCAGCGACCCACAAGAACATCGTCGCACGTGTATAAACGGCCACACGTATTGGTCGTGTAAGAAGATCCCGCAGGACATGGAGGAGTATCACAAAACGCGCACATGCACGCGGCGCAAGGTGCTTCGGACAGTTTGGGATCCGCAGCTCAGGACGTATAGAGGTGTTTGGGGTGTGTGTAATGAGTCCTGGGCGCGCTGTGATTGGATAAGTTGCATGGATATATACCGTGCGATAAGAAAACATAAAGAGGGGACGGACACACCCCAATGAACACAAGTCCGAATGAACACAGGCAGGTATCCGTATTGGGTGCCTGCCTCTTTTATTTTTCCTTGATGCATGTCCAGTTTTGACAAAAGTAGTGTGGTTAGAAATCGTGCCAATTTAGTGAGTCGCCACCGCGGTAGACACTTACCTATTTGCGTATTTCACCATAGCTTGTGCCTTTTCAAAATCTTCGGGTGTGTTGACATTGAAAAACGAGTATCCCTCAGAATCAAACGTTTTCCAAATTTCTGGAGCGATTGTAAGAACATTTGCGCGTTCCTGCAACGCGTGAACGCGCAAATCAGGTTCATTCAGCATCTGTTCAATGACCGGTAAGCAACGTTTAGAATACACAGCACACAGTGTTTGGAGTGTAATTTGCCCATCCTCGTTGTCTGTCCAGGGCATCACTGCATCATGTTCACCTAAAACAGAGACAAGATAGGAGAGCAAATTCGGCACTAAAAAGGGATTATCACAACCGACACAAAGGACTGTTTCGTGTGAAGCATAACTTAAACCTGCGTGAATGCCGCCTAACGCCCCTGCATTTGGGATAATATCCTTGTGCATCGTAATACCGAGATGTTTATATTTATCAGGACTGTTTGTGATAAGCAAGAGTTCATCCGTGATGGATTGCATGCGGTGGATAACGTGATCGATGATTGTCCCGTTGCCGAGGCGTAGCAGCGCCTTATTTTTCCCCATCCGCTTGCTTTTGCCACCTGCCAAGATAACGCCTGTTACCATCTATTTTCTTTCTTCCATTTTTGTAGCATAAACTTTCCAGTTTGTGCCACATTCTAATCAACAAGACTGGGACCATATCTACTATTCATCAGAGAACGTAATTTTTCAACAAGTTCCTTTTCAGATTCAGCGATATTGTGTAATTCGTTTGGATCCTCTTCAAGGTTATACAGTTCCATGAATCCATCACTACTTTCTATGAGTTTATGTGTCTGTGTCCGAATACAAGTGAAGCTTCCGAGTCGACTGACCGTTTCTGACCGATGTGTTTCAGTTTCTCCGCGCACCACTGGTCCGATTGATTGTCCGTCAATATTTTTTAAAACTGGCACTCCCACCAAATCGCAAATTGTAGGGTTGATATCAATGAATTCCACTAACTCGTATGAGACGCGATTGCCTTCTATTCCAGGCCCCGCTACGATAAGCGGAACCCGCAGCGATGCCTCATAAGCCAGACTTTTTGTATACAGCCCATGGTCACCGAGCATTTCTCCATGGTCGCTTGAATAGATGATATAGGTATTTTCAAGCATGCCGCGTTCTTCTAATGCACGCAACATATTGCCAATTTGATCGTCAATCAGTTCCGTAGCAGCACAATATTGTTGCCGTGTAACCTTGACTTCTTCGGGACTGATATTAACGGTGCGTTTTTTCACCCATTCAGGTTTGCCTTCCATATTATCTACGATAGGAGCAGGCATATCTGCATTGCGATACTTATCGCCATATTCAGTTGGCGGATCGAACGGATCGTGCGGTCCAACAAAACTGACGAACAGATGCCACGGAAAGTCATCAGGGATATTTTCAATAAACTCCGTTGAACGTCTACCGATATAAGAATCCTCAAAATCCTCAGTTGGAAGCACGGAGTCATAGGAACCATTTTTTATCCACCCACCAGAAGAACGTCGGTTGCGGTAATCTTGATGAAATTTCGTTAACAGTCCTTTTTCTTGTAAATAATGTGTATAGGGTCCAATAGGTGTTGCGGAGCCGCCGGCATGCATCTTTCCTTCACATTCTTCAGGGTGTGTAAATCCCCAGTTGTAAGTGCGGGGACGGTCGCCGTAGCGACCATTATATCCATCCGGTTTGGCAAGGTCCAGTTTGCCCACACAACCAACGCGATACCCATGGTCTCGGAGTTGCTGATAATATGTTGGGACGGATGTTGGATAAAAGCTGCCATTCCCCAAAGAACCTAAACGCGAGGGTTGTATTCCCGATGCCAAGCCAATCCGTGACGGCGCACAAACTGGGGCATTCACAGTGCAGTTTGGGAAATTTACGCCCATTTCTGCTAATCTACGTAGGTTCGGTGTGTTGAGAGCATCAGGGGCATTTTCATGCGTTTCCAAGTAGTCGTATCTGTGCTGGTCAGATATGATAAAGAGAACGTTGGGTTTATCGGTTTTTCTGTTCATATTTCCTCTTTGTTTTCATGATTTTTCGATTTTGAATTGTTCAGCTCTTGAAGTTGCTCCTCAATGAAGGCTTTGAGTGTCTCTTGTCCCTGCTGTGCTGCAGGGACTTTCACAGGAGAAGCGCGGTAAAATGTTCCACGTAAATCATCAAGTTAGATTGTGCATCTTAGTCTGCAACCTAACAGGTTACGATACAGAAGTGTCCCATTAATTGTCCGTTTTACTATAATATGTTGCGTCCGGTGATATGCATTAGTTATTTTAAGTGGAACTCCGCTATGTGTCTTTACAATCAGATTTTATCCAAAACTATTATACCATACAAAAAACCGCTTTGTCAAAATAGCCGTAGTGGTCCCTGACCATTGCCAATTGACAAATTAACCATTTAATGCCATAATTTCGTCACCCTATAATAGAATCCACAATTAAGTGGACATATGAAAGACTACCCCCCTTTATCCCGACCCCCGCAAGCGAGGGGCTAAGAATAGCAAGCGAGGGGAAATTAGACAAGTGTCCAAATAATTATGGATTTAACTATAAGTAATATAGATTCGATTTATCACTAATACATTTAAGACTGACCTCGGTGCAACGACATTCTCGACGGACACCGAGAGGAGGAAATGTAAATGGACGCTAATGAATCACCGACGACGGAAACGTATCGCGCAACGGCTTTTGCTGATTTCAACCCTGAACACTCAGCACCTGGTGCTACACCAGAACGTTTAGATTACTTAAAGGAACACGGTTTTGTTATTATCAACGACTTTGTTGATAATCCTTGGATTCCAATACTTAGAGAGGCAGGGCGCCGTGTTACAGAGGCATGTGCGCCTGAAAACAGATACGATGTAATTGACTGTTCAAAGGGATATGTGCACCGTACAGGAGAGGAACAACCGTGGGCAATTCGCGGAATTATTCATCCCGCTTTTGGCGAACCCAGTTTCTCAGAATTCCACGGTTCAACAAATTTCTTAGACTTCGTTGCTTCTTGGTGTAACGGGCTTCAATCTGAAGACCTAACGTTTAGCGGCATGCTGCTGTGGGCAAATCCACGGACACATGAGAATAAACTGGGTTGGCACCGAGACGTAACGTGGTGGGGCACAGGAAAGAGCTACTTCGCTCAACGTGAGGTGAGGGGCGATGGGCCTGAAGCATATTCTGAGGAGGTTGAAAGAATCCGTTGGAAAGAAATTCGCGAAAGAAACGCGAAAAATCTCAATGAGCGAAACGGGGTGAGCATGTTCTTAGCACTCACAGATGACGAGTGCCATGAGCTTGTTCCTGGTAGCCATGACCGATGGCGTACTCCTTTTGAGCATGATGTGCTTCTGCCTAAATCGATGAAGGATCAAGGTGTTCCGCATACACCCAGTTGGAACGGTAGTGATCCGTTGCCAGGTCAAGTAGCAATTCGGTTGAAAGCGGGAGAAGCCCTGATCCGAAATGGGGCTACTATTCATACAGGACATACCGTCCCCGAACGGGAACGTAACACATTGTCAATCGGTTGGTCAAAGTGGTCCGGTGAATTCACAGGCGAACCTTCAGTCACGGATGTGCGCCACGCGTGGCAGCTTGACCCTGCTGTGAGAGAGGCACTACCACACGAATGGATGAAAACTGCTTGGGACCGTTGGGCAGAAACCCAAAAACTCGGGGAAACGCTTGAAGACCGATACACTGGATTTGACATAAAACATATAAAATCTGGGATGGTGCTTGGCTGGCGCGAAGAGTTGGAACGCCAAGCTGCAGCAGAGTCAAGCGATGCTTAAAATCTTTCCAGACGGATCATACATATTGTAAGGGCGGGTCTCTGTGCCCGCCCTTTATTTTCTTCCCAACAAACGACGAAACATGGGAGCTTGCCCAACAAGTAATTTAGGAGGTACTCCTATTTGTTTACGCAATAAGTAGTTTCGGACTAAAACACGCTTTCAATCCTGAGTCTTATCATATTTCTATTTTTACACATAAATTCATAATTTGAATTGATTATATATTAACATTTGTGTTATAATTCCTGCAAGTTAATACTGAAGGAGTTATATCATGGCACATGAACGCTTGACAATGGAAGAAATTAAAGAGAAATACCCGAATAAATGGTTGTTCCTCACCGAACATGAATTTTGTAATGAATCGGGTGAGGCTTTATCTGCTGTGATTTATTTTGTAAGTGATACACCTGAAGAAGTATGGGACGTGGATGAAAAATATCATGAAGAACCCAGAACGGGTTGCTCTGAAGTCCATTGGACTGGTGAAATTCCAAGCATTGTGGAAATAGTAAGAATATCATGAACATCAATAACAGGACTATATCGGTTTGGTTATCACCGATTCATAAACTGCAAGTAGTTTCTTTGCTATGTTACGCCAATCGTAATCTTGTTCCACCCGCGCGCGACCGTTTTCACCAATCTTTTGACGTAATGAAGAATCTGTAAGTAATTGCGTGACTGCCTCTGCAAAAGCTATAGGTTCATCAGCAATAAATATCTCCTCACCGTCTCGGAGAGCCAAACCTTCAGCCCCCACTGTGGTAGAGACAACCGCCTTCCCCATAGCCAATGCTTCAAGTATTTTTAGGCGCGTCCCACTCCCGATACGTAAAGGCACAACAAAAACCGTTGCTTCAGCGAAGTAAGGCTTTATCTCAGGAACGCGTCCTGTAACAACAACGCCTTCTTTATCCCCTAACTTTTGCACACGTGCCGATGGATTGCCGCCAACAATTGAAAATTTAACATCTGGCACCCTGTTCTGAATCTGCGGTAACACCTCTTCAGCAAAGAATGAAACTGCATCTTCGTTTGGGTACCAATCCATGCTGCCGATATAGATAAGATGTGCCCGTGCTTCAGATGTGGAGTCCGGGTGGTAATGTGTAACGTCTACTCCGTTTGGTATTACCGCAACAGTACCCTCAGCACAATGCTCTTGAAAAACAGCAGCATCAATATCAGATGTACACGTAACTGCCTCGAACTTAGGACTAATCACACGCTCATAACGTTGAAATGTGAGTTGTTGAGTCCAGTACGCACACTTGTAAAACAGATTAGAAGTTTCAGCCTGCAACCTGTGCCAAATAGCAGAATCAACGTTTTGTTGTGAAAGCACACGCGGTAGGTCTGTTTCTGAATAAAATTGTGCAGTGTGAAACATCTCATAGTGGACAAGGTCAAAGGTTTCTGCTGACAATAATTCCCTTAAGCTTTGCCGATAAGCAGGCACATTGTAGCGTGCTACAGTAATGGGTTGCCTTTTGAAAAATGCCGAAAAGAGCGTGCTGAGTGATATGCGTGGAAGGGTTGACGAATTTGGAACAAGGTGAACCTTAATATCTAAGTCTTGTATGTCCGAAATACTTTCGGCATCTGTCGGTTGCGTTTCAAGTGCAAGTAATGTCACATCATTATTTTCTGCAATTTGTTTGAGAAGGTTAAAAACACGGATACGCCCACCGTCAGTGAGGGGGTAAGGCACGGTAGGAGAAAGAAAAAGAATTTTCATTTTTTATTTATGAGAGCATCACTGTAAAATTGCCAACCGTTGTTTCGCGTTAATGTTTAGCAAATGTTGAGAAATACTTATGTAACGCTATTTAGGAGATTCGGTATTTGGGACTTGATCAGGTTGATCGGATATACCTACTTTCGTTTTTAGATTCTCAAAGAATGCGACTAATTTTTGTTTAAGTTGCTGGCGGGAACTGAGTGTTGGCTCAGGGGACAAGTAAATAGTGCCCCGTTCACGCTGCATCCATCCTTTAATACTACCATTTAATTGGACGAGAAACCAGCTGCTTTCAAGATCAAGGTAAACCTTCAATCGTCCATCTTCATTTCGGATGTTATATTTTTGTGATCCGTCGGTTATTCGCCAATTCATACCTTCACTATCAGCAATCAGTTTAGCATTTCGCGACAAAGGAATTTTCTGATTTACAAATCCTTCGCGCAAGTCTTCAGGAAATTCTCCTTCGGTTAAAGCAGCCATAGCAGAAGAATCTATCTGAAACAGATACGTCAGAATTGGATACTTAGATTGTTGAAATACATCCAGTTTTTTGTTTTTGGTGTCATTTCTGATTTCGTAAGTTTGTCGGGACATAGTATCCTTTATCAACCACTGTTTACCAACTTTTTCAATAGAGAATTCTATATCTGGCAAGAGTGTGATTCTGTTATTGTTAAATGCTTCCTGTAAATTAGGCAGATAAATGTCAAGCGCACTCCTATTTTTTTGAACGCTAAAACCGGCTCCAGTACTATCCTTAAGAAGCCAATCTTTACCACTTAGCAGGACTTTAATTGTAGGTGACTTTGAACTTAAACGAATTTCTGTTCCTGAATCTTCAAACATTTTTTGCCAATCAAATGCAGTTTTAACTTCCTTATCCAATAGTTCAGCACTATAGAGAGCCCGTTGTCCCAGCGCTACACTAAATAGCAATTCGCTCGAAAATTCGCCACTGTTTAAATTGCTAAGATATAGTTGGTCAATACTAAAGCGGTAGACATCTTTTGTATATGCGATCGGTTTTGAATTGACGGTAGGCCTACTGCGCAATGCTGTACGCTTGTCTACTTGCAACTTCGGTGGGTCAGGCTGTGCAACAGGCGGTGCTTGTAGAAGATAGAAGCAAAAGCAGAAACCGATGATTATGGCAATAAATACAATTAAACTCAGGATTTTAAGAAATGATTTCATACTCAATGTGTAACCTCCACCTAATTTCGAATGATACAACTATTTTTTATTTTAAACTGATATTAACAAAATTTAGTTGACATTAAATTATCCTCTGTACACAATTATTACATAATGTGTCGTTAACTTATACTTTCTCCCTGAATCATAGTGTTACATATACAAGGAAAATATGCAAGATTTAAATCCATTAGCAATTGAATTAAATGAACAGATTCGCGATGCCGAGCCAGAGGTTTACGCGCTACTCTCTGAATTAGGGAAACGTATTTATCTTCCAAAAGGCATCTTAAGCCAAAGTGCAGAAGCAAATGTAAAAGCGGATCGTTTCAATGCAACACGTGCAGTCGCATTGAAAAATAATAAGATCATGCAATTAGACGTTTCCCGCCGATTAGTACCTGAACTTTCTCCTGAAAGCATTTTCGGTTATGCGCCGATACTTGGAAATACAGAATTGCGGCAGACGTGGAAAACGCACCTTCAAAAAGCAAACCGATTACTTGCCGAAGCAACGTTTAGCCTCCCTATTGTGACAAGCGGTATAACGCACGGTTTTAGTCTACTTGCAGATTTATTTGTCAATAAGAGTGATACACTTATTCTGCCAGACAAAATTTGGGGCAATTATCGACTCATCTTTCAAACAAAAGCGGGAGCAGATGTTCAAACCTATCCGTTCTTTAACACTGAAAAACGTTTTGACATCATCGGATTTAGTAAGACACTCTCTAATATTTCTGCCAATAAGTTGTTGATTCTGTTAAATTTTCCGCACAATCCGACAGGATATGCTGTTACCCGTACCGAAGCACAACAGATAACGGACGCAATTGTAACCTGCGCTAACACCGGACGCACAATCCTTGTAATGGTTGACGATGCATACACAGGCTTTTGGTATGATACAGAGGTAATGCAAGAATCTATTTTCGGTCCGTTAATAGGATGCCATCCTAATGTGATTCCAGTAAAAATTGACGGTGCAACCAAAGAAGAATACGCGTGGGGTTTGCGCGTTGGCTTTTTAACTTTCGCGCTACCAGATAAGACAATGCAAGCGATTGAAGCAAAGTTAAGCGGACTCATCAGGGCAGAAACATCGGGTGCCGCACAAATCTCCCAAATGCTTATTCTTGAAGCGATGAAGACACCGGGGTATACCGAACAGAAACAAAGCAACTATCAGACTCTTAAGGCACGAGCATTAAAGGTGAAACAAGTTACCACTGATCCACAGTATACCAATCTTTGGGAAGTCTACCCAAGCCATGCAGGTTATTTTATCTGTCTATCTCTCAAGTCTGGGAATGCAGAAAAGGTGCGTCAAATACTTCTCAATGAACATGGAATTGGCACAATCGCGCTAAGTGAAACCGAATTGCGCGTGGCGTATTCATGTCTTGAGGAAGCTGATATTGAGACAGTTTTTAGAAAGATTGCGCAGGTTATTCAATCACCGCAATAGACGCGAAAGATGTTGTTGTATACTTAGCATATAGGGAACGGTTCAAACACCGTTCCCTATATGCTAATCCCTACTTTGCAGCTTTCAAGGCACCCCACGTAGTGGTAATTTTTCCATAGGGTTCAACAGGCGTTGGTACATCTCCAACGATTTTTCGGAAATACACGTCATCCGCACCATCGTTAGGTCCAGCCCACACCCAGAATGCGGTTGAATCGGGATCTTTTAGGACTTCGCGCATTGTGTTAGCACCGAATCCCCAGATACCGCTCCCGAATTGGTCAAGTTGCGTGGCATTTTCCCAACCACTATCGTCAAAATCAATTTTTTCCCAACCGTCATTGCGTTCTGCAAGAGGCGCGCCTGCATCAGCCTTCCATGTATCATTAGAGGGTATATAGGTGCCATCATCAAGGATCACATCAAACAACGCACCCCCGCGTCCGGAGTCACCCGGTTCTGCGTCATGAACATAGACTCCAATGATAGCATATCCGTCAGGCATTTCAAATTCTGTAACAGTTGCGACCTGCCAGTTATTACCTTCAGCTACCTTTTCACCATTTATGAAACCGACCCAGGAGTTGTCTCCATTAATGCGGAGTTTTGCTGCCCATAAGCTGGAGACAGCAAGGAATAAAACCAAAACTGCTAAAACAAAAATTTTTTTCATATTATTCTCCTTTATAGTAATATCTAAAGATATGTTGACATTTTGATAGACAACCTATTCCCAACCATCCACTGCTGGCGAGGTTTCCTAACCTCGCTCTGTATCCAGTTAATTTTAGGCTTTACTATAAAAGCGGCTGGAACCGCGATTATAGATTTTGCGGTAGCACAATTATGCCTACCGAAGAGAAAACTACATAGTATTCCCTTTAATTTTTGCCCAGGATGTGGTAAGCTTATCTTTAGGTTCAACGGGAAGTTCGCCAATGGTATAACGGAAATAGATATCGTCTTCTACGTCGTTTGGACCACACCAAACCCAATTTGCTGTACAATCAGGGTCTTTGAGGATATTGCGCATAGTCCCTGCACCAAATCCCCAGATACCCGCACCGAATTTTTCATAAACCTGGAGTTCATCTTCCCAATCACTATCGTCGAAATTCACTTTTTCCCAACCATCATTGCGTTGACCGATGGGTTTACCTGCCTCACATCGCCAGCCTTCTTCGCCAGTACCTATGTATTCAGGCTTATCATCAAGGATGATATCAGCAAGAAATCCGCCTTTGCCATCAGCTCCCGGTTCTGCATCATGCACATAGATTGCAATAACCGCAAAACCTTTGTCCAGTGTGAACTCGCTGACAGTTGGTTCCTGCCAATTTGCATGTTCTGCAACTTTTTCTCCGTTAATAAAAACGACCCAGGAATTATCACCACTAACACGTAGCTTTCCATTTTTTGGAGCAGCGTCCACGGTTTGTATTAGAATTATGCCACCTAACAACAGGACAAGTGTCAGGCAAGCTAAAAATCGATTATTCATTAAAAACCTCCGTTTTTTATGTGTTTGTTATCGGACAAAATACCGGACGCGTATTCTGCCGGATGGACAGAGGTTCGGTTAGGAAACCGAACCTACCGTTGTGTATAATTGTAAATTGTTAAAAAATGTTACTTGTTCACGCCTTCACTTCAAAATAGCGATGGAAAGTGACGATGCGGATCTGCCGGCTCACGGAAAAGAATCTTTTGACGTTCTGTCAATTCTATGTCCTCCGGCTGTGCTACGCGCCGGGATGTCCACGCCATGTGTGAGACACAATATTTATATAAAAGCGAGCGCCGCTGATGTTTTCCGTTCCATGCAGCAGTGCCATGTGTCAGTGCTTCAGAAAACAGAATCGCTGAGCCTGCTGGTGCCTTTGGAATAATAACACACGGTGCTTTTTCGGGTGCGGCAGCTATTTCATGTGGTAGCTTATAATTGCCCTTATGGCTACCGGGAATACAACAAAATCCACCATATTCGGGACCGGTGTCTGCTAAATTCCATGTTACCACAACAAATCCGTTGGTAATCTCGGTGTCTCGAAACGCGTAATATTCTCCCGGCTTCGCATTTGAAGTAGGGGACGAAGCACCGTAGTCAGCATGCAACCCACCTCTTGGCATTCCTTCGCGCATATACATACCGTAAATTCGGTCAAGCCGAAAACAGTCGCCTAATCGGAAGCGGAGAATTTCCATTATTTTCGGATGGTCAAGCAAGTGACAAAACGATTCACCCCACTGTAAAAAACCTGATCCATCTGGCGCACTCCCAAATCTTTGAACTTTTCCCGGTGTGGGAAGTCCTTGATCGTCAATTCGTTGATTGAGTTCTGTAACCTGATCAGAATCCAAAACATCTTCAATGACTAAGTAGCCTTGTACGTCGAAGAGGTACTGCAGTGTTTGTAGATCGTTCATGAACGAACCTTCCTATGATTATAGAATTTGGTGATCCTACGTGAGAGAATTTGGTGATCCTACGTGAGAGAATTTGCTATCCAATATCAGTAAGTGCTAACTGTCCGGCAAGGTCCACTATAAACTGAAATGCAACTCGTCCGGAACGTCCGCTGGATGACGCTTCCCACTCCAACGCTGCACGATGTAATTCCTCAGTTGACATAGAGATTCCATGTTTTTGAGCATAATGCGAAACAATTTGTAAATACGTATGCTGCGAAATTCTGTAGAAGGCGAGTCGTAACCCAAAACGGTCACTTAATGATACTTTTTCCTCTGTAGCCTCGCGTGGATAGAGTTCATCTTCTTCGTTCTGCGGGTACTGGTTTTCACTGACCTGTCGTGGCATCAAATGCCGACGATTAGAGGTAGCATAGATAAGAATGTTGCTGGGACATTCGGAAATCCCACCTTCCAACATTGCTTTCAATTCACGATATTCCGGTTCGTTTTCGCTAAAAGCGAGGTCGTCACAAAACAGAAGATAACGTTCCGGCCGTTCCCACAACAGTTCAGTAATTTCCTGTAAATGGACCAGCCCCTCTTTGCTGATGCCGATTAAGCGAAGACCATCGTCAGCATAACGGTTCAACATCGCTTTAACCAGAGAAGACTTTCCAGTCCCACGGTCACCCCATAGCAGTGCATGATTAGCCGGTAATCCTTGTAGGAATTGTCGTGTGTTTCTATCCAGTGCCTTGCACTGTGCGTCTATGCCAATTAAATCCGTGGTGTCTACAAGATGCGGATGTTTAACAGGCACAATCTGTCCTGTTCCGTTTTGTTGCCGCCACCGAAAGGCTATATAATCATCAAATACCTCACTTTCAGACTGAACCGTGGGCAATTGAAATCGGTTTAATAAACTATCCGCTTTTTCGAGCAGCTGTATAAAAAGATCTTCTTGCTTCTGCGTTTTTTGAGACATCATACAAAGTGTACATAATACTTTTACAAATATCTTACAAATACATAGTTTACTATTATTGATAGAGAATGTCAAACTAATTTTATTGCGCGAATCTCTTCAATTGTCCCCATGTAACTGCTAATTTGCCAGTTGCATTAACAGCGAGAGGTCCCTCAAACTTTAATGTACCGAGATTTGCAGAATCGTCTGGATTCAAACCGTTCCAATTCATGAACACCTTGCCTCCCTTCTTTTCAGGATCATCAAACCCTTCCTCATATCCGGGTGTGAATCCGACTTCAGTTCCTTTTTCTACTTTCACTTTTGTTAGCCACGCAAATGGCATTGCCACCTCGTAAATCATGCCACCCTTTCCTAATTCGGGTGTTGGCACAATGGCAATATCGGATTTAGGCAGATCCGGATTTTTCGGGGTACTATAGTCAATAACATGGGCTTTATTATTGATACGCGCGAAGTTAGGTTTTCCTGTAGGTGCCCCAGCTCCCAGTTTCTCCCAATCAATATACAAGAAAATTGTATCACCTCGCCATGCATCAGCAGGATTTGCGGCTGGGGTAAACTCATCATCCCGGACTGCTGCAGCAAAATAAAAATTCTTATCATCATACATTGTTGCCCAGGTCATGGTGAGGTCATCTTTCCCTTGCCATATCTCTTTACCTCGAAGTAGTTCCTTTTCTGAGTCGAAGGCGACCCAGACAGCGTATCTCCAATCGTCAAGTTTTCCATCAATCTTTGGTGTACTCGGTGGTATACCTGCAATCGATTCTCCATATTTCAGTCCAAACGCGTCACTATTTTGCTTTGGAAGGAAATCGCCCCTCGCTGAAAAGACAAAAAGAGCGCACAAGAGAATAGATAGAATTAGTAATTTTTTCATTTGATTCACCTCGCTAATACGAACTATAAGTTAGATTCGTTAATTTTATTGTATATGTCGGTGCCCATATTGACTAATTTTTCTCGAATTTCATCCCAATCATCTCTATCGTTTTTACCCTTATCAAGGACAGGAAATATAACCGTTGTTTGTGTAGATGTATCCTTATATTCATAATCGTATTTTGATTCTGGGAACAATTCCATGATCTTGTCTCGACATTCAAAGTGGTTAGGTTTCAAGAAGTATAATCGAATATAACATTTCCGATTAGTAAGTCGGAACCATAGTTCCACATTTCCGATCATCTTACCCAGCATCCAACCTTGGTCATGGTAAGATGTAGATTTCCCCGCAAATAGTTCCCCGAATTCACCATTACGGATCGGTGCCCAGAATTCGCTATACCCAATTTCAGAGTGCTTTTCGGTTTGGATATCTATTGCGGGTCGAGCAACATGATGAAAAGAGAGTTCGTTGTGTGAATTTGCTTGTGCTTGAATTAGATACCAGTTGATGTTACTATCTTCATTGCGTAAATTGCACGTAACAATCATCAGTTCTTCAAAATCTTCAGCGACTAACACTGCTCCATCAGCTTCCTTTAGACGCGCATAAGCCTCAAGTCTACCCCAATGATCCCAATCTGCTTTGCCAAATTGGTTTTCCACCACAAGGATCCCATCCTCACCATCAGCGACAATGTCTGCCCGGCGCGTGCCGACGTTTGCTTCTGTTTCTGCGTCTTCAAACTTACCAACGTTGAGTGCATCAAGTGTATCCGCGAGATCCGCTGAAAATTCCTCTTCTCGTGTATAGATATCTGATAGTGGTTTTGTTTTTTGAAGGTTCATTGATTCCTCAATAGTAGCTTAAATTGTCTTTATCTTAACCTCAAGTAAAACCAGTCAAAGTTCAGAACTACCGATATTTTTGTAACTGTTATGATCGACTAAAGTTTTGATATTATATACCCAAATATGAATAAAGCGCGATCTAAGGTTCTCATATCAACATCGTTCTCTTTGGCAATATCACGACAAAAATCTACATAAGATTCCCAAATATTATCGTCTTTTTCCTCACCGACAGCCCGTAACGCATGAACATCATAAATTGGGTAGTTGTCCTTGTGGAATAGGTGCAGAATTGCCGAAGCAATCGCTATTCTAATACCCTTCAGTTCGCATAAATACTCAACACTCTGACAGATATTTGTCGTCTCAAAAGCTGCACGTGTTTTTTGCTCAACAATGTTTTCCTCGATTTTTCTTATATAACCCAGATGACGATGAGATTTCCAATGGACAACTTTCTCCAACTCATTTTTCGTAAGATGTTGCGGTTTACGTTGTTGTATCTCCTTTTGGAGAGCTAATAACTCATTTTCACGTTCAAAATCATTATTATACCCTGGTAGCATGTATCGGTTTGCCCAATGAATTATCTTCTCTCTTCTAAAATTGGTTTTAGGTATATCAAAAATTAAGTTCATTGATACTTCCTCTCAAATAGTATTTTATTATTGTCGCCAGTAAACAATGTTTATTAATACGACTACCACTTTGACGATTTAATCTGTTTCAGATGAGTTTTTTTCAAATGGGACGTATATGCCGTTTTCAGGCAACCTTAATTTTCCTTCTGGATCAAAGTAACGTTCAAATGCCGATGTAGGCACGGTTCTACCGTGGTGATAAATTCGGTAAATCATTGAAATCAAGTAACGGAAGTTCTCATCCTCTTTATTCACGTGGCATATACCAGAAGCTTCTGCAAGTGATATATGTAATATACTTTCCTCCTCCGCTTTGGCGGATGGCGAATTCGGACATAAAACCCCTTTATCTAACGACACTATCAAATTTGGGCTTGAGGGAGCACCTATTTCCATTGCATGCTCAATGAATTTCTTACATAATGTTTCAGGTTTTAGCTTGAGTCTATCAGCAAGCGCGAAACCATAGATTTGATCTTGTGGATAATCTTTCTGGCTATAATCAGGAAACCACAATCGGCGTTGCGTCACAGTTGCTGTCGTTCCATAGTTACGATAGGGAATACCCACCTCATGTTGTAATGTCATCTCTGCCCTTGGTGTTGAAAAGCGTTTCAACACCTTTACAGATGCTAATTTCTCGAAAATATCTGCTAACTGTTTGGAGGTAAGTGAACTTTTAATTTCCCCAACAGCGATAACGCCTTCACAGGGATAATATGTTGTTTCAGGTGCTTCGTTTATACAATAGACTGGACAGATATGCTTTTCAAAAATCACAACATCCATCTGCCGACTCGTCTTTCCATAACTATCAATAACACACCCCGACCCCACGCCAATTCCTGGCGGAAGAAGCTGCTCTAATTTATTTCGTGTCGTTGTTTCCTTTGCACCACCAACTAATCCTGGAGTCGTGGCTTTGTTCGCAGAACCAAACGCATCCACTAATTCTTTTCCAACTGAATTGGCGTACTCAATAGAGTCAAATGTTTCTTCCATAAGTATCATCCTTTTGCAACAGTGTTCTTTATAAAAACCTAAGTTACTATTTACAAAACTTTCGAGCAGGAAGACACTGTTTTTTATTAAAAACAAGGATTTCCGCTGATTCTAATATTTCCGTTCTAAATCGGGGTTACAAACCCCTCCTACAAGAGAAGAGGAAAATGAATTGCGTGACTACGAACAAGTTAAAAATCCAAACTCACACCCACCATAACCAAACGCGGAGAACTCCAGGAAGCTGGACTGGAATGCTTCTGGGCAGTCAACGGAATACCGTAGCGGTCATAAGTCACTTCATCAAGCAAGTCATCAAGGTTCTTCGTGTTGAAGATGTTCCGAATATCTGCAAAGAAGGTATACGTTATCCCACCAATGCGGCTGCGCTTGCTCACAAGTGCATCAACATTGTAAGTTGCCGGGTAACGTTTGGAGTTGATAGCGGGTTTTATCGGTGCTCTCGGATTCGGTGTGTAGGGTAAACCGCTGGCATACCTGCCGACAAAGTTAACCGCAGAAGTAAACGGCAACTGAATGTCTAAAAATGCGGAAACAATATGCCGTTGATCCCACGCTAACGGATGGCTTTCGGTTACTTCAGGTTGTTGTCGGTAATAGGTGAGATATCCCAGATTTCGACTGGAACCTTTCCCTTTGGCAACAGAATAGGTATAACTAAGCGACCCGGAAACCGGACTATTCCCTGTGCGCCACTTACGGATTGCAAGTTCAAACCCTTGAACGCGACCGTAAATGTCGTTGATGAAATAACTATAATCGTTGGAAATATCAACATGGATACTACTCACAAGGTTGTTAATATCCTTCGTAAATCCTGTGATGTCAACGGTTAGATCATCCGTGAATTGCTGTGCAATGCCGACTTCATAGGCGATAGTTCTCTCTGGTTCCAGGTCGGGATTTCCTCTTCTTCGGATTGCGCCGCGCATATCAAAGCTAAGGTTTTCATAAAGATCATCACCGCGTGGAATCTGGTAGTAATGTCCATAAGTAAAGTGCAACTTCGCCCGGTCAGTAATTGGGAACGAGATACCGAGACGGGGTGCGATCATGTGTTTCGTAGAGGGTTCAATCGGGTTTTTGATGATTGGCAGTCCAACTGAATATGTTTCATAGTCCAGTTTGATTGTGCCATCCTCATTAAGTTCAAGCGGATCCAAAGGGTCTTTGGGTGTCATACCATCTGGATTATACATATCATATCGCAAACCAGCGTTGACAATCATACCTTCATATTCCATCTTATCTTGGGCATATAGACTGATGGATGTAGGCGTTACATCATAATACTCCATATAGAGATTTGAACTTCCATAATTTGTTGTCCCAAGATTATAGAGGTTGTTCGTTGAGAATTCAATACCGGTCTGGATTTGATGGTTCTCCGTAACTTGGCTCGCAAAAACGCCTTTGAAAATTGAAGTAGTAGAATTACGGGTTGTCCAGAAGTTGTTATCTCCTGCGACATCGTAAGTTGTATCGTTATATGCTTGCTGCGCTGGGTTTCTAATTCTGCCTTCTTCTTGATTTTCCTCAAAGGATATATCTTTATCGTAGGCGTTTTCATCAAACGTTTTATTTAACGGATCCCATGTTTTTCCAGGTTGGTGACTGGCAAAAGAACGGTAGAATTGCCCGAATGTCAAAGTATAGAAGGTGCCTGAGCTGATATTGTGTGAGAGTTGAACGGAAAGGCTTCGTCCATCCCTATTGTCAACTTCAATTGCACTGGGTACAAAACGTAGACTCCCACCATAGCTGTTGAATTCACGTTCATCATAGAGTCCACTTGCGGTAAGTTTGAGTTCGGGTGTTATTTCAAACTTGAGTTTGCCCTGAAGCGTGTGCCCGCCGCCACCACTATTAGGTAGATAACTTTCATCGCGTCGCAACTGACTGGCGAGGGAGAATGTCAACCGATTGCCCCATATCGGACCGCTGAGCGCGAATTCACCAATATGACTCGGAGAAAGATTATAATTTTTTGTATCGTTGAACACGTTGCTGTACTGTTCCAGATCCACAATGTATCCATCGAATAGCATGTACCTGTTTTTTCTCATAGTCAATTACAGTGCCATCCGCATCCCTATAAGGTTGGCGTGCCATGATGATTTCATCTGTTTCCGCATCCACTTTGGGTTCATCTGTTTCTGGATCAATAACCGGTTGCAGCGGGTTCTCTGTTCCTATCTGCATATACACCGGGAACGATTTCCGTAAAGGTTACCTGATCATCACCTTCTCGATTTGCTAACTCTCCAACTGTAACAGAATTGCCTCGATAAGGTGTTTGATAATCGTAAGGTTTTCCGATGAATATTCCTCTGAAAGGTTCAAGCGCCACGGGTCGGAAGCCGTTGTCCGGGTCTAACCAAGGACCGTATATTGGGTCGCCATGGTGCTGTCCCCATTGACCCACCCGATATCTGATTCTGCCGGTAAATTTTTGTGTGCCAGCCTTTGTAATGAGATTAATTACGCCAGATTGTGCATCACCGTGTTCTGCATTGAACCCACCAGTGATAACTTCCATCTGTTCAAGCGCGTTTGCGCTAATTTGCAGCCCCAGCCCTCTACCAATCGGATCATTAACTGGAATGCCATCAATAAGATATTTAATCTCCATTGATCTACCGCCACGAATATGAACGGACCCAGTTGAGTTTAGCACTGCCACACCTGCCTGTGTTTGGAGAATGCCGTTCACGGTGTCGCGTGGCATGGAAGCAATTTCGTCCGCTTCAATTATCCGTGTTGTTTGTGTGACATCCTTCTTAATCAAGGGTTTAGCAGCAATTACCGTTACACCTTCAAGTTCGGCAACTTCAGAAGCTTCTAAAGCGAAGTTGATGGTTGTGGTAAGTCCAGCGAAAACTGTCGTTGCCTGAACGGTCTTGGAACGGTAGCCAGTGAGTTCAACTCGGATATCATATCCGCCTGGATCAATGTTAGTCATAACATAATAGCCAGAATCGTTTGTTGTTGCAGTAGTACTTGTTCCGACAATTGTTACTTTAGCGTTTGCTAACGGTTGCTTTGCCGCTTCTGCAGTAACGATACCGGATATTTTGCCGATTGTGGCAGCAGTGGCTTCATAAGTGCCGACTATTGCTATACATGTGAAAATACTTAGAAAAAACATTAATGTTTTGAAGATATTATCTACTTTCATTTACAACTCCTTATCTTCTGTAGACACGCTATGCAAGCGTGCTCAGCGTTTAACAAACGTTACACTTCTAACACACTTTCAATAAATTTTAGGCTTTTTAGATTTCGTTCTGTATGGAATTGAATAAAACTACTGAGGACAAGTTTCAGTTCACGATGATTACGCGTGGATGCCCGAATCCGACTTAACTTGTCCAATTCTGATTTCCGTAATGTTTTCAAAAGTTCACAACTACCGGGTGCGATTGAGAATGCGGAGGTGTCTCTATGTTGACAATCCCCGCAAAGCAGTCCACCGTGTCGAACACTAAAGAGCATCACAGGTGCGCTTTGCGTGTTTTTGATAGGTGAAGCAGTCACAACCGAACTACAATTTGCACACTGAGAAAGTTGTGGCGCATAACCTGCAAGATCGAGAAACTTTATTTCAAAAACCCGCGCAAGTAAGGGTACATCATCAGTATCTACTAAAAATTGGTATGTGTTTCGTAGTAAATCAAAAATCTCAGGATTCGCATCTCCTTCTGATGCGATTGCATCAACTAATTCTGCTAAATAACACCCGTAAGTAATTCGAGCAAAATCATTACGGATTCCATCAAAACCTTCAATGAGTTCAAAACTACTCAAGTTTTGCAAATCTCTATTTTCGCGATAGTTAAAAAGGAGCATGCCGTGATTGAGCAGTTCTAAACTACCGCTAAGTTTGCTTTTAGGGCTTTTTACACCGTAAGCCATAGCTTTAACTTTACCAAAGTCAGGGGTGTAGAAGGTGATGATCTTGTGAGCTTCACGTAAAGGAAAAGCGCGAATCACAATTGCGTGTGTTTTTTGAGCAGGCATGTTTTATATGTAGGAGCGATTATCTGTAATCATGCGGGATAAGGCGGGATAAAATCGGGGCGAGAGGATTTGAACCTCCGACCTCCTGCTCCCGAAGCAGGCGCGCTAGCCGGGCTGCGCTACGCCCCGTTCTTCCTTTAATTATACAGCATGTTTGGAACTTTGTCAAATTTTTAAATTTATTCTGAATCTACATCCTCGTTAGCGTTTTTCGGCATCTGAATTTGAATGCGATGAATCCGCCGATCATCTGCCTCTAATACCGTGAAACTTATACCGCGGTAGGTAAAAACGGTCCCTTCTTCAGGGACTCGCCCAAGATGGTCTACTACAAAACCACCGATGGTATCTATATTTTCTGCGCTCAAGTTCTGTGCCAAGTTTTTCGTTCAACTCAACAAGGTTTAGTCTGGCATCCACGGAGTAAATCTTGGGACTAATTTCAACGTAAGCATCCTGTTCATCTACTTCGTCTTCGTCTTGGATTTCACCTACAATTTCTTCAATGATGTTTTCAAGCGTTACAATTCCCGCTGTGCCGCCGTACTCATCTACGACAATGGCGATGTGCTGTTTGTGTTCTCGCAGCTCTCGAAACAATTCAGAAATATTTTTACTTTCTGGTGTGAAAAAAGGTGTGCGACCCACAATAAGTTCGCTAAGGTTAATCGGTTTCTCATCTGCCCAACAATCTAACATATCTTTGACGTGCAAAATTCCGATAATATTATCAATCGTCTCTTCATATATCGGAATGCGCGTATGCCTACATGCAATTGTTGTCTGTAAGACTTCGGCAGCTGGCGTTCCGACCTCAAGACACACCATATCGGTTCGTGCCACCATGATTTCTCGGACTACTTTATCCGGCAGGTCCAAAATCCGAGCAATCATTTCGCGATTGTCCGGTCCTAAAATCTCCTGGCTTTCTGCAACGTTATCTAATGTTTCTAACACTTCTGGGGATACGAGACTATCTTGTGCTGACGTAACCTTGCCGCCACAGATACGCACAATCAGATTCACCAGAAAATTTAAGGGGATTAAAATTAGAAAACCGCCCCAATAGACGATACGCAAGGCACGTAACGCGTGAATAGTTGTCCCACTGGGACTATTTTGGACGTAGTTTTTAGGAAATAATTCTGTGAAAACGACAAGAAGCAGCGCAGCAAACCCACCGCTCAATATGGGGTTTGCCCAAAACGTCGCGAACAAGACAACGGTTGCTACCATCAAGAGCGTTTTCGCTGTGATGATGGTTAGTGAATAGCGACGTGGGTGGCGCAAAAGCGATGTCAACACCTCGTACCGTTTTCCGCCTTCCTCCGCAAATTCCAGAATATCTGCCCGCGTTAATCGAGCAAGCAACGCTTCTGCTGCTGAAAAGAGAGCATTTAAAATTAACAGAATTCCTAAACAGACTAATCTTATAGCTATATGTTGCTCATCCAAGCGTAAAATCACACCTCCGTTATATCTCTAATAATTGAATGCCCTAAGGTTAAACAGAAATTGTGCGCTTTTCAGTATCTATAGCGAACCTATAATTAATGAGACACTTCTGTTCCGCAAACTGTATGAAGATTAATTTATTTTATTAATTCGGTAATTTTCTATCCGTACGAGGCAGGTGTACTTCCCCGCTGGCGATGCGGGGAATGCCTAAATGGCATTCATACCGTTGATTTCTTCCTAACCTCGCCAAATTACCTATTTATTTTCTTAAACTTCATTTAGTTTACGTCTCATCGGACACCCAAACTAACAGTTTGTGCTACAGCACCGACACAAAGTGTGTCCACTTAATTGTGGATTCTACTATAAATGTTGTAAAATAGTATCCTGTTTATCAAACATAACAGTGGCTTCCTCTTGTGTTTGATGGTCATATCCGAGTAAGTGAAGCACACCGTGTACCGTTAGAAATGAGACTTCTTCTTCAAGCAAATGTTTTTCAGTTATTGCTTGGCGTGCCGCTGTTTCTAAGGATACGACAACATCCCCAAGCATATTCAAATTCATCAACTCGGTATCTTTATCTTCAAGTTGTGGAAATGCTAACACATCTGTTGGTGCGTTGATCCCACGATATTCACGATTTAGTTCTGTCATGCGGCTATCATCTGTTAACAAAACGCTTATTTCATAGTCTTCTAAATTATGTGCATTTAATGTCGCTAAAACGGCTCTGTGGACAATTTGGACATCAAACGCGGTATTGCTGCTAACATTGGTAACATCAATCAAATTCGTTAACCTTCAGATTTTTCGGTTTCTGCTAATACGCGTTTTACATCTGGAGGTGGCGTTGCCTTTTCATAAGCTTCAATGATACGCTGCACCAATTCATGTCGCACAACGTCAACCTTTGAGAAGTATATGAATTGAATCCCCTTTATTCCAGAAAGCACCTCTTGTGCATCTGCAAGTCCCGATACTTTATGGGTTGGCAGGTCTGTTTGTGTGATGTCCCCCGTAACAACGGCTTTTGAATCAAACCCGAGTCGTGTGAGGAACATTTTCATCTGTTCAATTGTTGCATTTTGTGCTTCATCAAGAACAACAAAAGAATTGTTGAGCGTTCTACCTCGCATGAAAGCAATCGGAGCCACTTCAATGATATTGCGTTCAATGTAATTGTCAAGCGTATCGGGCGGCATCATATCATATAACGCATCGTATAATGGTCGTAGATACGGGTGAACTTTTGCGGCTATATCACCTGGTAAAAATCCGAGACGTTCCCCTGCTTCAACTGCAGGTCGGGTTAAGATGATGCGACTCACCTGGCCATTTTTAAGTGCAGAAACAGCCATCGCCATCGCGAGATAGGTTTTCCCCGTGCCCGCAGGCCCGATGCCAAAGACGAGATCGTTATTTTTCATCGCTTCAACGTACCGTTTTTGCCCAGCAGTTTTCGGGCGAATTACACCGCGTTTTGAAAATACAGGTATAGATTCAGCGGGACTTTCATCTAAAATGTTGGATTCATCAGTTTCCGATGCGCGGATGACGTAGTTGACATCAGTCGATTGAATTCGTTCACCTTTGCGGATACGGTGGAGTAGTGATTCCAACACTCTTACAACTCTATTGACCTCTTTGAGGTTTTCACCAAGGACAGCAATGCTATCGCTTTTCAAAACAACGCGCACATCAAAACCATCTTCAATAATTTTGAGGAAGGCATCGCTTTGCCCAAAAAGTGCTTGGACTTCAGCGTTGTTCTGAATAGGAACACCCTTTAATTCTTGTTTTTGCAATCGGGTTTTGATCCTCCAAGAATGTAATGTGCTAAACTTAACACGGTTTTGTAGAAAAGTCAAGGGAAATATTTACGGGCATTATATTTATGACAGATTCTGGTGAGAAATATAAGAGATTGGTTCACGTTAGCGTAAGTTTTTATATTATACAAATTTGTGAAATATAATTCAAGCAGTTTCTTAACATCCGTTGATAAAGTTCCTTTTTTCCAATTTGATCCGTTTTCAAAGGATAACAATCTACACAATTCTCTACCGAGCGTAAAATTTTATCTCCCGAATAGAAGCACCTTTCAACGGCACCTCAATGCGTTTCTCTATATCAATTTTTTCATCTTTCGTTTTTTTCGGTCGGAAAGTTTTACCTTTTTTATCACGGACAGCATTTTGTCTATCTTCTATACTGTTCGCTGTCAACCGCAAATAAAGGATTTCTCGATTGATTTGGAATCTGACAGGTTGTTTCCCTTCTATGTTCGTATGTAATTTATCATGAACCACATTGAAAGAGGAAGTAAACTTCGGCTCTTCCAGAGTTGTCATTAACGCTAACTTAGGAATACGCGATGCGGGATATATTTCAACATAAGATATAAAAGTCGGTGTGTCCAGTTTAATTATCGCTTCTGTTCGCCTACTCCCTTCCACTTGCGTCATATATTTCCGTTGCGTGTTGCCAAAGGGACCATCCGCTCCGGGAACAGGAACAAATTGGAAACTTTTCTTGAGATGACCTTGGACTGCAAATGTGCTGATCGTGTCTAAATTGCCATCTACAAGTTCAGGGTTTGTCTCACTGGTGAGTTGTGACGGAGCCACTTCAATAGTTGGTTGATTTAAGATAGCACACCCTAAAACACTAATAAACATAACGGACAAAACAGCTAAGATTCTCATTTGTTTGCTCCTTTGATGTGAAAATTTAGAAGTATTAATGTTTGTAAACCACAGATTTACCATCAATTAGGGTAGAAGGGATGTTGGTGTAGCAACATCTAAACGTTCAGCTGCTTCCACAAGTCGATCCCAAGTTGGTTCTTCAATAGGTATTCCTTCTTTTAGTCGTTTTTCACGACTTCGTTGCTCAAAGTCGCCTGGGACGTAGATTTCGTCAGTCCCTGGTAACCTTGCTGATGATTTCACCCACTCCACAAGATATTCAATTTCCTGCTCATAATCAGCTAAATCAATAAAATCCTCAATTTTAATTGCAAACATCACAATACCACTTGCACCGCGTGTTGGTGTTTCACGACTACAACCTGCCCAAGAAAGCCCGCCCGCAATGGCATCAATCATCACACCGAGCCCAAACCCTTTGTGCCCGAACTGAGATCCTCCGAGCGGCATCACAGCGGTATCTTGTGGACGTTCGCGGAACACATTTGGGTCTGTCAAAGTATTACCGTCAGAGTCTATCATCCATCCTTCCGGTATTGGCTCGCCCCGCGCGGACTGCACGAGAAGTTTTCCACCTGCAACTACGCTAAGTGTCATATCTAATAGAAGCGGTTCACCGTTTGCGCGAGGCACAGATATAGCAATTGGATTAGGTGGTAGTCTTCTTGAGGTGCCTCCGTGTGGATGCATAAACCTGCCGCCGCCGTTTAGCAAAACAATACCGACCATTCCTGCACGTGCTGCAATTGGCGGATATTCACCCATCCGTCCTGCATGTCCACACCGATGTAAACCGACTGCGCCAATCGTACAAGTTTCTGCTTTTTCGACTGCCAACTCCATCGCTTTGCGTGCCGCAACCATGCCGAGTGCCCCGTTCACGTTGATAACAGTTGCAGCCCCACTCTCTCTGACAATCTCCATCTTTTCTGCTGCTGGACCGCCCGCCATTCCACCGATATAGTTCGGTGCATTGATGACGCCGTGGGAATCGTGACCGGCTAAATTAGAATCAACGACATGATCGCTAACGATGCGCGCGTCCTCTTCGGTGCCGCCTGCACCTCGATAGATATCGTATACAAATTTTCTCAAAACAACATGGGATACAATCGGCATAAAGCCTCCCTAAAAAATCTAAATAGTTAGCAATCAAAATTGCTGGTTTGCAAGAAAACTAATTTTAAGTAAGACATAAGCTCGGCATAAGAAATATGTAGTTTGTTATGCTTGGAATGGACACGAATAACAACAATAGATGCAGTTTCTAACCCAACTTTGTAACACAATTTGTAAGATTGTGCATTCGTGAACGCAATCTAACAGATTGTGCTACAAAGTTGCTCATGCCGAGTTCACGTTAAGTATAGCATATAATGGAGGAATTTACAACAGATGGACAACAGAAAATTGCGTTGACATGATAGTGGACATATAATAGAATGCCGCATAAATACTTTAGGGATATTCGCTATGGAACACTATTTAAAGACCCAAAAACCTGAACTTGAATATACTTACGAGTTTGAAATGGATCAAATTGCTCAAATGTCCGAATGTTTAGATGTACACGGTTTTGCTATTATCAAAGACGTGCTTCCTGATGAATTGGTTGACAGTTTGAAACAAGCCGTTTTTGATGGTACAGACCCAAACAGAGAATTGGAGCATGGACAGAGCCGCACCCGACATGCTTGGATTGAGTCTGGGGCAGGGGCGTGGCAGCTGTTGGAATATGAACCGTTTATGAAAATCCACCGACACTTGATTGGGACAGATGAATTGACTGTACATCGCTCCGCTGCAATCATTCGGATGCCCGGATCACATCCTGTTGCATGGCATACCGATTGGTGTGGGTTTTCGACGGAGGCACCGAAAAATTCTGGTGATGTACTAAACCGAGGAATGTGGCCATCCGGTAAATGGTTTTACATCACAGGTTCGCGCCCGGAACACGGGGGTTTGTGTGTGATTGCGGATTCTCACGTGGAGAATTGGGAAGGACCAGCAGGGTTTAACTTGACTGCAGATAAACGTTCTTTTTATAAAATGGGTGGAGAGGAGAAGGCGTATACAGATTTTGATGTTCCAGGGTGTGTGCCACTCTTTACAAATCCCGGTGATATGATTGTTTTTGCACATAGGACATATCACGCTGCATTTCCAAACCAGATTGACGAGATACGGTTATCGTGTGCTATCGGTTTTCGGAGTCGGAATCATCATATTGATATTCCGTGGGAGATACCGGACGTAGGCAAGCAGTTTTTAGCGGACTTGCCACCGCATTTGCAACAATATACACACGGATATACCAGTATTGATACGGCTTGGCGGGGATAAATATTTTATTCTATTGTATACGCGGCAAGTTGACGATGCGGTTCAGGTGGCGCGCCGCTTTTTAGCCAAGTGATGGGTTGTTCTTCTGCTGTGCGATCAGGATTTACCCAAATAATCTCCCGGATTTCGCCAACCTGTTGAGAGGCTTGGGCAAAAAGTGTGCGGACGGTTTGATCCAGTGAAATAACAGTTTTATCAGTTTCCAGGGCCGCTTCAAGTAAATGAAAATCTTTTTGCATCACTTCAATTTCATTTTCGTTGTCTGCTATGTTTGTTACCTTATTTTGGAGTTCATCATACTCTGATGGATCAACACGAGCCACTCTTCTACGCGCATCCATTGATGCTCTCCACTCAAGGGCAAATCGAGATTGATGTCTTTTCCACTCATCACTGATTTTTCTTGTCATGACAACCCTATGATTTTGGATCATCACTCCTTTTAGGAAGTCACGGCAATTGATGGCTCGCGGATCAGTTGCATCTTCATCGCCAGATGCTTGGGCAACATCAGCGTCAATTACCAACCGTTTAGAATTTCTTGCTCTCACGAAGTCTCCATTTTTCCAAATCTAACGTTATCAACAGCATCAAGAAAACGACTCTGTACGTTGAGACTTACATCATCAAAATCCATGGACCAATCACCGTAAGTGCCCGCTTCGTCTAAATCTACACTGTCAACTTCCGTAATGCCTTCTTCGTTTCGTGAAAACCAATGCAGTTTGACCAAATCTGGCGAGAGTTTTCCTTCCGCAACAAGCGTTTGAATTCCCAAGAGTAGCAGCGAACTGTGCGTTTCTGCAACTACACGTACACCGCGTTTTGCTGCATCTGCTAAGACTTGTGCCAGCACGACTTGTGCGTTGGGGTGAAGGTGTAACTCCGGTTGTTCAAGATAAACAAGCTGCCCAGGATTCGCAACAATCAGAGCGACTACAACAGGCAAAACTTGTGAAACTCCGAAACCAATATCAGCAATGTTAACCATATCAGGATTATTCTTCCTGTCATGCTGAAGGCGGCCTGCTTGAACTTCAATATGGGCATCTCCGATTTTCTTTGTTCGTATCCATCTTGTCAAACCAAGGGAATCAAGGGCATCAGATACCATATTTAAACGTTTATCATTCGCTTGCTGCCAATCATAAATAAGGGTCGCAACGTAATTTTCAAAGGTGCCAGGGTATTGTGGACCCGTGCTGGTCCGTTTATAGGTCCGTTCTGGATTACCGCGTAATCCAGGAAGATGGATGGTATTGGATGATGGAACCTCATGGTTAGTAAAATATGTGGTACTTTTTCCATCTAAAGATTCAAACTGGAAAGAACAACGAGTGCGTTTTTTTACAATCATCTCCTCAAGTATCGATTTTTGGTTGTCTTGTAAATTGATAATTTCAGGATGCATTCCAGGATACAAGATAAAATGCTCAAATTTATCTTCAACTGTCATTTTGACAATTTCAAATTCACCCTCTCCCTTCTTGAGAGTCATCCTCACAATTTCAGAAACATCGTTCACACCAGTTCCAATTGCAATCTGAAACTCATCAGTTCTTCTTCCATTTGATAACAATGATAGAAATTGTATTGCTTCAGTAAACTTAACATTTGGACCGTCAATTAGCAACGGCCCAGGATCATAAGGTGCCTCCAAAGTCTGCTTTAACATCAAAAGCGGTTGCATGATGCTGGATTTCCCGGAACTGTTCGCGCCAGCAAGGATTGTCAATGGACGGATGTCAATTTCGCATTCTTCTGCTATTGATTTGAAGCCTTTTACGGCTATCTTGGTAATGCCTGAGATATTTTCTTCCAGCATGTGTTCTATTCCTTCTAATCCTAAGGAAGGACACTGTCTAATTGAGGTGGATGTAACACACCGTAAGGCAACCGTTCCCCTTTCAATCCAGCGAACAGATTCTCCATTGCCATCGTAGCCATTCTCATACGGGTTTGGATTGTGGCACTACCGAGATGTGGTGCTATGAGTAGATTGTCTAAATCAAGGAGCGGATGGTCGGTGTTAATCGGCTCCGGTTCAGTTACGTCCAATGCGGCACCTGCAATCTGCCCTGCCGAAAGTGCTTCATACAATGCATCGTGATCAACAACAGGACCTCTGGCAATATTGACAAGGATTGCGGTCTGTTTCATCAATTCAAACTCTGCCTTACCGATCATGTGTGTTGTTTCTTCCGTTAAAGGCACATGGAGCGTTACAAAATCAGAAACTTTAAGCAGATGTTCCAGTTCAACGTATTCAATGCCGAGTTCCGCTTCCCAATCAGGTCTGCGCTCACGTTTGTTATAGAGGACTTTCATGTCAAACCCCAAGGCGCGTTTTGCCACTGCATACCCGATACGCCCCATGCCGACAATCCCGATTGTTGCGTGATGTACATCATATCCCCAAAGAATGTTCGGGTCGTAGTAGTACCACTGCTTGTTAACCTGAACGTGATTATACGCTGGTACAACGTTCCGTGCAGCAGCAAGCAGAAGTGCCCATGTCATATCAGCAGTTGTGTCGCTGAGTACACCAGGGGTATGTCCAAGCGCGATGCCGCGTTCTCTGGCTGCATCTTCATCAACATGGTCATAACCGACACCGACAACAGAGACAACTTTCAGGTCGGGTGCTGTGTCAAACATTTCCGCAGTAACAGGTTCATGCCCGTAAGTCATCAATCCGTCAAGCGGTGGAATCTTTTCAGCAATCGGGGGTAAAATAGCACTGGTGTGCCACATGTCAACGTCACATTCAGCTTGTATTTGGAGGAGGACAGGTTCCGGGATGGGGCGAGTGATAAAGATTTTTGGGGCTGCCATGAAATGCCTCGTAGTTTGGGATTTTGGAATTAAAATTGCAATTGTGAAGTGCGGATATCTTGCATAAGATATGCTAACAATTTTGAATTAATTTCTCCGATAAAAAATGCGGATCGGTGTGCCGTGGAATCCAAAAGCGCTACGGATATTGTTGATCAAATACGCTGTGTAAGGGGGGCGGACTCTGTGCGTATTTCTGCCAAAAATCAGAAATGTTGGTGGTTGCGTCTCAACTTGTGTGATATATTTTAGTGCCGGACGTGTGCCTTTTACACGCGGCGGCGGGTGTGCTGTTCGTAACTCTAACAACAGTTGGTTGAGTGCTGGTGTTGGTATGCGGGTGCAATACTCTCGGTGTACCTCAAGTGCAACATCAAGGATTTTTGAAACGCGCTGCCCCGTTAAAGCAGATATAAAAATTTTCGGCACATAATCTAATTGTGGAACTTGTGCCTCTATTTGCGACATAAATTTACCGTGTGTTGCGTTATCCTTCTCAACGAGGTCCCACTTATTTAAAACTAACACGGATGCCTTTCCGCTGCGTGCGATAAAATTCGCGATCGTTTTGTCTTGCTGCGCCAGTTCCTGTGTAATATCCACTACCAATGCTGCGATGTCGCTTTGACGGATGCTATGGATTGCCCGTTGAACAGTCTCCGATTCCAATTCATCTTTAATTGAAGATTTTCGCCGCATTCCGGCAGTGTCAACAAGTTCAAAAGGGACATTTTGGTATACAAAACGGATATTGACAGCGTCACGAGTTGTGCCAGGGCGGTTGTCCACAATCATACGTTCTTCACCGAGAAGCGAATTAAGGATTGAGGATTTTCCAACGTTTGGTCGACCCACAATTGAGATTTTGATGGGTTTGGAAGAACCTTCTGACGTGTTATCAACTTCGGGGAGAACTTCCACTACATGGTCAAGGAGTTGTTGAACACCTGTGTTTTGTACGCAAGATGTCAAAATAGGTTCTTCCAACCCGAGCCTATAAAATTCCGCCGTGTCCATTTCAAGACTGACACTATCTGCCTTATTGGCAACAAGGAGAATAGGCTTTCCAGAGGAACGGAGTTTGTTAGCCACAATGGTATCGTGCGGCATAATACCCGTGCGAACATCAACGACAAACAGAACAAGTGTTGCCTCAGCTAAGGCGTGGTCAACTTGCAACTGAACGTTATCAATAAGCGGATCATCGGGGTCAACATCCATACCTCCTGTATCCACAATCGTAAATGGTGTTTTGCCCCACTTTACATCCGCATAGTTACGATCGCGCGTTACACCGGGTTTATCATTGACAACAGCAACTTGTTTTCTATGTGCCGAACTTGGGCGTGCATCTGCCGTAATGCGATTGAAAAGAGATGACTTGCCTACATTCGGTCTACCGACAATAGCGACAATAGGAAGTTGATTTTGCATCAGACTTGCTCCTCTATGGCGGGCGTGTCTACATCATTTGCAGCAGATTTTGAAACGGCAACAATAGATTTTATCACAACAATAATCGGAATTGCCAGCAAAACACCCCAAAAACCGAGAATAGAAGCACCAACGATAACGGCAAACATAATGAGCAGCGGATCAACATCAACTGCATTACTCATCACTTTGGGTGAGATGAGAGAATTGTCAATTGTCTGAATACCGAGGATTGCACCTAACACAAAAATACAGCGGATAAGAAATTCGATAGTACTACTGAATTCACCAGCTACGAGTCCCATCAACATTGCAATGTACGCGAATCCTCCTCCGATGAAGGGGCCGAAAGTTGGTATTGCGTTGCAGAGCCCCGCTAATATGCCGACAAGCAGTGCAAAAGGCACGCCAATAACACGATAGACAATACAAGAGATAATCGAAATAATTACAATCACAATAAATTGCCCTTTGAGAAACTGATGCATATTTCTGTCAATTTCCCGCAGGTATGCCATAGCGGTTTCGCGATGTTTTTCAGGAACTAAACCGATGAAACCACGGAAATATTTGTCAAACCCTTGGCTTGCATAGACAAAAACGATGAATGCAAGGAACACTGTAGCAAGGAGACCCCCAAACTGAAAAGCGATGGAACCAGCTAATTCTGACAACCACTTAACAAAAGCACCGCCGCTCGCTGTCCAACCAGGGATTCTCTTCGTAAGATATTCTTGAAACTGTCTGACAATTTCCTCATCTCTATATGCTAAAATACCGCTATCTTTTACAATAAAACTTTGCCAAGTCTCTGAGTCTTTAGGACTGTAATGGATTACGCTCTCATTGCCAGCATATAATCCAGAAGGCGTAAAAGCTAACAGAGAAATTGATTTTGGTAGTTGGTCAGAGTATGATTCTCTGTGCCACGTTTCAGATTCGTAATGTACCCAGACACCATCAGCTGTACCAGCGTAGAATTCTTCCTTTTGATTATCAGTTGCTACAAGCACATTAATTTCTGGCACTACTTTGTCAAAACTTCGTAATTTCCACTCGTTAGAAGGGTTCCTACGCCCATGTACAAAAGTTTTAGGTTCCTCTGTTTTTTTCGAATTTGTTTCTTGTGTAGTAGAAGATTGTTGTTCAATACTTTCCTGATCTGTAGCATTCTGATAATTATCGGTGTTTGTCTCGCTTTTTTCTTCTGACTGAGAAGTAGTCTGATTACTATTTGCAATAGTGGCAACATACATAGGGAGGGTCTTACGCGCGAAAGACTTCGGGACATCCTCACGAGTCGTGTCATATTTCTCAATAGAAGTGATGTGGACAATAGACCTCTCCTTATTGTTATCAATTTCTTCCTTGTTGTTCCAAGCTAGACCGGAATCTTCACTACTAAAAAGTCCCTCATTCGTGCCGACATATAGTAAATTAGGATTCCAAGTTGGTGTATTAATGGCTTGAATAACAAGATTGTCAAATACATTTGTTCTGATTTTGGTCCATTCCAATTCATTGGATAATGCAACTACGGAATCTGCTCTCTTGCCTACCACTACATGCCAAAGTTTTCGTAGAAATCCTACACGTGAGGCTGATTCATCTGATTCATCTGAATCCTCTGTCTTTCCTGCCATCACCTGTACAATTCTCTTATCACATCTAAATACTCCAGAATCTGTCCCAGCATAGATATAGTCATCGTTCACAGAGATTGCACGTATTTTCTTTCCAACTATATCACCATTCGTTATCCCTTTTCTTTTTCGTTCATTACCTGACACAGGTTCTTTGTCAAGTGGATAGATATAGATTCCGTGATCTGTTGCAAGATAGAGTGTTTGTTCTTCACCTGATTCATCATAAACTATGTCAACGAAGTTTTCACCTGCTACGAATGGGAATAAAGATTCGTGAAAAAACTTTTGTAACCCTTTCGTCATTTGGCTAACTTGATTGCCAACGCCTATGCCCGTAAATACCAACACACCACTACAAACAAGAACGATTAAGACAGTTGCAATGGCACGTTGGTAATACTTTTTGAATGGTAATGCACGCCAGAGAAACCGAAAGAGATAGGCAAATCCGAAACCGAGGATGAAAGGCATCAAGATCCCCAGCATCCTGACAAAGAGCCAGAGACCTATCATAATGATTTCAAGGTGAACGACAAATTTTATGCCAACCCATCGATAAATACGGATGAGCAGCGCAATAAGCGCAATCGGAACAAGCGGATGCAATAACAGTATCCGATTTCCATTTGCACCAGAACTCGTACCGTGGTAAAAAGCAAATGCTATCCATAAGGCAGCGAGTGTGACACTAATGATCGCAAGCGCTGTCTCACCAGAAATGCCGGTTTGTTGTGAGTTTACGTCGTTTTGGGAATTCATCGTTTTTGGGATATTTTCAAATCTTCCTTAGTGGCGTGATAACTGAAATCGGACGTTCCTAACAGACCTACAAGGAAGATTCAACGTTTTCAATTGTCAATTAAAATCGTAGTGAATTTATGCTAATAAAACGTTTATAGCATCTGCCGGGTTTCACTACGTGCAACCGTATGTGCCAATTTAAAAAGAACGCTTATTCAGTCCGAGACCTGGTAGGTGCGGTTAGGAAACCGCACCTACCAGGGAATGTAAACATATTTTGGATTTCACTATAAATTAAGTTGCTGGAACTTCAGCACCATCGCCAGATTCATACGTTTCAATGATACCTGCACCAACACTATCACCCCAAACGTTGACAGTGGTGCGGAATCTATCAAGCAGCCAATCGATTGAGAGTATCAATGCGACACCTTCTATCGGCAAACCAACTGCCTTTAGGACAATAACCATCGTAACGAGCCCTGCTTCAGGTATCCCCGCAGCACCTATTGCCGCGAGTGTTGCGGTCAGGACGATAATGAGTTGTTCAGCTGGTCCCATTGTAATTCCATATACTTGTGCAATGAACATAACAGCGACAGCTTCATAAAGTGCTGTGCCATCCATATTAATGGTAGCCCCTAACGGTAACACGAAACTTGCTGTGCGGTTAGAGATTCCGTTTTGTTCTTCAACATTTTCCATCGTTAAAGGCAGTGTGGCACTTGAACTTGCGGTAGAGAAAGCATTTAGCAAGGCTGTTCCCATCCCTTTGGCATATCCAATCGGGTTCCGTCGTCCTAATAGGAATAGCAATGTTGGTAGTACAACAAAACCGTGGAAACCGAGTGCTAATATCACTGTCATACTGTATTTACCAACGGCTGCTAATTCCGGTAGGAATTCAGCGAAACCTCCCGCTTCACCTATTCTGCCTGCAATTAACCCGAAAATACCTACAGGTGCAAGGATCATAATCCAGTTAACAATTTGCATCACAGCGTCATTAAAGGCGTTAAAGATAGCAATTGCGGGTTTACCTGCTTCACCGATGACTGACAAAGCAGCACCAATGAAGAGTGAGAAAAAGATAAGTGGCAGGATATCCATATTCGCCATCGCCATAAAGATGTTCTCTGGGATCATGCCCTGTTTATCAGTTTCTTTGTTCCCCAAGAAGACTTCCATAATGGTCTGCCCCATAGTACGTTCTTGTTTCCCTTCAACCTCTGAAGCAATTGGTAGTGAAATTGCAACACCCGTACCGGATTGTTCAACTTTCAGATCGGTAAATTGGTTTTCTGCGATCATCAAAGTCTTACCGCTCTCTGTTATGATGTAGTCAATTTCACCGGACAGGTCTTGCCAATTTGCCACAGTCACTTGATTGTCTTTAATAGATTCGATTTTCCCTACCAAGTTTTGGTCAACAAGTGTGATTATAAATTTATTGGAATAGTCTTCTATAATTTGCTCATCAGGTAATGTTACAGTGAGATTATTCTCACCACTCAATGTATAAGAGAGTTGAGGATGATTATCACCCTCTTTTGATAACTCAATTCCTTTTCCCGGGGCGAAGATGTTGACAAGGATCATTCCAATGATAACTGAGATCGCAGTCGTTGCCATATAATAAAGGACGGTGCGTCCTCCGATGGAACCGAGGTTGCGAATATCACCCAGGTTTGTGATTCCTACGACCATTGAGAATATCACAAGAGGTACTACGACCATCTTTAGTAAGGTCAAGAATATGTCACCTAATACTTCGGTATGTTTAGCAAACCCTGGAAAGAACCCTCCGACAAGCGCACCGACAACAATAGCGATGACTATGCCAATGAGAAGCCCAAAATTGCTTTCAGTATTGCCGTTATTACTCATAGTTTATTTCCTTTTGTAGGTGGTGTTTAATCCCACATTGTATTATTTCTATTCTTATTCATCAACATCTACACGAATTGACAATTCTTCTAATTGTGCCTCCGTCACAGTAGACGGGGCATGGGTAAGTGGACAAAGTCCTTGTTGAGATTTCGGAAACGCTATTACCTCGCGAATGTTTTCCTCGTTCCGCATTAACATCACAATACGATCAAGTCCTGGTGCGATACCTGCATGCGGTGGCGTGCCATATTCCAGAGCATCAATGAAATAGCCGAACCGATTTTTAACATCTTCGGGGGTGATTTTCAGAATATCAAAAATCTTTTGCTGAACATCCCATCGATGTATCCTAACACTCCCGCTACAGATTTCGTACCCGTTACATACCAGATCGTAGTGTTGGCCCTGAACTTTACCAGGGTCTGTATCTAATAGAGGTAGTGTCTCTTCAGTCGCACCTGTGAAAAGATGATGAAGTGATTCATACCTATTCTCCTCTTCGTTCCATTCAAACAACGGGTAATCAACGATCCATAAGAAGTTGTAAAGATTTTGGTCAATTAGGTTAAGTTTGCGACCGAGATGTAGGCGAAGATTGCCGAGTGCATCTGCAACAACTTTGGGTCGGTCAGCGACAAAGAACATGATGTCACCGGGTTTTGCGCCCGTTCTCTCTTGTGCTGTTTCGAGCTGCTCAGTTTTGAAAAACTTGACAATACCTGATGAAAATTCGTCTGATGTGATCTTAACCCAAGCCAATCCCTTTGCCCGATAAGTGGCAACGAATTCCGTTAAATCGTCAATGTCCTTCCTTGAAAAATTCGCACCGCCCGGAACAGCGATGCCTTTTACCTGTCCACCGGAAGATAAGGCACGGGTAAACACCTGAAAGTCGCAATCTGCCATTACATCGGAGAGGTCGGTCAGTTCCATACCGAAGCGCGTGTCTGGTTTATCATTACCGAACCGTGCTATCGATTCATGGTATGGTAACCTTAAGAAAGGCGTTTCAACAGGAATGTCTCCTGCTTCCTCAAATATCCGCTTCATCAATCCTTCGGTTACCTCAAGCACATCGTCAACATCTGCAAAGGACATCTCAATATCCAGTTGTGTGAACTCAAGTTGTCTGTCTGCGCGAGTATCCTCATCGCGGAAACAACGTGCAATTTGAAAATAACGGTCAACCCCACTCATCATCAGAATCTGTTTAAACTGTTGCGGTGATTGTGGCAAGGCATAGAATTTACCGGGATAATAACGGCTCGGCACAAGGACATCGCGTGCACCTTCTGGCGTGCTGTTCATCAAGATAGGTGTTTCAATTTCAAGGAATCCTTGCTCATTCATATAGTTGCGGGCTACAAGGGCAGCTTTATGCCGCATTTCAAGCGTTTTTTGCATCTCCGGGCGGCGTAAATCAACGAACCGATACCGCATCCGAATATCTTCTGCTACCTCAATATCGTCTTCAACTGGGAACGGTGGTGTCTTGGCAGTATTAAGAATATTCAACGAATCTACCGCTACCTCAATCTCACCTGTGGCAAGTTCTGGGTTGACAGTACCTTGATAGACGCTGAGACTATCTGCTTCGCGAGCTATCTCGTAAGTTCTATTATTTTCAATATCAGTGAGAAGCCATCGTTTATCAGGTTCGCGAACATTAACTTTTACGTCATCAGACAGTGTGTATTTAGTATCTAAGTCCGAAAAAAGGGATCGGAATTCGGATGACACCGTTGGACCGTTGGAAAGTTCAGTTTGAAACGCTTTATCTGCATTGAAAAGCAGTTCACCTGGAGCACGTTCTCGGACAGTACCACTAACGTGCAGGACAAACTCACTTCTGACAGCATCAGCAAGCGCGTGTGCTTTTTCATCTATCTGTGGGTCAAAGACTACCTGTGTAATCCCTGTTCTATCGCGTAAATCAACAAAAATCACACCGCCATGGTCGCGGCGGCGCCTAACCCACCCATTGAGTTGGGCAGTGGTGCCAGCGTCACTCAAACGCAGATCACCACAATAATGTGTCCGTTTTAGAGAAGATTCTTGAGACATAATGGGTCTGTATTTTCCTCCTATTTTTCTATCTCTTTCAGTTCGTTTTGTATCTGTTCTTTGTAGCTGAGTAAATTACTTGGGTCTAAGGAGCGCGAAATTTCCGCATCAATTACTTTCAAGGCGTTTTCATAATGTTCGTGCTGTTTACCAGGTTGATTCATAGCGTGATATACTCTACCGAGCATGTAGTGTGAACGCCATGAATTAGTATCTGTGTCCACCCCTTTTTGTGCATATTTTTCTGCTTCATCAACATTTTCTAATAACAGATGGAGCCGTGCCATTGCGGCAAAAATTATAGCGGGTAAGTTAGGATCACGTTGCTCTAACCGTTTGTAGGTGCGAAGTGCCTCTTTGTAACGTTCTTGGTTTTCATATAGCGGTCCCAAGAGAATATAGATATCGACTCTACTTGGGTCCCGCTTGAGATATTTTTCAAGTTCAGCTGCACCTTTAGCCCGTTCCTGTTTTGCTTTTGCAATTTCACCTTTTCTTTCATATTCTGTTGCCAATCCGTCATACGCTATTGCCAAATTCACGTGTTGTTGAATGTTTTCCGGGTTTTCTCTTATTGCCAGCTGCGCTGCTTTTTCCATTTGACGCAATTGTTCTAATTCATCTTCGCGTATTATGCCGCTGACAACACCAAAATTATAGCGAATTGTCTCGTCTTGTGGGTTAATTCTCACAGCCTCGTTCAGCAGGGCACTTGCACTTTCAAGTTGTGCAACGGGATTGACAATTTGTGCTTTAGCATAAGCGATCTGTCCCAGAATCAATTTCTGTGTCGCATCAAAATACGTGTTAATCTTTTCCCGAACAGCATTTTTCTCAGCAAGTGTCGCTCCGTAATTCTTAAGGTACGGTGTAACACGTTCTCTATGTTCTTTCATGCCGATAATGTTTTGTGCGGTGGAGCTCACTAAATCTTCACCTTTAAAGAATTCTAATCGTGGACGGTCATCTGTATGAATAGGCACATCGCCCACATACTTTCGGACAGCTTCAGGTCCCATCATAAATGAGTCCAGCAGTGACATCCCATCCAGATCATCAGCAGCGAGTCCTTCACGGATACTCGGTATTTTTGCTCGTCTCATAAAGTCGCTGTAATCTATTGTAAGCGGTTTTTTTGTTCCAATCAGAATCACAAAATCGGGTGTGTATTTATACCAGAGGGTCGTTTCAGGAAAAACATGTTGAAAGGTGCGGACAATCATTTTATAGTGCGTTTCTGGTAAGCGATGCAACGGTACCCACTGACACATCACCCCATCCTCAGTAAGGATTCTTTGGCACAGTTTGTAAAAATCTTCGGTGTAGATATTCGAACTACCGGCACTGACAAGCGGATGGATTATTCCAGTAGAAATCATATCATACTTTTTTTGTGTCATGAGGATATGGTTGCGACCATCATTAATCGTCCAGTTAAATAGTCGGTTTTCAAAGATGTTGCCATTCACATGCTTAAAATGTTCCTGTGCTGCAGAAATCACCCCTTCCGATAATTCTATTGCATCAACCTGCACACCGTGTTGTGTGATTGAATGTGAGGTAAGTCCCATACCGAAACCAACAACAAGTGCGCGTTTCGGATTCGGGTGTAATAGCAACGGCAAATGTGCTATGACGCGATGCGAAGGGGAGTCCCATCGCGAAGCATCAGCGGCCTGGTTTGCGTCTACATAGAGTCTATAAACGCCTTCGTCATCTTTTAACGTTGTTACCGTCGCATCTATCTCCTCTTTGTACTCAACAACTTCATCGCCCGGCCGTTGCGTTTTGTAAATCGTGCTTTTTAGGAAAAGCGGTTGACTCAAAGTCAGTAAGACAATAACAGCTAACCCAACATTGAGTATTGGCACAGCGATACCCATTCCCTGAAAAATAGACTTGGCGCCGCTTCCCAATTCTGTTTCACTTACAGACGCACGTAATCCTTTCAAAACAAGTAGACAACCGATACCTGTGTTCAATGCGACTGTCAACACAATGCTTGGACGGATGCCCAATAGCGGAATTAACACAAAGCCAGCACAAAACGCTCCCAAAATACTCCCGACCGTGTTGATAGCATAGACATTGCCAATGCTTCTACCGAGTTGACGCGCATTGCCAGTATAGATTTTGGTAACAAGCGGAAAACTGGCTCCCATCAAAAATGTAGGGAGACTCATCACAACAAAACAGGAAAAGAATGCCCAGAATCTGCTACTCCCAAATGTTGACTGGAGCGCGTAAGTCATTCCGTACAACCTTTCAAACGCTGGCATAAGGATAAGCGCAAATAAACCAATGCCGAGTTGGACGATGCCGAAAGTCGCAACCGGTTGTTTTATCCTGTCAACCCAACGTGCTAAAATCATGCTGCCAAGTGCGATACCGAACAGAAATGCCGCAAGCATCGTAGCAAACGCATAAGTCGTACTGCCCAGAAAGAATACAAGAATACGTGTCCACAACACCTCATAAGCTAAGGCACAAAAACCTGATATGCCTATCGCCCATAGAACCAATTGGCGTTCTTGTTTGACAACTTCAGAGACTGCAGTTTCCTGTTCACCTGCTATGGATTCCTTATGTTCTGTTGACTCCTCGTCTTCATCTGCTTCTATTTTGTGTGCATGCCGTGCCAATAACAACGCCACTAACGCCACACCGAAGTTAATTGCTATTGCTACACCGAGTGACCATTTTATACCGAATGCCTCAATCAAGAAAAATCCTGCTGCCACAGTGCCAATGACCGCCCCAAATGTATTCAACGCATATAATATCCCAATATTTGTGCCAAGTTGTTCCAACCTTTTGACAAAAAACCTTGTCAGGACAGGTAAAGTGCCACCCATCAATGTAGAAGGGATTAGCAGTATACCGAAGGTTAGGACAAAACGGATAAGTGATAGCGTATAGAATTCGGATGTAATGTTGCGGTAAATAAGGACATAGAGACCCGTGAGCACAGTTAACAGCAGCGGCCAGATGATACAAAATCCACCGATGCCTGCTTCAAGGAGGGCATAAAGTTTCAATGGCGACATTTTGCCCTCATCTATCTTTCTGCCGAAGTAGTAGCTGCCGAGCGCGAGCCCTGCCATGAATGCTGTTAGCACGGTGCTTGTCGCAAACACAGTGCTGCCGAAGACAAGCGTGAGTTGCCGCATCCATATTACTTCATAGATAAGGGCACTTGCGCCGGATAGGATAAAAATGAGCCAAACGAGGAGTTTTGTGTGTCGCATTTTAGATAAGTAGTCGGTTTAAGATTTTGATTTCACAATGAGTAGATACAGGATTAGGAATTTTCACACTGCGGGAATTATTTTCTCTTTCTTTAATTTCTGCAATAATTCCTCTTGTGTTCCAGTCCCCTTCCGTGAGTTGCAAGATGCACATAAAAGTTGCAGATTTTCAAAGTTATCGCCACCACCTTTAGCACGTGGCGTTTTGTGGTCAACTGTCAAATTTCTGTAGTGAAAAGGGAATTCACAAGCATTGCACCTGCCTTGTTGTTTGCCAAAGAGTTCAGGCTTGTGTGTTTGATATGCGGGTAACTTCTGTTTTTTCGCAAGTTCTTCCGTGTTGTCTGTCCGTTCTGGTGGTGTTTTGGTAACGGTAACATCCTGCATCTGAATCGGTGAAAATAAAGCACCTTGTTGACTCGCTTCCTCAAGACGTATTTTTGTGATAACTTCTGCTGATGGCGATATATCAATACCTATCCATTGACGCTGTAGTTTTTCTGCTGCTACACAAGCCGTAGCACACCCACAAAACGGGTCTAATACCATATCACCTTCATTACTGGACGCTTTAATGATGCGTTCTAATAGTGTTAAAGGTTTTTGTGTAGGATAACCTGTACGTTCTTTTGCCTGTGAATTTATGGCAGGAATGTCTGTCCAAACATTATTCAGCGTTTTTCCTTTCTGTTCATCTAAGTAACGAATTTGTCTTGGCACATTCCCGGGTTTTGTTTGGACGACCCTACCACTTTCAATTTCTTGTTTCATCCTGTCTTTTTTCCATCGCCATGTGCGTTTTATACCCATAACCTCATAAGTTAAGTTAGAATCGGGGTTTTGAACGGGTGCTGTAATTGCGGTAAGTTGATACAATCTGCCATCTTTGTCTTTGTTACAATACTTCTGTTTTGTTTTCTCATCTAAATTCGCTAAATCATAGGGTTGGGTTACTGCCGTAGCATCCCAAGTAAACGAATCACTTTTACTATATCGGAAAATAATGTCTGTATCATGAGCAAGTCCGCGTGTTAAGTTTCCTTTTCGGGTAATTGTTCGCTGCCAAACAATTTCATTTCTGAAGTTTTCCTTTCCAAACAAATCATCCATAACAAGTTTTAGATAGTGACTTGCTGTTGAATCACAATGCAGATAAATACTCCCTGTAGGTTTCAATATGCGTTTCATTTCAAAGAGACGAACTGCCATTGCTGTAAGATATATTTTCATGGACTTGCTATGCGCAACTTCAGACGCTTGGATAATCCGATAAAGTTCCTCATGCTCTGCTGCGATTTGCCCGTGCCATTCGTCTTTTATGTCCTCATCTGTCCATATATCCTTGAATTCTGCACCCTCTGCGGGTGACCCGATAGGTGCTTTATAGTTTCGATTCGTGTTGAAAGGCGGATCAAGATATATCAAATCAACGGTTTCAGAATCCATACCGCGCATAATATCAAGATTGTCAGCAATAAACAACGTTCTATTTTCTACGTTCATAATATAGCAATCCTTGGCAATATTACTATATTATATCATAGAATATAATAATTTACTATAAAAACAACTTGTGCCAGTTAACTAATTGTTTTTGTTATTTTCACGGATTTTGGGTTTGTACTATAAACATATCGTTCCTAATGAAGATTAAGAATTTAATCGGGTAATTTTCAGTTTTTTGTAGAATCCAATTTGTTGTGATTATACCATAAAAAGCGATATTTAACAATTACGAATCCCCAAAATTTCTATTGAAAAACAGAGAACAAACCTGTTATACTGAGCATAAAATAATTCACGGACATAGAAATAAGAAATTAACGCACCCTACCCTCCAAAAGGATTTTAGCATGTTAGGTGAACGACTGAAAAGATTTAGAATCGCTCGGGGTATGTCTCTTGCTGACCTTGAAACTGCTATTGATCGTTTCGTTAGCAGATCAACTTTGTCAAAATATGAAAAGGGAATGGGACAACCATCAGCAAAGACACTTAATCGAATTGCAGCCGCGCTCGGGATTAAGTCAGCCCAATTGTGGGGTGAACCGCCTTGTCACGTTGAACTTATTGCTTTCCGCAAACGGACTGAGTTAGGTAAGAAGGAACAGGAACGGATAAAAGCTACTGTAGCGGAAGAGATAGAAAAACGGGTTTGGCTGCAGGAACAAATATCTGAACAGAACACTCTTGAACTCCCAATTTTTAGCATCACAGTCCAAAAACTTGATGACATCGAAAAAGCAGCGGACACATTTCGAGAAACATTGAACTTGGGAATTGATCCAATCAGCAATCTTATAGGTATACTTGAAAATCATGGCATTTACATTGTTGAAGTAGATGCAAGTGAAAGTTTTGATGGTCTTTCTGCTGTAGCGCGAGATGGTCACGATAAAGTTATCGCAGCAGTGATCGCAATCCGTAGTGATGTTCCAGGTGACCGCCAACGACTTAACATCGCCCACGAACTCGGACATCTCATCTTGGATATAAACGAAAACCTTGATCCAGAGAAAGCTGCTTTTCGATTCGGTGCTGCTTTTTTGGCACCCGTCGAGCAATTGCGTAAGGACGTTGGGCAAAAGCGGAAACGTCTTTATAAGAAACAACTCTTTGAACTCAAGAATCGCTACCGTATGAGTATTCAAGCAATACTCTATCGCCTCAAAGATTTGGAAATTATTACGGATACTTACTATAAGAAATGGTGTGTTGACATTAACAAATGGGGGTGGAAAAAGAGCGAACCGATAGACGTACCGCCTGAAAAGCCAGAACGATTTCGCCAGCAGGTCTATCACGCCCTTGCCGAGGGGTTGATAACCGAAAACGATGTTGAACGACTCCTCAATCAAACAGGGCAGACATCTTCTGAAAAGTCGCTTAGCGAACGTCGTCAATTCTTAGCACTGCCGAAAAAAGAGAGACATCGGATCCTGAGCGAACAAGCAAAGGAGATGGCAAATTTCTATGAAAATGATAAAGAGTGGCAGGAATGGGAAGGAGCTTCCTGCACCACAGGAATAACGTAGCATCGGATAGTCACCCCATCTATCGTCTCTGTTTCTAAGCGTGGCTCCGGTTCGGCACGATGATCGAAAACGACGTAATATCCTTTACACACACGTTCTAATTTGAGATATGCAGACAGCTGTTTCTTACCAGCATCATAGAAACGTTCTCCCTCCCAAATCTTTGTTTCAACGATATATTTCTGCCCGTTGTGAACGATAATCATGTCCATCCTACCACGTCCCGTTTGTGCTTCAAGAAACATTGCACCACGAATCAGACTGACAAACTGGTCAAGATAGGCGTAGAGGAGGTCTTGCCCAACGTATTCTTTCGGGGTTTCTGGGACTTGGAGTATCCGAAACCCGACACGTGCAATGAAATTTTGGAAGTTATCAAGTAGCAATTCCATATTAATCTGTCCTGCCGGTGTGAGATAGTCCAAAAAATCGTTGCCTTCAGTGAAGTAGTCCTGCTCAAGTCCGTTTACCTCAGGTTTGAACGCCTGCAGGATACAGTCCTGGTAAATCAGATTAACAATTTGACACATCCCATCCGGTGCTTTTCCGATAACACCGAGTGTCGTAAGTTCACTGATGATTTCTTTGCGTGGGTTGAAGCGTACGCCTCTTTCATAAGAAACGATTCGCATCAGGATATTTTTATAGCGCGGGTCCCTACGGATATTGGTCATTAGATGTGTGAGGTTGGCGTTATCTTCTTCGCGGACTTCTACGTGTGCTTGTGAAAAGTGCGTCATCGTAATTGTTTCTGTTTTTGGAATGTCCATCTCCTCTGTGAGTATCTGCGCGAATCGGTTGACAAGGAAAGGCTGTCCAGCAATCTGTCTGTGAATATTCTCAATGACCTCAGGCGCGAAGGTCTGACCGACCTCATCCATATATTGTGCAAGTAGCTCACGCACCTGTTCAAAGGTAAAGTTCGGCAAAGTGAACTCGTCCTGGATGTTGAAAGGCGAAATAGATCGGTTTAGGTTGAGTTGTGTGATGTTCTTGACCCCGACAATACCGACACTGTAGGGACATTCACGCATAGGACGATGAACATAGATGGTCCGGAGTGCATTTAAGAAACCACTTACGGCATCAAGGGGAATGCCATCAAATTCGTCAATGATGAGAACCAATTTCTCATCTTCAAGAAAAGCTCCGAACTGTTGAAAGAATCTGAGCATTGCAACGTGATCGGTTACCTTTGTGTTCTCTAAGAATTGGGTTAAATCCTCAGAAGGGATAGTGCCGCGTTTCTGGAAAACACGCTCAATTTCCTCGTAAATGCTTTCATAGAGTGAGGCATAGAAATCGGATGCGCTATAGTCTTGATAAACCTGAAAATTCAGTTCAATCGGAAAGTAGGTGTCTGTAGACTCGGCTGTGAGTGCTTCAAGAGCCCATTGGAAAAAAGTCGTTTTGCCTGTCTGCCGAGGGGCAAATATCACGATATAGCGTCCCAGCTTGACGCGGTTGATAAAATCAGCGAGTTCCGCGCTGCGTGAGACAACGTAATGATCTTTAGGATTCACAGGACCGTGCGTGCCAAATGTTTTCATGTTTTCCTTATATAACGATGCAGACAAGATCCGCTGCGTGTATAGTAGATTTTAGAATTATTTAGACGCTTTGTGCCAGCGAGGTTAGGAAACCTCGCCTACCGCTTGTGTTACAGGAGTGTCCAAGTAATTATAGGCTTTACTATATCTGTTACTTCTGTGTTATTCCTAATTTTTCTTCTAACCGCACAATATGCCGATAGGTCGTAGAGAAGATCATATCAAGCGTCCCAATGTCTCTTGCTTCAAGTGGTGCGCGTGAAAATACACGTCGTAGCGATTTCAGATACGTCTCCCATTCCTCATTATACGGAGACATACCTACTTTATCCAACAAACGGACAACCCGTCCATAAAATTCTTCCAAAGCGTTAACTTCGGCATAATCAATTTCAGCAGGCGCATGCTCCTCCAAACTCGCAATAAACACCTCATAAGCAAAGATTTGCACAGCTTGTGCTAAATTTAGAGATGGATTTTTGGTTGCCATCGGTACACTCGCAGTCAATTGACAAAGACTTATCTGATCCGTAGATAAGCCGAAATCCTCACGTCCAAAAAGTAGCGCCACAGATTTATCCTGTGAAACAGAGGCAATGGTGTCTGCAGCTTCGCGGGCGGTTACAGGGGGCGGTAAACGCATATCACGGCGACGGTGTGTTGTGCCGACAAGGTATTGGACACCTTCAAGTGCATCCTTTAGTTCAGGAACAACTTTGCAGTTTTCTAAAACATCTTTTGCCCCGTGTGCCATATACCATGCCGCGTCTACATGCTGAAATGGAACAGGATTGACAAGGTAAAGCTGCGACAGTCCCATCCCTTTCACAACCCTTGCAACAGAGCCGATGTTACCTGGTTCGCGCGGTTCAAAGAGGATGATTCGTATGTTTGTAAGGTTTTTAGGTATCTCCACAGGAATTGCACGGAAACTCTCTGTAGGTTGAATTGGTTTTTTGTAAGTTTTTGTTGACATATTATTAAAGGTATCTGAAATAACACAAATTGTCAAGTGAAATCGTTAAAGGGTGGTGAATAGTTGTCAATTGTCTGAACCAGGATTTGCAGGATTATAGGATTTCCAAGATTATCGGAAATATAAATGATTCTTCAGCGAATATACTCTTATGTTGATGAGCAATTATATCTATCTTGAAAACAAACATTTGTGTAGTGAAGATGATAATCCTGAAAATCCTGGTTCAGACAATAAACCTATGCAATAAAGACTACGCACATCCGTTTAAGATATTCTACAATATGAGATAATTTGCCATAAGCTGCATCGCAGCACCAGAGATAAGAGGCACTGTCAGGTTATCATCTATTCGGAGAGGAAGCAGTTCTACTATGGTTGCGACAAATGCCCCAGTAATACCGATAATTGGGTTTAACCAGAAAAGCGCAATCACTGCACAAATAATAAAACACGCGGCACTTCCCTCCAAACTTTTATTTCCGATAAGTTTTGTCTGTCCCCACCTTCTTCCAACTAAGGCAGCAGCTGTATCACCTAAAATAATAAAAAAAATACAGACGATAGCGATAGATTTTTGAAAAAAGAAAACGCATAGCAAGATGCTGACGATATAGTAAGTCGCGCCCGTAATCGCCCCTTTTTGTTCATGGGTGCGGAGGATGGATTTGAAAACGCGAAAAAAGAGAGCTCGGAAACGCACAGAAACCCATTTCAAGAATTCTACTATCACCGCAATACCTGCTAAACAACCGACAATGATCAACATAGTGGATTTTTCCAAGACAATATAAATTAGGGGTAAGAAGAGTCCTGCCAGATGGGTCGTTTTTCTGAGCAATTCCGTAATCATGAATTTGAAGTCTCCACTCAATAAAATTAAAACTTGCGTTAGGTGTTAATTATTGCAGATTTACACACATAGACACAAGTAAATAATTTCTTGTATTTGGCAAAGAAATTACACAATTTTGTTTCAATTTCAGGTTAAAATTTTTCTACCATTGGAAATTGTTTTGAGGATAAATAGTGTGATCAAAAATCAACGAACTAAAATGAGAGGAAAAATGAGAAGCGTTTGCATCGGATTGTTGTTCTTAATATTCGGTATTGGATTTATCTTTGCTCAAGAAACACAACAGACTATAAAAATTACAGGTGCTGTCGTAGATAGCGATACAAATACACCGTTAGTTGGTGTGACGATAAAGGTAGTAGACACAAACATAAAAGTAGAAACTGATGAAACAGGCACATTTTCGTTAGAATTGCCTGTTGGCACTTACGCTTTTCAAGTGTCCGCGCCGTTCTATAACGCTGCTGTACTTTCTGATATTGAAATCAACACCCAAGGTTTATCGGAGCCGTTACAGGTAACCCTCGAACCACAAATTGTAAAGTTAGATGCGATTAATATGAGGGTTCGGTTAAGTCAATCTGGAGAACGCGGTCTTCTGGAAAAACGGATGCGGAGTTCTCGCATTGAGGATAGCATTAGTACTGAAGAGATCAGCAAGTTGCCGGATTCTTCTGCGGCTCAGGCAATTAAACGCGTGACAGGTGTCAGTATTGTAGGCGGCAAATACGTATTTGTTCGTGGGTTAGGTGAACGTTATAGTAACACGCTTCTCAACAATGTTGAGATTCCGAGTCCAGAACCGAATCGTCGGGTTGTCCCGATGGACATCTTCCCGGCAAGTTTGCTTGCAAGTCTTCAAACTGTAAAAACATTTTCGCCTGACCAACCGGGCGGGTTTGCTGGTGGTTCAGTGCAGGTCTTCACGAAAGATTTCCCAGAAGCATTGACGTTGTCGCTGTCGCTATCCACTGGTTTTAATACGCAAGCGACTGGGACAGAAGGTTTGACTTATCCTGGCGGAAGTCTTGATTTTTTGGGATTTGACGATGGTTCCCGCAATTTGCCAGAGATTATTCAAGAAAAGGCGGACGGAATCCCTATCCGAGAGCGTGGTCGTTTCACCACTACAGGGTTCACACGTGAAGAGATACAAGAATTTGGACGCGCTTTCGCTAACGTTTGGTCTCCTGAACGACATGCGATCCCCGTAAATCAAGGTTATAAATTCAGTATCGGTAATAGTAACACGATCTTCGGCAAGCAATTCGGTTATCTCGGTGTCATCTCCTACGGTAATAGCCATAGTTATAACACACAGGTACGCAGAGATTTTCGTATCGGCTTAAACGAGACACTTTCACCTGTAACCGATTACGCTATTGAAGAGAGTGGACATGAAGTCGACTGGGGGAGTGTCGTAAACGCGAGTCTACGGTTTTCACCGGATCATCGCCTTAGTTTACGGACACTTACAACACATGCCGCAGAAGACCAAACACGAACATGGGAAGGTTTTAACGCCGACAGAAATACAGACATGCGGAGTGCGCGTCTCCAATTTGTTGAACGTCAACTTTTCTCAGGACAATTGGCAGGCACTCACGGATTCAATTTTGGAGAACCAGAAATTAAAAACACGCATAGAGAAGAAAACGCTGATTCTATGGAAAAGCAATCGGATCAATCGGATCTTTCAATGGAATGGCGCATCACTTATTCTCGAGCATCACGCGATGAACCCGATACGCGTGAAACTATATACGAAGATAGAGGAGACGGGAGGTATACATTTCGAGATTCTTCACAGAGCGGTAGTCGCTTCTTTTTTAATCTTGAAGATGATGATTACAACAGCCGTGTCGATTTGACAGTACCTATCAAAGAAACCGGGTTCTTTAAAATAGGTGGTCTTCTGCGAGATAGGGATCGTTCGTTTGATGTACGAAGATTCAGATTCATGCCATCAGACAATGTTGATACCACCGTTGATCTCGCCTCACCACCAGAAACGCTTTTCAGCACTGAAAACATTGCCCCACGTGTTTTTGAATTACGTGAATCTACCCGAAGATCTGATAACTACATCGCAGACCATAATATCTACTCAGGGTATCTGATGCTTGATATCCCACTCAGCATAAAATGGCAGTTGATGACAGGATTACGATGGGAATACTCTGATCAAGTTCTCACGGCCTTTGATCCGTTTTCCCCAGGATTGATGGAGGAAGCAGATTTAAAAACGCGTGACTTTCTTCCAGGACTCAACCTTACATATCGGTTAACTGATCGGATGAATTTGCGGCTTGCGGTATCACGGACAATCACACGCCCCGATTTGCGAGAACTCGCGCCCTTTGAATTTACAGATTTTGTCGGTGGTAGAACTGTGCTTGGAAATACTGAATTAGAACGGACATTAATTGATAATTACGACTTCCGTTGGGAAGTTTTTCCGAATACTACTGGTGGCGGTGTTGTAGCAATTAGTGCTTTTTACAAGCGGTTCCAAAAACCGATTGAACAAATTATCCAACCACAAGCAGAAGTCCGCATCACTTATGAAAACGCAGAAGGGGCTAACAATTACGGGCTGGAGTTTGAAGCGCGTCAGAACTTAGGTGTTCTCTCACCAAAATTGAACGCTTTTTCAATCAATACAAACGCCGCGTTTATTGCGTCAAGAGTCGTACTCCCCGAAGATGTCGGTATTCAGACCTCTTCCGAACGCCCGTTGCAAGGACAGTGCCCCTACATTATCAATCTTTCCATAGGATATGAAGAGCCAAATTGGGGAATTTCAAGTTCGGTTGCATATAACATTTATGGACAACGACTTTCTGATGTAGGCAACCACGGCGCACCAGATGTTTTTGAGCAACCGCGTGGAGAATTAGATTTGAGTTTTAGCCGAACAGTTGCTGATGCATACAAATTCAGTTTCTCAGCAAAAAATCTACTTAACCCTGCAGTTCAATTCAAACAAGGTGGGGAAACGTTAGTCAGTTACAAAATCGGCAGATCATTCTCATTTGCGATTAGTTACAACCTATAGGTGGGCTAAGGAGTTATAAACACTTCTAAGGTATTTCACATGGTTCAAAATGTGGTTAAAAGAACGATAAGTCGTTGATAAAAAGTCAAAACGTTGTCAGTATTTTGTAATAATTTATGTGTAAAATTAATATGTGTACGAAATTAAAAGGTGACGATCAATTGATTGTGGCTGTAATGAACAATAACCCATTCATGATATTCGAATGGAAATTAAAATCAAAAAGGAGCTTAGTAAAACTAATGTCAAATATTGTGTTGACCCTGAGATCCGCTTGGATACAAGGTAAATTTAGATGGTTGTTTCAGTTAATGGTCATGTTTACTGTTGGATTGACCTTGGCTTTGGCCGGATGTGGTGAAGATGAGTCAGAACCAGGAGAAGAACCGATAGTTGAGGAAACCATCACTATTGATGGGCGGGACGTGGTTGTCCTTCAAGGTGATTTGACTGAAGATAAAACCTTATCATCGGATTACGATTATCTGTTGCGTGGTCCTGTTTTTGTTGAATCAGGTGCAACTCTAACCGTACAGCCTGGTGTCACTATTTATGGGGAACAAGCGCTTAATGGCACCCTAATTATTGCCCAAGGCGGAAAGATTATGGCTGAAGGCACAGCCGATGCCCCCATCGTTATGACAAGTGATGCCGCTATTGGATCACGCGCACGTGGACAATGGGGCGGTTTGATTATCAACGGAAAAGCACCTTCAAACCAAGGTATAACCTTTGGTGAAGGCGATACTGGCGCTTTCGGTGGAAATGATCCTGCAGACAACAGCGGTGTACTACGTTACGTCCGTATCGAATACGCTGGCATTGAATTCAGCCTTGACAACGAATTGAACGGTATCGCTTTTCAAGGTGTTGGTTCAGGTACAGTTGTTGATCACGTCCAAGTTCACATGAACCAAGACGATGGTATTGAAATGTTCGGTGGCACTGTTAATCTTAAATACGCACTTGTCACTGGTGCTCGAGACGATTCGTTTGACTGGACCGATGGTTGGACAGGCAAAGGTCAATTCTGGGTTGCACAGCACTACGGTGATGACGCTGATAACGGCTTTGAAAACGATAATAGCAGTAAAGATAATGAAGCTGTTCCGCGTTCTGCACCAACTATTTACAACGTAACACTTGTTGGTGATCCTGATGGCCCCGAAAGTGATAACGGCATGTTGATTCGTGAAGGTGCCGCGGGGATGTACGCGAACTTTATTGTTACAGGCTTTAACAAAGTCGGACTTGATGTCAATACACCGTCCTCACACAAGCAAGCCGATGACGGCAAATTGGTTGTCAAAAACAGTATCTTCTTCTCCAACGGGAAGGGTAACTTTGGCGATGAAAAAGATGATGACGGTTTCGACGAAGCAGCGTGGGCAAAAGGTCTTGGCAACGTTGAAAAAGACCCGAACCTCATAGATCCATTCAACAAGGATAATCCAAACTTTGCTGGGGGCGCAGGTGCCGCTTCAGTTACACCAGCCGCACCTCCTTCAGATGGATTCTTTGAAGCTGTTGACTTCATCGGCGGTGTGAGCTCTTCTAACAACTGGACAACAGGTTGGACAACGAGTGCACGGAACTAAACTACGTAGTACTACAATCTCCACTCGCTGCTACCTCTCTTACGTTGCGACTGCAGTTCTACTGTTTAGCAGCTGTTTGATAGGGTGTGAGCGGCGAGCGTGGGAAAACAGTCTCGACTCGCCAGACCAAATTGGTCTGGCAGTCGTTGACGCTTTAAATAAGAAAGATATTGAAAAGTTAAACGAATTGCGTGTGCAACGAGAGGAGTATCTTTCATGGATTTTTCCGGTTCTTCCTAAAAGCGGCTTCCCGCCAGATTTTGCTTGGTCAAATCTGAATAAAAAATGTCACGTAGGCATGAAAAGATGGATAAATCGTTACGGAGGATTGAATTTGAGTTTTGTAAAAATTCAATTTGACAAGCCAACCCAATCCTATGATGGGTTCCAAGCGCTACGCGGAACCGTTTTGACATTAAAAAATCCTGAGGGGCAAAAACTGAATTTGAAAATTCTTGGCTCCGTTGTAATGAAAGGTAATCGTTATAAACTGCTCAGTTATGATGATGGTTAATTTCAATTTTCAATTATAATTTATGTTGATGCTTTAATGTATTTTGGTATGAATATTTATACCAAAAAAGAAATTCATAAATATAGGCAAAGTGCCTTTTCTAAAATCTGGGAGGACTAAATTAATGAGTTACACACTCTCTATTTACACATCTGGTAAACAGAGAAAAAAGCGTTGCCAAAAAAAGAGGTCAATGACTGATAGGGCGAATGCTAAAGCACCGAATGTTGCAAAGAGAATAACATCTGAAAATGCGTCCAAAGTTTCAATCACATTTGTTGAAGCGCAACGACAAAATCGTCAGGCAACCCAAAAATGGAAGGCAAAAGCGAAAAAGTACGCATTTGGACTTGCAGTTGGTCTTCATGCTGTAGCCGTTATTATCTTTGGTATTTGGTTTGTAAAAAAAGCGGTTCTGCAGATGAACGTAGATAAGTTGCAAAGTGTTATTGTGGAGGCACCGAAACCTCAAACAAAACGCACTATTCTCCCACGCAAAACTCAGAAAGCGGCAAAACCAAAAGCCGTAAAAGTGCTTGCACCGAAAACCAATGGGATAACAACGAATGCGGATGTTTCTGTGGGACCGGCAGATTTCACTATTCCAATAACTGAACTACCGCCTGATAATACGGTGAGACTCACGACACTGGAAAGAGGGGGAAGCATGATGGGGCAAACCCGACACGTGAAAATTGTTACCACTGTGCCTAAGTTCGAAATACCTAAGTTTGAAACTACAGGCTTAGCAATGAAAATGGATATGGGAACAAGTTTGGCCGCTACGGATTTTGGGGCTTCGGCGGATATCGGACTGACTGCAACAGATTTTGGGGAAACAAAACAGTCATTCACAGAATTTTTGAGACAAGTCCGTGAACGAATCAAAGAGATGCAACGTTTTCCACCAAATGTTCGGAATTTAGAAAAAGGTTCTTCAGCAACGATACGTTTTACACTTCTGAGAGACGGGACTATCCGGAATCCGAAGGTGTCAAGTTCATCTGGTTCGCTTGTCTTGGATAACGCCGCCCTCGCGGCTGTCCAAAATGCTGAACCGTATCCACCGTTCCCCGAAGGACAATCAGGCAATAGTATACGGCTTGAACTCCCGATTGTGTTTGAATTAGCAAATTAGTTGTTTTGAAAATTGGTTAAGAATAGATATCCCAAGGGTGGCAATAAGCCACCCTTTTTATTTTTTGTTCTAAACTGAAATTGGGGTTCTGTTCGTTCATGAGATTAAACTTGACTACATTCTCAAAATAGGTTAACATTAAGCAAATAGCGTTAGCAAATTAGCATTTTCGGAGAAGTTAAGAGAAAGGCAAATTTCGTTGTCTACAAGCGGAATTTAGCGAAAACATTTATGAAAACCTACCGCGTTGCCATATTAGGGTGTCGCAGTCGTGGCACTTCCGCAGCAAAGGCGTATCATGCACACCCGCGCACAGAAATCGTGGCGCTTTGTGACCTTGTGCAAGATCGGTTGGATGCACTCGGCAAGATTGTAAACGTCTCAACACATTTCACCGATTTAGATGAAATGATTCGGCAGACCACTCCCGATATTGTCGCAATACCGACAGCGACAGACATGCACTATCCGCTCTGCATGCGCGTGCTTGAACATGGCGTAAACATTGAAGTAGAAAAACCGCTTTGTGTTGATTTAGTGCAAGCAGATGCAATAATGGCAAAAGCGAAAGAGAAAAACGCGCGTGTCGTTGTGCATCATCAAAGACGGGTTAGCCCTACGATGCAAGCAGTTGCCAAAGCACTTGCCGCAGGAAAAATTGGCGATCTGCGTTATATTTACGCATGTGGAAAAGGATATTATGCGGGCTACGGTTTGATGAACATTGGGACACATGTTGTCAATAATATGCTCCGTTTCGGTGGACGCTGCCGAAGCATTATGACACAAGCAACCGCAGGCGGACGCGCGCTTAAACCAGAAGATGTACTCCCGTCCCCAGCAGGCATGGGCACAGTCGCTGGGGAATTTACAACTTCAACACTTCAATTTGATGGAAATGTTACGGGCACCCTGATCCAACAGCGATTTCCAAAGGTAAGTAGCGACGCGTATGTGCTTGAGCTCTACGGCAGTGAAGGCAGATTATTCTGGTCTGAATTAAAAGGTTCGTGGTGGTTACCAACGCCACACTTTGTGCCTGATGGAACACATGACCGATGGGAGAAACTCACGCCTATTTTTCCTGAGCATTTTGACAGGAACAAAGGGGCAGATGCTGATGATTACTGTATTGTTGACGAATATGTGAATGCCCTTGACGAGAACCGTGAACACGAATGCAGCGGAGAAGAAGGTCGTCATGTGATTGAGATTTTAATGGGCGTTTTTGAGTCTGCTATTTACGGTACACGTGTTGAACTGCCTCAGAAAAATCGGGAGCATCCCTTACTCCGATGGCGCAATGAAAATGGACTCGGCGCGCCTAAAGACATGCCTCGCGATTACGGCACATGGTTATCACAAGAAACTGAACGGCTATACGGACAATAAAACAAAAGGGATGAAATATATATTTAGAACTTGCACAACTTGTGCATAAGTCCTAAATACAATCAGCATAGGAGACTAATATTGAAATCAAAAAAACACATAGTATTGTTTCTTATAACAGCATTTACACTCGCGACAATCAGCACACTTATTGGGTGCGAGAAACAATTCTTGATCATGAAAATAGATGATACGAAAGAATCTGAAAAAGAGTCAACCAAGAATAATGGGATTGGAGAGAGATATCCTGGATTTCTCTACACTTTCGGAACAATCATAATACAGTACGATGAGGAAACCTGGGAACAGGCAAACAAAAAACATACTCCAATAAAAACTGTGAACGACTTTCTGGTGAGTAAGGGATATACACCGAAAGTAAGAAGTATACTCCCCGGAAGACTTATTGAAGTTATAGATATTGACAACGACAAAAATATAAATACCTTGCTACTATCGGAAGAGTTGCAAACAGTCCCTGGTGTTGTAGCGGCACAACTTAATGTTGTTGAAGGATATAGATTTTCCCTCACTGTTGAAGAAACAATGATAATACAGTACGATGAGGAAACCTGGGAGCAGGCAAACAAAAGACATACTCCGATAAAAACTGTGAACGACTTTCTGGTGAGTAAGGGATATACACCGAAAGTAAGAGGTATACTCCCCGGAAGACTTATTGAAGTTATAGACATTGACAAAAATATGGATACCTTGCCACTACTGAGAGAGTTGCAAACAGTCCCCGGTGTTGTATCAGCAGAAGCGAACTTTCTGACCGAACATGCAGACTTGGTTGGGTGGAATGGTATGCCCAGAGTCAAACCTGATGGACCGAGGCCTATAACCGCAAATAAAGTAGGTAAGATGGAAAATGGACTGCTGTTTGAGCTCGGTGTCCTACTGGTAACCTATGAAGAAACAGTCCCTTTTGAGCCGGGAAGTGCCTCCATAGCCGCCGTGCTTCAATCTTTATCTGATAAAGGGTATAAACCGATAGTGAAAGATGTTCTTCACGTTGCTAGGGTGCAAGTTATAGATATTGATGAAAACATTAATCCATTACCGTTATTTAGAGAGTTAATAGCCATTACTGGTGTTTCTAACGTAGGACTAAATATTTTGTATGAGTCTGCTTATTTCCTGCTGGGAACGAAATCATATTGAATTATGGTATTTTTGGGTAGGCGCGCTTTGTAAACGCGTCGATCGATGGTGTATCGTTAATTATGAATCAGGACTTACGCATTTTTATAAAATGGTGTATACTCTTCTATTATGACTACATTTACACATTTTGAAAAGAAGGAAAGTTTATTTTCCGATTATTGTCAATTTTTGTTAGCGAGTGTCACGAATTGGACACAAACCTACTTTGCCGATCATATAGAGAAATGGAGCCACGACCAACTCCATCGTTTTTTGAGAAATGAAAACATTCCTTCCAGTGAACTCTGGGAATCTGTGCGAGATGACATTGCGTCCGATGATGGTGGATACATAATTTTTGATGATGTTGTGCTTCCTAAACCGCATGCCAAAGAGATTGAAGTTCTCCGTTCTCAATGGAGTGGTAGCGACAAAAAAGTCGTTTTAGGCATCGGTATTGTCACGTGTCTTTATGTCAACCCAAAGACCTGTGAGTACTGGATCATTGATTATCGTATTTTTGACAAGGATCATGATGGTAAAACAAAAATAGATCATTTACTGGAAATGTTGCACGCTGCTTGCTTCAAAAAGCAGCTCTCGTTCAAGACTGTTCTGATGGATTCTTGGTATGCGTCAATGAAAGTCATGAAAGCGATTGAACGCCTATCCAAGATTTACTATGTGCCACTGAAACGCAATCGTCTTGTGAATGATACGGATGGTGTCAAACCACACCAACAAGTCCGAGATTTATCTTGGACCCAGACAGAAACACAACAAGGCAAACGCGTGCACATCAATAAGTTTCCAAAGGGGCATCAAGTGAAGTTATTCCGGATAGCGTCCTCTAACGGACACACGGAATATATTGCTACAAACGATTTATCTCAATCAGATGCGGATGCGACGGTCCAAGAATATCAAGTGCGTTGGAAGATTGAGTTACTTCATCGTGAGATCAAACAAGTCACGGGTATCGGTAACTGTCAATGTCGTAAAATGCGTGCCCAAAGAAATCATATCGCCTGTTGTATGCAAGTATGGGTTTGTTTGAAGCGCATTGCCCGTTCACTCGGTCAAACGATTTACCAACTCAAAGACAGTTTATTGGATGATTATATGCGACATCAACTCTCTAATCCATCAATAATCTTCAAAAATGCGTAAGTCCTGATGAATTCTACTATAGTTGCCCCTTAAATGTAGAAATGAAAATAAAGAAATTCACTTTATGAAGTGTAATGTTATAGCGAGAGAATTTTATGCCAAATCCTACAACGAATGCTGACAACTTATCACCAATACCGTTGACAGAGGAACAACGTTTTCTCTTTGATACACGCGGATGGCTGCTGTTTCCTGGTGTGTTAAGTGAAACAGAAGCCAGAGAGATGCGCGAGTTCTGTTACCAACTTCAACAGGACCCAGAATCAATTCCAGAACATCATCGTTCATCAATCGGTGGTCCGTTAGAGTCGCTCACCGACCATCCGGTTGTATTCGGTTTTATGAACGAATTTTTGACATCCGGGTATGCCAACGAAAACTGCTACGGCTTTAGATTAGAAGGAACGTTCCTCACAATTCGGGGAAATGGACACGATAACTTCCGACCCCACGGTGGCCGCGGTATGCTCAACTTCCCTGGTAATTCCCACACGTATCACTTGCATCACGATAAAGCACACAGCGGCTTAACGCGGGTTGTGTGGGAACTCAATCCAGTTAAAGAACGTGGCGGTGGAACGATGTTCCTAACAGGTAGCCACAAAGGTGCGTTTCCTGCACCACAATCAACTGCAGACCGAAATTCGCCACTGTGGGAAGATTATAGTTGTCCCGCTGGTTCAATGCTAGTTTTTACAGAGGCGATTACACATACCGGTGCAAAATGGACAGACGATGTACATGACCGCGTTGCGATCTTCAGCTGCTACAATACTGTTGGCAACAAATGGCACAGATGGGAACCGCACCCGAAACATGTAGAAGAGATGCCGTTCAAACGCAAAACGCTTTTCCGCCCTGTTTATTGTCAGGACAATACGCCAACTTTAGATGCGGTGTAACAAAACTTGATTTCGATTCTTTCATTGTCTGTCTATATTATGAGGTCCTTATGAAAATTACCAATGTCAAACCTTTTGTTTCAGCATCAGGGCATTTCTTCGTGAAGATAGAAACCGATGCGGGCATATTCGGTGTCGGTGAAGGCGGTATAAGACGGCGCGCCTTTGCCTTAGCAGAAGTTGTTCGCTCATTTGAACCTATTCTCATCGGTGCTAATCCGTTTCAGATTGAGCATCTGTGGCAAGTCATGTTCCGTGGTGGATTTTTCCCCGGTGGCGTTGTCCAATCCGCTGCTGTTAGCGCTGTAGACATCGCATTGTGGGACATCAAGGGAAAAGCATTGAACGTTCCTGTTTATGAACTGTTAGGTGGACAAACGAGAGACAAAGTTGTCTGTTATCCGCATAATGGCGGCAGTACTATTGAAGCACTTGTTGAAAGTTGCCAACAAACGTACGAAGCGGGATGGAAATTTGTACGATGGGGGTTGGCTGATAGGACAGGTACAGGCGCGTTTGAACCCAGACGTGCTGTGCAGTTCGGATTGGAAGAGGTGCAAGCAGTCCGCGAAGCATTAGGTGATGATGTCAATATACTCGTTGATGTACATACTCGTCTTGACCCAGCGGATAGCATTGAATTTTGCAACAAGGTTGAACCTTACAACCCATTTTTCATTGAGGATCCGCTTCGCAGTGAAAACCCCGCGAGTCTCAGACGGCTACGTCAACAAACCTCTGTCCCGATTGCCGTTGGTGAACAATATGATAGCAAATGGAAATTCAGAGAAGTTATAGAAGAAAACCTGCTGGATTATTGCCGTGTTGACCTATGCATTGCTGGCGGATTAACTGAAGCTCGGAAGATTGCAGGTTGGTGCGAAACGCATTACATCCATCTGGCACCGCACAACCCACTCGGTCCTGTTTCCACCGCAGCGTGTCTACATCTCTGTTTAGCATCATCGCTTGTTGGTGTGCAGGAGCTGCCGCGTGCACCAATGTCTTCACTGACCGATGTTTTTCCGGTACAAGTGCCGTTTGAATTAGGCTATCTCTTGCCCCCTGAATCGCCAGGTCTCGGTATTGAATTCAATGAAGATGCACTCACAAATGTGTCAACGCAAGAATACGGCCCACCGCACGGCTATCAACGCGAGGACGGCTCTTATACCAATTGGTAGGATTTTTGAAGAAAGATGCTTATAGTAAATTATATAAATAAGTTTACATATATTCTGTAGGAGCGATCTCCGAATCGCGACAAAACCACTAATAGTCGGGAATCCAAATCAACGGTATGAATGCCTTTTGGCATTCCCCGGAGTTCCCTCCTACAGTTCAGATGTAAAGTTAATTGTAGGATCCACTATAATAAGGACGAAGTGGTTTGACATACTCCCCGTGCCAAAGCATCGGGGATTCTTAGCTCTTATATTGGAAGTGTTATTTGCTTCCAAACGGCTTTTCCTGCTTCCGTCTCTCGTGCCTCTTCCTGAACAGGTATAGGTCTTATTTGGACTCCACAGGCGTTTAGGCTCTCGGCATGCCCTGCCGCGAGGTGTTTGAGATTTATTGCAGCGTTGATATCTCTGTCAATTTGTAGTCCGCATTCGCTACAATGATACGTTCTTTCTGAAAGCGTTAACTCTTTTTTGTTGTATCCACAACTGCTACACATCTTGCTACTTGCAAAGAATTGCGGTGCTTCTGTGACGGGAATGCCAAGCGTCTCTGCTTTCGTTTTCAGTTTAGAGAGAAACCCGCCTAACGCTGAATCACTTAATGTCTTTGCTAATCTCTTATTCTTTAGCATGTTTGTCACTTTCAAGGTTTCAATACCGATAGCGGAGGCAGAGTTGACGATCTTTGTTGATGCCTTGTGGTGTGCATCGTTGCGGATACAGGCGATCTTATAGTGAATACGTGCTATCTTCATTTTCTGCTTAATCCAGTTTTTAGACTTGATAGTACGTTTGCTTAGTCGCCTTTGTGCGTGTCTCAACTTCCTTTCATAATGTTTCAAAGGGCGTGGATTTTCATATTTTGTGTTGTTACTCAAGGTTGCCAATGTGTTGATACCTACATCTATACCGACAACAGGTGCAGTTGATTTATTTTCAACTGGTATAGGTTCTCCGCAGTCAATAATCAATGAGACAAACCAACGATGTGCTGTCCGTGAGATCGTCACTTCCTTGATTTTACCTTCAAAACGCATACCTTGAAACATCTTCACCCAACCTATTTTAGGTAACTTAATCTGTTTACCTTTTATCTCTACAGATTGACTATTTGTTGTGAAAGAGTCTTTTTTGCCACGTCTTTTAAACTTCGGAAACTTCGCACGTTTCTTTATCCAGTTTGTTATCGCAGCGTTGAGGTTACCGAAAATACTACGATTGGCAACAACTTGGTCTTGAGACTTTACCCAGCTATATTCTTTCTTTGCTACATTGAAACGCTTATTTAACTCAGTAGTTGAAAGAAAGTTATCTCGTGCTAACTCCGCCTTAAAATCAGCCAGGGCATGATTGTAGGCAAAGCGGGCATATCCGCACTGCTGGACAAACCAATTCCGTTGCTTATTGTTTACATCTAATGTGATTTTCTGTGATTTATACATGGTATTCCGTTTCTTTGAAGATTCCGTTTCCCTTTGTGAGAGGTGTGGTATGACTCACAATCATACCACTGAAACGGTCTAAATAGTATACCACATCCTTACCTAAATGTCAAATCTTTTTGCCGTGTCTACATCCCCGTGCTGAAGCAGCGGGGTCTTGACACGGAAGAGTGATAAATTTGAAATCTATCTAACATTGCACAGGTGTTTCCAGTGCCTTCTCATACAGTTCAGTCCATTCTTTTGTACCATCGTCATAAGTCAACTCAAGACGCGCCCCTTCAACGTAAGCCTCACCGTTTCCAGCATTGAAATAGCTCAAGCCATCGCCTGCCATGTGGATACGGCTTCCATCCGGGTAAACCACTGTTTTGATTATCCGCGGGTGTGGGTGAATGGTATATCCATCTACATCCAATTTTTCATCAGACACACGGAATTTCTCAATTGATGCTTCGTCAACCGCAACGCCTAATCCCGGCGCATCGGGGACAGCATGGCAGCCATCCGAAACTACTATAGGTTTTGTCAGTAGATGTTCACTATAGAGATTGAGACAGGTGATTGCGGGCCAGGTAGCATGCGTCAGCACACTTCCGAGATGTGCCGCCCAAGTCGTTGTTAATCCATTGCCGACTATCTGTAGCCAAAACGGCATATCTGCAGCAGCACTGAGGTACCCATCGTACATCGTCCGAGATTTACCACCACCGATGACAAAACCGTTGCAGACATCTTCACGAATACATGTGGTATAAGGCGGTGAACCAAAGTGCATCGCAATCGGGCAGTCAATTGCTTCCCGAATCTGTTTGTTGCCCTCTACGTCACTCTGCGGAATCGGGGACTCAAAGATCGCTACATTCGAGTGCGCGGCAAGTTTCTGTAAAATCGGGATAGCGGTTTCAGCATCGCGGAGAGAACCGTTAGGGTCTAAATCCAATTTGAAGTCAGCAGGGACAACTTCTGCTATTGCTTCTACTTGCTTGATAATATCCCACCATGGGCGCGGTTTGTTTTTAAAACTGGTATAACCGTTTGCTACAGCATCAGCGGCTTCTGCTGCCCAATTTTCAGGCGATGAATCAATGCTCCACCATGAAATAGGCACAACCTCACGGCACTGCGTCCCGAGGAGCCGATAAACTGGCACCTCCAAGATTTTGCCCACAACATCAAAGAGTGCCATCTGTAATCCAGCACCAAGTGAGTCATCATTCATGTGTTCAGCGGGACTTTGTCCAAGCACACGTTCGACGCTCGAGTCGCTGACACGTGAATAGGTATAGTGAATAACCGTCTCTCCCCATCCGATGTGTCCAGTATCTGTGGTAACCTTACACAGTTCAAGGAGTGACCAGTTGTAAACAGTTGAGACGCTTTGGGTGGTAATTTCTTGTTGGCGCGGCGTAAACGGGACATCAACTAAGATCCGCTCTACATTTGTGACTTTCATAAGTAAATTCCTTTACATAGGACAGGGTTCTATGCCAGCCTATATCTGCTTACTTTTTTGCATAGCACAATTAAATCAATCCTGTTTCCACAAGTGTCTTACGGAGGGATTCAAGATTCGCAGGCACCATCGGTGCAAGGGGAAGGCGCACTTTCCCGTTGAGTTTGCCCATCAACATCAACGCTGTTTTTGCTGGAATTGGGTTCGTTTCAATAAACAGATTAACTGCTAACGGCAAGGTTTTATAGTGGAGTTTCCGAGCAAGCTCAAGATTTCCTGCATGAAAGGTGTTACACATTTCAGCAACATCAGCAGGCGCAATGTTTGCGACAACCGAGATAACTCCTTTTCCACCTACTGCCATAATCGGCAGTGTGTTGACATCATCACCTGATAACACAACAAAGTCATCGGGACATAGGTTAACAACTTCACTTGCACGTTTGAGTTCACCTGTCGCCTCTTTGAGCGCGACGATGTTCGGATGTCCTGCGAGACGCGCAATTGTGGGTGAGAGAATGTCGGTACCACATCGGCCGGGAACGTTATAGACAACAATCGGTATGTCGACCGTGTCGGCAATTTTCATATAGTGCGCGTATAACCCCTCTTGTGTCGGTTTGTTGTAATAAGGGGTGACAATCAGTGCGGCATCCGCACCTGCAGCTTTGGCATGTTCTGTCGCGCGCAACGTGCGTGTCGTTGAATTTGAACCAGTACCAGCGATGACAGGCACACGTCCATTTACCGTTTCAACGGTGATGTCTATGACTCTGTCATGTTCAGCTTCTGAAAGTGCGGGGGATTCACCTGTTGTCCCACACGGGACGATGCCGTGTGTGCCGCCTTCAATCTGAAACTGAATCAGTTCTTTGAGTTTTGCTTCATCTAACGATTCATCGTCCTTAAATGGTGTGACGAGTGCAACATAAGAGCCCTCAAACATTTAAATCCCTCCTTGATAACTACGGCACAATGAACTGTGCCAGCCTTTTAATAATCCCATGCTTCCGATGTAAGTTCGCCTGCAAAAATAACGCGAGCGTCACCTTCAAGATAGACGTTTTTTGCTGCATCATTTTCCAAATCAAAATGTATTTTCAAAACGACACCACTCGCTGTTTTGACAGAAACAGGTGATTGAACCTTCCCCAAAGTTGCAGAGACAATAGCTGACGCAATGGAGCCTGTGCCACAAGCAAGTGTCTCATTTTCAACGCCTCGTTCATACGTGCGAATTTCAATCAGTTCTTGTGAATGGATACAGATAAAATTCGCATTAGTGCCAGCAGGCTTAAAATCGTTATGATAACGTGTTTGTTGTCCGAGATCAAAAACATCAGTCGCTTCCAAATCATCTACAAAGAAAACGACATGCGGTACACCACTATTCGCAAAGCCTATATTATGGACTCCATCTTCAAGACGAAGTGGGACATTCATCCGAATATCCGTCGGATCGCTCATGCGTACTTTAACGTTATCACCGACAATCTCCGCTTCATAAATACCGGCATTCGTCAGAAATTGCATCTGTTCTGACACGATACCTTTTAAATATGCGAATTTAGAGATACAACGTGCGCCATTTCCGCAGGTTTCAACTTCACCCCCATCGGCATTGAAGTAACGCATCCGAAAATCCACATCTTCTGTCGGTTCAACGAGCAGCACGCCATCAGCACCAACTGACATACGGCGTTGGCATATCTTTGTAACAAAATTCACGAATTCTGAATTTGTGCTATCGACGACTCGGTTTAGATTGTTAATGATTACAAAGTCATTCCCTGCACCACTGAGTTTCATAAAGGGTATTTTGTTCATATCCTGTCCTTAGTGTTTTGTTTTTCTTACTATGATAAACTTATTCTGATTTTACGTCAAGTTCAATTGAGTGAAAGATTATACGCAAATTGGTCTGTGAGTTCTATGTATCGGTAAGCATGCGTGCGGAGTTCTTCCACGATTCCTAAAACGCCATCGTAGCTATCGCAGGTGACCAAACGGTAACGGAAAGGTTTGACGTGCGGAATGCCTTTAAAATAGTTTGTATAGTGTCGCCGCATCTCAATGAGTCCAAGTTTCAAACCTTTCCACTTGATAGAAAAATCCAAATGTTTTCTAAATACAGCGATACGATCGTCTATTGAGGGAGGTGGAAGTAGTTCACCTGTTTCAAAGTAGTGTTTAATCTCGTTGAAAATCCACGGATATCCAATCGCAGCACGCCCAATCATGATCCCATCCACGCCATATTGTTGCCGCATCTGCAAGGCTTTCTGAGGACTATCCACATCACCGTTGCCGAAAACCGGGATAGCCATGCGCGGATTATCTTTGATTTTGCCGATCAGCGTCCAGTCCGCCTCCCCTTTATACATCTGACGCCGCGTCCGTCCGTGAATTGCAATGGCACGGATACCGACATCTTGTAAACGTTCTGCAACCTCAACAATGTATTTTGTGTTATCATCCCAACCCAATCGTGTTTTAACGGTAACAGGCAAATTAGTGGCTTTCACCATTTCCGAAGTCATTTTAACCATTTTCGGAATGTCCTGCAAGATTCCTGCGCCTGCTCCTTTGCAAGTGACCTTTTTCACCGGACATCCGTAGTTTATATCAATAATGTCAGGTTGGACACGTTCAGTGATTTCAACAGATTCGCGCATCACCTCTATATTATGTCCAAAAATTTGGATGCCGATCGGTTTTTCGTTTTCAAAGATGTCTAACTTGGCAACACTCTGCGCAGCATCACGGATGAGTGCCTCGGAGGAGATGAATTCGGTATACATAAGATCCGCCCCGTTCTCTTTACACACTGCGCGAAATGGCGGATCGCTGACATCTTCCATCGGTGCCAGCAGAAGCGGAAAATTTGAGATGTTGAGGTTGCCGATTGTTAGCATAGTCAGTAAATATGGTTTAAAAAACTTAGAAACCAGATCGGAGCAGTCTCATGTATTCATCGTGTTTTCCGATCCATACCCAAACGAAAATTCCATCCTTGTCACGCGCCAGAGCGCGGTAATCCCTGGTAATTCGAGCAGACCAAAGATATTTTCCAACTTTTTTTAAGTCCAAGGAGGGATGTTTCGGATCTTGTTTCAATAATGCAAAACTCTTGTCTGCACGTTTTTGAAGCTGTCGCGAAAGATTTCTATAACATGCCCAAAAAGTCTGATTTGTTCTATAGATCGCTACACCTTCCTGCGCGCAAATCCTCAAGTGCTTTTTCGGCTAATTTATCAAGCTTGCCTGCTTTGATGTCTTCTTCTAACTGCTTATCCCATGCTTCCCAGTCAGCCTCTAAAGTTTCAAAAAGTGTGTGTTTAAGCGTTTTCAGAAGCGCTTCTTTAGTGGCATCTTCACACTTTACTTTCGGGTGTTCTTGTATCCATCCCATCCACCTATCCCCATTCCTTTGGACATAAGCAGTATAGGTTGTTTCGTATTCCGAATCATAGATTTTGACGGTCTGAATTTGTTCCATGGATGACTCCTTAGTGTTAAAGTTTAGATTTATTATACCCTGCAAATAGTGCTATAGTCAAGCAAATCAGATGCGAAGTTCGGTTTGGATATTGCGAATTATGAATAATCGTGATATAATTAAGTTATGAATATACATCAATTAAAAGGAAAAACCGTCGGAGCTGCGGTCTCTGGCGGTCTTGATAGCTGCACAATTACGAAGTGGTTGGTTGATAACGGTGTCAACGTTGTCTGCTTCACAGCGGACCTCGGACAACCTGATGAGAAGGATGTTGAAGAAATCCGAGAACGGATGTTGGCATGTGGTGCCCAGGAGGCGGTCATCGTTGATGCAAAGGACGATCTCGCTGAGGCGGGAATTCGTCTGATTCAATGTCAAGCAATGTATGAAGGCGGATATTGGAACACAACTGGCATTGCCCGACACGTTACAGTAAAAGCACTGTTGCCAGAGATGGAAAAACGAGGTATTTCTATTTTGACACACGGGGCAACAGGACGTGGAAATGACCAAGTTCGATTTCAACTTGCGACTAACATGCTTAATCCGAACTTTTCTGTTTACGCACCGTGGCGGGATGCTGAATTCCTTAAACATTTTGGTGGGAGGAAAGAGATGATTGACTTCTGCCAAGAACATGGCTTACCGATTACCGCTACGCATGAAAAACCCTACTCTACAGATGCGAATTTGTTGGGATTAACACATGAAGCAGGCAGGTTAGAATCACTAAAAACACCAGCAGGGTTTATTACACCAGGAATGGGTGTGCATCCGAAAGATGCGCCAGATGATATAGAACACTTCACCGTTACGTTTGCACGGGGAACGCCCGTCGAAGTGAACGGGAGTCCTTGCACACCTTTGATGAGCTTGATAGCAGCAAACCGAATTGGCGGACAAAACGGGATCGGCATTGGGATTCACACTGTTGAAAATCGATTTGTCGGTATAAAGAGTCGTGGCGTTTATGAATCACCTGGGATGGAATTGCTTGGTAGATGTTACGAGTTTTTGCTGCAACTGCTTTTAGATAGACGCGCACGCAGACATTTTGATGGTGTGGCATCCACAATCGCTGAACAGATTTATCAAGGCTATTGGTTTGATGCTGCTACACAGGCATCGCTTGCCTCAATTGAACTTTTGACGCGTTTAGCAAGTGGAACGATTACGGTGGCTCTATATAAAGGGAATGTTGCATTTCATGCTGCAACCGGTGTTCCACATTCGTTGTACTCAGAGGAGACAGCATCAATGGAAGCAATTGGTGATTTCGACCACGCTGATTCTGAGGGTTTTCTTGCGGTGCTTGGTGTTGGTGCTCGTGCTTCTGCTGTTGCAGGACAGACAGAGGAGTAGGACTCGCTTTTTTATTCGATTATGGCACTTCAATCTTTGAAAAGACTTGTGTGATTATATTTTCAACATCAAGCCCCTCTGCTTCTGACTCATAGCTTATGATTACCCGATGCCTTAACACATCCATCCCGACTTCATGGATGTCTTCAGGTGTTACATACCCGCGCTGTGAGAGGAATGCCCGCGCCCGTGCGGCAAGCGCAAGAAAAATAGTGGCGCGCGGCGATGCGCCATATTCAATCAGCGGACTTAATTCGTCTAATTGATACGTTTCTGGTGCGCGTGTAGCACACACAAGATCGACGATGTAAGTCTCTAACTGTTCTGCCATATAGATGTCGCGCGTGAGTTCACGGAATCTGATAATATCTTCACAGGAAACCACCTGCTGAATTTCAGACAGCTCTTCCGTTGTCATCCGCCGCAGGATTTGTAATTCCTCTGCATGTGATGGGTAGTTAACCTTTACCTTTAGCATAAATCTATCTACTTGTGCTTCAGGCAGTGGGTAAGTGCCTTCATGCTCAATCGGGTTTTGTGTGGCTAAAACGATAAAGGGGTCGTCAAGTGGATAGGTGGTACCGCCAATCGTAACTTGTCGTTCCTGCATTGCTTCCAACAATGCACTTTGCACCTTTGCTGGCGCGCGGTTTATTTCATCTGCAAGGACAACGTTGGCGAAAATAGGACCTTGCTTGGTATAAAATTCGCCTTTTTGCTGGTCATAAATCAATGTGCCGATGAGGTCCGCAGGGAGCAGATCAGGCGTAAATTGGAGTCGGCTGAAAGACGCGTCAATCGTTTTGGCAAGGGCCGCAATAGCAGTGGTCTTCGCAAGTCCAGGGACACCTTCCAGCAAAACGTGCCCGTTACAAAGCAGTCCGATAATCAAACCTTCAAGCAATGCGCGTTGCCCAACAATAATTTTGCCTGTCTCGTCCAGTATTTGCTGTATGAGGCTGCTATCTGCCTGAATACGGGCATTCATTGCCTCTAAATCGTAGTTTTGCATATTTTAATGGCTGTCGGTTGTAAGTTTTCAGAGAAAAACAGTTTTGATAAAACAATCTCTTTCTGACTGCTGACCGCTGATTATTAACTGCTATAGTAGATTTTAGAATTACCTGAACACTTTTGATCTATGCGTTTAGCAAACCTAACGGACTGCATGTGTTGTAGCACAACCTGTTAGGTTGTGTTCCGTTTCTGCACAACCCTTATGTGTCAATTTACCTCCTAATAGGCACGCTTTCGCCGCGCATTAGGCGTGTCTGAATCAAGATTATCGGATATATAAGATCGCAGAACTCTCTTTAGTACCGCAAACTTTTAGTTTGCGTCTCACAATGCACAAACTAAAAGTTTGTGCTACATAAGAATAGGTCAAATCTTATTAAAGGACACACTAAGTTGACACCTATATGTTCCGTTTCTGCACAACCTAAATGAAGATTAATTTATTAATTCGGTAATTTTTTATCCGTACGAGGCAGGTGTACTCCCCCGCTGGCGAGGTTTCCTAACCTCGCCAAATTACCGAAATATTTTCTTAATCTTCATACAGGTTGTGCTACAAAGATGAAATGTCCAAGTAATTATATGCTTTACTATATCACGTGAAAAACGGCTGTGTTTCCCCTTCCTGAAAGGACTGCTCAAGCCAAGGGTCTTTAGTTTTCTGCCTAAATTCAATGACTTTTCGGCGCATTTCGTTGACTGTGTCCTGCAATTCTGGGACATCAATAAGGTTCCGAGATTCTGCCGGGTCTTCTTGCATATCAAACAGTGCTTCGCGACTTTGATGTACAAAATCTTCCCGTCGCCGTTCACCTAACTTTTGAATGTTGTCGTTCCGCACAGCTGTCCATGAAATAGAACGGAACAAGTCACTCGGTAGTGGTGTCTCCAACTGATATGCCAAATTGCGGACATATTTATATCTCCGTCCCCGTAATACCCGATATGGATAGTAGTTAGTCACTTCGTGGAAGCAGTGAGAGTAATAGGTTTCTTCCCACTCTCCGTTACCGGGATGTGAACTGTCATCTTCAAGTATAGGAAGCAGAGACCTACCGGGGAACGCGTCTTTTCCATCAGGGTAAGAAACACCGCACCAATCTAACATAGTTGGTGCAAAATTAACCCAATTCACAAGTGCCTGATTGCGGAGACCGCGCCGCTGTTGCGTAGGACTGGCAATCAGCAGTGGGCAGTGATGGCCGCTATCAAAACTGGATGCTTTTGCACCAGGGAACGGCATCGCGTGGTCTGTGGTAACAAAGATAAGCGTTTCATCTGCGCGTCCAGAGGCATCAAGCGCATCTAAAGCTGCACCGACAACCGCATCCCATCTTGAGACACTTTCGTAATAGTCGGCAAGGTCTTCACGCACAGCAGGGACATCCGGCAGGAAATTCGGCACGATTATCTCGTCAGGACTGTAGGAACCCGGTTCAATACCCGCATGCTCCCGATCATTTCCAAACCCTTTGCCTGCACGATGTGGATAGGTGCATCCGACATGGAGATAAAACGGCGCACCCGTGTTTTGTGTAAGGAATTCTTCAATTTTCTCTGCGACTGCCACAGGGCTGCGAGGGTTAACCTGTGGTTCATAATCAAAAGGGTAAACACTCTTAGGTTCAACGTGCTTTTTCCCGATGCACGCGGTGGCAAATCCGTGTGCTTTCAAAATCTTCGGAACTGACTGCATGTGTTCGTGCGTGCGGAATCCGTGAATGCCGTGGCAATGCCCATATTGTCCGTGTGTATGGCTATGTTGCCCCGTGAGGATACATGCACGACTCACCGCACACGAAGGACTTGTGCAAAATCCGTAGTCAAAAACAACGCCGCGCTCTGCAAATTCATCAATGCGCGGTGTTCTAATGACCTCATTGCCGTAACATCTTGCGATACGACTCCAGTCGTCCGCAATAACAAACATAACGTTTTTATAGGTATTTTTCATAGTTCTCCTGACGCAATACCTTTTTTGTGGCGGCATTTACCATTTCCGAGTATTTTGAAATAAAAAACGTGAGATTCAGTATAAGCAATTTTGGGAATTGGTGGAATGTCCATTCTAAAGTTATAAGTATGAGAGCGTATCTCATAAATCTGAATTTGTTGGTTTACTATATTTTACATTTTACCCTAATTTTTATTTTTTTTCAAATTTATATTTGACTTTCTTTAGAATTCGTTATATAATACTAATAACTACTACAATAAAATATCTCAAGAAGGGGCCCCTTCTCAACTTTAATGACGAGATATTTTGGTGTAGTAGCCAGGGTGCCCTGAATCTTTATTAAGCCGGTGGAAGGTCTACCGAACAAGTACGGGGAACCCGATCAACTCTACGATATGTTATCAAAAACATATCAACTAATAGGAGAAAAAAATGAAATTTAGATCAATTGGCATCGCCGTGGCGATGTTACTTTCCTTGTCTTTGTTCGGAATGGTCAAGAGTAGTCAGGGCTTTGAAATAGAGGAGATGTACCCCAGTTATGGTGGATATTATGACTATACGGGTAATCTCTATCACTCGGCTTATGTGAAAACAGATGAGCCATTTTTCGTGGTTGATTGGTATATCAACGAGAAATACATAGACAGTAGTTGGGGAGATAATGTCACAACCGATGCCTATTTCTCGCCCAATAACCTCGATTATCCTGGGTCCCCCTTCGGGATAAGTTATACGATAAAGGCGAGAGCATGGCCACTTGAGGATGATGCTGATGGTGACGACTCTGACACCGAATCTTACAGCGTGACCGTCTACACCTATCCTAAAACGGAAACACAGTTTGGAAACCATACCGGGGCGGAATTGTACGCATCAATAGATGTCGGCTGGAACGGCCACAGCGCAGAAGTCACTGCATCAGCAAGCGTCAAAAGCTACAGCGAAAATCAAATCGGATATGGGTTTAATCTGAGTTATAAGGTTGTCCGCTTAACACCCAACGGCAATTGGGCAGCTGACTTATGGACCCAGCCGCCGGGACTGTGGAGAGGTGGCGCGCTTCAGGCGGAAAAAGGAGAGTTTGATATTGCGTATTACACGCCTGACTCCAACTCCATGGATCTGAGAGGGGGACGACTCAACCCAGGTAATTATAGAGTTGAAGGGCATGTCACGGCCTCCGCAAACATCGGAGAAAATGTGGATAACCACACCGTCTCTGACTCCGAGGATCTCCATGTTCCTGAGAATCCGCTTAATGAATAACTTTTGCGATTCTATTGTCTGCGGGCTCTTATGAGAGCCCGCAGACTCTACACGAAAGGAGCTTTGCCATGAGAATGAAACGTTGCCCAACACTTTTGCATCTGTTCAGCTGTTTTGCTATTTTCTTGCTTTGTCAGTTCAATAGCAATGCCAAAATAGTGTTCCAAGCAGGACTGAAACATCTGGGAGCAAAGCGCTATCATATTTACGCCATGGAGGATGACGGCAGCAACTTACGCAGAATTACGCCCCTCCATCGTTATGATCGTGCGCCGCGATGGTTTCCTGATGGGAAACGGATCGTGTTCGAAAGAGACTGGGGGGAAGGCAAGCGGAACACAGGGACAACAATGCATCGCGAGTTCTTCATCATAGATGAAACAGGCCGCAATGAACACAGCTTTATGGTGGCCCCCCATCGAACAGGGACAGAACCCGTCCCCTCTCCTGATGGTAGGTACATCGCCTTTGACAGTCTCCGGACGGGCGAGTTAGATATTTACGTCTACGACTTAGCCCGTGACAAACTCACGGCGCTGACAAATAACGAAATAGAAGGCGGGTACACCCAATTTCCGAGTTGGTCTCCTGACGGTAGCCAGATTGTTTATCAAAATGGAGATGCTATCTGGGTCATGGATGCCGATGGTCGCAGAAAGGAAGAGATCGTCCCTGCCCCTGTTGGCTTGACACTCCGTACTTTTCCGTGTTGGTCTCCCTCCGGTAAGTCCATCCTGTATTCTGAGACACATCTGGAGCCCTTAGTGCGCAGTTTTATTGTTCATAAGGTGTCCACGGGGAGGCGCGATATCCACCTTTTGCCCATGCCGGAGGGAAAATATGGTCAAGTGTGGGGTTTAGCGTGGATGGGGGATGATAACACAGTGCTGCTTTCATATCAAGAAGCGGGGAATGTCTATAATATCTATCGGTATGATCTGAATAGTCGCAAAATGACGAAGTTAACGGATCTACCGTTGGGACATGCTTACTATCCGCATTGGGTTGAAGGGTCGCTGGCTGTATCTCCATTGGAGAAAGTGACGACTCGGTGGGGATATTTGAAGCGAAAGTTAGCAAAGTGAAGTAAAATATAAAGACACCTCTAATCATATTGACGATTGGTAAAAGATGCCTGCAGACTCTACACGAAAGGAGGTATGCCATGAGAATGAAACGTTGCCCAACACTTTTGCATCTGTTCGGCTGTCTTGTTATTTTTTTGCTTTGTGCGTTGAATATTCACGCAAAAATAGTGTTTCAAGCGAAAATGAAACACGTCGGAGGAACGCTCTATCATATCTATGCGATGGATGATGATGGCAGCAACTTACGCAGAATTACGCCCTCCCATCGTTATGATCGTGTGCCGCGATGGTTTCCTGATGGGAAACGGATCGTGTTCGAAAGAGACTGGAGGGAAGGCAGATGGAACACAGGGGCAACAGTACATAGAGAGTTCTTCATCATAGATGAAACAGGCCGCAATGAACACAGCTTTATGGTGGACCCCCATCGAACAGGCACAGACCCCGTCCCCTCTCCAGATGGGAGGTACATCGCTTTTGACAGTCTCCGGACAGGCGAGTTAGATATTTACGTCTACGACTTAGCCCGTGACAAACTCAAAACGCTGACAAATAACGAAATAGAAGGCGGGTACACCCAATCTCCGTGTTGGTCTCCTGACGGTAGCCAGATTGTTTATCAAAATGGAGATGCTATCTGGGTTATGGATGCCGATGGTCGCAGAAAAGAAGAGATCGTCCCTGCCCCCGTTGGCTTGACACTCCGTTCTTTTCCGTGTTGGTCTCCCTCCGGTAAGTCCATTCTGTATTCTGAGACACATCTGGAGCCCTTAGTGCGCAGTTTTATTGTTCATAAGGTGTCCACGGGGAGGCGCGATATCCACAATTTGCCCGTACCGGAGGGAAAATATGGGGATGTGGGCGGTTTAGCGTGGATGGGGGATGATAACACAGTGCTGCTTTCATATAAAGAAGCGGGGGGTGCCCGGAATATCTATCGGTATGATCTGAATAGCCGCAAAATGACGAAGTTAACGGATCTACCGTTAGGACACGCTTACTATCCGCATTGGGTTGAAGGGCCGCTGGCTGTATCTCCATTGGAGAAAGTGACGACTCGGTGGGGATATTTGAAGCAAAAGTTAGCAAAGTGAAGCGAATATAAAGACACCCTCTTTATTCTGCTCTAACAGTGAAGGACTACCCCCTTTATCCCCTTCTCAAGGGGAATGTGTAAGTTCTAAATTTTATAGTGGAATCTATAATTACTTACACACAATTGTAGCGCAACCTATATGAAGATTAAGTAATTAAATTGGTAATTTTACATTATGTATATTCGGAACATTTTAAGAGATCTTCAGTCCCGTAGGGACGCTATGTTTATAGAAAAACGTTGTCACCGTCCCTCTTGAGTTCCGTAGGAACGGCATATTTATTGTTGATATGTTTCGAAAACATATCGTCCCCGCCAAATACCATACGCGTATTTGGCGTTGATTCACGGAACTAAGGAGTGTCTCAACTAATGATTGTTTACTATTCTTAAACCTAACGTGCGCTATGTATTCAGTAAATCCTGTAATTTCTGAGAACGGTACGCAAAAATCTTTTCTATATCCGGACGCACAAAAAGTTTGTTAATCAGTTGTCCCCCCAGCACAGCATATTCAACCTCGTCTCCGACAAGTGTTCCCCCCTCAGTTTCAACAAATGTGTGTTTATGTATCCAGCATTTGTAGGGGCCTCTGCGTTGTTCATCTGCGAAAAAATGTGGCGGGTTCCATTCGGTAATTTCGCTCTGCCATCGGACAGGAATACCGCGAAGTTTCAAACGATAATCTATCAGCGTGCCAACCGCCATCTCAATTGGGCGAGGTGTTAGCACTACAAATTTGAGCCATGGTGGCGTAATCTCTGCCAGATTATGCGCATCCGAAAAATATGAAAAGACCTCGTCACGCGGTTTCTCAATTAGCTGTTCTGTTGAAAGTGTAAAAGTTTTCATTTTATCCTCAGATTTTCCATTTGTCTAATGACAGCTATTCTTCAAGGTAGTTGTCATTTACATAACGCGTAATCAGCTCAACCTCTTTTTCTGTAAGATAAAGCCCGTTCTCAATCATCCGAGTGATCATCTCGGTTGTGTCTTCCTTGGATAGAGGTGGATAATCTTCTACATCCCCAAGCGGATGGCATTGTGAGCATTTGTCCTCAAAGAGCGCTTTTGCTACGGCTGCATCGTAAGTATCCGCTGTTCCAACATTTGCCGATTCGTCTTTCATTATAGAGACTGCAATTTCGGCAGCTGCTTTTGCTTCATCGGTTCGCATCTTTTCTGCGCGCTGCTGTTTGACTGCTGTCTTAATATCAGGTGTAATTGCGATAAGATATGTGGAAACGCTCCACTGTTCTTCTACAAAGATCGGTTCTCCGATAACAGGCTTTATCGCCATACGATTAACCAGACGCACCCAGTCTGGCGGTGTGCGTGGTTTTGCAAGAATCGTCCGCATATCATGACAGATAACGCATTTTCGCTGTAAAACATGTTGTCCTTCACGTAATTTCCGTTTTGATGCAAGTTGGTCAAGTGGTGCATCCGCTGGTAATCCGGCAGTTTCAATTAATTTTCGAGTTCTCGCTATACCTTCATCACTAAATGCCCGTGTTTGGCTACGAAGCACAGTTTCACGAAATGTAAACGGCACTGATAACCCTATCAATAGATAGGTACAAATCAGTAAAGAAACACCGATATACGGCATTGCTTCTTCAAAATGTCTAAAAAATCGCAGAATGGCAACCTTAACCAAAATCAACACACCGATAGTAATCCCAAGCATTAAATGCGCGACAGTGCGCGGTGGTAATTCTACCTGATAATTCCATAGACGCGGTATCATGTGCCACATCATAAAGATATAAAGTATAGCGTAAGCATAACCGAGACATCGATGTAGCAGCACCAATGATCGCGGTGCTTCGCTCTTATGTGTTTCTTTATCAAATGGGTAACCCCATAACTTGAACATCAAGAAAACGGAAGCATTCGCTAAGCCCAAGAAAATTAATCCGAGAATTGCACTTGTTGAAGTAGACATTGAAATATTCCTTTCGCGGAAAGTTGCGAACTGATTCTATATTTGCCCAATCAAGTTCGCGCTAATTCAATTACGTATCCAGCACAGGTCTATTTAGTCGTGAGTGGTACGGCGGTTCCATAACTGCGCGCTGCCGTTCATTTGCCCATTCGGGGATAGAATAAGCAGGCACATAAGCCATATTGCCTGCGGTGTAGCGCGTTAAAATTGAACGCCTCGGATGATCGGCTGTCCATGGAAGCGTGCCATGCGTCACCGCCTCTGTAAAAATCGCCACATCGCCTGCATCACAGACGAGTTGTCGGATTTGTTCCTGATGCTTCTGATAAAGCCGCATCTCTTGCGGACACGGGTAGTTGCTTTTATGACTTCCCGGTATCACAATCAGTCCGCCAGCACCAGGTGGCACATCGGTGAGTTGAAATGTGACAACAGTCAGGCCGTTGTGCATCCTACCATCGCGAAAAATATAATACTGATTCGGATCGAACCCAGGACCTGATGAACCGTGAAAAATAAAACCCTCAGCACCTTTGTCCATAGAGAGAAGAAACATCTGATGATCCATACGAAAACCCTTTCCCAATATTTCGTTCAGATATGGAACAAGTGTGGGATGTGCTAACATGTGCCGAAACGGATTGCACCACGGTTCTTCCCATCCAAGCATCCCTCCAAGTTCACCTCTGCCGTGTTCCCCTCTTAATTCTGGCGAACCGCCATCAAGTGTTTGCTCACGCGGACGAATATTCATGTTTTCGCCATGCTTATCAATCGCCTCATTTGCTAATGCGACTTCTTCAGGTGTTAACACATTCTTTATGATGAGATAACCGTTCAGATCAAATAGATATTTTTCATCGGCATTCATTTCAATCTCCTCGCAAGTTTGAAACTTATATCAACCTACTCTGCCCAATTACTGGGATTACACTGCATAAGCAACAGAACCGTCTTTACGCAAAGGCGTAGAGCCGGTATTCATTGGTTGAAATGGAGTCGCTTCAATTAAACTATCGTCAAGTTCAACACCTAAGCCCGGTACTTCAGGAATCGGGATGTAGCCACCTTCTCGCTGATACGCAACTTTGTAGACTGCAAAACGATCAGATTCATCAGCTTTGGTATATTCCTGTGTGACAAAGTTCGGAATACTTGCATCTAAATGCAGCGAAGCAGCAGTAATCAGCGGCCCCAGAAAGTTATGCGTAACAACCGCGCTGTGATACGCCTCTGCTATTGCAGCGATTTTTTTACAGTGTGTCAACCCGCCTGCTAAACCGACATCCGGACGGACATATTGCGGCCCGCCTGTTTCAAGGATTTCACGGAATTCCCAGATACTTACATTGCGTTCGCCAATGGCAAGAGGGGTTGTCATCCGTTTTGCTAATTCTGCTTGTGTTGTGATGGTATCTATCTGAATCGGGTCTTCAATGAAATAGAGATTAAAGGGGGCCAATGCCGACTCCAGGACGACACTGTTCATCGGTGTCAGTTTCCGATGCACCTCAACAATCAGATCAAGGTCAGGCCCACCGCCATCTCTTGCTGCAGCAACAAGGTCTCGCGCTGTTTTCACAAGCCGATCTAACGCCATATCCTGAAAATTCCCAACCAACGGATCAAACTTAAGAGCGGTGAAGCCTTCCGCTACTGCAGCTTTTGCTGCTTCAAACATCGTTTCGGGAGTGCCACCACCGCCAAGCAGGTGCAATCGGATTTTATCCCGACAGTTTCCGCCTAACAGTTCCCAGATCGGCACACCGAGATGTTTACCTTTAATGTCCCACAAGGCAATGTCAACTGCACTGATAGCACCACTCAGCGCAGTCCCTTTGAATGGTCCCATACGATAGAGATACTGCCAGTGATGTTCAATGCGTAACGGATTCTGTCCAATGAGATATTTCTCAAAGGTCCCCACTATTTTTTGAACTGCCTCAGGGTAGCCCCAACACGCTGTCTGCCCAATGCCACTCAGTCCAGTATCGGTCCAAATTCTAATTACATAACCGTTTCCAATGAAAAACGACTCAATTTTGTCAATTTTCATATAGCCCTCCAATAAGAAGTGGTTTTCTCTCACTGAACACTATTGTATCACAAAGCACGGAAATTTGACAATAGGTCCGTAATGAACGCTGCTTGAGGCATTCCCCGGGGACCTCGCCCTATAGCTGATTTATGAGATGGACTATAAAAAAATTATTTTTTGTCGGAATTGTCCCCAAATCTACGTGAGTATTAATGAAGGCAAGAATAATTTTTTTGTCGGAAAGGGAAAATGGATGATGCACTCCATCGGAGGTTTTTGGAAACGGGAAGCGAAGAAGCACTGAGTCTGCTTATGGAAAAGCATTATAAGGCGATACGCGCTCACGTTTTCAGAATCGTAGAGAATGCCAAGATGCCGATGAAATCACCAATGAAACTTTCCGCAAAGCCTTCAATAAGAGAAAAGCGATTAAGTATCCTGAGAGACTCGTGGGATGGTTATATACCACAGCGAAAAATGCGGCAATTGACCGGCTGAGAGATTACCAACGTGAAACCGAACAGATGTCAGAATTCGTCTCTCTTGATAATTCGGAAGGTGCTGCAGAAGCATCAATGCTTGCAGCACAGCAGGCACAACAAACTGAGACAGAACATTATCTGTTGAGACGTCTCCTGCGACTTCTACCAGAAAAGGATCTTGAGGTTGTTGAATACCTATTGGATGGCCTAAAGCCGAGGGAGATTGCTGAAGCGATAGGTTCAACTGCCGAGGCAGTTCAGAAAAGATGGGAGCGGATGCGTGAATGGTTAAGCCCGATTGCGCATCAGTTAGACGAACTGATCAGCGAACTTCCATCTCAAGAACAGAAGATTATGGAACGGTATTTAGACAACCAACCTCTCAAAGAGATTAGTGAAAAATTAGGTGTCTCCCCGACTGATGTTGAAGTGTGCGTGAAACGTGTGATAAAGCGGTGGAAGAAGACCGTAACGTAAAACGCCACTACATTAGTTAAGCGGGAGAGTAATTGATTAAGTTTTATTTGATAAATTACGGGAGAAATGGTATAATTTGTAAAATACTACCCGCATGAGTGCTAAGTAAAAACAAGCACGATTCGGATAGCATTGGCAAATTGCATTTTCTCCTTCTACTAACATTGACTCCTCGTTATGGGAGTTAAAGGAAGGAAATGAAAATGACGAATACAATTAGATTGCCGAGAACAAGCTCCAAAATCTTAGTTGTGACGAGTTTAATTCTCATTTGTGCGATGATGTTTCTAACTGTTATGCCAGCGTTGGCGTGGCATTGTGGTTGGCTTGAAGTGTTATTAAATCTAGTTATGAAAGCATTATCATGGGCGATAGACGCAAGGGATTACCTGATAGATATAGGAGCCCCACAATGGATGATTGATGCTGCTAATGATGTCGTAAATTACCTTTGGGAACGTGGTAGGGAGCTTAGAGCCGCCATTGATGCTTGCGAAGCAGAACACAATGGCGGAGGTTGTGATACTGGAGGCTGCGACTCTTAATTGTTTACTCATTCTGTGAAACGTTAACTTCATGAGACAAATACCGATTTTTTGCTGGAAATGCGGTGTTTGTCTCAAAACCAAAGAGGTGATAAATATGTTCACTTGGAAAAAAATCTTTCTTGCTTCAGGCATCTCGTGTGTTATAGGAATATTAGGATGGGCAATATGGTATTCCGCCATTGTACGTCCTAAACTCATAGCGGAACCGGTTATGCGTTACAACACCGAATCCCAAACAACAATGGAAAACACGTCAGACGCAGCGTCTGTAGAAACATCTCAAGGGCAGAAAATATCTCAAGAAGAAGATGATGATGACACTACTGATACACTTGTAGAAAGTGAGGGGTCAGTAAACACATTACCAGACTCTGTGTCAGAAGTATTAAATCAGCACACACATCATCCGGATGATTCTAATGGTCATAATCATAAAGACTTAAGTGCCGAGGAAATGGATAAGAAAAGAAAGTATTTGGAGACTATCGATAACAAGTTAAATGAAATTAAAGCTGGGATAGATGAAGTCAAGAAGCAGTCAGAAATACGAAATAAAGAAATTGCAAATCATTTAAACTCTCTTTCTGCTGAAGAACAGCAAGCATATTTTGAAAATATCCGAAGTGGTAAAGTACTTGAAGAAATGCCACCTAATTTTTTTGAATCATTAAGGGTAAATGGGCAATCAAAAGGATATTCAGAGGAAACAATAGATGAAGTCCTTGAACTTTTTAAACAACAGATACAGAACTTTGCTTCAGAAGCAGGCGCGAAAAGGCATTTAGAGATGCTTCGTGACCATGGATTTGTACCGAAGTTTTGAGAAAATGGAGAAACCTCTCTATGAAAAACAACTTTTTTCTATATAGCATTGGCATCTTCGCAATCATTGGTGTCCTTGTTTGTTTTATCGGATACGCAACAAATACGCTCCCGATGCACACGCCAAAGCAGACATCTGCTATCACAACAACCCCTGGAAAGAAGAAAAACTGCAAATGCTGTGCAAAGCGGGTGGAACGTGTTAGAAAAGCCAATAAAGATTTACTTGAACGCAATCCAATATTGAAAAAAGTCTTAACTGCAACCGAACACGAGACACAGTAGGCACGAAAAGTTAACAAGATAAGTGCGTCCCTAAAAACGCTGTATCGTGTCTGCTATTAGAACCTTACCCTGCCCATAACTGTGCTATTGAATTGGGGTACAGAACCCATCCATGAAAAATTGAGTTAGGATGCAATTACCTGTTTATCTTCGGAAAATCCTCGTCTGTGCACTGCTTTTATACCTCATGTTTCTCACTCTTGGGATACGTGTACAAGGTGTAGAAAATCTCCCCACAGAACACTTTACAGAAAATGATGCTTTCCTTTACCAATGGATGGCGGATCAGATTGCCGAACACGGCACCCTCCCCCCACGCGATACACACCGTTGGCTTCCCCTCGGCAGAGATAACGGTCAATTGTTACCACTCTATTCTTATGCCATCGCCTATACGCATAAAGCATTGGCGTGGATCTTTCCTGCACTCACGCGGTATCACATTCAACTCTACATTACCGCTCTCTGTTTTACCTTAGGGCTTGGCATATTATTTCTTTTCCTTGTCCGTAGTCACGGACTGCTGTTTGCGTCCATTGTTGCTGTGCTTTTGGCAACGTTACCCGGAAGTGTAGAACGTAGCGCTGCAGGCTTCGGTGATCGCGATGCCTGGTGCTGGATGTTCGGCGTACTTGCTATTGCTGTTTATCTATGGAAAGAACAGATACCGTATAAGTCCGCTGAAAATGAAAGTAAAGGGATTGGTAATTGGTACCGATACTTCGCTACCGCACTTGCTGGATTTATTGTCTTCTTGGGCGGACTTTCATGGGAAATTTTTGGGCTTTTTGTGTTAATTATCCTTTGTGCAGAACTCTGGAAATTCTGCACTACAGAGACAGAGTTCCACCTAACAGAGTATCTAATATGGATAGTCATGTTTGTTCCAGGACTCTATCTCATCAGTCCTGCCTATCGGAGCGGATATACTTATGCAACGCATCTGGCTGCGCTAACACTTGCCCCTCCAATTGCAGTTTTCATCATGCGTGGACTGCGATACCTGTTCTTGAAATATTACCCACTGCTACGTCCGCATGCCCGGAAACTTGCAGGAGGACTCACCTTGTTCGGCATCGGAATAGGAATTGGTTATATTCTGCTGCAATCCGGGACATTTGAGAGGACCGCGTTCATATTCCAAGAAAACCGACTCATGAAGGATATGACAGAACTTGTTGATCCGAACTTTGGGTATTGGCCGGGCAGGTACGGCACCGTATTTATGTTGGGCAGTCTCGGTTTGATACTTGGGAGTTTGTACCTTTGGAAACAGAACGGGATTCCTCTTGCAGTAGCCCTCTCGCTTTTCACCGCAACAACCTTTTTCCGATGGCCTCTGAGTGAGTTGATTGGAGAGGGCAGCTGCGATACACTCTTTCTCATTTCACTGGGACTCACGGTTATCACTCTCACAATTGCATGTTTGCGAAAAGAAACAGCGAAAAATGAATTGGTAACAGTTATAATGCTTGTATGGTTTGTGTTGTGGGTGGCACTTTCACGTGGTGCAAAACGTTATGATTTCTTCATAGGCGTACCGCTTGCATACGGCACCGCATGGCTTTTATGGCAGTTGCCAGCGGCACTCACGCAACAACTCAAAAAACCGCAGTGGATACCCGCTACAATTGCAATTGCTGTTTTAGTCCCTGTTCTCTTTTGGGCTCCCCTCGGTGGGCATGCAAACAGTGCAGTTCCTGCCGCCGCTTATTGGCGAAAACCGCTCCCTGGAACAGGAGATATAGCGCAGGCACTCAATTGGATAAATACTGAACTCTCACAAGGGACCGTCATGGCAGCGAATTGGAGTTATGGCAGCAGACTTAACGTTTTCGGTGGTGTCAAAACCATCACTGATCAGGATACTTTTCTCCCGCACTGGGTCCACCTCTATTATCGCCACGTATATTGCGCAAAAGACGTACGAGAAGCACTTGAATTTCTCAAAACCCATGGCGCAACACATCTGATGCTCAGAGAATGGGGATTGATTGACCGTGCCTTTACCTATTCTTATATCGGCAGCGATGAAAACGGTGATAAAAGATTCGGATTCACCAGCCTTGTTCAACTTGGATACAAACGTCTCTCAAGAATAGAACAAACGCCTTTTCTGTACATTGAAGAGCCTGATATAACATCACCGCCCGATTTCATAACAGCACGTCTGAAGGAAGGGGGAATAGCCCGTCTTCCTTATGTGGCGTTCAAAGGTAGCAAACGCCATATTTACAAAACTGCAACTGACGACAATCCACACGGAAACGTTATCCTATATTACGATGAAAACGGTGAACTTGAAAAGGCGTACCATATTTCTAATCTCGGTTGGCAGAGCCTTGCTGTCCGTCTCTATTTCCTTGGCGATTTCTCGGACACCTTTGTTCCGATATATCCTAAAAATGGTGAAGATACTGCCCCTCTTAAAATTTGGGAAATTCGCTATCCACTGGATATAAAAACCGATGACAAATACTTGGCGACAGAACCAAAGAAAAAATGAAAAACCCCATTACCCGATTTCTCAAAAACAGGAAGTATCAACAGGGCGATAGGTATCCAAGAAAACCTCTGGATTCCTTTCTTGAATATCTCCGATTTACGAAAGTCGAACCGTACATTCCGGCAGGAGCACGTCTCTTGGACATTGGGACTGGGGACGGTAATTTTTTACGTTATCTCAATGGGCATTTGCAGGCGGCTGTAGGTATTGACTCACATCTCACACAAACCGTGGAATTCGGGACGTGTTGCCTTATACCCGGATATTTCCCATACGACTTCGTTAAAGACGAAACCTTTGATGTCATTACGATGTTAGCCGTCGCGGAACATATTCCGATGGAAATATTTCCAAAAGCTGCTGATGCATGTTGGAAATACCTAAAGCCTAATGGACAGGTTATCATCACGGTGCAACACCCTCGCGTTGAAAAATTTCTTGACTTACTAAAAGTCCTCAGAATTGTTGAAGGATTCTCAATACATGAGCATTACGGTTTCAATCCAAACTGCCTTCCAGATGTTTTCAACCAATGGAAACTGATAAAATGGGAACGCTGGTGGTTCGGATGCAATAACCTATTCATATTTGAAAAACCGCTTTATAGTGGATTAACCTAAGTTGCTACATAGTAGCACAACTTCTATTGTTAGTTATGTTCCAAAATAGGTTTATCAAAGTGTCCCAAACATTTCAAAGTTTACTATACATCACGGTTTTGTGGAACTACCAGAAGTTTTCGTAAATTGAATACTCGCGTGGATTAACGACTCGGTTGCACCGAAAGTGAGCTGATAAATCGGTTTGTTCCACTCGTATTGATAATCACTTCCGTAAGCAGATAAACCTATTGGAATGTAATCTTCTGGCACATGAATAAAAAATGTCCCTTCTGCCTCCCGAGGCGGTTGACAAATAAGCAGATAACTTTGACTGCAGCTATCCCATCCCGCTGACAAAATCTCTACGCTGCCTTGTGTGTAATGCATGTCTGTAGAGAGCAATTGTGGGACCTTTTGTTCTTCTCGGAAACAGAGCAATTTGGCTGAACGGGGTGCAATATTTAGAAGCGTAACATTTTTAGAGACAATACCTAAGTATTGACGCATCCAAAAATCGTGGACAAGGTAGTCTTTTTCAGAATTAAGACCAAACGCCTCTAAATTTAAATGGAGATCGTCCTGTTGATCTCTCCAATTAAAAATACCAACAAGATTCCAAGATTCGCGAGGTGTTTCAACCGGTAGATGCAAAATTCGTGGAAAAACTTCATCATAGTGGTCAATCGGGGTTGCTGCCTTTCCAGAAAGTGGGAATAACTTTGCTACTAATTTAGCACGTGGTGTAGAGAAAGTTGTTGGCGTATTCGTACATGAAACTGCAGCGCCGCTCAATGCGGCGGCGGTCATTTCAACAATTGCTTCATTTATAGGACGCGGTTCATCAACAATTAAATCCCCGTACGCATGGTGCCAAAGTGTTTTATGTGCATTAAGATGACCAACGTAGCGGCTAAACCGATGTTTTGTCCCATTTTGTTGATGCCATGTATCACTGTTATCCACATATTTCTGACGCACAAGCGGGTAATTAAGAGCAAAACTTCCGATGCTGACACTCTCAACTACGTTGTAACCTGCAAGGACCACCTCATTTTCAGTCGCCTCAGCTGCTTCTTTTAGCAAACGAACAGCTAAGCGATACAACTGTGCCGAAGTCAAGGAACTGTCGTGCCAAACCACATTTGGGGGTAACTGACAGCATACCACTTGTATAACTTGACAAATCCGCTTTAATCAAGTCATATCCCCATTCATCAACTAATTGCTTTAGAACTTTTTGTAAGTGGACCTGTGTTTCAGGGTGCGAAACATCTAATATAGCAAGGGGTGCTCCTCTACCGGGAAGATGGACTTCAACGGGTTTATCAATAACACGTTTTCGCTGCTTATCATCTGCTGATGGTGTTTGTTCACTGTTTTTAGGGCGCAGGCAAACTTCGGGGTGCTTTTGGACTAATTCTGAATTCTGATCGATGATAAATGGATCAATACAGATGCTGGCTTTAAACCCCTTCGCGTGAATCTCCTCAACCACTGGTCCCATACCCTGAGGGAAACGATCTGCGTCCAATGACAAATACCCTGGATTTGCTTGCCATCCCGCTTCCAGATGAATACAGTTTATTCCACCAGTGAGTCCAGGTTTGAATAATGGACTTTTAGCAATTGATCGGGTTTGTTCAGTGATGTTTTTTGCATCCAAGTCTTCCCGAATGCTTTCCGATGATAAACTCCAACTGGCGTAAGTTTTGTGGTCGTTGTAGGAGCTCTTTCCTGGTAAATTTGGGAGTGTATCCGCACCGTTTTCAGCGGCAAGCCGCTCGGTATAACGCATATAAGCAGAAGAAGCATTATCTGAAAAATCAAGATAACCGATTTCCGATGTGACTTCCTCACCTGTTTGGCACGTTTTATGTTCACAGTCATGATAAAGTGCCCAAGACGTTAGACCTTGCTGAGATTTCCGTTTAGAAGCTTGGTAACCGATCTGCATGCGGGGCCACCACTTGTTCGTAGTGATAAACCCAAATACAAGAGATCTTTTGCCATCGGTATCGTGTAGGAGACCGTCTTGGCAAGGATGTGAGGTATTATCTTGATTTAAACTGAATCCGTCATAGATTTTACGTGGCGTGCCTGGTGCAAGGGCAATTGGAGGTATCTTTAGAAAGAGCTGATATTGAGATGGATGCCCACCTAATTGGATTCCACCATGCTGTGCAGAAATATCAATTAATGTGATATTTTTTAAGCAAATTGGCGTTAGGTTTAAGTTTTCAACGCCAACTTTAAGTAAAATATACGGCTGGTCGGCGTAACAGGTAAGGTAAGTATGTATACGTATGCCGGTTCCATCAGATGCGTTATCTTCTTTTTCAGAATCAGACGAATCAACAGAATTAGATGACTGTTGCGAACTGCCAAGATCGTTATTCAAACGTCGTTCATTGGTTTTTGCGGTCTCATAAGAAAACCGTAAGGTTTGATGTTTGCCAAACGCATCAGTTTTCAATGGTCCTGTGGTAAATTCCCGAAACCCAGCATCTGAGGTTTTCAGTGCTGTTTCATCTTTAAGCGCAATCTGTGTAAACGCATTCTTGATAATTGTTTTGCCGTTTTTATTGCTATAATTCCAGGTTCCTTTTGACAAATTAAATTCGATTTGGTATTTTTGATGATTGATTACGACGAGTTTCCCCCGCCGTGAGATGGCTAGGTCCTCAAGTTTCATGCACGTTTTCCTTTTCCAAGCAAGTGAACACGACTTTAATACAAAAACATGCAGAATACATTGAAATTACAAGTAACGGTAAAAACTTAGACATGTATCCCCGTACTGTTTTTGTCTATCGCATGTTAATTGTCCAAAAAACAGTGGTAGTACGGTCCGTTTACGATGTTCTACGAGAACTATTCCTGTAGATTCAAGTATGCATGTGTCTGAAATGTGTGAGAGGCATTTATTGTAAAGTTTCGCATCGTAAGGCGGATCAAAATAAACAAGTTCAAATGTCTCTGATCGTTTATGCAGTGCATTAATACCTTTTGAAACATCTGCTTGCATCAACTGAACCTGTGGATCACTGATTTTTAGACCACATGTCTGAAGATTTTGTTCAATCAATCGAAGACACTTCAGATTTTGTTCCAAGAAGGTTACCTGTTTTGCTCCACGACTAAGTGCCTCAATACCGATATTGCCAGTGCCAGCACATAGGTCAAGAAATCTTGTATTAACTACTTTTTTTTGTAAAATACTAAAAACAGACTCTTTGACTCTATCAGTTGTAGGTCGGACAGTCATGCTTTTAGGTGTAGCCAAGCGTCTGCCCTTAAATTTGCCTGCAATAACACGCATTTCGCACACCTGTGCAAGGTGTCTATCACTGAAATGTTTATTATAATGAATTCTCTGATAGACACCTGACTGACACTATTTTAATACAAGCGTGAGGTCGACTGAAACTATAGTGAATCAACGTCAAATGCGCTTATATAGTCCAACCTATAATTAATGGGACTATGTGGCAACTTAGGTTATAATAATTGTTGTGTTTCACTATGCGCTCCCACATACCGTACGGACAGAATGCCACACGGCAAATACCATAAGCGCATTTGACGTTTATTCTTACACTGTAATCTCACATTCAACTCAATTTATACAAATAAATCCTTGATAACTGCGCCCTCATTCACAACCCGTATCGGGCGGCCGGAACGAGAGTAATTTTCTTCTTCATAGTTGATCCCTAACGCGAAACAGAGCGAGGCAAACAGGTCCGGCACTGTGATAGGATCAGTAACAACTTTCATCCCATCTTCATCGGTGCTTCCGATGACTTGCCCGCCACGGGTGCCGCCGCCTGCTATCACAGCAGACCAGCCGTTTGGGTGATGATCGCGTCCATCGTTCGTATTGATTTTCGGTGTTCGTCCGAATTCGCCGAGCCATAGAACAACGGTTTCGTCGAGCAGATCACGCTCACTCAGGTCTTTGACCAGCATAGCGAACGCTGGATCAACAACGTTAAGGAGTTCTTTCGTTCTTTCAAAGTTATTTTCGTGTGTGTCCCAACCATCAAGCGTGATCTCAACAAAATTAACACCCGCTTCAATAAGTCGCCTTGCCATCAAACAACCTTGCCCGAAGCGGTTCATACCATAAGCTTCGCGTATTTCGGCCGGTTCTTCCTTAAGTTCAAACGCTTTAATATTAGGGGAGTTAATAAGTTCATCGGCTTTTTTGTAAATAGCCTCATGCGCTTCTGTCCCGCGCCCCGTACGTTTCGCAATAAAATCTTTCTCAAGGTTCTTTAGCATTTTGAGACGTTCACGAAAACGGTGTGTATCCATTTGTGCAGGATATTCAATGTCCTCTACCTTTTCCAACGGGTTATTCACAACAAATGGATCGTGTGATGCTCCTAAGAACCCACCAGAATATGTCGGTGAATTGATATTGACGCAACTGGGTAAGTGAGATCCGTCGTCATCAAGATAGTAAGAGGTCAACGACCCCAAAGTCGGGTGTCGAACTGCCCCACCGGGTGCGTATCCGGTATGTAATAAATAACGTGCACGTTCATGGTTGCCTTCACGAGATACCATTGATCGGATAACGGAAAGATGATGTGCTTGTTCAGCAACAAGTGGGAGATGTTCAGAAAACTGAATACCTTTAACACTTGTCGGAATCGGTTTGAAAGGTCCACTATTTTCTACTGATGGGTCTTTTGGGTCAAAGGTATCTAACTGACTCGGTCCACCACTCATAAACATTACAATGCAATGTTTTGCACGTGGGATCACTTGTTCTAACTGTGCGTTACCTGTAGCACCAAAGTGTTGCATTGCAACCAGTCCAAGAAAACTACTTACCCCATACTTGAAAAAGCTGCGTCGGGAAATTTCTTTATGCCATAATTCAGGGTTATCATATTCGGGGATCCATAATCCTGATCTCATTATTTTTTACAGCATTTGAACGCAAGCATTTATGCCAGCGAATGCTTCTCCTTACTATGCCCGCTACAAAAAAGCGTCAAGATAATATCCACACCTGCGGGATAGATGTTAATTTCTGACGCTGTTAGTGTGTAAAGTATTTCTGCCCAATTGCTCTCTTTTTACGACTAAAAACATTTTTCGGTAAACACTCTTACGTCCCAAACCATCTTCACGTACGCTGCTTACCTCAGCTACCGTATAATTTTAATGGAGGACATTAATAATATGATAACATACTTGCATTTTAAAAACAAGCTAAAAAATCCTTTTAGTCCGAATGCAATTTATGTATTGCCCGTGTGGTCCTCTGCATTGGTTAGGAAACCGCACCTACCGAGATGAATCGCGTTAATTTCAGGGTTATTTAGTTTTAAAAACTCTCAGTTATCAAGTTAACTGCGAGTTTAGGATTTGAAGCTAAGTATTTTATCTCGTCTGCTATACGAGTAACGCCAGCAAATCGCAACACTGCTAATGCTGTATTTCGCAAAGCAGCCATGATTTGTGGAATAGCACCGCATCACACAGGGGAGGTATCTTCTCCAAGCAGCGTCCCCCGCATCCAATGAGATTTGTTCTCTATAGACCAATGTCCCCGCGTCCAGTAAGTAAGCGTTCGGCAGTTGTTTCTTCGGGACTTAGACTTGTAATACCATAAGAGGTTTTTTGTGTTTCTTCTCCTGTGTTTAGATTTCTATAAGTATACCGATATTGGATCACCTGTGTAACCCCGGCCAGTTTAGGTATTCATTTAGACTTGTGCTTGCTTTGAGACACCTTGTTTGGAGTCTCCCCTGTGATTTTTCAACTGTCTCATAAACGTCAATAGGTTCTTTCAAAATAGGATGTATTGTCCCTTCAGCGAGTGTGTCAGGAATGTTCTGAAAAGTTCCTCAATCTCACGAAAGAGGTCAGGATGATTTCTTTTGACAGGAAGTAGGTAGTTTCCACCTCTCTCTATGATGTTTTCACAGAAAGTTGTCTGTGTCAAGAGTGCGTCTGTTGTGATAACTTTACCTCTTACATCAATGTTATTAAGGGGCTGTGTTGAAATCGGTATTTCGTTTGTTTTGTCACTGACACCTTGTTGTGTCAGTGTACCCCCTAACTCATGAGATACAACGGAGAGTAAATGGTTTATTGTCGCACCACTTTTCTTACAGGCACGCATCGTTTTACCATGTATGGCGACTGCGTCAAGACACCCTTCTAAATCAGGTCGGCTTTTACAAACGTCTTTTACCCAGTCTGTAAATGTCTTTTCAACAGCATCAACATCTAAATGGTTTACTCGCTAAAGATTTGTTATATATACAACTTGCGGCATAGATCCAAAAATCCCTTCCCCTCGCCATCGCATGCGCGTGTGGCATGCGAATTGGGTGGATAAAGGGGGTGTATTTAGGAAATTCAAAACATGAAAATTTGACGAGTGAACCACTAAATCCCTTATCACGTTATGTATTGTTGCGGGACAAGGTGTTTTCTTGTGTGTCCAACCGAGTGTTCTTGCGAGTTTTGGTTGGGTTCGTGCCTAAGTTGCGATGGATGTCCAGTCATAAAAGCAATAATGTTAAGTCCGAGGATTGATTTCAATGGGTGTCGTTTTGCTTTATTGTTGCGCGGGTCTTGGATTTCTGCTAATCTATCTAACAAGTGTTGAGAAACTTTCTCTGGCATTTTTCACCTCAAAGGCAGAGTTTTTAAGGTGAAGTATAGCAGATATAGCGTGATTTTCACGCTATATCTGCATATTCAAAAATATTAACGATTGTGATAAAAAACAACCAAAATGCCTAAAACTAAATAACCCTGCAAAAATCCACTTGACCTTTGCTAATAAATTGTGTAAACTAAAAGAGGCATGGTATATTATTTATGTGGCACATTACTGATAAATAGGGAACCGCATTGAATTAACAGATGAAAGATGGCAGCACATCCTTGAAAATCACTGGGAATTGAAAAACCATCTCAATGAAATCCTCTTAACTGTCCGTACTGGTAAAAGAAAACAATCATCGATGGATCCCTATAAATACACATATTATAAAAATTTTGAAAATCTGCCTTACAATATTTCGTCAAGAACGAGTCGGACATCGCGCTACCCTTCGGCGTTGATTTCCACATGCACGGTGAACTGTCGTATTAAAACAAGGCTAACAGAAAATGGACAATGATCGGCGTTGGTTTCACTACTATATTGGAACGTCTAAAAAAAAACGGGTAAACAGCATAAATCCTAAGTTCCTTATTCAAAAAGTTTTGCGACCTGACAAGAAAATCCTTTGACGACTACCTCACCGCTGAGCGTGTCATGCCGCGTAAGCACTGTGATGTCTGTTTCTGAACGATACACCGTCACCGTTTTTGAAACAGGTTCGAGAATCCAGACGAGGTGTGTCCCCGCTTCCAGATAAGCAAACACCTTTCTGATAATACGGGACTGTACATCTGTCCGAGAAACCACTTCAACGGCGAGGTCCGGCGGAACCGGAGATGCTTTGCTCTGATCATCAGGAAGCCGGTCAGTTGAAATAAAGGCAATATCAGGTATCAGAACGCGTTCACCAACACGGAAACCTGTGTCCATATAGACACGGCCAAGTTGATTCTCACGGATATGCAAACTTAAAAACCAAAATAGGTCAGCACTAATATTCCCGTGTTCCAATGAGGTCGGTGGCATCGGGACTAATTCCCCTTTCATGTATTCATATCTCTCTAAATCGCTTTCAAGAAATTCCTCCAACGTCATCTTAGTAATTTGAGGTAGGGGCACTTCTTGAGGGAATGGGTGTACTTCTTGCAAATCCATTTTTATCCTCCTACGGTTGGTTATGAAAACGTAGCTCCTACATGCTTCTGATAATTTACCATAATAGACTAATGGAATTCAACTCTTTTTTATTTTTTGAAGGTTGTGTTAAGAGTGTTCACATATTTTAGATTTGACTAAAAGTTATCATGTACCCTTCCAAAATTCTACTTGAATAACGTTGAGAAATCGTGTATACTAAAGGCACAGAATACCTAAAAAGAAAATGGAAGGGATATATTACAGAATGGCTCAAAAACCGAATATCTTATTTCTCCAGAGTGATGAACACAGCCCTCATGCAATGGGGTATGAAGGCAACGATATTGTGCAAACGCCGCATCTTGATCGGCTTGCAGAATCGGGAAACTACTTTAATGCGGCATACTGCCAATTTCCGCTTTGCACACCCTCGCGGATGTGTATGCTAACAGGAAAATACGCGCATCGCTGTTCCGCTTGGACTAACGGTTCAATCCTGTATCCTGAACATCTTACGATGCCCGCACATTTTGCAGAACATGGATATGCCACCGCGCTCGTAGGCAAAATGCACTTTGGCGGGAAAGAGCAACACAACGGATTCCAATCACGCCCGTACGGTGATCTACGTGGACGTGCAGGACATCAACGTGATCCGCTGCGGGGCAACAAGAATCGCACAAAGGATGCTGGGGTAACAGAAATCCCAACAAGCCTATTGCAAGAACGGGTAGTTAATGAAGAAACGATTGAGTACATTAGGTCTCAACCTGCTGACCAACCGTGGTTTCTCCTTGCCAGCTATAGTCGCCCGCACTTTCCGCTTACCGCACCAAAACGGCTTCTTGACAAATACTATCCTGATAATGTAGACATGCCGAATATCCCACCGGGACATTTGGAACAGACACACCGCTATGCGGCAGGATTAAGAAAAACCTTCAACACAGCAGCCATTACAGAGGAAGAAACGCGAAAAGCGCGTGCAGCATACTATGCTTGCTGTGAATTTCTGGATGAATGTGTCGGTGATTTGCTAACAATTTTGGAACGCGATGGGCTATTAGAGAACACAATTATCGTTTATACCACCGACCACGGGGAAATGGCGGGGGAGCATGGGCAATGGTGGAAATCCAGCTATTATGAGGCAGCTGCACGGGTTCCGCTTATTATATACGATACACGATCAGAAGGGACACACGGTAAATGTGTTGACGCTCCTGTGGAATTGAACGATCTCTTTCCTACCCTGTGTGCAAGGGCAGATATACCAGTCCCCGAGGACCTTGACGGTTCGGATTTATCAAATTTGATGACTGGAAATTCGAATAGCTGGCGAAATACCGCAATCAGTGAATATTGGGCAAACCAGACCACAGGACCGATGCGGATGCTGAGAACACCTCGCTATAAATATGTCGCCTTCCCCGAAGATGAATCTATCTTGTTTGATTTAGAAAATGATCCTGACGAATTTGACAATCTTGCTGGACAGCCTGAACATCGTGAAGTGGAAACATCCTTACATGAACAACTTATGGGAGGATTCTCTTGGGAAGCTGTGCAGGAAAAGAAAGATAGTGATAAAGAACGCAGTAAAGATTGGGCAGCACCGTGGGGCGGCGGTACCCCGAATCAGTATACTTTACCTGATGGCAGGATTGTGGACGCAGAACTCTGTCTCTATAACCCCGTACTTAGAGATGAGACTGACGGAGATTAGGAAAGATAGTTAGGTGGCAGGTGTGTAGCGCGGCAAGAAAAAATCTGCTTCACACAGCACCATGCGTTTTAATCGTAGTAATCTTTTTGAACCGATTTCATCGTGTAGGAACTTAATATGCCTCGCCGCCCAAAAATCCGATTTTCTGCTGTCCTTGTCGGACTGTTTTTAGTAGGGGGAATATGTGCAATCACCCCCTACAACAATTATTTTTTAGGAAATTCAAGGATTGCGGGCAATCATTTACCTGTCGGTTCAATCTTTGGGGTGCTCCTGCTTGTATTCGTTGTCAATCTTCCGCTGCGTTTTTTGACGCGAAACAGTCGTTTTTCCTTTTCTGCCCTTGAATTAACAGTTATTTGGATGATGTTAATCGTTGCTGTTGGCATTCCTTCAATGGGACTGCTACAGTTTCTGCTACCCTGTCTTGTTGCGCTACGGTACTTCACAACTCCCGAAAACGATTGGGCAGAGACGCTCCAACCACACGTTCCAGAATGGTTAGTCGTTACGGACACACAAGCCGTAACAGATTTCTATGAAGGACTTTCACCGGGTGGAAATGTCCCGTGGTCACCTTGGATCAAACCGCTCCTTATCTGGGGACTTTTTGTCTTTGTTTTCTATTTCACAACAATCTGCCTCTCTACGGTTCTCCGTAAACAGTGGATAGAACGCGAACGATTTTCATTTCCTTTAGTCCAAATTCCAGTGCAACTGGCAGCAGCACCGGAACGCGGCACATTTCTTAACGCGTTTTTCAAAAATAAGTTATTGTGGGCAGGCATGGCGCTGCCAGTGTTAATACATTTTCTCAACGGACTGCACGCCCATTTTCCAACAGTACCAGAAATCCCACTGATTTATAACATCCACCGTGCCTTTACAGAAAAGCCGTGGCATACGCTTGGAATGTGGCCAGCGATGAACATCGCTATCTATTTTTCAGTTATCGGGGTAGCTGCGCTGCTAACGCTTGAAGTGTCGTTTAGTCTCTGGTTTTTCTTCCTGTTTTTCAAACTCCAATACATCATCATGAATGCAACTGGCTTTGGAATCGGTCCGTGGTTAAGTTGTAGCCGTCAAGTGATGGGTGGCTATCTTATTTTTGTGCCTGCTGTTTTCTGGGGTGGACGGGAACATATCACATCAATTTTCAGGAAAACGTTTGGGTTGCGTAGCAAACAAACAAATATAGCAGGAGATAGACGTATAATAGACGATTCCGATGAACCACTGCCATATCGCTTGGCACTACTCGGATTTCTTCTCGGCTTTGTTACCCTTGTCGTGTTCTTTGTGATTGCTGGCATAACTACTTGGGTAGCAGTGGTCACGTTGCTCTCAATCTTTGTCACTTCTGTCGTGTTATCATGGATGGTGGTAAACGGTGGACTATTACTTGTGCAAGCCCCTTTCTTCCCATCAGATTATATTAATTTCACACTCGGATCGGGGGCAATGGGACAAAAAAGCTTAGCTGTTCTCAGTTTCCAACGGACTTTCCTGCGGGATTGGGGAGAGTTCATGATGCCAAACTTCTTGCATAGTTTCAAGGCAGCTGATGAAGTTCAACTTGCCCGCCGCCGAATCGTGCCGATACTCGGTATTTCAATCGTCGTTGCTATCCTCATATCCGTTTATGCATCGTTAACACTCGTCTATGATAAAGGCGCGCTATTTTTACAAGGTTCGTCATTTGTCGGTGCCCCGCGTGGCTATTTCAATCGAATGAACAGACTCATTCAATTTCCTGTTGAAACAAATTGGCTTGAGGTTTACAGCATGATTGCAGGTGCAGGTTTCACCGGCTTCATGCTCTGGATGCGTCAAAGTTTTGTCTGGTGGTCTTTGCATCCGATTGGATACCTATTGGGTGCTACCTATCCTGCGTTTCACTTGTGGTCTTCTATTTTTATCGGTTGGCTCATCAAATACATTACACTCAAGTTTGGCGGTCCTATGATGTATCGGCGGATCCGTCCTATAGCATTTGGATTGATTTTTGGTGAATATGTGATGGTGGGAATCTGGATGGTGGTTGGATTTTTCAGCGGTATAGGCTATCATGCTTTACCGCGTTGATATATTTTTACTACAACCTATTTCATAATGTAGAATTAAATAGCTCTGCTATACTTTAAAAATTCAACTTGATAAAGAATTCATATTCTGTTAAAATTGTAAGAACTAAAGCAATTTTTCAAAAACGGTTGCGGAATACTTTAACCCTCTCACACCATCCGAATGTTAAAAGTATATTCGAGCTGGTATTCTTGTTCTAATACTTAACGGAGAAAACCATGGATACCGTCCACGACTTTGAATTCAAACAAAAAAAGTATATGCCCATCTTTCCATTAGCCAGTGGAAAACCGACCATTTACATTGAAGGCTATCCGTTTGAGGATGACGAACATATTGCTGCGACAGGATTTCACGGTATACAGATTACCACGTTTTTCGATCAACTTTCACGATATTTCGCAATTAATGCACATATTCATATCGGGATAGACAACTTCATCTACTATCATGAAGGGGAGATTACAAAGTTCGTTGCCCCTGATGTTTACGTTGTTTTTGGTGTTGACAAACACCCACAGCGTCGTAGTTTTTATACGTGGTCAGAAGGTGCAGTGCCTGTTGCAATATTTGAGTTTCTTTCTGATGCAACAGCAAATAAGGATCGGTCAGAAAAAGTGCAAGTGTATCTAAAAGATATGGGGGCTCAAGAATACTTCATCCATCAACCTGAAATGGAGAAACCTGCCGAATTTCGTGGGTGGCAGCGAGGCACTTCGGGTAATATCGTTGAGATTATGCCGGATGCAAAAGGAGGTTTGTTCAGTGAGGCGTTAAATCTCTGGTTCCGATGGGAGGAAGATCAGACGACGCATGTGAGGTTATTGCGCCCGTACCTACCTGACGGCACCCTGATAACAACCTCTATGGAGGAACAAAACCTCCGAATACAAGAACAAAACCTCCGAGAGGAGGCGGAAACGGTGGCAGCAAAAGAAGCTGCACGGCGGCGGGAGGTTGAAGCTGAGTTAGAAACACTTCGTGCACAACTCGCTAACCAACAAAACGAAGGCATATAATATATACACCAATATCTCATCAGTTTAAACATAGCAACAAGGACACCCGTATGTCGTTAAAGCTAACCCTTCATGCATGTGCATAGGTGCACGTAGCATGAAGGGTTTGATTCTATTTATCTACCTAACAGCTTCCACCGCAATTCCAAAGACATTTTCTCTCCTTAAAAATTTCTCTTTTGCAGAATTATGCAACCGTTTTCCTCCTAATTTGCGTCATGATAGTTTGATATGTGATTGATCAATTATCGCTTGCTGGAGATATACGATGAAAAATGACGATGTTACACTTATCAGACGAATTCTTGCTGGTGATGAAACCGCCTTCACTGAACTTGTGAAAAAACATCAAAAACCGGTTCACATGCTGGCATGGCGAAAAATAGGAGATTTCCACATCGCTGAGGACATCACCCAGGACGTCTTCCTGAAAGTGTATCAGAGACTTCACACCCTGAAAAATCCAAACCAGTTTTCTGGGTGGCTCTATGTGATTACGACAAACCTATGTGCCACGTGGCTACGCAAAAATCGGATTCAAACCCAACCGTTAGAGGACGTAGGGACAACGATGGAACAGAGAGATGTCTATTCCCGACATGTCACAGCAGATCGTGCAAAAACCGCTGCTGAAGCACAACGCGAAGTGGTCAAGAGACTACTTACAAAGTTGAAAGAGAGCGAACGCACGGTAATGACACTCCACTACCTTGGCGAAATGACAGTTGAGGAGATAAGCAGATTTTTAGGAGTATCCGCGGGAACGATTAAGAGCCGATTACAACGTGCGCGGCAACGTTTACAAAAGGAGGAAACAATGATTAGAGAAGCCCTCGACTATTTTCAGATTTCACCGAATCTAACTAATAACATCATGCAAGAAGTCGCACGACTTAAACCCGCTGCACCTTCTGGTGGCAAACCCTTAGTGCCGTGGATAGTTGCTGCTTCAAGTGCGGTTTTGATCATGTTGATGCTTGGTATAAGCAGTCAATACTTAGTCCGTTTCCAAAAACCCTATATTTTGGACGCCCAGGCTGAAATGGCAGTTGAACTCGTTGATGCACCTATTGTGCAGGGTCTTAATGTAAAACCGGATGTACGAACGCAGCTCGGAAGTCCCGATGCTCCGGGTAAGAACAATGGAGCTGGTCAACAAGTCTATGATGCCACATCGCTTGACTTAGACACGATTATCGCTAAGATAAAACACTACGATAATGCTGTCACCTCCGTAACTGGTGATTTCATTATTGAACGTCATAGAAATTATGAGATTAGCGGAAATCCAATTCCACCGGGTAATTTGAGCATCGAACGTAATATAGAACCAAAAGTTGAGAAAAATGAATATAATTTGACGTTTGAAGGTGAGAAAGTCCGGGTTGAACCGAAGGAGAGGCGTTACACAAATTTACCTGTCATCCAACTTTGGGATGGAAAACAACACTGGGAGGTATCTTCACCAGGTAATCTTCTCTTCAAAGTTGAAATTATACCGAACAAGGAAATTACAGTCCTTGAAAAAATTCAACAAGCGTTCAAAAAGGTAGGCACTGAAATTGCTGACGACGTTCGCATTGTCAAAGGCGAGTTACAGAATAGTTACAGGGTCTTTGAGAAAGATAAATCCTACTTTGTCCTTTTTGTAGGAGAGGCAATGGTGGAGGTTTATAAACACAATGTTGGATATGCTGTTCGACCACACTGGGCAATCATGCCTTCTGAGCAAGACCCAAGATGGTGGCTCACCTTTCCAAGCGATGGATCAGATAATACTTATCTATCTCAATCGCTTTGGCAATTGCTTGAAAAACATGAGAGTGAAATTATTGGAAGCGAGGTATTGGATGGCGAAAAGACGACCGTTATTCGTCTAACAAAACCTGCCCGGTTCATTGGGGACCGCAAAATACCTCCTCAGCACTATAAACTCTGGATTTCACATAACAAAGGTTTTCGCCTTGTTAAATCGGAAGAAACATTTACTTCAGAAGATCAGAGAGAATGGAGTCCCTTCAAATTTGGTGTAACCTATATCAATACCCGAAAAATTGAGTACCATGAATACTTGCCAGATGTCTGGTTTCCTAAGAGAATTGAGAAGTCCATTGTTCCAAAAGTATCTTCGGAAAAACAGAATGAAGAAAGTGTTCTGTTCAAAGACGTATTTATCACAAAACAGTGTCAGCTAAATACCGATGTTAGCGAGGAACTTCGTTTAAAATTATCACCTGATACACAAGTTTATGATTACAGTGTCAGTCACTTACGCACGGTAGGCGACCTCGAAACTCAACCGAATTTCCAGATGCCACTTGATAGTTCCGATGTGCCGAAAAAGAAGAATGTGGCTATGCAGCAAGTCTCGGATACAGACGCTTCAGCTTCGCAGCAATGGCACCTGCCCGAAGGTGCAATAACCCGTCTCGGCAAAGGTAGGATAAATAAAATCGCATATTCCCCAGATGGTAAGCGGCTGGCAGTAGCAAGTTCAATTGGGGTATGGATATATGATGCAGACAGTGGAAAAGAACTGGACCTGCTTACAGAAAATACGAACTGGGTGCAGAGCATAGCGTTCAATCCTAATGGAAACGTACTGGCAAGTGGGGGTGATGATGGCAGCATACGCTTGTGGGATACGCGCACCAGCACACATCTTCGGACGATGACAGACCATACGTCTCTGATCACTAACATAGTGTTTAGCGGGGATGGAAAAATGCTGGCAAGTGCGAGTAGAGATAACATCGTCCGGCTGTGGGATATGCAAACAGGCAAAATCCGAAAAACCCTCCATGGGCATGCAGACAAGATCTTTAGTTTGTCGCTTAGTAGTGATGGCACTACGTTGGCGAGTGCAAGTCAGGATAACACCATCCGGCTGTGGGATACGCAAACAGGCAAAATCCGAAAAACCCATGACCTTGAGCATTCGAATGAAATTTTTAAAATGACGTTCAGTCCAGATGGAAAAACGCTGGCGAGTTGGAGTTTTGAAAACCCTATTCGTTTGTGGGATGTACAGACGGGCGAACCCCTCCATACTCTCACATTACAACTAATGGATATTGTCAACGAATTGGCATTCAGTCCAGATGGAAAAACAATCGCAAGTGCTATGAATAACGGTATCGTCCACCTATGGAATGCACAGACAGGTGAACGTCGCCGAATCCTTATAGGGCATACGCACTGGGTCTTGAGGGTGGTGTTCAGTCCAGATGGAAAAACAATCGCAAGTGGAAGTTATGATGCTACCGTTCGATTGTGGGATACACAGACAGGAAAACTCCAAAAAACGCTTACAGGACATTTGAGTGAAATTTTGAGTGTGGCATTCAGTCCGGATGGAAAAATGCTGGCAAATGTGGTTGAAGATGACACCATCTGTTTATGGGATGCACAGACAGGTGCACTTCACCGAACGCTTAAAGACCAGCGTATGTCAGATATTCAATGCTTAGCGTTAAGTTCCGATGGCAAAACACTTGCAAGTAGCGGTTATGATCGCGCCATTCATTTGTGGGATGTGCAAACAGGTGAAATCCGCAAAACGCTCACAGGGCATGAGGATACTGTCACGGACTTAGCATTCAGCGTGGATAGAACCACCATGGCAAGTGCAAGTTGGGATAAGAACATCCAGCTGTATGATGTGCAGACAGGTGAAATCCGAAAGACGCTCACAGGGCATACGGATTGGGTTATGAGTGTGGCGTTCAGTCCAGATGGAAAAACAATCGCAAGTGGGAGTAAGGATACAACCATCTGTTTATGGGATGTGCAGACAGGTAAACTTCTTAAAACCTTTATAGGACATGCGGATGTTGTCTTTAGTGTAGCTTTCAACCCCGATGGAAAAACAATCGCAAGCGGGAGCCGTGATGGCCTCATCCATCTGTGGGATGTGCAGACAGGTGAGCTCCTTAAAACCACAGAACATACAGACTGGGTTATGAGTGTGGCATTCAGTCCGGATGGAAAAACAATCGCAAGTGGGAGTAAGGATAGCACCATTCAACTATGGGATACACAGACAAATATAGTCCAACAAATTCCCGTGGGGCATACGAGCTGGGTTACAAGCGTGGCGTTCAGTCCAGATGGCAGAACGCTCGTAAGTGGAAGTAGAGACGGCACATTGCTGTTGTGGGAAATTACGTCTGATGCCGATCAACTAAAGTAAACTCATAACTATTGAAGAACAATAATTTAATCTAAGCAGGCTCCAGTAATCCTAAAAATCTATCTTTCCTGGGGGTCCTGAATGCCGCCCATTTCCTTTTCTATTCTCCCTTTCAAAACCAATTTAATCCCAACTAAAACTCCATTCCAAATGTTGTACCCCGTACAAGTTAGAGCTTGCATAAATTTGAAAAAAGAGTGGATAATATGTAAATATTATCCACTCTTTCCTCTTTTTTTCAGAATTATGAGACTTTTTCACTTCAAGTCGAGTCACTATATGTTGATGTGAAATGATGAACTTTCCTTTTTAGAGGTATCCGATGAAAAATGCCGATGTTGAACTCATCCAACGCGTCCTCAATGGTGATGATACTGCGTTTTCCACACTCGTGAAAAAATATCAGAAGTCCGTTCACGCGCTTGCGTGGCGAAAGATTGGAGATTTCCACATCGCCGAGGATATCACACAGGAAACATTCCTGAAAGCATACCAGAGACTGTCAACGCTGAAGGAGCCTCAGTCTTTTGCAAGCTGGCTCTATGTGATAGCAACGAACCACTGTAATACGTGGCTTAGCAAGAAACGTTTACGCACACAGTCTTTGGAAAGCACAAGCAGTGCGGAATTGGAAAAAGCGACCTATTCTAACTATGTCATTGCAGAAAACGAGTGGGCAACGGCAGAAGCACAGCGCGAAGTTGTTAAAAAGTTGCTTGCGAAGCTGCAAGAGAGTGACCGGACAGTCATCACGCTTTACTACCTCGGGGGAATGACGTATGAAGAGATAAGTAGGTTTTTAGGTGTATCGGTCAGTGCGATTAAGAATCGGCTTTACCGTGCGCGACAGCAGTTAAAAAAAGAGGAAACAATGATTAGAGAAGCTTTAGAGAATTACCAAATTTCACCGAATCTAACTAATAACATCATGCAAGAAGTCGCACGACTTAAACCCGCTGCACCTTCTGGTGGCAAACCCTTGGTACCATGGGTCATAGGGGCATCAAGTTTAATATTGATTGCATTGATGCTTGGGATAGGTAGCCAATACTTAGCACGTTTTCAGAAACCTTATAGTTTAGATGCCCAAGCTGAAACAACCGTTGAACTTGTTGAGGCACCTATTGTGCTAAATGTTGAGGCGAAATCAGATGTTCGAAATTTTCTTGGGAGTCCAAATGCACTTGATAATAACAATAACCGTGGAGAGAGACCCGATGAGGTCCTATTAGCTGCCGCGCAGACAGAAGGAGAAGACGAGGTATCCGTTCTTAAACAGCAGTGGATTCAGTCGAAACCCATTGAGGGAACCATGGTAGAAGGTTTATTTGCAATCGCTGAAGGAGTTCTTTACACGCTTGCTCGCGGACACATATACAAATTGCAAGACGATAGCACGGGATGGCGGCATATTAGTGACGTTAGCACGTTAATTGATGACACACTTATTGATATTCCTATGGCAGAGTGGGACAATACCCTCTATATACTTCCATCTAATAAACTCTATGCTTCAAAGGATGGCGGTAAAACGTGGAATGTAGTTCACCAATTTCCCGAAGAATATACTCCTCCGAAGGAGTTGATGCTAATGCAACATGCATTTTACATCGTTTTTGAACGTGGCGGTGCTTTTCGCTCTGAGGATAGAGGCAAGACCTGGAAAAATATAAATAAAGAATTTCCCACCGAACTAAATTCTATTGTATCTGTACAAGACACAGTGTTTGCTTTAGCAGGTTCTATCTATCGGTGGGACTCGGATAGTTGGCAACGGTTAGCGAAATTCCCAGTACCTGAAGCAACTAATTGTTATTCAATTACTGCAACCAATAATAAGTTATACGCATTTGTAATAAATCATAGATATGATCCTGATAAAGCCGCTGAGGGAGAACGAGGTTGGTGGATATTCCGTTCAACTGACTTGGGTAATTCGTGGAAAAATATAACCCCAACACACGTCTGGAAGGAAAGGATCGGATGGTTAATGGATATAAACCTATACGCTGCAGGTGAAACGCTGCTGGCGGTAGAACAGGGAATGGTACGTTCTACCGATGGTGGAGATACATGGATGCCGCTACAAAAACATGGTAAATCTCTTGAGATGTTTTCTAATTCTCCTGCTACAGTGTTGAATGAAAGCATTTTTTATTTTGGCAGCCCGTACGCCGGACTCCAACGTTCTACTGATGATGGTAAATCATGGGATGCAGTAAATGTTACTTCAAATACAAGCTATATTGGTAACCTAATTGTGGATAAAGAAAATGATAAAGGGCATAACACACATCCCATCATATATGGGAGTGTTGGAGATATGGTACAAACTACTGATAAGGGTAAGTCTTGGAAAACTATTCCAATCGATATGCCAATGGAGCCATGGCATAGTGGAGATTCGATGGACATTACCCAAATAGTTAAATCTGGCGGTTTTATCTATGCCAAAGGTAAAAATTCTCTTATCAGTGCTTATGACAAAGGAGAAACACATATATTTCACATATCTACAGATGGCAAAACATTAGTACCGATTCAAGGCATGCCTATCTTTGACCCGTATAATAAAATTGGGACCCTATTGGCTGGTAGAAAATCTGAATTGTCAGATAAGTTGTTCGCTAAACAGTTGCAAGAAAGTTCTGCTGGTGCAACACAGTTCTTTATACAATTGGTTCAAATGGAACCTGTACAACAAGATAACCTGCGACGATTCAGCTTGCGTGGCGCGTTTGCGGTGAGTGGCACCACGTTCTACATGGAATATAATTATAAACTTTTCCGATGGGAACATGGTGAAACAGCATGGCACGACATTGGACAAGAAGAGACTATAGAATTGCCTGGAGACATAGCGAGAAAAGGTCTAAAACTTGCAGCATCAGGAAATACCGTCTACGTTGGTAAACGGGATGGACATCTCGTTGTATCGTTTGATAAAGGAAATAATTGGATTGACATTACGCAGGGGCTGCCGTTTACTGTTAACACTTTCAATAATATTGTGATTGCAGGTGCCACCGTGTATGTAGCAACGGATGCAGGTAGCATTACATCAGATAATGGAAGAAATTGGCGTGCTATAACCGATGCAGAAGAGACAAATCTCATTATGGAGCATTTGGCTGTTGATGGCACAACGCTTTATGGCATCACGAAAGGGACAGGCATCTATCGTTTGGAAAACGGCACTTGGAAACAAGTTGTTTCAGAAATACCGGATAATATCACATCTCTTGCTGTTGATGGAAACACGTTATACGTAGGCACGCAGGACCGCGGTATGCTTCATTTCAATCTTGAGCAATAATTGTCTACTATAAATTCTACACAACGGTAGTGACCCAATTAGTCAACACTTGTTGTGAATCGGTTTCTGGATTGAAACAGAAAAGTCCTTGAATCTGAGCAGCGCGCAGGAGCCGTTGGTCTGACGCGATGAGAATAAGTTCATTGTTTTCATCGCGGAGATGGGTTGCAATACCCAATGCCGAACACAACACAATGGCATCAACGCTGTTAATAGCGTGGATATCCATGAGAGTTATCGATTCCCAGATGAGTGCGTTCTGTGTCGGCATTGTTTGAAAATCCGATTCGATACTGATCACTTCAGCATCCAAGTAGCCAATCGCTTGTTCAAATTGGTGTCTGGTAATTCGACCGTCGTTTCTTTTCCGTACACAAATCGAAAACACCTCCGCTGCACCAATTCCTGAACACATCAAACGATTTAATGAAACGTTCTGAAAAAGGAAATCAACTTTGTCAGAGCCGACTTCTTGGGTATATCGCTTGACAAGCCCACTGGCATCAAAGTAAAAATAATACACGCTTATCTCTCGCGTTCTTCAATAATTGCCCGACTAAATTCATTATCCTCGGCACGAATTCCATGGCGCGCCATACTGTTACGAAGTTCCTCAAGCGGCATGAGTTGTATATCAGTAATTCGGAGCTGTTCGCGCATTTTCTGAAGAGCTTCTGCCTCAGACAGCTTATCGGTGATATGAAAATCAGGCTGTGCATCCGCCACCGACGCATCAACGAGCTCGGACAGTTGAAGAGTCATCTCTATAACGGTTTTTTCTAACCGAGTTAATCTTTCTGCTAATGTTTCAAGTGTCTGTGTCATGAGAATTGGATCCTACGTTAATCTTGCTATTGCCTACTCATCCGAAACAACAAGTTCTTGTAAAATGATTATAGCACAGACAGAACGTTGGTGTCAAGAAAATTTCGATCTAACTGCAATATGCTTCATTTTACCCTTGAGAAATAATGTGTCTATCAGGACGGTGCTAATGCCACCTATTCCCACTTTCAAGGCAATCTCAAACTCACCGCAAGTTTTGTCTTAATCGCTATCTTCCAAATATTTTCATAAAAGTATCTTCTATGAACTGAAATGTTGTAACCTCTGACAAGTTAGAGCTTGCATAAATTTGAAAAAAGAGTGGATAATATTTACATATTATCCACTCTTTCCTCTTTTTTTGCAGAATTATGAGACTTTTTCACTTCAAGTCGAGTCACTATATGTTGATGTGAAATGATGAACTTTCCTTTTTAGAGGTATCCGATGAAAAATGCCGATGTTGAACTCATCCAACGCGTCCTCAATGGTGATGATACTGCGTTTTCCACACTCGTGAAAAAATATCAGAAGTCCGTTCACGCGCTTGCGTGGCGAAAGATTGGAGATTTCCACATCGCCGAGGATATCACACAGGAAACATTCCTGAAAGCATATCAGAGACTGTCAACGCTAAAGGATCCTCAGTCTTTTGCAAGCTGGCTCTATGTGATAGCAACGAACCGCTGTAATACGTGGCTTAGCAAAAAACGTTTGCGGACACAGTCTTTGGAAAGCACAAGCAGTGCGGAATTGGAAAAAGCGACCTATTCTAACTATGTCATTGCAGAAAACGAGTGGGCAACGGCAGAAGCACAGCGCGAAGTTGTTAAAAAGTTGCTTGCGAAGCTGCAAGAGAGTGACCGGACAGTCATCACGCTTTACTACCTCGGGGGAATGACGTATGAAGAGATAAGTAGGTTTTTAGGTGTATCGGTCAGTGCGATTAAGAATCGGCTTTACCGTGCGCGACAGCAGTTAAAAAAGGAGGAAACAATGATTAGAGAAGCTTTAGAGAATTACCAAATTTCATCGAACTTAACCGATAACATTATACGAGAGGTCAAACGTCTCAAACCGGGTCCGCCTTCTGGCAGTAAGCCGCTTGTACCTTGGGCAATTGCTGCTTCAAGTGCGGTTTTGATCATGTTGATGCTTGGTATAGGGAGTCAACGCTTAGTGCGGTTTCAGCAACCCTATAGTTTGGATGCACAAGCTGAAACGACTGTTGAACTTGTTGAGGCACCTATTGTGCTAAATGTTGAGGCGAAATCAGATGTTCGAAATAGGCTTGGAAATCCAAATATAGTTGGTAAGATTGATAATAACGGTCAGAAACCTGATGAGCTCCTATTGGCTGCCGCGCAGTCTGATGGAGAAGATATTGCTGTTCCCAAACAGCAGTGGATTCAATCTGAACCTATCAAAGGCACCGCAGCTGAAAGTTTACATATTACCCCTGAAGGAGAACTATACATTCTTGATTTTGATTTAGGTCTCCACAAATTATCTGCCGATGGAAAAGAGTGGCAACATATCATTGATGGCACTTCATTTGTGAAGGAATTTTATCCTAACCTACGCATTACAAAGTGGAATAATACTCTCTATATCCTACCATCTAAGCAACTTTTTGCTTCAAAAGATGATGGCAAGACATGGGAATCTGTACATACATGGGAAAAAGAAGGTGGACCAGTCAATTTGATAGGAACTGAAAACACACTATATGTGGCACTTAGTAACGGTATCTATCAAACTAAGGATAAAGGTAAAACATGGCAAGAAGTACACGATGGGTTAAGGGATAAGACAATACACTTTTTGGTCAAAGTGCAAGACACATTATTTGCTGGAACAGATATAGGTTTATTTCGTCTTGGGCCTGATAGATGGGAATATGTAAAGTTCCCAGAGCCTTCAATTGGACGACTGTTTTCAGTTACAGCGACAGATGAGAAACTCTATGTTGCTGCAGAATTTAATTGGAAAATGGAAATAAAACCAGATCAAAGATTCAAACCGACTGATCGTGGGTGGTGGATATTCCGATCAGATGATTTTGGGGAATCGTGGAAAGATATTACACCGAAAAACGTCTGGTCCTTGACCTTAGATGGTCCGATACCACAACTCGTACTTGTTGCAGTCGGTGAAACAATTCTGGCGATAGATCAGGTTATGGTACGCTCAGATGACGCAGGAGACACGTGGATGCCACCACAGAAATCGGTAACTTCGTCATCAATAATTTCAACATGTCGTGCGAAGACTGTAAACGAGAATACAATCTATATTAGCAGTGATGATGGACTCCATCGTTCCATCGATGAAGGTAAATCCTGGGACATGGTAAATATCTCTCAAGCAAAGAAAATAAATCGAATAGATACCATTATGACCTTCAAGGGAAATGATAAAGGAAAAAACAAGGAGTCTGCTATCTACGCGAAACTTACTAATCCATTTGGATATAGGACAGGAGAGATAGTTAAAACAACGAACAATGGGAAATCATGGAAAACTATTCAGATGGAAATACCAATAACTGAATTCCAAAAAAAAGGGCAACCAAATATTTCTCAGTTAGTAAAATCTGACAGTGTTATCTATGCCAAAGGGGTAGCAGATGGCGGCTACAATATTCACCTATACAACATATCTACGGATGGCAATAAACTCCTGCAGGTTCAAGACGCACCCCTACCTGATAGCGGTATCTTGAAATCGTACCATTTGTATTATATGTATGAACCTATATCCAAAGAACATAAAAAACGTGTGGAAGAAAACACCTTTGGTGCAGCACAGTTCTTCAAACAGTTGGAACAATTGGATGCACAGCATGAACATAAACACATTGTTCGCAATATGAAAAACGTTCTTTTTCATCGGGGATTACGGGGACCATTTGTGGTCAGTGGTGAAACATTCTATATGGAATACAACTTTAAACTTTTCCGATGGAATCAGGGTGATACAGCATGGTCCGAGACAGGATTGGAAGAAACAGTTGAATTGATTCCAGATATCGCAAGGAAAGACCTTCAACTTGCTGTCTCAGGGAACACTGTTTATGTCGGAAAACGGGATGGACACCTCGTTGTATCGTTTGATAAAGGAAATAATTGGATTGACATTACGCAGGGGCTGCCGTTTACTGTTAACACTTTCAATGATATTGTGGTAGCTGAGTACACCGTATATGTAGCAACGGACGCGGGTATTATTACATCAGATGATGGGAGAAATTGGCGTACCATCACTGATGCAGAAGGGACAAATCTCATTATGGAGCATTTAGCTGTTGATGGCGCAACGCTTTATGGCGTTACCAAAGACACAGGTATCTATCGCTTGGAAAACGGCACTTGGAAACAAGTTGTTTCAGAAATACCAGATAATATCACATCTCTTGCTGTTGATGGAAACACGCTATACGTAGGCACGCAGGACCGTGGTATGCTTCATTTCAACCTTGAAAGATGATACCATTTCTGAATCATGACTTTTTTTTACAAAAACGCGTTTAATCACAATTCATTACGACTTTTTTAATGAGTTAAAGATTTTTGGATTTCGCTATTATCTCTGAACCAGAGTTTAGAAAATTAGGGAAAAGTCCGGTTTGAAAACTTTCCTACCTTTCTTGTGGGAGGGTTTTCTAAGCCCGATTGGCATTTCTTAGGAATAAATATCATGCAAACCAACGAAAATATTCTCTCCACACAATGGAAAACGCGTGCTAAAACCCGCCACACTGTAGCAGGCATCCGCACATGGCATGTCAATCTGAACCCGCGCGCAATGCCGACTCTCGGTTTTGCCAAAGGTGATATGCCAGGACAGACTACAACCCGAAATGTGCATGTTGATTGGCGCGGCCCCTTCGCAGCGCAAGCGGGGGCGTTAATCGTCCAAATCACAACCGATAAAGGACTAAAAGGATACGGGCTCGGCGGCGGTGGACTTGCAGGCGCGTTGATTATTGACAAACATCTTCAACACTTCATCATCGGACGCGACCCGCTTGATGTGGAAAACATTTGGGAACATCTGTATCACATCACCTCAATTTATGGACGACGTGGGCTTGTCATCTATGCATTAAGTGGTATAGAACTTGCCCTCGTTGATTTGTGTGGCAAGATAGTAGATGCACCTGCCTATAGCCTTTTCACAGATAATCCATGCCTTCAGATCCCCGCGTATGCAACGGGAGCCGATGTCGGCTATTATGCAGAAAACGGATTCACTGCATGCAAACTTCCCCTCAAAAACGGACTCGCTGAAGGTGAAGCAGGTTTTGCAGAAAATATTGAGATGATACACGCCGCACGTGATGCTATTGGTCCAGATGTGGAACTGATGACAGATATCTATCTCCGTTGGGATGTGGACTATACCCTCCGTTTTGCTGACGCAGCAAGTGACGTTAACCTCAAATGGATTGAGGAACCAGTCCCACTTGACGATTATGCGGGTATGGCACGTTTAGTACAAGAGATTGATCCAACGTGGATTGTCTCAGGTGAACATGAATTTACCCGATACGGATTCCGTGAACTTCTACGATGGAAGGCAGCAGATATGATTCAGCCGGATGTGAGTTGGGCAGGCGGTTTCACTGAATGTCTCCGTATTGCCCGCGAAGCAGCGGAACTCGGTATCCCAACATGGCTCCATCAAGCAGGCACACCGTGGGGATTACATCTCACCGCCTGTTTGCCGATGCCATGCATAGCGGAAACGTTTGGCCCTTCTCGAAATAGTGTTGAAAATGAACTTTATCAACGCTTCCGACCCTCTCCTCATGAAGGTTTTTTCACGCTTAATGATGCGCCAGGTTTTGGTGTTGATATTGACGAAAAGTTGTTAGATGCATATACAGTTGATCGGTTTTACAGTACACCTATTACTGAAACAATTCGGAAAAGTGGGTAAACCTATTGATTCGCGCGCTGAAAGCGGTACACACCGTTCTGTCTTGTGCCGATGTAAAACGTATTACCATCAACGGCTAAGGAGGTTGCCGTATGTGGCAATTCTGGGATAACTTGTTTCCATGTGTTTGTTTGATTATCTGCTTGATAGATACCGCTATCACACACACCGTAGGCAGTTTCGCCATCAACTGCAATTCGGTCTATGAAAAGAACATTGCAATCAGCATCGGTGAGGTCGTGCCATGTTTGCCATGTTTCGCCATCGCGTGAACTCATGACACCTATATCCGTTGAAACATAGACAGTTGAACCCGCGAACAGAATCTCCTTAAAAAATCCCGGAAATGGCAGGTTTGCAGTGACATCACGCCACGTGTCACCGCTGTCTTCGGACAAGAAAAGCTTTCCCTCCTGTTTACCGACATAGACGGTGTTCCCAGAAGCAGCAACCGTAAAGTCTTCTTCACGGGCGGGTAAGTCCCCATCTTGAGTTTTTAAATCCAAACCTGTGTCGTGCCACGCCGTTTCACCGAATCGCCATCTGAACAGTTTATGCCTATATACCATGAAGACAGTATCGTCAGCGACTGTAAATGTTCCATTTGTCCTCTGTTTTGCAGCGATCTGGTCTTGTGCGGCAATAGCAAACCTCTGCTCCATTGCTTTCTCAAGATCAGGATTGTTCCCTATCGTCTGAATAATAATCCCTGATGCTTTCTGACGCGTTTCTATCCGTTCCGCATGAAATTGTTTCATCGCTTTGTCAATGTCAACATTAGGATTGTTTTTTATTAGCTCCTCACGCTTTTTCTCCCATTCTGCTTCAAGCTGTTCTGCTGCTTTAACAGATTCGATCTTTAACTTTTTATCCAATTCCGTTTGTAAGGTGTCTATTGCAAAATCCGGTACACTTTCAACGGGTAAGAACACATCACCAGCAGCAGAGAGACGAAAGAGCGTGATACCATCAGGTTGACTATTGCTTGCATAAACAACACCATTGGCTGTTGAAAATTTGATTTGCATTCTTCTAACAAAAGGCAAAGTTTTTTCCTCAGTACTTATTAGGTCAACAGGTTCCCATGACTCCCCACCATCTACGGATTTGAGCAGTTCTGTAGGTGTTTGCGCGAAGAGAACGTTTTTGCCCATAATCAGATTTCGAACGTGAGAATTCACTATTCCGGTCATAAATGGATGCCACGTGACACCGCCATCTATTGTACGTCTTATTCCGCTAATGCTGATATTATATATGTTGTTTTTGTCTAACGCGATAGTAGGAGACACACTAATCATCCTAAGGTCCCCTTGAGGAACCGTCCATGTTTTGCCACCATCTTGAGAGCGTAAACCGGGACCAAATAATATCAATGTGTCTCCGACTGTAACGACCTCAACGGTGCCCATTGAATGTATGTAGGTTTTCGGTGTAATATCGGTCCATGTATCGCCAAGGTCAGTGGAAGAGAATACTCCTCCGCGAGGGGATCCTATCTCCATAGGTCCCTGCCCGACCATAGGGAGCGGAATAGGTCCTTGCCCAACCATAGGGAGCGGAGGTCCAACGATTGTGCCTGCATAAAGTCTATCTTCTGCGGCTGCCAACGATTTGATACCGGCTGATGTCGGCACTTCTAATTTCTCCCAGTCATCGGTAAATCGGAAAATCCCTCTACTTGTTCCAATAAACAGGGTATTGTCAACGGCAAGTGCGTCCCAAATGCGGAAAGCCATGTTATTAAGAGCGAGTACATCTAAAGGGAAGGGACTGGGACGAAAATTGGGATTGTCTGCAGTATCACGATTAGGACGGGTTTTGGGATTGACAGCCTCCGGGACATCGTCGTCTTGTAAGGCACGCAAGGAATCTCCTATAAGTTCCCACGCATGACCCACATCCTCAAAACGAAGACGAAAGACATCTGTTTTGAGAACAAGGTACATCGCTGCATCCGTAGCAACCAATGCAACGGCCCTGCCTTCTGGGCGTCTGCCGAGGTTATCCCATGTCTTACCCTCATCAATTGAGGCTAAGATTTCATTGGAAGTAAGGAGGTAAAGGGTGTCATCGCGTTCCGCCATCACTCCATCAAATACTTGATTCGGACCGCTGGAACTGACAAGCGTCCACGCGTCTGCTTTTTCTGTGAGTTTATATAGTCCTGTTTTTGTAATCGCGTAGAGGGTTTGGTCGGACGTAAGAAAGAGTTTTGCGCCTGAACCACCAATACCTCCCGGTCCTTTTGTCTGAATCCATTCAAGTTTTGCTGCAGGAAGGTCGGTCTCTTCTGCTTGTGCAGCTGCAAAAAGCAGTGATTCCGCTTGGAATCCGGTGTCACTGTTTTTTCCAAGTGCTTCGGTTTTTCCAATTTGGGTCAGCGCGTTGGGTTTGCGTTCTAATTCAAGGACAATAGGCGTGTCAACCAATTCTATTTTCATCTCCGATGCCGCTGCCAAACTGTAGGGCTGCTGGAAACGTGATAACGCACGAGGTCCCATACCTACCATTAACAGGACCAAAAGGACCGATGCAAACGAGAGTCCCCACGGCATCCAAGGCTTGCTTACGGTAGTAGATGTCGGTTTTATACGTGCAATTTCACGCATGATGTTGTCGGTAAGGATTGGTGGCAATTGGAAGGCACCTGAGACATCATGGAGCAGGTGTTCTTGTTTCTCCAATCGCTTGCGAGCACGGTGGAGTCGACTTTTAACAGTGTTCTGCGAAACGCCCAAGAATTGACTAATTTCTTCGCAAGACATTTCTGCCAAGTAGTGCAGCGTTACGACGGTACGCTCGCTCTCTGGGAGTTTCTGAAGAAGACGTTTGACAATTTCACGCTGGCGCTCAATTGATACTGTTTTTCCCTGTTCTACCTCATAACGCGTATAGCACAATTCTTCAAGTTCTGCAGTCGGCATAGCGTCCAGAGATTTAGTGGATTGCTGCTTTTTTCGGTGCCAGGCAATACAGTGCCGCGAAGCAATGACATATAACCATCCTGGAAAATGTTGCGGCGGTTTCAGGGTAGATAACTTTTTATAAGCTTTTAGGAAGATATCCTGTGTAATCTCTTCTGCAATGTGAAAATCACCAATCTTTCGCCATACAAGCGAGTGTATCCATTTCTGATACTTGTTTACGAGTTCGGTAAACGCTTTCTGGTCACCATCTAAGGTGCGCTGGATTAGAACAAAATCATTTGTCATCATGTGTCTCCTCAGAATAAAAAATGTCTTTGTAAGTTAATAACGCGTACCGAAGATAAAAAGGTTGCATAAAATGATGTTTATACAACTCAAGTTGTTATCTATTGAACATTGATAAGTTACATCATATTTAACACCATAACTGTCAATTTAGCGTGCATCCAGGCCCGGTAGGTTCGGTTTCCTAACCGAACCATAATGTCAATTTAAGAATTTTGATTTGTATTATGAGGTGTCTTTAGTCCCGTAGGGACTGAAGACACGGACAAGAGACTACTACATAATATAAACGTAATAGGAAAAACGTAGAAAATTTTGAAAACTATAGTGAACTTTGAAATTATTAGGACACTTTAATAAACCTGTTTCAGAAACATAATGGACAAGAGAAGTTGTAGCACAACCTGTATGAAGATTAATTTATTAATTCGGTAATTTTTTATCCGTACGAGGCAGGTGTACTCCCCCGCTGGCGAGGCGGGGAATCATGGCGAATACCATACGCGTATTCGCCCAATGGCATTCATACCCGGGGAATGACTAAATCATGCGAATACCATACGCGTATTCGCTTCATACCGTTGATTTCTTGATTTCTTCCTAACCTCGCCCAATTACCGAAATATTTTCTTAATCTTCATTTAGGTTGTGCATCTGAGTCCGCACCCTAACAGGGTGCGGGACAGAAGTGTCCCATTAATTGTCCGTTTACTATAAATAACCCTATTTAGCGTGTGGGTGGTCCGATGAACTACCAACCCGCCTGTTTCAAAAATTCCAACGCCATTAAGGTATGCCCTTCTGCATTCGGATGCACGCCATCTTGTGTTGTCCACAACGCGCCAGGACGTGCGGCAACTGCATTATCAAACGCATCATTCGTCTGAATTAATCGCGCATCAAACTCATCAGCAAGTTTATGGATACTTGCGTTATAGGCATCTACTGCTAATGGACGCGGATTTTCAACATCCTCTTCAATATAAAAAATCTCAAACAGGAAAAGCGGCGCATCCAACTCATTTTTTACACGTGTGAGGATTCTCCGATAGCACGCTTCCCACTTTGGTAGATAGACTTCATTTGAGATGCCTTCTCCAAGCTGACGACTCGCATTGTTAATACCAATTTTCACTGAAAGCCAATCCGGTTTTTCATCAATGACATCGGTATCCCAACGGTTTTCTAAACCCTCAACAATATCCCCACCAATCCCTTTGTTGACGTAAGCGATGTCACGTTCAGGGTACTTGGCAGTAATCAGTTCAGTTATTTTGCGGACGTACCCATGCCCTAAAGGCGCGTGATCACCCCTCCTACCACAATCCGTAATACTATCTCCGATGAAAAGCACCTTATCTCCAGATTGAAATAATAAATTACTCACAAACTATCTCCTTTATGTGATATACTAATAAATGGACATTTTGATTTTATTTACGTCGTTGCTCAAGATATGACGTTCCAATTAACTTATCACATTTTCAACAGAATGCCAACATGAAAAACATCGGAGTTCTCCACGTCATTACAGATACAACGCTGCAGCCCCGATTTACACATCCTGAACTGGCAGAGCTTGCAATTCAAGGCGGTGCGGATACCATCCAATTCCGACATAAAAACGGAACGACACGCGAGCTGGTAGAAATAGCGCAGCAAATGCAGGCAATATGCGCGCAACATGATGTGCCGTTAATTGTAAATGATAGGGCGGATATTGCGCTGGCTGTTGACGCTGCAGGAACACATTTTGGGCAAGATGATATGCCTGTCATTGTCGGGAAGAGAATCCTTTCTTCAGAAACCATTATCGGCGCATCGGCACGAACCGAAGAGAAGATACTTGAGGCTATTTCAGATGGTGCAGACTATATCGGGTTTGGACCCATCTATCAGACCTCCTCAAAATCGGATGCTGAAACACCTAAAGGGTTAGAACAGTTACGGAGAATGTGTGAAATAGCGCGATGTCCGGTGATTGCTATTGGCGGAATCACATTGCAAAACACGGCAGCGGTAATAAAAGCAGGCGCACACGGAATCGCTGTTATTTCTGCTGTGTGTGCACAGTCAGACCCTCTCGCAGCAACAAAAAATCTTATGCAAGAGATACAGCAAGCAAAACAGATATAAAATACTGCACTGGGAAGTTGAAAGATGAGTGAATACAGTCAAGTTGATAGACATGGCTTATCCACAAGAGAATTTAGAGAAGTAGATCAGGTTTATGAACCGGATTTTGATAAAGTTGAAGAAGATTTCGTCCAGAAATTATGGAATGGGCAACGTTTCTTCAATGCGAATCTGATCTCAATTGATGGAAGAGAAATTCGCGTGTTAAAACCTGGTGTCTGGAACCGTGAAGAAGGTCCCGATTTTATGCACGCTGAGATTGAAATTAATGGCAAATTGCATGTCGGTGATGTCGAAATACATGTCAAATCTTCGGAATGGTACGCACATAAACATCATTTGAACTCAAGGTATAACCGTGTTGTTCTGCATGTGGTTTTCTTTAATGATGACTTTAATCTCCGCACACGACTACAAAATGGCAAACGAATTCCAACATTGGAACTTCTCAAATGGATTGACGCTCCCATCGGAGACTTATTTGACGAAACGGCCCAGACAGAAGCAGACGCAACTAATTTTTGCCGGGTATCCGGAAACCGATTAAACATAGAAAACCTCAAAAACACTTTTGAATCGTTGGGGACTGAACGTTTTTTGGAAAAAGCAGACGCAGTACGTCTTTTAAGAACACGTCTCAATTTTGAGCAAATCCTCTATGAGGGGATTATGGAAGCGTTGGGATACTCGCAAAACAGTAAACCCTTGCGCGAGTTGGCACAACGTGTACCTTTTTCCGATTTCGATCATAAGTCCGAACACGAAATTCAAGCTATCCTTTTTGGTATGGCAGGGCTGTTGCCATCGCAATCAGAAAAATCATTGCCGGACCACGAGATAGAGGATCCGTTAATTGTGGCATTAGAGACACTATGGGAAGCTTCGGCACACGCTAAGCATCCAGACCGCATGAACGTATCGCAGTGGCGATTTGGTAAAATTCGTCCATATAACTATCCTACGCGGCGCATTGCAGCAATGAGCCAGTTAATCTATCACTGCAAGGGGAGTCTAATGATGTACTTTTTGCCTACATGTGAAAAGGTAGCAACTGTAAATACACCTAAGATGTTACGAACTATCAGGGTTGAACTTCTTAACCTTTTGATGCTTGAACCTATCGGTTATTGGGAAACACACGCCAACTTTGGGAAGGGTGGAACGCAAAAAGCAAAACTAATCGGGGAATCAAGGGCTTTAGATATTATGGTCAACAAAATTTTGCCTGTTGCATATATTTGGGCAGTCGAATCAGAAAGCAGGAAATTACAAAACGCTATTCTGAAACTTTACAGTGATTATACTAAATTGCAAGAAAATAGCATTATTCGTCAGATAGACAGACAAATCTTTACTGAAGCGCAACCGATGCGTTTAGTTAGTCCCACCGCAAAAATTCAACAAGGCATGATGCGACTCTACAAAAACTATTGTGTTGACCAACTCTGCGATCTCTGTCCTATTATTGAGCATGATGCCGTTTTAGCAGAAGAAGGTTAATATGGATTCAAATGTTTCTCCACTAACCGATGAATCTTATTGGACAACACTTTGGGACGGACAACAACATAAAGTTCGGCATCTGAGACGGGCTTATGTGGCAAACCGCCACCTCGCGAAGTTGTTTCAACGTGCTCTTGCTAACTTTAAACATCCAACACTGATTGAGCTCGGATGTGCGGACTCACTGTGGTTACCATATCTCGCCCAAAATTATGAAGCTGAATGCTACGGAATAGATTTTTCGGAATTAGGGTGTCAGCTTGCACAACGTAACCTCACCCTTGCTGGCGTGGAAGGCACGATCCTCTGTGAGGATATCTTTACTTATGCGAAAACGCATACAGCCAAATTTGATTTTGTCTATTCAATGGGATTGATTGAACATTTTACCTCACCGCAAGCGGTTTTGGCAGAAATGTCCAGCCTGCTCAAACCCGGCGGGACAATGCTCACAACAATCCCAAACCTACGGGGTATGTATACACCCATCGCCCGAATTGCGAGTCCAAAACTTCTTGCCACACACCGAGTGATTTCATCAATAACACTTGCAGAATTGTTACAAAATGCAGGGTTTTACGTCACAGAATTTGGATACGCAGGCGGTCCGTTAAAGTTAAGCGTAGTTGATTATTCACCGTGGCGGGCTGTTATCGGCAATTGGGGACACGAGGTGTTATGCAAATGCGTTAATCTTACAGATATAATAGTCGGGAATTTTCTGGCTGCGCTCCGCGTGCCGAACCAGCAGTTAACATCGCCTTATGTCTATGCGATATGTGAAAAACCAAAATAAGCACGTTCAAATCTTTTGTTTTTCACAATTTGCCAAAGAACCTACCTCAAAAATCTGAAAGCTGGTATAATGTAAATAAATAAGATTGTTAACATCTATAATAATTTCAGATTAATTTGTAAATTCAAATCTGGGAGTAACACAGACTCCCAATAATTTAAGATAAAAGGAGAATATTCCATGAGAACATTGTGCGTTATAACAATTACATTGCTCTGTTTTTCTGTCGCTATGGCAAAAGAGACTTTCTTTTCAGCACTTGAAAGCAAAGCAGAAGTTGAAAAAGAGGGTGGCACTGTTAAGGGCGGCAGTTTCCTCCCTGGTAAATTTGGTAATGGGTTTGTCAGCGAAGAAGCTGGTGATGTTATCCACTTTCCCGTAGAAGATCGTTTTGTTAACCTTGATGAAGGTACAGTTGAGTTATGGGTGACAATGGGTATGGATGTCAGCACTGTCACGGGCGAACTTTTTCTTTTCATGACTTACAAGCGTGGAACTGATGCGGTTTTCCTGCAATTTGACAATGGTGGGAAAGCTCGCATGCGTATCAAGAGCGCAGGGAGTTGGTTCAACGCGGACAGTGGTGCACTTAACTGGAAAAAGGGTGAACATCACCACATGGCTGGAACATGGGGGCCAGATGGATTGAAACTCTATCTGGATGGTAAATTGGAAGCTGAACATGGTTCAAAAGCAGGTCCAAAAGTTTTCGCAGAAACCTTTGAGATAAACAATGCCTCCCCACCCGATCCAAAATTCCCAACGAATTGCGTTGTTGACGGACTTCGGATCTCTGATCATCAGAAGGAAGCAAATGAATTGGTGCTTGATGATCCGGCACCTGTTAAACCGCTTGGAAAATTGGCTATAACTTGGGGACACCTGAAAGCCATCAAATAACCGACAGGGTGGACTATAGTCCACCCTATTTGCTTCTGTTAGTTAAACTGCTCATTGCTATTATCAATCCCAATTTAGGGGGAATTTACTATGAACCGTAAGGAAAAAATAGGATACATGTTTATAGGTTGTTTATTCACTATAGTAGGATATATACTTGCATCGCCTGGTGGCATGACTACCAATGCACAAGACGAAAAAAAAATCAGTGTTGATCAAATCGTTTGTAAAGATTTGTTAGTTGTCGGCAAGCAAGGAAAGATAGGTGTCAGTATCGGTACTCATGAAAACGGAAGCGGAATAATAGAGGTTTATAATGAGTCAAGAAAAACAGCTGCACAAATCCATGTTGACCCTGAAGATGGTGGACTTATAATGGTCTACGACAATGCAGGTAAAGCATCTGCACGCATTCGCGCCTCTGAAGATGGTGGGGGTATAGAGGTCTACAACAAGGCAGAAAAAACAGTTGCTATCATCGGTGTCCCTCAATGGTAACGGAGTTATACAATCCTAAATGGTTATCTCCGACCGTCCATCAAATACCAATCAGGATCGGTTGTGTAACAGTTGTAAGCAGATTTACACAACTAATCTACTAACCGAGGACGGGTAATACCTGCCCTCACTCTTTCATAAAAGCAAGTCCGAAAATACTTATTACGTATTATTTTATACAACTGAATTGAGGTCTATAGATGTACAAAACTGAAAATCCGCTTTTTATAGCAGGAAAAGAAGGATATAACACTTTCCGTATTCCGGCACTTGTTGCCTCAAATGAGGGAACACTATTGGCGTTCTGTGAGGGTAGACGAAAAGGCGGTGGTGATTCTGGCGACATAGACATCGTGCTGAAACGGAGTTTTGATAACGGAGAAACATGGCAACCGATGCAAGTTGCAGTCTCCACAGGAGCAGATACAGATGGTAACCCTGCGCCAGTAGTTGACCGTGATACTGGTACCATCTGGCTACTTTTCTGCAAAAACTTTGCCGATGGTGGAGAAGGAAAAATAATTGCTGGAGAAGCACCCCGTACCGTATGGATCACCTCAAGCACTGATGATGGCGAAACTTGGGTAGAACCGAAAGAAATCACATCAGGGACAAAATTGGACACGTGGACATGGTATGCTACAGGTCCGTGCCACGGCATCCAATTAGCAAGTGGTAGATTAGTAATCCCGTGCGATCATGTGCTTGGGCAAAGCCGAAACTATGCCGAGATGGGATATTCACATCTTATCGTCAGTGATGACCATGGCGAGACGTGGCGTATTGCAGGTGAAGCACAACCCGGCACAAATGAATCCGTTGTCGTTGAAACTGTAAACGGCGATCTATATTTTAACTGCAGAAACTATGTAGCACCGAAACGGCGCGCTTACGCGTGGAGTTCTGATGAGGGAGATACATTCACAGAATTCGGTTACGACGATACCCTGATTGAACCTATCTGTCAAGCCAGCTTGGTCCGTTATACAGATGCTAATTCTCACGACAAAAACCGTGTTCTGTTCTCTAATCCTGCAAGTACAGGACGCGAGAAGTTGACAGTACGTATCAGTTACGATGAGTGCCGCAGTTGGAATGATGGTAAAGTCTTGCATGAAGGCCCCCGCTGCTTATTCTGATCTCTGTGTTGATTCAGACATGAATATAAGTTGCCTATATGAACGTGGTGAACGGGGTGCCTATGAAACGTTGTCGTTTGCAAAGTTTGATTTAGCATGGTTGACGGATGGGGAGGATACTTTGACGTAATGAAAACCTAATTACTTTACCGATGTGGGTGAGATTATGTGTCTCGCCCACAATATCTGATGGAGGAAATTCAGATGAAAGAAACACCAGAAAAACACCCAGAATTTGACCCAGAAACGTACACGGATCCCATCCTTGAGGAATGTTATCGAATTAAAGCAGAATTAGCGCGCGATTCAAGACCTTGTACGAATTCTTTACGTATTTGAAGGCAAGAGAGGAAGAAGGCAAACGGAATGGCGTAAAGTATGTTTCGTATTTTGACCTGTCGAAACATAAAACACCAGAAAAATATGAGGATGATGCCTAAACATTAGTGGGAAATAAGTTCCGTAGATTTTTATAACGCAAAAAATAACTTATGACATAATCAAAATCCTATCAGTCTGAAACCGAATTTTGCCATGCCAGTTTCACCAACATAAATAGTGGAAATCGTGTATCATAACAGCATTTATGATTCTAATACATAAGAAAACTACAACGCTGGGTTTGTAGGCATATTAATAGGTTCAAGCTTTAGCAGTGTATAATCTGTCTTAATATTTTCATCTATAATCATACTCTTATTAAGTTTGGGTCTAATTGTTGCCTTGTATAGATTATTGATAGTTGCACTTGTTACACTACTATCAGGATCATCTTTTAATAAATCGCCTTTAACCTTTTTTCGAGATATACCTTCTTCAAGTTCAAAAGTATCACTATCTGATCTCATTGCAAAGGTTTTCTCATCAACATCTAAACCAACTAATATTCCAGTAATATTAAAAGTTGGTTGTTGTTCCTCTTCTATAGCCTTAAGCTTTTCTATAATTTTGGGTATATCTTCCATTGATAAGGACACACTCTTTTTTTTGTTGCTATTTGGTGACGCCCAAGAAAACTCTATGTCTGATTCTGATTCTTTAAGTGCAACAAGGAATTTCCTGTATTCTTCTATAACTTTTATTTTCAGTCTATTAAGTATATTTCCAAGCATATCTTCATCATAGTTACACCCTATTAGATCTATGAAATCCGATATTGATTTTTTCTGTTTGCTATCAATATTAATAGGAAGTGGCTTATAATAATTTTCTGGGAATGTTTGTTTAGATACAACACTTACAACAAATGAGCCATGGTAAAACGATGATACTGATAATTCCATTCTATCTTTAATATCTTCAGTTACAGTTTTATAACCAGAATTTGCTGCTTCGATTACGTTTAGTGTGTTTTGCATGTGTATAAATTTTTTGCCTAGTATTACAATTGGTGCCTCACCTCTATAAGATCCGTTACCTTTAAATTTCACATTTATTGCTTCTTTATACATAATTTTTGAGGTTTTTAGTACATCTATTTCAGGTATGAGCATAGGTATTTCACCTTGAATATTAAGCCTATCTTCCTTAGATGGAAACATCTTATCTGGTAGTTCACTTGGATCTATAGCGCCCGATTCAGCGTCATCTTCCAATTCATTAGGAATTATAGCCCGTATTATACTTCCAGTTTCTGGCTCTCGGAATGCTTCATACAAGCCTATTTCCCCAGAGTGTATAAGACACAGCCTATCGTAAGACACCTTTACATAAATCCATGTGTCACTGACATCTGAGCATTCCGCGATTGCAGCTATATATAAGCCGCCTACCACATCTCGGCAGGAAAATATTGACGGGAAGTCATAATAGCTATATATTTCCAATATTTCAAGTTCGCCTAAATCTTTATTATGAAGTACGTGAAACATGATAGTAGCCTTAAGTTATATTTTAAACAACTTCAAATAGTTTCCATATCTCTAAATTTTCAGGATGCCATAATGTAATATGTGAACTCTCCATTCTGGAGTTACTGCCTTTAATTAATCCGCATGATGCATTTAATTCAGCTTTTGCAGGTTTTGATTCATTAGAAAGATATTTGGATCGGCCTTTAGCCTCTAAAGCATCTTGCTTACTTCTAAACAACGAAACACCACTGGCAATACATTTTCGCTCTGGTTCTTTAATAGATTTAAAACGTTTAATATTGTTTTTGTTTTTTGATATAGGAATAAAATCGCTTTCATCTGGCGGGTCATTTTCTACAATACGATATACTACTCCATACGCCTCCTCTGCATCAGATGGTGGGCAATCCTTTAAATTTGAACCTAATAAGTTTGATTCTTTACGACTCATATAAATTTCCTTAATTTTAAATTAGTAAAATTTTTGGGTATTATATCATTTAAAATTTTAAATTGCAATATTAAAAATGAAATGGATCAAGAAAAAAGCGCGAGACAAACAATATGAACCGAAAAAACTCTTGAAGTTAATTTAATTACGACTTCAAGAGTTTTGTTTTTAGTTGATTTTATATATGGATGGCATCGTTTAAATATATCAATAATTCTGACTAAGTCTATCTAAACGTCTCTGCATATCTCCCATTTCCCTTTTTGCTTTATTTATCTGATCTTCAGCTTCTTTGTTAACTTCATTCTCAATTTCAATTTGAGATTTTGCCTTAGATATTGTTTTCTTAATCAGGACTTACGCAATGTATTGAAAAGTCCCTCTGATAAGGGGGATTTAGGGGGTTAAATGACTGAAATAACGCCTTTTCAACTCCCCTAACCCCCTTATCAAGGGGGAATGCGTAAGTCCTACTTAATTTCATGTTCTAAAGAACTTTTATCTTGTCGTTTTATTTCAGTATTACCCTTTTCAATAATAGGGCGCTCAGTAAACCTCCCTCGGCTTTTAGCAGGCTTTTTAACAGGTTTAGTCTCCGTTGTACCTGCATCATCTTTAATAACTCTATCATCTGTACCTGTTTCGGTATCGCCCCCAATAACTTCAACAACAGTATCCTCTTTAGCTTGATTACCTAAATTACTATATATAAAAACTAATGGAGCCACAAAAACAATAACAGCTGATGAACCACAGACAATTTTCCCTGCCAGTGTCATAGAAATTGCCATAGAATATATGGTAACAAATATATGTTTTATCAACCTTGATACTAAACTAATAACAGTAAAAATCCTCAAAATCTTATCAAGAATAGTTTCAATTTTCATTACAGACCACCTTAAAAATCAATTGTAGCTAAAAACTCGCTGTATTTTGGTTGGCATACTACACTATTTATAATTGTGTCTGATATTCGAAAAATTCTGACGAGAATCCTACCGAATATACTCCTTTCCACGATGCTTCGCAATCCATGTCTTCAAAGGCACATCAGCATCTGTAGGTTGCCACCACCCTTTGATATTTACACCATCCCCTAACAACTGCCGCCGAATTGGATCGCATTTTTCGAGAATCTCAGGTGGCATTAGGTTATAATCCAAACCGCGCAACCAACGATAACTATAACCCATAAACAGAACTTTCCGCGTCACATCGGAGAAATTCCAACCGCGTGAATGCCACATCCGTCGATCAAAAAGCACTGCAGTACCGCGTTTGACAAGCAGATCCATTGCCCCTTCAGGGTCATCATCAGGATTACTACGAGGTGGTAAGGTATCAAGTTTGTGGCTGCCCGGTATAAGACGCATCGCACCGTTATCCCGATGTGTAACATCGCTGAGCCAATAACTCACTTTGAGCGAAAGTCGTGGGTGCGGACGCTCCATCTCTGGAATAGGTCTACCACCATCCTGATGCCAACCTGCGCCTTTATTAGTCCGTTGTGTTTCGAGAGGCTCTGGCGGATACATGATGAGGTGCGAGATGTAAAGTTGGATGTTCCAGCCTAAAATGTCCCATAGTAAAGGGAAAACCTTTTTGTTGTCAAGCAGTTCCAGCAGTATGTCGTCCTCAATAACCGTGCGGAATTTTGACAACAATTTATGCGGTTCCAGTCCTATTTTGGCACGCTCTTCGGCATCAACTCGGTCTGCGACTTTTTCTAACGCGTCCGTCATCTCAGAACTTATTGCGTTTTTAACAATCAGATAGCCAGTATCGTTAAATGTTTTGAGTTGTTCGTCTGTGGCGCAGTATTCAAGCCATGTAGTATCCATTGTAATTATGTAGTAGATTGTGAATCATAGTTCTATGAATTAGTGGATTTTGATTCCAGCAGTGGTATCGGCAGAGTGCAGACAGCGACTTACACCGTCTACGATGCACATCTCAAAGAGGTAATAATGTATATCCCATTAGACGGATCCCATTCCGATGCTTGTTGTGCAAAGATAGTGGGTGTAAGGATTAATATTGCTAACAGAACCGACATAACTAAATACAATCTTGTTTTCGTTTAAATCTTTCTCCTTTTGGATTGTTTCTCATTTATCAGAGGAATGTCGTTTTTTTGTAAAGCATACTTGTAACTTATAGCACTGCATTTTGTGCGGAATTAAGCAGTAGCGATGGCAAAATACCGATAAGTAAAATGCCAATTGATGCAAGGACTAACCCGATGACTAAGGTTGATGGATACGGGTTGAACTCCAATTCCTCTTCCGGTTCACGCATATACATTGTTACGACAACGCGTAGATAGTAGAACGCGGAAATTGCAGTATTGATTGCGCCAACAATGACAAGTAAATAGAGCTCTGCGCCGATTGCTGATTTAAAGAGATAGAATTTACCGACAAACCCTGCCGTAGGTGGAAAACCTGCCAGAGACAGCAGCATTAACGTTAAAAACCCGCCGAGTAAAGGTTTGCGGAAACCGAGTCCTGCGTAATCAGAAATCATTAAGTTTTCACCATCAGCAGTTTTTGCCAAAATAACCGCACCGAATGCACCGATATTCATAACGCAATAAACAAGGAGATAAATCATCGCGCTTGATTTGCCATCACTGTTTGCTGCTGCTAATCCTATCAACACATAGCCTGCATGTGCAATACTTGAATATGCAAGCATCCGTTTTATGTTTGTCTGTGCTATAGCGATAATGTTGCCAACTGTCATCGTCAGCATTGCCAATAGGACAACAACCCCACCCCATTCGGTTTGTATATCTGGCAACGCTTCCATAAAAATTCTAATGAACGCTGCAAATCCAGCTGCTTTCGGTCCGGCAGAAATAAAAGCAGCGATTGTGGTAGGCGCGCCTTCGTAAACATCAGGTGCCCATTGGTGAAATGGAACAATGGCAACCTTAAATCCGAATCCAACGATAAGTAAAAATGTACCTGCTAAGAGCAGGGGAGATTGACTCTCAGCGGTGAGTTTCTCTGCAATCCCTGGAATACTTGTTGTTCCAGCAGCACCGTAAATTAAAGCGATTCCGTAGAGGAAAAAGGCACTTGCAAACGCACCGAGCAGTAGGTATTTCATACCCGCTTCGCTTGAAGCAGGATTTTCACGGAAATAACCCGCTAACACATATAACGATAACGACATCAATTCCAAACCGAGGAAAATGATAATCAGTTCATTGCCAGCAGCCATTAACATCATACCGAGCGTTGCAAGCAGGATAAGTAGATAGTACGGTCCCTGTTTCTTGTCGTCTCTCCCTAAATAACTAATCGAGATTAAAGCAACCAAAATTGTTGATACGAGGAAGATAATGTTAAAGAATAGGGAATAACTATCTATCCTGAACATTTCGTTGAATTGGGTTTGATCTGTCCCCGCTTGCAGCAGATCAATAGATGCCCATAAGGCAATCCCCGCACCAATGATTGTCATCCATCCCAAAACCTTTTTTGAGATTGCGTCAATCATGTCGAAGATAAGGACAATTAACAACGTTAAAACGATAACAAGTCCTGGCATTAACAAATTAATATCAGGTATCTCAACTGGCATTCAAAACCTCCGTTTTTAAACTCCGAAATAGCAATAAGACTGTAGCGTCAAACTTCAGATAGATATTCTTTTCTTAACGTAAAAACACAAACGTAACGAGCACGAAAAGCGGGACTAAAATCACGACTGACCAGAGCATATACCCAAAGAAACTCGGCATGCGGATTCCACTCTGTTCCGCAATCGCCTTTACCATGAAATTCGGTGCGTTGCCGATATATGTATTCGCGCCCATGAAAACAGCCCCGACAGATATAGCAGTAAGTAGTCTCACAAACTCAAGGTGTTGCGGATCAGTCAATTGTCCTGACAAAATTTGTGGAACAACAGCTTCGGTAAGCTGCAATTTCCCAAGTGCTGTGTTGAAGAACGTCAGATAGGTTGGCGCATTGTCTAAGAAACTGGATAAAACACCGGTTACCCAGAAATAGTGCATCGGTTCTTTTATTGCGACAATTAACCCACTGAGTGCACCTTTTTCACCAACCCCGAGAATCGTCAATGCGGGAATAATCGTGATAAAGATACCCGCGAAAACTTTTGCCACCTCCTCAATCGGTTCCCATGAGAATTCGTTCGTTTGGCGTAATTCACCACTGACTGGTGTAAACTTAAGCGATAATAAACCCATTATGATAATTATTAAATCTCGGGTAATGCTCGGCCACGCCACCTTGACTCCGAGGATGTCGACTTTGAGTTGTTCCACACTACCACTCATTAGGACTGCCGCAACGATACCGAACAAGAAAACAAGATTAAAGAGACCTTCAACACGAATCGGTTCGTTAGTCCCATCATCTGGTACTACGCCCCCTTCCCGTTTAAACATAAATGTGTCTATTACGAAGAAGAGTGCGATTAAAATAACGCTAATAAATAGCATGTGTGGGAATAGGGCTGTTGTTGTCCAGAAGAAAGGCACGCCGTGTAGGAACCCTAAAAAGAGCGGTGGGTCTCCCAAAGGTGTTAAGGAACCGCCAATATTGCTTACCAGGAAAATGAAGAAGACAATCAGATGAACCTTGCTTTTTCGATACGCATTTGCGCGAATCAACGGACGAATGAGGAGCATTGATGCCCCAGTAGTACCTATCCAAGACGCAATCACAGTGCCGATAAGCAATAAAAGTGTGTTTACAATTGGGGTACCCCGCAGCGTCCCGCGTACGAGAATACCACCCGCCACTGTAAACAGTCCCCATAATAGCACAATAAACGGTATATAGTCTATTAGGTAGATGTATAAGATATCGTGAAAAGCGTCACCTTTGAAAACAGCCAGGTATGGAATGGCAAAGATCAGCGCCCATGCTAACGACATCTTCCCACCATGATGGACAAGAAAGTGAGAATCAAAGACAAGTGGAAAAATTGCGATTGATAAAAGGATGCCGACAAACGGAATAATGCTCCAGATAGGTAATATTTCACCATCAACCTTATAGTGTCCGTCTTCATCAGCAGCGAAGGTTTCCATCGAAACAGAAAGGGTTAGCCCCAGAATAACAAAAAATATAAGACAACAGGCAAGTTTTGACTTCACTATTTCGTCTGTGCCTCCTCTTTAATTATTTGTAGGTCTGCAGTTTCGGATTTCAGAATAACGGAGTCTTGAATTTCACCGTCAATAATTACTTGTCCGACTGCGGGTGTATTTTCTCTTACATTAACTTTTACTTTCGCAGCAACAGCATTTACAGACGATTCCATAGGTTTGAGGAATGTTTTTGGAAAAACGCCGATCCATACGATAAACAGCAGTATCGGTAATAACACAGCAATTTCGCGTGGTTTCAGGTCGGATAAAGCTTCATTTGTGCTGTCTGGCGTTCCGAACATGACGCGTTGAAACATCCACAACATATAAACAGCTGCCAAAATCACACCTGTTGTCGCAAATACTACGTACCATTTTGAAAATGCTCCGCCAACAAAACTACCCAAAAGAATCATAAATTCACCGACAAACCCGTTGAGTCCGGGTAATCCGATAGAGGACAATGTTACAACCAGAAAGATAGTGGCGAAGATAGGCATTTTCTTTGCCAATCCGCCGAAATCAACGATCATTCGGCTGTGGCGCCGTTCATAAATCATGCCAACTAAGAGGAACAGCGCGCCCGTACTTAACCCGTGATTTATCATTTGTAAAACACTTCCCTGTATACCTGCATCACTTTGTGAAAAGAGACCTAAAACAACAAAACCGAGGTGACTTACACTGGAATATGCAACCAGCTTTTTCAGATCCGGTTGTACCATTGCGACTAATGCACCGTAAATTATACCGATAACGGCAAGTGGGACTATCCACGGTGTAGCGTCAGCTGCTGCTTGTGGAAAGAGTGGTAAGCAGAATCGTACTATGCCATACGTGCCCATTTTAAGTAGCACCCCTGCAAGGATTACGCTGCCAACTGTGGGTGCTTCAACGTGTGCATCGGGTAACCAAGTATGGAATGGAAAGAGCGGAACTTTAATCGCAAAAGCAATGAAGAATGCCAGGAATAAGAGCATGGAATGGTCAAATTGAAATCCTTCAATTGATGTTTGCGCTAATAGCGTTGTGAGATCAAAACTATCACCGTTTTGGAAGTATAGCGCTAAGATGCCGACTAACATGAGCGCACTACCCGCCATTGTGTAAAGCACAAATTTGATAGTGGCATAAATCCTGCGTTCTCCGCCCCATATTCCGATAAGGAAGTACATCGGGATCAACATAGCTTCCCAGAATACAAAGAAAAGGAACAGATCTAAGGCACAGAAAACACCCAACATTCCGGTTTCCAGCGCGAGGAGCGACATCATGAAACCGCTGAGACCTTTCTCTACAGAATTCCATGCGGCAAGGATACATATTGGCGTTAGGAAAGTTGTCAGTAACACTAACCACAACGAAATACCGTCAATGCCGATGTGGTAACTTATGCCCAAACCTTCAATCCACGGTAGCTTTTGGTAGAGTTGAGAGTCAGTTTGGAATCCATTAATTCCTGCATCAAACCCAGTGTAAAGTCCAAGCGAGATAACAAATGTCAATAAACTAACGACAAGCGCTATTCCTTTAATAGCAGATGCGCCCATTCCCCTGAGCAATGCAATCGCTATCACGCCAATCAGTGGTAAAAAAATAACTATTGAAAGTAACAAAAAAATCTCCTTCTAATGAAGTAACTATAGGATAGTGAAATTGTGTTTTATTTTATGTGCAAGATCGAAAACTCACTTATTGTAAAATTCTTAACTTTTATTTAGTTGTTGCATACAACCTTCAAATTCCTATCTCTTGAATATTTTCCAATATATCCACCAGCCAGGTGCTATCCACCAAGGGAAAGGCGGATCATCATCACCTGCTAATTGGCGACGACGTTCTGAGAAACTGGGGCGCTCTATTTTACGCTGCCACTTAGAACTAAACTCACGATTGAACTGTGAGATGTTCAGATCCGATACCTCACAGTTATCCAGAACCCATGCGCCAAGTCTGACATCATTCTCAATTCGCACAGCAGCTTCCTGGAAAACTTCCGCTGATATACCGAGAAAGGATAAAATCGTGGTGTCTTGCTCGGAATCAGTCCCGTATTTATATCTACCGATTTTCCCAGTGTGGGCAGCCCGCGCTTTATCTGCCATCCTTGCAGCCCCACAGATGCCAGCAACTTCTTTGTTTAGCAAATCCCGTGGCTGAAAAGCACTCTGTTTCATTTTCTTTCACCAGTAGCATTTTCTAAAAAGAGGAGTTCTAACCATAAAACACTGTGTTACATTTGTGATATTTTCCTAATAGTTCTCTGAAATACATATCTATTTTGGACTCCACCACCTTCTCCTCTATCATATCCATCTGAAAGTGCTTTTCTAAATAAGGATGATGCCTAATCGTATCACTGATAAAACAGCGTTTATATTGCTTGAAAAGTGCATCATCTATCGGAACATCGCAATTGCCAAAATAGAAGGGAAACCTATAGAGGTTTCTTTTGAACACATCTACATAAGCATAATAATCCAGTTTGCTTTTGTCAAGGACAATCGTGTTGCTGCTGTAGTTTTGGACAAAAGTGCGATTCCTTTTTAATGCGTTAATATCCCGCATTGTCCAGAAAAATAGAGAATCATCAGGGACCGGTTGTTGCTGCTTGCTCGGATATTTGCGAATATAATTTGTGATATAATCAAAATCACTCAGACAGAAACGAAGCCCATCTACTGTTCTAAACGGAAAAGTGCGGATATAACTGTATTCCATCCCCTCGGCATCACGCCGATAAAAGGCAATGATTATTGGAAAAGGTGTGTGTTTAGCCGATTCCGGGAATTCTCCACTACTAATAAGTACCCCATCTATCAGTTTATAATTTGCGGTAAACTCCTTTAAATGTCTAAAATTTGTCTGTTTTATCAAGTACGACAATGGATGCAAAACACAGACAAAGTCTGTTTCAAGTTTATTATAGGAACGGAGAAATGATATACCTAAGTCTCTACTTGCTAAATCTTCATCAACCTCAAAATCTACATTCTTAATCTTATGACGAATAAGTGACGTTTTATCATTATAGGGCGGGTTTCCTACAACTATTAATCTCGTGGACTGCTGAGGAATACCGAATTTTTCCCTTGAAACGTTACATAAAGCGTTTGTCCGAAAGAACTGCACTCTATCTGTGTTTTTTCTTGCTATATCTATTGCATCTTCGTCTATATCACATCCGATTGTGGCTGCTTGCCCATAATCTATCAGAAAATCTCCGTATCCGCATGCGGTGTCAATTATGGTCGTCTGTGAATGGACATAAGGTTCGATTAATTCCCATGCCATCTCTACAAATTTAGGTGGCGTATAGTAACTCCCTAAGTTGACCCTATCTTCATATTCTAAATGTTTTTGACTCATTTCTCTGCAATTATGATAGATTTTGGAATTATTTGAACACTCTGCGCTGGCGAGGTTAGGAAACCTCGCCTACCGAGGGACGAAAAGGTCTATTTATTTTTATAGTTCACCATAATCCTTTGAGACTTACACACAAATCAGGTAAATCCTAATAATTTACTAAGTAAAAAACAGATAGTATGCAAGGAACAACACAATCCCTATAACCATCGACACAATATATACTTGCACAAGACCTGTTTGCAATCTTCGTAACATGCCGCCAATTACACGGATAAGTGCAGCCACGCCGTTGACAATCCCATCAATAATACCAGTATCAAAGAGTTTCCACAACAGGAAGTGAGAGGCATTTTTGATGGGTTGAACGATAAAGGTATTGTATATCTCGTCAATATAGAACTTGTTGGCAACAAGCTTCTGTAATGTGTTTGTAGGTTCTGCAGAAGGCACACGATTTTTATAGCGCGTCCATGCATACGCAATACCTGCAATGCCAACGATTGATGAAATAACCATAAACAGAATGACCTCACCAGATGCTTCAACATGTTCACCTTTAAACCCAGGTACTTTTTCTGTGAAGTGATGGAACCAGCTATTATGCCCACCTACACCTAATAATAAACCGATAAGGGCAGAAGGCACCGCAAGAATGGCTAACGGAATCCACATTACTGCTGGGGATTCATGGAGATGTGAGGCTACTTCAGGCTCAACGCGAGATTTACCGTAAAAGGTTACGAAAATCAAGCGGAACATATAGAACGCTGTTAGGAACGCAGTGGCTAATCCGATAATGTAAATGACCTGCCCACCCCAAACTTCTGCTGAACTTCCCCACGCACTGTGCAGAATCTCGTCCTTGCTCCAAAATCCGCTTAAGAAGGGAGCACCTGCAATTGCCAAAGCACCAACCAAAAATGTAGCGTGTGTTATTGGTAGTTTGTTCCGTAGACCACCCATTTTGCGTACGTCTAATTCGTTTGCCATTGCGTGCATCACACTACCAGCGGTTAGGAACATCAATCCTTTAAAGAATGCATGTGTTACCAAGTGAAAAATGCCAGAAGCATACGCACCGACACCAACACCGACAAACATATACCCCAATTGGCTCACGGTAGAATAGGCAAGAATTCGTTTGATGTCATTTTGTTTAAGGGCAATGATTGCGGCAAATAACGCAGTTAGGACACCAATCCATGCGACAACCTGTCCAGTATGTGCCAGATTATAAAGCACAGCGGAACGTGCTATCATATAGACACCCGCGGTAACCATTGTGGCAGCGTGTATCAACGCGCTAACAGGGGTTGGCCCTTCCATTGCATCGGGTAGCCAAACATAGAGTGGAATCTGTGCTGATTTACCGACTGCACCAACAAAGAGGAGCAATGTCGCAATTACAAGTGTGCTTGCACCGAAAATTTGATCAAAAGTTCCCGATTCTGCTTTATCAAATAAGGGAATAAAATCAAGAGTTCCAAAAGCAGCAAACAGGGTAAACATTCCAAGTAAGAAACCGAAATCACCGATTCTGTTGACAATAAACGCCTTTTTGCCAGCATCCGTAGCGGATTGTTTCTCGTACCAAAATCCTATCAATAGATATGAGCAGAGTCCAACACCTTCCCACCCAACAAACATCATCAGATAGTTGTTGCCGAGGACGAGGATAAGCATTGCGAACACAAACAGATTTAAATAGGCAAAATAGCGGGTATATCCCTCATCACCGTGCATGTAGCCGATGGAATATACGTGGATAAGAAATCCGACACCTGTGATTACCAATAGCATCACTGTTGTCAAGGCATCAACATGGAATCCGATGTTAACATCGAACCCACCGCCCGAAATCCAACTATAGAGGATTCCATCTTGTCCCTCAAGTGTGTTTCCGCTTTTGACGCTGACAAAGGCAATAATTGAACAGATTAAAGAGATAAACACAGCAAGCGCACCGATCACGCCGCTCAGTTTCTCGTTGCCTTTTAACCATTTGCCAAACAACCCGTTAATCAGAAACCCAACAAGTGGGGAAATTAACAGGACAATAATTAGTTCTTTTGACATTTTTTATCCTTTCAGCGAATTAACTTCATCCACATTAATTGTTTCCCGATGTTTGAATACACTGACAATAATAGCTAATCCGATTGCGACTTCGGCAGCAGCGACAGCCATCACAAAAAAGACGAACAATTGTCCGTCTGGATCACCGAGGTTACGACTGATTGCTACAAAGGCGAGATTCGCTGCGTTTAGCATCAGTTCAATACACATAAAGATGATAATTGCGTTTCTGCGGATGAGAACACCGATAACGCCTATTGTAAACAGAAGCGCACTTAATACGAGATAATATTCTAACGACATATAATATCCTTTTCTCTAATTATATTTTTGACCCGATATCTTAAGCTGCTGTTAGTTTTCAGTTTGGTTTTCGCGTTTTACTAAGACAATAACACCAATCAATGCTGCTAATAAAATAAGTGAGGTAACTTCAAACGGCAAAAGGTATTTACTAAATAAAAGCTCGCCAATTTTGTATGTTGTGATTGGGTTATCAACGAGGGCTGCTGCCTTGTCCATTGCTGCCTCCGATCCTATCTCTGTATTATTGAGTGCGTTAACAGCAATATAGATGCCTTGAACAGCTAAGAGAATTCCCAAAACTATTGCAACGCCTTTCAATTTGCCTGTCAAAGCACCTTTCGCAGAAAGTGTACCGAGGTTCAGCAGCATAATCACAAAAAGGAACAACACCATGATTGCCCCAGCATACACAATCACTTGAACAGCAGCCACAAAATGCGCACCTAACAAGACAAACAATCCTGCTTGTGCAAAGAATGTTACAATCAGTGAAAGCGCACTATAGATCGGGTGCCGAAACGAGATAACAGCAATCGCACCGATTAGTGCCACTGCGCCAAAGATAAAAAATAGAATCATTTCTGCATTCATTTGCACGCCTCCTATTCTACTGCGTCCAAGCCGCGCAGTGGTGCTGCGGCGGGAGTGCTTTGCACTGTAGATTTGCTGTTATTGTCCATAGCGAGCATCCCTGCCACAATTGCTACGACAATAAACGCTGCAACCACATTACCAATCCCTATCCAAAGACGGCTACCGTTCGTTGCTATATATAAGGTGCCGGTGACAACAATAGACGTTAACGCAACGGGCAACAGGAATTTCCAACCGAAATTCATGAGTTGGTCATATCGGAAGCGCGGTAGTGTCCAACGCACCCATATAAACACAAACAGGAAAATACCTGTTTTGACAAAGAAGATAGCAAAGGAGATAACGCCGCTCCAGAAAGGTCCACCCACTGCTTCTAATCCGAAGAAGTGCCAGCCGCCTAAGAAAAGCGTTACAACCACTGCAGAACCCACAATCATGTTCATATATTCTGCCATGAAGAATATAGCGAATTTCATACTGCTGTATTCGGTATGATACCCCGCAACGAGTTCTTGCTCCGCTTCGGCGAGGTCAAACGGCAATCGGTTTGTTTCTGCGAACATTGCTGTTGTAAATGCAAGAAATGCGGGGAAGTGTATCAGAAAATTCCACTCCCATGGGTTTGCTCCCTGATCTATTGCTATTTTGCGGAGACTAAGCGATTCGGAAAGCATCAGCACACCGATAATTGCCAAGCCCAGAGTCAATTCGTAACTTATCATCTGTGCAGATGAACGTAAACCACCTAAAAGCGAGTATTTGTTATTTGATGCCCATGCACCTATGACAACACCGTACACACCGAGGGACGTTATCGCTAAAATATACAGAATACCGATATTGATGTCTGCAATTTGGAGGTTGATAGGTTCCCAATCCGCTATTGTGATAGAACTCCCAAACGGCACAACAGCAATCGCAATCATTGCAGGGACTAAAAGCATTGCAGGGGCAAGCACATAAAGCGGTTTATCTACGTGATTTGGGATGATGTCTTCTTTAAATAGGAACTTGATCCCATCAGCAATCGGTTGGAGTAACCCTTGCGGTCCGACGCGATTCGGTCCGAGTCGGTCTTGCATCCATCCACTCACTCGGCGTTCAGACCAAATCATCGCCATTACGCCAATAATCAACAGATGGGCAATAAAGAGTATCTTTATGATTGGAATAATTATTTGTTGTAATATGTCTATTTCCATGTAATCTCCTTCTTGATGACGCGGATGATTGAAGGAAGCAGGTTAATCCAACTTGACTCCCGCATCCCCGATATTTTGATGTGTTGCGTCACCGTAACCCGCGACATTCTCTGCTATCGCGATCGCGATTTCACCCGCGAAGTGGTAGTCAATCTCTCCACCGAGGTGCTTTGCAAGCTGCTGTGTGATTTCCCAATCTACCTGTGCTTCGCCTGGCGGATCAATTGTTTTACGAATTCGTTGGACCCATCCTGTCGAATTGGTGAACGTGCCATCTTTTTCTGCGAAAGTTGTTCCCGGTAGCACCACATCGGCTAATTCCGTAACAGCTGATGGCAAGACATCTTGCACGATAAGGAAATCAACCTTTTCTAATGCTTCTCTTTCGGCATCTTCAAGCGTGCGTTCTGGTACACCGCTAACGAGATAGACAACCTTCGCACCTGCAACCTTTTCCCAGAGCGCATCGCCTTCTAAAACGACATTGCCGTTTGCAGAACCGAGGACTGTTCGCGCACCTGCGGTGTTCGGGTTCTTGTCCGCTTCAATGGTAAATTGTGGGAATTTATGTTCTTCACCCGGTAACTGTCCAAAGAGTCCCAATTGCGTTGTCTTTAGCACATCATGTGCAAACTGCTGTAAAACATAGTTATCTTCATTCGTGCCTTGCGCGGAACCGATGACAACAATATCCGCAGCCTCAACTTCCGATAAATTTTCGGTAATCAAGGTCAATGCATCTGCCCATTGCGTTGTAACGAGTTCACCATCAACTCTCTTTTGGGGAAGTTGGAGGCGGTCATCACTGTTCACATAATGGTAACCGAGACGGCCGTCGTCACACATCCAATGTTGGTTAATATCTTCATGGAAGCGAGGTTTGATACGGTACACACCATCTGTCTTATACTCTACCGTGACATTACAGCCAACGCTACATCCTGAACAGACACTATTCGCTTTCTCCATGAACCACGGACGAGATTTGAACAGAAAATCTTTGCTGATTAGCGCACCAACGGGGCATATATCAACGACATTCCCTGCAAGTTTATTATCAAGCAGTTGTATAGGAGTTCCCTCATGGCTTCTCGGTATATCAATTTCATCGTGGGAACCGCGATTGATTAACCCAAGTTCACCACTGCCCGATACCTCATCACAGAAACGAATACACCGCGTGCAGACGATACAACGTGTTGAGTAGAGCAGAACATCCGGACCCAAGTCCTTTTTCGGCGGCACGTTTTTGACTTCAATATAACGGCTTTTATCGTGTCCATGCCGATAGCTAAAGTCTTGCAAGTCGCATTCACCTGCTTGGTCACAGACAGGACAGTCAAGCGGATGATGCACGAGCAAAAATTCAAGGATATCCTCCCGCGCCTTTATGACCCGGGGACTATCTGTCCGAACGATAATATCATACTTTCCATCCAATTTTCTGTCTGGCGGTGCGGATCGGACAGTAGTTGTACAACCCGTTGCTAATTGTCGCTCTGGCATCTCTGAACTTCTAAGGTAAACGTCAATGAGACACATTCTGCAATTAGCAGGACGGCTTAACCCAGGGTGATAGCAGTAGTGAGGTACCTCAATACCGTGTTCCCGTGCAATCTCAACTATATTTGTTCCGTCTTCAACCTCTATTTCAAGGTCATTTAGTTTAATAAATGCCATAAATATTACTCCAATGACTTGGCTTAGCCCTCCATATTCTGTCAGTTTCCTGGACTGGGGTGGTCAATTCTACAGGTCAGCGAACTCTTTCGGAATAAACCGCTGTTGATAAGCGTAATTTTCCTCTGGTGGAACTGTCGCTTCAGCAACAGGTAGGGTGACCAACTTACTCTCTCGGATAGCGGCTTCAAATTCAGGTCTGAACTTACGCATATAACTGACTGCCGGCCACGATACAGCAATGCCAAAGACACAGATAGTGTTCCATGTCATTGTATCCACATTCGCGATGTTATTCGCGACGTTTTCCAGCAGATCAAGGTCTTCGTAGATTTCCTCTGTTTCGCCAGTATCACCCCATCTGCCGCTTTCGGTGACACCGAATTTCGGTCGTGTGATAGTGGTTTGTCTGCCATCTCCATCGGCAATACGTTGTACAATATCACGTACCCACGGCGTACCCCATCGGCACGGTGTGCACTGCCCGCAGGACTCATGTGCATAGAATTTCATGATATTGAGTAAGCAGTCAACGATATTCCGGGTCTCATTCATTACAATGATACCACCCGAACCTAACATTGATTTGGCAAGTGTGAGCGATGTAAAATCAAGTCGTGTGTCTAATTCGTAATGCGTCAAAATAGGTGCGGAACTACCGCCAGGAATGACTGCTTTTACCTCTTCACCACGTAAACCGCCTGCAACCTCAATAAGTTCGGTGCATGTCAAACCGAGCTCCAATTCATACACACCCGGTTCGTTAACATCACCACTGATGCAATAGAGTTTTGTGCCGGTATTCTTGTCCGCTTTTGGCGGATCCTCCCGTGTATCGGCATAAGTCGGTCCCATCTGGGTATACCATTCCACACCGTTGCCGATGATAAAGGGTAGGTTGCACAAAGTTTCTACATTCTGCACGACGGTAGGTTTCATGAACACACCTTGGACAGCAGGAAAAGGCGGTTTATTGCGGGGTTGTCCCCGTTTTCCCTCAAGGGATTCAATCAATCCTGTCTCTTCACCGCAAATATAAGCGCCAGCACCCGGATGTGAATAGATGTTAATGTTTAGTCCTGTGTCACGGACATTTTCCCCAAGGTAACCCTGTTCGTAAGCCTCTTTGATGGCGGCATCTAACATTTTTTTACCGAGCGTAAATTCACCGCGAATATAGACATAAGTGGTCTCAATTCCCATTGCGTAGCAACAGATGAGGATACCTTCAATCAACAGATGTGGATTCTTCTCCAAGACATAGCGATTACTAAAGGTGCCAGGTTCGCTTTCGTCAGCGTTGCAACAGAGGTAACGCGGCTCAATGTCTCTTGGAACAAAACTCCACTTTTCCCCAGTAGAAAAACCAGCACCGCCTCTGCCTTTCAACCCTGCGTCCCAAACCATTTGCGCAATTTCTTCAGGTTGATAGTCAGCAATCGCCTTTTCAAAACGGGTGTATCCGTCATTTTGTCTAAAGACATCAAAGGTGTTTATATTCGGTACATCCAGATGCTCGTAGAGAATCCGTCTTTCTTGAACCATATTTTTCCTTTACATATCGTCTCTTAATAACAAATAAATTTTGTCTCTTAATAACAAATAAATTTAATCGGATTTATAGTAAAGTATAAGAAGATTTTCCATAAATAATAGTGTTCTCAAAATTGTCGAAACGCGAACCCACTGTTAGCGGAAGTTTTACTCAGAAGATGTGCGCCATATCATTAGCTATGCTCCCTCAAAACGTTTTAGATAATCAATGACCCTTTCTAAAATCACAATATCATCTTTGAATCTACCTAAACCCGTATTGCAACTGTCACATATCCACTCTCGTCCTTTTCCTGTTTTGTGGTTATGATCAGCAACGATATTTGCAGTTATGCCTACGATTGTCCGTTTTTCACAGACAGGACATACAAAAACGGTTTTATCTGGTGGACGTTTCTCATTCATCCTTTTCCGTTCTGAGACAGTCAACTTCTTTCCATCAATAACTTTTCTACAACTCTGACAACTTGGCCGTCTAATAGGTCTCCCACCAGCTTGATTCTGATTTCTGCTAAACTCCTCTGTCGGTTTGAATATGTGGCATATATTGCATATTTTGTTTGGATATTCATCTCCCGCCTCTTTAATATTTATAACGGAAATAGTATCAAAAGAGACTATAACTACCTCATTCTTTCCAATGAAATATACTTGTGCCTTTCCCTGGTCAATTGAATTGACGATTCCAACAGAGTTAGGCACAATACCATTGACAGGTTGAGTAGCAATGACAAAATCGTCAGGTTTCATAGTAGTTTTGTAGTTATTCCTTCAATTCGTTTTTTAGCTATGGCGATGTATTCTTTAGAAATATCAACCCCTATGAATCTACGGTTGTTTATAAGTGCCATTTTACCGGTTGTGCCACTTCCACACATAGGGTCAAACACAAGATCACCAGAATTGGTCCATGATAAAATATGATCTTCTGCCAACCCTTCGGGAAAAACTGCGGGGTGTTTGAATGCTATTCTATCTTTTGTTGTGCCGCCTAAGCCCACCGCATACTGCCAGATATTTGTCCGTGTCTTCTCTTTTTTTAGTTCTTTCAGTACTTTTTTATTGACACCATCAGGACCTTTATTGTAGACAAGCATTTCTGGGCCGTGTCGGGCTGTTTTGGTTTTCAACGGATTGAAGGTGTTAGGTTTTCCTTTCGATAGGACAAACATAAATTCATAGCAGTTCGTGTAAGCGTTACTCCGCATAAAAGGTGTATTCTTCTTCTGATAAATCATGACATCGTGCATCTGAAAACCAATCTCTTGAAAAAACAACCCTTGCCGAAAACTTGTGAGTGTTCGACCACTGTTAATTTTGTCGCCGACTACCCACACAACGATCCCCCCTTGCTTAGTTACCCTGTATAGTTGCTTGGCGATATTCTCAAAGTTAAACGAATAACCTTCGTAGTGGCGCAAATTATCATAAGGAGGCGATGTCACAGTTAAATCAACGATACCTACATCCATGCCGTTCATAAATTCGACACAATCTGCAACAAAAAAAACCTCTTTTACCGCCATCCTAATTCCTCCAACTTCTATTCCATTTATCTCTAATTTAGTTTGGAAGCTTCGCTACTTTAATATAGCAAGTTTTAACTTGGAAGTTGTTCTAAAATCTCATCAACCTTTTCTGGCGTCAAATTCTTATATAAATCGTCATTTACCATGATAACGGGGGCGACATCACACGATGCAAGGCACTCAACTTTCATCAAGGTAAACTTACCATCATCAGTTGTTCCTTTTGCAAGATTTGTTTCCGAAGCGATGTCTGTACCGAGTTTTGATTTGAGATGCTCCAAAACTACCTTACAGTCACGCAAGGCACAAGGTAACGTATGACAGACGCGGATAACATACTTGCCTACAGGTTCTTCAAAGAACATCGGATAGAAGGTTACCACGTCTTTTACCTTCATTACGGTAAGTTCCAACAATTCCGCTACATACTTCATGACAGCAGGACTAATATAACCCGCCTGCTTTTGTGCCAAATGGAGTGTTGGCAGCATTGCAGCTTCTTTAACAGGGTACCGACCAATCAGTTCGTCAAATTCTCGTTTGTTTTCTTCGTTAAACTGAAATGGTGTTTCGATTTGTATAATTTCATCTGACATCTATGTTTTCCTTTTTTGGCTATCAGCGGTCAGTAATCAGCAGTCAGCAAGAGTGTTAACATCTATGGATAAACACCCTCAATTGCCTCATAAATGTTTTCAAGCAATTCTTCAAAAGTGTCGCCTTGTGTAGCACAACCGGCAATTGATGGTACTTCTGCCCAATATCCGCCCTCTTCAGCGTTGTGAATAACAACTTTTAGTTTCATGAATTTAAAAGTCTACTCCCATCAAAATTGTTTTATCTATCTTTGTGAAAACCTCTCAAAATTAACTGCTTGCTTTCAAACGTGCAAGTTCTTCACGGAGTTGTGAGGCTTCTGCTTCGGCTGTCTCAGCGCGTGTTTCTGCGTTTTCTCGTGCAATGGACTCCTGTTTGGCACGTGCTTCAGCGTTTTCTGCACGTGTAGCTTCTTGTTCTGCGTGTGCTTCTGCAATTTCTGTGCGTTCTGCGCGTGTCTGAACCCATTCACCCGTAACAGGGTCATAAATCCCTATCTCTGCACCCCGAAGACGGAAATCCAAACCCAAAACGGATGAACGAATACCTCCGTCATCATCCGGCGGAATTGACACATAGACATCATCCACTAACGTAAATCCCATCAGCGGAGAGGGTAAATACAACCCCTCCGCATCATATAAGAAGTAATCTTGTATCCCCAGTGAAGCGTAAACATCCATTTTCTCATCTAAGTCTTTATCATAGGTGTTTTTACTGGAAAACTCCATCACGAAATCGGGTGCTTTTCCTTCCTCCCATACTTTATACGTCCGCCGCAGCTTTGGGTTTATGCCAAAACAGACGAGGACATCCGGAGATATAGACTTCCGGGGATCCCCCTCTCTGTAATACATCATTATGTCACCGGAGATATAGACTTCCGGATTTTGTGCGAAATGTGCCTCAAGTGCTTGCAGCGTCCATATTAGTAATCTTAAATGATAATCGCTTGCTGCCATGGGTTTTCCATCTTCTGCTGGGTAAAGGTCCCTATCGTCAGTAGGAGCATAAGAGATAAAGGTATCTTTGGAATATGGGCGTGCCATTATGTTTTTCCTTTGTTGTCCAATGCGTGAAACAGAGACAATCAGTTCATATAATTTCAGTATCACTTTTTCTTTAGAAGCATTTGTTGATCAGAATAAGTTAGTGTTAACGTATCTCCTGTAACATCCCATGTATATTCGATGTTACTATCAAATATAAAATTTGAAGGATTCTGTTCAAATCCACTTTTCGATTCCACTGCCAAATCTGCTTCTAACTGTTCTACGGTTTTACCTACTATTTGTGCTGCCCATACCTCTTTCGGCTCAAGCGTTACGTCCACATCTATATTGACATTTTCTGTAGTGATCTTTAAGGTTTCCTCATCTGCAGTATAGATTCCTGTTATAGTTTGAGTGAGTTTCTGTGTCATTGAGGAAGCAGGTGGGCCCGGGTATTTCTCTGATACCTCGAACGCCAAATTACCTGTCAAAGAACCGTTATCTTCAAAAACCCAATTGTTTGAAATAAGCGTGGACTCTTGTTCAGATTCGATGTCATCCGGTTGATCTGTTTCGAATTGTCTGGCAAAAAAGGTTTCAAACATTTCACCATTAATTGAGACAATTTCCCAAGAACTTCCTACGAAACTGAAGCTGTAAACCTTATCGCCATCTTTTTCTTCACTATCGTCATTTTCACTGCAACCGACAACGAGAATGGAGAGCAGTGCTATCAAGACTATAACCGAGGTTTTAAAAAATAGTTTCATGCTAATTTCCTCCATAAGTTAATATTTTCCCAAAATTGAATCCCGTTTTTCTCAGGGTCTCTTCTGTTACTTGTTACTGCACACGCAGCCGTTCAATTTCCGCTAAAGCTTTAGCGAGTTCTGCTTCAGCGTTTTTCCGTGCGTGCGTCTCTTGTTCAGCGCGTGCTTCAGCGTTTTCAGCGCGTGCTTCAGCGTTTTCAGCGCGTGCTTCAGCGTTTTCAGCACGTGTAGCTTCTTGTTCTGCTAATGTCTGAACCCATTCGTTCGCAATAGGATCATAAATCGCTATCTCTGCACCCCGAAGACGGAAATCTAAACCCAGCACAGATGAACGAATACCTCCGTCATCATCCGGAGGAATCGCCACATAGGCATCATCCACTAACGTAAATCCCATCAGCGGAGAGGGTAAATACAACCCCTCCGCATCATATAAGAAGTAATCTTGTATCCCCAGTGAAGCATAAACATCCATCTTCTCATCTAAGTCTTTATCATAGGTGTTTTTACTGGAAAACTCCATCACGAAATCGGGTGCTTTTCCTTCCTCCCATGTTTTATACGTCAGACGCAGCTTTGGGTTTATGCCAAAACAGACGAGGACATCCGGAGATATAGACTTGCGAGGTTCTCCCTCTCTGTAATAGATGAATATGTCACCAGAGACATAGACTTCTGGATTCTGTGCGAAATGTGCCTCAAGTGCTTGCAGCGTCCATATCAGTGAGTGCCTATGATAATCGCTTACTGCCATAGGTTCTCCATCTGTATGCGGATAAAAAATCGCATCATCTGTAGGAACATAAGGGATAGAGGGACCTTTTGTATAGGGGCGTGCCATTATGTTTCTCCTTAAAAAGTTATAGTCCTTTCGTTTCCTATTTCCCAACTTTATCCATAAGTCAGTATTTTCCCAAAACTGAATTCGGTTTTTCTCTGGGTCTGAAATGTCAAACATACTAAACCATCCTCATTTTTAGCTGTCTCAACCCAGTCTTTTCAATTTCAGTGTCAGAGAACACTTAGCTTGCCGCTACGAATGCCTCCTGTACTTCGGATAGTCATAGTAATTAATAGTTGCCGTAAAACTGAATACGGTTGCCTTCTGGATCGCGGATATCGAAAATGGCATGCCCATCGTCATTTTCAAGTTTTCGTAATCGCTTCCCTTTCGATTTCAGTCGCTGATGAACAGCACTCACGCTTTCAACGTGAAACATGAGTTTTTGTCTCCCCTCGTTGGGTTTGCTGGCACTATGGAGACACAACGTGCCGGCACCTGCCTTAAAACGAAAAAAACGGTGTTCCGGGAACGGTTGATCTTCATCTGGTGTCAATCCGATTACATCTCTATAAAACGCAATGACAGTTTTCATATCTTTTACAAAAAGCATAATGCCTTTGAGTTCCATTGAATCCTCCCAAAACAGATAATACGTTCTGACAAAGTTACCGATCTAATTCTCCCGCAATGACGTTCAAACTACCCAATACAGCCACCGTATCCGATACCATGCCACCCTCCAACATGTGCGGCAGTGCTTGGAAATGAAAGAAACTTGGCGGACGAATTCTAATACGATACGCAGTGCCACTCCCATCACTTACAATGTAGAATCCTAATTCGCCATTTGGCGATTCTGTAGCACAATAATGGTCTCCTTTGGGAGGTTGCACACCGTGCCCATCCATAACAATCTTGAAATGGTGGATCAATCCTTCAATATGCCCATACGCATCTGATTTATCTGGCATCATGATCTTGTTGTCTTCAGCACTAAATGGACCATCCGGCAGATTATCAAGTGCTTGTCCAATGATACCGCAGCTTTGAATCATCTCCTCCATCCGAACTAAATATCGGTCGTACGCATCACCATTAGTACCTACCGGCACTTCAAATTTCATTTCGTTGTAAGAGGAATACGGCTCTGCTTTACGGATGTCGTGCGCAACACCAGTTGCACGCAGACAGGGACCGGTCAACCCATAATTAATAGCATCTTCAGGAGAAATTGCCCCGACTCCTTTTGTTCTGTCCATCCAAATTCGGTTGCGGGTTAACAGTGTATGTGTTTCTTTTAGTGCCTTTGGAAAATTGGTGATGAAATCACGGGCATCTGTTTCAAACCCATCATAGAGATCGCGGAAAACACCGCCGACACGGGTATAACTTGTTGTCAACCGCGCACCTGTCGTCTTTTCAAAGATGCTGTATAGTTTTTCACGTTCGCGGAAACTATAGAGAAATACTGAAAATGCCCCTAAATCCAACGCTGCAGTGCCGAGCCATAGCAAATGGTCAGCCAGTCGAGAAAGTTCAGCCATCAAAATTCGGATGTATTGACACCGTTTTGGCACTTCAATACCGAGTAATTGTTCCACTGCAAGCACATATCCGAAATTGTTAGATAGCGGCGACAAATAATTCATCCGGTCTGTTACAACGATGTACTGATTATAATCTAAGTGTTCACCCAGTTTTTCAAATCCGGTATGCAAATATCCGGCGTGAGGTGTCGCCTTTAGAATAGATTCACCGTCAAGTTCTAAGACGATACGAAGGGTGCCGTGTGTCGCAGGGTGTTGCGGGCCGAAGTTGAGAACCATCTTCTCGCCTGTTGTGCGTTCCATCTTACCTTGCATAGATTGATCCTTTTAAAATTACTTGCACTTTTCTGTTTACATTGTATTAAACATTTTGTTTGTCAAAGTTGAAACGTTCACGTTCACCACGTCCACGCAGCGGATAGTCCTTACGGAGTGGGTGTCCCTCAAAATCATCCGGCATTAGAATTCTACGTAGATCGGGGTGTCCTTCAAAGTCAATTCCGAACATATCGTGGGTTTCCCGCTCCAACCAATTAGCGCCCTTCCATAACGTTGTCACCGAGGTGACTTTCAAATCCTTTTCATGCACTGGCACTTTGACTCGGATACGAGACGTTTCCCCTTCAAACGTATAGAGATGATAGATAACCATAAATCTGGCATAGTCATACTGCATCAATTCCGATTCTAACTTTGAATTGTCAACCGCTGTTACATCTACAAGGAAAGAATACGCGAGTTCTGTCTTTAAATACTCTAACAGTGCGTAACTATTATCCTTGTCCACAACAACAGCAACACCATTGCTGGTTTCGGCATCCGCTAAAAGCGCATCTGCAAACTTTTCTCTTAGTTTTTCAAGTACGAGCGGCTGCGTTTCTTCCGTAACCTCTTTTTCTTCATTCATTATAAGCGACCTCAGAACCTTTAGGGAGCTCACCTTTTTGGATTTGGCGTTGCACTTGCATCACAGCATCAATCAAATCTTCAGGGCGTGGTGGGCATCCAGGAATGTAGACATCAACAGGAAGGAATTGGTCAACGCCTTGTATTAAGGTATAGGTATCAAAAACACCGCCGCAGGATGCGCATGCACCCATTGAGATAACCCACTTCGGGTCTGGCATCTGATCGTAAATTCGTTTCAGTACAGGCATCATTTTGATAGAAATTCGTCCAGAAACGATGAGCAGATCCGATTGGCGTGGTGAAAAACGAATTGCCTCAGAACCGAATCGAGAAAGATCGAATTTTGAAGCCAGGGTTGCCATCATTTCTATTGCACAGCAAGCAGTACCGAACGGCATCGGCCACAAAGAATTCTTGCGTCCCCAGTTGACAACTTTGTCAATAGTCGTTGTGATGATGTTACCATCTGTCTGTTCTGTGCTTGCTCCACTTTGTATATGGGTATTGGCTAATCCCATGTCAAGCCTCCTTTTTTCCAAGCGTAGATGTAGCCCAGAAGGAGAATGCCGATAAACACCAGCATCTCAATTAAAATAAACAAACCGTTTGTTTCAGAGAATTTTTTAAAAACCACTGCCCACGGATAGAGAAAGACCACCTCAATATCAAAAATAATAAAGAGCATCGCAATAAGGTCAAACCGGATAGTGAACCTTTGTCTTGCATCACCAACGGGTTGCACACCAGATTCGTAGACAGAAAGTTTGACACGTGTGGGTTTTTTAGGTCCAAGTAGATGGGTCAGGGCGAGATTAACACCTGCAAAGAGGACTGCAAAGAGCCCTAAAAATACTATCGGAAGATAATCTATTAACATTTGTTCTAATCTATTTAAGCCTCCGACAACCTGCAGATCACACCATCCGTTATTTACGCTGCTGTAAGATGCACTTCTGCCGTTGCCAATATTTTACGCTGACTAAGAGTTTTGCGCTCAATTTACAAGTTAATTATTAAACGTGCTTATAATTTTACATATTTAAATAAAAGTGTCAAGTCTTTTTCAATAAATATTACGATTTTTTGAAATATAATTGAAAAAATGAGAAATGAGGTTGTTTATGTAGGTTTGTAAGGTTCTCTATAAATGACAAAACATTGAACTCTATTCAAGTATATGCTTCACCATTGCCGATAAGATGTTGAAATAATAACAGGGACAGCAAGTGTGTCATCAAGATATTGGTGACCACCACTGCGATCTGAGACAGTAAAGGGATCTAACAATGCTAATGAAAATTCCCAGGATTCACGTTTCAACTTCCATGTGAAATGATTTTTGGTCTTTTCTAACAAAACAGCACCATAATCTTGTTCTGCAATCTGTGCCGAAAGTCTACACCCGTCTACCGGAGTTATAAATGGCAAAGTGTGAATATCAAGTGTTTTCCCAGAACCCAATATGACATCTTGTATCGCTTTATATAATTGTTCTGCTTTCGTCGGTGTAATTGGAGACATAATATCAATGGGCTGTAATGCCCCACATCTGGTATATATTCAAGTTCCATTAAAATATTTCTCCTCTAAAAATTATATTTATCTCAAAGTTATTTTGAATTGTACAGGACTTTCATACAAACAGCGCAAAAATAAAAAAATGATGCAAAACGTGTAACGTCTCAAAAGTGCTTCTTATGTGCTTTCCAAGTAAGGTTTCAAATCCCATAAATAGATGACTCCATCAAAACCCCCGCTTGCTAATAGCGTGCCATCCGGAGAAAATGCGACAGATTCCACATCACTTTTATGCCCCAAAAATTCAACGACAAGAGCATGAGTGATTACATTCCAGATTTGAATACGCTGCTCAGGCCAGGTCCCGCCGATAGCGAGAAGAGTTCCATCCGGCGATAACGCTAAGGATTCAATCTTTACTGTGTTAAATGTCGCGAGTTTTTCCCATGTCTTTGTGCACCATAGGTTTATGTATTTCGCCGACGAGGTCACAAGAAGGTTCCCGTCACCGGAAAACGCAATTCGGTTCATCCATCCATGGTTTTCAAATGTCGTTATACATTTCCCTGTCGCGACTTCCCAGATTTTGGCAGTCGTATCCATGTGGCCATCTTCACCAAAGCAAAAATGATAACACTTACCATCTTTTTCCATGAACACATACGTCGTATCAGGAAGGTCTTTGCTTCCATCTTCATCATACTTCCATGCGCGCGCCCCGCCGCTTACCAGATGCTTTCCATCAGGCGAAAACGCGAGGTCATAGACTTCCCCCGTGTGTCCTGTCATAACCCGAATCGGCTTTCCTGTTTCTACATTCCAGAGTGTTATGGCTTTGTCCAAAGTTCCTCCTATTGCTAATAACGTAAGATCTGGTGACACAGCGGCTGAAATCACAGGCAGTCCTGGAGTGGTTATTTCTGGGGTGAAAGTCACACAGGCCTCCTCATTTTGCAATACGACCTTCGTGCCACCAAGTGCTAAAACACTCGTTACAAGGGAACGTTTTCCGGAAGAACAAGTGAGCGTGTGCCCTCGAAACCAAACATCAGCTGTTCCATCCCTTGTATCCTTTTCAAGCAACCGAACCCTCTGATCGCTTCCAATATCCCAGCGTCTTAGGGTGCCGCTTCTGTCTAAACTTACAATGTGTTTTGTCTCGGGGATAAAAGTAACAAGCCATCCCTCTCCGCGGTTTGGCTGATTTAGAAGTAAGTCCTTTCGTTCGGTATCACTCCAAATCGTGAATACATCACCACTTAGCAAAAGGAGCCGATTGTTAACTGAATATCCAATCAAATGTACATATTCCGGAAGTGAGAAACTTGTTACATCTTTGCCAGTATCAAGTTGCCATATACTGACTTCTTCACCCCGGCTGCCTGCTCCCAAAAGTTGCCCGCTTGGTGTAGAGGTTATGGAACTGGCCTGTTTTGATGGAAAACTCCGGCAAAGTTCTCCGGTGGCAACGTCCCACTGTGTGACTACCACTTCACCGTGCAGTATCCTATCCATCCGTTCAACAATATCAACAAAATCAGGAATTTCATGACTTACAGTTGTGAGAATCTGGCTATCTGTGGAGAATGTTACCGCACTCACAGTCAGACCCGCAAGCAAGGTTAAGTGGCTTTTCTCTGTAGTAAGGTTCCACAGTATCACGCCTCCATGCTGAAAACTTGCTGCCATATATTTGCCATCTGGAGAGAATACAATCGACTCCACCGTGCCTTTAGCATTGAAAGTCGCAAATTTCTCTTGGGTATTAATATCCAACAGCGTTATTTTTTCATCCCAATCTCCTACAGCAATTTGGGTATTCTCGGTAGAAAAGGCAACTGCCGAGACGACACTTGTTTCCGCCACAGCAATCAATGAAGAAAGGTTGCCAGTGTGTGTGTCGTACAACCACACACCGATACGAGAGGCCACGGCAATCAGGCTTTCGTCGGGAGAGAGTGCCGCATCGGTGATACCACCTTTTCCTAACCGGCAAAACGTGCCATTCGGTAAACAGAGCGCGTGTTCTGGTAAAGGGTTTCCCTCTAAAACTTCGGGTAGCATTTAAAATACTCCTTTTATTCTTTGCTGCATTAGGCATCTAATTTTGAAATATTGAGACACAGATTCAAAGTGTCTCGAATTTCGAGCTTCTTTCAAAACACGTTGGACATCTCAGTAGAGATTGGACAGAGATAAATTATGCAGGACGGACGCAAATTGTGTCCGAAAGCAATAATTTCACTAAAAAAGTTGTTATTTCATTTATTTAACCCTCTAAATCCTCTTTATCAAAAGGATTTTAGAGAAAATGCGTTAGTCCTACAATTAAAGTTCCGCACTAACGGTCATTTCTAAGCGGTGTTCGGGTTTACGTTGCTTTGTTGAAAGCAAACGGTAATTAAGTCGGAACAACAAATCCGTAAATTTGTGTAATCTATAATCCGCTGTCGCACGAACTTCATGGCTAACGCCTTCATAAAAATAGTACTGTGCAAAGGGGACACCGCCATCGCTTTTGCCGTAGCCGAGTGTATGGTTAACTTCAATGCGTCCCTTACCGAAAATACCATATATGATACGATTTTCAAAAGAGAAGGTGCGCGTCTTGGCAGTAGACTCTTCGTCAAGTTGTTCTATATCAGTTGTCCGTTTGTATCCACCTGTGCCACTCCATCGGACTGCGTCGCTCAGTTCATACTGAAGTTTTAACTCCGTTATCTGCTCAAATTGACGGAGATCAGAGATCGGTGTTGGTAAAAATTCGTTAACGCTTTCCATCGTTTCAGATTCAAGAAACCCAGGATCTTCAAAATTGAGTTGACTATACTTCTCAGTTTCTTTGCGCTGTTCCCAGTTTGCACCAACTGAGAAACGTTGCGTTGGATTGACTGAAAAAGCCGCATCCCACGTTCGGTAATTTCTCAACCGTTCCTGTGTGTTAATTCGTCTATTGAGGGTGCGCCCTGTCCGTAAATTGACTTCAAAACTGAACAGCGGCGAAGGTGAAAACTCAACACGATGATGTTGGTTGACCCGACCAAAAAGTGTTTGTGGACCTCGTAGATTTTGGAGTAGATAGAGAGAGAGAGCATCTTCCGCTTCCTGTTCCTCTGTTAGCCATAGGCGCGTCTGGATTCTAAGTGCATTTAAGAACCACGTCAAGGGTTTTGGGCTTTCAACTTTCGGCTTGTGGCTATCGGCGGTAGTAAGTGAGGAACGGGAACCTCGTCCTATGAAATCTGTTCTGGATTGTTGATTTCGGGCGCGGCGGACAAAAAACTGGCGGGGTTGGAGACGGAGGCGAAATGCAGCGTCAACTGCTGTTGTCGGTTTGTCTCCTACATTCTGATAGATTTTGATGTACGTTCCCTCCTCTGAGTCTTCCACATAACGTAAGTCATCTAATTTGACGTAAAACCCTTCACCGGGCTGGATTCTCTGTTCAGTGAATGGGTGAATGTTAGTGTAAACTTCGCGCCGCTGAGTCGTCAGTTTTTTATCTAATTCATAAGTAACTTCAACGTCAATCGCACGGCTGAAAGGCGTTAATTGGATTGTTGCATCCGCTAATTGCGTTGTTGTATCTGTACCGAGGTCCGAATGTGCTTTTAGCATACGGCGTGCGAGATTTGTTTTTATATTTATCCAGTTACCTTGCTGTGAAAAGAGACCCACTTTCCATGTCCGCGCCGTAGTAGACCGCATCCAATCAGAAATACCCAAAGTTTCCCCATCAAGCGTCAATAACGGTTCTTTGGCAAAAGCCCGTTCCAATTCGTAGCTTGTGTGGACAGATACCCACTTGAAATCAATCAAGTTGACACGTCCAGCAGTTCGGTTACGTCTGCGGTTACGGGCAGCAGTGTAATCGTCAATTGAAACAAACCGATCATAAGTACCGACAAATTCAAAAGGTGAAAGCAGATAGGATAGACTTCCCTCTTGCCTCGATTTTCGGAAATTTTCATCTGTGTCTGTGGTCTCCTCATTTGCTTCTATAAGAGATGTACTGCGATAATCATTCCAGCGAATATTTGGGAATTTTGCCAAAATAGAAGTTTTTTCTGTCGGAGTTCTGCGGAAAATTTCACTTTTCATAGGACTCTGTCTCAGTCCACCGTCTCTTTGAAATTGTGAGGATGGTCGGAATAGATTTTCGGTTTGCTGGGATGTAGGTGAAAAAGCTGTGTTCCTGCTTGCGCGTGGTGTGAAATTTGCGCCCCAATTGAGATTATTACGGCGTGTTGTTTGTCCTTTCACCGCAGCCTCAATCGTCCTGCCGCCCCCTAAATCAAATCGTAGCCATTGGGATGGCAGTAATTTGAAGTCAAGATTTAACGTTCGTTCCGCAGACGCTTGCAGGATAGAAGTAGAATCCAACAGAAACACGTCCTCAAATCCTTCTGTCGCGTATTGTGTTCCATAACGAGCGCGATTTCTATTACTAATAGACGCGCCAACAGGTAAAAAACCGGCATCCATAGATCGTACGTCAATATTTCCTATTAGTTTTGGACGCAGCGCGTTAGACCATGTTGGCAAATCCCAATTTGTGTAACCGATTAATTTCCAAGCTTGGTTTGTATCTTTCCTGTCTACAGTAGAATAGGTGTTGCTATCAACTGCACTAAAAGCGATTTCTCCGTCAATCCATGTCTGTTCGGCAAAATTTAGGCGACTTTCTAATCCCCATACCGTATGTTTCTGTGGTGGCGTAAGGAGGAAACCGTCACCATCTGGGTCCAGGGTGTTTTGGCGGAGTGCGTCCAAGTCATTATCATCAAAAAGCACTAAAGCCTGCTCAGGATCATCTAAATCTGCTTCCACAGCGTAAGAAGCACCAAGCGACAACCATTCCCCTGGAAACATGAAAACGTTATTGATACCGTATAGATTTTGTTGATACGCCCTGTCTTCAGGAATATACTCAAAGTCGATCCGTATTACATCGTTATTTGTTATGAGATGCTTGCTGTTGAACTCAATAATTGGATCGCCGTATTCACGGATAATGTAATCGTTGTTTTCGCCGCGCCGCATCTTCTCTCCGTTCAACCAAACAATTTCACTCCCCGCTTTGACAATAACGAACTGATTGTCCACATCAAGCCGATATTCACTACGCCCCTCCTGACCACGAATCACTTTGCTTGTGGATTGTCCCTTTGGCAGCGCGCTCGGAATGAGGTGGAATTTGGTTCTCTCAAAATTACCTTCAACTTTGACACCTTCAAGTGCACGCGGGAAAAATATAAACTCTGACGGGCCTAAGGATGCGTCAAAATCACCTAATGTACCTGTCACGTTTGGATGCATGATGCGAATTAGTTTCTGGTTGATGTCCTGAATATCCTCAGTCATTCCCTCCGGTTGAATAGGTAAATCTTGGTCGGAGAGCATGGCAAGCACCTCAATGTTATCTGAGACGTTGCCTCGGACATTGATACGAAACTCCTGATTTTGCGACAACGCGCGGCCGCTGCCAACAGATATACCGAATGTGCGACTACCGGAATATTCTAACTGTGAAGATGGCGTTGCAGCAGATGTGTCGGAAACTGTCGGGCGAGCCTCTAAATCAGAAGGAACACCTGGACTTAGTGTTGATTCTAATTCCGCATCAAGTGGTGTTCCGTAGAGGTCCCGCTTATATATCTTTTGAAAAGTGAAGGGGATCGAACGATAGGTGATTGACCATGTTACGTCTGTCTGTGCTACGACTGATTTATCAAAGGTAATCTTACCGGATGAATAATTTATCTGGTAATCTTTCTCGCGAACAAGTATTTGACCTTTATTACCTGTTATCTTTTCACTTTCAGGAAAGATAGGCGGATATTGAACTGTCCACTCCGCGCTGCCTGTTCCTAATCGAAAATTTTCTATCTTCTCAATTATAGAGAATGTGGGAAGTTTAAGTGGAGGATTCTGCTTTGGGGATTGTATTTGTGCAGCTGTAAGAAAAAGGAAGCAGAAAGAAAATGAAAGAATGGAAAGTAAGATTTGTATATGCTTTGCCATCCTTCTACCTTTCCATTTTGGATTCCTTCCATTCCTGTTTTTCTCATTCTGCTTTCTTTGCATCTGATGTGGAAGTTGCCTTGAATATCACTTGAAAAACTTTAATATCTCCTGCATCTGTGTCGCACACAAAAACTCGTCCTTTCTGTGAAACAGCAATTCCACAAGGATTCAACAACGTTTTTACAGTGAATTCTATGACAGCGCGTCCTTCTGAGGTAAAAACCTGAATCCGTCTATTGCCACTGTCTGTGACATACAAATAGTTCCAAGCGTCTACGGCAAGTCTTTTCGGTTCTCGGAACTGTCCGAGCACACTCCCTTTCTCACCCCATGTCCGAATTGGATTCCCACTAAAATCGTAACTCTTAATGCTATGATTACCGGTATCCACTACGTACACAGTGCCGTGTGGATTAACAACAAGATCAGTCGGATTCCAAAATTGCTCCCGACTGCTTCCAAAGCTTCCCATAGTAAGAACAGGGACGAGGTTTCTACTAAATTGGACCCAGCGATGATTACGGGTGTCCACTACAAAAACTTCACCGTTCCGACCAAGACCGATCCCCTCAGGCGCATCAAATTCAATGTCTTGCGAAGTAGTCATAATTGGATAAAAAATGCAATGCACCAGATTGCAATACTGGACTCGGTTGTTGCCTGTATCGGCAACGTAAAGCGTATCTAAACTGAGTGTTACGTCATTAGGGAAATCAAATTCACCGTCACGCCATCCGTAACTTCCGAATTCGGTGACGAAATGCCCATTACTGTCAATAACTTGCACCCGATTGTTTCCTGCATCAGCCACGTACAGTTGCCCATAAGCATCTATAATTAGCCCCATAGGCATCAAAAATTCACCGGCACCTTGCCCCGCTCTGCCGAGTGTCTTAACGTAGCTAACACCTAATATTGGAGGGGCTTCGCGTACCCGGATTGAAGGCACGGCATCTACATTGGGAGATATCGGAAGACGCTGCACACCCTCAGGCACAGTGCAACTTGCGTAGCAGAGGAGAGAAACACAGACAAGAATAAATCCACTGCGGACTAACTTGACTGAAGTACTACAAATAAAAAAGAGAAAGGAATTTGAGAAACGATCCCCTGGATATGGTATGGGCAGGATTAATTGAATATTAACCACGCTGTACTTTAAATTTGAAAACAAATGTCGTCTGCTGATCATTGAATTCGCTCGTCACACCGGGGATAATAATACGCAGGCTATTAGATTTGATACTGCGTTTTGGAAAATAGAGATAGAATAACGAACTGTTTTTCGGCATAACGTTCGTTTTCTTGTAATCGTCAGTTGGTAGAACAGCGTGTCCGCCTTGTACACGAATAGTTTTGTCATATCGGAAAACATCTGCACCAAACTCAGGCGGTAACTTTGGTTTAAAATTTTTTCCGAAATAAAATGATTGCTGCGACTCATCTATCTGTTTTACAATATTGCCTGCTTGATCCAACATCCGACAATCCTCTTTTTTTAAACTGATCCAATGGTTTGTTTTATTGTAAACAAGAACCCCAAATGCATCAGCCTTTTTCACATCATTGAGTGCCACCGTCATTACGACTATCCCGTTTTCTACATAAATAACAGTGCCTGTCTGTGGTGTAATTGTTGCATCCGGATCAAAAATTGGGACTATCCGTTCTGGTCGGAAGAAATTCACGAATCCATCCCGCATCTTTGCACATCCAATCGTAGATATAGACAGTGTGCACATCACTAAAATTTGGCAAGTCCGCACCCAAATCAAAGATAGATTCCGTTGGGTATTTGTCGAATCACCGAAAAATCTCATTTAAACACGCTCCCTTCTTTGTGTTTTATTAGTTGTTATATACCAGCATTGCTGCACCAACGAGGCCTGCATCGTTTCCCAATTTCGCTGGAACAATTTCCATACCACCAGGGATGTCCATTGCTCGTTTGGTAAATTCCTCACGAATATGTTGAAAGAGTAGGTTTTCCCCTGCTGCAGCAATTCCACCACCAATGATAGCAATTTGAGGGTTGAGGATATGGGCTATAGATGTCAACGCAACACCGATATATCTGCCAGTTTCTGAGAAAATATCGCGTGCAAGTTCATCTCCTGCAGTTGCTGCTGCTGCGATCTGCTTCGGAGTCAACGATTCAGGATCCAAACAAGTTTTCCTACCGTCTGCTATCTGTTGTTGTGCTCGTTCTACAATATGTCTCGCGCCAGCGTAAGCCTCAAGACAACCGTGATTACCGCATCCGCACTTGCGACCATTCGGTTGCACCACCGTATGTCCCAATTCCCCCGCTGTATTCCAACTCCCATGATAGACTTTTCTGTTCATAACTATACCACCACCAACACCTGTGCCGAGTGTGAGTCCTACAACATTTTCATAACCGACACCCGCACCGTGATGCAGTTCACCTAACACCATTACATTTACATCGTTGTCAATATAAAGTGGCAGGTCTAAATCCCCAAGTTCTGCGGTAACATAATTCAATAGCGGAATATCACTCCATCCGGGAAAGTTCGGTGAAAAGTGGATAACGCCACTGTCGGCTATGATCAGTCCTGGTGCCCCTAAGCCGATACCGGCAATTTCCTTTTTGCCTTCCTTTTCTGCTATTTCAATAACTTGATAGATTGTCTGCGCGATACGTGCCGCTATTGCTTTTGCACCTTCATTTACACAAGTAGAAACGACTGTACGGCATGAAAGTTTACCATCTGCCGCTAACAAACCTGCTTTAATATGAGTTCCACCGAGATCAATTCCGATACTATATTTCATTTTCAAAAGGCTGTCAGTATTCGGCTATCGGCTTTTGGAAAATCACACCTTCAGTTGCAGATTGATGACTGCCGATAATCTCCTAACTATGAGAATTCCATTTGATACGCGCGCCATCACCAACGTTACATACATAAATGTCAGGTTCAACGCCGGTACGTTGCGTATATTCTTCCATTACCTGGTCCCGAAACGTCTCCACAGTGTCTTGGTAGACCAAATTCACTGTACATCCTCCAAACCCAGCTCCTGTCATCCTTGCGCCGATAACACCATTAATACTTTGTGCAATATCGGTTAATATATTTAACTCATCACAACTGACTTCGTAAGCATCACGTAATCCGGCATGTGAAGCATCCATCAGAGCCCCGAAAGTGTCTATATCCTTGGCTGTAAGGGCAGCTACAGCATTTTGTACTCGCGTGTTTTCTTCAACGACATATCTACACCTTTTTTGTGTGATTTGCGGGAGTTCTGCTTCATATTTTTTGAAATCTTCTAACGTCACATCTCTAAGTGAGGTGATAGCAGGCATCCACTGCTGCAAAATCTCAACACCTTTTTCACATTCAGCACGCCGCTTATTATACTCTGAAGACGCAAGTTCACGTTTGACATTGGTATTACATATTACGATGAGAATATCGGTTAAGTTGAGTGGGATTTGTTTGTATTCAAGCGAACGGCAATCTAAAAACAGCGCGTGGTCTGCTTTTCCTAATAAAGAGATAGATTGGTCCATGATGCCACAGTTGACACCAGCAAATTCATGTTCTGCGCGTTGACATAACGCTGCTAATTCCATCGGTGGGAGTTGGATCAATTCAATCTCACTAATAGAATTTATACCTGTGTTTGCTATTTCTAAACCACATGCGCCTAAAAAAGCGAGTGCAGATGCAACTTCAAGCGCAGCAGAAGAGCTAAGTCCCGCACTAATCGGAACGTTTCCAGCAATTACAGCAGACATGCCGTTTAGTGTGTGTCCAATTTCCTGTAAAACCAATCCTTGTAACAAATGGGTAACACCCCTCAGATAATTGCCCCACGGAGGTGTCTTTGCGTCCTCAATTGTGTCCAAATTGAAGGCACACGCCTCATTCATATCTAAAGCGTGGAGGTGCACTTCGCGGTCAGAACGTTTGCTGGCAGCAATGTAAAGGTATTTGTCAATAGCAACAGGAAACACAAAACCGTCATTGTAATCTGTATGTTCACCAATAAGGTTAACCCTTCCTGGGGCAGATACGACGAATTCTGGTGGATGCCCGAAATATTCGTCAAACTTTTGCTTTAATCTATCGATTAGAATTACTTCTTCTTGTGTCATCCTATACTGTCCATTTTTAAACCATAGTTGTCTGTAGGCGGAATTTATAGTAATAGTAAAACTTACAATTAATGGTACATTTCTGTAGAGCAACCTGTTAGTTTGCGGACTAAGATGCACAAACTAAATGAAGATTAATTTATTAATTCGGTAATTTTCTATCCGTACGAGGCAAATGTACTCCCCTGCTGGTGAGGTTTCCTAACCTCGCCACATTACCGATTTATTTTCTTAAACTTCATACAGTTTGTGCTACAACTTCTACAATTTCTATTGTCCGTTATGTTCCAAAATAGGTTTATCAAAATGTTCCGATCATTTCAAAGTTCACTATATGATGTGCCTGGTTATGCTCAATCAACTGTCGAAGTAGACGTAAAAAACTTCAACAACCGCACTAACACTGTGTGCAATTCCGGGCGTGGAATATAGCAATCTACACTAATGTCTGGGGCGCTTGAGTTCAGCTCACGATTTTTTTCAGGCAAGAGCTGTTCTTCTGGTGCATGTAAAGCAGGTTGTGGTTGGAAGCGCGGTGCATTTTCTGATTGTGATGCACACTCTGCTATAACGATTTCACCGACAGGAAGATGTGGCGTAAACTGTTCTATACCGGTTTCTGTCAAAATAGTTAGATGTGGTAGTGATTTTTTTGCCAATTCTTCTAATTGTAGCAGCAGCGGCACAATTTCAGAAAAGGAGATTTGTACTTCAATCGGGCTTGCAGTGCAAACAGAAAGCAGTGGAATTGATTTATTCAACGCACATGTAATTGCTTCAGAAAACACCGTTAAATGTTGTTGTAGTAGGGAAGACTCAGGCTCTAAAATAAATAGACTGACTGGATATCCTGTAATGTTTTCCTCAATAGCGAGGACATCACTTGTAGGGTCAATGGTCTCGCTTGAAAGGGCATCTGTAGTATCAAGCGTATCGTCCCCTTTAAGGAATTTCAGACGATTTTCTATTGATAAAGAAAATAATTCCTGGCACTTCGGACAAATAAAACCGTTCCGTTCTAATTCACCCCGGAAAGACACCTCATTACAATACGTGCATTTGTGCCATAAACCGATACTTTCCTCTGCTATTTCGGCGTTTCGCGTAGTTTCCATATTCTGTCCATTTTTGGGCATAGTGTGCTGTCTACACTAAAATTGTGAGTCGTGTCAGTAGTCGGGAATCAGAGTTCCCTCCTACAAAGAGGGATGTACTGTAGGAGCGATCTCCGAATCGCGACTTATACCCGCAAAATTTCGGTAGACACTCCAATAATCGTGTAAATTAGATGTGTGCGGCGTAAATTAGTAATAATTAACGTTAGAGAAAACTTGCAATTGCCTCCGCTTCAGTGTCGTATCGGTCAAATATGGTCACAAGTTTAGCCATAACAATAAGGCTTCTAATGTTTCCACCGATATTGAGGAGAACCACTCTGCCGTTATTGCGCCTGATTGAGGCATAGGCAGCAACAATTACACCTAATCCGGAACTATCCATCATCTGGACTCGCTCCATATTTAAAATCATAAACACTGGTTCACCACTGGCTTCTTGGATTTGGTTATCAATGATGTTTTTCAGTGCAATGGTATTAGGGCCAACAAGGTTACCCTCAATATCTAAAATAGCGACACTCCCTTTATGCCGTAGGTTGATTTGCATAAATACTCCTTACTTTTAAAATTTGCCTTCCTGAAAGCACAACCAAGCCAACTTTGCATGAACATAAACAACTCGTCAATATCAAGGTGCTCTCTTTGGATTGGTATCTGTAAACGCACGTAGCATTCTCTGGCTATCTGCTGAACCTACAAATCCGGGCTCTGCTTATATTTAACCATCTTGACAATGGTGCCTTCTGCCTCATAGATGACTTCATCCATGCAGGCTTCCATCAGGAAAAGGCCGCGTCCACTGCTTTTCAGTAGATTTTCTGGTTCAAGTGGATTCGCAACATCTTCGCGCTGAAACCCAGAACCTTCATCAGTTATAACAATTGTGAGTTTATCATCTTCAATAAGAAACTCAAATGTCACAGTCTTATGAGTGTCTTCTTCATTGCCGTGTTTGATTGCGTTTGTCCCTGCTTCAATGACAGCTAGGTTCACATGCTCCTGCGTTTCTTCATCAAAATTCATCTCTCTCAAAATATCACTGATAACAGTGTCAAGGAGATAAATCAACTGCATTGTGCTTGGGAGAGAAAGGAAAATTCTCAGTTGAGTTTTCTCGCCCACGTGTTAGACTCCTTCCTTGCAAATATAAATGTCCACGCTAATGCTTCAAATAGTTTGTCCTAAATTCAAGTCGAATACCCTTATAACCTTCGGTGCAATTTTGAAGGTTATGTTGGGGTTGTCTCATCAGTAGTACGTTTAATCACAACCACAGCGCGGTCATCCTTAAGTTGTGTTGTCCCGCTAAATTCCATCAGTTCCGTTTGAAGAACATTACAGAGTGATTCAGCGGATAGTGTTAGATTTTTTGAGAAGCAGTCAATTAACCGTTCTTCACCGTAGAAGTCGTTTGGTGTTTGCCCCTCTGTTTCGGTTACCCCATCTGTATAAAGTAAAAGGACATCCCCTGGAGATAATAGACAGGTCTCTGACGAAAAAGTTGCGATATCAAACGCGCCTATTAGCATTCCGCCGGTTTCAAGCAACTCAACTTGATGTTTGCTTTTTTCGGTTTGTTTAGGGTCTCCTAAGCCTGAAATAAAATGAATTGGTGGGCAGTGTCCTCCATTAGAATAAGTAAACCTTCCCGTGTCTATTTCTAAGATACCGTATACCATTGTGGCAAATTGTTCAAGGTCTGTGTTATGAAAAAGTAAAGTATTAATGCGTTTTAAAACCGTTGCGGGCAAATGCGCGTTTGGCATTTGCCCTGAATCCGCTTCATTACTTAACAGACGTGAAGCTGTCTGGATCATTACCATTAAAAGTGCTGCGGGAATTCCATGTCCTTTTACATCGCCTAACACGATGCCGAGACGTGTGTCACTAAGTGGGATAAAATCGTAAAAGTCACCGGAAACAGAGGTAGAACTTCGGAACATGGTTGCGAAGTCGAAGTTAGTAAAAGTAGGCGGCTTCTCTGGAAGTAACTTAAGTTGAATTTCGGCAGCTGCTTGGAGATGTGAACCGAGTTCAGCCACACCTGCCTCGCTAAAACTTTCTCCCATCGCATTGATTAATGGATTGATGTATTTTACAGGACGTGTTCGTCCTAAAACTGCGTTAATCCGAGCAGTTACCTCTCGCAGATCAAAGGGTTTTGTAATATAGTCGTCACCACCAATTTCTAAACCACGTAACTTATCCTCAGTCTGTGTCTTTGCTGTTAACCATAGGACAGGAATTGCGTTTGTTTCAGTATCTGCTTTTAGTTTCTCAATTACTTGTAAGCCATCCATCTGCGGCATCATAACGTCAAGCAGAATCAGGTCCGGTTGATCCGCTTTAGCAAGTTGGATCCCATTTATACCGTTACTGGCGGTGATGACATGAAATCCGTCAGAAGCCAAACTCATTTCGAGTAGAGCCAGGATATCAGTATCGTCATCAATTACTAAAATTGTTTCAGCTGTCTGTGTATTTTGAGACACAAAAATTGTTTCGGACATATCTTTAGCCTTAAGTTTTCAATTCAGAAATTTAGTTAATGAAATTACGGCACGCCATCGCTATTTTCCTTTCGCCTGAGATCTATTGTCGGAAGGACACCTTCTTCCCGTACATACCAAACAGGATCTTGAAGCAATAGTTGTCTTATACGATCAATAAATATTGTATCTTTTGAGACAATAGCCATCTCGAAGGCAGCTCGTCTTATGTAAGGGTCCTCGTGTCTACAGAATCGTTCAGCGATTTCTTTGGCATCATTCGGATAAAGGCGGACTAAACTGAGGAGTGCTCGCTGCTTGCAGGAGTCGTCGGGGTCTTGAAGTCCTTTTTTCAAAAGATTTTCCGCCTTCCGACCAGCACAGCTGAGAACATCATACACTTGCCATCGCGTACTTGCGTATGCCGATTTTGTCAGTAAAAGCAATACGTCCCAACATCGATCTATGTGGGTTCTTGCATAATCAGCAAGATGTTCTCCTTCTTCCGAAATGGCCCAGCATTTGTCAATATACTGGATATCCTCTTGGCTTGGGAATTGTCGGGTCATTTCGTAAATAGCGGCTTCCATTAAAAGATTCCATCTTGGATAATCTTCCTGCCAACCATCATCGTTTTGGTCTGCCGTGATCGCCCACTCTTCCCACTCTTTATATTTTCTTTTTAGATCGCTTGCCATCATATCCTCTACTGCTGTGTCCACATATAGTCCAATTACTACTCCGAAGTCTATATTTTTCCTATAAATTCTTTATAGAAATAAAGTAAAACCGATAATTAATGAGACACTTCTGTAGAGCAACCTGTTAGTTTGCGGACTAATAGACACAAACTGACAGGTTGTGGGACAACTTCTGTTGTCCGTTATGTTTCCCAAACAAGTTTTTCAAAGTGTCCCAATAATTTCAATGTTCACTATAAAGTCTCTATGATAAAAACGGAATCCAGAATTGAAAGTTGCAACCTTTATCATTTTCACCTGCATCTACCCAGATTTTACCTTTATGTGCTTCAACGAATCCGCGTGCGATTGGGAGACCTAAACCGGTCCCGCCCTGTTCCCGAGTTTGAATATTACTAAGTTGGCGGAACTTGTCAAACACGTTTTCACGGTCATGCTCAGGAATACCAGGGCCGGTGTCTATAACTTCCACGTGGATGCCATCGGTTTCATCTGGAACGCCATCTTCTTGTAGCGGACAATTTTTATGAGACATTTTCACGTTTACCTCGCCGTTTGATGGCGTAAATTTTATAGCATTTCCCACCAGATTCGTTAGAATTTGACCGAGATATTCTGCGTCTCCGGTGAGATCGGGCAAATCGGGTTGGACGTTCAAATCTACTTTGATTGTTTTCTCATCGGCTTGCGGTTTGAGCTCTTCAAGACGCTGCTGAGCAATTTCAGCGAGGTTCACTGGTTCAAGTTTCATCACAACACGCCCGGCTTCAATACGTGAAATATCAAGCAAATCATTGATCATTGTTTCGAGCCGCTCCGACTGCCGATGTGCGCGTGTCAAACCCATTTGTTGATCTTCATTCAGAGGCCCCGCTTTTCTATCAAGTATCAACGAGATAAATCCTTTGATGGAAGTCAATGGGGTGCGTAATTCATGTGAGACAAGTGCGACAAAATCAGATTTCATTTTATCAATTTCATGTTCACGGGTTATATCGTCAAAGACATAAACCATGCCGGCCATATCTGTATCTTCATCAGCGGCGGTTTCAATAGAAGAAAATTGACTTGTTACAACACGGAGAATACGATTTTCTTCTTCTTGATCTAAGTTAATTTCAACTGTTACCCGCGTATCCTGCCCATGCGTATTTGCCAAAACATTTAGATTTGTAATACGGAGCAACTCGGTGAAACGATCAGGAAACTCGGATGTTTCATTAAAGTTAAGCAGATGCTTCGCAGCAGGGTTAAAGTAGAGGATTCGGTCGCGTGTATCAACAACGATGAGTCCTTCCCCGAGGCAATCAACAATAGTCGTCATCTGCTGTTCGGCACTAATGAGCTTCTCAACAGCAATTTTTAAATTACGGTGCATGTCGTTGAATTCTTGTGCCAACATCCCGACTTCATTTTTACTGTCGATTGAGATAAACTCGGTTTCTTCATTTTGGTACCACTGCATATTTGCTATCTGTTTTCGGACTTGATCAGACTCTTCTTGGACAACTTCTTTTGCTTCTTGCCCGATACGTTTCGCCGCTTGTGCCAGCTGCATGACCGGTTGGGAAATCCGCTTTGCCACCAAATACGCGACCGGTATAACGACCACACATGATAGGATAGTAACCCACAAAACGTACTGGTTCAGTCTAACAACGCCTGCGTAAGCTTCGGAACTTAGACTTGACACAAAAACAATCCAGTTCGCGAAATTTTGGTACGTTTTCCACGTTTGTCGGGGTAAAGGTGGTGTCCTTGCCCATCCATAGACACGGGATTCACCGAAGCGATCCACCTCACCATCAGCTTCATACCCATAGTAATTCCCTATAACATCTCTTTTAGCTATAACATCTCTTTTAGCTTCAATAATTGCCCTTGATACAGCATCTTCTGTTGATATCCCATCGCCTATACCATAACGACTCTCTTCTGACGCGGCAATGACTTCTCCAGATTGCGTTGTCAAAATTGTATAAGTTTCTTCCCCCGGCTGTGTTTCCACTATACTTGAAATCTCACGTAAGATCAGATCAATCTTGAGTACTCCGATAACCTGGGTTTCTATCTTTGGAGACGGTCTTTGATTTCTTTCGCGGATTGGGAGTGCCACCGTGAGATGATGTACTTTCTGCTTGCTATCATAGATGACATCTTCGGCATAGTCATGACCATTTTTGTTGTTATAGGTTTTTAACCACCAATCTTGTTTTCCAACGTTTTTTACCTGGTGCGATGTTTCTTTTCTTGGATCGAAATCTAATTCTGGATTGGTTGAGTAAAGTACATCCCCATTTTTATTCGTGACGGTTATCTCTATTTCACTCCTATCGCGCCTTCTATACCTGCTACCAGCATAAGTATATAACCGTCGAAGACTGCTACTATCCTTTAAGCTGCTCCATATTCTAAAAAAATTTACCTGATTTCTATTAGGGTTATTAGACTTAATTACTGCATCTCGAATATTCGGTAGTTCTAAACGTATTCTTCGTATTTTTTCAGAAATAGCGTGATCCGCTTGGGAGAGTTTTACTTGTGCCAGTAAGACCAATCTGTCACCAACGCTGCTTTTCAACGCATTCTCACCTAACACCTTGATAGTCAGCGAAACAACTAATAGCGGCGTGAGCGAAACAAGCAGAAACAGGACAACCTGTTGCCCGCGCAGTCCCATCTTAAACCGAGAACGCATTGCAGGTTTTTTCTCTTTCATCCCACTCTCCTATAGAGTAAGCTTCTCCGCATTCGCTTCAGAACTCATGCTGCATTATTAAGCGTTTTGTTCAATTTTTCAACCTATGAAAAAGCGTTGAGCGCGGCTTCTTCAGTTTCATACACCTCTAAAATTGACGTAAGACGCGTAACTTCCAATATACTGATAACTGCTTTCTGTGGATTTAGCAGCACCAATTTCCCACCTGATCGTTGCAAAACCTGCAATGTCACAATTATGACACCAAGCGCAGTGCTGTCAAGGAGTGGGACGTTCTTTAAATCAATTATCAATTTGTTGTTCCCATTTTGCAGCTGCTGTTCTATTTCCCTGCGAAACTGTGCAACTGTATTACCAATTATTTTTCCTTGAACGTGGACGATCGTCGTATTTTGAGCGTCCGTTGTAATATCAAACATTGCATAAAACTCCTTCAGTGGTGAACTGCTATTGCCGGACCAATCACCTTATGTGGTTAACTACGACAATGAGGAAATCATTGAACTTCTTGAGATCTTCTATCATCGCGGCGTACAACAATATAGCAACGATTAAGTTGTGCAACCCGGCTATTGTACACCCCTTCAATTTCTCCACCAAGTTCCTGTAGTGTATCCCTGCTTTGACGAATCTCAGCATCCTTCTCACTGGATTTATATGCCACCCATCTACCTGTAGCATTGAGCAACGGTAAACAGTATTCGGCTGAGTCTACCAGTGAGGCAACGTAACGTGTCAAGACCCAATCATAAACATTCACAAACGTATCGCTTTCGGCACAAATTTCAGCGCGCTCCACTAAAATCTGAATTGACGAATCTAATCCCAATTGAAAAATCAGATATTTGAGAAACGCCCCCTTCTTTTGTGAGGCTTCAACAAGCGTTAGCCGAATATTAGGGATATAGATTTTAAGTACAACTCCCGGAAATCCAGCACCGGTTCCAATGTCAATAACTGTTTGACCATCTTTAATAGCAAAATGTTCAAGAACACTCACAGAATCGAGAAAATGTTTGTGAATTATTTCTGCATCGTCGCGAAGTGCAGTTAGATTTATATGTGAATTCCACCGTTCCAATTCGGAGCGATACATGGTCAACTGTTCAACCTGCATTGGGGTCAGTGGAAATCCGTTACTGTTGAACACTTCTTCAAGTTGATGACAGAATTGCGTTTCCATGGTTTGTTTAGCAATTATCTTTCAGTTCAGTGTGCTAATACCTCACCTGCTTCAAACTATTGGTTACGCTGATGCAGCATGACCATTAAAATTGAAATGTCTGCTGGCGAAACGCCGGGCAGACGCGAAGCTTGCCCTATAGAGGCAGGACGAATTTTTTCAAGTTTCTCGCGCGCTTCAGTCTTCAGTCCGCGCACATTCACATAGTTGAACGTATCCGGAATACGGAGATTCTCCAATTTTTTGAATTGATGGATTTGTCGTTGTTGTCGTTGGATATAACCATCGTATTTAATCTGTATTTCGACCTGTTCTTTGACCGCAGGCGGTAACCCCTCGCTCGGTGGATCCAAACGGGCTATATGTTCATAACTGAGTTCAGGACGTTTGAGTAGGTCTGCTAATGACGTAGGTTGTTTTAGTTCACCTGTTTTAGCTATGTCTGCTAATCTATCAATAGTCGCTGCGTTTGGTATCAAACGCGTTTTGGCCAACCGCTTCAATTCTGCTTCGATAAACGATGCTTTCTTTTGGAATCTGCTATATGTGTCATCATCAACAAGTCCAATCTGCCTACCGATTTCGGTGAGTCGTAGGTCTGCATTATCTTCCCGTAACGCTAACCTATATTCTGCACGCGATGTGAACATACGGTAAGGTTCACGGATGTCCAACGTAACCAAATCGTCAATGAGAACAGCGATATATGCCTGGGATCTATCAAGGATAAGCGGTTCTTCGCCTTTTACTTTCAAAGCAGCATTTATTCCTGCCATAAGTCCCTGCGCGGCGGCTTCCTCATAACCGGTTGTGCCGTTGAGTTGTCCAGCAAAATAGAGTCCGGGAACCGTTTTTGTTTCAAGCGTTGGCTGGAGTTGCGTAGCAGGTGCAAAGTCATACTCAACTGCATATCCAAAGCGCATAATCTCAGCATCTTCTAATCCTTTGATACTATGCACCATTTCTACCTGTACATCTTCAGGCAAACTTGCAGATATACCGTTGAGGTAAATTTCATCGGTATCTAATCCTTCTGGCTCTACAAAGACCTGGTGTTCTGTTTTTTCAGCGAAACGGGTAACTTTGTCTTCAATGGAGGGGCAATAGCGGGGACCGATGCCAACAATACGCCCGCTGTACATCGCTGATCGGTGAAGATTTTCTTTAATTACATCGTGTGTTTTTTCATTGGTATAGGTAAGGTAACACGGCACTTGCGGCTGCGTAATCTGTTCAGTGGAGAAGGAAAATGGTAGTGGGTCTTCATCACCTGGTTGAATCTCCATCTGGCTAATGTCAATAGTATGTGCATTGACGCGGGGTGGTGTGCCTGTTTTGAGTCTGCCGATCTCAAAGCCAAGATTCAGAAAACTCTCAGAGAGTTTTTCAGCAGAGGATTCGCCTGCCCTGCCAGCACTGTAAGATACATCGCCGATATGGATTAGTCCTCTCAAAAAAGTGCCTGTGGTCAGAATAACAGCATCTCCATAATATGCTGTTTGTGTTTGGCTCTTAATCCCAACGCACCGCCCGTTTTCGGTTAGCAATTCTTCTACTAATACCTGTTTGATGTCAAGGTGTTCTTGTCCTTCCAGCACGCGTTTCATCTCATCTTGGTATGCCTTTTTATCTGCCTGTGCGCGGCTGGATCGTACCGCTGGTCCTTTTTTGGTGTTCAAACGGCGGAATTGGATGCCTGTCTTGTCAATGTTTTTTGCCATCTCCCCGCCCAGCGCGTCTATCTCCTTAACGAGATGTCCCTTTGCGAGACCGCCAATAGCGGGGTTACAAGACATCTTGGCAATCGTATCCAGATTGATGGTTACGATGAGCGTTTCGCAGCCCATGCGCGCAGCGGCAAGTGCTGCTTCACACCCTGCATGACCTGCTCCTACAACAATAACATCGTAATGTTTGTGATAAGTGTTCATCATAAAGTTACTACTTTCGTATCAACATTTTGCGCGTTGCGGTTATTCGCTGTTTTCGTTCAACGCTTGGGTGAACTCCTGCAGTGTTTCCACTTGCATTGCGATCCGAAACAGTTGCTTGAGGCGTTGGAGATCGTCAATCGCTTCTAAAGCGGGTCTAAAGGTCTGCTCAACCTCGGTCTGCAATCGAAAGGCGAGTATCTCAAGGATATTTTCACGCGTGGATTCTTGTCTTCCTCTTTCGCGTGCTTGTGGTGCCACGTATTCAACAATTGGTGGGTGTTGCATGGTTTCCTCCGAGATAATATCTAAACGGCAACTTGTGGAGCAGTGCGTTTTGTTTATTCGCTGTTTTCGTTCAACGCTTGCGTGAACTCTTCCAGAGTTTCCACTTGCATTGCAACTTGAAACAACTGTTTAAGGCGTTGTAGATCGTCAATTGCCTCTAAAGCGGGTTTTAAGGTTTGTTCAACGTCGGACTGTAATCGGAAGGCAAGGATCTCAAGTATATTTTCACGCGTGGTTTCTTGGGCACCTTGTTGTCTTCCTCTTTCGCGTGCTTGTGGTGCCACGTATTCAACAATTGGTGGGTGTTGCATGGTTTCCTCCGAAATAATATCTAAAATCGTTTGTGAATCGTAAACTAAATTTCCCAAAATAGCCAAACTTCCGAGATATTCCGGCTTGTTCGGGACATCAATACTATCAGCTATTTGAACACACCGGCGAAGCCATTGCTCAGCACCCATGTCTGCCGGATGCTGCATGAGCGGCGTGAAAGGGACCAAACCTGCAAGTTTTAAATCGAGTATCTTTTGTCCATCTATTTCACTGAGCCGGAAAACTTGGTATTCAATAGAAATATTATGGTTTTTTAGATTTTGCGTAAACTTTCCCGGGTCGTTTTTCCCCGCATCAGGCCCCAAGTAGAGGACATTAGAATACACTGGCAAACGGTAGACTTCAATCGCTCTAATGATGTAACCTGCCATCCGCAATGGCATCTCCGGATCATAACTATCAGTGGTTTGAAACTCAAAATGCACAAGCACTTCTGTCCCTTCGTAAAGGGCTTTGATGAGAATGTCTGCTTGACGCATTTCAACGGTCGGCTGTTCAGGGGTAACGACCTCCAGTACGGTGATATTCTCCAATCCGAATTTGAAGCAGAGGTAGACAAAATCCAGCGGGTTTGTCTCTACCTGTTTTTTAGAGGCAGTATCAAAACTTGCCATCTGTTTCCTTTCACAGTTTTATAGTGGAATCTATAATTACTTGCACACATTTGTAGCGTCCACTTCCAGTTTGCGCACACACTACTGCACAAACTGGAAAGTTTGTGCTACAGCACAGTCCGAAGGGGTCCATGCGTCCCATTCCTTATCGCCTTCGACATCCCACCAATCTGTTGATTCTATGCTTGTTGCAATAGATGCCAGTTTCTCTGTTTCAGTCAAAAGACCATTGTCAGGAGAACAATACGCACTCAACACACCAACAAGGACATTCTCTAATTTGACCCCTTGCGTTTTGGCAATTTGGTTAGCACGTTGGTACACGGCATCGGGAATATTGAGTGTGACTTGATGTTCCATTATTTTATCTTTCTATTTCTGATAAAAACATTAAGTTTCCAGACCGAGAATATTATATCATTTCCTAAAGAAAATACGTCAATCTTTCGGACTGCAATTGTATTCGGTTTAATTACTTCCGTATCAACATTTTGCGCGTTGCGGTGAAATCGCCTGCGGTGAGTGTGTAGAAATAGACACCACTTGCTACAGGTTCACCGAGTGCGTTTTTACCATCCCAGTGTGCGGCACGGCTACGGTGCTGATAGAGCCCCGGCGATTGATGCCCTAATGCTAAAGTTCGCACCACTGTGCCATCTACCGCATAGATGGTTAACATGACATCGGCAGGTGCTGCTAACTGATAGGGTATCCATGTCTCAGGATTAAACGGATTGGGATAATTCGGCAAAAGTGCCGTCTTTTTTGGTGTAAACGCTGCAAGTAGCTGCTGAAGGAAAAGGATCCCACGTTGCGACTGTGCATCTGTAAGGTTTAAATGTTGTGCCTGAGATAACCACAGTTTGACATCTGCTGCCGTGAAGAATCTTCGTACCTGTGCGTGGACAGAAGGTGCCGCCGCTTTATTACCTAATGCACCCGCAACCAGGACGAGGTCTATTATATCAATAACACCATCCTTGTTTACATCCGCTGGATTACGGACATCAGATAAAATATCATCACTATTCCAAGCATCATCCAAAATATTGCCAATATCGTCATCATCTAACCCTACTGTACCCTCTATGTACTCAGACTCATACTCGGCTAATACAAGTGCTGCATTTAAAATTGTAATCTCAATTAGATCTTTTATATCAACCACGCCATCCTGATTGACATCTCCACGGGGAACTTCTTGTCGCGAGAAAGCATCTTGCCCAAAACTTGCAGCAACAAGTGTCAAATCTAAAATATCCACAACGCCATCAAGGTTAACATCCTCTCGTAGTTGTGGTACGCCAACAACAGATTTTCGATTTCCAGAATAGAAGTGGAGATGCTCGCCAGTGCTATTAACGATAACGATTTCAGACAAAGTTAACGTTGACTTTTTAATGGCAATAACTTCAAACGTTAAGGTTGCGAGCGTGCCATCGCCGCTGCTATCGTCAGCGACAGAGGTTGCGCCGAGCATCACCTGATTCCCTTCAACGACTGGTATCACAAAAAATGCATCGTCGGGCAGATAGTTTCCGTTGGCACTCTCCACATAGCGGAGTGCTGTGTTATCAAAAATAATCTTGACTTGATATCCTTTAATATTTTTTCCACCGGTAATGTCAATATTCAAAGTTAATTTGTCTCCGATAGCCGGGGCATCTACTGGTAATGTAGTGATACTTATAAAGGTGCGAGGAGGAGGAAGATCCGATAACGCCCGTAACTCGATTGTGCTGTCCACACTTCCACTTGCCAACATCGTGCCATCCGGACTGAAGACTACGCTATTGACAGAATCCTTATGCCCAGTGAGTGTGTGCAGTTCTTTACCCGTGGCAACACTCCATAACCCGATTGTGTTATCTGCACTTCCACTTGCGAGCATCGTGCCATCCGGATTGAAGGATACGCTACGGATAGAATCCACATGTCCAGCGAGTGTGCGCAGGACATTTCCCGTGGCAACATCCCATAACTTGACTGTGTTGTCCGCACTTCCACTTGCGAGCATCGTGCCATCCGGACTGAACGCTACGCTATTGACATCTCCACGATGCCCAGCGAGTGTGCGCAGGACATTTCCCGTGGCAACATCCCATAACTCGATTGTGCTGTCCACACTTCCACTTGCCAACATCGTGCCATCCGGACTGAAGACTACGCTATTGACAGAATCCTTATGCCCAGTGAGTGTGTGCAGTTCTTTACCCGTGGCAACACTCCATAACCCGATTGTGTTATCTGCACTTCCACTTGCGAGCATCGTGCCATCCGGACTGAACGCTACGCTATTGACACCTCCACTATGCCCAGTGAGTGTGCGCAGGACATTTCCCGTGGCAACATCCCATAATAACTTGATTGTGCTGTCACTACTCCCACTTGCCAACATCGTGCCATCCGGACTGAACGCTACGCTACTGACACCTCCACTATGCCCCCAGAGTGTGTGCAGTTCATCTCCCGTGGCAACACTCCATATCCCGATTGACCTGTCATAACTTCCACTTGCGAGTGTCGTTCCATCCGGACTGAAAACTACACTATTTACACCATCCCCATGTCCTTCAAAGGGAGGAAGATCAGGAAGTGTTTCTACATCCCATAAGCGGCTTGTGTTGTCATAACTTCCACTTGCGAGTGTCGTTCCATCCGGACTGAACGCTACGCTATTGACATCTCCACTATGCCCAGTGAGTGTATGCAGTGTTTTTCCCCTGGCAAAATCCCATAACTTGATTGTGTCGTCCCAACTTCCACTTGCGAGCATCGTGCCATCCGGACTGAATGCTACGCTATTGACACCTCCACTATGCCCAGTGAGTGTGCGCAGTTCATCGCCCGTGGCAACATCCCATAATCCGATGGTGTCGCCCCAACTTCCACTTGCCAACATCGTACCATCCGGACTGAAGGATATGCTATTGACATTACGGCTATACTCAGTGAGCGTGCGCAGGTGGGTTCCTGTGGCAACATTCCATAAACGCACAGTCTTGAGATTATGACCTCCACTACTTGCGAGCATCGTGCCATCCGGACTGAACGCTACGCTATTGACATCTCCACGATGCCCAGTGAGTGTGCGCAGTTCATCGCCCGTGGCAACATCCCATAACTTGATTGTGTTGTCATCACTCCCACTTGCCAGTATCGTGCCATCCGGACTGAAGACTACGCTATTGACATATTCACGATGCCTAGTGAGCGTGCGCAGAAGGTTTCCTGTGGCAACATCCCATAACTTGATTGTGTCGTCATCACTCCCACTTGCCAGTATCGTGCCATCCGGACTGAAGACTACGCTATTGACACTATACCAATACTCAGTGTGATACCTAATGTCCATATGCGCGAATGTGCGCAGTTCATCGCCCGTGGCAACATCCAATAAGCGGATTGTGCCGTCACCACCTCCACTCGCCAGTCTACTCCCATCAGGACTGAAAGCAATACTATTGACAGAACGCGTGTGTCCTGTAAGGACTTTGGATGGAACATTTTGTGCAAACGCGGTCTGTGGTCCAAAAGTTAGTAACGATAAGATAGCTAACGTTATGATAGATTTTAGAAGGACTTGGACACGCTGTCTTAGTGAGGTTAGGAAACCTCGCCTACCGAGGAGCGAAAAATGTGCTTTTTTCATAAGTTTTCCTTTTCATTTGGTTTTAGTCCATGTTTATTCCTTGGACGATTTCTGATATATTATACCTGCCTAAACAGCAGAAGGCTGTCCTTGGACCACAGGAATCACATAACTCCGGATCGACACACCGTCAATCGTTTCTGTCTCTACCCGCGGATCTGGTTCTCTCCGATGATCAAAGACGACATAATACCCTTCCGGACTGCCCTCTAACTTAAGATATGCAGCGAGCTGCTGCTTGCCTGCGCTATAACGGTGCGGGCCTTCCCAAATCTTGGTCTCAACGATGTACTTTCGCTGTTTAAAAGTGATAAGCAGATCCATCCTGCCTCGACCAGTGGGTACCTCAAGGAACATTGCCCCACCTATAGTCCGCACAAATTGGTCGAGATAGGCAGAGAGGAGATATTGCCCAATAAACTCTTGTGGGGTTTCTGGCACCTGAAGAATCTTGTACCCCGCGCGCGCAATAAAATCCTTGAAGTTATCAAGCAGGCATGTCATCGCAATCTGTTCATCAGGGGTGAGATAATCCGAAAGGTCTGGACTGGTATTTTCAGGGAAGTATTCGTTTTCCAGTCCGTTAATCAGCGGTTGGAATATTTGGATGATACACTGCTGATAAATAGGATTAACAATCTCACACATTCCATCAGTCCCCTCGGCAATAACCCCATAAGTAGCGAGTTCACTAATGCGGTCATCATAAGCAATAAAAGGGATGCCTTTGTCGTAAGAGGTTATTCGCATGAGGAGGGTCTCAAACCGCTTGTCTCTACGAATGTTTGTTACCAGATGTGTCAGGTTGGTGTTCCGTTCCCTAATGAGTTGCGAGTGTGCTTTTGAAAAATGCGTTATGGTAATCGGCTCGGTCTTTGAAATATCCAACTCCACTGTGAGTATTTGTGCAAACCGATTGACGAGAAACGGTTGCCCGGCGGTCTGTTTATGAATGGATTCAATGACCTCTGGTGCGAAGGCTTGTCCGACTTCGTCAGTGTACTGTTGAAGGAGTTCTTGTACCTGTTCAAGCGTGAAGTTCGGCAATTTGAACTCATCTTGGATTTTGAACGGCGAAACAGACCTATCGTAATCAAGCTGCGCGATGCTCTTGACACCGACGATGCCAACACTATGAGGACAGTGCATCTCATCAGAGAGATAAATCTGGCGGAGTGTATACAAGAAATCGCTTACCACAGTTTGTGGAATGCCATCAAACTCATCTATGAGAAGCACAACCCTCTTGAAAGCGGGGACATCTCTGTGAGCATCGCTGTCCAGAAAACTTTCAAGGTTCTCAAAGAACACTTCCATCGAAAAATGGTCAGTCAGGGTAGTGTTCTCCAAAAATTGGGTCAATGCCTCAGAAGGCACGCCCCCGCGTTTACGGAAAACATGCTTAATTTGTCTCTGAATTATGTAAAAAAGTCGTTCATAAAAAGTATCAGTCCCAGCACTTCGCATCATTTGAAAATCCAACTGGATCGGAAAATAGGTTGGCTCTTTTGCGGTGAGTGCGTCAAGTGCAAACCGGAAAAAAGTGGTCTTGCCGGTTTGGCGGGGGGCGAAAAGCACAACGTACTTGCCTTCTTTAATGCGATTGATGAAATCGGCGATCTCTGCTGTACGTGGGACAATATAATTAGTATCAGGAGACACACGCCCTTGGGTGCCAAAACTTCTCATTTCTTTCCTCTCATCGTTAACATTTCCAATACTTTATAGTGAAGCTTAGAAATAAATAGACACTTTCAACCGACTGCTGGCGAGGTTTCCTAACCTCGCTGATGCAGAAGTGTCCAATTAATTCTAAAATTCACTATAATATGTGTTTTTAACATCTGTTTTCTTTTGTTACTGACAAATCTAAAGCCCTTCATAAATAATGTTGACAACAAGCTTTCCGACAATCTCTAAGCTCTTTGGACTACATTTGTCCACTGTATCTTCAAGCGTATGCCAATGCGGATAATTGAAATCAATTATATTCACCATCGGTATGCCTGCTCTGATTAACGGGACATGGTCATCCATCACTTTGTAACCTAATTTGCGTTGAAATGGGACTAAACCGAGATTCTCAGCGCGCTGCCAGATAGCAAGTGCGAATTCTGGGTTTGCCTCCCAAGAGAATCGTTCTATCGGTATTTGCAAATCCTTGTCGCCAATCATGTCTAAGAGAATACCGTAGTCAGGTTTCCATTTTCCCATATTTTTTGCGAAATAACGGGAACCGAAGAACATTTGGTCAGTTGTTTTCCCATAATCTTCTCCATCAAACAAAATAATGATGATCCTACGCGGCGGCGGTGTTGCCTTTAGAATTCGTGCGATTTCAAGCAAAACTGCTACACCTGATGCACCATCATTCGCGCCGAGTATAGGTTCACGTTGATTATCAGTGTTCGGGTCTCTATCAGCACATGGGCGTGTATCCCAATGTGCTGCGAGCAGGAGTGTCTCACTATGACTACTACCGAATTCAGCGATAATATTGTTCATGTGGAGCGTTTTGCGTTGGGGTGGATCGTCAACCGTGTCTACTTCTGATGTGTAGGGTTGAAGTGTAACAGTATCAGTATATTTCTTGAGTTCTGCAAAGAGATAATCCTGTGTTTTTTTATGGGCATCTGAACCTGGGGGACGCGGACCGAATTCGCACTGCTTTTTCAAAATTTCAAAGGCGCGGTAGCTGTCAAAAGGCAAAGGGGTCTTTTGAGCAGGTGGGTTCGTTGGCTCTGCACACGCCCACGTGAATATGCCACAGCATAAGATTAAAATGAGAATAGTTAACTGTATGATTTTCATCGACTGCGTCTTTTTCATTTTAAAAGTAAATATGGAAATTTAAAAGTAAATATGGAAATCAGAGATGAAATTTAAAATTGAATACTTCAATTTATCTCATCTGACTTCCTATTTTTAACGCATTTCACTATAAAATACGTTTACACTGCCCGTCTGCCTTCCAACGCCTTCGCGAGGGTTACTTGGTCTATATACTCTAAATCTCCTCCAACGGGTATACCGTAAGCGATTCGGGTAACAGACACTTGAAACTGTTCAAGATGTTGGGTAAGGTAGAGTGCTGTTGCTTGTCCTTCTGTGTCCCAGTTTGTAGCAAGGATAACTTCCTTGACAGCGCCGTTGTGCATTCGGTTAAACAAGGAATCTATTCTCAGAGAATCTGGACCGACTCCATCTAATGGCGACAAAACACCACCGAGAACATGGTAAAGCCCTTTGTAGCTTTCAGTGCGTTCTATTGCCCATAGATCGTCCGACTGTTCAACCACACAGATTTTCTGTTCGTCCCGTCTTGGATTTGAACATATCTGGCACGGGTTTATATCCGTGATAGTACCACATATCTTGCAATCTGACAAGTTTTGTTTAACTTCCCTGATCGCTTCTGCGATTTGGTTGGTTTCAATGTCCGGGAGTGTTAGCATAAAAAAAGCTAAACGTTGTGCTGTTTTAGGACCGACCGTTGGAAGTTTTTGGAGCTGCATGATAAGCCGCTCCAACGGTTGTGGATAACCTTGCATGTTTTTGCCTATTGCTGTTACGGAAGTCCCGGAATCTTAAAACCACCTGTGAGTTTGCTCATCTCATCAGACATCAGTTCTTGTGATTGTTGCAATGCCTCATTCACAGCTGCCACAACTAAATCTTCAAGCATTTCGGTGTCATCAGGGTCAACTACCTCCGGTGTAATGCGGAGTGAAACGAGTTCTTGTTGTCCATTAACAACAGCAGTGACCATTCCGCCACCGACAGTTGCTTCAATAGTTTGGTTCGCGAGCTCTTCGCGAATTTCGAGCATGCGCTTTTGCATCTGCTGCGCCTGCTTCATTAAGTCATTCATTTTCATAATAGTAAATGGATCCAATTCTCAAAAGAGAACTGGAAATATCTCCTTATTGAGTTTCTAAAATTCTTGCGTCAAACAGGTCAAGCACGGATCTGATCTGTTCATCTTCTTCGGCTTGCTGTCTACGCATCATAGGTGTGGTTTTTGCTTCTTCTTCAACCGGTTCAGTGTTTTCCGCTTGTTGTGTAACCACTTCTCCTTTAACAAGCTCAATCTGAATCGGTTTTCCTAAGACATCTCTGAACGTATCTGTGATATTTTTTTCTGTTGCATTATAATCCAAAAAAACCGTTTCTGCGGGGTAAACAATCTTTATTTTTTCTTCTCCGTTTACCGTTGGCACAGCATCCTTGAGTGGACTGTGTGCTAAATAGGGTGAAATTTTCTGAAGTCGTGATATTACCTCTTCCCAAATAGTAGGTAGTTCGTCCAAACTACGAACTGCTGTTTGATCGGGCTGCTCCGTATTTGAAACCGATTCACTGTTTTCTGTAACAACGGGTTTTGACGGTGCTTGAGATAAGGCTGCTGATTCTTGTGAGGAGTGGATAGGACTTTTTACTTCAAAGTTAGACTCCAGGGTTTCACTAATGCGATTGCTGCTGGGAAGTGCGGGCTTCGGTGTCCGTTCTGATTCCGCCTCAGAACTATCCATTTTCTGTTCTATGGCAATAAGCTTATTGATGATTTCGTCAAGTTGAATGGTTTCTTTAATAGCGTTAATTTGAATTATCGCACTTTCAAGTTGCAATTGGGCATAACCGTACTCTTTGATTTCACGGTTCGTATGCATCAGAATCTTGATGATTCGTGATAACCGATCTACTGAAATTTGCTGTGCTTTTTCCTTGAGCACTGGCAACTCAGATTTAGGGTTCTGGACCAGTTCATCAAGTTGGCTATCAATAGCAAGAAGTCGTAGATCGCGAAAATAAGCGATAAGTTGGTGAAGACATTGTGCCAAATCCATCCCTTGTTTGGAGAGTTTGTTTAACGTTGCAAGCCCTACAGCAAGATTACGCTCTTCAATTGCTGCTGTCAGTTCGTGAAGCAGCAAATTTGAACCGAGTCCAAGCGTCTCTTCAACGTTGGCGAGTGTCAATTCTTTTCCGGCAGATGACACTAAGCGTTCAAGAAGATTTTCGGCATCACGGAGACATCCTTCAGATTGACGGGCAATCAGTGCAAGCACACCATCATCTGCTGAAATATCTTCATCGTCAGCTATAAGTTGTAAGCGAGGGATTATTTGTTCGGGCGTGAGATAGCGAAAGTCAAAGTCTTGACACCGAGAGGCAATAGTTTTTGGAATTTGGGCGTGTTCGGTAGTCGCCATGATGAATATCACATGTGAAGGCGGTTCTTCAAGCGTTTTCAGCAGTGCGTTGAAGCCTTCTGTCGTTAACATGTGAACTTCATCAATGATGTAAATCTTATATTTATAAGCTGCAGGTGAGAGTTTAACGTTTTCGCGCAGGTCGCGGATTGTGTCAATTCCTCTATTTGAGGCAGCGTCCATCTCTATTACATCAAAGGATGAACCTTGCTTAATATCCTTACAAGCATCACATTCATTGCACGGTTCCCCTGTAATTACCTGCTCAAACTCAGTTTCTTGCGTGGGATTCAGACAGTTGACCGCTTTCGCGAAGAGACGCGCTACTGTCGTTTTACCTGTACCTCGCGGTCCCCAAAAAAGGTACGCATGACCGAGACGCTCGGACCGAATTTGGTTCTGTAACGTGACGGTCACGTGCGCCTGTCCAACAACATCTCGGAAGTGCTGAGGGCGCCATTTCTGTGCAAAAACTTCATAAGACATGTTTTAAACCTTAGACAGGCAATATTATTCTACCCTATTTAGTGTTTAAGTGTACGCGTGTGCAAGTGTACACACTTCATTTTTAATGGCTATGCACCCAGAGTTGACAAGCCTCTCCGGGCGTTGCCCATGTCGTTTACTCAAGCCAGGCTACCTTGCGTCACACGAGAAGACTTATCTGCCGCTGCTTCCTTCCAGACCTGACGGGGTTCAACAAGCTCTCGTTGCTCAAGACCCAACTCTCAACGCTACGTGCATGGGACAGTCCCCACAAAGACAGGCCGCATACTGGGGATTCAGTTCTGCTTTAGCGGTTTGCAGATACAGGGCACCGCTACCTCCCCACCTAGCATAGCCAAGTCGTTAAAGTTATTCATCGATTCTGCGCCGTCAATTGAACCAAAACCGACGCATCTCCTAAAAACTGGCGGAGAGAGTGGGATTCGAACCCACGGTACTGCAAAACAGCACACATGATTTCCAGTCATGCCAGTTCAACCAACTCCTGCATCTCTCCGAAAAGTGTAAGAAAATGGAGCAGACGGGATTCGAACCCGTGACCTCATCCGTGCGAGGGATGCACTCTCCCAACTGAGCTACTGCCCCAAGATAATCATAAAAAGTTTAGTAAATACCCGTAACGTTGTGTTTTTCGCTTGTTCAAGAAACCTACTGTAGCACAAACTGTATGAAGATCAATTTATTAATTCGGTAATTTTCCATCCGGACGAGGCAGGTGTTCACCTCTGCTGGCGAGGTTTCCGAACCTCGCCCAATTACCGATTTATTTTCTTAAACTTCATTTAGTTTATTTTCTTAAACTTCATTTAGTTTGTGTCATATTTCAGAAGTATTTTGTAGCACAAACTGTTAGTTTGTGTCATATTTCCGCAAACTCACAGTTTGCGATACAACCAGAGAAAACGGAGAGAGTGGGATTCGAACCCACGGTGACTTGCGCCACAACAGTTTTCGAGACTGTCCAGTTCAACCGCTCCTGCATCTCTCCCTATTATATTGGCTGTTAGCAGTCGGCTATCAGCAGTTAGTAATCCGTTATATGTGCGACATGTTTCTTGAAATGCTTTGTTTCTGAGTTGTAAAGTGATGCCATGTTAGTTAATTTCTCGAGTTCTTGTTTTAAAGGTTTATTCTTCTGGCTCTACAACATCATCAAAATCAAGCACTTCTGCGCCCCAATCAAAAGTCTTTGTGTCTCCATCGTAAGCAACCGCGTGGCGCGCCTCAATTAACGCCTCTGCTACATTTATTTTTGTACCATCATGATAACAAAAGACATCAGCGAGCACGCGTCCAGCCCATGTTCCAAAGTCGGGATCGCGAATTTCGATTGCCTTCAGTACACCGTCAATAGAAGATTTTTCTATCAGGTTTCTCAAAAAATCCCTTGCAGCAACTCCGCGATCATATATTCTTTGCCTTTTTTCTTGTGGCAAACTTGCTGGTATTTGCGACCAGGTTAGCTCGGGGGCGTCAATACCACGGATTCGTATGTTGGTTAGACTATAGATGCCATCTGTGTAACGTTGAACACCCGGCCAAAGCAATAAATTTTCAGTTTGAGGACGATTGAACTTGTGTAGCAATACTAAAACATCTTGGATCGTGTCCCCATCGTAAACAAGCTCAATGTCCTCAATAAATGCATTATATACAAGCGGTTCGGTATCGGACTCAATCTGGGCAAACGGGCCACACGTGATATAGATATTTTCGTCATCACTGGTATAAGAGCATTTTTCATCGTTGAGATAGACAGTTTTACCAAAAATCTCATCGGATTCAGATAAGATCAAAGTATTGTTAGTATCACATCCTACCAGCAATACAGAACCAACAAAAAGAGCGATTAGAACTCGGACAACTATAAAGGAAATTCGTTTATATATACTTTTCATCATTAACGGCGGTTCTTAAAAAACGATTTCAACAGTGCGCTACTCTCTTCAGCACAAACACCACTCACCAATTCAACTTGATGATTCAATCGCTCATCTTGAACGATATTATAGAGTGTGCCTGCTGCGCCAGCTTTTGGATCAGCAGCGGCATAAACAACCTTCGGAATACGTGCCAGCACTATTGCCCCCGCACACATCGGGCACGGTTCCAGAGTTACATATAAGGTTGTCCCTGTCAAACGCCAGTTGCCAAGTTTTTGTGATGCTTCCTGGACCACCAACATTTCAGCGTGTGCGATTGGATTACCAGATTGTTCCCGCAAATTATGAGCAGCAGCGATGCAGGTATTGTCTTTAACAAGTACTGCACCGACAGGCACTTCACCTTTTTCGCTTGCTTCCTGCGCTAACGCGAGTGCCTTTTCCATCCACAAGATATCGTTATCTAAAATTTGCTCAACAGGAACGGTGTTTGACACTGTTTTTAATCGTTGAGTCTTATGTATTCACAAGACTCAAAAGCGCCTGAGAGGATTCGAACCCCCGGCCTTCTGATCCGTAGTCAGATGCTCTAATCCGCTGAGCTACAGGCGCATTTTCACCAACAATATGGTGATTAAAATATGATTTCGTTGGGTTTCGCTTACGCTCTATCCAACGGACAAGAAGATGTATAACTTAGATTGACTATAAATCAAAAACGGAGAGGGTGGGATTCGAACCCACGATGGCTTTCGCCATAACTGCTTAGCAGGCAGTCCAGTTCAACCACTCCTGCACCTCTCCATATTTTTGGCGGTGGGAGTAGGATTCGAACCCACGGTGACTTGCGCCACAACGGTTTTCAAGACCGCCGCTTTCGTCCACTCAGCCATCCCACCATTTTTCATAATTAAGCAATTTTAATTATAACATAAATTAAACCCTATGTCAAGTGAATTAAGAATATTGCAGGGTTATTTAATTTTAGGTTTTTCGGGCATATTTTATCACAAACGTTAATGCTACTCTTTGCTTATTTTGAGATATTTATTTGCTTTTGTCTGAACCAGGATTTGCAAGAGAAGCAGATTTTCAGGATTCACTTATCAAAGATGTTTTCTAATGATTGAAACTGAGGAGGGGCTGCCTATCAAAGAGGTCTAACTTTAACGTGAGTTTGATAAAAGTCCATTGTAGCGTAAAGTGAACCTTCGGAGAAAAGGGCTATTATTGAGCTGATGTCATTTATAGTGGAATCTATAATTACTTGCACACAATTGTAGAGCAACCTGTTAGGTTGCGTCCCCTACGGAAACCCAACCTAACAGGTTGTGCTACAACACAGTCTAACTGTTTAGTCCCTACGGGCTAAAGCGTGCATATATTTTTGCATTTCACTATAATTGTGAAACAATATTAGACAAATAGTTATTTAGCACAACTCGTTAATGACTAAGAATTCTTAAAACTAAATAACCCTGGTCAAATTAGATTATCATTGTCTTCTCTGCCAAGGTTATCAACCCCGCATACGTCTGACCCGCGCAGGCGTATCGTCCCCCCGAATCTCAGACGAAAGGATACGCAGACTCCGATCTTCAATCGGCAATTCTACCTTTACACCACCACGCCGATGCGACTCACGCAGGGCAATAGCAACCTCTAAAGCCTCACGCCCATCTTCACCTGAACATTTAGGTGAACCTTCATTTTCAATAGCGTTGATGATGTCGTCAACAATGGTCAACCCCATCCCTTGCATCCTATTAGGGTATGGAAACGGACATGTTGCAGGCACCCCACGTCCACGTCGACCGCCGGGCAGTACACGAATCAGCTCAAACTTTTCGGCATTGTTGATCGAGCGAATACGTCCCGATGTGCCGATGACATCCACCTCCCAAGATGCTACACCGCATGAAGTGCTTCGAAGATAACCTCTAACACCGTTGTCAAAAACAAGGTAGCCGTTGCCCATCAGGTCGTTTTCACCTGCGGCGGCTTCGTCAGACTGCATCTCACCGAAAACCCACTCTACATTACCACCTGCCATGTATCGTAGAATATCAATGGCATGGCTACCGTTATGTGAGAGACCGCACTGTGCATACACGGTCACCTGCAGCACATTGCCGATTTCGTCTTCGTCAATGAGTTTTCTTGCTTCACTAAAGAAGGGATTCCAACGTCTTGCGCAATTGATTGCCATGACCACACCGTTTTCTCGACAGACATCTAACATTGCATCCGCTTCGGCGAGGCTGAGCGAAATCGGCTTTTCTGCCCAGATACCCTTGACACCAGCACGTGCCACATCTTGCACGATAGTTGATCTGATCCGTGCTGTCGTGCAGATGCTAACAATATCAAGGTTTTCCTTCTCTAACATTTCGCGATAATCGCTATAGATATGTTCCGAACTGAGTCCCCAACGTTCACCGAAAATTGAAGCTTGTTCAGCATGTAGGTCGGCACCTGCCACCAACTCTGTTTTTGGTGATGTGTCATAACTGGGGGCATGACAGTAAGGCAGAAAGAGTGATCCGCCCTGTGTGATTTCATCGTCAAAAGTGCTACCCATTCGTCCTAAACCGATTACACCAGCACGATAAGTTGACATTTTTATTTCCTCCAAAAACGTCCAATTTGAAATTGATTGTTGCTTATGTTGTTACTACAATTATTCGCCAAGTATTTTTTCGTAGACAAAATCCAACCACCTATTTTGTGGGAACACGATTTCAGGTTTTGGTGAAAGCGGTGTCCAAAAAGGTTGAAAAATGTGATCTCTATCGCTTTTCAATTCCCACATATCCTCTGTTTCTTCTGATGCGCTCAACTGAAAGAAATGTCTTGTTTTTTGATCGATCAAGTTTTTGTTCGGTACCCATCCCGATATATTATAGGCGATGTATGAAGGATCAGGGAATTTATCATATTCAAAATATGATATGTGTGTAAAGCCGTTACAGGTGGAATGATACTCCACAGTGAGCCCTCTGGTTAGTTTTTCCTTATAAGGAATTGCGTTTAGATAAGGTTTGATATAAACTTTGGTAGTTTGTGTTATTATCCGTTCTTGTTCTGTTAACTCATTTTCAAAACAACCGAGATATTTCTCAATTTTTAGATGTTGTAGTCCCGTTTCTTCATGTGCCTCTCTCTGGACTGCAGTTTCAATATCTTCAGCTACTTCAACTGTGCCTGCTGGAATTTGGACACCCGCAGTAGGATGTTTGAATACAAGTAATGAGTTCATTCCATTTCGTTTTTGTGTGATAAATGCAGTGACTTTTTCAATGGATTCGTTCATTTGTATCTTCCAACGGTTTTATAGTCATGTCTAAATTGTTCCTTAACCTGATTACGAGATAGAATCTGCGTTCAATATAGAGACTGGACCACGAATACCTTTTTCCGCCAATATCAGACGATATTTACCCCGTTTCACACTTGACGTAGTTTTTCCTGTGGAAATCCAGTGGTATGTACTTTTACCTTCCAAATCCTCAAGGTTTTTTGCGGAAAGTTTACGCCACTGCTTTAACCATTCTAATTTCGCTGTAATCTCTGCTACTTTGCGGGTATTATCCGCCGGATGGACTTCAGCATAGAAAATTAGGTCTTTATAACCGAACACGTAATCCCAACGGTGTTCATTCGGGTAACGTCTTTCAAGACACTTGTCTATATAAACACTACCTTTTAGTTCGCGCGGTGAGTTAACTTTTATTTTATTTTTATCCCGCCTTTCTAATGCTTGTAAACCATTTTTCAGACACTCGGCAATTTCAGGAGTACTTTGAACAGCATCAGTAAAATTCACACTTCACTCTCCCATACAGCTTCTGTAACAACATCAGCCGCTTGCGTACTAAATAGTGTAAGACCTCCCCAATCTGATACAGCTGCATCAGGGTCTTCTGGATCTAACTTTGAAATGTCCTTGACCTCTACAACACTATCCTGCCGAGAAAAATAATAAGTTTTGAAGGTTTTTTTGTTTATAACTGTATCTGTAAGGTCATAGGAAAAGGTATTGGGACTCAAATTCAGTAACTTTCTTAACCGTGCGGGGGCGTTTTTCGATTTAGCGATGAGTTGAATAGCCCAGATGAGTTCTAAAGTTTGCGGTGAATGAGTGGAAACAATGACTTTGTACCCTCGCCTTAAAAGTTCTAAAAAAATGAGCAGCAGAGCTGAGATCGCTTTGGGATGTAACCCCATTTCCGGTTCTTCAATGACAACCCAGTTGATGTTATTTCTCTTTTGAGCTTTTCCTGAAGGCATTAACCGGTACAGCCCCAATAAAAGCGGCGCAAATTCTCTCTGACCTGTAGACCACACCATAAACGGCAGTTGGGTTCCCGCAACATCTAAGACAATGCGTTTACGTAATCCTGACCTATCCAATTTGACCTCACCCTTTCCAAAGATACTTTTCCCGATTGCATCACGCATTGTTTTGTTCATACGACCTTCTTGTGGAAAAATAGCACCCTTACCTGATCCTAAACCCGCTTCCATTAGTAGGCGCAATTGTTCGCTAAATTGCTTAACAACGTAAGGGTCACCAAGGGCGTAGTCAGTAAAAGCACGTGGCCATCCATCTTTTAGTGTTACAACACGGTGTGCTGGTATCAAAAAGAGTCTCTCATCTTTCTTTCTCTTTAATAACGCTTTTTGAGGCGTAAAATCCACATTATCAATATAGACTCGCGTCTCATCCTTGTTCCAAATCGTTTCCATGCCTTCACCGAAATAAAGCGATAAAAAATTCTCAACTTTTTTCTGCCAATCAAAACCGTGTTTTTTAAGAGTTTGCGTAATATCGCCCGCATCCGAAATTAATTTTACAAGTTGGACCAGAATACTCTTTCCACTCGCTTGTTCACCGACGAATACCGTCATATCTCCAAAAGTAATATCAGCTTCTCGGATTTGTCCTAATGAAGTTAGTGTAAGACGTTTCATGGTTTCTTACTCCTTTTATGTGGGTACTACATACTCTAAGGTTTTATGGTTACAAAAGCTCGACCCGTTTTTTCCACAGCGCGAAATACTGCAAGGTTATTTCCCTTCATATCTTTAACTATCCACAAATGCCCCACATAAGTATTTTGACAACCAAGAAAATTGGCGGCAACACGTCTATAAAAGTGCTCATTACCTTGAGAATCTACCCAATAGTAGGCAATATCCGTTTCAGTGTGATTAACAAAGATGATTGCAGTTTCAGTGTAATTGACTGTTGATTTTAGATTCGAAATCGTGCTTAAATCATGTTCCTTCAAGTTTATCCACTTACCATCACCATCGCTATTCGGGGTTAGTAATTGCTTATGTAACTCTGCGTATGTTGGCAAATCCGATGGCCATTCAAATGTTGGAGACTCTGCCAAATTGAACCCCTTTAGATGTGATAGATGAGTGCGCTTTTTCGTTTGTGTATATCGCCAGTCTGTATCACCAAAAACCTCAGCCAGCAATGCTGTGAGTGCTGGATCATACGCTTTCAAATGTTCCCGAGTTTTGACATGATTTTGTTGGTTATCATTTGTCCAATTGGCGTTAAACCAAGATTGGGTTCCTTCAGCCCAGTACTCTTCTCTGTTTGTAATAGCATAAGTGTCTTTCCATAACCCTTTTCCTCTCGCCAAATTGAACGCTTCCTCAAGTCGCTTATCAAAACTCGGATCAATAGTGTTTAAACCCATTATGTGAATTGCATGACTGAACTCGTGAATTAGAATATTTTCAGACTGATAAGGGGCCCCTGGATAATCAAGTAGGTTTTCTTCCCCACAACTCGCTATAGATACTGACCCCCTTGGTCCAAAACCGCGCGCCCGCACATCCCAGTAATAATTAGGTCTTAGATACCTGTATTCAGGAATTTGTGTTATCATTTCATTATATGCTATTACAACAAAACGTACGTCGTTTTGTACGAGTGCTTGCAGTATATCTTGGCGGTGTTGAAGCATCTGTCTAATGAGCCATGCTGCCTCTTTTACGGCAAAAGGATTCACCTTCGCGGACGCTATTACAGGCAAGCCCTCCACATCAATCCATTGCTGGTAAAACGGATCCAGATCAAAAGTCTCTTGGACAAAAGCTGGCGGAGGAGATGGTTCAGGTATGTTGATATCTTGTGTTGTTTCGGTGGATTGAATTGAAGGGGATTCGCCGCAGCTTGTAAAAAAAGCGGTTAAACAAAACATTAGGCAAATTGCTATCGCCCGGACTAAGACATCATTTGCATTATTGTTATGAATTCGTGGAGTTTTCATTGGGCTACACATTCTAATTTCTGTTTTCCTACTTTCCTTCCCTATATTTCAATTCTCCCAAGTAAAACGCATCTGCCACACATCCAGTGAAACAATCTTCGTCTCCTGCACGTTTCCCATATCTTCTGTAGGAGCGATCTCCGAATCGCGACATGTTTGTCTTACACAAAAATGTCAAGAATCGGAGTTCCCTCCCCCTATGATCGCTGCATCATGGCGTTGATTTACAAATTGACCTACGGATCGATCAGAAAACCGCACCATTAACCAAAACGGTGCGACAGAAATACTTTACGCATAGATATTCTTCATCTGCCAAGCATCCAAGGATATGAGTTCAGAGGCTTGCCCTTGCGAACGCAAAGATACGCCAACACTATCTTCCCTGTCAGGATAGACACGCATAGCAACACATTGTCGTCCATTGGCAAATACCTCAACGACACTCTTGTCAACAAATACACGTAGTTTGAGCGTTTCATCTCCCAAAATTGACAACCCACCAGTTTCGGGTGCACGCGAACGCACATCTGGCGCAATTGACGAATAGGATGAATCAATTGTTAGTAGACTTTCACGTACATTTCTATCCGAATTGTGATTACGCATGCCGCGTTCTCTAAAGAAAGCGATACGGGTAAACTCCTCTTTCTGCGGTGAACGAAGTACGTTTAACTCAACCATCGGGGATCCTTTGGTATCAATTTCGAGTTCAAGTTCCATCGCGTTGCCATTGATGTTTTCTAACACAACTTCTTCGTTCGCGGGGAGTGTCTGTCCACCAACATGTTGATGTTCATATCGCAACGATTCAATATCGCCTGCAGGTTCAACCCCGATTTCATCTCTGGAGAGAAGTGTCAAACGGCGTGGCAACGTCATAATCTGATTCCAACCCTTAGTCGGTTTCGCTGGGTTCATGTTGTAAATAACGATAAGCCCCCCTTCGCCGTCAGGTGTTGCAGAAGGCGCGTGAACACCTGCAGGAGATGCTGCACCAAAATTGTTTTTTGCACCTGCTGTTACAACAAACTTGTCACGTGCTTTATCGTAATCACCGAGTAGATATTGCCCACCGCTCATGTGGCTGAAAAATAGCAGCATGTGCCGATCACCGATGGGCCAAAAATAGGGACATGCACCATCATCACCGACCAACGTGTATTGGTCATTTTCAACAAATGGATGCAGATAAACCCAGTTCGCTAAATCTGCGGAACGAAGTAAGAAATTGGCTCGCACCGGCTTGCCGCCTGGCCCGTGCGGTAACGTTCCACCCGATAACGAGTAATACATGTCATCTTTTTTCCATATACATGGATCGAAAACACGATAGACAGGGGTTGTGCCATCTGCATGTCTTGAGGGAATCACTGCTTTACCAGACACTTTTTCCCAATTCAGAAGGAGCGGATCGCTCGACACTGCTACCATGTTACCGACAACTGTCCCGTGATACATCGCAATCACACGGTCTTCTTCAACATAAGTTGAACCGGAGAAACAACATCTTTCCGGGTTCGGATAAATCGCGTAGGGCAGATCGCGCCAATGGATGAGATCATCGCTAACCGCATGTCCCCAGTGTTGACGTGTATCTTCTGGCGGATATGCCTGATAGAAAAGATGCCAACGTCCCTGCCAGAAGCAGAGTCCGTTTGGATCGTTAAGCATCGCCTCTGGGTTGATGTAGTGGTAAATGGGACGGTGTGAGTCACCTTCGTAAGTTTTACGATAAGCGTTCAATCGTTGCATCAACGGATTAGTCTTTAACTGTTCTTCCTGTTCTTCCAACGTTTCCGCAAAGGTATAATGCGGTACTTTAGAGGTAAAATCTTCGTTAGCCATAGTTTCTCCTCTGCATAATGTCTATGAGATATATGTTGCTTAACATAGCATGGTATGCGCTGCTTGTCCAGAAAAATTCGTGTCCTCTAAGGAGCGTTTAGTTTGAGATAAACCTTTGAAGGTCTTATTATAAAAGTAAATGGACGGGAGTTATATTTCCCGCCCGATTTGTTTACACAATTAGATTGTTCTTAATGTATTCAGAAAATTTCATTTTAAGCTGTGGCTATTGGAGCATCGTTTTCTTGTATCGGTCTAAAACTGTTTGTCGCTATCTAATAGAATGGTGACGGGACCGTCGTTGATAAGCTGTACGTCCATCATTGCTTGAAAGGTACCGCCTTGTGTTGGGATGTTCAACTGTTGTAAGGCGGTGATGAACTGCTCATAAAGTGCATTTGCGACTTCGGGACGTGCTGCATCAATAAAACTTGGGCGTCGTCCTTTGCGGCAGTCACCGTAGAGTGTGAATTGTGAGACGACAAGTGCCGATCCGCCGGTATCAAGAAGCGAACAGTTCATTTTGCCATCCGCATCTTCAAAGATACGCAGATTGGCAACCTTGTTAGCAATATATTCCAATTCTGTTTCGGTATCGTCATGAGCAATGCCGAGAAAAATTAGCAAACCCGCCCCAATTTCAGAAACGAGTTCACCGTCTACTTGAACGCTTGCTGATTGAACGCGTTGGATAACTGCTCTCATTTAGTTGTTTCCGCTGGCAAGACAGGGAGCATCAAATGAACAGATGGGTTGAATTCTCAATATCAAGTCCTAAAATAGCAACTTGTTCCCATCCATTTCCTGTGCTTTTTCGCCGCCCAAAGTTAGACTGAACTGAAATCCGGGTAAGTTGTTGATCCCAATTTGAAATGCTAACGTATTAGAAACTTCATAACGGAATGCAAGTCCAAGTATGCTTGAAAAGTTGACTCCTGCATGCTGAAGTTCACGCGAGAAATCGGCTGCGACCCACATGCTATCTGAAATAGCGGCTTCACCACCAGCCTGCCAATTGAGCGTAAAAAAGTCAGTCGTTCTGAGTGACTTTGACGATAGGAAGATGCCAGCACTCGCGTGAACTTTTAAATGTTTACCAAATCTTTGTGTGCCAGCAAAATAGGTATTGATACCGACAAAAGGAAAACCATCAATAGGACTGTTATCAAGGAAATTGTTATCAGAATTAAGTCGGTCATCCGCGGTGAACCCGGAATAGAAATCGCTTCCGACTGAAATACTTGGAAACCCATCATTTTTTTCTGGTTTGATGTTATATTTGAATCCGATAAGTCCTTCATAGAGTGGTTGGTCGTAAACTCGTTTAGAGTTGAGCTCTGGGTCTCCAGTGTTGTAGAAATCGTGAACAACTTTGTGGACACCGCCTGTTGAGGGGGTAGCCCCTAACTGCAAGTCAAGTTTATCGCTTAAACCGTAAGTAAACCTGACAGGTATGACGAATGTTTCAATTTCGAGCGTAACACGGTGAGATTCTTCAAACCCGCCGATGACGACATTCTGGCTGTGCTCAGGAAGTAATTCTACTATGGAATGCTGGAACAAACCGAAGGATGTAACAGATCCGCCTTTGCCTATCGGTTCAGCAGTTTGAATAGTTATAAGTTGTGAAATGGGTGGTGTTTGTGCGAAACTCGGAAAGTTAATTCCGAAGACAACTAAAATGATTCCAATAATGACTCGGTTTTTAAAGTGCATAATTTCCTCTAATATTTTATTCATCTTCACCTAAGACGAAATCAAGTTCATATTCACCAAAGGCGAAATTAAGGCGTTGTGCTGCAACCATCTCGCTTTCGTCGCGCTTGCCATCGAGTTTAGGCGTATCGTCAAATGCGGTGATGAAGTAGAATCTACCGTGTGGTAGCTGATCAATTAAAATTGGGTCTTCCCCAGGAATGGTCAAACTCGTATCTTCTGGTCCAGCTGTCTGACGCAGCAGCAAATTGCCTTCTGCATCTTTTGTGTAGATTTGATATCCTGCAAGATCTCTCTCCGTATTGGCATGCCATGAGATGAAAGCATCATACTTCAGGTTCAGGAGAAAAAATGATCGGCGTATGTAAAGAACCGTAACATTTTGGGGTGGGATACTTTGAGGTGGGGCGGGTGGCAAATTGGGAGAAGTGGCATTAATAGTGGTAATGGCTTCTACGCCAAACTCGTCAACAGCCGCAACACGATAAACTTTGGATTCACCGTCCGCCTTGAAATTGATATCAAAGTAATAGAGTTGATCGCGCGTAATCTCAGCAATAAGTCTAAAAGCAAGTTGTTTTGCTGTGCTGTCATCTCTTGCTACGTAAACGCGAAAAAGAGAAAAATCGTTTGGGAAATCATAGTTTTCCCAGAACAGTTTAACGGTGAGGTCTGATGGTTCACCAAGTGTAACAACAGGAACAGGAGGTGGAATGCTTGGTATAATAGCAGCCGTTTGCCAAATACGCATAGGTTCTTCTGTAACACTTGGCGGGTTCGTTGGGTCTGGCGTTTCAACATCGTTTATATCAATGTATGAGATGCGGTACTCGTAAGCAATAGGTTGTCCTTGTGCATCTCGGCGATCGTTTTCAACATTTTGGGTATCTACAAACTCACTTGCTGGCGCGTCGACCGTTCCTACTAATTCAAAGGGTTCCTCCGAATTGGCTATTGAACGACGATAGATTCGGTAAGCTTTGATACCTTCTTGTCCACTCTCTATCCATGTTATACGGACTTGTTGGTCCCCCGGGTAAAGCGTAAGTCCTTTCGGAGACCCGGCTGTACGTAAATTATCTGAATCAAGTGGGTTCGCGAAATCCTCACTATTAGTGCAAGCTACAAACACCGTAATTACGATGAACAACGGCAAACACAGTGCTGATACTGTTCTTAACGGCAAACGGAACGATTGCATTTTAAAAAGATTGTGAAATGAATACATTTAATTTTCCCTCAAGTTAGGTAATCTATCTTATATTACGGATATTACGGAATATGGTGTACACAGACACGCCTAATGAACAATGGTTAAGAAACCTTAAAAACGGTGTAAGTATTGCAGACTGACACGTTGCTTTTGAAAATCATAATGGGGACGAAAACTGAACATTTGGGACTCCCCCCAAAATATAGATGCATCGGAAAAGTTAATTGGCAATTGCATTTTGCTGATAGCAGTGTTGCGTAATTGTGTTGATGGCGTAGTTTCAGTCGAGGCATTGTCTAACTGGTTGAAGATAGAAAGGAGGACAGCAAGACCTATACATCCGTATCCGACGCGAGACATGATAACACTTGCGTTTTCTCTTGCGACCACATCGCTTTTTTGGCTTTGAATATCCGTTTGGATTGTTGCGGAAAGATATTCTTCATACCGACTTTCTGCAGAGGTATGCATGAACGTACTGCCAACTTGTAAACCTACTCCAGATGCTAACAGAGTTATAGCAAGGCCGTGTGAACGACGGGATGCTTGTACAGGTAGAATCATCAAGCTAAGGATGAAAATACAACATATACATAAAGCAAACCGTTTCTGATTTGAACTATTATGTTTCATTTTAGGTTAATCCTTAAGTTCAATTTAATACAGTTATTATATAAGTTTACACAATTTTTCTATGAATGTCAATGCTTTTTGAAAATTTATCACAGTCATTCAGTTTTAAGTTTGCCTAAATAAAAAAGGGCTACGCAGATACTTCACTCTACAATGAACAAGGTGGATAAGAAATGTGGTAAATATATTTGCAAATCCATAGGAAATATGGTATTCTTTTAAAACAAGATACTGTAAGAAACCCAACTCTGTTTTTGACGTTAACATCAAGGAGTCTATACAGTGAACGCAAGAACATTATCGTTACCGATTAGTACGCTTGATTACAAGCAACCTACCACCGTTCAAGTAGGTTCTCCGGTCTCAGATGCTATTGACATTATGCAAGCAGAGGGATTCGGATGTATTCTTGTTGTTGACAGCGAACAACGACTTGCCGGGATTCTTACTGATCGTGACCTGCTTGTGCATGTATGTGGAAAACGGTTAGACCCTACAACCGTCAACGTTGAAGAGATCATGACATCAAACCCTGAATCGTTGCGTGCAAGTGACCCGATTGCTTTTGCTTTAAATCTAATGCATCTTGGACATTTCAGACATGTTCCGCTTTGTATTTGGGATGATCAACATCAAGAATTTCCGATCGGTTTGATTTCAACACGTGATATTTTAGACCATGTGGCAATATTTATTGAGAACCAGCGAGGAGGCGCATAACCATGCTTTACGACAGTGTAATCGATGAAGAATTAGCACAGATGGATAAAGATGCTGAGGTGTCTCAGAAAGTGTTGCAAGTGATTGAGAGCCAGATACCACTTCGGCATTTGATGCGTTCTTGCGTTACGATTGACATTTCAGCAAGTACGCAGGCCGCTATTGATCTGCTAATTGGACATCATATTGGTGCAGCGCCTGTTGTTGAAGAGGGTGTGCTTCGTGGTATTTTTGGCGAACGCGACGTATTGCGCAAAGTTTTAAATAAACAGGTAGGTGATTTAACGCAAATTCCTGTCACGCAATTCATGAAAGCTGACCCGCAAACAGCAAGGGCGGAAGATATGTTAAACACAGCGGTTTTGTATATGGCACGAGGCGGTTTTCGACATTTACCAATAGTTGATGAACAGCAACACCCAATCGGCATGGTATCAATTCGAGATGTTATCTCTTATCTCGTGGAGTATTTCCCACAAGAGGTCCTGACATTGCCCCCCAATCCAGTACGCGATGCTTTGAAAGCGCGAGAAGGAGCATAACACATGGACGAGGTCTTTTATAGGTGGACTCTATGGTCTCACCTCTACCAAATAATAGCATATAAAAAGGCTGAACACTGATGCGTAAGCAAGTAGAGCAAATTCAGGCGGCGACAGTTCTGTTTGCTGGAGACTCAGGTGATGGGTCCCAAACAATCGGAACGCAAATGACAGAAACCTCCGCTATTGTCGGGAACGATGTCGCTACGTTACCCGATTACCCAGCTGAAATTAAAGCCCCCGCAGGTTCGCTGGCTGGGGTATCAGGATTTCAATTACACTTCTCCAGTGAAACCATACACACACCTGGTGATACTTGTGATGTTCTTGTAGCGATGAATCCCGCTGCTTTAAAAGTCAACCTTCATAAATTGAAAGATAACGGTATACTGATTGTCAACTCTGATAACTTTGCGCGTAAAAACTTACGACTTGCTGGCTATGCAGACAATCCGTTAGAGGATGACTCACTTGCCAAATATCAAGTTTTTCCAGTTGATTTGACTAAGCTCACTCGAAGCTCGCTTGAAGATACTGATCTTGATTTCAGCGATCAGGATAAATGTAAAAACTTTTTTGCCCTCGGCATGATCTTATGGTTATACAATCGTCCAATGGACTATACCATAAGATGGATTAAGAACAAGTTTGCCGCTAAATATCCAGATTTCATAGAACCGAATATCTTAGCTCTTCGAGCTGGCAATACATATTGTGAAGCGACTGAACAATTCGCGACCTCCTATGAAGTGAAACCCGCGAAATTTGCCCCCGGGAAGTATCGAAATATTGCAGGTAACACATCGACTGTTTTGGGACTCGTGGCAGCTGCACATCAATCTGGATTACAATTGGTTTATGGCAGCTATCCGATTACACCTGCAAGTGATATCCTTCACGGTTTGGCAAATTATCGCAACTTTGGCATTATGACAATGCAGATGGAGGACGAAATTGCTGCTGTTGGAGTTGCTATCGGTGCCGCTTTTAGTGGTGCACTTGGCGTAACAGGGAGTAGTGGTCCAGGGCTTGCCCTAAAATCTGAAGCGATTAACCTTGCTATGATTACTGAATTACCTCTTGTTGTGTGTAATATCCAAAGAGCCGGCCCCTCAACAGGAATGCCGACAAAAACAGAACAAGCAGACCTATTACAGATGTTTTACGGTAGAAACGGAGAATCACCTATTCCGATCCTATCCGCATGTCGTCCAATTGACTGTTTTGAAACTGTTTTTGAGGCATGCCGTATCGCTGTGAAATATCGAACGCCAGTTATCTTCCTTTCAGAACTTTATATAGCCCTCGGCGCGGAACCGTGGCAGATTCCCGATGTTGCGGATCTTCCTCAAATTGAACCGGATTTCCGAACCGATGTGAACGGTTTCGAACCGTATCTGAGAGATGCAGAGACGCTTGCGCGCCCTTGGGCAAAGCCCGGCACTTCCGGACTGGAACACCGAATCGGTGGTTTGGAAAAATCGGATATAACAGGCAGTGTAAGTTATGATGCTGAAAATCACGAGAGGATGGTTAGCATCAGAGCAGAAAAGGTCAAACGCATTGCCGATGAAATCCCACCCACAGAAATTTTTGGCGCACAAGAAGGGGCCCTGCTTGTGCTCGGATGGGGTGGCACTTTCGGAACAATCAGAACTGTTGTTGAAAATAGAATCGAAGCAGGTAGTGCTATAGGCCATGTTCACTTACGTCACCTTAATCCGTTTCCAAGTGACTTAGGCGAAATTCTTAGCCGATTCAAAACTATTTTAATTCCTGAATTGAATAGTGGACACCTCCGTCAATTAATCCGAAGCGAATTTCTTATTGATGCTGTTGGATTTAACAAAATCCAAGGTCAACCGTTCCATGTTTTTGAACTGGAGTCTAAAATTGAAAATTACATCTAACATACAAATATGCCGGGATTAGAAGAAAATAAATTGCCCTTCACAAAAAGTCTCGGTTCATGTGCAAAAAGGCAGGCACACTTATGCAAAAAGAAAAATCTTCAGGCATTCCAGCTGGCGTGCCTACGTTAAGCAAAAAAGATTTTGAATCTGATCAGGATGTTCGGTGGTGTCCCGGTTGCGGTGATTGGTCAGTTCTCGCTCAAACACAACGAATTATGCCTGAATTGGGTATCCCTAAAGAGGATATTGTCTTTATCTCTGGCATTGGGTGTTCAAGTCGGTTTCCGTACTATATGAACACTTATGGGTTTCATACGATCCACGGCAGAGCACCAACTATCGCATCTGGCGTGAAAATGGCAAATCCTGATCTGTCAGTTTGGGTTATCACAGGGGATGGAGACGCACTCTCAATCGGAGGGAACCATTTTATTCACTTAATGCGCCGCAACTTTGATATCAATGTCCTGCTCTTCAATAACCGTATCTACGGACTTACCAAAGGGCAATATTCCCCCACTTCGGAGCAGGGAAAAGACACGAAATCCAGTCCGTTCGGTTCGCTTGAAGCTCCTTTTAACCCGATTAGTCTTGCTCTGGCTGCGAGGGCCACCTTTGTAGCACGTTCACTTGACAGAGATCCCAACCACTTACGGTCAATTATCAAAGCTGCGTTTGAACACAAAGGCACATCCTTTATAGAAATCTACCAAGATTGTCCTATTTTTAATAAGGATGCTTTTGAGCTTTATACGGATAAGTCGACCAAAGCAGATAATACCGTCCAGCTTGAGCATGGTGAGCCGCTTCTTTTTGGCAAAGAACGCGAAAAAGGGATTCGTTTGAATGGATTCCAACCCGAAGTTACCACCGTGACAAACGGTACAGACGATCTTATCGTACACGATCAATATGCCGAGAACACCACTTTAGCAAATTTCCTCGCCCGCATGAGCGATATGTCTGAAATGCCCCAACCTATCGGTATCTTCCGAAGCGTTCAGCATGCATGCTATGAGGATATGATGGCTGACCAGATTACCTCTGCCAAGCAGCAGCGAGGCGAAGGTGACCTTGAAGCACTCCTCAATGCTGGTGACACGTGGGTCGTGGAGTAACGCTCACCTTTACACCGTAGAAAACGTCTGAATCACGGATCGGTCATGGGGAATATCCATGACCGATCCGTGATTTTTGCAATGGTAGACTTCCATCGTATTTAGAATCATCGTGAAAATTGTTTGAATCTCGGATTATCACTGATTACGAGATCAAGCGTATTCCTGATGTGCTGGATACACTTGCGGGTCAACATTTCTTTTGAAAATCAAATTGATAATTTGGTATACTCATTATTCAACCTAACCCCAACAAACTGTGATTGTGAAAAAGAATGAATAAACTTAACGACTCGGATCCCCAAGATAATCTAAACCGAGTCTTTGAAAAAATTCAAGAGGTAGCGGCAAAGTCAAAGGAAGGTGACTTCATCTATCCTGGAGAACCTCAACACTATGAGGAGGTGTCTTCAAGTCTTTGGCGTGAATGTGAGAAAGTGTTTTAGACTGAGGAATTTGATACAGAAGCCATCCAAGAGCAAATGCTGGAAGTAGCTAAAGATTACACCCCTGAAACAGACAAGTTTGAAATTTTAACCGAACTCCAACATTTCGGGGGTTATACCAATCTCATAGACTTTACAACTGATAGTCACATAGCACTATTCTTTGCCTGTAACGGATTTCCCAACGACCCTGGTAGGATTATCTTGTTGGAAAGAACAGAGAAAATGAAGGATTATGTTAAGCTACCTCGTAATCCGCAAAACCGTATCATAGCACAGAAAAGTATATTCGTTCAACCGTTGAAGGGTTTTATTGAACCAGAACAGTTCGCCGTGATTGACATTCCCGATTTGCTTAAAGTACAAATGTTGAATTATCTACAAAAACAGCACGGTATTTCAACGCAAACAGTCTACAATGACCTTCACGGTTTTATTAGAAATCAGAGTACTCACCAGATGAAATACATGGAAATTTACAAGGGTGGAACACAACCGAGAGAAGATATCATAAAGATCGATTCAACTCAAACCGACAACTAAAGGAGAGATAATCATGCAGACGCAAACAGAACAAGCACCTTTTGATATCGCCATCCAACACTATAACAACGCAATAAAACTGGACCCTACTTTTGCCCACGCCTATAACTATCGCGGCATAGCGTATAGTGATAAAGGCGAAATTGACCGCGCCATTGAAGATTTCAACAAGGCGATAAGACTCAAGCAGAACTATGCGAAAGCCTACAGCAATCGCGGTGGCGCATACCGTATCAAAGGTGAGTATGATCTTGCTATCAAAGACTGTAACAAAGCGATAGAGCTTGATCCTGATTTGCCAGAAGCATATAACAGTCGTGGAATAGTTTATAAACTCAAAGGTGAAGTAGATCGGGCTATTGAAGACTACAACACTGCCATAAAACTTGATACCAACTTTGCTTATGCCTATTACAACCGTGGTATTGTTCACTATGAAAAACAGGAGTTTGATCGCGCCATTAAAGATTATAGCAAGGCAATAGAACTAAGGCCTGACCTTGTCCACCCCTATAACAATCGTGGTAATGCTTACAGTAGAAAAGGCGAGTATGAACTTGCCATCAAAGATTACGACGTGGTGATAGAACGCAAATCCGAATTAGCAGAAGCATATTGTAATCGTGGTATGGCGTTACTAAACCTTAAAAAGTGGGAAAAAGCCAAAGCAGACCTAACAATTGCCACAGAACTGCAGAAAAATATCGTCATTGATAACTTTGGTAAAGACTACGAAAACGTTGAAGATTTTGAGCAGAAACATAATTTTCAACTACCAAAAGACATCATCACAATGCTAACTTCTTCATAGGGACGAATAGGAGGGAAAACCATGAATGGAACAGAAAAAGTTGTAAAACATTTAGAGATGATCCAGGGCGTTATCAAACGTTTAGGACTTAACAGTTTCTTCGTAAAAGGCGGGAGTCTGTTACTCGTCATCACATCACAAGTTTTATTTGCCATTTATATTTTTTTTACCTTTCATAAACAAAATTATCTCATGAGAGAGGGTTTCTTTTGTCCTTGTAGAAGCAGCGGTGCTTACTTTTCTCATTATAGGATTTTGGATCCTGGATGGATTCTTCCTCTGGTTAGCACGACTATTCCGATACCACTACGATGCAATAAGGAAACAAGACGACACGGATTTTAATATGGATGTCGGTATTCACAACAATCGGCCGTATAGTAGTTGGGGTTCTGCTATCTTTTCTCTCACACTTGTTATCTTTTACACAGTAGAAATAATCTTTGTCCTTTTCCTACCAACAGTTCTTTTATTTTTAGATATGTGGTAAAGTTAACCGTTTTCTACAGTTATTTTGCTTCTAAATAGGAATAAGGACCTACTCCTTATACCCCGATCTATCTGTATTTCCTCCATACTTCAACGCATAAATCAGTAAATTCGTCATAAACCGATAAACGTCTGGAGAGTGCCGAAGCCGTAGCATCGTGCGGCTCTGAATTTCTGCGGTCTCCATCGCGCACATATAGTCCTTCCGATTGAAAATGACTGCTAATCGATTATCAATAGTAATCCCTTTCTGAAAACGGAACTTTGTTGGTTGTGCGTTATTTTCGTTTCCCCAGAACACGGCACCACCTGTCGGCGGTTTTGCGAGATGGTAATGAATCGTATAAACCTCATGTTCATGCGGCAGGATTTCAAGTGGATAGTCGGGAAAAATCTGTTGCAATTCTTCAGCGACAATATTTGCAAAAAGACCGTGAAAACCGCAGTCATCAAAAAAGAGCATACCGCCTTCATCAACGATATATTTTCGTAGCGCGGCGCGTTCTGCAGGCGTAAAACTGATTTGCAATGGACCATCTCTTATTAGCCCGCGTCCAGCCGTGATATCTTTGTCGTGCCCTGTCATCACAAGCAGTGGCGCATCAAAAATCTTCGGATCTGTCAACGGAAGTGCGCCACCTTCAAAATTCATATCTAATCGGATTGTGGTGTATCTATCCATCCATTTCATGAGGGCGGGCAACGCCGTGGGGTCTTGCCACCAATCTGAGAGTGAGTGTTTAAGACGGATAATCCGAATATGACCGCGTAAATTATCTCCCGTGCCTTCAAGGATCGCTCCCAATTGCCCTTGCGGCAACAAGGCAGGATTTTCCAGTGTGACGTTAAGGTTTCCTTGTAAGTTCCTATCTGGTAAAGTACCATCAAGAAACTCAGTGAATCCATCTGTTGTAGGAATGTTCGATTTTGGACTAACAACATGAGGACGCGATTTTATTTTTATTGCTGTTGATGGCACAGTTGGCACACCTATAGGAGTCCCCCGCATAGTATTAACTACTTGTTGTTGTGTTTCTACTCGGAGGTTTGGCGCAGGGACATCGTCTGGTTTTAGCACATCCGTGTTGGACATCGGCGTAACCGTTGGATTTTGAATTGAGGTGTCGGTCTTTGGAATTTGATTGATTGAGGGAATGTCAACTCGCAATGGATTTGCTGTTTGCCGAGTTGTGGGGAGTACTACCGTTCTATGTGTTCGGGGCACTGTATCCCTTATCGGTGTGTTTTTGATAAATCTCACATCAATTGCATCGTGATTCAATGTCCAATGGTGTTCTGATAGAAGCAACCCAATAATCGCAGCGATGATGAGATGAACTATTACTGAGACGATAACTGCATGAAAACGTTTATATTTCATTGTTGTTTATAGATGCCGTTGAATTTGATGAAAACTCTGAGCATCTAACTCCCGATAATCTGGTATGTCGTAGCGGTTTCCCCGCACATCTGTCACAAAAAGCCGTGCAGGTGGAACCTGTTTTATATTCTGATTTAATCCCCGTACCGAAAACGTCACACGCCCGCGCGCCGTTTGGACCTCCCACTCATGAATACCGAATTGTTCCTTCACACGATAAATCTTTTGAATTATAGGTGTGAAATATCGCTTATCTAATTCCTCATTTAGTATTTTGAGGCTTTCAGGGGCAAGTTCTGATGGGTTCACAAGGATTCCGATTTCAGTGTCCTCATCTGCGGCGAATGAGATGTATTGTTCGGGTTTACTAAGCGGCATAAGTCTGCGTACTATCACACGCAGATGGCAAACTTCATTACGAATTTCAAGCCGTGCAGTACCTACTTGAGAACGTGTGAACGTAAGTTCAGACGCATCCAAAAAACGTTGTGCAAAATCTTCTTGTTCATGGGACTCAGTACTCTCGGGTTTATCCTTTCCATGTGTGTTTTTTAGTTCAGTATTCTCGTTCTGCATGTCTATCTCTCCACGATTTGTGCTTCAGCGCGAACGTTAGCGGTTTCCTTTTGTGTTTCTACGAGCTTGTAGTAGATCCCTTTTTTCTCCATAAGTTCTTCGTGAGAACCACATTCAACGCCTCTCCCTTTTTCTATCACAAAAAGCCGATCAGCATTTCGGAGCGTTGAAAGACGGTGTGCAATTGCAAACGTGGTTCGGTTTTGCACCAATCTGTCAATTGCCTGCTGGATTTTCTTCTCGGTTTCAACATCCACAGAGGAGGTAGCTTCATCAAGAATTAAGATACGCGGATTATGTAAAATTGCCCGTGCGATAGAAATACGTTGTCGTTCTCCACCGGATAGACTCCCGCCCCGTTCACCAACTTCAGTGTCATACCCATCGGGGAATTTGATGATAAATTCGTGAGCATTCGCCGCCTTTGCTGCAGTGATGATTTGCTCCATTGAGGTATCAGGATTCGCATAAGAAATATTTTCTGCAATAGTGCCACTGAACAGATACGGTTCTTGTAGGACGACCCCTATCTGACTTCTTAAATCCTTGAGGTTAATCTGCTTGATGTCTTCGCCATCAATTTCTAACCGTCCTGCATCTGGCGTATAAAAGCGACAGATTAAATTGATGAGGGTAGACTTTCCTGCGCCTGAATGCCCCACAAGTCCTATCATCTCACCAGGCTTTACGTGAAGGTTTATATCCCGCAGTACAGGTTTATGTGCATCGTAGCCGAATGTCATGTTGTGAAATTTCACTTCTCCGACAATATTTGGCATTGCTTTGAGATTACCATCATCAAACTGTTCCGGTTGTGAGTCTATCACCTCAAAAAGGCGTTCCGCCGCTGTTATAGAACGGGAAGCCCAATTGATAAGCGGACTAATATATCGTAGTGGTTCATAGAACATTGCAAGATAAATGTGAAACATCATTAAAGTGCCAAGCGTCATCGTTCCGCCGATAACATCAAGACCACCGACATACCATACAATGAGCGTTCCAAATTGAACAGTAAACATCAGTGGTGGATAATAGGTTGCCCAGACCATCTCAGCTTTTGTTTCATAGTCTCGTGTATCAATGTTTGCGCTGCCAAATCGGTTAACTTCACTCCTTTGCTGGCCAAATGCGCGAACAACACGTATACCGGATACAGAATCGTTGACAACATCAAAAAGTTTTGAGCGGCGTCGCCATGCGCGATGCCATAAACTTCGCACCTTCTGCCAAAACCACCCCGCACCGAAAACAATTAACGGAATTGGGATCAAAATAAAACACGCCAATTGCCAATTAAGAAAAAATAACACAGTGCCTATCCCGAAAAACATAAACAATTGCACACTCAGGAACGACATCCCCTCTAACAGAAAGTCCTGTAATCGCTCACTGTCTTCGGTGATATGTGAGATGACAGTTCCTGTAGTCCGTTTATCAAAAAATCGGATAGACAGGTTGTGCAGATGTTCATAAACGTGTGCCCGTATATTCGCTGCGATGCGAAACGTTAGCCATGCTGCCAACCGCGATTGAAGGATATTAAATAAAATGCTAATAATTTGGGTAACTAACAGCGTACCAACCGCGATGGTTAACGCTAATGCTGCTGGTTGGATCGCTCGGAATATGTTGCCTAACCATGTTGTCTGATCATCAGGTGTGGGTGTCGTAGCATCGTTTAGTAATAATATATCATCAATCAGAATACCTGAAAAATAGGGTGTGACTAAAGAAATCAGAGTTCCGACAATGACGAATAAAATATAAAGTAATGTTCTGCCGCGGTAAGGTTGTATATACGTCAAAATACGTAGCATTACCCTATGTTTTTTAGTGCATGCGGGGCAAGGAGAGTACTCATCTGCAAGCGGCAACCCGCAGGTTTTACAGGAATGTTCCTCAACCTTATAGTCCCAAATTGGTGCTTCATCCCGGTTGCCGTCTCGGAATTCTATTTCGTCTCCGATAAAACGGGCGACAAACCCGAACTTCGCCGCGCAACCGTTTGAGTAACGGATTAGGTCTACCGTTCCTTCCTCTGTTTCCAGCACAAGGAGACCCGCATCTACTACGGTTTCAGCACGAATACCGAAGACACTCTTATAAGGGACGTAGTGAAGCACCTCACCTTCACCTGTTACGGTAAAAATTGCCGCATCTGTTAGGACGAACCATTCTTCACCATACCTCCCTGTTGAGCTTACGTCGCTTCGGACAGCAAATCGGATCTCTTCAAATTGGATATCCAGTGTTTTTAATGTTTCTTCAATTGAGTCGGGCAGCTCATCAAGCGTACCCGTTGGTGTATCTGCGGCTGACATGTTTTCCTTAAGTCTTAGAGTTCAATCGAATGTTTTTCCAATACCTCTTCGTTCAGTTCAATGCCAAGTCCAGGGCCAGTCGGTGGAATGATGTACCCGTTTTCCCACTGTATCGGATCCTTGAGGATTTCAGCGTGAAAACCGTCCCACATGTGGATGCCTTCCTGTATCAAAAAATTTGGACTACAAACATCTAATTGTATATTTGCTGCGCCGCCGATGGGACCGCCGTATAGGTGCGGTGCGATTTGCGCATAGTGTGCCTCACCCATTGACGCAATCTTCTTCGCCTCAAGGATGCCGCCTGTTATTGTCAAATCCATCTGTAAGATAGAGGCTGCCTGTTGTTCCAAGAGATCAGCGAATTCATATTTGGTGAGTAGCCGTTCACCTGTAGCAATCGGAATGCTTGTGGATTGTGCCACGCGCGCCATCTCTTTAATATTCTCAGGTGGTATAGGTTCTTCAAACCAAAGCGGATCGTAGGGTTCAACGCGTTTAGCAAAACGTATAGCGCTATTGGTATTAAATTGTCCGTGTGTGCCAATGAGAATATCACATCTATCACCCACAGCATCACGAATCCCGCGGATAACGCTTTCGGCATAGTTGAGTGTTTCTAATCTATCTGCTGTGTGCGGATGGACAGGGTCAAATTTGACAGCAGTAAACCCCTTTTCAACATAAGAGAGCGCAAGTTCACCGGTTTTTTCTGGAGAATCGCCGTGCCGCCAGTGCAAAAGATAGGAATATGCTCTCAATTTTTCATGGAACATCCCTCCCAAAAGATTATAAATGGGTTGATTCACCGCTTTTCCAACAATGTCCCAACACGCCATCTCAATTGCACTCATCGCGGGTGTAGCAAGCGGACCGGGGTGCCGTACACAAGGGCCCTCATAAAGTGTTGACCAGATTTTTTCAATCCGAAAGGGATCCGTTCCAATGAGATAACGTTCTCCCCAATCTTTGATTAATTCAATGACGACGTGGTTTAGGCGGGTATGATAGGTGCATTCTCCTACGCCTTCAATTCCTTCATCAGTTACTAATTTGACAAAAATCCAATGCCTACCGCCCCAATGTGGCGGCGGCACATCGACCATATAGGTTTTTACCTCAACTATTTTCACTACGTTTCTCCTACGGACATAGTATATTTTCAACGTAAAAAAAGAATGCTGCTATTATACCCAATCTGTTAAAATTATACTATAGTTTGGACAATTTTTAGTGACAAAAATCTGAAAAGAGGGGACCCTTCAATTCGTTAATATCCAAATTAGTCTACGTTTTCAATAACAACCGCTTCAGTCGGTTTTAATATAACCGCATCCCCTACTTGGAAATGCCGTTGATAGTCGGTTTGGACGAAGTAAGGTTTACCATCTACCTCAACGCAATAGGTAAAATCGTGCCCTTTGAATTCGCGGGCAATGATACGTCCAAAGTTCTGATTGCTGGCATCAGTGACATGTTTCTCTATGGTGATATGTTCTGGACGGATTGAGAGAAGCACATCGGTTGCGTTTGGAAAATCTATCTTCAATGCACCGAAAGGAGTTTCAGCGACACCGTTTCTGATGTCTGTTTTAATGATGTTCGTTTTTCCCAAAAAGTTCGCAACATACACAGTTTTTGGGTGTCGGTATACATCTTCAGGTGTACCAATCTGTTCAATTGTACCGCTATTCATCACAGCAACCCGTTCAGCAAAACTCAGTGCTTCTTCCTGATCATGTGTCACCAATACAACGCTGATACCGTCCGCTTTTAACAACCCGCGCACCTCTTCGCGAGTTGCTTGACGTAGTCCGGTGTCAAGGCTTGAGAAAGGTTCGTCTAACAGCAGCAGCTTCGGTTGTGTTGCAAGTGAGCGTGCTAAAGCAACGCGTTGCTGTTCACCGCCAGATAGATGATGCGGCATCCGTGCGTGTAGATGCGCAATGCCGACTCGCTCAAGCGTCCCCAAAGCATTTGCATGTCGTTCTTTTTTCGGCATTTTTCGACTAAATCCAAATGCAGCGTTTTCCAGCACGTTCTTGTCTGGGAAGAGGGCATAATCTTGAAAAACGAACCCAATTTCACGTGATTCAGGTGACATGTGTATTCCTTCGTCTGCCAAAACGTGATCCTCCATAGCAATTATGCCTGTGTCTGCCTTTTCAAATCCTGCAATTAAGCGTAAGGTTGTCGTTTTTCCACAACCGCTTGCGCCTAAAAGTGCGAATATTTCCCCTGGATACACTTCAAAACTGACATCCTGTACAATAGGTGTCGCAGCAAACTGTTTTGTTATGGATTTGACGGTAAGTAGCGGTTTCATAATATAATCCCATTATATCGTAGTTCTGATGCTAAAGCGAATGCCCTGCCCCCGAAGAGGGCATATAAAGATTCATCACAAAACTGATTAAGCTCAAAATACTTCGCGGCACAAAATCCCCTAAAACTAATCCGAGGAAAAACGGTATCGCTCTACGATAAGTTTGCCAACCTGAGAACCGTAGAATCATAAACTTTATAAACCAACTTACCATAACCGGGAACCAGAAGTATATCAAACCTCCCCATGAAGCACCAGAAAGGACATATCCAGATGGATGCAGTGTCCACCATAGTAGGCGCGTCCGCAAAAAATTGAGAAGGAAAACGAAACCGAAACCTGCTCCCATAAATACGATCGAACCCAGATTTGCTTCTTTTGGATGCTGTAACCAACTTTGAAGCGGATTGAAACTCTCCCACCCGAAGTGTCCGACATGCCCTTGACATCTTGCCAGCACACCGTATTGGTAAGCAACCTGCAAATAGGTCCAAAACGTAGCCACTGCGCCGACTCCAATAGCAAGTACCATGCTTAAAAGCAAGGTTTTACCGGGAATCCGTGCCTGATCGCCGATGCGCAGTGATTCAATCTGGTTTGGCATCGGATGTGAACGGTTGCAACGGTTAAAAGCGTAGAGAAACGTCATTACGGTGAGGTTCGCTGCGCCCAAGCTGCGAGATCCAAATATGTTCACCATCATCTGGCGTGGATTTATACCGATTACCTCATGGTAAGGCGGTCCCAATTCAGCGCGAACACGCCCGATTGCTAAGGCAAACGCTGCAAATAGCATGTAAAAGATAGCAATCACCCATAACGACATTCCTGCAATATAACAGAATCCAAACACCGCACTTACGCTGAGAATAGTGAGTATTGCTGTTGTTCGATAGGATAGTGGCTCGTTGCTATCATCGCCGCGTTCAAGTCCTACAATATGCTTGAAAAACCTCATGAGATGCCTCCTCCCCATCCATAAAGTCAGCACAGCAATACCGACCCAAGCCCCTGATGCGCGGTCATTAAGGTGAAGTGTACTGATATTCGTTATCCCTACAGCACTTGCGATCACACGTTCTGCACGGGTCAACCAAAAGAAAAACCACGTAGAGAACGCGAGATCAAGTGGCATGAAATAGGTCAATCCGACAATGGCAAGGTTGAAGGACATGGAGACATAACCGACAGCGTCCCACGGTCTTTCTGTTATGTGTCTATCAAGCCGATAGCTGGACGGAAAAGCGGGAATCACAGGAAACAGATCATGAAAACCTGCCAATATACGGGGTAGAGCGGCAATTCCGATCCCTATCCAAAGCGAACGCGCCTTGAAGAAACTACGATTCGTTGTCATCTGCAGCGGTAACTGCGTTAATGGAAAGCTTAATTTTTCGCGTTCCATCCACTGTTTGCGAAGTAGTAGTCCCAAACAGAGCAACGAGCCGTAGAGGAGAAAGATAAAACTTGACCAAATAAGTACTGGCTTTGTCCATATACGCAGATGTTCCGACAAATAGAGACTTGATTCACCTTCATAATAACCAGCTAACCATTCGGGTTCATGTGCAGTAAGCCATTGAGGAATATGGTGCAAAAAGAGTTGTGCCCATTCATTTTCCGCAGTTGCAAACCAGAAAGGGTGTGCCAAAGTACCCATTAGGATTGCCATCATGGCATGCCCAGAGATAGTGGACACCATTGTCACCATGATATAGATTAATAAGAGTTCGGCAGGAGTGAAAGCGATACGTGGAGAGATTTTACGGAGGATAACGTTGAGTGCAAGTAGCACTACTAACGTAAAGACGGCATTAGAGAAAGGGGAAACAAGTGTATAGACTGCATACCAGAGTTCGCTGGCTATTCCGACCCAGTACGCATTGACGATGACGAGGATTAAACCAACAATAATTGCTTTTTTGGTGATAACCTCGGAAGTGTGCAAGGGCTGCGGATTCATTAATTTGTTGTAAGGGATAAAACTCAACGGAATGTATCAAGTACTACTGCACTAATTTGATGTGTTTAGCAGCGTTTGCAATTCTTGTCCCATAAACTTCAGTGTTTGACCAAGGGTCCGGTATAATTGGATAGTGCTTCCAACTTCTCCCGCTTTAATGATGCGAATTGCTTCTTGTAGTTGTGTGTCATATCTTAAATTCACAACCCGTTCAATACCAACGTTAAGGTTAAACAACTGTTCTGCACGCAGTGTCAACCAACGTAGACTAACTCTAAATCCATCGTCTGCAAGTTTTTGCCTAAACTGTGGGAGTTCTGCTTCCAGTAATCTAAAATGTTTAGGGACTTCGCCAGTACGTTTGATTTCTGCTTCAATCCAATTGGTGACAAAATCTTCAACGGTATTTCTTTCTGCCACAAGCCGCTGCATCATCTGTTCAATTCTATTAGGTTCAACTTCGGCAACATGGACTTGTGGGGTAATACCAGATTTGTCAATTGATGTTCCATTAGGCGTATAGTATGAGGAAATAGTGAGTGAAATTGCGCCGATTCCTGTCAGAGGATATCGTTTTTGGACGACGCCCTTACCGTAAGTTTTCTCGCCGACCAAGATGCCGCGTCCGGTATCTTTTATTGCACCTGCGACGATTTCGGAAGCACTTGCGCTATACTCATCAACGAGAACAACAACCGGTATTTCAGGGGCACACAAGATGTTAGGATGAGCAGGATATTTCTCATCAAATTCACTTTTTCTCCCTCTTGTAGAAACAATAACACCTTCACTGATAAACGCGTCAGCAATGTGATATGCAGCATCAAGGAGACCGCCTTGATTGCTGCGTAGGTCTAAAATTAATGCCTGCATCCCGTCTTTTTGATGTGTTGCGAGAGCCTTATTGAATTCTTCTTCTGTGCCGCCTGCTCGGTCTGTACCAATAAATTTGGTGATCCGGATGTAACCGATTTTGTCTGCAAACAGGGTTGACATAACACTTGGGATTGAAATCCTTGCTCGTGTTAATTTTATGTCGAACGGCTCAAGAAATTTTCGTTGCACAGTTAACGTGACATCTGTATCCACGGCACCTCTGAGTAAATCGACGACATCGTCGAGTGACATACCTGTTCTTTCACCTAAATAAATTCGTTTTCCGTTGACTTTGGTGATATAGTCGCCAGCTTTTAGTTGGGCAGATTCTGCGGGGGTTCCCGGCATCGGTTTAGAAATTTTAATAAAACCGCGATGATCAGGGTAAATGCTAACACCAAGCCCACCGAATTCCGCATTGTATAGGTTTTCAACAGAACGTTGGTGATCACGTTCAGATAGAAGATAGGTGTAGGGGTCTCCAATTGCAGCGAGTGCGCCTTTAATTGCCCCTTCGTACATTGCATGTTTGTCTACTGGTTTGTAGTAATTCTTTTCGGCGGTTTGAATCACTTTTTTTAAATTTTCATTTAGTTCCTTCAGCGTGTTCCGTTTATCATTACTCATTGAGCCTTTTTCACTGGAGTGTATGAATAACAGCGGAATCCCGATCGCGACAACTAAAACAATGAAGGACAAAGTAAATCTTTTCATGCGGATACCCTCTACAGTTAATTCAGTTCATAGTTTAACATTTTATATTTTACCACAATTTCAAGATAAGTGCAATCTAATTTTGAAAAAAAGACTACAGTCTAATAACGATTAATTTTCCTACGAATTCGGATCTGGTTGTGTTTTCCATCGGTTGTGTAGCCAAAGCCATTGGTCTGGATATTCTTGTATGTATTTTTCCAACTGTTTCATAAGATGTGCTGTATACAATTCTACATCTTGGTCAAAATTGCCGGAGGATTCCAAATGGATTGGTGGCGAAATATGGATGTGGTGTTGGTCATTTGGTTGTCGGATATCCAAGGAAAAAAGTATCGGGGCACCGGTTTTGAGTGCAAGAGACACTGGTCCTTTTGCTGTGGAAGCAGGTTTGCCAAAAAAATCTATAAATATCCCTTGATCGCCAGCGTTTTGATCTGCAAAGAACCCGATAGCATGGTTGTTTTTTAAGGCGCGTAGGGTCGCGCGAACTGCGTTTTTTCGTGGAATTAATTCTAAACTTAAAAGTTGTCGATGCCGCCAAATTAGATCGTTCAACCGTACGTTTTTCAACGGAAAAGCAATTGCTTTTGCCCTGTTTGGGATAAGCACACCGTAAACAAGTGAAAGGAGCTCCCAATTTCCAAAATGTGGCAAAAAAACAATCGCCCCCTTTCCTTTTTCCAAAGCGGAATTGAGGTGTTCGCTACCATGGACGGTAACTTCACGCCAGATATTCTCGGTGTTCAATTTCGGAAAACGCATGAATTCTATTACAGTTTTTCCAAGATTTATGAAACTTGCTTTACATATTTCTTCTCGGCGCGTTTCCTCAAAGTTATTTCCAAAGGCTATCTGCAGGTTGTTGAGGGCAATTTGTCTCCGTTTTTTGAGAATTCGATAGAGGAATTTGCCAATAGCACTACCGAGGCCCAGCGCCCAATTTCTTGAAAGAATACGGCAAACCCAACTAAAAACTAAAACGATTCGATATACAATATTATCCTTCCATTTGTTTCGTGGCATGGTGTTGCCTCAGCCAGAATTCAGTGAATAATTTTACACTTCAATGTTTAGAGTATACCACACATAGTTGTTGAAAACAACTATGTGATAGACCGGTCAGAGTCGTTCAATTTTTCTATAATTTCTAACTTTTTTCAAAGGTCTTTTCCTGTCCGAGTGCCCTCATGGTCACGACCGTGTCTAAAATATTGAAAAAAAACCGACAATTGAACGGCTCTGAATTTACCTCAAATTGATGTTGACATCTCTGGACTGATAACATATACTTTATTGAGCAATAATTGTGTGATAGACAAGCAATTTGGATTGACTTGTGCCAGGCAATAATAAACATAAAATGAGGGTAAGAGATGGAACACAAAACGTTAACGATTTCAGATGTACTTAAAATGAAATCTTTTTCAATAACTTCTATATTGCAGCTTTCGCCAGATGGTGAGTGGCTTGCCTATGTCGTGAAGGATCCCAATCGGAAACCCTCATCTCAACAAGAAATCACAGAATTCTCAGGATTTCTACCTACTGGAGCACCAGATCATGCTTATTGCAGTGAAATTTGGGTTACCAATATCAGGACAAACGAGTCATATAGGCTTGGTTCAGATGTGGGAGTTGACTGGGCACCACGGTGGTCTCCAGATGGCCGTTATCTTGCATTTTGCTCTGACCGAATGGGCGCACCACAACTTTGGGTTTGGGATAGGATAGAAAATAAACAACGGGGAATTAGCGAAAAACCGATTAGTCCAATAGAAGATTTTGAAACACCACAGTGGACATCAGATGGAAAACAACTCATTTCAAGATTACGACCAGATGATATGGGGACTTCCACCATAATTTCTACCGATTCCAATGGACAAGCAATACACGTCTGGCACACAGAAACCGACGAACAGTTTTCTTTAGAGGATAAACTAAATTCAGTCGCTTATCTCAAGGCGGATTTAGCAATTTTCAATTTTGAGACGGGTGACGTATCGATTCTGATGAGAGGATTACATTCATTAGACATGTCCCTTTCTCCGAATAACACTACAGTTGCGGTGATGAACTTGACAGGACCAGAAAAATTGACATCTCAGGCAACCCTTTTTGAGTTGTTATTAGTGCCTTTAGATGGAACACCAATTCGACGCTTGGCTACAAAAATCAGACATGGAGCAAGAGTCGTGAGTTGGGCACCAGATGGTGAGCAGCTGGTATATACTCACCCGGATGGCATATTCTTAGCTTCAACACAGAGTGAAGAACAGAAAAACCTTACTGCCAACATTGCAGAGAACCCTCGTTTTTTCACACGTCCGTTATGGAGTACATCAGGAGATTCTATTTTTTGTGGTCTTGATGGGAATGTGTGGGAGCTTTCAGTAGACGAAGACAGGGCGCGGAATCTTACAGAAGATTTGAATAGGGGAATCGTTGGTATCATTGCGAAGGTCGGGACACATACCGCTTGGCAATCAAGCGAAGAACAAACTATCTGTATTCAAACACATGATCGTGAATCAAAGAAAGATGGTTTTTATATGTTGAACACTGCTGAAGCACGTGCTACCTGTCTGTTTGAGGAACCAATGCACCTATATCGTCCTTGGTCGATTTTAGAGGATTTTGAGGTTGTAGGTCAAGGCACACGGATTGCCTTTAGAGTAGAAGATAGAACTGGACCAGAAGAGATATGGACATTTGATATAGACACAGGAAAACGACATCAAGTTACTGAGCTCAATCCGCATCTATATAATTTAGACTTTGGTGAAATCCGTATCATCAAATCAGAAACAGTGGCAGATCAATGTTTCCGTCATGTTTTGATGCTGCCAGCCAACTACGAAGCAGGAAAGTGTTATCCTTTAATTGTATGGGTCTATCCCGGAGACAGCTTATCAAGTTATGCTTATTGTTTCGGGTTCCAAAAGAGAACAGAGATTAACTTTCAGCTGCTTGCAGCACAAGGTTTTGCAGTCCTCGGTGTTGATATGCCGCTTGAATCCAACGAATCGTTAAAAGATATGTCTGAATTCGTGTTATCGGTAGTAGACGAAGTAATTGAAATGGGGATCGCCGATCCAAATCGTTTGGGGTTAATGGGGTTCAGTTACGGTGGATACAGTACAGCGGGAGTGATTACGCAAACCACCCGTTTCAAAGCAGCTGCCTGCGGCGGAGGTCTCTACAATCTGACCAGCTTTTACGGGCAACTTTCTAAACAAGGACATAGTGGCCGCATTGGTTGGGCAGAAGAGGGACAAGGACGTATGGGCGGTTCACTCTGGGAAAAACAACAGCGGTACATTGATAATTCGCCGATATTTCATTTGGATAAGATTGAAACACCTTTATTTATCTATTGCGGTGATGGTTTTGAAGGGGCTGACTACGCGCAATCTGGAGAACTTTTCTCCGGGTTACGTAGATTGAATAAAAAAGCAACTTTCGCATGGTACAGAGGCGAAGGACATCATCCATTTGGTTGGAGTCTTGAGTGCCAAGCTGATTGCTGGGAACGAATTTTGGATTGGTTTGAGGAACATCTAAATTGAAAATAGACTTATCCACGATATATTGAAACTGGTCGTCTGCCTCTTGCTTGACATAGATAATTATGGCAATATAGGATATACTTCTATGTAATATGTATAAAAATTTAAAATTGGTAATAAATATGAGCAATTATGAAGTAATAGTAAATGCCAGAACACATTTAGTCGTTGACACCGATACGGGACAGTGTTTAGGGGGTGTCGGTGCAAACTTTTACCGCCCCTTTGTTTTTCCATTCTATACACCTGCTGGACACACCGTAATTCAAGAATTCGCTTTTGACCACCCGTTTCATAACGGCATCTTTGTAGGACAAGCGCCTGTAAAAGTTGGAGTCCGCGAAGCATGGTTTTGGGGAGCACCGCCACGCCGTTCCTGGACAGACAGACTCTTTGAGAATTTAGGGCGTATGGAAACAGAGAAAGAAGCTGACATAGCACCACATGCAGAAGGTGTGAAATTCGTTCAGAAGATTATTTGGCGCGATGCCAACGAAGATCCTTTAATCGACGAAATTCGGACTATCAATCTATATTCGATTGCTGATGGCACAGTCTGTGAAATGACAAGTGAAAAGGTTGCTAACTATGGCGCTGTTGAATACCCACAAACTAAGTATGGAAGCATCGGCATGCGTGTTGAACCGAGACTTTTACCGGTCATGGGAGGCGTTGTGATTGGTGACAACAACCGTAGAGGCAAAGTCGACATCATAGACGAAAATACATCGGATTTTGTGGCATACCAAAATCAATTACCTGGGCATGGACATTTTGGTGTCTTTATGACAATTCTTGAGGAAGGCATTCGCGGGCCGTGGTTCATTCGGGATTACGGCATGGCACTCTATAATCCTACGCAAACGGGGCCTATTTCAACTCCCAAAAATGAAACGTGGAAGATTGCCCTTCGGTTTGTTGCTTACGATGGAAAACTGACAACTGCCAGAGCTGAGAAATGGTGTGCGGTGTAGATGGAAACAGATAATATCCTTGAACTTCAGAATGTCACAAAAACATTCGGTGACCTCATTGCTGTTGACAATGTAGATTTTGAACTGCAAGCCGGAGAAATCCACGCGATTTTAGGGGAAAACGGCGCTGGCAAATCTACCCTCATGAATCTCATCTATGGACTCCATCAACCATCAGATGGGAGTATCTATATTTCTGGTAAATCCAAAATATTCAAATCTCCGCGCGATGCGATTGCGAACGGTATCGGTATGGTGCATCAGCATTTTATGCTGATTGAGAATCTCACTGTCGCTGAAAACATTGCACTCACTGTTGCACAATTCAGTTCAAGAAATGGAAAAACAGATTCAATTGAATCTGATTCGAAATCCCCATCGCAAGAAAACGAACACCCTATAAAACTCAGCACGTTTCGTTATAAAAAAAATGACGCGATCCGACTCACTGAAGCACTGTCACAAAGGTTCGGTTTGACTGTTGATCCGAGTGCATTGGTACGTACGCTTTCAGTAGGATTGAAACAGCGGGTTGAAATTCTAAAAGCACTTGCAGTGGATGCGCGTATTCTCATACTTGATGAACCAACAGCAGTTCTCAGCCCGCAAGAAGTAACCGATTTTTTTCAAATTCTGCGTGCATTACAATCTGATAACCGATCCATCATCTTTATTAGCCACAAAATGAAAGAGGTTTTAGAAATCAGTGATAGGATTACAGTCTTGAGACATGGCAAGAAAGTATACAACGGACAGACAGGGGAACTCTCTGCTCGTGGACTTGCAAGGGAGATGCTTGGTGAAGAACTCTCGGAAGTAGAAAGGAAAGAGAATAAAGCGACAACAGATTTAGTGCTTAATATTTCAGGACTAACAGTCCTGGGAAGCCGCAATGAAACCGCGGTTTCGGATGTCTCTATGCAAACATATCGCGGTGAAATTGTCGGTATTGCCGGGGTGGACGGTAACGGTCAACGTGAATTGGCAGAAGCAATTATGGGATTGCGTCTATCCAAGTTTGGCACGGTAGAGATTTTGGGTATGCAACCATCAGGAACAAAGAACATCCGCAGATGTGGTGTCGGTTATATTCCTGAAGACAGGCGGACAATGGGCATAATCACTTCGTTTTCTATAGCGGATAATCTGATGCTGAACATAACGCACTTTGAACATTTAGCTAAACACGGAATAATACGCCAGAAAGCAAAAAATAGAACAGCGATGCAACTCATTGGGACCTACGATATCCGTCCCCCCTTTGCCAACATTCCTGCGTCTGCTTTGTCGGGGGGAAACCAACAAAAAATTGTTCTCGCCAGAGAAATATCACCGCAACCTGAGCTGCTTATTGCGGTTAACCCTACACGTGGATTAGATGTCAATGCTGCACAATACGTACATCAAAATTTACTTGCACAGCGCGACCTAAAAAAATCTGTCCTATTGATTTCAACGGAGTTAGACGAAGTTTTACAGATAAGTGATCGGCTCTATGTGATGTCAAGAGGAAGGTTAATTGAAGCCACTGCACACCGTGATAACATTGAAACATTAGGACTATTGATGACAGGAGAAACGGATGAATAAATTTGCTGCCTTGTCCCAAAAGGCAAAATTCGTATGTGCCAACATATTGAAAAAAATCCTGTCCTTTTTTATATGGATGTTAACCCCGATCTTGATTTTAGCCAGTGCTTTCATAATGAATGGCATTATCATATTTTTGTTTGGCTATAATCCGATAGAGGTTTATGCGGCAGCTATTGACATAACATTCGGTTCTGTAAGGGCGGTAAGTGAAACGTTGGTAAAAAGCACTCCTTTTCTTATGACAGGGCTTTCTGTTGCCATAGCGTTTCGGTGTGGGATGTGGAATATCGGGGCTGAAGGGCAGTTTCTGATAGGTGTTTTGGCGGCAGCATGGTTCGGAACAAAGATAGCAACACTCCTGCCAAATACTGCCTGGATAGCAGTGCCGCTCTGTCTCAGTCTCGCAATCTTAGCCGGTGGTATATGGGGAATTATCCCCGCTATCCTTAAGGTAACACGCGGTGTGAACGAAGTGATTAGCACAATTATGTTGAATTACATTGCAATTCATTTTGTGAGTTTAATGATAGACGGTGGCCCACTACAGGAAACATCAAAAACGGGTCCACAGAGTGATCCAATAGCTGAATGGGTGTTCCTACCACGTCTTTTTGAATCACATCGGATTCATCTCGGCACTGGTCTTGCTGTGATATTAGCTATTGTCTTGACATTTATTTTGTTTCGTACAACGTTTGGGTATCAACTCCGTGCCGTAGGAGAGGGAGCCGCAGCAGCGGAAGCGGCAGGAATTTCAATTCCACACAACACACTCCGCGTTTTTTTCATAAGCGGGGCACTTGCCGGTCTCGGCGGCGCAATTGAAATCATGGCACTCGTCCCGCATCGGCTTACCGAAAATTTTTCACCGGATTACGGGTACACAGCAATCGCTGTGGCATTATTAGCGAAGTTGCATCCACTGATGACGGTTGCCACAGCACTGTTATTTGGGGCACTTGCCAAAGGTGCGTTTGCTATGGAGGCGGAGGTCGGCATTTCCAGACAAGTCACGTTGATGATGCAAGCAATTATCCTCCTTTTCGTCATTGGAGCAAGTGCTGTAAAATTCTTTCGTAAACGGACGTTGTAGTATGATATATGTGGTTATAGGTGTGAAAAAGTGGATTTTTTAAAAATACTTGAAGATATTCTTGCAGCTACGATCCGTGGGGCAACGCCCCTATTACTTGCTGGATTAGGAGAAGTGGTGGCACAACGTGCCGGTGTAATTAACATCGGTATTGAAGGCATGATGCTCATCGGTGCGCTTTTTGGAATGGTAGGCTCTTTTTACACCGCAGGACTACCGTTCCTTGCGCCGTGGATAGGACTTTTAATTGCAGGATTGAGTGGATTATTAACTGCAGCTCTGTTTGCGTTTTTTGCGATAAGGCTGCGTGGCGATCAAGTTGTTATCGGTACAGCGGTAACACTATTGGCATTAGGATTTACCGAGGTTGTATATGTACGCTTATTTGTTGGGGAAACAGGTAGCCCACAGAGCGTCCTGTTCAAACAATTTGATGTGCCATTTCTTTCACAGATTCCACTGTTTGGTGACGCACTATTTTCACATAATATAATCGTTTTCATAGCTTTTCTACTCGTACCCTGCGTCTACTTTTTCCTTTACCGGACACAACTTGGTCTAAGAGTCCGTGCTTGTGGCGAGCATCCAAAAGCGATCTCTACTGTTGGGTCAAACGTCTCACTATTACGGACGATGTGTTTGTTGTTTGCTGGGGCTATGGCAGGCATCGGAGGCGGGTACCTATCACTTGCAGATGTACCCTATTTCACACCTGGAATGACAGCAGGTCGCGGCTTCATTGCGTTGGCAATAGTGATTTTCGGGAAGTGGCATCCAGTGAAAGCATGCGGCGCCGCCTTACTTTTTGGGCTTGGGTTTGCACTGGACAATAGATTCCAAGCATTCGGGTGGGATGTACAATATCAGTGGTTTTCAATGCTGCCTTTTGTGCTTTGTTTAGCGGTGTTAGCAGGTTTTGTCGGTAAAGCAGAAGCACCACTTGCATTAGGCAAACCTTATGATAAATCAGAATAAATCGCATATTTTTAAAATGTACTACCAATACGAAGATAGACTGATCTTGTTGACACACCAGGGATTGAGATGAGCGGAACGGCGTAATCTATGCCCCCAATGAGGGGGACCTAAACTTAGCCTAAGTCCTGTCCCGATTGCGGAGGGCATCCATTTGTATTCTATATCATCAATTGTGCCCCAGACGTTTCCTGTGTCAAAAAAGAGGACACCATGAATTGGGTTTAAAATTGGAAAGCGCAATTCGGTATTAAAAATAAGTTGGACATTTCCACGATGTTTGCCAGTAATGTCTTTAGGTCCCAATCCTCTTTCGGCATACCCGCGAACTGTGGTGCTGCCACCTGCCCAGAATCTCTCAAAGGAGATTAATTCTGCCCCACTGTCTGCCTGTAGACCGGTAGTGATACCGAATCGAAAGGCAGTGGCTAACACAAGTCTACGCGCGTTTAGTCCTTTATGATAACGAGTGTCTGTGACCATTTTGATAAAATTACTTTGTCCTCCTAAAAAACCGCCTGCATACTCTATAGTAACTTCGTTTAACATACCAGATATTGGATTCAAAGAAGGCACTTGACTATCTTGTCGCCACAAGAAGCGAAGACTGCTAACTGTAGTTTGCAAGAATGCGACTGATGTATCTTTTAAGTCACGATAGCTGTATTCTAAATTCAGCCTGTGTGTATTTGATAACTTCCTGCTGAGACTAAAACTACCTTGCAATGCCCGAACGTCGTCATCTTCTTCTAATTTTCTTCCCAAAAATTGTAGGCTGCCGCTTGTTCTCCCTATCAACCAAGGTTCAGTTAAACTCGTATCGTAAAGATAACCGCGTGTTCCCCATCTGCCTCGTAAACGAAATTGGATATTTCGTTGGAAGAGATTGAGATGGCTCAGTGCCATTTTCCCACGTGGCCCATCAGAAGAACTATAACCGATACTTGCGCCGATAGCGCGCGGCTTTCGTTTTTGGAGTCTAATCTCAACATCTCTGACTACTGGCTGCGGTGAAGATAAAATTGGTAGCGGACCATTTCCAAAATTGATTGGTTGACTTTCAAAAGCAGTTGGGATTATAGATTCGGCGCTGATCCGTTCAAAAATGCCTGTACTGTAGAGGTTCCCGATAGTTTGACTTATCTTGTCGGGTGTATAGAGAGCACCGCTAAGGTGGGTCACCTCGCGTCTAAGAATGTTCGGTTTAACGCCAGTGTCACCAACAAAATTAAATGTGCCAAATACTATTTGATCCCCTTCGGAAATTTCAAACTGTAAAACGCTGTGTTCAAATACCGACAGATGTTCTTTTTCCTGCTCAAGCGTATAACGAGCGTGCTCATCAATGTCTTGGACAATCCATTCTTCACCATTTGTAGCAATAAATGTTCCCGTAAGCGAGGATCCGTGTTTTTTAAATGCCTCACGTAATTTCTTCGGTAACGTGCCTGAATCCAACTGCTCGGAAAAATTACCTTCTACCTGAAAAACTGGTGTGTCTGTTTTGTGTAGATATTGTGTATCTACAATTTCTGCGTCTATATAACCCAGGTCTTGATATGCTTTAAGGACTGCATTTTCATATTTTTTTCGAACAAGCCGAGCATTCGGTGTCTGAGATTTACTTGGTAAAGCATCAAGGAGTGTAGCAGTGCTCAATGCTTTGTTTCCGTTAAACTGACACCGATTAATCACCTCTTTACGATTTTCAATTATCGTAAAATGTATTTCGATCTCTCCAAAATTCTGATGAGAACTACGTTTTTCTAAATGAGACAGCTTAATTACGGCATCAGGATATCCAGCTTTCTCATACAAAATTGTCAAACGTTGTTTATCTCTTAATAGCTCCTGCTGAGAAAATATGCGCTTCTGAAAAAGTTGAGAGGGCTTCATCTCAATCTCGCGCAATAGTTCTTTATCAGAAAAAGCAGCATTCCCTGTAAATGTGACGTTCGTCACTTGATAACGAGTGCCGCGTCTCACAGTAAATTCAATATGAAGTGGAGAATTCGTTAAGATCCTCAGTTTTACTTCTGTTCCGTGGTACCCTTTTGCCTCAAAGTGGGATTGGACGATTTCCTCCCACTGAGACCGGTCATTTATTAAAGGTTCTATTTTGCTTCTGAGTCGGTCCCGTTCAGCTTCTTTTTGGCTGATACCTAATTTTGCCAGAAAATTACGAACAAAGGAATCCTGAATAATAGGTTTTCCGTTCTCATCTACAAAATCAAGCAATAGTTGTGTGCCTTCAGTTATATCAAGTGTTAACACACCGGTTTTATTAGCAAAGTTCGCCTCAATTTTAGTCCTCGGATAGTATCTCTTTCTATAAAGCTCACGAATTTCCACAATATCTTCATCTACGGTAGATTTGCGATAGATCATGCCAACATGAGTGCGACATTCCTCCTTGATGTTTTCAGTGAATATAGTTGAATTTCCTTGAATTTGGAATTCAGAGACAAGTGTCGGATCCCGTAAATCGATCTGATATATTAAGCTTCCTGTGGAAGTAATTGCATTTTCTTTAACATCTGCGTCAAAATAACCGAAATCCGCACATACTGCTTTAATAGAATTGATATCCTTTTTTGCCATTATTGGGACATACATTTCTCCCGGTTCCAATCTTATCGTAGCACGGATTGCGCTTCTAAGTTCACTGGGTAGGACACCGATTATATCAATTTTTCGGATGGGCATTACCTTTTTTAAATCAAATTTAAGCACAATTCCTTCAGGCGTTTCTAAAGTATAAACATCAACCTGTATAAACTTTTGTGAGGCAAAAAGTGAGCTAACACTTTGTTGAATAGCATAACGCGAAAACTGTGAACCAACCGTTACGGAGATTGATTCTTTTAGTGAGCTAAGTTCTACACTGTTTTCTACAGGAAGATTGTCAATAAAATACTCAATTTTAATAACTTCCTTTTGTTGTCCGGTTTCACGGGAGGCGTTAGAGAATTGTGAGGTGTCCGTAACTTCTCCGAAGATAGGTTCAAGAGTAAGGCAGCAGATAAACATTACTATTAGCGAGCAAAATATGCGTCCCGTTCCCTGACAAATAAAAAAGGAATTAGATGTATGGTTCCAATCCGATCTATACATTTTTAGAAACGCCCTTCCAGTAATTGAACATCTACACCATATTTGTCTTTCCCTTCGCTTTCTACTTTAATTGGAAATTTTTTACCAAATAGGAAAAATGGATATTCTGCAACGATGTGGCGTTCACCAGCATCTAAACCTTTAGAGATTGTGAAGGTGAATCCACCAAGCGAGAACCATAAAGAATTATCTGGCAAAAGGAGTGCAAGAACGTCTGCATCTGTAAAAACTTCGGTTGTGGAGAAGTTAAGTGGTTCTGCTTGTAAAGTAATCTTCGCTTTGTCAATGTCACCGTTTTCAAGGATACCGGTTACCGTTGCGGTAATCTTTAGATCTGTTGTGCTTCCGTCACTAAGTAGGACACCACGGATCGGATTCGGGATTTCAAGGAAGATATTTAATTCTGGATTGAAGGTAGTAGTACTTGAGTTTCTAATCGTTGAATCCCCAACAATCTCAAAAACCTGTGTAAGAATGCCAATTTTCCCTTCGAGGATCGAAACATTACCCGTAAAAAGCGGTTCTTGAATCGCCCCTGTGAGTTGACCACTGCAAGCAATTTCAATATCAGTATTTCCGCTGGTTGCGGAACGTAGGCGAAAGTTGTTTGGTATATCTATTCTCACATTTAAGTCAAGTTCGCGTAAGATTGGAGCATACACGAATAGATCTGATTCACTAACAGTACCAGCGGAAAACGCATTCAGTACGTCTTCCCAATTCCAATCCTGTCGGTAGTATCCGGAGTCAATTTTAAGATGCCCCTCCAGAATCATATCTGTAATTTTGCCAAATAACCGTAAATCGTCAGAATTTACGGTTATTTCATATAACCCTGGTTCAGTAAAGGTGCAATCTGATAAACTCGTTTCAAGGTTAATATCATCTGTATCAGGCCAATCTAAGGTGATGTCACCGCTGACAGAAAATTCACCACCGTTCAATTGACCTTTAATGGTGTCAACGATTTCGAGTTTTGATTCGGTGAAATCAAACTCGGCGTGAGTATTCTCCAATAAAATAGGTGAACTGGCAAGTTTAAGTTCTGCAAATTTCCCGCTGCCTTTGAGGCTTGGGGCTTTTGGGGTACCACTGATAGTCGCGCTGATTAAACCTTTTCCGCTTGCAGATTGAATAAGGGGGTCTATTTGGGGCAAAAATGCAAGATCTTTCAATTGAAAACCAAATGTAACTTCCATCTTTTCTGGGAGCGGTTCTGCTTGGAGGTTAGCGAAGGAAAGTAGATATGGCACTCTTGCCATACAGGAAAGTTGATTCTCTCCTAATCTCAGGATAGGTTTATCATCAGAAATTGTCCATTCCCGATCTGCGTAGCTGTAATGCAGTTCTACACTGAATTCATCAATGTCTGCTTTATTAATTGCGAATTTATGTCCAACAAGTTCGACTGTTATATCAGGTTCTGCATAAGTGTTTTTAATATTAATAGTTGTTGATAACGTGCCTTTCTTTTTATATTTATCATTATACTCTGAAGGTAGATATGGATCTAAAATAGAGATATTGAAATTGTCCAGTTTTAGGTTGGCAGATATATCCCCCTGCATGTTCCATTTGCCAAAACAACTGAAAACAAGAAGATCTTCTGTTACGGTAGAAGGAATCGGAATAGTATTTTCAAGTTTAAGTCCCGGAACTCTGAATGTCCCAAGATTCAAAGTAATAGGAATTGGTTCTGGATTTTTAAAATTGAATTGCTGCTCTAAGGCAGTAAAAAACTCAAAGAGATATTGTCAATCGTAAAATCTGCTGTTGCTACCTGAGTGAGAGCGTCAAAGGTGATTATCTCGCGTCCTTTCGGAATTGGGATTTTTATATTATTTTCAAAAAAATTTTCAAGTGGGACGTTCAATTCTGTAAGCGTAGCCTCTAAATATCCGTTTACCTCCTCAAAGCTATCTTGTGGAAGTGCTTGCCGTAGTATCGAACTGAGAGGATATTGTTCTAACTTTAGTTCGGTCAACTCAAATCGCTCCGGTATCAAGCCGTTGAGTTGTAATCCACCCGCTTTGAGATTACACGTTCCGCTTTCTATACCAAATTGAAACTTTGTGAACTCAATTACATCTTTGCGAGCAGCAAGCTGTACCGTCACGTTCTCAAACTGTTGATTGAAATTGTTGAGGTGGAGTTGTGGTGCTTGAAAAAATATATCTCCATCTAAATGTGGGGTACGGGTAGTGCCTTGCAGTTTTAAATCAATATCTACAACACCTTCTGCAGCAGAAAAAACAGCATCAACCCCCGGGAAAAAAGTGAGTGGTAGTTCATTTCCGCGCAGATGAACCTCAATAGGTGTTTCAAGGAAACGTTCTGTTAAATCAATCTGTGCTAAAGCCAAATCGAACGGGATCGTGCCGCTGAGGGTTAAATTATCGCCATTATTGGTAATTTCAGTTCCCAATTTAATCTGTTTGTTTGCATATTCAACGTTGCCTCGCCACTTTAACGTCTGCAATGAATGCTTGAAAGTTCCCTGCCATTTCGTGGATATGTTTGGCGTAGTTAGTGGGCCATTTAAGCTGACATCAACTTTGGTATCTATTGCAGGGGAGATGATCTGAAAAGAAAAAAGGGAAATGATAGCATTGTTATTTAATTTGAAGCCTATAGGTCCGATATTAGAAAGTTGATAGTTGTGTGCCTGTAGATTGAGTTCATCTATATTACATGTTACTGCAATGCGATCCGAGCTGAAACCTGTTCCAGCTAATTTTACCGACCCGCTAATTAGACCGTTTACGAAAGAGGGTTTTTGCTGGTAAAGTGTGACGAAATCACCAATCTCCAGTTTCTGAAAAGATGTTCCCATGTCAAACATCATTTTCTCTCCATTGCGAGTTGAAAACGACGTTTCTCCATTTATCTGAAAACTACCCCTCCCGATCTGTCCATTGGCAATTAAGTCTTGGACCTTTACTGCCTGTTTTGTGATAGTCGTAAGTGCATGCAGTTTCTCCAATGTGATCGGTTTAGCAAATGCACCGAAGTAAATAGGATGATTTTCTATTGTCCGTGCATTTAGATCGACAACAGGGGAGGCTATACTGCCTAATACATTGAGTGAAATTCCGATGTTGCCTTGAATTACGGTAGATTTGTCTAATGTTAAGTGTTTCGCAGCTTCAACAGACAGGCTGTTCTTAACTAAGTCTGAAAACTTTACTAAATCAAGATTATCACCGCTGATTTCAATGTTTAGTTTGGAATTGTTAAATTCACTTTGGTTGACTGCAATATTTCCACCTACCTGTAACGTATTATCTAAAACTTGAACTGTGAAAGGTTTGATATGTACTGCATTATTTTGATATGTTAATTCACCTTTAGCATCACGAACACTAATATCCCCTACATCCGTGTTCACCGCTAAGGTTGGTACAATCCATTTGAGTTCAACGATGGGATTACTTATTTTTCCTTTTGTATTCAATTCATAGGATGCGCTACCAGTAATTGGGACTCCAAACGCTCTGCCAAAAGGATCAAGCGAGAAGTTTTCTCTGGATGTGGCAGAGATGTTTATATTTTCACTTTTCGCATCAAAAGTGCCGGTGAGTTGAACAAATGACGATTTTTCGCCACTCACGGTTAACGCGCTATCAGAAATCACCAAGATATCATTCTCTAAATTTAGACGAATTGGTTTTGGGTTTGTGAAACGCAACGAATTGTACTCAAGTTGTGTTTTGTTGATAATTACATCAACATCGTAAGGATATATCCGTGTTTTAGCAGGTTCCACCGGTTCAGTAGGGGACAATTCCGCAATTGTGCCTTCTACTTCAACCGTGCTATCAATGGTACCCAGTAATAGCATCAAAAACTGGATGAAAAATACGCAGAATGGGAGTAGCTGCTGTTTTTTCACTTTTTAGGATAAACTTATACGGATTAGAATCGCTATTACTGATTGTACCTTCAATATCAGTTGTGCCACCAAGTGCTTTTCCAGTAAATTCGAAATGATTTTTTTTCTTCTATGAGAATACCATCCAGATGAGCATCACCAAGCGGGTTGCCTTCAAATGTAATATCTGAAAAATTTAATTTTGTTGTCAACACAAGGTCGTGAGGCTTTTTTTTGGTATGATTTAATCTCGACATCCATTTTGCCATCAAGTGGAAAATCGGTAATGTCTGCCGCACGCGCAAGTTCTGCCAATTGCACCGGTTTATCCGAACTATTTTTTAGACTAAAATCAAAGTCTCCATTACTTTCTACATTGGCATTAAAAATAACTTGTTGACCACGTGCCGTGATTATAAAATTGGGGATAGTAAGTGCGTAGTCATCTATTTCTAATGATAGTGTGGTAGGATCTAAGTTGATGTTCCATGCTTTGGCAGAATCGATGGAAAAAATTTCCTTCACCATCAAGGTGGTCGATGAGCTGACCGTATAATTTTAATTCACCCCTCACATCGCCTTCAATGGGGTATTCTTGCGTAAAAAAGAGTTTGTTATAATCAGCATCCAGTACAAGCGGATCAGGAACTATGCGAAAATTTGCTGGTAATTTGCCATCTATACCAATATTGCCCGCAATGGAAACGTTAGTACCACCTTGTTTTGTTAAATATGCGTTTTCAAAGAACACAACCCGATCTATATACCGTAAATTCCCTGCTAAACGACCCACTGGAATTGGGTCATCATCATTGTGACAATAAAATGCCTCAGGTATCTCTGCATATCCACTGGCAGTGCCATCTTTTTTTATTTCTGCAGTAATGCTTCCGATACCTTTGAAAGGAATAGTGTTAAAAATTTTAAACAGTTTGCCAAAGTCAACACTCTCAAGTTGGACATCAAGACTTTCATAGGAACCGCTAATGGCAACGGTTGTACTGTCTATGGTCCCGTATGCCCTGATATTTGAACCGTTCTCAGTGGATGAGGATATTTCTAAATTCAGAGAGGAATCTTTTAGAGAGATAGATTGTAATTCCTCTCCCACAAGTAAATTCGTATCTGAAAGTTCCACATTGCTATCAAAGTGAAAATTACCTGTTGTATTACCTTTTATCTGCACTGAGCCAGTAAATATTCCAGATTCGATTTGAGGTGTCTTTGCTGGCAATTCAACGAACATTGATAATAATGATCTGAGTTGAATATTTTCAATTTGCCAATTACTGTCGTAGGTGATAGATTGTTTTACAAAGTGCTGTAGCCTCTGAATTAGATTGCCTTTAGAGCTATTGTCAAATGTAGCAATACCATCTCCTGTAAGTGTTCCATCAGCAATCTGAACGCTGAATTTGTCTAACATTACTTCCGGAACTTCCGCTAAATTTATAGTCGTATTGATGGCTAATTCTGTAATGTCTATTTGTCTAATATTAGATTCAGATGAATCTGTTGAACGCTGAATTTGCTTGATGGAAAGTGCCTCAGATGTTCCAGTGAGTGTGCCATTTAAAGTTGAATCTGTCCCGTTTAGCTCCAATACAACTTTACCTAATCCTGCGAGTTGCGTGTCGTTACCAAGAAACTTTTGCACATCTGTCGCATCAATTGTTAGTTCTATAACTGTATTCCATTTTTGTTCATCCCAGCTCCCTTTGAGTTCCTGTATTTCAATAAATGAGTTACCCAATTTTAGTTTGAGTGTTTCCAAATTACTATTTGTTGCTGATACAGAAAAACCTATTTCCTCCAACCACTCTATTGGCAATTCCGTTCCATTTATAATAAAATTCCCTTTGCCAATAGAGATTTCTCCTCTATGGTCCCATTTTTCTAACTTACCCTCCAACTCAATATTGATATCTGGCAGACTTAGTTCAATGTTCTGCTGTGTATCTGTAAAGAGGATCTTACCGCGGCTAATAGCAGCTTTGGAAACGGCAAATGCAAAGGAATTATTGGCTTCAGGTTCAGGCGCAGCTTTCCGCAGCATCTGTGTAAGGTTGACTTGTCCATCCGTATTGCGCCGCAGGTTTAACGCTGGTGAGTTGATTTCTAAGGCAGTAACAAGGAATTTGCGTTGTAAAAGACCAAAAAAGTCGTATTTTAGGACTATATCATCTGTAGAGAGTATAGGTAATTTTTCGTTGTTTTCTATCCTAAAATTCTCCACTTCTATACCGGTGAAGATATTCCCGCTCAATTTGCCGAGTGTAACTTCGTACCCCTTGGCAATCTGGTTACGTAAGGCTTTTGTAAGTCGAGGCTCAATGAAGTTGTTTAGAAAAGAATCTGAACTGATATAAAAAAAACCGCCGATTCCAAAGAGAAGGATAATGAGTGGTATTGCAATTAAAACTTTCTTTCGTCTCGTCATTGTTTCTATTCCAAATTTTCTGCCTCGTCCGCATAAAAAGCATGATGAGCAGCCCTAACTACATTATTGACAAAATCCATATCTGTTATAAAAGAGTTTTCTGATTCAGATTCCAATTGATCTGCTAGAGCAGGTTTTTGAAGCCAGAGGAGATATTCTATATTACCTATATCTCGGTGAATTGGGGAGAAGGTTATCCCCGCTGGTATTGCTGATAAATCTTCCTGCACAAAACCGATCAAATTAATTAATGTTTCTTTATGTATATCTGGGTCATCAACAATTCCACCTTTTTTTACGAGGGAGCGACCTGCTTCAAATTGCGGCTTGACAAGTGCAATAACTTCCAAAACACCTAACTTATCAATTACGACGGGCAGGACTTTTCGTAAGGAGATGAAAGACACATCAATCACTGCTATGTCAAGCGGATGCGAAAATAGGTGTTGGTCAATATAACGGATGTTGGTTTTGTCAAGCACGTGAACACGCGGATTCTTTCTAAGTTTCCATGCAAGTTGTCCATATCCTACATCTACCGCATAAACGAAATCTGCGCCGTGTTGGAGTAAGCAGTCGGTAAAACCACCTGTGGAAGCCCCAACGTCAATCGCTACGCTGTTTTGAACGGTTATGTCAAAAACTTGTAGCGCCTTTTCAAGTTTCAAACCACCACGACTGACATATTTTGGTGGGTGTTCAACCTCAATTTCAGCGTCAAGGGGTATACGTTGTCCTGGCTTAACCAGCGAGTTTTTGTTTACTCTGACTGCCCCTGCTAAGATCAGACGTTTTGCTTGATGGCGGCTTTCAGCAAAACCACGTTGAACAAGGACAATATCTAACCTTTCCATCTTTCAATCGCTTTTGATTAGGTGCAGATACTACACAGATGATGTGCGAAACATTACTTCTCACAATTTCAACGATTTTTTTAGTGATAAGTTGACTCTATGCCCCTACAGCTAAGACAACGCCGGCACGGATAATGGCTTCTGCATCATAACCGTATCTATCGTATAACGTATTTACGTCTCCATGTTCAATAAACCGATCTGGGACACCGAGTGAAGTCACACGGACATCTATAATTCCTTCCGCTGCAAGTGCTTCAAGTACTGCACTGCCAAACCCGCCCATCAATACACCATCTTCCACTGTAATTACTTTACCAATCTGTTTTGCTAAATCTACAATCAATGTCGTATCTAAAGGTTTAATAAAGCGTGCGTTCACGACTGTTGTTTCGATTCCGGTCTCACTTAAGGTCTGTGCCGCCTCAAGTGCTGGATACACGCGGTTTCCGAGTGCTACAATCAGTAAATCTTCACCTTCACAGCAAACTTCAGCCTTTCCAACGGGCAGCGGTTTAGCCTCAGTCTCTAACTTTACGCCGGTTCCTGTTCCGCGCGGATAACGCAACGCGATAGGACCCATCTCATAAGTGAGCGCCGTTTTTAGCATGTGCTGCAATTCATTTTCATCTTTGGGCGCCATTGACACGATATTGGGAATTGAACGTAAGTAAGCAATATCAAAAACACCATGATGTGTCGGCCCGTCTGCTCCTACGATTCCTGCCCGGTCAAGCGCGAAAACTACAGGTAAATTTTGAATACACACGTCGTGGAGAACCTGATCATAACCGCGTTGTAAAAAGGTTGAGTAGATAGCTACTACCGGTTTCAATCCTTCAGTGGCAAGTCCAGCCGCGAAGGTAACAGCACACTGTTCAGCTAAACCTACATCAAAGCACCTTTCTGGGTACGCTTCCCAAAACTTGTCTAAACCAGTTCCCCCCGGCATAGCCGCAGTTACTCCAATAATCCGTGAATCCTTTTTTGCTTCTTCAATTAGAGTGCGGCTGAAAACATCTGTGTACTTAGGTGTAGCAGATGCGGGGCGAAGCGATTTTCCTGTTTTTAGATCAAACTGGCCACTAACACTATAAAACCCTACTGGGTCTTCTTCGGCAGGTGGATAACCTTTCCCTTTTTTGGTGACAACATGTACTAAAATCGGCCCGGTCAACTCGCGAATACCTGTGAGAATAGGGACTAACGATTCCAAATCGTTTCCATCGAGCGGCCCAAAATACCTGAATCCAAATTCCTCAAACAACGTGCCTGGTTTTAGCGATGCTTCAATCTTCTGTGCCAATGCTTTTGCATCTGATGGAAAAAAGTTCATCAATTCTTTGGCACCTGTTCGAAGGCGATTATAGCCTCGAGAACTAATCAATTTGTGGAAATGTTTTGAGATTGCACCGATAGTAGGTGAAATTGACATCTGATTGTCATTTAGGATAACCAACATATCTTTTTTGAAATCCCCTGCTGCGTTGAGACCTTCAAGTGCCATCCCACCAGTCAATCCGCCATCACCGATAATAGCAATCACCTTGAAGTCATCGTTATTAACATCGCGGGCAGCGGCTATTCCCAATGCAGCTGAAATTGAAGTACTTGAATGTCCAGCGCCAAACACATCGTATTTACTTTCTTCACGACTCAGAAACCCGCTGATGCCATCAGTTTGCCGTAAAGTATCAAAAGTGTCTAAACGCCCTGTAAGCAGTTTATGTGGATATGCTTGATGACCAATATCCCAAATTACTTTATCACGTGGCGTGTCGAAAACAGTATGCACCGCTATTGCAAGCTCTACAGTACCAAAATTGGGTGCAAAGTGTCCTGGATGTTCGGATAGCACAGTCAATAAGTGGGCGCGCATCTCCTCGGCAAGCGTTTTAAGTTCACTTACATTTAGGTTTTTTAGATCCGAGGGGTTGTTGATTTTTTCCAAAACCATCCTATACTCCATTTTCATCTTCGGCTATAGTTTTACCACCGATGTTGTCGTTCTCTTCTTGAGATATGTTTTGCACCCGGACCTCCGCCGCGTCAAGCAGTTCCCTACATGAACGGACTAAACTAACCCCCTCCTCAAAAAGTGTCAGAGAAGCGTCTAATTCCAAAGTGTCTGGAGCCTCTAACGTTTCAACAATTTCTTTTAGTCTTTCAAGTTTTTCTTCAAATGTCAAACGGTTTCTCCTTACCAAACAGTATTGTATAATTTGCTGTATTTTAATTTATGGCGGATCTTATAATTAATGAGACACTTTGCACCAGCACGGTTAGGAAACCGTGCCTACCGCGGGAGAGCGAAAGTGTGTATTTATTTCTAAGTTTTACTATAAACATTCGTCAACCGTGCAAACGAGATTACCTTGTGAGAGTTGGACATCAAGCCGTTCTCCAACATTTATCTGATCGCTTGCTGTTACAACACCTCCAGCGGATGTCCTACAAATGCTATACCCTCGTTTTAAGGTCGCTAACGGGCTAAGCCCATTTAATCGAGCGGCTAAAGATTGTAATTGATTGCTTTCTAAATTCAATCTATCGTCTATCGCTTTTTGATATGCTGTTTCAAGACCGTCAATAGACTGAGACAGCTGATAGATAGTATCTTTTCGTTTAGATGGCGAAAGACCTAATTCCAATGCGTCTATTTCTGTCTTTTGACTGGTAAGATGACGCATTAGGAGTTCGTTCAATCGACTTTTCACTCCGTTTAGTTGTGCTAATAGTTCTAATCTATCAGGGACAAGATGCTCCACAGCAGCAGACGGTGTAGGGGATCGGTGGTCTGCAACCATATCAGATATAGTAAAATCTGTTTCATGCCCAACTGCCGAAACGACTGGGATTTTGGAGTCGAAGATTGCGCGTGCGACAATTTCTTCATTAAATGCCCATAGGTCTTCCAGTGAACCGCCACCCCGCCCTATAATCAAAACATCTATGTCTATTCTGCTGTTCATAGCACGGACAGCATCGGCGATCTGTGCCGCAGCATATTCGCCTTGCACAAGCGTCGGATAAAGCAGGAGTTCCGCTAACGGATACCGTTTTTGAAGCTGCTGTTGAATATCTTGGATTGCTGCCCCTGTTTCAGAGGTAATCACTCCAATTTTCTCAGGAAACATCGGCAACGGCTTTTTGTGAGCAGCATCAAATAGCCCTTCATCTGAAAGTTCCTGTTTTAGTTCCTCAAAAGCTCGCTGTAGCGCGCCAATTCCAAGAGGTTCTACCGCATTAACAATTATCTGGTATTCACTGCTTGCAGCATAGATGTTGATTCGTCCCTGTACCAGAACTTCGTCTCCGTCACGCGGTACAAACTGTAACCGAGAAGCACTACTCCGAAACGCAACGCTTTTGATGTTACTGTTCTCGTCCTTAAGCGTGAAATAGATATGCCCAGACGCGGGACGCCTCAGATTTGAAACTTGTCCCTTTACCCACACATTTTGAAGTACTGGTTGCTGCTCGATTATGCGGGATAAAGTATTGGTTATTTGCGTAACACTAAAAATTGTCCGAGGCATCGGAAGTTCTAACTGCATTCAGGGTGTCCTTAAAACGAGTGTCTTATACTTAAAAGATTTCAAACCTGATATTGAATTCTTTCAATACTGAGTGCTAATCCTGTTTCATCATCCAATTCAATCTCAACTGCATTTAGCTTGATATTGTCTTTTGCCACACCAAAGCGCGTAGGCATCATTGTTAAAAAACTTTCAACTACCTTATCTATCCTGCTACCAATAACCGAATCGTGTGGGCCTGTCATGCCGACATCCGTAATATACGCGGTGCCTTGTGGCAAAATGCGTTCATCTGCTGTTTGAACATGCGTGTGAGTGCCAACTACTGCCCCTATTTTACTATCTGCATGCCATCCCATTGCCATTTTTTCTGAAGTCGCTTCAGCATGAAAATCCAGTATTACATAAGGCGTTTCGGCTTTCACCTCAGGGAGTATTTCATCTAATGCATGAAATGGATTGGTGTATCTGTTCATGAATATCTGACCCGCGAGATTGATTACACCGAGTTTGACCTGTCCATCAACTGAAGGGACTATGGTAAAACCGCGTCCAGGCACTTCTGTAGGATAGTTTGCAGGGCGAATCAATTGCGGTGTTGTATCAACGAAGTCAAAGATTTCTTTCTGATCCCAAACATGGTTTCCTGTTGTAATTGCAGAAACACCTGCTGCTAATAACCCATCCACAACATCAAAAGTTAAACCCCTTCCCCCAGCAGCGTTTTCACCATTAGCAATGATAAAGTCATACAAATTTTCAGAAGTTTTGTTAAGCTTTCTCAAAAATTCGTTTACAGCCCTTCTCCCCGGATTTCCAACTATATCTCCAATAAACAGTATTTTCATTTATCTTTATCACATTTCTCGTAATCTCTTACGGTTTGTTCCTGCTTCTTTACTGTAGCGGAATTTTATTAATTTATGTCAAGTATGTTTTTGTATCTTGTGTGAAACCGAATAGGTGTTATACTGCTTCTAACGCCGCAAGTGTAAAAACTGATGCGAATGAACATCCGATCGCATTAATTTTCTCTTCTCCGCCCGCCTGCCTGTCTATAGCTGCCACAACATGTTCCACTGTGTGTCCCTCTGCCCGAATCTGTTCTATGGAAGTACAAACCTGCCCCGCAGTCGTAATAACATCTTCTATTATAACAAGTGTGCTTTTCTCTTGGACACCTCCTTCTATGAGATTGCAGGTGCCGTAAGTTTTCGCCTCTTTACGCACATAAAAACAGGGAATTCCTGTCTGTAGGGAAATTGCAGTAGCAAGCGGAACACCCCCTAATTCTAAACCTGCTAAACCGTCACATTCTGTGGGTAGCATTTTAGCCATCTCTTTGGCGATTGCAGTGAGAAGGTTTGGATCACTTTCAAACCGATATTTATCCCAATAAAAGTTACTGATATTCCCAGAGCGAAGTGTAAATTCACCTATAAGGTATGAAACAGCACGAATCTGCTTTGCTAATTCAGTTTTTGTCATGTCCTTTCTCCATTTGAGAAGTAGTCTAATGCACCTCAATATGTGCTGCATCTACTGCCACGACTTCACCAATTATAGCAGCTTCAGGACAATCAGCAGCGTGAAGTTCTTGGACAGCTGCATCCGCATTTTCTGCTGGCAGCGCAAATAACAGTCCGCCAGACGTTTCTGCTTCCATCAAAATATGGTGCATCTCCTCTGAAACAGAAGATTTAAACGAGACCTTATCCGAAAGGAACTGCGTATTTGCAAGATATGCCTGCGTGTAGGTTTTCTTTGCAACGAGTGAGGGGGCATCTTCAAAGTATGGAACGGCACTGCTATCTATTTTTAGACGCACACTGTTTCCTGCAGCCATTTCCGAGGCATGTCCAAGTAAACCGTAACCTGTTACGTCTGTGCAGGCGGACACATCATATTTTAACATAACCGCAGACGCAGAAGCGTTGAGTCGCGTCATAGATTCAACCAATTGTGGTAGGACTTCATCACTAATTTTATTGAATTTCAATCCCGTTGTGAGAATGCCGATGCCGAGATTTTTCGTTAGAATGAGAACATCACCGGGCCGTGCGCCGTAGTTTTTGACAAATTTTTCAGGATGCACAATACCGGTTACCGCAAGTCCATACATCAATTCGGGTGAATCCACCGTATGTCCACCGAGAAGTGCTGCGCCTGCCTCTGCAGCCTTTTCAGCACCACCTCTCACAATATCGCCAAGAATAGAGAGAGCAAGGTCATCCCTGGGCCAACAAGTGATATTCAATGCTGTTTTCGGTGTGCCGCCCATGCTATACACATCGCTCAGCGAATTTGTAGCTGCAATCGCGCCGAATGTATAGGGGTCATCTACAATAGGGGTGAAATAGTCCACCGTATTCACAAGGGCAAGGTCATCAGAAATACGGTATATGCCAGCGTCATCAGAGGTCTCTGTGCCAACCAGCAGGTTTGGGTCAGTAGATTTCGGCAGGTTTTCTAAAATATGTGAAAGCTCCCCCGGAGCCAATTTTGATGCTCAGCCTGCACATTTAACGGTTGCAGTAAGACGAATTTTTTTGTTTGTCATAATTTTGAGGTGTCCAATTGAGCAGGTCTAATTGGTTGAAGTAATTTTAAAATATCTGAATTATGTTAATACGGTAAAAGTTAGAAATCGTAAGCGCTTCAAGGAGGTTATTTCATGCTGATTGAAGTTGGTTTTACGACTTAAGCTCTGCAATAACAGATTTTACATACGCAACACTCCGCCCATCTTGATGAAACTGATCACCGTAACGGACTCCTTCAATTGCAAGATACCCATCATAGTTCACATCTAACAACGCAGCGATTGCGAAACGATAGTCAATTTCTCCATCTGGAAGTGGAACCTGGACGTAAATAGCAGTCTCTAAATCTGGTATATGCACACGATAGAGACTCTTACAATGCCAATAATTGACATGCGGTGCAAGCGCGACAATTGCGTCTTCACACGATTCCTCTGGGATATCGTAAGTCCAATAGATGTTACCTAAATCAGGATTGATACCGACATTCGGCGCGTCAATTAACGCAAGTAGATGCAATGCTGACCAACTGTTGTCCACAATTGAATTTTGATGGACCTCAATGGAGATAGAAACATTCTGATCCGCAGCTACAGAAGCCACATCAGAAACGGCAGCCGCTGTCCGTTCATAGTCTATTGCGCTGGCTTGACGACTTGAGCCTTGTGAGACAGATTCACCACGATATATGCCTTTGCCATTTGGGTCACGTGGCGGCGTTGTAACTGTGGAATTCACAACGTTTGCACCTACTTTGGCAGCAAAATTAACAGCATTTATCATGGCTTGTTTATTACTGGCAGCAACGCGCGGATGTGCAGCACCACCGCCACCCCGGACTGCTACGCACGGCATGCCTGCATCTTCAAGTTGTGTGCGGAGTGCCCCTATTTCAGCATCTGGCAAATTCATCGTTGGAAGTTCAATACCTTCAAATCCGATATCTTTCGCCTTTTGTAAAAACTGTTGTCTATTTTCCGCATCAGAGGGAAGTCCACCTCCATCATAAGGATAAGATGCACACCGCCGAAAAGCATACGCAATCTTCATGCTATCTCCCTTCAAAAAGAAACATCACAGCCTGTCGCAGTTGTTGAAATAAAACCTCGAATTGTTTCTGATCAGGCCCGTCACACGAACCCTTTTTATTTTTTTCTATATGTATGCGCAAACTTCCTAAAATGCTTTGGTAGTACCACGCTTGCGCCTCTAACCCACCATGAAAACGTTCCCATACCGTATCACCGATGTCATCGTATTCCGAAATTACAGTCCGTAGATTGTGAAGTTTGTCGGCACACGTTACGAGACAAACATCTGTCTTTGCGATCTTTAGCGCTTCAATACATTCAGTCTTACGTTCCCGCCACTTTAAAGATTTATTTTCAGAACAACCGTCAACAATGTCAGCGACAGCTTCGCCAAAGTTTTTTCGGATACAGTCTAACGTCAGGTCAGTATCCTCAACGGTATCGTGCAGAATTCCTGCGATGACCACTGTTTCCGAACACCCTGCATTCATCAACATCAGCCCCACTGCATACGGATGCGATATATACGGGGTCCGAGTGCCTTTTCGAAATTGTCCGTTGTGTGCTTGTGCGGCGAGTTCTATCGCTTCTTCAATACGGTTTTTCCGCGTACCATCTTCTGTCATGCGCTCTATCGCTACTCAATTCGCGCCTATCAATGTTAGTTTGCCAAAGTCTATTAGAAATTTCAAGATTAAAACAGTGTTAAATGATACACTATTTTTATGTTTTTCGTCAAGATGTTTTTAAAATGCTCCAGAGTTGGCATTATAGAATATCCAAAATAATTTTTCAGGACACAACGACATTTATCGGAGAAACATTATGGCTACGATTGCTATTGGCGGGATCATGCACGAATCTAATACGTTCAGTAAAACTCCTACCGATTTTGCGGCATTTTCTCACACTATTGGAGATGATCTATTTTCAGTTTGGAAAGGGACACATCATGAAATGGGCGGGTTTATTCAAGGTGCAGAAGACTACAACTACACGGCACATCCTACCGTGATGGCAACTGCCACACCTGCCGGTCCTGTGACTGATGATGCTTTTGATAAACTCACTGATATGCTTGTCCAACAAATCAAAGCAATGCCGAAACTGGATGGATTACTGCTTGCTCTGCACGGCGCGATGGTGGTAGAGAGTTATCCTGATGGCGATGGAGAAGTGTTAAAAAGACTCCGAGACACTTTTGGAGAATCTTTGCCACTTGTTGTTACACTTGACCACCATGCAAATGTCTCTCAGCAGATGGTTGACAAATCTACAGCACTCGTGATTTACAAAACAAATCCACATATTGACCAACGGCAGCGTGGGTTACAAGCAGCAGAATTGATGATGCGTATTCTCAAAGAAGAGGTAATACCTACACAGGTACTTGCTAAACCGCCTATGATTCTCAATATCCTATATCAGAATACAAGTGCCCAACCGATGTGTGCCATTATAAAAGAAGCCGAACAATTAGAGCGTGATGCTAACATTCTTGTCGCAAATGTAGCGGCTGGCTACCCTTATGCAGATGTGTCCGAGATAGGACCATCGTTTGTTGTTGTGACGGACGATAACCCACAACTTGCACAATCACACATCGAACAGTTATCAGATATGTTGTGGAATGTCCATGACCAATTAACACTCAATCTGCCAGATGCGGCAGCCGCTGTGCGGCAAGCAATTGCAAGCGATCTACATCCTGTAATTCTTGTTGAAATGGGCGATAACATAGGGGGCGGATCGCCCGGTGATAGCACTTTCATTCTGGCGGAGTTGCTACGGCAAAAGGCATCTGGATTTGTCGTTGTCCTCTGTGATCCAGAAAGTGTGCAAACCTGTATTCAGGCTGGTGTTGGTAATGAAGTATCGTTACAGGTCGGTGGGAAATCAGATAATCTTCACGGTGATCCAGTAGCAATTTACGGCAAAGTCCGCTTAATTCATGATGGACATTTTATTGAGACGGAACCGCGCCACGGTGGACAAAAATATCACAATCAGGGGTTAACATCTGTTGTGGCAGTCCGAGACTCGTTAGTTGTATTGACAAGTAAACGTCAAACGCCTTTTAGTCTACAGCAATTGCTGAGTCTCGGCATTGATCCGAAGGCGATGCGGATGATTGTTGTGAAAGCTGCAATCGCATATCGAGCGGCTTATGAACCTATTGCTGGGGAGATTATTGAGGTGGATACACCCGGATTGACTGCGGTGAATCCGCTGCATTTTTCGTATCGGCATGTTAGGCGGCCGTTGTTTCCGTTGGATTGAGAGGCTTTCAGAATTTCGTTGTATTATCAAGCTTTTTATGTTATACTTGACGAATAAAAACAAGTTAAAAGGCGGTATTTATGGAAGATTTTGATCTCATACTGTGGTTTCAGGAAAATTTCGAAATAATATTATTTGTATCTATTCAAATTATTTTATTAATTTATGCTCGTCACAATTTAACGAAGAAAAATGCTTGGCATACTCATACTAATATATGGGCATCAATCCTTACTGTTATTGGCGTATTTGGAACTTTTCTTGGCATCTATTTTGGGCTTTTGGATTTCGATCATAAAAATATAGAAGGAAGCATTCCAACCTTGTTGGACGGACTCAAACATGCTTTTCTAACTTCTTTGGTAGGAATTGTTTCCGCTATTTTTCTAAAATTTAGAGCTCTATTACATGAGAAAAAGGATTTGAGCAGTGATGGAATTAAGGAGTTTGTTGAAACACTAACAGACACGTTAAAAAAAGTTGAAACATCTGGAGAAAGTAATCTTTCTGCCAAATTGGATAAGTTGACCGAAACCTTTAAAGGTGAAAGCAACGAAACCCGAAAAGTTTTAGACAGCATAAAAACTGAACTTACCAATGGGCAAAAGGAACAAGGAGAACAAACTCGCAAAACACTCACTGAAATGCAATCTGAAATTATAGAAGGACAAAGTGCGACTAATACACACTTGCACAGTCTAACAGAAACCGTAAACGGAGAGGGCAGTGAAACCCGAAAAGTTTTAGACAGCATAAAAACTGAACTTACCAATGAACAAAAGGAACAAGGTGAACAAACTCGCAAAACACTTACTGACATGCAATCTGAAATTATAGAAGGACAAAGTGCCACAAACACACACTTACACAGTCTAACAGAAACCGTAAACGGGGAGAGCATTGAAACCCGAAAAGTTTTAGATAGCATGAAAACTGAACTTACCAATGAGCAAAAGGAACAAGGTGAACAAACCCGCAAAACACTCACTGACATACAATCAGCATTTACTGAGAAACAAAACAAAACTTTTATACAACTGAGAACATTAACGAAAACTGTTTCTTATGAACACAATCAATTGAGAAAGGAATTTGAGGCATTTTCAAACAACGTCGCTGAAAGGATTGCTAACCTTGCTAACGAGGAATTAGTTGGTGCCCTTAAGACTGTTATTGATGAATTCAATACGAACATGGTTGATCAATTTGGCGATAATTTCAGACATCTCAACGAGGCAGTTGACAGAATGGTAGGTTGGCAGGAACAATATCGCCAACAGATGGATCAACTTGCTTCGGAATTTCGAATTGCAGCTGAAAGCATTGAACAATCTCGTGGTTCGTTAGAAAATATAACGGAATCGTCAAGTACAATTGCAGATCGGAGTCATAGTATTGTTGATTGTGCTGAAAATTTAGAACCTATTCTGCATACCATGAATGACCAATTAGAGGCGTTCAGTAGATTACGTGAACAAGCGCATGAGGCTTTTCCACTCATTGAAGAACGTTTGAATGAACTCACTAATGGGCTTTCGTCTACGGTTCAGGAAGCGATTACTAACTCACAGACAAGCATGGAAGCACAACGTGAGGCATTTCAAGGGCAATCCGAGCAGTTACAGAGTATTATAAACGGACTTGATAATTTCACAGAACAAATTGAAGAGGTGACAGGGACCGTTTCAACAACTATAAATAATCTACAACACGGCTATGTTTCTATGCAAGGCAACCTCGTTTCCATGCAGGAAACCCTTGAACAACAATTGACAGAGTCCGTAAACACCTTAGCTGGAAAGCTTGCAGCTCTCTCTGAAAAGTTTGTTGAGGACTACACGCCACTAACTGAGAGGCTTCGTAAAGTTCTGGCAATAGCAGAAGGGATTCTACCCAGAAATTCGAGAAATTGATATATGATAGAAAAATTGTTTAATGTGCGGGGACAGGAAACCGAAGAACATTGGGTCTCTATCTCCGATGTGATGGCAGGATTGATGGTGATATTTCTTTTTATTGCCATTAGTTATATGGTCAATGCTAACCGTAAAACAGAACGAATTACGAAACTTCGTGATAAGATTGAGAACCTCCTTGATGCGTACAGAAATCTACAGGCGCATTTATCTGAAGATTTACGTGCTGAATTTGAGGAAGATTTGGCTAAAGAGAAATGGAGAGGTTATCTGGATATGGAGACCTTATCTATCCGTTTCAAGAAACCTTTTACGCAAGGGGATGCCGCTGTCCCAAATGCCTTTAAAAGTGTTTTACTTGATTTCTTTCCACGGTATATCGCAATATTAACCAAACCTAAGTATAAAGATGAAGTTGCGGAAATCCGTATTGAAGGTCACACCTCCAGTGAGTGGCATCGTGAAGTTACCGTTGATGAAGCTTATTTTAAAAATATGGAATTATCACAGAATCGAGCGCGAAACGTGCTCCGATATGTGCTTGGAATCAACCATTCCCAAATAACTCTAAATAAAGAATGGATTAAGAGAAATTTGACCGCCAATGGATTGTCCTCAAGTAAACCCATTCCTGGTTCAGATGAAAATGAAAACAAAGAGGAATCTCGTCGTGTTGAGTTCCGAGTTGTCACAAAATCTGAAAAACTCATTGACGAAATTAAAGAGTTGATGGAAGAATTTGATAAAGAGGGTGAAGTGCAATGAACCTGCCAAAAAATTTTCCAGAATTAGATGAACTAAAAGAGAAAATGAATGCTCAGATTGAACCTGAAATAGATATGCAGCTAATAGATATGCAGATGAGAGTAGGTGTAAACTTAACTGAAGATAATTTAGAAATTGAAGGTATAATACCTATTGTTAAAAACCGTAAAGTAGCACTTTACATTAGAGAACCAAAAAACTATGATAGATACAGAGATCTTCCCAAATACCATATTACTAATTGCAAAACACTCCAAGAGATGCGGTTGAATAGAGAATATTATAAATACCACGCATCACATCCAACGGATGGGAAATTTCTTGTAAAACTTTCTAACAGTGGTCCGCTAAAACTTTGCAAACTGACACTTTGTAAAAATTGTCTGAAGCAACTAAGATCAGAATATGATTGGAATGTGTTTGATTCAGATCCAGAAAAATTTCCTTTAGAGGATTGGTTTGAACCTTTCTTTTATTCATCAGAGGATTGGAAAGTGCGCTCTCAATCTTGTCGAGAAAATGCTAATTGGACATGTAGTGAATGCAATATTAATCTTGAATCCAACCCATATCTTTTACACGCGCACCATGAGTGGGGCACACGTTATAATGATCCCGAAGATCTAAAAGCCCTCTGTATTGGTTGTCATGCTGAACAACCTGGAGGTGGACATCAGATGTTAAAATTTTATCCAGATTATCAAGAATTCATGACAAAATACGGAGAGCAATGGGAACTTGTCACAAATTAGGAAAAGCAAATGAGACGTTTTGGCACACAAGGCCCTGTTTACCCAGAGAAAAACTATGTTGTCAGTCGTTCAGTGGAGCTTGATGATTTCATTGACCGCGTCAAAGATGGACGGTATATCGTTATCTTTGCACCGCGTCAGACTGGTAAAACGACATTCTTTCAACACGCGCTTGATAAAATCGCAGACAGTGAACCAACTTGCTTACCAATCCAGCTGAATTTTGAGGAATTTGAAGGATCCATTTCGTCAACATTTTACAACTATTTCTTTCAAGATTTATGTGACGAAATAGTAAATGTTTTCAATAAACTTTCCTTCTTTTCAGAATGTGTAAATGTAGTCATAATAGAAGAGTATACACCATTTTATAAAAATGCGTAAGTCCTGGTTTTAATTTTCTTCTTGCATAAAAGCATGTTACTAAATTTGAAGAAATCTTGCAAGTGTTTTCTGTTCAATTGGTTAACAACATAAGGGACAGGCACACAGACCTGCCCCTTATGAAAAAGGATTAAAACAGCATGAATCAGTAATTGTTGGAATAACAGATTTTACCCCGTCACAGCACCTTCAGATGCGGAAGAGACAGAATTTGCGTATTTCGCCATAACACCGCGTGTATAGCGAGGTTCGGGAGGAGTCCATTTTTCAAAACGCGCTTGGATTTCAGCATCAGAGAGCGTTACATCGAGTTTGCGTGCCTTCGCGTCAATCACGATTTCGTCTCCCTCTTGGAGGATAGCGATGGGACCGCCTATTGCTGCCTCAGGCGCAACATGGCAGATCATAAACCCGTGCGTAGCACCAGAGAATCTGCCATCGGTTAGCAGCGCAACATCTTCACTCAAGCCTGCACCGACGATTGCTGCAGTAACGCCTAACATCTCACGCATACCAGGACCGCCGATAGGTCCCTCATAACGGATAACCACAACATCACCGGGCTTAATTTCTCCACCTTTGATGGCAGCAAAGGTGTCCTCTTCACGTTCAAAGATACGCGCAGGACCGCGATGCAGCGTTTTGTCCTGACCGGCTAACTTGATAACACACCCGTCTGGTGCAAGATTTCCTCTCAAGATGGCAAAACCACCAGTCGGTTTCAATGGTTCATCTGCTGGTAAGACAACTCTCTGTCCTTCGGTTTCGGTAGCAGCGTTTGCCTCTTCACCAATAGTATTTCCTGTAACGGTGAGTTCATCGGTATGAATCAACCCTGCTTCTGCCAAACGTTTTGCTAAAAATTGAATACCACCCGCTTCATACAGATCGGTAGCGACAAACTGTCCGCCCGGTTTCAGGTCTGCCAATACAGGTGTTCTTTGGCTAATCGTGTGAAAATCTTCAAGCGTCAACGGGATTTGTGCTTCGTGTGCAATAGCGAGGAGATGCAGAACACCATTTGTAGAACCGCCCGTAGCAGCAACAGAGGTAATCGCATTTTCAAGAGACTTACGTGTGATAATTTGACTGGGACGACGATCAGCAGCAAGCATGTCCATAACAAGTTGTCCCGCTTTATATGCTTCGTTGTCCTTCTCTTCCACCACAGCAGGTACACTGCCACTTCCCATCGGTGCAATGCCCAGCATTTCAACTGCAGTTGCCATCGTATTAGCAGTGAACTGTCCACCGCATGCACCAGGGCCGGGACATCCTTTGCTTATCAGATCGTCTAATTCCTCTACTGTGATAGTGCCTTCCGCATGTTGACCGACCGCTTCAAACACGTCTTGAATAGTAACGTCGCGTCCCTGAAAATTACCCGGCATAATAGAACCACCGTAAAGCGTAAGCGATGGAATATCTAAGCGAGCCAATGCCATGACGGTACCGGGAACAGTCTTGTCACATCCGCACAGCGCAACAACAGCATCAAACATGTTGCCGATGGAGACCAACTCTATTGAATCGGCAACAACCTCTCGACTGATAAGTGAGGTTTTCATGCCCTCTGTTCCCATTGTGATACCATCGGAGATGCTGACAGTATTGAATTCAAGAGGTGTTCCACCTGCATCTCGAATTCCCGCCTTGACCTTTGCAGCGAGACGTCTTAAGTGGAAGTTACAAGGTCCGATCTCAATCCATGTATTAGCCACCCCGATAATCGGTTTGTCAAGGTCCTCAGGGGACAACCCACCATCGCCAAACATAAGCATGGTGCGTGCGGCAGCGCGGTCGGGTCCATCGGTAATCACATAACTTCGGGGTTTCAGTTTATTGGACATTTGTTTGTGTTCTCCTACAAATGCGATAGGCAGAAACAAGGGAACGGTTCCCTTATCATGCCGAGATTTGATGAGTATGATTACATTGTGAATTCATAGACAAGCTCTAAATTCGGAGCATCTTTGAGACGTAGAACAATCGTACCTGCTTCCTGTCGGTAAGCTTCCTGATACATAGTTTTGATTGGTGTAAGATCAAAGTGGTAATCTTCAGTCGGATATGCTTCACAGGTGTCACCGTTAGCATTGTGCGCGATATAAATAGACAGCTGCACAGGAAATGATTCAAGAAACGAATCAGAAGCAACCAAAGTGAATTGATGGGTTTCACATCCACCACTGTAAGATAGACTTACCTTCAGTATGTCACCATCTATCGTGGCAGTATTCAAGGCAAACTCGTCAGTTCCAAATCTATCACCAGCATTACCAATGAAAACCTTACCGACAGACGGTTCCATGTCAGGTATATCGTCATCAACAGAAACAGATACGGTATTATCAGGTTCCACCTTCATCTGATTCTGTAGTTGCTGACACCCTATTGTGAAAAGGACAAGTAGTAAACCTAAGAAAAGTCCAAAGGTGTTGTTTATTTTCATATTTGCTTTCTCCTTTATAGTGAACTTTGAAATTATTGGGACACTTTGATAAACCTGTTTTGGAAACATAACGGACAATAGAAGTTGTCCCACAACCTGTTAGTTTGTGCATAAAACGAGGCAAACTAACAAGTTGCGGGACAGAAGTGTCCCATTAATTGTCCGTTTTACTGTATGATTACATTGTGAAATCATAGACAAGTTCTTCGTCTGGAGCATCTTTGAATCGTAAAATAATTGTCCCTGCTTCCTGTTGGTACGCCTCTTGATACATGGTTTTAATTGGCGTAAGATCAAAGTGATAATCTGCATTACCCAAAACTGCGTCGCATGGGCCGAATTGATGGATGAAGAAAACCTTGAGCTGAACAGGATATGATTCGAGAAACGACTCCGAAGCAACCAATGTCATACCACCTTCATAACCACAACCACTGATGCCTCCTAAGTTGAGTGTCAACGTATTACCCGATATAAACATATCACCCGATATATAATCGGTACTCAAATTATCCACATCTCCAATGATAACATCACCCCAATATTGCTTCTCGTTTTGTTCACCGTTATTAGGTTCCACTCTCATCTGATTCTGTATCTGCTGACACCCTATTGTGAAAAGAACGAGTAAACTTAAGAAAAGTCCGAAAGTGTTCATTTTCATATTTGCTCCTTTAGGAATGCCAACTACTGCATGCCGATCCACTTGCTGAATACATCACCATATTTTGCAATAAGACCTGCAAACACAACAGAAACCATAGACATCAACTTAATCAAGATGTTAAGTGAAGGACCTGAGGTGTCTTTAAACGGATCGCCAACGGTATCACCCACAACGGTAGCTTTATGCTGTTCTGAACCCTTTTCACCGTATTCGTCTTTATGTTTACCTTCTTCAATAAACTTTTTCGCGTTGTCCCATGCACCACCAGCGTTTGCCATCATAATTGCTAAGACAAAACCTGTGGCTAATCCGCCTGCAAGCAAGCCAAGCACACCAGCAACATTAAAAATCAAACCAACAGCGACAGGCACAACGATAGCAATAAGTGATGGAAAAATCATCTCGCGTTGCGCGCCTACCGTAGATATACTAACACATCGTGCATAGTCCGGTTTTACCTCGCCCTTCATAATGCCAGGATTTTCACGGAATTGGCGACGAACCTCGTCTACCATAGCACTCGCAGCACGTCCAACGGCTTTCATCGTCAAAGCACAGAAATAGAAAGCCATGACCGCACCGATGAATAGACCGATAAGCACCTGTGGGTTCATCAAGGTAACGTTATAGTAATCCATGAATTGGCTTACCGTTACTTTCAATGTATCCACTGTATTTCCGTCAATGAGTAAAGTCTCTTTGTCGGCTAAATGGATTAGACCATGCCGAATTTCCTCAAGATAGGCTGCCAATAGAGCAAGTGCTGTTAGTGCAGCAGAACCGATAGCAAACCCTTTCCCTGTTGCGGCAGTTGTATTACCAAGTGCATCTAACTGATCTGTACGTTCTCGGACACTTTCGTCAAGTTTCGCCATTTCAGCGTTTCCACCAGCATTGTCTGCGATGGGTCCGTAAGCATCCGTGGCAAGTGTAATGCCGAGTGTAGCGAGCATACCGACCGCAGCGATACCGACACCGTAAAGTCCCATCAATGGTTCGGTTGCCCCACCAGGAAGATAGTAGCTAATAGCAACTGCACCGATAATTGTAATAACAGGTATCGCAGTTGATTCCATACCAACGGCAACACCTTCAATAATGACCGTTGCAGGGCCGGTTTGTGCCTGCTTTGCAATGGCACGCGTCGGTTTATACTCGTGAGAGGTAAAAATTTCGGTGACTTTACCGATAACTAATCCTGCAACAAGTCCAGCGACAATCGCACCCCAAACCTGCCACTTATTCGGAAGATCAAGGTAAATAAGTACCGGAAGTGACACAATAGCGATACCTAAAGCACTTCCATTGATGCCGAGGTTCAAGGAACCCATCAACTGTCTCATTGACGCGCCCTCTTTTGTGCGCACCATATAGATACCCAAAATTGAGAGAATCACACCAATACCAGCAATAATCATTGGAGCAGAGAGGTATTTTAATTGAAGGGCAAGATTATTGTAGTCTTTAGCAGCAACAGCAGCAACACCGAGGGCAGCAGTTGCAAGGATTGAGCCAGCATAAGATTCGTAAAGATCCGCACCCATACCCGCAACATCACCGACATTATCGCCGACGTTATCTGCAATCACAGCGGGGTTTCGCGGATCGTCTTCAGGGATTCCTGCTTCTACTTTTCCGACAAGATCAGCACCAACATCTGCTGCTTTGGTATAGATACCACCACCAACGCGAGCAAACAGAGCCTGTGTTGAAGCCCCCATACCGAAACTGAGCATAATCACAGTAATCTGCGGTAGTGGATTTTTGCCTAAAAATTCGGCGCCTATCCAAGGGATCTTAGGAAAGATGTAGTAGAGAATGAGAAACCATCCCGTAATGTCAAGGAGTGCGAATCCAACGACTATCAATCCCATGACCGCGCCTGCACGGAATGAGACTCTTAGTCCCGCATTAAGTCCTTGCATTGCAGCACTTGTCGTACGTGCAGAGGCATTCGTTGCGGTTTTCATGCCGAGGAAACCGCAGAGTCCTGAGAAAAAACCGCCTGTAAGAAATGCAAACGGAACAACCTGATTTTGTGCTTTGAGAACAAAAGCCATGAAGATGAAGATAAGACAAAGGACAGCGAAAACAATGCCGACCACTTTATATTGTTGTCTCAGATACGCCATCGCCCCTTCTCGGACAGATTGTGCAATGTCACGCATTGTATCGTTACCTTCGTCCTGTTTCATCACAGAGCGATAGAAGTGGAATGCAAAAGCTAAAGCAATAAGTGAACCGACTGGGGCAATCCACCATATCAGCGGTACAGCAGGGGTGGGGTCTGATTGGGCAAAAGCCGTAGTGGCTAAATTCAAAACAGGTAAGCAGGTTAGAAATACCTTCCAATTTAACCACCGTCTTTTGCAAGTAATTTCACGCATTAAAAACCTCTCTTTTTTTATATTTATTCGTAATCCCAATTAAAAAATTTGAGTGCTTGTCCGACGAGATAGAGTGAACCTGTCACGCAGATCAAATCTGTAGGGGATGCGGACGATAAACCTTTCTTGATTGCTAATTCTGGGGTTGGACATGTTGTGATCTTCGGACATACGCTCGACCAAGCATCTTGTATTGTTTCTGCGGGCAGGACACGCGGGTTATCGGAAACTTGTGTTGCAATCACGTGATCAGCGGTTTTTGAAACAATCTCGCCAATTGCGGTTAAATCCTTATCTTTCATAATACTAACAATAAAAATCGCTTTTGTGTAACGAAAATTTTCACGAATAGCACGACAAAACGTTTCCATTGAAATAGGTGAATGTGCACCATCCAGCACAACAAGCGGTGAGGACATTACTTGCTGAATCCGTCCGTGCCACTGCACATTTTTAAAGCCCGCATAAACACTGTCTCTCGAAATTACATATTCTTTCTGTTTCAGACATTCAATTGCTGCGATGGCAGTTGTCCCATTCACATACTGATGGTGTCCAAGTAGCGGCAACATGAGCTGCGAATAACGTTCAGAATCTGTCTCTACATCAAATTGTTGTGCTACAGTTACGCCTTCGGAATTCAGAACGGGTTGTGAAACTGATATATCAGAGTCTCGTTGGACAAAATTCTTGACTTCAACAATCGGTGCGTTCCGTTCAATCGCTACCTTCTCAATTACAACTCGCGCTTCAGAGTGTTGCGGTGCAAGTCCTACCGGGCACCCTTGTTTTATAATTTCTGCCTTTTCGCTTGCTATCTCGGTGTATGTTTCTCCTAATATAGCCGTGTGTTCTAAACCAATTGGGGTAATAACAGATGTTACGGGGGATACAACATTCGTTGCGTCAAGTCTACCCCCTAAACCAACTTCAATGACAGCAAAATCTGTTGCTTTATCAGCAAAATAGGTAAAAGCAAGTGCTGTGTATATTTCAAAAAACGAAACACGCCCAAATTCGGAAGCGGAGACGATTTCAATCGCAGGGCTGAGTTTATTTATGTAAAATGCAACTTCTGCTTCTGAGATGAGTTCATCATCAATACGACACCGTTCCCGCGGCGTTATAAGATGTGGAGACGTAAACAGACCCGTTTTATAGCCTGCATGTGTTAGCACAGATGCAATGATCGCTGCTGTTGATCCTTTCCCTTTACTCCCTGCGATATGGATAACTTTTAATTTATCATGCGGATTTCCAAGCAGATCTAATAACTGTGAGATACGATTCAGATTGTAGAATCGTGCCTGACGCGAAAAGTCCGGACTTCTTTCGTAATCAATGAACTGCTCAATATAGGCAAGTGCTGCTTTGTAGTCCAAATTATTGATATTATCGGTTACAGCACACAAAATGTGCCTAATTTTAGGTTTAGCGTGTGGACTAATTGTCCTCACTCCTATAATATCTAACAACGATCCATAACGCCATCACAAAACCAACAAATCCTAATATACTGAACACACTACTAATGGATTTAAAAAATTCGGATTCAGACAAAATGTTATAAGATCCGAAAAGACCGATTATGAAGCCTATTACACTTATTAATATTATCCGTTCTCTCTTTTTTATCTGTCTTTCCTCCAATAATGCGCGGAATCAACACCAAATACAAATTAATTTAAATATTCATAAATCGGGAATTGCGTGCAGAATTCTTTGACTTTCTCTCGAATTCGCCGTTTAATAGAGCCTTTCAGTCTATTTTCAAGTGTCTCAGTCATAAAATCTGCGATGTGAACCATCGCATCTTCTTTCATGCCGCGCGTCGTAACCATCGGTGTGCCAAGACGAATCCCGCTTGTTGTTTTCGGTTTCCTTTTGTCAAACGGGATAGTGTTTTTATTGACAATAATGCCTGCATCCTCAAGATGATCCGCTGCCTGTCTACCACTCAATTTTTCATATTTAGTGGTTAAATCTATTAACATTAAATGATTTTCTGTGCCGCCGCTGACTAATCGGAACCCATTCTCCATTAATCTCTCGGCAAGTGCCTTTGCATTCTTCACAATTTGTTCTTGATATGTTTTAAACTCAGGTTCGCTTGCTTCCTTAAAAGCAACTGCTCTTGCGGCGATTGTATGTAGGAAAGGTCCACCTTGTAAACCGGGAAAAACAGCTCGATCTATCTTGGCTGCATGTTCTTCCTTACACATAATCATCGCACCACGAGGACCGCGTAAGGTTTTATGTGTTGTTGTGGTAACCACATCGCTATATGGGACCGGGTCAGGATGAACACCGCCTGCAATAAGTCCAGCAATGTGTGCTATATCTGCAAGCAAGTATGCCCCCACGGAATCGGCAACCTGTCGCCACGCAGCAAAATCAAAATGACGCGGATATGCTGTTGCACCGACAACAATAAGTTTTGGACGATGCTGCTCTGCAAGACTCGCGACCGTTTCCATGTCAATTAACTCTGTTTCAGCATCTACACCATAAGCAACAACGTTGTAATAACGCCCAGAAAAGTTGACTTTATCACCATGACTCAGATGCCCCCCGTGACTCAGAGACATTGCTAAGATGGTGTCGCCCGGGTCAAGCAGTGCGTGATATGCCGCCATATTCGCTTGTGTGCCAGCGTGCGGTTGCACATTCACATGCTCAGCACCGAAGAGTGCTTTAGCACGTTCAATTGCAAGCGATTCCACCCCATCCATAAACTCGCAACCGTTATAGTAACGTTCACCAGGATACCCCTCAGCGTATTTGTTCGTTAAAATGCTGCCCTGAATTTCCATCACAGCTCGGCTGGCATAGTTCTCCGACGGGATAAGCATCAGTGTATTTTGCTGACGTGCCAAGTCATTGGCGGTAATTTCTACTATTTGTGGGTCTACGTCTGCCAATAATTTATTCATTTCTTCACCGTTTGTAACTTGACATGGTGTTGTTTTCATAAAAATGAAATTGTAACACAAAATCAAAGGATTTTCAAGAAAACTTGACATATCTATGGCAATACGCTATATTAGTGGTAACGGATTTTCGTTACTTCACAAATTCTGCACGTTTCTAACTGGACTTTGTAGCGCAAACTGTCCGAAGATTAAGTAATTAAATCGGTCCTTTTCATTATAGTGAACTTTAGAATTAACAGGACATTTTGAGGTGTAGGAGGGAACTCCGATTCCCGACTACCAGTGAGTTTTGTCGCGATTCGGAGATCGCTCCTACAAAAATGTGTCTCTTTAATTTCAATGTTCACCATAAATGCGCGTCCCGGCATTTGGGCGGGACTGAAGACACCCAAATGGGTTTGTCTTCTTAAATCAACACCTATAGCAGAATACGTCAAATCACATGCAGGAACGCTTTGACGATAAAGCATTTAACTTTCGCTACGGTTTTTCTTCAAGCGTGTGTATTGTGCCGTGCAAATAGCAATCCAACGGTACGCCATCTGCAAAGTTGCCCTTAATCTCAACATGAAACTGCATGGTAGGTGTCAGAGTCGGTATTTTGAGGTAGACCGTTTTGCCATCTTCGGAGAGTGTTACTGATTGGACGGTATGTACATCTCTACCTTCCTCACCAGAACGTTTCAACTGTGGTGAACCGTAGTCTTTAGACCAACGATACTCCCAACTTTGTACCCGCCAGTTTTCTGTACTTGTTGCAGACTCTGGTGCAAGTGGTTCATAAAAATCGATGATTAAGCCATCCTTGACAGCGCGAAACGATTTCGGTGTACGAAGTGGTGCCCCTGTCATGCGTACCCGGTAAAACCCGGTATCTTCCTGTTTGTTGGACGACCATCCGAATAGACCAGCAATGTAGAGATCCCCGCTGATTGGATGAAATCGTCCACGCATCACACCTGTGGGAAACTCTAAACCCATTTCAGTAAGTGCCCCCTGCACTGTTTCCCCTATTTGCTGCTGAAGAACCGCGTATACTTTTCCTGTGCCGTAGCTAACTGAGAGTAGAGAATCACCCATTTCTCCCCATCTGTCTGTAGGAATCCAGACTAATGTTGCAGGTGAACGGTCAACAAAAGGCGCGACCCAGCAGAGAGGCGGTTCGTAGGTACTGGGTGGTTCACCGGGCGGGTACCACCCCAGCAGATTTCCGTAGAATTTGCCGGGGGAAGCGATTCGGTTTAGCCGGTTTGCGGGCATCCAGTAACCTTCCTGATCAGTGCCGTAGAATATCGGACCAGGACTAATTCCAAGCCCATTTGATGCGCGAAATCCATAAGCAATTACGGTGGATTGTTTTCCATCTGGTGGGACTTTGATGAGCGTGCCGTGGTGTGGATGTTGGGCAGGTAATGCGTGACGACCCGACTTCATATAGTAGAAGTTCCCCGCTGCATCGGTCTGCAAGTCCATAACCTGCTCGTGGAAGTGTTCACTGTTGTAAACGTCATTGTTAAAATTCTCGTAGAAGTCAGTTTCACCGTCTCCGTTGAGATCCACAAGACGGGTGATCTGATCACGTCCGGCAACATAAATCAGCTTCCCGACAATTTTTAGTCCAAGTGGTTGATTCAGACCGGTGGCGATGCGTTGCCATACGAGTGTGTCCAAAGTCCCATTAAGTCCAGTTACTGTCCAAACATCACCGTTCCAAGTGGAAAGCGCAGCCCGATTGCCATCCGGGAAGAAGTCGAACCCACCGAAACGTATCCACGATTCCCACGGATTTTCTTCAGGCCAATCTATCTTATCGACCGCGAACGGTTTACCAGGGTCAATCCCATCGTTTGCTGTTAACCTTGCAAACTCAGGAAGTTCCGATTCGCTGCCATTCCAGACAAGAACTGTTGCGGTTGTGCCTGCGGGGAGTTGAAGTGAAACGTGTTCGGAGTCTATCACCCATTTCGCCCCTTCAATCTGTTGGACGACGGCTGCTGCAGTTATAGGCGGTTCTTGAAGACCTTTATAGAGTTTTCGCATATCTTCTGCTGAGAGCACTCGGTTGTATAGATGCATTTCGTCAAGCTTCCCTTCTAACCACGGAGATTCTTCTGGGAAATTCTCTGCGGTGAATCCGAGTCGCCAAATATCATCTTCCAATTCATCATCTGGCTTGAGCGTGCCTTCAGCGACGATCTCTCCATCCAAAAACAGGGTTACTTCTCCACTTTGATGTCGCCACGTCAATCCGACATGATGCCAAACGCCATCAGTGACCGATTTTCCACCGCCTGCTGCACTGCTGACGACACCGACCCAACCGACATCAAACGCCAATTGTCCATTTCGGATAAAAAAGGTTTTGCCATTAGGCACCCACTCTGGGTCCTCAAGTGCCTCAGAGAAGATTGAACCGTCGTCTTCGGTGGCAATCCACACAGCAAAGGTCAGATCCGTGGTGTCAAAATCAAGGGCAAAGTCTTCCTCAAAACGTGCTTCCGCATCACCATCGAATCCAAGACTACTGCCCTGTCGTCCGTCTTCCCAGTGAACGCCATCAAGGGTAATTGCTGATTCTTCAGGTGTTTCACTTACTGTGTGTGAACCGTTACCTTCATCAAATTGCCAATACCCGATCAAACCGGGATCATCCTTATGTTTTTGTGCAGCCGCGGCCTGTGTTGTTTTGTCAGGCGGAAGCAGAACAGCGATGTACTGATCTGCACTACCAGTATCACCGGGAACTGGTGACAGATTGTCCATTGAAAGTATTTTGGGGAGATATCCCTCTTTTTCAAGATGCCAAGTGGTTGTCTCTGCGTCTATTTTCACCGTTTCCAACCTGATTTTTCGCTGTATATCGGTGTGTCCTGTCATATTCAGCTTTTCCGACCAACGTTGGGGTCCGCCTTGTATCAGTTTCGTCAGATCTTCAACAGAAGGAGATATATCAACAAATTCTTTCCACGTGTCTAAGTCAAGTGTATCATGGATCGTTGGCGTAATCAGGATTTTCGCTGAAATTGCTTGGTCAGATGGCGGAAACCGTACGCGGATCTCGTCATGTGCTGTTTCCCACTGTGTGCCTTTCGGCGCGTCAATCAAAGCTGCCAACAAGCTGCCTGGTGACCCAGGTTCTGTGTCTGGTGGGCACAGAGCGACAGCAGTACCACGTGAAAATTCAGGCAGATTGGATGCTTCGCCATCAGGCATTGTTGCGATACGGACAAGTGTGCTTGACGTGGCGGGACCGAGGCGGAGAGTTCGAACAAAAGCGAGTCCCTTTTCTCCGCTTTCAAGTGATGGGGATTCCAGCACCGAGCGAGTGCCTACTGTATACGATAAAATGACGCGGTTACCGTGAAGATACAATCCTTTCCAATGTGCCCAATCTCTTGGTAGAGGACCAAAGGAAACGGATCGTATATCCTCAAAGCTGTCATCCTTTGCCCAACCAGGACCCACTCGGTTTTCCCACAGCAGCTTCCCTTCAATAGATGGGTAGCTCTGATGCCAACCGTTGAATTCAACATCAGCGAAGTCAATCAATCCATCAATCCAGCCCGCTGAGTAGCGCAACATATCTGTGTCGAACACCACTGCACCGTTTGTGAGTTCCGGCGTAAGCGGAATAACAATGCCCTTGTAAGTAAGGTTATCGGCATTTGCTGCAACGGCTGTGGATAGGAATGGACCGTAGTCCATATCTCGCCACGGCTGTCCAGTTTTCGCAGGCCAACCGGGGGCATATCGTCGTGGTGCTTCACTTTCGAGACACCAGTAGACACCGTTGACGATGAGGCGGCGAAAATCGCTCACTCTGAAGTCCTCTGGGTGTCCCATCGTGGTAGTGAACACACGTCCGCCGCCAGAATGGGTGTGTGTCCATGCGATTGGGTTCACCGTCTCATCACCGCCGCGCTCCCCTTCGGGCAAAACAGGGCGTCCTTGCACTAAGACTTGTGCATCTTTCGGTGGATAGTTGGGGCGGACATGGTAGGTCCAGGATCGAACGTGAAACGTAGGACTTACGCCTGCAAGAATTGGGTGATTGCCGACAATTGTAGCATCGGTGCTGGCACCGTGCCCATAGTGGTATATCCACGGCGCACCGAGTTCGCGTGCACCGAAACTGTTCCATTTTGTTGCACGCTCGTCTTCCTCTTCGTAGGCAAAGGCGTGCGTCGTTGTGCGGAAGGCGAGGATAGGACCGCCACTGTCAATGTATTTTTGTAATAACGCAAGTTGGTCATCCGGAAGTTGGCGGAATCGCAGATACAAAACGAGTAGATCAGCAGTTTCGAGCGCGTCAAGTCCATTGATGTTGTTTTCATCGCCACCTTGAAGTACGTCGTCAATGAGAACTGTGGTACGAAAATCATAGTGGTCTTCCAACACCTTAGCCAATGCGGGCATCGTTACTTCAGAACGATATTCATTCTCGCCTACAACGAAGACAATATGGGGTTGTGCATAACCGATAGATGCTAATGTACCAAGCGTGATCAAGATGTTCAGAAGATAAATTAGAATCCGCCTCGTCCATTGGTGTGAGGCGTTCAGTGGATAGTCTGTTTTTGACATATATGTTCCTCCGGATGAATAGATTAGGTTGCTCTGTTGTATTTACATTATAACGTTGCTGTCCGATAATTGTTCAGTTAGCAAAAGTATAATAGGTCTAAGAAAAAATGTCAATCAAGAACGCTAAGCAATAAATCAATAGTTGACATATAACTGCCTATATGCTATATTAGTGATAACGGATTTTCGTTACTTCACAAATTCTACATGTTTCCGACTACTTTGCAAAACCATGCTTCACATCACAAAATTCAGAACCGTTATACTATTTTTAGGACTTTTCGTTCCTTTGCTCCTTCTGTCGGGTTGTAATTCCGAAGAAAAACCTCAGAAATCCCCCGCATCAACGCCAAAAACTGATTCTCCTGAAGTCGTTATGCCTCCGATCACGCCTCTTCGGGCTGAAGATTGGCACATGTTCATGCACGACTTGCAGTTATCTGGAAAGAGTCCGGACAAAACAATTAAGCCGCCCCTACATTTGTTGTGGCAATTTAAAACTGGCGGTCCTATAAGCGCATCTCCGGTGGTAGCGAATGGAATTCTTTATGTCGGTTCCGCGGACGGCAAACTTTATGCTTTGAACGCTAAGGAATGGGGGATAAAGTGGGTTTTCAATGCCAAAAGCGCTATCCGATATTCTGCTGCTGTTTGGGGGGGACGCGTCTATTTCAGTACACGGGATAATATGTTTTATGCACTTGATGCCAAAACAGGGGACCTGCTTTGGGAATTCAAGACGAAAGGTTGGATGGACGCACCGCCCATTGTTTTTGATGGGACTGTTTATACTGGTGCTTATCCTACACGAATATACATGCTGGATGCGATTACTGGCAAACTTAAATTGGAACGACAACGCACAGTTACCATCAACGACATAGAATACGGTTGTGTAAATGCAGAGTTTCGCCCTGTTTTTCCACAGTACAACGCGAATTTATGGCGTAAATATACCGCAGGAAGTGAGAGTTATCCTATTACTGCAAACGGTATCGTCTATATCGGCGCGCTCAATGGGAAAATTCATGCGATCGATATAACGTCTAAAACAGAAGTTTGGTCTTATCAGGTTGGCGGTCCTGTCAATGCTGCGCCTGCAATCTCCGAAGGCGTTTTATATGCCGCATCTACTGATGGATCAATCTATGCCTTCGCTAATGCAACTGAAAGCGGCCCCTCTGAAATTGATACCCAACAACACGGTATTGTTACGCGTGATAATGCCCCTGTTTATGTAGAGAAAAATGGCACCTCACCACTGTTATATCTCAATGATGGCACGAGCTTACCCATCCTGCAAACGACAAAAGATTGGTATCAGGTCCAACTACCGAACAAGGAAAAAGTATGGATAGATAAATTCGCTTTTGGGCAATTTAAAGAGACAGATGGGATGCTGTTAAACACCAACTTTTGTGGGGAATCTCGGATAGTCCATCTGATCAAAGGTGCAGAATATCCGTATTGGAGCCCTGATGGTGAACGTATTGCCATGCTAAAGAGAACTGATCTGAGTGGAAGTTATTGGGAGGCGAGTGAACTTTGGATTATGGACAAAGAGGGAAAACAAGCACAGAAACTCTATACCGGTCAGTTTTACAACCCACATGTTTCTTGGTCACTGGATAACCGTTTAATAGCATTTGAAGCCAAAGTAGACGATGATCGTTTTGTTTTTACTGCCGATTGGGAATTAGGGCATATCAAAAAACTGATAAGAGGTGCGGGGCCAGCATGGTCACCTACGGCTAATCAATTGGCATTTAGACGCCGTGAAAAAGGTTATGATTTAGTTTTTCGGATCAACAGTGATGGTAGCGATGGTAGAGCTGTTGCGCGAGTCCTATATAAACGACTTGGACAAGCGCCTCTCTATTTGCATGCACCTTCCTGGTCACCAGATGGAAACCGACTCGCTTTTGAGGTGACACAGACTCATAAAGTCGGCAACGGCACAGTGCCGTACGCGGCGGTCCGTATCCAGAGTGTTGAAGGGGAACGTTTGAAACAGATTCCAACGCAACACCAACGTGTCCGGCAGATGCGATGGTCGCCCGATGGAACGCGCCTTGCCTATGTGCTTTCTGGCAGCAATCGACAAGATCCGGTTCTTGATAAACGGCTTCATATCGCTGGAATTACAGACAAATCCGTGAAACATCGGATTTTGAAACACACTGCACCCGCATGGTCGCCAACAGGGAATCGGTTAGCATACTTAGAACGTGAGGATTGTGTGGGGCTCCGCTGGAAGCTTTGGGTCTATGACTTGGATACTGGTAAGAGATATCCGATTGCACGAACATCTATGAAACTTGCATCTATTGTCTGGATGCCGGACGGTAAAAACCTCTGTTTGTGGCACACTTCGGATTATCTGCGGAATAATGTCTATCAGCCTGCAGATACTGAAGGTTGGATTGTGCCTATTAATTTGTCTCAATAGCAAAATCATTCCAATTGTGGTTACATTGAACATTTAGAAGGCAGCCTCAAGCAAATAAAGCATATCCTGTTCTGAGCATTGCCTCGGATTGAGTTTATGGCAGTGGTCAAGCATTGAATCGGCTGCGAGTTTTGGGATCTTTTCTCTGTCCAAACCTGCCGCTCCGAGTCCTGCGGGCATATTAAACTCCTTGTTCAATTCGCGAATTTCATCAATTGCAGCGCATGCTGCCTCCCCTTTAGACATCCCCTCAACATTAACACCTAAAGCGTCTGCAACATCTGCATACTTTTCTATCACATGGGGTAGGTTAAATTCCATTACAGGAGGCAAAAGTATTGCATTAGCGACACCGTGCGGGATAGGTGCCTCTGTTGATAACTGATGGGCAATGGAGTGAACTGCGCCAAGTCCTTTCTGAAATGCAAATGCTGCCATACATGATCCTAACAACATTTTCCCCCTCGCTTCAATATTATCTCCATGGTGATATGCTGTTCGGATATTTGCCCCTAATATCTTCAATGCTTGTAATGCCACACCTTCTGAAATTGGGTGATATTTTGTTGCTACATAAGCCTCAATTCCGTGTGTAATAGCGTCCATGCCCGTTGCTGCCGTCAATGCTTGTGGCATTCCCACAGTTAATGCGGGGTCAAGCAGCGCGAGGTTTGCCATATTGAAACGGGTGATAATCGCGCGCTTTCGCCATCGGTTAGTTGTCTGTAATGAAGTATCCGTAATGATTGCGCCTTGAGATACTTCACTACCGGTCCCAGCAGTTGTTGGCACGCATATCAGCGGTGGCATATTGTTGCGAATCTTATCCGTTCCATTTGAGTCCACATAGTACGGTTCTAATGGTGGCGCGTGTGTTGTCAAGAGACGGATAGCTTTCGCAGCATCCATCACACTCCCACCGCCAACAGCGATGACCACATCGCATTTTTCTGTTTTATAGACTTCCACACCTTGCACGACACTTATATCTGTGGGATTTGGTTCAATGTCTAAGTATGTAGCATAAGGCAAATTGGCATCTTCCAACGGTGCGACTGCTTGGCGCAATATCCCCACCTTTTGGATACCTACATCGCTAACGATAAGCGGTTTTTTGCCTCCGAATGCTTTGACATGCTCAGCCAGGTTTGCGATTGCACCTTCCCCGAATTCAATGCGTGGTGGTAAAAAATAGTTAAGAATTTCCATATTCTTGCTCATCCTATATCTTGTTTTTCCTATCCATTTTCATTATAGCAGTAAGGCAAATTTGATGCAAATTTCCTACGGAATGGAGTAGGGTAATTTAGTTTTAAGAATTGCCAGTTGGTGTATGTTACTGAGAGTATATAATTGTCCGTTAGGTTTCGCTGCGCTCTACCCAACGGGCCACTGTGTTGAATGTCAAGACAGATTTTTTACATGTTAACCGACCAAATCAGATGCTAAATACGGAAAATTTCGCCTAACTTTCCACCCAGAACACGCCCTGCACCGAGTAAACACGCAATTAAAATCAACATTCCGACAACGCCCAGCGCGCTTGCGATATATGGACCTTGCCCAACACGTTGGGAAAGCGACCAAATTGCTTTTGTAATGGGATAGTGCTGATTTTGCGTTGCTAAAATCAGGCTTTCACTCACCTCAAGCATAGAGAAGGAGAAGACAAGAATAGCACCTGCAAGGATATTCGCAAAAACCAAAGGCAATGTGATTTTATAGAGGGTTCGAACTGGCGTTGCACCCATGTTTTGAGAAGCTTCTTCATAGGATATACTGGTCTGCTGGAAACCTGCATATATTGAGCGTAACATATACGGTAACCGCCGCACAGCATAACCAACAATTAAGAGAAACGTAGGATTTCTTCTCGGATCAATAACAGCAATTAGACCGTCTGGCAGATTCTGTAAGAAAAAAGAAGTGTCTGAGAAACTACCCATATATCCGAAAGCGATCGCAACGCCAGGGAGTGCCAAGGGTAACATAGCCAGCGCATCTAACAAATTTTGGAACGGAATGCGTTTGCGTGTGAGGAGATAAGCGATCGCAACGCCAACAATCAATGCGATTAACGTGCTGAAGATGCTGTATTTCAGACTGTTGAGAATGCTCGGTAATGTATCGGAATGCGTGAACGTCTCAATATAGTGTGCAAAGGTAAATGATTTCGGCAGCACGGTCAAGTTCCATTGGCTTGCATCCGGTGTTAAGGATACCAAAATGACGCTGATATGTGGTAGTAATGCTATAAATGTCAAGCCACCGATAAACAGATAGATGATGCATCGCATGCCCCACTTTGCGTCCACCTCCCGTGAAGTCACGTGTCCACGTCCAAGCATTTCATAGTGCTTGCTGCCGGTCCACCGTTTAGAGACATAAAAAGCGAGTGCCGTTAAGACGATAATTAAGACAACCAACGCATAACCCATCGGATTTACATTCGCATCGTTTACTTGTCTAAAAATCCTGACTGCAATAACTTCGTTATAATTAAAAATCAAAGGTGTGCCAAGATCAGTGAATGCCCAAATAAAGACAAGGATTGCACCAGCGAAATAACCGGGCATCATTAAAGGCAATGTGATTCGTCTGAATATCTGAAACTTTGATGCCCCAAGATTTTCTGCTGCTTCCTCTAAACTCGGATCAACATTCGACAATGCAGCAACGATGTTTAGATACATTATTGGGTAAAGGTGCAAAGTTGACAATAGGACTACAGCCCAGAAACCGCCTTCAAACCAGTCAATAGTTTTAGTAATATCCATCAGTTTGAGTTTCACGAGAAGCATGTTTATGCTGCCGTATGGTCCGAAAAACTCTTGCATGCCGATAGCACCAACGAAAGGCGGCATTATCATCGGAATGAGGATGACAGATCGTAACAGATTCCGCCCTGGATACCGGTAGCGCGTCAAGAAATATGCCAGCGGAAGGCTTATAATACTTGTCATCAGTGTAACCATCACACCGATTTTGAAACTATTGATAACTAATTCCCGGATGTTTGGATCGGTCACCATCAGTTTGAAATATGTTATGTCGAACTTGTTGTTAATCCAAAATGCTTCTTTAAAGACATAGAGGAGGGGATATATGAGGAATATGAGAAAAAATAGCGTTGTCAGTCCGAGGATTAGCGTGATGGGTGGTGTTAAATCGTATTTTCGCCTAATTTTTTCAATTAAGGTCAGTTTTAGGTGCGGGTTATCTTGTGCCTCTTGGCGATTGAACATCTTTTTCTCCAACATAACAATGAGCAGTCCATTTTATAAATGCTTTTAAATTATACCTTGTATTGCGTTGAATTGCATCTATTTTTTATTATTTTGATCTAATTTAGAAAGGTCAATGCCCAATGCAACCCCCTAAATAAAATTGTAGGGTTATTTAGTTTTCGGTTTTTGGGCAGATTTTATCACAGACGTTAATATATCAATGAACTTATTGTCTGTCCTGAATCACTTAATTGTCTGAACCAGGATTTTTCAGTGTTACCCATCAACCCCTATCCTGCGTCCAAACGCAGACGACAAACATGTCCAGAGACACTACATCCACAAAAACCCATCTTGATAATCCGATAATCTTGGAAATCCCGGTTCAGACAATAAACAATGATGCAACGAAAACTTATGTCCATTCTGATTCAAAATCTAAACTTGAAGTTAACCTTAATGACTAAGAATTCTTAAAACTAAATAACCCTGCCCAAATAAAATTGATTTGCAGAAAATATACATTTATAGTATCATATAAACGTGCATATTTTATCATTAAAGGTACTGCATTCGTCTTTTAGGCAAAACAGGAGTAGTGCCTTGCATTCTACTTTTTTTACACAGATAAGGAGCAAATAATATGAGTAATGAAGCATTAGGAATGGTTGAAACACGCGGGTTAGTCGGTGCGATTGAAGCTGCCGATACGATGGTCAAAGCCGCAAACGTCAAATTAATAGGAAAAGAACAGGTAGGCGGCGGTTTTGTAACCGTCATGGTCCGTGGGGATGTCGGCGCAGTGCAAGCTGCCACAGATGCAGGGGCAGAAGCTGCCAAAACGGTCGGTGAATTGGTATCAGTACACGTCATTCCGCGTCCACATTCGGATGTTGAAACCATTATTGCTGGAAAAGCTGCAGCTGCCGATTCGGATGAATAATTCGCTGTTTGTGTTGGACACGGCGCGATATGTAGATCGCGCCTAAGGGGGAGCGCGAAAATAACCTATATTTACAATCCCCAACAATCAACAAACAGATCATTAGTGATTCGCGGATTTCTGAACAGAATCGGTGTTTATGCTACATCTACCGATTTACTTTAGTTTAAGTTACGTGCCTACTTGAGGTATTGGAGGGTTGAATGGCACAAATTGATGAGAAACAGATTGAACAGATTGTTTCACAAGTTTTAGCAACATTGCAGAAAGATGGAACGGTTACGACACCTCCTGCAACATCTGGTCCGAGTTCTTCGCGGTCAGGCGTTTTCGGAACTGTTGAGGAGGCTATTGGCGCAGCGAAAACAGCACAAGAAGCACTTGTCAAGCTTGGGTTTGCTAAAAGAGGCGAAATTATTGAGGCGATAAAACAGGTCTCGCTTGAAAACGCAAAACGACTCGCGGAACTGGCTGTTCAAGATACAAAAATGGGCACCGTGGAACATAAGGTAATGAAAAATGAAGGTGCTGTGAACTTGTCGCCCGGTATGGAAGACCTTGTGTCGGAGTCAATGTCCGGGGATAATGGCACGCTTTTGATTGAGTATGTTCCGTTTGGTATTATTAATTCTATTACGCCTACCACTAATCCGACTTCTACAGTGATTAACCATGCGATTATCATGGTTGCCGCGGGGAATGCTGTTGTATTTAGTCCGCATCCGAACGCAAGTGAATGCACGGAAGAAACCATGCATGTCATCAACGAAGCGATTGTGAAAGCGGACGGACCTGCGAATTTACTCACCTCTGTTGCAAACGCGACACTGCGGACAGCAAAACAGATTATGGACCATTCCGACATCGCGATGGTCGTTGCAACTGGTGGCGCAAGCGTTGTGCGGGCAGCGTTAACAAGTGGCAAAAAAGCAATTGCCGCTGGACCGGGTAATCCTCCCGCGATTATAGATGAAACAGCTGATATTCCAAAAGCAGCGAGGGATGTGATTGCAGGGACAAGTTTTGACAATAATCTGCTCTGTATTGGCGAGAAAGCACTTTTTGTTGTTGAATCTGTTGCGAATGAAACGATCCAGGAATTGACAAAAAACGGTGGACATCTCCTCGATGCAAGTCAACGCGAAGCACTTGAGGCAGTTGTCACGGAAAACGGAGAATCAAACAAGGAATACATCGGTAAAGACGCAAAGACTATCTTAGCAGCAGCAGGCATTACTGCCCCCGCACAAACGGTTGCCGTTGTAGTAGAAGTGCCAGCTGACCACGGATTTGTTATCAACGAATACCTGATGCCGATTTTGCCTGTCGTCCGGGTGCGTGATTTTGACGAGGCACTCAAAGGTGCGCTCGCAGCAGACGGTGGACGTGGACACACCGCGATGCTACACACTAATAACACCGCGCGCATCACACAATACCACAAGGCGATGAATTGTAGTGTTGTTGTTGTCAATGCCCCCTCTTATGCATGTTGTGGATTGGAAGGCGAAGGCTTTTTAGCGATGACTATTGCCGGGCCCACCGGTGAAGGATACACCCGCCCCCGCACATTTACACGTCAAAGACGATTAACGCTTGCTAACGACTTATCTGCACATACATTGTGAGGAAAATAGGTTGTTCACGACCAGTTTGTGTCGTTTATAGAATAACGGGGACTTTGGAAGTATTACCCAAAAGATGATTCCAGTTTGGAAAATACTGAAAAATGAAAAGGCAGGTTTTATACAATGAAAAGAACACTATTTACACTTTTTTTGATTTTCACTCTCGCTTCAATATTATATTTACCAAATACCTTTGCCCAAGACTATACAACGTGGAATTTACCCGAGGGAGCTAAAGCCCGTCTGGGTAAAGGCTGGATCAATGATATAGCATATTCCCAAGATAGTACCCGCCTTGCGGTGGCGAGTTCCATCGGCATTTGGATATATGATGCAAACACATATACTGAAATAGCACTACTCACTGGACATACAGAACGCGTAAATGCTGTAGCATTCTCCCCAGATAGTAAAATGCTCATAAGTGGATCTCACGATAAAACAGTCCGGTTATGGAATGTAGAGACCAGTGAACTCTTACACACCCTTGAAGATCATACAGACTATGTACTTGCAGTTGCGTTTTCCCCGGATGGCAATAAATTCGCAAGCAGTGACGGAGATTTTACGATACGGTTGTGGGATACGCACACAAAACAAGTGCTGCACACTCTGATCCCGTTTGACGGCTATTTTTATCGTGACGAAACCAATTGGGTTTATGATATAGCATTCTCTATTGATGGTAAAACGCTTGCAAGTGCAGATAGGAACGGTCTTGTTCGTTTATGGGATGTTGACACAGGAGAACTTTTACTTGAGATGGGTGTAGCACGCCAAGGACGAGGAGCCAAAGCCGTTGCATATTCCTCCGATGGTGTCACACTTGCAACTGGAGATGGTAGTGGATATGTTGATCTGTGGGGAGCACGCACAGGGAAATTATGGCAAACGGTTGGTCAACATAGAGATGGTTGGGATTATGGAGTCAATTCCGTAGTGTTTTCTCCAGATGGAAACATATTGGCGAGTGGAGGGAATGACAGAAGACTTAAACTTTGGGATGCTTTCACAGGGGAACAGCTGCATAACCTTGAAGGACATAAAAATGGAATCTTAGGTGTAACATTCAGTCCAGATGGGAATACAATCGTAAGTGTGAGTTGGACAGAAATTAGGTTTTGGAACGCAAACACAGGAGAACTTTTACACATCCTTAAAGGGCATACGCGGACTGTTTATACTGTTGCTCTTTCTCCAGATAATAAGACAATCGCAAGTGGTTATGAAGATGGCACGATTCAGTTATTTGATGTCACCACTAGACAACACAAGCAGACACTTATAGGACACGCGAATCAAGTCAGGAGTGTTGCCTTTAGTCCCGATGAAAAGACACTGGCAAGCGGAAGCCATGACGAAACCGTCCGTCTGTGGGATGTCGCCACGGGTGAACACAAGCAGACGCTCCCCGGGCATAAAGAACCCGTTCAGATCGTTGCCTTTAGTCCAAATGGGGAAACACTAGCTAGTGGTGGCCAGGACTCTACTTTCCGTCTATGGGATGCCAACACGGGGGAACACAAGCAGACTATCAGTGTAGGTGATTGGGTCAATGGCTTAGATTTCAGTTCTGATGGACAGATGTGTGTTATTGCCACCGCTGATGGTAACATATATGCTGGAAACGCTAGTGGAGGCACCTCCCTTTGGCATTTGCGCACTGAACGGCGCCTAAGAACCTTCGTGGGAAGAGGGAACGACACCTACGCTGTGGCATTTTCTAAGGATGGTAGTATAATTGCTGGGGATTTAAATAACGAAATCTTACTCTGGCATCCTCGTTCTGGTGAACAGTTACAGAAACTCACGGGACATACAGATCGGGTCGTGAGTGTGGTATTCAGTCCTGATGGACGAACACTCGCTACCGGGGGTTTTGATAAGACCATCCGGATTTGGGATGTCCACAAGGGGATCCACCTGCAAACGCACAACGGGCATACCGATTTAGTCTATGCTCTGGACTTCAACGCTGATGGCAGCACCCTAGCGAGTGGAAGTAGAGATGGAACAGTGCTGCTGTGGGATATGACCCTTACCGACCCCATGGACGATACGCCAAGTACACCCGCTTCATCAGACGCCACTGTGAGTATTTCAACAACGCCAATACAAGCACCTATAATTGGGAAACTGTTGACATTTCCGCTTAACATCACAGAGGGCGAAAACGTCGCTGGTTATCAGGCAACTGTGCAGTTTGATACCACTGTACTCCAGTACGTCTCAAGTGAGAACGGAGACTATTTCCCCCATGGTGCATTTTTTGTACCGACTGTTGTTGAAGGAAATAAGGTGACGCTTGCCGCAAGTTCACTTGCAGGGGAAAGCAACGGTGATGGATTCCTTGCAACACTCACTTTTGAACTCATTGCTGTCAAGACATCCACATTGACATTGTCCGATGTCAGTCTTGTTAATTCAGAAGGAGTACGTTCAAACCCGAACATTGTAGAAAATACACAGATTGAAATTGTTAAGGCAGCATATCCCCCTGAAGATATCAATGAGGATGGTGCAGTCAATATCCTTGATTTGGTAGCAGTTGCCTCAAACTTCGGTGAAACAGGTGAGAACAGTGCGGACGTTAATGCGGATGGTGTCGTTGACATTATAGACCTGGTGTTGGTTGCAGGAGCAATAGGGAATACCGCAGACGCGCCATCAGTATGGAGTCGCGATCTTAAGGTAGTACCTACGAGAATAGATGTCCAGCAGTGGCTTACACAAGCACAAAGTTTAAACTTGACTGATGGCACTTTAAGACGCGGAATTTTTGTTCTTGAACAACTCCTTGCAGTATTAACTCCTAAAGAAACGGAACTTCTACCTAATTATCCAAATCCGTTCAATCCAGAAACGTGGATACCGTATCAGTTAGCAAAACCTGCGGATGTGAGTATTTCAATCTATGCTGCGGATGGAAAGTTGGTGCAAAAGTTGGATTTAGGTCATAAGGCAGTAGGTATTTACCAGAACAGGAGTCACGCGGCTTACTGGAATGGGAAAAATGAAAATGGTGAGTCTGTGGCGAGTGGTGTTTATTTCTACACATTTACTGCAGGCGACTTCACCGCAACGCGCAAGATGTTGATACGGAAGTAAATTTCGTCATGTGATGCGGGTGGGAGTCTTAATACACCCACCCGCAGACTTGCTTGAAGGATAATATACATATATGAAAAAAATTATTACACTTCCCGTTTTGGTAATGACCTATCTTTTCCTCATTACTATCCTTAGTTGTGGTTCAGATATTGAGAACAATTTAGAAACTGAGAACAAATCAGATATTAAAAACAATGAGATTGTTGAACCGGGTATGTACGTCCCTCCGGTCGAATTCAGAGCTGCCATCCCAGGAACAGGCAGTACACTTCATCCTGATCAACCTATTGGTATATTTTTTACTGCCTTCCCAGAAAACTTAACTGTGGTACCAGGCACGATTGGTGAGTTGGACGGCGCAATCATAATCTCAGGTCCGTTTCCGCTCGGTGATATAAGTATAGAACTGACTTGGGCAAATGGCAATCATACGCTGAAATATACAGTTGTCCCAGTAAACATGGTAATGATTCGCAGCGGTGAGTTTCAGATGGGAAGCGATTCAGAAATTGCTGCTGAAGATGAACGACCTATCCATACTGTTTTTGTGGACTCCTTCTTCATAGACATCTATGAGGTAACTGTAGGGCAATACAAGCAGTTCGTTCAACAAACGGGGTATAAACAACCTGAGTGGGGAAAGGTAGTGCCTTATGCACCGGAAGATCGTCACCCGATTGTTTTTGTGAGTTGGTACGATGCAATGGCTTATGCAAAATGGGCAGGTAAACGCCTACCGACCGAAGCGGAGTGGGAGAAAGCAGCACGCGGCGGACATATCCAGCAGACTTATCCCTGGGGCAACCTTGCACCAACCGGAAAGCAGTGCAATTTCGCTGATAAAAATCTTGCACAGCATTGGTGGGCAGATAAAAATGCAGATGATGGCTACACATTTACCGCCCCAGTCGGTCTTTATATTAGTCGTTATCCTGAAAACGACTACGGTTTATACGATATGAGCGGGAATGTGTCGGAGTGGTGCCTTGACGAATATGATGAAAGTTTTTATATTGTTTCTCCACCTGAAAATCCGATTTCAGGAACAGACACAATAGCAGATATACTCCAAAACTTTAAAAATGTTCAATCCCATCGGGTGTTACGTGGTGGTTCTTGGTTGGTTAATTCTCACGGTGTGCGGAACGCCGTCCGATTTAGGCTCCCGCCATCCAGTCTGAATAACAGTGTCGGTTTCCGGTGTGTGAAGGATGTACCGTTTTAGAACAGTTAGATTTATTACGCCAATTTGAAGGAGATTTTCCATATCACTATGCAACTGAAACATTACCTTTTAGCTCTTATCCTGTTATTGAATTTTGTGCCGCTGAGTTTTGCCCAAGAACCTCGGCCGATAGTGAGACTTATCTATTTTCTCCCAAATGACCGAGATCCACAGCCGGACATAGATGAAAAGATGGATAGATTGATAAGAGACGCGCAACAATTCTATGCCGACCAAATGGAAGCACACGGGTTGGGTAGAAAAACTTTTCTGTTTGAAACCGATGCAAACGGAAAAGCAGTGGTGCATCGTGTGATCGGACAGCACACGGATGAATATTATGCTGATTTACCTTACACATGGGATATCTGGGAAGAAATTGAGGATCAGTTTGATATATCAAGAAATTACTATCTCACTGCGATAGATATAAGTAGCGAAATACTTGATGGTGGGGATGATTCGTGGGGGATTACGTGCGGTCGCGGTGGTCCTTTTGGAAGTGCTGCAGGAAGAGTCCTTATACCCGCCTCCGGCCATTGTGTTGACTTTGAGCTGGTTGCACATGAGCTCGGACATGCCTTTGGTTTGCTACACGACTTCCGCGACGATACCTACATCATGAACTACGGTTTGAGGCGTAACCGAATCTCAAAGTGCGCTGCGGAATATTTGGAGGTCCACCGTGCCTTTAATACCGCCCAACCCACTGCCAATACCCCTACAAAAGTTGAAATGCTCCCACCGAGCCTCGCCGCCTCCCCCAATACTATACGTCTCCGCTTTAAAGTATCTGATCCGGATGGTCTCCATCTAGTACTATTACTAAAACCGGAATGGGTAGGGGAAGCACTAGATGATAAAGAGGGTGGTCTCATTGCTTGTAAGCGAGTTAATGGGATGAGTCACACTGTTGAGTTTGTCACCACCGATTTGACATTGAGAGATAAAAAGGTCTATCTTGACGTTATTGATATAACCGGAAATTTGATAGAGTTCCAGGTTTTTCCGATTGATGTTTCCGCTCTGCTGCCCCCTCCTGAAGTTGTGTCAATTCCAGACCCGCATTTGGCAGCAGCAGTGCGGGAATCCATCGCTTGGAATATCGATTTGGCACCGAACGATGCGATTACGACGCACACAATACAATATTTACGGCACTTGTCTGCCTGGGATAGCGGAATAACAGACCTTACCGGGCTTGAACACGCAAAACTGAGAGTATTGCATCTTGGAGGCAACAATATCGCCGATGTGGCCCCCCTGGCAGGACTCACACAACTGAGAGTATTGCATCTTGAGGACAACAATATCGCCGATGTGGCCCCCCTGGCAGAACTTACACAACTGAGAGTATTGCATCTTGGGCACAATAATATCGCCGATGTGGCCCCCCCTGGTAGGACTTACACAACTGACAACGTTGGATCTTTCGGGCAACAATATCGCCGATGTGGCCCCCCCTGGTAGGACTTACACAACTGACAACGTTGGATCTTTCGGGCAACAATATCGCCGATGTGGCCCCCCTTGCAGAACTCACACAACTGAGAGACTTGAATCTTCAGGTCAACAATATCGCCGATGTGGCCCCCCTTGCAGAACTTACACAACTGAGAACGTTGTATCTTGGGCTCAACCCACTGAGTTATGCCTCCATCAATACCCACATTCCTGCCATGCAAGCAAAAGGGGTTGAGGTATGGTTTTCTTCTATTGCACATCCCGCGCTCCTAAAAATCTCAGGAGATAGTCAGGAAGGTTTTGCAGGAAAAGTCCTGTCATCTCCCTTTGTTGTGGCAGTAATGGATGAAAAAGGTGAACCTATGCCGGGTGTATCTGTCACTTTTACTGTCAACGCCGGAGATGGAAAACTTACGGATACAACTACGATGACCGATGCGGATGGGCATGCACAAACAACGCTTACACTTGGCTGGACACCCGGTATCAATACGGTTCGCGTATCGGCGGAGGGCATAAAATCGGAGGCGATCTTTACCACCACCGTCATTTTACCGCAAAACCATGTTGCAGCCGATGTGAATGCCGATGCAGTCGTAGATATTGAGGATCTTGTCTTGGTAGCAGCAACAATAGGTATGACCCCACCTGAAGGCATCTTACCAAATACTGATGTAAACGGAGATGGTATCGTCAATAAAGAAGATATAGCATTAGTGCTTGCAGCCTTGGAGTCGGCACCTGCCTCGCCCGCATCTATATGGACAGCAGCGAATTTACAACGATGGATTGATAAGGCGAAACAACACAACACCAGCGATCCAACCTTCCGACAGGGTATTATTGTGCTTGAACAATTGTTGGCAACCTTGCAACCGAAAGCGACTGCCCTTTTGGCAAACTATCCGAATCCGTTTAATCCGGAGACGTGGATACCTTATCATTTAGCACAACCCGCTGAAGTGACATTACAGATCTATGCAATAAACGGAGACTTGGTTCGGACCTTGATATTGGGTCATCAACCTGCTGGAATTTATGAACATCGTAGCCGTGCGGTATATTGGGATGGTAGAAATGAACAAAGCGAACGTGTGGCGAGTGGCATCTATTTTTATACACTCACCGCAGGCAACTTTACCGCTACGCGTAAGATGTTGATTTTGAAGTAAACTGCTTTTTTTGGAAGCACTTCAGTAGGGATCGTAACGCGAATTGTGTAACCGGTGAAGTTAGGCAACCTCACCAGCATCGACAAATTCATTTTTTTATATTCCTCGGCGGAGTTTGCTCCGCCTTTTTTTATGTAATCTGTCCGTAAAATAATACGTTGATTACTTATACATTGCGGTAGGTGCGGTTTCCTAACCGCACCGGATTTGGATCAAAAACCTTCATAACTATTTTTCTTGTCCGATACGGTGCGGTTAGGAAACCGCACCTACCGGCCTGGGATATTAACTTTGAGTAAACATCAATAATGGAAAACTCTAAAAACTAAATAACCCTGGAAACAAGTCAGTCATTCTTGCATTATTTGTTCTTTTATGATAGACTTTAGTTTAGTACGAGGTGCAACATCCAGACAGGGAGTGGGTCATGACAGAATCTAAAGACAACATATTTGAATTCTTACAACATTTTACGGATCATAAAGAAGAAACTGATCGAGGGTTAGTTCAGATAGAAACGCGCCTTGAAGGTCGGATTACGGAAATCAAAACGGACCTTAAGGAAGATATTATGCAAGTCAAAACAGACTTGGAGAAAGACATCAGAGAAGTTAAAACAGATCTTAAGGATGACATCAAGGATAAAGTTTCAGGATTGAGATGGTTTATAGGTACAGCCGTAGCCATTGCGGCAATTATAGTTCCTCTCATTCTCAAGTATTTATAATGAACAAAGGAGATCAAGATGGCAGAAAGAGCTCCAGGCTTTGAAGATTACACACCATCCCGGTTGGAATGGTTAGCAATGGAATTAAATTCATTATTCCCATATCTAAGCACACAAAGTAATAATGAAATAAGTACAGTATTTATTCCAAAAGAGGATGGGAAAACTCTTGTCCTAATAGTTCGCTATCCTGAAGGTACGGACTCAAATATAATTCAAGAATATATACAAAACGGAGAGGAATGCGTCAAAAAGTTTGCTGAAATTCATAAATGGGATTCATGGGTTAAGATTGAAGTTGACCAAGGTCAAGAGTAAATAATCCCCCATACCCGATGGAAATCCTGCCTCCGATAAAAGCATACTTATACTAAAAGAATGTGGAAATCTCCACCTCATTCTTTTTTTGTTACCGTTTCAGTTCCTCAAACGCTATCCATATTCTGTAACCGAAGATTCCATAAAAACGTTTTCATGGATAAACCTATCCGTATGGAATCCAATATCCAAATTAACTCTCGCTAAAGCAGTAGCGTTAGTACCTGTTGATAGGTCTAAACTCTTATCAAGACGCAGCCGATGGTGTTATCAGCACCGATATATACCCAAGACAGGATACTCCCAAAGAAAAATGAATACCGACATAAACAAACTCAGAGAACTGGTCCGCTACCATGAGCGTAAATACTATATTGATGACCAACCCGAAATATCTGATGCAGATTTTGACGCACTCATGCGGCAACTGGAGGAACTTGAAAAAGCATCGCCAGAGGACATCCCGTCAGACTCCCCCACACAACGCGTTGGTGGTGGTGTCGCATTAGGTTCACGGATACCACACCGCAGCCCAATGCTCAGTCTGGATAACACTTTTGGCAGAGACGAATTGCTGGATTTCGGTGTGCGGGTACGGAAATTGTTGGAAGACGAACCCGTTGAATACGTTACAGAGTTAAAGATAGATGGGTTAGGCGTTTCATTGCTTTATGAAAACGGTGTTTTCGTGCGCGGTCTAACGCGCGGCGATGGTGAATTCGGTGAAAATGTGTCCGGCAATTTGCGAACTATCCGCGCTATTCCGTTGCGTCTCACTGCAACAGCGGATAACCCTGTCCCGCCTGTCCTTGAGGTGCGCGGCGAGGTTTTTATTCCAAAACATCGTCTTGACGATATCAACGTACAACGTGAGGCAGAAGGCGAGTCTCCCTTCGCTAATCCGAGAAATGCCGCTGCCGGTTCTGTGCGAACATTAGATTCCACTATTACCGCTAAACGACCGTTAGACATTTTTATCTATTCACTCAATTATGTGGAAGGGCTTGAATTTGCAACGCATACGGAAGCACTTGAGAAATTAAAAAGTTTTGGATTCAAGTGCAATCCACACACAGAACTTCACAACTCGCTTGAAGATGTTATCATATATTACAAGCAATGGGTAGAAAAACGTGAGGAGATACCTTATGAAGTTGATGGGATTGTCATAAAAGTTAACGATATTGCACAACAGAAGGAACTCGGTGCAACCGCAAAAAGTCCGCGTTGGGCTACTTCCTACAAATTTCCCGCGCATCAAGCAAGGACAACTATTAAACATATTGAGGTGCAGGTAGGCCGCACAGGCGTGTTGACTCCTGTTGCAATTTTGGAACCGGTAAAAGTCGCAGGGGCTACGATTACACATGCCACGTTACACAATGAACAGGAAATTAGTAACAAAGATATTCGCATTGGAGATACGATTATTCTCCAGCGATCCGGAGATGTTATTCCTAAAATTATAGATGTCCTAAAAGAAAAACGGAAGGGTGATGAAGTCGCTTTCCGATTTCCCGATATGTGTCCGGCGTGTAACACGCCTGTGCAACGTTCTGATGCTGAAGTAGCAGTGCGGTGTGTGAATGCGGGATGTTCGGCACAACTGAAACGTAGGATTGCATATTTTGCTTCCCGCAATGCGCTTGAAATTGAAGGGCTTGGTCCCGCAACAGTGAATCAATTAGTAAATAATGGACTTGTTCAGGATGTCGCTGATCTCTATACTTTGGATGCAGAAGAAGTCCGTAAATTGGACAGGATGGGACCGGGATTGACTCACAATCTTTTCCATCAAATTGAGCATAGCAAAGATGCCTCCGCAGCAAAGGTTCTGGTCGGATTAAGTATCTTTCATGTCGGAGAGACCGTCGCAGAACTCTTAATTGATCACTTTCTATCTATAGAGGGTTTAAGCCAAGCGGATGTTGAAGCCATTGAAGCTATTCCGGGGATTGGACCACAGATAGCGGAGAGCGTTTTCACCTTCTTTGCGCAAAATCGACCTTTGATTGAAAAGTTAAAAGCAGCAGGATTGCGATGCTTTACGGAAGCAGTTGTTAAAGCACCGAAGATTTTAGAAGACACTTTTTTCAGCGGTAAAACGTTTGTTGTTACGGGCAGCCTTACAGATATGACGCGTACAGAGGCATCAACACAGATTAAGGCACGCGGCGGAAAAGTTACATCAAGTGTAACAGGAAAGACTGATTATCTCATTGCTGGCGAAGGGGCAGGTTCCAAATATGATAAGGCGATTGAATTAGACGTGCAGATTTTGACAGCAGAGGCGTTTTTTGAACATCTGCGAGAAAACTGATGATATTAACCAAAGAAAAAATCACAGAGATTCTATCGGAAAAATCGGAATATCTTGCCTCAGAATATGGCGTTAAAAAGATAGGTTTGTTCGGGTCCTATGCAAAAGGAACATCTATCAACCCAACAAGTGACGTTGATATCATCGTTGAATTTGACCGTCCTATAGGTTTCAAGTTCATGGAGCTTGCGGACTATCTTGAAGAAATTCTTGGGAAGCCGGTGGATCTTCTCACTGAAAACGCACTCCAAAATATTCGACACCCACATATTGCTCAGTCAATTAGAGAGAGTATCATCTATGTTTGATTAGCCCAATAATTAGCAGGGAAGGTGGAGAAAAGTTATCACCTGTTTTGTGCTCGGAATTCGCCGTGAATGTTCAAAAATTTTGTAGTTTACGTTCTCTGAATCACCTCTATTTATTCGGTCTTCTTTCGGTTTGCACCAATAATTTAGCGGCACTTCACCCATTAACTCACCAACGCTTGCCCTATTATTAAATTGGGACGCTAATGCCTTGGGATGAAGTGGTTGTCCGCTCACCAGATAGCAGTGCTTGTTCTCTCGAAACCCATCAGAATAGGCGAAGTAACGAATAGTCCCTTCCTCTGAAAACACAATCGCGCAAACAAATTTGGACAACCGTGTGTAATGAATCCCTGTGCTTGTCAAAGACGTACCGTACTGTGAAGCAAGCTCAGCAATTGCTGGTAATCCCACCTGTGTATGTGCAGATGAATCCGCTGAAAACATGGGGGTAGGCATTAACAACTCAGCAGCGAATTGGTTTGCTCGCTGTTCACTTTGTAGGTACGCTTGTTTCTTTGGCTTTTCTTGTTCGGTGTCTTCACTTTGCTCTGCCATCACAGCATTTAATCGCTCATCCAATGAACAAGAACCAACGGTATCGCGCTCCAACAAGTAGTGACCGATTTCATGCGCGATAGTAAAATTCCGCCGGGATTCTGATCGGATACGCGCGTTGACAAGAATACCCCACGCATCCCCAACCCGCATCAGACAACCGTCACAAGTGTCGGGTAGATCACGTTCCCAAATTACGATACCGAGTTTTGTTGCGATTTGTCTGGGGTCTATCGGAAAATTTTGGACTTTAAGATCGCGAAGGATGCCCCACGCCGCTGCAGCGGGGCTGCCCTTCGCATATTGCAACCGGTTATTCAGCATCAGCGGAACCTTCACTCGGCATTTCTGTTTCCGCTTGTGTCTTTAGGAATTTATAGAACTCGTAAAAGATTTCTTTATCTTTTTCCGTAAATCCCATCATTCCTCTGAACATTACTTCGACTCTTGGATCAGCCAATAAGTCATCATAATCCAGATTCTTTTTGCCGAGCAGGTAATCTGTTGTCACCTTTAGGGCATCAGACAGACTGGAAAGCGTTTTAAAAGAGGGTTTTCGGCTACCGGACTCAAATTGAGAAATAGCTGCAGGCGTTAGATTCGCTTCTTTTGCTAATTCCGTTTGTGTCATTTTAAGTTCACGTCGACGTTGTTTTATCCGAGAGGTAACTTTTTCACTCATAAGTAATTCCTTTCATTGTTTAAAATAAAAAACCGTAAATTAGAAAATTTTGATACAAAATTTCTTTACAAAAAACAAAATACGATAAGAATGTGAAATATAGTTTAACATAAAACTTAATTAAATGCAAACTTTTTTACCTGTTTTCAACAAAAAAGAATTTTTAAGTATGAATTCGGTCTGATTCAAAATTTATAACAAGATACTGTGTGGATACTCATAATCCTGTCCATTTATAAATCCTGTAAATCTTGGCTGAGAGAAAGAGAAGTCAGTACAGTTTATCTCATAAATATTAGCAAAGTTTGTTCACCTAATTTTACAAGATGCAGCGTTTTGTAATAGCACAATTCATTGTGCGTTATAAGTTCGGTTAGACATTGTGAAGTCATCAAATTCGGATTTATGAGATACACTCCAAGTCCTCTGATATTCGGATAGTCAGTTAAGAAGAGGGACCGTGTTTTTTCCATTCTGCAAACTTTGAATTTAAATCATATAAAATTTTTTGTTGAATTGCAGGCGGTAACCTGCTAAGTTCTGTATAAATTTCATACCATGGATTGTGGCGGATAAGATTAAGTGATTTTTCAATGTTTTGTCTCTGAACATCAATAGGTATTTTATCGACTGTATTCAAACCAAGAAATGGCCAAATAGAATTCTTGATATTATAATCAAGTGGAGACTGGATGGTAATGCGGGGTACTCCAGATATCCCAACAAATTTCTTAATATTTTTTTGAATTTCCTCAAGAGTTTTCGACATCTCTTGTAGGTATTTCATATCATCGGGGACTGGTGAGATTAGATCGAACTCTCTAAAATCAAGAATAAACGTTTTCTTCCGTGATTGATGGACTGAATTTCGAGTTAAATTACGGTACTTAACCTCAATCTGAATTGGGTACTTTTTTTGCTCTTCAAACTTACCAATTACAGATGTTAACATACTTTCCCTGCGATAACCACTATTTAAACAACTAATCCCATATTTTATAAAACCAAGTGATTCAATTGGATGATCTAACAATTTGTCTGTTGTTGAGGGGTTTATCTTAAACTTTAAATCGCGGGCATTACCCGGTCCGTGATTTTCTACACAGATATTGATAAAACTATGATGGACTGGGTGGTTATCTAATCGGACTTCAATATTAGACTCGTTTTTTTCCTGCCACATCTTAAATGTGATGTATGCTGTGATACCTGTAAACAACATTATTAACACAGTTGCTGTAACCATTTTGATTTTTCCTTAGTCGAGAGTGTTCCTCTAAATATAAGTATAACTAAAGGTATTAGAGTTGTTATAGAAAAGTTTAACAACCAAAGACTTTATACTTTGATAATAATTTGCTAATTTCTCGTGTTATTTATTATACCTACCAACATAGGATCGTTTACTGATTGTATTAAACATGATTCAAACTCCCTTTTCTGTATTTCTGAATCCTTACTCAGATGATAGTAGAAATGAATAGTTCTCAAGCGTGTAGGTGGTTGTCCTCTAAGATTTTCAACAGGATATTGAGAAAAATCCCTATTTAAAAACACAGAATAAACAGCACCAGGATTTTCTAATCCCAAAAACAAAGTAATGAAACAATAGAGTAAGTCTTGGCATCTATGAATATCAACCATGTGCATTGTCTGAAATACTTCATTTGGACGTATTCGTTTATTATCTTCAACCCCGTCATACCGTATTTTTATCAGAAGAGGATCATTTAAATCTTCAATTCGATTGACGGTTTTTTTATTAATTATTTCCCCTTTTATAAATTTTTTTAGATGGGTGAGTTCATGTTCATGTCCTGAATAATTACCCCGTTCATATTCTACAATAAGGAAATCTTTAGATTTTCTTTGAGGTTTCACCAACAATGCATTAAGTGCTATTTTTGCTATACCACGCATGAGTTCGGTTTCAGCTTCACCATCAAAATTTATTCCCATAAAACTTCGATCACTTATTGATGGTTCTATCTGCACAGAACTTATATAAGGTTTTAAAAACTCTCTTCCATTAATCCTCCGTTTAGAGAAATTCTCCGTAAAAAAAAATTCCGGGATTGTAGTACGATCTAGATCGGCTTTTACTTGTTGATTCATCAATGCAATATCAGTTAACTCACTAAAAAAAGTCTCAAAATAAAATGAAGAATTACAATCTCTACATACATGATTTTTGAGGGTTAAAGCATGAATATTTGCTTGTAACATACATTTTGGCATTACATGCTCTACACTTCGATTTCTTTTAGTTACAGATTTTTGGCAGTAAATGCATTTAGTTTCATGTCTATATTGTGCCATAATTTTAATCCTAATTATCGGTTTAGATGTTAATTTTGTCGTGTCTAACTTCCATGTCAGAGTTGGGACTAAATATCTAAAGAAAACAATGGAGATGCAAGAATGACGCAACAAAAAGTTCTATGAATTCTTAACAGAACGATACTTGTTAATATTAAGTATACCACGAAGATAAAAAAGTTGCCAGTCTTACATATTAAAAGATTGACATAGTCTAAACAAAATGGTATAATCAGTTATGTTGAATATATTACAAAACGGAATTATATATCCTTATGAATAAACTCTACTTTGGCGATAACTTACAAATCCTACAAGAAATGGACGACCAACGCGTCCACCTAATCTGCACCGACCCACCCTTCAACAGTGGACGCGACTATAACGCCTTCATCGGTGATTCCCTTGCACAAAAGAAAGCGTTTACCGACACGTGGACATGGGACACCGCAGCACAAGACGCTCGCGCAGATATTGAATCGCGCGCAATTTCCAGTGATACTTATAAAGCATTGGATACCTGCTTAAAAGGATACGACTTAGTCCTGCAGAATACTGTATCTGGCAGTCAAGGGGGAATGCGCGCCTATCTCGCCTTCATGGGACCCCGCCTTGCCGAAATGCACCGTATACTTACCAAAAACGGCAGTATTTACCTCCATTGCGATCCGACAGCAAGCCACTATCTCAAAGGCGTTTTGGATGCAATCTTTGGCGTAGATAATTTCAGAAACGAAATTATTTGGCAACGCACCCATGCACATAGTGATGGTAAACAGTATGGCAGAGTTCACGACACAATATTGTTCTATAGCAAAAGTAGCAAAGCAGTATGGAATCCTGTTTATACAGAACACGATCCTGAGTACGTAAAGCAGCAGTATCGGCATGAAGATAAAAGAGGTCTTTACCGAATCGTCACCTTGAATGCACCAGGGGTTACACAAGAAGGGGACTCTGGCAAGCCGTGGCGCGGTGTCAATCCAAGTGATGTAGGCAGACACTGGAGTACTCCACGCAGAGAAGCGTGGCCAGAAGGGGTTGTCCCTCCTGAAAATTATGAATCTCTCTCAGTTCACGAAAAATTAGATGTATTAGATGCAAATGGACTAATTTATTGGCCTCCAAGGGGCAGTGTTCCAGGGTTCAAGCGGTATTTATCAACATCAAAAGGCGCAAGAGTACATGATGTCATTACGGACATAAACCCACTTGCGCGTGCTTCTAAGGAACGACTCGGTTATCCTACACAAAAACCACTTGCACTTTATGAACGCATGATAAAAGCCTCCAGCAACGAAGGCGAAATCGTGATGGACCCATTCTGCGGATGCGGTACAACGATTGATGCCGCACATACCCTCAACCGATACTGGATTGGCATTGACATAACAATCCTGGCACTGGACCCGATGCGGGAACGATTAGCAGACCGACACGGATTAGAGCCATCTATTGACTATCAAATTGAAGGGTATCCGACAAACATGCAGGAAGTCCGAAAGTTACTAAAAGAAGGTGACAAACGCAAATATCACGACTTCTCAAATTGGGCAGTAACACGGCTTGGACTAAAACCGACAAAAGATGCAGGCGATGGTGGTCTTGATGGTGTCGGACACCTAACGTTATGGGACCCACAACAGATGAAAGAGTCGGATTCGCGTATCCTCGCCGAAGTCAAAGCCGGCAAACCTACAATGACTCAAGTACGCGCCTTCTGTCATGTCATGGATCAGCACAAAGCGGAAGTTGGCATTTTTATCACTATTGAACCTGTCACAGCGAAAATGCGGCAAGAGGCACAGAATATGGGTACTTTTGAACATAACAACAAAACTTATCCTCGCCTTCAGTTCTGGCAGATAGATGATGCATATTTTGAGAACCCGGATATAATTAACACCCTCGTCCGGTTACCAGATGCATGGCGTATCCGTCCAACCCAAAAGTCAGAACGCCATTTTGACAACCAGCAGATGCAATTATTGCGTGGATAGTTTTATAGTCCAATCCACAATTACCTGGACATTGGCGAGGTTAGGAAACTTCGCCAGCGAGAGCGTATCGGGATTGTTGTTCATTGAATGTGAACATATTTTCGGATTTTACTATAAAATCAATTTCAATCAACTTTCCACTTTCCATCTTCACCGATCCTCCCATTACTTAATTTCTCCCTGATTTTATATTGACAATAAATTCTAAATTTGATACACTAACAAGAAGCGAAATATAGAAATCGGGGAAATTACATGAAAATTAAATATTATATCGTCCTACATCTACTTGTCTTTTTATGCAGTGTTCCATTCGGTTATGCAGCAGAAGGTGGCAAAAAATTGGGGTTGTCGGAGTCTGCAATCCAAATTCGGGATGAGATATCTATTCGCAACATTCGGAAAGATATCGCACGCTTATCAAGTCTGGAAAGCCGCGTTACTGGCTATCCGCAAGCAGCAAATGGCAGTAAATATATTTTTGATCGCTTCGTTGATATGGGATTGAAGAATGTTGAAAGCCGTGAATTTACTGTCACAGTTCCCGTTGATCATGGTAATAGTGCTATTGATATCTTGTCAGATGATGGCACGGTGTTACACACATTCCCACTCAAACCGTTGTGGCCAAACCTTGTCCGAACATCCCTTCTTGCTGACGGTGTTAAACATACCGTTGCATCTGGAGAAACCCTTGAAGAAATTGCGGAAAACTATGCTGTTCCTTTAACAACCATTACAGAAAATTCGCACAACCAATATTTACCTACACCTATTGTGGAAGGGAACACGGTTTTCGTCCCAACTGGCGGTCTTACCGGGCCCTTATTTTACGGAGACGATGCCCAACTTGCAGATTTTAACGGAAGTAAAGTTGGCGGCTTTTGGTACAAACTTGAAGAAGGTGATACACTGGCTTCACTGGCAAGACGTTATCGCGTCACAAAAGCGAGTATAACCGATGATGTGCTCAACGGACATCTCCAGAAAGCTTCCGATGGCATTGATAACAATGAAGATGGCATTATAGATGAATATGGCGAAATTCCACTGTTAGCCGAGATTTTTGGATGGGCAACAGATGGCATTGACAACGATGCTGATGGTTGGACAGACGAAGTGCCTGGCGATGCTACAGACGGTATTGATAACAACAAAGACGGTCAAATTGATGAAGCAGGCGAATTTGTTGCAGCAAGCGAATCTCATATCTTTATCCCTAAAGGCGCAATCGTTCTCGCCGAATTTAATTCAGGCACCCGATGGATCAACGCGGCAATGCTTGGTGCATCTGCTGTTATTTTTATAGAGCCAGAAACAACAATTCGTGGTGAAGCAGAAAACAAATTCCTCACTGTGCCAGCAAACATTCCCCGATTTTGGATTTCTAATACAGATGCTGCCCAATTAAAAGGATTCCTTGATGCAGGTGAAGAGGTAAATGTTCGCTTGCGCGGTAAAATGAAATGGGAACGGCGCGTCGGTCAAAACATTCGTGGCTTCTTAGAGGGTGGCGATCCTGTTCTGCGCGATGAATTGGTCGTCATTACCGCCTACTACGATTCTATGTCTGTTGTCCCAGCAATCGCTCCTGGTGCTGATCCAACCTGTGGGATTGCTGTTCTCATGGAGATTGTACGTTTGTTTGGACAACCAGAATATCGTCCGGGCCGTTCAGTTCTATTTGTTGCTGTTGACGCGCATTTCCAAGGATTAGCTGGGATGCGCGCGTTTATGGAAGGTATTGGACAAGATATTGTTGGCTCAGCAACCGATTCCCCCGGAACCCCTACGCTGCAAGGATTAAGAAGGGGATTGTCTAATGATATTATCGAGTTTGAAGAATTAGGACGCAAACTATTACTTTCCATTGATCGGAGTATTTTAGTCGACTTGGATGCAGATTTTTATCACGGTGTACACGCTATAAAAGCAGACCTTAAATCGCTTTCTACAACGTTGACAGGGCTTTCTACAACCCGTTCCCAAATTGATTCACTACATAGGGCACAGCGGGATTTCTCAGAACGCCAGAAAAAACAGGTGGATCGCAACCGAAAACGTGAAAAACAGGGATTCACAGAGGAAGAAAAATCAAGACTCAATGCAAACCTTGTCCGCTTTGAAAAAGAAGCACTGCAAACGACGCATTTCCTTCGCCAGATCGTTGAACGACTTGCACAGATTCAGAAATCCGCCCTGAAAACGAGTAAGGATTCCCAACGAGAACTCATTGAAACCATTGCTTTGCCCATTGCACGATTAGACACATGGGCAGTGGATAGACTGATACGAGAACTTGAATCAGGTGAGATAGATGATCAATACGGCACGCATCCGAATACATCTTACCTATTGCCCGTGAAAAACGGGGCTGATTATGAAGTGCCAACACCTGACGGTCTACCGCCAGAATTGTCCGCTGACATTGAACAGTTGAACAAGACCCTTGCCAATTGGGAGATGAGCGACTCACGGAAGTTTGCTTTAATGTGGACACCTGATAAGGTGCTTGATCGCCATTTGGATTTGCCGACTCTCAGAAAAGCGCGATCTGCGCGAAAGACCCTTGCAAATACCACTGAATCTAAGCAAGATGCGATAGCACGAGAGCGAGTACTTCTAAAAAAAATAAAGGAAAACCTCAAGGATAACACAACCACTGAAAATCAAATTAAAGATACCATTGCGAAATTAGGCACTGATCGTGTACACGATTTACCACCCGAAGTACGAACGCAATATCTCACGGTTGCATCACAAGAACGGATAGACAGAATTAATGCACAGCTACGGCAACGTTTAACCGAAGCAGCGGCGGAAGGTATGGGTGAAAGTGAAGACGGCCTGATTAAGGATTTGGCACGCGATAAGCAGGGGATTTTTGAGATTGCGCTGCGGAATGCCCGTTTAGAACAACCGCGCATCCAGTCCCTTCTGGATTCCCATGAAACCCTCACACGTGAGTTTCTTGATGAGGAGTTGCTAATTCTAAAAAGTTATCTGTCAGATGAGGAGGTTGAAGAAATAAAAGAAGCACGCAAACATGTTGCCGCTTATCTGGTTGAGGCTGAAATCTTACAGGCAGTCAAACAGAACGCTGCTTCAGATGTGATCGCCCTTGATAATCTTGTCAAGCAACTCCCATCGCTAACAAGGGATATAGATGCACAGACAAAGGTGCTTCTCCGTGATAATATGCTCACCTTGAGGAATGCTCGATTCCGTAACATTCAGAGCAGGGTTGAGAAGATGTCACGCATAAGTGAGATAGAATATAATCGCAAGCTTGCACAGATCTGAAGCTGCAGTCGCGCTACAAGACCTTTTCAATCGGTATTATACATCGCTTTTCTGTAGCATTGACCTCTCCTCTCAATCGAATCAATTCGGTGTATTTAACAAAGGTTGGTTCTATGACCAGCAACCGGAATTTGTGCTTCGGCGTGAGTTCGCGAGTATCGGCAATAAACTTGCAGCTTATGCTGCGGATGCCGATTTTGGGGTGCGTGTTAGAAAATTATGGCGGGCAACAGATGACCAGATTCGCCAAGCAGTGATGGCACGTCAATGGTCAGTAGCAAGCCAAATTTCCGACAAAGCTGACCTTGAAGGAAAGACGCTTGAAACCCTTCTCAGCGCACACTATGGGAAACTCACAAGTTTAGGCGGTGTTAGCCGACTCATGAGGATGCAGTTTGAACAGTGGCAAAACCGTGGTGAACCGTCTGAAGATATGCTCAAGGATATGGACTATATCCGCAAGGAAGTGGAACGGTTTATCCGAAACGATGTGCGTAACGCAAAGAAAAGCCGAAAAAACAGTATCCGCATGCGCGAACAGTTAGATGCCATGCTCAGACTCCGACACGAGGACCCCGATACATTCACAGAAGATGAAATAGAGGATATCAAAACACTGATTTCAATTGTCGGACTGGGGGGTGGTTCCAACTTTGTTAATGCAATTTCCGCGAGTGGTGGAAAAACTTGGAAAACCTATATTCCAGGGAAAATCGCCTTTGATAGTGAGGTGGCAACGCTTGTAGGCAAAACAGGTATCGCCTTTGCGACTATTGGAGATGCACGCGTCCTTACCGATACACCGCTTGACACGATTGATCGTGTTGACCTGCGTGAAGATGGGAATCTACACCAACAAGCAAAAACATTGGCATCTCTACTGATACAGGCACTACGTGATCCACAGATGCCCACTGCAGCACGTGTTGGGAACTTCTACTGCAACCTTTTCGGTGACGTGGTTGAATTCGATGCCCGTGAATCTGCGCTGCCAAATAAACCTGTGCCATATCCGATTATAACGCTTCGTCGCAGACATAAAACCATGATGGGAGTACGCGGTGACCTATTTGCCATGGGAGATAATAAAGGCAATTTTGAAGTTGCGGGCTTGGCAATGGAAGGCAGAGCAACTCGCAGACTTGGCGGTGCACAAGAAGTTGAGGCATACATCCTCGACCCTGATTCCGGGGATATTGTCTACGCTCCCGATTTAGGAAATTACGGTGCCAAACTTCTGCCGAATAAAGTGCCGATTAACACACGGCGACGTGGATGTCGAGTTGTCACCTTCCCGTGTGTGTCTACAACAATTTACGATTTAGTAGATCAACGTTACCTCCGAACCCTACGCGAATTAGAAGTATATGATGCGTTGTCCGATAGCCCCCCCGAAAAATTCGGTGTGTCTAAACCGTGGCAACAGGAAGGTGTTTCTGCCGCTGAACCGATAGCACTTGTTTATAGCGAACCGCAAAGTCGTATAAAAATTGGGATGGCGTACGGACAAATCGGCAAACGTCTCCTTCTCATTAAAGCCACTAAAAGTGGTATGAAAAACCCAACGCTTTATACGGGGGAAGGGTTTGTTGTGCGTGAAAACGGCAGTATCCGCCTAACGCCTTATGTCGTTGTGCGCGATATGTGGTGGCTTGATGAAAATCGATCTCGTCTTTATAAACGATTTGGTATCTCAAGTGACCGTCTTGATAAATTGCATCAATTTGCCAATGAGTATCTTAATCGTGCAGAAACCGCACTTTTCCAAAATGATTATCAGCAAGCACTCAAATTGGCACGCGCTGCATGGGGATACGAATCACGCGCGTATCCAGACGTTAAAAGAACTGGGAACGATGTTGTTAACGGCATTATGTTCTACCTTGCGCTCCTGATGCCGTTTGCATACTTTATGGAGCGGCTTATATTCGGTTTCCCGAACATTCACAAACAGATTTTAGCCACTTTCGGCATTTTCCTGGTGGTTTTTTACTTCTTGAGTCAGGTTCATCCTGCCTTCCAGATAACAACAACGCCCATAATTATCTTAATCGCCTTCGTTGTGCTTGCGTTGACGGTGCTTGTTATCACTATTATCGTTAGGAAATTTGAGGAGCAGCTTGAAAAGATTCGTCAACAAGGCAATAAGGTGTATAAGGCAGATGTCGGTAGGTTAAGCGCAAGCGCTGCGGCATTTAGTCTCGGTATTTCCAATATGCGGAAACGGAAAGGACGCACTATCCTGACCTGCGCAACGTTGGTTATCCTTACGTTCACTGTTATTTCGTTTACATCGGTGCGGACATTTATGCGTCCGAACCGAACCAGTTTGCCACAGGTAACACCGCGTTACACCGGCTTACTTATCCGCGACCAGTATTGGCGGCCGCTTGAAGAACCTGTCCTTAACTCAATTCTGAACGACATGCAGAAGACGCAAGTTACTGTAGATGATTTAGAACGACTTCTGGAACAGAAAAACCTACTCCTGGCTAAGCGTGGACAAACACAGCTGGATGTCCCTGCAGCAATAGCAGGATTACAGGAAAGCGGATTTATCACAAATATTGACGAGGAACCGGTTCTTGCCGTTCGAAATGTTGTTGCACCACGCGCATGGTACCAGTCTTCTGGAACAGGGGATCAATCTTTTGTTCAACTGACGCGGAGTCCAAATGACCAGGATCCGGTACCGCCGACAAATACACTTACAGGTGAGGCTTTGCGCTTTGCAGCAAACATGCTGGTCGGTATGAGTGAGTCAGAACCCGCAGTCACGGGAATTGATCGGTACTTGCAATATGGAAAATGGTTTGACCGTGCTGATGCTGACAATTGGCCAACCGAGTGGCCCTACGCAATCGTTCTGCCGAAGGGAATGGCAGATCTCCTGAAAATTACTGAGAGTGATATGGGGAAAGCCACAATCTCCGTTTATGGTGCTGATTTTACTGTCGTTGGGGTTTTGGGAATAGGATTCAAGGATTTGACAGATAACGATGGCGAAGAAATGACACCTGTAGACTATCAATTGATGCAACAGCAACAGAGTCGTGGTGGCACAGGTGATGAAACCCTTGAAGGCGAACTACAAAAATACCTCCATCTCACCCCAGATAGCATTGCCGTTTTGCCTTACGAAGTCGTTATGAACCAAGGTGGAACGCTCAGAAGCGTCGCGGTTAACATGGAACCTCAAGAGGGCGATCCGAAACTATTAGGTGCAATTGATAAACTGGATCTCATCATGGCACCACTGATGAACCGCATTGCGCTTGACTTCTTTGTTGGTCGTGACAAAGATACCTACCTTTATAGCAGTATCGGGATGACAAGTTTTAGCGGGATGGGTAATCTATTTGTGCCGATTTTGATTGCTGCGTTGATTGTCTTGAATACCATGCTCGGTGCAGTTTATGAACGCGTGCGCGAAATCAGCATCTATAGTTCCGTGGGACTTGCACCTATTCATATTGCGTTCCTCTTCCTTGCCGAAGCGTGCGTATATGCGATTGTTGGTGCTGTGTTGGGTTATCTCATGGGACAGGTGATCGCAACAACATTGGTGCATTTCGGTTGGCTTGCTGGCTTAACGCTCAACTATTCTTCAATGTCTACCGTTGTAGCAACGGTTATTGTGATGATTGTGGTGCTGCTCAGCACGCTTTACCCGGCTATAAAAGCATCACGCATGGCAGTACCAGATATTGAACGGAAATGGAAGTTACCTGAACCTGAAGGCGATATATGGCATTTCAACCTGCCTTTTACCGTTTTAGCGGAAGAAGCACTCGGTTTGAACGTCTTTATGCGTGATTACTTTGATGCACATGCTGATGAATCTGCCAGCGATTTCTATACAGACAACGTTACTTTCAGCACACAATCTGAGGAGGATTCTTACGAGATCGGGATGATGGTCTGGTTAGCACCTTACGATTTGGGGGTCAGTCAATCTATTCAGTTTATCACCTCGCCTGTCGGTGGAGAAGAGGAAGACCTTTTCAAAATTACATTGGATGTGAACCGCGAAAGCGGTGAGATTGCATCTTGGAAGCGGGTTAATCGGCGTTTCCTCAACTTGTTGCGGAAGCAGCTGCTGATATGGCGAACCTTCAGCGTTGATATTCGTTCAGAATTCCATGAACGTGGTAGAACTGAAAGTGCTGATACATCAGAAGAAACTGCACGATTGGATCCCGTGTTGACAACGGCTGATTAGGTAAATCGGAGTCCGCCTAAATAAGGAATTATATATGGAAAGATTAGCAAGCGTTATCATTATCCTTGGGACTGTCCTTTGGTTCGTCAGCGTTCTGTTCTTAGGCGGGCGTTGGCAGTGGCAGATGTTCGCTGCACTCATCCTAACTATCGGCATTTTCATCGCTCATTTTTGGGAAGAACTCAGCGAAGGAAAGAAGAAAAAAACACCGAAAGATGATAATTGAACGGTTTTCGACTCATAGAATATATTGCACGTTATAAATCCAAATCAACGGTATGAATGCCTTTTGGCGAATACGCCAAATCAACGGTATGAATGCTATATAGCATTCCCCGTATGGTATTCGCCATGATTCCCCTTACGGCATTCAGCGGGGTTAGAAACCCCTTGGACAACAAGAGTGTTTGTAAAAAAGGAGAAAATACAATTTGGCGAGAGAGAGAATCTCACAAGCAGATGAATGGCAAACGTGGGCGCAACGTTACGATATAGAAGGCGGCGTCCGAACCTTTGAGTCCGGATTGACCGGCAAAGTGTTCTTCGGCGCACTTTTTGTCGGTTTACTCATGATGCCCGGCTCCATCTATCTAAGCTATGTATCCGGTCAATCTGGTGCAGCGGCTGCTCCCTGGGTTGCAGTTATCCTGTTCACCGAATTAGCCAGACGTTCCTTCACCACGGCACGTCGTCAAGAACTCTATATGCTGCTGAGCCTCACAGGTGCAGCAGTCGGCAGCGGTATGCAGTACCGGAGTTTTATTTGGTATGCATATTTTCAGAAAACACAGCAAGCCATTTCTTATGAAATTGCTGACAAAATCCCTGAATGGGTTGTGCCCTCGGGTGATTCCTTAGCCATTGCGGAGCGAAGTCTGCTACATCCCGATTGGTTGTTGCCTATAGGTGTCTACCTTGCTAGTAAATTGCTCGGAACGCTGCGTTTCGTTAGTGGGCAGTATATTCTCTTTAGACTTACTGCTGACCTTGAACGACTCCCCTATCCCATGGCACCGATTACGGCGCAAGGTGCAACTGCCTTAGCCGAAACGACCGGTAAACAGGAAACATGGCGATGGCAAGTCTTTTCTATCGGGTCTATGGCGGGCTTAATATGGGGATTTATCTACATCGGTATTCCCGCGCTTACTGGCGTGGTGATGAGCCAACCGATACAAATACTGAAGATACCGTGGATAGACTTCACACAAAGCATTGAAGGATTCGCACCGACAGGAGTCTTTGCACTCCGAACAGACTTCGGACAGATGCTCTTTGGATTTGTCTTGCCGTTCCCGGTGGTCATGTCGGAGTTTGTCACCGCAATGCTATCGCAATTTGTTTTGAACCCGCATATCCTTTACAGAAACGAGATATTGCATCTATGGGAACCAGGGCTTGATGTACGTGCAACTGGGCTTTACAACGATCTCGATTTCTGGCGAAGTTACGGCATCGGTAAAACGTTTAGTCTCGGTCTTGTTGGCCTGGCAGCCTCTATCCCGATGCTTTTCAAACTTCGCAGTTCCAAGAAAAAGGCGGGAGAACGTGGTTCACTTGCCACACCCCCGAACCGTGGCGATTTTCCATTATGGCTTATGGGGATACTATGGCTCATCGGTATGGGTGGATTTGTCTGGCTTACCCATTGGATGGTGCCGAATTTCCCAGTGAGTTTCCTACTTGGGTTCGCGTTCTTATATACGCCAATAAATTCGTATATCACGGCAAGGACGTTTGGTGTACTTGGGCGCGATCTATTTGAAATACCTTATTTGCATGAGATAACCTTTATTCTCAGTCGGTACGAGGAGATTGATATATGGTTTGCACAGCTACCTGACGAAGATTACGGCGCAGGCACACAAGGATGGCGCGTGCTTGAACTGACAGGAACAACTTTTACATCGAATCTCGCTGCAACGCTTCTGATTATGCCTATCCTGATTATCAGTGGAATTGTGGTGCTACACTTTATTTGGCAAATTGCTCCGATACCGAGCGCACAATATCCGTATGTTCAGATGATGTGGCCGATTAATGCAACAAACGAATGTCTTATGAAAACATCACTGCGCGATGGGAATAGTGAGATCATACAAGCTATTCGGGGTGATTACGTCGCGGCAGGATTTACCTCCAGCCTTGCGATCTATGGGCTGCTTTGGGTGTTAAAATACCCATCCATGTGGTTTTACGGTATCATCGGTGGAATCGGGGCTGATCCGGGCAGCATGGTTGCGCGATTACTCGGTGCTATCATCGGTAGGTTCTACATGATTAAGCGATTCGGTTTGAAACGATGGTTTATGTTCAATCCGGTACTGGCAGCAGGTTTTGCTTGTGGCGTTGGATTGATAGGGATGGGTACTGTTGCAATTGCCCTTGTCTCCAAAGCGGTTATTGTTAAACCGTTTTAGGCAAAATTCTCTCGTGGTGGAAAATCTGTATGGACTGGACTCTTTTTGGTTGGGCAGGCATTCAGTTAGAGATACCGACAACCTGGGAAATCAGCGGTATCAGCGGCGATGAGAAGAACGGTTACCTTCGGTTAGATGACGCTGAGATGCCTCGATTAGAACTCAAATGGGCAAAGACACGGAAGAAGAAGCCTGACCTACACAAAACACTCGACGAATACTTTAAGTTAGTCCGTAAAAACTACAAACGCGGTGGCAATGTCTCGTTTCGTAGGAACGTTGACCTTATCAAAGATGAGGATTTCTTAAAAGATCACACTGTACTTGGGTTCAGTTGGAAAGGTGGTATCCGCGCAAACGGGTTGATTTTGCATAGTCCTGATACGAAACGGATTACCATTGTCCAAGTCATGGGACGGCTCAAAGAAAACTGGCGACCTATAGTCCTTCGCATATTTCAATCTATTTCGGACCAAGGAGACTCGCAGCACACCGTCTGGAGTGCTTATGGTCTTAGGCTTGCTGTTCCGGAAAACTACAAGTTAGAAAAGCAGAAACTGCTCAGCGGATATCTGTTGTTTACATTTGCCAGAGGGAAAAGTCGTAAAATTAGCGTTGAACGCTACGGTCCTGCGGAGGTGTTATTAAACGAATTCACGTCAGAACCGAATCCGTTAGAGACGTGGTTTCGGGCACGTTACGCAAAAGCAATTCGCGGCTATGGATTTGAAGTGACACCACATGATGAAAACGGAGATGAACATATAAATTTTGTCGGACAACAGACACGACTTTATGATAATATGCCGTTTTCACCCTTATTAGTGCTTGATAAACTCCGAAAACGGGTAAGACTTACGTTTTTTGTCCGGCATTGCCATCAGACCAACCGTATCTATGTAGTGCAATCGATTGGGCGCCACGAGACCTCCGAAAAACTTGCGCAGGAGGTTGCAGAGAGTATCCACTGTCATTGAATTTGGATTGATGAACACGAAGATTTGATAGCACTTATTGACCAATATACACCTGAAATGGAGGTAGAAACCATGACTGAGTCAATTATTGAACAGAACAAAAGACAAGCTCTAACGCAAGCAAAACGGGATGCGGTCATCATACTGCTGGAATTCCGATTCCAGGATATTTCAGAAGACATTTCTAAAAAAATATCTTCTATCAATAGTATCTCTAATCTTGATGCGCTCTTTGAGAAAGCCGCAACTGTTCAGACACTTGACGAAATTGATTGGCAAAACTATAATGACTAAACTAAATTATGGTGAATTAGAAAAATAAATAAACACTTTCTTTTCATGGTAGGCGAGGTTTCCTAACCTCGCTGGTGTAAAGTGTTCAATTAATTCTAAGACTTACCATAAAATCTAAGATTTGTTCATCATTACGAAAAAAGACATGCTCAACAAAGTTCTATACGCTCTAAAACTAAAAAAACGTCCTGATGTGGACAGAAGTAAGGTCCTCAAAGCATTCCCGTTACGCAATCAGTTGATAACGTGGGAATTAGACGACAAGGGTGAAGCATCACTCGTCATTCCGCAGAAAGATAAATTCTGGGTGAAATGGACAAGTAAGCTTTTTATGCTTCCCGATAAACGTGTCGTTGTGCTGGATACCATTGGTGCGTACGTATGGGAAATGTGTGATGGTAAACACACCATTTCACAGATAATCAAGGCACTTCAGAAAAAACATCAACTGACGCGAAAAGAGGCAGAAACTTCACTTTTTACTTTTATTCAGCAACTCGGCAAACGGAATTTCATTCAATTTGCTATCCCGACAGAAGCCAAACCGAATGAACCAGCAGCGCAGAAACCTACACAACAGAAACGTTTCGGATTTTTGGCAAAGCGATAAATGATTTTTATAATTTGCTTAACAAATTCAGGTTTTTGGTTAAGAAATCGCGACCAGGAGGCCACTTAGCGAAGCCCGTTAAATGCCACAGTGCAGGAAGCGTTGATTTGAACAAACCAACTAATCAACCCCGCGCAGATTACAGATAAAGAGGGTAACACAATGACTAACAAACACGACTTTACTATTGAACAAATCAAGATTTCACCAATGAATATTACAGCGAAAGATGAAGAAGGTATTAGAAAAACAATATCTAAACTCGCGCGTGGACATAAAAAAGGTGAGACTGAGATAGAGGTATTCAAAGTATTCGCCTCAAAGTTGGAACAGGCGTTTGGAGCACAAATGTCTACGTTTAGTCCCCCTTCAGAAGACTACAAGCATTGGAGAATACATCTTCCGAAAGATGGTAATTTTGATGCAACGTCCTCAAGGTTCTCCGTGTCATTTTATATCAAACGCGTTGAAAGTCTGTAATTAATCCGATTAAGGGACACTATGATTCACGATCTTACTGGAATAACACTGCCTAAAGGGAACGACTTTCTATGGAGATATATGAGTTTTGAGAAATTTGTTAATCTTTTAGGCACAAAAAGCTTATTCTTTACAAGAGCGGATAAGTTTGACGATCCTTTTGAAGGCTTTACACCGCCGTCGGTAACGGAGCATTATAAACGCACAATCAGTGATATCGCTACCTTAGAGAAATTCCAAGAAAATTGGCACAAATATACGCTGTGTAGCTGCTGGCATCATGCAGAACAAGAATCCATGGCGATGTGGGAAAAATATCACATGCATAATAGTGGTATTGCTGTCAAAACAACTTTTGATGCTTTTAGGAACTGCTTGCACTTAATAGATGCTGATGACGTGCTTCTGGGAAAAATAGAATATATTAATCACTATGAATACCCCGTTCCACAAAATTTAAACGAAATGAGTATGTTATATACTTGGTATTTCCATAAGAGAAAACCTTTTGAATATGAGCGAGAATTCCGTGCTATTATTGCACGTTATCCACGAACCTTAATGGATTATATTGATAATCACGGCAATTTAACCAATCATGGGACTATTTTAGAAAACATTGAATTCCCAGATTATGATAATCCTGGCATGTCTTTTAATGTTGATGTCAATATGTTGATTGGTGAAGTCATCACATCACCTTATGTTGACGACTGGATTACAGAAACGGTTAGATCAGTGGTTCACCAGTACGGATTTGATTTCGACCAGGACTTACGCATTTCCCTTGAATGAAGATTAATTTTTAATTCGGTCCTTTTCTGTCCAATGCAGGTGTGTCCCCTGCTGGCGAGGCGGGGAATACCTAAATGGTATTCATACCGTTGATTTCTTCCGAACCTCGCCCCATTACCGATTCATTTCTTAAACTTCATATAAAGGGGTTAGAGGGATTAAAAAGTCGGCATTTCAACGATTTAACCCTCTTATCAGGGACTTTATAGTCCAAACCACAATTACCTGGACATTGGTGAGGTTAGGAAACCTCGCCAGCGCGAGCGTGTGGGATTGTTCATTAAGATATCCACATATTTTCGGATTTTACTATAAGAAAAAATGCGTAAGTCCTGTTCGACGTTAATCCCTCAACACTTTTAGACGAACCTTCTGAGTAGGTTTAGTATAGCACACTATAGGAGAAAAACAGATATGCAAGCAGAAATAGGCGGAGCACAGCCAAATCTTGCTGAAACGCCAGAAAGATTTCAGCGCCTTATTCCTAAAGAGAACACTGTCCGAGTCAGAAACCTCATAAAACGGTATGAAATGGGAACAACAACTGTAGATGCGCTACGCGGTGTCAATTTCCAAATTCAACGCGGTGAATACATCTCTATTATGGGACCCTCCGGCTCAGGTAAATCTACGCTTTTTAATATGATCGGCGGATTAGATAAACCCACCGAGGGAAGGGTTTATATTGACGAAGTAGATATCGCGCAACTTGACGCTTACGAGTTGGCGTGGTTGCGTTGTCGGAAAATCGGTTATATCTTCCAGTCGTTCAATCTTATTCCTGTTATGACGGCACTGGAAAACGTCTCACTCCCGATGATTTTTGCTGGCATGAGCGCCGATGAAAGCAGAGAAAAAGGCGTGGATTTGCTCTCGCTTGTGGGATTGGGTGACCGCGTTCAACATAAGCCGCTTGAGCTTTCCGGTGGACAACAACAACGTGTTGCAATTGCGCGTTCCCTTGCTAATGACCCTGCCATTGTCCTTGCTGATGAACCGACAGGTAACTTGGATACCAAAACAGGTCTTGAAATCATTGACTTGCTCCGCCGCCTCAATGACGAAAACGGCGTAACCATTATTACTGCAACGCATGACCATAAGATGCTTGATGTATCAGACAGAATTTTCCACATGGTAGATGGCAAAGTTGACAAAATTGAATCGCGCGATGAAATTGACCTGCACGTCGGAAAATTAGACGGTCAGGAAGTCGGATAAACTTCTCAATGTCAATCTACAAACGTTTAGGCATCCGAACAGTTATCAACGGCAACGCAACGCTCACACGTCTCGGCGGCTCCATCATGCCATCTGAAGTTGTTGATGCAATGGTTGAGGCATCAAAACACTTTGTAGACATTATTGAACTTCAAAAACGAGTCGGCGAAGAATTAGCAAAACTTACCCATAACGAAGCAGCCTACGTTTCTAACGGTGCTGCAGCTGCCCTAACGCTGAGCACCGCTGCCTGTATCACCGGACTTGACGCTGCCAAGCGTGGCAAATTACCCCGTCTTGACAACTCCATGAAAAGTGAAGTGATTGTCCATCGCCATGGACGAGTCGGATATGATTTTGCTGTGCGGCAAGTCGGTGTGGAATTTGTGGAGATAGGAGACGAAAACGGCACAACACCAGAAGAATTTGAAAACGCGATTACCGACAAGACCGCTGCAATCTTCTATTTCGCCAATCCCGGTAGAGAACATCTTTGGGTATCATATCAAAAGGGCATTGAAATTGCCAAAAAGCACGGTGTTCCTTTGATTGTTGATGCCGCTGCACAGTTGCCACCCCCAGAAAACTTATGGCGTTTCACAGAGATGGGGGCAGATTTGGCAATGTTTAGCGGCGGAAAAGGGTTGTGTGGTCCGCAAAGTAGTGGATTGATTGTCGGTAAAAAATCGCTAATTGAGGCGATTGCGTTCAACGGTCCACCGCACCCCTTCATTGGCAGGGGTATGAAGGTCGGCAAAGAAGAGATGGTTGGATTGCTGGCAGCTGTTGAGTGGTATTTGAATCAAGACCATGAACAGTTAATGCAGTCTTATGAAGACCAGGTTACCTATTATGCAAACGTGTTTAAGGATATCCAAGGTGTTACTGTACATCGCAGTTTCCCTTCTGAAGCGGGGCAACCGATGCCACGCACCGAAATCCGATTTGACGCGGAACAGCTCGGTATTAACCGGGATGAAATTCTCCATCAACTACAAATAGGTGAACCTGCGATAGATATTGCTGGCGCAGGTGCAAACGGTGTCCTTATCAATGGGCAAACCTTGATGCCCGGAGAAGTAGAAATTATTGCTAAAAGATTAAAGGAAATTCTACTTGAGTTGTAACGCGAGGTCTCCGTGCCTCAGCGATATATTGTTTCCTATTGAACTATTTAACCTAATGGAGTGTCCATTCTAAAATTGTAGGTATAAGCAATAGTCGGGAATCGGAGTTCCCTCCTACCCTGGACAAGATTTTGTAGGAGCGATCTCCGAATCGCGACCTATAATAACCTAAGTTGCCATCTATGTAGCACAACCTATATGAAGATTAAGAAAATACATCGGTAATGTGGTGAGGTTAGGAAACCTCGCCAGCAGAGAAGTACACCTGACTCGTGAGAACAGAAAATTACCGAATTAAAAAATTAATCTTCATTTAGGTTGTGCATATTCGCCGCAACCTGACAGGTTGCTCTACAAAATATCGGCTAATTATCCGCATTTTTCCTTCAAGACGGTGTTTGCATGTCTAAAATCTTATAGGTAGCAACTCGGGTTATAATATAAAGATGGACACTCCACTAAGTTGCTACTCTTTGTGCCGCAAACTGTCAGGTTGCGGCATATAAATAAGGGGAAGGTTTTAGTAACCTTCCCCGATAACATTTTTCGGTTTAGAACCGAATTATTTGAGGATCAACATTTTTCGCGTTGCGGAGAAATCGCCAGCAGTAAACTGATAGAAATATACGCCTGTTGCGACCTTCTCACCGGATTGATTCTTACCATCCCAATGGATCGCACGACTTCTGCTAAGGTAGTTCCCCGCAACTTTATGTCCTAACAACAACTGCCGAACCATTTCACCTTTTACATTGTAGATCGCCAACGTTACATTAGCTGACTTGGACAACTGATATGGGATCCATGTCTCCGGATTAAACGGATTCGGATAGTTTGCTAACAGAGCCGTTTTAGCAGGTGATTGCTGAGCAACTGGTGCGCTTGATGGTGCAACGACATTGATCGTGACATTAATGGAGGATGAGAGGACACCGTCAGTGGCTGTGACTTTCACGGTAAGGGATTCTCCAATATTAAAGAGATAAAACGAATAAGACGTTTTCAACTGTCCAGTGTGCCAATCAATACTAAAGCGACTAGAACGAGTGCCGGAGAGGGAGTAAGTAGGCTCATTTCCTTCATCAGGATCTTTTGCAGTGATGGGACTACCGATGTCGGTGGCGACTAACGCGGTTTCAACAATCGATCGTGTGGCACTGCTTCCCTCATTAAACACAGGTGCTTCGTTTACGTTTGTGACATTCACCGTGACATTAATAGATGCACTGTTACCATCCCCCTCTCCTGCATCTGAAATTGTACCATCATATACTGTAATTCTGATGGAATAGCTGGATTTCTTTTCATAGTCAAGTGCAGCTTTTGTCTTCAGCTGTCCGGTGCTGCTATCAATACTGAAGGAAAGCACATCCGTGCCACCGAGAATATATGTAAGTGTATCCCCATCCCCATCAGTCGCAGCAACAGGCGTGCCGATATTGGTACCACTCGCCGTGTTTTCAGCAATAGATCGTGTGGTGCTGCTCCCATCCGTAAACACAGGGGTGTTGTCGTTTAGGTTTGTGATATTCACCGTGACACTAATAGATGCACTGTTACCATTGCCATCATCTGCTGTAATTGTAACACTATAACTGGACTTTGTTTCATAATTCAGTGCAACCGCAGCTATTGTCTGCAGCTGGCCAGTGCTGCTAATAATACTAAAGGAAGCCGCATCCGTACCACTGAGGCTATAAGTGAGTGTATCCCCATCCCCATCAGTCGCAGAAACAGGCGTGCCGATATTGGTACCACTCGCCGTGTTTTCAGCAATAGAACGGGTTGTACTACTCCCATCGGTGAATACCGGGGCTTCGTTTACGTTTGTAACATTCATCGTGACATCAATAGATGCACTACCCCCCTTACCATCATCTGCTGTAATTGTGAGGGTATAGCTGGCTTTTGTCTCATGGTCAAGCGCAGCTTTTGTCTGCAACTGTCCGGTGCTGCTATCAATACTAAACGTTTCCGTATCGCTGCTAATGGGGATCAGAAAGCCGTTACTATCAAGACGAAGGAAAGTCGTACTACTGAAACTATAAGTGAGTGTATCCCCATCCGCATCAGTGGCTGCAACAGGCGTGCCGATATTGGTCCCACTCACCGTATTTTCAGCAATAGAACGTGTTGTGCTGCTCCCCTCTGCAAACACTGGTGCTCTGTTTACTTCTGTGACATTAATGGTGACGGAGACAGAGATCTGGGTTTGAGAATCAGTGGCTTGAACTGTGACGGAATAGGTGGACTTTGTTCCATGGTCAAGCGCAGCTTTTGTCTGCAACTGGCCGGTGCTGCTATTAATACTAAAGGAAGCAGCATCAGTACCACCGAGACTATAAGTGAGTGTATCTCCATCCGCATCAGTCGCAGAAACAGGAGAGCCGATATTGGTACCACTCGCTGTCCTTTCTGCAATGGAACGTGTTATGCTGCCACTCTCCGTGAACACGGGGGCGTTGTCGTTTACGTTTGTAAGATTCACCGTGACGTCAATAAGCCTGCTATGCCCCGCCCTCCCATCATTGGCTACAACGACGACAGAATAGGTAGACTGGGTTTCATAATCAAGCGCTTCAAGTGTTTTCAACTGACCGGTCCCAATATCAAAACTAAAAACACTCGAATCGGTACCACCGAGTGAGTATGTGATTATATCGCCATCTGGATCAATCGCTGCGACAGGTGGGCCGATTTTTACGCCGTCCCTCGAGTTTTCAGCAATAGATCGTGTGGTGCTGCTTCCCTCTGCAAACACAGGTGCGCTGTTTACTTCTGTGACATTAATGGTGACGGAGACAGATATCTGGGTTTGAGAATCAGTGGCTTGAACTGTGACGTAATAGATGGACTTTTTCTTATAGTCAAGTGCAGCTTTTGTCTGCAACTGGCCGGTGCTGCTATTAATACTAAAACTACTTGCATCAATGCCGCTGAGACTATAACTAAGTTTATCTCCATCCGCATCAGTCGCAGAAACAGGAGAGCCGATATTGGTACCACTCGCTGTCCTTTCTGCAATGGAACGTGTTATGCTGCCACTCTCCGTGAACACGGGGGCGTTGTCGTTTACGTTTGTGACGTTCACCGTGACGGTCATAAGTCTGCTATGCCCCACCCTCCCATCATTGGCTACAACGACGACAGAATAGGTAGACTGGGTTTCATAATCAAGCGCTTCAAGTACCTTCAACTGAGCGGTCCCAATATCAAAACTAAAAACATGCGAATCGGTACCACCGAGAGAGTATGTGAGTCTATCACCATCTGGATCAATCGCTGCGACAGGTGGGCCGATTTTTACGCCGTCCCTCGAGTTTTCAGCAATAGATCGTGTGGTGCTGCTTCCCTCCGGGAACGCAGGGGGTCTGTTTGGGACATTAGGTAATGGTGTTGTTTTCGGTTCATTGATGTCATTGATATTAATCGTGACCGTAATAGACGCTCTTTTACCATCGCCATCATCTGCTATAATTATGACGGTATAGCTGGACTTTGTCTCATAGTCAAGTGCAGCACTTGTCTTTAAACTACCGGCACTGCTATCAATAATAAAAGCATTTGCATCTATGCCACCGAGACTATAAGTGACTGTCCCCCCTTCAGGATCAGTAGCGGTGATTGCACTGCCGATATCGACGCGACTCTCTGCGTTTTCATCGACCGAGCGCGTTGTGCTGCTTCCCTCCTTGAATACCGGGACTTCGTTTACGTTTGTGACATTAACGGTGACCGTAATAGACGCGCTGCCCTCATTCCCATCAAAGGCTGTAATTGTGATGGTGTAGGTGGGCTTTGTCTCATAGTCGAGCGCAGCACTTGTCTTTAGCTGCCCTTCTGTGCTATCCATAACAAAAGCGTTTGCATCTATACCACCGAGGCTATAAGTGAGTGTATCCCCATCCACATCAGTTGCAGAGACAGGGAAGCCGATATCAACACCGCGCGCTGTATTTTCATCGACCGAGCGCGTTGTGCTGCTTCCCTCCGTGAACACGGGGACGTTGTTTCCACCCAGTTCGTTGACATTACTGACACTGATTCTGACCGTAATTGACGCGCTACCACCATTCCCATCAAAGGCTGTAATTGTGACGGTGTATGCAGTCTGTATCTGATAGTTAAGGGTAGATCTTGTCTGCACCTGCCCGACAGCACCATCAGCATTTATCTCAGAGTTAAACGCAGCGTTTGTCTCAGAGTTAAACGCAGCGTTTGTCTTCAACTGCCCGGTTTTGCTATCAATAGAAAAATCATTTGCATGAGTGCCACCAAGGCTATACGTAAGTTCATCTCCATCCGCATCAGTCGCAGCGACAGCACTACCGATATTCACACCGCTTGCAGCGTTTTTAGCAACCGAGCGCGTTGTGCTGCTACCTTCTGTGAACACAGGAGCGTTATTTATAACCGGTTTACTGATAGGATCCTCATTTACGGGTTCCTCACTGATAGGATCTTCATTTATGGGTTGTTCATTGATATCAGTGATATTGATTGTGACATCAACAGACGCGCTGCCCCCATTCCCATCAGCTGCTGTAATTGTGAGAGTATAGCTGGGCTTTGTCTCATAGTCAAGCGTAGCACTTGTCTTCAACTGTCCGGTGCTGCTATCAACAATAAAAGCATTGGCATCTATGCCGCTGAGCCCATAAGTGAGTGTATCCCCATCCCCATCAGTCGCAGAAACAGGCGTGCCGATATCAACACCAGCATTCGTGTTTTCAGCAATTGATCGTGTGGCACTGTTGCCCTCTGTGAACACAGGAGCGTTGTTTACAGGCTGTTCATTGATATCAGTGATATTGATTGTGACAGCAATAGACGCACTGCCCCCATTCCTATCAGCTGCTGTAATTGTAACAGTATAGGTAAACTTTGTCTCATAGTCAAGGGGAACTTTTGTCTTTAGCTGCCCAGTCTTGCTATCAATGCTAAACGCATCTGCATCGGTGCCGCTGAGAGTGTACGTGAATGTCCCACCTTCAGGATCTGTTGCAGTGATGGGACTACCGATGTTGACCCCACTTTCCGTGTTTTCAGCAATCGTGCGTGTTGTGCTGCTTCCCTCTGTGAACACGGGAGGTTCGTTTACATCGGGGACATTAATCGTCACAGTAATGGACGTGCTACCACCATTCTCATCCTGGACTGTAATAATAACGGTATAGGTAGACTTTGTCTCATAGTCGAGGGGAGCCTTTGTTTTGAGCTGCCCCGTTTTCTCATCAATGTCAAAAGAGGCAGCATCAGTGCCACCGAGGCTGTATGTAAGCGTTCCACCATCTGGGTCAGTTGCAGCGACAGGATCACCGATATTGACCCCGCTGTTTGTGTTTTCAGCGATGGTGCGCGTAGTACTGCTTCCCTCTGTGAACACGGGAGGTTCGTTTACATCGGGGACATTAATCGTCACAGTAATAGATGTGCTACCGCCATTTTCATCATGGACTGTAACTATGACGGTATAGGTAGGCTTTGTCTCATAGTCGAGGGGAGCCTTTGTTTTGAGCTGCCCCGTTTTCTCATCAACGTCAAAAGAGGCAGCATCAGTGCCACTGAGACTGTATGTGAGCACATTGTCCTTGTTAGCATCAGTCGCAGTAATGGCAGTGCCGATGTTAACACCTGCTGGTGTATTTTCTGCCACAGTGCGGTCCGTGCTCTCGCCTTCCGTGAAGACCGGCGGCACATTTATCGATTCGATAACCACTAACGGTAACTGACCTAACTGTGCCCCATCTGATTTGATAAGGACATAACCAGTATGAAATGCTGGTGGGTTCGGTAATGTACCAATATCTACTGTGACACCATCGATTGTGTCAGCGGTACGCGTTACGGTAAGCGGTTGGCTTTCCGTCTCACCTGTCCAAATCGTGATAGTTCCTGCCCCATTTGCCACGCTCCCATTCTCGACGGTGATTGGCAACATAACATTGAACGGTACACCGGTAGGACTTACTGCCTTGAATTGGCCATCTCCAACCTTTTCGAGTGCCACCATAATAGGTAACGGGTCAACAGGATTGTCCGAAAGGCGCAGTTCCTCAAGTTCCATTATGCCTACAAATGTGCCATTCTCAAAGTAAGTTATTTTGTTGGCATTCAGGCGAAGGGATCTGAGTTTTAACAGCCTATCAAAATTTATGGAAGGTAACAGGGTAAACTTATTCCTGGAGAGGTCCAAATTCATCAACGATCGCAATTGATAGAAAACTTTATCCGGGACCTCGGGCAGTAGGTTGCCATATAGGGAAAGATGTTCAAGTGCTATCAAATCATCAAAAATACCTTTTGGCAATTTTGTCAGTCCGTTGTTGCCTAAAAGGAGCGTTCTGAGTGATGTCATTCCAGCAAAATCGCCAGCCTTGAGAGATGCGATCATTTTGTCATTCAGCTTAAGGGTTGTAATTGCTGCGAGGTGTATATCTGTTATATAATGAGGATCCATTATACCCGGTACCGCAGTAGTAATTGCTTCTGCGACTTGCGGGGTGCGGAGGTGAACTGTGGATTGGGCGAGTCTATAACCGTAATGGCCGGGTGGCAACTCTGGCAGCGTGTTGAGTACTACAGTAGGGGTTATAGGTCTCCCGAGTGGGCATGCCACACCGAAGGTCGCGCTTTCCGTACTGCCTTGTGGAATCATAAGTGGTGTTTCGCCATTGGTGATAACACCGTTGATGACGGTAATCGGCAAAATCATATCAAACGGTGCGCCAGTGGGGACTACAACTTTGAACTCGTCGTCGCTTACCTGTTTGAGGTATAGAATTACGGATGCCTTTTCAGCGGCGTTGCTGCCGAGGCGAATCGTTCTCAGCATAGTCAAATCTTTGAAGATGCCTTCGGGGAGGACACTGAGGTAGTTGTTGTGTAAATTCAGGTCTGTGAGTGCGGTCATCCCAGAAAAATCTCCCGATTTCAGTTCTGAAATACCGCTATTACGTAGATTCAGGTTTGTAATTGTGGCGAGGTGTGCTAAGGTCACATTTTCAGCATGCTGTACATCCGGTAGCGCGTCGACAATAGCATCACGCACTTGCGGTGTGCGTTCACTCACAGGAACAAAATTAGGGAACATGAACGCATCGTTAGCACCAATCACACTGGTAACAACAGTAATAGTATCAGTGAGGCTGCCATCAGAGGCGGTGATTGTTACACAATAGACGCGCCTGTTGTCGTAGCCAAGCGGCACTCTGGTTTTCAAATAGTTTTCACTATTCAGTTCAAATGCATCAACATCAACGCCACCCAGGGTATATGTTAATGGGTCGCCACTCAAATCTATAGCCGATATAGGTTTCCCAAGGCTTGTACCAGATGGTGTATCCTCCATCACAACGCGGGTCGTAATTTCACCTTCAAGAAACTTTGGTGCAGTATCCACATGAATAGTGACGGTAATGGTGTCAGTCAAACTACCATCGGAGGCAGTGACAGTTACCGTATAAATAGGTTTTGTTTCATAATTCAGTGCAGTATATGTTTTGAGTTGACCAGTAGTACTATCAATGTGAAACGCTGCAGCGTCAGGACCACCGAGACTGAATGTGAGTGCGTCGTTATCAGCATCAGTTGCAGACACAGCACTGCCAATGTGGATGCCAGAACCTGTATTCTGCGCTACTGTACGTGTAGTGTTAGTCCCTTCCGTGAACATGGGGGCGGTGTTAGCTGTTCTGATTACTTCCAGCGGGAATGCGCCAGATTTAAACAAGATACAACCGTAATATCCTGAGGGACACTCCGGCAACGTGCCGATCTCCGCGGTGACAGCGGTAATCATATCAACAGGACGAGATACGGTCAGAACGCGGCTTTCCACACTGCCTTGCGGAATGGTAACTTTCGTCGCGCCGTCAGTGATGCTACCATTCGTAACGATAATCGGCAAGATAATATCAAATGGGGCTCCAGTCGGTGTTACCGCTTTAAACTGACCTGCCGCAACCTTCTGCAGCGTGACGGTAATGGGTAGCGGTTCAATTACGTTTTTACCCAAACGGAGCGTTTTCAGTGAAGTCAAACCTCTAAAAATATCTACTGGGAGACTCTGTAATTGGTTTTTGTACAGATTGAGATTTGTCAGCGCGGTAAGTCCAGAAAAATCACCTGCTTTCAGTGATGTGATTGACTTATTTCTTAGATCGAGATTCGTAACCGCTTTGAGGTGTGTTTCGTTGATTTTATCAACATCAACACCAATTGCGGCAGCAATTGCATCGCGTACCTGTGGTGTGCGCTCACTGATTGGTGTGATTTCTTGTGTTAATGTGTTTCCTTGTTGTCCATAACTTAAATTCTGTATACTAAAAACTATCAAGATAGCAAGTAAAATAAACCTAAAAACTTTATTCGTTGCACCTAACACTTTCAATGGATACTCCTTTTTTGCAGAACTATTTTCGAAAAATTACAAATTTTTCATATTTCACAAAAGTTGTTAAATCGGAAGTCCGATTCCGATTTGATAGTATTACGCAGGATCTGTGCCAATAGGTGAAATTATGGATTGGTGGGAGCAAACATTTTGTCAGATAGGTTCAATTTACGTAGAATGCTTTGCGTTTTTCTACTGCGGGGAGGGGCTTCTGTGCCACGCCACGTCTAATGTGAGCAGGCACAGCGGCGCACCCTATAATTTTAATATGACGTATTTATAAATTAAGGGATCAGGTGGTAATGTAGTAGATTGTGTGGTATGATCGGTTAGAGTTGTCTCTTCGACAGGTGTCCTAAAAGACAACAGGTTTGATGGGTTTTGGTGAAAGAAACCTTGATAAGACAAGGTACAACGCACTGTGTTGCAATAAACAACGGTATGGCATATTGCAACACAGCATTTTACTGTAGCATGCGATACTTCTTCAATTTCCGATGCAATGTGGATCTATCTATGCCCAGGGCGCGAGCTGCACGGGAGACATTATTGTCTATCACTTCAAGCGCGTGTTGGATAGTTCTTCGTTCAACTTCGTCAAGTGGTAAGATGACGTTGGTATCTATTATTTCACCTGCATCGGTTTGTGGAATCGCTTGTAACAGATGTAAAGGGAGGCTACGTTGTTGCAGTAGGTTTGTTGTTTCAACTAAAACGGCACTTTCAATAGCGTTTTCTAATTCGCGTACGTTGCCGGGGAAGTCGTACTGCATCAAAGTTTGTAAGGCATCAGTAGAAATGGTGCGAATGGATTTTTCAGCGGTTACAGCGAACTTTTTCAAGAAGTGATTTGCCAAGACAGCAATATCTTCGCGCCGTTCTCTCAGCGGAGGAATCGCGATTTGGAATGCCGCAATGCGATAGTACAGGTCCGTACGAAAATCGCCTCTTTCGATAGCATCCGTTAAATCCTGGTTTGTGGCTGTCAGTACACGGATGTCAGTGGAGATGGTGCGTGTGCCACCAACTCGTTGAAATTCGTGATCTTGTAGCACGCGCAGCAACTTCGCCTGCAATGCCGGTTGCATATCTCCAATTTCATCAAGAAAAAGTGTGCCCTTGTTCGCCTCTTCAAACTTCCCGATCCGCCGCTCGGTTGCACCCGTGAAAGCCCCGCGTTCATGGCCAAACAACTCACTTTCAATCAATGTTTCAGGTATTGCAGCACAATTAACCGCAACGAAAGGACCACTTTCTCGCGGACTGCTATAATGTATTGATTTTGCAACCAACTCTTTGCCAGTACCACTTTCCCCTTGAATTAGCACAGTGATATTGCCTTCTGTCGCCGTTTGAATTTGTGTGAACAGCTGCTGCATCTTTGGGCTTTTGCCGATGATTTCACCAAAGGAATAGCTCTTTTCAAGTTCAGCGCGTAAGGCCATAACCTCCGCAGTCATCCGTTGAATTTCGACATCTTTTGACATATCCCGGTAACTTACAACTTTATCCGTGACACCACTCTCACTTTCCTTAAGGGGCGTGGTTAAACAGTAAAACAACCGAGACTGGTTCTCGTCGGTATCGTCAATATCCTCCAAAACGCTTGTGAAATTCTCGAAGGGCTCAACGATGTGATCTATCTCTGATAGTTTTAACTTTCGGAACCGCGCGTTAATGCGTGCCTTAAGTTCATCTGGCGATATCTGTCTGATGTCGTTAGTAGATATGTCAAACAGCTGACAATACTGTTGATTTGCAAACAAAAGTCTATTGTCTCCATCTAACACACCGATAGCATCTCCTGTAGCATCAAGCACCGCTTTAAGCCTTTGATAACTCAGATGGAGTGCCTGCTGGTGCTTGAGAGACTGCTGTTCAACGTTCCACTTTTCTACAAGCGAAAGTGTAATTTGTTGAATCTCCTCCCTTGCAGCTGGTTTACGAATATAGAGCAATTTGTGTAGTAATTCCATATTTGTCACAATCTCATGCAGCGGTTTATCGGTGTAGGCAGTCATGATGACAATTTCAAGATTCTTCTCAAACTCTCTAATCCGCCGAATAGTTTCAACGCCATCCATGCCCGGTGGCATCCTGATGTCAATATACGCGACCGCAAAGGGACAGTTAGATTCTGTTGCATCTTTAACAATCTGATATGCTTCATCTCCGCTTGAAGCGTGTGATAGTTCAAACGAAGGTAGATAGGTTGCGCTGTTTTGGGAACTACCCGGCAGAAACACATCTGCCAAATTATCAGAAGCAGCTTTCCTATTCTTTCCGCTTAATATTTCTTGAAAGTCAATATGGATTTCGTCTTGATCGTCAACAATTAAGACACGTGTGTTGAAATTTTCCATTTAACTACCTTTCTGTTCAATTGAGAGAATTCCGTAACCTAATGTGCAGTGTTGTTCCTGTTCCTGTTCCTTCACTAAGCGCCTCGATTTGCCCACCAGAACTGATCACAAAATTTGCGCTCGAATGTAGCCCCAGCCCACTCCCTTGTTCTTTAGTCGTAAATCCGGCCGAAAAAATTTTATCGACATCTTCAGGAGCAAGTCCTATACCATTATCCGTAATATCAAGACATAAAAAATCCCCGTCGATGTAAGCCTGGATTTGGATACGAGGCACTTCCTTAAGTTCACCCAAATGGACTAACTCATCAATCGCTTCAATAGAATTTTTGATAAGGTTGACCAGCATTTGATGAAATTGGCTTTCTTGAGTCCGAATTTCGGGAAGCGCGTCGTCACAGTCTATAACAACTTGTATCTGTCGCTTGTTTATTGAGTCTTGGAGTATCTTAACTGCGTCTGAAATTGCATCCGCAAGGTTCATATCTTTGTGTACCCCACTCGTATTTTGGTATGAATTCTGAGTACGGATAATATCAACGATATGTCTTGTTCTGTTCTGGATGCGCCCTACTGTTTGTCTCAACTTTTCGTCCGCAACTTTGAAATCTTCGGAAAGCGTAAGAAGGAACGGGAGGGCCTTCTGCCCCTGTGGGTGATTCTCAATGTAATCCCCCAAGTTATCTTCATGCTGCTTCAGAGCCTCGGCGAGGGCAGTGAGTCGGCTAACAAGCAGGTCATCGGCAAGCAGATTGTAGACAGTGTCAATGCCTACAGTCACGCTGTTAATCGCATTACCGATATTATGGAGGATAGTATCAACGATCTCTAATCTGCCCTGGACAAATGCTTGCGCGACTGCTTCTTGCGATTTGATTCTATCCGTTATGTCGTGAAAGACGAGAACCCCACCTGCCTTTTTGCCATCACTGTCCTGCAGCGGCCTTCCACTTGCACTGAGATAAAGCCCGTCTGGTATTTTGTCGTGTTTGAGGAAAATCTCAACGTTATCTATTGATTTGCCCTGGAGAGCTTGTATCAGTGGCAAGTTATCCATAGGCCAGGGAGTCACTCTGTCAGGATGAAAGAATTTATATTCTCTAATCCACTGTTCACGTCTTATTACATCCGTGGACGAGCTTGCAGATAGACCGGCAATTCGTACTGCACTCGGATTAAACATTATAATATGCCCGGATTCATCGGCAACTACCACCCCATCGCTGATGCTATTAAAAATAGATTCCATGAGCTGGCTTTGATCAGTTAATTGATCGTTTATTGCTATCAACTTGTTTTCTGACGTTTTGCGCTCCGAAATATCGCGAATAATAGAAACCGCCCCGTTCACAAGACCGTTTTCACCATATATAGGCCTTGCACTGACACTAATATCAATCCCGTCCGGCAGTTGCAGATTACGCACAAACATCTCAACGTTATCCGGATGCTCACCGCGCAGTGCCAGAGTGATAGGCAGTTCATCAACAGGAAAAAGAATTTCACCGTCTGGTTGAAAAAGACCAAATGTTTCAGGTGCTTGCGTGTTGGGTACGTTTTTAGGATCCCGACCTCCCATTTTTCTGGCAGTTTCATTAAACATCACATATCTTCCATCTTTATCCGAAACAACAATGCCGTCGCTGATACTATTGAAAATAGCATCCATCAACGCGTTCTGCTTTTGTAGTTCGTTGACTGTTGTTTCCAACTGTCTCTTGACCAAATTCAGTTGGGTGACATCACGGAAAACGACGACACCCCCAACTAAGATGTCAGTTTCGTCGTATAAAGGCCTACCACTGACACTGATAAGAACACCATCCGGGCGATTCTGATTACGAATAAATATCTCTATATCGTTCGTCACCTCTCCCTGTATGGCTTTGGAGAGCGGAAGTTCATTTGATGGAATGGCCGTAACTTTATCAGGATAAAATGTCCCGTAAGTCTCACTCCATTTTTCAGGGATCTCCTCAGTGGGACCGATCCCGAGAATTGCCTGTGCAGTTGGATTGAAAAATAAAAACTTACCTTCTTTATTCGCAACGACAACACCGTCACCGATACTATTGAAAACAGTATCCATCAACGCGTTCTGCGTTTGTAGTTCGTTGACTGTTGTTTCTAATTGCTGCGTGACCTTCTCCAGCTCAGTAATATCTCGGATAACGATAACGCCGCCTATTAAATTGTCATTTTCATCGAATAAAGGTCGCCCACTAACCCCAATAAATACCCCATTTGGCTTGTCCGCATTCCGCATAAACAACTTAACATTGTCAGTTGTCTTACCTTGCATGGCTTTATAAAGTGGGAGTTCAGTAGAAGTAACCACGGTCACTGTATCGGAATAAAACGTCCCATAAGTCTTGTCCCATTCTTCAGGTGGGCCTTCCGTTGGCTCTGCACCAGTAATTTCCTGGGCAGTTGGATTGACAAGTAAAAACTCACCTTCTAAACTCGTAGCTACCACCCCCTCACTGAGACTGTCAAAAATGGTTTGCATCAAGTTCATTCGATTTTTCAGTTCGAGGTTGGCAGCTTTTAACTCTGCATTTTCACGTTTGAGTTCTTCTATTGACATATTCGTCTCCATGTCGTCTGTTTTTTATGTTGATCTGTTCATTTTTGCTTTAATTTTCGTGTATTTTGGCAGCTAGTGATCAATAAGATTAATTGCTGGGGGTTTTCAACCCCAATATACCTATCATGACAAAATATTTTCACACCTCATTGATTTTGACTTTCGAGAGCTTCACAATAGGGACCGTGGAGCCCAAAGGCATAGGCAGTCTTTAACAACTCTTGCGGGTTGCCCGTGTCATAACGTTTACCTGCAACGCGATAGCCGTACATACCTTCTTGTCGGACCATTTCAGCCATGGCATCGCGCAGTTGAATCTCACCGTGCGTCAGAATCCTGTTGCGGTAGTTATAATCTAATATATCAAATAGGAGCGGTGTGAGCAGATCAATCCCAAAATGGCATAGATATTGATACGTTTCCTCTGTATCCCATACTCCTTCAACGCGCATGTATTCTCGCGCATAATCTACTTCGGGTTTTTCCGCAATGCGTGCTAATTTGAAAAGGGTTGGATTGTCAGGCGTGGGACTCCCTTGCACAATACCGTTCACAGAGAGTTCGTTTTCATCACATACATCAAGACTTGTCACAGATTTCCCAACTTCTGCATAGACATCTACCAACTGTTTTGCACAAGAGACATCCGTCTCTGAAATATAGAGATGGTCACCGAGCAGGATCATGACGGGTTTGCCTGCTGCAAACTCCTTTGCACAATAGATTGCATGTCCAAACCCTTGCGGTTCTGCCTGAATTGCGAATTGTAGCCGATCACCGATCTCTGCTAACCTATCAGCTTGCACCGCCAATTCTGGCTTTTCGCGAATTGCGTCTGGAACGCCGCCAGAAAAATAGTCAGTAATCGGTTCAACCTGATGCGGTTGTGCAACGAGACACACCTCTTCCACGCCAGCCGTTAACGCCTCCTCAATTATCAGTTGAATGATCGGTTTCGCGAGACCATCCTGATCTATAATTGGGAAAAGTGCTTTCGGTACGGCTTTCGTTGCGGGAAAGAGGCGTGTTCCGTATCCAGCGATCGGAATGACCGCCTTCTGAATTGGTGGTTGCATTAGACCTTTTAACTTCTCTTACGTTTGAGTGTGCCCCAAGTAATAGTTGTCTTTCCTATAGCATCAACTGCAAAAACACCATCAATGCCATTGCCAAGTGACCTAACTTCTTCTTCGGAAAGTGGAACGTTAAAGATGACAATTTCATCAATGATTCCGCCCCAATGACACCTTCCCTTAGGCTCATTACAACCGGCATCTGCCCCGATGTAAACCGCTTCAAAAGAGTCCCAAGGTTGTCCGACTGCGTCTCCACTGCCTTGTAGTTCACCGTTAACATAGATATGGATTTTCGTTCCGTCCCATACACCGACAAGATGTATCCATTCATTTACGGGAAGTTCGTTACCGAGTGCTTCAAATTTCTCAGGGGCGCTCCTCGTCCGAAAATGAAATGAAGCTCGGTTAATTCTCCCACCGGGATTTTCATGTGCCCCGGTTCCAAGTAGATATTGTGACCAACTTGAACATCCTTTCCCTTTCCATATCACACATTTTCCGTTAGGTGCGACAGTTGACAAAACCCATGCATGGATCGAGAAGCCTTCAGAGTCCTTAAAATTCAAGGCTGCCAAAGTAGCAGGTTCACCTTCCCGCCCGATGCGAACATAGTTTTGTGCCTCAACACCGCTGAACTCTATACCACCACCGAATTTGGCATTTGTCCATTTGACATCCCCAACAAATACACCATCACTACCATTTCCTGAAAGATCCTTAACAATTTCACCTTTACCCTCTTCAAAGGTCCACATTCCTTGAATTGTATCTGCAGCAAACCTTGCTTCACCTGTCTCTATCATTGCGAAACTGAGTGAGATAATGGCAAATGTAATGAGCATGTAATTCATATATACTTTTGTCAAAACATGTTCCTCCTAAGAATAGAAAATTAATTGCGACATTTCATTCAACGGTTGATATACGAGACACACCTCTTCCACGCCAGCTGTTAACACTTCCTCAATTATCAGTTGAATGATCGGTTTCGCGAGACCATCCTGATCTATAATTGGGAAAAGTGCTTTCAGTACAGCTTTCGTTGCGGGAAAGAGGCGTGTTCCGTATCCAGCGATCGGTATGACCGCCTTCTGAATTGTTTGCATTAGACTTTTAATTTCTATTACGTTTGAGTTTACCCCATGTCGTAGTCGTTTTTCCTGCGGCATTAACATCTAATGCGCCTTCAATTCCACTACCGAGGGATTTAACTTCATCTTCAGAAAGTGCGACGTTGAAGATAGCAATCTCGTCAATGATACCATTCCAGTGGCATCGCCCGTTCCCGTTACCACAACCCGGGTCTGCCCCTATGTAGACCTCTTCAACACATGCCCACGGAGGCCCGGCAGCATCTGCACTATTGTCTAGTTTACCGTTAACGTAGACATGAAGTTTTCCACCATCCCAGACCCCTACAAGGTGGGCCCATTCGTTAACTGGAAGCTCGCTACCGCGGACTTCTTGTTTTCCGCCACCATTACTGGGGCGAATGTGAAACGTCGCTTGCGTGTGGTTTTCACCATTTTCATGTGCGCCAGTTCCAAGTAAATACTGGGACCAGGTTGAACATCCAAGTCCTTTCCAGATGATACATTTGCCTGTTGGGTTCGCAGCTGCGTAAACCCAGGCGTGAATTGAAAATCCTTCGGCTGCCTTAAAATCTAAGGCGGCTAAGGAGTCTGCATTCCCCTTCGTTCCGATTCGAACGAAATTTTGTGCGGCTGCACCACTGAACTCTAATCCATCACCGAATTTAGCTTTTGCCCATTTGATATCGCCAACAAATGTACCATCACTCCCATTACCAGAAAGGTCAGTAACGGTGTCACCTTTACCTTCTTCGAATGTCCACATTCCTGCAATTGTATTTTCATCAATTTTTGCATCAGCCACATTTACATACCACATAGCGGTAAGTAATAAGCTGAGGATACAGATTACTTTTATAGCCTTAATAATCATTCTAAATTCTCCTTTGGTTGGCATCCAAAGTAGCACATCTGTTTACTTGTCGGATGCTATCCCATTAATAAATTGTATGTAGTTTAGCATATACGATTAAATTCGTCAAGTTTATTACAAAAAATTTAAAGTGTAACATTTGCTTTTGTCCCGATTCGGTTCATCTCCCACTAAAAGCAGGATTTTGCTGATACCAAACGAAAAGACGAAAGACAGATCTTACGGGCGATGGTTCGTGTTAATAGGATGTTCGTCGTTTTCCAAAAAACGTTCTATAGTGTTATGAGTAGCAGGACGCGTCCGAAAATCGGCAATCCACGGTTCTCGGAAGTACGCCTGCTTTTCTCTTGAAAGTCCATTTAACACCTCTGGTGGAATACGCAGGCGATGCCAATGTGTTGCAAGATGTGCATAAGCATTTAGAATCGCGATACGTGGGGTGTCACGTTGCCACACGGGCCCCGCATGGCACAAATTTTCTGTGAAAAATATCGCACTACCGGCAGGACATTCGTAGGTCGCTAAAAAAGGGCTCCGTTTTCCTTCTTCCAACGACATGTGATCTGGATGCATCGGGAAGTTTGACTTATGGCTACCCACGATAAAATGCGTTCCGCCATCGTTTTTAGAGACATCCGTAAGTTCAAAGACAACGCGGACCATGCCAGCGTGTATCCTACCATTATTCACACGATATCCAAAGATCGGATCTGCTTGTCGGGGGCCACCACCGTGGAGTCCCCCATGTTCTTGTCCCTTTTCACGCCACACAAAAAAGGTACTTTCCATTCGGATATCAGGTCCAATGATTTGGTGCAAAACTTCAATTACTTTAGGGTGGTCAATAAGAATACTTGAAGCTCCGCCCGGCACCGCGCGGTGTTCTGGGGGTAGCGATTCTGGGTTATGTCTAATCCGATCCAGTTGATCAACAATAGAATCCACTTCGTCCTTGCTCAGAATCGCTGGACGCACGAGGAAACCAGATAAATCAAAACGAAATTTTTCTTCATCAGTCATAGCTGTAATCTCCTTAATCTTAAAACACTTAGGGAAATATTACATCTTTAGCACAAATATCTCAAGGTAATAACGTAAGTGACGTTTGGCTGGATATTACGGTTCTATACCTTTTCCACAAATTCACATCCTTCCCGAAACCACTCTCTGATTATCGTATTCTCATTGTAAGTGCGTTTCGCTTGGGAACCTGTGGCATGTGAGAGGTCAATTGTAGCAGAAACGATTTCATTCCCAAAAAATCCTGCTTCTTTGAGAACATTACCGTTCGGATGCACGATTTTGGAGTTTCCATGGGACGACCCGGCCTCTCTTATATCATCTGGATTTGCGGGTGTATTCGCCATCACAAGATAAATGCCATTTTCCGTTGCACGCGAAATTGGCATTGCACGGTAGGCAGAGAGTTTATATTCTGATAGTAATCCTGATTCACACGAACAGAAAAAACAGATTTGCGCACCCATCGCAGCAGGCAATTTGACCAATTCCGGATAGCGCACATCATGGCAAATGATAAAACAACACGCAACACCTGCTAACTGCACAACCGGCAGTTTACCCTGATTATTTGTACACCACTTCTCCCCAGCGAGGAAAGTTTTCCCATAACGGTATTTAAGGCTACCTTGCTGATCAAATATCGCTAAGTCATTATGCCAATTCTCGCCATCGTGATGCGCAGAACCGATAATGATTGCCATTTTGTGTCGCCGTGCAGCTTCTGCTATCTTTGCTTCCGCTTCTTTAAATACTTGCGGCGATATCTGTTCCCAATAATCGGTATCACAACAGTAACCAAACAGACATCCCTCAGGAAATGCAGCTATCTGTATCTCCATTTCTGCACAAGCTTCTATCTGTTGAAGCACTTTTGTGGTGCTTGCAACAACGTCTTTGCTTGTAAGTAACTGACATGCTGCGATTTTAATTTGATTATTAGCCATTATGTTCTACTCCATTTTTGAATTGACTTTAAGTCAAATGGCATCTCCGATCTGCTATTCTTTTTGGAGACTAAGGAATTATACCACTTTTCCGAATGTACTTCTACAGTTTATTAGGAAAAATCTTTGCAATTCAGAACTGAGATAGCATATAATATATCATATCAAAATAGGTTGCACTTGAAACCTACTTCTGATATACTATCTTACAAGTACATTCATTTAAGCGTATTACTTTGCAATGCATAGAAAAGAAAATTGATAATTTTACATTATCATCACGAAATCACGAGGAACAATCGATTGGTAGAACAGAAAGCAACTAATATTACGTGGCATGAAGCAACTGTCACAAAGCAAGATAGGGAACAACTACTCAATCAAAAAGGTTGTGTAGTATGGTTTACAGGACTCTCAGGTTCAGGAAAATCAACATTAGCAAACGCAGTAGCACACTTCTTACATGAGCGAAGACATCATACATACGTACTAGATGGAGACAATGTCCGACATGGATTAAACAAAAATTTAGGTTTCTCCCCTGAAGACCGAGAGGAAAATATTCGGAGAGTCGGTGAAGTAGCGAAACTATTCGTAGATGCAGGGACTATCGTCATGACAGCGTTCATCTCTCCATACCGCGCCGACCGAAACCAAGCAAGAGAGCTTATTGCTGAAAAAAGATTTGTTGAAGTCTTTGTTGAATGCCCACTTGACGTGTGTGAAGAACGTGACCCGAAAGGGCTATACAAAAAGGCACGTGCTGGAGAAATTAAAGAATTTACAGGTATCAGTGCACCTTACGAATCACCTCACACACCAGAGGTAGTTGTCAACACGGCTGAACTGTCTATAATTGAATCTGCACAACAAGTTATAACTTTCTTGGAAAAAACGGCTTTAGTGCCACCAGAAAAAAGTCCTGCGTAAATCTTCTGAAGTTCATTTGACAGATTGACACGTAAGGTTTCAACATAATGTGTCGTCCTAAACATCAGGAAATTTTGGAGAATTATGAAACTGATCCAATTTCACTTACCTAATTTAGGTAAGCGAGTCGGGATTGTCACCCGTGAACATGAAGTAATTGATGTTACCAGTGAAGAATCACCAGGTGTTTTGGAAATCCTTGAACTTGCCCATAAAGAAAAGGTGTCTCTGGGGGTGCTCTTGGCAGACATACAAGAACAGGTGTCTTCACCGCCACCGATGCGATTCACCGCATTTCAAGATACTGAGACAGTTTTAGCGGAAGAAAATGGGCTTACCTTAGAGAAATTGGACGTTGCACCGAATGAAAAAATACCACATCTATTAGTCCCGATAGACGCTCCGGAGGTATGGGGGTGTGGTGTTACCTATAAACGAAGCGCTGATATGCGCGATGACGATAGCGAACAAGATATTTACAGCCGTGTTTACCGTGCAGATAGACCTGAAATCTTTTTCAAAGCGACACCCTCTCGTTGCGTCGGACCGAACGATTTCATCGGTATTCGTAGTGACTCTGTTTTAACAGCAGCCGAACCGGAACTTGCTTATGTTCTTAATGCTGAAGGTGAAATCCTCGGATATACACTTTGTAACGATGTGTCTGCCTGGGATATTGAGCGCGATAACCCGTTGTATTTACCGCAATCAAAAATATATTATGGGTGCTGTGCGCTCGGTCCGATGTTCATTACTACTTCTGAAGTTGATGATCCGTATAACCTGGAGATGAAATGCACCATCCTTCGCGATGAAAAAGAAATTTATGTAGGTGAAGTAAATACCTCTCAAATTAATTGGAAATTTGAGCAACTCACTGAATTTTTGATGCGAGATAACCCGATTCCGTTTGGTACTGTCGTTTCTACTGGCACAGGGATAATTGTGCCAAACGATTTACCGCTTGCGCCGGACGATATTGTCCAGATAGAAATTAAAGGTTTCGGGACACTTTCAAATCCCGTGAAACAACTATAAGAGGTGTTGTATGCAAGACACCGATTCATATATCGGTAAACATAAAACTGAAGTAGATACGCCAGCGTTGTTAATTGATCTGGATAAAATGGAAACCAATATTCGGAGGATGGCGGATTATTTCACAACCGTTGACGCGGAGCTTAGACCGCATCTCAAAACGCATAAAACACCGATTATCGCACACAAACAGATTGCAGCGGGGGCGATAGGAATAACTTGTGCCAAATTAGGGGAAGCGGAGGCAGTAATCCATGCTGGCATTAGAGATGTCCTAATTGCAAATCAGATTGTCGGCACACAGAAAATAGCGCGTCTCATCAACCTTGCCAAGCATTCTGAAATTATGGTTGCTGTGGATAACGCACACAATGTGCAGGCTATTTCAGATGCAGCATCCGCGAAAGACGTAACTATCAGAGTTTTAGTAGAAGTCAATATTGGCATGGAGCGATGTGGTGTCGAACCTGGTCAACCAACACTTGAATTGGCACGGCAAATATGTCAAAGTCCAAATTTGAAATTTGAAGGGTTGATGGGATACGAAGGACATACTGTCGCAAAACCGAACAGAACCGAGCGTGAAACTGCTACACGAGAAGCCATGCAACGTTTAATTGAAACAAAGTATTATCTTGAAAAACATAAAATAGAAGTTTCAATTATGAGCGGCGGTGGAACAGGAACTTTTGACATTACAGGAAGCATCCCCGAAATGACAGAGGTGCAAGCTGGTTCATACATATTTATGGATTCTACCTATCGCACTGTTGAAGGAGTTGGCGAAAAGTTCGACAACGCATTGTCCGTTTTGGCGACCGTCGTCAGTCGTCCACAGCAAAATCGTCTTATAGTAGATACAGGTTTAAAAGTGCTTACAAAGGAGTTTGGCATTCCACAACCGATCAGTTTTTCGGGGCTTGAAATGACAGGTCTTTCCGAAGAACACGGAAAAATGACGGTTTCCAACGGAGGTGTTCACCTCAAACCGGGAGACAAACTTGAAATTTTACCGACACACTGTTGTACGACTGTTAATCTCCACGATAGATATTACGGTATCCGAAACGAAATGGTAGAATCTGTCTGGGAAATTTCTGCAAGAGGGAGATCACAATAATGATTACAACAACAACAAATACAATTGAAGGCAGGCAAATTGGACAATACCTCGGCTTAGTTACAGGTGAGGCGATCATGGGTGCAAATATTTTCCGTGATTTTCTCGCTGGTATTACAGATATGATTGGCGGCCGCTCCGAAGCTTATGAAAGCAAACTTGCCGATGCTCGTGAGACCGCAATCCAAGAAATGCAAGAAATAGCGCAACATCAAGGTGCTGATGCTGTCCTCGGTATTGATATTGACTATCAAGTGCTTGGTTCCAGCAACGGTATGCTAATGGTAACTGCTACCGGAACCGCTGTAAAGCTCAAATAAATGAGAATTTACAAAATAACCTAAGTTGCTACCTATAAGTTTTTAGATGCACAATCTAACAGATTATGCCACAAAGGGGGCAACTTAGGTTACTATAACAAAAAACTAAATTTCACAGGAGGTAACTTCAGTGCAAAAACTAACATCAATATATAAACAAAGGACAAAATATAAACGTCATAAAATAATATGGATGTTCGCTGTAAGTGTCTTTATTTTTACACAATCAAGCGCTGATGCCTACATTTCAATTCCTTATACCATCCCGGAAATTGTGAGTGAGAGTACAAACGTAGTCTTTGGTACAATTACAGAGGTTAACACTAACCGAAAGACCGCTGACATTAAGGTTGAACAAAACCTCAAAGGTAAAAGCGACTTTGCGGTGATTAAAATTCGCTTTGATGTCTATAAAGGCGAAGAAGATCATAGAAAAGAGATCACGCGTTTTCTAAAGCAGGGTGAACCGATTGTTGTCTGTTATGAGCGAAAAGGAGGACGAATTAACAGTATCGCACATACAAGAGGAAAGTGGTTTCAACTCATGGTCACAAAACATCCGGAAAGGGGTTGGGGCAGATGGGGATTTACCCACTTTGAAGTAAAACTCAATCAATTCAAAGTTTCAAGAAGAGATTCAACTCCTGAATTCCAGAAAGAGTTACGCGCAATGCTTGGTGAAAATGCTATCCGACTTCTTCTCTTAAATACAGAGACATATCAGGCAGAAATTCCGATTATCTCTGGAATCAATAAGGTCAAAGATCGTTGGATTGCGTATAATCACACAGAGGATCGTAATCTACCCGGACTCAGCAAGACAAAAATCTTGTGGCTTGGGTGTCGCTCAATCGGCAGAGATGGCAGGTACAGGCTCAACAGCAGCCAAGAAAAACGGATTAAAGAATTTGTCAAAGGTGGTGGCGTTGTCATCGTTTCTGGACAGGATAGTGACCCAAACCGTCCATGCGGTAGTGGTTGGTTACCTGAGCCACTCAAAGGTGTAGAAAGCGATCACCGGAATGATTTCCAACCCACGTCCAAAGCTGGCGATCTCTTTAAAGCACCGCACCGTATCCGTTCAGGGCAACTTTCACTTGACGATTCTTGGAACGGATGGAATGATAAGTATGAAGTCCTCGCGACAACCAATAGTGGCAAGCAAATTGTTGTCGCTAAATTGAGATATGGGAAAGGCATGTATCTTGTCACGAGCCTCCACAATAACAGAAAAGAACAAGTAGATCAAAACCGTGGAATGATCGAGAATCTTATGCATTTTGCCGTAGATTTTCTAAATAAATCCAAATAGTATTGGAGTTATTGAAAGTATGAAAAAAAACACATGGATATTGACCTTAAGTTTTATATCGGTTTTTGTCTGTTTCACAGCGACAGCGCACGCAGTTATTCCGCAACTTCTCGGTCCTCTGACTGCGCTGCTTAGCATTATTCCACAGATCCTTGCTTTTGTCGGTGTTGCAATTATCGCCTCTCTCGTATTTGCGCGCGATACAACCAAGATGCTTTTTTACAAGGTGCGCGACTTTTTCACCGTGCAAAGAGTTATTGTTTCTGTTCTTAGTTTGGTAGTCCTTGTTGGATTAGCGGTGTTAACCTACCAATTCGTTGGGAAAGGAATAGATAAAACCCCCACCGCAACAGGGACAGATAAGCAGCAAAACGGTGAGAAAAATGTGATCACAGGCAAGGCATGGCCGACGTTCCGAAGTAATGCAAATCGTACAGGCCACGTTGATGACCTGCCCGGTCCGACAAATGAAACCCCTTCTTGGGTTTTCAAAGCTAAAGGCACAAAAACAGTTCAATTCTTGTCATCGCCCACTATTGTTGGCAACCGTCTCTATATTGGTGCTGCCCGTGGTGCAGTTTTTTCGGTTAGCGGCGCAACTTATTGTATAGATACAGATACACAGGAAGTTGTCTGGCGAAACGACTCAGAAATACCTATCGTTTCTTCACCTGCTGTTGTCGCGGGTAGGGTTTACATAGGCGAAGGGTTTCATGAAGATAGTGGGTGCCGACTCCGATGTCTCGATGCAAAAACTGGTGATCCTATCTGGAGTTTTACGACTGCAAGCCATGTTGAATCCACGCCATTCATTACCCAAGGTAGACTCTACTTCACCGCTGGTGCGGACGGTATTTACTGCCTTGACGCACTGGCAGGTGAACAGATTTGGCATTTTCCTGCTGTGCATGCGGATATGTCTCCAGTAGTTAAAGATGGTAAGGTTTATTTTGGCACCGGTTACGATGGATATAAAATTTATGCTGTGGACGCACAAACAGGGGCTGAGATATGGTCAAAACCGATGCCGTATCCCGTTTGGGGCAGCCCAAGTGCACATGAAAACTTAGTCTTTTTCGGTTTAGGAAACGGGAATTTTACAGAAAGCGCGTCTATTCCAAAAGGAAAAGCTGTTGCTCTCAACGCCGACACCGGGGATATCGTATGGGAATATGAAGCCGGCGACGGTGTATTTACAGCTATTACCGTACACAATGACTTTGTGACGTTTGGATCCCGAGACGGTTTTGTCTACACACTCACGGCTACAGATGGAGAACTCCATTGGGAAACCGATCTTGGGGCGGCTGTTGTGTCATCACCCGCTGTAACGCAAGATGCTGTTTACGCAGCAACGAATGCCGGACTAATTTACTGCCTCGCAATTGATGATGGCAGCGTTATATGGAAATATGATTCACAAAATGTTAAGTACGGGTTGAAACTGCTTTCTTCCCCAGCTATCGCAAACGGTAAACTATACATCGGATCAAGTGACCGGTATATCTTTTGTTTAGGTGGAGAAGATCCTGTTCCAACCGTTGAAGATCGTTAATTTGTTGTTGATTTGAACAAAATGTTATTTATAATGTCTGATTGAAAGTTACGAGTGAATTTTGTTATAATTTATGGTAGGAGGGAACTCTGATTCCCGATCCCTTTCAAGCCTATCAATTAGCGCTTGACTAAGCACTACTATATCTTGTAAAATGGTAATCTACATAGTCAGTTATTTAGCAGATACAAAGTATAAACTTCTAACAAGGAGAATAAAAAATGAAAAAGTTTTTAATTGCAATTCCAATATTGCTACTACTCACGAGTATAACAGCAGATGCGCAGTGGCGTAGCAAGACACATGATGTTTACAATGCACTTCAAAAACCTGCTGACATTACTATTGATGGTAAACTTGACGATGAAGAAGGGTGGGAAGGCGTTCTTGATCAAGTTACAGGGACTAATGGTGAACCATTTTGTGGTGTTGAATTTCAGAAACTTGACGGAGCAGTTATAGCTTTTGAAAAACATGGCGGTGGCACATGGGACGGTGCCGATGATCATGAAACATGCTTTGCAATCGTTTGGGATCCTGATGCAATTTATATCGCACTAAGTGTTACAGATGACGAACATCAAAATGGTGGTGCAGCATGGAATGGTGATAGCCTACAGATGGCATTTGAACCAACTGGCAAGCGTGCTGGGACACTCTTTCTCTATAACGTTGCGTTAGCGGCAAATCTTATCATTCATAATGAGACCTTCCCCGGTGCTCCAGGACTTGTTGCTGAGGAAGATTTCAACATAACCCGAAACGAGGACAAAAAAGAAACTTATTATGAAATTGCAATCACCCCTGAAGATTTGGGTTTGAAAGATCCGTTTAGTGAAGGCTATGAATTTGGACTCGGCCTCTGTGTAAACGACGGTGATTTAGGTGCCGGCCAAGAAGGACAAAAAGGCTGGAGTGGATGGTATCCGCACTCTGTTGTCCACGGAAAAAATCCCGAAAAGACAGGGCTCGTCAAACTTACTGATGAAATCCTTGCAGTTGAAGCTAAAAATAAGTTAGCGACCACATGGGGTAAGCTAAAGTCAACCCGATAGCAGCTTTGGCATGTGTCAAAACTGCTGAAACCGTATCGGTTAAAACAATCGATACCTACTCTGTTGGGCAGTAAGTGACTGCTCAACTTTCTAACAATTATAGTCAAACCCATAATTATGGACACACTCTTGCACCTGTCTGATCTCCCCTCGCTTGCGGGGGGATAAAGGGGGGTTCTTTCATGTGTGAACTTAATTGTGGATATACTATAAAGCAACGTTGTTGCACTTTCAAACTTCCACTACGAAAAAAGGTGGAAAACAATTAATATAGAGAGGAAATTTAGATGAAAAAATCAGTTTTTGTTTTGGCTGCACTATTCGCAGCAGTATGTTTGTTTACAATCAATATCGCAGACGCACAGTGGCGTAATCCAACTCACGACGTATACAATGCCCCTACTGGTGTTGACGTTACAATTGATGGAAATCTTGACGAATGGGGTGAGGTTATGGATTCTGTTACTGGTACTGACGGATCTCAGTTTTGCGGCGTAGAATTTGAGGGCGTTGGTAGCGAGGTTAAAGTTTTTGAAGAACACGGCGGCGGTAAATGGAATGGTGCCGATGACCAAACAGTCTGTTTCATGATTGCTTGGAACCCCGATGCGGCTTATATTGCATTGAGTGTCACTGATGACGAACATCAGAATTCCGGCGCAGCATGGAATGGTGATGCCGCACAACTTGCATTTGAACCAACTGGCAAGCGCACAAGCGGGTTAGCACTCTTTCTGTATAACGTTGCATTAGACAACAATGCCGAAAACCTCATTCTTCATAATGAGAGAACAAACGGACTACCTGGACTTGAGGCTGGGACAGATTTTGCTATCACTCGAGACGATGATGCTAAGAAAACCTACTACGAATTAAGATTCACGCCTGCGAATTTCGGTGTTGACTCGTTTACTGAAGGTATTGAAGTCGGTTTAGGCATCTGTGTAAATGATGGTGATGTAGACACACCTGGTCAAAAAGGGTGGGGTGGATGGTATCCGCACTCTGTTGTCCACGGAAAAAATTCTGAAAAGACTGGGCTTGTTGTACTCAGCAACACAGTGGTAACCGCTGTTGAACCTGCGGATAAACTTGCTACCACTTGGGGTAATTTGAAATCTAAAAGATAAACGGTTTGTTCAGACAAACCTCAACCAAAAGTAAAGCCGCCAACTCTGGCGGCTTTCTTCATGCGCTAATTTATCTTATGATCGCGTGAGTTCGGTAAAGTTAGTTTGCGTCCTCACAGGCACAATCTAAATGAAGATTAATTCGGTAATTTTCATAATGTATATTCGGAACATTTTAAGTGCTCTTCAGTCCCGTAGGGACGCTATGTTTATAGCAGCACGGACGACCCCATCCTCTTAGTCCCGTAGGGACGATATGTGTCCATTAGTGATATATTCTAAACATATCGTCCCTACGGGACTGAAGGCATCGTCCAAACGGGTTTGTCTTCTAAAATTAACATCTATGGGTATGTCAGAATACGCCAAATCAACGGTATGAATCATGCAGCATGCCATACGCACATGCTGCCAATGGCATTCCCTGTCCGGTATTCTAAATTGGTTAGGAAACCGAACCTACCGGGATTAGGAAAAATAAATATTACCGAAATATTTATTTAATCTTCATACAGATTGTGCTACATAGAATGATCGTGATGATCTGTCTTGTGGTAGTGCAGCCGAAGCAGATCAGCACCAAAGTCATCCGCAATATGTCGCCATACCGAATGGATATGGTTTGCGTTGTTCTGGGTGTTATCATACTCCACAAAGAAAAACGGGCTGTGAAGCCTGTAGTAGTGCGGCATCCTCCGTTCTTCACCGCCAGCCCATGCAAAGTGAATATCATTAAAACTAATTTCGCGTAGTTTACGACGTTCAATCTCTGCGATCTCATCCGGAAGCCGATCAATATATTCATGCACTAATTGAATTAGAAGTTCGCGTTGATGCGTTTGCATAGTTTCAACTGCTAATCCCTCAACTGCTTCAAACTCTACTTTAGGAGCATTACGCGTGAGAATATCAGGTGGTGCTTCTGGACTGATAACAGCCTGCGTTTTTTGGTACGGTGTTAAACTTGCTAACAGTTGACGGGCTAAATCTTCCTCTGCGAAAAGTACTCGCAATCCTTTTTTTTGACCTTCTGGCACCTCTGCTGGATTCGATCCAAAGAAAAAAGGATTTGGCGAAATTAGTTCGCGGTTGACAACCGTAAAATTTAATGATACATGATGTCCTTCAGCACGCCACCCCCATGCACCATTTCCCGCCGGATCACCGAATATTGTAAAAAAATAGAATTCAGGATCACGTGAGAGTCTTGCTTCTCCGTCTGTTTTCTCAATTTCGCCAAGTATAGTTTCTAAATTAATGATTGCGCGGGCTTTTTCATATCCCTTGGCACTCAAACCGCTTTCCATGAGTGCGAATGCTAATTCCTGTTGGTTAGTACTTAGCTCTTTGAGTGAAACCCCTTGTCGCTCCCACATCTCTATTGGAATGTAGTGCCATCGAAATCGTTCATTCCCATCAAACGGTTGACATGTTTTTTCGCGTAAAGTAGGGGGCAAAACGTCTAAAAAATTTGACGCTGCTTGTGCCATGCGTTCTGCCGTTTCTGAGGCTGGAATTACTAATGGTGCTTGAGAGTTAGCGTGTGCGTGTGCCACCGAAAATACCTCCGTTAGTTTTTACTATTATCATTCTACCCGAATTCGCTTCAAAAATCCAATTAAATTCATATTGGGTTATTTATAGTAAAACGGACAATTAATGGGACACTTCTGTAGCGCAACTTATTAGGTTGCGGACTAAGATGCACAACCTAAATGAAGATTAAGTAATTAATTCGGTAATTTTCTATCCGTACGAGGCAGACGTACTCCCCCGCTGGCGAGGCGGGGAATCATGGCGAATACCATACGGGGAATGCCTAAACGGCATTCATACCGTTGATTTGGCGTATTCGCCCAATGGCATTCATACCCGGGGAATGACTAAATCATGCGAATACCATACGCGTATTCGCTTCATACCGTTGATTTCTTGATTTCTTCCTAACCTCGCCAAATTACCGAATATTTTCTTAATCTTCATACAGGTTGTGCTACAACTTCTATTGTCCGTTATGTTTACAGGTTTATCAAAGTGTCCCAATACTTTCAAAGTTCACTATAAATACACCTGAACTTGAGTTAGATTAATCGATTTTAACTGCGATTTCCCGTTTTTCCTTCCATGATTCCACGATAGCTTCTGTAATCCGCATGGCTTGCAAGCCGTCTTGTCCTGTTGGTTCAGGTAGGCGATCATTAAGTAAATCATCTACCAAGGCAGCCATACGCAGCGCAAAAGTGCCATCAAATGCAAGCTGCTCCATCCGAAAAATAGAGGGGCGGTATTCCTCCACAACTTGATTATCGCGTCGCATTAAAGTTGCTCTGCTCAGAACGTTATCCACCACGATCTCACCCGTGGCACCGCAAATTTCCAGTCGTTCAATAGGATGAATAAAGTCACTATCCCAACTCGCCAGCAAGGTAGCCACTATCTCTGTTTCATACCGCACTGAAATTGCCATGCTTGTATAGCACGTATCTTCACCTTCGCGTGCCTCATGTTTTCTCGGTTTTGCCATCTCTGCGCATACGGCCACAATTTCACCTCCGAACCATCGGAGTAGGTCAAGCGCGTGGGTTTGTAACTCGTAGAGTAGGTAATACTCACCTTTCCATGTAGAGGCGGGGCCCCCCTTGTGACAATTTCATATCCAAGTAATAGGTCTGTCCGATTGCGCCAGCGTCAAACCATTTCCTTGCCTGTACATAACCTGGTGCGAATCGGCGATTATAGTCTATTGCAAGGTGTACCCCTTTCTCTGCCGCTTTTGCGACCATCTGTTCTGCTTCATCAATATCAAGTGACAGCGGTTTTTCAGAAATAACATGTTTTCCAGCATCAAGACATTCCATCACAGGCTCAAAATGTAAATGGTCAGCGGTCACTACGTCGACCAGGTCACATTCTTCATTTGCAAGCATCTCTTTAATGGACGGATACCACTTGGCAATACCGAGTTCTTCAGCACGGGCTTGCGCTTTGACAGTATCAATATCACACACCGCCACTAATTCTGCCCCTTGATGTCGGAGATATCCTCGTTGGTGTAGTAATCCGATTCCCCCGCAACCAACAGCTGCAACTTTCAGCTTCCCTGCCATAATCGTGTTCTCCTTGTAATATATGAATACCGGTTTCAATCCCTGCTATATTCAATTAATAATAAACGATATTCAAAAAAATAGCAAGTAAGAATTTATTACCAGCGTGTGTAAGAACAACCGGCCCGATAACCCACAGCCATTTTATCTCATCCAACCGTTTGGAATCTGGGAATCCATGTGAGATTCCACTTGATACTGCGTCTACAACGTGATATTATTAAAACAATGAAACATAAAGGCTTTTTCATCACACTTGAAGGCGTAGAAGGTGCTGGTAAAACAACACAGGTACAACGCTTAGTAGATGTTCTCGGTGATAATGTACTTGTTACGCGTGAACCGGGCGGCACATCACTTTCAGAACAGATTCGCGATATATTCTTAACCGCCTCCACTATGTCCGCAACAACCGAATTGATGTTGATTGCCGCCGCACGGGCACAACACGTCACCGAACTGATTCTACCCGCATTAAATGCAGGCAAAATCGTTATCTGTGACCGATTCAGCGATGCTACTGTTGCTTACCAAGGCTACCGAAAAGGGATTGACTTAAAACTCATAGAACAAGTCAATCACATCGCGACAGGGGGATTAACACCAGACGTTACGTTCCTTCTGGACCTACCTCCAGATATCGGGCTGCAACGCAAACGGGATTCAGATGAACCTCTCACTCGTCTTGAACATGAAAACCTTGCCTCTCACAAAAAAGTGAGAGTGGGATATTTAGCAGTTGCTGAAGCAGAACCGCACCGCGTCACATTAATCAACGCACAACTTGATGCAGATACCATCCACAACCTTATCGTAACAGAATCTAAGAAAAGAATTCAGTTACCACAAACTTCTTGAAATTCAACTACCTCGGCATGTGCCACTATATGAGAAAATGAAAAACGCTATACTCGGTCATCAAAACATCGTAACACAACTTCAAAACGCAGTCATTTCAGAACGCGTCGCTGGCGCATACCTTTTCTCAGGAGAACAAGGCGTTGGCAAAGAGACTGTCGCACTCTACTTTGCGAATCTAATTCTGTGTGAACAAAGAACAGAAGATAATGCACCTTGTGGAGAATGTCGTGCTTGCCGAAAAATTAAAAGTGGTAACCACCCAGACCTGCAAATAATCCGCCCTGATGGCGCACAAATTAAGATAGACCAAATCCGTGAACTGCAACAACAAATTTTTTATCAACCCCTTGAAGGGCCACGGAAAATCTACATTTTAGCAAACACCGAAAGGATGAGTAATCCGAACAATCCTGCAGCAAATGCACTCCTCAAAACACTTGAAGAACCCCCCGCTGCATCTACTTTAATTCTGTTGACAGAAAACATTGAAGCTATTTTGTTAACAATCCGATCACGCTGCCAGATCCTCCCATTTTACCCGATGCCGATTGAAGAATTAACAGAAGCATTAATGGATCGGTTTTCCATTGATAAAGATGCAGCCTCCGCTGCTGCGATACTATCGCGCGGTGTTGTTGGAAAAGCTATCACGCTTGTCGAAAAAGGAATTACTGAAAGCGAGACAGTGCCAGAAATTCTTGAGGAAACCGACCCATTAGCCGCTTTCCGATTGGCAGAGCAATTTGCTGAAAAAGACTTGGACAGTTTAGACGAATTGATAACATGGTATCGAGATCTCCTTTTTTTACAACAAGACGCACCTATAGAATTGATGACACACACCAACGCATTAGATAAACTCCAAACACTCGTGCCACGCTACTCTCGAATACGGATCCAACAAGCCATCAAGACCGTTTTTCAGACGAAGGAACTACTCAAAAAAACAAACGTTACCAAAATCTTTGCGCTTGAGGTTATGTGTCTGAAGTTGCTGCAGGGGAAATGAACTTGGATACACCCGTCCGTAGGTGTAGTTTCCTAACTAATACAGGAAATGTCTTTGGCAGCATACGCTGCCGAAATTTGACACAAAGATATTAACATGCTATAATGCCTTACACCAAATCCATAGGAGACAAACATGCTTACCCAAACCCAGGTTGACACGTTTCGCGAGAAAGGTTTTCTGCTCGGAAACCGTGTCCTAACTGACGAACAAGTTGAAGAATTGCGGTCAGAATTGGCGCGCGTTATTGATGATTACGAAAAGACCGATGTCCCACAGCCAGTGCGTATTGCGAACCTTGGCGGACGGGAAGAAAGCCCTGTCTGGCAAATCGTTAATATTTGGGAGGCGAGCCCTGCCTATCACCGACTTATTTACAATCCGGTAATCGTCCAAGAAATTGGGCAACTAACGTCTGCAACAGAGGTGCGCGTATGGCACGACCAAATCCAATACAAACCGCCTCAGATTGGCGGCATCAACAAATGGCATCAGGATTCACCTTTGTGGGGAATACTAATGCCGAAAACGAGCCAAGTTACCGCATGGGTCGCATTAGACGATGCTAATGAAAGCAACGGATGTATGCGGATGGTGCCCGGTTCCTATCACTGGGGTCCCCAGATGAAGTTTTTAGGCAGTGTCGGAGATATCCATAAAATGCATGAACGCTTTGAAGATAACGAACTCTCTGTGGAACTCTGTCCGGTACCGAAAGGACATGTGCATTACCATCATTCATTGACCTGGCACGGATCGCATGACAACAGCAGTGATGCCGCGCGGCGTGCTATTGCAGTGCATTATATGACAAGCGAAACGGTTTACCATGAAGAAGGTAATCACCTCATGAAATCTTTTGTTACTGTGAATGGCGGTGAAAAATTGGCGGGCGATCATTTTCCGCTTGTTATGGAAAATGGAACACCGACAAACCCGATAACATGATCACTGAGTGACAAAACACTAGTGCTTTGTCAACATATTATTGTAGGTCGCGATTCGGAGATCGCCCCTACCGATAGACGCTTATGGTAGGAGGGAACTCCGATTCCCGACTCCTTTCAAGACCCATCAATTAACACTTGACTAAGCACTATATAATTAAAATACTACCCCGTAAAAAGCACAGATTTAGGAGACAAATATGCTCAACCAAGCCCAAATCGACACATTTCGTGAGAAGGGCTTTCTACTTGGAAGTCGTGTTTTAAACGATGAACAAGTTGAGGAATTGCGATCAGAATTAGAACGCGTTATTGATGATTATAAAAAAGACGATATTCCACAACCAGTCCATATTGTGAATCTTGGCGGCAGAGAAGAAACACCTGTCTGGCAAATTGTCAATATCTGGGAGGCAAGTCCTGCTTATCACCAACTTGTTCATAACCCAATTATCGTTGAGGAAATTGGACAACTCACATCGGCAACAGAGGTGCGTGTTTGGCACGACCAAATCCAATACAAACCCGCACAAGTCGGTGGCGTAAACATGTGGCATCAGGATTCTCCCTATTGGCCTATACTTACACCAAAGACAAGTCAGGTTACCGGATGGGTTGCGTTAGACGATGTTGATGAAAGCAACGGGTGTATGCGGATGGTACCTGGATCATACCATTGGGGTAATCAGATTTCATTTTTGCATTCTGTCAAAGATATTCATTCGATGCCAGATCGTTTTGAAGATAATGAGCTGGAAGTGGAGCTCTGCCCGGTACCTAAAGGTTATGTTCATTACCACCATTCCTTGACATGGCACGGATCGCATGACAACACAAGTAAACAACCACGGCGCGCAATTGCAGTACATTATATGACAAACGAAACGGTTTATGATGCAAATGGAAACCATGTCATGAAACGTTTTGTCACCGTTAATGATGGTGAAAAACTCGCCGGTGACCACTTCCCGCTTGTGATGGAAGCTGGTAGTCCAATCCAACCATAGCGCAATCTAATAGGAGATTCTTATGAAAGTTGTTGATGCGATCGCCAAAGTCCTGAAGGCAGAAGGTGCGGAATATCTATTCGCATATCCCGTTAACCCAATTATTGAGGCAGCCGCGAAATTGGATATCCGCCCCATCATTGTTCGTCAAGAACGTATCGGGCTTCACATGGCAGATGCAATGAGCAGAATGACCTCTGGCCAACAGATCGGTGTCTTCTGTATGCAAAGCGGGCCTGGTTCAGAAAACGCATTCGGTGGAGTCGCGCAAGCTTATGGTGATTCTGCGCCAATCGTTGTTCTACCAATGGGATACGCAAGACCATTGACCCAAATTCAGCCTAACTTTAATTCGGCATTGAACTATCGGCACGTGACAAAGTCCTGTGAACAACTCACCGTGCCAGAAGCGCTGCCAGAGGTGATGCGGCGCGCCTTCACACAAGTACGCAACGGTAGGCCGAGACCCGCGCTTGTTGAAATCCCCAGTGATTTAATGTCGCAGGAAGTGCCAGAACCGTTCGAACCGACACCTGTTCCCACTGTACGCTACGGTCCCGACAGTGCCGAAATCGAAGCGGTTGCTGACGCTTTAATTGATGCAAAGTGTCCTGTTATTTATGCTGGACAAGGGGTTCACTACGCACAAGCATGGGATGCGTTGAAAGAACTCGCTGAACTGCTTGCTGCACCAGTCACAACAAGTTTAGGCGGAAAAAGCGCTTTTCCCGAAGATCATCCGTTGGCGCTCGGTTCAGGTGGACGTTCAATTCCAAAGCCGGTGCATCACTTTCTCCAAAAGACGGATCTCCTTTTCGGTATCGGCTGCAGTTTCAGCAGAACACACTTCGGCGTAACAATTCCGGAAGGTAAACGTGTTATCCATGCAACTTTGGATCCTGCAGACATTAACAAAGATGTACCCGTTGCGGCAGCACTTGTCGGTGATGCCCGCTTGATTTTAGAGGGGTTAGTAGCAGCTGTTCGCGAACGTTCTGATGGTGCTTCCGAAAGCCGCACTGCTGTTATTGCTGAAGAAATCAGTAACGTCAAATCTGAATGGTTGGAACAGTGGATACCGAAACTCACCTCCGACGAAGTGCCGATGACACCTTATCGCGTTATTTGGGATCTGATGCACACTGTTGATGTCAAGAACACAATAATCACGCATGATGCAGGTAGTCCTCGCGATCAACTATCTCCGTTTTGGCATTGTGAAAGTCCGCTCTCCTACATCGGTTGGGGCAAAACGACTCAACTTGGCTACGGGCTCGGTTTGGCAATGGGAGCAAAACTTGCGAAACCGGATGCATTATGTATCAACGTCTGGGGTGACGCAGCTATCGGTTTTACCGGTATGGATTTTGAGACTGCAGTGCGTGAACAAATTCCGATTTTATCTGTCCTATTTAATAATTTCTCTATGGCAATTGAAATTCCGATTATGCCTGTATCTACCGAGAAATATCGGAGTACAGACATTTCTGGCAACTACGCGGATATGGCAAAGGCGTTCGGTGGCTACGGTGAGCGAGTGGAAACACCGGACCAAATTATTCCCGCTATCCAGCGCGGTATCCAAAAAACACAAGAGGGTGTTCCGGCACTACTTGAATTTATCACAGCAAAGGAAATTCAGATTTCCAAGTTTTAATATGTCCGATCAAACAAATCTTACGGTCGTGACGAAGGAGTTTTGAGATGAAACTTATTACTACTGTTCTCCTCATTGCCCTAAGCCTCAGTATCAATGCTTGGGCATTAAAAGATGACAAGGCACTCATGATGTACCTCTCTTTTGATGAAGGTACGGGCGACAAAGCCAAAGATGCAAGCGGAAATAACCTTGAGGCTACCCTGAATGGGGCAACATGGTCAAAAGATGGCAAAATTGGTGGATGCATCCATTTGGCAAATACAGAGCAATTTGTAGAGGTTGACGCTGTTCCCGAACTTGATATTACGGATGAACTCACGATTCAAGCATGGTTTTTCCCAGAACAGAACCAAGGTGATTCTAACCTGATGGGACGTAGAACACCAGCAAACAAAGGAGGCTACTGCCTCCAGTGGAGTTCAGTCCATACCGGTTCCCCACAAATTGAGACATGGATCGACACTGCCGGATTTAAAGGCACACGAAGAGAACAGACCATTAAACCCGCGTTGAATGAATGGCACCATGTCGCTTCTACCTTTGATGGAGAAATGATTCGCCAATACATTGATGGTAAGTTAGATGTTGCATACAAACTGGCTGGTAAGATAAATAGCGTTGATGTAGTTTTCCGTATCGGCAAATCCCAGACGGGACTCTCTGGCACAGTATGTCTTGTTGACGAAGTTGCTATCTATAACCGCGCCCTCTCCGAAGATGAAATCAATCAGGATATGAACAACGGTGTGCTCTTTGCAGTTGATCCTGGTGGGAAACTCGCTACAACTTGGGCAAACCTAAAGAAATAAGCAAACACACAACTGTTGTTTAATATTTGCAATTCCGTTGTATGGGCAGGTCTCAGTACCCGCCTCTGTTAAAATTCCAATTAGTGTTAATCGTCATAGTTTCCAACTTCCACAATTTGAAATATCTCTTCAAGGAGAAATCAATATGAAAACTCAGAAAGTTATTTTCCTAAGCATTTTCTTTGGTCTACTTCTCTGTCAAGTTGGGTTCGCTGCCGGTGGTAAAGGTAACGTGGAACAACTTGGCAAGAAGTTATATGTCTGGCACTTTGACGAAGGCAGCGGAAAAGAAACGAAAGACGCTACTGCTGGCTTAGTCGGAAAATTCAACGGTGATGTCAAATGGACTGACGGTATCCTCGGCAAAGCCGTTCAAATGGCTGGAAAAGTCGGAGAACCGAATTATATAGAGGTCGCACACTCCGATGAACTGGATATAGATCAAGCCATTACGATGATGGCATGGATTTACCCGGACGAACTTCCTGCAGGTGGGCAGGAGAACAAATTCACTATTTTCTATAAAAACACCTACTATTTGCAAATGGAACCGGGTGCCGGACAATTCGCTTACTATTTCTACGACACCGATAACGAAGGTTACCACATTTCTTTCGGTAAGGTGAAGGCGAAAGAATGGTCGCATGTTGCGCTTGTGTGGGACGGAACAGAGGCGCGTTTCTATATTAACGGCGAGCACGATGGTAAGGTTATTCCACAAAAAGGAACCGGCAGAAGTTCACCGGATAGGACGTTGCGATTTGGTGGTGAGAGTAACGATTGCTGTCCACGCTTTTTTCAAGGGCGTATGGACGAACTGATGTTAGCCAACTATCCCCTTTCTGAAGCGGACATCCAGAAAATCGTGAACGATACACTTGATGTTTCCGCTCGCGGAAAATTGGCAACAACTTGGGCAAATCTGAAAAGGTAATTCAGCCAATTATAGTTGTAAGACAACCTGTATGAAGTTTAAGAAAATAAATCGGTTCTGTGGTGATGTTAGAAAACCCCGCCAGCAAGGGAGGTGCACCTGCTTCATTAACCTGATTCGTCCTGTTTGCACGGGCGAGGAAACCTCGCCCGGACGACGGACGTTAATTTGGTATTACTCCTTTTTTACCTCTTTTATAGTCGTGACATCCCATAAAAACACAAGGCCGTTTTCTATACTTGCACTTGCGAGTGTATTTCCATCAGAACTAAATGATACGCTTTCCTCCCGCTTGCGAGGGTTAGAGGGTAAAAGCAGATCCGCAAATAACACCCTATCTATGCCGAACTCACGTTTAGTTAATTTATAAATGGGTTATAAAAAAGACATTGATGAATGTACTACCATCGGAAGAATAAAAATGTCCTGGCAAAAACTAAAAGAACTTATCCACTCAATAAAACCTAATGAGTTTGAAAAACTTGTTGCATCATTACTGAAATCTTTCCTCAAAATCCCTTTTGTAGTTGCCAGATCAGGCGATCAACCCAGAGGTGATGCCAGAAGCCTCTCTGGTGATGTTTCAATACAAGCAAAAAGATATACTGGAGAAAATTCTCCAAATGCTAAAGTTGTAGAAGGAGACATTGGACACGTAAGGCGAGAGTCATCTAATCTTCATACCTATGTATTAGCTGTTGCAAAAGATGCAGAACAATTGAGTCACACATTAGATTCCATTGCAGAAGAAACCGGCTTGGACATTGTCACCCTTGAATTATCTGACAACATATCAGATCTCGGAGCATTGTGTGTTACCTTTTGGGAAGAAATCTGTCATTTTTTTGATTTATCAAACACAGATGAAGAATTCTTGGTTTGGATTGAAGAAATGAAAAATGATTCAGAAACTGAGAAGAAATTAGAAGAACTCAAACCCAAATTGGAAAGAGGAATCCAAACACAATATCATGTCAAAAAGGATACTGAGAAATTTCTTTTAGATCGTTTTAGCAGTAATGAAGGTTTCAATCCTATTAACTTGACACAAGCAATAGATCGACAAGAAATAGAATCAAAAATAGACGATTGGTGGGAAAGTGACAGTGTTCCCATTTGTTATCTTCAAGGTGAGGAAGGTACAGGAAAAACATGGCTTGCCGCCAAATGGATGAATTCAATCCATCAAAACGACAATTGTGTTGCATTTTGGTTAGACAGTAAAGACTGGAGAGGTTGTGAATCTATATTTAACTTGTTTCACAACTGCTTTAGTTTAATCTATCCATCCTATGAACATGCTAAAATCAAAAAACTTCAAAACAAACCTGCAAAAATATGGAGTAGAACACTTATTGTACTTGATGGTGTTAATGAAAGAAATGCTATTGAGACAGCACAGCAGATTCTTGACGAATACTTTCGACACGAGAGCAAATTGAAGGGTAGAATCCGATTTCTTTTTACCACGCGGCCTTTAAACAATTACCCACTTTTTGAGAGTAATTTATGGAAGCAGTCCCACGAAATTTCAGTTTTACCATTTAATGATCCTGAATTGCAAGAGGCATTATCCAGAGAAGAAATGCAAACTCATGACATACCAGATTCATTAAAGGAGATTGCAAAAATTCCACGTTACTTTCATACATGTATTCGGTTACGTAATAGATTTGGTTCATTTGAGACTGTAACCAAAGAATTGGTTTTGTGGGTTGATCTTCTTGACAAAATAGAGCGAACAGATCCCCAGCTTAAACAGAAACTCGGATGGCATAAAGCTAAAGATGCCCAAGAAATACTTTCAGAACTTGCTAAACAAGCTAAATGGACGAATGATGATGATATTCCTCAAACATCTGTTCAGGTGCTACTAAATTTCTTCCCGAACTATCATGAAATCTGTCATGACTTGGAGGAACAAAGGATTGTACTTGACGCAGGAAAAGTTCAAGCTAAATTAAGCTCCGATCACATTATTCTTGGTTGGGCATTATATCTTTCTAATCTATTTGACAGCACGGAGTTCACAGAAATTAATGACTTGGTTGAATGCTTAAAAAGGGCATTTGAACCAATTCCTTCAGAAGACCTGAGAACAAGAGCACTGTTTGATGCCCTACAAATCTTGGCACTCTCTCATGATTCTGACATATCTAAGAAACAAGCAGCTTTAATGTTTGCTTGGTTTAATAGCCACAATGCACAAATTACTAAAAAACATCTGTCTGTCTGTGTTGAAAACTACACAGATGCTTATTGTCAAGTTGTTGAATTAGAATTTAAAAATCAAATTTCACTAAATGAAGAGGAAGAAATCATTAAACCGTTAGCAAAAATCTGGCGAAACAAAGAAGGTCAACTGAATGATTTAGCATTTCGTCTTACAAAATGGCTTCTGCCAGCATACACTGATGAAGTAAAAAATGGCGATGACAATATCAATGCCGAGAGTCACCCATTTCCTCCAATGTACTATCCACAAATCCGATTAGCGACAGCAGCACTTTCAATTTTATCACAAAGGCCTGAGCAGCAATTTTTATCCACACTTACCAATTGTCATGAAATTCATGAGACAAAACCACAATTTAATAAAAATATAGGTAGACTGATGCGATGGGGATATACTGAAACCGTTTTGGGTGATCTATATTGGTTAGCAGAACTTGCCAAACACGACGAATTTTTATCTAAAGGTTTTTATGGTTTAGCAGTTGAACTTAAACGCGTGGATCTTCCATGCATTCTGCAGCGTCCACTCACGGAAAAAGATAAAGAGATACGCGTTTTAACAGAACAATGGAACCGTACATTTAAATCTTCTTTTACTCGCATCTGTGATCGGGAACAATTATTAAAGGAAGATTCAGCAGTTGCAAATATCAAAGGGAATTACCTCGGTCTTGATTATTTAGCAGTTCGGACAGATTTGCCTGATTTAAGAAATGATGATTTAGTTAAAATCAAGGAGGTACTACAGTACATTTCAGAAAATACTGAACTGGGTAAGGGGGTAGATGCCACACGTGAGGATTATTGTATTAAAAACTTATTGCCGTGGATTGCTAAATATGATGCTGAGGATTACGCTGAACTTGCCTGTAATCTTAAAATTAATACCCTGAATCAAGAATGGGCACAGTTTAAGTTATTACCAATTCAGAGACTTATTTTTCAACCGGAAGATTGCAAAAAAATTACAGAAGCAATACTTGGAATGAAGGAACAGCTTGCTCAAGGAGAAGATTTTTATTCGGATGTTACTGAGTTAACTCGCTGGTTAACAGAAACTCTCCTATTTTGTGCCTCTGAGAAAACACTAACAGATTGGTTTATTTTTCTGGCTTCTCAAGAACCTCTCAGATCATCAATTTGCTATGAGTCATTGGTCTATTTGTTCGAATATCTCTTACCAACTTCAATAGTAGAATTAGCACAGAAGAAATTAGAAGCACATCGAGATTCGTCACATGAAGATCAAAAACCATCTGACCACACATCAAAAGAATTCTCGGAGGAGAAATATTGGTGTGCACTATTTGCTTATGCTTCTAAAGTTGAGAATAAAACAGTTAAGTATGCTTTAGAAGATTTAAAGACAAGAAAACCCGATTCAATTGGTACTTTTCCAATGCTGCGATTAGCATACTCTGATCCAAAACTATTTTTGGACGAAACACTAATTGATGAAAATATACAGAAACATATTTTTTCACAGAACGGTAGAAAATGGATAATCCGCACTTATGACGGGAATGATGTACCCACCTATGAGTACCTAAGGTCATTCCTGCCTATAGAATTTGTGGGTTCTTTTCTCATTGGACCAGCGCGATGTGCCGATCTTTCACAGTGGGGAAAAGATATTATGAAACGGTTGTTTTCAATACTTGAAGGTAATGAAGGTGATTCTAATTCAGTTGAAGAGAACCAGTATGGGATAAACCGAGAGGTCTTTCAGACTTGGGCAGAACAGAATCAAATTGACTTCTTGCAATTATCAGATAAATATCTCACATACCTTTCGAAATCTCCATGGTATCAGCAAGTCTTAAGTACCTATACGGATGTTATCCATTGCTTGTTATTACGCTTTCAACCTGAGAAAGCTGAAGAAATCTATCAACAATTGAGCTCCGAAAACACAAGAACGATTCATTATGACCAACCTGGAATTGAAACCTTACTTGCTCAGCTTTGGAAGGTGAATCAGTGTAACACACCAGAACATGTTCAGCTGAGGCGCAATCTTTTTGAAGAATATAAAAACGATGAAGAAATAATGTTTATGACAATTGCTGCTTTGAATGGAGGAGGGAAAGACGAACTATTGAATTTAGTGACACAGGAGTATTTAAACAGTAATTATGCAAAAGAGCGAAATCTGGGTGTTTCAATTTTACCCTGGTTTGGATCCGACGAAGTTATTGAATTACTTGATCAGTTGAAATCAGATGATCCCAGTCTATGGGTTCGTGGACACGCTGCATGGGCGTACGAAGTTGCCCAACAAGAACGAAGTTGCCGAGAAGTTTATAAAGATGCTTTACAAACCCGTGATTTATTTCGGATTTCTGCTGTTTTTGAGCAAATGAAGCCTGCTCTGTCGCCTACTGCTCGATGGTGGCGTCGCCAAATCGAAGAGGAAGAGCTTCCTGAAAATCTGGAAAAAAATAATCCGAAAATGGTTGCTTTCATCATTCGATTTTGGTATAGGTGGGGAAAATCTTCAAAGACACAACGAAGTATTGAAATTTTTGGCAGAAAACTTAGTGAGTATTGTCGGGGTGAAAAACTCGGCTTCGGTTCACCTCCCAGACTTGCACCTTGGTGGAAACCTGAGTAGAACAGAAGAATTGACAGGTTAGAAACGCACATGAGTTGTCTACAACTTTACTTGAAGGAATCAACCATGATCGGCATATCATATCACGCAGGCGGGATGAAAGACCTCCCCCTACAACAAGTCATCACTATCCTCTCCGAAGTCGGCTACGATGCAATTGAGATGATGTGTGGACCAGAAGCGCACATCCTCTCTGGTGAAGTAACGGACAGCTTGCTCAAAGAAGTCAAAACGATGGTAACCGACCACGGATTAGCGGTTTCTGTTATCAATCCGTTTACCGGAAAAGGTTTGTATCACCTGGCGTTAGAGGACAAGCAGTTGGCAATCGATCATTATTCTCTGCTTCAGGATGTGGCAGTAGCACTTGGCGCACACGGTGTCAATTTTCTCACAGGTTACGGTGGCGACAAAGGCGATGCGTTTGCTTGGAAGCTACTCGTTGATGTACTAAAGCCTATCTGCCGCCGTGCTGAAGAACTTGGGATTACAATGAATATCCACAATCACGAAGCAACGACTATAGACTCATCACCAAAGGTAACGCTTCTGATTGAACATGTAGGGTCCAACTCTCTAAAAGCACTCAACGACATCACCAATTTTTATCATCTTGGAGAAGACATCGCTGAAGTTACCGAAAAATTGGGACCGCTTACGGCACATTGCCACGTCAAAGGGGTAACAGGTATGTATCCCTACAGCACCTTCCTAATTCCGGGTGAGGCAGGCGATGCGTTGGATTTTAGAACTTTTGCTGAAAGTTTAGGAAAAGTCGGTTACGATAAGTATATCTCTGTGGAGACCTTTCCGCACATGCGGATAGAGAAGGCACAGATTGCTTATGATATGATGGCAGAAACATTGAAGGAATTAGGTCTTCGGTAAAAGAAGATGTCTCTGAAATGGTGAAAAGGTTATCCCACGTTGGTAAATGGTGCGGCTAAAGAACCGCACCATAGGTGTCAACTTAAGGAATTTGATTTTGAATATACATAATGAAAAATTACCGAAATATTTTCTTAATCCTCATTTAGTTTGCGTCTCATCGGAAACCCAAACTAACAGGTTGTGCTACAACTGCTATTGTCCCTTATGCTCCAAAACAGGTTTATCAAAGTATCCCAATACTTTTAAAGTTCACTATATGAGTGATGCAGACCCTGCATCAAGATACACTGTACAATCCGGATGCCTTTGTAAAATAGAAGCAGGGTGCATCGGTGTTATCTCTCCTTGTAAGCAATTCTGCACCGCCGCCGCTTTGCGTTCATCTGGCACTGTACAAATTATCGTTTTCGCCTTCATAATTTGGCGAATAGACATTGAGATGGCATGGGTAGGTACATCATTTAACCCATTGAACCATCCTTCCCCTACCTGCTGCAGACGACATGCCTCATCTAATTCAACCACGATATAAGGGGCTTCTGTCTCAAAATCCGCGGGAGGATCGTTGAACGCAAGATGCCCATTTTCACCGATACCCACAAACGCCACATCTATTGGGTGTTGTGAAATGATTTGATTGAGCCTATTACATTCGGCTTGGGGATCGTCGGCTTCGCCATCCAGAAAATGTACCTTTCCGGGTTGCACGATATCCACTAACCGTTCTTGTAAATATTTTCGGAAACTTGCAGGATGTGTATCTGAAATGCCGATGTATTCGTCCAAGTGAAACATTGTTGTTTTTGCCCAGTCAATTTTAGTATCAGCGGTTAATGCGCTCAGAAAATCGAATTGCGATGCGCCTGTTGCCACAATGAAACGCGCATGTCCATTGGTAGTAATTGCCTCACGCAATTTAGTACTTGCAGCCTTTGCTGCTGTTTCACTTGTTTCCTGTTTAGTTTTCGCTTTAAAAATATTCATTTCTTTAGACCAAGTCTTTCGCTTGTAAGATGCGGATAAAATCTTTTTTCCAACTCGGTGAGAGGGCTGGTAATTTCCTTGCCTTTGCTATCTTTTCGTGGTTGTTTGTATCAAAATAACGTAGATTGAGAATCTCTTTGACGCTCATCGGTTCCGATGCAATCTCAATCCGTGAAATTGTATCGCCTGCAGTAATTTCACCTTCTGCAAGCACACGAAAATAAAAACCGACTCGCTGGCTCTCTAAAAACTGTTTCGGAAACTCCGGCAGTCCCATTTTATATCCCAATTTGAAACACGGAACACGCGGTTGTGTAATTTGAAGTTGGACTGTTGTTCCTATCTGAAAGACATCCCCAATATGTACTGCATCTTCCAGCATTCCTTCAACAGTAAGATTTTCACCGAATTGTCCGGCCGACAAGTCATCTCTGTTTAATTCCTGTTGCCAGTGCGAATAGTGCTCAATCGGATAGCCGTATATTGCTTTATAGGTGCCGCCATGCACTTTCAGATCACCTTGACCATCGCCATCAATGTTCTTTTCTCTGAGCATAACAGTGCCGGATATCGGCTCTTTAAAAATCCCGGTTTGAATAATTTTACCGTTGTATGTAATAGGTTTCGGCTTCGAAACGTTTATGGATAAGAGTTTCATCATGTGGTTTAATATATATTTTTCCGTAGACAGTGTCAAGAGAATTTTGTTTAGGTTTTTGCAGCATCATCTGAAGAATTTGTAAAATTCACCAATTATCTCTTTAGTTGTGCTAAAATATAGATAGGATGCGACCAATACACTATAAACAAAAACCAGAGGAGCTCAAAATGAACGAGGAACTTTTTATCAGTCAAGAATTTACGCCCGTCAACGGATTTACGTCTGGAATTGAAGGACCTGCCTGTGATGCCGATGGCAACTTATATGCCGTTAACTTCGAACGCCAACACACTATCGGTAAGGTGACACCTGATGGTAATAAAGCAAGCGTGTTTGTTGAGCTACCAACTGGCAGCATCGGCAACGGCATCCGTTTCAACAGCGAAGGCTATATGTTTATCGCAGACTACACGAATCACAATGTTCTCAAAGTGGATATGCAAACACGCGAAATTAGCGTACACGCACACGAACCGACAATGAATCAGCCGAATGACCTTGCTATTGGTGCAAATGATATTCTCTATGCAAGCGATCCGAATTGGGGTGAATCAACAGGACAGATTTGGCGAGTGGGTACCGATGGGCAAGTTACGCTATTAGAAGCGGACATGGGCACTACAAACGGCATTGAAGTCAGTCCCGATGAAAAGGTGCTTTATGTTAACGAATCGGCACAGCGGAACGTCTGGGCTTACGACCTCTCGCCTACTGGAGAGATTAGCAATAAACGGTTATTGATTCAATTTCCAGATTTCGGTATGGATGGCATGCGGTGTGATATTGAAGGCAATCTTTATATTACTCGACATGGAAAAGGCACAGTTGCAAAACTTTCACCTGAAGGGGAGGTGTTACTTGAGGTTAAATTAACGGGTAAACACTGTACTAATATTGCTTTTGGTGGTTCAGATGGATGCACGTGCTATGTCACGATAGCAGATCGTGGGAACGTAGAGGTATTTCGTGTCGATGTCCCCGGTAGAAGTTGGCGGCTATTTCAACGATAATTCCTTGACAGATGATAGAATCCATGATATTATTCCTACATTATCAATAGCATGGACGGTGTCCAATCTGGTAATGGAAAAATACGAATCTATCCTAAAACAGCTTGAAAAAACTGCAAAACAGTATACCAATATCGCACCCGAAAACGGGCAATTTCTTTCTATTCTCATTCGGGCTATTCAGGCGCAAAACGTTCTTGAAGTCGGGACAAGTAATGGATACTCTACAATTTGGCTTGCTGCTGCACTGAAGGAAACGGGCGGCAAACTCATCACATTAGAGTTTGATCCAAAACGTGCAGCTGAGGCACAAGCACACCTCAAAGAAGTTAATTTAGACGATATTGTTGAAGTCCGCGTCGGAAATGCACTTGACGAAATTCCAGAGTGCGATACCACTTTGGACCTTGTATTTCTTGACGCTGATAAAGGCGAGTATAGGCGATATTTAGAATTAGCGTTGCCCAACATCCGTACGGGCGGTTTAATTGTGGCTGATGATACCGTGACGATGCGCAATGAGATGTTAGATTATGTGGAATTCGTTTTTAATACACCGTTATTGAATTCTGTTGACATTCCTCTGGATGATGGTATAATTTTAAGTTATAGAACTGAAGTATAGACTGTTTGTTAATGACACATTATATTTAACAGAAGTTTACGGGTGGATTTACCAGGTTTTAGAGATTTATAACCGACAATATAAGGAGAAACAAAATGATACGCTTAATAATTGGTGTTATCGCCGTAGGTTTCATGCTTGCACAACTCAGCATCGCTGAAATTGATCCGAATACTATTGTCGGTGCGTGGTTGTTTGATGAAGCAGATGGAAAAGTCGCAGCAGATTCATCCAACAATGATAATGATGGCACCCTCGTTGGTGGCGCGAAATGGGTGAAGGGTAAATTTGGCAACGCTATTGAACTCAATGGTCAAGACGCATGGGTCACAGTCCCAGCGATCGGACCGCTTGAAGAATTTACACTGCTAAAGTGGTTCAATTCGACAGGTAGGGTTGGGATGTGGAGATGTTTTTTTAACCATGATGGTTGGGATCGAGGGTTTGTCCATTACCAATTTCGTCCGGACAATAAAATGGAATTCGGTATTCATTCCAACAATCCTGCGCGACACCCAGGGTGGGCAGATTCGGATTTCACAGCAGACCAAAGCATCTTGAATAAATGGTTCCATCTTGCAGTTGCATACAGCAGTACCGAAGAATTGATTAGCGTCTACTTTGATGGGAAACTTGATGCCGGAGGAAAATGGGAGGGGGCTCTGCCCGGTGAATTTGGGCCTGGCCGCATCGGTTCATGGTCTAACGGTGGCAGGGAGTGGCAAGGGATGTTTGATGAAATGCTACTCTTCAATATCTCATTAGAGGAACAGGACATTAAAATGTTAATGGAAAACGGCTTAGAAGGGGCACTCGCTGTTGAGGCAGCGGACAAAGCTGCGACAATTTGGGGTAAAATTAAGGCAGGGTTTACTGAAAATAGATAGTCACGATCAGTAAATAGACACACTTTGATAGACATTTCGTGAGGGTTGTTTATAGATTCTTCATATTAACATGTCCCTTCAATCCAAACTCTCAAACAAATCCACCCGATTCACAGAATCTGTTATCCGTGGCATGACGCAGTTATGCCTACGCCACAATGCGATTAATCTGTCGCAAGGCACACCCGCATATCAACCGCCAGATGTTGTCAAAACAGCAGCAGTTGAAGCAATTCAAGAAGGGTATAACCAATATAGCATCACATGGGGCGTACCTGATTTTCGCGAAGCAATCGCACATAAAATGACAACTTTCAACCGCATTCCTACCGATGCTGCTAAGCATATTACCGTTACCTGTGGTTCAACGGAAGGTATGCTGTCCGCGCTGCTCGCGATTATCAATCCTGGGGACGAGGTAATCATTTTTGAACCCTTTTATGAAAACTATGGACCGGATACCATTATCTCAGGTGCGAAACCTGTCTATGTCGCACTACATGAGACACAATCAGCAGATAGCATCATGCAGTTTACTTACGATCCAACTGAACTCCAAAATGCTTTCTCTGCCAACACAAAGGCAATAATTATAAACACTCCCAACAATCCGCTCGGAAAGGTTTTTACGAAAGAAGAACTCCAACAGATAGCTGATCTCTGCTATGAATATGACTGCATCGCTGTAACGGATGAAATATACGAGCACATGATCTATGACGACAAATCGCATATCAGCATCGGATCTTTGCCGCAGATGCGGGATCGGACGATTACTGTATCAGGCTTGAGTAAAACCTATTCTATGACAGGATGGCGCTTAGGGTATGTCGTAGCGCCAGAAGTTTTAACGAATGCTATCCGCAAAATGCACGATTTCTTAACCGTCGGCGCGCCGCATCCGTTGCAACGTGCAGGTATCGCTGCACTCAACTTGCCCCCAAGTTACTACCAAGAGTTAGTCGAAAAATATGACCGAAATCGCAAAAGACTCGTTAATATACTTAGAGCAGCTGGATTTCGCTGCCATCCACCAGAGGCTGCCTATTACATTATGACAGATATCACCGATTTTGGCTTCCCTGATGACACAGCATTTGCACATTGGTTAGTCAAAGAAATTGGTGTCGGCGGCGTGCCGGGTTCCAGTTTCTACAGTCATTCACATCTTGGCAAAACAAAGTTCAGATTTATGTTTAGCATGGCAGAGAATATTCTAATAGAAGCGGGGGAACGGTTGATGAAGATAAAATCGAAAATCTAACGGACAGCAGCGGGTTTAGAGCGAAAATTCACAAGGATAAAATTATGGATACTGTACTTGAAAATGAAACACGAGAAATCTATAAAGCAGAAATAGAAGCAATCATCCAACACGACCCGAAGTATATTACCCTTGGCCCTGATGCGTTTGAAGCAATTGTGAGTGCCTTTGAATTCACTTTGAAAAACGGGCGTGAGAAGGTCAGAGCGCAAATGATATATGACCTCATCCAAGAGAAACGAGACAATTAATATGCGGTTAGAGCGGATACGCCTCAAGACATTTGGTTGTTTCCAACAGCAAGATTTCGAACTGTCTGATGGCATCAATCTCATTTTTGGTCCTAACTTCAGCGGTAAAAGCACACTTGTTAATGCTATCTTTTTTACTTTAACGGGTAAGCCAATCGTGCCACGGGTTGATGCTGCAGCAATAAAAAGCGCAAAATCGTATAGTGGGACAGCCGGGTTGCAATTCATAGAAGATGGCGAACGCTACATGCTCTTTCGTGGTACGGGTAAACGTTTTCAGCTTAGGCATGAAAAGAATGGAGAATGGCATATCGTTTTTGATGAGAAACGCATCACAGTCGTTGAAGCAACTTTGAAAGAGCGATTTGGGATTATGCATGACCGACTTGCTTTAACAACGTTTCTTCGCGAAGGTGAGATTTTTGAATTTCTTGCTCGGCAACCCGCAACCCGCCGTGATATCTTATTCGCGCTCCTCGGTATTGACAGATTGATCGAAGTCCGAGAACGATTCATTGACGCACGTCGTCTCGCAAAACGCGAGCGGAACAGGATCCAAGCACATCAAAATAGCTTGCGGTTTAGTGCACAGAACGCACACAAAACAGAAATTGAAAAAATAGAAGCAAAATTAAAAGAACTTGAGGCGGCGGACAGCATGGAAACAGGAGATGCAGAATTAATCACTGAATGGAAACAGAACCGCGAACAGAAACAGACGCAATTAAATAATCTAACGCAAGAGCTCACTGAAACATTGAGCGGTTTTAACAATATGTCCCACCTACGTGAAATGATGGCTACTATTGAAACCGCTGTTAAGGAAGCTACTGGATTGGAAGCAGAACGGGAAGAACTTATCCAAAAAATAGGTAGTATGGATTCTCAAATTGCAGCACTAACGAAGGTCCACGAGACGCTTCGGACGCTGATTGAGAGTGGTGATGGACACTGTCCCACCTGCCATCAGAAGGTTGAACAGGAAATCGTTCAGAAGATTATTAAAGAAAAGGAGACCGAAAAATCGCAACTATCTACTGAATTAGAGGTCCATAAGAAAACGTTGACCGAAAAAACTGACAATTTAGAAAGTCGGCATGAACTTGAACAGAGACTACGAATCTTACAGACGAAAGCGGCTCGGTTAGAACAACTTGAGCCGGATATTGACAAGATAAAGACCGAACTTGATACACTCAAAACACGGCTAAGTGAAAAAGGGGTGTCAGAAGAAGAAACAACGGGTGAATCATCCAATAACGATGTGCAATCTGCAGAATCTATCTCCAAAAATTTAGACAAGCGTCAATTGAAAGCGCAAATCGCCAGTGAACGCAAAAAACTTGAAAAACTTAAGCAGGAAGAAGCAGTGCAATTAGATAGGCTTGAACGACTTCAGAAGGTAAATGCTGAAGCGGAACAGGTTGAAAGAACAACGCTCAGTCTTGAACTCGCTTGTGCAGGTGTTGACAAGACCATCGAAACACTTCAACGTCAAATCCTTAAACCTGCGGAGGCGGAACTCCATCGTAGGCTTGAACAGATGGAACTTTTTGGAAGAACGCGTATTGACTTGCAGAAACAACATCTGCTCCCTTCGGTTAAAATTGATGGAGTAGATCGGAGTTTGATGTTGCTCAGCGGTAGTGAAAAAATGTTCCTCTATCTCTGTTTTAAGGTGGCACTCGCGAAAGTTTTAGGCAATCCCGGTTTCTTTGTGTTCGACGATCCAACGCTTCATTTAGATGAGGAACGAAAGGTATTGATGGTAGATTTTATCCGACAACTTGCTGAAGATCACCAAGTCGTAGTGACAAGTTATGATGAAGCGGTGCGTGCTGGGTTAGAAGGTGCACATCTGATTGAAATGACACGGGAACAGTAGCGGCGTTTAATTCCAAGTTCTTTTTACTTAACAGTGACCAACGACATCACTGAAATCAAAAAAGATTGAAAGGATTTGTATGAAAACACAATTTATAAATCACTGATATTTATCAAAATTCTTCATTTATCAATGTTCATCAGTGTTTTCTTGGTATTTGTTCATGAAAATGCTCGCTGAGGTCAGACAGCATCTTTCTTTGTCCCATCAGTTCAAGTTTGATCTGATGAAGGGTTTTTCGCACGGAACGACTGACATGCTGTATCAAAAGGTAGCTCATCACTTTTACACCTAAGTTCGCATACGCGCCATTTTGTCCTTTTAGGCTCATAGATGTGAGGTTTAGGTCTGTTTTTAGATCATGCAGAATGCCATACGCGTATTCTGCCAATATTGTTCTATACCGTGGTATTGAGCCCATATCTGCAGGATTTCACACGCCCGCAGCGGTTTCCCAAATACCAGCAGGCTTCGGATTTTGCCACGATCTAAAAAGAATAACACCACTACTTTTCCGAAGGTTGGGCTTGTGGCTTTCGTGCGATAGAACGGCTTATCACACACCCATTTATGAGAGAGGAGTTCTATAGACTTCTTATGTTCCGAGAGTTTCGCTTTTTTTCATCAATCGTCAGGGCATAGTTGCTTTTTCCGTGCACAAGGATCGTCTCAAATCCGATTTCCCGCAAGGTGTTAATCAAATCACGACTGCCATACCACGAATCGAAAGTAATCGGATAGTTTCGGATGTCTATTCCGGTTCCATCAAAGAAGGACACTACCTCTTTGAGCATAGTGGAGTGTCCTTCTTTATATTATAGGTCGCGATTCGGAGATAGCTCCTACAAAAATCTTGTCCAGGGTAGGAGGGAACTCCGATTCCCGACTATTGCTTATACCTACAATTTTAGAGTCGAAGACCTTTCTGAGAAATATCAGATTAGGTTAAATTACTTTAAAAAGATGCTTCGGTGCTAACACCGTCAATGCCACACCACGCGCAACCAGAAGCAACGTCAACGCACCCCAAAGTCCATGATTACCATAGGGCTTCAACAGATACACCGCACTTAAAAAGAGCAGCATTGCAACAATCATAGAATTCCGCAACGGTTTTGAGGCAGTCGCTCCGATATAAATTCCATCCCAAATATAGGCAGTGATGTTCACAACAGGCGCGATAATTATCCAGACGAGATACGGTTTCGCCTGTTCAATGAGATTGCGTTGATCTGTGAAGAAATGGAGCAACTGCTGCCCGAATAGAGCAAAAATTAACATAATCGCGCTCCCGAACAGTAAGGCAGATAAAAAAATATGGCGCGTTGTCTGCCTCAAATTCTGCATGTCCTGTGCACCTTTGTATTTGCCAATCATACTCTCCGCAGCAAAAGCGAATCCATCAATTGAGTATGACATGAGACCAATATACTGGAGCAGAATAGTGTTTATTGCTAAAACAGTATCGCTTAAAGCAGCAGATTTTGCAGTAAAAAAGGCCTGGCTAAAGACAAGACAGAGCGTGCGAATGAAAATGTCATTACTGATACTCAGAAATCGTTTGAGTTTAGAAAACGCGAGGATTATTCGGAAATCCCATGTTGTTAGCAGATAACGATAACGTGCTGAGAAAAGCGCACTCGCCAGAATGAGACCCATATACTGCGCAATGACAGTCGCTAAAGCAACACCTTCCACTTTCATGCCAAGCATATTTACAAATATCAGATTCAAAACGATGTTTATACAGTTAACGAGGATTGTCAGCAACATCGGATAATGGGCATTTTGTAAACCCAAAAAAACACCGTGGAATACGTGTAGACATAACGTTGCAGGGGCAGCATAGATGCGAATATGAAAATAGGTGCGGGCGAGTTGTTCTACCTCTGAACCGGTAGCCATCAGTGCAAAACTGACATCCGCAAGAACCCATTGCAAGATTAACAGCAGAAGACTCACGATAATGCCAATAGCTAAACCACGTTGAAGTAAGAGCCCGCATTCGGTTCTATTATTTTCTCCATAAGCCTGTGCGGTCAACCCAGTTGTCGCCATCCTGAGAAACCCAAATCCCCAATAGATAAAACTGAAAACAATTCCACCGATGCCGACTGCACCGAGATAATGTTCGGACTCCAAACGTCCCATCAGCGCAGTATCCACAGCACCAAGCAGCGGGATAGAAAAATTGCTTATGATGTTCGGAATTGTGAGCCGAATTATCTGTTTGTTGATATTTTCAGGTTTCTGCATAAAGGAGTTCCATTTCTGTTTTAGAGTTTACCTGAAATTACAATGAGAAATCAAGTTATGTTGATGATGAAGATTGAAAGTGTTGTGTCTCTAAAATTTACAAAGAAAAACCTTCGGTAATGCAACAAACTGTTATATATGGCTGAATTGTCGGACTTTATATTTTTCTTTGTAAATTTACAGGAAATTTGGTATACTATATTCCTAATGAAAGATTGGTGTTACGGATTTACTGCCAAACTGATTGGATTCTGTGTATCTTGCCTTCCGCGTTCGGTATCACTGGTTCTCGGCGGATGGTTGGGTGCCATCAGTTTTTGGCTTGCATCACAGCACAGAAGGTTAGCAGGTGAACACATAAGGCAGAGTTTGGATATTTCCGATGAACATCGTGTTAACGCAATAACAAAAAAATGCTTTGAAAATTTAGGCAAAACTGTTGTTGAGTTCATGCGGTTCCCACATATCAATCCGAAGCAGATAAAAAAATATGTTCATTTTGAAGGTGTCCAACATGTGGAAAATGCCTTAGCGCAGGGAAAAGGAGCGATCATATTAACCGGACATTTTGGAAATTGGGAACTTCTGGCAGCAAGTATCAGCGCTACTGTGGCACCGTTGAGTCCAATTGTGCGGGAATTGCGTTCACCTCGGCTAAACGCGTTGGTCAGTCGTTATCGAGAAAAAGCAGGATACGCTACAATAGATAGGGATACGGGGGTCCGACAGGCACTCCGATGTCTAAAACGTAACGAACTGCTCGGTATTGTAGCAGATGTAGATACTACTGTGAACGGTGTCTTTGTTGACTTTTTCGGAAAACCTGCTTATACCCCTTATAGCCCTGTCGCTTTTGCGCTAAAAACGGGTGCAGTGATATTACCATCTTTTATTATCCGCCAATCCGATGGGACACATCGGGCAATAATTGAGCCGCCGTTACTTTTAAAACGGTGCGATGTAAAAGAGAAAGAACTTGTTATCAATACACAGAAATTTACCAAAATCATTGAATCTTACATTCGAAAATATCCAGAGCAATGGATTTGGATGCATAAACGGTGGAAAACGCGTCCCGATACCTCTAAATCTAATAAGAATGCTGACGTTTTGGAATAATACATGCCTTGCTTTTTTTCTGATTCTTTGTCTTGCTGTTATCGGTTGTGAACGGGAGGAAGAAACCCCACCAGCAGCACCTACACCGGCCCAGCAGCTTGAAAAGTTTTCTATGCAGCACAGGGAGGCAGGTGTCTTAAAGTGGACGCTTGTAGGCGAGGTATCTGAGATAAGAAAAAACATAGTGATTGTCCAAAAGCCAAAGGTTCAAATATATGAAGAGGGACAAGTTTCTATTACACTGACCGGAGAAACTGGGCAGTACTTCAACGTTGGCAACAAAAAAGATAATCTGTATCTCAATGGCGAAGTGGTGGGGGTCAACGAGAATGGAACACTATACACAGAAGAACTCCAGTGGCAAAACAAAGATGGAACGCTTTATTCGCCAACTGAAGTCAAGATAGTACGGGGGGACTCTACATGGTATGGGACCGAAATGGTGGCTAATCCAAACCTTGAAACCGTAAAGATGTCAAAAAATAGATTTACACTTTATCCTAAAGATGAGGAAATAAATGAATAGAAAAAAAACTGACTCTACTTGGAAACTATTGCAATTCGTTAGAAACTCGATTGTCTTTTTCTGCGCAGTAATTTATTTGCTAACATTTTCAGTGGTGGCAGACGAAGCACCAAATACTGAGAAAAAGGACGATGAAGTTGTCCAGCAGACCGAAAAAAAGCCAGCAGTTCCAGCTAAATCAACTGAAAACAAAGACGCTAAAAAAGGGACTGATACACCGAGCCCAGATAGCGATGGTGCCATGACTGAACCAACTAAAGAAGTTATTGTAGGTGACTCAGATGAAATGGACCGGGATATGAAAGCCGGTATCACAATTCTTATCGGAAATGTAAAGACGGTAAGACTTAATGAACAAGGCATCGAAATCGGATTTCTAAACGCAGACAAAGTAACACTCAAGAGCGATACAAAAACAGGTAAAACGACAGAAATTATTGCTGTAGGTAATGTAGAGATACGAGATCAAGATATCTTTGCTACCTGTGACCACGCTACGATGAACAACCTAACGAACATCATTACGTTAAAAGATAATGTCGTAGTTTTACAAAACAAAGATAGACTTGAAACGAAACTTTTCACCTTCAATAGAACAACAGGTAAGCAGAAAGGCGTTGGGAACGTTAAATTTAAGGTAACCGTCACACAAGCAACACCAGAGGAAGCTGCAGAAGCAAGTTCCGATAGCGAGGATACCTCTGCAACGCCGAGTCAAACTGACGAGAATGATGTCTCTCCAGAAGCGAAAAAAGAGAATGGAAAAAAGTCTGACTCTGACAAATTGGATGCTAAAGAAAAAACTAAACCTTCTGAAACAAAAAAAGAAGAGAAAGACGCAGAATCTGAATCTGATAAAGATAAAGAAACTGAACCAACCGAATCAGAAGAAACTGATGAAACAGAAGGATCCGAGGAGACAGAGTAACGCCGTTTTTCGCGTTAATCCGTAATGTTTTTTTGTAAATATGGAGAACATAGAAAATAACAACGTGGCAACAGAGCTGCAAGCACATAATCTTGTTAAAAGATATACACGTCGGGGACCAGTCGTCGTCAACGAAGTGAGTTTATCGTTAAAGCAAGGCGAAATAGTAGGTTTGTTGGGACCCAACGGTGCCGGAAAATCAACGACATTCTACATGGTGGTCGGTCTTATCCGTCCAAATGCGGGTCGCATCACTTATGGGGATAGGGATATAACGTTCTTACCGATGTATAAACGTGCGCGTCTCGGTATAGGGTATCTTTCGCAGGAGACATCGATTTTCCGTAAATTAACGGTGAAACAGAACATTGAAGCGATTTTAGAGGCGCGCGGAATGTCAAAAGATGAACGAGAAACGCGCATACACGAATTCACAGATGAACTCGGCATTTCGAATCTTTTAAATCGTAAAGCCTATACACTTTCAGGGGGTGAATGTCGTCGGGCGGAAATTGCACGTGCGCTTGCCGCGCAACCTGAGTTCATTTTATTAGATGAACCGCTTTCTGGAATTGACCCAATTGCAGTTGCGGACATAAAACAGCTGATTTTACATTTACGAAGTCGTAGCCTTGGAATTCTAATTACAGATCACAATGCTGCTGAAACCCTGAATATTGTTGATCGGGCATATCTTATCGCAGATGGAAAAATTACCTTATCAGGCACGCCTGAAGAACTTATCAATAGCGAAGTTGCAAGAGAACTCTATTTTGGTCATAACTTTCATTATGCAAAAGAGGGGAACAACTCATAAAAGGAACTTTAGCATCGATTATCGCTTGAGAACATCTTTATCTTAAGGTGTTTGCAGGCACAAACACGCTAACGTTCTAATAGTGATTTATTGGAGTACCGCGTGATGAAAATACAACCGAAACTTACTCAGACTCCTCAGATGACAAATAAAATTGTTATGACACCCAAGTTGCAACAGGCAATTAAGGTGCTTATGATGCCGCAGCTTGAGTTAAAACAATTTATAGAGCAAGAGTTAAACCAAAACCCACTTTTAGAAATTGAGGAAGAGCCTGAGACAGCACTTTCTATGGAAGATTATGACCCCGCACCTGAATGGAACGACCCTGAGGTAAATATCGATCGAGAGGATACTTCTGTGGATATTGACTGGCATGCCGTGTTTGACGACATGCGACCACCTGTGACTCAAGTAAATGAGCAGTTTGATGATCCCGATGCTCCAGAACCAGACATCGCAGAAGCAGTATCTCTCCAGAATTATCTATTTCAACAACTCCAGTTAGCACCTTTCACCAAAAAAGAACGGGCTATCGGAGAATTAATTATTGGGAATTTAAACGATGATGGTCAACTTCCGTTGAAGATATTTTCTCTCCCTATTGAATTTATTGGTGACTTTGAAAATGAATGTCTCTCAGAAGAATTACAGAAAACATTATCTAAAAACCTCAGTACTATAACGAATAACAGTAAAAAATCAAAGGAAGAAGTCAAAGAACTATTATTTGAGGTCAATCCTATTGTAGCAGCGCCACCAAATTCGGAAAGCGAACACGAATCTAAGCGTTGGGAAATCGTTGATACCATTAGTAAGAAAAAATACACAGTTAAACACGAAGAGAACGAACTAACTCTTTATGAACTTACATTAGAAGATATCGCATTTGAGGTGGGATGTACAGTATCTGAAGTTGAAAAAGTGCTGCACATGATACAAGAGACATTTGAACCAATAGGCATCGCTTATCGTGATCTCAAGGAAACATTGAGTATACAGATACGACATCATCAAATGCAGCATTATCAGCAAAATGGACTACCCCCATATCATGTGCCATTTCGAATTGCCAAAGAGATTGTTGAACATCATTTAGAGGATTTATTGAATAATCGAATAGCCGCTATTTCTCAAGCACTTGAATTAGACAGAGGCGAGATTCTTAAGGCTTCACAGTGGATTGGTACTTTGTCTCCGTATCCGGGGCGTTACTTTTCCGATCCATCTGTTAAAGACTTAGTTAAATCACCAGAGACAATTCAAGGGATCACGCCTGATGTGCAGGTAGTAAAAAATGGCAAAGATTATTATATTTTACCGATTGATAATTACATTCCGCGTTTGCGTATGAATCCTTACTATGTTAACTTAATGCGTGATGAAAGTAAAGTATTAGATTCAGAAGCAAAAAAATGGATTCAAGAAAAATATAATGATGCTTTAGATTTGCTTAGCAGTATAGCGCAGCGAGGTCGGACTATTGAACGGGTCACGGAAGCCATATTTGAAGTCCAGTCGAATTTCCTAAAACAAGGTCCGCAGAGCATTAAACCTTTAACATTGAAAACCGTTGCCGATATGGCAGGTGTTCACGAATCAACCGTGAGCCGCGTCACGAGTAACAAATATGTGCAGACTCCGCTTGGTACTTATCCGTTGAAGTTCTTTTTTAGCAATCAATTGGCAACAACTCAGGGCGACTCCGTGTCTTCAGAACAGGTTAAGGCAGCCCTTAAAGATGTAATAAGTAAAGAAAATTCAGCTAAACCGCTGAGTGATCAAGCGATAAGCGCATCATTGAAAAAACGCGGTATTGTTGTTGCAAGGCGGACTGTGCAAAAATATCGTGAAGAACTCGGCATCTTCTCTTCCCGTCAAAGGAAAAAAACTTAAATTTGATCCATTGAACATATTTTTCGCAGTGAAATTATTTTCTATTCTACGATATATAATCCGATAGAGAAAATATTTTAAACTTTAGATACTTAAGATAGGAGAGATATTATGAAAATTACATATTCTGGACATCACCTGAAAATCACTGATGATCTTCATGATTATATCCTAAAACGTGCTGAGAAGATTGAATCTCGTTTCGGAGAGATGCAAGAATTTAATGTTATTCTGAAAGCAGAAAAGCATCGTTTTGAAGCGGAGATAATAGTTACAGCACCAAAGGTATCGTTTTACGCAAAGAATAATACCCACGAAATCATATCCGCTTTAGATGGTGCAGCGGACAAAGTTGTTAGCCAGATCCGTAAACACAAAGAACGTGTGAAAGATAAACGGCATAACGCTCCACATCGGGAGGTGGTGGCACAATTGAATCCGGAGGCATCGGAAATCCCGATAGATGTGGATTCAACAGATGAGCCGGTTATCGTCCCAGTTTCGGAGAAGTTTGCCGCAAAACCGCTTACAGTGAGTGAAGCTGCGTCTGAACTTCATACCTCCGGCGAAACCCTGCTGATGTTTTTAAACTCAGATACGCGGCAGGTGAACCTGCTTTATCAATCTGATGATGGGGCTTATGGTTGGGTAGAACCGTCTTTTACGTAGCATTATATGAATAGTTTCGGTAGGTGCGATTTCAAATCGCACCTACTATAGTCTAAAAAAACAGGTTTAATTATAATTCAGCTGTTTTCAGGTAATAATATGACAAGTCTTCCAAAGATTTACGACCCTCAGGAAATTGAGGGTAAATGGTACCAATTTTGGCAAAGCAGCGGATTTTTCCATGCCGAAGCCACCTCTGACAAGCCTCCCTACGCAATTGTGATTCCACCACCGAACATCACTGGTAGTCTGCATATTGGACATGCGCTTGATAACACGCTGCAAGATTGTCTTATCCGATGGAAACGGATGCAAGGCTACAATGTGCTCTGGATGCCCGGAACAGACCACGCTGGCATCATGACCGAGCTCATTATGGAGAGAAGGCTCGCCGATGTAGGTACAAGTCGAATCGCACTTGGTAGAGAAAAGTTTGTTGAACAGATGTGGGAATGGAAAGAGGAAACCAGCGACTATATCGTCTCGCAGCTTCAACAACTTGGATGTTCTTGTGATTGGGCGCGGGAGCGGTTCACTTTTGATGAAGGATTTTCTAAAGCAGTAAATACTGCCTTTCTTCACCTCTATAACCAAGGACTAATCTATCGCGGGACCTATATGGGAAATTGGTGTCCGCACTGCAACACTGTGTTGAGCAACCTGGAGGTGGAGCCCATTGAGATAGATGGCAACTTCTATCACATTCGCTACCCGGTTAAGGACAGTGATGTCCAACTTGAGATTGCGACAACGCGTCCAGAAACGATGTTAGGTGATACTGCCGTAGCGGTGCATCCCGACGATGAACGGTATCAACACCTAATAGGTAAAAAAGTTCACCTCCCTCTTTGCGATAGAGAGATACCGATAATAGCTGATGATTATGTGGATACAGAATTTGGGACGGGTGCGTTGAAGGTTACACCTGCACACGATATGAATGACTATGAAATTGGTTTGCGGCACAACCTTGAACAACGTACTATCTTTACCCAAGACGGGCATATCAACGAAAATGCACCTGAAAAATATGTGGGATTATCCCGATGGGATTGCCGAGAAATGGTAGTGGAAGATTTAGAAAAAGCGAATTTTCTTGTTAAAATTGTGCCACACAGACATGCTGTCGGACATCATGATAGGTGCGATACAGTAGTAGAACCTGCTATATCACCGCAATGGTTCATGAATGTTCGTCCGCTCGCAGAACGTGCAATAGAAGCAACAAAAAAAGGTGAAGTCAGATTTATTCCGGAACGCGAAACCGCTCGCTTTTATCATTGGATGGAGAACATTGAACCGTGGCCAATTTCGCGTCAAAGATGGTGGGGACATCGGCTGCCTATATGGTACTGTGAGGAATGTGAAGCGATCACTGCTGCAGTGGAAACCCCGCAACAGTGCAAGTGCGGCTCAACCGATTTCCTTCAAGATGAAGATGTGTTAGATACATGGTTCAGTTCCGGACTGTGGCCATTCGCTACAATGGGGTGGCCAGAAGAAACACAAGAACTCAAAACCTTTTATCCGACATCAGTGCTTGTCACTGGCTGGGATATTCTGTTTTTCTGGGTTGCACGGATGATAATGTTTGGGCTTGGATGCAAAGGGGAAGTACCGTTCCGTACCGTCTATCTGCACGGTCTTGTCGCCGATGAGAAGGGACAGAAGATGAGTAAATCAAAAGGCAATAGTATTGATCCATTGGAGACAATTGCTACTTACGGCACTGACGCTTTCCGTTTTGCGCTGGCAAACGCAAGCACACCTAACCCTTATATGCCGTTGCCCGAATATCAGATTGAGGCAGGCAAACGATTTGCAAACAAAGTATGGAATGCTGCCCGGTTCATTCTTATGAATTTAGAAAAACACCCTATTCCAACAATAGAGAATATAGAAACGGCACAGGAACCTTTAGAGATCCAATGGGTCCGGAGCCGTCTGACTCACACCATAAAATCAACAACCGATGCGCTCGAAAACTTCAGATTTTACGAAGTCGCGCAGACCCTTTATGCATTTCTTTGGCATGAATTCTGTGATTGGTATTTGGAATTTGCGAAACAACGCCTATCTAAAAATGAGCCGCAGGCATTGTGGGTCGCTGCTGATGTTTTGGAACAGGTGATGCGGCTCCTACACCCAATTATGCCGTTTTTAACAGAGGAGATTTGGCAACAACTTCCGCATGGCGGTAATAATTCCACTGCTGACGACAACGCATCTGTGACTGTTGCGCCTTGGCCGGAGCCAACCGAAGAAAACGCAGCCGCAGAAACTACCATGTCAACTCTCATGGGAGTGATTGAAAATATCAGAAGTATACGCGGCGAGTTGAACGTGCCAATCGGAGCATCTGTGGAAGTTCATATTCAATCACCAAATGTTGAAGTGCGAAATCGGCTTGAAACATATCTGGGGCAGTATTTACCGGCTTTTACGAAGGTATCGGACATTACTATTGCAGAAGCTTTACCGAAACCTCCCGCCTCAGCCGAAGCGGTCATTGGGGATCTCGCTATCTATATTCCATTGGCGGGGGTAATTGACTTTGAAGCAGAAAAAGCGCGCCTAACGAAACGTTACGATCAGACAACCAAAGACGTTGAAGCGGCGCAAAAGACATTAGAAAATCCTAATTTTATTGAACGCGCACCCGAAAAAGTTGTCGCGCAAAAACGGGAACTACTTGAACGTTTGCAGGTTGAACAGGAGAAATTAGCACGAAGTCTTGCGATGCTTACTTCTTCGTGATTATAGCAGGTTTGAAAATGGCAATAGAAAATAACAACCGCTGTTTTGTTTGCGGCACAAATAATCCGTATGGCTTGCAAGTGAAACCGGAAATCAAAGATGCAGGCGCAGAAGTCCACATAGAATGCACACCACCTGAACACATGCAGGGGTGGGCAAACATTCTTCATGGTGGTATAATTAGTACGTTATTAGATGAGGCGATAACCCATATTGGCATCGGCACTTTTGACGGTCCCGCGGTTACAGCACAACTTGAAGTTCGTTTTCGGAAGCCTGCACCAACAGGTGTGAAACTGCATGTTTTTGCAGAACGGACTAAAGTTTCACGGCGTTTAATAGAGGCAAAAGCAGAGATAAAGCTAAGTGATGACACCGTAATTGCCACCGGTACTGGCAAGGTCATGCCAGTTGATGAAAGTTACACCTCTACATCTCCGACTCAATAGAATAACATAAGCTGCCACATAGTAGCACAATCTGTTAGATTGTGCATATTCGTCCGCAAACTGACAGTTTGCAGGACAATACTTCACCTATAACGAACAGTTCTCTATTAAAAATGACGCTTGTGTGTCTAAAATTTTATAGGCAGCAACTTGAGTTAGAATAGAATAGGATGCCGAAAGGCTTGCAAGAAATATATGAACACAGAAACAGATTCTTCTGTGCTGAATTCAGAAGCGCGTTCAGGTTGGCATACAGATGTCTTAATAATCGGTAGTGGCGCAGCAGGGTTGCGTGCTGCCCTCGCAGCAAGCGAAAATGCGGATGTTACCCTAATTACTAAAACAACTCTCAAAGAGAGCAACACGCTTTATGCCCAAGGCGGCATCGCTGTTGCCATGAACGTTGATGATACAATAGACCTGCACGTAGAGGATACATGTGGTGCTGGTTGCGGTTTATGCGATATAGGTGCTGTTGAAACTATGGTTTCTGAAGGTATCCCTCGCGTAACAGAGTTGTTAGATTGGGGTGCTAATTTTGATTGGGAAGGGACACTTCCGCGTTTTACCCAAGAGGCAGCACATAGCCGTAGACGTATCGTTCATAAAGGGGATGCAACAGGGCGTGAAACAACGGACGTTCTCGTTCAGCAAGTCTTAAACAAAGAACGTATCCGGGTACTATCAGATGCTTTTGCAATAGACCTCCTTACAGATTCAACGGGGGAAACTGATGGTCCTACATGTTATGGTGTCACTGCCATTGTGGAGGGTGAATTGGTCTGTCTTTATGCTAAAGCGACAATTCTTGCAACAGGTGGACTTGGCCGTCTATATCCTTGCACCTCTAATCCGGAGGTAGCAACGGGGGACGGTTTTGCAGCAGCATGGCGTGCAGGATGCGAGATGGTAGATATGGAATTCGTTCAGTTCCACCCAACGACACTCTATCTTGATGGTGCCCCTAATTTTCTAATTTCCGAGGCAGTACGGGGTGAAGGCGGACGACTAATTAACATCCGTGGTGAACGATTCATGGAGAAATATCACGAAAAAGGTGAGCTTGCCCCACGCGATGTTGTCAGCCAAGCAATCCAAAATGAGATGTACCTCACAGAATTTCCATGCGTCTATCTTGACATTACACACAAATCTGCTGATTTTATTCAAGAACGGTTTCCGACGATCTCCGGGACGACTAAACGTTACGGTTTAGATATTAATATTGATTTAATTCCTGTCAGACCGGGAGCACATTTTATGATGGGAGGTATCCGCACCAATATCGAAACAGAAACCAACCTAAAAGGTTTATATGCGTGTGGTGAAGTTGCATGTACTGGCGTGCATGGTGCAAATCGTTTGGCAAGTAATTCGCTATTAGAATGTCTGGTCTTCGGCGTACGTGCTGGAAATAACGCTGCAGATTATGCATCGTCCCAAACATTGCAATCCCCACCAAAAATCCATGTGCCAAGCACTGAAGAAATCGTCTCTGAATTAGATGAGAATTTAATATCGGCAACAAAGGATGCTATTCGTGAAACGCTTTGGGAGAATGTGGGGATTGAACGCGATGGTGACGGGTTAGAACAAACACTGAACGATTTAGAAGAAATAGGGGAAGTGACTGGTCTCCCCCCTTCTTTGCCAACATATCTTCAAACAACCGATATGGCATTGTGTGAAACGTTAAATATGCTTAATGTTGCGTGGATAATAACACAAGCAGCACTCACTCGAACGGAGAGCCGTGGTGGCCACTACCGCTCGGATTTCCCTGATCAAGACGATGTTAATTGGCTTCAACGCATTATCATGTCTAAAGACAATGATCCTGAAATTATAGACTTGTAATAATTCCTACCTACAACAAAGTTTTTGAACTGAAAACTATTCACTCAGCTTTCCAAGAATAGGTGTATCAAGATGCTCTTCGGGAGTACCTAAAGCGGAATTTACTGCTGGCACTTCTGGCTGCCCATAGATTTCAACATAATTATCATAACTGTTGATAACTTTTTTGATGTGCAGCCGTGTTTCACGGATAGTAATCTTTTCAACAAATTCGTCAAGGTCCTTGATTTTTTTAGAATCCAACCATCGCCGCATGCGTCCTGGACCTCCATTATAGGCACCGGTTACCAGCATTGCATTTTCATCAAAAATTGAGTTGAGATAACCGATATATTTGGTTCCCATGCGGATGTTAATTTCAGGGTCTTTTAACATCGATGTGCGGAATCGGCGGATTTTGAGTTCTCGTGCAAGTTGTTTGCCGGTAGCGGGCATAATCTGCATCAGACCAATTGCACCTGCCCAACTAATCGCGTCCTTGCGATATCTGCTTTCCTCCAAGATCATCGCGAAAATTAGGGAAGTGTCTACCTTATATTGCTTAGCATATTTCTTAACTAATTGTTCATAGTGCAGCGGATAGATCCTCTGCCGTAGTTTCGTTAAATCTGTACTCGCTTGGTTTTCAAATGATGGACTGAGGAGTGCTTTATCTGCTACCTCACGTGCTTTGTCATACATTGACAAATTTTCATAACTTGTGATTAAAGCGTAAAAACATTCCTTTGCAGCATTTGGTGTTTTGTCAATGTAACGGCTTAATTGATACACCGCGTCTTCATAGAGTCTCAGTTTCATCAATATAGGCAGATGATCAGGACACGCTTCCAGTGATGGTAATTTTGCATCTGGTACTGCTTTCGGTTCTAATTCGGAGGTAGTAATTCCGAGAATCACCTTTGCTCTGGCACTGTAGTACCAGTAGCGTGCCTTTGCTACTTCAGCATATATTTCTTGAGCAAGTTGCGGTTTGTTTTGGCGTTCTCGTATCTTCGCCATCCAAAAATGTGCTCCCATCGCATAACGGTTGCCGGGAAAGTTCTCCTTTAATCCCTCAAATGCTTTGTAACTTTCTTCATAACGTTTTTCGTCAAACCGTCGCCATCCAATTCGCCACGCTGCCCAATCAGCATATTCACCACCGGGGGCAACTTCAATCAACTTTGCGTAAGCCTTGAGTGCTAATTCTGACTTTTCCTGTTTTTCATGGATACTTGCAATATCGTATAGTGCTTCATCTACCAATTTGCTCCACGAATAGGTTTTGATAAAACTCTCAAGACGGTTTACAGCGGTTGTTAGACTTCCTTTTTTTCTATAACACTGTGCGATTTGGTAGTGTGCGCGGGTTAAGTAGTCTGATTTTGCACCGAGAGCGATTACGGCATTGTATTTTTTTATAGCCGTATTATACCACTTCCGCCCTTGATAACTTTTGCCTACATAGTAGAGCGCACGTCCCTTCAGTTTCATGTCTGACCTTGCTGTAAGGCGCTCAAGTTCTGTGATTGCAGATTTCCAACTGCCATGATAATAATACACTAATCCGCAATTCAAACGGTCATTGACAGTCAACACAAGCGATTTATGATCCCGTGCAAGCATTTTCAACTTGCCCATAGCGTCTTCCGCAACGGTGTCTGAATGCTTTTGAGCAATAAGTTTTTGATGTATTTGAAACGCCTTTGAAAAGTTACCTAATCCTTCTTCACAACGTGCTAACGCATAAGTCGCTTCTCGTACATAACGTTGTTTGTCTATAATTTCAACTAAAAATGTTTTTGCTTCTTTATACTGCTTATATTTTAAGTGCAGTTGAGCAAGTGTCCATTGTGCATCGGTGAGATAGGCACTTGTCGGGTAGTCCTGGGCAAGCCGCGTATACCATTTAATCGCCTTTACATCGTTATTCATACCTTCATATAGCTTTGCAAGACGGGACGCTGCGCTATCCGCGAGAGGGTAATCATGTGTGATAGCCCTTACGTAATGCCGAACTGCTTGTGGGCGATTTTGCAGCTTCTCATAGTTGTAACCGAGGGCATGGTGTATTTGCAATTTCTCTGATTCGGATAGACCGGTTTTTAATAAACTTTCTAATTTTGAGACAGCAAGTTTGCGATTACCTTTATCTATCCATTGAAGGGCATCCTGCAATGCTGGATTGTGTTCTTCTTCTTCTGCAGAAATCACTGGTCCAGATATGAAACAGCATAGGACAAGAGCAGATAAACCTATTAGGAATTTTTGAATTTTAGGGGTGTGTGTTTGAACAAGAGACTGTACGATTTCCATTTTATAAACGACAAGCGTTATGATGTACGCTTTTTATCCTCCTCATTTTAAATCCATAATGAATTGAGCCGTGATATAGGAATAGATTTCCCACTGTAAATAATGATAATATTATAACGTCACTTTTACACAAATGACAACAAAAAATGACAGTTTATATGGATCGTTCTCTATAAAAAACAAAAAACGGTGTTTGCACGTCTAAAATTTTGTAGGTGGCAATTTGTGTTAACTTTACAAAGATTGCAATTGTCGTTCTTAACCGAGTGGTTCGTCCGTTTACTGCAAAGCGGCACCGAAAAAGTATGGCAGGCGACTTTGAAGACGAGACTGAGCGTGCCGTTTTCCGTGACGAACTGGCTGCGCTGCAAGAGGAGTTACACAAATATTCTGGAATGTTGGCGGATATCGCTGATGTAGAGGACTTAACTGAGCTTGAGGAAAAAGAGGGGACTGAGTAATCTTAGCAGGACTTACGCATTTTTTATTAAAGTCCCCCTGATAAGGGGATTTCGGGGGTTAAAACACCAAAATAAAGACTTTTAAACCCCCTAACTCCCTTTATCAAGGGGGAATGCGTAAGTCCTGCTAAGATGTTTTGATGCTGAGTTTCAGATTTACACTACTCAAAACTTACCTTGACAATTCAATTCGGACAAAGTATAATTGAGAAAAACGCAATATCAGAAGGCCGAAACGCAATCATACTTATGAAGTGAATTGACAAAAAATTTCAGGAACTTCGGCAGCAAGGACATGCACATTGAACCTGATAAGAAAGCACTTCTAATAACCAAAGTCCTTTGAAATCATTGGCACAATAGAGAATATTGAAATCATTGCTATAGGTAGGCAAATCCGTGAGATATGGAAAAGAAACTATTAAAAACCCACTTTGTGCTTTGTATTGAAAACAACGGTTGTGAAGACTTAGAAAAGCGAAAGTTTTATCAAATTTTACCTGACGAAGAAGCAGCTAAAGAAGGGTACCTACGAGTCATTGACGAATCGCAGGAAGGCTACTTGTATCCCGAATCTTATTTCATTTTTGTTGAACTACCTCTTAAGGTCCAAGAAGCATTTGTAGCAGCAGGCTAAATCCTTGTAATTGGCCAAACTCCACTTGACAATTCAATTCAGAAAGAGTATAATTCAGAAAACTAAGTTAACAGAAAGCTGAAACGCAATTATATCTATGAATCGAATTGACAAAAAATTTCAGGAACTTCGGCAGCAAGGTGAAAGCGCATTTATGCCGTATGTCTGTGCGGGAGACCCAAACTCTGAACTTACTCCTAAACTCTTTCGGACCCTTGAAGAAGCAGGCGCAGACCTCATAGAACTCGGTGTTCCCTTCTCCGATCCCATAGCAGACGGACCGACTATCCAACGTGCCAGTGAACGCGCACTCAAGCACCGTATCTCACTCCAACAGATACTTGAGATTGTGAAAACTCTCCGTCAACAAACAGATATACCCATCGCGTTGATGAGTTACTATAACCCGATTTTTCGTATGGGGGAATCAGCATTTTGCCAAGCAGCCCAAGATGCAGGTGTTGATGGAATAATCGTGCCAGACCTGCCGCCAGAGGAAGCACAACCCCTTCTGGATGTCGCGCCACAGCACAACCTCGCTACGATCTTCCTCATTGCACCGACCAGTCCACCTGAACGTATGCAAAGCATCGCATCGGTCAGTACTGGGTTTATCTATTGTGTCTCGTTAACTGGCGTAACAGGGGCGCGGGCAACATTGTCAGACGAAATTGCACCGATGATTGCAGAACTACGCAAGCACACAGACAAACCGATTTGTGTCGGTTTCGGTATATCAACCCCTGAGCAAGCAACACAGGTCGCCGAGATCGCCGATGGTGTGATTGTCGCGAGTGCTATTATCAATGTCGCTGAGGAGAATATGGATGACGAAGCAAGGCTGCTTGCTGATGTGAAGCAGTTTGCATCAGAATTGGCGGCAGGCGTAAAGCAGTAAAGAATCTCTCAAAGAATTTAACAGATGGAGGATTCTATCACAATGGCTTATAGTAACTTCACATTAGAAACAGTGAGAGAAACATTTCAACTTGAAACGTTTCAGTCCATAGGCATCTTTTCCGAAACAGAGTGCGTCCAACCGAGTGTGGAACTTACCAAAGCGCTAAGAAAGAAGGCACCATTAGCTGTAGCGATAGGCACAGAGAAAGCAAAGTCGGAGATGATAGTCGCCGATATACTTGTCGAACTCCGGGAGCATTTTGAGCACCGTATCAGTCTCTTTTCGGGTATTGATTTCAATGTTGACACCGAAAACGATTTGACAGGGGTGTGCGATTTTTTGGTGAGTCTGTCGCCAGAACAGTACTATTTGGAGGCACCAATTATTATTCTTGTTGAAGCGAAAAAGGATGACTTGACAACCGGACTTGGTCAGTGCGCGGCAGAAATGATCGCTGCCCAACGTTTTAATAGCGAAAAAGGGAATAACATTCCTTGTGTTTATGGGGCGACTACTACCGGGATAAATTGGCTCTTTCTCAAATTGGAAGGGAAGCAGCTTCACATTGATATGTCTACCTACATGCTTGAACGATGTGATAAAATTCTGGGTATTCTTGCGAGCATGGTAGCACAAAAAGTGTAAGAAATGCACTTATTACAATGACATATCAAGAACTGCAAGCAAGGACTCGGTTTACATTCCGCGTTTGATCCCAAATTCCGATTCAAACGCTTCCCAAATTTCTTCCGATATGTCCGCCGTAGCTGCTTCAAACCCATCTTCCACTTGTGCTTTGTCTGCAGGACCGAACATTACTACGCCATCTATCGGTGCAGCGAGACAAAACTGCATTGCTAAGTGTCGGATATTAACATCGTGATCTTGACACCATTTCCACATTGCATAAGCTTTGGGTTCAGCATTCGGATTGCGTCTCCGTTCATCTTCAACGTTTGGTTCTGCACCAGTCAGGCTCCCCATTCCCAAAGGGCTGGCAAGGATAATGCCGACATCATGTTCGCGCGCTAACGGTAAAGTCGTTTGCGTTACAGATTGGGATAAAAGCGTATAATCAAGGAAAGTGAGGACAATATCAATATGTCCTGTTTCGATCAGTTGCTTGTGAAAATCGTGGGAACGCACCCCCGCACCGATATGTCGAATTAAGCCTTCACCTTTCATCTCCAGAAGCGTATCCAAAGCGCGCCCCTTATCCAACACGCTTTCCATGTTCTCAGGGTCGTGGATTAACACAGCATCTAAATAATCCGTACGGAGGTCTTTGAGACTATTGGTAACACTCCATCTTGTGCCATCTGCCGAAAAATCTTTCCTGCGTTCAGGGTGCGTGCCAACTTTGGCTTGTAGGTAGACTTTTTCCCTCAAACCATCAGAAAGTGCTTCGCCCCAGAGATGCTCTGCGTGTCCCGGATAAGTGTCAATATAGTTGATGCCAAGTTCAATAGCACGTCGGATTGCACCAATAACTTCGGCATCCGGTTTATGACATAACCATGCCGCGCCAAGGGCTAAAGCATTCGGACGCATCTCAGTACGTCCCATTCGACGAGTTTCTAATTTTTGTGCCATAATGAAATTCCTTGAAGAGCGGGTGTGTAAAGTTTTTGTACAAGTTCTGCATTAAAGAGATGTTGTGAGTTATACAGAAAAATGGTATCCTTTGCTAATAAACTTTTTACATAAGAGAGGATACCAATGTTTAGTATACCATTAGATCGTTGTGAAATCAAAGAAAATGAACAAGGTTATTTAGTTTTCGGTTTTTTGATCAGATTTTATCACAGTTGTTAATATATCAATGGACTTATTGTCCGTCCTGAATCACTTATTGTCTGAACCAGGATTCACAAGATTATCGGATTATCAAGATGGGTTTTTTGTGGATGTAGTGTCTCTGAACATGTTTGTCGTCAGCGCTTGGACGCAGGATAGGTGTTGATGGGTACCATCAAAAATCCTGGAAATCTTATAATCTTGTGAATCCTGGTTCAGACACTAAACAATGATGCAACGAAAACTTATGTTCATTCTGATTCAAATCTAAACTTGAAGTTAACCATAATGACTAAGAATTCTTAAAACTAAATAACCCTGGGTTTTTCTTGACAGATTTAGAAATTTTTTGTACAATAACTATAGTTTGGACAGTTTTAGACTTTGTTTAAGTGCTGGACCATAGTGAATTCCAGCTGCTTTTTCTGTAGCACAATCTGTTAGATTGGGTTTCCTGTGGGAGCGCAAATTGACAGTTGCGAGACAATGGCAAAATATATAAGGTAAATCGGCATTAGTATGATAATAATTGTCCAAACTATAGTAGAATAGTAAATTGAGCTTTAATCTTGTCTTTAACAGTAAACAGAAACAAGTTCACTTATAGAGGAACAGAATGAAAAAAGGAATATGTATCGGGTCATTGCCCGGTGACTCAACGAATGCGCGGTTTCAACTCGCGAAAAAAGCAGGGTTTGATGGTGTTGAAATTGGCACGTTAAGAACCGAGACAGAACGCAGCGAAATAAAACAATTAGCAATAAAAAACGGTATTGAACTGTGCAGTGTTATGAATGGTAAACATTGGTCACACCCGCTTTCAGATGCGGATGCTGAAGTGCGTCAAACCTCACATAACGCAATGCTTGATTCTCTTGCAACAGCAGAGGTTATCGGTGCAGATGCAGTGCTGCTTGTTGCAGCTGTTGTCAACCCAAAGACAACTTATGAAGATGCCTACCGTCGTTCCCAAGAAGAAATTCGGAAATTAATTCCAGCTGCAAAGGAAAAAGGACTAACCATAGCGATAGAAAACGTGTGGAATAAATTTCTGCTGAGTCCCATAGAATTTTCACGTTACCTTGATGAATTTGAAAGCGATGCTGTTTCCGCTTATTTTGATGTCGGCAATATTGTAGCGTACGGGTTTCCCCAACATTGGATCCGGTCACTCGGTTCTCGGATTTCCAAGGTGCATGTGAAAGGCTTCAATGCCAATGAACATCGGTTTACCTATCTGATTGAAGAGTGCACGATTGATTGGAACGCAGTAATGACAGCACTAAAAGATGTCGGCTATGACGACTACATGACCGCAGAACTGCCGGTGGGAGCAGACGACCCAGAAGGTACGGTACATCAGATTTGTGAAGATATGGACAGAATTATTGCCGGAGCGGTCTAACGTTCAGTATATCGATGGAAGTTATAATTCAACCAGATTATCATCAGCTAACTACGGTAGCCTCTGAAATAATTCGCGACGCGCTCCTAAAGAAACCTGACCTCGTTTTAGGATTAGCAACAGGAAGTACACCGATAGGGCTTTACAAAGCACTTGTCCGTATGTACGAAGAGGAGGGACTCGATTTTTCAGAGGTTACTACCTTTAATTTAGATGAATACGTCGGAATCCCATATCAACATCCACAGAGTTATCACACTTTCATGGCGAATTACTTTTTTGACCATGTCAACATTCCAAAAGAGAATCAACATATTCCGCAGAACACTACGGAGGATCATGAAACTTTTTGCGAAGCGTATGAGGAAGCAATTGTAGATGCTGGTGGAATTGACATTCAGGTGCTTGGCATCGGTACGGATGGGCATATCGGTTTTAATGAAGCGAGTTCATCTCTTGCTTCACGCACCCGCATAAAAACCTTATCAAGAAGTACTCTTGAAGCAAATGCTGCTCATTTCGGTGGTGATGTCAACGCTGTTCCAGAAATGGCAATTACCATGGGAATCGGTACTATTATGGAGGCGAGGCAGTGTCTGCTTTTAGCAAACGGTGTTTCTAAAGCAGATGCAATTGCTAAAGCAGTAGAAGGACCTATTACATCAATGGTACCAGCATCAATCTTACAGATGCATCCAAACACGGTTGTTTTAATTGATGCAGCGGCAGCTTCATATCTCAAAGAGGTTGAGTACTACAAACGGTCTTATGCAAATAAACTAAAACTTCAGTAAAACCGATGTTATATTTGTAGGTGAGAACTCCGATTCCCGACTGCAACGGGTAGAGATTCAGAGATCGCTCGGACAGAATACGAACGGTTGTGAAAAACAACAAAACTTCCACGTAACCAGATCAAGCCGTTAACATAAGAATAAATTCACGTGACAGATGGAGTTTTTTATGAAAAAGCATTTATCGTTAATACGTATCGCTTTTCTTATTATTATGCTATCTTTGACCATGTTCGGCTGCGGGGATGATGAGCTTGAGCTTGATGACACTGCGGATTTTTTTACTGTGCGCCCCACAAATGGTAGCACTATCTTGCCAGATGCAACGCTGACGTTATTCTTTTACAGCACACCGGAAAATGTCACTGTTTCCGAAGGCACTGCCACAATCTCTGGTACTAAGGTGATTGTCAAAGGACCCTTCAAACTCGGTGAACTTTCACTCGAGGTTACATGGGAAGATGGTTCTATTACGTTGACTTATACTGTCAGTATCGTTGTAGATATTCCTGATGATACATTACGCGATACTATTGCGGAGACACTTCTTATTGAAAGCGAAACCGTTATCACACAGGCGGATATGCTCAAACTGATCGGATTCGTGGCGAAAAACAGAGACATTTCCGATCTGACCGGACTTGAACACGCAAAGAACTTGGAAACGCTAAACCTTCTTGGTAATGATATTGTAGACATAGGTACTCTTAAGGGGCTGACAAACTTGGAAACGCTAAACTTTCGTGGTAATGATATTGTAGACATAAGCCCTCTTAAGGAACTAATAAACTTGGAAACGCTGAGACTTGGCTACAACCAGATTGTAGACGTAAGCCCTATTGAGGGATTAGAAAACTTGAAAAGACTGATCCTTTCTAACAATGCCATTGTAAATCTAAGCCCCATTAAGAAACTAACAAACTTGGAAATGCTGTACCTTGCCGACAATCAGATTATAGACCTGAGTTTTCTTGAGGGACTAACAAACTTGGAAATGCTGTACCTTGCCGACAATCAGATTATAGACCTGAGTTTTCTTGAGGGACTAACAAACTTGGAAATGCTGTACCTTGCCGACAATCAGATTATAGACCTGAGTTTTCTTGAGGGACTAACAAACTTGAAAGAACTGATCCTTATCAAGAATCAGATTGTAGACGTAAGCCCCCTCAAGGGATTAAAAAACTTGGAACACCTGGACCTTGGCCTGAACCAGATTGTAGACATAAGTCATCTTGATGGACTAACAAACTTGGAACACCTGACTCTTTTTAGCAACTCTATTGTAGATCTAAGTCCCATTGAGGGACTAACGAACTTGAAACTTCTTCTCATTTCAGGTAACCCGCTGGATGACGATTCCAAAAACCGAATTATTCCTATGTTCAAGACTAAAGGGACAATAGTACGGTAGATTTTAGAATTACTTTGACACTCTACACAGCAAACAATACACCGTTAAATCAGGGTTTCAAACCCACTGAATACCGGACGTGTATTCAGCGTTGATTCACTCTCACAAGAGGATGGACCCTTAAATTCAATTGACAGTTATAAGTTTCACTGTGCTCTACCTAACGGACTATACTTAATCTAACGTGAGTTTGATAAAAAAAATCAATTTTGATAAGGGGTAGGAGGGTTAAAAAGGCGTTATTTCAATGATTTATCTCCCTACACGCTATCGCATGGGGAGAGATAAAGGTTTTAGGTAATGTGAGTTCTTATGAAAAAAGTATCGTAGGTTGAGCAGATCGATAGTGAAACCCGGAACTGTCAACTTAAGGATTTCTCCTCTGTCAGAACCACGGATTTTCGAGATTCTGTAGGAGCGACCTTCACGGCACGATATTGTTCATATTTCACTATTGACAGCATATACTCATATTCATACAATACACTAAAGTCTAATTATAGCTTCAACTCAAAAAAAGCAAAGGAGATAAAATGAAAAGATTAACTATAAAATCGCTAATGATATGTATATTCGTTTCTATTGGATTATGTATCGGTTTTACTGCGTTGAGTATTGGACAGAACGCTCCCACCGAAGCGGGCAGCACAAATGAAACCCCTTGGGATGTCAATCAAGACCGCGTAGTGAATGTGTTGGATTTGGTGATAGTCGGTCAAAACTTCGGCACTAACAATCCGGTTGCGGATGTGACAGGTGACGGCACTGTAAATGTATTAGACTTAGTGCTTGTCGCACAGCATTTCGGAGAAACAATTCCAGAACCTGAACCACCAGAAATGGTGGAGATGCCTATTATCCTAACCAGTTATGAATATGTACCTGACGATGCTACTCTTGGACTCTGGCATTTTGATGGTAGCAACATTGTAGATTCTTCCAATAACGGCCTGGTAGGAGAAATAGAAGGATCCGCACAATGGAGTTCTAATCAAGATTGGAATAAAGGCACAAAACAAGGACATTCTTTCTCATTTGATGGAAAAACATTAATTACGCTTGGGAAAACAGATATCATCCAACCGACTACTGCAATCACCGTTGAGGCATGGGTCTATCTTGCTGAAATGACAGATTGGCGGCTTATCTTCACAAAATGGGCTGATATTCCAGATGGATCCTATCACCTTGCAATTAAAAACGGTTATCCCCAATTTCATATTTTCACTGAAGAAGGAGTGGGTTTTGCTATCGCCGAAGAAAAGATTGAGATCGGTCAATGGCACCATATTGCAGGAACTTATGATTCTGAGCAAATTAGAGTCTACGTGGATGGTAAAGAAGTGATCTCAAAAGAACATAGTGGAGAGATTGTTTATGAAGGTAAAGATTACGATGTAGTCATTGGCAGCAAGGATGCTCGTAGGTATTATTGGATAGGACTGATAGATGAAGTGCGAATAAGTTCAATTGCAAGACAACCAGAGGAACTTAGTCCAAACCTAACTATGCCTATAGAAATAGAGGTGCCTGCACAATAAAAACGCTTGTATTTAAACCTTGCCCCAACGGAGGCGAATATAAATATCCGTGTTCATAAACTCCCTAATCACCCTGCGCGGAGACGTTAAGCTCGCGCATCCACCAAACATGGTTTAGGATGTTACAGGAAAAGTTATTTAGCACAACTCATTTATTAACAATTTCTTCCACTTACAGGTAAAGTGTTGCTCTTTCCTTCAACGCATAACTGTCAACTTAAGGATTTTCCAAACATGAGAAACCCTCTTTAGTCCCTAATGAAGATTAAAAAATAAATTAGGTAATTCGTGGAGATTCTCGGCAGAATACGCCAAATCAACGGTATGAATGCTATATAGCATTCCCCGTATGGTATTCTGCATTGGTTAGGAAACCGCACCTACTGAGTAGGATCAAGTTAATTTGGCTGAACGGAGTGTCACAGTTATACCGATAGCACAACTGTGACACCTATAAGTTCTATACGGATTGACACTACTTTAGAATGACGAGCCGCCGTGTTTGCTGGAAGGATGGGGTTTGTAATCGGTAAAAATAGACACCACTTGCAACGCTTTCCCCTAAAGCGTTTTTGCCATCCCAATAAGCAGCACGTTCCCGATTATTATAAAAGCCTGCGGATTGATAACCGAGCGAAAGTGTGCGAATTAATTTGCCGGTTGTCCCATAAATGGATACCGAAACAGGACTGTCTTCCGTGAGTTGATATGGAATCCACGTTTCCGGGTTAAACGGATTCGGGTAGTTCTGTAGCAACTTATTCTGTAGCGGTCATCATACTGTTTGTTCTCAAGTTGCGGACGAGGGCCTTGTAGCCGTCAAACGTTGGTTTACCTCGCAAGTGCCCACTTACAACAAACGCCCACGCTTCCTGCGCCTGGGATATGGCAGGTGGTGCTGCAGCGGCCTCCGTTTGATTTGTCCAGCGTGATCCAACGAAGGCAAAGTTACGAGTTTGTGGGACATTGACGATATAGCCTTGTCCACCTTCAATTGCAAATCCATCGTTAGGTGCACCTGGTGTCCAGCCGATGAACCGTTGATTTTCAGCATCAAGTGCTATTACCATTGTTGCTCCCGCAATCCCATCCAGAGATTTTGCAGTCATCGGTTTTGGCGATGCTAAAGGTAAGGAAAGCATGTTCAAACCTTTCGTCAATGTGACATTGTAGATGTTGCCAAAATGATCGCTCTCCTCCTTGGGAGTTGGTCTTGCGACAAAGCCGTGTCTGCGTCCGTCTGGTGAGTCATAGTGTCCAACGACGGAGCCGTCCTGATTGATATTCCAACCCTCCGTCTTAGTGAGGTGTTGTTCTATTTTCATCGCAACCTAACCTACTATGATTCAGTCTTTACTTTCACCCATGCTGCAACGGCAGCGCCGAACACAGCAAAACCGAAGAGAGTAAAGGGCATCTGCCACAAAAGAAAACTCATGTGCGTATGTATGTATGAGTGCGCCTTAAAAATAACGAACCACGATAACGGGGCTAAAAATGAAAACCACGTCGTCCAGATTAGCGCAATATAGTGCTGTCTTCGCTCCGTTATCATCTTTTTGCTACGGATAAATAGCAGAGCGGATATTGCAATAAAAAGAACTATCAAATAAGAATAGCGTATCTTAAATAGATGTTTTGAAACGAAGGCGTTTGTGACAGATAGATAGTTGTTGAGATCAAAGAAAACACCGTTCATGTAGGTCCTGACCACACCCAAAGCACCTGCTTCCAGGCTGGCAGCATATACTGGTGGATAGTCTTCAGGACTTGCATACGTGCGTTTTCCAAAAGACCAGATCACATGCTCAACGCCATCCATAAACCCATCCTTGACAGCACCGATCTGGAAACATAACATTAGCATACTCAGGAGAACTGCTACACCAGTACCGATCCCGGCAGCAAATGTGAACTTCATGCATTCGTTCCTGCTCCACTTGTCAAGGACAGCGTAATAGAGACACGGTGTCGCCATCATTATCAACGTGGTTGTGATGTACTCGTAACCGTTGATGAAACACTTAATAGAAACCGCTATAAAAATCAGAATTCCAAACCTGATGAATTGACGATTCTCAGAGACTCTGTGGTATTTAAGGAAGTGCAGCACGACGATCATCGGTAGGTAGAAAGCCCATAGACACCACCACAGATTCTTCCCAAAGACTGTCAACCATTGAGAAAGCACAGCTGAACCTAAGACGAATATCGCGCTCCATCCGCCAAACTCTTCATAGAACCAGCTAATAATGAATGTCAACGCGATTGCAGACAGTAAAGCTGTCAGGACATAGAATAATCTTAATTTGGTTTGCGGTGAAAATGGAATTAGTCTATCAAGTAGACTAAAAATCATCCCTTGACCACCCGGTTGTGAATTATACGTTGAAAAATTTTCAAAGGTGAGATTGTGGAGATAGGCTGTATATTGAGGGGTCCTTTCTGTTGGCGGTATCCATTCCGCGTCAGGACTTTTCGCTGTACCCCACCCATTCAGTCCACCAGCCGAGAAGATGCCATCTTGGTGAGATTTGACCATTCTACCCATAATATGGCTTTCGGTATCTTTCTGATGATTGTCAAACCAGTTCTGTTCAGCCACACGCCATAAGTTCGTATAAAAACCGCAAAATAGGAGTAAGGTTGGTACAACCCAAATTCCTACCTTCTTAAGATGCTCTGGTTGACTGAAATGATTAAGTAGTTTAGAATACATTTTGTTTTGTAAGGGCAATTATAAAAAACAGGAGTTCTCTACCATTGATTAGCGGGTGCCATTTTCCACCCCGTTACGTCTGCCTTGATGTCTCCACCGATGCTGTAAAGACATATCCCAACGTCTTCCGGTTTATGTAGTTGATTTTGTACGACTGCCTGACGTTCATTGATAAAAACTTCCACAAGCGCTCTGTCAATGAATATCCGTAAATTCAGATCTTCTCCAGCGTTCAACTCGAACGGCGCAACGCCATAAGGGTGGGAACTACCATACAGTTTTGGCTTATCATTGCCATCACCTACCGAAATCGTCTTCTTGTCTGCTGAGTAAAATATTTCCATCCCATTCTGGTTGTCCTTATCACAGAACACTTTTACGCCATAGTCCTTCGCTTCGGTAGGTTTGATTGTGACATTCAATTCAACCGTATCACCAGAGATTTCTTTCAGCCTATAGTTTTCGCCATTTTTGACCGTAATGTTGTTCTCAACCGTTTCGTTATAGCGTAGGCACTCAAGTTCACGAACCGGTTTAATACGCACAACCCCGTCATCAGGTAGACTCAACTCCCATGGCAATGAAAATACGCAGCTCCATAAAGTGTTGCCAAGGTTAGACAGTAGATTGGTAATGACGACTCTGCGTCCGTCTGGTGTGAGGAAAGTCTTGGGTGCCCAATAGATAGGTATGCCGCGATAATTGTAAGTCCAACTCATTTTGGTATGAAAATCAGGTGTGAACTTGTTATCCTTCCATTCACCCAGATAGTACCGAGCACCCCAGCTATGACTGATCAGCAGCATCATATACTTGTTACCAAGTTTGAAGAAATCAGTGCAGGAATGGTCGTGATGTTCAAGTCCTGGTAACTCTTTCGTCATAAATTGACCGAGAAACTCCCATTTCTTAAAGTCTTTTGAGCGCATGAGTGTTGTTCTTTTGTACCAATTACCAAACCCTGGACGTGTATCCTCCATAGCGTGATCACCAGTAAAAATGTAATAATAATCTCCCTCCACCCAAGCAGTCGGATCCCAGAACGTCCAATAATCAGCATCCCGTGCCTCTTTCGGTACATCAATCTCTATCGGTTTAGACCAATTCTCCAAATGCTCATCTGATGCTTCTATGTATGTCGGACGACCACCAAATATGCCGACAAAGATAACCTTCTTACCATCTTTGGTGATAATCGTACCGCCCGTACCACAACCGCCGCTGCCTAAAGCACAGTCCCCGCGCCGCCGCCAGTGAACAAGGTCAGTACTTGTGAAATGTCCGAAAGCATGCTCATCACCTTTATACATATAACCGAAATGATACTGGCCTTTCCAATAGATCATGAAATTCGGGTCAAAAGGATAGTTCCTCTCGGAATCTCCTTCGGAATTAACCAAGTGATACGTCGGACGGCTCGGGTCATGCATCAGTCGTTGGCGAAAATCCCGTACGATACGCACAGCTTCATTATCCGTGGTAAACATGTATCTGTCGTCTCTATCAAAAACAATATATGGGTCTTCTTCGTTCTCTTTTATCGCGGCAATGTTTCTAAACTCAGGGAATTTTCCAGCACGATCTTCCCACCAACCATCTATTGAGAAATCATACCAGCTGAACGGTTGAATTGCAGAAGGCGCGTTCGGTCTCAGCTCCTTAATCTGTTCTTGCGTCAAAGCCTGTGCATAAATCCGGACATCCTTAACTTTTCCCTTGAACGATGTGGCATAGTTAGGATTTAGATTGACTGAACCGATTACCAATTGCAGATAGGGACTGTTCAGAAAATTAAACGGTTCTTCAATAGTATAGCTGGCATATACTTTCCCGTCGCGGTAAATGGTAACCGTGTTGTCCTTGTAGACGGCTGCCATCATCATGAACTGTCCGAGTACAATTTCCTGCGCCGGATTTTGCGCGAGTTGTTCGGTGGTTTGCGTACGAGTGTTATCTTCGCTGGCAGTGGACCACTTACCTGGAGCATCTTGTCCAAAAGCAAGTGCATCATACTTGTCCGCTGCCTGCACGGTAATCACGCTGCAGTGCTTTGGTGCTTCCTCATCAAAGCAGAACCAACTTACAAGTGTCTTGTCTGTCGTTGTGAACATAAGATACCTACCTTCAGTCTATTCCCGTTTTTCACCCGGTTTGCGATACTTAGAAGAGTAGCTATCCCCTTCAGGGTCGTACGAAACGGATACCTTTCCATCTTCCACAACCAGTCGTGGTACAGTCCGGTGCCGACCATCCCTTTCGGGACCTCGCATTACAGCAAATTGTTCCTCAGTCATATCTTCAACCATATCGCCCCATCGGTCTTGCGGATCAACCACACCACCGCCCCAATTAACATTCTTCGATTGATACTTAATCAGTACCCCCGCGTCTGGGGACTGGATTCTTCCACGCTAATGCCCCATGTGTGCAGCCGCCGTCCATAAAGAAGAGTACATCTCCAGCCTTCATAATGGGTTGTACTACCAGCCCCATTGTGTCATCACATGTCCGAATCCCACGGGGCATGGAGTACTGCGTTTTGTGGGACCCTGGCACACAGGCAAAACCGCCCAGTCCCGGCTCAACATCCCGTAATTGCCATGTAATAGTGACGGTCTCAGCATAACTGCGTCCATTTTTGAAATCATAACCGCGTGATGGACTCATGGGTTCATTACCATCGTGGAGTGCGTGCCCTGATGTTCCTTGAACGGCACAGAATACAGTCGCGCCACCTGTGCGATAGCCACTACCGCCCATCCAATTTAGGCGCTGCACCACAGCAGGGTGCGCAATCATTTGCCGAAATGGCGCGTTATAGGGATCAGGTAGGTCTAACAAACCCGGTAGGAGCGGACGACCTGTGCCAGCTTGGCTTACTGATCCCCCTGCCAGTTCACTACCGACAACGATACGATCTTGGAATTTATCTACTGCTTCATTTGCTTCAATAAGCCACTGCTTATCCATCACACCGCGCACCACCAGATACCCGTTTAGATCCCAAAAGTAAAACTCTTTTTCATCAATACCCGAATCTGGGTCTCGGATATAAATTGAAGGATGAATGACAGACGTGTTTTCCTCCACCCACGTCTTTTCACCATCTGTGTTTAACACCGGCTGAGGATTTGAGCCTTTAAACCCAGGTCTATGCATAACCGCCTTTTGTGCGGGTGTCGCTTTGTCCGCCCATCCGGGTAAAGATTCGGTTTCCGAGTAAGGTCCAACTGGATTGGATTGAACTGCTGCACGCGCTGCATACCAATAAGTTAGCAATCTTTTTGGTTTCTCTTTCCAGGGGCGAACACCTTGAAGTGTGGGTACGGCGATCAAAAATAGATCGCCTGCTTTCAGTGCAGGTTGCTGCACCAATTCCATATCATCAACCCCTGTTGCCAAGTCGTTGGGTGTTTCAACATTGCTCTTATGGCTTGCCTGAACAACAACCAGACCGCCGTCACCTTCAGCGACATCTTCCAATGCCCAGATCGCTTTCACACCCTGACAGCTCCGTCGACCGTTTTGTTGACGATATGCCAAGGACGGATTTCTCGGTTCATCGCCGCCAACGAGTGTTGTACCTACTTCACCTTCTCGCTGTCCCAACAATTGTGGGGCTTGATCGAGTCGGAATCCGTGTCCGATGATCTGATTCAAATACCACACCAATTTTGGGTGTACCAGTAGATCGCGGAACAATTCTCGATATGGACTTGACCCGCCTAATAACGTTTCACTTTCTCCAACTGCATCTAATGCCTTGTTCAGTGCCGCTACCTCTTCTTGACTAAGAACACGCGGAATGTGTAGGTAGCCTGCCACATCAAAAGCATAATTCTCTTCATTCGTCATTACTTCGTTATCCATCTGTTCCTCCTGAATATGTCGCTACTATTTCAAATTGTTGATTATTATATCAATTGCTTACTTGGTGGTCAATAAGAATCAAGGATTGATTCAGAGGCATTTATAGTGGATTTTGGAATTACTTGGTCACTCTGCACCAGCGAGGTTAGGAAGAAATCAACGGTATGAAGCGAATACGCGTATGGTATTCGCATGATTTAGGCATTCCCCGCCTCGCCTACCAGTGAATATAAGAGATGCCAAATCATGCGAATACCATACGCGTATTCTGCCAAGCGCATTTGGCGTTGATTTGGCAATGAATTGCGCGACTACAAACGCGCCTATTATTAAATCGGGTTTACAAAGCCCTTCTACAAGAGTTACCTTGCAACAATTGGCTCTGCTTTGCGATTCCTTTTTAATTGTGTTCTGTTTCCAATCGTGCTACAATAGCACGAGATTGCCAGTAGAATCTTAAGCTTAAAGAATATACGATATGAAACACACTGATTTTATTAAAGCACTGTCTACAGACGATCTGGATGCGATAAGAGCAGCGCCTAAAACGGATGTTCACTCTCACGCGTTCCTTAGCACACGATTAAAAAACCTGGAACATTGGTTAGGACATTCAGTGACGAAACCTCCTCGCAAGATGAATGGACTTGAGGAAATGATGGAGTACGTCATCACGGTTTTAGCACCCCTCCAGAAATCGCGTGAAGGCTTTGAATTTGTTTCTACATCAGGAGTAAACGATGCTATACAGGATGGTGTGGTTGAGCTTGAAATGAGTTTTGACATTATGATGGCAAGGTTTTATCCAAATGGATTAGCTGGCGTAAAGGCGTTTGTTGAAGGATTAGTTGAAAAATATCGGTCACAAATTAATCTACGACCCGAACTCGGTTTTCCTCGGACAGGTGCTGATGATAGAGAGTTAATGAAGTTGGCGCACGAAGCAACAGAATTAGGAGTATTTCAATCAATCGATCTGTATAGCTATGAAGAAGCGTGTGCTCCTGAAGCCGTGAAGCCTTTATATGCAAAGGCACGCGCAGCAGGTATGAAACTAAAAGCACACGTGGGCGAATTCGGAGGCGCGGAGGAAGTGCGGCGGACTGTTGAAGTCCTTGGCTTGGACGAGGTACAACACGGTATTGCTGCCGCAGAATCGGTTGAAATTATGCAGTGGCTTTCCGAAAACCGTATTCAATTAAATGTGTGTCCTACGAGTAACGTGATGTTGGGAGGTGTAGAAGATTTAGCTTCTCATCCCATCCGTATTCTATATGATAACGGTGTGCCTGTGACAATAAATACAGACGATTTGATTATATTCGGACAAAGCGTTTCCGAAGAATATCGGAATCTTTTTCAAGCTGGTGTTTTGAGTGCGCAAGAACTGGACGATATTCGATGTGCATCACTTAATAGTATTGCTTTATGATAGTTGCGACAAAACCTACTTGGATAGAGTATTATAGTAAAGCCTACAATTAATGGGACAACTTCTATTGTCCGTTATGTTTTCGAAACAAGTTTATCAAAGTGTCCCAATCATTTTATAGTAGAATCGGCAATTAAGTTTACACTTCCTAATGTGGTGCAGTTAGGAAACCGCACCTATCGAGGGCAAAAGTGTGTATTTATTTTTATAATTCACTATAAAGTTCACTATATATGGAAATTGTGTACATAACGAAGGATGTGTATGATGAAACTATTACCAGACGAGATTGAGCAATTTAGACGCGAAGGTTATCTCAAAATAGACAAACGAGTCCTTGATGACGAACACCTTGCTGTGCTACGCGAACATTACGATGCGTTGTTTACGGAGAAACGTGGCACAATTGGCAAGGGATTGCGTAACCTTGCAGTCGTAGGGGAATCGGAAAGCGATGAAAACGCTGATCGTGCAGAAGAGATGTTACAGATCATGGAGATGTGGCGTTTTGATGAGGAATATCGGAAGTTACTCTACCATGAACCGCTATTAGACATCGCTGAGAGTTTAATCGGAGCTGATATCCAGTTATTTCATGATCAGGCGCTTTACAAACCCGCCTATCACGGTGGGGAAGTGCATTGGCATCAGGACAACGCATATTGGCAATGCGACCCGCCCAATCTTGTGAGCATCTGGATAGCACTTGATGATGCGGACGAGGCGAACGGTTGTATGAACGTTATTCCCGGCAGTTATTTAGAAGGATTAGCGGCGCATGGACGTGCTGAGTCAGAAAAGGGTAAGTTGCCAGCGTTGTTGCAGGTAGATGCGGATGTCCATTGTGCTGTCCCTGTGCCTGTTGAAGCAGGATGCGCGATGGTGCATCACTGCATGACACTCCATCAAACGAATCCGAACCGGTCATCCCGAGACCGTCGGGCGATGGTCATCCATTACATGCCATCTGGTACCCGAAATCGAGAGGGCGAAGTGATGAAAGACAACCTGTTGTTACGCGGCAAGTTGGCGTAAAATTGGTAAAACGGACAAGAGGCACTCCTATAGCACGAACTGTTAGTTTGCGTCTCATTATGCACAAACTAACAGTTTGTGGGACAACTACTATGGTAAAATCTACTAATAGGAATTTTTTGGTTATGCGATGCGTCTGTCTTACGATTCTGATATTTTTTCTCGGTGTTTGGAAAGAGGTTATTACTGCCGAATTGAGTTCTGCTGCGAAAAAAACACTTGCCACTATAGAATGGGTTGCTATACCGGAAGGCGAATTCATAATGGGCTCCACACCACAGGAAGCCGAAGCCGCTTACAGAGACGCAAAATTACGAAGTTCCCTGCTCGAAAAACACGCCTTTGACGCAGAAGTCCCACAACATAGCGTGTATCTTTCTGCCTACCAAATTTCACGGCACGAAATTACCAACGCACAATACCGAGCCTTTACTGAAGCAACCGGACGCCCGCCCCCACGTGGCGCTCAAGGTGAAGAAACCTGGAAAAATGAAAACTTCAATGCCGATACCCAACCTATCGTAGGCGTAACATGGTTTGACGCGCAAGCCTTTGCAGAATGGATCGGTGGAAGTTTGCCGACTGAGGCGCAATGGGAACGTGCTGCACGCGGCACGGATGGGCGGATATATCCGTGGGGGAGTGCATCTCCAAAGGCACGACACCATGCAAATTTTGCACGCCGTTATAACCGTCCAACCCCTATTGGACAATTCCCAAACGGTACATCTCCGAACGGTATTGCTGATCTTGCTGGAAACGTTTGGGAATGGTGTCTTGACGAATATAACCCTTCTTTTTACCAGCAAAACAGCGAAGATGTAAGACAAAACCCACTAAACCTCCGTTTCCGCGATGTGTTGAGCGCACGAGTTATTCGTGGTGGTGCATGGAATGTAGGGAGTGCGTTTCTACGTTCGAGTTTACGTTTTAAGTCCTATCCCCTCGATTCAACACATACGATTGGGTTTCGGGTAGTGCGTCCGCGCCCAAAAATAAAAAAATAAACTGTAGGTCGGATAGAGCGCAAGCGAAACATATAAATGTCAATTTAAGGATACACCCTCTTATGAGAGGCGTTTGAAACACCTATGAAACAGTTTGAAAATCAAAATCGGGCTTAGAAAGCCGTCCCACAAGAAACATTCTGATAATTATATTATTGCTTTAGCGTCAAGTATCTGGGATGTTTGGGGGGACAGCTGTCGATTCGGATTCGTCTTCTTCCTCTGGGAATGGGATCATCATTCTTTTTATTGTATCTAACATGTCTGGATGGAAACTTTGGACGATGCGCAGACGGACTTGTTCATGTTGCCCAGATGGGTCTAAGACCTCATACAGATCGGGTTCAATCTCTTTGACTTTGACAATTTGGTTATTCTGTTCTTCCCCAGATGGAGAGAGGGTAAATGTTTCCATCACACCGGGTTCGATTTCTCTGGCATGGAGGAGTTCGTTTGTCTTGTTTTGCTCAGCGGGTTTGGCTGGTGGCGTGTCGGTGGGACTGTCGTCTTGCTTGGTTTGTGCTTTGCGGACGCTGCTGTCGTATCCTTGATGCGTGATATTCCAACGTCGCATGAGTGGATCGGCGATAGCGGTGAGTTGCTTGAGCAGGTTAAGTTTGTCTGCGTACGTGGGACTCTCCTCGTCTTCCGGTACTTGCATGACATCGGTGTATTCCTCCAGCATTGTATCGTATAAGTTGAGGAGTCGATTGATAGTGCGTTTGTTATCGTCTTCGGTACGCGTCTCGTGTTCTGAGGGTGTAGGTTTTTCTGTGTTTTTCATACGTTATATTTTATCTGATAACGGCATAGTATTTGGCGGAAAACCGATGCAGAGAACAATAGATATCCCATAGATATCCAATAGGTTTGCGGGAAAGGTGGATTTTGGGTGGATGATGCATAGTTCAGGGTTATTTATAGTAAAACGGACAATTAAAGGGATACTTCTGTATGGTACCCTGTATGAAGTTTAAGAAAATAAATCGGTAATTTGGCGAGGTTAGGAAACCTCGTTAGCGGGGGAGTACGCCTGCCTCGTCCGGATAGAAAATTACCGAATTAATAAATTAATCTTCATTTAGGTTGCGCACTCAGATGCACACCCTAACAGGTTGTGCTACAGGGTTATTTAGTTTTCGGTTTTTCGGGCAGATTTTATTACAGACATAAATATATCAATGGACTTCTTGTCTGAACCGGGATTTTCAAATCAACGGTATGAATCATGGCGAATGCCATAGGCGCATTCGTCTTTAGGCATTCCCCGGATTATCGGATTTTCAAGATGGGTTTTTTGTGGATTTAGTGTTTCTGAACATCTTTGTCGTCTGCGTTTGGATGCAGAATAGCGGTTGATGGGTGACACTGAAAAATCCTGGAAATCCTATAATCCTATCCATTCTGATTCAAAAACTAAACTTGAAGTTAACCTTAATGATTATGAATTCTTAAAACTAAATAACCCTGCTGTCAGATTGCGTTTTTTAGCACAACCTGATAGGTTGTGCTACAGGGGTTTTTGTATCGCAAGCTGTTAGGGTGCGGACTCAGATGCACAACCTAATAGGGTGTGGGACAACTTCTCTTGTCCGTTATGTCTCCAAAACAGGTTAATCAAAGCGTCTCAATAATTTCAAAGTTCACTATTTAAAAAGATAAGGCAGGTGAAGGGGCGATATGAATATCCGCCTATCTTCACCTGCCTTAAAGGTTAATACTTTGGACACGTTTACCGATTAAATAGGAAAGAACGGGATGAAATAAGTGCCCAGAGTAGGTCTTCTGTATCATCGCGCCTTGTGGCGTTATCGGCAAAATGTGTCGTAGCCATTTCGAGTTCCGTTTCGGTGGGGTGACGACTCAAGGTCATCAGATACAACTCCGTAACCAATTCTGCTGGTTGTAACTTTTCCCCCGTCTTCGGTTCAAGAAGTTGGGTAATTGTGCCGTTGCGACTTCTCAGCTTGTCGTTCACATAACCGGAGTTGATGATGTGAAGTGCTTGCGTAAGCGTCGGTTCAAGTAAGGGGTCTAAGTTCCCTAAGAACTCCCTGTCGGAACGACCAAAAAGGTTCAGGAAACGTGAATTGAACGGTAGCTCTACTTCAACAGATCGGAAACCTGTCGGATATCGCCCGTATTTCTCTGATGTTCCCGTAACATCGTTTAGGACATCCAGCAACACCTGTGCCATTAGAGGGCGTGGCATGAAACGAGAGAAAAATCTATCGTCTAACTCATTGGTTTCATTCGGTGCCGCAGAGAGTTGATAGGTCCGGGAGTTAAGCATCAATTTTATAATATGTTTGGTATCATACCCGCTGCGTACAAACTCTTCCGCTAATGCTTCGAGGAGTCCTTCAACACTTGCCGGTGTAGTTGCGCGCATATCGTCAACAGGATCAACGATCCCTCTACCGAAGTAGTAACTCCACAAACGGTTGACGGTTGCTTTTGCGAAATACGGATTTGAATCGGAAGTAATCCAGTCAGCGAGATGATCTATCGCCTTCGCTCTATGTGCCTCTGGCAGCGTTTCACCGCCCAGGAATGTGGGTTGTGCGACCTGTCCCCGATTCCCTTGAACAGATTGGTTAATAACGCGACCCGCTGGATTGTGATAAACGACCAGTTCCTGGTAGATTCCACCGCCCCGGGTGTTAACCTTGCCCGTGAATGCTGCGAAGTTCCAATAATCATCCGTTGTCCATTCGTCAAAAGGATGTTTGTGACATCGCGCGCAACTGAGACGAATACCGAGAAATACTTGTGCAGTGGTTTCAGCTCTGCCTGAGGGTTGCCGTTCGATCCGATAATAGTTCGTGGGACCGTTTTGATAGGTACTACCCGTGGCTGTCAATATTTCGTGTACAAATTTGTTGTACGGTTTGTTTTCGGCAACGGAATCCTGAATAAATTCGTGGAATAGAACAGCAGCGCGTTCACCGAATTGTCCATTTCCTAACCGTCGTGGGTGGACACGTAACATATCCGCCATTTTTAATGTGCGCAAATGAACCCATTCGGGGGTTTCCATTAGCGAATCAATGAGGCGTGAACGTTTTTCTGGGTCTGAATCAGCGAGGAACTTTCTGACTTTATCAGATGTGGGTAACTTTCCGACAGTATCCAGATAGACTCTTCGAATGAATTCAGAGTCTGAAGAGAGTTGAGAGGGACGCACATTCAATTTTTTAAGTTTTGCTGCAACGAATTCATCAATGAAATTGTTTGTTAGAATTTCCGGGTACGGTTTCTCATCAGCTTCTCTGGGAACGGTAATGAAAGAGGAGGAGACGACTCCTAAGTACCTTGCTAAGATAGCAGTCCCGCCCCAACGTTCACTTGTTACCAGTCCAGATTCCGTGACAGCAGCGACCGGTTCATCTTTAGATTCATAAACTGCCTGCTTTGTAACATCTGCCACAGACCCGTCAGTAAAATGGGCGAGTATTTTTAGCTGCGTTGTTTCACCAACAGCAGCAAACGCGACATCACTCGGTTCAATTTCAAGTTTTTGCAAGCGTGGTTCGTCGGGTGAGAAAGGCGCACCAGCGGATATCCATCGAAGAATAGTTTCCGCTTCATCGGAATTAGCACCAAATCTTACACCACCCGCATGCGGAATCTGTCCAGTCGGTTTTAGATAAAGGAGACTCTGCTCAGGTTCAAGCAGGTTGATCCGTCTCCCCCGGTTATGATGCACGATTGGTTCATAATCGCTTTCTGGGTTCAGCGTCAACAAGGATAGATTTAAACCGCCTTGTCCACCGAATTTTCCATGACAGAGTCCCGCAGAACACCCTTGTTTATCAAGGATAGGTGCGATATCTTTTAGAAAAAGCGGTGCGCGTTCTTTTGTTTCATTATTAAGTTTTACGTTGTCTGTATTTCCCCAACAGGTTGAGGAAGTTAACATGTATGTATATGCAGCAATGGCACATACGATGAGGAGAGGAACTATGCTGTTCCATCTAATGCTTTTCATGTCATATCTCCTTACCTTGAAACAAGGAATTCATGGTGATATTGTGATCGCCGTCTTAACGAGGTTATGTGTTGCCTCAGGTATCCAACGTTATAATTGAGAGTTGTGAATAAATAATCGATGTTGTTCTCAAGCCATGTATTCTTGGGTCATGTGAAGTTTTTCTTGTCTGAACCAGGATTTTCAAATCAACGGTATGAATGCCATTTAGGCATTCCCCGGATTATAGGATTTTCAGGATTATAGCGTTCTCGGTAACAACACGCGTTGCTGAGATGGATTCCTCACCTATTTTTTAGGTTTAAGACAATCAAGTGTGCGATAAATCGCGTGGTTACAGGTTTCGTGGTTACAGATTTTAGGACACCAAATAATTATGCACATCTCTCACGTTATAATTTTACACTGCTGCAAGGTAATTGTCAACCTTTTCTGCAAGTTATACAAATACTTCAGAAAAAACTTCGTCCATATTTTCCACAAAGAGGAATGCAAGTCCTTCTTGGATATCCTCAGGAATTTCAACAAAATCTTTTTGATTGCCTTGTGGCACAATAACTTTCTTAATACCTGCCTGTTTGGCGGCGAGGATTTTTTCCTTTACGCCCCCGATAGGTAGTACTCTCCCTCTTAGCGTTAATTCACCTGTCATGGCTACCTCTGGGTTAATACCCTGCTTTGTAGCAATGGAAGCGAGAGCAGTGGCAATTGTGATACCTGCCGAGGGTCCATCTTTTGGAATACTTCCTGCAGGCACATGAATATGGATATCTTCCTGGAGCGCAAGTGTGTCGAATTTAAGGGTGGATGCTTGGGATTTGACATAAGTGAGTGCGGTCTGTGCTGATTCCTGCATCACATCACCTATTTGTCCAGTGACAAGGAGTTCCCCTTTCCCGGTTGACTTTTGTGAGGCAGTTGCTTCAACAAAGAGGATTTCACCTCCTGCAGGCGTAACAGAGAGGCCGGTAGCAACACCGACATCAGCTGTTCTGCCAGCAATTTCGGAATCGAACTTCGGGGGACCGAGATAATTCGGTATTTCCTTGACACCGATCTTGGTTCGGTGAGTTTGCCCTTCTGCTACGCGGCGCGCAGATTTACGGCATAACGTGCCAAGTTCGCGCTCCAAATTTCGAACACCTGCCTCGCGTGTGTATTCTTTGACCACTTTTCCGATTGCTGCATTGGAGATACTCAATTGTTTCTTCGTAATGCCGTTTTCCTTTAGTTGGCGCGGAATCAGATACTGTTTCGCGATCTGCTTCTTTTCGTTTGAAGTATAGCCAGGTAGCTCAATCGTTTCCATTCGGTCACGAAGTGGCGGTGGAATTGTGTAAATCTGGTTTGCCGTTGTGATGAACATTATCTGTGACAGATCAAACGGGACATCTAAATAGTTATCAGTAAATGCGTGGTTTTGTTCAGGGTCAAGCACTTCAAGGAGGGCAGCCGCTGGATCACCGCGAAAATCGGATCCGAGTTTGTCTATTTCGTCAAGCATAAAGACAGGGTTATTAGATTCCGCATGCCGTATCCCTTTAATAATACGGCCGGGCATTGAACCGATATAGGTCCGGCGATGTCCACGGATTTCGGCTTCGTCGTGCATACCCCCCAGGGAAATGCGGGCAAATTTTCTACCAATAGCGCGTGCGATAGATTTACCGAGAGATGTCTTTCCCACCCCTGGTGGGCCTACGAAACAAAAGATAGGTCCCTTCATGTCAGATTTGAGAATCCTCACTGCGAGATGTTCAACAATACGTTCTTTGACTTTTGTTAAATTGTAGTGATCCTCATCCAGAATTTTCATCGCCTTTGTAAGATTAATAGCGTCTTCTGTGTGGACTGACCACGGTAAATTGAGGAGCCAATCTAAGTAATTCCGTGAGACGGTGGATTCTGGAGAATAGGACTGCATTTTGGAAAGACGATTAAGTTCTTTGGTAGCAGCTTTGTGTGCTTTTGGAGGCAAATTGGCATCTTTCAATTGTTGGCGCATTTCGTCAACATCAGAAGCTAAATCATCTGACTCACCGAGTTCTGTTTGAATTGCTTTGAGTTGCTCACGGAGAAAGTATTCACGTTGTCCTTTATTGATAACGGCTTGTGCGTTGGACTGAATTTTGCTTTCCAACTCATGCAGGTCAACCTCTTTAGCGAGGATAACGGCAAGTTTATTAAGACGTTCAGGAATAAAGACTGCCTCAAGGACCTGTTGCTTTTCTTGCGGTTTAAGGTCTAAGACAGCGGCAATATAATCGGCTAACCGTCCAGGTTCATCAATATTTTTGGCCATGATTCCATGTTCTTCTTGATAACGTGAGGAAAGTTGGATAATGCGCTGAAACATTTCATCAACACTTCGGACAAGTGCTTCAACCTCTAAATCATCTTCAATGTCCTGTTCAGCATCCTCTTCATCTTCCAAAAGGCGGACTCGTGCTTTCAAAAACGGTTCATTGTGTAGTATTTCCTCAATTTGAACCCGTGCGCGCCCGTTGGCGAGAAACAGTACATCTTCATCATCCTTTTTTGCGCGGAGAATGTGAATTAGACTACCGATAGGGCTTAATTCTTCCAGGGTCATATCTTTGACTGCGCGCGGGTCTATGTCCAGGCTGCGCCCCGAATTCGTTTGGAAAATACAAAGTACCCGTTCACCGTTTAGCATTGCATCATCGACAGCATCCATTACCATTTTTCCTGAAAGTGCAACATGATGCGGCGGAAAAGGTGGCACCGGTGGCATATAAGGAAAGATGACGAGATCATTCACCGGAAGTATAGGTAGTTCCGCTGTTTCTAAGATTTCTTCAGAATCCTCATGTTCTGTCATAGATTCATGTTCGTTTTCCATTGCTATTTTTTCTCCTTTTCATATTTCTCTGGCATCGCTAACTGCTTCGGATGGTTCATTATAGTAAACTAATGGGACACTACTGTAGCGCAAACTGTGAGTTTGCGGCGTTTTATGCACAACCTAAATGAAGATTAAGAAAATATTTCGGTAATTTAGCGAGGTTAGGAAGAAATCAACGGTATGAATACCATTTAGGTATTCCCCGCCTCGCCAGCGGGAAGTACACCTGCCTCGTACGGATAGAAAATTACCGAATTAATAAATTAATCTGCATACAGTTTGTGCTACAATTTCTATTGTTCGTTCTGTTTCCAAAATAGGTTTATCAAAGTGTCCTAATACTTTCAAAGTTCACTATATTCAAACGTTTTACTGGGATTTATGGACGTTGCTAATCCATCCGCGTTCTCCTTCAATGATTACCTCTGTTTTTAGTGCAGCGCATCGTTTCTGATACTCTTGCAGGGTCTCTATGGCAGATTCTTCCAATTTTTTATCAGCAGTCTCCGTGGTAGAACCTTTCGCTTTGATAATACTCGGCTGAGGAATTGATTTGTCCAATTTATCTACCAAAATCGGAATCAATTCAATAGATTTGAGGGTCCCTTCTACAAACGTCACTTTCGGAATTACTGTGCGCGCGTGTTGTAATGAATAGGTATCATAGATGAAGTCTGCAAGACTATATACAATCGGTTTCCCCTTGTAGAGTTCAATACCGCCAAGTGTATGGAGTTGTTGACACAAAACGAGATCAGCACCAGCATTGATAAGTGCGTGCGCAAAGATGCGTTGCCGTCCGATACTTGCTTGTTGTACTGTGGGTTCTGTGTCCCTTTTTCCCCAATGAAGCCAGACAATAACAAGTGCTGCAGCATTATCCACCTTTTGAACATCCGCCATCATTTGACTATAGGCGGCAGCAGCGACACGGTCTAACGATGCTATATTGAATTCGTTTCCGCGCAAATAAGCGAATAGGGCAATTTTTTTAGTATTAACTTCTAACCAGGCAGGGGTATTTGCCTCAGCGGGTGACGTTCCGACCCCCATATATTTAACGTTATACCATTCCAAATTGGTTACCGTATCTTCAAGTGCTTCAATTCCAAAATCCATGATGTGGGGTGTTGCTAATGAAACTGCATCAAACCCCGCATTTGCGAGGGCGCGTGCGAGACCGGGAGCAGCGCGAAAACGCGGGTCTCGCTTTGGATCTGGCTCGCCCCTGTCCGAAATACTGGTGTTAAGCGATACTGTGGCAATATCAGCTGATTGAATAATAGGTGTTATCCCTTCAAAAAATACACCTGCTCCCTGTCGTTCGATGAGTGGTGTCAAGCTGCTTCCTATTGTTATATCGCCTACGGCAACGATAGAAATCTCTTCGGTGCCCACTTCTTCTGGCGTAGGAGCTGTTAATGTCATGCTGCACGGTATAAGCAGAAACAGAAAAATGAGAAAATATGTTGTGGTTTTCATGATTCTTTTTTTAGCTGCGTGCCGATAGCTATCAACGTATCGGCAAGCGTTTGCCGGTCTGACTGTCCGGTATTTTGGAGCATTTGCGTTTCCGTTTGAAGACCATCAATTTGCACCTGAAAGTCGGTTGCAAACTCATTGATAAGCACGGACAACTTCTCAAGATCATTCTCACTACGGCTAATGAGTTCATCAATACGATTATCAACGCGTTGTACAATATTATCGGGTATATTTCCGTATTGCGCTTTAACTGCCGCAATCTCCTTTAACAACCGTGTTTCGGCTTCAACAATACTCTGTTGGACCATTTCAAGTTCTTGGGTCAATTTCTCAAGTTTTTCATTGTAATCACGGAATTCATCTCCAAATATACTCTCTCTGAGATAGGCTTCTAAGTTTTGCGGTTTTGTCTGTTGTGATTCTTCTGTACCTTCAACTACAGGTGGTTGCTGTGTTTCTTTCATTAAATATCTCCTTCGCAAATCTTAGTATTTTAGATCATACATCTTATCTGATATAGCTTGAAGTAAACTCACGAGCTAAGCGTATTATGGATAGTTGTACAGGTTCTCTGGTGTTCGGTCCTGTTGTTCAATGTCTAATGGTACTGTGGCATCCTCACTCTGCTCTATAGGTTCATTTTCTGACAAAGCGCGGCTTGCATTAAATTCGCGGAGGATACAGTTAACAATTTCCTCGCTATATGCTTCCGCTGAGACTTGCCTCTGATTTGCCTCCCACGCCATTCGTGCTACTGCTTCAAAGTACTCTGCGTGTTTATATGCCTCTAAAACGTCTGCTCCCCGTGAAAAAGTGCCGTGTCCAATCCAGTAAAGGATATGGCGCATTGGATCAGAACCGTTTTCAAAAAGCCTTAAACTCTCATAAGATAACTCCGGTATTCCCGGCACCCGTTCCTGAACGAACCCTATTCCACCAGATGCGTCATAAATGATCGGTGTTTCCGGTTCGTATCCCTTAAGAAAACTATAAAAACGATCAGGATGACCGTGTTCTGTGCGTGAGATTAGGTTTAGGAACTTCGGTTGTAAGTGGACTAATGCTTGAAATCCGTGTTTTTCAAGTTGCTCAAAAACCAAGAGATAATGGAACATCTCACTTGTTGGTACACAAGACTGCGTGGCATTTTCCGACCCTATAGAATTATCTATATCAGCTTGTGTCTGCGTGCCAAAACGCATTCGATAATGCGTTCCATCCGGCTCTACTTCAATGACTGTAACATTTAGCGCGGGATGCTCAAGGTTTATCATGTCCAACCGTGATCCTGATTTTGTCAGAAGCACATGTCTACCCGCTAACCCCTTCACAACAATCGCAGAAGGTAATGCGTATCGCGGTGCTTCATCATAAGTGATAAGGCATTTCGCATCTACCGGTTCTGATAGTATCACCCCCATATTACCCGCTGAAGCCCATAAATAGTCGTGGGCATGTGCATGCGCCCCTACCCATCCCATTTGTCCAATGCATGTGCCTAATTCACTATCAGATGAAATAGGATGGAGCCCCGGTTGATAACCTCTTGCACACCACTGTCGGTATAGGTAACTGTGTGCAGGTGGCGGTTGATAATGTGTGAGATACGGATTCGCTAATGTTAAATCCACTTTTATTTATTGTCTCTATTAGGATAAATTGTGATTAAACACTGTAACGCCTATAAACGATAAAATTGCAGTCGCATGTTTAAATAATATCATGTCTCAGCGGCTTTGGCAAGTTAAATCGTTGAAGTATAAATAAAACCCTATTGTTGATTGCTAGTCGCGCCCCAATGAAAAAATTGAGAAAACTGAATGGCCTGCTGTTATTCCAAAATTGTTGAAATCTGTTCGGTAATAAGGTATACTAATATTGGAATAACGATGTGAAAGACTCTTAAGATTGATTAAGAGTCAAATAAACTTTGAACAACTTTTTCTTTTATAGTAAAATCTAAAATTACTTGGACACAGGGCGAGGTTAGGAAGAAATCAACGGTATGAATGCCATTGGGCGAATACGCGTATGGTATTCGCCATGATTCCCCGCCTCGCCAGCAGAGAGGTGCGAAATCGCATCCGTGGACATATTTTATTAATTTGCACAACCTAAGGAGAGTTTTATGAAGATTAAAGCCTTTCAGTTAACCGTTATCTTTCTAACGATTTGTATAATTTCTGTTGCCGGTCCATCCACCGTTTTTGCAGACGCACATGAGTCTGAAGGGGAAATGGCACCTGAAGCCGAAATGGCAGCAGAAAAACCGGGCGTTTCAGGATGGTTTCAGATTGATGTTGATAGTTTAGGGACGTATTTCTTGGTTGGTGCCAACCATCCGATCGGGGGTGGAGGTGTCTCAATCGCTTCTAATATCTATGTAAATGACCATCTCGGTGAATTTGACCTGGGTGTCTCATTGCCCGCAGTGAAAACGGAAAGTGTATCGCTTGATCTGGTGCCTATGCTCGGTGTTGGGTTTGACTACACTGGAGCGGATGGTCCTGATGCTCTTTTCCCTCAATTTTTTGCTTTTCTGAACGCACCTAACATCTACTTTTTCCACTGGACAATCGGGACAGTTTCTACCGTATTTGATGATACCGCTACCAATGAACTTTACAACCGCAGTTTTCTCACCTATTCACTGAATGATACCATCGCGATTGGTCCCCAGGTTGAATCAGTTTTCGTTTTTGCCGATGAGCTGGATAAACCTCTGAAGTTAAATTTTGGAGGACGCATTAACATCGGTTATGGTAAAGCGAATATACTCGGCATATATGTCGGGTATGAAACAAAGAAAGCGGAAGGGGAAACGGGACTTACCGGTAGAATGAATTTTACTCGTTTTTGGTAGCATAAATTCAATAAAGGCGCGGTTACTTGCCGCGCCTATTCTAACTCAAGTTGCTACCTTGTAGCACAAACTTTTAGTTTGTGCATCAAAAGGACGCAAACTAAATGAAGTTTAAGAAAATAAATCGGTAATTTGGCGAGGTTAGGAAACCTCGCCAGCAGGAGAAGTACACTTGTCTCGTGCGTGACAGAAAATTACCGAATTAATAAATTAATCTTCATTTAGTTTGTGCATCAAAAGGACGCAAACTAAAAGTGAAATCAACGGTATGAATGCCTTAATGGCATTCCCCGTGGTACAAAATATTGGCTAATTATCAGCATTTTTCACAAAAGAGGGTGTTCCCAGGTCTAAAAACTTATAGGTAGCAACTTAGGTTATTCTAACAGAAAAATATGAATTGTCCTATCTTTTGCCCGTGAGTATGCAGGTAACGTCTCTATCTTATGTCCGCGTTCACGAATCCAATTTCGGACAGTGCTATCCGCATCAAAGACGTTAAAACTCGCCACGTCTACGATAAACCATATCCGTTTATCATCTAAACTTTCCCATTCCCTCTCAAAAGATACTTTGTCCTTTAACAATTTGTCAACGTCAATCGATTCCGATGTTGGCATATAAAACCGTGCCATTTTGGGTTCTGATAGCACTAATATATCGGTAGGATTCTTCTCTACTCGGATAGTCTCAAATGCCTTTCTCCATTTCGGTCTCCCACCGTTTTCAATCCGAAAGTAAAGATAATCTTGTGATAACAGCACAACAATGATCATGCAAGGCAGTAGTGCTTTCAAAAAGTGGTGTTTGTCGGCAGCTATTGCTTCCCAGATATAGGTGCATGCTACTGCAGCAAGAATAAAATAGGCGGGTGTTGTCCAAAACAGATAATAGCCTGCTACATTCTGCAACTGAGATGCAATGAGCAGAAGTACCAAAGGCACACCAGCAAAGCACATTAAAAAGCGAGTGGCACGATCACGTGGATTTACGATAGCAGCAAAAAAAGCGGTAACGGCTATCGGAATGCTAACGCCTTGGACAAGTGTTAGAGCAATGTAGAGCGGGCTACGCCCCCATTCATTATGTCCCCAACCAGAAGATATATAGCTACGAATCTGCGGCAGCGCGAGCATTAACACAGGTAGAGCAAACGGCACAAAAAATAGAAGTAGGTTTATCCACCGTTTTTTGTTTCGTTCCTCTAAAAGTCTAAGTATTGCATAAACCGCTAACGCAGGCACAATCGCTGCAGCCAATAGGTGAGACAAAATAAGACAGATACAAGAAAAGAGCGCATATATCGTTAGTAATGTCGAATCGTTTTCAAGGGAGCGGTAGAAAAACCATGCTGTCAACGCCGCAAACAGGAAGGTAAAAATATAGGAACGTGCATTTTGCGCCCAAAATAGATGCCAGTTTGACAATGCGACAAACGTCGCAGCGAATAATCCTACTCTATCATCGTATAAGGTTTTTCCTAAACTAAAAACTATCGGGATGGAAATGATTCCTGCAATACAAAAAATAAGACGGCTGTTCCACTCACTACTCCCATCTATGATAAATGATAAATTTTGACCTAAAAAAACGGAAAACTTCGCTGCAATATAGGGGACTGGATTAATCGGTGAATTGGAAAGAGAAAACTCTTCGGCATCAAGTACGGTGAGCACTTCATCAATCCAGAAACTCCATACTCCTAAATGCCAAAACCGTAGGAGTCCACCGATGCTGACGATACCGATAAGTAAAATATGCTTATTTTTTAGGCAGTTTTGTGATGAAAATTTCAGCATTTTTGATAGAAACCGATCTCCTCAAAACATGTAATTTCACAAACTATTCTGCCGTATTTTTGCCACTTTATGATGTAGGTTAGAATACGGATAAACTAAAGTTACGCTTATGTCAACCTTATATAGCAGATTAGGTAAAGTTTACAAATATTGGACAATTGGCACGTATATTGCTTTAAGATGAAGCAGTGCAACTCAGCACAGATTCTATCACAAGTTGATGCCGCGTTCAATAAGAATTGGACAAGTTGAGTTTCTCAAACTGGCGGACAACTTATTGTAGCACGATAATATAGTGCTTGAATACAATATCTATTAAGGAGATTTTAATGAAATTTAAAGCGTTTTGGTTACCCCAATTATTGGCAATAGTTTGCATCCTCACAGTTGGCAGTGTCCCGATGGTTTACGGTGATGCCCACGGGGCGGGTGAAGAGATGGCAATGGAAATGGAAGAAGAGTCAGGTGTTTCCGGTTGGTTCCGTACCGATACAGATAGTTTAGGAACACAGATATGGTTTGGCGCAAGCCATTCTATTGGTGGTATCTCTATAGCAAGCGATATTTATGTCGTGGATACCTTCGGTGAGTTTGATCTCGGTCTCGGCATTACGGCTGTTGAGAGTGATGAAATGTCACTCAGTTTTACACCCATGGTCGGTATCGGATTTGATTATGCATCAGCGAACGGTCCGTCTTCCCTGATTGCACCACAGTTGTTTACAATTCTTGATGCAAGTCCTATCTATTTTGAATCGTGGATCCAATTGTTTTTTAACACACCATTTGATTACGATGATGATCTTTTCTACACCCGTAACTTTCTACTCTATTCACTTAGTGATACTATCGCTATCGGACCGCAGGTAGAAGTGGGAGCTACTTTAGCGGGTTTAGAGGAAGAAACTGAAACAGGGCTTGATAGCCTTGTTGTTGGTGGACGCATCAATCTCGGTTATGGTGAGAACAACTTGCTCGGTATCTTTGTTGGTTTTGAAACCCAACTTGATGAAGATTCTGAAGATACAGGACTTACCGGTAGAATGACGTTCTTCCGTAGTTGGTAAGTAATATATTTGTGAGGACAGCAGATTTGCGGTCCTTAGCATACAGGTTTAAATCATCGCGAATCAGAAAAGTATTTGATTCGCGATGAGTCCAATGTATCACAAAATAGATGTAAACTTTCAGTTCTTCGGAGTTTTAAGTAGCAGTTTTATTATAGTGGAATCTATAATTACTTGCACACAATTGTAAAGCAACCTATTAGGTTGCGTCCGCTACGACACAACCTAAATGAAGTTTAAGAAAATAAATCGGTAATTGGGCGAGGTTAGGAAGAAATCAACGGTATGAATGCCATTTAGGCATTCCCCGCCTCGCCAGCAGAGGTGAACACCTGCCTCGTACGGATAGAAAATTACCGAATTAATAAATTAATCTTCATACAGGTTGTGCTACAACAGTCCGGCTGTTTAGTACCCACGGCCCCAAAAGCGTGCATATATTTTGGATTTTACTATAAAATATAGGAGATATTTTCAAATGAAAAAAAAGATTATCATAACAATTCTTGCACTCACCTTCCTACTGAGTCTCAACGTTTTCGCGCTAAACGGATTAGTAGACAGCGATGGAACTCTTGAAAAGGTTGATGATGCAAAATTTAATGCAGACACACTTTGGGTGTTAGTCGCTGCGTTTCTCGTATTCTTTATGCAGGCAGGTTTCGCCATGGTAGAATCTGGGTTCACGCGTGCTAAGAACGCAGTCAATATTCTCATGAAGAACCTGATGGATTTTTCAATGGGTTCAATAGCATATTGGGCAATCGGTTTTGCTATTATGTTCGGAGCAGGTAATGCTTTTATGGGAACAAGCGGGTGGTTCGTTCCTTCTGAAGCACTTGAGGCAGGTGCAGCGACCAATACCAGTATTTTTAGTGCATTAGAATGGAGTTCTGTCCCAACACACGCAGCATGGCTTTTCCAACTTGTATTCGCTGCTACCGCAGCAACGATTGTATCTGGTGCGATGGCAGAACGGACACAGTTCAAAAGTTATCTGATTTATAGTGTATTTATCACAGGTATCATCTATCCGATTGTTGGTCACTGGGTTTGGGGTGGTGGTTGGTTATCAGATTTGGGCATGTCCGATTTCGCAGGTTCAACAGTCGTTCATTCAACGGGCGGTTGGCTTGCCTTGACAGGTGCTATCGTCTTAGGTCCACGCCTCGGTAAATATGATAGTGAGGGTAAACCGAGACCGATTGCTGGGCACAATTTACCTCTTGCTGCTCTTGGTGTCTTTATCCTGTGGCTCGGTTGGTTTGGATTCAATCCTGGCAGTCAAATGGCTGCCGATGCGGCACCTCTTGCCAGTATTGCCGTGACAACAAATATCGCAGCCGCTGCCGGTGCGATTACCGCTATGATCACAGCATGGTTTTTCCTCGGCAAACCTGATGCTGGTATGTCTCTCAACGGTGCCCTTGCCGGGTTAGTCACAATTACTGCTGGTTGTGCCTCCGTTAGTCCGACATCCGCTGCGATTATGGGAGCACTCGGTGGTATCGTAGTTGTTCTAAGTGTCTTGTTGTTGGAAAATCTTCGCATTGATGATCCAGTCGGTGCGATCTCTGTTCACGGGACGTGTGGTGCTTTAGGTACACTTCTACTCGGATTTTTTGACAGTTCAAGTGGAGTTTTCGCTGGTGGGGGATTTACCCTCCTCTGGGCACAATTCGTTGGTGTCGTTGCCGTTCTCGTATGGTGTCTCGTAACAGGCTTTATTCTCTTCTACGCAATTAAAGCAGCTACAGGTCTGCGGGTTACGCAAGAGGAAGAACAAGCAGGGCTTGACTATGAAGAACACGGCGCAAGCGCCTATCCGGACTTCAATGTCTCGTCAATACGATAAACATTTTCAGAAAACCCTCAATTGAAAGATTGGGGTTACAATCTCAAAATAGGTCGCCCATAAGAAGTTTCACTTATATCCCTGAGTTTACTTCTTGGCTTATGGGCGTTCCTATTTTACTGTTGGACGGTGTTATTTTGTTTTGCCGTTGATGTAATCACTTGAAACCTTTGTGGTATTTTGGTAGAATGCTAAATCAAAACTTATAGAAGTTAGACTTTAACGTGAGTTTGATAAATCATATTTTTGTATTCGGCAGAATACGCCAAATCAACGGTATGAATACCTTTTGGCATTCCCCGTATGGTATTCTGCATTGGTTAGGAAACCGCACCTACCGGGTCTATGAGAGTAATACTTTTAGAAAAATGAAGTACATATACCTATAATTAAACTCACGTTAGAATTTAATTATAGTAGAATCCATAATTAAGTGGACACACGAAAGACTACCCCCCTTTATCCCCCCGCAAGCGAGGGGAGATCGGACGGATGCAAAAGTGTCCAAGTAATTACTGGTTTACTATAAGAAACGTTAGTAGGTCGAATTATTTTTATGAAATTGAAAGTTGGAAGGTAGACAAGGTTGTCTGCCTTTATAGAAAATAACAAAACAGGCAGCAGATGCTTGTTAATACTAAGGAGGATACAGATGCAACAACGAAGTGCATCACATTTTTTAAAGAAGCGTTTTAATTATTCGCTAATTGGAGTGCTTATACTAATTTTACTGATATCTGGTGTACCGAGCTTAATTTTGACATACGATGTGTTTGCAGACCAGCATGGGACATCTGAAGTGGAGGCAGAAGCACCTACTGAACAAGCGGGAGCTATCCCGGAAGCTGTCGAGGAAGCTATCGAGAAAGCTAAGACGGAAGCTATCGAGAAAGCTAAGACGGCGGGGGATACCGCTTGGATGCTTACCGCAACTGCCCTTGTGCTGTTTATGACTATTCCCGGACTTGCCCTCTTCTATGGTGGGCTTGTGCGCGTACAGAATGTACTCTCCGTACTCATGCAGTGTTTCGCTTTAACGGGGCTTATCACTATCTTATGGATTGTGATTGGGTATAGTCTTGCTTTTAACACCGCTGGTATGGAGGCAGGAAAAATAACGCTCAACTCTTTTGTTGGGGGACTCGGCACGTTTTTCCTGAAAGGTATTGGCGTAGATACTTTAAGCGGAAGTATACCTGAAACCGTTTTTATTGTTTTCCAAATGACGTTTGCTATTATTACCCCTGCTCTAATTGCTGGTGCATTCGCTGAACGTATGAAGTTCTCAGCAATGCTTCTCTTTTCCGCAATTTGGTCACTAATCGTCTATGCTCCCCTTTGCCACATGGCATGGTCAGGCGACGGTTCACTGTTTGGCGATATAATCGGTGCGATTGATTTTGCAGGCGGGAATGTCGTGCATATAAACGCAGGTATCGCAGCGTTAGTCGCAGCTATCTTAGTTGGAAAACGGATCGGTTACCAAACAACCGCAATGCCACCGCATAGTTTAACGCTTACTGTAGTTGGTGCTTCAATGCTGTGGGTGGGTTGGTTCGGCTTCAATGCTGGCAGCCAACTTGCCGCTGATGGCACCGCTGGCATGGCAATGCTCGTCACGCAGGTTTCAACCGCTACTGCCGCAATTACCTGGATGTTTATTGAATGGGCTAAGCACGGTAAACCAAGCGTTCTTGGTATTGTGACGGGTGCTGTTGCAGGATTAGTTGCAATTACGCCTGCTTCTGGAACAGTTGGCCCGATCGGCGCATTGGTTATCGGATTCGCCTCTGGTGCTGTTTGCTTCTGGGGTGCTACCAGTTTGAAAACTAAACTCGGTTATGACGATTCACTTGATGCGTTTGGTGTTCACGGCATCGGTGGAATTGTCGGAGCACTGTTGACAGGTGTTTTTTCCGCTACAGTTTTAGGTGGCTCTGAAGATATTATGATTGGAAGTCAACTCTGGGCACAGTTCCTTAGCATCGTCATTACCATCGTTTGGAGTGGTGTGCTTTCGTTTATTATCCTTAAGATCGTTGACGCTATAGTCGGTCTACGCGTTGAAGAGGATGATGAACGCATGGGTCTTGACCTATCACAACACAATGAACGTGGTTATAACCTCTAAACGCTGTAAATAATCCCAACAAGAATAGGCGCGCCTATATGAAGATTAAGAAAATATTTCGGTAATTTGGCGAGGTTAGGAAACCTCGCCAGCAGATGGGTACAACTGCCTTGTGCCGACCGAAAATTACCGAATTAATAAATTAATCTTCATATAAGCGCGCCTACAAATAGACAAAAACGGGCGGAAAATTCTATCTGTCCGTTTTTCTACCAGATTATAACTCCGCTATCCTTCCAGCTATCTCATCATCTGACATGATTTCTTTTCTCACAAGCAGATGTTGTTCTGCACCGATATTCTGATACACCTCTTCAATCCACGCCGCGTTAAAGACATTGCCGGTATTGTGGATAATCAGATTACGTGGCGCGACAAGTGCTCCTGCAGTGCGGAAATCACCTACTTTGCGCAGACTTGGAATCGGTAAAGTTTTCAAATAAGCATCCTCGCTATTATTATCAAATTGTGCTGCGTCAACGACAATGTTCTTGATATTCGTGAATCCCGCTGCAAGTAATGCCCATAAACCCGCCTCACCGATTCCGATAAGGCTTACTTCTGAAACGTCCCCTCTGGTTGAGAAATAGAGTAACGTAGTCAAAATATCCTGCACGCGTAAAGCCGCAGTTGTTCTGTTGTAGGTGGTGAAAAAGTTTGTGTCCTCTGACCGCTCATATTCTCCGTGTTCCCCTGTCCCGAACACATCAATAATCAGAACTTTACGATCAGAACTTAGCAGGTCGGTGATCATTAGCGCAGGTTCCCCTGTTTCTGGATCTATTAATTTCTCTTTGCCTTCAGAATGCACAATGATAACGACCGGATCATGCCCCACCAGCGGTTCTGTTCGGAATAGCACAGCAGGGATTGCATCTCCGATACCTTGCCTACCGATGATAACGTGACGCGCAGAATAGCGTGGGTGATAGGTTGTTGGAAAAGCACCTTCAGGCTCAACAAGTGTCACCTCACTGCTATTTGGCAAGTGTAATCCGAGCGAATGTTGCAGCGCATTGCCCATCTCTTCTCTAAACTGCTGATGTTCAGTTTCATTTGTTGGTTTATGTTTTTTAATCGCTTCTTGAGAAAGTTTCACCCAAGCAGGTAGAATTTCCTCCTGTTTCAGAGCATGTTTCGGTAAATCACGATCAGAGAAAGCCAATAAGTCATCATCCGATTCGACCTCATAAGGTACTTCTTTGAACACAGACGGGTCCTCTGCGCCTAAAAGCCATTTTGCGAACCACGCATATACAGCCTCGCGGCTCTCCTTATTGTAGTTATGCTCAGCATCTATCTGAACCTGATGCACTTTGTCTTCCGCATCAAAATGTGCATAGATACTACGGATAGCGGGATATTCAACCGTTGGCGTTTTCGCTGTCCAATCCCCTGTACAAGATACGAGCAGCAGTGGACGTGGTGCCATCAATGCCCCAATTTCAAGGTTGCTTGCTTCTAATCGTAAATTCGGCGCGTTTTCGCACAGACAACCACCCTGCATTGTGGCAGAGATCATGTTGACAGGAGCGGAAACCTTGATACGTTCATCAATTGCCGTTAAGATAAAGGTTTGCGTTCCACCACCCGATGCACCTGTACAACCGATACGTTCTTTGTCCACATCTGGTAGACTCTGCAAGAAATCGATGGCGCGAATGCCGTTCTGAAGTTGTAGCCCCATCGCGCTCAATCCCCAGAGACTTTCCCGTGCCCCGCCAAAGCGATGTTCAAGCTGTTTGCCACTATCGTTGTAGCCTATCATATCGTAGGCAAAGATAACGTATCCCTGTTTGGCAAAGTTGATGCAGCGCGCAGGAATTGAACCCCGTTCGATATCTTCCAACCTTCCACGTCCCCAATGTCCATGCGGACTTACAATGCCTGGAAACGATCCGGTTTTTCCTTTTGGACGGTAGAGATTTCCTGTTGTGAAAAAACCGGGGAAAGGTTCGAAATAGACCTTTTCAACTGTATAATCTTCACGTTCAATTTTTCCGAAGATTTGGGCGTTGAGCGGTGTCGGTTCATGCGCTGGCACTAAACCGTTTGCAACGCGAATCTGCTGCCGTAATGCTTTGACTTTTTCTGTCCACTCCGCTTTTGTGTAGTTTGGAAAAGTGTACGGTGTGTTGAGATCGCGTGATGCAATACCACGCGCATCCTTTACGGTTTGTGATGGATCGGTGAAAACGTGTGCAAGTTCGTGGTGTTGTTCAGCCATTATTAATGCCTCCGTTCCTGAGTTGAATCTGATTCAGCCAGTTGTGTTTGTTGATCTGAAAATTTTGGAATTTCTGTATCTCCCGTGAGTTTAATGTCAGTGGACATATCCATGTCTTTTAATGGTTCAATTGAAAGTCGACATCCAAGTGCAGTAAGGATAGTTATGAGCATGTCAATCCGCGGTGCTTCTTCATCTGAGAGTGTTTGTGAGAGCGTTTCCTCATCCATGCCAGTTTTCTTGGCAAGTTTAGCAATCCCACCCTGCGATTCTACAAAAGTTCGAAGCGCCAACAAAAGAACATTAGTGTCTCTGTCAATTTGGTATTCTTCTATTGCGAATTGGATATAGTCAAGTGCCGCATTCCAATCAGCGGCAAGTTGCTCTATAACGATCTCTCGCCATTTTCGGTACTTTCTCATCGGTGTTCCTCCTTCAGGACTTACGCAAATTCGGATATCCTTGTTTAGAATCTTGTCCTTTCAAGGATTTTAACCCTGATTTTTTGGCATTTTCAAGGTTTTACCCCCCTTTATCCCCCCGCAAGCGAGGGGAATTTGCGCGTTGGATGTCCCGTGTTTGTGTTGAGGTCGCGTGCGGTAGCACCTCGCGCATCGTTCACGGTTTGGATGGATCAGGAAAAACATGAGCGAGTTCGTGATGTTGTTCATCCACTGTTTATTTCCTCCAAGTGCTTCGCAACGATAAACTTCAGAAGCTGGACGATCTGTTCAGCGTCCCATATTCCGTTGTATACCGGCGAAAATTCAATCGTGAACGTTGGTTTGTCGGTTTCAATGTCGCTGACGACACCGCGCACGAATGTCCAGCTGTCATTGACTGTATAGCAACCAAAGATTTCTTGTTCGGGCTTAGGTTTTTTTTCCCAATTGAGCCATGCGGCAGCAAGCATTTCGCCGTAGAGTTGAAACTGTGGATCAGGTGCCTGAATGCCGCGTTTCGCTTCATTCACGATAAGATAAGGCGGGCGGATACGTCCACCGATTGCAGGCGCGAGCGCGCCATCTGCTTCACCCTCCAATTCAAATGTTAGATATGAGGCTTTCAACGGAACACCACTCCATGCTTGAATATGCCCCTGTTCTGCAAGCATCAGCATCGGATAAATTGCGCGAGCCCAGAGGGTGGCTTCGTTCATGACAACCAGATGACGATGGCGCAAAGTTGTTTTGATGTCGTCAAGTCGTCTACTCTCTTCTTCTGTTAGTGCCACCTGCATTTTTTCCCATTCCGCTGGCGCAATGTCCTTTTCGTTCAACGTTACAAGTGTTTTGAGTATTTCTTCTGTGAGTTGTGAAAATGTGTATGTGTCCATCGTTCAAAACCTCCTCCCGCTGTAGGCTAAATGAAAGGCGGGACTGCGGCGTGTCTATTGTTTATCTGTAGCCAGTGCCATGCTCTCTGTTGCTGTAACCGAAAACTAAGTCATCAACAAAAATTCTAAAAATTATCCAACTATAGTAAACAGGACTTACGCAAATTCAGATATCCCTGTTTGGAATTTTGTCCTTTTCAAGGCTTTACCCCCCTTTATCCCCCCGCAAGCGAGGGGAATGCGTAAGTCCTGGTAAATTAGGACTTCGTAATGGAGTGTGTCATTGTTAATCATCGCTTGGAAACTTGCCACTTTCCAAAATCATCTTGATAAAATATAAATTCAGCAACTTTATCAAAATCAAGAGTGCGAAACTCAAAAAAACCTACTTCCGCCTTAGCACTACCAACCACTCTGATTTTTGCTGGCCAATACTGTCGTTCTTTATTGAATTTACCCCATTCTTTTATTTTTACTGACTTTAGTTTTGTATCCTGCGTCCAAAAAACCGTGCCCCCGCCTGGTTTTTTTACCCAAGATGATGGTACTCCCTTGCTAAGTTCTTCTTCTACAAGTTTCTTTACTATCGATCCACTCGGTTTTTGACCAGCACACCCAATTAGCAAGGTTAGTGTAAAGAAAATCAAAGTTGATAGGATAGTAGTTTGATTCACTGGTTTCATGCTTTTAACCTCCTAAAAGTAGATATCTACGGTTGGAATAATAGAAATTACTAAAGTTTGGACAATTTATGGCGATTGGACGTTGAATTTTCCTATGTTTTTCTTTTTTTACAACTTCTGTGTTGAGGCGTAAATTGGAAAAACATACTGATATTTATCAAAAGTTGTGTTAAATCAAGATTTATTGAGATTCTTAGGGCATAAACGCAACGCTACCGACCCAATCACTAGGATCTCCGAGCGTGCGAAGGTGCCTACCCGTATTGGCATCCCACAAGCGGAGGGTCCTGTCCCAACTCCCACTTGCGAGCGTGTTGCCATCCGGACTAAACGCAACGCTAACGACCTGATCCGTATGCTCTGTGAGCGTGCGGAGGTGCTTACCCGTATTGACATCCCACAAACGGATGGTTTCGTCATAACTTCCACTTGCCAGCGTGTTTCCATCGGGACTAAAGGCAACGCTTAAGACAGAATCTGTATGTCCTCTAAGCGTGCGAAGGTGTTCACCCGTTCTTACATCCCACAGGCGGATGGTCTCGTCACCACTTCCACTTGCCAGCGTGTTTCCATCGGGACTGAATGCTACGCTATAAGCGCTATGCCCTTTGAGCGTTCGATATTGTCCCGTGTTGACATCCCACAACCAGATGCCCTTGTCCATTTTTGTACTTATTGCCAGCGTCTGACCATCCGGACTAAATGATACGCTATTGACAAGCCACCCATTCGCTTTGAGCGTGTTGAGGTGTCTACCCGTTTTGACATCCCACAAGCGGACAGTCCAATCCCAACTTCCACTTGCGAGGGTGTTTCCATCGGGACTAAAGGCAACGCTATAGATCGGATCCTTATGTCCTGTGAGCGTGCGAGGGGGTTCTCCACTTCTGACATCCCACAAGCGGACGGTGTCGTCCGTACTTCCACTTGCGAGGGTGTTTCCATCAGGACTAAAGGCAACGCTTAAGACAGAATCCGTATGCCCTCCAAGCGTGCGAAGGCGTTCACCCGTTATTGCATCCCACAAGTTGATGGTGTAGCCCGAACTTACACTTGCTAGCGTTCCATTTCGATAGGAAAAAGTCCATGCCCCATCTTTTATACCGGACTTGTAGGTGCCCTTCGTCTTCTCTATACCATCAGGATACCATTCAGTCCATAAACCATCTTTAGAATTGTTGTTATAAGTGCCTTTACTACTTTTCTGACCATTTTCATACGAAAACGCCCATGCACCATCTCGGTTGCCGGACTTGTAGCTACCTTTAGACTTTTCCGTTCCATCAGCATACCACTCGGTCCATAAACCATCTTTAGTATCATCCGTAAATGTACCTTCGCTACTTTTCTGACCATTTTCATACGAGAACACCCATGCCCCATCTTTTATACCGGACTTGTAGGTGCCATTTGACTTTTCCGTTCCATCGGGATACCACTCGGTCCACAAGCCATCTTTGATTTCATCCTTATAGGTGCCTTCGCTGTTTTTCTGACCATTTTCATACAAAAAGACCCACGCACCATCTCGGTTGCCGGACTTGTAAGTTCCTTTTGACTTTTCCGTTCCATCAGCATACCACTCGGTCCATAAACCATCTTTGATTTCATCCTTATAGGTGCCTTTAGACTTTTCCGTTCCATCGGGATACCACTCGGTCCACAAGCCATCTTTGATTTCATCCTTATAGGTGCCTTCGCTGCTTTTCTGACCACTTCTATACGAAAAGACCCACGCACCATCTTTTATGCCAGACTTGTAAGTTCCTTTTGACCTCTCTGTGCCATCAGAGTACCATTCAGTCCACAAACTGTTTTTGGATCCGCTTGTGTATGCACCTTCACTGCGTTTCTGTCCGTTTTCATACCAGAAAACCCAAGTGCCATCTCGGTTGTCATCTTTGTAAGATCCCACTTCGCCTTTCTGTCCGTTTTCATACCATTCGGTCCATAAACCGTCTCTCTGACCGTTTTTAAAAATTCCTTTTTCTGATTTCTGCTGGTTGCTATACCAACTGATATAGGTACCGTGTTGCTTACCGTTCTGAAATTGGTAGAGTTTACTACTGCTTTTTACCCACCCCACATAAGGCCTTTCTTGATTAGGTGCATAATTCAGTTCTTCCCCCGACGGTGCGCGGCGAGTCTGCAAATTGTCCCAGTCTATTGCTTCAGCAATAATCTTCTCACGAACTTTTGGGTCATCTAAGTTCGGTTCACCGCAACCGATTATCAGCACAAACATTATACAAAAAACTGATAACACTTTCCAAACGCTAACTATATCTGCCACAGAACCTATATGATTCTTTCTTTTCAACGAAATATCCCTAATCATCATGCTTTCCTCCGAAATAAGGGTATTAGCAAATTTGCCAATACCCTATAATTATCTATGAATCTGAAGGTGTCTCCTCAGTTGAATCTGAGGATGTTTCCTCATTTAACAAACTCGTTTCTATCTTCTTTAAATTCGTTGCCATATCTACAAACACACTGATCTGCTCCGCTACAAAATAGGAGGAAATCAGCAAAATCACACCGCTGAGAACAGAAACAACTAACGAAAGGACCCCTATTATAAAACTAATGTTTCCGTCCATCAGTGAGGTACTCATGAAAAGGCTCAGAATACTCGTAATATTACCACCAAAAATTGATGCCACCAATCCTTGGATACCTGCTACAACGAGTGCAAGAAATCCGACTTCTCCAGATAATCGGATTAGGATAACCGCAATGGGTAACAACGTGAAATGTGTCTCATCAGCGAGGCTCCCTAATTTTTTGGACCTGTTCCAAAACAACATCAGGAACACTAAACCCATGAGAATGTTAATGCAAAGTCCCAGAAAGGATCCGATGATAACAAGCGTCCTTGAGCCAGTTCCTAAATAGTCGCTCGCAGCTATGGATCCTACACAAATTGCAATACCCCATACAATTGCACCTATTAAAGCAAGTACAGCAAGGATTTTGACAAGAATTGAAACCCACTTCCGAAATTGGTTTCCAGATTCTAATGAAGCAATCCAATTTACAATGCCTCGTAAAAAGTACATAATCTACCTCCTGAATATGCTATAAGTTTGATGTGAATAGTATAACAGGTTTCAAAAACGTTCTCAATAGGTTAAGTGGTCCATAAATCCTACATATTCACATATAGTAAAATTTACGATTAATGGGACACTTCTGTAGCGCAACCTAACAAGTTGTGCTACAGCACAGTCCGTCGGTTTAGGTCCCATGTACCAAAAGTGTGCATATATTTTTGTATTTTACTATAACAGGGGTTTTTAACGAATTGGTTGGATTGTGTAGATAATATTTTCAAAGGCGGACTAAATTGGAAATGTTAGATTCGTTAATTGGTTCTACAAGGGTAGCATTTCAGCGTCGGCAGACCGATTCAGTAGCAAATTTTCGTTTGATTATTTGAATTAACGCAGCTTCCATAGCAGAATTGTACCATCATCACTACCGCTGGCGATCATGTTTCCATCTGGAGAAAACGCCAAAGCGTTAACACCAGATGAATGTCCTTTAAACATTCCTATATTCTCACCTGTCTGTGTGTTCCACAACTTAACTATGCTGTCTCGACTGCTGGTAACGATTATAGTTCCGTTTGGTGAGAACATAACACCGGTAATTTGTGATTGCGGTGTTTTAATGATCATTTTTTGCTTCTGTGTACGAACATCCCACAATTGTATTTTCTTGTCATTACCTGCACTTGCTATAATTGACCCATCTGGTGAAAATGTAACGGAGGAAGCACTATGTTTATGTCCTCCCACAGATACGATCAGTTTCTGTGATTGTACGTCCCACAACCTGACAGTATCGTCTTTACTTGCACTTGCAAGGGTAATACCATCTGGAGAGAATGTAACGGAATTAACTGCTTCTGTATGTACGATGAGCGTTCCTATTTTCTCGCCTGTTTTTGCATTCCATAAACACACATTCCCATTCTCATCCCCAGTGGCGATGGTGTTACCATCTGGGGAATATGTCATAGTATTAATTTCTCTCGAATGGTTGATGAGTATAGCTTTTGACTTTCTTGTGTGCGTCTGAAGCACACGTGTGCGACCTTCCCACAATCGTATTTTTCCATCCCAACTACTGGTCGCAATTGTACTTCCATCAGGCGAATACGCTATGGAAGTAATGTATCTGTCTTGTACTTTGAGTGTAGCTTTATGTTTTCTTGTATGAGTATCCCATAAGTAACCCGGTCCATACCAACTTCCCGATGCTATTGTCCTACTATCCGGGGAAAATGTTAAACAAGTTACGCGTGAAGTGTGTCCCTTGATCGTTGTTCTGTATTTTGCTGTTTGTATATCCCATAAAATGATTGTATTGTTTTCATATACGGTAGCGAACGTCCTTCCATCGGGTGAAAATGCTACCGAAGTGATACTATTCGAGTATGCTTTCAAGACAGCTTTACGTTTTTTTGTATGAGCGTCCCACAGTCTGACTATATGGAGGTCTGTTGTTGCCATAGTAGTGCCATCTGGTGAAAATGTTACTGAATCGATATTCCCAATATGTTTGAATAGTGTAGTATCATGTTTACCTGTTTTAGTATCCCACTGCAACACAATATCTCTTGAACTGACAGTAGTAAGAGTCTTTCCATCAAGGGAATACGTTACAGAAGATATAGGCCTATGATGTCCTTCAAGTGTTGATTTGTGTTTACCTGTTTGTATATCCCATAATCTTACAGTCTTGTCCCAACTTGCCGTAGCGAGCGTCCCTCCATCAGGAGAAAATGCTATAGAAGTGATATTTTTTGTATGTCCTTGGAATGCGGTTATGAGTTTTCTTGTTTGTATATTCCACAACTTTACTTGTGCTTCACTTTTAAACCAACTCATATTCCCACTTGCGAGCATATTTCCGTCAGGGGAAAACGTAAGTGCAGTAACATCTTCTTCATGTCCTTTGAACATTGAAATTTGCTCTCCGGTAACTGTATCCCACAAGCGAATAGTTTCGTCTCGACTTCCACTTGCGAGCGTTGCGCCATCTGGAGAGAACGCAACTGAAGTCACAACTCCTGTATGTCCTACCAACAAATCAAGTTCTTTTTCTTTCCCGGGACGCACATCATAAATCCAAATGCCGATGGAACTTGCGACCGCCAGTCTATTACCATCTGGAAAGAACGCGATATTTCCAGTGATTTCCCCCTTTCCGAGCCGTGCTACGGCACCATCAGGCAAACTCCATGTGGTGTAATCTTGGGCAGAGACATTTGAAAGTAAGAGAATAAAAGTTAAAAGCAGGATAGTGAGGAATAGGCGTGTTGTTTTCATGGATCAGCATCTCCTCTGAAGCCAACTATTTATTGAAAAATTATTGCCGATGAAACCGCCGTTCCAACTCATCCCGCCCCATTTCAATGATAATAGGTCTTGAGTGCGGACAATTGAACGGCAGTTTTGCCTCAGACAACTCGCGAATGAGGTTAATCATCTCTTTGGTATCCAATGTATCTCCCGCTTTAATAGCGGAGCGGCAGGCGAGCGTAATTAAGGCATCGTCAAGTGCTTCGGGGATTTCTACCTCGGTATGTGGTTGTTCGGGAAGTTTGTCAAGCATGTCTGTAATAGTCTGAGAAGCAGTCCGCGTTGGCAGTGGTGCTGGTATTGCCCGAATCAGTATCGTATTCCCACCAAATTCCTCTAACTCAAACCCTATTTTTTTGAAGAGGTCCTCGTGGACTTTGAGAACAGCAATCTGCTGCGGTGTCACTTCAACTGTAACAGGAAGCAATAACCCTTGCACAGGAATACCATTAGTTTTTAACTGGTTGACAAAACGTTCATAAAGCACCCGTTCTGCCGCAACGTGTTGGTCTATGAAGAATACCCTATCCTCTCCCTCAGCAACAATATAGGTCTTAAAGAGATTCGTTTTCAACTCAACATTATCAAAATCAAGCAGTTTGAGCATTGCCCCTTCGGGGACCTGCTGTTGTGGCGGTTGCACAACAGTTTTGGTCACTTCAGGGGTGGGTTCTATATCTTCGTTCTCTGTGGGATGTGTATCAAGTAATTCAGTCTCAACATTTTCCGGTTGTGGTGTTCCTATCGATTCTACTCTTCTATCTGTGGAGATAGGCGGGCGTGGACGAGGGGGTGTTGAGATTTGCTGCGACGTGTTGATAGGTGTCCTATCGACTTCAGCTTCTTCAGTTGGTGCGGGTTCAGCCTCTGTAGATGTTTCAATCTTCGGAATAAATTTCTCTTTGTGGATGACATTGCGAAGCATTCGGACAATGCCGCTGAAAATCGTTCGTTCATTCCGAAACCGTACCTCAATTTTGGCAGGATGGACGTTAACGTCAACTGTATCGGGTTCAAGCGTCATGAAAAGCAATGCAACGGCATGCCGATCCTTCTGAATTGTTGCACCAAGTGCCTCTTTTAAGGCTGCACCGATCATTTGACTTCGGATCGGTCGCTGGTTCATGAAAAAGAGTTGATATTCGCGGTTCGGTTTTGTAAAATCGGGTTTTCCGAGCAGCCCTGAAAGCTTAAAATCTGGCAGCTCTTCAGCAAATTCAATGAGATTATCAGCAAATTCTTTACCATATAGGAGACGCGCCCGTTCCATGTGTGAATCGCAGGCGCGGACATCCAAAATTGATTTACCGTTGTGTGATAGTGAAAAATGTATTGACGGATGCGCTAAAGCCGACCACGTTACCTGATTGGTAATATGGCGCACTTCAGTCGTGTCAGTTTTAAGAAATTTGAGGCGTGCGGGGACATTGTGGAATAGGTTGTTAATCGAAATATGGGTGCCAGGGGAACATCCGCTTTCCTCTACAGAACGGAAGACACCGCCATCAACATTAATCTTTGTTCCCTGAATGGCATCAGCTGTACGGGTGAGAAGCTCAAACTGAGATACAGAGGCAATACTCGCTAATGCCTCCCCACGAAATCCGAAGGTGTGGATGTTTTCAAGGTCTTCTATACGACTGACTTTGCTTGTTGCGTGCCGTTCTAAAGCAAGAAGTGCGTCCTCACGTTCCATACCGCTGCCATTATCAGAAACGTTAATGAGTCGTTTTCCACCTGCACGGATTTCGACGCGAATGCTTGTGCTTTCAGCGTCTATTGCGTTTTCGATCAGTTCTTTGACAACGGACGCGGGACGTTCTACTACTTCGCCTGCCGCGATCTTATTTGCCACATCTGCAGAGAGTATTTTGATTTTTGGCATGTGTTCTTGAAACCCCGTTTTTTCGGGGCTGTCTCCATTCTATTAAGTTTGATGTTGAATGAGATGCTATTAATGCAAAGTAATCTTTTTCGGATAAAAATTTGGATTTTGAAATTTCGGACGCTGAATCATGTCAAGATGTGTTTAATTTAGCACATCCAAAGGCGAATGTCAAATGGATTTAATTGTGACGATCTAAATAACCTTATATTGCATTTCCCTTGACACTCCCTCAAAAAATCCGTATAATATAACACATCATAAACAATATAAAACTGATTGGAACTCCAATGCCCTCTCGTAGAAAGTCTCGCGTCATCGCGATGCAAATACTATATCAGATTCACCTCACCGCCGAACCGATACAGGTCGTTATAGAAAAGTTTTGGCAGAGCCAAGATATATCCGCCGAACTCAGGCCTTTCACATTACAACTCGTTGAAGGCGCCGCTTCAAATCTTAAAACGATAGACACAGAAATCCAAGCAACCTCCAAAAATTGGAGACTCCACCGAATGCCTGTCGTAGACCTATCTATTTTGCGGATTGCAACTTATGAAATGCTCTATATCAACGAAATTGACCCGGTAATTTCAATCAACGAAGCGGTTGAAATTGCCAAATCTTACAGTACATCAAACTCTCCTAAATTTATCAACGGCGTTCTTGATAACATTCGGAAAAAACATCAGGAGTCGTCATCGCCTTAATGCTTAAAATGTTAAAACTAAAAACCCTAACGTTTTTCATATTATTCCTAATCCCGTTTAGTCTCACTGCTGCACAAGAGTTTAAATTTGTTGGCGAATTTGGGGAGAAAGGCGAGGGAGAAGCACAATTCGCAAAAACCTTGTTTACAGCATTCGGACCTGATGGGTCTATCTACATCACAGATACAGAGAACTTCAAAATTCACAAGTTTACTGAGATGGGCGAATTCGCTTTTGACATTGAGGTGACAGATTCTTCAGAGTTTCGATTTATCAAACCTACTGCTATCGCTATTGGAATCGACAATTCTATTTATGTGATGGATTGGATGCTGCAACACATATCAGGCACAGAAAATCCGAAAATCTTCAACTACGGTCCCTGTGTCCACAAATTTGATGCACAAGGACAATTTGTCAATACTTATCCGATACAGGATTTCAGCAAAAGGCTCAATAACCTTGAAGCAGCTGCACCCGGTCTGGACAGCGATGGCAAATACGCACTCATTATCCCACATGGTGACACAAAGCGCGAATTCCTACTTTCAATAGATGACCAAAATAACCTTTATGTTTATGATGACGGTTTAATTTACAAACTCGATTCAAACGGCAAACCGATTGCTCGTTACGCCATTGCACAACCGGGTGCTGGCCAAGCAATCCAGCCAGCTGATATGACTGTGGACAAAGCAGGAAACCTCTATATTGTTGATGAAAAGGGGCATCAGGTAGTCCAGTACAGTGCGGAAGGAAAGTTTTTGCGCGCTTTCGGTGAATACGGCGATGCGGGTGGTCAATTTATCGCACCATTCCGAATTGCAGCGCTAAAAGATGGAACGCTCCTTGTTGCTGATAAAGCAAAGTACATAAAAGATTTCATTTCTACACTGCCAAAGCGGCTTGACGACCCTACGCCACGTTATGATGGCTTTGCAAGGTCGTTTCGCTATCGGCTACGTAGAATCCAACGATTTACAACTGAGGGCGCATATACCCAAAAGTTGCTCATCCCATTTCAACGAGAGGTTGAAACAGATGTCCCACTTCAACTCAAAGGGATTGACCGAACAGGAAATCTCTACTATCTCAATCCAACAGCGTTACGGTTCAGGAAATACGCACCAACGAAATCTCTATTTTCTTCAATGTTTCAAACTGAACTGAAACTTCGCTATACGCGCGATCTACACGACATTGAAATTGACAACCAGGACGACCTTGATGCCGATCTATACACTAAATCTGATTTTGACGAACAGATAATTCAGGACTCCGCAGGTGCCAACCTAACTTTTTCTTACGATCTAAACGAGAACTACCGAATAGCACTCTCTAACCGACTTACATATACTCGGATGACCGATACAAGTTATTACCGGGCACAGGACTTTGAGGACTTCCGTGGCAGTTTCAATCAAGATGATAGAACAACCGAATCATCTTGGGATAACCGAGTTCAGTTAGATTTTACTTGGATACGCGACCATAGTATCTACAATTATCGTGAGGCGCGGGCTTATGCATACTTCAGCACAATCCGTCTGGATTTCATCAACGACGCACTTGATCGGAGTAACTTCAGACTTTTTGATTTTAACGCGAAACTCTCCGACTGGGGCGGCGGTATCTATTACGACTTAAGCCGAACCTTCCGTCTAAATTTTGAAATTACGCACTTCTTTGGAAAAAATGAATATACCTATATTGATGAAACAAACGACCTCTACGCTACAGGGTTTCAACAAGCGGATTCGATACGCGCTGTTTTGTTCATCAATGGATTCTTTTAAGACAGATTTGACGATCACACGATTTCCTACCTAATCTGTTTGGAACTATAGAAAAATTTATAGTCCAATCCTCAATTAAGTTCACACACGAAAGCCTACCCCCTTTATCCCGCCCCCCAGCGAAAATTCGTTAATTTTTCACAGAACAAGGTCTTATCGCAGAGTTTATATGCTGCGATATTTTTGTGCTCACACGGAATATTCCGTCGCGGGCTATTGTTGTTGTATCGTCTCGCTTGGAGCGGTTTATAATGATGCAACTTTTTTGTTTGATAATAACATGAGAACATTGTACCATATTTAATATCTCCTGTTATTGTTGTCCTTAAAGGAAGACATGAAAGGTTCACACAACGGAAATTTTGAGAAGTTTCCAAGAACACCTGTGGATAGTTTTCTTGAATCGTTGCGATTCGTGAAGGCAAAATCGCATATTCCAAAAGGCGCGTGCCTCTTAGATGTTGGTGCGGTTAGGAAACCGCACCTATCGGGGTCTGGAGTAAATTATAATTACCCAATTAAAAACTTAATCTTCATTTAGATTGTGTATAAAACGGCGCAAACTAAATGAAGATTAAAAAATATTTCGGTAATTTCTGGGTGCAATCTGGTGCTGTTAGGAACAGCACTATAAGCGTCAACTTAAGGATATTTAAAATATGGGTATCGCTCTTCAGTCCTGACAAATGCCAAAAAGCGCATTTGGCGTTGATTTAGTAGGGACGATATGTTTATAGTTAGACGGTAACTCCATCCCTCTTGAGTTCCGTAGGAACGAAATGTATCCATTAGTGATATATTCTAAACATATCGTCCCTAATGAAGATTAAGTAATTAATCAGGTAATTCTGAAAATCTGTTATAGTGTTCATCAAGGAGGAACAATCTTATGGCAAAACGACACACTCTTGACCTGACTGATGAACAGAAAGAAACCCTTTTCAAACTTCGTGATAGTGGGAACCCCGCATATCTGCGCGAGCGTTCCGCTGCAATGTTAAAGATCGCCGCAGGTATGTCTCCACATAAAGTCGCACTGAACGGTCTACTGAAAAAACGCAAACCTGATACCGTCTATCACTGGTTGTGCCGATTTCGTGAGCAAGGCATCTCTGGGCTTTTTCAGAAATCTGGCAGAGGTAGAAAACCTGCACATGCCCCGAAGTCTGAAGAAGACGCAGAGGCAGAACTTCAAACTCTTGTGAGTATGTCGCCAGATACTATCCCGGGACAACCCACGCGTTGGACGCTGCAACATCTCAAGATATCAGTGCCGTGGCTTACTAACATCTCAGTGCCAGGTGTGCATGGCATTCTCTGTCGGCTCGGTATTAGCTACAAGCGTGGTAGAACCTATATCCATAGTCCAGACACTGACTATAAGCAAAAAATGATATGTGTTCCTCAGGCGTTGGAAATCGCAAAGCAAAATCCTGATACACATGTTGCGTTCTACCAAGACGAGTTTGCATTCCACCGACGCCCGACCTTAGCAAAAGATTGGACGCAGCGTGGCACGAAAAAACCACTTGCCCATCAGGGACTGGGTTCGGACCAGACCTGCTTTGGAATAGGCGCACTGAACGCACATACTGGCGATGTCGTTTATCAACAAGTAGAGAGTGCCACGGTGTTAGCAACACATGCGTTTTACACAGAAGTTTGTCATCGGTATCCCAAGGCTAAACATATTTATATGATCCAAGACAATCGCCCTATTCACCTCCATGTGCGCCTCTTGGAAGCACTTTTACCACAGACATCATCGTTTAAGAAGCCACTCCCACCGAGTTGGTCAAAGGGTGCTACGAAAATAGAGCCACTTGCTCAGTTGCCAATAGAGATATTACAACTACCAACCTATGCGCCGTGGACGAACCCGATTGAAAAACTATGGAGATGGGTGCACCAATCTATTTTACATTTACATCGTCTCACGGATGACTGGGAAACCCTTCAACAACGAGTGCTTACGTTTATGAAACAGTTTAAAGGCGGTTCAAAAAGACTCCTACGATATGTAGGGTTATTACCCGTTTAATAAATTAATCTTCATGAGCGTGCCTGCTACCATGTCCATTATAATTTATTCAAATTTCGTCTTCAAATTTTTGAGATGTTACAGAAAACTGAATGGCTCTGCTATAAACTTGTCTAACCTTTACCTTATGTGTGCAACTTTCCAAAACTTATAGGAAAAAAACAGGAAATGTGATATAATTTAATATATTGATTTTGTATTCTAACAATCAGCTTAATTTATGAATTCCCAATCAAAAAATAAGAAAGATGGTTTAATATGCAATTAACAGAAACACAACGTGCTCATTTCAGAGAAATTGGTTATCTTTCGATTGACGGTTTTTTCTCTCCTATTGAAGCGGAGGCACTTCGACTTGAATTAGAACGGATATATAACACCGAACTCGAAAAAGGAGCTGGCATCAATTGCGCAGTGCAAGAGGATGGTACTAGACGCGATAACGAAGGTGAACGCCAGAACTTGCAGGTTATTCCGCTAAATAATCGCAGCGACTTGCACAAAGCGTTACCTTTTCATCCCAGAGTTGTCTCCGTTGTCAAACAACTCATTGGTGATGAATTCATGTTGCAATTGGATCAAGCGTTTTGGAAACCGCCGAAAGTCGGCATCGGTACGAGTTGGCATCAGGATAACGCCTATTTCAAAATTGCTGACCCATTGCGTGGCACAGCGATGTGGATTGCTATTCACGATGCTAATGTTGAAAATGGTTGTATACATGTCATTCCCGGCAGCCATCGTGAAAGTTATGAACATTATCGTGACCCGTTGAGCGACCACCATATCCGTTGCGATCCGCCTGAGGAACGTGCTGTGCCAATTGAATTGAAAGCAGGTGGTGTGCTTTTTTTCTGCTATGGCGTTGCGCACTGTACCCGATCAAACCTTTCTGATAAAGAACGTGCTGGGGTTGCACTGCACTTTATACATAGTGATTTCGGTGGCAAGGCACTCTGGGAGCGAGGCAATGCTACTAAACCAATGATATCCGGTCCCTTAGCAACCGGTGGTGAAAAGGAGTTTGGCGAGAAGTTTGAGGGTAGGTGGCAAGAGGTGATGGATAACGTGCTTGCTTCTGCCTAAATGTTCCCTTTAACTTGAGAATTTCATTTTCTCTAATGTATTGCCTTTGAATATCTTCGTGATTTATAACTCACAAAATCCTTATTGAGACATTAACATTCGCTTTCCCAATTTAGTGGATAGATTCATTTTGTCCACATTCTTGCAATTGCGACGTGGAGGTTTTTGATGTTTAGATGCGTACACTTGTTAACTGTTGCATGTTTGTTGTGTTTTATATTTTCCACCTTACATTTTCCATTAACGACCTATTCCCAAGATGTAACAAGCGATAAAAAAATCATTGAACGTTATAAGCTGATGCTTAACCGTAAACCGAAAGAGGGGAGTACATTTGACCGCCTCTATCAGTTTTACCTGGAAGGGGCTGGGTTAGATGCTATGCTCAGCGATTATCAGACTGAGGTGCAGGCAAAACCTAACGATGCCAACCTCCAACTTATCTTAGGGCATATATATAAACGGTTTGGTAAAGATGCTGAAGCAGTTGCAGCATATCAACGCGCAGTTGAACTTGCATCGAACAATTATTATCCTCATTTTGCGCTTGGACAGATGCACGCGGCTTTACGGCAACACGAGGAAGCGATCCAAGAATTGACAAAGGCTGCGACGTTGTCTGAACAAGCACGGGATGTGCCGCCAGAAGAGTTAACAGCAATCTATAAAGCGCTCGGAAACGCTTATTTTAGCCGTGATAGAGTTGACGAGGCGATTCAGGCATGGCAGAAAATATCTGAACTTGATCCGCAAGACATCTTCGCGCGTATTGAACTCTCAGACCTTTTCCGTGAACAGGAACTATATGAACAGGCAATTGCACAGCACGAGGCAATAATTGAACTGAAAAAGGATGACCCGCACCGTATCTGTTTAAGTCACCGAGAAATCGGAAATATCCATGAGGCAAAAGGCGATTATCAGGCTGCTGTCAAAAGCTTTGATGAGGCACTCTCATTAACTGCCCCAGGCAACTGGCTACGCAAAGACCTCCAACACCGCATCATCGGCATTTTCGCAGCAGACAGCAATTGGGAAGGCTTAATTGAATACTACCAAGAAAAACTTGAAACAACGTCAAATGAACCGGAGCTCCTCGGATTGCTTGCTGCAGCATATATTGAGAATCAGCAGCTTGAAGAGGGCATCAGTACATACCGTAAAGGACTTGAACTTGCCCCAACCGACAAAAACCTACGTTTGAACCTTATCGCTTCCTTCCGCAATGCTGAAAGATTTGAGGATGCAGCAACCGAATATGAGGTGCTCAGTGAACAAGACCCTGATGATTTCGGTATCTACCGCGAACTCGGTGAGTTATATCTGCATCTTGGAAATCAAGACAAAGCGAAGGCGGTATATCAAAAAATGATTGATCGTGATCCGAAGAATCCCAGCACATATATCATCTTAGCTGAGATTTACGCAGGACACGAATGGATAGAAGATGCTATTGCTCAGTATGAGAAAGCTATCTCACTCGTGCCTCATAACCTTGATTACATTGAGTATTTTGGTGAATTTTATTTTCGTCAAGCGAACCGTGAGAAAGCACTTGAGACGTGGAACAGGATGGTGGCAGATGATAAAGGCATCGCAGAGAATTACAACCGACTCGCACAACTGCTCAACGCGAAAAATTTCAAAACTGAGGCTATCGCTGCAGTCCGAAAAGCGATTGCGTTGATGCCAGATGAATACCGTTACCGAGAAACGTTGGCAAAGCATCTGATGGACAATAGAGAGTTTGATGAGGCGCTCACGGAATACACAGCGGCGATGAAACTTGCACCAAACCAGTTTTTTGCCGAAAAGATGGATGACCAAAGGATTGAACTCTATCGTAGGCAAGGCACACTTGTAGACAAAATTGAGGCGTTAGAAACTAAACTTGAGGACCCAGGGTTAACTGGGACAGACAAGTTTACATATCAAAAGCAGCTTGCCAAAATGTATCTCAAATTGGGGAATATAACCTATGCATTGGAAGTCCTTTTGAAAGCGAAGCAACTCAAACCGAATGATGTCGTTGTGAACCGATGGCTTGCAGAGGTTTACAACCGCCAAGGGAGACGTGATGAGGCAAATGCCGTCTACAGGCACCTGATAGAGGTAGACAGTGCAAATGCCCGTGAGTACCATGCGAACATCGCAGAATCTTACCTCAACGTAATGGACTTTGAAGCGGCAACAACCGCGGCAAAACAGGTAATTGCAAACAGCCCTCGCAATCCTGAAGGACACCAGCTGCTTGCACAAATTGCTAAGCAGTCCAGAAACTATGATACTGCTATAGACAGTCTAAAACAAGCAATTCGCTTAAGACCAGAAGCCGTTGGGACACGCGCTGAATTAGCAGCGATTTATAAGCTTTCAGGCAAACTTCAACAAGCACTGGCACAGTATTGGCGGTGTTGGGAATTAAGTGATAGCGTTAACGATAAACTTACTTTTGTCAAACCCCTCTCTGAAGTATATTATGACCTTGGTAGAAGCGGGGAATTTGAAGTCCAATTAAAGCAATTGGCAAAATCCAATGTTACGTCGGTTGCGCCTATTCTGGCACTTGCTAAGCTTTACCGAATGGAAGGCGACCTATCAAGTGCTCGCTTTCAGTTGGCACAGGCTTTGAACAAACGCCGCGAAAATCCTGAACTCTTGAACCATTTAGTCCAAATTAGTGTAGACCTTGGTGATAGACAGGATGCGCTTGCTTATCAACAGCGGCTTGTTAAAGCAGACCCAGCTTCCATCCACCAGCAAAAGCTGGGGGAATTGTTGTTTGATGCCGGGCGTGAACAGGAAGCGATTCAAGCATGGACGAAATTGCTGCACGCAAAAAATCAGACACTTGAAGCGGATGTGAAGCTCGCTGTTTTATTACTTCGGCACGGACTGTCGGAAGAGGCATTTTTGGTGCTTGACCGGGCAGCGGAAAAGATAACAGGTACTGACGCGCACATACCACTTTATCGGCTCGGTGTTATGTTGGTTGCAATGAATGAATCAGAACGCGCGACTACCTATTTCCACAAAATTCTTGACATGCCTGAACCGCCTCAAAACACGTCAAAGCAGAAGAATACGAAATCTACGATTTTCGCGTCTTCTTCCATTCCCGGAGTTGACATCAACAAATTTGAGATTTCACGTAGTAGTGTTGGGCAGATTCAGAGCAAACCGACTTTTGCGGGTGGCAGTACGCCATGGATGCCGAAAACTTTTGAGGAGGCACAAGCTGGCGCTCTTGTGCAATTGACGACAATTGCACAGCAGCAGGGAAAACTGTCTGAACTCGTTGAACATTTTGAAGCTGATGCCGAGAGAAATCCTACAGATATCAAGACACTTGAAACCTTAGCACAGTTCTATACCTTGATCCAGTCCAACGACAAGGCGAAAAATGTGATTGACAAGTTGATTGAAATCTCACCCAATGACTTGGCATACCAACCGCTACGATTGCAGCGATTAATACAAGAGGATCTCAGTTACGAAACGTTAAAAAAATCACTTGCTGATATGCCTGGGTTGGTTCCCGAAGCAAGACTCCGATATATCACTGAATACGCCAAAAAACTTTATCGTGACGATAAAAAAGAAGATGCCAGAAAACTATTAAGTGAAATTGAGGATATAAAAGTCACTGACTTCAGCATAGGTTATGTGTTAGTTGATGCTTTCGATGTGGCTAAAAAGATAGATATCGCAGAGAAAATCCTTGTTAATCTCCCTGTCCCACCGCAAAAGCAGCATTGGCAGTATAGGCGACTTTTTGAAAGGCTCACAGACGCTTATATTGACAAAGGTGAACTGGACAAAACGGTTGCGCTTTTCTGGACTTTTTGTGAACGAACAAAACCCAATGCAGCGAATCCCAGACGTGTTGCTGCACTTGCACTGTCAAACTATTATTACGGAAGTTATAGACCCGTTCAGTCCACTTTTCCCACCCCAACAGTATACTTCAATCAGGAACGTTTGGGTTACCTTCAATCAATTTTCCGTGAGTTTTGGATGCGGGATCAACAGGAAATATTATACAAAAAATTTCAAGAAGTGTTAAACGCCGCAGCAGGACGAGATCGTATTTATCCGAGTTTGGCACTCAGTTACTGCTATTGGTGGGATGGAAAACGCGATCAGTCACAAGAGGTTCTTTCTATCTTGCAAAAAGAATTTCCTGATGACCTTACATTGAAACTCAATACAGCTTTTGTCTTCATTCAGACCGGGGAATTTAGGGAGGCGTTGGTTATGCTTGCGGATCTCGCTGAGAGAGAACCGAGAAACCGTCGACAGTATTATGATCTTTTACTGCAGCTTGCCATTCGGACAGGCGATACTGTTACTTTACGCGATTTGATCGCAAAGATTCTGAATTCGCCAACTGGTGCCCAAGAACTGTACGATTTCTCAGAAAGCCTACAGAATGCGGGATTCACACAATATGCGATTGCTGCTGCCAAAAAAGCGACGGCATTAGCAATGACACAGCGCAGTCCGAATTTCTTGATGAATTTAAGTCAACATCTTAGACAACTCGGTAGAGGACAGGATGCAGCAGTCCTCGCGGAACGTGCATTACGTTTTGCCAACCAACCTGATCGCTATGGACGGACAATGTACGCATGGAACTTTCAACAAGCTACGAATATCGCTGGTCGTTCACAAAGTATGCAAGACCGCGAAAACCACTTTATCGTTGAGGTCGAAAAAAATCCTGAGTCATTCCAAGCGCAACTCAGACTCGCGATGTTCTATGAGGGTACCAACAAGATTGATAAAGCCTCAGAGGCGTTCAAAGCAGCGTTGAAATTACAACCGAAGGACAGTGCAACCCGCCTCCGATACATCCAGATGTTGGAGCGAAATGAGAAAGCGGTGGATGCTGTCCCCGAATATACGATACTCCTCAAGAACAACTCAACGGCTCTCGGATACAATTATCGTAATGCTATAGACGCGTTTGTTGAAGCAGGCAAAATGGACGAACTTATTGCTCTCACGAAAGAGATAATTCTGCCCGTTGGGCAATACGCAGGCAACGATTTCACACAGAAAGTCGCACAACGTTGTCTGACCGAAGAGAGACCGCAAGATGCTGTTGAGATATTTGAAAAGATCCTTGAAGTCCATCCGAGCTGGGACTATATCCACCGGGAATTAGCATCTGCTTATCTTGCTGCTGGTGACCCAGAAAAAGCGATTCAGTATTTAACTGAAAAGCAGAAACTTGGTAAGACATCACTTTCCTCAACACAGTTTGTCCTGAAACTTGCGGAATTCCATGAAAAAGCGAGCGGACGTGAGAAGGCAATCCAATATTTGCGCGAACGATCTGAAACTGACGACATATCTAACATCCAAGTATCATACATTTTAAGGCTCGCCAATCTCTATAAGGAAAACGATGAATCAGATGATAAGAAGGGCGATGAATTAGCAAGCTTTATTGCAGAATATGAAGCGAAACTCGCCGAAAGTTCTTCAGACACTAAACTTCTATATCTTGTAGCATCCATGAAACTTAAGGCGGATGATATTGAGGGCGCAAGTTTGCACGTCAATCACCTGATTGAAAATGCACTCACGTCTGTTAGCACCGAACGACTCTATAGTCTTTCTAACGCATGTAAAGGCACCGAACTTCAATTCCGTCTTCTTGAGGCTGCCGCAGAGAAACTTGAAAGTCAAAATTCATGGGAACTCGAAGCATGTTACAAGAGACTGGGAGAGGCTTATGCCAAGGCAGATGAATTGGAAAAAGCACAAGACGCATTCCGTAAGATGGGCACCATCCAAACTATGCGAGATAGCTCAAGAAGCGTGTATGAAAAAAGACAACTCGGCTCAAAATACATGCAACACCAAATGTGGGACGACGCCGAAGCTATCTTTACTGAAATTATCAACGATCTTTCTGCCTCATCGTATGACCGTGAGTATGCGCAAGATAGGTTTATGCGGATAAAACAGCAACGCGGTGATCTTGATACCACAGAAAAACTTGCCGAAAAAACCCAAGAGATGAGCATCGGTATGCAGCGCGCGATGGCAGAAGAATTCGTGCAGCGTGACGAAGAAGATAAAGCCATAGAAATTTATGAACGAATCGTTGAAACGGTACCCGAAGACTTTAAATCCCGAGCGCAACTGGCAAAGCTCTATACAAGCATGGATCAACACGAAAAGGCTTCACAGACGTGGGCGAAACTGCTTGAAGCAGACCCAGAGAACACAAAGTCTCAAGATGGGCTTGTCAAAAGTTATCAAGATGCAGGTAAACTCAACGAGGCGTTTGAACTTGCACAGAAATACATTGAAGCGGAACCGGAAATCGGTGTCCATTATGTACGACTTGCAAAACTCTATGCCGATGAAGACAGGGCGGATGAGGCTCTTACCGCATATCAAAAAGCAATTGAATTAGCGCCTGGAGATAGACAAATTCATCTCGATATGGCAGCACTTTATTTTTCTAATGACGACGTAGCTGCGACAGAAAAGGCATTCAGGAATGCTATTCAATACACGGTATCAGATTATGATCGGCGAAATATCGAACGGAAATTGATTAACCTTTATCGTTATCAGGGAAATTTAGAAGAGATGCTACAGAAGGCTGAAGATGAAGGCAAACTTACTTATGAGATGCAAAAAGTACGTGCCGAACACTTTCGTAATGCTGGTGAATTGGAAAAATCTGCTGATGCTTATAAGAAAGCACGCGACATGACAACCAGTTCTTATGAAAAAGAAAGTATCCTTGCTGAATTGCTCGAAGTATACGTGGAACTCGGAGAAACTGGATTCAGTCATAGAAATCTATGGAACACAAGCGAATTCGAGTCCAAACAGTAAAATACGCAGTTACAGTTCATCAAGTATTACAGCGAGATACGATGTAGATACCGCACGTGATACTTTGATTAGTGCTTTCAATGATCAAAATAAACTTGATGATTTGAAAACGCATTATGAGGGTAAACTTGGCGAGAATAAAGAAAATTCTGTTGCGCTCAGAGTGATGGCAAAAATATATTGGGATGCAAAGGATTATCAAAAAGCTGCGGAAATGTATGAAGCACTTGGCAAAGCAAAATCTGATGATTTGCGCAATTTATATTATGCTGCGGCTGCTTTGGAAAAAAGCAAACAGCCTGAATTGGCGAAAGAGGTGCTCAAACGAGCTGAGAAGGCACTTGCATCCAGCAGCAGCCAAAAAAATGATATGTGGTTTCTTGGCACGGTCGCAACTTTCTGCATAAAAAATAAGATGCATGAACCCGCGATTGAACTCACTAAATCCGCGATTGATGAAAGTAGTGGTTACAGCGGTAGTTCGATTCAGGATACCTTGCGGGAAATGCTCGCGAAAAGCTACCGTGCGACAAAACGCTATGAAGAAGCTATTGAGGCATATCGGGAAATGGCAAGCAAAGCCAGAAACGACAGCACGCGAAATAAGGCAAAAAATACCATTCGTGAAATTGCCAAAGATGGAAAACTTTATGAAAAATGGATACCGGAACAGATGAGGCAGGTTGAGGAAAACCCTAACAATTCCAAACTAATCTTGAAACTTGCCGAAAGTTATGAAGCCACCCATAAAATGAAAGAAGCGGTTGAGCAATATGCAAAACTTACTGAACTGCAACCTGACAATTCACAGTGGTACAAAAAACTTGGTGACCTTTATCAAAATCTGCCGCCAGAGAGACGGGAGACAGGTGAGGTGGTTAAAGGCACTGCCCTTAGCTTAGATGGCAATGGAAGTTATGTCGAAATCAACGACAGCGAGTCTTTAAACAACATTGTGGACCAGGTAACGGTGTCTGCGTGGATTAAACTCACCGCTTTTCCTGAAGATTATGCACCTGTAATTTCCAAGACTGATGCGAGGGATTCCAATTTCAAAAATCGAAGTTACTTCGTAAATCTTAAATCGGATGGATCAATTCGGTTTGCAGCATCTCCAAAAGGTGAGAGTGACGTAAACCTTTATTCTCCAAAGAGTATCATTGAACTCAACACTTGGCACCACATTGCAGGTGTTATTGATGCCAAAAACGATACCATCAATTTTTTCATTGATGGAGTTGAAGTAAATAAAAAAGATTTTAAAGGGGTGAAAAGTATACATAGTAGCAAACTGCCACTCCGAATTGGGTGGACCCAAGAGGAAATTGATGTCCATGCCTCTGTTAACGGATTAATTGATGAGGTGCGTGTATGGCACGTTGCGCGGACTGGAGATGAGATTCGTTCCGATATGAATAGGCAGTTAAACGGGGATGAGCCCGGTTTGGTCGGCTATTGGAAATTTGACGATGAAACGGAGGGACGCGTTTCCGATAGTTCACCTCATAAAAATGATGGTAAACTGATTGGAAATGCTAAACTTGAATCTTATACCCGCCCAGTTTTTGAAAGTGTTGGCGGCACTGCGCTTGCGCTCGGCGGCAATGGGAGTTTCGTTGAAATCAACGACAGCGAGTCTTTAAACAACATTACGGATAAGGTGACGGTGTCGGCGTGGATAAAACCGACCGATTTTCCGAACAGCTACGCACCTATCATTTTCAAGGGAGATGAGCGGGTTCCCGGTATCAAGAACCGAAGTTACATCCTATATCTTAAACGGGGAGGGTCTATTCAATTAGCAGCATCTCCTGATGGCGCGGGCGAAGCATCCCTTTATTCGCCAGCTGATATCATAAAACTCAACGCCTGGTACCATATTGCATGTGTCATTGATCCGAAAAACGATTATATGAAACTTTTCATTGATGGTACTGAGGTTGGACATAGAAATTTTAGAGAAAAGAAAAGTTTATATAAAAGTCGTCTCCCGCTGCGTATCGGATGGACACATGAAAAGGAAAGACCAACGCAATCCTCCTTTGTTGGGTTAATTGATGAGGTGCGTGTATGGAACATTGCACGCACTGAAGCTGATATCCGTTCCGATATGAATAGGCAGTTGAATGGAGATGAACCCGGTTTGGTCGGCTATTGGAAATTTGACGCAGAAACGGAAGGCCACGTTTCCGATAGTTCACCTCATAAAAATGATGGGAAACTGATTGGAAATGCTAAACTTGAATCTTATACCCGCCCAGTTTTTGAGAGTGTTGAAGGCACTGCACTTGCGCTCGGCGGCAATGGGAGTTTCGTTGAAATCAACGACAGCGAGTCTTTAAACAATATTACGGATAAGGTGTCGGTGTCGGCATGGATAAAACCAACCCGTTACCCAAACGATTATGTACGCATTATTTTTAGAAGTGATGAGCTAGTACAGGATAATGAGAAACGAAGTTACGTTTTAGCTATTAGACAGGATGGGAAACTTAAAATAACGTCATCGCCTAATGGCGGAGGTTATGCATCCCTCTATTCTCCACCTGGTCTCATCAAACTAAATAAATGGAACCACGTAGCAGGTGTCATTGATGCAAAGAACGATTTCATGAAGATTTTCATTGATGGCGTTCAAGTTGGTCATAGAAATTATAATGGAAAAGAAAGTTTCTATCAATGTCGTCTTCCATTACGTATAGGTGCTACACATAGAAAAGACCAGGAGGTACAATCCTCTTTTGTGGGACAAATTGATGAGGTGCGTGTATGGAACGTTGCGCGGACCGTAGATGAGATTCGTGCTGATATGAACAAGCAACTCAATGGGGATGAACAGGGATTAGTCGGCTATTGGAAATTTGACGATGAAACGGAGGGGGTTGTCCACGACGCTACATCTAACAAAAATGATGGCAAACTCATAGGAGACACCAAACTTGAATTCTACACCCGTCCAATTTTTGAGACCTTGAAGACTGAGCACTTGATCAAGGCGACATCCTCTTATGAAAAAGCGATTGAACTTCAACCAAAATCATACCAGTCCTACGATCTGTTAGCAAAATTATTTGTAAAACATAACCAGACATCAGATGCAGAAGCGGTATATCGTCGATCGTTAGATGCTTCTTTATCGCAGGGCAACTACAATTCAGCAATTCGCGCTATCTCCGAACTCTACACTGGTGAAGGGCAAGAGAACAAACGCATCGCTATCCTTGAAGAGTTCAAACCAATTGTGGAAAAGAACGCTACACTTCAAGAAAAGTTAGCGGCTCTCTATAAAAAAATAGATGAGACTGAAAAGGCTGAACTTGCATACGCGAAGTGGTTGAAGATTCGACAGAAAGAGGTCAACAAACAGAGTGCATATTACCAACGTAGGTTTGCCGAAGCGCTCCTTGAAAAGGGTCTCTATCCAGAAATAGCACTAAAATATGCGAAACGTGCGTTACAAGACTATACAGGGACAAGTTATTACTACCCCATGACACTTGGGCATACGTGTGTTGCGAATGAACTGTATGATGATGCGTTAAGAAATTACAGATACGCTTTAAGTATCATGTCTCCCAGTTCTTCATCGAACTATTTTTGGGAACAAGTGGCTGATGCAAGCAAGCGGGCAAACGATAAAGAACGTTATGCTCAAATGCTGAATACATTGATAGATACTATTCCCTCAGGAAATTCAGCTACGCGTGCAAATGCTTACCGTGTTATGGCGCGATACTATAGTGAGAATGACACGTCTGAAAACGCCGAAAACTATCTTTTGAAAACTGGCTTTATACCTGAAAATCGTTGGATAACGCTCGGACCGTTTAAGAATAAAGATTCAAGTGGTGTTTTATATGCCTATATCCCTGAGGAAACCACACAAATTGACACAACCGCAAAATACTTCGGGAGAGATACGGATAAGCTCATCAGTTGGGAAAAGCCGAGCGATAATAAATTGGATGGACGTTTCGACTTCGGCAATGAGAACGGTATCAACGATTGGAGCGCAGCTTATGTTTGGGCAATCGTTATCTCTCCAGATGAACGTGACATTACATTCCGATTTGACAGCGATGACCAAGGGATTATCTGGTTAAACGGGAAGAAGGTCTTTGAACATTCCAGAGCTAGTGTTGGTGGTGGTGCTGCACAAATTGATCGCCATACCATTCCAGTTACATTGAAACAGGGAGAGAACACCATCCTTATCAAAGTCTGCAATTCATCGCAAACTTGGGATTTGTATATGCGGCTTACTGACGCTGATGGTAATTCGTTTGAGGATTTGAAATTCAAAACTGCCGATGCGTTGCTGAACGCGCCGCCTCCCGAACCAACATTCCACCTAAATGTCAACCTCGGTTTGGCTGAATACTATAGTAGAAACAACATGCCCGATAAGGCAATGGAACAAATGCGGCAAACGGGCATCATTCATGAAAATGCGTGGTTGATTCTCGGCACGTTTGACAATACTGCAGGAGTCGGATACAATACAGCGTACATCCTGGAAGACATGACACAGATTGACCTGACTGCCAAATATGATATTACAGATGGACAGATAAGTTGGAAAAAGTTTACGGATGATATTTTTGACGGTTATATTGATTTAGGCAAAGACATCAATTGGCGTGTTTCCTACGCATGGGCAACCGTTACTTCACCTGACGAACGGGAGGTGCAATTCCGATTTGATAGCGACGACCAAAGTAAAATGTGGTTAAATGGCAAAGAGATATTTACCAATACGCAAGCGCAAGCAGCAATAGTCGACCGCAACACCATTCCCGTAAAGTTGAAAGCAGGTAAAAACACTGTCCTTGTCAAAGTCTGCAATGGAGAATTGGATTGGGGTTTCTATTTGCGGATTACGGATGCTGAGGGAAAACCTTTTTCAGATTTGAAGATTGAGGGGACACCAGACAATTAACGCCAGGACTTACGCAATGTGTTTAAAAGTCCCCTGATAAGGGGACTTTAAGAAGAATGCGTAAGTCCTATCCTATTATCAAGCTCACGTTAACATAACAAAATTTCTGAGAGAATCAAATAAAAAAGTTGCATTTCAGATGTGCTTTTGATATATTAGATATGAAAGTAAAATAGGTTAAAATTCTATTGAAACCTTAATAGGAGGATTTCCTGATGGTACGATCAATAATATTTTCCCTCTTAACCATACTCATGTTTATCACAGTTAGCACTCTTACGGCAGCTATTTAAGACGACCTTGTTGTCTATTTCACATTTGACGATGTTGAAGGTAAAACTGTCAGAGACAGTTCCGGCAACGGGCTTGACGCAAATATCGTGGCAAATGCTGAAATTGTTAAAGGCAAAAATGGTAATGCGATTAAAATTACTGCTGAAGGAGCGGATTGTGTAAACGTCCCTGCTGATGAAAAACTGAAAATCAGTGGTGAGATTACCATGGCAGCCTGGATATATCAGGAAGCGTGGAATAGTGATGGACAGTGGTTCGATAAAAATTGCCACAACGGAGGTGAGCATACTTCCTACGGTATGGGCGTTTTTGAGAGCGGCAAGAATATGAATATGTTTTTGGGAACAGGTAATTCCCGGCCCAGATTGAACGAGGCACATTCGCTGAAAGAAAAAACGTGGCAATATGTCGTGGGTACCTACGATGGTAGTGCTATGAAAGTCTACGTTGATGGCGAGCTGGCACATGAACATGCTCAGGAGTTTAATTTTACTGGCACAAACGACCAAGACTTACGGATTGGTTGTGCCAAAGACCGAGGGCATTACGCCTTTGATAACGGTATGATTGACGATGCTGCTATTTGGAGTCGCGCACTCAGTGAAGATGAAATCAACCAGGCGATGGGAGGAGAACTCCTCGCTGTTTCTGCTAAAGATAAAGCATCAACAACATGGGGTAATATCAAGCAAAGAACTATTATCTATTAACTGTTGGCTTTCATTATATTTTAACGGCACAGGTGTCCGCTTCACAAGTTAGACATCTGTGCTTTCTTCTGTAAATAAGGATACAAAAATGATAAAAATCGGAATTGTTGGCATCGGGTTTATGGGAATGATTCACTACTACGGCATCCAACGAGGGAGGGGTGCGGAGGTGGTCGCTATCTGTACGCGTGATCCGAAAAAACTGGATGGCGATTGGACCGGCATTCAAGGTAATTTTGGACCACGCGGCGGTATGGAAGACCTCTCTAACATCCGAAAATACAGTGATATTGACGAACTACTTGCCGATGAAGAGATTGATCTGGTTGATATATGTTTACCGACACATCTTCATAAATCTGTTAGTATGGCATCCCTGCAAGCAGGAAAACACACCCTCGTTGAAAAACCGATCTCTATTGATATTGACGATGCAAATGAAATCGTTGAACTTGCCGAACAAACAGACAAAGAATTTATGGTGGCACACGTTCTTCCCTTCTTTGCTGAATATGCGTACGCAAAGAAACTGGTCGAAAGTGGAGAATATGGCGAACTTCTTGGCGCGCACTTTAAACGGATTATCTCTAAACCGAGTTGGTCACGGGACATTGCTGACATTGAAAAGAGTGGCGGTCCTGGCATTGACTTACATATTCACGATACACATTTTATTCAGCTGTTGTGTGGTGTTCCCGATGCTGTGTTTTCACAAGGTAAATTGGCGGGTGGTAATTTCATAGACTATTTGACAACGCAATATATCTACAACGATAAGGAACTGACGGTGAGTTGTTCATCAGGTGCAATTTCACAAAAAGGTAGAGCCTTTTCACATGGATTTGAGATTTTTCTTGAAAAAGCAACGCTACTGTTTGATTTCTCTACGCTTGCTGGAGAACCTTCTACTGCAATGCCGCTGACGCTCCTCACAGAGGACGGCACGGTTGAACAAGTGGATTTGGGAGAAGTTGACCCAATTGATGCGTTCACTGCAGAGATTCAATACGCTGTTGATGCTATTGATTGGGAGGAAGAACCCACGGCTTTATCTGGTGTTGGGGCAAGAGACGCGCTCCTGCTCTGCTACAAGGAAGCAGAATCGGTCCAGACTGGGAAGGTTGTGGCAGTTCGCTAATCCACGTTGATCAAATGAAAAAATTCTATTCCGTCAGTCCTATCGGTGAAATCTACGTTCCTACCGAATGTCGCGATGCGGTGTTTGCACGTGGAAGCGTAAGGTTGTTTACGCATCAAGAGTTAAAAAATCTTGGACGTGTCTTCACGCACATTCAACGTGGTGGTGTCGCTGTTGTTCAAGGTGAATGGGAACAAATTACCACCATGATGGACTACATCCAGCGGCACAAAAAGGAATTATCTGCGCCAAACACCAAACGTGGGGAAAAAGGCAAGTCACATCAGCAACGTAACAATCCAAAACAGGATCGAGAAGCAGCACTGTTAAGGTTGATGTGTTGGGCAGATCAGAAGGGTGTTTTACAGGTTGAACCTGCTCCTGTTGTACCGTATTTATTGGAATTGATTGGTGAACCGCCAGATGTTAACGAAGAGTGCCCATTTCTTGTCCCCGTTGTTACTATTCAACGCATTCAAAACGCGCTTGAAGAAACGTATCCTATCCACGCCTTAGACGCACCCCTCGTTGCGTCTGAAAACGTTCTCGCGCCGCGTTCTCAAGAAACAATTGAATGCTTTCAAGAGGCACTGCAAAGTGTGAAGGACAAACACGCCCAGAATAAACCGATAATTGCAGACATCGGTTGTGGAAGCGGGTGTTTGACACTGCTTGCACAGCAAGAGTTAGGAGCAGAAGCGAAAATATATGCGTCTGATATTCTTCCTGAAGCGGTGGCAACAACGAAACTGAACGTTCAGCGGATATTGTCAAATTCAGACAATGTGCATGTTATGCCATCCGGGGACCTATTTGATCCGTTTCCATCAGTCCAATTTGACATCGTTATTTTCAATGCTCCGTGGGTTGTTGCGCGTGTGCGAAACAGATCGGAATTGGCGATCCACGATGAAAAACAGCAAACATTAAAACGTTTTTTTAAACAAGTGCCGAACTATTTGAAACCTGATGGAATACTATTATTAGGTTATGCAGATGCCTCTGGTCCTAAAGCAATCGCGAACGTTGAAGCGATAATAGATGAGTCAGGATTTGTTTGCAAAAACCTTTTTAAAAGACGCGTTGCAACGCATCGATCTAAACGGAAGTGGGAACATATTCAGGTTTATGTGCTTGGTAAGCAATAAACAGAACCATCGTTCAATTCCGCGCAACTGAAACTGCCATCCCATCCTTAAGCAGATGCTGATTGTCAACAATCACCCGCGTTGTTTGTGCAAGACGTGAACTCACTTCTATTTCGCTACCGTATACGCCGCCAACGTTTACCTGTTTTAGGCGCGCCACACCTTCCTCAACGACAAAAATGTTCCCTGTTCCACCCTGAATCTGCAGCGCAGCACGACGTGGTAGCAACAGGACATTTTTCCGCTCACCTGTCTTGATTGAGATAGTAGTCGATGTGCCCGGTTTTAATCCACTATTGTCAATCGGGGCAGGAGACCCGTTTTCTGTGTTTGGCATGCTTGCAAAATTCCGTAGCGTTGCATGAACAACAACTGTATTTTCACCCTGTTTGACAGTTGGACTAATGAAATCAATTGTCCCGATAATATTCTGAATGCCGGATGCTGTTGAGATAAGCACCATATTTCCGTTTTTAATTCGGTTAATATCGCTCACAGGCACTGTCCAAACAGCTTTGAGGACATCTACAGCAACAACAGTATATACAGGTTGACCAGAAGTAGCAGCAGTTTTTGCATAGTCTCCGAGTTCCTGATGACGATGTGCAATCACACCATCAATAGGGGAGATAATAGCTGCCTGATTCACCTGTTCCCGTGCCAGTTTCAATTGTTCCTCTGCTTCACTGACAGCAGATTTCGCAATAGCGATTTCACGCTCCCATGCTTTTGCGTCTACGAGTTTTTGGGCAGTAACCAAGTTGGCTTTCGCTTGCGTAATTTTAGATTCAGCTGCAGCGATTTCACGCTCCCAGCCTTTGCTTTCAACTATTTTCTGTGCAACTGCCAATTCTGCTTTCGCTTTTTCTACGGCAATTTGGGCAGTCCCATCTTTAAACTGATTCGCTGCAGCAACCGCCTCTTCATATCGGCTTTTTCCGAGTTTGTACCGCGTTTCTGATGATTCAAAATCGCTGTCACTGATGAGTTCTTTTTCGTGAAGTTCCTTATTCCGTTCATAATCGGAAGTGGTTTTGGTAAACTCTGTTTTTGCCCGTTCCAGTCCTTGTTCTGAGCTGACTTTTGCGCGTTCAAGGTTTGACGATGCAACTTTGAGAGCAGATTCTGCCTGGACCAACTGATTACGAATACGCATCTCAGCGAGTGATTTTGTTTCTTCATGTTTTGCTTCCGCCTCCGCAACTGCTTCTTTTGCTGTCACAAGTTGCGTTTCTGTGCGCGTTTGTGCATTTGCTTCCGCTGTTGTGAGTTGCGATTTGGCAACGCTTAATGCTACTTCAGCCTTTATTGCTGCGATGCTTGTTTCACGCGCACTAATCTGCGCAAGCGTATCTCCTTTTGCTACCTTCTGTCCAGCTTCCACATTGAGTGCAACGATTTTACCTGAAATATTGGCAAACACTTTCACTTCTGCACGTGGTTGCAAAAATCCGTTGTAGGTCTTTTCTGAAACAATTGTAACACGTCGCGGTGTTTCAACTTGGACAGGGATTGGTTGTTCTGTCTCTTGGGATATCACACTGCCCGCGATGAAACAGTGTAAAAACGTAGCAATCAATATTACACCTATAAAATTCGGTTTCAATATTTTTCCCTCCTAACATAAAATAAAGGTTCTCATAATAAAGAACACCTGTTACGTCTTTATCAGAAAACCTTATCTGGATTTAAGTTTATTCTTGAAGTCCTTTGTAAACTTTTTCATCTTCGGATGAATCACGAATTGGCAGTACGGCTGTTTCGGATTCAACTGAAAATAGTTTTGGTGATAGTCTTCAGCCGGATAAAAGACATCAATTTCCGTGATCTCTGTGACAATTGGATCGTCCCACATCCCAGATTTATCCATTTCCGCTTTAGATTCTTCGGCGATGCGCTGCTGTTCTTCGGAATGATAGAAAATTGCAGAACGGTACTGTGTGCCAGTATCGTTTCCTTGCCGATTCAACGTCGTTGGATCGTGTGTGTGCCAGAAAACTTCCAACAGTTCTTCAAAAGAGATCACTTCTGGATCAAACTCTATTTGAGCGACCTCTGCATGTCCCGTCATCCCCGCACAGACAGCGCGATAGTTCGGATTTACAGTTGTGCCACCGGTATAACCTGAGACTACCTTATGGACACCTTCTAATTGCTGAAAAACTGCTTCAACACACCAAAAACACCCCGCACCCAATGTTGCAGTTTCTAATTGCATTTCTTCTCTACGGTTTCCACACGTTGGTGAACACCGCAATACTCCTACAATCTGATAAATTCTTTTTTCAGTGAAAGCATAATAGCACAAGTGGAGAAGTTATGCAAGCTGCTTATTGTTCATGCAATTGCACGTTTATAGGTTTTACTATACATACCCAAGTTGCCACTTATGTAGCATAATTTGTTAGATTGTGCCTGTGAGGGCGCAAACTGACAGTTTACGCTACAAAATTGGCGAGGTTCGGAAACCTCGCCAGCGAGAACGTATGGGGATTGTTGTTCATTGAAATGTGAACATATTTTCGGATTAGACTATAAACAAAATCACTTGAAAAGAGATTGACAAAATATGAATATGATGGTACCATAAATAAAATTATAGACACGCTTGTGTGTCGTAAAGGTGAACCGATGAAAATAACGAAATTAGAAACGTTTCTTGTGCAGCCGCGTTGGCTCTTTCTAAAAATACACACCGATGAAGGATTAGTTGGTCTCGGAGAACCCATTTTAGAGGGACGCGCGAAGACGTGCGCGCAAGCAGTTGATGAACTTGCGCCTTACTTAGTCGGTGAAGACCCAAGACGGGTTGTGCATCATTGGCAAGCGATGTATCGCCATGCATTTTACCGCGGCGGTCCCATTCTTACAAGCGCATTGAGTGGCGTTGAACAGGCATTATGGGATTTAGCAGGAAAATCGCTCGGTGTACCTGTTTATCAACTTTTTGGCGGACCAACTCGCGATCGTATTCGGCTGTACAAAGGTGGCGGCGATCCGCAGGGTATTAAAGAATGGATTGACAAAGGGTTTACTGCATTCAAAACGGGTGTGGCAGGCGGCAGACCCGCACGTATCATTGAAAACAAGGCATTTATAGATAGAGCCGTTGAGCATTTTGCTGCACTACGTGAAGCCGCAGGCACAGAGGTTGATTTGGCAATAGATTTCCACGGCGCGGTAAGTCCGCAGACAGCAAAGGTATTAATTAAGGCGTTAGAACCGTATCAACCGATGTTTGTTGAAGAACCGATCCAGTGCCAAAATGTGGATACACTTGCTGAAATCGCACGTAGCACACATTTACCGATTGCCACAGGTGAACGGATTTTCACCAAGTGGGGATTCCGTGAGATTTTAGAGAAACAGGCGGCATCTATTTTGCAACCAGACCTATGTCATGCGGGGGGTATCAATGAAGTGCGTATCATCGCTGGGATGGCAGAGGCATATTATGGCGGTATCGCACCGCACAACCCGCTCGGTCCTATTTCGTTAGCAGCATGTATCCAGTTAGATGCCTCTATTCCGAACTTTGTGATGCAGGAACATACAACCCTCGGTGAAGGGTATCTCAAAAATCCGTTTGTTTTCAAGGATGGGTTTGTCGATCTTCCGACTGGTCCTGGTTTAGGCATTGAACTGGACGAAGATGCACTTGAAGATAAAATTGATCACGATTGGAGAAATCCAGAATCTTACCATCCAGATGATGGTTCTGTTGTGGATTGGTAGCAGAAGGTCGCGATTCGGAGATCGCTCCTACAATTTGAAGAAAACATAATATGAAATTTATAATGTTCACAAAACATCTGGAAGGTTTAGAAATTCCAGATATTATCACTGCATTACAAGTAGTGGGTGTTGAAGGTGCTGACCTTTGTGTGCGTCCCGGTTATCCGGTAAACCCCGAAAATGCGGAGAAAGAATTACCTGCAGCCGCGAAACAGTTTGCAGAAGCGGGTTTGTCTATTCCGCTTGTTACGACCCCTGGAGATTTTTTAGACCCTTCTAAAGACGAAACAGCCCGCGTTTATGCCGCGGCAGGTGAATCAGGTGTTGAAAATATCAAGTTGGGATATTGGCATTGGCATGCAGAAGATGGTGGATACTGGGCGCAGGTAGATTTTATCCGCGGTCAGCTTGACGGATTCGCGAAACTCTCTGAGAAATACGGGCCTCGGACGTGTATTCATAACCATTCGGGAACTTCCATGGGGTTAAATTCATGTGCGGTGATGAATTTAGTAAAAGGGTTTGAGCCACAACACGTGGGCGTTTTTGCTGACACGGGACACCTGTCGATCGTTGGCGAACCGATTAACATGGCACTTGATATTGTCAGATCGCATCTCGCTGTCATTGCTTTTAAAGACCTTGCGCGTTCACCCGGCATGCGGGGCGGTAAAGTCGTCCGCATGGGGAAAGGCTTTGTTGATTGGGAAACAGCACTTGATACACTGAAAACGATAGAATTCTCAGGACCTGTTAGCTTTCATAGTGAATATAGCGGTGAACCTGTGGACAGTGTGATTGATCTGGCTCGTGTAGATGTCCGCTTCATTCGCGCTTTGATGGACAAATAAGGAGATAGCATGGGACAATTTCAGTTAGGGTTGAATACAAGTACAATTCGTCCTGCAGATTTGATGGATAAAATTCGGATTGCAGGGGAAACTGGCTATACAGCGATTGAGTTGTGGAATAACGATTTATCGGATTATGAAGAGCAGGGCGGTTCACTTGACGATGTGAAAAAAGCACTTGATGATCAGGGACTTTCAGTGCCTACCGTCATCGCCTTGCACGGATGGTTGAATACAACAGGCACAGAACATCAGAAAGCGATTGAGGATGTGAAAAAACGGATGGCACAAGCCGCTGCTGTCGGTGCAACCTATATCATCTCAAGTCCACCGCGTGAGGTGGCAGACTTGCAGTTAGGCGGCGAAAATTACCGCGAACTGCTTGAACTCGGACGTGAGTTCGGCGTTAAACCTGCGATGGAATTCCTCGGTTTTGTTGATGGCGTCAATCAGGTGAAACATGCGTGGGAAGTGATAGAGGTGGCAGACCATCCAGATAGCACGATTGTTCTTGACCCGTTCCATATCTATCGCGGTGGTGGAGAAATAGCGGATATGGAGGGCATTCCCGGTGATAAAATCGCTGTGTTCCATTTCAACGATGCCCCTGCCAAACCTGCACGTGCTGAACAGACTGATGCAGATAGGGTTTATCCTGGTGATGGTATCCTTGACCTAAAACGGATGATCTCTATTTTGAAAGACGCTGAGTATTCGGGCGTTATCTCGTTAGAGTTGTTCAATCCGAGTTATTGGGAGGAGGACCCGGCGGAAGTTGCTCGGATTGGGTTGGAAAAGATGCGTGCTATCGTGGAATCGTAAATCAGTAGTTTTAGACAAATAATAGGTTCATTCCTATGAAATTAAAATTTAGAAAGTATACAATTTGCGTGTTAATCGCTGATTTGGGACTTATTGCTTGCTCTTTTATTTTTTTCAATCTTTCTACTTTTGGAAATAACCAAAAAGTACTCGATGCTTTTGAAGCCTTTTTCCGTTATAAATTTGAAAACAATGACTCAGGTGCTCAACAAAATGCCGAAGCGTATTTCTTGGAAATTGCAGGAAAAGATCCGTCTTCAGACTTTTTGGCTCGGTTTGATGGGCACGCACCACGAGTAAAGAAAGGATCAGAATTTATAGAAGGGTCAATGTTTCTCAGAGAGGGTGAGGATATTATAGAGAATAATGGTATTCTGTTTAGAATTGATAGTTGTAAATGGGTGGGTTTGGGTTGGATCACCAGGAATCATGTTGAAATCTATGGTGGATACTATGAGGGATGGTTGAGTGCTTCTGGGAATTCCTATATTTGGGTAAGAAAAAAAGGTAAATGGACATTAAAATCAAAAGGTATAGGATGGATTGCTAAGAACAGCAGGGAACCCGAGAAGACACCGGCAATGGTTACTCTGTCAAAATAGTTTACAATCATGATACTGAAGCCAGAATTATCAAATAGAAAATTGATACGCGTGTTATTCCTACGAATTATCTTGTTAGTTCTATGCATGACATACTTTATCGGGTGTTCATCAGATGACACAAGGAATAAAAATGTAAAAGCGAGACCTAAACTATCCTGCAAGACAAAAAAATTGTGAGGAAAACGTAAATTTATAAGCCTAAAATTACATATTCTGTAATAACATGAAAATAAATCGTAAAAAAAGGATGAACTAAATGAACTATGTTGATGGATTATTATCATCATTGACGCGTACGAAAGATGCGCGATCTTTACGTGCCTCCTCGTGGGATACCACAGGACGCAACAGCGATGCATGGAAAATTGCGCCCGGTGAAACCCACGTTCTCGCCGATATAAAAGGTCCGGGGTGTATCAATCATATTTGGATGACGCAGCGGGACGGGTATCGGAACGTGCTGATTCGGATGTTTTGGGATGATGAGGAGCATCCGAGTGTTTTGTGTCCGTTAGGCGATTTTTTTGGACTTGGAAACGAAATTGTGAACTCTTACGATTCCATTCCGTTTTCAGCTTCTACGCACAGCAACAATCAATTTAACACAGGGTGTGCGCTCAACAGCTATTTACAAATGCCGTTTAACCGCTCTGCCCGAATTGAACTTGTCAATGAAGGTGACACGCCGCACCGCCAATACTTTTATATTGATTATGAGTTATACCCTAAACTGCACGGTGACGATATCGCCTATTTTCATGCGCAATTCCACCGTGAAAATCCGTGTGATGGGTGGGGGCATGAAATTAAAGTCAACACAGCGGAAGCAAACATCATCAATGCTGAACGTCTCGCGTGGGACAATAATTATCTTATCCTATCCGCAGAAGGTAAAGGACACTATATCGGTTGTAACCTCTCTGTTAGCAACTTCCAAGGCACGTGGTGGGGTGAAGGCGATGATATGATTTGGATTGATGGCTATAAGTGGCCTCCCGATTTACACGGCACTGGATCAGAGGATTATCTCAATCAAGCGTGGGGCATGCAGCAAAATGCCTTTGCACATAACGGCTCATCTATTCACGAAAACAACACCAACGGTTATCAGACGTCTTATGTATTTCATCTGGAAAACCCTATCCGTTTTGAGAAGGAGATTCGGGTAACAATTGAACACGGACACGGTAACCATCTTAGCAACGAGACATCCTCTGTTGCGTACTGGTATCAGATAGAGCCGCATAAACCGTTTGGGGTGCTACCCGTTGCACAGCGCAAACCGGTGTTAAAGGATGAAGATGGGAATTGGATTATTGACGAGGCAAACCAAACACCCTCATCCGACCTTGTTCTTAATGATGAAATGAAACAGAAAAAACAGCAGTGGCAAGAGAAACAATAAATGCCATAATACTGCCTAAATAGACCAGAGGAGATATAACATGCTGACGTTTTTCCAACATTTTCTTATCGGAAAAATGGAAGAAGAAACACAAAATGACGAGGAGGCACTTGATCAAGAACAACCAGAGCCTGAACGTTCAAACGAAACTCCTAATCCTGATTCGCCTGAGCCTATTGATGAAAATGTAGAGGAGGAAACACCTGATATTGAACAGGTGGAGTCTGATTCGGGCGTTTCGCCAGAGGTAACTGAAACACCTGATTTAGGAGAAGTCCCTCATGCTGATGAAACACTGGAAGAAGTTGTTGTCCTGTCTTATGTAGACGAAACGTCTGAAGTTGATGAGACACCCGCTCCAAGCAAACCGCAAATCTCTTATTCTCTTGGTGAGAGTGAGGAATTGTTTGATTTCGTTGCGATGTTTGAAGAGAGCCAACACTCTGGTGCTGAACACGTATCTGCTAACATGGCAGATACAGCAGGCGGTGTTACCAAACCTGCGCTCTTTGAACACCCATTATCAACTGATTCTGCCCGAATTGTTTATGAATTAACCCTTCCTTCAGTTGAAGAGAATGAGAATCTCTGTCTACATTTCAGTATCGGGTTAAGAGATGGCGTTGTGTTTGATGATCCGCAAAGACAACCTGGCGGTGTTAAATTTTCTATTGAAATTTCTGGTGAACAATGTTTTGAAGCTGTTTCAACCGAGTGCCATTGGGCTGAAAACGGGGTAGATTTAACCCGCTACGCAGGCGAAAAAGTGGAACTTGTCTTTATCACACAATGTAATGTAGAGGGAAATAACAGCTTTGCATGGGCATTATGGGGACAACCGAAACTTCTCAAACTCACTCGGACTGAAGTCGATCACGGATTCCCACCAGAAGTCCAGTGTGGACTTGCGATTGCGAAATTGCCTGAAGAGCGCACGGCGCTGTTTGAATTCAATCGTGGTCGTTGGACACCTGCACATAAAATCGCGGCTGAAATCTACAATCAATTAGAAAACGAGCCGATTGACTTAACACTTTACGCTTCACAACCGAAATTAGAAATCGTAAGTGTGGATACCACGGCAGCGGTCGTTAGTGCGGGAGAAGTATTTGAAATACAATGCACGATCAGAAACGTTGGTGCGGGACCAGTCGCAAAGGATAGCAAAACACGACTTAGCATCAATGATGTTAAGTTACGACGTGGACGGTCCACACATTATGTCAAGGCACTTGCCCCTGGTGAGACATCAACTTTTGTATGGCATGCACGTAGTGTCCTACGTCCGACTGTGATTAATTTCAGCGTCTTGATCAAATCTCGTCATATTGAAGGCACAACAAAGGGGGAGGGTGTCGTCCACATTCGCCCTGCACTGCCGAAGCTTGAAGCGCAGGTCGTTCCAGAACTCCATACCTACATGTACGGCGAACATGTGGTGATAAGCAATAAAAACCTCCGTATCATACTTGTCCATAACGGTGGACAATCTCAATCGAAGAGTCGTAAAACCAATAAGAATTCACCAGCAAAATCCGAGTTAGGTTTTGAATATTATGCGATTTTCGTAGCGAAAGGGAATGCCTACCTACAAGTAGCAACCTCCAAAATGGTTGCTGAGGCAACTTACCTATCTAATGATACTGTCCACAACCTAAAGTTTATTCCAAACGATGTTCAATTAGCCGGTAATAGTCTCGGAGAATCCATTGTTTGCATCACAGGTAAACATAAAGATGTTGACGGTGTTACGTGGACACTTCAGTTAAATTTTATCCTCACAGAAGATGCAAAACGTATCAAAACGGTATACCGACTAACAGTTGATGGGGAACGCGAACTTCTTGCTTTCCGGGGTGCAGAAATTTACGCTGGGCATAAAAGCACCCGAGAGAAGAAGACTGCAGCATTATTTCCCGGTCTCGAATTCCTTGAAGAGAACGAACCCTCTTCAAATACACGTGATGCTGCGCCACCACTCAACAACCGACTGGCGCCGCATCCCTATAAAATCACTGTGCCGGTGATGGCAGTTGAGGTCCAAAAATCGGTTGTCGGCATTGCTTGGAATCCATTGCAAAGTTGGGATGGTGAAGCACAAAATGTCTCTGCTGTGTTTGCTTCACCGAATTGGCATCACCAAGAGCGAAACCATCTAATGGGGCTTTTTGTGCCAACTGTGCCAGAATGGGTAAAAGAGAATACGCTTGTTGCCGAAACTGCTTACCGACTAACTTCGGAACAACCTATCACAATTGATTGTGAAATTATTGCAGATGGAAACGCGTCTATCTTAGATGCTATTTCACATTGGACATCTGCTTATGGTACTCCTGAACCACTCGAACCGCCTCGCGATGATGAAGAAGAGATGCTGCTCTCGCGACATGGATTTATGCATACTGTCTGGGATGAAGAGGCAAGGCAATCCAGGCACTGTGTCGATTGGGCTTCCCATAACGAACCTGGATTTGCTACTTTACTTTGGTACGATTACCTTGTAACGAAATCTGAAGATGTTAAGGAACGGGTCAAAGAGATAGCAGAAAAAACGATTGCTGATACAGATGCGGGTGGTTTGGCGGCACGAGGATCGTGCCACATACTCAGCGGAGAATTTCCATTCTATTATGGATATTTAGATGCTGCTTTAGGATACTATGAGGCTGAAGTGCAACCCATAATTGAGGCTCAGGCAGAGGATGGCAGTTGGGGCTTTCAACCGACTTCGGAGAAGACAGAGAACCTTGGGAAAGCCGGGGATGTCGTTCTTGGTACGTGTGCAGCAAATGCTTTAAAACTCTTAAAACATGCACGTATCACAGGCAACAATGCCTCCCTTGAAGCAGGTAAAAAAGCGCTCTCGTTCATGGATCGTTTTTTGGTGCCACGTGGGGCGCAGGCATGGGAGTGTCCGCTGTATGAACCGGATATCCTCGCTGCAGCACATGCAATCGGTGCTTATGTGGAAGCACACGAAATCACCAGTAATAAAACATATCTGAAACGTGCCGAATATTGGGCAAAAACAGGACTACCGTTCCTCTACCATTGGCATCTTTCTGACCGACCTGGTATGCAGTTTGCTTCTATACCAGTTTTTGGAACCACATTCTATACCCATTCATGGTTTGGTGTTCCGGTGCAGTGGAACGGTTTAGTCTATGCCTACTATTTGCAGCGCCTAAATCAACATACACACGATGAAAGGTGGCAGCAGGTTGCTGAAGGCATTACGATAAGTGCCATGTATCAGCAGTGGACAGATGGTGAACTGAAAGGGACTTATCCTGATGGGTTTTATGGATTCTGCACTGAAGGTAAAGGTCCACACCTCAATCCTGAAGATATTATGGTCAACGTGTATACACTTCGCGGACTTGACCCAGGCGTTAAAACCGCAATCGCAGGTTCAATCCATTTGAGCTCTGGTGCAACTCCCGAAGATGTAACCACATCCCGCAATGGTGAACTAAAGTGGACCCTTAACTATGCGGAAAATGAAATAAGCCACACACTGATTACCGGTTATGAACAAGTTCCATCTCTCATCCGTGCGCAAATTGCAGAGAGCAATGACGATACGGATGATTCTCCTTATGATATTCCGCAAGTCGATTCTCTTGAAGATGTCACATCCGGATGGCGTTACATTGAAGAAAAAGACGCTATCTTGATAAAACAGGTACACATTACTGCTGATATGCAGTTTCAACTACTTAAAAATGTTGAATAAATTACCGAAATTCTGTAAAGTGTATAAAGTATGTAGAATTAAAATGGAACGAAACCACCATTTTTAATGATTTGCTAACTTTGGCACACTTCAAAATTTTGCAAACGGGACATGCTTGTCCCAATAGGAGGAACCATGAAAGCGAAAAAAATCGTATCAGCAACATTCTGTTTAGTTATGGTATCACTCTGTGTCTTTGCTATATTTGTAACAACTACTATGGCACAAGACGATGGTGCTGCCGCAGAAGAAACCTCACTGTTAAACTTTAAAGCCCTCGGAGTTCTTATTATTGAAGGGATTATCTTTAGCATTGTGGGATTAGTTGTTTTAATGGTCGGGTATAAGGTTTTTGATATGGCAACGCCCTATGATCTCAACAAACAAATTGCGGAAGAGAACAACGTCGCCGCTGGTATTGCAGTTGCGGGTGTGCTTGTCTCACTCGGTATTATTGTTGCCGCTGCGATGGGCTAGCTTCTTGTCATAAGCGCAGCACCCACAGTTAAAACTGCTACGGAACACTTAACATGGACAGGGATACGACTCTGTCCATGTTAACTTTTACAGAGGTATCTCATGTCTGAAACACGTTATTGGTCAGAACAAGATGTCAGTCCAGAACAAATCCAGGAATGGGTGGAGACCTTCCACCGTGACGGATGCCTATTCCTTCAAAATGTGTTGACCCCCGATCACTGTGCAGAACTTCGACAAGATTTGGAGTGGTCGCTTGAAAAAAATCCGAATGGCTTGAATAGCGGCACCTTCGAATCTACCATGCATCTATGTCACCGCATGTTCGAACATAGCAAGGCAAACCTCAGATTGTTTGACATAGAACCAATCGTCTCGTTTGCAGAAGCACTTATTCCAGGCGAATGTCACGTAATTCACAACAACTCCTTTCAGACACGTCCTGGGGGCGGTATAACGTCATGGCATCAAGATGACTCACCTCACTACCTTGTCACAGAGGGGGAACCGCCAAAAAACGTAAAACTGCCTGTGCTTCTCTTTACTGCTAACTATTACCTCACGGATGTCACAGAGATTGAGCATGGCGGAACAGAGGTTATTCCCGGATCACATCTTTTCGGTGCATCGCCTCCGAATCCCGTAGAGGGAACGGAGTGGGAAGATAATATCCAATATAACCTCGGCAAAGCGGGAAGTGTGATTATGTTTAACAATCAGGTATGGCATCGGGGAGGCCCGAATCAGAGCCAACGCACTCGATACATTACGCAGATAACTTACGCGCGCCGATTGGTAGGTCATAAATTCTATCCGTTCATGAATTACAATATGCCAGAATCGGTCTATCGGGACGCAAACCCGCGGCTACGGCGGTTATTAGGGTTTCTCAATCATGGTGCTTACGGGTAGGGCATTCATACATACTGGATTGGATGCGGGAATGAAAGCAATTGCGTTCACAGAACAAGGCGAAGTTGACGTATTACAGTACCAAGAGGTAGAACAACCTACCCTTGGCCTTAATGAAATCCTTGTCAAAGTCAAGTCATGCGCTGTCAACTATCTTGACATCCACGCACGGCGCAACCGACCTGAGATAAAACAGAAACTTGAAGAAACTGGCACTCCCCACATTTTAGGCTCTGACATTGCAGGCGAAATAGCCGAAATTTCTGGAGAACATCCTGAATTTGCTATCGGTGACCGCGTGTTGCTCGCACCATGTATTCCCTGCGGTGTGTGCAGCGACTGCATCAACGGTTATGAAAACTTGTGTGACACACAACAACTACTTGGATTCCAGACAGATGGCGGTTATGCAGAGTTCGTCAAAGCACCTGCTAAAAATGCAATTCGGATAGCGGATACGTTGTCTTTCGTTGAAGCATCAGCACTGCCGATTGCTTATCTTACAGCGTGGCACATGCTCATCACGCGCGCGCAACTCTGTGCAGGTGAAGATGTGCTGATACTTGGTGCGGGAGGGAGTGTCGGGAGTGCGGGTTTACAAATCGCTAAACTCGTTGGCGCACGCATTTTTGCGACTGCAAGCACTGATGAAAAATTAGCACGCGCCAAACATTTCGGTGCAGATGTTACCATAAACTACACTGATGTTGACTTTTCAGAGGTTGTCCTTGCGGAGACAAACGGACGTGGTGTTGATGTTGTGCTTGAGCATGTGGGTGCTGCAACGTGGGAGCAGAGTATCAGTAGTCTTGCCAAAAACGGTAGACTTGTTTCGTGCGGTGTAACAACGGGCAATATTGGAGAGATCAATATCCGCAAAATGTATCAAAAACAACTTACTATTATGGGGTCTGCGTTAGGCACTCCGACAGAACTCCGAAAACTTGTTCGTCTTGCAGAACAGCGACGGTTAGTTCCCATCATTGATCGTACACTACCTTTAGAAAAAGCAGCTGAAGCACACCAACTGTTGGAGTCGCGTAAGAATTTTGGAAAGGTGTGTCTGCTTCCCTATTAATAAATTAATCTTCGGACAGTTTGCTGCCAGTCAACAGATATTGCTTAGAATCGTCTATACCTTTGAGAGTCTTGATTTTTTTGAGGTAACAATTCAATGTGTTTATCCATCCACTTCAGTCGGGTTTGCAGCCAAGTTTTCATTTCGTCCACTTCTCCCTGATATGTGGGATGTCCCGGTCCGGGGTTGGCAAAAAGTAAATGTCCCAGCACACGCCATCTCTGGAAGTTCCGTTTTTGTGCTTCTGACAGGTATTCAGCAGTTCTATCAATTTCGCCAAGGATTTCTGATGTCGTAAGTTCATTTTTGCGAAGTGTTTTCCACTTCTTGACGAGTTTCTGTTTAAAGGTTTCGTCCGATAGCAGCCGATCCCACCAGAACGGAACAGGGTTTGTATAAATAAGCCAACTATCAGTTTCCCAACCGTTATGGATAACAGTATTTCCCATTGATAAATTAAAATCCCAGACCGGTCCCATCGTCAGTTTTCCACCTCTATCTTTGTACATATATGTGCTGAGGCGGAATCCATCCGTGTTTTTGAAAAGCTCATTGATAATAAAATGGTCAATAAAAGAATCTATATCAATATACTTTGTATATCCATGCTTTGGGTCTTTAAACTTCGGACTGGCTAAGACAGCTTCAAAATCGCTCATATAGTTTTGAATCCACGCTCTTTGGAGATATGACATCTCGCGCCCTTTCGGATGGACATGGGCAAAATGTGTGCCGAGCCGAGTATAGAAGAAAGTTTCTTTTGAATCCATTTTGTCGATTTTCAGGATATATCCCCCAGTAATTTCGGGAGGCTTGTTGTGGTTCGGTTTCAAAGATTGAACAGGGACGCGGTTTTTCCCTCGCTTGATCTTTTCTATAAGTAGATAGACACCGACGTAATGCCGTGCCTTGATTGTTTTATCGCCGTTCGTATTGAGAAATACTTCAACGAATTTTGTTCTGCTTGCATATCTACCGATTCGATTGCTAAATTCAAAAGCTAAGTAATTCCGCATGAGGGTTTTATCCGAATAAGGTCCGTTCAGCACCCAATCCGATTCTGCTGGCAATTGGAATATGGAGACATCTTTGTCATTGCCCTTATCGTCCTGAAATTCGAAACCGTACTGTTTTTTCGGAAACATCTGTGAAGTCTGTCCTCTAACCTCTATACCGATTTTTCCCTCAAAATGAATATGGGGGTTATCCAAACTGTTTCTGCCACCAGATTCATCATAAATAATCTTCATCCGTGCAGGGATCTTGGGTTCGTCAGGAATCCAGCTACCATCAGTATCAATAATCACAATGGGTAAATTGGATGTATGTGGCCAGGGGATGTTTACAGAACTTTGACGGTTTATGTAGTTTTGGCGGTTCTGGAAATTTTGGCGGTTCACAGTCCCCTTTGAGTGAGAGGATTGACGAGGCGGATCGGAGAAGCAACTTGTGAGTCCGACTAATGTGATACCACCTAAAAGTAGAAGTATGAGTTTCTGATAACGATTCATCCTTGGCAAAGACTCCGGTAAGCAAATCGGAAGGTGTCAGTTTGAAGATATCTATTTCAAGAACACACGATATAACAGTATATCAGAATAGAAAGGATCTCGCAACGAAAAAATTAAGTATAGGTTGGACTATATATTGGACTACTTCGGAACAGGTGCGTAAGTATTAAAACCATCTGTTCTGTCTTCACCTTGTAGCAGGTAGATTTTGTGTGTCCGCCGCCACTCCGCACCTGGATAACGAACATTCGCTGGCATGTAGCGCATTGTATAGCCACACCTCCGTTTCTGCGAAATGTTCGGACTGGAATTGTGGATTGTCCATGCATCGTGAAAGTGGCACTCTCCCACCTCCAGTTCTAAATTTACCGCTTTTGATTCGTCTAAATCAGCCTCTACGACCTCGCTGCCAAAGAGGTTATTGTCACGATTCACTGCTTCATAACGCCGATCACGCAACTGATGGCTGCCGGGAATGACACGCATACATCCGTTTTCAACCTTAGATTCATCAACCGCCAACCACATCGTAATAACGTTCATCGGTTCAAGGGATTCACCCCAATAGACACCGTCCTGATGCCATGGGACTGCCATACCATCGTTTTCGCGTTTGCTGATAAAGTGGCTTGACCATAGCACAATATCCGGCCCGACAAACCGTTCAATGACCTTCAGGACGCGTGGATGCGTGAGGTATTTGAACAAGTACGGATGTTCAAAATGTGGGACATCCATCTGTTCAGGGCGTCTGCCTTCAGGCAGATTCTCTATCATTGCATCTACATAATCGCGAAGTTCGTCCAACTCCGATTCTGTAAAGATACGCCCATAAGTAAGATACCCGTTTTCTTTGTAAAAGTTAACCTGTTCATCAGAGACTGTTGTTTCTAATTGCCAACTCATGTGTCACCTGTTTTCATAATATGAACAAAAATACAGTTTAGCAAAGTATAGCATATCACCGTTTTTCTGACTACAACCTTCTTGTAAATAGCCGAAACCAGAACTTGATTAATTATCCTGCTTATGCTAAACTCCCTGTTATGAAAATAGTAGTAGCGCCAGATTCATTCAAAGGAAGTGTTACAGCATTGGAAGCAGCGAACGCTATTGAGAAAGGGCTTCGCCGCGTGTTTCCATCTGCCACCATAGAAAAAATTCCGATGGCAGATGGCGGTGAAGGCACTGTACAATCCCTTGTTGATGCGGTTGGTGGGCATATCCGTACGCAATGTGTACTTGCGCCTCTTGGAAACGAAGTTGACGCACAATTCGGTATCCTTTCGGATGGTGAAACAGCGGTCATTGAGATGGCCTCCGCTTCTGGTCTGACGCTTGTTCCACCTGATAAGCGGAATCCGATGAAGACTACCACCTACGGCACTGGACAACTTATCCGTACTGCTTTGGAAGCAGGGTGCAGACGCTTAATCATCGGTATCGGTGGCAGTGCGACAAACGACGGCGGTGCTGGCATGGCTGAGGCACTCGGTGTCCAATTTCTGAATGCGAATGGAGAACCGATTCCGCGCGGGGGCGGTGGACTGAATGAATTAGCATCAATAGATATAACAGGTTTGCATCCCGCTATTTCGGAAACAGAAACTGTTGTTGCATGTGATGTCAATAATCCATTGACCGGTCGAGAGGGGGCATCACACGTTTATGGTCCACAAAAGGGGGCAACGCCTGAGATGATTAAAACGCTTGATTCCCATCTCACACATTTTGACACGGTTTTGGAGCGTACTTTTGGACAATCTTTTAACGATGTCCCTGGTGCGGGGGCTGCTGGCGGGTTAGGGGCAGGACTTATGGCATTTCTCAACGCTGAATTGAAACTCGGTGTTGATATTATGATTGATACTGTTAAACTCAAAGAACGGATGAAAGGTGCATCTCTCGTCTTCACAGGCGAGGGACAATTGGATTTTCAAACTGCGTTTGGGAAGACGCCTGTTGGCGTTGCAAAGGTAGCAAAAGCGGACAAAATTCCCGTGATTGCGATTGCAGGTGGTATTGGCGAAGGTGCTGATGCCGTTTATGATGCGGGTATTGATGCGATGTTAGGCATTGTGCAGGCACCGATGTCGCTTGAGGATGCTGTTGCAGATGCACCGCAACTGATAGCGGATGCTGCTGAACAAGCTGCGCGATTGGTTGCAATTGGGAAGCGTTTATGATTTATTAAAAATTTAATAGACACCTCCATTCCACAGTAGGCGAGGTTTTGCTAATCTCGCTGGTGTTGGGTGTCCAATTGATCCTAAAATTCACTATAGTTATTAACGTTTACCCTCTTAAACGTTAATAACAGCAACGCTTATTAACGTTTAAGAGGGTAAACGTTAATAACGACATCGCCTATTAACGTTTAAGAAGGTAAAATTAATAACACAATTCTTTGTAATTAAGGTAAAACAATCTGAAATGAACCAAGAGAACTTCAGAAATTCAAGTGCGGGTAAATGTATCCGGAGTATAAGCAGGCACCCATATTGGGCTTTTGTGCCGAATCCGCTTCCTCCAAAAATTGAACTGGATTGGGAGTTGATAGATATGCTTTCCAAAGCAGATATCAGGCTTGGAAAATTGTCTGGGGCCGGCCAACTACTTCCAAATCCTCACCTGTTGATCAGTCCATTTATACGCAGAGAGGCAGTCATGAGTTCCAGAATTGAGAACACACAATCTGGATTAGAGCAACTCTTTCTGTTTGAAGCAGACCAAACAGAAACACCACGTATCCCTGATGTAAAAGAAGTTATTAACTACGTTAATGCTATGGAATACGGAATCAAAAGGTTGAAACGCTTACCCATAAGTGCAAGGCTTCTTTGTGAAATCCACAAAATATTAATGGAGGGTGTTCGGGGTGAAAATGCAACACCAGGGGAAATGCGTACAAAACAAAACTGGATTGGTAAACACGGGTGTACTTTAATAGATGCGACCTATGTTCCACCACCAGTATCTGAAATGAAAGATTGTTTTACCGAGTTGGAGAAATATATTCATTCCAAATCAAAAGAACCAACTTTGATTCAATGTGCGTTAGTCCATTATCAATTTGAGGCAATTCACCCATTCGTTGATGGAAATGGAAGAATCGGCAGACTCTTGATTACATTTATGTTAATAGAACGAGGGGTGTTATCACAACCGCTCCTGTATCTCTCTGATTTTTTTGAACGACACAGAGATACCTATTATGAATTGTTGTTGAATGTGAGTCAAAAAGGTGAATGGAAATCGTGGTTGAAGTTTTTTCTTGATGGTGTGTGTGAACAATCTGAAGATGCACTTTCAACAGTTCAAAAACTTCTCACATTGAAAGATGAATACACGGAGATTGCAAGGGAACCGAAAGTGTCAAAGACTGTAGCCCAACTGGTTGAGGTATTATTTGGAAAACCTATTGTCTCAATATCAGAATTGATGAAGAGGTGGAATACATCGTTTCCTACGGTTAAACGAGGAGTGGATTACCTTGTTAAAAGAGGGAAACTTACGGAAGTGACAGGTAAACAACGCAACCGTTTATATGCTGCCAATGAAATTCTTGATGTGATCATGACTGAAAGAACAGAATCACTTAGTAAAAAGCAGGAATAACGTGATTTTGACTAAGTTGTAGTGAATCGACGTCAAATGCACATAGGACGTTTGACGTCGATTCACTACAGTGTCGAACTTGTATAACAATTGACAAAGTGTCCACTACTTCAATAATACCGGTGTATCTTTCATAAAATCATCGGTTTCGTTTTGCCATCTTTTCAGCTCAGTAGCCAATGAATTGATACGTTCAGCGTGTTCAGGAACATCGGCAAGATTATTTGTCTCCCATGGATCGTTTTCAAGGTCAAACAGTTGGAGGAAACCCGTACCTTTACCTGTCTCTTTAGAGACATAATATCGGATGAGTTTCCAACGTCCATCGCTGACAGTACGGTGAATATCTTTGTAGGCAGCAAAAACCGTATCACGAACCTTGTCAACACATCCTTCCATCAACGGTACCAAGCTGCTACCTTCTACTGTATCTGGGCAGTCAACCTCGGTTAGGTCACACACAGTGGGAAATACATCGTAGAGATAGGTCAAAGCATCTACTGTAACGCCTTCGGGAACTCCCGGACCAGCAAATATAGATGGAACGCGGATACTATGGCTATAGAGATTCTGCTTGCCGAGCAGCCCGTGTTGTCCAACAGCGAGTCCGTGATCGGCAGTATAGATAACAATGGTGTTATCCAGCTGACCTTTTGCCTCTAACGTCTGCAGAAGTCGTCCCATTTCGGCATCTTGGCTGGTAATCATACCGTAGTAATCGGCAATGTGTTGTTGGACGATTTCAGGGGTGCGTGGAAATTCTGCCAGAACTTCGTCACGAATCCGCATCTCCCCATTGTCAAATGGGTGTTCCGGATAGAAATTCTCTGGAACAGGGACATCCTCAGGTTTATACATCGTCGCGTATTCACCTGGCGGGGTCCGAGGATCATGCGGTGACGTAAAGGAGAGATAGAGGAAGAACGGAGCCGTTTGGTCGTAGTTTTCTACAAATTGCACGGCAGAATCTGTAAACAAAGTGGAAGAAAACTTATCACCAATATATCTGGCATCTTTCGGATAAGCACCTGTTGGGTCAAAATCGAAAATTGGCACTTTATATTGATTGCCCATGCCACCGAAGAAAATTGTCCCACCGTCATCAAAACTATCCGCAAATGTTTGTCTGTCATTGTGCCACTTACCACTAAAAAATGTGTGATAACCTGCTTGACGCATCACCTGGGGCCAGACAGCATAATCTCGGTTAATCTGGTTTGCACCGCTTCGGAATAGACCTGCACTTGTCAGAACAGCAGCACGACTCGGAACACAAACTGCTCCCGAAAGCGAACCCATGATGTGGGTTTGGTGGAACGTTGTGCCACGTGCCATCAGTGAATCCATCGTTGGTGTTTTGACTGTTGGATCGCCCATACCTGCAATGGCATCCCATCGGTGATCATCGGCGATCATGAAAAGAACATTGGGTTGTGAAGGCATAATTTCTCCTATAATTAGTTAACAGTAATCGGTTTTCAGTTTCTTCTTCTGGCTACCGAGGTTTTCTATTACAAGTCACACATCCAATGCCCGAATATTATAGTGAAACCCATAATTACCGGACATTGGCGAGGTTAGGAAACCTCGCCAGCGCGAGTGTGTGGAGATTGTTATTCATTGAAATGTGGATATATTTTCGGATTTTACTATAACTGACAACCACCAACTACAAAAAAGGAAATTCTAATGAAGATTGCAACTATTGAACAATTCTATCCACGCCACCGGATGCGGCTTGTAAAGATTACAACTGACACCGGCATCGTTGGATGGGGTGAAACAACACTTGAAGGTAAACCGAAAAGCACATGGGCGGCAGTTGAAGAACTTGCCGACTATTTTATTGGTAAAGACCCGTTACGTATTGAACACCACTGGCAACATGTCTATCGATCTGCTTTTTTTCGAGGTGGCAATATCTTAATGTCTGCTCTGTCTGGAATTGATCAGGCACTATGGGATATTGCGGGCAAATTTTACGATGTGCCGACTTATCAACTCTTAGGTGGTGCTGTGCGTGATCGTATCCGCGTTTATGCCCATTGGGGCATCGGTAGCCTAACTAACGAAGGCAAAGCCGCTGCCAAAGAACGACTTGAATTTTTACAACAAAAAGGCGGATACACAGCGTTTAAGAGCGGCCCTGGTGGCAAATGGCGCGGCCATGAACCTCCTGCCGTGATTGACGCGTTTGTTGAACGTGCCTATCTGATGCGCGAATGGGTCGGCCCGGATGTTGAACTCGCCTTTGATTTTCACGGCAAGATGACACCTGCGCTTGCCATTGAGATATGCCATGAACTCAAAGGTATGCGTCCAATGTTCGTTGAGGAACCCGTCCCACAAGAGAACGTTGATGCGCTGAAATTAGTGTCCGACCACGTTCCGTTTCCGATTGCCACAGGTGAACGTCTACTGACCCGTTGGGGTTTTCGCGAGGTTTTTGAGAAACAAGCGGTTGCTTACCTACAACCTGATACCTCCCACGCTGGTGGTATTACCGAACTGAAAAAGATTGCTAATATGGCTGAGGTTTACTATATGCACATCGCACCGCATTGCGCGATTGGACCGGTTGCTTTTTCTGCCTCCCTTCATGTTGATGCTGTTGTGCCGAATTTCCTTATCCAAGAACAGATTGATGACGGTTTAGGTGCTGGTTTATTCAAAGAAGATTGGCAAGTTACAGATGGACATATTGATCTGCCGACAAAGCCGGGACTCGGATTCGAAATCAATAAACAGGAAGCGGAACAGATACTCGATACCTATATTGAAGAACTTGGCGGCGAGTATTATTATGACACCGACGGTAGTGTTGCGGATTGGTAAATTGGCTGTCAGCTATCAGTAGTCAGCAGTTAACTATTGGGATCAGATTACCTGTGCCTTTTGTAAACCCGAAAAGATAAGCACAAGTAATCAAAGAATTCATTGTCTGCTTTAACTGTTATTGCTTCAAACAATCACTAAACCACCGATTTTCGATGTGAAACATAAGGCGGTTCAAGCATCAACTTCTGATCTTCTTCAGTCATCAGATCGCGGAGTGCATCGTCATATCTGCCTTGCCCCCATGAAGCATGTCCTGGTGAATACTTGAACAGAATTGAGCGGCGTTGATGTGAAGCAGTCCACGGGAGCGTGCCGTGAGTCAACGCTTCTGTGAAGATGACGACATCGCCTGCCTTTTGATGCACAGGTGCCATACAGGTTTTGTTTTCCACTACAGGTCGGAATTGCGGCGGACACGGATAGTTGCTCTTATGGCTGCCGGGGATACAGCAGAAACCGCCGTGTCCTGGCAGCATGTCTGTCAACGCCCACGAAACAACGGTTAAACCGTTATACATCCGATCATTTCTGAAGACGTAGTACTGTGATGGATCGTAAGGGGTGCCGCCACCGTGAAGTGTACCACCCGGATTTCCCTCTATCATCAAAATTCCGTAGACATGATCAAGACGGAATTTTGGACCGACAACCTCTGCTAAACACGGCATGATGCGTGGGTGATTGAGAAGTTTCCGAAAAGCCTCATTTTCCCAACTTAAGAAGCCACCGAATCGTTGTGAATGGATGTTATCGTCTGCAGGATCAGGATAGTCTTGCACATCAATCAAGGCGTTCAGTTCTGCAAGTTCATCTGCACCTAAAACACCTTCTATGTTAACATATCCCCACAGGTCAAACAGATATTTTTCTTCTGCGTTCATAAACCATCTCCGTTGTTATTGATGTGGTGAGCGCGAGGTCGGTTCCATCCGTGTAACAACGATTTTTGATCTATCAATGAGCTCCCCGACGCGTGGTGAAATTTCATTTACCCACCGGTCATCTTCATAAACCGCTGCATAGAGTTGCTCCCGCTGTTCCTCGCTTTCAAACCTGCGAATCCAGACGTAGAGGTCATCCTCTTCTTCACCGATAAAACTACCGATGACGACCATTCCTTTAGAAATCTGAAACGGGATGACCGTTTCTTCCATGTATTTGACCCAGTTGTCGCGTTGTCCGGGCTGGGTTCGATATTGTCGTAATTCAAAAAATGCCATATAAATCTCCTTGTTAATATTCTTGAATTCTACCATTTTTATGAAAGATCACAAATTCAGTCTTTTGGTTTTGACTGACTTCTCGTCCGTACTTCACGGCTTCTCCTTTAGTAGAGAAATGCCTTAGTGATTTTGTAGCTTCACCACGTTTCACATCCCATCCGTCTTTATCGCTTTGAATAACATAATGGGTGTCTTTGTTCAGACCGTAGACGACAGCCTCAACTGCATGTTGAATTTCACTTTTTGTAAGATTTCCTCGTTTGGGAGGATCTTTTATTATTCTTCTCCTTGCCACTTTAATCACCATCTTGAACATGTTTGGATAGATGATTCTCTTTAGTCTAACACTTTATCGGATTTTTAAGCAATGGAAAATATTAGGACTTTACTCAGACAATTCTCTCCGAATTTAAACTACATTACAACCGATCATAACCATAACCATTACCAGTAATCTCAAAGAGAGCGGATGCTGCTAAGAAATGGATATCTGCATCTGCGTCTTCTAAAACTGTTTCAAGAATTTGTGTCGTACTTGCGTTTTTAGTGTCTCCAAGTGCTATTATAATATCAATACGGAATGAGCGTTCTGTTTGCTCAGTATGCAATTCGGTGAGCTTTGCGATAAGTGCTGCAACCGCTTCGTCGGTAGCGATTTTACCGAGTGCGCGTGCAGCATCTCTGCGGATTTCAATATGATTATCCTCGTTATTCATGACTTCAATGAGAGGGTCAGTAGTTGAGGGATCAGCGAGTTCACCTAATGCTTGCGTTGCCAATCTCCGAACATCTTTATTGTCCTCATTTTCTCCGTTTGCCACGAGAACAAGGTCTGGGATTAATGCGGTTGTTCCCGTTTCCCCAATTTTTCGTGCAGTATCTTTTCGCGTATCAACAACTGGGTCCGCGAGTGCTTCCCTCAATTCTGAAACATTAAGTGACCGAGTGCGGGCTAATGCAACGGACGCAGCGTTCCTGATAGGATTCCCTTCCCATTCGTCATCTGCGCGTGCCTGCATTTTTTCTCCGATGAATTCAGGGAGGTTAAGTTTTCTCGCAGCACCGACAATAACTTCCCAACTCCAGTTCCTTTTCCTATCGTTAAGTGCCAAATTGCGTCTGTTTCCTGCATCTTCAAGTGCGACAATATATTCCGTTTCGTCTATAATAAGATTAGCAAGGGCGTTTGCTGCCGCTGTTCCCTCAATTGCGCCAAGTGCCACCGCAGCTTTTATGCGCGGAGAAGCATTTGCCAACGCAGCCGTGCTGGCATCTAAAGGAATCCGTTTATCTTCCAGGATTGCAATTAGTTTCGGAATGGCTTTTGTGCTTTTTAATTTTCCGAGTGCTGTGATTGCATTATTAGAAATATTACCGATTCGGATGTCAAGCGCGCGGATAAAGAGGTCTTCTGAGGCTTTATCACCGATGTTACCGAGTGCAGTAACAGCTGCAGCACGGATCACATCCGTTTCCAATTGATTCTCAACCATTTCGCTTAGTTTAGGCACTGCTTTTGCATCTTTTATACTTCCCAAGGCAGCAACTGCTTGCAATCGAATAGCACTGTTTTCATCGTTGAGTGCTTCTCGGAGTGCGGGTGCTGAGCGTTCGTCACGAAGTGCGTTCAACGAGGCAGCTGCAGCCGCACGGATAGACACCGATTCCTCTCCATTTTCAAGGATAGCGATTAAGGGTTCTACTGTCTTTCGATCTTTAAAACCGCCGAGCCGAGTAACAGCCTCTTTGCGGGTAACATAACTCGGATTTTTCAACTCGGCAAGCATAGTGTCTAACGCTGAAACGTTATGAATGACACCAAGCATATAGACGATTACCCAGTGAGTCCATTCGTCATCAGCAGACTTGAGCGCGTTAAGTAGCAAATCAGTTGTAGTTTCATTGCCATTTTTTAAAAGAGCACCGATAACCTCATTTTGGACAGATTGGACTTCGTGACCATCCTCAAAACTGCCGCGCCCTTTTTTAACAATATCAACTAAACTTTTATCAACGAGATCAGGACTGATTTCTCGAAGTGCTTTTGTCGCCTCAAGTCGTGCAGTTTCATATTTATCCGTTCTGATTATATCCAGCAGAGGTATAGCACTTTTCGTAGATTTGATAGTGCCTAAAGCGATCGCAGCTTCTTGGCGCACGACACCTTGTTTGTCCTTTCTTAGCGCAGTAATAAGCGCGTCAACTGCTATGTCACCACCGACTCTGCCGAGTGCCCATGCAGCACTACGCCGCACCGTTGCCCGTTGATCGTCTGCTAATGCGTTAACAAGTGGTTCAACGACGGTGTCACCTTTGAAAATACCGAGTGCGCGTGCAACTTCACTCCGAACAAGACTGGGAATGGGCTTAAGCTCTCCCCAAATCCGATAATCCGAACGCGGATAATCAGCAGTCCATTCAATATTGAGAGAGTCAAGATGCGCTCTCAGCGCGTCAAGTGTTTTATACTTCCTTTTCATGTGTCGCTGAAAATCTGATATATCATCGTACTGCATTGACAAAACCCAGAAAAGCACGGAAAGGGTTTCTGTGTCTTTAATACGGCTAAGCACCTTCACAGCGTTTGCCCGGATGACAGCACTTGTTTCATCACTCAGCATCAACAATAGCATCGGTTGCGTGGCATTTTCAGGTTTCATCTGCCACAAAGCGTTGATAGCAGCGGTTCTAACTGTTTCGCGCCGTAGTTTATCCATTGAAATCGCAATCAATTTGCGGATCGTTTCTTCAGAAGAAACATTGATATTGCCAAGTGCTTCTGCTGCTTGTGTAACCGTTGTATCGTCAAGTTCAAGTGCATCGGTAAGTGCAGTAACAGCTGCGTTATCTGGCCCGCGTGCCCGCATGTTTCCGAGTCCCCTTGCAGCAATGGCTTTGATCTCTTTGTTGGTATCGCCTGTTAAGATGTCAACAAAAGGTTGAACAGCGCGTCGATCACCGATAGTGCTGAGTACATTTGCAGACTCTAACTGCACACGGTATTCACCTATTTGGAGTGTGTCTATAAGTGCTGGCACTGCAACTCCTTGCATTGAAATTAAGGCGGCACTTGCTGCACCTTTTAAATCCTCATTTGCCAAAAGCTGAATTATAGACACAACTGCCGTTTCCGCTCTGATTCTACCTAAAGTCCCAATTGCTGCGGATTGTGCTCTTAAGCGGTATTTTTTCATCCAAGAGTCGTCAATATACGCACTGGCGATATATCGGTATTGATCAGAAAATCCGTCATCTACGTCTGGAATGATGTTGTTTGCACCTGTTTTGAGAATAGCCAAGAGCATTTCGACTGCTGGCATACCGATCCTGTCAAGTGCATCTATAGCGGTATCTTTGACATAAGCATTGGAATCTGCTAATAACTTGACTAAATCGTCAATAGCCTCCACTGCTTGAAGTTTGCCAAGCAGTTTTGCTGCATGCATTCGTACTTGTGCGTTGTTATTTCTTGTGGCAAGTTGAAGTATTGGGATTATTTCAGGATTTGGTTGGAATTCAGGTTTGCAGAGTGCACCTACTGCCACGATAGCACTATAGGAAACTGCTGGTGCTTCATCCGTTTTGGTGAGAATTGATTTGTATGTTGGAATAAGTTCACTGCTTTGTAGCGTACTTAATTCACGGATCGCTGCTTTTCTAATCTGTGGGTCTTGGTGCTGGGTAACATTTTTTAGCAGGGTCGTGAAGTTAGCACCTTCTGTTTGACTATGTAGTTGTTGCAAAAGTTGTGTGACCGATTGGAGAACAGCCGGTTGATAACATTTCTGTGCTTCTAATAGCCCTGTAACAACAACGGCATCCGATCTTTTTGCTAAGTCCAATAGCAAATCGGGTTGTTTTTCAACTGCCGTTGCAAGTGCGGTAGCGAGTAATCCTGAAATTGAATTCCGTGATCGGATAAGTCGTTCCTGTTGGTCAAGTTCATCTGAATCTGGGTCTTCAAGGACTGAAATTGCGTCAATATCAGTATTCAACGTTTCAAGATGTGTCAATGCCTTTGAGATGGCTTGATGCCAATTGTTCGTATCTACGCTATTTCGCAACTGCAGGAAACGGCTAAGATGGACTGCTTCTTGATTTTCTGAATCGTTAGTGAGCGATTTTTGAACAGCAGACTCTGCTGCTGCGTAATCGCCTTGGACGGTTGCTTTTCGTGCTGAGAGAATCGATTTATCTTCTTTTTCACCGCACCCGATGAAAAATGCGGCACAAAGAATGAGATGGATACAGATAATAGAATATTGTTTCATAAGTAAAATGTTCACTGAGCCTCGTTGAAATTATTAAAATTGTCCAAACTATAGTAGTATTACTTGCGTATTAGCATCTTTCGAGTTGCTGTAAAATCCCCTGCTTTGAGCGTATAGAAATACACGCCACTTGCAACAGACTCACCAACTGCGTTTCTACCATCCCAGGACGCTGCACGGCTCCGACTCTGATAGATGCCAACAGGTTGATGCCCTAAATCCAGCATCCGAATGCGTTTACCATCTGCAGCATAGATAAAAATGCGGACATCCGTAGGTTTTGCCAACTGATACGGTATCCACGTCTCTGGATTAAATGGGTTAGGATAGTTTTGGAACAGTTGGTTGCGCTTTATCTGACCGAGTGTGACAAGTTTTTTACCGCGTGACTCAACGGAAAACGGTTCATCCAGATCTGTTTCATCAGCATTGGATCTGTAATTCCACAACAGCATGGTTCCATCCCCACTGCCACTTGCGATAGTTTTTCCATCCGGACTGAAAGATACACTCCGGACAACACGCGCATGCCCTTCAAGAGTGCGGAGGTGTGCGCCCGTGCCGGTTTCCCATAGACGGATGGTATTGTCCCCACTGCCACTTGCGATAGTTTTCCCATCCGGACTGAAAGACACACTCCAGACACTCCGCGTATGCCCTTCAAGAGTGCGAAGGTGTGCGCCCGTGTCGGTTTCCCATAGACGGATGGTATTGTCCCCACTGCCACTTGCGATAGTTTTCCCATCCGGACTGAAAGACACATTCCAGACCCAACTCGTATGCTCTTCAAGAGTGCGGAGGTGTGCGCCCGTGTCGGTTTCCCATAGACGGATGGTATTGTCCGCACTGCCACTTGCGATAGTTTTTCCATCCGGACTGAAAGACACACCATAGACCCTCCGCGTATGCCCTTCAAGAGTGCGAAGGTGTGCGCCCGTGTCGGTTTCCCATAGATGGATGGTATTGTCCGTACTTCCACTTGCGATAGTTTTCCCATCCGGACTGAAAGATACACTCCAGACAGGCCCCGTATGCCCTTCAAGAGTGCGAAGGTGTGCGCCCGTGTCGGCATCCCATAGACGGATGGTGTCGTCCATACTTCCACTTGCGATAGTTTTTCCATCCGGACTGAAAGATACACTATTGACATCCCACCTATGCCCTTTAAGTGTGCGGAGGTGTGCTCCCGTGTCGACCTCCCATAGACGGATGGTGTCGTCCGAATTTCCACTTGCGATAGTTTTTCCATCCGGACTGAAAGATGCACTATTGATCCAATCGGTATGCCCTTCAAGAGTGCGGAGATGTGCGCCCGTGTCGGCATCCCATAAACGGATAGTGTCGTCCTCACTGGCACTTGCGATAGTTTTTCCATCCGGACTGAAAGACACACTCCAGACCCAACTCGTATGCCCTTCAAGAGTGCGAAGGTGCGCCCCTGTATCGGTCTCCCATAGACGGATGGTTATGTCATTACCGCTACTTGCGATAGTTTTTCCATCCGGACTGAAAGACACACTCCAGACCCAACCTGTATGCCCTTCAAGAGTGCGGAGGTGTGCGCCCGTGTCGGCAGCCCATAGACGAATGGTTCTGTCCGAACTGGCACTTGCGATAGTTTTTCCATCCGGACTGAACGACGCACTCCGGACATCACGCGCATGCCCTTCAAGAGTGCGGAGGTGCGCCCCTGTATGGGTCTCCCATAGATGGGTGGTTTTGTCTTCACTGGCACTTGCGATAGTTTTTCCATCCGGACTGAAAGATACACTATTGACCCAACTCGTATGCCCTTCAAGAGTGCGGAGGTGCGCCCCTGTGTCGGCAGCCCATAGACGGATAGTTCTGTCATTACTGCCGCTTGCGATAGTTTTTCCATCCGGACTGAAAGATACACTATTGACCCAACTCGTATGCCCTTCAAGAGTGCGGAGGTGCGCCCCTGTGTCGGCAGCCCATAGACGGATGGTATTGTCCCCACCGCCGCCTGCGATAGTTTTCCCATCCGGACTGAACGATATACTGTTCAAACTCACCTGTCCCGTGAGTAGGTCAAGTTCTTGTCCGGTATGTGCGTCATATAGCCAAACACCGATACTACTCGCAACAGCAAGACGTGTGCCATCTGGTGAATACGCTATTTCGTGTACAACCCCTTTACCAAGTCGTGCTTTGACACCTTCGGGTAGGTGCCACTGTGGTGAATCTTGCGCAAAGGTGTTCGTTGCGAAACTAAATAGCGTCAAGAGTATGGTTATTATACATAATCTTATTTTCATTATATTTTCTGCTTATGTTTTGTCTGAATCTCCGCTGTAAGATATGAGTTCACAACCCATCATCTCCATTTTTTTTACTACCGCAATATGCAGCACGGTTCATGTTCTGATTAAGTCCAATATTTCCTTTTTCTATTTAATTTGCGTCTGTCCTGCTCAATATCATAATACTTATTCCCCCGCAATTACCAATTTCGTAAGATCGGCTACAGCATAGACAGGTTTTGCAATACGATTTAGTAGTGCTAACCTATTTGTGCGTAAATCGGTATCCTCTGCCATCACGAGGACATCGTCAAAAAACGTGTCTATTACGGGTTGCAGTTTCGCTAACTGCGTCAAAAGTTCCGAATATGCGCGTGCTTGAATACTTCTCTCAAAGTCAGGTTCTGCCTCGCTGACACAAATATTTAGTTCTTTTTCAGCATCGTCTTTTAGTAGTGCAGTATCTACCGTTTCTGGCGCATTTTCGGGTAAGATTTTCAGCACCCGATTGAGTGCATTATATACTGCTTCAAAATTAGGTGTCAAGCGAAATTCGGCAAGCGCGCTGGCACGTTTAAGGATATCTACAATATCAACGTGATCGGCTGCCAATACCGCATCGGCAAGGTCGGGCGTGTATCCTTGTGTTTGCAAGATAACGCGTAGACGTTCTTTGATGAAATTAAGCACGCTTATTTCTGTCCCGTTGACTAATTCCACTTCGTATAAAGAGATTGCCTTTTGAACGACTGCATCTAAAGAGATCGGTAACTGCCTATCTTGAAGGGTCCGAATTGTGCCGAGGGCATGCCTTCGCAAAGAGTAGGGGTCTTGTGAACCTGTGGGGCGTTCCTCTATGCCGAAGTATCCTACGATAGTATCGAGTTTATCAGCGATAGCGAGGATCGCGCCGGCTTCGGTTTGGGACAACGGTGTATCTGCGCCAAGCGGTTGATAATGTTCAGCGATGGCAGTGGCGACAGGTTCAGGTTCACCAGAGTTTTTGGCATAATACTGACCAGTAATCCCCTGCAACGATGGAAATTCAATAACCATGTGTGTGGTTAAATCTGCCTTACAGAGCCAGGCTGCACGTTCAACATGATGGATAGTTGTTTCTGCTAACTTCAATTCTGTGCCAATGAACTTAACCAACGTCTTTAGCCGTTCCGCTTTATCCAAGAGTGAACCGAGTTTTGCGTGAAAGACGACTGCACCTAAACGTTCAACTTTATCTGCAAGACGGGTCTTCTGATCCTCACTGTAGAAGAACTCCGCATCGTTGAGCCGTGCGTGCAAGACACGTTCATTTCCGTGCCGAACACCATCAATATTGCCATCTGTGCCGTTGGAAATAGTGATGAATTTTGCTGCAAGTTCTGTCTCGCTTTTCCACATCGGAAAATAACGTTGATGCTTTTTCATCGCGGTAATCAACACTTCAGGCGGTATTTCCAAATGCGACTCACTAAAATTACCGACAATCGGTTGCGGATTTTCCACGAGATAGTTCACCGTATCAAGTAATTCCTCATCTAATTTGGGGAGACATTCTTCGGTTTCAAAAACGGTTCTGACCTGTTTTTCTATTGTCTCTCTGCGTTGCTTCGGACAGGCGATAACACCAGCAGCGTGCAATTTCTGAATGTAGGTGTCCACGTCTGCCGATACCAACGTTATTGCGTCGGGATGTAAAGAACGGTGTCCATAAGTGGTCCGTCCTGCATGTGCAGCACCGTAAGCGCAGTTGATAACTTCCTCTCCGAGTAGTGCGACAAGCCATCGGATAGGGCGGGCAAAACGTGTAACCCCCCTGCCCCCCTTTTCAGAAGGATGAGCTTCGCTCTCACCTGTTTCCCATCGCATCGTTTTGGGAAAGCGGAGCGCTTCAATCCATTCGGGCAGGAGCGTTTCCAATACTTCTTTCGTTGATATACCTTTTTCAAGTTTAGATGCTGCGATGTATTCTCCACGTTCCGTTTCAACGATGTGAAGATCAGAAATTTCAACACCCTGTGATTTGGCAAAACCGATGGCTGCCTTTGTCGGTTCTCCGTTTTCATCGTAAGCGATGCTTTTGGGCGGTCCTGTAACCTCTGTCTCTTGGCTTTCTTGTAGCGTTTGTACATCTTTGATAGCAAGTGTGATCCGCCTCGGTGTGCCGAATGTTTGAATTTCACCAAACGGAATTCTGTGTTCTGTGAGGGAATCGGTTGCGATTTTGCTGAGTTGTTCAAGGGCAGGCGGCACATAACTTGCGGGTATCTCCTCTGTGCCGATTTCAAAAAGGAGTCCAGCGGTTTGTTGTTCTTTGTCGGATTGGGTGAGGATAGAAACCACATCTAATGCAACGAGGGGTGATTCTGTGTCAAACTTCCCCATCAGAGGGTGTTCCATCTCTTCACGTTGTGTGACGTAAGCGCTCGCGATACGTTGTGCAAGCCGCCGCACACGTTCAATATAACTCACCCGTTCTGTAACGCTAATAACACCACGCGCATCCAGCATATTAAAGGTATGTGAGCATTTCAAAACATGGTCAGTTGCAGGGAGAACTAAACCGGCATCTAAACACGCGTGCGTTTCCTTTTCGTAGGTGCTGAACTGGTCAAAAAGCATGTCTACGTTGGCGTGCTCAAAGTTATAGGTTGAATATTCCACCTCGCTTTGGTGGTGAACATCTCCGTAGTTAAGGTGTTCATTCCAGCGGATGTCAAAAAAGGTGTCAACATCCTGCAAGTAGAGTGCAATGCGTTCAAGTCCGTAGGTAATTTCTGCGGAAATCGGAGCAAGTTCAATGCTTCCTATCTGTTGAAAATAGGTAAATTGCGTGACTTCTGCGCCGTTCCACCAAACTTCCCAGCCAAGTCCAGATGCACCGAGCGTCGGTGATTCCCAGTCGTCTTCTACAAAACGGATGTCGTTCTTACGGGGTGAGATACCGAGGCTATAAAGGCTTTCAAGGTAGAGTGGCAGCACATTTTCGGGTGCTGGTTTTAATATTACTTGATATTGGTAGTATGCACCAAGGCGGAAGGGGTTTTCTGCGTATCTGCCATCGGTGGGTCGACGGACAGGTTCTACGTAAGCAACCTGCCACGGTTCTGGACCGAGGCATCGTAAAAATGTGGCGGGGTTAAATGTGCCTGCACCGACTTCTATATCGCATGGTTGTTGAATAATACATCCGTGATCTGCCCAAAATTTCTCTAATGCTAAAATTATTTCTTGTAAGGTCATATCTGTTTTATGTTGTCTGCTCCGTTTTTGTTAGTTGATTCGGGTAATTATTGTAGCATAATCGCGGTATTTAATTCAATGGATTTTCAAGACACAAATTCCATTGCTTTTTCAAGAGAAAATAAGGTATAATTGAAAATTAATGGATATGTTTATTTTTCAGTGAGCGGCGGGATATAGAAGGATTGTTAATGCGTAATGGAAACGGGACATTGAACTTGCAAAATCCTATTGGCGAGAATACAAGGAGACACACTGATGAGAGAAATGGGGAACTGGCGCGAGTACCAAATTGAAAGACTTGCCTCCGACCGCGAGGCAGCAATTGATTATCTCCAATTAACATTAGAGGAATACCAAGCTGATGGGGACCTTTCTTTCTTTTTGAAAGGGTTACGGACCTTTGTTCAATCACAAGGTGGTGTTTCTGAGCTTGCCAAACGGACTGGCATTGATGCTGAGAACTTCAGAACTTCTCGGAAGTGCTACACAGTGAAGCAGCACCAAGATTAGACATGCTCAGAACCATACTCAACGCGCTTGAGTGTCAGTTGTCGGTTGAACATAAGGTAGATGTGAACGTTGGTATTGAGGCCGCAATATGAATTATTAGACTACTCCTCACGAAGACACTAACCCCAGTCTTAAAAAACTATTAGGCTCAAGTATACCAAAAACTGAAAAGCTGTTGTTAAAATTTTCATTGAAATCACTCCTTCGGTTGATTTTCAGAAATGATTGAAGAACCCTACGAGTTCTGGAGTTCTGGAAAATAGATTGACAAACATTGGTATCTTTGGATAAAATACAGTAATAAATCTATTTTACAAAGGAAAACAAAATGGCAGACGAAAATGATATGAACGAAATTGATGAAAATATAGATCAAAATACTGCAGGCAGTGGATTTGTTGTAAATGTCAACCAAATACAATCCATTGATATTCCGCATCAATTTAACCGCGTCAAAACAGATAATGGTTGGATTATCAATATGCTTGAACCGGGACGCATAACAATAAACTTCTTAACCAGTATGAGAAAATTGGAGAGCGCATTGGTCGAAGGTGATAGGATTGAGCGAGATGGTGATGACCTTATTATCCTGCGAAGCCAATCAGCCGATACGTACCGATCACAGCGATCAACATCTACGTTGGCGCGTACTCGTGAGGAATTGCTGTCAACGCCATCATCCGATGAATGACAAAGGGTTTTAGTCATATTTGGGTAAACTTACTTACCTGAAATAATTTGTATGAGCCCAATAGCATTCTTATAATAGGAGGTAGCAGGCCATTTTAGAACGCATTTACAGACTTATTTCAAGTTTAAAAGGCGGAACGATGGTGCCAACTGCTGTGGTGCTAAGTCCCGAAAGTTACGCAGAAGTCGTTGCTGAATTCCTTGAAAGATCCGAGGCGGAAAGTGATGAAACACATAAGCTTGAGTACCAACTCGGGTTGCCTCCTATCTCAGTTCAGTTGGAAGATACGGATATTGTTGTCGTAAAGGAATTGGTACCAAACCCCTGTCCAATTTGTCACCATCCGCTTAAGTTTCTCCGCGAATTGATTGAACGTTTTGAGAATGAGGAAACTAATCTGATTAGATGTCCACTTGGGCACCGTTATTCAGGAATCATGAAGGTCTACCATCTGAACATTTTTCAGCAATCGGAAAACCGAGAGGCGGTGGAAAAAGTTGCTGAATGTCCATCGTGTGGCGGTAAAAAAATCCAGTATTTAGGGCCAGAAGAGATGTTTTGTTTAGATTGTGATTGGGATAGTGGTATGATTGCTCGGTACAAGATATAGGATTTATACCAGATTCACGGGATTTGTCCTATTCCCGGACGATAGGTGCGGTTTCCTAACGAAGGCAGAGTCTTACGCGGGGAATCATGTAGAATGCCAAACGCGCATTTTACATGATTCGGACCGTTGATTTCTTCCTAACCTCGCCACATTACCGATTTATTTTCTTAATCTTCGGACAGTTTGTGGGACAACAACTTCTATTGTCTGTTATGTTTCCAAAATAGGTTTATCAAATGTCACAGCAACCTTCTGCAAAACCGCGGGTGCTTCTTCTTCTTCCGACACGTACCTATCGCGCAACCGACTTCCTTGATGCTGCCCTCAAACTCAATGTAGAAGTAGTTGTTGCATCGGAAGAACCCGCAACCACAGCAGACCTCTCACCGCGAGACACTTTAGTCCTTAACTTCCACGCTCCAACCGCCGCAACACAAACAATCGCTGAATTCGCTGAGACATATCCTATTGCTGCTATTGTCGGTGTGGATGATGATACGACCATGCTTGCCACCACTGCCGCTGCAGCACTCGGGCTTCCACACAACCCAGTTTCATCGGCAAAAGCCACACGCGATAAGTTCCTATTACGACAGACACTTAAGAAAAACGGTGTGCCTGTACCGAACTATAGACGTTTTTCTGTTCAAGAAAATGCTGAGGAAATTAGCACACAGATTAATTTTCCGTGTGTGATCAAACCGTTGTCCCTTTCAGCAAGCCGTGGCGTAATACGGGCAGACAATTCAACCGAATTTACAGAGGCTTTCCATCGCATCACTACACTTCTCAACAAAGTAAAGGAATCTAAAAATATAGACACCGATTCTTTCCAATATCTTCTGGTTGAAGATTACATTCCGGGCATAGAGGTTGCTTTAGAAGGTATCCTCTTAAAAGGAGAACTCAAAACACTTGCCCTTTTTGACAAGCCCGATCCGCTTGAAGGTCCGTTTTTTGAGGAAACGCTGTACATCACACCCTCCCGTCTTTCAACACAGATTCAAGATGCGCTGCATCGCGCAACGGCAGGGGCGGCGACTGCATTAGGACTTCGGCACGGACCTGTGCATGCTGAGTTGAGATACAATCAGCAAGGGGCATTTATGATTGAAATTGCAGCGCGGACGATTGGGGGTTTATGTTCGCGGACTTTACGGTTTGGCACAGGTATGTCGCTTGAGGAACTGGTTATCCGACATGCAATTGGGCAACCGATAGAGACTTTCAGCAGAGAAAAACAGGCAGCTGGGGTGATGATGATTCCTGTACCAAAGGCAGGTATTTTAGGGGAAGTACGCGGTAGAAAACAAGCGCGCGATGTCAACGGCATTGAGGAGATTAACATCACAATTCCTGTTGGCGGGGAAGTTGTGCCATTGCCGGAAGGGGATCGGTATCTCGGTTTTATTTTCGCCCGTGCAGAGACACCTGAGAAGGTAGAGGCATCTTTGCGTGAGGCGTATGGGTTTATGGAATTCGTAGTCCTATAGTGTAAGGGGTCTTGTCCCTCATGGCGGTAAAATGTATGGCAAAACATGAGTGTCTTCCCGATAACACGGCAAAGTACTGTTTTTTCGGGACCCTGCACTTTTCACCTAAAACAAGGTAATTATTGAAAATCGTGAAAATGTGAAAGTTCTAAATAAGGGGAAAATTATGACAGCAAAATATCGCGTAGCAATTGTTGGGTGCGGCGGCATATCAAACGCGCACGGAAACGCTTGGCGAAACGTGCCAGAAATTGAAATTGTCGGTGCATGCGATGAAAAATTTGAGTCACTCTCGCGTTTTGCCACTGAGTATAACGTTGAAAATACTTACAACGACCTGCGGCAGATGCTGGAGAAACAGAACCCCGATATCCTTGTCGTTGCGACGTGGCCCTCAAGCCATCTCAAAAATGTGCTGGAGGCAGTCCGTTGTGGTGTTAAGGGTATCCTCGTTGAAAAGCCAATCGCTGTCAATGCATCGCAACTTGAACAGATGATTCAGGTTACAGAACGCGCCAACATCATCTTGATGGAAGCGTTTATGTATCGGCATCATCCGTTAACGTTGGCGGTAAAACAGAAAATTGAGGACGGTGCAATCGGAGAAGTACGATATGCACGCTCCTCTTTTTCAACTGGACTCACGGATAGAACAAATTGGCGATTAAGAGGTGACCTCGGTGGCGGTGCTGTGATGGATTTAGGGTGCTACTGCATCAATATCATTCGCTACCTTGTTGGGCGTGAGCCACAATCTGCATGGGCAACAGGTAAGTTTGAACCGATTAACAACGTCTGGGAAACCCTCATCGGGACAATGGATTTTGGTGATGGTGTCACTGGGCAATTCGATTGCAGTTTCGGGTGGACCTGGCGTGAATGTTATGAAGTTGCTGGCACAAAAGGAACTCTCTTTGTCCAGTCGGCATGGGGTAATAGCGAAGGTGAAGCGCATTTTACTGTCAATGGAGAAACCGTCAGCGTTACCGGTGTGAATCCCTACGCTGCTGAGATTTTAAATCTGTGTGAGGCAGTCCAAAACGACACACCGCTCCGCTTGCCAATTGCAGATGCGCTGGGAAATATGCGCGTGATTGATGCTTTGCATGAATCTGCGCATACCGGCCAGCGAATTAGCTTATCTGACTAACTTCAGACATGCTTAAAGTTGTAGGGCGGAGGCTCTGCGCCCCGCCTTGTTGTTTATTGTTATGTTTTTCTTGTAATATAAAAGTAACAAGTGTATAATTTAAAGAGACTGAAACTTGACAGATGACCTGCGATTTAAACAAGTTAGGAGATCTACGATGTGTAAAGTGTTGAGTACTTTCTGGATATTTATTGCTATTCTCTTAATGTTTTGCGTTACCCCTACTGCATTCGCTCAGCAGGATTCAACGGGAGCAAAAGAATTACAGTATATTGAAACAGTGGATTTACGAGAACTTGTTAATACCGTCAAGGATTTAACCAGAAATGTAAGTGAATTAACCAAGAATCAAAAAGAACTAACGAAAAGTGTGAATAACATCAATACAAGAATGAATGGCGTTGAAACAAAAATGGCCTCAATTGAAACAAGAATGGCTGTGATTGAAGAACGCACAACATGGATTAGAGGACTCTTATATATACTTTTAGCAGCAATTGTCGGTGCTATAGTCACTCCAATCATACTGCACATTTTATCTAACAGAGGTAAACAGAACACATGTGTTGCTACAGTTAATACACTTGATGAAATTGAAAATGAAAATCAAGTCGAGCCGCCGGACAATGTAACTACTGAAGATGAGTTACAGACTGAAACGTAAACATCCTAATGGAAATGACTAACAATACCAGTAAAGCATGAACATACAATTCCAACCCAACACCCTCTACTACGGCGACTGCCTTAACATCATGGCGGACTTCCCCGAAAACAGCGTTGACCTCATCTGCCTGGACCCGCCCTTCAACTCTGACCGCAGATACAACAATATCTTCAAAAACTCTGGGCTAAAAACCGAAGCACAAATCAAGGCGTTTGATGATGTGTGGCACTGGGATGACCAATCTTCAGATCGCGTGCAACGTCTCAAAAATGCTGTGGCAAACCCCGCCTCAAAAGTGATTGCTGGGTTTGAAGGATTTACTCCGCAGAGCAAGATGTTGTCGTATACCTCTTATATGGCAGAACGGTTGTTTCTGATGCACCGCATTTTGAAGGATACCGGTAGCATCTATCTGCATTGCGACCCGTACGCAAGCCATTATCTGAAACTGATTTTAGATGCTATTTTCGGGGAAGAGAACTATCGGAATGAGATTGTTTGGAAAAGACGATTTGATACACACAATCTTTCAACTTTTCACATGGGCAGAAATCACGATACTATATTTTATTATGTAAAATCCCCTAAAGTGAAATACCATATCCAATATACTGATTACGATCCTGAGTATATCAAATCTCATTACAAACACTCAGATGGCAAAGGATTGTATCGTTTGCTTCCATGCACAAATGACACTGGTGGAAATAAACCTTATTCATTCAAAGGAATCACGCGAGCATGGCGTTTCAGCAAGGATACTATGAACAAAATGTATGAAACTGATTTATTAGTGCAATTGCGAAACAGTGGGCCTTATTACTATAAAAAATATCTGAGTGAAGCAAAAGGTGTTCCAGTACAGGATATTTGGGATGATATTCCGCCTGTTCGTGGTTCTGCCAGCCTCGGTTATCCTACGCAAAAACCGCGAGCCTTATATGATCGCATTGTTAAAGCCTCCTCCAACCCTGGCGATCTTGTGCTTGACCCCTTTGCCGGGTGCGGCACAACGATAGAAGCTGCCCTTATCAATCAACGTGATGTAATTGGCATTGACATCCTTCCTTTTGCGCTCCGTTTAATCAATAAACATCGTATCATCCCGCATGGGAAAGAAGCTTTTCCGATGCAAGGTATCCCTGTTGATATGGACACTGCAACACAACTGGCGAAAACTGACCATTTCAAATTTCAGGATTGGGCAGTGTCGCTTATTGATGGGCTCGCCGCTAATCCGAAGAAAGTCGGTGATGATGGCGTTGATGGATTCGGTATGCTGTTTCATCAACCCGACAACATGGATCGTAAAGCGATTATCGTGCAGGTCACCGGTGCGTCAGGCCCACAGAAAGCAAAATATGATCGGCTCCATGCAAATGTCCGCAATGAAAACGCTGCGATGGGTATTCTCATCACACTTGACGCACAAAACGCACAACGGAATTGGAAGCATACGTTAGAATCTGTTAAATTCGGTGCGTCCGAGTATCCACCTATCCAATGTTTCTCCGTTGAAGAGTATTTCCGTTATGATCAAGACCCGAATCGGATATTGAAATTGCCATCGCTTGCGAATCCGTGGACAGGTAAAGAGATGCAGCCAACGTTGTTTGATTTTTAAGGGGTGCTGGTGAAGTGCCGTTGATTTTTAGACCACAAATTGGTAAAGTTAAGACAAGTGTTTTTGTTCATAGTCCAATCCACAATTACCTGGACATTGGCGAGGTTAGGAAGAAATCAACGGTATGAATCATGGCGAATGTCATAGGCGCATTCGTCTTTAGGCATTCCCCGCCTCACCAGCGTTATGGTGCGAGAATTGTTGTTCATTGAAATGTCCACGTATTTTCGGATTGGACTATAAAGTGTCCCAATAATTTCAAAGTTCACTATAGTAATTTACATTTCATATAGGAGAATTTATGTCAGACGTTAGATTAGGTTTCATCGGTACAGGTGGCAACATGAATCGTCACCTACGTGAATTAACCCAAATTGGCGGCAACAAATTTGTGGCTTTTTGTGATATTGTCATTGAAAAAGCGGAACGCGCCGTTGAACAGTACGGCGGTAAAGCTTATGCCGACTACAACGAGATGCTTGCAAAAGAGGAATTGGATGCGGTTTATATCTCAATTCCACCGTTTGCACACGGGGCACCAGAGAAGGCTGTTGTCGCTGCGGGGCTGCCGATGTTTGTGGAAAAACCTGTCCACATGGATGCCGATGAGGCAAAGGAAATTGCTGCACAAGTTGAGGACAAAGGCATTATCACTGCCTGTGGTTATCAGGAACGTTACCTTGATATTATTGACAAGGCGCAAGAACTCCTTGCTTCACGACGTGTAGGATTTTTTATGGGCTATTGGATGGGCGGCATGCCCGGCGGTTGGTGGCGTGAAAAGGCAAAATCTGGTGGGCAACTCATGGAGCAAACAACACATGAATTTGATATGGCGCGCTACCTATTTGGTGAAGTCAAAACCGTCTATGCCGTTGCAAGATATGACCTGATTCCCGATACAGATTACGATATTGAGGAAGCATCTGCTGTCTCATTACAATTTGAGAGCGGTGTGTTTGGTATCATGTTCTCTGCGTGCTTTACGACAAACGGACTACGGCGTTCCGGGTTAGACATCTTCTGTGAGGACGGTTCACTTGAATATCACCTCCGCCGAGCCCTTGTGCTTTCCACAGCTGATGGAAAAGAAACGTGGAATCCGGAAAATAATTGCACGATTGATATGGATAGCACCTTTATTGAGGCAGTCCGTACAGGAGATGGTAGCGCAATTCGTTCCCCATATCCTGATGCTGCGAAGACTGCTATATTGTCCATCGCAGCAAATCAATCTTTGGAAACTGGTGAGCCAATTCAGCTGTAGTAAATAGACTTTGTGAAAATACAAATGCAACAGCAGATTACTCTTCCCATCACTGGCATGCATTGCGAAGGTTGTGCTGCCACTATCACCCAAAATCTTGAAGAGATGGCGGGTATCTTCGCAGCAAATGTGAGCATTGCTACGGAGCAGGCGGCGGTCACCTTCAATCCGTCTGCGCTCAGCAAAGACGCAATCGTTGACAAAATCCGATCTCTCGGATTCGACGTTGTTGATGCGGATTCCGAAGCATCCGCGCGGGCCGAAGAACTCCAACGACAAAAATTGCAATTCAGTGTAGGTGTCCTTTTTACGCTCCCGCTATTTCTGCTTAGTATGGGCAGAGATATGGGATTGATAGGCGAATGGGCAAATGATGCCCCTTGGGTCAATTGGGTGATGTTCGTTCTGGCATTACCGGTGCAGGTCTACGTCGCTTGGGATTACTATGTCGGTAGCGTCAAGGCACTGCGCAATCGTTCTGCAAATATGGATGTGCTTGTGGCGATGGGGGCATCTGTGGCGTTTCTCTATAGCGTTGTTGTCACGACTGCGTTAACATTTAATCTACAAGAGTTTGGAAACCATGTCTATTTTGAAACAGCGGCTGTTATCATTACCCTCATTAAATTGGGTAAGTTTTTGGAAGCACGTGCAAAAGGGCAGACAAGTGCTGCCCTAAAAAAACTAATGCAGCTCTCTCCTAAAACAGCATGTCTTCTCAAAGATGGCGAAGAACAACACATCCTAATTGAACAAGTAGCTGTTGGCGATTTACTTATTGTTCGTCCCGGTGAAAGCATGCCCGTTGACGGCATCGTACGCGAAGGTTCAAGCGCTGTTGACGAAAGTTTGTTTACTGGCGAAAGCATGCCGATAGACAAGTCAGTAGGGGATACAGTGGCAAGTGCAACAATCAATCAGAGTGGCTTGTTAACGATTGAGGCGACGCGCGTCGGTTCAGAGACATCTCTTGCGCGGCTTGTTCAATTGGTCCAACAAACACAACAGAGTAAAGCACCTATTCAACGGACTGCAGATGCTGTTGCGAGTGTGTTTGTTCCTGTCGTTCTTGGCATTGCGATTATGACGTTTCTTGTATGGTGGTTCCTTACCGGACAAGGATTTACAGATGCAATGCTCCGACTGGTAGCGGTATTGGTGATTGCGTGTCCATGCGCGTTAGGGCTTGCTACACCGACTGCGATTATGGTCAGCACAGGGATGGGGGCACATCGCGGTATCCTTTTTCGAAATAGTGAAGCGTTGGAACATGTAGGTGCATTATCTCAGATCGTTCTTGATAAAACTGGCACTTTGACACAGGGACAACTGACGCTTACTGATATTATTGCGAATGATGGAGACGAGAATCGATTATTACAGATCGCTGCTTCTGCGGAACGTGGCAGTGAACACCCTATCGGCAAAGCAATTGTTCTCTCAGCTTCTGAACGCGGAATTGACACCGTTGTCCCTACAGAGTTTACCGCTGTTGCTGGCAACGGTATCATTACCCAACTTGAAGATCGTAATGTAATCATAGGAAATTTGTCTTTAATGCAACAGCATCAAATTCCGACTGAGGCGTTTGAAACAGAGGCTGAACGGCTACAAGCGGACGCTAAAACGGTGTTGTGGGTAGCAATTGATTTGCAGGTCAGCGGCCTCCTTGCTGTTGCAGACACGGTAAAGCCTGAAGCAAAAGATGCAGTTGCTGAACTCCGACAACTCGGATGTGAAGTGACAATGATGACCGGTGACAACCGTGGGACTGCCGCTGCTATCGCAAAAAATGTTGGGATTACCGATGTGATGGCGGAACTTCTGCCTGAAGACAAAGCCGCTGCTGTCAAAAAAGCACAGGAAGAAACTGATGGATATGTGGCAATGGTAGGGGATGGCATTAACGATGCGCCTGCGTTAGCGCAAGCCGATGTCGGCATGGCACTCGGCACAGGGACAGATATTGCGATGGAAACAGCCGATTTGACATTGATGCACGGCGATCTTCACGCGATTCCCGATGCTATCCGCTTAAGTCGTGCAACGCTCCGCATGATTAAACAGAATCTGTTTTGGGCATTTTTCTACAATGTGTTGTTGATACCTGTTGCTGCAGGTGTGTTATATCCGCTTTCGTTTTTGCCGTCAATGCTAACCCAGTTGCATCCGATGCTTGCTGCGTTTGCGATGGCGTTTAGTAGTGTTTCGGTTGTGCTAAATAGTTTGCGGTTGCAATGGCGGAAATTATGACACAAAATATTACTTTGAGAACAAAAATCAAGTTGACAAACTAATTCTTATGTGGTATATTTTGAATAAGTCCTTCGCCAGGAGAACCACATGGCCGAAAACAATTTGGAAATTGCACCAATCGTTAGGGAAGCAACTCGAGCACAGAGTGAGAGCGTTGAAACCATTATTAACCGCCTGAATAGTGGTCGGATAGTTATTCCAGATTACCAACGCGATGCGGAGCAATGGGACTTGCGGAAAGAATCGCTCTTCATAGAATCGTTGCTGAATAATCTGACAACACCCTCTCTCTTTTTTTCGGAGAATCTTGATACCGGCACTACTGAGGTTGTTGATGGACAGCAGCGGTTAAGCACAATCCTGAAGTATGCAAATGACGAACTTCGCTTGATAGCAACTGGGGCAATTAACTATTTCTCACCGGAAAGTGTCCACTATAGTGGAAAGACGTTTTCAGAAATTCCAAAAACGCTTCAAAATGTTTTCAACGATTACCCGCTCACAATCATTTACCTTCCACCGAGTCTTCAACTTTCAACTAAACTTGAGATTTTCCGGCGTATCAACGAAGGTGGCACCCCTTTAACAGCACAAGATATTCGGCTTTCCTATTACAGCGAATCTAAGTGTGTCTACTTCATCCGACTCGCAGGCATTTATGCCGAAACGGACTCTGCTAACCGAATGGTCCAAGCTGCCGCTGAAAAGGGCGTGGAGAACCCATGGGAAAAATATCCGGATGCATGGGAACTTTGGAAAGATTGGTGGGAAGGAAAAGACCGCGCGAAAGGACAAACCCCCTCAGCAATGGTCTTGTGGTACCTCGCGTTTTTGCATAGAGAGAAGTTGAATCAACTCATCTGTTCTCCAAATTCAATGAAGCATCTCCCGTTGGTTTTTCACGGTTCAACAGAAGAGGCATTAGACATCTATTGCGCCCAGTTGCAATTCACGGACACACAAGGCGGCACACCTGTTTTTCCTACTTATGGTAATGGACTTGAAGGTGAATTTCACAATTTCGTTGAATGGATCGATGCCATCCTCCGACGTGGACTACCCGGGACCAGTGTTGATAAATACAAGCAAATGGCACTCTTGATTGGTGCCGCAGTCGAATTGAAAATTGATCCAGATCAACTGAGCCATGATGCATGGGATGCAATTGCTAACTTTATTGAAACCCCGCGCCAGGCAGGTGAAAAGTGGCTTGAAAAAGAAGGCGGATACCCTGAATCAAGAGGGCGGTGGAAAGGTGAGCGCGGACAGAAAGCCCAATGTGATATGGCAAGGATCCTTTTATCCCGAATTGTGAAGAAATACCCTTGAGTGCCCTCCCATCAAATCTTCCACCATGCAACCCACGCGCTCGGAATTTTCCAAAAACGTGGAAACAATCATACTTCCGTAGGCACTACGACAGCAGCCGCGGCGGATACGTGTGTCCGGACTGCAAGCAGGTTTTTTCTGGTCCAGCAGGTTTTGATCAACTTGATGCTGATCACAAAATTCCCTATTCTCAAGGTGGACTTACTGAATGGGAAAACTTGACCTTACGGTGCAAACCTTGTAATGTAGCGAAGAGGGACAAGATGTAAGTTTCGGACTTTATAGCCTAATCTAAAATATGTGAACACTCCCTGATAGGTACGGTTAAGAAACCTGACCTATCACAGCCTCCAACACCTGTTCCACCGTAACTCCATCAATCACAGCGCAGCTGCCAGCGCCGCACCCGCCAGGATTCCGCCCCGGATGACACGGATTGCACCCTAAATCCAGTCCACTCTGCACAACTACATGTTTGTCACCATAAGGCCCGCTCCGAATGTGATTTGTTGAACCGAAAAGCGCGATCACAGGTGTTTCCACAGCAGCAGCAATATGCATCGGTCCCGTATCGTTGCCGATGTAAACATCACACACTGCAATCAACGCAGCAACTTCTCGCAAATTTTCTGTTTCAACGAGGATAGGGGGCGCGTCCATCATATCCGCAACTTGCATTTGCAGTTTGCGTTCATTTGGGCCGGCGAATAGCAAAATCGCAGCGTTTTTTTCTTGTGACAAAGTGCTGGTGAGTCGCGCGTATTTCTCTGCACTCCACAACTTGTATTCCCAATTTCCACCTGGGTGAATCCCAATTAATAACCTTTCTGACTTAACGCCTGCTTCGGTCAAAAAACCGCGCGCTTCTGCATGTTCTGTCTCAGTTATCTGTAAGTGAGGATGTGCATCTGTTGTAGCAACGCCTTGTTTACTCAGGACTTCCAAATAGCGGATAACAGCATGCCTTTCCCTATCCCCACGCACCAACCCCCAATGTTCCGCGCCGATACATCGCGCTGTGAAACTATCCCGCAGATTTACAACTATATCAAATTTTTCACGGCGTAACATTCTTATAAGTTTCAACCGTCCTCTTAAACCTGCATGCTCACCTCTGTTGTCGTAAATAAGGGTACTATCAAGTTGGGGATCGTTGGCAAGAAGGTCAAACGCACTGGGACCAACAAGAAAGGTGATATGGACATTTGGAAAGTGTGATCGTAGCGGTTGGATAACAGCGGTAGATAACACAGCATCACCGATAAAACTGAAACTGAATACGAGAATTTTTTTCATTTTTCAGACAAGGGAAAGGATTCAATCAGATCAACTGCTGTCGTCAACCCATCTTCAGATTCCATCTGTGTGCCTAAAGTTTTTACCTTTTCTGTCATTGAAGGTGTGGCAAAAACCTGTTCAATCCTTTGGGCAAGACGTTTCGCGGTGAGATTACGTCGATGTAGACTTTTCGGGGCAACCCCTAAATCAAAAAGTAACTTTCCCCAATAGAGCTGATCAGCGATGTGTGGCACAACGACTGAAGGCACCTTAGCACGACAAACCGATGCAGTTGTACCTGCCCCTCCGTGATGCACAACGCAACTTGCCTTTGGAAACAGCCATTGATGCGGAACATACGCTGTGCAAAAGATGTCCTCTCCAACATCCTGATCACCTAAAAGTCCCCAACCTGCTTGAATGATAGCGCGTTGGTTTGTTATTTTGACAGCATCGATTAAGATTTCCGTTGTTTCATGACCATCACTTCCACCCATTGACCCGAAAGTAATAACGATAGGTGGTGGGCCGTCTGCTAAAAAATCTGCGAGTTCAGATGGAGGCACATAATCTGGCTGCGCAAGGTGCCAAATGCCTGTCCACTTGTGGTTCGGTGGATAGTTAGCTGGTGGACAAAGTGTTGGTGATGCTGCGATAAGGTTCAGATGTGGTGAATACATTTCATCTAATGCCATTGATGCCCTCGGCTTTCCACCGACAGACGTAATAAACTGATTAAAAAGTGGATCAACAGCATATCTGAGGCGAAGTCGCACCAATTTCCATACGATGATGTTGAATGTTCTACTCCAATTTGGAAACGGATACGGCGCGTTATCAGGGACTTTAATGAAGCCGGGACAATACGTTACAGTTATCCAGGGCAATCCGTTTCGGATAGCTGCTTCTTGTCCAGGGATGTCTATGGAATGGCATACAGCCAAATCATATCCTTTCATTGCTGTGAGGCAATCGGTAAACCACTTTTTGCCGCGACGTAGGATGCCCTCCTTCGCGATGAGTAGTAGTGGCGCCATAGGGTCGCGCATCGCCATAACAGTATCCATCGTTTGATGAAATTCTGCTAAATCAAAGGCAATTCCTACTTGATAGAAATCCGCACCGATTTCAAGAATCTTATCTTTGTAGATGGCTGGCGCACAAACGCGTACATGATGTTTTCTTCTGAGCAAACGTTCAGCGAGTGCCAAAATCGGATAGACATCTCCCGTTGTTCCCCAAGCTGCTAAAGCAATCTTCATTTTCGACTCGCTTCTACGGTCATTGCCGTTGTCCGCCAGACCATTTCGACGGGCAGTTTTTTGGTGCATTCCCATCCGATTTTGCACTTATGCGCGCTACAGGGCCAGCACGGCATATCTCGCCGCACAATAGATGCGTTTTCACTCATCGGGTGCCATGCAACATGATCGGTGGGACCGAAAATTGCTATCGTTGGCACATCAAGTGCTGCGGCGAGGTGCATCGGACCAGAATCATTACACACAACCAAGTTGCAGCGAGAAAGCAGTGCCCCCAATTCACGAATTGTCTTTGGCGCGTACGCGATGGCATCGGACTGCATTGCTTCTTGAATGTTGTGCGTTAGTTCTGCTTCGTCGGGACCGTGTAAAAGGAGCATTGTCCCGTTGTAATATTGAACGAGTCTGTCCGCAAGTTCGGCATACTGCTTTTCGGGCCACCGTTTATCAAAAGAACTGCCACCGGGATGAATGCCGATTAGAAAAGCATCGTTCCCGATACCTAACGACGCAAGGCGTGTTTCGGTATTCGCAACTTCATCGGACAATAGGTTGAAAACAAGTTGTCGGTTGCCTTCACCTTCACAGATTAACCGCACTAATTCCAAGTTTCTATCAATTTCATGGGTTTCGCCTTTTTGATACTTGCCGTGCCATGCATGCGTGAGTGTAGATTTTAAACGTTTCTGGTAGCGACCTAAGCGATAGGGGGCACCTGAGAGAAAAGCAACGAGATGTGGCCACGTAGCAGTCTGCATCGCAACAACGAGGTGAAACTGCTCACGGCGCAGGGCGCGATAGAATTGAAGTTGCGCAGAGAATTGACGATGTTCCCCTTGACGATCAAACACAAGTACTTTATCAATATCAGGGTTTCCGAGTAGAAGAGGTGCATTGAGCGGGCGTGCCAATACCGTGATTTCTGCCGATGGGTAGTTTTGTCGCAACAATGCGATCGCCGGCGTGGAATTCAGCAAATCGCCTATACCATCCGCGCGGATGATGAGAATCTTCTCAATGTCGGGGAGTATCTCTCCGTTTTTTGAACCGTGATGTGGCATACTATTCCCTTTAGCAGTCAAGTTCTTCGGGGCCCAACCGCACAAAAACTGAAGTATAAAAAACATCTTTTCGGATTCAGGTTCCTCGCTTGGCAGATCTGCAAACTTATATTTACCCGACTCTTGCATTTCATTTTCAAGCTCTTGGTAGTACGCTCCTAATCGGTTAAAATCGTGCCCAAATTCAGCAGAGATTGAACGCCGCATTTCGCGAACTTCTTCCACTGTCTATATTGAGGGTGCTTTCTCACCGACCTTATACCTGTTGCTCTACCATACTCACGAGGATACCGAAGATTTTGTCGCACTGTCCAATAGCATAAATTTCCTTATCAATGTAGAGTTGTTGTCCTTCCATTTTGAGAAATTGCCACATTGTACCCGTAGTAGCAGCCCCATAAATGCGAGAGATTTCATTTCCTTTTTCGGCGTTAAAGCGTTGTGCGGCAAGCATTTCGGCAACACATTGTCCAAAACCAGTCGTCGGTTCATCTTTTTTTGCTTCAACAAGGACGATAATAGGTGCCTCTAAATAAAATTGCGTAGGCGATTGACTAATTAAGAAATCGCACACACCAGTCAACCCGTTTTCCGCATCGACGTTGAAATCTATACCCGAAAATAGACTGATCCGTCGCGTGAAGTACTCGCGGAGTTCAATAAGAACACTGGTGACAATCATTTCTGATTTCGCTTTCTCTGTGCCGATAGCAACAGCTAACGGAATATTACGCGCCAATGTTTTTGTGAGATGTTCGCTCGGTGCCACCGGTTCTATGCCCGAAGAAAGGTCTGCGGCTTCATCAGCCTCCAGCTGAAATGTCTTCCGAACTGTTTCTAAGGTGAAATTGCTATAAGCCATTACAACGGTACCTCCTCTGGTGTCAATTTTCCTAACCTTCAAACGTTTTGAAATTATGTTAAGTGTACCACGTAAAATCCCTTTTCGTCAAGCGGGACTGAACAAGTGTTAAATTTGTTATTCACCCTGCACAGCACTAATCTCATCTTCCGAAATCTTATGAACGCTTTTCGGATTGAACGTCTGTGTTGTCCCAACTCGCAAAGCAACCTCAATCCTACCACCTGTCAACACAAAAAACTGGATCAGAAAACCGCCACCCTGCATCGATTCAACTTGATATTCCTCCGCGTCAAGGGTGCCTATCCATTCCGACAGCGTGTCTTCAAATTTCGGATGTGCCATAACGTTCTCTGGGAGGGCAATAATCAGGGTACCGGGTTCATCACCGATTGCATCACCGATGACCTGCCGTTTTTCCACCATAAACGGCACAACGGTGCTTGCATATTCAAAATCATCTGCGGTGGTGCGTTTTGGTGGTACAAGTCCCCACGTCAAGTGATGGATAAACGGATTGCCATATCCCTGTCCGAGCATGTGTTGTAGTGCTGCTTTGTCCACAGGATGTACAACGGCGACGTAGTCAAACCATCCATCATCGTGTGCTGGACTATCCGCAGACAACTGGGCAGAGACGTTGATATAGTCACATCCGTCAACAGGTGATGGATAACACCGTGCATCCCACCCATTCACATAACCGAGTTGTTTTAAGCCATCGGCGATAAGATGCGGCGGGTTGCAGAAAATGGCGGCATGGTCCATGTTCGGATAGATTTGGACCCCTGCTTCCGTGATATGCTTGGCAACTTCGGTTGCCTCCTCAAAACGTAACTCAGCGTTTTCAATTTCCAAATAATCAGCGAAATTTGTGGGCAATTTAATCCTGTTTTGCATAAGATTCCTCCGTTCTGTTCTCAAGTTGCGATGCACTATCAGTTTAACAAAAATTGCGTCTATTCGCAAACATAATTTTGGCGTTGAAAAAAGTTTAGAATCCTGTTAATATAAACACATTATATATGCCGAAGCATCGCAATTGCAGATTGTTCTTACCAAAACAGAAGAGGAAAATTGATGAGAAAAAATACCTTTAGAGAGTTACTCAATGCTGACAAACCGACCGTTGGCACACATATCCACACCACTTGGCCCTCCATTGTTGAAGCGATTGGTCACACAGGAATGTATGACTATGTTGAATTTGTGGGGGAATATGGTCCGTTTGACTTGCACGACTTGGATAATTTATGTCGCGCCGCGGAACTACATAATATCTCAACAATGATAAAAGTTGACCAAGAGCCACGCGGTTTCATTGCACAACGCGCAATCGGTTCAGGCTTCCAAAGTGTGCTATATGCCGATTGCCAAAACGTTAAAGATGTGAAAGAATGTGTTCGAACTACGCGGGCGGATACACCTGAAGATGGGGGTAGCTACGGCGTTGCAACCCGCAGGTTCGCCTATATGGGATACGGAGGTGGACCGGAATACGTTCAAGCACTACGTGATGTTGTGGTAGTGATTATGATTGAAAAGAAAGGAACGGTTGAAAACCTTGAAGAGGTCCTATCTGTTGAAGGTGTAGACATGATCCAGTGGGGCGGATCAGATTATTCAATGAGCATTGGGAAGGTCGGTCAACGCGGTTCATCCGAAATCCAAGAAACGGAGCGGCGAGTGTTTGAGACAGCGCTGAAGATGGGGGTGCCACCACGCGCTGAAATCGGCAGTGCCGATGGCGCGAAACGTTTTCTTGATATGGGCGTGCGACATTTCTGTATCGGCACCGATATTTCTATCCTCTACGGTTGGTGGCGTGAACATGGGGATGGATTACGGAAAGCACTTGAGGGACATTAGAAAGATGCCACATATAAAATAACCTAAGTTGCCACCTCTGTAGCATAATCTGTTAAATTGTGCCTATAAGTGCACAAACTAAATAAAGATTAAGAAAATATTTCGGTAATTTGGCGAGGTTCGGAAACCTCGCCAGCGGGGGAGGACACCTGCCTTGTACGGATAGAAAATTACCGAATTAATAAATTAATCTTCATACAGTTTGTGCTACAGTATTGTTAAGCTTTATAAAATTCTACTGTTGTGCCAGCCATGTCCGCAACTTTTTCTATCAGTTTGTTTCGTTCAGGCTCACCCATGTCTAAGGAAGCCTTGGCGATGTCAATTTTCTCTTGCATCTGTGCCGCGTTGTCAGGACCGGTGACAAGCGTACTGACAGGAACTGACCATACGAAACGGATGGCTTCCGATATACTCACGCGATTCGGGACAACCCTTGGATTTGGACCGTGTTTTCCATGTTTAGAACCACCGAAGAAGCCCCCATTTGCCAACGATTTCATCCCAATCACACCGATATTTCGCTTAACGAGCGTAGGCACAACCCCTTCAATAAAACTTTCGTAACTCATATCGGCAAGATTTACCGGCAATTGGCACGCATCAAAAATATCAGATTTTTCTAAGACACGTAAATGTGCAGATGGACTGTCATGCCCTGTAAATCCAATAAAACGGGTTTTCCCAGATTCCTTTGCTTCTACCATTACATCAAAAATGCCTTTATCAATCCTTGAATCTACGTCTTCAGGGTTTCGAACAGCGTGAACTTGCCAGAGATCGAGATGGTCAGTATTGAGACGTTTAAGTGAGCTTTCAAGATGTCTTCTCGCGGTTGTAGCATTGTGTGCTAGTGTTTTCGTCATGAGAAAAATATCATCACGATATTTTGGGACAAGTAGTTTTCCCAAACGCCGTTCACTTCCACCTGCTTGGTAAGATTCCGCTGAATCAAAAAAACGTACGCCCCCTTCCAGAGCAGCCTCAATTGTCTTCTGGGCTTCTTTTTCTCTCATTTCACCAATGTGCCAACCACCAACTCCGAGTATTGTAACAGCTTCGCCTGTTCTGCCAAACTTCCGCATTGGGAGGCGAGCACCTAAACGGTCATTCGAAGGTTTCGCTTCCCGACCTTCTTCTGCATTTGCTGAAGATAGGAGAATACCTGTGGTTAATCCTGCCAATGACTTTAGAAATGCACGTCGATCAATCATAGTTTTTACCTCCGATTTTCATTTTACATTTCTACTTCAAATTTGTCAAGTAAATAATTATTTTTGACACGGTTATAGGATTATACCATTTCTAACATATAACGTCTCTTTTTGTCGTGGCAATTGAGTTCTCCATACTTTGAATCAGGGTTATTTAGTTTTAGGTATTTTGGTTGTTTTTTATCACGATCGTTAATATTTTTGAATATGCAGATATAGCGTGAAAATCACGCTATATCTGCTATACTTCACCTTAAAAACTCTGCCTTTGAGGTGAAAAATGCCAGAGAAAGTTTCTCAACACTTGTTAGATAGATTAGCAGAAATCCAAGACCCGCGCAACAATAAAGCAAAACGACACCCATTGAAATCAATCCTCGGACTTAACATTATTGCTTTTATGACTGGACATAAAGGATGGACATCCATCGCAACTTAGGCACGAACCCAACCAAAACTCGCAAGAACACTCGGTTGGACACACAAGAAAACACCTTGTCCCGCAACAATACATAACGTGATAAGGGATTTAGTGGTTCACTCGTCAAATTTTCATGTTTTGAATTTCCTAAATACACCCCCCTTTATCCACCCAATTCGCATGCCACACGCGCATGCGATGGCGAGGGGAAGGGATTTTTGGATCTATGCCGCAAGTTGTATATATAACAAATCTTTAGCGAGTAAACTATTTAGATGTTGATGCTTATGACTTCAAACTAAATAACCCTGCCTTATTAGTGGGACTTAAAAAAATGCTAAGTCCTGTCCTAATAACGTTGAAGTTCCGGGTCAACCTCTTTTGCCCACCTATCAATTCCGCCAGCGACACACAGCACCGATTTGAATCCAAGTTGTTGTAGCAGATATACGGCATCAAGACTTCGCATGCCATAATGACAGTAAACAACGATCTCATCTACTGGTGAAAGTTCGCGAGCCCGTCTTGGCAGTTCACCAAGTGGGATAGGGACTGCCCCGTCAATGTGAACGAGTTGATATTCCCATTCCTCCCTCACATCAAGCAAAACAAAATCTCTGCCAGCATCCAGCATCTGTTTAAGTTCGTATGGCAGGATAGCGTCCTCTTCGGGATCATAAGGTAGGATTGCCTCTTCTACACTTGGTGCTGCCCGTGGTAGAAAGTTATCTTGTGAGGTTCTGACAGAATCCCAGATTTTATATAACAAGTTTCTGATACGTTTAAACATTTTTCGCTCTTTGTTCAAAAGTAAATATGCCGACTAAAATGTAATTGTCATGCCTAACGTAGGAATAATAGGTAACTGGGGTTCTTCCTCAACCGCGCAGCCGGTGATAACACCTGTTTCTTCATCCCGCACTTCACTGAACGCATACTGGTCAAGATTGGTGTGGTTATAAAGGTTTAAGATTTGAAAATACCACGTGAGTGCCCATCGCTTGTAAGGACTCCGTTTTGTAATCCGAAAGTCAAGACTGTGGTATGCAGGCAATCGCTCCGAATGTGTTTCTCCAAACTGTCTATCACAAGCGATGCCTCCATCTGGTAACTGAACTTCTTCGTGAGTCAAAGGCGTTCTTGGATCCCCGGTGTGGAAACGCCAGCTGAGATACAGATGCCATGTAGATGAAATCTGATGGCTACTACTTAGAAAAAGAGAATGCCGTCTGTCATATTGCCGAAAGATTGTAATGTTATCCGATGTTTCTTTTGCGATGCCGTAAGCGTAGCCGAGTCCCCACGTTAACCGAGATGAAACTGCCTGTGTGGCAAAGAGATCAAATCCCCTTGCATCAGCGGATTCTGGGGGTGTGAAAATCTGCATTTGCCGTCCAAATTCTCTAAGTCTACCTACTAAATTATCAAATTTTTTGTAATACCCTTCAAGGCGAATCAGAAAATTGTTGCCACGGCTATATTCACAACCAAGAATATAATGCATTGTCTGTTCGGCACGTCCGACGGTCTTTATATTATCTTCAACTGGCACTGACATCAAATCCACAGGTTGATGATAGAGTCCCCATGCACCTCGGAATACTAAGTTTTTCTTGGGACTCACCGCGAACGCCACACGTGGACCAATTTCATAGTTTTGAACATCTGTATTCCGATAGTTTTGAACAATATAACGACCACCGACGTTGAGTGCAAGTTTCGGATGAATCTGCCACTCATCTTGCAGGAATAATTTGATGTCACTCCCGCTATCGTCAATATTTGCGCGAATCGATTTATATTCATTTATACCCGCCTGCCGTTCTTGAACGTCGTAATTATATTGGGCAGTTGACCAACGCCACTCAACACCCGTACGAAACGTATGTTTTTCAAATCCGTTTACTGTGAGTTCTGCTTTTGTGCCTAAAAATCGGAAGTCGCGATTGTCAAAATCCGATTTTCCTGTTGTTCTCTCTTGGCTTCCCGTTGTTCTTTCTTGGCTTGATGAACCGCCAAAAACAAAAACATCTGTCCAATACGAAGTGCCAAACGTATGTCGCCATTTTAGCCAAGCAGTTGAATTGTCGTATAGGGAATCCAAGTTGTTATCTATATCGTCTACACGTATCAGATTCTTATCCCAACCGTACAACCCGTTAAGCGTGAGTGTGTCTACTTCTGTTATCTGATACATCAGTTTTCCATAGACATCGGCATATTGTGGTTTATATTCTTCGTCAAGATCTATGAGCGCAAGAATCAGGTCAACGTACCCACGACGTGCTGACAGCATCCATCCGCCTTTTTCAGTTAGAGGCCCCTCCACCATAGCAGTTGCGTTGATGAGGTCTATCCCGAAATTGGCTGAGACCTTTTCTGTATTCGGTGTTTTGGTTGTAATGTCAAACACACCCGACATTTTTTGACCATATTCTGCGGGGAATCCACCCATCAACAGATCCGCACGTTGGATTAAACCGAGTCCAACCAACGAAACAGCTCCGCCAAAATCTTGTAGATGATACGGATTGTAGAGTTCCATTCCATCCAATCTCACTGATACGCCATCCTTTTCGCCACCTCGGACGCTGAAGCGCGCGCTATAATCACTTGCAATAACGCCCGGTAAAATATGGCCTGAACGCATTATATCATTGTCGATTAATGGAAACCTTTCTATCTCTTTCTTTGAGAGTGAAAGTTGTGGGGTCGCGCCATCATAAATCATAAATCGGCCAGGCGTTACCACAATTTTCTCAAGTTCTATCGGTTTTTGGTTTTCTTGGGCATCAACCGTAGGAAAATGGGCGAAAGAAAAAAGGAGAATATGGAGAAAGAGAAACCTAATGGCGCACAAGTTGGTGTTGGACATTATGCAGCCTCACTACTCTGATTTGTAAGGTTACGTGCATTATAACATCTTTAAGTATAAAATGCCAATCAATTTCTATAACAGGATAGGGTTATTTAGTTTTAGGTATTTCAGTTAATGAGTTATCGAGACATAGAGTATAATCACTGTCCGTAACTATTGATGTGTTCATGAATTTGCTGACGTTCACGGTTAGCATGCGGGTCAGCGCGGCGGGCAATGCCTGTTATCGCATCAACAGATTCATCTGCCTTAAACCGTAAATACAGTTTTTCGGATTTCTCAGCCATAGGACGATTTTTAAGTGCGCGATAACATCGCATCATATTGTAATGTGCATCCAAATCTTCAGGATCAACCTCAAGCGTTTTTTGGAACTGCGTCAAAGCAGTTTTATATTCACGTTTTAGGAAGTGCATACGTCCCAATTCGTTACGAACACGGGTATCGCGCGGAAATTGCGAAGCAGCTTGTTGAAGGTGCTGAATCGCTATATCATAGTTTCCATAAGACTCCTGAACGAGGGCGTAAAAGTAATGCACCTTTGCGCGATGTAGGTTTGCGGGAGACAAAGTTTTCTGAATCTCAAACGCCTTATTAAGCATCGCTTCGGCACCCTGTATATCTCCCTCTTTGATACGACATCGTGCGATATTCACCCATCCATCCATATAGTTAGGTTCAATTTCGGTCACCTTCGTAAAAGCGTTTTGTGCGGCTCTCAGATCACCTTGCAGTAGAAGCCCAATACCGTAGTCGTTCCAACGTTCACGTGCATTTGAGACTTCCGTTTTTTGTTTAGGCATGTTCTGTGATGCTTGTCCCACATGAAGCGTTGCTTTTGCATCCGCCATTACGGTAATTGGAAGGTTGGGAATAGCCTTGATTTTTCCAGCGGCATCCGATGTATCACCTGTCCAAACCCACTTTCCATCGTCATACCCCTTATCCACCTGGAAATCTGTATCTTTAGGATCGCGAACACCTGCATAAGCCCATTGCGTATGCCACCAGTTGAATTTACGATAATTCAGTTTCGCTTCCAAAGAGAGAATGTCACCACAATCGTCTGGAATTTCAAGGCGATACCGCACAGTATCGGCAGCACCGGGCGGAATAGTACGGGAATACAGCACTGTTCGCATTGCCCACGCATTACGTTTGTTAATCAAGTTTCCATGGGCATCCAACATATAAGCACGGTAAAAATGTGCACTCGGATCAACAGGACCATTTCCATCCGGTGCGTCGATCTTGCCGTTCCAAAATACAATTTTACCGTTTTCATCAGTGACTTTCACCTCGAGCCAGATGTCAAAAGCATCAATAGTGCCAGCAGGGAATTGATGACCGACACCTCGTGTGCGCACCACAACCTCAATGAGAGGGGTTTCACCTCGTGCCACTTCAATTCCGCTTTTTGGAATCGGCATACCATTAGCAAATAGGTCTAACGTTACCACGTCATTCTGCAAAAAGTCTATTACAGCTTGGAGTTGATCCTCGTGTTTATTTACAAAAGGGAGCGCTGTGTTTGCAGCTGGAAAACGGTGACTATGAACCTTACCCTTGATATTGCCTGCATCTGTAGAGGGGACGAGCGGCATGTGGCAATCAACACATTTCTTAGCTTTTTCGGGATAGTAAAAAGAAAGCGCGCCTTGATGGGAAACACCGCTCTTTTGCCATTGGTCGTAATCGTTGAAACCGCGTACCCATTTAAAATTATTGACAGGAAAATCCAGATGTACTTTATGGCAGGCTGAACAGAATTCGGCTGTATTATCGCTGTGAAAAGGTTTAAGAAAGCTTTTCCGATGCGGTTCTGGGTCCAAACGTATGAGATAATTGTGCAAGCTTCGGATGAAACGATTATCACTTGACGCAATATCATGCAGAGGTGGATATTTAATTACATATCCGCTGTTCCCCATTGTATCTTTCACCCTTTCAATAGAGTGGCACGCAGTGCATGCTAACCCTGCCTGCGCTGCAGGCGTATGCAGATTTTCCCGAATCGGTCTATCCATAATACCGTTGAGTAAAATCGCTGGATCGTGGCATCCACCACACCATTTAGAAGGTTCTATTCCGTTTACCTCCTGCATATAGACGATTGACTTACGATACCACTGGTTATTGAAAGAAGAGAAATGGTGAGCAGATTCGTTCCACTGTCGGAAAATATCAGGATGACATCCTTTTGTGGCACAGGTCTCCGATGTAAGAAAGAAGTCAGTCGGAATCAGGTTACCTGTTTCCGTCTCAACAGATGCAGGAAAGAAGTAGCCGGTTGTTCCACCGCCTTCCTCGTACATACTTGTAGGGGGCAGCGCGGGATTTTTGACAAGATAATTCTCATTTGGAAAATAGTGTTGGGAAAGTTTGGCACCAATTGGGAAAAACATTACAGCAATTAATGTCCCAACAATTACTTTTTTGAGACTTGACGAAAGACTGGTACTACTCTTCAATAGGTGAATACAAAAGAGAAGACTCCCTATGCTTACGCTGATAATGTGTGTAATGAGCAGCCAACGATAGGGAGTGGTAGCACCGACCACCATCAGATAACCGCCGCTGATGATACCGACTGTTATGCCGAGAATACCAATACGTCCAATAGGTGAGATGTTTTTGAATTTATGATAAAGGTAGATACAGAATGGAATTATGAGAAGGCTTCCGAGTCCGATGTGGAAAAGGACATTTAAAATGTAGAAGAGTGTCGGTTCACCGAAACTGAATAGATATGAGCTGTTTAGCAGTAATATGAGAAAAGCGACTATAGAAAACTTACGCATAAAATCACCTATAAAAGACTAAGGTATTTGACATTATCCTGCTGTATAGCCACCATCAATCGGCAAGGCAATACCTGTAACGAACGCAGATTCATCAGAGGCAAGGTATAATGCGCCGTAGGCAATTTCTTCGGGCTGCCCCAGCCTACGCAGCGGATGCTTATCCGCAAGTTTCTGATATTCTTCTGGTGTTCTCACAACTCCGGCGACTAAAGGTGTTTCTACGAAGCCCGGGCAGATACAGTTCACACGGATATTATCTTGTGCGTAATCAAGTGCCATACCGCGTGTCAAGTTTGTGACAGCACCTTTGGATGCGACATACGCGGCACGCACATCCGCACCGACAATACCGTAGATGGAGGACATATTGATGATTGATCCGCCGCCGTTTTGCTGCATAGCGGGTATAGCTGCCTTTGCGCAAAGAAAAACACCGGTAAGGTTCACATCTAAACAACGATGCCAGTCTTCTTCCGGCAGTTCAGCAACAGGCAGACGCATTGCAATGCCAGCGTTATTGAAAAGAATATCAAGTTTGCCGTAAGTTTTTACGGTCTGTGCTACCATCTGTTCTGTGTCTGATTTGATCGTCACATCGGTCTGAACATAAATCGCTTCATTGCCAGCATCGTGAATTTTGGCGATAGTTTGATTTCCACCGTCTCTATCAATGTCAGCGACAACGACCTTCGCGCCGTGTTCAGCAAAGAGTTTTGCCGTGGCTTTGCCGATCCCAGATGCAGCCCCTGTAATAATGGCAACCTTATCTTTAAGTCGCACAGTTATACTTTTTCCTTCCATGCTGCAGGGTTTTGTACTGGTTCACCGATTTGATTCCGCAACACACCGATGTTTTCTACTTCAAGTTCAATTACGTCACCCGGTTGAATCCATCGGTCAAGTTCCCAACCACACCCCTTTCCGACAGTGCCAGAACCTAAAAATTCACCCGGGAAAAGTGTCTCAGACTGCGAAACAAACGAGATCATTTCTGCAAAGGAGTAATACATATCTGATGTGTTCCCCTCTGCCCAAACTTCACCGTTCACTTTCGCACTCATTTTTAGATTATACGGATCGCCAATTTCATCAGGTGTAACAAGGCACGGTCCCATAATATTGCTATTGTCAAAATCCTTACCTTTTGCAGGACCGAGTGACAATGTCATGTGTCGGAATTGAATATCACGTGCGCTAATGTCGTTATAAATCGTATACCCTGCAATGTATTCAGGTGCCTCCTCTATTGATATGTTTTTACCGGTTTTACCGATATAAACACCCCATTCCAGCTCAAAATCAAGTTTTTCTGTGTAGTTGGGCCAGGTCACTACAGCTTCGTGTCCTGCAATGGAGGCGGGACTCGTGCTGCCGCGATAGTAGTTAGGAAGTTTGAACCATTCAGGCGATATTTCCTTTCCAGTGATACGTGCGGCGGCATCCATGTGTGTTTTGAACACACCGAAATCACGCAAACTTCCTGGATGCGGAAATGGAGCAAGTAATTGAACGTCAGACACCGAGAAAACGGCATCGGATAAATCTGCCCCATCATTGAGCTGCTGTTGAACAGAGTCAATATGTTTTTGTGCATCTGCGACGCAATTCTGTTCAAAGAATTGGATCATACCTAAGTCATCTAAGTTGAGATCGACAATTTGATCACCATCAAACCATGCGCCGAGTCGGGAATGTTCATCTAACGACTTTTTGAATGTAACGAGTTTCACAAGTACTCCTCTTTTATATAGGCATTACTGATTTTATATCATAGATTGATTAAAAAATCAACTTTTTTAAACAGTGCATGGGTGTGTCCAATTTTTGGCATGTGTGTTGTCTGCATCGCGGAGGACGTGGAAAACGTTGATTATTGAGTTTGAGACTCCCAAACACCTATTCAAAGTTGCCTCTATCTTTTGAAAAGGTACTTATCTTGCCAAACCCCATCCGCGTCATCCGCGATTCTAACAACACTGCGATGCTGATAAAAAAAGGCAGGCACCCAAAAAGGGGACCTGCCTTTTTCTTTCGTGTTTGCGGATTACCGATTATTGCGGACACCCGTCTCTGCAGTGGCACGTCAAACTAAGGGGCATAGGCCTCAGCAGAGGCAGAGCCTTCGGGATCTTCATAGTTGCTAATATAACATGCGCCCTCTGCACTCACATGGAAGTTTTCGTACATGCGCCCCCACCTGTTGTAGGCAGTAGTGTCTTCACTATACGCTCCATCGTATTTAGTCCGATGATTGATGTTATTATCACCTATAATCCAAACCGACTCTTTTTCACCCATTAACCATCCCCCAGAATAGTTAATAAAAACGAAGGCTGTGTGCTGGACCTTCCCTCTCGGTTCATAAGGTTCCATTTCGCCATCATCGTTTGGGTATTCGTACGTTATCGCGGACACACTGGCATGGCCGAACCCATACTCATCGTTTGTTTCTATGCTACCACTGCCGCTGTGCATGGAATTGTCAACCTCATATTTTGTGACGCTGGCAGACGCATAAGCTTCAACAGTCGGATGGGATGCTCCCTTGTCGGTACACTGTTCCCAGTCTATAGACCATGCGCTTGTCCAGGCAGAAGCATTCCCAGATTCAATGCCGCTTCGCAGCGTATAAGGATGAGTGAGTCCATCCATCATAATATAAAAAGTTGTTACAAAAAGTAACAAAACGAACAACAAAAATCTATACAACATGATAGTTTTCTCCTTTTGTTATAACCCTAAAAAACTGTAGGGGTCTATGCCCGGATCTTCTTTGTCCAGGTCTATCAATTCTATTCCACCCGGTATTTGATCATCGTTAGATTGAAATGGGTTCACAGGATCAGGGCTGGGGGCTTTCAGACTCCCAGCTGTCCAAGAAGTTATAACACGACTTGTCGTCCCATCCGGAAGGTCAATCGTCTTATATCTAACGTAAGCACGATTGCTGTAATTCACATACACCTTGCCGTTCCGATGAAAACCACCCTCCATATACCGCCGACTTTCAGGGTCATCTTGCCAAACTTTTATCAGAACCCGGCCTATTAATTCCTGGGCCCGGATGTCGAATCCATGTTTTATATAATCTGGATGAATCGGACCGAAACGGTCTATGTGCATCCAAATAGGGGTTCCAACATTTTTAGTGAATCCTTCAGGCACCTCGGGATAGGGCCCGAACCCATACGGCGACACTTTCACATCGGTCTCCGTCTCTGCGGTCTCCGTTCCGTTCTGTGCGTGTGCCGGTGTTATCTCTTTCGTCACGGGGTTACGTTGTTTGTCTGCGTCCGGCGTGTCGCTGTCCACAGGTAATTGCGGTGACGCTATTTCGGGATCCGGGCTGCGTCCCTGTTTCGCCTGCTGGTCTTTCTGCCATTGGCGAACAAATTCTTCCAATTTCGCAGTCCCTTTTGCATACTCCCATCTGGTGTATTGGTCCCAAAAGAGACATGCCCCCGCAATGATTATCAAAAAAGCGATCCCGCCCAGTATCCATTTATTGGTAAAGATGTCGCGAATCATCTTATACCTCCCTATTGATCTGACACTACACATGATCAGCGTATAGTGGTTATGGACAACCCGCGGGTTATCCGTTATCGGTTTATGGATACTCATATTTTCGCTTTAGTAGCTGGGGAGCCTTTTAAAACACTACGGGCATCCCCAGCTACCAAGCCAAGAGTTCATTCAAAAGTATATTTTAGAATAAGGATACCCAAATTGAACTTTTGTTTTTGGTAATACAAAACATTATACAACATAAACAATAAAATGTCAAGTTAAATCGGATTATTGAGTTTGAGACTCCCAAACACCTATTCAAAGTTGCCTCTATCTTTTGAAAAGGCACTTATCTTGCCAAACCCCATCCGTGAAATCCGCGATTCTAATAACACCGCAGTTCAGACAAAAGAAAAAGGCAGGGACCCAAAAAGGATACCTGCCTGTGAAATGTTTCGTGATGTGAACGACTATTCACACTGAGAACATGACTGTGTGCTATATAAGGTACACAAAGTGCAGTCTGTGTTGTAGCCGACATCCATTGGATCTGGTGCGGGGGCAGGTGTCGGATCGGGTGTGTAAGTATTACCGACATTGTTGCCGTTAGTCCCGCCATTATTGTTAAAGTTATTATGATTCGTGTCGGCCCCTGGACAATCTTCACTTCCATCCACGCACTGATCGCAATTCGGTGTTTTGTCTATATCACTCTCGTGAAAACCGACACCATTGGGACCAAAAATAGACACATTGGGCGGTTGCGTTTCCCCTTTACCGCATTTGGTAGGCGTGCCACTATACCCCGAAATATAAGCAACATAAAGACCTTCAGAGTTTATGTTATATCCATAGTTCGGGAGCCACCAGTGAATCTGTTTTTTCGGTGGGTCATCGCAGTTCCGATACGGATTGCCACACACATTTATCACCACTTTGTTGAGAAGCCCCCCATACACAATTTCCTTCCGACAATACAACACCTGATGCGCTTCAACTTCCTTGGGACGACACGTATAGTAAGGATCACCACACCCGCCACACGTCGTTTGGTGCGAGGTCGCATTAGAAACTATAAAAGAGAGCGGCACGCCTGTGCCATACTTGCCATTCATGGTCACGCCACTGTAATATTCAATATAAATCGAATCATACCACCATTCTTGACAACCCGGACATGCGGCAGCCAGCATCGGAATAGAGACTTGCATATCCGTCAAGTCGCCAGTGTTCTGCTTATCCCGCTCAAATCCTTCCAACTGCGACAGCGCAGAATGAAACTTGTCACGATCTGAATACCTGTCCGCGATTTCCTGATTCTTGGAATCTATCTCCGAATATTTACTGATCCGCTGAAGTCCCAGATCGTATGTGTTGATATTGTGCTCAAAATCGTCGAGTAGTTTTCTCACAAATAATACAGTCATACCAATATCAGGACGCTTCCCCGCGAGAGCAAGCGCAGTGAGACTTGTGAGAAGATCGTCCAAACCCGACCTATTACCAGCAATCGCTTTGTCCAGAGCCTCAAGCTCATGTTCCAGATTATGCATCTGATCAAGAGCATCATCCAAATATTCTTCGTAGGTGTTCCACTCATCATGTGCTTGTTTAACATCGGTGAGAATGACTGTTCTGCCATCGCTGGTTTCTACAATAGGCGGACACGCAGAACACCCACTCGTGCAAACATCACAATTCGGTGTGGTGTCCGCAGCAACGGTGAAAATACAGATGGGCAGCGCTATCACACAGATCGCAAGCAGTGTGAGTAGTGAACGTTTGAAATATAACATTATTCATTACCTCCTTCGTTGGAGGCGGAACTTTCAAAAATAGCGGTGCTTTCTTCAGAACCCACAAAAATTGCTCGAGGTGGCGGACCCCGACGTGCCCTATCTTCAGCACGAACAGCAGCTTTTTTCGCGAAAACATTGGTCTGCACTTTAGTAATTTTTTCACTGATTCGACGCAGCATTGCTGACACTTCTGGTGAAGCATTTTTGTAATCAAAGCCCCGCGTGGCATCGTAGTATTGACGATGCTTTTCTCTGAATTTTTGGAATTCTTCCAAAGGTAGATCATCAGGAAACGATTCAAAGAATGTCAGCCACTCTTTCAAATCGCCAACGCCCTCAATGACGACACTTTCCATTTGCACAGGTTCGGTTTTCGGCACATCATCCACGACAATAGGTGCCTTGTGCGGCCCGTCGTGCCATTCACCGTTATGCCAGTGTCCACCGTTCGCAAACGTTTTGCCCGGTGGCGGTTTGCTGTAATCCATAGGCGTTTGTGCTGCTTGTTTCACCTTCTCATGGTCTGCCCATATCTTTTCTGCTGCCGCAGCCTCTTTTTTCAGCTGCCGGATTTCTGCGTATTGCACGGCGAACATGTAAGATACGCCAGCAATCACGAGTACTATGAGGACACTCAGTCCCCCAATCAATTTTCTACTCATTCTGTTTCTCCTTCTATTTCGCTGCGTCTATTGGGCAGCGTGGGGTTGGGTTCGGATTTGGACAAATCGGTCTTTCGTCACGTGGGACGCATTCCGATCTGATCCGTTGCTCACAATCTTGCGTGTCTGTCTGCGTGGCATCTATTGCACCAAAGAGCAGTAGTCCTCCGCAGAGTAGAAACGTTATGGCGAGTGTGATACCCGCCTTTCTAAAACTAAAAAATTTTGTCATTTTTATAGCACCTCCAGACAGCGTTTGCTTGATCGTGGGGTTGTCTGTCATCCTTAAAAAAATATCGGATACCCCAGCGATCAAGCATAGCTACCTAAGTGTAATTTTTAGATAAGAGGTACCCTAATAATGGTACGCTATACATTGATCATTATAATGATACAACATAAATAAGAAAATGTCAAATTAAATTTTTAAAAAATTGCAATTATCTGAAATCGGGACATTTTTTCGGTAGATGCGGTTTCCGAGTCACGTGTGTAAAGTGTTTAATTAATTCTAAAATCTACCATAAATCGGGCGGACAAGCGTGTTTCGTGACAATTGAAGGGTTCTGGAAAGTTTTCTTTTTCAGATTGAAAGGTTTTAAAGGGTGTGATAGAATAGTGCAAAGAAAGGAGGTTTCGCAATGGCAGAAACAGTAAGAACGGACATCAAAGGTATAGATCGATTCATATTTGAAATTGGAGCAGACCAAGAACAACTTCATCTACACATCTCCGAAGTTGAACCGGGGCAACGCGCACATCCGCCACATACACATGATGGGCAAGAGATTTTTTATGTTTTTTCTGGGGAGGGCGAAGTCTTATTTGGAGAACGCAAACACCGCGTTCGTGACAATGAAGCCGTGCATGTTGATTGCCAAGTGTTACACGGTATACGAAACGTAGGGGAGGCACCATTGCGCTACGCAGTAATCATCGCGCGCTGAATCTCATGTTTTTCTTGGTCAGTGCTTAAACGAAACGTCATGTGCCACAACAAAACATTTGCTATTCTGATGGAGGTTCGGGTAGTTCCGTGTGCCGCAATTGATAAATTCCGTAAATTCCACCAATAATTAAAAGTATACCGATAGTGCTTATACCTCGCCGTATCCACACGGGGTCTAAGTAGTGTGTAATGTTGAACTTTGAGAGTGGTTGTAACAACTGAGATACGCCAATATTAACATAAAACGCACCGTAAGCGATAAGACACATCTCACTGAGAAGTTGTTGTTTGAAGGGATCTACAGGCATACCAAAAGGGTTAATGAGGTAATCACCAGAAAAAATGAGAGTCAAGCCAATTATAAAAAAGGCGATGAGCGTCATGGTTGGATATGCGGATTGTCGCAACACAATAACCAATAAGATGCTAATAACGCCTAAGATAATGCTAATTATGCCCTGAAAGATTTGGACTCCTCTGCTGTGTGCTATCATTTATTTTTTATAAACCCTCTTGTGCTTTCGTTGATTATCACTGTGAACAACCTAAAATAAATATAATACCATTTCTGATAATGTATCGCTCTTATGTCCCACAACCTGTATGAAGATTAAGAAAATATTTCGGTAATTTGGCGAGGTTAGGAAGAAATCAACGGTATGAATCATCGCGAATGCCATAGGCGCATTCGTCTTTAGGCATTCCCCGCCTCGCCAGCGGGGGAGTACACTTGCCTCGGACGGATAGAAAATTACCGAATTAATAAATTAATCTTCATATAGGTTGTGCATATTAGTCCGCAACCTAACAGGGTGCGTTACAGAAGTGTCCCACTAATTGTCCTTTGGACTATATGACTCGTGAAACGCCTAAAATGAATATAAAACCGTTAAGGAGACAAGCGGACCAAATTTAAACGCATCGATTTCTTCATATTCGCTATCAGCCAAAGTCTCGCTGTCATCATAAAGTGTTTTTTGATGCAATGGTAGCATAAGCGTAACAGATAACGGGACATTAAATGGCGTTGTAATAGATGTACTGAGTGATGCCATGCCAAAAAGGAGTCCTGTGTTTTTGTCTATTTCCCCGTCCCAATACGCATAAGATTGATAAATTCCAAGGTAGCCTGCTTGGAAAGAAAACCATTTATTCAAACGATAGTTTAACCCCGCAGTGTACGTAAATTCTCTGGAGCCACGATAGGTCTTGCTGTTCTCGTAGAAAGGTAATTTTGTGCGGAGACTGGTATGCGTTGCAAACCCTTTGTATATAGGCAGATTATAATGCAGATTAACTATAGGGTTAAACGTCCCAGTTCCAAATTGGAGGTGTAGATGCTCAAGACCAGCAGCTCCAAGTTTCCATGGGTCTTCTTCTGTTTTACCAAATGGGATAGACGTTCCGATGCGTCCCATTAAAAAATCACCTTCTATGAAGACACCCAATCTATAATGTCCAAGAAAAACTTCTGAATCTGTTAAACCGGTGTAGGTGTCATCACGATGATGAATACGTCCATTTTCTACAATCGCCTTCCACTCGTCTTCAGTATACTTAACGCCGTCAAGTTTCTCAATACTGGCTTCTTGAACTTTGGATTCATAAGGGAGATTGGCTTCCAACGACCATTGAGGTCCGAGTTGATATTTTAACCCAACATCAATGCGATATACGTTTAAAGTAACCTGATGTCGGTGTTGTGGAACTGTGTCTATTTTTCGGCTTCCGCTTGGATCAATGAAAACTCCTTCATCTTCAAAGTGCCCACCTTGCGCGTCAAACCATCGCATCGTGCTGAAAGAAACTTGAAATTTTTTGTTATCTGCAGTCAAACTGACTTCACCCATCCCGCTACGTGGGATTGCGGGATTGCTTCACGCGCCTCAGCTCTCTTGCGCAAAAGCGCTGATACTATAGAAAAGTAAAAGAAGTTGAAAGGTAAATATTGTTTTCAGAATTTGAGTTTTCATTATAATTTCCTATTTAGCAGCACACAAAATCAACAGCGATTACTTGGACGGCATTCGCTGGATGTATGTCTATTTTTATTATGTTTCGAGGTTTAGCCAGGCAATTTCTTCTTCAGAGAGTTGAAGTTTCAATGCGCCCAAGGAAGATTCCATCTCTTCTAAGTTAGCCGGACCAACAATCGGAAAAATTGGGAAGGAAAGGTTGACACAGTATGCAAGCGAGACCTGAATTGCGGAAAAACCGTATTTTTCCCCTAATTGTTTGGCACGTGCAAGTCTTTCAAAGTTATCACCGTTGTAATAGACACGTACCATATCTCCACTGTCTCGGTTTTCTGGGGTAAAAGCACCACTGAAGAAGCCGCGTGCTTGAGATGACCACGGCATTAACGGGAATTGGCTGTCTACATGCCAACGGCGTGCATCATCGTCAACACAAACACAACCACCCCACATCGGTTCCATTGGTACTGCAAGGCTAATGTTATTGCTACAAGCGACGAAACCGCTTAACCCGTTTTCTTCAGCATAAGTATTTGCCTCAATAATGCGTTGAGGTTCCCAATTAGAAGCGGCAATGGCTCGGATACGTCCTACAGTTATCTCTTCATTCAAATAATCAATTATTGTGCTGACCGGAATTTCTGCATCGTCTCTGTGAAGCATATAAAGGTCAATATAATCGGTTTGGAGGCGGACAAGGTTTTCGTCAAGGTCCTGTTTAACGTACTCTGGGGAAACACGGCGTGGCACACCACCTTGTGGGTGCCCTCCTTTGTCTATCAGAAACACCTTTTCCCGATTGCCACGTTCCTTCATCCAAAGTCCAATTAACTTTTCACTATTGCCGCCTCCATAGATGTGCGCAGTGTCCAAAGCATTTCCACCTGCTTCAAAGAATGTGTCCAGCATCTCGGTGCTGTGGTCGAAACTTACAGGTGAATACATCATAGTTCCCAGAATCAGTTGTGAAATTTCTTGGTCGACTCCGGGAATTTTTATCTGCTTCATTGAAATCTATAACCTCATCATTTCGTTGTCAAGATTGTCTACATTCTCTGCCGAAGTTTAAGGATTTGGAGCCATTTTTGTGCTTTAGGTATACTTGTGTCAAGAGGTTCTTTCATCTCAAAACATTCGGTTTGGCCCGCATAAACGTGGTGCCAGTCAACAATACACGGCATTTTCTGTTTTTTTAGATTTCGCATGAGGTATCCGCGAACCCTTGCACGCGTATCAATAGGTGCATTGCTAATAGCGTAGCTAATTTGTTGGTCTGTAATGACCCGTCTCATACACCCTTCGCTTTGCAACGCGTAGAAGATACCGCTTTCAGGGTCAATATTGTGATACTCTAAATCAAGACTTTTTAGCCATGGATCATCCCAAGTCAACGCCTCTTCGGCGATTAAGGCATCGAGAAACCACTTTTTTGCTGTCCAATCAAGCCTTGTTGTAAGGCGTGTCCAATCTGCTTCAAGGTCATTGAGCACAGTTTCCCATTCTGTGAGAACCCACTCAGCAGTTTCATCAAGTTCCGTTAACACGTTCCGTACAAAGTTGAGGTATTCGCGTTGAATATCAATGGCAGAAATAGTGCTACCGTTCTGCAAATCAACCTCCCATTTAAGAGAAGTGTCTCTTGAGATATGTCTGATAGCAGCGATAGGATCTGCGAGCTCAAGATTCGGCATCGGAAGTTTTACGCCATGAATTTCATAGTGCTGCTCAATAGCATCAAGGATAAGTGCAGTTGTTCCGACCTTGAGTGCAGTCGCATACTCGGACATGTTAGAGTCTCCGACGAGGAGATGGAGTCTGCGGTATTTCGTATAATCACTAAGCGGTTCGTCGCGAGTATTGATAATTGCTCGGCTAAACTGAATCCATTCATAGATTTCAGTGACGATGTGGTCAGCCCGTTGGGAGATTTGATATCCGAGAAAATCATCAACACTGTATTGCCCATCTCCAAATTCGAGGATGTCATCATACCCTCCGACTCTCCCCGCACCAGCATATATCTGTCGTGTCACAAAGAAAGGGAGCAAGGTTGGGATAATAATTTTGTAGAACGGGATATCGCGGCGTGCCTGAAAGTTCTCATGGCATCCGAAAGTTGCCCCTGTGAAATGGTCTATATTGTTTTTGTAGAAGGCAACGTGTGCTGCAAGACCGGTGTCATGTAAAATTGCTGTGATGACGTGTTCAATGGCTTTATCATAAGCGATGAGGTCAAAGAGATTAGCACATTCCGGCGTAGCATATTCAAGGTGTCCCATGTCAATATAGAGTCTACCACCGTTGAAGAGGAAACCACCGTTGCCAGGGGGTTCACCCCAATCACGATAGTGAAGATCGGGAATACCGAGTTCAAGGGTTTTGAAGACATAGTCTCTAACGCGCGCGGCAACACCTTCAGGTGATACTTTGATCCGTTGTGTCTGCATCGCTTGAGACTGAATCATGCAACCAAATTCAGTTTCTATTCCCATTATTCTCTGTGTCACAGGTTTGTTCCTTAATCGGCTGTCAGTTTGATGAGAAGTTATTATGTAGTTTTGCGCGCTGCCTGAATTTCGTCTTGAGTCAGGATCCGGAATTTGGTATCTCCAGATAAGGTAGAATCAAGCACACCCACCTCAATATCTCCATCTTCTAATTCCGTTTTGATGACTTCGTCTATCTGCTCATCCGTCACTTCGGTATTGTCATCCGCATCCTCAAAACGTTGGCTTAACCCTCTACCGACTGCCCAAGTTTTAAGTGCTAACTGAAGTGCAGTGGGAAGATCGGGTTTTGCATCGGTTTGTGCCGCAGTGAGATAATCTTGCATAGCGTTTTCGATTTCTGTGGTGCCGCCAATTACTGATGATTCGTGTTGGACTTTAACGTTACCATCATAATTAATATGCGTAAATTGCGTTGCGGCATCACCATTCCCGATTTCAACAAGGAGCATTTTTATAATGTATGCCTCACCGACTATTGCTTCAAATGCTTGTTTGAAGGTATGCGCTAAAACATAGTGGGTTAGTCTGTGCAAGTTTACATCTTCAGTCGCGCTCTGAAAGGCTTGAACGCTTGCAGTATCGGTCACAAGCATTCGGAGACGTTCAATATCAGCGGGATGTCCGATAGCGGAGAGTGCAATTCTATCATGGACTTCAAAAATTTTCTGTGCACCTTTACTCACGGTCAATAGGAGGCTGCCTTGTGCGTAAGGTAGTCCAACGACGGGACTTCCGAGCCTGAGTTGGTCTTCTATGTAATCACGTCGGTCCTGAATTGCTTCAATCCAACGATATGGCAGATCGCGCATCAAGTAACCTCCGTATAACATTCCGATAAGTATTGGTCAGTGAGTGTTTCTATCCCTTGCCGCGTAATAGTTTTGAGAGTGGGGAAAATTTCGGCTTTTGCGTTATATCCACTGGTAGCGGCATCATATTCACTTGCGGTGTCAAGTAGCCTTAAAATAGTAACGGTTGCTTGTTGTTGATCCATCTTTTCCAAACGGGTTTCGCCCCATCTGTCAAGGTAACGTAACACCCCACGTATCCAAACTGAACCGGAACCAGTAGTTGCAAAATCCACGTTCTCAAAGTGTGCACCGAGTGCATCGTAGAAGAAAATTTTACCGCCATTTTCCGATTCGTCGGTTTGCGGCACGTACAAAGCAAAGATCGGGATAACCGCACCGATACCCTGCAGTGCCATGGGTAGATTATCACGAATAAGCCGTGAAAGCGTTCGCAGTTTTCCTTCTACACTGAGTTCTTGGAGTTGGCTGCGCCGAAAATATTGGAATGAATGTTTTAAGACACGCGCTATTTCATAAGCCATCGCTGGTGCCCCAGATATGGCAAGAACAGAATGTGTGTCAATAGGAAGGACTTTCTCAGCACGGTCATGAACAACAGCAGTACCAGCAGTGGCACGCCGGTCACCTGCAATAATAATACCTTCTTTGTAACGCATGGCAACAACCGTCGTAGCTTCCGGTATCTCTACCTTGGTACCATGGGATACTTGTTCATCCGATGGCACCTGAAAAGCACCATGAATTAATGCTTTTGTAGGCGTTTCACCATCAACTTGCAAGGTGTCTGCGTTTTTTAAAAGGCTAAGAAAGTCGCCTTTATGGTACATTATTCCCCCGTTCTCTGACGATACCGCCGGGATTGATCTTTGTCAACACGGCGCATACGTTTGAGGAGTTCTTGTGTGTCCGGTCTATTAACGTCGGGACGTTTGGGAGCGTTATTATCGTCTCCGCCGTCGCCGGGTTCCATCGGTTTTACGGGTCTCTGTTTGCGTTCAGGAAAATAAACAATCTTGTCTCTCATCGGAAAAATCTCCTTAATTGCTTCACGAAAGCAGTTTTTGGATTATAACCCTTTAACAAGCTGGGTTAGTGTAAACCAAGTTTTTCTACAAGGGTTTGGAGGTTTGGTGATTGGTCAAGAGCTTCATTATATTTTCGTGCAAGTTCAGGGTTTGCAAGCGAATTCATGTTAACGGTAACTGGTTTGCCTTTAATATCAAAAGTAATACTGTCCCATTGGACAGTTTTTATAGCATCTTCAAATCTGTTAAGGGATGTGCCACGGAAATAAGCGCGCGTGTTCAATGGTGGCGTCTGTATAGCGGTCCGAATCTGTTCATCCGTTACAACCCGTTGCATCTGTAATCCGTAAAATAACCCCTCTTCAAGATCGATGTTATGGTACTCTAAATCAATGCTTTGCAACCAAGGATCGTCCCATTCAATATCTTCTGATTCAACAAAGGTTTCCAACAACCATTTTTTGGCAACCCAATCGAGACGATCTATAAGTGTCATGGGGTCATTTTCAAGTGCGTCGAGCGTCTCCTCCCACTGTGTCAAGACCCAATCGGTGTCACTATTTTGATGTGCAAGATGTTTTTGTGCAAGCGCAAGATATTCACGTTGATGGTCAATTGCACTGATCATTTTCCCATCAACTTTCTGTAGCATCCATCGGTACGTCTGGTCATGCGAAATTGTTTTGATGGTATCAATAGGATTGGCAATTGCGAATGCCGTAGGAACAAGCCGCTGTTCAATTAGGTCAATAACAAGAGCAGTTGTCCCGATCTTGAGTGCCGTTGCGTATTCAGACATGTTTGCGTCTCCGACGATACCGTGAAGTCGGCGATATGTAGCGGGGTCAGCATGCGGTTCGTCTCGCGTGTTAACGATAGGCCGTTTGTGCATCGTATCCACACTTGCTTCAACGTGAAAGAAGTCGGAACGTTGTGTGAGTTGAAAATGTCCAGGTGTCGCGAGTCCTGCTTCGGTTTCAATACCTATTTTGCCAGCTCCAGCAAAAATTTGTCGTGTAACGAAAAACGGGAGAATGCAAGTTTTAAGGTAATCAAAAGGCACTTCGCGAGCCATAAGATAATTATCGTGGCATCCGTAACTATGTCCGTAGAAATCAGTATTGTTTTTATATAAGATGACACGTTCACCAAGTTCTTGGCTACGTCTTTCAGCACATTTCTGGAGGATTCTCTCTCCAGCTTTATCGTGTGCGACGAGATCAAACAGGTCTTGACACTCCGGTGTCGAATATTCTGGATGCGCGTGGTCATTGTAAAGCCGTGCACCATTAATAAGGATACGATCACTTTTGATCTCTCGGAAAGAACGCCCCGGTTCTTTGGCAAATCGCTCTTTGTCGCGTTTTTCTTCCTCCACTTCATCAGGATGGTTATTGAGGTGCTTTGCTCGGAAACCGCGTTCATCTCGAAATGGGTCTTCGCCGTTGTAGTCCCAGAGTGGTAAGAACGGGTCGCGCCGATAATTCTTTATCAGTTCAATCGATTCCTTGACCGGATCAATTTGTTCAGCACTTTCGAGTGTAATGCCGTATTCAGTTTCGATTCCAAAAAGTCTATGCATTATTACGTCTTCTATAGTTTCGGCAGTATGTGCTAGATCTCCGACGGAAGTTAAGCGTTAAATCACCGGACTTGGTGTTTTTTGGGACTCTCTCTTTTCTGTTTGAATAGGCGTAACTTTAACAACATTCACGGGATCATAGTCAAGAAGTTTAAGCCAATCCTCAGTAGCCTCGGTCGGCGGAAAAATGTCGTTTTCGCTATATTCTGAATTGAGTGCGCCTAATAGATCGTCTAACGAAATGCCTGTCTCTGTTTCGGGGGCTGCGATGGCACGTTTCATAGCAGATTCTTTCGCTCTCTGAACAATAGACTCAATGATTGCACCGCTACAGAGATGACCGCGGTAGAGAATGTCGCGCCTACCGCTGCGAAGCGCAACTTCAAGGAATCGGTTTTCTGTTGATTCGCGAAACATTTCATCAATGACTTGTGTTATCAAGTCATCAACGACCTCTTTGTCTGTAGTCTCACTATCTTCCATTTCAATGGGGAGGTCCGGTGTTAGATAGATACCGAAAATATCTTTGGCAGCCTCTTTATTTGGGCGTGTCACTTTAATTTTTCTATCAATTCGTCCTGGTCGGAGAATAGCTGGGTCAATTAAGTCGGGACGATTAGTTGCTAAAATGATAACGACCTCTTGCAAGGGTTCAATTCCATCCATTTCTGCGCAGAACATCGGTACCAGCGTATTAGAGATGCTATGTGAGCGCATAGCACGGCGAGTTCCCAAAATGGATTCTGCTTCGTCAATAAAGACAAATGCAAGTTTACCCTCATCGCGCTTCTCGCGTGCCATCTGAAAGATTTCTCTGACTTTCCGCTCCGACTCACCGAGCCACATATTGAGTATTTCAGGACCTTTAATATGAAGGAAAGTACCTTCAATCTCCTCACCTGTTTCTGTTTTGAGACGTTCTGTTAAGTTATAAGCGGTTGCTTTCCCGATAAGCGTTTTGCCACAACCGGGGGGGACCGTGGAGAAGGAATCCTTTTGGTACAGTATATTGAAACCGCTTGAAGAGTTCAGGGTGCAGAATCGGTTGTTCAATAGTATCCTTAATCCGCTGAATAGTTTCGTCAAGTCCGCCAACTTTTGTCCATGGAATTTGCGGTACTGCTTCAAGTGCATAATCTTTCTGCTCTTTTGAGGCGATTCGTTCAATGGCAACCTTTAAATTGGCATCAAGGCGGACTTCGTCACCGGACTTTAGTTTGACATCTGCCAAATCTGTAGCGCGTTCAATAATAACAGATTGGAGACTCGGTTCAGACCCAACGCGAAGCCTGCCATCGGGAAGTACATCGGCAATTTTGGCAATTGGTCCTGATTCAGTATAGCCGAGTTCACCAACAACGACAAAAGCCTCGTTTAGAAGCACACTCATTCCTTTTTTAAGGTTTTCTGTCTCTAATTGCGGGTCAATATTAGCATAGTATTCAGATCCGGCAACAGTGACGCGTGCTGTGTCGTCTTCGGGGATCGCGAGGAGTGTTCCGATGCGATTTGCTGGCGCGGTCAGTTTATCAATTTGTTCTGCCATCTCAGTATGTATGCGGACTGCTTCCTGTTCAATGGCTCGAACTCTCTGCCGAAATTCGCCTTCATCATTGATGATTGAGCGGCGTAATTCAATTAACAAACGCCGTCTACGGTCTTCCACGGGTGTTTCTGAGATAATATGATGGATTAACCGCAAGGAATAGCCAGAACTTGCCTCATCTTCAATATCCTCCTCCAGTTCCAACTCATCCTCATCCTCAAAAGATCCACGATCATAATGGTTCTGGTGCGAGTTAATAAATCGCTGGGAGTAGTTGGAATTTGTCTCATCCTCAATATCCTCCTCCAGTTCCAACTCATCCTCGTCTTCAAAAGATTTATGATCATAACGGTTTCCGCCAGTCTCACCGAACTTTTCTTTTTCGTTGTTAAATTTCTCTTTATCGTTCATTTTGAACGTCTCCTCAGACAAAAAGGGTGACTTTACGATAGAGTTTACCACATTTCCAACTAATTTGCGAATTTACCGGATATGTTAGCAAATATATTCAATAATTCTTGATTTTTGGCAGATTTGCTAAAAAATTGACTCAACTTTGACAATTGCCATTAGTTTAACATACTTCGTAAATAGATGCAAGTTAAAAAATCAGTTATCGCGGAAATATATTCTGTCCTATAGCCTTATAATATAACCCAAGTTGCTATGGAGAAGATTTTGGACATGCAAACACCGTTTTTTTTTAGCGAGAATATTCATTATTTACGAAATTCCGTGCCGCAAACTGACAGTTTGCTCACTTATAAGCAACCTAATCTAACAGATTATGCTACAAAGTCTGTCAGTTTACCATGTATTGTCGGACGATGCAAGTTAAAAGGATTGTTGGCAAGGTTATTTAGTTTTCGGTTGCATAATATACTGTTCTAATGTATCCTATAGATCCATCCTTATGCTCCTTTTGTCTAATAATTATATTGTAAAGGAAGCATACGGATGAAATTATAATAAAGCAAAATAACAAATTTCTATAATCATATCCAAAACAATTTTGAAGGGAGATTTTCACTGTGTCATTGAAAATCGGCATCACTTGCAAAAAAAATGTCCGCATGGAAAACTATACCGATGCAATTGTAAATTTTGGAGGAGACCCGATCATATTCGCGTCACTGGAAAAATCGATTCCTGAACATTTGGCATCTATTCCGAAATATCTTGAGGAAATTGATGGGCTTCTATTGCCAGGCGGTGGCGACATTGATTCGACTCTTTTTTTTCAGAAACGGCATCCTGAAGTTAATAATGTGAGCAGATCTCGTGACGCTTTAGAACTACGGTTGTGTCAAAAAGCTTTGCAAGCCAATATTCCTGTTTTCGGAATTTGCCGTGGTATCCAGGTGATGAGTGTTGCAATGGGCGGAAGTCTCTATCAAGATATAGAAGCAGTATATCCAAGAGAGGCACTTAACCATAAGGTAGATGAATCTGGAGAGGATTCTCGGCATCCAATTGAGATTAAACCGTATAGCCGGCTAAGCGAAATTGTAAATGAGCATCAAACCTTAGTGAACTCAGCCCATCATCAAGCAGTAGACGAGATTGGCGAAGAGTTTGTTGTGACAGCGTACTCAGAGGATGGCATCATTGAGGCAGTAGAAAACCCATCGAAGCGGTTTGTGATAGGTGTGCAATATCATCCTGAACGGATGCTTAAAAAGCCAGAACTTCGTCGACATGCAGAAAAGTTATTTGAGGCGTTTATTCATGCCGCTAAACAACGATAGCCCGAAAACGGGTCTATTCCTAAAAAGTGGCAATCAAAGAAAATCGGTGTGTCAGTCCCAAATCACCGAATGGTACGAGTGCGTAATCAATTTGAAATTTTCGGAGAGCCAGTCCAAAACCGCCTCTAAGCCCTGAAGTTGCCCCTAAATCGTTGCCCCCGAGTTTATATATATAACCTGCCCGCAGTTGCAAAATGTTACCTATCGTGTAAGCCCCTCCTATCCCGATAGAATTATCGTTGTCGGTGGGACGAATGAAATCCATTGTTAGGACAGCAGCATCGTTCCATAATAGATATGCTGTGCCTAATCTGAACGTGAAAGGGAGTTCAAACGCGTCCTCAACGTACTGCACTCGAGGACCGATATGTTGTGCGTTAAAACCGAGTGAAAGGGGAACGTTAGCAAAAGCATATAACCCACCGAGATCGAATGCAATCCCACGTCCGCTATCTTCAGCAATCTGTTCTCGTAGAAGTTTGGCATTTACCCCGAAAGCGAGCCTCGTACTAAAGCTGCGAGCATAGGAAAGTGTCACTGCTAAATCGTAAGGCCGAAAAAGGGTTGTTTCATTTCCTTCTTGATCGCGTCCTTGCAATTCACCAAAGGATAAGAAATTAGCACTTGCACCAACAGTATTTTTTCCAATCGGAATGGCAAATCCTACAAACTCATGATTGATTCCAGCAAACCATTCGTTATGCATCAGAGCAAGTTGCGGTTTTTGTAGCCTTGTGAGACCGGCTGGATTCCAGTATGAAGCATAAAGATCGTCTGTTGCAGCAACTTGGGACTCTCCCATTCCCATTGCTTTCGCACCGACACCGATCTTGAGAAATGTCATCGCGCGTGTTCCTGCGTTCTCATGAATGTCTGTGCTATCGGCTGCAACAGGTATACACATGAAGATAGAAGTTATGATGAGAATACAAGTAAAGATGTAATTCATAAAATGTTTTACTCAGGCAAACTATCACCGGTGTAATTAATGTTTGCGGTTTTCCTAAATTTATATTCAAATATTATATCACGTGGGTTTGTTGAAGTCAACTGCCATTTTATTCAAGTTATAAACGTTTTGACTTCACAGCTCTCTAATGATATACTAAGCAAAAATATTCTTTCCTACGATCAAATATGAATCTTGACAAAAACCAAGAGAAAGCTGTCAACCATTTTACTGGACCTGCCATCGTTGTCGCTGGACCAGGGAGCGGTAAAACGAGAGTCGTAACAGCACGTATTCTCAACCTCATTCGAACCCACAATATTCCTCCCTCAAAAATCCTCGCCATAGCATTCAATAGAAAAGCAGTTGAAGAGATGGAAAATCGGATTATCCTTGGGCTAAAGTCAAAAGAGACTTTGCCAGTCATCCGTACGCTCCACGCTTTTGGGAAAGACATTGTCACCGCAAACTACAAGCGTGCAGGATTTGGACATCGTCCCGAAATTTGGTCAGGCGAAATCAATCGAATTATTACAGAAGAAAGAAAACAAATTGAGCAGACAGCGTCAAAAACGACTGTTTCCATCTATAAAATTCAGAACAAACAGACGGGCAAATGTTATATAGGACAGTCAACAAATCCAGAGCGGCGTAGGCGTGAACATTTTGACCACTCATCAAATGATCGACTCCGTCAAGCCATTCGAGCTGAAGGAGAATCGCAGTTCACTTTTAAGGTGTTGGAACAGGTTGAAGGAAGAGAGGCGAACAGACGCGAAGCACATTGGATTAGATATTACAAAAACTGCAGCGAAGTGTTCAACCGAGCAGACCCGATGCGAGAACAATTTAGCAATCAACTTATGCTTGAGATGTTCTGCCAACACTTTAATGTCCAATACACTGATCATCTGGATAGAGACCCCGATTTTGAAAATCTCCGTGAACGTTTCAACGATATAAAGGAGATTGTTATGCGAGCAAAGCGACAGGTTAAAGCCGGGCTTTTTGATCCAAACACATTACAAAATCCTGTTGCACGCGAATTTGCAAAGAAATATGAAGACCAAAAATCAGCAGCGAATGCTGTTGATTTTGAGGATATGATTATCTACGCCGCAAATCTGTTAGAAACTCATCCAGATATCCGCCAGACCTACCAAGACAGATACCCTTATGTGCTTGTTGACGAATTTCAAGACATTGCACCGATTGACTTTCGGTTGATTTCGCAGTTATCAGAGAATCTTTTTACGGTCGGAGACGATGACCAAGCGATTTATAGCTTTCGCGGCGGTGATTCCCAAATTATGCAGAAATTTTCCAACCGATCAGATGTCGTTCAATATGAGATAACCCGTAATTATCGTTCCACGTCAACAATTGTTGAGCATGCAAGAGCCATAATTGAACGAAACAAGCCTCGGATTCGGAAAAACCTACGTTCCTATAATCCGATAAAAAATGAGATAGACATTATAGAGACAACGCCTGAAACCATCAAAAAACATCTATTAGAAAAAATATCCGAGAATGTTGAGACCGCAATCCTTGTCAGAACGAACTACGAGGTTGATCGGATTGATGAGATATTATCCAGTGTGCCCGAATCTCCTCCAGTAGAGGTGACAACAATACACAAAGCAAAGGGACGTGAATGGGAGAGGGTTATCCTTATTCACAACACGTTGGATCGTAGGTTTCCGCGGAAGGATACGGTCCTTGAAGAAGAACGCCGCGTCTTTTATGTAGCAATGACGCGTGCGAAGGAGCAGTTGGTTGTTCTGGGTGGGATGTGTCAATTCGTGCCAGAATTTGAGAACATTCCGAAAAATATAGGTTATTATTATCGGCAGTTTACGTATTGGTGCGCAAGAAGGAAGGCTCAAAAGAAGAAAACACCTTATACAGCTCTTGACAAAGCCTCTAAAAAAAGGTAAAATATGTTATCAATTACTGAGTGGGACTCTCACCTACAACAACCTTGTCGCAGCGAGAATTGAATCTCGACCGACAACACTGGTGAGAAGCCAAAGGAGGGAAAAATGACAAATGAAGAACTCTATCAACTGATGAAAGACGGTTTTGATCAAGTCAAAGCAGACTTTGCAGAAGTCAATCAACGTTTTACAGAAGTCAATCAACGTTTAGATGGGATGGATACAAGACTTCGTGATGTTGAGAACGGTATATCAGAACTCAAAGGCAAGCAAAGTGCGATTGCAGGGATGCGCAGCTGGATAGTCACCGCATGTGCCATCGGGGCACTGATCATCTCTGTTGTCGTTGCTATCTTTAAATAAATTCTGATCATTGAACAAAACTAAAATATACAAGTAACAAGTAAACCGAGACAACAGGACTTGCACATAGCACGGAATTACCCCTATTATCAAGCGGTAGGTGCGGTTTCCTAACCGCACATCCCAGGGAATTGCATAGGTCCTAACAAAATAAACTAAAGGAGAACATACATGAATATGAGAGTTTATGAATTGGCAAAAAAACATGGATTAAGTAGTAAAATACTCATTAAGAAATTAATCGACTCAGGCGTTAACGTAAAAAACCACATGTCTACTTTAGATCCAGAAACAATTATGTCAGTTGAATCCAATTTAGCCCCTAAACAAGAAAAAGAAGTTAAAATCGCATCAAAAAGAGAGAAATCGTCCGAAGCTCCGTTGCAGATTTTAGAAGGATCTACAATCGGTTCACTAGCATCATTACTTAAATTACAACTAATAGATTTGATTAAGTCTTTAAGGGAATTAAATGTGCCAGCAGAAGTTGATCAACGTTTAGACTATGACACTTTGTCAGTTATAGGAGAACATTTCGGCTTCAAAGTAGTGAGGGAACAGCCGCGTGAAGATGATCTTCTATCGGATGTAAAGGAAATCTCCGAATCATTGAGACTACGTGAAAATCATCAAGGTAATGGGCACGTTGATCAAGGGAAAACCTCGGACTTGGAATCTACCAGCGGATCGAATGTTGATAAACCTGATGCACTGAAACATAAATCGGATTCTTCAGATATCAATACGGTAAAATTTCCCAACCAACACGTACTTTATTTGGCTATCTATCAGAACTATTTTCCTGCGATACGAAGTTTTATGGCGAATAAACTAAAGAATACTCCAATTAAAAACGGAGAAAAGAGAGTCAAAACCGAATCTGACATAGATATTGTGAGTGTCCCCCACTTATTCAGAGCAAGATGGGAATGTGCCTTTGCTTCCCATTTCGATCCCAACAGGGATGTTCGGAGTAGAATAGGACTGATAGGTGAATCTCGAAACCTAGTTGTACATACTGACACAGAGGATATTGATCCAGAATACACCAGGACCTGCTTATACCACATGGTCGAGGTTCTTGAGTGGATCGATGCCCATAAAGAAAAACACAAAGTAGTAACTATTCGCGATGAATTTATCAGTAACAATAGCGAAACATTAAATCATTCATCCGAAGTTGTTTCAGTTAGCAAGAGACTGGTGTTACTAACATTGATTTAGAAGACGATCTTAATAACGAATCTTTTACATCAGAAGAATCAGAACTTGAGTTATACGATATCTTTGAGGTTTTGCAAAAAGTCAAAGGGAAAATCACTAGGATCACTGATTCTGGTGCGATTATTGTCCTCAACGATGACGTTGATGGATTCATTCACAGATCCGAATTGGATTGGAAAAGCGTAAATCATCCCGCAGAAGTATTTTCAATTGGAGATATTGTTGAAGTAGTAGTTATTGATATTAATTGTGAAAGAAATGAGATAACGCTAAGTTCTAAAAACTTTAATCAATTAGAACAGAATTACCCTATCGGCACAATAGTTACCGGTTATGTTACAAAATTGCAAAAGTTTGGAGTTTTCGTTGAGATAGAAGAAGGGATTACAGGAATGATCCATACTTCAAAAATATCCGATAATCTCACTCAGGGTGACGAAGTTGATGTAAAAGTGACTAATATCTCTCAGGAAATCTCTAAAGATTCAGGAGGATATGCACATTTAAACGCGAGAATTGATCTAATGCCAAATTAACCTGACTTGTATTGTGAGGTTTCTGTACCTCGCAATACTGACTCTCTTAGGAATCTCTAATTAAGTTGATTTGGTATTAGTATACAGTTTGACTAATCAGATGTGCAGAGTTAATACAGAAGAATCACAACTGAAACTACAGAATAATCTGAATTATGTAGACATTGCCCGAATACCAACGGCTAATTTCACTGGCGTGCCTATAAAATATTTAATAATTGTAATTTTCAATACTATGAAAAATGACTTGGACCCTTCGAATTCATCCACACGTAACCAGTTTTTCTTTCTCACATTCACACATACCGTCCTTGATTCTTACGCAACACTCTTATCGCATATTCTTCCAAAGTTGACAAGCAGATTAGCCCCAGCAACTGCAAAGAACAGTTTTGCAGGTATCCTTATTGCACTTTTTTACATTTTCAGTTCTCTCGGACAGATACTCTTCGGTTGGCTTTCGGATAGGGTGCGGACAGTCCATTTCCTAACATTCGGTGTTGCTTTGACTGCAGTGGGATTAAGTCTAGTGGTAGTGGCACCTTCACCATTTATATTGTACCTGTTGTTAGCCATTGGAGGTACAGGTGTTGCCGCATTTCATCCACAAGCGACGACTTATGCTGGCGCACTTGCCGCAGAAACAAGAGGAATGGGTATTTCTATTTTTCTCACAGGTGGCAATATTGGTCGCGCCCTTGGGCCGCTAGTCCTCTTATACATTCCATACCGTTTTGGGTTAAGCCATTTAGTCTGGGAGATGATACCAGGGGTCCTTGTCGCACTATTTATTCCGTTTGTATTGAAATTTGAACACGAACTTGATTTAACCGCATCTGCACGCGTATTATCAGATAATGCCAATTCCATACGTGAATCTTTTTGGAGAGTCGCTCGACCTTACCTCTTGCCTCTCATTATGCTATTTGTTATTGCATCGCTCCGAACACTTACAATTGCCGGATTAGAAAATTTTCTCTCTATTTACCTTGATGATCTGGACTATTCTGACCAAAAGCGGTCATTAGTTCTTGCGCTCTATATCTTTGCCGGTTCAGTGGGTATCCTGGGAAATGGTTGGTTTCTAAGCAGGGTGAATACGCTGGTCTTGCTGCTGATTTCACTTGTCGTTGCACCGCCACTGCTCTACGCCTCACTTCATACCAACGGCGCCGCTTTCCTTGTGCTTCTTTTTTTAGGTAACGTGGCCCTTACGAGCTCAGTAACAATTAACATTATCTTAGCACAAATGATGCTGCGCGGGCATGAGAATATCGCATCAAGTTTTATGATGGGTGCATCGTGGGGAGTGGGTGGATTATTAAATTTAATTGTCGGTGCTTTGGCTGATAAGTACGGATTACCTATTGTGCTGGATTGGTTAGTGATAGTGCCGTTGATGGTATCCCCACTGGTGATATTCCTTAGAAGTCAACCAGATTTATCCAACCCAAAATCTGATTAAAAAGTCCACAGCACGCTCAAAAAATGTGTATTAATTAGATCGCCAAGAAGCAGCGCGTAATCAAGTCGAAACTTTTTGAGCTGGATACCGACTCCACTTGTCAACCGAGTGTCGCGGTAACCAATGCGCAGTGCTAACGGAGGGCTGAGATGATATTCTATGCCGAGATGTGTTTGTCCACCATAACGTTCTTGCCATTGATAGGAGAGAATTAATTCTCGATTGAAAAGAAGTTTGGTAAAATATGCAAGACCTATATTGAAATTTGCTGGTATTGATTCTTTGAGAGCGGGTAAGGTGTTCCACGTCAAAGTTGTCTGTGATATATCTTGGAGATTCATACCGAAAGCAAATCCACCTGCATTTTCCAAACCGAAAAGTGCATTCATATCTGGTAGACGTATTAACATACCCGCATCAAAACCGTATCCGCGACTTCCGTAAGTTGAGAACACGGAAGTAACCTCGTCAAGATCACCCACCCCGTTGAAATTCTGAAAGATTCCCTTCACATTTAGACCGAACAGAAATTCAGGTGGAACAGAATCTCTACCGAAGTTATCCCACCACGATTGACTGATGGCTAAACGTGTTGCAAGGGACAGCACAAAAGCGTTTTCACTATCGTTAAGATACCCCGAAGGTGTGAAGTCCTCTTCTCGTGGTCGGTATTTCGGGTCGTTTTTGCGTTGGTCAGCACTAATTGCGGGATCAAACGCTGGCACATCGTAATAGATAGGGATGTCGTCAATACCAGCGCGAATCCATGACAGACCGAGCGTCAGTTGTGGTAATATTTTTCCGATGCTGCTGACATAACTAAATGCCCCTAATCCAGAGCGGCGTGTCGCATGCATCATACAGACTTGATACTTTTGCGGAACGCCTGCTATTCCCGCGGGATTCCAGTAGGTAGCAGTAGCATCGTCAGCGATGCTAACATAAGCGCCGCCAAGCCCAAGGGCGCGTGCCCCGATGCCGTTTGTCAGAAAATCACCTGTGTAATTCTCGGCATAGGATGGTAATGCTATAACTATACTAAATGCAATTATGAGAAAGAGAATTCTTTTAGACAAAGGTCGTTGTTCCTTGATGTATTTTGTGTTTTTTTGCTTATGTTCAAACAGTACATAAAATGAAAGGTGTAATGAATATTATACCAATTCTAAATAATGATGTTGCATTTCTGTGATTTATTAGACATATTGAATGTGAGAGTTGCGATAAATTGCGCTTGATGAATGTGCGTCCGACATTTATATTGAACTAACTATTTCTTCAATTAGGTTCAAGTGCACCTAATCCTTTTTGCAAGACAAACAAGAGACACTATAGACCAACACATCATACAACACTAAATGTCTCAGTGTATCCGTTCACATCAATTGTATATTCCCCTGGTTTACAGTATCCAAGAAAAATCATATCAATATAATATGGACTTGCTAGATCACAATGAGCATTTCCTCCCAGAACGTTCCCTCCCATTATCGTCTGTTTGATCTCAATGAAAATTGTGTCTCCATCTGAATAAATTGGGTATCTATCAAATACATGAGGCATAATACCAGGCTCTATTTGATAGTTTTCAATACAGTTATCCGCTGATAGTGTTCCAATAACCAAAACGGAAATGGCAAAAACGTCCGGAGCCTCCGGTAGGTCTATTGCTGTTGTGATTATCTCAACATCTTTGATCGGCATCAATTCAATTATCTCTCGGTTGCATCCCATAAGATTTACTGCGGTCAAGATAGTTAAACCTATAAATGAAAGTATAGTATTTCGCATAATTATGCCTTTTTCCTGTGCCTGTTGATAATAATAATCTTCAACTATTAGTAGCAATATCCGCGCATTTTCATCAATTATTACACCCGATTAAGATCAAAATTATTCCAATAATACTGATATTGTGTGGATTCCCATCCATTATAAATCTCATCCCACGGCATCCGATTGAAATGTGGTAAAAGTGAACCTTCTGTAACAGCTTGTGAGCAACCTTGATACCGATAATCCACTGATAAGCGTATGCGATCAGGTGACTGATTTGGCAGTGCTTTGTGAACGGTATGGCTATGGAAGAAAATAGCATCACCTATCTTGTAATCTCCGCCAACCCAGTGCAATCCGTTCGCTTCTAACGGATCGGTGTCAATCCCGAGCCCGCCTGCGCCTAACGCTGGCTTCACGGGATAAATCCCAGACCGATGGGATCCAGCTAAAACAGATAATCCGCCCATATATTCAGGACACGCACCCAGTGGAATCCAACCTGTATAGGTCTCTTCTGTGCCTCGTATATGGATAAAGTCTTGATGTGCAGGGGTTGTATACTTTGTGTTTTCTGGGAACATAATTCTTCCGATATTCCGCGGATGCACCAGTGTCTTTTCGCCAAACAATTTGTCGCACATATCCAAAACTGCAGGATGATGTGCAAACGCATGAAACGATTCAAGAGATTGGAATTCGTCTAACACGGGCCAATATCCATCATCACCTTCCATAAATGGTCCACCCGTGCGTATACCTTCCATCAGTGTTGCACCGCCTTGCGCCCATCCATGTCTGTGGCAAATCTCTAAGAAATCCCTGCGCAAGTTGTATATGGATTCTTCATCAATTAACTGATGAAAAAAGAGATAGCCATCTTGCTGAGCTCGTTCACGGAGTTTTTCAGGTTGATCTAACAGTTCATTTGAGACAAAAAAAGGAGAAATTTTTGGCATAACGTGCTTATCGCCTCCAAAAAATATAACAAGGTAAATGTACTTCAATATTGGATACATACTTGAAATTATACCAACAAATAGGAGGCATGTCAACTGATATAGAACATACGGGTGTGTTAATATTTTCAAAGGCGCGTTGTGATTCTTACGGTAAAACAGATTTAGATTCTCTTTCCTTTGTTGTAGCTTTCTTCGGTTTTCTTCAAATTTCTTAACCGATTATTTTGAGAATATGCTACAATTCACAACAATCTAAAAATTAGGAGGCACAACATGCTTAGCATCAAACATCTTGAAACAATAACGTTGAATGTTCCATTCTATTGTGATCGTGTCAGTCGGCACATGCACCGAGCAGCAACGCACGGAGAACGAGTTCACGTTTATCGCGTTGAACTTAGCAATGGGGTTGTGGGATATGGTGAAAACTTATCGGATGAATCAGGTAATATTGAACGATTAGTAGGACAAAATCCATTTGCGTGTATGAACGATGATGGTGTCGGGTTTGGCATTCAGATGTCACTATATGATGCTGTCGGTAAAACGGTTGGTGTCCCTGTATCTGGCCTGATTGGTCCGAAGGTGCGTGAAAAGTGTCCGATTTCATGGTGGGACATTGACATGCCGCCAGAGGATTGGGTTGCAGAAGTGCAGGAATCTGTCAAAAGAGGTTATACATCTGCCAAACTCAAAGCGAGACCTTGGCGAGACATCTTTGCACAAGTTGATGCAGTCGGCAACGCAGTACCAGCAGACTACAAACTTGATATTGACTTCAACGGCTTCCTGCTAACAGCGGATAACGCTATTCCCGTTTTACAGAAGTTAGATGAACATCCGAATGTTGCGATCTACGAAAGTCCGTTCTACCTCGGAACAGATATTGAAGGTGCGGCAAGGTTGCAAGAGGCTGTTCAAAAACGTATCGTAGAGCATTACAATGAATCCTGTTTGCATGCGCGTTGTTGTGGCGGGTTTGTTGTCGGAGGTAGTGTCAATTCACTGCTGCGTACCAACGCTCTCTGTGCTTCGTTTGAACAACCGTTCTGGCTACAGATGGTCGGCACAGGCATTACAACGGCATATTGTGTGCATCTTGGTGCTGTGCTTTCGCAAGCTGAATTGCCAGCGATTACGTGCCATGAGTTGTGGGAATCGGACCTGCTTGAAACACGACTTGAAGTCGTTGATGGGACGATCAACGTTCCTGACTCACCTGGATTGGGCGTTTCAGTGGATGAAGATGCATTGGTATCATATCGCGTTGAAAAATCTGCACCGACACCGCAGCAGCTGTTCCACCAAAGTGATTATACGTGCAGAGTACATATTCCCAATGCGGATGGCGGAGAGACAATCCACGATTTCAGTGGAGAGGGTGAATATTATCCGGCGTTTAGTGAAGGAAAGTATCCGGGATTTGTTCCGGGGGTATGGATGGAAGTGGTTTAATATTTGAGCGTAGTGTCTCTCTGGAATAAAATTACGTATAAATCCGTCTTGCCATGCAGTTTTCGCGTTTTTTTCAATATTTACCCAAGGTCGGAATCAACACTAAATGCGCGCGTGGTATTCAGCTCCTTTGGTTCAGACATATAGCGGGAAACCTAATGCCCCATTTTGTGCAGCATGAACACCCCCTGCACGTTATTGTGCAGGGGTTTCCTTTTTTAGGACAAAATCTCTAAGCATTCAGCGGTTTCGGAATGGCACATAAATTGCATGTATGTTACTATAGTTTGGACAATTTTCTTTCAGCGGGGCGGGAAGCACGACCCATTAGTGTGCAGCATTTTCCTCGGAGTTCCCCAATGTGTGAAACTCACAGAAAAATAGAAAAGGACTTGAAAACTCAGCATAAGGCAGATATAAATTGTTCAAACTTTAGAAATATGTTAGGAAAACAGCAATATCAATCAAGGAGAACAACAATGCGCGTACTTCAAATAATTCTATGCTTAAATCTTACCTTATTCTTTACAGCTGCTGCAAGTGCGAAAATCGCTTTTTGCTCCTACCAAGACAGAGAATATCATATCTATGTTATGAATGATGATGGCAGAAATATAAAAAAAATTATCTCTTATCCAGAATTGGTGGGATTATTGCGCTGGTCTCCAGACGGACAACAGATCGCCTTTGTGAAGGACACTGACCCGTCAAACAGGGTTACCCGTAACACGTTCATCATGAACGCTGATGGCACGAATGTCCGACAACTCACGAGCCACCAAGGGAGTGATAGAGGATTAGCGTTTTCACCGGATGGCAAAAAACTTCTCGTCAGTAGGAGTCTAAGAGGTCTTCATGTGATAGACATTGAAAGCGGTGATACCCAACAGATTTCCAACATCAGAACGGGTGACATCGATTGGTCGCCTGATGGAAAGCAAATTATATTTTTGAATGAAGTAGCATTTCAGTGGGAGGAATTCAACCTTTGGATAATGAACGTCGATGGCACAGACGCTCGCCCTTGGATACCCCTAAATAAAACTATGGTTCCCTATAGCCCGAGGTGGTCACCAACCGGTCGACATATTCTGTATACCGAAACAGACCTGCACAAAAAGGATGGACTGCTTCGTCATGCAGGCACATACCGATACATTATACGCAACGCGGATGGTAGCACTCCCCGGAGGTTGGCTATTCCGAAAAATTGGACACCTGGTTCTGTTGCTTGGATGAATAGGAGCAAGTCAGTGCTTTTCAGTGCGATTGATTTCGCGCATTGGGACAAGCCAAATCATTTTGAGCAACTCTATCGGTATGATATTGCAACGAAGCACATCAGGCAGTTGACGCATGGTCCCGGTGATAAATGGGGTGAAGATTGGGTTAGCGGTGCTTATGCTGTCTCTCCGGCGGGCAAGCAATCAGTGCGGTGGGGTGAACTCAAAAAGGCGTATTCAGATTGATATTTTGTCTGAACCAGGATGGACAGGATTAGCAGATTTACAGGATTAGAATATCTGCATAGATAACGGGCATTTCCAAGAGAAATACAATGGATTCATAAATCATTGAGGTGTATCCAATCAAAATCATATATCCCACAACAATCCTGGAAATCCGATAATCCTGAAAATCCTGGTTCAGATTCTGCCAGTAAAGGAGGCATTATTATGAAAAGGCTCATGTTACTATTCACAGTCCTTGGTTGGACGCTCACTGTCAATGTATCTGCAAAGACTATCGTAACAGATGAGCTCGTGAGTTATTGGACTTTTGATCGAACCAATATTAACGATAAAACAGTAGAGGATGTTTGGGGTGAAAACGATGCAACGATTGTGGGAAACCCCAAAATAGTCGGTGGATACCTAAAACAAGGACTTGAATTAGATGGTGTTGGGGATTATGTGAGTTTGCCAAACGTAGGCAATTTTGGAAGTCGAATCGGTCCATATACTTTTGAAGCATGGTTTAAAACAAGCCATAAGAAACACTGGAGTGCAATCTATAAAGTCAATGAATGTGGTGGTAATAATAACATGGGTTATGGAATCCTCATTAATACTTTGCCAAAAGTAGGACACACCGTATATGAGACCAAAGAAGATTATATGTATAAACATAATGCTATAAAATCGGGGAATGGGTGTGGTGGCATTTCCTCTGGATGGTATCAACCCGTTTCAGATGGTGAGTGGCACCACATTGTTTTTACAACTTGGATATCTAATCAAGAAGAGTTGGATCAGAGAAGGCATATAGTTGGTGAGTCCTGTTATAAAAAGGCTCTCTATCTTGATAGTGAGAAAATTTATCCGAGATTTGATTCTTGTAGATTCGTTAAAAATAACAAACCCTATACACTACCTATTTTTCTCGGTGCTGTGAATGATAACGGTAAGGATGTATTAGGCTTTTTTCAAGGCGTTTTTGATGATGTGCGGATTTATGATCGGGCCCTTACGCATGAAGAAGTGATCCGCAATTATGAATCTGGTATTGGTCTAAGTGTTGAACCTATTCAGAAATTGCCAACGGTCTGGGGTGATCTGAAGAAAAAACGTTAGAACCTACTGCCGTAACCACATTAATAAATTAATCTTCATTCAGTCTGCGGATTAATATGCACAAACTAAAAGTTTGTGCTACTATGTGGCAAATTAGGTTAACTTATTCGGTAAAACAAAATGCTCTGGTTGTTATTCAACTGGAGCATTTTATTCTGTTTCCGTAAAATATAGTAGATTTTAGAATTACTTGAACATTGGACACCAGCGAGATTAGGAAATCTCGCCTACCGCTTGTGCTGTAGCAACTTGAGTTATAAAATTGTATCTGTCCTATCCAACTTTCCGTTTTTTATATCAAAGTCTAAGTGAAAGTTCTACATATCAGGGATTATAGTTGTCTAACAAAGAAGAAGCTACCACAAAACAGGAAAAACTTGTCGGTTATTTTGAACTTCTCCTCACGAATTCAAACTTTCGTTGGCTTTGGGCAGGACAGGTTGTCAGTCTCTTGGGCGATTGGTTTAATATCATTGCGTCTGCTATCCTGATTCACAACCTCACTGAATCGGGATTAGCATTAGGGGTGTTGTTTACGATACGGATGCTTGCCCCTTTCTTTATAGCACCGCTCGCTGGGATATGCGCGGACCGCTTCAACCGTAAGCGTATCTTAATCATCACCGACATCATCCGAGGGCTACTTCTTTTCGGGTTTCTCTTTGTTAAAACCGAAAAGGATATCTTGCTTCTCTATGTTCTCACCATGCTTTTATTTGCTGTAAGCGGTTTTTTCAGTCCTGCCCGTAGTGCGATTCTACCGGATGTTACCTCACGCCGCGAACTTGGCACAGCCAATGCGTTGAGTGCTACAACTTGGTCTGTGATGCTTGCGCTTGGTGCCGCTATCGGTGGATTTACAGCAGGGCTATTTGGCGTGCATACTGCCTTTATAATTGATGGATTAACCTTTTTCGTTTCAGCTGCACTTCTATTCCAGATTAAACTGCCGAACATTTCTGAATCAGAATCGGAGATAGGTAGACGCTCTAAGTTTTCAGCACTCGGCTACATGTCAAGACACCCCGATATTTTCTTCATTGCACTGCATAAAGCTGCCATAGCACTTCTTTTGTATTCTGGATTTATGGTGGCACAGGTTGAGATTGCAAAATCGCACTTTGTCATCGGTATTGATGGCGCAATTAGCTTAGGTGTGATGTATTGCATGGGAGGTGTTGGCAGCGGGATAGGACCTATTGTCGCAAGATATTGGACAGGTGACCGTGACAAACCGCTTCGCCGAAGTATCAGTCTCGGTTATCTTATTGGCTCAGTTGGACTCGCGATTGCTGCACCGCTTTTGAGTCTAACAACTGTAGTCCTTGGAGGGTTCATTCGAGGTGTTGGTGGCGGAATCGCTTGGGTATTTTCAACGCAACTGCTCCTTCAACGTGCGCCTAACGAGATACGAGGACGTATCTTTGGCACTGAGTTTGCTCTTTTCACGCTTATGGGCGGAATCGCTGCAGCGACTGTCGGGGCAATGCTGGATACCTTTGGCGTGCAGACTGTTCTATGGGGAATGACTGCCCTTCCGTTGATTCCAGCGATACTCTGGTGGCTATGGCAGGCACGACACACTTCCTCAGAATCAGGAAACCGATGAAGGTTTTTCCTGAGGTACAGGAATGATGTAAATTCAAACTGTCATGCCTTCTTCGGTTTAAATGCTTGCATGATTCGGTGTTGATAAATAGGATTGGCTACTTCACACATTCTGTCATCGCCTTTTTTAATTACACCGTACATAACAAGTTCATTGATGATTTCGTTATCAAGGGTGAACGGCAGTCCTCTTTCATAGGAGGTAATTCTCATGAGTAGTTTTTCAAACCGTCGGTCTCTACGAACATTTGTTAGAAGATGCTGGATGTTGGTATTCTGCTCTTCAAGCATCTGTTCATGGGCAGTTAAAAAGTGTTCCATCCGTATTGTTTCTGTTTTCGGGATGTCTAATTCCTCTGTGAGAATCTGTGCAAAACGGTTGACGAGGAACGGTTGTCCGGCTGTCTGTTTATGGAGTGTTGCGATGACTTCTGAGTCAAACGCTTGCCCTACTTCATCTGTCCATTGCGAGAGCAATTCGTCTACTTGTTGCAAACTGAAATTCTGTAAGTTGAACTCATCTTGGACATTAAAAGGTGAGATGGAACGATCATAGTTGAGTTGCGTAATACTCTTAACCCCGACAATGCTAACACTGTGTGGGCATTGCAGTTCGTCAGATAAATAGATGTGGCGGAGCGAATGAAGAAAATCACTCACAACGGATTGTGGAATGCCATCAAATTCGTCAATGATGAGGGCAACTTTCGTATCCATTTTGTAATGCAAATTCAGAAAATTTGTAAGGTTTTCAAAAAAGTATCGCATTGAAATATGATCGGTTATTCTTGGTTCGGTCAATAATTGTTCCAATGCGGTAGAAGGAACCTCACCGCGTCTTTGAATACCCCTCTCAAGTTCTCTGCACAATTCTCTGTGGAAGGATGAGTAAAAGCTTGTATCATCGAGGTTTTTATACTCTTCAAAATTTAGTTGAACTGGAAAATAGTTTTGATCTTTGGTTGTGAGTGCCTCAGCAGCGAATCGGAAAAAGGAAGTTTTGCCTGTTTGGCGCGGTGCAAAGAGGACAATGTACCTTCCATCCTTAATGCGATTGATAAAATCCCTAATTTCTTCAGTACGCGACACAACATAGTGCTTGTCGGGATAAACGCGTCCGCGTGTTCCAAAACTTCTCATTTTTCACCTTATTTATAAATCCGTTTTCGCTACTCAGAAGTATCTATAGTTGATTTTACAATTATCTGGACATCGTGAACCAGCGAGGTTAGGAAACCTCACCTACCGGGAATGTGTTTGCGGGAAGCGGGAGGACCTAACCTACTGTGTCCTATTCATCCTCATCTTCAGCGTAAGAATGCCCACTAAAAATTGCCCGAACCTGTTTTGCCGTTTTTGGACCTGATAACAACTGCCCAATTCGGTCACCTTCCTCTTTCAACAAAGCCTTGACATTTGTCAACACTGCTTCCAACTTATCTCCTGGAAACTTACATGCCCCGTTTTCGTCCATGTGGATAATCTCACCTGGTGCCACATCCATTCCTGCTATAGAAACTGGAACATTGACAGATTGGACTGCCATCGCACCGTGCCCAGGCGAAATCCCACTCAACAGATACTGAAATTCCATTGGGCGAATTTCATCAATGTCTCGCGAAGGACCGTTTGAAATTACACCTAAACACCCCAGAGACTTCATTGCAGCTGTCATATTGCCACCTGCTAACCCTACTTTGTTTGCCAATTCAGGTGGAAATTTTTGCTGCAACGCCAGAATTGTCGGTTTTTTAGATGCATCTAACGCATCAACCACATCCATAAAAGAGAGTTCGGAATAGTTCGGATCGGGTAAGCCGTAAACACACGTCACCGCATATCCTGCAATTGCACCTAACTCAGGATACATACAACGGATAGTGGTATCTGTGTACCAGTTTTCTGTCCACGGATTATAAAGCCCAAGACAAAGTGGATTCCCCGGATAAGTAGCCACAACATTTGTTATTGACGGTGTATCGTATTTACGCAATTCTGCTAACATTTCTTGTTCTGTTAATGCCATAGTGGACCTCATATTTTAGAAGGTTTTTCAGTTCAATTAGACAAGCATAGTCCTGCCAGCATAAGCGCGTCCGATACGTGCAGTTTCTTCACCTGAGCCACAGATTCTCACGCCCGCATCAATACTTGCCTCAATCGTCTCTGGCGATGCGCTTTCCAAAAACTTTAGACCTGCCGATTGGCATGCTGCAAAAACGCGATCTCTCGCGTCCTGCAATTCCTGTGGGCGTGGGTTCGGTTGATGTTTATAGCCAAATGACATGCTCATATCACCCGGACCCCATTCCGCAAAGGCGATTCCTGGTACCCGAGCAGTCATTTCAACGTTGGCTAATGCGCGCTTATTTTCAAATTTCAAACCGAGGAGCAGTTCACCGTCTGGATTCAGAGGCCAAGGGTCAGCAGTATCAAGATATTGGTCGACAGAAACACCCCAGATATGCGAGGCAGGTCCTTGTCCGGCTGAACCGCGTCTACCGACATCCAATTGCGTTCCTACGCCGATTGTTTGGAATGGATAACGGCATACCTCTACAAACGCTTTGACTGCCTCCGGTGATTCTGCGTGACAGAGCAGTAGCCCATGCACACCGCGTGCCAGTAGTTGTCGCATCTGCCATCCGTTCGCGCGAATTACATCTGCACTTATGCCATCTACCGGTAACTCAACGATCACTGCGGGTGTTTTGTGTCCGCTATTTGTGGGACCACCATCTGCCAGCCCGCGCATGTAACTATCTAATCCGGACAGATCAAAACAACCGTGTTCCATACCGATGTTGATGTAGTCAGCCCACGTTTTTGCCATCGCGCGCCCTGCATCATAATTCAAGTCTGAAGTTGTGTGACTTCCTGTATAGAAAACCGGCTGATCCACTTCTAACAATTCAATCGCTTTATTAACCCGTTTGGGCATTGTAATGCTCCTTCTAAGCCCCGAAAACAGATTTTGGATAGCGGGGCACGTATCTATAGTTGCTTATAGGCTTTATCTTATAGTAGAGTCTCACAATCTGTCAACAGAATTTTGCGGTTGTCCTTTGACATTTCGAAAACACTTGACAATTTTGCAGGAATAGGTTAAGTTAATAGAATTGAAGCATGCATCATTTTCTACTTGTACACATCTTCTGTTATAACTCAAATTACCACCTACAAGATTTTCGGCGTGCAAACCACCGTTTTTTATAGAGCATGATCCATTTTTCGCAAGATTTCGTCCCAATTCAGTTTGCACCCGGGCAGGAAACCCAATCTAACAGATTGTAAGACAAGGTAGCAACTTAGGTTATACATAGCTCACGCAATATAACCGTATTAATACCATTTTAACGTTGACAGTTGATTTTATCTTTGCTAATTTTAAAACAGAAACAATAAACCCCGCAGAAATTTGTTAAAAGCGAGATATAACTTAGCGAATAATCGTTATGAAGATTAACGAATTGATATTAGGTAAATATAGGTTGCTTGAGTATCTCAGTTCAGGCAGTTTTTCGTCTGTTTTTCGTGCGCGCGAAGAGATGACGGACCGCATCGTTGCGATCAAAGCACTTTCCAAAGATGCTTATCCAGCGGACAGAATGCGCTATCTTTTAACCGAACTTCAAGCAATGTCAAATATATGGGGACATCCTAATATTGTCTCAATCCATACTGTTGAACCCGGGAAAGATAACTGCCTTGCCTGGATAGTTATGGAATATATTGATGGAACTAATCTAAATCAACTTGTTCAACAAGGAGATTTAACATTAAATGATGTTCTTAATATTGGTTTAGATATATGCAACGGTTTAAAAGCTGCGCATGCCCACAATATCCTACACCGTGATATTAAACCACAAAATATACTACTCACTCCCGAAAAAGAAGCAAAAATAGCAGACTTTAGTATCGCACGTATTTTTGGTGAAACAACCGAATTCGCTGTAACTATGACCGGTACCCGACGCTATATGGCACCAGAGCAACACTACGGTGCTTACGATTTTCGTGCGGATTTGTATGCTACAGGTTTAGTGCTTTATGAGGCACTCACAAAACAATTCCCTTTTTCTGGCGAAGCCGATGAAATCGATAGAAAGAAAGCATCGGGTGAAATAGAGAACCTCGAAAAATGCCCAGAGGAATTCCGGAATTTTTCGCTAAAAGCACTTCATCGAGATGTGGATAAACGTTACCAAACAGCATCTGAAATGTACGAAGAACTTGACCGCATTCGCCGCTGGCAATACGAACAACAAGCCTCTGTCCTTATTGCAGAAAGTGCTAATTCCCCCGCAACTGAATTAGCGAGCGCACTTGAACGTTGTCGAAAGACTTTCCGATTAGAAATTGATGTTGCCGAGTTTATCAACCAGAACCTCTTTTTTGAGATGCGCAGCAAAGACGAGAAAGAGAACCGCGAACGTGTTAAGATACGACTTAGACAACACTACACCGAAGCGATTAAATATGCACGCACCGGAGCCATAGATGACACACTTCGAGAACTCCATAAGGCACATGACCTCTGCCTACAGGATGCAGAACTTGTTGCCCAAGCAGATACACTCTTCAAGGAAGCAAGCACAGCAAAATCGCTGCCGAATGCCCCAACAGTTCAGGAGATTGCTGCACTGATTGAGGCACTCCCTGAAACAGAAAAAACAAACCTATTTAATACGTTAAGCATATCGGAAACCGAGGCTGAACCTGAAGTTTTTCCGGAGCCTCCCGAAGTTTACCAGGGGGAATTAGATACAATTTCTTTTCCTAAAACTGAGGCACAACAAGTAGACAATTACCGTGTCTTAATAGAAGAAGCTTCACCTGAATTTTTATTGGATAAAGTTCACGAAGATATACAGTATCCACATGAGGAAGAAGCAGCGTATATCTACCAACAAGCACAAATTTTTATGCAACAAGAAAACGCCCGTGGATGCCTTGGGCAGTATAAAAGACTCGGCGCTTTTTATCACAGACACGCCAGACGGTTTATTCGGATGGACGAAATAGAACTCGTCGCGAATTGTTATACACGCGCGCGATTTGCTTACGCAGCTGCACAAAAACAACGGAGTGCAAGAAAAAACGCAAGAAATGGAGCTGCGTACTACGTTCATCTGGCACGACAATTAGAAATGCAACGCGCATGGATTGAAGCTGGTATGTCATACATTTTTGCTGCCGACAATTACCGTTTTGCCCAGATGAGTCTGGATGTTGAAAAGTGCGAATCTTCTGCGACTGTTTGTTATTTTAATGCTGCTGAAAGCGCACATCTCATCGGTGATCTCCAAACCGCTTACGAGTATTATATGTTAATTTTGTCTATCGGTGAGAAATTGCAAAATCCGCCGAGAGCCGTTATTGAAGTACAAAAATTGATTGACGAAATTCGGAGAGGTAATTAGAAATAAACCGTTATAGAACCAGTTGCTTGTGGAGATATGAAATCGTTTTTGGGTAACAACGGGGTTTTTTGATTTTCAAGATATTCGTAATATTTATTCGGAGGAAACCATGCAACAATCATCTGTTATACAATACTATTCGGAGAAAGCTGAAAGAAAGGCTAACATTGAGAATATACTTAATGTGTTAGATGTACGCTTTCAACCTAATGATGTGCAAATGTTAAAACCTGCGCTTGAGAACATTGAAGAATTACAGTCCCTCAAGCAGTTGCTACGTGAGGCAGTTCAGGTGCCCAACCTTGATGAATTTAAACGCATTTTGGCATCATAGGGGAATTGAGTCTTTTCGTAAGTAACACAAATAGGGATAACGTTAAGAAGAAAATTTTTTTTGTACTTCAATTAGTTGTAGTATCAGATAATATGAAAGGGATATGTATGTCAAATGTTAGCGAGATTACGCAGCACTTAATAGACATTGTACAGGCTAATTCTGATCTACAAGATGTCTGGATACGTGGTAAAATTTCAAATATCAGATCTATACAAAATGGCCCGCTCAATTTTACGATCAAGGATAGCAATGAAAAAATTGATTGTGTCATTTTTGACAATGGAACATCTCTCCAAACAGATTTGCCTTCAGAAGGAAGTGGTGTATATATCAAAGGACAGATTTTTATCTATGGAGTTAGCAGCGAATATCGGTTTAAGGTTACAGATATAAATCTGCCTGAAAATCCCTTACCAAATCAATCTGTTTCTGTTGCCGCTCTAACAGAGGTATTAGAAAATACCGTAGCGGATCATTTGGGAGAAGGACAAGGGCAAATTTCAGATATCTATGAAGCAAATACGGGTTGGACTAATTTTAAGCTCAAAACCGCAACAGCAAATGAGACACTAAGTAACAGCATTGAATGTTCACTCCCTCCGTCAATTGCAAATAACTTGCCTTTTCCTTTGACAGAAGGCGAGGAAGTAAGCGTAAAAGGGAATTTCAAAATCTTCTCAGCCAGAAACACATATCAGATCATTATTAACAATTCTGCGGATATAGTACGTGTTCCGGAGGTTTTAGCAGACCCGCCAATAACTCGTTGTAATCAGTGTAATCAGTGCCATGACACCAATTATGAATTGTGTCCTATGTGTCATTATGCCCAAGTTGAGCATGAGGGGATTGTCGTCGGGGCAGTCATGCGTTATTTCAATAGGTTTAAGGATTTTTCTACAAAACAGGAATATCCGATCCAATTCGGGGCTAAGCAAGGTCGAGCAGATGTTGTGTTAAAGGATAGTAAGAACAAATTATCTGTCATTGCGGAGTGCAAACACATTGGATATGATGGAACCAGCGGGATAGATCAGCTAGAATCTTATCTCAATGCAAGCGGCACTACATTAGGTTTATTTGCCGATGATACAGACCCTAATGGATGGACTTTTCTTAAGAATCTTGGAAAAGGTAAATTTACCGAGATCACCCGTTCTGACTTTGAGACGATGGTAAGGGACGAAAAAGCACAGCCTTTTCCTGAACAACCAAATCCGAATCCAACTCCGCTACCTATTCCCTCAAATCCCGCGCCACGTCTTTGGCAATACATTACCGGTGTATTAGGTGTGGCTTTGTGTATTTGTCTTACAGTTCTGATAATGCAGTTAGATGAAAAGAACAGGCAAATTCGGGACAACACCAGGATCATCACCCAACTGAAACATGATAACACACGATTAACTGAAAAAAATACACAAATTCAGGATAACACCAAAGCCATTTCACAACTGAGAAATAAAATCGAAACGCTTGCAAATGAAAAACAAGCATTGCAAGAGCAAATAACTGAAAAGGATAAGCAACTTGAGGAATACACCAGTAAGAACTCCAAACTGGAAAGTGAAATCGCAGATTTGCGAGAACAGATAACTGAAAAGCCCCAGGAATCTGACTCGGAGAAACTACCTCCGCAGAATTCAGACGTTAAGAATCCGATTGAACCAGAACCTCCGCCGCTAAAACCTATTTCCGAACTTCTCAATATCAATACTGCTTCTATTAAAGAACTTCAAACGCTCCCGGGCATCGGACCAGCAAAAGCACAAGATATTATTGAGTACCGCGAAAAGCATGGAAAATTTGATTCTGTGGAAGATATCACTAAGATCCATGGTATTGCCGAAAAAACGTTAGAGAATTTGAGGAAGTTTATCAGTGCAGAATAATTGATATGTTGAGGCACAGTGCCATCAACATGCTGAGCTAAAATGAGACTTTAGCATAAACCCAAAAGTAAGGAGAACTAATGATTTCACTATCACAACGAAGTCTAAACGTAACACCATCATCAACCTTAGCGATCACCGCGAAAATCAACGCGATGATCGCCGATGGCGTAGATGTCGTCAAATTCGGGGCAGGCGAACCCGATTTTGATACACCTGACTATATCAAAGCCGCCGCAATTGATGCACTCAATGCTGGATTCACAAAATACACACCCGTCCCCGGTATTCCCGAACTCCGAGAAGCAATCGTGGACAAATTCAAAAAAGATAACGGCCTGGATTATACAACATCTCAAGTCATCGTTTCGTGTGGGGCAAAACACACCCTCTATAACATCATGCAAGCGATATGCGATCCGGACGATGAAGTTATCTTCGCTGCACCGTATTGGGTAAGTTATCCGCAGCAGATTAAATTGGCAGGTGCTGTTCCACGCGTCATTGAGACGACAGCCGAACAGAACTTCTGCATGCAACCCGATCAGGTGGAAGCAGCGATAACACCAAAAACAAAAGCAATACTGATTAACAGTCCGAGCAATCCGACTGGCACTACTTATGATGTGGAAACGCTCAAACAGATAGCAGCACTTGCAGTCGAAAATCAAGTGTATCTCATCTCAGATGAAATCTATGAAGCATTGCTTTATGACGGTGCAACACATCAGAGTCCTGCGTCATTCAACGAGGAGACGAAAGCGATTACCTTTGTCGTCAACGGGGTATCCAAAGCGTATTCTATGACAGGTTGGCGTATCGGGTATACCGCAGGCCCCGAAGATGCGATTTCAGCAATGTCTCGTATCCAATCACACAGCACTTCAAATCCAACCTCTATTGCACAGAAAGCTGCGGTTGCTGCACTCAACGAACCGCAAGATGCCGTTGAGGAGATGCGTAAAGCATTTGAGGAGCGCCGCAATGTTATCTGTGAACGTTTTGATGACATAGACGGTGTGAGCTACGTTAAACCGCAAGGGGCGTTCTACATCTTCCCCGATTTTTCTGCACACTACGGCAGAATACTTGATGGTAAAAAGATTGAAGGGTCAATGGATATAACTGATTATCTGCTCGGTTCAGCGGGTGTTGGTGTTGTGCCGGGTGATGGCTTCGGCGCGGATAACAATTTGCGTCTCTCTTTCGCTACCTCTTTAACAGAGATAAATCGTGGATTGGATCGCATTAAGAAGGCGTTGGAATAAGGTAATTCTTTCTTGTAGAAGGGCTTTGTCCGTTCGATTACTGTTCTGAATCACGGATTTTCGCAGATTGCACTGATTACGCGAAATGCGCGCATGGCATTTGACAGATTTTAAGAATATCAGTATTGTAGTCGCGCAATTTATTGTGCCTTTTTCTCAGTGAGTTAATGATTATCGGTGTTCCACTATTTGTCTGAACCAGGATTTGCAAGATTATCGGATTTTAGGATTAATCTTATTTATGTAGATGCTCTCAATCCTGTAAATCTTGGTTCAGACAAAAAATGCGGTTAGAGAACCTTACCTACCGAGGTTAGAGGACTGCTAAATTGACACCCGCTGAATGCTAAAAGCGCATTTACAGCGTTAATTTTGGGTTTGCTTGCTCTACCTAAACCTACGTAGTTAAATTTCACCAAGATGCACTTATGGCAGATAAAATAAAGGAGATATTATTATTATTATGTCACAACCTAACTTAGTTTTCGTTATCACCGACGACCAAGGCTACGGTGATTTAGGATGCACCGGAAATTCGGTTATCAACACCCCGAATTTAGACGCGCTTGCAGGAGAAAGCGTGCAACTGCGGAACCTACATGTCGGCCCCACTTGTTCACCGACGCGCGCAGGCATCATGACCGGACGCTATTGCAACTCAACAGGCGTGTGGCATACCATCGGAGGCAGATCACTTCTGCGAAGCGATGAGGTCACGATGGCAGATATCTTCAGACGCAACGGCTATAAAACCGGCATGTTCGGCAAATGGCATCTTGGCGATAACTATCCGTTCCGTCCGCACGACCGTGGCTTTGAAGAAGCACTTTATCATGGCGGCGGCGGTATCAGTCAAACGCCCGACTATTGGGGAAACGACTATTTTGACGATACCTACTTTAGCAACGGGTCTGAACAACCATTTGAAGGTTATTGTACCGATGTTTGGTTTCAAGAAGGGATGAAGTTTATTGAACGAAACCAAAACCGTCCATTTTTCTGCTATATTCCAACCAATGCGCCGCACGGTCCGTTCCGTGTTCCTGATGCCTATAGCGAGGTATACCGAAGGAAAGGGGAACCAGAATCGCGTGCTTGTTTTTATGGAATGATTACCAACATTGACGACAACATGGCACGACTTCGACATCATCTCAAAGTCTTGGCGCTTGAGGAAAACACTATCCTAATCTTCATGACAGATAACGGGTCTGCTAATGGTTGCGATTTGGATGGACAGCAGTTTGTCAAGTCAGGATACAACGCTGGGATGCGCGGCAAAAAAGGCTCGCCGTATGAAGGCGGACATCGTGTACCGCTCTTTATGCATTGGCCAGAAGGTGGCTTTTCACAAAAGAAAGAGGTTGACGAACTCACGGCAAACATCGACCTGCTGCCTACGTTAATTGACCTCTGCGATTTAGAGGTGTCCGATTCCTCTCGTTTCCATGGTAAAAGCATTGCACCGTTATTGCAAGATGACTCGGTGGAATGGGAAGATCGCGTGATTGTTACCGATTCACAACGGATTGAAAACCCTGTTAAGTGGAGACAGAGTGCCACAATGTCACAAAGATGGCGACTTATCAATGGCACAGAACTTTATGACATCCAAGCAGACCCCGAACAACGAGAAGACATCGTTGGTGACCATCCCGAAGTAGTTGCAGAACTACGCGAGCATTATGAGACATGGTGGACGTTAGTCTCAGAACGGTTTGATGAAGAGTGTCCGATTGTCGTTGGCACACAAAACGAGCAACTTGCATGTATAACAACACATGATTGGCACGGCGGTGGAAATGCTTGGAATCAAGGGTCTATACGGAACGGGATGGAATGCAACGGATATTGGGCAATTGAGATTCCTGAAGATGGGGAGTATAGTTTTGAATTACGCCGCTGGCCGCGTGAGGAAAACAGAGCTATTACAGAGGGGATTCCCGGTGAGAAAATTGACCTTTACAACGGTGGCCGCGCATTAGACTTGAAAACCGCACAAATCCGTATTGGCGATCAGTCAGAGGCACAATCTATTGATCCTGATGCAGTTGGCGTAACCTTTACGTTTAACCTCAAAGCAGGGCAAACACGTCTCCACACCCAGTTCTCTGATAAAACAGGCGAATTAACGCTTGGCGCGTATTATGTCTATGTAAAACGAGTGATTTAAAATACAGAGTCCAAAAAATGTTATGGGACAGCAGACTGCTGTTCCATACCCCTTCTTTTTCAACGCCGCTTGCACAAAATCGTGCAGTTATCTCTTCTGCTTTTTCCTTACACTACGAATCAACGCCTCATGCGCGGCCGGCATTCTGCATGATTCAGCTGGTTCGGTTTCCTAACCGGACCGGAGTGAAAATAGAATATTTCAGATAAAGAATTCAAATTTGTTTCAATTATGACAATCATGCAACCTTTCAACTTTTAAATCGCGTCATTAATTACTGTAAGCACATGGTATAATGAGGTCCCTAATGAAGAAAAGCGATGCTGAATTGATTCATAAAATCTTATCCGGTGACGAGGCGGCTTTTAGTGCCTTAGTCCAAAAATACCAAAAAAGTGTTCACGCGCTTGTATGGCGGAAAATAGGCGATTTCCATATTGCTGAAGAAATTACACAAGACATCTTCCTACAGGTATACAAAAAACTGCCAACTCTGAAAGACTCGAACCAATTTACCGGATGGTTGTATGTGATCGCTAATAGACAATGCATCGCGTGGCTGCGAAAGAAAAAACAGCCGGTGCAATCCCTTGAAGCGACGAGTCAAGAAACATTAGAAGAAACAGCATACACGTGTTATATTTCGGAACAGCGTGAAGAGGCGGAAGTTGAGCGCCGCCGTGAAGTCGTGCAAAAACTTTTGGAAAAGCTGCCAGAAAGTGAACGCACGGTCGTAATACTCCACTACCTCGGAGAGATGACTTGCGAAGCGATTAGCAAATTTTTAGGTGTTTCACCGAACACGGTTAAAAGTCGGTTGAGCCGCGCACGGAAACGTCTAAGAGAAGAAGTTTCCATGATTCAAGAAACCCTCGGCACTGTTCCGTTATCTCCCGATCTAACTGCAAATATCATGCAGGACATCGCCAAGGTAAAACAGACATCCCCTTCAGTGGGTAAACCGTTGTTGCCGCTGGGTGCTTTAGGTTCATCTCTAATATTAGTTATTTTACTGATAGGCGCGAGTAATCAATACCTCACTCAGTTTCAGTTGCCATATAGTTTTGAGGCACAATCTGAAGCCACAATTGAAATCGTTGAGACACCGATAATCCCTAATATCAAATCAAAACCTGATGTGCAAAATCGGGTTGGAAGCGATGCTGTCTCCGACAAAAACAGTAATGACGGATTAGCAAAAGGAAAATCATCTATGCAAAATAACCTTGTTCAAGATTCTACAAAGTGGAAATTGCCTGAAGGTGCGAAAGCGCGCCTCGGAAAAGGACACATATTTGATATGACGTATTCCCCAGATGGTACAATGCTTGCTGCAGCAGGCACCATCGGTATATGGATTTATGATGCACACACCAGTAAAGAACTTAACCTACTCACAGAACACATGGAAAGTGCTTCAACAGTCGCCTTTAGTCCTGATAACCGACTTTTAGCAAGCGATGGCAGCGACAACACAATTTTATTGTGGGATACACAAACCGGACAGCTAAGAACGACACTCACTGGACATACTGAAGGTATTAGTTCGGTAGTGTTTAATCCTGATGGGAAAACACTGGCAAGTGGGAGTGAAGATGAAACAATTCGTTTGTGGGATGTGGCTACAGGTGAACAACTTCTTGTCTTTGCTGGACATGCAGGTAGTGTCTCCGAAGTGATGTATTCGCCAGATGGTGAAATTCTTGCCAGCCACGGCATGGATGAAATGATTCATCTGTGGGATGCACACACTGGAGAATTCCTTCGCTCAATTACTGGGTATAAGGGAGATGTTTATTCCATCGCATATTCACCTGATGGCAAAACTTTAGCAAGTGCCGGAGAGGATGGGATAATTCGATTCTGGGAATATCATACCGGACAGCTTAAGACAACCTTAACTGCTACAACAGATTCCGGTGGCGTTAATTCAGTAATGTTTAGCCCCGATGGAAAAACACTTGTCAGCAACAACTACAAAGATGATATGATTCAGTTTTGGGACGTAGCTACAGGCGAACGTCTAAAAACTATTAAAAGTCCACCAGAAACAACCCATCATATAGTGTTCTCCTCGGATGGTAGGACATTGGTAAATGCAGGCAGTGACGGTACAATTCGGTTTTGGGATGTGGCTACCACTGATCCGATACGAACATTGACTGGCTACGCAGAAATGTTTCGTGATATGGCATATTCACCAGATGGAAATACACTTGCTACTGTAAGCACCGGTCCAAGTCTGCGATTATGGGATCCGCACACTGGCAAACTAAAAAAGATCTACTCTCCGGGTTCCATTAGTATCACTTGTATCGCTTATGCTCCAGATGGCGTAACGCTTGCATGCGGGGGTGGACCGGACGAATATGATACGGTTTTTCTTTTGAATACTAAAACAGGTGAACACGGACGCGTTTTCACAGGACACAACAAGGATGGTGCTGAATCGGTAGCGTTTAGTCCTGATGGACAGATACTTGCAAGTGGAGACTCTTACGGTGCTATTCACTTATGGGAAGTGTCTACAGGTGAAACCTTAAAAATACTTGATTGGCACAGCGATTTTGTCAGAACTTTAGCGTTTTCACCTGATGGAAAGATGCTTGTCAGTACAAGTGATTCGGGAACACGTTTTTGGGACATCGCTACCGGTGGAACCGTAAAGGACATTAAGGCGGACACAATTGTACTTTCACCGTACTGGGAAAAGTTTGTAAGCATTGACTTCGGAAGTCGCATTATCCAGTTTTGGCATAGGAATAGTGATGAACCGCTGAAAACCATTACATCAGAAGAAAAAACATACTTTCGGACATATTCGCCAGATGGACGTACAATTGTTGGCATTGATTCGGACGGTAAATTATCGTTTTGTGATGCAGAGACTTGTAAAGTTATTCAGACTTTTGCCATCGGACATAAAAGAAGTAATAGGTCAGAAGGTGTCTATTTTATCAGATATTCACCAGACGGACGCACCCTTGCCACTGGCGGATGGGACAGCACAGTTCTACTATGGGATGTTCCGCAGTAAGTGCCATTGCATAATATAGACAACAGACACAATCTTCAAAGGAGTTTAAATTGTATGAAAATATTAAACATCGTTCTGACTTTTGGACCGCTAATCTCTACATTCTATCTGTTAATTTTTTTGTCTGCAACCGCTTTCTCTCAAAACCATACCCGCTTAGGCTTACCTGCAGGTGTCAAAGCACGACTCGGAAAAGGCAGAATACATCAGATAAAATATTTTCCTGATGGCAAACGGCTGGCAGTCGCGACTTCTATCGGTATCTGGATTTATGATGTTCAAACAGGAGAAGTACTTGACCTGCTTACAGGACACACAGCCCCGGTTAAGTCAATAGCCTTCAGTCCTGATGGTAAAACTTTAGCCACGGGTAGTGAAGATTACACTATTCGATTGTGGGACACAAGTACAGGTAAACATAAAGCGACCTGTATTGGACAGAAAGACAACAGTAGCCGTAAAGACGGTATTAATTTAATTGCGTTTAGCCCTACTGGGGAAACACTTGCCAGTCACTGTGATCTGTGGAATACACATATTTGGGACGCGCAAACCGGAGAGCTTCTGAAAACTATAAAGTCTGATGCTTCTCCAGTGTTGGCGATGACATATTCTCCTGATGGAACGATGATCCTCACAATCGGAAATTGGGACAAATACGAATTCTATATCGAGTACTGGGATGCAAAAACCGGTGATCATTTAAAAGATGTTCTAATTGAAGAGAATTTCAATGCTGTCTCAGTTTCACATGATTGCAAGATTTTGGCTTGCGGTGGTGAAGGTCCACTTCAATTTTGGGATGTAGAAACAGCCAAACTCCTAAAAAGCCACACAGAGTGGATAGGTAATTTTGAGTCTATGGAGTTTTCATCTGATGGACGCACTCTCATTTCAGGTAGTTATTGGGACAGAGTTGATATTTGGGATGTTAGCATGGCAAAACTTTTGAAAAGCATGGGGCATGCTGACACGGTCAATTCTGTGACATATTCCCCTGATGAAAAGACAATTGCAAGTGGAAGTGACGATGGCACGATAGGGTTCTGGGATGCTGCTACTGGTGATTTAATAAAAACGATAGCCGGACATGCTTCCTCAAAAATTTATTCTGTGGCATATTCCGTTGATGGTAACACACTTGCTTGTGGGGGTGAGTCCAAAATCCAATGGTGGAATCCACAGACGGGTGAACATCTAAAAACGATCAAAGAACCGAGTTGTGATGTCCATTCAATTGCATATTCTTCCGATGCAAAGCTACTTGCAACTGGTGGTACTTCTATGAAAGCGCGTTTGTGGGACGTGCAGAGCGGACGGTTCCTCGGCAGTTTTAAGGGGCATAAGGACAGGGTTACTGACGGATATAAGTATCAGGTTTCTTCCGTAGCGTTTTCGCCCGATGGCAGGACGCTTGCCAGCGGAGGTGGGAGGAAGAGGCCCCAGAAATGCTGTCAAGAAAGACGGTAGTGAAGACAATATGGTCTGTTTATGGGAAATTCGTTCAGGTGAATTATATCCGGTTGGTGAACGTTTGGCAACCTTTACCGAACATACGGACAGAGTCACTGCAGTGGCATTTTCACCTGATGGCACTTCACTTGCAAGTGGCAGCCATGACAAAACAATTCAACTTTGGTACATAGACACCCGCACGCATCTTAGGGCACTCACAGGACATGAAGAGTCTGTTACTGATGTAGTGTATTCCCCAGATAGCAAAACACTTGCCAGTGGAAGTGCGGATGGCACTATCCGATTATGGAACGCTAATACAGGCGATTTGATGCTTCCGCCAATTGAAGAAGCAGGACAAGTAACTTCTTTGGCATATTCTCCAAATGGGGAAACACTCGCAAGTGGGACTGAAAACGACAACGCTGTCCACCTCTGGAGTGCACAAACGAGGGAACGTCTTCAAACCCTTATCGGACATACACAGAGCGTCAACGCTGTTGTGTTTTCTCCAGATGGTGAAACGCTTGCAAGCGTGAGTTCTGATGGCACAATTCTGTTGTGGGATCTCACAAAATTGGTCCGTGATCAATAACTAATTTGTGCTGATATCTCCATTTCCATTATCCCTATTCAGTTTGTAGTACCATTTCTAATAGACAAATTGCCATAAATGTCAATTTAAGACAATATTTCTTGTTCTATAAACCCGGTTCAATAGGCATTAGGATTGAGAGTGTCCCGACTTTTAGTCCCGTAGGGATGATATGTTTATAGTAGCACGTGTTATCCCTATTCTCTTAGTCCCGTAGGGACGATATGTTTATAGAAAAACGCTGTCACCACCCCTCTTGAGTTCCGTAGGAACGATATGTAGATGCCAATAACAGGTCCATAAACATATCGTCCCTACGGGACTGAAGAGGTAGTTGAACATAATTCTATAAACATATCGTCCCTACGGGACTGAAGAGATGGACTCAAAATCAAAATTCCTTAAGTTGATGCCTATGGGTATGTCAGAATACGCGTTCGGTATTCTGAATTGGTTAGGAAACCGCACCCGCCTAAATGCCAAAAGCGCATTTGGCATTGATTCACCGTCCGGAAAAAGATAAATCCCGGTAATTTAATCAGGACTCACGCATTCCCCCCGCTTGCGGGGGGATAAAGGGGGGTAAAACCTTGAAAAGGACAAAAAATCAGGGTTAATATCCGTGAAAGGACAAAATTCTAAACAGGGATACTTGAATTTGCGTAAGTCCTGTTAATATAAGTTGGACAGAGACAACCCAATAGATCCTATTCATAAGATGCCCTTTAAGACTGGTAATTCTTCCGAAAAATATAATTTTTGCATTTTTTTAAACCCTCTCCTTGAAAACCTGCCTCTTTATATTAAAACCGAATTAGAAATCTGTTTATGAACAATGATTTGATAGATCTCAGTGACCTTGAAGACGATGAATTGATATGTCTTGTACAAAACCGCGATGAAGCGGCATTTGCGGAACTTATGTCCCGTTGGACACCACGTATTTGGCGTATCGTTGTCTCAAAATCAAGGCAACACCGGGATGCGGAAGAAATTCGGACTGACATCTGGATGGCAGTGTGGGAAAACATAGGGGGTCTCCGGAAAATAGATAGTTTTGGTGCGTGGCTGCGACGCATTGCATATAACGCGTGCAATAGGTATTATTCTTCTCATCGCCGTTCACAAGACGAAATCCCACAAAGCGATGCGGATTTAGCCGAACATATTGACCAAGATGCCCCTACACGTTATCAGGCAGCACAATTACGCGCAGATGCCAGAGAGGCGGTGCATCACCTTCCACATCGGGTACGTCCCATCGCGGTCCTGTACTACCTTGAATCATGGAGTGTCAAAGACATTGCCCACGAACTTAACTTAGCTATAGGCACAGTCAAAACAAGATTAAGAGAAGTTCGCTCACTCCTGCGTAAGGAGTTTGGCGTTGAACCGCAACAAGGAGATATTATGTTGTTAGAATCCGTTCGATCGCACAATCTTGAGAATTATATTGAAAACTATCTACCGAAAGACGCAATAACACGGTTCGGGAAAGGCTATGTATTTGATTTTGCTTATTCGCCAGATGGCACCCGCCTTGCTTTAGCAAGTACAATCGGTATCTGGTTGATAGATGTCACAACCGGTGAGGAAATCAATCTGTTAACTGGACATACTGGTTATGTAACTGGACATACGTATTATGCCCGTAGCGTTGTTTTCAGTCCTGATGGGAAGACACTGGCAAGTTTAAGTAAAGGATACCGCGGAGACGATACTATTCGTTTATGGGATGCAGTCACTGGTGAATCTAAAGCTGTACTTACAGAGGGGATAGATTCTCCTATTTTCCCTATTTTCAGTCCTGATGGGAAAACACTGGCAGGTCCTGGTGAAGACGGCATCTGTTTATGGGATGGTGACACAGGTGAATTAAAATCAACTCTCATAGGACATACAGCTCCAATCAAGACGTTAGCATTCAATCCAGATGGTAGCACACTTGCAAGTGGCGGTAATGATGAAGTAATCCGTTTATGGGATGTTACCACTGCTGAACTACAGTTAACCTTCGCAGCACACGCAAATATTGTCGATTTTCTGAAGTATTCTCCAGATGGAGAGGTCCTTGTCAGTCAAGGAGGAGATAACAATGTCTGTCTATGGAATGCACGGACTGGCGAATTTTTGCGCATACTCACAACTTGGACAGAAAATGCTTTTTCTATTGACTTTTCAAAAGATGGGAGAACACTTGTGAGTGTTAATTCCGATGAAAATATCCGACTGTGGAACCCCCATACCGGTGAGCAACTGAAAACAATAAAACAGGATAGAAAGCTTGAGGTTGTGCAGTATTCTCCGGATGGAAGAATATTTGCATGTAGTGAGGATTATGGAGAAGCAACAGTCCTACTATTTGATGCTGACACAGGAGAGTTATTACATGATCTCAAAATGCCTGGACATGCAGAGTGGGTTACTGGTTTTCTATTTTCACCAGATGGACAGACACTTGCCGTTAAAACCTGTGATGAAATATATTTCTGGGATGTGAATACTGGTGAACTTGAAAAGACAATCACCGGATATTCTGATGTTGTCAGTTCTGTAGCATACTCTCCTGATGGGAGGACATTAGCAAGTTTAGACAATATCGTACGTATTTGGGATTTAGAAACGCAAAAACTCATAAAAACACTTTCCACAAAAACACTTTCTGTGAAAGGGTCAATAAGGGCAATCGCGTATTCTTCAGATGGGGAGACACTCGCTTGTGGAACTATGGATAAAACGGTACTATGGAATGTTAGCGAATGGAAAAAAAGAGGAGTTCTCAAAGGACATACAGATGGCGTATCCTCGGTAGCCTTTAGTCCAGATGGACAAACCCTTGCAAGTGGAAGTTGGGACGGGACAATCCGATTGTGGAATGCCCACACGGGAAAACACTTAAAAACCTTTAAAAAGCATGCACCGCATGTTAGCACAGTTTTATTTTCACCCAATGGAGAGATTTTAGCCAGTATCGAAGACGATGAAACAATTCGTTTTCGGGATGTTGCAACGGGTGAACTGTTGAATACTATAAAAATGAAAGCAGATGTTGATGTTAATTCTATAGATTTTTCCCCTGATGGGACAATCCTTGTAACCGCAGACGACGCCGGGAAAATCAAGTTTTGGGATGTTACAACTGCAGAGCAAAAATCTATCACACACTTAAAAGCAAAAGATTATTATATTGTTTATGCTGTCCTTTCACCAGATGGCAACACGCTGGCAAGTGTAGGTGTTCAGGATGAAATACTTTTGTGGGATGTTGCTACAGGAAAACTTCTGAAAACTTTAAAGGGGCATATAAGTGGTATTAATTCTATAGTCTTTTCTCCAAATGGCAAAACGCTCGCGAGTTGCTGTAGAGACAGCACAGTAATTTTATGGGATTTAACGAAGTAGAGATTATAGTAAAGCATATAATTACTTAGACATTTCATTTCTGTAGCACAACCTGTATGAAGTTTAAGAAAATAAATCGGTAATTTGGCGAGGTTAGGAAACCTCGCCAGCAGAGGCTTGCACATGACTTGTGTAGATATGGGAAATTACCGAATTAATAAATTAATCTTCATTTAGGTTGTGCAGAAACGGAACCCTTATGTGTCAACTTAAGAAACGTCTACATTATTATGAACTCTTATCAATACGCATGGTTATTGTGTTTGTCCTAATTAGTCCCGTGAATCAACGCCAAATACCAAACGCGTATTTGGCGTTGATTCACGGGACTAAAGAAAGTACCCGAAATATTTATTTAATATTCATTTACAGTGAATTTTAGAATTAATTGGACACTTCTGCACCAGCGAGGTTAGGAAACCTCGCCAGCAGTCGGTTGAAAGTGTCTATTTATTTCTAAGCTTCACTATAGTTTGTGCCGATGGGACGCAACTAACAGTTTGCGCTACAGAAGTGTCCCAATAATTATAGGTTTTACTACACATCAAAAATAGAGATTGGGAGGAGATGAACATGCAAAATCTGCAACACTACACACAGTGGAAACTTCCCCCAGGTGCCAAAAAACGCATTGGCAAAGGAGGGATAAATGAAATAAAATTTTTTCCGGATGGCACACGGCTCGCCGTTGCCAGCACAATAGGAGTCTGGATTTACGATGTGGAAACATGCAAACCCCTTGAACTGATAACGGGACATACAGGTCCAGTCAATTCAATAGTATTTAGTCCGGATGGGGGAACGTTTGCAACCGCGAGTGATGATAAGACTGCACGTTTGTGGGATGCCAATACAGGGGAACACAAAGCAACTTTCATTGGGCATACGGAGACTGTCAACGCTGTTGCCTTCAGTCCGGATGGTGAAAGGCTTGCCACTGCAAGTGACGACAAAACGATTGGGCTCTGGAATCTACAAACGGGACAACAGTTAGCAAAACTTGAGGAGCATACGGAGAGCGTTTTTTCAGCAGTTTTTTCGCCAGATGGAAATACAATTGCCAGCAGTGAAGCTTTTGGTGGAAAAGGTGGAATTTGGGTTTGGGATGCACAAACAGGTGAATTGCTAAAACACTTTACTGAAGGGACTGATTGGGTAGAATATATTGTGTACAGCCCTGATGGCAGCATGCTCATTAGTCGAGATAGCTGTGGAGAAATTAATTTTTGGGATGCTAACACAGGTAAAAAACTGAAAACGTGTGAAGCCGAAAGTTGGATGGGTGATTTCTCACCTATTACATTTGCTCCTGATGGACGCTCATTCGCTACTGGAATACATGGTGATGATGTCTGTCTTTGGGATGTTGGCACTGGACAATTGCTGAAAAGGTTTGAACTTGAGGTAGATGTAAATTCTTGGCCCTCTTCTGTAGCATTTTCACCCGATGGCGAAACGATTGCTTGTGCAAGTGAGATTGGCACGATTCGGTTTTGGGAAGTAAACACTGGCAAAATCTTAGAAACGATTTCGGATCATACCCTTCATTGTTCTTCTACCCAAAAAACAGAAGGAACACGTCCTCCGCAAAAAACAGTTGGAACACGTCATCCTTCTCAACGCACTTATTCTGTGGCTTACTCTCCAAATGGCAACACACTCGCGAGTAGCTATGGGACCGAAATTCTTATGCGAAACTCAGAGGCCGGTGAAATCCAAACAACTATCACATATTCCTGGGAAATTTTTCGTCGTCCACAACAAAATGTACTTGCAGTCGCATATTCATCGGACGGTAAAATACTCGCAAGTGCAGAGGATACAAAAAAAGCGCGATTATGGGATGCTCAAAACGGAAGATTCCTTGGATCCTTCGTTGGACATAAAGAAAATATATCTTCAGTCGCGTTTTCTCCGGACGGTTGCATGCTTGCCACTGGCAGCCATGACAACACAACCTGCTTATGGGAAGTCCGCAGAGGTGAACTGTATCTTATTGGCGATTTGCTGTTGACATTCACTGGACATACAGACAGTGTTTGCGCCGTAGCGTTTTCTCCAGATGGAGGCAGCCTCGCCACAGGCAGCTGCGACAAGACAGTCCGATTGTGGGATGTGCAAACTGGGAATTCACTGAAAACCCTTGCTGACCACACAGGAAGTGTTTATGCGGTGGCATATTCACCCGATGGCAGCATATTTGCCAGCGGAAGTCACGATGGGACACTCCGCTTGTGGAACAGTCAGACAGGCGAATTGTTAGGAACTCTTAAAGGACAAGCAAAGAAAATATTTTCTGTTGCATTTTCTCCAAATGGTAGTTTGATCGCTTGTGGAGACAATGGTGCAATTTACTTTTGGAACGTGCAAACAGGAAAACTACTGGATACTTATATGGGACATACGGATGTTGTGAATAGTCTTGCGTACTCACCCGATGGGGAAACGCTTGCGAGTGGCAGTGCCGATGGCACAATTCTTTTGTGGGATTTAACTACTTTAGTTCTTAATCAGTAGTCTGCTCTATCCCTGTCCGCATAATGTTTTTCTTGGGTGTGTAAAGTTTTTGTAGACAAACTGATGTGTAAAGAGATACGGAGCGGTGTAAATTTCTATTTCGGGATTCAAAAATCTCCAAAAATTGTCTGATGCGTAGTATAATGTTTAAAAAGCAATATGGAGGTTGTATATGAAACTCGGATTTGTAAGTGCGATTTTGCCTGATCAGACATTGGCAGAGGTTGCCCAATTTGCTGCCGACACAGGCTACGATTGCGTTGAGTTGATGTGCTGGCCCAAAGGAAAAGCGGAAAGACGTTATGCAGGCGTTACACATATTGATGTAGCGTCCCTTTCCGAAGCAGAAGCAGATGACATTCTACAATGTGTTTCGGATGCGGGGATAACGATTAGTGGTTTAGGCTACTATCCGAACCCGCTGACACCTAATGAAACAGAAGCGAATATCTATAGCGAACACCTTAAACAACTAATATTGGCAGCGAAACGTTTATCGGTAGACATTGTAAACACGTTCATCGGTAGGGATCAGACACGGACAATAGACGGCAATTGGGAACGGTTTGTGCAGGTGTGGAAACCCCTAATTCAATTTGCTGCAGACCATGGTATCCGTATCGGTATTGAAAATTGTCCGATGTTTTTCACTGAAGACGAATGGCCCGCGGGGCAAAACCTTGCCTATTCTCCATCGATTTGGGAACGGATGTTTGAAGAAATTCCATCCGAGAATTTTGGACTCAACTTTGATCCATCCCATTTTATATGGCTTCAGATGGATTACTTAAAACCGCTTGTTACCTTTGCTGGTCGCATTTTCCATGTGCATGCGAAAGATGTACGGTTAGATAGGGAACGACTTGATGAGGTTGGTATTCTTGCAACGCCGCTGGCGTATCATACACCAAAACTGCCGGGACTTGGCGATGTGGACTGGGGCAGTTTTTTTTCTGTTTTAAGCGATACAGGTTATGATGGTTCGGTCTGTGTTGAGATTGAGGATCGTGCGTACGAGGAAACATTAGAGACACGACAACGCGCCTTAAGGCAGAGCCATATCTTCTTGAGACAGTTCATCGGGTGACGAGATGAACTACCACGACTGGCTACAAACAGAATACACAGAACTTGAACAAGCAGGATTGCTGCGCCACCTCCGCACTGTGATGAGTCCGCCGACAGGCGTAATTACTCTTGATGGAAACTATGTTGTGAACCTCGGATCAAACAACTATTTGGGGTTAAGCACACATCCCAGGGTTATGTCCGCAGCAGCCTCTGCAGCGATGGTTTATGGTGCTGGTGCAAGCGGATCCCGTCTGCTTTCAGGGAACAGCGAACTCTACACAACTTTGGAAGCAAACTTAGCGAAAACAAAAGGAACTGAAGCAGCACTTGTTTTTAGCTCAGGCTATGCGGCGAATACAAGCATCATTCCTGTGCTTGCGGGCGAAGGTGATCTCATCTTAAGCGATGCGCTTAACCATGCAAGTATCATTGACGGATGCCGTCTCAGTCGCGCTACCAAAAAGGTATACCGACATTGCGATGTGGAACATCTAAAGACGTTATTAGCAGAGTCTTCGGATTTTAGGCGGAGACTCATTGTGACAGACGGTGTTTTCAGTATGGATGGGGATATTGCACCGCTACCGGATATTTACGAACTTGCTAAGGAATATAATGCGATGCTGTTGGTAGATGACGCACACGGATTTGGCGTTTTAGGAAAGGATGGAAGCGGCACCGTAGCACACTGCGGATTAGAAGGGCAAGATATTATTCAGATGGGGACGCTCAGCAAAGCGATAGGCGGTTTAGGAGGATATGTCGCCGGGCATCGGGTGTTGATTGATTTACTCATCAACCGAGCGCGCGGCTTTATTTTTACGACTGGACTGCCACCAGCAACGTTATCAGCAGCTGACGCGGCACTCAATGTTATGCGTTCTTCAAGGAATTTGCGGTGCCATCTCCTGAACCATGCAGAAACCATGAAAACAGCGTTAACGGATTTAGGATATACCCTATTGCCGAGCGAAACACAGATTTTGCCTGTGATAATAGGAGAACCACAACGCGCAACAGATGTCGCTGAAGCGTTGCTTGCAGAGGATGTGTTTGCACCTGCAATTCGTCCGCCTGCTGTCCCAGCAGGTACAAGCCGTCTACGTGTTACCGTGATGGCAACGCACACAGATTCTGATATAGAACATGCGTTAGATGGATTTGCAAATGTGCGTCATTTGGTTTGCAAATAAGCAAATAGCCATAATGAGAGGTTTGTTACCACACAATTACTTGTTGAAATTATTGTGTATTTATGTGAAACTATAACAAATCCAAACTGAAAGAGATTTACCAGAATGAGCACAAAAGCACATATAATTGATTTTGATAAACAGAAGCCTATTGATCGCGGTACCGGTGTCAAAACGGTACCATTAGCAGGGAAGTGGCTTGATTCCACATCGCTTACCAACGGCATAACGATATTTGAACCTGGTGCAGCAATCGCACGCCACTACCACAATTGCGATGAATCTGTGACAATTCTTGAAGGTGAAGCCACTTGTGAGGTTGACGGTGAAGTCTTCACAATGAATGTATTTGACACAACGTTTGTTCCTGCTGGCATCCCGCACAGGTTTTGGAATGAAAGTGAAGCACCGATGAAGATTTTGTGGACTTATGCCTCTGTTGACGTAACACGCACCTTTACAGAGACCGGTGAAACGGTTGGGCATTTATCTGCTGGTGACCAAGCGGTTGTATCGTAAACAGGAGAAATGATAATGTCCGTACAAACCTATATTAAGGACAACCAAGATTCGTTGTGTGGGTTGCTGCAAGAACTCGTCAGAATTCCAACCGTCAATCCACCAGGTGAGAATTATACTAAGATTGTTGAACTACTTGAAGCAAAATGCCAGGCGTTGGGAATGAAAACAAAAATCGTAAAAGTTCCCAAACAGCGTGCTGAACAAATTATTTCAAATGCCTCAAGCCATCCACGGCTGAACCTGATTGCACGCTGGGATGTTGGGGCAGAAAAGACGGTACATTTTAACGCCCATTACGATGTCGTGCCGGTTTCGGGGGAGTGGCGTTTCGATGATCCGTTCAGCGGAAAGATTGAAGGGGAATGGCTTTATGGGCGTGGAGCGGATGATATGAAGGATGCCATCGCTGCACTGCTTTTTGCAATTCAGGCTGTTCAGGAGAGTGGTGCTGAACCGTTGTTTAACATTGAGTGCTCGTTCACTTGTGATGAGGAGACAGGTGGGCAGTTAGGCGCTGGATATATTGTAGAGAAGGAGTTGGTCAACGCTGACTATGTTGTCAACTGTGAAGGGGGTTCGGAAATGAACATCGGCAACGGACATAACGGGGTGCTTTGGCTGGAAATTGACGTTCACGGAAAAGCGGCACATGGGTCTCAACCAGATAAAGGAGTAAACGCCTTTGAGAAAACAGCAGAACTTGTATTAGCGTTGCAACGGGTAAAACGGAATTTGAAGTCACCAGAACGCGCGTTTAAACTGCTGGATGACAGTGAACGTTATCCGACTATGAACATTGGTGGAACGTTCCGTGGCACTGAAGGGGATAAGGTCAACACTGTTCCAGCACATCTCACCTTCTCAATTGACAGGCGGATTACACCCAATGAAAAACTTGAGTTTGCAGAACTTGACTTACGAGAAGCAATTTCGGGTGCGTGTGAATATTATCCAGATTTAAAAGCAGAGGTCCGAGCAATTTTACGAATTGAACCGTGTTTAACGGATACTGATTCCCCTTTAGCGCAAGGTTTTGCTGATGCAGTGCGGACTGTCCGTTTCAATCAACCGAAATTTAAGAGTACTGCGGGGTTTACTGACCTGCACTATTTTGTCCACACAGGTTTGCCGGGAATTGGCTACGGGCCGCGGGGTGAAGGTGGACATGCCATAAATGAACGTGTGTATATTCCTGATCTGGTGCGGACTTCTGCTATCTATGCGATTTTTATGACGCGTGCTGAACTATAATCAAAGAGAAGGACAATGCAAAATCCAAAACCTGCACCCTTTAATGTTGTGCAAGGTGATGCCACAGGAACAACCTGGGCATTGCCAGAAGGTGCGATTGCTCGATTTGGCAAAGGTGATGTGAATGAAGGAGATGTTAAATTATCTCCAGATAGCACGTTTTTCGCTGTTGGAACCCTCATGGGGCTTTGGTGGTATGACATAGCCTCAATGTCTCCGATTTCATTGTGGGAAACGAAAAGGGGAATGGTTAATTCCATCGATTTTTCCTCTGATGGCAAATGGCTTATCATCTCTACTGCGGATGGTATTATCAAGGGACTGGATATTCAAAGCGGCGAATGTATCACACAGATAGAAGGTCAAGACGCTTTTGGTGGACTTGCCTGTTCGTCGAACGGCAAGTGGATTGCGATTGCAGCGATGAAAGGGGTCGTGAAGGTATTAGATATCCATAGCGGTGAGTGTATTGCACAGATGGATCGGGGCGCGCACGAATTCCAATCAAATGATATTTCCCAACTCGAATTTTCGCCAGATGGTAGCTGTCTCGCTGCTACAGCACGAAATCCTAAACTTTCGCGCGACGGACAGGTTCTGAATCCTGACACAGAAGGGACGCAAACTTACGTGTGGCATCCAGAGACGGGTGAGGCAATTATCAAGTTTGCAGGAAGAAATTTTGCCTTTTCAGCAGATAGTCGTCTGCTGGCAGGCGCATCTGCTGATGATTCTCTTAGCAATGAAGGGCGTGTTGATCGCTGTGTTTCGGTGTGGGATGTGGAAACAAAGGAACGCATTGCTCACTTCATAGGGCATAGTGATTGGGTGAATACTGTAACCTTTTCGCCGTGTGGTGAATTTCTTGTGTCGAGTAGTAGAGATAAAAGTCTACGCGTGTGGGATGTCACAAAAGGTATACAAAAGAAGGCTTATACCGACTCTGAAACAGATTGGGGACTTCCATTCTACTCATCAGAGGGGAAGCTACTGACTGCCGCATTTCGCTATGAGAAAGCGGCAGTAGCCATTGATATCTGCGGTGTAGAACCCCGTGAAAAACTACAAACGATTGAACTCTTGACGGGGAGCGTTGGTGCGATATGGTTTTTCAGATGTCCACAGTTGGCTGTCGCCTACGCGCTGTCCAACAAAGAGACAGATGGCAAGACCCAAACATTCCCAACGCTTTGTGAACCTCATTTCCCGTGGCCCTATCCTAAGGTGGCTTGGTTGGATAACCAAACACTCGTAAGTACCCGCGATTACCCAGGTATTGAATTATGGGATGTTGCCCAGAAGTGTCCACAGGAAACGTTAATGAAGGGGAAAAATATTCATACTTACACTGTTTTGCCTTGTGGAAGGATACTGGGCACCCGTCTCCACAATGAGACCAAAGTATGGGATGCCAGTAATCCGGACGAACCTGTCGCTGAGTTCACAGCACCTAAGGAACCTTCACAGTGGGTGCGTCACAAAGTGTTCGCTCCCACTGGCGATCGGCTTGCAGCGGGGAGTAGAGAAGGCACGGTTTATGTATGGAACTTCCACGATCCAGGGAAGCCAACACTGCTCACTGGGCATACGGATTACGTTACATCACTGGCGTTTTCACTGGATGGCAAGCGGTTAGTGAGCGGGGCGCGCGACGACACCATTCGCTTGTGGGATGTTGAGTCAGGTGAGCAAATTGCGCCACTTCCTCTGGATGAGCCTCGCTGCACTGAAGGGATAGCGTTTTCACCGTGTGGTAAGATAATTGCCGGCGGAATGGACGACGAGATTCGCTTGTGGTGTGCTGAGGAACTAACGACGTTACGTACGATACCACAATCTGAAAACAGCCGACGGACGTATGCACTCACCTTTTCACCGTGTGGCAAGTATCTTGTATCGGGGACTTGGTGGCAGCAGGGAATGGAGAAAATGGCAATCAGGTTGTGGGAGGTTGCCACAAGTGAAAATATCAAGACCTTCTGGGGACATACTACAGACGTGCAGTCACTTGACTTTTCTCCTGACGGCACAATTCTGGCAAGTGGAGCGGATGATGGTACAATTCTACTGTGGGATGTAAAGCCCTTCATCCCTACTCAAGACTAATAAAAATTGATTTTGAATCTGTTAAAGAACGAATGCTATGCAAAATCCAAAACCTGCACCACTGAATTTCACCCCAGATGACCTAACAGGAACAACATGGGCATTACCAAAAGGTGCGTTTGCTCGTCTGGGAAAAGGATTTCAAGACTATAGCGGTAATAGTGAGATAGCACTTTCTCCTGATAATACATATTTCGCTGTAGGCACACGTATGGGACTCTGGTGGTATGAAATTTCTTCAATGTCTCCTATTGCGTTATGGGAAACGGAACGGGGAATGATTTCTACCGTGGATATTTCACCTGATGGTAAACTGATTGCTTTTGCCAATTGGGACGGTTTCATTAAAGTGCGGGACATTCAGAATGGTGAGTGTATAACACAAACGCTAAAACATACAATTTGTAAACATCTAACATTTTCTCCAGACAGCTGTTGGATTGCCATCGTAAATCGTGATGGTAATGTAGAAATATTAGATGTTCATACAGGTGAATGCATCGTACAAATGGAGCATGAGTCAAATGATAGGCAGACAAACCATATTTCCAAACTCCAATTTTCTCCGGATGGGCAACTCGTTGCTGCCACAATAGGAAGTCAAACTTATTTGTGGAACCCAATGGCAGGATCAATCACGGCTAAGTTTATAGGGAGGAATTTTGCTTTCTCCCCGGACAGCCGCTTGTTGGCGTGTGAGAATCTGCACAAAATACCTGATACCACACCTGTTCGCTATGCAAGTGATATTTTAGTGTGGGATATAGTAACAGGTGAACGCGTCGCTCACTTTACGGAACATAAGGAATTGGTGAGGACTATTAGATTTTCACCTTGTGGTCAGTTCTTGGCATCAAGTGATCGAAGTAGGACACTATACATAAGGGATTTAACACAGGGTGTGCTCAAGAAAACTTATGATGGCTATGGACAACCTTTTTATTTGCCTGACGGGACTCTTCTTGCGACCGTGTTTACCGGTAGCACTATTGTAGTATGGAACGTAGAAGAACGTAAAATATTACAGACTTATGAACAACAAAAAGAGAGTATTGGTTATAAATGGTTTTCTAAATGCCTGAAGTTAGTGATTGCCCACACCTTATCTGATAAGCGAACGAAATCTGAAAACACACACACCTTTTCAACACTTAGTGAACCGCTCTGTTTTCCACGTAATGTCCAATTTACCGATGGAGAGGCACTTGCGGTGCAAGGCATTATGGGAAGAGATATCGTGTTGTGGAATATAAAAAGCAATCAGACACAGAGAATATCAATTCAGAATGAATTTAATGAAATCTTCAAGTCTTTTACTTTTTTACCCGGAGGGGACATACTCGCTGTTAACTGGACCCCCAACATCTACAAGGTGTATAAAATAAATAAAACAGACAGGATTCTGATCGCTGAATTCACGCCTCCTACGCAGTTAGGAAATGATACATTTGCAATTTCAGAAGAATGCATTGCTTTTAGTGGTAAAGGTGGGGTAATCTATCTCTGGGATATTCAACACAATGAAAAACCGAGACATTTCAGAGGACATACAGATCACGTCTGGGCGTTAGCATTTTCATCAGATGGAAGAAGGATCGTGAGTGGATCAAGTGATAAAACTGTACGTCTTTGGGATGTTGAGGTAGATGTAGAAATAGCCCAGTTACCCTTAGAAAAACCATTTACAACTATGGCATTAGCTTTTTCTCCAGATGGCAGCGTAATTGCTGGTGGAATGTTTGGCAAACTTCTCTTGTGGTGTGCTGAAGAATTGACGCTACTGCACACAATTTCACAACCCGAGGACAGTCTAAAACCTTTTGCACTTTCCTTTTCACCTTGTGGACGTTACCTTGCATCTGGCACTTGGTGGCAAAAGGGAATAGAAAAAATGGCAATACGATTGTGGGACGTTGCTACTGGTGAAAACATACACACCTTCTGGGGACATACAACAGATATTGAAATACTGACGTTTTCACCAAACGGGAAGCTTTTGGCGAGTGGTAGTTTTGATGGTACTATCCTGCTGTGGGATGTGAAACCCTTTATAAATTCCTAAATTAATTAAGAGTAACCGCAACAGCGAGCGGCGTAAGCTGGAGGTTTTCACTTGAACAAAAAATTCCAACGTCACATTGAAGATTTTACCTGTGGAAATTGCGGAATATTCGTGAAAGGAGATGGCTACACCAATCATTGCCCGGAATGTCTCTGGAGTCAACACGTAGATGTCAATCCGGGTGATCGCGCTGAAACTTGTAAGGGACTAATGGAACCGATAGGGTTCACCATGAAACAAGCGGACTATGTTCTAATCCACCGTTGCATAGTATGCGGTATAACTAAAAAGAATAAGACATCAAAAAACGATACATTTGATGTCATACTCAACCTACAAGGAGAATAAAATGGGTACAAAAGGGATCATTTCAATCATATCTATAGTCGTTGCTGTTGTTGCTGCCATTGTTCTGGGGGTTCTGCTCTATTCTACTTCTGAGAAACTTAAGCAGACAGAAGCAGATCTGTCTACCACGCAAACAACATTACAGACAACTGAAACTGCAAAGACAGGTTTGGAAAAGAAGTTAACTGAAACTGAGAAAACACTAAGAGAGACACAGACAGAACTGAACCAAACGAAAGAAATATTAGAAAATGCAAGCGAAGCGGCGCGAAAAATTGCTGCTGAACGGAACAAACTCCAGCAAGATAAAAGTAATCTTGAACGCGAAAAAGAGAGTCTCCGCGCAAAATTGAATGAGATTGAATCTGAATTACAGCGGATTCGCGACCAATCACAACGTTCAATTGCTGCTATTCAGGAAAGATTTAAAGATACAGTGGGTGCTGTGCTGGATGAAGCGGGACGATTAACGCTTGATGTCAAAGGGAAAATTCTGTTTGAAACAGGTAGCGCAACCCTTAGTAAAGAGGGAAAAGCACTCCTTGACGCAATTGCAGAAGAGGTGTTACTAAACCCAAATTATTCGGATTACGCTATCCGCATTGAAGGGCATACAGACAACAACCCGATAGCGGGTTCGGCACTACGGAACTGGGACCTTTCTACAGACCGATCAATTTCTGCGGTGAAGTACTTGCAAGAAAATGCCAAGATCAATCCAGAGCGTTTATCGGGAACAGGATATGCCTTCTATCAACCGATAGACACAGCAGAAACAGCGGAAGCGAAGGCGAAAAACCGCAGGATTGAGATTATCCTCGTGCCACCGCAGGATCTATCTTCGGAATTGCTCAAATTGTTACAAAATGTAATGGAATCTATTGATGCAAAACAGTAGGTGAGAAAAATGTGTCTACTGTTCTGATGTCCCCTCTTCTTTCGTAGGTTTACTCTTTGCCTGACTTGCAAGTTTAGCTGCTTGTCGGGCAAGCCGCTTTGCACCGTCAATCTGTTCCATCATTTTTGCATTTGACCAAGAGATAGAGACAAGATAACGGATATCTTCTATTTTATTCAACGTCTCAGCACCGAGCGCGATCTGAAGTCCACTATCGGCAGTATGCCGCACACCGGCATTTATACCTGTCCCATCAAATTCCAGACTAATACCAATATCTCCTCTTACAAAAGCAGGATAAAGTTCTGTGCTTACACCTGCGAACAATCCGATTGGGCTTTCATCAAACGCGAACCGGTGATTACCAACACCGATATGTCCTGAAATAAGGTGAATTCGCGGTAAATTGAAGGTCTTACTGATTACAAGATATGCTGAATTAGCATGATAGGTATTCCACTCTTGTATAACGTTATCTCCGAGATTGTCAATACCGATTGCTACATTCGGTATTTTTCCAGTTTCATTTAAAAGCTGTGCTTTTAGGTGTCCTAAGAAGGAACGCGAGGCATCATTGGCCTGCGGGAGTATGTGTGATGCGCCAAGCTCAATTCTATCAAACATCCCGAAGTTGACACGGAACGCAACAGGATCCCGTTTGAAATGTGTGGTCCATTGGAAAGGGGCATATACCCCTACTCCGAATATACCGTGTTTTAGCACTTCACCTGTTGGGATATCCATCAATCCACTGTCCGTGAATATCTCACTGGTAACAGGAACGGATAGCGTCAAGAAAGCAGTGAATAGGAAAAAAAACAAGATTAGATGTCGGGTCATTGATGCTACTCCATGTATTGGATACCAGAAGGCGTGCCGATGATAACTTTGTCCGCGCGGTTCACAAAAATACCGTTCTCAACGACACCAGGGACATTGTTTAGTTGCAACTCAACCTTTTCTGGGTCAGGGATTCCATCAAAGTGGCAGTCCAAGATATAGTTTCCATTATCCGTAATCAGTGGGTTTTCAATTCCACTCCGGATATCTGATTTTCCACAGATTTTATCAACTTCGCGCTGTGTTGCTTCCCACCCGAACTGTACAATTTCTACCGGTAGGGCAAACGAAGTACCGAGCACACGAGAAACCTTGCTTTCATCAACAACAATCAGGATTCGTTGAGAGGCGTTTGCGATAATCTTTTCTCTAACCAGGGCTGCACCGCCGCCCTTAATCAAGTTCAGATGTGCATCTACCTCGTCAGCACCGTCAATTGTTAATTCTATTGTAGGATGAACCGCAAGTGTTGAGAGGGGAATGCCTTGTTCTGTGGCAATTTTCTCTGTGCCATCAGAGGTTGGAATTCCAATGATATTAAGACCATCTCGAACCATCGCTCCAAGCTTTAAAAGCGCGTAGTAGACGGTAGAGCCGGTCCCTAATCCGACAACCGTCCTGTCTCGAACCTCCTCTGTGGCTTTTTCTGCAGCAATTTTCTTTAGGTGTTCTGTGTTCATGCCCAGCCTTGGCTTTCACCACCGACGCGTGCTTTACTAATCTTCTCGTAGTAACCACTCTTTCGGTATGCTGTTAATGGATGCGGGTCTCGTCCCATCTCCAAGCGCACCTGCTCAAGTAATGGGTTCACGTCTGTTTCGGATGCCCGTTGGAGGATGCTTTCTGCTTCCACCAAGTCCGCTGCGTCTTGTGCTGCTGCCAACGCCTCGCGGTCAACTAACAGCGCCTTTGCATAAGCTTTTTGCAAGTTGCATACCGATTGGATGCTCGCCTCCACCTTCGGTTTCAAATTATGGCTTTGGTCAATCATATAGGCGATGTCGGTTTCCGTATCAGGATCAAGTTCCGCGGCGACAAGTTCGGTATAGATTAGAAAAAGTTCTTGTGGATTGATAGACCCTACCGTCAGGTCATCGTCCGCGTATTTTCGGCAGTTAAAGTGGAATCCGCCAAGTTTACCTTCGTCAATTAGGGACGCAACAATGAATTCAATATTTGTGCCTTGCGGATGATGTCCGAGGTCAACGAGGACTTGTGCTTTCGGTCCCAGTTTTGTTGCCATCAGATAAGCGGTGCCCCAATCCGCTAAATCGGTGTGATAGAATGCAGGTTCAAAGAACTTATACTCAATCAGCATGCGGGTAGCATCGGGAAGTGCATCGTAAACCTCACCTAACGCTTCTGTCATCCACTGCTTACGTTTTCTGAAATTGGCTTGACCGGGAAAGTTAGTGCCATCAGCAAACCACAAACTGAGTAAATCTGATCCTGTTTTCTGCATTATCTCAACACATTCTAACATGTGGTTAATCGCGAGGCGCCGGACCTCTGCCTCCGGATTGCAGACACTACCAAGTTTATACACTTGGTCTTGAAAAACGTTTGGGTTAATTGCGCCGATTCCGATGCCAACATCTGCTGCATACTGTTTCAATGCTTCCCAGTCATCGGTTTTATCCCATGGAATGTGAAGCGCTACGGTAGGCGCTACACCAGTGAACCTATGTACTGTGGCTGCGTCTTCTAAACGTTCTGCAGCATTTCTTGCTGCGCCGGGCTGTTCAAACACGCCAAATCTGGTACCGGAATTTCCGTAACCCCACGAAGGTGTTTCAATATGTTGCTGTTTGAGATGTGCCTTAATTATATCAACTTGAATTCCCTGTTTTTTTAATGTTTCGGCTAACAGGTTATAAGCTGGACTGCTGCTCATATATGTCTCCTGATTACAGTTCATATTTTGGGGACAATTATATCATATTTCCCATTTTTATGTAAAGATCACCATGCAATTAGCAGGGTTATTTAGTTTTCGATTTTTCTGGCAGATTTATCACAGACGTTAATATATCAATGGACTTATTGTCTGTCCTGAATCACTTATTGTCTGAACCAGGATTTTCAAATCTAAACTTGAAGTTAACCTTAATGACTAAGAATTCTTAAAACTAAATAACCCTGGAATTACTTGCCCATCTCTTTTAATGCTTTTAGGCAACGTTCCACTGCCTCTAAAGGTGGGAAGGCATCACTTTCATATTCAACGATATACCATTGTGTGCCGCCTGTTGTTTCACAGACGCGGAAAATCTCTTGCCACGGCACGCTGTCCTCACCAATAATAGGGCGAAAACCGGCATGTCCATCTTCTTCATTCTCTGATAGAGTATACGGTTTGAGATGCACCGTTCCAGCCCGTCCTGGATATTTCTCCAAAATGGCAACGAGATCGGCACCTCCGTTGAGAGCATTCCCCATATCCAGTTGCATCACAACCCCATCGTTTGTGTTACCGAAGAAAGTATCCCACTGAATTTCGCCATCCATAGGTGAGAATTCGACGTGATGGTTATGATAGCCTGTTACCATGCCGTGTGGTGCCAGTTTGTCAGCAAGTTCATTGAAGAAATCTGCTAACTTCAACCAATCTGCGCGCGATTGACGCAATTCACCAGGAATTCCCGGAATGATAACATAACGATTTTCAAGGACCTTGTTGAATTCAATCGTGTCAGTGAGGGTATTCTCTTGAACGAGGTTGAACGGTGTATGCCATCCACAACAGACTAACCCGAATTCATCAAGGTAACCTTTCAACTCCTCAGCCGAATGTTGGGGTGGACCTGCGAATTCTACACCTTCATATCCCATTTCAGCAACTGCTTTTATTGTGCCGCGGGCATCTTCTGCTAACTCATTGCGGACAGAAAATAATTCTAAACCAATTGGTACTCTTGCCATAATTTTCCCTTCCTGTTTTGTCTGCGGCATACATTCATGCCGATAAAATTTGTTTCTCAACGAACAATATGCTATCATTGAAACGTTACATTGTCAAGTGAGGATATGATGAATTTCGACTATATATTGTCTTTTCAGGATAGGTTTATTACCAATTGTTATTTGAGAATTCTCTTTTACTTTATTAGGAGCGATTGATGCAAATAGGACTCATGGAGGGAACAATTCGACGGGAAACGATGGCAGAAACCCTTGATGTTGTGGCAACGCACGGTATTCACCACTTACAATTTCATGTTTCTGCGGGCATCCCACCCCTTGCTAAAATTCGGAAGGAGTTGGAGTCTCGGAAGATTATGATCTCAGCACTTTCTGGCACTTACAACATGATTGACCCTGACGTGGAGAAACGCCGCGCGGGATTAAGGATGTTACGCTACGTTGCAGAGCAGTGTGAACCGCTTGGTACATCTGTCATTACACTTTGCACCGGTTCTCGCGATCCACATAGTATGTGGCGTGCTCATCCTGACAATAACGCCGCGTCTGCATGGAAAGACCTCGTTGAATCTATGGAAAAGGCGTTGGTAATTGCTCAGGAACACAAGGTGACGTTGGCGTTTGAACCGGAAGTCTCAAACGTGATTGACTCGGCACAGAAAGCGCGCTCCCTGCTTGATGAGATGCAGTCTCCTTACCTGAAGGTTTGTATGGATGGCGCGAATATCTTCCACAAAGGTGAGTTGCCAAAGATGCGCGAAATGCTTGACGAGGCGTTTGCGTTGCTTGGCGAAGATATCGCGCTTGCACACGCAAAGGATTTGGATAGGGATGGGCAAGCAGGACATCTCGCTGCTGGCACAGGATTGCTGGATTACGATCAATATCTCGGTTTGCTAAAGAAGTGTGGCTACGAGGGGGCGGTAGTGCTGCATGGACTTTCTGAAGAACAAGTGCCGTTCTGTGTGAAATTTTTGCAGGAAAAGATTGATGCGTTGTAGAAATTGCCTGCATCAGATTATGGTATATTTACGACTTGTGTTAGATAGTTGTTTTTATGTTAACTGACACAAGTCGTTATCAGCGGGATTTTAAGTAAAAACCCGTACAATCAACTTTCCTTGCAATCTGGCATTTATTATGGTATCCTATCTATATAAAAATACACAAATGGGGATAAAACAATGAAATTAGGTTTATGCTCCATCGCTTTTCAAGATAAACCGTTGGAAGAGGTTATTGATATTGCAGCAGATTACGGCTTTGATGGCGTTGAAGTTTGGGGAAAGCCGCCGCACATACCAGCGGAATACGATAAAACGTATATCAAAAACATTAGAGATTTAGCACAACAAAAAGGATTGGAGATTTCTGCTTTTGGGTCCTACGTTGATCCTTTGATGACTTTCCACCAAAAGCATTTAGAGGAAGCGTTTAAAATTGCGCACGAACTCGGCACTGATCTGATTAGAATCTGGTCAGGTGGAGGTCCCTCAAAATCCATTGCTCCCGCTGATAAACGACTTATCTTTTTTCGGTTTGTCACTTTAGCGCAGTGGGCAAATTTTCGAAGCATTAAATTGGGCATGGAGATGCACAATAACCATCTAACAGACACTGTTGATAGTATCTTAGAGATAATTGAGACTACGAATCAACCCTCTCTGAAAACTTACTATCAGCCACTCGCCCGGTTTGATGCTGATGAACCTCATGATGCTGCGCAAAAACTTGCACCGCACGTTGTCAACGTACATGCACAGAATTTTGATGAAAATGGAAAAGCATGTGCAATCGCGGATGGTGTCGTTGACTATAGCAGGATAGTTGAGACACTTAGTGGTGCCGGTTATGATGGCTACATTCAGGTAGAATTTGTACAGGGTGACAACAAATTAGAGGCACTACAACGTGACAGAGATTACCTTGCAAGTTTAACGGCTCCTTTAGCCGAGCGTGCCTTGAAAGATTTAGACACCGAATCTGTATAAACAGCGTATGCGGTTAGAAGTCGGTATTATTGCACTTGTGGAAGAGGCTTTAGGGACTGCAGCAGAGAAACGCGCGCAGTTTGATTGGCTTCGTAACAAACCGAGTCGTGAACATTTTGGTGATTATTACGATATGCTAATGGAGCTCTACGATGAATTTGGGGGAGACTGGAAGGGAACATCAGCAAAAGCTGATGGATTCCTTACACCGGATGCCTATTTTCCAGAACCCTATCACTTTATCTTTGAGTTTGATGAGCTGCAGCACTTTACTCAGTTCCGAAAACAGACATTTAGGTTTTATCCTGAGGATGTCCCACTTGCTTATGCACCGGAGAAATACCTAAAGTTTTGCCAGCAATACCACACTGAAGCACTTGCAAAGGGACCTGATCGCTTTCGCCGCGCTACCGCAGATTTTCCTTACGTGAACGGCCGGGCAGCGCAACGCGCTTTTTTTGATACGTTCCGAGATTGGTTGCCGCCACAACACGGGCTTAATCCAACAGTGAGACTCGCGGAATTTGAGGTGAAACCTATCCTTGATGGGGAACTAACAGGAGATGCCGCGAAATCTTACATCAAACGCTTGATATATGAACGACTCGCTGATAGTAAGTTGTAGATCGGGTAAAGTTTGTGAAACCTTATAGGTGTCAATTTAAGACATTTTGCCTCCTGATAGGCGCGCTTTCACCGCGCCAGGCGTGTCTGAAACAGGATTATCGGATTTATAAGATCGCAGAACTCTCTTTGTAGCACAAACTTTTAGTTTGCAGCTACAATGCACAAACTAAAAGTTTGTGCTACATAAGAATAGGTCAAATCTTATTAAAGTACACACTAAATTGACACATAAGGGTAGAGCAAAACGAGACCGAACAGACGAACTCACAATTAAAACGTTATAATGTCTAATAAAAAAAGGTAGGGTACATAACGCTACATGAGCAACCGAACTGGTTCAGCAGTAGATTTATCAGATTTTCCGCTACTTCAACTGATTGGACAAACGCCCCCTTGCAAAAATTGATATTTTTGCTAATGAATTGCCGAATGTGGAAATCTACGCAAAAGTGGAGACCTATAACCCCGGTGGTTCTATCAAAGACCGCCCAGTTTTACGAATGCTAACTGAGGCAATTGCTTCGGGAGAACTCACCCGCGAAAAAGTTATATTAGATTTCTACATCGGGCAATGCGGGGGATCGCTTACGCAATGATCGGTGCTGCGCTCGGATACAAAGTGGAACTCGTGATCCCTGACAATGCAAGTGAAGAACGCATAAAACGTATCAGTTCACACGGTGCAAAGATTATCTATACCGATGCGATCCTCGGCTACGACGAAGCGTTGCGAGAGGTAGATCGAAGATATGAGGCGGAGCCGGATAAGTATTTTTTTAAATCGCAGTACGAAAATGAAAATAATTGGCGTGCCCATTATGACACAACAGGTGTCGAAATCTGGGAGCAAACAGACGGAAAACTGACGCATTTTGTCGCAGGTGTTGGTACAGGCGGGACTATTACAGGGCGTGGGACGACGGATCAAAGCCTACAATCCTGATGTCCAGGTATGTTCCATTGCACCGGAGGCGTTCCCTGGGATTGAAGGGTTAAAACCCCTTGGACATCCCGATGACATTGTGCCAGAAATTCTTGATGAGACCGTAATTGATTACCGAATTCCTGCTTCAATTGAAAACGCACACGAGATGTGTAGCCGACTCGCTCGACATGGTTGGTTTGTTGGGCAGTCCTCTGGCGGATACCTTTACGGGGCATACAAACTTGCAAAACAGGTCCAAAAAGGGATTATCGTTACAGTGTTTAATGACCTTGGCGAAAGGTATTTTAGTACGAGATTATGGGATTAAAACATCTTTTATGGTGAATTATAAAAACAACTTGACACCTTCGTTCCTTGGTAGGCGGGGTTTCCTAACCTTGCTTTCGTTCCTTGGTAGGCGGGGTTTCCTAACCTTGCTTTCATTACCTGGTAGGCGAGGTTTCCTAACCTTGCTTTCGTTACCTGGTAGGCGAGGTTTCCTAACCTTGCTTTCATTACCTGGTAGGCGAGGTTTCCTAACCTCGCTGGAGCAAGTGTCCAAGTAATTGTAAAATCTATTATGTAAAAGAATAGGAGTTTTATGGAAACGACAGTTATTCCGTTTCGCGGCTTACGTTACAATTTAGAGAAGGTGAGAGACATTGCAGATGTGATCGCGCCCCCTTACGATGTGATAAAACCTGAAGAACGAATTGATTTAGAAAAACGGCATTTAACCAATATCATTCACTTAATCTTGAGTCAACCGCGGGACGATGACACTGAAAACGCTAATCAATACACACGCGCAGCCGCACGAATGAACCGATGGATTTCCGATAATACCCTCGTCCGAGATACCATATCCCATTATTATATCTACGACCAATCATTTCATGCGCCCGATGGAAAGCACTATACACGCCGCGCTTTAATTGCTCTTGTTAAACTTGAACCCTTTGAAAATAAAGTTATCCTACCCCACGAAAAAACACATGCAGGACCAAAGATTGACCGCCTCAATCTCATGCGTACTTGCCATGCCAACCTTAGTCCGATATTTCTGATGTATCAAGATCAAAATGGTGATATTGAGCAGATTATGCAGGGTTTCACCGATGAAAACTCTCCTGAGATAGATTGCCCCGAAACTTTTGGAAGCACGCATCAATTGTGGTGTTTGGATAATGCTGAATCCAATCGTGAAATTCAGAAACTTTTTACATCAAAACCGCTTCTGATTGCGGATGGACATCACAGGTATGAGACCGCTTTGGCATTCAAAGATGAGATGGCTCAGAAAGGGGAAAATGACGCATCTACCGGATACGGCTATATGATGGTGAACCTTGTCCGTATGGAATCACCCGGATTAGCAGTTTTAGCAATTCATCGCTTACTCAGCAATCTTACAACCGAACAGATAAACCGTGCTATTGCTGGATTGCCAGAGGTGTTTGCGGTACACGAAATTGATTCTCTTTCAAACCTTATGGCAAAATTAGAGACATTTAAGGGGAAATCACCTGCGGTTGGCATGTCCACACCTGACAATAAATATCGTTTGTTAATTCCGCATTCAGCATCTGCTGAGCAATTAGATGTGACGCTTGTGCAAGATACCATTATCAACAAATTGTTTAAGGTTGAAACATTAGCAGACCATATTAGTTATACTGCATATCCTGATGATGCAGTGGCACATGTCCAAGAGGGTTCTGACCGCGTTGCGTTATTGATGAATCCGACTCCTGTTGATCAGGTTTTGGATGTGGCAATGGCGGGATCGGTGATGCCGCAGAAATCAACTTATTTCTATCCGAAAATGGCTACGGGGTTTGTTTTGAATTTATTGAATAGATAAACCCAAGACTTACGAACAAACATGGAGCGGACAGCAAATTGTATCTACACAACTAAAATGCGCTGAAACGGCTTGAAAACAAGCAAAATGCGTAAATCCTATATTTATAGGAGTCTTAATTATGACACAAAATTTCTCAGATAATACTCTCTATGAAATGGACAATTTAGTTGTACTTCGCGGGATGAATAGTGAGACAGTAGACCTGATTGCTACCGATCCACCGTTTAATACCAAACGGAACCGTGCTGGAACGGCAGGCTTTTATGTTGACAATTGGAAATGGGGAGATACCGACATACTGCCTGACCAATGGAAATGGAACGAAGTCCATCCAAAATGGCTTGAAGAAATTAAGGACAATCATATTGAACTTTATCATGCTATTGATGCAGCCAAACATTGTCAAGGCGAAGATACAGCAGCATTCCTCTGCTTCCTTAGCGTCAGGCTTCTTGAAATGCACCGAGTCCTAAAAAATACGGGTTCAATTTTTTTACACTGCGACCATACCGCCAATAGCTACATCCGAATGGCAATGGATGCTATATTTGGGAAAGAGAATTTCATCAACGAAATTGCATGGCTGAGAAAAGATGGCGTAAAGCATAACCTCGCTACAAAAAGATTTCCACAGGCACACGACACCATTTTTTACTACGCTAAGTCAAAAAATTATACACACAACCCCACTCTAATTCCATACAGTGAGGAATATATTGCCAAAAACTACAAACACAAAGACAGCAAAGGATATTACGCGACTTTTCCATGCACAAACGAAAAAGGAGGCAACAAAGTCTATGAGTTTAGAGGTATAAAAAGAGCTTGGCGGTTTGAAAAATCTCGAATGGAAGAAATGTATAAGAACGGACTACTCACCCAAGCAACGCCTAACTCGCCCTTTCGGTACAAAAAATATCTTTCGACTGCCGAAGGCGTAAAAGTCCCTGATATATGGACAGACACCGCCTTGTTTGCCAAAAACGAAAAAACAGGTTCCCCGGACCAAAAGCCATTGAAACTTTACGAGCGCATCGTTGAAGCCAGCAGCAACGAAGGTGACCTTGTATTAGACCCGTTCTGTGGGTGTGCAACAACGATTATTGCTGCCAACAATCTCAATCGTCGATGGATAGGTATTGACAGGCGTAAAGACGCACGCTATCATATTGTTACGCGCCTTATGGGAATTAGTCGTAAAGAACGGCAACGGCTTGAGGAATACGCAACAGATAAGACGTGGCTTGACAAGCAAATGCAACGTTATGAAATGCACTATCAGGATGAACCGCCTAAACGCACAGATCAAGATGAACAAGACTCACCCGAATTGCCACACGTCTATTCTGCCGAACCTGAAAATCCACTTACTCATGCCGAAATGCATGAAATCCTTGTTGATAAATTTGGACTCAAATGTTGGGGTTGCAATTACATTCCACCAGACAAAAGGTATTTACACCTTGACCATATTATCCCTAAAAGTGATGGCGGCACAAACCATATTGATAACCGCGCTCTGCTATGTCAACCCTGCAACTCAATGAAATCAAATACAATGAGTCTTAGCTCACTTCGTAGACAAAACAAACGAGAAGGATATTTACAATCGAATGAACCTATAGACCTTCAATCTGCGCTTTCATGGACAAAAAATCACTTGATAAAAATAATACGTGAAAGCCCACATCAATACAGATTATTAAACTCTTAAAGGTCTCAAGTCTGAAACTATTTATTGAGAAACTAAATCACTTACTCAAAAACAAGAAAGTTCCTATTGACGTTATTATCAAAAAAGTAAAAAAATGCACAACGAACAATACCTTGACACCTTAACTTTCTCTCATCAGTTATACGATGCGTTGCCACGCGAGTTGGAATTCCGAGCAACGACTATCGCTGAAGCGGAAGCGTGGCAGCACATTTTACGTGAAAAACTTATTGAATTGATAGGCGGTTTTCCATTAACGAAGTGCGATTTACAGCCACAGACTTTGGAAACACGCGAATTTGAGGGATATACCCGTGAAACAGTGCTGTTTCAGAGTCGTCCAAATATGACGACCTACGGCTATTTTCTTACACCAACACACGTTGAGGTTTCTACCCCAAACGCGACGATTCTCTGTTTAGCAGGACATGGGCGCGGTGTAGACGATATTGTTGGCATTGAAGAAGATGGCAGCATGCGTGCGGAATTTGGTGGGTATCAGAACGATTTTGCCCTGCAATGTTTAGCACACGGTTACACTGTGCTTGCAATTGAGCAGTTTGGGTTCGGTCATAGGAGAGATGCGGTTGCACGTGAAAGAGGCGGCGGGAGTTCTTCGTGTCAACCGAGTGCTGGTGCAGCTTTGCTGCTTGGGCAAACAATGGTCGGATGGCGGGTTTACGATGCCATGCGTGCGTATGATTATTTAGCCACGCGTTCTGAAGTGGATATGAATCGACTCGGTATCATGGGCATATCTGGTGGCGGAACAACTTCATTTTTCACTGCAGCGATTGACCAACGTGTTAAAGCGGCTGTTATAAGCGGATATTTCAATACATTTAAGGATAGTATCTTAAGCATTAGTCATTGTATAGACAATTATATTCCAAATGTGCTACAATATGCGGAGATGTACGATATTGCTGGGTTAATTGCGCCACGTGCAATGTTTGTTGAATCTGGTACAGAAGATACAATTTTTCCGATTGCGGCTACCCGCGCATCGGTAGACCGTGCAAAAGCGATCTTTAAGCACTTCAATGCAGAAGATAAATTGGGGTTTGAGGTATTTGAAGCGGGACACAGTTTTTACGGTGTTGGCGCGTTTGAGTTTCTCAAACAGGTTTTGTAATAAGGAGAATTAGGTGGCAATAGAACTGTTTTCAATCGGAACAGAGTTAGTCCTTGGGCAAATTCAGGATACGAATGCACACTGGATTGCACAGCAGATACTCCAACTCGGTGGGGAGTTACGCAGAGTTACGATGCTCCGCGATGATTTTGATGAGATGACTGAAGCGTTAGATGCCTCTATTCAACGCGAAACAGCACTTATCCTCATGACAGGCGGACTCGGTCCGACACCGGACGATATGACGGTGGCAGTTGTTGCATCGCTCATAGGAACAAAACCTATTGTGTGCGATGAAACCATTGCAGAATACCGAAAACGCCGCGAGATGTCTGAAAACGATCCACTGAATGAAGCACTTACCAAGATGGCGACTGTGCCAGATACAGCACAAACGCTTCAGAATCCAGCGGGATGGGCACCGTGTATCAGTGTTTCTCATAAGCAGTCTACGCTAATGATGATGCCCGGCCCACCACGCGAAATGAAAGCGGTTTTTGAAACACATATCCAACCCCTTATCGTTGAACGTTACCGTGCTGAGATTAGCACTGCACGGGTTTTTGTAAATATGTTTGAAGCGGAAGTTTCACCACTGATGCAAAAGGTGATGGAACGTCATCCGGATGTGTATTTAAAGGCGTATGTCGCCCTACGTGAAGTTGGCGGCAACATGATGCCTGTTGATTTTGTGTCAACAAGCAGCGATAAAGAGGAGTCTGAGAATCAGCTCCAATTGGCTATTAATTATTTTCAAGAGCTTGTTCTTGAAGCAGGCAAATCCTTCAGCTATGAAGACAATCAACCTTAATTATGAACTCTTAAAGAGTTTGTTATAAACACCCTTACAATTTCTATTATTATAGAAAAAGGAGAACTGTATTTTGAATCGTAGACCTTCAGGAAAAAAAAGGAAACCGCAGGGGCGATCTGGAAAACAGAGAGGTCCAAGGCGGAAGCAACAACCGAAAAAACGACAAGATGATCCAGCTATAGATGCTGATTTAGATAATGAAGTTAGTGAACGAACCCCCTCTCAGGGTGACAAAATTGTGGTTGAAGGTGTTGTTGTTGAACCTTTGCCGAATGCAATGTTTCGCGTTGAGTTAGAAAACAAACACCTAATTCTTGCGCATATCTCTGGTAGACTGAGAAAGTTTTTTATTAAAATTTTGCCTGGGGATAAGGTGACTGTGGAGTTGTCTCCGTATGATTTGACGCGAGGCCGCATCACCTATAGAAATGATTTGACGCGCGCGCGCAGCACGCAGCGAAAAAAATAGTTTTTCCATTCGTTGTTTCCCCAAAATTAGCGTGTGTACACGTGATGTCGGAAATAAAGTGATGTGAGCCGGATGTCCGAAAAAACTTGGATTTGGGTATAGATAACGTGAGTTTGGTAAAAGCCCATTGTCCTGCAAACTTTCCTGTTTGTGGTACAAAGAGTTGGACCGAGTTCACGTTTTGTACCAATTACACATTTGGATAATCCTGAAACATCAGGTAGAAAATTCATTCAAAGGAAAAATCATGAAACCTGCTACCTTAGTTTATATCAATAGTAACGATGAAAAAGAGATTCAGAGATTACTTCAGACTATTGAAGAAAAACGGGAACAGGTTGAAGAACTCACTGTGTCAAAAGAAAAACTTAAAGCAGAGGTAGACTTGTTCCAGCATAGGTATAATGCTCAGATTGGGCACTTTTATCTTGAACTTGATAAAGTTGACCTTGAAACAAAGGAGTACCGTCTTCGCTTGCAATTACGCCGAGAAGATGTAAGTGAAGAGGAAATTGAAGCACGGGTTGAATCCTGTTTTAAGGAAAGCCGCGCAAGAGTTGATGTTAGTGAAGCACAGAAAGCGGATGAAAAAAAATCTCAAAAAAATGAACTTCCAGACAAGGAAGTGAAGTACCTGCAAAATCTCTACCGTAAACTTGCGAAGAGATTTCATCCTGATAAAGCGGATCATCCTGAAGAGCAGAACCGACGAGAACAGCTAATGCCGCTTATCAATCGCGCATATCATGAACAAGATGTTGATATTTTGAAACGTTTAAGTATCGGGGAAACAGACTTTGCAGTTGATTCTGAACAGACAACAGCGGAAAAAAGGAAACGGCTGCACGCAGAATTGCGAAGTCTTAACCGAGCAACAGCAGAATTACGCTCAGAGATAAATCGGGTTAAGGCAGGACGCACCTATCGGTTGAAAGAACAAGTAGAAAGTGCCGAGAAAAATGGGAGTGACCTCCTAACCACTCTCGCCGCTGATTTGAAACGTAAAGTTCAATCAAGTCGTGCGCAATTGGAGCGTTTGATGAATATGTGGAGTCGTTCAAAAAACGCCTAACTATTTCATAACTGGATATGATTATGCAAACCTCTGCTGGCGAGGTTTCCTAACCTCGCCACAGGACCGAATTATTTTCTTAAACTTCATGAAGTTTGTGCTACTTATGTGGTAACTTAGGTTTTATAGTAAAACCCAAAATTACCTGGACATTGGCGAGGTTAGGAAGAAATCAAAGGTATGAATCATGGCGAATGCGCCTATGGCATTCGCCATGATTCCCCGCCTCGCCAGCACGAGTGTGTGGGAATTGTTGTTCATTGAAATGTGAACATATTTTTGGATTTTACTATAATAGTTGATTTTAATGTAAATATGGAAGGAATTATCCATGCAACTCAAAGACAAAGTCGCCATTGTCACTGGTGCTGGCCGGGGAATAGGCAGAGCGATTGCCATCGCTTATGCAGCTGAAGGTGCAAAAGTTGTAATCGCCGCACGCAGTAAAGATCAACTTGATGAGGTGGCAAATATTATTTCAACAAATGGTGGAGAGGTTTTCACAGTACCAACCGATTTACGAAACCGTACTGAGGTGGAAAATCTTGTTCAAAAGACAATGGATCAGTATGGAAGAATAGATATCCTCGTCAATAATGCTGGCATCAATCCGAGAGGATTATTTTTAGACACAACAGATGAAGAATGGGAACAGGTATGGCAGATTAATGTCATGGGTGTTGTTCACTGTTGCCGTGCAGTATTGCCGATAATGAAACAGCAAAAAAGCGGAAATATCATTAACATGGGTTCAGGGTTAGGCATGGTTGGTCACGCGAACCTTAGCATTTATAGTGCATCTAAAGCAGCTTTGCATGGATTGACACAAGCAATCGCAGAAGAGGTGTGGCAAGACGGTATCATTGCGAATGTACTCATACCCGGTCCCGTAAAAACAGAACTCTCAAAACCTGCTTGGGAAAGCACCGATACCTTTAGAGGTCAGAGCGATCCATGGAAGGATCCAAAGCAGGTTGTTCCATCCGCGCTTTTCCTTGCAACGCAACCCACCGACAGCGGTATGACAGGACAAATCTTGAGTATTATGCGTAGAAATAGTCCGTAAAACTGAGTTTTGCAAATAAAAAATGATGTTTCCTTTATAGTGGAAACGTCATTCGTTTGCCTTCTTGTGCCGAACGATACGCGCCCAATACCATCTCCACAGAAACCCTACCTGCTTCAACAGACACATCCGATTCTGTATCATTCTTAAGACAGTCAATAAATGGACGCGGAACCCCTGCTATCCGTTCTCCATGATTGTTCGGAATTGCGATTCCAAGGTCTTTCCATGACGGTTCCTCTTGTGTATACAGTTTTAACGCCACCGCATCATCAGGGCGTGGCATGTTACACGAAGGGCCATCACCATAGTTCTGAATGACAACACCTTCATCTCCGTATATTTCAGTCGTATTTTCACCCGCGAGTGTTACAGAGGTGTTAATCAGAATAGCCATCGCACCACCCGAAAACCGGTAGACCGCTACCCCCGTGTCATCAGGTGCAACATCTGTCAGCACATTATCTATTTCTGCGATGACACTGATCGGTTTTCCCAGCATCCAATAGATAAAATCGGTCGCATGAGAGGCATCATCCATGAACATGCCCATATTTTTCACCGGATCAATGTGCCAACTACTCGGGCCTGTTACAAACGCCTCGCTAAAAAGAACGTTGATGCAGTGCCGCCTCCGCAGCATCCCTATTTTACCTAACACACCGCTATCAATAAGTTCCTTCATTGCTATATTAGCAGGATCACGCCGCATCTGATGTGCCATCATGAACTTAACACCTGATTTTTGCACCGCTTCAGCAATTTTATCGCAATCTGCTAAGGTAAGTGCCATCGGTTTTTGGCAAAGAATGTGTTTGCCTTCTGATGCCGCTGCCCCAACCATTTCCGCGTGCCGATTTGTTTCGCACGTAACGATAACAGCGTCTATTTCAGGATGATTCACAACATCCTCAAGGTGCGGTGAAAAATCCATCCCGTACTGTGTAGCAGCATTTTCGCCGCGTTCCACGTTATCATCCCAACAAGCGATGAGTTTAACATCATCAAATGTCTGCATCCTGTTACAGTATGCGTTCGCGTGTCCATGTGCGAAACTTATTATCCCAATACCGATCTTTGTATTCATATATGTGTAATCCAATCTGTGAGAGTCTGTTGTGAATCAATTTCGGGGTTAAAGATAAGCAATCCTTCAGTCTGAGCCGCTCTGAGAAGACGTTGATCAGAGGCAACGAGTACTAACCTATTATCTGTCCTGTGAAGTTCTGCTGCGATGTCTAACGCAGAGCGCAAGACAATTGCATCAACGGAATTAATCGAGTGGCTTTCAACCAAAGACATTGAGTTTAAAACAAGCGTATCTGGAACGGAGATCGTCTTGAAGTCTGAATTGGTATCAATTACTTCCTGCTCTAAGTAGCGAGTTGCCTGTGTAAAGTGGCTATGTGTAATGCGACCATCATTCCTTTTACGAACACAGATCCAAAGGGCTTCCATTGCTCCAAGTATCAAACACTGCATACGGGCCAATGGAGCATTGGCAAATAGGAAATTAATTGTGTCACTTCCTGCTTCTCGTGTATAACGCTTGACTAATGCGCTTGCATCAAAATAGAAGTAGTACATACTTATTTTTCGCGTTCCTCAATAATTGCACGACTAAACTCGTTATCTTCAGCACGGATTCCGTGTTGCCGCATACTTTCACGAAGTTCTTCAATCGGACCGGGATCGAAATCAGGTGGATAACCCATCCGTTCCAATATTTCTTCAATTATTTTCACACCAATATTAGCATCCTCCTCACTAACTTGTGTGTCAAATGCAGTTACTTTCTCGCCCTTTTTGACATCCTCAGAAGCATTGGGCACCAGTTCCTTGACGATTAAAGAAAGCTGTTGATTCATATCTACAACTACCTTTTCCAATCTATATAAGCGTTTAACAACGGTTTCAAGTGTTGCTTTTTTCATCGTAAGCCCCTCTATTTTCCCGTTCTTCAATAATTGCACGACTAAACTCGTTATCCTCAGCACGAATGCCGTGTTGCTTCATACTTTCATGCAGTTCTTCAATCGGTCTAAGTTCAAAATCAGGTGAAATGCCCATTTTTTCGTATATTTCGTCAAGAATTTTCTTTGCAATGTGAGCATCACGCTTGTCACTGTACAAACTACTCTTCGCCTCTTCTTCACCAGCTTTGGAATTCTCGTCGGTATTTGACACTAATTCCTTGACCAATAAAGAAAGCTGCAGATTTATATCCACAACCACTTGCTCCAATCTGTCTAAGCGTTCAACAACGGTTTCAAGTGTTGCTTTTTCCATCATCACTCCTCCTTTATTTTTCGTGTAAAGCATTATTTTCTAAGACAATCCGCACCTCTGCACCTACACCATCCTCACTAAAGTGGACATCAGCCGTAATCGGACCGAGTGACTCCAACGGAAACAGATTATCTTTGATATGTTGCATTAATACAGCATCCAATTTTTGTCCTGAAAGAGGAGCAAGCAATGTTGCAATCGGTATAAAACGTCTTATTTCCGGCACCAACAAATTCGGTTGGATGAACATCTGCGTCCCTTTGTCAGAAAAGTGCACGTCCCTTAATGTTGGGAGATCATCAGAATTCGTATCAAGCACAGATTTTAATCCCGCAAGCGTTGTGCTAAAGAAAAGATGGTTGTCAACAATAGCATATCCGCCAATAAATGACATTAAGAAATTTAAACGTAACTGGACAGGTTGTACCTTCACGCCGTTATAATTTTGCGTTTCGAGGAATTCAAGCGGTGTCCCAGCTATAGAAATTTTTGTGTTTTTTAACTTCTCAATTTTTTCTACAAATGCGCTCGTCTCTTGAATTGGCGCGTGTAGAACTAACGAAGGAATTTTAGATGCATCTCCTTCACTATGCGTAATCAATGCGAAGGTCATTTCTGATACCAAATGTTGAGAAAAATTGAGTCTATCTGAATCAACCTCAATCGCCAAGCTATCCTTCAACATTTTCCACACCTTCGCCCAATTGTTGTCTGGATTGAATGCGACTAACGCAGTTTGTTCGGGAAGAAATGAAGGTTTGTGTTGTGCCGTTGATTGAGGTGAAATAGGTTTTTTAGGGTTTCCAATACGATACTGCGAAATAATTACGCCATCTTCATATCGGTTACCAAATGTCCAGAATCCCCTATTGCCAGAGGATGTAGAAATCTGTTGAACAAGTGAATTGGAATTGTCCGCTAAGCCTTTTAACACAGCAACAAGACGTAGAACGTCTAAGTATCCTGTATTCGTATCGTTATCGTAACTGTACTGAATTCTCTCTTTTATAGGGTGTTGAACAAGGAAACCATCTTTTTTCTCAGCATAAATATCAATTAGCTCTGCTAAAAGCAACGGATTAAGGCTTAAAACACCTATTTTTCCGATGAAAGTATAACTAAAATCAAGCGGATATCCGGTAATAGTATTGATCGTTAGTCCGTTGTATTCGGTCTGGATTCGTTCGTATTTGGGGTTAATTGCGTCTGTAGCAGTAATTGCTTCAATGGCAAGTTTTTCCGGCCCGCCCAATTCTGTGATGAGTAAGAATGAAAGTTCGCCTTCACGTTGGTAAAGCGCAAGAATCGCTTCTTTACCGAAATGTCCCTTGACTGCCCGCATGTCAAGTTTGCCACCCATTTCGGTTTCCCACACCCATTTCTGATATACCAATTGTTGCCACCAGAGTTGCTTTTTGATATGGCTGAGAATCGGCATTTGTGCAGCTTGTTTGCCCAATTCACTGCGATTAAACGTCTTAACAAGACCATCTAATTCCTTGAGCGTTAGGTAACAAATTGGCGATTCAGGGAGTAGCGTGATAAGACTCTGTTCAGGTTTCCAAAGTGAGGTATGTCGGTATATAACAGTGGACAAAACAATGATACCTGTCAAGACAATTAGGATGATGAAGATGAGTTTTTTTCTTGAAATTCGCATAAGGTTTAAAACCGGCTCTCATACTTCAAGGTTCACTTTTATTGATTATACCACATCTCGTATGCTATAGACAATTCAAAAAACGTTGCCTAACAGGCAAAACTGTTATAAACTTAACAAAGTAATCATGAAACAAGACGAACAATTTTCAACAAATACTCCCAAAATCCGTCCATTTTCTATCCTCTTAATCTGTGTATTGGTGCCGTTGAATTGTTGGTGGGTCTCCGCCTCAATTCTGCGTGGTGGCGGTAGTCCAACGCAGGTCTCCCTTTTTTACAATGCCGTTATTACGATTTTAATTTTATTTGGAGTTGGGGTACTTTTACGTCGATTGAACCGTGTCCTCGCACTAAATCGCGGTGAGTTGCTTGTTATTTACACATGCATTTCCATAGGTGCTGGACTTGCCGGTGTCGATAGATTCCTTGTGCTGATGCCGCTCATTGGGCATGCGCACTGGTTTGCTACACCTGAAAATGACTGGATAAACCTTTTTCACCTGCACATTCCACAATGGTTAGTTGTTAGCAATAAACGCGCTCTTGAAGGTTACTATTACGGCTTTTCCAGTATCTATGAATCGCAAAACCTAATTGCTTGGATACCCAAGATTTTTTGGTGGACGCTGTTTATTGTTGCTGTCCATCTTGTCATGCTATGTTTGAGTCTGATTTTTCGGAAGCAGTGGGTTGAATCTGAACGACTCAGCTATCCGATTATTCAACTGCCGTATGAAATGACAGCAGCTAAGGGTAGATTTTTCCGATCCCCATGGATGTGGATGGGTCTGGCAATCGGTGTGTCAATAGATATTATCAACGGATTAAACTATCTGTTTCCTGCGGTGCCGAGTCTTGGCGGCAAACTCTATGACCTACGCAGAATCTTCACAGAACGACCCTGGAACGGTATTGGGTGGAGTCCTATCGGTGTTTTTCCATTCGGAGTTGGGTTATCTTTCTTCATTCCGCTTGATCTCTCCTTCTCCTGTTGGGCATTTTGGCTTATTTGGCGTGCGGAGCGCTTGATAGGGACAATTGCTGGCTGGCGTGGTCTGCCGCGCTTTCCTTATGAAGCGGAGCAATCTCACGGCGCATATCTGGGGTTATGTGTCCTTGCAATCTGGATGAGTCGGCGGTATTTGAAACAAATTGGACACAGTATTTTCACAAGGAATTACAAACTTAGTGATCGGACTACACGGAGTCGAGATGAACCGATTTCATATCGACTAATTCTTTTCGCGCTCATCATGGGTTCTGCCTTTATCGTTGGATTTTGCCTCAAAATGGGAATGAATCTTTGGATAATCGTTGTCTATTTCGCAATCTGGTTTGCAATAGCGATAGCAATTACGAGACTCCGTGCGGAACTTGGATCCCCTGTGCATGATTTGCACTTTATTGGTCCAGATGAGATGTTGCCGAGGTTAGTGGGAATCCGCAGGCTCGGAGCAGTAAATTTGACCGGCTTTGCCTATCTCTATTTTCTCAACCGTGCGCACCGTTCACACGCGATGCCGCATCAACTTGAAGGATTCAAACTTGCAGAAGGCGCAAACATTCCAATACGAAGGTTCGCGATGCTTATGATGTTGGCTTCTGTTTTAGGTGCAATTGGTTCATTTTGGGCATTTCTGTCCATGTATTATGCAGAAGGTGGCGGTCCGGGTTTTGGCAGAGAGTCCTTTGGACGATTGGAGTCGTGGTTAACTTATGCAGCACCACCTGACGTTCCTGCCATCGGTTTCGCTACATTCGGCTTCATCGTCACACTTCTTCTCGCGGCGATGCGTATGCGGTTTCTATGGTGGAACCTACACCCAGTTGGTTATGCTATATCGGGCAGTTGGGCAATAAACCCAATGATTGGGTCAATTTTTGTCGGATGGTTACTCAAGTGGCTTGTGTTGAAATATGGTGGTATTCGTCTACACCGAAAGGCGATACCGTTTTTCCTCGGAATTGTCCTGGGCGAATTCGTTATCGGTGCGTTTTGGAGTCTATTGGCAGTTGCACTTGATCAACCGATGTACCGCTTCCTGTTTTAGTTTTACCCATAAAAAGCGTTGCTATTTTTTCATTTTCTGATTATAATATTACGAAAACATAAGGCACGGTATAAAATTGAAATTACAGCAGAAAGCAAAAATCATATCAGATACACTTGAGGATTTATTCGGTGTGCCAACGTGGAATGGCACGGAAGATGTCTTGGAATGCCTTATCCTAACGATTCTATCCCAAAACACGACTGATGTCAGTCGGGACAAAGGATATGCTCAGCTGAGAGAACAATTTCCGACTTGGGAAGATGTCCTGCAAGCAGATGCCGAAGCAATAGAATTAACAATAAAAATTGTTGGGTTAGGCAAACAGAAGACTGAGACGATTAAAAACTTTCTCGCGTGGCTCAAGGCAGAATACGGTGAATTATCGTTAGAGTTTATCCACGATATGAAAACGGAGGATGCATTAGACTTCCTCATTCAACATAAAGGCATTGGAATTAAAACAGCTTCTGTTACACTTTCCTTTGCATGCGGCAGAGAAGTTTTTCCTGTTGATACACATATCATACGTATATCTAAACGTCTCGGATTGGTTCAACCGAATTGCAGTGCGGAAAAAGCACATTACGAGTTGCCGCAGATTATCCCGAAGGGAAAATCGTATCCTTTCCATATGAACCTGATCTATTTCGGCAGACAAATATGTAATGCCCGAAAACCTTTGTGTGAACAGTGTCCTTTGACGCAGCACTGCCTTTACTATAAAGAGAACTCGCAAACTTAAAATTATACTTTTATTGATCGGAGATAGGATATGTTTAATTGGAGAAATTTATCATGGAAACACCTATTTGTTGTGTTGTTGATATTACATATTCTACCACTTTGGATTTTTGCTTATTTTCCGTCTCAAGACGGTCCAAGCCACGTTTATAACGCATTAGTGTTGAAAGAATATAATAAGCACGAAAACTATAAAATGCGAGATGCGTGGCAACTTAATATCACCATCTTTCCGAACTGGTTATCCCACATTGCACTTGCCGCACTTCTCTACATTTTTCCACCTGTCATGGCAGAGAAAGTCTTCCTGACGATTGCAATTGGCATGATACCGATTGCGTTTTTCTACTTTATTGATGCTGTCCACAAAGATCATAAAGAGAAGTTTTTGTTCGCCTGGCTCGGTTTTCCGTTTGCCTATAATTATCTTCTCTACATGGGATTTTACAATTTCACACTGAGTATCTCGTTTTTCTTTTTCAGTTTCGGTTTCTGGTGGAAACACAAAGACGACATGCAAGTAAAACATCTTGCTGTGCTTTATATATTGTTACTGCTTACCTATCTGTCACACATTGTATCTTATGGATTAGTTGTGTTAGGTATCTCCGTTGCAGCGGGATGTATATGGGGATGTGGAGCATTAGCAGAAGCATGGCGTGTTCGACATGAGCGTGCCACTGCAATCATTAAACAATTCATATTTAGCCTCAAGCCATTTCTCCGTTTCCTTCTCTACATGGTGCCGATCTACTTTGTGCTAATGGAATACTACTTACAAAGTCTCAAGAGACATCCAACAGGTAGCCATAGGGGGATGGACTATATTAGAGACTATTTCTTTGATATCGGATCTCTTGTCTATTTCACGCGTTGGCATGCTCATCCCAACCACTTCTTACTCGTTGTGTTAGGAATTGCTGTACTCGTTGCAGTTGGCTACCGACTCTATCGAAAGCAATGGATAAAACAGACTGATGTGTTTTTAGTGATTGCGATTCTTTTTACCTACATGTTTATTAAGGCACCGTGGGGATACGGTCCTGGCGGTTGGATTAACGACAGGATCCATATCTATATCCTGCTGATGTTAGCACCATGGCTGATCGTGGATATGCACAAATTTATTCGCTACGGTATCACGACATGTCTTATTGTTTTTACCTTAATCCACTTTGGTAGGACTGCCTACGAACACGGATCCATCTCTCCAGAGATGGCTGAACTTGCATCAGGTGCAGACTTAATAGAACCGCATTCAACGTTTTCTATTCGTACCGCAGACGGGCACAAATCTGAGGCACTTGGACGGGTTGACCCGGTTGCTCCCTTTGTACATACGCAAGCTTTTTATGGTGTATATGCGGATGATGTTGTCCACATGGCAAACTATGAGGCTAACTATGACTACTTTCCAGTAAACCGAAACAACAAAGAGAGTGTCGGATTAGGTTATATTCGCGCGGATTATGTTGTCGCTTGGTACTATCCAGAAACGGAACCGTTTGCTGATCTTAAAACCAATTATGATATTATCCATGAAACAGAACGTCTTAAACTATTCAAAAGAAAAACGCAAGAACCGGTACTTGACCTCTGGGATAAAACAGCGGAGGGTAACCTGATTATCCGTTTTGATATGCAGCCTGTGAATGCTGAAACTGCAGATAAACATTATATCATCGGACCGAAAACAATGTATGTGAGTGGAAAATATGGTTGGGATACAGAATGGAATCCAACTGATCCGTTGAATAAAACGAATTGGAGAATCTCACCGCGTGCAACGTATTTGGGACCACCAGAAAATTCCACGCCACTTACAAGAGATGCTATCTATGGCAAAGAAGATGCTGCTTTTAGACTTGATCTGCCAAATGGCACGTATCGTATAACGAACATTTTTCAGTCCGCAGAAGCTGCCACGCATGAAGTCAATATGTTAGCAAACGGAAAGCGGATTATAAAAAAACTCATTGTACCGCCTCACAACGAAAAAGTTGAAAAGGAAGCCACAGTTGAAGTGGAAAACGGCTATCTTGCTCTTGTAATTTACACACCCAAAAAGCGCATACAGACTGATAAGAAACATATCCATTGGATATGGAACGGATGTATCGTTGAACAGATCACTGCTGAGGAAGAATAACCTTCATATTTATAGTCCAAACCATAATTATGAACACACCGTGGTAGGTGCGGTTTCCTAACCGCACCATTTACCCAGACTCAGTATAGTGCGGTTAGGAAACCGCACCTACCGCGGTTGTGAAAGTAGAATTCGAGCAAGGACTTCATGTCTCTTTCACCGAGCTCATGTTATTTTAAATTTACATTAAGGAGAATTGAATGATTAAACCACATGGCGCTGAAACCTTAACACCGCTTTATGTAGCGGATGATGCGCAACGCGCCGAATTGACCAAGGAGGCGGAGCAACTTCCATCAGTCCTCCTCTCTTCAGGTGCAGCCGCATCAGCCGTTATGCTCGCGTCAGGATACTTCACCCCGCTAACGGGATACATGAACATCGCTGAGGCAACAAAAGTTGCTTCTGATATGAAACTGCCTAATGGGCTTTTTTGGCCTGTTCCTATCATAAACATTGTCCCTGAAGATCAACTCACAGATGCGGTGAAAAACGCAGACCGAATTGCCCTACGCGATCCAAACGTTGATGGCAATCCGCCACTTGCTGTGATGAAGGTTTCGGCTATTGAGACACTTACGCCCGAACAGAAACATCTCATCATTAAAAAAACCTTTGGCACAACCGATCCCGAACACCCCGGCGTTCCTGCTTTTTCCGATGCCGGAGATTATGTCCTCTCCGGTTCCATTGAAGTACTAAACTACTCCTATTTCCCTGAAGATTTCCCTGACACATTCCGCACAGCCGTTGAAATCCGTGAAGATATTGCAGCGCGCGGATGGGAAACAGTTGTGGCATTTCAGACGCGTAACCCGATGCACCGTGCCCATGAGGGACTCTGCAAAATCGCACAAGAGGCAGTCAATGCCGATGGTATTCTAATTCATATGCTTCTCGGTAAGCTAAAGCCTGGGGACATTCCCGCTGCTGTTCGTGATGCTTGCATCCGTACGATGGTGGAACACTATTTCCCCGAAAACACTGTCTCTATTACGGGTTACGGGTTCGATATGCTCTACGCAGGACCGCGTGAAGCCCTCCTCCACGCCGTTTTTCGGCAGAACAGTGGTGCCTCACACTTCATCGTCGGACGGGACCACGCAGGCGCAGGCGACTACTACGGCGCATTCGATGCACAGGAGATTTTTGACACAATCCCTGAAGACGCACTCGAAATCGGTATCTTCCGTGGTGATTTCACCGTATGGAGTAAAAAGCGCAATGAAATCGTCATGATGCGCGACTACCCGCACGATGCAGACGATTATTTCTCAATCTCTGGCACGAAAATGCGCGAAATGCTCGCCGCTGGCGAACCACTTCCACCAGAAATTTCACGTCCTGAAGTTGCTGAGATTTTGATGGCGTATTATCAGAACGAGGTAAATTAGTCTATTACCGTGCAAGCCATTCAATACACCAAAAACATCCCTCGTTATCTCGCACTGCGCTACCTTGGTAAAAGGTGGCGAAGTCTCTATACATCTTCACTCTCCTGCGTACACCTCGTTGATGTACCGGAGCCAGAATTGCCAACCCCGCAATGGGTCAAAATCAAAACACGACTCAGCGGTATTTGCGGCTCCGATTTGGCGACAATCACTGCAAAGGGAAGTCCCTATTTTTCACCTTTCACATCAACACCGTTTGTTTTAGGGCATGAGATTGTCGGTGAAATTGCTGAGATCGGTGATGCAGTCAAAGATTGGTCTGTTGGTGAGCGAGTAGTTGTGGAACCGGCACTCTCTTGCATAGTCCGAGAGATTGATCCGCCGTGCCATCAGTGCCAAAACTTTCGTTTTGCCAACTGTGAAAATATCACAAAAGGCAGCATTTCCGCAGGCATTCAAACTGGATATTGTCGGGATACAGGGGGCGGATGGAGTCAATATGTCCTTGCGCATCAATCGCAACTGCATCTTATTCCCGATGATATGTCGGACGAAATTGCTGTACTGCTTGAACCTTTTGCCTGTGCGGTTCACGGTGTTTTGCAGGCTGAATTCCATAATAAAGAGAACATCTGTATAATTGGGGGCGGCACCATCGGGTTGCTTACCGTCGCAGCACTGCGGATGCTCGGATATCAAAACCGAATCATCGTTTTTGCCAAACATTCACATCAACAGCAATTTGCTCGTGATCTCGGTACAAATGTTGTAATACCTGTAAACAACAGCCGTTACGCTGTTTTCTCTGAATTAATTGATGCAGAACCTTATCAACCTGAACTTGGTCAACAAGTTTTGCTTGGCGGGGTGGATTTAACCTTCGACTGTGTCGGTTCCAGTGTAACAATAGACGACGCGTTACGTTTCACGCGGGCGGGTGGTGAAGTCATCTTACTCGGTATGCCAGGAATACCGAAAAATATAGACTGGACATCTATCTGGTATAAGCAGTTACGTGTAAAAGGAGCATACACGTATGGACTTGAAATATATAACGGTAAACAGATTCATACATTTCAACTTGGTCTGTCTCTCTTGCAGCAGTATGGAGATCAATTGCTTCCGCTGGTGGGCGAACCATTTTCTATACGAGAGTATAAACGAGCAATTCAGACTGCTCTGAATACAGGAAAAACTTCTACAGTCAAAACCGTTTTCGATTTGCGATTAGAATAGTAGGCAAGCAGATTTAGCAACGCCTCTATTAGACAACGGTAGTAGAAGCAGAAAAAGCAATGCAGGCGGGAAGCGTCCGAATCAGTCGTTAATCTTTCTCAAGCAAGAACAGGAATTCTCGGTTCGGTTTTTCGGCTGCGTCCACCCATTCATGCGTCCATCTCATACCTGCCATGACGTTCCGTTTGTAATTCATCTCAACGACAGCAAGCAGTTTGCCGTTTTCTTGCATGACTGCGTTTAGTTCTTCCGCAGTTGCACGTCCACCGGAGCTATAAGACAGGATAATCCACCGAGCTTGTGTTGCCTTAATCAGTTTTGCGATTGCCTCAACAGCGATGAAATGACCGTTTGTGTTACGTCGGAATTCCTCAAATACGGATGCTGCGAGTTGATCGGATGTATCCTCCCGCCGTTTCGCCTTACCGAAAAGCGTTGGTTTGTCAAAGAGAATTACGGTTTTCCAGAGATGATAATATGCCGCGTACCTCACACGAGATGCTGGCATTTTTGCATTGTTTGAACCGTAGGGTGGATCGAAATATGCAAGGTCTACAGAAACACTTGAGACAAGATCAAAGATGTCGGTTTGGTAAACCTCATGGTTGCCCTCTGACGTGAAAACTTTTGGCACTGCGAGCACGAGTTCTTTATAGGAGCGCGGTGACCAATCTTTGAGATAGGCGGAATAATGACCTAACGTACTGTCAACGCGATCCAGTGCCAAAATTAGACTCGTCAGTGCTACTGCTTTATCAACAGTGTCAAGGTTGAGATTTTCAATTTCCTGCCGAATTGCATCTAATTTACGGGTATTGTGTAACTGCCAAGGTTTTTTGAGTCCATCTGCTTGGATTGCACAGCCATCATTCACATGTCCGCCATAATGCTCTGTAAACCATCCATCAGTCGGCGGCACAGCGTTTAGATGGTCAATAAGGGGGCAATATTCAGATTGCGGTTTTGTGTTGAGAAGGTAACATGTCCCAAAAACTGCTGACCACGGGGCGATGTCGTTGCCTATAACGGTATAATCGAGTTTTGCAAATGCTTGTGAGACACGGGTTGTACCTGCAAAGCCGTCTAAAATTGTCTTGGCATCAACTTTTTTGGCGAGTTGGAGTATGTGTGGGATGAGTTTTAGTTTGGAGCCGGCGTATTTTATGCCTTCTGTGGAAGGGATGTCAAGGACAAAGTCATCAAAGAGAGGAAGTGTTTTCGGCATGCCTTAAGCTCTCTATTTTGATGATTTCCTTTATTAAGAAACTTGGACATCAGCAAGTGTGAGTTTTTTTGCGAAATTTGTATCCAAAACTGTATCTTGAATGAAACTGCTTGCATTGAGAATTTCAATGCCGATGAGTTCGCCATTATCATTCAATTCAGCTGTGATATTAGGACTCAATTCCAGACTGCCGCTTTGGGGTTCGTCAGAAATTACAAGATGTAATATATCTTCTTTATCAAAATATTTCATTTTTGGCTTATTCACGGGTATACCTCCGTGTCCTAATCCTGAAGCGAATCTGTTGACGTGTTGTTGCATGAATCGTTATAGGTGTGATTGAGGTTTGATCTGCTTCATAAGCAACCATAACCAATTTTTGGTCATGATGTCCAATAACAACCCTTCGCCCTGTTTCAGTATCAAAGTATCGTTCTGTTGAATATTTTACAATATCTTCAATTTTATCAAGGTCAAATCCTCGTAAAGCTGCTCTGTATTTCATATAATCGGTCCACACGAGTTCCATGAAGCACAGTACCCTCTTACAAGTTATTTAATGACTCTTGGTCGTGTGGGACATTTGTTGTTGATATCGTTTGGTTCGCCTCACCATCATCTTCCATTTTGTCCTTTTCTGGATTATGTAAGCGATAGACTCCAGGTTTTACTCGCCAATATTTATTCTCGCCAGAACTTGGAAAAGCTGGATCATTATTCACAGTATCTGAAACCAAAATTCCTCCTACGGTATTTGGATTGAAATTGGGATGCTTCTTCAAAACGGAATCTCTGACATCTTTCAAGTCAAATTCAACGTTAACATGTCCCTCCGTTAATTCCAGTACTGTCTCCCATACTATCTGTCTCTCGGTTTCCCTGGACCATTGCGAGAAATGGGATGCAGCCCTTCTTTGTGTTCTCATCGCGGAAACGTCTTCATCTCCAACTATTGTTTGCATACTTACAATAACTTCATCAGATTCCGTTTGAAAAGTTGAAACTGTAATGCAGCTAACATCCATTCTATGTGAAGTTCGAAGAAATCTACAAACACGTGCTATCCGTGTTGGAATTTCTTCTGCGACTATGAATAAACGCAAACCTTGATTCAGCAAGGGAAGTTCATCGTTTTCAAGTACCTCAAACATTTTTCTGAAAGTATCTTGAAAAGTTTTTTCCTTGAATTCATCGCGAGTCTCAAAGTAAGTTTCAGCTATCTCATGAATTTGTTGATCTGATAGTTCGTTTGCCCATGCAGCATATTCAAGTAGTTGTGCTACCACATCTCGTGGAGTTCGTCCCCGTTTGAATTCAACAACAACAAGATTTCCTTCAACATCCACGCCAAGTAGATCAGGAAAAATAGTTCCTTCTTCGTCTGCAGCGCTCGTTTGTCTCCCAATCCACAGAATAGGTTCTTGAGCAAGCGCCCAAGGGCTATTTTCAAGCCAACTCTCCAAATGGCTTTCGAGTTCCATGTCGGTTTCTTGTGCAATCACAAGTTTAGCTTTGGATATGTCGTCACCTTCTAATCTAAAAATAGGCATTGTTTTCTCATCTGTATTTATAGAAGATTTTAGAATTAATCGGACACTCTCACCAGCGAGGTTAGGAAACCTCGCCAGCAGTCACCTGAAGGTGTTTATTTATTTCTAAGCTTCACTATAGATTGTCCATTGTGGATTTATCGTACAAAGCAGGAAAGAAATTCATGAGAACGTAAAAGCCCTTCCGACTCTGCTTCCCATGTCTGCCAATAACGATAATCTTCCAATTCAACGCTAACAATTCCATCAAACTCAGCATCTTCAAGAAGCTGCACCACTTTTAGCCAATCCACAACGCCATCACCCGGAATTGTGTATCGCCACCAATCTTCACCGAACCCACGTGGTCCGTGAAAACTCGGTCCCAAATTGCCGTGCAAGTAAAGTGCTTCCTCGTCAAGAGCGGTATCTTTACCGTGAACATGTTTCACGTAAGCAGCAAATTCGTTGAGTGCGCGAATGTGGTCAATACCAATTCTAACGAGGTGTGACGGATCATAGTTGAGACCTAAGCCAGGGGAAGGACATTCGGCAAACATTGCACGCCACATTTCCGGCGTACAGCCGAGCGCAGGATACGTAGGTGCACCGCCGGGCCAGCCTTCTATCGCAATCGTTACACCTTTGGACTCAGCGAATTCTGCAATAGGTGGCACGGTGTCTTTCCATATATCAAAGTTTTTGGCACGTCCGAGACTCGCATCTTCTGGAACAAAGACACAGAACATAATGTGAACATCGTTATCTGCGGCGGCTTGGATAGCTGCTTTTGCTTTTTCCGCACCTGATTTTTGTGTAGACTTCTTTGCGCTGAGAAGTTCGCGCGTCCCAGGCAAATCTGCCGTTCCAATTTCCAAACCAGCATCTCTCGCTGTCTTCACAACTTCGGGAGTTGCTTCGCCAATGTCAATTGCTTCAAATCCGTTGTCAGCACACCACTTGCAGAAATCCGCGAACGGCATTTGTCGGGCAGTGCCGGGAATACGTAAACCTATTTTCATATAATTTTCCTATCGTTTATAATCAATCTAAAATAACGTGAGTTCTGTGTTTGTAGCGCAAACTGTTAGTTTGCACCTTATGGAACACAATCTAACAGATTGTGCTACAATGGATTGTGACTTTTAACCTATTACGGCACGCGGAGCGTGCCTACTACTTTTAAACGTATATCCAACTTGAATTATTTACAAACCGTTTTCAATTAAAATCCCATTAGTCCACAACAGCGGCGACATACTGGCATCGGTCCATCTGTGCTAATGGACTGACGGAATTTCACCGCCTTTTGATTATTCCACATATCAACAACCTTGTCATCTTTGATGTTGCCGATGGTATAGTCATGGTAGTCTCGGCAGAGACTCACATCGCCGTTGCTATCTACTTCCAAAGTCATGAAGATGCTCACACACTGATTGTATCCAAAAGTTTGTTCATGCTCAGTATAGTAAGTTTGGATTTCACCTTTTGAGTTTAACCTCGGCATCATCACGGGCGGACATCGTTTCTGCTTTTCAGAGAGATTCTCCATCTCTTCAAACCGATCCAAAATTACACCGTGATCAAAGTCGTGCCATGTGCCGATCCATCCATAATGCGTTTGCGGTTTGAACCCGAAACGTCTCTCAAAATCCTCCGTATGTTCCTGTGCCGATTCAGCATCTATCCACCAGGTCAAATAGAAGATTTGCGCATCCGCATATTGGCTGGTGAACTTATAGAGGTCAACGACAACATCAATGTTATACATCGTAACACAACTGAGCGGAATAATATAAGGAAAATTTTGGTTTCGCCTTTCTTTTTCCGCACTAAGCGTTTCCAACGCAGCTTTAACATCCTTAAAGTTATCATAGTTATCAGTAACACCAGGGCGTTGTGTATTGTGGATTTCTTCATTGGGTCCATCAACACTTAGGTAAATAATTTTGCATGTTTCCAAGATATCGTCTGCGCGTCTTGCAATGTTAGTTGCATTGCTAACGAGAGATATAGGCATCCCTTTCTCTTTGATGTAGTGCATCAACTCAATGATACCAGGGTATAACATCGGCTCGCCACCCCAGATATACCATACAGGCGACCAACCCGCCTCAACAACCTGGTCAACGAGGTTTTTGTATACTTCCACAGGGACTTCACGTTGTTTCAATTCTTTAAGCGATTTGCCAACGAGGTACCCATTGTCCCCCCACTGCCCACAGGAATGACAACGCAGATTACACATATCTGTAATGCGGAGGCTAACTAACTGAACATCATCACCCTTGCCATGCTTCGCGCCAAATGGATGACGTAAATTAAAAGATTCCTTAGCAAGCTGGTAACGCATGAACTTGCGCGATGTACGCCAGTCTTCTGATATAGCGGTTGCAAGTTGGTTAACCAAGAACCGCGATGAAATTCGACTTCTTAATGCCATTAATACTCCTTCCAAACTATAGTAGATTTAGAATTACTCGGAAACTCTGCCACCAGCGAGGTTAGGAAACCTCGCCTACGGAGGACGAAAGTGTATATTTATTTTATAGTAGATTCTGTAATTACTTATACACTCAGCATCGGGTATGTTAGAATACGCCAAATCAACGGTATGAATCATGACGAATGCCATAGGCGCATTCGTCTTTAGGCATTCCCCGTATGGTATTCTGAATTGGTTAGGAAACCTCGCCTACGGAGGACGAAAGTGTATATTTATTTTATAATTTGCCAAATTTAGGATTCGTCATCTGATTGGACAAGCGTAAGCGCTGCCGAATTGAGACAGTAACGTTTGCCTGTCGGCTCTGGACCATCATTAAAGACATGTCCAAGATGTGCATCACAACGGCTACAAACCACCTCCGTGCGCGGCATGAAAAAGATGCTAAAATCTGATTTTGTCTCAATGCTATCAGAGGAAACAGGATCCCAAAAACTAGGCCATCCTGTCCCGGACTCGTATTTTGTATCAGAAGTAAAAAGCGGACTACCACAGCAGATACAGTGATAAGTCCCCTGATCTTTGCAATCGTGATATCTGCCTGTAAATGCGCGTTCAGTCCCTTTCTTTCGAGTGACTTTATATTCTTCGGTGGAAAGTTGTTCTTTCCATTCCTTGTCTGATTTTCTTATTTTTTCAGTACCCATTTCTCACTCCATAATTTACTCGGTGTATACTATCACATATTTTGCCAAAAAATGCAAGTATGTTTTATAGTTTGGACAGTTCATTCAACTCTGACGAAGTATTCTTGGAGCAAACCTGATTTATATCGGTTTTTGGAATTGTCTGAACCAGGATGGACAAGATTAGATTATAGACACTTCTTAGAGAGCATCTATTTTATTTGATGCGGATTTGAACGATGTTCCTAACAAGGACAGACATCAATTCAAAAACATGCTAATCCTGTAAATCTTGTAATCATGAGAATCTTGGTTCAGACAATTTCATCACAATCCTAATCCGCGAAATCACGTTAATTAACACAAACTTTCTCAAACATCTAATTTTGGTCCTTTACGCGTCCTAATACTCTACATGTAGTAGCAGAAAGGATTTCATATCGGACCCCTCCCCAAACGATCTTTCGTTGAAATGCAGCGTACAAAGCGTTGATACCCGCAAGGAAAATGGAAAAAGGCGCTGCGTATTTACTGATACGGAGTGTGTCTCGGACTCTTGGCATATCGCGAAGCCATTGCGGAAGGTTTCGACAACAAAGCTTATAACTTATCACCTCAAAAAAAGGTATAAAAACGACAGGGAGGAGTCCGGGCTGAGACCCCACAAAAGGAATTGCGCCAACAATTAGGACTGCTTTCGGGAGAAAGATCATCAGGCTACCAAACCACTGTGCCCACAAACCCATGTGTCGCGTCATAATCATCTGTCGATTTGTAAATTCAAAAATCTGTCCCCATGTGCGGTTTGCAGTGCGCGTAACTGCTACACAATCAGGAACAAAATGAATTTTACGCTTAACATCTCGTACAGCGCGAGTAGTGTTAAGGTCTTCAATAGTTGCCTGTTCCCAACGTTGCAGGATCTGTCCTTTTTCGAGAAATTCACGCCGAAAAGCATTAGAACCGCCCCACACCATCGTAAGTCGATGGTCCCCTTGTAAGGCCATTTGAAAGTTGACCCAGGTAGCTTCAACAAGCGATGGGAAGTTCCACGTTTGTGGAAAATAGAATCTACCACCGACGGTAGCACCGATTGTATTATCCTGGAGTGGCGTAACAAGCAGCCTCAACCAATCTTTTTGAATTGCCACATCGGCATCAACAAATGCGATAACCTCAACATCGTCCGGTAAAATTTCTATCACAGTCATGAGATTTTGTACTTTTTGTGAACGTGGCAGATTATTATCAACAATGTTGGGTGCCAAAAATACGTCAGCATGTGGGACATCTTTCACAAGTTTTTGAAGATGCGGATAGGAGACATCGTAGCCTGAATCCTCTTTTTCGTGGGTTACGAAGCAGATTTGAAAGTCTCCTTCGTAATCCTGATTGAGTAGGCTTTTTGCGTGCTCTGCAGTACCGTCATCCCATCCGTAGTGCGGAGCGATTATAGCCACTTTTGGTGTATATGCGGGTCTCTCGGTCTTTCGTTCGCGGCGTGTGTAGAAAAAGGATTGACTAATCAACAATACCTCAAGGATGAAAAAAAAGTAGGTGGTGAGAATAATAAAAGATGTGTTCATAATTTTCAATGTAAACCGATAAAACTGATTTGTAGATGTTGAGATATATCTTCAGCCGTTGGCTTTCTTTCCTCCTGTCAATTGGGCGAAATGTAATTATAGTGAAATCCAAAAATATATGCACGCTTTTGGCCCGTAGATCCTAAACAGTTAGACTGCGTTGTAGCACAACCTGTTAGGTTGGGTTTCCGTAGCGAACGCAACCTAACAGGTTGCAATACAATTGTGTGCAAGTAATTATAGATTCCACCATAATAAATTGTCTGGTGTTACTGTTCTTCTTTAGCACGGATCCACTCAACCTTCGTTTTCAGTTTTGGAATTATCTCTGCATCAAGCAGAAAAATTTGATCTGGTTTGTTTTGAAGTCTTGCATAGTAACGTCCAGATGGATCTACTTTTCCGACTTGCAAGGTGAAAACTTTCTGAACACGTAATTCTACAGTAATCTGTATTTGTGGCGAATTGAAACCGGTTGTAGCGTTTGGCAATCCATTTTTTCCACCGCCGAAGGGTTCACCCACAAATTCTTCCGCTCTTAAATCGATCAGTCCATATAAGATTGCATTCACTTCAGCGTTACTTGCATTTTCTTGGACAGGTGAAGTCAATCGCCAATTTGTCCCAAGACGCTGGCAGGTGAATTGGACACCATTATATTCCTGTGAACCGTCGCTATATTTTACAGTAACCCGAGTTGGATCATCAATACTAAATTTGAAAATTTGCTTGTCTCTTAACCACATTTCACCTCTTGCAATTTTATCAATCAAGTCACGTTTAACACGCGTAATCTGCTCTGAATTGTTAGCTTTGACGTATACGTTATTTTCCTTAGTATTGTTACCAATAAGTAAGACTGCCGGGGTATCTTCACCTCGGACAGTAAATAACACTTGCATTTTGGGATGGTCTAAACCGTACAAGGCAAGGTTATTGATAGAATCTGTAACAAATGCAACAGCCTCCAGCGAATCGATACCGAAAAGTAGGTCACTCACTGCTTGTGGATCAGCCAATGTTTTTTCTATATTCTGTAATTGCCATGTGTCTTTATCCAGCTTAATACCAACAATTTTCTGAGTGCCGCGTTGGATCTCAAATTTGGTTGTATCTCCTCGCTGAAAATCAAGCACCCGTTTATCACGCAAGTCAAACACCGATTTATTGAAAAGTCGAATAATGTCATCGGTAACTGTATATATTCCGCCTTGATGGACAGATTGGACATAAACGTTTTGTTTATCGGTAGTAGAGGGCACTGTAGACCCGATATTTAGTCCATATTTATTGTTTTTATTTTTGAGTGTAAATTGGATACGTGGCTTATCTAATCCATATTTTTCTAAAAGCGGTGTAACGTTTTCGCCTTCTGCTTCAAAGGTAGACACTTGTAAGAAATGCAATTCCGATAATATGTCCTCAATTTCCTGATTATCAGCATTCACAGATAGTGGATGCGTCATTTTCCAGCTGCTGCCTTCTTTCCGACACGTAAACGCCTCCGGTTTCTGGAACTGAATTTCTGTGATTGTATCTGGATTAAATTTAATAACAGATCTATCTCGAATATCTGTTGGTGACTTGAACAGATCATCAAGTGCGCTGGATTCAATCAAAAAGATATGTGCTTCCGATTTCTCTTTGGCATAAACAGAAAAGTTTATCCCTTTTTTTCCTATGAGAAATGTTTTTGGTGAACTCCCTATATCCTTCCACAGCTCAATTTCTATTGTGGGATTCTCTAATCCGTACTGTTCATATTCCGATACTTCAAGAGTTTGCCTAATCCGTTTGTTAACAAAATCGCCTAACACTTCGTTAACTTTCGCGCTATCGGCATGGGCTTCAAAAGGTGTTGTTAATTGCCACATGCCATCAGTACCTTTGACTACGGTTAATGTTTGATATGCGTCATCTGCGTATGAAAGTCTCACTTTCTGAATTTCTTCGCGTGGCAAGTCGTAAGTTTCAGAGATTTTAGGTTTGTCGTTCTGTGAAGTGTTATCAATGGGTTCATTGAAAAATAGAAAGTACGTTGCTGTAATCCCGACTAATATAATGATAATGATGAGGGTTGTTCGGAAACTCACGCGACTCCTCCTTCGCGGCGTTTCCACCACACAATCATGCCTGCAATAAACACAATTAACGGGATAAGAAAAACGGAAGTAATCTGTATAAGGCGTACTTGATGGTCATTCATTTCGCTTAAGATTTGTCCACTGGGATCAGGCGGAGCTATAGCGATAAGGTCTTCATCTAATGTAAGCCAATTGATAATAGAAGGAAAAAGGGGCGCATACGCAGGTATATCAGGATCTCTTGTTGCGAAGTGAGTATCTGTTGCAAAATCGGAATCCCCAAATACGACAATACGGGTTGGTGTTGACGTTTCTTTTTTCGCCATGTTTTCATCATTTTTCTCCTCAACTGCCACAGCGACAGACACAGGTGCAGGAATATCTACACCGGCTGTATAACCATTGCTGCTGAAGGTTCCATCTGCTTCCCGCTCCGTTTCTGCCCAGCTGACTCCTGTAGGCCCTATCGTTTTTGCTATCGGTTTAACGGTCAGATGATTAGATATATCCTCCAAAGGTGTAACTGAACGACAAAAAATAAACGGAATTTGTTCTCTAAAAAAATAACGGGTAATATCATGCGGTTCAAACTGCAAATGCAGCGCGTTATGACCACCTAACAACAGGTAAAAATTTACTCGATCATATACTAAATCATTTCCTATCTTCACCCCCCATTTTTTCATCAGTTGAACAAGCCCATGATTTACATCTTCTATGGAATTAGATGGAGGATCAAGCAGCAAAAGAAGTTTGCCGTTCTTTGCTAAGTATTTTTCAATTATCTCTACTTCTTGGGAGACTAAAGGTTTTGTGGGACCAGCAACCACAAGAACAGCACAATCCTCTGGAATCCGGGGTTCCTTTAATAGAGAATGTGAAAGCACTTCATAATTTTGCTTCTCCAATTCCGTTCTTACCTGTTGATACCTATTATTAGTTGTATCTCCAATCCCATGTTCTCCATGACCACTTAGGAAGTAAACCTTTTTAGTCTTATTTTGAATGATTTTGAGGAGGGCACTTGTAAATTTTTGTTCGTCAATAGTCGTTACTTTCTCTACCCGATCTTTGCTCTCAAAGATGATCGTTCCATCATACTTCAGATCATACTTTTGGAGAAGTGAAGGATCAATGTTAGGATTTTTAAATGAGACGGTTATTAATTTTGATTCGCGTTGGTATAATCCCAACTTATCCTTGGCGTAAACTGCCAATCGAGAGGTTTCATCATTGAAAAACGCAATAATATCTACTTTCTTATCAAGCGTTTTGAGAATCTGTTTCGTTTGTTCAGAAAGCGAATGGCTACGCAATTCGGTTAAATCTACCCTTTTATCAAACCGCTGTACCACAATTACATTAACAAGTACCGCTATACCAATAATGCCAAGAATACTCAGGGCAACGTTAGTCCCATAACGAAGTTGCCTACTGACAAAGAAGTGAACAAATTCTTTAAAGCGCAGCCTAATAAAAATAGCAAGCGATATTAGGCAGAGAATTAGACATATCCAAAAAATTGGCCACGCTTTAAGAAACAAGCTTGCGATCCAAATAAAACAGAAAATTAGGGTAAGAAATCCAAAAAGCGGTCCTGCAACGTTTTTTCCAGCCATACCTTATCTCCATTTTGACGACTCAATTGATTTGAACGTTGCAAAAAGACAAACACATGTGAAACTTATGTAGTAGATAACATCTTTTAACTGGATGACACCACGAGAAAAATCACTATAGTGCTCGTTAAATGATAGATAACCTAGAAATTTCCCTATCGGTCCTGCACGAGAAGAAAGTGCTCCAATTAACCATAAAATTAAGAAAAATCCAAAACTTGCCAATGCAGCAACGATTTGATTCTTACTCATTGAAGATATTAGCAGACCAAATGCAAGAAAGCATGAACTGATGAGAATGAGGCCGAGGTAACCGCTCAGTAAAACCCCACTGTCTAATGGGCCAAAGCGCTGTGTCAAAAACGGAAAAAGGAGCGTCAAGGCGAGCATAATAACAAGTAATGTCCAACTCGCCAAAAATTTACCCAAGACAACCTGTCCATCTGTAATCGGTGAGGTAAGGAGCAGTTCAATTGTTCCAGACTTGCGTTCTTCGGCAAAGAGTTTCATCGTTAACACTGGGGTCAAAAAGAGGAGAATCGTAGCCATTTGCAGGAAAAGAGCCTGCATTACACCAGCACCAGAACCGTCTCCAATGCTGGCTATAATTAAATCGACATAAAAAAGAAACCCTGAAATCGCAGAAAAAACGATACAGACAAAATAGGCGATCGGTGAAACGAAATATGTATAGAGTTCTTTAGTGCAAACTGCAAGTATGTTTCTCATTTTCTGTTATATGGAGTAATGCTGGATAACAAGGAACACTAACCAAACTGCTTTAGGACCTTTCCGACAAAGAAGGGACCAAGTGATTCAATATATTTAGTTGTCTGCTCTGTTTTGCGCATATCCTGTATCAGTCGTGATAGTGAATATAATTCCGGTCCTACTAACCCAATCACAAATTCGTTGTCGTATGTATCTAATCCGAAGCATGCCAAACGGATATCACTTGCGTAGCCTCCAGCTGCATAACTACGCCCGAGCCTCGCGTGTTCTCCTAATATTTTTCCTTGATCGCGTTTATCAAGTTGGTAAAATTCGGGTTTTCGTCTTAACGGGTACCAAATTGCCCAAGGAAAGTCAGGATTGAGGACATTATTACGCGGTTTGTTGAGGAGCCACTCTTCCAAATTCGGTTCTCTACCGCTTGAATAGGTGCGTCCTGTCATTGTCATTTCAGATCGATATATGAGATTAGAGGTTTCCTGTGCCTTTAATAATAAAGTGTGAGATTCAGTTATTAACTCTGATGGATCTTCCGCCATAAAAAGCACACCAACACCTGTTGGATGATTCAGATCGTCATACAGGACTGCGTTCAAGCTACTATTTTCAAGCACTTTAATGACGGATATTGGGTCGTGGCACTCTTCAAAAGCATGGAGTTGAAAGAACAATCGGCGGTCACTAAATTGCGGTTCCCCATCAATAGGTGTCCCTATCTCGCGAATGTCTAACGGTTCTGGTCGTGTGGGTCTCTCTGTTTGCATAATATGATTTTTCTATGAATTCCTTCCCTTCAACGCTTGGCAGTGTATGACTCACGGATCCATTCTTCAAGTATTGGATCGGGATTTTGGACAACTTCCTTTGGAAAGGTAAATGATGATTCTCCTGTATTCTGCTTAATGAGGTTCAACCCGTGCTGATAACTTTTTAGAATTTCATCACAGACTTGTGATATAGATTTTTCTTCTGCTGACGCGCGCTCACAAATCGCGTCTGTCGCTTCTGCGTCAAACGCAATCCGCAGATCGTGATCAGCGTAAAATCGTGCTTCATATCTGCGGACTTGCTCGCGCTTCACCGTGTTGCGATTGTAGTTAGCATTTTCTGTGATCTTCTTTAGTTCGGCATCAGGATCATCAACAACCTCTGCTGTGACAACAAATTCTACTATACCGGTTGAGGGAAGTTCAAACTTATAGTTGCGTAAGACCTTTTCACAAACAGTCATTAAGGCACGCGCGCCGGTTTTCTGTTCAATGGCTTTTTCAGCGATTCTGCGTAATCCGCATTCAGAAAACAGCACGGTAATACCGTACGCACGGAAGGCGTTTTCATATTGCCGAATGATAGAGCCTTCTGAATGTTTTAGAATATAAAAAAGATCGTCAACAACCAACTCACTACATACGACATGCACAGGCAGTCTGCCGATGAATTCTGGTTCAAACCCGAAATCTATAAAGTCTTTCGGGGTAACATGCTCTAAATATTGCGCTGCATCGTCTTTTTGGCTCGCGACTTCGGCGTTGAAACCGATCCTGCTTTGGTGCGTACGTTTTTTGATAATCTTTTCCATACCGGTGAACGCACCGCTGATTATAAACAGGATATGACGGGTATTAATCACCTCTTTTTCCACTTTGCCACTTTTCTGGAATTCCATTGCCGCACGCATCTGAGACGCGACATCGTTGCCGCCTCTAAGGTCAACTTCGGTTTCCTCCATCAACTTGAGAAGTCCGATCTGCACACCGCGCCCGCTCACATCGCGTCCGATGATATTCGGTGGTGTGGAGATTTTGTCCGCTTCATCAAGATAGATTATGCCGTATTGTGCCAATTCAAGGTTATCATCTGCTTGTGCAACAAGTTCACGAATTAAGTCGTCTACATTTGCGCCAACATAACCTGTTTCGCTAAATCGGGTGGCATCTGCTTTGACAAACGGTACACCGATTAACTTAGCGATGTGTCTGATAAGATATGTTTTGCCAACACCTGTCGGACCGAGCATGACAATGTTCTGTTTAGAGTAGTCGGTATCTGCAGCATCAGGATTTTCATGGCATTCTCTGACGTGGTTGTAGTGGTCACAAACTGCAATAGCGAGTGCTTTTTTTGCTTCATCCTGTTTTATGACATACCGATCCAAGTATTTCTTTATGTCCTTCGGTTTGAGATCAAACTTTAAATCAAAGGTTTTCTGCGGCTCAGGCACTTTATCCGCTGTTTGATCGGGTGAAACCTGCTGCACACCTACCTGACCTACGCGGACGCTTACACCATCGCCGTACTTCTTTTGAAAGAATTCTTGGAATGCTTCTTCTATTTCTTCTTCCGTTGGGATTTTTTTATCTGTTATCATAGTGTTTCAATTAGCCTTTGGTTTTCAGTTATCAACTTTTAGTTGTTGGTGTTTTCACGCTGTTGATTGTACTGTGTTTGTTTTTCTGCGTTTGTCTGCTTCACTTTGCAAATAGGCAATATAACGACTAATATCATGGTTAAATTTCGCTGATATTTGATGACGAACCTGTCGGTATCTTCAACAATAAGGGAATTTTTAATCATTGGAATTCCTCTTAATTATTTAGAATCTAACATCATTATTCCCCTACATTTGCATAGAAGAACGGGGGCATTGTCAAGGCAACAACATCATCATCGCCAGAAATTCCGCGTGCCATTGCAAGTGCATCATCCAAGTTCTTTGCCCACTCAACACCTAATCGTTGCGCTACCCGCGGTTCTTTCGGACCCACCAAAATCACCTTTGATAGATATTTCAATGGGTATGTTGCCCAATACCAGACAGTAAACGGATGAAAACCGTGATGCGCAAATTTGTTCCGATAGCACTCGATCAAATACTCGTCCTTCGCGTATTTTTCCTGATACTTCTGTTGCATCTCAAACGGTGCGGTTGTATCCGCAAGCACCTCGTCATAAAACATCTTATATGCCACGTGATATTCCTCGTGAAATATCTCATAAGTCGGGTTCATGATGATGACAACACCGTTTTCTTTGATGATCGGTTTATTATAGAACCAATTGAACACATACCCTAAGATGTCGCTCACGACCAAAACAGGATTGATGCGCGCATCTACAGCATAAGGACTCAGATCGGGCAGGCCAAACACTAAAGTGCTGTACTGCCGTGGAATATCGATTGCCAATTGTTCCTTCATTGATGCAAGCGTTTTTGCGTGAACAGCATCAATATCGCCAGCATTCACTTCTATCGGTTCATAGTCTGTCCGCACACTTTTGAGTATATTATACCGGGCAGATTCCGGCAAAAGTGATAAAGTTGCAGGTGTAAACGTTTTGATAATCTTCTCAGCAATGTTACAGTCTCTGTTCGGTTTTCCAACATAACGGAGATGAAACGGATATATCGCGCCATTCATCGCCGCTTCAAGTACTAAAATCGGTGTCTCTTTTTGAATGAGACGACTCATGCGTTCAATACAAGCATGCATGTGTGAACCTTCCGGTTGCATTACATGCGGACTCTCCGATGTCATGTGCGGTGAGTGATGCGGGGCAATAGAGTTATATGTTCCGAGCCCCACTGCAACTGATTTATGTCCACCGTTGAGCGGAATTTGTATCATATCTACATAAATGATCAGATCAGCTTCAAGAGCCGCTCTGTCTGTTTCAACGCTTTCACCTTTCTCAGTTTCGCCTACTTTGACAATTTGCTCTGCATCCTCAGCGTCAAAATTTCGGAGTTGGTGCGGATAGAACTCATCCATAATGTCTTTGCCCAACATATAAGTGAGTTCATGTTCTTTCATTTTGCGATGGAGTGCGACTGCACATATCAGTTGGATATTCTTTTTTTCTACCCCATACTCGTCCAGCATTTTTAGGAGCGTTTCGATCATAATTTGCCGCATATCCGGCTTTTTGGTTAGCGGGAAAGGTTGGCAGTTATCATCAAATAGGACCAGCACCTTTGAATTGCCGTTAACAAGTTCACGTAAGGGCGGCATCTCAAGTGGGTTTTCAAAGGCGTGCCGCGTATGCTCACTGAGTGCAGCACGTTTTATACCCGGCAGCGGCGGTTTGGCGTAAAACACCTCTGAATTGTCCGGTATTTTGGCATTGACGAGGTGATTTCCGAAGTAGGTAAAATATTTCATTAACTAAAAATCCAATATCTCAATATGTCTTGCTATAGCTTAAAAGTTATAGTATTTTAGCATAGTTAGAGGGATAGTGCAAGTTTTTTATCAGATTTTCATAATAGTGAAGTCATCAAAAATGGATACCTTCAATTCTCCAAAAATAGCATGACATTCAACTCTTTCTATGATATACTATTAAGCGAAACGTTAGGGCAGGCATGAGATGGACGCTCAGGCGGGTAAACGCAGCCGAAAACTGAACCGACTTGGGAAGAATTAGCGTTTATGAGATTTTGAAACACCCCGTGGAAGATTCTTTTTGACTTTTCCTACCCAAATGTGCTACTATTTTAACCAGCAGGAGACCGTAAGCGGATTTGTTTGACATCCGCTGCTATTTTGCTATAGCACATCTAAAACTGATGAAAAACAGACTCCATTTTGAAGTTGAGGTTAATTAATGGCGCATGCATATACTCCCGGACTTAAAGTCACGGAGGGGATGACAATTGAGAAAGAACGTCGGCTGCCACTTGAAGGCGAAGTCCTTGTTAAAACAGGTGCTACGGTTAAGGCAGAAGACATCGTGGCAAAGGCAGATTTGCCGGGCAACGTTCAGTTGTTAAACGTCGCCAATCTACTCAGTGTGCCACCAGAAGAAATCGCAGAATATATGCTCAAACCTATAGGTGAAGCCGTCTCAGAAGACGAAATCATCGCTACAACAAAGGGGCTTTTCGGGCTTTTCAAATCACAGGCCCGTTCACCTATTGCTGGCACGATTGAGTCTATATCCGATGTTACAGGACAGGTTATTCTGCGCGAACCGCCTATCCCTGTTGAACTTAAAGCTTATACAGATGGCACGATCACTGAGACTATCCCGAATGAAGGTGTCACTGTAGAAACCTACGGAACGTATATCCAAGGCATCTTCGGTGTTGGTGGCGAGACGTTAGGAAACTTAGTTGTCGTAGCAAATTCACCGAGTGAGGAGTTGACTGCAGAACAGGTCCTACCTGAACACAAACACAATATACTCGTTGGTGGTTCGCTGGTCACAACCGATGCAATTCAGAAAGCGGTCCAATTGGGTGTCCACGGCCTCATTGCAGGCGGTATTGATGATGCGGACCTGCGGCAACTTCTCGGCTATGAACTCGGTGTGGCTATTACCGGTTCTGAAAAACTCGGCGTTACATTGGTTATCACCGAAGGATTTGGCAGCATCGCAATGGCGGAACGCACTTTTGCACTGCTAAAGCAGCGCGAAGGCATGAAAACCGCTATCAACGGTGCCACCCAAATTCGCGCCGGTGTTGTTCGTCCAGAAATCGTAATTCCGTTGGTTACAGAAATTGAAAACATAGACATTGATGCACCTGCTGGGATGTTAGAAATTGGTAGTCCTGTCCGTGTTATACGGGAACCGCATTTTGGTAAATTGGGACGCGTCACTGAGTTACCAATTGAACTACAAAAATTGGAAACAGAAGCAGAGGTGCGCGTGCTACAAGTTGAATTTGAAGATGGCGAAAAAACGACATTGCCCCGTGCCAACGTCGAGGCAATTGAAGAGAGATAGTGCAACGGAGGAAAAAATTCTGAAAATAGGACTGACACATTTTAGAGATATGTTCTACTGATATTAGGCTAAACCCTCGCGTTTCTTAAAATCCCATAATTTAAGCAGTTTTGTTAATTTTTTGATGACACTGTTTTTTTTTTTAAAAATTTATGCATATGCACCCTTTTCAATCTAATACTGTGTCTTAAGTTATAAAGGGTATCAATATAATTGTTTGAAAATTAATTTCAAGCATTTGCGGAAGTTCAAATAATATAGAGATACCTGCACCGGATACACGACGCGCATGGTGTGCGTCCTCCGCTAATAAGTGGAAAATCACTCGGTGCTTATGTAGATTTTCATAACAGATACGTCATTGTGGCGTGTCACACAAAAATTGAAGGAGAATTTTAGAATGCAAAGAATCAAAGCAACCAAACTACTTGCAGCCGTGCTGCTGGTAGGTTTATGTGTTCTTGGCGTAACCCTTATTGTCCACGCCATAGGTATTGATGTGAAATTTGAGGCAGATGGCTTTACTAATGATAACCCCCACTCAGAATGGGTAGAGGTAAATGAGGAAACCGAGACAGCATCATGCTACATATACGGCTCTTTCATGGTTGAAGATGGTGATGACGAAGATGATGAGCCTGATGGTATTGGTGCGATTCACGCGCAGGGTGCTGGCTGGATCAATCAAGATAATTCGGTCACTCTTTTTAGTTATGCCTACTCTTTTCTCTCGGATTCCGACAGAGCAGGGAAAGCGAATGCATGGATTAAGTTTCCCCATGAACCGCTCATCCCTCATCCGAATGGCCCTGGCGCTGTGGACGTGGGGGCAGGTGCAGATAAAATGGGCGTAACAATATACGATACACGCACCTATCAACCGGGAGCCCAGTTGGGAAAATTGCAGGGAGGGGCATCACTGAAAGTGAAGCCTAACCTAGGCAGAATATCAGTTAGTTTTGAAGCAAAGGTTAAACCTAATGCGTAATATCCATGTCAACGTTTACTTTCTTATCCTATTCGCGATCCTTTTCGTGTGGACAGGCTGTCGTCCCGAGGGGAGTCCTACTCATTCGCCTCCCGATAAGAAAGAAAAGGATACGTTTACCACGGAGGTAACAGTTGGTGGAAAGGTCTGGAATATTAATCCAGACCTTTCCTACCGCGCAACTGGGGTGTGGACAAACCCAAATCCGCGTCCACTCGCGGATGCAGAAAAGCAACGGATACAGACAATCAAAGCTGATATTGAAACACTTCAAACGCAACTCAATGAACTCGAAACTGAACTCGGATACCTCGAGCGCATTGAAAAACCGCAGATAAAAATCCATTATCGTTTTGGCAAACCTCCTTATCCTGTGCCGAAACCATCTGATTTTTCATCTGATAATCTGATTGACTTAGGAGAATTTTCCATGGAAATGGACCTCCCCGCAAAAATGTCCTCAGAAGAATAGACAAGGGTATTGCCTAAATAAGGAGGTTTGTGGTTTCCATTCTCTGAGTTTTATAGTTTAATCTATAATTGAGGGGTGTGCACAAATAAATGCGATTATTCAAAATTAACGTGCTATTGGGTAGGTTTCTACGTTTATTGTCTGAACCAGGATTCACAAGATTTTAGGATTTTCAGGATGATGGCGTTTTTGTGATTGAAACCCATTTTGTGCAATTTGGACCTGCAAATTTTTTATCGTTAGGATAAATTAAGGATCCAACAAATCGCACGGTTACAGGTGTTACGACTTCAATTATTTATGCACACCCCTCATTTAGTTTTAAGAATTCTTAGTCATTAAGGTTAACTTCAAGTTTAAATTTTGAATCAGAATGGACATAAGTTTTCGTTGCATCATTGTTTATTGTCTGAACCATGATTTTCAAGATTATCGGATTATCAAGATGGGTTTTTTGTAGATGTAGTTTCTATGAACATGTTTGTCGTCCGCGTTTGGACGCAGGATAGCGGTTGATGGGTAACACTGAAAATCTGATAATCTGATAATCCTGAAAATCATGGTTCAGACAAAAAGTGATTTAGGACAGACAATAAGTCCATTGATATATTAATGTCTGTGATAAAATCTGCTCAAAAAACAGAAAACTAAATAACCCTGCCCATTGCATCTTTCGCTTGACTTTTTTTGGTGTTTTTTGTTTAATTGTGACACATGATAAGTAAATTTATACTATAGGAGTATTCTATATCATGAAATGCTTTATCAAGTACGTCTGTTTATATCTGGTTTTTCTACTGCCACTCGCAACACAGGCAAAACCCACCGACCAGATAATATTTAGAAATCCAGATAGTAAAACCGAATTATGGTTGACCGATATTTGGGACACACGCAATACAAATCGGATTTTTAAACATACCCGTGGGATTTGGGAGTTTGCTGTCCAAAAAGATGGACCTTATGTCGTTTTTATTGCCGGACATGATGGAGAGGTTTTTGAAGAGGACGTTTACCTTATCAATAGAAATCAGTTTGACGAAAAAGCGCGTAACTTAACACAGAAACAATTTGAGGAGGTGTGGGACCTTGACATCTCAATAAATGGGGATATTATCTTCACAAACGCCCCGACTGGCGAAAATCCACTTGCAAAGACAGGCCTCTTCCTTATTCCAAATAGTGAGATAAAGAAACAGGTTCCCAAAATAAAACTGTTAAAAGAAATTGAAGCACGCGAACTGGTCTGGGCTCCGGATGGAGATCAGATTGCCTACAGCACCGGTGACGGTATTTTTACTCTTGATATCGCAACACGAAGGATTACACGTGTCAGCAAGTTCGGGTGGTACCCTGCCTTTTCGCCAGATAGTAAAAAACTTGCATTTGCTAAAACGTCTTCAGTTCACGTTATCTCACTTGAGATTCCGCACGGTCAGAAGAAGATCATACCACTTAGAGGTGGCGTAAGTTTCGGAGGTCTCAAATGGTCCTCTGATGGAGAGTACATCTTTTACGCAACAAATAAAAACAATTTCGCAGCACCTATCAACGGTGGTGCCCATGTAGAAATTTTTGAACAGTTTGAGAGCGGTGTGTGGTTTGATTGGGTACACAGTAAAGGGTATCCTGTGGCCCCCACGGACCGCCTAACCACCCTCTGGGGAAAACTGAAACAGTGAGCCTAATGTGCCACCTTCAGAACAATAGGAGTTACCATGAAATCTTTTCTCAAGCCCCTCTGTTTATGTTTGGTTTGCTTACTGCCACTTGTAATACAAGCAGAGCCCACCGGCACAATTATGTTCGAACATCCAGAGAACTTCAGCGAATTATGGATTACAAACTTAGAGAACCCAGATAACGCACGTCTAATTTATAAACACACAGAAGGGATTTATGAAATTGCTACTCAAAAAGATGGTCCCTTCATTGCATACGTTGCCGATGACAGTGAACCGCCTTTTGTAACTGATGTTTATCTCTTTGATAGAAAGCAGCCTGATGTGAAGGCGCGCAACCTCACACAAAAACGCTTTGACAGTGTCTGGTATATTGACATATCAGAAGCGGGAGATGTTATCTTCACAAACGAGACCGTTGATGGAGCACCACTACCAAAGGTAGGTATCTACCTCATCCCAAATTCTGAAATAGAAAAACCCGTTCCAAAAGCAACCCTGTTAGTAAGTGAGGATGACATATTTGGAATATCTCGTGCCATTTGGGCACCGGGGGGCAAAATAATAGCTTTTGACAGAGGCACGAGGCCCAGCGAAATTTATACCTTAGATATTGAAACTCGGAATATTTCAAAAATCAGCGATTTTGGGAAGTATCCCACCTTCTCGCTTGATGGTAAAAAACTCGCTTTTGTTGGCGGAGAACCGGGATCGAGAGTTATTTACATTACGTCACACGTGAATCTGGATGACACAGAGACCATAGAAATTGAAGAAGGCAAAGGGTGCAGTCATCTCAAATGGACACCCGACGGACAATACATCATTTACAAAACAGATACAGGCTTTTTTGCAGCGCCCGTCAATGGGGATCCCCATATCCGACTTTCTGAAGATTTTAATCACCTGGTATGGAAAAAATTCAGATCACCGAGATGGGATTGGGCAAGTCCAAAAGGTTACCCTGTTGAAGCCAAAGACAAATTGACCACACTTTGGGGAAAACTGAAACAGTGAGTCTAATGTGTCACCTTTAGAACAATAGGAGTTATCATGAAATCTTTTCTCAAGTACCTCTGTTTATATCTGGTTTTCCTACTGCCACTCACAACACAGGCAGAACCTACCGGCACAGTTATATTCCAATATCCAGAGAACGATCACAACGAACTATGGATTACAAATTTAGAAGACACAACTAAAGCACGACTCATTTATAGACACACTGACACGATTTGGGAAAGTGCCGCCCAAAAAGATGGCCCCCTCGTTGTTTTCGTTTCCGAGTCTGATACTGACGATCACCCACCTATTGCAACGGATCTTTATCTTTTCAATAGAAAGCATCCTGATGTCAAAGCGCGCAACCTCACACAGCATCGTTTCGATGAGGTCGTATATGTTGACATATCAGAAGCGGGAGATGTTATTTTCACAAACTGGATTATTGACCCTCCACCTCCCGCCCGTGATGGCATCTATCTCATACCACATCAGGAATTAGAAAAACCTTTTCCAAATGCTATACCGTTAGTTGAGGGATCAGGAACTCGTGTCGTCTGGTCACCGGCAAGCAAAATGATAGCCTACGACCACAACAGCACCACGCACCGCGGAATTTATACCTTCGATCTTAAAAAGCCGAAGCTTTCAAAAATCGATCCTTTTGGGAAGATACCCACCTTCTCACCTGATGGTAAAAAACTTGCTTTTTATGATAGCGGGCTGATTTATGTGGCCCTACTCGCGGATCCGGATAACCAAGACATTATAGTCTGTGAGGGACGATCAGTCCGTAATATCAAATGGTCTCCCGATGGACAATACATCGTTTATACAACTTTTCAAAAAACTTTTGCAGCACCTGTCAAAGGTGGTGCTCATATACAAATTTTTGAACAGTTTGATCGCGGAGTCCATTTTGATTGGGTAAATAGGAGATACAGCAAAGGGTATCCTGTGGAACCCAAAGACAAATTGACCACCCTCTGGGGAAAACTGAAACAGTGAGTTTGAGACACTTGTTCTGGATACACCGTTCATATTGTTGTTAATTACAGAGAACATCAATATTGAAATACTCGAATTCCACTCGGAATATACACACCTCTCCTTAATACATTACCTCACAGAAGACATGGAATCTGTGTTGTTGCAGGCAACAGATACATTTTCAATTTTCCTGTCAAAAATTCCATTGCTTTTCAACATCGTCAAGTTGTATAATTAGGAATGTCAAAGATTAAAACAGTTCATGTGATAGTAGGTTTAGATAGAACTTACCGAAAATCTTGTAAATGATATGTCTGAAACCACACTTTTTGATGTCTCTTACGAACAACGAAAAAAACCTCTGCTAACTCAAACGTTAGAACGGTTACGCCCTATTTATAGTAGATCAGAGCTTAACGCTTTACGGATAGACAGCACAAGCCGAGAGGGATTATCGCAACGTTCTGGACGCGGGTTTGTCAATCGCGATATTCTGGAGACCGTTTTAGGAAATCTATTAGAATGTGTCGCCCCGGGTTCTCACAATGCGCCACATCTTTTTAACCAAAAACGTGAACTTTCGGAAGCGATTGAAGAGGTGGCAGATCAGTTATATGCGATGGTAGCGCAATCGTTCTTAGCAGTTACGGATGAAAAAAACCTTGAGGCTGCCCTTGAAACTGTCTTCTCACTCCTCTGGGAACTGCCCCGATTAAAAAGCCGCGCCCTTTGGAATCGCTTTGCTTCTCTGAAAGACCCGGCTGTTTGGGATGCGTACCTTCTCCATAACGGTATCTCTCGCGAAAAACTTGCCGCACTTGATTTCCGTTCCCAAATTGACAACGCAATTAAGGAGCGAAGTTTTGATCCATACCAAGATTTTCTCGGCACTTTGAACCTTGCCTCCGTTTTTGAATATCAACTTCAATTGGTCGTTAGCACCTATCCTGGGTGGCGTGTGCTATTCTATCATGATGTGGCTTACGCACTAACACGAAGCGAACCGCCTGAAGAGAATCCAGACCTCCATAGAGTACCTGTTCCGTTGTTGCCGCGCGCCATTGCTGAATTAGGTGGACGTTATTATCAAGCCGATCTACATCCAGAAACTGACATAGGTGATGCGAATTTGTTAGAACATCCGCACCGTGGCGTAACAACTGGACAAACAGGTATTATCGGTTCTGGGTGTGTGCTTTACCCTTGCACACTTGGGGGTTTGAGCGTCAAAGTAAAACAACGCCACCCCGTCATCGGTGACTTCGTTGAGATCGGCACAGACACAAGCCTCCTTGGGCCCGTCCAAATCGCTGACCGGACGACTATCGGGACAAACACCGAAATTTACGGGTTTGTTGAAATTGATCAAGGATGTCGTATCGGTTCGTCAGTTGTTATCGGAACGATACGTGGTGCCGCAGAGCATCCCGGTAAGATTATGATTGGTGATGAGGTGCGCATCGGCGATGGCACTGTGATTGAAAATACATCTGAAATGGATTTGATCATACCGACTCGCGCACAGATTCCTGCGCGAAGCCACGTCGCAAACGACGGTTTTGGATTTCCCAGATATGTGACATAGAATAGAGGTTCAGACGGACGAAATATGAAAAAAATTGAACGTGCTCTCATCAGTACCTACGATAAAACGGCTCTTTTAGCAATTGCGAATGCGCTTGTGCAACGCAACGTTGAAATCCTTTCTACAGGCGGCACCGCCCGACATCTCCGTGACGCAGGAATTACAATCACGGATGTGTCTGATTACACAGGTTTCCCTGAGATGTTAGATGGAAGGGTTAAAACACTCCACCCCAAAATCCACGGTGGACTACTGGCACAATGGGATAATTCGGAACACGCAGCACAAGCAAAAGAAAACAGAATAACACCGATTGACATGGTAATTTGTAACCTCTATCCGTTTGAGGCAACCGTTGCTAAACCTAATGTTACACTTGAAGAAGCAATTGAAAATATTGACATTGGGGGTCCGACAATGATTCGCGCTGCAGCAAAGAATTATAAACACGTTGCAGTCCTCACAAACCCAGATCAATATTCACAAATTATCACTGATTTAGATGCAAACGATGGGTGCTTATCTGAACAGAGACGATTTGAATTAGCAAAAATAGCATTTCTTCACACCGCACACTACGACAACGCTATCTCTACCTATCTCGCCAATTTAGAAACCGATGAAGAATTCTCGGATGTCTTGACACTCCGTTTCCAAAAAGCAGATTCGTTAAGATACGGTGAAAATCCGCATCAAAGCGCTGCTTTTTACAGAACTGAAACTGCTCCAACGCCCTGCGCTGCGTGGGCGAAGCAGCTAAATGGACCGCCATTATCATTCAACAATATCCTCGATTTAGATGCTGCCTTAGAAATCGTGAAGGATTTCAAGACACCCGCATGTGCAATCATCAAACATAACAATCCATGTGGACTTGCGACTGCTGGTAATCTACAAGATGCCTTCACAAACGCCCTTGAATGTGATAGAACTTCTGCCTTCGGTTCAATTGTCGGTTTAAACCGTAAAGTGACAATTCAGACTGCGAACACTATTCGAGAGGCTGCAAAATCAGGGGTGAAAATAGAAGCGATAATTGCTCCGAGTTACACCGAAAAAGCACTACGCGCACTGTCTCGTGTCCAAAGCCGCCGAATACTTGAAACGGGATCGTTATCAAACTCGAAAACAATTCTGCAAATCCGTAATGTAACTGGGGGCTTACTTGTTCAAGAACAGGATGCACATAACATCGCAAAGAATGATTTGCAATTTGTCACCAAACGCAAACCTACAGACGATGATATAGAATCTCTGCTTTTTGCTTGGAAGGCGTGTAAACATGTAAAATCTAACTGTATTCTGCTTGCGCAAGGTACACAAACTGTCGGTATCGGTGCGGGGCAGATGAGCCGTGTAGATGCTGCCATAATCGCTGTCCGCAAAGCAGGTGAAAAGGCGAAAGACGCAGTTTTAGCCTCTGATGCATTTTTCCCATTCCCCGATGGTGTAGAAATTGCCGGCGAAGCTGGTATCCGAGCGATTATTCAGCCCGGTGGGTCAGTCAATGATGAGTCAGTGATTGAAACAGCGGATGCTTACGGTATGGCGATGGCGTTTACGGGTGTTAGACATTTCCGACATTAGTTGTGAATATGTGTGTCGCTTGCGCTCTATCCAACCTACAACTAAATAACCCTGGGATTGAAATAGTTATTGTTGACACAATCAGCAGCATGTGCTAAACTTGTAAATATTCAGAAGGTATCTCAATATTGGAAGCGCGGAGGCGCATACGTGAAACAAATTGATTCTAAACAATCTGGGTTAACACTGGTCCAGATATTAGTTGTCGTTATCGTTCTGGGTGTGATTGCTGCTGTGATTTTGGCACCACGGTTGCTTGGACAAGCAGGACGCGCATTACAGACACGCGCCGCGGAAGACATTGAAACGCTCGGTATTGCTCTTGATAGATACGCCAAGGATAGCGGAGATTATCCTTCAACTGAACAAGGTTTGAAAGCACTTTGGGAGAAACCTGAAGAATCGCCGCTTCCAATAAACTGGCTTGGTCCATATATTCAAATCCCGATTACGGAGGACCCATGGGGCAATCCATATATCTACATCCGACCCGGTGTGCATGACCGATACGGGTACGACTTAATCTCATTCGGGAGCGATAGTGTAGAGGGTGGAACAGGTGAAGCAGAAGATGTTGTCAGTTGGATTCGGCGGGATGAATAGCAATCTGAAAATGTTAAACAACGTTCTATATTCAAAAGCAGTAGACAGAAAACTATTATTCAGCTAAGGGAGGCGGAATCATGAAAATTACCCAAATTGAGGTCATCAAAGTCAGAGTGCCTTATCATGATGGTATTTATGAACTGATGACGCGCCGCAATCTTTACCAGATTGACCATGTTTACAAGGTGCATACGGATGCAGGAATTACCGGCATTGGCGATGGATCGTTTCAATCAGAGGAAGCGATTCAGCGATATATCGGTAGGAATCCGTTTGAGTTCATGAGTGGCTGGGCACCGACACCGCTACAGCAAGCCTTTTACGACATCATGGGCAAGTCGCTTGGTGTGCCAGTCCATCAACTTTTAGGTGAAAAGGTTAACGATAAAACATCGTTCGGATATTGGTCTATTGATATGACACCGGAGGAATGGGCTGCGGAGGCAAAACATGCATACTCGCTTGGTTATCGGCTTCATAAAATCAAGGCACGTCCGTGGTTTGAAGTACGTGAACAGGTAGAGGCAATCACAGCGGTCGTGCCAGATGATTTTCAACTCCGCGTAGATGCTAATGATTCTTTTCAAACGCCAGAACACACGCTTGAAGTTGTCCGGCATCTCAAAGATTATAATATAGAATCGTTTGAAACACCGATTCCACAGTCGGATATCGCTGGATACCAAGAAATCAAACGGCACACAGATATGCCGATAACGATTCACTTCGGAAATCCGGATCCAGTTGAAGCGATTCGAGCGAAAATGAATGATTCATTTATTATTGCTTACCCGGACTCACGTGCTGCTAACGCGAAACGTGAAGCAATTATCTCAGACGCAGCACATCTGCCGGTATGGATACAGATTGTCGGCCTCGGCATCACGACTTGTTATGTGATGCACCTCGCTGCAGTGATGCGGAATGCAACTATGCCCGCGATTACCTTAAATGCACTGCGTGCTTTTGATATTGTTACACCTTCAACTATTCCGCTGGTTGATGGATATGCAACTATACCGGACAAACCGGGATTAGGTGTTGAATTGGATGAGGACGCGCTGGACAATTGTCGCGTCTGAATCGCTTTAGCAACCTCAAGAAGGAAAACATAATGAAAACGACTATTTTGTGTTTGACAATACTAATCATCGGGGCAGTTTTTTCTGCTCATGCGGCGAAACTTGGTTTAGCAAGTGCTTGGTTGTTTGAAGAAAATGGGGGAAAAGTGGTTAAAGATGTTGTCGGCGGACACGATGGGAACATCAAAGGAAAATTAGGCTGGTTTTCTTACGGTAAATTCGGGAGTGCTTTGAGATTTTCCGGGAACAGTGATAGTTACGTCCATATCCCTCACGATGATGTTTTCAATGCTGATCCTTACACATTCGTCGCATGGGTCAAGTTAAAATCCGCTTCTTGGCAGTATATCGTCTGGCGGAACGGAGATGTCTGGCCTGAACCGAAAGAGATTCGACACCTTGATATCTGGATTCACGTAGACGGCTTTCCAGTTTTTATGTGGAACGCTGGGGAGGCAAAAGGTCAAATTGATGGTAAAGTTATTATTACTGATGATAAATGGCATCACATCGCTAAAGTTTATGATGGTAATAATGTCAAGATGTTCATTGATGGAAAACTGGATGTTGAGAAACCGAGTGGTGGAACGCTGGATACCAATAAATCGCCAATCTGGATTGGGGCAAACCCTAACGGTATCGCAGCGACAGGCCTCTTTGACGAAGTCGGATTCTTTACACAGGCTTTATCTGAAAATGAACTTAACGATGTTAAGGACAACGGGTTAGCTGACTATGCCGCTGTTGAAGTTGCTGGAAAAGCAACAACAACTTGGGGGTTGCTCAAAACCAAAAGTGAGATTACGCCACATCCAGGCGAGCGGTAACACACAATTGGTACGTTCATTAAAATAGCGCGTAGAGCGGACTGCTCTTTCCCGTAAAATGCTTATCTTGTTGTTTTAATAAAAAGGAGATACATGATGAAAAAAACTATTTTGTGTTTGACAATATTTTTTATCGGAACAGTTTTTTCTGCTCATGCAGCGAAACTTGGCTTAGCAAGTGCTTGGTTGTTTGAAGAAAATGGGGGAAAAGTGGTTAAAGATGTTGTCGGCGAACACGATGGTGACATCAAGGGTACCCTAAAATGGGTGGACGACGGCAAATTCGGCGGGGCATTGGAATTTCCCGGAAAAGGCGATAGTTATGTCCGCATTGACCATGACGACGTTTTCAACTCCGATCCTTATACATTCGTTGTCTGGATTAAGTTACAAGAAGCCTCATGGCAGTATGTTGTTTGGCGAAATGGAGAGGTTTGGCCCGAGCCCAAGCTTGTACGTCATCTTGATATATGGATTCATCAAGATGACTATCCGGTGTTCATGTGGCACGTCAAGGGCGTCGAGACTCGTATGCCGGGTAAAACTATCGTGGCAGATGGTAAGTGGCATCATATCGCAAAAGTGTACGATGGCAGCAAGGTTCAGATGTTCGTTGATGGAAAACTGGAGGTTGAAAAGGCGAGTGATGGCACGCTGGATACCAGTCAATCCCCTATGTGGATAGGTGCACGTCCTGGCAACGTTGCTGCAACGGGGCTTTTTGATGAAGTGGGTTTTTTCACGAAAGCACTTACTGAGGCACAAGTTAACGATGTCATGGATACTGGCTTAACAGACTATGCCGCTGTTGAGGCAGCAGGAAAAGCAACCACAACCTGGGGTTTGCTAAAGTCCAAAAAGTAAATTAAAAGGCACATCCGTGTGCCGAAACAGAAATGGAGAAAACGCATTATGCGAATGCACGTTGGTGGAGAATGGGTTGATAAATCTAACAAAATTGATGTACTGAGTCCTTTTGACGGTTCGGTTGTTGACACTGTGCCGAAAGGGGACGCAAACGACGTTGAAACCGCTATTCAGACCGCAGAACGCGGCGCAAAAATCATGGCGGGGTTGACCGGCTATGAACGTTATGAAATCCTCCGAAAAGTAGCGGACTTAATGGTAGAACGGGCAGAAGAACTTGCCGAAGTTATCACCCGTGAAGAAGGAAAGATATTAGCCGAAGCAACCGTTGAAGCGACCCGTGCGTCCGAAATTATTGCGCTCTCTGCGGAGGAAGCGAAACGATTAACCGGTGAAACGATTCCACTTGAAGGCGCGCCTGGTGTAAAAAACAGACTCGGGTTTACGGTACGTGTGCCGTGCGGTATTGTCGTTGGGATTAGTCCCTTCAACTTTCCACTGCACCTGGTTTGTCACAAAGCCGGCCCGGCGATTGCTGGTGGAAACGCTATTATCATCAAACCCGCTACCGATACGCCGCTCTCTGCTCTGAAATTAGTAGAACTCTTTTTAGAAGCAGGCACGCCCCCTGAAGCGATTCAGTGTGTGACGGGCCCCGGTGGTGAAATCGGGGATACGCTCTGCGCGGATCGTCGTGTCCGCAAGATTACCTTTACCGGTAGTCGTGATGTCGGCGAACATATCTGTAAGGTTGCAGGATTGAAGCGGGTCACAATGGAACTCGGCTCAAATTCACCGCTTATCGTAATGCCCGATGCGGATCCGGAGAAGGTAGCGCGTGCAGCGGCAGCGTCTGGCTATTCTAACGCGGGACAGGTGTGTATCTCAACGCAACGCGTCATCGCGCATGAAAAAATCTACGGTGATTTTTTAGATGCGTTCCAAGCGGAAGTCTCCCAAATCGGTATCGGCAATCCATTGGAATCTGGCGTGCGGATGGGACCGATGATTCGGGAAGGGGATGCAACCCGTGTCACTGAATGGATAAAGGAGGCTGTATCAGACGGTGCAGAACTTCTTACAGGTGGAGATAAGCAGGATCAGTTTGTTACGCCAGCTATCCTCGCTAACGTCAAACCTGAAATGAAAATCTCTTGTGATGAAGTGTTCGGACCGGCTGTCGGTGTGACGCGTGTTAACGATATTGACGAAGCAATCACCCTCGCCAACGATACAAACTATGGACTGAGCGCCGCTATTTTTACACAGAACGTTGATTGGGCAATGCGGTTTGTTCGTGAGGTTGAATCTGGTAACCTAATGGTGAACTGGGGAACGCAGTGGCGTGCAGATTTGATGCCGTATGGCGGTGTTAAAGAGAGTGGTATGGGCAAAGAGGGTCCGAAATACGCTATTGAAGAGATGACCGAGTTGAAAATGGCTATCTTTCATCTGGATAGTTAAGTGTGATCATTGGACGTTTATAGTAAATTATGTAAATAAGTTTACATATCTTCTGTAGGAGCGATCTCCGAATCGCGACGAAAGCAATAATAGCCGGGAATCGGAGTTCCCTCCTACAGCTCAGGATGTAAAGTTAATTGTAGAATCCACTATATAACCCAAATAGAGAATAACTCATTTATCGCGATATTTGGTAGCGTAAACTGTCAGTTTGCGTCATTTTATGCACAATCTAAATGAAGATTAAACAATTAAATCGGTAATTTTACATCATGCATATTCAGAACATTTTAAGTGCTTTTCAGTCCCGTGAATCAACGCCAAATACCAAACGCGTATTTGGCGTTGATTCACGGGACTGAAGACATCCCAAACGGGTTTGTCTTCTTAAATTGACACCTATGGTAGAATACGCCAAATCAACGGTATGAACGCCTTTTGGCATTCCCCGTGTGGTATTCTGCATTGGTTAGGAAACCGGACCTGGGAAAATAACATATTACCGAATTAATAAATTAATCTTCATTTAGTTTGCGTTCCACAGATGTTCAACCTTATATTCTGTCGGTTTGATATTTTCCTTTGCAACCTGATAGTATTGGGGAAAAATTTCAATGCCCGCGGAATTCCTTAATAACTTTTGAGCAACCTGACAAGTCGTCCCTGCCCCTGCAAACGGATCAAGCACCCAATCATTTTCTTGCGTAAATAACTTGATAAACCATTCGGGCAATGTCTTAGGAAAAACGGCACTATGTTTTCGGTTCCCCGTTTCCGTTGCTAAGTGCAGAACATTTGTCGGATACGCCATTTTTCGGTCTACCCAATTTGAAACGTTTTTACCGAACCCGCTCCCCACTTTTGACGTATCTCTACTTTTATCTGTTTCGCTGAGATTTTTCAACCTTTTTTCCGCCCAATCTCCCATCGGCACCATAACCGACTCTTGATACATATTGAATTTCTTAGTTTTGTTAAATTGTAAACATCTCTCCCAAGCATCTCTGAAGCGGTTCGGCCATTTACCCGGATAACTATTTTTCTTATGCCAGACAAATTCCTCTGTCCACAACCATCCCTGCTTTTTCATTTCAAGTATCAATTCAATAACATAAGTATGTCGCTCTCCGTTAACAGCTTTCTCTTTAATATTCAGAATAAACGTACCAGATGGTTTGAGGACCCTTAAAAATTGCTCGGCGCGGGGCATAAACCAATTCACATATTCATTGGGGTTAATGCCGCCATAAGTTTTGGATCGTCGGTCTGCATAAGGGGGGGAGGTCATAATCAGGTCAAACGTATCGGCATCAAAATTGGCGAGTACTTCCAAACAATCTCCAAGATAAAGATCAGTTTTTATTTTTGTCATGAAACGATCTGCCTTATCAATAAACGCTATTGCAGCATGTGAAAACTCTTCTGAAAAGACTGAGTGAATTATTATCAAAATAGTACCATATTTGCCGCAAAATATCAAGCAAAAGAATTAGAAATAATGCATTTAAGTCAGACCCACGTTTTATGAGGTTTCGCTTGACAAGCCATATTCAATTTGGTAAATTTGAGTATCAAAAGTTTCAAAAGATAGCAATACTACTCAATGATAATTGGAGAACTACTACTTTGAAAATAACAGATGTCAAGACAATTCTGACTGCGCCCGATGGGATTCGGCTTGTCGTTGTGAAAGTTGAAACAAGCGAACCCGGTTTATACGGGGTAGGATGTGCGACTTTTACCCAACGCCCGCTTGCTGTTGCTACCGCTGTTGATGAATACCTTAAACCCTTTCTGATAGGAAAAGACCCTACTAATATAGAGGATATTTTTCAGACGAGTTTTGTCAGTTCGTATTGGCGAAATGGGCCGGTGCTGAACAACGCACTCAGTGGTGTGGATATCGCACTGTGGGACATTATGGGCAAACGCGCGAACATGCCTGTTTATCAACTGCTCGGCGGCAAATGTCGTGAAGCAGCAACACTTTACGGACATGCAGGTGGCGGCAGTTTTGAAGATGTAGAAAACAGCGTCCGAAGGTATATGGAACAGGGGTATCGCTATGTCCGCGCACAAGTTGCAATCCCCGGTTATACAACTTATGGGGCAGGCGGCGGAAAGCGGAGTTCCCCTGCATTTGAACCGACACCTTATGTTAACACAGTCATTAAACTTTTTGACCATCTGCGGACAAAGTTGGGTGATGAGGTTGAGCTGCTGCACGATGTGCATGAACGGATACCGCCAATTCAGGCGATTAATCTTGCGAAAGGGTTAGAACCGTATAACCTTTTTTTTCTTGAAGACCCATTTGCGCCAGAAGACGTTGACTATTTCCAACTGATGCGTCAGCAGACGAGCATCCCGATTGCTATGGGAGAACTGTTTAACAATCCGAATGAATATGTGCATCTTATCAAAGACCGTCTTATTGATTTTATTCGGGTGCATATTTCGCAGATCGGAGGTATCAGTCCTGCCCGAAAACTCGCTGCGTTTTGTGAATTCTTCGGCGTACGCACCGCATGGCACGGCCCAGGTGATGTTTCTCCGGTTGGACATGCCGCAAATGTCGCATTGGATTTAGCGTGCTATAACTTTGGAATTCAGGAACAGCACGTATTCGGAGAGAATACTAAAGAGGTTTTCCCAGGTTGTCCAGAAATTAGGGATGGTTGTTTTTGGGCAAATGAAGCCCCAGGACTCGGCATTGATGTTAACGAAGAACTCGCTGCACGATTCCCGTTTCCTGAACACCCTCTCAACGGAGGTTGGGCACCTGTGCGGCGGATGGATGGTACGGTTATTCGTCCTTAGATTTTAGGTATTATGAAGTGTTTTGCTTATATTGCTTCAATGTTATTGGTAAGCTTCACACACGCGGATGTCCAGTTTACGCGGGTGACTGAGGCGGCAGGCATCCAATTTCGCCATTTTAACGGTGCAACCGGAGAAAAACATCTCGTTGAGACAATGGGTGGTGGTGCCGCTTTCTTTGATTACAATAACGATGACAACTTGGATATTTATCTGGTTAATGGCGCACCGCTCATTGAAAGCAAACCAGATGTCACTCCCACAAATCAACTTTATCGCAATAATGGTGATGGCACTTTCACCGATGTAACGCTACAAGCAGGCGTTGGTGATACCGGATACGGTATCGGTTGTTGTGTTGCAGATTACGATAACGATGGTAACCGCGATCTTTTTGTTACCAATTTCGGACAGAATGTTCTCTATCAGAATAACGGTAATGGCACTTTTACAGATGTATCAAGACGCGCAGGGATTACGAATGAAAATCACTTTTCTGCTGGATGCGCCTTTGCCGATTACAATAACGATGGCTGGCTTGATTTGGTTGTCGTGAACTATGTGTTACTTGATTTGGAGAACGCCCCAGATTGTTCACAAAATGGAATTCCAGCGTATTGCCGTCCGGAAGATTTCGCCCCTGCTCCAGATGTCCTTTACCGAAACAATGGGGATGGCACATTCACCGATGTAACGCAAGATGCCGGACTTACCTTACTTGGCAGGGGACTCGGTGTCATCTGGGCGGATGTTGATAACGATGGTTGGCTTGATCTCTATATCGCAAATGACCGAGACGCTAACTTTTTGTATCATAACAATGGCGATGGTACATTTACTGAATTAGGCGAATTGTCCGGAATTGCTCGAAACGAACACGGCGATGCAGAAAGCAGTATGGGTATTGATACTGCAGATTATGATAACGATGGCAATCTTGATATAATTCTCACACATTACCAAGCTGAAACGAACACGCTTTACCAGAATGATGGAAACGGATTTTTTTTGGGACATCACTGCACAGAGTCATTTAGGTGAACCCACATTATTACCATTGGCATGGGGAACAGGCTTTGTTGATTTTGACAATGACGGGTGGCTTGATCTCTTTTTTGCAAATGGACATCTTCACAACAATATTGAACAATTGGAGGAGGTAGGGGTTTATAAACAACGTAATCAGCTTTTCCACAATCAAGGAAATGGATTATACACGGATATTTCGAATACGTGTGGAGATGGGTTGTTAATTGAGAAATCAAGCCGGGGCTCCATATTTGGAGACTACGATAATGATGGCGATATAGACATTCTTGTCATGAATATCGCCGACACACCAGACTTGTTGCGGAACGACACATCTTCAACTCACCACTGGCTAAGCATTAAGCTTGTCGGCAAAAAGTCAAATCGAGATGGGATAGGGGCAAAGGTAACACTCCAAATTGGAGATATGCGCTTACTTCGCGAGGTGAAAAGTGGAGGCAGTTATCTATCTCAAAATCCGTTTCGGCTTCAAATAGGATTAGGGACAGCAGAAAAAGTCGATCAGATAGTTGTTCATTGGCAAAACGGTGTTCAAGATGTTATTGAAAATGTGAACAGTAATCAATGGTTGACAATTCAAGAAGGTGATGGTATTATGTCGGTTAAACGTTAAATGTTTTGCATAGGAGGAAAATCAAGTGAACATGAGATTTTATGTTGTTAGTATTATAGCTGTCATTATGCTTATTGCAAGCCCGTATGCGTTCGGGAAAATTGACCCCGATACCGTTGCTGGCATGTGGCTTTTTGAAGAAGGTAACGGCGATGTTGCAAAGGATAGTTCGGATGCAGGAAACGATGGAACAATCGTAGGACCTAAAGCATGGCAAGATGGAAAGTTCGGGAAGGCACTGGAATTCAACGGTGATAATGTTTATGTTGAGGTGCAAGCAAACGACAGTATTATCCTTGAAGAGTTAACAATTGTTGCGTGGGCAAATTTGGAATCATCACAAGGGGCGCGCTGGCAGTCTATTATGATGCGTGGACAGAATCCGCGTAACTATCTATTAGCGGTGGATAAAGATAGCCAAAGACTTCAACTCAGCATTACCAAAGGTGCTCCTGGAGCATGGGGTGGACCAACTGCGGGACCTGTGGTCACAGATGGCGAATGGCACCATCTTGCTGGGGTTTTCGGTGAAGAGGAAGGATTAGTTATCTACACCGATGGCGAAGAAGTCGGTAAACAACCTTATGCCAAACCGAGTCTTGATGCCGATCCCTCACGGATGCGGATTGGCGATGGGTCTAACGGTGGGCATCAGTTGAAGGTTTGCTTGATGAAGTCGCACTATTTAGCGTACCGCTTTCACAAGATGACATAAAAACCATTATGGAAGAAGGACTTGAAAGAGCGACCGGTTTTTTAGCAGTTGAACCTGAAAGCAAGTTGACAACAATTTGGGGAAAACTAAAAACAGGTTTATAGTTTATCCCAATAAGTAGGTGCGGACTTAAAAAGTGGTGTAAAATCGCGTGAAATATTTCAGACCGCGTATACACCACTTTATGTAAGCGATGTCTTGCAATTCTGAATATTTTAGTAATAAATATGGATAAAATATCGTTATATCTGGTGCAATATTTTGTAAGAGGTGATGATTATGGGATCGGCTGAAATAGACATTCGTGATGACACATTACACGCGACCGATGGACCACATCCACACCTACAAACGATATTTGAGGTCAGTGATAAATATCTAAGACGCGTGTTCAATGAACGTCTTCTGAACGATTTTAAAACGGATTGCTTAAGTCATATTCGCGGAGACAGGGATTCGACCATAGAACAGTTTATCAAAGCATATTATGATTTCGTAAAAAAAGAATATCAGAAACAATATGCAAATGCCGATTCGGCTCTGAATCAAGATGTTTTTTCCGAACATCACAAACCAAAACTGTTGTGGGGTGACTGTCTGGATTTTTTGCGGCGTATGGACAGCGAAAGCGTTCAGTTGATGATCACTTCGCCGCCATATTACAACGCAAGGGATTATTCCCAGTGGGAAACTCTGGATGACTATTTGGATGATATGTCCAATATTATCAAGGAATGCTATCGAGTCCTGGACAATCATCGCCCTTTCGTTTTCAATGTCGGAGATATATTTGACAACGACAATAGACACACCAAATCAACTTGGGGAAAACGTCGAATACCTTTGGGTGCATATTTCACTATGATATTTGAAGAACACGGTTTTCAATTTGTGGACGATTTCATTTGGGACAAGGGGGAAGTTCAGACTCAGCGGCATAAGAATGGGAATAGACCTTATCCTTTACATCAATATCCAGTTAACTGTTATGAACACATTTTTGTTTTTTACAAACATCGGTTGGATAAAACACTTTATCCCTGTCCAGTATGCGGATGTCTGAAAATCAATGGGAATGCATACTCTGGCGTAGGTATTAAATCTTGGGAATGCAAGAACTTAGACTGTTTCAAACGATCAGCTGGCAATCGCGGCAAACGTTTTTCTGCTCGTACGCAATTGATGACGGGGTTGCAACGTTCCCATAATCTCGTTGATGAAGATTTGCTGCGCATGTGGCGTCGCGATATCGTCAAATTAGCACCTGTGATCAAGATAAACAGCAAAGGGCAGAACACCCTTGGACATACAGCACCCTTCCCACGCGAAATTCCCGAATATGCAGTCCGGGTGTTCAGTGGTATAGAAGAATCTGTCCTTGACCCTTTTGCGGGTTCATTCACGACTACAATAGAATCATTACGATTAGGACGAAATAGCATTGGAATAGAACTGAATAGAACATTGTTTAGAGCTGCCGTATTGCAGAGAATCCCAGAGACACTCTTTGTGGAACCTAAAGAGGTGGAAAGTGCTAAAAAAGAGCAGAAAATACAATTATGGTGAATTATAAAAATAAATTGACACTTTCGCCCTGGTAGGCGAGGTTTCCTAACCTCGCCGATGCAGAGTGTCCAAATAATTCTAAAATCTACTATACAGTGCGTTTGAAAAATTTCACAACAATTTTGATTGTTTGGAAGAACTAATTGATGTTGATGATTGGAAGTGACCGCAATATTTCAAGCCCAATACTACTTAGTGCGTGATTTATTTAGGCACTGGCGGATTTCTTGCAAACCTTCTTGATAGAGCGGATTATCAGGTGCAAGTTTTATCGCTTCTAAAACAGCGGTTTCTGCTTCACCGTATTTTCCAACCTTGTAACACAACCATGAGAGCGTATTATGGTACGGCGCAGATTTTGGGAATAATTCTGTCGCTTTCCGTGCCAATTTGATCGCTTCTTCCAAATTGCGGTCCTGTTGCCCAAACAGATAGGCAAGTCCGTGGTATGCAGCTGCCATTTCCGGCGCAAGGGCAATAGCACGTAGATAATGCTTTTTTGCGTCTTCAAACTTTCTGTTTTTTGCATAGAGTGTGCCTAACATGAAGTGCGATTCTGGAAAATCCGCATTTAGCACAAGTGCTTGGTGAAACTGCTTGATGGCGTTCTGTCCATCTCGATTCTGCATATATGCAATGCCGAGATAATGATATATTTCGGTTGTCTGTAAACCGAGTTGGATGGCCTGTTTGTAGTATACAATCGCTTGTGTCCTATTTCCCTGCTCCAATGCAATTCTACCCAGACCAGCGGACACTTGTGCCATATCGTTATCTGATGTGCTATGTTTGCGGGTCCGTTCAAACTCGCGGGTAGCCTCTTCATATCTTTCATATTTGAGATAGGTATTCGCGAGTTTGAGTAATACTGCCGCTTTCTCATCAGCATCCGCACTAAACACTGCTTCAAGATGTTTCTGAATTTGCGTGTCTGCAGCCTTTAGAACGCGGAACCGCTGCATCGCTTTTTCTGCCCTCAACGTATCTCCTATTTGACGAAAACACCGCGCGAGTTGATAATAAGCATTCGGCATCGTTGGCACTAATGCAACGGTTTTTTGATATGCAGCAATCGCCGCCTGCCAATCTTGTCTTCGGCTATAAAGCACACCGAGATGATAGTACGCATCAGCAAAATCTTGGTCTCCGGCTATTGCTTGCTGTTGCGCGGCAATCGCTTTCTCTATTTCTCCGCGTCCAGCATAGATTCTGCCGAGGTTGTGATGTGCTTCGGCAACGCCTGCCATGCCTTGTTCTATCACTTTAACATAGAACTGAATTGCATCATCAAATTTCGCTTGACGGTAAGCGATGTAGCCTAATCCTAAAAGTGCTTGTGCTTTTATGGCGTGGATTTGCTCATTAGGAGAATCTAAACGGAGCGCGTCCTGATATGCCCGCGTGGCTTCTACGTAGCGACCAAGTTGTGAATAAGCATAGCCTAAACGGGTAAACGTCTTTCCGCTTTCTTTATGAGGTGCGTTTTCAAGGTAATTGGTAAAGTGCTGAATAGCTTGTGCATAATCGCCTCTCTGAAGGGCATCTTCACCCAGGTTATAGGATGATTCTTGGGCGATAGCAGGCCGCGCATCTAAAACACTGAAAAGGCTGATGAGCAAACATAAAATGATGGATAACCAACGGCAGAAGATTTTCATCGGTATAATTCCATAATTGGTGGGATGGATGAGTTTTATTCGTCAAATCCCAGACGTTTTACCTCTGTTTGGAGCGAAATCCCTGTCTTTTCGCGTACCTGATTTTGAATATATGCAACTAAGTCTAAAACATCTGCCGCTGTTGCGTTATCAATATTGAGGATAAAATTACCGTGAACTGTAGATATTTCTGCCCCACCGATACGGTGACCTTTCAAGCCACTGACATCTATTAACCTCCCCGCAGAATCGCCAGGCGGATTTTTGAACATACATCCAGCGTTTTCTTCAACAAAAGGTTGTGTTTCAGTTTTCCGTTTGAATAAGTCTTTCATCTGTGCCGTAATCGTCTCTATATCCCCAGGTTGAAGTTTAAGAGTAGCACCTATAACGCAGAAATAAGCACCCAGTCCGCTGTGCCGGTATTCAAAGTTTGCTTCCGCGTGGGTTAACGTAAAGAGTTCACCCGTATCACGCATCACGGTAACATCTGTGACAACATCTCCGAAACTACTCCCCCATGCACCAGCATTCATAATCAACGCACCACCAACAGAACCTGGGATACCGAGCGCAAATTCCACACCGCTTAACCCACTGCGTGACATCTCTTTAGAGAGTGCTGGTAATGGGAACCCCGCACCAACAGTGACAATGTTCCCATCAACCTTCAGTTTTGCTAACTCACCTATTAATCTTATACTGATGCCATTGAAGCCTTTATCGCTTACTAACAGATTTGAGCCTTTTCCGATGATTGCAACGGGAACTTCCCATGTGCGGTGGAAACGTGCTAATGCTGCCAATTCATTTATTGTACTCACCTCTATGTAGGCAGTCGTTTCTCCACCAATGCCAAAGTGGGTATGTTTTGCGAGTGGTTCTCTAAACCGTAACTGTGTGCCGGGTTGCGTTAAAATTTCCGGCAGTGCATCTTTCCAATTCATTATGTCCTTCCTTTGTTTCAATTATAACATATAAGTTAGGCAGTATCAATATTATCGGCAGGTATAAGAAAATACCACGTAGAGAAGGATTTCGGTTGACGGAAAATTAAAAAACGAACCTTTTTTGAATAGACTTGACTAAACAAACAAAAGTATATAGAATACTCGGACAGACAATTGTATTTTGGTATTCAATAGAGTATTCACACAATTACAATCATTGGAACAATGACTCTGATTTGGAAATCAAGGTTATAGGTTCTACTAAGGAGAAAGAAATGAAACGGAAACTTTTCGTACTCAGCGCAATCGCACTTATAGCAGTAGTTGGTTTATTTGTCTTTGAACATGCAACGTCGGCACAACGTCCTGATCGGGACGCGCAGCCCGGACAAGGTCAACGTGGTGACCGCGGCGGTAGAAACATGATGGGAATGTTTAATCCAACCTCTTTTGTTAATAATTCATGGTTGGATTTGTCGTTTAAAGTAAAAGTGGATGATGAAACACTTGTGAAGGCGCGGCCTATCCATCAGGCAGCTATTGATAAATTTGAAACGAAGATGAAAGAGGTGCGTGAATCCGGTGATATGCGGGCAGCTATGGCAGAGATGCCAGCTTTTTCCCAAAACACTATCAAAGAGTTGCAGGCTGGACTCAAAGAGGTCCTGACGAAAGAGGAGTTGGCAAAACTGACCGAACTGATGAAAGAACGGATGGAAGCAGATGCACAACGCCGGAATAGATTTCGTGGCGGTGAAGGCGGGCAACGCGGGCAACGTCCCTCTCAATAATGTTTTGACAATCACAAAAAAGTCGGGTGTGTCCGCCCGACTTTTTTTGTTAAAATTATTGGATTTTCAAAATCTCCCGATGAAATTTTCCTAACGGTCATCAAGCACTTCATTGAAATTGGGGTTAAGTTCGCCAAGCCAACGCCTAATTTCTGCACTTCGCTCCCCATCGTTCTGTGCTTCAAAAACCCGCACCAATTTTATGCCTGTATTTATCAGAATCTGCTTATGTTTTTCAGACTTGCTATCTTTTGCTTGTTTGTACTTCGTGAGTGCAGCGTCAGGTTGCTTCTGATTCAACAAACAGATTGCGAGTGCGCATCGTGCGCGGATCAATTTATCTGTTTTCTGTCTGCCAAAAAGGCGGTTAGCAACTTGCGATTCAAGCGAAACCAAATTTAGATATGTTGATGTGTTACGTGGATCTTTGGCAACAACCTTTTCAAACGTTGTTAATGCCTCTGAAAATTCGCCTTGAACGAGATATAGGTAACCGATCACGTTGTCAATAACGAGGTCTCTTTCGGTTTCGGGAATTGCGCTAAACTGCGCAAGCGCTGCAGGATAATTCTTTTGCTTCACTAAGGCGTTTCCACGGCGAATGTAGAGGTTAATCTGTTCCGTTGTTGCTTGCTGGTTGTTAGGTTCGCCCTTTAAGACATGCGTAAGTTCCACTTGCGCGCGTTGATAATCTCCTATGTTTTGATAGGCATGCGCTAAACTAACACGAAGATTAAATGCAGTTGGAATAAGTACCACTGCTTTCTGAAGCAGTTCAATTGCAGATCGATATTTTTTCTGATTTATGAGGTCTTGGGCTGATTGATGATACGCTGCGCTCAAATTATGTTGAGCCTGAGGGGAATCGGGGTCTGTCTTATAAACCTTTTGAAAAGCAGACACAGCGGCGGGGAAATTACGTTTTTTGAGGTATAACTCACCGAGTAAACTGGAAACGCGGGTATCTTTTGGGTGAAGTTTCTGCAATTCAAGATAGGCACTGATTGCCTCATCTACCTGCTCCGATCTGCGGTAGCTGTTTGCTTTCTGCCAAAACGCATCGCTCAAATTGGCACGTGCAATATGGAACTTTGGCTGCATTTCCAGTGCTTTGCGATAGGCGGCAATAGCATCATCCCATTTTTGACTATTTCTAAGGGTGACCCCATGATTATTATAGCATTGTGCAAGCCCCCGTTTCACTAACCTGTTGACAGGGTTCAATTCAAGTGCTTTTTGATAGTACTGGATGGCATCCGTATAGTGTTCGGCGTGTGCGTATCCATCTCCCATCAACATATACGTTGTTGAGTCTAACGGGTTAAGTTGAATTATCTTATTAAAAATGCCTATTGCCGCTGAAAAATCTTCTGCATTCAAGGCATAAAACACCTTTTCTCTGAAAAGTTGGTGTAGGTTATTTCTCGCAGCTTTATGGTAAGGTTCAAGCTTAACAGACTTCTCAAAAGCATCTATTGCCCTATTCACTGCCCCTTGATGATAGTAGTGAATTCCAAGTGTGTTGTAGTCTGCAGCCGAAGGTTTTTCTTTAACCCGCTGTTCAAGCAAATTAACCGCTGTTTCTAACTGCCCAATTTCTTGGTAAGCACGGAGCAGTTTTTCAATAGCGGGTTGGAAGTTTTCATTAAGTTTAAGGCATTCCTTAAAACTACCGATTGCGGATTCCATATCACCTTTATCAAAATAAACAGAACCTAACAGGTAATGCGGATAATGCTGCCTCGGTGCCAGTGCAATCTCCGTTTTCAAAACGTTGATAGCGGTATCATGCTGCGGTGTATCAACGGGTGTGTTGTAAAGTTTCCACAGCGTGTTTATATCACGTTGGGTTGGATGTTGTGCTGTTGCCGTGGGGTAACAGATATCGCCAGAGTATGGGCTATGTCCCCACAAACCGATGGCGTGTGCAAACTCGTGTAGACACACTGTCCGCATCTCTTTTTGGGACAGTTCCTTGATAGTATCATCACCTTCCAGCATGAGAACAATTTCTATTCTGAAATTATCTTTGTTTGTGGCCTCCTTCTCCATGGGCTCTTTTGTCTCACTGTTATTGGCTGCGGATTGTTGTGTTGGGCTTTCTATATCGGTGTATCCAGTAGCGTGGGAAAAAGTTTTTACCTTGTCTTGCAAACGCCTTAACCGCGCACTGCCGAGCCGCGTGTCATGAATATCCATCAGGCTACTATATCCCCAACTGACTCGGATATCTGCGTCTTGGGATGTGTCTATTTCTTTAAAACGGATCAGTCCTTCAGTGGCAGTCTCCCATTCCTGCATCGCGTAGTGTATTTCTGGTAAATACGGACTCTCTTTTATAATTGGTGAAATAAATACCTGTATCGGCATGTGCGTGAAGCGAGTGATTCTGCCATCGGAGAAAAGGGTGATGTGGTCAAAGTAATCGCTGTTAGAGGGTTCTTGTGCTGTTCCAAGTGTTATGGAGATGAGGAATATGAGGGTGATAATGGAAAGTGTATGTAATATTTTCGTTGACATAAAGGAATTCCTTAAGTGAATGAAGATACCTGATTTTGTATAGTGAACATTGAAAGTATTGGGACACTTTCATAAACCTATTTTGGAAACATAACAAGCAACAGAAGTTGCCCACAACCTATTAGCTTGTGCAAAAAACAATGCAAACTAACAAGTTGCTCTACAGAAGTGTCCCAATAATTGTCTGTTGGACTATAAAAGTATATCTACAACTATTTTTTTCGTTCCTACTCACGTACCTGACCATCCCCATAGATAATATACTTATAACTCGTCAAACCTTCAAGTCCCATTGGACCGCGAGAGTGGAGTTTCTGCGTGCTAATGCCGACCTCTGCACCTAACCCAAATTCATAGCCATCGGTGAAAACAGTACTGGCATTGACATAGACTGCCGCAGAATCAACCTCTTTGAGAAATCGTTCCGCTGCACTGTAACTTTCTGTAATAATTGCATCTGAATGATGTGAGCCGTACGTCTCAATATGGTCAATCGCTGTGTCCATGCTATCAACAACTCGGATGGATAAGATGTAATCAAGGTATTCTGTCCGCCAATCTTCTTCGGTGGCAGGTTTCGCAGCAGGATATATTTGATGGGTGTGTTCACATCCGCGGATTTCAACTTCAGCATCTTGCAACGCACCACAAATTATAGGTAGGTATTTTTCAGCGACTGCCTTGTGGACTAATAAGGTTTCCACAGCATTACACACACCGACTTTATATCCGACTTTTGCATTCATGCAGAGTTTTGTTGCCATCTCAAGGTCAGCAGCTTCGTCCACATAGATATGACAGATACCATCTGCATGTCCGAGTACGGGAATATCCGACTCCCGCATCAAAAACTGAACGAATTCGTTACTACCGCGCGGAATAACAAGGTCAATGTATTCTGGGAGACGGATAAGTTCATAGACTGCCTGTCGGTCAGTGGTGTCAACAAACTGGATCGCATCTGGTACACCTTCTGCGGCGGCAGTATCGCTGAGGATACGGGCAAGTATCGTGTTAGAGTGAATCGCTTCGGAACCGCCTCGCAAAATAACCCCGTTTCCAGATTTGATGCAGAGTGCAGACACTTCAACGGTCACGTCAGGGCGCGACTCATACACCACACCCACGACACCGATAGGCACTCGCACTGTGCCGATTTTGAGCCTATTCGGACGTTCCCCCATACTTATAACTTCACCTATCGGGTCTGGCAGTGCAGCGACTTGTCGAAGGTTATCTGCCATCCGTTCAATTTTTGGGTCGTCAATGAGGAGACGCTGCATGAGTGGCGCAGCAAGTTCTGTTTTTTTGCCGTTTTCAAGGTCAAAGCGATTTACTTCCTGAATATCATCTTTCGCTTTGAGGATATTTTCTGCCATCATCAAAAGCGTATTGTTTCGGATATCAGCGGAGCTGCGCGATAAAATACGCATCGCAGCTTTTGCTTTTTGGGCTTTTGTTTGGATCATGTGCTGAATGTTTTTGTCCATGTTATTCCTTTTGTCTATTGGCAACCCTATATTATGACTGCGCCTCAGCTACATGTTTATCAATCAGCTCAAGGACAGCAGGCATCAATTCTGTAGGAATCGCCATCAACGTGCTATGTTTATTTTGTAAAGCAGCCTCAGCTCCATCTTCAGTTTGCTGATCATAATAAGCGATAACATTTTGCACGCGTTTTTCATTCCAACCGGGTGGGAATTTGTTTGGCTTCATCGTTTTGTATCTCGGTAAAAACGAATGTTCATTATGCTCTGCTTTCAGGGCAATTATATCATATATCCAGTTTAAACCGCAAATTGTTCTGACGCATTTGTCTTACATACAATTGTTACTCTGGAAGTTGTGAGTCAACCGAGCAGTACAAGGTTATCTCGATGTATAATTTCATCGTAATCGTGGTATCCGAGAATTTTTTCTATGTCCTGCGTTTGCTTGCCGACAAGTTTTGAAACTTCTGTGGAGTTATAGTTTATCAAACCGCGAGCAAATTCGGATCCGTTTTCAGTGAAGCATGAAACCGTATCGCTATAATTAAAGTGTCCTTCCACACGCCGAACACCCGCTGGCAATAGGCTTTTTCCACCTTGCACAAGTGCGTCTCGTGCGCCGTTATCTACCACAAGGTAGCCTTTAGGTGGGCGTGAATAGGCGATCCATCTCTTGCGTCCGGAGATGCGGGTATTGGGAAGAAAAAGGGTACCAAGTAGCTCACCTTTAAGGAGACGTGTAACTATAAGCGGTTCTCGTCCATAGGCAATAACGACCATCTCACCAGAAGCAGTGACAATCTCGGCAGCGCGTAGCTTTGTGATCATCCCGCCAGTGCCACTCGTTGTTCCAGCTTGTCCCGCGGCTTTCCACATTTCCTCCGAAATAACGTTGATGGTGTGAAGTAATTCCGAGTCAGGGTTTTGCCTCGGATCTTCGGTGAAAAATCCTTGTTGATCAGAGAGAATGACGAGGAGATCGGCTTGAACAAGGTTTGTTACATAAGCTGAAAGCGTATCGTTATCGCCAACCTTAATTTCATCTACTGCGACACTATCGTTTTCATTGATAATAGGAATTGCATCAAGTTGAAGTAGTGCCTGCAAGGCATCGTTCATACGGGTGTAACGTTTTCTATCAGAGAAATCATCTTGTGTGAGCAGATGCGTGCTGCACACTTGTTGATAGTGGCGGAAACGTTCTTCGTAGGCAGCCATTAGCCGAATCTGTCCGACAGCGGCAGATGCTTGCAGCTCGGGTAACGTCTGTGGTCTTGTACTGAGACCGAGATAGGGCCACCCCGCCGCAATTGCTCCCGACGTAACAAGAATTACCTCAATTCCGTTCTGTTTGACAGTGGCTAAATCATGGACAAGCCCATCAAGTGCGGCTTCATTGATGCGTAGGTTGTCTGAAATCGTGCTGCTGCCAACTTTTACGACAATGCGTTGGACATTAGATAAACATTCGCGATCTCTAACCTGCTTAGGTTGCCCCATACCGTTGGCTTGTGTCTGCGTGAAAATCTCACCGGAATTTTCCATTCTGTGTCACTTCATTTAAGAATTTTGGGACTATAGGTGAACTCAAACTCATCAATCTGAATTGTATCACCTTCTTTGACGCCAGAACGCGTAAGAGCGTTTATTACGCCCATCTTTTTTAATTTTCGAAACAGTAGCATCAACGCTTGTTCGTTTTCCATATCGGTCATAACAACAGCACGTTTGGGTTCATCACCAGTGACGACAAATCCGTTATCCATTTTATGGAGCTCAAACCGTGTTCGTGGTTCTTGTGGTAATTCATGTTCAAAGGTGGTTGTTGTTTCAGCTTGTTCCCGTGCCTTTGCTTCAAGGTATTGTAGGGAACGGTATGCTTGTTGTATCAAAGCGTTTACGCCTTCACCCGTAACAGCAGAAATAGGAAAAACTTTTCGGTTGCCGAAAAATTCTTGCACGCGTGCTAAATTCACCTTCGCTTCCGGCATATCAACCTTATTAAGTGCGATGATTTGCGGTAGCTCGGTCAACATAGCATTATAGTGTTCAAGTTCAAGGTTCAGTTGCTCATAGTCTTTGATAGGATCTCGCCCGTCTGCGGCACTGAGGTCGATGACATGAATAAGCATCTTGGTGCGTTCAATGTGTCGCAAAAACTGGTGTCCTAAGCCTGCACCTTTATGCGCGCCTTCTATCAATCCGGGGATATCCGCAAGTACAAAATTCTGCTCTTGATCAATGCGGACCACACCTAAGTTCGGGATAAGGGTTGTGAATGGGTAGGAAGCGATTTTGGGAGTAGCAGCAGAAGTGCGGGATAACAGCGTTGATTTGCCAGCATTCGGATAACCGACTAACCCAACATCCGCGATGAGTTTGACTTCAAGACTTATCTCGCGTTCTTCACCGGGTTCACCTTTTTCTGCGACGCGCGGTACCTGAAAGGTGCTGCTTTTAAAGCGGGAATTGCCTTTGCCGCCGATACCGCCGCGTGCGACTACAACGGTCCCGTCCGGTTCAGTGAGATCCGCAAGTATTTGATCTGTGTTAAAATCTTTGACAATAGTGCCAACAGGAACTTTAATGACGCGATCTGCACCATCTGCACCGTCACGTTGTTTACCAGTACCATGTCCGCCGTTTTCAGCAATTTGGCGCGGATTATGGCGCAAATCAATCAACGTGCTCATCCCTAAAGTAGCAACGAGGATAACGTGTCCACCGTTTCCCCCATCACCGCCATCGGGCCCGCCGCGCGGCACATATTTCTCACGGCGGAAACTGATACACCCGTTGCCACCGTTCCCCGCTTTGACCTGAATTCTTGCTGTATCCATGCCCTATAGACCTAATGAAGTATTTGTTTTATTATTGTCTATCTTAACTCAAGTTGCTACTTATGTGGTAACTTAGTGGTTTACTTGCTAAGTATTTGTGTTTTGAAATCCCTAAATACACCCCCCTTTATCCCTCAATTCGCATGCCACACGGGGAATGCCTAAAGACGCATGCGCGTGGTAGAATACGCCAAATCAACGGTATGAATGCCTTTTGGCATTCCCCGTGTGGTATTCTACATGATTCGCCATGATTCATACCGTTGATTTGGCGCATGCGATGGGGAGGGGACTTTTGTATATATACCGCAAGTTCTGTGGAAACTAAATCTTTGGCAAGTGAACCACTTAGGTTATCTTATACCAAATTAACCTGATTCGTCTTGTCTGTCCGGGCGAGGAAATCTCGCCCGGACAGATAGTTCTTTGGTCCAAGTGCGGTTAGAAAACCGCACCTGCCGTCGAAAAACAAGATAAATCCTGTTAATTTAGTATTAATTGGTCAGATCAATAGTTATAATCTGATAGGTTAATATCACTTTTAAGGGTGAATGTTGCGGAACGATCAGTATGCGGAGGATTCCACGTTACGGTGATATATGTTTCTGGCTGATATGTTCTAATGACGAGCCTAACACCGGATCCACGTGCGCCTCCAGTAACTTGCGCAAACTCTGTTGTTTCACCACCATTTACGGCAATAGTAAACCCATATCCCTCTTCGGAATTTGGTAAACCACGCGGTCCGCTATAGTCATCCGGATAGTATATCCAAACTATCCATTCGTCTCCACGCAATGCATTCGGCGGATTGCTAAAAACGTAGTGTGAAATAACATTGTTAGGAGGACTGTCGTCATCAGGCGGTGTGCCACCCGTATTCGGTGGCGTTCCACCCGTATTCGGCGGTGTGCCACCCGTATTCGGTGGCGTTCCACCCGTATTCGGCGGTGTGCCACCCGTATTCGGCGGTGTGCCACCCGTATTCGGCGGTGTGCCACCCGTATTCGGCGGTGTGCCACCCGTATTCGGAGGCGTTCCACCCGTATTCGGAGGCGTTCCACCCGTATTCGGTGGCGTTCCACCCGTATTCGGTGGCGTTCCACCCGTATTCGGCGGTGTGCCACCCGTATTCGGCGGTGTGCCACCCGTATTCGGCGGTGTGCCACCATCACCAGGTGGGATACTTGTTATTATATCTATGTTATCCCTTACTTTTTCTGCTTGCAAGATAGTCTTACCTTCATAGGAGAAAACGTACCTGATACGCGATGGATAAATATGAACTATAGGCGAGGTACTATCTTTTCCTTTCGGAAAAAGTGTTAGGCAAATTGAATCGTACCCACTCTGAAGGCACAGCGTTTTACCATCAGGAGAAACAAGGTATCTATCTATGTCGCCAGGTGTTAGCATCGAACCTGTAGAACCGATATAAGGCGTATCGGAACATCCAACTATACAGAAAGGTATAATTAGAAAAGTAAACATTAATTTTAACGATCCAGATTTGATTTTCTGCATGATGCCACTCCTTGTAGGATCTACTGTAAAAGCCCCAATTCAAAAGAGCTATTGTCTTCATCAGAGATCACGTCATTCGCGTTGACGTAGAACTTTGCTGTATAGCCAGGGATTAATCCATCCACATGAATTGTTATTTCGGTATGCTCAGTATCAATAGTGAATTGAACGCCGCGAGTGCCACCAGCTCCGTTGATTTGTGCGAAATTCTTTAGTTCCATTTCATCCTGTGTGTGGATTCTTATCTTCATTCCTTCGGCAATCCGGATGTTGAGTCCGCTGGTTTGAGGTGTTCTACCACGGTTTGCTTCTGGAAATGACGTTGGATAGTATACTTGAAGAGTCCAACCTTTCTCAATATTGCCGGCACTGGATGGATCCCTATTTGCAGGGAGTTGAACTTTTCCGGAATCTACCAATCCTTGTACAAGTTGTGTGGTATCCATTGCTTTTTCTGCCTGCAAAATAGGGAGATCTTCAAAATAGAATATGTAGGCTACGCTTGTTGGATGAATGTAAACGAAGTCCGCACCATCTTTAACAGCACCTTCTACTTGTGTATATTTTAGACAAATCGTATCAAATCCATCTTGTAGACAGATTTTATCGTCACCTGTCGAGTTGAGATACCTGCCTACATTATCCACAGTCAGTATAGGGCCGGTATAAGGGGTTTCGGAACATCCGATTACGGTGAAAAGTAAGATAAGAAATGGGGTAAGAAATTTCAAACAGTTAATGTTTTTAAATCCTATTAGCGTATCAACGAGTGTCTTTGCACGGTGTTGGCAAGATGTTTCTTGGATTCCTAATTTGATTTTTGCCATGACGGTTCTCCTTTTTTGAGTCTGCGTCTGTTCGGAAAATAGACGCGTATATTTAGAATCATACTTCTAACTGACATATTACCTTTGTTGTTATGGACAGACTGTTGCGTGTGTCCAAAATTCCAATCCCTTCAAAAGAGAATACATTCGATTATTCAGACTTTCTTTTTCCTTTTGGCGTTAAATTACGCCCACATGAAGGACAATTTGATAAGTTTGTGTGCATTGCTAATCCACAATCAGGGCAGACACGTTTTGTCTGTAAATGCGTGACTATCCGAGATACCAGAATTATTCCCAAAAGTAGGAGAATAAGAAACGCTACCTCCCACGGACCGATATTCATTTTTACCCTTAAATTGCGCTATGTAGTTTATCCAAAATTGAGTTTAAAAGTTTTTAACTATCTTTAACTAAACTGCGTAGGGTTGTGAGGTTTTTGCCGTGCATAGTGTTCATGTTCGGTGTTTCAATAATAAGTGGTGTTTCAGCAAATCGTGAATCGTTAAGGATATAAGCAAATGCCGTTACGCCAATGTTTCCTTCTCCGATATGCTCATGTCTGTCTACGCGGCTCTGATACTCCGATTTTGCGTCGTTGATATGAAATGCCTTTAGCCGTTCCAAACCGATAATTTCGTCAAATTTATTGAATGTCTTATCACAATCTGCTTCGGTTCGTATATCGTAGCCGGCAGCGAAGACATGGCAAGTATCCAAGCAGACCCCGAACCGATCCGGATATTTTGACATACCAATCACATCCCGTAAATGTTCAAAGCAGTAACCGAGGTTTGTTCCCTGCCCCGCGGTTGTTTCAAGCAGCACTATTACATCTGGTGCTTCTGTTGTCTCAAATAGTAAATCAAAACTATCACTTAACATCTTCAGTCCAAACGCTTCTCCTTCACCAAGGTGTGCCCCCAGATGTGTAACGATATAGTGAATTCCTACCTGCTGTGAAAGCTCCATCATCCGTTTAAACTGTACGCGTGATTTATCTAATACTTCCTGTTTCGGTGAAGCCAGATTGCTGAGATGAATATCGTGAACAATTACATCCCGAATAGGGGATTCTCCCCATGCGTCACAAAATGCCTCAAGTACATCAGCGGTAGGCGGTTTTGATTCCCACCGGTTTGGGTTAGCAAGAAAAATTTGGATTGCATTACACTGGAGGCCATCACCATTTTTGATAGAATTATGTATTCCACCGGAAGTAGAAACATGTGCACCGAGGACCATATTATTTATAGCAAGTTTCCGGAACTTGATTCTCCTTATTTTTTGACTATGCACTTGCAAATTTACATCGCGTAGAACAGTTATTTCGGTAAAATTTCGAACAATACCACTATTGCATAAACTATATTTTTCAGAAAAAGTTACAAAATTGGAACTTTTTCTATATTCAAAAGGTCACTATCCAGGACTTATACCAATTCTAACGTAAGTTCGGTCCAAGTCTTTGTAGAGCAAACTGTTAGTATATCAACGGTATGAATCATGGCGGATACGCGTACGGTATTCGTCATGATTCCCCGTGTTCCTCAGATGCACAAACTAAATGAAGATTAATTTATTAATTCGGTAATTTTCTATCCGTACGAGGCAGATGTACTCCCCTGCTGGTGAGGTTTCCTAACCTCGCCAAATTACCGATTTATTTTCTTAAACTTCATACAGGTTGTGCTACATTGACATCCTCAACGCCTTCTTCTGCATTTCCATGTCCTCCGCGATTCGGACAATCACCCACTCAATGCACTGCCTGCCCTATATTGTGCAACAGCAAACAGGAGCTGCACATTTTTGTGCAAAAATCGGTAGAATATCGGTTTAAGCGTTGGCATATAAATTGCATATTTGCCTGTAAGTTGGATAGAGCGCGCGAAGATAATCCGCGATTCAGACAACAAGTACCAAAACATGCCAATTTCAGTTAATTGCAATTTAATTTGACATTTTGTTGTTTATGCTGTATAATGTTTATATCATCTAGTAGTAAAAGTCAGTGTAGGTATCCTTTTTTCTAATATACATTAGACTTTTGCTTTAGATGGCAGGGATACCTACAGGTTTTTAAAAGAGGCATCCTTACCACTAAAGCAATAGATAAAGGCATACCATAAAACCGATTCTGCTACACAACGTACGAGTGTGGCAGAATGAACAACAACGTTTATCCTACCTATAGGAGGATAATTTCATGAATCGTAAAAGTTACTGGGGCATAGCCGCCTTAATTGTTTTTGTGATTGCTGCCGGTGGATTTATCTACTGGCAGCTGTCAGAAGTGCAGCAGTTCAAAAAACAGCTTGCACAAGAAGCAGAAGAACTGCTACGCCAATCTAAGAAATCTAAAAAGGTTTCCAAGACAGGCAACAAGGCAGAACAAGCAACCAGTGTAACCCCTGAGGAGAGCGACACGCGAACCGCAGAGAAACCTCGCAATGAGAAAACATCCGTGACGGATAAGACTGAACCGACACAAGCACAAACCGCTGCCCCTGCGGACAGCGCAGAGGCAGCAGATGTGCCAGTGTCGCCGTATGGATTCGGGCCTTACCCAGAGGTGCCCGAAGATATGCCATACAGACATCATCACACAGCATGGGAAAAAGATACTCTCGAAAGTGAACTCCTGAGTCGTGTACTAATTAAGTTGTGGACATCGGGAGAAAGAAACTTCATCGGAGGTAGTACCCGAAACGGAAAAATCTATCCTCATTATCATGACACTGTCTATGTCACTTTTAGGGAATATGAAAGACGTGGCGAAATAATCCGATTCGCCGCGAAGATAAAATCAGGTCCCCATGTTAGATACACGGCGGAGGAGCTTTTAAATCCACCGCCTCATTTACGTGTTTTAGATTTAGAAACTTCCGGTATTGATCCGTATCAATACCTAAATTTACCTCGATAAAAGAGGGGAGAAAAAGAATGTTCTATAAGTTTTTTTGTTTCATGTTTTTTGTTCTATTTATTTTAGCAACACCTTTTGTCTATCATGCTCACGCTCATGATAAATGGCCAGCAGATGAAGATTTAGGTGGCAGTGTCTATGCGGGTGCCCATGGTAGCGTGTTTGCATCTGCCAATTTTAATGAGACATCTTTTCATGTCCACTGCATCGGCTTTGCACATCATGATCGCGCGGGAAATTATACCTTGGCTTCCAAAGTAAAGGAAACTAATGGTGGCGGTTGGGGACGTGCAAATTATCAAGACGATGACTCCGAACAAGGCACATTTAAAACAGGGGTTCGTGAAATTACCATAGTTGCGTTTACAGTGCCCCAATGGATTGATCTCACAAAAGTGGATTGGTCAGGCAGTGCAACTGTTGAAGACACGACAACAAATGTCACCAAGAGAGCTTTTGTGCCTGATGACGATAAATGGAGAAATAATCGCGGTGAGGATGAGTCAGACGAACATGGTAGCGATGAGGATATTGAGGATGCTAATAATGATCAAAGTTCGCAGCCTACCTATGGCATTGCTAATAATGATCAAGGTTCGCCCCCTACTCCTGGTATTTCCGTTTCGTCAGATCAAACGCCGCAACCGGGTGACGGTATCACGCTGAATCTTGTGACAAGTGAAGCGTATTACGATGTCACTTGGTATGTGCATACACCCTGGGACACAAGCTCCTCAGGCACATATCAAGGCTATACCTATGGTGGCGGAGCATCAACGGAAGCGAGTTTTTCGTATACGTTTCCCAGTGGTGCCATGCATACTGGGAATTTTACGTTTAGAGCCGTCATTTATAATTCAGATATGTCGAGTTATGAGGAAACCTACAGCATCACTGTGGAATGACACCCACAGTGATGACTGCAAAGACGGCAATTCCAATTGTCTCAATGCAAGTGCGCATTGAGGACACAGTCACTAAAAACTACAGGCAGGTACCTTTTTGGGGTATCTGCCTTTTCTTTTTTGTGTTCGCTGGGTGTGGTACTTCTTTGTACCGCAATCTGTCCGAAGATTAAGAAAATATTTCGGTCCTTTGGCAGTGAAGTCCGGCGCGTTTCCAAAACGCGCCTACCGGGGTTTGAAAAAAAAATAATAGGACCGAATTAATAAATTAATCTTCGGACAGATTATGGGACAGCTTCTGTTGTCCGTTATGTTCCAATCAAAACTTGTCCAGCGCACTTACTCATATAAGCATGAGCCAAACTTTACATCCCCATGTTGTTTTTATTTGTGCTATAATGGGATAATCTGCAGGTTGAAATGATTAGCAGAAAGTCAGAGGAATTAATAAATGGCACGACAACTTAGAATGGTGCGTCCCAACCTAAAAGATTTACCGAAATTAGAACTTCCCACAGGCTACGGTTTACGGACCTACCGAGAAGGGGATGATGTCCATTGGGCAAACATCATCAGCGATTCATTCGGTGGAAGAGAACGCACCGCCCAAGATACGCGCAATGAAATTACCGGACGAGACGTTTTTGTCCCAGACGGATTCTATTTCGTAACACATCACGATATCCCTGTCGGCACAGCCTGTGCATGGCGACAATCCGTTGACGAGACAGAGGTAGGCTACGTGCACATGGTAGGTGTTTTAGGCAAACATATAGGGCAAAAATTGGGTAAATGGGTATCGCTTGCTGTTCTCTATTATTTTCGCGATAATAGATTTTCTTGTGCTATGCTTGATACAGATGATTTTCGTCTCCCTGCTATCAAAACCTATCTAAATCTCGGATTTGTGCCTGTCTACGTTGACGACACGCAACCTGAGCGGTGGGAAAAGATATTGAAAAAATTAGAACTTCCACTTATGACTACGCAGATTGCACAAGCGCGAGAATCACTTCCTACCGAATTGTGGGTTAAAGTTTCACATTAGCGTTTATAGTCTAATCTAAAATACGTGGGCACTTCAAATGGACAATCTATCTCTACACCCACTGCTGGTGAGGTTTCCTAACCTCGCCAGTGTCCAAATAATTGTGGATTGGACTATAAAATGAAATTACCGATTTCGCTAAGAAATAGCACATACAATCCCTTGGTGATGCCCATTATCCTTGCTATCGGTTTTGGATTTCGCATACTTGGTATAGGGGTCGGTTTACCGAATACCCCCGATCCTCGCGAAACCCTGATCGCACAAGATATTTTAAACCTCATCAATTTCACCGCCCCTCCAGAAATCTACAACTGGCCCGGCACAGCATGGTTTTATTTAATTGCTGTGGTGGGCAAAGTGCTTTCTATTTTCGGATTGCCTATAACCGAAGCGCGTGTGATTTGGATAGCACGGTTTATAAATGTTCTCTTGTCAACAGGTACGATATGGGTAACGTATTGCCTTGGAACGAGAGTTCGCAACAAACGGGTAGGTCAGATTGCAGCAGGTTTCTTAGCGGTCGCAATGTTACATGCCACAAACGAATCGCGCTTCACACTTGTTGACATTCCTGCAACCTTTTGTGTAACCTTATTCCTCTGGTTAGCTGCACGAGATACGCACCTCATGTTCCGAACTTGCCTCTGGTTAGGTATTATTGCAGGAATCAGTGTTGCGGTTAAGTTTCCAACCATCTTTGTTGGTTTCTCACTTCTCATTTTTTTTAAAACCGAAAACTTTTATCGCAAATTTGTTACGATAGTTGGCGTTGCTGCCGTTACCTTTACACTAATCTGTCCATATTGGCTGATTGATCTGATGTCATCAGAATGGAATCTCTTTTATGATGACTTTTGGTATGAAACTATGCACTACCATCGCGGGCACTTCGGTCTATTTGCAACTGAGCACATAGGTTGGATGTATCGGTTTCTGTACTTGTGGACACTCTTGAAGTGGGGAATGGGATTGCCGCTTGCTCTGCTTGTAGGTTTTGGTGTCGTGTCCACACTCGTTAAGTCGATAACATCATCGGCTACAGATCTACTTACCGATGTAAAAGAACAGAAGGGATTGATGATATTGACTTTTGTTATTCCGTATCTATTGTTTATTGGCACGTTCAAAGTTTCCTTCACGCGCCATCTACTGATTCTCTATCCTGCCCTTACAGTTCTTGTCGCTGCATTTCTTGCCGCACTTGACAAGCGGCTTAGTATTATCTTCGGAAGCGCAGTTTGGCTTTATTCTTTTGTTTATACCGCCGCATTTGCCTCTGTAATGTTATTCCAACCTACTATCCAAGAAGCATCTGAATGGATATCCGCAAACGTCCCACACGACAGTTCAATTGCCCGCGCCCCAGAAATCTTATTTGAGTGGCTTATACCTGAATTAGATAGGGATATGGTCCATCCAGATGAGGAATCAGAGTGGGTTGTGATTATTCAACCGAATAGGGAAGTCTTTGAGAAATATGAGCAGAATCCGAAAGCTTATGAAGAGGTTGATTGGTATCCGTTGAAAGAAATTGAAATCAAGGAGACGCTGGAATTTTACAGAAAGATTTTAGACGAAAACACCCACTATGAATTACATAAAACATTTCAACGTACCCCACAATTTCTTGGAATCCAAATATCCGATAATGGAGCACCTTTTCCAATGCGAGCACTTATCCATCCAGAGATACGTTTATATCGCCAGATCAAATAGGACCATTTCTATGTGATAATATAGTGACCTTTAGAATTAACAGGACATTTTGAGTTGTAGGAGGGAACTCCGATTCCCGACTCTCAGTGAGTTTTGTCGCAATTCGGAGATCGCTCCTACAAAAAATGTGCATCTTTAATTTCAAAGTTCACCACAGAACATTATTTCGTCTGTCGCGAAGAAGCGATAACGGCACCCGACTTTTAAAGTCGTTCCGATTTGACAGGGTGTCTTGACGCATCTGTAGCACAACCTGTCCGAAGATTAACAAAATAAATCGGTAATTTCCCATATCTATACAAGTCATGTGCAAGCCTCGCTAGCAGCGGAGGACATTTGCATCGTGCAAACATAAAATTACCGAATTAATAAATTAATCTCCATATAGGTTGTGCTACAACACATGCAGTCCGTTAGGTTTGCTAAACGTATAGATCATAAAGTGTTCAGGTAATTCTAAAATCTACTATAATTATGATAAAATGAGAATACATAAAACTAAATAATCCTGACATTCCTCATTTTATTTTGACAACCCGTGTTTTTTATAGTATAATATAATTACACATGTGAACAAACTTTCATATAGGGAATGAAGTATTCCCTAAAAAGGTTAAGAATTATGGTATTGAAAACGAAGACCTATTTTCCTAAATCCGATAAACAGATAAAGTGGTACGTCGTGGATGCGGAAGGGCAGGTGCTCGGGCGTTTGGCATCCCAAATCGCGCAAGTACTGAGAGGAAAACATGACCCCGGTTTTACACCGCACGCGGATTTAGGCTATCGTGTTGCTGTGATTAACGCTGAAAAGGTCGTTGTCACCGGAAATAAAGATGAGCAAAAAACCTACTTCCGACACAGTGGTTATCCTGGTGGTGATAGATATCGAACGTTCAATGAACAGATGGAACGCAGCCCAGAATTTATTATCACGGCTGCAGTCAAAGGGATGGTGCCCAAAAATAGTCTCGGTGCAAAATTAATGAAGGGGCTAAAGGTTTATGCAGGCCCAAACCATCCACACCAGGCACAGGTGCCGGAAGTTTTAACTTTTTAACAGTTGAGGAAAAGTATGGCTATTGAACAATATTGGGGAACAGGTAGACGTAAGACTTCCGTAGCACGTGTCCGAATTATTCCGGGGGGCGAAGGCGGCATTATTGTCAATAAAAGACCCATTGAGGAGTACTTCGATCGTTCCGACCATGTACAGGCTGCCCGCCGACCGATTGAGCACGTTGAACGAAGCGGTGAATTTGAAATTCGCGTGAATGTCCGTGGTGGTGGAAATACCGGTCAATCTGGTGCTATTTCGCACGGCTTGGCACGCGCACTCGTTAAAGCGGATGAATCGTTGAAACCTACGTTAAAAAAAGCTGGGTTTTTAACACGCGACTCGCGGATGGTAGAACGTAAGAAATACGGACAGAAAGGTGCCCGCGCCCGGTTCCAATTCTCTAAACGTTAATTTTTCGCGCATTCGGTGGAATAGAAGTTTTATGTCATTCTATGCACTAATGTCCTACGAGATAGGATAGGATTTGTATGTCAAACATTGTTATCTTAGGCGCCCAATGGGGGGACGAAAGTAAAGGAAAACTTACTGATGTGTTCGCTGAGCACGCGGATGTTGTCGCGCGCTATCAAGGTGGTGATAACGCCGGACACACGATTGTTCTCGGTGACAAGACGTTTATCCTTCATCTGATCCCATCTGGCATCCTCAGACCTAACACCGTAAATGTTATCGGCAACGGAGTCGTTATCAATTTGGAAACGCTTTTCGGTGAGATCGACCGGTTGCAGGCACAGGGTGTTGAAGTCAGTAGTAAAAATCTGAAGATAAGTGATCGCGCGCATCTCATTATGCCCTACCACAAGACCGTTGAACAGTGGGAACAGATGGGAAGTGCTACGAAAATCGGTACGACTTCGCGCGGCATCGGACCAACCTATTCCGATAAGATGAATCGGCACGCAGGTATTCGTGTAGGGGATCTGCTGGAATTTGACCATTTCCAAAAAAAACTTGATTACAACCTTGAAACCAAAGCAGATGCGCTCCAAGTAGGTAATGTTACGCGACATACCTTGCTTGAAACATACTATAACTATGCCCAACGGATTGCTCCATACATAACAGATACAGTTGCGTTCATGCACGAAGTACTCGCTGCTGAAAAGCGAATTTTGTTTGAGGGTGCGCAAGGAACAATGCTTGACATAGATTTTGGCACGTATCCTTATGTCACTTCGTCTAACTGTACTGCTGGGGCGGTGTGCACAGGGCTCGGTATTGGACCAAAAGTTATCGGTGAAGTTTTAGGTGTTTCAAAAGCGTATGTTACGCGTGTCGGTGGCGGTCCGTTTCCAACTGAAATGCCACCCGATCTGGATGAGGAAATTCGAAACATCGGTAAAGAATACGGCGCAACAACGCAAAGACCGAGACGCTGTGGGTGGCTTGACCTTGTGGCACTCCGATATGCAACACACATTAACGGATTAACCGCCATTGCACTCACAAAACTGGACGTGTTTGATACGCTCGCTGACCTACAAGTCTGTGTCGCTTATCGTTATAAAGGTAAAGAGACAACCACCTTCCCAAGCAGTCTGAAAGTTTTGGAAGAGTGTGAACCGGTTTATGAAACATTGCCCGGATGGAAACAACCGTTGACTGAAGCACGCTCTACTGAAGATATTCCGCAGCGAACCAAGGACTACATCAAGTATGTTGCTGATTATCTCAATGTGCCAATTCCGATTATCTCTGTCGGACCGGATAGAAATCAGATTGTAACATTGGGTGACCCGCTCTGGTAGGAATGCCTCACTAAACTTTCCCGTAACACATGCCACAAGTTTTTGCATTTTAACTTGACATTTGCCCAAAATGGGTGTATCATAATATGTTGTGTGCGCTTTAGTGAGTAATAATGGGTTGTTGTTTGTTATTTATACGCAATATTGTTCTTGCGCCTGCTCATTTTCACAACCATATATGAAAGGATAGAGACTTAATGAGCATACCTACACCGGGCCAAATTAAGATACCCATGCTTAAGATTCTCGCGAATGAGTTGGTATGGCAACGGATGGATATTGTGAAAACGCTTGCCTCCCATTTCAATCTAACGGATGCTGACTTTTCTATCGGGTTTAAAGGGCAACCGTCAAAAAGGATAAGTGAAAGTAAGTTCTATAAATATTGTAATCGTACCATAGAAACATTAGAGCAAGAAAATTCTATAGCTAAGGTAGAGATACAAGATGCCGGCTGGCAAATAACACCACTTGGAAAGCAATATCTCGAAGATTTACTGGCTCAATATGAAACTACTAACATAGATACAACTGACATCACAGAGATTCAGAAACAAGCACAAAATGCAGTGTTTGAGTTAAAAGATGCAATAGTGCGGCTCTTGCAACAAAAATCTTTAACAACAGGTGGACTTGGTCCTACAGATATTGCCAGACAACTTGATATTTATGAAGTAGCTGAGAGATGGGGAACTACACAAGCAATAAATTCTCTTCTCTATCTATTGGCATCGGAGGGGAAAGTAAGTCGTAACAAAAATACTAAGTCAAAGTGGATAGCGATTTAATACGAACAAAATGTTACTTCGGTAATAAATTTGAAACTCCATCAGGATCCGCAAATCTCATCCATTTAAGGTAATGCTATTTATATAAGCAAAGTATTTTAAACGATGACATATCTGATAATAAGGTAGATATATACCATTTTATACCTATTTTGAGCCGTTAGCTCAGCAGGATAGAGCACCTGACTTTTAATCAGGGGGTCACAGGTTCGATTCCTGTACGGCTCACTTAATTTTGTGCCCCCGTCGTCTAGCCTGGCCAAGGACACCGCCCTTTCACGGCGGCGACACGAGTTCAAATCTCGTCGGGGGTATTTTTCATAAAGAACCCCAACCCATAACAAACGGGTTGGGGTTCTTTGTTTCGGGACATGATAATCTTTCCATCTTTATCAATCAATACTACAGCTGGACGCATTTATTTTCCAGGGTTATTTAGTGGTTCACTCGTCAAGTTTTTGTGTTTTGAAATCCCTAAATCCACCCCTCTTATCCCCCCGCAAGCGAGGGGAGGGGACTTTTGAACCTATTAAGTAAGTTTTGTCCACTATAAATATTTAGCGAGTGAACCATTTAGTAGTTCACTCGCTAAATATTTATAGTGGAATCTATAATTACTTGCACACAATTGTCCCGCACCCTGTTAGGTTGCGTCCGCTACGGAAATCCAACCTATAGGTGTCAATTTAATGTGTCTTTTAATAAGATTTGACCTATTCTTATGTAGCACAAACTTTTAGTTTGTGCAGTGTTAGACGCAAACTAAAAGATTGTGGTACGAAGAAGTGCTACACCCAGCGAACATAGAAAAAGAAAAAGGCAGATACCCAAAAAGGATACCTGCCGACGTTCTGTCCTATATTCGCGTTTACTCACTGCTCTGTTGTTTGACCTTTCCCCACGTTACTTTTTTTTTACCTTGTGGTGTAACGGACAATGTGCCTTCTATCCAGTCTGGATACTTCTCATTCTCTTCTCCCCGTGTCAAACGTTTGAGGGTTTGCGTGTTGAGATCGTAGCGATAAATATCATAATTCGGTTTCGGTTCATCGAGCAATTTTATGGCTAAAAGCAATGATTTGTCATTGCGCATCCAAGACGTAGTACTAACGAGCAGATTGTCGCCGAGTTGGTTATAAATGCCCTTTACTTGGCCTAACCTACCGCCAAGTGGCAAAATAGTGAGGCGGCCTCGCTGTTTGCCGTTGTCCAGCCATGCGCGGTCGTCAAACACAATCCGTTGTCCATCCGCAGACCACCTCGGAAAGAACCGCATCACAAATGGGCCATCCGGGTCCGGATCTGGAAGAAGAGGTCGCTGATCCTCGCCATTCGCTGACATCACATAAATATTTTTATCAAGGAAACCGAAACCAACTCCACCAGCGGGAGCAGGTAGGAACTTTTCGTAGACTATCTGTGTCCCATCGGGCGACCAATCGGCGACACCAGCACTTGTTTCACCTTCTGTTAGCTGCGTGACGTGCAGTGTCGCAAGGTCTATGACATGCACCTCATAGCGTCCACTTCGCGTACTGCTAAAAGCGATTCTTTTTCCATCGGGTGCCCAGGACGGATATCCATCGCTGACGTTGTTGTCAGTGAGGCGTTGGACGTTTGTCCCGTCTGCGTTCATGACGAACAGCTCTGCCGATTTTTGATTGTTTTTATCTATGTCCCGGCTAAAAGTGATTCTTTTTCCATCGGGCGACCATCGGGTGTAAAAGTCTTTTGACACCGTATTTTTTGTGAGCCTGCGTCTTTTAGTGCCATCATCTTCCATCACGTAAATGTCGCCTTCTATACAGAAGACAATCTTCGCATCAACAACAGACGCATCTAACAAGAACAGACAACAGATAAAGAAAATAACAGGGATATGTGGGCGAACAAAGGGGTTTAGACGTTTCATCGGTAGATACCTCCTGTGTAGGTGAGCATTTTGAGCAAGCACCGCGAAGTGTTCGCGGCACTTGCGTTACTGTTTGATAGAGATGACTATTTGATCTCAAAATCAAGAGAGGCGGACGAACTGACCATTGCTCCGTCGTCCCAATCGCCATCGCCATCAAAATCAAATTTCAACCCTACCTCAACATCTCCCGTTGCAGTGTATATCCCTTCTCCCGCGTCTGACATATCGAACGTGAAGAGGGGCAAAAAGGATATCCAACTACCCGGCTGTACCCATCCTTTGTCTGCATCAGCTTGCTGCTGAGGCAGACCTCTCTGTCTCCACACTGAGGCTGAGGCCGAATAATAATATCGGACAGGTATATCACTGGAATTCCAAATATTCGCATACGCACCGGTCTTGACTTGCTGTTTAACATAAAGAAGACCCAGCGAGGTCTGTGCTGAAACATCGTGGATATATAGATTGTCATGGTCACTGCTACCAGCGGACAGGTTCATTGGCAGTAGACAGATTGTAGAAAAAAGCACTATCAGTGCCAAAACAAAAGTGTTCCGTAATGAAAATTGATAATACATGGTTTTCTCCTTATGCTTTTATAGCATATTGTTAGATTTATGGGTGTCCTTTATCAGTTGCTTTAGCGGGAAGGCTACCCGCTCCTTAAAAAAAACCGGGCACCCTGCCGTCTAAAGCAACATTCTAAAGTATATTTAGATATATTTAGAAAGGATACCCAATTATCGAATGTTACTATTAGACGATATAAGTATTGTACAACATAAATAATAAAATGTCAAATTAAATTTCTAAAAAATTGCAATTAACTGAAATTGGCATGTTTTTTTCGGTGCTTATTGTTAGAATCTCGGATTATCTTCGCGCGCTCTATCCAACCTACAGGTAAATGTGCAATTTATATGCCAACGCCTAAACCGATATTCTACCGATTTTTGCACAAAAATGTGCATCTGCTGTTTGCTGTTGCACAATATAGGGCAGGCAGCGTATTGAGTGGTTGATTGTCTGAATCGCATAGGACGCGGAAGGTGGCGTTTGTGTTTCCCTGTCTTTTGTAGCATAACCTGTCAGGTTGTGCCAAAAAACGCAACCTAACAGGTTGGGATACAAAGACACAAAGCACCTATAGCATAACCTGTTAGGTTGTGCCAAAAAACGTAATCTGACAGCAAGGTTATTTCGTTTTAAGAATTCTTAGTTATTAAGGTTAACTTCAAGTTTAGATTTTGAATCAGAATGGACATAAGTTTTAGGTGCATCATTGTTCAGACAATAAGTGATTCAAGACGGACAATAAATCCATTGATATATTAACGTCTGTGATAAAATATGTCCGAAAACCCTAAAACTAAATAACCCTGTATTTCGATTGATATTCAAGCCAGTTTTTGTTATAATTGTGAGTATGCTTTAGGAGGCGATTAGCATGAATTTGACACTTGAATTAACAACTGCACAAGTTGTTGACTTAATTCAGGAGATGCCGCCGAAGAAGAAGTTGACGACCTTAAAGAGCTTGCAATGGATGAAGAAAAACGCTCGGATTTCATCAATGATGTTGTTCATGAGGATCGTGAATGCAACTCAGTAATAGTTAAGGAACACAATGCAAACATCTCACAAATATCTTGACCCAGTGGCACTCACTCGTATCGGAGGTATGGAACTTGTCGCCCGGCTTGTTGTTGAAGGGTTCGTTACCGGGTTGCACAAAAGCCCATATCAAGGATTCAGCGTAGAGTTCGCTGAACACCGTCAATATATGCCCGGTGATGAAATCCGATATATTGATTGGAAAGTCTATGGAAAATCTGACCGGTATTATGTCAAAAAGTTTGAAGAAGAGACGAATCTGCGGGCATATATTCTGCTTGATACCAGCGCGTCAATGAACTACAAACATAAAGATGACACGTTGACAAAGTTTGAATATGGGTGTTATCTTGCTGCCACACTCACCTACCTCATGTTGAAGCAACGCGACTCCGTTGGATTAGCACTTTTTGATACCGATATTACGCAATACATTCCACCGAGAGGTGCAGCAACGCACCTACGGGCAATTATGTCTGCGCTTGAAAATGCTACGCCTGGTGATGAAACAGAGTTGAGCAGTCTGTTCCACGAACTCGCCAAACGGATTGTCCGACGCGGGTTAGTGATTGTTATTTCCGACCTTCTTGATGAACCTTCAAATGTCATATCAGCTCTAAAACACCTCCGTCACCAGAAACATGAGGTAATTGTTTTCCACCTGCTTGATCATGCTGAACTTACCTTCCCGTATAACGGTTCTGTCATCTTCCGAGATATGGAAACTGGACAGACACTTTCTACACAAGCGGACTCACTTAAAACCGCATACCTTGAGAATCTAAACCAATTTATTCAGAATTACCGTCGCGGGTGCGGGGCAAGCCAGATTGATTATGTGCAAATGGATACAACGACCCCGTTTGATCAGGCGTTGTCAGCATATCTTTCCCGCCGTAAGTAGAGCGTATCTCACAAATCATTTATAGTGAACTTTGAAAATAATGGGACACATTTTCTGGAGGAGCGATCTCCGAATCGCGACTGAACATAAGAGTAGTCGGGAATCCAAATCAACGGTATGAATCATGCAGCATGCCAACAGTGCATGCTGCCAAAGGCATTCCCCGGAGTTCCCTCCCGCTGAATGCCAAAAGCGCATTCAGCGTTGATTCACAACTCAAAATATTCAGTTAATTCTAAAGTTTACTATAGGTTATAGTCAGAACGTCAACACTATTTGAGATTACTGAATCTCAATTGCGCGGCGTTCTGTTGTTGCTCTCCGTGCGGCATCAATTATTGCAAGATTGTGGTATGCTTTCTCAGCACTGATAGGTAATGCATTCCCCTCAGCAAGAGCATCAAAGGTTGCCGTAAAATAACCAGCGTGTCCACTGGCATCCTTGAGTCCTTCATCATCAAGGTCGGGAAGTTCTAATTGTTTCCATCCTTCTGCTCTGGTAAAACGGTGGAGTGCCTCGCGAACATTATAACGATGTTTGACACGCAGCGATCCGTTTTCAGCATGCACTTCACACCAACCGAAATCATTTGCAGGAACACTCCATGCGCCAGAGACTGTGGTGATAGCGCCGTTTTCATGTTCACAGAGTAGCATGGCAAAATCGTCAACATCAATATCAAGAACCATTGTCCGCACGCGTGCCTCAACGTAGCGTACAGGGGATTGCACTAAGGTACAGACAGAGTAAATCTCATGATAACTTGTATCACTAATACATCCGCCCCCTGTTGCCTTACTTGCGCGCCACGCGAAAGCTGGGTTCGGATGGTTAGCAGTAAAATCAGTTGATCTTAATCCCATTCCAGTACTTCGTCCGTAATAGGTTTTACCGATTTCGGGCAGTAGTGCAATTGCAGATTGCATCCCTGCGGTCCAAAGGTAGTTATGCACTACCGTGTAAGGCACATCGTTGTGTTTAACTGCCTCCATAATTTTATCTGCTTCTTCAAGGCTTGTTGCCATCGGCTTTTCAGAGATAATTGCCACGCCTGCACTTGCAGATTCTATTACCTGTTCTGCATGAAGTGAATGTGGCGTAGCAATAACCACTGCATCAATATCGGCTTTTGCCAGCATCTCTTTATAATCTGTCCATCGGTTATGTGCTGGCACATCAAATTGATCGCCAACATTCTTCAGGTTTTCTGGAACAACGTCTGCAAGGGCAGCAATCTTGACGGTTTCTGTTTCTGAAAGAGCAAGGTAAGCACGTGCATGTGTTTTTTGCACAATACCCCCACACCCAATAAGTCCTAAACGAATCGGTTTTTTCATAGCATTTCTCCTTTTTTAGAGTTTACCACATTTCGTTTTTCTGTCAAACAATTTTGTCACACCTGTTTTGAAAATATGCTATAATAGTCGCATATGTGGTGAAGTATAAAAATAAAGAGACGCTTTCGTCTCCCGGTAGGCCAGGTTTCCTAACCTCGCTGGTGCAGCGTGTCTGAGTAATTCTAAAATCTACTATATCTTACAGAAAGAGACGCTTTCGTCTCCCGGTAGGCGAGGTTTCCTAACCTCGCTGGTGCAGCGTGTCTGAGTAATTCTAAAATCTACTATATCTTACAGAAAAGGAATAGCACATGAGTCAAGAAGAAAAAAAGGATTCTGAAGAGAGTACGTCTGAGGACAAGGATAAGTCTGTCCCTGAAGATAAACTCTCTGTTACACACCATAGCGTTACAATTGATGGAAAAGAGATCAATTATACAGCGACAACAGGGACGCTTGTTTTGAAGGCAGAAGACGAAAAAGAGGGTGAAAAACCGAAAGCGTCTATTTTCTTCATAGCGTATACTTTAGATGATGTAGAGGACGCATCTAAACGTCCCATAACATTTTCCTTCAACGGCGGTCCTGGTTCATCGTCTGTTTGGTTGCATTTAGGCGTGTTAGGACCGCGTCGTGTTAAACCGGATGAAGATGGCAATCCACCGCAACCCCCGTATGAATTAACAAATAACGAGTTCTCCATTTTGGATAAGACTGATTTGGTATTTATTGACCCTGTAAGTACCGGTTTCAGTAGGGCTGTACCCGGAGAAGAAGCGAAACAGTTCCACGGTTTCCAGCGGGATATTGAATCGGTGGGCGATTTTATCTTGCTCTATTTGGGGCGGTACAAGCGGTGGCGTTCACCCAAGTTTCTGATCGGTGAAAGTTATGGTACAACACGTGCTTGTGGCTTGTCCGGTTATCTTCAAGATAGACATGGGACATATCTCAACGGTATCATGCTTGTGTCTGTAGTGCTAAATTTCCAGACAATTCGGTTCGCGGCAGGGAACGATCTGCCTTACATCCTCTTCCTGCCGACCTATACTGCCACAGCTTTTTGGCACAACAAACTCAGCGATCTGGAAACTTCAAAAGAGGATAGTCTTGAAAAGATTTTAGATGAGGTTAGAGAATTCGCAATAGGTGATTACACTGTTGCTTTGATGCAAGGTGCAGCCTTATCGGATCGTAAAAGGCAAGCGATTGTTAAGAAATTGGCAACGTATACCGGATTGACACCCGAATACATTGAAAAGACCGATTTACGCATAAAAATTAACCGGTTTTGTAAGGAGTTGCTCCGAGAGGAAGGACAAACGGTTGGACGTTTTGATAGTCGTTTTAAAGGCATTGACCGCGATTCAGCTGGTGAAAACTATGAATATGACCCAAGTTCAGCAGTGATTCAAGGTGCTTATACTGCAACGTTAAACGATTATGTGCGGAGTGACCTTGAGTTTGAGAGTGATCTGCCGTATGAAATCCTAAGTAGACGTGTGCATCCGTGGGACTACGGCGGACATCAAAACGAATATGTGAACGTGGCAGATACGCTTCGCAAGGCGATGACGACTAATCCCGCTTTGAAAATTTATGTTGCCAGTGGTTACTACGATTTGGCAACACCATTTTTGGCGACAGAATACACGTTTAGCCATCTCGGTCTGGACAAATCATTGCAGGATAACATCACGATGGCTTACTACGGCGCGGGGCACATGATGTATATTGACATGGACGAATTGGAAAAGATGAAAGCGGATATGGATGCATACCTTGAGGCTACACTTTCTGATTTATAAATGGTGTTGTTCTCCAAGAAATTTCAAAGGCAGGTATGAGTTACCAAAGAGACTTTGAAGAAAGACTGAACATAGCAGTCGTTGGCGTTGGGTCCCATGCATATCGGAATGTATTGCCAACGATGACATTTCTCCCAGTTCGGTTAAAAGCATTTTGTGATGTGAACATTGAACGGGCCAAACGGACTGCTGAACAGTACGGTGTGAAGACGTGTTACGATAACATGGCAGATATGTTTCGGAACGAGGCATTAGATGCAGTATTTCTGTGTGTTCCACCACGTCTCCATCCAGAATTGACCTGTGAGGCATTAGATGCAGGTGTCCATGTATGGTTAGAAAAACCACCGGGAATGTTCGCCAGTGAAGTCGAGGAGATGATTCGACACCGAAAAGACCGCGTTGTCGTTGTCGGTTTCAAAAAGGCGTTCATGCCTGCCACACAGAAAATCATTGAAATCTTTGGGACAGCAGAATACGGCCCGCTGTGGACACTATTAGGTGTCTACCCAATGACTATTCCAAGTGATGGCAAACGGGTTCTTCGTGAGGGTGAGCACACCAATTGGCTGCAAAATGGGGTTCATCCGTTATCACTATTGTTGGCAGTTGGCGGAAAGGTAGCGTCTGTAACAGTGCATCAAGGTAAACGCGGTGGTGGCGTATGTGTATTGGAATTTGCGAGTGGCGTGATCGGTAATTTCCATCTTGCAGATGGTGCAAGGCACGGTCAACCTTCCGAGCTTTACCAGTTCTTTGGTGAGGGATGCCACGCTGAAATTCGGAACGGGACGAGCGTTCTGTTACAACGAGGGATGCGTTTGGATTATACCGGCAGCACAAGTTTTGTGCCTGAAAATTTTGATAGCGGTGCCATCGTCTGGGAACCGCAAAACAGCCTCGGAACACTTGAAAACAAGGGGCTTTTCGTCCAAGGGTTCTACCAAGAGATGCGATATTTCTGTGATTGTATTCTGGAGGGAAAACCTGCTGAGCAGGGCTCGCTTGAGTTTGCATTAGAAGTAATGAAAGTGTATGAGGCAGGGCTTCGTTCTGAGGGTGAAACCGTCACTGTTTTGTAAGAGATCAAATTGTTATAGTAAAATCTAAAAATACATGAGCACTTCAAATGGACAACCTATCTCGACATCCATTGCTGGCGAGGCGGGGAATGCCTAAATGGCATTCATACCGTTGATTTCTTCCTAACCTCGTTGGCAACGTAATCTGTGCATCTGCTTGCGTGGTTTCCTAACCTCGCCAATGTCCAGGTAATTGTGGATTTTACTATAACATTCATCTACAAGAGGAGGCTAATGGTTGCAGTATCGCTCAGACCAATCACGCAAACGAACCTTAAAGAGTGTATTTCTCTAAAGGTTACTGATAATCAAAAGAAATTTGTTGCCAGCAATGTGCTTTCTCTTGCCGAAGCGTTTGTCAATCCAACATATCATCCTTTCGGCATCTATGACGCAGAAGCTCATTACCAAGCGAATCCATCTATGGTAGGATTCACAATGTATGAACTTACAGACGCAGTTGGCTTCATTTTGCGTTTGATGATAGATGAAAAGTTTCAAAGAAAGGGTTATGGTAGAGCAGCTATGCTTGAAGTGATACGAAGGTTGAAATTACATCCAGAAGTTGAACGGATTGCGACAAGTCATGTCCGGGAAAATGAAGCTGCCGCGCGACTCTATGAAGGTTTGGGATTCGTTGATTGGGAACATGAATTAATGGGTGAGGAATATTCAGGTGAAAGATATTTGATTCTTCAAGAAGATAGTAACTGATCGGATGATTTTTGACGAAGGTATTGATAAGGACAATTGGGCAATTGTAAGTTTAACGTGAGTTTGATAAAAGAAGTCAATCTTGATAGGATAGACGCATTCCCCTCTTGATAAGGGGATTAGGGGGTTAAAAGGCGCTATTTCAGTGATTGCCCCCTAAATCCCCCTTATCAGAGGGACTTTAAAAAAATGCGTCCGTCCTGTTGAATAAAAAACTGCCAGATTTTCTGGCAAATAAAATAAAGGAGTATTGAATGAAGAAAACAACTTTAGTTTGGACGATGATACTGTTCACACTTTCACTTTCTATTGGACTGCCACATACCGCGGCAGAAGACCCTACAAATTCGCCTGATGGCCCGTTGCTTGTTGTGGAACAAGGCTTGAGCCCAGAAAATATAACATATTCGCCTGATGGCACGTTGCTTGCTGTGGAACATGGTTTCGGTATAGATCTCTACGATACTGAAGCGCTCCAAACACACGCGCAGCTCGATGTACATAATCTCACAAGTTTCTCGTTTAGTCCGGATGGAAAAACAATCGCTACTGGGAGTTGGGACAGGACGGTGCGTTTGTGGGATGTCGCAACTGCCACACAGAAAGGGACACTCACGGAACATATAGGCAGGGTCACGAGTGTGTCGTTCAGTCCGGATGGAAGGACAATCGCAAGTGGAAGTTGGGGCGAGGTGCGTTTGTGGGATGTCGCAACTGCCACACAGAAAGGGACACTCATAGGACATACAGACTGGGTCAATAGTGTGTCGTTCAGTCCGGATGGAAAAACAATCGCAAGTTGGAGTGGGGATGGCGAGGTGCGTTTGTGGGATGTCGCAACTGCCACCCCGAAAGGGACACTCACGGGACATACAGGCAAGATCTGGAGTTTCTCGTTCAGTCCGGATGGCAATCGCTACTGGTGGGGGTGACAAGACGGTGCGTTTGTGGGATGTCGCAACTGGGGCACTCAAACACACACTCACGGGACATACAGGCGGGGTCAATAGTGTAGCATTCAGTCCGGATGGAAAAACAATCGCAAGTGGGGACGGCACGGTGCGTTTGTGGGATGTCGCAACTGGGGCACTCAAACACACACTCACGGGACATACACGCGGGGTCAATAGTTTCTCGTTCAGTCCGGATGGAAAAACAATCGCTACTGGTGGGGGTGACAAGACGGTGCGTTTGTGGGATGTCGCAACTGGGGCACTCAAACACACACTCACGGGACATACACGCGGGGTCAGTAGTGTAGCATTCAGTCCAAATGGAAGGACAATCGCAAGTATAAATTGGCGAGAAGCGCTGCTGTGGGATCTCATACTTTACCTTGATATAACTCCGGAACCCCCGGACACGGTAGATATACCGGGCCCAACAATAGCGATTCGGACCCCATCTGCGGCTCAAATACTTGACCACAGCACGCCGGTTATCACAGGTAATTTCTCAGGGGCTGCACCGATAGCGGTTGCGCTCTCTATCAATGGTGAAGCTGTTGTGGCAGAAGTAAGCGATAACGCATTTACTTACACGCCTGCTGATGCGTTAGGTAATGGCGAATACACACTCGTTGCTGTAGCAACTGATGTGAATGGGAAGACTGCTGAAGCAAATGTTACTTTCACGGTAGATATACCGGGGCCGACAGTAACGATTCTTACTCCATCTGCCGGTCAAATACTTGACCATGGCACGCCGGTTATCACAGGTGAGTTCTCAGGTGCTGCAACACCCATATCACTAAGCCTCACGCTCAACGATGCAGTAATAGAAGCAGAAGTAAGCGATAACGCATTTACTTACACGCCTGCTGACGCGTTAGGTAATGGCGAACACACACTCGTTGCTGTAGCAACTGATGTGAATGGGAAGACCGCTGAAGCAAATGTTACTTTCTCAATAAAGCGCGTGTATCCTGCGTGGGATGTAAATGAGGACGGTCACGTCAACGTATTGGATTTGGTTCTTGTGGGACAAAACATCGGCGGATCGATAGCAGCAGTCCCACGGGCGGATGTCAATGGTGATGGAAGTATCAATGTCTTAGACTTGGTGCTTGTCGCCGGACATTTTGGGGAATGAACACCTATAAGATTTTAAGACACGCAGCTGGATAAAAAACCTGCCAGATTTTCTGGCAAACAATACATAGGAGTACTGATGAAAACAACTTTAGTTTGGACGATGATACTGTTCACACTTTCACTTTCTATTGGACTGCCACACACTGCGGCAGTAAACACATCAAAATGGGGTTTACCGGAGGGTGCCAAAGCCCGTTTCGGTAAAGGCTGGATCTCAGGAAATGTAACATATTCTCCGGATGGTACGTTGCTTGCTGTGGCAGGTAGCATCGGTATATGGCTCTATGATGCTGAAACGTACCAAGAACTTGCTTTGCTCACTGGGCATACGCACTATGTCTATAGTGTCGCGTTTAGTCCGGATGGAGAAACACTCGCAAGTGGGAGTAAGGACGAGACGGTGCGTTTGTGGGATGTCGAAACTGCAACACAAACACACACGCTCACAGGACATGGAGGCTGGGTCGAAAGTGTAGCATTCAGTCCGGATGGAAAAACACTCGCAAGCGGGGATGGTTATGGAGGAAGTGCCACGGTGCGTTTGTGGGATGTCGAAACTGCAACACACAAAAAGACACTCGAGTATCCAAAAACAGGCGGGCTCAGGAGCGTAGCGTTCAGTCCAGATGGAACAACGCTTGCCGTTGGGTGTGGCAGAATGGTGCTTTTATGGTACGTTGACAGTGGCACATTGAGATCCACATCAGAGGAAATTACAACTCCCGCGTTGGTTAGCAGAGGATCCTCCTATAGTTTATCGTTCAGTGCAGATGGCAACGTCCTTGCTTTTGGGGATATTAAAACGTATTTATGGGACATTGCCACAAATACACTGAAAACACGGCATGATTACGGTAGCAAGCCGACCACCGATTTCGGAGGCGATATTTTCTCGTTCAGTCCGGATGGTAATAAACTTGTCTCTGTTTCGGAGTATGGTGAATGGAGTATCTACGACTTTGGTAGTCCCTCGTCGATGTCCTGGGACCCCTATTCGTTGTATTATATACCCTGGCAGACTGGAAACAGCCATACATGGCAGCGTATTGGCGGGGACAGACTACCAGCCGGACATGAAGGGGAGAGACCCACCAGTGTCTCATTCAGTCCGGATGGAAAAACACTTGCCATTGGATTTTACAGTTTCGTGAGTTTCTGGGATGTCGATAGTTTTCTGGATGTTAACGCCTCTGGCCACCTGACAAACACAATCACAGGACATATATCGTACGGGCTCCGGGGTGTCGCGTTCAGCCCGGATGGCAAAACAATCGCTACTGGAAATAGGTCCGGTCACGGTGATCATTGGGATCAGGAGCGTTTACGGATTAAGGCGGACCGCTATGATCAAGCAGTGTTTTTATGGAATGCCAACAGCGGCAGCCTGACAAACACAATTAGAGGACGTACATCGTACGAGCTCCATAGTGTCGAGGGTGTCGCGTTCAGTCCGGATGGAAAAACAATCGCTACTATTGGAGGAGATGTGCGTTTGTGGGATGTGGCAACTGGGACACGGAAAGCTGCTGCACTTACTGAACAGGTAGGTAAAGCAGGTAGGGTCTATAGTGTTGCGTTCAGTCCGGATGGATGGACAATCGCTACTGGGCACTACCAAACATTGCGTTTGTGGGATATCGCTTATGCCACACACCAAGGGACACTCACTGGACATACAGACCTGGTCCTTGGTATCTCATTCAGTCAGGATGGCAAAACACTCGTAAGTGGGAGTAAGGACGGTACGTTGCGTTTGTGGAATGTCGTAACTGCAACACAAACACACACTGTAGAGGTCCCAACGGGTGATGTCATGGCGTTTAGTCCAAATAGAAAGGCAGTCGCTATTGATGGGCACTATAGTGTTGGGTTCCAAGCGGTGGGTTTGTGGGATGTGGCTACCGGACATTCACACCCACTCACTGGACATACAGGCGCGATCCGGAGTCTCGCGTTCAGCTCGGATGGCACTACTCTCGCAAGTGGAAGTGCGGATGGCACGGTGCTGCTCTGGGACCTCACACTTTACCCTAATATAGCTCCGGAACCTCCGGACACGGTAAATATACCGATACCGACATTAACAATTCGGACCCCATCTGCAGGCCAAATACTTGACCACGGCACACCGGTTATCACAGGTAATTTCTCAGGGGCTGCACCGATAGCGGTTGCGCTCTCTATCAATGGCGAAGCCGTTGTGGCAGAAGTAAGCGATAACGCATTCACTTATACGCCTGCAAATGCATTAAATGATGGTGAATACATAGTTGCTGGTAAAGTTATTGATGCAAATGGCAATATTGCTGAAGCATCTGTTACCTTCACGGTAAAAGTGTCTACGGACGATCCGGATCCCTTACTAACGCCGCAAAGCGATACGTTTGATGGCAGCGGTCAGGACCTGCAACCATTTTGGCAGGTACAGAATGGTGATAAAAGTTCTTGGGAACTCAAAGATGGACAACTTGTCGTTGATGCAGGCTTCAATCAGGACTTATGGATTAATGATACTTCTACACGTTTCTACCAAGTTACAGATCATGACCGGTTTACCGTTGAGACATCAATGGTAGTTGATTACGCAGATGTTTGCGCGGTGTGCGGTCTTGTTGTGACCTCGCCAACGACGGAGAGTTCTCTCGGGGAAGGGGGTGAATGGGTGGTGCTAAAGTTTTACGGACGTCGTGGCAGCAGCGTGCTCCAGTATCAAAATCGCGGCCGTGGTATCGAGCACCCGGGCTATAACCCTATTCAAGGACCAACGCGGATTGCGATGCGGCTGGAACGGAACGGAGACGACTATACAGCATGGTTTAAACCCGATGCTGAAGGCGACTGGGTCTATGTAGGCAAAATAACTATCGCCCTCCAAGGGCCGCTGCAGGTCGGGCTCTACACTGGCATTTGCCAAGCCGAAGCCCCAGGCCATCTAACAACCTCGTTTGACTATTTCCGATTAACATCAGATCCGATAACACCTGTGGAAACACCGACAGACCCAGTAGTGTCGGATAGAGATATCCGTATCAGAGGGGGGATAACAACCAACTTCACTGATTCACAAGGTCGGACCTGGTGGGGTGCGCAACAAACTAACCAATCATGGGGAGGAGTGGTTGGAAAACTCCCGAGAGTTGCGATAGACAGCAGATTAACCGCAAATGCGGAGGCCAAAGCAATAGCCGCCGGATACGCACCTGAACTCTTCCATGCTGTCAGTTGGGCACAGTATCCAGACAACCTCCGTTACCAGTTTAATACCGGGAACGGTGTTTTTGACATCACCTATCTCGTTGGCGAACACTGGAGAGATCATAACCGAGGCTATGATATTATTATTGAAGGCGAGATTGTTGAACCGCTGTATATAGCACCAGGAATGCATGAAATTGATATCAAAACTTACAAGGGAATTGAGGTCACTGATGGAACGCTGGATTTGGAATTAACGGGAAACACTGCGACCGGTGCTTCTGATCTTAATCCGATGTTCAGTGCATTGGAAATTGTACCCGCTGCACTGGGACCCACCACACCGATAGACCCAGAGGAAACCCCTGTCACTATAGGTCCAAGCCGGACAGGTTCCGAATATCTGCCTGACGAATGGACGCTCGGCCTCTGGCATTTTGATGGCGAAAACACTGCAGATTCTTCAACCAATGCTGTTCAAGGTGTTATAGAAGGAAATGCACAATGGAGCACAAATCAAGATTGGAATGAAGAGGCAGAACCAGGGCACTCTTTCTCCTTTGACGGTAACACGTTGATTACATTCGGACATGCCGATGTTCTCATTCCAACAGACGCTGTCACCGTTGAGGCATGGGTCTATCCGCAAGACTTGTCTGGGTGGCGACTTATTGGCACAAACTGGGATCTGCCCCCTGGAGCATATCACCTGGGTGTTAGATCTGGTTACGCCCAATTTCAGATCAATACAGATCAAGGTGAAGCATTTGTTATCGCAGAGGTACCGCTTGAATTAGGGAAATGGTCCCATCTTGCAGGCACTTATGATTCCAACCAAAACCAAGTCAAGCTCTACGTAAATGGTGTAGAGGTGGCTTCAATGGAGCATAGTGGTAAGCTTACTGATAAGGGGTTTGATGTCGTAATTGGAAGCAAGAACAATCGCCGTTACAAGTGGAATGGTTTGATAGATGAAGTGCGTATCAGTTCAATTGTGAGACAACCAGAGGAACTTAGCCCCAATTTAGTTATACCCACAATAACATATTTGAAAGAAGATGTCAATCGTGACGGTGTTGTGGACTTCCAAGATTTGATGTTAGTCGCTGCAGACTTAACGAAGATAGGTGAATATGCCGCGGACGTGAACGAAGATGGTGCTGTGAACATTGCGGATCTGGTCCTGGTGGCAGGGGCACAGGGTAGCAACGCAACGGCTGCAGCTTCAGCGTTGAGTCATGCCAAAGCGTACACGCTTTCAAAAGCGGATGTGGAAATGTGGCTGGCACAAGCGAAGCAACTCAACGTAACCGATCCGAAGTCGTTACGTGGAATACGTTTCTTTGAATATCTACTGTTAACAATAACACCAGAAAAAACAGCACTCTTAGCGAACTACCCGAACCCATTCAATCCAGAGACATGGATACCGTATCAGTTGGGAAAACCTGCAGCGGTGAGCGTCTCTATTTATGCTGCGGATGGAAAGTTAATTCGGACACTAACATTAGGGCACCAAGCTGCAGGTGTTTATCACACCAGAAACCGTGCTGTCTATTGGAATGGCAAAAACGAAATAGGTGAATCTGTCGCAAGCGGTGTCTATTTTTATACACTCACTGCTGGAGATTTCACCGCTACTCGTAAGATGTTAATATTGAAATAATTGTCTGTTGCACAATGTCCACAATTCATTATCTGGATTTTTTTTCCGGGCTTAATTGAATAAAAACCTGCCTGACTTTCTGGCAAATAAAATATAAGGAGTATTGATGATGAAAACAACTTTAGTTTGGACGATGATACTGTTCACACTTTCACTTTCTATTGGACTGCCACACACCGCGGCAGTAGACACATCAAAATGGGGTTTACCGGAGGGTGCCAAAGCGCGCCTCGGTAAAGGCGAGATAAACGAGGTAGCGTATTCACCTGATGGCACGTTGCTTGCAGTGGCAGGTAGTATCGGTATATGGCTCTACGATACCGAAACGCTCCAAGAACGCGCGCTGCTTACTGGACATACACAATGGGTCAGTAGTGTTTCGTTCAGTCCGGATGGAAAAACAATCGCAAGTGCAAGTTCGGACCCCACGGGTTCGGAATATACGGTACGTCTGTGGGATGTGGCGACTGCCACACAGAAAGGGACACTCGAGCACACGGGCGCGGTCTATAGTGTTTCATTCAGTCCGGATGGAAAAACAATCGCAACTGGAAGTTGGGGGGAACTGTTTTTGTGGGATGTGGCAACTGCCACACAGAAAGGAACACTCACGGGACATACATCCGCTATCCATAGTGTAGCGTTCAGTGCGGATGGAAAAACAATCGCAAGTGCAAGTAATGACAGCACGGTGCGTTTGTGGGATGTGGCAACTGCCACGCACAAAGCCACACTCACGGGACACACAGACCTTGTCAAGAGTGTTTCGTTCAGTCCGGATGGAAAAACAATCGCAAGCGGAAGTCAGGACAACACAGTGCGTTTGTGGGATGTGGCGACTGCCACACACAAAGGGACACTCACGGGACATACGTTCTGGGTCTATAGTGTTTCATTCAGTCCGGATGGAAAAACAATCGCAACTGGAAGTTGGGGGGAACTGTTTTTGTGGGATGTGGCGACTGCCACACAGAAAGGAACACTTACGGGATATACGCGGTCGGTCACAAGTGTCACGTTCAGTCCGGATGGAAAAACAATCGCAAGCGGAAGTCAGGACAACACAGTGCGTTTGTGGGATGTGGCGACTGCCACACACAAAGGGACACTTACGGGTTATACAGGCCCGGGCAGTAGTGTTTCGTTCAGTCCGGATGGAAAAACAATCGCAAGCGGAAGTGGGGACAAGGTGCTATTGTGGGATGTCGCAACTGCTACACTTGCACTCGAGCATACAGGATCAGGCACGAGTGTGTCGTTCAATCCAGATGGTACCACTCTTGCAAGCGGAAGCTGGAACAGCACAGTGCTTTTGTGGGATGTCGTAACTGGGACGCTCATATACACACTCACGGGACATACACAATGGGTCAGTAGTGTTTCGTTCAGTCCGGATGGAAGGACAATCGCAAGCACAAGCTATTATGAAGACACGGTGCGTTTGTGGGATGTGGCAACTGCCACACAGAAAGCGACACTCACGGGACATACAAGCGGGGTTAGTAGTGTAGCATTCAGTCCGGATGGAAAAACAATCGCAAGTGGGGGGAATGACAAGACGGTGCGTTTGTGGGATGTGGCAACTGCCACACAGAAAGCGACACTCACGGGACATAGTGGCGATGTAACAAGTGTGTCGTTCAATCCGGATGGTACCACTCTCGCAAGCGGTAGTTGGGAAAAGGTGCTTTTGTGGGATGTCGCAACTGCTACACTTTCACTTGAGCCTACAGGCACGGGCAGTAGTGTTTCGTTCAGTCCGGATGGAAAAACAATCGCAAGAGGAAGTGGGGAAGGAGTGCTTTTGTGGGACGTGGCAACTGGAACACTCAAACACACACTCACCGGACATACAGACTATGTCCAAAGTGTTTCGTTCAGTCCGGATGGTACCACTCTCGCAAGCGGTAGTGATGATGGTACGGTACTGCTCTGGGACCTCACACTTTACCTTGATATCACTCCGGAACCTCCGGACACGGTAGATATACCGGGCCCAACAATAGCGATTCGTACCCCATCTGCGGCTCAAATACTTGACCACAGCACGCCGGTTATCACAGGTGAGTTTTCAGGGGCCGCATCACCAATATCACTTAGCCTCACCCTCAACGATGCAGTAGTCCAAGCAGAAGTAAGCGATAACGCATTCACTTACATGCCTGCTGATGCATTAGGTAATGGCGAATACACACTCGTTGCCGAAGCTACTGATGCAAATGGCAATATTGCTGAAACATCTGTTGTCTTCACGGTAAAAGTGCCTACGGACGATCCAGACTCTTTACTAACGCTGCAGAGCGATACGTTTGATGGCAGCGGTCAGGACCTTCAACCATTTTGGCAGGTACAGAATGGTGATAAAAGTTCTTGGGAACTGAAAGATGGACAACTCGTCGTTGATGCAGGCTTCAATCAGAACTTCTATTTTAGTGATACTTCCACGCGTTTCTATCAGCTCACAAACGAAGAGCAGTTTGAGGTGGAAACTGCTATGGTTGTTGAGTATACACCAGCTTGTATCGTGGCAGGTATTGTGGTTTATTCAGAAACGGGTGAGTGGGTAACGCTGAAGCTCCATCTACACCCCAACCATTCAAAAATTTATGCCCAATTTCAATACTTCGTCCAAGGTCGTATAGCAGGCCATAATAATTACATAGAAACACCTGATGGGACAATTCCATCACGTGCAGGGGTGTTTCCAATTCAAACACGTATCAAACGGGATGGTGACGAATATCACACTTGGTATAGACTAGACGCGCAAGACGATTGGATTTCGGCTGGCAGCACAATTGCCACTCTCCAAGGGCCCGTTCAAACCGGTATTTATGTCGGTATTTGTAACGACGAAAGCCAGGGAGGCAGCCTAAAGGTTTCGTTTGACAATTTTCGGGTAACAACAGATGCGATAACACCTGTGGAAACACCGGAAAAGGAAGATATCCCTTATGTAGACGCTACAGTCCGTTTTTCTCCCGCACCGTCGGAATCCCCGCGTGTCGGCGAGCAACTTATGCTGAACCTGAACGTTGCCGGCGGAGAAAATATCACAGGCTATCAGGCAACCGTGCAGTTCGATGAAACCGCGCTCCGTTATGTTTCAAGTGCCAACGCTGATTTCCTACCAGCAGACCCATACATAGCACAACCGATTATCGCAGGAAACACTGTGACGGTTGCAGCAACGTCTCTTGTCGGAGAAACCAACGGGGATGGCACACTCGTGACACTTACGTTTGATGTAATCAGTGAAGAAGTTTCTACCTTGACATTAACAGAAGTCCTCTTCAGCGATAGTGAAGGAATGCTTACGAAACCACATCTTGAATCTGTGGAACTCACAATTACACCAAAGCTCGCGTATCCTGCGTGGGATGTAAATGAGGATGGTCACGTCAACATATTGGATTTAGTGCTTGTGGGACAAAACATCGGAGGATCGATAGCAGCGGTCCCACGCGCAGATGTCAACGGTGACAATAATATCAATATCTTAGACTTGGTGCTTGTCGCCGGGCATTTTGGGGAGTCAACAAGTCCTGCTGCCCCCGTCAGCGCTGTGAAGTTAGAAGGTGTTGACTCAGCACTCGTTGAAGAGTGGTTAGCCCTTGCGCAGCTTGAAAATGACGGTTCTTTGGTGTTCCGACAAGGTATAACGAACTTGGAACGTCTTTTGGCATCTCTCATTCCGGAAGAGACAGCACTCTTAGCGAACTACCCAAATCCGTTCAATCCAGAGACATGGATCCCGTATCAGTTGGCAAAACCTGCAGAAGTGAGTGTCTCTATTTATGCTGCGGATGGAAAGTTGATTCGGACACTAACGTTAGGTCCCCAAGCTGCAGGTGTTTATCACACCAGAAGCCGCGCTGCCTATTGGAATGGTAAAAACGAAATAGGTGAATCTGTCGCAAGCGGTGTCTATTTCTATACGCTCACTGCCGGAGATTTCACTGCTACTCGTAAGATGTTAATATTGAAATAATTGTCTGTCCGGGCAGGAAAACCCGGCCCGAATGATCTAACTCAAGTTGCTACATAGTAGCACAAACTTTTAGTTTGTGCATCATAGAACGCAAACTAAAAGTTTGCGCTACAGTTTCTGTTGTCCGTTATGTTCCAAAACAGGTTTACCAAAGTGTCCCATTAATTTCAAAGTTCACTATATTCTGGAGCAAAAATGCTAACGAAATTAATCTGTCGTAATTTCAAAAATTTTGACGATGTTGAGGTTGAATTGGGAAATCCTGTTGTTTTTATTGGCCCAAACAATTCTGGCAAAACAACTGCATTGCAAGCACTTGCCTTGTGGGAAATAGGTCTTAAAAGGTGGAACGAGAATCGAAAAGGAAAAACAAACGCTGAAAGACGCTTGGGTGTTGTTATTAACCGACGCGACCTAATCTCTGTCCCACTACCGAATGCTCGTTTGCTTTGGCGTAATTTGCAAGTACGCGATCCCAAAAACGTTCGTATAGATATTACTGTTGAAGGAGTTACCGACGACAAAGCGTGGCAATGTGGATTGGAATTCGATTATGCTAATCAGGAATCCATTTACTGTCGTCCCCTGAGAACATCAGAAGACAATGGAAAGGTAACCTCGCGAATGGCTATTCCTGACGAAATAGAGAACCTTTCTGTCGCTTTTCTTCCGCCGATGTCTGGACTCACCTCTAATGAAACACGACTTGATCCTGGAGCTATTAATGTTCGTATCGGAGAGGGACGAACAGCAGAGGTACTGCGTAATCTCTGCTATCAAGTTGCAGAGAATTCTGAAACATGGGAGAGACTCTGTGAGCAAATCCATGTCTTGTTTGGTGTTTATCTTGACAAACCCAATTATATTCAGGAACGTGGTGAGGTTGCAATGGACTACCGTGATAAATCAGGAATTTCTTTAGACCTTTCTTCATCAGGACGGGGTTTACAACAAACTTTACTTTTACTTGCCTATATCGCTGTGCATCCTGGAGCAGTCCTTTTACTTGATGAACCGGACGCACATCTTGAAATTCTTCGGCAACGACAGATTTACCAAGTATTGACAGAATTAGCACGAGAGCATGGTAGTCAAATCGTTGCCGCCAGCCATTCTGAGGTCATTCTCAATGAGGCAGCAGAACGTGATGTTGTTATCGCTTTTCTCGGTAGCCCCCATCGAATTGATGACCGTGGGAGTCAATTGCTGAAATCGCTACGAGAAATCGGTTTTGAACAATACTATCAGGCAGAACAACAGGGATGGGTTCTCTACCTTGAAGGTCCAACAGACCTCGCAATTCTGCGATCATTTGCAAAGAAACTTTCACATCCTGCTGCAAATGTATTAGAACGTCCTTATGTGGACTATGTTGCTAATCAACCAGCAAAAGCTCGGGAACGTTTTTATGGGTTGAGGGAAGCGAAAACAGATTTAGTAGGGTTCTGTTTGTTTGATAGAATTTCTGATGAACTCCAGAAGCGCCCTGAATTAACAGAGTACGCATGGAAACGATGTGAAATTGAAAATTACATTGTTTACGACAAACAAGTGTTAATTGATTGGGTATGGGCTGAAGCACCTCAACATACAGAAGGTCAGCTATTTGCAGTAAACTGGGTGTCAATAATGGAAGACACAATTAAAGAAATAGAGGATGCGCTTGTTACACTTGGCAAAGGTTCACCGTGGTCACTGGATGTCAAAGTAAGTACTGATTTTCTTGATCCTTTATTTACCTCTTTTTTCAAAAAACTTGAGTTGCCTAACCTCATGCAAAAAACAAACTACCACACTTTAGTCCAATTTGTTGAACCAGATCAAATTGACCCGGAAGTTAGTGACGTGCTTGATGGCATTTTAGAAATTGCCAATAAAGCTGTACCTTTGGGCAACTTGTAATCTATAGGATGAAGAAAATCATGGAATATAGAAGACTTGGCAAAAGCGGTCTGAAGGTATCCGAAATCTGCTTAGGAACGATGACATTCGGTCACGGTGCAGATGAAGCAGAATCTGAACGCATGGTGCATCTCGCGTGGGATGCAGGTGTAAACTTCTTTGATACGGCTAATTCTTATGGCGGTGGAGAATCAGAGGTGTTGCTCGGTAAAGCACTTAAAGGCAGACGCAGGGATGCGATCGTAGCAACAAAGTTTTTCAATCCGATGGGTTCTGGTCCGAACGATTCTGGAATGTCGCGCGGGCATATCATGCAGGCGATTGACGACAGCCTTAAACGGCTTCAGATGGAATATGTGGACATCTATTATATCCACCACGTTGATACGCAAACGCCTTTGGAAGAAATGCTCCGGGCATTAGATGACCTTGTCCATCAAGGGAAGGTCCGCTATACTGCATGTAGTAACTACCAAGCTTGGCGATTATCTGAAACGTTATGGCTCAGCGATTCGCTTAACTTGGCACGGTTTGTATGTTATCAACCACAATATAGTCTCGTTGTGAGAGATATTGAGCAGGAATTGGTCCCGCTCTGTGAACATAAAGGGTTAGGAATTGTTGTGTGGAGTCCGTTAGCAGGTGGATTTCTCTCTGGTAAATACAAACCCGGTGAGCGCACGCAAGCAGAATCACGCTCAGCAGAAGGTTGGGCTTTTCCACAACGTTATTTTGCCGCAAACGCAGATGAGACGTTACAAACGCTCTTTGAGGTAGCAGAGGAATTAGGGTATAGCCCTGCACAAGTTGCACTCCGCTGGGTATTAGAACAACGCGCCATGACCGCTGTGATTATCGGAGCACGACACGCAGCACATTTGCAGGACAATCTTGGTGCAGCCGGTTGCCAGTTGGAAGGAGAAGCACTGCAACGACTAAACGAAGTTTCTCATTTGCCAGACCGATATCCAGAAGCGATGGAGAAGAATATGCATCAACGTCGGGATAGTGCTGTTGATATGCCTTTTCGAGTTTCTTGATATAACGATTTGTACCAGTTAACTAATTGTTTTTCATGTTTTCACAGATATTAGGTTTGTCCTATACACATATCGTCCCCGACAAATGCCAAACGCTTATTTGGCGTTGATTCACGGGACTAAATATGGGACAATATCAATAATCATGCGTATTATAGTAAAATCCAAAAATATATGCACGCTTTTGGGTCCGTGGGTAGTAAACAACCGGACTATGTTGTAGCACACCCTGTTAGGTTGTGTCGTAGCGGACGCAACCTAAATGAAGATTAATTTATTAATTCGGTAATTTAGCAGAGAAGTCCGGTGCGGTTGGGAAACCACACCTACCGGGTTTGGGGAAAATTAGAATTACGGAAATATTTTCTTAATCCTCATACAGGTTGCGATACAATTGTGTGCAAGTAATTATAGATTCCACTATAAGAGGTGTTCACGATAACCCAGACATTTTCTAAAATTGACGCATAAGATGCAGTTAGGAAACCGCCCTACCGTGTGTGGAGAAAACAAGGATAATCAATTTAAATACTTAATTTTCATCAAAACGTGTTTACGAATAAGATGCTTATATGTTCACTATTAAGAAGGGGATCAACATGTCAAAAATTGCTGTGATTGCAGGAGTAGGTCCAGGTTTAGGCGCTGCGATCGCCCGTAAATTCGCGAATGAAGGATGCAACCTTGCCTTGTTGTCGCGTTCATCCGCATACAGTATCAATTTATCAAATAGGTTAGAATCAACAGGCGTATCCGTTATCCCCATCCCAACTGATATAACGGATGCTAAGCAAGTTGCTGCAAGTTTTAGCAAGATTCGTGAGGAATTAGGGGATCCGGACATCTTGGTGAACCACGCAGGAAATGCGGCATGGGGTAACCTGGCAGAACTGACACCTGATGCCTTTGAAAACGCATGGCGAGTTTGCACACTCGGCGCTTTTCTATGTGTTAAACAGGTAGTCCCGGGAATGCTTGAAAAGGGAAACGGAACAATTCTCTTTTCTGGGGCAACATCCGCGGTGCGTGGCAGAGCAGGTGCTATTGCTTTTAGCAGTGCCAAATTCGCAATGCGCGGTTTAGCATCTTCACTCGCCCGTGAAGTCGGACCAAACGGTATTCACGTCGCACATATCATCATTGACGGGGTAATTGATACACCCGGTATTAGAGATCGGTATCAGTTGGCAGAAGATGAACCGTTGCTTGCACCTGACTCTATTGCCGATACTTATTGGGCTCTGGTTCAACAAGAACGTAGTGCTTGGAGTTTTGAAGTGGATGTGCGACCTCATAATGAGGAATTTTTCACATAATTTCTATAAAAAGGAGACTGCCATGATTAAAACAATTATCAAATCTATCATATTGCTTATCGTTGTGATAGTCTTTTTTTCAGATTCGGTAGCTGAAACGAAGTGGACTGTCTTACGAGAAGACAATTTCATCCGTGATGATGGCATTCAAGGGATGTTACATGATGTACATTTTTGGGATAATCAAAACGGTTTAGTGGTTGGGGATAGCGGCTTAGTGCTTGTAACTACGGATGGTGGGAAAACTTGGACAAAAAAAGAAATCAATATGCGCCCCCCTGGAGCACCCGCGGGGCAGAGACCAGGAGGTCCCCCTGGTGCTGGCGGTGGTCCTCCGCCCGGCTTCAGAGGTGGCGGTTCACCTACGCTCTATAATATCTACTTTGTCAATGAAAAGGTAGGTTATATTACAGGCGCAAGAGGAACTATCCTAAAAACTGAAAATGGCGGGAAAACCTGGAACCGAAAAATAGCAAGAAGCGAGGCTGCGAGACAAAATAATAATCCGCGTAGAGGTGGCATACGTGCTCACCTAATGGGAATTCAGATGCTCAGCGAGGCAGTCGGTTTCATTGTGGGCTCAGAGAACACTATTCTCAAGACAACCGATGGTGGTGAAACATGGATTGGCAGCTCAGAACGTGCACGTGTTGGGGAAACACGAAACAACCTGGAAAACATCTGGTTTGTTTCACCTACAACAGGTTGGATCATTGGGTCTTATGGAACACTTCTGCATACCACAGATGGCGGTGAAACATGGGAAAAACAGAATGCTGGTTTTGATAACAACTTGTTCGGTATCCATTTTTTCGATGAAAAAACCGGATGGATTTGTGGGCAGGAGGGATTAATTCTTCACACAAGCGATGGTGGCAAAACTTGGAAACAGCAAAAAACTGAATCCTATGACGATCTCCACGATATTATGTTTGTGGATAACATGATAGGTTGGACAGTCGGGGATTTCGGTGCTGTATTGCATACCACAAATAGCGGCAAAACGTGGAGCGCTTCAAAAGCCGGTGGAAGCGGAACTCTTAAAGGGGTCCATGCCACAGATAAAGATCACTGCTGGACGGTTGATGACTGGGGTGTGATTTCAGCGTACAAAACGAAATAGTTTGCGGGCGAGGTTACCTTGCTTAATCTTTCTTTTTAAAAACACTTCTAATGGAGGAATGAATGTCAGAACAGAAAAGCCATAAAGTTACGATGCTCGGCACAGGACTCATCGGAATGTTTTACACGATGACGTTTCATAATCAGCGCGGCGCGGACCGGGTACACATCGCTTATTCTCGGCGCGAGGAACGCGCAACTGAATTTGCCAAAGAGTGGGATATTCCTAACGCAACAACCGATTTAGCAGAAGCCATCAATCATCCTGAGACAGATACTGTTGTCATTGGATTACCGAACAACTTACATCTGAGGGCGGTTGAACTTGCAGCAGAAGCTGGTAAGGCGATCCTCTGTACGAAACCGCTCGGACGCACCGCTGAAGAAGCGAAAGCGATGTTAGACATCGTTGAAAATGCTGGTGTGTTTGGCGGTTACCTGGAAGATTTGGTATATCCGCCAAAAACCTTGAAGGCATTGGAGTCCGTTCAAAATGGAGCGCTCGGCAAGATTTTATGGGTGCGTTCCAGAGAGACACATCCCGGTCCACATAGTGACTGGTTTTGGGACTTAGAACAAGCAGGCGGCGGTGCAATCGTTGATATGGGATGCCACTGTATTGAGATTATCCGAAATTTCGTTGGGAAGAACAACAAACCGCTTGAGGTTATGTGCTGGGCAGACACGCTTGTGCATCCGATTGATGCAGAGGATCACGGCATCGCGCTGATACGATTTGAAAGCGGCGCGATGGGACAATTTGAGGTTGGTTGGGCATTTCGTGGTGGCATGGATCTACGCGACGAAGTTTCTGGCAGCGAAGGGACGATCTGGCTCAATCACTGGCTGCGAACAGGTTTTGAGATGTTTACAGCAGTTGGACAAGGTGGTTATGTCGCAGAAAAAGCGGAGAGTGATACAGGTTGGCTCTTTCCTGTCGGCGATGAAGTTGCCGAGCTTGGTTACCGGGATATGTTCCTTGATATGTTCAACGCAATGGACGAAGGCAGGGAACCGCTGGAAACCTTCTATGATGGATATGTTGTCAACGCAATCATTGATGCCTGCTACAAATCTGCAAAAACAAAGCAGTGGGAAGCAGTTGAGCTTGCAGACTGGCGTGGTGAAGCGGAAACTGATGATACACAAGCAGGAAAGTCAGATGCTGATGAACGGTATGCTCATCTCAAAGATGAGCGGATGCCGGATGGCAGAATGAAACGCATTTTCAGAGACCGCGAGACAGGTGAGATTATTGAACGGGTAGAGGATAATAACCCTTCATAGTGCTTATTTCTGAAAACGCTCATTTTGCAATAGGCTGACAAAAGGGTATTATAGTGGAATCTATAATTACTTGCACACAATTGTAGAGCAACCTAAATGAAGTTTAAGAAAATATTTCGGTAATGTGGCAAGGTTAGGAAACCTCGCCAGCGGGGGAGTACACTTGCCTCGTACGGATAGAAAATTACCGAATTAATAAATTAATCTTCATACAGGTTGTGCTACAACACAGTCCGGCTGTTTAGTACCCACGGACCAAAAGCGTACATATATTTTTTGATTTCACTATAAAATGACATCTTCAAAAGCACATCAAATTCCTTATGTCCCGACAGATGAAAAGGAAACCTGCATGTCCAGACCAAAACTCTACCAGATCATTCCCAGTGAAGTATGTTTTTCCTGCGACGTTTGCTGCCGCTTTTTAGAGTCAGATAGTCCTCTCGCGCCAATTTTTACTGAAGCAGAGAAACGACATGCAATTTCTCAAGGTGTTGACCCAACTTTATTTCAACCACAAGCAGATGGAAAAAGTTCACAGATTGAGCTAAAATCGTATAAGGATTTTTACATCTGTCCGTTCTTTGAACCTGAAACAAATAGATGTACTATCTATGTCAATCGTCCGCTTGATTGCCAACTTTATCCCTTCGCTTTGATGTTCAACGAGGATAGAACCCGTATAGTGTTAGGAGTGGATATGCTCTGCCCGTTTAGTGAAGCACATTTTGAAACGGAGACCTTTCAGCACCATCTGCAGTACGTTATTGATTACGTTGAATCAGAGGTAGTAAGGGAACAGATTGCTGCAAATTGGAGTCTCATAGGTGATTATCAGGAAACGGTGAAAGTTTTTCGGACACTCAATCAAAAATTGACACATGCAATTGCGCCCCCTAACCCTTGAGGACAAATCCGTTTTTGAGACGTACGCGTCCCGAATGCAGACTCAGCTGTCCAATTATGCGTTTGCACCGATTTATGTATGGCGAAATCATTTTCAGTTCTACTGGGCACTGCTACATGACCACTTCTGTATCTTTGCTAAACAGGGAGAAGACTATTTTATGCCGATTCTGCCGATACCTTGTGCAGTCGGCAACCGTTCATATTTAAAGACGGTTCGCGATGTGTCCCAATTCATGCTTAAATCAAATCAGAATCCGCAGATTGCACGCATTGAAAATGTCCCAGAAGAACTACTTTCTGTTTTCCAAAATAAAGGTTTTCGCGCTTTCCGAAAAGAAACTGAATATATCTATAGGACAGAGGATCTGAGTGATCTGCGGGGGAATCGTTACAAACAGCAAAGACATGCTTACAACGCATTTATTGCACGATACCCCTCAATAACATCTGAACCGTATCAACCAACTGATAGAGATGCTTGCCTTCATCTATACAAGAGATGGCGAAAGTCCCGTGCAGAAAAATATGATGACCCGATCTATCAAGCAATGCTTAACGATTCACAATCTGCACACCGGATTGGCATAACATATGCAGGGGAATTAGGGTTGATTGGTAGGGTTGTCCGCATTGATGGTGAGTTGCGCGCTTATACCTTCGGATATGAATTGAACAGTGAGATTTTCTGTGTCCTGTTTGAAATTGCAGACTTCAACATAAAGGGGCTTTCACAATTTATCTATCGTGAATTTTGCAGAGAGTTGATAGAGACCTACAAGTGGATAAATGCTATGGACGATTCGGGGTTAGAAAACCTAAAACGTGTCAAACGTTCTTATCATCCTACGCGATTGATACCATCATATAACATTTATGAAAGCAGCGTTAATCTTCCTTAATGGATACTACGACACGCGATATCTGAATTTTTACCGACAAGAAATAGAGTGCGCGATGAAAAAAGGGTACCCACTTATCTGTGCCGATGGCGGTATCCAAATATTTGACGAATTAAGTCAGCAGGATGGTAAGACTCTTACACCGGATATTCTTATTGGAGATTTAGATTCAATCGAGGGGAGAACGACTGAAGCGAAACGGACCGTTGAAAAATGGATAGGGCAAACGGACAAAGATTACACCGATGGACAATTAGCCGTTAAATACGTTTTGGATACCTATAGCTCTCAACATATCATCATTTACGGAGGATTACCTCGCCCTGCAGAATATGAGACTGATCATTTTCTTGGTAACTTGAAACTGATGCGTTTTGGCCACTACCTCGCGATGGAGAATAGCGCAAACTATAAAGCTGAAATGCGAGATCCACTGCAAACTATCCACTACGTGTTATCAGAATTACAGTTAACTCGAAAAAACAACGGTTTGCAGCGCATTTCTCTCATCGCGGAGGAAACTAATGTTGTAGTCCAAAGCAGCCAAAACCTACGTTGGGACTTAACATCGTTACATATCCATCCGGACTTAACAAACGCGCTGCGGAACGAATTTGTTGATAATGCAGAATGGGTGGAGCTTCAATTGGCTGAAAACTCCGCTCCCGTTTACGTGATTCATAATTGGTCCGATTAGGAATCGGCTAATACTTCTTTAAGTGTGTCCATATCCAAGTTGCCACCGCTCATTACCATCACTACGTTCTGTCCGGACAACATATCCGCAAGTTTGAACGCAGCTGCGAGTGCTGCTGCACCTGCCCCTTCCGCTAAATTGTGCGTCCATCGCAACGCTGTTCGGATACCGGTTTTTATTTCTTTCTCACTGACCGTAACAATGTCATGGATACCCTCTTTTATGATGGAGAATGGCAGTTTGAATGGAACTCGCGTCGCGAGACCGTCTGCGATTGTCCTACAAGAATCGGTCTCTACATGCTTTCCTGCTTTCCATGAACGGTATATGGCTGGGGCATTTTCCGCCTGGACTCCAATAATCTTAACGTTTGGATTAATTGCCTTGGCGACGGTAATTGCACCACATACACCGCTACCACCCCCAATCGGGACAATAATTGTGTGTACATTGGGTAGTTTTTTAAAAATCTCAAGCGAATACGTGCCTACACCGTGGATGAGTGCCGGCTCCATGCACGGGTGCACATAATAGAGACCGCGTTCTACTTGAAGCGTGTCACACAATTCACGCGCCTCGTCAAAATCGTTCCCGTGTTCAATGAGTTTCGCGCCATACGCACGCATCGCGCTGTTTTTCTCTGGGTTATTCCCGTAAGGAACAACGATGGTTGCTTTTACACCAAACTGTGCCGCAGCATAAGTAATGGATTGCCCATGATTGCCGCGTGTTGCCGTAACGACACCCCGTTTTTTCTGTTCTGCCGATAAATTAGACATGAAATTAATGCCGCCGCGCACCTTGAAGCTGCCTGTCGGTAGATGGTTTTCATGTTTGATATATGCCTGAAATCCGAGTTTTTCTGACAATTCGGGATAGTGGGTTAAAGGTGTCGGTTTTAAAAAGCGGAACACTATTTTTCTTGCAGCGATAATTCCGTGAAATGTAACAGATTTCAATTTTTTCTCCTGTGAATTTGAGGGTTTCTATTTTTAACTTAATTTTTACGTGTAATGTTACTTACAAATCAAATAAGACACGTTCAACGACATTAGGTATCCCGTGCTTGCATCTCAATATCAAAACCCTCTTTCCGAATACGTTGGTTGAAGTAAAGAAGGGCAATACCGATGAGCCAAATTGGATATGAAATTGCAGAAACACAAAGGTGTATTGCAAACAAAATCGCGTTAAAAAGCGCCGTGCTGTTCTCAAAAGGTTCCGAGAGTAGTCCCCATTTAAGAATATCAATGAAGCCAATTTCACCACCAGGGTTTGTTAAAATAAATATGAATCCGATAGAAATTTCTAATATCATGTGAACAAGTGTGCTAAACAAAAAGAGCGCAAGTAATATGCCAAACATTTGCCACCATGTCCCTTTGACCAGCTCACTACTGCGCCTCAAAGCATTACTTACCAAAGGCTTTTCAAACATGACTGGTCCGAGGAATAGTCCCCAACGCACTGCGAAATAGATTGCAAACGGGATTCCAATGATCGTAACTGCCAAACCGCCAGCAACTAACCCCCAAAAAAGTAAACATCCTAACAATTGCCAAAACCGCTGCATTGTTGTCTGCAAAATTGAGCGAATTGTGCTTTCTTCACTCAGATAGGTTGCACCAGTTCCGATTACTATTCCACCTATACCTATAGTGGAGAAAGCGACTGAAAATATGACGGTTCCTATTCCTAATAAAAAGTAACGGAAAAAGAAGAAATCAGAAAAATCCGTAAAAAGATGTAATGCTAATTCCCCAAAGACCGAAAATGCGACAAGCCCAAAAATAACGTAAAATGTTTCCGATACAAACTAAACGTTGTATCCAGAATTTCCCCAAATCCCATCGGTTTAAGGGGTGTCGTTTCTAAAGTAATTTTGCTATTGTGATGTCGTGATGTAGTGTTTTGCTCTAACACATTTCCTCACTTAACGGTGCTATTCGATTCAATTGAATATTAGTTTTCTATTTCAATACGAATTTTAATCAACAGTGAATCTCACCTACGCGTTATTATGTGGCGGATAGTTTCTTGCCAACCCAAAAGGTCTATGTTAACATAATAGCATGTCCAAAGAAAACATATCAATCTTATCTTAAGGAGGCAAGAATGACACAAACATGGCACGCCAAACAAGTTTCTATTGGCGAGACAGTTGACCCAATTGAGGCTTGCTATGAGAATGGATGGACTGACGGCCTTCCTGTTGTTCCACCGACACCGGAACGCGTTGAAAGAATGCTTAGCGGTACTGAACGCTTTTCTGAGGAATTAATCGCATCGATTCCGCCTAAATGGGGGAGGGCGACGGTTGAGAGGATAGCAATTAACGCAGTCATGGCAGGTTGTCTACCGGCGTATTTTCCAGTTGTTCTGGCTGCAGTGGAAGCAATGACATCCGAGGCATTTAATTTACATGGTGTTCAGGTTACTACTTCACATGTTGCTCCTATGTTGGTGGTAAATGGTCCGATCAGGAAAGTGTTAGACATTAATGATGGTTTCAATTTGTTCGGACAGGGATGGCGTGCAAACGCAACTATCGGCAGAGCAGTGCGGCTTATCTGTACAAACATTGGTGGCGCACTGCCAGGCGAATTAGACCGGGCTGCGTTTGGGCATATCGGCAAGTTTACATGTTGCATTGCTGAAAAAGAGGAGGATAGCCCTTGGGAACCATTACATGTTGATCGGGGTTTTGAGTCTGCAGAGAGTACCGTAACGGTCTTTGCAGGTTCAGGTCCACAGAGTATAAATGATCATGGCAGTAATACAGCTGAGGGTATTCTCAACACAATTTGCCAGAATATTTCTGCTCCCGGCAACAGTAGCGGTGAAACGCTTATCGTCATAAGCATTGAACATGCAAAGACAATTTCAGCAGGCGGCTTTAGCAAAGCAGACGTGCGACACTACATTGCAGAGACGACAGCGCGATATTCGGAAACAGACCTACTTCTTATGGTCGCTGGGGGACCTGCGGGAAGATGGAGTATTGTTGTTCCGGGCTGGGGTTCACCATCTTCCCGGGCAGTAACAGTAGCATTGAGAAATTGACCCTACTTATACAATTTCTATTATAGTGAACTTTGAAAATAATGATACACATTTTCTGTAGGAGCGATCTCCGAATCGCGACTGAACATAAGAGTAGTCGGGAATCGGAGTTCCCTCCTACACCTCAAAATGTCCAGTTAATTCTAAAGTTTACTATAATTTTTGTCTCATTACCGGTTGTTAGAAATGCAACGGGGACAGCACAAACTGAATGAAGATTAAGTAATTAAATCGGTAATTTTCATTATGTATATTCGGAACATTTTAAGTGATCTTCATACAGTTTGCGCCACAAAATATTGGCTAATTATCCGCATTTTTTCTAAAGACAGAATTTCCATGTCTAAAACTTATAAGTGGCAATTTGGGTTATTATAAGGTCAGGTCAGTTGATTATAAGATGGTAGCGCTATTTTTTTGTAAAGTTGTATCCCTTTCACGAATTAGCAAAGTACCGTTTTGACTCACTTGTGCAGTAGTCGTGCCATCGGGGGCATGCAATAATCTCTTGGAACTACTTGGAATATCAGCAGGTGTTGACGTAAGTTCCTTCCCTGTTTTAGCATCCCACACGCATGCCTTCTTCTGCCGATCCACAGTAGCAATTATTTTTTTGTTATCCTCCGAAAACATCACAGTCCTAACATCCTCCTTTCCTTTATATCAGGACTTACGCATTTTTGAAGATTATTGACGGATTAGAGAGTTGATGTCGCATATAATCATCCAATAAACTGTCTTTGAGTTGGTAAATCGTTTGACCGAGTGAACGGGCTATTCGCTTCAAACAAACCCATACCTGAAAACAACAAGCGATATGATTTCTTTGGGCACGCATTGGACGACATTGACAATTACCGATACCCGTGACTTGTTTGATCTCACGATGAAGTAATTCTATCTTCCAGCGCACTTGACATTCGTCATAATAAAATAGTATAACACAATTTTATATTATTGCGTAAGTCCTGACGTTATAATGTCTAAAGCACTCCAGGAAAATGACTATCAGTTGCCAATGATATGTAACTTCTAAATATTTATTGAACTTACATTTATGTACATTTGCCTCTACAAAAACTGGAGGTAAATCAGCTCTTTAATTTCGCTTGCCTTTATTATCAAAACTGACTATACTTTAAAACCAAGATAGAATTTTCATTATTAATTAAAAGGAACAAGATGTACTCCGTTGACAGATTACGAATCAAAGACCTTCCAAAAGATGAACGCCCTCGTGAACGACTTTACAAACACGGTCCCTCACATTTGAAGACCTCAGAACTTCTCGCACTTATTCTCAAAAGCGGCTTCAAAGGTACGACTGCTGTGCAGCTCGGTGAACAGATACTGACTGAGTATAATAACGACCTAAAACGTATGGCAGAAAATCGACCGAAACAGTTTGAATCGATTAAAGGTGTTGGTGCTGCAAAGGCTGCACAACTGGTTGCTGCATTTGAATTAGGACGCCGTTTAGCACGTTCTCATGCTGACCGGGTTAAGATTAGTTCTCCGAGTGATGTGGCTGACATGTTAATGCCGCTCATGCGCGACCTCCGAAAGGAAGTTGTTTGTGTGATGTGCCTTGATACCAAAGGCGGTGTCACAACGCAAGGCATCGCGGGTGACTCCGATAACGAGATTCAGTGGGGTAAAAAACTTATCTCTGAAGATACAGTGTTTGAAGGCACATTAAACGCCAGTGTTTTTCATCCACGAGAAATTTTTCGATTTGCAATTGAAGAATCCGCAAACTCCATTGTTCTTGCACATAATCACCCATCTGGCGACCCACAGCCGAGCCAAGAAGACATCCGTGCTACCAAACAATTAATTGAAGCTGGGAACTATGTCGGCATCAAAGTATTAGACCACATTATTATCGGTGATGGTATCTTTTATAGTTTAAAAGAAGAAGGTGTTATTTAACACCGCGTTGCTGAAGGACTTCGTATAGCAGCACCCCCGCCGTAACAGATACGTTCAATGAACGAATTTGACCTAACATCGGCAGATGCACGAGATAATCACATTTTTCCTTAACGAGCCTCCGAATTCCTTTTCCTTCGTTCCCCAAAACAATACATAATGGCACTGTAAAGTCAGCATCGGTATAGGGGAGTTCTGCATCTTCAGCAGTGCCAGCGACCCACACCCCGACTGACTTAAGTTTTTCAATAGTTTGCGCAAGGTTTGTCACCTTAGTAATCGGTGTGTATTCTGTGCTACCCGCTGCTGCTTTATGGACTGCAGCTGTAATTTCAACTGCGTTGTTTTTGGGGATTAGCACCCCATCCGTCCCTGTTGCATTAGCAGTGCGTAGAATCGCACCTAAATTTCTCGGATCATGAATCTGATCTAACATTATTAAGAGAGCAGGGACATCTTTATTGTTCTCAATCTTTTTCAAAAGCGTTGACAACTCTGTATACTGAAACTTACTGATATAGGCGATGACACCTTGATGATTTGGCTGCAAGCTATCCAGATAGTGCCTTGGACAACGTTGATATGGAATACCTTTGCGCTCAGCTGCGTCAATTATTTGTCGGAGACGAGAATGTTCACTGCCTTGAACAATCAAGATTTTCTCTATCTGCCGTGATCCACTACGGAGCGCTTCTATAACCGGATTTCTACCAACGATTTGTTCCGACATATAGATTCCTCTTTAGAAGAGTGTGTAAGGCAGGTCTTGATTAGGTCAATTAATCCCCGCGCACAAATTTGACATCAGGTCCGCGCGGTGTAATCTTAATATCCGGGTCATCAACTTGACACTGAACACAAGTAATGTCGCCGACATTTGCGTTTTCCATGCGCGGCGCGAGTTTTCCTAATTTAAAGACGAAACCCATCATTTCGTCAGCAGGAATTGTGTGATCGCAGTTGCTGCACGGAATAGCTTCACCTTCTTTAAGTTTGGTTAATAGTTCTGATGCTTTCATAACGTTAGATTTTCCTTTCTAATATTTTAATTTTGCAATTAACGATGCGCCGTCAATAGACACGGTTACAAAACTCACCTATCAATGTGCGCCGTTAATTGTACTGGACCATAGGCATCAATTTAGCTTGTCGTGTGCTCTTCAAACAAGCACGGTGCGGTTAGGAAACCGCATCTACCTGGGGTACGGAGTAGACCTACCCAAGAAAATATCGCTCTTTCTGCTTTGCTTCTTTATACTCTTGATATGCTTGTTTTGCAGAATCTACCTCTGAAACTTCTGCAACAGGCACATCCCACCACGATTCGTACTGTGGCACCCTTACGTCAAAATCCACATCAATCTTGACAACGGTTGTTCTATCAGCTTCCCGAGCTTCCTGTAGTGCAGTCTTTAAACTTTGCGTAGTTGTTGCCTCAATGACGTTAGCACCAAGGCTTTTTGCATTTGCTGCGAGATCAACGGGTAAAATATCCCCTTTTAGTTCTCCGGTATCACCATCACGGTATCGGAATCGGGTTGCGAAACCTTGTGCCCCTGTTGCTTGCGACAATCCACCAATGCTGCTGTGTCCATCGTTATTGATTAACACAATAATCAATTTGTAGCCTTCCTGAATTGAGGTGATGATTTCTTGTGCTAACATGAGGTATGAACCATCTCCGACAAGCACATAGACATCGCGCGTAGGATCAGCCATTTTAATACCTAATCCGCCAGCGATTTCATATCCCATACAGGAATAGCCATATTCCAGATGAAACTGCTTCGGGTTACGCGTGCGCCACAACTTATGCAGGTCACCAGGGAGGCTTCCTGCGGCACAGACAACGACATCTTCAGGACGCGAAAACGCATTAACAACCCCAATGACTTCACTCTGACTCGGCAGCGGGCGATAGTCAAGATGGAAGAGTCTTTCGACTTCTTCTTCCCAAGCATCTCGATAATTTTCAATCTGTGTTGCGTAATCGGCATTAATTTTATACGTTCCGATAGCGTCTATCAACTCAGACAGCGTAACACGAGCGTCTGCAACTAACGGTAGGGCTGCGTGTTTCGCAGCATCAAACTCTGCAATATTAATAGCGATAAATCGCACATTTGGATTTTGGAAAGCGGTTTTAGACGCAGTTGTGAAATCGCTCAACCGTGTTCCGATGGCTATGACTAAGTCTGCTTCACGTGCAGCGATATTGGCACCAGGCGTGCCGGTTGCACCTATTGCACCAAGGTTTTGTGGATGGTCGTACCTTAATGAACCTTTACCTGCAAATGTTTCACCGACAGGGATGCCAGTTTGCTCCGCAAATTTTGCCAACTGCTCAGTTGCCTCGCTATAGATGACACCGCCACCTGCAATGATTATTGGTCTTTCACTATTTGAAATCCATTGGACAGCACGATTGAGAAGATTCACATCGGCACGAGGTCTTGGAATAGTATAAACCCGTTTTTCAAAGAGTTGTTCAGGGTAAGGGAACGCTTCCGCTTGAACGTCTTGAGGCAAGGCTAATGTCACGGTTCCTGTTTCCGCTTGTGAAGTAAGCACGCGCATTGCTTCTGGCAGTGCAGTGATAATCTGCTCAGGACGATTGATGCGGTCCCAGTAGCGAGATACCGACTTGAAGCAATCGTTGACAGAAAAGTCTTGTGAATTGGGAGACTCTAACTGCTGCAAAACAGGGGCAACCAAACGTGTTGAAAAAATATCTCCCGGTAATAACAGCACTGGTAATCGGTTAATTGTTGCTCCCGCAGCACCGGTCAGCATGTTCGTTGCGCCTGGTCCAATAGAAGTGGTGCAAGCAAAGGCACTGAGTCGGTTAGACATTTTAGCGTAAGCGGCGGCAGTATGCACCATAGATTGTTCGTTACGTGTTTGATAAAAACGGAGGACATCGGAGTATTGGTGCAGCGCTTGCCCAATCCCCGCTACGTTTCCATGTCCGAAGATACCGAACATGCCTGCGAAAAAAGCCCTCTCAATTCCATCACGTTCAACGTATTGCTGCGTGAGAAATTGGATAATGGCTTGTCCCATAGTTAAATCTCTATTTTTCATTTTAATCACCTTCTATCTCGGTTTATATTTATGGTAGATTTTAGAATTAATTATACACCGATGGTTTGTAGGAGGGAACTCCGATTCCCGACTACTCTTATGTTCAGTCGCGATTCGGAGATCGCTCCTACAGATGAACTGTCTAATTATTTCAATAATTCATCATAAATGAACTATAGCTCACCTCGTTGTGCGACAAAGGTGTTGACTTCTGCCATTGTCGGCATAAAGTTTGCACACCCGTGCCGTGTAACAACAATCGCCCCGGTTGCATTACCCAGCCGAGCCGATTTTCGCCAATCCCATTGGTTTAGGACACCATAGATAAACCCGCTTGCAAACGCATCTCCTGCTCCAAGCGTATTATAGATTTCAACTGGAAAAGGTTCAGCATGAATGACTTCTCCATGCTTTAAGTAGATGTCTGCGCCATCACTGCCACGCTTCACTACTAATGCCTCAGGGCCGGCACTTAGAATGGTCGCAATGGCATTTTCCATATCCCCTTCAATATTCGGATTTGAGATTTGGAAATGTTCTATTGACATCTGTGAAATGTCGGTAAGGGATGCTGCTTTAATCTCCTCCTCAGTCCCGATGGCGATGTTGACGTTGCGCAAAGCGGATCGCACACTTACACCGAAAGCTCGCGGGTCATGCCATTGGTCTGCGCGAAAATCTAAATCCAAAAACACCTGCCGTTCCATCGCTTTTGCCTGTTCTGCAGCGTAAAGTGTAGCGCTCCGGCTCGGTTCTTTACTGAGACCTGTTCCAGATATTAGCACTGAACGACATTCAGCAATCGGTGACGCAAGGACATCATCAATTGTAAGTTCAATATCGGCGCAGTTATCACGGTAATAGATGAGTGGAAATCGGTCAGGCGGCTCAATTCCGAGTACAACAGCACTTGTTCGGTGCCCCGGTTTGTTGACAATAAATTGCGTTTCAACGCCTTCATCCCTCAAAAACTTGAGTAGGAATTCTCCGACCGGATCATCACCAACTGCTGTGAGCAGAGCTGACTTTAGCCCAAGCCGCTGTGTTCCTACACTGATATTGGTAGGACACCCTCCGACAAACGCGCCAAAACTTGTGATTTCAGGAAAAGCACTTCCGACATCGTTAGAGTATAGGTCTATGGAGCTGCGGCCAATAGCAAGAATATCATAGTTTTCCATTTATTTCAATAGTAAGTCAGGGTTATTTAGTCTTTTGAGTTTTCCGTTATTAAGGTGGACTCAAAGTTAGGACTCTAGTGCTTTGTCAACATATTATTGTAGGTCGAGATTCGGAGATCGCTCCTACCGATGGGTTGCTTATGGTAGGAGGGAACTCCGATTCCCGACCCTTTCAAGCCCATCAATTAGCACTTGACTAAGCACTAGGCCGGTAGGTGCGGTTTCCTAACCAATTCAGAATACCATACGCGTATTCTGACATACCCATAGGCATCAATTTAAGGGAATGAATCTGTTTTTGTCCGTGTTAGACAATGTGAACCTGTCTGAACCAGGATTAGCAGGATTAGCAGATTTTTCCTCATCAAGTTCCTTCTTGCAGATTTAGCAACAACACACCAGTCCAAACGCTACGCTTCTGCAAATGATCTGTTGGGGCAAAGGTTTCTTCAATCCTGCAAATCCTATAATCCTGTGAATCCTGGTTCAGACAATAAAAAATCTTGTCCTATCAGGATTAGAAAGCCTTCCCATAAGAAAGATTAGACGCTAAATTGACACCTATGGTGCGGTTTCCTAACCGCACCTACCGGCCTGGGGTATATAGCAGGTGTTAAAAATTCGTCCGAAAAACTAAATAACCCTAATAGTTACGTATTTATGCACACCTCTCATCTAACTACGCGCAGCACGTTGACGAAAGAAACGCATAAGTGGCGCTACATAAGACTCATCTGTCCGGATATTGATAAAATCTGTTTGGCTTCCCCGAAAAGCTTGTAGCCGTTCTGCATCCGTTTTTTGATTGAGTTCTGCATAGAGTTGCCTTGCTTGTTCAGAACGTGTATCTAATACAATTCGCTCACCCGTCTCTGCATCCTCAAATTCTATTAAACCTACGTTTGGTATCTGGACTTCTCTACGATCTTGTAGTGTGATAGCGATGAGTGAATGCCGTTTGCCGGTGATGCGGAGCTGCTTCTGGTAGTCAGTATCCATAAAATCCGATATTAGAAATACAACGCTATGTGGTTTTAAAACTTGATCAGCAAATTTCAATGCTTCAGTAATATCTGTACGAGAATGATTCGGTTGAAAACGTAGAATATCTCGAACAACACGCAAGACATGTCTTTTCCCTTTGCGTGGCGCGACAAAATGCTCAACTGTATCGGTGAAACATATTAAACCGACTTTGTCACTGTTTTTGATGGCAGAAAAAGCGAGAAGCGCAGCAATTTCTGCTGCGATTTCCGCTTTCGTTTCAGGGATACTTCCAAACGCAGTTGATGCGCTCATGTCCACCAGCAACATCATTACCAACTCACGTTCCTCAACATACTTTTTGACGTAGGCGTGTCCCATGCGTGCAGTGACATTCCAGTCAATCGCCCGGATTTCATCACCTTCCTGATATTCGCGCACCTCATCAAACGTAATGCCTTGTCCCTTGAAAATACTTTTATACTCGCCCGCAAAAACGGTATTCACTAACCGATTTGTGAAAATGTCTATACGTCGAATCTTTTTGAGAATCTCTTTTTCATCCATACCATTTCCAGGTGAGGGCAAATTTTCGTTGCATAATTATCTATATACCTTTATATTATCAGAAAAGCATCAAGAAATCAATATCTTTATTAAAATAAGGACACCTTATGCAGAGTATTTTAGACGGGACGAAAATTGAAGTCCACCGAAAAATCCAGCCTGGGAATATCCGTCATGTCGTTTTTGATTTTGATGGGACGATTTCTCTCATTCGAGACGGGTGGCAAAACGTGATGGTGCCAATGATGGTCGAGTTTCTTCAAACAGAAACGGATACCACTGAAACCCAGGAACAATTAGAAGCCATCGTAGTTGAATTCGTTGACAGACTAACAGGTAAACAGACGATTTATCAGATGATTCAGTTAGGTGAGGAAATTGAGAAGCGAGGAGGTACCCCGAAGGATCCACTTGCATACAAAGATGAATACAATAGTCGCCTACTACCTATTGTTGAACAACGTATTTCAGGACTCGCAGCGGGAAACTTATCTGCAGAAACGTTACGTGTTCCAATGGTGTTGGAATTCCTGCAAAGTTTGCATGAATTGGGCGTGAAATGTTATCTTGCAAGTGGAACTGATGTTGAATTCGTCAAAAACGAAGCGGAACTTCTTGCGGTTGCAGCGTTTTTTAGTGGTGGTATCTTTGGCGCATTACGTGAATATAAGAAGTTTTCCAAAGCCATGGTTATCCAGAAAATTCTCACAGATTTCAAATTGAGCGGCAGTGAACTTCTTATTGTCGGGGATGGGTATGTGGAGATTGAAAACGCTAAAGCGGTAGGCGCAATTGCCGTGGGGGTGGCTTCAGTTGAAGATAACGTTTACAATATGAACGCTGATAAACGGGAACGTCTTATTCGTGCTGGAGCGGATATTATCATTCCCGATTTCCGTGATGGACACAAACTACTTTCCTATCTCTTTTAAGGACGTTTCAGTTCTCCCCATAAAACCGTAGCCTTACTTTTGGGGTTGACATCATAAAATGTGGGAGCGGAAATTTCAAAGTCATCCAATACAAATTCTCCAATCGCCCCTGCCCCACGTTCCACATACGCAATTATCCCAATGCAATCAACTTTTGTCATTTGCGGACACTTGAATTCAGTTAATAGATCGCCTTTAGATAAAAACTTGAAGTGTCCATTGTTAAATGAAATTTCCATTTCTTCAAGTGGAAAATGATCTGAAGGGACTTGCTGTGCGATTTCCATTATTTCAAATGTATGTAGTGGTGGTGTTTGAATTACTCCATTTCTAAAAGGAGTTTTATTTAAAGCGATAAAAGAACTGTTAAGAAAATGAAAAGTATGGTCTATTACACCACCTCTTTTATCATGTTGTCCTATTAGAATTCCAATGCCGAATCTGCTTGTCTCAAGAATATTGACTTTGACATTGAGTTCTTTAGCCATAATTGGAAAACCAACAAATTCGAGCGGAAATTCTTCAAAGATTCCAGGTGTTGGAGGCGGCTCTATCCATACATCTAATTTTCCTTTTTTTGTTTGCCAGATTACTTTTTTTGGTGCCCAAATGCCTCCATCAAAGTGCTCATCATATTCTTTCCAAGAATCAAGATTGTTACCGTTGAAATTCTCAACCCAAGTCTCAGCAGACACCACTTGTACAGTGACAAATATCAATACACAGAGAATTAGAAAAAGTGTGTTAAGTCGACTCATCATATACTCCTATTATAATGGTTATAATGCATTATATGGATATGTCATTTTTATTTTTGCTTCAACTCTCCCCACACAACCGCAGCCTTGCCTTTCGGACGCACATTTAGGGTGCCGTGCGCTGGGACAGTGGGACCCGAAATTACAAAATTATCCAATACAATATGTGCAACTACGCCACGCCCGCGAGATACAACAGAAAGTATCCCCATACTATTAATTGTCGGGAGTTGCGGGTTATGGTATTTAAAGATGGATTTTCCTTTCGTGAAAACTTCTAAGGTACCCTTATTGAAAGAAATTCCTATTACTCCAGGAGAAAATGGTGTGATGTTATCTCTATTTCCTTCTCGAAGGAGGTCAAAATCTGCTTGTTCTACGTTTTTTACTCCAATTACTAAGCCCCATATATATTCGTGAAGAAATGTAATAGTTCCGATCAATTTATTTCCCTGCCCATCGTATTGTCCGATAAAAATTCCTACGCCAGCTTTACGGCATTTTAGAAGCTGAACTTTAACATTAAGTTTTTCAACTTCAAAATGAAACCCTGCGAATTCCAGCGCATATATTGATGGTTTTCCAGGGGGCGGTGGTGGTTGTATCCAGACATCCAAGCGTCCATCTTTTGGCTGCCATGTGCTTCTGTTCTCAGGATCATGCTTCGTCCAGGAATCTAAAGATTTAGTATTAAAATCCTCTACCCAGGTTTTGGCATCAGCAACTTTGCTGCTTGCAAAAATTAGTATACAAAGAATTAGGTAAAAAGAAAAGGTCCGTTTCATTAGTTGCCTCTATTTGTTTTCAGAACCGAACGCACGGAATTGATTGGTTAATTCTGCTTCAACTTACCCCATAAAACAGTAGTTTTCCCCTTAGCGCGCACATTTAGACTGGCCTCATCGGGAATTGATGGTCCGGAGATAATGAAATCATCCACAACTACATCAGCTACTTGTTGACATACCTTCGGAAAAACAGCGATGCCAAGAAGGTCAATCGTATTGAGAGTTTCCACTTCAAAATCAATAATGTATTCATCATTAGAAAAAAGATAGAAATGTCCATGATCAAACACGACATCTATCTCGTTTATATTAAGTCCTATTCGTGGTGCTGATGTTCTCGGTAATTTTTCGGGACTCCCGAGCGTATGGTCAGCAAATTGATAAGCATATTCAAAAGGATGGATAAGTGCATCCTGAGGGTCCTTGCCAAGAAAAATACCTACGTTAGCATTGTTTGTAGACACAATACTAAGTTTGACGCGGATCTGCTCAACATTAATAGGTAACGCTGTGAATCTAAGTGTGTAATTAGTTTGTTCTTCCAGTCGATCATTGACATTCAATCGTCCATTACACCAGGGTTTGGTTCGTACATGTAAATGGTCATTTTGAACTTGCCAAGTAACCCTTTCGCGTTGGAGCTCGCGTTTTTTCCATGAATTGAGGTGTCTTGCGTTGAAATCCTCAGTCCACGTTTTCAAATTCTCATCGGCTAAAAAATCTGGGAGCGGCGGTGGTTCTACCTCTTCTGGCGGCGTAACCTCCCACAGACGCACTGTTTTATCACTACCTGCACTTGCTAAGATTTGTCCATCAGGACTAAACATAACGTCATAGACAAACGCCGTGTCACCATCTCTTCCGTCTCCTGTGTGTCCGGTAAGTGTCTGCAGCAACAGGCCATTATCTACATCCCACAAGTCTATTTTCTTGTCATCTCTTCCGACTGCAAGCACGCGTCCATCTGGACTAAACGCAATGCATAGAAAAAACCTACCGTTTTCTCTTGGAAAACTATGTAATAGTTCTCCTGTGTTTGCATCCCATAAATCTATTCCCCCCCAACCAGCACTCGCCAATGTGTGTCCTTCAGGACTGAATGCAATATCAAAAACCTCATCAACATCCGGTTCAAGAGTATGCAGGAGTTGTCCAGTGTCAGGGTCCCATACTTTAACGTTTCTATCGGCAATGCTCCCATTAGCAAGGATATTACCATCAGCACTAAAAGCAAGGCCGTCAACCTTTTTGGCATCCAGAACACGTATAAGTTTTCCTGTCTCTATGTTCCAAAGACGGATATTACCATCACGAGTTCCACTGGCAAGTACTGTCCCATCGGGCTTAAATGCAACGCTATTGACAGTGCCTTCGTGTCCTTTGAGTGCTTTTATAAGTTTTCCAGTATTCGGATTCCATAAATTAACAACTCTGTTTTTTCCTCCACCACTTGCCAGGATATTTCCATCCGGACTGAAAACGAGACCGCTTCCTCGACCGGTGTTTATGGTTCTCAAGAGTTTACCTGTACGAGGATTCCAAAGATGGGTAGTCTTGTCAGCACTTACACTTGCAAGCACATCCCTATTTGGGCTGAATGCAACGTTATGGACAGAATCCGTGTGCCCTTCAAGCACAGTGTGTGGTACATCTGCGGCAAAGGATTTCGGTAAAACAAGTGCAGAAATTAAGAGAAATATTGGCATGATAAATCGATTCATCTGCATCTAAAACTCCTCTTGTTTGACAGCGCACTTACAAAGCGCGCCTGCAAGGTATTGTGTACACCGTGATTGCAGGATTTTACTATAAGCTTATGAATTTATTTCTGCTTCAACTCTCCCCACAAAACCGCGGCTTTTCCTTTAGCTTGGACATTCAGACTTTTCTTTTCGTAAGCTGAAATATCTGAAATAATGAAGTTATCCATCACAAAATGTGCAAGCGGTACTTCAGTTGTATAAGCAATGATACCGAGACAATCAATCGTCCGAAGGTTAGGTTCGTCAAACTCAAGGATATGCTCTCCCTCAGACAGCAATTCAAAATGTCCTTTATCAAAGACAATCTCTATATCCTTAAGATTTTCATAAACACCCTCCGGATTTTGCCCTCGGAATTCTATCGGTCCCCATATAGATTTATGAAGGATTTTATAGGTCCGCCTTGATATGTTATTTCCATCATCGTATTGCCCGATGAACAATCCAACGTTTGCGTTATGTGCTTCAAGCACGTCTACCTTAACACGAAGTTTTTCAGCTTTGATAGGTAAACCGGTAAATTCCAACTCATAAGTTTGAATGAGTGCCTTTGCCTGCAACGGTTGAATCCACACATCCAAGAGTCCATCTTTCGCTTGCCAAGTGACTCTTTTATCTTCCGCCTGATGTTTAGCTTCTGTCCACGAATCAAGGTGTCCATCACTGAAGTCCTCAATCCAGGCATCTTCTATTTCAATCGGCTGATCTTCAATTCTGTCATCAGGTCCCTTTTTTGGTATTCTGATATCAGGTATAGCTGGACCGGATATTTCAAAATCGTCCAGAGTAACAGCAGCTTCACCGCCACAATTTTTAGGGAATACTGCTATACCAACATAATCTATCTTTTGGATGTTTACTTGGAAGTCAACAATATATTCCCCTTCAGAGTACAGATAAAAACGTCCACGGTCAAACACGACATCAATTTCTGTTAGGTTCAGACCAATTCGCGGGGCAGAACTATGTCCTGACCGCCAATTATTATTATCTGGTTCGCCGAGTGTATGGTTTGCAAACAGATACGCATGTTGGAACACCTTATTATATAAACTGTCTGGTTTTTTACCAATAAAGATACCCGCGTTCGCGTTATCTGTGGAATCAACTTTCAGTTTAGCGCGAAGTTGTTCCACCTCAATAGGAAATGCTGTAAATTCAAGTGTATAATTTGTGTCAACTGCCAATTCGTTGCTCACATTCAATCGACCATTGCAAAAAGTTTGGGTACGCGCTTCCAACTGTCCATTTTTTACATCCCAGGTGACTCTTTCCCGTTGGTGTTCACGTTTTGTCCATGAATCAAGATGCCCCGCGTTGAAATCCTCAGTCCAAGTTTTCAAATTCTCATCCGCTAAAAAATCTGGGGGTTGTGGTGGTGCCACCTTTTCTGGCGGTGTAATTTCCCAGAGCCGTACAGTTTTATCACCACCCGCACTTGCAAGCATCCGTCCATCGGGACTGAACATAACATCATAAACATACGCTGTGTCAGAAATTCTACCATCTCCTATGTGTCCAGTAAGTGTTTTCAGGAATAGGGCATTTTCTACATCCCACAAGTCAATTTTCTTGTCATCCCTGCCACCTGCAAGCATTTTTCCATCAGGACTAAACGTAACACTTATAATAAACCTACCACTTTGTCTGGGAAAAGATCGTAATAGTTCTCCAGTGTTGGCATCCCATAAATCTATTCCACCCCAACCAGCGCTCGCTAATATGTTTCCATCAGGACTAAACGCAATATCAAGGACAATTTCCACTTTTGGTTCAAACGTATGCAAAAGTTGCCCTGTGTCAGGATTCCAAACTTTGACATTTGGTTCATCTCTACCACCATTGGCAAGAAACCTGCCATCAGCACTGAAAGTTAAACCGTCAAGTGTATCAGCATGCCAAGTGCGTAGAAGTTGTCCAGTATCGGGATTCCATAGAATAATATTGCCATCCGAATCTCCACTTGCAAGCACATCTCCATTGGGTGAAAATGCAACGTAGTAGACATCTCCAAGATGTCCTCCCAAAGTTTTTTGCAGCTTGCCAGTATCCGTATTCCACAGATTAACAACTTTGTCTGTCCCTTCAGCACTTGCGAGGATACTACCATCTTTGTTAAATGCTATCTCGCCACGGGGATTTGTATCTATGGTTCTCAAGAGACTCTCAGAGTTAGGATTCCATAGCCTTATAGTTCCGTCTTTAGATTTAGTAGCGAGCATATTACCTTCTGGACTGAACTCAACACTGAACACAGTATCAGTGTGACCTGTGAGGGTTCTTTCAGGGGTGGATGCTAAAATAAAATTGGGTCCTGATAACGTTAAAATTAATAAGAGTGTTATGATGAAAAAACAATTGGCTTTCATAAACAGGGTCTCCAAATGATTTTGCTTTAGTTAACAAGTTTAGAACACCACAATTCGATCTCCATCTTAGGAAGGATGGGCAGTACAGGACTTGAACCTGTGACCTCTTGCATGTCAAGCAAGCGCTCTAGCCACCTGAGCTAACCGCCCATATAGGGATGGAGGTGGCGGTCGGAATCGAACCGACGGATAGGAGTTTTGCAGACTCGTGCCTTACCACTTGGCTACGCCACCGATGGAGCGGGAGACGGGATTTGAACCCGCGACCTCCACCTTGGCAAGGTGGAGCTCTACCGCTGAGCTACTCCCGCATAATCTTTAAAGATCAGTGTTAAAGAAATGACACATCATCTTAAAAGCGAATTTATTTTAACATATTATCAGGAAAATGTCAAATTAAATTCTTTTAATACTACCGTCCTTCTTTAATCTATTGAAGAATTGGTTTTTAGTCAAAGTTCGTTTACGTCCGATAATCGGCATTAATTCTTATATAATCGTAAGAATAATCGCATGTCCACATGGTAATTTCAGCATCGCCAGCGCGGAGATCAATGGTAATCCGAACAGGATCGTTGTCAAACAATTGGGTTGCTTTATCTTCGTCATAACCCGCATCCATTCCGTTTTTAACGAGAAGATAATCTCCGAGCAGTACGTCCACTTGATAAGGGTCAAATTCTGCACCGGATTTACCAATTGCCATCATAATCCGCCCCCAGTTGGCATCGTTTGCAAAAACAGCTGTTTTGACGAGGGGAGATTCTGCAACGGCACGTGCAGCTTTTTCTGCATCACTACGGTTTTTGGCTCTTTTAACAATAACTTCAACGAGTTTGGTCGCACCTTCACCATCGCGTGCAAGCATCTTTACCAATTCAGTACAGACAAATTGCAATCCTTCACAGAATGTATCATATTTGTTGCCTTTGGAGTCAGTTAACTTCGAATTTTCTGCCCCCCCTGTAGCAAGTATTATCACAGTGTCGTTTGTGCTGCGGTCTGTGTCAACAGTTAAAAGATTATATGTATTGTCTACCACACGAGTTAAGGCAGACTGGAGCGTTTTACTATTGATGTTAGCATCTGTTGTTAGGTAGGAGAGCATTGTCGCCATATTCGGTGCAATCATCCCTGAACCTTTGGCAATCCCACCAATTCTCACGGGTTTACCATCAATTTCTATTTCAATAGCAGCAGATTTCGGGTGTGTGTCCGTAGTCATAATCGCTTCAGCGGCATCGTTCCCACCGTCAGTGCTGAGCGCGTTGACAGCGAGTTGGATACCGTTTTCAATTCTATCCATCGGTAACTGTTGTCCAATAACACCCGTTGAAGAGACGAGGACAAGATTTTCATCTATGCCAAGTTGCTTGGCTGTTGCAGCAGCCATCCGTTGTGCATTCGACATACCGAGTTCGCCTGTACATGCGTTGGCATTTCCACTGTTAATTATAATGGCTTGTGCTGTTGAATCGCTTAAGTGCTGACGACATACCAGTACAGGGGCAGCTGTGACACTGTTTTTGGTAAAAACACCTGCCGCAGTAGCAGGTACATCGGTAACGATGAGTGCTAAATCTTTAGTTTCTTCCTTTTTGATGCCAGCGTGGATGCCCGCAGCTTGTACACCAGGTAGAACGGTAATTCCGCCATCTATCTGTTTCATGAATCGCTCCTTACGGATAGTGTAGCAGAATTGTAATACAAAATATCGGAATTGTCAAATGGAAACGAATTGCCCAGGGTTATTTAATTTTAGGATTTTTGTTCAATATTATTCCCATTTGTCCTCATATCGTTGATTTGTGTATCCGAGTAATCCTGAAAATCCTGGTTCAGACAAAAAGCAATAAATCCATTGATATATCAGGACTTACGCAAATTCAAGTATCCCTGTTTAGAATTTTGCCCTTTCACGGATTTTAACCCTGTTTTTTGTCATTTTCAAGGCTTTACCCCCCTTTATCCCCCCGCAAGCGAGGGGAATGCGTAAGTCCTGGATATATTAACGTTTGTGATGAAGGACACCAGAAAAAACGAAAACTAAATAGCCCTGTGAATGCCTCAGAGAATATTTACCCTATAACCCCTTGCCAATTTACCCTATTTATGCTATTCTCTAACCAATCTTGTAAAAAGGAGTAACGCTAATGTATCGTATCGGAATTATCGGATTAGGTAGCATCGCTGCACGCTATTCCAACCCAGATGACGCTTATCCCTATTGCCATGCAGGTGGTATCCGCCATTGTGAAACAACCGAATTGGTCGCAGTCGCAGATATGTCCGCTGAACGCCAAGCAGAATTTAAAAGTACGTGGGGACCAGGTTTCCCAGACAATTCCATCAATTACTACGAAACGGATGTCCAGATGCTTGAAAGTGAAAAGTTAGACATCGTTGCTGTCTGTGTCCGAGGACCCCACCATTTTCAGGTGATGCAGAATGTTCTGAAAGCAGACATCAAAGCCATTTTTCTTGAGAAACCTGCCGGATGCTCACTTGAAGAAGTAGATACAATGACTGCAGGTGCTGACGCAAAAGGTATCCCCATCGTTGTTGACTATACACGCCATTGGGCACCGCATCTAATCCGGCTGCAATCGTTGATTAAGGACGGTCTTATCGGAGCGGTGCAGAGTGTTATCGGGTATTGTGGTGGTGGCGTGCTATCCTTCGCTATCCACACAACAGACATGATTTGCCAGTTCGCTGGATATGATCCCGTTTCGGTAACCGGATATGTTGGAGGCGGTGGTGATGTACCAGAGCCTTACGAACCGGAACCCGCAATTGTCGGTTCTACTATCCAATTTGAAAGCGGCGTTATCGGTTTTCATGTCGGAAAACACGGTGTCCGAGGCGGATTTTCAGTCGATGTTCTCGGTAGCGAAGGGGCTGTTCAAGCGGGGTTTTATAGCGGTACAACAGTTCACAAAGCGGGTAAACTGATTGATAATGCAACCCTTGATTTGCCTGAAAATGCAGGCCCATTCAAAGTAGCGTATAAACAGATTACAGATTATCTCGACGGTGGAGTGCCTCCCGATTGCTCACGTGATGATTATACCGCTGTGAATGAGATTGGTTTTGCTACGATTGAAAGCGGTATCACTGGAGAAACGATAGAACTGCCTTGTCAAAACAGGAAACGGCTTATCTTCGCAAACGGCTAAGGAAATTATGACAATTACCGATTATCTTAATGCAATTGAGACTGCATTCCGAAGTGGTGATGCAACTGAGCACTCCTATCGTCCAATTCTCCAACAGTTTTTAAGAGAGTGGAGTCAAAACTTTTCACCAACGATCAATTATAGCATTACCAATGAACCCAAACGAGTTGCAGGAAATGCACCCGATTTCCTTGTGCGGCGTGGGGAGGTTTCTTTAGGATGGATCGAGACAAAACCCCCTGGTACAGATTTAGATACCGAAGAAACTTCAGAACAACTTCAACGGTATCGCAGAGCGTTTCCAAATCTTATCCTAACCGATTATTTGGAATTCCGTCTCTATAGTGCTGGTGAAAATTGCCTCTCTGTCCGTATTGCAGACATAGACAATACCGATCAACGCTTGACACATAAAAGCACAGATGACTCCGAAGTTTCAATGTTTTTCACCGCATTCTTTGGTGTGGAACCTCCCAGGATCGGTAAAGCATCAGACTTAGCGCAGATGTTAAGTGGCAAAGCACAATTGCTCAAGATGGCAATTGCCAACCTCCTAAAGGACGTATCAAATAACGAGCTCAAAAATCGGTTAGCAGCATTTCGTGAACATCTCATCGCTGATCTGTCTGAAGCAGACTTTGCAGATATGATGGCACAGACGATCACCTACAGTCTTTTTGCTGCACGGTGCCATCATACCCACGGGACGTTTACTCGAACTAATGCGATAGAAACACTTGACGAAATGAACCCTTTTCTCTCACAACTTCTTTGGGTATCTATTCAAAGATTGACGCAGTTACATTGGATTATTGACCCTATTGCAGAATTACTTGACCTTGCTGATATGGAAAGTATCATTTCTGATTTTGGGACAGAAGGCAGACAAGCAGGTCCGATTATTCACTTTTATGAAGATTTCCTCAGTGACTACGATCCCGAAATCCGCAAAAAACGTGGTGTTTATTATACCCCCGAACCCGTTGTCTCGTATATTGTCCGAAGCGTTGATAAAGTATTAACTAAACAATTCAATCTGTCTGACGGGCTTGCACATACAGGTACAGTTAACCTTAACGAAAAGCAGCTGCCCAAGGTGCAAATCCTCGATCCAGCCGCGGGGACAGGAACATTTCTACGGTCGGTGATTGCACAGATACATCACACCGTTATAACCAGTGGCATGGGTGGCGCGTGGCAGGAATATGTGTCACAGCACCTCTTGCCAAGACTTCATGGGTTTGAACGTATGGTTGCACCTTATACGATGTGTCACCTAACCCTCACACATCAACTTATGCAACTTGGATATAATTTAAAGGATGGGGAACGCCTCAATGTCTATCTCACAGATACGCTTGAGGCAAAAGATCCTCAAGAAGGGCTGTTTACCTTTTTAGATGAAATTGCCAGAGAAGCCGAATCCGCTGCCACTGTTAAACGGGATTTGCCAGTGATGGTAATCGTCAAAAATCCGCCGTATTTCGGGGAGTCAGACAACAACGGCGAATGGATTATGGGATTATTACGGGGACTCGACGGAGACACCTCTACAGAAGACTATTTTAAGGTAGATGGGCGCGACCTTGATGAACGCAATTCAAAGTGGTTAAACGATGATTATGTCAAGTTTATTCGGTTTGCTCAATGGCGTATTGAGCGCACGGGGTACGGAGTCCTCGCTTTTATTTCCAATCACGGTTACCTCAATAACGTTACGTTTCGTGGCATGCGACAAAGTCTCATGCAAACCTTTGATGCTATCTATATCCTTGACCTGCACGGAAATAAGCGGACAAATGAGAAACCACCCGATGGAGGAGCAGACGAAAACGTTTTTAAAATTCAACAAGGTGTGTCCATCGGTATTTTTGTTAAGCATTCCCCCGAAAAACTATCTCAAACGCGTATTTGCCACGCAGAGTTATGGGGAAACCGAGAAGACAAATACAACTGGCTTGCCACCCATAATATTGATACAACGCCCTGGACAGAATTGACTCCAATATCGCCTAATTATTTTTTTGTGCCACATAGCGAAAGTGTAAGTGAAGAATATGAACGGGGTTGGAAACTCATCGATATATTTGCCCTAAACAATAGTGGCATTACTTCATCTCGGGACAACTTGGTAACAGATTTTGAAACTAACCCTATACTTGAACGAATAAATTACTTTCGAGATTCAGTAGAATCCAATGAGGAGCTGTGTAATCAACTTTCTATCAACATGAGCAATGACTGGGACATAAATGAGGCGAGAGAATCACTACGTGCAGAACAAAACCTTGAAAAATACATTCAGAGATTTTTACGTTTTCCGTTTGACCATCGATTCATTTTTTATCACGATGACTTAATCGCTAGATCCAGAAGGAACCTGATGAATCACCTCCTCGCTGGGAAGAACATAGCGATGTGTGTCGGTAGAGCCGGACAAGCAGTAGGTGAGCCTTTATGGAATCTCGTATTTATCTCCAAAACAATTGCCAATATAAATCTCTTTCGACGAGGAGGAATCCGAGTATTTCCTCTATATAGTTATGGAGAACAAGGTGGGCATAGGCTCCATAACCTGTCACAACAATATTGGGAAGAAGTATGCAGACACCTCAACTATGAAAGTGATCATGCTGCCACCATACGTTTCATTCATGATGGAAAGGGAGATTGCAACACGACTATTGGTCCAGAGGATATTTTCCATTATATCTATGCAATTTTGCATGCACCAGGGTACCGACAGCGGTATGCCGATCAACTCAAAATTGATTTCCCACATATTCCGTTGACAACTAACCAACTATTATTCCAGAAATTGGTACTGTCAGGAGAACAACTTACAACTTTGCACCTCTTGCAGAGTGAAGATATGAACCTATCTGCTTTTCCAATAAGTGGAAACGCACAAGTTGAAAGGGTTGAGTGGAATGAGTCAGACCAACGCGTTTGGATAAATCGAACGCAGTATTTCGAACCAATCCCAAGGGATGTTTGGGGATTTCGCGTAGGTGGGCACCAACCCGCAAAAAAATGGCTTGATGACCGGAAAACAAGAACTTTGACGTTTGATGAAATTCAACATTATCGACGTATCTGCGGCGCGCTTGAAAAAACCTTAGAGGTTATGCAAGATATTGACAATACCATCACTGAACACGGTGGCTGGCCCCTTGAAAATAAGGCGTAATTAGGGTGTAAACTGTTTGCGGTAAATTCAATATGACATCTTTGCGTAAAATTGATAATATAATTCAATTCTTTATGAAGTTTTATCGCATTCAACGTTATAAAACTTCACCTAACACGCCGCTAAGTTTGCCGTTGAACGAATGTAAAGTTGCGCTCATTACGACTGCGGGGTTTTATCTCCCTGAACAGAATCCTTTTGATAGCAATGACTGTTCCTATCGAGAAATTCCCAATTCAATCCAGACACATGCTCTTTCCGATGGGCATAAAAGTGAGGCTTACGATAAACGCGGTATTGAGATTGATTTTAACCTTGCGTTTCCACTTGATAGGTTTAGGGAGTTGGAGAGCGAAGGTAAAATCGGTTTGCTCAATCACAGACACTTTAGTTTTATGGGATCAATCACAAAACCGCAACCGCTTATTACACAAACTGCCCCTGAGGTCGCACAGCTGCTCAAGGATGATGGTGTAGACGTTGCTTTCTTAACGCCTGTGTGACCGATGTGCAATCAGTCTGTAGGATTGATTCAACGTGCAGTTGAAGAAGTAGGGATTTCCACCGTTTCAATTGCGCTTGTGGAAAGTATTGCGAAGCGGGTAAAACCGCCGCGTGCCTTGCTTGTGCCATATCGTTTTGGGTATCCGCTCGGTGAACCGAACAATCCGACATTACAACACGCGATTATCGCGGAGGCGTTTGAACTCTTACAGGACAAGGGACCGCCTCCTATCTTAAAAAGTAGTAGTCAGAAAGGAGATACGTAGGTTGGGTTAGAGTTTCAAATTCATCATGCACAACAAAAAGCGCATCTGCGATTTCCGTGAGTGCGTCATCAGTTAACGGCGGGAAGTCCAGCAGCGCTACCTGTTTTATGATTTCAGAGGCGAGTGCATGTTTTTCTATATCAGGCAGTTGCTTGAATGCTTCCAATATGTTTTGTGAGATTATGTTCATTTGCGACCTCTGCGTGGAAAGACATAAAATCTATGCAAATTATGCACAATACATTGACAAAATTCAAGGTTTCGTTGAGAATATAAGAGGACATACCTTACACGCTCTGAGAACGAAGAGTCGCTCCCATCCTAAAAAAGAGTAGACTGAAAGGAGAATTTGATGGACAAAATTAAAGTAGGTATTATCGGATGTGGTGGTATTTTTCGCAACCTCCACGCTCCATATTATCATGAACCAACACGACGCGCAGACATTGTTGCCATTGCGGACATCAACGAAGCATCTGCAAACGAACAAGCAGAGCGATTTGGTGCAGACGCATACACAGATTACCGCGCACTGCTGGACAGACAGGATATAGATGCAGTTGATGTGTGCGCCCATCCACGTCCACATCTTGAGATTACCCGCGCTGCTGCCGATGCTGGCAAACATATCTTGATGGAAAAACCGATGTGTTGTAACGTGGCTGAGGGTGACGAAATGGTCGCCGCCGCCGAAAATGCTGGAGTGCTATTGATGGTGGCATATATGATGCGGTTTGACCCGGGATACATGAAACTAAAATCGCTGCTTGAAGATGGCACACTCGGCACACTGCAGATGGCATATTCTAATCAAGTTGGATATTTTTCACCTGAACGACATCCGTGGCTTTTCGTCAAAGCCGAATCTGGAGGCATGCTTGTGGAACAAGCGATCCATGAACTTGACATCTGGTTGTGGTTATTTGGTCCTGCAACCTCTGTTTATGGGTTCACGAGTCATGTGCCTCTTGGCGGTACCTATCCACCTGCAGAACAAGCAGTAGAAAACAACGCTGTCCTAACCGTCCATTTCAAAAATGGCGGTATCGGCATGATGATCAAGAGTTGGGCAGCTGAAATTGGGAATAGTGGAAACGGGCTCGTTACCAGCAACGGTTCTGCCACGTTGATTCGGCATGGTCTACGCTGGAAAACGCACGATATGGCATCGGCAGAGGAATTTACCGCACCAGTGCCTGATGATGATACTTATCGAAATGTGCCAGAAGCACAGCGAAATCAACGCTACTGGGGCATCGCAGCAAAAGGTGCAAGCATTGATCATTGGCTACAGTGTATCGCAGGTGAAGCAGAACCGACAACGCATGGGCGCATTGGCAGAGACGGTATTGAATTGGCAGAAGCAACGTACCGTTCCTCACAAACTGGCACCCCAATTTCGTTACCGCTGTAATAAAGGACATACTGCTATGGAACATGTAGAAATAATCGCTCAAACAGAAATGGTGTCAACATATTTTTATAATTCACTATAGTTGCCTTAAAATCAACTTGAGAGCATTAACGGAGGGTAGCGGTTAAGAACGGTTAATTCCTGACGTTCAATCAATCGATCAGGATGATTAAAACCCAGAATACGTGCCGTCACCTCACCGATAGTTGTTAAAGTAGTTATCCTTACCCCATCTAACCTAAAATGGTCTGTCCACAAATCAATTCTCGGATTGAAGAAACGGCAAAATTGTTCAGTTTGCCGTACAATTGAACCAATATCACTACCTTTGTTACGATTACAATATGAACACGCATAAGCAAGGTTGTGTTCCTCAGTAGCCCCGCCATGCTTCTCACTAATGATATGGTCTATTTGACAACCGAAGTAGGTATCTTCTTCGTGGATAAGACAATACTCACATACCCTTTTAGCACGTGCCCTGACTAACTGTCTAAGCGCAGTGGAAACATAACTTTTACTCATTCTTTCAAATAGTGCCGTGCGCGGGATTTGGCAAGACGCATTAGATGCTCAAGCTGCAAACAGTGATTGAGTTCTGCTGCTTCTTCAGATGTCAAACCGGTTGTCTTTTCGCGATGAATCAAATCTGCGATCCGTTCCTTTGCTTTTTCAGAAGGGTTAAAATCTATCAGATTTTGCGGAGTTGTGCCAGCAGCGATGAAATCAATAATTTCTCTATAAACAGGTAAGATTTGCATTGAATTACCTCCTAAATGTTTATCAATCAGTGTTTTAACCCCTTAAATTCCTTATCAAGGGACTTCAAGAGGGGATACGTAAGTCCTACAAAATTAGAACTGGATACGCAATTGTCATCTTAACTAATGCAAGGGCTGCGTAGGTGCAGCCTGCTGCTATTCTGACAAGTTTATATCACACAATTTCGCCAATTTCAATACCGCGCTCTTCTGGGTTTCGCCTGCGTCGAGGCAGATCACCAAAAAGTGGTCGGAAATATCCGGCACCTTCGGGTGAAAGATGATACCTTTCAGCATCGTAAAACCGTGGGTCAAGGTCGCGACGGATAACGTGTCCGGTATCATCGCGTTTTAGTACCTGTTCCAGAGGCAACATAATCGGTTCAATGCCAGCGTCTGTGCGGGTAATTGTTGCCACGCCATTCACCATGCCATCAGCAAGTGAGCGCACCGCAAGTGCCCCTGCCTTAATTGCAGTATCTCTATCCAATTCTGTTGGGCTACCACACCTTTGCATATACCCAAGTATCAACGCACGGAACGCGGAACTGGAAATTTCAGGAAGCCGTTTCTTCATCGCTTCCACGATAATCTCTGAACAACCACCCGGTTTCGTGTGTCCGAAAGCATCAAGTTCTGCTTGTGAGGTAATCATCAATTCACCTGCGTCATTTCGGATGCCTTCCGAAACAACAGCGATAACATTACCCTGCTCAGTATGTTTTTCTCGAATTGCTTCTGCCAACCTGTCAGGCTGATACGGCACTTCAGGCACAACGATAAGGTCCGCCAAACCATAAGCTGCCGATAATGTTAACCATCCCGCATCTCTCCCCATCGCTTCCACGATAATCACGCGGTCGTGGGAATATGTCGTTGTTCGCAAATCACGAACAGCATTGATCACTCTACTTGCAGCCGATGGAAATCCAGGGCAGAAATAGTTGACCATTTTAGAATAGTCGACCGAATCACCTGCAGGTGGATTCATACCGACATCGTTATCAATCGTCTTTGTAACGAAAACGGTTGTGAATTGCTCTGAAAGTGCTGTCCCAACTGTTAGTGTATCGTCTCCACCGATAGGGATGAGACCGCTTATGTTTAGTTTTTTAAGGTTGTCAATCGCTTCATCTAACTTATCCATTGCGATAAGGTTGGTACGCGAGCTTTTTAAAATTGTTCCGCCATGATTTTCATCAAGCAGGTCAGGTGTCAAGGTAAAATAACGTCCGCCTTTCAGGACACCTCGCCACCCCTCCATAAAACCGATCAATTCAAAGCCAAGTTCTTCGGCTTTCAAGGCAATGCCTTTCAGGGTGGCGTTAAGCGCGCTTGTATCGCCACCACCTGTCAAAACGCCTATCTTTTTTCGCATATTTTAAACTCCTAATCCCTCCAATTAGTAATCAAAACTATAAAGATTCCTGTTCTACTGTACTGAACAACTGCAGTGTTGTTCTAATTCATAAATGGCGCGACCACTTTGTCGTTCCGTTTTGAGATTGGCTTATTTTATTACTTCAATGATTGTTGGTTTATCCAAAGCAAGTGCTTTTTCAAGTGTTGGTCTAAAATCATCCATATTTTCAACACGTAACCCTACTGCACCGAATGACTCAGCAAACTGAACAAAATCTGGATTTACCAATTCTACACCGATGCGCTTGCCGAACCGCCGTAACTGCCCTCGTTCAATGGAAGTGTATTGATTATCGTTCATCACAAGGGTAACAATGGGCAGATTATACATCACAGCAGTTGCAAGATCGGGACTCGTCATCAAAAACCCACCATCTCCACTGAGCGCAACAACTTTCCGAGCCGGATACGCCACTTGCGCACCGATAGCAGCTGTCAACCCGATCCCCATTGCAACCGATATACCTGAAAAGATATAACTTCCAGCAGAATAAGTAGGGAAATGTGACAACGCCCCGTAGCCAGTGATATTTACATCAACTGATAAGATTGCATCACGCGGCATTATATCGCGCATCTCTTTGAGAATACGCGGCGGTTCAATTGAAGCAAATTGACTCCGAAGTTGTTGTAAATCCTCACGCCAACCGCCAGTTAGCGTTTCATAGCTAAGTGCATCATTCAACTGTTGCAGCACCAATTTCGGATTCGCACCGATCCCAACGGTTGCCGGATATTCCTTATGTATTTCGCTTACATCTGCTTCAATATGTATGAGAGATTGCGGAATTTGAAGTGACCAATTGCCTGTATCGCGATAGGTAAATCGGGTGCCGATAGCAATTATAAGGTCAGATGCTTTCATTGCTGCTTGTGCCACCCCATCGCGAAATAAACCAATTGAACAAGGTGAATCCTCAGGGACAGACCCTTTACCCATGCCTGTCATCGCAATAGGCGCATTCAACAGATGGGCCAATTCAAGCAGTTCCTCAGTCGCACGCGTATAGTTAATGCCGCTGCCAGAAATAATTAGTGGACGTTTTGAGACACTGATTAACGCCACCGCTGTTTCAATGTCATCAGGACTTGCCATCGTTTGGACCCCGTTATTTCGCTTTGGTATTGGCAAATCCGCATCTGTTTGCAACGCATCTGTCGCAAGCTCTATCAACACAGGTCCTGGCCGTCCAGATCGCATCGCGCCAAAAGCACGATTGACTGCACCTGGTATCTGATCTACACAATGCACAATCTCTATGTGTTTTGTCATCGGGGCAAAGGCTGCTTTTTGGTCTAACCCGTGAAAACTTTTTCTCGGATCTTTTTGTGCCAAGTAAGATGGATTTTGTCCGGTAATCAATAACACCGGTGAACACGCTGTCCATGCCTCACATATCCCAATAGCAGCGTTATTTGAGCCAGGTCCCCGGAACAGTCATGCAGACACCGACATCACCTGTCGCACGTGCATAACCATCCGCCATAAATGCTGCGCCACCTTCATGCCGCGTTACATAATGTCGAACACTATCTTGATTGTTATACAATGCCTCATAGACGGTGTCCAGGTGATTTCCCGGTAAACCAAAAATTACCTCAACACCTTGTGCCTTCAAACACTCAACAAAAATAGTCCCGCCAGTCATCATTTTCCTTTTAAAACGTGAGATCGGTCTAAGTCTTTGTAGAACAAACTGTTAGTTTGCGTTCCACAGATGCACAAACTAAATGAAGATCAATTTATTAATTCGGTAATTTTCCATCCGTACGAGGCAGGTGTTCACCTCTGCTGGCGAGGCGGGGAATACCTAAATGGTATTCATACCGTTGATTTCTTCCTAACCTCGCCCAATTACCGATTTATTTTCTTAAACTTCATACAGTTTGTGCTACATATTTGAGGGATTTTAGATGGTCTAAACAAGCCATCCCACCTATCTACACCAAATTCAAATATCAGTAATTATCAAGGTTCTTTTGGGTTTAGTTCATGAAAATGTCCCATATAAACGCATTTTCATGGCTTGAGACCTACTTTGTATTCATATTTAGTGGATTCTCAGCAATTCTGATAAATATCAGTTTACTATTTTTTTAGTGACAAAAAGCCGAAAAGCAGGTATCCTTTTTAAAAAGGAATCTAAAAATGTACCTCCCTCTCTGTTTACAAAAGATATTATCAAATTTTCGTTTTTTATTCAACCCACAAAAGTTCCTATCGCGTGGTAAGTGGGATGCAGATGCTGGACATCTCATAAAATAGGTTCTTAGTTCCAAAGAAGGAAACATCAAATGAAAAAATACGGTTTTGGTATCATAGGGTGCGGAATGATTTCCGATTTTCATTCCGCCGCAATTTCTGAATTAGAACATGGTCAGTTAGTTGCTGTGAGCTCTCGAAATGCTGACAATGCTAAACGACTTACAGATAAATATAAAGTTGATGGTTATACCAATTACAACGAGATGCTGAAACGGGATGACCTTGATATTGTCTGTGTTTGCACGCCAAGTGGTGCGCACCTTGAACCTGCAGTCGCCGCAGCAGAAGCAGGCAAACATGTTATCGTCGAAAAACCGTTGGAAATCACCTTGCAACGGTGTGATCAAATTATCCAAGCCTGCGATAAAGCGGGTGTCCGGTTATGTGCCATTTTCAATTCACGATTTACCGAAGGTTCTCAACTTGTAAAATCAACGATTGAAAGCGGACGGTTCGGCAAGTTAACCTTAGGTGATGCGTATATCAAGTGGTACCGTTCCCAAGAGTATTACGATAGTGGCGGTTGGCGCGGTACGTGGGACCTTGACGGTGGCGGTGCCCTGATGAATCAATCCATTCACGCTATCGACCTCTTACAGTATTTTATGGGGCCTGTCAAATCAGTGCAAGCATTTACCGATACATTAGCACATGAACGCATTGAAGTTGAAGACGTGGCTGTTGCAGCACTTCGATTTGAAAACGGTGCGTTAGGTGTTATTGAAGGGACAACCGCTGCTTATCCTGGCATGTTCAAGAAAACCGAAATCTGTGGCACAAAAGGGACCGCTATTTTGGAGGAAGAGGACATTGTCAAATGGGAATTTGACCCGGAACTCCCTGAAGACGCTGAGATTCGGGAAAAATTCGCTCAACAGACAGACACTGGGGGTGGTGCTTCCGATCCACGTGCCATCAATCATGCGAATCATCGCAGACAGATGGAAAACCTCATCAAAGGTCTTGAAACTGATGCATCCCACTTAGTCGACGGTCGCGAAGGACGAAAAGCAGTTGAAATTATCCTCGCTATTTATCAGTCAAGTCGTGAAGGACGGATCGTTGAATTACCTCTTTAATAGTAGTAGGCACACTCCGTTGTGCCGTAATCTGCCTTTACGGATAATCAAATACTATCTTGATAGCCTCGTCCTTTTTATGCAGTGCCATCTCAAAGCCTTTTTGTGCTTCGGTAAACGGCAGATGATGTGTGATAATCGGTGATACATCAATCCGTTCCTGTGCAATCATATCCATTGCCAACGGGAAGTCATTGGGCACATCAGGACCAACCGAACCGATAAATCGGATATTGTTCCTGAAGAACTCAGAGAAGTTGAAATTGTATACCTCATCATCTGGCACACCGAAAGCGAGAAGTGTCGCGCCGCGTTTCAGAAGTTGCAGGCATGTGTTGATTGTTTCAGTTTGGTGTCCAACGACTTCAATCACAAGGTCAGCCATTCTACCGTCAGTGATTTCTTTAACCGCCGCGACAAGGTCTTCATTGGCACAATTGACAGTATGTGTGGCACGCATCTGTTTAGAAACTTCAAGTCGAAAGTCAACCAAATCAGTAGTTATGACTGTCCTGGCACCAAGGTTGCTCAACATGTGCGTAAAGAGTAATCCCATCGGTCCCTGTCCAATAACAACTGTGTCTAAATTGAGTAGATTGCCCAACTTCCGACATGCCCAAACAACAGTGCCAAGAGGTTGAGACATTAAGATACAATCTTTACGGTGATATTCTACTAAAGGCACAGTAACACTCTCATGGGACAGAAAAAATTCTGAACATCCACCGATATGGCGCGGCAGCGCAAGCACCTCATCTCCAACTTTAAATTTATCCGATTTGCTGTCGGTAACAACACCAATTGCCTCGTGAATTGAAAGCCCAGGCCCAAGTGGATAACGATCTGCAGGGTGTTCAAGGACAAAAGATGGCATATCACTACCACAGATGGCACTGTGGATAGTTTTTATCATTACTGTGCCGTCAGGATAGCCTGCTAAATTCGGTTTGTCTATATCAACAATCTCAATATGATGTGGTGCAACGATTTGCCCCGCTTTCATAAAAACTCCTTTTCAACTTTTCGTTACGGTTATCCATAGTAAAATCCTCGATTATTTACACATTGTGGTAGGTTCGGTTAGGAAACCGAACCTACCGAGACATGTTTATATATTTTTAGATTTACTACATGTAAATCCTACTTGCCTCTAAATAGAAGATAAGACTGATAGAACTTGCTCATGTAACGTTCCATTGGTCGCAACGACCCCACGATTGTCAACCATACGTCTACCGCTGAGAAAACGCAAGGGTTTTCCGTTTGCATCAGTTACTTTTCCGCCAGCTTCCTCAACCACAATTAACCCTGCTGCGTGGTCCCAAATACATTCACGATAATCAGGATAAGCGGGATTCGGGAGACGGATATAGAGAGATGCCTCACCGCGCGCAACAATGCCGTATTTCGCTTGGCTGTCAATTTGAAGTGGTGGTTTGTTAAGTCCCAATTCGTTCGCAATTTTGGTATGTGTGTCGCTGTCACCATGTGTGGATTCAAAACTTTCCGCCAACCGAGATGCGTTTTCCGAGACGCGCGCTTCACCTAAAAATTTCCCTGTTGTTGTATAGATAGTTGTGCCTTCCCCGCGAACAGCGACAAAGAGACAACCGCGTTGAGAATCGGGAGCGTCCAACCGATGTGGTAGATTGGGACACCCTAAAACACCGAGCGCTACTTCACCATTAACAATCCATGCTAACGCGATGGCGTACTGATCGTTGCGAAGAAACCCTTTTGTGCCATCTATCGGATCAAGTGTCCAGAAACTACCCTCTACTTCACCACTTCCTCTGTCAATCCACCCACAAACTTTTTGATTAAGGACTTCACCTTTTACAAAACGTTTAACATAATCTGTGACACGATCCAGAAGTGTCGAATTTTGTCTAAGGGATTCAGCGTTCTCTTCAGCAACAATAATATCTTCAGGAAAAGTATCGCCAATCGCTTTGCATATCAATGCTTGTGATCCAAAATCTGCTACGGTTACAGGGCTACGGTCACTTTTTTGAATGGCATCTGTGGATACCATCTCATTCTGTACCTGTTGACAAAGTTCTGCGGCTTTGAGGACTGCTTCTATTGCGAGCTGTTTTTTAAAATACATTTTTTTTAGTATGAAATAGTGCTGTAAAGCAGGAACACCTTTTTGTATTATAACCTAAGTTGCCACTTATGTAGCATAATCTGTTAGATTGCGCATATTCGTCCGCAAACTAACAGTTTGCTCTACAATATTTCACCTATAAAGAACCTTTCTCTATAAAAAATGGTGTCTGTGTATTTAAATCTTATAGGCAGCAACTTGGGTTATTATATTGTATTGATAGTAAAACCTATAATTATTGGGATATTTCTGTAGCGCAATCTGTTAGTAAATCAACGGTATGAATCATGCCGCATGCTATACGGGGAATGCCTAAAGACGAATGCGCGTGGTAGAATACGCCAAATCAACGGTATGAATGCCTTTTGGCATTCCCCGTGTGGTATTCTACATGATTCGCCATGATTCATACCGTTGATTTCTTCCTAACCTCGCTAAATTACCTATTTATTTTCTTAAACTTCATACAGATTGTGCTACTATGTGGCAACTTAGGTTATAGTAAAATGTAGGAAATATCAGAAAATCCTGCGGATTCTAAACTAATCCATTACTGAACCACCTGCTACAGTGACAGACACCCCAGTCAAATAGGCGGCTTCGTCTGAGGCGAGAAATGCTGCCATATTTGCTACATCGCTACCCTCGGCAAGTCTACCTAACGGCACGGATGACTCGGCACGACTCACAAATTCCGCGCGTTGCTCATCAGCAGAGATGTCTTCTGGCATCATCGCAGCCGCTAAATGTCCAACGCGTTCCGTATCTACAAGACTTGGGCAGATAGCGTTGACATTAACCTGATACGGTGCAAGTTCGTGTGCAAGAGACTGTGTTAAACCGAGGACAGCAAATTTGGATGCACAGTATGCGGCATAACGTGCCGATCCCCGTTTGCCTGTGATGGAGGAGATGTTGATGATTTTCCCACCGGTCCCCTGCGCAGTGAGATGCCGCGCCACCGCTTGGCAGCAGAGGAACACTCCTTTCACATTAACACTTTGCACCCTGTCCCAATCCTCTTCAGCAAGGTCAACGATGGGTACGCGATCTTTCCCAGCTTTTGTTCCTGCATTGTTAACGAGGATGTCGATCTTCCCAAAATGAGCAACGGTTTTATCTACCATTTCGCTAACTTGCTTTGCATCTGATACATCCGCAACTACGCTAATAGCCCGCTGTCCCATCGCTTCTATTTCGCGAACGACATCCGGCAATCCACGCCATTCCGTATTGTCTGCGGGATATGGTTGCTCGGTAACATCGTTGACTGCTACATCTGCTCCCTCTTTTGCTAAACGCGTAGCGATAGCGCGTCCTATTCCGTTTCTGCCACCCGCACCTGTCACTAAAGCGACTTTTCCATTTAGATTATACATTCATACCCTCTTATAGGTTTCTATGTATCACAGAAGTCGGCAAGTAATTCAAGAGGAAGGATTGAATTTAGGTCCGCATGTTGGCAAGGGAACCATTCTGTTTGGAAATTGACAGGAAAATTACTGCTTAAGTGCCGCCCATGTTAATGCCAGCTTACCTGCAGGTTCTACATCTAAAAAATCTTTATCAAAAGTGAGATCGCCAAAGGCAAGCGCATCCCATGCATTACCGGCTATCCATCCGATCTGATGTTCCCGTACTCCGTTCTCACAATCATTCATGTGAAAACTGAATCCGATAGTTAACCCATTCTTTGCTTTAAAGTCTTTTCCGCTATCTGGGTTCCCTGGGTTTGGACCGCGTGGTTTTGTCGGGTCAAGAGCAACCTCATAGATATAATTGTTCCCGCTTTTAGAAAGTACCCATTCTGTGTTGTCGGGCGAGGCGGCTGCGGAGAGGTCCTTCCCATTTGCACCAAGAGTCCACTGAACGAGCGCATCTCTTACCACATCGTTGTCAAAATCAAACATAAATTCAACGCTATCAACCTCCCACCACTTATTATCTGGCGGGTGGATGTCTTGGAGTTTATCGTCTGTGATTTCAACGAGAAAGTAGATACGGGTAGGGTCTTTGGCACTCCATGCGACGCGCCCCTTTCCCGCAAAATCATCTGCTTTGGGAAGAGCCGCTCCAGCATCTTTGAGTTGATCAAAGGCAACAATTTCAGCACGTTCCCATTCACTGATGTCACCGTCTATTTTTAAGTTAGAAATTTGTTTGGCAACGTACTCCTTATCACGTTTCGCTGCGAAAATTGGACTTGTTGAACAGATTATCAGAACAAGCCCTATCAAAATTGTAACAATGTTTCTGATAACGATTATAGATTTGGAATATTTTTTCATGGTAATAATCCTTTGCGGTTTACGCGCTACATAGTTAGTATTGGCTTATGTCAAGACTAAGTGCGGAGGTTTCAGAGTTATTTAGTTTTAGGTTTTTCGGGCAGATTTTATCACAAACGTTAATATATCAATGGGCTTATTGTCTGTCCTGAATCACTTATTGTCTGAACCAGGATTTTCAGGATTATCAAGATTGGTTTTTTGTGGATTTAGTGTCTATGAACATGTTTGCTGTCCGCGTTTAGACGCAGGATAGGGGTTGATGGGTAACACTCAAAAATCCTGGAAATCCTATAATCCTGAAAATCCTGGTTCAGACAATAAACAATGATGCACCTAAAACATCTGTCCATTCTGATTCAATAACAATGATAATTCCTAAAATGATCAGTAGAATTTTATTCATAAGCCGATATAAAAAGGAATAAAGAATCTTGAGTATTTGTCAACACAATTCGCTGCTATTTTCCGATATTATGGGCGGATGTAGGATCCGCCCATACCAAAGTGTGGGTATTAGTGTGCAGATTTGAGTGCGTCCCACGTCTTGATCTTTTTGGAGACAACATCAATTGTTGACGTTTACTAACAATATCTGTCCTATTTTTTAAGACTACCCCATGTGACAGCCAGTTTTGCTTTTGGATCAACAGCGAGACCGCTTTGCAGTCCATCGTTCATGAGAGATTTTATATCGCCCTCACTTAACACAGTGTTGAAGATGATAAATTCGTCGAAAAGGCCTTGCCAGTGCCGTTGATTATCCCATGAACCAATTTTGCCCGGGTCAAGCACGCCAGGACTACCGCCGCCCCAGTTGTTCTCAACATCAAGTTCACCGTTGATGTAAAAACGGATCTTCTTTTCTTTCGCACTGTAAACGGTTGCAATGTGGATCCACTTGTTCATTTCACCACCTGCCACTGTGAAATTAGCGAATGTGTCATTATTCCCACCAGCGTTACCGTTAATGGAAAATTCCACTTTATTGTTAGTATGCAACTGATAGTGAATATCGCCGCCTTTCCAGCCAGCGTTGTTGAAGAAGGTTCGCCACTGTCCTTCTCTGCCAGTGGATTTAACCCAGTGTGCAAACGTAATCTCCTCAAATGAACCCATTCGTTTGTTAATAGTAACCCATTCACTTGAACCATTTAACTCAATCGCTTTGCCGATCTGACCATCAACATATTTTCCACCTTGAGGTTCACCGTCGAATCCGTTCCCAGAAACATCTTTAGCATCACCATCAAAAAGCCACGCCGCGACAATCATGTCATTTGTAATCTCTGCCGAACCAAACATGTTGAAACTCAAGATGAGTAGTAGACTTAAGACAAACGTGATAATTCTAAACAAAATTAACCTCCTCTGTGCTAATGAAAAGAGAATTATGAGTGTTCTCTAATCCTTGTTCTACATCGCTTAATTAATATAGACTTTGATGGATTTTATCACAAAAACGAATTAAATGCAACAAAATTGTGTTAAAGGTGTCTGAATATCTTATAGTAGGATCCACAATTAAGTGGCACCTGAAAAACCCACCCCCCTTATCCCCCCGCAAGCGAGGGGAGATCAGACAGGTACAAAAATGTCCAAATAATTATGGGTTTTACTATAATCTATGGTTATATAGATCGATGTTTTGCAACACCGCGTGGGTTTTCAAATGCGTCTACCCACAGATGACACCATTCTGTATGATCTATCAGCACAGATTCAGGATTTTTCCGACTGCGGACAATAAAATCTGGATGCGCTGTTCTACCTGTATGGTGGCCTGTTGTCTGAAAACGCAAATCTAATGACCAACGGCATCGGTCTGATTTGTTCGGCTGCGAACGGTGCGGCGTAAAACGACTCAGTAAGATAATGTCACCTCGATAACACTCCAGCATCATCGGTTCAACATCTGGCATCAGGTCCGGCACAATCATGGTGCCGCCCTCTTTCTGATGTGTCAAATATCCGATATCTTCTGTAATACCGGGTAACGCTTCAAGGCATCCCATTTCAATTGTGCTATCGCCTAACGGTAACCAGCAAGTAACGATATTTGAACCTTCTGCCTCTTCCATCATAACGCCAGCGTCTTGATGCCAAGGAACACCACCAGCCCAGCTCGCGTTACCATCTACCACTGGTGGTTTCGCACGTACATGCTGAATCGGATTGCATGTTATCTCAGGACCGACAATCCCTTCAATGACATCAAGCAGATTGCCGTTTCTCATGAAGTCAAAGATGGCTTTGCCTCGATAATGCATAATATCCATTCCGCTTCCAATTTCACCGGACTGTGCAAGGAGTTTTCCGAACCTTCTATCAAAAGGTTCCTCTTCAAAAAGGGTTTCTATCTTCCCTTCCTGATGTAATGCGTTAGCGCGTTCCGAAATCCAATCCTCAATTTCGTCTATAACCGGTTGGGTATCTTCATCTGTCAAAGCATTTTTGACTACCAAGACTCCCTTTGTACGATAAGTTTCTTTTTGTTCTTGTGTTAGTCTCATAAGCGTACTCCCAAAATATTTTTGGAGATTATAATAGCATTAATGCAAGTAGTACACAATAAGAAAAATTTTACAAGGTTATTTATTGTAAACTTTAGAATTAACTGGACATTTTGAGGTGTAGGAAGGTACTCCGATTCCCGACTACTCTTATGTTCAGTCGCGATTCGGAGATCGCTCCTACAGAAAATGTGTATCATTATTTTCGAAGTTCACTATAGTTTTCGGTTCAGATAAATAGGTATGTATGCGCAACATTGTCCTACCCTTTAAAACGCTCCAACTTCACCAATCAATAATCTGTCCAATCCGCGATTCAAACAACATATCGCCTAACCGATCAAAAACAGTCTCACGTCCTTAAATTCACACCTATAAATCGGCAAAAACACCCAAAATCTTTTTTATAGTAAATACTATAAAAAATACTTGCAAACCACATAACAACATGCTATACTATTAAAAAATGAAATCGGTTATTTAACGATGAAACAGCAATTGCTTGACAGTTTTGGACGTATCCATACGAACCTCAGAATCTCCGTTACAGATGTGTGTAACTTTCGGTGCATCTACTGTATGCCTGAAGACATGGTATTTATGCCAGATTCTGCACTGATGACGTACGACGAGATTCTGCATTTCACACGCATTTTTGTCGGGTTAGGGGTCAACAAGATTCGGATCACGGGAGGTGAACCGCTCGTACGTCCGGGTGTGCCACACCTCATTGAACAACTTGGGCAGATAGATGCGTTGAAAGACATCAGTTTGACGACTAACGGCATCGGACTGATTGCCCAAGCACAGGCACTTTACGATGCCGGACTGAGACGTATCAATGTCAGTTTGGATACGCTCAACGAAGAGAAGTTTGAGCAGATGACGCGGCGCAAAGTCCTCTCGCGTGTGCTGAAAGGACTCAAAACTGCACACGAATGCGGGTTTAATCCGATTAAAGTGAATGCCGTTGCAATGCGCGGGTTTACTGATGATGAAATCGTAGATTTAGCTACCTTTGCACGAGAAAACAGTTATCAGCTGCGGTTCATAGAGTTTATGCCGCTTGATGCCGATGATATCTGGGGACGCAACATGTTCATCCCCGGCAAAGAGATTATTGATAAAATTAGCAGCGTTTATCCACTGGATCGGATGCATCTAAATGGCGATGCAAAGAGCGATACGGCACAACGTTACCGCTTCGCTGATAATGGCACTGAGCTTGGCGTTATACCTTCGGTGAGCGAACCGTTCTGTGAAAGCTGCAACCGTATCCGTCTCACTGCTGATGGAAAATTCAGAACGTGCCTTTTCTCAATAACAGAGATTGACCTACTTACACCATTACGCGAAGGCGCAGACGATGAAACGATTGAACAACTCATAATTGATGCAGTTGCGAAAAAAGAGGCAGGACATAAAATTAATGCCGCAGACTTTATTAAACCTGAGCGAAATATGTCAAGAATCGGCGGGTAAACACCTTCGCCCTTGGTAGGCGAGGTTTCCCAACCTCGCCGATACTGAGTGTCCAAGTAATTCTAAAATCTACCATAAAGAGATAAAAATAAATAGCAAAGCACTAAAATTTAAATTTTACTATAAATAAGGAGTCCGAAGTCAAGAAATGAGCAACGACCTAATAATAAAAGACTTACACATCAGCGTCCAAGGTAATCCGATTATCAAAGGATTAAATCTAAATGTGAAACAGGGCGAGGTGCATGCCCTGATGGGGCCAAACGGGTCCGGCAAAAGCACACTCGCAAACGGATTGATGGGACACCCCTCGTACGAAATTGATTCTGGTGAGGTGATTTTTAACGGCGTTGATGTGCTGGAATTGGAACCGAATGAACGCGCAAAATTAGGACTTTTCCTCGCTTTTCAATACCCGACAGTTATTCCAGGGGTGAGTTTAGCGAATTTCCTCCGAATCGCTGTCAGTGCTGTTCGTTCTGAAGCAACAAACGGTTCTGAAAACAGCGAACTGATTCCGATGCGGGAATTCCGTAAAGAACTCCGCGAAAAGATGACACAACTCGGTGTAGACGATTCGTTTGCAAGACGCTACCTTAACGATGGGTTTTCTGGTGGTGAGAAAAAACGGGCTGAAATCCTGCAGATGGCAATGCTTGAACCGAAAATCGCTATCCTTGACGAAACTGACTCCGGACTTGATATTGACGCTGTCCGCATTGTTGGTGAAAGTGTCAGTAGTTTGGTCGGACCTGAACTTGGTGTCCTTATTATTACGCACTATCCGCGATTGTTAGACTATATCCGTCCGCAGTTTGTGCATATACTGCTTGATGGCAGGATTGTTGAATCGGGTGGCTGGGAACTCACACAGTTGTTAGAAGCAGAAGGCTACGATCCTATTCGTGAAAAACATGGCATTGAAGAAACTGGGCAAGTTGAAGAATCCGTTGAGTAAATTTATCACATCACCCCGTAGTTACACTGCATTATTGGGATACTAAAAAAACTGATAAACCTATGGCAAGGAGGCAAATATGATGCAACACTAAAAAAAAGAAATCATCAACATTGTCATTTTCATAGTGCTTACTAGCTGCATCATGGGTTGTGGCAGTGATGGTGATCTTCTATCTGAAGATGTTAATATACTTAATTTTCATCTTTCTTACGATTGTAATTGGTTGTGTGTACTCCTTGTCATCTTTAATGGTTATCCAGCGGATATTGAAGTAGTTGGTGCACATTCTTATACACTGTATAACGATCACTCAAGTACCGATATGGATGATGAAGTAGGTATCTATACATTATCTCTTCAGTGTTTACGTTCGGAGGATAAATATATTGACGTAAGTTGGCATTCTGGTTCTCGGAAAATCGCATGTCAATAGTCAATGAAGCTACATACATTACATTCAACAAAAGGAATTTCTATCTGATGAAAAAATGGTTCACACGGTTAGCGCATATCACAAGACATATAATTATTTTTCGTCACCGCTGCCGAAACGTATTGATAACATGCTGTTGCCTGGCTGTATTACTACCTGTCACTGCCGATGCGACTCAGCGTATCAGTCTACTACCCCCAGGAAAAGCCGCCGCAGGTGTTACCTTTGGTGCAGACGGGGCTTTAGTAGTTATTGAGAAAAATTTGGATAATTCTTCTCGTGATGAAGATTTACGAATTCAATCTCAGACAGCGTATAGCGAGCAAGTTTTGGTTGAAGCGCTTACTCTTCAATGGACGCAGTTCTCAATCTCACATGACTATGGATATTGGGCGAGCGGAGGTATTGCGGGAGGCTACGATATAGAATATAATGATCCATTAGATAATGTTATAGGCCTCGTTAGCATTGGACTCTACAAGCCTCTTGGTGCTCTTAAACCTCATATTTCAGCGATATACAATTACAATTATGATACCCATTTTAATGAAGGTAGTGGTCTTTTTGCTGTGGGAATAGGTGTAGAAATTGATTTTTCAGATCGTTTATCGGTTAATATTAAAGGGGAAGGATTTACGCGTGGCACTGACACGCACTTCACTATTACGGTTATGTACCATTCATGGGATTAACGTCTCTTGCTATAGGAGATTGGGATGCGAATTTTATTGACAACTTGCGCATGTCTTATCCTTAACCTACATTAACCAACATACGGAGGTAAATAAAAAACATGAAATTGAAAGCACAAACCTTTATACTTGCCTATGTATTGTCCTTTTGTTTCCTCGGATGTTCTGCTGATGAAGAGGGACCTCTTGATGAAACGTTGACCATAGGGGATAGAGATCGAATCCTTGCCAAAGCGTTAGACTGGACTAATTTGCAGCTTCGCGGTCCAGAAAGAAATGAAGAACTCATCTATGAACCTAATCAGGAGACGCCTTATACAGGATGGGTTGTGAGGAGATGGATATGGCGGTTAGAGACTGACTGGACAACGAACATGATTTGGGGAATTGCAGACCCTGGTGAAGAGTCGGGATACGAGGAGTTCTTCCAAGTGCGTAATGGCAAAAAAGATGGTGTGTTTACCGGATGGTATGAAAGTGGACAGAAAGGTCAAGAAGGCATGTATAAAGACGGTTACCCTGATGGTATGTGGACATCCTGGTATAAAAACGGGCAGAAATATAGTGAAGGCACATACAAAGTAAACCGACCAGAAGACCTACCAAATGACTACCCATTGCGGCATTTTTACGACTTGGAGCATGGTATGTGGACATTCTGGTATGAAAATGGGCAAAAAGAGAAGAAAGGTGAATACAAAAACGGTGAAAGAAATGGTATGTGGACATTCTGGTATGAAAATGGACAGAAAGATAGTGAAGGCACATACATAAATGGTGATCAAGATGACAATTGGACATATTGGAATATGAATGGAGAGCAAACAGATTATGTAGACGATGATCTTCTCTCACGCTTATGATAGCAGCTATAGTAATCCCACTACTTACCTTATGGCAGAGCGTAAGGGATAATAACTCATTAGAAAAACGGATTAAAATACTTGCACAGGAAATCGAAACGCTAAAGCAGCAACGAATCGTTAACCCTTGAAAATTACAGCTATAAAATATTCTGAAGGAGGAATACAAAATGGCAACCCCCGAAACACAACAACTTGACGAAATTGGAATTAGCAAAGACTATCAATACGGATTCCACGATGATGTTAAACCGACGTTCAAATCCCGAAAAGGATTGGACGAAGAGGTCATCAATCAGATGTGCGACATCAAAGAGGAACCGGATTGGATGCGTCAGTATAGGCTTGAAGCTTACGAAATCTTTAAACAGAAACCGATGACGAAATGGGGTGGCGATCTTTCCCAACTCGATTTTGACGATATTTACTACTATGTCAAAGCCTCTGACCGAAGCGAACGGAGTTGGGACGATGTGCCGGAAGACATCAAGAAAACCTTTGACCGACTCGGTATACCGGAAGCGGAGCGAAAGTTCCTTGCAGGTGTCGGCGCACAATACGATTCTGAGGTCGTTTATCACAACCTCGTTGAAGAATTGGATGAAATTGGTGTCATTTTCGTTGATACGGATACGGCTGTCAAAGAATACCCTGACCTCGTGAAGAAATACTTCGGAACAATCATTCCTTCTGCGGATAACCAATTCGCCGCACTGAACAGTGCAGTCTGGAGTGGTGGTAGTTTTATTTATGTGCCGCCCGGTGTAAAGGTTGACTATCCGTTGCAGGCATATTTCCGTATCAACAGCGAAAACATGGGGCAATTTGAACGCACGCTCATCATTGCTGACGAAGGTTCACAAGTGCATTATGTTGAAGGCTGCACTGCCCCAACGTTTAGCAGCGAATCCTTGCATAGTGCTGTCGTTGAAATCATTTGCATGAAAGGTTCGCGGGTGCGCTACACAACTATCCAGAACTGGGCGGGGAATGTCTACAATCTCGTCACCAAACGTGCGATGGCTTACCAAGACGCACAGATGGAGTGGGTTGATGGCAATCTTGGCAGTAAGCTGACGATGAAGTATCCGAGCGTCTATATGATGGAACCCGGTGCACGCGGTGAAATTCTCTCCATTGCGTTCGCGAGCAAAGGGCAACATCAGGATGCGGGTGCCAAAGTCTACCATTGCGCGCCACACACTACCTCACAGATTACGTCAAAGTCTATCAGTAAAGATGGCGGACGTTCCAGTTATCGGGGTTGGGTTGATGTCGCAAAAGGTGCAAAGGGATGTAAATCTCACGTCGTTTGTGATGCGCTTCTGCTTGACAAGGATTCACGTTCAGATACCTATCCGGTCATTGAAATTAATGAAAACGATACCAACATTGAACATGAAGCGCGTGTCAGCAAAATCGGTGAAGAGCAGCTTTTCTACCTGATGAGCCGTGGACTTTCGGAAGAAGAGGCATCCACTATGATTGTCAACGGGTTTATTGAGCCGCTTGTCAAAGAACTCCCGATGGAATACGCTGTTGAGATGAACCGTCTCATCCAACTTCAGATGGAAGGTTCAATCGGATAGGAGAGGATGCAGAATTGCAAAAAGGTGATTTTTCAAAAGATTTTGTTGAGAAGATAGCGCGGGATGAGCCGCAGTGGATGCGCGACAAACGGTTGGAGGCGTACTCGCTTTACGAATCGTTGCCGATGCCACATACCACTGAAGATGATACGTGGCGGCGTGCCGTTGATATGCGGACGCAAGATTACTGGCGGCGAACGCGACGATTTCTCCGTGGCTTTGCTGTTGAGAATTATCATCCCGCAGCCGAAGTGAACGGCAGCACATCGGCTGAAGTAGAAGATGGTGCAGGGGCATTGGTCCAAGTTGATGGGAATCCTCAACACACCTACTTGTCGCCTGAATTAGAGAAAAAGGATATCTACTTTGCTGATCTACACACGGCACTAAAGGAACGCGGTGATCTCATCCGTGACTACTTCATGACAAAGGCAGTCACGTTAGAGACGACCCTGAAAAGTGGGAACATTGCCAGTCGTAACGCGTTTGACGCACTCCACGGTGCATTTTGGCAAGGCGGTTATGTTCTCCATATTCCGAAAGGTGTCAGGATAGAGGATCCGCTGCGGGTTTATATCCGACTCTCCGAAGATCAACACGCGGATATGTCGCATGTTCTCCTTATTGCTGAAGAGGATAGTCAAATTGTTATTTTGGAGGATAATGCGTCTACTAATCCGGATGCAGGCGGTTTACACTGTGGCGCAGTTGAGATTTTCGCCGGACAGAATGCCAATGTTACTTATGTCCAGGTGCAACGCTGGAATCGGCAGGTTTGGAATTTCGCTTCACAGCGCGCTGTTATTAGCAAAGATGCGCAGCTTTGCTGGGTTACTGCTACGTTCGGTAGTCGTTTAAGTAAACTGAACCAAGCAGTTATGTTAGAAGGAAACGGGGCGCACGCGCAAATGTTAGGATTAGCATTTACCGATGCGCGGCAACACTTAGATGTTAGCACCGCACAAGAACACGTTTCACCGCATACCTCAAGCGATCTGCTATACAGAACTGTCCTCAAGGATAGATCGCAAACGGCTTGGGGTGGCAATATTTATGTATATCCTGCTGCGAACTATACCGATGCGTATCAGAAAAATGATAATCTGTTGCTGAGTGAACGCGCACATGCGGATACCTTGCCCGGATTAGAGATTGAAGCGCATGAAGTCCGATGCACACACGGTGCAACTGCTGGTCCGATTGATGCAGATCAGGTCTTCTACTTGATGAGTCGTGGTATACCTTACGATTTAGCAGAAAAATTGATTGTTGATGGGTTTTTTGAACCCGTCATGGAACGCGTGCCGATGGAATCGGTACGAGAAGAACTACAAGAGTTTGTCTCACGCAAATTAGAAACATAACAAACGTAAGCACGTCATAAGACCCCGTCTTATGACATGTGACGTTGCCATAATAAAAAGGAGTCACTACAATGAGTCAACCAACAATTATCGCTTATATGAAACCTGTCTGTGGCTGGAGCAACGGTGTCCGTGCCATTTTCGCCAAATACAATTTGGAATATGAAGACAGAGATATTATCAACAACGAAGACAACTATCGTGAAATGGTGCAGAAGACACGGCAACCTTATCAGCCGTGTGTCCAAATTGACGACATCATTCTTGCCGATGTCAGTGGCGATGAAGTGGAGGCATATCTGCTTGAGGAGGGGATTGTCTCACCTAACAGTGCTGAAACGGATGTCCCAACTGATCAGGCATGTGAGAGCCACGATACAGCTCCTGTGAATATTGGCTTCCCAAGCAGGTAAAACCTATTCCAATTAATATAACGGTAGGCGCGCTTTTCAAGCGCGCTACTTCCTATTATGATTATTATGTGCACATTTTAAGGAGGGTATTAGGATAGAATAGGAGGTATATAGTATAGAATGACACTTAAGGAACATATTGATGATATTCGGAAACGTTTAGAACAAAAAAAGTATACAAGTGAGGCTGCGGTAAGACAAGGAATTATAGAGAGACTAATCCGTGTTTTGGAGTGGTCAACGTATGATCCTGAAATTGTTTTTCCAGAATACAAAGTAGAGGGAGGGGAAGTAGACTATGCCCTGTGTCATCCAGCATCAAAACCTCGTATTTTCATTGAAGCAAAAGGAGTTGGGAAAATTGAGAAAGGGACCAAACAGCTCTTTGAATACGCTTTTCATGAAGGTGTTTCCATTGTTGTTCTCACTGACGGTCAAAAATGGCGATTTTACCACCCTGCGGGGGAAGGTTCTTATGAAGACCGTATGGTAGCAGAGATAGATCTCATTGCAGAAAACAGTGAAGAATGTAGCAATTGTCTTAACAGATACTTGAACTATGAGGATGTAAAAACAGGAAAAGCTGCTAAAGTCATCGCAGAGGATTATCAAAGGATTGTTAGTCAGAGAAAAATTGAGGAAAGATTACCAGAGATATGGAGTGAATTGGTACAGGAAAAAAATGAGTATCTACTGCTTGTCATGATTGATAAAGCAAAAGATAAGGTCGGACACGAACCTACAGAAGAACAAGTAGTATCGTTTTTGAAAAACTTATCTGTTCCAACTGTAAAGCCAAAATCTGTTCCCAAAATCGCTCTCAATAAACAATCTCAAGGAAAAAAGAAAAAATCACCACCTAAACGTATACGCGTTACTATGTCCAATGGAGAAGTTATTGAGCGTGAAGATGGTATAGATACCTTTGTTGATGTTATTGAAAAGTTAGGAATAGAACTCGTAAGAGATCTTGATATAACGCGTAATTCTATTCCACTTATATCAACTACTAAAGACCCTGAACGCGCACAACACCAAAGTGGTCAATATTTTATAGTATCGGGACTATCTTCAAAGAATCAAGAACGAACCCTTAAACAAATTGTTAAAGAATTAAAGGCAGACATGGAAGTAGAACTTGTTGACAAAGTGTGAGGTAGTTGTGAGATTTTTTCATGAAACATGTAGTTGATAATGTCAATAAGCTTGAGCTCACATTCAAGACCATAGACTTGGAAGGGCGCGTCCCCGGTACTGACTCTATTGAGTTTTTAAGTTAGGAAAATATATGCCAGAAGATATAGAAATACGCAGTTTTTATGGCATTCCGATCGCACATTTTCCGGATAAGAGTGCAAGATGGTTATTGCAAAACAAAGAGAATGTCCGGGGTTTATTAGAAATCGTTGCAAGCGAACTTGTGCCGCTGATTGATTTTGATAAACTCGCTCAACTCAACAGAAGTTTTATCGCCGACACGCTGAGAGAACAAGAATCCGATATTCTGTTTAGTGTGCCATTTCAACGTGAAGAGGGCACCGAAGAACTACTGATCTATATCCTGATTGAACATCAATCAACAGTTGATCTCACAATGGGGTTTCGTGTCCTATTTTATATGACCCAGATTTGGGATTCACAACGCCAAGAATGGGAATCCAATAATGTTCCCAAAAGCGACTGGCGTTTGCGTCCGATCCTCCCGATTGTGTTTTATAATGGTGAGCGGCGTTGGAATGTGCCGCTAACGCTTGCAGCGATAATGGACATTCCAGATATTCTGTCTCGGTTTATCCCAAAATTTGACACGCTGTTTTTAAATGTGAAAGAAACGAATACCGCGAATTTAACGAAAACCGATCATCCATTTGGATGGTTGTTAACTGTCCTTCAACAAGAACATGCAAGCAAGGAATCGATAATTGATGCGCTGGTCGAAGCGATAGCACATATCAGTACATTTGATGCCGAACATTCGGAACAGTATCAACGGGCTATTAACTATCTGCTTCTACTGATTCTGCATCGTCGTCCTGCAAAAGAACATCAAGAATTGATAAAGTTGGTTGGACAACACACACCTAAAATGGAGGTAGAAACGATGGCAAAGTCAATGGCAGACATCCTCAGAGAACAAGGTATAGAACAAGGTATAGAACAAGGTATAGAACAGGGTAAAGCTGAAGGTATCGCACAAGGTGAAACACGTGCCAAACAAGCAGCGGTACTCAAACTGCTACAGTTCCGATTTGATAATATCCCTGCATCTATTGCTGATCAAGTTGCCTCAATCCGAAGCCTCGCCCGTCTTGATATGCTCTTTGAGCAAGTGTGGGATGCAGAAACGCTTGATGAGATTGATTTTCGGAATGATAACAAGTAGGTAAATGACACTAAGGCACACTCTCAAAATCTTGTCGGATTGCGGTTAAGGAACGTCCTATGAAACTATCAGAAAATCCCAAAATCGTCCAGACTCTCAAGCGAATTCTAAAAGAATATGATCATCTGGAATACGATGAAAGACGTTCTAAGGGCGATGTGCTGTTCGTTAAAGTAACCGCCCCCGACACTGAACGTGATTTTGAGATATGTGAGAATGTCCGCAACAAATTAGAAAAGTCTACTAACTTGAGTTTTTTTGTGCCTGGCAGTGTCTATTCAGAGGATGCTGATTGTGCAAAAACGTGGAAATATTTCACCTTAAGATTGAGAATTACTTCCAATCCAGAGCAGTGTGGCGGCAAACCTTGCGTCCGAGGTATGCGTATTCGGGTAACAGATGTCTTAGACTTACTTGCAAGCGGACTCTCTTTTAAAGAGATTCTTGAGGAAATGCCTGACCTTAATTCCGAAGATATTGTGGCATGCCTCAAATTTGCCTCACGCAAAATTGATCCTCCGGTGATTCGCAAAGGCGATCACCCAGTAATTACTGTATGAAGTTAAGATAGTCAGAATTTGGTAATCTAATATGACACAAAAAACAATGCACACCTCCGACTTTCGCCCACTTGATGTTGAGGCAATCCGTGAAGATTTTCCCATCTTTTCGGACACGCCGCCGTTAGCATTTCTCGATAGTGCTGCGTCAACGCAAACACCGCGCCCTGTGGTTGAAGCGATGGACGCATATTATGATACCTACCGATCCAATATCCATCGCGGTATCTATCGGATTTCAGAAGAGGCGACAGAACAGTACGAAAAAGCACGGCAAAAAGTGGCACAACTGATTAACGCACTACGGACAAACCAGATTGTCTTTACACGCAATACGACAGAGTCAATTAACCTTGTTGCGTATAGTTGGGGTAGTGCTAATATCCATCAAGGGGATGAGATCGTTCTCACTGACCTTGAACACCATAGCAACCTTGTTCCGTGGCAGCTGCTTGCACAACGCACCGGCGCAACACTAAGATTCCTTGAGATAACCGATGAAGGTTTGCTTGATTTCACACAGCTCCGCGACGTGCTGTCCGAAAAAACGAAGTTAGTGGCAATAACGCATGTCTCTAACGTTATCGGCACAATTAACCCGATTCAGTCTGTTATTGATGCTGCACACGCTGCTGGTGCTAAAGTTATAGTAGATGCAGCGCAATCTGTGCCACACTTTCATGTTGACGTGCAGCAGTTAGATTGCGATTTTCTTGCATTTTCTGGACATAAGATGTGTGGGCCAACGGGAGTCGGTGTGCTATACGGCAAATTGGAACTGCTTGAGGAGATGCCACCGTTTCTCGGCGGCGGGTCAATGATTCGCTCTGTTGAACGCGATGTATCAACCTACGCAGACGTTCCCGCGAAGTTTGAAGCAGGTACGCCAAGCATCGCTGAAGCGATCGGACTCGGCGCTGCTGTAGATTACATCACGCAAGCAGGGTTGGCATCAATTCATGTGCATGAACAGGAACTTTTGAAATATGCACATGAACGCTTACAAGAAATTGAAGGCATCACCATATATGGACCGGCACCGCATCAAAAAGCGGGGGTTATCTCCTTTAATATAGAGGGCGTCCATCCGCATGATGTGGCAGGCATTTTGGATACACATAACGTTGCTATCCGTGCAGGGCATCACTGTGCGCAACCGCTGATGAAGAAATTAGATGTTATCGCAACTGTCCGCGCAAGTTTTTACCTATACAATACTTTTGATGATATAGATCGTCTATACGAAGGATTACAAAAAACACAGACCCTCATGACCCGGAGAAATAAATGAACATATATCAGGAAGAACTGTTAGATCACTACGAAAACCCGAGCAACTACGGGGTACTCTCAAACCCAGACATTTCACACGAAGAGGATAACCCACTCTGTGGAGACAAGATTCGGATTGACCTACTTATTGAGGATGACATTATCAAAGAGGTGCGTTTTTGTGGCTACGGTTGTACCATCAGTTTAGCTGCCGCCTCTATGTTAACCGAAAAGATTGAAGGAAAATCCCTTGAGGAAGTCAAAAAACTCTCCAGAGACGACATTATGGATATGATCGGCATTCCGTTGGGGCCCGTCCGCGTGAAATGCGCTTTACTGGCGCTCAAAGTTCTCAAAACGGGTGCCTACGGTATCAAAGGCTGGCCCGGCGAGGAAGATGAATAAGAAAGGAACAAATGGCAGAATACTATAAAGTTGCAAAAGTTGGGGAAGTGCCTATCGGCACAAAAAAATTAGTTGAAGTAGATTTCGTCCCTGTGCTACTCTTTAACGTAGGAGGAGAGCTTTACGCGATGGAGGATGTCTGCACGCATGATGGCGGTCCTTTAGGTGAAGGCTTTTTAGACGGGGATGAGATAGAATGCCCACGGCACGGCGCACGATTTTGCGTTAAAACAGGAAAAGCACTTTGCATGCCCGCCGTTGAAGACATTGAATGTTTTCCCGTAAAAATTGAGGATGACGAGATATTAGTTAGCATCGATTAACCACTACCTCGTCAGAGTGGATTACCATAGTCACTATAGGAGGAAAAGAAATGGTAACAGAAGAATCTGTATTAGAATCTATCAAAGAAATTATCGACCCTGAAATCGGCATTAACATCGTTGACATGGGACTTATCTACGGCGTTGACATTGACGACACAACTGTTGATATTACCATGACCCTAACAAGTCCTGGATGTCCCGCTGGTGGACAAATTGTTAACGGCACGCAGCACGTTACGCAGCAGATGGATGGCGTTGAAGAGGTCAATGTTAGTGTTGTTTGGACACCGCGTTGGACACCCGAAATGATGAGCGAAGAAGCGAAGGACGAACTCGGCATCTTCTAACGGTAGTAGGCACACTCCGTGTGCCGTAACCTCATGAATGCAACTGCAAAGCAACCGAAACTTCTCAAAAAACATGATAACGCCTTCCAGATTGAATGGAAGGATGGACATGAAAGCTGGTATCCATACCGCTATCTCAGACAGATGTGCCCGTGTGCTGAATGTGCTATCATCAGGCACGAAGGCAAAGATATCCATTCCCTCTTTTCTCCACAAGGCGACGGTGATATATCACTGATAGAGGTTTCGGAAGATATTCAACCGCTTGACATTCAATTGGTTGGTCGTTACGCACTCCAATTCAGTTGGAACGATGGACACAATACCGGCATCTATCCGTTTGAAGTCTTACGCGAGATATGTCCGTGTCCGGAATGTATGCCGTTGCCACCTATGCAAAACGAGGAAGAAACTGAATAATGCACCCGAAACCCTCACTCCCTGAAATTTCACCGCAAGAACTAAAACAGAAATTAGATGAAAACGAGTCTCTGTTTTTATTGGACGTGCGTGAACAGAGCGAATACGACATCGTGCATATTGAAGGTGCGCGGTTAGTCCCGCTCAACACGTTACCGCATCACATAGATAGCCTCCCATCAGACCAAGAAATTGTTGTTTACTGCCATCATGGACAGCGGAGTCTCTATGCTACTGCCTATCTACATCAAAACGGATTTACCGATGCCAAAAACCTCGCTGGTGGAATTGACCAGTGGGCAGCCGAAATTGATCTGACTCTGAAGCGCTATGTTTAACGTCTTTCCCCAGTGAAATTCCGCGGTTTTAAAACGGCGTAAAAAAGATTGATTTTTGCCTAAGAATATAGTATCATATTGTTAACATCACTGCTATTAAGGAAATACGCATGGCATCTCTTCCTGCACAAACCCTCTTTACCCCTGAGGAGTACATCACCCAAGAACGAAAAGCACTGCACAAAAGTGAATATCTCAACGGGCAGATATTTGCAATGTCTGGGGCAAGTCGGGCACATAGTCTTATCACGGGAAACATTTTCAATAGACTTTACAACCAATTAATGGGGTCAGATTGTGAAGTGCATTCCAGTGATATGCGTGTGCAGCCGAGTCCAATAGCCTACTTCTATCCAGATGTCGTTGTTGCCTGTGATGAACCTCGCTTCGAGGATGATGTTTTCGACACACTTCTGAATCCGATTGTTATCGTAGAAGTGCTTTCACCTTCCACTGCAGCCTATGACCGAAGAGAGAAATTTTCGCACTATAGGCAACTGATGTCGTTGCAAGATTACATCCTTGTTTCACAACACAAGTTCTGTGTTGAACATTATTGCCGGCAAGATCGACAGTGGGAACACATCGAATTTCTTGCACCTGAAGACGTGCTGACGCTTACCTCAATCGGATGCAAGATATCCTTGCGTGACATCTATATGCGCGTTACAGTTACTGATTAAGAGGAGGACACCCGTGATCGTTGAATTTGAAAACCGCGCTGGTGAAATAGAACAAGCTGAAATGGAAATTGACGAACCCTGTCCAACTTGTTGTGGCATGCTTTTCCCTGCTGTGGAGTCAAAGCCGGAAAGTGGGTACCGTTGCAGCAGCTGCGGACTCGTCTTCAAACCTGTAGAAGCAGAAAAGACATTACAGGCTGCCTCATCAATGTCCTAAAGAATGTTTCAACGGCGCGCAAAGATTTGTTCCGAGATTGAAAAAAATTGAATGCCCCAAAACATGCAAACAAACATATTCGCAATGCGATTCGTTACGCAGAGAGTGAAGGTTGGAGAGTTACAAAAGCAGGTCCTCGAGCGCACATTTGGGGGACACTATGGTGTCCACTACGTTCGCGTGAAGGCTGTCGAATTCGGGTTATGTCAACTCCGCGAAATCCTGAACGACATGCACATGATATTCTACGTTATGTTAACCGTTGTTGTCATTTGTGACAGAACAAGAAAAACAAAGGAAGTTATCAATGAAAATCCTTGAATTCACGCTTATTTTAACATCTGAACCCAATGAAGAAGAAGCTGATCAACTCTACAGGACTGTTGATGATGGCACACTCGCGACTATTGAAGGTATGCCACAGATTCATTTTCACCGAGAAGCGCTGTCATTGGAGGAGGCTATCGGCTCAGCATTGGTGGACGTTAGAGAAGCAGGTTTTGATGTCCTTCGTGTAGAAATAGAACCAGAACTTGTAGGACAAGGAAAACAGGTATTTCAGACAGAACTGCCGGGTAGCATTGTTTAAAGTTTATTCAATCTCACGAAAATCTGGCACTTCCACCGGTGCACCGCCGTTCGCAATAGATTCTTCTGAAACCAACCCCGGCACCGTAAAATCCATAGCAGCATAAACATCTATCGGTGGCGTAGTATCGTTAAGGATACTATCAATAAAATCGCGAACCTTAAAATACTCGCCAAGGTCACCAACATTCTGAGCTTCAGCAGGCGGGTTTTTCCATCGTTCAGGCAGCAAGTCTTCAAATTGGGAAAGCGGTCTCCACTGTTCGCTTATGCCAAACTCACTCAACCAAAGTTTCGGTGCTGCGCCGAGTCCACGCGAACTCTCGTAACACCCTTTCGTCCCTTGTAAACTAAAATAGGAATTCGCAGGACGATTTGAGAGCATGTCAATCCGAATTTTGATTAACCCTCCGTTCTCCGTTTTGCAAAGCATCATTACTGTATCTTCCATTGCATGCTCAGGATCGGTACGAACACCAGTGCCGAGACAGCAAACACTTACCACGCGTTCACCGAACCAGTGCAGCACAGGTCCGAGGCTATGTGTCGCATAATTGCAACGATTGATGCCTACTTGCCAGTAGTAACGCCATGTCGGATTACCACTTTCATCGTGATGAAGCGATTTTACGTTATGGACATACTCTCCCTCTCCGAAATATACATCGCCAAACATGTCTGCCTCTACAATACTGCGGATTAGCACATTGTGCTTGGAATAGCAAGTATTTTCAGCCATCGTGTACTTAGCAGATGACTTCCGAACTGTCCGAACGAGGTCATAACACTCCTCTAACTTAACAGCAGCCGTAACCTCACTGATCACGTGTTTTCCTGCTTCCAATGCTTCTATCGACTGCGGGACGTGCAGATTCTCCGGTGTCGCCAGCACGACAAGGTCTACTGCATCTAACATCTTTGTGTAATCTGTGAATTGATGTGGCACATTAAACCGTTCTGCGATACTTTGAAGTGTCCCCTCATTGATGTCACATACTGCCGTGACTTCGGTTTCGGCTATTGTGTTAAACGGTTGAAAATAAGAACTTCCCCGATGCGCCCCAACAATTCCCACTTTTAGTTTATTCGTCATGTGTATCTCCTTCAATTTCGAGATGGTTTCAACCCAATCTTCTCTATGATGTTTATAACGATAGCATAACACATTGTGATAAATTTATCAGTAATGTTCTTACCACTCAAATTCCATCAAAGACTTCAGTTGATTTCTAAATTAGAACACGGTATAATAGTAAACATCCTACAACATGTAAGAGCTAGATTTAGCACAGCAAGCAGCGTAAACCTGCAAACAACACTATTCATGAGCAAAAAAACACTTGATCATCTGCTAATAACACTTACAGTTTTATGCGATCTCTGTTTCATCGCCACCGCAATCGTCATCGCATATTGGCTGCGATTTGAATCGGGTTGGCTCGACGCTTTAGCACTACATAAAGGCGGCACACCCCCCTTTGATGACTATTTACGGCTTATTCCTGTAACGGCAATTATCTGGCTATTGACGTTAAAAGGTTTCAGACTCTACCGTCCAGAAAACAACGCAACACTTTTAGCGTTTTGGGCACTTTGTAAAGCCTCAGTCATCGCGCTTATCGCTACGTTAGCTGCGCTCTTTTTCATCTATCACCACGATGCATATTCACGGTGGGTCATGTTACTTGCCACCGGGTTTAGCCTCGTTTGGTTGTTCCTCGGACGATTTGTCTTATCCCGTTTCCGTCAAGCAGTTCAAGCGCAGGGAGTTGGCGTGAGTCGGGTGGCACTCGTAGGCTATGATGAACGCGGCAAAAAAATTATCAACGCTTTAGATGATAAACAGAACAGCGGATACGAATTAGTAGGTATTATTGATGAAATGAAAGACACTGAAGTTTGCTATACCGACGGTTCACGCTTACAACATCTCGGTGAAAGTGCGGAGATTCTTGAGATTGTGCAAAAATATCGTCTTGATGTCCTTTTTATTGCGTCCCCCACGGTGCCGAATGATGCTATCCTACAGATTATGCACGCTTGCGAAGGGGTGCCAGTTCAGATCAATGTGCTACCCGAACTTTCTGAATTTATCAGTGGTGGCACAGCAGTAACGTTTTTTGATGGTATACCGGTACTTCAACTACGCGAGACACCAATGCAGGGGGTAAGTGGTATCATAAAACGTCTGATAGACATCATTTTTAGTCTATTTGCGTTGATAGTGCTAAGTCCACTTATGTTAATAATCGCTGCAACCATTCGATTAACATCACCTGGCAAAGCGATTTTCCGACAAGAACGCGTCGGCAGAGCAGGAAAGCGGTTCAAAATCTATAAATTTCGGTCTATGCGTATAGATGCTGAAGAAGATGTTGGACATGTATGGGCAAAATCCGATGACCCGCGGCAAACCGCACTCGGGCAATTCCTCAGACGTTGGAGTCTGGACGAATTGCCCCAATTTTTCAATGTGCTCAAAGGTGATATGAGCCTTGTCGGTCCGCGCCCAGAGATGTCAGGGTTAATTGGGACATTCCAAAAATCAGTCCCACACTATCTTGCACGACAGCGCGTCAAGTCCGGTATGACGGGCTGGGCGCAAGTCAACGGGTTGCGTGGCAACACGTCTCTTGAAGATCGAGTTAACTATGATCTATACTACATAGAAAACTGGTCACTCGCGTTAGATATAAAGATTATTTTGAAAACACTATGGGCAATCAAAAAGGGTTCACGGTAGTTTATTCCCAAAATACCGCCGCACAAAAGGCCAGGCACCCGCTTTGTAATACCTATGTCCGCCATCACCGATAAAGAGTTCACACCTATCCGCAACACCCGCCACCGTATAAATTTCCTTCAATCGTTCGTACGCAAACTTGACGTGATCAATCGGAAAAATGCTGTCGTCTCGTCCAGCAATTGCACAAAACGGACGCGGAGCGATTAATCCAGCAACATCGTACATCTCACCTAACCGCATCACACCAGGCACATAGTTGCAGTCGCAATGCCGGATAGTGCCGATACTCCCTTCAAACGTGCAATAGTAGCAGCTCGGTACAGCCACAGCGATACGCGTTTCACACGCCGCCGCGAAAAGTGATACCGTCCCACCACCAGAGTTGCCGGTAATCGCAATCCGTTCAGCATCTATTGGTAAGTTTTCTGTTGCCCAATCAATCAGGCGCGACATATCCCACACCCGCTCACCAATCGGGGTTCTGCCAACAAGTATGCTGTGAACTAACTGATGACGACATGAGTGGGTGTTATTGTTCTGCTTATCCGCTTCGGTGCGCGTTTCACCGAATGCTCGTGTTGTCGGCGCAATAGCGATATATCTCTCTTCCACAGCTGCCTGCCGAGCAATATCGCGTTCACCTTCTACCATTTCCTGCTCCTCTTTTTCAGAGTGAGCAATGCCAGCGTAGATATGCGGATGGTTATGTCCGTGCGGTGCAAGAATAAGCGGAACGTTCCCTTCAATTGTTTTTGGACGCAGCAGATAGAATGGCAGCGGCACCGTCGGTTCCACCCACAAATACCAACTTTCCCGAAAATGGTTGTCCATGTCTAATACCTCCAGCTGTTCCGCTTTCGGGACATAATCAGCAAGGTCAGACTCCATGTTGTTCAAACCAAGGACTTCTCGCAACTCTGGACGAAAATTCGCTTGCCATGCCACCAATCCTTCTCGTGTCGTTTCCCGAAATTCATATTTCCGTGGCACAGTGGCGTATAAGTTTTCAAAATGTTTTTCTGCGTTATACATTAAGATCTCCCTCTATATAGATTAAAGCCATTCAGTTTCAGGTTTTTGAATGCAGTATCGGAATGCTCATAACGCAATACGCATAAACGTGTTCCGCACTGGAAATTCGTAAAACATATCAGAGACGTGATACCTCTGTTTTGTTAGATTATACCAAATCCGCATCCCATTTACCACTCGATAGGAACTTGGTCAGGGTTATTTATAGTGAACTTTGAAAGTATTGGAACACTTTGATAAACCTGTTTCGGAAACATAATGGACAACAGAAGTTGTCCCACCCCCTGTCAGTTTGTGCTGTCCTCCATTTCATTTAAACCCTACAAATTTTGGAACATTTTGACGTATCAAGTGTGTATTTTTAAAATAACGTGAGTTTGATAATAGGACAGGACAGATGTATTCCTCTTAAAGTCCCCCTTGATAAGGGGGATTTAGGGGGTTCAATCACTGAAATAGCGGCTTTTAACCCCCCTAACCCCCCTTATCAAGGGGGAAATGCGTCCGTCCTATCAAGGTTGAATTCTTTTATCAAACTCACGTTAAAATACAGCACTTCGGTACGCATATCGCGCACCTCAAATGTCCATTATAATTAACCACTTTAGAAAAAGGGGAAACAATGTTCAAACAACTCGATCTCAAGATAATGGGTGGGATAGTAATTATCGCTGTTCTTCTCTTGGCAGGCATCCATTTTTACTCAAAATGGAGTTATAACCGTTTTGCTACTGAAATTGGAGCAGCACCCCAATCTACCACACCATCTGAACCAGGAACGGAAACTGACAAAATCACGCCTTCCGAACAGTCTAAGGAAACACAATCAGTTAACGAAAATGTTAAGGGTAAACCAAAATCTACTATAGTGAAGTCTGAACTGGCTAACACCGCGAAAGAAGACGAAGTACCTGCAGAAAAAACAGAGACACCCGGATTTGATGCTTCATCACTACTTTCCAACTTTGGAATGCCTGAAGAAGTTACCTCGCTACTTGACGAGGATGCTGAAGAGAAAGACTTTGAAAAGGCACAGGAACATCTCGCCGAAAAGTACGGTCAATCCCCCGAAGTTGAAGCGGTGATTGATAAACTAAAACAGCTGTCTAACAGCACTGTCCAATTTGGTGATCTCATCGAACTCCTTGAGACATGGATTGATGTCTTGCCTGAGGAACAACATGAGATTCGTCAACGACTGATGAATTCACTTGCACAGCTCCAACAGATAAAAGGTTTAGGTGGTAACACGCCAGTTCGTTTTATCGCTGCGCCAGTACTAAATCCAACGCTGAGCGGTGGTTCAGATCGTGTTACCATCTCTGGTGGTGGAAAAGCACGTGTTATCCAAGGAGATGAAAGTCGTGTTATCATCAAGGATACTGAAACCAAAACTAAAGACGATTAAACTTACATTAGAACTTCTCGAACAAAAACATGTAGTTATCAACACTGATGAATCTGCTAAAGTGTTTGTTTCTAAATTATAACCACTTTAGAAAAAGGGGATACAATGTTCAAACAATTCGATCTCAAGGTAATGGGTGGGATAGTAATTATCGCTGTTCTTCTCTTGGCAGGCATCCATTTTTACTCAAAATGGAGTTATAACCGTTTTGCTACTGAAATTGGAGCAGCACCCCAATCTACCACACCATCTGAACCAGGAACGGAAACTGACAAAATCACGCCTTCCGAACAGCCTAAGGAAACACAATCAGTTAACGAAAATGTTAAGGGTAAACCAAAACCTACCAAAGTGAAGTCTGAACTGGCTAACACAGCAAGAGAAAAGGAAGGAACTGCTGAAAAAACAGAGGCACCCGGATTTGATGCTTCATCGCTAATGTCCGCATTTGGCATACCTGAAGAAGTTAAAGTCCTTCTTGATGAGGACGTTAAAGAAGCAGACTTCGAAAAGGCAAAGGCTTATCTCGCTGAGAAATACGGTCAATCTCCCGAAGTTGACGCAATAATGGATAGATTAAAGCAGATGTCCGGTGGTGCAGTAGAACTTGACGATCTGACTGCGCTTTTTGAGGACTGGATTGAGATTTTGCCTGCGGAACAGCAAGAAAATCGCCGACAATTGATGGGTGTTCTTACGCTGCTCAATCAGGCAAAAGCTCAGGGAGATGGTAGCCCAGTCCAGGTTATCGTTGGTGAGGATTTAGATTTAGATCCGTCTCTGCTTGAAGGCGATAATGTCCAGCGCTTTAAAATAGAAACTACTGAAACAGAGATAATCAGCGATTAAAGGGCCGTGTTATACCCAATTAACGTGATCTGTCTCGCTCATGTAGCTACCTAAATTGATCGAAAAACGGTAAAAAACGCTTAAATTCCTTAAAAATGCATAATTTTCGTAAAAATTATGCATTTTTTTTACAATTTTATTTGACAAACCAATTTTTGGAGTGTATAATTAACATTACCTTTCATTATTAGGAAGGTGAAGTTGTTCTTTGAAAGTTAAATAGTGAACGTGACGTGCCTATTATATAGCTTGTGAGTGCGCTTCAATTATTTGAAGATGTACTTCAATACTTTTGTGGAGAGTATGATACCGGCTCAGGACGAACGCTGGCGGCGTGGATTAGGCATGCAAGCCGAACGAGAAACCGTGCTTCGGCACGGTGGAAAGTGGCGAAAGGGTGAGTAACGCGTGGGTAATTTGCCTCTGAGATGGGGACAACAACTCGAAAGGGTTGCTAATACCAAATACGATTGGAGTGACTTCGGTCTATCCAATGAAAGGTGGCTTCGGCTGCCGCTCGGAGATAAGCCCGCGTCCTATTAGCTTGTTGGTGTGGTAATGGCACACCAAGGCTACGATGGGTAGCTGGTCTGAGAGGATGGTCAGCCACATTGGGACTGAGACACTGCCCAAACTCCTACGGGAGGCTGCAGTCGAGAATATTTCGCAATGGGGGAAACCCTGACGATGCGACGCCGCGTGAGGGATGAAGGCCTTTGGGTCGTAAACCTCTGTGTTACGGGATGAATTGGTCGTTGCTGATAACGCAACGGTTTTGACGTTACCGTAGTAGAAAGCCCCGGCTAACTACGTGCCAGCAGCTGCGGTAATACGTAGGGGGCAAGCGTTGTCCGGAATCACTGGGCGTAAAGCGCGCGCAGGCGGTAGAGTAAGTCAGACGTGAAAGGGTTCGGCTCAACCGAACCACTGCGTTTGATACTGCTTTACTTGAGTCTGGAAGAGGAAAGTGGAATGTACGGTGTAGCGGTGAAATGCTCAGATATCGTATAGAACACCCGTGGCGAAGGCGGCTTTCTGGTCTAAGACTGACGCTCATGCGCGAAAGTTTGGGGAGCAACCGGGATTAGATACCCCGCTAGTCCTTACTGTAAACGATGGGTACTAAGTGTAGGGGGTATCGATTCCCTCTGTGCTGTAGCTAACGCATTAAGTACCCCCGCCTGGGGAGTACGGCCGCAAGGTTAAAACTCAAGGTAATTGACGGGGGGCCGCACAAGCGGTGGAGCATGTCGCTTAATTCGAAGCAACGCGAAGAACCTTATTTCAGGGCTTGACATCTGAGTGACCGCTATAGAAATATAGTTTTCCTTCGGGACACTCTGACAGGTGCTGCATGGCTGTCGTCAGCTCGTGTCGTGAGATGTTGGGTTAAGTCCCGCAACGAGCGCAACCCCTGTCTTTAGTTGCCATCAGGTAATGCTGGGGACTCTAAAGAGACCGCTGGTGACGAGCCAGAGGAAGGTGGGGACGACGTCAAGTCCGCATGGCCCTTATGCCCTGGGCTGCACACGTGCTACAATGGCCGGTACAGAGGGATGCCAAACCGCGAGGTGGAGCAAATCCCAAAAAGCCGGCCCCAGTTCGGATTGTAGTCTGAAACTCGACTGCATGAATGTTGGAATCGCTAGTAATCGCGGATCAGCATGCCGCGGTGAATCCGTTCCCGGCCCTTGTACACACCGCCCGTCACGCCATGGGAGTTGGTAGCATTCAAAGACGGTGACCCAACCTTCGGGAGGGAGCTGTTTAAAATGAGACTGATGACCGGGGCGAAGTCGTAACAAGGTAGCCGTAGGGGAACCTGCGGCTGGATCACCTCCTTTCTAAGGAGCCTTAACAAGGATATTCTCACACAATCTCCTTGTTCAGAACGCTCTAAATCTTACAAGGCATTTACGACTTCCTATTTAACTTTCAAATTACATACTTTCTCACTTCTCTCAGGGGCTTATAGCTCAGAAGGTTAGAGCGCGCGCCTGATAAGCGCGAGGTCCCTGGTTCGATTCCAGGTAAGCCCATCTCTTTTATTCTTCAAAAAACCTAAGTTTTCCCAACCAACCGAACATTTATTCTCAAAATTCCAAAATATTTACACTTTATTTTGTGACGGTTAGATAGTTCTGTGTTTTGATTTACAATATGCCCTATTTGTAGATGATCAACTCATTGCGCCGCTTCTTGTAGGAGCGACCTCCCGGTCGCGATTTTTAACTGTAGGTGCCTGTAAGCACCGAATGACAATATCAAGTTAACTGTAAAATCTATCACATTATTGATAATACCTCAGCGCGCTATGTCCATTCACAATAAAAGGAGGTAATTTTGGAAAACAGAAACCTTTCAACTCCCGCACTTAGACCACTTGACGACACAGATGTAACAACCTGGCACCTTCCTGAAGGTGCTATCGGTAGATTAGCCCGAGGAAGGATAAAGGTAATATCTTTTTCGGCTGATAGTAAATATCTTGCTGTCGCAACACCTATAGGTTGTTGGTTGTATGACCGATCATCCCTGGAACCGCTCGCGCTATTTGAAACAGAACGCGGGATGCTATATAACGTCATCTTTTCCCACGATGCACAGTTGATTGCCACCAGTAATCTTGATGGCGTTTTGAAAGTATGGGACACACAAACATTGCAGTGTCTTGCGAAGATAGACCATCGCAAGAATGTAGAGGCAACGACCGGGTATTTTTGGAATCTCTGCTTTTCTCAAGATAATCAATACTTAGCTGCATCTGGTTTTGACAAACAAAATGTTGTCTATACGTGGCGAAAAAACACTGATAAACCTACTATTTGTTTCCCTATTGACGCAGCAGAAGAGAGGGGGCATTATTTTCCTATCTGTTTCTCACCGATAGGTAATCTACTCGCCTACGTGTCCGCTGAAAATCACCACCAGACTCTTACTATTTCCGATATAGAGACTGGTGAACACATAGCACATCTTAGCCGATCCTCAACACGCTCTACATATCGCCGTCTCGTCTTTTCTCCTTGTGGAAAATATATTGCTGCTACTAATGGGAACAAAGAGGTGTTAGTGTGGAATGTTTACAACGGCACTTTAGAAACCGAACCAACTACTTATGGAAGAGGGATAAGCCCTGCCTATACACCTGATGGCACACTGCGCGTTGCCGAATATTATTATAGTAAAGTTGTGATATGGGATGCTGTCCGAAAAGAAAAAATAGATACTTTTGAATGTCGGAAACACCGACATAGTCGTTTTTCAAGCGATGGGGCACACATCGCAACGATCCTCTCACGCAGTGACCTTTGCGTATGGACAGTCGGTTCGCCGTCAACCAAAGTTTCAAGTCCTGCTGATCATAAACTTGTTCCACACTCGGTTGCTTTTTCTAACAACGGTGAGACATTAGCAAGTGGACACGCGTTTGGTATGTATCAGGTATTCTGGAATGTAGCACAGCGAAAAACAGAACAGATATTTCCAACGCCGAAGATACAAGCACAACGCACAGCTCTCACTGAAAAACTCACAGCAGAAGAGAAACGGCAGTGGTATCGTCTCAGTGCCTTGTCGCCTTGTTGGGAAAAACTGGCACTTTGCGACCGTCCAAAGGGGTCAATTGAAATCTGGGATATTGCGTCTGAAACCCTCATTACAAAACTCTCGGACAGTAAGGGATTTGGGCGTGAAATGCGCTTTTCACCTACAGGTGAACATTTCATAGGCGCAGCATCTACAGGCGATATTGGTGTCTGGGATACAGAGTCCAGTGAAAAAGTCAATACACTCACAGGACATACGAATTTTATCCGAACAGTAGCTTTCCACCCGGAAGGTAAACAACTCGCAACTGTCGCTCAGGACATAACTGCAAGACTGTGGGATATTGTGAGCGGTGAACAGATCGGGTTGTTTCCAACAGAACTACCAGAAGATCTCTCTCTTTATAGAGGGGACCCAGAGCAGATACACCAATATATTGAAAAATATAGAAAAATAGGGAGACGTTATAAGTGTGTCCCCCACAAACTCGCCTTTTCACCTTGTGGCAAATACCTCGTCTCCGGATCGTGGTGGAAAAGGGGATTAGACAGAGTTTCCATAAGGATATGGGAAGTCGCAACAGGAAAAAACATACACACTTTCTGGGGACACACAACGGATGTGCAGGATCTCGCTTTTTGACCGGACAGCGAACTTCTCGCCAGTGGGAGTTATGATGGTACTGTCCTCCTTTGGGATATGAAACCGTTTATCAACTGTTAAACATTCCTTATCAATTCATTTATAGCATAGTGATGCTGCTCACATTGCACAACTCTCTCAGTCAATTCGCGTAATACCCAGCGAACGAGGTCACCAGATTTCACATGCCTATCAGCAATAAAGGAGATAATTTTGGAAAACAGAAAACCTGTAATCTCTGCATTGAAACCACTTGACAACACAGACGCGACAACATGGGGACTACCCGAAGGAGCAATTGCCCGATTGGGCAGAGGCGTTATACGGGACATAGCGATTTCTTCAGAGAAAAGGTCTTTTGCTGTAGCTACTCACATCGGATCTTGGATATACGATCTTGATACTATGCATCCCATTACATTATTGGATTTGGATACTGATAGAGGTATGGTCAATACCGTCGCCATTTCTGATGATGGACAATGGCTTGCTACCCACAATTGGGACGGTATCATAAATGTGCATGAAACACAGACCCGACAGTGTATCGCGAAAATAAAAGGATGGTACAGAAGTACTTCCAGACTCGCCTTCTCGCCAGATAATAAGTACATCGCAGCATCTGGCAACGGATACGGAGACGTTTACGTTTGGTGCACAAAAACCGGCAGACATATCGCAAGTTTCAGGGTAGAAGGTAGGATAGAAGGGAAGCGGAAGAAAGGTGAACGGTTCCCTACTCGTTACCCACTCTGCTTTTCACTCGATGGACAGCTGCTCGCGTATTCTACGGGTGAGTTCACGCTAACAGTCCGACACCTAACAACCAGAGAACGATCCGCATCTATGCCAACAACACCCCATTTGTCCTGTGAATGCTATGTATATAGTCTATCATTCTCACCATGTAGTCAGTTTCTTGCTGCAAGTATTCGGGATCTAAATACAGGGGAGAACATTGAGGTGCAAGTGTGGAATATTGACACAGAGACATTAGAAACAACCTACACAGACTTCGGAGGAAGGCGGGTGATTCCCACTTATTCCCCTGAAGGGGCACTGCAGATTGCCGATATTTATGAAGATAAGGTAGTGATGTGGGATGCATCTCAAGAAGAGAAACTTGACACCATCGAATATCAATCCTCTCCCAAGGCAGTATGTTTTTCTACTGATGGACAACTGTGTGCAATTATTAATTCACGCGATATCTGCGTATGGGAGGCAGATTCGCCCATCACAGTGAGACCAATCCCAGGGCCTACTTCTCCATCCAATGCTATGTTTTTCTCTCAATCGGATAATATCTTGGTCTGCAAATACTGGAGTGAAAGTAATATCGTTTTCTGGGATGTTGTACAGCGACAGATGATACCTTCTCCAATCAAAGCAATAAGCGGTGCCAAAAAGTGTGCATTGTCCCCTTGTGAAGAATTGTTGGCTATCATCGGAGAAAATAGACAAACCCTTGAAGTCTGGAATATCACCACCGGAACTCAAATAGCTGAACTCTCCGAACATCAGCGTTATATTTCCGCTTTGGTCTTTTCACCTACAGGTGAACACCTCATCAGCGGAGATGTAGATGGAAAGTTGACTGTCTGGAACACCCAGCAGTGGGTAAAGCAGCACGTATTCATGGCACATACAGATGTGGTTAAGGCAGCAACCTGTCCCCCTAATGGTAGGAAAACAGATGTGATTAAGGCAGTAACCTTTCACCCTAATGGGGAGAAATTCGCTACTGCCGGTTGGGATGGTCCCCTCCATATATGGAACGTTACGAGTGGTGAACTGCTTGGTTCACCCTCTGTAGACTTCACCTTATCAGATGCATCTCTGTATAAAGGAGAACCACGCGAAATCCAACGTCGTTTCAAACAGAAATCAAAAATGGAATGGCTATGTTCTGCCACGTTTTCACCTTGTGGTACCCTTATCGCTGGTGGGTTGTGGGGTGAAATTCGTCTATGGGATGCAGCAACTTTGGAGCCGCGCATGGGATTGATTCTACCCGAAAGCTGCTGCCGTGTCGGTGTCGTAGTATTTTCTCCGTGTGGACGTTATCTTGCCTCCGGTTCTTGGTGGAACAACACAGACAAAGTCTCTATCCGTTTATGGAAGGTTGCCACTGGGGAAAACATTCATACCTTCTGGGGACATACCTCAGATGTGCAAAATCTTGCCTTTTCAAAGGATGGTGAACTCTTAGCAAGCAGCAGCTATGAAGGCACCATCCTCCTTTGGAACACGAAACCTTTTATCAACTGTTAGACATTCTTCGTCAATTCTCTTGGTTAATTTCGTATAATACCTTCGACGCGCGAGGCTATTGGATATCGAGCGTCTATTGGCAATAAAAGGAGACATCTTTATGGAAAACAAAACTACTTCAACCCCAGTACTCAGACCACTTGACGACACAGATATAACTACTTGGAATCTCCCAGAGGGCGCGACTGCCCGTTTAGGCACGGGTTGGATAAGCGGCGGTATGACATTTTCACCAGATGGTCAGGCACTTGTTGTTGCAACCACTATCGGCTGCTGGTGGTATAATATAAATACCATGAAACTAAGCAAAACGTGGGATACTGAACAAGGCATTCTCTGTGACATCACCTTTTCACAAGATACCCGATGGCTTGCTACTGGAAACTGGAATGGTATCGTGAAAATTTGGGATACACAAAACCTGCATTGTGTTGCTTACATAGATTTACCTAAAAATCCGGAAGGTGTACTGGGATTATCCCGCGATCTACTCTTTTCACAGGACGGGCAGTACTTAACACGTTCTAATTTAATTTCATGTGATCATGGTATTGGTAGACATTTTACCGTATACGATTGGCAGGCAAATATTGACACACCCATTGCAAGTTATACTGTTCAACCGGAACCAGGAAAACGACACGTCAGCCCTACAGCACTTTCACCAGATGGGAGTCTTGTTGCATATACGCCTGAAGTGAATACTACATCCGTGATGCATGTAGAAACTGGCGAACACATTGCTAAACTACGTGATAACTATACCGATACGTCAACTGTAGGTTGCAATCAACTTGTTTTTTCTCCGTGTGGGGAATATCTTGCCGCTTGCAATCGAGGTAACAAGGTCCACGTTTGGAATGTTAACAACGGCACCCTGGAAATGGCACCAACAGTCTATAGTGACAATCGACGGTTGGAGCAAGGTATTCCTGCTTTTATGCTGGATGGCAACTTACGAGTTGCCGGTCTCTCAAGCAGGGAGGTGTTGATCTGGGATAGAACACAGCAGAAGACAGTGGATAGCTTTGAAGCTTCTCGACGATTAAGTGGTTGTTTTTCATCTGATGGAACACGATTTGCAATCAGAAATAGACACGGAGAACTTCAGGTATGGACACAGGATAACCCATCAACAGTAAAATCTCTTCCCACACATTTATCAAGAGGTGTAGTTGATGTGCGTTTTTCCAAAGACAGTCGCACACTGCTCAGTTGCCACGATCCTGCTGGATACCGGTTATGGGATATTAAGCAGCGACAAGTAAAACAAACATTCTACATTCCACGTCCCAATTCACTTGGTGTAATTTCCACTTCTCGCAGTAGAGAATTCCTTGCTGCCGTAGAAGATAGTAGAGTTATTAAAGTCTGGAATCTCGTGTCAGACACACAGATTGCAGAACTCACTGAAAAATATAACGGGGTGACTCGGATGACGTTTTCACCGACAGAAGAATACCTTATCACTACCAATATTCGAAAAATCATTAACATTTGGCACATTGCATCCAGCACACATATCACTGAACTTTCGCAAAATCCATCAAGGATCAGTAGAATGAAATTCTCACCAACAGGTGAATATTTTGTCAGTTTCTATGGAGATAGTTTCACAATCTGGGATACTACTGGCTGGGAAAAACGACATGACATACCATATCCAGTGGTGCAAACTTCTAAACGTTGGCAACTATTGTTACCACCCATCAACAAACATTTAATTATTGTACCACGCTATGATCCAATTCTCGTATGGGATCTGAATAGCGGAGAGCAAGTCGGTTCACTGGATACATCAATATGTTCTGATCAATCATTGTATACAGGTACATCACAAGATATTCAACGTTTTCACGAACAACCAAATTCTGAAACTCAACGGATCTGGGGTAATCTCAGGTTGTCACCTTGCAGCACACGCATTGCTGGGATAATACGGCGAAGCGGGATGCAAAACGAAATAAGACTATGGGATGCGACTACTTTAGAAACATGTATGGTAATTATTCCACCCGCAGGATGTCAGAGACCTCAAAGACTTAAGTTTTCACCGTGTGCAAACTATCTTGCAGTAGGCGCACAATGGCAAGATGGACAACAAAGAATGTCTATCCGTTTGTGGGATGTTAATACAGGTGAAAACATACACACCTTCTGGGGACACCCTACTGATGTTTGGTCACTCGATTTTTCACCAGATGGGAATCTCTTAGCAAGCGGTAGTTATGATGGCACTGTCCTCCTTTGGGATATGAAACAGTTTATAGGCACTTAAGACATCTCACGCCACAATAAAATCGGAGGCTTTTTATGGAAAATAGACGACCACAGACAAACAGCGATATAACAACATGGGCACTGCCCGAAGGGGCAATCGGTAGATTAGGGCGAGGAATTATAAACGACGCAACGGTTGCTCCGAACAAAAAATCTCTTGCTGTGGCAACTCGTGTCGGCGTATGGATGTATGAACTCGGTACTATACATCCTGCCACACTATTGGAAACTAAACGAGGCATAATAAATAATGTTGCTCTTTCACATGATTGTAAATGGGTTGCCACCAGTAATACCGATAGCATCATTACGGTGACAGAGACAGATACGCAGAAATGTGTCGCAAAAATACAAGGCTGGCACGACGGCACCGCTCAACTTGCCTTCTCACCGGATAGTCGATACATCGCAGCATCTGGCTACGGATACGGTGACGTTTACGTCTGGTGCACAAAAACCGGCGCACACGTCGCAAGTTTCAAGATGGAACGTAAACCTAAGGAAGATGAAAAGCTCCCTGTACGCTACCCCCTCTGCTTCTCACCGGATGGACAGCTGCTCGCTTATGCCTCTGGCAGATTCACCCTTACTGTCCGAAACGTAGAGACAAAAGAACGTATCGCGTCCATGCCTACAACTTCCCATCTGTCCAGCTACGGTTATGTATATGGTCTTTCATTTTCACCATGTAATCAGTTTCTTGCTGCAAGTATTCAAGATCTAACTACACATGAAAGTGTTGAGGTGCAAGTGTGGAATATTGATAAAGAGACCTTGGAGACAACTTACACAGACTACGGCGGAACTCGGGTGATTCCCGCCTATTCCTCCGAGGGGACATTGCGGGTAGCAGATATCTATAAAAACAGGGTAGTCATGTGGAATGTATCTCACGAAGAAAAACTTGACATTATTGAATATCAAGCGTCTCCCGAGGCAGTATGTTTTTCTACTAATGGACAACAATTTGCAATTGTCACTTCACGAGAAATGGTTGTGTGGTGCGCCGACAACACTGCTACAGTAACACCAATCCCAGAACCTTCCAGTGTACCTGATTCTCTGTTTTTTTCGCAATCAGGAAAGGTGCTGGTAAGTAAGTATTGGGGTGAAGGCAGAGGCCGTATCATTTTCTGGGATGTTTTACAAAGACAGGTGGCACCTCCCCCGATCCCACCAAGGAGCTGGGGTAAAAAGTGTGCACTGTCCCCTTGTGAAGAATTGTTGGCTCTCATTGGAGAAGGCGGTCAAACACTTGAAGTCTGGAACATTACGTCCGAAACCAAGATAGCAGAACTCACCGGACACCAAAGTCTTATCACCACTGTGGTATTTTCACCGTCGGGTGAACACCTTGTCAGTGGAGATGTAGATAGAAAACTTACTGTATGGAATGTTCAACGTTGGGAAAAGCAGCATTCACTCGTAGCGAATGGACGTGGAAATGCGGTGATGTCAGCATCTTTTCACCCCAGCAGCGGAAAACAATTCGTTACGTCTGTTAGGACTGGCCCTGTGGATCTTTGGGACGTTGAGAGTGGTGAACATCTCGGATCACCTTCTGTAGATTTCACATTAGCAGATGCTTCCCTCTATAAAGGAGATGTGAGGGAAATCCAGCGGCGTTATAAACAAAAGTCAAAGATGCGATGGCTTTATTCAGTCAAATTTTCACCTTGCGGCACCTTTATCGCTGGTGGGTTGTGGGGTGAGATTCGTTTATGGGATGCAGCAACTTTAGAGCCGCACATGGGGATGATTCTCCCTGATAGTTGTTTCCGTGTTGGTGTCGTGGCATTTTCTCCGTGTGAGCAATATCTTGCCTCCGGTTCTTGGTGGAACAAAACAGACAAAGTCTCTATCCGTTTATGGGAGGTTGCCACTGGGGAAAACATTCATACCTTCTGGGGACATACCTCAGATGTTCAAGATCTTGCATTTTCAAAGGATGGCGAACTCTTAGCAAGTAGCAGTTATGATGGCACCATCCTACTTTGGGATATGAAACCGTTTATAGGCGGTTAAAACATCTCACGTTACAATAAAATCGGAGGAATTTGATGGAAAACCAACGATCACAGACAACTATACAACCTACCCAAACAAACAGTGATGTGACAACATGGGAACTCCCCGATGGTGCAATTGCTCGATTTGGACACGGATTACGCCTTGATGTCCAATTCTCACCTGATGCCAGCTATCTTTCCGTTGCAACAAAAATCGGATTCTGGTTATATGATTTGGAAACACTGATGCCTCGCGCCCTATGGGGTACAGATCGCGGTATGATGAATGTCGCCACCTTTTCACATGATACACGTTGGATTGCAACGGGTGACCAAGACGGTGTTCTCAAGGTGTGGGATACACAAAACGGCCAATGTGTTACAAAAATAGACTGGGGAGGCACTGAGCGACGTAATGTCATCTTTCATGTTCACTTTTCACCGGACGATCAATTTATCGCTGCTTCCGGTTTCGGACATAGTGCTGTCTATGCATGGCGCGAAGAACCCGAAGCACCCATAAGAAATTATAAACTTGAAAATCCAAAATCCAATGATTATAGGAAAGAAGGTGCTGCCTACGACAGATATTTTCCCACTGCTTTTTCACCCAACAGTAATCTATTTGCCTATGTGTCTTCACCAGAAACAGTGACGATTTCTAATATAAACACAGGTGAAGACATAGCGTGCCTTATGGGACACACCGATCCCTTACATACGCTTCTGTTTTCTCCTTGTGGACAATACCTTGCGAGTGCAAGCTTAGGAGCTACCATTCAAGTGTGGGATATTCAGAGTGAATCTCTTATTATGATGCCTAAAAGTTATGAAGGAGACCGAGTAAGACTTGCTTATACACCTGAGGGAACATTAAGAGTTGCGGACATTTATGGTGGCAAAGTGGTAATATGGGATGCTTCCCAGGAAAAAAAGCTGGATACTTTTGATACTGTTAGCACCACAGCAGCAAACGCAAGGTTTTCAAACGATGGATCAAAATTCGCAATTGCCTGTTGGAACCACAGTATTCAGATATGGCAGGAAGATGCCTCTACCACAAGATCGCTCATTTCTGGTTATGGAAGTGTCCCGTATTCGGTGGCATTTATGCAAGATAACAAAACATTGATCGGTGGTAACTATGGAAGTACTGGTAAGATATTTTGGGATATCAATACACGGGAAGTCCAGCGGATACTTCCACCTGCAGGTAAACGCAGATCTCTAAAGCAATGCATGGTGTTGTCTCCTGATGATCAACTCTTAGCTATTGATACAGGAGACAATGGGATACAAGTCTGGCATATTGCATCTGAAGAATTAGTCGCGGAACTAACAGCACATGAACACGGTAGCTATTCGTTGACGTTTTCTCCTACTGGGGAATACATCGTCAGTGGAGGACGGGGAGACGAGTTATTTATTTGGGATGTCGCATGCTGGCAAAAACGGCACACACTGATAGGACATACAAGTTCAATTGAAGCAATAGCATTTCATCCTGATGGAGAAAGGTTCGTTACATCATCCAGGGACGGAACCGCTTTACTCTGGAATGTTAAAACTGGAGAACAAATTTCACCACTTCCTTTACCAGAGACCTTAGAGGATGCTTCTTTGTATAGAGGCGAATCACAAGAAATTGAGCGAGTAATCAATGGCGGAAACGTTCAATGGAAGAATAATCAACACATGCAATCTATCGTTTTTTCACCTTGTGGCAACTGGATTGCTGGCGGACTCGGCACATGGTACGCTGCTGGGTTAACCAACGAAATCCGATTGTGGGACACAGCAACGTTAGAAACACGCATGATACTCCTTCAACCTAAGGGATGTATTCGTCCGTGGGCATTAACGTTTTCACCTTGTGGAAAGTATCTCGTCTCAGGTGCTTGGTGGAAATGGGGGTTGGATAAAGCACCTATTCACTTGTGGGAAATGTCAACTGGTGAATTGCTCCATACTTTCTGGGGACACGCATCGGATGTACAAGATTTGGCATTTTCACCGGATGGCGAACTGCTGGCAAGTGGTAGTTACGATGGGACTGTCCTACTTTGGGATATGAAACCGTTTATTTGCTCAGATAAGAATGCAACAATCGCTTGACAACCGTAGGATAATTTATAGTAAACTTTGAAATTATTAGGACACTTTAATAAACCTGTTTCAGAAACATAACAGACAAGAGAAGTTGTAGCACAACCTATATGAAGATTAATTTATTAATTCGGTAATTTCCCATATCTACACAAGTCATGTGCAAGCCTCTGCTGGCGAGGTTTCCTAACCTCGCTAAAGGACCGATTTATTTTTTTAAACTTCATTTAGGTTGTGCATATTCGTCTGCACCCTAACAGGTTGCGGGACAGAAGTGTCCCATTAATTGTCCGTTTTACTATAGTTTTATAAAATACCAGTTTAATGAGTGTTCCTGAAAGTTTATATTGAAATGTGAAAAATATAGCAGAAAAATAGAAAATTAAATAACACTACTAATTATTGACTTGACAATTTCATCAATCAAGTCTAAAATTAAAAGATAGGAGGTTATAGATTTATGAAAAATCGCAATTTTTGGAAAATTGCATGTTATAGTGCAATTGTGTGTTTGCTCATATCAATGTCTGCATGGATAGACACCGCAGATGCAGCAGACTCATTCGGTGACTCGTTTGAGGGGGGCGAATTGCAGAATCCCAATTGGAAGTGGCAAAACGAACCGTCAACATGGGATATTGATAAAACCCGAAAAGGGTTCCTAACCATTGACAGTGAAAACAATCGAAATGTTTGGGCATCGGACGCTTCACATTTCTTGTATCAGGAAACTGAGGCTGACATGTTTGACGTTGAAACCCATTTCTTCGCTAAATGGGATACCAATTCTGGAGTCAACGGGCTTCTTGTGAAAAGCCCTGCTGACAATAACTGGGTGACTATTAAATTCTGGTCACGAGATGCCTCTAATAGAGGACATATCCAGTATCAAACAAGGCAAGCCGGATTGCGCCCAGGTGGTGATATTGGATGGAGACCGGAATTTGGTGATACTGAGTTGTTTTTTAGACTCAAGAAAGATGGAAATCAATATTCTGCATGGTATAAAACCGAAGCAGACGGGGATTGGTTAGTAATCCACGAAAATGCAAACTTTAACCTGACTCCGCCACTTTGGCTCGGTATCTATGCTGGTGTAGCGGATGCTGCTGGCAACCTTGAAGTAGGATACGAATATTTCCAAGACAATATTAACGTCACTGATGTTGAACCTGAAGGAAAGGTGGCAACAACGTGGGGGATGGTAAAATCCCGTTATTAGTTCTAAGGTAGGATAGACCACGGTTTGCCCTACCTTTTCCGTTTACAAAAAGTATTCAAGAACTGAAAACAGTATTTTGTTTACGCAAATATCGTTTGGTTGAAGTTTATAGCAGGAATATTTTTAAATCTATGTAGGAGATAGAAATGAAAATTCGAAATTTAAGTACTTACTTACAGAATTCCCATCTTGTGTGTGGGAAAATTCTTTTTTATTGTATTATCGCCTGTATGTTTGCCATACTGACGGTTTGGATAGGCGGCGTAGATGCAGCAGATTCATTCGGTGACCCGTTTGACGGGAACAAATTGCAGAATCCCAATTGGAAATGGCAAAATGAACCGCCAAAATGGGATGTTGGGAAAACACGCGAAGGACATCTATACATGGATTGTGAACCGAATCGAAATCTATGGGCAGACGACGCATCTCATTTTCTCTATCAGGAAACTGATACCGATATGTTTGATGTTGAAACGCATTTTCGCGCCAAATGGGATACCGATTCTGGGGTCAATGGACTCCTTGTGAAAAGTTCTGAGGACAATAATTGGGTAACCATCAAGTTCTGGGGACAAAATGCCGCTAATAGGGGGGGTCATCCAGTATCAAACCCGGCAAGCTGGGCTCGGACCGCCTGATATTCAGTGGAGATTTGGTGATTGGGGAGACATTGAAATGTCCCTCCGACTCAAAAAAGAAGGCGATACCTACACTGCATGGTATAAAGCAGAGGGAGATAACGATTGGGTAGATATCGGACAAGGCACCTTTGCCTTAACTCCACCACTTTGGCTTGGTGTCTACGCTGGAGTTGCCGCAGGTGCTGGTAACCTTGAAGTTGAATATGAATATTTTAGAGACAATATGAACGCCTTTCCTGTTGAACCGGGCGGCAAAGCGACTACAACTTGGGGGGCAGTCAAAACCCGATATTAAGGAGGGAAAAGACTATGCGATGCAGCTTAATCATGCTTCTCTGTTTCTGTGTCGTTCCTTCTCTATTTGCTGCAACTTTCACAGATGTTAGTCAAGCGGCAGGGGTTCTACAGCGAGAAGTTCCAATTGATGAAAATTCCGGGGCCTGGATGGGCCCCGGTGCCGCCGCAGTAGATTACGATAACGATGGCTGCTGGCTTGATATTTTTGTTGTTGGTGATGGCGGTTTACCTAACGCACTTTACCACAACAACGGAGATGGGACATTTACGGATATAGCAGACAAAGCGGGCGTTTCCAACACTCCAAACGGACGCGGATGCGTTTGGTTTGACTATAATAATGATGGCTGGCGCGATCTTTATGTAACCTGTGATGGACCAAACTTCCTCTTTATGAACAATGGGGATGGCACCTTCACAGACGTTAGCGATCAGGCAGGAGTCGCGGACGAACAACACGGCACGGGCGCAGTAGTGGCAGATTATGACCACGATGGCTGGTTGGATATCTATGTTGCGAACTGGGGACGGCCTGCCTCCCTTTTAGTTTTTGATCCTGCTCCCAGAATTAACGTGCTATATCGAAACAAAGGGGATGGTACCTTTGAAGAGGTCGCACAAGCAGCTGGGGTAGATGATGACGGAATTGCTTGGGGCGCAATCTTTTTTGATTACGATGGAGACACTTGGGCAGATCTGTTTGTAGCAAACGACCACGGCCCAGATAAACTTTATCGTAACAGAGGGGATGGCACTTTTGCAGATGTTTCGGAGCAATCTGGCATTGTTACGCTCATCAGAGGAAAACCGACCGGCGCGATGGGACTTTGCGTCGGAGACTATGATAACGATACCGACCTTGACCTCTTCGTCACAAACTACGATGAGGATCTGCTCTGGCGAAATAACGGTGATGGCACTTTCACTAACGTCGCTGAAGCTGTTGGTGTAGCAAACGAAGGCGTTGGGTGGTACGCCAGTTTCATCGACTTTGACAACGATGGATATCGTGACCTTTACGTTGTCAACGGTGATGTAGATAATTCTCAAAAGACAAACCTTAACCGTCTCTATCATAATACGAGAGATGGGAAGTTTGTTGATCGTTCCGATGCGTTCAGGACAACTGTTGATGCTGTCGCACGTGGGGCAACCTCAGGCGATTTTGATAACGATGGTGATATAGATTTTTTCATCGTTAACAATACTGGCAATACACTTCTTCTAAACGATCTTGATCCTCCATGGCGGTCCAATAATCATGCTACTCGGCGCAACGTATCTAAAAATCAACGCCTCCAAATTCGTTTGCGTGGAACAAAAAGTAACCGCGACGGTATCGGCACACGGGTAACGGCGAAAATAGGCAACCATGTTCAAACGCAAGAGTTAATTTGTGGTACAGGTTTCTTGGGTAGCGACAGTTTAGATCTTGAATTTGGACTGGCAGGTGCTTCCGGATTCGATTCTATTACCCTGACATGGCCCTCCGGAATTGTTGATACTTATCAATTCGAATACGGCACTCTTGGTGGGGATCTCATTATTTTTACTGAAGGCGAAAAAGAAAAATTTGTCGTAGCGGTTGAACCGACTGGAAAACAGAGCACAACATGGGGAAAGATCAAAACTGCAGAGGTGTTTCAAAACTATCCTAACCCGTTTAACCCAGAAACGTGGATTCCATATCAACTTTCTGAATCCAGCGATGTGAAATTCTCAATTTTCTCACAGAATGGGGATTTGGTGCGAGAATTTAAGCTTGGGCAGCAGCCCCGTGGTGAAAGGAAGCTATATTGGGATGGGAAGAACGCAAATGGGGAAACTTTGGCAAGTGGAATCTATTTCTATCAGTTTGAGGCAGGCAATACCAAAAGTGTGCGTAAAATGTGGTTAATGAAATAGGTTATGGAAAGCATATTTCTAAGATGGTGGGGTTGCGGTGCATTTGACGCACGTTTTGGCGATGTTAATATCGCGTTCGATCCCTATCTGTTCAATCAGAACTTAGCGGATGCCGAACCGATATACGACTATATATTTATCTCTCACGAACATTTTGACCATTGCCACCCTGCCACCTTACGAAGATTGTGTTGCGGCACGCGTTTTAAAAAGCTATTCGTCAATCCCGGTTGCATCACACCTGCCCAACCCATCAAGGAGAAATACGGGGATGCTGCCTTTGAACGCGATCTACCAATAACCAAGCATGTGCCTGCCGATAAAGTTCAGACTTTATATCCCAAACATCTCAACGATAAACAAGGCACGTCACGCTCGTTTCAAGGTTCAGAAATACTTAATTTTGGTCCAATTCAAGTTGAAACAATTGAAAGTGGTGAGAACCAAACCTCTGATTTACCAACAAACGGCTATCTTATTACACATCTTGCCAAGAATGTCTCTATCTTACACATAGGGGATTTACACGAACCTTATCCGGCGTTAGCAAACTTTCGCGGCAAGGTTGATTTTTTGATTCACATGAAACTTGGTCTTGGTGAAGGGCTGGCAGATCGACTAATTGAGCTAATAGAACTTATCCAACCCCGTTTTATGGTCCCGACCCACTATCGGACTGATCGAAAATCTGATCCGGTCCCTGAAGGGCATTGGCCGCCAAATGTCACTGATGAAATGGCGTTTATTGAGTCTATCCGTGAAATTGTCCAAGAGAAAACCAAAATCCTGCCTTTTACTGCTGGCATAGAATACGAGGTTGAAATGCCAAAGAAACAGGTTATCTGGAAATGGGATTGGTTCAACACATGGGCTGTTCCACCTTGGCGTGAAAAGTAATTCAAGCGAATAGGCAATTCTAAATCAAACGGAGTACATCTATTGTGTCAACGACTTCCAAAGTTCGCGTTGCGTTTTATGGATGCGGTAATTTTGCAAAAAATAACAGAATTCCGAACCTTTTGGAATTGGATTCCGTTACTATAATTGCAGCATGTGACAGTAACGTCCAAGCGGCAAAAGAAACTGCGGATCATTTCAACATTCCACGGGTATATAAAAGTGGTCATGAAATGCTTAACACCGAAAATTTTGACGTGTTATACTCTATCGTGCCAGCGTATGTGCGAACTGATGTTGAAGTAATCGCAGCCGAAAAAGGAATCCATATCTTTAGTGAAAAACCGCAGGCGATTACAATGGAAGTTGCTAATCGTATTGATAAAGCGATTCGGCAAGCAGATGTTATCAGTACTGTTGGGTTTCGTGAACGGTATCGCCCAATTTTTCAAAAAGCACGCGAATTTTTGGCTGACAAAAAGGTTGTGCATGTCCGTTTCCAAAGTTATGGAGGGTTACCCGCAGCAGCAGGCAGCGAAGCAAAAACGTGGTGGGCAGATATGGAGAAATCCGGCGGGCGTGCCCTCGACTGGGGTGTGCATGCAACGGATTATAGTCGTTTTATGACAGGACTGAACGTTGTTCGTGCGCAAGCGTTCTATTGTGAACGCTCGGAATATGCTACGCCGCTATCGTGTATTTTCAATTACTGCTTTGACAACGGTGCCACAATGACACTCAACTTTGTTTCTGCTGGTGCGAGTCCGAAAGATGAACCGTGGTTTACCGTTTTCTATGAAGGAGGACATCTTGCAATTTACCGATACGATAGGATTGAGGTAAACGGTGAAAAGATTTATCAGGCAGAGGAATTTAATCCGTGGTTGGAACAGGACAAAACGTTTATCCGTGCTGTTCAGACTGGGGATGCCAGCATATTGCAAAGTGATTATCATGATGGACTTTTCTCTTTAGCCCCTGTTTTGGCAGGTTGGGAATCTGCACGTCGTGATGGGGAATGTATTGATTTGGCTTCATTCATGAATGTGTCTTAAGCGCTTGGTCTATCTATCGGTAGGCGCGCTTTGATGAAGTTTAAGAAAATAAATCGGTCCTTTGGCGAGGTTAGGAAGAAATCAACGGTATGAATGCCATTTAGGCATTCCCCGCCTCGCCAGCAAGAGGTACACCTGCCTCGTGCGGACAGAACATTACTGAATTATAGTAAAGCCAAAAAAAAATATGTCCACAGGTACGATTTCGCCTCACTGCTGGCGAGGCGGGGAATGCCTAAAGACGAATGCGCCTATGGCATTCGCCATGATTCATACCGTTGATTTCTTCCTAACCTCGCCCTGTGTATAGGTCATTTTAGATTTTACTATAAGAAATAATTATGTAAACTGTTTACAGATAATTTGGAGGATTAAAATATGGACGCAAAACTAAAAAAAATACAAATCACACCGATGAAGTTTGACAAAGATGGTGATGTGCAAAAAGAGGAATTTGCAACCATCACTATAGAGGTGCCGATGGACAGTGCTGGACAACGTGAGGCAATTGTGGCAGTGCTACAACTTCTGAGCAGGGAGTGGGTTGTTCTAAGCGTTGAAGGCAAAACACCTGGAGCTGTAGGAACAGCTTAGTTAATCATGAAAAAAAGTTATCTCTTTACGCCAGGTCCAACGCCAATTCCGCCAGACGCTTTGTTAGCAATGGCACAGCCAATTGACTATCACCGAAGTGAAGATGCTGTCGCGCTAATTAAAGATGTTTTAGAAAAACTCAAGCACGTTTTTCAAACAGAAAATGATGTGCTTTTCTTAACATCGTCTGGCACAGGTGCGATGGAAGGTGCCGTTGCAAATCTGTTGTGTCAAGGCGATAAGGTCTTAGTTATTCGGAGCGGCAAATTTGGCGAACGGTGGGCAGAAATCTGTGAGGCGTACGGGGTTGAGGTAATCCCTATTGATGTTACATGGGGAGATTCGGTTCCACCTGAAATAGTGGAGTCTGAGTTAACCGCTAATCCTGATGTCCAAGCAGTTTTTGCCACACTGTGTGAAACATCAACCGGTGCTTTGCACGATATTGAGGCACTTGCACGTCTGACACAATCCCGTCCGACACTGCTTGTTGTTGATACAGTCAGTGCGCTTGGGGCAGATGATTTACAGATGGACAATTGGGGCGTTGATGTTGTGGTATCCTGTTCACAAAAAGGACTGATGACACCTCCGGGTCTCGCTTTCGCTGCGCTCAATCAGCGTGCGTGGGAAGCGACTGAACGGTCTAACCTGCCGAAGTATTATCTTGATTTCCGAAAGGCACATCAGCGTGGATTAGAAGGTTCAGTCCCCTATACGCCAGCCGTTACACTTCTTGCAGCATTGCAATGTGCCTTAAATCACATTTGTACAGAGGGAATCCAGACGACTATCGCCCGCCATAACCGTTTAGCGATAGCGACACGAAGTGCTGTTAAGGCGATTGGACTCCCACTGTTTGCGACATCGCCTGCAAATACCTTAACCTCAATTCGTCTGCCTGAAGAAATTGACGGAAAAGCGTTTGTTAAGATGATGCGTGAAAGACATGGGGTTACTTATGCAGGTGGACAAGGTGATTTAAGTGGTAAAATTGTTCGTATTGCGCACCTCGGTTGGATGAACGAAAACGATGTTATTGTTGCTATCTCTGCCTTTGAGAGAGGTTTAGCAGAAATTGGCTATGATATTTCGCTTGGCGCAGGGGTCACCGCTGCCCAAGAGGTATTTACAAAGTAAGGTAATAAAATATGAATGTAGTTCCAAAAGAATTTATCCGCGTTATGCCAGATACTATGCGCGAATTCATCAGTGAAGCCTTCCAAAAGGCAGGTACCTCAGAGGAGGACGCTGCGCACATAGCTCACCTGCTGGTTCTTACTGATCTGCGTGGTGTGTTCAGTCATGGCACGCAACAAACGCCCGGATACGTCGGAATGATGCTCGACGGCAAAGTAAATCCACGTCCAAACGTCCAATGCATTGATGAATCCCCAACAACAGCGGTCTATGATGGTGATGGCAGTATGGGACATTTTGCCTCATATCATGCTGCAAAAGCAGCGGTCAAAAAAGCCAAAGAGATGGGATTAGGTGCTGCAACAAGTCGGAATCATTTCCACTTTGGGAGTGCTGGCAAGTATTCACGGCTCGCGCTTGAAGTGGATTGTGCCGGATTTGCGGTCTCTTGCCACCGTTTTCGACACAGCCCCGGCGGTGTGATTGTCACTGCAACTGGCGCTTCGCCGATGAGTTTTGCGATTCCGGCGGGCAATCAGCCGCCGATAGTCGTTGATATGGCAACCGGTATTGATGCCAGACTACCGTTGGAACAGGCGTTTGAACAGAGTCCCGCTGCATTCTTCAAGATGTTAGGTTTGAGTCATGTGAGTCATGCGCTCGGTGGATTTATGGCAGGTATCTGGCTATTCGATAAACCGCCGGATCCGCCAACAATCTGGGAAGGTGCTAATCAAGGGGCTTTCATTGCAGCGATTGATATTTCGCGGTTCCGACCAATTGACGAGTATAAAGCGGAGATCGACCAACATATCCACGATGCACGGCAGATGCAACCGGCACCGGGTTATGACCGATCAGATCTGCCCGGCGGTTTAGAATGGGAACGTGAACAGGAATGGGCTGAAATCGGCATCCCAATTGGTGAAGGACATCAGAATAGCTTGAAAAATGTTGCGGAACGAGTTGGTATTCCTATTCCCTTCTAAGATAACCTAAGTTGCTACTTATGCCCCACAATCTGTATGGAGTTTAAGAAAATAAATCGGTAATTTGGCGAGGTTAGGAAACCTCGCCAGCAGGGAGTACGCCTGCCTCGTACGGATAGAAAATTACCGAATTAAAAAATTAATCTTCATACAGATTGTGCATATCAGTCCGCAAACTGACAGTTTGCTCTACAATATTTCACCTATTTTGTGTGTCTAAAATCTTTATAGGTGGCAACTTAGGTTAAGATATTGAAGTAGTGCCAAATTATAGTAGGTTCTATCATTCCAACGGTTCATTTTCTGCAGCAATTTCTTCTTCAAGTGATTTGATTATTGCTAAGAAAGTTGCATGCGGTTCAAGTTCATAGACTTTTCGGTACATTTCAAGTGCTTTCGGTTTATCTATAAGATAACTTTCATAAATTTCAGCCATTTCTTGCCACGCTTGTACCTCAAATGGATCCAATTCAACAATTTGCTCATAGACTTCCAAGGCATCGGCATAAGGTCTTGTTGCAGCTTCGCGTTTCAGTGCGTTAGCACGCGCATAAAGCAGACCGACGAGGTCATTGACGATTTCTTGCATCCCCGGCTGTTTCTGGAGTGCTTCTTTTAAAAGGATAATTGACTGGGTTTCAAGTCGTGAAATTTCTGCCATATCCTCACTGGTAAGTTCTCGGTCAAGAAATCTATAACTTTGGAACATCTTGTTATAGGTCCGTGATAATTGCAGCCGCGCAAGCACGCCGATAGGTGCTTTTTCTGAAGGAACAAGTGCGAATTCTGGATCACTTTCAATCGCGGCTCTGTAGTGTCTTGATGCCGCTTCATACTGTTTACTTCCTTGATACAGAACGCCAAGAAGATAGTGTGCCTCAGCATTATGAGGATTCTTTTCCAATACAGCCAAAAACTGTGTAGTTGCATCTTTAAGCTCACCCGCATCACGAAAAAGTTTACCACTTAACAGGTGGACATCTTCATGGTTCGGTTGGATATGCGCTGCAAAGTCAAGCCGTGATTTTGCATCTTTTAACCAGCTACTCTGAGAGTAAATCTCTGCAATACGGAGATTGGCATGCAATCGATATGCTCTATTTTCTTCTGTTTTGTCAGTTTCAAACGCCTGAAGTGCTTGCCAATAGAGAAACACAGCTTTGCCTAAGTGTTGTTTGTCAAAGTACGAATCCGCTTCAGCAATAAAGGTTTCAGCTTGAGACAACGGGGGCGATTTCGGTTCAGCACCACCCCGTTGGGTGAAAAACACTGCAAGCATTATGAAACCAATAATTGCAATAATTTCGGTATACAAAAGCCAATGATCAAAGGAAAAAAGCGATTTTCTTTCTGGCTGGTTATTTGATTCCATGTGTGTGCTCCTTATCGTTTAGTAGATTCAGCTTTTGTTTCAACATCTTCGATTATTTTAAGCATATCCTCTGCGTCAACAAACTTCTCAATCCGCTTAAAAATATTACGCTGGGAGTCCATAAAAATAACAACAGGCAATCCGCGAATCTGATACTTTTCTGTCAGGACCTTATCAGACTCAGCACTAAAATCAATCTTGACGGTGATGAAATTCTCTAACTTATCAATAACATCTTGGTCGGAAAAAGTTTTGTGGTCCAGTTCATTACAAGCCCCGCACCAAGTTGCGTAAAAATCAAGCATAACCAATTTATCTTCCTGTTCAGCGATTTGCAATGCTGCGGATTCGTCGTAAACCCAGTCCAGATGTGGTCCGGCAACGGGCTGTTGAACTCCGCCGACTATCATAAACGCCCCAACTATTACCAGCAAAAGCCCAAATGCTTTACGGACTTTCATCCCCGCAGAGATTCCGCTAAAACGTTGTGTTAACTTACCGAGAAGCATCCCTATAAGAATTAAACCTGCCGCGACACCGAAAAATGGGAGTGAATTTTGAAGAAAACTTTTTAACGGGGCAAAAACTTTGACATCTTTGAGGAAGTAGAGTGCCATTGTAATAATTGCGATACCAAAGATATTTTCCAAAACGTACATCCACCCGCCTGAGCGGGGAAGGGCAGAAAGCAAACCAGAGAACGTACCTATGCCAATAAACAATAAACCCATACCGAGAGCATAAGTAAACATCAACCAAAAGCCAAGCACTAAACTGCTTGTCGTCGCAATATATGCCAAGACAGCAGCCAAAGCAGGTCCTGTGCAGGGGGCTGCGATAACACCCGCTACAGTTCCCATTCCAAACGCTCCAATAAATCCTGCACCACCGACAGTATTCAACCTGTTTTGCATTGAAGATGGAAGGCGGATCTCAAAAACACCGAACATTGATAAACCAAGAGAAACAAGAATTACACTGATAAAACCTATTACCCACGGATTCGCCATTATCTGACCGAAAACGGCTCCTGTTGAGGCTACGGCTACACCTAAAATTGAATAGGTAACAACAATGCCAAAGACATATACAACAGAAAGCAGAAAAGATTTGAGAATACCTGTAGATTCATTCGCACCGAAAACTGAAACGGTAATCGGGATCAGAGGGTACACACACGGTGTTAAGCTCGTTACGATCCCACCTGCAAACACAAGCAGAAATGCAAGCCATAAATTTCCCCCAGACAGTGCGCCTGCAATTCCTCTTTTTGTCGTGTTATCAAATGCGATATTGGCGAAAATAGCCTCATTTGCCTGTTGCGCAGTTTCTGCTACACTGGCAACATTGATCGGTATGGTAACATTTAACGTCTCAGGTAGCAGACACTGTTCATCGTTACAAGCCTGATATTCCAGCCGCATATCCAAAGTTATAGGTTCAATCGGCGCACTTTGGAGCAAAGTTACCGGAACACCGATTGTGATAGTATCGTGATAGACAGATGCAATACCGATTGATGCGATATTAAGTGTGTCGCCTGCAGGATAAACAACTTCACCGAAACTGATGTTTGACATTTCGGGTAGTACTATCGTGGTTGGAATAAGACCTTCACGAGTAGGATTTGCATTAACATGCCATCCTTCTGCTATCTTCACAACAATTGCAATTTGGAAGTCTCTTCCGGGTTGTACTTTGTCCAAAGAGATATATCCTTCAGCGCTTATCTTTTCAATAGATTGATTGTCGGGAAGGTCGAAATCAGGAAATTGTGCTTGTGTACAAATCGGAAATATTATTGTAATAAATGTTAACAGCGCGCAAAGTGAAGTTTTATTAAGTTTTGTGTTTTTTAGCATACGTTACTTCTCCTTGGAAGTGAATATTCAATAAATTTTGATTCCTGATAACGTAAAAGTATATCTGATAGTTTACCTGACCACTGTAACTCATCGCGGTTCAAGCACAACACACGGAAGAATCATCTCTTCTAATGAAACGCCCCCATGTTGGAAACTCCCGTGAAACATCTCTTTGTAGATGTTAAATTGTCTTTCGTAAACAAAATAGTAATCATCTTTTGCAAGTATGAAGTTCTTTTCTGCTGCTTGGTGTGGCAATCGATATGCTTCTGGATTATTTATAAAAAAACCGATTTCCGGATCACACGATATTTCCTTGCCTTCTTTTACCCGGAGTCCGCTCGAAAGTTCATACTGACTTGATATTTTTGCAGCGTTTTGACACAACACCGAACCGTGATCTGATGTAATTATTATAGTTATATCCCGTTCGGCTGCAAGCTTAATTATTTTATAGATTCTGGAATTGCGAAACCAAGTTTGTACAAGTGTCCGAAACGCTTCCTCATTTGGAATAAGTTGCTGAAAAAGCGCCACGTCGCTTCGTAAATGTGTTAGCATGTCAAGAAAATCAACCACTAAAGCTGCTAAACTTATATAGTTCGCGTCAGTTAACCACTGTAGATATTGGATTTCTCCGCGTGCATCAAAAATTTTGAAGTAATGTGGTGACGGCTTTAGGGCAATTCCATGCCGTTCAAGTTGTAAATGCATCAACTCTTTCTCATAACGGTTGATACTTGTATGTTCTTCATCCGGTTCAGCATATAGGGCGGGGTATCGTTCTGCCAAATCTCTCGGAAACAGGCCGCTAAAAATAGCATTGCGCGCATAGTGTGTTGTAGTCGGTAATATAGAGTAGTAATAGTGTTTTGTCATGTGGAAATCACGGTAGAGTAGCGGCTCAATTTTCAGCCAGTGGTCTAACCGCATACAATCCATTACAACAAATAACACGGATTTTCCCACTTGGATCTCAGGAATTACGTGTTTATAGAAAACATCTACGGATAAAGTGGGCGAGTTTTCACCCGCAAGCCACCGACTATAGTTGTTTTGGATATAGTCTGCAAAGGTCGAATTGGCTTCACGTTTTTCGCTGGCATGGATTGTTCTCAACTCTTCAACGTTGGAAAGTCCGTCTAATTTAATATCCCATTCTACGAAATGGATGTAGGTATCTATCCACGCCTGCCAATCATTATCATGGTAGCTATCAACTATGGTCCGCGCTTGGCTGTGGTCCAAAGCGGGCTGCTTATTAAAGTTCTCTACGTAAGCTTGAGGCGTATATGCTTCTTGTAGGCTGTGCTTTTCCAGTAAAAATGTAAGTGATGAAAGCAACTGTCTGGGATTTGTGGGCATTATCAACACATCGTCAACGCCATGAAGGCTCGCTTGTGCCATTATCTCTTGATCGCCCGCCTTCGTCAACAGAATGATTGGGATATGTGCATTCTCTTTACGGATATATGAAAGTAAGTCATCAGTTCGTGTTGGAACTTCATAATTTAGTAAGACTGCGTGAAATGTGATATCCCGTAATAAAGTGATACCTTGAACACTGCTATCTGCTAATGAAATATCGTATCCGTGATATTCTAAAAATCGAATATAAGGTTTCAACTCAGATTTTAGGTCCGCGCTTGCAGGTGGTGTTTTTAATGTGCAATCGATCCACAAAATGCTTCTTCTTGCCTTTTCCATGTTTCACCTTATCTTAACCCAAGTTGCTACCTATAAGATTTTATACCAAATTAACGCGATTTTTAATAGAGAACAGTTCGTTATTGCCGAAATATTGTAGAGCAAACTGTCAGTTTGCGGACTGATACGCACAAACTATAGTAGATTTTAGAATTATCTGAACACTTTTGATCTATGTGTTTAGCAAGGCTGACGGACTGCGTGTGTTGTCCCACAACCTATTAGGTTGTGTTCCGTTTTTGCACAACCTAAATGAAGATTAATTTATTAATTCGGTAATTTCCCATCTACACAAGTCATGTGCAAGCCTCTGCTGGCGAGGTTTCCTAACCTCGCTAAATTACCGATTTATTTTCTTAAACTTCATATAGGTTGTGCTACAGAAATGAAATGTCCAAGTAATTATATGCTTTACTATACAGTTTGTGTTACTTATATGGCAACTTGTGTTTTCTTTATTCAAGGATAACACAAATTAGATACTTGAAACAAAACGCCCAGCGTTCAACAACCCAGGCGCATCAAATTTCGCTTTAACCTGTTTCATCAAGTTAGCGGTGCTACCGATCGGACCCCAGACATCTATCTGCCGTTTGAGTTCAGGTGGCGCTGTCTCTATGATAAGGTTGCCTCCCAAATCTATAGCACGTTGACGCAGTTGCGTTAGCGGACCTGCAAGTTGTTGAAAATCAGTATTAGAATCTATAGGAATTTTGAGATACAGTACACCGTTTCCTAACAGTGCCATTATTTCATCAGTCTCTTTACAAACCTGCTCAGAAAATTCGGCTATATCTGATCGTTTGAGATTTATCTTTACAAGCAAAGTCCCATGGGCATTATCAACCGCTGGAAACTCCTGCATAACATGACTAATGTTATCTCGCGATTCACCTTCTATTATTTGCACACCGACAGCACCATTTTGTTCCACAAGTGTTTGGGTTGCGTTGAGTTGCCATGCCACAGTTTCAGAATCCCCAGCAAATCCAACTATGAGTGTCGGTTCCCTCTCCTGAAACGGATTGATAGGAACATTTACGAACAGATTTACGAAAGATGGCAATGTCTGTGAACTGACGACACTTAATCCAGTGTTAACCGCGTCTTGAATGGATTGAAACTGCGCGGCAAGTATTGCCTGATGAGCAGGCAGCGGAGCTAATTTAAGAGTTACTTCGGTAATAATACCGAGCGTTCCGAATGCCCCGATATACAGTTTGTTAAGGTCGTATCCTGCGACATTCTTAACGACTTTCCCACCACTCTTAACAACTGTGCCACTAATATGTGCTACATGCATGCCTAAAACCAGATTTCGCGGAGTCCCATATTGAAGACGTAACGGACCACTACTATTTGTGGCGACAATTCCACCAATTGTGGAGCGGTCTGCATAAGGCGGATTTAGCGGAAGAAACTGCCCATGTTGTGCTAACTCGCTTTGTAGATCCGTTAAACGTATACCTGCTTCTACAGTTACGGTTAAGTCAGCAGGCTCATATTCTACTACCTTGTTTAGGTGAGTTGTTGACAGCACGATATCCGTTTCTTCTGCTAAGTTTCCGATTCCGAGTTTTGTCCCTGCCCCCGCAGGCATAACTGATAAATTCTGTTCTGATGCAAAGCGAAGCACATTCTGTATTTCTTGGACAGACGCAGGTAAGACGACTACTTCGGGAACAGTCCCATCATAAGTATAGGCTGAAACTTGTTCCTCTGACAACATGCCAGACTCACCGACAATATGTCTAAGTTGATCATACAACGAATCTGAAGTTTCCATGGGCTTCTCATTTCTTTGCGATAGTTAAAAGGTTTGATGCGGAAAAATCAACCTTTTATTTTTTATCTTCTTCCGGATAATCAATTGACCATTTACCTTTGCCATCTCCCGTAGGCGGCTCTTGCCATAGTGCAAGGAAATTCTCTGGCGCGTTATGTTCCAATAGGTGTGCCATAAAGAGCTGATGCAATTCGGTGACAAGCGCAGCATTGTCTTCAGTAAGATTATTCGTTGCGAGTGGGTCAACTGTCAAGTCAAACAATTCAGGTGTGCCGTGCGCGCCAACAGGTGCGTATCCCCACCGTTCAGTGACAAGGAAGGGTGTTGTCGCGCGGCGTGGCACAGTGCCGCTGCGTGAACCGATATGAGTTCCTGTAACCGCATACTCTCTGTGCTGAGAATCACCGCTGAGAAGTGCATCTGCAAAAGAGCGTCCCTCAAAAGGCTTCCGAGGATCAAGTGTAACACCTGCTAAATCACACAACGTTGGTAAAATATCCATCGGTTGCGCAATCATATCAAGCCGTTGTCCTTGTGGAATATCACTTCCAGCAATCAGAAACATTTGATGGTTAATTTCGGGATAGGTAGGCCAATACCGCGGATCTTCAGGATCAATGTTAGATTTTCCTGTCCTTTCGTGTTCACCGATAGACATCCCGTGGTCAGACATAACGACAACAAGCGTATCGTCCCAAAGTTCAAGGTCATCAACTTTCTGAATAATCTGCCCGATGTGTCGATCCACAAGTTCGGATTCGCCAGCGTAGTGCGCCCATAGGTTGTGCAACTCCGCATCTGTATAAATAGATGATCTTCCATAGTTTGGATGAAGCATCGGCGATCCAGAATAGGTTGGATCGTAGCGTTTAACAATATATTCCGGTGGATCCCAGGGTTCGTGCGGATCAAAGAAATCAACCCAAAGGAAGAAGGGGCCTGAATGATAGTTCTCCTCTAAAAATCTTATTGCGGTTTGTGATGTCCTGCCAGAAAACGTCTCTGCCTCGTATTGGTAGTATCGGTTCGTCCAACGGTGTGTATTCGGCAAGGTATTCCCTCGGAACGAAGGATTCGGACGCGTTTTTTCATCCGGCATGATCGTCTGTATTTCATCATTGAGATGGAGTAGCGGTTTGTCACCCTCTTGCCCACGGTGTTGGAACGCAGCCTGAAATCCTTGCTGAAATCGTGCGTTGAACAGATGTGGACAATCGCAAATCAGCTGCGTGGCATATCCCTGTCCACCTAAAAGTTGTGCGATATGGTTTGGACCGCTCTGATCAATCGGCTGCCACCCGTAGTGGGGCCATCCCAATGTTCCGGTTGCAACATCGGTGCGGTGCGGAATTGTGGGAAAACTGCTCATGTAGAATTTATCTATAGCAGTTGCGCGTTCTGCCTCAAATTTATCAAGCATCGGTGTACGTATCGGTTTTTCTGCCCGTTCACCGAGGTTGTCGTAGCGGAACGTGTCTGTAATTAGTAATACAATATTTTTCATGTTTTATCCTTTATTCCTTTTTATCTTCAAACCTCTTGGCGTGATGTTCTTAACAACAGGACTGTAATCAATAGTAACGGTAAAATAATAGATATAGAGATAACAAAAGAAACCTGCGCACCCATTAAACACGGAAAAAAGAGGATAGAACCTATCATAGATCCTTTTAAAGCAAAATAACCGTTTTTCTCGTTTGGTTGAAGGTAGAGCGGGATACGGGTAACAACAGCAGCAACCAAACCCAGAATTACCCAGACTGCATAGGTTTTTTCATCAATAAGCGAATCTTCCAACCAATACGGTAATAGAGCAATAATGAATGCTAATATCGTAGCGGTAGCAGCCAACAACAGTGCCGGACGAATCCCAAGTTGCATAGGTGTTGTTGTGATACCGTGCTGCTTGTCACGTGAAATGTCTTTGAACGTAGTTGTTATATGCGTGCCTAAATCGTAGAGCGTTGTAGCCCCAAAAGCATACCACACTAATCGTGGCACTTTGTCACTCACGATCAACGCACCAAAAACGCTCAACAGTCCTATCCCCAAAGGTAGTGTTAAACTACCTAAGATTCCTTTCGCTTTGAAAATCGCATTATAGAGATGCGAAATTGCGACTAACCCCATCACCAACAAACCTGCTTTTACGCTTAGCAAAAATCCACTGATGACACAGAGTGCATAGATAACACTTGCAGGGACGAGTGCTTGCTTAGGTGTTAACCGATTTGAAGGAAGAGGGCGCTCAGGATTCGTTTGGGCATCTGTTTCACGGTGAAAATAGTCATTTTTTATCATCCCTGCAAAGTAGCCAAACATGGCTATAGTAAGCGCTGCTACAACGCGCCACGTCAATTGTCCTCTGCTTGCAATCAGCGCGCCCGGAAGTGTGGCAACAATTGGAATTGCAAAAAGCGGATAGCGGATAAGTTCAAGATACGCTTTGATACGACTCATGATGACTAAAAATTATCGCTTGGTACGCCTGCCTCTGAGACAGGTGTATTTCTTGGATCAAATACTTCATCTACACCATAAAACTGGCCACTTTGTGTTCCAATACTCAATTCAATGACGTTGGGGCCTACCTGTTTATTTCCACTGATGTAATTGTCTCGGAGTCTGCCGCCATCATAAACTGCCCACCCACTGTTCAACGTAATATTGTTAGATACGATCTCAGGAGAGGCGGTAGAATAGCAGATGATAGCGTATTCATAGTTTGATCGGATATTGTTATGTTGGATACGTGGACGTGAATCATCTTCACAAACAAGACCATACCGATTAGCATTGAATTCGTTATATTCTACTTCAGGCGCGGCAGCACCGCGAAATTGCGCGCCACTCTCATTTCTGTTGAACTCATTTGCGGAGATAGTTGGGTTCGTATTATCACAAAGCACACCGATTTTGTTTTCACTAAAGAGACATCTCTCAATTTGGACAGAATCTGTTCCACAAAAAATAGCGGTAGTGGCATGTTGAATACGACAATACGTGAACCGGCTATTTGGGCTCTGCACTTCAATTTTGATACCCAGCCAATCTCCTGCTTTTGGCGGCGCTGCAGTCATCGCTTGCCTTGAAGATCTGGCTGGCATCGCAATTTGCTGTTTTATCGCATCTCTTGTTACCGTTTGTGACAGTGTGCTGTTTGGATCTGTTTCAGTTTTTGCTACCGATTGTTTGCCTAAAGAACCAAAGACTATCATTCTGTTAGGCGCGCCTTCTGCGTAAAGTTCACCCCGCACAACCAGTTCAATGGGATCGTCCGCTGGTTCAAAACCGACAACCGTCCCTGCACGGATCGTTAACGTTACACCCTCTGGAACAATTACCGTCCCTGTAACATAGATACGTCCATCCCAGACTTCATTTTCTGTGAGTTCACCAGATTTTTCAATGATTCCTGAGGCAGAACCGCCCGTGTCAAAATTGAGGGCGCACCCTTGACTCCCAAGATAGAAACCTGCTAAGAAAATGATGCAGATAATGTTTATTACTGTTTTTTTCATAACATGGTTTTAACATAGATATAGATTAATGTCAAGAGTAACTTGATATTTGCCAGGGTTATTTAGTTTTAGATTTTTCACATAAGTTAATTTATCCGATATGTCCAAACGTAGATAGAGTTGAGTTTGCGAAACCTTATGTGTCAATTTTAGAATTTTCCGAATATGAAGAACTTTCTTCAGTCCCATAGGGACGATATGTAAGGCGCAGCCAGCACACCCTTTGAAACACTCCTCAATATTTGTGCCAAACAGATTGATGCAATCTTCATTCCACAATACGGCATGGAGACCGAAATTGGCAACCGTATCATCGTCAACGGTGCGATAAAAATAAAGGATTATTCTTTGCCTATGTAGTATAATAACCCAAGTTGCTACCTATAAGATTTCAAACATGTAAACACCGTTTTTTATAGAGAATAATACATATTTCCCAAGCTTTCGTAGAGCAAACTGTTAGGTTGCGATACAGAAGTGTCCCATTAATTGTCCGTTGGACTATAGTTTTAAGAATTCTTAGTTATTAAGGTTAGCTTCAAGTTTAGATTTTGAATCAGAATGGACATAAGTTTTCGTAGCATTATTGTTTATTGGCTGAACCGGGATTTCCAGGATTATAGGATTTGCAGGATTTTTCAGTGTTACCCATCAACCCCATTCTGCATCCAACGCGGACGACAAACATGTCCAGAGACACTAAATCCACAAAAAACCAATCTTGAAAATCTTGGTTCAGACAATAAGTGATTCAGGACAGACAATAAGTCCATTGATATATTAACAACTGTGATAAAATCTGCTCAAAAAACCGAAAACTAAATAACCTTGACTTACGCTATTATAACTGACGCAAAGACTGCAGATATGGTATAATCTATATGTTATCTTAGAAATTTGGCAATTTCAAACCTCATATCGCTAATTCCTGCCAAGACACCAACTAATTTGGCAAGAGAGCGTTTCACTTGAGGAGGTATATGAAAGTAACAATTATAGGAACAGGATATGTAGGATTGACGACAGCAGTTGTCCTCGCCTATCTTAACCACGATGTCGCTGCAGTAGATAAAGACATCAGCAAACTCAGCCTTTTGCAAGATGGGAAAAGCCCTATCCATGAACCCGGTATTCAGTCCGTTCTTGACGAAATTGGGCGGACTATACGTTTCACACCGAGTGTTACTGAGGTGGTCCCAGACGCAGAACTTATTATGATTGCGGTTGGTACGCCGTCAAAACAGAATGGGGCAGCGGATACACGGCACGTTGAAGCAGCTGCAAGAGAAGTCGCAGAAGTATGCCATCCAAATAGGCACTACACCCTTGTTATCAAATCCACTGTACCCATCGGTACGAATAGGCGTGTCGCAGAAGTCGTTGAAAATGTCCTTTCAGAACGCAATATACGTGGTAATATTTCGGTGGCTTCCAATCCAGAGTTTTTACAGGAAGGTTTAGCACTACAAGGCGCGTTTTATCCAGATCGGCTTGTTGTTGGGGCAAACAGCAATGATGCCTTAGATGATTTACGACACTTATATCAACCAATATTAGAACAGACATTTGACCCACCGCCTTCGTTACCACGTCCCGCTGCTTATCACCTGCCACCGATGATGACGACAGACCCAAACAGCGCAGAGATGATTAAATACGCTGCCAATACGTTTCTTGCCCTAAAAATTAGTTTCATTAACGAAATTGGTGGTCTTTGTGAGGATGTCGGGGCGGATGTAACAGAGGTTGCACGCGGCATTGGACTTGACTCGCGCATCGGACATAGATTCCTCCGTGCAGGCCTGGGGTGGGGAGGCAGCTGTTATCCGAAAGATACTGCAGCCTTATTGAATGTTGCTGCGCAGGCGGGATACGAAATGCCGATTACAGAAGCTGCGCGTACGGTTAACTTTGAACAGCGCAAACGGATTGTCCAAAAATTGCGAACCGTTTTGAAAACGCTCAACGGGAAAACTATTGGTATTCTTGGGCTTGCATTTAAGCCCAATACAGATGATGTTCGAGAGGCACCGTCACTTGATATTATCCGTCAGCTCGTTGCTGAAGGTGCGAACGTTCGCGCGCATGACCCAATTGCAATTCCAAATGCACAGCAAGTCCTGAAAGAAATCTCCGTTAATTTCATTGAAGATGTGTGCCTACTTGCTCACGATGCTGACGCGCTTGTGCTTGTCACCGAATGGGAACTTTATCATAGATTGGAATTACGCAAACTTGCCAAACAGATGAAAACACCGATTCTCATTGATGGGCGTAACGTTTTTTCACCGCAAGAGGCAAGAAGTGCAGGCTTTCATTACATCAGCGTCGGTAGGTAATCCTAAATTTATAGTGGAATCTATAATTACTTGCACACAATTGTAGCACAACCTGTTAGGTTGTGCATATTCGTCCGAAAACTGACAAGGGGCGGGACAGAAGTCTCCCATTAATCGTCCGTTTTACTATAGGTTAAATTTAGCAAATAGCGTATGAATACCCACAAACAACCCCAACCTTTTGATCCAAATTGGAATCGGTATTGTCCACAAACACCTTTTCCGCCATACCGACACATTCCAGGTGTTACCCCTCATCCAATTCGTGACCCGCTTGGACATAGCTACGGCATAGAGGAAGAATTGGACGAAACACCGCTCCCGCCAGAGATGTGGAAACAGAACGAGGCGTACTTATATGGTGTTGATCTCTATAACTTTGCATATTGGTGGGAAGCACACGAAGCATGGGAAGGATTGTGGCATCAAGCGGAAGATACGTATCGCCTTTTTCTGCAAGGGCTAATTCAGGTATCTGCTTCACTAATCAAATACCACATGCGGATGCTGCGACCATTACGCACACTTTCTACGGCTGGACGCGCTAAATTACGGCAAGTTGTGACTGAATCTGGCGATGCAGCACAAAGCTATATGGGTATAAATTTACCTGAATTTTTGAAAACTGCCGACGCGTTTTTCACACCTTTCTTCACAGACAATGTTACAGAGGAAACCTATCAACAGATTGCCGTTAAGCCTCTCATTCATCTTCGATTTTAATTTAACGTGAGTTCGGAGTAAGAGATATGAAGTTCTTTATGCTTAATTCTACCTCATAACCGAGGTAGGTGTGGTTTCCTAACTGTACCATAACTGTCAACTTAAGAAAATAGTTCTTGTTCTAAAAACCCTTCTGAATAGATATGGCGATTGGGGCTTCACCACATTTCAGTCCCGTAGGGACGATATGTTTATAGAAAAACGTGTCCGTGTCCAGTCCCTCTTTAGCCCCGTAGGGACGATATGTGTGGTGTAACGGTATTCTATAGACATATCGTCCCTACGGGACTAAAGAAATTACCAATTTATTTTCTTAATCTTCATACAGTTTGTGGGACAACCTCTATTAAAGGAAAAGCAATATGGATACGATCAATGAAATTCAGAAATTGTACAACGCATCAGGTGTTCACCCGACAACTGACCCGGATAATCCGAAATCGCAATTTGGTATTGATAGATATGCAAAACACTTGTGTAAGTTGGTACAACCCGGTATGCGTGCATTAGACTTAGGCTGTAATGCAGGACGTTGCACCTTTGCGATGGAAGACATGGGGGCAATAGCAACAGGTATTGATTGCGCAGAAATCCCACTCCGCCATGCCAAAACGGTAGCAGACAAAAGAAAGAGTCAATGTCAATTTAATATCGGGGATATAAATTCTCTGCCCTATAGGGAGAATTCTTTCGATCTTGCGCTATTTCCTTCAAATATAGTTGAGGTATCATATCAGACACTGGAAAACATGACAGTGCAACTAAAACAGATTTTATCGAATAACGGTCTTTTTGTTGTGTTTATGCATGATGAATTTATCAAGAGAGCGGGTGATGCAGCTTTTCTGGATCGCTACGATGCATTGACCGGTTTAAAAGGAGGACACAGCACAATTCCTAACAAAGGTCCGTTTTTCTACCCCACCTATTTCTGGACAGTCGCATTTGCTAAGCATATCATTGAGAAGCATCTCTTTTGTGAACACGTGGAACAAGTAGAAGAAAACCTGTTCCTATTGGTGTTCTGCAATAAAAAGTGAACGGATATCTATAGCAATGTCCATACCGAGTCCATTTTTTGAACAGAATTGTCCATTTTTTGAACAGAAAATCAGATAATTTCCTAAAAATAAAGACATTTCCTGATTGCAAGCGATGGCACAATATTTGCATAATGTCATGTACATTTTGTTAAAAATTATTCCCATTTTAAACAACATTTGAAAGGTAACAATTATGATTATAAATATACAGAAATTTTGCCTGCTTACCGTAGGATTATTATTTTATATGTTCGGATGCGATTCTCATCCAGGTAATTTAATTCCAGGCAATTTAATACCATTAGAGAATAATTCATCTCAAAACATTCAAGCAGCATTTGAACAGAATCTTTCACCGATTCTCACAGCAAAGTGTGCGTTTGTAGGATGCCACGTCGCCGGTGGACCACAAAACCTTGATTTCAGCACATATCAAGCTTTCATAAAGGGAGGAGATGGAGGGCCTGTATTCATTCCGGGCAATGCTCGAAGTAGTGATATTATTGAAGAAATCGTTTCGGGGAGAATGCCGATTGGCGGTCCCAAGTTGAGCGATGCGGAAATTCAAGTTTTTACTGATTGGATTAATAATCAACAGGCACCTACTCAACCTCCAGTTAATGAGCCACCTCAGCCGCAGACTCCGCTGCCTGGCCAGCCAGTCTCTTTTGAGCAACACCTTTTGCCTATTCTCACAGCAAGGTGTGCATATTCTGGTTGTCATGACGCTAACGACCCCGACAATCTTGATTTTAGGACATACCAAACTTTCATAAGAAGCGCAGAGCGCGAGGATGTATTTGTCCCAGGTAATGCCCGAAGCAGCGATATTATAGAAGAAATTGTATCGGGGAGAATGCCACCCGGTGGTCCGCCGTTGACGAATGTGCAAATTCAACTCTTCAGAGATTGGATAAATCAGCAAGACCCAGCAGATTTTCCTAATCTTCGTTATGACGACGATGATTATGACGACGATTATGACGACGATTATGAGGATGATGACGATGACGATGATGAGGAGGATGACGATGATGAGGATGACGATGACGATGACGATGACCACGATGATTAAACAACAGTCATAAATTCAAATGAATATTGTTTTTCTATTTTCAGATGAACACACAGGAACTGTGATGGGGAATAGTGGGCACCCAGTTGTTCGTACACCGCACCTTGACCGTCTATCCGAACAGTGCTACACTTATGATAACGCGTATTGCAACAGTCCAATCTGTACACCTTCACGTTTGTCCATGCTCACAGGACGCTATCCACATCAGATTGAAGCATGGGATTTGGGGGCAATACTCAATCAGAGACACAAAACGTGGGGAGATTATTTGACAGAAGCAGGATATGAGACCGTATTGTGTGGACGCACACATTTCAACGGCACGGATCGGTTTCTCGGTTTTTCTGATCGTTTGTTAGATGATCTGCCTCGGTGGTGCAACACAAAAGGCAATCCACCGAAACGCACTGCGGATGCACGGCGCGGTTCCAATTCACATGTTACTGAATGCGGTCCGGGAGACCACGAACACACGAGATATGACCGAAAGGTTACAGACTTGGCAGTGGACTTCCTTCATAGAAAAGCGGCTTCACAGAGCGATAAACCTTTCCTGCTCTATTGTGGGTTTATGCACCCACACTTTCCACTGATTGCGCCACCTGAATTTTTCTCATGGTATGACCCGAACACACTTGAGTTGCCAGACACGTGGAACGAACCGCTTGAATCGCAGCACCCTATAATCCAGCATCACCGCTGGGCATGGCGTAATGACATCCCGCCACCAGAAGACACCGTTCGTTGTGCATTAGCCTCCTACTACGCGCTTGTTTCGTCTCTTGATGCACAGATTGGCAGGGTGTTAGAAGCGATTGATACATCTCCGCTATGTGAAAACACAGTTGTCATTTACACAAGCGATCATGGGGAGATGGCAGGACACCACGGCATTTGGCAAAAGCAGTGTTTCTATGAATCCGCCGTAAAAGTGCCTTTGATGATCCGGCTGCCTTCAGGTGAAACAGGTCGTGTAGCACAAAATGTTTCTTTGGTAGATGTCTTACCGACATTATTGAAAATAGCAGATTTGGAAAAACCTTCTGATTTACCGGGAGAAAGCCTATTGGAAATAGCCAAGCATCAAGGAGACGAAACAACACGCGCTGTGTTATCAGAATATCATCACATGGGCATGCTAAATGCTGGCTTTATGCTCAAGCGAGGGGAGGACAAACTGTGTTATTACGTCGGGAATCAACCGCAGTTGTTCAATGTGGACGCTGATCCTTTAGAAAACGATGATTTGGCGTTGAATGCTGAATATGCTGCAATACGTAGCGAAATGGAAGATGCGTTGCACACTATTGTCAATCCTGAACTTGAAGATGCACGGGCAAAAGAGAATCAACGCATACGCAGGTCAGAGGTTTAACAAACACTTCCAATTGGTTATCGGAGAAAATCAAAACCGTGTCGTATCAAATCTCACCATCAAAATAAGCCAGGCTTTCACCTTTCCTATAAATTTCCTGAACAGCAATTGACAGGACCTTATTGGAATCTGGGTATTCACAAACATCGTGGGGTGTGGTAGCACCGAGTATGAGTAATGTGACAGGCGCTTCCCCTTCATTTACAAACTTATGCGTGCCGACAGGACCGGTAGGAAAAGCGATAAAATCACCTTGCCGGACTTCAAAGTCCCCCGCGTGGCGTTTTGAGTGTGCATGTGCCTTCCATTACATAACACATCTCCTCGGCAAAATGGTGTAGGTGCATCGGAAAACTCGCCATCCCTGGTGGCAGACGATAAACACAGTATCCTATATTTTTCGCACCGATAAGAGGATCGATGTCTTTATACTCAAAGTTGTAAGGCAGTGGACCGTCCCTATGCACCCATTCCATTTCATCAATGTTGATACGATTGATATAAATATCGCTCCGTGCTTGTAGGCATTCCACCAATTCTTGTCGTCCATCTCTAAAGAGAGAATGTCCATCTCCAACAAGGACAGCATTGAACCGCAATGCTAACACCTTGCGAAGTTGCATCGCCGCCTTCGGTGCATCTTCTAATTTATCATCTGCAAGTAGCGTTAAACGCCCCATCGGTTCACCGGCGACTATATCTCCGAAAAGGATGGCATTTTTATGAGAAAAATAGAGCGCTATTTCGCCAGGGCTTTTTCCAAACGGAAGATGGATTGCTTGTAATCCAGGAACAATCGTTTCACCATCACGAATCGTTCGTGAAGGATTAATATCCAGCAAATCAGCATCCGCTTCATGCACGATCACCTCTGCCCCTGTCCATTCCTGAAAGGCTGCGACTTCCCGTTCATGATCACGATTTGTAATAACAATCCACTTTGCACCGCCAAGCTCTTCAACTTGGGCACTGTCAGCATCACACAATGCAACTGGATCAATAGCGATATTTCCTTCATCTCTAACCCAGAGATGTCCGTTAAAATCTATCTGCCGCGCTTCACTAAATACCGACCAACTGTATATATCTTCAAAAATCAATCGTTTCATTAAATTCTCCATTACATTTGCGTATTCTTTGCAATTGTCCTACTTCAAAACTATTACGCACTACTCCAACACCACATTTATATTATAGCATATTTTCTTTTTTAACGACTTGTGATAGTTACGTGATAGTTTTATTGTTTTTTATAACTTTTTACATTCTGTAGGAGCGATCTCCGAATCGTGACCCATTTGTCGTCGGGAATCGGAGTTCCCTCCTACCTGTGAAATCATCTGTATCGGAAAAGTTGCGGGATTCAAACCCAAACGAGACAAACATGTGAAATGTAAGCATATCAAATGTTAACTAACACAACGTGTTTTTTTAATTTGACTTTTCCCTCAAATCTGTGTATACTGTAGTATCTTTAAGCCGGGATGCTGGAATTTGGTAGACAGGCTAGATTCAGGTTCTAGTGTGCATTTCGCGCGTAAGGGTTCGAGTCCCTTTCCCGGCATGCTATTCTCTTTGTAACGTCTCTGGCACTAACCAGAGGAAGATACCAACCGCGATGTAACCAATTCCGCCTAAGGCAAAACCGGAAAAACCCAATCCAAACAGATCAGCGATATTTCCTACAACGACAGGTCCCGCTGAGCCGCCAAAGTCTCCAGTCAGCCGCCACAATCCAAGAAACTCGCCAGTCCCCGCCTTCGGTGCTAAATCTGCACCGAGCGTCATCATTGTTCCTGATGCAATTCCGTTACCAAACCGCATTAGAATCGCTGCCAGTAGCAGCCATGTAAATGTTTGTGTAAACGGCATCAATACCATACCTGTAGCGAAGATACAGATACCCGGCACCGTTGCATATCGTCTGCCGAAACGGTCCATCATAAACCCAGCCACCGGGAACATTGACATGTCAACCGCCGAAGAGATCATTTCTACTGACCGGACACCTCGTGTGGTTAAGCCGACTATGTCCTGAGCATAGAGTGGAATGATAATATGACACCCGCGCCGTAGTGTTTGAACGCAGACCTGTCCGATACCAGCTGTTGCCAAAAGCCTAAAATGACGTTTTGATACATGGAGAAGTTGTTTCAGGTACGGTTGTTGTGCATCAGGTGTTTGAATCTTTGGATACTGTTTTGGCCTGGGTATAGAAAAGAAGCAGATAATTAGCGTCACCACTGCAATCCCGGTGTACATGAAGAACGGGAGACGTAGATTTGCGCCAAGGAAGATTGCCCCCAACTTTCCAGCGAAAGTCCCCATGCGGTTGACACCCCCAAACAGCGCGATAGCTCTACCCCGTTTTGCCAACGGAATAACATCTGCCATATAGGCATGTCGGGAGAGCATCCATAGCGCATTACCGATACCCCCGATCAACTGTGCACCGATAAGATGCAAAAGATGTTGCGCTGTTCCCATCGCAATTGCCGAAACGCCTATCATCACTAAGCCAAGCAACATCGCAGGTTTCCTGCCAATTCGCTCTACCAAAATTCCTGCAGGAATATTTCCTACAACGCCGACTGCAATAACGAATGTCGTCAACGTATAGGACAACTCAAACGATTTGATATAAATAGACTCTGTCGGCGAGATGATGCCCGCACCTGTTGAAAGAAGCAACGCGGGAAGATAAATGGGTAAAATTAAAGATGCCCGACTGAAATTGCTGGTTGCCAATTTTGAGATGACTCCCTTAGGCATCGGAAACATAACGGACAACAGAAGTTGTCCCACAAACTGTCCGAAGATTAATTCGGTCCTTTAGCAGTGAAGTCCAGCGCGTGGACAAAACGCGCCTACCAGAGTTTGATGAAAATTAATAGGACCGAATTAATAAATTAATCTTCATTTAGTTTGTGCATAAAACGACGCAAACTAACAGATTGCTTTACAGAAGTGTCCCATTAATTATAGGTTTTACTATACTTTAATTTCATCCGTATGCTTCCTTTATAATATAATTACGGAATTAGTCGTTTTGGACTTGAGAAATTTTCAATTTACCCGGACTCCATACTCTCTGTGAGAAACTTGGCAAAGATGTTCGTTCCTCTGTAGTTGTATTTGTAGCACGCCTCTGCGAGATACAGTGGTGTGTAACCTGTTGAATAATGATGATGTGAGCCATACCCTGCACGTTTAACGAAAGACCAGAACCCTTCCATCGTATGGGTATGTATCCCATCAGCTACCCACTGTTCACTCCGGTTGATTGTTTGATGTTCCATCTCTTTACCGATTTCGGTGTATCCTTTGAACGGGTCGGTATACAGTTTAGCGTCTTCGGTGTTGACAACCCTCCTAATGAAGTCAGCGATTGGCTCCCCAGCAATATCCGAAACAAGTTCTGCTACGACTTTCCCGCCACGTGCTACAGCACCCATAACGGCATCTTTCGCAGTGCCACGCCCACGCTTACGGGGTTCACCTTCCTCTTTGTCGTAATCTTTTCTACTGCTGCCACCGATATAGGTTTCATCGGCTTCAACGATACCTTGTAGCAACACGTTATCCTTACCCATTTCAGCACGTATACACATCATTATTCGCCAGGCTGTTCTTTGTTTCAATCCTAAATCGCGTGCAAGTTGACAACTTGAGAGACTTTTCTTTGCGTTTGCCATCAACGCGATCGCCAGAAACCATTTCTGAAGTGCGATCTGCGTTCCAACAAACATTGTGCCAGACGTAACCTTGAAAGTGCTATGACAATCGTGGCAATTCCAACGCCCGATACGCCCTGTAGCCGTTTCATTGCGCTTGTTGATATGAGTAGACTCACAATGGGGACATTCAGGGGATCCCTGCCACCGCAGCTGCTCTAAATATGCGATACACGCCGCTTGATCAGGAAACATCTCCATAATCATAATCAAATCCATCAGAATACTCCTTAATCAGAGTTGCTTTTTCTGACGGATTTCTGATACAATATCAGATAAGGTTGAACCGTCAAAAAGCAACTCGCTTTTTTAGGTTTAATTAGGGGGTGACAACCCCCTAACTTCTTATCTATATTATACCATATAAACATAGACTACAAAAAGGTTTATTACACTTTTTTAATCATTTTGCCAAGTCCAAAACGACTAATTCCGAATTTTAATATAAGGAAATAGTCAAAATGAATGGTTTACAATAGACACTTCTGTTTTCTACTATTTGTTAGGCTGTAGTAATTAACCGATACAATTGCGGCACCGTAATAGAAAAATCACCAGAGATGTGATAACTCTCTCCACCATCCTTGACAGTACGAATAAGAATTGTCTTTTTAGGGCGATGATAATAATGCGCATCCGTAGGTTTACCCTCTTCCTGAAAGTCAGGAAAATCAATCAGATCGAAATTAGCGGTGGTGAAGTGCCGAATTTCTTCGCCGCGCTGCGCTGCAATGTTCCGTGCCATAGATAGACTTTTGAGGTAAACTTCAGGTCCCATCACTGCCGAACCTAAGTTCAGAAAAACACCACCTTCCAATTGTGAAACAGTGTGTGCAAATCGGAGAAAATCCTCTCCTGTTGTCCAACCGATAGCGGCATAATCTGCAGCGGGGTGCTGGTCAGTAATATCGTAACCGATACCTTTGTGAACGGTTATCGGCACACCTAATCGATAGGCTGCAGCGAAGATGCTCACATCACGGTGCGGAAAGGGTATATCCTCTTCTCCATCCTGAATTAATCTGCCGATTGCTTCCCCAAAACCGATTTTATCTCTATACCCTCTAACGATTGCTTCGTTCAGATAGCGTCCTGTTTCTTCCCAGTTGCCGAACTTTCCATCCTTTATATACATCTCAACGTCTTCAAGCGTTGCGCCGATGTGAGCTATTTCAAAGTCATGGATAGCACATGCACCGTTAGTGGCTATATGCGTTATTATACCACGTTCCATTAGGTCAATGATATAACGGGAATTACCACGCCGCATCACATGCGCACCCATCATCCATATAACCTCTTTTCCGTTTTGGTGTGCTTGGACAATTCGCTCAGCAACGATGTTGAGACTCTCATTTTGATATGGAGCGGTTTCGGCATCAAGAGCATAGATGTCTGCCACAGTCATCTTGTGTTGGCGTTCAGAAAGCGGCAAGATTTTGAGGTGGGTACGATCAAATTGGCGCATTATTTTGGAACTATGTGGAAGGTCTATGCTGCAAACTTGGCGGAAACAATTTTTGACATACCAGCTTGTTCCATCGTCACACCGTACATCACATCGGATATTTCCATAGTGCGCTTGTTATGCGTAATAATCACAAACTGCGTATTGTCTGAATAAGCACGAATAAGATTTGTAAAACGTAACACGTTTGCCTCGTCAAGCGCAGCATCTACCTCATCAAGAACACAGAATGGACTCGGCTTGATTTTGAAGACAGCAAATAATAACCCAATTGCAACAAGAGAACGTTCCCCGCCAGAAAGTTGTGTAATGCTTTGTGGACGTTTTCCCGGTGGGCGAGCGATAATATCAATACCAGATTCAAGGATATTTTCTTCATCTGTCAATCGCAACTCTGTTTCACCGCCACCAAAGAGTTGGGTGAACACCTCTTGGAAATTCGTCTGGACCTTCTCAAATGTTTTCAGAAATACGTCCCGCGAGGTTTCGTTGATTTTCTGAATGGCTTGATGCATGGAGTGCATGGAGTGTTGAACATCCTCACGTTGAGCGTTAAGGAAATCCAAACGTTTCTTGTGTTCCTTATGCGCCTCAATTGCTTTGAGATTGACTGCCCCCATTGCCGATAGCTCCGCCTTCAATTTTTCAATGTTATCCATCAAATCAATTTCGTCAAGTTCTAAAATAGCGTGAACGGGAGATTGCCTCTCGTTCTCAGAAACCTCATCTTGAACGGCGGGTTTAGGAATTTCATCAATAGAAACTTGGTATTTGTCAAGGATACGGGTAGAGATATTTTTTAACTGCATCTCAAGTTGTGTAGTTTTCACTTCGAGTTGACGCTGTTTGCGATTTTGGCTTTCGAATTGCTTCCGAGTACTGCGTATCTCTTTTTGAATTATTTCAATTTCCTCAAGGAGTGCTTCACGTTCTTCAGTTAACTCATCATGTGCTGCCTCTGCTTCCGCCCGGTCCCCCTCGATTCGTAGGAATTTACGTTGTGCCTCTTCAATTTGCTCAGCAATATCGTGCTTCGTTTGTTCATCAGAGTCAATAATTGCTTGTTGTTCGTCAATATTTTTCTCTATTTGAAGTTGTTGTTCGTCAAAGTTCTCAAGTTCTTCAGTCATACTTTCTAATTTTTGTCGTTGTCCTGCCAAAAATATTTCCATCTCCTGGCATTCTTCAGCGACCTTCTCACGTTTACGCGTATCGCTTTCAACCTGTTCAGATACCCGTTGAATTCGCCCTTCCGTTTGGGAGCGTTTTTTGGTAAGTTCGGCTATTTCAGTATCAAGTGTCTGCTGATCTTCGCGTGAAAGATCAACCGTTTCTTGAAGTTGTCTATTTTGAGTTTCAACTTCAGCAAGTTGTGTTTCAAGACGCTTAATATTTTGGTCTGCTTGTTCAATATCCTTTGTTATTGAGGCTTTTTGAATCTGTTTGTCTTGCAATTGAGCAGTAAATTTTTTCCGGGTTTGTTCAGTTTCAGCAATTGTTGCAGCATAAACTTTACATTTTTCATCCTTTTGATTGACAATTTGTTGCAGTTCACCGATCTTAGTTTTCAGCACATCAAGTTCACTTGAACGGTTGAGGAGTCCACTTTTTTTCTGCGCGGTATGTCCGCCAGTAATAGCTCCTGAAGTGTCGAATAGTTCACCATCTAAGGTAACCAATCGGGCGTTTGGTCGGAATTTCCGTTTCAGAGCAACCGCATCATCCATCTCTTCAATGACAAGTGTGTTTCCCAACAGTTGTTGAACCACAGTCTCGTATCTCTCATCATAATCCACCAATTCTGCCGCAATACCGATGACCCCTGGTTCATCAAGAAGCGCATTATCAGAGAATGTTCTGCGTCGTAACATGTCAAGCGGTAAAAATTTGACTCTGCCAGCACGATGTTTCTTGAGAAAGTTGATACCCGTCACAACATCTTCAGCGGTTTCGGTAACTACATTTTGTATGCTGCTGCCGAGTGCAATCTCTATGGCAACCTCAAATTCGGCATCTGTGTTGATAAGTTCTGCCACAACACCACATATCCCACTAAACTGATCTGGATAATGTGTTTTTGCTTGCATAATTGCGCGCACACCAGCATAGTAACCTTCATAGGCAGATTGTAATTGCTCCAGTGATTTGTATCGGGAAAGACTACCGCCTAAGTTATCTTGTAATCCACGGATTTCAGCCTCAATTCTTCGAAGCGCATTTTGACTTTCGTTAAGTGTGGTTTCAACCCGTTTTTTCTCTGTCCCAATCTGAAGCAATTCGGCATCTAATTGGGTCACGCCACGTTGAATTTCGTCCCGATCATCCATAGCAACTTTCAGCTCTGTTTTCAAAGCATCGGAACTTTCTTGAAGCTGGTTGAGACTGCTTTGTTTACTCGTTAGTTCATGTTCAATTGCTAAACGTTTGTTCTCACGTTGGGATAGTTCTGTTGAGGTTTCCTGCAAAACATGCTGTACTTCTTGAATAGACTCTTTTGTTTTGTCAATGCGTGAGGTCAACTCTTGTAAATGTTGCTGTTTAGCAGTTAAACGGCTTTCTTCAATTTTGTAGGATGCCCCAAGTCTTTTCTGCTCTTGAGTTCGTTCCCGGTGTCGTGTTTGTAAGTGGACTTGCTCTGTATTTAAGGCTTCCAACCTTTGCTCTGCTCTCTGTTTCTGCTGTTGAATATTCAGCTGCTTTTCTTTGTGAATAACAATTTGCCGTTCAACCTTTTCCAGGTGTCCTTCAATCTCACGTATTTCCTCTTGAGCGGTGGTGATTGCAGTATCTAACTCACTTCGCCTATAGGTTGCGTTTTCAATCCGTTCCTCTGCTTCTTGTATAAGTTGATTTGCATCAGATGCATCGTTTAAAATAGCCTCTAAGTTGTTTTGCGCTTCGCGATAATCTGTAGCAAGTTTTTCGTAATCCCGATAAGCTAATCCGAGTTCTAATTGCTGGAGTTGGTCTTTTAACGATTGATAGTGTTCCGCCTGTTCGGCTTGCGCTTTCAAAGATTCAGTTTCACGTTGTGACTCTTGAATTATATCATTGATACGAACCAAATTCTGTTCTGCATCTTTCAGTTTTTGAAGGGCTGTTTTCTTGCGAACTTTATATTTTGTAATACCTGCAACCTCGTCAAAAAGGAATCTACGTTCCTCCGGACGCACGTTGAGAATCAGGTCAATTTTGCTCTGCTCCATTACAGAGTAGGCATCAACGCCAACGCCAGTATCCATAAAGAGCTCACTAATATCGCGAAGCCGGCAAGGCGTTTGGTTGATAAGATAACTACTTTCGCCATTACGAGTCAGTTGTCTACGCACCTCTACTTCGGGCGACCCGATAGAAAGGCTTTCAGATATGTTGGTAAAAGTAAGCGCAACGCTTGCTTTTTGAGAAGGACTAAAATTGGCACCACCATTGAAAAGGAGGTCGCGCATATTGGTACACCGGAGCGCACGGGCACTCTGTTCACCCAGAACCCACCGAATGGCATCGGAAACGTTGCTCTTTCCACAACCGTTCGGACCAACTATTGTCGTAATCCCCGGCTCCAATATCAGCTCAACTTCTTCAGCAAAACTCTTGAATCCACTGACTTTGATGCTATTTAAATGCAAAGTTAACCTCCTACCAAAATAATCTAAGTTGTCGTCTATGTAGCACAACTTCTTAGGTTGTGCATATTAGTCCGCAACCTAAATGAAAATTAATTTATTAATTCGGTCATTTTCGGTCCGTACGAAACACGCGTGCCCTGCTGCTGGCGAGGTTTCCTAACCTCGCCACATTACCGATTTATTTTCTTAATCTTCATACAGGTTGCTCTACAAAATATCGGCTAATTATCAGCATTTTTCCTTAAAGACGGTGTTTCCATGTCTAAAAACTTATAGGTAGCAACTTGGATTAAAATAAACCGTTTTTTATCGCCATTCTATAACTTAACGTTTTATTATTGCATATTTAACCTAATATGTATACGTAAAATGTGTTGAAAAGGTTTCACACAGGGTCTAAAGCCCGTGCCAAAGTTAACACATCAACTTCAACTGGGTCAGCATCCCATAAAACTTTTACCGCTTCGCGAACGGTAGCACCTGTCGTATATACATCGTCCAGTACAAGTATACGTTTATCCCGTACGACTTCTTTCTTCTGTAACTCAAATGCACCAATAATGTTTGTTTGGCGTGCTTCCCTATCCAAACTACTCTGCGGTGACGTGTTCCGATGCCGAACCAGAGCATCTGTTACAACTTCAACTCCTACGTTCTTAGCAATTCCTTTAGCAAGCAGAGTGGCTTGATTAAAACCACGTTCTCGCAACCGTTTTTTATGAATAGGAATTGGCAAAATAAAATCATATTCAGCGATGTTGCAGTCATTAGGGATGTGTTCCATCGTCAATTGGGTAAGCGGTTTGGCGAGTGCTGTTCGCTTCTCAAACTTAAAGAGATGTATCGCCTGCTGGAGTGCTGATTCATAATAAGCAATCGTGCGTAATTTACCATACCGTGGATCGTTGGTAGCACATGCATCACACGTCCCTATAATATTTGGGATTCCACACACTTCACACCAAGGCGGTTTGATATAATCAATAGCGTGCCAGCATGCATCGCATACATAAGGCACAGATTCAAGCCCAAGCGCTTCTTGGCAAACTCTGCATTGTGCAGGATAGAGGAACGTGATTGCTGTTTCTATTGTCTGTTGAAGGATATTTGGTCTTACTTGCATTAGATGTCGCTATTGATAAGAAAGCATGGTCCAAGTTTATCAGTGGTTATTCGTGCGTTGAATGTTGCCATTTTTATGGCAGATAACGAATTCAGTTTTCTGATTTCGGCTAACTTTCTGTCCATATTCCACTGCTTCCCTTTTTGTATCAAAGTGTTTCAATGCTCTCAGAGCATTACCGCGCAACACATCCCAACCCCCATCGGGATTAGCAACAACATAATGTTCTTTTTCAGTCCGACCTTGCGTATTAAGTTGAGCATGACACTTAAGTTTTTCCAACAGAGAACCCAAATCGTTAATTGTAAAGTTTTTTAATCGACCGTTTCTTATCTGCGTCATTTTGTAAGGAGTGATTTCCAAGCAATTCGCAGCTTCTTTTTGGGTCATTCCTTGTTTGGCAATTAAAGAATTGATCTCATAAGCCAATTTTGCTTTTGCTAATCTCTCATCAGATGAAGGAAGCCCTAAATCTTTAAATACATTGCCTGAACTTAGAGTATAGTTTGCCATAAATTCATTCTCCTTTTGCTAAGTACGGAAAATCTTTCAAATCTTCATGTGATGAACCTACCCAAACTAATTCTTTTATCTCATGTTCTTGTTCGGTTTCTTTCATGCCGAATCCTTTTCAAGTAAATTATGATTTATCATATTGAGGTCGTAATTAAAATAAATCCAATACCTATTCTTCCCAAGGATTTTCAACGGGCATTGGTTTGCTACGTCCTTTATATGTCAACCTAACTCGTATTGTTCCTGATCGGCGCGGCGGTGGCGGCGTTATGGCAACATCCCAGTTAAGAAGATCCTCTTCATCATAGTCCAAAAATGTAAGGTGTTGCTTCGGTTTTTCTTTAGATGTATTTGTTGGTTGTATGTTTTTCATGATATGTTTAGCACCTCTTGCATATAATTTTAACAGAAACTGATGATATTGGCAAATGATTACGCTGTTTCCGTACCATCTTGTATACGCCTACGTATAAACTCCGTTACCTCAATACCAGATAACTTCTTCTTTCCGCCTTCAGTTTTGATGTGAAGTTCACCACTACCGGTATAATAAATATCTTTTCTTTCCGGGGGCGAGACTAAAAGTTCAATTACCCACAAATTTTCTACAATTTCACTTTGCAAGTTGTAAACTTGATGAAATTCAAGCTGCCAGTCTTCAACACTGATTGGAGGACGTATTGCCCCAAGTTTCTCAGAAACTATACGACGTACATTGTCTCTTTGTCGTTCATCAAGTTTTACTCCTACTGTAATTCTATCGCTATCTCTTATTCCCCAAAAAATACGTCCACCCTCACGGTTGAGAAAAGCAACCGTATATTCATCAGCGTCTTTTGTAATACGATTAGATGGATTACTGCCTTTTATTTCCTTAAATTCGTAAAAAAGTGTTTCCTCAAAAGGCACAGGTTGTTCATGAACAAAACGAATTTGGGTTGGTTCAGTTAGGTTGTCAGCGTCAGTGGCACTCGCTAAGTATTCTTCAGCAACTTGTTTGTTTGCCCGTAACTCAGGAATTTCACCTTTTGAATCAAACGCAATCCCCTCTTCAAAACACGCAATTGCTTTTTGATATTGTTGGGAACGGAGGAAAGCCAAGCCTTTATTGTTCAGGACAATTGCTTTTTCAATTGGATCTTTCACTTTGTCAAGTGCTTTGTCGAAATCTCTGAGAGCTGCTTGGAATTCTCCAAGGTGAAGGAGTGCTAAGCCATAATTGGAGAAGTCCATTGGCTCAACAAATGTAAGCCATTGTCCATGACGTAAATTTTCCTTTAAGTCTTCGTCTACTCTGCAGAAACTTATAATCCCTCCGCCTATTGCCTCAACATACTTTTCGTGTGGAGTTGCTAAACTCACTTGGATGTTTGTCTTTATCATCCGAATTTGAAGTTTATCATGGAGAGAACCGTAATTGGAATCTCTTACATCGTCAATAAGCATTTCTAATAACGGTGTCATAAATCCTGAGCGAACTATTCCAGTGATCTGTTCCCGAGTTTCATCTGAAGGATTTAATTCATTTTGATGTGCCCACGATTCACGAGACTTTGCCGTGTCGTCATGCAAAGCGGAAGACAGAGCTGAGGGAGACGCGAGTAGTACCCTTCTAATGCCTTCTTTATCATCATCAGATAAATGCACTGAATCCAGATAAAAACGTTTAAGAACATAATCAACTAACTCAGTGTCAATTCTGGCAAAGTAATACTCGGAAGTAATGAACTGCTCTATCTGCTCCTTATGTTCCTCTTTGTCCGAAAGAAATTCTTTAATCAATAATGCAAAAGCCTCAATATCCTTTTTCACAATATACTGCTCCACTTGATCTTGACTTACTTTGCCACAAATATTTTCTGAGACAAGTGTTGTAAGTTGTCCCTCTATATCTTCCAACGATTCGCCAATTTCATCGGCAATTTCGTTTGTAGATTTGGGTTCGCTATCAAGTAGACTCAATACAATCTTTTTACGAATTAAATTGTCCATGTTCTCTCCATATTTTAGTGTTGCTCGGTTGTGAACCGCGTAGTAAGACGCGTAAACTCTCTTTTTCAATCGGTGAATGAAACCCACCGATTGTTGAAACACCAACCTCTTTAAATTCATGAGCTAAATCGTGTGCTTTCAAAATGATTTCGGCAGGACATTTGTTGGAACAGAATAGTGCCCACAAGTTTTCTTTAGGTAACAAGTCTATATTTCCACGCGCCCATATCACTTCTGGCGTATCTATTTTTAAATATGCCCCTATTGATGCAGGGAAATTTATGTCTTTTTGTGTAATACGGTGAATCAACTGTGTTATTTTCCTACCTAATTCTCGGAATGTTCATAAAAGGAAATTAGCACTATTTTGGGCAATGTCCTCAAATGTTAGCCGTACTATTTTAACAGAAAGTTAACATTTCATGCAAGTTGCCTAAAAAGGTTATCCAATTAATTTTACTTGACAAAAAAACAAAAATCTGTTATACTATATTATACTAAATATAAGACCACAGTATAGGGGGATTAGATGCTTTATAAAGGCTTAGAGTTAGATCAGTTCCAAGAAGAAGCAATTACATCGATTGATCATGACCACTCGGTAATAGTGGCAGCACCTACTGGAGCAGGTAAAACTATCATTGCAGAATATGCAGTGGAAAAATGCCTTCAGACAAACAGACGGGTTATTTACACTGCACCAATTAAAGCACTTAGTAATCAAAAATATAGAGATTTTCAATCTGAATACGGCGATAAAATTGGTATCGTTACCGGCGATGTGGTCTTAAATCCCTATGCTCAAGTTCTATTGATGACGACTGAGATATTCCGGAATATTATCTTTGATGATATAGAAAGATTACAGGACATTTCCTATGTTATCTTTGACGAAATCCACTATATTAACGACATTGACCGTGGCACTGTTTGGGAAGAAAGTATTATCTTTGCACCACAACATATCAAATTTGTCTGCTTGAGTGCAACGATTCCGGACATAAATTCATTCGCGGAGTGGATGCAAAGCGTGCGAGAAATTGACATCAAAGTAGTCGAAGAATTAGAACGCCCTGTCCCTTTAGAACACCACCTCTACTTCCGCGGTTTTGGCATAGGTAAATTGGGACATTTTTCCGATCTTCGACAGGTTGCAAAACAACGACAGAAGGCAAAACGACAAAAACGGAGGGGTGAAGATCAGAGTGACGACACGCCTAAAATACCAAAGAGTATAATTGACACAGAATTGATCCCGTACTTAAAGAACCAAAATCGCCTACCCTGTCTCTATTTCTGTTTTAGCCGTAGGAAATGTGAAAGCAACGCTCATTATTATGCCTCTCGGAGACAACATGAATTGCTTGAGACAGAACAGCAGGGACAGATTTTAGAAAAATTTGACGCACTTTGTATACAATTTGATATTGTTGAAGAGAAAGTAGTTAAAGATTTTCGTGAGTTGATAAGCTGCGGCGTAGCCTACCATCACGCGGGTATGTTACCTACACTAAAAGAGGTCGTAGAGCGGCTATTTACTTCAGGCTTAATCCAACTCCTCTTTACTACTGAGACGTTTGCTGTCGGAATCAATATGCCCGCATGTACAGTCGTGTTTGATAGTTTGGAAAAATATGACGGTATCCGTTTTCGTTACCTGAAGACACGGGAATATCACCAAATGGCAGGCAGGGCAGGGAGACGCGGGATTGATACCGTCGGTTATGTATATGCCCACGTCGACCCCAAATTTGCAGCGCATGCCGATGTTAACAGAGTCGTTTCCGACACCATCGAACCCACCACAAGTCAGTTCAATCTCTCTTATGCCAGTATCCTCAATTTGTACGAAAAATATGGCGACGAGATTTATGATGTCTACACAATGAGTTTGAGCAACCACCAAAATTATAAACACACGAACGAGCTCAACAGACAGATTGCCCTATTAGACGAAAGACGTGCTTCGCTACCGCTTCCGACTTGTATCCATGACAACATTGAGGGGATGAAACAGATTGAAAGTTATCATCAACTTAAGCGCTCAAATGAAAAGAGTCTTGAAAAGTTACAGTTAGAATTAACATCTCTTAAATCAAGGTATACGCGTGGTAAGGCAAAGAAAAAGTATCCAGCAGAGAAGTTAGCACCGATTTACAAAAAAATGGAAGGGCTTAATGTTGAGATATCTAAAAACCTTTGCCATGAGTGTTACCAGCACAAACAATGTACGAAAAAATATCAGGCAATCCGTAAACAGGAACAGCATATTCAAAATTTAAGGCAAAAACAGGTATCAATTCAAAATTATCAACAAGAACAGATAGCCGCTCGCCTGAAGGTCCTTGAAACACTTGGATACATTGAAGACCAGACATTGCTGCCACGTGGTAACACTGCATCACATATCTATGGATACGAACTCCAATTGACACAACTCCTCTTTAGCGGTTTTTTTGAACGGTTGACTGAAGATGAAATAAATTGCCTCATAGTGGCAATTGTATCTGAACCACGCAAAGATATTTTTTTTAAAAAAGTAAAGGATAAGAGATTTTTATCCATACTGGGAGCAGCATGGGATGAAATTTTAAACATTCAACGGTTAGAAAGGCAACTCAACGTTTCCGATATAACGCCATTCTTGGAACCGCGTTTGTGCTCAGCTATGTTAGCTTGGAGCCGCGGGTGTGAATTTGATGAATTAACTGACCACGCCGCACTTGATCCGGGAGACTTTATCAGAACTTTCCGGGTTGTGATTGACCAACTGCGCCAAATTAGACGCGCTATGACAGGACACACTGCTCTTACTGATAAACTGAATCGTTGCGTTGCAAAAATTAATCGCGATGTTGTTGACGCGGAACGCCAACTACGAATTGGGCAGGAAGAACTTTTTGAAGAGGAAGATGACACACTAAAAACCGATCCCGCTTTAACGTAGTCTTCGGTCCCTATGTTATGTGTTCGCCACAAGAACCTCCTAATAGGAATTAGGATAGCTTAGGTATCCGTGGCAAATACTCGCACATTTAGAACATAATAAGGAGAAAAAAATGGCAACTCAGGATTTTGATTTAAGAGGTACACTCAATGTCCGATCTGCTAACGAGGATGATGCTAACCATTTGCAGACATACTGCTTCCCTGAAAAAACAAAAGAACAGGTCGCTGATGAGCTGAAAGCCGACCTGGCTGCAGATAGCCAAACGACTCGACTCGTTGCTGATGCAAGCGGTTATGCTGTTGGACACATCACGGTGAAACAGCACCCGCTAAATGATGAGGTCGGTCAAATCAGCAACCTGGCAGTATCCGGCCCCTTTCGTTTATTAGGCGTTGCAGACCATCTCATTGAAGCTGCTGAGGCAGCAGCAGCAGAAAACGGCTTGAAAATTCTTGAAATTGAACTTGCACCTACAGATACCCCGGTTATACAAAGGTATAAGGATTGGGGGTTCTCTGAAAAACCGATAGTTACGCTTCAAAAAAATCTAAATGTTGAAGAAGAAAATGAAGAAGCTGCTACTGAAGAAGAAGAGAACGAGGACACTCCAGGAAACGAGACAGATGCAGAACAGCAAACACTTTTAAAATAAAACAAATTGTTTGTGCAGTCCGTTTACAAATGTCAAGTTAACACAACATAGGTAAACTCAATATGCAAAAAGTATTTCTTACTTTGGGGCTTGTTTTATTCATCATTGGATGCGGCAATCAGAACGAACACCTTGCCAAAGGGAAAGAATTGATAAAATCCGACAAACGGCGAAAAGAAGAACGTGCTGTACGTGAATTTAAACTTGCTATTAAGCAGGAAAGCAATAACGCTGAGGCGCATTATCTGCTCGGGTTCTATGATTCGCAGGACTTCTATGAAGCCAATCTATCGGAGTGGAATCAGGCATCAATCGCCCAGAGAGGGCAGCACATGTTTAAAGCGTATCAAGAGGACCCACGTGAATATCTTGAAATCCTTATTTTTGATACGCTCCGCGATGATGACGTGAATGTACAAAATGCTGCATTAGAAGCACTCACGCTCGTTTACCAGAAAGGTGACCGCAAGCAACTTATCAAACAACTACAAAAAGCGATAAAATCCAAAGACAACCGTGATAGGCACGATGCACATTGGGTCATGGCAAATATCGGCAAATCTGATCCAACAACTATGGTGCCGATTTTGATTGAATTGCTAAAACATAATCAGGTAGGTACCCGTTTAAATGCTGTTAAAGCACTTGGTGAAATAGGGAGTGAAGATGCTATTCCTACCCTTGCTGCCCTTGTTGAATCAGGGTCTGCGAAGCGGGAACGTGATCGCGAAGAACCGGAGGTGCGGCAGTTGGCTGTCGCAGCACTCGGAAAAATTGGAGGCAAAGCTGTCCCGGAACTTGTTAAAATCACCCAAAACAAAGGATCCTCCCTCCGAGTTGATGCAATTCGCGCACTATCCACGCTCGGCGATGAGAAAGCTGTTCAACCACTCTTAGACGCATTAAAAGAGAAAAGTAGCCGGGAAGTTGTCGTGAAGTTTAAAAATTAGATCCAATTTGCAAAGTTATGTAGGGAAGAAAGCCACGTTAGTTACTCTGAATGATTGAAAGGAACGTGAATGTTTAGAAATATAGCGGTAATATTCATTTTTGTTATCTTAGCATTTGCACTTGGATGTGATAACTACTATTATGATGAACACTTAAAAATGGAAGTGCAGCAACTTGATAGTGATCTCGAAAATCGCTGGTCAACGAGCGGTGTCGTTGTAAAAGTTATTAGGCCGAATGGTCCTGCCGATGAAGCAGAACTAACACCCGGAGAACTCATTTCTTATATAATTGGCGAGTACCCTATCCAGAGTCCGCGAGACTTCACACGGGCAGTCAAAAAAGCAATAGCTGATGACAATAACATGCTCCTGCATCTCAAAGGTAAGCCCCCTCTCCGTATTGCAACTCGAAAAATTGGAGATAAAGTCGGTTTAGAGGTTGAAGGCAACGGCACTGTTCGTATTAAAAAAATTATCCCTGGAACCCCTGCCGCAAATAGCGATGAAATTCAGGTTGGCGATGTTGTTGAAAAAATTGTTGATGAACGAAAAATTCACAGTCTAAACGACTACAAGAAAACAGTCAATGAATTTGCAAAATTGAATGTAAACTTGACCTTCAGGACAACCGAACTTATTGGCGTGAAAATTGCCGCTGTAACGGCTCTCGGTAATTTAGGCGATACGCGTGCCGTTGAATCCTTAATAGAGATTCTTAAGAACAGTAAGGATCTTGCACTCCGCAAAGCAGCAGCGCGGAGTTTAGAACGGCTTGTCGCACTCAGCGAACTCAGTCCACTCTTTCAGCAATTTCAACAGGAAGATGTAAATCAACTTCCTGCGGACACACTTGATAGTCAACAGCGCGAATCTGCTGCAATCCTGGGATTACTCCTTGTTGACCCTGCTGCAAATACAGCAACACTTGAGGCACCATTCGGAATTCAATTCCGGCACCGTTCAGAGGCACTATATCAGAAAGTGAACGAAGGTCCACTTGTAGAACTTGCTGAACAATATATCCAAATAGACACTGAACCTGAACAGGAAATTCGCCGTGCTTGTCTTTCCATTCTTGGTAATCTAAAACCTATCTCCGCAATTGAACCACTTGTCAAAGTACTTAGAGATCAAGACGAAATTCCTGGTATCCGTTTCCAAGCTGGCTTAGCACTTAGCCAAATCGGCGCTCCCGCTATTGATGCACTCATCAATGCATTCAACGAAGCCGATACTGCTGCGAAAGACATCGCTGCTTCAGCCCTCGGCACTATTGGCGGAACACGGACTCGCGATTTTCTGATCAATGCCTTAGAAACTACTGATGATCCAGCTGTACAATTAACTTTGGTGGACGCAATCGCCAAAATAGGAGATGAATTCGCACTCAGTGCTCTTGAACGCCAACGTCAACGTTTTCAAGAAGACGATTCTGCCATCCGTATCTTTCTTGATGAGGTTTTTAGCAGCTTAACGACACCCCCTCAATGAACATTATTGCTATTTTGAAATGTTAATCAACAAAAATCGTAATGTTTTTATGAATATATTACAAGTTGACATACATAAAAATTAATGAAAATTGGACTAATTTCAGACCTGCATGCGGAAGCATCCGAGGCAAATAGAGCGATTGTTCCATTTCTAATTGATGCCATTAAAGCAGCTGAACTTGATGTTTTCATCCTTGCAGGTGACGTAACCCCCAATTTATCTGAATTCTACGAAATCTTCGGTGAATTTAACAACGCAGATTTAACTTGCCAAAAGTTGTTTGTTCCGGGTAATCATGATATTTGGGTTAGCAAAGACGCTAACATGACGAGTGAACAGAAATGCGGTGTAATTTCAGAAATTTGCCAAGATCATGGGTTTCATTCACTCATTGATGCACCATATATCACAGAAAAGATAGGTTTCTGCGGCACCATCGGTTGGTACGATTATACGTTTGCATCGGATAAATACGATTTTTCTACAGAGCAATATGCTGAAAAACAGTTGATGGGAACAGTCTGGAGTGATAAACGATATGCAAGGTGGGCAGACACAGATCAGAAAGTCGCACACCGCTTTGAGGTTGAGCTTAATAAGCAAATCACTTTCCTGAAAGACAAGGTCCAACGCATTATTGTTGTAACACACCATGTCCCGTTTCGGGAGTGTATTCGCTACCGTGGTGAATTGCCTTGGGACTATTTTCGCGCGTTTTACGGAAGTGAAGGTCTTGGCATGTTATGTTTGCAAGAACCGCTTGTTACGCATGTTCTCTTTGGGCATGTCCATTATGCCATCAATCAACAAGTGAAAAACATCAAGGCAATCTGTGCACCTATCGGTTATCTCCATGTACAACCGTCTGAAGGCTTGCAGACTTATGCTGAACGAAGTTTGACCTGTTTCACTTTAGAAACGGTTTAAAATATAGAAAGAGTAACGGAGAACAATATGGAAATAACTTTAACAAATAGCAATGAAACTGGCGCACTTGAATTTCCGTGGGGAGCAATCAAATGGTTATGTAATGATCAGATTGATCCGGATGCAGAGATGACATTCGGTATTGTTTACATTAATGCTGGCGAAGGCAACCCTACCCACTATCATCCGAATTGTGAGGAACTTATCTATGTACTTTCAGGTGAGTGTGACCACAAATTAGGAGACGAAATTATTCCGCTCAAGCAAGGGATGATGTTGCGTATTCCGCGCAATGTTAAACATAACGCGGTCAACACCGGATGGCAACCGGTAACAATGATCATCTGTTATTCAGATGCTGATAGACAAACAGTCTTTTGTGATTAATAGGAATTGCATGTTATGCATAGAGAATCACGGTGCAAAGTCAAAATCTGCGGTACAACCTCAATCCACGATGCTTGTCTTGCTGCGGATGCTGGTGCGGATTACTCTGGCGTGTTAGTTGATGTAGCATCTTCAGAACGATCACTCACTACCACGCAAGCCATAGAAATCGCCAGGGCAAGTCCTATCCCGACAGTGTTGTTGTTATATAATCGTACAACACCAGACATCCAAGAAGCAGTATCGCAAATTGATCCTTATGCGGTGCAGCTCCTTGGACAAGAAACACCTCAGCAAGTTGAAGAACTCAGACGTATCGTAATCTGCCAACTCTGGAAATCTGTCTATCTGCCTGCAGGAAACCCAGAAAATGTGGATGTTCCTGAAGTTCGGGCACAGATGCAAGCATACCGTGATGCTGGCGCAGATTTTCTCTTATTTGATACTGTTGACACCAGCATTGACCCACCTCGTTACGGTGGGACAGGAAAGACCTGTGATTGGCATATTGCTGCTGAGTTAATTGATGAGAGTCCGCTGCCAGTCTTTTTCGCGGGCGGAATTCGTCCAGAAAATGTCAAATCTGCTATTGAAACTATTAAACCTCACGGTATTGACCTCTGCTCAGGTGTAGAAGCGTCAAAGGGTGTAAAAAATAGACAGAAACTGGAACGACTTATGGAGCAGATCAACTTATTATAACCTAAGTTGCTACATAGTAGCACAAACTTCCAGTTTTTGTGTCATAAGGGCACAAACTAAAAGTAGACGCTACAAAATAACGGTATTTCATGTCTAAGCCTTGTCCGTAGCAACTTACATTATATTAAAAAGTGGGGTAGACAGGAACGTGTTTTTTCAAACGGTGCCGAATAGATAGTCCGCGCCATAAACCCCATAGAATCCCAACAATAGGCCACAGCAAAAATCCGTATTCACTCCAAGGCGTTAGGTATAAAACAACTTTTTCTTCAACAGTGAGCGATGCTCCTTTTCTTCCCAACTCGTGGATTTCATTAACAATCCCGTAGAATTCAATCAAATCTCTTTCCATTCGCAGCTTCATCTCAGAATCCGCAAGGGTGTTATAAAAGAGAAATGGCATCACGGGATAGTACCATAAAATTCCCAGAAATACAAATACAAAGAAATAAATGCATATTATAAGAAGTGCTTTTTGCATAATCAATCACCTGACTTGGTAAGTTTCCTATCCTTTGGAGACCGCAAGGGTCTCTTGTCTGCTAAATCAAAGATTAGGGTCGGCATTCAAAATTTAATCATATTGCACAACTTCAAACAATTATGAAACAACGCGTTGTTTTGATTGAAAAAATTAACGCTTCTTTTTTGTATTTGTTACCATTTTTTAGACAATATTTGATATTTGCATTTTCTTCTAATCGGATTGTATCAATCAATTATTTTAGTTGTAAATTAGTTGTGTTTCCTTTGAACCAATTGACAACCTACACATAATATGCTAAACTACCCATAATCTGTAGTCGTGGCAATTTTCTTTATGACTCCTGTTCGTGAATGGAGAAGAATTTGAACCAGAGTAATAAGGCAGACGTTGTAATTATCGGCGGTGGTATTATCGGATGTGCAATTGCATACCAACTTGCTAAAAGACAGGTAGACGTTCTCTTAATTGAGAAAGCATCGCGTATTGGCACAGAAGCATCCTGGGCAGGGGCGGGGATTTTAACCTCGCACGCATCAACGCACGAACCGTATCCAGAATTATGCCGCGCAAGTCTTGCCATGTATCCGTCACTGGCGACAGAACTGAAAGCCGAGACAGACATAGATATAGAATTTATCCGTTCAGGTACGCTCTCAGTCTTTTTTAACGAAGCGGAAGCAGCAGGGCTGATAGGTTTAGCGGAACGACGGGTAAACCGAGGATTTACTGCTGAAGTTTTAACACAGGAACAGACGTGGGAATTAGAACCCGCTGTTTCAAAATCCATTGCGGGAGCTGTGCTGTTTCCAGAAGATGGACATGTGCGAAATCCCAAAATGGTTGCTGCCTTAGCAAAAGGGGCAGCGAAATTCGGTGCAAAATTTCTGTTAGGTAATCCGGTTACTGGATTTGTTCAAGAAAATGGACGAGTTGCCGGCGCGGTTGTCAACGGTGAGACTATCCATGCTGGCTCGTTTGTGATCGCTGCAGGGTGTTGGGCAGGTAACTTGACAGCCTTACTTGACTTTCATGTCTCGATTTCTCCAGTGAAAGGTCAAATCGTTCTGCTTGAAACGATGCCGCCTCAAATTCAACGGACAATAGACGGTCTTGGTATCTATATCGTGCCGCGTGCAGATGGGAAAATTCTACTCGGCGCGACGGTTGAGTTTGTAGGTTACGATAAAACGCCATCTGTTGATGGTGTAAAACAGATGATTGACGCTGCAGTTGTTATCGCACCTGAACTTGCACAAAGCACATTTGTGCAGACATGGGCAGGTCTGCGTCCATATTACAAAAATGGGCCGTGTCTCGGATATCTTCCGGGTTATGACAACGTGGTTTTAGCGTCTGGCCACTTCAAAAATGGTATCCTTCTTGCTCCGATTACAGGTCAACTCATTGCTGAATTATTTACAACAGAACAAACTTCGTTATCATTGAAGCCTTTCGTCCCCACTGCGGTGTAAAAATCTCCAGTAAACAGCAAAAGCTTCTATCTCCCTTTAAAATACATTTGTTTACACTATTGAGCACGGCTGTGTTTCCAAGATTTTTCTGGACTTAATTAGAACTATCATATATCTTAATGTTATGAAGATAATCTATTACTATACTCATAAACGGAGGAAAACATGGTAGGTAATTTTGAAGGTCTTGCAATGCTTGCGATTTTGTGGGCAGTGTTTACAGCAATTTTTTGGATGGTTGTCGGTTGGCGCGCAATGCGGGCACACGAAAAACTCGCTGATTCTGTTGAATTGTTAGCGCGACAAAATAGCAGGCAAGAACCACAATCCGGTTCGTTAGGAGATGATTAAGGATATCAAAACAGAACGAAAACGATCCGCGTAAAACTTGTCCAAGCGCAGGTCCTATACTTTGATTCACCAATTACATTTCTAAGGAGGCAAATGAAACCACATATCACTATCGTTACGCTTGGTGTTGAAGACTTGCAACGTTCCGTTGACTTTTATCAGAACGGGTTAGGTTTTCCTCTCATGGGTGACTCGGATAGTATCGCATTTTTTAAGATGGAAGGCATAATATTTGGACTCTATCCGAGAGATAAACTGGCTGAAGATATTACCATTTCTCCCGAAGGATCAGGCTTTCAAGGATTTACGCTTGCGCACAATGTTGATTCGCCAGAAGAGGTAGACAACACCTTAGCAGAAGCGGTTGCAGCTGGAGCAGAACTTGTGAAACCGGGACAGAAAGTTTTCTGGGGTGGATATTCAGGTTATTTTAAAGACCCAGACGGTTTTTATTGGGAAGTTGCGCACAACCCGTTTTTATAAAATATTTTAAAACAATTAGTATAAACAATAGAGAAATTTGGAGTTGATTTATTATGGATAAAATTAGAGTTGCTTTTATTGGTTGTGGTGGGATGTCATCAATTTTACAACAGTGCATCCCGATGATACCTGAGTTTGAATTTGTTGCTACATGTGACTTAGTTGAAGATAAGGCGAAATCGAACGCTCGAAGGTTTGGTGCACTGCGTCATTATACCGATTACAATGAGATGTTCAAAAATGAAGACCTCTATGCAGTAGCAGTAGTTGGCAGACCAGAGGACAAACTACATCGAGACATTGGCATTGCGTGTCTTCAACAAGGTTATCATATCTATACCGAAAAACCACCGGCAACCACTTCAGAAGGCGCAAAAATGTTAGTTGATGCCTCAGTTGAGACCGGCAAAACAGGTATGGTAGGTACAATGTGGCGGCATGCCCCCGCACATCAGATTGCAAAACGTTTGATTGACGAAGATGATTTTGGATCAGCGTGTCAATATCATACGCGATATCTCGCGCCAGGGCCACGTCTTAATCAAGCTGGATCACCCTTTGCATGGCCCTTCATGCTTGATCAGGTGATCCATCCGACAGATTGCATGCGGTTCTTTATGGGACAGGTCAGCGAAGTGTTCGCTATGGGTGAAATTGATTCTGCATCCTCTTCCGTATCAATGTCTGTGAATCTCCGTTACGAAAATGGTGGTATCGGCACAATGACACTCGGCACCGGTCCGGTATTGGAAGCGATGGTTTTTATTAAAGGCACGAACAATCAGGCAATTCAGGTGTTTGAGACTCGTAAGTTGCGCCGTTACCGTGTGCCGACATGGCTCGGGACAGGCGGCGGTTATATAGATACACCAACTGAAGAATGGAATCTCAATACTGCATACCACGGTATCAGCAGGCCTGGTTATCTGGAAGAGATGCGGCATTGGGCACACTCCTTACAAGCGGGAACACAACCACACTCCAGTCTTGAAGATGCGTATCAGAATATGCGTGTTTTGGAAGCGATTAGTCGCAGTATTGAAACAGGAGAGGTTGTTAAAATACCGAATTAGTGGAGATAGAAATGGAAAAATTAGATCGGGTCCAGATTAATCCAAAGGTTTGCCTTGGGCAACCTATAATACGAGGCACTCGAATCACAGTGAGTGTAATTCTTAAGTTATTAGCCAATGGCAAATCAGTTGAGGAAGTAATTGATATGTATCCAGAGTTAGAGGTTCCTGATGTCCAAGAGGCAATGAAGTATGCTGCGTGGGTGGTTTCAGATCAGCTTATTGGAATCGGAACAATTTATTAGGACTTGTAAACAATTTTGTTAGCAAAGTTTTTAAGTGGAGGAAACAATGAGACAGGTAGTAATTTATCCGGGTGAAAATGGTTATTGGATTGCTGAATGCCCAAGTTTGCCCGGTTGTGTAAGTCAAGCTGAAACTAAACAGGAACTCGTCAGCAATATTAAAGAGGCAATAGAAGGATATATTATCGCGCTTGAAGAAGATGGGCTGCCAGTGCCTGACGAACACTTTGAGACTTTAGTGTTAGCTGTATGAGCAGGTTACCACGAATCTCCGGCAGAGAATGTGTAAGAACACTTGCCAAAGTTGGGTTTTATATAAAGCGGCAGCATGGTAGCCACATGATTTTGCGCCGTAACGATCCCTTTGCTCAGGTAGTTGTTCCTGACCACAAAGAATTAGATAAAGGCACTTTGCGTAGCATTATCAAACAAGCTGAATTGGATGTCAATAGGTTTATAAGACTACGTTCAACATGATAGTCATATATTCAAAGTGTAGGTATAAGTAACATAAAGAAAGCACTATGATCTGGTCACCACGTGTAAAACCAATCAAAATACGGCGTTTATACCGATTTGCACGGCTTGGTATCTATGATGATATGTTACTACATGATGTCGGTTGGGAACTATACGCTCGCTGTGCTGATATAGCAACGGTTGCTAATGTTTACCGAGGGGGACGCGTGCCATGTCCACAGTGCAACACAAAGATAACGAGACGGATTGACCCACTCTTTAGTACTGGCGAAGGTGGAACGCGCGAGAACTGGTTTCACTGTTCCCATTGTGGAAAGCGGTTGCTCTGGCGCGATTGTCGTCAAGCGTTGCGTGACACGCCACGATGTTTTACGTGTCGTTCTGTCCTGCAGCAAAATGATGACTTACAGTGTACTTGTGGGAAAACCTGGTTCCAAGTAGCCTACAATCAATCTGTGAGAACCCGTGTCCGTTTGCCATGTCCGCACTGTCATAACCTTGTCCGCAGACCGGATAAACTTCCTACAACGCAAACGTCCAAACATCGTCAATCTAAACCTGAATTACAATGTCCGAAGTGTCAAGAAACGGCGCTGCATGTCTCTGGAAATATTGAGTGTACAACTTGTGGTTACAAACGTAGATGGCGTGATTATCGAAAAAGCTTAAAAAAGAAGGATGAGAAACTCACATGTTCAGGTTGTGGATTTTCCTTTCGGTGGCAGGCGTGGCGAAAAAGCACTCGGACATTGAGAACAGGTAACCCAAAACCTGCACGTGAATTTATCCAAAAATGGCTCAGGTGCTACACACCACAACAACGCATGATTCAGATTGATTCCTTACTGCAGACTTTGCACGGTAGAGGTCCTTTAGCTCCGTTGTTTATTGATAGCGGTGAACATAATATCCGTCAGATGCTTGATGATTTAGCGTCATAAGTTTATATGTTACCAAACATAAGATATTTTCTTGTGATTTTTCAAAAGAAAGGTTATACTACCTGTAAAGTTTCGATAAAATACATGTTGACCACATACATTATAAAGGAACAAACATTTGTATCAGCTTTCAGATGAGATTCTTTCGTTCTATAGACAAACACAAGAGTCAAAACGGCTTACAAATGATGTTAGAGGCCAGATAGAATTTGCGCGGACGCAAGAAATTATCATGCGTTATTTACCCACGCCACCCGCAGTCGTTTTGGACATCGGTGGCGGTTCAGGGCCCTATGCATGTTGGTTAGCAAAGGCAGGCTATGAAGCCCACCTTGTGGATCCTGTGAATTTACATATTGAACAGGCGAAGGAAACGTCAGATCAGCAACCGGAACACCCGATTGCCAGCATATCGCTTGGTGACGCACGGGAATTGCGTTTTTCGTCAGCGTCTGCAGATGCCGTTCTGCTATTGGGACCGCTCTATCATTTGATTGATAAAAGTGAACGGCTGCTTGCACTGAGAGAAGCGTCCCGTGTCTTACGAAACGGTGGGGTTATCGTTGCTGCCGGTATCTCGCGTTTCGCCTCTCTGCTTGATTTTTTCTGCAAGGATCGATTAGGCAACCCGGTCTCCAGAGATATTGTTCAAAACGATCTCGAAACAGGCTACCATCGTAACCCAACGGAGAATTTAGAATTTTTTACGGATGCATATCTTCATCGCCCCGAAGAACTCAATTCTGAAGTCGTTGAAGCCGGTTTTGAGCATCAAGCGACACTTGCTGTGCAAGGACCAGCATGGCTTTTTAGGTCCGTCGAAAGTTATTGGGCAGATCCTGACCAACGTGCTGCTGTTTTAGATTTCATTCGGAAGGTTGAAGCAGAACCGTCAATACTCGGTATGAGTTCACATATACTTGCAATAGGCACGAAATAAAGACTTGGAAATGTTGTATTAGAAATAGGTTCATGGTATAATTTGTTAACAGGCAAGAAGGTAACAAATTGGAACTTCTTCAGAACTTACTGTGGGAAGATGTATGCGTGTCTATCTTGATAACTGTACTTTCAATCGCCCTTTTGATGATCAGACTCAGATTAGAATTAGGCTTGAAACAGAAGCCAAATTGTATATTCAGGAAAAAATACGAGATGGAGCTTTGGAGTTGGTATGGTCATACATTCTTGATTACGAGAATCTAGCAAATCCATTTGAGGAACGCAGAAATATTATTCAAAATTGGAAGGCATGCGCTTTCATTGATGTGGATGCTGACCTTGAAATTCTTACCAAGGCAAACATTTTGAGAGAAATCGGTTTACGAAATAAGGATGCCCTCCATCTAGCTTGTGCTATTGCAGCGAAATGTGATTACTTTGTCACCACAGATGATGTAATTCTGAAGAAAACAGTTGGCTTTGAAGATATCGGGGTTATAGATCCCCCAAGCTTTATTAGGAGTATATTCCATGATAACAGATGAAGAATTGAAGATCAAAGGCTTAAAAGCACTTACAGAAGCTTTAGGCGATGTGCAGGCTGAAAAATTCATTGCGCTGATTATGCGCTCTCCATTTGATTACACCAAGTGGCAGAGGAAACTGTGGGTTGAAAAGAGCGTCGAAGATATCAGTGATGCAGCAATGAACCTGAGAAACGCCAAACCCGCTTAAGGCGCAAGAGTCAGTGAAATGGCAAGGTTGAAGCAGAACCGTCAATACTCGGTATGAGTTCACATATACTTGCAATAGGGCAAAATAAAAGGTGATTGATAATGCCTGAAGGTCAGGCGGTTCACAAGACAGAGATGCCTGCCACGATCGAATCGCTACAAGCTGATTTTACAACACTCGGTATTGAAAAAGGCATGGTCTTACTCGTCCATTCGTCCTTGAGCGCGATGGGGTGGGTCTGCGGTGGTGCTGTCGCTGTCATTATGGCACTTCAAGAGGTCTTGGGGGAAATTGGCACGCTTGTGATGCCGACCCACTCGACCGACCTCAGTGATCCGAGTCAATGGGAGAATCCGCCTGTGCCCGAATCGTGGTGGCAAACGATACGTGAGACAATGCCTGCTTACGACCCTAATTTGACCCCTACCCGCTCAATGGGCAAAATTGCTGAAACCTTCCGAAAACAAAGCGGAGTTCTCCGAAGCGCGCATCCACAGAGTTCCTTTTGTGCACGCGGTCCCCAAGCATTGGACATCATAAATAAGCATTCCTTGGCTTATGGTATGGGTGAAAATTCACCACTTGCCAGAATCTACGATTTACAAGGTTATGTTTTGCTCCTTGGTGTAGATCATTCGAGTAATACATCCATACATCTTGCAGAATACCGATCAGATTTTCCAACCAAGCGCGTCGTCCAAGAAGGTGCCCCAATCTCACAGGAGGGGTCAAGGATATGGACCACCTTTGAAGATATCCATGTAGACGCTTCGGATTTCGACCGCCTCGGCGAGGATTTTTTGCGTTCTGATGCAGGCAAAGTAGTTCGGTGCGGCAAGGTCGGCATCGCGGATTGCCAACTCATGCCACAACGCGCTGTTGTGGACTTTGCTATCAATTGGCTTGAGAAAAATAGGGTATAGGTGCGATCTGCTAACCGCCTCATGCAGTAGGTGAGCCGTTTGGCACGAAAAACCTTTATTTTTTACTTCTTTCTATTCTCGTAAACCGAGCATCAACGTGCCCAATTCCTGTTGATTTGTCTCATCCGGTTTGACAATTCCAGTAATTTTGCCATTATACAGGACTGCAATCCTATCACTGAGATGAAGCAGTTCATCCAGCTCTGAGGACACAAGCAAAATCGCTTTGCCACGGTTGCGTGCCTGAATAAGACGGGTGTGGACAAATTTCGCAGCATGAATGTCCAAACCGCGCGTTGGATGTGCAGCAATAATAAGCGAAGGGTCCCCAGATAATTCACGGGCAACAACCACCTTCTGCTGATTTCCACCAGAAAGCGTTTTGATCATATCCTTTATATTCCCAACCCGAATTTGATATTTATCCAGTGCATTAAAAGTAAATCTTTGGATATTTTTAGAGTCCAGCATTGCGTTGCGAGAAAACAGTTTCTGTTTATGTTTCCCAATAATGAAATTCTCATCAATTCGGTTATGCAGACTAATACCGTGGCGGTGTCTATCGGCGGGGAGGTGCGCGACAGATTTTTCGCGGAATGCTGAAGTAGAGCAATTGATAACAGATTCTCCATTTAAAGTCAACATGCCGTGTTGAACTTTCCGTAATCCTGTGAGCACTTCAACTAATTCCGTCTGACCGTTCCCTTCTACACCTGCTATCCCAACAATTTCGCCCGGGAAGACATCAAGGTTAATTCTGTCCAGAAAGTTTTTACCGGTTCCAGATTTTACAGATACGTCTTCCAAGTGTAACATAGGGCTTTCTTGGTCGGTTTCCTTGCGCTCTATAGAACTTTGAAGGACTGGCTCACCAAGGATTTGTTCTGCCAATTGATGTGGATTTGTTTCAGAAATAGGGCAAGTTGCAACCGTTTTTCCACGGCGCATCACTGTGACAGTATCGGCTATCGTCATTACTTCATCAAGTTTATGGGTAATAATGATAATACTTCTCCCCTCGGTTTTGAGACCACGCATGCATTCAAACAACCCTTCAATCTCTTGCGGAACAAGTACCGCTGTCGGTTCATCCATAATTAAAATGTCAGCGCCGTGATAAAGGACTTTCAGGATTTCCGTGCGCTGTTGTGCACCGATTGATAGTGATTCTATCGGGGTGTTCAAAGGCACATCAAACCCGATTTGTTCCGCAAGTTCAGTTATCTCATCCTCAGCCTTTTGGTAATCAAGAAGGGTTCCAAATTTACGAGTCTCTTTTGCGAGGATAATATTTTGAAGTGCAGTGAAAGCAGGAATTAATGTGAAGTGTTGCTGAATCATGCCTAAACCAAGACGCATTGCTTGCCGCGGTGACGAGATAGTCACTAATTGTCCATCAACAAAGATTTTCCCCGCATCCGGTTGATAAAGACCGTAGAGGATTTTCATTAACGTTGATTTGCCTGCGCCGTTTTCGCCAACGATAGCGTGGATTTCACCTTGCTTTAAAGAAAAATCCACATCAATGTTTGCCCGCACTTGTCCAAATCTTTTGCTGATATCGCGCATTTCAATAATTGGTGCTTGTGTCATTGTTTGCCTCTACACATCATCAACATAACGGACAATAGGAGTTGTAGCACACCCTGTTAGGTTGCGTTCGCTACGGAAACCCAACCTAATAGGGTGCTCTACAATTGTGTGCCAGTAATTATAGATTCCACTATAATTATAACGCCAGTTTGATAATAAATGATGTCCGTTCTATAAACAACATTTATTCCGAGGTAACCCTTGTAGCACAACCTAACAGGTTGTGCTACATAGATGGCAACTTAGGTTATATGTGCCAATTTTGGATGTTACGTATTGCGCGGGGAAAAGCATTTTCTATAAAGTGCTACTATCTCTTCTTGGGTGGCTTGGCGAGGATTGTTCGCAGGACTTCCACTTGCAATAGCATCAACTGCCATCTGATCAATAACTTGTTCAAACTTCTCCTTATCAATACCAATTTCTCCAAGACGTGGCATTTGTATATCGTTGACGAGACGTTCCACAGCAGAAATCGCTGTATCAGCTTGTTTCATTGGAGACAACCGGTCAATCGGTTCACCCATCGCTTCTGCAATATCGGCAAAACGTTTTGGGGCACCAACAACGCTAAACTCCATCACATCAAGGAGTAGCACTGCGTTTGATAAGCCGTGATGAATATGAAAATAGGCACCAATTGGTCGGGACATGCCGTGAACTAACGCCACAGACGAATTGCTAAACGCCATGCCAGCAATTGACGCACCAAGCATCATATCTGTTCGTGCAGATACATTTTCTCCGTCTGCCCACGCTTGTCGCAGTGAACCTGAAATCAACCTGATTGCTTCCAAAGCGAGCGCGTCCGTTATCGGTTGTGCACGTTTTGAGATGTACGCTTCTATTGCGTGCGTCAGCGCGTCAACACCGACGGCTGCGGTCAAATGGGGCGGTGTTGTAAGCGATAGCAATGGATCAACCAATGCAACAGATGCAAGTAAACACGCACTGCTCAGCATCATTTTGACATTGCGATTAGTGTCAGTGATAACGGTGACTTTTGTAACCTCGCTTCCTGTTCCAGCGGTAGTCGGGATTGCAATCAATGACGAACCTGGATTTGGAATTTTGTCCACACCCATATAGTCAGCAAATTCGCCATCGTTGGTGAGTTTCATAGCGATGCCCTTACCGCAGTCAATTGCACTTCCACCACCGATGCTAACAATCACATCGCAGTTTTCGGCTTGATATTGGATTAGTCCATCAGTGACGTTTTGTAATGTCGGGTCAGGAGTGACATCAGAGAAAATAGAGGTGGCTATCCCAACATTGTGTAAGTTTTTGGCAATTTGGTCTGCGTATCCGATTTTGACAATACCTGGGTCGGTTACGATGAGTGCGTTTGTAGCACCGAGTCGTTTGGCTTGTTCACCAGCTTTTTCAGATGCACCTGCACCGGTAATTATTGTAGGAGGGAGTGAGAATGTGGTAGGCAATTTTCGTTTCCTGAGCGGGATTAAACATTTACAATAATTATAGTGGAATCTATAATTACTTGCACACAGTTGTAGCGCAGCCTGTTAGGTTGTGCTACAACACAGCCTGGCGTTTAGTATCCACGGACCAAAAGTGTGCATATATTTTTGGATTTTACTACAAAAAAATGTGAATTTCAGCAGAATTCTAAGTAGTTAGGCGCGCCTACCGTTTGTGTGCAGTTCTGCTTTATATAGCCCGACCTAAAAATATGTGAACACTCTCCTGGTAGGTGCGGTTTCCTAACCGCACCATTTCCCAGAAGCATCGGGTGCGATTAGGAAATCGCACCTACCGTAGTGTCCAAAAAAATATTGGTTTCACTATAAAACTATTTCGTTGAAATACGAATTCTAACCTCCCGATCTGTCTCGTCTACCTTAACCGTAATACCTGAATCTCGAAGTTCTTTAATATCAGCATCTGAAACGATCCCTTGAGCAAAGGGATCATTATAATAACCACCATTTGCTTGTATCCACTTGAAATACACAAGTGTGCGGCGGGTTGATCCGGATGGAAACAGGTGATTCATTGCTTCCAATCCAATAATTTCCTCATCTAATGTCATGGGAGTATTATTCGTAGTCTTTCGACTATACTCCATGTAGGTATGAACCTCTGGAATATCTCCAAACCTTTCAAGGAGTTGGTTATATATCGCACTATGAAGCTCATCGGGATCCATCGTTTCTGGATCGCCTATCCACGTCCCACGCGCTCTTGCTTCCATTTCCGCGTCAATCATCTCCTTCCAAGGATTTCTTTGAAGAACTTGTTCATTCGCGAGGTCTTCTTTTGGCGAGTCATGATCTGCCAATTCTTCATTTGTTACATCATCTTCTTCCTGCAAATGATTTGGAACCTCATCAGGGACTGATTTATCGGATTCGTTAGCAAGTTCCGGATCGGCTGGCTTCTTTACGACCTCTTTTACATTTTTATCTGAAGGTGCTGTGTTGGTATCCGTTTGTTCTACAGTAAGAGGTCGCTCCGGGAATTTGTCTGTGGAGTCACTTGTGTAAAAGTTTGTGTACAGGTAAATCGCAACAAGAATAACAAGAACGGGGATGAAGAAAATCAACTTTTTCATTTTAGTTCTCCTTTGGATGAAGAGTAGATAAACCACATGCTTGACAAAAGCAAGGGTAAAGGTTACTTCGTTACATAAACTTGTTCTGATTATAGCACATTGTTCTTTAACGACTTTCTATGCGTAAATGAACTAAAGTAGACCAAGACGCTCAAGGTCAGCTTCTCGCCACTGTACTTGTTGCTCAATGATCGCTTTAAGTGTACCAGTGGCAAAAGTTTGCCCCAGGTTGTGAAGGTGGATAGTCGTTGTTCGCCCATCTGGGTGTGCGAAAAAACGTGTAGCCCCCTTCCTCCTAAATTCATAAAACCCATCTCTTTTCAAAGCGCGTACCAATTTTCGCGCTGTGAGTGAACGTAATCGTTTGTAATCAATAGCCATGTTAACATGTTAAATAGTTACAGCAATTAAAGGAACCTCACTGACATGGATCTGTGAACGAGGTTCGGAAGGAAGCCCTTCTCCTTGTTCCAATAAATATTCTACAAGAAGATCTACAGCATCTTGTAAGTTTTTTAAGGCTTCTTTCTGCGTATATCCCCAACTTGCAGCACCTTTGTGCTCTAACGCTGGAATATAAGCACGCCAGACAGCGTTCTCATCTGGTTCATCAGGCCATTTATCTTTTTCTAATACAACATGGAATGAATACGTTTTCATGTGTTTCCTCCTGCTATAGAAGTATACCACAAAACGGATTAAAATAAAACATTTTCACAACTAATGGAATGTCCATCTTTATATTATAACCCAAGTTGCTACCTATAAGTTTTTAGACATGCAAACACCTTCTTGAAAGAAAAATGCTGATAATTAGCCGATATTTTGTAGAGCAACCTGTCAGGTTGAGGACTCAGATGCACAACCTGTATGAAGATTAATTTATTAATTCGGTCCTTTTCTATCCGTACGAGGCAAGTGTACTCCCCCGCTGGCGAGGTTTCCTAACCTCGCCACATTACCGAAATATTTTCTTAATCCTCATACAGGTTGTGCTACATAGATGGCAACTTAGGTTATTATAGGTCGCGATTCGGAGATCGTTCCTACAAAAATCTTATCCATGGTAGGAGGGAACTCCGATTCCCGACTATTGCGTTCACTATAATTTGTCCAATTTCACGTGTTGATTTATAAAATCTGCAAAAAAATTAATGTCGGGTTTTGGTGTGTCTAAATGTTCTTCATAAGGAACCACACCGATCACAGGCACTTGTGTTAATCTTTCAATTTCTGCAGAATTAGTCTGTTCAGCAAGCCCTGCCGTTTCGGGGCAATACAGATTTAGCACAATTCCGGCAATTTGGAGATCGAACTGTTTGGCAAACGCAACGGTTAGCACTGTGTGATTGATAGAGCCTAAGCCTGCATCAGCAACGATTAGTATCGGCAATTTGAATTGACTAATGAGATGTGCTACAAGGAAATCGTCTTTAATTGGTACTGCAACACCGCCAACACCTTCCACTATTAAAAAATCATATTTTTGTTTCAGTTTAGTGAAGGCTGCCTTAATTGTCAATAGGTCTATTTGTTTACCTTCTAATCTTGCTGATACCGAAGGCGCTAAAGGATATCGGAGGTGGGTCGGATTAATTAACGTAAGCGGATCATCAACTTGCGCTGCATGTTTCAAAAATTGGGCATCAGTTGTATCACCCGTGCTGATTGGCTTCATAACACCAACATTGAGTCCGGCATGTTTAAGTGACGCTGCGATACCTCCTGCAATCACTGTTTTCCCTATTTCTGTTCCTGTTCCCGTAATGAAGATTCCATCTACACAGTTGTCTAAATTCACAAAATATTATCCGCAAATATTGTTTGTAACAATATTTTATATGTTAACAAACATATTAGATTGACGTTAAATGTTGAAAGACTTAGTATGTTCCGCATTTACATTTTAATTTAAAACTTGACATAAGTCAAAGTTATTTTCAGATTAAAGCAGGAACAAGTACAAAATAAGGTTGTTTTTTTCACTTGAATATGGGAAAATGGTAGTTAAGAATTGCTTAGGGGGAAGTAATCATGAATTCAGAAAATCTACGCTTGGCTTTATCAAAATCTAAGGATATTACACTTAATTTTTTTGGTCGTGTTCTCTCAAGCACGCGTGTTGAACCGATTCGTGAGGAGGATGGTGCTAAAGGGATTAAGGCATGTTGGATCGGTGAACAAGGTAAAAGCAGCGTCGAAATGGATACTGGCGAATGGCACGCTAATGTTGAAATGGAGACAGATGAACCGCCCACTGTAGAATATGTGCAACATGGTGAAACACGTAGTGTCGCTATAAAAAATATCAATAACATATCTTGTACGGTAGACCGAGAGACGTTAGACGAGTTTGCGACACCGAGAGGCGCTGCGATTGCTGTTTGTGCGGGTGCGGCTGCTGGTTTAGTCGGTTGGTTTGTCGTTTCTGTTATGCGGGCGCTTACAGTGCCAAATAGCGAAGATGGTGGAACTTCAGAGGCTGCTATTCCCTCTGAAGATACTGTAGCTGCGCAGGAAAATCCATCCACAGAAGAATGAGAATTGTAGCTGTAGATCCTTTTTATTTGCGGATGCCAAACATCACAGCAGCGGTAGATGGAACACAAGATACACTTTTAGTACGAATTCGTACAGATGCGGGGATTGAAGGATGGGGAGAATGTGATGCTTCACCTTTGGTCAGCATCGCTGTTTATTGCTGCCCGATGTCACATGGGAATATCGTCAATATCCGCACATCGTTAATTGGTGAAACGCTTGATGGTCCCGATGATGTGCTTCGCTTGAGTGAAAAGGTCCTGCGGAATGGGTTGGACATTCAACAGATTCAGCACGCTTATAGCGGCGCAGAAATTGCTTTGTGGGATATTATCGGAAAGAAGTTTGATAAACCTGTTTACCGTCTGCTTGCAGAGATGTCTGACACTCTTGACACACCACATCCGAAACTGCCGTATGCGTCTGTACTTTTTGGAAACACACCTGAAGATACTCACCAAATTGCAGTTGGGTTACGCGAACAAGGCTATCGCGCTGCTAAGTTCGGTTGGGGACCGATGGGTAAATTCGGTGAGGAAAACGACATCGCACTTGTGTGTGCTGCACGCGAAGGTATGGGCTCCGGCACACAGGTTATGATAGATGCAGGGGTTGTCTGGGGAACTGATTACGAAACTGCTTACAAGCGCGCTGAAGCATTTGCACAGTTCGCTCCCACGTGGCTGGAAGAACCGCTTGCCCCTGATGCGATTGATGCTTACGGTTCGTTAACGAAAAAGAACCCATCTGTTCCCATTGCAGCAGGCGAAGGCTCAAATAGCTACCGCATGGCAGAAGACTTGATCGTGCATGGCGGTGTTCAGTTTGTGCAGATTGATACAGGACGTATCGGCGGCATTATGCCATCATTTCAGGTACGCAGACTTGCTGAACAACACGGACTCCAATATGTCAATCACACCTTTAAAAGCCATCTGAGTCTTGCCGCCGCACTCCACGTCTTTGCCACGAATCCAGATTTCAACTTATTAGAATATCCGGCTGCGGGTTCTGAACTATCGCAACAGCTTGTAAAGGATCCGTTTCCTGTTGATCCTGATGGAATGGTTCGCGTTAATGATTTACCTGGACTCGGTGTACAAGTGGATACGGATGCAATCCGTTCATATTTAGTTCCAGTAAATATCCATGTTGGTACTGAAAAGGTTTTCCAAAATCCATTTCTTTAGTCAGGGCTCTTACTTATTTCGACTCATTCACTATATCTCTGACCAGTTTATTTAACTCTGTACTTCTGAATTGATGCGATATTATATTGCCACCTTTGTCAATTAACCACTTGGAGGGCATACCACTCACACGGTACAGTTTTTTTAGAGGACCCTCCTTTCCATCAAAAATCTGCCGCCAAGGTAAGCTGCACACATTTAGGTATTCAGACATATCTGATTCGTCCGCATCTCGGTTAATACCGATAACATCAAAACCGAAATCTCTATAAGCATCATATACCTTTTTCACGATTGGCATATTACCAATACAAGGGCCGCACCAAGTAGCCCAAAAATAGAGTAATACCACTTTTCCCTTATAATCTTTAAGGGAAATCGGATTACCATCAATATCAATGGCTGAGAAGTCAGGTGCGGGTTTTCCAATCATCTCCCGTTTTGAATCATGCTTATCAAAATACGTATCTGCAAGTTCAATATTACCCAGTTCTTCGTGAGTCACCGCAAATTCCCGATAGAGACTCTTTAGCCATGGGTTTTTCTGTTCTGTTCTTTCAAGATTCTCACACAGTTGAAGTGCCTCTTGATGTTTGTTGCATGCTCGTAACATCTCCAGAAGCGTCCAATAATCTCGGAACCGCATGATGTCTTCACCATGTGGTTCCATAATGGATTTGAAACTATCAATCAGGTTTTCAGCATCTTCACTACGCCCAGCTATAACGTAGAGACGAATCAACTCAGAGTAGAGATTGAAAAAATTTGGATCTTCAGGCACGAGTTGAAGTGCTCTTTCACACCCAGTGATCGCTGCTTCAATTCCTCCGTACATTCTTATCGGATGCTTTCTCCAATCTCCTTCTGATAAGTAGATAGTATTGGAAAAACTTAAATTTAAATAAAGATCTGACACTAATGTAGAATCTGAATCGGGGTTTGCGTGGTGTGGACATCGGACAATGGGGTTAGCATCGTCATATACATTGCGTTCATTTTTTAGCCATTGTTGATAATACTCTGGGGCGCAATCATAGTTGTAGCTCACAGGTAGGTTCGGGTCGGTGTCATAAGGCAAAATTGGCACACCTCGATCTTCATCTGCAGGACAGATCAATGTCTTGGGATTAGTCAAATACTTTGGATGAAGTTCGGAGAGCCACTTTGGAAAATCACCATGTTCCTTTTCGTAGGCTTGTAATGCTTTGCCAATTGCTATCAGATTTCGCGCGCAAGTTTTTAGGTTTTGTGATTCCTGTTCGGTTATGAGGGATTCATCCTCAAAGTCTATACGGATTTTGGGTACACCCGTTTCTATCTCTGTTGCTGCAGATATAGCAGAAGTAAGTAATAAATTCAAAGTCCCTAATTCCTCCATTGTGTGATGTTTTCATTGAAATAAAATGTACATTCTTTTGTTACACATCAATGGATGCACATCTGGGGAAAAAAATAGGGAAAGACTGCTTAGTCTTTCCCTAAGGTGTTCCTATATTTAAAACAGATCACTTCCGTATTAACATCTTGCGTGTAGCAGTAAAATCACCTGCAGTAAGCGTGTAAAAATAGACACCACTTGCCACGGATTCACCGAACTCATTTTTACCATCCCAATATGCAGCACGCGAACGGCTTTGGTAAGTACCAGCAGGCAGATGCCCTAACGTAAGCGTCCGGACTAACTTACCATCTGTAGCATGGATAGAAATACTCACATCGGCAGGTGCTACCAACTGATACGGTATCCACGTTTCAGGATTGAACGGGTTCGGGTAGTTGGCAAGCAGCTGGGTCGCGTCGGTTAATTTTTCAGCAGAGGCTGGCGCAGCTGGAACTTCATCTGGCACAGTCCCTAACACAATACCGGTAGGTGCGCCTAAGCCTTCAACAACATCTTCAATATTTTTACCGTTGAGGGCTGCGCGCCGGATCTTCCCTTCTTCTGTCCAGTAGAGTTTAGCAGCGTGAACATCTACACTGACACCCGACAACTCCTTTAATCTGAGAATAATGGCTTTTAAGTTTGTCCCATTCGGGTTCATGCGTTGAATTTTACCTCGACTGTTAGCAAGATAAAGTTTCCTATTTACATGATCAAATGTGAGACCGCGCGGTGCACTCTTCAAGTTTTTCACTAATCGTATATCTGATCCATCAAGGTTTGCGCTTCGGACTTTTCCAGTGTTGTCGTTTGGTTGTTCCGTCCAATAAATCCGTCCCCCCATCACATCCAAGATGATGTGCTTAGGATTTTCCAATCCTTTGATAAATTCGGGTTCGAAGTTTGATCCGTTAATATCCAAGCGTTGAATTTGACCCCAATTGTTGATGAGATAGAGTTTTCCAGCTGCGGCATTAAGTGTAAGGGTAAGCGGCACAGCTCCTGTCAACTCCTTGATAAGTTCGACATTTGTGCCATCAAGGTTTGCACGTGTTATTCTCCCGCTGCGCTTATCCGTTTTTTCTGTCCAATAGATTTTTCCTTCTGCTGCATTTAGGACAAGACTGGTAGCATTTTGGATATCTGGTATCAGGTTTTCCACTTCAGCATCAACAAGCCGGTGGAGCGTCCCTTCTTTGTCGTCTACCCAATACATCGGTGGCCGGTCTGAAGCATCAACACGTACCGAAAAATCTGCGCTTGAAGGTGGAATCCGCCATAAGTGCACTGTGCCTTGATATGTTCCTGAAGCAAGAAGTGTCCCATCTGGTGAAAACGCTATATCTATGACCGAGTCGATATGCGGGAAAACAGCAAAATTGGTGACTGTTGCGATGTCCCATAACTTGACGCGTCCGCTACCGCCTGTTGCGAGTATTTTTCCATCGGGTGAAAATGCTACAGAATTAGACCCGCCCATGAAAGTAGCCGTATTTTTTCTTGTCGCAGTGTCCCATAACATGGCTTCCCCCCAATAATCGCTGGATGCGAGTGTCTTGCCATCAGGCGAAAATGCTACAGAATATACAGGGCTATTGCCAGGCACAGGGTCCCTTAGCGTTTTAATATTATTTGTAGCAGGGTCCCAGAACCTAACTGCGCCACTCCATTCACCAAACGCGAGTGTCTTACCATCGGGTGAAAATGCCACAGATAGGATCCATTCTTGTGGCCGCACTGTCGCAGCGATTTTTCGTCTTGTCGTCAAATCCCATAGATTCACTGCCCCATCCTGATGACCGGAAGCGATTCTTTTGCCGTCAGGTGAAAATGATAGAGCAATAGTGGCAGCTTCAGGTTGAAACCTAGCTATCACTTGTTCTCTGGTCAAATCCCATAACGTGAAAGTTCCACCGGCGGATGCAAGGATTTTGCCATCGGGCGAAAACCTGACAGTATCGATTATCCCTACATCCCTGAAGGTAACGATATTTGTTTCTGCCGCAATATCCCACAGTTTTACCATTCTATCATGAGATGCAGAGGCGAGGGTCTGTCCATTGGGTGAAAACGCTAATGTATTAACAGGCCCCATATGCGCCCTAAGCGTAGTGATATGGTGTGGTGACTTTTCCCCCAATCTAAATATTGCGATGTGCACATTTCCATCTACATCTGTCGCTTCTACAAAAATAGTATGTGATGGATCATCAGAAAGACTCACATAATCTATAACACCCGCATCGAAATCTAAAAGACCAGTAGCACCACTATATTCAAATTCAACGATAGCCTCTTGTTCCCCCGCCAATCCGCGGCACTCCAAAAGACTGCCCCATGCCTTGAGTTGTACTTGATGAATTCCTTCTGAATCTTTGACTTTGAGTCGAACAGGTATACTTTTTGAACCCATCGGATATGTAGGTGAGGAAATCAGTTCAATGGTGGGTGGTGATGCCTCTGCAATTGGAATACTGGCATTGAAGTAGGGAGACACGGACAGAAATTCGGCAGCACAAGCAGATAGAGAAACGTCTTGACCATGACCATACGACATGATATACGACTTGTCCCTGAAATCGTGCCCCAGCCCAAAGGTGTGTCCCAGTTCATGTGCCACCGTAAAATGACCAAATCTATTAGGAACCAACATATATCCACCCATTTTTCCCCGATCATGTCCGACACCTCCCGTAGGCACTCCATTCCCCTGACGAAGAAGCGCATCCGCACCAAGCACGATGAAGTAAATGTTCGCATTAAAATCAAAGATTTGTCTCAGCTCCTCAAACACAGCATTGCCAAGTGTGTTGTCATAGTGCCTAAAGGGATGTTGTCCATCCACGCGATGCACCTTCGGATTGCCTCTGTTATCGGTTTCAAATTGGAAAGTTTTATTGCCGTATCCATGGGCTTGCATCTGCTCCGCATAGAAGGCTTGAACGGTGAGAATATCATCTTTCATCTTCTGAATCGCGCCAGCGCTATATGGTAGGTCATTGGGTAGAAAGTAGATCATCCGCACGGTGCGCGGTTCGCCAACGTCCAAATCCTGCAAGATTTCTATACTTATGTAGATATTTGGGTTTTTGGCTTTGAGTCTACGGAGTGGCCCGTAAACCGAAATAGGATTGCTACCCAGATACAGCGATTCCAGTGCGGTCAAATTTTCAAGAGCAGATGTATCCCTGATGGAATTGCCACCCAGATTGATCCATGTCAGAGCAGTCAAGTTTTCAAGAGCTGATATATCCCTGACAGAATTGTTCGCCAGCTCAAGAAATGTCAGTGCGGTCAAGTTTTCAAGAGCTGATATATCACTGATGGAATTGTTCGCCAGAGAGAGTGACGTCAGTGAAGTCAAGTTTTCAAGCACCGATATGTCGCTGATGGAATTGTTCGCCAGAGTGAGCGATTTTAGGGTGGTAAGACCACTGAAATCACCTGACTTTAGTGATGTAATATCTGTGTAGGCTAAGTCTAAACGCCAGATGGACGCGAGGTGGGCTTCGGTAACTTCCGCAGCGGAATTAACACCTTTTCCGCGTAATACGCGAACAATTTCATCGCGCACCTGTGGCGTGCGATCACTCACCGGCGTTATTGCTGCGGATACCAGGGTATATAGACTGAAAATAATGAATAGGTTTATAAAAATAGATACGATATATCGGATATAACTTGATAGTTTCATAGGCAAATCCTCTAAAATTGTTTTGTGAGTATTATACCACACCAGACGCTTAATGGACAAGTGGAGCGTAACGATGGCACAGCAGATTGCAAGGGCAAAACAAGCGCAGCGGAGCCTGTAGCACATAGCGAAAGCGTCCAGCACAGCACCGAACACCGCCACACTTTTTCCTTACTTTTCTTATCCAATCCACACCTTATACCATTTTTCCTGTAAAATAGATATAAGATATTTTTGATTTAGAATGTGTATTTGCATAATACTCCTTTTGAAAATTGTTGGATGGAATGGTGTGATCTCCACCCTTCCGTGTTTTTTCTGAAAAGGCTACTTCCGTATTAACATCTTGCGTGTAGCAGTAAAATCACCTGCGGTAAGCGTATAAAAATACACACCACTTCCCACAGATTCACCGGACTCGTTTTTCCCATCCCAATAGACAGGCACGGTGCGGTTAGGAAACCGCACCTACCGTGGAGTTGTAAATCGGTGTTGGTTATTTAGAATGAAATTCGCAACAATTCTACAGGAATATCAGCCATGTAAGATGGTTTACGTAGCGTCATTAAACCGAGCGTAAACCATTCATTGACCGATGGTAGCTGGACTTTGATCTTTCCAGATTGAGGAATATGTTCGTTTATCGCCAGCGGTGCTTTCTCACCCCAACCGCGTGTGCTTTGGTGTGCCAACCACATTCCACCGGCGGATCCAAGGATACTCGCTACAACGTGAGGTTTATGACTTTCCGTTTCCATAAGCAGCGGAATTGCATTGGCGAATAGAGCACCGGCATACGCGCCAAGCTGTATAAGAAATGCCCGACCGCGTGTATAATCCCCTTTAGCCGTAAATTTATAGCCAAGATACGTTCCAACTGGTAAACCAAGCATCGCAGTTGCCACATAAGGTCTTCCTGACTCTACGTCAAATAAACTTGTCATACCTGCAGCATAATATGCACCTACAACACCTCCAAAATTGATTAGGTGTGATCTGCCATCACTAATCGGTTTGTTGTGAAAAATTTTTGATGATGCTACTGTACCGATTGGTATTCCAAGTAATCCTGATACGGTATAAATTTTAGCTTGTGTTGAGTCCTCAAGACCTTCAATATTGATAAGATATGGAATTGCAAGTCCATACAGACCTCCGACTGCACCGCCGTAGGTAATCATATTTGATTCGCCTTTTTCATACCATCTGTGAGAAGTCAGTTTATAACCAAGATACCCACCTAATGGCGTGGTGAGCATCATAGATCCAAAATAAACCTTTGGATTTTCTGATTCGAATAATATGGGTAATCCAACACCGTATAAAGTGCCTGTATAAGCACTTCCAAGTATTAAATTGGTGCGACCTGCACCGAGCCGATAATCTCTTGTAGCCATAAGCCCACCAGCAAAAGCGCTTCCACCAAATAGGAATTCTAATGCTGTTACTTGGCTTGCTGAATCTGTATCTAATAAGATTGCAGTTCCAGGCCCGTACAATCCGATACCGTATGCGAATGTGGAAGCGACCATTAGTGATCTACCTTCCTTTTGTTTTTCTATGGAGACGTTCTGTTCAGTTTGAGTTTGAGAATATCCATCATATACGAAATGTATAAACATAAAAGCCACAATGCATGTAAATGCAACGACTTTGGAACACATAAAACGATTCTTCATTTTTCTCCAATTATAGTTTTGATTGGAATATTGCAATTAGGTTGTTAGATGGAAGGATGTTATCTTCCACCCTTCCATGTTTTTCTGAAAAATGCTACTTCCGTATTAACATTTTCCGTGTAGCAGAAAAATCACCTGCGGTAAGTGTATAGAAATACACACCACTTGCCACGGATTCACCGAACTCATTTTTACCATCCCAATATGCTGCATGGGAACGGTTTTGATACATACCTGCAGCTTGATGTCCGATTGCCAACGTCCGTACCAGTGTGCCATTCACAGCATAGATATGCAGTGTAACATCTGCATCCTTCGCCAAGTGATAAGGAATCCACGTTTCGGGGTTGAACGGATTAGGGAAGTTGGGTAAAAGAGTAGTCTTTTTCGGAGTCAATGCAGCCAGGAGTTGTTGTAAAAAGATAATACCTTGTAGCGACTTTGCATCCGTGAGACCTAATTGCTGTGCTTCAGATAGCCACTGTCTAACATCTGCAGCTGTGAGCATAGAGAGATCTTTGGCATAAAGTGATGGTGCAGAAGCACTTTTACCAAATGCGCCTGCAACACGAACAAGGTCAAGGATATTGACAAACCCATCGCCATTAACATCGGCTCTGTTTTGTTCTGTCTGTCCAAATTTGTTTGCAACTGACACTAAATCCAGGATATTAACATTTCCATCCTCGTTGACATCCTCTACGAGATATTCCGGTTTAGTTGAGGTGAAGTCAATAATACCAATACCGACAGAACTGATATCGTTCTCATCGCCGTAATAGGTTAATTGGTCTGCGGAGAGCTCCGCGTCTGCTGCGGAAACCCAACTGCTTTCCAAAGTGCCATCAAGCGCATCACCATCGTCATAAAGCCGAATGAGTGAAGTCCGGTTACCCGCTCTGGTTCTCCCTCTGTTGTAATAGTAGGGTAAATCCCAAGCCTTTTGACTACCGTCGTAGTTTCCTGCCTGATCCACCACGTTGCCATCTTTATCAATCAGTTGTATAAGGAAGCCATTTCCGCTCATAAATGTATCCCAGAAACTAATATCTAATCCACCACGCCATCGTAGCGCGAAAACCTGATCATCCATGAAGTCGCCAGAATTTACATCCTCGTCTACCACAATAAGGAGGAAATCATTGGACCAGAGCCGCGGAGCCTCGCCCCAGAACTCGTCTTCAAATACAATTGTGGCATCCAACGGACCGTCTAAGTACGCTGCGTCCATGTTCTTAACAACGAGTTTCCATCCTGTCATATTTATGGGTTCTGCTCCCGTATTGGATATTTCTATCCATTGCGGTGGCGTAAAACGTGGTTCAGAACCATACATAATTTCACTAATAGTGATCGGGGTAGATGTTTTCTGTACCATTGGCGGTGTAGGTGGTATTTGGGCCACCGTATTTGGACCAAGGATACCGACAGAACTGATATCGTTCTCAGCACCATAGTAGGTTTTTTGGACCTCAATAAGGCTCGCGTCTGCTGCGGATACCCAGCTGTCTTTTTTTCTGCCATCCAGCGCGACACCATTCCCATAAACGCGAAGGAGCGATGTCCGATTGCCTGCTCTGGTTCTCCCTCTGTTGTAATAGTAGGGTAAATTCCAATGCGTTGTCGTTCCATCATAGTTTCCTACTTCATCTACAACGTTGTCACCACTATCAGTTAACTTAAGAGAAAAGCCTTCGGCACTCAGGAACGTATCCCAGAAACTAATATCTAACCCACCTCTCCAACGCAGTGCGAATATCTGATCATCGGTGAAGTCACCTGAAGTTACATCTTCATCTACCACAACGATGAGTGTATCATTGGGCCAAAGCCGTGGGGCATCACCCCAGAACTCGTCTTCAAAAACGATCGTTCCATTCACCGGACCGATTAGATCTACCGATTCTACGTTCTGGAAAGTCAGTTTCCAGCCTGTCATATCAACTGGCTCAGACCCCGCATTAGATATTTCTATCCATTGCGGCGGTGTAAAATCTGCTTGTGAGCCATACATAATTTCACTGATAGTAACCTCACCATACGTTTTTTCTGTGATAAAACAAAAACTCACCAATATCAAAATAATTGAAACGATTATTTTCGAATTTACAATTAACTTTTTCATAATAAACTCCTTTTGATTGGTTTTGATTGCGATGTGCAATTACGTTATTCTACCATTTCTAAATCATAACTGCTCACTTAAAAAAATTGCATCTGTTTTTTCTTGTCTGAATTGTGCCTACTTCCGTATTAACATTTTCCGTGTAGCAGAAAAATCACCTGCGGTAAGTGTATAGAAATACACACCACTTGCCACGGATTCACCGAACTCATTTTTACCATCCCAATATGCTGCATGGGAACGGTTTTGATACATACCTGCAGCTTGATGTCCGATTGCCAACGTCCGTACCAGTGTGCCATTCACAGCATAGATATGCAGTGTAACATCTGCATCCTTCGCCAAGTGATAAGGAATCCACGTTTCGGGGTTGAACGGATTTGGGTAGTTCGCAAGCAGTGCTGTTTCTTCTGGCATCAAATTTTGCAAAATTTGCTCCAACACCTGAATTCCGCGTTGATACAAAAGTTGATCCGATGCTGAGATTTGGCTGATTTGTGATGGTACCTGCTTGGCAAGCGTCAACCACTCCTGTACCTGCGCTGCAGTTATCTGTTCTCTTGAAATCGCCTGTCCAGAAGGTGCTGATTCTACATTCTCCAATGCATTCGCAATCAAATAGAGGTCCAAAAGGTCAACTGCGCCATCACCGTTAAGGTCTGATGGGCTGTCTCCTGATTGTCCAAAATTTGATGCAATCAATACGACATCCAGCACATTCAAAACACCGTCGTTATTCACATCTGAAAATACTGTGAGAACTTGTTCTACACTCAGCGGAAGTGGAAATGCCCACAGAATGACAGTGCCGTCAACACTTCCGCTCGCAATGGTGCTACCATCTGGACTAACAGCAACACTCGTAATAGAATATGTATGACCTTCAAGCGTCCTCAGCTGCTCCCCCGTGGCAGTGTCCCACAAACGTATCGTTGCGTCATAACTTCCACTGACAAGTACGCTACCATCCGGACTAAAAACAATACTGGTAGCATTCGCGGGAAGGTCCGTAGGTACGTCACCTGTTAATTCTTCCGGCGCGCCTACTGGGACTTCGCGATCAATTGGTCTGCGGAATGTCTGGAGAAGTTCCGCTGTTTCAACATCCCATAAGGAAACTGTGTCGCCACCGCCGCTGGCAAGTTTGGTTCCATCCGGACTAAACGCAACTGCCCAAACATCATCCTCATGTTCACTGATTGTGTGTATGGCATCACGTGTTTCAATGTCCCATAAGATAATCTTATCGTCACGGCTGCCACTGGCAAGCATAGTGCCATCCGGACTAAACGCAAGTGTTTCTACTCCTGCCTCATGCTCCCACAATCCTCCCATGTATCTACCTGTGGATACATTCCATAAACGGATGCTGTCGTCTTCACTACCACTTGCGAGGATACTCCCATCCGGACTGAATGCAAGACTAATCAGATAGGAGTAATGTCCTCTGAGCGTCTTTATATGTTCACCTGTAATAGCATCCCATAAACGGACGGTGTTGTCTTGGCTTCCACTGGCGAGTGTTCTGCCATCAGGGGCAAAAACAACAACATCGACATCATCTTGGTGACCGATGAGGACATGCCGAAGTTGACCCGTGTCAGCATCCCAGAGTCGGATGGTTTTGTCCCAACTCCGGGTAGCAAGGATCCTGCCATCAGCACTATAGGTGACACTCGCAACAGCATCCGTATGTCCCGTGATAGTTTTTAAATGTTTGCCTGTATCAGCGTCCCATGAACGGATGGAAGCATCCCATCCACCACTGGTAAGCACCGATCCCTCTGGTGTCCAAGCAAGTCCAAAAACGTCAGCAGTATGTTCGGTGAGTGTGTATAGATGATCACCTGTAGCTGCATCCCACATCCGGACGGTGTCATCCTCACTTGCGCTCGCCAAAGTCCTACCGTTCGGACTGAATTTCAGTTCATAAATATAAGACGTATGTCCAAAAAGCGTATCCTTAATTGTCCAGGTAGTTGTGTCCCATAGATGGATAATCGCGTTCAAATCTCCGCTTGCGAGGGTTTTGCCATCAGGACTGACGACAACACTTGCAACATTATCTCTATGTTCTTCCAGCGTTTGCAGTGGTTCTCCTGTGGCAGCATCCCATATTCTGATAGTATCATCTCTACTACCGCTGATGATGGTGCCGCCATTGGCACTGAAAGCAACGCTGTTGAGACCATCCGTATGTCCACGAAGTGTCCGCAGAAGTTCTCCGGTTTGAGGATTCCACAAACGGACGGTTCTATCTCTACTGCCACTTGCGAGCATGGATCCGTCAGTGTTAAAAACGAGGCTACGAATACTCGCCCAATGTTCGTCGAGGGTGTGTAGGATTTCCCATGTTTCAGTATCATACAGACGGATGTCCCCGTTTGTACTTCCAGCGACGAGTATTTTTCCGTCAGGGGAATAGGTCAGTGCCGAAACACCCCGTCCATACCCAGTCAATAGTCTAATTTCTTCATCGGTTGTAGTGTCATAAATCCAAACACCAAGGGTCCCACCAGCGGCAAGTTGTGTGCCATCTGGTGAATATTGAATTTCATATAGCCACCCTTTTCCCAGGCGTTTCGTTGCGCCTGCAGGTAGATGCCATTGTGGCGAATCTTGGGCGAAAATGTTGGGTTGATAGAGGATTGAACTGATAAATAGTGTTAAGAAAATGTAAAATTGAGTTTTTTTCAAAATGAAAATTCCCCTTTCTTGATAAGTACGATTTGAAGCGAGACCCTTTGGGTAAATATGAGAAACAGATCACTGAGTTTCGCTTTGACAAGTTTGTATCCTGTGAATTCACTATCCTTGCTTTTTGGATAGAATTATTTAGTTTTCGGGTAGGTTTTATCACAGACGTTAATATATCCATGGACTTATTGTCCGTCCTGAATCACTTAGTGTCTGAACCAGGATTTTCAAGATTATCGGATTTTCAAGATCGGTTTTTTGTGGATGTAGTGCCTATGAACATGTTTGTCGTCTGCGTTTGGACGCAGGATAGGGGTTGATGGGTGATACTCAACAATTCTGCAAATCCAATAATCTTGAAAATCCTGGTTCAAACAATAAACAATGATGCAACGAAAACTTATGTCCATTCTGATTCAAAATCTAAACTTGAAGTTAACCTTAATGACTAAGAATTCTTAAAACCAAATAACGCTGCCTTTTGGACAATATTGTTGATAAATTATACATATTCTGATATAATTTATCAACAAAAAAGTAAAGGTCATCCAAAGTCTATAAGTGTCTAAAACCATTAATTAAGGAACAAATCACATGTCTACACATCATCTCTATTATGGGGATAACCTTGCGATACTTCGGGAACATATTGATGATGAAAGTATCAATATGATTTACATTGATCCACCGTTTAATACCGGAAAACTGCAGCAACGGACTGAAATACAGGTTGAACGGGATGATCAAGGTGACCGAGTGGGATTCCAAGGCAAGACATATAAAACTCACAAAGGAAAAACCAGACGCTACTCTGATAAGTTCAAAAGTTCGGATGCCTATCTCGCGTTTTTGCGTCTCCGTTTTGAAGAGGCATATAGAGTCCTGCACCCACATGGAAGTTTTTTCCTGCATATTGATTACCGGGAGGTGCATTACTGCAAAGTAATACTTGATGAGATTTTTGGACGCGAATCGTTTATGAACGAGATTATCTGGGCTTACGATTTTGGTGGAAGGTCCAAATCTCGATGGTCCGCCAAGCACGATAACATCTTGTGGTACGCTAAAACACCAAAACATTACACCTTCAATTTTGATGAGATGGATCGGATTCCGTATATGGCACCCGGTTTAGTCGGAAAAGAAAAAGCAGCGCGAGGTAAAACACCAACCGACGTGTGGTGGCATACAATTGTCAGCACTAACGGACAAGAAAAAACCGGCTATCCAACACAGAAACCGCTCGGAATTCTTAATCGTATTGTCAAGGTGCATTCATCCCCTGGAGATACGCTTTTAGATTTTTTTGCTGGCAGTGGGACACTTGGAGAAGCGGCAGCAATAAACAGTTGCTCATCAATTTTGATTGATAACAATATTCCCGCAATCCACAGTATCATGAGTAGATTAGCGATTTTTGGGGTTGAACTTGTCAACGCTAATTATGAAACGTTGTAGAGGCATTTTTCCATACTTGCATTTTTAGTTTATACAAACAATTAAAATATGTTTCTATCTTTATCAAGTTCAAATGTCTCTGTTAATATAAATCGTACATCCAAGGTAAATAGCCAACAAGAGTATTATCAGTAAATTCAATAGAATAGACATTGGAGGCATCAAAATGAAAAGACTAAAACAAATTTCGGAACAGATTAAAGAAGGCATCAATCAGTTTATAGACACAGCGGAAAACAACGAATCTCTTCTTGATAAAACCATTGCTGATATGAAAAGACGGATCACAGAAGCGAAAGACCTTGTGGCTACAGCGATCGCGGAGTTGCAAAGACTCAAACGAGCTTATCAGGAAGCAGTTGAAGCATCACAGGTGTGGGGTGAAAAAGCTGACATTGCTTCACAGAAATGCGATACAGAAAGCGCGAAAGAGGCACAACAGCGTGAACAACAGTACCTGCAACGCGCAAATGATTTAGATCAACAAATTCATACTCAGGAAGAAGTTGTAGCGAACCTTAAAACAACCCTCCATGAATTTTATCAACAATTCCGGGACGCAGCGAAACGGGCGGAAACGTTGTCCCAACGTCAAAAACAGGCAGAAGCGCTTGCAGAATTCTATAAATTATTGGCAGAATTTGATCTGCCTGACGAGAATATCGCATTTCAACAGGCTGAACAGAAGTTGAAAGAAACGGAAGCTAAAGCGAAAATGTGGGAAGAACGAAACCGCCGCACTCAAGTTAAAACAGAAACACCCGCAGAGGAATCTGAATTGGATGCATCTCTGGCAGCACTCAAAGAAGATATCCTTGGCAGTAGTCAAAATGATTGAAACCTCAAATCTGACGAAATATTTCGGTAAGCTGTGTGCTGTAGATTCACTCATGCTGCATGTAGGTTCTGGCGAAATATTCGGTTTTCTCGGCCCCAATGGTGCTGGTAAGACAACCACAATAAATATGCTCACTGGCTTGCTCCGTCCTACGTCTGGCACAGCAACACTTGGCGGGTACGACATAGAAAAACAGAGTTTACAGGCAAAAGCGATACTCGGTCTTATGCCGGATACACCGCAACTTTATGAAGCATTAAGCGGTAGGCAGTTTGTACGGATGATAGCTGATTTGTATGAGGTGCCGCTACAACAAGCTGAAAATGAGATGGGGGCACTGCTTGAACAACTTGAACTTGCTGATGCTGCTGATGACCAAATTAAAGGATATTCTTACGGTATGCAGAAGAAAATTCTGCTCATCTCTGTCCTCATACATCACCCAAAAATCCTTTTCCTTGATGAACCAACAAGTGGATTAGATCCAAGAAGTGCGCGCACTGTTAGAGAAATTTTGCGCGAACGATGTGAGCAAGGATGTACAGTTTTTATGACAACACACATCCTTGAAATTGCAGAACGGATTTGCGACAGAGTCGGCATTATCAGTAAAGGACAACTTATTGCTGTTGGAACACTTGCTGAATTACAAGAAAAGAAACGAGAATTGCGTACACAACCCACAGACATTGACCCGCATCGAACAGAAACACTGGAAGATATTTTTCTTGACCTTACCGCAGATGCTTAAGGGGTAAGGTAGCAGAAACCACATAATTTGTACATAGACCATAAACTGTAGATATATTGTGTTAGAAACCGATGTTAAAAAACATAAAGATTTTGTTAAAAGCAGATTGCCTTGGATGGTTGAACAGTTTAAAACACGACAAACAAGCGTGGCGTAAAAGCATTTTAAAAGGTATTGGATACCTCATTTTCATCGTTGCCTTGTCTGTCCTGGGTTATTCTCTTTTCATGCACTTGCGGTCTACTAATGCCCCGCCGCCGCTACTTTTGAGCGTGATTAACGGCTTCATGGTGTTCGGAATTATTGTGGTTGCGAAAGAATTAATGGAAAGCTCATTGAAAATATTGTATGAAGCACCCGACAGTGCTTTGTTACACACTGCGCCAATTAAACCGGTAGCAATCTTCGGATATAAGTTCATTCATATTACTGCCACCCGGTTTCTGAGCATGCTCTGTTTTTTGGGGCCTCCGTGGGTAGCATTCGGTATAATATTTGAATTGCCGTGGTATTTTTATGTAGTCCTGTTTCCCGTGTCTGTGTGTCTCCTAATAATGATTGCGAGTTATGTTGTCATCAGTATGATGGTGATTGCTCGATTCTTTTCATCTGCAGGTTTGTTTGCTACACTAAAGGTTATTGGAACAACAATAGGTGTGGCAGTAGGTTTTTTGCTATCATTTTCACTTTTTGCTGGGTCCGATGCGGTACCGATAAAACGTTTTATTCTCGATTGGGCTTCTACCAAAACAGGCAGCGCAGCTGCAACGTGGTCCCCACATGAATGGGTCGGGAAATTGCTATTGAGTTGGACAACAGAATCTACGCTATGGGTAAGGTTAGGCTGGGTACTTAGCGTGTTCGGAATAAGTTTTATATCAGCAGGATTGTCAATGTTCACAGCACAGAGGATATATCAACGCGGATGGGAAAATATCCGCCAATTGAAAACGAAACGCAAACCCACAAGAACCAACAACGGTAATGCCACAACCTCAAACTTTAGACGGATAGTTATTTCACTCGGACGTGGTAAAGTCCAATCCATGATGTTGAAAGATTTTCTAATCTTCTTCAGACACAGTGGACGAGTGATTGCTATTATCATGCTTACGTTCTTTTTAGCGATTCACATCGGTTTTTTGCTTCTTAATGAAAGTGGCGCAGATGAAAACGCAGCCCAAATACTTACCGTTCAGGTGTTACTGTATAGTCTGCTTATTACCTTCGGTATAAGTTGCAACGGACTACGAGATGAAGCAAAAACATGGTGGATGTTGAAATCCGCTCCCGTTACACCAGAGCTGATATTTAAAAGCAAATTTTTAACAGCTTTGCTATGTGCCTTGATATATGCCGAATTCTGGTCGATCGTTGCTGTCGGTCTGCTTCAAATTCCAGCAGACAATTGGGGGCTGGTGCTACTCACGCCGATCATAACGCTTCCTGTTGGATGTGCGTTGAATACGATGATCGGTACATTGCCGTGGATGGCAGAACTGACACATCAACCGAAACCGATTTTAAGAGTCTTAACCTTCACCGTAACACTTTTTATTGATGTGGTATGTGTCATCACACCAGTAATTGCATGGCATACAAAGAATATTGCGATATTTTTCGTATCAATTGCTTTGCTGGTCGGTGTGTTTTGGTTATCTTATAAGTCCGGGATACGTAATCTTCGGAAGTTGTTAGTTGCACAGGTGTAAAATCTATAATACGTGCTATCGCTGTTCGGTAGCAAGTAGCACGAAAGAAGGAAATATGTTAATAGAATATGAAGGCATAACACCGAATGTCCATTCCTCTGTTTTTGTCGCACCAGGGGCGATGATAATTGGAGACGTAAAAATCGGTGAAGAATCGAGTGTATTGTTCAACTGCGTACTTCGCGGTGATCTGGAACCGATCCACATCGGTTGTCGTACCAACATTCAAGACGGTACAGTAATACACATGGACAAAAAGATTCCGTGTCTTATCGGTGATGATGTTACCGTTGGACACGGTGCTATTCTTCACAGCTGCGCTATTGAGAACGAAGCGCTGATCGGAATGGGTGCTATCCTACTAACAGGTTGCAGAATCGGTGAACGTGCGATTGTTGCTGCGGGAACGCTTGTACGGGAAGGACAAGAAATTCCTGCGGGGACTGTCGCAATGGGAGTGCCAGCAAAAGTTCGACGGGAAGCCACCGAGGCAGAACTTGAACGTGTCCGAGACGGTAAAGATGATTACGTCTTACGCGGAAGATTGATGAAAGATAGTTTAAACGTTTAGTTCATATATTGGTGAATTATTGAAATAATAATATACGTCACATGTTAGGAGCGATCTCCGAATCGCGACGAAACTATTGATAGTCGGGAATCGGAGTTCCCTCCTACAGATAATACTGTCAAAATAAATTCAAAATCTACCATTTATTCCTGCTTACAGGTTTTGAGAAGGAGATATTATGGCAAAACACACATGTTTAATGATTGGTGGCAGCGGTATGGCTGGCGGTTGGATTCACAACTTCAGAAGTAATTTCAGTGACCGCGTTGAGATTGTTGGTTTAGCAGATGTAAAGGAAAATGTCCTAAAATCACAGGGCGAGGCGTTGGGACTAAGTTCTTCCCAACTTTTCACTGATTTTAACGAGGCATGTGCATCGGTTAAAGCAGATTTCTGCGGCGTTGCAACGCCTCCGAAATTCCACAGTCCAGCAGCAGTTGCGGCTATGGAAAACGGCATGCCCGTCATCTGCGAAAAACCGATTGCAGATACTTTAGACGCAGCAAAAGCAATGGTACACACATCACAAAAAACGGGGTTGCCGTGTGCTATTATCCAAAACTATCGCTATGCAAATAATAAACAAGAATTGGTGCGTATCCGTGAGGAAGGCAGATTAGGGCGGCTCCAGCACATTGTCGGCAGATACGCCTGTGATTACCGTCGTTATCTATCATGGGGTGTGGATTGGCGGCACAATATGGATTTTAGTCTGCTTTTTGAGGCATCTGTGCATCACCTTGATATGCTCCGATTCCTCTCTGGCGGTGATTGTGAAACCCTGGTCGGTTTCGGTTGGAATCCGGAGTGGTCAAGTTTTAAGCACTTCTCAAGTGGCTATTATTTGATGCGAATGAATAACGGTGTTCACACCTCTTATGAAGGGAACAGTTCCGCAGCAGGCATTATCAATTGTTGGAATGGTGAACACTACCGCGCCGAATTTGAGCAAGGCGCAGTTGAAATTGCAGGCGGAAATCAGATGACGATCCATCGCGTCGGCGGAGAGAAAGAGGTTTATGAGGCGCCCGGTATCCGCCATTACGCGCATACTTATCTGTTTGATGAATTTCTCAATTGGCTTGAAGGAGGAGAACCCTCAGATACGCGAATTGAAGACAATATCAAAAGTTTTGTTCTTGTCATCGCTGCGATGGAAACAACAGTTGATGGACAACCCAAGCATATTGCTGATTATCTGAGCGATTTGGACCTTTAAATTCTGGAATTCAGTAAGTTAGTGCAACCTGTAGAAGTCAATTTGAGAAGAACTGTTTTGTAAGGATTAGGCATTTTGTGTCTTGTCTGAACCAGGATTCACACGATTATAGGATTACCAGGATTATTCTTATTCTGTGCTTATAGTCATAATCCTGAAAATCTGGGAATCTTGATAATCCTGGTTCAGACAATAATCGGGCGTATAAAGCCCTCCCACAAGAGGTTGTTTCTTAAATTGACATTTGTAGGGTTATATGGATTAACCCAACCTACACCTGAATTCTGCTGTTGAGTTCGGTTGTCATAATAGAGTGTCCATTCTAAAATTGTAGGTATAAGCAATAGTCGGGAATCGGAGTTCCCTCCTACCCTGGACAAGATTTTTGTAGGAGCGATCTCCGAATCGCGACCTATAATATAAAGATAGTCACTCCAATAGGTATATACTGATGCACAATGAAACCCCAGAAATACCAACGGTTCTTGAAGATATTCCAGAATCGGAGCAGCACGCGTTGCTTGAAAAGCTGGCACAATGGATCGTGCGCCGAAGCCTGACTACGCCAGCTATCCTTTTTCTTGAGACAGGCAAACCGCTAAACTTTTTGGGTTCGCAATTGCTCATTGCTTTTAGTCCTTTTGTGCAGGCGTTTTTCAAGGGGGATCAATACCATAAAATCGCCCTAATTCTCGAAAAAGACGAAAATGTTGAATTACTTTTACAACTGATAGAAAAATCCGAACGATGATACATAAGATGAAAATAGGAGAACTTGATGGCTGTTGAACTGAGAATGCTCCAAATGGATCAGACGATGACGAAGGGAAAAATCGGGAAATGGCTTGTGAAGGAAGGCGATACCGTAACAGAGGGACAACCGCTGTTAGAAATTGAAACGGATAAAGTTGTCCATGAACAGGAATCGCCTGCTGCTGGTATTATTGCGCAAATTCTTCCAGAAGAAGGCAGCGATGTGCCCGTTAATGCACTGTTAGCGATTATTGCTGCACTGGGGGAAGAGGTTGAACGTGTGGAACTTGATACCATGTTAGAAGCACAGGAGTCCGATGAACCAGAGCAGGCTACTGCTACCACGCCTTCAGCACCAATTAAAACACAACCGACTACACCAGCATCAAAAAACATCAAGGCATCACCCGCAGCAAAACAGCTTGCCGAAAAACTGACTATTGATCTCACGCAAGTGAAAGCCTCTGGTCCTGGAGGGCGTATCCTTGAAAGTGATATACATCGCTATATTGAAACGAGAGGACCAACGCCAACTGAATCAACACGTCTCAAAGCCTCACCGCTTGCACGCCGATTGGCAAAGGAATTTGGACTTGACCTTACTTCAATTTCAGGTTCAGGCCCCGATGGTAGAATTGTTCGTGATGACGTTTTGCAAGCCACCGATGAGATACCCGCACATGTATTCCGTACTGAAGCTGCTTCTGAAGTTATTGAACTTAGCGGCATCCGTAAAATCATTGCTGAACGTATGACAATGAGCGTTCAAACGAATGCAAGCGTGACACTTCATACGGAGGTTGACGCGACAACCCTCGTTGAATTACGCGAATTATTCAATGAAGAATTACAGAAGAAAGAGATAAGTCTCACCTATACCGACCTGCTTGTAAAGATTGTTGCTATAGGCCTGCGGGAACATCGACCGCTCAATGCCACCCTCACAGATGAAGGAATTCACTTGTTAGCGGACATCAACATTGGCGTTGCTGTTGCATTGGAAGAGGGGCTTGTTGTGCCAGTTGTCCGCAATGCCGATCAGATCGGTTTAGCGGCTATCTCTGGACAGGTAAAAACCTTAGCAGAAAAAGCTCGTAACAATCAACTTACACCCAGTGAATTGCAAGGCGGCACTTTTACTTTAACGAATCTTGGCAATTTTGGCGTTGATGCGTTTACACCTATTATCAATCCACCTGAGTGTGCTATACTTGGTGTAGGACGTATTCTCAAAAAGCCGGTCGTCTACAACGATGAAATCACGATTCGGAGCATGCTGGCGTTGAGTCTGACTTTTGACCATCGCGTTGTTGATGGGGCACCGGCTGCACAGTTCCTGCAAACAGTATCTCAATATATTCAAAACCCATATCTATTGCTTGTATAGGAAAATATTTATGAAAAAATGGATCTGCTTACTTGTCTTATTATCTCTGTTCACAATTGGGTACACCCAAGAAACAGATTTTGATGATTTGCGTGCCTCTGATACCAATGCAGACGGCATAGTCAATATTCTTGATTTGACGTTTGTTGCCTCCCATTTTGGTGAAACACCTACAGAAAATCAATATCCCAGTCCAGATGTAAACAGGGACGGTACTGTAAATATTCTTGACCTTACACTGGTCGCGAGCTACTTCGGGAAGTATTCTGGTATTCCGCTTGAATTAACCGATCAGACATTTGACAACGTTGTAGGCGGCGCAAAACTGCCTATCTTAGTCGAATTTAAGTCCGATGGCTGAATCTACTGTATATTGATGAGACCGGTGGTCTCTGAAATTGCAGTAGAATATCGGGACGTTTTCATCGTAGCAAAATTAGATGTAAACGAGAATCCAAAAAAAACAGCAGCGTATCACATCCGTGGGACACCGATATACATCCTATTCTACAAAGGAAACGTTGTAAGAACAATCATCGGTGCAATGCCGAAGGAGAGATTGATAAATCAGATTCTCGAAGGGTTAGCTACGGTGATAGAACCACCACTCACACAGGAGCAAACAGACGGCGAATAGTGCTGTCCATTGCCATATCTCCCGCGTCAGAGGTTGTAGTAGATTTTTTTCATCTACCCGTTTTTGTGTGTTTGACTCTTTTTTAGGAAATGAAAGTGCAGATTCCGTTGCATCAAGTAAATTAACTGCGAATTGCTCAAATAGAGTATCTCCAACAAAGATGGAATAAACTCCGATTTGGTCCGTTTCTGTGAATACTTCGCTGTTTAATTCCATCATCTTATCATCAGGTTTTTTCACCTGAATATCGGATTTTTCCACAGTCGGTAAATCAATTTTCAGTTGTTCCCCTGTCCGAAATATTTGCCTTGTCCTGTCTGTTTGAACTGTAATAGACTTTATTGGGGCAGCTCTTGCCTCAAGCCACGCTAAGCAACGGTACATAAATATCGGAACATCTGGAATAGTCGTGAGAAATGAAGAAATTCCTGGATTGAATGCATCAAATTCAAAAACCAAAAATTGCTTGTCTGCGTCAGCACCAAGCCATACCAGCGCACCTTTTTCGGACTCAATAAGCGAATTTGCCCAGGGTGGCAATTCTCTATACACAGATTCCTTCACTTGTAATCCCATAATAGACACGTCTTGCATAATCGAATGGGTTTTATTCTTTTTGATAACGGAAACGGGGGTTGTAGCCTTTTCAACAGAGGGTTCTGCCATAAACGGCAATTCCGTTTGCGAATTGATAACGATTATACTCTCTGTGCCGGAAAGGTTTAGTAAACTGTGTTTCACAGGGATTCCACCATAAAAAATAATGACATCCGCATCACCTATGCCGTGGAATTCATCCATTGACACTTTTTGTAGTTCTACATGGTCTCCGTAACTCTTCAAAAGCTCTATCAATAGGGGTTGATCTTTGTCACTAACAAGCAGGATTTGGAATCGTTTTATTGGCGTAAGAATTGTCCATGCTCTATCGTCCAACTCAAAGTTATCAGCGACATCAATAAGGTGGAGGCTGATTGCAACACCGTCTAATCCTTTCGCATTGATAGAAAAGAGAACAGATTTTACCTCTCCTGCAGGAATTGCCAAAGTTTTTTCATCAATTGCTGTTCCGCCTTCAAGTGCTAACGCAATATTTATTTCTCTCTCCATCCCTGTCCAATTTTGGATACCTGCGAGAACTGCGTACTGATTGGCAATTCTCTCCACACTGAATTGCACAATACCGATATTTTCTGCAGCATCCCCTACCGCGATTTTGCTAATAGGCACAGATGTAACGGGCAGATTTTCATACGAATCGCTAATAAAAAAGATTTGATCTTGTGCTGAATCCACATAACGCGTTGCCTGATCAAAAACATAAGTCAACTCACCAACTGCGTGTGTTGGCGGGATATTTTGCACGGCACGCCGCAGTTTATCTTTATCTGTGGTAAATGCTTGTTGAATATAAGGTTTAGGGACATGTGTTGCCATAATCATCATGCCGCCACTTGCCGAAACCTGATTGATGTGTTTCAACACTTCCTGTTTTGCAAGTGCCAATCGAGTTTCTCCCATCTCCTTTGATAGCATACTTGCCGAGTTGTCAACGATAAAGATTATTTTGCCATGGACTGTGCCAGGAATTTGCAAAGCAGGACGCGCTACGCTAACGATTATGACAAGTAAAAACAGGCTTTGTAAAATCGGTAGGAGAAGATTCCGCAGGCGTTGAAAAGGAACATTTGCTTTCTGATCCTCTGCACTTGCGCGCCAGAGCATCATACTCGGCACAACATAACGTTGTCGGCGCAGCTTCAGAAAATGCAGCGCAATTACGATAGGGATTATTCCTAATAGGTAAAACGCAGCAGGGTTCAGAAAATCCATTTTTCAATGCTGGGTAAAGAGGATAAGAAACATCGTGAAGTTAATTTTCATGATGTTAATGAATTGCGTGACTACAAACGTCGTTAACCTAAAAAAACGCCCTAAGTAGTTTTGAACTTGGTAGGTCCGTTCAACCGAACGTTTAGAGGCTTTTTCTCGAATCCTATTTCCTCGCTGATTGTGCTCACTTCCAATCATCACCATCAATTAGTTCTTCCAAACAATCAAAATTGTTGAGGAAATCATCAAACGCACTGTAATCGTATTTACGGCTCTTTTTTAGCACTTTCCCTGCTTTATTTATTGACAGTTCAGTTTTCTGATTGTCGGTTACTTGATAGGTGTCCAGATGCAAATCATCAAAACGTTCTACATCTGAAGTTTTAAAAATGTAGTAGTTGATGTCATGCGTGTCTTGGTCCCAGACTTGTATCCACGCGTAAAAGACTCTGGAATCCTCGAGATGATAACGGATTTTGGGATGGAAACTAAAATGTTTGACTTCTTCTCCCGGTTTTGCGGTCTTTTTTACAATTCCCTCAGATGTTTTTGCCTGAATAAATCGAACAAGCATTTTCAGACTGTCTTTTTTACATGTCTCACAAAGCGGAGTTACCGTTTTACGTGTGCTTTTACCATAGGGTTGTTCACGCGTCCATGCGTTTTTGAAAGTTTTGCAGTTTTCACAGTAACTTTTCAAAATGACAAAATCAAATTTCTCATCAATGTATGCCCTATAAACTTGCCAACCACGTTTATGTAATTCCATTGCTAACCGCATTTCACCATAAAGACCAATTACACGTTTATCGCTATCAGATCCATTCACTTTCCACCTCTTTCGGTTCCGTCCAGAGTGCACCTGGAAATCGATTCAGTACGGCATCTCTAAACAACGTTCTATTGAGTTCTATTCCAATGCTATTTCGTCCTAATCGTAATGATTCTATTGTAGTCGTGAATGAACCCGCAAAAGGATCAAGGACAGATTCTTCTATACCACTGAACACCCGGACTGCATATTCGGGAATTTCACGTGGGAAGGGCGCTGTATGTCCGAGGGTGTTCTGCCCTTTGCTGTTTATCTTGATTACAGGTGCTAATTTGACGATATCGCGACGCCACATGCGCAGCAAATCTTCATCAACGAGATTATGAGCGCGTTGCAACCCCGTCATCAACTGCGTACGGGCAGAAAAACGTTTGCCGCGATTGCCAGCTGATCGCTTGAAACAGTCTAAGTTCTTGCATTCCCAAGATTTGATACCTACGCCAGAGTATGCATTCCCATTGATTTTCAGACATCCACATACTGGACAGGGATAAAGTGTTTCATCTAACCGATGTTTGTAGAAAACAAAAATGTGTTCATAACAGTTGACTGGATATTGATATAAAGGATAAGGTCTATTCCCATTCTTATGCCGCTGAGTCTGAACTTCCCCCTTGTCCCAAATGAAATCGTCCACAAATTGAAAACCGTGTTCTTCAAATATCATAGTGAAATATGCACCCAAAGGTATTCGACGTTTTCCCCAAGTTGATTTGGTGTGTCTATTGTCGTTGTCAAATATATCTCCGACATTGAAAACGAAAGGGCGATGATTGTCCAGGACTCGATAGCATTCCTTGATAATACTAGACATATCATCCAAATAGTCATCCAGAGTTTCCCACTGGGAATAATCCCTTGCGTTGTAATATGGCGGCGAAGTGATCATCAACTGAACGCTTTCGCTGTCCATACGCCGTAAAAAATCCAGACAGTTACCCCACAACAGTTTTGGTTTGTGATGTTCGAAAAAAATATCTTGATTCAGAGCCGAATCGGCATTTGCATATTGTTTCTGATATTCTTTTTTTACGAAATCATAGTATGCTTTGATAAACTGTTCTATGGTCGAATCCCGGTCTCCGCGGATATGACTTAAACAATCCGTTTTAAATTCGTTCAGAAGACGTTCACTGAACACGCGTCTTAGATATTTATCACTGACCTCAAATATCGTTTGTAGGTGTGGATGTGGTCCATCGGTAGCGCGTAATGTGTCATCATGAATGTCTATTTCAGCCGATCCCATAATCATCACCTCTTACAGAATATTGTACCAGATATAACGATATTTTATCTATATTTATTACTAAAATATTCAGGATTGCAAGACATCACTTACATAAAGTGGTGTATACGCAGTCTGAAATATTTCACGCGATTTCACACTACTTTTTAAGTACGCACCTTACTTATTGCGATAAAATGTAAAGGTATTTTAAATTCTACTATAAACTTCATTCAGTTTGCGCAGGGACAGAACACAAATTAAATGAAATTTCAGAAAATAAATCGGTAATTTGGCGAAGTTAGGAAACATCGCCAGCAGGAGGTACACCTGCCTCGTGTGAACAAAAAATTACTGAATTAATTTTCGGACAGTTTGTGGAACAGTCTGAACGATATATAATCAGAAATGGTACAAAACGCTATATCTCTACATATCGCAATTCGGATTTTATGTCTGCATTGCAGTATATAGAGATACACCATTGGTTAAGCTATTGAAGTAAAGGTGTTGACTGTGTTTCTTCGGGAGTTGATGAAGACTCTCCATTCTCTTTTTCGTTGAGATTTTTGATAACCTCCTCAGCATCCAGTTTGCCGACTTCACCATAATTTTGCAAACGTTCACAAGCTTCACGAACCTTATCATATTCATCAAGTTCCAAATAGATGTTTGCCAAGTTCTTGTGCATCTCACGGAAAACACCTGGCCAATTCCGTTCACCTTCCTTTTCAACAATGCGCGTCGCATTTTCTATAGCAGTGTCAACAATATTGTCAAGTTCTGCCTTTTCTGAAGCTGAAAAGGGGGCATTTTCTTGCTGCCGTTTCTCATTGTAAGCACGCAAAGCACCTAAAGCCTTGTCACATTGGTTGTAAGTCTTTTCAATGCTCAAAGCACCTTCAAAGATTTTCGATAAAAACCCAAATTTCATAAAAACATGTCTCGTTAATATAAGGTATCAATCAAAAAGATGTTTTCAGTTGTCCCCAGGTAACTGCCAATTTGTTTTTCGCTTCCACAGCCAAGACACCAGCAACGCCCAATTCCATTGAAGCTTTAACCTCAGCTTCACTCAACGCTTTTGAATAGATAACAACCTCATCGATAATCGCATCTTCAATAGGATGAGTATTTGGACCTTCACCAGCACCAACGAAAATTTCTGCTTGTTTCCACTTCTGAAACTCAATGTTTTCATCTTTTGAACCGATGAATTCGCCGTTAATGTATATTTTTCCATCTTTTCCATTAGCGACTAAAACATAATGATACCATTTCTTCATTTCAAATGTAAATTCAGGAAGACTTTTATCTTGATGTTGACCAGCATCCCAAAACGGATTCAAATTTGGGGACACCATCAGACGGAATACGCAACATCCAGCATCTATGGTCTCAATTGAGATAATACCACTATGACTTGAGCTACTATTCATGAAAAACCATGCTTCCAGTGTAACCTCACCATTTTCACCGATGGGGACGACAAAATCGTTAGCAGGACTTAGTTGGACAACGCCGCCGTTTAAGTGAATCGCTTTTTCAAATTGGCCGTCAACGAGCTTACCGTTGCCAGTTAATTTGGCATCGTTACCATTGCCAGAGTCGTCCTTGAATGTGTCTCCGTCAAGTTTATCAAAAGAGTAGTAAACTAAAATGTCTTCCTGTTCAACTGCAAAAGTGACGCTAACAGCGAAAATTAACATCGCTGCAAATCCTAACAAAAATAAATTTCTAAGCAATTTCTTTGCCTCCTTCAAATTTTTAGTAAAATTATTGTAGCAGATATGTAGAACAGTGTCAACAAGTTTATTGCGAGTCCAGAGATTTATAGTAAAACGGACAATTAATGGGACGCTTCTGTCCCGCACCCTGTTAGGTTGCGGACGAATATGCACAATCTAAATAAAGATTAAGAAAATAAATCGGTAATGTGGCGAGGTTCGGAAGAAATCAACGGTATGAATCATGGCGAATGCCATAGGCGCATTCGTCTTTAGGCATTCCCCGCCTCACCAGCAGGGAGTACACCTGCCTCGTACGGATAGAAAATTACTGAATTAATAAATTAATCTTCATACAGGTTGTGCTACATAAATAGCAACTTGGATTATTTTATAGAAATAAATATGCTGATATTATCAAAAAACCTGCCATAACTGATAGCCGATGAACGACAACTGAAAATCCATTAAATTATTCCCGTTGCCCGCAAAAGTGTTTCTTGCACTAACAATTCGTGAGATGCAGGTCTATCAGGCGGTTGCGCGTTAGCAATAGTCGCCAAAAAGGCATCTAACTCCAGTTCATACAGACGCTGACGGCTCTCACCATCTATCTTAACAATCTGTTCACCCTCAGAATATCCTTCCTTTGCACTTTGTAAACAGAGACGAATCGTATGTCCAGGTTCAAACGGTTCAACGATGATGGCACTCCCTTCAGTGCCATAAACTTCAAATCGGCGTGCCATCGGGCGTGGTTCTAAAGCAGAAATCGTGATAAACGCCATGCCCTGTTCATATTCATAAACAGTAAGCGTATTATCTTTGAAAGGTTCTACTGACCCACCATCGTTACGCAGAAAACTCGTAACTTTCTCAGGCCTTCCCAGCATCCAAACAATTTGATCAAGCACATGTCCCCCTAAATCGAAAAAGATACCCCCAACATGTTGACTAATTCGCGTCCGTGCTGCTTTGGATATATTAGTTGACATGTGTGCGCGCACTGAGAACACGTTCCCCAAAAATCCCGATCTCGCCCACTCTGTTACCTGTTTAAAACTGGAATGATACCGCAGCATATACCCCATCTGAACCAATAGCGATTTTTCCTGCGCGGTATTAATAACACGTTGCCACTGCTGCCAATTTTCACCTGCGGGTTTATCGTACCACACGTGTTTGCCAGCATTCACAATCATTTCTGTCTGATCTAAACTTTCAGCGTTGTTCCCTTCAGAAGCAACAGCAACAATTGATTCTTCGTCAAGTATCTCTGATGCATCTGTAAACCAGTGGACATCGTTACCCCAATTGCCATCTGCTTGAAGTTGCGCGCGTCGTTCTTTATCAGGTTCAAATACACCCGCCACCTCAACATCGGGATTAGCAAGCATTGCATGCATTTTCCCGCGTGCGTGTCCGTGTTTCGTTCCGTACTGTGCCATTCGTATTTTCGCCATATTTTCCTCCGTCTTTCAAAATTGTTTGGTCTCTTTATTGTATCTATATCCAATCCAATGGTCAAGCGAAATATAGGGGTTGACGTGGGGTGTGTAAAGCTTTTGTCACATAGAGCATTGCCCATCAGGAAGACACATCAAAACTTGTCAGAATTTTGGATTATCGCGGATGATGCCAAAACGAGCAAGCGTTTTGTCCGATAAACTTTTAGTTTGCGCTATCTCCCAAAGCGCAATTTGGAAGAGGATGCTACAGAAACGGGCTATCGGACGAGGGACAGCGCCCAGACGAAAAACGACTTGGCATCTCCAGGCATATAATCCGCGCAATCGGTGAAATCCGGGGAATGCCTAAAGACGAATGCGCGTGGTAGAATACGCCAAATCAACGGTATGAATGCCTTTTGGCATTCCCCGTGTGGTATTCTACATGATTCGCCATGATTCATACCGTTGATTTGGCGATAATCCGTGATTCAGACAGATAAGTGACAAAAACTTTACACACCCCTTCTTGCCAAAAACCCTTGACAAACGAACCTCGTTAGGATAAAATAAGAATTGGCTTTTCACAGACTAATTTCATATCTAAAAACATATCATAGTGCAAACAGTGATTTGAACCTTGTGGGAGAGAAAAAGAAATACGAATGAGCACATTTTACGTCACTACACCTATCTACTACGTCAATGGTGAACCACACGCTGGACACGCGTATACCACTATCGCAGCTGATGTTTTAGCACGTTATCACCGTATCAAAGATAATGCGGTTTTCTTTCTTACTGGCGTTGATGAACACGGTGCCAATATACATAAAGCTGCTGAGAATGCAGGTCTTGCGCCGCAAGACTATTGTGATCAGATGGCACCTATGTTTGTTAAACTTTGGAAACGGTTGAATATCTCACATGATATCTTCATGCGGACGACAAGCGATATGCACAAGCGCGGCGCTGAGAAATTTCTCACTGCCCTCCACGACAGCAGGGATGTCTACAAAGGCACTTATGAAGGACACTATTGCCGCCCATGTGAGCGGTTTGTTCCTGAAAAAGAGTTAACAGATGAAAAGATCTGCCCGATTCATAAATTGCCTTTGGAATGGCTGGAAGAGGAAAACTACTTTTTTAGACTCTCTAAGTATCAGGATCGTTTACTTGCACATTTCCACGAGAATCCGGACTTTGTCTACCCTGCAGCCCGACGCAATGAGCTTCTCAGCGTACTCGATTCTGGATTGGAAGATATAAGCATATCTCGCTCCTCCGTCTCATGGGGAATTTCTTTGCCTTTTGATCCTGAGCATATTGTCTATGTTTGGATTGAAGCGTTGATGAATTATATGACAGCACTCGGTTATGAAACCGATAGTGAGCAGTACCACACTTTTTGGCCCGCAGATGTTCACATTATGGCAAAGGATATCACCCGTTTTCATGCGTTGATTTGGCCCGCAATGCTGATGGCTGTTAACTTGCCACTTCCCAAGCAGGTTGTCGCACACGGTTGGTTGACGAAAGATGGTGAGGCGTTAAGCAAAACGCGAGGTATTGTCATTGATATGGATACAGACATTGAAACTTACGGACTGGATGCGTTTCGTTATTACCTGCTGCGCGAATTTAGTTTCGGGAATGATGGTGACTACCGGCCTGCTCGTTTGCATGAACGTTACAACGCAGACCTCGCGAACGATCTCGGTAACCTACTTAATCGTGTCCTCGGCTTGGTCAACAAAAACTTTGAGGGAATACCAGCACCCACGACACCAGGTGAATTCGACGACGAAATTAAGGAGATGGCACAAAAGACGCGTGATGCATTAGATGTGCACATAGAAGCATTTGCATTTGACAATGCGTTGGAAACTATCTGGGAGTTTGTGCGACGTGTCAACCGCTATGTGCAACAGACAGAAGTCTGGACCCTTGCGAAGCCAGAAACAAAACCGAGAATGGGCACGATCCTTTACTGTAGTTTAGAGGCACTGCGGTTCGTTTCAGTCTTGATTTCTCCGTTTATTCCGGACACTGCAAGGAAAATTCAGAAACAGATCGGTTTATCGGAATTTGATACCGTTGCTGAGTGGGGACGTTTACCTATAGACCTAAAGGTTCGTAAAGGTGAACCTATTTTCCCGCGTGTTGATCTAAAAAAAGAAAAAGTGCCACAACCAGAAAAAACAGCTAAAACGAAAAAGAAGGTGAAAAAGGAATCATCTCATCTCATCTCATTTGCCGACTTCCAAAAACTGGATTTACGAGTAGGAAAAATTATCTCCGCTGAACCGATTGAGAATGCTGACCGACTCCTCAAATTACAAGTAGACCTCGGTACAGAAAAACGGCAAGTGGTCGCAGGAATAGCTGAGTATTATAAGCCAGAGATATTGATCGGCAAACAGGTAATCGTAGTGGTCAATTTAGAACCCGCAACGATTCGTAATGTAGAATCACACGGCATGATTCTCGCAGCAAGCGGTGATTCGGTGGTGTTGGCAAGTCCTGAAACAGAAGTCCCACTTGGCACACAAATAAAATAGCAGACAACAACGTCTGCTGTAACTCCCAAAATGCAAAATATTGAAGATGTCCTCAAAACTCGTATCCAAAATGACGATGCACATACCTTTATTGTTATTGTCCCGACTGATACTGCGCGCCTAAAACGGCAACGTGAATTGATTGCATATCACCCGAACTGTGCAGTTGTTAATTTGCAAGTATATGACATTGAGAATTTTGTTCAGAGATTATACAACCGAGTTCGTCCATCAAAACAACACATCTCATCAGGGCTTCAAAACCTCTGGCTGTACGAAATAGCAAATCCTGACGCGGACAATACCGATATTGACAGTTATGATGCCTTTCGCCCAAACCAAAGTGTTTCCGTTCCAGATAGCACCCTCGCGCTCATAGCAGGGACGATAAATAATCTCAGAGAACGCGGTGAAACTGTCCAAAATATTGCTATAGACAATCCAACTAAGGCGAACCTCGCGCGTATCTATAGCAATTATGAGGCGAAACTTGGAAACCGATGGATAGATGACAAAGGAAAACACCTTTACCTTGCAAACAATTTCAAAGGTTATTTCGTCAAGAATTCATTTCCTCATGTCAATCTTATTGTTGTTGAAGGTTTTACTGTGCTTTCAAAAGCTGACATAAAAATCTTGAAACATATCGCCGGAATACCTGAGATTGAGATGTGGTTTCGGACTGATTGTTTGCCAGAAAATGAAAACCTCTACAAAAATATTACGGGTCTTGTGCAGGAATTTGATGACGCAAATGTTTGTATTGATTCTGCGTATGAACGCGAGCATGAACGACACCTGCATTTTGCCCAAAATCTGTTCCGAGCGGATGCTGACTCAGACAAAAAAAATGATCTAACAAATCAGATTAAGGTTTTGAAACCGTCTGACCGCTCTGAAGAGGTGGAGCAGATCGCGTCTCTCATTCAAAAGCATGTATCAGATGGTGACTGCAAACTCAGTGACATCTGTGTGGCATATTACAACTTAGGGCAATATCAGCAGCGTATCGCTGAAACTTTTCCCGCCTACGGTATTCCGTATTCACTTTCAGAGAGCATTCCACTGCCGAAATCAGAAGTTGTTAAAGAAATTTTTTCTCGGCTCTCAACAAACCGAATATCTATAGGAGAGACCTATTTTTCTGATGTTGAACCCGCATTACACACACGCACATTTTCACCTGATGAATTTGAGAAATATGTCCACAATTTACTTAGTAGTGGCGAAGTTCTCCAACGTATTCTAAACCCGATGCTATTCAGAAATCAGGAAATCGTTGCAGGTGAAGTTAACGCATACCAGCAATTCAAAAAAATCCTTAAAGAACTGTGTCTCGTATCAAAATCGGAAGGGAACAGGTCAGACCGTCTTGAGAACTATATAAAAAAACTTCACTACCTCGCGAAATACACACACTATCAAAGCACGGCATCAACACAAGAAGAAACCGTCAAAATTGTCACACTCGGAGAACTTAGAAGTTTAGAGTTTGGGACAGTCTTTTTAGGGGATTTTGTAGATGGCGGATTTCCACAGACGTACCGTCCCGATCCGCTGTTTCCAGAAACCCCTTACCGCACTGAAGATGAACAATTGCACGATAATCGATTCCTATTCTATCGGGTTCTGAAATCTTATCGGAAACGCCTATATCTCTTTGTTCCTAAGCGCGAAGGTGAATCTGAATTAATTCCCTCTATATTTCTGACACAATTAGAAACAGCTGCTAAGATCGGAACGGAAGAAATTGAAAATTCTACAAGAAAGAGCATTCCCGGTTTTCTCAGTTCTTACGGCAATTATGTGTGGGCAGCAGATACTATCGCCTACACGAAATTTCCTACAACAATCGCGGAGATGCGTCCTTTAATTGAGCATGTTGTTTCAGTTGAAAAGAGCCGCGAGGAAACACATGAGCACTTGACTTATGAAGGAAAATTAACAGGTGAAGACACATTGACATCCGTTCATCTCTCTGAGACAAGCCAACAACAATTAGAAAATTTACGAGATAAAATCTATTCAGTCACAGATTTAGAGACTTACGCCAAATGTCCATTTCAGTACTTTGTTGCCAACGTCTTGGGTTACAAGGATAAGGGTGATAGTGAAGAAGATGAACCCTCCAGTCTTGAAAAAGGAGATTTAGCACATAGAATTCTATATGCTTTCTATATGGAACGTAGGACGCGAGGTGATTTACCTATCAGGCAATGTAACGAAGATGAATTTGAATCAGCAAAACGACAATTAAATGCAGTGTTAGAAAGCGAATCTGAAGAAAAACGCAACCAACGTCAGGAAATCAATCAATACAATCTTTTTTGGAAAATAGAGATTGAGAAACTCTGTACTGCACTACATAAATGGCTTGAAGCAGAACACACGGACGATCTGCATGTGATGCCACACTTTTTTGAAGTTAGTATCGGGCCGGCGAATCAACCTGGGGATTCAGAACTCAGTTGTTCCGAACCGATCCCTATCGGCAACGTGCTTATGAAAGGTAAAATCGACCGTATTGACATCGGTGAAGGCGTTTTTAATATAATTGATTATAAGACCGGAAGTTCAACGATTAGAATTCGAGATATTCTTGAAGGGCGGAGTCTGCAACTTCCAATCTACCTGCAAATAGTAAAGAAATTGTTAGAGCAAAAAGGTATAACCGGGTTTGAACCTGCATCAGGACTCTATCATAAAATCAGGTTGGACAAATGCACAGTTGAACTTGGCATTGGATCGGAATCCTTCAACGATATTGCTTATAGAAATTTCAATGGTTCAAAGTGGGGATCATTTGGTTCAAGTAATGGTCAGTTATTAGCAGACGAACTTTTTGAAAGACGACTTGATCGCGTCAGAGGTTATGTTCAACAGTCCGTTGACAACATATCTAACGGTATCTTTCCGCTTATCACGCATGTCGATTCGTTTATAGATTCAGAAGATGAAGGCGATGCTCCGATTACGCCTAAAAATATAACAGCACCGTGTAATTATTGTGCTTACAAACGGGTTTGCCGTGTCGGTGCATTCGCTGAAGCCCCTCAAACCGATATATAATTCACTACTTCAACACATATAGTTAACTTTGAAAGTATTGGGACACTTTGATAAACCTATTGTGGAAGCATGACGGACAATAGAAGTTGTCCCACAACCTGTTAGGTTGTGCCGATGGGACGCAACCTAATAGGTTGCGGTACAGAAGTGTCCCATTAAAGGAACTACTAAGATATAGCGATAAAACTCGGTGATATTTTTAGAAATTTTGAAGGATAATAAGGTTTGAGCAGTGGTGATTCTGAATAAGCAAAGGTTACGAAACAATAAATATCTTTGTACTGGTATCAGTTGTTCAGGACACAGAGCATTAATCACAGATTTTGAAGCATTCTGTGTGCAAAGAGAACTCAACATCGGTTTTTTCAATCTCTCTGATGTTGTGTCACAGCAATGTGTTTGTCAATCAGTTCAAGCACAAGAGGCACCAATTCCGTAGGAATCGCCATCAACGTGCTATTCTCATCTTGAAAAGCAGCCTCATCTTCAGCGACAGCTTCATCCTCTGTTTGCTGTTCGTAGTGGGCAATGACACTTTGTACGCGTTCATCGTCCCACCCTGGCGGAAATTTGTTCTGTGTCATCGTCTGTTTCTCCTTTAGATAATTATAGCGGACATCAAGTCCAAATCGCAAATCGTTTGGGTGTGTAAAGTTTTTGTCACTCATAAAAGGATTATGCAGCTATTGTGTCTGGATACCAATATCTGTCCCAATTTTTATTTTTTAGCAAACATCTCCATTCAAGGATAGCATTTTAAACGTTGCATCTCAAAACGAAATTTGCTAAAATAGTGCTATTGACAATTTTGATTTTCTTATCCATTGTAGACGCGCATAGCGCTTTTAAAAGAAAGGAATTTGCAATGTTTGTATGTACAGCTTGTGGTTATTTGTGGAAAGATGCGGGTGAACCGCCAGAAGAGTGTCCGGCTTGCACCGCACCCAAAGAGAAATATATCCCTTACGATGACAGAGCCGAACGGTGGGTGAAACGTGCCGTAGCAGCACATGTGATGTATCCAGACGAAGAAGGGGCTGACCTCCGTGCTGAGAATTCTGCTCTCTCTTCACACATCAGATTCGCCCTGGTTGGGTTACTCGGTGACCTCCAGAAAGAATAAAAGAGTAAGCTCCGATTTACGCAATCGGAGCTTCTTTCTATTTTTTCCCTTAATTTCACACGAAACAACACCATAAAAACTGAGAACTTCGGTTTATACCGAAGACTTTAAAATCAGAAAGGAACGGCATTGTTGGTCCCTTGCACCAATTGACAAAATGCCGTAAGAGAAAAATGAAACAGGTCCGTTATCTGCTGATCCTCTTCCTTGTGGCGTTACACGGAATAGCATCAGCCCAAAATCTTGCAGACCGTGTGGTGGAACACACTTTCCCAAACGGTTTAAAACTATTGATGATTGAACGTCACACCTCACCAACCGTCGCGCCATATATTCTGTTTAAAGCGGGTTCCGTAGATGAATCTGACGATGCGCGCGGTATCGCGCACATGCTTGAACACATGTTGTTCAAAGGTACTAAAACAATCGGCACCAAAGACTATGAAAAAGAAAAAGTTGTGCTTGCCGAAATAGATAAAATTGGTGATGCATTAGACAGGGAGCGTGCAAAAGGTGCAAGGGCAGACGCAGAAAAAATTACCGAATTGGAGGCGGCACTCAAAACGCACCAAGAAGCCGTAAAAGAATGGATTGTCTCTGGCGAATACACCGAAATCTATACGCAACACGGCAGCACCGGATTCAACGCTGGCACCTCTGTTGACTATACAATTTACACGGTGGAATTGCCTTCTAACAAATTAGAATTGTGGGCAATGCTTGAGTCTGACCGACTTAAGAACGCGGTTTTACGTGAATTTTATGTTGAACGTGAAGCGGTAAAAGAGGAACGCCGGATGGTTGTGGAGACACGCCCGGGTGGCAAGCTATATGAACAGTTTATGGCCGCGTCTTTTACCGCACACCCCTACGGTATGCCAATTATCGGATGGCCTTCTGATATTGCAATGCTAAACCGAAAAAAAGCAGAAGAATTTTTCCGTATCCACTACGCACCTAATAACTCCGTGATGGTCATTGTCGGAGATATTAATGTAGAAAAAACTATCAAACTCATCGAAAAATATTTTGGTGATATTCCATCACAACCGCTGCCTGACGAAGTCACCGTTCGTGAACCCGCACAAGAAGGGGAACGGAGAATTGAGGTAGAATTTGACGCTGAACCGCAGATGATGATCGGATTCCATAAACCGACAATCCCACATTTTGACGATTATGTGCTGGACATGATCAGTGCGATTCTTTCGGATGGACGCACATCCCGTTTTTACAAAAACATCGTTGAAGAAGGCATAGCGGTTTCTGCCAATTCAATAAACGGATACCCCGGTGCCCGTTACGATAACCTCTTTGTAGTGAGTGCTACGCCTCGCTCACCTCATACAACAGCAGATGTGGAGAAAGCAATTTATGCGCAACTCGAAAAACTGAAAATGGAACCCGTTGCTGAAAAGGAATTTAAACGTATCCTTAAACAGATTGATGCAGGCTTTATCCGCGCCTTAAGCTCAAACGCCGGAATGGCAAACCAACTCGCTTTTTATGAAGGAATTGCTGGCGACTGGCGATACATTCTCAACTGGCGGAAAAAGATGTATGAAATCACACCGGATGACATCATGAGAGTTGCACAGACCTATTTTAAAAAGAGCAATCGCACCGTCGCTACACTTGTTAAGAAAGAACCTGTAGCATCTGAAAGTACCGACGAGGAGGATAGTGAATAATGCAGAAACAGATTACGAAAAAACTTTTCATAGCCGTCTTTATTGCCTGTTTTATCGTTTCGGGCAGCCTGCCGTTATGTGCCAAACCCCACGAAGAACTGACATTTGAACCTATTCAGTTCAAACCGCCTGTGCCTGAAAGACATGAACTTTCCAATGGAATGATTTTATACTTACTTGAAGATCACGAGTTGCCAGTATTTGACATCAGCGGACTTGTCAAAACTGGCACAATCTATGACCCCGCAGATAAAATTGGGTTAGCGTCTATTTGTGCAAGTGTCATGCGAACCGGCGGCACAGTGTCGCGTGAACCGGCGGCATTGAACGAAGAACTTGAATCTATGGCCGCTTCCGTTGAAGTCGGCATGTCGCCTGAATACGGCACGGTGAGTCTTTCAACGATGGCAGAGGATATTGAAAAAGGATTAGAAATCTTTGCTGATGTACTCATAAACCCTGCTTTCAGAGAAGATAAACTTGAACTCCGAAAACAACAGGCAATTGAAGCAATTCGCAGAAGAAATGATAATCCTATCCAATTGGCATGGCGGAACTTTTCAGCTATTCTATATGGTACAAATCATCCGTTTGGTTGGTATTCTGAAATTGAGAACGTAGAGAGCATCACAGTAGACAATCTTAAGGCTTTCCATGCCAAATACTACCAGCCAGATAATATCATGCTTGCTATTACCGGCGATTTTGATACTGAAACCTTGATCGCACAACTTGAAAAGGTGTTTGAAGGATGGGACAACGCTAAAATAGAATTTCCACACATTTCTGATGTTGAAAACGCACCGAAACCTTCTGTCAACTATATCATGAAAGATTTGCCACAGACGACGATGTTGATTGGGCATTTCGGTATCCAGCGCACCCCAGATTTCCCTGATTTCTTTCCCCTCCGTGTCATGAATGATATTCTTGGTGAAGGTGGTTTCACTTCCCGATTGATGAAGGAGGTACGCGAAAAACATGGGCTCGCCTATATGGTGGGAAGTCTCATGCAAACGAGTCTCTACTCAAATCCTGGTGAGTGGTTCGCCTATTCACAGACACGTACAGATAAAACTGCTGAAGCAATTTCACTCATCATCAGCATAGTACGTGACCTACGAGAAAACCCAGTATCTGCGGAAGAACTACAGCGTACTAAAGATTCGCTCATCAATTCGTTTGTGTTCGGTTTTGAGAGCAGTTCTCAAATCGCATTTCAACAGATGATGCTTGCTTATCGTGGATTCGCAGCAGACTTCCTTGAAACCTATACTGACAATATCGCGAAGGTCACTGCGGAAGATGTGCAGGCTGTTGCGCAAAAATATCTCCACCCTGATGCACTCACAATTGTCACTGTCGGAAATCAAGATAACTTCGATCGTCCGTTGAGCGAATTCGGAGAGGTCAATGAGATTAAGATAAAACAAGCAGAACCGCCACCTGCTGAACCGATGCCTGAAGCGAGTGAGACTGACGTTGCAAAAGCTAAAGAAATCATTGCAGCATCTGTTGAGGCATACGGTGGAATTGATAAGCTGAAAGCGGTGAAAAATGTTGTTGCAGATACGCAAACCACTATGCATACGCCAATGGGAGCAATGGATATGAAAGTTGTCCTATATCAAGTCTACCCGGATAAAATGCGACAAGATATCAACACACCTCAGGGCGAAATGAATATCGTGTTTGATGGCAAAGCTGTTTATGCCCTGACCGCAATGGGCGTGCAGCCGTTACCTCCGGAAATGACGACCTCCCTGAATGATGCTATCTTCAGAGACACAGTCCCACTGCTGCTCCACCTTACAGAGAACGATGTCCCGGTTCAATTCACAGGTACAGAAGAAGTAGATGGAAAACCGGCATCTGTTTTGCTTACCAAGCAGCCTTCAGGTGAAATGGTCAAAATCTTCATCAGTGAAGAGACACATTATGTCGTTAAGTTAGCCTTCCGCGAGACTGAACAAGGAGTAGCATACGACAAAGAAACTATGTTCTCTGATTTTCGCGAAGTTGAAGGCGTTCAATTCGCGTTCCACGTTGTGCAAAACGTGAATGGTGAACTTTACACTGAAAATAGGGTCAACAGTGTTAAGTTGAACACTGAGCTTGACGAATCGCTTTTTGAGGTGCCTGAGTGAAAACGTTGAATTTGCGTGTCCGATATTTCCAAGATAGCACACCAGCAGATGTACCGTGCCGTGAAACCGCCTTCATCCGCCGCGAATTTGAAATGCCGTTGCCGATTGCGGAAACCGCTTTGGTTCTCGTTGATTTGTGGAACGTGCATTTCATTGAAACTTGGATTGAACGCGCAAAACAGGTCACAGTTGATTGTGTTGTGCCTGTCATAGATGCTGCGCGACAGGTAGGCATGACAATCGTTCATGCTCCTTCGCCGTCGGTAGCGGCACAGTATCCGCAACTTGAACGACACAAACCACCTGAACCCTCTACACCCCCAGCATGGCCACCCTCCGATTTTCGTGGTCGGCAGGGAGACTATGCCGTATATCGTGGTCCTCGCAGTCAGCCGCCGGGTATCGGTGTCCATTGGGATAGGCTTGCATCGCAACTCTCTATGTCTCCTGCTATTGACGTGAAAGAAGATGAGTTTGTCATCGCTACTGGACAGCAGTTGCATGACCTGCTTGAGGAAAAACGTATCTTGCATCTGATCTTTGCAGGTTTTGCAACAAATTGGTGTGTTTTAGGCAGGGACTACGGTATCCGTTCTATGTCAAGGTACGGCTATAACATCATTTTGCTCCGTGATGCCACCACAGGCGTGGAGTTTCCCGATACTTACGATAATCTGTTCACGACAGAGATCGCAATTCGGGAAGTGGAGCAGCAGTATGGGTTTAGTGCGTCAAATGCCGATTTCTTTACGGCTGTGGAAGCTTCTTGACATTTACTTTTAATGTAGAGCAAGGTCTCTGAGCCTCGCCTTATTGACAAAGGCAACGGATTTTCCAGTGGAATAAAATTTACTATAAACTCACAAACGACTTCACCTTACCCACAATATCTGAAAAATAGCACAACCGCTCATAATACCCCATCACCCGCTTTACATACTGGCGCGTCTCTTGATACCCTCTAAAATACCCGTGCGGTGGCACACCCGACTCCCATATTTCAGCATGTAAGATTTTATCCTTTTCTGTAAGTAGACTGAGATTTTTGCTAAGGCACTCCCACTCATGTGGCACATGTTCAAGGTGTTCCGCTATTTTCTGAGCATCCTTGATATGCCCGCGCCCACCGTTATAACTGGCTAAAGCGATGCGTACACGATTCGGATGTGAACTCTCTGGATAAAGGTCGTATAAACTGCGAAGATAGCGCGTTGCACCAGCAATACTCTTATGAGCTTCAAAAGGATCGGTAACACCCAGTTCTTTCGCTGTTTTAGGCATCAGCTGCATCAATCCCTTCGCGCCAGCGGGACTTACGGCATGCTCGTTAAACCCAGATTCTTGGACAATCAGTGCAGTAATCAGCCGCCAATCCAGCTGATGTGTTGCAGCATGCTTTTGGATAACTCGACGATACTTTAGAATCTCTGGGGAAAGAATTAGAAGCCGAACACCGTTCCAGTCCCGGACAAGGACGGCAAAGCCTCCAATCAGTAACGTAAAGATGATAATTCTTACAAGAGTGCGTCTTTTTATCTTTGCCATGTGAGTACAACCCCGATAAATCTGCATGCAAAGTAGTAGGCACACGCCGTGTGCCGTCTACAAGCTAAGGCGGACCACTGCGTTTTTCTTGCTTGTATGGGTAAAGATAACCTGGTGTGCTGACCACAAGCTAAGGCGGACGGCATACGGAGTATGCCTGCTACCTTTAAACTCTCAATTTCCCCACGCATACGCGAACAAAAAAACAAAACGGTGTTCCTGTTTAGTTTCACCTGTTACATGTGCCGAGTTTCGGATATGTCGCCATGCATAGTTGACTGAGCCATTCAATCCACTGTTGGGACGATATTTCCAACCGATCCGAATTTCAGAAAGCCTTTCAACTACGCCAGAAGGAAACGCAATATCTTGATACGTCTCACCGTAAAAACGGTCAGTAATATCAGACTCCCCGTTTCGCTGATGACTAAAACGGCTTTCGATTACCGCTGAAGGTGTCGCTTGATACGAAACACGGAATGTAAATATATCCGCATCTGTGCCAATCGGATGTCCAATCATTGCACCGAAATGCATGAACTGATTATCAGGGACAAGATGCGTATATGCCCACCGATTGACGCGGACATATTCTGTGTGTATACCGAGTTGACGCGCTGTCTGTATCGGATACCATTCTACACCTGTGAGCCATGTAACCGCATGCGGGTCATCAGTGTTCGGATTATACTGAAAATCATCTGCAACCCACTCCGCATAAAGACGCACACCATCAACCGGACGCACCGCCCCATCAAAACTAAACATGATATTGTCATCTTTTTTTGCATTGTATTGCACCGCATAATATGGGATAACAGGGTTCAGGTAATTCCATTCCACCGTTTGCACATCGCCACCGTAAAGCACCCATTCGGCGGCACCGATCTCAAGCCAATCGCTAAATTGGTAGTCAAGCCGATGTGCGCTGAGATAACGTTTCGCGAGATAGCGCGTTGTGCCATCGTCAAACCACGTTGAGTCAAGTTGCGCGGAAAATGCAGTTGCTTTGAGTGTGCCGAATTTGCAGGGAAAAGTACCAGTGAGTCGGATAAGTTCAAACGGAGGCGAGTTATCCGAAATCCCGACAGATTTATCAGGACTTGCCCCCCAAAACACAAAATCTCTCCCTATCAATAAGTCTATTTCGGCATCTCCGAAAGGCATTAAATCGTATTGCAGATAACTCCTTTTGAAGTCTACAACATAATCCCCACGCCACTTTTCAAATCGTTGGTCAGCGGATTTCAGAAGCGGTGGCGGATCGGGCAGAAAAAAACTCTGTATAAAATCTGGTCTCTGCTCAAAATTGGAGATTTCCAACTCGGAGTGGACAGTGAGTCGATGCTTACTGTTTCCGACAGCATAATGCAACCCGCTTTGAAGTGCTGGTGCAATTTTTTTATCCGCAAAACGTAATTCTGGCTGAATACGCACGTAAGTCTTTTGCTTTGTTTGTGCTAATTCAAAGCGAAATTCACGTTTGAGTTTCTCTAAAAGCTTTCTATCTATTGGCGACACGTTAACCGCGCCTGTTTGGATTCTCGCTTCAGCGTTTTGAATAATATTGGCAACATCTTCACGCGATAGTGGTAAAGAGTGTCGATGAAACCCACCTGTAACACCCGATACCTCAAGCTTAGCAAGTGTTTCAACCACCCAACCGTCAAAGTTAAGAGGAACATTCGGCACAGCTTGAATTGAAGAAGAATTGAGTAACAACAGGAGAATAGGGCATAAAAAAAATGACATAGACTTCTTATATGCTATGTTTAAAAACTGCGATTTCATTCAGTTTCCAACTCCTCTACAATCCTATCAATTCTCCGAAACTGCCAACGCCAACGTGTGTTATAGAGAAATTGCCGTAGGTCAAATCGGTTGTCATCGGGCGAATACGGTTCAGCGTGATATGCGGGTGTTAATGTCGTCATCTTGTGCCGATTGATGGCATAGTAGTGGAAAAACCTTTTGACCTTCTCTGCTACTTCAGCTGGCGGCAGATGATTCCACTCCTGTACCAGTTTCTCAAACATACTGACGGGACCACACCGATGTACTTTTCGCAGCTGCCCAAACCGACTAAGCTCTGCGTAAGTCATCCCCATGTCTTCCTCATCGGTTTGCGTGTAGGTTTCGGTGATAGGTTCTAATTCTGCGGTCGGTGGTGCCTCCAAGATTGTGCCGAGACTCGGATAACCGAGATGTTCTTTTGCCCAATCAAGAAAACTGCGTAGATCCGTTTTGCTAATGCTCCCAATCGGATTGATGTCAGCACTGCTACAATCATATTTAGTGAGATAACCGCGCAGTGCTTCGTCAACGTTGCCAGTCCCTAAAACGAGAAGCGTCCCACGCCTATTCCGAACCCACGGTAACGTCTGTGCAAAAAGATAACTGATAACCATCCGCAGCCGTGCCTGTATGTTTTGTAGTGCCTGATTTTCAACGGTACTCCCGCCTTCAGTTTTGAACTGCGGAGTCTTTCCTGTTATCCCGCTAAACAGTTTTCGCAAAGCACTGACAAGCGACTCCATGTTAATGTCAAGATGATAACTTCCAATTTCACTTGCCAACTGTTTGGCGCGATGCCGCGTTTCACGAGAACTATTTGATGTGCCCATATAGCACGTATAGAGTAGTTGATTGGCAATTTGCTGCGCAGCGTGCCACGGATCATTATAATCTGTCTTAATTTTTTCAACACATTCTTCCCCAACCAACCGTTTAGCATCTCGAATAACATGCGGCACATCACCGAGAATCCCCTTCGCAACGAGTTGACACATAGACCCGACAAGCGTCGCTACAGCACCACTATCCGAACCACCCGAAAGCGGAACGAAGAACCCTGCTGCTTCAGAACGTCTTAGATAATCCCATAACCAACATGCAGGACCGAGTGCTATTTCTTCCTCTGGTATGTGAATGTTTAAGGCAGACTTCGGCACGGTGACAGGGCGTTTTCCAGCATCCACAACTTTAAAATCGGCATAAATTTGCGGAATAGAAACACCGCGACTCGCCTGCACTGCCCCACTCATCCTTGAACCGCGATAGGAGCGAACATCCCGTAAATCCACAGTCGCTGTTACCACTTCAACATCATTGATAGAAAACTGTGATCCCTGTGTGAGGACATGTCCATTTTGTGCAATCGTTGCACAACCATCAAAATAAAGCCTGCCACCATCACACCCTTGCTGATTCGCGTATAGGTAAACACCGCCACATTTTTCAGTCGCATTTCGTATCAATGACAGGCGCGTATCAAGTTTGCGGAGTTCGTGATGTGAACCCGACCCATTGGCAATTATCTCAACACCATTATATGCCAGGTCAATATGCGGTGAGAGTGGTGCAAACAGTTCTTCACAAGTTTCCGATGCCAAAACTGTGTCGTGCGTCACAATGACTGCGCACCCTATCGGCACTGTCGGATTAGACGTGATTTCGAGTATCTCAGGCGGCACTTGAAAAGGCTCCGTTGTCCACCCTTTTTGCCACGCAGCGAACCAACGCGGTTCACGGTAGTTTCCCTCAGCAGCAAGCACCAACTTCGGACGAATCAGAAGAATCTTACCATCACAGACAAACACACGGCAGTTATAACGCACGCTTTTGTGCATCACTGGCATGCCGATGTCACACAATATACCATCGGTATGTCCACCCATTATGATGCGCGCAAGCGCCTCCCAACTGTGCCGTAATGTATCTTCTTCAAGGAAATGGTCTTCGCAAGAATACCCTGTTATCTCAAGTTCGGGACCAAGCCGATAGCGTGCATCTGCCTTTTTGGCGAGTTCTATTGACTCAATAATGCGCTCACAATTCCCCTCAAAGTCCAATGCCCACTGATTCAAGTTGCAGGTTGCAAGTGTTGCTTTCATATTTCGTGGTTAGTAAAGTCTCTTGGTGTTTCGTCATTATTTGAATACGGCAACTGTTACGAGTCGTTTAGTCGCGAGATTTTCGGGTGAACGTTTAATACGTTCAATTTGATCTAAAGTCTGGGCAGTCATATATCTCTCACCGCAATGAGGGCAGTAGATTACTGGTACATTTTCAATGACTAATAGGGATTCTCCTTTTCCGTAGCTGCGGATAATATAACGTTGACGCGTCCCTTCTTTTCCACATACATCGCAAGTCATGGTTTGCCTCCTTTTGAGTTTATGTTTTTTGCGGTTTTTTGCGAGCTGCAGGAAATAAGATGTTATTCAGTATCAACCGATACCCCGGTGAATGCTTGTGCAGATCAAGGTTAGTGGGAATCTTCCCCTCTCCAACGAGGTGACGATAATCCTCAGGATCATGCCCACCGAGGAAAGTAAAAGTTCCTTTTCCTAAAGTTCCGTGGATATACTTGACATAATTAGTCCCTTCAATTTTACCTAAAATAGTAACCGACTTATGAATCCTATCTAAATTAAAAGATGTTGTCTGTCCAAGAAAACCCGGCACCTCCGAAACATGATTTTGTGTCAACATTGTCGGAATAGGATCATGTTTGGCAGAAAATTCAAACAATTGAAAATTCTCTACGCCAGATTGTGCATTCCGATCAGGATTTGGGTTGTCAACATCGGAGAATTCATAACGGTTCGGGTTCGGATAGAGTGTAAAATTTTCAAATGCAAAGGTTCGTTCAAAATCCAAATGGTTGTGGAAATCGGGTGCAAGCGGTGTCGTATCTAATACAGGGTCAACAATATCAAGCATCCCGCCCTTTGTGGCTAAAGCAATATCCAGAGTTTCAGGTGCAGAACACATTGCAAAAACGAAGCCCCCTTTTGCCACATAATCGGCAATATCCAGTGCAGTTTGTCCTTTGTGGCGTGGCACACTTTTGAATCCTGCCTCTTTTGCTGCCGTTTCAAACAGTGCCATCCGTTGTTGGTACCACACTTGATGTGAAAAGGAACCGTGGAATTTCCCGTGCTGACCGGTAAAATCTTCATGGTGTAGATGCAACCAATCGTAACCTTCAGTATGCAATGCACCGCGCTGCACCTCTTTGTCCCATATTTGGTCATAAGGAATTTCGGCATAGTCCAGTGCAATTTTGACCGCATCGTCCCACGGATCACGATATGGAGATGCCTCAGGTGGCGCATACACGGCAATTTTGGGCGCTTTTTCAAGCAATATCTCATCCATATTGCTTGTTTCAATGATGGTCTCTTTGATTGTCCGATATTCAACGTCGCTCATCGGTTCAACGTAGACACCCATCTGTGCGGCACGCACTCGCACATCGGGCGCATCGGGTATTACAAACGATCCGCCGCGATAGTTCAGCCACCAATAACATTGATATTCACGCGGCACCTCTAATGCCCAATATGTCAATCCATAAGCTTTCAGATGGTTTGTCTGTTTCTGCTCCATCGGCACAAGTAAATATTGCGCTGAGGCAGTAGATAGAATCATTGTAAAACAAACTATTGTCAGTAAAGATAGTGCAAACCTATTTAGTCTATACATTAAGATACACCTCATACTATATCTATAGTAAAATCTAAAATACCTATACATTTTCATTTTCCTTGTAATTAGTAGTTTTGTATTTTTTAATTATTCTATTGTATTTTTCATTTTTTCTCAACAAAAAAGGTAACATACCAATTTCTACTGGCACTTCACACCCTAAAGCAGGAGGTTTAGGCTCGGCAAAACCGAAGAAACGAACAACATGCCAGTATCAGTTGGTGGTTTACTACAGACGATGCAAGAATCAAACGCAAACGACTATATCCATCTATTAACATTTGACTAAACACTATGCGAATTAGAAATAATTGGCATTTCTCCTTTAAATCGTGTAAAATTATTTCGTAAACAATATATAAAAAAAGACGTTAAGTCTATTACAGCAATTCTTTAACTTATACGACGCATATAATGAGAGTAACCCGTTATGCCTGAATCTAATCAACCCGTAGACTATTTAGAACGGCTTCGTCATTCTACAGCGCATATTATGGCTTATGCCGTGCAACAACTGTTTCCTGATGGTGAACACACTGTCAAATTGGCGATCGGTCCCCCGATAGAAAACGAATTCTATTATGATATGGAGGTGCCGCGCCCGATTACGCCAGACGATTTCCCTGAAATCGAAAAGCACATGAAGGCGATGATTAAAGCCAATGTGCCTTTTGTACAGGAAACTTGGACTTATGATCAAGCCCGTGAGTGGTTTGCTGAACGCCACCAAACATTTAAACTTGAATTAATAGAAGGAATTTCTGACCGCGATGTCAGCGCATCGGATGAAGGCGTTGCTGACGAAGGCGTTTCTATCTATCATAATGGGGACTTCACCGATCTCTGTAAGGGGCCGCACATTGAAAAGACAAGCGAGTGCAGGCACTTCAAGCTGCTCCGCGTTTCTGGTGCATATTGGCGAGGTGATAGCAATCGTGAACAGTTACAACGGATATATGGCACTGCATGGGAAACAAAAAACGACCTGCAAGCATATCTGAAACAACGTGAAGAGGCAGCAAAACGTGATCATCGGAAATTGGGACGCGAATTAGAACTTTTTCAGATGCACCCCGAATCACCAGGGAGTGTGTTTTGGCTTCCCAAAGGTGCGTTCATCTACAATCACTTATCTGAAAAGGTGAGAAAACTTTATCTCAGTGAAGGCTACCAAGAGGTTCGAACACCGCTTATCTATGATAGCAGTCTATGGGAAACTTCGGGACATTGGGAACACTTCAAAGATGATATGTTTCTGATTGAAAATGAGGACGGTGATCCAACGAGTGCTCTCAAACCGATGAATTGTCCTGCACACATGCTTATTTACAAAAGCACACGCCACAGTTATCGTGATTTGCCATATCGCCTACATGACCAAGGGGTGTTACATCGGAATGAAGCGACTGGTACATTGAGCGGTTTGTCGCGTGTTCGCCAATTATGTCAAGACGATGCACATAACTTCGTGACTGAAGACCAGATCGCCGATGAATATGAACGCATCCTTGGACTTTTTCAACGGATTTACGGCACATTTGATCTGCCGTTCCGATGTGATTTCAGCACCCGCAACCCTGAAAAATTTATGGGGGATGTAGATGTTTGGAATCGGGCTGAAGATATACTTGAATCTGTACTAAAAAACAACCAGATTGAATATGCTGTTGATCCTGGAGAAGCTGCATTTTACGGACCTAAACTTGATTTTCAAGTTCGGGATTCGTTAAACCGAGATGTGCAATGTGCTACAGTCCAACTCGATTTTCAGCTGCCTGAACGATTTGAATTGATATACATTGCACCAGATGGTTCTGAAAAGAGACCGGTTGTAATCCATCGCGCGATTTGTGGTAGTTTTGAACGGTTTATCGCTATGCTTATTGAACATTACGCGGGTGCTTTTCCGACATGGCTTTCTCCTGTGCAGTGCGTTATAATGACAATCAGTCAAAAATTTGTTGATTACGCGACAGAAATTCAGCAGATTTTATTACAAAAAAACTGTCGTGTTGTGTTAGATAATAGTGATGACAAAATCGGAGCGAAAATACGTCAAGCCCGTCTGCAACGGGTGCCGTATATGTTAATTATTGGAGAACGCGAACAACAGAGCAGGACTGTCAGCGTCAGAAGCCGTGATGAAGGTGATATCGGAGCCATGCCGCTTGATAGTTTTGTTGACAAAATTATTCGTGAAGTTGATTTAGATTTTTAATATATTATTTGTTGAGGTAGATAATCACCTACTGTTGGAGTAGGTTCGGTTGCCTGCCGCCAAAAAACACTTAAAAAAGGAGCAATAAAATGTATAAAATAATGTCGTGCCTACTACTGCTTGGAATAATTGCTTTGAGCGGATGCGGCCCCACAACACAGGTTACCCGTATTGATAGCGATACCACTGTGGACCTCTCTGGTAGATGGAACGATACCGATTCCCGTATGGTTGCTGAGCAGATGATTAGTGACTGTTTAAGCCATGTCTGGCTTACCAACCATATGACATCCACATCAGCGAAACCTGTCGTTATTGTAGGTGGCATTCGGAATAAAAGTAACGAGCATATTGCTACACAAACGTTCATTAGCGATATTGAGGTTGCATTTATCAATTCTGCTAAGGTCCGTCCTGTTTCCGGTAAAAGCGAACGTGATGAAATCCGAGAAGAACGCGCGGATCAAAGTGAACATGCAGCAATTGAGACCATCAAGCGGATGGGACGTGAACTCGGTGCCGATTACATGATGACCGGCGAGATCAACACCATCGAAGATCGGGAAGGTGGTAGACAAATCGTGTTTTATCAGACTGATCTCACGTTGACCAATATTGAGAGCAACGAAAAAGTTTGGATCGGTCAGGAAAAAATCAAAAAATATATTGGGCGAAAAAAGTTAAAATTGTAGTCCAATTTAATTACTTAGAACTTACGCAATCTATTGGGTTGTATCGGGTTGAAAACCCCTCCGACAAGACTGATGGGGTGGGGCGGGTTTCTTTTCCTGTCCCACTCTAAATTTTGAAAACCTATAATACAATGACCAAATTTTTACCCTTTTTACTTGTTATTTCTCTGATAATGGGGTGTGCCGGTTATAATTTTGAAAAGGTCGAAGTTAACCTCAAAACCGGCAAACCAGAAGATGCCTATAACTACCTCAAGAAAAACGCACCGAAAAAACCGGATATCCCACATCAATTTGAATTAGGGTTGACCGCCCATTATGCAAACCTCTTTCCAGAAAGCAGCAAGGCATTTGAAGTTGCGGAAATGATCGCAGAGGATCGCTTCACCAAAAGTATCTCAAAAGAGGCTTTATCGCTTGTTACCACTGATAAACTCCGTCCTTATACAGGTACCAGATATGAGAGACTATTAGGGCATTATTATAGTGCACTTAATTATATTTACAAAGGCAATTTAGACGGAGCTTTAGTTGAATGTCGACGCGCTACCAATTTAATCCAATATTTCAAAGGTGAAGAGAAGGAGTACAATTTCTTTGGCACTGGATTCCTTGCACACTTTTGCGGTATGGTGTTTGAAGCAGCGGGAGAATGGAATGATGCTTTAATATCATATAGACAGGCAGAAGAATACTATAAAAACGCTGCTGCGATAACAGGTGTTCCAATGCCTAATGATGTCGGTCATTCTTTGGTGCGTCTATCACGCAAGCTCAGCTTTTCCGATGAATATGCACGTTACCGCACACAATACGGTGAACCGCCACCACGCTCTGAAAACTCTGGTGAGTTGATCCTTTTTTATGAAACCGGTTATGTGCCACCAAAAGAGGAGGAAAACGTGATCTTTCCTATCCTCAAAACCGATAAATTTGGTGAGGAGGATGACGAAGATGCTGTCCAGTTTGCCCGTACGATTAAAACACGTGAAGGTATGGTCGTAGAAGAAATAAAATTAGAATATCTCTTACATGTGGCAATGCCGGTAATACGTTCTAATCGTCCACACTTTGCGGGCATACAGGTATCAGTGGGAGAAGATATTACACAAGGTGTATTAATAGAAGACATAGAGACAATGGCAATTGAAACTCTCAAATCTGAACGGACCGTAATCCTCCTTCGCACGTTAGTACGCGCTTTGGGAAAATACTTAATATTCAGACAAGCAAAAAAAGAAAATAAAGTTTTAGGCGCAGTTGTGAATCTTGCGGGTGTACTCACCGAAAGTGCGGACACACGTTCATGGCAAACACTTCCGAATCAGATTTTTATGGTGCGTATGCCGCTCCCCGTAGGTACTCACACACTTAAACTTTCCTTTTTAAATTCAAGGGAACAAATCAGTAGGAGTGAATTTGTCCAAGATGTTAAGATTTCTTCGAATCAGATTACCTTTCTCAATTTCCGAACATACAAGTAACCTACCCTATAGTGAAAAACTTATCGCGATAGAATAAAGACATGCAACGTATCTATCTTGATTACAACGCCACAACCCCACTTCGTCCAGAAGTCCGAGATGCCATGATGCCTTATCTCACTGAGGCTTACGGTAATGGGTCAAGCATTCACGCTTATGGGCGCGAAGCACGCAACGCAATTGATACAGCACGTGAACAGGTGGCAGAACTCATCGGTGCTAAAAGTCCCAGTGAAATTGTGTTCACAGGAAGTGGCACCGAAGCGGATAATCATGCCATCAAAGGACTAACCGAACTCCAAAAAAGTCGAGGTGAGGGAAATCACATTATCACGTCTTCTGTGGAGCATCACGCGGTTTTGCATACCTGTCAATACTTAGAGCAACGCGGTTTTGAAGTGACGTACCTTCCAGTAGATCGTTACGGCCGTATCCAAATTGAACAACTTCGTTCCGCCATTCGCGACACAACAATACTTATTTCCATCATGCATGTCAACAATGAAAACGGTACTATTCAACCGCTGGAGGAGATTTGCCAAATTGGACAGGAACAAGACATCCCAGTGCATACCGATGCGGTGCAATCAATTGGCAAATTGGATGTAAATGTGCAGGAACTCGGTGTCAATCTACTCTCGCTTTCTGGACACAAAATATATGCACCGAAAGGAATTGGTGTCCTATACATCCGCCGCGGCACCCGTTTGGCAAACCTTGTCCATGGGGGTTCGCATGAACGTAATAGACGGGCGGGGTCTGAAAACGTCCCTGCTATCGTTGGCTTGGGCATTGCAGCCGAACTCGCTATGCAAGAACGGGATACTTATACTGAACACCTAAATAAATTAACTCACCGACTTCGTGATGGACTTGATGCACATATTGAGCGGTTACACTATAACGGACATCCGGAATACTGTGCTCCCGGCACACTTAATGTCTCCTTTGAGTCTGTTGAAGGTGAGAGTCTTATCTTGCGATTAGACATGGAGGGAATCTGTGTGTCAACAGGGTCTGCATGTACGTCTGGGTCTATGGAACCGTCACATGTTCTCGCTGCGCTCGGTTTGCCATCCAGATTAGCACAGGGTACCGTGCGGTTTTCACTCGGTAGAAGGACGACTGAAGAAGAAATTGACACGGTAATCGCTAAGCTGCCTCAGGTGATAAAACAGATGCGGACGTTGTATAGAGGATAGAGACACATGCATCTCAGTAAAGTTTAAATTTTCTTTGGATTCCAAAAAGCGCAAATTACGGCAGTAATCGGAATGGCTAATACCAATCCGAGTGTGCCCGCAAGCAATCGAACAATCTCCGCAGATACAACCCCAACGCTTAGTAACTGCACCGTTGGTTCCTTGAATAATTCAACATTTGGTGCAATAATTGTAATCACCAGCAACAACTCCACGCCAAGGTAGGCGAATACCAACGTATTCACCATTGTGCCGAGAATATCAGTGCCAACATTGAGCCCAGAGGCAATCAATCGCCATGTTGGCATATTTGGGTTTGCGCGGCGAATCTCTTCCATACTCGATGCCACTTCAATCGCACCATCGACTGCCACGCCTAAAACGCCCATCAGCATGCCTGCCAACAAAATTTGTACAAAATCAAAAGGGGGTGTCCGTGTTGCTTCCACAATATCTGCTGCAATTGCTCCCTCTAACCCAGTAAAATGTAGATGCTTTTGCGCAAAGAGTACGATCAAACCTGCCACCAGGATACCGCCCATTGTTCCTAAAACAGCGGAGAAGGTCTTTCGACTCGGGCCGATAACAAAAACTAAAGATACAAATGCTACAGCACCCGACGTAAGTGTAACAACAAATATTGCGTTCATCCCTTGTGAAATCAGCGGCAGCATAAAAAAGTATATGACTGCACCAGAGAATAGCATTGCACAAACCGTCCGGATGCCTTCAATCCTACCAACAAGGATGATAAGCAGAAACATCCCACCGACAAACCAGATAAGATATTTATCGCGCGCATATTCTTGCACAATGTTGTGAAGGCTAATCTGCTTTGAATCGCCACCGACTCGACAGAGGACGATATCCCCAGGCTCCGCAGGGATACTTAACAACGGCATGCTATGATTGACAATATTCCGTAAAACTAAATGTTCCCCTTTATACATACCACTGAGGATCTCAACTTCAAGCACATGGTGCTCGGTTTCTGAATCATATACGTTGAGAGTGTTTGTGCCATCTTGTGCAGCACGAATGCTGTAAGTCTGTTCATACTCGTTATCAGAAATTAACCATCGACTGTCTTTCCACGGTTTAATAGAAACAGCGGCATCATCAGATAACTTAATTTTTTCGTTTGCAAATACCTCTCTTAAAGCAGCAGGGACAATTTTCTTGTCCAAATCGGTCGCATTAGATCCGTCAATGGTGAACAGAAAATTTCCGCTTGATTCAAGTAATCGGAGGACCTTCCCCTTCACATACTCCGATTTGTCAAAAAGTTGTCCTTGTTCATCGTGCACCTCGGAAATTGTCGCAGAAAGTCCACGTGTCCGATGGTAAACAAACATTGTGCCTATCAGCACGAGCAGCATTGCGAGTGGTACAGCAGATCGCCTGGAAAAAATACGAGTGCCGCTCTGTGTGGACTCACTACCGAATAATTCTTCTAACTCCTCTTCTGTAGGTAGATTCTCATGAATCTCTGACCTGTTTACTTTCGTATATTTTGTGAGAAAACCCGCAACTGTTGCTGCAATCGGGACTGTGAGAACAAGCCCGATTGTTCCCACCACAGCTTGGATAATCGCTACTGCTGTTGCTTCCTCATTCACTACCCGCAAAAATGGGTATAGCACACCTGACTCAGGAAATTCAATACGTGGTAGCAACATTGTGATCATGTGTGCGCCGAGGTAAGCAAAGATAAGTGTATCCGCCATTGTCCCCATAATATCACGCCCAACGTTCAGTCCTGCCCGGATCGATTGCCGCACGTTGATGTTCGGATTTACCTGCTTGACTTCATGCACACTGGAAGAGATAGACATGCTCACATCCATCATGGCACCGACTGCGCCTAAAATGATACCAGCAGAAAGGATGCCCGTGAAATTCCAATGGTGTGAACCTTCTGTGCGCCACAGTGAAATGCCGAGTTCTAAAAAACCAAACTCTTGTGCCAACCCCGTTAGCGCCATCAGATGTTGACTAAGAATAGATAGAATACCAACAGCCGTCAAACCGCCGAGTGTTCCAAGCACCCCAGAGATGACTTTATGACTGAACCCTGTAATGAGAAGGAAGGTCATTAACGTTAGAAAGGCAGCTATCAACAACGCGACTGCAATTGGATTATAGCCACTTATAGTTAGCGGAACAAGAAGATACACGACAGAAAGGGCAGTAACAAACAACGTTAAGATCGCACGTACGCCCTTCATTCCTGCAACCAATATCATCAGAACCCCTAAGGCTCCTGCAAGATACAGTAGAAATGGGGTTCGGAAGTACTCTCGCATTGACACAGATTCAATTGTCGGATTTTGTGGTTCATGGATCGGAATCTCTAAAAACAGCACATCACCTTTACTCATGATGCGATCACTGAAAGCACGCCCGATCCAGATATTATCTACTTGAACCGTTTCCCCACGGAATTGACCAGAGAGGATACGGAAGGATAGAATTTGGTCTGCCTCGTCACTGGTATCTATGTTAATTACACGCCCTAAGCATACCAGAACTTGCAAGTTACCGTCGTATGTCATTTCAGCAAAACGGTAGAGTTTCACATGTAAAAAGGCTACAGCCAGTAGAATAAGCAAAATACCGACAATTTTAATGTTTGTTTCTCTCATTTTAGATCTCAGTAATTAGGCAATTTATATAATTTACTATAGTTTGGACAATTTTTCATTCGTGAGTTCAATATAAGAAATTGTTGGACTCCATCTGTTACGAAACCCTAACGCAACACAAAACGGAACCCCTCTTTGCTCCAGCGGAGCAATATGTTTATAGTGATAGTCCGAACCGACACCTCCCGCTCCAGCGGAGCGGTATGTTAGTCCAACCGACACATAGCACTCCGCTGGAGTGCGAAAATATGCCCATAATGTTTTCTATAAACATAGCACTCCGCTGGCGTGCAGCATTTTTCGTGAGGTTCCACTGATATGGGAAACTTACAGAAAAATAGAAAAAGACTTGATAACTCAAGATATAACTGACATAAATTGTCCAAACTTTAGTATAATTCAGATTACATCAACGTCACACCGTACTTCGGAGTGCTACCAAGCGCGCCGAAAAAAGAAATATGTATTCCAAGCAGATGATGAATATAGAGCAAATAATATGCCAAAACAAGAATACCATATTTCCGAGAAGTTATTATAGGTAGCTGCACAATAAGGGGCAAATGTATATTCAATAGCACAAATTGGGGCAGCCCCATCAAAAAGATTGGGATAGTAAGAAAACTTTAAAGATGTTTTCGAATGTTTTCAGCAACGTTTCGTGGAAGCCCTTTCACAGAGAGAAGTTCATCCAAACTTGCCTGTCGAATTGCATCAATAGAACCAAATTTTTGTAGCAAAACCTGTTTCCGCTTTGGACCGATATTTGGTATTTCGTCAAGTACAGACTCGCTGAGCGCTTTTTGCCGCAGCTTACGGTGGTAGGTAATAGCAAACCGATGCGCCTCATCCCGCAACCGCTGAATTAAGTGTAAGGTAGGGTTATCTTCCCTTAGGATGATCGGCTCAGGGTTTCCCGGAACGAAGATTTCTTCAATCCGTTTTGCCAAGGCAATCATCGGAATCTGCGTGGGAACAGGATCCAAATTCACCTCAGCAAAAGGTTGAAGCGCAGCCTGTGCAGCACTCAACTGCCCCTTACCACCGTCAATCAACATTAAATCCGGCAATTTACTAAATTTTTTATCGCCTGTCTCGGCACGCCGAAAGCGGCGTGTAATCACCTCTTGCATCATAGCGAAATCGTTCTGTCCGATCACATCACGAATACGAAACTGCCGGTATTCACTTGAAGCCGGTTTCCCATCTTCCAAAACTACCATAGACCCGACGGCGAACCTATCCCCCAAATTCGAAATATCATACGCTTCAATTCGTCTGAGCGGATGATTTATCTTGAGGAGTTCCTGTAGTTCAACCAGTGCTGGGTTCACGGCACTACTATAAACTACACTCTGTTCCCGCTGTACAAGGAGGACCTCTGCGTTTTTAGTTGCTAAAGTTTGTAGCCGTCTGAGCCTACCTGCCTTTGGCACATGCAAAGATACATGATTTCCACGCTTCTCGCCAAGCCATTTTTCAATCAGCTCCACCGATTCAATGGGCATCGGCAAAACAATCGTTTTTGGTACAAGGACAGCATTTTGATAATACTGAGAGACAAACGCACTGATAGCAGTTGGTATTAATTCAGGATGTACATCGTTAAGGTAATAATGCTCACGCTCCAGCAGCTTGCCATCTCGAATGTGCAGCACTTGTACGCAGGCAATATCGCCAAGACGGCTTTGCAAACCGTGTTGAAAAGCGGTTGCAATACCGATAACGTCTTCATCAACGGTTGACACATTATCAAGACTCTGTTGCGTGGTTACTGCTTGTTGAACATCTTTGAGCATATCTCGATATTTCGCCGCTGTCTCAAAATTGAGTGCTTTCGATGCAGTTTCCATCTGCTGACGCAATTCCTTTACAACGGCATCCGTATTCCCGCCTAAAAACTGACAGACCTTATGGACGATCTTTTTATAATCCTGAACATTTATCTTATTTGCGCAAGGTGCTGGACACCTACCGATATGATAATCGAGACAGGCGCGGTATTTATTTCTTGTTTCTTCAAGCGGTAGTGTACAGGTGCGGATGGGGAACAATTTAGTCAAATGTTTAACAACCTGTCGGGTGGAACGAACACGAACAAAGGGACCAAAATAGCGCGTGCCATCGTTCTCTGTCTTGCGCGTAATCATCATGCGCGGAAAAGGCTCATTTGTTGTTATACGCAGAAATGGATAGCGTTTATCATCTTTTAGTTTTACATTGTATCGTGGTTGATGTGCCTTAATCAGATTATTCTCCAAGACCAATGCCTCTATTTCAGTGCTCGTGACAATATAATCGACCTCTGTCACATACCGCATCATTTGCGCTGTAAGAGGGTTTTCAGTGATTCCACTCTGCTGAAAATAGGAGCGCACACGGTTCCGCAAGTTTACTGTTTTACCGATGTAGATAGGTACCCCGTCGGAAGCTTTCATTAGATAAACTCCAGGTGCATCCGGAAGAGATTGCCACATTGTCGGTTGATTTTTCTTCATTTTCCGATCTACCTCGTAAACTGGACTTTCGCATAGATTGCGCGTACAGCCAACTGACATTCTATTGATGCTAACACAAGCACATCATCAAGTGAACGGAATTCTCTCAGAGTCCAATTTCCATTTTGACAGACATACTGTTCAACATGCACACCGTTTTGCGAAACGAGAATATATTCTTGTAGAGATTCAAGAGTCTGATAAGACAAAAATTTGTCATGCCGATCATAATTCTCAGTTGATGGGGAAAGCACCTCTACGATGACAGTCGGATTGAGAAGTGTATCAACGTGATTGTCCTCAAACTGCGGTTCATCACATACAACGACAACATCAGGATATGTGTATAAACCGCTATCACTTACCTTTACGCGCATATCGTTAGTATAAACTTCATCAGTTCGTTCTAACAACTGTCTGTGGAATCCGTATAAAATATTACCGGTAATGAGATTATGCTGACGATTTGCGCGCGGCATTGCAACAATCTGTCCGTCACGGTATTCACTTTTGAATTCCGCTTCTCGTTCCATAACAAGATATTCTTCTGGTGTTATTAGGATTTTTGTTGCGACAGTTGCCATTTTTCTCCAATATCTTTACGATTTCTCATAAACCGCCCGATAGATTTTCCTGCCCTCTAAACGATATTTCATTTCAAAGTTTGTAGCGATATGTTCGTAACCACTTAAATTCAAAGGGATAGATTTTAAGGTAGTAAAATCTGCAAGTCGTTCTTGGATTTCGCTGAAATATTCAGCAAAATCTGTTGCTACGTACAACTTACCTTCACCTAACATCAGAGTTCGTGTAATTGCAGCAAGGAAATCCTTATTGCGAAAGATCCTACGCTTTTGTTGCCGTGCTTTCGGCCACGGGTCGGGAAAATAGATATGATATGCTTGCACCGATTCATCAGGCACATATCGTGTCAAAAAGTAATTGGCATCTGTCCATGCAAGACGAACATTCTCGAACATACCCAAAGTTTTATCAACTGAGAAATGCCGTATATATTTTTTAAACCGTTCACGTGTGACTTCTACATATTTTTGCGCGCGCTCCACACCGATATAGTTTATCTGTGGAAACTGCTTTGCCGCTTCCAATAGAAACCGCCCTTTGCCGAATCCGATCTCGACCTCTACCGGGTGTGTATTGCCAAAGAGTTTTTGCCAGTCAATAGGGGAAGGTAAACCGTGCAAAGAGATAGCACCATCTTGCACCGCGTCAATTATCTGTGAGTGAGAAGTGGTGCGTTTATAGTAGATGTCGTTGTAACGCGGTTCGGAATTCATGATTCGTTCTGCCAAAATTTGTGTAGATGTGTCTTAATCAAGTTATCTTGTGGTTCATAACCTAACACTTCAACTGCCTCACTGATGTCAAGGTAACTTTGCTGATACCCATCGGAATTCGCTGAGCGACCGTAGGTTATCAGGTATTTGACAGGCCCCTCGTAATCTACAGCCAACCCGAACAGTTGCACGCAATCGCGTGGTGTTAGGAGTGTGCTACAATGCCGGATTCCGTTTGGCTCATAAGTGCCATTAAAACTACCGATACGTATGCTGATAAATCGCATATCATGTGCGTCAACAAGGTATCGCCCTGCAATTTCTGCCATGCCTTTCATCGCGCCATACCACCCATCAGGTCTGAATTGATCACCAGTAGAGAACTTTGGCGGTGAACTCAATCGCTCATTCCATCCTGACACATGGTTTGTACTTGCGTATACGATTTTCTGAATTCCACCCTCTCGTGCAGCCTCAAACAAATTCATTGATACAGTTATGTCACTAACTTCACCCGGAACTTTGCCAAGTGAATAGTTGCGGAGATAAGCCAAATGCACCAACACATCTTGTTCTTGACACAATTCCTGCATTGCAGTGTAATCCCGAATATCCGCCAACTCTACGCGAGATGTTGTCCCCTCAATCGATTTGATGTCCGACAAGGTTAAGGTGTATAAGTCCTGCTTTTCCCATGCCTGCCAGAGCGCTGAACCTACTGTTCCCGCTGCACCTGTGATAAGTACTCGTTGTTTCATCTTCTTCTCCAATGCGGTAGGGCAGGGCTGTGCGCGTACCTCTTTTCATAAATTGGCCTCTATGGTGCGGTTTCACACCGCATCTTACTGCCACGTGTTAACATATTATGGATTTCATTAATTAGGTATTAGGTGCGGGCTTGCAAGCGCGCGAGTTGTTCTCGGAGTTGTGCGGCTTCCGTTTCTGCCTGTTCTGCGCGTGCTTCAGCAGTTTCTGCGCGTGTGATTTCCTGTTCTGCGCGTGCTTCAGCAGTTTCTGCACGGACAGCTTCTTGTTTAGCAAGCGATAGTGCTGACTCCGCAGGTGTTTGAAGCCACTCATCTGCAATTGGGTCATAAATACCTAAACCCACATTATCAACATGGAAATCTAAACCCAGAGCAGAAGAACGTAAACCGCCAGTCGGACCTGCTGAAATCGGAACATACGTCCCATCAACCAACTCATAACCCATCAGCGGAGATGGTAAATACAACCCCTCCGCATCATATAAGAAGTAGTCTTGTATTCCCAATAAACCGTAAAGTTCCAACTTTTTACCTAAGTCGTCTCGGTATGTGTTTTTGCTTGAAAACTCCATTGCGAAATCAGGCACTTTCCCTTCCTCCCAGACCTTATACGTCCGCCGGCGTTTCTTACCCAAACCGAAAGAGACCAAAACATCTGGTGCAACTGATTTACGCGGGTCCCCCTCCACATAATACATCAGTATATCACCAGATACATAGACTTCCGGTTTTTCTTCAAAATGTGCATCAAGGACTTGTAACGTTCGGATAAGGATTTGTCTGTGAAGGTCGCTAACTGCCATCGGTTTTCCATCCGTATCTGGATAAAGGTCTGAGTCATCTGTCTGTGCGTAAGGGATATCGAGTCCTTTTAGATAAGTCGTCATCGCTCCTTCTCCTTTGCCATAAGATGCGTGAAAATAGGGGTTGGCAGTTGATCCACGGTTTGCATTATGTGTGTTAATTGTAACTGAAAATTGAGAAAGTGTCAAGCAAGTTTAGGCAATTGCAGGGTTATTTAGTTTTAAGAATTCTTAGTTATTAAGGTTAACTTCAAGTTTAGATTTTGAATCATAATGGACATAAGTTCATTGATATATTAACGTCTGTGATAAAATCTGCTCAAAAAACCGAAAACTAAATAACCCTGAGGCAATTGGCACTTACTGCTTTGTCAGCATATTATTGTAGGTCGCGATTCGGAGATCGCTCCTACAGATAGCCTGCTTATGGTAGGAGGGAACTCCGATTCCCGACCCCTACAAGTCCATCAATTAACACTTGACTAAGCACTTACATTATTTATCTGCTAATAACTCCGCTAAAATTTGATCACGCACCTTTTGCGGATCAGCAACTGGTTGCACATAAAATCGGTCAATCGCTTGACCACCCAAGCCAGAACATTTGCACATCTCAACGTTTAATTCCAATTTCGCCAAAATTCCACTGAAATAGTGGAGAAAACCGACCTTCTCCTCACCTGTTACAACAATTTCTGTGTAGTTTCTTGCTGTTTCTACAGTGACATTGTCAACTCGCCATGTGCTTGTCGGATCTACATAGTGTTTTTCAAAAATCTGTTCAAGTGTTACCTCTCTTGCCATCAAACTTCGGATGTCAAAATCCAAATCCCGTTTCAATTCCTCGTCAAGTGGCAGCGGTTCAGCGGTAGAATGTGGCGGCTGATGCACAAGACGGTAAATTTCCAACTCAACATTTGTATCCTGTTTCGTATAGACGCGGGCATCGCGGACATCAATGTTATTCGCAAAAAACAATCCACTTACCGTGTGCAACTTCCCAATACGACTATGCCCACAAAGATGCAGTTCCGTAAAACCCTGCTTGTCAACGAATTGGAGAATAGCTGCGTTTGCTGTCTGATTCGCATCATCAGAAGGTGTTGATTCCGCCTGTGAAATCATTTTAATGTGTATTGAGATTTCTTCAGGTGCAACACCAATACGATAAGTGACTGGCATCTGATGGAGGAAATGCTGAAATTCTGCTGGTGGTGCGGAAACACCCCACTGCGCTTCCTCTTGCCCTCCGAAACGCACCCGTACAACTTCGTACAATCGCTTCAGATTATGTTTCACGAGGTTACTAAAGTTTTGGGAACCGTTTGCCTTTGAATCACAATAAGTTAACAGATAAAGCGCAGTTAAACGTTCAAGTGAATTGACCTTTCCACAAAACTCTGAGATTGTCCCTTCATCCCATTGATGGTAACGTGCCAATGTAATCATTGTGAGATGCTCACGAATCAGAAAACTTATCTCGTCTGTCTGCTGTGGATTAAATCCAAATTCTGGGGCGATACGTTTCGCTTTTTCTGCGCCCGTCTGCGGATGTGTCGGGTCGGGTTTATCAATATCATGCAGAAAAAGTGCCATATATAATGATGCTGGATCGGAGAGGGAGCGAAAAGCTGTGTTCAACTCCTCTAACTCAGAGCTTGAAGAGGGCGACATCGGTTGACTGGGGCGCGCCCCTCCAAAAGGACTACTTGATTCAGTTCGACGAATCTCATCAAGATGTCCTATTGCAGTAAGTGTATGTTTTCCCACAGTATATGGATCAAGGCTGCGTTCGCTTCGCGTCATCATCGCTTTTTCAAAACGTTCACCTCCCTCACCGAGGCGAGACAAGATACCGAGCCTATGTAGACGGGTTAGAGTCTTTTCGACATTACCCGGTGTGTTGATAAGTTCAGCAACCCTCGGTTTAAAACGTTCCCAGTCAAACGCATCTAAGTATGCAAAAATAAAGGTCGCAAGCGATGGGTCAATCTCAAAATCGTACTGTTGAAAGTAGGTGAACAGTTTAAAAATCTCGTCCGTATCAAGTTCGCCGAAGTTGTTATCAATACAGTAAAGTACGTCTGTTCGCACACCAAGTACATCAGAAACGGGTATTCCATTGGCGAGAAACTTCCGTATCAATAATTCCGCCTTGAAATGCAAATATTTGGCTTTGGCATAGTAGTCCGCCATAAATTCATAACGGGATTTTTCTGCTTCATCTGAATAACTGAGGGCAGAAGCAATTTGTGCCTGAAGTGTATCATCTTGTTCTGGGTAATAGGAGAGCGAGTCGTGTGGTGCATCTGCTAAAACGTGTAACAAATTGCGAACTTTGAACATAAAATCGAGAGACGGCATCAGTTGTTCATCATCATAACGTTGGTAGAGTTCAAGTATTGAGGTGAACTGCGGAAGTCCACATATCCAAAGCGCGTACTGAAGTGTGCGTAACCCACCACGTCCTGTTTTAATATCGGGTTGATTAAGGTAGATGGTATCCTCGGATGCTTTGAAGGAATCCGCTTTTGATTGAAGGAGGTCTAACACAAGCGAAATATCGGATTTTTCGGAATGAACCGCTTTTCGGAATTTTTCTGTTAGTGTCGTATCACCAGCGATAAACCGCATGTCAATTAGTGCGGTCATGTCTTGGTAGTTCCACTTTGTTATATCCGCCATCGGACGGTAGATAAAACTAAACTCAAAACCGGGAATCACTGAATGGAGACTGTCAAAAAAGTCGTAGAACCAACGGATAAGTTCCAAAGTGCCCTCATCATATACGTCCTCAAGATCAACAGAAGAGGTATACACTACATCCACATCTGAATAGTAACAGAGTTCATTTCTACCGTAACTCCCTACACCATACAGCGCAACATCAGGTGTCCATTCGTCAGGAATGTCATCTGAGAAATCACTGTAATCAACACCAGGTATCTTGAGCAGCTCTTCAACCTGTTTTGTGTATTCATCCTGAATTTGATAGGAAGCGACTTCGTAAACTTTCTGAATAACGGCATCCCATATCTGCGTGTGCATAGCACACACAGAAAACCCACTCTCTCCATCCAAGATATGGGCTTTGAGTTGTTCCCGCTCGGATTGAATGAAAGCCGCTAACTGTTGCTTCAACACTTCTTGAGAGATATTTAGATTTGGAATGAATTGTGTAAGTCGGTTTTCGATCTGTATAGACATTGATAAAAGATATTTTCTGGTTGAGATAGTTTTTGGGAAACGTCTGTGAAGTTGAACATTTATCGGTTAACTGCATTATACACATACAATAAGTAAAATACAAGATTTTTTTGGTGTGTGTCCAGAAAGTGGATAGGAATAATCCGCGTCTTCCGTGAAATCCGCGATTCAGAAAAAAGAAAAGGCAGGCACCCAAAACGGGGACCTGCCTGTGAGATAAGTTTGCGACGGGGCTAATCTATCGCCCAGCATTTTCGATTCGTCTTGACTAAACACTGTGGTGCCCCGCTCACGCACTTTTGCCACGTTTGACTACACCACCGACACGTGCGCGTCCGGTGATTGTTGTTTTCCGTGCTATTACTCGGATCATAAGAAACACTACACGCCCCACACGCAGACATATACGTGTGGTTGTGAGACGACCCACCCGCCGGATGCAAACACGCCCAATATGTATGCGTGCAGCGAACACCGCCGGCACTTGTAGATGGGCATTGCGCCTGAACATGGGTTGACGCATTCGCCGTCAAATCCGTATGCCCACACGCAAACGTCTGATGCGGTTGGCACTCATAAAATGAACCGCTGTAACCTGAAATCAAGGTGCTATGGTCTGAAGAGACTTGACACAGATACCCGACATGTGTAGCATCACCACACAGAAATGTGCCCCACGCATGATCCCCTGATTGCCAAGACTCATGCACGCCACAGACATGCATCGCTGGCGGCTCGTCAATCAGATGACTTTCTGCTGTGAGGTTGGCAACACCCGACGGCGAATTGGATTGTGTGCCATCTGAATGTCCACGTTTACGCTTTATTCTGAAATCACACTCCGAATTACGGCAGTGACGAAAACGTTCTGGACAAAATTCTGTCGGACCACCCGCTAAAGGCAGCGGCACCGTGACAGAGTTATAGCAATCTCGGATTTGATGCCACGCCAGCTGTTTGGATGTTTCGCAAGACCAACGCTTTTTGCCGCAACCGTCAACACTGTCATCAATCGGACACAAACCGAGATAATGGTCGTCCTTATTGTGAACAAACTCGTCACAGTTTTCACATTCAACACACGCAGGATCCTGTGGATCACCTTCCTCGATAGAAACGATGTCATTCACTGTCACCCGAAAGGAGGAATCTATTGAATCGCTCGTATAATTCTCAGTGTGGGCAATCAGTTTCCATCCCCACGTTCGCTTCGTGCCATGCACAAAGTTCGCTTCTATCGCAGCCGAATCCCAGCCACCTGTCAGTCCCAGTGCTTGCTGCGTACTTCTCTCTCTGCCATACGCAATAGAAACCTTTTCGGCAAACACTTTACCGACTGCGTCTAAGTCCTCCCTGCCTGTGACAACTTCAAGGTTATAGCCTTTGTGTTTCACCGGAACACACTCATCATCGTAAGGCGAATCAAAACCATCTTCATAGGAACGAATGTTCTCATGCGGAACATGGTGTTCCAAGTAGAATTTCTCGTCGTTATCTAAGGCTGTGGGATCTTCCAGGCCTCTGTAGCTGCCAACATCTTCGTTTGAGGTTGGACCGCCGCTATCTCGGTTGAGCGTCAGTAAGATACGCCCCTGTCCTTTCGCTGTCACTTCTAACGTGAAGATCGTGATATCCGGCGCTTTGCCCAGTGGAGCTTTCCATTTCTCTTCCAAAACAACACGCCGCGACTCGCCTTCGGGGGTTACCTCTACATTATTACAGTGTATCTCATAAATATTAAATGGTTTGAATTTTTCTTTTAATTCCTCATCATTCCTGCTAAACTATATCTATTTCTACTATAAGTAAGGAGATGATTTGAATGGAGCTAAGTGATAAGGAATGGGAAGTTATTGAACCCCTAATGCCAGAACCGCCATCAGGTAAACCGGGTAGACCTTGGCGTGGTAATAGAGAAGTGTTAGATGCTATACTCTGGGTGTTGCGAACAGGTGCCCCTTGGCGGGATTTACCCGAAAAGTATCCCCCCTATCAAACTTGTCATCGTCGTTTTCAGCAATGGTCATCAGATGGAACGCTTGCAAGCGTTCAAATGACACTCACAGAAATGCTTGAAAAACGGAAAAAAAATAAATATGAGTGAGTGCTATATTGATGCGAAATTTGTTCCTGCCAAGAAAGGTGGCCCTTGTGTGGGTAAAACGAAGTGTGGCAAAGGGACAAAGTTGGTAGCGATTACAGAGAAAAGCGGTAGAGCTGTGAGTGTTCTGATTACAGATGCTTCTTGTCATGAAGTGTGCTTAGTTGAACCGGCATTGGATGCGTGTTGGACATCCGAGCATCCCGCAGTGTTGATTGGGGACAAAGCCTATGACTCTGATCCTTTAGATGCGTCTTTGAGGGGGCGTGGTATTGAAATGGTAGCCCCTCCTAAAAAGAATCGTAAAAAACAGGCTACACAGGATGGTCGGCGTTTACGACGGTATAAGCGTCGTTTCAAAGTAGAAAGATTTTTCAGTTGGTTAGAGGATTTTCGGCGTTTAGTCGTCCGATGGGAATATTATGCTGAAAATTATTTAGGTTTTGTCCTTCTTGCTTGCATACGTATGTCAATAAAATATTTATGAGATACGCTGTAGAGACTTTTCGATTTCCAACATGCTGGTAGTGTGCGCCTGCCGGAATGTTGGAGGAGACTTCGGAACCCCTGAAGTCTACAGTGCCAGTAGATACAGCTTCGGCAACGTTAAAGGAAACGCCACTGAATAAGAGTGAAAGTGTTACAATACAAAATAACAATAGTTTGTGAGAAAATAAAATTCTTGTACGCATTTTTGAACTCCTTTTTAAAGTAAACTCGCATCAAAGCGAGATAAAATTATTGTTCTTTTACATAAAAATTGTATAGGTGTTCAATACCCATACGTTTATACAGATCACGTTCCGCAGCTTCGCGGGCTGCCTTTCTCTTTTCCGGACCATCGAGTACCCCTGCTGGACCGTAGCCCTTACTGTGGTAGGTATGTCTGATAGGCAGTTCGCCGCGCGCACTATTCATAAGGGACCGGATATCCCGTTGTAGGTTGTCGGCACGGAGCGTATCTCCACTGACACGCGCAGTTTCCAACTGCGCTTGCAACTGCTTGTATGCTGCCAACTGTTCAGGAGACGGACGAAAACCGATACGTTTCTTATAGTGCGTTATAATAAAAGTACCACGAAAATGTTGAAGGGGCGTTCCCCAGTTATCAAGACGAGGACGGTATTCGTATCCTGTCTGTGAACTGAACTTCGGCGGCTCAAACCCCCAGAAGTTGCGATAGGATTCCCACGTGCGTGGGTCCCGCCAGTTGATACGGGAACCGGGCGGTGGATGTCCACCGTCTTGCCAATCAATGTTGAGGGACGGTCCGGTGGGTGTTGCGTTGGCAGCGGGAACATCTGCCCACATCGGATTTTTAATATACCGTTTTCCTTGTCGTGTAACACCATACTCGACCTTACTTGGCTGCGCACCTGCGGGAGCGGTTCGGTGCCAATGGTCACCGTGCCAGTGTCCCGTTTCGTGCGTTTCCCCTGGTGGCGGGGGTCTTTTTGTGCCATCAGTTTCTTGCGCTTTCTGTGCAGCCGACTTCTCCCGGATATTTTGCAAAGTTTCCGCTGATGGCGGTTTATAAACGGTTTTCGATTCAGCATCAGTTTGCAACTGTGTCCACACGGTTACACCAATACCTCCGAAAATAACAAGAGTAAAAAGCATCCAATGCCAGTTGTTCTTCAAATATGACATGATTATGAACTCCTTTGTTTTTGGGTTATCTCTTTATTCCGCTGATTCCAGCAGGCAGGGAGTTGGATTCGGAAGTGGACAAATAGAAATCGGTTTTTGTCCACGTGGGAAACATTCCGGTTTTGGCCATTGTTCACACAGAGGCATCCCTGTTTGTGTGGCGCGCGTGATATTTTGCGCGCCGATAAACAGACCACCACCGAGCAAAACGATTGTCAAAAAGATGGCAACCGTTTTTGATGTAAATTTTTTCACTCAGCACCTCCTTCGTGCAGTGCTTGGTTGTGGGGTTGCCTACCATCTTAAAAAAATCTGGGCACCCCCGCAACCAAGCTGAAAAACCTAAAGTATAATTTTAGATAAGAGGCACCCGTATTCAGGGTTTCTCAGATTGGTTGATATAGGCATTATAAAACATAAACAACAAAAAGTCAAATTAAATTTGACATTAACTGAAATTGGGCATTTTTTCCAAAACTGGGACATTTGATGCCTCTCATCATGTTAAGACACAAGATTATATCGGAAGGGGTGCATAATGTGAAAAAACTCTGCGTCCGAGCGGGGTTTCCGCGCCCGTGCGTGTTGTCAAAATCGCTGGTTTCACGGAGTACACAGATGACGCGGATTATGTTTTAGTGCTGCCAAGTTGTTTTTCGTCCGATTGCCGATAAAGGTGTCCACATGTTTGTTTTTTGGATGGGTGTATAGAGGGAGGAGAGGCATAGTCCGCGTCATCCGCGATTCAGACAACACACATGCTAAAAACTTGACATCCAGGCACGACGCTTTACCGTCTCTGGTAAAACCTAAACTAACGTGAGATCGGCATGAACATTTTTTGTAGAGCAAGCTGTATGAAGTTAGGATAGAAACTGTTTTTTGATGTGTCCTAATTTTTCTTGCAACTTTTTTAGGTTTTGGTGTATAATATCCATGAAGCATATATAAATGTGAATTTTGTTATCTATTTTCTGACGAAACAACGGAGTAATTGAGCGATGTTACGAAAACATTGGCAGTTTCCTATCTTATTTGCGGTTTTGATCTGTGTTCATTCTGTATGTCCACTATTGTGTGCGGCTTTCGGGCAAATCTTGTGCGGAAGCGTCCCTGAAAAAATGCAGATGGCGCATACTGAAACTGATTCGTCTTGTTGCCACAAAACTGAAACAGATATTGAAAGTAAGTCTGAAACACCTTCAGAAGGTGAAACTGCATGCTGTTTAAATAACTTAGAACTGATTCTGCCTGTAGATTCATCTAATGGAGACGTTATCCGTGAATCGTTGACACATCAAATCGTTTCTATTGTTCCGTTCTCTGCAACTCTACCTACAGATCAGGAGATATTGCTTCATCTCCCATCTCCACCTAAGCTATTTACTACTCTCTTAAATAGTGACATATCCCGCCGCGGTCCTCCGGACACCCGTTCTTAATTAATTTCAACTACTCATAATTTGAGCGATTTCTTTTCCGTGTCTTTGTGTAAGGCAACGGGAAGATTGATCTATTTGAATTTATCCTTAATTGATACGGGTTAAATATATGGAGGAATTAAAATGCAATCCCGAATTTCCACGTTTTTCAATTTTCGTTTTACTATAGCAATTGTTGTAACTACTCTGTTTTTTCTAAACCTCGGCTTTGCCGAACAACATGAAAAGCACGACACACATAAGGCAGATAAAACTGCTGCTTTAAATGTTAAGCTTCACACCAAACCGAAAAAGATTCAGGCTGGAGAACCAACGATTCTCAGGTTCCAGCTTACCGATGCAAAGGGTGAACCTTTTACAGATCTAATGGTACACCATGATCGGATTCTCCATGTGCTAATCGTTAGTGAGAATTTGCAGACCATCGGACATATCCATCCTGAAGATTTTGAGTCTCGCGACATCATGGCGGAACTTGAAGGTGTTTGGACAGTGCACTTTACTTTCCCCGTTGCTGGTAGATATATTCTTGCACTTGATATGATGACAGCGGATGCTGAATTCGCAAAATATCTGCATGTAAATGTTGAAGGCGATAAGAAGATGACTGATTTTTCTCAAGATTTTCGTAGAGAAAAAGCCGTTTTCGGCTATACTGATGAAGGCGGCGATCGGTATACAAAAGCCGTTTCCATAGCAGATACAAAAGGGACATCTACATATCAGGTGAAAATGAATGCTCCAGAAAAGATTAAGGTAGCTGAGATGGTTCATATCACCTATCATTTTTCGCGTGAGGGGAAACCGATCACTGATCTCGTTCCATTTTTGGACGCACCTATGCATTTTGCTATTGTCAGTACCCGTTTAGATGGTATACTACATACGCATGGTACAGTTCGGACAAATGGACAAACAGATAGGACGATGAAAAAGGATCCGCATGCCGGACATAAAATGAAAAAGACACCTACAACAGGGCATCAACATCAAGGTGGCACACCCGATAAATTTGGGCCTACCGTGATGCTCATGACGACATTCCAGAAACCAGGTGTCTATCAGATTTTCGGTCAGTTGAAGCACAGTGATCAAATTCTGTTTCCTACTTTCATGGTCGAAGTTACAGAGTAAAATAACGTGTCTGCTGTCATAATTCATAATGTTGTGGCAGCAGACAATTACATAATAAGGAGAAAAAGATGATTTTTCAAATTTTCCGTCCATCTCGTGCGGGCATTTTGCTTGTAATAGTTTCCTTGATGGTCCTTACACCACTACTGAGTGATGCACATGAAACAGAGTGGCCAGGGAAGAAACTCGCAGCTATTTTCCCGAAAGCGAAAAAATTTGTTCAGCGAAGTGCAACGCTTACAAAAGAAAAAATCGCTTCTATAGAAAAAGAACTGGATACTAAACTTCGGAAAGAGGACCAAAAACCGATTTTCTATATTCCGATTAGTGACCAAAAGAAACCGCTCGGTTTAGTTTTGTTCGTTGATGTGCAGGGACCGCGTGGTGTTATAGACGGTGCCGTTGGACTCGACATGAAGGGCAAAGTCGTGAAAGTAGCGGTCTATGAACACAAGGAATCGGATGCGATTGCATCAGAGAAGTTCCTTAAGCAATTTATTGGCAAAGGAATAGACGATGCTTTCAAAGTTGGTAAGGATATTGAGGCTATTAAGGGACAAGAAAAGGCTTCAGAAGCGGTCGCTTTGATCCCGAAAAAGACACTCGTCATGAGTTATGCGCTATTTCTGAAACGTAAACCAAAGTCGGATGTGGAGAAAAAGCCGCAGCCGGAAGAACCACCAGAAGAACTGCCTGAAGTTGAGGACTTAAAGGAACTCATGATTTTAATGGTGGATGCTTACTGGGAAATCGTTGACTATTTTGAAAAAGATGAGGGGAAAGCAGACGCGGTAGCCGCTGCCAAAAAACTTGCCACTTACACCAAATTGATCTCCGATTTTGAACCGACGAAAAACGCTGATCAAACGGAAGAGTATACTGAACTACAGGAGAAGTTTGGCAAAACGCTCACTGATTTTGCGAAAACGCTTGATAAGGATGGAATCACTGACGAGACGCGTAAACAGTGGGATGAAATCGATGCGTTAATCAAGCAAGCACACATCCGATTCAGCGAAAAACCAATTGACCTTGAAGAGTATTAAGGTTGAAGTCTCGGAGGGCGGATTCCAAGTTCGTCCTCCATTCATTTTCATATAAAGGAACTTATCATGCGAAAAATCCTTTTTCTCTGCGCGATGGCTCTCTTTTGTGCTATGATCGCAGATCAGTCGGCTTATGCGCTACCAGCGTTTCATAAAATGTTCAAGGCTAAATATAAATGGGCAGGTGGGTGCAACGTCTGTCACTTCTCAAAGAAGGGTGGAGATTCACCTAACCCTTACGGTAGGGCGTTTCTACACAACGGTATGAATCTGTCAACATTCACACGGATTGAAAAGACAGATTCGGATAAAGACGGTTTCAGCAATATAGCTGAAATTATCGCACGTTCTTACCCAGGAGATGCTGCAAGTACGCCCGAAAATGTTAAGTCTACAGACGAGCTCACTGAATCAGATGATGCATTAGACTTGGATGATGTTTTTAGTTTTGATGACACGGAAACATCAGAGGGAACAGGTAGTTCAGATTTTCTTGGTGGTGCATTTGGAGACCTTGTATTCGGTGGCGCGTTGGATATCCGCCGTCCCACTCGCGGACAGGATTTGGTCCCAGATAGGAACAATTGGGACAGTGGCACTACACTCATTCATGTTGCCGAATTCGTGGTAACAACCAGTGTTGGCGATCATGTGAGTCTATTAGGTGAACAGTTGTTGACAACCTCACCTTTAGGGACACAAGTAGCGGACGATCACGGGTTTATTTACGCTATTTTAACAGGACTTCCTGTTTTACCGAAGGGCGCGTCTCTGAAAATCGGTCGGTTTCGGCACGGTTTCGGTATTGATACAAAGTCAGATGCTGCGGCAAATCCACTGTATAATCTGGTTCGGAAGAATATCGGTTTTATTTCTGACCGCGGATTTCAACTCAACGGTTTTGTGGGGCCGGTCTCCTACACATTATCGCTTGCAGATGGACCAGACTCACTCCGCACTGTTACAGAAGGAACGGTGGTAACGGGCATCCGAATCGGGCCTCACGGGAGTGGCGGCGGTGTTCTGAAACCGATCCGCAACAACAGTCCGCCGCTGTTTGCTCATGTGAACGGCACGCTTCCTGTTTTCGGCAAACGGATTTGGCTCGGCGCATCCTATTTTGATGGCAATAGTTATCCGTTTAATCCGATTAACGGTGATGTCAACCCATCAACGTTGGTCTATAAACGCCGTATGGGTCTTGCGACAAGTTTCAAGTTGTGGCGATTTGATCTTGCTGCAGAATGGGTTCGTGGCAAAGATACACACCTCTTGAAATATCTACATATTCCGATACCAGCAAAGGACCGCAATGCAACGGTGGAGGGATATTATCTGCACGCGGAGTTGCCTTTGACAGAAACTTTAGATATTCGGTTGAAATATGATATATGGAATCCGAATACAGAGAAATTTAGCACGTTCACGTTCAACCGAGAACCTGATGAACAGGTTTGGTCGACGCTGGGTGGTGCGTTTACATGGCATTTTGCAGAAGGGGCTTTAGCGCGGTTTGTTTACCAAGTGAATAACGTTGAAAAACCGACGCGGAGTGCGGCAATTATTCCGCAGCTTTTAGTTGAATTTTGATCAGAACTCAATTCAGAGTCCAGTTTGCGCTAATTTGAACAGCACTTGCTATAATTTATGAGATGGCTTGATGTTGTATATTTGGCAGGGCAAGAAATAGTTTTTACCTCGCAATTGTAGAGCAACCTGTTAGGTTGCGGACGAATATGCACAACCTAAATGAAGATTAATTTATTAATTCGGTAATTTTCTGTCCCGCACGAGACAAGTGTACTTCTCCTGCTGGCGAGGCGGGGAATCATGGCGAATACCATACGCGTATTCGCCATGATTCATACCGTTGATTTCTTCCTAACCTCGCCAAATTACCGATTTATTTTTTTAAACTTCATACAGGTTGTGCTACAACACAGTCTGACTGTTTAGCATCCACGGATCAAAAGCGTGCATATATTTTTGGATTTCACTATAAGACAAATAATTCGCGAAGTTTGCTTAAATCCACGCTATTTTTCCGGTTGCGGACTATATTTAAGCACTCCATCTGCATCGGTAAAACGCAGGGACAATGCCCATGTCCAGCTGTTCTGTTCAACACTACACACAACCTCGTTCCACCCTGCTTTCAACTGACACGGGATTGTATCTGCATCTGGTGTTATGCGACGGTAAACCCGCTTTCTATGGATTTCTGTTCCGTTTAGCCACACCGTAACCGTCTCATCACTGCCTAATAGCAAGACAGTATCCATCGCTTTTGGTGCATAGACATAGGTAACAGCGTATCCAACCACACCTATGTTCATGCCGATGTTTGCGCGTAAGTCCAGCATGCCGTTAGCTTTAGTCTCTGTCTCACGCCAGCGAATAGCCTTGTTTTTAACACCTTTATAGATTTCATTCAAATTGAGCGGGTTCTCTGAAGAAACCGATGGAACAACCGTGTTAGTATCTGTCTTTGGAAAAGGACCTAAAACCATATAACGTTGAACAAATGGGGAGGCATGTAGGACTTGATAGGAATCAACGCCAACTTTGTAGCCTGTCGCCTGAGTTGATTTACCGGCACTCTTTAAAATAATCTGATTATCTCCTTGATTCAACGGGACTGTGCCAAAAGTTACCAACGTTCCAGCAATCAGTTCCGGATGGTAGCAGTCATAAGGTTGCCCGACTTTCTTTCCATTAACGGTGAGTTCTACGTGTCCATATTCCGGTCCACGAGTCAAGATAGCACTGATTTCATATAGGTTTTTATAGGGAACTTCAATTTTTTGATGCGCTGCTGCGCCTGATATTTTAGCGTTCAATGCAACATGCCCACCATCAATATCAATGCCAGCGTCACGATAGCTTTCTAATTCATACCCTTTCGATTCTTGTTTGACTAATAAAGATATTGCCGATTGTGTGTGTTTTGGAGGTAATTTCCACTGTTTTTCATACCAAAATTGAGGGAGTGCATAGACATCACGTGCTTCGTTTGTTAGATAGAGGTTGTAGCCCTCAAAGCAGATTGCTTCACCAAGAAAATTGTGCCGCAATACCCACGGCTTACGCTGGATCATTTGCGGTAAATCGTCATCGGTGCGGTGATATACCCAGAGAGAATTGTAGGTGCAAACAGCAAGCCGTTTCCCATCCGCTGAAATCCCCGCACCCGTCACCAACTGTGCTTCTGTGAACTCACCGACACGTTCCAAAACCTGTTTTTTACCTGCTTTCAATGTAGGAAAACGATAAAGCACCGCTCCTGATTGTTCTTTAGAGACAATATAGGGGATGCCATCAGCAATAAACAAACCTTCTGCATCTACATTTTCGTCCGGATAACGATACGGATATTTCGCGATGACTTCCGTTTCTGTTTGAGTGTGTGGGTTCGGTTCTTTCACAACAACCACATTTAAATCAAACCGCATTCGGCTATTATTGCCGATGTCGCCGATCCAGAGTTGTCCTTTGTTATCAATGCCGAGTGCTTCCCAGTCGAAATTGCGGGTGCCGCGCACTTTAATTTCTTGGATTAGTTCACCATTCCGTTTTGTTGCGTAAAGTACTGCGGGGTTACCAGAGTCGTTCAATGTCCAATAGACTCCTTCAAACTGCTTACTTGCGACAATACCAGAACTCTCTCGGATATCGGAATGTGTATATTTGCCTGTGGGTTGCCAGGGTGGCGTGCCAATAGTTGCGAATTCTTCAGCAATAGTGGTTGTAATGGCGAAGAAAAAAATAAGCGGGTAAAGTAGTAATTTCATTGAGTGACAATCCCTTCAATAGTCGTGATTTTAATGCCAAGAGTATAACACATCTAATCCCATCCGTCAAAACATTACAAACAATTCCACTAAAAACAGATTGACATTTCCCTCAAGAATTTGTTAAAATTAACTGCACAGAAATAGATATACGGAATTTGGAAATAGCCGATCAGTTTTCTCAATTTACATAGGGACTTCATATTTTGGACAGCTACCAATCAGTTTTAATCTGAAAAAAGGATTTTTTATGAAAAAAAAGAGTTATTTATATTGCCCTCTTTTTATTTTTATCGTGATTTTTTCTTCATGTGCTAAACGCGTCGAACAACCGAGCAATTTGGAACTGCTAAGTGCAATTGAAAACGCATTCGTTGATATTGCTGCTACAAGCAAGCCGGCTATTGTCGGTATTTTCGCTGCACATTCAAATAGGGATTTAAATCGATCAGGTTCTGGCTTCTTCTTCCGGCAAGACGGTTATATTTTAACAAATGATCACATCGTTCACGGAGCAGAATATTACAGAGTAAGGTTGTTAAACGGTAGCACACTTGGTGCTAAATTAGTCGGAACAGATATTAACACAGATATTGCTGTTCTAAAGGTTGACAGAGATCAGGAATTCCCAATTCTGCCGTTAGCAGATTCGGAAAAGGTTCGGGTTGGACAATTTGCAATTGCTATCGGTAACCCTTTCCAACTTGATTACTCCGTTACGACTGGTGTTGTCAGTGGCAAAGGACGTGATGTTCCCCTCGGAGTGCGCTTCATTCGATACCAAAACTTTATCCAAACAGATGCGTGGATCAATACCGGCAGCAGTGGCGGACCGCTGCTCAATATCCATGGAGAAGTTATTGGAATCAACGCCCTAATTCGTAAGGTTGAAAACACGCCTGCTCCGGCGAGAGCGGGGGCAGGATTTGCCATTCCCAGTAACCTCGTTAACACAATTGGCAATCAGCTGATTGCAAACGGTAAAATTATCCGTGGCTACCTCGGTATTAGGATGCGAGAAGTACCGCAAGGTATTCAAGTGAGAGACGTTTATCTGGATACACCTGCGTACCGTGGAGGTTTAGAGCGACATGACATTATTGTTGGATATAATGGGAAAAAGGTACAAAAAAATATTGAACTCCAGATGCTCATCGCAGAATCACAGGTGGGCAAAGAATCTGTTATCAAAGTGTTGCGGCGTGGACAAGAAAGGACATTTAGTGTAACTATTGATGAAATGCCACCGGAAATTGCAGGCATACCCTTTGAAAGTGAATCTGTTTCATGGAAAATGCTCGGGTTAGCAGTCCGAAAGTTGGAGAAGGGGGATGCCCAGAGATACGCCTATCTAACAGATATAGATCGTGGTGTAATCGTTGAGAGGGTGAAGGAAAACGCACCCGGATTTAATGCAAAAATCCCGCGCGGTGCGCTTATCCTCGCGATTAATGGGAAAGAAATCACTGACGTTCAAACGCTTGAGGCACTGCTTCAGGCTGAGCAGGATAGGTTAGAACTAATTCTTGATATTAAAAGCAGCCACGGCACAGAAAAATTAACAGTTCATTTGCAAAAATAATATTCGTTTAAAAACCTCCCTATTGGAGAATATCAACATTTTTTTCTATTCACCATAACCTCCAGGATTTTATACCCAACAGGACTTACGCAAATTCGGATATCCTTGTTTAGAATCTTGTCCTTTTAAGGATTTTAACCCTGATTTTTTGGCATTTTCAAGGTTTTACCCCCCTTTATCCCCCCGCAAGCGAGGGGAATGCGTAAGTCCTGCCCAATTAACGTGATTCGTCTTGCTAAGTGTACGGTTAGAAAAAACCGTACCTACCATCTGGAAATCGCAACCTGATAGGGAGGTTCCAATTTAGCGTTCGATTCAATCCGGCTGCTTGAGTTGTGCCCAGCGAATAGTGAGTTTATCCAATGGAAACACAGCAAGCGTGCCACTTATCCAGTCTGGAGCACCATCACCTGCGGGATGTTTCGTTAGGTTTGTTAATTTTCTGCTGGTAAGGTCATATTTATAAATCTCCCAATTGGCTTCTGGTTCATCTACCTCTGCTTTTATACCTAAAAGCACTGTGCGGTCACTTATCCAACACCCATCGATGATCGCATAGTCTCTCGGAAAGTTGTGTATCTCGGTTCGTCTTGTTCTCACATTCTGGATAATGAGCCGTGTAGGGCCTACCTTGTCGAAATCAGGCGTTAGGGTAATTTCTGAATACATGATGAATTCACCCGATGGCGACCAACTCGGTGTATACTTCCAAACCTTATTGTTCCCCCCAACCGGATGACTGAGGCGTCTGAAACCGCTACCATCCGCATTCATGATCCATATTTGCTCTCCCACATCTTTTTCCCCTTGTAGATAAACAATCTGTTTCCCATCGGGAGACCAATTCGGGTAGCTGGGAAACCCTAAATTAGCGTGTTTCGCAGTGATAGCCGTTTCCGCACCGCTTTCTAAGTCTGCCACATGAATATGCCAATCTTTTAATCTGTTGCTGTAAAATGCGAGCTGTTTCCCATCAGGAGATATTCTCGGAAAACGATCCGTTTGGTGATTTTCCATAAAATGGTATTCTTTCCAAGGTTTGAGGTCAACGATAACGAATTCAATATTGAAGATATTTGCCCCCCCTCGTGACAGGTCTCTTTCAAACACAACCCGTTGTCCATCCGGAAACCAATGTGGACGTCTATCATAAAACGCTGGGTCTGTGATTCTGTGGACATTACTGCCGTTGTCTTCCATCACATAGATATGCGGAATATTCCCATCGCGGTTAGACATGAAGACAATTTTGGTGTGTGAACTTTGCGAGACAAGGAAGCCAAAAAGAAGTCCAACAGCGAGAATTGCGCGCTTTCGGCAGTGAGTCTGAAAAGGTTTATATTTCATGAGAAAACTCCTTTTATAGTCCAAATACCATCACGCTGGCGAGGTTTCCGAACCTCGCCCATGTGTAAAGGTAATTGTGGATTTCACTATAAAACACAGGTGCCTTGGGACAAGACACCTGTGCAGAAAACGTGTTGAATAATCAATTCAATCGTGGAAATTCTTTGTCGACGCATCCCCATGCGAACCATTCGTCGGGCTTGGCTTGAGGTTGACGTTTATGTGATATTGCTTGAACCGTGATACTACTCTCAGCGCGTACTTTTTTACCTGCCAGCCAATCACCGCCACGGAAAGCCAAGGCATCCAGGTGAGGAGAAGGCATAAAAGTTTCACCTTGATCTATCGCTCCCGAAATTTGGAAAATAGGCATAGCGTACCACTGCGCTTTAAAATCGAAATCCTCGGTCAGTTCGATAACAAAAAATTGACACTTAATGGTCACACCTACTCTGTCAGGACTGGTGTTATGAACGGAACCCCATAACGTTATACCGGCATAGTGAAAGTTACCCGACTCCCACCATCCCGTGTAGACAACTTCTGCATGCCCGTCGGCACCGCTATTTTCGCCGAAACCTCTGTCGACATCGGTAGGTCTGTTGCAAGGTTCACCACTATAAACCGTTAAATTAAGCATCATGAATGCAGCAAAAATTACTGCGATTTGAAAAACTTTCTGTTTCAACATTAGAAATCTCCTTCGTTTTATATAGATTATGGTTGCCTCTATCTGTTTAAAAGAGAGGCATTTCCTTTACGCCGATACGCGGCGTATTGATTATTCTAATGATGACAGATTATAGGGGGATGTTGGCGTACACCAACAAAGAAAGGTTTTAGTAATTTGTCCCTATAGGGTGCTGGCTAACATTATAACATGGCACACGAGGTGTTTACATGTTACAATGTTAACCAGCTCTGTCATAATTGTTTCTGTGACAGTGCTAAGCGCTCGCTGGTGTGGTATCACTGGCGACGCACCTAACCTAATAGGTTAGAAAGCACCCAACGTAACCCACGCACGCTGCGTGGATTCCTAACGTCAAATATTATTATAACATGTTGTAAATAAATTGTCAAGAAAAAATGCACAAAAATACTAAATTTGTTGAGATACGGAAATCGAGACTAAAAAATATGTAGAAATGCGTAAATCGCGCTTATTGATAAAGTGTAACAGGATAAGAATAATCCTAAAAATATGCGAATTGCCTGCATCATGATTTTGGAATTCCCTCTTATTACGTTTTAATAAAAACAGAAAATAACGCTGATTCGCGCACTTTTTCCATTATAGATTGATAGCAAAACATTTGATAAACACACATGACACAGACACCCAAAACACTGACTCTTAGAGATATTTTTAGCCCTGGCGGTATTATTGCGCAGCATCTTTCGGGATACGAGTTTCGTGAGGAACAGCTGCGCATGGCAAACGCGGTTGCTCGTGCGTTTACTGCATCCGAACATCTGATTGTTGAAGCGGGAACAGGTGTAGGAAAAAGTTTTGCGTACCTTATACCTGCCATCTCACTTGCGCTCAAAACAGACGAAACAGTTGTCGTATCAACCAATACGATTAGCCTGCAGGAGCAGCTTGTTACGAAAGATATACCGTTTTTGGAAAACGTGCTCCCTCGTGATTTTAAGGCAGTCCTTGCAAAAGGGCGAAGAAACTACCTCTCGCGGCGGCGATTGGAGAGTTTAATTGTTTACGAACAGGCGCTATTTGACACAATGGAAGAAGTGGATCAGATCCAAGAGATTATTAATTGGGTAGAAACAACCGCAGATGGAAGTCGCGCTGATCTACCCATACAACCGATGCCGCAAGTCTGGGATAAGGTTGCATCCGATAGAGATAACTGTCTTGGGCGTAAGTGTCCCACCTATGATGTCTGTTTCTATTTCAATGCGCGGAATGAGATGTACGAAGCGGATCTGCTTATTGTCAACCATCATCTCCTTTTTAGTGATTTGGCAATTCGACAGATTGACCCATCCGCGGGAATTCTCCCTAACTATGACTACCTAATCATTGATGAAGCACATCATCTGGAAGCCACAGCAACGCACCATACCAGCCTTGAAATTAGCAATACAAAAATCAAATGGTTCTTAGATTCACTCCACAACCAGCGGAACGGCAGTGGAACTGCGACACGATTTAACTCAACCGATCTTATTAATAGAGTTGATGAAGCACGTGAACAAGCTAATCTGTTTTTCGAAACGATTGCGGCGTATTTTGCAGATATAGATAGATATACCGCCACAAAACGAATTGATGAGGGTAATGTTGATGCGGTTTTTCCGAAAGGAAATGTATTAGAAGCTCCGTTGTCCCACATTGAAAAAACACTCAAACAACTTCACGATAATGCCACAACAGATGACGATGAGCAGGAGTTGACTGCGCCCTATAACCAATGTAAGCGGCTCAGAGAAGAACTGGATCTAATGATTCGACAACCCTACACAGATTATATCTACTGGGCAGAAACTTCATGGAGAGGACGAACACCCCGCATTCTTCTCAACGCTACACCTATAAATGTGAGTCAGATGTTACAGGAAAATCTTTTTGATGCAAAAGAGAGCGTTGTGATGACAAGTGCGACACTGGCTACAAATCGGAATTTTGATTACTTTAAGAAACGGATCGGTATAAATGAGTGTCAAGAACTGCTGCTGGATTCTCCGTTCAACTTTAAGGAGCAGGTAAAAATCCACGTTCCGCATTCTATGCCGGACCCATATAATGCTGAATTTATCCCTGCTGCTATTCGTGAAATAAAGCATTATCTCAAATTGACGCATGGCAAAGCATTTGTCCTGTTTACGAGTTACAAAATGATGGATGAAGTTTACGAAGAGGTTGCTCCCTACCTCGCTGAAATGGGTATTGATGTTTTTAAACAGGGAGGGGAACTCTCACGGACAGATATGTTACAGGCGTTCCGTGAGGATACAAATTCTGTCTTATTTGGCACTTCCAGTTTTTGGGAAGGCGTTGATGTAAGGGGTGAAGCATTAAGTAATGTGGTAATTACAAAACTTCCGTTTGAAGTGCCGACACATCCGGTTATGGAAGCACGCGTCAAGCAGATCAAAGAACGAGGGGGAAATGAGTTTATGGAATTCAGTTTACCGGAAGCGATACTCCGTCTCAAACAGGGATTTGGACGACTCATCCGCACACAAACCGATCAGGGTATCGTAGTAATTTTGGATTCGCGTATCAGGACCCGTAGCTATGGCAAATCATTTTTAGATTCTCTGCCGCCTTGTGATATTGTTGTCTGAATTTCGGGCTGTCTGCTTTGTCCGACAATTTTCCACATTCTCAAACAAAGACGTTCGATGTAGTTATCCACACCGAACGTCTTTGCAGTTGAAAACGAAAAAGCATTTATAGTAAGCTTTGAAATGATTGGGACACTTTCATAAACCTATTTTGGAAACATAATGGACAACAGAAGATGTCCCATTTTACTATATTATGGTGAATTAGAAAAATAAATAAACACTTTCTTCCCACGGTAGGGAGGGAATGCCTAAAGACGAATGCGCCTATGGCATTCGCCATGATTCATACCGTTGATTTGGAGGTTTCCTAACCTCGCTGGTGTAAAGTGTTCAATTAATTCTAAGACTTACCATAAATGCTCTTATTGCGTTCTTAGTAACGTTGTGGCGCAGGTTGAGAAATCCGAATTCCTCTGCTGTGGGTAAACGGAAACTTAAACTCTACTGTTTGGTAACGCTGTACCCCTCCAGCAGGCGGGGCTTTTTCAATCGGCAGAATTACGGTAAGTTCAACGGCATTTCGTTTTACTTGTCTAAATGGAACGAAACCTTCCGCACTCTTTCCAGGTTCAACACCGACACGATTTGCCCCGACTTGCCTCTCTACAATGTACATTTGCTTTTCAAGCAAAATCTCTCGCGCTATTTCAAGACCGTTTGTAACATAAAGCCCAGAGGCACGTGACATATAAGAGAACCGTAGCCTTAAATCTTCGTAATTAAGACCTGGGTAGACGTTTTCACCCTGGTCAACTACTGTGCATTTTTTTACATCAAAAATGATGTGTTCAGCTCGATTGTTGGTAATTTGCACGTAAAACACATCCGTTTTGTCACCTTGGTTGAGTGCTTCTGTCTCGTAAAAGGGAGAAAAGGCATTCCCACGATTATATCTCCGATCCAGATCTGCTCTACGCCAATAACAGATGGAAACAGTAATTCCATCCTTTGTTTTGGTGAGAATATTTTGTCTTGCTTGTGTTTGAAATGCCTCCGGATGATCCGAGACAAGTATGACATTTACTCTCTTCCTGTCTTCGTTTTGCTTGGGTAATTCAATCTGTGGTTCCACCTCTGCCCAATCCGTCAAAAAATTATTCCAATCGTCAATAGAATACGCGTACTCCGGAAAAGCAAGCATATATGTTAATGCTTTGGTATTGGCATCGATCACCTTGGCCAGGCGAAAACCGACTGTTTGTAGTCCATGCTTATCTAAAACAGGCTTTGCCAGGTCTTCGGAAGGAATTGCTGGAATAACCACTTCAGCGGAAGGATTATTGGTTTTTTCCATTAAAGCATCTGCGATATTATGCACTGGTTGAATTGGAGATAAACTTGCTAAGGACTGTCCACCACAACCTGACACAATAAGTCCTAATAAAAAGAGCATCCCCAGGTTCAGTAGTGCCAAATTTCCGTGTTGTACCTTAATTCGCCTACTTCGGCATGAACTCCTCCCTACATATTTTGACGTACTCACGCAGGATTTTGTTTGCCTATTAAACCATTTCATAGATAAAATTGCCTCCTTGTATACCATTATGAAAATGGCAACTTAATTAGTTTTTTGTCATAAGATGTAACTTTAAGATACCATACTCACATTTTTTCGTCAACAACATAATACAGTTTTATTTCAGGTGGACACGTTCCAGAATCAAATATAGTAAAACCTATAATTATAGTAAACTTTAGAATTAACTGGACATTTTGAGGTGTGAATCAACGCTGAATGCGCTTTTGGCATTCAGCGGGAGGGAACTCCGGGGAATGCCTTTGGCAGCATGCACTGTTGGCATGCTGCATGATTCATACCGTTGATTTGGATTCCCGACTACTCTTATGTTCAGTCGCGATTCGGAGATCGCTCCTACAGAAAATGTGTATCATTATTTTCAAAGTTCACTATAATGGAACACTTCTGTTGTCCGTTGTGTTTCCAAAAACAGGTTTATTAAGCGTCTCAATCATTTCAAAGTTCACTATATAACCTAAGTTGCCACATAGTAGCATAATCTGTATGAAGATTAAGAAAATATTTCGGTAATTTGGCGAGGTTCGGAAGAAATCAACGGTATGAATCATGGCGAATGCCATAGGCGCATTCGTCTTTAGGCATTCCCCGCCTCACCAGCGGGGGAGTACACCTACCTCGTACGGATAAAAAATTACCGAATTAATAAATTAATCTTCATTTAGATTATGCATAAGAGGACGCAAACTGAATTGGGACGAAATATCGCGAATTTAACTTTTGACTCGTCCTTATATCTATGTTATAATAACATATTCATAAATAGAAATTGGGGAACAACCCCACGCACAGAAGGAGCCAAGACATACTAATGGCAGATATTATTAAAGGTGCTGTTCTCGGTTATGGGGCAGCATTCAATATGGGTAAAGCACACGCAAATATGATGCAAGGCACAGAAGGCATCACATGTGTTGCAGTGTGCGACATTGACCCAGAACGGACAAAGGCAGCAAAACAGGATTTTCCGGACATCCGGACCTACAACGCAGTTGAAGACCTCGTCGCAGACGAGGATGTTGATCTCATCGCGAATGTCCTTCCACACAGTCTACACTGCGGGCCAACCGTGGCAGCCCACAATGCAGGCAAACACGTTGTCGTTGAAAAACCAATGTGCGTCACAATCGCAGAAGCTACCGAAATGATTACTGCGGCTAAAGAAAATGGCGTGATGCTATCAATTCACCACAACCGCAGATGGGATGCAGATTTTTGGACGCTCCGCGAACTTGTACATTCCGGTGTCATTGGGAAGGTCTATTGTGCCGAAATGTGGAGCGGCGGTTACGGTAGACCCAACCCGAATTGGTGGCGCAGCGTCAAAGCCATCTCTGGCGGCCAATTCTATGACTGGGGTGCACACTTCCTTGACTGGCTACTTAACATTCTTGAAGCTCCAATGATTAACGTCACCGGCTTTTTTCAACCGAACCTCGTTTGGAAAGACATTACCAACGAAGACCACGTACAAGCGGTAATTCGATTTGCAGAGGGTGAATTTGTCGCAGATGGTGCGTCAGCGAACATCCAGATGTCTAACATTGCGAAGGTCGGGGGCCCCAAATGGAAGATGCTCGGTTCACACGGGTCTATCGTTTCTGAAGGTGGACAATATCATGTCTTATCCGAAGTCGAAGGGCATCCGAAGGAACAGAAAGTTGGACATCACGGAAGACCCGGACCAAGATATTATGAAAATATCGTTGCACACTTAAACGATGGCACGCCATTGCTTGTGACACCTGAGTCCGCCCGCCGCGTTATTGCTGTTATGGATTTAGCGGAAAAATCATCAAAAACGCATCAGTCCGAAACAGTGCCTTATGAGTTTGAGTAGACATTAGAGGACAAACGCCATTATCAAGAGCGGAGCTGATGCTTCGCTCTTACGACTTTCCACCAACCAAACTCTCTATATGAAAGCTATCGTCTTTGAAAAAGTCCAGCAGTTAAGCGTCCAGGATAAACCGATACCTACACTCAGTGACGGGGATGTGCTTATCCAAATGGAACTATGTGGTATCTGCGCGTCCGACCTTGCCGCCCTCCGTGGCGATGTATCAGACTATACCCCACCTGTTGTCCTGGGACATGAACTTGCAGGCGTAATCGTTGAAAGTCGACACCCAAAAGTTAAAATAGGTGAAAAGGTTACCGTCAATCCAATGCTTTCATGTGGAGTCTGTGTGCACTGCCAAAATGACAGGGACAAATACTGCGGGACAATTGAAGGTATCGGACACGACATTGATGGGGGATATGCCGAATATATCCGAATGCCGAAACACGGCGTAGACACCGGCAAACTGATCCAAGTACCAGACAGCACCCCCTCGGAAGAACTACTTTTCCTTGAACCGTTAGGCTGCTGCCTAAATGCGATGCAGGAAACTATTTTCCAAAAGACTGTTGCCATTCTTGGTGCGGGCACCATCGGATTGCTGTTCACCCAATTAGCAAAACGAGCAGGCTTAGCAACATACATCTTTGACCCGCTACCGCACCGTAGAGCTATCGCAGAAACCGTCGGCGCCGATGTCACTTTTGACATTTCTCCTGACGATGTTGCACATCTGCACGAAATCACCCAAGGTGGTGTTGATACCGTCATTTCCGCAACGACAAATAAAACGTCAGTGATTACGTTTACATTTCAGATTGCGCGCAAAGGCGCATGTATCAACTTCTTCGGTCTTGCACCAGAAGGTGAGGAGCTCCGTATTAACTTAGAAGAATTTCACTACACTGGACATAAACTCATGGCATCCTGGGCATTTTCACGTGCAAGCCTTAAAGAATCCCGCCAACTTTTGCTTGAAAAAGCAATCAACTTCAAACCTTTGTTAACGGATCGGTTTCCTATCACACAAGGTTTGGAAGCTTTTGATAATGCTATCGCGCAACGCGGTATCAAAACTGCATTACATCCCTAAAAATAACCTAAATTGCCACATAAGTGGCACAAACTGTATGAAGATTGATTTATTAATTCGGTCCTATTTATTTTTCCCAGGCCCGGTAGGTGCGGTTTCCTAACCCATGCAGAATACCAAACGCGTATTCTGCCGGATATAATTATGAAATTACCGAAATATTTATTTAATCTTCATTCAGGTTATGCCAAAAACGCAAATGTAGCATAACCTGTTAGGTTGTGCATCGTTAGCCGCAACCTGACAGGTTGCGATACAAAGACATGTGCCAAAATACGCACCCTAACAGGTTGCGGGGACAAAAGAACAGGCAGGCACCCAAAAAAGATACCTGCCTGTAGTTTTTAGTGACTGTGTCCTCAATGCGCACTTGCATTGGGACAATTGGAATTGCCGTTTGTGCAGTCATCACAGTTGGATGTCATTCCACGGTGACGGTCCAAGTTTCATCATTGGTCCGTGACATATCCGACCATCGGTAAATCACCGCTCTAAATGTAAAACTCCCAGTATGCATGGCACCACTGGGAAACGTATACGAAAAACTGTTTTGCGTTGACGTTCCATCTCCAAAGGTATACTGTTGATGTGTGCCGGAGGAACTTGTGTCCCAGGGCGCATGCACATGCCAATCCACAGAGTAATACGCCTCACTTGTGACCAGATTCAGCGTGATACTGTCACCCGGTTGATACGTTTGATCTGACGAAACGGAAATACCAGGAGTAGGGGGCGAACCTTGATCATTATTAGCAATGCCATAGGTAGGCTGCGAACTTTGATCATTATTAGCATCCTCAATATCCTCATCGCTACCATGTTCGTCTGACTCATCCTCACCGCGATTATTTCTCCATTTATCGTCATCAGGCACAAAAGCTCTCTTGGTGACATTTGTTGTCGTGTCTTCAACAGTTGCACTGCCTGACCAATCCACTTTTGTGAGATCAATCCATTGGGGCACTGTAAACGCAACTATGGTAATTTCACGAGCCCCATCTTTAAATTTGCCTTGTTCGGAGTCATCGTCTTGATAATTTGCACGCCCCCAACCGCCGCCATTAGTTTCCGCTACTGTGGAAGACACGGTATAATTCCCCGCGCGATCCCAATGGGCAAAGCCGATGCAGTGGACATGAAAAGATGTCTCATTAAAATTGGCAGATGCAAACACGCTACCATGGGCAGCCGCATAGACACTGCCACCTAAATCTTCATCTGCTGGATATTCATCATGAGCGTGAGCATGATAGACAAAAGGTGTTGCTAAAGTAAATAGCACAAAAAACATGAAACAAAAAAATTTATAGAACATTATTTTCTCCCCTCTTTTATCGAGGTAAATTTAGGTATTGATACGGATCAATACCGGAAGTTTCTAAATCTAAAACACGTAAATGAGGCGGTGGATTTAAAAGCTCCTCCGCCGTGTATCTAACATGGGGACCTGATTTTATCTTCGCGGCGAATCGGATTATTTCGCCACGTCTTTCATATTCCCTAAAAGTGACATAGACAGTGTCATGATAATGAGGATAGATTTTTCCGTTTCGGGTACTGCCGCCACGAAAGTTTCTTTCTCCCGATGTCCATAACTGAATTAGCACACGACTCAGGAGTTCAGCTTCGGCACTACTTTCAGGCCACGTGTAGAGGTGTCTGCCCGGCATATCCTCGGGCACCTCTGGGTAAGGCCCGAAGCCATACGGAGACACTTGCACATCTGCTGTCTCTGCGCTGTCCGCAGGTGCAGCGGCTTGTACTTGTGTCGGTTTAGTCTTATCCACCACAGATGTTGTCTCATTGCGAGGTTTCTCTGCGGTTCGCGTTTCGCTTTCCGCAGGGGTTACACCGGTTGCCTGTTCTGCCTTGTTGCCTGTCTTGGAAACCTTTTTAGATTTCTTAGATTGGCGTAGCAGTTCTTCTGCTTCTTGTGCAAGCTGTTTTTTGAACTGCTGCACTTCTGACAGCTGATAGTAGATAAATCCACCGGCAGCAATCACAAAAACAATTAAGGCGGCTATGCCCCAGTAACGTTTAGGATTCATGAAATTACCCTCCTATAGGTAGGATAAAAGTTGTTGTTCATTCTGCCACACTCGTACGTTGTGTAGCAGATCGGTTTTATGGTATACCTTTATCTATTGCTTTAGCGGTAGGGTTACCCCTCTTAAAAACCTGTAGGTATCCCTGCCTACTAAAGCAACAGTCTAATGTATATTAGAAAAAAGGATACCTACACTAACTGTTACATTTAGTAGATATAATTATTATACAACATAAATAACAAAATGTCAAATTAAATTTCTAAAAAATTGCAATTAACTGAAATTGGCATGTTTTTTTCAGCATTGTCTGTCGGGTTTCGCAAGCTCTACCCGACCTACAGGTAAATGCGCAATTTATATGCCAACGCCTAAACCGATACGCTACTGATTTTTGCACAAAAATGTGCATCTGTTGTTTGCTGTTGCACAATATAGGGCAGGCAGTGCATTGAGTGGGTGATTGTCCGAATCGCAGAGGGCATGGAGAATGCAGAAGAAGGCGTTGGGGCTGCCAATGTAGTACAAACTGTCCGAAGATTAATTTATTAATTCGGTAATTTTCTATCCGTACGAGGTAGGTGTACTCCCCGCTGGCGAGGTTTCCTAACCTCACCAAATTACCGATTTATTTTCTTAATCTTCATTCAGATTGTGCCTGTGAGCACGCAAACTAACAGTTCGCGCTACTTTTTGCTTGTAGATTCAGGTGGTATGTGCTACACTTTAACGCAAACTCAAGTAGGAGGAAAATCGAATGGTTCAACCTAAAGCCCCACGTGCTTTCCATGTAATGACAAAGCCGATAGGACCAATTTGCAATTTAGATTGTGAATACTGCTTTTATTTGGATAAAGAGAAACTCTACCCCGAAACCCGCTCTTTCCGTATGACCGATGAAACTTTGGAGAATTATGTCAGGCAATATATTGAAGCACAACAAGTTAATGAGGTAACGTTTGCGTGGCAAGGTGGCGAACCGACGTTGATGGGTGTGGATTTTTTTCGACAGGCGATTAGATATCAACAGAAATATAGACGCACCGGCATGACGATCCAAAATACGTTTCAAACGAATGCCACACTATTGGACGATGAATGGGGGCAATTTTTTAAGCAGAACAAGTTTCTAATAGGGATAAGTATTGACGGACCACCGGAAATTCACGATAAGTACCGCTATGACAAACGCGGTCGTCCGTCATCAGAACAAGTAATTCGGGGGTTGCGGATTTTACAAAAGCATAATGTTGACTATAATATACTTTGTGTTGTGAACAGCCATAATGCTGAATATCCGAAGGAGATCTACAACTATTTTAAGGAGCTTGGCGCGGAGTTCATGCAGTTTATCCCTGCGGTTGAGCATTTTGATGGTGAGAATGTGTCTCCACGCTCGGTCACAGCAAAGCAGTACGGCAAATTCTTGTCTGCCATTTTTGACGAATGGGTAGTTAACGATATTGGAAAAATATTTGTCCAGATTTTTGATGTAGCGTTAGAGGCGTGGTTGGGATACAACCCAAGTCTCTGTGTTTTCAATGAAACCTGTGGCGATGCAATGGCAATTGAACATAATGGTGATCTCTATTCCTGCGATCATTACGTCACACCTGACTACTATATCGGCAACATAGAAGAGGCCTCAATAGAAGACATGGTTGATTCAACATTTCAACGCAAATTTGGGACAGATAAACGGGATACATTACCGGAGTACTGTCGTAATTGTGAAGTAAAGTTTGTATGCAATGGTGGCTGTCCGAAAAATAGAATTATCAAAACGCCAGACGGTGAAGATGGGTTGAACTACCTCTGTGCGGGGTATAAGCATTTTTTCAATCATATTGACGAACCGATGAAACTAATGGCTTCGGCTCTTCAAGCGGGAGAACCCGCGAATAGTATTATACCGATGATGCGGGAGCGTCGGCAAACAAAGGGTAGAAGCAATAATTTGACGACTCAGACTACCTCGACGTCATCACAGAAAATTGGACGGAACTCACCTTGCCCCTGTGGTAGTGGACGGAAATATAAGCAGTGCTGTTTAGGGAAGAACGTATGAACTGAAAATAAATCGTTTTATAAAATAAAGCCTGTTTTCTGATTTTGTGAAAGACATAAAGGAGATATATGGATAAAACCAGACCAAATATATTACTTATCACAAGCGATCAACAACATTGGAACACTTTGGGTTGCCTTAACCCCGAAATTCAGACACCTCACTTAGACTCCTTGGCACAAGATGGTACACTCTTCCATAGAGCCTACTGCCCTAACCCAACCTGCACACCGACACGCGCCTCTATTATTACCGGAAAATATCCGAGTCAACACGGTGCCTGGTCCCTGGGAACAAAACTCTCTGAAGATGAACATACCGTCGGTGAAGATTTTACAGATGCAGGCTATCGCACTGCCCTTGTCGGAAAAGCACACTTCCAACCGTTGCACGGAACAGATGAATTTCCATCACTGGAATCCTATCCTATTTTACAAGATTTAGATTTCTGGCGAAACTTCAATGAACCATTTTACGGGTTTGAGCATGTTGAACTGGCGCGTAACCATGCCGATGAGGCACACGTCGGGCAGCATTATGCTATCTGGATGGAGGAAAAAGGACTTACCAATTGGCGTGACTATTATGCACCACCGACAGGAAACGCTCGGGGGCAATATAGGAAATGGCCAATTCCTGAAGAATTCCACTACGATACTTGGATCGCTGAGCGCACCAACGCGCTGATGGAAACCTATCAGCAGAACGACGAGAACTTTTTCTTGTGGGCAAGTTTCTTTGATCCGCACCCGAAATATCTTGTGCCTGAACCTTGGGATACGATGTACGATCCAGAAGCTTTGACAGTGCCATCCGTGACAGAAGGCGAACATGACAACAATCCACCCCATTTCCAAATGACACAGCAGCAAAAACCAGATTTCTCGGAATGGCGCGAAAGTGGAAAGGGCGTACACGGATTTAGGTCGCATTTACGGGATAGAGACGAACTTGCTAAAGACATTGCTGTCTATTACGGCATGGTAAGTCTAATGGATAAATACATCGGCAATATCTTGGGTAAACTCGACGAACTTGGACTTACTGATAACACGTTGGTTGTCTTCACGTCAGATCATGGACATTTTTACGGACAGCACGGTCTCATTGCAAAAGGTGCATTTCACTATGAAGACGTTATAAAAGTACCGTTTATCGTCCGATATCCAGGGGTTGTACCTGCTGGGAAACAATCTGATGCGTTGCAGACTTTAGTGGACTTAGCACCTTCGTTTCTCAGTGCCGCGGGGATTAACATACCACTTCCGATGACAGGTGTGGATCAGATGCCAGTCTGGTCCGGACAAGAAACGCAAGCCCGTGACCATATCATCGTTGAGAATCATCACGAACCAACAACTGTTCATGTAAAAACCTACGTTAATGACCGATACAAACTTACCGTCTACTACAACCGTGAATATGGGGAGTTGTTTGACATGCACGAGGATCCGGGGGAAATCAATAATCTTTGGAATTCGCCTGAACATTCTGAATTGAAGGCGGATTTGGTAATGAAGTTGTTGTTTGCAGAAATGGGAAAAGAACCTTTGTGGATGCCGCGAACTTCAGGTGCATAAATGCAGGTGAGGCGCAAAACCCACAAGAACGGTAGGAGCGGTTTCCTAACCGCTCCGTGTTATACACGAATAATGAATTGTGGTTAATATCGGCGTCTCCAGTGCCAACTATCACTACCAGAAATAAGTGGGCGCATTTCTTCTGGGAGCGTCTCAACAAATTCTGGGCTAACCTCGTTGCCGGGCCATTCTCGGACCATCGGTGGGGTATAGCCTGCGATAAGGATAACTCGCTCTTTGTCGCTACGGATGGCGGTTGTGCTATGTATGAGTGCCTCCGCGAAAAGTAGTACAGAACCGGCTGATGCTTCAACTTGATAGATAAGTTTGTCATCAGACAAAGCTGCGTCAATCATCTCATGCTGTTTCCATGTCAAGCGGTGGCTGCCCGGTATCACACATGTCCCCCCATCGTCAGGACCAACATCAGTTAGATATGCAAGTGTCTTAACAAAGATGCAGTGGAACTTGTTTTGCTCCATATAGGTACCCCAACCGTGCTGCGTGCCACGATGAAAACCTGTTGGGTTGTAACAACGTTTATGAAGTTCATCTAAATTAGCATCCGCACTTCGCTTATTGATAATAGCCTCTGTTTCCTCAAGACGGACAGCACCACCAACGACTTCCTCAACCAGCGGAACAAGTTTGGGATGCGCTGCATACGCTAACAATGCGGGATCGTATTCAACAAGGTTTCCCATGTGTGCGTGATGTTCTCCTCGCCAATTTAGATAAACCCTTGTGCCATCAAGGTTTTTATCAGCTTTAATTCTGTAAAGCGCATCTTTCATCCGATCAATTTCATCGGTAGTCAGAACGTTTTCCAATAGGACGAAACCGTAGATGTCAAAATGTAACCTTTGTGCTGGTGTTAGGCTAATTGCTTCGCTGTTCATTACTGTCCTCCTCTCCGTTTTCTACATCGTTCTCCTCAGAGTATTTTTCTATAAATTCCTTAAGTTTCTTTTTTAATTCTTTAGATATGAAAGGGGAACTATCTATTTCTTCCAAGATTTCCTGTTCACTTTTCCCCTTTTTCTTTAGATCAGTAAAGACTGCTCGGAATACAACTTCAAAGCCAAATCTTGTAAGCGCTATTGCGATGAGAGTTAAAATAGGCAGTGCAGCTAATCCACCTGCCATTCCAAATGGTCCCCCAAGAACTGCAAGTGATGATGTCATTGCTGCAGCACCATACCAAGGTGAAGCTGCCATTAACATAACCAACACAAGACCGGGAACGCCCAATGCGGCAATTATCTCTACCACCTTGTCAATAGTAAGATTAACTCGGTCCTTAAAGGCATTTCGAGCTTTTTGACCTATTTGTTTCCAAAATTCTATATTTATATCAGAAAACATACCATGCATGGTATTTCTCAAATCCCACCACCATTCACCTATAGAATTGAAGACGTTTTGCATATCTGGCATATTCTCTCTAACTATCGTACTTATAGCACTTTTCAGATCCTGGATTGCCTCCCACAATTCTCCTAATTTCACTTTTCCTTCTTTAATGATAGCACGTAGAATCCTTTTCAACTCCTTAATAACTTTTTTCGGGTCAGGTATTCTATCTCTGTCAATGGAACGAATAGATGTTATCAACTCCCGATAAGCGTTTATCAGTTCTTGTCCCAATTGACCTGCAATGCGAACCAGGTTTCTCATAACCTGCCGCCATCTCATAGTATTTCTCCTTCCGCATAACCTCGGTAGGTGCGGTTTCCTAACCGCACCAAATGTCTGGGTTATTATGAACACCTCTAAATACGCATGATTATTGATATTATTCCATATTTAGTCCCGTAGGGACGATATGTTTATAGAAAAACGCTGTCACCACCCTTCTTGAGTCCCGTAGGAACGATATGTGGATACCAATAACAGTTTCATAAACATATCGTCCCTACGGGACTAAGAAAGGTAGGATAACGCACGCTACTATAAACATATCGTCCCTACGGGACTGAAGAGCATTATTCCTATTCGGAAAATCCTTAAATTGACACCTATGGTGTGGTTTCCTAACCGCACCGATTCCTCAAAATTGCTTATACCAAGCTCACGTTAAGCCTATCCTTCCTAATTCAAATACGTTCGGATGGCTTAATTTGTCTATTGGAGAGGCTAACGTTTTTTTATTTCTCCCCAAGCTGTCGCGAGTTTATTGGTTGGCTCAACAGCAAGGTTTATCGGTTCATCGCCTTCATAGACGAGCAAATCGTCTACGTAACCGGGGGCGGCGATAGAATAGACATGGAAAACAACCCATTTGGTGACGGGATTTACAGCAGGATTCCGAAAAGGTAAGCCTTTCCTGCCTTTTGCTTTCAGCGCCTCGTTTCTGTCATTACCGGCATAAAAGTCAAATTCACTTTTGCCAACATCAGCGACAACACGCACGTATTTCCATTCATCCGTATCAAAGTCGTCAATGAGTTGCCACGCGGCACCATCGAAAAGCCTAACTGTGTTTGCATTCCAATTGACGTAAACGCCACCATCGTTTTGATTAATGTTGTCAGAGGAGACAACTTTGAAATTGAAAGATCTACCTCCGCTTTTAATGTAAACCCAGAATTCAACGGAGATGATGGGATTGTCGGTTTCTATAGCAATTCCAACCCTATCATCATTGGCACCCACTAAAATAGCGAGTGCTTTTTTATCAGTTTTGACAGTGTCGTTTGTCACTTCAAAACCGTCTCCTTGCACCTCCCAATCTTTTGGTGGTTTTCCAAGTGTGGACTTCTCAAATCCAGTTTGTACAAGCACTTTTTGTGCTATGACAGTTTGCCCTAAAGTAAAACTCAAGATAAGTATGATCGCAAACATGAATTTCGTCAAAAATTGAGTAGTTCTTGTGACTACTGATTTTACTCTAATGCGGCATCGGTTTCGAGCCATTATTTTCTCCTTGATAGCATATACGTGTAACTGCTATAGATTACTGGCTATAAAAGGAATCGTTTTATAGTAAAGCCAACAAAAACCTGGACATTGGCAAGGTTAGGAAAAAATCAACGGTATGAATGCCATTGGGCGAATACGCGTATGGTATTCGCCATGATTCCCCGCCTTGCCAGCAGTGGGTGGTAGATAGTTTGTCCATTGAAATGTCCACATATTTTGGATTTTACTATATATGAAGATTAACTTTTTAAATCGGTCATTTCTGTCCACATGAGGCAGGTGTACTCCGCTGCTGTGCTGGCGAGGTTAGGAAACCTCGCCAAAGGACCGATTTATTTTTTTAAACTTCATTCAAAACGATGAATGTTTCTTAACATGTCCCCAGAATGTTGCCAGTTTTCCTTTTGGATCCACAGGTGCGGGGTCCACTGGTTCACCACCTTCGTAGATAAATAAATCATCTACAAAGCCTTGTGCGACTGTGGAATAAACGTGAAAAACAACCCACTGCGCGACAGGGTTTGTTGCGGGTTTGCGAAAAGCAAGGTCCATTTTGGGTTCAGCTGTTAGTGCTTGGTCTCTGTCATCTCCGACGTAATAGTCAAATACACTATTCCCAACATCTGCCACAACTCGGACGTACTTCCACGTTTCAAACGGGAAGTCATCCACCGGGACCCAAGCGGAACCGTTGTAAATGCGAGTCGCGTTTGCATTCCAATTGAGATAGACTCCTCCATCATTTTGCCAAATGTCATCATGAGAAACAACTTTGAGATTGAAGGAACGCCCAGCTCCTTTGATATATGCCCAGAATTCAACAGAGATGACAGGATTTTCGGTTTCAATGGCTACTCCAACCCTATCATCATTCGCGCCACCTAAAATACCGAGCGATTTATCGCCTGTTTTGACTGTGTCGTCTGTTACTTGCATCTGATTACCCTTTACTTCCCAATCTGTTGGCGGTTCACCGAGTGTAAATTCCTCAAATCCGGTGTGTACTAAGACTTTTTGTGCTGTTGCGGTTTGTCCTAAAAAGAGAGTAAAGGTCAGGACAAAAACTAACATAAACGGCATAATAAGATGCGTAATATTCATCTTTACTGATTTTGACTTGGTGTCGTATAGACTATGGCTCATTATATTCTCCTTAATTGCGAATTTACAAGGTTACTGGCCTTGTAATGTTAGATTAGTTAAATTGAAAAATAAGGTTTTAACGTTACATAAATAGATATTTAATATGTGAAATCTAAAATACCGTTGTGTTGTTAATTACTATGGCATCCAGATATTCCACTCCCCTCTTTTCTGCCAGGCACGGCAATCAAAACACAAACACATAAACCGAATTGCGAAGCGCGGGGAAGTACCAACATTTAATGTGTTGGCATGCGGCAACAGATGATGGAACAGTAGCACATCCCCTTGTTTCGCAACAACTTGCATCGGTTCACCTAAATCTATCTGTGGTAACTGTGTCAGCATAGATCGGACATGGTTTGAAGAATGCGGATTCCTTTTGCGGAACTCTCGAATTCGTTGTGGACCTTCGGGCCATATCATCGTCGCTCCTTGATGGGAGTTGGCATCGGTGAGATATGTTAAACTTGATGCCCGAAAAGTGCCCGGATCCAGCCGCAGATCCCTGGAGTATCCATCAAGGTGAGGAGAAGGCATATTCCACTCAGCAGAAATAGGGAATTGATTCATCGCCCAGATACCATCTGGCTGTTCGCTTTTACAGTGCGGAATAGTCGGATATTTTTCAGCAAGTTGATTGAGGACAGTGAGATAATCTGGTGTGCAACACGCCAATATATCTGGATGCGTTAGACCGAAAAGCTCAATACGGTTTTCATTAGACATGTTTTCTATGTAAAAACCGGTGAGAAATGGGCGTTGGAAATGTTCCCATGAGTCAGGGTCGTCCGCATCCACTCCCATTGAATGCCACATGGCTTGTTCTGCTTGGACGATAGTCTCTTTCGGAATCAACCCAGAAAGTAGCAGATACCCCTCTTCTTCAAATTGCTTTAACTGCGCTGTTGAAAGCATCAAATGTCCCTTGTTGTTTAAGAATTCACGATACTATGCTGGTAACAGTAAGAACTGCTATATTCTCACATATATCCACGTCAAAAATATACCCAAGAAAACAGCCAAGATCAAAAATGAGATATTTCCGATAATCTTTGAATATGTTGGTATTATACCAGACTCTTTAGTTTTTACGATATTGTGTGAAAAACCACTCCATAATGTTCCGAGGGAGCCAAGGGCTAAAACAAACAGAGAATATCTTTCCGCAACACTACCAATTTGCATAAATACTCCCACACATACCAATATTACTCCCACCAGCATTGCTACTTCTACGATTTTTTTATTATCGCTCAAAAGATTGAATTTCATAGTCGGACTTCCATTTATGTTGTACCAAATTCATTCCGCAATCAGTATTTTCGGACTGCAACCTTGAGTGAGAACTTTACTGCCATCGGATTCTCCTTATAATTTAAATTGTTATTATATCACAATCTTGGTTTAGAGAGCGGTCTAAATTTCCGATGGCAGTACAAATAGTTATTTAGCACAACTCGTTTTCATTATAACTGATAATGACCAATATTTCAATTGAATTTTAGTTAGCAAGTTGTTTATACTATGTTATTCTGTTTTATATGTCGTTGAGAATTGAACTCAAAAAGGAGCAGAACATGAGATCTGTATTTTGCCAATTGAAACTATACTTTCTAATTTTCACTGTTGCCATGTGTGCATGCGGGATTAAACTTGGAATTGAGGAAATGCCTAAAATTCTTAAAAATAAGAACGGAGCGGAAACTTCAGCTTGGCTAAAAAAGCATGGGTATAAATTTGAGTATGTCCGAGGTGTAAATGGTGGTGATAATGGATACAAACTAACAAAAAACGGCAACCGAATTGTCTTTATTAATTCTAATATAGACACTCGTTTTGACGGTGGTCAATCCAGTATATTTACAGGTGTTCCGCTTACCAGCATAAGCGTAGATAATATCGAGATTGATATTTACCCAGACTTTTTAATATTGTATGTTAAAGGTGTCGGAAAGATTACATTTAGCAGAGATTCTGATGGCGATTTAGGAAGTGTGATATGGCTGTCACTGTGATTTCAACTTGAAAACCGATTGTAGAATCTAAAAACACGTGAGCACTTCAAATGGACTACCTATCTCAATACCCACTGCTGGCGAGGTTTCCTAACCTCGCCAATGTCCAAATAATTATAGGCTTTACTATAATTTAGTATTAGTCCACAGAAAGCATTGACACATCAGAAGTGGGTTTGGGGAATTTCATATCCAACGCCTCAAGCGTTTCAACAATACGTTCCGTGATAACAAGATTCCGGTACCATTTCTTATTCGCGGGGATTACATACCACGGTGCCCAATCGGTGCTACATTTTTGAAGTACTGCTTCATAAGCCTGCATGTAATCATCCCAATAAGCACGTTCTCGAATGTCAGCTTCGGTAATTTTCCAATGCTTTGATGGGTCATTAATCCGAGATTCAAGTCGCTCTTTCTGTTCGTCTTTTGAGATATGTAAGAAAAATTTTAGGACAACCGTTCCGTTTTCCACCAGCATTTTTTCAAAATCGTTAATTTGCTGGTAACGTTGCTCCCAGATAGATTTTGGCACAAGGTCATGTACGCGCACAACAAGCACATCCTCATAATGCGAACGGTTAAAAATCCCGATCTTTCCCTTCTGTGGAACAGCCTTGTGTGCGCGCCACAAAAAATCGCGAGAAATCTCATCCACTGAAGGCACTTTGAAATTGACTACGCTGCAGCCCTGCACATTGATGCCAGCCATCACCTTCCGGATAGTACCATCCTTTCCGCACGTATCCATGCCCTGCAAAATAATCAGAAGCGAGTGTTGACTCTCTGCGTAAAGCAACTCCTGAAGTTTGAGCATCTGTTTATGGAGTTGCTTCAAAGGTTTTTTCGATTCCCCCTTTTCCCGGTAAGCCCCTGTATATTCTGGGGTACGTTCAAGGTTGCAACCCTCTCCGACCCCATTCAAACTAACACTATCTCCAGGCTTAACAATAAAAGGTCGTTCCATAGTCATCCTCCATTATATCTACTAAAATTATGTAGGGACAACCGGATTTTCTCCGTATTGCCCCTACTGAATAATTAGTCTGCCAGAACTATCTATTTCGCAAGAGACTCGTAGTAGTTATCAACAAGTTTGCGATATTCAGGTGGGACATCCTCTTTCGCAACCTGTGCCAACTGTTTTATCTCTTGCAGCATATTGAGTCGGTCTTCTATAGCAGATTCCAGTTTCTGCAGATCACGGATAACGCGTTCATATTTCGGGAAGGGACGAGTCCGATTTCCCGGCGGGGTCTGCATTGCATCAAGCATACCGAGCCACAACTCTTTAATCTCCTGATAGGATTCAGCACCGCCGCGCGCCAGGTCATTTTCATTTTCACCTTGCCCTTGTTGTCCAGGCTGTTGCCCCTCTTGTCCAGGCTGTTGTCCCTCCTGTCCAGGCTGTTGTCCCTCTTGTCCTTCCTGTCCTTGCTGGGCATCTTGCATAGCTTGTTGCGCCTGCTGCATCCGTTCCAGAAGCTGCTGCTGTTGTTCAGCAAGTTGCTGTTCTCGTTGTTGCTGTTCTTCTGTCTGCTCCTGTCCCTCCATCGCTTGAAGTTCACGCTCCATATCTTGCATCTGTTCTTCAAAGTTTTGAAGTTGATCAAGGGCAGCTTCAAGTTGTTCCTCTTCAGTTTGTGCCATATTGGCTCTTGCTTGCTGAAGGTCGGCTTGTGCTTCCTCCAATGTTTCAATCACCTCTTGCTGATTCAGGTCTGCGGACTGTAAGCTGCGCCACTGTAAGGCACGTTGTGCTGTTGCCATATCTTCCGCAGTCTGTTCTTCAGTAAGCCTGTTGGAAGCATCAGAAACATTTTGAGCAGCCTCCGGATTGTCTTCGCTGAGTTGCTGCTGAAGCTCGCCTAAATCGTTTTGAAGCGACTCCAAATCCCGTTGAAGTTGACGCTGCTGATTTGCGAGTTCAGAGGCTTGGCGATAATCTTCAGGACGCATGCCAGATTGTTGAGACCTATTCCTCATTTCTTGGGTCTGCTGTTGAACGTTAGATTGCTCCGCAGTCAATTGTTGGAGTTGTTGAGAAGCTCTCTCTAACGCATCATCTGTGAATTCAGCGGCGGCTCTTTCAAGCTGATCAATGGCTTCTGCAAGCCGTTCTTCCGCTTTTCCACCTTTAGCAGCACTCATTTGGGGCTGTTGCTGTTGCATCCCTTGCGAGGCTTGTTGCATCTGTTCGCCTGCCTGTTGCATAGCTTGCCCAGCTTGTCCAAGCCGTTCTTGTTGTGTGCCTTGCGTATTACCTTGCATTTGGCTGAGTTGTTGTGACATCTGCTGCGCTTGTTGTGATAACTGTCCCTGCTGCTGGCTATTCTGTTGCATATCACTCGGAGACGGTTGATTTTCCTTACTCATTTGCTGGCTCTGTTGATTCAGATTCTGTTGTTGTGCCAGCATTTCGCGCGCTTGCTCTAACATCTGCTGCGTCTGTTCCTGCATTTCGCGTTCAAGTTCTTCCTGATCTTGTTCAAGCTCGTTTTGTAAATCTTCCAATTCCAACTCAAAATTTTCCGCAAGTTGAGGCTCACTTTGCCTCGCTTGCATAAGTACTTTAGGGATCGCAAGATCAACTTTAATGAGCAGTTCAAGTGCAGCCTGTTCCGGGGGAATTGCCTCTGTCGGTTGGATAGCGTCAAGGCTGCTTTTTGCTTCGCCCATTTTATCAATTGCCTCTTCAAGGTTCATCATGATTTCTGGGTCGACCTGCATTTCTTGCATCGCCATGCTCAGTTCGTCTGCCGCTTGCTGCGTTTTATCCTTTACCTCGGATTGTTTTTCACCCGTTTTCTTAACTGCAGACTTGTATTCTTCAGTAAGCGTTGAAGGCTGCGCGTTGATATGTTTCCACGTTTCTCGGATAACCTGTTTCTGAGAAGCAATTAATCCCAGGAAAGGATTCGGCATATTTCCTTCCATCTGACCGCCATCTTCTAACCTTTGATTAAAGGGTTTGACCTCTATAAAGTAAATTTCACTACTTGCTTCACCAGGGCCTGTAAGCGTGTTATTATCAACGGCATGAGCATAATAAGAGATAACCTCACCCGGTTCAACATCAAATTCTTCAAGATAGAAGGTATAGGTACCGGTTCGGAGATGTTTGTCGTATTCAGTGTTAGCCTTTTCCGCAACAGGTTCCAGGGCAAGTTCCTTCAATTCGCCAGCACCGATGCGATACATTAAGTTAAACTTTTCAACACCAAAATCATCCGTAGCTTCAGCGACGATTTTCACCTCTTCCAGTATTGTTGCCTTCACATCACGACCAGGTTCTTTGATAACGACTTCAGGGGCATTATCAGGCATTGCTTTGATAGTATACTCAATCGGCACCTCATTATTGAACCCATCAATACAGAGAAGTTCAACGATGTATTTTCCATCTTCAGTAACTTCTAAGGTTTTCGTGAGTATATTACCGTCGGCAATAACCATTTCTGAGGATTTTAGAGCAACCGCTTCATCCGTACTCTCTTCTTCAGTTACTACGGTTTCAGATTCTGAACTTTGGTGTGTGAACGTTGCGTTCTGGATAGCCTTATTGGCAGTGATTCTGATTTCCGCTGTTGTGCCGACAACTGCCTGAATATCACCCGTTCCTTGCTGTACAACCGGTTTTAGCTGCGTATATTCAGGATAGTTATAAGAAACAGAGACATCTTCTACCCGCGGCATCTCGAATACCTCCACATTGTAGCGTTCAGATGTTGTTTCATTAGCTACAACATAGTATTCTATATCTGTTTCAATATTAAAAATTTCATAAGCAAATCCGCGTTTATCTTCAGGATTTTGCAGCATATTAATTTCTTGTTTGCTACCTTCGTTTTCTGCGGTAGGTGGCATATCCTTGTCATAATAGGTCAAGACAACCTTTTCTGCATCCTTACCAGTGACGGTAACCTGAATAGGGAGACTTTTTCCGCGTAGGATACGCGCATCGCCAGGTGTAACATTAACCTTGGTTGTCAAAATAGGGGCAGTTTTTTCCCACGGCACAAATATCCGCATTAGACTGGTACGCGTTTCCATAGGAAACAGTAACGTAAGCAAACCACACGCTGCAATAACTAAAGTTGCTATGCCGACATACTTCCGCGTGCGACTATGGTCAATCGTTGCTTTGAAATCAATACCTTTTACCCGTTGCGTTGTATCCTCAAGTAATCGTTGAAGCATGTGTGTCTCAACAGGGTCATCAGATTCACGGTCACCGAATTGCACGGCACTGACAAGCCTATCTTCAAGGTTTGGATGGCTTTTTTCAACGTTCAGCGCAACATCGCGGAGGGAAAGTGAGGCTCGCACCGGTTGAATTAAGTATTTGTAAAGCAGGTAGACCGTTGCACCGATAATACCTACAAGCAGTGCAATACGAACAGCACTTGGCATCGGCATCAACCAGTCAATGATTGATTCTCCAACCAGGATCGCTAAAAATCCTATCAGTACAATGGCAGCCCCTGTCCAAAAGAGACTGCGTTTCCACACACGTCGCGCGTCTAAAATTCTTGTCTGTAATTCTGCATAATTTTCCCTGGTGCTCATTAATTTTTCTCCTTCACCTATCTGCAAAAAAGTAAGTGTGATGCAACTTTCAGATGTCTGTCTATATCTTTATCGGTTAAGAATTTTTGTAATGTAGCAAACGGACTATAAATTAACTCAAGTTGCTACCTATAAGTTTTTAGACATGCAAACACCGTTTTTAATAGAGAATAGTTCGTTATAGGTGAAATATTGTAGAGCAAACTGTTAGTTTGCGGACTAAAATGCACAATCTAACAGATTATGCTACATAAGTGGCAACTTAGATTATTAATTAATATAACAAATTTATGTAAAAATAGCAAGGATTTTTTTATTTGTGCTAAAATCGTTGTTCGGTTACTTCACTTTGATGACAACAAATGTCACATCATCTGCCTGTGGTTCTCCGTCTGCCCACGAAGTGCTTTCTCTAAAGAGATGTTTGATTATTGCTTTTGGAGATTTATCTGCAACCTCTGCAAACAGTTCTTGGGTTTTTGGATAGTCTAACATTTGATTTTCAGGGTTCATCATTTCCGGTAGACCATCACTCATAAGCAGGAGAGTATCGCCTGACTGAAGCTCAAACCTTGCTTCTTGTCGCTCGGATCCAATAACTCCCCCCAACGGCATGCCTTCAAGAAGGACCTCCTCCACTCTGTTTTCGTCTGATCTATAGATAAGTGTAGGTGGCATTCCCGCGGCTGTTAGTGTTAGTTTATTGTCGTTAAATGTAGCGAGCGTCATTGCCATGTAGAGTCTTTTAAGATTCATGCTCTTAATACCTTGTGAGATACGTTCGAGGATTTGTAAGTTTTCTGCCTCTAATGCGGATGTTTTAAAAAGACTCTTGACAGCGGAAACTACAAGTCCGGCGTTCATACCGTGACCTGTGGCATCTCCGATTGCAATAGTGAGTTGTCCGTCGTCAGTGAGATTAAAATCATAATAGTCGCCACCAACCTCTGTTGCGGGGCGCATCTCAAAAGCGACATCAAGATTCGGAAGTTCAGGTGGAGCTTGCGGTAGCATAGACATCTGGAGTTTTCGCGCTTCTTCTAACTCCTCTGTTTTACGGGTGTTTTCAACTTCCAAGAGTTGGCGTTCAAGTTCCTCTGTTTCAAGTTTTCGTCTGGTTCGGGAGAAATTGCGGGCAAGATACACCGACATAGAAAAAAGTGGTAGGAGAATTATTGATAACACTCCCAATTGCCAGTTAATTGCAAACCTCGTTTGTGCGAGAAGCGCTCCAAGTGTAAACGGCAAGATAAAAGGTGCGATTGAACCGAGTCCAAAAATCCACGCTCCATCCTTTTTCTTTATGATTGCCACAATTATCACTCGGATCATCTCTAAAAACGTTAAACCTGTAAATAGAAGTAGTGCAAGAATCATTAATCCTGCGGTGGTGATAGACGCAGAGTCACTTGATGTTGAGAATCGAAACGTGTAATCACTACTTGCAAACAAGCTTACGCAAGTGGTAATAATCCATCCTATAAGAAAGAACCAAAATATCTTGGGAAGCTTCGGATAAAAGAGGTTATAGAGAAATAACATTCCTGACACAAACATCAGCACATAAACACAGACAAGTAGGCGGAGTAGAAGCAGAATTTGTGCGCTGCTTGTTGCCAACAAAAGAAATTGGAAGGTGAGGAAAATGAAAGCCCCGATGCTCCCTGTTGATATCGCGAAGTAGAGGTTTTCCCTTGCACGGGGATAAAAGAAAAACAGCAATAGATGCTGCAGCATGAGAAAAACGGCAATCGCTGTCCATACCATCTGTAAAGTTGTGCCGTAGCGTACAACATTGACGCGACCTTTAATGCTTTCTTGCAATGGGGCAAGGACAAGCAAAAAACCAGAAACAGGAATAGATTGATAAGAAGCGAAGTTGGAGTATCGAACTGCGATGACATGGTCGGTTTTACCGGAAAACGAGATCACTTGTGGGGCTCGCTCCCAATAGGGTTCCTCTTCTTCCTTCCGCGTTCCCACTTTACCAAAAGCATAACTCAACTCTCCATCAAGATAGATTTCAGAAGCCCCCGCATGATACATCACCAGGAGTGCCAGCGGGATATTCCAGAGCTGTTTATCAGGAACGGACACATGTAGTCTGAACCAACCTATACCTTCCCATCCGCTTTCGGATAGTTCACCTTGAGGTGCCAGTGTGCTTAATGTACCAATGGAGTTCCACTCGGTATCATCAAAAGTTGGACTTGCCCATTCTGGATTATCGCCCGGATGATACTTCCAAGGATAAACTGATAATTCTAAGTCAGAATTCGCTTCGTTTAATTTCAGCACAAGTTTGTCAGGAGTAATTTCACCGTTTTGTGCGGGTACTTCGGAGACGAATACGCATATCACTAAAAAAATAAGAAAGATTACGATTAATGGGTGTTTCATCTAAATTCGCGTTTTTGAAAATGGTGTGTTCTCAAAGTGTACTAAGGGTTCCCTTCCAAAATAAACATTTCAGCTCATGTGAAAAATAAGTACAAATGAAAATTTAACCCGCATGGTTATTGATTTTGATGAGAGGGGTGGCACATACTTTTTACATGAGCCAACCTTGCCACTTGATGTATATTTTAGCAGAAATTCCTGACCCACGCAACAATAAAGGAAAACGATAGGGTTATTTAGTTTTAAGTATTTTGAGCAAATCTTATCACAGACGTTAATATATCAATGGACTTATTGTCCGTCCTGAATCGCTTATTGTCTGAACCAGGATTTTCAAGATGGGTTTTTTGTGGATGTAGTGTCTCTGGGCATGTTTGTCGTCCGCGTGTGAACGCAGGATAGGGATTGATGGGTAACACTCAAAAATCCTGAAAAATCCTATAATCCTGAAAATCTTGGTTCAGACAATAAACAATGATGCAACGAAAACTTATGTCCATGCTGATGCAAAATCTAAACTTGAAGTTAACCTTAATGACTAAGAATTCTTAAAACTAAATAACCCTGCAGCAAAAGAAAATATTTGACATCCGATAAAAAAACTATTATAATTATCATTTCTTTTTCTAAAAGTCTCATATAAAATAGCGAATATGACCATTGTGGAGGCAATTATGCACCTAATTACACTAAAAAGCTGGTCAGAAACGAAAATTCTCAAAACTGTAGAAGACTGCCTAAAGATCAAAAAATATCCTCAAAAATATAGACACGCTGCTGGCGCGTTGAGTCTTGCATTGCTCTTCCAAAAAACCTCTACTCGTACACGATGCGCGGGAGAAATCGGTATCGTGCAAGTTGGTGGACACGCACACTATTTAGACTGGCGGACGACCAACTTCGGTTTGGCGGACCTCAACGATGAAATTCACGTGCTTTCTGCGTACGTTGATATAATCTTAGCTCGATTTCTGAAACATGACGATATCTGTGAGGCAGCGGACGCATCATCCGTTCCTATCATCAACGGTTGTTGCGACAGATACCATCCAACACAAGCACTCGGTGACTTGATGACAGTCCAGGAACATCTCGGCAGGTTAGAGGGTGTAAAGATTTGTTTTGTCGGTGTTCATAACAATGTTTGCAATTCACTCATTGCCGCGGGAATGAAGGTGGGGTTAGAAGTGACTGTCGTCGCGCCAGAGATAAATCCTGCTGCGGTTGATAAGGCGTTATGGTCTGAAGCAGCACAAAAAGGTTGCTATAAATCTGTTTCAACAGATTCGATTGATAATGCTTCCGGACTGCAGGAAATCATCGCGCAAAATGATGTTGTTTATACAGATACGTGGATAGATATGGAATTCTTTACGGATCCAGATTTTGCGGAAGAACGGGAAAGACGTATAAAACAGATGATGCCATATCAGTTGAATCCTACACTCCTTAAGGGACTTGACTGTAAGATTATGCACTGTCTACCAGCACATCGTGGCTACGAAATTGCAGGTGAACTCCTTGACGATCCTCGCTCGATTATTTTTCAACAATCCGAAAACCGTCTTCACAGCATGAAAGCTATTATCCTCGAATTGCTTGGGCGCTCGTAAGAGTCATTGTGTTGGATTTAAACATGAAAAACTATCTACTACATCTTGAATGCAGCAGATGCAGTGAAATCTACCCACACGAAATTCCGCAGAATGTCTGTCATTCATGTGGAAAACCGTTGTTTGCGCGTTACGCACTTGAAGAATTGGCTGATATTTGGAAACCTGCACACCTTCAGTCAAAACCACCATCGTTATGGCGATATAGCGAACTTTTACCTATCTGTGATGATGAACACATCGTCTCACTTGGAGAGACCATAACCCCCCTTATCCATGCGAAAAGGCTTGGCGCGCAACTTGGATTGCCAGAACTCTGGATAAAGGATGAATCCCACTTACCGACTGGCAGCTTCAAGGCGCGCGGCTTAGCGATGGCTGTTTCCAAGGTGAAGGAACTTGGCATTAGCAAATTAGCTATTCCATCTGCAGGAAATGCAGCAACGGCATTGTCAGTATACGCTGCGTGTGCTGGTATCCCTGCCTACATCTTTATGCCGAAAGATACACCTGCCTTTAATCGTGAGACTTGCCAACTTGCAGGTGCAAACGTCACACTGATTGATGGATTAATTACAGATGCCGGTAAAATTGTTGCGGAACGCAAAACAGATGCGGGGTGGTTTGACGTTTCCACCCTCAAAGAACCTTACCGAGTAGAAGGCAAAAAGACAATGGGGTTTGAACTGGCAGAACAGTTCGGTTGGAAACTACCAGATGTTATAATCTATCCTACTGGCGGTGGTACGGGTATTGTGGGAATGTGGAAAGGTTTCGCTGAACTGGAGGCAATCGGGTGGATTGGTCCGAAAAGACCACGATTTATCTCAGTTCAGGCGGCAGGCTGCGCTCCAATTGTGAAGGCATGGAATGAAGGTAAGTCGGATGCTGAACCGTGGCAAGATGCACAAACCGTTGCCAGTGGGTTACGAGTACCGCAAGCAATCGGTGATTTCCTAATTTTAGATGCAATTCATAAAAGTGACGGAGCTGCAATCGCTGTTACGGATGATGCTATCGGCGAGGCAACGCAGCTGCTCCCAACGACTGAAGGGATTTTGACGTGTCCTGAAGGCGCGGCAACAGTTGCTGCGCTAAAACCACTCATAGCGAATGGAACTATTACGTCTTCCGAACAAGTTGTGCTGTTTAACACTGGCGGTTATCAGGCATAGGTGTTGTCTCCGTGGGCGAGCCATCTAAACACACCCACAGAATTTATGATTTATCGATCACGTTCAATATAATCGTATTTTGGTTTCTTCTCAGTAGGATTTTCACCCTTCGCCGGTTCGGTTTGTGGGCGTGCGTTCCGATCAGCACGGAAACCGGTTTTATAGCTCTGAACCTTTATAATCGGATAGGGACCATCAAATCCGACGATCTCTCCTTGCACTTCAACCTCATTATTACCTCTTGCAGCATCATTCCGCAGCTGATCAAAAACTGGAGATGGTTTAAAAACAAACTTCTGGTTACCGTTTCCTGCATTGAGTGCGTGATGAATTTCAGAAGTTTGTGGTCGCAAACGTGCCCATTCGGGCACATCGCGGAGACTACTCCGTGTCCATCCATGGTGCGCAAACATTGTGCCTGTAATCGTGGCTTCAGTTTTAAGGAGGCGTACCTGCCCAAGGCCATGTCGTCCGCGATAGCGCGTATCCCGCAACTGTCGCATAATATCATAAACATCAAAGGTATGCGTCCTACTGTATTTTGAAACGCCTTGTCTCGGTTTTACTTCTACAACAGTAGTGAAAAGTCTTTTTTTACCATTCTTGTCTACGGGGGTGTGGAAGGTTATATCTTTTGCGTCTACCCACGGTGTCAACAATCTTCGAATTTGGATGGCATCCGCATGGCTAATAACATCTGTAATTTCTATCTTCAAGGTTTTTAATTCTGCTATACTCTGCGTGCTAATGCCACTCAGTAGAAACAGAAACAGTGTCACACAGATGATACTACTAAAATATGTGCGTTTCATAATGTGTTCCTCCGCTTGAATTCTAATTTACTGCCGTTATTTGTATTATACACTATTTAACGGAAAGTTGCAAAGAATAATTTCAGAAAGGTATGTATTGAGGTATGTTGCTAAAATAACCTAAGTTGCCACATATAGTGTACTTTGAAATTATTGAGACACTTTGATTAACCTGTTTTGGAGACATAACGGACAATAGAACTTGTAGCACAACCTGTATGAAGATTAATTTATTAAACGGGTAATAACCCTACATATCGTAGGAGTCTTTTTGAACCGCCTTTAAACTGTTTCATAAACGTAAGCACTCGTTGTTGAAGGGTTTCCCAGTCATCTGTGAGACGATGTAAATGTAAAATAGATTGGCGCACCCATCTCCATAGTTTTTCAATCGGGTTCGTCCACGGCGCATAGGTTGGTAGTTGTAATATCTCTATTGGCAACTGAGCAAGTGGCTCTATTTTCGTAGCACCCTTTGACCAACTCGGTGGGAGTGGCTTCTTAAACGATGATGTCTGTGGTAAAAGTGCTTCCAAGAGGCGCACATGGAGGTGAATAGGGCGATTGTCTTGGATCATATAAATATGTTTAGCCTTGGGATACCGATGACAAACTTCTGTGTAAAACGCATGTGTTGCTAACACCGTGGCACTCTCTACTTGTTGATAAACGACATCGCCAGTATGTGCGTTCAGTGCGCCTATTCCAAAGCAGGTCTGGTCCGAACCCAGTCCCTGATGGGCAAGTGGTTTTTTCGTGCCACGCTGCGTCCAATCTTTTGCTAAGGTCGGGCGTCGGTGGAATGCAAACTCGTCTTGGTAGAACGCAACATGTGTATCAGGATTTTGCTTTGCGATTTCCAACGCCTGAGGAACACATATCATTTTTTGCTTATAGTCAGTGTCTGGACTATGGATATAGGTTCTACCACGCTTGTAGCTAATACCGAGCCGACAGAGAATGCCATGCACACCTGGCACTGAGATGTTAGTAAGCCACGGCACTGATATCTTGAGATGTTGCAGCGTCCAACGCGTGGGTTGTCCCGGGATAGTATCTGGCGACATACTCACAAGAGTTTGAAGTTCTGCCTCTGCGTCTTCTTCAGACTTCGGGGCATGTGCAGGTTTTCTACCTCTGCCAGATTTCTGAAAAAGCCCAGAGATGCCTTGCTCACGAAATCGGCACAACCAGTGATAGACGGTATCAGGTTTGCGTTTTTTCAGTAGACCGTTCAGTGCGACTTTATGTGGAGACATACCTGCGGCGATCTTTAACATTGCAGCGGAACGCTCGCGCAGATATGCGGGGTTCCCACTATCACGAAGTTTGAAAAGGGTTTCTTTCTGTTCATCAGTCAGGTCAAGAGTGTGTCGTTTTGCCATAAGATTGTTCCTCCTTGATGAACACTATAACAGATTTTCAGAATTATCTGATTAATTACTTAATCTTCATCCGCGTGCCGTCCGTAAGCGAAAAGATCACGGCACACGGAGTGTACCTACTACTTTGCATCGCACATCTTTTCTTTTAAATTAACGCTTATGGGTAGTGCTGCAGAAAACCCAAACTTATTTGCATTTGCCATAAAGATTCTGATATACTATTTTCACTGTTCCAACCTTTCACAAGCGCATCTAAGCTTATGCAATTTATCAAACGTTTTTCAGAAATTGACGAGACTGACTTATCACAAGTTGGTGGAAAAGGACTGAATCTTGGAAAATTGACAACGGCAGGTTTTTCAGTGCCGCAAGGTTTCTGTGTCACCACAGATGCCTATCGATTTTCTGTTCAAGACTTACCTGAACAGAACGCGAGTAGTGTTAAAGATGTGGTGTTAGCGCCTGAACTAAGTGATGCGATCCTAAAAGCGCGAGACGAATTGCGGACAGATACTGTCGCTGTCCGTTCCAGTGCAACAGCCGAAGATTTAGAAGAGGCAAGTTTTGCAGGACAACAAGATACTTTTTTGAATGTAACATCCGATGGATTATTAGATGCGCTTAAAGGATGCTGGGCATCTCTCTGGTCTGATCGGGCAATTGCTTACCGGCGCACACAACGCATCCCTGATGAAGGGTTAGCGATGGCAGTTGTTGTTCAAGAGATGTGCGCGGCAGATATTTCCGGTGTGCTTTTTACTGTCAGTCCGTTTAATGAAAATGTCAGTATTGTTGAGTCAAATTGGGGGTTAGGAGAATCGGTCGTATCTGGGGAAATTACACCTGATAGTTTCCAAATTTCGCGGGAGACAGGTGAGATATTGGAAACAACTGTTGCCACAAAACTGGAGATGATAACTACATCTGGTGTGAGTAAGGTTTCATCTGCGCAGCAAAATATTCCAAGTCTCACAGATGAACAGTTAAAACAATTGGGACAACTCGGCATTCAAGTTGAAACGCTATATGAACAACCAATGGATATTGAGTGGGCATTTGCAGATGGAAGGTTTTTTTTGCTGCAAGCGAGACCGATTACAACACACGCACAAGCACAGGTTTCAATTGACCAAAAAGACAGAGAAATTGAGAAACTTCACAAGGCAGAAGTCCAAATACTCAAAACACTTGCAGATACTCACGGCACGGTCTGGAGTCATCATAACCTTGCCGAAGTTTTGCCTGCACCGATGCCAATGACATGGGCAATTATGAAGAAATTTATGTCGGGATCAGGTGGATTAGGCAAAGCGTATCGGGGTTTAGGTTTTTACCCAAGCAAACGGGTAGATGGATCGGGTATTTTAGACCTAATCTGTGGCAGAATTTATGTCAATTTGAATCGTGAGGTAGAACTTTTCTTTGACGGTTTTCCGTTCACACACGATTTCAATGCGTTGAAACAGAATCCGCAGAAAGCGATGTATGCGCAAGCAACCCCAAATATTAAACATAGCACGCCATCATTCTGGTTTAAACTCCCACTCCATATTGCCCGCATGACAAAAGCGGAATTAAGATTGCGGAAGTATCGTGCAGACTTCGATCAGGTGCTAACAGAGCAAGAATTCCCGAAGTTTCATGAGATAGTTGCAGCTGAACAGAATTTGTCTTATTCAGAACTTCCTGATGCGGAATTGGTCGAAAAATTCAAAACGTGGTGTCAAAAAACACTGGATGACTTTGCACCGAAAGTCCTTACAGCTACCCTTCTTGCTGCGTTTTCACTCCAGCGATTGGAAACCTTACTTCAGAAATGTACTGATGAAACAGCGGCAAAAAATCTGGCAAGTAGGCTTATCAGCGGGCTTTCTGGTAACCTCACCGTTGAAACTAATGAAAAATTACGACAGGTGGGAATAGGTAAAATAACACTTGCTGATTTCCTGATAGATTATGGCCATCGTGCGGTAGGTGAGTTTGAATTGGCACAACCACGGTGGCGTGAAGATACTACGTACCTTGAACAGATTATTGCCTCTTTTTCTCAAAAAACTTCAGAACCCGATGGACAGGCACCTGAGAATAACCAGCATTTTGCACGACAAATAGAGCAGCGCGAAACTGCAGAAAAAGAACTTGCTGAAATTATTGCAAAAAAGACAGGATTGCGAAAACAAATTGAAAGCGAACTGGATTTTACACGACTTTATATGCCTTTTCGGGAAACAGCGAAATTTTACCTTATGCTCGGCTATGAACAGATTCGACGCACGTTAGTTGAGTTGGATAATCGTTATACGCTTAACGGCGGCATTTTCTATCTTGTGCCAGATGAATTAGAACAACTTATTAGAGGTGAAGAATTAAGTGATGTGATTGCTGAACGCAAAACAAAACGTGAACTTTTGCTGCAGATTGAGGTGCCGGATGTTATCTTTAGCGATTCACTTGACCGCATAGGTGCCGCATTGCCAACCGACGCAGCGGATGCTTACGTAGGCGTAGGTGTTTCCGCTGGTATAGCAAAAGGGCAGGCGCGTGTGCTATTGAAACCCTCCGACATTCAGCCATCTGAGCGGGATTATATTCTCGTCTGTCCATCAACGGACCCCGCGTGGACGCCGCTTTTTTTACATGCAGCTGGATTAGTGATGGAACGCGGCGGACTGCTATCACACGGGGCGGTTGTCGCGAGGGAGTACGGTGTTCCTGCTGTTGTAAACATCCCGAATGCCACGCAAAATATCACTGACGGACAGATGCTTCAAATTGATGGTAATCAGGGAACAGTTTCAATCATACCTCCTTAAAAAGGATAGTTTGGAAAATAAATAGCGTTGCTTTTCTTGGATTGTTAGCGTTAATCTAATAAAGAACCGCATCTAAACCGGAGAGACAGATATGCTTTTTGATGTCTATTCAGAAAAACTTCAGCAAAAACGGAGAAAAACTCGGCGTGCGTTTTTAATGTCAATAGTTTTGCATGTTGTCATAATAGCACTTACGGGCTTGAGCTACGTCCGGTGGTATCGTCCGATGCTTTCTGCGGATTCTTTGGTTGAAGAAGCAATCGTCGTGTCAACAGTAAAACGTTTCCACATGAGCAGTGAGCGCAAACGTTCAATGTCAAAACGCCGTTCGGTTTCATCAAACACCGTGCAGATTACTAAGCAAAATGCGGCACAACCGATAAATTCGGTGCGTCCCATCACGCCTGGTGTGTCAACAATAGCATTAGGAACAGATGCTAATTTACCAATGGCAGATACATTGCTAAGTGAAAACGCAACTGAAAAACCGGAATGGAAACCAATAGCAATAGCAAATCCGCAATCACCTACAATTACACCTATCGCTGAGAATTTACAAGAACAATCGGAAACAATCCAACAAAGTCCGGAAAAGGCACCGTTGCCTGTTGACCGAGATGGGATAATGGGTGAAGCGTTAGAGGAAATAGCCGAAAGTGTCGCTGATAGCGAAGATAAACGTGCCGTTGACATCGTTTTTCTGCTTGACATTAGTGGGAGTATGATAGATAATATCCGCGCTGTCGGCAGACAACTTAATGCAATGGTAGCAGTATTTGAAGAAAAGAGCGTTGACTTTACGCTTGGTATCGTTATCTTTAGGTACCTTGAAGGTGATACAATTATCCATCCACAGACACGGGACAGTAAAAGGTATAAAAGGTTACTAACTACACACGTAGTGGCGGCAGCAGGCGATGAACGCGCACACAATGCTATCGTAAAAGCGATTCGGCGTGTTGAATTTCGAGAAGGAGCAAATAGACGTTTCGTCCTCGTAACCGACGAGGCAAGCAAAGGTTCATATAAGTTATTAGATGTACTGCGTCAGTGTCAACAGAACCAAATCACAGTAGATGTGATCGGCATTAATCATACGACACATCGCGCATTAACATCTAAAACTGGCGGACTCTGGTACCCGATTCCAATTCAGGAGTAAAATAAATATGAAGTGGGCGTTAAATACATATCAAACATGTCAAGACTGGGAGCTCAAGCGGATTCTTGATGTTGCAGAGGCTACAGGCTATCACGGTGTCGAACTGCTGATGGATTACAAACAGCAGCACGGGTTTGAGTGGGATACACCCAAAAATGAGTGGGATGGCTTAAAATCACAAGTAGATGCAAGTGGTGTTGTAATCTCTTCGCTAACGAGTTGCCAAAATTTTCATTCAGAGAATGCCTCGGATCGTGAAGAGACCGTCCGTCGCGTTACACGTGTAATTGACATGGCAGAATATATGGGGTGTGACCATGTTCGGGTACTTGGCGACCGATATACCGATCAAAACCGCGATGCTGTTGTCGGTTATGTGATTGACGGATTGAAAGTTCTTGGCACTTATGCTGGTGAGAAAGACATTACTGTCTCCATTGAGATGCACGGTTCTTTCACTGACCCGGATTCTGCAATGGAAGTGATTGAAGGTGTCCGTTTGCCCAATGTTGGTTTTGTCTTTAACTCGCAATTCGTCGGTTGCGATGCGGGAAGTATTGAACCGCTCTTTTCACGTGTAGCACCTCATATTACTTCAGTTCATACGCACAAGGTGGAAGTGCCGGAAACATTTGAACTCTACCGACAAATGTTTGAATGGCTCAATCGCATCGGTTTCTTAGGCTACATATCCAACGAGTGTGCTTATACGGGACCTGATCCTGAAAAGGTCTTAGCACTCTACGTTGGGCTTTTCAAGGCGTTTGTGTAGTGAATATATCACAAGGGGTATCGCCTAAATAGTGGTATTTGATTGCGGTCAAAACAGCCCAGTAAAATTGCAGTGTGTGCAACATGACAACACACAAAAGGAGTACATCTAAATGAATAAAACAAAAATAGTTTACAGTGTTACGATGCTAATTCTTTTATTAACCTTAGGTTTATCAACTGCGTTCGCTCAACAACTTCCCTTATGGCATTTAGGCAACCTTGAGGGGCATACGGGTCCGGTTTTAAGTCTCCAATTCAGTCCTGATAGGAGTATCCTCGCGAGTGGTAGTGAGGATAGTACTGTACGGCTCTGGAATGCTGCCACAGGGGCGCATCTTGCCACCCTCAGGGGGCACACCTGGAATGTTACGAGCCTCGCTTTCAGTGCGGATAGCACAACGTTGGCAAGTGCATCCCATACGGAAGTGTTTGTATGGGATGTTGCCACCAGACAACGCAAAGCCATGTTTGAGGAGCACACAGGAAAAGTTACAGGAATTGCCTTAAGTGCCAATGGTAACATCCTTGCAAGTGGCAGTACGGATGGCACAGTGCAGGTGTGGGACATTGTCACTGGGCAGCGCAAAGCCACGTTTGAAGGGCACTCAGGCGAGGTCCATGTCACTTTAACCAATGATGGCAACACTTGCGCGAGTACGAAGCAGGAATTGGTACTTCTATGGGATATTTCGAGTGGGCAGCGCAACGCCACTCTCAACACAGAGGCTGGTAGTAATAAAAGCCTTGCTTTTAGTCCCAACGGCCGCACACTTGCGACAAATCGCTATGTGGGTAGTGGTTTTTACGGCTTACAACTGTGGGATGTTCCGAGTGGAAAACACAAAACCATTATCAGGAGAATCTACAACACTCAGTTCACAAGTCTTGCGTTCAGTGCTGATGGCCGCACAATCATCGGTGCACTTGACAACAGCACGGTGTTTGTGCAGGATGTTACCAGTGGACAACTAAAAGCCTCATTTGTGAGACCTAATGGCGTTTGGAGTATTGCATACGGCACCGAAAGAGGCACGCTTGCCAGTGCAAATGCCGACTATACTGTGGCGATATACGATGTTGCGAGTGGGCAGCGCAACGCCACTCTCAACACAGAGACTGCTGATGTTGGTGGTGGTATTAATAAAAGTCTTGCCTTTAGTCCCAATGGTCGCACACTTGCGACAAATCGCTATGTGGGTAGTGGTTATTTCGGCTTACAACTGTGGGATGTTCCAAGTGGAAAACACAAAACCGCTATCAGGAGAATCTACAACACTCAGTTCACACATCTTGCGTTCAGTGCTGATGGCCGCACAATCATCGGTGCCCTTACCAACAACACGGTGTTTGTGCAGGATGTTCCGAGTAGACAGGTAAAGTCTGAATTTACACTTGATAAGCACACAGACGGTGTCAGGAGTATCGCTGTCAGTCCGGATTTTGGCACACTTGCCAGCGCAAGTGAGGATTGGACAGTGCGGCTCTGGGATACGGCCACTGGCACACACAAAGCGGTATTTGAGGGGCATACTGATTGGGTGAACAGTGTAGCTTTCAGTCCCGACGGAGACACACTTATAAGTGGGAGTTCTGATGGCACGGTGATAGAATGGGACGCTGCCACTGGACACAACAGAGCCACACTTGAGGGGCATACAGGGGCTGTTGAGGATATTGTTTTCAGTCCTGATGGCAGTCTATTCGCAAGTGTGAGTCAGGATGGGATACAGCTACGAAATGCTACTACTGTGCAGCACGAAGCCACTTTTACAGTGCCTACGGAAAATTTGACGCGTGCTGCCTTCAGCAGTGACGGACGGTTGCTTGCCGGTGGAACTCAACACGGTTGGGTGTATGTGTGGGAAATTGCCACTGGACAACTCAAAACTACCATCTCGCATGGTCACGCTATTGCAGATATTGCGTTTAGCAGTAATGGTCGTACGGTCGCAATTGCAGGGGGCAGTAATGTGAGTGTGTGGGAACTCACACCGTCAAGGTGGGCACTCACATCGCCAGCGAGCGGCGGTGTTGACACCACGCCAATGGAAGAGGATCCTGGAACCGGCGTTACGCCACCAACGGGCACCACGCCAGAAGGGCCGGTTGTTGACATGACACCGTCAACGGACACCACCGTCAGTCCTGCTTCGGTCTCCATTCAATCTCCTGCTGTTGGCGAAAAACTCAGACTCAACATTAATATTGCAGGCGGAGAAAATATTGTGGGATACGAGCTCACGGTGCAATTTGATCCCACCGCTTTCAGTAAAGCGAGTATACTTCCCCCACATGCCGATATCGGATCTTATCTTCCAGGTAGCACGGTGGCAGTCCAGAAGAACACGGAAAATTCTGTCACTTATTCAGTCGTATCTCTTACCGATTCAGAAAACCGTGCCCTTGGAGAAGCAGGTGATGGAGCCGGTATCCTCGCTGTGCTTTCCTTAGAGGTTATTGCGGTTAAGGAATCGACCCTCATTCTAAAGACAGTCCTCTCTGATAGCGGTGGCAATCTGTCTTATCCACGTGTCGAGAGCGTGCGTGTCGTAGAACCTTCTGTCACTGAAAGTTTTGACGTAGATATAAACAACGACGGTGTTGTGGATATTCAAGACTTCAATTGGGTCGTGCAGAGTCTTGGAAAGACAGGACCAGAACTTGCAGATGTCAACGGTGATCTGATTGTGAATATTGCCGATCTTGTGTTGGTTGCGGCTGCAATAGGTGAAACAGCAGGCGCGCCTTCAATATACACAAGGACTTTTGATCTTTTCACCGCAGAAGATGTTGCACAATGGCTCACCGAAGCAAAACAATTTGTGAAAACTGATCCTGCTTATCGGCGCGGCATTCTGGTGCTTAAACAACTCCTCACCTTGTTGACACCGAAAAAGACAGCCCTTTTGCCAAACTACCCAAACCCGTTCAATCCAGAAACATGGATACCGTATCAGTTGTCCAAACCTGCGGATGTAACGCTGACGATCTATAATATGCGCGGTGTTGTAGTGCGGGAGTTGAAGCTGGGGCATCAGGCGGCGGGTATTTACCGGAGCCGTTCCCGTGCGGCGTATTGGGATGGCAAAAACGAAGTGGGTGAATCTGTTGCTAGTGGCGTGTATTTTTATGTGCTCAAAGCAGGCGATTTTTCTGCAACGCGCAAGATGTTGATACGGAAGTAGAAGCGATCTCCGAATCGCGACACATACATTCTATTGGATAGACTCCAAATGCATTGCAGAGAAGATACAAAGTCCCATCCACAAGAAGCATATCTCTATAAACGAGTCGCAATTCCGGATGCATTTCTCAATGAAACGGCAGAACGCTCGTGGGGTGGTGATATCCGCATTGGCGATCTAACAGGCAATGGTACCGTCGATTTTCTGGTTTACAAATCACTTGGCGGTATCCACCCATGTTTTCTTGGTGCGTGGACGCTTGAAGGTGAACCCATCTGGTCTTTAGGGAATAAACATCTGGAAATCAAAGATGCAGATGCAGAGGAAGCGACACTAAAAACACTATCACCCGATCGCCCGGGTGCCGTTGCTATTTACGATATTGATGCGGATGGACAAGCAGAGGTTATCTGTTTTTGGATAGATTCGGATGTTACGCAAGCGAGCAAATGGGATCTGTCTGCAATTCGTCTGATGATTTTAGATGGTGCGACGGGTGCTATCAAATATTCTGCTGTGTCTGAAGCACTTCAGCAGTGTGATGCGGACGCGGAAGGTGAACGTCATATCCCTAATTACGTTCATCAACGGTTGATGATTGCCAATTTCAGCGGAAATTCGCAACCGCAAGATTTTGTGGTCAAAGTTGGCATTCATGTGCTTGCCTTTAACCATAAACTTGAACTGCTTTGGCAGTATACAGATAAGTGGTTTCGGTATCCGAAGCATTCCGCATACATCCCGGCAGTCGGGGATTTTAACGGTGATGGTCTTGATGAGGTGAACGGAGGCAACTTTGGGCTTGCTGCTGATGGAACGGTGCTTTGGGATAAATACCTTGGAGAAAACATCGACTCGGTTTTAGTTGAGGAGTGGAATGGTGAAAACCATGCTATCCTCTCAGGTGGTGGGCAAGTTGTTGACGTTGAAGGTAATCCTGTGTTTTCACTCGGTTTTGACGTTGTACCGCATGGGCAAGAAATAAGATATGGCAACTTGCTGCCGGATGCGTCTCCGAACTTAGTCATCCGTTATAACGGACACCATCCAGATTTGATGGTTGTAGATAACAATGGACAGATTCGGAGCAGATTCCGTGTTGACGAAACACCGAATAATACAGGATTAGAAATTATCCGATGGCACGGTTTAGGAAACCCCGACTTGATTTACAGTCCTGCTGCACTCTACGATGGGATGGGAAACAAAGTGATAACGTTTCCTGATCTGCCACCGCCGACCGGTGGCAAGATGGGATGGTATCACTGCTTTCCAGCAGATGTCTGCGGCGATGCTCGCGAAGAAGTTATCCTCTACGACCCTTATAGTGATGCTGTTTATATTTACACCCCTTATCCTTTTGATGCTGACGTATTTCAAGGTTATCAACACACTGCACGGCAGTACAATACAAGGTTAATTGATTAAGAATATGGAAACCAAGTCTATCAACAAATTTCTACTCATCTCAATTGATTGTTGGCGGTATGACGCACTCAGCCGTACTAACCCATTTTTCAATACACCAAAGTTTGACCTACTAACCAAAGATTTTTCACTCGCTGAAAAGTTTTTTGTAGCTGCTCCTGCTACGCGTCCTTCTCATACCTCATATTTTACTGGACTTTATCCGTTTGAACATGGCGTTTATGGGCAAACCTACCTTAAGATGTTTGAAGGAATCCCGAATCTGTTTCAGTTGTTTGCTGATGCAGGGTCCCACATTATTGGGCGTTCGGAACGCGCGGAGGTGTTTCGTTTCCTTGATTATGAGTCGTTCATCACACCAATTGACCCGAACGCGAAAGCACAGCAGCTTGGCTCGCTTGAAGACCTGATGCATCATCTCAAGCAACCGTCGGAGACACCTCAATTCTGTTTTCTGCACTTTTGGTATACGCATGGCGGCTACGGCATGAGTGGCATTCCAGGCGCACCGAGTCTCGGTTCCCTTGTCCAACATGGGCAAACTGATGAAGCGTTACGTTTCTATTACGCTGCCGCAACACATATACTTGAGTTTAAACTGGTTGAAATTCTGAAACAACTTAAACTGCCAGAATGGGCAATCTTTATCTTTGGCGACCATGGGGAAGGAATATGTGACGAAATTATTGATCACGGCAGCACGCTTAATCAAAACGTGTTACACGTACCGCTGTTAGCACATATCCCTGGTGTAGAAGGGTTAACGTTTCCAAATGCCCCGATTTCAGCTATTGATCTGTTCCCAACAATCACAAACCTTGCTGGTATTGAAACGGACTATCACGGCTATGGACAAGATTTACTATCCCCATCCGAAATTGATGACAACCGCTTGGTCTTATCGGAGTTAGATAGTCTTTACGGCATCGGTTTTCTCAGTCAGAAAAACTTGGAGATGCCGCATCACCGCGTGACTTCTCGGACAACGGTTGATAACGAAGAGATTAATAGGTATTCAGAAGGAGTGCGTTTATGGTCGCTAACGGATGGCGAATATCTTTACCGTGAAGACCAGCAGACAGGTGAGTTTGTATATCGGCATATTATGAGCAGTGAAGATAGGACCTGTGAAGACCCTGAACGATTCCGTGATGCTTACGACGAGATTTTGATGAATTCCAATTATCAGCACCTACAAGCACAAGCCTCTACCCCTGAGGAGAAAAAGATATTGGAAGGTAGATTACGGAATTTAGGATATATTGAATAAATTCACTCGGTTTCCAACAGTCAAGAAGTTGTCAGCGGTTTGTCTAATACTATCCAAGCTCGTGCATCTTTTTTCGGGAATGGAAAAGGGTTTTTATAGGCAATCACATTGTCAACGTGAATAAGCGTTGCATACTTTGAGACGGACCATTTTTCCCAAAATTCCTGAAACTGTGTATCAACAAAAATATGGCGATGGTAACGCCTATTAATTTCGTGTCGCATTTCGGATGTCAAGTCTGTATAGGTTTCCACTTCGGCGGCAGTGAATTGCCCTTTGACGAGACCGCCACTTTCTTTCAGGTAAACGACATCACCACCATTAATTTTGCCGTAGGGTGCACATCGGATTTTGGTAAATCGGCTTTCTATAGTTTTCTTGCCATCTAAGATGAGGTTAAGCCAAGGTTGCGTAAGAATTGCAAGATGGTGTTGCATATAAGGTGTGTTCTGTTTGTTGACAAGAAAAACGTCTTCACTTTCAGGTTAATCTGTTTCTACAGTTCGTGAATTGTTGCCTCAAGTGTCTCTATGTCAACGACGGCAACTGTTGCCTTCCCTGTCGTCCAACCACCTGTTTCCCCTGGATTAAGCAATAGAGATTTTTCTTTTTGGATGTCTATCTTGTGCGTATGCCCATAGATAACTATATGGTAATCACCACTCTTTGCGATTGGAATAGCAAGTTCAGGATAGTGCATCACAGCGATGGTCGTTTCACCAAGTGATGTGTTGGCAAGATTGGGATGCACCTCACCACCGATGGCTTCAAACTTTTTCGCAACGACAACCCGTTCACCATCATTGTTTCCAAAAACACCAACGACACGGCAGTTCAAATCTGCTAACGGGTCAATCGCAAACGGAGCGATAAAATCACCTGCATGGACTACCAAATCCACACCAATTTCGTTGAAAATTTCAACAGCACGTTTGACATTCGGAATGTTGTCGTGGCTGTCGGACATTACACCAAGTTGCATTTTTAAATCCTTTCTGTTTATACATCTATAGAAACAGGCACTCTGTGAATGACATTACCGAGATAACCTTTTGGATTCCACGGTTGACTGAAAGGCTGCGCGTTGCCTTTATCGTCAAAAGCACGTGCCCATATTTCGTAATAACCTCTGTTCGCAAAGGTGAGTTCGGTTTCCCAATGGCCCCAGGCATATCTATTTGATGATGGGATCAACATAGTTTCTTGCCATTGAATACCGAAATCTGTTGAGACAAGGACGCTATTGATATAGTTTTCACCTGCCCATGCATGCCCTCGGGCCTTTATAGGCGTGCCTTTGCTGAATTGCTGATGCGATTCAGGTTGCGTAATGAGCGATTTAACCTGCAATGATGTCGCAATTCGCATATCCTCTACTGGCGGTTTATCTCCTGGTTCCACAGGATATGCAGGAATGCGGTAGGAATACCCGCTCATCTTTTCTGAATCGTGAACCTGATCTCTCACCCAGATGCGGTTAAGCCATTTCTGCATGGAGCTGCCGATCCATCCGGGGACAATCAATCTTGCAGGAAAACCGTGTGCTGCGGGTAAAACCTCTCCGTTCATCTTCAGGGCAATGAGTGTGTGTTTATCCATCGCTTTCTCAATCGGAATGCCTCGTGAGAAGGGTTCGCTGCCGTCAGCGGGAATATCTTCACCGTAGTTTCCAGTATAGACAGCACTTGGCTTTAAACCTGCTGCTTGCAGGACATCGCGCAACCGAACGCCTGTCCATTCACTACAAGCCACGGCACCGCGTTGCCACGGCGTGCCATCAACTTTTGGCACGAATAGACTCCTCCCATTTCCCGCACATTCCAGTACCACCTGCATAGTTACTTGTGGAAAACGAAGCAAATCCTCCATTGACAGTGCCAATTCTTTATGCACTTCACCGTCTATGACCAATTTCCATCCACGGAGATCCTTGTTTACCGCCCGCTCTGGAATGCCGCTGTTATTGCGGACGAAATGTCGTGCCGTGGGCGTAACATCGTCGTTGAGGAGATGCGGCGGCAACTCGCCGTTAAATGGATTTTCCGAATGGACAAGCATATCCGGTTTTGGGAGTCCTGCTGCTTGCAAGTCTTCCAAGACAACGGGCATGAGTCCTCGATCCAATAAGCCTCGGTTGACAGCTTCGCACCCAGCACCAAACATGCCCAAACTTGCAAGTAACGCACCCTTACTTATCTTGGCAAGGAAATCCCGCCTTGAGTTAGGAACATTTTCATGCCAATCTGTAAATTTGGGTTTGTGCGCTGTTTTTTGCATGATTGCGGTTCTATTCACAATAGGACAGGCGCAGTTTGAGCAAAGAAAGGGACATTTTTATTCAAAAAGTCTGGTATTCTTACCCTTTTAACCCCTAAATCTTAGCAAGGGACTTTAAGGGGAAATGCGTCCATCCTGTCTTACTCTATTGTTCAGTATTATTTTCAGGTTTTGACGGTGGTGGTTCGTTAAAGGGGACTCCCTTTTCAGCCGCTTCTTGTCGCCGTTTTTCCCAATCTGCATACCAGGCGCGATACACCTCATCGCGTCCCTTTGTAATGCCTTGTTCAAGACCTCGTTCATAGATTTGTTGTTCTAAGAGTTGATAAAAAGGCGATTCTCGCATGATTTCCTCCAATATAGCGTTTTGAAAAAAGAGAGGGTCATGGGCTAAACTACCAAAAATTGAAAGTGCCAGCAACAGTGTCCCGCGTGTTTGATTGTCAACCGGGGCTGCTTCAGTTATCTCCACACATTTTCGCAACCATGCCTCTGTCTCCATACCGGCAGCCGGTTTCATCAAAGGCGTGAATGGTAACAACCCGATTGAGGCTGCGTCCAAAAACGTTTCACCCTCTAAATCTTCCAAACGGATCACTTGATATTTGTGCTGTAAATTGAACTTCTCATTACCATAACTATAACCACCGGGGTCCGTGAGCCCCGCATTCGGTGCTAAATACAACACCACTGAATACACGGGTATCTCATAACGCAACAGTAAAGTGCTTGCATACGCAAGTACACGCAACGGCATCGGTTTATCCCGACTATCCTCTGTCTGTGCCTCTATATGCAGCAGCACTTCTTCATCTTTCAAGCGCACCTTATAGGTCATATCGTTACGATGCACTTTAATCGTCTGCTGCTCCGTGTCGAGTTTATCAAGCACTTCAAAGGCAGAGGTGCCAAAGGCAAGTCTCACAAACTCCTCTGAGAACAGGTGCATCAGGTATTTCACGAGCTCATCATATTGTGCCATATCAATAAGATACCATACTTCGTAAGTGAATGGCAATCTTTTTTAGCTTTTAGCTGTCGGTAGATCGTTGGACGACTTTCTGCCACAGACGACTCTTGACTGACTGCTTTATAGATATCAATCATCGTCGCGTTCACTAAGCAACTCACCTCGCGCAAGACGTTCAGCGTTCTCCGTTGACCACAGAATGTTCTTCATCAGTTTCTGTGCCGTGATGTAACGGGTCGCTGCCAATAGATGCATCCGTTGTTCTTCAAAGTCGTCTGACAAGTCGTAATGTCGGAAGGCGACTTCAAGGACCTGGAACATGTGAAGTTCTGCGTCTTCACGGAGTAGGATGTGTGCAAGCGTCCGTTTTAGCGCGTCAACGTCATGCCCTTCTTCGAGATACTGATTTACCAAAATCTCCGCTTCGTAGACTTTTTGAAAGTCAGCGAATTCTTGTAGCCGTTCTAACATTTTTTTCGGCGAATCGTAAGTCTCATCCGGTATCCGTTGCCCGGGTTTGGGAATGCGAGCGGCAGGCATGTTCAACCAGCGCAGGTATGCCAAGTAAACCACACCGTGAAATATACCACGCAGTAGATTAGCATTTGGTGCATATTGAAAAGCGTGATAGAGGGCGTGAGCGTAAGAATAAATGTTCGCGACATCGTGCCAGTCACCTTCGTTTTTAAGATGGAACCGGGCAGTGCGAATTGCGGAAGCATAGGTCATCGCACGGCAGATGTCAGTTGGCTTGACTCCTTTGCGAAGCTGCTGCTCTACCTCTGCGACAGTCGGTTCAAACTCATCAGCGAGGAGCGTCTGCGTAAATGCTGATATATCCAATTCTGCTTCGTTCGCTTGATTGTCCTCCCATATACTATCGATCCTTTTAAAGATGGGGCGTAAGACAGGAACAGAGTCTGCCCATCGAGAGGTTTCCTCATGCCGTGTTCTACTGACTAAGTCAACGACGATCGGACGCAAAATCTCATGTGATCCTTCCCAGTTGACGTAATCCAACGCTTCAAACATTTTATTCGCAAAATCAAGCGCGTGTCCGTCACCAGTGAAGTAATAATCAGTTGCGGCTGTATATACGAAGTCCGCGATAACAGATTTGTCATAGCCTCTGTCATTAAGCGTTAGTAAGATACGTTCCGCAGCGCCTCTGTGGCGTTTATTGACAAAATAACGGAACCATCGTTTCAATGTTTCCAAATCGTGATCATCTTTGACGCGTGGAAAGGGAGCGCGATAAGGGCGTGCACTTCCCGTTGTTCTACGACTGATCTGGCTTAGTCCGTGTACGAGAAATAGGTTATGGTCATCTGGGTCAACGTCATCCCACATGTTTGCTGCGAGCGTAAGGATTGCTATACCTGACGACCAACCGTCACTGCTTTTATGGGCACCGTAATGCAGTCCTTGTTGAATAATCTCTGCTGGGTTTGCACCTGCGTCACGGAGTGCTGTGACAGCTTTGGCGATAAAAAAGGTGCTGCGGTCTTTGAGACCACGTTCAAGTGCACGTTTGCCGTTTGCGATGACACGTTGTTTTGCTGCTTCTCGCTCGCCTTTCGCTAACCCGACGTACAAATAACCGTCCTCCCGGACTTCAACAGGGAACGCTTTCAGGTCATCACCGGATGCTAAGAAGCATGCCCCCGATTTGAGGTCAAATTCCCAGTGATGCCAATGGCAGATCAGCACACCATCACGGATACTCCCTTTAGACATCGGATATCCCATGTGTGGACAACGGTTGTCAACTGCGTAAAAATTGCCGTTATTCTTGAAAACAGCCAGATGTGTGCCGTTGACATGAAAGGGTTTGCCTTCCAGTTCTTCAAAATCCTCAGCGGGACAGAGTTGGTGGTAAATAAGTTCGGTTTCGTCTATCGTAGTTAGTGGGGGTGCTTCAACGTGAATGGAGCCGATACCGGTTTCTTCAAGGGTTGAAGTTAGGTTTTGCACAATGGACCTCCTATTTAATATTTTTGTTTCTTATTGTTGGATAACAAACATTTCGCGTGGACTGGACTAACAGTATATCCAATTTTCCGAAAAATGTAAAGGAAAAAGATAAATATATCAGAGGCACTCAATTTTCGGTTTTTATCCATTTGAGTCGTAAAGTTGAGATTCGTTGTTTTATTATTTGAAATTGGAAATTATTTGTGGTACATGTTTGCCAAGAAAAGTAATAACAAAGCAAGCGTAGGTGGGTGTGACCTACGCTTGGTATAAAGATTGATTACTACGCTAATTTTGTAGTAGATTATATAATGGGTGTTTTTGAAGTAAGTTTAAAACTACTAATTGCGTAAACTTTTATCTTCATAAACGATACGTGTCCAAAATCGGACATTGACACAGTCATTCACTATGATTATTTGTTCCGTTTATGGAGTTATAATAATTTCCTTTCTTTTGTATGTTTTCATAAGTTCGTTATCAAAAATAATTTTTAAGTTATATTGAGTAAGAAAATCAAGCCCAATAACTCCATGTATATTAATATCGTCAAAATACTTATTGCATAGGACTTTAGGTTGCTTAAGCTTTAGTCCATGAACATTAATCATAACAATCTCAATTATAGGCAACTTTTCCTCTATACCTCCAGCAGTATCTACATCATCAAGATATTGAGGGTCTGAAGGATCGTATCCTAATTGTATCGCTACATCTTCACTAATTCCACTTATAGTCGCGCCAGTATCCATTACTAAATCAAATATTTTAGAGTAGTTATTATCAGCAGAATGTATTTCACATTCAATTTTAATATGCTCATAAGGGAACCCCTTATATTTAATTGGTACTTGATGAGTGTTTATCAAAATTTCACCTTTACACTTACGATTCAAAGATACGCCCTTATTGTAACTAATATTTTACCAAACAATAAGGGCGTATCTTTGATTAATCTATTTAAAATTTCTGGGTCTATACGAGGTCATTTTAGGTCTTTGCTCTGAAGCTTCTAATTTTCCTATAAATCTTATAGCAGCATTACCTCTAAACGTCCTCGACGCATTATACACATCTTCTCGCGATATACTTTCAACTTGGACTATTCCAGATTTGAGCTGAGTAGTTCCTTTATGACATTTAGGTTTAATAATAAACAACCATTTATTTGGATACTTCTCTTCCATCTGCTCTACTGTAAGTCTCTCCCTTGCCATGACATTCTCCCAAGTATCTTAAACTACACATCACATTAGAATATGATTAGAATAACAAAAATCAACATCTTCAGTGTTGTATAAATTATAAATTTTGAAAAGATCAACTACTATTTCGTGTTGCGATGCGCTATTAATCTTATTAAGATTGCTAAGGTCAATAGCGCCTGAATGATATGTAATATTACGATAGGAAATAACTACACAAAAAACTGGAATACATATTAATATTGAAACAAACACTGGCAAAACTAAGCTCATAAAAGACATTCTGTTCTCCTCTGTATTAAATTATGCAAATTATGTCTAACTTGCAATTTTCCGTAATGATTGGCAATATTCCAACAACAAGTCAAGTTAATTATACTAATAAAAAAGCCATTTGTCAAATTAATTTTTTATTTTTCTGACCAAAAACTGTAAATTTCAATCCAAAACCACTTATTCCGTTATTGTCATATTTCTCATCTGTATTGCGGAACACAGTTTTACCCTTGCACTAGATATATTTTTTTGATAAGTTTTACGTTGTCATCTTGGCATTTGGATAGTTGTTTGCGATTTTCAGGATGTCTGGTTTTTGTTCGATTCATCGGTTCTGTTTTTTCATACTGATATTATATCTAAATTCTGTGTGTTGATCAGAAGTTTTTGTGGTTTGCCGGACAATAGATATCCATTAGATTTACAATAAGTTTGCAGGAAAGTTGGGATTGACGCGTTTTTTTCGAGAGTATCTCGGATGCGCGCGTATTTTGTTTTTAGCGTGGCAGCTGGCGCAGGTTTTTGAAGTTTTGGTAAGGGGAATAATTATTGGAAAATTGAATGGTTCTGGAGGTTTTCAACGCTTCAGTTTTTCCCATTCCTTTTCAAGATTACATTTGGATTTTTTCCCACCGTGGATACTCGGTTCGGCACATAACAGTTCGCGGAGGCGATGGACAGCATTGTGTGCATCTTCACTTGTGATGTCCAACACTTCTGTTAGCAAAAGACGATCAAGTTCGTGACGGACTGGATCATGATCTGACTCGTTGAATGGTAACATGCGCTGATGTTTCAAGTCGTGGAAAATACGTTCAGCGTTTGCCAATGCTTTGTCTGATAAGCAGCGCATATCCAGTGTAGGCAGTTGAAGCAAGGAGGTTCTTGAACCTCTACCTCTGCCCGGTTGTTGTTTTCCACTATGTGCCCAGTGTAGCAGAAGTCCTAAAGTTGAATTGCACCACAGGGTCCAGACATAGTCGTAAATTGGTTTTTTTAAGACAACATTTGGAAGTGAAGAACCTCCAATCGCAGACTCCTCTGTAAAAAGGACTCCGAGGGAATTGGCGCTGAAACCTATATCTACATTAAAATGTAACCGTCCACTGCGTTCAAGTATTTTCTGTGCTTTTTCTTGGCGATTGGGGCGAGGAATGAGATGACTATCTGGTTGAACCACCATTGCCCTTTGTGCTGGTGCGTTCAGACTCCACAAGCCTGGGTACAGGTCAGTCTGCGTATAACTTTTTTCAAGGTCAAAAGCACCCCGTTCTCCCTCTTCACGAATATCTCGATGGTGTGCGCCAACCACTGCAATTTCATTGACAAGACAAATAGGAATTTCTAAAGGAGTTACCTGTGTTGGCAGCCACATTTCACCATTTGCGAGTCGATACACAGACTGAATCAATGCCACCTCTTTGATACGGACAACTTCCCATGGACTGTTCATTTGTAATGGGCTATTGAGAGCATGCCCAACGATATCATCTCCTACTTTGATCAGATCGCCGCCGATTGGACCATCTTCTAACTGTCTTATTCTTTTAATCTTATGGATGACATTCATTATTTCAAGTGCTTCTATGACACTCCGTGGTCGGTAGTTTAAAGGAATAAATGTACCACGGCCTGTATTGTCTGTTTTTTTGCCTTTGGTTGCCACAACAAGACATTCTGCCATACTCGTATCGGCAGAGAATGCACAGTCTTCCCCATCGGCATCCGCGATAGTAAGGACAATCACGTCGTGATATTCAGTCGCCCACATATTCCGGACTTTTTTCCAGTCCGAACCCGCGAGACAGGTAATAGGTAAAATGAACCCCATTCTGCTTTTGCCATTTTCTTTTAGCATCTTGTCTGCAAGGTCAACGAAGTCGGAAGCGAGTCCTGCATTGCCGTTGCCGACTCGCCAATCTTTTCGTCTGCGTGCTTTCCGCATGTTCTGTTCTTCTTCTTTGTCCCTGTATCTTCCTTTGAATACGGCTTTAGGTGTACCACTGCTTGCATCAGAGTCCGGTCTGGTAAACGGTGGATTTAGGACAACAATATCAAATTCCTTATGATGAAATTCCTGTTGTGTCATCACTGTAGAGTCGTCCTCTCCACCGACCTGTTGAACTTCTGTGCCCATCATTGGGAGCGGCAGTATTCCAGGGATATCAAACAGGTCGAGTGCACCGAGGGCATAACTTCCATCTTTCTGTTTGCCGTAGGGCATCGTATGGATTCGGGTATTACCGATTTTCAGGTCGGGATAGGTGCTGGTCAAAAGAGAGGCGGTGAGGTGGCTGGCATTTGGCATAATATCGCATCCGACGAGATTATGCTCTACCATCTGTGTGTGAATAAGGCTGCCTTTACCACCAGCTTGTTCGTGAAGTTCAAGGATACGTTGGTATGCCCCGTTGAGAAGTGAACCTGTTCCGCAAGCAAAATCAGCGACTTTCAATTCGCTTACGTTCTCTTGTGTTTTTGGCAGTACCAGAGCAGACAATAAGGAAACGGATTCAAGGCGCGTATAGTTTGCTGCGACGTACTTTCTGTCAACAATAAGCCGTTGAAAAACGGTGCCAGCGAGTTCGTGTACCTGCGTGAGTCGTTGATCAACCAATTCCCTCGCTGCCCTACAGAGAATTGCCAACACTCTATCAATCAGTTCGTCATCGGTTGCAATTGCCTCTATGAGTCGTTTGGCAACATAGAAAATTGGGCGATAATTTACGTTGAGAATAATGTCCCATCCTGCAAGGACTTGATCGTAGCGGAGACGTTTCGCATCGTTGGATAGCATCCGCTTGAGAGATAAGACATCCTTCATTTCGGGTTTACCTGCAAGGGCACTCTGAAACACAAAGGCATTTGTGATAATAAGCATTGCCATCCGTGAGGTCTGTTCACCGGATTTTTGAAAGAGAATCCCTTCAATTTCCTCGCCGATACCGGGGCGTTCTGAAATTGCTGCCTCGAGCTGCTGCGCTGCAATTTCTATCCGTGCCTCTAACAAATCGGCAGCAGCGTTGATTTTAGAGATTGGCGTTGCCCCGACGCGAATAGCAGTTGCAATATCTGCAACAGTGCCTTTTAGCCAGCCATTTTTGGGAAAACGTTCAGGTTCGTTGTTCGGTGCCGTTTCTTCTGCTTCATTGATGAAAAAAGTTGAATCAGGTTCCGTTTCGCTTTCTGGTTCCGGTTTATTGATAAGCATGTAGGCGATATCTTGTGCCTGTCGCATTTCGGGGTCAATGTTTCCTTGCGGCATCGTTTTGAATCGGGCAGGCATGCGGACACGGAGGACATTCTCAACGGTATCATAAGTAAGACCTGAGAAAACACTGGGATCAAGCAGCATTCCAAAATGTGCCTCTGCCTGTGCTATGCCGGAAAGATTTGGTGTCGCACCATCAATTTTTACTTCAATGACGATAGGGTTGCGTCCTGTTTCAGTAACAATGACATCAGGTTTTGTTGTCGCATTGAGGAAAGGTCTTGTTATTTGTTCGTTTACATTCCATGCATCTCGCATGTCGCGTAGAACGTTTGCAAATGCGCTTGTGATGGTGTTTTCACTATTTGCCATAACTATTTAAACCAAATTATTTAGGAGTCAATCAGTTAGACCAAATATAACGTCTTTTGGTTCACCACGATAGAGCACAACGTTATACTTTAACGTCAAAGTTTCATCGGGGGCAAGGTGGAACGGTTCATAATAGACAGGTGAGGGATGGATTAGGCAGTAGTTTTTTCGGTTGCGTACCCACCACGTTGTCGGGTAACGGGGATTGTCGGGATGGTCTATGATTACAACACCGTAAGTTTCATTGTCAGAAGGATGTTTAGTGGTGAATCTGCACCATCGACTCTGTTTACCGAAGATGTCCATCGGTTCGGTGCGTCCGTCAGCGTCTAATAGGTTGCCCGGTGTGATGATATTGTCAAATCGGATTGCCATGCCGCTGTAGTATCTGCCATCTGCACCGGGTTCACCGCGCCGTAAGTCAAGCACAACCTCACGTTGATTTGGACGAAGTGTCAATCCTACGGAAATCTGCATGTTGTCGGCAGAAGGTGCATGAACGGTAATTTTTCTGTGCTCAGTTAGATGTGTTTTACCTTGCCAATCTACCCATGCGTTTTCTGATAATAAGCTGGCACTGTCGGCAGTGGTATTTAGCGAAACGATCCGCTGATGAACGATTTTACCAAAGCCTGTGGGGTCTGCACCTTTTGCGGGTTGTTCCCAAAAATTGACATCGTTTACCTTTTTCCACGCAACCCATAAACCTTGATGATGCACGTGATCTCCCGGTTCGTTCATGGTGAGCGGTGGGGCACCAGGGAGGTTCAATGGGTGGCAAAAGGGACGGTTGCCGTCTTCAGGGAAATGATAACCTAAGACTTGTTGGTCATTCCAAGCGATAGTTAGACTGTGTTGTGTTTTTGATAGTGAAAACATATTTTCTCCTGTCGCCACTGGATCTTATAACCGCTCTAAATCCATTGGTTCAGCTTTTCCTTCAGCAATTTCCTGTTTAGCACGGCGGGCAGCCGCAATAAGTTGATCTTGCGTATTGTTAAAAGAAGTTTCCCAATGAAGTTCGTCTTCTAATTCAGCAATATACTCACGCAGACACTCAACAATTTGATTTTGCAATATTTCAAGCGATGATTTCATCGTTTACCTACGCTTCCTCTTTTTCAACTATAGGTCTTGCTCTGCATGATAACCGTGTTCTGTGAGCGCAGCAGACACAGATGTCCAGACAGCGCGTGCCTGTTCAACAGCCTTAGATGCGTCTGCTTCGGTGGCTTCTCGCATGTTTGCTGGATAGCGAGCTTCAACCGCCCATCTGTTTAGGTCCTTCAAGTTTGGCGGCGCGGTTTTGAGTTGCCAACTATCAGGAAACAAATCCTGTAGAACACTCAAGTCATGCGTTCTCCGAAAATCGATCTGTAAGAAAATTAATGCTGCCTTTAACGCTTTTTCAGCAGCTTGTTGTGCGAACCAACACGCTTGGCGAGGTGGAACGTGTGGCTGTCTTAAAAGAGTTTCAGCTGTTGTTAAGTCTTCCTCTGCATAGCGGAGCCAGCGGGCAGTGTCTGCGAGTCTATCAGCTGTTTGCATAGAGGACTTTATCTTCTTGTTGGGCATACCGCAGCACGGATCCGATCCGCGTATGGCTGCGTTCGAGTTCTTCCAAAGAATTTTACCCTCTTGTTGGGCATACCGCAGCACGGATCCGATCCGCGTATGGCTGCGTTCTAATTCTTCAAGCGTTGATACAAGGATGTCTTTCGCTACGGGCAAATCGTCCAGGACGCGCTGAATATCAACGGCAGTTTTCCGTTTATCTGTGAGTTCCGAAAAAACGACCAATAGATCTATGTCGCTATCTGGATCCGCGTCCCCTCGTGCCTGTGAACCGAAGAGGATAATCTGTAACGGGTCAAACTCACGCACAATGCGGTCTGTCATGATTGAAATAAATTCGTTATTCATCCGATCTTACCTCCCAATTCCCTAACTCGGTGCTTCCGCACGATTAAGCAATTCGGTGAGGTTATAGGATTGTAACATCCATCATGTGCACGCGAGAACGTCGTCTCTAATTAAGATACGGGTTCACGACCTCGCGTTCAATAGCCAAGCCTTCCCATTCGTCATCACCCGGTCCGTCGTAGATGAGCGTATGCGGCCCAGCAAAACCGGCTTTCTGCGTAAGTTCAAGGCATTGGACGTAATCTTCTTTATCTATTTCGCGCGGGGCATCAAAATGTGCTTTCGTATGACACGATTCTGCCTTCGGTGCGATTGCAGCAAGGTCAGCGTATTTTGTCCCACCACGCCAGTTGCCGAAGTCAAGGCATAGCCCGACTTTACCATCCAATCCACCTAAAATCGTGTTAACATTTTCAGGTGTAGAAAAGATAGAGAACCAGTTTTCTGTCATCAAACGGATGCCCGCAGTCCCTGCGCGTTTGGTGAGTCGTGAGAGGGCATGTTGACTTTGTGCTAAGGTTTCTGCGGAGGGTGCTGCTTTTCCGCCAATAACACGCGCACATTGCGCGCCAAGTTCGCCAGCGATATCAATCCATTTTTCTATCCATGCGATGTCACGTTCTGCTTCAGAGGGGTGCGTAATGTCGCCATCGTCTATTAGCAGAGAGAAAAGTTCAACGTCAGCAGCTTGAAGTGCAGCGCGGAGTTCATAGAGGTAACTTTTCTCAACCGATGGGAGATGGAAATGGCAAATCTCCACAGTATTAATGCCGAATTCGGCGATGCGTTCGGGCAAATCCAAAAGTGATATAGGACCTTTGTTGTGAGTTTCAGTAGGGATTTGCATGTCGTTAGCAGGTCCGGTAAACCCTGGCTTTCCAAGTTGACGATGCAAACTCCACGTTGAGACAGAGAGGCGAGGTGTTGACATAATAAATTCTCCAAAGTTGGAAATTTTTAAAATCGCTACTACAAGTTTCTAAAAACAGTCTTACTTTTTTGTGGATCTTCGTACTACTATACCGAGACCCAGGAGAAGGACTACAAATGCAGTAATTGGAATCCATTCCATTATAATGCTTCAAATTTATTTATTAGTGCTTTTCGTAGCCCTTCGTACGATTCTCCCTAAGGTAATGAAAAACGCTATAATTACACCAGCGATGACCCATTCCATCCATTCCATCACAAATCCTCCAATTCATTCATTTTTCGACGCGCGATACTATCAAGTCGATCAATTACAAACATAATCAAAAGAGCCCCAAGCACTCCAAGTATAGAAAGAAATAACTGGACTTTTCCATAACTCTGAATCAATCATGCTATCAAGGAAATATCTGTGGCAATCAAAATAGCAAATATAACCTTTAGCCAACCAATTTCTTCCTTGATTTTGTCAATACGTGCCGTATTGGTTTGTACCTTATAGCTTTTGATTAATCCATGCCACAACTTTTCCGACCATAACATCGGTAGAATCACCAGAGAAAACATGGTCTGCCCCGGGGAGGTCAAGGAGTTCGGTTGGTTCATTGGCAAACTGGAGGACATCAATACTATCTTGAATTGGCACAATATCGTCTTCTGAACCGTGAACTAACATCCACGGACCACCGAATTTACTTGCGTGTTTTGCGACACTATCAATCGCTGCCATGTCGTCCATATAGGTTTGTGAGAGGGGACAATCAGGTTCATCCCACATAAAGCCCGCATCGGGTGTTACATCCCCAAATTCACGGTCAGCAAATGCTTTTGTATGCACCATCCCCGCAAGCGAGACGAGAACTTCAATGCGTTCATCAATAGCGGCACGCAGTACACCGACTGCACCACCCATACTATGCCCAACGTAACAAACCTTGTAATCATTGAGATTATCAAGGATACTACCGAGGTCTGCGACCTCTTTTGTGATAGTGGAGTTTGTAAATGCGCCTTCTGATTCACCGTTGCCAGAGAAAGAAAAGCGTAAGGCAGAGATACCAGCATCTGCAAGTCCCTCCGCTAAGGCAACGAGAGCAGGTCTATCTTTATTGCCAGTGACTCCGTGCCCGATTACTACGATTCTGTTGTCTTTGCCTTCGTGATATGTCCAATCAAGAAGTTCGCCGTGTTCGTTTTTAATTTCGCCAAACATAAGTTTTTGTTTTCCTAATATGGATAATTTATTAAATAGTTGTGTTAAGTTGCAGATTCAGAACTACTCACCAGAAACTTTGTCTTCAGCTTCCTTTACGATACCAAGTTCTTTATAAATTTTTTCTATATTTTTTTCGAAGTCAGGTGGTGGCGGCGGTGCAGGTTTATATTTCCTACCGAGTGCTTTCTCCCTTTTATTGACTTCTTTTAAATAAGCAGAAAGTTCCTCCATTGAATTAAATTGTGCATTGAATTCTTCTTTTATTCGAAAATATTCTTCAAGAATAGGATCGGTTGGTAGATCAGGTTTTTCTTTCATTTGAATATCATGTATGAAATAATCTGTGAAATATGACTTGTGTAAAATGTTTACGGTTTGCGAGGCATGAATACCCCGCAAAACCGTAATATGACGAACTACGCTCCGTGCCCGTTATTCTTCAGTGCCTCAATAACCTTTTCAGGTTTGATAGGCAGTTCGGTAATACGGACACCGATAGCATCATTGACAGCATTCGCCATCGTTGCCAATGTAGGTGTGATGGGCGGTTCTCCAACCCCTTTGGCACCGTAGGGACCATTGGGTGCAGGCACTTCAACAATAACAGATTCAACTGTCGGAAGGTCGGCAGAGGTTGGCACACGGTAATCAACGAATCCGGGATTGACGTTTCCGTTTTCACCGTATTGCATCTCTTCCATCATTGCCCAAGCATACCCTTGCACAGTGCCACCTTCAATCTGTCCTTCAACTGCCATTGGGTTAATGGCGAAACCGACATCTTGAGAGGCAACAAGTTTCAGCACTCTTGTTCTGCCAGTGTCCGGGTCTACCTCAACTTTAGCGATCTGCGCTGCAAGTGCGGGTGTGCTCGGTTGCCGTGCAAAAGAACCTTTACCAACGATCGGCCCACCTGTTGTAGAGAGGCTATACGCTGCAAGCTCCCCTAATGAAATAGATTTCGGTGGGTCTGCAGTGATAACATGAACAGCACCGTCTCTAAGTTCAAGGTCATCCGCATTTGTATTGAGTCTTTCAGAGGCGAGTTCAAGAATACGTCTGCTTGCGTCTTCAGCTGCAAGTTTAGCCGTGTTCCCCATTGTGAAGGTGACAACACTACCACCTGAACCAGTAGAATATGGGGCAGAGTCTGTGTCACCACGGCGGATTGTAACGTTTTTGTATGGAATAGTCAAGATTTCAGCGATAATTTGTGTGATTGCTGTATCTGTTCCTGTGATGTCCATAGAGCCGTGGAAAATTCGCGCGCTGCCATCTTCATGAACAGAGACATAAACACCACCGGGACCACAACCGTTCGTCCAATCACCAACAGCAACCCCCCAACCTTGGTTATCATCAGCTTCTCGATCCCACCAGCCGGCGGCATCCGCAACAGCTTCCAAAGTTTCTTTGTACCCGACTTTCGGTTCGCTGCCACCTGCGGGGACAGAGTCGCCTTCTTCGCGCATATTCATCAGACGGAATTTGACGGGATCCATGCCGATCTGTTCAGCAATATCGTCAAGTTGCGATTCGCCTGCGAAAATGGCTTGCGGTGCACCGGGAGCTCTATAGGCAGCTGTGCCAGATTTGTTGGTATGCACACCGTAAGCGTCTATCTTGATATTCGGAATTTTGTAGACACCGCGAACTCGGATAGTACTACCGATAGATGCCCCTGAGACTGAACCGGAATCCCAGAAAGCAAGTGCCTGTCGTGCAAGAATATGTCCGTCTTTTGTGGCACCAGTTTTCAATTTGATAACGCATCCAGGTGCGGGTCTACCATCAAGGAATTCCTCTTCACGCGTCATTTGCACGCGAACTGGGCGACCACTTTTCTGCGAGAGTAGCACAGCAGGAACGTGTGTAATAATTACACCGAAACGACCGCCAAAACCGCCACCCATTGTCGTTCCGATAACGTTAATTTGTGTCAATGGAATGCCAAGCGTACCTGCAATACCTGAACGAATAGCAAATGGACCTTGTGTAGATGCCCAGACAGTTATCTTACCGGATGAGTCTGCACTGGCAACTGAAACGTGGGGTTCCATATAGGTCTGATGGACACGCGGAATGAAGTATGTGTCTTCAACGACTACATCTGATTCGGCAAATCCCTTTTCAACATCACCTGCTTCGGTGTGGCTTTCTGCGGAAATGTTATAGTAAACTTCATCGGCGTATTTTTCTAATTCTGCCTCAAGTTTACGAATTTCATCGGAATTACTATCCACTTGATCAGTTAATTTCTTGATTTTTGCATTGATGTCTCGCCGATTTGGACCGTCTTTTGTTGCATCTCCGTGCAAGTGTGGTGCTGATGGCTTAATCGATTCCATCACGTCCTGCACAACGGGCAAAACCTCATATTCAATCTTAATGAGTTCCGCAGCTTCTTCGGCTACATCTGGGTCAGTAGCAGCAACAGCGGCAAGCGGTTCACCCAAATAAAGCACTTTGTCAGTCGCGAAAACACGACGTCCACTCGGCACATCGTCTTGCGTAATAATTGCCCTGACTCCGGGGAGCTTTTCTGCTTCGCTTGTATCAATGCTGAGGATATTAGCGTGTGCATGCTTACTTCGGACGATTTTGCCGTAGAGCATTCCAGCGGGATGTACATCCGCACCGTATTGCGCGGCACCGGTCACTTTTTCGACTGCATCAACGCGCGGTAGTTTTTGACCGACAACACTATATTCTGACATGCGATTCTCCTTTCACTTTGGTTAAGTTTTATGTAAAACACGGAATCTGCTACTCTTCAGCGGCTTTACTTGCAGCTGGAAGTTCTATTTTTCCACGCCCAATAGCAGTATTACATCTTTTACAGACTTTATAGGTCTTTTCATCGACTTCCCGTTCATAAAGTACTTTCACACCAGTCCGACCACAAGCGGGACAAGTCCCACGCCCATTATTATATTCGCCTTCATGGACAGTTCCGTTTGGAGCAACATATAGATGTCTTATACCTGAGCCACGATGTGTTTTCGCCATGTATTTCTCCTTTTTGACTTAATAACAGCATTTGCTGTTCTATGAAGTTGTACGTATCTCTTCTGCAGCTTGTAGGACTGCTTCAAGTATCTTTGTATATCCAGTACAGCGGCAGATGTTTCCACCAAGTGCATGTCTGAATTCTTCTTCGGTTCGGTCAGGGTTTTCATCTACAAGTGCTTTTGATGCCATGATAAAACCGGGAGTACAAAAACCGCACTGATAGCCGCCTGTGTCAATAAACGCTTGTTGAATAGGGTGAAGTTCGCCATCGCTGGCTAACCCTTCAATAGTGGTAATTTCTTTACCGGAAGCGGTAACACCGAGCACCATACAAGACGTGACAGCTTTGCCATCAACGATGACGGTGCATGCTCCGCAGTCCCCTGTGCTACATCCTTCTTTGGTACCTGTCAAACCGATTGTATCGCGCAGCACTGCAAGTAGCGTTTTGCGCGGTTCAATCAGTAAATCGTGTTCATCACCGTTGACTGTTAGGTTGACAGGATGTTTTGACGTAGCTTGCAAGCCAAAACTTGTTGTAGAACGTGCCATATTTTCTCCTTGATTTTTATATACGATACGAGGTGTGAGAGTCAATCCTCGCTTTAGATATGAATGCTTTTACCTTGTTGCTCTGTCCAAAGCGTATTGGAGGGTTCGTCTTGTAAGGACATCAACCATCTCCTTGCGATGTTCAGCGGAGCATCGCAGATCTGATATCGGACTGGTTGCGGCTGCCGCTGCTTCGCCTGCTTGTTGCAGAAGTTCAGATGTAGGTATTTTTCCTATTAGCAGATTTTCTGCTTCTGTTGCGCGAATTGGCGTTGGGGCAACAGCGGCAAGTCCGATCCGCGCCGCTTTAATTACACCGTTCTGCAAATTGACTGCAGAAGCCACACCGATAAATGCCAAATCCATGACTTCACGGATTTTGTGTTTGATATAGTGAGAACCAGATGCGGAACTCGGTAGATGGAATTGTGTTATGATCTCACCCGGCTTTAAGACGGTCTGTCCTGGACCGGTGAATAGCTCATTAATCGGTACAGTTCTTTCGCCATCAGCACTTGCGATGCTGACTTGCGCATCTGCTACAAGCAAGCCTGCAACGGTGTCCGCGGCAGGAGAAGCATGTGCAATGTTGCCACCGATAGTTGCAAGGTTGCGAATTTGGATAGACCCGATTTCTGAGGCACCTTCCGCTAATGCGGTGTGGTGTTTTTGGACATCTTCGGATAATTCAACTTCCCGCACTTTTGCCATCGCACCGATGGTGATGCTATTATCAGCATCGGTAGTAATGCCAGCTAAGTCTGGAATTTTCTGTAGACTTATTACAGATTGGGGCGTTTCGGTATATGCCTTCATGCCGATAACAAGGTCTGTCCCACCTGCAAGGAGCTGCGCGTGTTCTTGTGTAAACAGGCGGGACGCTTCTGCAAGGGTAGTCGGTTCAAAATACTCAAAATTTTTCACATCTGTTCCTCCGTTTCATTTTCTCTCTTCAGGATGGTATTCTACTCTATGTGCTTTAACTCCGTGAACACCTGGTTATTTTGTTACTATTAGGATACCGAATTAAAGCGTAATTGTCAACCTTAAATTCTTTATGAAGATTAAGAAAATATTTCGGTAATTTGGCGAGGTTAGGAAACCTCGCCAGCGGGGGAGGACACCTGCCTCGTACGGATAGATAAAGGACCGAATTAATAAATTAATCTTCATGAAGAATTCAGGAATTCGTTTTTAGGTTTTTGTATCCTTTAACGAAAAAGGTGAGGGTATTATAGTGAACTTTATGACCGAATTATTTACGCAAACTTCGGACAGTTTGCGACACATAAGAGATATAATCAGAAATGGTATAACATCACCACTGAATAATAACTAAACTTTTATACTTGATTTGCGTCAAAATTGCTTGTATACTTTATCAAAAAATATATGTTGAGCTTTTACAATCAGTTATTGTCAAAAAATTTAAGATTACAATCTTCCGTAATATGAGTTTTAAGTTTAAGGAGATGCTAATGCTTCGATGGGGAATTGGGTTTACGTTTATCCTGTTTAGTCTTCAGTTTATGATAATTCTTTGTGTGGATGCACAAGAACCGACAGAAATTGACCTGTCTCAACCCTTGACACTTGAACAGTGTATCCAAATGGGGTTAGAAAAAGCAACGAGTATGCGCAATGCGCGGTTGAGTCTTGCTATTCAGGAGTTACGTCTAAAAAATGCACGTGCCGGTTATTTTCCGACAATTACTTCCTCTGGCCGATACGACTTTTCTGACCGTTTAGATTTCGGTTTTGAACGAGAAAACTACGATTTAGGATTGACAGGACGTTATACGCTTTGGGACAATGGACAACGTGAAGTCAATCACGCACAGGCAAAAGAGAGTTTGATAGTTACAACGAACCGAAATGAAGGAATTAAACAGAGTTTAATTCTACAGATTACACAAGCCTACTACGATGTACTTAAAGATACAGCACTCGTTAAGGTAAGCGAAGATGTGTTAGCACGATCCAAAGAAAATACAGCACAAATCGTAGCATTGAAAGAAGCAGGTGTACTTATCTCCGCAGATGTTGCAACTGCAAGAGTGCGTGAAGCAAATGACGAATTGGGATTACTCAATAGTCAAAATTCACGCCAGATTTCCCAAGCGACTTTGCCACGCCTGATGGGCTTAGACCCTGGACTACTAATTACCGTAGCAGTAGATGAATCCTTTCAGTTATATCTGGAGCGCGGCACTATTGAAAAGATAGATATCACTGTTGAAGAAGCGATGCAGATAGCACTTGAAAATCGCCCAGAATTTAAGGAAACAGAAGCACAAATTAAACAACAAGAATGGAGTTTGACACTTTCAAAATTACGGCGTTGGCCGCAGTTGAGCGCAAACGTAAACTATAACGTAAATCTTGATGATTATCTTCATGAACGTCAAAATTTTTCGGATTTTCGGAGTTGGAGCGTTGGCGCATCGTTAAATTTTACACTGTTTGATGGCGGCATTTTAGGGAATCGCGTCAAGGAGCTTAATATGCAGTTAGAACAAGCACGCGAAAATGCCAGCGACTTGGAACGCTCCGTTGCGCTTGGGGTGCGACAAAGTTATCTGAACCTAAAACGCAGTGAAAGAGCCGTAGAAATCTCTAATACACAAGTAGAAAACGCCAAACTCAGTTTAGATGTTGTTCAAGGCCGCCTTAAAGTCGGAAAAGCGATTCCACTTGAGGCACTTGACGCACAAACAAGCTACGCGCGAGCATTAACAAATCGGGTCAATACGTTTTACGATTACAAAATAGCGTTGGCACGATTAAGAGATGCAATGGGAGTCCTACAGTAATAATGAAGTTTAATAAAAAGTGGATTATTATCGGCACAGTTACCGTTATTGTTATTGCTTTAGTGGTGATAGGTGCAACCCGAATGAACTTTGGACAGAAGAAAGACGATGAAGAAGATAAGCGCGAGGTTGTACGCCGCGGACAATTCCTTGTAAAAGTCCAAGAATCTGGTACGCTTCGATCCTTTATTGAGGTAGATGTTCGATCTAACGTAGAGGGCGAAATAAAGGAAATTTTCGTTGAGGAGAGTGACACAGTTGAAGAAGGCGATCGACTTCTCAAAATTGACGATGAGCAGATTTTAGAGGATATGAAGCAAGCAGAGGCTAACCGAGACGCGCGAAACGCTGAACGTGAACAAGCAGACCTCCGCATAAAGATCGCTGAGCAACGCGAAAAAAGTGACCTACTGCATGCACAAAATGCTGTCGCTAAAGCTGAGGCTAACATCCAATCTTTTGCCGCAAACAGACAACAACGGATTACTGAAGCGGAAACTCTTGTTGCCACTACGCAAAACTTGCTGGACCGAGACCAAATCTCACTGAAGCGGGCGGAAATCTCTCTAACACAGGCAAACTTGACACTTGATCGGGCAAAGGCAAGTGCCACATCCGCAAAAATTACCTTTGAGACAACCCAGGCCGAACACAAACGCAATGAAGAATTATTTGAACAGGAATTAATTTCAAAGCAAACATTAGAGCAATCCCAAAAACAACTCGCTTCGACTAAATCCCAATATGAAACTGCGCAGAAAGCGGTTGAATCCCAAAATGAAACAATTAAATCCGAAGCAGAAAACATCAAGCGGGAGAAAGTGGCAATTCAGAGTAGAGAAGCAACACTTGCCCTTAATAAAAAGAACGTGGCAACAGTCAAAGAATCTCAAGACGCACAGGAAAAGCAGCTAAAAGCAGATTTAGAGAACGCACGCACCCGACTGAAACAAACTGAAGATACCACTGAGGAAGAGAAAGATCTCACAAAACATGCAAAAGTGAGCGCGGAAGCGAATCTGCTGCAAGCAGAGAGCCGTCTTAAATCTCAGCAGGATCGCTACGAGTGGACAACGGTTAAAGCACCGATGTCTGGCACTATTACACGTATTTCTGTAGAAGAGGGAGAGATTATCACTTCCGGACGGTCGGCATTTTCACGAGGAGAGGCAATCATGCGCATCGCCGACCTTTCACAGATGATTGTCAAAACCCAAATCAATCAGGTTGAAATCGGTAGGATAAAAGAGGACCAACGCGTAGAAGTCCGTGTTGATAGTTTTCGCAATAAAATTTTTAATGGGAAAGTGAGCGAAATTTCACCCAGTTCTACTCCACGCGGTCAAGGCGGCGGCGGTGTCATTACTTTTGAAGTTGACATAGAAGTCGAGATACCCGATCCAGAAGAATTTCAACTACTGCCCGGCATGTCCGCGGATGTAGATATTATTGTCTTTGAAAAACCTGATATTCTTCAGATTCCAATCGCAGCGGTTTTAAGTCCGGAGGTGTTTACTGTCCAAGCCACAGTCAATTCAAACGATCTTGGGCAGTTTAAGCAAGGACAAAAACTAAAAATCCAAAACCTTATTGGCAAGCAGTTTGGTGGACAAGTTACAAAGATTTCCCCATCGGAAACGCGTGGCAATCTTGAAATTTTGTTTGACGAACCCCCGAAAGGTATGCGTCCTGGTCCAACAGAAATCGCTATTGTGATTTCTGAAAATAAACGAATAACTAAAATAGAAGCAGAAATTAAGAGTGAACGTCATCATTTTGTAAAATTGGACATAGGCGAACCTCAAAAAAATAAAGATGGTGAAAAAGGTGTTAAAACGCATATTAAAGTGGGTAGACGTAACAAAACACACTTTGAAATTACCCACGGTCTAAAGGAAGGCGATCGCGTTTTTGTGCCTTCTATGATGGAGTTGACAAAGGGAGAAGAAAATAAAAATAACAGATAACGCAATAAGTAGTTTTGGGATTAGTTAACGGATCTTGTCAATTCGCAAACTTAAGAAAAGCAGGAACACATCCTTTGTAGCATAACCTGTTAGGTTGTGCATATTCGTCCGCATAGGTGTCAACTTAAGGATTTTCCAAACATGAGAAACCCTCTTTAGTCCCGTAGGGACGCAATGTTTATAGAAAAGTGTTGTCCTTCCCTCTTGAGTTCCGTAGGAACGGCATAGAAAGATAAGCATATCGTCCGGACGGGACTAGGATTATTTAGTTTTAGGATTTTTGTTTAATATTATTCCCAAATGTTAATTTTGTTATGGGTTTGCATTCATATCGTCTGAACCAGGATTTTCAGGATTACCAGATTTTCAGGATAGGTGTTTTGGTGTATCTAAGAGCGAATCATAAGATAATGGCCATCTTTTAGATAAGGACTTCGGTGTGACAAACTCTTATCTTGATAATCTTATCATCCTGAAAATCCTGGTTCAGACAAAAGCACTAAATCCAGTGATTAGTCCGAATTCAGTGACTTAACATTAAGTTAACATGGGAAAGGACGAATCCTTAAAACTAAATAATCCTGTATCCAAAATCTTATAGGTAGCAACTTGAGTTATAATAAATGTTTAGCGAGTCAACCACTAATAGGGTGAAATGAAAAAAATAATAAATGTTTCAATTATTATGGGGATATTAGTATTCTCAGGTTTGGCAATGGCACAGAACATCGCACAACAAGCAGCTGCGATACTTGAACAAAACTGCAGCACCTGTCACGGTGATGAAGGTTCATTTAGAACGGTACTTGACATTGAATATACAGTTTTAATGGAAAGTGGCACCATTGTTCCCAATAATCCAGATGCGTCCGAACTCTATAAACGGCTTTTAGGTCCCACAGATCGTGGCGGACAAATGCCACAAGGACAAGACCCGCTCTCACCAGAACATATTGCAATCCTTCGGCAATGGATAGCTGAAGGTGCACAGGACTGGAATGTCACCGAGGCTGACCGTCTATTCATAACACAAAAAACGCTATTGGACACAATCAGAGATCATATAGATGCGTTGCCGATATCCGACAGACCTTACGCTCGATACTTTTCTATGACGCACCTCTACAATGCTGGTGTGTCATCAGACATACTTTCGGAATATAAACTCGCGTTATCAAAACTGGTCAATAGTCTATCATGGAGTTCCACGATTTTCAACCCACAGCCGATTGACGCACAACAGACCATTTTTTATATCGATTTGCGTTATTACGAATGGGAAAACAGCGATGCCTGGACACATATTGAACAAGAATATCCGTATCACTTGTCTTTTGAGGGATCAGATCAGACAGAGATCAAGGACACACTCACGCTCTTGCAGATGAATATGGATTGCGACGTACCACATGTCCACATCGACTGGTTTATCGCGAATGCTTCACTACCACCACTTTACCATGATATACTTGACTTGCCAGAAACAGATAGTGAGTTAGAACAAAGACTCAACGTAGATGTAGCAGACAACATAATCAATGCGCCCGGTCGGAAAGTATGGCGCGCTGGGTTCAATGACTCCGGTGTATCAAATAACAATCGCGTTGTGGAACGGCACGCATCGCTGTATGGCGCATATTGGAAAAGTTACGATTTCGCTGCAAGTGTCGGCAAAAAGGATATTTACACATTTCCAACCGCTTTTGACCATGACGGTGGCGAGGTTGTGTTTAGTCTGCCAAACGGGCTGCAAGGATACTACCTATCAGATGCACAAGGTAATCGGTTAGATGTAGCACCAATTGAGATTGTATCTAACCCTGCTGCCAGTGATCCCAGCGTCAAAAACGGATTATCCTGTATCGGTTGTCACGATCAAGGTATGAAGGAGTTTACTGATACCGTCCGCCAAGCAATTGAACAAACCCCTAACCCTTTATACGACAAAGCACATGCACTACGACTCTATTCTGAGAAATCTGTGATGGATGCACTTATCGCTCAAGATATGCAACGATATGCGTTTGCATTGTCCCAAACCGGCGGCACAATCGGCGGCATTGAGCCTGTGCAACGATTCCATGAAGCATACCACAAACGAATTGATGTCTCTTATGCTGCTGCTTCGCTCGGACTACAAACTGAGACGTTACTGCTAAAGATACAGGAAAACACAGATTTACAAACGTTGGGTTTACACGTGTTAGCAGATGAAGGCGTTATCAAACGCGATACGTGGGTGTCTAATTTCAATTCGGTTGTTTCAACACTGTTCCCATCACCACAGATAGAGATACCCGTTGAACCGATCCCCGAAACTCGACCTAATGACATTGTCCATATACCAGATCCTGCTCTACGCGCAGAAATCGCAAAAATGCTTGTTAAACCTGTTAATGATCCGATTACAGCAAAAGAAATGGAATCATTTAAGACCTTTCCGATGGATCTGGGTAAAGCAACTTTATTAAAAAATATTATTAAGGATCTAACAGGGTTGGAATATGCGATAAACCTTACATCGATATGGATTGCGGGCAATCCTATTTCCGACCTTTCACCAATCGCAGATCTGCCAAATCTTGCGGATTTAAGAGTTGAAAGTTGTAATATTTCCGACCTTTCACCAATCGCAAACTTAACAAAATTGCGTATTTTGCGTTTACGTGACAATCCTATTTCCGACCTTTCGCCACTCGCAAGTTTAGAAAATTTAGAAAATATCAGTTTAGGGCATAATTTTCGGACTACTGATATTTCGGTACTGTCGCAACTAACAACATTAAAAGACGTGCTTATTTGGGCACTTCCAATGACTGACATGTCGACAGTAGTCCATCTGCCTAATATTGAAATACTAAACCTCTGCGCCAATGATCTACGAGAAATCAAAACATCAGAAATTATGGTGCTAAAAAATGCACCGAAATTGAAACATTTATATCTAATTGAGAACAAGATTTCCGATATATCTGCTTTGCAAAATTTAACCGATTTAGAACGTTTGGATCTAAGCGGTAATAATATTGCAGACGTATCACCGTTGGCAGCATTAACCGATCTAAAATGGTTGAATCTTAAACGCAATCCAGTCACTGACTGGACACCGTTATATGAACTTGTTAAAGATACGAAAATAGAGCCGAGTGGGTTTGTGTTTGCTTCAAATGCTTCAAGTGTAGGTTTAGGCAACACATTTACGTTTAGTATTGTAGGTTTATCCATACAAAATTTAGCAGGTTGGCAATGTAATATTGTTTTTGATGCTAATATCCTTGAAGCAATTGAAGTTACGGAAGGCGATTTCCTTTCATCAGATGGCACTGCAACTTTTTTTAAAGAAGGTGTAATTGACAATGAAAATGGTTTGATAACCGGATTTAGTGTTTTGCGATTAGATAATAGTACTATTAATGGAAGTGGTCCGTTGTTATCTATTAAGTTCAAAGCCAAACAAATTGGTGAGACGAGCTTTGATTCTGGGAATTGCTATCTCAGCAATAGCGATGCTGAAGAAATACCATCAGGAACACCGAGACTAACAATCAAAGTTGTCCAACGCGCGCCAGCAACTCCAGATGACGATTTCACCGGTCCCGCAGAGGATATTAACAAAGATGGTGAAATCAACATCTTTGATCTAATACTCGTGTCAAAAGATTTAGGAAAACCACTTGAGGAAGCAAATCCTCGTTCTGATGTAAACGGTGATGGTTCTATAAATATACTGGATTTAGTTGAAGTGTCTGACAAAATTTCGGAGGAAACAGAATAATCGAAATATAGTGAACTTTCAAATTATTGGGACACTTGATAAACTTGCATTGTAGCATAACCTGTTAGGTTGTGCATCTTAGTCCGCAAGCTAAATGAAGATTAAGAAAATATTTCGGTAATTTGGCGAGGTTAGGAAACCTCGCCAGCAGAGGCTTGCACATGACTTGTGTAGATGGGAAATTACCGAATTAATAAATTAATCTTCATACAGGGTGCGGTACAGAAGTGTCCCATTAATTGTCCGTTTTACTATAATCAAAGAGGATAATATGTTAATAGATGTCAAAGACATAACAAAAATCTATGAGATGGGCGATGTGCAAGTCCATGCATTACGAGGGGTAACCTTCACCGTAGAATCAGGTGAATTTATCGCAATTATGGGGCCCTCCGGCTCAGGCAAATCAACTATGATGGATATCTTAGGATGCTTGGCTACACCAACAGATGGTGAATATTACCTTGAAGGTGAAGAGGTGGGCAAACTTTCCGATAACCGCTTAGCAGATATTCGAAATAAAAAGATCGGTTTCGTATTTCAATCATTCAATCTTCTTCCGAGAACGAGTGCACTTCACAACGTTGAACTTCCGCTTATCTATTCAGGCTTGGGACGTAAAGAGCGTAAACGGAGAGCATTTGAGTCTTTGGAAGCAGTAGGATTGGCTGATCGGATTGACCACAAATCAACTGAACTGTCGGGTGGACAGGTACAACGTGTAGCGATTGCCCGCGCGCTTGTGAATAAACCGTCAATGATTTTTGCTGACGAACCGACTGGAAACTTGGACACACGTTCCGGTGCCGAAATTCTGGCTATTTTTGACCGCCTTAATGAGGAAGGGAATACCATCATCATGGTTACACATGAACCGGAAGTTGCCGAACATGCAAGACGTGTCCTCCACATTCGGGACGGCCTCATTGAACAAGATGAAAGACGAGACTAATATCGCAATAAACGAAGTCAGGATCACGACCCCCGCCCGGCTCCATTTTTCGCTGATAGATTTGAACGGACAACTCGGACGCATTGATGGTGGGTTCGGGTTAGCTATCAATGAACCGAAGTTTGAGATTGTGGCACAACCGTCAACAGAAATTCACGTTGAATCTGCTGCCTATCATGAACGTGCTTGTGCAATTCTGACACAACTTCAAAAAACCTACCAGTTTCCGGGAATCAAACTAAAATTTAACTCTGAAATCCCAACACATAGCGGCTTCGGTTCAGGCACACAACTCTCCCTCGGTATTGCTGCTGCTGTAAACACTCTATACGATCTGAAATTAAGTGTTTTGGAACTCGCTCATGCTGTGGGACGAGGCGGCACATCTGGTATTGGTGTCGCGGCATTTGATATAGGCGGTTTTATCGTTGATGGGGGACACCGTTATCCCGAACAGAAATCTTCTTTTCTGCCCTCCTCTGTCGCAGACGATATTTCACCACCCCCGATCCTACTCCGATATATATTTCCAAATTGGCCCCTTCTTATTCTCCTGCCGAACTGTTCGCGTATCTATGGAGAAGAAGAATTGAATCTCTTTCGGACGCTGTGTCCGCAGCCCGCATCTGTAGCACCCAAATTGTCACACCTTCTACTGCTACAAGTCTTACCAGCAATCCTTGAAGATAATATGCATAGCTTCGGTCAAGCTTTGAACGAAATTCAGACGTTTGGTTGGAAAAAGGTGGAGATTGACGCGCAAGGCGCCGAATTGCAGCAAACACTTGATTTTTTGCAAAAGAACGGGGCATTAGGTGCTGGCGTGAGTAGTTGGGGGCCAGCAATTTGTGCTGTAAGTGAGGAAATTGAGGGACTAAAACAGAAAACAGAAGAATATCTAACGACTTTACCAAATGGCGGCACTTGCTTTATTACTTATGCCAGCAACACAGGTGCACAAATTAAAGCAGAATATACAGATTATCACCTTCAAATATAGTTCTGTTATTCACATTCATGCTTATCTCTCATTCAATAACGCTACAAGACTATGCACTAAATTTGATAATTTACTGTGTTCCACCTCTACTTTATCAATCCGAACATTAACAGCATCAAAACCGTTTTTCATTTCGTCTTTCACACTTTTCATTTCGTCTTTCACACTTTTCATTTCAAGTTTTAATTCTTGAATTTCATTTGAAATCTCATCAGCACATTGTTTACGGTTTAGCAAAATGTTGACCAACAAAGCACTACCTGTTGCAATAATTGATGCAGTAATTCCTGTCAATAATACAATGTTTAATTCAGTCAATGTTTAATTCAGTCATTGTTATAACTCCTTCAATGTTAACTTACAGAAATTATACCACAAATTGAAGTGCCAACGCTAATTAGGGCCAAAATTTCGTAAAGTTAAGACAAGTTTTTTCGTTGAAATTCCACAGGTGTCAGATAGCCTCACGCTGAGTGCGGGCGTTTTTGGTTAGACACTTGTGTGATAAAATGCCCAATTCGGGACTTCGCTTCGTGGATGTCCTCATAGTCATTGAGATGAACTTCTTCTTCCTTGAGAGTGCGGATAAGTCTTTCAGCATATCCGTTCTCCCAAGGATGCCCTCTACGGGCAACCGAAATCTCAATCCTATGATGCTTCAACATTGAGACGTAAGCATTTGAAAGATACTGAACGCCTTGATCAGAATGATGGATCTCCGGAACACTCCGACGCAATGCTGCCTCTAACAGCTTCAAAGTCAGAGATTGCGTCAAGTGCCGACTGATATGCCAAGCTCTAACCATGCGCGTGAAGACATCCATAAGCAGCCAAACATAGATGAAGTGTCCCTTGAGACAGACATAAGTAATATCGCCTACCCAGACCTGCTCACATCGGGAGACCTGAAGGTTTTCAAGGCGATTACCCCAAGGACGCACATCGTCAAGGGAGTGCGTGGTTTGACAGGCACGCTTGACTGCGACTGATACGCCTATAACCGTATGTCGGATACCGCAGAGAGAGTGCCACTATTTCCTCTCGGAGACCCACTTCGGAAGGGGTGCTTTTCGGGTGATAATAGAGATTACTTCGGTTGAAACCGAGTGTCTCACATATCTGCCGAACCGAATAGTCTGTCTGCAGTGCCTCAACCATTTCTCGCTGCTCCATTGGGGTTAGCTCAACCAAGTTGAGGCTTTTTTTTTGGATGTTAAGTGCCACGGTCAACCGCCCAACGAGTTGTTCAAGGGGTGCGATCCGTTCCATATTAGCATCAGACTGCTTATCAGTGGGTTCAAAGAGGGTCGCTGCATTTTCAAGAAGTTGCCGCTTCCACTTTGAGAGTTGTTCATCGCTGAGGTTGTGTCTACGACACAATTCCGCTTGTGAACTTTGACCGCTCAGTGCCTCAAGAACAACTTCGGCTTTAAACTCGGCGGTGAAGTTTCTTCGTTTTCGTTTCGCCATCGGATACTCCTTTTTAGTAGATGGATATTATACCACAATCTTGTCTTAGAGAGTGGCCCGAATTTCCGATGGCAGTACATCCGCGTAATCATACAATCCCGAATTCAGCCAACACATATTACTTTTACCATGCCCCATATTGTGCAATAAGTAGTAGAAAATGCACATTTTTGTGCAGCAACCAGTATATTATCGGCTTCAAAGTTGGCATATAAATTGCTCTATTTTATAGTATCTATACATAAGCACATAAGGAGGACACACCATGAAAACCAGATTGCTTCTAAATTCAACAGCACTGATTGTTGCACTGACATGCGCAACAATCAGCCACGCCCAATATGCCCACAATGTAATCCGCGTAATCATACAATCCCGAATTCAGCCAACACATATTACTTTTACTATGCCCATATTGTGCAACAGGAAGTAGAAAATGCACATTTTTGTGCAGCAAACCAGTATATTCGGTTTCAAAGTTGGCATATAAATTGCTCTATTTTATAGTATCTATACATAAGCACATAAGGAGGACACACCATGAAAACCAGATTGCTTCTAAATTCAACAGCACTGATTGTTGCACTGACATGCGCAACAATCAGCCACGCCCAATATGCCCACAATGTAATCCGCGTAATCATACAATCCCGAATTCAGCCAACACATATTACTTTTACTATGCCCATATTGTGCAACAGGAAGTAGAAAATGCACATTTTTGTGCAGCAAACCAGTATATTCGGTTTCAAAGTTGGCATATAAATTGCTCTATTTTATAGTATCTATACATAAGCACATAAGGAGGACACACCATGAAAACCAGATTGCTTCTAAATTCAACAGCACTGATTGTTGCACTGACATGCGCAACAATCAGCCACGCCCAAGGCGTAACACAATGGCATTTACCTGACGGCGCAAAAGCACGACTTGGTAAAGGCAGCATCAATGAGATTAAGTATTCGCCTGATGGCACGATGCTCGCGGTAGCAACGAACATCGGTATTTGGCTCTACGATACACAAACAGGTGAAGAACTGAACCTAATCGCAGGGAATAAGTTTGAGGTCGGTGACATCGCGTTTAGCCCAGATGGCACAATGCTCGCAAGTGACAGCAATGACAGCTCAATCCGTCTGTGGGATGATGAGACGGGAAAAAGCATCATAGATGAGGGAAACAGAACGGTCCGTTTGTGGGACGTGAAAAGTGGCAGACAGATACGCACATTCACAGGACATGAGTATTATATTACTGCTCTTGCTTTCAGTCCGGATGGAAAAACAATCGCAAGTGGGAGTGCAAGCATTATCCGTCTGTGGAACATAGAGAGTGGTAAGGAGATGCACGCCTTCACAGAACCTTCAGGGCTGGTCACCAGCATCGCGTTTAGTCCAGATGGTAAAAAATTAGTAGCTAGCAGTTCATATAAAATCTTCTATCTATGGGATATGGAAACCCGTGAAGTTTTACACGAGTTCAAAGGGCATACGGAAGGGGTCAATAGCGTCGCATTTAGTCCGGACGGGGAGACAATCGCGAGTGGGAGTTCTGACAACACCTTCCGTTTGTGGGACGTGGAGACCGGTGTCCAGCGCCGCTCCTACAAAAGGCATAAGGAAGAAGTCTATGGTGTCTCTTTTAGTCCGGATGGCAGAACATTAGCGAGTCGTAGCGCGGACAGAACGATTCGGCTGACGCGTGTCCCTGGCGGAGATACACAGCACGTGCTTACAGGGCACACGCAATTCATTAGGAGCATGGCGTTCAGTCCAGATAGCAAGACATTGACGAGCGGTAGTCGAGACGGCACTATCCGTTTGTGGGATGTTTACAGTGGTAGGAATCGGTTCACCATCACAGGACATATAGACTATGTTTTCAGTATCGCATATAGTCCGGATGGCAAGTCCATCGTAAGTGGCAGTCAGGACGGTCCCATCCATTTATGGGATGTGGACACCGGCACGACGCGGCACATCCTCACCGGATATACAAGTTATATTTACAGTCTTGCGTTCAGTCCGGACAGCAAGACCATCGCAAGCAGTGGTTCTGGCACGGTTCGTCTGTGGGATGCAGACACCGGTTTGGAACGGCGCACCCTTGTAGATATTCCAGGTTATGTTAGCCTTGCGTTCAATCCGAATGGCAAGACAGTGGCATGTTTAATAACCCATGCAGGACCTATACCTAATGCTTCACCTCATTCAAGGGATGCCAGTATCTCTTTGTTTGATGTGGAAACTGGCGCTGAACTTTACGCAATTGAGGCGTATAAAGGGGGAATTTACCATGACCATGCACCTGAGATCCTCCCTACAGTACACACGGGTCCGGTCCTCGACATAACGTTCAGTCCGCATGGAAATATGATTGCAAGTAGTAGTTCTGACGGGACGATTCGTTTGTGGCATTCACAAACGGGCGAGCATCTGCGCATGGTAACAAAAGGGGCGGGTTACGCCTATAGCTTAGCGTTCAGTCCAGACGGGAAAATGCTGGCAAACAGCAGTGGTGATAACATCTATCTATGGGATTTCCAAAGTGGTATGCAACTGCACAAGTTTACAGGACATACTGGTTTTGTCACTGACGTGGGGTTCAGTCCAAATAGCAAGATGTTGGCGAGTGGTGGTTATGACAATACCGTTCGTCTGTGGGATACAGACATGGGGGCGCAGCTGCGCGTGTTCAAAGGGCATCAAGGTCGCGTGAGAAGTGTCGCGTTTAGTCCTGATGGTAGCACACTGGCAAGCGGCAGCACAGGTGGAACGATCCTCCTATGGGACGTTACGCCTTCCGTGCCATCAAACACAACAGTCAGTCTTTCTCCTGTTAGCGTAGAATCGCCTGTTGTTGGGAAACAGCTCACGTTATCCGTAAATATCGCGGATGGTCAAAATGTGGGCGGATATCAAGCGACTGTCCATTTTGACTCTACCGCACTCCGTTATGTCAAAAGTGCGAATAGTGATTATCTGTCTGCTTCTGCTTATGTTATGCCGCCGGTTGTTGAAAGTAATAGGGTCATGCTGGCGGCAACAACTTTCGCAGAAGAAAACGGTGGGGATGGTACGCTCGCCACAATTACATTTGAGGTTGTGGCAACAAAAGCCTCTACTGTCCGTTTATCCGATGTGCTACTCACAGACAGCGCGAGCAATAGCATAACACCAAAAATCATCGCCGCAACAGAGATTACCGAACCGATGTTCCTCCCTGAAGATGTAAATGAAGATGGTGCTGTTAACATTCTCGATTTGGCGTTTATTGCGGCTAACTTTGGCAAAACTGGTAAAAATGCTGCGGATGTCAATAGAGATGGAAGCGTTAATATCGTTGATTTGGCGCTGGTTGCTGCCAAAATTGGAGAAATGGATGCCGCCGCGCCCGCTTTATGGAGTATCAAGGAGAAAGATATGCCGACACGCGCAACGGTGAAAGCATGGCTACAGGAAGCGCGTAAACTCAACTTAGCAGACCCCGCTTTTCAGCGCGGTCTGCTTGTGCTGGAAAGTCTATTGAAGGCACTCACACCAAAAGAGACTGCACTGCTTGCGAACTATCCGAACCCGTTCAATCCTGAGACGTGGATACCTTATCAATTAGCCACGCCAGCGGATGTTAGCATCTCAATCTATGCTGCGGATGGTAAACTAATTCGGCAGTTAGATTTAGGGCATCAATCTGTTGGGATGTATCATCATCGAAGCCGTGCAGCGCATTGGGATGGTAAAAACACACAGGGTGAACCTGTGGCAAGTGGCGTGTATTTCTACACGTTTACAGCAGGGGATTTCACAACCACGCGGAAAATGATAGTTAGGAAATAACGTGAGTTTGATAAATCGGGCTTAGAAGGTTCCCTCCAACAAGAGGATGGACCCTTAAGTTGATACCTATAGGTAGAACAAAGCGAAACCAACATAGTATCTGCACATAAGGAGCATGCACCAATGAAAAGAATATATTTAATAGCACTGTTCATAACACTTGTATTTGTACTTAACACGCTCGCCCAAGATTCACCGCAATGGCATTTACCCGAAGGCGCTAAGATGCGGCTCGGTAAAGGCAGGGCAGGTGAAATCGCGTATTCCCCGGATGGCACGAAGCTCGCGGTGGCAAGCGGTATAGGCATTTGGATATATGATGCACAAACAGGCGAAGAACTTGACCTATTTCCAGCAAATAGGTTTGAGGTCCGTAACATAGCGTTTAGTCCCGATGGAAGTATGCTCGCAAGCGACAGTTTTGACAGCACCATCAACTATTGGAGTATTGAAAATAGGACCGTTCGTTTGTGGGATGTGAAAAGCCGCAGGCAGATACGCACGTTCACTGGGCATAAGTATCCGACCACTGGCATCGCTTTTAGTCCGGATGGTAAAACAATCGCAGGGAGTGCTGACAATGAGGTCCATGTGTGGGACGTGGAGAGTGGTAGACAACTACACAGACTCTGGGGCATTGGATCCTCGGTTACAAGCGTTGTGTTTAGTCCGGATAGTAAAACATTGGCGACGAGTGGGTATCTGCAAGAATTCTTCTGTCTGTGGGATGTGGAGACAGGAGCGAAGATCCGATGGTGGTTCGAAGGGCATAGAGAAAGCATCAGTAGCCTTGCATTTCATCCGGACAGGCAGCTCATCGCAAGTGGGAGTTACGACAATACCGTCCGTTTGTGGAATGTAGACACCGGTGTTGAGGAACGCTCCTTTACAAGGCATACGGACAGTGTCTATACTGTCGCATTCAGTCCGGATGGCAAAACATTAGCGAGTGGGGGTCAGGACAACAACATTTGGCTGACAAATGTATTTGACGGCACTCCACGGGGTTTACTCAGCGGAGATATGGATTCTATTAGGACTGTCGTGTTCGGTCAAGATAGTTACACATTGGCGAGTCGGAGCAGTGACGGAACAATCCATTTATGGAATGACATCACTGGGAATGGCCGGGTTGGCTGGAAACGACGTGTCATCACTGGACATATAGATCGGATTGGAAACATCGCATTTAGTCCGGACGGGAACATGCTCGTGAGTGTCGGTCGTGATAAGGTGCTGTGTTTATGGGATGCGAACACAGGTAGGAAGCAGCACGACTTCGTAGGGCATACAGATTATATTTACAGCGTTGCGTTTAGTCCGGATGGCAAAACAATCGCAAGCGGCAGTAAGGACGGCACCCTGCGTTTATGGGATGCGGACACAGGCACGGAACGGCACACGCTCATAAATATGTTAGGTGAGGTTAGAAGCGTCGCGTTCGGTCCGGATGGTAAGAAGGTGACGTGTGTAATGCTCACTGGGGACTATAATCCCAGAAGAATATTGAGGAACTCCATCATCTATCTGTTCGATGTGGAAACAGGTACTGAACTACACGCGATCGCAGCGTACAATGCGCCACCGCCGCCAGCCTATAGTTATGAACCAGAGTTCCACCCCACAGAGCATACGCTTCCGGTTAACAACATAGCATTCAGCCCGCATGGTAATGTGATTGCAAGTAGCAGTTCTGACGGGACGATCCGTTTGTGGCATGTCCAAACTGGCGAACATTTGCGCGTGTTCACAGAACTCATGGAAACTGGATATTATATTGCGTTCAGTCCAAACGGAGATTTACTTGCATTCGACATTCAGCACAACAATATCCATCTGTGGGATGTCCAAACTGGCAAACATCTGCGCATATTTACAGGGCGGACAGATGATGATCTTGATTACCTGAAGCTCAGTGCGGATGGGAGTATGCTGGCAAGTGTGGCTGAGGATGAAACAATCCTCTTGTTTGATGTCCAAAGCGGCATGGAAATGCGCACATTCCCAGGGCATAAGGGGGGAACATATAACGTTGCGTTCAGTCCAGATGGTAGCACACTGGCAAGTAGCAGTAGTGATGGAACAATTCTCTTATGGGATCTCAACGCTCCCCTGTCATCAAACACGACGGTCAGTCTTTCACCTGTTAGTGTGGAATCCCCTGTTGTCGGTAAGCAGCTCACGTTATCGATCAATATCGGTTATGGTCAAAATGTGGCGGGATATCAAGCGACTGTGCATTTCGACTCTACCGCACTCCGCTATGTTGCAAGTGGGATCGGTGATTATCTGCCTGACACCACTTATGTTATCCCGCCGGTTATTGATGAAGGTAGCGTAACGCTCGCAGCAACGTCCTTCGCAGAGGAAACCCAAAATGACGGCACACTTGCCACGATTACGTTTGAGGTTATCGTTACCAAAGCCTCTACCGTTAGTTTATCCAATGTGCTACTGACCGATGGTGCGGGCAATAGCACGACACCAAAAATCATCGCCGCAACAGAGATTACCGAACCGATGTTCCTGCCCGAAGATGTGAATGAGGATGGCACTGTTAACATTCTCGATTTGGCATTTATTGCGGCGAACTTCGGCAAAACCGGCAAAAATGCTGCGGATGTCAATAGAGATGGAAGCGTTAATATCGTTGATTTGGCGCTGGTCGCAGCATCAATAGGGAATACCGCATCGGCACCTGAAGCCTGGCGTAACAATATATTTGTAGGAGCGATCTCCGAATCGCGACTATACCATCATCTGGGATGTGATATGCCGACACGCGCAACGGTGAAAGCATGGCTACAGGAAGCGCGTAAACTCAACTTAGCAGACCCCGCTTTTCAGCGCGGTCTGCTTGTGCTGGAAAGTCTATTGAAGGCACTCACACCAAAAGAGACTGCACTGCTTGCGAACTATCCGAACCCGTTCAATCCTGAGACGTGGATACCTTATCAATTAGCCACGCCAGCGGATGTTAGCATCTCAATCTATGCTGCGGATGGTAAACTAATTCGGCAGTTAGATTTAGGGCATCAATCTGTTGGGATGTATCATCATCGAAGCCGTGCAGCGCATTGGGATGGTAAAAACACACAGGGTGAACCTGTGGCAAGTGGCGTGTATTTCTACACGTTTACAGCAGGGGATTTCACAACCACGCGAAAAATGTTAATACGGAAATAAATATCTTGATAGATTTCTGTTCCTGTTCTTGTGCAATACGTCAAGTCCCTACCTAAATTGAAGCAAGTGCTGCAGTCACAGTTTGTTCTAAACCAATATAACGCACTTGCTATGAGTTATCGCCGCGCATGCTGTGATTCCTCAGGTGCGCGGTATTCAACATTCAGGTGTGGCGTTTCTAAACGGATATGTCCTTGATGGCGCGAAGTTAAACAACTCTCCAATGTGCCACTTACTAATAAGGTGCGCTCCGCTGGATACGGTGCGATACCTGTTTCAAAAAGTTCCTCTATCTTGGCGATAAGGCATGCTGAATAGGTGACATTCGGTGTCGGCGTTAAGAAAAACTGCGTTGATACTGGTATCGGTTCGTTCTTAAGTTTTGCTGCAAAGCAATAATCCCGCACAGCCCCATTGAGCATCAGAAGTGTTGCTTTTAATCCGTTGTTATATTCAATGAAATATGCAGATGGGTTTTGAACAAGGCGCTGGAGTTCGCCATTCACAATCATATTTTGCGTTCTACCGTCTTCATCCGTTAAACCGCACGGTGAATCACTTCGGGACAGTGCAGCCTCTAATAATTCGAGAGACCAACGTCCATCTTCACCTGCTTGCCAGACTTCCTCACCATCAATCAGCTGGACAGCAGCAACACCTGTTTCGCCACCCTTTCGGCGTTCAACCATGCATTGCATCGCCTCTAATGCGTGATAATCCATCGGGTCTGAACCGCCAACACCTACCATGAGTGCCTCTTGTATCTCACATTCCAACGGTAATTCAACATCGGGCAAGCGCCACGTGACAGGCAACGATGACCCCGCAAGCACACCAAAACCGAGTCGGTGTCCATCATCAACCATCTCCTTTGCTTTTTCAAAACTATAGGAGAGGTGTTTATCGTTGAAGATTGGAACGGCACGCCCATCTTCTTCAAAAACCTTGACGCACTCCTTAAAAAATTCATAACGTGGATATAGCACCTGACTCATTTCATTATGTGAATAATCCCCGTGTTCCCCGATGAGCAACACCGCGTCCACAGCGAGTTTATCGCCACCGCATCGGAGTGCTTCGGCAATGGTAGGATAAACGGAAAATCCGAATTCTCTGGCACGGTCTTCGCTCTGCTCTCCCTCCGGTTTTTGGTCAACATAGAGAGACACAACCTTCATATTTGGACGATGCCATCTGCCCTCTTTCGGATAACCGACAAGAAAACGATCTGCAAAATGTTGTGCATGTGTAAGGTAACGATAGATTGTTGTAATAACTGCAATTCGTTTCATAGCTTTATGTCCTCCAGAAGGTTGATTCTTCAGTGGCTTGATAGGCGATGTCTAAATGCAATGTCTCCTGTTTAGTGCTATCGGCGAACAAACTATCAACGCCTGCCGCAACAAGTCCAGTCGTTAACAATGTCCGTTCAACCGGATAAGTTGCCTTATCGGTCAAAAACATTTTCTCTATATTGTTCACCAGCGGTGAGAAAAAGTTTGCCAATGTTGTTCGTGCAGGGGGCATCGGCAGATACATCTGCGTTGAAAGAACTCCGTTCTCCGATCCGATATAAGCGGCAAAATTGAAATCTTGCACTAATCCGTTCATCAAAATCATTGTAGACTTAAGTCCGTCTTGATGTTCATAGTGATATGCTATCGGGTCTTTGACAATCTCCTTCATTTCGTCCAACGTTGGAAACGGATTGTTAAATCCTGGACGCGATGGTGTAAGTGTATGACTCCGACAGAGTGCAGACTCAAAGAGTTCTCGTGACCAAAGTTCCGAATGATGCGCCTGCCAAAATGCATCGCCACGGTATGCCTGTAACCATTTCACACCGCTTTCGCCGCCTTCACGCCGTTCCACCATACACTGCAACGTCTCTAAAGCGTGGAAATCGTAACTATCCACGCCGCCATAAGCGACACACACTGCCTCTGATACAGAAACGCCGAGCGGCATGTCAATGGAAGGTGTGCGCCACGTAACAGGTAGCGAAGACCCTGCCATAAATGCGAAATCCATATCTTGAGAGATGTTGTACATTTCACGCGCCCACTCCCAATTCCATGAAAGGTGTTTATCGTTGAATACCGGTACACCGCGTCCGCTTTGTTCAAACACTTCTACCATCTGCATGAAGTGTTCATAGCGTGGATAGAGACGTTGTCCCTTCTCGTTAGATGGATATTCCCCGTGTTCCCCGATGAGTAACACACCATCAACAGCCAATTCCTCGCCGCCAAGGGTGAGTGCCTCCGCGATTGTCGGGTATCCCTTCATTGTGGGAAAACGTTCTAATCTATCTTTACTCAGGTCGTTGTCTTTAACCTGTTCAACGTAGAGTGAGACAAGGTCCATCGGTGGATAATGGTGTCTGCTATTCCAGCCGTATCCTTCTAAGAACCGATCGACGATGTGCTGGGCATGTGAATATTTGTGGTATATTGTTGCAATTGCGGCAATTTTAGGGCGTTTGTTCATAATCAATTTTCCTTTGCCCACCGATTTGGACCTGGACCGGGTTGGTGTTCATCGCGAATCCGCTTGAATTCTTCAGGCGTAGTAACCACATCATCGGGATTAAGTTTGCTTCTTGCAAGAAAACCTGCCTCCGGTTGATAGCCGGTGGGTTTTGCAGCGTCCTGATACCGTGAATCAACGCTCCATCGCACTTGATGACTAACATTTGGAATGGAGCGGTGCGGTGTTAGGTTAGTGAACAACAAGACACTACCAAACTTCATAGGAACGACTATAGGTCCTACATTGGGTAATGCATCATCCGGGATTTCAAGATAAAAACGTTCAGAGTGACGATGCGGGAAAACACCATCACGATGTGCATGTGGAATAACTTCAAGACAGCCGTTTTCAACGGTCGCATCTATTAACGGTATCCAGATAGTGAGTTGTAGAACTGAATCACATTTTGGCTCCATATAACCAGCATCTTGATGCCACGGCACTAAAGTTCGGTCATGTTCAGGCAGTTTCGGACGCACACGGTAGGCAGGGTGGCACATAATCTCCGATCCAACAAGAGACTCTGCAATGTCCAATAGTTTTGGATTGATGAGAAGATCAAAGAGCGCCGGTCCGGTGTGTGTACCGCTAAACACCTTTTGGAAAACTGTTGGAGATTGTTCTGTTATTTTTGCTAAGCGGGTATCAAAACCTTCTGCTTTGAATTCGGAGTCTATTTCACCATCTGCAAAAAGTTGTGATGCACCCGCGTGGACAATCTCTTCAAATTCCGTGATGAGCGGGTTTAAATCTTCAGAAGCGAGCGCGTCTTCAACCAGAAGATACCCGTTTTCGTTAAAGTTCTGAATTTGAGAATCAGTTAATGCCTTCATAGTCCCTCTTATATCTGCACGAGTTCAATTAGAATACCATCAGGGTCTTTTGCGCATACCACGCCAGCTGCGTCAGGTGCGCTTATTGGTTCAGATAGAAATTCAACACCGTTCTGTTTCAAGTTTTCCACCGTTTTCTGAATATCAGCAACAAAGAAGGTAAGCCAACGAACACCCGCAGAGAATTCGTCTGATGGGGTAGGTGGTGATGATTCAATGTCCATCAGTTTGATGAGTGTGTTGCCTGCTTTAAGGCGCACTTGTCGAAAACCTGTCGGTGCAAGTCCTACATCTCGCGCTAAGGCACCCGGAATCTCCAAATCCAGCACAATTTCAAAACCTAATTTGTTATGATAAAAGTCTAACGACTCCTCGAAACTGCTACATGTTATTGCAATATCAACTGTTGGATGTGACAGGTTTAGCAATGTTTTTAACCTCCCGTGAGAACAAAGATCGCTTCACGAAATTGTCCCAGTGACATATTATTATAGATCATTTCAACGGGGATTACAATTCGTTCTAAAGTTTTGCTACCAGTGGCGGATCCTATTTTGGGTATTGGAATAGTAAACTGAATGGCCCCATCCGCTTTCGGTGGGATAGTTGTTTCCACTGGATCAACTTCAATACCCCACGATGCAGGGAGAATGGGTTGCGCTGTTGCAGTACGTGGCTCAAGTGAATGGTTTGTTATCTCAACTTGCAATGATACCATTTCGCCAGGGAAGACTTCCTGTTCATAAGGATAGCATCGCACCCATTGATCATCCATGCCATAATTTGCGTGATCCCAAGGAAAGAGATCAGTATAGCATTTTTCACGTTCAGCGAGTGTGTCCAACATAAAGTCAATCTCTTCATCGGTGAAATCAAACGCTGGATCAACATGGCAGTTGAAAATATGTGTTGGCTTGAATTTCTGAATCAGACGCAGACACTTTTCGTAACCAACACCTTTGCCGAGTAGATTGCGATTACCAGAACAGTAGTCGTCAATCCCTGCCATTGTGAAGGAGTCGCCGGCAAAAAACATTCGGATACCGCGTCCTTCAACGAGCAATCCACCATGATAATATGTCTGTCCGGGAAAATGGTAAGCAGTCATTGTGAATTCATTCCACTGCCATGAGTCGCCATCATAAGTAGCGCGATCCACTCGTGTGACAGCAGGAGAAATACAGGGGAGTCGGAAAGCCTTCGGATTAGCAATCACTTTAGCCACGACTGCATCGGTTATTGTTTCACACGGGAAGGTTTCCTGAAATTCGGGGATAGCATTAACGTGGTCATCGTGATAGTGTGTTACCCAAAACTGCGTAACCTCAGAAACTTCTTTATTTCTTTGCAATTGCTGAATCTGTTTGATGATATTCGGTGAGCCGCAATCCATCACAAACACCTCTCGGTTTTCAGAGATAATCAACCAGGTAGTCCCAAAGTGACGTAAGAAATCGGGTGGCGGTTTGCCTTCTCGGATAGGCATGTGGTCAGCCTGCTCCTCAAATTCAGTAAACAATTGCGGAAAATAGTAACGTAGGGCAGAAATTGACACATATTTATCATAACAATAGTCCAATTGCCCAAGGAGTTTGTCAATTGCAGCATCAGGATTTCTCATGACAACACCGTGTGTAGGGACAAGTGCTGTTGGCAATGACTTGCGAACCTTTTCAAGACTTTCCTTCAGTTCATCTCGCGCACCAAGAAATCCGTGATAGTCGGTGGTCTGTTGTCCCTTTTGTAGGCTATAAAGTTCCCATATTTTACCCTCGTCGTAAATGAGATCGCCCGAAAATGCAAAACGTTGTTCGTCAACATCAATCAGATAGGTGATACTGCCATCAGTATGTCCGGGTGTTTCAAGCACTTTGATGGATGCTGGTCCCCACTTAAACTGTGCACCTTCAGCGTAGGTATCCGTCACAGGAATAGAATTCGCAAGCATGAGATTGTGCGGGTGACAGTTGTAGAGATGCCATCTGTATTTTGGATCGTTCCAAAAGGTTTCTACTTTTGTAAACCATTGTGCTTCAGCTTCTGGCACACCGATACAGGTATTTTCAGGGATTGGGAATCCTGCTGCGTTGTCACGGTGGTGATGTGTAAATAGAATCTGATCTACTGTGGTAATTCCCAACTCTGCTAGTGTTATATGGAGAGTTAATCCACTTGGATCAATGAGAAGCGCGCGGTTCCCATCACGAAGAATGCCAGTGTTGACATGTCCGTGATGGACATACAAGTGATCGCTGAGTTGAGAATAATGAGTTTCCATTGGAATCCTTAATATATTACCTATTGACACCAACAATAAATATAAAATTGTTCGGATAGGTGCTATTTCGCAATAAATGATTTTATTTTATCGTTTCAGATTTCTTAGTGCGCAAACTTTCCTTTTCAATGATTGCCATCCATGTTCTGCCGTGCCGTGCACCTCGCGTATGAGCTGGTAGCCATTTTCCTAATTCATTTCCCCAGTGTCGCCCAGACATGATGGCGTAGTCATGCATTTCTTCTTCATGGTGTTCTATATGATCCTTAAAGCCAAAAAACTTTAGAAAAGCAGGTGTGTCGCTGCGAATACCGAGTAGATCATCCTCATTCGCTCCCCAGTTAGTGTATGTGAGTCGTTCTCCGGTATCCCACTGCCACTTACCTTCTTCAACTATATCGGTCAATCCGATCCAATAAGGACCTGTGCCAAAGACGGCTTCAAGCCATATCTGCTCTGTCCCACTGGTAATCGTGACGAGATGTGCCTCTTCTTTTTTCGCTTGAATTTGTGCTTCAATTCTGTCATTGCACTTAATCCGCTTATAAGCGTGTCCGTTTGCTGGATTAATTATCCACATGCCCGGCACATCCGGGACATTCCATTGTTTATTTTCAGGTTCTTCAGGTAGTGGGTCGGAAAGGTCTACTGAATTTCCATTTAGTGTTAGAACCTGCATTTCAGGTTTTTTACCCTCTTCAAAAAGAAAAGGATCCAATTCTGCAGAAAGTCCACGATAATTCACGGATAGTGCGTATACCCCTGGTGAGTATGCATAATACACAAACTTTCCTTGTGCATCAGTCGTAAAAGAAAGACTGGCGGAAAAACTCTTTGCCCAGTCCAGGGGTATGCTATCAATATTAATCTTGAGCAATGTGTTTGCAAGCGGTTCACCGTTCTTAAAAACGACCCTGCCTTGAATTTTAAGTTGATATTCTGTGATAACTTCTACGTTTTTGATATGCGTCCCAGGTTTGATAGCAAATGTGACTGTGTCTTGCGGATCTGGATCATGATAGTATACAGACACTTTCCTAAATTTGATAGCTCTGATCCTAAAGGTATTTTTAGGTAAATCAAACTGAAGTTGATGTAATTGAACCTGTCTTGGGGGTATATTGTTAAGCACAAATTGTCCTTCTGCATCAGTCTCTGATCTTGACGATGCGAGTGCTAAAGTGACACCAGCAATTGGCTCACCGCTTGGATTGATAACACGCCCAGATATTGATGACAAAGATTGTTGTGCTATGGTGTCGCTGGTTACAAAAAAAGCAAGCATAAGAAATGTTGTTAGAAATATAAAGGTTGGATTTGTAAATTGGAAACGTGTCATAGTGAATATCTCCTTATAGTGCGCGTTTGAAACCTTCCCATAAGAGATGCATATTTTCAACGCCTTAGCAGAGGGTAACTGTGATTACGTTTTAAAAATCATCCTTTTCTATAATCGCTTGTTTAACCATTGATGAGAGTGGACTTTTAGAGTTAATCGCCATCCATTTCTTTGTATTAAAAATAAGGGCGATTGGAACTTCTCCTGTCCCTGCAATTAGACTGTCAGACCTGCCAGAAGGTCCCCAATTCGCATAAGTGAGAGGTTCACCACTGTTCCACTGCCATGCTGCTTCATTATCGGGAACTTGCAGCCCAATCCAAAAAAACGCTTTTTCCGAATAAAGCGACTCTAACCATTTCTGCTCCGCTTCATCGTTAATTGCCACAAGATAGGCATTTTCTGCTTTTGCTTTTGCTTTCGCGTCATCCCAACTTTTGCACTCAATTTTTCTGTAAGCATGGCGATTTTCAGGATTCACCTTCCACACCGCTTGCAGCGCTTTCTCTCTATTACTTCGATTTAAGCTGTGTTTCTCAAAACCTCTAAGCTTTAATTTGAGATTATCTTTACGCTGCCCTTTTTTAAGACGAAACCATCTTGTTTTTGCGGATACCCCTTCATACTTTACCGCCACCATGTATTCTTCATCGTCATCAGGATGATATGAAACAAAGTATCCCTCGGCATCTGTCTTAACAGATGTTCCTGAAGCTCCACCACCGCCGCCAGTCCTAAAGAAGAATAATACGGTGTTTCTATGTCTATGGCGGACAGTAAGACCAATCACCTTATTGGCAAGTGGAGTTCCATCAGGTAAAATCACGCGCCCACTAATTCGCATCCGTGGCTTTTTCACATTGACAACCACGTTTTTAAGATGTTCACCAGGTTCAATAGCAATAGTCGGTTTACCAAACCATGTAGAAAAATCACGACGAAATGCCGTTGAATAGACAGTGATGTTCCCGAGTTCAAGAGAGATTATTTCATAGTCGGAACCGTGTTCAGGAAACATTACTACCCGCGATGAAACTGGATTGATGTTTGTTATAGAGAAAAATCCTTTTTTGTCAGTTACTGCACTTGGCCAAGATGAAATAGGGGCAAGCGTACCTTGTTCACGTCCCCTCCTAATTTCTACAGGTTTGATAGCAAGTTTTAGACCAGCAACGGGTTTACCCTCCGCGTCTATAACGCGACCAGAAATACTTGACATAGTTTTCTGTGCAGTGACATTCCAAGAGATAGTAAAGATAAGCGCAATGATAACTACAAGCATTACGATTGAAGATTGTCGGAAATGTAAACGGACCATAACTTAATCTCCTTTTAGGCAAGTTAGTCTAACATTTGTTGGCAATCAAACCCCTGTATATTTCTGAAACGAATTTAAACGGTTATACAAAAACAGCGGGAGCTACCTGAAACCTTGCTGCTAAAGCCTGCACATGTTTGACCGTTAAATCACTTTCACCCTCAAGGATTGCCAGAACGGCACTTGGGGTGCCAAGTTCAGGCAAATCTGATGGTTTAAGTTGATGTTCCTCCATTAAGAATTTTAATATTTCAACACCACTACATTCGGGAATTAGGTGGTGTTTATCTTCATAGGCATGTATCACTGTGCCAAGCGTATCAAGAAGTTCATAGAGTGGGTGTTTTTCATCTGTTCCCACTTCGTCAATCAACCCGTTTAGCGTTGCTACGGCTTTATCGTATTCTTCCTCGTTACGAATTGAAAAGAGCGGTTGCACAACGCGCCAATGTGTTTGAATATCTTTAGCAATGATACTCATCATTTCCATCCTCCTTTGTCATATTGTTCATGTGTTAACACTCGACGAATATACACTTTCCTGCGATTGAAATGAATTGAAGCAATTAAGCGATACTTATTGCCACCAATATTGAACACAATCAACTCATCTACGAGATCTGCACTTGGGAATACTGCGCGTAATTCGTTAAAACTTCTGAACGAATTTTTAGTGATGAGTTTAAACCAACGCCTAAGCGGGATTTGACTGTCAGAATGTTTTTCCCAAAATTCGCGCAGTGTCTTTTTACTTATAACATGCATTCTTTGACCAAGACTATTCCTCAGCGAACTGTGGTCTGCCAAGCGCATCCGTTCTCCCTTGGCGTTTGTAGTGCGGCAGATGTCCACCAGCATCGGCTAAAATGCGTTCATGTGCAAGTGAAATTCGGTCTGCACCTTGATCTGTAATGTCGTTTTGACATGTCGGATCCGCTTCAAGGTCAAAGAGACGTGTGCCATTATTGAGATCAACACTTGAGAAATACCAACTCTTCGCGTCTTTATACCAAACGGAGTTGACATAGCGACAGGTTAGATATTCGCGTGAGGTAAAACCGCCTTTGCCTTCAACCAACGGCAGTAGACTTTGCCCCTGAATTTCACCTGCAGGTTCAACTTGGCTTGCTGCCATAACAGTAGCAGGTACATCAAGGGTATAGACAAATTCATCACACGTTGTACCAGCGTTAACACCAGAAGGATGCCGAACTAAAAGCGGAATATCCATGGTGCCCGGATACATGAAGTTGGCAGGTTTTCCAGTGGCTTTATCGGGATTCTCAGCGAAGTTAGTGCCGTGGTCACTAAGGAAAATAATCAGTGTATTGTCGCGCAATCCGAGTCGGTCAATGGTATCCACTAACCTTCCAAACCACGTATCCACAAGGGTTACCAAGCCTGCATAATTTGCTCTAACACTTGGCAGACGGTTTTCAAGTTCTTCATCTTTGAGCGAACCGTAGGGAAGGTTGAGACAGATCGGTTCTCTATCTTCTCTGCTACCGTAGAGGTCGTAGTAGTGGATAGGTGCTTCCCATGTTTCGTGTGGTGTGAATCCGTCAACATATAAATAAAAAGGTGTATTCTCATGATTATGCTCAACAAATTCTATTGCAGCACGGAACAATCTCGCCGTAGGCCAGCTTTCTTCCTCACGTTCCGGTTGAACGTTCATAATATGAGAACGTATTCTACCTTCATTTCCACGATATCGTTTAACTTGTTTTGGATCAACATGTGCACCGCCACGGTATCTGTCTTCTGCCTGCCCTCGGACAAACTGCCACTGTTGGAATCCTCGTGTAAAGTTCATTCCCGGCACAAAATAGTGTGGCACATCTGCGAAAAAACCTGTGTGATAGCCATTTCGGACGAGGGACTCTGCAATTGCAGGTTCATCCGAAGACATCGGCTGCCAACCGGGCGTATAGACGTTATCCCACGGGACGGGATTATAAGAACTAAATGGATAAATACGCCTACCTGTATGTAAGGTCCGCCGCGTCGGGATTGTTGGCAAGCATTCTGGGTGTGCATTGGTAAATCGGACACCCTCTTCGGCAAAACGCTGCAAATTTGGTGTCTGAACCCAATCGTTACCATAAGGGCTTAAATATGCTGTCCGAAGTGTATCTGAAACAACAACTACAATGTTCCAACTCATATATTACCTCCAAAGGAATTTATGAAATCTATATCAGTTTAGTTGCAATTTATACAACATAGAATCGTTTATAGTGGATCCTACAATTAACTTTACATCTGAGCTGTAGGAGGGAACTCCGATTCCCGACTATTATTCGTTTTGTCGCGATTCGGAGATCGCTCCTACAGAATATATGTCCACTTATTTACATAATTTACTATAAAATTAAACCGAATAATCAAAAACAAGAACATCCTCAACAAGCGGTCGAATATGTTCCCCTGCGACTTTACGATGAAACGGATGCGGCAGATATGCGTCTCGCGCCGCCTCGTCTGTAAATCGCACTATAAAACCGTAGGTATATCCCTGACTCTTACCTTCGGGACTGTTGTTCGTGCCTGCAGTTATGGATTCAATGCCGGGTATTTCATCAGCCATTTGCAATAAGGCATCAGGCAAAGCGTCTAATTGCGCTGAGGTGACATCCGACTTTAACTTGAGTAGAACAATATGTTCAACCATATATATTCTCCTTATTTTTATTTAATAAAATATCAGTAAAGAAAATTCTACGGAATTAGTCGTTTTGGACTTGGCAAAATGATTAAAAAAGTGTAATAAACCTTTTTGTAGTCTATGTTTATATGGTATAATATAGATAAGAAATTAGGGGGATGTCTCCCCCTAATTAACCTAAAAAAGCGAGTTGCTTTTTTGACGGTTATATCTTATCTGATTATTGTATCAGAAATCTGTCAGAAAAGCAACTCTGATTAAGGAGTATTCTGATGGATTTGATTATGATTATGGAGATGTTTCCTGATCAAGCGGCGTGTATCGCATATTTAGAGCAGCTGCGGTGGCAGGGATCCCCTGAATGTCCCCATTGTGAGTCTACTCATATCAACAAGCGCAATGAAACGGCTATAGGGCGTATCGGGCGTTGGAATTGCCACGATTGTCATAGCACTTTCAAGGTTACGTCTGGCACAATGTTTGTTGGAACGCAGATCGCACTTCAGAAATGGTTTCTGGCGATCGCGTTGATGGCAAACGCAAAGAAAAGCCTCTCAAGTTATCAACTTGCACGCGATTTAGGATTGAAACAAAGCACAGCCTGGCGAATAATGATGTGTATACGTGCTGAAATGGGTAAGGATAACGTGTTGCTACAAGGTATCGTTGAAGCCGATGAAACCTATATCGGTGGCAGCAGTAGAAAAGATTACGACAAAGAGGAAGGTGAACCCCGTAAGCGTGGGCGTGGCACTGCGAAAGATGCCGTTATGGGTGCTGTAGCACGTGGCGGGAAAGTCGTAGCAGAACTTGTTTCGGATATTGCTGGGGAGACAATCGCTGACTTCATTATGAGGGTTGTCAACACCGAAGACGCTAAACTGTATACCGACCCGTTCAAAGGATACACCGAAATCGGTAAAGAGATGGAACATCAAACAATCAACCGGAGTGAACAGTGGGTAGCTGATGGGATACATACTAATACGATGGAAGGGTTCTGGTCTTTCGTTAAACGTGCATGGTATGGCTCACATCATCATTATTCAACAGGTTACACGCCACTGTATCTCGCAGAGGCGTGCTACAAATACAACTACAGAGGAACGAACATCTTTGCCAAGTTTCTCACAGAGAGTATGGAGTCCGGGTAAATTGAAAATTTCTCAAGTCCAAAACGACTTATTCCGTTACAGAATAACCTGCTTGACGAAATCAATTTTTTTCTGCGCTGCGATAGATTTCAAAACGTTACGTGGCACCAAACTATCCACATTAATAAGTGTCAATGCGACTTCTCCGATGCGTGAACGTCCGACCGTCATATCCGCAATGTTGATGTTATGCTCACCCAAAATAGTGCCGATCAGTCCGATCATCCCCGGCTGATCGCTATTGTAAATGAGAAGTATGTATCCTTTCGGGGTCGCGTTCATGTGCAGTTGGTTTATGCGCACAATACGGATATCTTTTTTTCCAAAGGTTGTCCCTGCAAGGATTGTCTCCCCCCTATCTGTGACAACGGTAACAGTCATCAAGTTCGCGAAATCCGCTTCAGCATCGCTTTTAGTTTCAGTCACCGAAATGCCGCGTTGCTTGATTAAAAAAGGTGCGTTTACATAATTCACTTCTGTGAGTACGGGTGATAACAGCCCCTTTTGCAAAGCGACAGTGATGGGTGTTACATCTTCTTTCTGAAAGAGTGTGCCACTATAGTGAATTTTGATTGCTGAGATTTGTCCTTCAACGATTTGAGCATGAAAGCTGCCGATCTTTTCAGCAAGTTGAAGGTAGGGACCTAAGAGGTCAAACATTCTCAGATCAATTTTGGGTTGATTTACTGCATTGGCAACCGGTTTGCCTCGTAAGGCGTTTATTACCTCTTGTGCCACTTCAATTGCAACGTGTTCTTGTGCTTCAGTTGTTGAGGCACCGAGGTGCGGTAGCCCGAGAAAATTATCTAATTCAAGGAGTGGGCTATCAGTTGCGGGTTCATCTTCAAAAACGTCGAGCGCAGCACCCGCGATCTGTCCATCTTTCAGCACCTGATAGAGTGCCTTTTCGTCAATAATACCGCCGCGTGCGCAGTTAATCAGACGCCCTGTGGGTTTCATCAGTTGGAATTCCGCCTCTCCGATGCTGTGATATGTCTCCGCATTGAGATGCGTATGAATAGAAATATAATCCGATTCTCCAAATAAGGTTTCGCGGTCAACGAGGCGGACTCCCATTTTTTCTGCAGCGTTTGCGGAGATAAAAGGATCATAAGCAAGAAGTTGCATGCCGAAAGCATGTGCCCGCTTCGTGACTTCACGGCCAATTCGGCCGAGCCCCACGGTGCCGAAAACCTTACCGTATAATTCAACACCGATAAAATCGTTCCGTTCCCAAGTCCCGTTTTTCAGGGAAACACCAGCAGGGACAATGTTGCGTGCCATCGCCAATAAAAGCGCGATAGTATGTTCCGCTGCTGCAATTGTATTACCGGTAGGCGTATTAACGACTAATATGCCGTTCTGCGTTGCTGCTGCTACATCAATGTTATCTACGCCGACCCCTGCACGACCAATAACTTTTAACCGCTTTGCTGCATCAATAACATCTGCTGTTACCCGCGTCTCACTTCTAATGAGTAGGGCATCGTAGTCGGCAATACGTTCCAGCAGTTCCTCATGGGTCAATTCCAACGCAACATCAACCTTGAAATCGTCGCTTTTGATGAGAACATCTAAACCCCGCTGTGATAGCAAATCGCTAACCAGCACTTTGTCCATAATTGAATTCTCCCTGCCAACGCATAAAACATTTAAAATTGTAGCACCTTAATCTTGACACTGTCAATAAAAAGAATTATGGTAGAAAAATTTTGCAACCCTGTCTATTAATATGTTAAGATATACGTAACCTTAGTCTTGGTGGTTACTTCGGTCTACATCTCTGTAGACCGGGTAAAGGGATAGTGAAACCTGCAGGATAGTAGGTACACTCCGCCGAATCATACAAAATACCGAAAGCGTATCCTGCCACGCGCATTTGGTATTGATTTCACTCGCCCATGCAGAATGTTCAAGTAATTCTAAAATCTACTATATAACTCAAGTTGCTACCCACAAGATTAGACATGCAGACACCGTTTTTAATAGAGAATCCTTCATTTTTTGCAAGATTCCGTCCCGCAAACTGTATGAAGTTTAAGAAAATATTTCGGTAATTTCTTTAGTCCCGTGAATCAACGCCAAATACCAAACGCGTATTTGGCGTTGATTCACGGGACTAAAGAAGGTTTGAATGATGTTTTTCTATAAACATATCGTCCCTACGGGGCTGAAGACACCCGATCCAGAAAAAACCACTATGACACAATTGTTCACGAACAGAAATCCTTGACATCATTCACGGATTAGAATATACTTAGACTATCAAATTAGATGAGTCTTACCGATAAAACTTTCAATAATCACTTACTATATGCAGGTAGGTATAATATGAACAAACCAAATATAATCTATATCCATTCTCACGATACGGGGAGGTATGTGCAGCCGTATGGGCATGCAATTCCGACCCCGAATATCCAAAAATTAGCGGAAGAGGGCGTTCTATTTCGCAACGCCTTTTGTGCAAATCCAACCTGTTCCCCATCGCGCGCAGCACTGCTCACTGGACAGTGGGCACATAGCTGCGGTATGGGCGGATTAGCAAACCGAGGGTGGAGTCTACCTGTACCAGAACATCTCATCCCACACACGTTGAATAAAGCAGGTTACATTACTGCATTAGCAGGTTTCCAGCATGTTGTGCGGAATGTTAAGGAGACAGGTTACCAGCGAATCTTAGCCCAAGAAAACGGCAACGCTGGAGCAGAAGAACGGGCATGCACGTTTCTTGGCGAAAAACCTAATGAACCATTCTTCTTGGATGTTGGATTTGGAGAGACACATCGCCGCGCCAAAGGTTTTGATCCGCCGCCGGATGGTGAACCAAAAACTGACCCACGTTACGTAAAACCGCCTGCTCCGTTCCCTGACAATCCTGTTACCCGACAGGATATGGCAGAATATATAGATGCTGCACGTAGACTCGATTGGAAAATGGGAAAAGTTTTTGATGCTCTAAAAGAGAACGGACTTGCAGAAAACACACTTGTGATATGTACAACAGACCACGGACTCGCTTTTCCGCGTATGAAATGTCACGTTACCGATCACGGTATCGGCGTGATGTTGATTGTCCGAGGTCCAGGCGGTTTTGATGGCGGGAAGGTCATTGACGGATTAGTTAGCCAGATTGACCTATTTCCGACTATCTGCGAATTGGCAGGGATTGAACCGCCTGAGTGGTTACAGGGACATTCTATTGTGCCGCTTGTGTGCGATGAGACCGATGATATCCGAGATGCCGTTTTTGCTGAAGTCAATTATCACTGCTGCTATGAACCGCAACGCGCTATCCGAACCAAACGGTGGAAATATATTAGACGCTACGACAACGCTAAACAGTGGGCACTGCCTAACTGTGATGATAGTATCAGTAAATCTTATATGCTGGAGAACGATTGGGCAGATCAACCTGTCGAATCAGAACGGTTATACGATGTCGTATTTGATCCCTCAGAAGCACACAACCTTGCAGGAAACCCCGATTATGCGGATGTGTTGACAGATATGCGCGCACGGTTGGAGCAATGGAGAACAGATACAGACGATCCTGTAGATGAAAATCAGATTATGACTCCACCAGAAACGGCTGTGTTGAACGATCCGTCCGATATATCGCCCGGTGATAAACGTTATCCTGCTGCAGAGATTCTCTGATGCTTGATGGGCTGTTCTTTTATCTTCTGTGTGCCAATCACGCTATTGGATACCTAATCTTTAATCAGCGGACTTCGGACAATGGAAAAATCTTCACCTATCACGTTAACAACCGATTTTGGTACAAGCGACGTGTATGTCGGCTTGATGAAAGGCGTTATTCTAAACATCAATCCGAATGTACAGATTGTTGACATAACACATGCCATCCCGCCGCAGAATATCCACGAAGCGGCTTTCACTATCCAGGCAGCATATCGTTACTTTCCGAAGGGGACGATACATGTGATTGTAGTAGATCCGGGTGTTGGAAGTGAACGACAAGCAATCGTTTGCCAAACAGATCGAGCATTTTTTGTGTGCCCGAACAATGGTGTGCTGAGTTATCTGCTACAAAACATTGAAGCCGAAGATATCTGCGCGCCTGAGGCGGTAGTCATTGAAAATCCAGCCTATCTTCTACCACAAGTCAGTAACACTTTCCATGGTAGAGATATTTTTGCACCTGTCGCTGCGCATTTATCGCTCGGTATTCCGCTTGCACAGATTGGCACACCAATTCATAACCTTATTCGGTTTCCTGCCCCAGCGATATGCATTGCAGAAGATATATTGACCGGACAAATTATTAATGTTGACAGTTTTGGAAATTTAATAACCAACATTTCGAAAAACGCGCTTGCCGCTTTCTTGCTATCGTCTAAATCAAACAAGGATGCAGTTGGACAGCTTGATAAGTGCGCGATGTCTGCAAAATTTGAAATTGTGGCAGGGCATACGTCACTTAAAAAACTAAACATTTCTTACGCTGAATCGGAGGCGGGGGAACCACTGGCAATTATCGGCAGTTTTGGGGCGTTAGAAATTGCGGTCAATATGGGAAATGCCCAAACACAATTAGGACTAAAAAAAGGTGATACTGTTATTGTGCAAAGGTTTGATTGACATCCCGGTTTCTACAGGTTATAATTGGATTAGAACAAAAAAAGGAGAACGAAATTGAAACAGATCGCTCTTACAGGAATAAAACCCACAGGACAACCACATATCGGCAACTATCTCGGTATGATCAAACCTGCGCTGGAACTCGCGCAAGATTATCAGGCACTCTACTTTATTGCGGATTATCATGCCCTCACGACAGTTAAAAGCAAAAAAGAATTAGAGAATTTGACGTATCAGGTGACCGCGACGTGGTTAGCATTAGGGTTGAACCCAGATGATGTAATTTTCTATCGTCAATCAGATATTCCAGAGGTGTTTGAGTTGACATGGATTTTAGCTTGTTTCACATCAAAGGGATTGCTCAACCGTGCACACGCTTATAAAGCAATTGTTGAAGATAATCTTAAGGCAGGGCGTGAAGAGGACAAAAATATCAATGCAGGACTTTATACCTATCCAGTCTTGATGGCGGCAGATATCTTGCTATTCGGAACGCATGTCGTTCCTGTAGGACTTGATCAACAGCAGCACCTTGAAATTACACGCGATGTCGCTCTCGCTTTTAATAAGAATTATCGGGAGGTTTTCGTAGTTCCTGAGGCAGTAATCCGGAAAGAGGTGATGACTATCACTGGACTTGATGGCAGGAAAATGAGCAAAAGTTATAACAACGTTATCCCGCTATTTGCGCCATCAAATCAGGTCCGGAAACAGGTGATGCGGATCGTGACCGATTCCAAACGTCCTGAAGAGCCCAAAGACCCTGATGAATGTAATGTCTTTGCTATCTACCGTCATTTTGCGGATGAAGATGCTGTGGCAGCAAAGCAACAACTCTATCTTGGGGGTGGACTCGCGTATGGTGATATGAAAAATGAACTGAATGAGTTGTTAGAGTCTACCTTTTCGGCACAACGTGAGCAGTACAATGTGTTGATGGAAAATAGGGATGAATTGGACAAAGTGCTTGAGAAGGGCGCGGAAAAAGCACGAGATATTGCTGTGCCGATTTTGGCAAAGGTGCGTAAAGCCGTTGGGGTGACCGGAAATCGGTAAAACGCATTATTGCTATAGAGCGAGGTTGTTTTGAGTGTTTGTATGCTACGACGTGTTTTGTGCTTTTAAACGCTCAAGTTCCTCTCGGAGTCTTGCTGCTTCTACTTCAACCTGCTTTCTAATCTCAGCTTCTTGGTCTGCTCTTGCTGCTTCTTCATCTGCTCTTGCTGCTTCTTCATCTGCCCTTGCTGCTTCTTCATCTGCCCTTGCTGCTTCTTCATCTGCCCTTGCCTCCGCTATATCTGCTGGGGTTTCTAACCACTCTGATGAAACCGCATCATAAAAACCGAGAGTATTACCTCTTAAACGCAGTTCTAAATTCAATGTTGCAGACGTAACGCCCCCATCATGATTTTCCGGTATTGGCACATACTCTCCTTCAACAAGGCGAAAACCCATGAGAGGGGTCGGTAGGTATTGCCTTTCGGGATCATACAGAAAGTATTCTTGCACACCTATTGAGGCATACAGTAGTTTCTTTTCCTTTTGGTCTGTCCTATGAGTTTTCCCACTTGAAAATTCTAACACAAAGTCTGGAGGTTTACCCTCTTCCCAAATACGATAGGTGCGCCGCAGTTTTTTGCCTATACCAAAAGAGACAAAGACATCAGGTGAAATCGACTTCTGAGGGTCCCCTTCAACATAGTACATCATCATATTTCCTGAAACGCACACATCAGGTTTGTCTTTGAAAGCTTCAATAAGGATTATCAGCGCGTCCATAAGCGCATCTCGGTGGCGTTCTGTTTCTGCCATAGGTTTCCCATCTGATTCAGGATAGATAATTGCCCCATTCGTCGGAGCATATCGTATACGGGGTGTGGAAATATTTGAGCCAATTTCTTCAATAATTTCTTTATCAACCATAATCGTCCCTCCTTTATTTTCACGAATTATAGGGGTTTAGAAATGTAATGGGACACTTCTGCCCCGCAAACTAATATGCACAAACTAACAGCAGGTTTATCAAAGTGTCCCAATAATATAAAATGAACAGACCATCAGTACTTCTTAATTCTTGCCCAACTTGTGGCTAATTTGTCTTGCGGCTCAACGCTAACAGTTCCTTGCAATCCATTTTCTCGGATAGCATTGATTTGATCCACATCCAGGGCAGCACTGAAAATAGCAAGTTCATCCAAAAGGCCCAACAAAAATGTATGACCTGTCAGACGGGCTCCGATGTTAATCTCCTGTGCTTCAACATTTGTGTTCATCTCTTTATCGTTACCTATCTTTTCTTGAAGTTTACCATCAACGTAGAGGTGATGGTCTTGCACGGAGTCTGCATCTTCAGGAAAGACTACGGCTAAATGGTGCCATTCGCCATCACACACATCGTCATTTCCGTAATTTTGTCCGCCATTAACCTCAATTCTCAAGTAGCATTCCTGTCCGGTTACATGCGCGCGGATGTAATATTTTGCACCGGAAGTATTTGGTCCCCATTTTACCCATGAGTGATCCCGTGTGCCACTGGCTTTAAACCAGAAGAGCGTTGTTCTGGGGTCTACGCCTCCCACACCAGTATAACCGGTAACAATTAGATTATCATCTTGTCCATCGTACAATAGACACGTTCCAAAAACACCCTCGGCATACTGTGCTCCAATGATCGCGCCATCCCGGCCATTAGGAGAAGAGTCTACAGCCACCTCGCCTTCACCTTCATCGAAGAGATAGAGAACTTCAATCGTTTCTTTGTCAAGCAAAGCAGCGTAGGTGATGCAAGTGACCGACAATGTGAAAATGATGATATTTAACCAAACTAACATTGCTCCACCCTGATTTCCAAATTTCATTTGCGTTACCTCCAATATCAAAAATCGTTTCCCTACTTATAAAACGTGCGTTTTAATTCGGGGATACGGATATACAATTCCTATAAGGACATTTTTCCTTGTAGAGAGTTTTTCTACGTTTATTATTTAAGTGTAGCATGTTTCGCAAAACACGTCAATTTAAATGAGGGGTGTGCATAATTATGGTCGTACTATATTATTATGACATCTCAAGAATTTGGCAAGAATTGCCGAAGATGTCTACAACCGATAGCAAAGCCTTCTAAGCCCGGTGCGCCACGGTCTTCGTTTTCAACACAGAGAACATAATCATAACCAGATTCCAGCAACGCGCCGATAATCGTTCCCCAGTTTAATTGCCCGCGTCCTGGCACCCGATACTGCCACCACCAGTTACCGATTATCCCTTGCCTAAAAAGCATTTGTGGGCTAATTTCGCAATCCTTAACATCCGCATAATACCATTTTCCGCTGAACATACGGATAGCGTCTTCAGCAGGCAGAATCCCCATCCATAGCCAGTGCGATGGATCGCACGATAATCCCAGCGCATCCGAAGGGACAGCATCAAGAGTCCGTTCCCACATTTCTGGATTACATGCGATATTCCCCATGCGAACAGCACAATCCAACGCGAGTCGGATGCCTTTCTCTTCCGCAAATTGCACAATAGGTGTCCACATCTGCTTAAATCGTTGGACGAGTTCCACGGAAAGATCACCCGGATTACCCGGTTCGGAAGAGAATTGCCCATAAAAATGCCAACTCACAGGACTTCCAGCGTAAGTAACTATTACAGGTATTTCAAGGATGTGTGCTGCTTCAATTGCTTGCTTCAAAGCATCGCGAGCATTTTCGCGTTTTTCTATATCATCGTCTAAAAGGTTACAATGTGCCGTTAAGGCGGCAAGATAAATGTCTGTGTCAGCCAAAATCTGCTTGACTTCTTCTCCGCCTGATTGTATAATCTGGTTCGGTTCAAAAAGACCGTTATTGTAGGGACGGATTGCATCAAAGTTGTTGGCTTTTGCCCACGTTGTGCACTCAGCAAGACTCCACGCATCACCGCCAACACCAGTGCTAAAACTGATATTCATATTTTATCCTCACTGTTTGAATATGGAATTATACCAATTATACTGATATGCGAATTGTTTGTGAAGCGAATCTCAACAAAAAACTGCTTGACCTATATCATCAACTCCGAATGGAACATGGCACGCTTAAGTGGTGGCCTGCAGATACGCCTTTTGAAGTTGCACTCGGTGCTATCTTAACACAAGCGACTGCGTGGCGAAACGTTGTGAAAGCGATTGACAACCTCAAAGCAGCAGACGCGTTCACACCCGAACAGATACACGCTACCAGTCAAGACGAATTGGAACAACTGCTCCGACCTTCAGGCTATTTTCGAATGAAAACGAAAAAGGTGCGCGCCTTCGTGGAACATATCGTCCAACGGCCGATGCAGGAGATGTTTAAGCAAGATGTCCCCGAATTGCGAGAAGAACTGCTCTCTATCTACGGAGTCGGTCCCGAAACTGCCGATTCAATCATCCTCTACGCCGCAGAAAAACCGAGTTTTGTTGTGGATACTTATACCTACAGGCTTCTCAGCCGATTGGGATGGGTTGAGGGAAACTTTCACTATGCAAGACTTCGCGCGCTTTTTATGGATAACCTACCGCACGAAGTAGAACTCTTCAACGAATACCATGCCTTAATTGTTCGGCATGGTGCAAGAGTATGTCAAAAAACACCGGAATGTCAAGCGTGTGGTTTACAATCGGTTTGTGACTATTTTCGGAATTAAACCCAATAAATTTAAAAAATAAGATTTTCGGACTTTTGTTGAGCAAATTTTAACTTTTTAACTTGCAAATTTGTTAAAAAAGTGGTAAAATTCCTTAATATTCAGAAAATTTGTGTTTTTTGTAAATTTAATTTGACAAACCATGTTTTAGCATGGACAATTATGTTTAAGGTTATGATGTAATTGTGAGGTGTATGATAACACAAACTCTGAAGTTTAGTACAAAGTTGTGTAGTCCGCAACGCGTTTTATAGTAAAGCCCATAATTATTTAGACACTTTTGTCCTTGTCCGCTCTCCCCTCGCTTGTTATTCTTAGCCCCTCGCCATCGCATGCGCGTGTGGCATGTGAATTGGGTGGTTGGGGGGCGGGATAAAGGAAGCTTTTCGTGTGTCCACTTAATTGTCGATTCTACTATAAGGTATGATTTAGGTTTTTGTTTGTCCGTGTCGGTTTGTCCATTGTCTGAACCAGGATGGACAGGATTATAGGATTTTCAGGATTGTTGAGGCGATAATGCTATTTTAACCTAAAAGGAGATTTTTTTATGAAAACGAAATTATTTATGACTATATCCATTTTGTTGGCGATACCTTTCTTCACACCCATCACCTTTGCGCAGGACGCATCACCATGGGCAGAGTCTAATGAGATACACACGCTCACCATACCCAGATCACATGGACTTACCGGTCCTGTGCACAGCGTAGCGTTTAGTCCGGATGGCAAGACCATCGTAAGCGGAGGTGGGGACCATACCGTTCGTCTGTGGAACGTATCAGATGGCGCACACATACACACACTATCGGGGCATACAGATTCGGTCAAAAGCGTAGCCTTTAGTCCGGATGGCAAAACCATCGCAAGTGGGGCAGACAGCACTATTCGTCTATGGAACGTATTTGATGGCACACAAATACGCACACTATCGGGGCATACAGGTTCGGTCAAAAGCGTAGCCTTTAGTCCGGATGGCAAAACCATCGCAAGTGGGAGTTTCGACAGCACTATTCGTCTATGGAACGTATTTGATGGCACACAAATACGCACACTATCGGGGAATAGACAGGTGGATTGGAGCGTAGCGTTTAGCCCGGATGGTACAATAATCGCAAGTGGAAGTAATGATGGCACCGTCCGTTTGTGGTTTGCAAACGATGGCACTCCCCTACTAACTCTACAAGCAGGAGCAAATGTCTATAGTATAGCGTTTAGTCCGGATGGCAACACGATTGCAGCAGGTGGAAGTGGCTCCACCATCCGTCTGTGGAACGTATTTGATGGCACACACGTCCGCACACTATCGGGGCATACGAATCATGTCAGGAGTGTAGCGTTTAGTTCTGATGGAAACACTCTCGCAAGTGGGAGTGATGACTCTACTATCCGCTTGTGGAACGTATCAGATGGCGCACACGTCCGCACATTATCGGAGCATACGAGTCGGGTCACAAGTGTAGCATTTAGTCCGGATGGCAAAACCATCGCAAGCGGGAGTCGGGACACAACTATTCGTCTATGGTCAATTACACCCCCTCCACAATTGCGTGAAGATGTCAACAAAGACGGTAGGGTCAATGTGCTTGATTTAGTCTTAGTCGGCAGAAACTTCGGTGCCTCAGGCGAAAACGCTGCGGATGTCAACGGTGATAGTGTTGTCAATGTCCTGGATTTAGTATTGGTCGGCAGTGCTATTGGTAAGGAAACCGCACCATAAGCGTCAATTTATAGTAAAGCCCATAATTAGTTGGACACTTTTGCTCTTGTCCGCTCTCCCCTCGCTTGTTATTCTTAGCCCCTTGCCATTGCATGCGCGTGTGGCATGTGAATTGGGTGGTTGGGGGGCGGGATAAAGGAAGCTTTTCGTGTGTCCACTTAATTGTCGATTCTACTATAATGACTATCTCAGAGTCAATTACGTTAAGATTAGCAAAAGACTCAATCTTACTCGTGTAACGTTTCCGGTTGGGCACAACGGTTTAACTGGAAAGAATTCAACCGACATTTATCAAGAATATGTAATGAAAGGAGAACCGAAATGGGAACCCAAAAATTACTCGTGAACCCTGAACCCACTTCTGATGATTCTGAAAAGACAGCGGAAGCTGAAGCACACGAGGCATTACTTCAACAAAAGTTTGATAAATTACAACGTCTTCTTAAAGAATGTGAAGACGATCCGACCCTCATAGAATGCATTGACGATCCAAAAGAAAAGGATGTAGCACTTCAACTCGGTAGGGAGATAATGGCAGAATTGCCCGAAATCCTGAGGTCAAAACTGCCCGATTCTGCAACTACGGAGGAAAAACGTACAGAGAAGCACAAACGTTTGGCCGTTTTCCGGGAGAAGTTTGGGGAGAGAATTATAAAGACGATGAAAGTTCAAAAGGTAATTACTTCAGAAAGCCGCGAAAAGAGCGAAGCTCTCATGAAGTTTTTAGAAGGTAACTGATACAGATGAGCCTTCCAAACCTGAAGAGAAAAAGCGTGACGAAAAAAAAATCATAAACTTTTTTGTCAAAAGTCTTGCCTCTGTGAAATGGGCGCATGCTGGTGTTCTTAGTGCTTGTTTTGCCTTCGCCTGGATTGTTGGATTTCTTAGTTTTCTGACTCCTGGTGGATTCGGAATTCGGGAAGGACTATTAGGCATACTATTGGCGAATTATATGCCGGCACTGCAAGCGACGAGTGTTGTGCTATTTTGTCGGGTTTGGATGCTCTCAGCAGAGATAGTTTTGGCATGTATCGTCTTTTTATATAATCGGAGAAGACAATAAAACAATGTGTTAAGGGTGCGGATTTTCCAATCACCGCTGTTCCTCTATAACAAGCATCTGATTCGTCCTAATTTCTTTGAAAGTCTCAACATACCCACAGCCCCAACTGAGTCAACCTATTTGATATTTCCTACCCCGAAATGCAACCGCATATCGTTCTGGCTGAGATAAAGCACGATAGAGAGATTACACGCAATATCAGTTTTTTGTGTCACATCGGACGCTGATATGCTATAATACCGAAAAATTAGTTTTGAGTTTTTGTCAGACCTATATAAATTATGTCTGGCGGTGAGAATTATTTGCGTACTTTCATCAAGAGAATCCAAGTAAGGTACGTTATTAGGAGAAATTTAATGGCTAATAATCTACGTTTCGGCGTTGTCGGCTTAGGTATGGGCATGAATCGTTCAGGCGTAATTCATAGTACAGACGGTGCTGAACTTGTAGCAGTCGCTGACCTTGTTGAAGATCGGCGTAAAGCAGCAGAAGAAAAGTTCGGGTGCGAAAGCCATGACGATGCACTTGAAATGTTCGACCGTGACGATATTGATGTGGCAATGATTATGACTCCAAGTGGTCTCCACGGAAAGTTTGGAGAAGAAGCAGCACGCCGCGGAAAACACGTCATCACCACAAAACCGATGGATGTCAGCGTTGAAAATTGTAATTCGCTCATCAAAACCTGTGAAGAAAATAACGTCAAACTGCTCGTTGACTTTGGCGAACGCTACGGCGGTCACAATCGGAAAATCAAGGCTGCACTGGAACAAGGTGCAATCGGCAAACCCCTGCTGTGTGAACTACGGATGAAATGGAAACGTCCAGACAGCTACTATGTCGGTTGGCACGGCACATGGGAACTTGACGGTGGCGGGTCAATTATGAACCAAGGTGTCCATTCTATTGACTTGATGTTGTGGTTTATGGGGCCTGTTAAACGTGTTATCGGTGCTCATTATGATGTTTACGACCACGAAAATTGTGAAACGGAAGATATGACTGCCGCTATTTTAGAATTTGAAAACGGAGCACTTGGGCATGTTTTAACAACGACGACATATCCCGGTGGAAATGTCACAATGATTCACATCCATGGTCAGACAGGGATTCTCGGTCTTGGCCCTGATATATGGCAGTTTGCTGAAGGTAAAGAACCGGACATTGAACTTCCCCCTTATCCCGGTAATGTTATCCAAGATGCTCTCCGAGTGATCCACGATGACGCAGAACCAGCAGTTGATGGATATGAAGGCAGACGTTCTGTTGCACTCAACATGGCTATCTACGAATGCGCGCGGAGTGGTGAGTCCGTAACGTTATAGTGTTACGGTTTTTTGAGCAGATTTTATCACAGACGTTAATATATCAATGGACTTATTGCTCGTATTGAATCACTTATTGTCTGAACCAGGATTTTCAAGATTATAGGATTTTCAAGATTGGTTTTTTGTGGATTTAGTGTCTCTGGACATGTTTGTCGTCTGCGTTTGGACGCAGGGTAGGTGTTGATGGGTAACACTGAAAAATCCTGGAAATCCTATAATCCTGCTAATCCTGGTTCAGACAATAAATAATGATACAACAAGAACATCTATCCATTCTGATTTAAATCTAAACTTCAAGTTAACCATAATGACTAAGAATTCTTAAAACTATAGTCCAACGGACAATTATTGGGACACTTCTGTACCGCAAACTTTTAGTTTGCGGGCTAATATGCACAAACTAAAAGTTTGTGCTACAACTTCTGTTGTCCGTTATGTTTCGAAACAAGTTTATCAAAGTGTCCCAATAATTTCAAAGTTCACTATAAATAACCCTGGAGGAAATATCCTTAAATTGACAGTTATGGGTTTTGCATGCTATCCGATCTACAATCAGTTTGCTGCAGATGGCGGTTCTGCTTCAGGGAACGCATCTGCATAAGTCCTGGCAATTACTACAAAACTGAGGGTTGTTTGACCATTCTTTGCGGATTCTCGGAATAGTGCTAACAACGTTTCTTCCGTTGCATCTGGATGTAGCATTGACAGATATACCCATTCTTCAATGAGGTCAAGCATTTGAAGGGGGTCAATCGCGTGGAGAATATCTACACTAATTTCGCCATGAATATCAATTTCCACCTCCATGTCTGTAAAAGCAAGGTGTGCATCTACATCAGCAGGATTTTCTTGGATTTGTATGCTTAAAAGTTGGAATCGTAACTCAGGTCTTGGATATTCGACACCTGTTTCTTCCTTAAAAATTTCTGCTGCCTTCATGGGTAAGGTTAAAAGCGCTTCTAAAACGTCTTCTTCCTGTGCAAGTTGTTCAAATGATTGGACTAACTCAAATTCCCGTTGAATATACCTTTTTATACTATCCACCGCTTTTTGGCGTGCCTCAAAACTTTCCTTGTCTGTGCTTAGCCTGAGTACATCAATAGTCTGCTCACACGCCATAGATAAACAACAGATAATCATCAGGATAGTATATCCTGTCCACTTCATAATCATAGTATTCGCTCCTTTTTGGATATAGAGTAGTGCGGGAAATCAACATCAAATGCGCGTTTGGCATTTGTCAGGTTTGACATCTCCCCGCGAGATGTCTGAACTTCATAAAAGTTTTAATTTTGAACGACAACACCAATCATTTTGTTTACACGCCACTGGCTGGTTAACGATATAGATCGCTTTTCGTTTCTAACTCAATGATATTTTTGTTGAATTATAGTGAACTTTGAAAGTATTAGGACACTTTGATAAACCATAAACCTATTTTGGAAACATAACGGACAATAGAAGTTGTCCTACACCCTGTTAGTTTGTGCATCTTAGTCCGCACCCTACTAACAGGGTGCGGGATAGAAGTGTCCCATTATAGTAAATTATGAAAATATGTGGACATATCTTCTGTAGGAGCGATCTCCGAATTGCGACTAAACACTTTGATAGTCGGGAATCGGAGTTCCCTCCTACCAATCAAAATGTCCAGTTAATTGCAAAATCTACTATAATTGTCCGTTTTACTATAGTTATACTTGCTCAACGCTTATCGTTGCCGGTTCCCCGTTGAGTTTTTGGTCGAGGCTGAAGGCATTTTCACCCGGAGATTCAACGACCTCTGTCGTCAACGTCTCCGTGAGGATATAATCCCGATACGTTTCAAACGCTTCTGCCACAAGTGCGGATGATGTGTTCAGACTGAGCTTAATCCGATCAGACACGTTAAAATCAGCATCCTTCCGCATATTTTGGATTTTATTGACAAGTTCACGTGCCATACCTTCAAGCCTCAACTCGTGCGTCAGTTCCGTTGAAAGTGCTACAAATTTCCTTGCATCCACCTCTACAAAAAAGCCTTCCCGATTTTGTGTCTGCACGTCAATTTCCGATGATTCAAGGGTCCAGGTTTCACCTGCCGCTTCAATCTGTAGACTTCCATTCGCTTCCAATTCTGCTTTCAACTGTATAGCATCTGCGGTAGCGAGTGCTTTTGCGATTGCCTGCACGCCTTTGCCGTACTTGGGTCCCAGGACCTTGAAGTTCGGTTTGAGCGTAACTTGTGCAAACGCGTCTAATTCCTCTGTAAAGACGATTTCCTTAACATTCAGTTCATCGTGAACAAATGCTGCCAAACGATTGATAGTCTCTTTTTCTACATCGGATAGTCCACCAAGCGTGATTTCAGCAAGTGGTTGGCGCGTCTTAATGCCGGAACGGTTGCGCGCAGCATGTCCCATACTGATAACCTCACGCGTAAAAGCCATATCGTTTTCTAATTCGGCATCTATCAGCGAAGCATCTGCAATTGGATATTCTGTAAGGTGAACGCTCAGCGGCGCATCAGGGTTGAGTGAACCGACTAAGTTGCGATAGAGTTCATCCGCTAAAAACGGAATGAACGGCGCGGCGAGTTTTGCCACGGTAACAAGCACTTCATACAATGTGGCATAAGCTGCCTGCTTATCCTGTCCTGCCTCTGCACCCCAAAAGCGGTCGCGAGAACGGCGAACATACCAGTTGCTAAGGTCGTCTACAAACGCCTCAATCGCACGAGGCGCATTCGTAAGATGGTAATTCTCCATGTCATCGCGCACCTTGTTAATCAAGGTCCGCAGGCGGGACAGAATCCATCTGTCAACGATAGCACGTTCTGAAACAGGCGGTGCGTCTTGCCAAGGCGCGCGAGGTTGGGAAACCTCGCCAGCAATTTCTAAGTTGGCATACATGACAAAAAAACTATAGACGTTCTGAAGCGTCCCCATGAATTTCTTTAACGCTTCATCAATACCTTCTGGTTTGAAGGTTCGTTGTGCCCAAGGCGGTGATGCTGTGAACATATACCATCGCATTGCATCTGCGCCTTGTTCGTTCAGAATTGTCCACGGATCTACCGTGTTCCCTCTACTCTTGCTCATCTTTTGGCCATCCGGTCCCATAATTAGCTCAAGGCAGAGACAGTTTTTGTAGGCGGGTTTGTCGTAGAGGAGTGTGCCAGTCGCTAAGAGACTATAAAACCACCCGCGGGTCTGATCGATTGCCTCAGAAATGAAATCTGCGGGATATGCTTGCTCAAACAGTTCTTTGTTTTCAAAAGGGTAGTGCCATTGTGCAGTGTGTGCACAGCCTGAATCGAACCAGCAGTCAATCACATCTTGCACACGGTGCATTGTGCCGCTACATTTCTTGCACGCAAGCACAACGTCATCCACATAAGGACGGTGCAGTTCAATATCGTCTGGCACATCGGTGCCGAATTCTTTTAATTCGGCAATACTACCAACGCAGTGCTGGTGTCCGCAGTCATCACATATCCAGACGGGTAACGGCGTTCCCCAATAGCGTTCACGACTCAATCCCCAGTCGATGTTGTTTTCCAGCCAATTCCCGAACCGTCCATCTTTGATATGCTCCGGGTACCAGTTGATTTCCTGATTGTGCTGCCGCATCTGGTCTCTGATGGCGGTTGTACGGATAAACCATGATTCACGCGCATAATAGAGCAACGGATTATCACATCGCCAACAGAACGGGTATTGGTGAGTATACTCAGCAGCTTTGAACAACAACCCGCGTTCGCCCAAGTTTTCAATGATTTGCGGGTCGGCATCTTTGACATATTCACCTGCCCACACATCTTTAACCTCTGGAACAAACTTGCCATCGGCACCCACCAACTGCACGAACGGTAGATTATGTTTCTGCCCAATATCGTAGTCGTCTTGTCCGAAGGCGGGCGCAATATGCACCAAACCACTGCCTTCTGTTGTCGTCACAAAATCACCAGAGACGACATAATGCGATCTTTCTGTATGTTGTCCACTGTCAAAAAGCGGTTCATATTCCCAATTTTGGAGGTCACTGCCCTTAAAGTTTTCAACGATTTGCGGGGATTCATCACCGAATAAATTCGATATACACTCTTTCGCAAGGATGAGGTTTTGTCCATTATGTTCAACGGCAACGTAATCATAATTTGCACCGACAGCCACAGCGACGTTAGATGGCAGCGTCCACGGTGTCGTTGTCCATACAAGCAGATAGGTGTTCTGCCTATTTTTGAGTGGAAATCGCACAAAGATAGAGGGGTCAGAAACCTCTTGGTAACCGAGCGCGACTTCGTGACTTGCTAAGGTTGTGCCACACCGATAGCAATACGGTTGCACCTTATGTCCCTGATACAATAGTTCTTTATCCCACGCTTGCCGCAACACCCACCAAATGCTCTCAATATAGTCGTTTGACAACGTGATATATGCATCGTCTAAGTTCACCCAGAACCCGATACGTTCTGTCATTCGCCGCCAATCCTGTTCATATTGGAAGACATTTTCTTTGCATTTCTCAATGAAGTTCTGAACGCCGTAAGCCTCTAATTCTGCTTTATTGGTAATATTGAGTTGCTTTTCGACCTGATATTCGACGGGAAGTCCGTGTGTGTCCCATCCTGCTTTTCTGTGGACGTAATGTCCTGTCATCGTCTTATATCGGCAGACAGCATCTTTCATGATACGTGCAAGGACGTGATGCACACCAGGCGGAGCATTCGCAAATGGCGGTCCCTCAAGAAAAACAAAGGAGGGCGCATCTTTGTACATCTCCATACTTTTTTTAAAGATGTCGTTTTCACGCCAGAATTCAAGGGTCTGTTTTTCCTTCTCAGCAAAGGTGAATTGTGGTGATACCTCTTTAAACATGCGAAAATATCCTTATTTAGCGACTTGTGCTAAATAACTTATTGTACAATATTGTTTCACATAAGTAGCATATTCAGCGAGTTTTCCTTATGACGGATATGCTCTTTAGTCCCGCTGAATGCCATAAAGGCATTCATAGCGTTGATTTGGTAGGGACGATATGTTTATAGAAAAACGTTATAAATATGCTCTTCAGTCCCGTAGGGACGATATGTGTATAGGACAGAACTAATATCTGTGAAAAAATCAAAAACAATTAGTTAACTGGCACAAGTCGTTTATTTAATGGTTGTCAGTTGTCGGTTAGAGGTTTCTGATGCATCCGCAAGGATCTTTGAAAAAAACACTGAAAACCGAAAACTGATAACTGAAGACTTTTAAAATACAAAACGCCCCACCGAAATTGTCTGTTTCAGTGATGGGCGTGTCAATAGGACTTCTTATCTACTTGTGATTAACCCACCACAGCACGACGAATAGCAATTATAATTCGCCCGGCGCGAGGGGAGTCTTGATGTCCGACAGTATGGCGCGCAGGCTTTTCGTATTGCGAAGTCGATGTGGTAAGCGATTGAAAAAACATCCGATAATCTCGTTTAGGAACTTGGTTAGAATTATATTTTATTAAAATGATACTACATGCTATAGCGTGATGTCAAATCTTTTTAACATAAATCCTGATATTTGGTGTATAATGAGTATGTAGCATGTGTGATATTTTATATCATTTCTCAAAAACACTTGCCTTCAACAAATTACCTGTTCGTGATGGCGCAATTTCATTGCGCGTTAGATATTCGTTTAAAAACACGTTACATAATATCATAATACGTCCAGAGAGAATGACATAATGTCAAATACAAAAAATGGAGAAAGCCGACAGCTTGCGGAAGAAACCGTAGGCACTACAGTTTACTTGGAAACAAAATGTCCTGGTAGATATCTAAACGGGATCCCAGTGACAAATCAAGTTGGCAGTGCCAGCGGCTTCTTTGTGGAACGCGACAAAATTGCTACCAACTTTCACGTTTTGCATGGTGCCACAGAAATAAGCGCAAAGCGGATTGACACAGATACTACCTATACTATTGAAGGAATTATCGCAACTAATGTGATAGACGATCTCGTCATTCTTAAAGTCGCAGAGAAAGAAACCTCTTTTAATCTTGATGACAGTGATACTGTCCAGAAAGGTGATTGGATTTATGGATTAGGCTACCTCGGAGACAAAGGAGAAATTGTGGATGGCACAATCCAGGGGACTAGGAAACGCGATGACCGGTTTATAGTAAAAGCACCATTTAAAGCTGGTTGGAGTGGTTGTCCTGTGCTAAACATGAATGGTAAGGTAGTTGCTGTCCTTTCAGCAGGGAATGATGCGGATACTATCGGTTATATGGTCCCATCTAACAAAATTAAAGTAATGCTAACAGAGGCAGAGCCTGTAAAGATTCAACCGTTGTCTGCATGGCAAAAACGACTTGAGGTGCTGGCAATTACTGAGTTTAAGGTATATGAATGCGACAGCTGGAATAAATTGTTTTTTTTCAAGATACGACTTGCGTGGAAATCTATTAAAGGCATTATCTACCTTATACGCGCAACTATAAAGCACACTTCAGCAAACTATATAGGTGCAATAGCGATATATGACAAAATTATTACGACTAAACTGCTTCCTTTTTTGGGCTTAGCATACTGTTCACGCGGAATGGCAAAGTGTGGATTGGAAAACTACAAAGAGGCACTTGAAGACGTAAACCACGCTATCTTACTTGAACCAGAGGATGGCTCTGGGTACTTCCGTCGGGGACATGTAAACCTAATGTATGCGAAATACAAATCGGATCAAGGAAAGATGAAAAAAGCCAAAAATCGATTTCAAGACGCTATAAGCGATTTGACTGAAGCGATTAATCTAAATCCTGAAATGGCTAAATACTATAATCTCAGAGGATGGACAAAGTATCTTCTTGGGCAGGTTGAAACAAAAAAAGGAAACAGAAAGAAAGCAAAAAAGCTATTTCAAGCAGCAATATCTGACGGAGATGAGGCACTACGGTTAGAGTTAAAGAGTGCTAAATATCGATCTGCTTTCTATCATACTTGCGGAGCTGCAAAGGCTGCCCTCGGCAACCATGACGAAGCGATTGAGGATTTCAGTGAATCCATCCGACTAAAACCGAAGAAGGCACTATACTATCACGACCGTGGACTTTCAAAAGAGGCACTCGGACAGCAGGCAGAAGCAGATTTTGCGAAAGCGAAGGAATTAGACCCAGATATAGATGAATAAACACCGTTCAAACAATAAAGGAATATCATAATGGAACAAGAAAGAGATGCCCAACTCCAACAAATTGCTGAAAACAGCAAACAATCCATTGTCTTTTTGAAAGGCAAAAAATTTGGGTTGACAACTGGGGTTGGAATCGGCTTCTTTGTGGAACCGGATAAGATTGTAACGAACATTCACGTTATTAGCTTGCCAATTGTCAAATACAAGGTAGTCACCGCAAAGCAGTATGAGATCGAAAAGAGACCTATTCACAATCGTGTTTATGAGGGAATGAAAAAACTGTCCCTTCGGAGGCACCCTAAGCACTTAAGGATGCCAGAAAACCGAGTACCTGAACTATCTCGTAATTGCGATGAAACAGTAATTTACACAATTGACGGTGTGGCAGCATGCGATGACAAAAACGACCTTGTGCTTCTTAAAGTTGCCGAGATAGGTGTGCCACTTCCCCTTGGAAACACCGACAATCTTCAGAAGGGAGATCCAGTTTCTATTGTTGGTTACAAAGACAAAAAGTACAAAGGTATAATAGGTAACATACTTAGCGGACATAATAGCGACTATCAACTCGTGATAAAAGCAAAAATATCTCCGAAGGATTGTGAAGGTCTAAGTGGCGGTCCCGTGTTAAACAGCAAAGGTGAAGTCATTGGCGTTGTGGTCGCTGGCGGAAGACTACCAAGCGACACCGACATAGATATCTATTCCATGATTGGGGCCATTCCTTTAACCGTGCTCAGCGGGTTGGTGGCAAATTCTGGACAGATTGAACCATTTATGGAATGGCGAAACCGGCCGCGAGTCCGGGCATATTCCAAAGAAAAACTTGGGAACTGGGAATATGCAGCGGGGAAATACGAAAAGGCAATAATCCGTTATGACAATGCCCTTCAACGGAACCCTGATCTGGCTGATGTCTATTATAATCGTGGTAATGCGAAGGAGTACCTTGGTGATACTAAAGGGGCAATAGAAGATTATAATATGGCTATCCGACTAAATCCTGAATTTGCAAACACATACTGTAATCGTGGTAAGGCAAAGGATGATCTTGGTGACATCAAAGAGGCAATAGAAGATTATGATATGACTATCCGATTGAACCCTGAACATGCTTATGCCTACTATAATCGTGGAATTGCGAAAGAAGCACTTGGACAACATGAAGCAGCAGAAGCAGACTTTGCAAAAGCTAAGGAATTAGACCCAGATTAAAATAATCAGCATTTTCAAAATCGCCGCACCAATTCCAAACTCCAAAACCGAGGTTCGTTAACATAACCGGTTAGATTGTTGAAATCGATACCCCCGGTAGGAGACGTATCGTTGAGAATGTTACGTCCTATAAGTGCAATCTCTGTGTTGCCATCAGGCAATTGGCAAGCAAGGCGGAGCCCTCCCTCCAATAGCCAATCATCACTGAATTCCACAGAGTCGTAAAGGAAGAAGTGCACTCGGCTGCGATATGCCCAATCTGTAGCTACGGCAAGACGAAAGCCTGCTGGAAGTTCAAGCCTGTAACGTAACGTCACATCTGCAATCCAAGCGGGTGCCTGTGGTAGACTGTTGCCGTCAATAGAAAAAGTCCCCTCAGCAGAAGCGGGCGGGTCCAGCACCTTACACGGTGCACCACAGCCCTGAATTGCCAAATTCGGATCGTCAATGCGCGTTTGGTTATAGCTAAGTCCCGCTGATACCTCAAAAGATGTTATTGGAAGGAAAATTAATTCTGCCTCAACGCCGCGTCCAATCGTGCTATCAGCGTTTACTAACCGATTGAAATTTGCCTCTCCACCTACCGCAGTGAGCTGTTGATCCTGCATCCAGTAGTTGAACCCTGCCAGATTTAGATGCAACCTTTGTTTCCATAAACGTAGTTTTGTGCCACCTTCAAAAGAGAGAATGGTCTCTGTCCCTGCTACCGTGACCTCATTGCCAAATAGCAAACGTCCTTGAATGCTGGGGGCACGGAATCCTCGCGCTGCGCGTAAGTATGTCTGCACGCTGGGTGCAACCTGATAGCGCAGACTTAAATCCCCGCTCCAGACTGTGTCTTGTGGATTCTGATGAATGGGTCCGAGTGGTCCTGCTTCGGTAACAGCAGGTGCTTCGTCCCGCCAAGCGGTGTAGTCCTTCACATCATCAGACAGTCGGACACCAGCACCTAATTCTATATCGTCAAACATTTGGAAAGTCATTGATGCAAACGCTGCTCGTGCTGTAGCTGTCTGCTCTTGGCGCACATATCCATCTTGAATGCCACCAGCCAAAGTATCGTAGTTGAAATCCTCCATTCTCACGAACTCGCGGAAATAGTACAATCCAAACTGATAAGTGAGACGACTTTCTCCTGTGGTCATTAAGCGAACTTCTTGGCTAAACTGGTTCAGCAAGGGAATACCGGATGCCGTTTCTGAAGGAAAAGGAATCACACCGGGACCGCTTGACGGAAGGAACGCAGCACCGAATCCGCCATCAATATCTCCACGTGAAAAATTAGCAAGTCGCTCTAAACCTGTCAGTGAAACTAATTGGAAGTTGCCAATATCATAGCGCACTTCAGCACTTAAACCACCTGATCTCATCGTTTGTTCGTTGAGTCCATCGTGTGCGATGCTGTCACGCGTAAAATCTTCGACCAGACCTCCCTCACCCGATGCTAAGATATTAGCGCGAAATAGACGTGAAGTACCATCAAGATCGCGTGCCTGGAGTTTGAACCACGCTTTTAGTTCCGGCATCGGTGTCCACAACAGCTGCAGTCGGCCAGCCAAATCACGATGTCCACCGCGGATATTTTCTTCAGCTGTATGATCGTTATCTATCCAATCGCCTCGCTCTTGTGCCAGTAGAGATAACCGCGCGGAAAGCACAGAAGGCACAAGCGGCCCGGACACTGCCCCTTCAAAATTAACACTGTTGAACCATCCGTAACTTACCCGTCCATATCCCTCTAAAGTTTGTGTAGGGAGCGCTGATTCAAGCTTTATAGCACCTGCAGGCGTATTGCGTCCAAACAGCGTCCCTTGCGGCCCCCGTAGTACCTCAATTCGTTCTAAATCAAAGGCGGGGAATCCTTTCAACATCGTATTTTCGAGGACAACGCCATCGTAGAGAACAGAAACAGGCTGCGAAGCGTTGAGGTCAAAATCCGTATTGCCGAGTCCACGGATATAAAAGCGCGGAAACACACGCCCAAACGATGACTCCATCTGTAAACTCGGTGTGCGGTTAGACAAAAACCGCAAATCCATACCCGACGATCGCAAAGCATCGGATTTGTCGCCACGGATAGTTGAAACGGAGAGCGGCACTTCAAAAGACAGCTGCTCGCGCTTGCGGGCAGTAACTACAACCTCTTCTAATGTATAAACCTCTTCGGTTTCTTCTTCAGAAATAACTGTTAAAGATGTGGATAGCAACACTAAGAAAACTAAAACACAAATTTGTTTGCTAAGGTTCATATTTTCCCTTTGAAATGAGAAATCAAGCATTTTGCTAAATCGTGATGTGGTAACTACGTTTTGGATATGTCATGTACTTTCGTTTTGCGTGTTGGCGATTTGCGCGCGTAGCCGTTCTAACTCAGCTTCTAATTCCGTCCGCCGTTCTACTTCTTCTGCTGCCTTTTCTTCTGCTGCCTCTCGCAAGTTCTGTTCATGGATTCTGCGTTGTTCTTCTTCTATTCTGCGTTGTTGTTCTTCTGCTGCCTTTTCTTCTGCTGCCTCTCGCAGGCTTTGTTCCTGTTCCCGCAGATGTTTTTCTTCCATAGATGTCGTAATCAGGGTGCCATCAGGCAAATATGGGCGCAAAAGCCTTACGTGTGTTGTCTGATCGTTTTCCCACCGCAACCAGAGATTTAACGCTTCGCTGAACAATCCACCTTGCGCATCAGGTTCGATCTCTACGATGTCGCCCGATGGACTCCGCTGCCACCCATGAAACTCAGCAGGTTTCTCCATTTCCGGTTGATGGATAAAGTATTCTTGAACGCCTATATCATTCAGATATAGCTCAACTTTTCTATCCCGATCCTGATGTGCCGTTGAATCCGAGAGAAACTCAAATACGACTACAGGGACTGCCCCCTCCGCCCACGTATAGAAACTGCGGCGTAGCGGGTATTTATCAACACCAAACACAATGTGGATATCAGGGGCAACACATTTTGTAATATCCCCTTCACTATAATAGATAAAACTGTCAACAGCAATGTGAACCAGTTCGTTAATTGCAAAATATCGTTTGAGTTGATCGGATAGCGTAGTAATCTGCTCAGCGTGAAAATCGGTTGCGGCCATAGGTTCATCGTCCTCACACGGATAGCCTTCAATGTAAATGGTCGGTTTTCCAATCGCTTTTGGAAAGATGGGCATATACTTTTTTTGCTTGAATTCAAAGTCGCTTAGGGTATTCATGTTCTTCTCCGGCGTATCAAGTGCGAATCCATTGTTGGGTTCACGTTGTGCTATCTAACCTCAGCAAAACATTTTCAAAGTATATCATAAATTTGTTGGAAAATCAAAGGTTTCCTTTTGATAGGCAATAGGACCAGCCAACGAAGATGTCATCTGGATTTGAAGCGAATTTTAGGTGTGAGGAATTCTTATGGATCCGGGGTTGCAAAGTCATACCATTCAAGAATGCGCCAATCCCCGCCTTCTCGACGTTCTAAAATAAAAATCATATTTCCTGATGGATAGGAGTTGCCATGCATGGGAGAGACAAGTTTGAGTCCGTAATCGTAGTCAACCATAGCGATCGTATCACTCAAAAATTCGATATCTCCATTTCTATAGAGATTCAGTTCAATGCCATCTAATGTATTGAACATATTCAATGCCCCTTCGCGCTCTTGTTGACCACTCCGAAATATCAGATCATCATCTGGATTATCAGGTGTGCCCATGTCACTGACATAGAAGAAGCTATCTTCCCATATCGCGGACATATACCCTTCAATATCGTAAGTTTCGAGACTGTTTCTCCATTGATCCTCAATCGTGGTTTTTATACGTGAGGTATCAAGATCATAATCGATTTCATCATTTTCTGCCTTTTCTGCGTTGGAATTCTCTTGTTCTGTTTCCTCAAGAGTGCCTTCCTCCGTAAGGATGGAAGAAAGCCATGCTTGAAACTCTCTGATTTCAGCATCGCTGCTCTGAGCGGTAGGCACGGTCTCTGGAACAGGTATCATTTCTACTTCAGGAGATTCAATGTTTACCTCTTCTTGTTGTGTTTCTGTGCCCGTTTTAGAAGTGCTTTGAACGAATGGAGATTTAGTGATTCTCCGATCCTCTAACTTGACTGTTTTGATGATTCGTTGTGTTTTCTCTACATCAGGCGGTTGGAGCTTCAACGCTTTGAATCCAATGAATCCGACAGCAAGAACACCAAGGATACCAATGAGTATTTTAAAATTCAAAGTCATGACACCTGAAAAGTAACGGGGCTTTATAAGAACACCAAGGATACTAATGAGTATTTTAAAATTCATTTTCCCTTTCACTGCTGTGATACCTCCTGCAATCAATTCCGCTGATATTTATAAAGCAACTTGTAGTCGTTGTACAAACGTAAGTTTGATAAAAGAATTCAATTTTGTTGATAGGGCGAACGCATTCCCTCTTGATAAGGGGGTTAGGGGGGTAAAAGTCGCTACTTTAGTGATTTACCCCCTTATCAGGGGACTTTAAGAGGAATGCGTCTGTCCTGTCCTATTATCAAGCTCACGTTATTATATCATAATTTGATTTTCCGTTATAGTCAAAATACTTGACATAAAACCTTTCTACAGATAAACTACAACCAGAATCCTGTTGTTGGAGGAATATCTATGCACATCAACGATTTAGATACACCTTGCCTAATTGCTGATTTAGATGTACTTGAATGCAATATAAGTGGAATGGCAACCCATTGCCGAAACATTGATATTCCACTCCGCGTTCATACTAAAACGCATAAGGTGTCAGAAATAGCCAAATTACAACTTGATGCTGGCTCTCAAGGAATTACGTGTCAAAAATTAGGTGAAGCAGAGGCAATGGTGGCAGCAGGTATTGATGACATCCTTATTCCTTACAACATCGTTGGGAAGCCGAAGTTGAAGCGGTTAACAATGTTATCAAAACATGCTCGGATTATAGTTGCTCTCGATTCTGAAGAGACAGCAAAAGGTATTTCTCAGCAAGCGAATGCGGATAGGTGTGTCATCCCCGTTGTACTGGAATTGGATACAGGTGGGGGACGATGCGGCGTAGGTTCACCGCAACAAGCACACCATCTTGCGCAAAAGGTTGTTAAAATGCCAGGTATTAATTTTCAGGGTGTGATGACCTATCCAAGTAACGTAAACGCAAAACCGTTTATTGCTGAAACAGTTGATCTGTTGAAGAACGATGGTATTCCTATAGAAATAATCAGTGGTGGTGGAACAGGATCAGAAGTAGCATCAAAAGAAATTGGATGCACGGAAACACGCAGCGGTTCTTATGTTTATGAAGGCATGACACGCATCGGTAATTCAGAGATGTTATCACCAGATCGATGTGTGCTTCGCGTACTTGTAACAGTTGTTAGCACGCCAACATCAGATAGGATAATCGTTGATGGCGGACAAAAAACGTTTACCAGTTATCCACCATCGCCTTATGGACATATCATTGAATTTCCAGAAGCCAAAATCTACGGTATGTCTGTTGAACACGGACATATAGATGTAAGTGAATGTTCACATCAATTTCGGGTCGGTGAAAGACTCTCTGTAATTCCGCTGCACCAAGGAATGACAAGCAATCTTCACGATGAACTTGTAGGCGTACGCGGACAGACAGTTGAAACTATATGGAAAATTGCAGGTAGGGGGAAGATAAAATAATGATTCGACCAACTCCAGAACAGAAAACACAATGGGAACAAGAAGGATACCTCGTTTTTGAAAACGCGATACAAGGCGATCAATTGAAACGGCTGCAATCAGTCTTTGATTATTGGGCAGCAGAATGCAAGGAAGAATGGTTAGATAAAGTTGAAGCGGGTGAAGCTGCTGCGACTTTTTACGACATTCCGAATCCACTCGAAAAAGACCCGATATTTATTGACCTGATTGATCATCCAAGCTACTACGGTGCGTTGATGGAATTTACAGACGACGATCTGATTCTGCTTGGACCACAAGTCAGAACAGTTGCCCCGTGGCCCGTCAGTTACACAGGATGGCATCCCGATGTGGGACAAAGCAATCCACTCCATATTAAAGTGCAAATCTACGTCAACGATGTTTCTGCAGGAGGCGGTGAATTCGGTTTTGTTCCCCGAAGTCACAAGCCCGATTCAGGTCCTTATAAACGTCCATTGCTGCAGGAGAGTATGCCAGGACATAAAACTTTCCCGGGCAAAGCAGGCACTGCTATCATGTTCAATTCATGTGGTTGGCATACCTCAATGGACAATGCTTCGGATGTGCCACGAAAATCAATTATTCTGATTTATGAGAAGCGCACACCAGGGCGCATTGGGCCTGAGCAGTTCGCCGCTATCTCCGAACATTGTACAACACCTGAACGTCGTAAATTGTTTAGTTTAGCTGACTGAACCCTTAATACACGTGCGTTGAAAATTCGCCCACAAAGGAAATAATGTTATGCCAAAAATTGATGCACATGTCCACGTATTTACAAAGGTTTCACCCGAATTCCCGCGAGAAGTCTCGCCGAATTGGCCTGCTGAACGAGAGGAGTCTGCCGAAAAACTGTTAGGTGAAATGGACAAATACCAGATTGACCAAGCGGTTCTCGTTCAAATCGGCGGCACAAGTATAGAACACCACAGTTATCTGCTGCATTGTCTCAAAAGTTATCCGGATAAGTTTCTTGGGATAGGACTTGTTCCAATTGATCACCCACAACCAGCAGAACACATGGCTGAATTGGCAGACGGAACTGGAATTATCGGATTTCGCCTCTTTGATCTCGGTGGACCAAGGGATATTTTTAAAACGACAGATGTACGAGCTTTTAAGACATATCCTATTTGGGAGTATGCCGCTGAAAAAGATTACGTTTTATGGCTATATCCGCGTTCAATTGATGCACATCTGCTGCCATATTTAGTCCAAACGTTTCCACAGGTTCGGGTGGTTCTCAATCATCTCGGCATGACACCGGGCAAGGGTAAATTCACTCTGGACGAACTCGGCAGACCACAGATCCAAGTATCGGGCTACAACCTCAATATGCATACAACATATCGGATGGCGCGATTCGAAAACGTTACCGTACACCTATCGGGTCAGTACGCATTCAGTAGGGAGGCATATCCATATAAAAATTTAGCTGGATGGCACGGGAATTTGCTAAATGACTTTGGGGTAAAACGATTGATGTGGGCGACTGATTTTCCGTGGATTTTAGAAGAACCGGGCTACGGAGAACTCACAACTATTATAGAAAAGCTGTTACCTAATCTATCAGAATCAGAATTAGCCGATATTATGGGTGGGAATGCCAAGCGGTTTTTACGGTTTCCTAATAGAAATTCATAGAATTCGCAGTAGCACAAACTGTATGAAGATTAATTTATTAATTCGGTAATTTTCTACCCGTACGAGGCAGGTGTACTCCCCCGCTGGCAAGGCGGGGAATGCCTTAATGGCATTCATACCGTTGATTTCTTCCTAACCTCGCCAAATTACCGATTTATTTTCTTAAACTTCATTCAGTTTGTGCATCCATAGAACACGGGGAATGCCATTGGCAGCATGCGCTTGATAGAATGCACATAAGGCATTCTACATGAACCCTAAATCGCCTAACGCTTGTGGCAAAATCAATCAGGTCGTAGACGGGACAACCCTAAAAATAGTAGGATAGTAACGCCTGTTCCAATTACTATTCCGATCCAGGATGGCAAACCTAACGCAGCTGGAAGATAACCGCATATTAAAGCAATGACCGCAACAGTCAGCGCATAAGGCATTTGCGTCCTCACGTGATGCATCGGATCGCAACTACTCACAATTGCACTGAGGATAGTCGTATCCGAAATTGGCGAACAGTGATCGCCGAAGATTGCCCCATCTAACACTGCCCCGAGACAGATGATTGTTGTAATCCCATAAGTATGATTGTCAAGCAGAAACGCAACGGGAATCGCTGTCGGGATAAGAATAGCCATTGTGCCCCAACTGGTGCCGGTTGCAAATGAGGTAAGCGATGCTACAACAAAAACAAGGGCAGGAAACCACAATGGCGATACCACATCGCTGAGTAGTGATGCGATAAACGTACCTGTCAATAATTTATCACAACTTGCTTTTATCCCCCATGCACATAAAATAATTCCTATCGGTAAAAGTGTTCCTGAAAGTCCTTCTTTGACAGCTTTACTAATTTCTGGAAAGGACATTTTAGAAAACACACGCGCACATATAATCGATGCGACAAACGAGACAACTGCGGCAGAGGCAAGTATTTTAACGTTATTTGCGTTTGAGAGCGCGTCACGCCATGCAGTCAAAGAAAAAATAGAGCCTGTCCCTTTACCATCTACCCACAATCCACCGAGAATCAAACTGAAAAGCAGTGTAAGCGGAATAACTGCAGAAAGGATTTGGGTTTTGCTGTTTTCTGTGCCAATGTCCGCAGCAATATTACCCATGACTTTCGCATCGGGAGCTGAAACATCCCCTGTGTCCCGCGCACGTGTTTGCGCGCGCCGCATCATACCGTAATCACGCCCACTGATAGTATTTATCAGAACAAAGATGATGGTTAAAATACAGTAGAAACGGAACGGCAGCGCATCAAAGAACATTGAATAACCATCTTTATCTAAGCCAATATTCTCAGCAACAGCATTAAACAGACCTACCTCATAGCCGATCCATGTGCTAACAAAAGCAAGCCCGGCAATCGGTGCACTCGTGGAATCAACAATATATGCCAGCTTTTCACGACTCACTTTATAGCGATCGGTGATAGGTCGCATCGTAGGACCAACAAGCATCGCGTTGCTATAGTCACCGATGAAGATAACTGTTCCCATCACAGCGGTGATGAATTGGGTAGAACGGGGTCCCCTTGCAAGATGCGATAAAATTGAAATGGTGCTTGCAATGCCGCCAGACGCTATTACTACCGAGATCATAGACATCATAAAAAGGACGAAAAGGATCACCCATAAGTTGAAGAGATCAATACCGTCATTGGTAATGGTAACCGCACGCGCAAACCAAACAACTTCCGAGAAAAATGTGTTTAACGATAAATCTTGCTGAGCCCATGCAAGCAGAAGTCCTGCCCCAACTGCCACACCAAGACTTAGGAATAGACGTGTTGTTATCACTGCTAAAGTGATAGCAAGTAGCGGCGGAATAACGCTATACCACCACACAACTTTCTCATCATCAGATGCGATATTGGGAAACTGCCACATCAGAATAAAGCATATCAATAAAAAGATTGGCACGCATATCAGAGCTTTTTGTTTGTAACTCAAAGATTACCTCAAGAATGTTAGTGATTTTGTTCAGATAAAATATCATAAAAGGATAAAAAAATCAAGCTGACATTTCTCACAATTGTTCGGTTCATGCAAAAATAAGTGTAAGTGAAACTTTTTACCCTATGACCATTGACTTCGTGAAAACAAACGCACACACATTTTACATGAGTGAATATCAATTGTAATTATTTGGAGGAAAATGTATTTTTCTTGGGAAAAGAACGGAAAGAGGGCGTAAAAAGGAAGAAATTGATGTTCTTTAATGTGGGCGAGAAAGATGTAATAGTGCTAAACGAATACTATAATTTCAATGGGTAAGCGTATAAACAATAGCGTTAATCCCCATTTTGAATGCCATGTCCGAAAACTTACGTGGATAGAAGTCCTCCGCAGCATTCTGCCACGCATCCCCCAAATCCGTATTGAAATTGATCATCATCATAAGTCTGCCTTTGTCATCAAACACACCCATACATTTCACCTGAAACCCATCCTTTTCATGTGTTCTGCCGCTCCTATAAGCAGCAGGAGCGGGGATTTGCATCAGTTTGTCAATCTTAAAAAAGCACCGGAAAAGGGGGTGTGTTATTGGAATATCTCTCGGTTCACGTTTAGGGAATATCTTTTTGTACTGTTTGTAGAATCTTTTCCACTGTTCTGTGCCGTGAAAATCGTCCATCATGATAAACCCACCACGTAACAGATATTCCCGAAGATTTTTAGCCTCTGCTTTAGAAAGATTGAGCCGACTCAATTCTGCTATGTATGCAAATGGATAGTCAAAAAGTTCAGGTGAACCTACCTCAATAACTTTTTCTTGAGGACTCGCTTTAATGTCTGTCCGTTTGCGAAGTTGAAAGAGTAAATTTCGTTCAGCCGCTGGGTAATCTATATGCCACAAACTCTTATGCCGAAAACTTCCATTATATTTCAAACGGACAAATGTGAAATCATATTCAATATCTTTACCGATTGAAAGCGGGGTGATGAAAAATATCAATAAGAAAATCGTTATACAGGCTTTTTTATATTTCATAGAACTTGTCTCCTACCTGTTTTTAATAGTTCCGGTTTATCATAGCACTGATTTGTGATGTAGAATTAATTTCGGTAGTTCCTACGATATTATAGCACAAAACAAGGAAAAGTGTAAATGCTATTTAGAACATATCAGGGTTATTTAGTTTTAAGAATTCTTAGTCATTAAGGTTAACTTCAAGTTTAGATTTTGAATCAGAATGGACATAAGTTTTAGGTGCATCATTGTTTATTGTCTGAACCAGGATGGACAGGATTATCAGATTTTCAGGATTTTTCAGTGTTACCCATCAACCACTATCCTGCGTCCAAAAGCAGACGACAAACATGTTCATAGAAACTACATCTACAAAAAACCCATCTTGATAATCCGATAATCTTGAAAATCCTCGTTCAGACAATAAGCCCATTGATATATTAACGTCTGTGATAAAATCTGCCCGAAAAACCTAAAACTTTACTATAATCAACTCAATGCTAAAGTTAATTGTCAAGCGTAAAGCGGAGTACCCCGGTTCCATCTGTTCCGACATAAAGCGTACCCTCATCAATAGCAAGACCGGTAACATGATGTGAGATTTTTGGTGTGACCTGTTTCCACGTTTTCCTCCACGTGCCTCTAATACTGTTCAATTGATATATTTTCTGATCGGATTCAGCGTAAACCGTTGTGCCATCCACTGCCAGTCTATTCATAACGAGAGGTTTCCCTTTTGCATTGGTAATTGTGTGCCATTCAGCACCGTTGCCTGACTGGACTACGCCTTTGTCAGTTGCCACATAAACAGAATTTCCCGCGAATACTATTGCCTTGAAATGGTCTACAGAAAATGGAAGTTTTGCGGTAACATAGTTCCAGGTGTTTCCTTGATCAACAGACCGCATGAGATGACCATCCGATTTTCCGACGTAAACAGTACTTCCCAAAACAGCAAGTTTAAAACCGGTATCTTTAGAATTATCACCTTCATCTAATATGCCCGTGTCCGACCATTCAGATATGCTTGGTTCCAATTTGAAGAGTTTGTGCATGTATTCCACATAGTACGTTCCGTCGTTAACAGCAAAACTTCCAAGCATTGAAGTATAAAGACTAACATTTCTGCGTGTCACAGATGTTATAGGTCTTCTATGAGTAGTATTCATTTCACGCAATTCTTCCATTGCTTTGTTTGGGTTATATACATTAAAGGTAGGTACTTCAGAAGCGTCAATGAGTCTATTATCTTTGGTAGATAAACGGTAAAACCGAGGTATCCCGATTTTATCGTCTCTCACATATAGTTGCCCATTAGATTGCGCAATACGTGTGATATAACCGCTATCACCTGGAACAGGTGTCCACGATTCTCCACCATCAGTTGAACTGAGAAGTCCACCATGCGTATGCGCGTAGAGGACACCGTTAACAGCAATCAATTCCTGGACATAAGTATTTACGAATCCAGTATTAAATTGATGCCATGATTCTCCGCCATCTGTGGTGCGGTAAATTCCGGATGTTCCAGATACATAGAAAGTATTCTCATTTAACGATGCCAAACCAGAAGTATCACCTATATTAGCCGTTTTGTTTACGGTTCTCCAAGTTTCACCTGCATTGATAGAATAGAAGTATTCCTCACCGTCAATTAATATCACCTTTTCCTCCGCTGCAGACATTTTGAAGGTTGTATTCACTCGTGTTGCAAAGGGAACATCGTCTTCATTCTTGCGTGGTGGAAATATATTGGAGATTTTTGGCTTTTCCCCTGTTTTCTTCTCTATATTGTTGCTATCTGGCGTAATAGTTTTCCATGAATTGCCTATGTCATCTGAACGAAAGATTGACCACACGAATGGTTTTAGCGGCTTAATTCCCATTTTTGACAACGGAGAATCAATTCTTATTGTTGACATACTGAAATTTTCATAGAATGGATCATAACCTCTTATACTTTTCCTTGTTACAACATATAGACGGTCATCTGTAACTGACATTGCAATAATAGGTAGCGTGTTTTTTTTCGTATCTGCTTGAGCGATGGACAATTGTTCCCATTTATCAGCGTTAAGACGATAAAGCCCTTTGTCAGTACCGACAAAAACAGTTTTTCCTACATGAGTGATTACGCCAATTTGTCTATCGTTGATACCTTCGGGCAATGGTGTCCATGAATTGCCAGCGTTTTCTGATCGAAATACGCCTTTCTTGTAAGCAAGGTAGATTGCCATCTTGCTTTCAGATCCTGGATTACTTCCTGTTATCACCATCCCAACAAGTTCACCTTTTATACACTCACAAAATTCTTTCCATGTAGCGCCTCTATCTGTAGAAACAAAAATCTGTGTATCAATAGCACGGTAGAGCGTATTCTGCCACTCTGCTAAATGCCGAAATACATTCCTTTTTGTTGCTATATCACGCCAGGACTGTTTGACAGCGTTTATGAGTTTCCACGACTTTCCATTATCTGTGAGTCTGTAGAGACCGTTTTTTGACGTTGCATACACGTCACCACGGTTTGTTGTGAATAAGGTAGTAACTGGTCCACCCTCTGGTCCTTTGGGATCACTCCATCGTCGTTTCGATTTTGAAATTTCTATGTCATCTATCTGTGCTGCAGCGAACAGGGGCGCGTCCGGTTTTTGCCCTATTCCTTCGGGACTACCAGTTACATCAGATTTCCCGACTTGAGTCTGCACCGCTGGTTTTGCTGGCATGTCAATGACAAGTTGTGTGTCTGTTATCTCAATTGTCGGTTCAGATTGTGCGTTTAAGCTGTACGGTTTCTGAAAACGATTTAAGTATTGCATTCCAACGCCCATCAGCAAAAAGACAATTATTGCCGAGGCAGCAGACACTGCTAATGGTACCAGAGGTTTACTGCCTGATGGCGTTGCTGGATTGAGGCGTGAAATTTCCTTCATGATGTTTTCTGTCGTCTGTGTCGGCAGTTGAAAACTGCTAAGGTTTTCTTTAATCATTGCTTCCTCCTTTTTCAATCGGTTACGGGCACGGTGGAGTCGACTCCGAACCGTGTTGGGAGATACACCCAAAAACTTGCCAATATCCTCACATGTCATTTCTGCGATGTAATACAGATTTACGACTGTTCGCTCACTCTCTTGCAGTTTACTGAGTAACTTCTGGACTACTGCACGTCGTTTTTGATTTGCTGCTTCTTCGCGTTGTTCGGTCATATACTCTGAATAGTACACCTCCTCTAATTCAACGGGATCTGTTGCTTCTAAGGATTGAAATGCTAACCGTTTCTTTCGGTACCAATTCTTGCATTTATTGTTAGTAATAACATAGAGCCATCCTGCAAATTGGCTATGATGTGCCAGCGTTGCCAGCTTTTGATACGCTGTGAGGAAAGTGTCCTGTGCAATTTCTTGCGCAGTGTGAAAATCACCAATTTTCTGCCACGCCAACGCGTGGACCTGTTTTTGGTATTTTTCCACAAGCATAGTAAAAGCTTGTTGGTCACCATCTAAGGTTCGTTGAATCAGGTCAGTATCATTGTCTTTCATCGCACACCTCAAAAACAAATTGCTCTTTTAATATATAGACACAATTTTGAGGTCAATAATTGCACTTTTTGAAAAAATTGCAATTATTTTAGAGAAAATGAAAAAAAAGCACTTGAAAGTTAACACAACGTGAGTTTGATAATTAGATTGAATATAGATGTAGGTTGGGTAGAGCGAAGCGAAACCCATAGCCGTCAATTTAGCGTTGATTTAAAGGTAGCAGGCACGCTCCGCGTGCCGTCCGCTTTACATGCTGTGGGTATATAACGGCACACGGAGTGTGCCTACTACTTTGCATCGCTCATCTTTTTTCTTAAATTGATGCATAAGGGTAGAGCGAAGCGAAATCCAACTTACGAAATAATGCAATATAATCACTTAGAAATGGTATTTTCTGCATTGTGAACCGTGATTATCTTTATTGCGTCATACGTTCAGCTTGTTTCAACCAACCCCAGAGAGTCGTCTGAGTGTCCACAGTCGGAGAAACGGAGAAAGGACTTTCGGGGACCCATGCGGGACAAACATTTTGCCCAGGATGTTGTGTGATTTGCCGTGGCTCGCCCCCCTCGACAGAAACGATAAAAATGTGTCGCGCCGCATCCGGGTTTCCCCAAGGATTCGCAATTCCTGCATCGAAGGCATCGTAGGCAATCCACTTACCATCAGGGGACCACGCAGGATTGTAACTCAAAGTCCCAAGAGGTGATATGCGGCGGGCGTTTTGTCCATCTGTATCCATGATGTAGATACCACTCCCATCATGATCATCCTGATCATCAATAACGACATTAGCAGCCAAATTAGGGAAACTAACAGTACAAGCAATCTGTTTTCCATCAGGCGACCAAGCAGGCGAATAAGGAAGTCCACCTCCAGGTAACAGGTTTATAATCTGTCTGTGATGTTTTCCATCTGCGTCCATCACAAAGATACCGATGCGACCATTCCCAATAGAACCGAAAGCAATTGATTGTCCATCTGGAGACCATGCTGGGGAGAGATTATCTCCCTGGTCAGTCAGTTTCTGTAGATTCTTGCCGTTGATATCTATTTTGTAGATATGTCCTCCCCCTGTTCTCTTGGATCCAAAAGCGATCCAATTTCCATCAGGTGACCACGCAGGACCATAATCTAACTCTGGATGGTTTATCAACCGAAGCGCCTCAGCTTCATTGAATGTCTTAATATAGATTTCGCCATTTCCATCACGTTCCGACATAAAAGCAAAAGAACCTCCATCTGGAGACCACGTTGTGCAATAGTCTCCTGCGGGATGGTTTGTTAGGTTGCGTAAATTCTTGCCGTTTGTATCAATGATGTAGACGTCAGTTTGCCCTGTACGGGTAGAATAGAAGGAGATATACGGAGCTCCCCAAGCGTCTACGGCAAGCAGAAAAAAACTGAACAGGAATGTCATTCCAAACAACATATAGGTGCGTTTCATTTTTTTACCTCCTGGAAAATTACTATCAAGAATAGTGAAGTGATGCCACCCACTACCTAATACGTTCATCTTGTTTCAACCAACCCCAGAGAGTCGTCTGAGTGTCCACAGTTGGAGAAACGGAGAAAGGACTTTCGGGGACCCATGCAGGACGATAACTTTGCGGATGTTGTGTGATTTTCCGTGGCTCGCCCGCCTCAACAGAAACGATAAAAATGTGTCGCACCAAATTCGGGTCTTCCTCCCGAGGATCCGCAATTTCTCTATCGGTAGCATCGTAGGCAATCCACTTACCATCAGGTGACCACGCAGGACTAAGACTCAAAGTCCCAAGAGATGACACGCGGCGGGGGTTTTGTTCATCTGTATCCATAATGTAGATATCACTCCCACCCAAAATAGCGACCTGACAAGCAATCTGTTTTCCATCAGGTGACCAAGCAGGCGTATAAGGAGATCCATCTACATGTAGCGGATTTATAATCTGTCTGGGATTTTTTCCATCTGCGTCTATCACAAAGATACCTCTGCCCTCATTTCCAGTAGAATTGAAAGCAATTGATTGCCCATCTGGAGACCAAGCTGGGAAGGAATTATCTCCCTGGTTAGTCAGTCTCTGTAGATTCTTGCCGTTGATATCTATTTTGTAGATATGTTCTCCCTCTGTTCTCTTGGATACAAAAGCGATCCAATTTCCATCAGGTGACCACGCAGGAAAAGTATCTTGCTCCGGGTGGTTTGTCAACCGACGCGCCTGAGCTTCATTGAATGTCTTAATATAGATTTCAGAATTTCCATCACGGTTCGACACAAAAGCAAAAGAACGCCCATCCGGTGCCCACGTTGCCCAATAGTCTTCTGCGGGATGGTTTGTTAGGTTGCGTAGATTCTTGCCGTTTGTATCAATGATGTAGATGTCAGCTTGCCCTGTACGGTTAGAATGGAAAGAAATAAACGGAGCTCCCCAAGCGTTTACGGTAAGCAGAAAAATACTGAACAGGTATGTCATTCCAAACAACATATAGGTGCGTTTCATTTTTTTATCTCCTGGAAAATCCCTTAGGATTGAGGACCTGAAGTTACTTATAAATCCTTACAATTAGTTTAGCAAAACACGTAATTAAATCAAACTTAAAAACCCATAAGCAGGGTTATTTAGTTTTAAGAATTTTCTGTTATTGAGGTATATAGCAGGTGTTAAAAATTTGTCCGAAAAACCGAAAACTAAATAACCCTGACCCATAAGTAATTTTACTACAATCAAATTACAGGGTTTATACAAAATTTCATTGCAGAAACTCTCATTGAATGAAGAAAAAACCGAAAACACTCTTTTGTGAGATATCAGGTCAGAATTACCGGATATTCTTGATTTGTGCCCATTGCGTTGTTAATTTACCAGCGGGTTCAATTGGCAAAAAAATGGCATCAATTTCGGCTAATTCATAGTCGCCGCCTACGCCGAAGTGCATACCCCATCCACCACCACGTTCACTGACCTTTATCATGATCAAATTATTTCCTTTTTTTAGATCGACCTTTAAATGATCTTGGAAGGCGTTTTCTTTGCCGCGACTCCGGTTCTCTGCATGGGTATGAACAACTTCGCCATTAACCCAAACCCTAACTGAGTCATCACTACTGACACCCATCGCTACGTTTGCTTGCGCTCTTTTCGTTTTGAGGAGAATTAGCGCATAAGACGTTATATGATCTAACTCACCAGCCTCCAAACCTATGTCATTAACGAGAGCATTAATATCTCCGTTTTCGGCAAGTGTGCCAGGTGTCCACTCATAATTACCAACTTTGTTGCCTTCTCTTGCACCGTGTTTGGCGATTTTCTCTTCGGTGACTTTGCCGTTGCTGGCTTGATCAAGTGAATCAACATAGGTAGAATTTGCACCACCTTGTCCATCTACAGTTTTAGCAATCATCCAGAGATACGGACCAAGAATTTTTTGTTGAGCATCAGCAGTCAGTGTCATCACCGTAAGACTCATCAGAATAGCCAATCCTATTATACACAATTTTCTGAACATTATATACAACCTCCTAAAATATCAAATACTTTTTTATTGACAATAATTACACAGATATTTCTCATAACGGCACGCGTAGCGTGCCTGCTACCATGTTTAAATCAACGCCGAATGCGTCAAATCAAGGAATCAACGCCGAATGCGCGGAATCAACGGTATGAATGCCTTAGGGCATTCCCCGGGCATTCGTCGGGTATGAATGCCTTAGGGCATTCCCCGTGTGGCATTTGGCGGGTGTCGCAAACGAAACCCAATTTACGAAATAATGCAATATAATCACTTAGAAATGGTATTTTCTGCATGGTGAACTGTGGTTATCTTTATTGTGTCATACGTTCAGTTTGTTTCAACCAACCCCAGAGAGTTATTTGGGTGTCCACAGTCGGAGAAACGGAGAAAAAACTTTCGGGGACCCATTCGGGAGAAGAATGTTGCCCAGGATGTTGTGTGATTTGTCGCCGCTCACCTCCCTTGACAGAAACGATAAAAATGTGTCGCACCACGTTCGGCTTTTGAGGATCCGGAATTTCTCCAACGAAGGCATCGTAGGCAATCCACTTACCATCAGGTGACCATGCAGGATTGTAGCTCCAAGTCCCAGGAGGAGACACGCGACGTGCGTTTTGTCCATCTGTATCCATGATGTAAACACCTATCCCATCACTACCGACAGTACAAGCAATCTGTTTTCCATCAGGCGACCACGCAGGAGACCTTGGAGGAGGCCCACCCCCATCATGTAGCGGGTTTTTAATCTGTCTAAGATTTTTTCCATCTGCGTCCATTACATAGAGAGCTAAGCTATTATTCCTATAAGAATTGAAAGCGATTGATTGCCCATCTGGAGACCAGGCTGGGTTGTGATTATCACCCTTGTTAGTCAATCTCTGTAGATTCTTGCCGTTGATATCTATTTTGTAGATATGATATCCCTCTGTTCTTAGGGATACAAAAGCGATCCAATTTCCATCAGGTGACCACGCAGTAGCAAAAGCTGACCAGACAGGATCAAGATCGTCCTCCGGATGGTTTGTCAACCGACGCACCTGAGCTTCATTGAATGTCTTAATATAGATTTCGAAATTTCCATCACGGTTCGACGCAAAAGCAAAAGAACGTCCATCTGGTGCCCACGTTGCGGAAAAGTTAACTGCAGGGTGGTTTGTTAGGTTGCGTAGATTCTTGCCGTTTGTATCAACAATGTAGATGTCAGTTTGCTCTGCACGGTTAGAATAAAAAGAAATATACGGAGCTCCCCAAGCGTTTACGGTAAGCAGAAAAATACTGAACAGGAATGCCATTCCAAACAACATATAGGTGCGTTTCATTTTTTCTCTCCGGAAAAATTACTATCAAGAATAGCGAGTTTTGAATAGTTTGGCGTAGAATTAAACACAATACAGCAGTTATTGCAAATTTCGGAGAACGGAGGCAAATTTAAAGACTGTCAGTTGCCAATGATATGTAACTTCTAAAATTATTCGCAATAAGTAGATTTGGGCTTATGTTTATTTCTGTGAGGATTTTTTTATTTTTTTGTATGGTGGCTGGAGTTAATTTTTTCTTGGATAAAAAGTGCGTGCGAGGATCGAGTTTTAGACTTGCGGATAATGCATAAGTTCCATATAATTCGAGTCAGATAAGTTATGAAGAAGTTAAAACTAACTTACTTACCTATTAATTCGCGGATCTTCTCTACAGTATGATCTATTAGCTCAATTACATGCCTCTGTTTTATAACAATACCGAGCCCAAGTATCTGCTCAACTCCAACACCATCCATATTCGCAGGCAAAATTTGAAGTTGTGAATTTTTAACCATCGTTTCACAAACAACACCAAGTAATGCAGACGAATGACCAGACCTAACAAAAACTGGACTACCGCTTTGTCCTGGAAACACCTGTGCATCAATAACAACTTCACCCCTACCATTAAAATCTACATCTGGCATTGATGCTATAGATCCTGTTCTAATTAGAGGTAGATTATTTCTCATATCAAATCTATTTTCTGGGTAGCCTACAAATATAACTTCACTACCTGGGGCAACTCTCCTATAATCTATAGGATTTAAAAGCCCTTTATCTAAGTATCTAAAATAAATATACTCACTCAAAATATTAGTAACATCAAAACATGCTAAATCAATATCAGGATTTGGATGGGGATAATACCTGTACTTAAAATTGTTTATATTGAACTGTTGTATATTCCCTAAATCTGGCATCCCATTATCTTTTTTCCGATTCAGATGGATAATTAATTCTCTATCAGAGTCTGATATATTTTCTGAACCAAGAAGCACATGTTTATTTGAAATTAGCATTAATTTACGTCCCTTTTCATCATTCGGGACAATATCAAGTCCGAAAAAAAATCCTGTTCCAATTGAACTTTTGTTGTTATACATTCTAATATCAATTCTTGTAGTTAGATACGGCAATTCTTGTTGTAAGCTCATTTTCAACATCCTTTTTACGATTAGCTTGTAAATTATATTTTTGTTCCTTATAATTTAGAAACAAATGAGTTATTAGAATACACACCACATCTGGAAAAATAATAACAATGTCAAAAAAGAAAGAAAAACAATCTACATCAAAAAAGTGTAAACCTATTTTATATTTCATGACTTTCGACACAAACGTCGCAAAAAGATTCAAAGAGACGACTGAGAAGATTCGGCTTTCCCCTCTAGGTGAAAATAAAGATTTTCAGACCTCTCATGAAGATCAAAAATCAAATCAAGAATCTTGTTAAGACCCGAAATTTCATTCCTGATTGTTTCAATATCTGAACCAGTCAACGTTTTATTATCATTTTTGACCTTTTCAACACATTCATAAATTTTATGTAATCTTACAAATATCCTCTCTGTTATATATTCAGATGATCGGACATTCACCTTAAATTCATCTTCAGAATCTTCAATTATATTAATCAGAGTTTCACTTTTATTACTCATCATTCTTCTCCTTCGTATTTTCGTTGGCATATATTTCCAACAGATTATATAATAGGTGGCAAGCGGACAAAATTGCCCGCTCACCTGAAGGGGTTACTTACTCCTGTTCACAATACGAACCGCTTTTGAAACTTCTTTATAAAGTTCTTTAAGCAACTCACGACATTTCTTAGTGCGAAATGTCTTCTTGCGAACATTAGCAAGTGATTTTTTGTGGAAAACCACAATAATCACCCCTCGTGTATAGCACATAATTGCTAGCGGGTAACCGCTAGCGTGCTATCACGATCTAACATGTAAAAAAGCATTTAAACCGCAGATTTTATTTAACGAGGCAATAAATTGTTTCAGAAGGGAATCCATTCACAACCATTCGCCTCTAAACTAAGGAGTTATACAAAGGCAACGGCTAAATTGCCTTCCCTCTTAATCTGTCACAAGTATATCCTATACTTTTGCTTTTGTCAATTTATAAATGAACAAAAAACATCCCTTATTTTAAGGAGTATTCCAAATGACACAAAAATCAGAAGTTAAGGCTTCTTCGGAACTAAATTACGAAGCTCTACAGCGTCTCGCTCAACTCGCTGCAGAAGCTCGAGAGATTTCAAAGAAGATTGTAAGATGTCCGACGTGTGGGAGACTACATGTGAATACTGACGATTCTCTTTATTCTCAAGATTCTCCAAACATTCCCTTAGCTGAACACACACATGTTCAATAGTATCATCCCGTAGCATGTGTAGCATATTACCAAAGTTGGTATCTTCAATCTTACTTTTATTCTCCTCTGTGGACATCTGAGTTTCCACTTTCTCTTTCATATTTACCTCCTTTAAAGGATTGTATAGTATTATCAGGCCGTCCTCGACGGCCTACACCAAAATTAAGGCGAGATAATATCTCATCCATATCATTCTTTTTAGACCAATAAGACCCGTCTCTAATTGAATCAAAGTACTCTTCATCAAAAGTCTTAATCTTGAAAACCTTTCTGACAACCTTTATCAAAAAACCCACTACAACACCAATCCCAACTATTATACAAAGCACAATATAGCCCCATCTCAAAAAAGTAAGGGCATCAAAAATAAACCCTAACATCAGGATACCCTCCTCTTTATTGAGACTTAATCTTAGCCCATTGTGTAGTTAATTTGCGTTTTGGATCTACCGATCTTTGTTCATGGTTGCCATCAATTTTACAATCTTCACAAATTATCTCAGTGGGCGGTTCAACTTGTTCCTCATTTTGATCTTGATTAACTTCATTATCCAATGACTGACTATCCATAACCACAGCGATTTCATTTTCAGTTAAAACACGGTCATATAAGCGAACTTCGTCAATCATACCCAAGAAATGGTAGTGATGATTTTGCATTTCATTTGCTCCTGCACCAATCAGGAATTCTTCATTGGGATTCACGGATATATTAAAGTTCCGTTCATCTACAAATTCACCATTTACATAAAATTTGTGCTTACCATTAGAATAAGTTCCAGCAAGATGCTCCCATTTATCAAGATTTACAGCAGGGCCTTGAGCAGATTGCCAGTGATTTACACCAGTTCCAATCCAAAACTGCCAGGTATTTTGGGGTTCACAATAAAATATATAACCACTTCGTGGAAAAATAGCACGAGAGGAAACAACGGCTCGATATTCAATGCCATCTGAATCTACATTTGCCCATGCTGTTATTGTAAATGCTTTTGGATTTAGATCTTTATGGTATGGCACAAATACTTCACTATTAGCACCATTGAATTTCAGTGCACCTCCGTATTTGCCATCTTTAATTCTTTTCGTTCCGCCAACCAGTCTCCCATTATGTCCATTCCCAGAAACATCTTTTACAACATTATCATTATTTCCGTTAAAATCCCAATATGCAATAAGTCCTTCTGTTAAATTTATATTATCTATATCCAAACCTTTGTTATTATTTGAAGGTTTAGGCAAAGTGAAAATCTTAGGACGATGATACCGCCAGTTGCCGTGAGTATCCATCAGCTGTATCCAAATTTCATTTGATCTTGTTAGCAAATGCCTATCAATACCACTGAAATCCGCTTTTGCGTTCACAGCACCGTCATAGAAATTGAAACCTACAACGGCAAAACCAGCAGGTGTAGGTGTATGAACAAATCCATAAGATTGGAACAAACCATCTGCATCTCTTACATCTGCCATGATCTGTATCTTTCCGTCGTTTTCATTTTCAGCACCATGAAAGCTAACAATTTCAGGGCCAAAATTGTGTGTCCAAGTATTATTGAAATACTGATGTCTGGACAACCAACGAGCCTCATGAAAAACGAGTTTATCACCACCTGCCATAATAAAACCAGAAGTATCCACCAAATGAGAAAGTCCGAAAACGTGTCCGATTTCGTGTCTCAAAAGACCTTCAATTTCCTGTTTTGTTCCTTCTATACTAAGACAATAGCCGTAATACTCATGATTATTGAACCATGCACCATGAGGATAAGCTACGGCTAACCCAGCAGCAGAACCGCCATTTAAAACATTCATACCTGCCATTACAACAGCATATATGCTCTGCCTATCGTTAAAACCTTTCCTTTCTAATTCGTCCTGTACAAGAAAAATTGTACTTCCTGTATTATAAAATAATTTATTGTTATCCCCTTTGACTTTATGAATAACTACATTACCACTATTATCAGTTTCTAATCTAAATGTTTGATTTTGAAACCCATGACGATCCATTTCATCTTGATATGTGGCTTGAATAGATTTCATAATGTTGTCTAAGTCTAACCGAGCGGATCTATCCTCACTATCTGTGGAAATAAAATAGACGATTTTCACATTATAAGGTTGTGCAGAATAGGTGTGGGTAGTTCCGAAAAGCAAAATTATCCAAACAAAAAACGCTGCTGCTAAATTTCTTAAAACAAACATGCCGATTCCTCCTACGGATTAATAAGAAGGGATAGTTGCTACCCCCCACCGATAAAAAACCAGCACATTATACGAAGCTATCTGCCAGATTTAGTAATTGGTCCTAAGCAATATTCTTTATAGGCCCATTCTGCACTAAAAATTGTTTGACAAACAGCCCTGATTATGCTATACTTAAAATCAGCAAGGGATAGCAAACTATACCTTGTGTTAGTATCGTTGCGGGGTTCTTTTTTGCAGAATAACCCTGCAACTTTCAATTTTAATAATAGTATTAAATTGACAAAATGTCAAATAAAATTGACAAGTAAATTCACCCGATAGGGTATTATACACATGAAACCTAAAATTGTTCCCAGAAAATGAAGTATTTTGAAAAAACCTAAATTTACCGAAAAACAGGACTATTTCAAGCTTTAATTGTGCCTACGCCATTGAATTTTTGAATTAGACTATTAACTCTCTCACTGTTCGACTTAATCTCATCAGAAGCATGAAGTATCATTTGGATTGCCTCTATTTCTTGTAAGATAAAAGCACAAGAAATGGATTTCGTGCTAATAAGTTCTGCTAACCTAGCAAACCTATTTCCTAAATGTTCATATACAGCATCTTCATGGTTGCTTTTGACTTCGGAATTTTCCGTATACATGTTACTCTGATCTCCTTTCAGGTAAATCCATACTTTGAGAAACAAATTTATCAAACACCTTTTCTATGTTTCTGTTGTTATACTTATAACATGCCTCAGCGACATATAGAGGTGTATATGCGGTTGAATAGTGATGATGTTGCCCGAACCACGCACGCCTAAGTAAAGACCAAAACCCTTCTATTGTGTTGGTGTGTTTCTCACCATCTACAAACTGAACCGAATGATCAATAACTTCGTGCTTTAGCACAGTTGCCAACTTTTTATAGCCAACAAATTCGTCACTGATTAGGGTTGATTCACTTACATCAACGACACTCTGAATAAATTCAAGTATCGTCCTTCCTTTTAGATCTTCGGTTAATTGGGCTACAACGTTGCCTCCTCGTTCAACAGCACCAATTATTATATCCTTATCTGTGCCACGCCCACGCTTTGCAGGCTCTTGATCTTCACGCTTATTAGTTTTACGAGGTTTACCGCCCATATAGGCATCGTCCGCCTCAATAATACCTTTAAGCAACTGATTGCCTTTAGAAGCCATTTCAGCACGGATACGGGTCATAATAAACCAAGCAGTCTTTTGATTCAGTTTAAGATGACGTGCTAATTGATAACTTGACAGACTTTTCTTGGCATTCATAATCAAGGTAATTGCGAGAAACCATTTCTGAAGTGCTATTTTTGTGCCATGAAACACTGTGCCACAAGTCACTTTAAAACTGGATTTACATCCGTTGCAAATCCAACGACCTGTGCGTCCCACTTCACCTTCATCTTGGTTCTCATTTTTCCGATAGACTTCTGTGTTTTCACAGTGCGGACAGGTAACATTACCATCGCCCCATCGGACTTTTTCAAGATGCATAATACACGCATCCTGATCAGGAAATCTTTGCATTACCTCAAAAATATCCATAAAAAAAACTCCTTTGAAATTGATTCAAAGGAGCTGCTTTACCGCCTAATTAGTCTATGTTAAAAATTATACTTGCTAAATACCTAAAAAATATCGTATAATTAAGAAATTCATTATCAGAAAAGCAACTCCGTTTATGATACTACGGGTTTAACTTCTGACTAGGGGGAGGGTGCAACCTCTCCCATCATCTTACCTCTATAGTATACCACACCTTAAATCATTTGTCAATTTAAAATAAAAATCCCTGAAGTCAAAATTAAAACTTCAGAGATTCTTACTTTTAATACCTATTTTCTAATAATCTTCAGAATTCCCAGATGGATAAATATAAACTACTTTTCCTTCCGAATCACCGCCCGCAACCATAAGAGGAAGATTTAAACATCTACGTTTCTTCCTTTTCGATTTTTGAGATGATTTATTCCTAACTAAATTCTTATGAAATACGAGACTTCTTGTCCGACATAAATAACCTCCTTACCATTCTCTTTATAAAAAATCAACACATCTCGGTTGAATATACATCTAATTAAAACATCATTTACTCTTTCTGTCAATCTAAAACAACATTTTAATCCATAAAATCTTGATCAAAACAATTTGCCATTATAGATATGTTTGATTATAAATTGACAACAGAAAAAACACAGGATATAATTAACATAGGTGAGAGTGAGAAAGTGAGCTCATTACACCTTCTATGACCTCTTGCTTAGAAGTGAATAAGTTTCCGTATGTTTCTCAGACCATACCGAGATGCTAAGAAAAAAGATAATAAAAGGTTAGAAAAACTTGAAAAGATGGTTAAAAATATCCAAATGAATAATAAATTGAAAAATATTGATCCCAAATTAACTCGTTCAGAATTAGCAATATCTGTATTAGAATACTTCATATCTCCAATACCTCTGATGCCTCTCCTTTCCAAAATAATAACGACCAGACAATATAAAAAGGTAAAAATAGCACTAGAATATCTTTTCAATGAAGTAGATAATATACATTCT
>CBDHCS010000002.1:0-203566 GCA_965261125.1 Candidatus Poribacteria bacterium | reverse complement strand
AGATTATTATTTAATATTGCTTATAGCTTATATATAAACAGTATAAATCACAGACACAAGTTGATCTGGAGTGTTGTTTAAAATATATGTGTTTATAATGAGGATACAGTTTGAACAAAAGATAGTAACTGGTTATGAGGAAAAGTGTGTGGATTTACCATCAAGGCTAACCTTGTTTTTCTCTTTCCAATACGCCTTGATACCGTCTTCACCTTTTTTCTCTGCCCAGGTATTTAGTTGTTCTCTTTCACCAACGAATTCGTATAGTGGTACGGCTGTCCCACAGGAAGTTTGAACAAGGTCGACTTTCATGTCGAAGATTTGGCGTGCCCCTGGATGGGAGGGAAAGAGAGGAAAGAATACCTGCCAGTCTGGATCATCGTCGTGTATAGCTTTGGCGGTGCCGTAGAGGCGTAGGATCAATGGTTTCTCATCAAATGAGTTTAACATTAGAGTCATACGGGGATTTTCCTGAACGTGTGCGGCAGTTTCATTTCCGCTACCTGTCAAATTTAACCATATAACACGATTTGGATTGACTACCCGCAATGAGTCCATACCTTTTGGAGAAAGGTTTATCCGACTGTCTGCCGTTGCTGTTGCGACGAAAAACATTTTTTGGTTTTCGATAAACTGCTGAATTTTCGGTGTGATTGTCTTATATAATTGCGACATTAGATTTCTCTAAAATAAATAAGAAATGCCCCTAATCTCGGTTTCTTAGTGATGCCCAAGTTGTTGCTAATTTATCTGTGGGTTGTACATCATGCGGTTCAGCCCCTTCTATATCAGCGACATACTTTCCTTCGTATACACGAATGTGGTCGAACCAAACATCTACTTTTTCTCCACCAAGGATAAGTCCAGCGCGTGAATTTACGTCATCGACTGGCATTTTAAAAGTGATAAAAGATTCCTTCCATGTTTCAGATAAGCTAATTTGCTGTACAGCATACTCTGTCCAAGGTGCTCCTTGATGGATTATCCGCATTCTTGCGTTTCTGGGTTTCTCACTTTTTCCCCACAAGCTATAGGTATATGTAGTATCTTTCTCCAGCGTAAAAGGTTGTTGATAGAGTTGTATATGCCATGGTGCATCGCCTGCTTTGTTGATTTTCACATAGGCAGCATTCTTTCCAACAATTGGTTCTGCTTTATTGCCTTCAGTCTGAAAGAGAGCAGCAGCATTTTCGTGTGTCCAATGATGCCATTGGTCAAGTTTATCCTCAAAATCTCCGTTTTTGAGGATATTTTCGGGTGGTTCTGCAGTATAAGCAATAATTGTCATCCCGAATAATGAAATCAATGTAAAAAGATATGTAGAAAATCTCATTGTAGAATCAGCAAAAAATAATCTCATTAATTGTGCTCATCTCCGCCTTCTTGATTATGCTCCTCGTCATTACCATGTTCCCCGCTACCAACTTCAGGATGTGCTGTCCATCCATCAAAATCAGTGCTGGTTGCAGTGAGTTTAATAAGTATTTTCTCCTTGGGTGCTAAGTCCTTCGGAATAGTTGGACCGAGTTCTATTCCGTTTGATAAGTGAACTTCAACGCGAACAGCCTTCATTGCTTCGTCAGTAGTGTTTTCAATGGTACCATTGAAAGTATTACTGTTGGCATCGTAAGTTAAGATTAAACGGACACCGTTTCTGACTTTGTCATAAGTTTCATCCAAAGCCAGTTCAGTGCCAGATTCTTCATCTCCATCGTCTATTGATGGTTTTGTTGTATCTGAACAACCAATAATGACAACCAATAACAAAATACCAATTGTTGTCATAGTACTATATTTGTGAATCATGTGAACATCCTTTGTTAATTGAAATATTGTTATTGATCAAATAGGCTAACAGATTATTCGTATGTATTCTATTTCTTTAATAACTATCTGATATAAGACGAACCTATCGTAATGCATAACGAATTGAATTGTCAAGGGAAATATGGTAGATTTCTGTTCAGAGTTGTTCGTAGGAATTAGAAATGTATTAATGCTGAGATAAACCCATAGCGGGAATTGGAATGAGTATTAAAGGAAAAGGACAGGATAAACCTGTCCTTTTTAAGGATCCCGGCAACGACCTACTTTCCCACGGGGTCGCCCCCGAAGTATCATCAGCGCTGAAGGGCTTAACTTCCGTGTTCGGAATGGGAACGGGTGGGTCCCCTTCGCTATAGTCACCGGAAAGATGTAAATAATATTTGACAACTGTATAGAATTGAGGAACGGAAGAATAGAATAAGTTATCAAGCCCTCGACTTATTAGTACCAGTTAGCTGAACCGCTCACACGGTGTACACATCTGGCCTATCAACCTCCTGATCTCGAAGGAGTCTTACCAACTTAACGTTGTGGGATATCTTATCTTGAGGTAGGTTTCACGCTTATATGCTTTCAGCGTTTCTCCTTTCTGCACATAGCTACCCAGCGGTGCCACTGGCGTGACAACTGGTGCACTAGAGGTACATCCACCCCGGTCTTCTCATACTAGGGGCAGCTCCACTCAAATATCCTACGCCCGTACCAGATAGGGACCGAACTGGCTTGCGCCGTTCTAAACCCAGCTCGCGTGCCACTTTAATCGGAGGACAGCCAAACCCTTGGGACCTGCTGCAGCCCCAGGATGTGACGAGCCGACATCGAGGTGCCGAACCGCCCCGTAGCTGTGAGCGCTCGGGGGCGACTAGCCTGTTATCCCCGGAGTACCTTTTATCCAATGAGTTACGGCCTTTCCACACAGCACCGTAAGATCACTAAGCCCTGCTTTCGCATCTGCTTGACGTGTCCGTCTCGCAGTTAAGCTCCCTTCTGCCTTTGCACTCTACGCGCGGTTTCCAATCGCGCTGAGGGAACCTTAGGGTGCCTCCGTTACATTTTAGGAGGCGACCATCCCAGCCAAACTACCCACCTGACACTGTTCTCGACCGGATTCACGGACCGGAGTTAGAATTCCAATGCAACAAGAGTGGTATTTCAAGGACGACTCCACTGAAGCTGACGCCCCAGTTTCAAAGTCTCCCACCTATCCTGCACATGCAGCATTAAAACCCAATATCAAGCTATAGTGAAGGTTCACGGGGTCTTTCCGTCTTGGTACGGGTAACCGGCATCTTCACCGGTATTACAATTTCGCCGAGTCTCTCGCCGAGACAGTGCCCATATCGTTACGCCATTCGTGCAGGTCGGAATTTACCCGACGAGGAATTTCGCTACCTTAGGACCGTTATAGTTACGGCCGCCGTTTACCAGTGCTTCAGGTCGGAGCTTCCAGTTACCCTTGACTCCTCGCCTTAACATTTTGGCACCGGGCAGGCGTCAGTCCCTATACATCATCTTACGATTTAGCAGAGACCTGTGTTTTTAGTAAACAGTCGCATGGGCCATTTCACTGCGGCTTTTTTCGGTTTACGTGCGAAACGCGGCCTACTGAAAGCACCCCTTCTCCCGAAGTTACGGGGTCATTTTGCCGAGTTCCTTAGCGAGAGTTCTCTCGAGCGCCTGAGGATTCTCTCCTCGCCTACCTGTGTCGGTTTACGGTACGGTCACCAAGATTCGTCCACTCGAGGTTCTTTTCTTGGCAAGCAACCGGAACAGTTTGCATCCTTACGGAATCCTGTTCACCTCTCAGAGTATATTGCACCGGATTTGCCTGGTGCACTCTGTCGGGCTTAACCCAGCATTTCCATCAGCTGGTAGTTCCTAATGCTTGCGTCTCCCCTAGTTTCATACTAGTCATGGTGGTGCAGGAATATTACGCCTGCTTCCCATCGCCTACGCCTTTCGGCCTCGGCTTAGGATCCGACTAACCCTGGGCGGAATTGCCTTGCCCAGGAACCCTTAGGCTTTCGGCGAACAAGCTTCTAACTTGTTTTATCGCTACTCATGCCGGCATAATCACTTCTAATTCGTCCAGAGCGCCTTACGATTCTCCTTCAATCCTACTATAGAACGCTCCCCTACCATATACATCATGTGTGTATATAGTCCATACATAAATGCATTTACTATATACATAAAATGCATATCCACAGCTTCGGTAATACACTTAGCCCCGGAAATTTTCGGTGCAAAATCGCTCAACCAGTGAGTTATTACACACTCTTTAAATGGTTGCCACTTCTACGCCAACATCCTGGCTGTCTCAGCAATAAAACATCCTTTACCACTTAGTGTATATTTAGGGACCTTAGCTGGTGGTCTGGGCTGTTTCCCTCTTGTCAATGGAGCTTATCCCCCACTGACTGACTCCCATGCTTAAGACAATGGCATTTGCAGTTTAACTGGAGTTGCTAACCTGGTGGGGCCGCGAGTCCAATTAGAGCTCTACCGCCACTGCCGAACACATGAGGCTAGCCCTAAAGCTATTTCGGGGAGAACCAGCTATCACCAGGTTTGATTAGCCTTTCACTCCGACCCACGGGTCATCCCCCAAGTTTTCAGCCTTGGTGGGTTCAGGCCTCCACATATTTTTACATATGCTTCACCTTGCCTATGGGTAGATCACCTGGTTTCGGGTCTACTCCATGCAACTGTACGCCCTATTCAGACTCGCTTTCGCTCCGACTCCACATCAGAGATGTTTAATCTGGCTACACAGAGTAAGTCACCGGCTCATTATGCAAAAGGCACGCGGTTATGCATGTCACTTTCGTGACTTAGCACTACCACAGATTGTAGGCTTTACGGTTTCAGGAACTTTTCACTTCCCTAACGGGGGAACTTTTCACCGCTTCCTTCACAGTACTTCGTTCACTATCGGTTGCCAGGGAGTATTTAGCCTTAGGAGGTGGTCCTCCTGGATTCCCACAGGTTTGACCTATCCCGTGGTACTTGGGGTATCCATCAAGAAGTGCGCCACCGCTTTCACTCACGGGACTTTTACCCGCTCCGGTTGTTCTTTCCAGAAACATTAAGCTAGCGGCACGTTCACTTCCGGTGTATCTGAACCTACACCCGACGGACCCCGCAACCTCCGATATACAACGCGTTCAGGCTTGAACATATATCGGGTTTAGGCTGTTCCCTTTTCGCTCGCCGCTACTGGGGGAATCGAGGTTTTCTTTCTTTTCCTCAGGGTACTGAGATGTTTCACTTCTCCTGGTTATCTCTTGTGTAAACACAAGTAGCAGGGATTAACCTGCTCGGTTGCCCGATTCGGGAATCTCCGGATCACAGTTTACTATGCAACTCCCCGAAGCTTATCGCAGCCTGTCACGCCCTTCATCGTCTCCTGGCACCAAGGCATCCACCGTAAGCCCTTAGTAGCTTGATAAGGTGATATTTTTATATTCTACCGATTTACCCTCTCTATACAGTTGTCAAAGAACGCCGCCTATTTTTCGAAGTGTTACCACTTCTGTTAGGCGATGGAGATGAGCGGAGTTGAACCGCTGACCTTCTGGTTGCAAACCAGATGCTCTCCCAGCTGAGCTACACCCCCTCGCGCATGTGGTATATAGTATACCACGAAATTTGACATAAGTCAAACTTTTTCCATAAGATATATTTAGTATACTATGGAATTTGATTTAAGTCAAATTTATTTTTCAAAGAACGGGATTTTATTAATGCCAATCCCTAAAGCAGATTTTAAGTATACCACATAACGTGGTGTATGTCAAATAAATTTTACAAAATTACGATAAAAATTCAAATTTTCGCGAAAAGTCTTATAAAAACGGATGAAAATATGTTGTTGTTACATATAAAATAGCAATATTATGATTTACTTCCATTTAAACTTTGCGTTTGAGTCCGTCGCTCCATTATTTTTCCCTGGTATTGGATAACCATGTTAACAGTAATGCGGTGTACCCATGTTTCCAAAGATACTTGGAAGCGAAATTGATGTAATGCGTTAAGCACTTTTTCCTCTATCTGATTCGCCAACACTTTTCCATCTTCATCAGAACCCTGAATTCCTCTCTTTTTAATAGTGGAAAGTGCCACCGATTTTATCCGATCTTTTAGCGTGTCTACGGCTTCGGTATTGCCCTCTATCGCGGATTTAATCAATCTTTCATCTGAAATTTTCGACATGTTTAAAACCCTCCTTACTAAAGTATAGCGCAAATTTATCTCAGTTGTCAAACGATTAATTCAAAATCCGCGATTCGGACAACTAACGAATTCGAACTGACTTTTTACCGAAAATATGCTATACTGAAAATATAAAATCTTACGATCTGGAGTTTAACATTTATGAATAATGAATGGGTTGTTTATGAAGGTACTGAGGGCCCCGGTAAGGGTAAACATATTGTTCTGGTTAGCGGTGATGAGGAGTATCGTTCCGAAGAGGCGATGCCGATGTTAGGAAAGGTATTAGCCACACACCACGGATTCCGATGCACGGTGCTGTTCGCTATCAATCCCGAAACAGGTGAGATTGATCCGAATGTACAGACGAACATACCGGGGCTGCATCATCTGGAATCAGCGGATATGCTGGTGTTGTTCACGCGTTTCCGCGAGTTGCCTGATGACCAGATGAAATATATCATTGACTATACAAATGCTGGTAAACCTGTGATGGGGCTTCGCACTGCAACACACGCTTTCAATTATACACGAAACCTTGATAGTCCTTATGCGAAATATAGTTTTAACAGCAAAGAATTTGATGGTGGCTACGGTCGCCAAGTGCTTGGAGAGACATGGATTAACCATCATGGACATCATGGTAAAGAGAGCGCGCGTGGGGTTATTGATGAAGGGCACAAAGACCATCCTATACTTAAAGGTGTTTCGGATATATGGGGACCTTCGGATGTTTACGGTATTAAAGAATTGACAGGCGATGCACAAGTGTTGGTACACGGACAGGTCCTGGTCGGCATGGAGCCAACCGATGCCCCTAAGCCAGATACCGTCACGATGCCGTTGGCATGGATAAAGACGTATACGGGCGAATTGGGGTATACGTCTCGTGTATTCAATACGACAATGGGCGCGTCCGTTGATTTGGAAAGCGAAGGGTTGCGGCGCCTGCTTGTGAACGGCTGTTATTGGTGCATGGGATTGGAAGAGGCTATCCCTGATAAAAGTGTTGTGGATTATGTGGGAGATTATGAACCGACTTTCTTCGGTTTTGGCACGTTTAAGAAGGGACTCAAACCGTCCGATCATGCACTGTAGGATTGGTTCATAGCCGCGCAATTCATTGCGCCTCGGACATTACTATAGGGCGGGTCTCTGTCCCTGCCTTTTACTTTATAACCTAAGTTGCCACATAGTAGCACAATCTGTCCGAAGATTATAGTGAACTTTAGAATTATAGTAGAATCTACAATTAAGTGGACACCTGAAAAGCCTACCCCCTTTATCCCGACCCCCAAACCCCCCGCAAGCGAGGGGCTAAGAATAGCAAGCGAGGGGGAGAGCAGACAGGTGCAAAAGTGTCCAACTAATTATAGGTTTTACTATAATAGGACATTTTGAGTTGTAGGCGGAACTCCGATTCCCGCCTGCCAGTGAGTTTCGTCGCGATTCGGAGATCGCTCCTACAGAAATGTGTCCCAATAATTTCAAAGTTCACTATAAATAAATATTTCGGTCCTTTCTTCAGTCCCGTGAATCAACGACAAATGCCAAAAAGCGCATTTGGCATTGATTCACGGGACTGAAGACACTGCCACAACGGATTTGTCCCTTAAATTGATGTCTATGGGTATGTCAGAATACGCGTTCGGTATTCTGTGGTTAGGAAACCGCACCTACCAGGAGGGGTTAAGAAACCACACTTACCATTGGGGAGGGACAGCAGAATTATAACGATAGGATTCCACCCTCAACTAACATCGGCGCACCTGTCATGTATCGGGATTCATCTGACGCTAAGTAGACCGCCGCCCAAGCGATGTCTTCCGGTTCACCGATACCCAATGGATGCATCGCTTCAATTTCTCTGTTTACTGCCTCTGGGTCTTCCTGTTGTGTGATGAATTCTTGGTAAAGTTCGGTGTTAATCGTGCCGGGACATAGGCTATTCACACGGATGTTGTCTTGAGCATATCGAACCGCCATGCTACGGGTGAGATGTACCACAGCAGCTTTTGAGGATGTATAGGCAGGATGCATCGGAAACCCGACATAAGCAGATTCGCTTGCCATGTTGATAATTGCCCCGCCGCCTCCCTCGCGCATCAACGGGATAATCGCGCGTGAGACAAGATAGATACTCTTTACGTTTACGGCGTATTGCCGATCCCAATCTGCTTCAGAAATGTCTTCTAATTCACCAACGACAGCAATTCCTGCATTGTTAAACAGCACATTGGGTGTGCCGAGTTCAGATGTGGTTTGTTGCACAGCATCTTGAATCTGTGCGGCATCGGTTACATCGCATGGACAGAAAATTGCGGGTACTGCCGTTATCTTGGATCTGTTGTGCGACCTTTTCGCCGCGTTCAGCATTTAGGTCCCAGATAGCGATAGCTGCACCTTCCGCGGCAAAAAATTCAGCACTCTTTGCACCGATACCCCGTGCTGCACCTGTGATAACTGCGATTTTATTTTTGAGTCGGTTTGGCATATATTTAGAAAGGTATTGAAATACTAATTTCTGTAGTAGGATTGTACGCGGGTTTTCCTCGCACAACTATTTCAACTTCACAGTCCAATTTTCTGATTAGCGAAAATAGGTGATCAACAGAAAAATTATCAAGCAAGCCATCATCCAGCAGGGCAGAGAGTTCAGACTCGCTGAGGTCAAACATTTTGGCTGCGTCGTGCCGTTCAAGTCCACTTTCAGTAATAATATCTTTGATTATTAAGGCAAGGCGGGCTTTTGCGAGGTATTCCTCTGGATTGGAAATTTCTAAATCTCTAAATACGTTGCCGCTGCCTTTTTCGACTTTAATGTTTCCTTCAGTCATTTTCTCTCTCCAAGTGTTACAATCCTCGCAAGAGCTTAATCCACCGTTCCCATGCTTCCTGGGTAGCAGTTTTCTGGGCTTCATTTGCGTTTTCCGCCATGCCTCGTCTCAAGAATGCATGTCCAACACCTTTATAAATAACTGGCTGATACGTAACTTTTGCAGCATCCGCTGCTGCTTTGGTTGCATCAATTGTAGCGTTGATACGGTTATCACTCTCACCGTAGAACCCATATACCGGCGCGGAAATCTTGGGTATATTTTCTATAGGTGGTGCAGAACCGTAAAACACAAACGCACCAGCGATCTCATCAGAATGAACAGCATAACTAAACGTCTGCTTGCCACCCCAACAGAATCCAGAGACTGCAACCTTATCGTTTGTTGAAGGTAAGTTCTGGACATATTTACGCACAGCATCTAAATCTGTTGTTACGCGTTCGGTTGTAAGCCCGCGAATAGCACGCCGCACATCGTCCCCTGAGTCAAAACTCTCTGTTCCGCCACCATCGGGGCCCATACCCGAAAGCAGGTCTGGACAAATTGCGACAAATCCATCGGCAGCCAGTCTATCTGCGACGAGGCGAATCCAATCGGTTAGCCCAAATATCTCGTGGATAACAATGATAGCGGTTGCGGGTTCTTTCACCTCTGGGAAAACAATAAATGCGTTAAGTTCGTGCTTATCGGCAGCGGTGATTTTAACCCACTCTCCGTGACGCGGTGATTTTTCGAGTTCGTCTTTTATGGGGTCAGCATGATTGTCGGCATCTGCACTGCTTGTAAGAAATGGACCGGTTAAGAGGATGGTTAACATTAGGGCATGATAAATTTTCATGGTTTCTCCTTGATTAGTGTAAAAAACATCAGCGCGCTTACAAAGCGCGCCTATTAGTGGGTCTACATCTTTTTATATTTCACAATAAGACTACTTCTGCCCAGTTTTGCGGATGATAGATTCTACGACCTTCTGCATTTCGGCAGCGGGTATTTCACCGAGTAGGAAGAAGTGGGTATCCGCGCTTGACCAACCGTATGTCTGGGTTGGTCCGCGCTGGTTTTTACGCACTGAAACGCCACCAATTTGGATCACAGTCTCGCCTCTATTTCTATCTTCACGTCTTGATATTTTGTCTGTTGTTTCAAATATGTTGAAATCCAACATGCCGTCCGTATATTTCAATTGAACGTAATTACCTCCAAATTGGCGTTTATGCATACTTTGCAGTTGGAAGCCGGGGGGTAAGTATTGCGGTTGGATCAGTTTTTTCTTCAGTGTTTTTTCGGCATCAGCAAGTGAAATAGTGGGCCGGGGATGCCACGGTTCGGGTTTAATCTCTTTTTTTAAACTCTCCCATTTCTTTTTTACAGTTTCAGGTTCAAAACTAATGCGAGTATAAACGAACATTCTCCGGAGAACCCCGGCAGCGTCTAAATCTTCCACCCGTAAGATAACACCGTTTTTGCGAGCGAAGTATATATATTTTGTCGGTCTTCCTTCAAATTTGGGTTTAATGATTAAAAAATTGGTCTCATAACCGGCGATTTTTTCTCCCCAACGTCGATGCTCTAATTCGTAGTTTTGTGCGATAAATTTAATTTGTTTTTGAGAAATTTGACTCCTCTGTCGTTCCCATCTAAATTCTCTGGGTCTTCTCCGGTCATTTCTATCTCTGTCTCTATCACCCCGTCTTCTATCGCTATCGTTTTCTTCATTAATTGGCCGTTGTTCTCCGACCACTGATTCAACCTTACTATACGAGTCTTCTGCTGTTTTATGAATGACGATTTCTTCCATTGTCCGAGTACCGCGAGCCGAGGTGTATGTTCTGAGACGGAGACCGACATAACTTACATCCTGTTCCGCTTTCGCTATGCGTTCAAGCGTGGCAATATCGGCAAAAAGAGAGTCAGCTGCCAGTAGAAAAATGGCTACCTTTAATAAAAATAAACTGAATACATAAAGAAGTTTCGTTCGCATAGAGTCACCTTTATCTTACTTGGGGTACAAAGGATTAATCGTCAAAATATAGATTGAGTAGTGATTCCGTATCTTCATCAATATATTCAGTGTCCGTTGTGGGATTGCTAAGTGGTGTCGCGACGTTTGATTTCAAGGGATTATTCGTGACCTCTTCTGTGTGAACACCAAAATAGAAATCGAGGAGTTCATCATATTGCGGTGCAGGCGAATATGTAAAGATGAAAAAGACAACGACGAGGCAGACTGTAGAAAAGGCGGTTGCGCCAACAGTGAAAGGGCGGAATACCCAGCGTCTGAAGATTGAGAGAAACTTTTCGCGCGGTGCCGCCTCTGATTCCCGTATCTTTGCCAAAACCACATCCTTCATGGATGGCGCGGGATGCGCAAGCTGCGCAATCTGCTGCCGGTTTTGCTTGAAATCTGCCAGCATGTCTGCACATTCTTGGCAGTCGCGAAGGTGGTCATTCACCTTCTTGTGCATGGCCGGTGCTAATTCATTGTCTAAATATGCCGATAGTTGTTTTTGGATACGTTGGTGTTTCATTTTTTCGACTTTAATTAGTTAGAGGTTACATTACAAAGGAACGTGCCTTCTACTTTAGGGTTACGGCACAGGGGTGTGTGCCTATTACTGTTACCAATCAATGCGTTCGAGTTCAGCTCTTAGCGCCTTTCGTGCTTCATGTAAACGGGACTTGACGCGCCCCAGCGTGCAATTGAGTACTTCTGCTATTTCTTCATAAGAAAGTTCACGCAATTCGCGAAGGATTAAGATTGTGCGATAACTTTCTTTAAGTCTACTGAGAGCCGAGTGGAGTATTTCACTTTGTTCGGAGCGTAATGCTTCTTGTTCAGGTGTCACAGTATTGAGCGGCACCCAAGGTTGCGAGTCATCAATCTCCATCGGGTCTGTTTTGCGACGTTTACGTTGGTCAATAACGTTCAGGCATTTGTTTGTAACAATTCGGTACAGCCATGTGGAGAATTGGGATCGGAACTGAAACTTGTTAATATTTTTCCAAACAGAAAGAAATGCATCTTGGGCGGCATCCTGTGCGTCTTCATGATGACCAAGTATGCCGTAAGCGATGTTGTAAACCCAGTGTTGGTATTTCACAACGAGGGTGCCCATTGCGGCAGCATCTTTTTCTTGGCATCGCAAGATGAGTTCGCGTTCCTGTTGGCTGTCAAAATCTTCCACTTGAACTATATCCGAATAGGTTTCCATATCTGTGATGAAAGTGGTAACGGACATCAATCTCCTCCAAAAGCCAGGCGTATATCACTAAGCCTTGTCGTATTTAGGTTTTAAATTTCACTTTTAACCTATAAGACGTAGTCCAAACAAAAAAGTTCGTTTTCTTTTGGAGATCCGTTATTTTGTTTTGTTTTTACTGTTTTGTTTCCCAGGTGTCATCTTTAGAACTTGAAAAGTGCCAATAGCATTGGGTAGCCTACCGATAGCGGTATCCTTTTCCTGCTGTCCAAATGTAATTGTATCTATCACCTGATTCTTACGCGCATCTGTATCCACGAGCATGACTGTTTCACCATTACGGGATAATTTAAAGTTTGCATGCAACCCTTCCTCCGCTTTTCCATCTTCATCCAACCATACAATCAAGTACCCGCGCGGTGGAATCCTGGTGTTCTCAGGAAATTCCCATTTCGTGAGATTGTCTATTTTATCTGTGAGGTACATTCCGGTAAGCAGCACGGGTTTATCTGTGATGTTGTGTAGTTCAAGCCAGTCTTCGTGATCTCCCTGTGGATCAACAATACTATCGGTATTGACTGCCATAAGTTCATTAATTACAACCACCACCTCTTTTGCCCGCGGTGCTGTGACTCGGTAATGTGCTGCACCGAATTCTGCTCTTGCAGGTGAAAATGTAGTTGTGCCGTGCGTTTTCACTGCACTTGCTTCGACATAATAATAGACAGTAGTTCCTGCAGGAAAAGCTGGAATGCTGCCGATAAATTTATCTCTATTTCTTGACATCTCTATGTGTTTAAAAACTGCATGGCGATCAGTGCCATAATACAATAAAACTGAATCCGCTGCAACAGTATTATCTAATTTCGCTGTAATTTCAACGGGTTGGTTTGGCATAGGATTCTCAGATGTGGAAACAGAAACAATCTTCGGTGTCGGTTTGTTCAATTCTGGATGATTGAGTAAAATCTCTCGTCTTTGGGTTACATATCGCTTGAAACTCGGTGTGCGTCCGCCACCGTCGCTATCAACACTTTCCTCAAAACGGCGGTAGCCATAAAGTTTTTTATCGTCTTTTTGCACTTCTGAATCAATGATTGCATGGTATTCTTTGATGATCGGCTCCAACACCTCCCAATCCAGCCACTCATCTACGACTGTACGTACGTGTGCGATATATCGTGCTTTCCATTTTGGAATACCAAGCAGGCGGCTAATGACCGGACGCATCGGGTTTTCTGCGTGTGTCGTAGGAGATAGCGTTCCTACTATTAATTCTCCCCACGACCAACCACCAGGGCCTCCTCTACCACCGGGGCCACCGCCGCCACGCCGCTCGCCTGCAAACCTGAAAGTTTCGTTGTTATCGTGCGAAATGAGGTGAAATCTCTCATTGACATCCTGATAAATGGAAAAATCTCCACCTTTATGAATGTAGCTATCGTCATCCATAAAGACGTTTGAGACAGCAAGCTGCCATAGAGCACGGTCTACGTTAAATATCGCTGGTAAGTCCGTTTCTAATTTTGCGTCAGGCGTTTTCGCATCAAGCATTTCGCAGAGTGCCATTAAATCTTCCCAAGGGTTTTCGACATTCGCAGTTTTAAGTTGATATGTCCTCTGATATGCTGCCGTATCATCTCCAGGGTAGGTCAATGCGCCACCGCCCGGTCCTACTTTCCAACGCACACCATCTCTTGTACCGAACTGCTCATCCAGAAAATCTTTGTTATATTGCTGCAGATTGATATACACTCCCCAACTTTCCCCGTTGATAACCAATTTCACAAAATTCGTTTTCATGGCAGGGATGTAGTCGCGTGCAATCCGATTGTAGAGCACTTCACGAAGGAAGGATGGATCCACGTGTCCGTTGAGTAGATTGAGTGTCTTATAGCTGTAAAGGCGTTGATTGTCATCACCGTAGTCAATAGCAACATTGAACGACTTTTTTGCCGATTCAACGGTAAAGTAGGATGAGGTTCCCCGGAATCGAATACCGACTTCTGGATAAACTTTCCCATCAACAACTAATTCAGCAGGCACTTCTACATCTGTACGATAGAATGCGTTTAGTTGTGCATACCAATCTTCATCGTGGAAACGGAGATACAGCGTACGAAGTGTCCCAGCTTCATAAAAAGTAGGTGAGTTTTTTGGTGTGGCAGCCAGACTTGTTTTCACATCGTTTTCAATATTGCCAGTTGGGGTTCCCGCGCGTTGTTCAGGTGAATATGCGTCACCCCGCGCTTCAAGTGCTGCTTTCCGCTCATCGCCAGTTAATTTTCCATCCTTGTTTGTATCAAAACGTGCAACCAGTTTTTCTGCCGGACGCGGTCCACGTCTCCCACCGCCAAAACCGGGAGGTCTCCCCCCACCAAAATCGGGTGGTCCCCCACGCTGTCCAGGATTAATGTTAGGAGGTGGATCGCTGGCGCTTTTCTTAATTTCTTCAGGGCTTAACTTGCTATCTGTGAACGCCTCAAAACTTGTAATTCGAAGCATGAGTTGACTTTCTTCAAAGCTGAGTACGCCGTTATCATCAAGGTCGAATCGCTTCTGTTCTTCTGAAAGTTTTGATGTGCCCTCATTTTCTTGGGTGTATGCGTATGTTACGAGACCAAATATTAGTCCAATGAGTACTATTAGTTTTATCTGTTTCATGATATTCTCCTTCTTGCTATTTTGAATTTAGACAGATTAGGAACAGAAGGGTTCGTATTTTTACTCTTTATCTAACTTAACTTCAGTGATGTTTTCATGTCCTGAGAGTTCATTATAAAATGTGAGCCACTCATCCGAATTTGCCAATTTTACTCGAAAATTCAACTCAACGACCTTTGACTTTTTAATCCGTCTATCAATTAAGCGTTCGTAAATGAGATGTTTATCAAAAATGGAGCGATAAACGGTTTCAGATTGTCGGTCAGGTGGCAGACAAATTTCAAGGGTAAACTCATTATTCTTTGCAAAATACTGATGCCAGTAGTACATACAAAGAATTATTAGCCCGATAAGGAACGTAGCGACAACTGCAATTGCCGATTTTTTAGCACCAACAGCCATACCTGCTGCTAACGCGAAAAAGACAAATCCGATATCGCGTGGGTCTTGGATTGCCGTACGAAAACGGATAATCGAGAGTGCCCCGACAAGACTAAAGGCACGAGCGATACTATCTTCAATGACAACCATCACCACTGAAATTAACATGCACAGAATGATGAGGGTATCGGTAAATGGTTTTTGTGGGGATTTAGCGTGTGTCCACCGATAGATAAGCACAATAAAAACACTCAGTGTAAATGAGAGAAGTATTCTAAGCGCATTTTCACCAAGCGTAATGAACGGCGGTAGTGTGATTAAATCTAACAAAATATATATTCCATAGTGTATGCTGGTATAACGATGACTGACATCCAAATTACTATAGTAAAACGGACAATTAACGGGACACTTCTGTCCCACAACCTGTTAGTTTGTGGACTAAGATGCACAACCTAACAGGTTGTGCTACAACACAGTCTGACTGTTTAGTCCCCACGGACCAAAAGCGTACATATATTTTTGGATTTCACTATATTAACCCAAGTTGCTACCTATAAGATTTTAAACATGTAAACACCATTTTTATAGTAAAATCTATAATTACTTGCACACAATTGTATCGCAACCTGTATGAAGTTTAAGAAAATAAATCGGTAATTTGGCGAGGTTAGGAAACCTCGCCAGCAGGAGAAGTACACTTGTCTCGTGCGGGACAGAAAATTACCGAATTAATAAATTAATCTTCATTTAGGTTGCGTCCGCTACGGAAACACAACCTAACAGGTTGTGCTACAGAAGTAGCAACTTGGGTTATATTATCAAACTGGCGTTAAATTAATATGTTTGCATTATATCAGAAGTAGACAAATGTGTCCAAGAATTGTTGAAAAAATGTGTTACACTTCTTCTTTGCGGATGAGGAGGCCGACAAATAGTGCAGAAAAAAGTAGGATTACAAACGCATACGGTGCCGCCTGTGCGTACATCGCCTCTTCTGTATAATCCCATACATTTACCGATAAGGTCTCATATTCGGCAGGACGGAGTAGGAGAGTTAGCGGTAATTCTTTCATTGTGGCAAGGAAAACGAGTGCAGTGGCTATCAACATACCGCGCGTGAGGAGTGGAAATAGTGTCCTGAAAAATGCTTGGAAAGGTGAACTGCCAAGTGATCGAGCTGCTTCTTCTAAGTGGGGTGAGGCTTGGTAGAGTGGACTACGCACGGGGCCTACCGCTTCTGCAAGGAAATGAAGGATACATGCGCAAATTAGTAGTAATATGGTATCAGGACTGCCAACAATAAAGATGAACGATAACGCAAATGCAAGCGGTGGTATAGCGTAAATAACATACGGGATACGGGCCAACGTGTTTGAGAAACGCGAGGCATAACGCACACCAATATACGCAAATGGAACGGCTAAAACTGCACACCCTACCGCAGATGGAACAGCAACACTTACAGAACCGATCAGCGCTTCTAAAAGCCCGCCTAATGTTGACACCTCAAACCCTCTGAACATCCAGATAAACACTGTTGCTGCAGGTATCATAACAGTTGCGATGAACAACAAACTTAAATAGAGGTAACCCGCACTTTGCCATACGCCCAACGGAATTAAAGAACGGTGCCGAGCAGTACCGTGTCCAGCACGATGGAGTGCTACCTTACTTAGCAATCGCGTTTCAAGGTAGAGCAAGCAACCGGTAAAGGCAAGAAGTATTAATGCAAGCCATGCAGCGTAGTTATGATTAAACGCCATATCATACTCAATGTACAGCGCATAACTAAATGTCTCATAACGCATTAATGAGACAACGCCAAAGTCACCAAGCACATGTAAACAGATAAGCAATCCGGCTGCATAGAATGCGGGCCGAAGTTGTGGCAGGATAACACGGACGAAAATGCCCCATTGCCGATAGCCGAGGCTTCGTGCTGATTCCTCAAGACTCGGGTCAAGTCCTAAGAGGGCGGTGCGTAAATTGAGAAAAAGATATGGACTTGTGTAGAAGGAGAGCGCGATTAAAGCCCCCCAGTAGCCGCTAAGGCGTGGGATGCTTTTACCAAAAAGGGCTGCAAATATGCCGTTGTTTCCTCCGAGACCCAAGAGCGCTAAAGCCATCACATAGCCCGGGATAGCTAACGGTAGCGCACATAAAACACTAAAAATCCGTTTTCCTCGGAGGTTTGCATGGGTGGTTAACCATGCCGCTGGGGTTGCCAAAAGAATATCAACAATCAGAACGCCAACCGTCAACAGTAGTGTGTTAAGGAAAAGTTTCGCGTTTCGCCAGCGAAACAGATTTTCCACCAACGCAGTGCCTTCAACATCAAATGCTTTAGCAATCAGATATCCTAACGGAATCAACCCACCGACTGCGACAACGATTGCGGGGATAAAGAAGTACCATCTCTGCCAAATATGGATAAAGGTGCGTTGCGTGTTGATGGTTCACCTCAATCTCTCAGCAATCGATTCCGCCCTTGCCTGCTACATAATACCAACGCGCCGAAAAAGTTTGATAGTGCCTTCAAGATCATCCATCTCATTTAAATCAAAAGTCGGTACTATTTTGAGTAAATCTTCTAATGGCAATAAATTGGTATTCTGTATCACACCTTCGGTCACGGGATATTCAAAAACCTCACTGACAAAATACTGTTGCGCTTTTACGGAGAGCAGAAATTCAATGAACTTCAGCGCAGTCTCCTTGTTATCGCTACTTTTCAACAATCCGATTCCAGCGACATTCACGAGGTTACCAGGATCGTTTGCTTTGAAGAAGGTCTGTTCCACTGGATACTTTGAATCTCTCTTTTTAAAACGGAAGAGGTAGTAATGATTTGGTAAACCCAGGTCAATTTCTCCCGCAGCAAGTGCTTCTATAATCGGTGTATTTTTGGGATAGGCTTTTGTCCCGTTTGCCTTCATATCGCGTAACCATTTTTCCGTGCGTTCTTCTCCAACTTGTGCACGCATCGCTGTTACAAACGCTTGGAACGAGGCATTGAGGGGTGCCCAACCGACTTTACCTTTCCACTTCGGTTGTGTTAAATCAAAAACGCTTTCAGGAAGTGCTTCCATCTTTACGCGTTCAGGGGAATAGGCAAGGACGCGTGCTCTACCGCTTGTTGCAACCCAGGATCCGTCAACGTGCCGGAAAGTCTTTGGAACTTTTGAGAGAACTGATTCCGGTAGTTTTGTAAACAATCCTTTTTTACTGACAGCGCCAAGCGCACCAGCATCTTGTGCCCAAAATAGTGATGCGGGGCTTTTTTTACCCTCAGTCAAGAGCTTCGATGCTAACTGTGTCGTATTCGCGTAACTCACCTTTACCTCAATGCCGGTCTCTTTTTCGAACTGCTGAATAATTGGATCAACGAGACTCTTACTACGTCCAGAATAGAGTATTATTGTTTCGGCATGTAATGTTCCAATGAAGGTGAATGAAAGCAAGGTTAATAAAAAATAATTGAATAAAATGGGCCGGTTTTTAAACATAGTTATCTCCTTATTTATAAATTGCAGATTCTGGAATAAACGCGGACAATAGAAAGGTTCGCCATATATTTTGGCAGGTATAGTATCAAAAAGTTCGGAATTGTTGTCTCGTTAACGAATACCCATCCTATGATATTGAGACTCATTTTCATAAAATATCGTTTGTTTATATCAAACAATTCTAATTGACTAATATATTACACGCTAAAAAAGATTTTGTCAAGTTTTTTTATGATATATAAATTATTTCCAATAAAGAAATTGACTCAAAATTTCCTTGATATTTTTGATAAAAAAGTGTATATTTATTTGGAATAATACGTTAAGTAATTTGAGTTCTGCAAAGAATTTATAAGGTGTCTAATTTACAAATCTTTAACACACTCAAATAAAACTATAAGAAAATGGACAAAAAACGTGCGAATGGACGCTACTACACCCGCGGAAATCCTTTTCAGTTAGAACCTTTTCAAACGTGGGCAAAAAATGCTAATTTAGAACAACAGATCGTCCTTGAACCTTTTGCGGGTGCAAAGGATATTCCGCGATTAATGGACTCTGCAGGTTTCCTTTGTCAAGGTTGGGCATTTTACGATATTGAGCCCGGAACAAAAGGAATCGTGCAACGCGACACGCTCACGGATTTTCCAAAAGGATTTAATGTTTGCATTACCAATCCGCCTTGGTTAGCGCGCAACTCCGCAACGCGGCGCGGGTTGCCGTTTCCAAAATCGACTCACTACGACGATCTTTACAAATATGCGCTTGAGCAGTGCTTAACAAATTGTCCGTGGGTTGCAGCAATTATCCCTGAGGCGTTTATTCGGAGCGGATTATTTTTGCATCGGTTGTGTGATTTTATCTCTTTAGTACCGCAAACACAAAATGGAACAGGACAAGATAAACAAAACAGAAACATGAGTTATATGTTTGATGACACGGAACATCCAGTAGGTCTTGCCCTATTTGCTCCTAATGTACTATCGGATGTTAGGGTGTGGCGCAATAATCAACTGCTCGGAAAACTTAGCAAGCTACGTAGACATCTGCCTGTGTCTTCTCGTAACCGCAGTATTGTGTTCAATGAGGCTGAAGGGAATCTGGGGCTCATCGCTATAGATAATACTGTTTCTGCCTCTATCCGTTTTTGTCTACCAGCAGAATTGGGTGCGTATCAAGTACGTTACCAGTGTCGTTCTATTACGAAAATCGGTGTGCCGTGGTGTCCGGATATAGACGGACTTAATGTTCGCTTAGCAACAATCCGTGAGCAAACACATGATGTTTTTTTGACGGCGTTCAAAGGATTGCGCATTGATGGCTATTACAGACGCCGATTAGATTGGGCTTTAGCACGGGCAATTATTGATATAGATAATCCACAACTTGAAATGAACATGAAATAGAAGATGAACACTCAAAAATTAATTTGCCTACTGATATTGATAGCACTCATCACGGTTGTTGGATGTGTGCCCGGTGACGGGAAACATACCGTTGAGAAACCTGCCGGATTTTTCTGGGGAATTTGGCACGGATGGATTGCACCTATTTCGCTAATCTGGAGTATATTTAATTCAGATATCCGTGTCTATGAACCGCAAAATACAGGATGGTGGTACGACTTTGGTTTTTACATCGCTATCATCAGTGGGTTTGGCGGTATTTCCCTTACACGTCGAAAACGAAAAAAAACTGTTGTAGTGCAGGAGAATAACTTTGGGTAAAGGTCTAAGGAATCCTATACGTTTAGCATAAACAGGACAATATTAAACGGTTCCAATGGAATTATATTGATAAAGGAGATATCTAACAAATGAAAGTCTTAGTTATCGGTGGGACAGGCAACATCAGTCGTGGAATTGTAGCAGCACTGTTAGACAGAAGCTACGAAGTCGTTCTATTTAATCGCGGGCAGCATGCTGACCCACCACCGCCCGATGTCCGTGTGATTCAGGGTGACCGACAAGATCGCGATGATTTTGAGGCAAAAGTCGGTGCAGAAAACTGGGATGCCGTTATTGATATGATTAGTTTCAATGCGGAAGACGCAGCGTCTGCACTGCGTGCATGTCAGGGACGCGTCGGACACTTTGTCCATTGCTCCACCGTGATGACTTATGGTCCACCTTTCAGTGGGATTAATCTACCAGAGACGGCACTGTTGCAAGGCACATCGGGATATGGGCTCGGAAAAGTCGCTGCAGACAATCTGCTACTTGAGGCGCATGCACGCGATGGGTTTCCTGTTACTATTTTCAAGCCATCTTATACCCACGGACCCGGTATGAACCTTCTTCGGCAGGTAGGAGGAGACGGCAGTTGGATTGATCGGTTGCGAAAGGGGAAGCCGATCCTCTCTGCAGGCGATGGATTAAACTATTTTCAATTCCTTGCATCACGAGATGCAGGTGTTGCGTTTGCAGAAATTCTTGGCAAATCCGAATGTTTTGGTGAAATATACAACATAGTACATCCGAAAGCACGTACGTGGGATGAGTGGCACAGCGCGGCTGCAGAAGCACTTGGTGTTGACATAGAAATAGTGCATGTGTCCCAAGAAGCACTTATTGCGATGTCACCAGAACGGTTCAGCGGATTGCGGAGCAACTTCGGGCATACACAGATTTTCAGTCATCAGAAATTAGCAGCAGCATTGCCTGAATTTAGCCCACAAATTCCAGTAACTGAGAGCGTGGCAGAAAACATCGCATGGATGGATAAGCACAATCGGGTACCAGATAGCGATGCAAATGATTTGGAGGATCGGATAATTGAGACGATTCGCAATCTACCGCGTATCCGATAGTACAGAGGGAAAACAATATGAACATTAAATCCGCATTAAATTCAGAAAGACTTGACCTTGTTGAACATGACCTCCGCGAAATTGGTTTCCACATTATTGAGAATGTGATTTCAGCTGAAGAAGCAGACGAAGCTCGCAAGGCAATCTGGGAGATGGTTGATGACGACATTGCTAACGGACATGACCACAGTTATGGCGATGGTAAAATTCGGCGCGTCTGGGCAATTGTGGGCAAATCGCCTGTCTTTCGGAGACTCATTCAACATTCGACCGTGGTGGCAGTGTGGAAACGGATGCTCGGTGAAGATATGATTGCATCTACATTCACAGCGAACATCGTCGGGCCCGGTGCGCCTGCAGGCGGTTGGCATATTGACTATCCGTATTGGGCGATGCAAGCCCCGTTTCCGTCCGGTTCACTAACAGGACAAACGGTGTGGATGTTAGACGATTTTACAGCAGAAAGTGGTGCAACTGCATGTATTGCTGGTTCACATAAAACACTCCGCCGTCCCGAATTGGGTGAAGCAGAAGGGCTTGAGATGAGCGTTGCTATCGCGCCGAAAGGGTCAATTTTATTCACAAACGGTGCGATCTGGCATCAGTGTCTGCCGAATACCACGGATGCCCCGCGTGTTGGGTTGCTCGGTATGTATAACCGTTCTGTTATCTATCCGCAAGAGGATATGCCACGGCAGCTAACAGATGATGCATTAGCAGGTGAAAGCGATGTGCTAAAGCAGTTATTGGGTAGAAATATACCGTTTCGCCACCCTGACCAAGCACAGAATTGGCATCGCACAGAGACTGGATTTCGCCAAGCGTAAAGGCAATATGACATTTCTTCAAGCGATTCTTCTCGGCATTTTACAAGGTTTAACCGAATTTCTACCCGTTAGCAGTTCAGGACACCTCGTCTTAGCGCAGCAATACCTTGGATTAAAAGAGCCACTCGTCTTTTTTGATGTAATGCTGCACGTAGGGACATTAGCCGCTGTGCTTGTCGCATATCGTGGCGCAATAGGGAGATTAGTGGTTGGTGGACTATCAACGCTTGGGAAGACGGAGTTTTATCGGAAGCCAATTGCAACGCTTAATACATCAGCTGAACTCAGATTTATTTGGTTGATACTGCTTGGTTCTATTCCAACTGGCATTATCGCAGTGCTTTTCAAGACGCAGTTGGAATCTTTTTTCGACAAAGTCCTTATCGTAAGTATCATGCTAATCCTCACCGGTGTTATCCTTCAATTGCCTCGGCTCCGTAGAGAGAATAGGGATAGTGCCGACTCCTCAAACAGGGCAGTGAAAACGTGGCACGCGCCGCTAATCGGTATTGCCCAAGGATGTGCAATTACCCCCGGCATTTCCCGTTCTGGAACAACAATTTCGCTCGCGTTATTCTTAGGGATTCCCGCTAAAACCGCTGCAGAATATTCTTTCCTACTCTCAATTCCTGCGATACTCGGTGCGGTTGCACTCAAAATCTCCGATATTGAAAACACCGAGATACCCCTTTACATTGTGGGTGCTGGTATGCTGACCTCGTTTGTTGTTGGTTATATCGCGCTGCGGTTTTTGCTGGCAGTGCTGAACAGAGGCAAATTCTCTCTGTTTTCGTATTATTGCGTTGCGTTAGGAATCGTTTCGCTTTTGGTTGCTCTAATCCAGTAAGTTGCAACACAGCCAAACACCTTTTTGTTGTAGTTTTGGACATCTATTGTTAAACCGATGTCGTTTAAAATATTGCAAATCTTCTTTTCATTTTGAAGCGTGTTTCGGATCAATTTTTTCCCTGTGCATCTATAAATTATGCTGGCAAGATACATCTGCAACGGTTTCAGTTTGAAACGTTTTAGGTAACGGAGCGGGAATCCCAACCCATGCCCAGAGACAGCGAGGGTACCACCCGGTTTTAGCACACGTACAAGTTCGGTTAAGGCAGCTTTATCATCAGGCACATGCGGCATAACGAGAAAACAGGTTACAAGATCAAAAGTCTCATCCGCAAAAGGTAAAGTTGGGAGTGAAGCACAAATCAAGGTAGGAATTTTTGAAGACGGGGCTATTAATTCTTTGATTTTTGAATATCCAATCGATAAAAATGTTGCATCAACGTCAACACCGATAAGGAGCTGCGGGTTATCTGCAGATAGCGCGACAAGGAGATTTCCTGGTCCACACCCAACATCCAAAACCTTTCTGTCAGCAGCCTTGATGTTAAGTGTATTGAGCTGCCTCCGCGTTGTGCCTTGTTCCAATTCGTAATAAGCGTTCTGAATGTAGGCACGGTGCCATTTTGTTAATTCGCCATTTTCCATAATAAAAAGTTTACCCATTTACCAATCCGTTGCGGAATTGTTGTCAGCTCTGCGCGAAAGCGGATAAGTCCTGCATCGTCACTGATTGAAATAGCTTTTAGTTTATAAGGCGATGTATTGATACCATTCCATCCCAAATCTGTCGTGCGTGCGGAGCGGAATCCTCCTGCTTTAACAATTTCAATCTCGCGTTCGGTGTAATCACCATTTGGATAACTGAAATGAAAGCATTCAACCCCTAAAAACTTCTCTAAATCAGCTTTGCTGCCAAGTACCTCTTGTTTACATTCTGTTTCCGTACATTGCGGCAGGATCGGATGAAATTGGGTGTGCGGTTGAAAGTCAACGTCTTGCATCATTTCTTTCATTTCGGCTATATTAAGTGCCTGCCTATCTTGATATTCCTTTTCAGGTTCAAAATCAACCTCTTGCTTTAGACGTGTTAACCTTTCTATATTCGGTAGTTTTTTCAGTCTTTCTTTTTCTTTTTTTACCTGTTCCGAAATTTTAAACCAAAAGTGACGATGTGTATTGATAATCTGTGTGCATACATAAATTGTTGGACAGATGCGGTACTGCTTGATAATTGGCAAAAGCGCAACATTACCTGCGTGACCATCGTCTATCGTAACCACAACACTTTTCGGAGGAATTTCGGAAAAATCTTTATTATAGATGGCTGAGACAAGCGTCCCTAATGAAATAATTGCATAATGACGGGAGAGATAAGCAATATGTTTTGCGAAGACATTAGGCTGCACATCATGGTACAAGAGAATGGCTATCCTGTTTCGACAGACCCATTCTCGGATGAGCCATGGAATGCCGAGTCCGCATATAACGATTGAAACTGCACTTTTTACAAAATTTGCGAGTTGGTAAGGCATGGTATTCCTATATAGTAAAGCATATAATTACTTGGGCATTTCATTTCTGTAGCACAACCTGTATGAAGATTAAGAAAATATTTCGGTAATGTGGCGAGGTTAGGAAGAAATCAACGGTATGAAGCGAATACGCGTATGGTATTCGCATGATTTAGGCATTCCCCGCCTCGCCAGCGGGTGAGTACACCTGCCTTGTACGAATAGAAAATTACCGAATTAATAAATTAATCTTCATACAGGTTGTGCAGAAACGGAACACATAGGTGTCAACTTAAGAAACGTCTGCATTATTATCAACTCTTATCAATACGCAGTTATTGTGTTTGTCCTAATTAGTCCCGTAGGGACTGAAGAGACGGCCTCAAAATCAAAAATCCTTAAATTGACACATAAAGGTTGTGCAGAAACGGAACACAACCTAACAGGTTGTGCTACAACACACGCAGTCCGTTAGGTTTGCTAAACGCATAGATCAAAAGTGTTCAGGTAATTCTAAAATCTACTATAAAAAGCTTTGATAAACCGCTTCTAATTTTCGAATGGATTCTGCGCTATTGAATTTTCGCTGAATAGTTGCTCGTGCATCTCTACCTAACTTCCTTGCAAAATCAGGTTCTGTCAGCATGCGATGCAATGCATCTGCTAATGCAACCGAATCCTGCGGTGGAACTCGGATGCCGTTTCTCTCATTTTCAATCAAGTCTCTAATGCCTCCCACATCTGATGCGATGCACGGCATGCCGATACCCATCGCTTCAATCAAAGCATTTGGCGAACCTTCGTGTAGCGAGGGAAGCACAAAAACGTCCGCTTTTAAAAGCACAGAAAAGACATCTTCACAAAATCCGGGGAACGTAATCTTATCCGAGAGATTGTGTTCTGCTGTGAGTGTACGGAGTTCTGATTCTAACTCACCCTCACCGAGGAATGTGCATCGCCATTGAATATCCTTGCGCTTCAGTAAACTTAACGCCTCTATCAGATAACGGTGTCCTTTTTCCGATGCGAATCGTCCGACACTAACAATTAACTTCTCTTCGGCAGCATCTCTTTGCTTATGAGTCCATTCCTCTGTAGGTAATTCCAATAAATTTGGGATGCTGCAAATCTTTTTGTCTGGATAAAGTTGTTGGAGATGACGTTGAATCTGTTCTGAATTCGTCAATAGGCAGTCTGCAGGACTGTAAATCAGTTTTTCCGTAAGCCAGAGCCGAAATTTGCTATATCTTGCATGGTAATCGCCGCGCTGTGAAGCGATGAAGGGAATCTTTCGCCATAGACCGAGTCTATGGGAGACCCCACAGAGAAAATTAGAATACCACAACCAGCTATGCACAATATCCGGTTTAACTGCCTTAACAATACCACCAAGTGTGAACGCTTTTTCTAACACTTTCATCCGTTTGTTTTTACCTGCAAGTGTGGTTACATCTCGAACGCAAGGCAATGCGGTAAGTTCACTAAAACGTTCCCCTTCAGCTCGACTCAGCACAACGGACACCTCATATTGGTCTGGTGAGAGTTGTGTTAACGTCTTGAGCAATTGCGACTCAGCACCGTCTTTTGTCATGGAATCGATGACATAAAGAATTCGCATATTAGTTTCTTCTGGGTTGATTATGGATGTGGGACAATGTCTGATTCACTACCAATACGTATAAAGCAAAACTTCCGATATGATGAGTTGCACAACGAGCATGCCCGCAACCCAGTAAAAATCAGAACGGGGTCGCGCCGTGAGGTATTTTGCAACAGGGATAACGAAAAATGGCACCATGAAAATCCAAATACGTTCTACCTCCATCGTAAATAAGGTCGAGAATGTGAAATAGAGGAGCGTTATTAGGAAACCGAGGACAAAAGTATCTGACTTTTCAAGGTTGAAAATCCATGGAATACGGGGCTTGTTGTTTTCTGACTCAGATGAAGCACTGTTCTGTTTCCACTCCCGTACTGTTGATACCAGTTGATGAAGCCAGACTGTTGTAATCGGAATGCCCACACCAATCAGGAAAGCGAAAAGATTGGCGAAACTCAGATGTAAATAGAGATCAATACTTTCATAACCTTTTCCTCCCATCGCTGCTTCATCTCTTTTGATCGCTGCCCAGAGTGCCTCAAGCGGTTGGAAACCGGTCAGTATAATAAGTAACAGATAAAATCCGATGAAACCTGTTGCTGCAAACGCCAAAACTTTCAAGTACTGCACAAACCGTTTTCGTTCTAATAAAGCGATTACGCACAAGAAAACACCGATAACCACTGTTGCATAAGTCATAAACATGCCGAGTGCAAGGGAAATTCCTGTTAATAAACTGTATGGCCGGAATGTACTTAAGGCAATATCCGGTGCAATTTCTCGTTCTCTTGCTTCATAAAAGAGGTAGAGACTGAGAATTGGAAATACACTAAAGGGACCGTCCATAGATGTAGTGGTAAACATCACAAAATTTGGTGTGATAAGGAAAAGTAGGAGCGCGTAAAGCGCTACCTTTTCATCGTAAAGCCGTACCGCAAGTTTATAGATGGGGACTACTACTATCGCTGTAAAAAGAACTGATGCCAACGATGCCGATACGAGATTGTAACCGAAGATTTTGCTAACTATCCACAAGAATACGACACCGCCAGGGGGATGTGTTCGCGTGTGTCCTGAAAGCGTATCGAATAACTCTGGTTTGCTGAAATCCCGCAAAAATGTACGGAGTCCCAATTCATCTATACGCGGCACATCTTCATAGTATTCAAGTGATGTTCGGGTGTAGGGTGACAAAAGAGCTAAAATTCGCTTTGGCTCGTCTTCTGTGCTTATTTCTCGGAACCCATCAATTTGCGCAACACTGATATTGATAGCAAGAAAACAGACAATCGCTATCCCGATAAGACGACCCGAACGCATGCTATTCGGTAGGAGATATTTATAGCAAAGATAAAGAAATCCGATACATATAAAAAGCGCAGGAAGAATCCACCAACTTAGAGCAAGTTGAGGTTCGGCATAGAGAGGGACAAAGTGTCTGTGAAACTTTACCGCCCCCAGGCGAAGTCCTGTTTCGCGCATGATGTATACCATAAGTTTCTGGTATAACCAGAAAAATAGGGCGATAGCACAAACTTGTACAACAATGGATCGGACCGCTTTTTTTAGAAAACGCATTCTTTTGAGAGCGAATTAACGACTTGTACCAGTTAACTAATTGTTTTTGTGATTTTCACGGATTTTGGGTTTTATGTTATAAACATATCGTCCCTACGGGACAGTCTCAATCATAGTGCATATTGAAAAGGGTTCAATAAACACAGATATTTCTTTAAGTTGATGCCTATGGAGTGGTTCATAAATCACACTATTGAAAGACGGTTTTTTATATGTCAGGACTTACGCAAATTCGGATATCCTTGTTTAGAATCTTGTCCTTTTAAGGATTTTAACCCTGATTTTTTGGCATTTTCAAGGTTTTACCCCCCTTTATCCCCCCGCAAGCGAGGGGAATGCGTAAGTCCTGATATGTGTGACATTCCGAAATGGTAATCCATATCTTTATTTATTATTACTAAACAATTCATGCATCTGATGCTTGCCACTGGAGAGCTGCTTCTAACAATGCATTTGCCAAAAACTCTGGATTAACTTCGTCTTTCCCTCGGAAAGTGCGGACCCGTTCACCACGAATTTTTAGAACGGCAAGCTCCTTCCCACCCAAATGGATGCCCACTTCAGCGTTCCGTGTCTCACCAGGTCCATTAACTTCACACCCCATCACTGCCACATCCATATTAATGCCATGCTTCTCTAAAAGTTCTTCTGCAACAGCAACGATATTTTCATAATCTGCGTCAGGATCACCGCGCCCACAGAATGGGCAAGAGATAACATTCAACATGTTTTCAGCCATACCGAGCGCACGCAGGAGTTCCTTTGCAGTCAGGACCTCTTCAACGGGATCACCTGTGATAGAGATGCGGATAGTATCCCCGATGCCTTCTAACAACAGCGTTCCAATGCCAAGCGTAGATTTAACATGTGCGCGCCGGGGTGTACCAGCTTCTGTCACACCGAGGTGTAACGGATAGTGGACTTTTGCCGAAAGCATTCGGTTCGCTTCTATCATCCGAAGTGGATCGCTGGATTTCACGGAGATGGCAATGTCTGTAAAATCGTGTTCTTCGCAGATATTGACATGCCGCATTGCACTTTCTACCAACGCCTCTGCTGTTGGTGATGGGTACTTCTCCAACAAGTCTTTTTCAAGAGAACCTTCATTAACACCGATACGAATCGGAATATTTGCGGCTTTCGCAGCAGACAACACCTGTGCAATTCGCTCTTCGTTCCCTATGTTCCCCGGATTGATGCGTACCTTTGCTACACCTGCATCTACTGCAGCAAGCGCGTAGCGATAATTAAAATGGATATCAGACACAATCGGCACGGGGGAACGTTTCACTAATTCGCTAAGTGCCTTCGCGTCTTTTTCTTCTGGCACGGCAACACGGACAATCTGTGCGCCTGCTTCCGAGCAACGTTCAACTTGTGCCAACGTTGCATCAACGTCGTGCGTCAACGTGGTGGTCATCGTTTGAATAGAGATGGGACTGCCACCGCCAATTGGCACGCTGCCGACCAGTATTTTTCGTGTCGGTTTCCGATTATCAATCTGAATAAGTTCTTTCATATTTTAGTAGTTGTCAGTAGTCGGTTTTCAATTATCAGTTAAAAAATTTAGATCAATTGGAAGCAGCTACTGCCAGGATTTTATAATCCCTTACCTTGCTCGGACAAGTGGTGTTAGCACCTCAAGGAAACGTTCATTTTCCGCCTGTTTACCAATTGTAACCCGAATAGCGTCAGGATAACCGTAGCCCGCCATTTCACGCACGATAACCCCTTTTTTCATCATGGCATCCGCTAAATCAGCTCCGGGTTGGTTGACAAACACCATGATAAAATTTCCCTCGGTTTTAATATAGCGAAGACCTAACTTGTCAAATGCAGTATAGAGGAAAGTCTTACCTGCTGCGTTGAGTTCTTGGCTTTTCTTGACGTACTCAGTATCTTTGAGTGCTGCACGTGCTGCTGCTTGCGCAACTGCATTACAGTTAAACGGTTGACGGACAGGATTCATCGTTGCAATAATGGAAAGCGATGCGATACCGTAACCAATCCGCAAACCTGCAAGTCCATAGATTTTTGAAAAAGTTCGGGTAATAATGAAGTTGCGTTCTTCCATCACGTAAGGTAATGTCTGTGGATAGTCGGGATGTGTGACGTATTCATAATATGCTTCGTCAAAGATAACTAATACATCTTCTGGTACCTGTGCCATAAATTGCGCTGTCTGTGCAGCCGTGACCATTGTCCCGGTAGGGTTGTTCGGATTGGCAATGAAGATGGCTTTTGTTTTATCAGTGATTGCCGCTGCCATTGATAACAAGTGGTGTGTATCGTTCTGCATCGGCACAACAACAGGCGTTGCCCCACAGACGGTGGTAACGAGTTTGTAGACAACAAACGCCCCTTCTGCATAAATTACTTCGTCCCCAGGACCGAGATAAGTCTCACCAACAAGTTGCAGTACCTCGTTAGAACCGTTTGTCAAAATTAGATGGCCTTCGGTAACGTCAAGATGTTTGGCTAAATCTGCTTTGAGATAATAGGCATTTCCGTCAGGATAAAAATTTACCTGTTTAGCACTCTCCTGAATTGCTTGCATCGCTAACGGGGAGGGACCGAGTGGATTTTCGTTTGATGCCAACTTGATAATATCAGAGATACCAAGTTCGCGTTTAACCTCTTCAATCGGTTTGCCGCCTTGATATGCCTTAATGGTTTCTATACCGGGTTTCGGTTTTAATTGTTTCTCTTTTGCGTTCACAGGTTTCCTACGTAAATTTATGTTATCAATTGTGGAAAGTTTAACTGATGTCTCTACTTCGGAGCTATCCTATTCTCCGTATTATAGTATAGCATAGTTAACGTCTTTTTTTCATAGGAAAATAAATGGGCAGAAACGTTCAGTTTCAGATTTTCTCAAAATCGGTTCACAAAGCCCTCCTACAAAAGTCCTTCGCAACAATTGAATAGTTCTATTTTTCTTGTATATTACAAGAGAAAATGTTAAAATATGTTCCACCTATGAACTTTGACCCTATCAAATTAGAACTTTATAAAAATATACTCACCTCCGTTTCGGAAGAGATGGGTGTCACGCTGCAACGTACTGCCTTTTCACCGAACATCAAAGAGCGTCTCGATTTTTCATGTGCGGTTTTTGATGCTTCAGGACAAATGGTCGCACAAGCTGCGCATATCCCGGTCCATCTGGGGTCAATGCCGCTTTCGGTGTTAGCAGCAATTGAACGGACCGAAATGGAACCCGGTGACATGATCGTGCTTAATGATCCGTATCGTGGCGGGACACATCTGCCCGATATTACTTTGGTTGCACCTGTTTTCGGTGAAGCATCAGAAAGCAGTCCTGATTTTTTTGTCGCGAACCGCGCGCATCACGCAGATGTCGGTGGCATGACCCCTGGCTCCATGCCTCTCGCAACAAGTGTGATTCAGGAAGGGATTCGGATTCCACCTGTTAAGCTTGTCCGAAGGGGCGCACTGGACACCGATTTATGGGAACTAATTCTTGCTAATGTGCGCACGCCAACAGAACGCCGCGGCGACATGGAAGCACAACTCGCCGCAAATCGCATCGGAGAACGCCGGCTACAGGAGATGGTAGCAAAATACGGTATTTCGGAAATTGAGGCATATATGCAGAAACTTTGTGCCTATTCAAGCCGAATGGTGCGTGCACTCTTACGAGAAATTCCTGATGGCAGATATGAATATTCAGATTTTTTAGATAACGATGGTATTACTGATGAGTCAATAGAAATTCGGGTTGCCATAGAAATCAAGGACGGGACCGCAATCGTAGATTTTACAGGTACATCAGGACAGGTACGAGGCTCAGTCAATGCTATTTACGCTATCACGGTATCAGCTGTTTTTTATACGTTCCGATGCATCGCGGGTGAAGATGTGCCTTCCAATGCGGGGTGCCTGGAACCGATCCAAATTATTGCGCCTGAAGGTAGCGTTATCAATGCAAAATTCCCCGCAGCGGTTGCTGGCGGAAACGTTGAAACTTCACAGCGAATTGTTGACGTACTTTTCGGTGCATTAGCAAAAGCATGCCCCGATCGAATTCCTGCCGCAAGTTGTGGGTCTATGAGTAACATCACAGTAGGTGGTCATGATACGTCACGCGGCAGAGATTTTACCTATTATGAAACCATCGCGGGTGGTATGGGAGCTCGCCCTAACTGTGATGGGATTGATGCTATCCATACGCACATGACCAATACGATGAATACGCCTATAGAAGCAATTGAGACGAGTTATCCGATGCAGGTAGAGCAGTATGCGATTAGGCGTGAGACTGGCGGCGCCGGCAAATTCCAAGGCGGTGCGGGAATTGTCCGCTCTCTAAGACTCCTCACAGATGCGGAGGTTACAATCCTATCGGAACGGCGCGTGTTTCAACCCTATGGTTTGCAAGGGGGCGAAGCTGGACAATTAGGACGAAATGTGCTAATCCGTGATGGAGAGGAACAGACTCTTGCTGGTAAAGCCACATTTCCTATACGCAAAGATGATATTATTCAGATTGAAACGCCAGGTGGGGGCGGTTACGGGAAGGAAAAGGGGCAATAACTATAATGGATCCGCACGAATGACACCTATTGTGAAAGGGCGAGGTTAGGAAACCTCGCCAGCAAGAACTTGCATTTGTGAGTTTAATAGAATCTAAGATAGTCCTTCTAAACTACCCGTACTATCCCCTAATTGTCTCAAATTAACATCCATTCGATTAAGCATAGACAACCACAGATTGTTGAGTGGCGTTTCCTTCGGATATTGGATATGTCGCCCGCTTTTCAGTGTGCCACACCCTTGACCAGCTAATAGAATTGGAAGATCGTGATGGCTGTGTCGATTACCATCCGAATTTCCGCTACCATATAAAATCATAGAATGGTCAAGTAGTGTTCCTTCCCCTTCAGGAATGGAGTCAAGTTTTTCCAATAGGTATGCAAGCTGCTGTGTATGCAAAATGTCTATTTTCCGAATTTTATCTATTTTCGCTTTATCGCCACCATGATGTGACAAATTATGGTGTCCATCAGTAATATTGATAGTCGGATATGTCTTGTTGCTACCTTCATTTGCTAATGTAAAAGTCACGATTCGGGTCACATCTGTTTGGAAGGCAAGCGCGATCAGGTCTAACATCAGACGCACATGCTCTTGAAAATCTGCCGGAATTTTCTCTGGTGCAGTGTAATTAGGATTCTCAATTGGCGGAAACTTTTCTGCGGATTCTATCCGCATTTCAATGTCGCGAATAGCAGAGAAGTATTCATCAAGTTTTCGAGCGTCGTTGCCGCTGACTTGGCGGATTAGGTCTTTTGAATCCTGCCTCACAAAATCAAGAATACTTTTTCGTTCTTCATCGCGCTGTAGTTTCTGCGCGTTCGGTTCGGTAGAAAATAGGCGTTCAAAAGCGAGTTTTGGATTAACCTCTTTCGGCAGCGGTTGCGTTGCAGATTTCCATGCCATCGTTGCTGAATAAACGCAGCTATAACCGGAGTCGCAATTGCCTGCTCTGTAACCGGGATCAATGCCGAGTTCAAGCGAAGGTAACCGCGTTTGATTGCCGATATGTGACGCTGCAGCTTGGTCAACAGAAATGCCTGCGTGAATGTCTGTGCCGCTTGTTTTGCGCGGTTGTGCGCCTGTGAGGAAGGCTGCCATCGCCCTTGCGTGATCACCACCGCCATCGCCATTTGCGCGTGCCTTATCTGCTGTCAATCCACTGAGAACCAACGTTTTATCTCGGACATTTAGAAGCGGTTTTAAGATGTCTGTGAGTTCATAGTTTGCGCCTACCTCTGTCGGTGTCCAATCCTCCATGATTTTCCCATTCGGCACATAGAGGAATGCCATACGATTAGGCGTTACTTGTCCTGTAACCCCTTTTGTGGCTGCAGTTGCCCAACTTGTGAGCGGCCCCATTGATTCTAACCACGGTAGGGCAATACTGACACCTAACCCGCGTAAAAATGTTCTACGTGAAAGTTGTTTTGATATTTTCATGTATGTTTTTTACTCCTTTTGTACTGTGTTGTAGATGAAACAACCTACGGGACTTCTCTGCCAATTGTCGTTTCTTTTCTTCTGTCACATTCGTTGCATTTTCTCACTTAATCAATGAAGACTAAGATAATTGCTGCGAAATTGTTCTACTATATCTCTACTAATATTTTTAATATTTTGCAGTTGATCAAAATCAGCAAAATCCCATATTTTAAACTTTATATCGGGATAAAAAACAGTTCGCGATTCACCATTTGAACTATCTGCATTTTGTAAGGTTGTCCAATAAGCGATATTTCTACTTCCGTCGTCACGGGGAAAAAACATCCCAAATTCTACTATATAATCCCATACGCCATCTATGGCACTATTGCTCTCAAACTCAACATCTGGTAACACAACCAAATTTTTTGCGATACTATTATAAGCACCCTCTTTATATGCACTATTTTCATGTATATTTATAGCTACTTTGGCTTTTTGGTTTTCTGCACCTTCAGACGCATATTGTTTTTGCTCTACTACTTTGTTCCCAATACTTTCAGATACATAATAATTGTATATTTTCCCTAAACTTATGTTAGGATAGAAAACAGCTCGTGATTTACTATCTGAATTATCTGCATTTTGTAAAATTACCCAATAAATTGCATTTCCACCGAGATCAACAAAAGATATTCCAAATTCAATCATATAATCCCAGTTTCCATCTATAGAGTCATCACTTACAAATTCAATATCTGGTAATTCAATTAGTTTAATAGCAATACTATTGTAAGTAGCTATATTGTATAGAAGGTTAATATGATCACCTAATTTATCGTGACCCCAGAAATTATCCTGGAAACCGATTCTTACCGCTACCTTTACTTTTGGGTTTTCAACATTTTCAACGGTTTGCGGATTTTGAAGCGGTTCTTCTCCAGAACACGAGACGAAAAAGATTGTGAATAGAAGGAGTATGCTAACTTTTTTCATCTGCTTTTTCTATAAATCTAAGAATCTAAAATAACGGTGCCCCTTGCGCTTCAACATAAACCGAATAAAGAGATTGACTCGCTGTCATAAAGAGTCTGTTACGTTTAACGCCACCAAAGCAGAAATTAGAACAAATTTCTGGGAGATGTATCTTACCGATAAGCGTTCCGTCTGGTGCGAAGATATGCACACCATCATAACCTTCACCGACCCAACCTGCACCTGCCCACACATTCCCATCAGTATCACACCGCAGCCCATCGGCGTTGCCGGGTGCTGTCTCATAAAACACTTTCTTTTTACCTAACCGCTCACCGTCTACGACATCAAAGACAACGATATTCTTTGGTGAGCCTGTGTCAGCGACGTAGAGTTTATCATAGTTCGGTGAAAAGCAGAGTCCGTTCGGTTTTTCGGGTTCACTCGTTACGACTGTGGCTTTTCCGTTCTCTGGATTGAGGCGATAAACGGACGTAGGCAATTCAAACTCTGCCTTATGCCCTTCGTAATTGAACATGATACCGTATCCGGGATCCGTAAACCAGATATGTCCATCGGGATGGACGACTACATCGTTTGGGGCATTGAACCGTTTTCCCTCAAAGTTGTCAATCAGCACGGTAATTGTGCCGTCATATTCAGTTCGGGTGACGCGGCGTGTGCCGTGTTCGCAACTGATAAGTCTTCCTTGCCTATCCCGCGTATGACCGTTGGTATAGTTAGACGGTTTGCGGTAAACGCTTACTTTGCCAGTTGCTTCTTGCCATTTGAGAATACGATTATTGGGAATATCGCTCCAGAGAAGAAATCCACCATCACCGAACCAGACAGGTCCTTCGGACCAACGCGCACCTGTCCATAACCGTTCCACAACAGCGTTCCCGATCTTGTATTTCTTGAAACGCTGATCAAGAACTTCTATCGCTGGGTCTGGATAACGTTTTACGACTTTACCATCTGCAAATGTGTCTGCCCAAGCTGTCAATGGTCCCATTGCACCGATACAAGGCAGCGCAACACTCGCACCCAGTCCGCGTAAAAATGATCGACGTGAAAGTTGTTTTGCAGTGTTCATAGCATATCCACCGTTGATGTTTAGTTTACCATGCGTCCAATGTTTTGTCAAGTTAATTCACATACGTTCTGACGAAATATAACGTTCACCGTATGTTAACATAATCCGCTCATGAATGAAGTCGTATTTGGCACGGTTACAGGCGCGCAGTTTATCTGGATATACAAGATAATATGCAAGACTTTCTGCCATGTCCTCGTTCGGGTTCTTTTCATAGGCGTAATCTGACACAAATTCTGATCGTTTTTTAGAGGTTGACCATCCCTCCTCATTCTGTGGATCTTCATACCAGCCGCCAAGTTCTATCCAATCCTGTTTAAGCTGCTCGGGAAAAAGGTGATGCCATAAAAAATGAGATTTCTCATGAGCTATCGTTTTGGAGATTCGATCAAAACTACGACTATTCATGAAAGATTCGGAAAACTCAATAAAACCCAATGTGCTCCGTGCTCTACCTGCAGCGTTCATATTCTGATCAGACCTACAAACCACATACTTTAATTGGGGAACTTTATGTAATGCTTGAGGAAATTTTTCAAGTATTGAAATAAAAATCATCAGATGTTTATTTTTAAAGTCCGTTAAGCGTACTTCAGTTTCCTGTCCGCGTCCTCTTTTTAAAGAACTATAAGAAGGAACATCTATACTAATGCCATACCGTTGTTGTAATATTTGTTTCATTGCCGCTCTATTTGTCCCATCTTCTGTTACGAATTGAACAACAGCCTGAAACAAACGTTTATCCGGTGCCGATATTCCTCGCGATCCCGCAATTGGAAAAGTCCCTCTACTAATAGTAACCGACTTCACAACATCTTGAGATTCAATAGTAATATCATTTTCTAAATCTTCATTACTTATTTTCCACACAGAAGTTTGTCCACTGAATTCTGGGGATACGGATTCAAAGGTTTTCAGAAGTGCTTCTGCATGTTTTTTAGTCCATGTAGAATCTAAACGGATAGAATATTTTTCTTCCATGAGAAAAATAGGATCATCTTTTTGTGCTTGAAAATATTGCGTATAACAACCTATTTGAAAAATGATAATGGCAGAGAGAAAGACATTCAGAATTCTTTTCATGAGTTACTCCTTTTTACCGCGTCATAGTCGGAAAGGGGCGAAAGAGAAGATGCACAACCTAACAGGTTATGCTACTCCTTTTACCGCGTCATAGTCGGAAAGGGGCGCTTCTGACAATCTCAGTGATTAGGACAAAAAGCTGTAATCACCTATTTGACGACATATAACGTTCACCGTACGTTAATATAATCCGCTCCTGAATGAAGTCGTATTTAGCAGGGTTACAGGCGCGCAGTTTATCTGGATATACAAGATAAAATCCAAGACTTTCCGCCATGTCCTCGTTTGGGTTCTTTTCATGGGCGTAATCTGACACAAATTCTGATCGTTTTTTAGAGGTTGACCATCCCTCCTCATTCTGTGAATCTTCATACCAGCCGCCAAGTTCTATCCAGTCCCCTTTAAGCTGGCTGGGGAAAAAATGCGTCCATAAAAAGTGTGCTTTTTCATGAACCATTATATGACAAATGAACTTGAAATCAGAATTATCAAAAATAGATTCGGCCACCTCAATAAAATTGAGAGTGGTCCATGCTCTTGCGGCGGCATCCATATTATCATCGGCTCTACACACCAAATACTTTAATTGAGTCACCTTATGTAATGCTTGTGGGAATTCTTCAAGGATTGATATAAAGATCATCAAGTCTTCGTTTTCAAAGTTCGATAAGCGTACTCCTGTTTCCTTTGTATTCCCTTTGGTTAATACTTCATAAGAAGGTGTATCTATGCTAATCCCGTAACGTTCTTGTAGGATTTGTTTTATAGCAGATCTATTTGTCCCACCCTCTGTTACGAATTGAACGACAGCTTGAAAAAGCCGTTTGTCCGGTGCCAATATTCCTTGGTACCCCTCAATAGGAAAAACATCGTTACTGATAGTAACAGATTTCAAACTGTTTTGAAATTCTATCTTAATATCTTCTTCTAAATCACTACTTATTTTCCATATAGAAGGGTGGAAATTTAGGTCTGTAGAATCTGTAGAAAAGGATTCAAAGGTTTTTAAAAGTGAATCCGCCTGTTTTGTCGTCCACGTAACGTTTAAATGGGCAGAATATTTTTGTTTGAGTTTTAAAATCGGATCGTCACTAAATGTCTCTAAATGAACTGTATAGCAACCTATTAGAAAAACTGCAATAGTAATAAGAATGATGTTAATAATTCGCATGATTAATTTTCCTTTGTGCCGCGGCGTAAGCGGAATGGATCGCTTTTAACGATTTCTGTAATCAAAACGGAACTTCTATAATCATTTGCCTCAAGTTCTGTAACAATTCGGTCAACGGTTGGTTTGTCGTAATATTCTAACCCTCTACCTAAAGCAAAGGTCAACATCTTTTCCGTTAAGCATCTGGCAAATTGCTTTTTTCTATCCTTGAGAATCTGCTTTAAGTCTGCTATTCCGTTGAATGAAGTTCCATCAGGTAATTGTCCGGCTGAATCGATATCTTGCTCCGCGTCTTTCGTTCGGAACTTACCGATAGCGTTGTAGTTTTCCATAGCGAATCCGATGGGATCCATTTTGGCATGACAGTTGGCGCAAGCCGGATCATCGCGGTGTTGTTCAAGACGTTCTCGCAAGGTAGTGCCTGTAATAGCATCGTGCTCCTCTTCCAATTCAGGCACATCTGGTGGAGGCGGCGGTGGCGGTGTACCGAGTATCTGTTCTAAAACCCAACGCCCTCTTTTGACAGGTGACGTGCGGGTGGGATTGGAGGTTACCGTCAACACACTGGCTTGGGTCAAGATGCCGCCCCGTGCGGGATTTTTGAAGGCAACCCGCTGAAACGCGTTACCTTTAATCGGTTCTCCTTGTTCATTTCTCCAAATTTCATAGTGTCCCGCTAAACGTTGGTTGAGAAACGTGTAATCTGCATCCAGCAAATCAAGGATACTTCTGTCTTCACGAAAAATTGACTCCAGAAAAAGTTCCGTTTCCTTTAACATAGCATTACGCAGTTTAGAATTGAAAGTTGGAAAACGTTTCGGATCAGGTGTTACAGTTTCTAATCTTTGGATTTGTAACCATTGCACACCGAAATTGGTAGCCAATTCTGTTGCTTTCGGATCCGTGAGCATCCGCTTAACTTGTGCTTCAAGGTTTTCGGTCAGTTGGTTTTTCTCTGCAAGTTCAAGGAGTTCATCATCAGGGATGCTGCTCCATAAGAAGTACGAAAGCCGAGAGGCGAGTTGAAACTCGTTTATTGGGATCGGTTCTTCACTTTGTGGGCGGTCATCTAACTCCAATCGAAATAAAAACTTAGGTGAGCAGAGAATGACTTTAATCGCCTGTTGAATACCTACCTCCCATTTAGCACCGTCTGCTTGGACAGATTCCACAAACTGAACAAGCTGTTCTGCCTCATTTTCTGTTGGGAGACGGCGATATGCCTTGCGAAGCAATCGTGTTAGGACTTCACGAGTCTGCTCTGTTTGGGAAATATCTGGCGTGCAAGCTAATATCTTGAGATGTGATTTCGGTCTCGTTTCCAACGGTCCTACCGACGTGATGGAACGAATTTGAAGCCTTGCTTGGGGTTCACCTTGTTCAGGTTTTACCATTGCAATTCCGGCATTATCAATATTTGGGACGCGACTAACCAGATGTCTAATTGTTTGAAGCTTCTTCGGATCACGGGCAGTGATTTCAAATATCTTTAGAATCTTGATTCTGTTCTTTGTAGCAGGATTGTAACCGACTAACCTTGCAAGTTCTTCTTGCGGTGTCACCTGTTCCAGATCCTTGCCTTGAATGAATAGTGCGACCTGAACAGGTGTTTCACTTTCAGTTTCGGCATAAAGCGTGGCACGGAAATATGTTTCTGCATCTGATAAGAGTTTGAGCGGGACTGCAGGGGTTATAAATGGTCCTGATTTCCACGGTTCAGCTGCATTTGGATCAAGCAGACGGAAACGTCCATCAGGAACATCTTTGTGTCGTGGATTAAGATACTTTGTGTTTATATAGTTTGTAGACGGCTTCGGGGGATTTACGATGATAACACGGGTAACGATGGCTTCTGCTGCTTCAAGGTACCGTTCCATCAGTAGAGGAGACATTGTGAGTACATCACCGATATTATCAAATCCGTGTCCGACATCGTCTGCAGGGAAATTTTCAGTCGGATCAAAATCCGCTCCCAGCAAATCTCTAACGCTATTTCTGTATTCAACTCTGTTAAGTCTACGAACAGTTATGCTGCCGGGATCCGGTTTTGCTGTGCGACTTGCATCCTCAAAAATGGCATCCACGTGTTGGATAAAAGATTCCAATTCTTTTAGAGGCGGTTGATCGGCATCCGATGGGGGCATTTGGTTTGCCTCTAACATTCCTAAGACTCTCTCCCAGACATCGTGATTTTTGATTAGCGAAAAGTTGTCTTCGAATGCGTCAAGCGAAAGGTCCGCACTGGGTTCATCACCAGCATGGCAGCCAAAACAGTACTGTTTTAAAAATGGGATACCCTCTTTTGCAAAGGCGGGAGTACTTTTTTCACCGATACTGGGTGTCAGTGAAACAAACACCAATAGTAAGATGAGAATAAGGGATAACGATACGTATCTGAGATAGATCATGGGTTTCTTACATAAATAGTATATTTCAATTTTGTTGAGCCATAAATGAATTGTTTTTTCTTATATTTTATAATACCGTATAATTCCATGAATGTCAAAGAAATGATAGCTCTGTAATTCTGGCTCTTTTGCCATAATTTAGCCATCCTTTACAATCAAAAGTTCATGGGATTGCTTGACATGCCCTGTCCCATTTTCAATCCGATTCTTGCCGATTCGTGTTTCGCCTTGTCCCAAGGTGTACTGCCATTGTACCTTGAGGATCTGGAAGTCAGCGTACCACTGTCGAATGGTTGGGCAATCGTTATACGAGAGAACAAAACCTCTCTTATGGTTGTGGAGTAGATCGCGTAGCAATTCGTGGTTGAAGCCTTTATGATGGACAGGAAAATTCCGTTGTGGATAGATGCCGCGAAACATTTTCCCTTCATCAAGATAATAGGGAGGATCGCAATATAGGAAGTCATCTGAATGTGTTGGAAGGGTTTCCTCAAATCTACCGGTATTAACAGACAAGTTTGGACATCTAAAATTACGTACAGTCTGCAACGTTCGAACATATCTTTCTGGTGATTCGTAAATTTTTGACATCCATCCCAAAAAGCCGGGTCCATAAGAGAGGTTGTGATTAAACCAATAATGCGCCGCCAATTCTAAGGGTTCAGAAATGAGTTTTTCGCCATTCCAATGGTCCTTAAGTCGACTTTTAACCTCTGTATATTGCGCTTTTGTAGGTTGCCACTGTTCAAGCCGTTCAGCAAGCGCGCTGCCTGACGAAAGTTGTACCTGCCAATAGTTTATGAGAATATCAAATATGTCGTAGGCACGAACCTGTATACCGAGTTCTTTGGCACAGACTATTTCAACTGCACCGCCACCCATAAACGGGGATACGAGTTTTTCAAGTCCATCAGGAAATTGCTCTACTATATGCCCAACCCCAAGACTCTTTCCGCCAGCATACCGTAACGGTAGACCTCTGTAACGTGCATATTTGGACTTACCTTGACTTCTAAGGGAATCTAAAAATAAAACCCTTAAAGAGGTCCCAAAAAGGTCAGAATTGGCTTTAGCAACCATAATATTTCGGTTGAAATTATGTGAGAAGATAAATTGTAAGCGAATTTCTTATATAGCGAACTTGAAATAATTGGGACACTTCAATAAACCTGTTTCGGAAACATAACGGACAAAAGTAGCTGTAGCATAAACTTTTAGTTTGTGCATATTAGCCCGCAAACTAAAAGTTTGCGGTACAGAAGTGTCCCATTAATTGTAAGTTTTACTATAAATACGCGTGAGTTGAGAGTAAGCCGGATTCTGTATTTGATGGTCATTCATCTGGGATCAATGTTACCATTTGACCTCAAGCGGTTACCTGGGACGAGGCGGGCATACCTCTAAATGTCCACGTTTTTACCTTGCTCCAGGCGGGGTTTGCCAGCTCCATAAGTCACCTTATGGACTGGTGCGCTTTTACCGCACCTTTCCACCTGTACAACGTGTAATACGTTGTAGTCTGTTTTCTATTGCACTTTCCATAGCGTCGCCGCTCCTGGGGGTTACCCAGCACCCTTGCCCAATGGAGTCCGGACTTTCCTCATCCCGAATTCGGGACGCGACCATCTCCTCAACTCAGGCATTTTAAGGATACCATATTTTGCATCCAATAGGCAACATAAATCTACGATCATCCAGAATTATGCAATTTAATAGTGAACTTTGAAAGTATTGGGACACTTTGATTAACCTGTTTTGAAACATAACGGATAATAGAAGTTGTCCCACCCCCTGTTAGTTTGTGCATGTTAGTCCTTGCCGGTTGTCTGAATCGCGGATTTCACGGAGAACACAGAGAACGCGGAAGGCGGTGTTGGAACTCCCAAACGCCTTCCGCGTAATCAGCGATTCTAACAACACCGCGATTCAGACATAAAAAAAGCAGGCACCCAAAACGGCTCCCCGCCTGTGAAAGAAAGGAGGAATCGGTAGAGCTTATCTCCTCGTATCTACTATTTGACTTGTACTGTAACTGGCACCTACGCTATTCACAGCACGCATCCGAACCGCATACCGCCTGTTTGCTGTCAATCCTGTTATCCACGTAGAGTTGCCAGTCCCAGCAGATGTCCAATCGGACCAAGCACTCCAGCTGGTAGCTGTTCGCTTCCGACGATACGAATACTGATAATCCGTAAATTGGAGAACCGCCATCGGAGGCAGGATCTTCCCATCTCAACAGAATCGCAATTAGACGCGGAGACGCTTCAAAATTACCTGGACTATCCGGTACAGTCGCTTTACTGGGAGGGGTATCCTCTGAATCCTCTTGTTCTTCAGGAGGTGGAGGGTTGTTGCCGCTACCAGAATCTCCAGGAAACACACAATCATGTGGTGGATCTTCGCATTTCCAAAAATTCGTTACTGTGCAACCTTGACCTTGCATATTAGTTACATCACAGCACGCTTGCTGAGAATGCTTAGCTGCCTTTGCTGTATCACACTTACGAAATGTCGCACCACAACCTGATCTTTTTCAAGTTCAGGACTTACGCATTCCCCTCGCCATTGCATGCGCTTGTGGCATGCGAATTGGGAGGATAAAGGGGGTAAAACCTTGAAAATGACAAAAAATCAGGATTAAAATCCGTGAACGGACAAAATTCTAAACAGGGATACTTGAATTTGCGTAAGTCATGAAGTAAAAACCATAATTATTTACACACCCTGGTAGGTTCAGTTTCCTAACCGAATCCACCCAAAAACTGGACATGCCCTTAGGTTGTTGCGTTTTTATTTTTTTATCTTGACATTCACATCAAAATGTCATAGAATCTTCTGATACCAAAGGATATTCTATGCGCAAAAGTGTAATTCCAAAGGCTTTTACTTTGAACACTGCCTCAAAAGGTAATCGGACACAGTGATAGAAATTGAAACCTTTCGCGAGACACTCAAAACAAGAATCATCGGAAATCCGAACATAGAATTCCACACCGAGGTCCCATCAACAAACGACATTGCTATCACACGCGGAAAGATGGAAAATGCGGAAGAAGGAACACTTATCATTGCTGATTATCAAACCACCGGGCGTGGTAGGTACGGCAGGATATGGGAAGCACCACGCGGAAAATGTATCCTCGCTTCGATTGTTTTTAGACATCGGTTGAAGCGGGACCAGGTGTATCTGCCGAACCTCATCGGAGCACTCTCTATCGCGCAGGGAGTCCATGCCATTACCGGACTTGCGGCGCGGATAAAATATCCGAATGATGTCCGGATTGCGAAAAAGAAGGTTGCAGGTGTCCTAACAGAACTTGAATATGACCAGCATCGCCAATCCTTTTTCGTGTTAGGGTTCGGTGTTAATGTCAATATCTCAGTGCCGGAATTCCCACCGACACTTCGGGAAACATCAACTTCACTACAGATCGCTGCATCAGGAAACAATCAGACTGAAATCTGTCGTCCAACACTTCTCCAAGCAATATTACATCGTCTTGAGGAAAACTATCTGCACCTGAAATCTGGAAATATCTCAGTGATTGAAAGTCAATTGAAGGCATGGGGAGAAGATGAATGAAAATTCTTATGAGTGCATGCCTCCTCGGTGTTAATTGCCGATTCGACGGGGGCAACAGTCGCAATGAGAATGCTATCAAACGCCACGAGACAGATGAGCTTATACCTGTCTGTCCAGAAGAAGCAGGTGGACTTCCCACGCCGCGCCCACCTGTCGAGATTGTCGGTGGCGATGGAAATGATGTTTTAGATGGTAAGGCAAAGGTGATGACTGCTGAGGGTGAGGATAAGACAGCAGAATTTTTGAAAGGCGCGAAGCATGCGCTTCGGTTAGCACAATCGCAAGGTGCGACGTGCGTTATTTTCAAATCCAAAAGCCCATCTTGCGGTTGTGGAACAATCTATGATGGGTCATTTTCTGGCACGCTTGTTTCGGGGGATGGGGTTACAACTGCGCTACTTAAACGCCACGGCATAGAAGTTATTTCAATAGACATTATAACGTTTTAATTTTGTAGGTCGGGTAAAGCGCAGCGAAACCCGATCTACAAATCACTTGTGTTTAGGCGATATTCGTTCTTAGTATTATCAGACACTTCCGATTAAATCATTACAGGACTTACGCAAATTCAAGTATCCCTGTTTAGAATTTTGTCCGTTCACGGATATTAACCCTGATTTTTTGTCCTTTTCAAGGTTTTACCCCCCTTTATCCCCCCGCAAGCGGGGGGAATGCGTAAGTCCTGATCATTATAATGTCTACTATAGTTTGGACAGTTTTATCCTATTATGACTTTCAAATAGGTGTTCAATCTGTTTTTTTATACAGGACTTACGCAATGTATTGAAAAGTCCCTTGATAAGGGGATTTAGGGGGTTAAATGACTGAAATAACGCCTTTTCAACCCCCCTAACCCCCCTTATCAAGGGGGAATGCGTAAGTCCTATTTTATATTAAAGCCCATAATTATTTGGACACTTTTGCCCTTGTCCGCTCTCTTCTCGCTTGTTATTCTTAGCCCCCGCTTGCGGGGGTTGGGGGGCGGGATAAAGGAAGCTTTCCGTGTGTCCACTTAATTGTCGATTCTACTATAATCACTTTTGTCTCGCTGTTTTGTGTTGAAAATCACTGTATTTAGACATTATTTTCAAATAGTTGTCCAAATATGTTCATCTGAGCAATTTTATGTAGAATCTTCTACGATTTTTAGGTTTTTCTTTGAGTTTTGTTCTGCATCATAACTCGCAGAAAAACATTGTTTTTGGAAACAGTGCTGCAAATAAGCGGTCATCAATCCGCGTGTTAGGTATTTCGGTTATACCAATGGATACCGAGTGTGTTAAGCACCGCTTGGACATCAGGCATCGTCTGCTCTGTTTGTGAGGCTGGCAGCGATAAAACTGAGTTGCACGTGCCGGTTCAAACTCTCATGATTTTGGAGTTGATATGTCCCGAAGTTCTGCTTGGTGTCCCGGAAGGCGGTTTCAATCTGCCACCGATTGTTATAGTGTTGGATCAACTCGTCTATCGGGCGTTCTAAATCGGAGGTGAATAAGCAAAAATACCGATAGGGTTGAGATGGCTTTGGGCGTGTGCGTATCACAACAAGTCGCACATCCACTGGACACATCTTTGTCCACACAACTTTGTCTGCGACAGAAAGTGTGTTGTTATTCAAAACAATATCTCGCAGATACGGCAGATGCACACGCCCTCCATAGTGCTGCGGTCTGCCTTGTTTCTGATGCTTCGGTGGCTTGGGTATATAATAGGATGCTGCATTTGACTTTGCACGACAGAGCAAGTGATGTCCTTGTGTGAGGATTGTTGTGAAGACTTTGCGTCTATTAAAACCTCTATCAAATACGATCAAATCCGGAGGCACATCGGCACAAATAGACTTCAACACTTCTCCACTGGTATTTTGTTCTTCTCCTGGACACATCACCCGGCTTCCAAGGGGAACAAACGCATCCCTTGCGGTGTTTCACAGATCCACCTGATAGCACCAAACTGGTGTCCGTGATGGAACTTGGATTGGTTCTTGTTGCGTTTGTTATAGCGTGTGTTTCTAAAGAAATGTGTGCCATATTGATGAAGACCATCATTGATAGACTTGGTTTCATCATAGATATAGACACCTTGGCTGAAAGGTGTTTGAACTTGTCTCGTCAAAACCGATGTAAGTTCGTCAATACACCATTTGCTACGAGAGAGAAACTTTGGCAATGCCCAATAGGTTGTTGCGGACTTTGTGGATAGATATATTTGTGTCATTGTGCCACGACAAGCATCCTTATCAAACCTTTCACATAAGTGCGAAAATGATTGAAGTTTGCCTGATACCTGAAAACTTGTTGATATTCTGATAACATAGTTTCTCAGTGGGAAAGAGGTGTCATTTTAATTTCCTTTCAAAAAAATATAATTATACTGACAGGATACCCTCTTTTCTACTTTTTGTCTCTAAAAATCTTAAAACTGTCCAAACTATAGTAAAACATAAAGGATATAATTAAATATCTTGGACGAAGAGAGTTTAGGCTTTGGTCCTTTATGCCTTTTTGACAAAAAGGGTTTTATATGCCGGTTAAAATCCCTAAGCGAAACTTGTTTCGGAAGACAATTGAAATTCAGTTGTATCAGCCATAAGAGTACCTCTCAGAAAAAATACGACCTACATTAACGTGAGTTTGATAAAAGAATTCAACCTTGATAGGACGGACGCATTTCCTCCTTGATAAGGGGGGTTAGGGGGGTTAAAAGCCGCTATTTCAGTGATTGAACCCCCTAAATCCCCCTTATCAAGGGGGACTTTAAGAGGAATGCATCTGTCCTGTCCTATTATCAAACTCACGTTACATTATTAACTTAACAGGACTTACGCAATGTGTTTAAAAGTTCCCCTGATAAGGGTTTTAGAGGGTTAAAAACTCCAATTTCTGCCTATTTTACCCCCCTAACCCCGCAAGCGGGGGAATGCGTAAGTCCTGAACTTAACTTATATACCTTTATTTTACTATATTTATAGGTTTACTCAATATGACTTCAAAGTGAAAAAATGGGACATAAATTATCCCTTTTTCTTTCCCTATTTATCACATCCGTATCTTTTACTCGCTATGAGTTCCACGTAAAATGCTTATCAGAAAATGAGCCTTTGATAGATTTGATGCTTCTTTGCAGCAATTGATACCACTTTCCTTGTTGGTTGATAGAAATTGACTGGTTTGTCAGTAAATGCCCAAAATCGTGCAACGTCAGTAAAAGCTGCACATGTACGTGCAAGTCTATTATATTCAATACCGCCTCGTATCTGAATCCATGCGTTTTCCACCCATATCACCTTTGGCATAAAAATTGCTCCTATATCAATACGAGATGAATTAATGTGCCTTCGTCAACTACGGAAATCTATCATTTAGTATATCTTCTGATGAGACGATTTTTGCAATGTGTTAAATATACTTTAAAAAATGGAGATATGACATGAAAACGCTTGACCCTTTTTTGAGACAAATCCTAAAGGTTCATATTGCTCTCATTTGTATTGTTTGTGTGTCCCGTGTTGCGTTTGGAATCGGGCCTATCGCCACGCTTGGACAGCTACCTCCAGAAAAGCATGCTTTTCTGACCAACCAAACTATTTTGCGTACCCTCCATCTCGGTACCAATATCCAGATTGTTGACCGTGAAACAGGAGAAATTATTGATGAATTCGGCACACACCCTAAAGGCAGTGATGTCGTGTTTAGTCCAAACGCGTCACATCTTGCAATTCTGAACTATTCTTTTAAGACACGCATGACTAACGTAGAAATATGGGACACAAATACCCAAGAGAAGATAGCCGAATGGCAGACAGAATCAGATATTGATGGTGACGCAGCATTTAGTCCTGTTGCTCCGTTATTAGTGAGTCATGCTAAAAACGAGATACATTTGTGGAACTGGGAGACAGGTGAGCATCTTGGAAAAATGATTGGAGAACGTCGCCCATTAGAATTTTGTAACGTACGCGAAAATGGTGGAACTTGTGGTGGGGCAGGTTACAGTTCATCGGTTTTTACGTTGGATGGAAAGTATCTCGTCGTAGCATCGCGACGACCAGATATAGAGGTGTGGAATATTGAAACGCGCCAATTGATAGGACACCTTGAAGGGCATACAGGTAGCTGGGTTGACGGATTGGCTATCAGTCCAGATGGAACGCGCCTCGCGTCCTTTGAAAACGGATCGAATTTTGTGTGTATGTGGGATATCACGACAAGACAGCTGCTATGGAGAGAACCGATTGACGAAATTGGGATTTCAGACATCGTTTTTAGTGCAGACAGTCAACAGTTATATGCTGCATATCATAATGTGTATATATGGGATGTCAAATCGGGTCAACAGATTGACTCATTCGGAAACAATTATTCCGGATTGCGACAGATGATATTATCACCAGACGGAAAAACTATGCTACTTCAATACGGTGGAAGTTTTTTGTGGGAAGGTGTTGTTGTGCTTTGGGACACCGAAACCAAACGACAATTGAAGCAATTCGCTGATTTCATTGGAGGTGTACTCAGGCTAAGTCCGGATGGTGAAACCATAATCAGTATAGATTCCAACTTTATTAAAGTTTGGGATGTTCTCTCACAACAAATACGTTTTGTGATTCCTGCGGAACATTTCTATGGATTTTATTTTAACAAAGGCGTTGCTATCTCTTCAGATAGCAAACGTATTGCTTATAGTAGATATCCTTGGGTTGAAATAGCTGATCTTCAAAATGGGAATGTTGAAGCGCAATACCAACATCACATTGGTCTTCTTGATCATGCCGCATTCAGTTCCACAGGCAGGTGGCTTGCAGGAGTGAATTACTGGAAAGACCTTTTTCTTTTTGACGTGAGTAATCCAGAGGAAATTCTTAGAGTTCACATAAATTTTCAACTTGACCGCCCCGATTTCTATCAGGTCGCTTTCAGTAAAAATGACGAATATATGGCTGCTTCTGCTCGCACAGGGAAACACAATAATTATCAGTACTGGATTCTGTTGTGGAAACGCGTCGGGGAGAATTTTGCGTTTCAAAATATATGGCAGACTTTAGAACATGATAGCTCTGTATATCCAACTTCAGCACTTACCTTCGCTTCTGCTGAGGATGGATCAACCGTGTTGGCAGCTGCAAGTCAAGTAGATACCAAAATATGGAAAATCCTTCCACAAAATGCCCCTCTTGTTAGTACACTGCCAGGTGCTCAAGCGCCGATACGTTTCAGTCCTGATAATAGATACCTCTTTACTAATCGATATAGCGAACTTCAAATATGGGATTGGCAAACAAGTAGGCCGATAAATTTTCCATCAATTCCAGATTATCGTGGTATTAGTCAAGACGGATCAATTTTAGTATCCACGGATGAAATCGGACGATATCTTATCTGGGATGCCAAAAATTTATTCTCTTCACTTCCTTATCCCGTTGAACTTAAAGGCAAGAAGATTGTCACACTCGGACAAGTAAAGAAAAATCAACTGCTACAGAACTTTCCCAACCCATTCAATCCGGAAACATGGATTCCTTTTCGACTTGCAGAGGAGAGTGATGTCACAATTCGCATCTATACGCCAACAGGTCAGTTGGTTCGATCTCTATCAGTAGGGACAATGTCTGCAGGAGATTATTCCTCACAATCGCAAGCAGTTCATTGGGATGGACGCAATGACAAAGAGGAGAAAGTGAGTAGTGGTGTTTATCTCTATACCATAAATGCTGGCGATTTTTCTGCAACCCGCAAAATGCTTATTCGGAAATGAGAACAGTTAAATCGGAGCCGAAAGCCATAAACTGAAAGTTCGCAGCGCAGAATCTAAGCGAACTTTTTACACTGCTCAGTTCACTCGTCTATAAGGAGTAACAAAGCTAATGAACAAGTTAAAACGAACAATTAATGTGCTGCTTGTAGTAAGTTGCCTCCTCAGTATTGCGATGTTTTATGGCTGTGGAGCAGATAGTCTCGGTCCGTATGAACCCCTCTTACCTGCAATTGAGGCAGAAAAAAAATTTTCGGATAGATACAGCTTGGAAGAAGAATCACAATTCATCTATGACCTTTATGGCAAGGAGATTGTGGAAGGTAGCGAACTTATCAAATATGCTCATCAGAAAGAATTTGATAAGAATGGGAAATTAGTTGTTGGCTGGACAGGTCAACTTGACAGTCTTCGCTTCACAACTCAATTGGACCGGGCCATCTTGGTTGAAGAAACCTTCCTTGGTAGATATGCAGAGTTTGCCATTGGCGATCACCTGCGATTCAGGCCCGATACGCTGTTTCCAAACCGATATATTATTTACAAAACTGAATTTGATGGGCTTCGCTGGGATATTTCTTTCGCCCAAGAACACCATCTCTTTTCTCTCATCCACTCACGTATTTCTAATCCTATACTATTAGGACGAACACCAGCCGGGACACAAAGACTCGAAGGGGATCTTGGGCGCAGAAGTGGACTCAACGAATTGTCCGGGGTCAGAAACATTGAAGACGCACGCCTCATCGGTTTTCGCGGTCAGGGGATTTTAGGTGAAAATTTCCGAGTCGGATATACGTATGTAAATTTGCATAAAGAACATCCGGAACGGCTGATAAATTCATTAATGGGAACCGTGGCAAATACACCGCCTGAAAAAATCTCCATTGTTTTCCGTGATGACTCGCCTGAGGATAATCACATCAAGGCAATCGCTAATTTTAATAATTACGATCCTGACGTACATAGTGATCATTTACAAGATGGTGTCGGTGCAGCTTTTAAAAGCATGAAGATTACCATAGTCACACAAGAACTTGAAGAATTAACCCCTGAAGATATAGAAGAAGGTATTGAACCCGATCATCTACCTGAGCAGACTCACCAATTTGAAGTTTATGCTGCCCAACTTGTGCCGCTTAATCACGCTCAAGGGCCATCCGAAATACGTAATTCAGTTGATGGAAAATGGAGAATCGTTAACGGTTTCAATAAAATGAAATACGACTTTGACCTTACTGATCAGAAGGTTAACATTGACCCAAGAACAGTCAAATCTGTTGTCTTTGACATGATTGTTGCTGGTGATTATAATATCGCGGTTATCGGCTTTAGTAGAGCAAATCAAGCATCGTCAAACCCTGAATTACAAGAGTGGATAAAAACTGAAGATGGTCACATTCAGATGCCGTATCGCGATATTATTCAGGCACCGGGGAATTACGGGCAATCTCCAGATTACACCCAAAATAGGAAAAAACTTATAGACAATCCCAGTGCATGGAAAGGTGAAGGCAGACCTCGGAAAGTCCGCTATCGTTATGGTGCTGCCCGTGCTGCGGCACTCTATGGAATTGACCTTGAAGGGACTATCAGTAATGTTCGCGTCAGGGCACAATACTCTATAAATGGCAAATACAAGCAGTATCCGACTATCCCTAAAGATAAGGTAGGGTTTAGCCGGACCAAAACCACAATTAAGACCCGCAACGGTGAGGAACCAACGGGCGTTTCTATTGATCGTAGAACCGGACTCCCAGTAGATGCAAACGGTATTCCCACCTATTCAGAAACTGAAGGTGGACGATTTGAAGCTTTTTTAGGCGGTGACGGAACTGATGTAGATGGCAACGGAAAACTCGGTAGAGAAAAAGCATGGTTCGTCCAGCTTGAGTCTCGCTTTGGAAGACTACACTTAGAAGGTGTCTTGTATCATATTGATCCAGGCTACACAACCAACTACGTGAATTTTGGGGCACATCCCAACCGAGGTCAACTTTTCACGCTTGAACGCGCTCGACCTGTACAACAAGACCCTTTAGAAGAACTGGATTCATGGGATGCAATCAATTATACACTGATTGAGGATGACGATGATGACGATGGTTGGCCCGATGATAGTGACTTTGACGGGATAATTCCACGCGCTGATGACCGAGATCAAAACGGGGTATTAGACTTCCAAGAAGATTTTCTCATTTTTTATGCTGATCCACCTGTGTTTTCCAACCTTATTGATTTCAATAATAACGGCATCATCGATTCAATTGAAGATGATTATGAACCCGAATACGAATACGGAATAGACCGTCAGGGGTATCACCTCAAAGCTGAATATGAACTGCTTGATAACCTCTCTATCCAAGTCGGTTGGTTAAACGAAAGTGAAGTTTCAAGTAGACGGCAAAATAACTCCAAATATATGTATGTCACTTATAAACGCGACATCCCCGATTTTGGCAACTTTCTTTTTCAAAATCAATTTGTCCGAGTAAGAGACGATATTCCAGATTACGCTATTACCTTGCCTGTTGGGGAATTAGAAGAGCTTCACATTAATGACGAACTTGATTTTTACAACGCAAGGTTGAATAAAACAACACTCCAATGCCTCTATACCGCCGTGCCAAATTTGACACTTGAAGCAAAATGTCTGGTTGTCATGCAAAAACAGCTTGAACAGAATGTAGAAAAAGCACTTTTCACGGATGTTGAATACGACCCAGTTTCAGAGAACTTTGAATCTGATGAACGCGTTGATTTTATGGTGCCCATTGAACAGGTTCGTGTCTACGGGCAGAGGCGGGTATCCCCGTTCTATCCTGATCACGGAATTAACGCACTTGATCCATCCGACACCGGCTTAATTTATGACGTTTGGAACTGGAAAAAACGCCGTTACCCCGAACGAAATATCCATAATCAGATGACCATTCTGAAGGCGAGTTACGAACTCCCAATTGAAAGTTTCCCGTTTATCAACAAAATCCCGTTTATCAACAAAATCCCATTTGTCAACAAACTTGGTGTAGATATAACATTAACGCCTATGGTTAAGTACGTATGGGATCGAGCTTTTGACCGAACTGCCGATGAAATTCCAAAAACACTCAACCCGGATATATTTCTGCCAACCGATGATCAGCCAGTTGAATATTTGCGGTTCAATCGCCGAAGTCGTGAGGATATTCTCGGTGTCCGTCTCGATTATGAGTTTACACCGAGATTAAATATCCTTGGAGGATTCCAGTATAGGAAGTTTACGAATCGGGATAATAACTTCAAGAACTACTTACGAAGTTTCCCAGCTAACATTAGCGTTCCAAACCTATATCGCCCTGACCTGCGAACCCGTATTCTTGAAATCCAAGCTATTAACCAAGGGAGTTGGGCAGGTTTCCATATCATCATTCTCGCGGGGCACCGTAGAACCACTCATCTATTCCAGCGGACGATTAGTAATACAACGTATGTTCGAGCCATGATAGGTTTCTAAATATGCCAATCATGAGAACTCTATAATTCAGTGAATTTTCAATGTAAAGACTTTTGTTACGTTGAAATGTACATCCAAAACAATAGGAGATTTGTTATGAAAATGCTTACGACCCTTTTAAGACAAAACGTGCGGGTTTTTATTGCGCTGATTAGTATTGCCTGCATACCCTACATTGCGTTTGCAATTGAAGAACCTGTTGTCACGATTGGACTGATCCCTTCCTTGATAGAATTATGAGGTACTTTCTTAATGGTGACAATATTGAAACCCTCCTTACTGAATTGAACAGCCCAACCGATATCGCTTTAGATATACGTTCTCGCAAGATGTACTGGGTAGAAAGGGATACACAAGGGCATAGTGGGGAAATAATACATAAGCGTAAAATCCGACGGGCGAACCTTGATGGGTCTAATATCACAGATATTTTGACCGGATTGAATTATGTGGCTGGAATCGCTTTGGATACCGAAGGCGTTTATGATGTTAGCCCTGATACAAATAAACTAACAACTATTTGGGCAGATATGAAAACCCAGTAATTTTACAAAATAACGTAAGTTTGATAAAAGAATTCAATCTTATAGGGCAGACGCATTCCCCCCTTGATAAGGGGGGTTAGGGGGGTTAAAAGTCGTTATTTCAGTCCTTTAACCCCCTAAATCCCCCTTATCAAGGGGACTTTGAGAGGCATGTGTCCATCCTGTCCTATTATCAAACTCACGTTAAAATACCTTTACGGTGTGGCTATCTAACGGCACTTTTTTACCCCTTCACAACCCCAATCGGACGTAGACGCGCGACGCGACGTGAAAGCCCTGCTTCATCCACAACGCGAACAACCTCATCAACATCTTTGTAAGCCTCGGAGACCTCCTCCTGAAGGGTGCGTTTACCTTCCGCTCGGACGAAAATACCTCGTTCCTCAAGGTCTTTTTGAACAGAACGCCCCTCTGTTAAAGCGATCGCCTTCCGCCGTGAGAGGACTCTACCAGCACCGTGGCAGGTTGTGCCCCATGTCTCTGCCATAGCTCCCGGATTGCCAACCAACACATAAGAAGCAGTGCCCATATCGCCAGGTATCAACACAGGTTGCCCTACTTTCTGATATTTTTCAGGAATTTCAGGATGTCCAGCAGGAAAAGCACGGGTTGCACCTTTGCGATGGATAAAAAGTTCGCGTTCCTCTCCATCAACTTTGTGTTTTTCAAACTTTCCGATGTTATGTGCTACATCGTAGACAAGTTCTAATCCGAGTTCATCCTCAGTTGTGTCAAAAAACTTCATAAAGGTCTGCCGCACAAGGTGCATAATGCATTGCCGATTATTCCATGCATAATTTGCGCTACACGCCATAGCAGTGATATAATCTTGTCCTTCTGGTGAGTTAATTGGTGCAGAAGCGAGTTGACGATCAGGAAGGTTTATGCCGTATCTCTCAGCCACCTGTACCCAGCTTTTGACATGCTCATCACAAATCTGATAGCCGAACCCGCGTGAACCTGTATGAATCATGATACAGACATTGCCTTCGCTCAAACCCATCGCATCCGCTGCTTCCCGATAAAAAATACGGTCCACGATTTGTACCTCAAGAAAATGATTGCCAGAACCGAGTGTGCCGAGTTGATTCTTTCCGCGTTCTAAGGCACGTTGGCTTGCAGCGTCAGCATTGGCGTGTTCGAGATAACCTGTAGCTTCAGTGAATTGGAGGTCGTGCGGGTGACCGTATTCGCGCTCTATTGACCAACTTGCGCCTTTTTCTAACATCTGACGTTCTTCATTGAGTGAGAGTCGTATCTGTCCTTTTGAGCCGACACCACAAGGAACATTGTCAAAGAGTTCACCAATGAGTCCTTTTGTCTTGCCTTCTAACTGTTTGGCGTTTAGGTTGGTTCGGACCAATCGCACACCGCAATTAATATCGTATCCGATACCACCGGGAGAGACAACACCATCCGCCTGTGGATCGGTTGCAGCGACACCACCAATGACAAACCCGTATCCCCAATGCAAATCGGGCATTGCGAGCGAGTGTTTGACAATGCCGGGCAGATGTGCAACGTTTGCCACCTGTTGCAAAGCTTCATCGCTTTTGGCTTGATTAAGCAGTTTTTCGTTGGCATAGACTATTCCATCTACCCGCATTCCTTTCATATAATTTTTGGGAATTCGCCAACGGTATTCGTCAATTTTTTGGAGGATTACGTTTTGTGCCATGATAGTCCGTCCTTTCCGATATGTTTTTATGTTTCATTCTTCTTACGCTTTTTGTGCCACCATACTTGCAAGGATCCCCAGGATCGTATCGCACTGTGAGATTTGATAGGCATTCATGTCAATATAGAGTTTCTTTCCCTCCAATTTGAGGAAAAGCCAATCTATCCCGGATGTAATGGTTCCATAAATGCAGGCGATGTCATTCCCCTCTTCTGCGTTAAAACGTTGTGCAGCTACCATTTCCGCGACGCACTGCCCGAGCCCTGCTGTCAGATCGTCCCTTTTTGCTTCAACAAGGATGAGGGCCGGGGCTTCCAAATAAAATTGCTTCGGCGATAAACTTACCAAAAAATCGCAAACCCCGGTGAGCCCATCTTCGGCATCCACGTTAAAGTCGATCCCAGAAAAAAAACTGATGCGTCGCTCAAAGTGTTCCCGGAGCTCAACGAGAACGAAGGCAACAATGAGTTCTGATTTTGCCTTCTCAGTGCCGATAGCAAATGCTAATGGAACGTTTCGCTCCAACACTGTGGTGAGCAGTTCACTCGGCTTTACCGGCTCACTGGCAGCGAAGATACCGGGGGCATCCACTTCTTCTAAATCAAACGCTCCCAGCGCTGTGTCTAAAGTAAAATTGCTGTACGCCATCTGGGAGAATCTCCTTGTAACAATTTTGCTGGTACAGGCGGTGTTGCAACCCCGATGCACATCCCGCCTATAACGGAATGTTTAGGTTATATTTCTATTATACGGTATCTCTCTGGAGAACGCAATATTTTTGTCTGAAGCGTGGAGGACACAGATTTTTGTAAATGGAAGCGCGAAAATCTTCACCGCCTTCATTTAGAGTGCTGAGAGTTTGGGCAATTCTATCCACCTTCGTGTCTGCCAGGATTCCATACCTTTTTCTGCTAACTGTACACCCTTTGCACCTTCAAGCAGTGTCCACGGGAATGGTTCATCAGCTACGACATGTCGGAGGAACGCCTCCCATTGTGCCCTAAATGCGTTCTGATATGTTTCCTGTTCCGGAATCTTGAGCCATCCATCAAAGAATTTGATCGGTTGTTCAATATCAGGATTCCAAACAGGACGCGGTGTCCCAGAAAGCGGTTGAATCCAGCAATCTCTCAACCCAACAACAGCGGATCCCTTCAAACCGTCTACCTGTATCGTCAATAGGTCATCACGGCGGACACGGACCGCCCAAGATGAGTTAAAATGAGCGATAATCCCATCTTCCAATTCAAAGGTAGCGAACGCAGCATCTTCTGCGGTACATTGATACGGTTTGTTCTCCTCATCCCATCGTTGTGGAAGATGTGTTGTTGCAATACAGGATACTCCTTTGACAGCGCCGAAAAGGTTATCTAAAACATATCGCCAATGGCTAAACATATCAAGAATAATGCCGCCGCCATCTTCGGCACGATAGTTCCACGAGGGACGTTGGGTTGGTATAGCATCACCTTGAAAGACCCAATAGCCGAATTCACCGCGCACAGCAATAATTTTTCCGAAAAAGTCACTATCAATCAGGCGTTTCAGTTTTTGAATACCGGGCAACCAGAGTTTATCCTGAACAACCCCGTTTTTAAGTCCTGCTTTTGCTGCTTGTTCATAGAGCCGATACGCATCCTCTGTTGTGGTAGCAGCTGGTTTTTCACAATAGATGTGCTTTCCTGCTGAGATTGCTGTTTGGACAGCATCAACGCGGCGAGATGTAACTTGTGCATCAAAATAGACTGTGTAAGCGTCATCGACGAGGGCAGCGTCAAGGTCTGTAGTCCACTTTTCAACGCCGGTGGTATCAGATAGCTTCTCTAATTTTTCAGGATTTCTGCCGACGAGAAACGGGTCGGGCATAATCACTTCACCATCACCGATTGGGATACCACCATCTTCAGTGATTGCTAAGAGTGAGCGGATAAGGTGTTGGTTTGTTCCCATCCTGCCGGTAACACCGTTCATAATGATGCCGACACGATGTGTTTTTTGGGTACGATTGGTCATATATTATCCTTTGGTTGTCAGTAAAACTGAAAACTGATAGTCGACGGTTGACAGCCATTCTCAAGGTTTGTCAGTGCATTGCGGTGCTGCACCTTCAGGGAGTGGTGGCACATCTATGCCAGCTTTTGGCAGTGTACCAGCAAGTTCCTGTTTCCAGTGGTCAACATCGCCTGCTGGTCCGTAGCAATAGACCATCTTCATCGGTGTATCGCTGGTGTTTGTCAATTGATGAAAAACCCAGGACGGGATAAAGACGGTTTGTCCTGTGGAGATCGTTTGCCGTTCCTCACCGAGACACATTTCACCTTCGCCTTCAACGATAAAGTATATCTCTTCCTGTTCGTGGTTGTGCCATGGGACTTGTCCTCCGTTCGGCTCTAAGACGACAAATCCCATACAGAATTCGTCTATCTGAATTGGCGATGCACCACCGACAAGATTTCTGGTTAGTCTACGGGCAGGATATGTTCTGCCTTCCATTTCATTTACATCTGCGATTAACATTGTGTTGTCCTTTCCAAGCAAATTTAATGAGACTCTATTCAAAAAGTTCAGCAACTGAACAAGAAAATCCTTCTACTACATCTTCACCGCTGAGCGTGTCATTCCGTGTGAGGGTTGTGATCTCTGTTTCAGAACGATAGACGGTTACCGATTTGGATGTGGGTTTGAGTACCCATACTAACTGTGTGCCTGCCTCAAGGTAAATAAACGCCTTTTCTTCAACGCGGTGGGATGAATCTGTAGGAGAAACTACCTCGACAGCGAGGTCTGGTGGAACAGGAGATGCTTTACTCAGATCATTAGGGATCCGATCTGTTGAAATAAAGGCAATATCTGGTATCAAAACGCGTTCACCAACGCGGAATCCTGTATCCGATATGAGAACACGCCCCAGTTGATTTTCACGAACATACAAGTGTAACAGAGAACTTAGATTCACACTAATGTAGCCGTGTTCTACTGACGTAGGCGCCATGGGAATTAACTCTCCTTTTATGTATTCATACCCCTCTAAATCACTTTCCAGGAATTCCTCCAAAGTCATCTTGGGAAGCTCAACAGGAAGACTATCTGGCGTGATTTGGTGAACTTCTTGTGCATCCATTTCATTCTCCTTGATATGTTCCTAAGTTTTTCTCTAAACTCTTTTGCAATTTATCATAATACCATTTCTACTTGCTATAGTTGGGTAATTTTTATCTTTCATAAAGTTCTATTCAAAAAGTTCAGCAACTGAACAAGAAAATCCTTCTACTACATCTTCACCGCTGAGCGTTTCATTCCGTGTGAGAGTCGTGATTTTTGTTTCTGAACGATAGACAGTTACCGTTTTGGCTGGGGGTGCGATCACCCATACCAACTGTGTACCCGCTTCCAGGTATGCAAAAACCTTTTCTTGAATTCGGTGTAATGTGTCTGAAGGAGAAACAACTTCAACTGCAAGGTCCGGGGGAACTGGGCATGCTTTACTTAGACTATCGGGCATATTGGCATTTGAAAGAAAGGCAACATCTGGCATTAGAACACGATCTCCAACTGTGAATCCTACATCCATATAGATGTCCCCTAATTGGTTTTCACGAATGTAAAAACCTAATGGTAAAAACAGGTTCGTACTTATCCTGCCATGTAGCATTGATGGAGGTGGCATAGGCACTAATTCTCCTTTTATGTATTCATACCCCTCTAAATCACTTTCAAGGAATTCCTCCAATGTCATCTTTGGAATCTCAGTGGGAAGACTATCTGGCGTGATTTGGTGAACTTCTTGAGCATCCATTATTTCTCCTCCTATGATATGTGCTACCGGATTTTCTACCTACTATTGACAATTTACCACAGTCTGCTTATAGAATTCAACTGCTTTTTATTTTCAAAGTTGCAATAGTATAGGCGTGCGCGCTTACACAGCACACACGCCTATATTTTACAAAACACCTTATTGGATCTTACGCTTGCTCTTCAATCACAGCCTGCGCTGCAGCGAGGCGAGCGATAGGCACACGGAACGGGGAACAAGAAACGTAATTGAACCCTAATCCGTAGCAGAACTTCACGGAATTCGGTTCTCCGCCGTGTTCGCCGCAAATACCAACTTTCAGGTCAGGACGTGCTGCACGCCCTTTTTCACAACCGATTTGCAATAGACTGCCGACACCTTCTTGGTCAAGAACTTGGAACGGATCGTATTCAAGAACACCATTTCTAACATAGTCGTCAAGGAATTTCACGGCATCATCCCGACTCATGCCAAACGTTGTTTGGGTAAGGTCGTTTGTTCCATAAGAGAAGAATTCGGCTTCTTCGGCAATTTTATCCGCAGTGAGTGCTGCGCGGGGTAGCTCAATCATCGTACCAACGAGATATTCAACGCGAGTACCGGTCTCTTTAAAGACTTCCTCGGCTGTCTCAACAACTACTTTGCGTTGTAGTGAAAGTTCATTGATATGTCCAACAAGTGGGATCATAATTTCTGGTAAAATCTTGATACCGCGTTTCGCAACATCCACAGCGGCTTCGAAGATTGCACGCGCCTGCATTTCCGTTATCTCTGGATAAACAATACCGAGTCTACATCCACGATGTCCAAGCATTGGATTGAATTCGTGTAATTCTTCAACGCGTTCACGGAGTTTTTGCGGATCAACGTTAATTCTTTCGGCAAGATCAAGGATTTCAGACTCATTCTTTGGTAAGAATTCGTGCAGAGGTGGATCAAGTGTGCGGATGGTAACTGGATAGCCAGCCATCGCCTCAAAGATGCCGATGAAATCTGTGCGTTGGTGCGAAAGCAGTTTCGCCAATGCCTGTTTTCGTTCTAACGTTTCATCTGCAAGGATCATCTCTCGGACAGCGTCAATCCCTGTCCCAAAGAACATGTGCTCAGTCCGACAAAGACCGATGCCTTCTGCTCCGAATCCTCTGGCATTTTTTGCATCTTCCGGCGTATCTGCATTGGTACGAACATCCAAGGTACGCACCTCATCTGCCCACTCCATCAGTATTCCGAATTGTCCGCTGAGCTCGGGTTGTATCAAGGATACTTGCCCGTTCAGTACATCACCTGTGGAACCGTTAAGCGTGATAAAATCACCTTCAGCGTAACGTTTGCCACCAGCAATGAATTCAAGTGCTTCTTCATTGATAAACAGATCAGAACACCCTGCAACACAGGATTTTCCCATACCGCGTGCAACAACAGCAGCGTGGCTTGTCATGCCGCCACGAGCAGTGAGGATGCCTTCAGCAGCGTCCATCCCACCAATATCTTCCGGTGATGTTTCTGTCCGGACGAGAATAACTTTCTCACCTTCAGATGCAAGTTCCTCAGCGCGAAGAGCAGTAAATACAACTTTACCGACAGCAGCACCAGGAGATGCTGGCAAACCTTGTGTGATGACTTCAACAGATGCGTCCGGGTCTACACTCGGATGCAACAATTGGTCAAGATCATTGGCAGGGACACGCGTCAAAGCAGTCTGTTTATCAATCAAGCCTTCTTCAACCATCTCTACTGCAATTCGGACAGCCGCTTGCCCCGTGCGTTTTCCGTTCCGTGTTTGGAGCATATAGAGCTTACTATCCTGAATTGTGAACTCAACGTCCTGCATATCACGGTAGTGTTTTTCAAGTCTCAAACCGATGTCAACCAACTCATTATAGGCAGCTGGCAAAATGTTTCTCAATTCAGAGACCGGAAGGGGCGTGCGAATGCCAGCGACCACATCTTCACCCTGCGCATTAATCAGGAATTCGCCGTAAAATTGGTTTGCGCCGGTGGAGGGATTACGAGTGAAAGCGACTCCTGATCCAGAGGTTCCGCCCATATTCCCAAATACCATCGCTTGGACGTTAACAGCTGTGCGTCCGAGTTCTTCAGAAATATCGTTGAGACGGCGATAGGTAATCGCGCGCGGGTTGCCTGAAGACTCAAAAACGGCATCCCGTGCCATATCTAACTGTTGACGCGGGTTATCAGGAAAATCTCTGCCTGTGTGCTGTTTGACGGCGTTCTTGAATTCATTGACAAGTGCCGCTAAATCCTCGGCTTCTAACTCGGTATCTAATGTAACACCTTTCGCTTTTTTCTTTTCTTCAAGTAAATGCTCAAATTCATCATGATCGACATCAAGTACAACGTTTCCGAACATCTGAACGAAGCGGCGATATGAATCGTAAGCGAAACGTTCGTTTTCCGACTTTGCGATCAGTCCTTTCACAGCGTCATCATTTAAACCGAGGTTGAGAATAGTATCCATCATTCCCGGCATCGACACTGCAGCACCGGAACGAACAGAAAGCAGGAGCGGGTTTTCAGTATCACCGAATTTTGCTCCAAGCGCATCTTCTATTTTTTGTACGTTCTCGGTAATCTGCTGGTCAAGACCGCCGGGGTACTTTTTATCGTTATCATAGTAGTATTTGCATACTTCAGTGGAAATCGTGAAGCCTGGCGGGACAGGAACACCAAGATTGGTCATCTCTGCAAGATTTGCGCCTTTACCACCGAGTAACGTCCGCATTGTGGCGTCACCTTCGCCTTCACCGGCTCCAAAGAAGTAAACATACTTCGGTTGTGTCATTAAAATTCTCCTATTATTTGTCCTTATCGTATTGTTGTTATTGCTATTTTCTATAGAAAATGTATAGGTATTTTCGATTTCACTATAAATGGAATTATATAGCGCTATCCCAAAAAAGTCAAAGAAAATCGGTTAATTCTATAATTATGCCGGTGCGGTTAGAGAACAGTATTCAATGCATTATCAAGGTCTTCTCTGAATTGATTTTCTTGTGCCGTGTTATAGAACGAAGGCACGCCAATGATACGATATTTACCATCTTCTAACAGGACTCTACTTGGATATTCGGCACAGATTTCTTGCAAAAATTCCTCTTTCCATCGATCATGTTCAGCGATATGCTGTCCTTTGGGTTCAATGAAAAGTTGGTAAAACAATGCCTTGCCGTTTTTCTCGCGTAAAAATAAAACAAAGTCGGGTTGAAATCCTTGTCCATCAGAGAAGTTATAAATAGAAAAGTGTCCTTCATTGCGAAGCAGATAAACGGTCTCGTAAGTTTTCTCTGAGTCCTGCAGCCACCTATCAAACAATCGCACAAACGCCTTTTCTTCGCTTGTTCCGTAAAGAGTATCATAGGCGAACCATTCTCTAACGGAGACAAAGTGCCTGAATTGGTCATCTTCCTTTGATGTTTCGGTTTCACTACTGAATTCCATGTGTTTATCCTTGAAAATAGCCTTGATTTGTTGTTGCTGAAAATGCTTTGTGCCTTCATATTCTGTGATCTGTTCACGGATATCGGATTCAATCTGAGATAAGAGACCGCAACATGCAGCTAATTTCTCTGCACGGTTCACACCTAACTCGTTGACGCTACCTTGCAGGTTGATTGTGAGACCACCCAGATAATCTTCGGATGTGATAAATTCGCGTATTGATGTCAACTGTGGGAAGTAACGTTTTATTGATGTAAATGTAAAAAACGGGTTTCGTGCAACGGCAGATTTAACGATGTTTTCTTCAATATCTATCACTGGCAAACTTAACGGGTTTTCGTCATATACAGCTGGTGTGTTTTCATTGTTGAGTGCAGCCATGGTGCCGCCCTGTCCTGTCGAGATATTATGCTGATAATCTTTCTGAGTAACGCCTAAATCCTCAAATGATTGGACATATCGGTAATTCTTCTCAATACGTTTATTGAGCCAAACAACACCGTAATTGTAAAAGTCCGTCTCTTTGAATTCTGGTTTTAACTTTAGCACGCGTTTTATCGGTTTTTTGTCTCTCATTCCTACATCAACCAATGCTCTGCTAATTTCGGAGATGTAGCGAGAATCGTTGACACTGTGGTAGTGAAGTTCCTCTAAAACGCGTAGGTCATGCTCAAGATCATCATCAAATTTTCTGCGGAATTGGTCTGGTTGGTCTGGCAGAACGAATGGAAAATAACGTGCGCCGCGTCCGATGAGTTGTGCTTCGGAGGTAGTCGTTGCTCCTATTTTACCTTTACCTGAATCGCGGGTTTCATAACAGCGGACAATGTCAAAGAGGTTTCGCACATCCCATCCTTCGTTGAGTTTCTGCACAGCAAAAATAGCTCGGATCGGATTGTCCTTATCTTCAAGCGTATTTACTTTTATCTGATAATTTTTCTTCTCTGTTTCATCGTTAACTGACAGGCAGAATTCCTCACGAAATTCCGATTTTAGACGTTCTGCTAACTGATCGGAACTGATGTCAGTTTCATCAAAGAAGTCATAAGCCCGTTTAACAATTTCAAGACCCGAATTGCGAATCTTATCAATATGATTGGCGGTTAACGCATCAATCAGTTTATGAAAATCTGCCTTATTCTTTTCTGATTGCTCAATTGTTCGTTGTGCCTTGAACAAGATGACAGGCTTTAGGTTTATGCCGTTTTTCGCCGCGACCTCCTGTTTATACTGATTGAGAATGAGTGCTTGCAGTATCCGTGATTGTTGATCTAAGTCGGAATGCACAAGCACAACCTCTTTTGAAAACTTGTCGTTTCGGAAGTTCACCAGATCGTAACGGTTGATGACTTTATTCCGATACTTCTCTACCATTGCATCGTTTTCGTAATCGTGTGTGGCGGTGAATTCTAAGAGTAAGTTGGCTGAATTGGACTTGAAGATATGTTCCACCGTGTTTTCCCAACTTTCAAATAACTCCATTCCCGTTTGTGTCTTTGTACTGACATTCATGTGATGTGCTTCATCTGCTAACAACACAATTTCCTGTTCTGCAAAATTTTCGTAAGTTAGGGAATTTTCCTTTTCTGAATTCATATCGGTGTGAAGTTGCTGAATCGTTGTGAAGCAGATATTGATGTCGTTTTCGTTGACTCCGTCAAAATTATCAACTTGTGTTATCGTGACACGTTTTCCATCAATATGGATGTTCTCACTAAAGAGATATTTTGTGGCGCGCGGGTTAAGGAAGTTGTCTCTTGTTTTTTCAATGATATTGGTGGAATTGACGAAAAAGAGGAAGTTGCGGTAACCTTGTTCATACAAGTAGAGGATTAAGCCTGCCATGATGAGGGTTTTGCCGCTACCGGTCGCCATGTTGAAAAGAAAATGCAGTGGTTCACCGCCACCAGGGAAATTGTTTTCAAAACAGAGGAGAAACCGTACAAACGCTTCTTTTTGATACTCACGGAGTTCAAAGGTGGGGTTAAGGTTATCGGTGAGATATGTTGGAATTTCGGTGTTTTGGATAGTACGTTTTCCGAATTCCTCTAATATGAGGTCGTATAAAAATTTTTCGGGCATTTTTCAGCTTCTTGCAAGAATGTTGGAATTAAAATTCCCATCCTTCTTTTTTAATCAATTCAAGTAGATTAATACATTCAATTCCTAAATCACCACAAACATTCGGAATTTTGGGTTTGTCCTCGTTACGACTCGCCTTTTCCTGAGTCACTACAATACCATTTGGCAAGTCTTGTGCTAAGGCAATTACCCACGGATCACCGCCTGATTCCCCTGTATCAGGATTTACAAGTTTTTGAATTAGGGCTTTAGCTTTATTTTGGTCAAGCAGATCAATTGCTACTCGAATTTTAGATTTCAATTGTTTTTCTTCATACCATTCCTTGATTTCCTCATCTTTTACTTCGTCAAACACAAGTTCAGGCATTTTCAGTCTATCATTTCTTGCGAGTGTCTCAAGTTCGTCCCACAAGGACGGGAAATTTGTTCTTGGGTAAATATGATGTGCTTCGATCAGGGAACTTGCGTCTAAACTATATACAATTTGATTTAGGTTAAAAATAGAAATCATGTGGAAATTTCACTCTCAATTGCCAGAAGATGTTTTGTCGCACAATTAGAATATGCTGAGGATAACTCAGCGAGTGTAATTCTATCCTCATGATAAGCCGTAAACGCTGTTCGTGCGAAATACTCACCGGAAGCATTCAAAAGTCGTTTATAGTACTTCGTTGGTACGTCTTTGTTATCATCGGAAGTACTTTCATACTTTTTTTGCTGTTCATTAGTGAAAGTTAGGTACCGATGCTGAGGAATTAATTTAAGCGTTAAGAGCCGACACATGATCGCTGCAGGATTCACGTGGAAGTGTTTGGCAAGTTTAGGCAAATCCTTTTTAAGGGTCTCTAAGTTGACCTTCTCTAATAATTCATCCTCAGGGAGTAAAACTTCAGCAGCCACTTTGTTACAAAAAGATTCAACTTGATTCCTTCTTTTAGTATTTGCTTCTTCAAAATGCGTATTCTGAATTACACTTTTCCCGATCGCGAGATGAACTAACTCGTGTATAATTGTAAATATTCGGCTGTAGGGATTGTCTTTCGGGTTGATCACAATTATCGGAAAAGGATTCTCCGAAATGCAGAATCCACGCATTGTATTCAGATCAACAGCAAGATGTGTGTTTACAGAGGTCTGACAGACAAGAATTCCTTTCGCCTCAACGGTCCGTTTCCAAAATTTTAGAGCGGCGTATTTGTCCTTTTCTTGCTGTAGTTGTTTTCTGTTAAATTCAAGAAATTCCGTCATTATTTCTGCTGCCTGTTTTGGATCTGTATGTATATCAAAAGCAAGTGCCACATGAGGCGGATCCTCCTCTAAGAGTTCACAAAGTTCAATTAGTCTCTCACGCCTTTCATAAGCCTCAATGATATTAGCATTTAATTTATAATTCTGTTTTGCATCTGGGGCAGCGGATTGCGGCAATACCCGGTAATCTGTTAGCGGATGAAAATCGGTAGGAGGGTTTGACAGGTAAAAAATAGAGACATGAGTCTTATAAAGTTTCGCTATCTTCTTTAATTGCGCAAAGGTGGGTTTCTCTGTGCCGTTTTCCCATGCTTTAAGACGTTCAGGGTCTATCTTTAATCTTTCCGCCGCGTAGTCAAGGTCTAATCTGATACGTCTTTCCCGCGCCCACTTTAGAACTTCTGGCGTAATGAGTGCTTGGACAGATCTTGCCATGGTATACATCCTACGAATTATTTAAACGGTCTACCGTTAAACTCTGAAAACTTGCAGACAAATAAATTAACATATAACGTTCATTGTGAATTAAATCATAACACAAAAGAGGTGTGTTGTCAAGATACAATTTCCACTACCGTAAAAGTCTGTCTATTCTCCATAAAACTTTTTATTCAAATCCTTATCTTCATCACTAACATTAAAATCCGCATCCTCTATTTCGGAGAGGTTGACATAGAGTTGGTTTTTATCCAGCAACTCTACCAAGCAGTGTTTCTGTGCCGCAAGGTCACCGATGGCAATAAAATCGTCTATTGCGTCTTGCGGCATTTCTTCATTGACATACCAGTTCAGGAATGAGTTTTCGGCGATCTCTTGCCAGAGTGCAATAAGCTCTTCGGAGGATTGTGCGGCTTGGATTTTGTTCATATATACTTGGTTGTATTCCTTCATTTCGCATGAAATGAAATCACTACTCAAAATTCCTTCTTGTGTGATAACTTTTTCTAATCGCTCTTTGCAAACTTTAATATGCTCCTCTAATTGTTCAACAAGTATAAACTGACGTTTACCTCCATCCTGTTTGTTCAGTTCTGATACGGCATGCCCTGTTGTTCCAGAACCAGCAAAGAAGTCAAGGACGATGTCACCTGGATCCGTTGTAATTTTCACTATATCCATGACTGTATATAATGATTTTGGATATGAAAAAGATTTCTTTCCGAGTATTTTTTGTAAAAGTCTTGTACCATGTTGTGTTGCATTATATTTCTTATCGGTCCAAGTAGTTTTAGGACGCTCACCTGGGTAATCATCTATTCTCCGCTTAAAAAAGATTTGAATGTGCCCATCTTTATGCTTTTTAACTACAATTTCGTTACCATCTATTTTCTGTTGTAAAGTTGAAGGGGAATTTGACCAAACCCATTCTGTGCCGTTTTCTATCGGATGCACTTCATGATAGTCTTCCTCTTTTGTCAAAGAAATATGCTTTAAGTCTTTAGAAACATAGATCGGATAAAACTGCTTGGGTCTGTCTTCTCGTCGGGCATTCCTTGTTTCCCCCTTGCGCATTAGATTTTCCAGTTTGTATCGTGATATTTCATCTTTTTCATTGTAAGTTTTCTCTGTTTCTTTGGACATCTCAAAGAAGTTTATCTTTGCAAGTTCCTTATTCTTAGCATAAACCACCATGAATTCGTTTGATGTGGCGAAAAAATTGTTATTCGTCTTACCTGCGGGGTGATGAACAATAGTCAGTACAGAGATGCGGTTCTCCCTTCCAAAAACTTCGTCGGCTAAAGTCCCCAAGTATAAAAGTTCGTAGTTGTCTATAGAAATTGCAATAAACCCATCATCTCTCAAAAATTGCTTTGCCACATCTAACCTATTTTTCATAAAAGTTAGCCAACTGGAATGATTGAAAGTGTTGTTATAGGTAAATATGTTTGCTTCCCCACCAGTGTTATACGGCGGATCAATGTAAATCAGTTTAACTTGCCCGCGGAATTGCTGTTTGAGGGTGTGGAGTGCGATCAGGTTATTGCCTTTGATGATAAGGTTTTCGCGAATTGTACCGTTCTCGTCGCGTTGGATTTCGGTTACGTCTTGTTCACCTGCGGCGGTGTGGCGTTTCCAGTTGGTAAGCACCTTCGGATCAAACATCCGATTGATTTCGTCTTGTGCAAGAATTTCATTGAAGAAAATCTCTTTGCGTTTTTCTTCTTCCTTTGTCTGTCCACCTTCAAGCACACAATCTTTGTAGGGCCACACGAGTGACACCTCGCCGCGTTCACGCAGAAACTTACCGTCAATGTTCAATCCGATTTTGTTGCGGAATTGGGTGTAGGAATTGGCGAGGAAGTTTTTGGCGGCGATGTAGTCAATAAAGGTGTTGTGGTTGAAAACCCAATGTCCGTCGATTTCGTCAAAAAAAGTGGATTTTATTTCTGGGTCGGAAAGCAACAATTTGATGAGGTTGTGGTCGAGTTTCCATGCATGGTCTTTAACTGCGGCGGGGAGGAGTTCGCCTGATTCGTCAATAAAGTCGGGATAGGTTTTGAGGAGTGCGATCAGTTTTTCGTTGAAGTTTTGTTTTGACATAGAGATTATTAACCATTACCGATCCATTTTAATGTCATACTCACTGAGAATATAATGCCGCCTGTTAGGATTGCACCTAAAAACAATTGAATCACTGTCATTTTGCCATTAAGTCCTGATATGCTTGTTTCAAGATCGGATATATTTTTTGATAACTCTTTATGCTCTTTCCTGTTTTCTTCATCCATTTTCTTCACATCAGACTTTAATTCGTTTATATCAGCTTTTAATCCGTTCATATTATCTTCAAGTCTTTTTAGAATTTCAGTATTGAGTTCGTTTGCCATTGTTTCTCTCCTCATATAACTAATTGAATTTGACACATGACCGTCAACACTATATTAAGTTTATCGTACGTCAGGGAAATGGGCAAAGGAAATATGAAAAGAACCTACAAATTTAGCTTTATGGTTTGAGCTGCCTTACTCAGGAAATGTTACGCGATCATAAATCTCACGTAAAGGCAGTTCACATTGGACTGAAACAAGTGGGAGGCGTTCTTCAAGGTTTTGAAAATCGGTAAGAATCCAATTGTTCTCTTGGCGCCGGAAAATATCGACACAAATCTTGTCTTGTGCAACGAGGACGTATTCCTGTAAAGATTCAATCTGTCGGTAGTGACTAAATTTTTCACCGCGATCATAAGCTTCAGTTGAAGGTGACAAAACTTCTACGAGAATAATTGGATTGAGGAGTATATCAAAGACATCGTCTTCAAAACGCGGTTCTTCACAAACGACAACGATATCTGGATAGAAATAGGATGACGTGCTGGGTGTGCTTACGCGCATTTCGTTAGCGATCGCGACACATTCACTGTTTCTCAAGCGAGCATGCAATCCAGCAGATATGTTTGCTGTAATCAAATTATGTGCGAAACTTGCTCCGGACATTGCGATTATTTTTCCCTTAACGTACTCACTTCTAACTGTTTCTGCGTTAGGTATCGCCTTGCGTTCTAAAGTAATATATTCTTCAGGTGTGAGGTATGTTTGTGCTGCAGAAGTTGCCATAAGTGCCTCCGGTAATTGACGGATAATTTTATTATAGTGTAACTGGAAGTGCGTGTCAAGATTGACATTGGATTTTGTTGCGGCAAAACATAATAACCCATAGTCATTTTTATATTCGGATGTTTTAGGATTAGATTGAGTATATCATTCGACTCGCTTCTTCAAATTCAGGTTCAAGCGGGTCAGTAGACAAATATAGCTTTTGATAAGGTTCATACAGTTGGATATAACTCCAATTCACACCACATAGCACTTTGCCGTTATTGACGAGTTTGATAAATCTGCCACGAAACTTTGCGCGAGTACGCTGAGGGGGCGCATGCATTGCATGCCGAATCTGGGCATCATCTAAAATCCGTTCTGTCAAACCCCGTTTTTCTGCCTTATAAAAAATGCCTTCATCTTGTCGAATGTTGTGATATTCTAAATCTAAACGTTTCACCTCTGCCGAATCCCAATTTAGAGAGCGGTGGTGAACGTAAGTTTCAAGCCATTTTCGCTTAATAACCCAATCAAGCTCCCGTTCCAATTGCATCGGATCAGCTTCAAGGCAGGTCATGACGTATTCCCAACGCGCCATTACCTCGTCGGTGGTTGGATCAGATTCAGCCTGTTCAAGATACCGCTTTGCGCATTCAAAGTATTGCCATTGAAGTTCAACAGCAGAAACCCGCTTTCCGTTTTCAAGTTCAATAAGTCGTTTACAGGCAATGTCCTCAGAGATTTCGTGTATTGCTTGGACAGAGTTGCGCAGGGCAAACCGTTCATTGATAAAATGATCTTCAATCATCCGTAGCACAATTCCGGTTGTGCCGACTTTCAAAAACGTTGAAAATTCGGACATATTGGAATCCCCGACGATGACATGCAAACGTCTATATTTTTCTCGGTCCGCATGGGGTTCGTCGCGCGTGTTTATGATACCGCGTGCGGTCGTTGTAGCGATGGAAATTTCTTCTCGGATGTGTTGGGCTCGCTGCGAAATCTCATAGAAACCTTGATCGCTTCGTTTGACTTTACCAGCGCCCGTGTATATTTGTCGGGTGACAAAAAAAGGGATGAGTTGTGATGCTAACTGCCGAAAACTAACTTTTTCTCGCTCCATGAGATAGTTTTCATGACAGCCGTAAGTATTTCCTACTGTATCTAAGTTATTCTTAAAAATGGTGATCTTGCCGCGAAAACCGTCCGCGCGCATTCGTCGCTCAGCAGTTGTAGCAAGCCGTGTTACGATTCGTTCTCCTGCTTTGTCATGCGCTACTAATTCTATAACGTCGTCACATTCTGGCGTAGCATATTCAGGATGACATCCAATATCTTGGTAAAACCGCGCGCCGTTTTCCAGGAATACATCGGGATACATCCGCCCAGAAATAATCTCGCGAAACAGATACATAACAACATTCTGAACAGTTAGTTTTTTGCCTCTGTTTTTCTCTGGGGTACAGATTATTCCGTACTCGGTTTCCAATCCATATATTCTACGATGCATGGTCAAAAATCTCAGCTATATCTTCAATGGAAAACCGACAGAATTTACGGCGTCCAGCAGTTGCGTCAAGACACGCGACTTCTATGGTTTGTGGCGTTATCCGATACGGTTCCGACTCTTCTGCTTCAATACTTTCAAAAGTTCGTGATGCAAGTTGCAACGCTTCAGCTAATTCCAAACCTTCTGTGAAAGTATCATTTAATATCTGCGTGATAGCATCCGCTCTGCCGCCTATAACCGCAAATCTTTCCTCTTCGTGATAGGTCCCATCAAAGTCTACATAGTAAATCTGGCTACCAGCAGCAGGGTTTCCATCTACCTCACATACAAGCAGTTCAATCTCTAACGGTTTTGCGTCCCATGCCTGAGCGATCGCCCCCATGTGTTGTGAATAAAGATTTGTCAACCATTTTGCGGTAACATCTTCCCGGTAGTAGGTATAACCTTTCACTTCAGATTCTCGGATACCAGCTACGCGAAGTGTCTCATATTCAGCAACACGCCCCGTTGAGGCGAGTGCTATTCTGTCATAAATTTCAGAAATTTTAAAGGTCGTTCTGCGCGGATTTTCGGCAACCATCAGCAGCCCGTCCTTATACTCTAAGGCAACCACCTCTTTTGCTTGCTCAATCCCGCGACGGACAAAATCCTTTTTATCTTCCCAAATCTGTTCGGGCGACACGTAATAAGGCGTAGACATTTACAACTCCTCAAGATTTACCGAGTACACAGAAAAACCCGCCTAAGGTTGTTCTAAGCGAGCAACTAACTCCTGGTACAACGCTGCAACGGTATCGTCTGGCACCTCGGATACACCTGCCTCTGTAATTAATGTCAAGGTCGGAAAGATTTTCCGAATCAAATCAGGGCCGCCAGTCGCAATATCTTCATCGGCTGCATCCCAGAGTGCTTCTGCCACAGCTTTTAGCGCCGATTCTTTGGACATATCCGATTGATACAACTTTTTTAAAGTTGAACGTGCATCTTTCCCACCGGAACCGATAGCATAATAGGAGTCTTCCTCGTAACGTCCACCGAGTGCATCGTATTTAAAAATCCGTCCCTTATCCTGTTTCAAATCATAACCTGCGAAAATTGGCAAAACAATCAATCCCTGCATCGCTAAACTTAAATTTGCTCTGACAAGACTGGACAAATAGTTTGCTTGCCCATCTAAACTTAAGGATATCCCTTCAATCTTTTCGTAAAATTCTATTTGCACTTGAAAAAGTTTAGCTGTTTCAATACAGGGACCCGCAACGCCAGCGACTGCAACTGCAGAGTGTCTATCTATTTTATAGACCTTCTGAATTCGCCTTTCTCCGACTTGGTACCCTTCTGTCGCTTGACGATCACCTGCCATAATAACACCTTCATTATAGACAAGCGCGAGGACCGTGGTGCCTTCCAAAACATTTTGTGGAAGGACATCCTGCAATCCGTTAGGTTGGTTCCAGTTACCAACATGATCGGGGTATCGGTTCTTTAGAATTTGCAAAAAATCGGTAGTTCCATAATCATGGCGTTTGAGCAACCCTACTGTCCTCCCCGCTGGATGTAGTTTTCAACGAATTCTTCAGAATCTTCTTCCAAAATCTCATCAATTTCATCAAGAAGTGCATCTAAGTCTTCAGTCAATTCGTCAACATTATCATTAAGTTCGGGATTGGGTTGGATCTCCGCAGTTTCATTCGCGGGATGATCTCTGTATTCTTGCTGTTTTTCGCTTGGCATGTCGTTCTCCTTTTTTAATAGGACAGGCAACGGAAACTCCGTCCACCTATGTTATAGTAAAACGGACAATTAATGGGATACTTCTGTATCGCAAACTGTTAGTTTGCGTGCCGATATGCACAATCTAACAGATTGTGCTACAATGTAGCAACTTATGTTATATTAGACATTATTCTATCAGGGAAAACCCTAATCAACAAGATTATTTGCAGTCAGCTCGGATTTGGTTCACGAGATCAACGACCGTACAGGTATTCAATAGTTCGCCAACAATTTCTTGTGTGCCAAAATGTGGACGTTCCATCATAATTTTATCAAAGCCGGTTGGACCATTAAAAATAATTGAATTCCAACTTGCGCTGTGAATGTCATTAGGAAATTTTCGTAAACATGTTCCCCGAAAATATGCACGCGTATCTAAAGGTGGATGTTGAATAGCATGAACAATTTCCTCATGCGTTAGTATCCGTTCAACATGCCCATTTTTCAGCAATCGTGCATAAAGTCCTTTATCGGGTCGCAGGTCATGATACTGAAGATCCATCATTCGAACACGCGGATCAGTCCATTTAAAATCGTGACGTGCGACATAAGCGTCAATTAACCTTTTTTTGATAATCCAATCTAAATGCTGTCCTAAAGACATCGGATCAGCCTGTAAACCTTTTAAGACAAAATCCCACTTTTCCAAAACATCTTCAACTACAGGTGTTCTTTCTTCACCCGAAAGATGTTGATGTGCAAGTTCGAGATACGCCCGTTGAACCTCAATGGCTGTCCATTTCCGTCCATCTTTAAGTTCAATCTCGTTTTTGCAGAACAAATCACGCGATATTGATTTTACCATCGCAACAGGTTCTTGTAAAGCAAATTGTTTACCGACAACACCTTTTTCAATTAATTGCAAGACGATAGCCGTAATCCCGACTTTGAGATAGATAGCGAATTCGGACATGTTTGAATCGCCCACAATCACATGCAATCGCCGATAAAGTTTAGAATCAGCGTGCGGTTCATCGCGGGTGTTTATCAACGGACGTTCAACCATTGTGCTGAGACCGACCTCTTTTTCAAAGAAATCTGATCGTTGTGAGATTTGGAAATCGGTTTCCTCCGCCCCGTTTTCTGAACCTACTTTACCGCTTCCGGTAATAATCTGACGTGTTACAAGGAAAGGCGTTAATCCATCAACAATATCCGAAAATGGTATTTTCCGCGACATCAAATAATTTTCATGTGAGCCGTAACTATGTCCTTTGTAATCAGTATTGTTTTTATAGATAATAATTTCTTGGTTATCCAGCAACAACTGCTCTGCAGCGAGGCGGCTTAAATCCAAAATGAGTTCGCCAGCTTTTTCGTATTTAACTAAATCACGAGCGTTTGAACATTCCGGTGTGCAGTATTCCGGGTGTGCGTGGTCAACATAATATCTGCCACCGTTTACCAAAATATCGTTAATAACATTGTGGTTCTCGTCTTCTACTGATAGATTTTGACTCTCTGCCATATAACCGCGTGCGTCCATTAAAGGACTTTCTTGCGCGTAATCCCACGAAATCGTTGGAATGTTACGGCTTTTATAGGCGTTTACGACTAATGTTGAAGCCGCTATTGGGTCTTGCTCTCGCGCATTTTTGACAGAAATACCGAACTCTGTTTCGGTTCCGATAATTGTTGGTACTGACATATTCTCTTTCGTTATCAAATAGAGACTACATATATAAAAGCAGTATTAGACCACATACATGGAAAACGTAAATGTTAGGTTTCGCTATGCTCTCCTACATTTACTACTACAGGTACGTTCCACCTTTACTCACTCGTACTTCCGGTCTCCGCCGTGCTTCTGGTTCATTTATCAATGCCCGAATGTTGACGATCTTTTCACCTTTTCTACCAGAAATCTTTGCCCAATCATCTGGATTCGTGGTATTCGGTAGGTCTTCGTTTTCACGGTATTCCTCTCGAATAGCGGTTTTTAAATCGTCAAGCGAAACCCCTTTTTCTTTGCCTTCCGAATCAATCAACCGTTTAATTGCTGTTTTCTTCGCGCGTGAGACGATGTTTCTAATCATCGCGCCGCTCACAAAATCCTTAAAGAAGAGGGTTTCGCGTTCGCCACGGGTGTATGTTACCTCAATGAACCTATTCTCATCTGTGGTAGCGTACATTTCGTCCACAGCAGCAGAAATAAGATGTTCCGAAATGCTATCCGTATTACCATCAAATTTATCTATTTCTGCCTGAGCGAAAGGTAGGTCTGCGGTTAAGTAGATAGCAAAAATATCCCTGGCACCGTCAATATTGGGGCGATCAATTTTAATTTTTATGTCAAGTCTACCCGGTCTTAAAACAGCGGGGTCAAGGAGGTCTTGTCGATTACTTGCGCCGATAACAATTACATCGCGTAAATTTTCAACACCATCTATTTCAGCAAGGAACTGCGGCACCAACGTAGACTCCATGTCTGATGAAATCCCCATGCCGCGCGATCGGAACAGTGAATCCATTTCGTCAAAGAAGATGACGACAGGATAACCCTCTTTCGACTTGTCCCGTGCTTTTTGGAAGACTTCTCGTATCTTTCTTTCAGTTTCACCGACATATTTATTCAGTAGCTCGGGACCTTTGATATTTATAAAATACCCTCTAACGTCATCTCTACCAGTTTTTTGTCGGATACTTTCAGCGAGGTTATTTGCCACCGCCCGTGCTATCAATGTTTTCCCACATCCCGGTGGGCCATACAGCAGCACGCCTTTTGGTGGTGTCAGATCAAATTCGCGGTACTCATTCGGATAAAGGTACGGCATTTCAATAGCATCCCGAATCGCCTCTATCTGTGTATCTAAGCCTCCGATATCGGCATAACTTATATCTGGCACTTCCTCAAGAAGCAAGTCATCAAGTTCGCGTTTGGGCAGTTTTTCAAGGAGCATGCCGCTGGTATGATTCAGCAGAACACTATCCCCTGTCTTCAAAGTCTCGTCTTTTAAAGCAGAGGAAACACGTACAACCTGTTCTTCATCTGTGCGAAGACTGACAACAGCGCGGTCAGATTCAAGCACCTCTTTTATTTTAACAACATCCCCGTGCTTCTCAGGTGGTTTGATTGCAACAACATTTAAACCACTATTAACAATGACCTCTTGTCCTACCTGTATTTGGTCAGCTTTGATGGCAGGATCAAGATTCACACGCCATTTTTTTCCGCTGATGTCAACATCAATCGTGTTATCATCATTTGTGCCGAGAAAAATACCGTAGTTGTTCGGGGGCGCGCTGAGCTGCTTGACTTTCTCTTTTAAGAGTTCAAGTTTTTCCTTTGCTTCTTGGAGCGTAGTCGTCAGTTTGCGATTGCGTCTGTGTGCCTGCATCAGCTCTCGCGTCATTTCATACAGGCGCGCATCCACATCCTCATCTGGGGCAGTACTGAGTTGTCTTCGCAGATCCGAAACTTCGTTTTCAAGCATCTCTATCTGCCAGTTTAACTCACGAATCTGCTGTGGATAGTCAACCGTGTTATCTGATTCGATCCCTTCAATATCAGAACCTTTGAATAATTCAGATGAAGTCTCTCTTTTGCCAGCCATACAAGAAGTTCTCACTTTCCATTGAAAAGATTGTGGTATAGTACACAAAAGCCGGTTTTATGATAACCGACTCTTACGCATAGAAGTATAGCATGTTGTAATTTTTACATCAAGAAAAAACAAAGTAAATGTTGAACATCGCTTATGATCTCTGTTCTATTTGAAAACAAACGATTTTATTGTGATTATCCAAAATATTAAATTTCATCATCGTCATCAGACGTGTCATCAAATTCGGTATCAACTTCTTCATCAACAACATCAACGCCAGGAATACTCCCTATTCCAGATTCAGATTGTGAAAGTGAACCGAGGTTTTCTCGGATTTTTTTCTCAAGTTCAGCGGTAACTTCCGGGTTTTGTTCTAAATAAGTTTTCGCATTATTACGTCCTTGACCTATCCGTTCATTGTTATATGAGAACCATGAACCTCTTTTATCAATTAACCCCGCATCAACAGCAATATCCAATAGAGTTCCCTCTTTTGATATACCTTTTCCAAAAGTCACATCAAATTCTGCTTCTTTGAACGGTGGGGCAACTTTGTTTTTTACTACCTTGATAAGCACTCTGTTACCGAGTACATCTTGTCCTTCTTTAATCTGTTGAGCACGGCGAATTTCCAATCGGACAGAAGCATGAAACTTTAGTGCGAGTCCACCAGGGGTTGTATCAGGATTACCAAACATGATACCTATCTTTTGGCGAATCTGGTTCGTGAAGATGACGCACGTTTTGGATTTGTTTGTCACACCCGATAGTTTTCTCAATGCCTTAGACATCAAGCGCGGGAGCAATCCGACATGGGCATCCCCCATTTCACCTTCAACTTCTGCTTGCGGTGTTAAGGCAGCCACTGAATCTATAATCACAACATCAATCGCGCCGCTTCGGATGAGGGTTTCCACTATTTCCAATGCTTGTTCGCCAGAATCCGGTTGTGAAATTAATACGTTTTCGAGATTAACACCAATATTCCGTGCGTAAGTCGTGTCTAAAGCATGCTCAACGTCAATAAACGCTGCGATTCCGCCCATTTTCTGTGCTTCAGCAACAATATGGAGTGCCAGCGTGGTTTTCCCTGTGCCCTCATGCCCAAAAATTTCTATAATTCTGCCTCGCGGCACACCGCCAACACCTAACGCTATATCAAGTGAAAGTGCCCCTGTGGGAATTGCCTCAACAGGCACTACTTCGTTATCAGTAAAACGCATAATTGCCCCTTTTCCATAGGCACGTTCTACTTGAGAAATAGCTTGGTCCACAGCCTTCTTTTTCTCATCAGCGGCTTTCTTATCTTCTGGATTCTCTCCATTTTCCTTTTTTTTCTGATCGTCATTTGCCATTATCGGCTTTCTCCTTATTAAATTCACAGATTTTTAACGGGGTATAGACTGCACCACTGGGATGCAACTCACTTTTGACAAGCGTAATTTTATCGACTATCAGCAATGTCCCGTCAAGAGCTTCAAATTTCGTAAATAAATTGATAAAAGGTTTCAAATTCACTCGATTTTTGAACCGTGCAAGTGTAAAATGCGGGTGAAAACGGGTATCTTTCGGATAACCCAACTCGGCCAGTTCAAGATTTATTGCATTCGCTAACTTTTCTGTTGACACAGAACCCTGTTTTAAACCTATCCATAAAACGCGAGGACGCTCCAAATTTGGAAATGCGCCTATTCCACCAACCTCAATTGAAAATGGGTTTTGACTTATTGCTATCCTTTGTAAAGCTGATTCAATCTCACCTACATTTTGGCTCTCTACTTCTCCAAGAAATTTTAAAGTCAGATGGAAATTTCCGTGCTTTGTCCACGATGCCCTCTCAATCTTTGGACGAAACGCTTTCTGAACATCTACCAATAAAGCCTGAATTTTTGCTGGTACCTCAATAGCAGCAAAACACCGGATTGAGTTAGGTTTCATTATGACCACCTAAAATAACAAACTACCCCGTATTTTCTAAGTTAAGAACATTTTTCTGTTGCCATATAAAATTTCCAAACCAGAAGCAACTGTCAACACCAAGGGCAAATACATCATAAAGTAAATTGGACCGTGGTCTTGGATAACAAATTTTAAATCCTCTTGAAAGATAAGTAAAACCAAACTTATCAATATCACAACGACTTGGCTGACGGTTTTGTATTTTCCCCATCGATTTGCTGATATTACCTCACCTTGTTTTACGACACACAGGATTCGGAACACCGTGACAATAACTTCACGTCCCATTATAACCAACACCATCCAAATCGGAATTAGAGTGATCTGATTGTCAAAATGTTCAGGTTGAAAAAGATAAAAACAGATTAAGGCAGCACCAACTAAAATTTTATCTACGACAGAATCTATGAAACTGCCAAATTGGGTTACGCCTTGTTTCCTTGCGATTTTCCCATCTAAGTGGTCAGTCAAAGCCGCCACTCCGAAAAAGGCCGTTGCAAGTACCATGTCATTCGCGCGAAAAAAGAGGATAAAGGGCAGTGTCAGCAATAACCGTGAAAACGTAAGGATATTTGCCAACCGAAAAAGGGGGTGAAAATTCATAAGTCCTTATTTAATCTGAAAGATCAATCACCTCTGCGCCTTTGGGGATAACGAACTTGAACACGTTTCGGGGTAACTTTTTATCTCGTTGTATTTTAGATAACTTCACAATTACGTTTCGACGACTTCCATCTTCATACTGAATCACATGACCAAATTGAACAGGAAGCCACTCACCTTCTTTAACCCAAATTTCGAGTATCTCCTTTACATTGCCATCAGTTCTATTCACTGGACGCTTTTTTGGGGTTAACTGAATTTGATGTACACCTTTGGCGTTTGCAGCTGCATCAGGAACTAATTTCATATTCCAATTCTCTGATAATCCCTCAAGGGATTCTCCAATTCCAGGTAAGAGCTCACGCCGCTGAGCATCATCTAACTTCTGTTTATTGACCTGATTAATGACTTGTGCGTAAGACCATGCGTAAGCACCATCTAAAACGATGGATTTTACAATTTTTTGAGGGTCTTTGGAGTCTAAGTATTCTTTACGGAGGAGGTTGGGTTTACCAAAAGTAAATCGCCCGTGAGCAACACTTTTTCTCGTTTTGTATAAAGTTATTTCCTCAAATTCTGCACTAAAGTTTTTCGACTTTTCATAAGCCGTCTTAAAATTCGCGTAAATTTCATCAGCTGTATAGGTATATCCACCGGTAACAAAACATAGCGAACAGAAGAGTAGAGTAAAACTCCAACACAAGCGTTTCACGGTAATTCTCCTATTTTCAAAATTAGTTATATCTATTTTGAATAAATAGTATAGCATAGCCTATTTTACCTGTCAATGTATTTTTTACCTTTTTCGGTCTGGGTTGCTTTCTCAACATCTGCTGCTAAAGCATGTAACCGTGTCCAATCAGTTAGTTCTACCGCTGTAGCATCTGGGTTATCTAAGGCACAGCCGACAAGCCGTTCTAATGTTTCGGCAACTTGGGCTTCACGAAATATCGCCTGGAACCAGATACTAAATGTTTTGAGCGCATCGGACGACTCCGAAAACACCCAGAAGACAACCCGACAAAAATCAAGCCCTTCGTCAACTGATTGTTGTGAAATCCGGACATCTTTGGGAAATCCATGAAAAAGAGGTAATAAATCGGCTATTATGATAGGTATCTCCTGATTGAGATAGGAGATTTCGGGCAAAATATCGAAATGAATCGCGTATTTGTGTGCTTCAAGCGCCCTCTCATTATCTTGATTCTGCATAACGTCTTCTTTTATATTAGACACAAGATTTGTCTCCTCAATTCGTGTTCCTATGTTTATATCACAGGCAAAATTTGGAAATGAAATGGACATAATGCCTCGCGCATGTTATAATATATAGGTTACAAATGGCAAACGCAGCATGTTTTTAAAACGCGCCCTCCTGAACAAAAAAGAGAAAAATATGGCAGATTCTGAACGGATAACACTATTAAAAAACGAGCTGAAAAAAAGGATATTGGTCCTTGATGGAGCAATGGGTTCACTTTTGCAAACGTACCGGCTTTCGGAAGAGGATTTCCGAGGTGCTCAGTTTGCCAAGCATCCGTGCGAAGTAAAAGGATATAATGACCTGCTTTCTATCACCCAACCACATATAGTCCGTGAAATACATACAAATTACTGCCAGGCAGGCGCGGACATCATCGAGACAAACACCTTTACCAGTACATCTGTGTCAATGGCGGATTACCAACTCCAAGATCACGCATATCAGGTAAACTATGCTGCAGCGCAAATTGCTCGTGAGGTCGCAGACAATTGGTCATCGCCAGAAAAACCACGATTCGTTGCGGGAAGTATGGGACCTACCAATCGCAGCTGCTGCATCTCACCAAATGTTAATGACCCTGGATACCGTAATATCACTTTCTCACAACTTGTTTCTGCCTATAGTACACAAGCTGAAGGCTTAATTGATGGCGGTGTAGACTTCCTACTCGTTGAAACTGTCATGGACACTCTTAATTGTAAAGCAGCCCTCTTTGCGATACAAACCCTCGCTGAAACAAGAAACATCAATATTCCCTTGATTGTCTCATCAGACAGAAGTGGCGGCGGTGGACGTAACTTGTCAGGGCAAACAGTTGAGGCTTTCTGGAATTCTGTTCGGCATGCAAACCTACTCGCTGTGGGATTGAACTGCGGATTCGGCGCACAACAGATCCGACCCTATTTAGCCGAAATAGCGAAACTCGCGGATATCCCTGTTATCTGTTATCCGAACGCTGGACTCCCGAATGAACTCGGGCGCTACACACAAACACCAGAAGAAATGGGAAGTTGGATGCATGAATTCGCGCAAAACGGATTTGTCAATATTGTAGGCGGATGTTGTGGTTGCCAGCCTGAACATATTGAAACCGTTGCCAAAGTTGCCTCAGAATATCCTCCCAGACAACTTGAAACTCAAGAACGTGCTTGCCGATTGAGCGGCTTAGAAGCATTCAACATCACCCCCGACTCTCTCTTTGTTAACGTAGGTGAACGGACAAACGTAACAGGATCCCGTCGTTTCGAAACCCTTATCAAAAAAGAAGATTATGAGGCTGCCTTAGAGGTAGCGCGAGATCAGGTAGAAAATGGCGCACAACTGATTGACATCAATATGGATGCTGGCATGTTAGATGCGAAAACTGCAATTGTCAAGTTCTTAAACCTAATTGCAGCTGAACCGGATATCAGTCGCGTGCCTATTATGCTGGATTCAAGCAAATGGGAAGTTATTGAGGCAGGTTTAGCCTGTATTCAAGGCAAGGGGGTTGTCAACTCAATTAGCTTAAAAGAGGGTGAGGACGATTTTTTAGATAAAGCACGGCTTATCAGAAAATATGGTGCGGCGGTTATCGTAATGGCTTTTGACGAAGCGGGACAAGCAGACACTTTTGAACGTAAAGTGGAGATATGTCAAAGAGCGTATAAACTATTGACAGAAAAGGTGTATTTTCCACCAGAGGATATTATTTTTGATCCAAACATCTTTGCCGTTGCAACAGGAATTGAAGAACACAATGAATACGCACATGCATTTATACAAGCGTGCCAAAAGATAAAAGAGACTTGTCCATCCGCATTGGTGAGTGGTGGTGTAAGTAATATCTCCTTTGCTTTCCGTGGCAACGATACAGTGCGTGAGGCGATGCACGCCGCATTTCTCTACCATGCAATCAATGCTGGCATGGATATGGGTATTGTCAATGCTGGTCAACTTGCTGTGTATGACGATCTATCTAAACCCTTGTTAGAAGCAGTAGAAGATGTGCTGTTCAACCGGCGTGAAGACGCTACGGACAGACTCGTTAACCTTGCAAGCACGCTGCAAACCAAAGGAAAGAAAAAACGCGTAGACAAAGAATGGCGAAAATTACCTGTTGAAAAACGCTTAAGCCATGCACTCGTAGAAGGCATTATTGAATATATTGAAGACGATGCTGAGGAAGCACGCCTTAAGTATGAACGTCCTATACAGGTTATTGAAGGTCCCTTGATGGATGGGATGGACCGTGTCGGTGAACTCTTTGGTGATGGAAAGATGTTTCTACCACAAGTTGTCAAAAGCGCACGCGTGATGAAAAAAGCGGTGGCACATCTGATCCCTTATATTGAAAAGGAACAAGCTGAAGGCAGTATTCAATCAAGAGGAAAGATCGTGATGGCAACGGTAAAAGGTGATGTTCACGACATCGGCAAAAACATTGTGGGTGTGGTGTTAGGTTGTAACAATTACGATATTATCGACCTCGGCGTGATGGTGGCAGCAGAAGACATTTTGGAAACAGCACGAAATGAGAATGCTGATATGATCGGATTGAGTGGACTCATTACGCCATCGTTAGATGAGATGGTCCATGTCGCAGAAGAGATGGAACGTGAAGGTTTCCGTATTCCGCTTCTTATCGGTGGAGCAACTACCTCAAAAGTGCATACCGCTGTCCAAATTGAACCTGCTTACGCCGGTGCTACGATTCACGTCAAAGATGCCTCTCGCGGCGTAGGCGTTGTTGGTAATCTAATGAATAATGAAAAACAGCACGTTTTTGTTGAGCAGACACGTGAAGAATACGCTGAAATTAGAGAACGACGCGAAAAAAATAAAAAACAGACAAAGTTGTTACCATTTACTGTCGCACAACAACGTAAATTTATTCCTGACTGGAAAAATTATCTTCCTCCCAAACCACGGACAATAGGCATTAAGGTTTTTGACGATTATCCGTTGGCAGAACTTGTTGATTATATTGATTGGACACCTTTCTTTACCACATGGGAAATGAACGGAAAATACCCGAATATACTAGAAAACCCAGAAATGGGAGCAAAGGCGCGGGAGTTGTTTGAGGATGGCAAAACACTTTTACACAAAATCGTTGAACAGAAAAGATTTTGTGCCCGTGCAGTCGTTGGTATCTTTCCGGCTAACGGTGTTGGTGAAGGGACGGAGATATATGCTGATGAAGATAGGACGGAGATTATTGGCACGCTGCATCATCTCCGTCAACAGACAGAGCAACCTTTCGCCAGACCTAATCTCAGCCTCGGTGATTTCATCGCGCCGAAGGAGACATCTCTTGCAGACTATATTGGCGCATTTGCGGTAACAACAGGTATTGGTGTTGCTGAACTTTGCGAAGCATTTGAGCAGAAACAAGACGATTACAACAGTATTATGGCAAAGGCGTTAGCAGATCGGTTAGCTGAGGCTTTTGCTGAGTGTATGCATCAACACGTCCGCACAACACTTTGGGGTTATGCAGCTGACGAGGCGTTAGCGAACGATGCATTGATTGCAGAAAAATACCGTGGGATTCGTCCTGCACCAGGATACCCTGCTTGTCCTGACCATAATCAAAAGCAGGTTTTGTTTGATCTGTTGAACGCTACAGAAAATACAGGAATTTCTCTCACGGAGAGTCTTGCGATGTTTCCTGCAGCATCTGTCAGTGGTTGGTATTTTTCGCATCCGGATGCACGGTATTTCAGTATCGCCAGAATTGGAGAGGACCAAGTTATAGATTATGCAGAACGAACAGGAATGGATTTGGAAACCGCAAGGCGGTGGTTGAAACCATTACTTCCATAAGTGCATCAATCTTAGTAGACGTAGTTTAAACCGCACCTTATGCGTCAATTTAGCGTCCTTCTTCTCTGTCTGAATCATGGGTTATCGCGGTTTTATCGGATTACGCGGATTTTAACTTGGCCCATCAAGGTGCTGTTCTTATACCATTTCTCATATATAATGTCTCTCTTTGTAGCACAAACTGTCAGTTTGTGCCATCCTCCGCTTTATTTCTAATGACCGGTAATGAGAAAAAATAATAGAAATGGTATTATATAGGAGTCCAAAGCAATGAAAACCAAACTATTTTCCGCATTTTTAACACTGCTTTTCTTTTTAACGCAATTTCTATCAAACACCTATGCTCAAGATTACACCCAGCTCAATTTACCAAAAGATGCCAAAGCACGGTTCGGTAAAGGTACGATGAATGATATGCAGATCTCCCCAGATAGCACCAAATTGGCAATAGCAAGTTCTATCGGTGTGTGGCTTTATGATATTAACACAGGTGACGAAACTGCTCTCATTTCGGGGCATACAGATGTAGTTAGATTTGTGGTGTTTTCACCGGACAGTAAAATACTTGCCAGTAGTGCAAATGATAAGACAGTCCGTCTCTGGGATATTAAAACTGGCGAGAACTTTCTAACACTACATACACCTGAAGGTATAGTTGGTTCTTTGAAGTTTTTGGCGAATAGCAAAACGCTTGTCGGTCAGAATTGGAAAGGCACTGTCAGCTTTTGGGACATCACTAACGGACAACTGCTAAACACATTCACCCCAAAACTACCTATATTTAGTTCCGGAAAATATAAGGGGTGGCTACTCCAACGGGATGCGTTTGTTGACCGAATTGGTGTTGTCACTTTTACTATTGTAAATAAGGATGGCACAATCACCATCAAAAATGGACAAACTGGCAAAGAGATAAGAACACTTACATCGCGTACAAACGATTCCCAATTCTTCAGACTGGAGGGAGAACCAACTGTCCGAATTGTAAAACCAATGCCTATTGACGAAAGACAATACCACACTACCTATATGGATGATGGGACACCTTTTCCTATACAATATCAGTTAGGACATCTAAGTAGTAGTTACTCGGTACTTGAAGAACACCCTATGAAATGGCTAACAAATTTGGAGTTTGCACCAGATGGAAAAACACTTGTGAGTTGGAGCAGTTACCGAAATATAAGGAGAGGGGGTTGGAACGGAACCGATGGACCAATTGAAATCTGGGATGTTGATACAGGTGAACAACTCGCCGCACTTCGGTCAGGCCGTGTCCAAGACGTAGAGTTTTCAGGCGATGGAAAATTCCTTGCTTTGGCAGGGTATAGTGGATGTGTTATATGGGAAATCACAACTCGCCGAGAAATTGCTACCTTCCCCGATGTGGAAACCGTAAGGTTTTCAGGAGACGGAAAAACCATTGTTTTAATTGGCAAAGATTATTACACGCTATGGGATATCGCAACACGCAGTGAAATTGCTAAACTTAGTCCAGTTTTAGATGAGTTTAAACCTTTCCAAAATCGTTTTGTGTTCTCACAAGATGGTACAATGCTTGCTACAACACATCCAAACGGCGTAGTAAATTTGTGGCTGACACAAACAGGCAAACCACTACTTATGCTCACTACAGGCTATACAAAACCGTTTATGGCGTTGGCGTTTTCGCACGATGGCAAAACGCTTGTAGGTGGAGATATAGCTGGCAACATTCACCTTTGGAATACGAACACGCTCAGTAAACAAAAAATGATTAAACAAGATGGCAGAGTTCATGCATTGGCATTCACGAAGGATAATACAAACCTCATCACTGAGAGTGGTGGAAAAATCAAAGTATGGAATGTTAACTTGGGAAATCAAGAAAATGCTTACACCATCCCCGACGCTTTGAAAATGGGTTATGGCAATACATTTAATGACGGTACAACATTTGATCGGAACATTGTAGGTGTTTTTGTCCCACATACTGAAAAACTGGCTATTCTAACAGAAAACGGGATGGAGATATGGGATACTCTCAATGCCAAAAATTTGAATACCTTTACAAATATTGACAAATACGATTTTGGGTTGATGTTAACATCTAACGGACTAATGCTTGCGGATAGAAAGGGAAGTGCCATCCGCCTGCAGAATGCGAACACCGGCCAAGAAATCGCCAGACTTAAAATACCAAAAAACCTTATAGACAGTTTTTTAGAAAGATTCCACTTGCGTAACTCTGGCATTTATTCGGTAGCGTTTACGCCTGACGGTAAAACTGTTGCGGCTGGGACAGGAAATAAGAAAATTCATTTGTGGGATGTTGCAACCCATCAACGCGCCAAACCCTTCACCGGACATAAACATGCTGTCTGTGAGTTGACGTTCTCGTCAGATGGCAAAATTCTCGCAAGCGGAGATACTGGTGGAAAAATTCATCTATGGGAATTTGCTGTCCGCCGCCATATCGCAACCTTTGAGGCATATAAAGGTTTTGTTCACACGTTGGTGTTTGCACCGGATGGAAAAACACTTGCAAGTCTAAGCTACAACCGCTATTCTCAAAACGGAACTATTTACCTCTGGAATGTGCCGCCTAAATAGCAGTTGTTGTAATTAAACGTTTCTGGAGCGTCACAAACCAGTTGACTAACAACCTAAATTCGGGTAAAGTCTTATAAAAAGACGTGGAGAGTGAAAATGAAACCGCTCCTAATATTCTGCTTAGCAGCATTACTGATCGGATGTGGTCTAAAAAACATTCCGTATTCACAAAACACGGATTCCTCTGCACCGAATGCAGCTGCGCTATCACATTACAATTGGGGTTTGGCGTATGCCAAACAGGGTGATTTTGCACAAGCTGTCACAGAGTTTAAGTTGGCAATTCAGAATGAACCGGGATGGGCAATTCCTTATTTTAATCTCGGGGCAGTATATGGAAATATGGGTGATGTTGAACAGGCTATTCGTGCGTGGGAACGTGCAACACAACTGGATGTAGATTTCACAAAGGCATATTATAACCTTGCTGTTGCGTATTCACTGCGAGCAGACGGGGCACAGGCTGCTGATATTGAAAAATCAATCGCCTCTCTTCGTGAAGCAATTCGGACCGATAAAGCTGTACTTTCTGCTGCAAAAACAGAACCTGCATTTGATAAAATTCGGGACTTGCCTGAATACAGAGCGTTGGTCCAAACCTCTGAACCGAAACAGTGACACCTCACGTTACATCACATGATAACTTTTACAAATCAACGTCCCACTGAACTATCTTGTTGTTGACCGCAGCAAAGGCGTATAAAGTATGTCCTATACTGATGATAACTTGCCAATTGACAAATATTGTGCGGGGATAATCTGGAACTCATTCAACAATTGCCCGATTGTTGTATCCAATTGGTGATTACCTCTCCTCCTTATTTCCAACAGCGCGATTATGGCGGCGGAATGGGAAATGAAAGTAACGTCAATGAGTACATTGATACACTACTTGCCTCTTTCGCGAATGTGTGCGTGTTGTGACAGATGATGGCAATATAGTTTTTAATATAGGCGGACAAGTATCAGGACAGCAACTTACTTCTGGTTCCATATCGTTTCGCGCTTGCCGCAACAGATACAGGATTGGTTAGACTTGTAAATGAAATCACATGGGTCAAAAGAAATCCAACCCCGCGCCAGTTTAGTCGCCGCCTTGTCAGTAGCACTGAGCCATTCTTCCATTTTGCCAAGTCGGATCGTTATTTTTATAACCCCAAAGCTTTCTTGGCAGAATCGCGCACCTCGCAGCCCTCAAAAAAGAAAGTTTGTAGTAACATTGGACAGTGATATTTTGAGCTTATTGATGAATCCGACCTATCTGAAGCAGAGAAAGCCGTTGCCCGGATTGAATTAGCAGAGGTTATTCAAGAAGTAAAACGTGGTAAAACGCAAAGTTTTCGGATGAAAATCCGCGGCATCCATGCTGCCCCATTCGGTGGCCAGGAGGGAGGTCGCACGATGCAGTTAAGAAATAAAGGATTTATAGTTTGTATCAAATGACCCATGAGTTATACTATTAGTATGCGTTAAACTAACGAGTAGATGTTCTCGGATCCCGATACTCTATTCATGGAGGTCAATATGAACCGCAAGAAAGATACCGCCTATGGTGGTATCAAACGGCTCGAATCTAAGAACGCAAGAGCCGCGATTATTCAGAAGATTTCAGCAATCTAATGCCTCTCGTTGCTGAAGCCTACTATCAACAGATTTCTACTTACTTTGCATAACACGCCGATGTGCAACTGACATCAGGACAAATCTGCTACGATGCAGTCGCCTCCGAGGAACCCGCAGGGAAACACATCGCTTTAGCGAAAAAAAATCTCCTGCCGGCTCACTCTCAATGACACAAACACCGATCTTGAAGTTGAAGTCTTAGCGACCTATGGGCTCGCAGGGCTCAGACGGCATCGGATACTCCGATTGACCAAAGAAACTTATGACCAAGATGCCTTGCTGAGTTATGAAGATTTAGCCATGTTACTCACCACCAGTCCTGCCACAGTCAAACGCGACATTCGCCAATTGAAACAGGATGGGTATTTTGTTATGACGCGTGGTGCCAAACACGACATGGGCCCCGGCACTTCTCATAAGACCCAGATCTTAGAGTTGTATTTCAAAGCCTATACCTTCACCGAAATCGAGCAAAAGACGAACTACAGTGAACGAGCCGTTTGGCGCTACTTGCGAGACTTTACACAAGCCGCTACGCTCCATCATCAAGGTTTCCCCAACGCACAGATACGTCTGATCACCCATCTATCTGACCGGTTGATCCGCGAGTATCTCTCACTCTATAAGGAATACCAACACACCGACCGCATGACCCAACTCCTTTACCCAGAATCCGCAGAGGAAAAAATGGGGAACTCTGATGAGCAAACCTTTGACGCGCACACAAATCAACAAGAAAAAGTTCAGGTGCATCAATGATAAATCCTTACAACAGTTGCTGATCCATCGCTTTCTCAATGACTACGGGTATGACAAAGGTGAAGTCACTACCACCGCCATTGTTGATGATATTCTCAAGACTGTTGAAGACTATTTCATGATTACCCTCCCCTTAGAGAAACTCGCCACCGGCGATCAACTCCCGGAGGAGCGTCCCCTCAGTTATGGAGATCTCTGATACTATTTCAAAATCAACATCTTCCGCGTGGCAGAGAATTCTCCTGCTGTTAGCGTATAGAAATAGACACCGCTTGCAACAATTTCACCGGTCTCGTTTTTACCATTCCAAAAAGCTGCACGGTTCCGATGCTGATAAAGTCCTGCAGCCTGCTGTCCCAAAAGTAAGGTGCGGATCAGCTGCCCATCGGCAGAATAGATACGGATTGCCACATTGGCGGGTTCTGCAAGCTGATACGGTATCCACGTCTCCGGGTTAAAGGGGTTGGGATAGTTTGCTAAGAGTGCTGTTTCTTGCGGCGTTAATGCTGCAAGAAGTTGCTGTAGGACTAAGATACCCTGTTGAAAAGCAGGATCAGTTAGTGCTAATTGTTGCGCATCCCGTAACCACTGTTCTACTTCTGCTTTTGTCGGAGCGTTTTCAAAGTTATAGCTCCAGAGTGGGGGTGCAGCACCTGAGGAATTCGCCATAGCTGCGGCAACCAAGGTAAGGTCAACGATATTGACAACTCCATCACCATTCACATCTGCAAGGTTTACACCTTCTTGTGTAAAGTTTGAGGCAACTAAGGTTAAATCTTGTATGTCAACAATACCGTCTCCATTCAGATCCGCTTGTTGACGCATAGGTTCGATTATTTGTCCGACTCCAACGCGCGCATAAGAAACGTTACCTGTTCTATCTGTCAATCGCACGTTGGATACGGTTAACGTAGATGCTTTGGGCGCAACAACTTCAAAGGTTATAGTAGCCAACGTACCTGTGCCAAAACTTGCTCCGGCAAGAGATGTTGCCGCAAGCGTAACAGCGTTTTCCCTAATAACTGGTGGAACAGGAAACGCTCCCGTTGGCAAAAAATCAGCATTTTCACTTTCAATATAGCGAAGTGCGGAGGGATCATACCTAATAGTTGCCTGATACCCAGCCACGCTTCCTGCATCTTCAATATTAAGGGAGAGCGTGAGTTGCTCCCCGATTGCAGGAGGCTGCAGATGGGAGGGCGAAAAATTGACAGTGGCATAAGTGTGAGATGATGGAGTAAAATTCCATAGAAGCGTTGTGCCATCTAAGCTGCTACTCGCAAGTGTATCATCATTCGGACTTAAGGCGATGCTTAAGATACTACTTGTATGCCCAGTGAGCGTTTGTAGTGGCTGACCAGATACCGTGTCCCATAAACGGACAGTCTGATCGTTACCCCCACTCGCAAGTGTGCCGCCATCCTTACTAAATGCAATGCTCCAAACCCAATCCGTATGGTCGGTAAACGTGTGAAGTTCAACCCCAAAGATGGTATCCCATATTCGGACGGTGTTATCGTCACCACCACTGGCAAGCATGTCCCCATTTGGACTGAATGCAACACTCCTCACGAAATCTGTATGTCCAATAAGGACCTGTTTTTCATCACCAGAAGCAACATCCCACAGTCGTATCGTGCCATCAGCACTACCACTTGCAACTGTTCTTCCATCTTGACTGAAAGCAATGCTCAGGACCGCGCCTGTGTGTCCGGAGAGTGTTTTCAATTCATCAGCGAAAGCAGTATCCCATAGTTTAACAGTTCCGTCAGCACCCCCACTTGCAAGTGTATATCCATTAGGACTGAAGGCAATACCTCTGATCCAACCGTCATGTCCAATAAGCGTGTCAATGTGTTCACCGGTAGACGCATTCCATAACCGGACAGTTCCATCAGCACTACTACTTGCCAGCGTATTTCTATCAGAACTAAATACAACACTCCATACCCAATCGTCATGTCCTATTAACATCTGTCGGTGTTCTCCTGTGGCAGCATCCCACAAATTGATTGTATTGTCTGCACCACTGGTTGCTATCACGCTACCATCAGTGTTGAACGCAACTCCTAAAACATAATTAGTATATCCAGTAAGTACCTGTTGTTGTCCACCAAAAACTGTATTCCACAAGCGGACAGTGCCATCAGCACTACCACTTGCAAGTGTTCCGCCACTTGTGCTAAACGCAACACTCAAAACAATATTTGTGTGTTCAGTAAGGACTTGTTGAAATTGGCCAGAATCAGCATCCCACAAAATGACGGTACCATCTCCGCTTGCACTTGCAATCGTCTCTCCATTAGGGCTAAATGCCACACTATAAACAGTACCTGCATGTCCTGGAAGTATTTGTTTTGGTACACCGAAGGCTGTATCCCAAAGTCGAATGGTACGATCACCACTGCCACTGGCAAGTATTCCTTTAGTCGGGCTAAATGCCACACTATAAACAGCATCTTGATGTTCAGTAAAGACACGTTCTTGTTCACCAGCTGCGGTATCCCACAGCCGAACTGATCCGTCTAAGCTTCCACTGGCGAGTGTTCCACCTTGACTAAAGGCAACGCTTGTAACAGAATCAAAATGCCCCGTAAGTGTTTTCAGGTGTTCACGGGTTATATAATTCCAAAGTTTTATAGTTGCGTCACTACTGCCACTGGCAAGCGTTTGGTCATCTGAACTAAATGCTAAGCTGAGAACTGCATCTGTGTGCCCCGTAAGTGTTTTTTGGTATTTCCCAGTTGTAGCATTCCAGAGCCAAATTGTGCCATCACTATTACCACTGGCAAGGGTTTGACTATCCGAACTGAACGTAGCACAGTAGACAGTCTGTGTATCTCCAGTGAGCAAGCTGATTTCCTCGTATGTTTGTGTATTATAAAGCCAAATACCGATGGAACTGACTACCGCCAGACGTGTACCATCTGGCGAATACTTAAGCTCGCTTAGCCTACCTTTACCGAGACGCGCTCTCGCGTTCTCGGGTAAATTGAATTGTGTGGGGGTTTGGGCAAAGGTTTCGGATAGAAAAGGTGATAAAATAAAAATTAAGGTTAAAAAAATAAAAAATAATGTCTTTTTCATTAGGGAAATTTCTCCGATTACAGTAATTGACTACTATCTATTAAATGCAAACAATTCGAGCAATGTCTTTTTCTAAAGTATATCACAAAGACGGTGAAAGTGCCAATTTTTTGTGGGAAGTGGTTTAGATTAGTATGTTGGCGGTAACAAATACGCAGTGCTTTTGCTGCAGATTCTAATTGATGTCAATGTCGTAAGAGTTTATGACCAGACAAACACTTCGTCATTGTCTGGCGAATATCCGATGAATACTGCCAAAACTATTCTGGCACGCGTGCCCTGGACAGGTGGTACTTCGTGGATACAACGGGTGTTAAAAAAGTAGAGATCGCCCTGTTCCAAATTGACCTGACAGTTTTCTATTCCGTTTTCTGCTGCGTACCTGTCAAACGTTTCTGCAGCAATATGCGGTTGAATGTCTTCAGACCAGAGGCATCGGTGTAGGATAGCTTGTGTTCCTTTTCCGGTGGCATCCGCATTTTGGACGCACAACACACCCGCGAACTGATGTTCAAATCGGTAAACGGCATAATCGGTGCGCTGCTCACGGTATTTAACACTGTCAATGTGCGGTTTATAGCTATGCGTTTCGTAGTGGACTCGGAAGATCGCTGGACCATAAAGTGATCCATCAGGTTCACGCGCAACCTTAACCGTTTTTCCGGGGGAAAGCGCAGCAAGGGATTCATAAATCAGATCAACAGGGTTATCAAATCCATGAAAAAGAAATTGAAAAAGATGGTGTGTTGCTTCAGCATGCGCTAAAAAACGGGTTTTGTCGCTACCACGATTGCCAAGGCTCGTCCCGATGTCTATACGGGTGCGCTTGTCAGCAGAGTCGATGTCTGCTTCGTCGCGCATCAATCCCATGTTTGTAAATCTATCAATGAGCCCTTGACATTGTGCGGGGGAATAGGCATTCCGTAAAATAATGGCAGGCATCTCCGCTTGTGAAAGTGAATAGATGGGATCACTATATTTTTCGCAAACCTTCTTGAGATCAGGCTCTGCAGGAAGCCAATTGGTTTGAGATTTCATGGATATCTCCATATTGTGCTGGTACGTAGGTTTATAAGAAAATTTTGGTTCGGACAATACTTGAGATGGACGTTTTTGCATTACCGGTATGACATAACTCTGAATAGTTAGATCATCAAAAGTGTCCGTTTCAACAAGCGGATTCGGGGCATCACGATGGTCAAACACAACATAGTAACCTTCTGTAGTTCTTTCCATATTCAAATATTCTGCAAGTTGCTGCTTCCCTGCTTGATAACGCCGTTCACTTCGCCATATCTTCGTTTCAATAATATATTGCTTACCGTTGTGTGAAATGATAATGTCGGCTCTACCTCTTCCGGTTTGAACTTCTAAGCGCATTGAAGCGCCTATAGCTTGCACGAACTGATCAAGATAGGCATAGAGGAGATATTGCCCAACAAATTCTTGAGGAGAATCAGGCACTTGTAGAATTTTATATCCTGCGCGAGTGACAAAACTCTTGAAATTATCAATCACGGAATGCATCTGTATTATACCTGTTGATGTGATATATCCTGAAAAATCCATCGGCCCATCTTCTGGAAAGTATTCGCTTTCGAGTCCATTTGCAGGAGGTTGAAACGCCTGAATTACACAATGCAAATAAATCGGGTTTAGAATTTTACACAGTCCATCTTCCCCTTTTGTAATAACACCATAGGATACCATCTCACTAATGATTTCGTTGCTGAGGTTATAACGTCTACCTTTCTCAGAAAATGCAATTTCCATTAGTACTGTTTCAAATCTGCGATCTCTTCGAATATTGGTAATCAAATGTTCAATGTTTGTGTTACGCTCTTCAAGGAGTTTTGCATGCGCTTGTAAAAAATGCGGAATTTGAATCGTTTCGCTTTTGGGAATCTTAAGTTCTTCTGTGAGAATCTGTGCGATTCTATTGACTAAGAAGGGTTGTCCAACGGTTTGTTGATGAAGCATTTCAATGACTTCTGATTTAAAAGCTTGTCCGATTTCATGCGTGTACTGCGAAAGTAGTTCACGCACTTGTGCAAGCGTAAAGTTTGGCAAAGTGAACTCATCTTGTATGTTGAATGGTGAGATAGAACGATCATAATTCAGTTGTGTGATGTTTTTAACTCCGACAATGCCAACACTGTATGGTGATCGGACATCGCTTCCGGTAAGGTATATGCGACGAAGTGTATGGAGAAAATCGCTGACGACGGGTTCTGGGATGCCATCAAATTCATCAATTATTAGCACAACGCGTGGCGGTAGAGACGTGGATGTTTTACATGTAAGGAGATTGGGGAGTTGCCTGAAAAATCGTCTGAGTGCAACGTGGTCATTAATTTTTACGCTACCTAAAAATTGTTTAAGTTCTTGAGAAGGTACGATATCTCGCTTCTTAAGTAGCGTATCAATTTCTTCCAAAATATCTTCGCAGATGTCAGCATAAAAAACATCCGGGCGTCGATTTTTGTAGTCCTCAAAATTGAGCTGAATTGGAAAAAAAGTCCTCTCCTCATCTGTGAGCGCACTGAGAGCATTTTTAAAGAAGGTTGTTTTTCCGGTTTGCCGCGGGGCGAAAAGTACAATGTATCGTCCTTGTTTTACACGGTCAATGTAATCGGCAAGTTCCTGTTCACGCGGAACAACATAGTGATCTTTAGAATTAACCGGGCCTTGTGTTCCAAATTTTCTCATTTTTATGCCCTGAATTTTCGAATTGTTCTTTTTTTAAGAGTCTACATTATTTCGTAGATTTGGACAACGCATCAGAATTTCGGATTAAAAAGATAATCATCTATTTTTTTGTCTACGAATTCGGCATTATGGTCAAGCTCGCTGTTTTCAAAAGCGGCTTCACATCCGGTTTGATATTTCAAACGTCTGCCAGTACGGAGCCAGCGGGCGCGGTGAATCATGGCTATCATGTGACGTGGTTTATCGGATAGGTTTGGGACACCTCGATGCCAAAGCCGCATATCTCGAATCAACGCACTCCCTTTTTTCGCGTTGCCACGGATAGGCGGTGCGATTTCGCGGCGTTCTGCCTCATGCGCTTCATCTATATGTCGTCCGCTAACGTCCAGATGCGACCCAGGCCAGAGTTCCACACTGCCGTTCTCCTCTATTGTGTCTTGAGGTGAGATATTTACTACTACCTCGGCTGCAGGATGTGCCACCTCCTGATGTGGCCACAGATGATCACCGTCTCTGTGGAGTGGTTGTGTCGTACTACCGGGGCAGTTGGTGTTACCGTTGTAGAAATTATTGTAGACCCCTGGGCCGAGTAGTTCCTTTGTTACCTGCACGACGTAAGGGTTCGCAACAATGTCGATGAAAATATACGGGGCAAACGGCGGCGGTCCCTGCTGAAGATGTCCCTTGAGCATGCCTGCGCCACCCCATTTTTCCGCCGTAATCAATTTTTGCGAATCGGCATCCATCCGCTCCCGCAAAATATCCAGATGTTCATGGGCGATAATATCCTCTATGACTACACATCCATCAACGCGGATTGCTTGAATTGCTTTTTCGATGTGAGCGTCTGAGAGTTTGCCAGCTGCTAATTCTTTAGGTTGTGCCGTTACTACTACCATTGAAAAATTCCTTATAGAGTGCTTGAACTGCTGTATCCATATCTGTTGACTTTACGCCAAACATCATACTGACCTCATTTGAACCTTGGTTAATAATCTCTATATTTACATTCGAACTTGCTAAGGCACCTGTTGCTCGTGAAGCTATACCGACAGTGTGCTGCATACCTTCGCCAACAACCATGATGAGGGATAAACCACGTTCTACAGATACATCCTCAGGTGCAAGTGTCTGACGTATTTTTTCGACAACCCTTTTCTCTTTTTCAGCTGGCAGATTTTCTTCACGTAGAATGACAGACATATTGTCAATACCGGATGGAACATGTTCAAAAGAGATGTTTTCGCCTTCCAAAATCTGTAGCAGCCGCCTGCCGAAACCGATCTGCCGGTTCATCAGATATTTGCTGAGGTAAACACAACAGACATTGCTCATAGCGGCAATACCAACAACAGGAGTTTTTCTTGAGTTGCAGTGCGGAACAATCAATGTACCTGCAGCTTTCGGGTTATTCGTGTTTCGGATGTGAACGGGCACCATAGCCCGATATACAGGTTCAAGTGCCTCATCGTGGAATACTGAAAAACCGGCGTAAGAAAGTTCGCGCATTTCACGGTAGGTTAGTTCTGAAATAGGAGCAGGATCCGACACAATAGAAGGGTTCGCTGCAAACACAGAGTCAACATCTGTGAAATTTTCGTAGACCTCTGCCCGGACCGCACTGGCAAGAATAGCACCTGTAATGTCTGATCCACCACGCGAAAACGTTACAATGTGTCCCTCTTTGGAATAACCGAAAAATCCCGGAAAAATCGTAATGCCGGGGCTTTCGCTCAGATCTCGCAAGCGGTTATATGCTTCTGGTAGAACTTGTGCATTCCCTGGCTCGTCTGAAAGCAGTAAACCAGCATCCTTCGGACTTACATAGTGTGCTTCTACGCCGCGTGCTTGTAGTACTTGTGCAATTAGGCGCGCACAATTGTCTTCGCCACCTGCTTTCATTGTATCCATATAGAAATCTGCATCATCTGTGCTGCCTTCAAGACGTTCTGTCAAATCACGGGCAATAGGTCCAATAACCTCGGCAGGGAGTTCTAATTCAGTAGCGATGTTCCGATAACGTTCAATTGCCTCAGCGCATTCAGAGGCACCGATTTTTCCCATTAACCGCTCCGATGCTGCTGCTATTAGCAGGTCAGTTACTTTAATGTCTTGGCTGTGACGTTTCCCAGGGGCAGACACGACAATTAACCTGCGTGCTGGGTCGGCAGTGATAATGTCACAAACCTGGCGAACCTGGTCCGCTGTGGCAAGGGAACTCCCACCAAACTTTGATACTTTTAACAAGCCATGTCCTCCAATTCAATATTCTATGCTCATGACAATTATACTATAATTCCGATTTATAGTGAAACCTAAAATATGTGCACACTCCCTAATAGGTTCGGTTTCCTAACCATTTCTGAGTAATTACTTCTCTTGGACAAAATTCCAATTCATTACGTTTCTTCTATTCACATGCGTCCCGTTTCAAAACGGCATAAAATTTCCGTAATGAGCTTTATTTATCAGAATTGGTATAAAAAACCGCTCCAGTGATAGAACGGTTTTATGTTTTGATTTGAATTCTCTCTATGCAGAAAATGGACGGAAGCCTCGCACCATCAAACCACGATCATTATTAGATTTTTTTGCTTCTTCCGCTGCTGCAGCTCGCTTCTCCGCCTCTGCTCTATTTGTGGTTGTTGTTCCACCAATTATCACAAAGTCATCTGTCCGACGGTAACGGTTGATAAATACCGGGCGCGGTTTGTCTGACATGTTCTGTTTAGAACCGTGTACCGTTTTGACATTAAAAAAGATTGAATCGCCCGCCTTGCCAATAACAGGGAGTGCACTTTCCCAGGGCCACTCATCCTCTTCTAAGCCAAGGTGTGAGAATGTATCCACGTGCTTCAGTTGTCCAAGGCGATGTGATCCTGGCACGACATGTAACGCTCCGTTCACAAGGTCCGTGTCCACAACATAATTCAAAATACCGACAGGTCCCTGATAGCGATGTTCAAAGTACGCGGAGTCTTGATGTAGGTGCTTCGGATGCCCACCTACGGGTTCTTTATAGAGACACTGTCCATTGCCGAAAATTTCAACATTCGGTCCTAATATCGCCTCAACGATACTGATAGCTTTTTCATCAAAAGCAGCATGGAAAAACGCAGCACTTGTCTGATAGTTCACTGCTAACACCATAATCTGTTTATCTCGATCATATCCTTGCGGAGCAGGAATGAAAAGTGTACCATTCGGTGTGCGCCAGCCTTCAACGATCTGCTGTGCCTCGTCAAGTAAAGATAAAGATTCAGCAGCGGCAGATTCAATATCCTCATGAATTGCATGAATATAAGGATTCATCAGACCTCGCACGACAAGACATCCGTGTTCTTCAAAGATGCTCGCAGCTTTTTCTGCATCTAACGCATCTACCGACATTTCAATATCTTCAACTGTTACTTTTTGTTGCTGATTCACGAAATATACTCCTTAGAAGTCATTTTATACATGATCTGTGAAGCACAAAATATAATGCCTCGAAAAAAGCGAAACTTATGCATTAACCCCAGGGCGGACGACGTCCTGTTAACTTTTCTAAATACGCTGCCGTTTGCTGCACTTCAGCTTCAAGCTTTCTTGAGGCTCTCTGTTTTTGTGCCTCTTCAGTTCTATATTTCACTCGGTAGGTTCCTTTTTCCAGTCGCCGTAGGGCAAATTCACCATTAACGTTCTGGTTAACATACCTGAGCATGTCATGCAACAACCAATACACATCTGTCGGCGTGTATTGAAAATCACAGTGTTCGGATTTTTCCTTTACGCCATCAAGTGTTTTCTGCACAAGCTCAACAACCTCAGCAAGTGTATAGGATTTATCTTTATCCAACTTAATATGATTCATTTCACCCTCCCAATTTTATAGTAGGCATTCGGGCAGGCTGTGCCTCAAAAGTTTGCAGCTTTTCTGCTCCGTTGCGTACCTGAATTAACTGTGAAGCAATGCTTACCGCTATCTCTGGCACAGTTTTGGAGTTAATATCCAAGCCAATCGGCGCGTAAACCCGCTGCAGTTTTTCAATCGGTATACCAATTTCTAACAGATCGTCGAAGATTAATTTTATTTTTCTACGGCTTCCGATCAACCCAATATATCGTGCATCTGACTCAACGACACTGTGAAGGGCAGACTCATCGTGCTGATGTCCGCGTGTTACAATGACAACATAAGTTAAATGATTAATCGGATATTTTCGCAGTTCCTCAGCAATATCTCCGATAATAATTTCGTCTGCTTCAGGTAACCGTTCAATTGAAGCAAAATCTGCACGATCATCAACAATAGCAATGTCAAAATCTAACCAACTCCCGAGGTAGCAGAGTGCTTGACCGACGTGCCCTGCCCCTGCAATAAGCAGAGTCGGTCTTGGCTGAAGGGGTTCAAGGAAAATTGATGTAGTTTGATTCTGTTGGAGGACACCAGCGCGATTTTCTTCAAGAACAGTAGAGATTTGGCTCTCTACATCTGCTTCTAAATCCGAATTACCCAATGTTCCGATCTGTTCACCATTAGCTGCAAAGACCATCTTCATGCCGACATCTACACCTTGCTGTTCGCTTTCCACAACCGTTGCGAAAATGAGTGGCACTTTCTCTGCGTTCAGTTCCTGTAGGCGAGTAAACATCTCCGCTTCAGCGCGAGTTTGTGGTAAATCTATGAAGATTTTCATATTCCCACCGCAGATAAGTCCATCGTCCCAGCCGTAATCACTATCCAATTGAAACTGCAGCAACCGAGGTTCGCCTCCTTGCATTAACCCGATGGCTTGTCGGCGCGCTTCCGCTTCTACACAACCACCACCGAGCGTGCCGATATTGCGCAAATCTGGAAGAATCAGCAGTTTTGCCCCCGGTTTTTGCGGTGTTGAACCTTTAGTTTCAACAACAGTGCAATAAGCACCAACTTGATCCGATTCAATCAATTCTGGGATTTTTTGATATATTTCTCTCATTGCTACATTTTTAGCTGGAATACGAATTTATGGTAAATTTTGAAATTAAAGATGCACACTTTTTGTAGGAGCGATCTCCGAATCTCGACGCAACTCACTGATAGTCGGGAATCGGAGTTCCCGCCTACATCTCAAAATGGCCTGTTAATTCTAAAGTTCACTATAAATCAAGGATAATTCTCTCAAATTAAGCCACAGATAGATGTTAAAATTTGGATTCAACTAAAGTTCTGCGACGCTGCACTCTGCGCAACCAGTTGCGTAAACTGCTCGCGTTGCGGATTTGTCAAATCTAATGGAATAATCTGCTCTATCCCATCGCTGCCAATTTTTGAAGGAATATTGAGAAAAACCGATGTTGTGTCCGTTGAAATCCGTGTGCCAACACTCATAACCCGCTTTTTATCTAAGATGATTGCTGATAACACTTGAAGAATATGACTTACCAACGTATATTCACTCGCTGAAGTATATGGGCAACGTTCCACAACGGCTGCCGATAGACTTTGGATGTCGGATTCATTCATCAATTGCGTGATCGGAATACCATTTACCCTACAATACTGTGGCAGCGGATACGTCACCTCGTCATTTCCGATTGCCAATGCGGACACATCCTTTACTGATAGCCCAAGCCGAGTTGCTATTTCTGATTTCAGGTGTGCTGTGGAAACACCGTTTGCAATGCCGATCACTGCTTCTGTTCCGTGAGTCTGATGTATCCATGCGGATATATAGTTAGCAAAAGGCATCGCAACCAGTATTTTAGCATTTTGCGTATGCTCCAGAGTCTTCGGCACAATCTGACGCGCTATTGAAAGATTCGTTGTCTTCAATGCTTGTGCTGAGTGAAAACCAAAAGGGACAGATGTGGGCAGCAGAACAACCACGTCAGAATTAGATAGTTCCTCGCCGGAATCTGTGAATAAAACAGCCGTATCGCTTGCACTCATAGCAGTTGCAAGCGTAAGGTCTTCTACACCACTGGCTATTGGACGTAAGTTTCTTGAACTACGGTTTCCATGTTTGCCTCCGGCTTGCGTTCTTGTGAAAAACACAACTTCCTGCGCTAACTCCGAATGACAAATACCCCACGCAACCGAAAGTGCCAACTGACCTGATCCTAATAATGCTATTTTCATGTCGTTTGTTCCTATAAAAGAGTCTCAACAATTTCTTGGAATCGCGATTCAAGGTTTTCACGCTCAACGTTCATCTGAGAGTCCGCTTTCAATTTAGTCTGTAGCAATTCATCGTAACGTTCAACGTATTCCATCAAGGTTTCTACCTCTTTCTCGTAACATATTGCTGAAGTTAAAACCTTTTCCTTTACGACAACCGGAAGCTGCTCAGAAGTAATTTGTGTTAATTCCCAACGCCACACTTTTTCAGAAATATAGGCAATAAATCGGTCTAAAACTTCGCCCTCATAACTACTGTTTTGAAGTTCTTTGACCTCCTGAATGAGCCCTAATACCTGATTAAAAAGGGAGTCGGACAAGATATTGCGCAATTCCATCAAAATACGTCCCGTTGTTGAAATCGGCAGCTTATTTTGAAGCAGGAACATTCGTAGATTTGGATAATCTTCCAACGTCTTGATTTCAGGTAGCCATGTTTCCCCTATTGCAGGTAGTTCACTTAAATCGAAACTCAGTACTTGTTGTTTCCGAATTTGATCAAGTTCGGCGGCACTTTTATTAAGTCCGGCGTTCGCAAGCGTACTTATAACCTCTGATTCTCTATAAGGTTTCAAAAACGCAATCATTTCAGCGACTTTTGTCTGTTCTGCTTGAATTGTCTCAGAAGTAGCGTTGCCGTTATTGTGTGCTTGAGCATCCTTCCGTTTTTTACCTTTCCGCGTCGGACTTGTGACACGCGTAGCACGTTTGGTTAACGTTTTATCGTACCGTAACAATTCTTGGCGAAGCAGAGAGAGTGTAACATCTCCATGAATAGCCAGGTTTTCAGATGTGGTGATGTCGCGCAGATTATGTCCAGTTTTCACAACAAGGGCACGATTGAGGTTACGTTCTAAAACTTTCCGATCCTTTTCGTTTTCTACAACAAGTTGACTCCCTAACGTGAGGTTCATTAGCCTCTTCGTTTGGTCTGGTACACTCAGATTGATGTCACAGGTAGGTTTGAAATCTGCTAAGAGTTGCTCACGATATTTGCCAGTAAGCACCAACGTCCACAACGTATTGTAATACGCCTGGAGTTTCTCAGTTTCCTGAGGTGCCTGCTCAATCCATTGCTTTATGGTTGGAAAATGATCTTTCACATGCGTTAGAAGTTCTTCAAACTCTGTGTCAGTGACTTCAAATCCTGGAAATTTAGGTTGTGTTTGCCGGTTTGCACGGTTGTTCCGCTGAGCGGTTGCAGGTTTCGTTGCTAACAGAATATTTTCAAGGGATTGGATAACCTTTTCAAAATCTTGATTGTGTTGGCTGGCAAAGTTAGCAATCTCAAGAAGCGTTAGCCAGGCGTTCCGCATTCTCTCAATTTGCATTGGATGTAAAGTGGATCTCATGCCGATCCGTGCCATCTTTTCACGGATAGTGCCTGATGTCCATTCAGGCAGATAGATTTCGTCTAACGGAACATCATCCTCAAAAATTTTTGCTTCAACTGGGACAACAAGCCCTGCCGCGATGAAATTTGTTTCAAAAACAAGTTCGTGGAAAAGTGCTGCTGCCTTATCCAATATCTGATTCGTCAAGGTGTAGCTTGATTGAATCATGTGGTTGAGTGTAAACTGATGGTTCTCTTGTAGTTGCCAAAATTCAATGATTGGATCAATACTTTCTCTAAGTATCTCTGTCGTTGTTTTTGTTGCTTCCTCCTCAAAATGTTCGCCAAGATAGTCTGCGTAGAAATTAGAAAACGCCCTTATTGTATTGCGTAGTTCACGAATAACGAGGTCATCCCATACTTTATTATGAATCCGTTGCCCACGATTGAGCATCAAAGCTCTAAGTCGGCTTTCAACACCTTGTTGGAATTGGGTCATCAACTGATGCGCATGTTGACTCGCTTTGGCTATATAGTCTTCAATTTTTGAAGAGCTATTTGTTATCGCTTCCTCAATTTCTTTAGATGACGCGTTGAAGGCTACGGGAACAAGTTTCAACGTTTGCGGCTCAAGTGGATCATAAACTGCGGCTGTTGATAAAACTCGGACAGCTGGTTGCGTTTCAGAAGTTTTGTCCGCCAAAAAACGTTCATGAAGCGTCAAACTGTATCCTAAGTCCACAAGATCAGGGTAGTTTTTAATATGAGTGCGCAGCACTACCAAAACCGTGTCGTACCCTTCTTTTTCAACCGCTGTAAGCACAGCATCTTCGTTGAGATGTACTCTGTGGATATGGGTTTGTTCAGGAATAACAACCTTTGCAGTAGAGCAATCGGTATCTACCGTCTTTGTAAGAACAAAACCACCTGTTTTGTTGGCACTCGGTACTACTAAACGCGATTGCAAAACTTCTTCTACCAGCTCAGAGAGTGTAAGAGATTTTCCTAAGTGTTGGACAGTAATGTTAGCAAGAACACCGTCAGCGAAATCGGTGATTTGGCGTGCGTTGCGTTCTAACTCTTGCACACTTTTGTGAACGCGATCATAATCGTCAAGTGCTGAAGCTTGTACCTTTGCTTCGTCGATCCAGGATACCCAAGCCCCTGGACGCTGTTTCATTTTTAAAGTGAGCTTTCCGTCTTTGGAGTCAAAACCGGGAAGTATCTGACGCTCGGAGGTCACCTTTGGTGTCCAGACAATCAAATGTTTATTGCTCTTGCTACCGAGCTCGATTCCAAAAGTGTCTCCCCAACTCATACGTCCCTCAACGCTGGCTTTGATCTTATCAGTTAATGTAAAAAGTGAGTCAGAGTGAAAATTAAAAGATATACTTTGCATGTGTCAATTAGTATGTGTTCTCCTTTTATGCTGTAGTTGGACCTCTCACGAAATTTTTTTCCGTGTTCAATTCTTGCTTAATCTCAAGTCCCCATACGTCCCAACCTTTAACTTCCTTACGTGCGAAAAGCTCCAGTTTGCTCTGTTCAGGAAACATCTCCTCAATACGGTGACGAACTTCATCCGGTTTTTCTGAATGTTTCGTCCGCTTCGATTGGACAAACTGTCTTATATTTCGCATCCCTCTGGGCTGAGGAATTGTTCCGCGTTTAAAAACGAGACACAATTCGCATTGGCTCATTGTGTAGAATCCGGGGTTCACGCGGCATTTATCCCATATAAACGCCACTGTCGCCCAGTTAAATCCCCACGCTTTTCCTAACAAAATTGCTTGGTCAAGGTGCGGCGATGAACTCCACATAAACAGCAGGCAATTTTCAGAAGATATGTCCGCAATATTCCATTGCGCCATATCTGATACAGAAATGGTCGGATAATGTCTAATTGCGCCACCACTTTCTTTGCCTCCAGAACCTGTGTGCTGGAGTTGGCCTTTGTAATCCCAGGGCGGGTCCGCGTAGAGTATTTGATATTGCTTATTTGGAAACGGGGGGTGTGATACCATAGTCCATTGATAGCCAGTGCTTTCCTTTCTAAAACAGTAGCACTGGCTGTATTACAAGCGCGCACGAAATACTATGAACAGCTTTTTGCTGCCATAAGTACTTACTGTGCATCAACGCTAAGTCCTTCTTGTGCAATGTCATTGTTTGCAACTAACATATCACGGTTAAAGATGAAATCACTACGAGCACTTCCGAGTTTTTCACCTTCTTCCTGACGTTCACGAAAATATTGTGGCAGCGTTAATCCTGTCATACGTATAGCGTCTTCAGGGCACGCTTCAACACAATAACCGCAGAATATACAACGCAGCATGTTTATCTCAAAAACATCCGGATATTTTTCACGTTGGTAACCTTCTTTAGTTGTCCAACCTTCCGGAGCAGGTGCCGCCTGTATCGTGATGCAATCTGCAGGACAAGCGGTTGCACATAAAAAACATGCAACACACTTTATTTCATCTTTGTCAGTTGTCGTTAGTTTGTGAACACCCCGATACCGGTCATTACGTTCATTGACGCTTCGCGGATCCTCAGGGTACTGAACTGTTAATTTCTTCTTCGGGATGTGTTTTAACGTTGTAAACATCCCCTTAATCAACGCTGGGATATAAAGTCTATCCCAAAATGACATCTCTTCGTTAACTTTCATAAACGATTTCCTTTCTGATTATAACTTTCACAAGATTTATTCTTTTCCAAAAATGTTGAAGGCAAACGTAAGTTTTTGTTGGTATTGTATCGCTTACCAGATAATTATTCAAGTCCAACTACAAGATTGATTACGCTTCATTGTTAATTCACAGTAGAAATCTCAAGTCATTGAGCAGTTATTACGATATTAACCCATTCACTTGCCGCAGAGCCCGCAGAATTTGTCGCCGTAAATTGCAGTCCACGATCTTCAACACTCGTCACCGTTCCACTCAAGACACCATTACTAAACGACAAGCCTGCAGGTATACGCCCACCAGTTTTCGTGATAGTCGGACTACCTGTCACATAACTACTTAAGTCTAAACTAAAATAATCACCGACGATAAGGTTATGCGGATCCGGTATATCACTCCATACAGGTAGAGGTTGTGGTGTCGCATTAGATGGACCACTCCATTGATGACCGATAAGAATGACGAAATGATATGTTTGTGTGTCATTAGTATAGCAACTCCTTTGTTTTATTTCCCAAGAATTGTATAGATAGCAGCAATATAATCAGCAGCTGGTCCATGGTGAGTTCCTGCGAATCTTTGATACGCTTGCAAGTATCGAAGCGACTTCTCAAACTTACGTAATCTGAAGTAGGCTTCCCCCAAAAAAAGTATTGGATTTGCCCAGTCTGGTTTGAGTCTATATGCTTTTTCAAGATAGGGAATAGCTTCACTGGGATCATCGTGATTATGCACAATAAATGTCCCTAAGTTATACAAGGTTCTCAAATCATCTGGACGCATTTGTACCAATCTGCGATAGACCGCTTCCACTTCGTCGGGTTTATCATGCCAATGATGCAAACACCAATAGGTAAGCGTGTCATAATCATTCGGGTTTTGAGCGTATGCTTTATCTATCAATTCTGTTGCATAGGAATGTGATCCGAGCCCGTTTGCCGAGAGAAACAGATATGCGACAAATGGTTCTAATCCCTCTGATAGTGCCTCCGCTAATTTTCTTGAGTAGGCTTGTTCTGTGAGCCCTTGATTTACTTGCTCATACCTCTGGTTGTATTCTTTCGATTCATTGACGCTCCAGTATCCGTTTTCATGTGTTATAAATAGACGCGGATTGCTCTTGACAGCATTTGGGATTTTGAATGGATTTTTTGGTCTGTAGTGTCCATAGTCATCTAATAGGGGTTTGTCTGGGAACACGATACTGTCAAAAAACGGGTCGTTTTGTGGCACACTCGGTATCGGCGTATCTGGCGTAGCATGCCTATGTCCATCTTCTATATCTTGTAGAGCATCAGTCGGGACTTGTGGTGCGGTCTTGTGTCTACATCCAGAGCAGCCACTGACAAGTAACACTGTGGTGAGTAGGGTTGTAAGGATTTTTTCACGAAGTTTCATTATTGTTATCCTATTGCTTGACTTGCTGAGTCCCAATCGTTATGTGTTCAGGTTTGCAACTGTATAGTTCGGTGCTTCCTCTGTAATATCAATATCGTGCGGATGGCTTTCTCTGTAACCACTGCTTGACATACGCACAAATTGGACATCTCTACGTAACGACTCAATATCAGGCGTGCCGCAATATCCCATAGCGGATCGAATCCCACCCACTAACTGATAGACATAGTTACTCAGTTTGCCTTTATGGGGCACTCTACCTTCAATACCGCGCGGCACCAGTTTTGACATTTCTTCATCACTCGCTTGTTCTCCAAGAGCAGCCCCTCGTTTTCGTAATGCACCCAGTGAACCCATTCCACGATGAATCTTGTAAGTTCTACCCTGATAAATGACTGTAGACCCTGGGCTTTCATCTGTGCCTGCAAGTAGGCTACCAACCATCACAGAACTTGCACCTGCGCCAATTGCTTTCGCTATATCGCCAGAATAACGGATACCCCCATCAGCAATAATTGGCACACCTGCTTTATCCGCTTCTTGTGCGCAATCGTAGATCGCAGTGATTTGTGGAATGCTAACACCTGCTACCACACGCGTCGTGCAAATAGACCCAGGACCAACACCGACCTTCACAGCATCCGCACCCGCGTCAATCAAACTTCGCGTCGCTTCAGGCGTAACGACATTCCCCGCAACAAGTTCAACATCCGGAAATTCTGATTTAATGTACTCTGTTGACCGGACTACATTTTTGGAATGCCCATGCGCTGTATCTAACACAAGCACGTCTACTTCGGCTTTCACCAACATTTCAACGTCTTCTAAAGTGGTTGACGGTACAATCGCTGCACCAACACGCAACCGCCCCATGCCGTCCTTACACGCGTGTGGAAACATCTGTACCTTATCAATATCCTTGATAGTGATTAAACCGCATAAACGGAAATCGCTATCAACGATCGGTAACTTCTCCTTCCGAGATTGATGTAGCACCTGTTTCGCTTTGTCAAGTGTAACACCTGGAGATGCGGTAATCAATTTGTCTGCGGGTGTCATCCGAGCAGTAATAGGAAGGTCCAGGTTATCCTCATACTTGAGGTCTCGGTTGGTAATTAAACCGACAAGGTAACCGTCTTCGGTAACAATAGGTACGCCCCCGATGCGATAACGCTCGGTTATTTCAAGCGCATCACGAATTGTTTTATCTGCTGTTAACGTAATCGGATCATTTATCATTCCGCTTTCGGAACGTTTCACCCTATCCACTTCAGATACCTGTTCCTCAATAGAACAGTTGTAGTGAATTATGCCGATACCCCCCTCGCGCGCAATTGCAATAGCAAGGGTTGATTCAGTGACAGTATCCATCGGGGCACTACAGATAGGAATATTAAGCCGAAGATTCCGCGTCAACTGTGTGCTTGTATCAACGTCATCCGGTAGCACACTCGATTCCGCAGGAATGAGCAAAACATCGTCAAAAGTTAACCCTTCTTTTTCAAACTTCGGGGGGAAATCGCCGGAAATTTTGGTGTCCATCGGAATCATCTCCTTATGATGCAAATTGAGGTGGGTGAGAAGACTTGTTAAATTTCTTCTAAAAACACGTCTCGCCAATTATAGAATATTATAGCATATTCTCTCTTTTATGTCAAAAAATTTTCAGGACTGTTTAGTTTTCGGTTTTTTGAGCAGATTTTATCACAGACGTTAATATATCAATGGACTTATTGTCCGTCCTGAATCAGTTATTGTCTGAACCAGGATTTTCAGGATTATCAGATTTTCAAGATAGGTTTTTTTTGGATTTAGTGTTTCTGAACATGTTTGTCGTCTACGTTTGGACGCAGGATAGGGGTTGATGGGTAACACTCAACAATCCTGCAAATCCGATAATCTTGAAAATCCTGGTTCAGACAATAAACAATGATGCAACGAAAACTTATGTCCATTCTGATTCAAAATCTAAACTCACAGTTAACCTTAATGACTAAGAATTCTTAAAACTAAATAACCCTGAAAAATTTTTGGCATTTCACGAGACTACCTGATACTCTCAACTATATATCAACAAAATTTATCTTAATAAATTCCGTAAATGTGCTAAAATATCTGAAAACATTGCGTATAAGGAGTTTTAAATGGGTAATCTAAACGTTGGAATTGTTGGTCTCGGTTGGGTCGCTGGTGCGCATATTGAGGCATTCAAAGCTGTTACTGGATCGGATGTTACTGCTATCTGCTCACGCCGCGAGCATGATGAATCTGTTTTAGCGGATACTTACGGCACACCGCTTAAGGCATATACAGACTATGAAAAGATGCTCGCCGATCCAGATATCCATATCATAGATATTTGCACACCACACCCTTTTCACGCGGAACAGGCAATCGCTGCCGCAAAAGCAGGGAAGCATCTCATCATAGAAAAACCGATCTGCCTTACTTACGAAGATGCTTTAGCTATCCGCGATGCAGTAAAGACTACGGGCGTTAACGTATGTGTCTGTTTTGAGTGCCGCTATAGCGCGCACTTCACAATGATCCGTTCTGTGATTGATAATGGTTTGCTCGGTGAACTGCACTACGCAGAGGTGGATTATTACCACGGTATCGGACCCTGGTACGGACAATATGAATGGAACATCAAAAAGGACTTTGGTGGTAGCACTTTACTCACTGCGGGATGTCATGCACTTGATGCTCTTCTGTTTTTCATGGATGGCAATGTTGAGGAGGTCACCAGTTATCACACTCAATCCATCGGTGAAGCATTTCAACCCTACGAATACAAAACAACCAGTGTAAGTCTTCTTAAGTTTGAAGGAGGTCAAAAGATTGGTAAGGTCACTTCTTGTGTAGATTGTTTACAGCCATATTACTTCCACATTCACCTTGTCGGAAGTGAAGGAAGTCTACTTGACAATCGTATCTATTCAGCCAAAATTAAAGGCATGGACAAAAGCAGATGGAGCAACCTTGAAACATCGCTCATAGACTCTGGCGATGTAAGCGACCATCCGTATGAACCGCAGTTCCAAGCATTCATAGATAGCATTGGACGCAACGAACCGATGCCACTAACCGATTTTGATACTGCTTTTGAAACACATCGTGTTGTGTTTGCTGCTGACCAGTCGGCTGAAGCAGGTGGGCGGACTGTTCAGTTGTCTGAACTTGCAATTTAACTTTTTGGGATTTCGGATTAGGGTCAACTGCTATGTTACGGATTATCAAGGAACGGTAGTAGTCTGTGTATTATTACTGTCCTTTATGCCATTCCTGCACCGCTTTCGGAATTTCTTGAAGGTTTTCTATTGTTGTTTGGAGTGGAATAGCACATTCAGGTCCAATCAATGGCACGCCAGCCTCAAGATTTTTCACGACTTCCACTTTAACATCTTCAGGTTCTTTGGCAAAGAGAGTTTCGGGATTATTAATATTCCCAACCAGCGCGATTCGTTTCTGGACAATGTCCATAGATTCTTTGGGTTCATTTTTGGAGTCGTAGTGGAAGGCTGCCATACCTGTTTGCGCGATGTACTCCATCCGATCTACAGTGTGTCCGCAAATATGTAGGATAAGTGGTATCGGAATCCGTTCTACGAATTCAATGTGCAGGTCGCGGAGAAAACGTTTGTAGTATTCACCGCTAACTAGGTCACCCGTTGCGTGGTCAGGAAGTGTAAGTGCATCTGCGCCTGCTTCTATTTGGGCAATGCCGAACTGCACAGTGGCTTCCTTCATCCGATCTAAAGCAAGCTTTGTTTTGCCCGGATCATCAAGGGACAATAATAGAAACGGTTCAACACCGAAGCAGTGATAGCCAAGCGACCAGGGTCCCATCGTCTTTCCGATGACTGCGACTTCGTCACCATATTCTTTTTTCAGAATCTTAATCGCTTCAAGCACACATTGCGTATCAGGATGTGTTAGGAAATCTTTGGGAATAGTGATGTCGTCAACATCTTCCCAGATCGGTTCACGCATCTTGACGGTTGGCCAGTTATCCTTCTGTTCCCATTGGATTTTGCAACCGAGTGCACTTGATTCTTGGATAATTGTGAATACTGGCATAATTGTGTCAAAACCGAGTTCGGTATAGCTTGTCGCAGCGAGCCTCGCCATCAGTTCAGGTTCACGGTTTGCCTGCGGAAAGGGTGCGTCAACTAAATCCATCAATTCTACAGTTGCAACAGAGGTGGGATTGCAGATTGGGGTACGGTCGGTGGGTTCATTGCGGAGTGCAGCGAGAACACGTTCACGACCGTTCATCGGTTTGACGACTTGTTTTTTTTCATTTTGCACTAAGGATTACCTCATGTTTGTTGACTCGGTGCGGATAGCACCCCACGTGAAGCACTCGCTTCCTCTTCACGCATGATAACTCGGACGTTTGGCGCACGCACTAATAGCAGTCCGACAAGTGCATCGTGCGACTGTCCGCATGGGAAGGCAACAGAATCACTCTCATTGCCCGGAACGGCTTCCATCTCACCCAATTTTATCAAGCCCCCAGCAATTGAAGAGATTCTACGTGCTGCGCTACGCCCTTCACCATTTGATTGAACACGGTAGGTACCGTTTCCCAGAGAGTCAACAGTAATAGTGAGTTTAGATTTTTTATCAAGTGTACTCAAGGGGCGTGGTTCAATAGGAGTGTTGGGGGCAAGTTTGCATGCCTCCAAGAATACACGTCGACAGGCTGCTTCGTGTCTTTCACCACAAGGAAAACAGAGCATCCCATCTGAAGTTTCCTGCATGCCACCTAATATTTTCATTGACTGCACAACATCTTCAATCCGTGTTGCAGCACCTTCAATCCGACTGTAGGTATGCACTCGGAAAACAGAGCGCTCCCCTTGTTGCTGGCGGTAGAGCGCTATCGTAATATCTTTAAAATGTGGGTCAATCGGCACGAGTTCAATGCGTCTACCGATATTAACAATGGATGCCATGAAGTCGCCTTGAATAAGCAATTAGCGAGCGATAAACCTACCACCGCCCACCGTAGCTTTTGTAAATATAACCGTAAGCTTTTTCTGAAACCCTGCGTAGAACATTTGCCCGTTGGCTAACCCAAGCACCAAAGGAGATACGCCGTCTTCCATAAGCTTTGCTTCGATCTTCAATCAGTCCGGTAAAGACATAAGGACGGGATTTCCCTTGCGGATCACGCATAACGATGATACCGCTATCTCCTATCAGTCCGTAAACAGTTCCTGTTTTATTTAAAACTTTGACAGATGTCGGGATGCGAGTCTTCTTGTAGATGTAATCTCCGTTTGGAAGTCCAAGATACACCTTCATTTTGTCGGAGTGCGGAAGGTTATTATGCCATAATTGCACATAAAACTTATTCAGATCATGTGCAGAAGTCTTATTTTTATATGTTCGGCCGTTTGACGGAATTCTTTCAACAATAAGAGTCTGCTGAAAATAAGGATAGTTGGCTTTTAGAATCCTGTTTGCTTTATAAGGTCCTCCGACCAAATTTATAAAATAGTTGGTTGAGGTATTTGAACTTGCCTTAATCATTTGTTTTAAATGATTGCGATTTTTATTGGTATGTGTCAGGCGTCCATGCTTCACTTCATGAAAATACACGAGCATTACAAAGTTTTTTATTAACGAGGCAGCCATCCTTGGCGTATCTTCGTTAATAGAAACCAATTTCTTGCTTCTTGAAATATCGTAAACGACAAAACTGGTTCGGTCAGAGTGTGTTAATCCCTTGTTAGGACGGAACTGTTTTACAAGCGCGTCTATGATTTTTTCAAGTGGAGAATCTATTGTTGGATCGTACTTAGCACCAACTACTGTGGTCCCGCAGAGTAAGACGGCAAGTCCACAGCAAACCAATAATCCAATAAGATTGTAAAAATGCGTTTTCATTAGTATCTTGTCTTCCTCTTTTTATGTAAGATATCCCCGATAAATGTGGGGTATAATAGCTTATGAAAATAGTAAGTAGTGATGTTGTGACGCGGAAGCCGTTTATTGAGTTGGCAACCGGTAACAAGCTGCTTCTCGACTGTTACGAACGAGCAGGTAATTACCAACGAGTGCTGGGTTATTCCATGTCTGTCCATCTAATGCTGGCAACCGTGCCAGTTCTTTATGCGCTTCTGGATTCGGTTCTAAAAGGACAATCTCGCCAGATTCAGTTAACACTAATAGGACATCTGATATTAGTAGCGTCTGCCCATGTCTATAACGTCCGCGCTTCCATTGGCGTGTCCCATCAGATGCGTCTATACAGGTGAAGATTCCGTCATCAAGACCGTATATATAACCTTCGTAATAAATTATTGTTGTGAATTTGGCTTTGAAACGTATACTCTCCCATAAAAGATTAACGTTGAATTCTTGTGATAGGTTACTTTTTGAGATTTGAAATAATTTAGCACCGATACCGTAAGCAGTGGAGATGAGAAGCTTATCTCCGGGGAGGGGTGTCGGCTGCGCTGCACATTCTACGTTGGATGAGGGCCACGGTTGTTTCCATAATAGGTTGCCAGTGGTAGGTTCATGGGATGTGATAAGATCGTCGCCAAACAACACGACCTGCTCAGTTCCTGCAAAGGTTAGCAGAACGGGTGAGCTATAGGCGCTCTGAACTCTTTGTCCTGTCCACGCAATTTCACCTGTTTCTTTGTAATACGCCACAGCGCCCCCAGCATCCACAATAACAAGTTCATCAAGAACAAGTGGGGAAACACTTACACCCCAAGGCGGTGCTGCCGCGCGGTTTTCCTCAAAGATATTCGTAGACCAAATCTGTTTACCTGTTTCAAAATCCAAACAGTTGAGAATACCTGTGCCGCCGACAGTATATACACGGTTACCGTCAATTGTTGGTGTTGCGCGCGGACCGAGTTGCCCGAGTGCCGTATAATACCTCGCCTTATCCCTGTGTGTCCACTTCTCTTTGCCGGTGTGTAAGTCATAACAGACGACTTTTTCCCATTCGTCTTCCTGTTCCTGCGTGATCGCAGAATTGCGGACGACGGCAAAACTTGACCAACCAGCACCGACAGGTTGTTTCCACACCAGTTCTGGTGGATTATTTTCCCAATCCGTGTTGAGTTTTATATTGGTGATTATAGCGTTTCTGTTCGGTCCGAGAAATTGTGGGAAATCCGTCTGAAGTTCTGCATCTGGTGGGGTCTGTGCCTCGGTTGAGGCAGCAACACTCTCTGGTTCTGCACGCCAACGCCATTTAAATTTCGGCACAAGATCACCGCTAAATCCATCAAATGGGAATAGGGGCACAAACGCAACGATGCTTAAAAGAATGACACCGAAGGATAAAAATTTAACTCGCCATGCCAAGCGGGAAAGGAACAACAACCATACGATACTGAGAAAAACCGTTATGATGAGTATTAAAACCGTAAATGCAACTTTGTCTTGACGATGACCTGCCTCCATCAACCATACGAATCCAATCGCTAAAACGGTGAGACTAACGATGATGTATAGGGGCCATAAACGGATGCTTTTTTTGTTTGATGTCATGAAATAGAAAACCTTTCCAGGTGTTCAATTTATTTAATATTAACCATATTAACCATATTAACCTAAGTTGCTACTTCTGTCCCACAATCTGTATGAAGATTAAGAAAATATTTCGGTAATTTGGCGAGGTTAGGAAACCTCGCCAGCGGCGGAGTACACCTACCTTGTACGGATAGAAAATTACCGAATTAATAAATTAATCTTCATTTAGATTGTGCATTTTCGTCCGCAAACTGACAGTTTGCTCTACAATATTTCACCTATAAAGAATTATTCTCTATTAAAAATGACGTTTGTGTGTCTGAAGTCTTATAGGTGGTAACTTGGGTTAATATTAGTACTAATTCTATGATATATTATTTGACATAAATTTGTCAAGTAAATTGTAATAATTTTTATTTTCTGCTTGCAACTCACCCTTAATACTCTTTATGTGACAAAAACTTTACACACCCCTGGTTAACATTTACTCAATAAACTTTTGCACAGAACTTGAATATTCCGGTGGCATGGAATTTTTTAACGCATCTAACATTTGAAGGTGACGTTCTTCGTTCTTTGCATTCTTGCTTGCATCAGCGACTTGTTTCCAAAAATAGCCCACTGAAGAATTTGCGGATATGATACTTAAAGCATATTTGTAATTTCTTAATGCCTCATCATAGAGTTCATTCGCAATACACGCATGCCCAAGTGTCATGGAGTAGTAATAACTCGTTTCCGTATCGTCTTGTAACGCACGTTTCGCATATTTTAGTGCTGTTTCTGGAAAGATTCCTTTTTCAAGAAGTTCTTCAGTAAACCTACGTTGATAAGATACACTCTGTCTGTTGACCTCTTTTTGTCGAATCTTCAACCACTTAGCGTTGGCAAGTTCAGCTTTGTCGGAATCACCTGTTTTACTGTAGAGATCACCCAAAAGTTCGTGCAGGACAGCACTTTCTTCCATTTTCGCCAATTTTTGACGGACTTCTTCAAGGATAGCAATGAGTTTGTTCTCTTGCCCTTCGTCAGCGTAAAGTTCAGAGATAGCACGAATTGATGAATTATGGTTGTCTTGTGTCAGAGATGCGTCTAATGCTCGCCGATATACCGCTTCAGCGTCTGATGTCTGATTCTGTTTAATATATAATTTTGCTAACAGAATGTAGTATTTGTATACATCGGGTCTAATTTCGATCGCTTTTTCATAAGCTGCTTTTGACAACGCCCATTGTTCTGTACCCATAGTTTTATATACTGTTCGTGAATAAGGTTCAAGTTTTGCATCACCTATGAGTTTACCATGGTGGTTGAAAGACGAAGTATCAGAGATGCGTCCATCAGTCTCTTCGTCAAATTTCCAATAACCGACCAAACCGGGTTCATCACCTTTGAGTTGTTTGTTCATATCCGCATGAATCTGTTGCTCAGTCCGTGCAACGTTCCACACACGCACCTCATCAATTTGCCCGACAAAAGAAGCATGATCCCACCTTTCTTCTTCATGAGAGCAACCAATACGGAATGGCAGTGTGGTTTTACGTAGATTGTTCTCGTTTTTAAAGTCATTTCTTCCGACTTCAGAACCGTTGAGATATAACTTCATGATGTTATTTCGAGCATCAATGGTTCCTGCAACGTGGCACCATTTATTTTTTTCAATCGTATTGGGCGGAGACCAAATAAATTTTTGTGGAAGTCCGCCCGGGGATACATTAAAGATAATTCTACCTCCATCAAACAACCAAAGTGTGAATTGACGATGCGAAATGTCCGGAATCCGTTTGTCACCTTTGAATAACACAGTCGTATAGATGTTTAGAAAATCTGTGGGTTTGATCCAGGCAGAAATCGTAACTTGTTCGGAGATATTGTTAATGATCTCGCTGTCCACGATTTCGACATAACTCCCATTTCCATCTAAGTTAAGTGCATTGCTTTCTATTACTTTGTCTACCGGACGATCCACTCTTTGAAACAGATCACCCAACTTTATGTACCACTGGACGTTTTCAGGTTGTAGTATAGTTAGTTTTTCATACTGCTCAATTGCTTGTTTAATTTTATCTGTAGCTTCATAACTTTCAGCAAGTTCCAAGATGAGGTTGGGATCGTTAGGATTCATCTCAACCTTCTTCAGTTGTTCTGGTATCCATTTTTCATAGAGTTTTCCTTCTTTGGCGATTTCACGGATTGCATTTTTTGCCCTATTTCGTGTGTCAGATTCCTGATATATGTCAAGAGCTTCTTCGTACTGTTTTGTCTCACGATAACTTTTCGCAAGTATTTCGCGCAAAGTATCTTGAATCCTACTATCTCTTTCGTTGTCAATTTTATCAATCGCGGATTTAGAGAGTTCAATTGCCGGTTCATACATCCTATTTTCTATGCAGATTGTTGCGAGTGCACCAAGAAACCACACATCATCTTTTTCACTGCAGGATGCAAGTGCTGTTTTCGCCTGATTAAGCATCTCTTTGGCTAATTCAGGCTGTTTGTTTTTTTTCAATGCAGCTGCAGCATAATAGAAATAACGGACATCGTTAGGTTCTGCTTTGCCAAGTGCTTCGTACATTTCCGCAGCTTTTTGATAATCCTTTTCATCCCAATATATTCTTGCCAATATTGTGAGTGCCACCGGATTATCTTTATTTTTTCCCAGTTTACCTTCATAATATGCTTTTAGCACTTCAAGTTTATCCTGGCTTTTGAAAGCATCAATCAATAAACCGCGTTCAGTCTCAAACTTGTATATCGCTGCAATTCTTGCCGAAGTCACTGTAATTCTTTCCGCAGTAAAGGTCCTTGGTTTGCTGTTTGTATTCGAATTCGCCTCAGTTTCATAAGGTGCTATTACTGAGTCCATATCACCAAGTTGTACATATACCTTGCGTAATTCAGCAGCCATTCTATCTTTCTGATATGAACTGGTTGCCATGTCACGTGCTCTCTTATAGGCATTTAGAGCTTTTTCCAGTTTTCCAGTTTTATGAAAATATTCGGCACGTACTTTCTGCATCTCGAATGTGATTGTGCCATCATCTTCAGCTTTTTGCAACTTTTCTTCTAAATTCCCATGATAGCGATAGAAATTGATCAATTGTCGTTCAACATTCTGCTGCTCTGATGCTGAGGTGGCTGATAGAATTGCATTCTTCAATGCGATTTCAGCAGCATCTATGCCCTCATTGAAAAAATTAAGTCTTGCGAGTTTGAGATACGTTTGTTTATCACCGTATGCTAATTCAAGTGCTTTTTCATAGTTGGTGATGGCTGCAGTTTCATCACCTTCTCCCTCATAAAGTCTTGCGAGCCGTGCGTAATGCGCGCCCATTTCTGGATCTGTTTGGATGTATGCCTGTGCAAGGTCAAGTGCCTCGTTGTGTTTGCCGGCAGCATGTAGATTTTCAACAAGTGCATCTTGATACGTTATGTTTTCTGGGTCAGCTTCAAGCAGTTGACTATAGATTTGAGCAGCCTTTTCGTGCTGATTTATGCGTGCGTAAAGCGTTGCAAGTTGTTCGCGAGATTCAAAGTCTTCAGGTGCGCCCTTCACAATTCGTTCGTATATTTCTATTGCTTTCTCTATTTGGCCAAGTGCTACGAATTTTTGTGCCGCTGTGATGAATTCTTGCGCTATCGCGCGATCTTGTTCGTTGTTCACCTCCTCGGACTCAAGTTGTGTCATGAAAGTAACCACTATGATTAACATCAGAACGACTAAGAAAAAAGATAATTTTGAGTGTGACATTGAAATGGACCTCCTATTTTATTTTTCCCCATTGCGGACTCATAAGCACAATCTAACAGATTATGCTACAGATATGAAAAAGATAATAACGATTCGCCTATACACATTTTCGGATGCACTTTTGAGTGAAGTTAAAAAAAGAAATCAGCCCTTTGGCGAGGTTAGGAAACCTTACCTACCTGAGGACGAAAGTGTCCATTTATTTTATAATTCACTATAAAATACTGGATATCTATTTCTGTGGGGGGACCTGCTCTTTCAGTTTTGATATCTGGTCACGTAATGACGCTGCGAGTTCAAATTCAAGGTCAATAGCAGCCTTATGCATCTGCCGTGTTAAATCGTCAATCGTTGCTTTAATCTCTTCCTCATTAGTCTCTTCAATAACAGGAATAGGAATAGGAAAAGTTTTCTCAGCTTTCTTCGTTTTCTCAGTTATGTATTCCTCATTCGTTTCGGAGATAAGCTGCTCAATTGCTTTCTGAATTGTTGCAGGTGTGATATCATTTTCCTCATTGTATTGCAGTTGTATATCTCGTCTGCGTTGTGTTTCTGCCATTGCGTGTGCCATTGCTTCCGTAATAGTATCGCCATATAGCAGGACTTCACCATCGACGTTTCGGGCTGCGCGTCCGGATGTCTGGACCAAAGAGGTAACAGATCGGAGAAAGCCAGGGCGATCCGCATCCAAAATCGCAACGAGGGAGACTTCTGGCAGGTCAAGTCCCTCACGCAGTAGATTGATACCGATAAGCACATCGAATTCACCTTCACGGAGTTGGCGTAGAATTCGGGCGCGGTCAAACACATCAATTTCAGAATGCATGTAGTTTGCACGAATGCCTGCCTCTATAAAATACTCGCTTAAATCTTCTGCCATCCGTTTTGTAAGAGTTGTAACAAGTACCCGCTGTTTACGTTTCACACGTTCCTGTATTTTCCCAATGAGATGGTCAATTTGTCCACGTACTGGATAGACGCTAATTTGGGGATCAATTAATCCTGTAGGTCGGATAACCTGTTCAACAATTTGCCCTCCTCCTTTTTCCTCTATCTCATATTTGCCGGGGGTGGCAGAAACAAAGATAACTTGATCGAGGTACGCCTCTACCTCTTCAAATTGGAGCGGTCGGTTGTCTAATGCTGAAGGCAAACGGAAACCGTATTCTACAAGCGTTAGTTTTCTTGCACGGTCACCACGATACATACCTTTCAATTGCGGGATTGTTACATGCGATTCGTCAATGAACAGTAGAAAATTCTCTGGAAAATAGTTTAGGAGGCAATACGGAGGTTCACCTGGTTGCAATCCGGACAGATGTCGTGAATAGTTTTCAATCCCTGAGCAGTAGCCTACCTCGCGAAGCATCTCCAAATCAAAGCGGGTTCGTTGTTCAATGCGTTGCGCCTCCAACAGTTTATTTTCTTTCTCAAATGTGGCAATCCGTTCATGGAGTTCAAGCTCAATGTTAATGAGTGCTTCTTCAAAAAGGTCCGCATCCGTCATAAAGTGTTTGGCGGGATAGATTTCCAGAGAATCCTGTTTTTCTAATATTTCCCCAGTAGTCGTATCAATTTCGCAAATTCTATCGACTTCGTCTCCAAAAAGTTCTATACGAAATGCGCTTTCACTATAGGCTGGGAACACCTCAACGACATCTCCACGAACACGAAACGTGCCTTGCCAAAAATCGACATCGTTACGCACGTACTGGATATCCACCAAGGAACGTAGAAATTCATCACGTTTGATAGTGTTACCGATTTCTAAATCAACTTTCTGCCCTTCAAATTCGCGCGGTGATCCGAGCCCGTATAAACATGAAACGCTTGCCACAATTACAACATCGCGTCTTGACATAAGGGAAGCAGTAGACGCGAGCCGCATTCGCGTAATCTCTTCGTTAATCCGCACGTCTTTCTCAATGAAGGTGTCTGTTGAAGGAATGTACGCTTCTGGTTGATAGTACTCGTAATCGCTAACGAAATAGTGTACGGCATTGTGTGGAAAAAAGGATTTGAACTCATTGTAAAGCTGGGCAGAGAGGGTTTTATTTGGAGAGATAACAAGCGTTGGACGTTGGATGTTCTGAATCACATTCGCCATCGTGTAAGTTTTACCTGAACCCGTAACACCTAATAGTGTTTGCGCTCTATCGCCGCGTAGGATTCCGTTAGTCAATTTATCAATTGCTTGCGGTTGGTCACCCTGCGGCTCGAATTCTGAGACCAACTCAAAAGGCGTTGCCGGTATTTCTGGGTTTACGTTAATAGGAGAAATTGTAGGTCGTGCGTCAAAATGTTCTCTCATTTCTGTTCCTTATGACAATTCGGATAAGAAATCATGTGTTCGTGTTTTGCCAACTTGTTTGCGGCTATATCTTTTAGTATAGCAAGTTTTTCTCAAAATTTGTAGGAGAGAGTTTATGTGGGTATGTAAGCATTGGGTTTCGCTGTGTTTAATTCAACCCATCAACTAAAAAGCGTAAAAACATTGCAACCTAATGTCGATCACAAATTTTTGTCGGTTCTTGTCCTTTAATAAAAGGTTCGTTGCTAATGTTTTCCGGAGGACATTTGTCTTTATTTCTGAGTAACCCGGTCATTTTATCAATTTCCCAGAATTCAATTCCTTCAGGGACAGGAAATTCCTTTTCTGGCCCGCGAGCTGCTTCTTTGATGAAGCTCGCCCAGATGGGCAAAGCTGCTTTCGCTCCTTCTTTGTTGTAGTTTCTGAGATTGCGTCCCTGTTTATCAAGTCCGACCCAAACACCGACAATGAGATCTGCAGTATAGCCTACGAACCAAGCGTCCACGTTATCATTTGTAGTCCCTGTTTTTCCAGCTATTGGGCGAGTTATTTGATAATCATGGTATTTTGATATAGCACGTATGCCCGTTCCCTGTTTAATAACACTTTCTAAAAACGAAGTAATCTGGTATGCGACCTTTTCATCTAATACCCGGGTTCGGTCTTGCTGATAATCTTTGGGTGGGTAGATCGGTGATCCGTCTTGATCGGTGATATAATGAATGTAACTCGGTTCTACTTTAATACCGCGATTAGCAAAAATTCCATAAGCGGAAGTCAATTCGAGCACAGTCACACCAGATGCCCCTAAAGTAAACGCAGGGCTTTTAGGATTCAAAGGTTTTGAAATTCCCATATCTTTGGCGAGTTTTACAATCCGGACAATCCCTTCTCTATAACCATCCTCAGTCTCAGGGGTTTCCCAGGCTGCTTTTGCGGTTGGAACGTTAATAGATTTTGAGAGTGTTTTCCGGACTGTGACAGGTCCATAGTGCTTACCCTCAATATAATTGTCCACTGTCCACCATTGTCCAGGAAGATGTTGGATAGTCCATGGTTCATCAAGTATGATTGATGCGGGTGTTATTAAAGCAGGTTTCTGCATCAGCGCGGCAAAAACAATCGGTTTAAATGCTGACCCCGGTTGTCGTTTTGAGTTTCCTACGGCCCGGTTGAGGTAATTAATCTCTTTTCCGGCAATATAATAGTCGCGCCCGCCAACCATTGCTTTAACATGTCCGGTTCGCGGCTCAAAAGCAATAAGTGCAACTTGTAGATAATTTTTTATAGGGTCAATACCTTGTGGATTATTCTTATTTGTATCATAATTTGGCAGATGTGTTCCATGTTCTCTATCCAAATATCGTAAGTGATCAGCAACAACATCTACCGCAACAGATTGCATCGACATATCTATTGTGGTGTAGACTTTCAAACCGTCGCTGTATAAATTATTTTTCAGTTCAGGAATTTTATCAAGTTCTGACTCTATCTGTTCTAAAAAGTGTCCTGCAGTGATTTGGTTTTCTTTCGTAGAAGTACTTAATGGTTTTTGAATCTCTATCGGTTTATTCCGACTTTCCTCATACTCTTCAGTTGTAATAAATTCCTGGTTGTACATAGCCCTAAGTACCAAATTACGTCGCTTTTTAGCATTTTCAGGGTTTTTAACTGGTGAATAAAGCGTTGTTCCTTTTGGAATACCGGCAAGCAAAGCACATTCATGAAATTCAAGTTGGGAAACTTCTTTTCCAAAAAACGCCATAGCAGCTTTTTGAACCCCAAAAAGCTGCTGAGACCCAAATCGTCCGAAGTCAATATAGTTGAGATATCCTTCCAGGATTTGGTCCTTTGATAACTGTTTCTCAATTCTAAAAGCGAGTAAGATTTCACGAGTTTTTCTGGCAGGGGTTCGTTCCTTTCCTAAGTAGATATTCCGCGTTAGCTGCTGCGTCAGTGTGCTTGTTGCACCAATTCGATCGCCGCCTCTAAGCGAATCCTCAATCGCTCCGATGAGTCGGATAATATCAACACCGGAATGCTGATAGAATCGGCGGTCTTCAATAGCAATAAACGCATTAACCAATTTTCTTGGCATTTCATCGAGTGGAATAATTTTACGTGTTGTGCCGGTATCATCTCCAGAATCTTCATCAATCAGTTCCGGTTCAAGAAAAAAATTACGAATCAAATTTCCTTCTTCGTTGTAAATAGATTCAATTTTTCCTTTTTTGATGGAGAGATTAATGCGTTTCGCTGCTGTATCTACTTTTTCCATATACGGATAATCAAATTGACGAAGGTATATCTGAATAGTTCCCCTTTGTTCCCCTTTGTTCCCTTTCAGTTGCAGTAAATATTCCCCAGCATAGTTGATGCCTGTACCACCGGATGGAATTTCTTCGTACTCCAAGCGCTGTAGTTTATCTATTAAAAATACGGCGGTATCTTTGATCTGCACTTTGCAAATGGATGAGTATACTTCAAGATGTTGCCGCCACGTTTGTTTATCTTCTCTGTATTCTAATTTTTCAAGATCGAGTGCTGCCACGTCTTGCCAACACCCGAGCATAAATCCGCCTGCAACGCCGATTCCGAAACAGATAACAAGAAATATAAGGATAAAACTGACGAAGATAACGCTTAGAATTACTTGTAAGAAATTAGACAAAAAGCTGCGCATGCGTTCTCCAATACGTATAATTTGAAAATAAGAGATAATCTATTCTAACTTTTCCTAAGGTGTTCGATCTAAATCTGCTTTTCTGACCCGTTTAATGGTGCAACCGATTGCACGCGTTTTTTTCTGCTTTTCGGGAATGCTCTTTCCTTCTAATATCAGATTCAATATATTCCTGAGATAAAGGTTTTCAGGCGTTTTTTTCGGCTATCGTCAATAGCGCCTCGATATCGGAGAATGTGTTCGCTATCTAAAACAAACACCTCTGGTGTTCTACGTGCTTGAAAATAGTCTGCTATTTTGTTGTCAGGGTCCTTGAGAATGGGAAATTCAAATTTGTGCTTCTCGCGATATTTTTTAATTTCTTCAGCAGTTTCATGCTTGTTGGAATGGATACCGACAAACTGTACTTCTTTCTCTTTGTAATCTTCAACCACCGTTGCAATGCGCTGAACATAATCATCTACTGCAGGACATTGCGTAGCAAGAAATATTAGCACAACCGCTTTTTTCTCCTCACTGAGTTTTTTTAGAGACTGAGTTTTATTTTCTGTGTCTTTGAGACTCCACACCTTAACTTTCTCATCGATTTTGACAATCGTTTCTGCTTCTTGTTCTGCTACAGTGCAAGAAATAAGAGCAAATGTCAGTCCCAAAGTTGCAATGAACTTCCACATCTTGGTGTCTCCTATATGTTAATAACGATGGAAACCTGATTTTGTTTATAATCTGAACATACTTTAGGTTGCTACGGATGATAGAAAATCGCTTAATTCGTGTAAATGGGAGAGTTGGACATCTACAACGGATAAGTCTAAACACTCTTTTGTTTGGTTTCCGACCATCCAAGCAGTCCACAAACCAACCTTTTTCGCTCCTGTCATATCTGCTTTGTAGCTATCGCCAATATAGATAGCCTCTGACGGTGCAACACACAGTTCAGACAGCGCTGCTTCAAAAATGCGTGGATCAGGTTTTGCCACACCAAGTACAGTAGAATCTATGATTACATCAAACAAGGCGGAGAGTTGATATTCATCACACCATCCACGCGTATTCCCAAAGTTATTACTAATTACGCCAAGTTTATAATTGCCATGAAGTGTTTTGAGCCATTGACGGTTTTTTGAAAGACTCTGTGAGACTCCTTGGCAAAACCATTCCACATATTCGTCTTTCAGTTGATCACTCAAATTAAGCCGTTTAAAAATACCTGTAGCGATAGCATCAGAAGTTTCTCGCAAAGTACAACGTGCAGCCTTGCTACTTGCAACCGCACCAACAGGCAGCATTGAACCTTCTTGATAAGACCAATCAACAGAAGCGTCACCGAATGCAAATTCTGTTATTGTTGCTTTATCTGCAACATCAAATTCCTCTCGAGTGATTTCAGGATGGTGTTTCTGAATGAACTGGTACGTTCGTTCTAACCAGTGGATGCCGTTTCCATCTAATGTACCGCCGAAATCAAAAATTAATGCACGGATCATCTGTATTAACTATACCTCTTCTAAAAAATTATACCGAATCGTTCGAATTTTTCACATTTAACTTTGTTATTAATGCTTTTATAACATCAGTGGTCTTTATTTCCTGCATACACAGATGCAGTGTGTCCTGTCGTTTGCAAGTGCTTTTGTAACAAGGTCTACACGAAACTGGCTTCTCAAGGACAGTATGTCCTATGCCATAAGGTTGGTGGCGAATCGGATCTGTTGGTCCAAAGAGTGCGACTGTCGAAGTGCCAACAGCAGCAGCGATGTGCATCGGACCACTATCACAAGTTAGACATATCTCACACCTTTCTAATAACGCACCCAGCTGGAATATATCTGTTTTTCCGACAAGATTAATTGTTGAGTCTGAAAGTGACAAATTTCGGACAATTACTTCTTCTGAACTTGAACCAGTTAAGACGATTTTGACATCGGGGGCAGCGCTTGAAATTTGATTGATAACCTCGTCGAAATTACGCGCGTCCCAACGTTTTGTCTGCCAAGTTGTGCCTAAATTAACCGCTATCAACCGCTCATTAGGAGATACGCCTTCATTCTGAAGCACTTGTTGAACCATTTGACGATCCGCATCTGTATGCCAAAATTCTAAATATGTTGATGAAAGGCTGCTGGTTATGTCGGCGGACTTTTCAATAGAGACTACGTGAATATTAAGTAGATGTAAGACGCTTAAATAACGATCAATTTCATGAAGATTAGTGTTGTTTGGACAAGATGATGTTAGAAAAAATCCGCGTCCTTTGTAGTTTGCCCCAATACGTATCGGAATTCGTGCCAAGTAAGGCAGGAGTACGTTTCGGAATGAGGTCGGATGGAACACAATAGCGATGTCAAAGGCATTGTCGCGAATTTGACGGACCAATCTTATAAATGACCGGTAGAGCCCTTCCTGTTTCGTATCAACGATGTACCTGTCAACGTAAGGATTTGTATTCATCAAGTTAGCCGCAGGCGGACGCAACAGGACCGTTAGGCAGGATTCAGGATATGTTTGTTTGAGCGCGCGCAAGGCAGGCGTAAGTAGGACCATATCCCCGATCCAAGCCCCTGTGTGGCACACAAGTATTTTTTGCATTAAAAATAAAACGGATTTGACCAAGCCTTTTTGCCTGTCTCATCTGTTACTTCAATTCGGACATATTTTGTACCGCCAGAAACAGTATATGTTGCTTCTGTCAGAAGTTCGCCATTCGTTGGCAGGAACCGCCTACCACGACTGCGCTCGGCTTTGAAAACGATTGATTGTGCTTCTGAACATTTGACGGTTATTCGGTTATCAGTAAGGTCTATGTCCTTGATTTCTGGTCCGAGTGTGGAATAAAATGCGCCTGTACGTAGTGCTTCCATGATGTTATCAAGTGTCAGTTCCTGTGCTTTTACCATTATCCATCCGTGGAAACAGTCATGTTCTGTGCCGTGTGCATCATCAGCAGCGATGCCGTGCACCGGTCCGCATTTGTCTAATAAGTCATCCCACGACTGTTCAGAAAACCCTTTGCCGATAGTCATACAAGTATCGTTGTAGACTTCAACGGCAAAGTAGCCACGCAACGGGAGATAATCAGTAATTGTATGTCCGCACCAGTAAGGGTGACACAGGACTGCTTCTCCGCCTTGTTCCTTTATGTCATCAATAACAGCGTTCGGATGCATCTTTGCACAATTCACAGGTTCATGGATATTTATCGCAACAAAGTGATATGTACCGCCTCCGTAAGGATTTGATGGATGCACTTCGCTCCCCGATATTGCTAAAAAGTCGGATGTCGTGTAAGCTTGGACATCATTAACTTTTCGATGATCTGTTAGGACGAGGAAATCGTAACCTGCATCTTGATAAGCTGCGAATCGATCTGGAATGGAAAGTCTGCCATCGGATTCGGTACTGTGACTGTGTGTATTACCTCTATACCACTGTCCTGACTGTTGAAAAGGGTTTACGTTCAACATTGTTTACTCCTTGCATATTGATAATGTTTCTGAAGGGATACTGATGTGTTCGCTGCGTCCATTCAACGTTTACAATTACACCAGTACACTATTCAATTATAACAGTTTGTAAGTCTTTTGTCAATACGATCAAAATGTTAATTTTGTTATGGGTTGTATTTATATCGTCTGAACCAGGATATTCAGGATTATAGGATTTTTAGGATAGGTATTTTGGTGTTTCTAAAAGCCAATCATAAGATAATGTTCATCTTTTAGATAAGGACTTCGATGTGATAAACTCTTATCCCGGGGAATACCTAAATGATATTCATACCGTTGATTTGAAAATCTGGTCCTCCTGAAAATCCTGGTTCAGACAATAAACAATGATACACCTAAAAGATCTGTTCATTCTGATTCAAAATCTAAACTTGAAGTTAACCTTAATAACTAAGAATTCTTAAAACTAAATAACCCTGAATTAACGGCAGAACCATTCAGTTTTCCAGTTTTCGCAATATTTTTGACAGTATCGCGCCCAGGAGATCGCTTCTACAAAGAATTCGTCGAACAAGATCCCTTCGCGACAATTGAATGGCTCTGCCTTTGGTTTGATTCTGTTTGATAAATTAACAGTAAAGTGATAAGATATTGGAGTTGGCATTCAGGAAAATTCTCAGGATCAAGTGAACCTTGGAGTACACACTAAAACATGAGCAAAATCACACACGTAGAGATTTATCCCACTGCTGTTGGCATGAAAGACGTTTTTACCATCGGAACAGGTTTTGTTGGTGATACTGAGGCTGCGGGACATCATATCTTTGTCAAGATTACAACAGATGACGGCTATATCGGTTGGGGGGAACAACGCGCACTTCCGTCATGGAGTTATGAGACAACAGAGTCTATCACAAGCACGATTCGATATCACATCGCGCCTTTGCTTCTGGGACAAAATCCGTTGAACCGCAACGAAATCCATAACGCTATCTATCAAGCGTTAAAACCTGCTGTTAGTAATGGGCACCCCTTTGCGAAGGCTGCTGTTGATATTGCGCTGCATGACTTGTGTGGTCAAATTCTGAACATCCCACTCCATACCTTTTTCGGCGGTAAACGACATAACACACTGCCGCTCAGCTATGCATTGAGTATTGATACCCCAGAGATAATGGCATTGAAGGCAAAGGCTCTATCTCCCTGCACCTGCTTCAAAGTGAAGGTCGCAGGTACACCAACAGTAGATGAAGATCGATTACGCGCAATCAACGAAGCTGCGCCTAATGCCAAACTTTGGATTGATGCGAATCAGTCGTATACGCCATCTAACGCATTAGAGCTGCTGAAACGTGTGGAGGACATCAACGAGGTCTATTGCATGGAACAACCAGTCGCAAGCCAAGATTGGTTCGGAATGAAGCGGGTGCGGGAGGCAGCCTCAGTCCCAATTGCCATTGATGAAGGTTGTTTTACATATTTCGATCTTGGCAAAATCGCACGTCTTGAATGCGCGGATGCTGTCGTTTTGAAGGTATGCAAATCCGGCGGCCTAACTGAATGTCTTAAGAGTGTTTATGTCGCAGAAGCCAACGCGCTTGAACTGCTCGGTAGTGGTTTAACAGAAGCAGGTGTCGGTTTTATCGCAAGTGTTCATCTCTTTTCAACTGTGGACCTTGTCCTACCTGCCGAACTGAATGCCCCTGTATTTTTAGAAACTATGGCAATAAGCGGTGCTGAAATTCATGATCATGTCGTCACAGTACCAGATGGTCCAGGGCTCGGTGTTACACCAGACGAAGATTACATCAAAGCGCATCCGCTGACAATCGATTCTTTGAAGTGATAATTATTTCTACCCCAATTGCAATCACAATCACCACAGCACACAACAGATAAGGACTTTGCGGTCCTAATCCCCAGTCCACTGCTATCCCGCCTAACAAGGGGCCTAATAGGATACCAAACCCAAGGATTGATTCATGCCAGCCGCTCTTATTCCCCTTGTCAGTGTACTTGTCTAAACCGTAATAAAGACTACTGAAATAAGTGAATGCAGCAGATAAACCGATTAGAGCAAACGCCGCTGTCCAAAGAAAGAAATTCTGGACTCTCCACATCCCGATGAAACTCAGAAGTGCCAATCCTTGAACAACGAATAGAGGGCTAAACCGATAGTGCCATCGTGTAGAAAAACCTGTGCCAAGTACCAGGAACGCCAACGTTTGCACACCTCCAAGCGTCAGCATAAAATTCCCATAAGTTTGGGTAGGTATCCCCATTTCTAATGTCAACTTTGGTGAAAGCCTGCGCAAGACACCCAATCCAAACCAAGATGCAAAATTCGCACATCGTGCCAAGTTAAGGTAGGTTGTTCGGACAGCAGGTGATGGAAATAGAGTCTGAACGGTTTCAGATGATGTTTCTGTCCCATGTATTGTAGGTTTATGTGAAAACAGTGCCACTATGGTAAATAAGCAGAGCACAACTGACAGGTAAAATGGAATAAATGGATTTGCATCTTGATATAGATAGCCCGAAACCGCTGGACCTAAGGTTACGCCGATACTCCAAAACAGATTGAAAAGTGTTACGCGTTGAATAAGTTTAGTCTCTCCTTCTTGTTCGGAAAGCCACGCTTCATAAGCAGGCCAAAACAGTGCCATGCTAATTCCAATTATTGGAAAAATGGCTAATAGATGGATTTTATTCCGACAAAAAGGGAGTCCTATACTCGCAGCCCCAAGTAAAACGCAAGCAGCGTATAGCATACGTCGGCGTTCAACCCGGTCAGATAGCTGCCCAAATGGAATTGCGAGGAATGCGAAAAAGGCAGTTGCAATTGCCATCAACACACCTAAAAAGATGGAGGAGAGTCCGAGAAAACTACTATAAAAAGAGGAGTTAGTTAGGGCAATGCTGAGGGCAAAATCAATTAGTAAGACAGGAAAATAGACAGTAAAAAGTTGGATCGGTTTTAAGCGCATTTATAGCGTTTTTTAGAAAAGTGTGTGCATTCTTTTTCACAGTAATTTTGAAAATAAGGAGTTTACTTATGGATCCACAATCTTTGCATCGACGGTATGGTAACCTAATATGTCCACTGGTTTGACCTTAATCCCAAACTCATCTTGGGTGACCCCACTGTTTGTTGTAGCTCTCGCGTAAACCTCAACGGGACCTTTTTTTTTCGGAACCTGCCACTTCCACTTCCAAAGTACCCATGCAAGGGGTGTATCCTTCGCCCAGATTTCCGCTTCTTCCCATGTTTCTCCGTAATCAACACTTACTTCTATCTTCTTGATTCCACCATGGTGTCCAGCATCAAAAGCCGCTCCACTTACGAAATAAGTAGAACCTGCGATAATCTCTTCTTCTGCACTGGGCGTTCCAATAACTGTCGCAAGTTTCACATTCGCAATAGGATCCCATCCGCGTTTTTCCCAATAGCTTTCGTGTTTTTCTGCTAATTGGATATTCACGATCCATTTCGGATTTTTAGTGCCATAATGACCGGGATTCAGCAAACGGACAGGAAATCCGTGATCTGTGGGAAGGGGTTCACCATTCATCTCATAAGCGAGAATCGTCTCTTCGTGCATAGCATCTTCTAACGGTATTGCAGTATGATAACCGTCTGCACACCGAAACACAACAACTTTTGCTTCGTCCTTGGCACCAACTTTCTGCAGCAGATCGCGCAAACGAGCACCTTTCCACTCTGCATTTCCCATCTGTTCGCTACCAATCGGATCGCCGATACATTTCAAGGTTCGCATTGTCTCAACCGATTCCATCGCCTTGATGTCTTTAAGTTGAAACGACATTCCAGGTTTCTCTACCAAGCCAGTAATAACTAATTGCCAATTGGCTGCATTAATGACCTCAGGATCATCTATCTGAAGGATATAAAATTCTTCATTAGGTGTTATCAAGGTACGAGGTTTAAGCACAAGTGTATTATCAGGTTGTGCTTCTAATTGAAGTGGCAAAATCATTCCGGCAGCACTTATCGCGCTTAATTTTATGAAGGTCCTTCGTTTCATTATATCTCCTTGTTTTGCGAATCTGGCTTGGTTTTATTGTCACGCATCCGCATTGTTATCTTTGTTACACCTCTTATCATGATGGCTGTACCAAATATAAGAAACAGTGGTAATCCCCATTTCCAATGGGAGAAATAGTATGCAATAAAACATACAACCATCAAGACGATTAAAATGTTCAAAAGCGTTCTGTTTTCATACCATTTCTGCATCTGTTTACAATTCTATTTTGGATGTTTGCAGATTTTACTGATAGTGTGTATAGTGATCTAAAGTATTCACGACTACTATTTTCTGCCTTCTTTTATTCTATTATACTGGATGACGAATTATTAGTCAAGTTCAGTACCGCATCGTGGACAATTGTCGCCCCAAGTTGAACGTCTACCTTCACCGCAACCGTGGCACTCCCCAAACGGATGTTCGTCCGGTTTTGCGCGGGCACCGCCTTTTTTGTAGGTGATGATACGCCACACCGTCTCGCCATCCTCTTCCCAACAGAGCCAGACACCTTCTTTTCTACCGTCGGAAGAAGTGCCATCATGCTTTTTGTAGGGACCACCCCATTTACGATTTCCATTTTCATGGTAGCATATATACTCGCCCTCGTACTTATTATCTCGAAAGTAAGCCACGCTGGATATATTTCCATTCTTGTGATAGAGAATCCATTTCCCATCCTTTTTACCATGGACGAAGTTGCCTTCGCTACGTTTTAATCCGCTTGCGTAATAGGTAATCCAATACCCGTATTTTTTGCCATCGACCATCTCGCCTGTATCTCGTGAACTTGCCATAATTCACCTCCATTGCTTTATGTGTCATCAATTTCTGCACCACATTTTGGACAACTATCCCCCCAACTTAAACGTCTACCTTCACCACAAACATCACACGTTCCGAGCGGATATTCATCCGGTTTTGCACGACTACCACCCTTTTTGTAGGTTACGATTAGCCACACCGTTTCACCATCTTCTTCATAACCATAAAATGGTCCTTCCTTTTTGCCATCGTAGGATTTACCTACATGTTTGGGGAAAACTCCGCTGGATCTAAGATTCCCGTTTTCATAATAAGTGCGACAAAGTCCTTCATATTTTCCATCGCGGAAGGAGGCTTCGCCTGATTTGTTCCCATTTTTGTGATAATTGATCCAAGGTCCATCCTTTTTGCCGTGAATGTAGTTCCCCTCGCTACGTTTTAATCCGCTTGCGTAATAGGTAATCCAATACCCGTGTTTTTCACCATCAACCATCTCGCCTGTATCAAGTTTACTTGGCATAATTTTACCTCTTGTTCGGAATAGAAAATGTTTGTCTGCTTTTTTATGAATACCCGTTACAAATTTTCGCCAAGGTATTCTTCAAATTTTTCTATCGTTTTCGGACCGATACCTTTGATCCCTTTTAGCTTACCTTCATCAATTGCTGTGCGGAGTGATAGGAGACTGTCAATGCCTACCTCCTGATATAGAAGTTTAATCGTTTTAGGACCGAGTCCAGGGATAGGGATGAGTTCAACAATTGTCTGCGGAACTTCGCTTGCGTACTCTTGTAACTTTGAGCATGTTCCGGTTTGAACATATTCAGTGATGATGGTTGAGACGATGTCTCCAACACCCGGAATTGCCTCTTGTAACTTTCCTTGCGTCGCGAGTTCTGCCACAGATTCCTCCATGCGAGAAATAGCGTACGCTAAACGAGGGTAGCGCGACGCGTGGTCTTCCGGGTAATCAGCAACAATCAGAAGAGTATGGAGTTCCATCAGTTTTTGTGCGATTTCATCGTTAGTCATCTCTCTGGCACCTTCTTTTTGATCGGTAGCAGATTCGTTTTTTTGTGATGTTTCTTCTTCAAAGTTAAGAATATCAAGGATTTCTTCAGGGCGTTCATGCTTAACGGCAAAGTCGTAAGCACTCATCCCAGAAAAGTTGCGAATGGTTTTATCCGCGCCTTGGCTAATTAGGAATCGGATAACGCCGACTGATGCTAAAGCAGCAGCAATATGCAGCGGAGTTTCGCCATCCATCGGTCCGAACTCCAATTCGAACTCGCCTTTTTTTGAGCGCTGATTGACTTCAGCACCATGCTCGATTAACATTTCTATTGCACTAAGTTGATTTGCTTCTGCCGCGTTGTGCAACGGGGTCTCTCCGCCTTTCGGCATGCCGTGATTGACATCTGCTCCAACATCAATTAGGTACTCACAAAACTTTAACTCGCCATCTCTTGCAGCGAAACTTAACAGGACACCTTCTGAAAAGACATCGTGGTTGACATTACCTCCCTGTTCTATCAGGTATTTCGCAATATCTACGTTTCTTTCAAAATATGCCCACATAAACGGTGGAATCCAGCTGTAGTTTGGATCAGCACCGTTCTCTACAAGTTCACGGACTTGTGCTATGTCACCAGCTTTCGCTGCTGCAATTAAACTTTCACCCAATGGTTTATCTGCTTGATTTTGTATTTGAGATAATTTATCTTTTGCCCCAATAAGTCCAGATAGATCTATTCCACTTTGCGATTTCAGTTTATCAAAAGTATCTTCCAAGAGATTTGCGGCTTCATTAACATCTTGTATTGCTTTTAATTTTTCTCGCAAATCTGCTAGCGCCTCTCTAATAGGTTGAGAGAACTTTTCAACAGAAGCTTCAAAAGTAGCTTCAAAACGACCAAGATCAATACGTCTAGGCATAGGTATATTCCTTATTTAATGCAATTTTACCATTTTAGAATCATACATGGAAGAAGGCTTCAGGACGTATGTTGCCATTCATGTGGTAATGAATCCAAGGTCCGTCCTTTTTGCCATGAATATAGTTGCCTTCGCTACGTTTTTGCACGTTGGCATAGTAGGTAATCCAATATCCATGTTTTTTACCATCAACCATTTCACCAGTTGTTCGCGAATTTGCCATAATTTACACCCATTTTGCAGAATATCTGTTACAAATTTGAATCAAGATATTCCTCAATTTTATCTAACGTTTTCTTGCCGATGCCTTTAAAGCCTTTGAGTTTACCTTCGTCAATTACTGTTCGGAGGGCGGCGAGGCTATCAACTTCAATATCCTCGTATAAGCGTTTAATCGTCTTTGCGCCAAGTCCTGGTACAGGCACAAGTTCAGCAATTGTCTGCGGAATGTCCCCTGCATAGTCCTTTATTTTTGAGCATGTTCCAGTTTGTAGATATTCGGTGATGATAGTCTCAACTATTTCACCAACTCCGCCAATTTCTTCTATTAACCTTCCTTGCTCAACAAGATCGGCAATGGATTCAGGAAAACGAGAGATGGAATGTGCTAAACGTGGGTATCGCGATGCATGGTCTTCAGGGTAATCTGCAATAATCAGAAAGGTATGAAGTTCCATTAATCTCAATGCTATTTCATCATTTATGTGCCATCGGGTGCGTCCCTTTTCATCAGTATAAGATTCACTGTTATTATTCATCTCTTTTCCACCTTAAAATTTGGATTGTGGTATCCCATAATGCGACTGCCAAATACTCACCGTTGGGTGAGAAGGCTAACGTTTGAATGCCAGTTGGATAGGTTTCCCAAATGACTGATTTGGTTTCAAGTGTCTTTGACAGATGGTAGGGTATTCCCCATATACGAAGATTCCCTTTCTCATCGCCAGAGGCAAGATAGCACATTCGAAAATAACCTTTCGTCCTCAAGTTTTCATGCATTTCGTTAGCAGATAAGTTTTGTTTGTTTGGTGCGAAAGCAAGGGCCCGGACCCAATATGCTTGAAAACCTGATTTGTTAAAAAGTTGCCTGCCGCTGCCTATTTCCCAAACGCGAATTCCGGATTTACCATTGAGTTGTGTGTCAGTAGCAAATATACTTTCGTATTCTGAAAATATCATGTTCCACACGCCAAGGATTTCACCAGTGTTGAAGACATTTAGCGGTTTCGGTTGCTCCTCCAAGACTGTCCAAATCTCAATAATTGTGCGGTGTCCCTCACCGTCTCGATAAGTGCCTTCTGCTGCAGCGATGTATCTGTTTCCTGGTGAAATAACAATACCATTTCGTACAGGTAATTGCGTTTTGAAATTACAAATTTTCCACGGAGTAATTGCTGTCTTGCTACTCTTGGGCTTTATAAAAAGCGTTATAGGCTTAAACCGCCACACTTCAATTTTATTATCGCCTTCTGTCAACGCTACAATCTGGCTATCATGTGAAAAGTAGCCATTCGTATACTGACCGTTTATCTCATCTTCAATGTTTACAACTCTAATACTGTCCACCATTCTCATCAACTGAATTTCATTACCATTTGCCACGTCTATAACAGAGATTCCACCATTCTTTTTTGGAATTAAGAGATAATTCAATCTGGGAGTGTAAGCAGACCATTGATCTTCTTCAACAGTGTAAATCAAGCGTTTTTGACGGTTTTGAAGGTCCCATTCTACTATGCTGCCTCCCATTTCATGTGCGATTAACTTTGTGCTATCTTCGTTGAAAGTTATACGACTTGCGACATTAGGCAGTAATTTATCAAGTCGTGGGTTCTGTTTTTCACCCAGTTGAAAGGCGAACTCCAACGATGCACCATGAGCTGACAAGCATATTAGACTAATAAGAAGGGATAGAACGATTTTTTTCATTTGTTTAAAAACGGGAGTTTGAGTCATAGGTTACAATAAGTGTCTACAGTGTATCTCATAAATAATAAGATGTCAAATTAAATTTGAAAAAAAATTGCAATTAACTGAAATTGGCAGCTTTTTTGGGTAACTTATTGTCAGAATCGCGGATTATCTTCGCACGCTCTACCCAACCTATAGGTAAATAGGCAATTTATATGCCAATACCTAAACCGATATTCTACTGATTTTTGCACAAAAATGTGCATCTGCTGTTTGCTGTTGCACAATATAGGGCAGGCAGTGCATTGAGTGGGTGATTGTCTGAATCGCAGAGGACATGGAGAATACAGAAGAAGGCGTTGGGGCTGCCAATGTAGCACAACCTGTCCGAAGATTAAATAAATATTTCGGTAATTCCATAATCATATCTGGCAGAATACGCGCCCGGCATTCTGCATTGGTTAGGAAACCGAACCCGCCAAATGCTAAAAGCGCATTTGGCGTTGATTCACCGGGCTTGAAAAAAATAAATATTACCGAATTAATAACTTAATCTTCATACAGATTGTGGGACAAGGTGACAACTTGAGTTATCAAGAGAAAGAATCCGCTTGACAAATACAGATACTTACAAGTATTATTAAGATATACAAAATTAAAAATACACATAAAACCGAAAATAATTTAACGGATGTAAATTTTTCTTGACACAGACTGAAAAACATGTTATGCTAAAATCACAACATTAATTTATGGAGAACAAAACACTATGTCTGAAGAAAAAAAGAATGAAATCGCTCCTGTAGATGCTGAATATGAAGTTGTCGACCAAGTTGATGACCAAACAATAGTTGAACTGATGACGGGACAGACAATCCAAGATTACGTCTATTCATTCAAACAGGGTGGACGCGTCGTTGAAGGGTTGACGTTAGCGGGTATTAACGAAGCAGCAAACCGTCGGGGTGGCATTCAGGTGGAAGAAAAAGATTATGAAGAAACTGAACACTCTTGGATTGCGACTGTAAAAGCAGTTGATACAATCACAGGTTCATCTCGCTACGGTGCGTGTGAACAACCAAAAATGAATGGGAATCGTCCTGATCCGTTCGCGTTTGTCAAAGCAATTCATAAAGCGCAACGGAATGCAATCAAACAGTTGTTACCTGTCCCCGTAATTCGTGAAGTGTTGAACTTCTATCTGCGTAGTAAAACCGGAGGCGGCGAGCCCAAGCAACAACCGCAGCCCCAACAGTCCGGTGGTAATATCACTAATGCCCAAAAAGCCGCTTTTGCAATTGCGAATCAGTTATCGGAACCACTCGAAAAGGAAAGCATCAGTAAGGCAGACCTCTGGAACTATATCAAACGCAAGTACAGCGTAGAATCCCGAAACGACATGTCTGAACAGCAATGGACACAACTCTCCGCAGAACTTAAAGCTGCAGAAACCACACCAAAATTGCTTGATGAACTGTGTAAACGGATTAAGCAATTAACTGTAGCAAACGAGGAGAGCGAAGTGCCTACCGTCAAAGAAGCGGACGAGACTGAAACTTACAATGAAACCGAGCCTGAGCAAGAAGAAACCAATCCCCCAAAATTTTAGCATCCGAGAAAAACAATGCCTCTCAAAGCAGGATCCGCAACATCAAATATCACACCGCCACTCGGAACAGCAATTCCGGGAGGGTTTCGTCCGAGGTACGCGCAAAACGTTGATGACGAACTGTCCGCTAAAGCACTCGTCATTGATAACGATTCAACACGCATTGCACTTGTCACCTGTGACCTTATTGCAGTGACACAGCAGATGGTTGATGTCGCCAAGCAACGTATCGCAGACCGTTGTGACATCCCACCAGAACATGTGATGGTCAATGCTACGCACACGCATACAGCGGTTGCAGTTGCTAACCTACTTGGTGTTGACGAGGATACTGATTATACGGATTGGGTGCCACTGAAAATCGCCGATGCCGTTGAACTCGCTCTATTGAGGCTCGTTCCAGCGCGCGTTGGGTTTGCAAGTGTCTCTGAAGACCGCATCACCTTCAATCGGCGTTGGCACATGAAAGATTGCACTGTTCGCATGAATCCGGGCATTGAACATCCTGACCTCATAAAACCGACCGGTCCGATTGACCCTGAATTTGCAATGATGTATGTTGAAACGGAAGACAATATGCCACTCTCAGCGATTGCCAACTTTTCACTTCACTACATCGGCACGGACAACGGTAGCGCACTCTCCGCCGATTATTTTGGACACTTTGACCGACTCATGAGACGTTATTTAGGGGAGACATGTGTTTCACTGCTTTGGAATGCAGCATCGGGACAAATAAACAATATCGATTTTAGCGGACAGACAAAGTGGACAGCAGGTGGACATGCACAGGCAGTGAAAATGGCAAATGTCCTTGCGGGGCATTTCATCACTGAGATGCAGTTCATGGAGATGCATGAAACCTTACAACTCAGCGGAAAACTTGGGACATTAACATTTCCACGTAAACAAATTACCGATGCGGATTTAAAGGTCGCAGAAAAAGTTTTATCTGTCCAAACAGGGACTTATGATGGATATGAAGCCGGACCCTTCAGTTGGGTAGTCGGACAACCGATTCCGAAAAATCTTGTTGACATTTACGCGCTTGAATGTCAACGTTTAGCGAAGTTGCCAGAACAGATGACCGCACCGGTTCAAGTACTGCGTCTTGGTGAGGCTGCAATTGTCGCGTTGCCAGGAGAAGTTTTCGTTGAGACAGGGTTGAACATCAAATCAAAATCCGATGCTAAACCGCTTTTTCTTGTCAGCTTGGCGAACGGTTATATCGGCTATATCTGTACGGATAAAGCGTTGACGCAGCAAGGTGGATACGAGACATGGGCGGCGATGTCGTCCTTACCTGATGTTGGCACAGCACCTGCTATGGAGGCACTTGTTGCTTCCCTGTTAGACTAAATTTGTTTCATAGGTGTCAATTTAGTGGCACTCTAACACGGTAAGCGCGCTGTTCAAGTATATCGTTAATTGTAAATTTGCTATAGTCAACCTACTTTTATTTTATTAACCCTCAAAAGGAGATTATCATGAAAAGAGTTTTTGTTGTTTTCGCGGCGATTGGTATGTTCATCAGTTTTGCACTGTATAGCGAGGCTAACCCTGTAGATGGATTAGTGTTGTATCTGAGCTTTAATAAAAACACCATTGATGGTAATACTGTGGAAGATTTATCTGAAGAAGGTAATGATGGAACGATTCACGGCGACGCAAAGACAGCCGCTGGAAAACACGGCGACGCGTTGGAGTTTGATGGTGTGGATGACTATGTTGAAGTGCCACTGGTAAATTCAATTACCTTTTCCACTGGTGATTCACTCACAGTACAGGCTTGGATCAAAACCGACGATCAGCCGCCAAAGAACGATGGGATTGTCGGAAACTATAAGCAGGGTACTGTTCCGTTATGGTTGCTGTCTATTAACGGAGACAACGCAGCACTACGCGGGACGATCAGTTTTTCCGTTCGGGATCCGGCACGCACCAGTGCTGGGGTAAGATCTCCGGACTTCCTGAACGATGGCGAATGGCATGTCCTCGCTGGTGTCCGAGATCAAGAAGCAAAGAAAGTCCGATTCTACGTGGACGGTACGTTGATTGATGAAGTGGATGACAATACGCAAGACATCAACAGTGGGCAGTCTATATGGATTGGAGAACATCTGAGTCGATTTTACAAGGGACTGATTGATGAAGTGAAGGTGTGGAATCGCCCCTTAACTGCCGATGAACTTGAGCAGTCAGGAGATCAACCAGCTTCGGTTGATGCTGCTGGAAAGTTGGCGACCACATGGGGAACTATCAAGGCAACACGCCAATAATACCAAATTAACTTGATTCCACTCGGTAGGCGCGCTTTGTAAGCGCGCCGATCAACATTGTTTTCTTTTCAACATTCGAGTAGATATTCTCGGCTATTTAATGCGTCTGCTAACGAATGTGTAGTCGGCGCATTTTCAAGTAACAGATCGCCAGTATAATTTCCCGACTGCAAACGTTGTTTAAGAGCCTTAAAATCCACATATCCATCGCCTACTTCTGATAATACCCCTGCCTCCGTTTTCTGCTTGAAATGCACAGACGTCAGGTCATCCATCTTGACGTTACCCCAAAATTCCTCTGGCGGATTTAGGGTCGTCCCATCGGCAAGGTATGTATTCGTTTCGTCATACGTAAGTTTTGCGCCACCTGCAACAGCTAACTTTAAGGTTAACGTTGCTGGTTGCCGTGCATTTTCCACAGCAAAAATCATCGGATACTCCGGCAAAAGTGAAGCGTACCGCTTTAGATTAGCAATTGCTACGTTTTCGTCAATCTCACCTTCAGTATCCAAATCAACGAGACGTAATCTTGCTCGTGAGGGGCACAGCATATATGCCAATTTCTTTGCAATTACAATCTTTTGTGTATCTGCCTTACTATCAATCGGTGCAGAAAGCCATGGGTGAGACATTGCGTAGCTTAGCGTCAATCCTGCTGCTTTTCGGATAAAGTCTGCAATCTCCTTAAATAGGGCAGGATGTTTTATTTTATCCAGATCAAAACCGTCATTGGTAGCAGTGCTATCCCACACAGCATCACAAATAACCTTAAATTCAATATCGGTATAATCAAGCATCGCTTCTTCAAGCTTTTTAACGAGACTTCCGAATTCAGAGCTGCGGAGATAATCGCCCTCGCGTACCTCCATATCTCTAAATCCGTTTACACCGAATTCCACCATCAAATCATCAAACCGCGCACCATTTTCTATCTCTTTCGCCCAGATATTGGTAACAATCCCAAGTCTTTCAAACATTTTGACATCCTCGCGCTATTTAAGGTATGATATAAAAGAAATTCGTAAATAGGTCCTAATACATTTCAAGGAGATATTATGACACAAAATTCCAAATTTACCGATGAACTGAGGCAATATGCCGCACCAATCTGGGAAGCAGACCTTAAGCATCCGTTCGTTCGCGGACTTGCAGACGGAACTCTACCAAAAGAAAAGTTCAAGTTCTACCTAATCCAAGATTATCTGTTCCTATTGGACTATAGCCGTGTATTTGCTTACGGTGCTATCAAGGCACACGATGAAGCGACAATGGCACTCTTTGCAAAACTGCTCAATGAAACGTTGAACACCGAAATGGATTTACATCGCGGCTATTGTGCAAAATTTGGCATCTCCCCCGCTGAGATGGAAGCAGCACCGATGGCACCAACGACACACGCCTATACGCGACACATGCTTCACGTTGCACAAATCGGGACGCTGGCAGATGTGATTGCAGGTGTGCTTCCGTGTCAATGGGGTTACGCCGAAATCGGCACGTCCCTTGCAAAACAGGGAGGTTCACCCGAACCGCTCTACCAAGAATGGATAGATATGTACGCTTCTCCTGAATTCCTTGCGTTAGGTGAATGGCTACGAAACTTGCTGAACGACATTACAACTGATAGCAGCCCCGCCGAAAAAGAGCGGCTTCAGAAAACTTTCCTGCTCAGTAGTCGTTATGAATATTTGTTTTGGGAGATGGCATGGACAGAACAGGCGTGGCAGATCTAATCCGATTTTTCAACCGGCAACGCAAAATGAAATACGGTGCCTTGTCCCAATTCACTTTCTAACCATATTCGGCCGTTGTGGCACAGCAGAATATGTTTGGTAATTGCTAGTCCTAAACCGGTGCCACCCATTTTTCGCGCGCGTCCTTCATCAACGCGATAAAACCGCTCAAAAACGCGGGGTTGCGACTCTAATGGAATACCGATGCCTGTATCTTTTATATGGACAACAATTTCATCTGCAGCATCTGAGTCCGTTTCGGCTACCTCCGCTGATACATCAATCATGCCGCCATCAGGTGTATATTTAATGGCGTTGTCAATGAGATTCACAAAAACCTGCATGAAAAGTTGGCTATCCACGTTCACTTGAGGCAAATCATCAGCTATTTCCCACTGTAATGTTACTCCTGATTCTTCTAATACCGGTTCAAATACATCCAGAATCTGTTCATGGAAATCATTTAAGTGGCACAATGAACGTTTCAATTCAACATCACCCGATTCAAGACGTGCTAATTCCAGTAAATCAGAAACTAACCGCGAGAGGCGAGCAGAGTGATTTAGTATCTTGACAATGAATTCCTTGCGTTTTTTGCTTTTAGTAGATCCGTTGTTCAGTAGCGTTTCAGCATATCCCTGAATTGTGGTCAAAGGTGTTCGCAGTTCATGCGAAACATTCGCTACGAAATCCGCGCGAATTCGCTCCAGTTGACGCACATGACTCACATCGTGGATAACGATAACATACTCACTCTCAGCGGTAACAGGCACCACCGTTACCTCCGCTTCCGACTCCTGCAGATTCCCAAGACGAATTTCTGAAAAAGCAACAGTCTCTGTCTGTTCTGCTTCTCTGAGTAACGCCTGCAGTTCAGGAATACGGTTAATTTCAATCAATGCTCTACCGATATACATCTCAGGAAGGTTTAACATAACAATCGCGGCTGGATTGGCATAAGTAATCTCGGATGCCCCGTTTACCAACAACACACCTTCACTCATGTTGTTCAAGATAGTTTCCAAACGCTGATTTTCTACGGAAATCTTTTCAATCTGCTCCTGAACCTTGTCTGTCATGAGGTTGAAATTCCGTGAGAGTTGTCCTAACTCATTATCAGATTTAACCTCAACTCTTGAAGTATTTTCTCCCGCAGCAATAGATTGTGTGATCTGCGTCAACCTCTTAATCGGCTTGACAATCGCACCAGTGCTAAAAATTCCGAATAAAATTGCCAGGACGGATCCGGCTATGGTCACATAGAGTAAAATTCGCCGCTGGTTACCAAGTGCCGTATTAATGGTTTCCTTCGGCATTGCGACACGACAAAAACCTATTGATTCCCCATTTCGTTCGACTGCCAGCGCAAAATAACGGTATTCTATCTGAGTTGTCGTACTTTCACGTTCAATCATACCGCTTCCATGCTCAATAGCATCCTGCACCTCTGGTCGAGAAAGGTGAACCTCCATCTCAATTAGGGATTGTCCATCCCGTTCTGTATCCCCCCAGACAGTTCCATCCGCACCTATGAACGTCAAACGCACTTTCCCCGTCTCTCCAAGTCTATCAACTATGCCATCAATCACCGCATAATCAAAGCCATCTGTTTCAGGCAGTTTCTCAAGAAGAAATTCTCTCGTCAATGCCGCCTGAACTTCTAATTCATTGGTGATACGATCACTAAGCACACCTTCAAGTGCTCTTCCGAGGTAAAAGTCCATTGCGAATAGCACCAGAAGCACGATGCCTATGTAGCTAAGTGTGAGTTGTGTTCGGATATTCATAACTCTTTTCGTCCGCGCGTTGTTTGGATTCCGTTATCATAATAACATATATGAGAACTTATTGACATTTAAATTAGGCTTTGCTAAACTGCAACTATGCTTAAATATAGCGAACATAGAAAGGGCAACTATGAATATCCGATATGAAGGTATTTTTTCACCGACGGTTACACCACTTGATGAAAAAGAACGCGTAGATGAACTCGGATTCATCAAACAGCTTAACCGCTTGATTGATAACGGTGTTCACGGCATTTATCTGTTAGGTTCTTCTGGCGAGTTTGCAACTTTGACAAATGCAGAACGTGAACGTGCGTTGGACATCGCTACTAAAACAATCGCAGGACGCGTGCCTATTATCTGTTGTGTGATGGATACAAGCACCCAGCGAGTCATCCAAAACATTGAAATAGCGCAACAATTTGGGGTTGATGCTGTCGCAGCAACACCCGGTTACTATTATCCTTCCACTGATGACGCAGACATCATCCAATTCTATCAGGAAATCGCCGCAAGTACTGAATTACCTGTGCTAATTTACAATATCCCGTCTACTGCCAAAACCGCCATTAAACCCCATATCGTTGCGCAATTAGCAGATGATTGTGATAATATCATTGGCATTAAGGATAGTTCCGCTGATTGGATAAACAGTCTTCATCTCTTGGCACTGCTTGGTGAACGTGACGATTTTTCCATTTTCATCGGTTCTCATTTTATTATCGGGGCAGCGTTGCTATTCGGTGCGAATGGCGGGGTTATCTCTATTTCAAACGTTGCACCGAAAGAATCTGTCGCACTCTACAACGCCGCAAAAGCACGTGATATTGATGAGGTGGACCGACTCCAAAAATGGATGATTAAACTTAGTAAACTCTATACTTATGGGCAAGGTGTTAGTGGTATGAAGACGTGTTTGGAGATTTTGGGCGTTTGTAAGGCACATACAACCAGTCCGTTGCTGTCCCTTAGTGATACTGCGAAAGCTGAACTTAAAGAATTGCTTACCGAATTAGGACTCTTATCCTAACGAAAATGATTGAAATACAACCGATTCACTCTCCACCTAACGCTACGATAGCGGTGCCTGGCTCAAAAAGTTTTACCAATCGTGCGCTGTTAGTTGCCTCACTCGCCCACGGCGATTCAACCTTGACAGGCGCGCTTTTCAGCGATGATACGCACTATATGTGCAACGCGCTCCGAAAACTCGGTATCCACATTGCAGAAAATAAGGAACAAGCCACCTTTCATGTTACCGGAAATGGTGGAAATATCACTGCACAGGGTGCAAACCTCTATGTAGGCAACTCCGGCACAACAACACGTTCACTTATCAGTTATGTCTCTCTCGGACACGGTAAATTTGTGATTGATGGCGATGAACCGATGCGGCGCAGTCGCCCTATGTCAGATTTACTGGATGCCTTAATGCAGCTCGGTGTTAATGCGCACTCACAGTTCGACAATGGACACCTCCCTGTTATCGTTCAAGCAGACGGACTCGAAGGTGGAAAAACTGAGCTTGATACGAGCAAAAGCAGCCAGTTTTTAACATCGTTGATGCTCATTGCACCTTATGCTAAAAACGGCATGGAGATCGAGGTTTTCGGGGATCTCAAAACAGCCTATATTGACATTACATTGGCGGTTATGGAGTCATTCGGTGTAGAGGTTATCCACAAAGATTATAGATATTTCCACATTGCGGGTGGACGGCAGTACCAAACGCGTGCTTATCACATTGAGCCAGATGCCTCCAGTGCGTCCTATTTTTTCGCCGCTGCTGCACTCACTGGTGGATGCGTTACTGTTAAGCATTTATCCACACGTTCTGCACAAGGCGATGTTCAATTTGTGCGTGTTTTAGAGCAGATGGGGTGTCAGGTTTCTGTTTCTGATGCTGGTATTACTGTGAGGGGGCCCGCATCAGTTGAAGGGGATTGATGTGGATATGAAGACTATTTCGGATACTGCGTTGACCCTCGCTGCCATTGCCCCGTTTGCCGATAGTAAGGTCTCTATCCGAAACATTGAGCATACACGCTGGCAGGAAACCGACAGAATTCACGCGATGGTGACCGAACTCCGAAAATTAGGTGTGCCTGTGGTTGAACATCAAGACGGACTTGAAATCTCGCCTGCTCCCATTACCCCTGCAGCGATTGATACCTATAGTGACCATCGCGTGGCGATGGCGTTTTCCCTTATCGGTTTAAAGGTACCTGGCATTCGGATCAATAATCCTGAGTGTGTGAGTAAGACGTTCCCTAATTATTTTGAGGTGCTGCAAGGGCTTTATGGTTGAGAATGTCCTCTCATCTAATCTTAAATTTCTGTCCCCAAAGATTGATAATTCATAAAATTTATGGTATACTTAAAAGTACAAGTTGAGCGTACTTTTGAAAAGTTTCCACGTAGGTAAAACCGATTAGGAATTCATGAAGTCACCCCATTATAATGACAATGTTTTTATCAATTGTCCATTTGACTCAGATTACAAACCTTTGTTTGATGCAATGATATTTGCTGTGCATGATTGCGGTTTTATCGCCCGTTGTGCGCTTGAAGAAGGTGACGCAAGCCAAGTTCGGATTGATAAAATCTATAGCATTATTGAAGATTGCCGTTATGGGATTCATGATATATCCAGAACGGAATTAGATGAGACCTCACAACTACCTCGGTTTAATATGCCCTTAGAGTTGGGAATTTTTCTTGGGGCAAAGAGGTTCGGTATAGAAGAACAAGAAAGAAAAAAGTGTCTTGTGATGGACACAGAACCGTATCGGTATCAAAAGTTTATTTCAGATATTTCAGGTCAAGATATTTTTGTGCATAACAATAATCCTGAAGAAGTCGTAAGGGTTGTTCGGAATTGGCTTGGCACCGCATCGGAACGCGAGGCAATTCCAGGTGGTGGAATTATTTGGAGACGTTACCAAAGTTTTTTGAACGATTTACCTCAGGTCGTTCAGAGACTTCGTTTAGAGGTTGAAGACCTGAAGTACTTCAATGATTATATTTTTGCTGTAGCAGAGTGGCTGCATGGTCAATCAAATAGCGAACTATAAACTTGTTCTATGGAGGTGAATAGAAATGCCAAGACAGAGAATTGTTAAATATCCCCCTAAGCGAGGAAAAATCCCAAGATCAAAAATAGAACGAGCAGTCAAGGCAGTTCTTGAGGCAAGAGGAGTCCAAGTAGAACCTAAACGTGATACCTATAAATATCACCTAAAGCGCGGTGACGAGATCATCCGCAGCGGATTTACGAATGACTTAGACCGACGTGAAAAAGAGCTCCAGCGAGAGTACGGTAAAGATGTCCATATTCACCAAGTTGGGAAACGTACGACACGAGAAGATGCGCGAGAATGGGAGAAAAAGAAAAGGCGAGCCACCACTTAGTTTCGAATCCTATAGGGAGAACACACACATGAATTTTGATAAACAAACAACGCAGGCATTTAAAGACATCATTACCTGCAATCCGCGGATTATGAGTGGCACGCCTGTTTTTAAAAATACGCGTGTTCCCATCAAAAATCTCATTGACTATTTGGAAGCAGGCGATGACTTAGACGAATTTTTAGAAGATTTCCCTTCCGTCAGCCGTACCCAAGCTGTGCAAACGTTGGAATTGGCAAAAAAGATGCTACTCATACAAGCCCATGCACATTCTGATTGATGAATGCTTACCTGCTTGAATAGAGAATAATATCATGGCATTTAGCGATTTTAAGACAATCTCTGAGGTGCAAGAAAGATTTAGAGTCACATACACAGAAGCTGACTTCGTCAAAGCTGAACCAGCAACGCCTTCGGTGGCGTTCCTGCAAGACTTTGAATTTACCCGCGAACATATCAACGTTTTTGCGTCTGAAGCATCAAGGTGTGAAACGATTATCTTTCCTGTTTTGAAGGAGAGTTATAAAGCCTATGCCGATCGCTACGCGCTCTGGATAAAGCAAACCATCACTTACGACGACATCTTGAACGGAACGCCAGACTATTTTATCTCTACTAAATCTGAATTAGGCAAAACCGTTGTGGGAAGTCCGTTGATACTGCTTGTTGAGGCGAAGAAAAACGACTTTGATCAGGGGTGGGGGCAATGTCTGGCAGAGTTAGTCGCCGCCCAAAAAATAAAGGCTGAAAAAGTGAACGATGGCGCAGCCCTACCCGTTTACGGTATTGTCACCGATGGCACATTATGGCAGTTTGGACGACTGATTGGTGATACCTTTACGCAAAACAGAACAGACTTTGCATTAGCTAATTTATCCACACTTTTTGGCGCAGTGGATTCTGTGTTCAAATCCGTAACTGCTATGAACTGAAAAGGACAATGAGAACGCTGCATCACTTGTACGTGTGGTTTCCCACCTGTCAATCATCATAGCACCCATCCCCCACAACCTCATTGACTATTTGGAGGCAGGCGATGACTTAGGCGAATTTTTAGACGATTTCTCTTAATAGAAATCTATCAAATAGATAACAAAGATCTATTTGCAGTTAGGATAGGAATTTCTTGAGTTTTAAAGTCCCCATCGTCCGTAATTAACATGAAACCGTTGCTTTTACATAGTTCCGTTATCACCTGATCATTGAAGTCTAGTCCACCGATAGCATAGTCTTTAAGCAAGTCACCCATTTCCAGTGTCTCAAATTCACTTTCTATTCGTAAACAGTGTTTCAATATTTGATTGACTTTAGTAGCAATATCTTTTGCAACCGGCTTGAAGTGTTGGCTGTTGCGAAAAACTTTGAATGGTGGAATTGGTGGTTTGCTAGACCTCCATTTCAATCTGGCATAGGTGTTTATAAACTCTGATATGGCAAGAACATCAGTATAAATCTGACTTTTTGCTTTTAAAATGCGTCTAAAAGTTCTGGAATAGACATTAACTTTAGATTGTGTCTGTCCTTGTGGACCGTACAGATACACCCAAACATTAGCATCCAGAAATAATTTATGTTGGGATGTAAAGTTATAACTCCCTACATCCACAGGTTTATGCTTCATCGTTTAATGTATCTCGAATTGCTTGGTTGAATCTTTCTGGATCTTTGAAGTACTGCTTTGCATTTTCAACAACACGCTCTAATAAATCTTCATCGTCTTTTTCCATATTCTCCATTTCCAATGAGGCATGTATTTTATCTTCGCTGAATGTTCCATACAACTGACCTATTGCCGCATTCAGGAAGGCAGAGGTAAGTGCTGTGACGTTGTGAAATGATAGTGTTACCTTTCGATTTGCTTCAAAAGCAGCATTGAGGCGTTCATACACCTCTTGTCCATCGCTGGAAGCCACACACAATGGACTGCCTACAATTCCAAAAACGGATACCTTTATGCTTTCTGGCATGTTTTGTCTCCTTAGGATGTTTGTATTATATTAGGCTGAAGATAGACTATAAATATTGGTATCTGCTGTATTGATTTCAATACTTACGATTGTCCCAGGGAATGGATTACTTAGAGATTCAGTAGAGATTTTTTGGTTTTCCCGTTTCCAATACCCAGCATCTGACACAATCTTAATGCTTCCCTCGTTTAAGTCAATGAACTCACATAGTAATTTCAATCCTAACCCACCAGGCAGTCTACCACTTTTAGTAGTTGAGTTGCCCTCGGTAGCCCAGATAATTGCTTTCTCTGGTGAAAGATTAAGCCCTCTAAGCTCTTTTATATTCTCACGCATACCAATTCCGAGATCCGCTACCGTGAAATCAAGTTGGTCTTTTGTAGGATAAAATTGTCCACAACTAAAGATCCCCATCTGAGTCTGAGAATGCAAGATTGCGTTGATAAAAATTTCAGAAATGCTTTCACTACAGCGTGTGCCGTCCACAAATTCAAAGAGGCACAATGAATTGCGCGACTACAAACCCTAATTACTGTCTGAGGATGATTTGGAGGGTAAAACTTCCTTAATAAAGTGTTGTACTGGACTCGCGCTATCAGAACCACTACTTTTGGCAGACAAATACCCACTCTGATTCGCATCAAAAATGGCTTTAGTAGCTGCCAATAGTACCTGATCGCGTGTGTCCCGATTTCCCTCTGCTGCGGCAACAAAGGCTTCAAAAGTCTCTAAGGCATTTTGACGGTGGGTGTTAATAACCTCTAAATGCTTCTCGGCAGAATAATTTTTAATAGTGCGGTTAAGCAGGAGAAAAATCAAAGAAATATAAAAACCTCTTACAAAAAGATTTGACAGAATTGTAGATAACTGATTCACTTGGTTCGCTGCAGATCCAATATCTATCAAGAACTCCCAGAAAATTATCGCGAACCCTACAGCTAATACTCCTGTCACTGCAAGCCAAATCCAAGACATTCTTCCATGTTTTTTCGCTTGGTTTTGAAATATTATTTTGTATTTTTCAAGTTGTTCATTCGCCAATTGATTTTGCAATTGAACATAAATCTGATCAAAACTCTCCTGCCTTTTTTCTTCATTCTGCTGTGCTTCTTCACCGATCTTTTGCAGTTTGTCAACTTCATCACCAATTGCCGTATTTACTCTTTCCACCCTTGAGTTCAAATAGGCAATATGTTTCTTTAAGGGTTCTTTCATATTCTCACAGAATTGAGAAATTGTGCCCAAAAGTTTATTGTAATTCTGTCTCGGATTTTGACCCTTAATCTCAAAATCTGTAATTTGTTTTGCATACCTATAGAATTGCTTCAGGTCACTCGCAACTGTTTGAAGATCTGCGCGTGAAAGGTCAACCAGTGATTCATTAGGTGCAGTTAGAATTTCACAAAACTTTTTATGAACAATTGACAGGCTACGGTGGGCAGACTCAAAACTAAATCCTGCTTCTGATAGATCAGAACGCTTTAATTTGTCTAAGTTGAGTTTGCTTAAATTAATATTTAGCTTTGTAAAAAAATCTACATACCCTTCATCTGTTCCTTTGGGGTTTTGTTCTAAACGAGAAAAAATTGAGTAAGGCTCCGCCAGGTCAATAAGTTGTCCTTTTTGATTTGATGATTCTGATACTACCACAGTATCTGGTTTTTCTGTTACTAAGTTCCCTTTAATTTCGTAAGTTTTTTCTGTCTTAAAATCCGCAAGCAGCCATGTGTAACTTGAATTTCCCTCACAAATCAGAAAACTTTGAGACAAAGAAGCATCATTATTTTCAAATTCGTGTTGTAACTTAAACCAATTCTGTTGACTCAAAATTTCATCAAATTGCTCGTAATCCAAAGTGAATGATATCTGTCCTTCGTTCATAAGTACCTCCATTAGAGCATAGGGTACAAGATTTGCTCCTGTTAACACAAATAGATACTTTCATAAAACTAACTGTCACATTACGATAATAACGTATCTAAATACAGAATTTCAAAGCGATCTATATAAATCATTCAGACAACCTACTACAACACGTATTCTATTGCTTCCGTGACCCGAAGTGTTTCTGTGATGGAAACCAAAATCATAGGATATAGACGGATCTCCGCATGACTCAACATCTCTCCCCGCCGATCCTTCAACCACTTCTCACACACCTGATACGCCCCGATCTCATATTCCCATACCTCTACAGGCACCTCCGTGAAATACTGCGTGGCGTTAATCCAAACCTTACGATCTTCATAACGAGGTTTTGAAACAACCCCATCCCCTTCACCTTCAAACCGATGGCGATGCGGGATGTTCCTGTCCTTTAAGAGATGCAGATCAATTAATTCTTGCCCTGACTCTGCAAGTGCAAAAAAGGAGTCAATATCTTCCGGCAAAGGAATACGCGGAAAATCGTATTTTAGAAACTCATAATACCGTTTACGGTAGGTTGGACTATAAAGCACAGCATAGATATAAGCGAGAATCTCCTCTGGTGTAACGTCTTCGGGGAGTCCAAACGGTGCAGTTTGCGGTAATCCCAACGCCTCCGAGAGTGCAGTAAGAAAAGCAGATTTGAAATTGAGTTCAGGTTCTGTTGAAACTAATAACGTCTCTGAATCTGGATACAGGTAAAGTGGAAACACATGTGCAGATTCACTCCCTCTATTTGAAATGTAAGATTTGTCAGTGATGTCGTTAGTTATCAAGACGTGCTGCCATGTAGAACTTGTAACAATACGGCAGACACAAAGACCAAGATTATCCTTTTGTAGTTGGCGCATAACCTCAAAACGTGGACGGCCATGAAACCCAGAGGACTGTCCAGTGTAGTAGGTCCAACGGGTGTCGTAGGGACGGTAGGAAATAGCCTGGATATGCTGATTTGCATCGGGATGATTACGTATATCTGTTTGGGCACGGTGAATCCGCCAATCTTGAGTATCCTTTGGTAACCTGTACCTTTCCCGCGCCTCATCCGCAGAAAGTGAAACAAAATCAGTTACCGTTTCGCGGACCGCTGCAGCAGTCAGATGAATTGTCAACCTATCTCGAGAAGTAGTAATCCCAACCGAACGTATACTAAAGATGTCATTAATTTCCCATCCATTTTCGTATTCTGCACTGTAATCTGTTTCTTGTGGTTTAAAAAGATAAAGTGGCGATGTAGGTTGTAGTTCTGACCACGCTGTAGATTGGACATCAGTTTTCGACAGCATATTGTATCTTTCCTCTCGGGATCCCCACATATCTGCGTAATGTACCGTGGCAAGGGCGGGATTGTCTCGTTCTTTGACGCACAATAGGATGCAAACCCCTTGTGAAATGTCAAAAACATTCTCATCTTTCTGGTCTAATGGTATTGATTCTTGTATTCTGATGCTACCGTGTAAGTTGAGCAAATAGATAGTGTTGAAGCTTTTTAATAAACTTTGCCGCATCCCGCGGAAAATGGGCCCATAAATGAAACTATTATTGACAATATAACCGAGAATCCCTTCACCGTTTTTATCAATTCGCCACTGTGCCCACCGGATAAATTTTACATAATCTGCCTGAAGTTCTCTTGAGTTCCTTTCATCGAGCGGTTCTCCGTCTATCTGTTTGTAATCCTCAATCAGTTCACCGATAAAAGTTAGATTTCTGCCCACACGACTTGGGTTAGCGGAGTCGCGTGGATACGGCGGATTACCGAGTATGGCAAGAATAGGTTCGTCTCTTTTCACAGCGAGTGCGGCGTTCGCTTCGTCAGAGATAAACGCAGCAAAGGGTAAGGGAGTCTGCATTTCGTCCGGTTGTTCCAAAGCATTGGTAAGATAGATACCGAGGCGTTCATTCGCACGCCACCCTTGCGCTTGCAGAAACAGACTCAATTTCAGATGCGCGATTGTATACGGTGCGACAAGCAGTTCAAACCCAAATATCCGTTTGACAAGCTGCTCGTTGATATACCGATTCCAATCCCCTGTACCATAATTGGCTATGACATATTCTCGGATGTGGTCAAGCACTGTTAACAGGAATCCGCCTGTGCCTGTAGCGGGATCGAGGATAAGTGTATCGTCACCAGCAAGCCCATCGGGTCTATTTAGCTCTGTTTTGAGCAGGGAATCTACTGAGCGAACAATATAGGAGATAACCTGTGGCGGTGTATAAAAAACGCCGCGATCAAAGCGGAGTTCTGGATTGTATTCTTTCAGAAATGTTTCGTAGAAATGGATAACTGGGTCTTCAAGATGGTTGTTTGCAGAGAAAGCTGTTTGGAGCATTTCAGTTGAGACGTTTTGGAGGAGCGTTGCAATGTCATCCAAGATATAGGTGACATTCGTTTCAAGTGTCGGAGAGGCGACGTGATAAAAGAGTTGGACGAGAAATGGGTTTGATCTTGGGAGTGTGCCGACTGCGGTGTGCCGTGAAAAATTTGTCGCATTCGGCAATGTGCAACGTGCAGCGAATAACCCATACGTGAGCGTTTGTGCGTACATATCCGCGAAATCGTCAGGCGTGAGTGTCGCGAGCAGCGTTTCCTTGAACGCGTTGAACATGTTGTAAGTTTCACTGTCCTCATCGGTGAGTGTGGTTGCGATCTGCGTTTGGAGTTCGCGTGTCCGTCTTGCGAGGTATTTTGCAAGCGCCTCTGGAGAGTTGATTTGGACATGCCCAGCGTTGAGAAACAGCTCTAAAAGCGTTTCTAAATTTTCAGTTTCATGTTCAATATGTGCAGATTTACGTAGTTGCCCATCCCGCCACAGTTGAAAGTCAACGAAATTGGTAAGGATAAAGTTATCAAGATTTTCTATAAAACGTTCATTCTGTTCTCTGGCATGTCCTGTCAGGTTGTTTAGGTCTGTGCTGTCCGCTTCCGCCTCAATATAGCCGATGGTTAGCAATCCATCGGATACGATAAAGTCTGGCCGTCCGATTTGGTTGATTGTTCTCGGTTCGTGCGTAAATGTCATGTGGAGTTCGTCAAAACATTCTGCGTCTTTGGTGGCATTTTCCAAGAATTCATGGAGATGTTTGTGCAAAGAGAGTTCGGGGGTTGCATTCGGGTCGGATCGTGTTTGACGGACTTGCTGTAGGTAACGGTTGCAGTATCTTTGAAAATTCATATTCCTATTATATATGCCTTGTATTTTAAGAGCAAGATTTACTTTAATCGGATTTATAAGATCGCGGAACTCTCTTTGTACCGCAAACTTTATGAAGATTAAGTTTTTAATTGGGTAATTATAATTTACTTCAGACCCCGGTAGGTGCGGTTTCCTAACCAATGCAGAATACCATACGGGGAATGCTATATAGCATTCATACCGTTGATTTGGCGTATTCTGCCGAGAATCTCCACGAATTACCTAATTTATTTTTTAATTTTCATTTAGTGGTTCACTCGTCAAGTTTTTATGTTTTGAATTTCCTAAATACACCCCCTTTATCCACCCAATTCGCATGCCACACGCGCATGCGATGGCGAGGGGAAGGGACTTTTGGATCTATGCTGCAAGTTGTATATATAACAAATCTTTAGCGAGTAAACCATTTAGTTTGCGGCTAACAATGCACAAACTAAATGGTTGTGCTACACAAGAATAGGTCAAATCTTATCAGGTTACTGTTTAGGTTTATCTGGCGGTCTTGGCTGGGAATCAAACCCATAAATTCTGCGCATTGTTGGGGTAGCGCGTTCAATTACTTCTGGTTCAAGATAATGCACAAAATCAAACATCGGTTTGATGAAGGACCGACAACAGAAACAGATGAGTGCAATACGTTGCTGATCCGTTTGGTTAGCACCTGCTGAATGCCAAACTGCACCGTTAAACAGAAAAACAGAGCCTTTCGGAGCAGAGAGACGCACTTCATCTGGGTGATGCGTTGTACCGGGAGGGGGTTTTATCTGTTGAAGATGAATACCGGGGACATGACGTGTGCCGCCGTTTTCCGGTGTAAAATCGTCAAGCAGCCAGAGACTGTTGGCAACTACAGGAAAGCTGGGCAGCGGTTCAGGCATACCGCCTAAAACACTATCAACGTGGTATCCTCCATCGGGAGCACCCGGATCAATGATATTGGATGTGAGCGTGCTCAACGTATAATCCGCACCAAGCAGATGTTCAAAGAAAGGCATCACCTTAGGGTGTGCTACAAGTTTCTCGTATATCTTGCCTTTGTTCATCAACCAACGCACATGCTGACCAAAACCGTTAGTGTGCCGTAGTGCAAAACCGTCCTGCTTCTCCTGCTCTGCTAACCGAAGTATATCGGTTCTGTACATCTCAATTTCTTCATCGGAAAGTACATCCGGAATGACGATACATCCCTGCTCATCCAATTGCTTCTTTTGTGTTTCGGTAATATCCATTTGTTTTCTTTTATCATTGATATAAAACGAAGATGTGATTAAATTTCCAGTTGTTAACAATATGATAATCTAAGTTGCCACCTTTGTAGCATAATCTGTTAGTTGAGTTTCCTATAAGTGAGCAAACTAACAGTTTGCGCTACGAACTAATATATCGTCAATTGTTTCTACCTATAAGCCAAGTTCACTGTCCATCCATAGGGTAACATGTTTTTGGGAAAAATATCAAGAGGGTTGTTGACTACCAGAGTGTGTTATAAATCCTATTGACTACTATGTGCAGTCCGGTGCCGATTTAGCACTTTGGAGGCATTTCTACACCGTCAGCGTAACTGTATCCTGCTTTACAATCTCCTTGATATGTCTATACGGTGCAGATTTTACCAATTCCAACGTCTCAGGCGATAACCGATCCAGAATAGGCTGTGGTAAACTATGTGTGCCAGCGAATTGTGGAAAATACCGCAAAACAAGAAATCGTCTATCTCGATCCTTCGGTTTCCAGCGTAGCACTCCGTGCGTTAGCAACTCCGAAATAATCACGATATCCCCTGCCTTCGGTGTGATGTTCATAAAAACGGGGTCATCAATCGGATCAATCCCATCCGCTTCGTCAAGTGTCAGCAACTCCTTCGGACGATCGAACTCGCTTTTATGCGAACCGGGAATCACGATGAGACCGCCATCTCCTGGATAGACATCTGTAAAATAGGGAAAACAGACAAAGTTATCGCAGTAAATACGTCCATTACGCGCTTCATAGCGGGTGCTATACCATCCATAATCATCGCGAGCGCAGTGCAGTCCACCCGGGTTTACATGTGCGTTTTCTCCCGCCTTCCACAAATCATGTTTGTCGTGCTTGAGTGAACCTCTACCAAACCGCGGTTGATTGTGGGTCAACTCCTTAATAATCGGCCATAGTGCTGCATGCATCGTCAAGCATTCCAGCGATTTGTCAAAAGCGAATCCGTGCTGATGAAGTCCACGCTGTTCAAAGCCTGGTGGCAATTCATCAGGGGGTGTGGTGATATATCTGTCAACCGCCTCAGCAGCTTCCGCTAACGCATCGCCAGTGATCACGTTTTTTAGGTGAAGGTAGCCTGTTACATCAAATAGATAACGTTGTTTCGGTGTCATTTTATGTTTTCCCTTGTTGCAATAAAGAAATAGTACCTTTTCCAAATAAGTCTGACTTACAACGACATATTAAACTCTGTCCCTGTTACATTTCCTTTTACAAAAGCATCACGGAAAAGAGTTTGGCGTTTTGGCGGCATCGTTTCGAGTAATGCTTGCGGCGGTTGTGAAAGCGTCCATCTTTTGTCAACCGAGTTATATGCGTTGAAGATAGCAACTCGGTCTGTGTTGGGGTTTTGCCATGCTTGACCGCTATGTGTAATCGCCTCTGTGAATATAATGACAGACCCAGCAGGACAAGAATAGGTATCCCAGAACGCCCATTCTTGTTTTCGTGCTATCTCTGGTGCAGTGTACGCAGCCTTATGACTGCCTGTAATAAACATCGTGCCACCGTCACCCTTCTCAACGGGGTTAAGTTCCCATACGACGCGCGTCAAACCGCTATACGCTTGCCCGGGTTGACATTGGTACTGATGGCAATCACCCGGCATCCGAAACATGCCGTTGCCATTATGTGGACCAAATGCGTAGGGCGGATCATCCGATGCAGAACGCAACGCCATAAAACTCATCTCCATCCGAAACCCGTAGCATGTTTCTGATGCTAAATATGGAGATGCCAGGAATTCGTTCCCGAATGCGACAACAACCGGATGATCTATGAGTGCTTCTAATGGACCTCCGTAGGTATTGCGGTGGTGCTCAGGCGTAATTGTTTCAGGATTACGTTTTAACCGATAGCAGAAGTCTTGCATTTCTTCAACTTTAGATTCTGTCAGTACGCCCGGAATTAAGAGCCACCCGTTCTTATCAAAGAGATATTTCTGTTCCTGCGTCAAAGGGACGATGGGTTTGCCATCAGCGTTTGTTGTGGTAATGTCGCAGGCATTTGTCAACATCGGGTTACCGAAATCTTTATTAAATCTAATACCTATCTGTTCTGCCATAATCATTTCTCTCTAATAGGAGTGCTTTGTAAACACGATTTATCCTAATTCCGCACAAAGTTCAGATACCAACGCAGCATTTTCACCAATCTGGTCACCGAACTGTTGATACATACCGAGCAACAGCACGTCATTCGGTTTAGAATTTTCCAAAGCGAATTTCACCTCTTCACGTATTTGTTGTGGACTTCCAATTGTTCTGCCCGCAGCAAGCACTTTGAAGATGATGCACGGTTTATTTGTCCGTTGTATCGCCTCACACATCTCAACGCGGTCTTCACGTGCGTAGATTTCACCTAAGGGCGCGTAGCCAAACTTTTCTCTAAACTTTTCACTCCCACCGTGTAGGTTATAGAGTGCTGTCATATAATAGTCTATATCCCATCCTTCGTCTTCAGCGATATGCACAAGTTTTGGGTCATGCACCGATAAACCGACAAGCGCGCCGGTATCGCGAATCCGTTTGAGAATATCCTGTAAGTGATCGAGTTTGTTTTCTCGTAGACAACGTTGTCCTACACCGCCCCCGTGCGGTGCCATACCGAACGGATTATGTTTTGCGGCTTCAAAAACATGGTCGGGATCCTCGTACCAGCGGGAACCTTGGCTGAGGCAGAACCAGTTGATCGTGCCTCCCTCATCACGGTAACGCTGTAAGTCAGACATTGAGCGGTCCGTCATGCTATTCTGCCAACCATTTATTCCAACTTCCTCTGCCCGTTTGAGCGTTGCTATCACTCGTTCTGGCGTATGATATTCCTGCTGATGCTGTGAAAGCAGTTGATTGAAATGAGAATAGCCGTAAATCGGATTATCTCCAATCAACAACTTACTGATTTGATGATTACAAAATGAGATTTTTGGTAAGGTGGTTTCCACTGTTTATCCTCCAAGTAAAACACGTCTAACCGAACAGAAATCCTTCCAGAACAGATGCGTCGATTTCGCGCACAAGATGCATCGTCAAATCCAATGCGGCGTTGTAGTCGTCAATGTTAATAATTGAGACATGGCTATGGATATAACGCGATGGCACACCAAGCACTACAGATGGTACCCCTCTGCCGAATTGATGAATTGCGCCTCCATCTGTCCCGCCAGATTGACGTACACCGAGTTGATACGGAATCTCATGTTTCTTTGCTGTTTCAACCACAAAATCAGCCAACATCGGATTGACAATCATGGAAGAGTCAATTATCCGAATTTGTACACCTGCCCCAAGTTTTCCTTGTGAATTGCCGACACTTAATCCTGGGGTATCATCGCCAGGGGGTCCCTCAAGTACAATTGCGAGGTCAGGTTCCACACTTGCTACCATTGTCTTGGCACCGCGCAACCCTATCTCCTCCTGCACACTTCCTGCGCCGATAACGGTGTTCGGATGTTCCTCAAGTTTCAATAAGGCTTCAATCACAAGTGCCACCCCCACGCGGTTATCAAACGCTTTGGCAGTGAGCAATTTCTCATTTTTCAATCGCATAAACGGACCGTAAGGTGCAATTGGACATCCGGGTAAGATTCCGTACTCCTCTACCGCTTGCTCTTCATTCTCTGCACCTACATCAATAAAGAGGTCTTTTATGTCTAAGACTTTATCACGGGAACCTGAAAGCAGGTGCGGCGGCGTTGACCCGATAACGCCCGGGACTTTGCCTAACTTTGTTGTGATATTGACTCACTGTGCTAAAAGTGTATGTGCCCACCATCCGCCGAGCGGTAGAAACTTGACGTATCCATTATCCGTCACATTTGTCACAACAAAACCGATTTCGTCTAAATGTGAATCAAGTAGGATACGCGGGTTTTCAGCATTTCCAGCGCGTGTGCAGAAAATACTCCCCAGCCTGTCTGTCTCAATTGTACCGACATCAGTGACAGCATCGCGAAAAATATCTCGCACTTCTGCCTCATAACCAGGGATTCCATCTGCTTGTGTGAGTGATTTCAGTAGTTCTATTGAGGTTTCGTTCATCGTTGCATTCCTTTAGCAATCGTGGTATAATTTGATAACATTATAGCACGATTGAAGTTGTGTGACAACTTTTAAGTGGGCTTTGCATATAACACAAGTTTATTCTTCTTATTGAGCGATCAACATTGTCACCCGATGTGGTTCAGTGGTAGACCTGTAGTATATAAGAATGTCCTGTTTGTTGTTTTTATTGAGGTTTACTAATCGGATGTTTCGCTCGTCTTCAGGCATAGCAACCGCTATTTTTTGAGGTTTTCGCGCTAATAGTTCCGGCCCCGGCACGCCGGAAAAAAGGTGCATCTCTTCCCAGTTTTTGCCTATGAGTAGGTCTGGGCGTTTGTCTCCGTTTATATCACCAATCAGTACCGCTGGAAAAAAGACCCTTTTTTTATTAAACAGATCAAGGTTCGGTCTGATTTTACGTGTAGTAGCAGGCTTTTTAGGATAGACACCGTTTTCCATGTGATATAACTCGATATCTATCGCGATGGAACTGCCGACCATCGCGCGGGTCATGCCGCCAAGCCCGGTTTGGACATCTCTGAATAGGATGTCAATATCGCCATCTGTATCAAAATCTTGCAACCACTGGGACGAATAGCCCCAGGGCAGTAACGCGCCAGCGGTACCCTCGTGGATGAATCGTCACGCTGGCATCACGTACAAACAACGTTCCGTTAGGAATTGGCGTGCCGAAATGGACTTCGTATCGGCTGCGTTGTTTACCGAGACTTCGCCCCTCCAGGACAAGAAGAACCATATCAGCAACCCCGTCACCGTTCATATCTCGGAATGTATATAGGACTCTTCGTTTGGTGTTCTCCCTAAAACCAGAGATAAGCGCGAACATGTTCTCACCACTGAATCCAAAGGCGATCGAGTAGGCACCGTCCGTGTCAAACGGCACATCAACAGTGAAGGTTTCAGGGACTGTAGAAAACATTCCGCTTGCGTTTTGGTAGTAAACATCAAAATGGTCCTCATTCCAGAACACAAGGTCGTTACGTCCATCGCGGTCATAGTCCATCTGATGGACACGACTCAGGTACCAGAAAATCGTTAAGGCATTTATCCCTACCTCGCGGTAGCTGCGGGATTCATCCATGGCAGACTTGTCAAGGAAGGGGTCGGGCGGTCCGAGCTTTACCGGTTCGGAAAATGAGCCGTTGTTCAATTGTGTGGCTATCCAGAAACCATCAATATCTGGCACAACTATGTCGTCGAGTCCGTCTCCATTTAGGTCTTGGGTGATGTCAACATGGGGAATATCACTTGCATCTGTCGCGTTGTAATTGGTAGTGATGCTCATTAGTTCGCGTTCCACCATTGAGTCAAGATCAAACCAGTTAAGACGACCATGTTCGTAGGTGATGAGTCTGTCGTGTCCATCAATAGTTGCAACGTCAACGAATAGTACATCTGGACGTAGTTTTGTGTCAAGTCTTGGCACCCAAGCATCCTGGCTAAACGCATAGATACGTAAACGAGAATCGTTATTTTTGTCAATGTTCACCACAATGAGTTCGGCGATAGTTCCGCCCAAAAGAAATCCTGTCAAAACGGTCTGGCGTGTTGTGGTACCAGTAATCACCTCGTACTGCTTAAATGAGACCGCTGCATCGGGAACGTGTGCCGTCTGTTTAATCTCTCCGTTGGGTACCCTGGAGCATCCTGATAGAAATATGCTCAAAATGAGTATGGAAAAGCAGCACTGAAGAAGATTTCTAAAAATAGGCATGTATACCCGCTCCCACGTAGACACCTGCAAGACCTTTAGATTGAAAACCGTCGTTTTCACTTCCAATTCCTTGACCGATTCCAATGTTCAAACCGAGTGGAATCCCGCCAAGTGAAAATACGAGCTCACCGCCAAAAGCAATTCCAGCTGCCAGCGTTGTCGTTTTGACAACCTCTTTCTGAAGATCCGTTTCTGTTCTGTACCGCCAGCCACCTTCTAATGTGAAATATAGGCGTGCTTCGTTCCACTTGCCTCGGTGTTCAAAGATCGCATACGAAACACCTGCACCCAACATGTGATCTCCGTCTTGATCATTGAGAATGAAACGCCCAACGGTTTGAAGGTATACGGGTGCCAGTCCGTTATAACGAAAACTAATGCCACCAAATGCGGGTGTAGCTCCTTGAGATCCAATACCGAAATTTTTAGTTAAGTTAGTTTTTTGTGCCAGAATTGAGGGCGTAAAAAAGAGACACAAAAAGAGACAGATTAGGTAGATAAATGCGTGTGCCTTTATCTTTCGTGTTGAATTGTGTTTTATTGTAAAGTCCATCTTGGATTCCTAACGGATAACAGGTTATCTCCTTTTTTGTAGATTTCGGCGTGTGAAAATTTTATCGTCGACGTTTGAGTCAAATGTAGCCGTTAACCAGCGAACAACCGTTTTATGTCCTTCTTTGTTTTGTGGAATCATTTCCATCACAGAAGGAACGGTTTTGCGTCCAAACTTTTTAACCGCTTTGAAATTTAAGACACGCATCAATTTCCCTTTTTCATCATAGAAATGCTGCCACACGGGTATATAATCAGTTGCTCGGACAGCGGCAATAATCTTTCCCCACACAATTGAAGAATCTTCCTTCGGTATAAGTTGGACATAAAGCAGATCAGCAGATGCATCTTCTGGTGTAATCATTTGATAGGTGTAATCGTCCAACATAGACGATTCTTTGACTAAATCGTCATTCGTGAAATCGGATCCCATCCATGATCCCATCATCATTGACGGTGAAATCTTCATCGTTTTGTTTACTTTTGGCAGATAGTTCCACATTTCATTCCCGATACGCAATGTTGCAACTCCTTGTTCTTTTTTCGGCGCGGTAATTCGAATAAAAGTTTTGTTCGTTCCTTTTGTCCAAATCAGCATCTTTAATGTGCGTTCATAATGTGGTGTGACAATATGCATCTCCATATCGGCATGACTGGTCTGACTGCGGTAGAGTTGATCTATGTGTTTGATGATTTCTTCCACATCGGGATCTGAGACACCATTTGCTGTAAACATACCCGCAGACACAGAAAACACCAGAAGAAACCATACAACTAAACTTCGTGTATTCCTTTGTATTTCCTTTGTAAATTTTGCCATTTTCTTGGTGATCCTTTCCATTTAGCCGAACTTGCGTTAGTTAACGCTAAAGTTTGGACAATTTTAGAATTTTAGTGACAAAAAGCAGAAAGTAGGTATCCTTTTAGAATAACATTTTTTGAAAGGACAATAAAATGGCCCTCCTTCTCTGCTTAGAAAAATAATATCAGATTTTCACCCTTTATTCAACAAAACTTTATGCTTTGCCAGGGTTATTTAGTTTTAAGAATTCTTAGTGATTAAGGTTAACTTCAAGTTTAGATTTTGCATCAGAATGGACATAAGTTTTCGTTGCATCATTGTTTATTGTCTGAACCAGGATTTTCAGGAGTAACAGATTTTCAGGATTTTTGAGTGTTATCCATCAACCCCTACCCTGCATCCAAACGCGGACGACAAACATGTCCAAAGACACTACATCTACAAAAAACCTATCTTGATAATCCTCTTATCCTGCTAATCCTGGTTCAGACAAAAAGTGATTTAGGACAGACAATAAGTCCATTGATGTATTAACGTCTGTGATAAAATCTGCCCGAAAAACCTAAAACTAAATAACCCTGATACTTGCCAAAAAGTTCTTTTTCAATTACAATGTGTATGTGTACACCTTAGAACCTCTTACACCTCAAAATTGTGACGATTGGGATTCAGTTATCCAGCAATGCCCGAATAGCACTGCTTTTCAGAGCACTACATGGCGAGATGCACTTGCCGATACCTTCAAGCAGCTTGACCCTGTATATCTGCTTATCAAACAGGATAAATCAGTAATTGGAGGAGTCCCTGCATTTGTGTTTGAGCCGATACCGGGTATACGGTTGTGGGACTCTATGCCATGGAATTTGTTTGGTGGTCCGCAGGTGATTGATTCTGTGCAAGTAGACACTGTATCGTTGATTTCAACGATTGAGACCTATCTTGAAACCGTATCAACTAAAAAGGGGTGGTGCGAACTGTGTTGGACACTCTCGCCTGAGGACACAATAAAATATGGAGATTTCCTAACAAAAATTGGATATGAACGAACAGAAAGGTTTACACATATTCTTAAAACAAACGGAGATGTTGATTCCCTCTGGCACGCTTACAATAAACGGGTCCGGGGTGCTGTGAGGAAAGCGCAAAAATCGGGTGTAGAGGTTACCGATACCGAAAGTGATGCGGATTTATCCACATTCTACGACATGTATCTTATGACCGTAAAACGTTTAGGAGGGACACCGAAACCCCGATCACTTATGAAGATGTTGCTACAGCACGGTATTGCTAAACTTACCATCGCTACATATCAAGGCACTATCATTGCTGGGTTACTTTTTCTCCATTTCAATCGTACTGTGACGTTGTGGTGTGAAGCTTCTATGCCTGCGTATTTACAATATCGTCCGAACAATGCAATTTTTCACCATATTATTACATGGGCATGTAAAAAAGGGTATGAATGGATAGATTTTGGGGCATCTCCACCAGAAAATAAAGGTTTGATTGCCCACAAGGAACAATATCGGGCCCAAAAAACTGATTTTTGTAGCTGGACAAAAATAGTGTCGCCATTCAAAAGATCATTGTGGACACGGAGTGAATCTGCACTTAGGAAAATTTATACGTGGATGCAGTGAAAATAACTTCGGAGCAAAATTTCTACAATTAGAGAAAATAGGAGAAAAAAATGGAACGAAAACCTAATTTAATCTTTGTTTTCGGTGACCAACACCGTCAGTGTGATGTCGGATGTGCAGGTAACCCACAGGTACAAACGCCCGCTATGGATAAACTTGCTCAGGAAGGGATGTTCTTCCCGAACACCTTTACCAACGTCCCGATATGTGTCCCCGCGCGCGGGTGTCTGATGACAGGCAAACACCCGTTGAGCCACAAAGCCGTTTCCAACGATTTGCCGTTGCCGTTGTCTGAAACAGGTGTTGCGCAGGTTTTCAGAGACAATGATTACGCAACAGGCTATATCGGCAAATGGCATCTCGGTGGAATGCCAAGAGATAAGTTTATTACGTCTGAGATGCGGTTCGGTTTTGACCATTGGGTCGGATGGAATTGTCATCACAACTATTTTAATGCACCTTACCACGATTCCGATGGAAATCGAATGCAGATTGAAGGCTACGAACCGGAATTCCAAACCGATCAAGCTATTCAATACTGTCGAGACCACGCTGATGAACCTTTCTGTCTTTATATAAGTTGGGGGCCGCCACATAATCCGTATGAACATGTACCAGATCGGTATAAAGAGATGTATCCGCCAGAGGAAATTGAGTTACGTCCAAACACGATAGATACACCTGCAACGCGAAAGGATCTCTCTGGTTACTACGCGCATATCACTGCTTTAGATGATAACCTTGGGCGTTTGATGATAGCATTGGACGAAATTGGTATTGCCGAAGACACTATTCTTGTCTATACATCTGACCACGGAGATATGCTCGGTAGCCAAGGACACAACAGAAAAGAACGTCCGTGGGATGAATCAAGTCGCATTCCATTTATGATCCGCTGGCCTCGCCAAATTCCAGCTGGCATTACTCGCGATACTTTACTCAGCCTTGTTGATTTTATGCCGTCAATGTTATCTCTGTGTGACCTGCCAATTCCAGAAGGTGTTGAGGGTATTGACCTTTCAGATGCAATGCTCGGTAAAACAATTGATGAACCGCAATCTGTTCTGCTTGAAATCCCATTACACGGAAGTGAAGGGTTCAATTTCGGTCTTCGCGAATGGCGCGGTGTCCGCACGCATCGCTACATGTATGCTCGCCATTACGATGGAACAGGTTGGCTGCTTTATGATAACGATAATGACCCGTATCAGATGAACAATCTGATTGATGACGCAAATTCACAAACGCTGCGAGAAGAATTAGAGGCAGAACTTCAGCAGTGGTTAACCCGAATTAACGATCCATGCCTCGCGGGTTTAGACCACATTCGACAACTCGGTTTATCTGAATTGTGGAACATCAGCGAACAACGTTTCGGTGGCAGAAATCCACGTTGGGCATAAGAGGTTCACTGATGAAAAAGCGTGTACTCATTATCGGTTGGGATTGTGCTGCGCCTGAATTGGTCTTTGAGGCATTCAGAGACGACATGCCCAATACACACCGCTTGATGCAAGAGGGTATCTACGGGCAATTAGAAAGCACAGTCCCGCCTATCACCGTGCCTGCGTGGATGTGCATGATGACAAGCCGGGATCCGGGGGAACTCGGTATCTACGGTTTTCGGAACCGTTCGGATTATTCATACGATGCGCTCACCATTGCTAACGCACACATTGTGAGAGTGCCGACACTCTGGGAACTGCTTGGACAAACGCAAAAACGTTCTGTTGTTTTGGGGGTGCCGCTTACCTATCCCGCGAAGCCGTTTCCGGGATGGATGGTTACCAGTTTTCTCACCCCAGGCGATCTCAATGCGCCGTTGACGCAATCTAATTTACAGTGGACTTTTCCACCGAGGCTTACCCGTGAAATTGCACAAGTTGCCCCGGACTACATGATTGATATTCCAAATTTCCGCACCGATAAACGCGCAGAGTTAGAACAGCAGCTCCTCAAAATGACACGCGCACGATTCAAGTTTGCACGTTATCTGCTTGAGAAAAAAGCGTGGGATTTCTTCATGATGGTGGAAATGGGTTCTGACCGACTCCATCACGCATTTTGGCGGTTTTGGGATAAGACGCATCCTAAATATGAACCGAACTCACCGTTTGCTGAGACAATGCGGAACTACTATCGTACGCTTGACGAAGAATTGGGAAGGATGCTGGCATGTGTTGATGATGACACCATCGTCATGGTTGTCTCAGACCACGGTGCGAAAAAGATGGATGGCGGCATCTGTGTGAATGAATGGCTACAAAAACACGGTTATCTGACGCTAAAAACTGAACCGAAAGGGGTTACCCGATTTTCAACGGATATGGTAGATTGGCAGCAGACAAAAGCATGGGGAGAAGGTGGATATTATGCCCGAATCTTTATTAACGTTGAAGGGAGAGAACCTCATGGAATTGTGAAAGCACAAGATTACGAAAGTGTTCGTAATGAATTAAAGGTGCAACTTGAAGCGATCACAGACGAATCGGGACAGAATATCAGGACCCGCGTTTTTAAGCCAGAGGAGGTATATCGTGAGTGCCGTAACATTGCACCTGACCTCATCGTCTACTTTGGTGATCTTTTTTGGCGTTCAGTGGGAAGTGTGGGATACAACAGCATCTATACGAATGAAAACGACACCGGGCCTGATGATTGTAATCACGCGGAGATGGGCATGTTTATAATCAAAAACGATAGACAGGCGCGTGGATGTGTTCTCACAAAAAGCATATACGACATCGCACCGACAGTGCTAAACGCATTCGGCATTGATATTCCCGATGCAATGCGGGGTAAGCCGATTTAGATAAGAAAGATTGATTTTCACACGGTAAACTGATAAAATAATGTGATGAAACTGCTAAAAAGGTAAGAAAATGAAAACCTTTGAGACTCAAGGACCTGTGTCCCCTGATCGAAACTACGTCGTTCGTCGGAGTAGAGAACTCACAGATTTCGTGAACCGTGTCAAACAGGGACGTTATATTGTTATCTTCGCGCCACGGCAGACAGGTAAAACTACGTTTTTCCGTTGGGCGATAGACGCTCTTACAGATGAGGATCTTCAATATTTTCCAATTCAACTGGATTTTGAAGAATATCAGAACGTCAGTCTTACTGATTTTTATAACTACCTTTATCAAGATATTTGTAGGGAAATTGAGTCTGTTTTCCGAAAACGTGCTATGAGACCTTCTGATCCACTTTGCGAATTTCTGGAGAACACACAGATTGTTAATCACGTTTCACTGAGGCATTTTTTTGAAAAACTTGCAAGAATATTGGACAACCAACGGATCATTATCATTATTGATGAGTTTGATGGTATCCCACAAGATGTAGTATCTGACTTTCTTTATTCGTTACGCCGTATCTACCTATCTGCTCCAGAATCACGATGCCTTTATAGTCTTGGCATTGTCGGCGTGAAAAGCATTGCACAACTCAACTATGATCGGTCTATCTCGCCTTTCAACGTCCAAGACGAATTTGCCTTACCAAACTTTACTATAGAACAAGTCCGTGAACTTTTTGCACAATATATGGACGAAGTCGGACAGACTATCATGCCCGAAGTCATTGAGGCACTGCACAAACAAACAGCCGGTCAACCGTTTCTGGTGAACAGATTTGCGCAGATTCTTACTGATGAACTTCACATCCCAAAAACTGAAACGCTTCGAATGGTGCACTTCACACAGGCACACACCCGGCTTCTTCGGGAACGTAACACTAACATTGATCACCTAACAAGCAATATCCGCAGAGATCCGCGTTTTGAAAGTATCTTGATGAATATTGTTTCTTATGAGAAAGGCGTAAGATTCAATCTGGACAATGAGCTTATTGATGCTCTCACCACTTATGGCATTATTGCGGAAGGTTCAGATGGCATGTGTGAAATTGTCAATCCAATATATCACCACCGAATCATGCAGGCGTTTCAGCCAATAATAAATGGGTTAGAAAATGAATATTTCTCTGATGAAACTGCTACAACTTTTTTAGATTACCTCACCCTGGATGGACAGATTCAGATGCAGCCGCTTCTTGATAATTTTCAGGATTTTATCTTCCGTGCTGGTCATCGTCTCCTACAAGTGCCGCAAACGCCACAAGAGTTTGTCGGTCAATATCTTCTCTTTACCTATCTTGATCAGTTTGTTCGCTTGGTGCGCGGCACCATGTATCTTGAAGTACAAACAGGACGCGGAAGAATAGATTTGTTGATTCTCCATAATCAACGAAAGTATATCGTTGAGACCAAAATTTGGGAAGGTGAGAGTCTCTATCAAGCTGGAAAAAAACAGCTTGCCACGTATCTAAAACTGGAAGGTGCTGTAGAAGGTTACTACGTTGTATTTGATCACCGTAAACAACCGGTTTCACTGGTAGAGACAGAAATTCAAGACGATTTTACGATTCACAGTTATGTTATTCCTGTTACCCAAGAAGCTCCTTCACAAATGACATAAAGGAACTCTAAATTCACTTATCAGTGACAGAAAAGGGGGCTACAGCTTTAACAATCGCCTCAGCGACTACTTCTGCGGCGAGGATGCCGATAGTATTCACACTGCTGCCGGTATGTGTTCCTGTGGCAAGGGTAAAGAGTGTATCACCATCAAACATAGTATGCGATGGACGGACCGCACGTGCCATGCCATCGTGTGCCATCTCTGCAACCCGTGTCGCTTCTGCAACAGAAAGCGTGGTATTTGTGGCAACAACACCGATGGTTGTATTCGTTCCGGGGATAATACTTGCATCTAAGAGTCGTTCCGTGATGTCTATAAAACTGCCGTTTTCTTTACCGCCTGCAACAATTTCACCCGTTACAGGATCCACAACGTTCCCTAATGCATTGACAACTACAAGGGCAGCAACGATTAAACCGTCGTTAAGATGCTTACACGCTGAACCCACACCACCTGGAGAAGGTGTAACACCAGGTGCCTTGCCAACAGTTGCCCCAGTTCCTGCACCGACAGCACCCATCGTTACAGGTTCGTCTGTAGCATTAAGGCATGCCTGATATCCCATTTCTTTATTAGGACGTACCCTTGCGTCCCCAACATGTAAGTCGAAAATAACAGCAGCTGGAACAATCGGCACACGCACAGAACCTGCATCAAACCCTACCTCCTTTTCTTCAAGGTATTGGACAACACCGCCTGCTGCATCTAACCCAAAGGCACTGCCACCTGTTAGTAAGATTGCATGCACTTTTTGGATTAAGCGTCCGGGACGAATTGCTTCTGTTTCGCGCGAACCCGGGGCAGCGCCGCGCACATCAATGCCTGCTGTTGCTCCTTCTGGACAGAGGATAACGGTACATCCAGTTCGCGCAGTTGTATCGGTAGCATATCCTACCTGTATTCCGTTAATTGCTGTGAGTGTTTGGTTTGTTGGTGTCATATCATAACTATAGCGAATTCAGATATAATCTGCAAGAGATATTGTATTCAAAATAATCATATTCAGATTGTATAGACTACATCTGAATATGCTGCTATAATGCAATCAATCTAATTTGATGGAGAGGTATCATGAAACATATTTGTCTGCTTTTTGGATTTCTCATTGTATTTGTTAGTTGTTCACCACCGGAACCGGTGGAGATTCCTGATCCGAATTTGGCTGCGGTTGTTCGGGAAGTTCTCAAATTGGATGATAATTCTCCATTCTGAGAAAAGGATCTAAAAAAAATAAAAAACTTAATGCAAGCAATAGTCAAATAAGCGACTTAACAGGCTTAGAAAAAATGACGGGATTAGAGGTGCTATCACTTGGAAATAACCAAATTGTGGATATACACCGCTAAAAGGGTTAGAGCAGCTGACGCATTTAGTTCTCTATAATAACCAAATTAGTGATATTACACCGTTAGAAGGTTTGACGCAACTTACAGTCCTTAGTCTTACGGGAAACCGCATAAAAGATATTCGATCCATGACTTACGCAATGTGTTTAAAAGTTCCCCTGATAAGGGGTTTTAGAGGGTTAAAAACTCCAATTTCCGCCTATTTTACCGCCCCTAACCCCCCGCAAGCGGGGGAATGCGTAAGTCCTGTCTTCATACAGTTTGCGCTACAAAATAATGTCTATTATAAATCATACATCTAAACTCCAACCAATGGGGGTTGGAGACATTCTTGATACAACTTTCAGTTTATACAGGAAGCACTTCGGACTGTTTTTCGGGATCGTAAGTATTTATTTCTTTGCGCTTTTAATTGAATATTCGCTAAAAGGGTTTATATCAGGAACTATCCAAAAAGCACTCATACCCCCCTTCACTGCAATGCCATTTGCAATAGTAAGCACAGGCGGGGTAGTCTTGGCAAGTGCTACAGTTTACTTAGGTGAAAATATAACAAGTAGTGCTACACTAAGGCAGGTGTTTAAAAGGTTTTTCCCAATGCTTGGGAGTCATCTAATATGGAGAATGTTTCTTGTATTTACATTCATCAGTATAAGTTACTCAATTATCCTAACGATACGTCAAGGGGCATCCGGTATACTTTTAGGATTAATTGGTTTTCCAATAGTATGCTATTTTCTTGTATGTTGGGTGTTTCACTTACCAATAGTGCTACTTGAAGAGCCGCGTGTCGGATATGCTCTCAAACGGAGCAGCGAACTTGTCCGTGGTACGTGGTGGCAAGTTGTTGGAATTCTAATCTTGATACTTCTAACAAGTTACGCGATTGCAGTTATCTTCAAGGTATCACTCGGATTCATTTTCATTTTCACAAAATTTGCCGGTAATACAGACTTGAGAAGTATTATCGAATGGTCAATAATGGAAAAAGTCCTTGATTCCAGTAATTTCTTCTTCTATGTTATTATGACGTGCGTCGATCTAATTCTTAAAGCACTCGTTTTGCCAATTTGGGTGATCGGTGTTACAATTTTATATTTCGATTGTCTGATACGTAAAGAGCATTCTGATATTGAGTTAACTGCAAACACTGGCGAAAATGTTTAGACTAATTCCAATTCAGAAAATCTAAAAGGCTTCTATTTGTATTGCCATCTTCAAAATTCGTGTGGTATACTTTCTTTGAAACCAGCCGACTTTATCGTAAAACTTAATTGCTAACGACTATCAAAATTCACTCAGATACACAGAAATATGGAAATTACACGCCCCTTTTTGCTGTTCCTACTGCTTTTATTGCCAGTTCTTTACTACGGTTTTAGACGCAGCCTCGTAGATTTATCTCGAACACAACGACTGATTAGCCTATGTGTTAGAATAATTATTGTTCTCCTACTTATCCTAAGTGTAGCGGATCTGCAGTATCTAAAAACCGATGACAAACTTGCAGTGATGTTCCTCGCGGATATTTCCGATAGCATTTCTGAAGATGGATTGACAAAATCAACGGATTACATCAACGAAGCACTTGAAGCACGGAGCGGAAATCAGCAAGTAGGTATCATTGCGTTTACAGATAAAGCCGAGATACTTCAGGCAGCCCATCTGGAAAATCAGAGAAATTCGGAAGAAAATTTGGATCTTGCTGAAACAAAGAAGGTTTGGTTAGAAGCAGATGAGGACGCAGCAGACACAACAAATATTGCACAAGCAATTGAAACAGCATGGAGCGTTTTTCCCGCAAATGCAAACAAACGGATTGTCTTAATCACGGATGGTATTGAGACACAAGGCGATGCTATCCACACAGGTCTTCGCGGAAAAGACTTTGGTATCCAAATTGACACGGTTCCAATATATCCGAGTGATGACCCAGAAGTAATGGTACAACGAATTGATGCGCCTGCACAGGTCAAACAAGGTGCTCCGTTTAATTTGGAAGTGCTTATTCACAGCAACCATGAAGATATTGCACAGATAAATCTCTATAAGAACAAATTTGAGGTAGCAAAAAAAGAAGTCCGACTTACTGAAGGTGAAAATCGCGTCCTTTTCACTGAAACTTCTATGGAGAGCGGCACCTTGACTTATGATGTAACCTGCCACGTAACAGAGGACACACGTTACGATAACAATCGGGCATTCGGTATCGTTTCAGTCTCTGGCAAACCCCGAGTGCTGCTTATTGATGAAAACGAGTCACAAACCCGGTATCTAATGCGGGTGCTTGAGGATGCGAAAATTCGTGTCGATGTGCGCAACGGTTTAGGTGTCCCGAATGAACTTGCCGACCTTCAAAACTATGAACTCGTTATCTTCAGCGATGTTCCTGCCAACCGTCTTAACGAAAAGCAGATGGAACTCATCCGCACCTATGTCCAAGACCTTGGGGGTGGATTCATGATGCTCGGCAGCGAAAACTCTTATGGACTTGGTGGTTACTATAAAACCCCAATTGAGGAGGTTTTACCTGTCCGTACCGACACTGAAAAGAAAAAGGAAACGCCATCCTTGGCAATGGTATTAGTGATTGACAAATCGGGAAGTATGGGTGGAATCAAGATTGAATTAGCAAAAGAGGCAGCACGTGCAACAGTAGAGTTGCTTGGACCGCGCGATAAAATCGGTGTTATCGCTTTTGACGGTTCACCGTTCTGGATTACAGAAATGCATGACGCATCAGATAAGCAGTTCATTTCAAATCAAGTAGGGTCAATCACCGCAGGTGGCGGCACTAATCTTTATCCCGCCCTCCAACAGGCGTATTTTGCCTTGACCGAGACAACGGCTAAACTCAAACACGTCATTGTTCTGAGTGATGGACACTCTCAGCCTGGAGACTGGTATGGAATTGCAAGTTCCATGCACTCCGAACGTATCACGATTTCCACAGTCGGTATCGGCAGCGGTGCTGATATGAATATGCTTGGTGACCTGGCAAAGTGGGGCGGTGGACGCGACTATTTTACACAAGACCCGTATAATGTGCCGCAGATATTTGCGAAGGAGACCGTCACTGCTTCTAAATCGGCTATTATTGACGAGCCTTTTATCCCGCAACGTATCAAACCGACTCAGGTATTAAGTGGCATAGACCTTGAACTTGCGCCTTTCCTCCTCGGTTATGTGGCAACCCACCCACGACCTACTGCCGAAATCTTTCTCGTTTCTGATCGTGGGGACCCAATTCTGGCAAGTTGGCAATACGGCTTAGGAAAGGCAGTCGCATTCACATCCGATGCAAAAGCGCGGTGGGCATCAGATTGGTTAGAATGGCCCGGCTACGGCAAGTTCTGGACACAACTTGTCCGTGATACGATGCGTAAGACAACACTCAGCAATTTCCAAGCAGCAATCACCAAAGAAAAAGGGGTGGCACATCTTGCCATTGATGCGCTGAGCGAAACTGGGGATTTTCTGAACGAATTGGACAGTGATATTTCGCTTATCGGTCCTGATCTCAAAAAGAAGCAACTTGCTATCTCACAAACCTCCCCCGGACGATATGAGCTTGAATTTCCAACCCAAGAAGTCGGCCCCTACTTCTTGAATATCATGCAAAAACAGGCAGGCGAAATTGTTAATACCCAAGTAACTGGCACTGTTGTTTCCTATCCTGAAGAATATCTTGTCCACAATGCCAATGAATCGCTTCTGACCCAACTCTCAACGGTGTCCGGTGGAAAATTCAATATCTCTGCTGAGGAAGCGTTTCGTTCTCCTGAAAATCCCGTTATCCTTCGGATTCATCTGTGGCGACCTTTCCTGATTACTGCGCTAATTCTATTACTGATTGATATTGCGCTGCGCCGCATTGATTTTAGGAATGTCTCAGGATAAAGACACCTAAAAATCTAACACAACCTGTTAAATTCTTTACAGTAATTTAGACAAATGATTTCAGCACAGCAGCAGCGCTTTAAAAATTATCCACGATAGCCTTCAAGAAACCAAGGTTGTATGGGCAATCACAGGCAGTCTCGGATTCGCGCTTCACGGCATGAGTCTTGAAGTCAACGATATTGATCTACAGACCGATGCGAGCGGTGCTTACGAAATTGAGAGCACTTTCGCAGAAAAGGTTGTTCGGTGGGTCAAATTCTCCGTTTCAGACAAAATAGCATCCCATTGGAGAGAAAAGAAGAAAAGATAACAGCGCATACAGAAACATATTTCTGTGACGAGAAAAAAGTTGTGAAAAGTAAAAAAATATCATACAATACAAGGGGGTGCAACGCAACCCTACCTTACAATTTAAGAAGGAGGTGCCATAATGAAAGGCACATACAGTATTTTGATCATAGTATCGCTGGCACTGGCGGCAGCATTAACAGGCTGCAGCAGAGACAGCGAAAACAGCGAGGGCAGCACGAAGATTCTCGGATACACTTTTGAAAAAAAAGGCCCTCTTATCACCCTACGCAAAAAAGAGGAAAAGGTCATGAATGGAGGTAAGGAGTTTACAGGGATCAAGCCTTTCCTCGCTACCAGCAAACCGGTGGCGGAAAATATGACCGTACTCCTTGAGTGGACAATAATCGATGGGCCCGACAAGAAAGAAATAATTCTGGGGATAGCAACTATCCCCAAAGGAGAGATGAAGTCGTCAGATCAAGGACATTTCCACCTGGAAAGGTACACAAATGGGAGGAGATTGGAGTTAAGAATCAAAACCTACCAAGAGGCGGTGGAATTCAGTGAACAGAGAGGGTTAACTGAAAAAGTTCTGCCGTACCAACCAGGACCTCCATTAATCCTTGAATTTTAACCTTTCCAACAAAACCGCATCACCCTCACGATGCGGTTTTTTCATGCAAAACCCCACCATTGCTATACCAGTGTTAGGTATCATTATAGATATCCCCTCTTTGAAATCGATATTGTAAGTAGTAGTTTTCCACCCCCTCATCACCCTTCTTGTCACCGAGCACTTCAGGGTCAGGGTCACCATTATGCCGTCGCACAAAATGTTCTTTCCTAATACCCTCAAAGGTATTTTCGTTCGTTGTAAGAGTTGAGATAATGGGCGCCATACAGAAGAAATTTTCAAATGGCACTTGGGAATCCTCTGTTGCAGTAGAAGTGTATCGTGAATTTGTTTTATTTGAATGTATGAAACTTCCTGTACTATCCTTAAAATATGAAGAGCAAACATATCGGAAATTAAGGCGAATAGAAAAAGCAAATCAGATTAAAGAGTGGCTTGCCCAGTTATAACTGATTATAAGTTAGCGTTGGCAAACATATTTCCACAAATCTATCATCACACTATTAAATGAAAGACTCTCACAACTTCGCTCAGTGTCTAAGAAGTTTGTATATGATGTAGGAATGGAAAAAGATTTAAGTTTCCCTATAGAATATGCTATACTTAAACTTAAAGTCTCAAATGACTTTGCGAGGATAATAGCATGAGCATTACACAATTCACAATGGAAGAGGTTCGCTGTTTCGGTGGACACCAGACACTTGAAATTCGCCCCTTGACGTTTTTGGTAGGTGAAAATAGCACTGGTAAGACAACTGCCCTCGCGTGTTTCCAAGTGTTAGCAGATTATTTTCGGGGAGCAGGAATAGATTTTAATCAACCTCCCTATGCGATGGGAATCTTCAAGGATATTGTCAGAAATAGCACAAAAAAAGAGAAAACTTTTAAGCTCGGGTTTGCTTCTAAATACAATAATGAAGATATTGAAACAACAATTGAACTCATTGAAAAAAAATCAGGAATAGAGCCAGTCGTTAGTTCGATAACAATGAAACTTACTGATGGTGAAATTATTGTTCGATCTGAGGATGTAATGGATAAGGAGTTACGTTTAGATTCCTTTGATGAAGAACGGAATCGATATAGAATAGCGTGTAATAGTGATAGGTTGAACGAGTATTCCGTTTATTTCTTTTTTCCTCCTTTTACACGAGAATCTAAGGGTGAAATAGCTTTCTCAGAATATTTTGAGAAAAAAATTAAAAAATTTAATTGCAGCCCGTGGGATGTCTTTCGAACCATGTCAGTATTTAGTACATCACCGATTCGCTCACAACCAAAACGAACTTATGATCCGACTCGTGAATATTATGACCCTGAAGGCAGTGATGTTCCTATGCTTCTTATGCGGATAGAAGCAACTAAAAAAAAGGAATGGGAGAAATTAAAACAACAACTCATCGAATTTGGGATAAGTTCTGGACTGTTCCAAGACATAAAAATAAAAAACTTTGGACGCTCCCTTGGTGGACCATTCCAATTGCAATTCAAGGTCAGAGGACCTACTTCTAATATCATTGATGTTGGCTACGGTGTTAGTCAAATTTTACCAATTTTGGTCCAAATCCTAAATTACGGTATTTCTAAACATACTAAACCTGAGTATGAGGATATGCCTTATTTCTTATTGCAACAACCTGAGGTTCATTTACACCCAAGAGCACAAGCGGAGCTATCTTCTTTGTTGGCAAACTTGGCAAATCAAGGCAACCAGTCATTCATAGTTGAAACACACAGCGATTATATGATTGACCGTGCACGCATTGAAATCAGGAAAGGCAATATCAAACCTGAAGATGTATCGCTAATTTATTTTGAACCGAAGGGAAATATTGTCAATGTACATAATATTGGTTTTGATGAAATGGCAAATATGACAAATGTTCCACCACATTATAGGAATTTTTTCCTCAAAGAATCTAAACGGCTTATGGGATTTGAGGATTAAATAATGTGTGCAATTTTAGATGCGAATACTTTCAATAAATTCAAGGACCCTGCTGATGAAGACATGAAACCTGTGTGGAATTGGTTGGAAAACAAAAGTGGTAAATTAGTTTATGCTAATACCCCGAAATTTGAAGAGGAATGGGAAAGAGGGGGGATGATCCACATAAGAGACCAACTTATGCGCGCTGGCCAACTCAAATTGATATCTGAAGACGTGCAAGAGAAAACAAATGAACTAAAAGGCGAACTAAGATCAAACGATGATCATATTATTGCTTTGGCACTAATAGCTGGCATAAATATTCTTATTTCCTACCGAGAGGGTGATAGGGATTTGTTCACAGATTTTAAAAGGACTGATTTAGTTCACGGCAGAGTCTATACGAGAAAAGATCATAAGCACCTGTTAACGAAAGATACATGTCCGTAATCTTAATATTGAGTCATTTTGAATTACCGTCGGCACTTCACCTTTTCTAAACAATTTACAAAAAATGCAAGAATATCTCACTCCCTTCATTCCTTTTGAAAAACTACGCGGTAGAACTCTTGTGTGGTGTTTCCTTCTCACAAGTTTCGTATGCAGCATTATCCTCTTTGAACTTCAACGTGTATGGTCTGAAAATGGGCAAAATTTACTACCCGATGCAGTTGCAAGTTTACTCTTTTATGCTATTTTTTTAATGTGTATCTTCCCTATATTATTTCGCTCACGTTTGTCTTACAGGCAATTGTTTGGTGACTATCCAACATGGTCTACGCTGAGACGTTACACATTATGGGTGTTTCCACTTGTAGTTTTCTCCATAGTAGTCCTTTATCTTCAATATATTTCTTTACGGTTTCTTATACCTGAATTTGCAGAATGGTGGTTTATTGAGCGTTCCCCGTCCATTGTAATTCCGCAAGATGATGGGTTTTCCCTCGTGAATGTGTTAAATTTCTTCACCATTGTACTAATTGCTCCAGTATTTGAGGAGTTTTTCGTGAGAGGTATTTTGTTAACAAGATGGAGTATCAAATGGGGTACGCCTAAGGCAATTTTCATATCCTCTCTACTCTTTAGTATCCTTCATGCAGATATCGTTGGAACATTTTTCTTTAGTTTTGTCTTGTCTGTCTTGTATATTCGAACAAAGTCACTCTTAATTCCTATCAGTATCCACATAGCAAACAACCTCATTGCATTGGCGATTGAGTTCGTTGAAATACCTACGCAAGAAGTACCTGAACACGAAACACATACCATGTTACAAGAATCGGAAGCGTTATGGCTTATGGCGGCAGCTGTACTTATTATACCTTGGGCAATCAACATAGTTTGGAAAAACTTCCCTAAAGAGAGTTGGCGCGTTCCTTACCTTGCCGAAGCTCGATATTTGAAATAAATTGTATGATTACGTAAATTGATGTGCCAAAGCTTGGTATTTACCATGCACGACTGCAACAAAAAACTTGACATCCCTTCTTAAACCGCATACAATAATCCCAAATAACACACAATTATGCGGAGATTTCTCATGCCAACAATCGAAAAAGTTTTTGACTCCCCAGGCCCACAACCGAACGGAATGCAAGCCACAGAAGAAGGTCTTTGGATTATTGACCAGCAGAGCAATGAAGTGCATCTCGTCTCTTATGAGGGAACAGTGAAAAAGACACTTGCTACAGGTTCTGACAGAGGCAGCGGTATCACACACACTGGCACAAACCTCTGGCTTGCGTCTACCTATAGTTGCGAAATTTTGTCAATTGATCCGGAAAACGGTAAAACACTCGCCTCTTTTGATACACCTGGCGCAGGACAAACAGGCGCACACGGCTTGGAATGGCGCGACAATAAACTCTGGATTGCTGTGCCACCTTCTGCAACTATCTACCAAGTTGACGTTGAAAACGATTTCACGGTGGTTCACACGATCCCTGCTCCAGATGATCGACCACACGGCATTGCATGGGTCGGGGACGACCTCTGGTGCGTCGAAACCAACCATCGAGCGATCTATCAGCTCAATCCAGAAGATGGCAGCCATCTCAACAAAATCGAGGTCCCTGAGCCACATCCCGAGCCGCACGGCATGACCTACTGGGATGGATATTTCTGGTATTGTGATGCACATACAACCGCTGTCTGCCGAGTAGCATTATCCTAATGGAAACTATTGGTCGCCTCTTAAGTATGGGAAAAAACTGCGCGGCGATGAACATGGCAATTGATGAAGCAATTCTAATCGCGCAGAAGGAAAAACCCAACCCAACGTTGCGGTTTTACGATTGGACAACACCCGCATTCAGTTTTGGTTATTTTCAAGATATTGCCGCGGAGGTAGACATTGAGGCATGCCGTTCAGAAGGGATTGAATTGGTGAAACGGATGACTGGTGGCGGTACCGTCGTGCATGGTTGGGATGTAACCTATACATTGATTCTCCCCCGTCAAGCAGGAGAAATGGGTGTTTCTAAGACATATCAACTTTTAGGAAGAAGCCTTGTCAAAGCATTTGAGAACCTCGGTATTCCAGCAGAATGTTACGGTGCTACTGCCGATACTTCGCAATCTTCCCAAAATATCTGCCTAACAAATCCTGCCGAAAACGATGTGATGTGTAACGGTAAGAAACTGGCAGGCGTTTCGGTCCGACGCAACCGAAACGGCATTATGTTTCAAGGATATATCTCTTTGGATATGCCACCGGATCCGACCCTCAAGCGCGTTTCAAAACACGCTGAGATTCAAGAAATGTTATGCAAGCAATCTGCAGCTATAAATATGGAAGGGCATTCTATAACGAGAGGATCGCTTATCCAAGCGATCTGTGAAACTTATGAAGTTGGTATTACGTTTAATTCGGGAAAACTATCACAGACAGAGAAAGCACAAGCAGAAATATTGGTTAGTACCAAATATGCAACCGCAGCGTGGAATTTTGACTGATTTTGACGTTGACAGGATTTCAAAAAACCTATTTTGGCGTGTGACTGATGAACTATCAATATCTTTTCTTTATTGTGGTTTACACAACTTCCGACCCTGGTGTTATAAAACTCCTTTGGATTAAATCATAGATTATGCATAGGATGTTCGCTCAACCCTTCTCTCCAACGTCTCCATTTGCTCAAGGATAGCACCAATCAGTTGTGCTTTATCATTTGCATAAGCAGGGTTATCCCACTGATTGACTCGCTCGGCAGAATCATTTTCCAAATCATAAAATTCACCATAAGGATGCCCACAGTACCATGTCAGCTTCCGCGTATCAGCCACAATCGTTTTGAGACGTAAACCTTGTGGATCGTCCACACATTCAATCAATAGTGAATCTCGTACGGACTCTTGTTTCCCAGTGAGCATTGGCATTGCATCTACGCCATCAGTATCTGACGGAGTCGCTAATCCCGCAGCTGCAAGCACAGTTGGCACAATATCAACATGACTGAACAGTGCGTCCGTCCGTTGCCCAGATGGAATCACTGCAGGATACCTAATTAAAGTCGGTACACGGACAAGTTGTTCGTAATGGAATGGTCCCTTCATCCAAAGTCCATGGTCACCTAATAGTTCACCGTGGTCTGTGGTAAACAGGACCAGTGTATTATCACGTAACCCTCTTTCATCAAGACACGTCAAGATACGCCCCATCTGCTGATCAATAATCTTCACCATATTGTAATAGTATGCTCTTCCAAGCCGCGCATCGTCTTCAGGCACTTTGCGAAAATCTGCACCACCACCTTGTCCAGCGATAGCAAATTTGCCACGGATTTTCGACTTACTCAGTTGCCCGCAACGCGCTTCCATAAAATGAGGTGGTTTGTCGTTTAACTCATCTTCAACGAAATCTGGCAGCGGCACCTCTGCAGGATCAACACGCTCCTCAAATTCAGTTGGTACACAGTGCGGATGATGCGGGTCTTGAAAACCGACTGCCAATAGAAAAGGTTGATTGACATCGTGGTTTGTCAAAAAATCTATTGTACGGTCAGCAGTCCAAATACTGTTGTGGTATTTTAGAGGTATATCCCAATCGTGTGCGCCGCCACCAAAACCTACTTGTGAGAGCCGCCTCGCTTTGCTGTAGCTAGCAAAAGTCTCTTCGGAAACCTGAGATCGCACCCATTCACCGTAATGTCCGGCGATGCCGTAAGTTGCATGACCAAGTGCCAACTCCACCGTCTCAAATCCGTAATAGGGACCGCGAAATTCCGGATACCGATCTGTCCTGTTTCGTGTTTCAATTGATTGCTCTGGAGATGCACCAAAAGGTTGAAAGTGCGCTTTTCCAATATAATGTGTGCGATACCCGACATCCAAGAGACGATGTGAGATCATCGGTTCGTCGTCTGGGATGTTCATGCCGACGTTCCACGCCCCATGCCGACTGACATACTTGCCTGAAAAAATTGAGGCGCGAGCAGGCGTACACACCGGATTTGCACAGTAGGCACGTTCAAAACAGACACCTTCAGAAGCGAATTTATCCAAATGTGGTGTGTCCGTAAATGTTGAACCGTAGCAGCTGAGGCTATCTGTTCGCTGTTGGTCTGTTGTGATAATTAAGATATTCGGACGTTGAATGTTCATAGATATTGACATCCTATTAATTTACTTGTACTGCTTTGAAAACAGAATCCACAGCACCAAATAGATTCGGTAAATTATCCAAACTAAAGTTCGTTCTATTCCGTGTAAAGGTATCTCGGACAAGTCTACCGAATTGCCACATGATGCCATCAGTTACAATACCATACACAGAAAAATCAGGGTCGTCATTCATTTTTTGCGCAGCAATCATCTCAGCCAAACATTGCCCCCACCCCTGTTCAAAGTCATTCTTTTTTGCCTCAACCATCATTATCAAAGGCATACCGACAACAGTTATGCCCAATTCAGATTTTGTAGCAATAAGATAATCTGGCGTGCCATTCAAAATCTCATCATAGGTAATGGTTTTCTTTACCCAAAGCCCGTAGGACTCAGCATAATTTTTGTAAACCTCTCTTAAAATAGGAAAGATAACCACTTCACATCTTGACCCCTCTGATGTAAAAAAATCAATGTGTTGCTGACTAAACTCAAGTTCTTTCAGAAATTGCTCTGAAGGATCTTTTGCCTCAACACCGAAAAAATCGTTGGACGAATATTTGATGTTATATTTCACTTGGACTTCAGAAATTGTCTTAAAATCGCTGAATGCCATGTGTTACCTCCTACAATTTCAATGAAAATTTAAACTCAAACACATTATAGATTAGGTACAAACGGTTTTAAATATGCATAACTCTGTTCCGCAGCGTCTTCAGGTTCCATAATCTCTCGAAATGCCTGATGTACCGTCACATAACCGTCATAACCGATTGCTTCTAAACCGCGAAACACTGACGGAAAATCAATTCCACCTTCATCTTGTAGACGGATTGGATCGTGAGGCACTTCACCTTGAATCCACGTCAAAAGACGGGTCTTTCCTTCTGGACGACGGATATGATTTTGGAGATAGACATTAAAAAGATATGGCGAAAATCGTTTGAGCGTTTCTATACCGTAATCCTGTGCACAAAGATCAAGGTTGGCTGGTTCGTAAATAATGCCAAAGTTTTCTCTGCCAACACGTTTTAACACATCAACTGAACCTTCAACCGTTTCAAACAGACTCTGTGTATGCGACTGATGTGCGAGACGAATCCCACGTTCTGCTGCCTCATCAGATGCGCGTTGTGCCCAAAGAATATCTTCCTCGATTTTCATGGCAATGCGAATAAGGTTAGCACCAAGAAGCTCTGTTAAATCAAGGTATGGTGTTATATTGCGAAGTCCGTTCGGTCCTTCATCATTGTTTAGCGGTACGGGAAAATCACCGGTGACCATAGAGATTTTTAGGTTAAGCGAATTTGCTTGCTTACGTGCAGCGGTAATCTGTTCCAGAGGTGAATGGATGCCGACTTGGGATGCACGCATACACATTGCCTCGTAGCCAAGATTTGCTGCGAGTTCTGTCAGTTGGACGAAGGTATGGGTAGCATCTCTTTTTGAAGCGTTTTCAGCAACGCGAACGGAAAGTGAAAGTTTCATTTAATCCTTTCTCCAAAGTTCTCAGTGTAAAGCCACTGCTACAATAGAATATCAGCGATTGAAAGTGCCATTAAAACCAAGCTTATCATACCGTTCAGCGTGAAAAAAGCAAGATTCACGCGAGAAAGGTCATCAGGTTTAACGATCACATGTTCATAAATGAAAATCAGAACGACAATTCCAGCGCCAATATAGTAAAAAAGCCCTAATTCGGTCAGAAGCGGGATACCAAAAAGAAGCAAAACAGCAACAACATGCAGTGCAGACGAAATCCATAACGCCCAACGAACACCGAGTCGCGCAGGAATAGAATGAAGTCCATGTTTTCTGTCAAAATTCACATCTTGGCATGCATAGATAATGTCAAATCCAGCTGTCCAAAGCAACACCACGAAACAAAGTATTATTGGAGTCCAATCAAACCGACCCTTAATTGCAATCCACGCACCAACCGGTGAAATAGAAAGGGCAAGTCCTAACCACAAATGTGAAAGTGCGGTAAATCGTTTCGTATAAGAATAACCCATTATCACGGCAAGCGCAACGGGTGAGAGGGCAAAAGCCAGCGGATTCAATCGCCATGCTGCCAAAACCAACAAACCTGCCGAAATTATGGTAAAAAACCATACCGTCCCTTTTGTGATTAAACCAGCAGGAATTGCGCGCATTGCCGTACGCGGATTTTCACTATCAATTTCTGCATCAGCAAGGCGGTTAAATGCCATCGCACAACTACGCGCACCGACCATCGCTACCAAAATCCAACCCAGCTTTGATAACGGTGGAAGTCCACCTGCAGCAATGAAAGCACTCATAATCGCAAACGGCAGCGCGAAGATGGTATGTTCGAACTTGATCATCTCAAGGATAATTTTGAGTTTTCGCATCAACTACTTACTCTTTCCACCGTTGCGTTAGTCCAGAGTCTAAACCGAACTGATCCAAGATTTTTGTCACAACAAAGTTGATCTGGTCATCCACTGTTTTCGGAAAATGATAAAACCCTGGCATCGCAGGTAAGACACAAACACCAACGCGAGATAATTTGAGCATGTTTTCAAGATGAATGGAACTGAGGGGGGTTTCACGAGGCACTATGACAAGTTTGCGGCGTTCCTTGATACACACGTCTGCTGCACGCTGAATAAGGTTACGCGAGATACCCGCTGCAATAGAGGCAACCGTTCCCATACTGCACGGCACCACAATCATCCCCTCTGTCCGAAAAGAACCACTGGCAATTGACGCGCCTATATCGGATTCATGGTGGTAAATAATCTGCTTGGCATCAACACCAATAAGTGATTCCAACCGGAAATTGTCAATGTCTACTTCAATCTGCAGTTCTTCCCATAACGCCCGCGCCCCAGATTTAGAGATCGTCAGATGCACCTCTATATCTTCTTGCTTTGCGAGGACTTCAAGTAGACGGACACCGTAAATGACCGCGCTTGCACCTGTGATACCGACAATTAATCGCTTCAATTTAGTGCGTCTCCAGTGAAAATGGCAGCAGATTGCCAGTTGCGTCAAATTCGAAAGGAAGTGTTTCACCTGTAACCTCAAGACTTGAGTGCAGCTGGGCATCTTTGAGAAGCACCTCCGATATGTCAAGTTCTGTTAATCTCAGTGTGCTTTCGATCCGAATTACGCGCGCATTCTCAGGTTTCGTCAAACCGATGGTATCAAGTGCCACTTCAATCGCCTCCCGATCCGTATCGTAATAGAATGGAATCTTAGATTTCTGAGGCCCAAGTGCGGTAATACCGTTCATATAGGTTGCATGTCGGTCAATCTGCTCAACAAGTCGTGTCGTTGTAAAATCAGCAAGACCGATACCTGTTGCGTTGCCATCGCTCTCTTCGGTAAGATCACGAACAAAAATGCGTAAAATAGCGGGTTTGAGGGGTTCCGGTTCAAAGTTTTGCATCATCCTGCCGATGACGTTTGTGTCCATACCTGTTCCACTGATATTTTTCCCCGCCCAATCCACAACCAACAGATCAAGATCATCAAAAGGAAGTCTTCCCATCAGTGATTTAGCCTCAACGAGGAGTTCACGTTCCGTTTGCAGTAGTTGTGAAGCAGGCATCGCCACAACTTTAGCAGTATCTTCATGTGCGTTTTCAATAAGTCCTAACCCAAAAGCGATTTTTCCAGTGTCAAGAATGAAACTCCCCGCTGCTGTTATAACGTGTTCAAATCCGTATTGAAAGAAAGCGCGGTGATAGAAGTTTGCCCCCTGCTGCTTGCCGAGACCGATGACCATCATCTTCATCAAGCCGCTCTCAATAGAGCCGTTGAAATCCGTATGTGCCTTAATGCGGTTCAGCGGCACAACATGATCTGCTTCTGCAGCATAACGATCCATGAAAACAGGCAAATCGCCAGCCTCCGCCTGCGGCAGTGCGCCGAGTTCCACTACCTCCATTGTCGCTTTTACCGGCGCGCCAACAGTCGCTTCAGTGATTCCGTAATGTTCTAATACGGCTCGCTGTCCTTCAGATGTTGCACCACCGTGGCTGCCCATTGCTGGGACAACAAAAGGTTTCGCACCAATGTCTTTAAGATAATAAACAGTCGCCTTGACTGCTGTTGCTACGTTGGCAACGCCACGACTACCAGCAGTAATCGCAACAGACTCGCCTGGGCGGACAATAGATGCAGCGTCAATCCGATCTAATTCAGCGTGAATTGCTTCAGGTAAGTCTGTGAGAACTGGTGCATCAAAATGTTGTCGCACCCTTGCCATTTTTGGAAGTGCCATTCGTTCTCGTCCTTTTAAATAATAAAATATTTTGTCTTCTCAAATTCAATTTATCGGAATTCTATCAGGAATAGGTCAGAAATGCAAGGAAAATTAAAGTCAATGTCTTAGACTGTCAGTTTCAACCTGACACCGTCTATACTTGGCTTCAACGCTACCGTGAAGCCGGAGTGATGGTGTTGATTCACGGGACGATATGTTTATAGGACTTCTGTCCCGCACCCTGTCCGAAGATTAATTTATTAATTCGGTAATTTTCTATCCGTACGAGGCAGGTGTACTCCCCGCTGGCGAGGTTTCCTAACCTCGCCTCATTACCGATTTATTTTCTTAAACTTTATTTAGGTTGCGGACTAAGATGCACAACCTGACAGGTTGTGTGCTACAGGTGCTTCGTGTCTTTGTATCGCAACCTGTTAGGTTGCGTTTTGTGATGTTAGAATCGCGGAGGGACGCGGATTTCGCAGAGGAGATGTCTAACCGTCTTTAATACGTGTATAAAAGTCCACACCTTTATCGGCAAACCTACCCAAAAACGACTGGAAACACAAACGGCACCTTCCATGCCCTCTGCGATTCAGACGATCACCCACTAACTACACTGCCTGCCCTATATTGTGCAACAGCAAACAGCAGATGCACATTTTTGTGCAACAAATCGGTAGAATATCGGTTTAGGCGTTGGCATATAAATTGCATATCTTCCTGTAGGTCGGATAGAGCGTGCGAAGATAATCCGCGATGCTAACAACAAGTACCGAAAAAACAGCCAATTTCAGTTAATTGCAATTTAATTTGACATTTTATTATTTATGTTGTATCATAATAATGTCTAAAACAAGTAACTAATTCACGGGTATCCTTCACTAAAATATACTTTTAGTTACTTGCTTTAGACGGCAGGGGTGCCCGAGTTTTTTTAAGGAACGGGTAGTCCTACCGCTAAAGCAATAGATGAAGGTATACCATAAATCTAACAATATGCTATAAAAGCATAAGGAGAAACAACTATGTTTTATCAATTTTCATTACGGAACACTTTTAGTTTAGCACTTTTAGTGCTTTTTTCTACAATCTGTCTATTTCCAATGGGTCTGTCCGCTGACCATGACAATTTGAATATCCACGATGTTTACGCACAGACCTCGCTGGGTCTTCTTTATATTCACCCGTATGTCACCTCCGGTTCGTATGCAAACATTTACAATGCCGGTAATCTAACAGTTCGCTACTATTGGTCAGACCAACTCGCTGTGTATCGGAAAGGGTCTCCAATTCCGTTTGATTTTAAAGAGAAAAAAGATGACGGATGGGTACAGCCGGGTGATTGGAAATCCTTTCTCCCCTGGTTCTCAATCGATATGACACGCGGGCGAAATGGGAAGTACACTGCAAGCGGCCGTGTTGAATTGGGCTTGAAATTCGATTTCAATGGCGATAACGTTTGGGATGATGGGGGAATGGTCAGCTCGTCTGAAACACTCGATTTTGTGGTCAACCAACAGTAACGCAGATAGTAGTATAAGCGGTGCGGTGTATCCGCATCGCTTATCTAAAATAGGAGGTATTTATACATGAAGCGTCTAATTCCTTTGATTGCTATTTTTTTCAGATGTTGTCTGTTCTTGGTAGATACATCCGTTGTTGATGCGAAAATTGTTTTACGTATAGATGGTGACATTTATGTGATGGAGGATGATGGTACCAACAGACGCAGGCTCACCAAAAACACGGCACCAACACGAGACACATACCCCCGATGGTCGCCGGATGGCGAAAGGATCGCTTTTATCCGAGACATGGATCAGAATAATCAAAGATCGTCGGAGCTGTTCCTCATGAACGCAGATGGAACGAACGTGCAACGTCTCACCAACGACAACGTTGGCGACTATTATCCGTCCTGGTCGCCGGATGGGAAAAAAATCGCCTTTGACAGTTCACGAAGTGGAAGATCTGAGGTGCATGTGATGGACCTTGCGACGCTGGATGTCACGCAGCTCACAGGGCTTGACGGTGACAAAGGTGCAACGGCCCCCGACTGGTCGCCGGATGGTGCCGAGATCGTTTACGAAAATTTTACAGACGTTGGTAAAAATATTTATGTGATGTCTGCGGATGGCTCGGATCAGCGGGAACTTCTTGATCCGAAACCGGTTGAAGGGATGCAGCGGTTCTTTCCGAGGTGGTCTGCGGATGGGCAAAGGATTGTGTTTGACGATTGCGCGTGGCCGGAAGGTCAACAGCGGTGCCGCCTTAGCATTGCGACACTTGGTGGCAGACACCATGGTGGCAGAATACGCATAGTCCAGGGTCTTTATGACAAACTCGGTGACAATCTGCTTGTCGACACTACGTGTTGGATGCACAATGACAAATCGTTGCTTTTAGGCATAAAGTTGCTTGATAAACCGAACCCGAATTATGATATTTATCGCTACGATCTCAACACGCAGACCCTCAAACGCTTGACAGATGGTGAAGTAAGTGAAAATCAGGCGGACTGGATAGAGGGCGCGTTACCTGTTGCACCGAAGGACAAAAAAAAAATCCTGTGGGGAACGGTAAAACAACAGGGCAGTGAGTAGACACTCGGACAGAACAGAACTTCGGCAGGTACCCTTTTTTGGGTACTTGCCTTTTCTTTTATTCTGTTCGCTGAGTGTGTGCTTTCTTTTGTAGCGCAATCTGTCCGAAGTTTAAGAAAATAAATCGGTAATTTGGCGAGGTTAGGAAATCTCGCCAGCGGCGAGTACACCTACCTCGTACGGATAGAAAATTACCGAATTAATAAATTAATCTTCATCTAGATTGTGCCTGTGAGGACACGGGGAATGCCATTAAGGCGAATGCACGTATGGCATTCGCCATGATTCATACCGTTGATTTATTAACAGTTTGCGCTACAAACTCTTGGAAATAATGCACTATTTTTGATTAAAACAGTGTCTACATGTCTAAAAACTTGTCCTTAGCAGCTTGGGTTATGATAGGACTTCTATAATGGATAATAGCAATTTGTAATTTGTTACAATCTTTTGAAGTGTTTGGAAATGAAAAAAGGCACGCTTGCAAATCGTGCCTCAATAGGTTTGGTAAAGTTAATGCCGTTTTATAATCAGCTGCAGCTTACACTATGACGGCATACTGTTCGCTGCAGCACTTTCTATGTTTCCCTGCCGTGTCCTCGTAATATTATTAGAAGTAACATCAGAAGCGTCTTCAGAGTCAGTCCTATTTTTCTTAAGTGCGTCCGATTGTTTTGTCCTTATCAGTTCTATTTGTTCTGTTTTTGAAGATTGCTCAACATGCTGTATTTCCACATGTAGATCAACACCTTGCTGGATGTGCGCTATCTCGTTTTGGAACCACAAATAGCAGCCAAGCGTGAAAATCAAAATGAAGACAGTACCACCGATAATCCAGTTATCTATAGAAAATTCTTTAATCATCTTTTTCTCCTATTTAATTCCGAATATTAACGCCAATTCGGTGGGGCATGATCCTGTTGTTTTAGTTAATAGTTAGACACGCGAAGGAACATTATGTTCACGAAAACTGAGCCTTCCGAATTATATGGAATTATAGTAGATTCTTTTACTATAATTCCCTCTATAGTTAAAGACACACTTGCAAGGAAAAAGGTTGCACTTTTTTCATAAAAAATGTAATTTTAGGTCAAAATGGGCGATTTATTTCTTAAAAACCATGACGTTCAAGGAATTTCGTTCGAGCTATTACAAACGAATATTTGTTAGAATGACTTATTTTTTACATCAGGATCTAATTCTATAGCCTTTGCGATATCTGCTTTTGCTTCTTCATGCTTGCCGAGTGCTTGCTTCGCCAGTCCTCGTTCATAGTAATAGAGCGCATCATTAGGCTTAATCCGTATAGCCTCATCAAAATCCTTAATCGCGCTATTATAGTCACCGAGTGCAGCCTTTGTAACGGCACGGGTATGGTACTCGGCATTGGCACTCGAATTATCTGAATTTAGACGAATAGCCTCATCACTGTCAGTTACTGCTGCGTGAAAAAGATTCGTGGCTTCTTCTGTATTTCCTTGGTCTGTTTCTAATTGTCCAAGAATATATTTTGACCATCCCCTACCGTTGTAGGCTGAGGTGTACTCTGGGTCAAGTTTGAGGGTTTTGGTATTATCGTCAATAGATTGTTGATATAGGACTCTGGCTTCAGAGATGTTCCCTTGATCCGCTTTTAATTTACCAAGACGGTAATTCGCTAAACTACGATTGTAGTAAGAAATAGCGTACTCTGGGTCAAGTTTAATGGATTCAGTATAATCGTCAATAGACGCTTGAAAGTACCCATCAGCACCAGCTACATCTCCATCATCCGCATTGGAAATACCAAGTCGTTGTTTGGCATACGCGCGTTGGAAATAGCCAGTATCGCTCTTGGGATTCAATTGGATTACTTTATCGTAATCCGAAATCGCTTCTTCATAGTCCCCAAGTTCGCGTTTTGCAAGACCACGATTAAAGTAACAACTTCTATTCTCAGGGGCTAACATGATGGCTTCAGAATAGTCATCAATCGCCTCTTGATAGTATTTACGAGCATCTGTTTCATCACTTTGTTTCGCTTTAGATCTACCGAGGTAATATTTTGCCTGTCCGCGATTGTTGTAAGCTTCGTCGTCCTGCGGGTTGGATTGTATGACTTTATCGTAGTCCTCAATTGCGCCTTCATAGTCACGATTGAAACGTTTTACATCTCCCCGATGTGAATAAACATTGAAAAAAGGATTGGGATCAGGATTTAGGCTGATCATTTTGTCATAGTCTTCAATTGCCCCATTATAGTCCTCCAATACAGTCCTCACATGTGCGCGAGCGAAATAGATTTCCACCGCATTTGGATTGAGTTTTAAGGCAATATCATAATCGGCAAGTGCCTCTTTGTGCTGTTCTGAATCAAATTTTGCGGTTGCTCTGATGACATAGGCTGGTACATTATCAGGATTAACTTCAAGAGCAGCATCACAGTCCGCAATTGCTTCTTTGTGTTGATTTAACGACAAGTTTGCGGAAGCTCGGTTGATATACGCCTCTACAAAATCGGAATTAAGTTTGATTGCGGAATCGCAGTCGGCAATTGCCTCTTCTGCTTCGCCTATTAAAATCTTTAAACCTGCACGATTGACGTATATTTCGACTAAACCAGGATTATGTTCGAGAGCAGCATCAAAGCACGCCATTGCTTCTTCGTGTTTTTGCTGCATCATTTGGTTCTGTCCTTTAAGACCTTCTGCATAGCCCCGTATTCGCGGACGTTCTTGCCATTCTGTCAAGGTTTCTGCTTTCCCTACATCCGCGAGCATTGCGTTCAAAATGTTTGCAGGAATTGCGTGGCTAAGAGATGACTTCGCTCCACCGCTAAAAACCGATATCTCAAGGGAGGCACCCACAGCAACACCAATAACCTCACCCATGCTATTTAGTAGGACACTGCCACTATGTCCGGGATCGAATGCTTCTTTAATTTGGATACGTTTGTCACTTTTTCGAATACCGTGAATAGTGACATGTGTGGCTTCACCATTTCCTCCACGAGGGTGTCCTACTGCGCACACATTATCGCCAATCTGGACAGTATCGCTGTTGCCAAGGGAAAGGGGTACTCCTTCACCCGCAACTGTTAAAACGACGAGGTCGTTTTCAATGTTATACGCTACTAAACCTTCAACTGTGAATGTAGCTGCGGTGCTGACGATTTCTGCAATAATGGATGGTGCGCCTGCAACACCATGAAGATTTGTCACAATCATGTTTGGACCAACGAAGAATCCGCTGCCTCGTGGCCAGATAAGGTGTTTACCAGATTCCCTCGTCAGTTTTTTGCCATACTACACGGACAACAGATTCCGTTAGTGCTTTTTCCGCGAGTTGCTGTAAATTTTCATCTCTTGTTTCATTCATCAGTTATAATCCTTCTGAGGCACTATTTATCACTGCTAATGAGGCAGCCACGGTACCGCTTTGTATGTACTCTTGTTGTGCGTCCCATACACTGACACCTGGGTTCCTGTCAGCAGTGTCTTGAGCATCAGATGTGTCTGGTTGCACTGTATCAGTTAAAACAGTTTCTACCTGTCTAATTTCTGAGGGGTTTTCCAAGTGTTTTATTTCCACGTCAGTATTGGTATCTTGTGGTTGGAGGTATGCCATTTGGTTTTGGAACCACAGATAACATCCAAGTGTGAAAATCACGAGGAAGATGGTGCCCGCCGAGTATCCAGTTGTCTACAGAATTTTCTTTAAACATATTTTCTCCTATCTACTTCGTGCACTCATGCAGGATTCATTGGATGATGACCCATTCTTTTCATTGTTTCGGCTAACAGTTAGATGCGTGAACAAACTTTATTTTCAGAAAAATCGAATCTCTGAATTTGTAAATTTCTTTGTCGGTTTTTTCTACCTTAAGAACTCTTGTAGTTAAAGACGCGTTTTTGAGGTGAAAAAGGTGCATTTTTTCAATAAATACGCATTTTTTTAGGTGAAACTCCTTTTACGATGAAACTATAACCCAAAAATCTACTAGTTGTTACCTTGTGCCATTAGTCTCTGTATCTCTTCAGGTTTTATAACCTCGTTTCCATTGTCAATAGCGTGCTGTGTGAGAGCGCGTATGCCCTTTGCCATTTCACCCATTCCCGCTGCTTCCATGTGATCCGCTATTTTCACATATTCAGAAACGATAATTTCACCTTTTGAGTTTACTAATCTGTTACCCATTGTCATTAAATTCATAAAGAAAGTCAAAGCTGGCCGGTCCTCTTCTTTTGCCTCTTCTTGCATAATTTGAAACATTTCTGCTGTTAGCTGCTGCATTTCCTGTCTCACTTCGGGGTCGCTTGAAGCGTCTACTTTACCGCCTGCTTTTTCTGTCAATACTTTCATCTGTGCAAAGATTTCTTTTAGTCGTTTTTTGAGTTCGCGCTCCCTTAATTCTTCAGGTGAAAGACTTTCCTCTGCTTCTTCCGTTTTAGCAATACTATCAATTATGCCTTCTAAAGTAGAATCAGTCTCGGTTTCTATGTTCTCTGCTTCTTCGCTTTTGACCAGAGGTGTTCCATCAGAAGTATCTTTAGAAGCTGAACCATCTTGCAAAGATATTATTTCGGATTGCGTTGTGTCAGTGAGATTTTTCGGTGAGTTTACAGACTGTTCCGTTTCTATGGATTTATCAAGTTGGCTAATTGGTGCATACTTTTGTCGGAAGTTTGCCATGTCAATATGAAACCACAAATAGCATCCGAGAGCAAAAATGAGGACGAAGCTTATTCCTATGAAAAACCAGTTGTTGTAGAAAAATACTTTAAACATCTTTTACTCCTTTTCTTGTCAAATGCAAGTAAACAAGTTTGGAAAACGCTCCAACGTAAAATATCCTTTGTAGTTATAGAGGCACTTGCAAGAAAAAGGATTGCACTTTTTAGGAAAATATGCATTTTTTCGGTAAAAAGCGATTTTTGTGGTTTTTTCAATAAATTATACGCGAATACCTGGGTTTATTAAGCTTTTTCAAAATTATTTTGAATTTTATTACTTCGCTGACAATAAAGTCCTCTTTAATTTCTGATTTCCCCAAGTTTTCAGAGTCCATATTTATCCGTTTTATCATAATAGTTGTGCGAAAGTGTGTTGTCTGATAAACTATTTTCCAATCTTATTTATCGGACGAAAACATATTCGCTCATTTTGTCATAATCTGAAAAACCTTATGTATATTGCCTCTACGAAAACTGGAGGTAAATCAGCATACAACGTCCTTGAAATTAGCGATAATATTTGATATAATCATAATAGTAACTTCCCAACGATATAAAAAGTAATCATCAGGATTGAAAATCCAGGAGAAAACATCATGAATCGTTTTCAAAAAAAACAACGTTCGCTGAATGCCTGTCTGATTGCCGGGATTATCCATCTCTGCTTTGCAATACTTTTAACATTTTTCCATTACACACGAGTTGCTAATGACTCTGAAGACGCTGTCGGTGTGGAATTTATAGATATGGAAAACCCCGAAAGGCAGAAACGTCGACTTAAAAGATCACCTCCAAAGCCGTTGCGGGGCCCCAAAGCAGACAGAATCGTTGAGCACAGGCCGTCCGAGACATTTGGATTCATCCGCTACTTCTAATCTAATTGATGAAACCGTTCGTCCTTCCGAGAAGATCCTGATGCATAGTGCTACAGAATCAGTATCCAAGACTGCAACAAACCTGCCTGAACTCACAACACAAACGGAACAATTGAATAGTCGGACAACCGCACTTCCAAAAAATGTCACAAGCCCTTTTGAAATAACCTCTGGCGCGGGGGAAAGAAAGCTTACGACAACGGGTTAAAGGCGATGGCAAAAACGGATTTAACAGGCTTGAATCAACCGGAACTGCCGATATTGGATCTATTGGAGATGGAATCGGAGACGGTGGAAGCGGAAAGGTAATAGGCAACAAGGGTGCTTCTGATCCATTTGCCAAAGCACTCCAGCAAATTGCTAACCATATTATCGCTACCCGGACATTGGATAAGGTTAACATCGTCTTTGTGCTTGATACAAGTGCAAGCATGGGAGATAACATCCAACAAGTTGCCGACAACCTATATAGTATGACAGATGCGTTTGATCTTGCTAACATAGAATATCATTTGGGTATGACTGAATTCAGCGTTAGGAAAGATGGACAAAAACTTGAAGCTCGATCTCTTGCTCCTGATGTAGGTTACCTCCGTCAGCGTATGCAAAAAGTCAGGCTGAGTGGAGATGAAAATGCGCTTGATGCACTTTTAGACACGTTGAATTTTATGAATTTTCACGCGGATGCGGACAAACACTTGATTTTGGTTACAGATGAACCCGCAACGACAAACTTCAGAGAAAAGAATGCTCTCGGGACGATGCGAGCGAAAGTGATTGATCAATCTCAAACAGAGGATATTCGCGTTAACGTCCTTGGATTTCCTGAAGCTTTTCAGCAGGAACTAGCTACTGTTACAGGCGGTGTATGGCAACAAATTCCAAGGTAGCGCCTATAACGCTGCTGCTCTCCCTAACAATCGGGTTGGAAACCAGAAATTTCTCAAAGTTTTTAGGGACATTGCTTCTGATATTCGGAAGGGCGGTGCCGAAGTGTACTTTAGCCTTGAATTGAAGTTTGATATACTTGTTGAAGATGGAGAGATTCCTGCAAATAGATTACAACAAACATTCAAGGAAAACGAGATTTATCTGAAAAATTATACCTTTCTCACCGAAAATTCAACGGTTTTAGAGGAGAATCATAGCGGTTTGTGGATAATTACTGACGAAAAGAACGGGCAAATTTTTGCTACCCATAGTATTAAAGATAGGTTATACGTTTACGTAGGCACCTATCCAAAAATACTGGAACTTAGATGTAGATGCGGATCTTATTGCGCAGACTCAGCAACACGGCAAAAGATGGGCACTCACTGATTCTCAGAATAACCAAATATACACATTCTTAAAAGATAAAAGCAGTCTTAAAGTTTATACTGGAGGACAACCAGGGACGGCTTCCCATTAATGCTGCAGAACCAATTGTAGATATTATGGTCATGTTAGACTATAGTAGGAGTATGGGTGGAAAGTCGCAAGCAATCATGCTTGGATTAAGCACGCTTATTGGTAGACTCTCAATTTTACCGATTAAATATCGAATTGGACTCATCCGTTTTGCTGAAGCAAAAGATGCTATTAAGGCTGTTGATGGTGTTGACGTAGCTCAGATGCCGCTTAATGAAGTTCTGATAAAAAGTCTTATGGAGGATCCATTTGGTGGAGATGAACATCTTATTGACGCTATTATTGAAGGAATCCCTGAGGTAAAATTTAGCCCTTACGCAAGGCGATTTCTGCTTATTTTAACTGATGAACCTACTACAGGCAAATATCCTGCGGAGCAAGCACTGGAGCTATGTCAATCCTTAGGTATCACTGCTTATGTCATTGGTCATCCGAACCCCACTGATTTTCAAACGACTCTTGCGAAACAAACTGGAGGTGTCTTTTTTACAATGCCTAAGCATTTAGAGAAGACGTATCCAAATCAATAATTTGACGAAAAGAGGAAATTTCATGACAACATCAACAAGTACGCAACAACATCGGGAGATCGCAGCAGAAGAGGGGCCCGTATCAGTTGCCATTGTCACAGTAAGTGATACTCGCACACCAGAGACAGACACAAACGCTGTGTTCCTACGCGAACAACTTGAAGCAGAGGGAAACAACGTCGGCGCCTATCAAATTATAAAAGACGAACCTGACCAAGTATCTGAGGTTTTGGACAAAATGGCAGAGACTGATGCACAGGTCATTTTATTCAATGGTGGTACAGGAATCGCACCGCGAGACACTACTTTTGATGTACTCAATCGCAAATTAGAAAAGACGTTACCGGGGTTTGGTGAACTTTTTCGTATGTTTAGCTATGACCAAGTTGGTGCTGCAGCGATGTTATCGCGTGCAACGGCAGGAGTCTATCGCGGAAAGGTGGTTATCTCTACACCCGGTTCAAATGCTGCTGTGCGGTTGGCGTGGGAAAAACTCATCGGCCCAGAATTACAACATTTGGCATGGGAGGTTGGTCGTTAATTCACTAAATAATGTGAGTTCGGTCCAAGTCTTTGTACCGCAAACTGTTAGTTTGCGCTCTTATAGGCACAATCTAACAGATTATGCTACAAGATGGCAACTTAGGTTATTATAATCTATACACTATTGCACGCCTATCAGGTGTCTCGGAATACGGCGTAGGTCAGCATGTGGGTCGCGTCGTAAAGATCGTGGTATCTCTAATTCAGGCATTTTAAGCTCATTGAAAACAACTTTTTGCTCAGCAATAAGTTCAGCGTTAACTTCTCGTAGGAGTTTTTCAATTTCTTTAAGCAATGTGCTTCTTTGCGAAAGGAATTTTCTAACTTTGGTGCGAATCTGGTTGAGGTTACGTTGCCTTTGTGCAGTGCTTAGTCCACCATCGTATCGGTAAAGTCTCCTATCACTTGCCAGGGCACGATATTCTCGTAAATCCCCTTCCAGCTGCTTCTTCTCAAAGTCGTAATCATCAACAATATCACGAATAAGTTGCAGTTTAGGTTGAATTATCTTCTTCTGTTCATCGGTAAGTTGCAGTGCAGAACTGCTTTTCGGAATATCAATCAGTTTGGTTGCCCCACATCCGGCAAGAGAGCAGCTTATGAAAGAAAAAAACAAAATGTGCCGAAATACCATAACAGTCGTCCTGTTTTTAGTTTAACGCGTACAATTCACCATATTTTGTGTTTAGATAGTTGATATACGGTTCGATGGTCATAGATTTACCCGTTGCACGTTCAATTATTTCAGGTGCAGTGTATTTTGAGCCGTGCTGGTAAACATTGTTTTTCAACCAATTGTGCAGTGTGCTAAATTCACCATTTTCGATTTCAGTCGTGATTTCAGGATGTGCTACAAGCGCAGATGAGAAGAATTGTGATCCTAAGATATTACCCAATGTATATCCTTGAAATGAACCACCGATAAGTCCAAAATACCAGTGTACATCTTGCAGAACACCGTCTTTGTCGTCTGGCGGCACAATACCAAAATCTGCTTCAAATCGTTCGCGCCAAGCGTTAGGAAGGTCTTTGATATCCATTTCACCTTCCAATAATGCCAACTCAAAGTCAAAACGCAACATCACGTGTAGATTATAGGTAACCTCGTCCGCTTCTGTGCGGATGAGCGAACGTTCAACCTTATTTATTGCACGGTGAAATGTATTAAGGGGCACAGAACCGAGCTGGTCAGCAAAAGTGTTTTGCAGCTGTGGATAAAAGCATCTCCAAAATCCTTTGCTTCTCCCGACAATGTTTTCCCAGAGCCGCGATTGACTTTCATGAACACCCGCTGAAGTGCCGCGGGCAAGCGGTGTACCTTCATATTCCATGCGGATTCCCTGTTCATAGAGCGCGTGTCCAGTTTCGTGCATTGTGCAAAAAAGTGCCTCACCCAAACTATCCTCTTTTGAACGGGTTGTGATTCTAACATCTCCCAATGAAAACTTTGTCATAAACGGATGATGTGTTTTATCTTGCCGTCCACGATTGAGGTCGTAGCCAAACTTTTTTGCAACTGCCATACCGAATTCCAACTGTTTCGCTTCTGGATAATGTTTATGCAGGCATGAATCGTCAGCGATGGGTTGTGATGTAATAGCAGAAGCAATAGGCACAAGTTCTTTGCGCAGCTCACCAAAGACACGACCGACATCTGCTGCCTTCATACCGTAATCTCTCGGTTCAATCAACGGATCCGCGATGTGATCATATCCAGAAAAGAAATTGGCGGATTGACGGCTATAAGCAAGCGTCTTTTCAAGGTAAGGACGAACTCTCTCAAAGTCATTCGCAGGACGCGCTTCTGTCCAAACCTGATACGATTCTGACGTATGGGTTGCTACCTCTGCCATGAATTCTGCTGGGATTTTTATTGCACGTTCATATTTTCTTCTGGTAACACGAAGCAAGCTGGCTTCGTCAGAGTCGTAACCGAGACTTTCTCCATAAGGTGTGAGGGTATCAAGCAGCTTTCCGATGGCAGGGTCAGTAAATTTTTCGTGTGCAATACGGCTAAGTGTCGCAGTTTGCCGGGCGCGTGCTGCAGCACCACCGGGCGGCATATAAGTGGATTGATCCCAGTGCAAAAGTCCTGATGCTGATCGGACATCATTTACTTCAATCAGACGGGTTTTAAGTTCTTGAAATTTGGATTGCAATGTAATTCTCCTAAAAATAGGTCACTTTAACCTACATTTTATCATAATTGGGTTAGGTATTCAAACGAAATTTGGAATTGAAGAGATATTCAGTTTTCAGTTATGGAATTCGTTTACACTAATCTAAGTGCCACATAGTAGCACAATTCGTTAGATTGTGCCTGTGAGGACGCAAACTGAATTGGGACGAAAAATATCGCGAGAAATGAGTTATTCTCTGCTGTGAGCGTAAAATTTAAAGCATGAAGAACTCCATATCTCATACATCGAACTCACGTTAAATTAAAAACTGCGTATAGAGATACCGAGTAAAACCAGCAAAAGAAAAATAATGATGCCTAACAACATAATATCTAACCCTAATAGTTATTTGAAAATGCTTTGATCGCTGCATCTTCAGTTTGAAAGTGTTCAAAAATGTTGATAATTCGAGTTTGTACAATCAAGTTTTTGATATTTTTGCCCACATTGATGACACCGATTCGTCCTTTTTTCGATCTTGCCATGGTATATGCGTTGATGAGGGTTCCCAACCCTGCACTATCCATTTTATGAACGTGTTTGAGGTTAATAAGGATACAAGGTGTTTCAGATTTATCTATCTGTGTTATCATGATTTCTCGTAATTCCGGTATGACTTCACCCATTATTTTACCAGCCGGTTCTAAAATTACGATGCGATCTTTCTGACGGATTGTAATTGACATAGGATACTCCTTCTCGTTTGCATTTAATTGCAGTTGCAATAATTTATGAACCATTCTTACTTAATATATCAGTCTTAAACAGATTCAATTAATCCTAACGTTTGGCACTCCTGGCGCAATTTCAGTTCCACATTTCGTACCAACTGGCTGATTCGCGGTGGGCTAAGTTTCAACATATTAGCAATATCACAATTCGGCATATCCTCGTGAATGCAGGCGAAAACCTGTTGTTCACGAGGAGTTAGTCCTTGAAGTAGTTGCGGCAGAACTTTCTCAAAATTGGCAACAGATACCTCCCAAATAAGCCTATCCACAAAACATTCGGCATTGGGATCAGGAACATTTAGAATAAGATCTGTATCTACCTCATCTTCAACACTTAATATCCCGTTGGCACCTGAATTCATATAAGATTCGGGGCATTCACGTTCATAGTGTTTGAGTTCTTTGTGCTTTGCATCCATTAAACTTCCGCAAATCCGCGGGCGAATGAAAGTGCCAAAACTGGCTCCACTTTTATGTGCAGGATTGAACGCAGGCCCTTTTTCAAGGAGTGTGATGGATGCGATTTGTATTAAATCGTCCCGGAACGCGGGGATCGGGGGCGAATTATACACCATACAGTTCGCACACCGTTGCAAATCAGGCAAGAAACGTGTAATTGTTACGTTATTTGGTTTGAATTCCCCATCCTGTGAGTAAGGTGGACATTTCACACCTGCCAATTGACATTTTAATTTCATGAGAGGCCTCCTTTCTTTTTTAAACACCTGTCTCTTAAGACATCCTTCTAACCTTATATAGACCTTAAATGGAAAAAGTTAATAGCAAATTGTCGATTTTTTTAAATTTGTGCATTTTCCAAATTAGGACAGACACAGATTCAGATATTGCTTGCTATTATACGAGCAAATTTTGTGCCAATTGCCACAATCAACACAAATTTCGTGTGAAAACCGCTGGAATTGTCCGAATATCTCTCTTTTTTGTGCGTCTAAACACAGGTATAGATTGGATTTATCAGAAAAAGAAAATAAGTTGGAACTTTTTTATATGCTGAAAGAAAATAGAATTTGTTTTTAATGCTTAGATCTCGTTGATATACAATTTTTGTAGCTCGAGCGGCAAAAATTGTAGCTCGAGCGGCAAAAATTGTAGCTCGAGCGGCAAAAGGTTATAGTTGTAACGAGATTACATTGATCCAAATACTCGGTGATTTGTTCAACAACAATAGGTTCAGGTTTTGCGGAAACCCTTTTAACGTTTCGTCTTGAGAACGCAAACCACGTTCAGCAGTTCTGCAAACTTTTTGTGACGTAGCAGCGTTTGACATAACTGTCGGATCATGGTTGTAGATAAACATGGATTAAGAACAGTAAGAGGTGCTATAATCTCTAACATAGGGGATTGTCCTTGCTAAATAATAAAGTATAGTGAACAATGTCCGAGACATAATGAATTGCGATTGAACACGTTTTTTGTTAATAAGAAGTGATTATAGCCAACTAACCTAATGCTGAAAATAAAGGAATGTAAAATGTATACGCCACAATATCCCGGTCCTAACGAGGAGCTGCTTGAAGCGCAAGCGCGAGTTTGCACAGGTCCGCACCAAACACGACCTTTAGGCAAGAAGGTTAACGATGGACCGCACCCTGATGCTGTTCTTGAAACCATCTTAAAATCTTTGGAAGGCGAGTTAACAGAAAAAGCAGCCGTTTCGGAAGCACAGATGGGGTCATTCTTCGTAGCAATGACGCTGCGAAAATATTTTCCCGAAGCAACGCAATGGAGTCCAGCAGAAAAAGCAGCATTTCAGAAATACCAGCCCACATTATTGTCCTGCCTTCCCAAAGAAATACAATTTCTTATGAACCCTGAACTTGGCTATGTTCCAAGAAATCCGACAGAAGCCATCGTTGTCAAAGCATTCGAGAAAATTTTAAGGGCAAAACATTTAAGTTATACTGAAACCCGTCAGGTGTGTGAGGCTATCCTCACCAATGAAGTTAAACCTGCACTCAAAGCTGCCGCGCTTATTGGACAACGCATGAACAGGGAAACCTACGAAGAGGTGCGGGGATACCTTGATGCTTATTTTGCACCAGAGCAGGTTCGTCCGATTGATGTGGGGACGCTTACGCATTTTGGGCAACCTTACGATGGGGCAACGCGTTATTTTCGTCCAACCCTCTTTGTCGCAGCAGTTCGGGCCGCGTTAGGTGAACCCTCACTTCTGCATAGCGTTGATATGATGTCGCCGAAGAATGGCGTAACTGAAGAGTCTATTTTGCAAGCGCTCGGTGCAAAGACTGACCTATCTCTTGAGCAGACTGCCTCACTTATTACAAACAAATCAGTTGGATTTGGGTATATCAGTCAGCGTGAGTATTCGCCTCGAGCTTATGATGTGAGGGAATTACGCGTGCATATCAAAAAACGTCCACCGTGGGCAGCAACAGAGAAGGCACAACAATTCTTTTCTGCCCGAAAAGCAAACTACATGGTGCTTGGGTATTATCATATCGGCTATGAAAAACCTTTACTCCAATTGGCGCAGGAACGTGGTTTTCAGGCTGCAGTTGCTGTTAAAGGGGAGGAAGGCACGAGCCATTACGCACTCCGACTTGGCAAACCTTCAACTCCTGATAGGATGGCGGTCAACTACTCTCAAGGATTCCGTTGTGTAGATGGACAACGTGAAGACTTTGCTTTGGATATTGATCCGAAAGACTATGGATTTGAATATGCTCTGAATCCACGACCAGAAATTGTAAATGCGGATGCCTTCGCGGCGGCAGGCGTAGCTGCGCTATCGGGTGAGAAAGGGCATATCTATGACAGGATTTTGCTAAACGCAGCTATAGTGGATTATCTGTTAGGTATCTACTCTGATCCACAAGACGCTATCAAGCGCGTACAATCAGTGATGGATGATGGGAGTGCTTTGAAACATTTGAGAGCGTATATCGCTGCAAGTCAGGAATTTAACAATTGGTATAAAAATACATCAAAAAGTGAATTACAACCACCGATCAATCTACTAACTCAACATTAATTTGCGCAATAAGTAGCTTTGGGATTTTGCATTTTTGTAATATTTTGCCCCCCAAAAAAACAATGCAACAAGTAATTTTAAAAATTTAAGCATAACAAAATTGCAGTAAATAAAACGCTACAATTTTTGTTATGCTTAAAAATATTTCGTTATTCAAAGATATGTACTGCCATTGGAAATTTAGACCACTACCTAAACCAAGATTGTGATATAATTATGATATAATTATAAGGAGAAATCCGATGGTAAAACGAAGAAATTTCGCTCCAGAATTTAAAGCTGAAGTTGTGCTTGAGGCACTGAGCGGTCAAAGTTCACAAGCGGAACTGTGTCGCCGACATAACCTCAGCGATGCTCAACTCTCAAAGTGGAAACGCCAACTCCTTGAAAATGCGGCATCCCTCTTTGAACCTATTGATAAACAGACCCATGCGTCTCAACAACGGATCACTCAACTTGAACAACTTGTTGGTAAGTTGACCTTGGAATTGGACATCCAAAAAAAGTCGCAACCTTGCTGAGTTGACCTCAGCTGAAAAACGAGATATTGTAGAGACTTTACGAACCGAGGACTCGGTGCGATAGATTTGCGGGACACTTGGTTTCAATCGAAGCAGTCTCTCTTATCAACCGAAAAAGGACCCTTGTGAAGAAGTGCTCCTAATGAACTTTGACAATCAAAAGAGGTAATTTTATTTAGGAAAGTTTACCCGACTTGAACGTCAAAACTCATCAGGAGATTGAAAAGTTATCTGCTTGTTATCCAAGATATGGTTATAGGCGTATCACAGCGTTGCTGTTACGTATGGAATACACCGTTGGATACCGACGCGTCGCACGATTGATGAAATCCGCTAATCTGTTGGTCTCTGTCAGGCACTCCTGTCAAACCCCGAAATCTCTTGACGCTAAGTGTCAATGGGGCAACCGACTTGACAACCTTGATATTTGTCGGCGGAATCAGGTTTGGGTTGCGGATGTTACCTATGTCCGGCTCAGGATACTTCGTCTATGTATCAGTTCTCATGGATGTATTTACGCGAATGATAAGAGGTTGGCAACTGAGCCGACATTTGATACAACCTCTGACATTGAAACCATTGCAGCACGCAGGATGGCAAAATGTTTTAGAGATCCATCATAGTGATCAGGGAGTTCAGTCCCTTTCAAGCGATTATATTTCTACTCTCACCGGCTATGGGATTGAGATTTCATTGGCTCATAGAGGGTGTCCTTGGGAAAACAGTTATGCGGAACGGAGACCTATCCGAACTCTCAAGGAGGAAGAAGTTCACCTGAATGACTATGATGATATCGCGGATGCTCATGCATTGAACATTTTATAGAACAAGTGTATAACCAGAAACGACCTCACTCGGCATTAGGTTATTTAACACCTATTGAATTTGAACAAAAAAACTTGTCTTAACTATAACTGAATTCTGGTCTAAAAAACCGATGGCACTTCAATCTACTATATATAGATAGTAGACATTCAATTGGAAAATGTAGAAATTTGTGTAAATAAATTTAAGAATATACTTTAACCTTTTGTTTAGTTAAAAATAAACTATCCTTCCCCTTCTACACTACAACGAAGACGGCACAAACCGTCAAGTGAACATTACCGATAACGATCCGACCGTGCGGACTAGCCGCGATATATTGTGGATTTGATTGGGCGGGTTATCATCGCCAGTTTGCAGACGGTTGAGATTGTAATGTCCTTGCCAGAATTGTAGGGTTTTCTCTTGTAGGAGGGGTTTTCAACCCCGATTTACCAACGCCTCTTTTGTCTGAATCGTCACAATCCTGAAAATCCTGGTTCAGACAAAATTATCACACCTAACCCACGAAAAAAACTTGACAGCAGCGGTTTAATCTGCTATAATTCTATAATCTCTCCTCTTGAGAAAGGATACGTAACGACATGTTTGAGAGCTTAAGTGAACGATTACAAAGCACCTTCAAAAAGATAAAAGGGCAGGGAAAATTGACAGAGAATAATATCTCTGATTCTCTGCGTGAGGTGCGGCGCGCCTTTTTAGAGGCAGACGTAAACTATAAAGTCACGCGTGATTTTATAGAAAACATCAAAGTGCGTGCGCTGGGTCAGGAAGTGATGGGCAGCCTCACACCTGAGCTCCAAATCGCAAAGATTATCAAAGAGGAATTGACAACGTTGATGGGGACTGAATCTGTGAAGATTCAAATTGCACCTAACGGCCCCACAGTGGTTATGTTAGCAGGATTGCAAGGTGCTGGTAAAACGACAGTCGCAGCGAAATTAGCACTAAAATTCCATAAAGAAGGCCGCAACCCGATGCTTGTTGCGGCTGATGTTTATCGCCCTGCTGCTATCAAGCAGCTGCAGGTGCTTGGGGAACAGATTGAAACTCCCGTTTTTGCACAGGGAACTGACGTATCCCCTGTTGACATTGCGAAGGATTCGGTGCAAGATGCAATGAAACGGGGTTACGATTGTATTATCATAGACACAGCAGGTCGTTTGCACATTGATGAAACTTTGATGGAAGAGCTGCAGAATATCAAGAATGCGGTGAATCCTTATGAGATTCTGCTTGTTGTTGATGCGATGACAGGTCAGGACGCAGTAAATGTGGCTGAAAACTTCAATAACGATTTGGACATTAGCGGTGTGATTTTAACTAAAATGGATGGGGATGCACGGGGTGGCGCCGCACTTTCTGTCCGTTCTGTCACAGAGAAACCTATCAAATTCAT
>CBDHCS010000001.1:0-175308 GCA_965261125.1 Candidatus Poribacteria bacterium | reverse complement strand
TCATTTAAGGTCGGGGAACGTATCCTAAAACCTGATGTAGCGTTTGTTTCAACAGATCGATTGACTGGAGCCTATGATAAAGGACTACCGATACCCCGACCTTGCAATTGAGGTGGTTTCACCAACAGATATTCATTCTCGTGTTGTTGACAAAGTACGTGCTTACCTGGACGCAGGAACGCGTTGTGTTTGGGTGCTTGAACCTACATTCGAAACTGTGACCGTGTATAAATCTGAAACGGACATCAAAACGTTCACGCGTGAAGACACACTTGCCGGTGATGATGTAATCCCCGGTTTCTCCTGCCCGGTTGAACTATTATTTGAGTAGTGGTAAAAACATGGAAACGTTAAACGGCATTCTTGAACGGATAGTTTTTGAAAATCCTGATACCGGTTGGACTATCGGCAGATTTTCTGCGCGTGGTCACCCTGAACTTGTCACGATTGTCGGTAATCTTGCATCTGTCAATCCCGGTGAGAGCCTGCTACTCAATGGAGAATGGGTCGACAATCCGAAATACGGGCGACAATTTCAGATTGAGAGGTCTGAAACTATCCAACCCGCGAATATTGTCGGGATAAGAAAATATCTGGGGTCCGGCTTGATTAAAGGAATTGGACCTAAGATGGCATCCCGAATTGTCAAAAAATTTGGGATGGATACAATTGATGTGATTGAACAGACACCTGAAAAATTGGCGGGAGTCCCAGGAATTGGACAGAAGCGGGTTAAAATGATCCAGCAAGCGTGGGAGGAACAGCGCGAAATAAAAAACGTCATGCTTTTTTTGCAATCACATAACGTTAGCACCTCACATGCAGCAAAAATATATAAAACATACGAAAATGAATCTATTCCGATTGTAACTGAAAACCCTTATCGCCTTGCTGATGATATTCATGGCATCGGGTTTGTCACTGCAGATACGATTGCACAGAAATTAGGCATAGATAAAAACGACCCGCATCGGGTCCAAGCTGGCATCAAATATGTACTTAGCCAAACAGCGGATGAAGGACACGTCTTTCAATATCCCGATAAACTGATAGCAGCATGTGAAAACATCCTTGAACAGGATCCACAGACAATTGAGATGGGTGTTCTTGCCCTGACTCAAAAAGAGGAAATTATTCTTTCACAAGCAGACGGACCGGTTGAAATCGTTGCGGAACGAAGTAAAATAAATGATTGGCTCAATAGTGGTTCAAAAAACATAGTAACTGAGAGGCTTAACAAGTATGTAGAAATCTGTAATGAAACAGAAGCTCTTCCTGATACGCAAAATTCTGATAGCATCTCTACAATTCTTGAAAATAGTGCTATCTATCTTGCACCGTTTTACTATGCTGAAATGGGCGTTGCAAACCAGTTTTCAAGATTGCTGTCACGCGGAAAGCAGAACGCTGGGACATTGATCGCAAATATCGGACTGACAATGTTAGAAGAGAAGAAGGGTATCCGATATGCACCGCAGCAACGGGAAGCAATTCGAACAGCACTAACGGAACCCGCAATGATTCTCACAGGAGGCCCAGGCACAGGAAAAACGACAACAACATTCGGCATGATTCTATTATTTGAAGCACAAAGGAAGCGAATCGTTTTAGCTGCACCTACCGGCCGGGCTGCAAAACGACTCAGCGAAACGACACGCCGAGAAGCGAAAACAATACACCGATTACTTGAATTTTCTTTTCAAAATAACGGATTCAAACGCAATCGTGAAAATCCTTTGGAAGCGGATGTTGTCATTATAGACGAGATGTCAATGGTGGACCTCGTTCTCATGAACCGATTAATGCAGGCGATCCCCTCAGATGCTACTGTTATTCTCATTGGCGACACCGATCAACTGCCATCTGTTGGTGCCGGCAACGTGCTAAAATCACTGATTGATTCACAAAGGATCCCGGTTGTCAGACTCACAGAGATTTTCCGCCAAGCACAAGAGAGCATGATTGTCACGAACGCGCATCTGATTAATAGCGGGGATTTTCCTGAGCTTTCCGGCCCAAAGGATCGAGATTTCTTTTTTCTTGAAGAGGAAGAACCTGAATCGGCAGTCCAACTGATTATTTCCTTGATCGCTGAACGGTTGCCCCGCCACTACAACTATCATCCTATAGACGACATTCAGCTGCTATGCCCGATGCGGCGTGGCATACTCGGCGCGCAAAACCTTAATAAATGTTTACAAGATGTGCTCAACCCGAATACCGAACAAACCGTGACAGGGTGGCAAGCTTTCCGTCCCGGCGATAAAGTCATGCAGATACGTAATAACTACGATTACGATGTATACAATGGGGATATAGGAAGGATTGTCAGTATTGATCAAATAGACAAGACGGTGCAGGTTCGATTTCCCGAAAAAGTTGTGGTTTATGATATGGCAGACCTCAACGAACTGGTCTTAGCTTATGCCACAACTATCCATAAAGCACAAGGTAGTGAGTACCCCGTGGTAGTCATACCTTTACACACACAACACTATATTATGTTACAACGGAATTTGCTTTATACAGGCATTACTCGTGCAAAGGAACATGTCGTGATTGTTGGCTCTGAAAAGGCACTTGATATATGTATCCGTAATAATCAAGTGATGTGGCGCAACACTTATCTTGCGGAACGTCTTCAAAGTTTTGAAAACTATAGTTAAACCAACGTTATAGTGAACTTTGAAATTATTGGGACTCTTTGATAAATCTGTTTTGGAAACATAACGAGCAACAGAAAAGGTAGCACAAACTGTATGAAGATTAAATAAATATTTCGGTCCTTTCTTTAGTCCCGTAGGGACGATATGTTTATAGCAGCGCGGACGACCACATTCCCTTAGTCCCGTAGGGACGATATGTTTCAAAGCACATCTATAATAAATATGCCGTTCCTACGGAACTCAAGAAAGGTAGATTATCACATTTCTATAAACATATCGTCCCTACGGGACTAAAGATCACCAAAATGTTCCGAATATGCATAATGAAAAATTACTGATTTAATTACTTGAGGGTGTTTCATAAATCATTAGTTTTCTATCGAAAGACAGTTTTGATGTGTGTGATGTTTCGCGTGGGTAAGCCGCAGCGAACATTCATTAACATTGTGAGTTGCAACAAGAGGATGCCAAGCCCCAAAAAGGTGGTAACATAAGGTAAGTCTCGTATTGGTAAAGGTTTGTGTGCCCCTGTGATAGACAGGAGTTTACTGAGCAAATCAAAGACGGGTTCAATAGCGGTTTTTCGTGAGGCTTGCCAAGTATCAACTTGTGTTGCGGTATACAGCGGGTCCGCACCTAAGAGTGGGTTGGTCTCTGCTAAAGTTGTCTTGGGTGTGAGCAAAAGCACTTCGGCTTGGGCAAAAGCGGCTTGGCGTTTTTTATCAACATATCCGTTATCCGCCACGATACACCGCACACCTTTTTCAATCAGTCGGTCTTTCTTGGTATCTAAGACCTTGCGTTCGTTAACATTAGCAGGTAGAACTTCAAACAGGATGGGAAACCCGGTGCGGATGCTGGTGAGATGCAGCCCGTATCCATACACCCATCCGTGATACCCGCTTTTAGACCAAGTCGCAGTTTTATCAACACCGCGTAAGCCTTTGGGGAGATGATTCTTGGCACGGTCTTTCTGATGCCATACAGGCCCTGCGGCTTTGAAAAGGCTTTTATCTTCATAAACGACCTGTTGATGAAACCCGGCTTCAGTGGCGAACCTTGAGGATGAGACGTATTGCGTAAAGGCTTGGAGTTTGGGCATCAACGCTTTGTATCGGCGTCCGAGCGTCACGTGTGAAGGACACGCAGGCAACCGGCATCTTTCAAGCAGGAGTGGGTGGTGAAATAAGTAATGCTGCTGTGAGCGCATAGTCGTGATCCCTTTCAGCGTCATAACCGCATAAAAGACGATGAGGGAGGCATCGGAATAAGTCTCTGGTCGTCCTCTTTTTCGCACTTTTTCTTCGGTTGTTGAAAACGCATCTAACATGGAAAAAAGAAATGTGATATACTCTTGACTGTCAGGATACTGCATGAGTGTCTCCTTCAATTTATGTGATATAAAATGAAAGAATACCCAGTATCCTGACTTTTGACAACTATTATTTATGAAACACCCTCAATTACTTAATCTTCATACAGTTTGCGCTACAGAAGTGTCCCATTAATTATAGGTTTTACTATATTTGGTACTTATCGGTCACCAGGGTAATTTCAAACACATAATTTGAATGCCCGGGTACAATGAATTGCGTAACTACAAACGCAGCAAACGAAGGAAAATTTTACGTGTTTTAAGATTCTATTTCAATAATTAAAAGGAGAGAAATATGAAAATAGTACTCATTGTTCTAATCAGTTCCGTGTTATTCTTTTCACAGACTTTTGCGTTTGCGGAAGTAAAACTGCCGCGAGTTTTCGGCAACAACATGGTGTTGCAACGGGATATGCCTGTCCCAATTTGGGGGTGGGCTGCCCCAAATGAAGCAATTACCATTACCCTAAGTAGACAAGATGTTGAAAGTGAAATTCCCACTTACATAGCGAAAGCTGATGAAAAAGGGAATTGGCGAACTGAGCTTAAAGCCACACCAGCAGGCGGTCCGTATACGCTTGAAGTCGTTGGCAGTAACAGTAACACCGTTGAACTAACAAATATCCTTTTTGGAGAAGTTTGGGTGTGTTCTGGACAGTCAAATATGGGATGGACTGTTAACGCTTCAAAAAACCCGGAAGCGGAGATCGCTGCGGCAAACTATCCGATGATTCGGCTGTTTCACATACCAAATAAATCTTCCGGTTTGCCAGCACCTGATGTGAATGCACAATGGCGTCCGACTGCTCCAGAGACTGTCAGGCATTTCTCTGCTGTGGCATACTATTTCGGCAGACATCTTCACAAAGAACTTGATGTGCCAATTGGATTGATTAACACCTCATGGGGTGGGACCCGTATTGAACCGTGGACACCCCCTGAAGGGTTCGCGGCTGTACCAGCGCTTACCCGAATATCTGATGAAATTCAGGATATTGACAAAAACTATCGTGCGCAACTTCCTCTGAAGCTACAAGAAATTGAAACATGGATAGCAGAGACGCGAAAGGCATTGGAAAGTAACGATGTCATTTTCGAGATGCCCGAAAATGAACATCCTTTAAACCCTCATCAGCGACCAACAGCACTTTATAACAGCATGGTCCGTCCAATTGTACCTATTGCAATTCGTGGTGCGCTGTGGTATCAAGGTGAATCAAACATGCGTGAAGGGATGGTGTATCATGAGAAGATGAAAGCGCTCATACATGGTTGGCGCGAAGTGTGGGGACAAGGTGATTTTCCGTTTTATTTTGTGCAACTTGCGCCGTGGGGAGGCTATGATAGGAATGACCCGACTCATCTGCCGAAAATCTGGGAAGCGCAAGCTGCTACACTCGCAGTTCCAAATACTGGCATGGTGGTAACTACCGACATTGGCAACGTCAGAGATATCCATCCTAAAAATAAGCAGGACGTTGGATTGCGACTTGCCTTATGGGCACTCGCTAAAACATACGGAAAAGACGATCTTGTCTGTTCTGGTCCCCTCTACAAATCAATGGAAGTTGAAGGCAACACAATTCGTATCAGCTTTGACCATGTAGGTAGCGGTTTGGTGTCACGAGATGATGAACCGCTGACATGGTTTCAAATTGCGGGTGAAGATAAGCAGTTTGTTGATGCAACTGCAGTGGTTGATGGCGGGACGGTGGTTGTATCAAGTGATTCGGTTGAGTCGCCTGTTGCGGTGCGATTAGGTTGGGACCAAACTGCGGAGCCGAATCTGATGAATAAGGAAGGATTACCCGTTTCTCCGTTTCGGACCGATTCGTGGTAATATAGTCCAACCTATAATTAATGGGACACTTCTGTAGCACAAACTATTAGTTTACGTCTCATCTGCACAGATTTATAGTTTGTGCTACCTCTTCTGTTGTCCGTTATGTTCCGAAGCAGATTTATCATATTGACACGTTTTCGTTTATGATGTAATATGTCCAAATATTACATATAAAAAGAGCTTATGATGAAAAGAAGTTTATTGATACTCAGTATTTTCCTTGCCATAATGATTGTTGCGTGTGATGGCGATAAAGATACCACCTCCCCTGTAAAAGACGACAAAATGGGTAACGGTACAGAAACATCCCAAGAACCTACCAGAACCTATTTTGAAGGCACGCTCACAGGGCATACGGATGGTGTCGGAAGTGTAGCGTTCAGTCCGGATGGTCGCATAATCGCAAGTGCCAGTCGGGACGAAACCATTCGTTTATGGAACGCAAATAACGGTTCACATGTTCTCATGATCACAGGGCATACGGGTTTGGTCAGAAGTGTAGCGTTCAGTCCAGATGGTCGCATAATCGTAAGTGCCAGTCGGGACGAAACCATTCGTTTATGGAACGCAAATAACGGTTCACATATCCGCACGCTCATAGGGCATACAAGTTTGGTCAAGAGCGTAGTGTTCAGTCCGAATGGTCGCACAATCGCAAGTGGCAATTATGACAATACCATCCGTTTGTGGAACGCAAACGATGGCACGCATATCCGCACGCTCACTGGGCATGCGGGTGTTGTCGGAAGTGTAGCGTTCAGTCCGGATGGTCACACACTCGCAAGTGGCAGTTGGGACTACACCATCCGTTTGTGGAACGCAAAGGACGGCACGCATATCCGCACGTTGACTGGGCATGCGGGTGTTGTCAGCAGCGTAGCATTCAGTCCGGATGGTCGCACAATCGCAAGTGGCAGTTGGGACTACACCATCCGTTTGTGGAACGCAAACGATGGCACGCATATTCACACGCTCACAGAGCATACGGGGGGTGTCTACAGCGTAGCATTCAGCCCGGATGGTCGCACAATCGCAAGTGGCGGCGGCAGATGGATGGACGGCACCATCCGTTTGTGGAACGCAAACGATGGAACACATATTCACACGCTCACTGGGCATACGGATATTGTCTACAGCGTAGCATTCAGTCCGGATGGTCGCACAATCGCAAGTGGCGGCGGCAGTGAGGACAATACCGTTCGCATGTGGGATGTGCGTGAGTGATGTTGGTGATTTTGTCTGAACCAGGATGGACAGGATTAGTAGATTTTCAAATCAAAGGTATGAATGCTATATAGCATTTCCCGGGATAAGAGTTTGGGCAGTCAATTTTTCTTGCCACATTTTATAATTCTTGATGTTGTCTATTCTAAGAAAGACGCCTTGATAGGGTAAATCCTACTAATCTGTCTATCATGAGAATCCTGGTTCAGACAATATAAATCCTGGTTCAGACAGAATGGCTATCAGAGAACAATTTGATGCAATTCCCCCACTTGACACAATCCACGCCCCATGCTATCCTTCAAAAAAACACAACATGGAAAACACTTATGACACAAAACTTTCCCGACAACGCACTATACGAAATGGACAATCTTGAAGTCCTACGCGGCATGAACAACGACACCGTAGATCTCATCGCCACCGATCCCCCCTTCAACATCAAACGCAACCGCAGCGGCACAGCAGGACATTATGTAGACAACTGGAAATGGGGAGACACCGGCATACTGCCAGACCAGTGGAAATGGAACGAAGTACATCCAAAATGGCTTGAAGAAATCAAAGACAACCACACCGAACTATACCACGCCATAGACGCTGCAAAGCATTGTCAAGGACAGGATACAGCAGCGTTTTTGTGTTTTCTCAGTGTCAGACTCATTGAAATGCATCGTATCCTAAAAGAGACAGGCAGCCTTTATCTTCACTGCGATCCAACTGCAAGCCACTATATCAAAATGTGTTTGGATGCAATCTTTGGTAGGAAAAACTTTAGAAATGAAATTGTGTGGAAGCGTCAGACAGCAAATAATGCTGTTTCTAAAAAATATGGTCGTATTGTGGACTACCTGCTTTTCTATACGAAGGGCAACAAATACACATGGAATCAGCAATACAGTGCCCGATCCGAAAACGCTCAAAAAGAGTTTCGGCACAGAGACGCTGATGGTCGGGTGTACAGAACTCACGACCTCACTGCACCGGGCAGAAATGCTGATCGAATGTTCGAATGGCAAGGAACAATTCCCTATCGAAACTGGGCATATTCAAAAGAAACGCTTGATAAGATGTTATCCAATGGTGAGATTCTCTTGCGAAAAGATGGAACGGTGTCAGCAGCACGAGGACACAAGATTTATCTTGATGAGCAGCCTGGGGTGAAGTTGCAGACGATTTGGGATGATATAGCAAAAGTAGGCACATCTAAAGAACGCACTGGCTCCCCCGATCAAAAACCGCTTGCCCTCTATGAACGCATTATCAAAGTCTCGTCAAATGAAGGCGATCTTGTCCTGGACCCGTTCTGCGGATGTGCCACCACAATTATTGCAGCAGACAACCTCAAACGCCGCTGGGTCGGTATTGACAGACGCGTAGATGCTCGCTACCACATCATCACGCGCCTCATGGGTATTAGCAAAAAAGAACGCGAACGGATAGAAAAATTCGCCACAGATAAAGACTGGTTAGATAGGCAAACAGCGAAATATGAAATCCACTATCAAACCGAACCGCCCATCCGCACCGATGACTCTGAGACAACGTCACCTGAATTATCCCATGTCTATCAGCACCATCTCGAACCGCTGCACAGCCATGCCGAGATGCACCAATTCCTTGTAGATCAATTCGGATTGAAATGTTGGGGGTGTAACTTTGTCCCACCCGACAAACGCTATTTACACCTTGACCATATTGTCCCGAAAAGCGATGGTGGCACCAATGACATAGACAATCGCGCGCTCTTATGCCAACCGTGCAATAGCAAAAAATCTAATACGATGAGTCTCACGTCGCTGCGCAGACAAAACAAAAAGGAAGGATATATTCAACCGGGCGAAGCGATAAACCTCCAAGCTGCTTTAGCGTGGACGCGAGCCCTTTTGGTCCAAACACTTCGCGAAACACCCTATCAAGGACCACTACCGCTTGAAAGTGAGGGATAGCATCATCCCAAACATCTTGTAGAAAACGGACCTTGCTGCACACTGCACGCCTTATTTTGATATGATTCATATAAGCGCACCCGTTTTTATCATCCACAAATAATCCTGGCAGGACTTACGCATTTCCCTTGAATGAAGATTAATTTTTAATTCGATCCTTTTTTGTCCAATGCAGGTGTGTCCCTGCTGGCGAGGCGGGGAATGCCAACAGGCATTCATACCGTTGATTTCTTCCTAACCTCGCCACATTACCGATTCATTTCTTAAACTTCATATAAAGGATTAGAGGAATTAAAAAGTTGTATTTCAACGATTTAACCCTCTTATCAGGGACTTTATAGTCCAAACCACAATTACCTGGACATTGGCAAGGTTAGGAAGAAATCAACGGTATGAATCATGGCGAATACGCGTATGGTATTCGCCATGATTCCCCGCCTCGCCAGCGCGAGCGTGTGGGATTGTTCATTAAGATGTCCACATATTTTCGGATTTTTCTATAAGAAAAAAATGCGTAAGTCCTGTCTGAATTTATGCTGCCAACCCAGCAAATATCGCCTTAATATAACCAACAGAATATGCCAACCCTACATTACCTTCTAACCTTGGAATATGGTCGGCATTGATACACCCATCAAATCCTACCTTTTGGAGTTCACGGACAATTTTGAACATGTTCATATCGCCATCGTCAAGGAGTGTCTCCTCAAATGCGCCTGCTGTTGCGAGGCTACCGCGCACATTCCGCAGATGAACCATAAAGATACGCCCCTTGCGTCCGTAATTGTTAATCTCATCAAGCACAATAGCACTTCCGCCCGCTTCGGCACGGGTGCCACAGCAGTATAGATAACCAACACTCTTACTTGGGAAGGCATCAATTACGCGGTGAAAACCGAGACCGCCAAAAGGTGTATCCGGGTTCGGCACATCTGAAGGGTGAATAGCCAATTTGATATCGTGTTCATCAGCAATAGGGACTAACACGCCGTAGACTTCACAGAACCGTTTCCACCACTCTTCAAGCTCTTCCATTGTAGGCGTAGGAGGTGGGTTCTGTGTTGCAGCGCGGCTTTCTCCACGTGAGAGATAACCGCCACGATGCACAGCCGTATAACGAGTCATCAGATAATCAAATGTATCCCCCCAGAACCTTTGACGTGCGATCGGCACACCCGCTTCTGCAAATACCTTGAGTGCGTTGCACGTATGCTCCAGCTCTTTTTCACCATCGGGTTGCCCTTTCATAAACTTCTCTGTGATGTTTGGCAGCGTCACGCGATTGATGTCTAAACCGTAGGAACGAATCTGTTTTTTCATTTTCAACAGTTCGTCCAAATCGGGATAGCCTTGTTCTTTAACACCGGGAAAAGAGCCGCCGTTCCCAAAGTCGATGCAGTCTGCACCGAGTTGTGTGACCTGTTTCAGATAGGTATCTGAAAGTCCACCGTCCCATACAGATATTTTCATTCTTTTCTCCTTTTATGCAGTAAAACCTATAATTACTCACACACTTTTGTGCCGCAAACTTCATGAAGATTAAATGAATATTTCAGTCCCGTAGGGACGATATGTTTATAGAAAAACGTTGAATACCCTCTTTAGTCCCGTATGAAGATTAATTTATTAATTCGGTAATTTTATATCCGTACAAGGCAGGTGCACCCCATCGCTGGCGAGGTTTCCTAACCTCGCTAAATTACCGAAATATTTTCTTAATCTTCATTAGGGACGATATGTGTATAAAGCATATCAGCAATAAATATGCCGTTCCTACGGAACTCAAGAAGGGTGGTCTATCGTATATCTATAAACATATCGTCCCTACGGGACTGAAAAGTCCTTAAAATATGCCGAATATGCATAACGGAGATTACCGAATCAATAAATTAATCTTCATCCAGTTTGCGTCCTAAATCTGCTATAATGGTAATGCGACAGGTTGTCCGATTTCAACGGATTGATATGCGGCTAACGCAATTTCGACTGCGGCGCGCCCATCAGCACCAGTAATCGGCGGCGGTGTGTCATTCCGAATTGCCTCTACAAAAACACGGATTTCTTGTTGGACTGGGGGCGGCACCTGAATATCGCTAATCCTGATGCTTCTGCCTTCACCTTCAAAATGTTTTATCTGAATAGCGGCATCGCCACCCCAGATTTGTGGGAAGTAGATAGAGCCTTTTTCGCAATCTACTCGTCCGCCGTAACCGCCAACCGCGGCAGCATGGCTGGAATGAAGTAATCCGACTGCACCGTTCTCAAAATTTAATGACGCGAGTACTACATCTGGATAGTCTGTATGTTCATGGACGTATTGTCCACCAACGCCGTATACCTTTGAGACATCACCACATGTCCATCGCATGAAGTCAATCTCATGGGCATTTATTTCCATGAGACTTCCACCAGATTTTTCACGTACCAAACGCCAAGGAACACGATTTCCACCTCCCCACGGTCCACCGATACGATGCACCATCATGTTGACAGGGGCACCAAGTTCACCGCTATGGACAATTTCGCGCACTTTAGAATGCGTTGCATGGTAACGACAGACTAACCCAATAGTAAGTTTAATATCATTTTTTTCTGCAGCAGCGATCATTGCATCGCAATCATCTAACGTAGGTGCCATCGGTTTTTCAGAGAAAACGTGTTTGCCTGCGTTTGCTGCATCAACTGCCATCTGCGCGTGCAGGAACGGAGGTGAAGCGATGAGTACTCCCTGAATGTTGTCATTCGCGAGTAACTCATGATAGTCAGTTGTGTAGTTTGCGTTGAGGTTGCCTGCAAGGGTTTTCGCCAATTCTTCTTGTAGGTCACTGACACAGATAACCTCTATGCCTTCAACAGCGTTTGCGCCGTTTGCAAGACTTCTGCCCATGCCGCCGCATCCGATAACACCAATTCCTATTGATTCCATAAATTTCTCCATAATATATACGAAATTTGTCAAAATCTCAATGAAAGTAAGCGCACTTTGTAAACGATCCTACAAGTAAATGTCTACATCTTTTATATTCAACGTAAAACAAGGCGCGACTGACGCAGATAACCTCTATTCCTTCAACTGCGCTTGCATCATTTTATGGGTTTCGTTCCATTCCGATGTTGGAAGTAAATGTTCAATGAGCATGTGTTGGATCTCGTATATGGAAATATCTTGATTCATGCCAAAGAAAAGGTACTTGCCGGTTTTTCCGGCTTCATCCACTATTTCTTCCATAGTTGGCGAAGTTACAATTAACACTACCTGAATTTTTTCATCGGCGAGTAATTCGCGATAATCAATAGTGTAGCTCACACCGATTTCAGTCGCAAGTTTTTCTGCCAATTCACCTTGAGAATCACTAACACAGATAACCTCTAAACCTCCAACAGCATGGGCGCCAGTTGCAAGTCGTTTCCCCATTTTGTCACAACCGATAACACCAATTCCGATGGTTTCCATTTTTATCTCTATCTCCAATGTAGTAAGTTACAGCACGCAGTGTGTGCCTACTATTTTACCTACGTCTTGCCTTGATTTGCCCCCACGTGACGCTCAAATGATTTGAAGTAGGCCTGACATCAAGTCCTTCAGCCCTCATGTTTTTCTGTACTTCCCCTGCTGTGAGTGCCCGGTCATAGATACGAAATTCGTCAACATACCCTTGTATAGCATCGGCATTAACGCCATCTGATCTGTCTCCAATACCTAACAGCAGTCCACCTTTTGGGATTTTACCGCCTGCTACTGTATGCTTTATGGCAAGTTTTCCATTCACATAATAGTTAACATTAGAACCATCATAGGTACCTACGAGATGCAACCATTCATTAAGAGGAATATCCTCCTGAATGAGATGTTGCGCAGCCTGTGTTGCTTTATCATCTACTTTGACAAAAAATCCGTGTCGATTGTCATCATCATCGTAATAAAGCGTTACAACTTTGCTGTTAGTCGGCTGGTCATCAAGCGAAATAATGCGATTCCAACTGTCGTCTAACGCATTAATTTTTACCCAACATTCCAATGTGATTTCATCCCAATCACGGTCAATTTTCGGCGGATCAGAATCCTCAACAAGTAAGTAATCATCAACCCCGTCGAGTAGGATACACTCGCCGACTGCGCAATCTGCGGCAGGTGCAAGTTCGGGGTCACCATCAATAACAGCCTTCAGTCCGGAAAAAATATCCTCAGCCTGTTTTGCGATTTGCACTGTGTCTTTATCAAACGACCAATAGGCGACTAAACCTTCTTCAACAGCGCCAATGACAGCATCGGCGGGATGTGTCAACACTATGAGGAGCAGGAAAAGAATTGAAATTGCGTAGGATAATCTTATTTTTTGCATCGTGATGCCTCCTTTGATGCGAGATTATTTATAGTGAACTTCGAAAATAATGATCCACATTTTCTGTAGGAGCGATCTCCGAATCGCGACTGAACATAAGAGTAGTCGGGAATCGGAGTTCCCTCCTACAAGAAGATACATTTCTGTAGGAGCGATCTCCGAATCGCGACCTTTTTACTGGCTTGCTAAAATACATCACGCATAGCGCGGCGGCGTTCATCAGCAAGTTCGCGGACACTTTCTTCATCAGACCGTTCGTCAACCTGCTCTGCAACGATAGGACGATATTGTGCGGCTTCACTTCTACGTTTAAAGAGACGGAAATAGTCAAACCTCGTTAAAGTAGGTGGTATATTCCCGGGACAGAGCGCGTGTAATCCGACCTGTACTCGCGGTCCCATCGCAACGCGAGTAACGCCGACACCTCTCCAATGAATACCGTCTGGGCTGGCAAAGGCGGAGAACTGATTGCCACGCCGTTCAAGCCGTAAAAACAGTTCGCGTACATTCCGCATGCCACCACGGGCGACAAGGCCAAACCGCCGGTTGACATGCCGTTCAAAACGGACATCACCTCGGAAAGCGTGCGGTCCGGAGGTTTTTTCCAGTCGGAGGAACTGATTTTCATTTTTCCATATAATTAAACCGCCATGTTCTCTGAGTTGCGGCGAGATACGCATGCGGGTTTCAATCGCAAAATCCTCGGTAACTTCCATTAGAAGTCGAGGGGCATCCATATCGCCGCTTCTACTGTCTGGACCGTGCCATAAGTCTTGTCCGGGATCCGTCCGCATTTCAAGATAGCCTTGACGTTCAGTCCATCCAGCGCCGCCTTGGGGGTCTACCCATTGCCATTCCGGACGCATATCGTTGCCGATAAATTCATCATCAAACACCATTTCAGTGAATTCACCGGATGACGCCCATCCTTCAATTTTTATAGCAGAGATAGTGTCACCAATATTCTGTGGTAGCAGATGTAGGTTTGGCAATTCCTTCTTGAATTCTGATGGCTCCATTCGGATATGAAATGGTGCGCCTTCAAATTCCGGGTGTTCATAAAAGATAACTTCTGCACCATCAGGTGGAAAATCAGGCCCTTTGAAGATACGGATAGAAGAAATTCGGTCTTCAAACCATGTGCCTCCCTGCGGGTCTCGCAGGTTCGCAATATCTCGTAAGATCGTTATCTTTTTTCCTTTAAATTCTACATGCTCATAACAGTCTACAATCAACGGAATAGTGCCCCACTCCGGACCGACTACATCTATAGTAGAACCGAAGTTGATTGAGGAAATCCTATCAGCGAAGTTGAATGCTACATCATGAATGTTCGGATAAAATCCGGGACCGAGCGGCAATTTTTTCCCTTTATAGTTCACATGCTGATAAAGGAGTGCCTTATAATTCGGACTTCCCGAAAAATTTGGACCTTTGAAAACTCGAAGAGAGGATATATTATCTTGAAATCCGATTCGTCCTGTATGTGGCACCGGTTCTAAGACATATCCCATCCGACCACGAAAGTTAACATGTTGAAAAACTTCAACGATGAGGCGGGGTATTACAACTGGCATTTTTTTCTCCTATTTGTTTGTATGCAGGACTATTTAGTTTTCAATATTTATCCGTTTGCCAAAAGTAGGAGAAATTCCGATTTCCGACGGGACGGTACTCGGGGGCGAAGGTCGCGATTCGGAGATCGCTCCTACAATATTTGGAAAACTAAATGACCCTGTTTGTATGTGTTTCAATTGACTTTCTAATTACGGTTTCTTATACTAATTTCGCTCATGTAAAAGGTGTGTGCGATTATTTTTAATAAAGTCAATGGCCACACGGGTTAAATGTTCTCATCCGCACTCATTCTTTACTTGAGCCACTAATTTATACGTGTTATAGATATAAATTAAACCTTTAAAAATAGAACTTACGCAATTCCTCGGCAGGTGCGGTTTCCTAACCAATGCAGAGGACCACATGCGTATTCTGCCTACCGCGTGATAATAGGGAAAATTTCGTAATTTTGCGTAAGTCCTGTTACAGTTTAAATAAGTTTACTTCCGTATTAACATTTTCCGCGTCGCAGAAAAATCGCCTGCTGTGAGTGTATAGAAGTAGATACCACTGGCTACGTGTTCACCGAGTGCGTTTTTGCCATCCCAATATGCCGCACGGCTACGGTGCTGATACATACCAATAGGTTGATGTCCTAACTTTAAGGTGCGTACCACTGTACCGTCTATGGCATAGATGGTCAAAGTAACATCTGTGGGTTTGGCGAGTTGATACGGTATCCATGTTTCAGGGTTAAACGGATTCGGATAGTTCGGCAATAATGCCGTCTCTTTTGGTGTCAATGCTGCCAAAAGTTGTTCTAAAACCAGAATCCCACGTTGGAAAGTTGGATCACTTAGATCCACTTGACGCGCCTCACGTAACCACGCTTCCACATCAGACCTTGCCGGCACGCCATCTAAATTGAAAATCCATATTTTAGGAGCAGAGGCAGTATTCCCAAACGCTGCAGCGACCAGCGTCAGATCAACGATATTGACAACGCCATCGCCATTGACATCCGCATCATTTTCTCCCTGTTTGCCGAAGTTAGACGCAACAAGGGTGAGATCAACAATATTGACGACACCGTCCTTATTCACGTCCTCTGGCAGTTGTATGGGTTCGGTTATTTCAGCGTCTTGTGTTTGTGGCGTTAAACTACCACCTATGTTATCTGTTAGTAGCACGTCAGATAGGCGCACCGTAGAAGCTTTGGCATCCAGGACATCGAACGTTATTGTTGCGAGTGTGCCATCTCCGTTGCTTTCACCAGATAGGGACGTTGCCGCAAGTGTCACGGTATTACCTGCAGTAACTGGTGGAATAAAGAATGCCCCTGCTGGCAGGTAATCCCCATTGGCACTCTCTACATATTTGAGCGCAGTTGTATCAAACCCGACGATTGCTTGATACCCCGCCACGTTTTCTCCACCCGCTATATTAAGAGAGAGTGTCAACTGTTCACCGATAGCAGGTGACGGCACTGAAGAAGGGGAGAGGCTCACAGTTGTTTGTGAAGTTTCAGGTGTGCTTGGTGTCTCATTTAGGGTATCGACAGAGGTCAGATCCCATAGCAGTACCGTGCCATCCGAACTCCCACTTGCGAGTAAGCTGCCATCACGACTAAAAGAAACACTTTCAACATTACCTGTATGTCCCTCAAGTGCTCTTATCGTATGACCTGTAGCAACATCCCATAGATAAACTGTACTATCCCATATACTGGTAGTCGCAAGCGTGCTGCCATCTGGACTGAATGCAACACTTTCGACCGAATTCTCAAGACCTGTGAGTGTTCGGATGTGTTCACGTTTATTCACATTCCACAATTGCACGGTGTCGTCCCAACTGCTACTTACTATTGTGCTCCCATCCGGGCTGAAAGAAACGGTCTTGACACCAGACGTATGTCCCGTGAATGTGTGAATAGATTCACCTGTGTTGACATTCCACAATTGGACAGTGTTGTCCGAACTGCCACTTACGAGTGTGTTTCCATCAGGACTAAATACCACACTACTGACCCCCGCTGTATGTCCCGTGAGGTGGCGAATAGGTTCGCCAGTGTTAACATTCCATAGTTGGATAGTGCTGTCCCCACTACCACTTGCGAGTGTGTTTCCATCAGGACTAAATGCCACGCTGATGCCCCCCTCTGTATGTCCCGTGAGGGTGTGGATCGTTTTCCCCGTGTTGACATTCCATAGCAGAATAGTGCTGTCCCCACCCCCGCTGGCGATCGTGCTACCATCCGGACTAAACACCACGCTACTGACATTAGTCGCATGTCCCATGAGGGTACGTAGATGTGTCGCCGTATTGATATCCCATAGCTGAATGGTACTGTCATATAAGCCACTTGCGAGTGTGTTTCCATCAGGGCTTAACGCGATACTAAAGATCGCATCCCCATGTCCAGTGATTGTTTGGTTATGTTCACCTGTGTTGACATTCCATAGCCGAACGGTGTTATCGTCACCCGCACTTGCAATTGTTTTTCCATCGGGACTAAACGCTACACCCATGTCAAAACCCGTATGTCCTCTGAAAGTGCGGATAAGTTCACCTGTATTAGTATTCCATAACCGAATCGTGCTGTCCCCACTCCCGCTTGCAAGAGTATTCCCATCAGGACTAAATGCGATACTACTAACCCATCCCCTATGTCCTGTGAAGGTGCGGATAAGTTCACCTGTATCGGCATTCCACAGGTGAATTGTATCGTCGCTACTCCCACTGGCAATTGTCCTACCATCTGGACTAAACACCACACTCCAAACCTGATCCGTATGCTCAAGGATTCTTATACTTCTACCAGTAGCCACATCCCACAAGCGAACGGTCTTATCCTCCCAATTCCCACCACTCGCGAGTGTGTTACCATCAGGACTGAAAGAAACACTATCAACAGTCGACGTATGTCCCGTGAGGGTGCGTAGATGTGTCCCTGTGTTGGTATTCCAGAGGCGAATGGTGCTGTCCCGACTGCCACTGGCGAGTATATTTCCATCGGGGCTAAATGCCACACTACTGACCCATCCCGTATGTCCCGTGAGGGGGCGGATAAGTTCACCTGTGTTTGCATTCCACAGGTGAATAGTGTCCCCATTGTTACCTACGATTGTTTTTCCATCGGGGCTAAACGCGACGCTATTGACCCAATGCGGCATATTCCCTATAAGTAAGTTAAGTGTTTCTCCTGTCTGCACATCATAGAGCCAAATACCTATGGTGCTTGTAACCGCCAAACGCATGCCATCTGGGGAATACGCAAGTTTTTCAGTTAAACGTCCTTTACCAAGCCTTGCTTTGGCATACTCGGGTAAACGCAGCTGTGGTGAAGGCACGCCTGCCTCAGTTGGTTCGGATGATGGGTCGTCTTCCGGTGTAAGTTCCCACAAAAGCGCCGTGCCATCCCTGCTACCGCTTGCGAGTGTACTCCCATCCAGATTGAACAACACGTTATTGACCCCACTCGTATGTCCTGTGAGCGTGCGGATAGGTTCACCTGTGTTCGTATCCCATAGTCGAATGGTTTTGTCCTCACTCCCACTTGCGATGACTTTCCCATTGGAACTGAATGCGACGCTGTTGACCCAATCCGTATGTCCCGTGAGGGTGCGGATGAGATCGCCCGTTTCCACATCCCATAGACGGATAGTGCTGCGCTCCTCACTCCCACTTGCGAGTGTGTTCCCATCCGGACTGAATGCGACGCTGTTGACCCTACTCGTATAAGTGAGGGTGCGGATGAGATCGCCTGTTTCCACATCCCATAGACGGAGGGTCTCGTTGTTCCTACTGCCACTTGCGATTATGTTTCCATCGGGACTGAATGCGACGCTGTTGACCCAACCCGTATGCCCCGTGTTGATTGTGCGTATGAGCTTGCCTGTGTCTGCGTTCCATAGTTTAATTGTGTCCCATGGACTCCCATAACTTCCACCTGCAAGTATTTGCCCATCCGGACTAAACACAAGGTTGGAGGCATAACCGTCAATTGTACGGATGTGTGTAGCCGTGTCTGCATTCCATAAACGGATCGTGCTGTCTGCACTACTACTTGCGATTGTTTTTCCATTAGGACTAAACGCAATGCTACTGACCCTACCCGTATGCCCCGTGAGGGTGCTGATATAGTCACCCATGCCTGCGTCCCATAAACGGATCGTGCTATCACTACCGCTTGCGAGCATCTGTCCATTGGGACTAAACGCAATGCTACTGACAGACCCCGTATGCTCCGTGAGGGTGTAGACATCACTGACACCAACCTCAAGTTTCGCAAGTTCCCACAGGATCACTTCGGAGGTGCTTCCGCTTGCGAGCGTCTGCCCATTTGGACTGAATGCGATACCAGTGACAGGTCCCTGCCTATGCCCCGTAAGCGTGCGTATGAGCTTACCTGTGTCTGCGTTCCATAGTTTGATTTGGTTGTCGGTAGCAAAATTGCCATCTCCTCCCCCACCTGCAAGCATTTTGCCATCGGGACTGAATGCGACACTCTCGCCAGCCCCCGTAAATGTGCGTATAAGCCTGCCCGTGCCTGTGTTCCATTGTTTGATTGTATTCCCACTTGCGCTTGCGAGCGTCTGCCCATTAGGACTGAATGCAAGGCTCTTAACAACCCCCTTATGCCCCGCGTTGATTGTGCGTATGGAACCCCCCGAGTCTGTATTCCATAGTCTGATTTCATCGTCATGACTGCCACTCGCGAGGACTTTCCCATTGGGACTGAACGCTACACTAAGGAACCACGTAGGTCTCCCACCTGCCCTGAAAATTTCAAATACCAGTGTCCTTGTAGTACCGCTGTCTGCATACCGCAGCCGTAGCTGGATGGTGCCATCATAACTGCCGCTTGCGAGGTGTCTCCCATCAGGACTGAACGCGACGCTACTGACATCATTCGTATGATCCGTGAATGTGCGTATGAGCTTGCCCGTGCCTGCATTCCAGAGTTTGACTGTATTGTCATTACTCCCACTTGCGAGTGTGTTCCCATCCGGACTGAATGCGATGCTATTAACCCTATCTGTATGTCCTGTGAGCGTGCGGAGGGTATCGCCCGTTTTTACATCCCACAGACGAATAGCCCAAGGGTTGACGGTATTGTAAGGGGCAAGACTCGTACTCGCGATGGTGTTCCCATCGGGACTGAATGCAACGTCATAGAAATCAACATTTTCATTTACCTCGAGTGTGCGACTGATACTGTTCGTGTCCACATCCCAGAGACGGATAGTATTGTCATAACTTCCACTCGCGAGGGTCTGCCCATCGGGACTGAATGCTACGCTATTGGCATTATCCGTATGCCCCGTGAGCGTGCGGATATGTGTACCTGTGTTTGTATCCCAGAGTCTGATGGTTTCGTCCGCGCTCCCACTTGCGATGACTTTCCCATTGGGACTGAATGCCACGCTATTGACCCCACCCGTATGCCCCGTGAGCGTGCGGATGAGATCGCCTGTGGACGCATTCCACAGCTTGATTGTATTGTCAAAACTGCCACTTGCGATTGTGTTTCCATCCGGACTAAACGCAACGCTCTTAACATGATTGGCAAAGTTCTCGGTATGTCCCGTGATTGTGCGGATGAGATCGCCTGTGGACACATTCCACAGCTTGATTATGCCAGCCCCATCCCCACTGGCAAGCGTTTCTCCATCCGGACTAAACGACACACTCTCCCCCGTCCCCGTATGTCCCGGGAGTATGTGGATGAGATCACCTGTGGACGCATTCCACAGCCTGATTGGGCCACCCTGCCAACTTGCACTCGCAAGTGTGGTGCCATCCGGACTGAAGGCTACGCTAAAGACCGCACGCGTAGGTCCCGGGAGGGTGTGGATAGGTTCGCCTGTATTCACATCCCACAGTCGAACGGTATCGTCCCAACCACTACCACTACTTGCGGCGATAGTATTTCCATTCGGACTGAACGCAACGCTCAAAACCGCACCAATATGCCCGGTTAATAGATCAAGTTCTTCGCCGGTCTGCGCGTCGTATATCCAAATACCGATGCTACTCGCAACAGCCAAACGCGTGCCATCCGGGGAATACGCAACATTCCCAGTTATATCCCCTTTACCGATGCGGACTTTGGCACCTTCGGGCAAACGCCACTGTGTGTAATCTTGCGCAAAACTACCCGGTAGACAGATGGTTGAAACAAAAAGCAATACCAAAACAATATGAAACAGTGCTCTTTTCATGATGAATCTCCTTTTCACTTTGAACTCCCATAAATTGGAATCGTTATTTGGGCAGGACTTACGCAAATTGAGTAAAAAAGGGCAAATTTTGTTTAAAAAGTCCTTGTTTTTGTGTTTTTAACCCTAAGTCCCCTTATCTAAGGAGACTTCTAAAGAAAAATGCGTAAGTCCTAAAAATTACGTATAATCCATTTTGAAATTTTATTATAGTAAAATCTAAAAATATGTCCACACTTCAATGTACAATCTATCTTGACACCCGCTTGCTGGCGAGGTTTCCTAACCTCGCCAATGTCCAGGTAATTGTTGGCTTTACTATAAAATCAACGAATTTACACTCCGTTAAGACTGGCTTCATATACCTGCGCATAGCCACTTCTATCTGAGGCAAACACAACATATTTTCCATCAGGACTAAAAGATGGATGCGGGTGTGTATGCTGTGGAGCATACACTGTAATAGGTCCATTTGCATAAGGAAAAGGCCCGTTCCAATGTTCACCGATTGCCGAAGCTCCTGGATAACAGAGTGTTTTCGGTTCACCTATTCCATCACGCGGGTCAAATGTTTGGATACCGATGTCAGGGAAATTTGTGTCCGCAACCATTAAAGTTCCCTCTTTATTGCAGATTGCATGCCATGCGTTAAATGTCGTTATTTGTCGTTCTTCTTCGGTGTCAACGTTAACACATCTCACACCACGAGGCCAATCGACAAAAGCAAGTTCACGCGTCCCCGGTATCCATGACTCATGCGTAATCCATTCATTTTTCGCAACATTTCGTTCATAAAGTCTGCGGTTTTCTGTGCCATCCCGCTGAATAACCCATACGCGATCGGTTAGTGGACCTGCATAATAGAGCAGGTTTGAATCATCCGGACAAAATTGGAGATGTGCAATGCTATCCCTACGCAGGATAATCTCGTGATCACCCGTATCTGTCCGGACAATCGCAAGTGCAGACTCCGTACCTATTTTGAATCGAACCGCCCACCATTTGTCATCGTGGCTGAGTGCGGTTGTTCCCATCGCAGCAGCGACCATACCCTCATCACGCATTTCAGTTGCTGAGAAGTTAACCAGTTCACACTCTTCCAACGTTTCCAAGTCAAGCCGCCACCCACTTGTGCCAGCGGTAAAAAAGACCGATTTCCCATTGTGTGAAGGATGCACCGACCATTCACTTAGGTCGGGTCTGTCTGTTAGTTGCCTGAGTTCACTTGTCCCACGTTCTTCAGCAAAAATCTGCGGTGTACCGGTACGGTGTGATACAAAAATCATCCGTTGCATCTCGTTATCATACGCAGGAATAAAAAAGAACGGATGATGGTGATGGGCAGAGGCAGTGGTCACTTGACGAATGCGCCTGCCGGTACGTCTATCGTAAAACGTCCGAGATTCTGATGAATAAACAGTACCTTTTGCCATCTATTTGTCCTAATGTAGCGTGTATATGGATAAATATTTTCATAACTACCCGTTTATGCACTACTCTTCAAATGCGGCATCAAAGGCAACAGCAGACGGTTCAAAATCGTATCCCTTCACTGCACCACACGCTTCACGCGCGCCATGTTCGCGATCCATTCCGCTATCTTCCCATTCAATGGAGAGCGGTCCGTCATAACCGATATTGTTCAGAGCACGGATAATTTCCTCAAAATCGATATTACCGCGTCCGATAGAGCGGAAGTCCCAGAAACGTTTTGAATCACCGAAGTTCAAATGTCCACCGAATACACCCGATAAACGCGGTGTGTCTGCCCACCAGACATCCTTCATGTGGACGTGATAGATACGGTCACTTAAACGTTCAATGAACGCCACATAATCAACACCTTGATATCCGAGATGACTTGGGTCATAGTTGAATCCAAAAGTTTCTCTACCGTTGAGTGCTTCAATAGCACGCTCAGCAGTAACGATGTCAAATGCGATTTCAGTTGGATGGACTTCAAGCCCGAACTTAACACCGACTTCATCAAAAACATCAAAGATAGGATTCCAACGGTCAGCAAAATCTTGGAAGCCGGCCTCAATCTGCGCGGGGTCTACCGGTGGAAATGAATAGAGCAGATGCCAAATAGAGCTTCCTGTGAAGCCGTTTACAACATCAACACCGAGTTTCGCTGCGGCGCGTGCGGTGTTTTTCATCTCTTCTGCAGCGCGTTCTTGCACACCAGCGGGATCACCGTCGCCCCAGATCTGTTCTGATATAATTCCTTGGTGTCGACTATCAATATTATCGCAAACTGCTTGCCCAACGAGGTGATTACTTATTGACCAAACTTTCAACCCGTATTTTGCAAGTAGATCATGTCTACCTTGACAGTAACTATCGTCAGAAAGCGCTTTGTCCACCTCAAAGTGGTCACCCCAGCAAGCAAGTTCTAAGCCGTCGTATCCCCACTCGCTTGCCTTTTTTGCTAAGTCTTCAAGTGTTAAATCTGCCCATTGTCCTGTAAACAGAGTCACAGGTCTTGCCATATTATATCTCCTTTATTGTTTATAGCAGGGTTTCAACCCCAAAATCTTAATCCTTGTCTTAAGCTGGTGGTGTATAACTTGCATCAATCCAACCGCGCTGTTTTCCGCTTTCCACTGCAGTGTTGATGAAATGGACACCGCGTGCGCCATCTTGCACAGTTGGAAAATCGGTATCAAATTCACCTGGGGACTCACCAGCAATTTTGGCTGCCATTGTGCGGGCAGCATTGACGTATATGTTCGCGAATGCTTCAATAAACGCCTCTGGATGTCCAAACGGAATACGAGAATTATGCTGCGTGATTTCCGCAAGGTAATCATTACCACGTTTGTAGACCTGTTCCGGTCCATCAGGAAAACGAACAGAGAGATAATTCGGATTTTCTTGATGCCATTCCAATGATGCATCTGTTCCGTAAACACGAATACGAAGATTGTTTTCTTCACCTACGGAGATTTGTGATGCAAACAAGACTCCACGAACACCGTTCTCATAATGAACTAAGAGATTCCCATCGTCTTCTAACAAACGTCCTTGGACAAAAGTGGTCATGTCCGCGCAAATCTCTTCCATTTCAAGTCCAGTGATGTAATGCGCCAAATTCTCTGCGTGTGAACCGATGTCTCCGATACACGATGATGCCCCCGCCTGTTTTGGATCAGTTCGCCAGACAGCTTGCTTCGCACCTTCATTTTCCAAAAATGTGGAGAGCCACCCTTGTGGATATTCAACGACTATTTTGCGGATTGTTCCGAGTTTTCCATCTTGGACAAGTTCACGCGCTTGCTTAACCATCGGATAGCCCGTATAATTGTGGGTCAACGCGAAGATTACATCATGTGATTTAACAAGATGACAGAGGGATTCTGCGTCTTCTACAGTTGTTGTCATCGGCTTATCACAGACGACGTGGAATCCTGCTTCTATGAAGGTTTTGGCAACATCAAAATGAACGTGATTGGGTGTAACAATTGAGACGAAGTCTATGCGTTCACCTTCAGGGAGTTGGCTCTCTTTTTCTGCCATCTCCTTATACGAACCGTAAGCGCGGTTTGCATCAAGAAAGAGTTCTGCTCCTTGCAGACGTGATTTCTCAGGTGAGGATGAAAATGCGCCAGCAACTAAATCTATTTCACCATCAAGTGCAGCAGCTTTGCGATGCACAGCACCAATGAATGCATCCGGTCCACCGCCTACCATTCCATAACGTATTTTCCTTCCAAGTGGCATATTGCGTATCCATTCCTTATATTCGGTGTGCGATAACTTATGCATGCTACAATCTGCGATATATCAACACACGGGATAAAATAATTTCTTGTTTAAGAATTATGTCATATTTTCCCATTTTTTGCAAGGTGTTTTTGGTTAATGTCCCAGAATCATTCAGTTTACGTGTTTTTCGTAACATTTTGGATAGGAAGAGGCGCAATGAACTACACGACTACAAACACCATCAATTTTAAAGAAAATGCATAGGTGTTTTAGATTTTGCTATAAGCTGCTTGACACGGACATCCAAATTTTGCTAAAATATTATTCAAAATAGCATGGCAAGGAGAACTCATGAATCGTAGAAACTTTTTAATTACCGGCAGCACCGCATTAGCGAGTGTTTTTCTGGCAACCAATCCATTCCGTATCTATGCAGATCATCATGAACATGATGATCATAAACATGGTTACGAACTTCCGAAGTTACGGTATGCTTATGATGCGCTTGAACCGCATATTGATAAGCGTACAATGGAAATTCATTATAGCAAACATCACCAAGGTTATGTCAATAAACTTAATGCAGCAGTGGGCGATGACCATGCCTTAGTAGACCAGTCAATTGAGGATTTGCTTCGAAATATAGAAAAAGTGCCGATGAAAATCCGCCAAGCTGTTATCAATAGTGGTGGTGGACACGCTAATCATACGCTTTTCTGGAGTACGATGATTCCCGGCGGCAGAGATCTTAAAGGTAAAGTTGCTGAAGCACTGCAATCGACCTTCGGTTCACTTGATGCTGCCAAAGAGAAATTCACCAGTACAGCGAAAACACATTTCGGATCCGGATGGGCGTGGCTTGTTGTTGACGATAAGAAAAAATTACAAATTTATGCTACTAAGAATCAGGATAGTCCACTCATGCAGGGACATACACCTATTCTCGGACTTGATGTTTGGGAACACGCGTACTATCTGAAATATCAGAACCGACGCGGCGATTATATTGATGCATGGAGCAATATTGTCAATTGGACACAGGTTAACCTTAACTACGTCACCGCAATAAAAGCGTAGAGGGATTACTATGGATCGCAGAGATTTTTTACAGCGTAGCGGCTTAACGCTAACAGGATTATTGCTTAGCCCTTGGGCAGTTTACGCTTTCCCGAACAGGGAAGGTGAAGAACTTATCCCGTTTACGGATCAGCCACCAGAACAGTCTTCGGGGCGTGTTTTATTAGATTGGAGCAAATTAGATTCGTTCATCACACCAAACGACAAATTTTTCAACGTTTCCCATTACGGCATACCCAAATTTGACCTTGCGGCATGGAAGCTGGAGATCAGTGGATTGGTTGAAAAACCGTTGACACTTACTTTTGAGGATATTAAGGCACGACCAAAGCAGGATGTAACCTTTACATTGGAATGCTCTGGCAACCACGGATTTCCCACGTTTACCGGTGCAATTGGCAACGCGAGATGGGGAGGTACACCCCTTGCACCGATTCTCAAAGAGGCTGGTATAAAAGAGAATGGTATTGAAGTAATTTTCTTCGGTCACGATACCGGTGAAGAGAAGCGTCGCGGTGTTACCATGCGTCAGAACTTTGCACGGAGTATGTCTGTTGAAGATGCACTACAAGATACTAACTTACTTTGTTATGAGATGAACGGTGTGCCTTTACCACATCCAAATGGTGCCCCGCTTCGTCTGATTGCCCCGGGTTGGTATGGCATTGCATGTGTCAAATGGCTCAAACGGATTGAGGTGCGCGACACTCGGTTTATGGGGAGATTTATGGGGCGTGATTATGTCACGATACGCGAGGAAAAACGTCCTGATGGTGACACTGTATGGATGGAAACCTCAGTTGGTAGAACAAAGTTGAAATCGTTAGCCGCGAAGGTGACACGTAGCGGTGATCAATACCGTATTTATGGCGCTGCATGGGGCGCACCTATCAAAAAGATTGAAGTCCGTATTGACGGTGGACCGTGGCAAGAAGCTACAATAGACCCAGAAGAAGACGCTGAATTCGCATGGAAAATCTGGCATCTCAATTGGGACAACCCTTCAAAAGGCGAACATACAATCGTCTCGCGCGCTATTGATACGAAGGGGAATATCCAACCGGCAGGAGATTCAGACTACATCAAGGGTAAGCATACCTATTGGGAAAGCAACGGACAGGTTGTACGGAAAATAAACATAGAATAGGAGAACCCAATTTGATTAACATTACCAATGAACAGAAACAGCAGTACCAAGAGGAAGGATATTTCATTTTGGAAAGTGTGATTCCTGAAAACCTTTTGGAATTGCTTCGCGGAGAGTGTGGAAATTTCATCAGTCAAATGGATGAACGGATGGAACGCGAAAATAAGGATGTGATGGGACTTAATCATCGTAATAAACGTTATTTTGTCTCGAACTGCTTTAGGCAACAACCGAAACTTCGTGAGTTTCTGTTCAGTGATTTAATGGCGGATGTCTGCCGCGCTACTTTAGGTGAAACAGCGTATCTTTTTTGGGAACAGTATGTTGTCAAAGGGGCAGAAGCTGGCATGAAGTTCAGTTGGCATCAGGATTCTGGTTACGTTGGATATCCTGATCACAAACCATACCTAACTTGTTGGTGTGCACTTGACGATATGTCGGAGGAAAACGGCACGGTATACGTTATGCCTTTTTCGCATATCGGTGTCCGTTCGTGGGTGAAGCATATCCGTGAAGAAGGTAGTAACGATCTTGTAGGTTATTTTGGACCGGAAAAGGGTGTGCCTGCTATTGTGCCTGCGGGAAGCATTGTGGCGTTCACAAGCATTAATTTCCACAGTAGTGGCACAAATACTACCGATACTATGCGGCGTGCTTACCTTGCGCAGTATTCTGCGGAGCCGCTTCTTTCACACGATGGCAGTCGTTTGTGGGGAAATGCGGAACCGTTGCTGCGGGGTGGGAAGTCTGCAGTGGGTGAACCGCCACCTGAGATTTCATAGTTAATTGCTTCTACTCGGTGTTATCGAGTTCTTGGAGTAATTCCTCTACTTCTACTTTGAGGCTTTCATTGCGGACCTGTTCTAACAGTTTCAGCGCGGTTTGATAGTCTGATTTTGCTTCCTGAATCTGCCCTAATCCAGTATACGCAATTCCTCGGTTTTTGTGGGCAAAAGCATTGTCAGATTTGAGGTTTATTGCCTCATTACAGTCAATCAGTGCAGACTCATATTGCCCCAACTCATTCTTTGCTCTGCCACGATTACTATAAGATGAGTCAAAATCAGTTTTCAACCGTATTGCTTCATCAAAGTCCGGAATTGCAAATTTAAATTCGCCTAACCGTATCTTGGCAAGCCCACGGCCATTGTAAGCGACGGCATTATCTGGCTTAAGGTGAATCTGTTCATCATAGTTAGCGACAGCCTGCTTATAATCTGCAATGGCTTCTTCCTGTTGTTTAAGTTTCTCTTTCGTGTACCCACGAGTGTTGTAAGCAAGTGCATCATTAGGTGTTTTAAGACGTATTGCCTCATCATAATCCGCAATGGCAGCCTCGTATTGTCCTAACAACTGCTTCGCGTAGCCACGATTGTAGTAATCTATCGGATCACCTGGATTAAGTCGTATTGCCTCATCATAATCCGCAATCGCAGCCTCATATTGTCCTAACTGTCTTTTGGCATAGCCTCGATTATAGTAGGCAATTGCATAATTTGGATTTAGTCGTATTGCCTCGTCATAGTCTGCGATAGCAGCCTCATATTGACCTAATTTTCTCTTCGTAAATCCCCGATTGCCGTATGCTGTGACGTAATTTGGATTTAGTCGTATTGCCTCATCATAATCCGCAATCGCTGCCTCATATTGTCCTAACTGTCTTTTGGCATAGCCTCGATTGCTGTAGGCAGTGGCGTAATTTGGGTTAAGTCGTATTGCCTCATCATAATCCGCAATCGCTGCCTCATATTGTCCTAACTGTCTTTTGGCATAGCCTCGATTGCTGTAGGCAGTGGCAGAATTTGGGTTTAAGCAAATTACCTTGTTTAAACAAGTAACAGCTGTCTCATAATCGGCAGTGGCCGCCTCTTTTTGTCCAAGTTTTTCGCGTGCATAGCCTCGGCTGTCGTAGGCGAAGGCGTGATCCGGTTTTAGCCGAATGGCTTCATCAAAATCGACAATTGCAGCCTCATATTGACCAAGCTGGTTTTTTACATAACCCCGATTCTGATAACCAAAGTGATACTCTGGATCCAATCGGATTGTTTCGTCAAAGTCAGCAATCGCAGCCTCGTGCTGTCCTAACCGATTCTTCACAATCCCGCGTCTATTATAGGCTACGGCTAAAGTTGGATCTAACCGGACTGCCTCATCACAGTCTGCAATTGCATCCTCAAATTGGTTAATTTGGCTCTTTGCATAGCCTCGGTTGGAATAGGCAGAGGCATCATCTGGTTTAAGACGAATTGTTTCATCAAAGTCAACGATCGCAGCCTCATGTCGTCCCAAATTGTATTTTGCAACGCCTCGGTTGGTGTATGCCTCAGCAAAGTCGGGTTTCAGGCGTATTGCCTCATCATAGTCAAGTATGGCTGCTTCATGGTGGTAAATTTCGTTCTTTGCGCCGCCGCGGTTATAGTAGGCGTCTGTATAATCGGGATTTATGCGAATTGCCTCGTCATAGTCGGCAATAGCAGCTTCGTATTGCTTTAATTCACCTTTGGCAATGCCGCGGTTGTAGTATGCGTCCGCATGATCCGGATTCAAGCGAATTGTCTCGTCATAATCGGCAATGGCAGCTTCATATTGCTCCAATTCACCTTTGGCAATCCCACGGTTGTAGTAGGTGTCTGTATAATCGGGATTCAGGTGTATTGCCGCATCATAGTCGGCAATAGCGGCTTCATATTGCTCCAATTCACCTTTGGTAATCCCACGGTTGTAGTATGCGTCCGCATATTCTGAGCTCAACTGGATTGCTGCGTTATAATCGGATATTGCCCCTTCAAATTGACCGAGCAACGCCTTTGTAGCCCCTCGATCGTTGTAAAAAATAGCATCATTAGGTTTGAGAGATAGGGACTTGTCATAAGCGGAAAGTGCTTCTTCTTTTCGATCATTTTCTGAAAGGAGGGAGCCAACTGAAAACCAAGCTTGGGCAGCGAGTTCAGCATCTATCGCTTCGGCAAGAATAGCCACGGCACGCCATTGCTCAATTGTGTCCTCAACTGTTCCAGTTGTCTCTGGATTATTGATGTCCTTTATAATTTTAATGAGCGTTTCTGCGTTCACGGTTTTCCTTAATAATATATTTGAAGAGAATAGAAAATCTCATACCAATTTCGTGTATCAGGATTCGTTTTTTAGGAGATATTTCGGGGCGGGATGTGTTAACTAGTCGTATATCTTGTTTACAGACACCAATTTCCATATTATTGCTTTTGAAGCTGGTAAAACTTAGTCTGCCCATATTATCGCTGCAACCATTTCGGAGACTTGTTCCACTATTTCATCTGGCATTTCAATCTCAAAAACAGCATTTCTTGCATGCCAATCCAAACACTTGATTTGATCTGTCTGAATTGCCCCATGCACTGAAAGACCTTCTGGAATAACAACAGCAAAACGACTCGTTCTGACAGTTCGGGTAATAGGACAAACAACAGCAACCTTTCGCCAATAGTTGAAATCTGCAGAGGATAAAACAAGGGCGGGCCGCCGTTTCATTGTTTCATTCCCGGCTTGAGGATCAAAATCTATCCACATAACGTCACCTCTCACCGGGACGTATTCCGGGTCGTACTGGGCTGATGTTACCATACTTCGTTACCTACCGGGGGCCCGGTCTTTACCTCTCCGGATGTGGTATCATCAGTTTCTTGTGCTAAGAGGTCCGCCAGTTTCACGCGGGATCGTGTTGCCGGACGCCCAACCTTTTCAGGACGATGCAGTTTAAAAGGTCTTTCAGTTGCAGCACCATTGGATCCAGTCATATTGGCATCTTGTGCAAGGAGGTCAGACAGTTTCACGCGGGATCGTGTTGCCGGACGCCCAACCTTTTCAGGACGATGCAGTTTGGGCATGCCTTGACCCAAGGAATGATTTTGGGTTTTCATATCAAATTTCTCCTCATTACCCTCTTCAATGTCGTTTTTACACTTCTCAATAAGGGTGTCAATGGAGTCCATCAAGGGAGTTAAAAGATGATTTTTATTCTCGCCAACGACAACAGTCAAAACCTCCAAAGCTCCAACAAGTTGTTGATAATCGTTGGAATTCAACGAGGCCAAGAGATGACTCTCATTCCGTCCGACTACATCAACCAATGTATCCACAGCCACAGCAAGCGATTGAGATGCCTCAACCGTTTTGGGAGTGAGTGAACTGGGAGCCGGTTTTTGATATTCAGCTGGACTTAATCCGCCAGCATCTTCAAACGCAATGTCTAATTCAACATGATCCACTGTTAGTGGTGTGTGCGCTGTACTTTGTTTATTGGTTGACATAGTTTACTCCGTTTTGACCAGCGGCATGCAAACATATCTAATATATCATACTGAAATACTAATGTCAAAAAGTAACAAAAAACTGAGTGCTTACAATCAATGTAACGCCAAGGTACGAAAATTACATTAACGTTATATCATGCAAAAACCTGCATGTCAAGAAAAAAAATCATAAAACTGCGATATTCACAATTAATCTGATCATGCAATCGAAAACTGCAATTATCATAACTCAAGTTGCTAGCTATGTAGCACAAACTTCATGAAGATTAAGTTTTTAACTCGGTAATTCTAATTTTCCAAAAACCCGGTGAATTGATGCCAAAAGCATTCCCCGTATGGTATTTAGCGAGGTGGTTCCTAATCTACTGAGAATTATCGCGTCAATTTGGTATTATCGTCTATGTGGATGTACCAAATAATTAGGCACACCCCTCAATTAACTTGACATCCCCTCTAAATCATACTATAATATAAACAAATCACACTGGAGGATACTCCTGAATCGATGAAAAAATTCTTAATCATACTTATTACATTCGTACTGTTAGCACCCACTCTCCAAGCAGAGATTACCTATAGTGAGCACATTGCACCAATCCTACAGAAGCAGTGCCAAACCTGCCACCGACAAGGCGAAGTTGCCCCGTTTTCACTGACCGACTATCGTGAGGCAAAAGCATGGGCAACCGAAATCGCTGAATACACCAAAGCACGACTGATGCCGCCTTGGAAACCCGCACACGGCTACGGGGACTTCAAAAATGAACGCAGATTAACCGACAAAGAAATTCAAATGATAACTAAATGGGCAAAGGCTGGTGCCCCTGCAGGTGACCTCTCAACGGCACCTCCGAACCCCAAATTTCATGATGGATGGGCACTCGGAGAACCCGACCACATCGTTGAAATGCCTGTTGAATACGAGATCGAACCGGAAGGTGAAGACGAATATAGACACTTTATCATTCCCACCAACTTTGACACAGATATATATGTTCAGGCAGTAGACGTGCAACCGGGCAACCGTAGGACAGTCCATCACGTTATCGCATACTTGGATACAGCAGGACAAGGACGAAAACTTGCAGCACAAGACCCAAAACCCGGATATGTCACAGAAGGCACGGGCCCCGGCATAGATATCGCGGGAACACTCGGTGGATGGGCACCCGGCGTTACACCTTCCGTTCTACCTGAAGGCGTTGGGTATCTATTGCCGAAAGGTGCAGACATCGTCCTGCAGGTACACTACTACCGCACTGGACATACAGAGCGTGACCAATCGCGGATGGGACTGTACTTCTCCAAAACAGCGAAAACAGTCCCTTTGCAAATCGGCTCGGCAATCAACGATAAATTTATGATTCCAGCAGGCGAGGCGAAATATGCTGTTCACGCATCCAGACGTGTCAAGAAAGACAGTTATCTGTTAGCTACTATGCCGCACATGCATCTCCTCGGCCGCGACATGCGGATTATCGCTAAGCCTCCTACAGGTGCTCCAATTGACCTTATCTGGATACAGGATTGGGATTTCAACTGGCAGGACATCTACCACTATCAAAAACCTATTTTCCTTCCCGCAGGCACGCAGGTTTCGCTTGTCGCTCATTTCGACAATTCTGCATCTAATCCTGCTAACCCGCATGACCCACCTATCCCAGTCGGTTGGGGAGACAAAACCACAGATGAAATGTGTATCGGCTTTATTTATTATGTGGATGCAGCGGAATTTCAGCCCTAAGGAAAAGTAACCTTTTGGTAGGCGCGTTTTGGAAACGCGCCTACCATGAGATTGTTTACAAAATGCGCCTACAGTAAGTGTCAAGTTCCTTTCCGCCCAACAAAATACACCGCAGATGCCAAAATATGTGAATGCGGGTGTAATAACAACAGCATATCCAACCACACCAACGGAAATGTCAACCACCCTATCAGAAGTGATATTGCCTTCGCAACTAACAAACTCCCAAAAGAACACACAAGTCCAACATATTCACGAAAAACCCAATGGAGTGCAGTTGTTGGTCCCGCACATGCCCCACTTTCAACCTCGCGAAACTGAGAAAACAGCGCCACGAACCCTGTAGTCGTCCAGCGTTGATAATCGTGAGGCGATGCATGGTAACCCTGTAAGAACGGCACTGCTGCGCACACATATCCATCCGGTTTCAGTACACGGAACATTTCTGCCACAACACGCTGCGGATCGTAGACGTGCTCCAGCACTGCTTCAGAAATAACCGCATCAAAAACCCCATCCGCAAACGGCAACGAGTGTCCATCTGCTACAATATCCACCGTAGGCGTTGCCTCAATTTCAAGATTTATGACATTCGATGCACGCCGATGTGTGCCTGAACCCAGGTCTAAAATTCGTGCTTCAGTCCCCAGTTCTCGAATCACCCGCTTAACAGCTCGATTCCAACGCGGCGCAGAATAGGGGCACCCCATCAGAGGTGCTAACAATCTATTTTGCCGGAATCGACGCTTGATCCGTTCAATCATATTACCACATCTTATCTGTAGTGTGGGATCCCTGTGCCCTGCCAAACCCTTGCAGCGAAAGGAAACTGGGAAACCTACGACCAAAAAAACGGGGTCAGAACTCTCTCTGACCCCGCCATAATCGATTTATATATCTACATCAGGAAACTTTATATTTGCGTCATCCGCCGCCTTAGCCAAATCTCTAACAATCTGCATCGTCAACTGCGCTAATTTCCGAGAAAATTCAGCATCCGAAATGCCACGGTACCGGGAGGGTTGCGATGTCCCGAGCCTCCCATTTGCAATCGCCATCGAGCTTGTAATCAGCGGCAATGCAACCTCAAGCGGTTCACTCATTGCTGGCACCTCAACCGATCCTTGCCCTATATTATCTTGTGTATCCACTTTATCTGTTAACAAGCGTTCACGGTTTGCAGAGATTATGTCAAGCACCTGTTTCGCGGCGAATTGGTGAGCCTCTTTTTTTGCTCCCGGTATCGGATCAGTCATTTCGTGGATCCGGTCACCGTAATGGACTGTAACTTTCCAACTTGGTGCGTCCGGTGTGCCGTGTTGTGTTTCGGTAAAGCGAGGTTGGCTTAATCCGCGTTCTTGGCAATATTCAATTAAAAGTCCTTTATAGTTTCCATCAGTCTTTGTAACATCAACATCCCAAACGGGCATACACTACCTCCCGAAGCCGCTCTATCTGCTGTTATCATAGCGTGGACGATATTCCATCGTGCGCGGCTTTACTTTCCGCTGCCGTTTCAGTTCAATTCGACGACGCTTTTCACTCGGTTTTTCATAAAAACTTCGTTTTTTGATTTCAGTGACAACACCCGCTTTACCACACATTTTTTTAAAACGAGCAAGTGCCCTATCAAAGGATTCGCCTGAATCGACCGTAACTTCAACTTGAACCATGTTTACAAACCTCCTTCGGTAAAATTATTATAGTAGTATATCATACCTGAGGGCAGATGTCAACTTTTTTTGGTTATTAGCCAGGGTTATTTAGTTTTAAGAATTCTCATTTTATCAGGTTAACTGTGAGCTTATGTTTTGAATCAGAATGGACATTAGTTTTCGTTGCATCATTGTTATTGTCTGAACCAGGATTTTCAAGATAATAGGAGTTCCGGGATTTTTCAGTGTTACCCATCAACCGCTATTCTGCATCCAAACGCAGACGACAAACATGTCCAGAGACACTAAATCCACAAAAAACCCATCTTGATAATCCGATAATCTTGAAAATCCTGGTTCAGACAATAAGTGATTTAGGACAGACAATAAGTCCATTGATATATTAACGTCTGTGATAAAATCTGCTCAAAAAACCGAAAACTAAATAACCCTGACAATTGACAACATCATACTTTTGTGGTATAATCATTGTGGAATTAGAGATGGATTCATGACATTTTCTGGACACTCGTCGCAAAAATAGAAATGTGAGATAGTTTCATAGTAGTCTGGTTTCCACGTGAAATTTGTATAAAATCAGTCTTAACAAAACAGGAACATAACTTTGGAGAACAAAATATGAAATCCTATAGGCAAATCGTAGAGGAGGCAAAAACAGAAATTCCAGAAGTGACTATCGCTGACGTGAAAGCAGATCAAGAAAACGGCAGCGACTTTGTACTTCTGGATGTTCGCGATGAAGATGAATATCGCGCTGGTTATATTCCCGATGCTGTGCACGTCACACGCGGAATGCTGGAGTTTTCTGTTGAAAACTACCTCCCTGACCGTGACCAAAAAGTAGTTGTTTACTGCGCCGCAGGACTCCGTTCGCTACTTGCTGCAAAATCACTCCGTGAAATGGGATATACAGATACCGTGTCCATGGCTGGTGGATACCGGGATTGGAGTGCCGCAGGTTTTCCAACTGCACAAGATAAAGAGATGTCGCATGAGCAGCTTGACCGGTATAGCCGTCACTTTATGCTGACTGAAGTTGGCGAACGCGGACAAGCGAAGCTGCTTGATGCAAAGGTCTTACTTGTCGGTGCAGGTGGGTTAGGTTCACCTGCTGGCGTTTATCTGGGCGCTGCTGGCATTGGGCACATGGGTGTCATAGATTCAGATGTTGTGGAATTAAGCAATCTACAACGTCAGATCCTACACCGCACAGAGGCAGTTGGTACACCGAAAGTTCAATCCGCGACTACAACTATAAAATCACTTAATCCGGATGTTGAGATTACACCTTATAATCTCCGTCTTACCGCTGACAACGTTGAAGAGATCTTCTCGGAATACGACCTGATTGTGGATGGATGTGATAACTTCGCCACCCGTTTCCTCGTCAACGACGCTGCAGTGCTTATGAATAAACCGATTGTTCACGGCAGTATTTTTCAGTTTGAGGGACAGGTCACACTTTTCAAACCGAATGAGGGCCCGTGCTACCGATGCATGTACCCCACACCACCACCGCCCGGCTTAGTGCCGAGCTGAAGTGAAGCTGGTGTCCTGGGCGTGCTCCCAGGCGTTATTGGTGTGATGATGGCAACAGAAGCGATTAAATATATTATCGGTATTGGTGAACCGCTTATTGGCAGGCTTATCCTTTATGAAGCACTCGGTATGACCTATCGCGAAATGAAAGTCAATCGAGATGAAAACTGCCCACTTTGCAGTGATAATCCTGTTATTACAAAACTGATTGACGATTACGATGCAGCCGCGGAGAACCCTGAAACCTTCGCCCCTGCTGCTGATTAGAATCTTGTAGACACTGGATGCCGCAAGTGCATTCAACATTGAGGTTACGTCCTGATTATCCAATTGATGTTGACCTCCCTAAGGCTGTGCAAGATGCATTGATGTAATAAAGACTATGGCAAAAGAACCGGAAATACTCAATTTTTCCGACATCCCAATTGAACCCTTTCCTGACCGAAGTACACGCTGGTTGTTTGAAGACAAAGAGTACGTCCGGGACCTGGTGGAAATCCTTGCAAGTGAACTGGCGGCGTGTATTGACTTTAGCCGCCTATCGCAGATTAACAGGAGTTTTATCCCTGACACGCTGCGCGAACAGGAGTCTGATATGGTGTTTACCGCGCCGTTTCAGACGGAATCGGGAACAGATGAGCTGCTAATTTATATCCTCATTGAGCATCAATCCACGGTTGACCCGATAATGGGGTTTCGGGTGTTGTTTTACATGATGCAGATTTGGGATTTCCAACGTAGAGAATGGGAATCTAATAAAGTGCCTAAAAGTCAGTGGCGTTTTCGACCGATTCTGCCGATTGTATATTACACCGGTGAGCAGCGATGGAATAACCCACTAACACTTGATGCAATAATGGATATGCCGGATGTGCTCGCGCGGTTTGTTCCAAAATTTGATACGTTATTTCTAAGTGTAAATGAAACCGATGTAGCGGACCTAACAAAAACAGAACATCCACTCTTGGGGTGGTTGCTAACCGTTCTTCAACAGGAAAATGCGGACGAGGAAACGCTAATTGATGCGATGCTTAAGACGTTTTCATACTTTGACACACTGGGTGAGGAATACGCACCGCAGCGGCGTAAAGCGATGATCTATCTCATCTTGTTCATCCTACATCGCCGCCCTCCTGATGAACACAAAAATTTGATTACACTCATTGATCAGCGAACACACGATATGGAGGTAGAAAAAATGGCACAATCTATCATTGAAATTACCAAAGAAGAAGGCAGAGAAGAAGGTATAGAAGAAGCAAAACGGGAAGACATTATCAAACTGCTGCAAATAAAGTTTGATAATGTCCCCGAATCCATTACCAAGAAAATTAACGGCATACAGAACCTCTCACGCCTTAATTCACTCTTTGAGAAAGCCGCAACCATCGATACACTTGATGATTTTGATGAATAAAACCAGCAGAGTGAACAACATGGACACGATATGGAGGTAGAAACCATGGCAAAGTCAATGGCAGACATTCTCAAAGAACAAGCAAAACGGGATGGGACGATAGAGGTGGCGGATCTACCGGCCGAGCTACCTGTCCTTGTCGGACACATGGTCTTAGAATACCTGGATCTCTGTCTTGACATTAAAATAAAAAAGGACTCATCTATAATCCCACCCACGATGATGAATGGATTGAAGACCAACTCTAAACATAATATGTCAACACGGAAACAGAGAAAATGATTACACATATACGCATGAAAAACTTCAAGGCGTGGAAGGATAGCGGTGAGGTGAAACTTGCGCCGTTGACGGGTTTTTTCGGGACAAATAGTTCTGGGAAGAGTAGCCTGTTGCAGGTGCTGCTATTGCTTAAGCAGACTGTTGGAACCGAGGAAATTCTATTTTTCGGTGATGAGAATTCTCTTGTCAATCTTGGTTATTTCCATGAAGTTATTCATAGGCATCAAGAGGATGAAGAACTTGAGTTAGAGTTTGGGTGTAAATTCCCAGAATTAATGACAATCAGAATTACTCAATATAGGCTGGAGCCAGATGAAGTTACATTTGATTCTTTCAATTTTGAGACTACTATCAAAAAATATGGTAATTCGCAAGATGTCAATCGTATTTGTTACGATATCGGAGGAAAGGGGATTAACAAAATTAAGTTAGAAGGTAACGAAATTTCCTATTGTGGCAAACGTCTCTTCACAGGCACTTATAAAAACTGCTATAGTATAGAAGAATCAACACAGGCATTTCCAGGTTCAAACGAATCATTTTACTTGCTTTCGTCTAAATTTGAGGAGATTTTTTCACATGTTTTTTATCTGGGGCCAACCCGCAAACATCCACAACGCTACTATCATTGGGAGGGTGATTTTCCTGAAACTCCCGGACAGTGGGGTGGTCAGACAATTGATGCTCTTCTCTCCGCTCGTATAGATCAGCGAACAACCCCTTATAAAGGAAAAAATGTCCCAATTGAGGAACGGATTTCAGCGTGGTTACAAAAAATGGAATTAGCGTACGCCTTTGAATTTGCACGGACCGGTCCACGGGATAACAAAAACTATGAATTCCGAATCCAAAGGAGTCCAAAAAGTATTAAAGTAACATTGGCAGACATAGGTTATGGAGTTGCTCAATTTCTTCCGGTTCTGGTTCTGAGTTATTATGTCCCGATCGGATCTACGCTGATTCTTGAAGAGCCTGGAACTCACCTTCATCCCAAAGCGCAAGCTGACATCGCAGATCTCTTAATAGAGGTTATCACTGAGCGAAAACTTCAGATTTTGGTAGAAAGCCATAGCGAACACTTCCTAACTCGCTTACAATTGCGGATTGCAGAAGAGAAGATCAGTGCTAATCAGACTGCCCTCTATTTTTGTGAGAATGAAAACGGAACTTCTGAAATCAAACCCCTGGAGTTAGATGACCTCGGTAACATCAAAAACTGGCCGAAAAACTTTTTTGGCAATGTGAGAGGTGATCTGACTAAAATGACCCGTGAACAGATTAAACGCAAGCAGAAAGTGGGGGGTTAATGGACGCTGTTGTAGTAGATACGAACGTTATCCTCGCTGCAAAAGGTATGTCTGAACAGGCATGGCAAGAGTGTGTAGTAGCATGTCAGGAGCGGTTAGATGAAATTATTGAAGGATCCGAAAGGGTTGTTATAGACGATAATTGGATAATTCTCGGTGAGTATATAAACTACCTGGAAGATGAGGATTTAACAACGAACGTGCGCAACGGTGGACACTTTTTAGAGTGGTTTATCCGCAATTACGAGAACCCGGAGAAGTGTGTCCAGGTCCACATTACTCCATCCGAAGACGAAATCGGCTTTGAAGAGTTACCCAATGCATTCTCTGAATTTGACTCTGACGACAAAAAATTTATTACTGTTGCAGTTGTCTACGAGAATGAACATCATCAAAAAGCAACTCGCTTACAATCTGTGGATAGCCAATGGTATGGATCACTCGAGGTTTTCATTGAGAACGGTTTGATCATTGAATTTTTATGTGAGGAAAATATCCGCCATTTGTATGAAAGACGTGAGCAAAGACGTACTTAAAAACCTATTAAAGCAAAATTGACAACATGAATTTTCTTGAAAACACGGATCGTTGAAATATACAAATAATATCCCAGTTTTTGAAACAGAAAATGCGTCGTAACTACCGTCTCTTAATCCTACTCTCCCCCGTTATCCTCTGGCTATTTTGTTTCTTTTTCGTTCCTCTCATCTCTGTCCTTACCTATAGTTTTGCGGAGCGCGGCACTTCCGGCGGAATAGAATGGAACGTCACACTGGAAAACTATCAGCGCCTGTTTGATAGACTCTATCTCGGCATACTTTGGCGTTCCGTATCAACCGCACTCGTCTGCACAGCGATTTGTCTCATTGTCGGGTATCCGTTTGCCTATTATCTGGCGTGCTACCAACCCAAATGGCGAAATGTGTTGTTATTACTTGTAATAGTCCCGTTTTGGATAAACTTCTTGATACGCACTTACGCGTGGATACTGATTTTACGCACAGAAGGACTTCTGAACAGCTTCCTTGCACTTCTAATTCCAGGATTTCAACCCTTAGAACTCCTCAATACACCCTTGGCAGTGCAGATCGGTCTGGTTTACGGTTATTTGCCGTTCATGATTCTTCCATTATACGCTGCATTAGAACAGCTGGATTTGTCTCTAATAGATGCGGCGAAGGATTTGGGAGCGTCCCCTCGTCATGCTTTTTGGCACATAACCTTACCACTTAGCCTGCCCGGTATCCTTGCCGGGTCAATGTTGGTTTTTATCCCGACAGTCGGTGCATTTCTAACACCTGACATCCTTGGCGGCGGAAAGGTGAGTTTTATCGGAAACGTGATTGAACGCCAATTTAAAAGCGCGCGAGATTATCCATTTGGATCTGCTCTTTCATTCATGCTCATGGCGATAGTGCTTATAGGGACTATTCTATATTTTCGTGCTTTGCAAGGCAGTGAATCTGCAGAAACTTAGTAAAGGTTACAATATTTTCAATGAAACGACTTTTTAAAATCAATATCCTCTTAGTTTTTCTTTTTTTCTATGTCCCGATCTTGGTCGTTGTTGTGTTCTCATTCAACAGTGGCGATCAGATTTCAGTTTGGGAGGGGTTCTCGCTCGACTGGTACGCGAAAATGTTTAAGAATCCTGATGTCTGGCGTGCATGCAAAAATAGCTTGATAATCGCTGGTGTTGCAACTTTCATATCAACTATCATCGGAACAGCAGCAGCACTTGCAATAGAAAAATATCGATTTGGGATCCGTACTACCTTGACTCGTGTGCTCTATCTACCCCTCATTATTCCAGATATCGTTTTGGCGATTGCATTGTTGACATTTTATGTGCAGGTCAATTTTCCGCGCGGATTAACGTCAGTGATTTTAGCGCACGTAGTTTTCAATATAGCTTATGTTACCATTGTTGTCCGCGCGCGTTTACAAGGGTATGATGACACAATAGAGGAAGCAGCACTTGATCTTGGTGCAAATCGGTGGCAAACATTTTGGTGGATTACGTTCCCGCTTATCGCCCCCGGTATCATCGGCGGCGCACTGCTCGCCTTTACACTCTCAATAGACGACTTTGTGATCACTTTTTTTACCGCAGGCGTTGGATCTACAACGCTGTCAGTCCATATCTATTCAAGCCTAAAGTTTGGTCTTACGCCAGAGCTTAATGCCATTTCAACGATGTTATTGATCAATTCAATCGTCCTCATCGTGCTATTCCTGTGGTTTCGTGGACGAAATACACAAACGAGTTAACTAATTACTGCAAATTATGGTATAATATCAATATGAAAATCCAAGAAATTCAATTTTATGTCAAAATCCTTTGTCTATTGTGTGCAATCGGTCTAATATCGGCTTGCGATACAGAAAACCTGCTGAGCATAGATAAAGAGATGCTCGATCTTGACTTAGAATCCGAGTCGCATACACTCAATATCGGGGATACCACAACCATCAAGGCAACAGTAAACTATTCTGGAGATTCATCTGAGCTGGTTTACGAATGGCAAGCAAGCGGTGGCAGGATTGTCGGTAGTGGCGAAAGCGTTGTTTATGTTGCCCCTGAATCCGCTGGCACTTATACGATTACCCTCGAAGTCTCTGATGGCACAGTAACTGAACGGGCTGATATTCGAATTGAGGTCCAAATCGGTCATGCAATTGTTGCGATGCCAAATCGTTATTGGCAAGGGAACACCTTTGAACAGACTCTGATATATCGATTGAACGTAGATGAGTTGTTTCGTGATAACATCAGATTGCGATATGAAATACTTCAGGAGACAGCACGCGCAGGTGCGTTTTTGACAATAACTATCAACGGCATGCCAGTTATTAGAAATCGCGCAATTGGCGTTGTGCAGCCCGATGGGCCGTTAACAATTGCAGATGAATTAGATGTTTCGCGAAATATAACTGCACCTGGCAACTATGAACTTGTTCTTACGCTGGAGGTCGTGAATGTTATGGAAGATGCTTGGTTGTTACGGAAACTGACGTTGATTGGGGTTGAAGGCACAATATCCGAATTACGTTAACGTGAGTTCGAAATAAGTATCAAGTTTAGGGTGGAATTCCAAATCAACGCCTATGTCGTTGTTAGCGTTTTTTATTCTTTTACTCCAGCGGAGCGATATGTCTATAGAAAAAGTTAACGCTTTCCTCCGCTGGAGTGCGGAGTTGATTTTTATCAAATGTGACTCGTGGTGGGTGCCTCTAATCCTTAAGTTAAACTTATGTTATGTAAATACAACAGGAAATTGCTTTGGACGCAAGCACTCAAGTACACGTAGAAGTTGATTTAAATGCTATTCAAGCCAATGCTACAGCGATAAAGACACACACCAGAGGTCAATTAATCGCTGTTGTGAAAACTGATGCTTATGGACACGGTGTTATTCCTGTTGCAGAGGCGTTGCACATAATTGCGGATATGTTTGCAGTGGCAACGGTTGCGGAAGGCATTGAACTACGTGAGGCAGGCATTCAAAAACCTGTTCTTATTCTTTTTAGTCCATTGCCAGATTTAGCAGAGGATATTGTTTCTTACAATTTGACTCCCGCTGTTGATAATTTCACGCTGGCGCAAAAGTTAAATGAAGATGGTAAGTCCCGATCACGACAGGCATCTACAGAAAAAGTAAAGGTTCACGTTGATGTTAACACCGGGATAAACCGATGTGGGGTTCGCTATACCGAAGCAGCAGCGTTTCTGAAAAAACTAAAAACATTGCCATATCTTGAAGTTGAGGGTATTTTTACACACTTTGCAACTGCCGATGAAACCGATAAAAGTTTCACACACCTCCAACTCAACCGATTTTCTTCCGTGCTTACAAACGTTCCGAATGTGCCGATCAAACATGCCGCAAACAGCGCGGCAACATTGGCAGTCCCTGAATCCCATTTTGACGCTGTGCGTCCCGGCTTGAGTTTATATGGAATCTATCCAGCAAACGAAAAACCGATCCAGTTGCAACCTGCGCTGACATGGAAGGCACGGGTCGGATGGATAGATTCTATTGAGCAAGGAGAAGGTGTAAGTTACGGGCTGACATATCAGGCATCGTCTCGAACTCGTGTGGCAGGAGTCCAAGTTGGCTTTGGCGATGGCTATCCGCGACCACTTTCAGGTGTTGGTGAGGTGTTAATTGGTGGGAAACGCTGCCCGATAATCGGACTTATCTGCATGGATATGATGGTGGTTCAGTTAGGGTCTTCAGATAATGTAGCAGTAGGTGACGAAGTTGTCCTCATTGGGAAACAGGGAAGCGAAGAAATAACAATTTATGAAGTAGCTGACCGAGCCAATACAATTCCTTATGAAATTTTGACAAGTATAACAAAACGCGTGAACCGAATTTATTCATAATACAAAAAATGCTAATTGAAATAAAAAACGTCTCAGTCTTTTTTGGCACTAATCCTGCTTTAGACGACCTTTCAGTAGAATTAGGGAGTGGTGCAATCGGATTGCTTGGCCCTAACGGTGCTGGAAAAAGCACATTGATTAAGATGCTACTCGGTTTTATAATTCCAAACCGAGGTGAAGCAAAAGTTTTCGGACTGGATGTGCAAACCGAACAAGTGGATATCCGACAACAGATTGGCTATTTACCCGAAGACGACTGCTTAATCCCGCAGATGAATGCCGTTCAACTGGTCGCTTATGCAGGGCAACTCTGTGGCATGCCGTCACGTGATGCGATGCAGCGTGCACACGAAGTGCTATATTACGTGGGTGTTGATGAAGAGCGTTACCGTCCCATTAGCGGATATTCCGCAGGGATGCGGCAACGTGTGAAGTTAGCACAGGCATTGGTGCATGATCCGAAGTTGTTACTGCTTGACGAACCAACAAACGGCATGGATACAACCGGCAGAGAGGAGATGCTTGAACTTGTTAAAGATATTTCAGCGGATAAGGGAATTGATGTGGTGTTATCTTCACATCTGTTGCCTGATGTGGAGTCCGCATGTCAACATGTAATGGCACTTTCTCACGGCAGCCTTGTTATCCAAGGTAATATTGAAGAACTGAGAAAAAATCAAGGGCAGGCTTTTGACCTAAAAATTGTAGGCGATCGTGATGCTTATGTTGCCGCCTTAGAAAGTTATCCTTACGACACTGAGTTGCGGCCTGATGGACGCGTCCGCGTCACATCCAAAACAACAGATCCAACAGAAGGAAGTTTTTTCTTCAGATTGGCATACCAAACAGGTGTCCAACTCCGTCAATTGCGGGAGGTCCGGCATTCGCTCGAAGATGTGTTTGCTGATGCAATGGAAATGGAGTAATGAAAATATCAGTTTAGTGGATGTGTCCCGTAGTAAATCATTTGCAGGAAATTAGAAAGGGAAACCAAATGGCAGACAAAGATAATCTCATTGATGTTGGTGTTGCACAAATAGACATTACCCCCGATTACCCAATTCGGCTCAACGGCTACGGCAGTCGACGTACGGAGTCCGAAGGAATTATCCAGCGGATATACGCAAAAGCACTCGCTATCGGTAACGATGACGATGATCCTGTGGTCCTGATAACCGTAGAAAACTGCGGATTACCTGATGAATTGACTGAAGAAGTGTCTGAACGCGTAAAAAATAAAACTGGTATTCCGCGAGAGAATTTCGTTGCATGTTACACGCATACCCACAGTGCGCCGTGCCTAACAAACGCTGCATCATTCATCTTCAGTGCTGATATTTCACCAGAAGAACAGGAAAAGATTGACCGCTATACCCAACAACTGAAAAACTGGATGGAAACTATAGCACTGGAAGCACTCACAAGGCGAAAACCTTGTAGATTAGCTTGGAACATTGGTGAACTCAGTTTCGCAAAGAACAGACGAACTGAAGGTGGACCTGTCGATCACTCGCTACCTGTCATGCAGTTTATTGATACAGAAGACAATTTGCATGCTGTTTGGGTAAGCTATGCCTGCCATTGCACGACGTTAGCAGGTGCAGATAACCATATCTGTGGAGACTGGGCAGGATTCGCACAAGAAGAGATTCAGAAAGCACATCCAAATGTAACTGCATTGATAACGATTGGATGTGGGGCGGATGCCAACCCAGAGTCACGGATGCGGCCAATGCCGGAAGGAAAGCAAGAGGTCTTTGAAACGCGTCTCGCTTATGCCAAAGAACACGGAAAAGCACTTGCAGAAGAGGTTGAACACCAACTTGAAAGAGATACAAAAAGTATTTCTGATGTCCCTATAGGCGTGTTTGAGAGAGTGAATTTACCGTTTGATAAACTACCAACTCGTGATGAATGGAAGGCACGAGCAGCACAAGGTGGTGCAATCGGATATCATGCCAAAAAGCATCTTGAAATGTTAGAGAATGGACAAGCAATCAAAACAGAAATTTCTTATCCGATACAAGCATGGACTTTCGGTCATGAATTGGCTGTGATATTCCTTGCAAGTGAGGTCGTGGTAGACTTTTCGTTGCGTCTGAAAAAGGAGTTTGATAATACAAGATTATGGGTTGGTGCTTACGCAAACGCTTTTCCCGGCTACATCCCATCGGAGCGGGTGTTAGCTGAAGGCGGGTACGAGGGGGGTGGTGCAATGATCTATTTCGGTCAACCCACACGATTTGCCCCCGGTGTTGAACAATTGGTAATTGATACAGTACATCAAGTGCTGCCAGCAGAATTCCTTGCAAAATCTAATAACTGAGAAAGAGAGAGCATAATGGAAATAAGACCAAATCGGATTAAACAGAAATTAGCATCTGGCGAGTTTGCATACATTATTGCAGGGTTGACAAACGCAGATGATATAGACGCTTTCGGTCCCAACGGATTTGACGGTGTTTGGTTGGAAGGTGAACACGGCAATGTAAATGCAACAAACCTTGGTAATCTCACACGTGCATGCGATTTGTGGGGCATGACCTCTGTGGTGCGTGTTAATCGCAACGATCAAGCACTTATCTATCGCACCTTGGACTGCGGGGCAATGGGCATCGTTGTGCCACATGTCAACACAAAAGCAGAAGCACAAAACCTTGTTGATGGCGGGAAGTTCGCACCTATTGGGCATCGAGGTATGTTCACAAGTCGCCAAGGGTATGGTGTAGACAACTATTTTGACGTTGCCAATTCACAAACATTGCTCGTTGTTCTCATTGAAGATATTGTTGCCGTTAACAACTTGGACGAGATACTCACCGTTGACCATATAGATGTGTTTTTTGTAGCCCCCTCAGATTTAGCAACATCAATGGGACATATCGGCAATCATAACCACCCCGATGTGCAAAACACCATTGATACGACATTGGCACGTATTCAAGATGCTGGAAAGACCGCAGGCACATTGGCACTGGATGATACCGTTGAGAAATATGTCAAGGCAGGTGTGCAGTTTTTACTTGTTGGTGTCGGTGGATGGATTTCATCAGGTGCGGCGGAATATAAACAACGGGCGGAAAGTGCGAAAACTTGATATTATAGTGAACTTTGAAAATAATGATACATATTTTCTGTAGGAGCGATCTCCGAATCGCGACGAACCTCGCTAATAGTCGGGAATCGGAGTTCCCTCCTACACCTCAAAATGTCACGTTAATTCTAAAGTTTACTATAGCTTAAAAAGGAGATTCACATGAAAGATTTTTTTAATTTTAAGCGAATGCTCATTCCTATAATCATACCAATTTTGTTTAGGATAAGTGTCTATTTCTTTTTTATCGCGGGTATCTTTCAAATTGTTCAAATTTTGCAATTGCCTGATGAACTATCAGATTGGAAAGAGATACTCTTGATCGGAGTGATTTGGTTTGTTATATATCCAATTGCTTTTCGTATCATCTGTGAAGTTTTGATCATTCTATCTGACATAAACGACACATTGACAGATATTAAAAAGCAGTTAAATCCGCATCAAGAGCCCGATGATTAGACCTATTTTGACGTGCTAATGCAATCATGCCAAAAACGTTATCCCACCAGAAGCCTCTCTCCCTTGCCAGACCGAACCTGTGGGATAAACATGCTTCTCAACAAAATCTGGGAACATCTCAAGTCCCCAACCTGGCACCGTCGGTGCGATGTATGCACCATCACTAATCTTAATCGGTTCAATGAAAACTTCATCTTGCAGGAAGTTGAGGTACTCTATCACCTGTGTGTCGGAGTTTGCAGCAACGCAGATTTGATCCCACATAGCGTAATGTTGAATCATATTACATAAACCGATACCACCGCCGTGTGGACAGACAGGCACACTATATTTTGCTGCCAAAAGAATAACTGCCAGGACATCATTAACACCACCGAGACGCGTTGCATCAATCTGACAGAATTGGATAGCACCGCTTGTTATCAACTGCTTGAAGATGACAGGTGACGGTACCTGTTCTCCTGCTGCAATGCCAATACCATGTTTTTCTAATGCGCGTGCAATTTTCACAAAGCCAAGAACATCGTCGCGCGCGGTCGGTTCCTCAATCCATGTCGGTCTGAATTCTGTCAGTGCTTCCATGTGAGCGATTGCTTCGTCAACACCCCACACCTGATTTGCGTCCACCATCAAACGTGCTTCTTCACCGATAGCCTCCCTTATGAAAGCGAGACGTTTTTTGTCAAAATCCAAATCCTGACCAACCTTCATTTTAAAGCAATCAAGTCCTGCTGCTTTTACCTGATTCACTGTCTCAATAATTTGTTCGTCCGTTAAACCGAGCCAACCAGCAGTGGAATACGCTTTCGGCCCCTTTTGACGAAGTGTCTGTTCACGGGTGTCACGACTGTCCCAATGTGTGCTAAGAATCTGTTCTGCTTCATCAGGAGTTAGCGCATCTCGCAGATACCGCCAATCGATGCACTGCACAATTTTCTCTGGTGGTAAGTCCACAAGCAGTTTCCAAAGCGGTTTTTCAACAAGTTTCGCCCAGAGGTCCCACATCGCATTGACAATACTGCCGATTGCCATCCGATTCACACCATCTGCAAGCCATCGCAATTGATGGTGGTCAATAAGAAACCGAAAAAACGCACCTGGATCGTTCACAAAGGTTTTGACCTGCATCCCTGTAACAAGTTGTGCAAGGTCTTTAACACCGTAAGCGATCCAGTCGTTTCCTGCACCAGCAGTGAAAGCAACGGATATTCCTTGATGTCCAGTGTCTGTTTCTATAATGGTTAGCACTGCGGAATAGTTCGGTTTTTTGTGAAAGGGATCAGAACCAAGCAGTGTATCAGATGTAGGTACGCGTAAGTCTATAACGTTAACGTTTTCAATTTTGCAATCTTGATTTGCAAGTTGTGTCGTCTGATTGTTCATAATTCAATTGACTCCTTTTGCAACACAGTATAAAATAAATCACCATGAAAATCTACACAAAATTTGGTGATTCTGGGGAAACAGCATTATTTGGCGGCACTCGTATTCCGAAGGATGCGCTGCAAATTGAAGCAATAGGCACTATAGACGAACTGAACGCCTATATCGGCTACGCGCAGACATTAATTGATGATGCTGACCTCTGCGATTTGATGGAACGTATCCAAAACCACCTTTTTTCAATCGGGGCAGATTTAGCCACACCAGCAACTCACGCAAAATCTACTGAGATACGAATATCGGGTAACTTCACTACAGAAATGGAGAAAGCGATTGATACACTTTCTGAGGAACTCCCCCCCCTAACCAACTTTATTCTGCCCGGTGGTTGCCAAGCTGGTGCTGTTTTGCATGTTGCGCGCGCTGTGTGCCGCAGAAGTGAACGGGGTGTTGTGCACCTCACACGTGAAATTGATGTAAACGCAGAGATATTGCGAAGTTTAAATCGGTTATCAGACCTATTGTTTGTTTTAGCGCGCGTGATAAACCACCGATCTCATAAGCCGGAACCGATTTGGAAATCCTAAGGAGGACAACGGTGGCAAAAAATATTGAAAGTGTCGTTGCAAAACACTATTGGCGTGCGGTTACCTTTCTGGTGGCGGTCATTTTAATCGGCGCAGGATTCTGGGGGTTGCGTCGGTTCAACCCTGCCTTATTTCTCGGCAAACCGGATTTTATCGCTGTTCCCAACGAAGATCAACCGCAACAATCTGTCCAAGATAAGCCCGCACTTCTCAATATCAACACCGCTTCTGCCGAAGAACTCGAAACACTTTCAGGGATAGGTCCACAAATGGCACAAAAAATCGTTCAATATCGTGAAGAACATGGCAATTTCACTTCAGTTGATGCGTTGACCAAAGTGAAGGGTTTGGGAGAAAAGACGTTGGAGAAACTCAAACCGTTTATTAGTACCGAGTGACACCTTTGCTTGGAATTAAACCTTCTTCTGTGAAAATATGCTGCATCGGAACGTCCCACGGTTGCGGATATGTATTTTCTACGAGTTGGACTTGAAAAGCAATACCGATTGTAACAGCATTTGGGCAAGTAGGCAGAAAACGGTCATAAAACCCTTTGCCGTATCCGAGGCGATAGCCATTTAAATCAAAAGCAATACCGGGAACGATAATGAGTTTAAGTTGATCAGGCGGGAAAATAGGGCAACTATTGCTCGGTTCTAACATCCCAAAACGGTGTCGAACTAAATCTTTTTCCAGATTCTGAATACATCTCGGGACAAGTTGACCGCTTTTCGTCTCAACAACTGGTGCTATAATCTTCCTACCTTGATTGAGAAGAGATTCAATTAGTCCGCTTGTTTCTACCTCGCTTTTCATGCTCAAATAAACCATCACCGCATCAAAAGAACATCCTGAATCATTTTTTTCACTTTGCCGAATCCATTCTATTACATGCTCTGCAACCCGTTTACTACGGGTAGCACGCTCCGCAGATGGTAGACTTTCACGCCGCCCTAATATCTTTCTTCTGATAGATTCCCGCTTTTGTGTGATCACCATATTTGACTTCTTATTCTTCCCATTCAATTTCATGTATATGTTTGGCAAGTGCGTCGCGAAAAGTAGAAGGTTTCATTGAGAGCAGCTTCGCCGCTCGCGTTTTGTTTCCCTGTGTCTTTCGCATTGCCCAGGCAATGAGTTCTCGTTCAGTAGATTTGATAATTTCATGGAAAGAGGTCAAATTTGGCGTGTTTTCAAGTTTTTGAGATGTCGGTAGCTTTAATTCGATTGGAATTTCTTCTGCGGTAATGTGAGTTCCGTTGTTAACAGTAACAAGTCGTTCAATAATGTTTTCGAGTTCGCTAATATTCCCTGGCCACGGATACTCAGTAAGCACTTTGATTGCATCAGGCTCTATTCGGATGGCTTGGTGCGGTGAGAAAATCTCCAAAAAATGGTTGATGAGCATTGGGATGTCACCTTTTCTTTCGCGTAGCGGGGGTAGGAACAAAGGAATAACATTTAATTGATAGTAGAGATCCTCAAGAAACTCACCACGTTTTGTTTTCTCTTTCAAATTTTCACGGGACGTTGATATGACACGCAAATCCACCGCAACGTGTTCAATTTCAGATAGGGCTGCAAGTTTCCGATCTTCTAATACGGCTAAGAATTTTGCTTGTCCGTCAATCGGAATAGTGTCTACATTTGCAATAAAAAGTGTGCCGTGGTTCGCTAATTGTAGTTTGCCTTGCCGAGACTGATTCCCAAAAAGTTCTGATTCAATAGCATCAGCAGTCAGACCGTAACAATTGAGGCTAACATAAGGCTGATGCTGCCGCGAACTTTGTAGATGAATTGTTTTCGCTAAGAGAGATTTCCCTGTGCCTTCTTCCCCGTAAATCATAACGTTGCTATCAGCAGAAGCAACCTTGGGTATTAATTTGAAGATTTCTTGGATTTTTTGGCTTTTTCCGATAAGTGTTTGGTAAAGAGAAGGTTCTTGGTTTGTACCAGATGTTTTGAGAGACGGTTGTGTGTTTTTAATAGGTGTTTTCCCGCGCAATACTTTGAGTTTATCCAACATGAGGATTAACTCATCGCTTGAAAAAGGTTTTTTTATATAGTTGTACGCGCCGAATCTAAGTGCCTCAACAGCAGTCTCAACGCTGGCGTAGGCTGTCATCACAATTACAGTGATATGTGGGTGTTCCTTTTTAACTCTCTTGAGGAAATCAATTCCGTGCATCTGTGGCATCCGTAAATCGGTTACCAACACATCAAACGCCTCTTGTTGCAAAAGTTGAAGCCCGATTAATGGCGATTCGACTGCAATAGCATCGTAATTAGATTCTCGTAAATCATCCCGGAGCGTCATGCGTTTTAATTTTTCATCGTCAACAACAAGGATTTTCATTTTGACCTCCTATGTTTGTTCTTGTGCAATGGGCAATTTTACTGTAAATGTTGAACCGTGACCTTCTTCGCTCTCTACTTCAATCACGCCTTGATGTTGTCGAACAATTCGATCGGACACTGAAAGGCCAAGTCCAGTCCCTTTTTCTGTAATCTGTGTTGTGTAAAACGGATCGAAAATTCTATCTTGAACGGCTTCTGATATGCCGATTCCTGTATCAATTACCTTAACGTAAACGATCGGTTTTCCTATCAAGGCATCCAAATTTATTTCGCCCGTTTGGAATAAAAGCGTCCCACCATCTGGCATTGCGGTAATGGCATTCAATGCAAGATTGAGGATAACTTGTTCTAACAGATGTTTATCACCGTGAATGAGAGCAATTTGATCTCGGAAGTCTGTTTCTATTTTTATCCCTTTTTCGGATGCACCATATTCAATCAGTCCAATTGTTTCATTAACAACGTCGTTCAGATTAATTGCAGTCAGGGTTAATTCATGTGGTCGGGAGAAATCAAGTAATTTTCCGATTGTCGCTTCTATACGACGGATGGCTTCTTCCATTAAACCGAGATATTCTTGTGTTTGTTCAATGTTTTTCGGGTTTCGCTGTATACGAAGGATGCAGTTCAACAAACCATCAAGTGGATTATTTATTTCATGTGCCACACCTGCAGCTAATTCACCGATGGCAGCCATTTTTTCTGAAAATATAAGCTGCTGTTCCATCCGTTTTCGATCAGTCACATCACGTGAAACGAGTACTGTTCCAAGATAATTGTCTTCATCATCGCGAACAGCAGCATAAGTGTTTTCTAAGTGTTTTTCACCTATCTGCTCGTTTTTCTTTGCAATCGCGTCGCCGCCTTCAACGAAGTCCTGTGAGATTTGGGCAAGTGTTTCAGCACTGCCGAATTGCAGGTCGGGAGTCATATTTTGCTCCGATTGATCTTTCTGAATCATTTGTGCTGCTTTGTTAAAGAGAGTACTCTGGTTAGTAGAATCCACAAAAACAACACCTTCCTGCATGCATTCAATAATTGATTTCAATTTATTACGTTCAAAGACTACCTCTTTTCGCGTTTCAACGAGTTCGTCCACTTTTTCTTCCAAATTCTCTTTCAGTTCCCGCGTTTCTGCTTCCCGTTCCCTCGCTGTTTGTGTGATTGTGGTTGCCAAATAAACTGAAAAGAAAAGGGTACTTGTAAACACAAATAGCACGCCAAAGATATAGATTGGGTCACGCCAAAGCGATTCAGGCAGAAAATTATTCAGAGGATAGTGTGGAAGAATCTCAAAATACTCAAAGAAAATGAGCGAGCTTAATAAGACAGTGTTTAGAGTTGCTAATATATAGCTGACACGTTTCGATAAGATGATACTTGCGATAATCAGGTGAAAAATGAAATAGAATATGAATGGATTTTCAACACCACCACTGAAGTGGATCAGTGCCACCAACGACAACAAATCAAGGATAATGTGAATACACGCTTGCCGTTTGATAGACATCAACCGTTGCTGCTCTGGTGCTTTGCGGTACATCTGAGGTTCGAAGTTGTACAGCACCATCAGACCAGCAATAATATACAATGGGATGGGGTTCGCAATCATACTATTCGCTAAATTGGCAACCGTTACAGTGAAGAATACACCTGCAATTGCAATCCAGCGGAGGCGGACTAACCATCCGATCTGCTTGATTAACTCCAGTTTTAACGGCAGTTCATCATCGACTGCTTTTTCCGGGAACAATTCTGTCTGTTCCATATCAGTCGGTCTCTCTATTTCATGTAACGGACTTCACCATCGACTTCAATGGTATCAACAATCGCCATGACAACGCCATCAACAGGTTTATTGCTGGTTACACTTGTCTGACGTGCTGAACTTCCCGTTGCTATCAGCACAATTTCACCGATGCCAGCACCGACAGCGTCTACTGCGACTGTGTATTTCCGCTCTAATTCCCCATCTAAATTCACATCTTGGACAATCAGCAACTTGCTCCCGACAAGTTTTTCGTCTTTTTGCGTTGCGACGACTGTCCCCGTGACTTTTCCAAGTATCATGCAAAACCTTTCATATTAGGCAGATTTTCTATCAACGCCTATTTTTAACATTATCCAATTTGAGATAGCAAACTGTGCACTCTTACATATTCAAAATTATACACGATACTTGTTGAAATTTCAAGAGGTAATCAGCGGGTGTGTAAAGTTTTTGTAGAAACATTGATGTTCAGATATGTTGCGGAGAATACTAAAAAATGGTATCCTATCCAAATAATCAAATTTATAGGAGAGGATACCGATGATTAGCATAAGTATACCATCAGATAATCCCGAAGTCAGGGAGATTTTAGAAGAGATTGTTCAGGTTGCAGGCGAACTTTCATCTTCCGCTTGCGTCCCGTTAGAAGAAGCCGAGACCCGTGTGCGAGACCTCAGGCTGAGAAGTGGTCAAAAGTTGCTGGAAGTGTATCACAGGCAGCTTCTCAACAATCAACAGAAGCGATTGATTGTCCTGATTGTCAATAGGTGTCTCGTCCGACCCAGAAACGTGGCGTGAATATCACGACCCTTTGTGGTAAGATCCGTGTTGAGCGTTGGACATATCGTTGTGTGGCAAGGCATTTTCATAGACCTTGGGATGCGAAACAAAAGTTGAAAGGGAATGGACACATCGTGTAGCAGAGGTGTGGTGTGATTGAAAGTGCCTGTGAACATGTTGTGGGACAAAGGTGTAAACAAGCTGCTATGAGATGGAAAAAAGAAGGTATCAACTCGGTGCTTGCCGGACGGTGTTTAGTCAAAAATGGGGACTGGGACAGATATTGGAATCAACTCCCACACGCAGCTTGACACTTATAAACAAAACTTTACACATCCAGTTAAATCCGAGCAATCAGTCCTTGAAAAATTTTGGGTAATTTTGATAATCTATTATTCAACACAAGCAGTAACTATGGGGAAATTAATGTTTACTATTCATTCCACTTTAACAGAGGAGGAAAAGTGGTATTTTGATTTACACGGTTTCCTTGTCTTACGAAATGTTATCGCAAAAGATGAGGTCGAGGAGATGCTGAGGGTGCTTCAGCATTGGCTCACAATTGATGAATCCGACCTCCCGCCGCCGTTGCACCGTGGGAGACAAGAACCGTGCAAAACACATATAGGACATATCCAATATGGACATCGTTTGTTTCAAGACCTTGCCATGAACCCTGACATTATGCGGGTTTTAGGAGGGTTAATGATGAACGCTCCGCGTCTTTTTCACTGCAATTTCACGATGATGACAAAGCATGACTACCCCCAACACTTTCATCGTGATGATAGCGGGTTTAAGTTTCCACCCGGGTTTCGCAATCCGCATAACGATTATCAAGCTGCCGCTGGACATATCTATTGTAACCATATTGCGACATGGGTTGCATTGGTAGACGTGCCACCGGGAACAGGATTTTGCCTTGTCCCCGGTAGCCATAAATCCCTATTTCAGACACCGGAACATCTACCAGTCCGACACGATCCGCCGACCTCAATTACTTTACCGATGCAAGCGGGTGATGTTGCTATCTTCTCTACGAATCTGCTGCACGATGCAAGCCCGTGGACAGAAGATTATCCCCGCATGAACATTTTTCAACGATACCAGCTGAGTGTCTATTTCAATGAAGGTGGAAAGGGAGGGTATCCATTTGAGGAACATCGTGATAAAATTTCGGAAGAACAGTATGAACTGGAATCGTTTTCAAAAGAGGTGAAAGCGGCTGTCCAGCGGATTTTACCAAATGGAGGTGAAGAATGAAATTAAAAGATCAAGTGTGTATCATCACAGGTGGTGGTAGTGGAATTGGTCGTGATGCTGCCCTCAAAATGGCACAAGAAGGTGCCAATGTTGTGATTTTCGGTAGAACACGATCAAAGTTAATATCTGTCAGTTCAGAAATTGAGGCTGTGGGTGGTACCCCGATGGCTTGCATGCTTGATGTGGCTGACTACGATGCTGTTCAACAGATGATTGACGACGTACTTAAGAAATTTGGACAGATTGATGTGCTTGTGAACAATGCAGGGCATAGTTCACATAATCGGAGACTTCTTAATACGACACCAGAGGAGACACGCTCAGTCATTGATTCAAATCTAATCGGCACGTTTTTCTGTACGCAGGCAGTTGTGCCTGCAATGCTGAAAGCGAAATCAGGAACGATTATCAACATCTCATCGCTTGCTGCTGTTACGCCTGGTCCTTTCAGTGGATTTGCTTACGGCGCAGCGAAGGCAGGCGTAATTAATTTTACCGAATTTCTTAACAATGATTTAAGGAATACAGGTATCAGAGCAAGCGTCATAATTCCTGGTGAAGTGGCAACACCAATTTTGGATAAACGTCCGATCCCACCTGATGCAGAAGCACGCACAATGATGGTAGATGTTGCTGAAACCTCAGCAGCGATTCTCCTCATTGCGACTCTACCGCAACGAAGCAATATACCAGAATTAGTTATCCGCCCGACAATGCATCGCGATATGGCAGGCGAAGTTGTTGAATTAGACGATTAACAGTTATGGTTTATAGATTGTTGTTTCAGGGTAGTAACGTGCCCACGCGAACCAGTAGATATTGACAGCGGGCAACCGTTCCAGACGCATCCCTTTATCTTTACCCGATGTTGCCACACCTGTGACCAGATTCCAGCGTGTGCCGGTGTTGTCCTTTACAAAATGCCCATCTTGATAGCTAAAGGTGCGCACATCTTTTACAATGTTTCGCTTAAAGACGGCCGTTGCAAATGACACTTTATCGTGAAAAATCAACAGCGGCACCTCGCCAACCATGTCGTTAATCACAGCATTTTTAGCGAAGTGTGTTAATGGATACGCGCGAAACTGTGTGTTATAGGGATCGAAAGAACCACTTCGCCCTGCAGCACCGTCTTGTCCATCAGTGCCGTCTTGTCCGTCAGTGCTGTCTTGTCCGTCAGCACCAGCTTTGCCGGGCGCACCGTCTTTAGTCTGCACTTGAACGCCAATCACGAGAGATTTATTAGGTAGCCTTTTATCGGTGTATCTTGTCCCACTTACACCTGCGCGTTGGCTTTTATGATAGTCTGCGTAATTATCGCGCTTGAAGCTTTCACGCGCACCCACAGATAACACTTTTGTCTGTGGGTAATTTGTCTGCCATGTTTTCCATGCGATCTGTGGCATGGAAGCGAGTGGTTTCAACTGCTTGCCTTTCAGTGGTCCCTCTATCGCTTCTCCTGTGATATGAGACCAAAGGGAACGTGTTTGATGGTCGTACATTAGTAGTGCATCTCGCCATAATTTTCCGCTGACACCGAAAGTATAGGTTTTACCGTCAAGTTCCCGGCTATACACGATAGCCGTTTTGCAGAGCGGTCACCATGTCGTAGCGATTTTGTTTCCGCCGACAACATCGTTCACAATTTCGTGTCCGTTCAGCAGATAGAGTGAGTAGGCATGACTTTCACCGTTGAATGTCACACCAATGACCGGAGCATCCGCGTCTAATTTTGCTTTGCTTGCTGGCACAAATTGCGGCTTTGTGATGGCAGGGATTGCATCAAACGGCAATAGAGTGCGGATTGGGTCTTTGTTGTCCCCTGCTGCGGTAGCACTGAGGGCGGCGACGAGTAATAGTGTGAGAATGAGCATATAGTTTTTCATGTTCTTTCCTTGTTTTTCCTACGAAAATGTGTTATAATATACTTATCTATTTGATTGGAATTATACCGCAAAAAACGTAAGAAAACAACTCAAATTGCAGGACACAATGAAAACACCGAAAGTATTTATCTCGTATTCTCATGATTCTGATGAACACAAGCAATGGGTGCTAAAACTTCACACAAAACTTAGTGAAAATGATATTGAAGTAATGTTTGATCAGTCAGATTTGCACCCCGGCAGCAATTCACCAGTATTCATGGAAAAACTCAGGAGTGCTGATAGGGTGCTTTTGATTTGCACAGACAATTATGTGCAAAAGGCAAATGACCGTGAGGGTGGTGTAGGATACGAAGCAAACATTATCACTGCAGAACTTTATAGAAATTTAAAAACTACGAAATTCATTCCCGTAGTTCGCCAATCGTCAAGTGAAGAGAAGGTCCCAATTTTTTTAGAAGGGTACTTCTATATTGACTTCACAGAGAACAAAGAATTTGACGAGAACTTGAAACAATTAGTTTGTGAAATTCATAAACCCTTAATTAATCCGGAGCCAAAAATGGAAAAAAAATCACCCCCTTCTGAAACAAACGTCTCAAAAAATCAGCCTTCCGATATTTCGCAAAAGGTTGAATCTGCCTCTGATGCTTACAAAACTGCAGAAAAGTTTATTAGAGAGGATGATAAGTTCGGTTGGCAACAATTTGTTAAGCAAATTCGTAGAGACACCGCTGACTCCTTGCAGGAGTGGAGGCCAAAATTAGAACAGCAAATGCCAGAAGACAAGGAGCAGCTATTCAAGATTGTGGATAAAACCGTTGATGTTGTTTCACCTCTGATTTCTACATCCCTCATTGGAGTTGAATCGGGTGAAGAAAAGTTCAACAATCAAAAATCTGTAATTCATGACCTATTTACAATAGTTGAATGGAAGGACAGCAGCTATAATGTTTGGATAGACATGCCAAATGTTCTCGTATATGTATTCCATAGTTTACACGGAGGACTTAGTGTAAAAATAGATCAACTATCTCTTGCTCTGGATTTGGTGCAGGAAAAAGTCCGTCTCAACTATCCAGAATATCGAGGTAAAGTATGGGAGATGTACCAACTTACAGGTTCCGGTTATACTGGTCGGCGCGGTATAAAGTCTGAAGATCATTGGAATCATTTGGCTAACGCCTACGAAAATTGGGAATGGTTGTCTCTCATGTTTGTAAATGACTTAGAATATCGCGCTTCACTTATTGCATACTACATGGCATTAAATATACATGAGTTGGCAACAGCAATCAAATCGGGAGACCAAGAAGATTTGGACAAATACCGATTAAAAATGCGGTTAGATTTTCTATCCGAGATATATGAAATAAAAGAACGTGCTATTGATATACTCCTTCGTAATTCTAAATTATCAGAATTATGGGAATGCATAGGTGTAAAACAAGAGCAGATGGAGACCTTGTGGAAAACTTGGATTGATTTATGTAAACAGCATTTTTGGAGAGATTATCAGGGACGTTACTATAAAAATGATGGAATTCATCGTGATCATGAGAATTTTTTTGATAATCTATAACTATCCTTTTATACTTCCTCAGCAGAGGTAACAACCTTATAATCAACGTTAAGCGCATCACAGAAATGCCGCCTACCACAGTCTATTTTCCATTCTTCATGGTGTCTGAGTTTTTCCGCATCCGTTGTACTTTTCGTTTCTATGACCAGATACAGTTTTTCTTCACCTATGGGGTCGCCGTGTACATCAAGATCATCTCTGACTATTGCCCAATCTGGGTTATAGTTTCCTATCGGAGTTGGCACGGTGAAGAAAGCAGGTAGTTTCAAGTAAAGTATAATATCCTTTCGTTTTTCTAATTCCTCAACAAACTCTTTTTCAACGTTTGAATCCCAAATCACGTGATCATAAATGGAACGTGCCGCGGGGACCATGCAGTCCTTCCAACTTTCTAACTCACAGTCAAATTGGCTCATTTCATACACTTCACCGATTTTTTCGTACTTTATGCCATCAATCAGTTGCGTTATAATTTTCTGTCTGATTTTCTCAACCACAATCTTAGCGAATTCAGGAGGGTTGTCTAAAGCAGCTTGCTGGTTTTGGGTACGCTTAAGAATTTCCAAGAGGGTTCGCCGTGTTAGTTTCATTGCTGGTGTTGTATGTGCTAAACGATGCTCAATTGACTTTAAGACGTTTGCCTTACCCGATAAACTGTATGTTAAGCTCCCATCCGCAATGAGATCAACTTCAAACGCGTTATCTTTATTAACTTTCAATTCTCCCCTCCTTATTGATATTTGCGGAAGTTGGATGTCGGTGTCATCTAATATTTTTACAACATCTTCAATCAGTTTTTCTGTGTCAATTTGCACCTTGTATCGCGTTTTGTGTTTTATACGATCCCAGAGTGCCTCAAATTCCGGTTTAAGTGTCATTGCTTTTTTAAGTTTTATTGGACCGCGTTCTCTTGCATTTTTCGGTTTGGGCATGCTATCACCAGTTCCAAACTCATCCTGAACTTCGGTTTGAAGTTCCCGAACATAATTGGTATAACTTTCGTTGGCAACGACAGTAAGCACGTTAAGTTTTTCATCATGCACACGTTTTCCCTCTTGATTGACAGCAAGGCGTACACCACGGCCAATTTCCTGTCGTTTTTTCATTTCAGAGACGGTCTGATTCAGCGTACAAATCTGGAAGACATTCGGACTATCCCACCCTTCCCGAAGTGCAGAATGTGAAAAGATAAAACAGGTCGGTTCCTCAAAAGACAAAAGACGTTCCTTATCTTTCATAATCAATTGGTAAACCTCGCGATCCTTTTCTGCATCGCCTTTGGTATCTTCGTAAACAAGTTCTTCTTTTTCCGTTTGGGCTTTTGCGAAATAGGCGGCTTGTACATCTTCAGGTTGTTTTTCTTGCCATTCTGAGTACCTGTCTTCCTGCTTTAACTCATTGAAACATTCGTCAAAGAGTTTGCGAATGATTGGGTCTTTTCCTGCATAGTTGTCAACTCTATCAATAAAAAAGAGTGAGAGCACCTTAAGATCAGCATCTTTAAGTTTTTTCTGTTTCCGAAAGTGTTCCTCAATTGTATAGCGAATTTGTGCCTTAAAAATTGCTGTTTTTTCAGCACCATGTGTTTCGCCAGTTACTAAAACCATGTTATTATCAAAATGCACCTCACCCCATCTAACGTCAATTTCTCTAATCCGATAACCTTGATACTGAGGAAGGTTTGTCTTCTCTTCTAAATCATCGCCTTTTTTAAACGTAAGTGTCGTCTGCTTTGCCGTGTTATTTTTCATGAGTTTATGCACTACAAGTTTTGCAGTCACTCGACTTTTTTGGCTTTGAACACTCTTAACATGAACAAAAGCAAGGTTTGTATTTGCGCTCTCTTCGATACCTGCAACCTCTATCCTTTTTACTAAACCTTCACGATAAGCGTCATAGGGCGTTAAGCAGTAGACTCGATTGTGAAGGGTCTTATGTGTCGCACTATATCTCAATGCAAACAGTGGAGAAAGGCTGGCGAGTGCTTCCACGCTGCGATCACTTTCCATCCGCTGTGGTTCATCTAATATCAGAATCGGACGAGTCGCCCGGATAAAATTCATCGGAATATCCCCTTGCAATCGATCAGTGCTTTTGTGAATCACGTTTTTTGAAGGTTGATTGAATGAGGCCATTGTTATAACCATAATTTCAACACTATCGGATAACGCAAATTGGCGGACTTGTGACAATTTCTCGGAATCGTAAACATAATAACGATATGGGATGCTGTCATATAACTCTTTAAAATGTGATTCTGTCATTTCAAGCGTTTTTAGCACACCCTCTCGAATTGCAACGGAAGGCACTACGACAATAAACTTACGCATACCGTAGTTTTGAAAGAGTTCCAGCACAGTACGTAGGTAGATGTAGGTTTTGCCTGTGCCTGTTTCCATCTCCACAGAAAAGTTTGGAAATCCGTTTGTGGAAAACTCGCCCACTTCTATTCCGTTTGCCTCTTGAATTTCTTTTAGACGATCACTTATTTGTTCAGGATCTAAGTCAAGGCGGTTGGATATAGCAGAAAAGTTTGATTCCCCACTAAATTGTAGGGTTGTCCGAACAGGGATTTGTCCTTCAAACAATTGGACAACGGCATCAATAGCATCCCGTTGGTAATCTTGGTCAGCGTCAAATTCAAATTTCATTTTTCTCTTTTACCCCGTTTATCCCCCCCAACCCCTGCAAGCGAGGGGGCTAAGAATAGCAAGCGTGGGGAAACCCTCTTGTTTGATCAGATTGTTTTGAGACGGCATTGCAAAGCAAGGTTTGCAGCGAGCGTATCATCTAACGCAATATCACGGCAGATAAACACAGAATCTTTTGATAAGTCCAAACTTTCTATATCTGTTTCTGTTAGTTGTTCATCTAAACAGATATGGAGTGATTGTGTCCCATTAGGTGTAGTAATGCAAAAAACGGTGTTTGTTGTGAGTTCTTTAACGGGTTGAATTGCACTGTCCAGCGGGTATCCTTCCTTGAGAATAATTTCATAGAGAACGTCCTCTGCAAGCCATCCTTCTCGGAGTGGGTCAAGGGTACCTTCTAACTCACTGAAAAGATCTGGTTTTTCATCGGTTTCAGAATTGCTTTCAGTCTCATAATTTGATGGTGAGAGTTTAAAAACACGAAATCCGGACGATTCGGAGAAATTCTGACAGACGCGCCGAATTCGTTCTTTGCCAATCTCATCGATAGTTTCAAAACCTGCTTTACGTCCTGCAGATTTTTCAGGTGTAGGTTCGGGGAGTTGAACCATGATGTATTGCCTATTACCGTTATCCTCTTGATTAAGTTCCAAAACAGCTTGTGCTGCTGTACAAGAACCTGCAAAAAAGTCTAAAACAATAGAATCAGAATTCGTGCTGAATTGGAGTAGATGTTTGATTAATCCAACAGGTTTAGGGTTACTGAAAATACCATCAGAATCGAAAATCTCTCTAAGTTGCCTTCTACCTTTGGGATTCTTTTCTACTTTAGTTAACAAACTTCGAGGGACCCTTTTAGATTCGTTCAAGTAAATTTTCTTTTCTACCTGCCATTCCCCATTCTGTTTTTTCCTGAAAACAATTCTGTCCTCGTCTTTTAATTTTAAGAAACCGGTTTCTTTTTGACCCCATTCCTTGTAAACCATTGTACCGTCAGGACACTCAATTTCATATCGTAATCCCTCTGCAGGATTGTCTGGTCGCATGGGTTCAAAAACACTAGTTTTATAAGGGCCACGCGTTTCATAGTAATCGTCTTTTTGTTTAAATGCAGTTTTTTCTGTTTCAGTAAGTGGGCGTCTTAGCCTATCAATCGCATGAAGGTTTTTCGCATAAGAAAGAATATATTCATGGTCAGTTGCAAAATATTTAGAATCATTACCACCACCCCCGTGTCGTTGCCATACTACCTGCTGAAGACAATTTTCTTCACCAAAAATCTCGTTCAGCATGAGCCGAAGGTTGTATACCTCCCGATCGTCAATGCTTACAAAGATAATGCCATCATCGGTAAGCAGTTGGCGCGCTAAAAAGAGGCGTGGATACATCATAGATAACCAAGCGGAATGATAGCGACCACTCGTTTCTGGATTGGTAGTTTGCAAATTACCTTCTGAATCAACTTGCCCAGTCAATTGAAGGTAGGTATCTAACGGCTTTTTATAGTTGTCGGGATAAATAAAGTCCCCGCCAGTATTGTAGGGTGGATCAATGTAGATGGCTTTGATACGGCCAAAGTAGGGTTTGTAGAGGAGTTTGAGAACCTCAAGGTTGTCACCTTCAATAAAGAGGTTTTGGGATGTGTCAAAATTTAAAGACTCATCACGACAAGGTTTTAACGTTGCCTCAGTGGGGATATTGAGTAGGCGGATAGCGTCATGTTTGCCTGCCCACGTGAAACGGTAACGTTCATCTCCGTTTTCCTGTATATCTTCAGTTGATAGGGTCTTCTTTAGTTTTTCTAAGTCAACTTTACCTTCTGTCAAGCATTCAGGATAAAGTTGTTTGAGTTGTTTGAGTCTCTCCTCGTGGGGAGTAGTGGTGGTTTTTTGGACTTTGTTAATAGTTTTTGTCATCAACACTTTCCTTTATGAATGAACCCAGTTACCTCTGAAATTTCTTATCACGTTATTTGAACTGAGTATATCCAACTCACTTACTCCGGGGAATGAATTGGGACCTTGTCCCTTTTGGGTATCAATACTACCCAGTTCCAATTTTTCCGAAGTAAATTTAGTCTATGTTTTGGACTCCAGAAACGGTAACACTCTGCACAAAAATGGTTCAATACGGGTAACTAACAAAAGATACGCAACGCCTGATAGGCAAACTGTAATGATCGCTGTAATGTTTGCAGACAAGTTGAGAATACGTAATATTGTGTAACACGCTATCAAGGACACAGCGATTAATACTAAACCTATAAGTCGAAGGGTTTTTTGTTTAATCATCTTTATCAAGTCCATTCTTTAGTTCCATTTTCACTCACTGTACACTGATAGTATCAAGTAGAATTTTAAGAAATAAATCCTACGCAACGTTGTCAACATATATTTTGATATGCTTTTTGCGATTAAATTTAGTATAGCATACTAATAGGCTTATGTCAAATAAAGAACAAGTTTCCATCGCTTGCAACAAACTTGTATCTTCTGATACCCTATGGTATAATAGTAGCAGGACAGACGCAAATTCAGGTATCTCTGTTTAGAATTTGTCCTTTTCAAGGCTGACCCCTTTATCCCCAATTCGTATGCCACACGGGAATGCCTAAAGCAGCATGTGATGGCAATGGAAATGCGTCCATCCTAATAGTATAAACAATTTTGTAATAATGCATAAGTCCTGACTATGATACTTAAAATTGCGTTCCGTAATATCTTCCGACAAAAACGGCGTACAATCCTTACCGCTCTTGCAATGATTGTTGGATTTACGCTCTCCTCAATGGTCATTGGTTTATCTGATGGAGCGTATTCTAATGTCATCAAGATGTTCACTGGGAACCGTATCGGACACATCCAGGTGCATCATGAAGGTTACCATGAAAAACCGTCTATCTATAAAACGATTAGTAACTATGAATCCATTGGAGAAACAATTCAAGGTAACACAGACATCGAAGCGTGGACACCACGAGTTTATGCAGGTGGACTCGGTTCAGTTGGTGAAAAAAGCACGGCAGTACGAGTTATCGGAGTTGATGTCATAAGGGAAACCGAAGCGACCCATTTTGATAAAAAAGTGGTTCAAGGCAATCCTTTATCGGAAGCCGCTTTGGGTGAAGCAGTTATTGGGTTAGGACTTGCAAAGACGCTTACTGCAACACTGGGCAGTAAAATTGTGATTTTTTCCCAAGCTGCTGATGGTTCAATTGCAAATGATGAGTACACGATTGTTGGTATAGCAGAGAGTGGCGATGACATAACGGATCGGGTAACCTGTTATCTACACATTGAAGATGCACAGGAATTATTTGTGCTTGAGGAACGTGCCCACGAAATCGTTGTGATTGTGTCAAATATCAATAAGGTTGGCAAGATAACGGAAGCGATTAAAGAGAGTCTTGACGATTCATCTCTTGAGGTTTTACCTTGGCAAGTGGTAGCAAAGTCCTTTTATGATGCGATGCAGGCAGATAAGCAAGGAGATGCTGTTGCACGCCTCATCATTATGCTTATCGTTGCAATTGGCGTTCTCAACACCGTCCTGATGTCTGTGTTGGAACGGACACGTGAATACGGTGTGCTAAAGGCGGTCGGCACAAAACCTATTCAAATTTTCTGGTTAGTCTTATGTGAGGTAGTTATCATCACTATTGGTAGCATCGGTATCGGTGCGCTACTTGGGGTTTTTATAAATTATCTGCTGTCTATATACGGCCTCACTTATGCCGAAGGGTTAACCCTCGGCGGTGTTGAATTTGGAACGATGTATGCTGAAGTCAACGCCCGAAGTCTCATGATTCCAGGTATTACCGTTCTGTTGTCAGCAACGCTTGTCGGTCTGTTTCCAGCAATAAAAGCCGCGCGGATTATGCCTGCAAAAGCGATGCGAACGCATTAAAGGTTCAAACCTATGTTTCTGATATTAATCAAACTCGCTTGGAGAAACATCTTACGGAATAAACGCCGTACGATCATTGCGTCAATAGCGATCAGTATCGGTCTGGCGGCCCTTATTTTCGGGGATGCTTTCATGATAGGAATGATGAACAATTTGATTAAGACTGCTACCGATTCCTTCATCGGTGATGCACAGATTCATCGGCAAGAATTTCGGGACACGCGAGAGGTTTCAATGACGATTCAGGAACTTGATGAAGTAGGTGCTAATCTGGCTAAGGAAGCGAACGTCCAATATTTTACACGAAGAACGTTCGCTCCTGGTATGATAGCATCGTCAGCGAATAGGAGTGCAATTAACCTCATCGGCGTTCAGCCATCAACAGAGAAATTTCTATCTCAGATTGATGATGCAATTACAGAAGGTGTCTTTTTTGAAAAGGCGAATGAACATGATATTGTCATCGGCAGCAAACTGGCAGAAATTTTGGAAGTTGAGCTCGGAGACAAGGTGGTTGTTACAGTCGTTCAAGCCAAAAGTGGAGATTATTTTGAAGATTGGTTTCGTGTTTCTGGAATCTATTATTTTGCTGACACAGCAATGAGTAGAGGTATGGCGTTTGTTCGGATTAAAAAAGCGCAACAGATGCTTGCTATCGGTAATAATGTCCATGAAATAGCGATTAAGTTTACTTCAACCGAATATGGCCAAGATAAGCAGCTGCCATTTTGGGAGACCTATTCTCAACATGGTAACGAAGCACTCAGTTGGACAGAAATTCTGCCACAATTACCCAAAGTGTTTGAAATGTCGCAATATAGCAAATACATCATGGGAATAGTTCTGTTCGGAGTGGTTATTTTTGGTATCATCAACACGCTTTTTATGTCGTTATATGAACGAATGTTTGAGTTTGGTGTTTTACGTGCCGTTGGAACGCGTTCTTTCGGAATGGCGCGCATCGTCTTGTTTGAGGCAGGCGCATTGGCAGTTGTGAGTATCGTACTCGGTGCGATACTCAGCTTTGTTCTGACTACGATATTTGCAAATATCGGTATTGATTATACTGGTAATGAAATGATGGGCGTAACAGTACAAGAGTTCATCTTTCCTGTCCTAACGATTGAACAGTTCATTATTTATCCTGTGGCGGTCTTTGTTTTTACTATTATTGCCGGATTGTATCCCGCTTGGCATGTAGCCAAAATGTCGCCGGTTGACGCAATGCGGCGTAGTTTTTAGGAAGTTATTATGGAACAGACTCAAAATACAGAAGTCATTGTTACTGAGGGTGTGACAAGAGTTTATGACGCTGATGGAATTCCTGTGAATGCTCTTAACGGTGTTGATTTAACTATCCAATCGGGAGAATTTACGGCAATTGTTGGTCCGTCCGGCTCGGGGAAAACAACCTTTCTCAACATCATTTCTGGGTTAGATTCTCCCACAGAAGGCAAAGTTTTGCTTTCCGGCAAGGTACTGTCAGAGATGGGCGGCAATGAATTGTCTGACTTTCGGCGGGATAACATCGGCTTCATTTTTCAGGCATATAACCTGATTCCCGTGCTGACAGTTGAAGAAAATGTTGAATACATCATGCTCTTAGCAGGTGTGCCGAAAGCAGAACGGCATGACAGAGTTGTAGCAATGCTTGATGCAGTTGGACTAAAGGATGTTGAAGACCGACTCCCGACGCAGCTTTCAGGTGGACAACAACAACGTGTCGCTATCGCTCGCGCTATGGTCTCTGAACCTGCTATTATCCTCGCTGACGAACCGACAGCCAACCTCGACTCCAAAACTGGGGCAGGTCTACTTGATATGATGAGTCAACTCAACGTTGAAACAGGCATGACTTTCATTTTTTCAACGCACGATCCGATGGTGATGGAGAGTGCAAGACGGTTGATTACACTTCGTGATGGACAAATAGACACTGATGAGATGAAATAACGGATTATGACAAATGAGAAAAATCTTCGTATTAGTTATCTGTCTCATGACAATGTCTTTTGTAAAAGTCGCCAATGCTGAATTCCGAGTTGGGGGCTACTACAAAAACTTCTTTACAACTTTCAATTCACCATCCACCAGCGAACCGATAATAGGGGCAGTAGTCAACCGACTCCGACTCAACCTCTCTTATGCCCCTATGGATTCGCTTTCCATTGCCTTTGCCTACGATTTTACCCCGCGTGTTCAAGACCCTTTGCTTTTTACTGAATCTCCATTTGCTGTTGGTATTGCCGCATCTCGTTATCGCGTAGCAGATTTCAATTCCTGGATATATCCAAGAGAAAATGAAATGATTGGTAATGTTGGCATCTATCATAATCTCGATCGCGCTTCGGTGCAGTTTAGTACGGATTTTGCCGACATTTTTATCGGCAGAGATGCAATCGCTTGGGGCAGCGCACGCATAATCAATCCAACCGATGTTGTCGCGCCTTACACCTATGATCAGTTGGACACAGAAGATCGCGTTGGGGTAGATGCTGTTCGGGTTCGTATCCCTGTCGGTGTACTGGGAGAAGTAGATACTGGATACATTTTTGGTCCTGATTTTGATTTAAATAAGAGTGCCATTTTTCTCCGAACGCAATTGAATGCTGTTGAAACAGATTTTTCGTTTTTACTATTGGAATTTCAGAGAAACCGACTTGTAGGCTTGGATATTGCAAGGGGAATTGGAGGGGCAGGATTCTGGTTAGAAACGGCTTATGTGTTTGCTGAATCTTTTAATAACGAACCTAATGCGTCTGAAAACTATCTACGTGCCTCCGTTGGTTTGGATTATAGCTTCGGTGGTGAAACTTATGCATTTATTGAATATCACTTCAATGGTGCAGGCACAAACATACCCAAAGATATTCTCGCTAATTTAGACCAATCGGCATATACCCGTGGTGGTGTTTATCTCCTCGGTGTCCATTATATTGCCCCTGGAATTACGCATCAACTCACACCGTTAATCAGTATCAGTGGACAGTTGTTGTTCAATCTTTCCGACCTGTCAGCTTGGATAGCACCTCAGATAGCGTATAATATCGCAGAGGATATTCACCTCTCTATTGGTAGTTTCTTCAGTTTCGGAAAACGACCAAAAAATAATGATCCGACTCAGTTTCAATCGGAGTTTGGCGCATATCCGAATCTTTTCTTTACCTCATTTCGCGTCTATTTTTGAAGTTAGTTGGCATCTATCCATCATACTATGGTATCATGTCTACACAAGAACAAAAAGCAAATTGTGTAAACTCAATGCTTATGTTTTGAGAGGATTAGGCATTTATGGATAATTATTGTCACGATAAAAGCTGTGAACTTGAGGAACTCCGTGAACGGCAATCCAAAACACTATGGATTGTACTTGGTATTAACGGTGCCATGTTCTGCTTAGAACTACTCGTCGGTTTGTTAGCAGGTTCAGTGGCATTGCAAGCCGATTCGCTTGATATGTTAAGCGATACTTTGGTTTACGGTTTCAGTCTTTATGCAATAGGCAAAAGTGATCGATGGCGCGCGGGTTCGGCCTTGCTCAAAGGTAGCATTATGGCAATCTTTGGCATCGGTGTCCTATTCCAGAGCATCTATAAATTCCTCGCGGGGGGTATCCCTGAATCACATTTCATGTTTCTAATGAGTGCACTTGCATTGATCGCAAACGCAAGTTGTCTGCTGTTGCTGTCCAGACACAAAGCAGACGATATAAACATGCACTCAACGTGGGTATGCTCCCGCAATGATATTGTCGCAAACGTAAGTGTCTTTTTAGCAGCTGCGCTCGTTGCAATCACGCAATCCAAATTGCCAGACGTAATCGTAGGTTTATTCATCACAAGTATCTTTCTCAAGTCTGCTATCTCTATTCTAAAGAATTCTTACAGGGAACTACGTTTACCAATTGCACAGTCCCCTAAACAACCCGCCATCCCGGAACTCTGTGCTACTGGTGCTTGTCCAGCGAACGCTTGCCTTTGTCCAGGCTAATCCCATATCTAATTTCGGTGTTCTGTATAAATTATCTGTAGTCGGTATAGCAAAGTAAACCCCGCTGCATACCATAACTGACATGATGCTTGAATTGGCAGCTATCTTGTGTTAAACTGGGATATTATGGACAAGCATCAACCAGACGGCACTCTCCTCATTAAACGTGATCCCCTGCTAAAGCCTTATGCTCCTCAATTACGCGAAAGGTTTGCCCACTATCAACGCATAAAGACTCAAATTGAAAAGACTGGCGGTGTATTAGGCGAAATTAGCCAAGGACATCGTTATTTCGGTTTCAACCGTGGCAAAAACGCAGATGAGTCCGGTGTCTGGTACCGTGAGTGGGCACCAGGGGCACAATCTCTCTCCCTGATAGGCGATTTTAACGAATGGAACCGTGATGCTAACCCAATGTTTGTTGATAAATGGGGCGTATGGCATCTTTTTCTGCCCGAAAAACATTATGGAGATCGATTCGGACACGGCACCCGAGTCAAAGTGCATGTCAAATCAGCACTGGGTGAATTAGACAGAATCCCAGCCTATATCCAACGTGTCATTCAAGAAAGTGAAACCGATTTCACTGGACAGTATTGGTCCCCACCGAATCCATATCAGTGGAGGCATAACGCGCCTGAATTTGACACCAATACCAAAGGACTAAGGATCTACGAAGCACATATCGGCATGGCACAAGAAGCAGAAAAAGTTGGAACGTTGGCAGAGTTTACACAAAATGTGCTACCAAGAATTGCCAATTTAGGTTATAACGCTGTGCAATTGATGGCGATAATGGAACATCCCTACTATGCAAGTTTCGGGTATCATGTAAGTAACTTTTTCGCTGTATCGAGCCGTTTCGGAACACCTGAAGAACTCAAGGAACTTATAGACACGGCACACGGAATGGGTTTGCTGGTCATCATGGATCTGGTGCATAGCCACGCAGTGAAAAATATTAATGAAGGGTTGAACCGCTTTGATGGCACAGAACATCACTATTTTCATGCTGGTGAAAAAGGCGAACACATCGCTTGGGACTCTCGCTGTTTCGATTACAGTAAGTCCGAAGTGCAACGATTTCTACTGAGCAATATCCGCTACTGGTTGGAAACCTATCGTTTTGATGGCTTTAGATTCGATGGTGTTACAAGTATGCTCTACAGCGACCATGGACTTGGGCAGGAGTTCACAGGCTATGACGATTACTTTGGTACTAAAGTGGAGTTGGATGCAATCGCGTATCTGATGTTAGCAAATGAGGTTATGCATACTGTCAACCCAAACGCTATCTCTATTGCTGAAGACATGAGCGGAATGCCCGGTCTTGCACGCCCTATTGAAGAAGGCGGACTCGGTTTCGATTATCGCCTCGCAATGGGCATCCCAGACTATTGGATTCGGTTGTTGAAAGAGAAAAAGGACGAAGATTGGCGCATCGGTGAGATTTACGGCATGTTACGCAACCGCCGCGCAGGTGAAAAACACATCGCTTATGTGGAAAGCCACGACCAGAGTATTGTGGGTGATAAGACGCTTGCGATGCAATTGATGGATGCTGAACTCTACACAAAAATGAGCGTTTTTACGCCGAGCCTTAGAATTGCGCGCGGCGTTGCGTTACACAAATTAATTCGCCTTCTTACATTTAGTTTAGGAGGAGAAGCGTATCTCAACTTTATGGGTAATGAGTTTGGACACCCCGAATGGATTGACTTTCCGCGGGCAGGAAACAACAATTCCTATTGGTATGCACGCAGGCAGTGGCATCTTGTAGAAGATGATACCCTCTACTATCAATATCTGAATGCCTTTGACGCTGCTATGCAACATCTTGATATGCATTATCATCTGCTCTCACATGAAAATATCCAATTACTATTCATTCACGAAGACGCAAAACAGATCGTCTATGCGCGCGGTGGGATTGTGTTTGCCTTCAACTTCCATCCAACAGCATCCGTCAAAGATTGGCGTATCCCTGTGCCTGAAATGACAGATTACCAACTCATCCTGAATACCGATGACACAGATTTTGGAGGCTACGGTGCAGTAGAGGGTATCCATTATCCGTGGCAAGACGCAGAGATGGGGGGACAAATGCAGTCTATTCAACTCTATGTTCCTGCCCGCAGCGCGTTGGTGTTAGTACCACAAATGGTGTCAAATTCATAAATTTATCTTGTTTTGACAATTAGACCTATATGTGATATAATAATAGTAAGTTATAAGCAATGCAAAAACGCATCTACATTGAAACAACAATTCCAAGTTCTTACTATACATTGCGAACCGATGAAGAGTCGATCTTTAGACAGAAATTGACGCGGCAATGGTGGCATGAATATGCGCATCTATTTACCCTAACTTCAAGTAGTGCCGTTGAAACCGAACTTAGATTAGGAACGGGAAAAGCAACACAAGACAGACTTGCATTGCTTGAAGGTATTCAGATATTTGATCCTACGATCGAAATTGCTCAAATCGCTCGAATTTATATTGAAAGATTGATAATGCCTAAAGAACCGCAAGGAGACGCGCTTCATTTAGCAATTGCATCGTTTCATCAAGTTGACGCAATACTCACCTGGAATTGCGCGCATCTTGCTAATCCGAACAAGTTTGATTTTATTGCACGTATTAACCAAGAATTAGGTTTAGTAACACCAAAATTGACAACACCCTTTGATTATTTAGGAGGGATAACATAAAATGGTAACCAAAGAGGATCTTCTAAGACCAGAAATGAATGAAGTCGTTAAGGAAGTTCGCGAAATGCGAATGAAAATTTCAGAAGAGTGTGGGCACGATCTTAATAAATTGATCGCTTATTACCAAAAAGTAGGCAAAGAAATGCGGGAGTCCGGTAAGTATAAATTTGTTGATCCAGAGCCATTTAGAGATAAGTTAAAGGCCACTAAATCGTCCGATGATAAAGCCGCAGATTAAGGTATAGCAGCACGCACCGCACACTTTGATTATTTTTTTCCGAGTACGTGCTGCTATAAATGACAAGAATTCTGTAAATACACAAATTTTGTGCATTAAAAAATTTGACATTTGTTGCATTTATAAGGTATAATAGTTTTGTAAATGAATAGGACGAACAAAAAATTGCGTTACCATGCATTTTTAGTGTTCGGGACTTGGGTTTTTGGACAATGAAAAACCGACAAATGAACCATCATTTAGAGATAAACGTTTTAGATATCTATTGTCTGCTCGGAAATAGGGCAGATGCCCTGCTTGCCGGTTTCGTTTTAACACCCGGTTTTGAGTCCCCCCCACGTCACCGTTAAATATAACAACACATTACGATAAAACAACTTTGAAAGCGTTAATGGTTCTACCGTTGTTGTGCCCGCACGTCCATTTTGGATCGTGGCGGGTTTTTGTTGTTGTATTGAAATTGGCTATAATGTATTTCATAAATACTTTATCAGCATGCGTATACAAGCGAGATGTGAAAAATGCGCTTTGTAGGGTATCCGATTTTTCACATCATAATTTAACCAAAACCTCTGTGTGGTTGTTACAAAAACAACCCAAGCAAATATTCAATAGGAGTTTAGATGAGATTTTCAATTTTATATTTTAGCTTCATCATTATGGTTTCTGTTTCTTTAGCAGGATGCATACCTGCAAATATTGAACCCGAACCTCCACGTGCAGTTGTGAATTTTGATTATACACCATCTTCAGATGCCGTTCCAGGTTCAGCAGACGCAACGTTCGCTGTCGTTGGTACAAAGTTCGATACACCAATTTCTCTTTTTAAAACCTTTGCCAGTAACATGACTAAGGATTTCGGAGAAATACTCACCGCTCGAGGCTTCGGTGTAAGAGGGCCATTCATGACGTTCAACGATATGACATACTCTGATAAAGAAGGAAGTGACTTGATGCTTACTGCTGAAGTTGAATTTAGTTCAGATACAAGTCAAATCCAATATTCTTCTTTTGGAATACCGAGTGGATCCGTGACAGTCAAATGCCACGTCAACCTCATCGTTTCAGAGAGTATTACAAATGAGAGGTTATGGACAAGGAGTATTGCCATTACACCTTTCACGGTTAACCTTAAATCAAGGCATGCGTACGAAACGAGAGCAACTTTGGAAAGACTTTTAGTTAATGATAACACATTCCACTCAGATGTAAGTAATGCTCTTAAAGCTCAATATACGGAGATTATGAACAAAATCTACGGATACCTTGATCCGAAAGAGATGGCAGTTGTGACAAAATCCGCTCGTGAATTAAGAAAGAAAAAAGTTGTTAGATAATTAATGCTTATAAATTAGAATCAAAGTTTTTTAACTTGGTAAATTCAAAAACAATTAATCATCTATAAGGAGGATTTAGATGAGATTCTCAAGTTTACTAACAAACTGTATAGTAGCTGCAATTTGTGTTCTGCTTTTGATTGGATGTGCAGGGGGTGCAGCAAAAATACAACGTGAAACAATTGTATTTCAATATACCCCTAAAACAGAGGCTGCATCGGGATCAGCCGATGTGACCTTTGCTGTGGTCGGTTCTCAATTAGCAAAACCTGTTCAACCAGGACAAATGCAAGTGCCAAATCAAGTACATGCCAAAATCTTCGTTGATTTTGCAAGTACAATGACGAAAGACTTTATGGAGGTACTGGGTGCTCAAGGCTTCGGTGTTAGAGGTCCCTTCAATACCTACGATGATATGATCTTTCCTGATAAAGAAGGAAGTGATTTAGTCCTTACGGCAGAGGTGCTGTTTTCTGCGGACACCAGCCGTACTTATCTTGAGCGACCATTTGCTCTCGTCCAACCCACAACCTCCACACGCTATGAAATCAAAGGTCCGGTCCACGTGAATTGTGATGTCAAACTCGTTGTCAGTGAAAGTCTCACGAATGAACGTATGTGGACAAAGACTATAAACATAGAACCGTTTACAATCTATTTGAAATCCCAATATCGTTATCCCTTACAGTATTTAGCTGAACATTCCATAAAATATGGCAAAGTGTTTCAGGGTACAGGCGGCGTTCCTATAGAGGTGATTTTAGAAAAAGAGAACAAATTTCACAACGATCTCGGCCATGCACTTGAAAAACAGTATAAGGAAATCTTAGGAAAGATTTACACGTACCTTGATCCGAGGGAGATGACAGTTGTGAAAAACCAATCCCTGGAAATACGTAAGAAGAAAGTCTTTTAATTCATTGGACTCAAAACTTACATTACAAAGATAAATCTCTACTGGTTTTCACCCAGTAGAGATTTAATTAGTTTTATCTGAGGATTCACCCATAAACAGAGACACATTTATGAAAACGAAACGGGCACTAATTCTTATTAGGACTTATGCATTCCCCCTTGATAAGGAGGGTAGGGGTTTAAAAGTCGTTATTTCAGTGATTTATCTCCCCACATGCTATCGCTATGGGCCCGCCCCTAAATCCCCCTTATCAGTGGGACTTTAATAAAAAATGCGTAAATCCTGATAGTAAAATCTATAATTAATGTAAATATGGTATAATCAATTTTTTGTAGCGCAAACTTTAGTTTGCGTTCCACGGATGCACAAACTAAAGTTTGTGCTACAAGCAGAGGACGCGTGTGGCCCTCTGCTTGGTTAGAAACCGCTTCGCGTCCACATATTATCACGTAGTATTATTCTCCAAAGAATACGCCCGATTCCCGCCAGGACCCCCACCAATCGCCCACGTCCCACGGAACAAAGATTGCCGTTTCAGCGGCATCGTTTCAATAACTTCATGGCTCAGATTCAATCGATGCCACTGCGCCCAGATAGAGTTATAACAATTGAAAACCGCACATCTCGGATTATCGGGATTCGTCCAATCATTCGCCGCATGCACAAGACTCTCGGTAAAAATAACAACTGAACCCGGCGGGCAGCTATAATCGTCCATCATGTCCCGCATGCCCTGTTCCCAAGGCGACTCGCCGATATTTGGACGATACGGATCAGGACCGCCGTAGTTGAAATGAGCTTTATGAGATCCGCTCAGAAAAGACGTGCCACCCTGTCCAGCCTTTACCTCCTCAAGTTCCCAAACTACACGTGTCAGTCCAGCAAATATTTTTCCGCCAGCAACCTGATATCGCATCGCATTTGCTTGTTGCGGTGGACGCACGACGTGGGGTAAACCGTTGTCACCTCGTGAAGACTTACGCCAACCGGGTTCTCGTACAGTCGTAAAAGACCCTTCACACCGAAAACCGTAGCAATCATCGTTTACAAACGGATCTTCGGACAGAATTTCATTCAGAACACCTACAATCGCAGGATGGTCAAGCAAGGTCTGCAGTGCTCCTTGATAACTTTGCCTTGCCCCTGCATACACTTCCGCTTTCATCTCTTCTATTTCCGAGTCTGATAATATTGATGGCAATAGAATCCAACCCCGTAAATCGAAAAAGAACTTTTGCTCAGGTGTTACCGGAATCGGTGCATCATTTAATGTTTCTTTTGACATTGAAATCTCCTTTATATAGTGAACTTTAAAAATAATGGGATACATTTTCTGTAGGGGCGATCTCCGAATCGCGACTAAACATAAGAGTAGTCGGGAATCCAAATCAACGGTATGAATCATGGAGCATGCCAACAGTGCATGCTGCCAAAGGCATTCCCCGGAGTTCCCTCCCGCTGAATGCCAAAAGCGCATTCAGCGTTGATTCACACCTCAAAATGTCCTGTTAATTCTAAAGTTTACTATATACATATTCGGAATATGTTAAAGCTTTTCAATCCCGATTCTTAGTCCCGTGAATCAACGCCAAATGCGCTTTTTGGTATTTGGCGGGACTGAAGAACACTTACAATGTTCCGAATATGCATAATGAAAAATTACCGAAATATTATTTTAATCTTCATACAGTTTGTGGGACACTATTTGAAGGGGTTTAGATGGTCTAAATAGGAAAAACATCTATACCAAATAAAAGTTATTTCGGACATCCAGATCACGTTAAAAATAACATTTATACATCAGCCTTAGTGTCTGTTTACGTAGGTTTTGGATACTCTAAATTGGCATTAAGGTTTTGTTTTTGCTACCCCACAATATGCAAACCTCCCTTGGTAGGAGCGGTTTCCTAACCGCTCCGTTTCCTACCTGCACAAGGATTACACGATTATGAATCAACACCAAATGCCCTTATGGCATTTGGGACCTCTTACATTTTTTTTCGCAAAATTCTCAAAAATACAAAAAACATGCAACTTTTCTGCAACTTGTTTGTAGTAAGGTTAACTTCAATGCGCGCGGAGTTGCTATATGACAGAAGATGAATTCCTTGAACTGGTCCGCAAGCATCAAGATCAGATTTATCGGCATGCGCTTTATTTACTTAAAAACAGCGAAGACGCAAAGGATATGACACAAGAAACCTTTATCAAGGCATGGCAACATCGCACGAAAATACGGCAGGAAACCGTTCGCTCATGGTTGCTGAAATGTGTGCAGAATCTCTGTTTTAACCAACTAAGACGCCGGAAATTTCGGGTACATTTATCCGAAGAAGCTGGTGAAACGCTTGAAATGCTACTGCATACACATTCACACCGGTCAAATCCAAACCCGGAGGAGACTGCTATCAAAGAAGAACTCAAGCAGTTAGTACACCAAGCGATTGATGAATTACCACCAAATATGCGATCAATCGTAATTATGCGGGAATTAGAAGAAATGAGTTATAAAGAAATTGCAGAGGTCTTGAAACAACCTGAAAACACCGTCAAATCAACTGTATTTCGTGCTCGTAAGAAATTGCGAGAGATATTGAACCGCCTCATGGAGACATAACCGATGACCCAAAATCCATCGTACGAAATAACTTGTACAGACTGCCAAACGCAAATTGAAGAATACATAGCGGGGGAATTGGATACCGCGATTGAAACTGTCATCACGTCTCACCTCGCTACTTGTGACAAGTGTCAGCACGAATTCAATTTGGCGCAAACGATTGGGACGGTGTTAGACGATCTGCCTAAACCAACGTCACCTCCTGACATATTAAGTGAGGTTACGGCTTATGTTCAAGCAAATCCCAACAACAATAGTTGGGTGGATCGTTTTTTCAATATTTTTGCTTGGGAAAACTCGCGCCAACTAATTCTTCGTGTAAGCGCACTTGCTTGTCTTGTAGGAATAGTGTTATTTGGTGTCCATCAACATCAAAAGCATGCTGAAATAGCACAAGCAAAAACTGATTTCAACTATGCAATACGTAAGATGCAGTACGCGTTCCATAAAACTGGTCTTGCAGTAAATGACAGCTTCACATCTCTTAAAATTGACGAAGCATCACACAGTGCTTTCAAATCAACATCAAAAATCTCTTCGGCAATCAATAGAAGTTTAGGTATACTAAACCACATAACTGGCGAAGTTCCGAATTCAGATACACAGCAAAACTCAGATACAAGTACACATAAAACCAAAAATTCTAAAAGTGTTTTTGTAAAACCTAACCCACCAATTCCAGGAGGAAATACACAATGAAACGATTTAGCTTGATAACCCTTTTACTTGTTTTCTGCTTTTTTGGTAGCGGAATAGCACAAACGGATGCCATTCGTGGCAAAATAGATATGAACGTGCCCAATGCGCCGACACCTATGGTCGAAATCAACTTAGACAAATCCTTTTTCAACCTTTTTATCAAATTCACGGTAAATTTACCTGCATTATCAGAATATGCGGAGATGATAGAAGGTGTTTTTATCCGCGGTTATGATAAAGAAGCTGGGAACCTAGCTGAAATGACACGCCACTACAAACACATTCTCAAAACAGAAAAGTGGGAGGATCTTATCAAGGTCAAGGACCAACTTCACGTCAGTCTCCTCTTCACCGATGAACCTGGCGTACTACACGGGATTTTCATATCCTTCACTGACGAACATAAGACGACTTTTGTGAACATTTTTGGAGAGATTGATTTTCAAAAACTCGGAATTCTCTTCGGGAAAATTAGGGAATCCGAATCGGAGTTTTTGAAAAACCTTAAAATTGATGCAAAGTTTAGAAATAAAAGTAAACAAGGGCTGCACAAATAGTAAAGCCTATAATTACTTTGAGACCGTTGTAGCGTAAATTGTCAGTTGGCACAGATAAGAAAACAGAAACTAACAGTTTGTGCTACAGCAAAAGGTCCTTATGAATTGAATGAACATTATATTGAAAGGAGAATAACACCATGAAACTGCAAAGAACCCTTACACTACTGTTCACGGTGTTCTGTTTAGTGTTATGGATTATACCACTTCAGCAGGTATTAGCACAAGAAGAACAGTCTGAAAAAATATGGATTATACCACTTCAGCAGGTATCAGCACAAAAAGAACAGTCTGAAAAAACGAAGAAAAAAGGACTCATCCTCTTTGATCACCCGCAAAACCCCGAAGCAAAGGTTGAAGTCAACTTGACAGATAAACTCATCAATCTGGTCACTAAATCCATGAATTCGTCTCCAGAGGTGAAAGAGATGGTCCAGATGCTTGAAGGTATCTATGTCCGCACTTACGATAGTCCTATAATAACTCACGGGACAAACGGGACAAAGCTTGTTGAATACTATCAAGAGAAACTTAAAAAAGAGAAATGGGAGGTATTCGTCAAAATCAAGGAAGCGAACGAAATGGTTGAAGTAAGTCTGCTATATGATGAAGACGTAGCTTACGGAATCTTCGCCATTGTGGTTACCGATAAGCCTGAAAAGTCTAAGGAGGTCACCTTTGTTAACATTGTTGGCAAAATCGCTACAGAACGGATTAGCGATTTGCTTGGAAATTTGAGCAATTTTGGGACTACAGATATCGATCTCAGTGACACATTGAAGGTGAAGGCAGAACTAAACCCAAATAGAGATACCGTTCAAAAAGAGATGCTCGCTGTAAAAATCGAAAAACCGCCAAAAATTGATGGGAAGCTTGATGATAAATGCTGGAAAATCGCCCCCCAAGCTGACAAATTTACGCACGTGAGTACAGAGAAACCGGTCAAAGATCAAACTATAGTTAAACTGGTTTACACGGATAAAGCGATCTATGTAGCATGGCATCTCTACGATTCCCAACCCCCAAAAATTGTAGCCCGTCAAACCAAAGACCATATCCGTTTTGCAAACGAGGATTCGGTTTGTTTTAGTATTGACCCATTTCACACGCACAAATCCGCGCATCGCACCTTATTTATGGCAAACCCATCTGGCAAGAAGTATGTGCATTTTGCTAAGGCGCGTCCGAAGAATCGAGAATATGCTGACCGATGGAAGGTCGCAGCTAACACTGTCAAAGATGGATGGGTTGTAGAGATGGAAATCCCATGGCAGGTCCTGGATTATCCCGAAACGACTGAACCAATTCTGATGGGGATTAACTTTGACAGAAAACAGCAACGGACAGGTGAGCATTCTTGGTGGTCAAATGTGGGTGTTGAGAAATTATATAAAAACGATGGCAATTGGATGCGGGTTTTACCGCCATCAAAATCATCACGCATGCAAGGGATGTTAGATACGTTTGAAAAAGGCAAAAGTTCTCCGATTGGCAAGAATTTCTTTCGACTCGTCAATACCAGCGGTTTAAACCCCATTGATGGGTTACGACTTGGTGGCGGATTTGAACTCGGCAAAAGATGGCATTACGACCCACTCTTTTTTGATAGATCCGGCGGAACGATTCGACGTAATATAGACGCTGCATCAATTGCTATGAATGAAAACGATTTCAGAGTCCGATCCAGCATGGTACCGCAACCTTTTATATTTGGCACCATGAGTCTTGCTGTACCAACACAAAACCTCAATTATCGGTTAGGTGGCGGGCTATCATCATTCAGCAATAGATCAAGGCTAACGTATGCTGTCCAAATCCATCGCTTGACATCTACCAGGGACAGGGATATTTTGCTAAGTGGCAGCGAACAGTTCTTCAGAGCATTCTTTGATACCGATTTTCAAGACTACTATCTCAGACAAGGTGGCGTGATGACGCTGCAATGGCAGCATGCAACACTAAAGCATACACTCGGACTATCTCTACTTTTAGAAGAGCATGAAAGCATATTAATTCAAAAGGATAATTCCTTTATAAGCTGGTCTACTAATCTTGACTTTGGGACATATCAGAATTTTCGCATATATGATGGAAGGCTGCATAGTATCACCCTAAAATACGATTTTGACAATCGCGAAAATACCAATTTAAGATATGATTTTGACAATCAAGGGAACAAAAACGAATGGTATAACACTTTTCTGGTTGAACACTCAAATTCTGCAATCGGTTCAGAGCATGATTTTACACGCTTTATAGTCCATCTCCGTAACTATCATCCTATCGGGGAAAACCGACTTGATACACGTTTAAAAGTCGGTCTTGCCGCTACTTCATATATGCTGCCTTACCAACGCCAATTTGTTCTGGGCGGCACAGGGACATTACGTGGGTACTCTCTCTATGAATTGGTGGGCAACCACGGATTTCTATTTAATTTGGAGTACGCTCATAATGTAGCAAATGGAATTTATATTGTACCTTTTGTAGATATAGGACAAGCATATAACAGCCTTGCAGACATAACGGATATTTACCCAAAGGCTAACCTTGGTATCGGTTTCCAATTTGGTATCTTCAGATTAAACCTTGCAAGAGCCCTTGAGAGAGATCATGGATATCAAGCTAATTTTAAATGGTCACGCACATTTTAATCTAATAGAACGGACGCAAATCTCTTATACTCGCTGGCGAGGCTTCCTAACCTCGCTGGTGCCAAATGCCCAAATAATTCTATAATCTACCATAATTTGAAATTGAAAGGAGAACCCAATGAAAAAATTAAATCAGTTTTTTAGTTTTATTGCTATTGCCTTTCTGCTTATGTCTTCTTGTCTTATCGGTTGCGGTGAAGGGGATCGCAAAATAATGTTTCCCGATCTCGATCTACCTGAAAGCGTAACCGTTATAGTTAAAGATGTCCCCGAAGGCGCAGCATTTGACCTTAATATCTCCACCGACTACAGTGAACATAAGAACAATTTCGGCAATACAGTCTACATCTATAACTACAACGAGGAATACACTGTTACACAGAACTTCAACGAAACGTTCCCGTTAGAAACCGAAGAACGCACCATCGTTCTCGGTCTAATTTGTACTCACGTTGGTCCTATAAAAGAAAACGGTTCTAATTCAATTCGTCTGATTGTTCGATTTAACGGAGAAGGAAATTTCGATAACGGAAATCACGACGCAGTTCACCCGTTTGAAGTCGGTACAACAATAAACGCGCAAAGCACTTTTAGCCGATACGAAGGCACATCACGGTCTGCCAGTCGTTTTACACATTTTAGTGAACCCCCCTCCTTAAAGTAAGCCGCTGCCTTATCCATGCAGGTAACCTTATGAATTGGCACCGAATACCATCCGTGCATTCGGTGCCAATTTGCTGCATCTTTGTTTCTAAACCAAGCACATAGTAGCTTGTAAATTAAGAAACACAAACTGAACGGTTTTCTTACTGTTAGTTTTACAATAGAACCAGTTCTTCAAGCGTGCTATAATGTTTGAAATATCAAAAGGAGAAAACGCAAGTATGAAACCAACAATCATGATTCTCGGCAGTGGGCACTTAGCGAATCCTGGCATGGACGCATACAATTTCAAAATGGACGATGTGCTTGCGCCCAAACGCCAGCGCGAAATCGAACAACTCGTGACACTACTCAAACCTTTTCGTCCGACCAAGATAGCACTTGAGTTGGATCCAAGTCGTTGTGAAGCTGAAAACAAAGACTATCAAGGTTATCTGAACGGCACTTATGAACTCAGAAGGTACGAGGGTGATCAGATTGGTTATAGGTTAGCAAAAGAGATGGGACATTCAAAGGTATACTGTGTTGATTATTGGCCAAAGCATAACCCATTTTTCCCAGAAGATCTTGACTCGGATTTGACCGATGCCAACAAATTTGCAAAGGAACACAATCAAGGACACTTGTTGTCAAGCGTAGAGGACTATTATCCTGATGCCGACGTGGAATTCCACGAGGAGGAAGATGGCAGGGTCTGGATTGTACCTACAAAATACGAATCTCTCATTGATATGTACATTCGCGGTAACGAACCTGAAGGTAGGCGTGCCGACCATCAGTTATACCTACGGAGGGCACGGATTGGATTAAACGACCAATACCCAGGAGCCAATTGGCTTTCACATTATTGGTACGATAGGAATCTCAAAATTTTTGTAAATCTAACGCGTATCACCGAATCTGCCGATGATCGTATTCTGTTGATTATCGGTGGCGGACATGTCTTTCTGGTGCAGCAGTTTCTTGAGGATTCAGGAGATTACATCGTCGAAAGCCCATTAAAATACCTAAAATCGGAGAAAACTAATTGATGAAATCACAGACAATTTATGGGATAGTTTCACTCATTACACTATTGCTTATATCAACCATAAACGGACAGACTGTCCAAGCTCAAGACACACAAACCGTTAAAAAAGAACCCCCCAATATAAAACCAACAATCATGATTCTTGGCACTTATCACATGGACAACCCAGGAGCTGATGCTGCCAACTTTGAAGCAGATGACGTGTTAGCTCCTAAAAGGCAGCGCGAACTTCAACAACTTATTGAACAGCTCGCGCAATTTAATCCCACCAAAATAGCCGTTGAGGCAGATACCAGTCTTGACGCTGAAGTCAACGCAGAGTACCAAGATTACCTAAATGGTGTATATCAGCCGGGGCGAAGTGAAGGCGACCAAGTCAGTTTTCCGCTGGCACAAAAGGTGCAACATTCGAAAATTTATTGCGTTGACTGGTTTCAGAGGGGAGGCGAGGAAAAAACAGTAGATGTTGAAGCTTTTGCAAAGGCTCATAATCAAAGTGGACTATTGGAAAGAACCTACGCGATGGTTCAAGTTATGGCACAAGAACCTCTTACTACCCTCACGGAGATCCAAAAAACTGGGAGTGTGATTGACATGCTCCGCTTTCTCAATCAGGAAGATACCATTCGTGTTTTACATGAGATTAACATGTTTCCGCAGTTCACACTCGCCCAAATCGGTGTCGCGGACCAATATGTCGGACTGGACTGGTTGTTGGATTGGTACGAAAGAAATCTCAAAATCTTTGTGAATCTAACGCGTATCACCGAATCTGCTGATGACCGAATTCTGTTGATTATCGGTGCTGGACATGTTTATCTGGTGCAGCAGTTTCTTGAGAATTCGGGGGATTACATTGTAGAAAGTCCGCTCAAATATCTAAAGACAGATGAAAACATAAAAACCGTTAAAAAAGAACTCCCCGCCATTAAAACTGAACAACCACCAACCATTGATGGGATCCTCAACGATGCTTGCTGGCAGGACGCACCTCAAGCTACTGGATTTACAGATGAACGCACCGAAAAACCCGCAAAAAATCAATCTGTTGGCAGACTTGTCTATACAGAAAAAGCCATCTACGTCGGACTTCACCTCTACGATGACATGCCCGACAAAATTGTGGCACGCCAAACCAAAGATCAGACGCGAATCACAGGTGAAGACTGGGTCTCTTTCAGTCTTGATCCGTTTCATACACATCAGTTTTCTGACAGAAATTTCTTCATTGTAAATCCACTCGGCACGAAATACGCACATCTCGCCACAGGACGCGCTGAAAAAAGCGAATGGATCGGGTTATGGAAAACTGCAGCGCAAATTGTGGAAGATGGCTGGATTGTAGAGATGGAAATTCCATGGCAGATGTTAGATTATCCAGATACAACCAAACCCATTCGGATGGGTATCAATCTTGACAGAGAGCAACAACGGACCGGAGAACGTTCATGGTGGTGTAATCTTGGCGTTAACGAATTCCGAGAAAACGATGGACATTGGATCGATGTGTTACCGCCACGCCGAAAACGTGAACTGAAGTTGCTTCCATATCTAATCGGCGGTATCAATGAAACAGAAACTTCTGTAGGAGCGACCTCCGAGTCGCGATGGGAATATACCGCACGTGCAGGCGGCGACATTCGCTATGAGGTCACGCCTCAAATACGCCTCATCGGCACTGCTAATCCAGATTTCGCTAACATTGAACAAGCTGTTGAGGGCATAGATTTCTCTTACGGTAAACGCTACGTACCGGATCGCCGTCCTTTCTTTTTAGAAGGTGGCAATGCCTACAATGTTGGTCGACTTTTCCACTCGCGACAGATAGTGGATATGGATGGGGGACTCAAACTTTTTGGGAAAATTGGGAAAAACACCTCTGTCGGCACTTTAGGCACTTACCACCGAAACAACCAGAACCTTATCCTCCGAGCTTCACAATCGTTAACCGCTACATCCAATCTAAGTGCGGCGTTCCTGTCGCACCACCAACCAGATGCTTCATCAAACAACATCGGGTACTTGTCAGGTGATGTGCGACACGGTAAACTTTCAGTAGGTTCTACTCTCGTCCAAACTTGGGCAGGCCAATCGGATGGAAGAAATGGGTTTGTCAGTGTAGGCTACAACAGTTCACTCTTCCAACCCTACCTATCCGCATTTTTTGTTGATCCGGATTTTGTCAATAGACTTGGTTACCATCCGTTCACAGGCTACCGCGGCATAGGGTTAGGTAGTTTCATCAGAAACGAATGGCGCGGAGGGTTAATTCGCAGTGCATCCGTTTCTGTTGACAGTCAGATCTCTAATACTTATGAAGGTAAGGTCTTCAGGCGTGACTTGTCCGTATCTTCACTTATCCTAACACATAGTGACTATGCACTTGCCGCTGGATGGAGGGGAGGGCAATTTGAAGAATTCAACGATAGTGTTTTCAGCATCGGATTACGTGCGCGTGCTTCTGACAGGTTCAATAATGTTGGTATTACCTACAATTGGGGCAAACAAGCAGGTGAGACAATTCATCGCATTAGTGGTAATCTGAATCTTCGTGCTTACGGTTTCACTGCAGGACTAATATCCCAGGTCCAATGGCGTCTCGGCAGACTTTACCAGCACATCTTTACGTTGACGTATGACTTTACCCCCGCCTTAAGCCTTGGCACCCGTTTAATATGGCGATCAGAGCATGTGAATGTTTATTTCGCCTTGCGCCGCTCTGGCTATGCTGGCATGGACTTTTTTATTATCCTCGGTGAGCCAAATGCATTGGAATTCAAACAACGTCTCGTAGCAAAAGTGGTTCGTGCATTTTAAACCCTTTAGTATTTCACCACACATTCTTCAAGAAGGGCGTTTGTAAACGCTTCTTACCGTAAAGCGCGATCGTTCTCAATTTCTGAGATAGATCGCGCTTATAATTTATTCAATCCCTTATAAATTTTTCCATTTTTTCACCTGATGCACGTTTTTTTCTCAATCTTTCGTCTTTAACTAATAGAATGAATTACAAAAACATCGCTAACATCTACTTTGGCTTACTCTTATGTTTAATCGCTTGGACAGTAATAGCCTGGGGCGAGGGAGAAGAAATGAATCCTTTAACACTTGAAGATTTGCTCAAATTTAACACATTTGTTGAGAGAGTCCCTATTGATATTACCTCCGATGGAAACTGGATTACTTATAACACGCAGAACCGGGAACAGTATGAAGGTGGAGGCGGAGACTCATTGTATTCTAAAACAGGTGTGATAATTGAAATGGCGTACGCTACGGTTTGGGTGACAAATACGCGTACGGGTGAACACCGCAACCTCACTCCAGATTGGGGATCAAGTTGGGCACCAAGATGGTCTCCTGATGGAGCGCGTCTTGCCTTTTTCTCGGATCGGATGGGTAAACCTCACTTATTCATCTGGGATCGAGAGACTGACGACATGCAAGAGTTCACATCGACAACCGTTCGGACGTTTTTTGGCTTTGAAGTGCCTAAATGGACACCGGACGGACGTTATGTTCTTTTCAAATCCGCTTCTTCAGCAGATGTCCTAATCTCTGATGAATCGGCACAAGACGAATCTCAAGTTTCAGATAAAACTTCACAAGAAACATCCTTTGTTGAAGTCCGGGACTTACCTAAAAGACGACTTAAACAACGAGATAATGAGTCGAAAAACGGGCAACTTGAAGAAAATCGACACAAAACAAAAAAGACAGAACTTATAGTAGACTTGGTTATTGCCGATACTAAGACTGGCAAAACATTCTCGTTGATGAAGGGATATGAGATTAGGAGTTTCGATATTGCCCCCAATGGTGAGCAAGTGGCTGTCACGGTTAATCTGGGGTATGAAGCACCTACATCTCAACAACCAGTATATGATCTCTACGTCTTACCACTGTCAGATGCTTTAACCACGGAAATTGAACCGATTGCGCGAAAAATTAGACTCGGATACGCCGGAATTACTATCAGTTGGTCACCGAATTCAAAATACATTGCTTACACGACAGAAGGTGATCTGGCATCTGGGGATGCATACATCGTTGACATAGAAACTGGTATAACCCGCAATCTCACAGAAAACCTTGACCTTGGACGAGAGCATAAACCCCCACTCTGGACAGTAGGCAGCGAGGCACTCCTCTGCATTGCAAACGGGGAAATATGGAAAGTACCACTGAACGAGGGAACAATACGAAACTTGTCAGAAAACTTTGAGTTTTCTGTACACGACGTATTCTATCCAAGCGAAGGATATACACCTTGGACGGTAGACAACGCCATTACAATAAATACTTCTGACCAAGGTTTTTATCGCCTTAGTCTCACGGATGAGACAATTACCTTTCTGCACAAAGATGAAAATCGGATTGTTCACGCAAACCGCTTTCATCAAGATGTGGCAGAGGAAACAGGGGAATTTATTTATGTTGTTGAAAGCAACCGAGAACCGCAAAATATCTGGATGAGCGGTCCTGCTTTTGAATCTCCACGACAAATTACTGATATTAATCCACACTTAAAGACAATTGACTTTGGCAGAAGCGAGCTTATTGAGTGGACACTTGAAGATGGACGAACGGTTAAAGGAATCCTCGTGCTACCGCCTGAGGCATCTGAGGAAAATCCTGCACCGATGATTGTAAGCGTCTATGCAGGAGATGAACCTTCAGGACTGATCAACATCTTTGCTTTCGGCGAGAACGTAGGAGGTGCCCATCCAGGTATGTTTGGCTCACAAGGCTATGCACTTTTCTTGCCCGACTTCCCCGTCCCGAAGATTGAGCCGTCCAAGCAGTTCTCTAATGTCCTTCTACCAGGAATTGACGCCGCAATTGCAACGAAAAAGGTGGATCCCGAACGGTTGGGAGTCATCGGTCATAGTTACGGTGGATATACCGTGAATGTCCTTATCACACAAACAACACGATTTAAAGCAGCAGTCGCTATTGCATCTATAAGCAACTTAATCAGCGGATACCTCATGGAGCCTGATACTGGGCTTAGTACCGGTTGGTATGAGACTGGAGGCGGTGGGATGGGCGGCACCCTATGGGAATTCCCGCAACGTTATATTGACGGTTCACCAATCTTCCATCTGGATAAGGTTGAAACGCCTTTACTTCTGATTCACGGAGATCAAGATTTCATACCCTTTGAACAGGCACAAGAAATGTTCATAGGACTGGCACATCTTGAGAAAGAGGTTGTGCTGTTGAAATACAAGGAGGCAGACCATTGGCATGGCTTCTGGTCAAACGAAAAACTTGTTGATTATTGGGAACGTGTGTTAAACTGGTTTGACGAATACTTGAAATAACGCGTATAACATTCATCGGGTTAAGTGAGAATAGACGAATGTTAAAATACCAGAACACCCCAGACGCAACGCAGTCGACGGTTTATCGCGCGTCAGATACCGCACCCCCATTCCCATAAAATAGCGACTAAAAAATTCAGATTTTCCCCATGATGCACGTTTTCTAATCAAACTTTCGTCATTCTTAACAGAAGGTGCAAACCTTATTGTGTTACTTCATTCTACAAACCTCAACATCTGATTAAGTCTTTTAGCAATGCAACCCAATCTGTTCATTAGGAGGAAGTTTCGTGAAAAGAGAAGGCGATGTTGAACTCATTCGCAGAATCTTATCGGGAGACGATGCTGCATTTAGTATCTTGGTCGAAAAATACCAAGAGAGTATTCATGCCCTTGCATGGCGGAAGATCCACGATTTTCACTATGCGGAAGAGATTACGCAAGACACCTTCCTTAAGGCATACAACAAACTCCCGACACTCAAGAATCCCAATCAATTTGCTGGGTGGCTACATGTCATCGCAAAACACCTTTGCATCGATTGGGTACGAAAGCAGAAACCTGCGATGCAATCCTTGGAGGGCACACGTCAGGAAGAAATCGAGGAATCCTCTTATACGCATCACCTGTTGGAACAGCGGGTGACAGAGAAAACCGAGTATTGCCAGGAGCTTATACAAAAGCTTTTGGAAAAACTGCCAGAAAATGAACGCACGGTCGTAACACTCTACTATTTTGACGAAATGTCAACGAAAGAGATCGGTGAATTCATGGGAGTGTCGGTGAATACAATTACGAGCCGACTCCAACGCGCGCGAAAGCGCCTACAAACTGATCAGGAACTCTTAGATCAAGAATTCTTTGGTCATTTACAATTATCAGATAATCTGAAGGAGAATATGATGAGTCAATTAGAGCAACTTCGCAACAAGTTTAATTCATTCATGGAACAGGTAAAATCTGATCCTACATCAAGAGAGGATATTCTTAAGGACGCATTCAACGAGATTGAAGATGCGCTTAAGGGTAAAATCACACCTGAGTTGGCGCATCTTGTGGTTGATGATATATACCCACACATGGGTAAGCAGGGAATAGAAAAACGACTCCCTCTTCTACATAAGTTCTTGGATGACGCACCAGATAATAAAGAACGTTTTTGGGCACATCAAGAGTTAGCTTCAAGCCTTGCATTTCTTGGGAGACACCGAGAATCAGTAGAGGAACAATTACAACTTTACCGATGGGCATGCAAAAACGACATTCCAGATAAGGATGTATTACATATTTTCTGTTCCAATCTCGAGAACCCTGGTTCTTGGTCTGCAGAAGGTCGAATTGATGAATGGATTCAATTATATCATGAGGCATCGGAACGTCTAAAACAACCTGATGTAAGTTATCTTGACCGCTGCGAATTTCTACAAGTCGGTGCAGAAGTACTTCGAGCGAACGGAAAATCGGATGAGGCATTAATTGAACTCGAAAAGTTGGAAAAAACGAATACTAAACAGGATTGGAGACACTATTTTCGATTTTGGTTAGTTGTCAAAACAAATCGTTTGTTACTGTATAACAGACGAAATGAATCGGACCGTTTTGATGAAATCATAGCGGAACTCAAGAGCTATATGGAAGGTGAGTATAGAAAATATGATGCGGGTCAACCGGTAAATATTGGTGATCTTAAATGGCTTTCTCACGACATTGGCTGTTGTCTGGTGTGGATAAATAAGTACAGTATAGCAAGAAGTTTTTTACAAGTCGCTTGTGATTTGGGCGGTGAGAATCACTATGGACACTATCAGTTGGCAGTAAGTATTTGGGCTTCAGATAAGGACCGTGAAAAGACTCTGCACCACTTGAAGGTTGCTGAGAACGACTATGCTGTAGCTTACTATAATTTTCGTGATAGTTACTACTCATCTTTCGTTAATACACCCGAATTTTCGGATGTTAAGGATGACCCAGAGTTTCTAAAGGTTCTGGGACAGAAGCCAGACGATAATGCAACTTCGTGATGCTATCGCCGCTGGTGTAAAGCCCATTGTGCAAAATAGACTCCGTGCCGGATTGTCTATTTTTGGTATCCTTATCGGGATTGCAAGTGTTCTGTGCATGGTCGCCATTGGTGATGGTGCGAAAAAAATCATCGCTGAAGACATCAAAAAACTTGGCGGGGCAAATCAACTCACACTCTGGACACGCATGTCCACTTTCAAACGTGGACGGCCCCGCCGCACTACTGAACGATACACCGTTGAAGATGCTTATGCTATTGAGGCAGAATGCCCCGAGGTCCTATACGTCTTACCCAATCATGAAAATTATGAAATTTTGGTTACCAGTGAAGATGGGAGCCAAACCAGGGCACTTTTAGAGGCTTCTACTGCAGACTATGCACTCGGCATGGGATGGGAGCTACAAACCGGTAGATTTCTCACCGAAAACGATATAGAGACCGCAGCACAGGTCTGCGTCTTGGGGGCCGGTGCTGCTACCGATTTGTTTGGAGAGACCTCTCCAGTCAATCAAGAAGTAAAGGTGCGCTATCATTGGCGAACGCCATTACGGATGCGTGTTGTAGGGGTGATGAAACCCAAAGGTCGTAGCCTCACTTGGATCTATGGCTTGGATGATGCTATCTGTCTCCCATTGACAACCTATCAACAACGGCTTGAAGGTATAAATCACGTTGAACACTTGATTGTCTTTTTCCAAAAGGGTACCGATTTTAACCGTATTGTTGCTTCTGCTAAGGATACCTTGCGTAAAAGACACCGGGGACAGGATGACTTTGTCGGACACTATGTACCGCAACTGACGTTCCATAGACTTGAGCACATCCAAAAGGTGATAAAGATCGCCTTGGGCAGCATCGCTGGTTTTTCGTTGTTCGTCAGCGGTATCGGCATCATGAATATATGCCTCGTTTCTGTGAGTGAAAAGACACGGGAAATAGGTCTACGGAAATCAGTCGGTGCGAAACGGATAGACATCTTCGGGCAGTTCTTGATAGAATCTATTTGTCTCTGTTTCTGCGGTGCAATACTCGGTATCGCAGGCGGTTGGGGTGCAGCACACGGGATGTCGCGGCTTGCGGTGCGGATTGTGCCAATTGTGGATGCGTGGCCTGTCGTATTGTCCTTACCGTGGATATTAACTTCTGTTGTTTTCTCAATTGTCATGGGCATGGGTTTCGGTGTCTATCCCGCGATGCGGGCAGCGCGACTATCACCTATTGATGCCCTCCGCACTGAGACTTATCATTAGTCCATAGGTTGGATAGAGCTTGCGAAACCCAACAAACCTATAAATCTGATAATTCTGGTTTAAACAATATTTGGTACAGTTAGGAAAGAACTCCCCGCAATTAAAACCGAACAACCACCCACCGTTGATGGCATCCTCAACGATGCCTGTTGACGCAGACTTTCTCATCCTCGGCGGCCCATAGGCGTCAATTTAGTGTGTCCTTTAATAAGATTTGACCTGTTCTTGTGTAGCACAAACTTTTAGTTTGTGCATATTAGGCCGCAAACTAAAAGTTTGCGGTACGAAGAGAGTTCTGCGATCTTATAAATCTGATAATCCTGATTCAGACACGTTTGGTACGCGGCGAAAGCGCGCCTACGTAGGAGGCAAAATGTCTTAAGTTGACGCCTATGTTCTCGTCTTCGGTGATCCAACCCCCCCAGAATTCAAACAACGTCTAATAGCCAAAGTTATCCGGGCATTTTAGGATTTTCACGGATATCCGTGTGTTGTTCATGAATGGTCTGGTTGTTTGCCCTAAACCTCATGATATAATATGTAAATACTTCTTCGTTGGCGCGATTTCAAATCGCGCCTGCAGCATAAAACTTTTGCTAAAGTAATTCGTTATGTCCCGTTATTTCTGGAGGCACAACTTTATGAAAAGTCTGTGGAGAAGACACTTTGCTATCAGTAAGTTTGTGTTGGTTCTCGTTATATCCGTATCTCTTTGCTCTATAACAGCGTGGGATACTAAAGCTAAAAAGGATGCAGAGATGGAAAAAGACAGGATCCAGATTTACAAAGAAAACCCGCGTTACTGGCAATACAAAGGTGAACCCATTTTACTCATCGGCGGTTCAGTAGAAGATAATCTATTTCAGATACCAAATCTCAAAGAACATCTTGAACTTTTGAAGTCAGTCGGTGGAAACTATGTGCGGTCTACGATGGGGTGGAATGATAAAGGCGATATACCACCTTTCAAAAAAGTTGGCGACAAATATGACTTAAATCAGTGGAATGATGAATTTTGGACCCGTTTTCGGAACTTCATCACATGGACTCATGAGATGGATATTATCGTCCAAATAGAAGTGTGGGCGACCTTTACTTACTACCGTGAGCCGTGGGCTGCCAATCCTTTCAATCCAAAAAATAACAGCAACTATACAGCAGAAGAGACGGGATTGCCAACTGTCGTTAAAGACCATCCTGTTGCAGCAAAGAACAACTTTTTCTGGTCTGTACCGAAAGAGCTCAATCAGGAAAACGTCTTGAAATATCAGGAAAAGTTTGTAGGTAAACTTCTTGACGAGACACTTCCTTATGGGCACATACTCTACTGCATGGACAATGAGACTGCCGTTACAGCTGCATGGGGTGAATACTGGGCAACATATATCCAGAAGAAGGCAAAGGAAGCTGGGCGTGTCGCAGAAACAACTGAGATGTGGGACCCGTGGGATTTATCCGATAAGAAGCATAAAGCGACTTTTGACCATCCTGAAACCTACTCGTTTTGTGACATATCACAGAATAACCATCAGAAACGGCAGCGGCATTGGGATAATGCCCAGAAAATCCGAGCGAAACTCACACCTATCCGTCCTATCAATAATATTAAGATTTACGGTGCTGATGGCGGACGATTTGGTAGTACGCGAGATGGTTTAGAGCGATTTTGGCGAAATATCTTCGGAGGTTTTGCATCAGCGCGGTTCCACCGTCCTGATAGTGGCGTTGGTTTGAGCAAAATAGCACAAGCGCATCTCAAGAGTATGCGAACCATTACAGACGAAATGGATGTTTTCACGTGCGAACCCCACAATGACCTGCTCTCTAACAGAGAGGAAAATGAAGCATACACCTTCGCAAATCCCGAAAAAGAATATGCTGTCTATTTTCCAAAAGGTGGCTCGGTTGATTTAAATTTGCGTGTTGGTAAAAACACAGATGCCAAAACAGTAAAGATCAAATGGCTAAATGTCCGCAAAAGCGAATGGAAAAAAGAAGAAGAGATCTCCTTCAGCGATAGCATAACATTAACCGCACCAACCGAAGCACATTGGGCAGTTTTGGTTCACGTAAAATGAGATGTATTCATACTTAAGAAGCAACCTTATGAAAAACCTGTGGCAATCACGCTTAATTGGCAATAATTTTGTGTTGGCTCTACTTATATTTATGTTATTTTCTTCAGCAGTAGCATGGGATACCGAAGCTAAAAAGGATATAGAGATGGAAAAGAACAGGATCCAGATTTACAAAGAAAACCCGCGTTACTGGCAATATAAAGGCAAACCCGTTCTGCTTATCGGCGGTTCTGTTGATGACAATCTGTTTCAGATACCGAATCTCAAAGAGCATCTTGAACTGCTGAAGTCTGTCGGTGGAAACTATGTGCGGTCTACGATGGGATGGACTGAGGCAGTCGATGTGCCTCCCTTCAAAAAAGTCGGTGATCTGTATGACTTAAATCAGTGGGGCGATGAATTCTGGACGCGTTTTCGGAACTTCATCCAATGGACCCACGAGATGGATATTATCGTCCAGATTGAGGTGTGGGCAACTTTCAACTATTATAGAGATTATTGGGATGTCAATCCATTCAATCCTAAAAATAACAGCAATTACACTGCAGAAGAAACGGGATTGCCCCCTGTCGTCAATAGTCACCCAAGTGCAGCGAAAAATGACTTTTTCAGGTCTGTGCCGAAAAAGAACAATCAGGAAATCGTCCTGAAATATCAAGAAAAATATGTAGATAAACTTCTCTCTGAAACACTTCCTTATGGACACATACTCTACTGTATGGACAACGAGACCGCAGTTACGCCTGCATGGGGTGAATATTGGTCAACGTACATCAAAAAGCGAGCAGCCGAAGCTGGCCGTGGCGTTGAAACGACTGAGAGTTGGAATCCATGGGAAATAGACCATGAACAACATCTAAATACAAAAGATCACCCCGAAATATACTCGTTTTGCGATATATCACAGAACAATATGCAGAAGCAGCAAACACATTGGGATAATGCACAGAAATACAGGGCAGAACTTTCGCCGATCCGTCCAATCAATAATGTTAAGATTTACGGTGCTGATACCGGGAAATACGGAACGACACGTAATGGGTTAGAACGGTTCTGGCGAAATATCTTTGGTGGACTTGCGTCAGCACGGTTCCACCGCCCGCCCAACGGACTCGGTTTGACTAAGACAGCACAAGCAAGTCTCAAGAGTATGCGAATGATTACCGACGAAATGGATGTTTTCACCTGTGAACCCAACAACGACCTGCTGTCCAACAGAGAGGAAAACGAAGCATACACCTTTGCAAATCCCGGAAAAGAATATGCTGTCTATTTTCCAAAAGGTGGCTCGGTTGATTTAAACTTGAGTGTTGGTAAAAACACAGATGCCAAAACAGTAACAATCAGATGGCTAAATTTCCGTAAAAGCGAATGGAAAAAAGAAGCGGAAATCCCTTTCAGCGATAGCATTACATTAACTGCACCCACTGAAGCACATTGGGCAGTTTTGATTCAATTATAGTGAATCATAAGAATAAACAAACACTTCATCCCGCGGTAGGCGGTGAATGCCGTACGCGCATTCATACCGTTGATTTGGAGGTTTCCTAACCTCGCTGGTGTGCGAATTATGTCAAAATTTTTGCATTAACACGAATCTTGTAGTATAATTTATAGCGTTGCTGAGGAGGGAATTTGTTCTAACGCCATTTTCATAATATCGGAGCAATCACCATGCTTAAACGACGGTTAGACCAATTCAAACATGAAAATGTAGGGATGTTTGACCTCGCTTCGATCGGAATAACGCTTGCACTCGCTATTGCTATCGGTTATTTCGGTGGCAAGTGGATCGGTGGCAAGTTAGGCTACGCAGAAATCGGATCATACATCGGGTTTGTACTCGGAGTCGCTGCTGGATTTATGGAGATGTTTCGATCAATAGCGCGCTGGAACAAAAAAATGGAACGCATGGAAAAACAACGTCGTGAGGAAGCACAACAAGCACAAGACATTGAAGGAGAGTAACATCTAAAGCAACCAGGAATAGGTGATTTTACATTCGTAATTTGCTTTTATTTTGGCAAGGGAGTCGCTCATAATGAGTGCCATTTTGGGACTTGAGAACAAGTTTATTCGTTATACTTATTACCTTATTTTCGTTCTCACCTTAATGGTAAATGGGGAAACATTAAAGGGCGAACCTTCTATGTTCCCGATTCTATTGATTGGGAGTACTATCGGGTTAAGTTTATTCTGGTTTATTGAATTTGCAGCTCGTCAGATTGCCTTTTTCGAGAAAATGGAGCAAATAAAACGCTTACCGGGCATCATCGTTCTTGGTAGGTGTGCAGTGCTCGGTGTACTAACTTGTTTCCTCCTCTATTTCTTGTTATCTTTAGATTCAATAGATGTCATATTTGCGCTCATAACTTGGGTGGTAATTGGTGTCCCTATTATCGTATACAATTGGCTTCGTGAAAGAGCTGGTACCATAAAAGAATTAGAGATGTTTTACCTCGCTTCAAGCGGGTTAATAATTTTCATCGCCTTATGTATCGGTTTTTTCGGGGGTAGGTGGATCGGAGCATTTTGGGGCTACGCAGAAATCGGATCATATATCGGGTTGGCTCTCGGTTTTGCTGCTTCGCTTGTGCAGGGGTTTCGAATGGAAAAACAACGTCGCGATGCTGTAAAAAAAAGACAAGACACGAAAGAGGATAACCTATTGAGACTCAACAACGATTCGTCGTTATTTTGAGGACAATACCCATTCATATTTGGAGACATAAAATGAGATATATAATTTCCCTTGTAGTCCCTTTATATTTTCTTACTTTAATGTTTTCTTTTGGAGAAGTCCCGAACACTCTTGAAAATGCTGAAGTTTTAATCGCTGAGTCAAAGTTTTATGAAGCTATGATGGCTCTGGAACCTTTGTTGATGACCGATCAGAAGAGCAAAGACCAAGAAGAAGCACTCTGGCATGCTAATATGCTGTGTGAGGAGTTAGTTACAACCCTTACAACAGATTATCATAAAGCACGCAACAATATTTCTTCTAACAACGGTCCTATGAAACGCGAAAAAGTAGAAAATTTGAATCGGTTGGGGGCAGACATATACTACGACAGTGGCGAGCTTTGTTCTGACAGTTATCTGTATAGTTATGGTTTCTTGAAACGATTCATTGAAAATTATCCAAACAGCCCTCGGAAGCCCGCGGCGGAATATTATCTTATACGAGATAGATATTTCGGATGGGGTGGAGATACACTGACAGGAAATGAAAATGAGGCACTTAAAGCACTACATGCCTATGTGAATAAGTACGCGAAAAATGGCCTTGCTGAAGTTTATAAGGCTTATCTTGATATTGCTCATATTAATCACGGTCGTTGGGCAATACTTACATATCCTGAGGAATTTTTTGGTCCAATGGATGGACTACCAAGTGGTGAGGGCCTAACACGTGCCAAAGCATGTAAAGCAAACGCACTAAAGTATTATGCAAAGTTCATTGCTAATAAATATTATCCAGACCTAAAAAAGAGTGCCCGTAAACATTATACAGACTTAATACAAGATAAGAAATCAGGATTATTTTTTATTTTTGTTGGATGTTAACGCTATCGTGTGTGTCGGACACCTCTACTTGTCTGCCTATGTATAAATAATTATGGAGCCCACTATAGAATTTGGTGACCGCTTTATCAGACAAGTTTATATCCTAACAATTTGTCTTACTGTGGCAATTGCTGTAGCATTGTTAGGTTTTAAACGCCCTGCACTCCCCAGTTTTCTGATAGGCAGTGCAATTGGCTTAAGTCTGTTCTGGTCACTTGAATTCGTAATTCGGAGACTGATTCGTCCAGGAAAAACGCAGAAAACAAAGTACTTACTCGGCTTCATCGCTCTTGGCAAATATACAGTACTTGGTGTGCTACTCTTTTTCCTGTTTAAAATGGAGTGGTTAGATATTTGGGCATTTGGCGGGGGAATTGTCTTAGTACAAGGCGCAATCATTCTCAAAGCAATCGGTTTGATGATAACTATTCTTAGGAAAAAGGACCCTGATCAACCGTAAAAGTGGAAGAAATAATCCCAAATTTAAGAAATATAAAAAAACAAAATATGAAAAAAATATCGTTTATATGCTTGGTTGTCGGACTTAGTTTGGCTGTAGTAGCCGTGAGTTTCGCAGCCGACAATGGTCACCGTAGTTTGCTCTCTCCGATTTCAAAGTTGTTACCGGATGAAATGATCCCTGAACCGACTCGGTGGCATCAACCGGATCTAATTCCCAACACATACTTTGCTGTTGTCGTCTTAACACTGTTTTTTCTCTTCGTCACCCGGAAGTTGAAACGGATACCCGAAGGGAAAGGACAAACCCTATTAGAGTTGTTCGTAGGCGGTATCACGGACTTCTTCGGAGGTATTTTAGGCGACCATGGCAAAAAGTATGTCCCATTCGTTGGATCCCTTTTCATCTTCATTCTTTTCCTGAACTTTCTTGGAATCATTCCGGGTCTCCAACCTCCAACAGCAGATTTGAACACAACGCTCGCCCTCGGTATAACGGCTGTATTAGGCGTTCAAATTATCGCTATTAAAGAGCTTGGGTTAGGAGGTTATCTGAAACATTTAGCCGGTGATCCACCATTGTTAGGGATTTTGATGTTCCCACTTGAAGTTATTGCGCAGTTATCACGTGCGGGTTCACTTGCTGTCCGGCTTTTCGGAAATATTTTTGGTGAAAAATCGGTTGTTATTGAACTGACAGCTCTGGGAATTATTACCTTCGTTGGTACAGCTTTCTTCATTCCGATACCAGTTCAGATACCAATGCTGTTCTTCGGGTTGTTTGCTGGCTTTTTGCAGGCATTCGTTTTTACAATCTTAACATCTATCTATATCGTGCTGTTCATAGAACACGATGAAGAAGCGCATGAAGCGCATCATTAATTCTGTGGGTCAAGTTTAACTTGCCCCTATTCGTCCAAGGAGGACATTTCATGATTTATTTAGCAGTGTTAGCGTTTGGTGTAACTTTAGGGTTGCCGATCGCTGTTATTTTTGCCTCAACGGCGCAAGGAAAGGCAACAAGTACTGCTCTTGAAGGTATTGCGCGTCAACCTGAGTCATCTGGAAAAATACAAACGGCGATGATTATCGGTTTGGCTCTCATTGAATCGCTTGTTATCTATGCACTTTTGATGTTCTTTATTCTGCAAGCAAAACTTCCCGAAGGTGATATGCTGAGAGGGATGATTGATGCCGAAGCTGGAAAAGCGCAGGTTGAACAGGTGCAGGAAAACGCCGCTAACGGTGTTGAAATGGAAGATGCAGGCGAAAACGAATAAACGCAACCTCCAACATATTGGGGCATCCCAAAAATTGCCCCAAAAAAGTTGGGGACCTATTAGCGAGTCCAAAAAACTCATGAAAAAAAAGATATATGCATGTTGTCTCATTTTAATGGGGATGTGTATCACCAATGTATTCGCCGCGGATCCCCCTGCTGAAGGCGGACTTTTAGGTTTGTTGGGGATTGATCCGAAGACAATCATCCTCCAAGTCATCGGTTTCCTTGTTGTCCTCTTGGTGCTTTGGAAATTCGTTTTCGGCAAGGTAGGCGGGCTTTTAGAGGAACGCCGAACTGAAATCGTGACCCAGTTGGAACAATTGAAAACTGACCGAGAAGAATTGGACCAACTCACCGCTGAAACACGACAACGTTTAGGCGACATCGAAAACGAGTCGCAGGCAAAAATCCAAGCCGCTATTGAACAAGGGAACACAGAACGTCAGCAAATTGTTGCACAAGCGCGGCAAGAGGCTGAAGATGAGATCGCAAGAGCACGTGCTGAAATTCAGCGCGAAAAAGACGAGGCTATCTCGGAACTGCGGGGGGTTGTTGCTGAACTCGCGATTGATGCAGCCGGCAAAATCATCAGCGCAGAACTGACCCCTGAGAGACACCAAAATATCATTGATGCATCTATTAACAGGTTGTCAGCGGATCCCCCTCAGTAGGTATTATTTATACGTTAACGGAGGTATTTATGAGATACGTTGTCGTCATTGTGTTATTTATTGTTTATTTTTCTGGGTGTCATGTAGAAGTTGATCCCGATGATGGAAGTGTAGCAGATTCGGTGTTAGATACGAAAGATACGGCTCAAACGCCAGTTGTTACAATTGAGGCAGTTAAAGTTCAAGATTCTGAGAATATATGCGATCCTCATAAAGTTGTTATATGGCGGCTAAAATCTGAACCTGCTCCCAAAACTGATTTAGTTGTTCGGATAGAAACGTATCCTGTCCGTATAACGGAGTTAGTTATTGGTCGGGGTTATAGTTGGGTAGTAATCCCCAAGTTGCGTAGTAGTTCTGAAGATATAAGTAACACATTCTATAGTAATTCCAGTCTTAGTGTTATCCCTTTACCTACGATTTCTGTCGTCGGTAAGGGTACAGTAGTTGATCTTGAAACCCTTCAGGCAGACTTGCCTGCGGAGTCCCTTGGTGGACATAAGATTCCCAAAGATTTTGATTTTCCTATATATAAAATAGGGGATCTGTCCAGCATAGAAGTTGATGTTTCAAATAAAGGTATTCCAAAGGGGGCAAACTTTATAAGATCCGATCCTTGGCTTGGCTCAGATATACGTCCAAATGACAGTATACGACTTCTTTTTGACGAGGATCCAGGGGTTGTCACGGTGAGTGAAGGAGAAGTTTCGGGTGAGGGGAATGAGCGTATCATAGAGGGGCCTTTCCCATTGGGTGACATTAGGATAAGAATAGATTGGACGAATCCGTGTAGTGATGGAATCGCAACAATAGCTTTTATTGTTGTTGATCCAGACCCGCCAGAGATCGTTGAGAGTATGCCTGACGATGGCGAAAAAGACGTTTCTCCTGAAGATGTTTTTCGGAACGGCATATCCGTTATTTTTAGTGAGCCCGTCACGGGTGAACTCCGCCTAATGGAGGCAGACGATAATGTTGGTTGGCAATCTAAATTGGACGGTAATAAAATTACACTTACGGGATTGGCAGGACAGAAGTTATTCAACGAAACAGAATATGAGATAAGGGGTGTAGTGTCGGATTTATCTGGGAATAAAACTGAAGTATACATCTCTTTTACTACTGAGGCTGCCTCATTTGATTTCCTTCTATTTAGAAGTCTTGTTGCGCTTTGGTTATTTGATGAGGGCGCAGGTAATACTGTACGTGATTCCGGTGAAAATGGCCTTCATGGAAGGATTATTGGGGGTGCGCGCTGGGTTGATGGGAAGATTGGCAAAGGGGTAAATATTTCGGGTGAAGGTCAAAGTGTGGTCGTAGAGAACGATAGGGTTTTAGACGTTACAACCGGTATGACTATAATGGGTTGGATTTATCCATCTGCGTCAGTAACGGATCGTGCGTTAATATCTAAAGCGGGTTCATACTATATTGGTTTTGATCACACAGGGAGACTTGAGTTTATCATTCAACCTGGCGATATTACACTTTTCTCTTTACTTCCATTCAATAATAGGCTCAGAAGATGGAGTCATTTTGCAGCGACGTTTGATGGGAGAAGTATGAAAATATACATAGATGGTGAGGAATCTGTAAGGCGGGAGGCAGCTGTTAAAGTTGATCGTTCTCAATCTGATTTAGTGATTGGCGATGGTTTTTCAGGCACAATTGATTCTGTTATTGTCTACAATAGAGCGTTGAAGAAAGATGAAATCACTGAGATATTATTGAATGGTTTTTAACTAAGAGGTGCCATGAATTGAGTGCCTACAAACGCTCATTATTTTTACAGGTAAGAACTAACAATGAGAGACATTCGAGTCGCAAAACCTTATGCTCGCGCGCTATACGAAGCGGCTGTCGAACAGAATGCTTTGGCATCTATTACCGCTGATATTGATAAGCTGCGAGAGTTGATTGATCAGTCAGAGGAATTCACACAATTTATTAATTCGCCTCTGCTGACTCCACAAATTAAAAGCGACACGTTTCAGCAGCTATTTACCGACGGTATGCATCCGCTGACGATTAATTTCTTTAAACTGCTTGCATCAAAGCAACGCGAACGCTATCTTGTCGCAATAATAGATGTCTTTTCTGCAATTGTTGATGAATCTGCTGGTAGAGTTGTCGCAAAGGTGACGACAGCGGTGCCAATTACGCAAAACCAAGAGCAACAACTTGTCCAACAATTAAGCACATATTCAGGAAAACAGGTGCGGTTAGAAACCGAAACTGATGAGCAGATTCAGGGTGGGTTTATTGTGCAGTTAGGTGACACCGTTTTTGACGCAAGTGTCACAACACAACTCCAACGTTTGAAACGGCAACTCGCAAAAGGATGAACTATTGAAGACTTTTAAGGAAAATAAAATGAAAATTAGAACATTATTGTCATTTACCGTCTTTATTATTGTATTGGTCACGAGTACAATTGGCTGTGAACGAACACAACAGGTTCTTCAACCAACATCGTCAGCAAAACACCTTAGCGGTGAAATAACTATCGGTGTCGTATCGTCTCAAACGGGTGATGCTGGGCAGACGGAATTCGGTCCTGGCGCATTCGTCATGCAAAATAGTTTTGAACTGGCACTTGAGGAGATAAATCAATCAAAGCTGTTAGGTGATGCGATGCTGAAGTTTATCATTGAGGACGATATGAGCACGGTAGATGGTGCTGTGACGGCTTTCAATAAACTTATCCATCAGGACAAAGTGCCTGTCATTCTCGGTGTTTGGACATCACACATTGCCAGATCAGTTTTTCCGATTGCGCAAGAAAATCAGGTCGTTGCTTTTAGTCCAGTCGTTACGGCTACGGGTTTAGCGGAAATTGGGGATTATATCTTCCGAACCAGTCTGTCTGCGGATGTGCTGATAGCACAGGGTATCAAACAGACGCATGCGCGTCTTGGCTATCAACGCGTTGCAACAATAGGCGACACAGTAGACTTCGCATCACAAGTGAGCAACACAGTATTCAGACAAACGCTTACAGATTATGGTGTTGAGGTGTTGCCAAATGAAACATTCGTAACCGGTGATGCCGTTTTTACGGAGCAACTGGAACGGATAAAGTCACACAACCCGGATGCGATTTTTATTTCCGCACAGGACATAGAACTGGTCCGTATTCTCAAACAAGCCCGCGAGCTCGGTATTCCGTCTGAAGTACCATTCATCACACTAATATTGTCCAAAGACTTGATACAAAGTGCGGGTGCTGCTGCGGAAGGGACAATCACATTTTCAGGGTGGACAGATACTGCGGATACGCCAGGTAATCAAGCGTATGTTCAGAACTACGAAGCAAGATACGGTATACTGCCAAGTTTTTGGGCAGCACAATCGTATGCAAGCGTGTTTATGCTTGCAGAAGCCATCAGGACAGCACAATCAACCGATGCAGCTGCCATCGCTGCGGCGCTTGCACAGATCAAAGACTTTGAAACCATTTTAGGTCCGGTTTCCTTTGATGCGAACGGAAACGCTATTTACGATCCAGTGGTCTTGATTGTCAAAAATGGCACGCTTGAGGTGTTTTAAAAGCTTTAGGTCTCGCTATAAGGGAGAACGTGTAGAGAAAATACTCCCTCATAAACAATTAGGTTTATTCTTATACGTCCAGCGTGTAGACGTTAAACTCACGCACATAACCTTGATGTCCTGCGGGAGACGCTAAACCCCCACACAGCAAAAGAGCAAACATGAAAACAACCATTTCCCTGTCCTGCTGGTAGTCGTACTTATCCTGCCAGCACCAGAACATCTATTAACGGGAGTGATGATCACGAAATTCACAGGTTCCCCATCTAAATGAAAGACAATTGCTATTCCATAGAGGATTGAAATATGGCAAGAGAAGTCCGACCGGACGAAATATCAAATATACTAAAACAGCAGCTGCAACAGTTTGAACAAGACGTAGATGTCTATGACTCTGGCACTGTGCTGGAGGTAGGCGATGGTATCGCACGGGTGCATGGGCTTGCCAACGCAATGGCAAGCGAAATGATTGAATTCCCGAACGATATTTACGGCATCGCTTTTAACCTTGAAGAAGACAACGTCGGTTGCGTGCTGTTCGGTGAAGACCAACTTATACATGAAGGCGATACCGTTAAACGCACAAATAGGCTGCCTGAAGTGCCTGTCGGTGAGGCACTCTTGGGACGGATCGTTGATGCACTCGGACAACCCATTGACGGATTGGGAGATATTCACACAGAACACAGACTCCCCGTGGAACAGAAAGGGTTAGGCATTGTCCAACGACAACCTGTCAGCGAACCACTTTACACAGGACTAAAAGCTATTGACAGCTTAACCCCAATCGGTAGAGGACAACGGGAACTCATCATCGGTGACCGCCGAACTGGGAAAACTGCAATTGCAATAGACGCTATCCTTAGCCAAAAGAACACAGATGTCTACTGCATCTATGTAGCAATCGGGCAAAAAGGGTCAACTTTAGCACAAGTGGCAAATACCCTTCGTGAACACAATGCGTTGGAATATACCACCATCGTCTCAGCACCCGCAAGTGCGCCATCACCGCTGCAATACCTTGCTCCCTATTCTGGCACATCAATGGCAGAATACTTCTGTCATAACGGCAAACACGCGCTTATCATATACGATGACCTGACAAAACATGCGTGGGCATACCGTCAGATGTCGCTGCTTTCACGCAGACCGCCAGGACGTGAAGCATATCCCGGTGATGTGTTCTATTTACACTCACGTTTGTTAGAGCGCTCAGCAAAACTCAGTGACGAGTTGGGCGGCGGTTCTCTGACAGCGTTACCGATTATTGAAATCTTTGAAGGCGATTTGACAACCTACATCCCGACAAACGTTATCTCCATCACAGATGGACAGATATACCTCACAACGGATCTTTTTAACCAAGGTGTCCGCCCCGCAATTGATGTCGGTACGTCTGTTTCGCGTGTCGGTGGTGATGCACAGGTGAAAGCGATGAAATCGGATGAGGTTGCTGGCACGCTAAAACTTGACCTTGCAAGTTTCCGAGAAGTTGCTGCTTTCGCACAATTCGGATCGGATTTGGATGCGTTAACACAATCTCTGCTGCTACGCGGCACACGGCTTGTGGAATTGCTGAAGCAACCGCAATATCAACCGATGCCTGTTGAACGCGAAGTTGCCTCTATCTTCTGCGGCACCAACGGCTATTTAGACGATGTTCCTGAGTCAGAAGTCGCTCGGTTTGAGTCTGAATTCCTGCAATACCTTGACAGGAATCATGCGGAACTCCTATCAGAAATTGCAGAAACCGGTTTGCTGAGTGATGAATTGCTTGAGACCTTGCACGCTGCAGCAAAGACATTCAAGGAAAATTGGAGTGACACACCGCCAGCGCAACCGCAAATTGAGGAAGTGCCGACAGTAGAGGACACAGGCACAGAAGCAGAAGAAACGCCCACAGAAGGTGAATAGTCATGGCTACGTTACGAGAAATTCGGCGCCGTATCGCCAGTATTAAAAACATTGAGCAGGTCACAGATGCAATGCGTGTTGTTGCTGCAGCGCGCCTCCGCCGTGCCCAAGAAAATATTACTGCAACGCGTCCTTACGCGGATAAACTCAACACGATCCTCGGACACCTCATCTCACAGATGGATGTTGAGGCAGAGGCGTTAACACATCCCTTACTTGAAGAACGTGAGGTCCAACATGTCTGTATCATCTCCGTTTCTGGCGATCGCGGGTTATGTGGCAGTTTCAACAGCAATGTCATCCGAACGACCACAGAACGTATACAGCACTACCAAGATAGTGGTGCAGACGTGACGCTAATCTGTATCGGTAGACGCACGCAAGAGCATTTTGACAGACGCGGATACGACATCACTGATTCGTATATTAATATCTTCCGTCAACTTGAATTCCAAACGGCTGTTGACGTTGTCCACGAATTTGAACATCTCTATATTGACAAAACGATTGACAAAGTTGAGGTTATCTATAATAACTTCAAGTCTGCCATTCTCCAGACGGTGCTTGTTGAGCAACTTCTGCCATTGGAACCGATAGAACCAGAAGGCGATACGTTATTTTTAGACTATATCTATGAACCGGGACAGGTGGAACTCTTTGAAATGCTGCTCGGTAAACATCTGAACATGCAGATGTGGAAGGTGCTTTTAGACTCAAACGCAGCGGAACAAGCAGCGCGCATGGCAGCGATGGAAAACGCCACACAGAAGGCGAATGAACTCATTGACGAATTAGTTTTACAACGCAATAGGGCACGTCAAACACAGATTACAACGGAAATATCGGAAATTGTCAGTGGCGCAGCCGCTTTGGAAGGTTAAAGGTAGTAGGCACGTTCCACGTGCCGTAACTATGGCGAATTATAAAATAAATAGACACTTCACCCCTTGGTAGGCGAGGTTTCCTAACCTCGCTGGTGTCAAGTGTAAATAATTCTAATATCTACCATATCAAAAAGGAATCTCTCATGAACCAAGGAAAAATATTAGAAGTTGTCGGCGCACGAGTAGACATAGATTTTTCAGAAGGCAAATTGCCGGATATCCTAAACGCTGTTAAAGTTCAACGTTACGACGGAAGCGAGCTAGTGCTTGAAGTTCAACAGCACTTAGGCGAAAATCGTGTGCGTGCAGTCGCTATGGACACAACCGATGGATTAGTTCGCGGCACACTCGCAACGGACACAGGCGGTCCTATCACCGTCCCTGTCGGTGATGCAGTGCTCGGACGTGTTTTTGACGTAACAGGGCAACCCATTGATGAAAGAGGCGATGTCGGTGAAGACGAACGATACTCCATTCACAGACCCCCGCCACCACAAGCTGAACTTACCACAGTTGCCGAGATGTTAGAAACAGGCATCAAAGTTATTGATCTAATCCAACCTGTTGTTCGCGGTGGAAAGGTCGGATTCTTCGGTGGTGCTGGTGTTGGTAAAACCGTTCTGGTCGCTGAACTGATTTATAACATCGCCACACAACACGGCGGTTATTCTGTTTTCTGCGGTGTCGGTGAACGGACACGCGAAGGTAATCAATTCTGGCTTGAACTTGACGAATATGGCGTGATTGACAAAACAGCGATGGTGTTCGGACAGATGAATGAACCGCCAGGTGCACGTCTCCGCGTTGGACTTGCGGGTCTCTCTATGGCAGAATACTTCCGCGATCAGCAGGGACAAGACGTTCTCATTTTTATTGATAATGTCTTCCGTTTCACACTGGCAGGCGGTGAGGTGTCAGCACTTCTTGGTCGGATGCCCTCCGCTGTTGGATACCAACCAACACTCGCAACAGAAATGGGTGAACTACAGGAACGCATTACCTCTACACAACACGGGTCTATCACCTCATTCCAAGCGGTCTATGTTCCCGCTGATGACTATACCGATCCGGCTGTCGTCTCAGTTTTTGCGCACCTTGACGCTGTAACAAGATTGGAACGCAGCATCGTTCAGAAGGGGAGATTCCCCGCTGTGGATCCGCTCACGTCAAGTTCGCGTATTCTCACCGCAGAGATTATCGGTGAAGAACATTATCAGACTGCATTTAGAGTCAAGCAGGTGTTACAAGAATATGGTGACCTGCAAGATATTATCGCTATCCTCGGTGTAGATGAATTGTCGGATGATCAAAAGTTGGTTGTCAATAGGGCGCGGAAGATAGAGATGTTTCTCACGCAACCGATGTTTGTGGCTGAACGTTTCACCGGGCGCGCGGGCAAATATGTCAAAATTGAGGATACCGTGCAAGGCTGCCAAGCAATTCTTAACGGTGATTGCGATGAACTGCCTGAACAGTCGCTACGTTATATCGGTACGATTGATGAAGCGTTTGAACAAGCAAAAGAAGCAGAATTGGAAGAAGCCGCGGATTAGCAGTGCGTAGTTTGTGTTGAGTTTGCGAAACCCAACACAAACCTTTGCTCCGTATGAAGATTAAAAAATAAATTAGGTAATTCGTGGAGATGTTCGGTGCGGTTAGGAAACCGCACCTACCGGGGTTTGGAGTAAATTATAATTACCCAATTAAAAACTTAATCTTCATTAGGAGCAATATGTCTATAGCGGACATCTGATTAATTCTCCCGCTCCAGCGGAGCGGTATGTGAAACTATCACACATAGCACTTCTAATGAAGATTAAGAAATAAATTGGGTAATTTGGCGAGGTTAGGAAACCTCGCCAGCGGGGGAGTCCACCTGCCTCGTACGGATAGAAAATTACCGAATTAATAAATTAATCTTCATACGGAGGGCTGAAAATCATTTCAACAACATAAATATGCAAAATAGAAGTTTTCACCTTGAAATACGGACACCCGAAAAATTGATTTATGAAGGCGATGTGACCAGCATTAACGCGCCGGGAGTGGAAGGCAACTTCCAGATTCTATATGGACACATCCCTTTCCTCACCGCATTAGATGTCGGTGAAATCCGTGTTAATGAATCATCGGACACACCACGTTCAATGGCAACAAGCGGCGGGGTCTTTGAAGTGCTACGCACCGGTGTCACTGCATTGGTTGAGACAGCAGAATGGGCATCGGATATTGACGTGGCACGTGCCGAAGATGCACGCGACCGTGCCCAAGCACAACTCACCACAGATGCCCCCGACCTGAATCGCCCACGCGCTGAAGCGGCACTCGCCCGTGCACAAAATCGACTCAAGGTTGCAAGTAATTCGTAAGCACGGATCCGATGTGTCCGTTTTCCAATCATATATAGTTGTCAGTTACGAGTAGTTATTGAATTAAGATTAGAGATAACCTGCCTCGGAGAGTAAGTTCGCGAGGTTCTTTTTTCTACCACAACGCCCTATTAGAACCGGTACAGGTTTGCCTTGGAAATTCACGGTTAGTTGTCGGCGTTTTGGATTCGTCCAATTAATACCGCGTCCATGAAACAGAACCGGAACGTAGACGGTTTCACCATTCTCCCTTCGATCAGGAGCAACAGTAACGGCAAGTTGCAAACTGTTTTCTAACTTTCTACGGACATCGGATTCGTTGGCTTTACCACTTTTGAGTTCAATTGGAACCGCGACGAAGGTTGTTTTAGCCGTATTCCCGTAAAACAGCAGACGGTCACCCCGTTTTCCGCTCTCTCCGCGCGATTTGAATTCCCTCTCTACATCTATCACAATCCGCTTCCTGGGTAAACCGGTACGGTATACCTTACATCCTTCTCCGCCACATTCGTTAGTGAGACTGTTTGGAGATACCTGCTCTTGAATGTGGGTAAGCCCTTTATTCAAATTCAACTGCATCCTTTCCTTTCGTTTGCTCAATTCTATTTTGGAGTCCTGCCGAACGGTTATAGAGATCCTCCGCTATATCCAAGTGATCTTCAGGTTCTATGCCTTCAACAAGGTCAAATGGTAGTTCTTCTACCGGTTTGTCCCTATGGAACCACCACGCACCGACCTCTTCCGCTTTCAGGTAGTCTGCGGATTCACTTGTGGATTCTCCCTGTTTCCGCAATTCACCTTCGCGAATCAGGTTGCCAATTTGTTGGAGGAGATAGTTGCTATGCGTTGTAATCAAGACGCGAACACCGGCACGGACCAAACGGGCAAGGGTTTGGGCAATTATGGTTTGGGCACCCGGATGCAGATGAGATTCAGGTTCTTCAATAATAAGTAAGTCACCCCGTCCGATGACACCTCGCAGAAAAAGGACTAAAGGTGCAAGCTCAGATACCATCGCCGAGGAGTGACTCATCCGCAGTGCCTCTTTTGCCTGATTTGGACGGTACAAAAATTCCGGATATGCTTCTGGTGTAGGGCGTTTAACCTCTATTTTCCCCTCCAGCAGTTCCATCTCAAGTTGTTCAGCGACGTGTCTAATTTCTTCTGACGATTCGTCGCGTTCCTTGTATTGGACAATCTGCTCCAGAAAATCCCCTATCATTCCCGAAAACGTTGACACTTCAAGGCGATCTAAACCGATGCGCGTCGCCCGCTTGATGAGGGCAGTTGCCAGCACATCGCGACTTTGCATGATCCCGCTCCGAGCTGCAGGCAAGTAGTATGAAGCATTTATTCGCCACCCATCAGTGTGTAAAGCCCGAAATAAACGTTCAATTTCGGATTTTCCACGGAACTCAGATTTACTTTTTGGTTCGTTTGCATCATGAAGAATCATGTCTGGATTAATAAACCCTACTATAGCGGGATCAGTGGACACTGCGGTTTCCACCTCAAAATTCCAATACGTTTGATTACCTTCGCGAACTGACAGTGAAACGTTCATTTTGTTGTCTTGGCTGCCAGTGAATCTAATTAGCTTGGAAACAGATTCATGGTCGAAACACCGTATCAGCTCATTTGGGAAATCCTCCTGATGTGAGAGTGTAAGATCCAACAGACCGCGTGTTGGCTGAGGTAAATCGGAAAATACAAACGGTCGATTGGGCCTGTTTAACTTTTCGAGTGCCTCAAACGCTTCTTGGTCTAACTCTTTCTGCTGATCTTGTGAAGGACTGTCTCCTGAACGGAAAGCAGAACTATAATAATAAATAATACTAGCTGACCAAGGTAATTGTGAGAACCCTCCAAAATGTTTGTGTAATGCGTAAATGAGCGCGGCGAGGTATGTCTTGCCAGTGTTGCTCTCACCGACGAATACAGTCAACGGACGCAGATCTATCTCTGCCTTTTCTATCGGACCAAAGTTTTTTACGTTAATGTGGATGTCCATTGCTTCTTCCTCTAGTTGCAAGTAATTCGTAATCGCAAACCTTCCCTTAGGTGTGCTTTGTAAGCGTGCTTTTTTCTATCATGAGCTTGAACAACTTCTCTTTAATTCATCGCCTGAAATAAAATTCTGTTCAGGTGATATAAAAATTTGCACAAATTTACTTAAAAAGACATCACTTGATGTAAAGGTTTGGCAAAAAGGCAAATAGAGCAAATAAAGTACATCCATCAAATCAGAAAAGTCTATCCTATTTTTGCCTTTCTTTCGTCTTTGTTTTGATTTTGATTCACTGATTTTCAATTTGTTGTCAATTGCAATATAAAATGCAACAAAAACTTGGAGACAATGGTAAGAATATGGTGAGAAACATTTCAAATGTGGCATTTCCTTTTCCAACCATCTGTTAATAATTTTTGTCTTGGCATCTTCACTTGATAAAGTACTATTCAAAATCAATTTTAAATTTTCAAATTTGCCAATAGCGTCTTCACGCTCACAGAAATTTGTAGTAACCATTTTCAATTCAGGCATGGCTGTTTCTAAATATTCTCCATTAAGTTGAGGGAATTCAGGAAATTGATGCTTTTCTTTATGTTTTTCCCAATCGCCTTCCTGAATATTTAGACTATCAATACAACGTTGGGAAATATCTTGCTCAAAATCGTTTAGTCCGGAATGTTTCCACCTATCAAATGTCTTAGATTCGTTAGATAAGTTTATATAAAGACCTTTACCGATCCCGGGTGTAGAAGTTATTTGGATATCTGTACGAACGGCTTTTCCTTCCATCGGTACTTTACAACCAGTACTTAATTCCGAATACAGGAGTTCTAAGTGACTATGAGTCAAAAAAGCCCCGAGATATTTGTGTGCCTTCAATTTTGATAGTAAAGAGTCTGTAATATCTGATTTCTTATCGTCTCCTCTATATTTCAACCGATCGTTCACAATTTCCATTAGTAGAACTGGGGTAGTAATGAAAAAATAACGTTCGCTCAATTCTAAACACTCATTGTAACTTAATAACTGTAAAACAGATTTATCAAATATTAAAGTAGGAGGCATACTCATATTTAATTTTCCTTGTTAATTACAGTGGTATCGTCCACCTATTTTTTTGATCCATACACCTATGCATCATCTAACGTATGTTTTGTAGCCATTCTTTAATCAAAGCAATTTGACTTTTATTTCCTGCCTTTTCAGCGAGTTTCAATGCCGTTTGGAAATCTTGCTTTGCTTCTAATGTATGTCCCAACCGATTTTTTGCATTTCCCCGATTGTAGTATGCCCCAGCATAATCAGGTTTTAGTCGGATAGCGATGTTATAATCCGCAATAGCAGCAAAGTGTTGTCCTAACCGCCCCTTCGCAACTCCCCGATTGAGGTATGCACTGGCATAATCAGGTTTTAGTCGGATAGCGAGGTCATAATCCGCAATAGCAGCAGCGTATTGTCCCAACTTACGCTTAGCGAGCCCCCGATTGTAGTATGCCAGGGCATCATCGGGTTTTAGTCGGATAGCGAGATCATAATCCGCAATAGCAGCAGTGTATTGTTGTAAGTGAAACTTCACAACTCCTCGATTGTTGTATGCCTTAGTATAATCGGGTTTTAGTCGGATAGCGAGGTCATAATCCGTAATAGCAACAGCGTATTGTCCTAACTTTTCCTTCGCGAGCCCCCGGTTGTAGTAGGCACTGGCATAATCGGGTTTTAGTCGGATAGCGAGGTCATAATCCGTAATAGCAGCAGCGTATTGTCTCAACTTTTCCTTCGCGAGCCCTCGATTGTTGTATGCCTTAGTATAATCGGGTTTTAGTCGGATAGCGAGGTCATAATCCGCAATAGCATCAAAGTATTGTTGCAAGTGAAATTTCGCGAGCCCTCGATTGTGGTATGCCACGGCAAAATCAGATTTTAGTCGGATAGCGGTATCATAATCTGTGATGGCAGTAAAGTGTTGTCCTAAGTTAGTCTTTGCGAGCCCTCGATTATTGTATGCGCCGGCATTATCAGGTTCAAGCAGAATAACCTTGGTATAGTTTGCAATAGCACTTACATATTCCCCTAATTCAAACTTCGCATATCCCCACTGAAAGTAGGTCTCAGCAGATATAGATTGTTTTCCTTGCGATAAGGGTTTTGCTATCTTTGGCTGCGCCAGCAATTTCTTGAGATATTTTGATGGAATCGCAAAATTGAGATTCTGTGCATCAAGTGATCTGTACATAGCGAAAGACACACCAATAACTTCACCTTTTCTGTTTAGCACAGGACCACCACTACTCCCAGGAGAAATCGGCGCAGTCATCTGCAGGCGTTCTTTTATGTACTTATCTCTACGGCTACTAATAATACCATCCGAGAACGTGCCTTCAAGTCCTTTCGGGTTACCAGCAACATAAACCGTCTCACCAATCCGAGCGGTATCGCTATCACCAAGAGAAAGCGGTTTAATACCGTAAGCGGTGACTTTTAGGAGTGCAAGGTCATTTATTTTATCCGTTGCCGTAACGCCTTCAATATTGTATCTGGTGGACTTACCAACTAACTTTGCGGTGCCTTTTGCAGCACCTTCAATCACATGGTAGTTCGTAGCAATTAGGTTGGGTTTCACAAAAAACCCGCTGCCAATGCCCAAAGTTTTGCCGTTTGTATCTTTCATCTCCAAATATACCGTTGCAGCTAACGCTTTTTCGGCAATATCTTCGGCAGGGAGGGTGGTTTGGGCAGGTGCGGTGCTTATTGTGCAAAAGAGTAGCAGAACAGCAATAGCAATTCGGGGGAACGTCCGCAATAATTTATCTCTATGTTTCATAAAATGCTTCCTTTATAGTAAAATCTAAAATATGTAAACACTTTAATGCACAACCTATCTCGCCACTCACTGCTGGCGAGGTTTCCTAACCTTGCCAATGTAAAAGTAATTGTGGGTATTACTATATATGGGATAGTTTGTCCTGCAGATTAAGCAGTTTGTTAACAATATGATAACGCATTCAATGAAGAATGTCAAGATGTAATGGTGCGTAAATAGAGTTATTTAGTTTTCGGTTTTTTGAGCAGATTTTATCACAAACGTTAATATATCAATAGACTTATTGTCCGTCCTGAATCACTTATTGTCTGAACCAGGATTAGCAGGATTATGGGATTATCAAGATTGGTTTTTTGTGGATTTAGTGTCTATGGACATGTTTGTCGTCTGCGTTTGGACGCAGGATAGGTGTTGATGGGTAACACTCAAAATCCTGGAAATCCTATAATCTTGCTAATCCTGGTTCAGACAATAAACAATGATACAACTAAAACTTATGTCCATTCTGATATTTTGGGGTAAAGGTATTGATATCCTGAATAGATATATTAAGCCAAAACTTCTCGCCGAATTGGTGAATCAATAAACAACGCATCACCACCATCAATTGTCAGCTCCAATCCTGTAACCCACGCCGCCTCGTCTGAACATAGCCACAACGCAGCGAACGCCACGTCAATAGGGTTGCCGAGACGTTCTAATTGTGTTGGGACTGGCGCAATTTCACCTTCTGGCAATGGATCCCAGATAATACCCGGACATAACGCATGGACACGGATGTTTTTATCATACAGCTCTTTGGCAAGATTTTTTGCTGTAGCTACCATGCCCGCTTTTGCTGCAGCGTAAGCGGCATTTGCATCTTGGCGCACGCGCGCCCCAGCGGAAATAGTGATAATACACCCACCGCCTCTTTTCTCTAAAATCGGTACAAGTCCGCGAACAGGGTTAAAAAGGGTTCGCAAGTTGTTTTGCAGTGCACCCTCCCAATACGCAGGATCCATGGAAGTAATATCGTGTTCAGTTGAGAAATATCCACCGGCAGCGTGAACAAAGCAGTCAACACCACCAAATTCGGCAACCGTTGCATCAATAAGTGACTCCACCTGTGCGGTATCCGCTAAATCGGTCTGATGTGTTAGCACGTCACCTCCGTTTGCACGGATACGTTCCGCTGTTTCTTCCATCTTATCTTTTGTGCGTGCGGCAAGTGCTACCTTCGCGCCTTCTTGTGCGAAAAGCAGTGCTGTTGCGCGACTCATGTTTGAGCCTGCCCCACCGATTAACAAAACTTTATCTTTCAATCGCATTTTAATTTCCTTTCTCAATAATTATGTTGGATCGCGCTTCCAAGCGTGATCATCAAAATTCAATTTCTCATCACAATAATCTATCGCGGATTGCATGTGTTTCAACGCAGCATGAATCTGCGGCAGTTCCTCAAATCCGTAAGAGATACGAAACTGCCGTTTCCCGATGTCGACCATCTCCCCATTCGGATGGACACAGTATTCACCGGGAATGTAAATGACTTTCGGATGCGGATTACGTGGAGGTCCGTCTATGTCTTTATGCCCAGTTGTTCTTGTCAAAAACTTGAAAAAGTCAGAGTTTGAATCGGTTGCGATGTTCGTAAGTGTCAGGTAATAATAGAATCCTGCACTTCCGCCACGGCATTCTTGAACATTATCGCCAAGCAATTCTGTTATCCATGTCTTGACTTGTTCTGCTTTCTCTTGATACCCCTTATTGACTTTCTTAATTTGTGTCTCAATGCCGTTGTCAAGCAGATAACTTGCTACTTCCTGATTGATAAGCGGTGCGCTGAAACCGATGTCACTTGTGCGTTGAATCATGCTATTGAGGAATGCCCCTTTTGGACCAATGAGGTAGCCGATACGCAATCCAGGAGCAAGAATCTTTGACAACGTGCCGATCTCATGGACAATCCCGAGTACATCGTAGCACAACGCAGATTCTAAAGGTTCAACGGTGCTGTCATGCACAAGATCGGTGTAGGCGTTATCGAAAAAGAGTGGGATTTTTCGTCCGGCTTCGTGTGAAAGTTCAGTTACAATCTCAACAAGTTCCCGCTTTCGGTGATTAGAGAGAATAGTGCAACTTGGGTTGTTAACCGTCACAACATAGAAAAATTGGATAGCCGCTTTTCCGCTTCCTAACGTCTTTAGTTTTTTCCTCAAAAGATCGGTTTGAAGTCCCTGATTGTCTTCTGGTATAGCAATAACAGTGAAGCCTTTCCTTTCGAGGTCGTTGCAATAGATATAATACATCGGATCGGCAGTGAAGACAATGCCTGCGGGGAGTAGATGTGTAATGCTTTCCAACAGACTGGTCGCGCCGTTAGCACCGATAACAATATCTCTCGTGTCAAAGGTATCTTGTGTTATGCCGCCAATTCTATTGTCAATATGGAACTTTTTGATTGATTCAATCAAGTTTGGAGAACCTTGCGCACCACCATAATTGAGGGAAGCACGGTACTTTTGCGGATTAGCAAGAACCGCTTCGCAAGCAATTAGAATTTGTTGACGAGGGATTGTGCTTTCGTTGACATAACCCACGCCGAGATTAATATCGTTTCCATCCCGAAAACCGATAGCAAAATCGGTCATCATTCGGTTTACCGGAGATGGGATACTTGAGGCTTTTCCGTATTCAGAAAGCAAAACATCGCGAATTTTCATTTTGGTTATTGAAATCCGCCTACTTATAGTAAATCCTTGAGGGCAGATTCAAGCGTGCGATACTGGAATTCGTAGCCGCTCGCCTCTGTTCTTTCAGGGAGAACGTTTTGGCTCAGCACAACAAAGTCGGCAAATTCACCCATCATTAACTTCAACCCGAACGTGGGGACAGGAAAAATCGTTGGTCTTCGGAGAACCTTACCGAGTGTTTTTGTGAACTCAATATTTTTAACGGGAGTAGGTGCTGTAGCGTTCAATGCACCACTAATGTTTTCATTTTCCAAAGCGTGCATCACGATGCCGACCACATCATCAACGTGAATCCACGACATCCACTGATTACCGCTGCCCAGCTTACCACCGACCCCCATTTTAAAGGGCGGCAGCACCTGTTCTAAAAGTCCTCCACCTATACCAAGCACAAGTCCGATGCGGACCGAAACGACACGTGTGCCATATTCACTCGCTTTATGTGATTCCGCTTCCCATTCTTGGCAAACTTCTGCAAGAAAATCGGTGCCTGCAGGCGATTCCTCTGTCCAACTTTCGTCTCCGCTGTCACCATATAACCCAATTGCTGAAGCACAAACAAGCACATCGGGTTTAATATCAGCATCAGCAAAAGAAGCAACAAGATTGCGGGTAGAGAGGATGCGACTGTCTCGTATTCTCCGTTTTTTCTCAGCGTTCCACCTGCCAGCTATCGATTCACCTGCAAGATGGATGACTGCTTGCCTGTCGGATGTTGCGTCTGAAGGAAGCTGCTCTGTTTCGGGATTCCAAGCGTAGGTTTCTTGGACAGATTGTAATTTTGTTTTCGCACGTGCAGGGTCACGGGACACTACATGCACTGCGTAGTCTTTTGCGTGGAGGGCATCACAGACTCGGCTTCCAATGAAACCGGTTCCCCCTGTGACCAATACATTTTTCATCGTTTTCCACCCTTGAGTTTTATTTTGAAATTTCAGCGATGGTCCCTTCCAGCTGCCGATAATCGTCTATCACGGCATCGCTGAGTGTATCATCTGTTTCTGTTTTATTGAATCCTGCAAACCGAATTGCTTTCATACCAGCATTTTTTGCACCCACAATATCTGTCCGAACAATATCCCCGATATGTAGTGCATCTTCCGGTTTAGCGTTTAGCTGCTGCAGGGTAGAATAGAATTGCACGACTTCGGGTTTTGTGTGCTCCGTTTCATCGGAGAAAGTGAATGCCGAAAAGTATTGCAAAATTTCGTCCCGTCCCATTAATTGTCGTGCATAACTGCCCGGTGTGAGGGCAGAATCTGAGATAATCCCCAATGGATAATCTTCACTGAGTCTCGCCAGCACCGGCTTAATATGCGATATAAGAATAGGCGGAGATGCTAAAAAAGCATTGCCAAGACACACAATCAGGGAAGCAATTTCTGTCTCATCCAGCGTAAGTTCAAGTGTTTCAGCAAATGTCAGCATGCATGTTTGGACAGATACGCCTCTGTGCTGATGCCAACGAGACATCGCTACATTATAAGCGTCATCCATTCCAATTTCTATATCAGCCACCTTACAAGAATAGCCTTGGTTAATCAAATACTTATGACAATTATCCACACGTATAGCCTGACGTTTTTGCCAGTTTTCAAGTGTATCCGCATAAAGCGTTTGCCAAAAATCAAATGTAATTGCTTTGAACATTACTTCTCCCATCTCACCCAGACTTCTCTAATTTTTAAACTTATGATTTATTTTATCTTGTGCTAAATAAGATGTCAAGTGTCAAATGCCAATATGCCAAAAAAACCTTTTATCTTGACTTTTAATCAGATTTTTTATACAATATGTTAAAGACGTAAAACAACCAATCAGCAAACTTTCTAAAAAAAACGGAATCTGAAAACCCATCTGTCCACGCGCAACCTTTCAGGTAGGCTTGCAAGCTGCGCTTCACGGAATTATGTGTTTCTGGACGAATCAGATTCTTGACGAAGGAGATTTCATGTTGAACAAAAATTTGGAGGCAAAACGGGAAGCGGCGGTCAAAAAAATCGTGTCTGAAGTCCCCGAAGCCTCAGCGTATACCCCCGTAACAGAGTCAATGGCTAAGGCGACAACGTTAGGTGAGGAAGAGATTGCAGCAGTACTCAAAAGTTTTAGCTCAATGCCGCAATCCACAAATGTTTTTGCGAATCCCGTGTTACACCAGACCGCCGTGGACTGTGGTGGGACGCAGATTACCCTGAATATCCGAAGTTTTGGGATTCGCGGTATTGTTTCAGAGAGTGAGATTATTGCTAACCGACTCAGCCCCGCGTATGTTATCTTTGCCGGCCTTTTCGGCAGAAGACCTGAAAAACCTGCTGACGATATAGACGAAGCAGCTCTCTTTTCAGAATTAATAGACAAAAAGTTTTATCAGTTTACAGAAACCCGTAGAGAAGGGGTAACAGGGAATCAGCGGATCATCAATCAGGTTGCAGATTTTGTCAAAGCCTTCCCGGAAGCAGGCCCTGAAGCAGCCATCCAGCATTTTTCAACACTCCGTAAGCTGAGTATTCCAGATCAAAAAGGAATTAACAGCACAAGAGATACCGGTTCTTTGTTGCTGGAGTTTGTTGGCACGCACATGGAAAACGTTGCATTAGGCACGATATCTGTCTACATGCGGCATCAGTTACGCGAGAGTAGTGCTTTGCACCCACAAGTTCTCGCGATGCGAGCGAACGATCTTATTGCCGAACACCAAAAAAGCGGAAAGACTGCATTCCAAACATGTTATAGTCTCCTTTTAGGTAGAGAAGCAAGCCCTATTGAAGCACATATTTTAGAACGTATGGGAGTTATACAGACACACCACGGTTCCGCGGGTTCAAACGTTGTTGCACGCTATCTCGCTACTTTACATACGGGCGCAGTCTCCGACTTCTTTGTTGCGGCACAGATGGCTTTAGATGGTGACCGACATTTCGGTGCTATTCACGACATGACAGCGTTCATCAATCAGATAGAATCGCTTGATACCGCTGAGAGAGAAGATGCAATCCGTGAACGGATGCGCACGGCACTGCCAACTTTCGGACACCCAGAAATCGCTGCTGCTGGTAGGGCAGATGAAATTCAACAGGATCCACGCCCGGCTATCTATTTCAATCCTTTCCTGGAGGCAGTGGATAAAGGGGAAATCCAACTGAACGATAAGCAGAAAAAGCGGTTAGCAATTATGCAACGCATCTACCAAATAGCGTTTATTGAAGGAGTTGTGCGTCCGGGGCGTGAAAACGAACCGCCGCTCCGCTTAACCCCTAACACTGATTTTGGCGGGTGGGCAGTCCAAGAAGGATTGGGCATTTATGAAACCGATAGGACATTCCTAACCTATATCTTCCGTGGATTTGGGTGGATGATGGATGCCCGTGAACAACTCCAACTCAAGATTATCCGACCCGTTATCCCGCCAGACCCCGATATTATTCCTAAGCCTTCCGATGATATGACGATTGCGAATGAGGTTGTGGCACTACACAATCGGATGGCAGGAGCAAGGACATTTGACCAATAGGAAAAACTTCGGTCATCAGTCTCCTATTAATTAAATAGAAAGTATGAGCTGAACTTATAGAGATTCTGTGTGAATCAGAGAGGAATCCCAGTGATTGAATTTGACCAATTAACAGTCCCGACAGAAGGTGAAAAGATAGAGACATCCAATGGACATAAGGTTGTCCCGAACATGCCGATTATTCCTGTTATTGAAGGGGACGGTATCGGGCGAGACATTATGAAAACGACCCGCCGCGTCGTTGACGCAGCTGTCCAAACCGCGTACGGTGGCAAAAATCAGATTGTCTGGTTTGATGTGTATGCTGGCGAAAATGCGATGGACAAATATAACGAATGGTTGCCACAAGATACCTTCAACGCGATTGAGCATTTCCGTGTGGCACTGAAAGGTCCATTGACCACCCCTGTCGGTGGTGGTTTCCGTAGTTTAAACGTAACGTTACGCCAAGTTCTTGAACTTTATGCGTGTGTGCGTCCTGTCCGTTATTTTCAAGGTGTGCCTGCCCCTGTTACGCATCCTGAAAAGATGGATGTTGTCATCTTCCGTGAGAATACTGAAGATGTTTACGCTGGTATTGAATGGGAACAAGGCACACCGGAGGTGAAAAAGGTTATTGAACTACTTCGGACAGAAATGGGAGTGGAAATCCGTGAAGACTCTGGTGTCGGAATTAAACCGATAAGCATTTTTGGGACGAAACGTTTGGCACGTATGGCGATTCAATACGCAATTGACCACGGCAGACGCAGCGTTACCTTTGTTCACAAAGGGAATATCATGAAGTTTACGGAGGGGGCTTTCTGCGCATGGGGATATGAACTCGCGAAAGAGGAATTTGCTGATACCACTATTACGGAAGCAGAACTCTATGACGAATATGATGGAAACGTTCCAGATGGTAAAATTATTGTCAATGACCGAATTGCAGATAGCATGTTACAACAGATTTTAACACGAACCGATGAATATGATGTTATTGTCACACCGAATTTGAATGGCGATTATCTTTCTGATGCAGCGGCGGCACAAGTCGGTGGAATCGGCATGGCACCGGGTGGCAACCTCAACGATGAGGTTGCGCTTTTTGAAGCAACACACGGTACTGCACCTAAATATACGGATCAAGATGTTGTCAATCCGAGTTCGCTTATCCTTTCTGCGGTGATGATGCTGGAACATATCGATTGGCAAGCAGCGGCTGACCTGATTATCGCAGGACTTGAAAAAACTATTCTCCAAAAAAAGGTAACTTATGATTTGGAACGATTGATGGAGGGTGCGACAAAAGTTCGCACATCTGAATTCGGTGAAGCAATTATTAAAAACTTTCAGTAGAAACATTCTGTTACGGTTTACAAGAGAACAACAGATGTCATTAAAAACTAAAATTATACTGAGTGTAGGTTTGTTAGCAGGCATTGGTTTTGTAATGGTGTATGTGATCTATTATCTTCACAAACGTATTTTGGAAGAAGTTATTGCAATTCGTGAGCATATTGAAAAGTAATATTGAACAAGATATCTTAATGAAAAATTTTGTTATTGGAGGAAGAAGTGGCAAGAAAAAAAATTAGTATAATTGGAGCAGGCAACGTCGGCGCAACAGCAGCATTCCTTATCGCGCAGAAGCAGCTTGGCGATGTGGTGATGATAGACATCGTTGACGGTGTGCCGCAAGGCAAGGCGTTAGATATGGCAGAGATGGGACCAGTGGAATTGTTTGACGCTGCGATTAGCGGTGACCTCGACTATTCCGCAACAGCAGACTCAGACTTAGTGATTATCACCTCGGGATCCCCGCGTAAACCGGGCATGACACGCGAAGATCTATTGCAGACAAACGCCAACATCGTTGGAAGTGTCACAGAAAATGTAGTAAAGCATTCACCAGACACTATTATTATGATGCTCACCAACCCACTTGACATCATGACCTACCACGCGTGGAAGGTATCAGGATTTCCTTCACACCGAGTCGTAGGACAAGCGGGTGTGTTGGATTCAGCACGGTTTCGTTATTTTATCTCGCTTGAATTAGGCGTGTCGGTAGAAGACATCCATGCCCTCGTGCTTGGTGGACACGGTGATACGATGGTGCCGTTACCGCGCTATACAACCGTCAACGGCATTCCAATTCCGCAGTTGATTTCAACAGAACGTATTGAAGCGATGGCACAGCGGACTCGCGATGGTGGTGCTGAGGTTGTCAATCTTCTCAAGACAAGTGGATATTATGCGGCAGGTGCATCGTTAGCACAGATGGCAGAAGCGATTGTTTTGGATAAGAAACGGCTACTGCCGTGTTCTGCACATCTCACGGGACAATACGGTATCAATGACCTCTATATTGGCGTTCCGATTAAATTAGGTGCAAATGGCGTTGAAGAGATTGTTGAGATTGAATTGACAGATGATGAGTTGGGTGCTTTGCAGACATCTGCTCAGACGTATCGTGAGGGGATTGCGTTGTTGGGGTACTAAGGATGGGAGGTTAGAATATTTTGAATGGCACGTAAATCGAAACTTGGCGACTGTCATATCTGTGGAATGTATAGAGAATTGTCATTTGAGCATGTCCCACCCAAAGCTGCATTTAATAACCATCGCGTGGCAAGAAAACATATTCTTGAACTAATCAACAAGGATCCGGACCACTATTTTGATGGAAAACGACACATATCTCAACGGGGTGCTGGTGCCTATACACTCTGTGAGAAATGCAACAACGATACAGGGAGATGGTACGGAGATGCATTCGCTAATTTTGCACATCAAAGCCTTGATATCCTTAAGCATGCAAACGGACAACCGTCGCTCTACTATCCATTTCGCATCTATCCACTGCGAGTTATTAAACAGATCATTACTATGTTCTTTAGCATTAACAAGGATCAATTTAGATTCAGCCATCCTGATTTGGTAAAGTTTGTTCTGAACAAAAATGAACGTTACCTGAGTCCCGACATTCGAATTTTAGTTTATTTTACTCTTGGTCCTTACTCACGATTCATAGGTGGGACATCAATATCAACAACTGAGATCAATCCGGACGAAATAAGTCGTGATATGCTTGATGACATGCTAAATCAGTATCAGAGAAATTACCCGAGAAGTCTTTACTCCAGTGAGATTGCATTTCCTCCATTAGGTTATGTATTGAGTTTTGGCTTAGAACCACTTGATAATGAACTTGCTGACATCTCATTTTTTGCGAAATATCGTTATGATGATAGGAGAACACTCTATTTGAAACTTCCGGTTAATCCTGTCCACACGTGGTACCCTGGGGATTATCGAAGCAAAAAAGAAATCCGTAATAATTTTGAGGAAAACACCCAGATAGAAAAGGAAATTCAAGCAAGAAAACGACAAGAAGTTGATTGAACAAAGTCTTTCTCTTAAATCAATGGATCTTTCAAAATGTGGCAACTGAACCAGCGAACACAGACAACTCGACCTTTAACTGTTCACTTAACACGCCAACCTCATTGAGTTTGGCAAGAAAGTTATTAATTTTCGCTACAATGCGGTGTTGCTCTGATAAGGACGGTAGTTTAACTGAAATCGGTAGAAGATGCTTAGGTTTCAATTCAGTTTTGATTCCACCAGGCAAAGTCCGGAACAGAATATGCTGAAATGCTTTACTCCTAAACAACCACCACAAAAATGTTACGTCCGCTCGTTCCGGCTTAACAGCGTATGCACTGTAGTGTATAGTTGCTGAGGCTGGTTTTTCTTCATTATTTGGGTAGATCGCAATTGCTCCCTTAGCAGCATTAATGCCAGAAAAAACCAAGTCTCCGGGGTGAAACTGTATCATTTTGGTTTTTGTAGAAGAACTATCCCGAAATTCCAGTTTGCCTGTATTGAAACCAATTTTTGAGACAATACGAATTTCGCCCGTCTCCAATGCGACAGGATCTGGAACTTCTGTGCGTTCTATAAGAACGTCACTAAGTTGAACCTTTTCCCACTTTGCTATTTTAGTTGTACTTTCTAAAAATTCCGTTAGAGATTCCGCTTGAATTTCTTCCATCAATTCCAGCATTTTCTGCTCCTTATGAATGATACTATTCGCAATTTCAATCGGGGGCAGATGTGCCAAAGCCTCCGCGCTGTTTGGATTTTTGATATCTAAATCAACAGAGGTAATCTTACCTTTTTCATCATATTTCAAGATATCCTTAACGTTAACTTTCCATACATACTCATTTTCTTGCCGTTCTGCGATTGGATGGAACCACTTGATACAGTCTGAAAATTCCTCAAATTTCATCGGTTTTGTCTTGGTATAGTTCTTTCGGTCATCAGGCAGTGGAATCTCATAAAACCATATTTCGTTAGTCGATCGGGAACGGTCAAAAAAGAGCAGGTTTGTTGGAATGCCGGTATATGGGGCGAAAACCCCTTCTGGCAATCTAATGATCGTGTGAAGATTGTAGTTCATAAGGAGCTCTTCCTTAATACGGGCACAGACACCATCAGTACTAGAAAGGGTGCCATCTGGCACGACAACAGCAGCGCGTCCCGGTTTTCCCTTATTGCGTTCAGGACGTTTGAGTCTTCGCATGATAATCTGGAGAAATAGCAGAGCGGTTTCTGCGGTTTGCATGTCAGCCGGAAAATAGTTTTTGACACTAATCTCTTCCTCACCACCAAAGGGTGGATTGGTAAGAATAACGTCATATCGGTCATTGTCTCCGATCTCGTTAAACCGTTTAACGGTGAGAGAATTTCCAAAGTCAATCTGCGGATTTTCTAACCCGTGCAACAGGAGATTCATCTGACAGAGAAGGTAAGGGAGCGGTTTCGCTTCTATTCCGTAGATAGTTGATTCTTGGAGCGTTTGCCGATCAGCAATGGTTTGGCACTGTTTCTCAAGGTACGTAAATGCTTCAAGGAGAAAACCCCCGGTGCCGCTGGCAGGATCAAGCACAGTTTCACCGAGTTGAAGATAGGTCACATCAACGATAAATTTGACAACGGGACGAGGCGTATAAAATTCTCCAGATCCCTTAGCTGCATCACGCATTTCCCGAAGCATCGTTTCATAAAATCGGCTTAGTGTATGCATTTCCTCAGAGGCATCAAAATGGATACTGTTAACTTTGTTCACCACATCTCTGAGTAGGTAACCGGATTGCATCCGATTAATGATTCCTCTGAAAACAGTTGCAATGACATCTTCACGGCCTTCCCCATCTGCAGAACGAAGGCCACGTAAATAGTGGAAAAGTCCTGGACCTTTACTACCGTCTGGGAAATTCGTTTCTTCAAGGTTGATAAAATTTGTCAGATCGTCCCCAGTGGTGCCGCCTTCGTCTGCTGCCCAATCTCGCCAACGGTACGGTTCTTCAATAAGTGGATGATAATCTTTACCTGCAAGTTCTGCCTCATATTCCCGAATATGTTCCATGTCATCAAGGAATTTAAGAAACATTATCCACGTTAGCATCGGAATGCGGTCCAAGTCCCCGTTTAGTCCTTTATCCTTTCGCATGATGTCACGGGCAGACTTGATAAGGGTGTTCAACTCCTGCGCCGTTGTCTGTGAGTTTTCTAATTTCTCTAAAAGTTGCAACTGTTTTGGGTTTTGTGTCATATCATTCCTTTCTTTGCAAATATTATGCCTCATAAATCAACTTCTGAAGTTTTTCAACAGCATTTCGGAGTTGGTCTGCACTTCCGAAAGACTTAGCAATTTCGGCAACATTACCATGATCAGAAATAGGTGGAACATTTAAAGCATCAGGGATTTTCAGTTCGTCAGGCCCATGTTGTCTATATTTATCAAGTAACGTCCTCAGGACATACTGTCCAAAAACATTATACTGTTTAAAAAAATCAGTATCTACCAGCACCCGTTGGGCACGTTGTTCTTTTGTCTGGAGGTCAGCTCCGAAAGCGACATGGCAAAACAGATCAAAAGTATCGGCACCAGGAAATTGCAATTCTTTTGCCAATTGCTCTCCATCAATACCGATCCTTTTTAACGATTCAATAATTTCACTTCGCAATTGTTGATCCATCCACTTTTCGCGTAATTTTGATTCAGATTTGTAATGAGAATAAATGTATCCACTAACATATTCTATGTATGTTTTTTGTTGCTGGGTTCCATCGGGATTCAGTATAAAAACCCCTTCTTCAGCAATTGTTATAGTGGGGCCTTCATCAACATAAAACTTTCGTCCTTTCGGAGGTTGAACAATAGGACCATTTCCCTTTCCTTTGCCTTTGCCCTGTTTATCGTCGGTTTCTATAACCTCTTCATTTTCTTCTATCGGTTCTCCATCAAATTCAGGGTCATTAAAATGTTTAAACGAAGTTCCTGTGTAATCAATAATATCAAAAGTAAATTTATCGTATTCCTCACAGACGCGAGTCCCCCTACCGATCATCTGCTTAAATTCAACTATTGAACCAACCCCGCGCACAATGACAATATTTTTAACTGTTGGTGCATCAATACCGGTAGTAAGAAGTTTAGAGGTAGTTACAATGATAACAGAATCATCCTCAATATCTTGGAATCGGCTAAGGCGTTCACGTCCAAAATCACCTTCGTCGGCAGTGATGCGGCTTACATAGTCGGGGTATCTTTGGACATGCTCAGTGTTTAGATTAGAGAGGATTTCTCGCATAGTGTCTGCATGCTCTTGGTCAACACAAAAAACAATAGTTTTGGCGTACGGGTCATCTTTTAGGTAATCAGTTAGATCTTTTGCAATTGCCTCTGTACGCGGCCTAAGGACAAGCGTTTTATCAAAGTCTTCTGTGTTGTACAACCTATCAGGTATTGTTTCACCATGTCGATCAGTCTGACCTGGGTCAGGTTGCCAACCGTGTGCATCTGCTGTCGTCTGAACGTGTCGTACGCGATAAGGCGCGAGAAATCCGTCTTCAATACCCTGTTTAAGCGTGTAGGTATAGACTGGGTTTCCAAAATATTGATAGGTGTTCCGCGTTTCTTTGTGAAGGGGTGTGGCAGTCATACCGAGTTGCACTGCTGGCTCAAAGTATTCCAGAACTGCCCGCCATTGACTATCATCTTGAGCAGATCCGCGGTGACATTCGTCGACAATGATGAGGTCAAAGAAATCCTTTGCGTATTCACGATAGATGCCAGGCTTATCCTCTCTCGGACCGATAGATTGATAAAGCGCAAAATAGATACCTCGGCTTTTGACAACTTCACCGTGTTCTATCCGATGCCGTGCCTCTCCAAAAGCAGCAAATTCTTTATTCATTGGATCATCCACAAGGATTGTCCTATCGGATAGGTAAAGAATTTTGGGACGACGCTTGTCTTCTTTGAGATTCCAACGTTGTTGCCAAAGTTTCCAACAGATTTGAAATGCAGTAGTAGTTTTCCCTGTTCCGGTTGCCATTGTCAAAAGAATTCGTTTTTGCTCTTTTACAATGGCTGAAATAACATTATTTATCGCAATTTGTTGGTAGTATCGCGGAGTTTTGCCTCCAGTGAGGTCAAAAGGTGACAGAATTAGATCTTCTTCCTTTGAGGTAAAACCTTCATGATCTTTAAAGCGTTCCCATAATTCCAATGGTGAAGGCATTTTGTATAATTTTTTTTCTTCACCATTTGTAAAATCAAACTCTACGATAAGTTTGCCATTAGTAGAATAGGCAAATTTAAGTCCTAACATTTGCGCGTAGGTTTTCACTTGTTGGAGGCCATCAGATGGAAGTTTATAATCTGCTTTTGCCTCAACAACAGCAATCGGAAAATGGGGTTGTCGGTAGTAGAGAAGATAATCGGCTTGTCTTGCTTTCCCACGTATCCCTTCACCCCTTATTTTTCCATCCGTAAAATAATGTTCACGTTTAAAAGATGGCACATCTGGATTGTTTGAATCATTCCAACCAGACTCTTTTAGCATTGGGTCTATATTTCTGATACGCGTTTCTTTTTCGTTCATTATCAATCTGCCACGGTAGACAACCCCTAATTTCAAATTTAGATTATCTTTTGCGGGATGAAGGTTTTACAACCTTGCCCGAAGAATTCATAACACCAATGGTTGTACTATCGTAACGCTCCACAGCCTTAGGAATATCCTTGTCATCTGTTACTGCGACATAGACGGGACCTTTATGTCCTTGAAGTTGTCGGCCAGCATCTCCAATAGTGTTAGACGTTTCCACTTCAATGGTTTGACGAGGTGTCTTGATGTCTGGACCTTGTCCTTTATTATATGAAGTGCCTTTATTTTCAGCAATTTGCTGGGCAGTTTTATCATGTTTAGTAGCCATTATTATTCTCCTTTGTAATTATTTAATGTGCGTTGTAGGTTTTGTGAACAAAAACATTATTTCTATGATGTTGAAGACGCTGCCAAATCATATATCACGCCTTTTGTGCAACTATACTGGAGAGTATACCGAGGATCCTGTCACACTGCGCGATTTGGTAGGTGGCCATATCAAGTTGCAAGCACTTTCCTTCCAACTTGAGGAATAACCAATCAACTCCTGTTGTAGACGCACCATAAACGCACGGGATGTCATTCCCTTTTTCGGCATTAAAACGTTGTGCGGCGAGCATCTCGGCGGCACATTGCCCAAGTCCAAGTTTCAAGTCAAGATTTTTTGCCTCAACAAGCGCGATGATAGGTGCTTCTACATAAGATTGCCGAGGCGACAGGCTTATCAGGAAATCACACACACCTGTTAATCCGTTTTCAGCGTCAACGTTGAAGTCAATGCCAGAAAACAGACTAATTTTGCGATCAAATTGTTCACGCAGTTCAACGAGAACATTAGAAACAATCAGTTCTGATCGTGCTTTCTCTGTGTTTATAGTAGTGGCTAAGGGGACATTTCTTGCCAATGTATTTGTGAGTTCTGCACTGAGTTCCACTGGTTCTATTTCCGCAAAGATGCCAGCGTGTTCAACAAAATCAAGTTCAAATTCTTTCTCCACTGTTTCTAAGGTAAACTCGCTGTACGCCATCTGTTAGTCCCTCTTGTTATCCGTTATGCAGTTAATTTCACCATACTGGAAAGGATGCCGAGAATTCTGTCACACCGCTCAATTGTATAGGTAGACATATCAAGTTGCAAACACTTTCCTTCCAACTTGAGGAATAACCATTCAACCCCTGTTGTAGAGGCACCATAAATGCAAGGGATGTCATTTTCTCTTTCAGCATTAAAACGTTGGGCGGCAAGCATCTCTGCGACACACTGCCCGATTCCGAGTTTCAAGTCAAGGTTTTTTGCCTCAACAAGGATGACTATTGGTGCTTCCAAGTAAAATTGGTTTGGTGAGAGACTTACTAAGAAGTCACACACACCTGTTAAGCCCGATTCTACGTCCACATTGAAGTCAATGCCGGAAAAGAAACTGATGCGCTTTTCACAATGCTCGCGGAGTTCAACAAGCACATCAGCGACAATCAGTTCCGACCGCGCTTTCTCAGTACCGATAGCAGTAGCTAAAGCCGCTTTTTTTGCTAATGCAGTCGTCAGATGGTCACTTGGCGGAACCGTTTCAACTTCTGAAAAGAGATCCGTAGTATCAATTTTCTGAAGTTGAAATGTGGGCACTACTGATTCTAAAGTAAACTCACTATAAGCCATATCTGTTGTCTCCAGAATAGGACGAAGGCATCACGAAATTATTCTTTTTTTTCTTCTTCTTCGTCAACAACTTCGTATTCAGCGTCAACCACATCCTCAGGTGGAGCATCTTCAGAAGGCGCATCTTCAGGCGCAGCACCCGGATCAGCATCACCAGCAGTCTGTTGGTAAAGCTGCGCTGATGCCTCATGCCATATTTGCATTAAGTCATCCGTTGCGGATTTAATCTCAGCACTGTTGTTCGCTTCCAGTGCCTGCTTGACGCGTTCAACACCAGCGTTAACCTTTTCCTTGGTTGCATCGTCCACCTTGTCCCCGAATTCTTTCAGATTTTTCTCGGTTTCATAGACCAAAGAATCCGCGCTGTTGCGTGTCTCAACCTCTTCTCGCTTCTGTTTATCCTCTTCAGCGTGTGCTTCCGCATCTTTCACCATCTGTTCAATTTCTGCATCACTTAAACCAGAGGAGGCAGTGATCGTAATCTTCTGCTCCTTGCCCGTGGCAGTATCTTTAGCAGACACGTTGAGAATACCGTTTGCATCAATATCAAACGTAACCTCAATTTGCGGTACACCTCTGGGGGCAGGTGGAATATCGCCCAATCGGAATCTGCCAATCGTTTTGTTGTAAACTGCCTGTTCCCGTTCACCTTGAAGCACATGCACATCAACCGCTGTCTGGCTATCTTCTGCAGTAGTGAACTTTTCAGATTTCTTAGTCGGAATCGTAGTATTCTTTTCGATCAACCGCGTAAACATCCCACCAAGCGTTTCAATACCGAGTGAAAGTGGGGTTACATCAAGCAACAGAATATCTTTGACTTCCTCATCACCAGCGAGTACACCGCCCTGAATTGCAGCACCAACTGCGACTACCTCGTCAGGATTAACACCCTTGTGCGGTTCTTTTCCAAAGAGCTGCTGCACAGCCTCCTGCACTTTTGGCATCCGTGTCTGTCCACCGACGAGTATTACTTCGTCAATATCGGCTGATTGCATTTCGGCATCCGAGAGCGCTTGTCGGCACGGTGTGAGGGAACGTTCAACCAAATCATCCGTAATTTGTTCAAGTTTTGCGCGCGTGAGTGTTAAATTAAGATGCTTGGGTCCACTGGCATCACTTGTAATGAAGGGTAAATTGATATCTGTTTGTTGTGTGCTGGAAAGTTCACACTTTGCCGTTTCTGCTGCCTCTTTTAGGCGCTGCAGTGCCATTTGATCCTTGCGTAGATCGATCCCCTGGCTACTAAGGAATTCCTGTGCCATCCAATCAATAATCGCTTGGTCAAAATCATCTCCACCGAGGTGTGTATCACCATTTGTGCTTTTCACTTCAAACACCCCGTCGCCGATTTCCAAAATAGAGATGTCAAACGTGCCACCACCGAGGTCGTAAACAGCGATTTTCTTGTCCCCTTCATTTTGCAACCCGTAGGCGAGTGAAGCGGCGGTCGGTTCATTGATAATCCGTAAAACTTCTAACCCCGCGATTTTACCAGCGTCTGCTGTCGCTTGACGTTGCGAATCATTGAAATAAGCTGGCACGGTGATAACGGCTTGTGTAACCTCTTCACCGAGGTATGCCTCAGCGGTTTCCTTCATTTTCCGCAAAACCATTGCTGATATTTCGGGCGCAGAATATTCTTTGCCATCAATGTTTACAACAGCATCACCGTCTTTATCGCTTTTTAATTGATACGGCACGCGAGAGGTATCTTCTCCAAGTTCACTATATTTTCGTCCCATGAACCGTTTAATAGAAAAGATTGTATTTTCAGGGTTTGTGATGGCTTGTCTTTTGGCTACTTGCCCGACGGGACGCTCTCCCTCTTTCGTAAAACCGACAACTGAGGGAGTCGTCCGATTTCCTTCTGCATTTTCAATTACCTTTGCTTCGCCGCTCTCTAAAACAGCCACACAAGAATTTGTTGTTCCTAAATCAATTCCGATTACTTTGCTCATTTTTATCTCCAATTCCAAAAATTGTTTTATTTTTTATAGTCGTTAGTAAAATATAAGTGCAATATCTGTGCCAATCCTTATATACTCAAAAGAGAAGGTTTTAGTTTGGATAGTAAGCCAAATTGGCAGCTATTAACTCAATAAAGGGGTTGATGGTGCCTGTCAATTTGACACACTACGCATATTATACGTCTGCTTCAGAGTCCCCCATGTTATTGATAATTTGTCAGTCGGTTCAACTCCCAACGCATCCGCAATACCACCCTGAAGCTCTTTAATTTCTTTTTGAGAAAGTCCACGGTTAAACATAGCGAACTCATCCATATCACCGTTATAATATCGGTTTAAATTCAGCGGTTCTTCAGTTCCAAGCAACAGCGGAGATTCAACAGGAACTAATTTGCCACCTTCCTTTGGATGATTGATTAGCACTTCACCATCAAGATATACCGTCCACCATTCTCCACGTTGAAACGAAACAGCAACATGCTGCCATTTATCCTTGACAATCTTGTTGAGACTTTTCTGAGGAACTACACGTCCATCTGAGAGTTTCCATCCCATCCAAATAAAACCATCTGGATGGAGGAGTATTTCGAAAAACTCATCTACATCAGGTCCCTTTGCTGCTATTAGTTGCCATTCACCTGGACCTCTTTTTAACGTAGGACGAATCCATGCACAAATGGTGATGCCTTCTGTAAATTCAAACTGACGAGAATGAACAACCCGAACAATACCGTTTTCACCACCAAAATTGAGACCTTTACCAAATTTGCCATCAGTCCAGTCTGTATCGCCTTCTAATATACCATTCTGTCCGTTTCCAGATTGATCTGTGACGGTTTCACCTGCGCCATCTTCAAAGTCAAAATAAACGACTAACCCTTCTAATTCTTCGGCTGTACAAGTAATTTGCAAACTTGCTGCCAGAAGGACAGTTGTAAAGAACATAACTATAAAATTTCGCATGAGTTTCACCTATTTTAAATTGAATTAATAGATTGAATTTAGGTGGATACAACAATATCCACCCTAAAAACACAGTGAGGATTGTTCTAAGCAAATGGGAAGGTACCCTGATATCCGCGTGGACGCGAAACATGCCAAACGCCATCATACATCGGTGTAACCTGATAATGGCAGACGACATTGCTCCGCTCCATATCGTCTCGTTCTTTTGCTCCTTGATGGGGCATGTGGTTGATGAACACGACACAATCGCCCGCCTTCGGATACAAGATTACATGTTCTTGTGCCTCACACCACTCCTCAAATTTGGGGCGATCTAACGGATACAGATGGGGCGGTTCGTTTAGATGCCCACCTTGGACAAACTTGAGGTGTCCATCCCCTGGACCGTTGTCCTGAAAATAGTAGGTGGTGTTGATACCGGCAGGCGCCATCGCAAACGGATGTTCCTCAACGTACCGCTTTTCGTGCCAATAGCCGTAAAAGTCCATGTGCCATTCCTGCAGATATGGCCCCGGATTGATATGTGCCCGTAGACTGCGTAGCTGACACTGTTTGCCCATCAATCCTTCAAGATAAGGGCGGACGCTTGGATGTCCCACAAGTGGGGCGTAGGTGTCCGGTTCACGATCAAGTAGACTATCAAACCACATATTACCGACTGCGTTCAAGCCTTCTTCCCAACCCTGTTCGCGTGCGTAATTAACACGCTGACGTATGTGTTCGGTTTCTTCAGATGACAATGCACCCTCTAATAAAACGAAACCGTCCTGTAATAGTTGATCAATTTTAACTTTTGTCCCTTCCATTGTTCATCTCCTTTGAAATTCAGATTAACCGAGGGGTTCTAATGGTTGTGAATGACCAAAAACAGGTTTTGGCGCATCGCCAAGAGCTGCCCATCGCGCCGCATTCGCAATCACCTGCCGGACATTCTTATCGTAATAGATCGGATACGTTTCATGACCGGGACGGAAATAGAATATTTTTCCTCTGCCGCGGTAGTAGCAGCACCCACTCCGAAACACTTCACCGCCAGGAAACCAACTAATGAAAACAAGCGTGTCCGGTTCTGGAATGTCGAACGGTTCACCGTACATTTCGGCATGCTCAATTTCAAAGTATTCGCCGAGTCCTTCAACGATCGGGTGTCCGTGTTCAATCACCCAGATACGTTCCTTTTCCGCTGCCTCGCGCCATTTAAGGCTACACGATGTCCCCATCAAGCGGGTAAAGGGTTTAGAATAGTGACCAGAGTGCAAGACAATAAGTCCCATTCCTTGCAACACACGTGCTTTCACCTTATCAGCAATAGCATCTTCAACGGCACCATGCGCGGCATGTCCCCACCATATCAACACATCCGTTTTATCCAGCACTTCGTCAGTTAAGCCGTGTTCCGGTTCGTCTAACGTAGCGGTTAACGTTTCAATACCGTGTTCACTTAACCCATCGGCAATAGCGGAGTGAATGCCTTCTGGATATAATTTTTTGATAGTTTCATTCGTTTTTTCGTGTCTAAATTCGTTCCAAACTGTAACTAAAGGTTGTGACATAAAATTCTCCTTCAATGTATTCCATTGAAATTCTATTAGGAATATTTTCTAACCTATCTTATGTGGTGAGTGTGTAGAAATAGTCCCACTCGCAACGAGGACACTAAGTGGGCAAGTATACCCACGTTTTCAATTTACTTTTTATTCATCATTAATTGTTTCTAACGCAACTCTAATTTTAGGATCAAAAACTTCTTTAAGTTTCAGCAGATGTGTGACACACCACTTATGGATTTCATCTATATCATCGGTATCCCAATCAACGTATCCATCACGTGCAAAAAGAATCTGCGATTCTTTCATTTCAGGGTTACGATTCCATTCAAATGTTCCATCAAAATCTTTAGTAATTGCTTCTTTCTCATTCTCCAGAGAGTCAAATAGGGCAAGCCTGTTTTCGTTATCACCCTCATATATTCTTACGTATACATTCACTTGGGCCCCTTGCCTAAACCGAACACAATAGGTAAAGCCTCTATGTCCTGATGTAAAGTAATGCCAAGTATCTGGCTGTGCTGCTCTGGCATTGGTAAACTGATGATCTTCCCGCAGCTCATCTATCAGTCTTTGAAAAAAGTTTCTATACCTTCTCTGTGTCTCTGTTTCTTCAGACGATTGGATAGACTTTTTCCATTGATTGGGTGAGACAACGAGTTTAAAATTGAGGGCGGGGTTTGAATTTTCTATTCGCACCACTTCCACCACGATCGCAAAAAAATGTATATCTGTATTTGTTTGCTGATTTAACCACTCTAATACTTGTTTGTATTCATCTCGGAACTCATGCGAAATCCAGACAACAATTTTCGCGTCGCATCCAGCAGCATAGGCGAGTAGTTGACCAAGATGCCCATGCTCAGCTCTTTCTAACTGATTTTCAATAATAACTGTTTTTGAGTTGTCCACGTCCTTAGCAAGTAGATCAAGTGATAAATCGCCCACAGGTGCTTCTCTACGGATGGGTTCAAGGTTGAGTCCAAGGACATCACCTAACTCTTGAAGGTTTGCTTCTAACCAGGGGGTAAAGTCACTTGCTTCATCAGGAAAGTATTGACGCAATGGGACTTTTTTTAGTTTGCTAAACTTTGGTGTGTCTATATCTGTCATTTGTAAATCCTCCTGATTACTGTATCAGCATTTTACGCGTCCCGATAAAATCAACTGGGAATAGTGTGTAGATACACACTATATTGCCCACAAATCGGATCTATTTGTAGGTGTCATACAACATATTTATTGCTACTGTAGGCGCGTTTATAAAACGCGCTTACGGTCATTGGTCTGTTAGAATGTTAATTCTGTCTCCACTGCTTCATCATAGTCAACACCCTCAACCTCAAACCCAAAGAGGTTGCGGAAACGTTTTCTATAGCCAGCGTAATCAGAGAGTTCATGGAAATTGTCGGTCCTAATCTGTTCCCACCGTTCAGTGACCGCCTCAGTCACATCCTGCCGCAATTCTCTGTCGTCCAACCGAATGTAACGTTCACTATCAAGTTGCGGTTTTAGCCCAGGTCCGAGATGTTCCGAGAATAACCGCTGCATCTGTCCAATCGGTTCCTCATTGATCCCTTTTGCGTTCATAATATCGTAGAGGATACTGATGTAAAGTGGAACAACAGGTATCGCTGCAGAGGCTTGCGTAACGACAGCTTTGTTAACCGAAATATATGCATTCCCACCGAATTGATTTGCAAGTTTTTTATCGAGCGTATCAACACATGCCTTCAAGTCATCTTTTGCTTTGCCGATAGTGCCGTCTCGGTAAATTGGCCAGGTTAAAGCACTGCCGATATAGGTATAAGCGACAACCGTTACCTCTGGCGCGAGCAACTCGGCATCTGCTAAAGCCTCAACCCACATCTCCAGGTCTTCGCCACCCATTACAGCGATTGTGTCTGTGATTTCTTTGTCATCTGCAGGCTCAATTGTTACAGGAACAACGGTTTCGTCATTCAGGTCAATCGTTTTACCTGTATAAGATTCGCAGATCGGTTTCAACACAGAATTATGCGTTTCGCCAGTGCGCGGATGGGTTCGGCGCGGTGCTGCGATGCTATAGACAAGAACATCTATTTTGCCAAAATTCGCTTTGAGTTGTTCTATCGCTTCCTGCTTCATCTCATCCGAAAAGGCATCTCCATTGAGACTCTCTGCCAAAAAACCATCATGTTGTGCTTGTTGGTGAAAGGCAACGGTGTTGTAATAGCCTGCAGACGCGGTGCGCCGCTCATCTGCTGGACGTTCATAGAGGAGACCTAACGTTTTGGCACCGTATCCCCACGTCAACGCAATACGAGAGGCAAGTCCATAGCCGGTTGACGCACCAATAACCAGTGCGTTTAGACCCGCCCCTTTGTGCGTAGCATTCCCCTTAATTAAATCGATCTGACTTTGAACGTTTGCCTGGCAACCAGCAGGATGCGCATTCGTACAGATAAAACCGCGAATCCGAGGTTTAACAATTTGAACTGCCATTGTCCCCTTCTTTTTTTCTAAAAGGTTAGTCTTCAATCTCTACGACCATTTCGACTTCAACCGGAATACCGCCGGGCAACTGCACCATGCCGACTGCCGAGCGCGCATGCTTGCCTTTATCACCAAAAACCTCAACAAAGAAGTCTGATGCACCGTTCACGACAGCGGGTTGATCCGTGAAATCTGCCGATGAGTTAACAAAACCGACAACCTTCACAACACGTTTTATTCGATCCAGATCGCCTAACGCATGTTTGAGCGTACTCACCAAACCGATTGCAACTTGGCGCGCAGATTCATATCCCTCTTCAATAGTTGCATCTGTACCGAGTTGGCTTTTGTAAATTGGCCCTTCCCCTGTGCCGGGCCCGTGTCCAGACGTAAAAACAAGATTTCCTGTCTGCACTGTGGTAACGTAATTCGCAACGGGTGTCGCAGGGGGCGGCAATTCTATCCCTAATTCTTCAAGGCGTTTTTCTATTTTCATGTTTTTTTGTATCTCCCAAATAGTTTCATAATCTAATGTGCCGCAACATGATATTTTGCAGCGACTTGTATTATTAAATAGGTTTTTGGAGATTTTGTCAAGTGAATTATTTTTATTCGTGGACAATATACCTTGATTTTTGCCCAATAACGTGATATAATTTGAGTTATCAATGTGTTAAATCGAGTTTTGTGTCAGGAGATTGTTATGCAAACGTACTATACTGCACAGATCCAACGCCGCGGTGAGTGCTGGATCAGGTAGACAGAAAAAGATGGAGGCTAAAGATAGTGAATACAAAAAAGATAAAAGCGACATACAGAAATGGCGTGATTGAACCGTTAAATAAGATTAACCTTCCTGAAGGACAAGAGATTGAGATCGAACTCAGACTCCCCTCAGAAACGTCTCATGAGCTTTCGCGCGAAGCAAAAAAAGAATTGATCCACAAGATGAACGGCTCAATGAAAGGAACATGGGGAAGGACCGTTGAAGAAATTGACGCTTATATCAAGTCAGAAAGACAATCATGGGATCGCGAATTTTAGATTTCCCTGTAGCAAACTCACACATAGCATCCGTGTTGTTGGACTCCTCTGTTCTTATATACTATCTTGAAGGGGTTAAGCCTTACAATCTTCTAGCTGAGGAAATATTCCAGAATATCGTTGATGAAAACATTAGAGGTTTTCTCTCAGTGATATCAATAACTGAATTTGTGGCGAAACCACTTGTAGATAAAAAAGAAACAGATGTTGAAAACTTTAAACAGTTTCTCGTTTCATTACCAATTCAGGTGCTTGAAGTTAACTATGAGACAGCAGAATTAGCCGGTAAACTTCGCTCTCAATATCCAAGTGTCCCAACCCCTGATGCTCTAATTGTTGCAACAGCATTAGAGAATAATTGTGACATCCTTATTACCAACGACAAAAGATTGAAAAAAACTTGAGGTTTATGGGATAACTGTCCTTGTGCTTAAGGATTTCGTTGAATAGCATTATGTTAAAATAAACCGAAAGGGATTTCTCTATGTCCACACCGGAATTCAAAGGAAAACAACACATCTACGCCCCACCACCTCACCGTACCCTACCGACACCCCTTGAAACAGACGAAACCCGCTCTTGCAACGCAATAGGTGAAGACGACAACCTCATTATCCACGGCGACAACCTACACGCCTTAAAAGCACTACTCCCCCGCTATGCAAACCGAATCAAGTGTATCTATATTGACCCACCCTACAACACTGGCAACGAAGGATGGGTTTACAACGACAACGTGAACAGCCTGCTCATGCAAAATTGGCTTACAGAGAACACCCCCGTTGATAATGAAGACCTTGAACGGCATGACAAATGGCTCTGTATGATGTGTCCGAGGTTGCACCTGCTAAAAGAACTGCTTGCTGAAGATGGCGTAATCTTTGTCTCTATAGATGATAATGAAGTACACGAGTTGTGCTAAATAACTGTTTGTCCAACATTAATTCACACAAACAGTCCGTTGTCAGTTTAACCTATTGTTTGATATGCTCTTTAGTCCCGTAGGGACGATATGTTTAGAATATATCACTAATGGACACATATCGTCCCTACGGGACTAAGGGAATGAGGTCGTCCGCGCTGCTATAAACATATCGTCCCTACGGGACTAAAGAAATTACCGAAATATTTTATTAATCTTCATTTAGATTGTGCCTGCAAAGGCGCAAACTAAAAGTTCACACTACAATGGGCTTTTATTAAACTCACGCAAAAATTAAATAACCCCGGGAATCTTTTAGCATCAATTCTGAGGTTTGGTGTATAATGGACAGGACCATGAAAAATGAAAAAAGTGACAAGATTCAGCAAAACACGAAAGAAGCTCAGGGCACCACGGTTCTTTTGAGAAAGAAATATGCCTATTCATCCAAGTGGAGTGCAGGCAGTGGGTTCTTCGTATCAACCGATACGATAGCGACCAACATCCATGTGCTTGCGGGGGCGGCAGAAGTCACGGCGAAGTGCGTAGATACAGAAACAGTTTACACCATTCAAGGTATTATAGCATTTGATGATAGAAATGATCTCGCTATCCTAAAGGTTGCAGAGAAAGGGATGCCTTTCACGCTTGGCGATAGTGACACAGTGCGGATTGGTGATACGGTTTACACCATTGGCTATCCTAAAGCACAAGAAAGCAGGGCAGAAGGCACTGTAAGTGCTATCCGGAATAATGGCAAATTGATCGAGTTGAACGCGCCGGATGCTGGACCGGGGTATAGCGGTGCTCCCGTGCTAAACAACAAGGGTGAAGTCATAGCGATTTTGTACCAAGGTGCCGACGAATTTAGTGATGTTATGCCGGTAAACAGACTCAAGGGGTTGCTTACTGGGACAGTACAGATAGAACAGGATGCTTCGAGTGCCTATCCAGGAGTCCGTTCTTGGATAGGCACTTTGTTTCGATCAAAGAGTAGATTAAAACCTGTTTCAACAGAAGTTTCTTCCCAAAAATTAGAAAGTGCCGCCTCCGTACCTGTGGAATCTTTAAAGACGTGGCAAAAACGGCCTCGGATACGCGCATATATGATGGATTCTCAGGGAGACGATAAGTTTGAAAAGGGCAACTATAAAGGTGCAATTGTCGCCTATAATAAAGCGATCAAGCTCAATCCGGATAGGGCTATAGTTTACAACATTCGGGGGCTCACTAAGGCTGACCTTGGTAATTTTGAGGGTGCGATAGATGACTTTGATAGTGCTATCCGACTGGAGCCTGAATATGCTGGTGCCTACAACAATCGGGGGACAGCAAAGGCTGAGCTTGGCGATCTTGAAGGAGCAATAGATGACTTTGATAACGCAATCCAACTGAAGCCTGAATATGCTGGTGCCTACAGCAATCGGGGGACAGCAAAGGCTGACCTTGGCGATCTTGAAGGTGTGATAGATGATTTTGATCAGGCTATTAGACTAAAACCTGAAGGTGCTGGTGCCTACAACAATCGAGGTATCGCAAAACGTAAACTTGGCGATCTTGAGGGTGCAATAGATGACTTTGATAACGCTATCCGACTGAACCCCGAATACGCCAATGCTTACAGTAATAGAGGTCTCGCGAAACGCAAACTTGGTGATTTTGAGGGTGCGATAGATGACTATGATCATGTTATCAAACTGAACCCTGAAGATATCTACGTCTACAACAGTCGGGGTATCGCAAAGGACTATCTTGATGATGTTAAAGGTGCCATAGAGGACTACGATAACGCTATTCGGATTGACCCTAAATATGCGGGTACTTACAATAATCGGGGGCTTGCAAAGTGCAAACTTGGTAATTTTGAGGGGGCAATAGATGACTTTGATCAGGCTATCAGACTAAACTCTGAAAATACCAATGTGTATAGCAATCGAGCAGGGGCAAAGCAGGAATTGGGTGAATTAAAAACTGATCGAGGAGATATAGAAAAAGCACGTGAGTTATATGCAGCAGCAGTGGTTGATTGGACTGAAGTTATCCAGCTGGAACCAAAGAATGCATCAGTTTATAATAGCAGAGGATGGGGCAAATATCTTTTAGGACAATTTGAAAACAAACACGGAAACCCAACTGAAGCACGAGACCAATATCAAGAAGCAATATCTGATGCTGAGGAGGCACTCCGATTAGAGCTGAAGGATGAGGATGATAAATTGCGGTCTGCTACCTATCATACGCGCGGTGCTGCAAAAGCCGGTCTCGGTGATCATCACGGTGCAATAGAAGATTTTGATGAATCCATTCACCTAAATCCGAAGAAAGCACTGCTTTATCACGACCGCGGACTTTCAAATGAGGCACTCGGACAGCACAAAGCAGCAGAAGCTGATTTTGTGAAGGCAAAGGAATTAGACCCGGATTTTGAAAATAAGTTATCCTAGCATGCTCTGCGAAAAACTGAAAGAGGCATAAGTTGCTACCAGAATTATTCAATTTATAGTGAAATTCAAAAATATATGCACGCTTTTGGTCCGTGGGTACTAAACAACCAGACTGTGTTGTAGCACAACTTGTATGAAGATTAATTTATTAATTCGGTAATTTTTTATCCGTACGAAGCAGGTTTCCCTCCCCCGCTGGCGAGGCGGGGAATGCCTAAAGACGAATGCGCCTATGGCATTCGCCATGATTCATACCGTTGATTTCTTCCTAACCTCGCCAAATTACCGAAATATTTTCTTAATCTTCATTTAGGTTGTGCTGTAGCGGACGCAACCTAACAGGTTGCTCTACAATTGTGGGCAAGTAATTATAGATTCCACTGTAAGGTTATAATAACACCGACCATGTTTAGCATGAAAGGAAGACAATGAAATATATCTATCATAAAGAAGATGCCGAAGTCGTTCGGATTGAAGGTGATGCACCACGAACACTATACACACTGATTGAACCGAATACTCGAAATACAGAAAACTTCGCAATGGGATTAGAAGAAATTGACCCGAACAGCGAAATTCCGATGCATTCGCATAGCGAAGCAGAGGAGATTATTTTTGTGTTTGGTGGAAAAGGAAAGGCGTTTGTTGACGATGAGGAGGCAGAATTGAAACCTGGCACGGTGATCTATCTGCCACCCAACGTAAAACACCGCTTTGTCAATACAGGCGATGAACCGCTCTGGATTACCTGGACACTTTCACCACCCGGTTTTGAAAAACAGATTCGCAAAATAGCAGATGGGTCTGCAGGGATGGAAGTTTTCAGTGAATCTTAATTAGGTGGCTTTAGAAGTGCTGACAGATGACGGTGCCGCCTCGTAACGTAAAAATTCTAACGTAAATGCGCCGCGCCCTTGTGTCATAGAACGCAGTCGGGTTGTCCATTGAAACGTCTCTGCTAACGGGATAATGGCATTGATAACGTTGGAGTTGTCTTGAGTTGTTGTTTCGTTGATTTGCGCACGGCGGGCATTGAGGTCACCGATCACTTTCCCGACGTGTTCATCTGGGACAGTGATATGTATCTGCATAATCGGTTCAAGGAGTAATGGGTTTGCCTGCCTAACAGCCTTTTCAAAAGCGAGGACAGCTGCCGCTTCAAAAGCCACCTCCGATGAATCAGTGGGATGTATGGAACCGCCAGTAAGCGTCACCTTAATATCCTGCAATGCGTATCCCATAAGTGCACCACTCCCCATTGCCCCTTCAAGAGCTTTCTCAATAGACGAAATATACTGCCTCGGAATCTGCGTTTCATCGGTTTTGTCTTCAAATTGAAAGCCGCCGTCTCGTTCCAACGGTTCAACGGTAAGCACCACATCTCCAAAAATGCCTTCTTCATCCGTTTTGTGGATATGTGTACCGCGTGCTTCTGCAGTCGTCCTGATCGTTTCGCGATACGCCACCTGTAGTTTGCTTACCCGTGCGTTCACACCAAATTCTCGGATCATGCGGTCAGTGAGAATCTCTAAATGAAGTTCCCCCATGCCTGAGATAATCCGTTGTCCTGTCTCCTCATCAATACCGACGGTAAAAGTCGGGTCTTCGTCCATCAATTTTTCAAGCGTCTCTTCTAATGCATCCGTATCGCTGGCGCGTTCAGGTTCAATCGCAACAGAGATAACAGGCGGCGGAAATTCAATTGATTCCAACAGCAGCGGATGGTCAACATCGCTCAATGTATGCCCTGTTTTAGTAGTACGCATTCCGACAAGCGCAACAATATCCCCCGCATACGCGGTATCACAAGTCGCCTCTTTATTGGCATGCATCTGTAAAATACGATTGACTCGTTCTCGTTTTTCTGTCGCTACGTTATAGACTACTGCTCCACGTTTGAGCGTGCCAGAATAGACCCGACAGTAAACCAATTTATCCACGGTATCGTGGCTTGCAACTTTAAACGCCAATGCAGAAAAAGGCTCAGAATCATCCGCATGGCGAGTGACTCTATCCACAGCTTGGGGCGTATCGCGTTTGGTGGACTTTCCTTTAGAAGGCTTTGGAATCTCACCTTCAATTGGCGGCACATCAACTGGAGAGGGTAAAAAGTCAATAACCGCATCAAGGAGCGGCTGAACTCCCTGATTTTTTAGAGAACTACCGCAAAATATTGGGACTAAACTGCCTTTTAATGTAGCACTTCGAATGCCTATAATTAATTCAGTTGTAGTAATCTCATCACCTTCAAGATATTTTTCAAGGAGGTCATCATCTTCAGACGCGACATTCTCTATAAGAGATTCGCGTGCGGTGCTTGCTGCCTCGTGAAATTCAGAAGGGATATCTACTTCTTGATATGTTTTTCCTTGGTCATCGGCATTCCACTGAATCGCCTTCATTTCAATAAGATCAATCACCCCTGCAAAATCGCGCCCTTCACCGAGCGGTATTTGCAACGGCACAGGATTCGTTTCAAATCGTTCGCCCATCATTTCAAGAACACGAAAGAAATTTGCACCGACACGATCCATCTTATTCACGAATGCGATACGCGGCACCTGATAACGTTCCGCTTGATTCCACACGGTTTCAGATTGCGGCTCCACGCCACCGACAGCACAGAACAAGGCAATAGCTCCGTCCAAAACCCGTAATGAACGTTCTACCTCTACTGTGAAATCAACGTGTCCAGGGGTGTCAATCAGATGTATCGCGTGGTCTCGCCAGAAACATGTTGTAGCGGCGGCAGTAATTGTCACACCGCGTTCCCGTTCCTGCACCATCCAATCCATCTCTGTAGTGCCATCGTCTACGGTACCGATTTTATGTTTTTTACCGGTATAGAAAAGAATTCGTTCGGTAGTAGTTGTTTTGCCTGCATCAATGTGCGCTGCAATACCGATGTTGCGCACATTTTCTATTGGATATTCGCGTGCCATCTATTTCCTTTGAAAAAGTAACTATAACGTGAGTCCGGTATAAGCAATTTTGGAAACGGTAGGTGCGGTTTCTTAACCGCACCGTGTCAAACACAAAATCCGCCTACCTTTGCTGGGATAAACCCGGTTCGGTTGGGAAACCGAACCTACCACGAACAAAATAATAATGGTATTTCTACATATTATTGTTCCACTGAAGAACAACACCAAGCAACCCAGGATTCCATTCCATAAGCAGTTGATACGCTGTCGGCGCATCGTACCCTGGCACTCTGTGGCTAATCAACGGCGCAACGATGAACCTTTTTTGTGCAATAAGCGATAACATCAACCGACTATCGTCTTCACTCGTCCAAAAATTCGGTGATGATTCTTGACGTGGGCGAATTGAGTTATGCGCTCCATAAAGAATAAGCCCTTTTTTGTGTACATCCCGATAGAAGTTAACACTCGGTGTTTCCCCGCGTGTGCTTGCTAACAGGACAAGCCTCGCTCCCCAGCCTGCCACAGCTAAAGCAGTGCTAATGGCATCTGGATGTCCTGTCGCCTCAATAACAACTGCCGGTCCTTTTCTCATCGTAGCATCTGCTAATCGATCAGAAAAATCTGTATCTTCAGGATTTAACGTGTAGTCTGCACCAATACTTTTAGAAAGGTCAAGTCGACTATCGGTCAAATCTGCTGCAATTACCGGGACTGCCCCGCTCAACTTAGAGAGTTGCAACGCAAGCAACCCAATGAGTCCCTGTCCTAAAACTAATGTCGGTTCTCCCAGTTCAATTCGTGCTTTCCGCACCCCTTGTAACGCAATTGCACTGAGATTGAAAAAGACCATTTCTTCTGCTGGCGCATCAGACGATTCTACCTTTAACAGACGACTCGGCGATGCGACAAAGTGACTGGTGTGCCCCTGCGTTGTGGCGACGCGATCCCCTACCGCATATCCACTGACATTTTTACCTACCGCTACCACTTTACCGATATTACTATAGCCCGGACGGGAAGGATACCCGCCTCGTGCATTCGGCAGGCTTAATAAGAACGCACGTTCTGTGCCAGGACTGATAAGCGTGCATTCCGTTGCGATCAGAACTTCATCATCTTTGATAGCAGGTAGCTCAAACGTTTCAATATCAACTTTGGCGCGCTCCGGCCAAATAACCCGTTGTCCTCTCATAAAACTCAACCTTTAAAAAAAGAAGGATAGTCGTTTTTCAGAAGTGTACCACAAAAACGGCTATCCTTCAAGTTTTAATTTACGGTCTACCCATAAACCTACCGGTCTTCGGGATTAATCCTTTTTTTAAGGTTTTCCAGGTCTTCAAGTTCTTCATCCCTGGGATTAATCTCTAACATCACATAATTCCCGCGGTGGTTCATGTCTGTAACATAAACGAGTGCGAACTTTTCGCCGCTTTCTTTCAATTCTTCGACGATTCTTTTGTAGTCTTCAAGGTTTTCAATGGGGTTATAATCAATCTCTTTGATGAGATACCCTTTTTGAATACCCATTTCCGCAGCCTCGCTATTCGCCTCAACCTTCATAACGATAACACCTGCTTCGTCCTGGTGTTTGTAACGTTTGGCAAGTTCCGGTGTCAACTCTTGTACCTGCATCCCAGCAAACTCTTCCGTTTCGGGCTGTTCTTCAACAGGCATCGGAACGAATTCGGGGACGACACGCGAGCGAAGACGGGCTATAACCTCTTCAGTCCGTTTCTCCAATTTTACAGTCAACTCTTTCTCTTTTCCATTTCGGAGAACTTTTACTCGGACAGATGTACCAACCGGCGTTGCCCCGACAGCCTGCATCAAATGAGAAGAGCCTCGAATTAACTCTTTATTAAATTCAAGGATAATATCTCCATGCTGAATTCCGCTCTTCTCTGCGGGACTATCCGTACCAACTTCAATGACAAGTGCGCCGTGCGGTTTCTCAAAATTGAGTTTTTCAGCTAAATCGTAACTAACCGATCGCATCGTTATCCCAAGCCAACCACGGACGATTTTCCCATGTTCAATCAGTTGCGGAAGCAACTTTTCTGCCGTGTTACTTGGTATTGCAAAACCGATGCCTACATTTCCGAAGTTTAACCCGTTAGTCGCTATTAGGGTATTAATACCAACCAATTGACCTCGGATATTAATCAGCGCACCGCCGCTGTTCCCCTGATTAATTGGCGCATCTGTTTGTATGAAGTTACTATACTGAATCTTTGCGTTGGCTCGGTTTTTCGCACTCACAATGCCGCGTGTTACAGTCTGTGAAAGATTAAACGGCGTTCCAATTGCGACAACCCACTCCCCTACTTCAAGCGCGTCTGAATCACCAAACGGAAGGGCAGGGAGCTGCTTAGCATCAATCTTGAGGACTGCTAAATCAGTACCACTGACTCCAGTCCCACCGGGGTCCTGTCCAATTAATTCTGCACTGTATTCTTTACCGCTTGGGAGGGTAACAGTAATTGCATCTGCCTTATCAATCACATGGCTATTCGTAAGAATATAGCCATCCGCACTGATAATTACACCAGAACCAATACCTTCAACGGAACGTGGAGGGGCAGGTTCATTTGGTATGAGGTCTTCAAAGTCAAAGTTAAATCTCCGCCTGAACTCTTCCTCGTCCCAGGGAATCAATTCAGGGAATCTCCGTCTGAACTCTTCTTCATTCATTCCTTCCGGTGGAATTATTCGTTCACGTCCATCCCGTGGAATTACTCGTATTCTGGAAGACTGCTGCGCAACTTTTCGTTCTGTTGTAATTTGCACAATAGAAGGTCGCGTCTTCGCCACCAAATTAATAAATGCGCGATTCGCGCGTTCTAAATACTGAAAATCTTCTAATTCTTGAGGTGTTTCGTTTGTTTCACCGATTGCAGTCGGCACAACAAATTCATCTGCACCTTGATTAATTACAAGCACTGCTACAACGGCAAGTCCGGCTAATACTAAAAGTAGTGCTGCGCGTCTGTGAAGTATTTGTCTGAAATTTAACATGATATAAAACCTCCAATTATTTTTTAGTCCGAAAAAATGGTTTTTTAATTTTTGGGTGTCTACATCCTAAAGACACACCTATTAGAAAATAAAGTTGCAAAAAATTATAGTTTATTCGCCACGAGAAATTCTGTCTACATGTTCACGCACAATATGTTCTGGACATGACTTGATAAATAACCATGCGCCCGGCACCAGAATAACCAATGCACCAATGAAAATATCATCAAAACGGCCGGCAATCGGTAGAAAATCAAATATGACATCAAGAGGATATACAAGATAGACAATTGCAAAAGCCCCAGCAAGAATTTGAAAAATAACAAGGACTGCCTTCCGATAGACTGGCACACGCTCGTCCTGGAAAAGCCGCATCGTCAACCGAATAAAGTTCGGAAAATGAAGAAAGATACGTAGAAAACGAAATATACCGCGTCCTCTACTGCCAAAGAAAAAAGGATTCATCATGTATCAATTTTATCAAAATCTTGATTTATGTGCAAATCATTTTATTCAACCACATCAATTTCTGATTTACCCAGTTTTTCATAACTGAGAAAAAATATTTGATATAGATTTCGGTTTTAAGTATAATATAGAATAGACAATCAGAACTCCACTATTCTATATTGAAGGGAACGATTATGCAAAGAAAAAGCTCGAGATCGCGATACTGTATAGGTGAACTTATTGAACGTGAAGATTTTTCTGAAGATTTAGCTGCTTTTAAATTCAAAACTGATCAGCAACTTCCTTTTATTCCGGGGCAATACGCTACTATCGGTTTTGAAGTTGACGAAAAGATTGTCCAACGTCCTTACTCTATTGTCTCCTCACCCCATGAACCTTTTATGGAAGTTTTTGTTGAACTGGTGCCGGAGGGTGCCACAACTCCACTGTTTTGGGAACTCAAACTTGGTGACACTGTATTCATCAGAGACCGCCTCGTTGGTAAATTTGTGATGGACACGGAGAGCGGGATGACACGGCACATTATGGCTGGCACTGTCACAGGTGCTGCGCCGTATATCAGCATTGCGCGCACACAAAAAATTGAGCAGGAACAGGGTAAATCCAGTCCGCATCAGATTCTTGCGATTGTCGGTGCAAGCCGCTCTTGGGAACTTGGATATTATATGGATGAACTCAATGAGTTAGCTGCGCAGGAAGAGTGGTTCTCATTCGTTCCGACGGTAAGTCGTCCGTGGGAAGATGCGGAATGGCAAGGTGAAAGTGGTCGTGCGGAAGATGTTATCCGAAAATACGGTGATCAGATGGGGTATGACCACACAAACTCAGTTGTGTATGCATGTGGACATCCGCAGATGATTGAAAATGCTAAGGCGATCTGGGCGCGTGCGCGTTTTCCTGAAGAACGGATTAAAGAGGAGAAATTCTTTGTGATTAAGGAATAGTGTGGATAGTTAGAAAATCTACACTATACTAAGGTTATGACTGTAGCAGCGGCATAGGTGGAAAGAGTGATCTTTCAACGATGCCGTTGTTTTTTATAGTGAGAGTTATAGTAAAACGGACAATTAATGGGACACTTCTGTTGTCGATTATGTTTCCAATACTTCATAATTCACATAATTTTAAAATCGAACTTTTGGGTTTTGAGGAGAATCCCGTCTTCTCCTACCAATTGAATTTCTAAAGATGTCCCTAACGCTTGTGCCGTTTTGTCCGCTTTCATTTCAATTTTAACAGTTTTGGATCCATCTTTGCTTAATTTAAAAGTTTCTGTGGGCATCTTAAACCGTAACCCACGGATTGACTTCGGTTTAAACGCTATCTTAAAATCACCTACCGGACTACTACCTCTGTTACTAATTATTAACTTCAAGTGTGTTGTTTCGCCAGCATCAATGAAACCGTTACCTGAAGGTTCTTCTAAAGAGGCTTTAATTAATATATCAGAAGGCAATGGCTGTTGATTATGATTGCCTTTCACACTATTTTTCGCGTCATTATTTGGGGTAAAAAAATCAGGAATCGTTATCACCTCAAACCGATATACAATAAAAATACCTAAAGCGATTATTGCCACACTTAACGTATATAAAATAACTTTCATCCGAGTTTTCTGTTTACTCTCAAGGTTTACAGTGTCCTTTATTTTTTGGAGCAGTTCGCGTGAGGAGTGATGATGTGGATCAAGTTTTAATGCTGCCCCTGCAGCAGTTTTCGCATCATCAAACGCTCCAATCCCCAAGTAGGCCTCTCCCAAACCGTAGTGGGCATCTATACAATTTGGATCTGCATTGATCGCCCTCTTGTATGCCGCAGCAGCTTGCTTATACAGCTGGTTATTGAGGAAAGTCAGCCCGCGTTCCAAATCCATTTTTATATCAGGACTCTCTTGCGTCCCCTTTTCCGCTTCTGCCGATTGAGATTCGTTTTCAATAACACGCGCTTGCTCACTTTTTTCTATAAGTTGATCTTCACCAGTATCTATTTTGGGTTGAGTAACAGCATCCTGTGTTTCTGTTGAAGAAGGGATCGGTGAGTGTGAGAAATTGGGGTCAATTGTTTCTAAAAGAGCCAGTGCCGGTGGATATTTAGAATCAATTTTTAAGGACTCTTGTGCTGCGTGCCTTGCTTTTTCTAACTCATGTTGCCCGAAGTAAGCGAGGGCAAGTGCGTGGTATGCGGCTTTATGTGTGTGATCGAGAGTTACAGTTTTTTGGAGTGTCTCTATTGCACGCGGATAAGTTTCCATTTTGAGATATGCTATGCCAAGGTTGAAATGTGCCTCCGTAAAGTCGGGATCAAGGGTAAGCATGTTTTGAAATGCATCAACAGCGTTACTATAACGCTCATCGTTCAGATAAGCGATCCCTCTATTGTAGTGTTTCTGCTTTATCGTTTCAACGAGATCGCGAGCCGGCTGGTGGTCTGGATCTAATTTTAATGTATTTGTCGATGCTTCTAAATTGCCAGATTCTCTATAGGCGGATGCAAGAAGGTCGTGTGCTTCTTTGAGATTCGGGTCAATAGTTATCGCTTGTTCAAGATGCGGAATCGCTTTACCAAATTGTTTCTGTTCAACATAAGCGCAGCCAATATGGTAGTGAACATCTTCTAAAGCTGCATCTGAATCAATAGCAGACTGAAGTGAATCGATGGCTTTGCCGAATTCTTTTAGACCGATATAAGAACGGCCAAGATTGTAGTGAACTTGTTTAAAATCTGGATCTAATGTCGCGATTTTTTGAAACGTTGACACCGCTTCGTAATAGCGTTCATCGTTCAGATAGGTAATACCGTTATCGTAGCGTGAATTTTTTACGGCATCAACCAGTGAAAGCGCGGAGGGATAGTCGGAATGGATACTTAATGCTGCTAAGGCAGATGTTTCTGCTTTATCAAGTTCGTTCAATTCAAGGTAAGCGCAGCTGAGTCCGCAGTGAGCATCAACAAAGTCTGCGTCAAGTTGGATAACTGCCTCAAATTCATGAATTGCTTCTTTATACTGGGCAACGTTAAGATACGCTATGCCCAAATTGTAGCGTGCTTCTCTTATAGCATTCATTTCATTGGCACAAAACTCAAAATTGGTGAAGACTAATTATAGCGCATTGTAACAGATTTGGTTTAATTGTTCAAGGAAAATGTACTGTTGTTAATTACATAAATACTTGATTTTTCATTTGAAACAAAGTATAATTATTATATGAATAAAATATGGGTCCATAGCTCAGTGGTCAGAGCCGCCGGCTCATAACCGGCTGGTCCTAGGTTCGAGTCCTAGTGGGCCCATCTTCTCTCATGGGGCGTTAGCTCAGGGGTACGAGCGCTACCTTCACACGGTAGAAGTCACTGGTTCAAATCCAGTACGCCCCATCGCTTTCGGAGATGCCCTACCTACCGAGTGAAGATATCTTTGCTGTTGTGATGTTCTGTTATCTCTTTGCAAAATCAGCCTCATTACCAACCTATTTGCCTCTCGAGCTACAATTTTTGCACATTGAGCTACAATTTTTGCCGCTCGAGCTACAATTTTTGCACATCAAGCATAGCAAACAATAAGAGAAATAGTCTGACAAACAACTCCCATCTCTCACAAGTCTAATTTCTTAAAATAAATTTTCGGTTATACTCCCTTGCCGATAAACCAAGATGTAGACTAACTTTTATAATGTCCGACAGTGAGAAACATCCGAACAATTTTAATGGTTTTGGGACAAATATGTGTGTATTTAATGGAATTGGCACGAAAATTGCTTATTAAAATTAGCATCAGTCGTAAACATAATTTTGCCGTAAATTGTTGCTTTAGCAAAAAAAACTAAAGAATTCTTGGTGAAAATGATATATTAAAACATAACAGGTGATCACCATGTTATTTTGTAGTTTGAAATGATTAACTTTTCTCGTTGTTTTTCATTGGAAAAGGAGGTAAACGATGCCATACCAACCCGGTCCACATTACTCAGGTAAATGTCCATTCAAGATTGTTTCAGAAAACCTGCTCTCTGCTGATCAGTCAATACGTCGTTGTGTTAATTGTGTGACAGAGGACTACACGCGGTTGAAGAGTCTTAAAAAGGACTTCTATCAAATCGCAATGTTAACGGTTCTGGAATCAATGCCGAAGTATGACCCGAACCATCCGAGCGGTGCCAGTTTCATTACATTTATCAAGAAACGCGTGTGTACACGACTTTGGTGGGAGCGGGAGAAGGAACTAAATTGCTTTCCGTTTCCGATTGACGAGCAACCTACAGATGATGACAACTGGACACCAAACCCGTTAGTTGCTGGTTTAAATGCTGAAGCCTGTGCGCATGACGCATTAGAAGACGAAGTGATTCGGCAGCTTGAGGTGGAACAATTCTGTGAACATTTACCTCAATTTTTGGTGAAACTTACCGAAAAACAACGCCGTGTACTTGAAATGAAGTTTTTGGAAGAACGTAGCGGTGTTGAGATAGCCAAAGCACTCGGTATCTCTGAAGGTAGGGTGACCCAAATTACGAAAACTGCTTTGGAAAAGGTGAAAAAGGCATACCTCCTTGCACTGGAAACAGGTTTTAATACCCTCTAACGTCTATGTAGGCGTTGAGAACAGCGGGAAAATCATTCACAAAAAGAACAGTAAACGTTCATTTTGCCACTATTGGCAACTTATATTTAACAAGGAGATTATTGATCATGTTTGCAAAATTTGGTACGCTACTTTTAATCGTTATCTCAGCAGTTCTACTGTTCTCAGTCACTGCTGATGCAGCTATCAGTGTTGATTATGTTGGTCCCGATTCATCTTATGATAATTACCTTTTTGCTGGTGCCACACAATATTCCCGGGCAGATTTTAATCAACCTTATGGGGTTGCCCGCTGGTATGTAAGACCTCCTGATGCCGAATATGGAACGTTGGTATATACAGACTCTGGGGACGGAATGTCACAAAGTTCCCAGTTTAGACACACATTTGACACTGGCAGCACAGCAGGCTCGAATTACGAGATTTCTGTGGAGGTTTTTCCAATTTCAGGACAGGAAGATCCTGAAGTCGCGTTAGATATTGATGTAGACTCTTACACTTTAGGCGTATGGACACATCCGGATGAAGTTATCACCACACCTGACGAACTCACAATTACAGATGACATCAAAATTGGTGATTCTTATGCATTTAATGTTGATGTTACATCCTCAAGCAGTAACTATGTTATTGATAAAGTGGAGGTTCTTGTAGATGGTGTTCTTGTAGCATCACAAAATTACGATGATGTAGAGAGTGCTACAACTATTGTTTCGGGAAATCTGTCAGCGTCAGCAGGGACTACGATGAGTGTAAAAGTAAATATTTGGGGTGAATTGAAAAAGCTTGGAAAGTGGGGCTTAGAGAGAGCATGGAATGGCGTGCTAAGAGGGACAATAACAGGTTTTTGTGAATGCCGCAAGGATGGTGACTCCCTTGGTTACGATCCAAGTTTCCCATACACTTGTCAAGAAGAGTCTCAAATCGTAAAGAAGACACGACGGAATCGCACACGCGTCAGATGGAGTGTCCTGTCCCCCGGAGTCAGTGAAGAAGGGACAACAGCTACGGATACTGATGGTACTTACGAGTTTCAGGGTGTAGTACCTTTTGGACATGCCATCACAATGTGGATCAGAGGGGATGATTTGCACTGGCACGGTGACACGTTTGCGGGCGAAGAACCTCAACTTCGGATTTGTAAGTATGAGGATAACGAATATTTGAAACCAGTGGGGATTGTCTTAGCGAATATTCCAGTGATATCGCAGTTTCCATTGAAATGGGTTCAACGTGAATGGGTATACTCAGATAACCCTGTCGCAACTTATGATCCGTGTGATGATCCTTATCCTGTTGAGTTCGAAGATGATTGGGAATCTAAATTTTAAATAAAAAGTTTCTCTAACAGTTTATAAGCAAGACAAAACGGAAGTGAATTCCTTGTCTTGCTTATAAACACATCAGGTACACCCAATGCACAAACCCGTACACCCAATTTTTAACAACCGAACCCGTCCAGTACTTATTTGGGCGCTGTGCCTATTGATATTTATTGCCTTTACGAGTTCAGTGACGTTGTTTTTCGCATGGCGGGATATGTACCGAGGCACCGTTTATGGCAAAATTATTGATATCCACAACACCACCATGAATAACGGGCCTGTGTCCAATTCAACATATTCACCTTTTCCTAAATATAATGACGCAGTCCAACGTGTAAAAATCGAGTGGTATGGTGGTAGAATGGGATCGCCGAATTCTATCGTTATAACAAGTGCTACCGACACGTATCAATGTATCAACCAGGTCCCGTATGGATACCCTCTTACCGTCACAACTATATCCGCAAGTGGCACGCGCATTAAAGACAGTGTTGTTGTCAAGCGTGACGAAATCCCAACTCAGCTGAATCTCACAAGAGCCCCGATGGCATTCCCGCGGACATATCCGAACGAATGAAAATCTACTTCAATTTAAAGGAAAACCTAATGAAAATCTACTTCAATTTAAAGGAAAACCTAATGCAACGTTTATTTAAACTTATATCTGTCTGTCTTCTGATTTCTGCGTGCCTGTGTCTCCCCGCTTCTGCTGTTAAACTAAAAAACTTTAGATACTTAGGACTCAAGCATCCGACCGCTTACTCCCCAGACGGAGAGTTAGTGGTTATGGTTGTAGAAAATAAATATATGAAGGGCTCCGTATTTGGCCTTCAACTCCTTGTCTTAGACCCAAGAAGCCGGACACAGAATTTCGGCATACACGCCCTTACCCCTGAGTATAAAGAAGTTGTCACGATTCCAGATAGTAATAACATCGCGTTTTTACAGTATGACCCCGTTGAGGGATATAGTGTCCATCTATTTATGCCTGACACTTTAGAGCAAAAACGCGGGTTAACCTTTAATACCGGCAATTCCATCGAACAGCTTCAATTTTCACAAGATGGGCAATATTATTGCTACTTTATGCCCTTTACACCGCATCCGTTAGAATCAAAGTCTACAAAAATGAAAGCACAAGTTGCCAGAGTGTTACAACCCCCCGGATGGGTAATAAAGAAAATGGAGGTAGGGACTATCAAGACGAAGCAGAAAACCCTTCTCTTTTCCAAAGATGAGAAAGAGTCTCTCACAGCGTGGGCTCCCATAGAGAAACCGAAGGTGATCCCGCAGCTCTTCACACAAACGATGCCGACGATTACACTGGACACGCAAGTGCAATGGTCCCCCGATTCTAAATATATCTATGTTTCAGATGGGACGGGTATCTGGCGCGTGTCCCTCATTGTTGAATTTCCGATGTGGATCAAGATAGTGAATGCGGAAAGGATACATCGTTTTCAGCTCTCACCGCTTGGCACACAGTTGGTATATGAAGTTCGACCGGACATGGAAGCACCGCGGAAGGAGGATGACGAAAGAAATGACCCACTTGGTTTAGAAAACGACATTTGGCTGGTAGATATTGAGCCGATACGCGTTGAAAAGAAACAGCCAACTCCACTCAAATGGCAACAGGATATAACCGCAGAGGTCACTTCTCGCAAAGTCGCAAAAGGATGGGGTGCCACCTTCAATCCAAATGGGAAATCCATCATATATGTGAACACACAAGAGTGTAATATAATAAGTCTTGAGACGATGAAACATCACTTCATAGACTGGGTTACCGGTAGAAGGTTAGAATTTTAGCGCGCGCTTGAAAAAGGCTTCTAATGCCTCACATACGTGCCTTGACTAAGCACTAACACCGACTGAGGAAAATGCTATGCACACCAAAAATCGTCCAAACCCTCATAGTAGATGGTCCCCTGTTTTAGGCATCATAGAATTCTTGATTTATTATAGTATTTTTGATTATATTTTTTTAAATATTTTCGGTTCAAATATTTTCGGCACAATAAAAGGGTTGCTTTGTACAATTCTTCTTATTTTTGTAGTAGAGACAGTAAAAGAGAAATGGCGCTCCTTTTTTAAAGGGACGGTTTACGGCACTGTTATTCTGAAAAGTGACAACATTCCATCTATTTCTATTAAGAATGTTGAGATTTCCTGGGGTCCCTCTCATTACCTAACAAAGCAGGACACATCTGTTAGGACCAATGCAAAAGGCGAGTTCCGTCTTGAAAATTTACCGTTAAGACCTACTCTTACGCTAACAGCAAAATTAACAAACAATCGTTATATTCATCACGCTATCGGTGATTTTGAGGGTGTCAGATGGTTTCTGGGTAAACGTTGGCTCGGATTTCCGATAGCTCCAGGTATTCCAAAACGCATTGATTTTATAGTATCTACCGTTGAATAGTATTAACGTGAGTTTGATAATAGGACAGGACAGACGCATGCCCTTAAGTCCCCCTTGAAAAGGGGATTTAGGGGGTTAAAAGCATCAAAAAACGACTTTTTTATCTGCCTTATCAAGGGGAGAATGCGTCTGTCCTGATAACTTCCCTGATAGATTCTAAGACAGAAATAAGGAGAATAAAACGATGAAAATCCCGATGACACATCAGTTAAAACCCATATCCGTTTGTATTTTGCTTTTTATATGTTTGTTTATTCCCGTCTCCGCAGAAATAGACGTTGCCCACTTCTCCCTCAAGCATCCGATTTCTTATTCCCCTGATGGAAAATCTTTGGTAATGATTGTAGAAGATAGATATGTGGGAGGCTCACTATTCGGCCTGACGCTCCTTGACGTGCACGGAATGGTCAGCACCAAAGATGGATCAGTTGGACTGAGTTCAGATATGTATGCGCTCACGCCTGACTATAAAGAAGTCGTGGCGATCCCGGGTAGTACTCACTTCGCTTATGTGCGGTACGATCCTCGCAATTCATATAGTGTCCATCTGTTTATGCCTGAAACAGGCGATCAAAGGTACGGGATAGCCACTGCCTCTGCTAGCAGTACCTTAGAGCAGCTCCAATTTTCAAAAGATGGCAAATACTTCTGCTTCTATGCCCCCAATGCACCGCATCCGTTTGCATCCGCGGCTGAAAAAAGACGGTACGAGATACGTAGAATGTTGCAAGAAGTGGACTCATGGGGCATAAATGCTCTGGATAATAGTCTCGCTATTAAGACCGATGAATACCAGGTCTATCGAGGCACTGTCTTCAGCTTGACACGAGAAGGGATAGAGAGAACCTCATCCTTAACCGAGGCAGAGAAAGACGCGTTCACCGAGTGGGCACCTATTGAGAAACCGAACGTGATTCCACAGATTTTCACACAACCGATGCCGAAAATTACCTTGGAAACGGTAGTGCAATGGGCCCCACCCGATCCCGTTTCTGATGCAGTGCCTTATATCTATGTTTCAGATGATACCGGTATATGGTGTGTTTCCCTACGCGAACCACTGCCCGTGTATGTACCGATGTGGACGAAGCTTGTTAACGCAGAAAGGATACATCGTTTTCAGGTATCTCCTACGGGGAGACACTTGGTCTATGAAGTCAAACCGGATTTGGCAAACCGCATCAAAGCGGAACAGCAAGCCGACCCGCTTGGCTTGGAAAACGACATTTGGTTGGTAGAACTTGCACCTTTCCTTGACCAAAAGCCGAAACAGGATCCAATGGAATGGGACCTGGATGTAACCGCTGAGCTCTCCTCTATCGGAATCGCAAAAGGATGGGGGGCAATCTTCAATTCAAACGGGAGGTTCATGATATATTCAAACACCGAAGAGACGAATATAATAGACCTCAAGACGATGAAACATCACTGGTTGGGTTGGTCAGGAAAACGTTGAATATGGTTAGTTTTTACAAGTTTCTTGATAGAGGAGAACAAATGCCGAAGCACAAAACCGTCCTATCCCCAACAATCAAAATAGGTAATAAGGTTTATGTTAATCAGGGATATAAATATATCGCGATTATAGGGATTATAGGAATAGTTCTGGGATATACATTTCCAGACATAATTTTTCTTACCATTATTAAGGATATTTCATTTATATATTTTATTTGTTCTTATGGGTATATTGCTGGTTGGAAATATTTGGATCGGTATGGCAATAGAATATTTCTTGTACTCACAATTACATATCTAACAATCCGACTCATACCATTTCTATTATTTTTTTTATTTTTTTGACTCATTACCGGTTTCATATATGTCATAGGTGAATCACTCCTTTTCATATTTGATGGGTGTTTTGTATTAGATAGTTTTCCAAATGTGTTGAGAAGATGATTACACGACTAAACGATAGACAGAAAATTCGCAATAAAACAGGACTTACGCATTCCTCCCCTTGATAAGGGGATTGAGGGGGCGGCCCCCCATAGCGATAGCATGTGGGGAAATAAAAAAACACCAAATAACGACTTTTTTAACCCCCTATCCTCTTATCAAAGGGGAAATGCGTCCATCCTATCAACATTGAATTCTTTTATCAGACTCACGTTACACTTAGGTTTATATCCTACGCTGTGGATTTTTAAGCCTTTCGTCCACAATTCGCATCTAAAGGAAATACACAATGGCCACGCACAAACCCGTCCATCCCATCTACAATAATCGGTGGCAACCTGTCCTTGTCTTCATAGCGTGGATACTGATTTCTCATCTTAACGGAATAGCAGCAAATATATGGCGCGGGTTTTTCGACGGAACAGTTTACGGTAAAGTCGTCATGGAAAATAGTGAAACCTCTACACTGCCTATTGAGAATGTTGAGATTACATGGTATGTTGGTCCTGGAAAAAAGCAGAGCGCAACAGTTTTTACCAATTCTAAGGGAGAGTATCGCTTTGAACATGAAGTACCGATCGGATATGGTATTACCATGACAGCAAAATATGGTAATAATCGCGAGATAGAGGAAAATGTGGGTGCAATTAAGGGTGTAAAATGGTTGCTTGGAAGTAAGCGTTTAGGGCTTCCTATATCATCAGGTGACCCCAAGCAGGTTGATTTTGTTATACCATCTATGCCGTCTTCGGCTGCTGGCAACCCATAACATTATTCAAATTGACCTCTCACCGTCAACGCACTTGCGACGGAGAGGTAATCCCTTCCCTCTTCAACCCTATCGTGGTTGTAGCTAAGTCCCAGATGTAAATTTGCAGTGAGATGGTCACTGAGTTTGTAGCCTACGCGTAATGTTGTCTCGTAACGTTCAGACCGCTCCTCTTTATTAGCACCGTAGTTTTCCCTGCGGATTGCTAAAGAGAAGGTATTAGTCAGGTCAAGGTCGTGCTTAAGGGGTATTCTACCAAAGAACGGCACGCGTATACCCCCCTCGGTACGGTAGCGATAGTCAATACTAAAATTGGGTGTAATAATGAAAGCATTACTCTCAATTCCACTCCGCAGATGATCACGGAACGTCGTCCGAATACCTAATGAGGTTCTGGTTTCTTCGCTCCATTTTTGCATCCAACTGAGTGATGGGGTGTGCGTAGTACTGTCGCTAAGAGTTACTTCAAGGTTTGCCTCGTTGCGTATTGTGAAGCTATACCTAAGTTGAAAACTTGATGCTTGTTGTGCATTCAGCTTGATATCCGCTTCGTAGGTTTCTGCATGTGTCGTATAAGTGCTACCGTAACTTTTCCGAAAACTATCGGATGTGAGGAAATTCGTTCCGAAAGAAAGCCACTTCCACGGATCCACAGAAGTGCGGACAGCATAACGGTTGCTATTTCGTGAATTGGTGCGTTCCTCGGCTTCTCGATCAAGTTCCCAGATTTCTATTAGCGACTGACCTGATTCAAGTTGGCGGAAGGATTCAGTCGCGTTGAAATTCGCACTGGTGTTGATCGTAAATGTATTGATAATCCGAAGTAGGATCCCCTCCTGTTTAGGCTGTTGTGGAGCAAGAGTCCTTGGTGTTACTGTGCTGGAACGCTGCTTTTGTTCCATCTCTGCTTTATCGCGGTTAATCCAATCGTTTTGATCTTCAACTAATTTCTGGATTTGCGTTTCATCAATACCGTTTTCACGCAATTTTTCAAGCTGCTGGTCAACCGGTGTTTGTGCATCAAATTTTTCATTCTCCTGCGCTTGTGTTGCTTCAACTTCTGGTTTTTTTTCAGCAAAAATCCATCCGAACCATTTTTGAATACGTAGATTCAAACCGAGGCTAATGTTTCCGTTGAGTGAAGCGTCTTTCTTTTCAGTATACCAGTTCTCTCTGAAGCCGATACGACTCGTCACTGTGGGGCGCAATCCGAGGAGATCGCGATTGAGACGCGGCGTGAGTGAAACTCGGTGCTCTCGTGCAGCAAGAGAGAAATCTGGTACGGTATCAGAATCCGCTTCCACAGTAGAATTAGGGTCCGTTACGCCTCCCGCAAGAGACGAGGTTCTATAACGATTCGGATCGCGTCTTTCAAGTGTTCTCCGCACATCATAACTCGGATTGAGACTAAAAGCATTTATCGGACTGATACTAAGCGAAATAGAGCCGCTGTCTGTTTTTTCATCTCGATTTCTGCCATAACCGTAACTATAGTAGGAGGTAGATGTTGCTGTTGTATCTGTTGCTGTTTCAGGCTTTGCCAGAATATCCTCATGCCGATACTGCACATTGAAACCTAATTTTGAAGCGAGATTATATCGAAAAGTCCCTGTATATAGATGGCTAATTTGTGTGCCTTGCCGTTCATTCCAAAAATCTTGGTAATTGTAGGAAAATCCGAGGTTTGGAAAAGGATTTCGAGTGAATTGTACTGATACATCTCGGTTAAGAGTTTCACTCTTTCCACTCTGATAAGTGCTATAACTCCCTCGTAGTGCCTCGGTTTCAGATTCCTGTTCGCTAATAGAATAACGAATAGGCAGCCATGAAAAGAGGGTGACATCAGCATCAATATTATAATCGTTGTTTGTAGTGCTATAGCCGCGGGAGGATAGGCGTTGTCGTCCGATTTCACCTGTACCGCTCTCAAAATCTTTGTCTTGGCTTGCATAGCCGCCACGCAGCCGGACGATACTACCAAATGAAACTGACATATTTCCACGACGTGCCCACCCTGAACGGACAAGTGGATCACCGAGATGGATTTCATTAACCCATACTTCACCGCTAATTTCTCGATCCGTATCGTTTCGGATACCGAGCAATATCCCACCGATATTTTTAACCGATAGCCGGGTACTACTCACGCCTGTTTCTGCGCCTCTAACGGTAAAACCATCCGGATGTCCATCAGGTGCATTTTGTGTAGGAGATGTCTCTAATTCTTGAGTCGACATTTCCGCATCAACATTTTGCTCCTCAATCCGATCCGGATACTCGTTCAAGTTTTGGTCACGCAGGTCAATTTCAATCAGTTTCCACCCTTCAAAATCAATCGGCACGGTATATTCATAATAATCTGTAAGATTCTCAAAGATGTTGACATCTTCCTCCTGTTCTGGTCGGTTAAGGAATGGATCGGAACTGTAGAATGAACTTCGGTAACCTGTGTGGACACTTGGGGCGAGCTGTAAAACAAAGGTGGTGTGGCTTTTATCACCATATAACCAAAATCGGAGTGTATCGTGCCGACTAAAATCCTGCCCTTCGCTCTGTGTAAAACCTTTTAGCTGCTTAGATGTAATACCGTGAGAGTCAGGATAGAGGTAATATTCGAGGCTAAGCGTCTGTTCACGTTGTTGCTGTGTTTGAAAACCGAGTGAGGTTGCCGCAAACGGGTGTAGTTTTCTAAAAAGTTCGTCATCTTCAATTTCAATGTATGCGCTCTGATAGTCATCAAAACTAAAGTTATCTTTTGTGCCTACGATGAACTTCTCAAGTGTGTCTTCAACAACTTGACGGTCGGAAAGTCCTGTGGTTGTCTCTGCAAAGGATTTTGTGACTACACCCTGTTGCCATTTATTGCCAACAATTTCAATAGATGCCCATTGGAATGTGCCCTGAACATTGCCTGGCCGGTTTTTCATTAGCAAGAAACGGAAGTGTTGGACAAACACAAGGCTGGGAACACGAGAACCTTCCGGTACAAATTTGGAGAGTGGAATACTTAGGAACGTCCACCCGTTTTTATTTTTTCCTTTAACCCATTCATTCGGAATGTCATTTAGTGGGATAGCAACCTGAAAATATGCGTCAATACTATCAAGGACACCGTCTCCATTCAAATCTTCGCTATCTAAAATTTGATTGTTTGCTCCAAAAAACTTCGGTTGAAACGGTCCGTCATAACTCCATCCAACATCCTCACCAGTATCCAGCGCGCCGTTTCCACGATATCGGTGTACCTCGGGTAAATTTTCAAGGTCAAGGTCAAGAGCATCAATATTTCCATCGCCGTTTGTATCCTCTAAAGTTTGTGGTAAGTCTTCACTGTCAAGGCGTGCATCTGCGTCCGCATCTTCATTCACAGCACCGAGGTTGAGATAGAGCGTCACATCATTGTCCCCTTGCACGCGCATCCACATCTCAATAAATCCGCGTTCAGAATAGTCCACGCCAGATTTTGAAATGCCGTTTGAGAAACCGCCCCACTCTTCCACAACATCCGTAAAATCGTAACCTATTTCCATAATTAACCGCTCTTCTGTAGAAAGAGAAAGCGGCTGAATTGATGATGCTGGAACATCTCGGTTACGCATATAATTTCCAACTGCCTCCGCTTCTTCCCTATCTTTCAGAACAACGTTAAAAAGGACTCTATTTTCTTGCGTGGGTAACACACTATAATTATGTGGCGGTGTGTCTGTTTGTGAAGATTCCGGAACGGACGGAACGCTACTCGGTTTCCAACTATATTTGAGAGTAGGTATTGTAGTGGTTTCCTTAACACCTTCCATACTATCAATAAGCGCAACCCCAACGCTGTTAGGATTATTATGCGAATAAGCCGACTCCCCACTAAAGTCGATTGAGAGTGGAAAATTTTGTACATTCACAAAAGGTAACGGGTTTAACAACCATGCTATGTTGAACGCTCTACCGAAACTTGTGTTGATATTAAATGCTTGCAAGCGGTTCGGCGCTTCGTTCACATTCGGGACCAAAGCAGGTTTCTGTCCAGTAGTTAAGATATAGCCAGTTGATACAGTAAATCCTTTTTGGAAAACAGGATTGAAATAATTCATGCCTGTACCGTACCCCCCCAAATAACTGGGTCCGATTCGGGAACGCCCTCCGAAACTTCCAAAATTACTATATCCACTACTAAAACCACTTCCGCCGAAGCCTGTACGCCCAAAGCCAGTATTGCCGAACCCTCCGCGAGAACGCGTACCGGTAACAGGAAATCCATCAGGGAATCGGTTCCCCGAAAGATTACTATCCAGGCCCGTTTGTGTCATTTGCATGCCACCCAAACGATTGAATCTGTCCTCAAGATTTTGTTCCTTTTTAGATTTCGGTTTCGGTTTGTGTGTATATTCCAACCATACCCCCGCAACCGCCTGCTGTGAACCACCGAACGGTGTCTTTTCGAATTCTACTACGATTTCATCAAACTCATCAAGTTCTGTAAAAAAACGAATGGTACCAAGATATTCGTAGGTCATCAAGTAGTCCGTATCTCGCGTTAGGACTCTGCCGTTTAACCGAACGGTTTCGCTATTTGGAATCACAAATGGCCCTAAATTATAGGTTTCTGATTGATAGGAATAATCCGCCACAATTGTGTATACCTGGTCAGTGCTACGGAGGGATTCGAGATAAATGGCTTCGTTGCTTAAAGAATCTCGGTATTGGTAGTAAGGATGTTGTGGGTCGATGATTTGAAAGGGGTGTAAATTTGGGAACCGTAGTATTCCTCTGTCGTAGTCAATAAATTCGGGATCAACGATGCCATCACCATTTTGGTCTAATCCAAAAATTTCAATATATGGTACAGGTCCAGCTTCAGTTTGAAATGTCTCACTTTGTCCTTGTCGAATAATTGTCAACTGAAAATCACGAGGATTGATGTTCCGGTTGCTGAGGAAGTAGACGTTATCAGCGACTGTGCCGCGAAACCCTTTCTCTTTTAACACAACATAACCAATTTCTTCACCTTCTTCATCAATAGAACCGTCTCCGTTCTCATCAGCAAAGACGTTCTCAGGATTTCCGACACTGCCCCCGCCATCTCCCAGATATTCATAAGCAACAACGATAGTATAACTGGAGGAGATAGGAGACAAAAATTCAATTTCACCTGTTTCATAGTCAATGTTGTAGTCCTGTCCAGGAAACTGTGGATTAAAATAGCCTTGACTTGTTCGTTGACCACCCTGGTTATTTCCAACAACGCTATCATCAATATAGATTTGCACACTTCCCTGTTTTATGGGAAGATATGCATTGTGCAGTAAACCGTCTTTGTCTTGATGAATTAAATAGTATCTATTTTTAATATAGTTTGCATCCGCAATTTGAATCCCGCGCGGTCCGTAACCGAAGCTCGCCCTTCGCGATTGTCCACGGAACGTCCGTACTTCACGGACACCTTTACTTCGCGATCCGAAAAGAGTCATACGGGTGTTTTTATATTCAAATACACCTTCAAGCCCAAACAGATTACGGTTGATGTTCAGAAAACGGGTGTTCGGCAGGCTCAGCGTAATGTCACCGAAAGAGATAGTTTTGATGAAACTATCAGGTTTACCTTCATACCAGATTTTAATCTTTTGCTCTTTTGCACCCCCGAGTCCAAATCCGCCGTAGCTGCTACCATATCCGCCGTACCCACCGCCAAAAGTATCACCTGCATTGTAATCCACCGCGATATGCACCCGTTCTCCTACACGTCCGTGCAATCCAATAATTTGCTGCTGCCTTATGTTAATTCCGGTAGCACGCGGAACACCGCCTCTCCCGAAACTACTGTAGCCACTCCCGTAGCTTGAACCGAAACTATCATATCCACCGCCAAATCCACTGCTGTAACCAAAATCTTCATAACCGTAGGAGGAGGAAAGTCCAAGGTCAAGCCCTGAACCGTAGTCACCATAACTCCCATAACCGTAGCCACCGTAGCGATTCAAGTCACCTTCTCCGAAATAGTGCGTTTTGTTGACTTCAATCGTCACTGATTGGTCAATTTTCACTTGTAAGTTGGACTCCATAGGGAGATCAATTCCTTTGGTATCAGGTTTGCGGCGCGGCTTCCAGTCATAAAGTTCGGAGAGGTCACCGAGATCAGGCGGATATTTCCAGCGGCGTAACGTTTCTAAATAGGGGATCAGTGTCTGACGACGCAAAGATATATCTGAATCTATATCTTCAGTTTGTGACGGAATATCTGTTGTCGTTTTAGATTCACTCGGAAACCATGTATCTTTTTTGGGCTTTTTACTAAACGGGTTCTCAACCGGAGTCGGAGAGGTGCTCTCCTGTTCAGGAGGTGGAGTGGTTTCGTCTTTTTCTGCACTTAAAGCAGGTTTTGCAAAAACAAAAATACAGAGGGCGAGCGTAAACAGGAATATATATCTATTTGTAGGCTGTGGGTTCAAAAGAATGTGCTCCATGAATGTTTATTGCTATATGATAGTATTGTAACGGAAAAGCAAAAAGCAAGTTTACTTTATATGGAATGTTAATGCAAAATTCTGTAAAAAGTGAAATTTGTAATCGTTTTTGCTTTATTTAGGTGCATCTTTCACCATTTTCTATTTGCAGCATGGATTTACACCCTGAATCACTTATTGTCTGAACCAGGATTTTCAGGATTATAGGATTTCCAGGATAAGAGTTTGTCAGACCGAAGTCCTTACCTAAAAGATAACGTGAGTTTGATAAAAGAATTCAATCTTGATAGGACGGTGCATTCCCCCTTGATAAGGGGGTTAGGGGGTTAAAAGTCGCTATTTCAGTGTTTAACCCCCTCAATTCCCCTTATCAAGGGGACTTTAAGAGGAATGCGTCTGTCCTGTCCTATTATCAAACTCACGTTATAAGATAACCATTATCTTATAATTGGCTCTTAGAAACACCAAACACCTATCCTGGAAATCCTATAATCCTGAAAATCCTGGTTCAGACAGTAAGTCCATGGATATATTAACGTCCGTGATAAAATTTGCTCAAAAAACCGAAGACTAAATAACCCTAAGAAAATTTTACAACCCATTGACATTTGAAGACTAATTTGATAGAATCTATAGTGAACGAATAAATATGTCCGCACTACTTTTATAGAACTATTTCCATTTACTTATTCCGGAAAAAAAAATTGACTATCAAAACAGACGAACAAAACAGCAAAAACGGTAATAGTTTGCTACGTCAACTCCCAGCAATAGATAAACTCTTATCGCTACCGGAGATGCATGATCTGCAGGTTGCGTATGCTCGCCCACTTGTAACAGATGCGTTGCGGTCAGTTGTCGCGGACATTCGAGACCAAATTCTGCAAGGAAAAGCAAATCTGACACTACCGGAACTATCTGAATACGCAGCATTAACGCGCCAGCGAATTGAAGAGAAAACGCAGTCCCGCCTCCGTACAGTTGTTAATGCTACAGGAACCGTAACACATACAAATCTTGGGCGTGCTTTGCTATCACCTGCTGCGTGTGAAAGCCTGCAGGACGCGGCACAGAACTACGTTAATTTGGAGTACGATTTAGAAACAGGGAAGCGCGGACATAGGGATCGAATTACGGAACCGCTCCTCCAACAATTGACTGGATGCGAAGCATCTACAGTCGTGAATAACAATGCGGCAGCCGTGTTAATTGCTTTACAAACCTTAGCACAGGGAAAGGAAGTCATCGTATCACGCGGCGAGTTAATTGAAATAGGGGGAGCCTTTCGCATTCCTGATGTGATGGCAGCAAGTGGGGCTATACTCAGAGAGGTAGGCACAACAAATCGGACACATCTCCGTGATTATGCTGAAGCGATTAACGAAAACACTGCACTACTTCTAAAGGTACATCCAAGTAATTATAAGATTGTTGGTTTTACGACAACGCCTGAGATGCAGGAATTAACCGAACTTGGTACTGAGCACGGCATTCCTACGATGGAAGATTTAGGGAGCGGCGCGCTAATTGATCTTTCTAATTATGGGCTTCCTCACGAACCCGTTGTTGCTGATAGGATTGCTTGCGGCGTTGACATTGTAACTTTTAGCGGTGACAAGTTGCTCGGAGGACCACAAGCAGGTATTATAGTCGGAAAAGCACAGTGGATTCAGCAAATCCGAAAGAATCCGTTGATGCGCGCTTTACGCGTAGATAAATTGACGATTGCAGCATTGTCAGCAACGCTGCAAGCATACTTTAATCCGGATGCCCTTTTTACGCAATTCCCTATGCTTCAGCGATATGCCCGGCCTATTGATGAACTGCACGGGACTGCTAACGAAATTGCTGCCAGACTCACGGTCATTTTTGCAGAAACTATTGCGGTTAAAATAACTGAGACATATTCACAAATCGGCAGCGGATCGCTGCCTGTTGAAACATTAACGAGTATTGCTGTAGTGCTAAGCCCCTTGGAGATTTCGGCTGAAAAACTCGCAGAACATTTCAGACACGGGAGCATCCCTATTATTGGGCGGATCGAAAATGATCAATTATGGTTTGATGTGCGAACTCTTTACGAAAGAGAACAGAAACAATTGATTGAAACTGCAGCAGAGGTTGCCTCAAGATTGGGAGGTGTTTCTGAAAGTTAGTATGAAAGGCATTTTTCTGCTTTCAATCTGCCTCCTATGTGCATGCACGGAAAGTACTCAAGATACTGTTCAGTCAAAAAAATTACCGGAAAAAATTGTTTCTCATATTGATGGCGCACAAATGCGTCTGATTCCATCTGGGACTTTTCTGATGGGAAATCAGCAAGAAGGAACAGGGGACACTGATGAGTACCCAGTTCATGAAGTTTATGTTGACGCGTTCTATATGGATATTCACGAAGTTACCAATGCACGTTATCAACAGTTCATATTAGCAACAGGATATCCGCCTCCGCCTCTGTGGCACGACCCTAAATTCAACAACCCTAATGATCCAGTCGTTAATGTGACATGGCGCGATGCTGTTGCTTATGCTAACTGGGCAAACAAAAGGTTACCGACTGAGGCTGAATGGGAATATGCAGCACGTGGGAATCTCATTGGAAAACAGTATCCATTTGGTGATATAATAACGCATGATGCGGCTAATTTTGGTGGCATCGGCGGCACAGATAAGTGGAAGCAGACATCACTTGTTGGCAGTTTTCCACCTAACGGTTACGGTTTATACGACATGGCAGGGAATGTCTGGGAATGGTGTTTTGACGAGTACAACGGTGAATTCTATAAAATGTCGCCCAAAAACAACCCCCGTTTTGGTAGAGAATTCGCACCTGATAATGAAAACTTTCGTATTTTACGCGGTGGTGGATGGGGTGGAAGTGCTGAAGACCTGCGTGTTGCCGACCGATGGTATCATCTTACGACAGGCAGCACTATCGGTTTTCGTTGTGTCAAGGATATAGACGAATAAGAAATACGTCATATTGTTTATACAATCCTACGCGGTAGTAGTGAGTTTCGTTCCAAGTTAGGTAAAGGTATCCGTTATATGTCAATAAGTGTTGAATTAAACCAAATTACAAAAGCATTTGATACTACCGTGGCTGTCAACAATATATCCTTGACAATTGCCTCTGGTGAGTTGTTTTTCCTGCTCGGCCCTTCTGGGTGTGGAAAGTCGACGTTGCTCCGCGTTCTCGCTGGGTTCTATCGTCCTGATACAGGCGAACTCCGATTTGATGACAAGGTTATGAATGATGTGCCACCACATCAACGCAACACTGGCATGGTGTTCCAAAACTATGCGCTGTGGCCACACATGACTGTTGCAGAAAATATTGAATACGGTCTAAGACTCCGCAAACTTGATAAACCTACTCGCCATAAAAAAATTACAGATGCGCTTGAGATGGTCCAGATGGCCGAATACCGTGACCGTCCAGTAAACACGCTTTCTGGTGGGCAACAACAACGCATAGCGCTTGCACGTGCGTTAGTGATTGAACCGAGCGTGTTACTGCTTGACGAACCGCTCAGCAATTTGGATGCCGCGCTTCGTCAAAATCTTAGAGATGAAATCAAAGACATTCACAACCGAACGCAGATAACGACTCTCTATGTAACACATGATCAGGTTGAAGCTATCTCTATGGCAGATCGAATGGCAATCATGAAAGACGGTGTTTTTGTCCAAGTCGGTACCCCACGTGAAATTTACCAGTATCCAGCAGATCCTTTCGTCGCGAGTTTTGTGGGAGAGACGAATTTTATAACAGGCAATATCCAAGAAATAACAGATGGCAGTGCCAAGATTGAAACACCAGTGGGTGTGCTTCACACAGAAAACGTATATCACGATTTTACTCCCGGACAAGAGGTCCGTTGTTCTATTCGTCCTGAGACAATTCATCTCAATGGCAATTTTGCCGCAAATCAATTAACAGCAAAAGTCGGGTCAGTCACGTATTTAGGCAGAGTTGAAGAATACGAATTGAAGATTGCAGACACGCTAAAACTCAAAGCTATCATCCATAATCCTGGTACTGAAACAAAAAAACCGGGCGATACCGTTGATATCTCAATGTCTCCAAAAGCAATTGTGCCATTGCCTACAAACGAATAGCGATTTCTTTCAAGACTCAAAACTACATATAAAATGAAATTTACACAAAGCCAACAAGATGCCCTTAATATTAAAAATCATATCTGCGTTACTGCTGGTGCAGGTTCAGGAAAAACCGCTGTATTAGTGGAGCGGTACCTAAAAATCCTGCAGGATGAAAACGTTACGCCACAGCAGATTGTCGCCATCACGTTTACTGATAAAGCCGCAGCAGAAATGAAAGGACGCGTCATTGAAAGACTTACTGAAGATGAAAACGCAGCGATAAGTCAAAAGTATCTTGAGCAGATGAACACAGCACCGATTTCAACGATACACACATTCTGCTCGCGTATCCTGAGAGAATTTCCTTTTCAAGCGGGTGTCCCTGCCAACTTTAGCATTCTGAAAGGCATAGACCAAAAACTGCTACTGCAACAAACCATTAAAAACACTCTTAGGAAGATAGCGACAGACCCAACGCACGAACATCACAATACGCTCCGCCATTCTTTGCAAAGTTATGGAAACCGTCAAAAATTAGTAGACCTCTTTTCTACGATGGTAGACAAACGAGATATGATTGCCAAACTCATGGAAGGAGTCTATAGCAATCGCGATGAAGGGCAACCACCTGAAACATGGCAAAGGGTTTTTAGTGCAAAATTGATGTCGGAAACTGAGATCGCGGAATTTATACTATGTCTAACAACTGTTTTACAGGTTGCTCAAGGTAAAAATGCGACAGAAGTTAATATCTTAACGACAAAATTAGAGATGCTCCCCGATAAAAACCCAACTTCGCCAGATGTGCAGAATGTGCTAAAAAAGATAGCGGATTTAATTACAATCCAAAGCGGCAGCATTGCAAAAACTAATTTTCTGAAAAGAGGAGTTGACACAACCAGCATTGAGAATGAGATCAAATTTCTGGAATCGGCAGCAGAAAAAATAAAATCTGCGCCACCTCTTGATACAGATGGAAACGAAACAGATGACGAATTTCTACTTAGCATAACTGACCATCTACTCACACTACACACCCAAATTTTTGACGAATACCAAAATGACAAACTTTCTCAAGGTAAACTCGACTTTGCCGATCTACAGATTAAAACACGTGATCTGCTACGGAACAATGAAGAAATTCGCCAGAAATTGGCAGGGCGGTACACGTATTATATGGTAGATGAATACCAAGATACGAACGAATTACAGTATGAATTGGTGATGCTGCTTACAAATAACCTCAAAGATGCGAATCTATTTATCGTAGGGGACCCGAAACAAAGTATTTACGGATTCCGTGGTGCAGATGTCCAAGTCTTTCAAAAAACGAAACAAAAGATCACTGAACAAGGCGGACTTGATATTTCCCTCACAGAAAATTTCCGTTCTCTACGAGATAACGTAGGATTTGTCAATTACTTATTTGAACGTTTGATGGGAGACGGAACTGAAACTGAATATGAAGTACCGTATGAATCTTTAGCAAAAGCTCGCCGTGTTGACGCAAATGGGACTGTAGAGATCATTATCGGACAGAACGACAACGAGGACGCAAACGAATACACGCTGATAGCACAACACATAAAAAAAATGGTGCGGAACAAGGAAAAGATATGGGGGCAAGGTGAACTTCCACGACCAATTAAGTACGGTGACATTGCCATCCTCATCCGGAGCAGGCGGCAGCTACCCGATATTGAACAAGCACTACTTTTAGCAGGTATCCCTTATCTTACTACAGGCGGTGTCGGTTTCTATCAACGGCAAGAAATCTACGATATTTGGAACTACCTTAATTTTCTCAACGCACCGTCACAAAATGACACATCTCTTGTTGGCATCTTACGTGGTCCAGCTTTTGGTATTTCGGATACCGAACTATTCGGAATTTCGCTGCAAGAGGGCAACAGCTTCTGGCAAAAAACGCAAAACCATCAAACCCTCTCAGATTTCCTCAAAAAAGCTATTGCGACTTTAAAAAACCACATGCACATTGCCCATCGCTTGCCTGTAAACCAGCTTATTCTTACCATCGTTAACGAAACCGGAATGATTGGAACATTAGGATTAGGCAGACAGGGACCGCAACGGTGGGCAAATTATCAAAAACTCTTAGACCTCGCTCGAAATTTTGACGGCGATGAAAACAAGCAAACTTTGGCTGATTTCATTGAATTTCTGGATATATTAATTACGGAAGAGCCGCGGGAGGGACAATCTCCAATTGAGGAAAGTAGCACTGCAGTTCAAATTATGACTATTCATTCCGCGAAAGGGAAACAATTTCCTGTCGTCATACTTCCATGTCTTAATCGTAAGGGACAATCTTCAAGAGAACCTTTTATTGATGAGAAACTGGGTATCGGTTTCAGTCCGCTAAAACCGGACGAAGGTTATGCTAAAACTGATCCAGAGATTGTTCACCTGATGAAAGATCGCGCGAATGCTAAAGACGAGGCTGAAAAGAAACGTTTGTTTTATGTTGGTGCTACCCGTGCCAAAGATCGACTTATCTTATCAGGTTCTCTCAATGCGTATTACAAACCGGACAACATGCTAAAATGGCTCTATGAACACCTTGGCATCGGTGAAGCCCGTGATTCTTTGGAGCTGCCTGTTACGTTAAATGTCTATTCAAATAACACTGCCAACACGGAATCTTTTCAATTAAATATTCCAATTATCAAACAACTTTATGGCACTATTGATGCAGATAAGATATCTGATGACACAACGCCAGCACAGTTCCCAGAACATCCATTTTCTCCGCCCAAAACATCTGATTTCAGCATGTCTTTTTCTGTCACTGAACTTGCGAACTACGCGCGTTGCCCACTACGTTACCAGTTGGAAAGTGTACTGCGAATTCCAACAGCTGAAGAAGGACAAACGGATTTAGATGAAACAGAAATGGATGTCGCAATCCACCATGTTCTCGATCAAATCAAACACCGTTCACATATCCAAAATATAGACAACTTAATTGATATCGCGTTGGAGAATTATCCAGGAATAATAAATGAATCCGCAGGAACAGAATTGAAAGCAACGCTTGGTACACATATCAATAATTTTTTGAATTCCGAGCTCGCAAAAACAGCACTTTCTGCGTCTGAAACACGCACGAACTACCGAATTCATGCCGATATCCATGGACACATCATTTCAGGTAAACTTGACAGACTTTTTAGAGATCAAACAGGACAATGGCAAATTATCAATTACAAAACTTCCGGGATGCAAGATTTAAAATGTTGGAAGCCGGAAATGGAACTATATGCACTACTTTTTCATAAAGTCCATCCAAATGAACCTATTGTAACCATTAATTTTTATGCTACAGCACAAGACGCGTACGAACAGATGTTCTTCAGCACTAAAGATTTACAAAATGTTTCTGAACACTTGCCCGTACAAATTACATCACTGCAGCAAGGAATTTTTACGAAGAATCTTGAACACTGTAGTTCTTGTCCTTATGCAGATTCTCAGGGACAGTGTATTATCACCGAACCATAAGGAGAAACGATGAAAAATTCCATAAGTACAATTATTAGCATCATTATTGTCTGTCTTTTAATGTGTTTGATGGTACCAGTTTTTGCAGGCACGTGGCGTGATGATTTTGAAGATAATTACACCCATGAATGGAAAATCTTTAACCATATTCGCCAAGATGAAAAGTGGTGGATTAATGATGATGAGGCAGTTGGTGAAATCTTCAAACCAGGGTTTATGAGTCTATGGCTTACAGGCGATCTCAAATGGAAGTACTATAGTGTTTCCTGCCGCGCGAAGTTAGTTAACGATAGAAATGAACCGCCAACCATTGGACTAACACTCCACGATAGAGGTTGGGAAGATAGCCGTTATCTGTTCTTTATTGATTATGTCATTGACACAGTCAGAATCGTGAGAGCCGTTCACAATGATTGGGCAGACGTGGAACACTTTTTTGCCTCAGAAAAAGACACATGGTATCAACTGACTGCGACTGTTTTTGAAGATGGAACACTTGAGTTCAGAATACAAAATTTGGATGCGGAGCTTGATGCCGCCCCCCAAGTATTCACAGCATTTGATCCCGATCCGTTACCCGGAGGACAGGCAGGTCTTGTCGTCGCAGATGCTCGCGGGCGGTTTGATGATGTTGAAATAACCGGAGATAACATACCAAATGGTGGTCCCGGAAGACGAACATTACAGCCTGTTGCACCGCAAGCAAAACTTACAACGACTTGGGCAAAACTTAAAATCAAGTGAGGTATGAATACTCAAATGTCGATTGTAGTGCAGAGAGAAATAAAAACAGGCAATACGCATAGAAATAGAGAAGGGCGCATCTGCCAACTTACCTCACCATTTTTCAAAATGTTGACATTTAGTATTCTGCTTACTTGCTTTTTCACGATCCTGAATGTCTCGGCAGATTTGTTGCCACTATTTACTGAAATCACTCAAGAAGCAGGTATAAATTTTGTCCATAATAACGGTGCGTTTGGAAAAAAATATTTGCCAGAAACAATGGGGGCCGGATGTGCTTTTTTGGACTTCAATGCGGATGGGTGGCAAGACATTCTTTTAGTTAATGGAAAAGATTGGGAGGGACATCCAACTGAAGAGCGGCAAACTCTTGCACTCTATCAAAACAAACAGGATGGCACTTTTGCTGATGTCACCGAAGCAGCGGGCTTAAATATTCCTCTATACGGCATGGGCGTTGCAATTGCAGATTACGATAATGATGGAGATGATGATGTCTATCTGAGTTGTCTCAACGCTGACAGACTTTTCCGAAACAATGGGGATGGCACTTTTACAGATGTTACGAAAGCCGCTGGGATTGATAACCCCGGTTTCGGAACAAGTTGCGCATGGTTTGATTATAATCTGGATGGTCATCTTGACATCTATGTTGCTAATTACGTTGAATGGAGCATAGAGACAGATATTTTCTGCACACTTGATGGAAAAAACAAATCTTACTGTACTCCCGAATCATATACTGGTCAAGCAAGTAAACTTTTCCAAAATCGCGGTAATGGTACATTTATTGATGTATCACACATCTCAGGGATAAGCGATCCATCAAGTAAATCCTTAGGCGTTTGCATCCTTGATTATAATCAAGATGGCCTCCCCGATATTTTTGAAGCAAATGATACGCAACCGAATAAACTCTACCAAAACAATGGTGATGGCACTTTCGTTGAAGTCGGGATGTTGGCAGGCGTGGCATATAACGAAAGTGGGGTTGCCACCGGCGCAATGGGTGTTGACGCGGCTGATTACGACCGTAGTGGTAGAGAAAGTATAATTGTTGGGAATTTTTCCAATGAAATGTTGAATCTTTACCACAACGAAGGTGATTTTTTTATAGACGACGCTCCGATTGCGCAACTCGGAAAGACAAGTTTATTGACACTGACCTTCGGTTGTTTCTTCTTTGATTTTGACCTTAGATGGAAATCTTGACATTTTTACGGCAAATGGACATGTGGAAACAGACATCAATATCGTTCAGAGTGAAGTTACCTACGCACAACAACCACACTTATTTCACAATATTTCTGATGGGAAGTTTGCTGATGTTCTGCACAAAGTAGGACCAGATTTGGCAAAACCGATTGTTGGTAGAGGGGCAGCCTATGGTGACATAGACAATGACGGGGATTTAGATGTACTCATTACAACATCTAATGGACACGCACATCTATACCGTAATGATGGTGGCAACCGCAACAGATGGATTAAGATAAAACTTCTTGGAAGATTGAGCAACCGCAACGGTATAGGCGCACGCATTCGGATTACTTCCACTATTGGCACACAAATTCAAACTGTTAAAAGTGGTTCAAGTTACTGTTCCCAGAGCGAATTGACAGCAATATTTGGATTAAAAAAAGACGAAATTATTGAAACTCTTGAGGTATTTTGGCCCAGTGGCAAAGTCAGCAAATCCGAAAATGTCAAGCCTAATCAGTTATTTATCATTGAAGAAAAAATTGTAAGTAAAAGACTCGTTCCTGATCCATTACAAATCAAAAATAACCTGAGCTTCCCAAACACCATTGGGATTTTGAATTACGTATAACTGATGATAGGTTACCGCCTTAATTTCTGTGTACACGATATGTTTGTCAAAATTTGTGGGTTCGCCATACACTTTAGCAGATAATTCATTACTATTAATGTTTTGAATATTTGAACGTTTAAAGAAAATCTCATCTGTTTCGTGCCTAAAAATCAATTCATCTAACCATTTAACAAATAGCATTTCAACAGATTTCAGCCACAATGTCAACAGTAATTGATGTGATTTCATCAATTGTGTCCACAACAGCTATCATTTCAAATAACCCTTGTGCAGCATTATTAAATAGTGATTTTAAGGTTTTACCTCTCACACGCATTCCCGCATCTGCAGTATGTTCTATATATTCAAAAGGTTTCATAACATATCCTTTATACGTGTTCAATTCTGTGCGGATATTATACCAAAACCGATGTGTAATTTACAACGGACCTTATAAAGTATCGTGCCTAAAGTCTTACACATTAGCAGGATATAAAAAATGGCACGGAATTTGCACAATCAAGTTAAAAGATAAAAGCAAATAAATTAGAATTGCGTTGTCCAACAGGGACTATAGCGGTTTACAAAGAGATTAAAAGAAAAAAGACAGTGTAAGGTGTCCAAAAAATGAACATCGTTGTCCAAATTGTGAACAAACTCTCATATTTAGCAGGAAGACGTCAACAGCAGAGCTTACATAAAGGTTTTGGTGTTGGAAAACTTTCTTTTAGTAGTTTCTTGCCGAATGCGTCATTTATGTTGTCAGTCTGTTTTGCATCTAATAGGCATATCAATTATCGGTCTATCTTCTGTCAATATGCCAGATAGTAATAGCAATGCTATGCAAGTAAATGTTTTTTCTATGTCTGCTCCGAAACCTGTTGCGCTCCGTCCACCTACCAAACAACATATCCCCAAATTAGTTGCACCGCAA